>CAVURH010000001.1:0-28301 GCA_963743725.1 uncultured Solirubrobacterales bacterium
AGGCACGATCAAGACCGAGGCCCGATCGAACTCATCGAACAATGGCGTCGGATCGCTGTGCAACATCAGATCCGCGTCTTCAGAGTACGTGATCATTTCCAGGCTGGGCTCGGTCTCGAGCGCATAGAGGCACACCGCATGGAGTTGCGGTCCAGCAGTATTGGCCCGAGCGGGAGCGCGTCGGTTTGACGTGCAGGAGCTCCGGATCGTGCTCCTCCAGCGCACGCAAGGGGACTCGCGCCGCAGACCCGGCAGCGCAAGGGCGTGCGAGGAGTCGCTTCAGTCCGCACGTCCATGCAGAAGACCCGAAGATGGGAGTCATCGCAGACTTCGGCGAGCGACCGATAGAGGACCAGGCCCGAGCGAGGTAATTCACGTCGAAGAGGGTGCATACTCGTTGCGCATTCGGCCAGCTGCCCGCGATCCCCGCCCGATGGCGGCTGCTCCCTTCGGGCATCTGCCGATGGATTCTCTCAGAACCTCAGCCTGATCTGACCCGGACCATTCGACAGCCCGATCCGATGTAGGAGGCCGGACCTCAAGCTGCTCCGGTCCGTATTCTCAAGCTCGTGCTTCGACGCCGGGGATGCATGAATGGCGACACGAGTCGCGTCGATCGAATGGACTCGAGAAATCGGGCCAACTGCGGCGCGCGTGGTCGGCGCTAGAGCTCCGGGAGCTCTGGGCGTCGCGCGAGTTGGCGCTGATCCTCGCGGCGCGGGATCTGAAGGTTCGCTACAAGCAGACCGTCTTCGGGATCGCCATGGGCGGTGATCCAGCCTCTGGCCGCGTGCAGTCATCTTCAGTCTGGTGTTTGGGCACTTCGCTCACTCTGTCCGAGCGACGAGGTGGGCGTATCCGGTATTCGTGTTCGCCGGTCTCACGGTTTGGACCTATCTGTCTAACGCGGCATTAGCGCAGCCGCGTACGTGCTCGTCGAGAATCGGACTCGTAACCCGGATCTACTTTCCACGTCTCCTGGCACCAATCGCCACCATGCTCCCCGGCCTGGTCGACCTCGCGATCTCGCTGTTTTCGTCGGCGTGTTCATGGCCATATACGGGGTCACCCCTGGGCCGGCGATCGTGCTGCTGCCTGTCTGGATCGTGGCCCTGGTAGGCGTTGCACTTGGAAGCGGACTGTTGCTGGCTGCAATAAACGTCGAGTACCGCGACGTGCGGCATGCGCTCCCATTCGTTCTGCAGATCTGGATGTACGCGAGCCCGGTCGTGTACACGAGCTCACTCGTAACCGGCGCATGGGCGTTGGATATATGCCCTGAATCCAATGGTCGGGGCGCTCGAGGGATTCAGGTGGTCGCTGCTCGGGGCTCCCGCACCCTCGGTGGAGAGTCTCGTCTCGTTGGCATCCGGCATCGTCCTCCTGATCGGCGGGCTGCTGTACTTCCAGCGACCGAGCGCCGCTTCGCCGACGTGATCTGATGATGACGAGCAGCGTGATTGAGGTTGAGCACGTCGCCAAGCGGTACCGGGTCGGCGAGCGGGTCGAGCGCTACCGGACTCTGCGCGAATCGATGTCGTCGCTGCTCGAGCGCGGCTCGGGGAGCCGGGTTGTCGCGTCACGTGAACTGTGGGCCCTGGAGGACGTCAGCTTCACCGTGGATGAAGGCGAGAAGTTGCGTGATCGGTCGCAACGGCGCCGGCAAGACCACGCTGCTGAAGATCCTCGCACGGATACTCGCCCTCAGCCGGTGTCGAGCCGCACCCGCGGGCGCGTCGGCTCGCTGCTGGAGGTCGGCACCGGCTTCCATCACGAGTTGACCGGTCGCGAGAACATCTATCCTCAACGGAGCGTCCTTGGTATGTCCAGGCGCGATATCCGCCAACGGTTCGACGAGATCGTGGCATTCTCGGGGGTCGAGCGCCACCTCGACAAGCCTTGAAGTATTACTCCGCTGGGATGGAGCTCCGACTCGCTTTCGCGGTGGCGGCGCATCTTGAACCGGAAACGATCCTGATCGACGAAGTGCTCGCGGTGGGCGATGCCGAGTTCCAGCGCCAGTGCCTCGGCAAATCTCCGAGCTGGCGGACGAGGGTCGCACGGCGATCTTCGTCAGCCACGACGTCGGAGCGGTTTCGCGGCTCTGCGAGCGGGCGATCTGGATCGAGCGGGGCCGCATCAAGGCCGACGGGCCGAGCGTATCGATCGTCGAGGCGTACCTCGCCGACACGCTGGCAACCGATGCCCTGATCGCCGAGTTCGAGCGGCGTGGAGACAGGCCGGTGGAGCTGTTGTCCGTGGCGCTCGTCGATCCGGCTGGTCGGAGGTCGCTGCGCCCCGCCGTGACCAGCCGCTCTCGGTGCGGGTTCGGTTTGCGTGACCGAGCGCGTGGCAGGGCTGGACATCGCCGTTTACCTCGTCAACCAACGCGGAATTCATGTTCTCAATGAGGCATGGTCAGATGTGCGAGGTCCGGTGACTCGGTCCAGAGCCCAGGCGACTATGAGGCCTGCGTCACGATTCCCCCTGTCCTTCCCGCAGGCAGCTACCAGCTCCACGTCTGGGCTGGCTTTGCGATTGGCCATCGAAGTTTCCACACCCTGATCGAGGAAGAGGCTATTCAGGTTCGAGGTGCTGCCGTGCCCGCATGATCTCGATGATTCGATCATGCGCGACCGGGCGGCGCAGCCACTTGCGGCCTGGAGCGTCCTCCCGGTCGAGCTCGCGCAGAAGGCTCGGCCCTAAGGAGCCCGAGAGGTCGATGAACCCCAGGACCCGTGGCCGGTATTGCGTGGAGATGCGGTACGGCGCTCGCCCCGCCGGTGCTCCTGTCGGCCGCGCGTCGCCTTCGGGCGCGCGGCCCGGCTGAATGGCAATACCTCGGAACTGACTGGCCTTCCGACGATCTCGAATCCGGCACCTGGGATGACGAGTCCGTAGCCGTCGGCGTATGAGCGGCGTTGGCCGGCGCTGCTCGATGCGCTCAGGGGAACTCGGCCCCTGGGAATCTCGCTTGAGGTGCCGGAAGCGTGGGGACGCGAGATAGCCACGGACGAGTGGGTGCGCACAACCTGCTGATGTCCTACGCTGCCGTGTTGGCTCGAGCCAGCGGGGGACGCAGCGAATGACGGTCCTCGACTGGGGTGGAGGACCGGGTCATTACTACCTGATCGCGAAGGCTTGCTGCCCGGTCTCGAACTCGACTACTGCTGCAAGGAGACCCCGTCCGTCTGTGATCGAGCCCGGAACTGTTTAGCCGGGGTCGAGTTCGTCAGCGATGACTCGTGCCTGGAGCGTAAGTACGACTTCGTCATGGCCAGCGGCTCGGTTCACTACGCAAGAGATTGGCGGCGCTCGTCCGACGCTTGGCATCAGCGGCCGCACCATACCTCTACATTGCCGGGTCCCATTCATTCGGACAGGTACCGGGTTCACGGTGCTGCAGAGTGCGCACGAATACGGGTATTACACGTCATACATCGGGTGGGTACTGAACCGTGACGATCTCATCAGCTGCGCGAATGCCGCAGGCATGACACTGATGCGCGAATTCCTGTCGGTACCCGAGGTGCCGATAGTCACGCCGAGACCGGTGGATTTCTGTTTGCGAGACAACCTGAGTGACCGCGGCTGCCGGCAAGGATGACATTCGACACCAAGCTCCTTGGCAGAGCCCGTTGGATCGACTTCGAGAAGTTCTTCGACCCGAAGGGCAGTCTCACCCCGATCGAGAGCGAGCGCCACGTTCCATTTCCAATCAAGCGTGTGTTCTACTTCTATGACGTTCCCGTCGGAGAGAACCGTGGTGCACACGCACATCGAGCGCAAGAGCAGGTAATCATTTGTCTCGCGGGCCGGTTTGAGGTCCTCCTCGATGATGGAAGCGACCGACAGCTCGTCTCGCTGTCGCGTCCGTGGAGAGGTCTCTATCTACCACCTATGCTCTGGGCGTCGCAGCTCAACTCCATGGCGGCACCGTCGGGCTGGTGCTCGCGTCCGATCTCTACGACGAAGGGGACTACATTCGCAGCTACCGCGAATACTTGTCGCTTGCGAGGCCTGAGTGAGCGCAAACACCTCGATGTCCGTCGGTTTCTTCGACCTCAACCGTGCTGTCGCCGCGCAACGTGTTGCAATCGAGACAGCGATCAGACGAGTCATCGATAGTGGCTGGTTCATCCTTGGCACCGAGGCCGAAGCATTCGAGCGAGAGTTCGCTGCGGCCGTCGGCGTTGAGCACGCGATCGGAGTTGGGTCCGGTACGGATGCGATCGAGCTATCGCTACGGGCCCTTGCGATTGAACCCGGCTCGGAGGTCATAACGCAGGCGAACACCTGCATCCCGACCGTCGCCGCGATCGCCCGTGCCGGCGGAAAGCCCGTGCTCTGTGACGCTGATCGCGCCAGTGGCACGATGGATCCCGAGTTGCTTGCCGCTGCGATCACGAATCGTACGCGTGCAGTGGTGGTGGTACACCTCTATGGCGGGTGTGCCGACATGACCGCAATCACCGCGCTCTCTAAAGAGGCCGGGATCCCGTTGGTCGGAAAAGACTGCGCGCAAGCACTCGGAGCGCGAACCCCGGAAGGGATCGCCGGCTCTCACGGCACGCTCGGAGCATTTTCCTTCTATCCGACAAAACTCCTTGGCGCTCTGGGTGACGCAGGAGCGATCCTAACGGCGGACGGTGACCTCGCTCGTAGGGCGCGCCGACTTCGTACCTATGGCCAGGCCGAGCCCGGCATCAGCGTCGACGAAGGTGTCAACAGTCGGCTCGACGAGCTTCAAGCCGCAATTCTGCGTTCTCGACTGCCAGGCCTTGGGAGCGCCCTCGCGCGGCGCAGGGCCATCGCCGCGCACTACGACGAGGCACTCCGCGACACCCCGGTCACGCCACTCGCGCGATTCGCTGGTCATGAGCCGGCCTTTCAGCTCTACGTGGTCCGTACGACGCGACGGGTCGAGTTCGTTGAAAAGCTGGAGCGTGGCGGGGTGCAGACCAACGTTCACTATCCCGTTGCAGTTCACGAGCATCCGGCCTACCGCTCTCTCGCAGATGGGCCCAGTTCACTGACGAACGCCGAAGCGCTCGCGCGGGAGGTCGTATCGCTACCGCTTTACCCGGAGTTGACCGATGCCGAGGTCGAACATGTCGCGACGGTCGCGCGAGGCGCTGCCGGGCAAGCGTAAACGGTCAGGGCTTCATCCGAGAGCTACGGTTGCTGACGCCCTCCCACCGGAGATGGCGACGCATTTCTCCGCCAACCAATGAGCGTCCTCACGCAACCGCGCGATCGTACGGTTTCCAATCGCTGAGCCGACGCACTGCTCGAGTAGAGCTCAGAGCATCGCTGCGATAGCTGACCCTGGTGTCGAGGGGCCTCCTCAGCGGACCCTCCCGCAGCCGCGCCGCCAGCTCCCGCCAATCCCCTGGAGCGAAATACTGGGCGGCGTCCCCCGCCACCTCTGGGATGGCGCCGCATGACGAGGCGATGATCGGAAGGCCCGCCGCCATCGCCTCGGGCAGGACCATCCCGAACTGCTCCTCCCAGAAATGGCGTGGCCATCCAGGGACAAGAGAGGTCACCCGCGGCAAGCTGGCCAGCACGAGGCAGGATGCCTGCGCGTAGATGTCGGGCATCTCCCGGTACGGGACGTTGCCGACGAATGAAACGAGGTCCGCGATCCCAAGGTCCTTCGCGTATCGCCTGAGACGACCCTCCTCCCGGCCGCTTCCGACGATCCTGACCCGAAGATCCGGAGACTGGTGGTTCTGTGGTGCGCGCAGAGGGTGGACACGGCTCGCAGCACGTCCTGGTGGCCCTTTTCCCAGACCAGACGGCCGACGGACAGGATGACGTGCGTGCTGAGCCGACGTGATGGGGCGCTTCGCGGCGCGGCGGAACGGCTCGAGTTTCAGCCCGGGAGGGCACAGGTCAATCTTTTCCTCAGGGACGCCCTCGAGCCGAAGCGAATCACGCGCCCGAGCGGTCGCGGCCAGAAAGCGATCCGTGCCGGCAAGCGTCGAGCGCCTGTAGATCCGTTCCGGCAGAGTCCTGTAGGTCTCGAGCCCAGGCAACGTCTCCCAGACTGATTGCACCAGTCTGTAGCGATGCCGCGCCTTTCGTCGTGCCATTTCCGCCGAGAACCAGTAGCTGAGTTCTTCCGCATGGACGATGTCCGCCCAGGCCAGGGCTCCCGAGGCACCCAGATAGCGGTCGGCGCCGAAGGTTGACACGAGGTGTCTGAGTCGCCTTCCCGGGAAGGAGCTCGCTGACAGTTCTGACGTCGATGGCTTCGAGATCGGTGCCGTCTAGGGAGAACCGGTTCTGCCGCGTGAGCAGATACTTGACCTCAAAGCGCCCGGGAAGGTCTCGCCAAGTCTCAAGCTCCCACGGGGAGGCGTGCTGGCCCCGGACGACCAGAACGCGAACGTTTCGAGTCATCGCTGATCCAGGCGCTATCGCGGTCCTGTTACGCGCGGCAACTCGGTCCGTCGCACGCTCCGGGAGCCGTCGGAGCGGCCGCGACGGCCAGTGCGTCGAGCCGCTCCCAAGCCCGTGCGGCAGCTGCCGGACACCCGAGGGGATGACGACGGCAGATCCGACCTGACGTTCACCGTTTGCCAGCCGACGTTTCCACCACGAGGGTCCCAGGCCCAGATCGATTCGTCGGTCGCCTGCGGACGAAGCAATGTTCGATCGCCGCCAGCTGCAGATGGAGACCCGGTTGCAACCCCCTGAAGCGGACGTCGAATGCACTGGCCACTCCGACGACCTCCCCGCCAGCCGCGGTCATCAGATTTGCAGCGATGATGGCGCCGTCGATCTCGAGCGTCCAGAGCCGAATCTCCCTCTCGGCAGTAGGTCGTCGGCCACGTCCCGGAGCAGCTCGTGGATTCTGCGAAGCGGCGGTCCGCTCCGACGGCCAACGCAGAGCGTGAAGGTGGGCAAGTCCCTTCGCCGCGCGGTCGAACGCCACGCCGTCCGAGGCCAACACCACCGACGCTCCGCGCCTGGAGAGCTTTCGTCGGCCGCGTCGTACGTCGGCGCGAAACGACCGCTCCGAAGTTCCCACCAGACCGAGAAGGGCCGCCGCTCGACTTCGATCGTTGGCACCGGCTGAATGTGGCTCCAGCGCAAGCGCGCCAGGCCGCCCTTCGGCCAAGCGGCCGCGATCGCAGACGGCCAAGGCGATTCCGTATCCGCGTCCACGATCCGGATCACGCTCGGAGTCGGATCGGCACCGACCAGCGATTGGGCGACTGCGCGAGCGAAGACGGTTTCGCGCTCCGGACGGCAGACCGGTTCGATCCGCGGGAGACTCCGCGCGCCCGGCGACTCGTAGACCGTCGGACCAACTCGTCGACGGCTGACCGCGAACGGGGCCAGCCCCACCAAGCGATCCTTATCCCGTACAACGATCACGCGGAGCTCGACCGGAACCGGCGCGTTTCGCTGCGTTCTCCACCAAGCAAGCAGCCAAGCCGAGAGAGACATGGGACGCCCGGTTTCGCAGGCGATCCGGTCCCACTCATTTCGGAGTCCAGAGAGCCGGTCAGGGTCGGAGATCACCTCGCTGGTTAGTCGACTCACGTCGATCGCGAGTTTGGCAGGCAACGGAAGCACGACCGCCCCATCACGCGTGAACACATCCGTTTGTCAACGGCTTCGTGTGATCTTCGACCCGCCGCGCCTGAATCTCAACCGACGGCGTTGGCGCGTCAACGTCGCTCGTAGATCCTGGCGCAGCCATAGCTCATCGTCCGGAAGCCGAGGGGCCGGAGAATCGGGACAGGTCCCTCCGAGTCGCACGACAGTCCGATACGACGACTTGAATCGCGGCCCCCGCGAGCAGCCGCTCGGCGGCGGCGTCGACCGTCCCTGCAAACAGCTCGATCGCTGCCAGCCATGACCTCACCCGCGTGCCCGTCGATGGCCGGCAACGCGCTCGCAAGATACGGCGTCGCAAGCACGTTCCCGTGGATGCGACTCAGTGCGTCAACCGCCCGCTGCTCCCCGCGGAGCCAGCGCGAACGGGACGTTGCGGTCACGAAACGTGTCGTAGAACGTATGCGCCGAGTAGAAGGCACCAGGAACGATCGCCAGGAACAGGGCCACGTAGGCCCACCCGCGCGAAAGCGCGAGGCGCTGCCACCCGCGCACGGCGAGGATCGCCAGCGGCAGCGTCACGCCCTCGAGCGCCGAACCGCGAGCGTCCCTTCCCAGTGCCAGGTAAACCAGCAGCGCAGCCAGCGGCCAGAGGATGAGGAGTTGGTCACGAGGATCCCGCTGAGGCCGACGCGCAAGCAGTGCGAGTAGCAGGAGCGGGCCGAACGCGACCAGCACAGGCCACACCAGCGGTGCGTTCCCGGAAGCGCGGAGCTGCCCCAGCGACCAGGCCGAATCGCTGCCGGCGATGATCGCGTAGTAGAGCAGCGGCACGAGCGTCGCAACGCCGACGATGACGACGCGGGCGGATCCGTCCGGCATCCGGCGGAGCGCGAGCAGCATCACGATCATCACCAGTAGCTCGATCCCACCCCAGGGATGAAGCCAGGCCACCAGCAGGCCGAGCCACCGCCGGTGCAACGGCATTCGCGCGACCGCGGACATCGCTCAGAAGCCCTTCGACGCCGAGCAGGCAGATCGGCATCAAGCCGAGCGCGATCATCGTCGGCAGGTAGCCCCAGGCCTGCCAGTACGCCGCGCCGTGGCCGGCCACCGTGACCAGGTAATACGCGCCATTGGCGTTGACGACACCGCCGTAGTCGAGGGCCGGTACCAGCGGACTGAGGAACAGCAACGCGACGGCGAGCGCAGCCGCGCGTCCATCTCCCGCGAGGAACCGTCCGGTGAAGCGTGCGTAGCCCCAGACGAGGGTCCCGATCGCCACCGGGGTCCACACCAGATAGGCGGCCTGCACGCTCAGACCGGCACGCCAGAGCAGCCCCGAGATCAAGAACAGCGGGTGCAGATACACGTGCGGGGCGCCGGCGCGGTACGGGTCGGCGATCAGAACGTGCTGCCCAGCTTCCCTGATCCAGGCGAGGTAGTGCAGTTGATCGAGCGGGAAATACGCCGAGTAGGGGCCGGCAAACGTCAGGCCGTCGACCGCGGAATGGATCAGAACGAAGGCCAGGGTGGCCAGAAACCACACGCAGGCGACCGCGCAGACCGCAAGCACCGGATCGGCCCGGAGCCTGACGGAAGCCGGCCGAAGGCGAGAGCTCGGAGCCTGGGAGGTACGACTGGCGCGACGGACTTCGATCCGCGAGAAAGTAGTGCTCGCGGGCGACGAGTGCTTCTGACAACGCCCTCAGGGCGCGATCACTACGGTACGCGCGGCGGGACATCACCCCGAGGCGACCGGTAGGGCGCTCTGGACTTCGAACAGGCATACGACGAGCACCTCAATCGCGTCTACGGCTTTTTTGCCTACCGGGTATCGAGCCGGGATGACGCGGAGGATCTGACGCAACAGTGCTTTGAGCGGGCGCTGCGCGCCTGGGAGCGATACGACGCTGGCCGCTCGGCCGTGAGCACATGGCTGATCGCGATCGCACGCAATCTGCTGGTCGATCACTATCGCTCGCAGCCCTCCGCCGGCCCAAGCGTGCCGATCCAGGACGTGAGTCCGAGCGCACCTTCCGAGCACCGACGCCGACGCGGACCTGGGACTTGATCCCGAGCTGACGGCGGCGCTTGGCACCCTCTCCGACCGCGAGCGCGAGCTCCTCGCACTCCGCTACGGAGCCGACCTGAGCGGACCCGAGATCGCTGAACTGACCGGTCTGACGCTGGCCAACGTTCAACAGATCGTCTCGCGCTCGCTCAGGCGCCTCCGGACCGTTATGGAACGATGAATCTGTCAGCCACGACCGCCAATCGCCGTATTCGTTAGAGCCGATGGAGCTCGCCGCAACACCCGTCCCCCGCTCCAGGTCCCTGGCCGCGACCCTGCGCCTGGACGGTCGGGCGCTCGGAGCGTGGACGCTGGGGTTCGCACCCGTGCTGTATCTCGCCTTGCGGGGCGGTGGCTATGACATCGTGATTCGCAGCGAGGTGGGCCTGGCGGCGTGGTGGATCGTGCTGCTCGGGGTCGTTGTCGGAGTCCTTCCTCTGAGTCGGATCGGCCGTCTCGGCTGGGCCTGCACGGGGCTGTTGGCCGCGTTCGCGGTCTGGACGCTGATCGCGACCGGATGGTCGAGCAGCGCCGAACGCACCGTGGTGGAGGTCAGCCGAATCGCCACGTATCTCGGGCTCTTTCTCCTCGCCCTGATCGTCGTGCGACGAGACACGATCCGCCAGCTCGTGACCGGCATGGGCGTCGCATTCGGGCTTGTGGGTCTGCTTGCTGTGCTCTCGCGACTGTACCCAGGGGCGTTCCCGCACGACAGTGTCGTCGCGTTCTTCGGCGTGTCGCCCCGGCTCGACTACCCGCTCAACTACGCCAACGGAACGGGCAACTTCCTGGCGATCGGCCTGCCACTCCTGCTCGTGCTGGCAACGAAGAGCCGGACAATCGTCGGCCAGGCCGTCGGCGCGGCCGCTATCCCCGTCGCCGTTCTCGGGATTGTGCTGACCGCCTCCCGCGGAGGCGTGCTGACTGCGATCGTCGCGATTGCCGCTTTCTACGCGCTCTCACCGGACCGCCTGCCGAAGCTCGCGACGGGGCTGGTTGCGGCGGCCGGCTCGGCGATTTTGATCGCGGGACTCCTCCACCGAAGCGCTCTGCGGGATGCCCTATCGACTCCTGCGGCGATCTCGCAGCGCCACCAGATGACGGCGCTGTTGATCGTCGTCTGCATTGGCGTCGCGCTCGCCCAGGTGGGCATCGCTCTCGCGGCTCGCTACGCAGTCAGACCGCAGGCCCTGCGTGTGAGGCGCCGCCCTGCGACCGTTGCCACCCTGGTCGGGCTGATCGTGGCCCTGATCATCGCCGTCGCGGCCGGCGTGCCGGGCCAGCTCTCGCACCAATGGCGGCTGTTCAAGCAGACCGACACCACGGGCGTCGTGTCGGGGAATGTGCTTTCACGGCTGGGAACTGTGACCGGCAGCCATCGCTACCAGTACTGGCAGACGGCGGTTCATGCGTTCAAGAGCAAGCCTCTGACCGGCATTGGCCCTGGAACGTTCGAGTTCTACTGGGCTCAGCACGGCGCGATCTACGAGTTCATACGCAATGCCCACTCGCTCTATCTGGAAACGCTTGCCGAGGCCGGGCTGGTCGGATTCGTTCCGCTTGCCGCCCTGCTGCTCACGCTGCTCATAGCTGGGGTGATGCGGACGCTATGTGCCCCGCCGCTTGCCCGCACCAGCCTGGCGGGTGCGACGGCTGCGTTGATCGCGTTCTGCGTGGCGTCCGGTTACGACTGGATGTGGCAGCTGGCCGTCGCTCCGGTCGCCGCGCTTCTGCTCGGCGCCGCTGTCCTGGCCTATCGAGAGGACCCGCCGGCGGGCGGACGTCGCGGACGCGGGATGGCGCAAGTGGGGCCCACGTGGGGCGATTGTCGTCGTCTGCCTAGCGGCGATCGTCGCGATCGCGATCCCCTACGGCGCGACGTCCGCATACCGCTCGAGCCAATCGGCGTTCCGCGCGGGACACATGAAGGCGGCGCTCGCCGACGCCGCGACGGCGCAGACGCTCGAGCCCTATGCAGCGACCCCACGCTTGCAACGCGCCTTGATCCTGGAGGCGTCCGGCGATCTCCGCGACGCGACCGTGGCGATAACCCAGGCGACCTCGCGCGAGCCGACGAACTGGCGTATTTGGCTGGTGAGGGCCCGAATCGATGCCGAAAGTGGTCGGGCGCTGCCCGCGGTCCGCGACTATCGCCGCGCGCACGCGTTGAATCCATTGTCCCCAGCAACCGCAGAATGACCGAACCAGAACAGCCTGACCGCGCAACCGAATCCGCTCTACGGAAAAGCCGGCCGCGTCCGGTACCCGAGTTTGGCTCAACCCTCCGAGAGCGCCTGATCGCGGCCGACGCGCGGACACGACGCCCGGCGCGGCTCTGGCTGCTCGTAGCGGCTTACGTCTCATCCGGTGTCGTGCTCCTGATCCTTGCGGCGCTCAGCGCGTCCGGCGGCGGCCCGTTCGGATCGTGAGACGGTCGATCGCGATTGCCGCCGCCGCTTCGCTGGCGGCGTTGGTGCTGGGCGCGGTGCCCGCCGCGGGCGCGCCACGCAGCTTTATGACCGGCTTCGCGGATGGCGTCTGGAATAACCCGGCGACCGCGGACACGTGGTTCAACCGCGCCGACGCCGCGGGAGCACAGCTCGTCCTGATCGGGATTGACTGGGCCGGCGTGTCGCCCACTCGCCCGCCCAAGGGCACGGACCCAACCGATCCCGCAAACCCCGAGTACAACTGGGGGACGCTCGACGCCACGGTTCGGGCCGCCGTCGCCCACGGCTTGACAGTCGCGGTCACGGTCGCCGGCGGCGGGGGCGGCCCGCCGTGGGCTGACGGGCCGCATCGCCCGAACTGGGCCGCACCGGGGACTTGGAGACCCGACGCAAAGGCGTTCGGCCAATTCATGAAGGCGGTCGCCCGGCGCTACTCGGGCCATTTCACGCCCGCCGGCGCCTCGTCATCCCTCCCCCACGTTCGCTACTACCAGCCGTGGAGTGAGCCGAACCTCTTCAACCATCTGACGCCCCAGTGGGTGAGGAGCGGCCATCATTGGGTCGACGAGAGCGCGATCCTGTACCGAGGCCTGCTCAACGCGGGGTACGAGGCGGTCAAGTCGGTTTCGAGGTCGAACGTTGTCGTAACCGGCGGCACCGCTCCGTTTGGAGATAGCCCGACGGCGCGGAACGGACGGGTGCCGCCGGCCCAATTCGTTCGCGACCTCTTGTGCATGAGCGCGCGCCTGAAGCCGCGCCGGTGCCCGCATCCGGCCCACTTCGACATCCTCGCCCATCACCCCTACGAGATCGGCGGACCCAAGTTCCCGGCCATCAACCCGGATGATGTGTCCCTCCCAGATATTGGGAAGCTGACCCGCATCATGCGCGCTGCCGGGCGCAGTGGTCGCGTCCTTCCGCGGGGTCATAAGCCGGTTTGGATCACCGAGTTTTCGTGGGACTCCAAACCGCCCGACCCGCATGGCGTGCCGATGTACACGTGGGAGCACTGGCTCGAGGAGTCGTTCTACGTGACCTGGCACGAGGGTGTCTCGGCGATGGCGTGGTACCTATTGGCCGACCAGCCATGTGTCCCAAACTGCGCCGACACGTACCAGTCCGGCGTCTACTACGACAACGGAAGGCGCAAGGCTGGGTTTGAGGCATTCCGCTTTCCATTCGTCGCCGAGCCAGCCGGTCGTGGACACAAGATCGTCTGGGGCATCACGCCGCGGGCGGGGACGGTTCTGGTCCAGGAGTCCGGAAGCCACGGCTGGAAGACGATCGCAAGCTTCAAGCGCGGCGCCCACGGAATCTTCACGCGTCACATTCGGCTCTCAGGACGCCGGCGGCTGAGAGCGCGCGTCGCCGACGAAGCCAGCATCACCTGGCGGACCGGATAGAACAAAAACCTGGAGCGAGTGTCAGCCAAGGCCTCCAGATCACGTATCTGACCTCGACGCAGCCGTACGCACCATCCGATTCCCGGAGGAGGTCACTTGGTTAGAAAGTCAACGCTCCTGTTTTTTGCCGTCGCCGCCGTGGTAGCCGTCGTCGCTGCCATTCCAGGCGCCGCCGCCGGCAAACGCATCTGCTCACCGGGCCACCCGAAGAAGGCCCCGTATTGCGCGACCGTGTGCGTCGTGCCGAAGGTCGTCGGCCGGCACCTCAACACGGCCAAGAGGATGATCAACGCCGCCAACTGCAAGGTGGGCAAGATCAAGCGCGTGGACCTCGACAAGAAGTGCGAGAAGCGCCATCAGAAGTGCAAGACCCCAGCCGCGAAGCGGGCCAAGCAGCGCGAGAAGGGCTACGAGAAGGGGATCGTGGTCGTACAGAGACCAAGAGCCTTCTCGGGAAGCAAGTGCCGACCCGGTGTCGGTCCGGCCTCGCAGTGCCTTTCGACGAAGACGAAGGTCAACCTCACGGTTGAGTTCTAAGGATTGACGAACCGCGCCCGGCAAATCGTCGGGCGCGGTTCTGTCAGCCTCGCACCACCGATTTCGTACCTTGTGTATATGAAGGGCTTGCTCGCAGCACTCACCCTCTTTGTGGCAATCATCGCCTTCCCGGCGAGCGCCCTGGCCGCCCATTGCGCCCCTCCCGGCGTCTCGGGCGTGGACCAGTACTTCGAGACTGTCCCCGGTGCGGGCTGCAATCAGGGACCGACCGGCGGTGGCGGCAACGCACACGGCCACGGCGGAGGCGGCCAGCTGCCCGCCGGTACGGGCAAGCAACTCGCCGCGCAGGGTGCGGCGGGGGCGGCGGTCAAGCGCCTCGTTTCCACGACCGGTCCCGCCGGCGCAACCAATGGCCAGAGTTCAAGCGGCTCCGGCAAGAGTGGCCATAACGGCGGCTCGGGCAACTCACACAAGGGGGCGACGACGTCCGTTTCGGGCGTGAGCGCCCACGTCCCGCCCGTCGCCGGGCGCGGTCTCCTCTCCGCCCTTCTGCACCCGATCGTGAGCGGCTCGGCGTCCGGGGGCGCCGGGATCCTGCTTCCGATCTTCCTCGCCGCGGCGCTGGCGTTCGGGATCGGCGCGATCGTGCTGCGTCGCCGGCGTATCGGCTCGCACTAGCGGCCCCGTCCAGACGGCTCCTCGCGTCCGCGGCGCAATAGACGCGAGTCACTCTTCGGCGACTCGGGCGTACAAGCTCGCGGTACTCGCGGCCGCGCCGCGGCCGTCCGAGGCCTCAACTCGGCCGCGAGTGGCTGATGTCGACGGAGGCAGGTCGCTCGAATGACGTCGTTCCAGACAGCGAGTGCGAGCGTCCTCTAGCCTCGGAATACCGATGCGCCAACTCCGCTCCTCCCCCCTCCAGGTCCGCCTCTTCGAAGCCTCCGACCTGCATGAGGCGGGTGACGTCTCGGCCGCCGCCTTCGGGTTCGACATCAGCGACCCGGCGGTCGGTGACCGCTGGCGCGAACGGCTCGCCCACACGCTGAAGACCGATCCCGAGGGCTGCTTCGTGGCCGTGCGCGACGGGCAGATCGTCGGCGTAGCCCAGGTGATGGTGCGCGAGCGGCTGTGGTGCCTGTCGCTGATCACGGTCAAGCCCGACGCGCAGAGCGGCGGCGCCGGACATGCGCTGATGCAGTCGGCCCTGAACTACGGCACGCATGCCGACTGCGGACTGATCGTCGCCTCCGACGACTCACGGGCGCTGCGGCTCTACGGACTCTCGGGCTTTCGCCTCCTGCCCACCTTCCAGGCCGACGGGCTGATCGACCGAACCGCGCTGCCGCGGCCGGATCGCCGGGTGCGCGAGGCGGGGCTGATCGAGCTCGAGGAGCTCGCCCCGATCTCGCGCGAGGTCCGCGGGGCGGCGCACACGACCGAGCTCGAGTTCACGCTTGCCCGCGGGGGCGTCCTCCTGCGCTTCGAGAACCGGGGGTTCGCCGTCATCCAGCCGGGCCACGGCGTATGGCTCCTCGCCGCCCGCGACGACGAGGCCGCGACAGCCCTCCTGTGGAGCGCGCTCGAGCTCGCCGGCGACACTGAGCGGCCGAACATCCGCTGGGTTACCGGCGCCCAGGACTGGGCGGTCGACGTCCTGCTTCACGCCGGGCTGCAGCTCAGCCCCTCGGGCGCGCTGGCCGTACGCGGCTCACCCGGCCCGCTACGGCCGTTCCTCCCCAGCCCACCGTTCGCCTAGCCGGCAGGGACGAGCCGGCCATCCGGGTCGAGCACGAACCCGGGCAGGTCGAAGCGCGAGGCGAGCAGGTCAGGGATCTCCTCCCGCGTCAGCGCGGTCGTCGTGGTCTGGCCCGGGGTCTGCTCTGAGAGCTCGAGCGTGCCCCAGTCGCTCAGCACCGAGCGCGAGCCGTCCGCGTGATGGGCGCAAACGATCAGTCCGGTGACGAAAGGCGAGCGCGGATAGGTGCTCGTGTACCAGCTGCTGACCTCGAGGTCGACGATCGGGGCCGGCTCGGGCACGAAGCCATAGAGCTCGCGCCACCGCCCGCTCTCCAGCGCCTGGAGAACCAGTTCGGTCTCGTCCTGCACGACCCGGAACTGCCAGCCCGACTGCTCGTGGTGGACACCCGGACCGAACGGGATCGGGTCGAGCAGCGTGCCCATCCCAAAGCCCGCGTCGGCGTGCCACATGCGCCCGTCGTCGTGGATTCGGAGGACGAGGTGCGAGCGCGGGCGCAGGTGGCCGGGGGTGCCGCCGGAGCGCACCCGCGCGAGCATCAGATCGACCTCATAGCCGACCGCTTCGAGCGCCCGGGCCAGAAGCAGGTTCTGCTCGAAGCAATAGCCGCCACGCCGGCGCTGCACGAGCTTGTCCTCGAGCTGCTCCTCGCTGAGCGTGACCGGCACGCCGCGCTGCGGGTCGAGGTTCTCGAACGGGATCGTGGTGACGTGGGCGCGATGGATCTCGGCCAGGCCCGGCCGGCCGCTGAGACCGATGCGCTCGAGGTAGGCGTCGAGGTCGAGCATCCCGCGACGAGTATCTCCTACCGGACGGCGGCCAACTTGTCGGTGCAATGCACTCGCCTCTCAAGCGCTTGCCGCCGGTCGCCGATAGACAGCCCCACGATGAGCACAATCGACGAGTCGACCGAGCGCGACTTCGCGGCGACCGACGAGCCCCGGCTCATGATCGAGCTCGACCTGGACGAGGCCGAGGAGCTGCGCACGTGGCTGCTGACCGCCAACTCCGACGGCGGCAGCTCGCTCGATGACCCGCGGCTGAGCAGCGCGCTGAGCAAGCTGGCCCGGGCGATCGACACCGTGCGCGCCACGGTCAACGTTCGCCGCGAGCTCGAGCAGGCCGGCCTCGACATGGCGCACATGAGCGACGAGCAGGTTCGGGAGCTCGGCCGGCGCGTGTCCGAGGCCGCGCAGCCCGCGATCCGCGTCTGATCCGCCCTAATACACCGCCGATGAGTTTCCCCGTGCCACGGGGTCCAAAGCTGTGATGGCCATTCCGCAGGCAGGCGCGATCACGTTCGAGGTCAGAGGGCCGATCGCCCGCACTGACCTCCCCGGACTCTGTGATCGACTGTGCGCGCTGCTGGCCGAGGGCGACCCCGTCGTCGCCTTCTGCGAGGTCGCGAGCCTCGACCCCGACGCGGTGACGATCGACGCACTCGCGCGCCTGCAGCTCGCGGCGCGCCGCCGCGGCTGCCAGATCCGCTTACGCCATGCGTCCACGGCGCTGCTCGAGCTGCTCGAGTTCCTCGGCCTGGACGACGTTTTGCCCGCCTGAGCCACCCGCTGACTAAAGTCGCGCAATGGGCGAGGACCGGTTCGAGCTCGCGGTGGATGGGTGCGTGCTGCGCGGGCACCGCGGCGGCTCCGGAGCGCCCGCCCTGCTGCTCCACGGCGGGGCGGCCGTCCCCGACTACCTAGGTGACTGCGCCGCCGAGCTCGATGGCGTGTTCGAGACCGTTCGCTACACGCAGCGGGGCACGCCGCCCTCGGACGCGCTCGGGCCCTACACGATCGAGCGCCACGTGGCCGACGCAGTGGCCGTGCTCGACTGGATCGGGGCCGAGCGGGCGTGGGCGATCGGCCACTCGTGGGGCGGGCACCTCGCTTTGCATCTGGCGCTCGCCCACCCGGACCGGCTGACCGGACTGCTGCTGATCGCCCCGCTCGGGGCCGACCCGGAAGTCCTGGCCGAGCAGGGAGCCAACATGGCCCGCGGCCTCACCGCCGACCAGATCGCGAGGATCGAGCAGATCGAGGAGCGCCGGCGCGCGGGCGCGGTCACCGAGCCAGAGCTGGTCGAGCGCATCGCGCTGATGTGGCCCGAGTACTTCGTCGTCCGCGAGGCCGCCCCGGAACCCCCGCGGCACGTCGGGGTCGAGGCCTCGATTGGGACCAACCGGTCGATCGCCGAGCACTTCGCGCAGGGGACCTTGAAACGTGGGCTCCCGGGCCTGCAGCTCCCGGCCCTGTTCGTGCACGGCGAGGGCGATCCCATGCCGCCACGGTCGACCGAAATCACGGCGGCGCTCATCCCCAGGGCGCAGGTGGAGACGATCCCCGACTGCGGCCACTTTCCGTGGCTCGAGCGACCCGAGCAGTTCCGGCCGGCGGTGGAGCGGCTGCTCGGGTCGATCGACGCAGGGTGAGGCTCAGAACCAGGCGACCGCGATCTTCGCGTGCTTGGTCAGCTTCTTGGCGTTGAGCGGAGCGATGAAGATGGTCCAGGTCGCGGAGCTGCGAATCGGCGAGCCCCACAGCCACTGGCTGCTCTTCACGCAGGCATAGTTGGCCCGCTTGCTGCCGATCGCGGCAGTCGCCCCACTGGCAAAGCCACATTTCAGACCCGTGGTGGTCTTGATCCCCCAGGGGTTGCCCTTGGTCGAGGGCGCGCGCTTGTGGCCGCCCTTGAGCTTATGCAGCAGCTTGATCTTGATCCCGGATTCCTTCCACGGCGCGGACGGGCAGAGCACGAACTTGGCCGACTTGCTCGAGCTGAAGCAGGGGTCCGCGAGCGCGTTGCCGGAGATGCAGCGCCAGGCATCGTTGCGGTTGAGCACGTTGGAGCCGCCCATGCACGAGCCCTGGAAGGTGTGCAGGATCGTGATCCCGGGCTGACCGCCGGATTCGAATGCGTCGTAGATGTGTGTCTTGGTGGTCGCCGCGCTGGCGGAGCTGCATGCGAGCAGGCTCAGGCCGGCGGCCAGAATCAGAGTTTTTCTCATTGCGTCAGGACTCTAGACGCGGGGGCAGACCGAACAGCGGGAACAGCCGCTCGGTGTCCAGGAAGAACGTGAGCTCGCGGATTCGGCCGTCCGCAGCGAGCTCGATCACCTGAAGCGCCCATGGGTCGTGCCCGCGGCCCGAGTCGCTCGGCTTGTACTGCCCGAACGCCACCCGCCCGTTCGCGTTCGGCGCCGGCAGCAGCTTCGAGCCGCTGCATGCGATGCCGGGTCCGAACCACCAGGTGAAGATGTCCTCGCGTCCCTCGAGCCAGAGGTCGAACGGCGGCATCGACTGGCGTGCGTCCTCCTGGATCAGGCTCGTGAGCGCGTCGATGTCGTAGCGCTCGAACGCCTCGACGTAGCGGGCCAGCAGCTCGCGCTGGTCCCCCTCGATCTCAGGCGCCACCTCGGACGAGCTGATGCCGCTGGCCTCGAGCGTGGCCCGGGCGCGCTGGAGCGCGCTGTTGACCGAGGCGACGCTCGTGTCGAGGAGTTCGGCCACCTCGGCCGCCTTCCAGCGCAGCACCTCGCACAGGATCAGCACCGCGCGCTGGCGCGCCGGCAGGTGCTGGAGCGCGGCGACCAGGGCCAGGCGGATCGTCTCGCGCGCCATCGCCTGCTCGGCTGGATCGTTCTCGGCGATCGCCAGCCCATCCGGGATCGGCTCCATCCACGTCACCTCGGGCAGCGTGTTCAGGTTGGCCTCGATCGGCTCACCCGCCCCGCCCAGGTCCATCGGCCGGGCCCGGCGCTGGCGGCCGTTCAGCATGTCCATGCAGACGTTGGTGGCGATCCGGTAGAGCCACGAGCGCAGCGCCGCGCGGCCCTCGAAGCGGTCGTAGGCGCGCCATGCGCGCAGGAACGTGTCCTGGACGGCATCCTCGGCCTCGAACGGAGAGCCGAGCATCCGGTAGCAGTACCCGGTCAGCTCCCTGCGGTACTGCTCGAACTCCCGCTCGAGCTCCGCCTGCGTGGTCTGTGTCGGCGACTGGGCCACGACACTCATCGTACGCGTCCCCGTTCCCCGACGCCGGGCGATCCCCCGCTCATGCGCGGTGGTAGGTCAGAAGCACCGTGTCGGCGGCCGGTTGCGCCTCCACGAGCTTGAGGTTGGCCTGGGCGCCCGGATCGGCGAACAGCCGCTTCCCGCCGCCGAGCACGGTCGGGTAGACCATCAGCCGGTACTCGTCGACCAGGTCGTGTGCGGTCAGCGCATGGACGAGCGAGGCGCTGCCGGCGACCAGAAGCTCGCCCACCTCGTCGCGGAGCTTGGCGACCTGCTCGGCGACGTCACCGCGGACAATCTGCGAGTTCTCCCAGCTCGCCTCTTCCAGCGTGCTCGAGATTACGTACTTCGGCATCCCGTTCATCTTGTCGCTGAATTCGTCGCCGCTTCGATTCGGCCAGGCGGCGGCGAAGCCCTCGTAGGTCACCCGGCCGAGCAGCAGCGCATCGGCCGCCGTCAGCTCGTCGACCTTGAACTTGTTTCCCGCCTCGCCGCGTTCGAACCTGAACGCCCAGCCGCCGTTCGGCAGCTGCTCGGCGCCACCCGGGTCCTCGATCACGCCGTCGAGCGTCACGAACTCGCTCACCACTACCCGTCCCACGTGCGCCTCCTCGATCGTCGTTGCCAGATGACGCTTAGACGGCCCGGGCCGCCAGAAATCATCGGCGCGTACCATCGGCTCGATGCCCTGGTCCAGGACGATCGAACTGCGCGGCGCGGGCGGCGAGCCGGTCGACTTCGCCCGCACGGTCCTCTCCCACGGCGTGGCCGACCTCCCGCCAAACTCGATCGCGCGCGACGGCTCGAGACTCGAGACCGTGCTGCCCGCCGGCGGCCGGGCGTGGGCTCTGCGCCTGACCGGCGCGGGGCCGGGCCGGGCGCGCCTCGGCGTCATGCCGGGCGCGGTCGAGCCGCCGGCTTCCGAGCGCACGGCGATTGCCGCCCAGATTCGCAACATGCTGCGCCTCGACGAGGACCTGAGCGCGTTCTACGCCGTCGCCGCCGCCGACCCGGGCTTGGCCTGGGTGGCCGCTGGGGCGGGGCGGATGCTGCGCAGCCCGACCGTGTTCGAGGACGTGGTCAAGACAATCTGCACGACCAACTGCACGTGGTCGGCGACCGAGCGGATGGTCGGGGCTCTGGTCGGGGAGCTCGGGATGGCCGCCGCCGGCGCCCCCGAGCGCCGCGCCTTCCCGACCGCTGAGGCGATGGCGCGCGCGGACGAGTCGTTCTATCGCGACGTGGCGCGGGCCGGCTACCGGGGCGCCTACCTGCGCGAGCTGGCGGAGGCCGTGGCCGAGGGGCGCCTCGACATCGAGGCGCTGGGCGACCCCGAGCTCCCGGACGCGGAGGTGGCAGAGCGGCTCCTCGCCCTGGCCGGGGTGGGCCCGTACGCGATGGCGCACGTGATGATGCTGCTCGGCCGCTACCGGCCGCTGATCCTTGACTCGTGGACGCGCCCCACCTACCGGCGCCTGGCCGGACGCCCTCGGATAACCGACAAGGGGATCGAGCGTGCGTTCCGCCGCTACCGGCAGTTCGCGGGGCTGGCCTTCTGGCTGACGCTGACCGCCGACTGGGTCACCGAGGCCGAGTGACGCTCGGGCTCAGCCCGCCAGCGGCGAGACGTTCAGCCTGACGCCGAGGTCTGAGCCCAGCGCCTGGACGAGCGAGGCGCGAGGCTCGCCCGGGATCGGCCCGCCGGCCAGCGCCGGCTGACGCTTGCCTCCGAGCGTCAGCTGCACGCCGCCGCAGCCTCCGGGGTCGACGACCGCGACGGCGAGCGGCGAGCTCGCGAGCTCGGCGAAGAACCGCAGCGTGACCCTGACGCCCGGGTCGCTCGGGCACGAGTACGCGCCCGGCTGGGCCAACGGCAGCTCGTTCAGCAACGCCGTGACCCGGTGAAGCTTCGACGCGGAGACGAACCTCAGCGGACCCTGACGCACCTTCGTCCCCCGGGTGACCACGAGCCGCAGGAGGCTCGCGCCGGCAGGGATCCGCTCGGAGGCCGGTCGCGGCGAGATCCAGACGTCCTGGGCGTCGGCCCGCAGCCCGGTGCGATGGGCGCCGAGCTTGACGACGGCGATCACGAGCTCGCGCGAGCCGATGACTCCCGGCACGGCCGGCCAGCCATAGCCGACGGCCCGGTAGGCGGGGCCGCCGGGCCCGCTGCCGGAGCCGGTGAACACGAGCCGCGAGCCGGCCGGCCGGTGGGCCGCGAGGTAGGACAACGTCGCCTCCGGGGCGCCCGGCACGAGCCACCACTCGTGGCGGTCGACGAGGTTCGGAGTGGCCTGACTGCTCACGGGGTGAGCGAGCGCGCGGCCACCGCCCTTGGGCTCGGCGGCGGAGCGCTGGGCGCCGGAGGGCAGCGAGAGGCGCGAGAGCAGCCTGCTTGCGTCGAGCCGCGCAGCGGCGCGGTTCGCGGCGGCCGGGCCACCCGCGGCGGGCTGGCTCGAGCTGGCCGAGCCGGCGCAGACGCCGATAAGCGCCAGGATCGCCGATGTGATGAGGACGGGGAGAAGTCGTCTGCGTGCGGGCATGGGCCTCTGAGAGCAGCGTACTCGTGTACTACGTCGCCGAGGCGGCTCCGTCACGCGTCAAGCGCGCTCAGGCTGCGCTCGAGAAACTCCCGCTCGGCGCGGTTCTCGGTGCGGTCGATCGCCGCTCGGTAAGCCCGCTCGGCCTCCTCGCGCCGCCCGGTGCGCCTCAGCAGGTCGGCCCGAATCGCGTGGTACAAGTAGTAGCGATCGAGCCCGTCGAGGCCGTCGAGCTCGGCCAGCGCGACCTCCGGCCCCTCGACCTCCGCCACCGCGACGGCGCGGTTCAGCGCCGCCACCGGCGTGGGCGCGAGCGCCAGGAGCTGGTCGTAGAGGGCGAGGATCTGCCGCCAGTCGGTCTGTGCGGCGCTCGGCGCGTCACTGTGGACCGCGTTGATCGCGGCCTGGAGCTGGTACGGGCCGGGGCGGCCGATCCGCAGGCAGCGACGCACGAGCGCCTGTCCCTCGTCGATCTGGGCTCGGTTCCAGCGGCCGCGGTCCTGGTCGGCCAGGCGCACGAGCTCGCCCGACTTGGTGGCGCGCGCGCCGCGCCGGGACTCGGTCAGCAGCATCAGTCCGAGCAGCCCGAGCGCCTCGGGCTCGTCGGGCATCAGCTCGACCAGCAGGCGGCCGAGCCGGATCGCCTCAGCGGTCAACTCCTCGCGGACGAGACGCTCGCCGGAGCTCGCGGTGTAGCCCTCGTTGAAGATCAGATAGACGACGGCCAGCACGGAGCGCAACCGGTCCGGGAGCTCGGAGTCGGCCGGGATCCGGTACGGGATCGCGGCGTCGCGGATCTTGCCCTTGGCCCGGGACAGGCGTTGGCCCATGGTCGGTTCGGAGACGAGGAACGCGTGGGCGATCTCAGGCGTGCTGAGCCCGCCCAGAAGCCGCAGCGTGAGCGCGACCTGGGCGCTCGTGGACAGCGAGGGATGGCAGCAGGTGAAGATCAGCCGCAGTCGGTCATCGCTCATCGGCCCGTCCTCGGGCTGCTCGTGCGCGTGCAGGAGCGCGGCCTGTGCGTGGCGGTCCTCCCGCCGGGACTCGCGGCGCATGCGGTCGATCGCCCGGTTGCGCGCCGTGGTGATGATCCATCCCGCCGGGCTCGGCGGCACGCCGCTCGAGGGCCAGCGTTCGAGCGCGATCGCGAAGGCGTCCTGGACCGCCTCCTCAGCGACGTCGATGTCGCCGAAGACGCGGACCAGGACGGCCACCGCGCGTCCGTATTGCTCGCGGAAGACACGCTCCACCCCGGAGGCTGAGAGCTCCGCCACGTCGGCCGTCAGCCTTTGCTCTGGAACGGACGGACCTCGATCGGAAGCGTCGTTGCTCGGGCGAGCTTGCCGCCCCATTCGAGCGCGGCGTCGAGGTCCTCGGCGTTGACGATCGTGAAACCGCCCAGATGCTCCTTGCCCTCGACATAGGGCCCGTCGGTCATCAGCACCTCGCCGTCGCCGGCGCGCAGGACCGTGGCGGTGCTGGCCGGGTGGAGGCCGGCTGAGAAGACCCAAACTCCGGCCGCCTGCATTTCGTCGCGCACGGCCAACACATCTCGCGTGATCTGCTCGAGATCGACCGATGCGGGCGGGTCGCCATCCGGCTGATAGACGCTGAGTAGGTATTGCTGCATGTGAAGCTCCTCGTGATAGGGGGTTCTCACCCTCTATACGAACGGCGCCGGGCCGATTTCGACATGCTCGGAGGCGCACTGGAGATGGGCTGCGGATGTACCCCGATCACGGAGTGCTCGTGATGTAGCCCGTGACCGTGCAGGACTGAGCCCCTGTACCAGTAGACACCACCGGCACCACGTACCAGTGGATCTCGTACTCGTGAGCTGGACCTCTCCCCAGTTCGAAATTTGCCGACACGTAGTCGGTGGTCCCCATTTCCGGGGTTCCGGTCACGCCATCCGTGAGGACCGTATGGGCATTTGCCGCCAGAGGCGCCGTCAGCGGATTGGAGGACCCGTTGTTCTTTGTGAGCTCGTTGTTCACGGTCGATATCTCGTACGTGGTCTCGGCGACCTCGGCAGCGAGATCGACCTTGCCGGCGGGGTTGCAGCCGCCGATGACCTTCAGTCCGCCGACCTTCACGAGTTGGTGGTCGACTGTGTTGGGATTGATGAACTCAGCGAACCGGGTCACGATCACCCCGTTGAGGCTGCCGGCGCTGGACGCGCTGGTCGCGTTGGCGGCGTGGACTGCGGTCGTGGCGTTGTCGGCGTTGATGGCAAGGGTGGCTTCGTTGGCCTGGTTGGCGAGCGACGCGCGATCCGCCCGCACCGCGCTGGGTACCTTCCCGAGCCTCTTCAAGTTGATCTGTTGGCCGGTCAGCGTGTGCTTGCGCAACCTGTTGCCCGACAGCGAGCCCTTGGTGATCAGCTTGTCGCCGTTGACCAGCTTGCTCGCCGCGAGCGCCGTCGCCGACAGTGAGACGATCAGCGCGACGATCGCGACGACCATCGAAGCCGACGGCCGGCGGTGGGTCAGCTTAGGCACGACATGCCCCCTCGAGTAGTTCGGCGAAGTTCCGCGACACTACTATGAGCGCATGAGTGAGCTCGGCAGTGCCTTCGTCGACGCGCTGGCAAGCAAGGATCGCGCTCGACTGCGCGAGGTCCTGCATCCCAAGGTGGATTTCCGCGGCCTGACGCCCAATCGCAACTGGGAGGCCACGAGCTCGGATTCGGTGATCGACGAGATCCTGGCCGTGTGGTTCGGGGACTCAGATCAGATCGAGGAGACGCTCAAGCTCGACGGCGATGCATTCGCCGATCGCGAGCGTGTGGGTTACCGACTGCGGGTTCGCAACCCCGATGGGCTGTTCACGGTCGAGCAGCAGGCATACATCGCCGAGCGCGACGGCAGGATCGGGTGGATGCGCGTCGTCTGCTCGGGCTTTCGCCCGGCGGACGGCGAGTGACCGCCGTCCGCCAGGGCGACGCTAGACCGACGCGGGCGCCGGATCGGGGCGGACGACCACCGTGTCCGCGACCCGGATGATCTCTGTGACCGGCAGGTCGGCGAGCGAGGCGTGCTTGCGGATCGCCTCGGGGCTGCTCGCCTCGTAGATGCAAACGGTGCCGACCGAGCCGCTGCCCTCCTCGAGCACGTAGCTGCGGATCCAGCGGATGTCGTCGGGCATCTCCTCATCGGCCGTCTTCTTCGATCGTGCCGCGGCCTCCTCGAGCTCGGCACCCGAGCGCCAGCCGTCACGTCGCAGAATCGCGTAGAGCTCCATTCCGGTTCCTCCTTGTTGATGGATGGTTGGACAAGCCTATGACCGGGACCCCGGGCCGACATCGGAAGGAGTACCTATTTTTCGAGGATCCCCAGACGACCCGCTTCGGCGACGGCCTGGGTGCGGCTGCCGGCGCCGAGCTTGCCCAGTATGGCCGATACGTGATGGTCGATCGTCTTGCGGGACACCACCAGCCGCTCGGCGATGTCGGCGTTGCGCATGCCCTCCGCCACGAGCTCGAGCACTTCGAGCTCGCGCGTGGTGAGGCCGGCCTCGTTCTCGCGCGTGGCGGCCCGCGGCCCGGTGCGTATGCCCCGCACCCCGCGCCGGCGGAGCGCCTGGGTCACGCGCGCCGCAGCGGCGCCCGCCCCGAGGCGCTGCAGCTCCGAGAGGCTTAGGCGAAGCAGCTCCTCGTCCTGGCTCGACTGCAGCGCGATCGCCGCCTCGTACGGACACCCGAGCTCGGACCAGGCCCGTGCCGCAGCACCGGAATCGCCGCTCAGCTCGAGACGATGGGGATCGGGGAGGGCCATCACCAGCTCGGGATCGCTGATGCCGGCGCGTCGCCGCCACATCGACAGGTCGCCCACCGCCCAGGCGTAGTCTCGGGACAGCGCCAACGCCAGCGCATCGCCGGTCTCGTCCTCGACGAGCTCGTCCTCGCCCGCCAGCCATCGTGCCTCCGCGCGCGCGATCGCCACGGGGGCGAGACGCTGGATCTCCCCGATCCCGCGCGCCAGCTCGGCGGCCTCGTCGAGCAGCGCCCATGCGTCCGGATCGCCGCGTCGTGCTCGGAGCTGACCGAGCACAACCAACGCGGTGATCCGGCTCGGCGCGGACACCTTCGGCCACCTAGTGACGGTGAGCGCCAACTCGGCGGCAGTTTCGAAGCGTCCCTGCTCGAGCTCCGAGCGAGCCTGCCAGCCGGTCATATAGAAAAGCCACGTGTCGAGGTCCCGGTCCAAGCAGTAGCCGACGCCGGCCTCGAGGTATCGCTCTGCGGCTGCGTAGTCTCGCTGCATCACGGAGATCGAGCCGAGGTTCGTGTACGCCCGTGCGACGTGCTCCTCGAGCCCGGCCTCGCGAGCGAGCGCGAGGCTGCGTTCGAGCTTCGCCGCACCCTCGGGGACGCCCGCATCCAGCTCCGCCGTCCCGATGTTGTTCAGCGCGTGGGACAGGATCTCGGGGTTGTGCAGGCGCTCGGCGAGCGCCACCGCCCGCTCACCCCACCGCCTGGCCGTCGGCAGGTCGAAGGAGAGCGTTCCGAGCTGGGCCAGATTGCTGTAGGCCATCGCCAGCTCGGTTGACTCGGGCAGCGGCTCGAGCAGTGCCACCGCGCGCCGGCCCGCCGCCCGCGCGCCGGCGTTGTCACCGCCGAACCAGAGAAGGCGCGAGAGCCAGCGCTCGCTGTCTCCCTCGCGTACGCGATCGCTGCGCTCGCGGCGCTCGGCCAGGGCCTGGCGGCGAGCGTCCACAGCGTCGCCGATCTCGCCGGTGAGATAGCACTCGTAGGAGCGCCGCTCGAGCAGGTCCGCGCGCTGTTCGCCCGGCAGCCCGGCGGCGAAACGGAGTGCCCGAGCGAGCTGCGCGCCGGCCTCACGATGGGCGCCGACCGACGCGGCGCGCTCGGCCGCCGCAGGGGCGAACAGGAGCACGGCGTCGGCGTCGCCCGCCGCGTCGGCGTGGTGGGCCATTCGGGCCAGGTCACCGGCCGTTCCCGGCCGTGCCCGGAGCGCGCGCAGGACCGCTCGGTGGAGATCAAGCCCCCGAGTGGGCGGGAGCGCGTCGTCGAGCGCTGCCCGCGCGATCTCGTGCCGGAAGGCGACCCCATCGCGCTCGGATCGGAGCATCCCCGAGGCCAGACAGCTCTCGAGCTCTCCCATCTCGGCCTCGGCGATCTCCTCGAGCAACCACAGCTCCGCGCGCGGCGGCGCGACCGCGACCGCATCGAGGAGCCGGCGAGCCAGGTCTGGGAGTCGAGCGGCCCGGGCGAGAACGACGTCGCGGACGTTGTCCGGCACCGCGACGTCGCCGGCCGCCAGCGCCTCGGTGACAAAGAACGGGTTGCCGGCGGTACGGCCGAACAGCTCCATCGCGTCGACACCCGCCGCTCCGGCCAGCTGCGCCACCGCACCCTGCGAGAGCGGCGCGATCGAGAGCCGGCGCGGGCGGGTTGAGGCCAGCTCCCCGAGCGCGATCTGCAGGGGGTGCGCCCGGTCGAGCTCGTCGTCGCGGTAGCTGACGAGAACCAGCGCCGGGACGGAGCTGATGCGCCTGGACAGCAGCCGCAGGAGGTCGAGCGTCGCCTGGTCGGCCCAGTGCACGTCCTCTATTACGACGACGCTGCGCCGTCGCCGAAGCTCGCGGAACAGGACCGCGAGCAGCTCGCCGGGTGCCGCGCTGGCGTCGATCGAGACCGCGAGCTCTCCGCCCGTCTGCTCGGCGATGTCGACCAGCGGTCCGAGCGGGCGCGGCGTCTGGAGCGAGTCACACGAGCCCCACAGCACCCGGGTCGAGCCCACGCCCGAGGCGAATCGCATCAGCAGGGAGGTCTTCCCGATCCCGGCCTCTCCGGAGATCAGGATCAGTCGGCCGGCGTCGGTGTCGGTGACCGCGGCGAGATCACTCCGGATCGCATCGAGCTGTTCGGATCGTTCGAGCAGCGCTTGGTCGGGAGGCGGAGTCGCCGATCGCCCGGTTCCCATCGTCCGCGAGTATCCCGCACGTCGCAAGATCGCCGAACACGGGCTCC
>CAVURH010000002.1:0-168213 GCA_963743725.1 uncultured Solirubrobacterales bacterium
AGTGGTCTTCCTCTGTCCCGCGGCTGAAAAATCCCATCGTGACCCCTAGCGCTTAGATGTGCGCGCGAAGATCACCTCGGCACCCGCACCACGACGCCTGAACTGTCGCCACAGCGGCCATGTTTCGACGTGCGGGACCAGCGACCGCCTCGCGTGCGTCTGTCAGGCGGCGGCCTCGGCCGAAACACAAGAGTGCCGAACACGCGCGCGTCGGGCGTGCTGTTCGATGAGGCCTGGGGGATCGGTCGGCCGTAGGCCTCCGGGGTGAGGGCGGCGGGTTCTGGTCCGCCCCGGCGGCCGGTCTACAGGTCGTCGATCGCAGCCAACGCAGCCACGACGACGACGCTGCTCCGTTCCGGACAGGATCGATCACGCATCACGAAGCCGGTGTCGTGAGCTCGACCGAGTCGCCGTTGCGCTCACCTATGAGGAGCGCTCACTGACGCCGAGTTCGCCGCCGAAAAAGCGAAGATCCTCGACGAGCGCTGACCGCCCAGGAGTCGACCTTGGAGCATGAACCGCGGATCAGCGGAAACGTGCGCCGAGGACGATTCCTTTTGCGCGGCTAGCGCCTCCGAGCTAACGACTGCCCTAGCGACCGTCCGCTACTTCGGCGCCGCTGGCGTTGGCGAGCGCATTGCCACAAAACGGCTCGCGGGCTCCGTAAGCCGCGGCGCGAGCGGATCGGCGACAGGGCAGACGCAGCGAGACCTGCTCGTCGCGAAACTCGGGTTGCCTCCGTAGTGGCCCGACCGGTCCTGTCTTCGCGTCCGGACTTGTATGTGTCGTCGCGACAGCGCTCGCTTGGCGGCGCGGATTCTGGCGAGCCTCTGGCGCCGCCGGTCGGCGCATCCAGCCGGTCGCGCCGGCACCGTGCGCTAGCTCGCGCCGACGTGCTCTCGGAGCGAGAGGCCGTGGTCCGCGGCGATCATCTCGGCGGCTTTCTCGCCGATCATGATCACCGGGGCGTTGGTGTTCCCGCTGATGACATCGGGCATCACCGAGGCGTCGGCGACCCGCAGGCCGGCCACGCCATTGACCCGGAGTCGGGCGTCGACGACGTCGCCGATCCGGCAGGTGCTGGTCAGGTGGTAGACGGTTGTCGAGTAGTGGCGGGCCATGTCTCTGATCAGCTCGTCGCTCGGCCTGTCGCCAGGCTCGTGGTCGTGGGCCTTGGCCAGCGCCGTAGGCACATACATCGGGCCGAGCGCGTCGGTGCCCGGCCAGTTGTCGACCACCTCCAGCGCCTTTCGCACGACCGCCACCATGACGTCGAGGTCGTGCGGGTCGCTGTAGTAGTTCATGCGGATGTCGGGCGCCTCGGCCGGATCGGCGCTGGCGAGCACGATCTCGCCGCGGCTATGGGGCTTCACGGGGTTGGCCAGCACGATCACGTTCTCGGCGTCGGGACCGAGCGCGACGTCCGCGTCGTCGAAGAACTCGGTCGGGTCCATTCGCAGGCAGTCGCGCCAGAGGTCGGGGTTGTACCCGCAGATGAAGAACCCGATCTGGGCGTCATGGGTGTGCGCGTCCCCAAGGCCGGTCGAGTACCACGCGCACGCCTCATACAGCGACGAAGACACGAGGCCGTGGCCGGTTGTCGCCCACTCTGCGACACGGCGCTCGGCTTCGGCCCGGATCGCCTCCAGCTCGGGAGGCAGCGAGGCGTCGTCGGCAGGATCGGCCGGCAGCGGTCCCGCGGGCGCGCGCAGGGCGTCGGGTCCCATCGAGATCCCGACCTCCGTCATCGACACGCCGATGCCCGGAGCCGGGAACACGAGCCCGAGCTGGAGGTGGTCCTGCAGGTGTTTGCCGACGTCGGGTGCGTCGTGCCGGCAGGTGATGCCGAGAGCCTCGAGTTCGTCCCTCGGGCCGATCCCCGAGAGCAGCAGGAGTTGCGGCGACCCAACCGCCCCCGCGCTCACCACGATCTCCTTCGCGGCATTGACGACCGCCGTCTCGCCCGCCGCGGTCCGATACTCAACGCCCGTCGCCCGGAGTCCGTCGGGACCGTCCTCGAGCACGAGCCCGGTCGCCTGCGCATGGCAGATGACGTCGAGGTTCTCGCGTCCCTCCGCTTCGCCCTCCAGGAACGCGTGGTACGTGCTCGCGCGCTTGCCGTCCCTGGTCGTGGTCTGCAGCAGGGAGACGACGCCATGCTCACCCTCGCGGTCGCGGCCGTTGTAGTCGCCCATCGGGATGCCGGCGGCCACGGCGGCATCGACGAACTGGCGTGCGCCCGGCAGCACCGGGCCGCGGACCGAGACACCGAGCGGCCCTTCGGTGTTGTGCGCCTCGAAGTCGACGACGATGTCGCCACTCGGTGCCAGGCCCTCGCTCTTACGAAAATACGGCAGCAGCTCGTCATAGCCCCAGCCGGTCGCCCCACCGTCAGACCACGCATCGAAGTCACCCGGATGGCCGCGCACATAGGCCATGTAGTTGATGCCCGACGATCCGCCCAGCATCTTGCCGCGCGGGACCATCATCCGGCCGTCCCGCAAGCCCAGCCCCGCCCGGCCTGCGTCAGCCGTGTACATCCAGTCGGTTTCTGGATTCACCTGAAGCGACGCGCACGCCGCCGGCATCGCCTCGGCCGCGGGCGGCCGATCGCCCGCCTCGAGCAGCGCCACTCGGCAACCCGGATCCTCCGACAACCGCGCCGCGATCACCGCACCCGCCGAACCCCCGCCGATCACCACGAAGTCGTATGTATCGCCCATATGCCGAACCTATCCGACTCGTCGCGTCCTCGGTGTGACAACTGTGTGCGCGCACCTCGAGTCCGTCGCCCGGGTCCATGACCAGCCCGAACATCGCGGCAGAGTCAGCAAGCACTGCGCGGTACGGCGACTTGATCGACTGAGCGCTCAACAACGACTATCGGGCGTCGACCGATCCGGGGTTGAGCAGCCGGCCCCGCAGTCGGCAGCCAGGTCGCTCAGCCCTGCATCCATTGCCGCCCGGGCATCTTGAACCATCGCGTGACGCGCCCCCCAACGCGCGGAAAAGCGAGCGAGTGGTCCACGATCGCTTTCGCCTGTCGAGCCGACTCGGAGCTCGTGATCGGATTGGCGACCGAGGAGGCGTCCGGATCCGGCTCAGCGAGGGCCGGTGCCGAACGAACGCGTTTTGCCCAGGAGCAGGCGTTGCCGGACTTTGCTGGTGATTCCTCGAGTGGGCGGTGCTGGACTCGAACCAGCGACCCCGTCCGGATCCGGCTCAGCGAGGGCCGGTGCCGAACGAACCCGTTTTGCCCAGGAGCAGGCGTTGCCCGACTTTGCTGGTGATTCCTCGGAGTGGGCGGTGCTGGACTCGAACCAGCGACCCCCTGCTTGTAAGGCAGGTGCTCTGACCAGCTGAGCTAACCGCCCTGAGCCCGCGTGATGGTACCCCCGCGCCCGCTGATTGGGGGGCCGCTGGCCCTATGCGGCGAGTGCCGGCTCGAGCGGCTCGAGCAGACGGTGCGGTCCGCGCAGCGCAATCGCGACTGGGTCGTTACGGAAGGGGTCGCGTCCGGGCCGCGGCTCGGTGATGATGTCCTCCACCGGCGGAGTGACCTTGCAGTGTGGGCAGGCGGCCATCTCGTCGAGCTCGGTCCCACACGCCGCGTGCCTGAACAGGCGGCTGTTCTCGATGTCGATGTGATCGCTCCACACGAGCAGCGCGTGCAGCACCGGCCAGAGACCGCGGCCGGCCTCGGTGAGCTCGTAGAGGTGGCGGCCCGAGTGCTCGGGGTCGGGCCGGCGCTCGAGGATCCCGTGCCCGACGAGCCCGCTCAGGCGCTCGGACAGGACGGCCTTGGGCACATCGAGGTGGGCGTGGAAGTCGCTGAAACGCCTGACCCCGAAGAGCGCGTCGCGGACGATGAGCAGGGTCCACCGCTCGCCCACGATCTCTAGCGCGCGAGCGATCGCACAGTCCTGGCGTTCGTAGTCCTTTCCGAGCATGTCCAGAAGTCTAGCGCAAGGGGTTCAATAATTGAACCGAGTGTGCTACCGTCGCCGAACTGGTTCGTTGATTGAACTCATGGGAGGACTCAGATGACCTCAGCCACGATCGCCGCACGCCTGCCGTTGCTTGGAGCCGAACGGTCCGACAAGGCGCGGATCCTTGCCCTCGGGGCATCCGGAACGCTGCTCGTGCTCGCCGTGTTCAGCGCGGCCGTGACCACGGTCGGCGACAGCACTCGTTCGCTGCATGGCGGCGTCTCCGCCCAGACCTGGACGCTCAGTGGGATGAGCCTCGGGCTCGCGGCGGCGCTGCTCACCGCGGGCGCGATCGCCGACGATTTCGGCCGCCGGCGCGTGATGATCGCCAGCGGCGCGCTGCTGGCAGCGACGAGCGCACTGGCCGCGCTCGCCCCGACCATCGACGTGCTGATCGCGGCCCGGATCCTCCAGGGCGTGGCCGGCGCGGGTGTGCTGACCGCCGCCCTCGGGTCGATCGGTCACTCGTTCTCGGCCCCTCACGAGCGCGCGCTCGCGACCAGCGTCTGGGGTGCCTCGGTCGGCGCGGGCATCGCCACCGGACCGCTTGTCGGAGCCGTGCTCGCCGAGTCACTTGGCTGGCGCAGCAGCTATTGGCTGATGGCGCTCTCGGCGGCAATCCTCGCCGGCGCGGCGATCGGCGTGCCCGAATCCAAATCCTCCCACCGGCGCCCGATCGACCTCGCCGGCGCGATCGCCCTGACCGCGGCGATGGCGTCGCTCACCGCCGGCCTGGTCGAGGGTCGCGGCAACTGGACGGCGCCGCGGACGATCGCCTTGCTCGTCGCCGGTCTGGCTCTGCTCGCCACCTTTGCCGCGATCGAACTGCGCAGGCGGGCACCCATGCTCGAGCTCGCCCGACTCCGGCACCCACTGTTCGTCGCCTCGCTCAGCGGCGCGCTGTTCACAGGGCTCGGGATCATCGGCCTGATGAGTTTCGCGCCGCTTCTGCTGCAGCGGGGACTGCACGTGACGATCGTCGGTTCGGCCGCAGTGCTGGCGGCCTGGTCCGCCACCAGCACAGTCATCGCCCTGGCCACGAGACCGCTTCTGCGGCGGTTCAGGAGCCCGTCCGTGCTCGCGCTTGGATTCGTCATCAGCGCCGGCGGCGAGCTCGCGCTCACCGGTCTCGGCAGCAGCTCGTCGTGGAGGGCGCTCATCCCCGGGCTCGTGATCGCCGGTGTCGGCAGCGGACTCGCGAACGCGTCGCTCGGGCGCCTCGCCGTCGAGTCGGTCCCGCGCGAGCGCGCCGGTATGGGCAGCGGCGCGAACAACACGGCACGCTACCTCGGCGGCGCGGCCGGCGTGGCGCTGGTTGTCGCGCTCGCGACGGGCAGTGGCTCTCCGGGAGCGGCCGGGCTGCTGAACGGCTGGGACACCGCGGCGGCCGTATGCGCGGCCCTGTGCCTGCTCTCCGCCGTGGTCGCGGCGGCTTGCCGTCCGCGCGGGCGGCGGCTTGCGCTCTAGCCTGTGCGCCTGTCAGCGTCGCGGATGATGTCGCGGAACACGGTGTGCATCGTTTCGTTCAGCGGCGTTTCGCGAAGCCGTGCGCGCACGTGCTCACGCAGCAGCGTGTAGTGACCGTTGTCGTCGACGGCCATCCGGAACAGCGTCGTGACGTACTTGCGGAGCTGCTCCGCGCGGTCGTAGGGGAGCTCCCCGCGCGGCTCGTGGATGAAAGCGATGATGTCCCGCACCCCGGCGTCGACGAGCGAATCCGGCTGGGCCGACAGCTCGGCCGAGGCGACTGGAAACGGATTCCCGGAGATCGCTGCGCCGGTGGCCTCCGCGGCGATGATCTCGCCGACGAGCGGCGCCATCAGCATGCCGTCACGGTAGGTGCCGGTGGCGACGCTCAACCCCGCGAGAGACGTCTCGCCGATCACCGGCCGCCCGTGAGCCGCGATCGGCCGGTAGCCGACGCGCAACTCTTCGATCCGCGTCTCGCGGATGTCCGTGCTGATCTGATGAAGCACCTCGTCGATCAGGTTGTGGATCTCGCCGGGGCTCGCGCCCCGATCCGCGTCGTGGTCGAAACCGAGCTGGTTGGTGGCACCCATGTACAGCAATCCCCCGGCGCGGGGGACGACGTGGATACCGCACGCGAAGGCCCGGTTGGGGGTCCGGATCGTCGACGGAATCGACGGTCCGCCACTGACGATGCACGAGATGCCCTTACCGAAGTACAGCTCGGGCAGTCCGGCCGCGTCGCGCAGCTCTCTCGGCAGCGCGTCAAACGACCGTGAGCCGGCACACAGCACGACGCGCCCGGCCCGGATCACGTAGCCGCGGCGCGTGGTGACCGTCCAGCCGTCTCCGTCCGGTCGCACGTCGGTGACCGGTTCCGTCACGTGACTCCAGCCGCTGAATGTGGCGGCGCTCGCACTCAGCGCGGCGAGCAGCTGATCGGCGTCGACCGAGTGCTCCCCCGGGAGGTGAAGGCACAGCACCGGAGCGTGGTGCGGATTTGGCTTCAGTCCGGGCACGTCCTCCGGCTCGACGAACTCGGCGCCTTCGCCGGTCCGAAGGGCACGATCCCGCATCGCCCGTACGCTCGGCCGATCGCGCGCGTCGGTGTTGTTCGCGATCACGAACGTCCCTCGACCCTGGTGTACCGCGACCTCGGCACGCTCGCAGATCTCACCCAGCCACTCGGGATACAGGCGCTGCGCCCGCACCCGAAACCCGAACCCGACCTCGGACTCGGCGGTGTCCTCAGACGTGACCTCACCGAACGCGCCGAGCATCGCCCCGGCCGCCCGCGAGGCCAGCGGACAGTCGTCGGAGGGCGGCGGAAACACGGATACCACATTCACGCCCGCGCGCAGCAGCGCATTGGCGACCGCGAGGCCGACGACGCCTCCGCCCACGACGACTGTGTCCCTACTCACCGACACCTCACCCGCCCGTCTCGATCAATCGCCGCTGCCGCGGCCGTTGCGCAGTCTGTCAAGAGGGGCCGCGATCCGGCTGGCCAGCCGGAATCTCCTCGTACGCCGGAACAGCTCCATGTCTTCCCAGGCCGCGACAAGCTTGCGCCGCAGGTCCTCGGCCTCCTGCTCGCGCTCGGCCACCAGCGCCCTGAGCCGAGTGGCCTCGGCCAGGCTCCCCATCGCTCGGAGCTCGGCCCGCCACTGCAACCTGACCAGGTGAGCCATCTCATCGCTCAGCGTCGGCGCGCGTGGTGGAGACGAAGCAAGGGTCCCGGCATGATCAAGGAGCGCGCACACGTGGTCGCGCGCACCGTGGTGTGCCACCGCGAGGTCATGATTTGCGCTTCCCATCTCAGCGCTCCACTTACCCAGCTCGACAGCCAGACGATCACCGTCGATCTCGAGCTCGGGCACCGAGGTACCCGCGAAGCCGTCTGCCTCCATGCCCGGATAGCGCTCGGGCGTCACCCAGCCGTCGCCGCCTGCGATGCCATACACGAGCGTGGCGCGTCCAGCGGCCATCGCCTCGAGCGCACTGCGCCCGAGGCCGATCACGATGTCGGCATCGGCAATCGCCATCTCGGGGCTCGCGGTCGAATTCGTCGTCGCGCCGATCCAGGCCACCTCGAAGCCGTTCGCGCGGCAGGCTCTCTCGATCAGCCCAGCTCGAGGTCCTTTGACGTAGTTGCTCGTGACCAGCGCGCGCCGTGGTTCCTCGCGTGCGGGCCCGAGGTCCCAGTAGCGCCCGAGCTCGATCGGTTGTCGCAGACGAACGATCGGGGGGTGCCATGCGCGCGCCTCGACCGCGCGCCGAACGCGATCGTTGAGGACCACCACAACGTGGCAGCGGTCCTCGAGCTGGGGCGGGGCCTGCAGCACGTAGTCGGCCGAGTGGACGACCATCATCACGACGGCATCTAGGTAAAGGGCCGCCAGCTCGTGGCACGTCGCGGCGTCCTGCGCGACCACGAGATCGCACGAGCTCGGCAGCTCCTCGCGACTGAGCACCGGGACACCCTGCTCACGGGCGACCTCTGCCATGGCGCCCCGGTTCGGCGAGTAGACCAGCGCATCGTGGCCGAGGCGGTCGAGCTCGCGCGCCACCGTGAGCGTGTAGGTCTCGGTCCCGCCGAATCCATCGAAGTTCTCAAAGCCGAGGACAATGCGCATGCGTCGGCAAGTATCCGTCATCGGCGCGGCTGCGATCATAGTCACCGTGACCGCGGTGGAAGTACGCGTCGGTACGCATGGTTTACCGCCGCACCAGGTGTCGCGGCCGGCTATTCCGAGCGGCCCGTTCCTGGTTGCGGGATTGGCGACGGCGGGTCGGGCTGCCGTGCGCGCGCTGAGCGACGTCATCGGCGCTGACCAGGTCTACGCCTGGGACTCCGACACGAGCGCCGGCATGCAGCGGGTTCGCCGCCAGCTCGAGCGCAGCGGCGTGCGCACGATTCTCGGTCCCGAACTGACACGTCGGCAGGTCGGCCAGGCGCGCACCGTGGTCAAGAGCCCCGGGATCTCGTTCAGCGCCCAGGTGATGCAGCGGGCGCGCGGAAAGCGACGCCTGATCATCGACGAGCTCGAGCTGGGCTGGCGACTGAGTCGCGCTCCGATGCTGGCCGTCACCGGAACGAATGGCAAGTCGACCGTGTGCGGCCTGGCTACCGCGCTGCTTTCGGCTGACGGCCGCCGTGTAGAGCTCGCGGGCAACACCCAGTTCGGTCCACCGGTGTCGGCCATCGCCTCGACGGACCTCGACTGGATCGTGTGCGAGGTCTCAAGCTTCCAGCTCGAGGGCTGCGTCCACCTGCTCCCCGAGGTGGCCGTGTTCACGAATCTCACGCTCGAACACATGGGGCGCCATGGAACGATGCGCCGCTACGGCGAGATGAAGCGCCGGCTGTTCACGAACGGCGGCCGGGTGGTTCGACACGCCGTGATCGACATCGACAGCGACTTTGGCCACGGGCTGGCCATTGACATCGAGCGGCATGGTGGCGTCGTCACCCGGGTCGGGCTCTCCGCCGCGGCCGACTACCGGGTCGACTCGGTCGACTGGGACCTGCGTCGCTCCGAGAGCTCGATCTCGACGCCGGCGGGGCGCGTTTCGGTCCGCTCGGCCCTGCCCGGGATCTACAACGCGCGGAACGTCGCGGCCGCGCTGGCGCTCGCCGATCTGCTGGGCGTAGACCGCGAGCTATCCCTCTCGACCCTGAACGCGTACACGGGGCCGCCGGGGCGATTCGAGCACGTGGATGCCGGTCAGCCGTTCAACGTGATCGTCGACTTCGCCCACACACCCGACGCGCTCGAACAGCTCCTCACGACCGTCCGCGCCGGCATGGCGCCGGCCGGCCGCCTGATCGTCGTGTTCGGGCTCGGCGGCGCACCCGGCACGGCAATGCAGAACATGGGGCGGGTCGTGGCCGCGCGATCCGATCGCCTGATCCTGACCACCTCGGGCTTCCGCGGGCTGCCGCGGATTCCAGCGCTGAGCAGCATGGTCGCGGGAGCGAGGACGTCGCGGCGCGCGGAGTGGGAGGTGATCCTCGATCGCAGGCGCGCAATCGAGGAGGCGGTCGCGAGCGCCGACCGCGACGACGTGATCGTGATTCCTGGCCGCGGCGCACTGCGCGAGATGCGCAACGACGGCCGTGGCACGGCGGTGCGGTTCGACGATCGCCAGGTGGCCCGCGAGCTCATCGCCGCGTCCAGGCCAGCCGCCTGCGTCCCGGCTTGAGATCTCAGATCGCCGCGCGAGCCGTCGTGCCCCAGTCGCTGACCGAGACTCCGTGGCGGTTGAGCACCCTCCGCATTTCCAGCAGGGCCGAATAGGTCGGCAACGCGATCAGCGGCCCGGGAGCCCGCGCGAGCGCCGCCGCGAACGATGCATCGAGATCATCGTTCGCTTCGATCGGACAGTTCCAGCCGGCATATTTGGTCCGCAGTGCCAGCTCGTTGGCGCGCCGGCCGCTGCATGTCACGGCCCCCACCACGCCGGCCAGCCGCTCGAAGTCGGCGTCCCAGATCCACGACACGTCGCGGCCGTCCGCCCAGCCATCGTTCAATGCAAGCCACAGGTGCAGCGGGTGCTGACGACGTTCTGCCTGCAGCACGGTGAAGGTGGCGTTGGCGCCGGCCGGGTTTTTGACCAGGCAAAGATGCACCGGCCGTCCCGAGACGGTGATCGTCTCCGAGCGCCCGAACGGCGGCAGCATCGACGCCAGCCCGGTGCGAATCGAGCCGGGTCTGAGACCCAGCGCGACCGCGGCGGCCGCCGCCGCAAGCGCGTTGTAGACGTTGTGCAATCCGGGCTGGGCCAGCCGGACCTCAAGGCTACCCCCGGGGAACTCGATCTCGGCCTGAGTGCCGTCGAGTCCGCGGCCGCTGATCGCGCGCGCGGAGACGCTCGGGCCCGGGCGCGACCGCCCACAACGCTCACATCCGTAGTGGCCCAGATGCCCGACGAAGGCTCGCGAATAACGGATCGGGCCGCCGCACGCGGCGCAGCTGTGGGCCTCGCGGGGATGCTCCGGAGCCGGTGATCCGACCGATCGATCCTCCACGCCGAACAGGATCGAATCGGCTCGCGCGTGGTCGAGCACTCCACCCGGACCGGCGAGCAGCGGATCGTCGGCGTTGACGACGATGGTCCGTGGAGCGCTCGCACCACGGACCAGTCCGCACCACGCCGTCCGGAGCTGCTCGAGCTCGCCGTAGCGGTCAAGACGATCGCGCGACAGGTTGCCGAGCACCACGAGCCGTGGGCGCAGCTCGGCGGTGAGCAGCGGCAGCCACGCCTCGTCCACCTCGAACAGCCCGATGTCACCATCGGACTGCGCCAGCGCGGCACCGACGCCCCAATTCGTGTTCGCACCGGTGCGGTTGTGCACCACGGTGCGGCCGTCGGCCTCGAGGATCGCGGCGAGCATCCGCGCCGTCGTCGTCTTGCCGTTGGTCCCGCTCACGAGCACGACGCCGTCGGCGAGGCGCGCCGCGAGGGTAGAGATCGCCCGCGGCGCCAGGCGCAGCAACAGCTTCCCCGGGGCGGTTGTCCCACCACCGTGACCGCCGGCCCGGCTCACCCGCCCCGCAGCCCTGGCCACGGCCAGCTTTGTGTACGTCAGCGACGACGGGTCCATCGAGCCGACGAGCCGGACCGGGTCGCCCCCGTAAACCGCCTCGAGATGGCTCTCGAGGTGACCTTCCAGCCAGACCTGCTCGAACAGGATGTCCTCGGCGGGTTTCTTGGACGCGGCCATGATCAAGAGCGGGTCAGGCGGATCTTCCCAGGTCCGCCGGTAGAGTCGAACTGGTGACCCGCTCAGGCCGCACCGCCGCCGGCCCGCTGGCCGCACGGGCCCTGACGTCATTGAGGCTGCGGGCCGCCGACGCCGCGGAGCTCGCGCTCGGGCGCCGAGATGAGCTCGTGCCCCCGCGCCGGCTCCGGAACCTGACGGGCAACTCCGACTTCGAGGCGACAGGCGAGGAGTTCGGTCGCCATCTGAGCGAGCTCGCCGGACTGACCTCGTCGGATCGCGTGCTCGACATCGGCTGCGGCGCCGGCCGGATCGCTCGTGTTCTCGCCCGGCAACTGCGCCCGCCGGGCTCGTATGACGGCTTCGACGTGATTTCTGAATCGGTCGCGTGGTGCGGCGCTCACTACCGGCGGACTGCGGCCCCGTTCCGCTTCGTGCACGCGAACCTCTACAACGCCTTCTACAACCCGGGTGGCGTCGGCGATGCCTCCGGCTACCGGTTTCCTTATCCGGATGGGTCGTTCGACCTCGTCGTCGCCAGCTCTGTGTTCACCCATCTGCGCGCCGAGGCGGCCGATCACTACCTGCGTGAGGCGGTTCGGGTGCTCGCCCCCGGGGGACGGCTGTTCAGCACGTGGTTCCTCCTCGACGAGACGGGCGACCGCGACCGCCCGGAGTTGATCCACTTCGAGCCCCTCGAGGGACCGGAGGCGACAGCCGACCGGTCGCTGCCCGAGTCCGCCGTCGCCTACGACGCGGGCTGGGTTCGCGAGCGCGCCGAGGCGCACGACCTCGTGCTGCGCGGCCCAGTCATGTGGGGAAGCTGGTCAGGCCGGCGGGGCCCGACGTCTCAGGACATCGTCGTGGCCTATCGGCGCGATTAGGCCTCAGGCGGGCGCGTCTGCGCATCCGGTGTCCCGGCCCCGCCCTCGCCATCCTCGGCGCCGGCGATCTTGTCGACCGCATCGCTCGCCTTCTGGCCGAACTTGGCGATCCTCGTCGTGTGCTTGCCGCGCGTTTTCTGGTCGGCAGCCACGCTGGCGACCTCGACCGCCTCCTGGATCTTGTCCTTGTGCTCGGCAACGGCGTCCTGCGCCTGCTTCTTGATGTCCTTGAACCTGTCCCCGAGTCCCAACTCTTCCCCTCCTCGACGGCGATGCGCGGGTGATTACGCTAGCGGCCGGAGCCGGACATGTCACGCCATGTGGAGGCAATCCGGTCGAGCGTCCGGACCATGAAGCTGGGGAACTCGGCGGCGATCGTCTCGTGGTCCGCACCCTCGAACAGCTCGAGGTCCCAGTCGATTCCGTGATCGTCGAGGAACCGTGACAGCGGGAGGACGTGGTTCTCTCTGTAGGGGCTCGCCCGCCCGCACATGACATGCACCGCGGGGGGGTGAGCGGCCGAACCCAGCGCATCGAACACGAGCGAGTTGAGAAAGGCGCGCTCGGCGCCCGAGCTTCCGCCGGTGATGTGCTCGGCGATCGCGTGGAACGCGGGGCCGCACAGGTAGTTGCCGAGCAGCGTCTGCGGCTCGCCGGCGACGACGTGTCCGACGCCCACCCGGGCGCCGTAGTACAGCGCCGCCCAGCCGCCCATGCTCGAGCCCGCGGTGACCACGCGCGAGCGCTCGTATCCCAGCTCGGCCGCCGTCGTTCGGACCAGTTCGGAGATCGAGTCGCTGACGGCTCGGCCGTGACCCGGCCCGAGGTACCAGGATGGGGACGGCGGGTCGCCGGCACCAGCGTCATCGAGGACATAGAGCCGGTCGAGCCCGGAGTCCTCGAGCACGCGGTAGTAGTGGTAGCGCGGCGGCCGGCCGGCTGGCGGCGCACCCGAGAACACGACCACCAGCATCTGCGCGCGTTCGGGCGCGCGCTCGAGCACGTACCGGATGGGCGCCGCCGCGGCGAACACGTGTCCGCTCGGGAACGCGCCGGCCTCGACGTCTGCGTGGCTGCTCATTGACGCCAGCCTATGGGTCGGGGCCCGGCTACCCAAGATGGGTGTCGGGGCGAGCCAAACATGGGTGGTCCTCCCGATGCCTTGACCCGGCGCCGCCCGTAGCTTGGCGAGGCGTAAAAAGCACCACCCACTAGGAGGCAGCATGTTCAACGGCAATCTGATCAGGCGTGCGTTGGCGACCGGAATCGTCGCCGGAGTGGCGACCGTCCCCGCGGCCGCGCAGGCGCGATTCGACCTCAACCCACCACCGGTAGATTCGGCGCCCGGCCAAGTCGCGAACCGGCCCGCAGCGCCTCAGCCGACGGTGGGCACACAGTCGGGGTTCGACTGGGGCGACGCCGGAATCGGCGCGGCAGGAGCGGTCGTCCTGCTCAGTGCCGGCGCGAGCGGGACGGTCGTCGTGCGTCGCCGGCGCGCGCAGCGTGCGGCCGTGAGTTGAATCGCAGCCCGGACGGACGGCGCTCGGCGGCGGGCGCCGTCCGCTGCGGAGGCGTGACCCGTCAGAGACCTCGTGATCGACCGAGCGGCGTCGAGCGGAGCGGGCGAGGAGCATGTCTTCCTCGCGCTCGGTGCCTACGCGCCGCTGCTCTATGCGCAGACCAACCATGTCGGCGGAGTGCTTGAGACCAGCGACAGCGGCACGAGCTGGAGCGACCTCACTGGTCCCCTCAGCGCCACCTCGGTCAACACGCTGTTGCCGTACGGCTCGACGCTGCTCGCCGGCACCGAGCACGGCGTGGAGCAGTACGCGAGTGGGCGCTGGTCGGCGGCCCGATTCCCTAACGTCCGCGTCAACAAACTGTTCCTCAGCGCCGATCGATCGGCAATGTTCGCCACGACGTATGGTCGCGGCACGCTCGAATCAATTCTGGTGCCCGCAGTTCAGGGCGGCCACGGGCCGGCTCGACCCAAGAATCAGATCCCGCCGTCGATGTCAGGCGTTCCGGTGGTGGGCCGCACGCTGACCAGCACCACTGGCAGGTGGTCGGGATCGCCGCGGCCCAGATTCCACCTGCAGTGGCAGCGCTGCGGGCGGCGGTGCGTGAACATCGCCGGCGCTACCGGGCGTAGCTACACGGTCAGGGGCGCCGACGCGGGCGACACCATCAGGGTGACGGTCCGCGCGAGCAACCGCCTCGGTTCCAGGACGATCGCGTCGCCAAGGATTCCGGTTCACGCCCGGCCGATCGGCGTCGGTCAGGTGTGATTGCGTAGAGCGCCGGCGGCCAAGCGCCGCTCAGCTGCTGATCACGATCGAGACCCGCCGGCTCGAGCCGTGCCGGTGTCCGTGCTGCCGGAGCGTCAGCACGTAGCGTCCACGGAGAGCTCCCCGCAAATGGCTGAGGATGAGCTCCCTACGGCCGTGGCCGCTCGAGATGCTGACTCCGCTCGCGTACACGATGCCGTGGCGCGAGACCGTGGCCCCAAAGCCAGCGCCCGAGACCGTGAACTTGACTCGGCCCGAAACCAGCCGCCCGCTGCACTTCTGGACCTTGTGGGTATGGCCGTTGACCCTCTTGGTGACCAGCTTGCAGGTGACGAGCTCGATCATGCCGGCTGGTCCCCTCACCCCTTGAGGCCCTTTTTGCCCGGGCGTCCCTTGCGGTCCCTTTGGCCCTTGCGGAAGGCTTCCGCCCACCCCACTCAACGAGACGCTTGATGGTGTGGAGAGCGCATTTGTGTCGATCAGCAGGTTGGCCGAGCGCGCACCGGATGCCTGCGGAGCGAAGCGGACAGTCAGCTGACAGCTCGACGCCGGTCCGACCGGGCCGCCACAGGTGTCGGAGCCAACGAAGAAGTCACCCGGATCAGCCCCGGAGAACGACCATCCGCTGACGTACAGCGGCGCGGATCCGTTGTTCGTAACCGTGACGGTCTTGGGCCCGCTCATCGTCATCTGCGGCTGTGTGCCTGTGAACGTCACCGGGGTCGGCGACGCGTCGGCCGTCGGAACCGGGTATGTGATCACGATCGCCGGCGTCCCGGTCGCGTCCGTCGTGATCGTGGTGGAGCTTCCCGCCGAGTAGCTCGATCCACCGCCACCTCCACCACCATCGCCTCCCTCGCCACCACCGCCGCCGCCGTTGTAACCGCCGCCACCGCCGCCACCGCCAGCGTCGCTGCTGATCCCGGTCTGGCCCGTACCGCCGTTGCCGAGGCTGCCGTCGTCGCCTTTGCCGCTCGTCCCGCCCGTGCCGCCCGTGCCCCCGGCTGCGCTGGTCCCCGCGCCGCCGCCGGCGCCACCACCATCGCCAGTCGTACCAGGCTGACCTGCGTTACCACCTTGTCCACCACAACTGGTGCACGTGGCGCCCGCGCCGCCACCGCCGCCGGCCACGAGTAGCCTCGAGTCGAGCGCATTGGGCTCGGTGCGGATATCGCTCGCCCCCCCGCCGCCGGCGCCGACATCACCCGCTCCGGATCCGCCATCCCCGCCGCCGTTGAACCCGCCTGCTTCGCCCGTGGTGTCGTCTCCCTGGACGCTAACCCCCACTCCTCCGACCATCACATACAGCACCTCGCCTGGAATCACCGACACGTCGCTGGTCACGACGTCGCCGAACCCACCGCTATCGGCGAAGCTACCGCCCGGTGCCCCCGTGGCCTGAACGTGAATGCTCGTGACGCCGGCGGGCACGGTGAACGTCTGCGCGGCGCCGGTGTAGCTGAAGTTCGCTTCGGTCTGCGCGATCGGGAATGCCCCGCTCACGCCGATGGGCACGAAGAGGTAGGCCAAGAGCACGCTGAGTCCGAGCCTCCGAAGCGCCGCTCCGACACGCAACACCGAATTATCAGCTTGCACCGCGCACCTCCGTGCGTTGACCATCACCGCCTGAACCTTTGCGGCGGCTCTATTCGACGTGCGGCACCCGAACCCTGGACTGGAGGAATCAGGCCACTTCCCGTCCCGTTGCCGGCGTGGATTCAGCGGTGGCGTCGGTGACGATCGGCAGCGATCTGTCACATGGGCGGGCATCGACACGGGCGAGATCGTGATCCGTGGCGGCACCCGCTACGAGTTCGGCGACGTCCCCGACTTGGCGCGACGACGAGGTCGGTGGCTCGGTCGACCCCTCGCATGACCCGAACCTGTTCTCCTACCACTACCGCTCGCGGCTCGACATCCATCTCGCCGGCGGTGGCACGTTCGACTGCGAGGATCTCCGCGCCGGCTGCGCCAGGCAGGTCAAGCCGAGCGCGGATTGCGGTCCGGCGTCGTTCTCCTACCTCGCGGTCGACACCGGCGAATCCCCGGTCACCTGCACACCATCTGGACGTTTGATCGCGCGCCGATAGGCGCGCCGCACCAACGGATGGCGCGATGCAGCGCCGGGGTCCGCGTCATGACACCAGCGCCACCGTCGCGGACCGGGCCAGCACGTGCCCTGAAGCGTCACGCGGCTCGACGGCGAAGTAGGGCCCTTCGTTCGCCACGCCGATGACGGTCTCGAACCCTGTGCGTCGTGCCGAGCCTGTGTATGCGAGGGACGAGCTTCGCCGGCCGGCCAGAACACCCCAGGATGCCACCGTAGTCGCGCCGTTCCAGCTCGCGTAGACAGTGGCCCCACCAGAGCTGGCGCTGGCAGCGGTCACGGGCGGTTCGGTCGGATGGCCGGCCCAGGGCCGCGTGAAGGTCCGGTACGACGGAAGGCCCAAGGGCATCACCGCATCCATAACCAGAGAACCATCGGCGGCGAACTCGGAGTAGCAGGGAGTGGCGCCCCAGCCGACGAACATCCCGCCATCGGGCAGCAACTCGGCGCTGCCCATGGCGTGGGCCAGGATCTGGGGAGTGGGATGGGTGAACGCCCGGAGCAACCGGACGCGTCTCGCCGCAGGGTCGAGGCGCAGGATGAGCGCCCGCGACTGGCGTTCGTACGGTGGGGCCGCGCCGTTATCGAAAAGTGTCAGCGTCCTCGCCCCGTGCGGGCGCACGTGGTGCTGCCAGTAGAACTCCACGCCAGGGCCGAGCTGGAAGTCGGACCGCTTGCCGCCGAGCCGCCAGGCGATTCTGCCGGCTGGGCGAGTGATTTTGTAGATCGTCCAGGTGTTACGCGCGGAGACGAGCAAATCGCCGTCTGGCGCCACCGCGATCGAGTTGATGTGGAAGTAGTTGTACGGGTCGTCTGTAGTGCCCCCTGCGAAGACCTGTTGGCTCTCAGTCAGCGGCACGTGGTCCAGACTGTCCCACTCGAAGAGCAGCGCGCCCGTCGCGATGTCGATCTCCTGGACAACGCCTGACAGTACGTAGCCGCGGACCGGTCCGCCCACGGCCGACAGGTCAGCGACCGACTGCCGGTAGGCGGTGATCAGGGCGGTGCCCTGGGAGGTGAGGTTGAACTCATGCAGATCGGCCTGGAGCCCGCGGTGCGCCCGGACTATGTGTGCCGTGCTGTAGGAGGTGTCGGTAATCATTCCCACGCCCAGGCCATAGCCGGCGTCCGTTACGGCCCCCTCCCACCAGGTGAGCACACGCTTCCCGCGGTAGGTCTGAACGTTGATGTCCATGCGATGGTGGCGGGGAGTGTTGAGCCCCATCCAGACCAGGCCGCCCCTGGCGTCGCGGATTAACGAGCCGCCGGGCGATTCGTCCGTCCACGGAGCGTTCATGACGGTGTAGTCCCCGTCGTCCCCAAGGCCAGAGCGGCTCACGTTCACGACGGGAGGCGTCAGGTCCGGCCTGGTCACGAAGTGCATCAGCCCGCCACCATCGCTTGAGCCGGCATCGACCAGCGCCGCTTCGGATGATCCCACGCCCAACCGGTCGTCAACCAGCCCCACCCCGGCCACAGCAGCCGCGGCGACTCCCGCTCGCTCCAGCAGCTGTCGCCGAGTCATATTCATGCTGCTCCTTCAGTATGTCGATGAGGTCGGTCACTGTTCGAGGCGCGAACAATCTCGATCCTCGGTTGCGAGCCCCGGCCAACGCTCGGGAACGTTCGTGAACAGCGCGCAGCCGGGCCGCCCGCGATCAGGCGAACGAGGCAATCGCCCGCGATTCCGACCGGTCCGTGAGAGGAGCAGCAGTAGTACCCCCAGCCGGACTCGAACCGGCGATCTCCTGCGTGAAAGGCAGGCGTCCTAACCGCTAGACCATGGGGGCGCTGCTGTGATTGTAGGTCGAGAGCCCGCCCGCCCCCAGTCGGGCCGCGGGTGCGCGATCATGGTCGGCATGCCGCCGTAGCTCAGCTGGCAGAGCAGCGGACTTTTAATCCGAAGGTCGTGGGTTCGATCCCCACCGGCGGCATGAGTTTCCCTTCGACTCCCCACCCTAACGGCCGTTTGGAACGTCAACAGACCGACGAGCCACAGCTAAGAGGCTCTGAAAATCGGGGGCGCGAAGTCGGCCTCGACGTCGGCCAGGATCAATGTCGTCAGTCCGTCGACATCGTCCGCCTGAAAGGCGGCGAGGTACCGTCCGACTAGCTGATCTGCCGGATCACCGTCCGCAATCGGCAAAAGCTCGTGGTTGGAGCGAGCGAGGCTCTCGCGAGCGCGCTGATGTGCGCTGTTCACGGCGGCCACTGACGTACTGAGGCGTTGCGCGACCTCCCGCGCGCGCCAACTCAAGACGTCGCGCAGGAGCAGCACGGCTAGCTGACGCGGCGGTAGGGCGTTCGCCGCCGCGATCAGGGCGAGTCTCAGCTGATCGCGGTCGAGCGCGAGCTCGACCGGGTCAGCGGTCCTGCTGTCCTCTGTCTCCTCGGGCCACTCGTCCGTCGGCGTGGGACGGCGTGACCGGCTCTTGAGGGCGTCGAAGCAGACGTTTGTGGCGATCCGGTAGAGCCATCCGCGAAGCGAGGCCCGCCCCTCAAACCCGTCCGAAGCTCGCCATGCGCGCAGCAGTGTCTCCTGTACCGCGTCGTCGGCATCGAACGGAGACCCCAGCATCCGCCGGCAATACGCCTCCAGCTCGGGTCGATGCGACGTGATCCTGTCGGTCGCCGCGACGGCGATGCTCATCCGCGGACCTCGATGACCTGGACCCCAGCCCCTCGGAGATGGGCCGCGTAGCGCCGGCCGTCGTCACGCGAATCGTCGCTGTGCACAACGGTCGCCGGGGCGACACCCTCGAGGCTCGATGGGGTCGGGTCCTCGGGGGTGAAGCGGGGATGGACGAGGACCTGTCGATCGAGCCGGGGCCACCCGTTGTCGCGCACCACGGCGGCAAGCCGGGCTGCTCGCGCTCCTCCGACCAGGACGACACCTCCGGTGCTGGGCCCGAGCTCGGGGCCATGCTCGGCCAGCCACTCCAAAGCGCCGAGCTCTGCGTCGAAGCTTCTTGGACCGAGCAGGGCGACAACGACGCGGTCGATTAGAAGCGGCTTGACCAAGTCCGGCCGGTCGATCAGCACGAGCGCGAGCCCGGTGCCTTCAGTGCGGGGCCAGTCGACCGTGGCGCGCAATCGCGCAGCACCGAGTCGCAGAGTCAGGTTCGCGGTCTTCACGGCGGCCAGAGTTGCAGTGCCTCGCGAGAAAGGGAAAGGCCGATCGCGCATGACGGCATTGCGCAATGAGCATCACCAGCTCGGCGCCGCGCGGGCCATACTGCAGTCATGGTTGAGCATGGAGCCGTGCTGCCGTTTCCCCAGGCCCCGGACGGAATCGAGCTGCGCCACCTGCGGGCGTTCGTGGCCGTCGCCGAGGAGCTCAACTTTGGCCGCGCAGCCGAGCGTCTGTACATCTCGCAGCCTGCGCTCAGCCGTCAGATCCGAGGTCTCGAGCAGCTGGTCGGCTGTAAGCTGCTGCGCCGCACGACCCACACCGTCGAGCTGACCGTCGCGGGGGAAGCGCTGCTCGATCGATCGCGAAAGCTGCTCGCCGACGTTGACCAAGCCGTGACGGCGACGCTCGCCGTGGGAGGTGAACTGCTCGGCCGGATCGCGAGGATGCTCGAGCCGATGGAGGGCCTGATCGCGGACGACTCGGACCTGCTCGCCGCCCGCACTGCGTGGGAGTCGTTGAACGCTCAATTTCAGGTCCCGCCGGGGACGGTGGTCCGACCCGTCACTGCTGGCGGTGTCGCGTCACTGTTGGTATCGCCGGGAGAGGCCGCGGATGCGACCGTGTTGTTGGTCCACGGCGGTGGCTACGTGCTCGGATCTGCGTTCGGCTATCAGCCCCATGCAGGAGCTCTGGCGGCGGCCGCACAGGCGGGAGTGCTCGTGCCTGATTACCGTTTAGCCCCGGAGCATCCCTACCCGGCCGCAGTCGAGGACGCGATCAACGCCTACCGATGGCTGCTCGAGCAGGGCACCGCACCGGAGCGCATTGCCCTCGCCGGGGACTCGGCTGGCGGGGGCTTGGTTCTGTCGATGCTGCTGACCCTCAAGCGCGATCGGGTCCCGCAGCCGGGCGGTGCGGTCTTACTCTGCCCCTGGGTCGATCTGGCCCTCAGATCCGGTGCACCGGCGGGCGTACCCGTGGCAGGAGAGCAGGAGGCGCGCCTATGCGCCACGAGCTATCTCGGCGGGCATCCGATCGATGACCCGATCGTAAACCCACTCGGCGCCGATCTGGTCGGGCTGCCGCCGATGCTGATCCAAGCCGCGACCGGCGACGCGCGTCTCGCGGACGCCAAAGCCCTGGCAGCCCGGGCCGAGGAGCACGGAGTGGACGTACGGCTCGAGCTGTTCCCTGTCGAGGCCCACGCCTTTCAACTCTTCTGGTCATTCCTGCCCGAGGCGGCCGAGGCGATCGCATCCGCGGGCGCATTCATCCGCCGCCTCGACTCTGCCGACAAGCTCCGCGAGCCGGCGGCGGACGTGCTCGTGCGGCGTACGAATGCGCGGCCTCGGGAAGCGCCCGGTTAGTGACGCTCTCTTTCGGTGCTGGTGCCGACCTCATCGAACGCGGAGCACGTAGACCACCATCGTCCAGTCGTTACCGAAGCGGTCCGTGTGTACGCGGGTTGGGATTCGCCGTGCTGCACCCAGCCGCTCCGCCACGCGTATCGAGGCAACGTTTTCCTCCTCGATGTCAAGGACCAGTGACTTCAACCCTGCGTTGGCGGCGATCTTCATCATCTCGGTAACGGCGGTGAACGCCAATCCCCGCCCTCTCGCATCGGGAAGGAGCCAGTAGCTCAGTTCGCCGGCTGGCTGGTCGCTCGGTTGGACCGCGGCGCATCGGACTGCCTCCGAGGCGAACTGGGGCAAACGTACGGCGACCCTTCCGAGCGCGCGATCGTCGTCAGAGAGACAGATCGCCCGGGTGGGACCGCGTTCCTCGGACACCTCCCTGCGGAGCCACGCTCGGAGGTCATCTGCCATCCACCACCAAGGACGGAGATACTCGTCGTCGGTCATTACGGCGATCTGGTCCATATCCGCCATCCGCCACCGCCGAAGCCTTACTTCTGACACGCTGGGCAAACTAGCCGGATGCTCAGACTTCCGCAGAGTGTCGACGCGCCACGCGACGCAGGGAGTCGCCGTGCGGTCGTTCAGCCCAGGTGCAGCTGAGCGCTCGGGGCGGTGGTCGTGCCCGCGGCGTTGGATGCGGTCACGCTGCAGTGCACGTTGCGTCGCTTGAGGGCTTTGCCCAGCGCCAGCCTGGGTTTGGTGGCGCCTTTCCTTGGGTTGCCGTTCACCTGCCACGCGTAAGAGAAGCGGACCGCGTTGCGCCAACCGCCACGGCTGCACGTGAGACTGCTTCCCGAGCGCGCGAGCGTTGGTCGACTCGTGTTGTGGGGTAACGCGGTGGGGCTCGCGGTCCGCCAGAGCGCTCGAGCTCCGTTGACGTAGAGCGCGCAACAGGCCAGTGCCAAGAACACGACTACCAAACGCACCGTCGTTGACACAGGTCGTGCGCGGGAGATCCACATCACCGTGACCCACAAGCCTGTCGCGCCCGGCTAACGGTCCGGCGACGCTCGCAGGTCCGCGTCCACATTCGCGCCGCGTCGGGTCGGCGGCCCAAGACGCTCGTCGTCAACCGGGCCGGCCCGGCGCTCAGGACGCAACGCGAGCGCTACCGCCGTGGCTGTGCCGCTCTCGCTGCCTGTTGACCTGCCGGGGCCGAGCGGCGCACCGGGCGCATATGCCAACGATTGCGAAATGCGTGAAGTGGGCGTGGAAGCCAGTCGCGCCCTCGAGCTGCTCCCGCATGGGGTCGAGGTCCGCAGCGGCGACCTCGACCACCGTCTCACACTGCTCGCAGTACAGATACTCGCTGTCCGTTCGTGCCGCGAGCACATACAGACCGGCTCCGTGGCCGAGGTGTACGTGCCGCACCGCCCCGAACTGTTCCAGGAGCTCCAGGTTGCGGTAGACCGAGGTGACGTCGATCCCAACGTCGCGCGAGAGCTGCTGAGCGGATACGGCGCCGTCAGCCGCAAACAGGGCTTCGAGCAGAAGCCGACGAGCGGTCGAGAGGCGCATCCCCCGCTCGCGCATCGCGTCTATGGCCTCGTCGATCGTGGCGAAGTGAACCGGGGGCGTCTGCGGCGCGGCGGTCAACGGATCAGGTCTTGCTCTCGCCTCGGCTCCGTGCCGCCGCGAGCTCCATTCCAGCGGTCCATTTCTCCTCGATCCTCGCGAACCGCCAGACGAAGAGCGCCAGCGTCCAGGCCGCCACGAACATTCCGACGATGATGAACCCCGCTGTATTGATGTTGAAGTTCTGGAACCAGTGCACGAGAGAGCCGTGCAGGCCGAGCCTGTCCGTCAGCAGGCCGGCGAGCTCGATCGTGCCGATGAACAGGGCGACCGCGACCGAGAGGCCCGTGATCGTGATGTTGTAATAGACCTTGCGCACCGGCTTGGAGAAGGCCCAGCCGTAGGCGAAGTTCATGAATGACCCGTCGATCGTGTCGAGCAGCGACATTCCGGCGGCGAACAGAACCGGCAGACAAAGGATCGCGTAGAACGGGAGCCCGGCGGCGCCGGCACCGGCGGCGAGCACGAGGAGCGCGACCTCTGTCGCAGTGTCGAATCCGAGCCCGAACAGGACGCCCAGGGGATACATCTGCCACGGCTCGCGAATCTTGTTCACGTGCCTTCCGAGGAGGCGATTCATCAGCCCTCGCGAGTTGAGCTGCTCCTCCAGCTCCTGCTCGTTGTAGGCGCCGCGACGCATGTCCAGGAAGATTCGGACGATCGAGACCAGGATCAGGATGTTGAGGATCGCGATCACGTAGAGGAACGAGCCGGAGACGGTCGTTCCGACCACGTTGGTGACCTGGTGAAGGGACGAGCTGTCGTTCTGGACCGGCCCGCTCAGCGCGCGGACTCCAACCGAGAGCAGGAACGCGAGACCGAACACCACGGTCGAATGACCCAGGGAGAAGAAGAATCCGACGCTGAGCGGCCGCTTCCCCTCGCTCATCATCTTCCTGGTCGTGTTGTCTATCGCGGCGATGTGATCGGCGTCGAACGCGTGGCGCATGCCGAGCGTGTACGCGGTGATCCCGGTCCCGATGGCGAATGTCCCGGCGGCTCCGAGCCGGAAATGCTGCGGGGCGACCACGAGGATCAGAAGCCCGAACCCGATCACGTGAAGGCCAGCGATCACTGCCGCCATCCCGCCCGCGCGTCGCCACTCAGACGGCGACATCGACGACCTGATGCGCGCAAGCCGCGAGGGACGCGACAACGGCAAAGGCGAGGCTTCCATCGGACTCTCCTCTCCGCGACGAAACGAGCGTTCCGGCGCGTACGCAGCGGAGTGAACCTACTGACCAGCTGCTGGCTATTGCAACCAGGTTGTAATTGGCATGACCTAGCCGGCGATCCCCGGCGGCGACGTCAGCTGGTGCCGGCGGGATCCGCTCTGCGGAGCAGGTCAGCTGCCTCCGGCAACCGCGCACGGGAACTGTCAACCAGCAGAGGCGAGCCCAGCTCCTGCTCGAGGGCGCCGGGGGGCGTATCGCCGGTGTCCTCGAGCGCGTGCAGGACCACCTTCCCGAATGCGTCCGGACGGTCGACCTGGAGATAGTGGTTTGCGTCGGGGACGAAGTAGAGACGATTGCGACCGGGTCGCAGCATCAGGTATTGGTTCCACACGTAGCTCGCCACTCGCGGCGGCGAGACGGTGTCATACAGGCCCCAGATCAGAGTCACGGGGAACGGGGCATCGGCGAGCGCCTCCAGCCACCTCCGCTCGTCCTTCGAGCGCGAGACCAGGTACTGGATCGTCTCGTGGAGAACCTTCGTGCCGTCGTTGTGGCCGAATGTGGCCGCCAGCGCGTCGACGTCGGGGTCGCCGGCCTTGCGCGGTGGGCTGAAGGTGCTCAACCCCATACCCTCGGCCAGCTGCTCAGGCGTGATCATGGCCGCGATCTGCGGGCCCGACTCCGGGTCGAGTATCCGTTGCTGCGCCTCGGTCAGGTTCGACATCGGCAAAAAGATGTTGGCGTTCGACAGGACCAGGTGCTCGAGTGAGGCGGCCGATCGACCCTCCGCACAGCGAGCGGCACGGAGAAGCGCCACGCTGTCGCCGCGATCGTGGCCGACGACCACGCTGGACTTCGCGCCGATCACCTGCGAGAGGTAATGCTCGATCAGCTCCTCGTCGCGCGCGAGGCTGTAGCCCCACCCCTGAGGCTTGTCCGAGAATCCATAGCCGGGGAAGTCCAGGGCGCAGACGCGGAACTTCGCGCTGAGCTGATCCGCGACGCCGAACCAGTCGATGCTGCTTGTGGGCCAGCCGTGGATGAGCAGCAGCACCGGAGCGTCGGGGGCGCCCAGCTCGACGTGAAATATCTCAACCGAGGAGGCGTCCTCCGCCTCCGGCCGCCATGTGAAATGGCCGCCACGACCCAGCCACTCGTCTGCTCGCGACTTGCTCATGGTTCCACCGATTCTCCAGCACCGCGCACGGTCGATGCAAGCGCGCCGCGGCTTCGCGCGGGCGAACTATGGCAATTCAGGGGCACCTGTCGCCTGTGAATCGCCGTTCATCGCGCCCGGCGCCGCTGGGCGCCCGCCCGGCGGGCGCCGCCCGCCCCGCCCGCCCCCGGCGCCCGCTACAACCTCACCATGCGGATCGAGACCGAGCGCCTCCTGCTCCGCCCGCTCAACCTCGCAGACGTGGATGAGCTCGTGGCGATCCATGCCGACCCGGAGGTCGGCCGCTACATGACCCCGTTCGATCGCGAGCGGGCGATCGAGCGACTGATGGCTGATCGCCACGACTGGGACACGTACGGCAGCGGGATGATCGCCGTCGAGGATCGTCGCACGGAGCGGTTCCTCGGTCGCGCGGCGCTGAAGTTCTGGCCCCGGTTCGAGGAGACGGAGCTCGGTTGGGTCCTGCGCCGCGACGCGTGGGGCCGCGGCTACGCCACCGAGGCCGCCAGGGCATGCGGCGACTGGGGGTTCGCCAACCTGGACATCCCGTACCTGACCGCGATGATTCGCCCCGCCAACGCACGCTCGATCGCCGTGGCCGAGCGCCTCGGGATGACGCCGCTGCGCCATGACCGACTGCACGGGATCCCGGTCGTGGTCTACTGGATCGCCCGAGAAGAGTGGGCCGCGCAACCGGCATAACAAACCGGAAATAGGTTGACGCCGGCTCTCCGGGTAGTCCCCAATCGTGAAACCGCTGCTGTTCGCCGATTGGCGCTTGATCAACCGGGCCTTCTCCTTTTTCACGTGGATGCTCGCGCTGGCCCTGGCGCTGGTGATCCTCGGGCATTTCGTAAGCGCCTCTGCCACCTGCACGCCAAGTTCGCAGGGCCTCAACGCCCGCCCTTGCAAGGCTGACGGCAGCCCGCTTCGCCCCGTGCCGCGCTGAGACCGTTAGTGTTCGCTCCGAGGATCGACGGAGGGAGCTGTAAATGCATACACCGCCGCTGTTCCGTGACCGCTCGCGGCCGGTACAGGTGCTTCTCGGGGGAGTACTACCTGCATTGTTTGGCGCCGTCGCCGGCATCCTGCTCGGCGTCTCCAGCGGCGCGTACTGGGCGATCGGCATCGTCGCGGGGATCGGCGGCTTTCTCGCCGGATTCGAACACCGCGACGGCTGGGGCGGCGCCGACCGCGGCATGGTCGGCGGCGCAATCTACGGCGCCTCGCTGCTGATCACGCACAAGCTGGTTGGCACGCACGCCAAGGTCTCGCTCGGGAGCTTCCCCCCATTGCTGGCTGTATTCACCGCGATTATCGGGATCCTGCTCGGCGCCGCGGGGGGGCGGATCGCACGCGCCATGCGCGAGCGCAACGGGACGGCGACCGAGGAGGGCGCGACCGCTCCCTGATCGGGCTTCCGATCGAGACCGTCCGCGCCTGTACCCTCCACCCGTGACCGGGACATCGAATTCCGGAGTGGCGGCGATCGGGGGCGACATCGATTCCGGGCGAACTGACGTGCCGACAGCCCCCGGCGATGCCGACGCCGAACGGGAACCGGCGGTCGACCGCGCGGCTGCCGTCCCGGCCGCCGGGCCTACGCCCTGCCGCTCGCGGTCCTGATAATCGGATTGCTCGTCACGGGGATCCTCTCTTGGGTCTCCTACAACCAGTACAAGAACAACGAGCGGCGCCTGCTCGACCTGCGCGTACGCGAGGTGGGTGCGCTGCTGGCGACGTCGGTGCCGGGGATCGAGACGCCGCTCGCCTCGGCCGCCGCGCTCGCCGACGCGACCAACGGCGATAAGACCAAGTTCATGCGGTTCGTCAGCCCATACGTCGGAGCGCGGCCGAAGCACCAATTCGTCTCCATCTCCCTGTGGCGGCTCGGACACACGAGCCATGGCCCGGTCGCCGTCGTCGGCGCCCCGCCCCAGCTCCTGGCGTCCCCGTCTGAGACGCGGACCTTCTTCATCCGTACGAATCAGAGCACCCCGCTAAAGGTGGTCGGACTGCGCCCACCAATCCTCATGCGGCTCGGCTACGCATACGCGACCCCGGGCTCTCAGACCGGGTACGCCGCCTACGGCGAGAGCTTGGTCCCGGCCGACCGCCGCTCTCGGCTCGAGAAGAACACGGCCTTCTCCGACCTCAACTACGCCGTGTTCCTCGGACCAACGGCCGACCGGCACAACCTGCTCGTCACCAGCTTCAGTCACCTCCCGGTCCGCGGCCGCCAGGCCAGGCTGCCGGTCCCCTTCGGAAACACGGTGCTCACACTGATCGTGGCTCCCCGCGTGCCACTGAGCGGGACGCTCCCGCAGCGCCTGCCCTGGATCATCGCGATCGTGGGCGCGCTGCTCGCCCTCGGCGCGGCGGCGGTGACCGTCCGGCTGGTCCAGCGTCGGCAGTCGGCGGAGGTACTCGCCGGGCGCCTCGAGGTGGCGGTCGACGAGAATCAGCAGCTCTATGGGGAACAGCGCACGATCGCCCAGACGCTTCAGCACGCGCTGCTCCCAGAGGACATGCCCAGACTTCAAGGCGCAGAGGCGAGCGCCCGATACGAGCCGGGTGAACGAGGGATCGACATCGGCGGCGATTGGTACGACGTCATCCCGCTCGAGTCGGACCGGTTGCTGGTGGTCGTCGGAGATGTCTCGGGACGCGGGCTCCGCGCGGCGGCGACGATGGCCTCGCTCCGGTACGCGATCCGCGCCTATGCAGCAGAGGACGACCTGCCGGAGCGGATCCTGGCCAAGCTCTCGCGCCTGCTCAACGTCAAGGTCGAAGGCCAGCTCGCGACCGTTCTCTGTGCGGTGATCGACATCCCGGCCAAGCGCATCACGCTCGCGAGCGCGGGCCACCTTCCGCCACTGATGATCAGCGGCGGCGATGGCCAGTATCTCGAATGCGAGGTCGGGCTGCCGGTCGGCGTCGAGAGCGACGCCTCCTACAGATCGAGCACGATCTCGGTGCCGGCCAACGCGACATTGCTCGCGTTCACCGACGGCCTGGTCGAGCGGCGCGGCGAGTCGCTGGACAGCGGTCTGGCCCGCCTGCGGACCGCGGCCTGCAGGAACCATTCGGGGCTTGGCGACCTCCTCAGCCGCCTCCTCACCGATCTCCGAACTGGCCCGTATGACGATGACACCGCGATCGTGGGGGTGAGATGGACGGATTAGGGTCGGATCTAACCTTCAATGTGAGGACCCGCGAAAACGGGGACGCGCTCGTCACCCTCAGCGGTGAGCTCGACATCGCCAACGTGGACCGGCTCGACGCAGCGGTCGCCCCCGTGATCGCCGAGGCTCCGACGCGGCTCGTCGTCGACGTGTCCGACCTCGGCTTCGCGGACAGCTCAGCGATCGCGCTCTGGGTACGGTGGTCGGCCGGAGTCGGTCAGATCGAGCTGCTCAACTGCTCGCCTCTGCTCAGGCGCGTTATCCAGTCGATGGGGCTCGAACAGAAGCTGCGGTTGAGCGGATGAGGCGATCGCGCTCCTTCCCTCGAGACCCAACCTCGGTCGGCGCGGCGCGCCGGTTCGCGGTTCAGGTCCTGGGCCCGGTTTCCACGGAGGTCCGCGAGGCGGTCGAGCTGATGGTCTCGGAGCTCGCGACCAACTGCATTCGGCACACGAACACGGCCTTCGATCTGACGGTGTCCGAGACCCGGGGGCAGATCCGCGTGGAGGTCACCGACCGCGCGGGAGGCACGCCGACGATGCGCTCACCCGGCCCCGAGGAGCCAACCGGTCGCGGCCTGCAGATCGTGAACATGCTCTCGGACTGCTGGGGCGTCGAGCATGTGAGCGCCCACGGCAAGACGGTGTGGTTCACCATGCCGACCACCGTCGCCGCCTGAGCCCCCGAGGCGCCCGCCCCCGAAGCGACCCGCCACCCGGCGACGCCTACCAGGTCCCGTTGCGGCAGCCGCCGCCGCTGTTGGTCGTCGTGTTGCCGTTGCCGACGGCGACGATGCAGGTACGCGTTGCACGGCCGTTCGAGTAGCTGACGTTGAACGTGTCGGCCGTGCTCGACACGACAGTGAGCAGGAAGCCGCCGCTTGTGGGGCTCGCATTGACGAGCACTGCCTTGCCGTTCGGGGTGATGTTGATCGTGGGCTCGACCCCGTTCAGGGCGCTCGGGGTCATCGTCAGAAAGCTGTTCGTAAGCCCGTACATCATCGCCTGCTGCTGCGCGGTGTTCATCAGTCCCTTGGCCACAGCATCCCCTCCATTGGTCCGCCGCGAGAGAAACGTCGGGATGGCGATCGCCGCGAGGATGCCCAGAATCAGGACGGTGACGAGCAGTTCGATCAGGGTGAAGCCCTGCTCGTCGTCGGCGAAACGCTGGAAGAGGCTCGTTCTGCGGGTGGGCTTGGGCATCGGATGGACCTGGGTTGAAATTTCCGGCCGATTCCGGTGGGACAGTTGGAATGGGCCGGTGTCGTAGTTATCGGCCCGCGCCGAGCGAGGCCCCGTCGCCCGTGGAGAGTCTCTTGAGCGCTCAGGTGGTTGACACCCTGAGGGTGTCAACCGATGTCAACCGACCGGAGATCTCCGCCCGCGCCCGCCCGCGCCTGATTCGCTCGGCCGGAAGGGTGACGGTGACCCTGGTGCCGGCGCGCGGCGAGGTGTCGATGTCAACCGCCCCGCCCAGGGCCACCGCTCTCTCGCGGACGGCCGCCAGCCCGATGTGACCGTCGAGCAGCGCCTGCTGCGTCCGTCCGTCTGGAATCCCGAGTCCATCGTCCGCGACCTCGAGCGTCAGGCGGTCGTCCGCGCGCGAAACCGTGAGCCCGATCCGCCTCGCCCCGGCGTGCTTGGCCGCATTGCCGAGCAGCTCTCGCCCGAGTGCGAACAGCACCTGGCGATGCGCATCATCGGCCGCGGGGTCGATCGACACGGTCACCTCGGCACCGGCGTCCTCCGAGTAGCGGCGGGCAACCTGGTCGAGCGCCGCGCCGAGGCCGACGTGGTCGAGCACGTGTGGGTGCAGATGGAAGATCTCCTCGCGCAGCTGCGCCACCGTGGAGTCGATCGCCTCATGCAGCCTCCGAAAGCTGTCCGGATCTCCGCTTCGCTGCGCCCTGCGGAGGTCGTGGCGGGCCGCGATCAGGTTCTGGACGGGCGAGTCGTGGAGTGCGCCGGCGAGACGCGTGCGCTCGCGCTCAACGGACTCGATGGCGTGGGTGACCAGGCGCTGGCGACTGCCGGCCAGCTCCGCCGTGTAGGCGCTCCGGCGCCGCAGGGCGAGGGCCAGCATCGTCGCGGCGGCGCCGGTCCAGGCCAGGTAGAGGTCCTGGTTGATCGTCATCCGCTGCCAATTGTTCTCAGCTCCGCTGGGATGACCGCCGGCCAGGACCGCCTGCGCGGTGAAGGCCGCGACCGCGATCAGCGACCACTTCGCGGTCGACCGCGGACGCTCGCTGAAGGCGGCGGCGAGTGGGATCACGAAGAACGCCTTTCGCACATCCGAGAACGCGCCGCCCGATGTGTAGGCGAGGCCGGAGAGGAACAGCACGTCGAGGCTCGGGCGTGCTCGCGCGAAAGCCTGCGCGGTCAGCCAGCGCGGGCGGGTGATGGCGCGGACAAGGTCGGCGATCGCGTACACCGAGGCCATCGCCAGGACGACGAAGAACTGGGAGTGGGCGAGCCGCCGGGCCTCGACGAGTTGCTCGCTGAGGAGGATCGCCCCGATCAGCGTCGCTCTCAGGACCGCGAGCGCGATCGCCGAGTTCTCGTCTGTGTCGCGATGTCGGCTCATCCGAGCAGCCCGCGACGGTGCGCCTCCGCGATCGCGTTGACGCGGTCGCTGGCGCCGAGCTTCTCGTACAGGCGCTGCCAGTAGGTCTTGACCGTGTTCGGAGATAGGTAGAGCTGATCGGCGATCTGCGACGTGGTCAGGCCTTTTGCGGCCAGCTCGAGGAGTTCGCGCTCGCGGCCCGAAAGCTGGATCGCGCCGCCGCGGCGAAGACGGATCAGATCGAGGACGCCGGACTGGAGCGCGGGCGAGAGGACCGAGCGGCCATTGGCCACGGCGACGATCGCCTCACGGATCTCCTCCTCCTCGGCGTCCTTGGAGAGGAACCCGGCGGCGCCCTGCCCGATCGCCTCGTGCGCGATCTCGCTGTCATCGTTGCCCGAGAGCAGGAGCACGCGGACCGGCGAGTTTTTTCTTCGCAGCCGGCGCAGCAGGCTCAGTCCGTCGAGCCCAGGCATGCGCACGTCGAGGAGCGCGACGTCGGGGTCCAGCGCCCTGATCATGGCCTCGGCCTGCTCGCCGTCCGCGGCCTCACCGACGAGCTCGAGCGCCTCGTCCTCGCGCACGAGACGGGCCAGCGCGCCGAGCATGGCCGGATGGTCGTCGGCCACGAGCACGGTCAGTGCACGTGGCTCGCGCGCAGGGACGGCGGACGATTTGGCGACGGAACGCGGCGACATGTCGGTTGTTATCGGCATCGATCGGCGCCGAGTGCAGTCCTGAGCCAGATTCGGCCGTTCCGGGCCGAGCCGCTCGTGGCTAGGGTTCGGTCGATGCGGGGCGACCCCAGATGACCGATGCCCTCGCGCCCGCCAGGGCCGGTCTGGTCCGAGAGTTGCCGGCGCCAGGAGCGTTGCTGAGCGCCAGCGCGGAGCTGATTCGCGCCCACGCGGCGATCTTCGCCGTGCTCGCGATCTGGGCCTTCGCGCCGCTGGTGGCCACGGTCATCCACGTCGCCGTCCATGGAGGCGTGCTCACGGGACCGTACGGCTCGGATTTCTTCGATCAGTTCCAGTACATGGCCTGGATCCGCGACGAGGGGGAGCACCTGCTCGCCTCAAACCTGTGGGTGATCGGTCCCTCGCCACACGACTACCTGCAGCCGATGTACGCGATCTCCGGGCTGCTGTGGCGGCTGGGCCTGAGCATCCAGCTCGCGTACCTGGTCTGGGCGCCGGTGGCGCTGCTGGTGCTGTTCCTCGGATCGGCGGCGTACGTGCGCCGATTCCTGGCCGAGCGCGGCGCGCAGGCCGCAGCGCTGATCCTGGTCCTCTTCTACCACAGCCCCGTGTACGCGATCTCGCGGTCGCTCGTGCACCTGTCGGCCGCTCATCAATTCCAGCTGCTGCGCGCGACCACCGACGCCGACGCGGCGCTGCAGCTGTGGGGGTTCGCCCACGCCGCGATCACGATCGGATTGATGCCGGTGTTCCTGCTCGCGGCCGAACGGATGCTCGGAGCTCCGGCGCGGCGCGAGGTCCGGCTCTGGGGCGTGCTGGCCGGCGTCGCCGGACTGCTGATCTCGTGGCTGCATCCGTGGCAGGGGGCGATCCTGCTCGTGGTGATCGCCGCGATGTTCGTTCTCCGGCCGCCACGACGTCGCTACGTGGCGCTGATCGGCCCGGTGGTGGCGACGGCGATCCCACTCGTCTACACGGAGGTGCTGGCACACAGCGATGCCTCCTGGCGCCGGTTCCAGAGCCTGCTCGCCGCCAACCAGGTGGCGCCTCTGTGGGCGTTGATCGCGGCGTTTGCGCCGCTCGTGGTCGTGGCTGCGCTTGGCGTTCGTCGTCCGCGCAGCGACGGCGAGTGGATGCTGCTGCTGTGGCCGCCGGCATGCGTCGCGGTGTATCTGTTCGGGCCCAACACCTCGCCGCACGCGCTTTCGGCGATCACCCTGCCGTTGGGGGTGCTCGCCGTGCGAGGGTGGAAGCGCGCTCGCACGTACCTGCGCGTTTCAAGCCGGATCGCGGTGCCCGGCGCGATCGTGGTGTTGCTGCTGTTCACCGTGCCCGCCGCGGTCAACGAGGCCCAGGACGCGAGGGGCTCGATGGCCAACACTGTCACCGGTGCGGTCGGGCTCCAGCAGCTCCGCCTCACCGGCGATCAGGCGGCGGCGATCTCCTACCTCGACCACGCGCCGAGGCCAGGAGGCGTGGTCGCGCCGTGGCTCGTGGCGATGTCGGTCCCCCAGTTCACCGACCGCCAGGTCTTCGCCGGGCATCAGTGGTGGGGGCCGCCGTCGAACCTCGCCCTCGAGAACGAGTTCTTCGCCTCCTCGCTTCCCGAGCCGGGGGCCGCCGCCACGCGCCGCGCGATCCTGAGGCGCTCGCATGCCGCGTTCGTGCTCGCCGATTGTGACGCCCCGACCACGCTGCGTGCCGACCTCGCGCCACTCGCCCGGCCGGTGCGGCGGTTCGGGTGCGTCACCGTCTATGAGACCGCCGGCTAACCACGCCGAGTTCTGACGAGCTCACGCCACCGGTGGTACTTCAGCCGCAGCAGCGGGCGCTCGACGATGTAGTAGCTGGCCGCGGCGCAGGCGATCGAGATCGCGAGCGTGCCGGCGAGCACGACGACGAACGAGGCCTTCGCGCCGTCGATTCCGAGCTTTAGCGCAGCCTCGTAGTGCCACAGGAAGATCCCGTATGAGATGAGGCCGATCCAGGCGACGGCAGGGTGTGCCAGCAGTCGCCGCGGCAGTCCGCCGGCGGCCGCACCGAACACGGCGGGAGCCAGCATCAGCGCTGCGATCAGTCCGAACGAGAGGAAGACGAGGAGCCGCTGGCCGCGCACGAACAGGAATGGGGTCGCCGGGACGGCCAGGCAGACGAGCAGGTAGGCGAGCGCCGCCGCGGCCCACACGATGCCCGGGCGGGCGCCGATCCACGAGACGGTTCGCGAACTCGCTCCCACGCCGACCGAGACGATCGCCATCCCCATCCCGAGGGCGAACCAGAACACATAGGCGGCGACCGAGTTGGCGAACCAGGCCGGCACCGGGTCGAGCACGGAGAACTGAAGCAGAACTGAGATGGCGGAGAGGACGAGCAGGAGCGAGAGCTCGGCGGCCATCCAGCCGTGCACCGATAGCCGGCTTGTGAGCCGACGGGCGCACACCGCGTACACGGGCAGAGCGAGGTAGAACGTGACCTCCACGACCAGACTCCAGGTCTGGGCGAGACCGCACGTTGTCGGGAGTGCTGCGCACTGCTTGCCGCCATAGACGGGGAGCGTGTGGACAAGCGCGTACATCGGCCACCAATGGCCGCCGACCACGCCGGTGGTCCCCGGCAGGATCACCAGCACCGTGAGCACGACCCAGTAGGCCGGATAGATGCGCAGGAACCGCCGCCGCGCGTAGTCACCGGTCGCCGGAGCGGCCGCACCCCCGGTCCGGTGGTCGATCATCGGCCGGTACAGGAGGAAGCCGGAGATCAGAAAGAAGATCGTGACGCCGATGTTCAGGTGGGCAAGCAGGCGACCGCCGAGCGAGGACGACAGCCCACCGCTGCTCCATTCGGCGGAATGAATCAGGACCACGCACAGCACGGCTAGCGCACGCATGCCGTCGATCAGGGCGAAGCGCGGATGACGCGGGGGCGGCGCGACCGCGTCGTCGACGCCAGACCGGCGCGCGGTCTCCGAAGCGACTGCCGCGACGCCGGCGCTCACCGTGACCGGCCGTAGATCAGGATGTCGGTGGGGAAGGCACCGCCGTAATGCCGCCGCGCGACGACGCGGAAGCCGCTCGAGCGCGGCGGTCCGGAGAGCGTGGCGGCGCGGGCGGTGAGGTTGTCGCGGACGACGTAGACGTCGGCGCCGGCGGGGACGCGCTGCCAGACGCGGGCGTCCGGTGCTACGACCACGTGCGGCTGCTGGAACTGGGCCGCGATCGCGGGTGCCCCGAGCACCGAGAACAGCTCGATCGGGGCGCGCGGACCGGCCGTGCGGTCTAGATAGGCGGCGATCGAGCGGTACGGGCCTCGGGTGTAGTCGGCCCCGAAGCTGCGAATCGTGCCGGCCAGCAGCGTGCCGAGCACGAGCACGGTCGTCAGGATCGCGAACGGACGCGGGAGGCTCGCGAGCAGCGCCCCGACGACGAGCGCTGCCGCGGGCAGCGACGCGGAAAGTCCGCGCGGCAGCCAGATGTCGGTCCCGATCAGGCTGTAGAGCAGCAGCCCGACCGGAGTGGCCGCGGTCAGCAGGACGAGCAACGCGAGCCCTGGCGTCGGCCCAGGCTCCCGCCGGCGACGAACGACGTAGGCGATCAGCCCCGCCAGCACCGAGCCGCCCACGAGCACGAGTCCGGCCGTCGTGGGGATCGCGCTGAGAGACGCCGCCGGGTGGCCGGGGAACGGGCGCAGCAGATCCGTCAGTACGTGCTTCGCGGTGAGCGGGTAGAGGCTGCCGATGACCGCGAGCGCCTTCCCACGCAGGTGCGGGACCCACGGCAGGTAGAGCACGACGATCACGACGTTGGCGATGAGCGGCTCGCGCAGCCGGTCCCGGGAGACCCACAGAGACCAGAGCGCCTGCGCTCCGAGGAGGAAGATCGACGTGTAGTGGCTGTAGGCGGCCGCCAGCGCGGCGCCCGTGTAGAGCAGCCACCACCAGGGCGAGCGACTGTCGAGCGCGCGCAGCAACGCAAGCGTGGAGACGGCGACGAAGAAGGCCATCGTCGCGTAGGGCCGCGCCTCAATCCCGTAGAAGACGGCGAACGGCGCGACGGCGACGATTCCGGCCGCGATCAGTCCGGCGATGCGGCCGACCGTCTTGCGGCCGATCGCGTATACGACCGGCACGGTGGCGGCGCCGAGCACGATCGAGGGCAGCCGTATCCACACCGTGGGATCGCCGAGCTTGGCAGTCAGCCAGGCGAGCAGGAAGTAGAGCGGAGGCGAGTTCTCGCTGCCGGTGTGAACGGTGCTCAGGACCGAGGTGAAGCTGTGCCCGAAGATGTCGTAGTAGGTCGAGACCTCGTCCTCGATGATGCTCTGATGGATCTGGCTCAGCCGCAGAAGGAAGGCGAGCAGCGTCAGCCCGGCGACCGCGAGCGCCAACGCCCGGGAGTGGGCGAGGCGAGGCCGCGTTTTCGTCGATTCAAACCGGCTCGGACCCGGGACCGTGAGGCTCACGCCTACCCCACCAGCGCGACGGCCTCGATCTCGACGGTCATGCGAGGATCGATCAGGCCGCTCACCTCGACCATCGTCATCAGCGGCCGCACCTGGCCGAAGAAATCGCCGTGGGCGCGCCCGACCTCGTCGGCGCGCGAGATGTCGGTCACGTAGACACGCGTCTGGATCACATCGGCTCGCGCGGCGCCTGCGCGACCGAGCTCATGCTCAATCTTGCGCAGGATCTCGCACGTCTGCTCGTACGGCGTCTCGCCGAGCACGACGCCGTCGGGCGTGACGGACGTGGTGCCGCCGACGATCGCGACGCGATCGGCGCGCACAACACGGCTGAAGGCGTACTTGTCCTCGAACGGCGAGGGGGGATCCCCGCCCAGGCGCTCGATCGGGCTCAATGCCGGAAGTGCCGGCGGTTCGCGAACACCATCGCCACCCCCGCCGCATCGACCGCGGCCACCACGTCGGGGTCGCGAATCGAGCCACCCGGCTGGATGATGGCCGTGATCCCTGCGTCGATTGCGAGTTGCGGTCCGTCGGCGAACGGGAAGTACGCGTCCGACGCCATCGCCGCGCCCGTGAGCTCTGAGCGCGACTTCTCGATCGCGAGACGCACGGAGTCGACGCGGCTCATCTGCCCGGCGCCGATCCCGAGCGTCCCGAGCCCGCGGCTGAGCACGATCGCGTTGGAGCGGACGTGCTTGCACACCTTCCACGCGAACAACAGCTCGTTCCACTCCGCCTCGGTCGGTCGGCGCTCGGTCACGACCTGCATCTCTGCCCGCTCCTCAAGATCCGAGTCGCGGTCCTGGACAAGCATGCCGCCCACGACCTGACGCATGTGAGGCTCGATCAGGTTGGCCGACCGTCGCTCGCGATCGTCGAGGATCCGCATGTTCGGCTTGGTCTGCAGGACCTCGAGCGCCTCATCGTCGTACCCGCGGGCGAACAGGACCTCCACGAACTGACCCACAAGAGCCTCGGCGAGCTCGCGGTCGACGCTGCGGTTCAGGCAGATCACGCCGCCGAAGGCCGACATCGGGTCGCACGCGAAGGCGAGCTTGTAGGCCTCGAGCGGAGTGTGGCCGACGGCCACGCCGCATGGGTTGTTGTGCTTGATGATCACGCAGGCCGGAATCTGGAATTCGCTCAGCAGCAGCCGGCCGGCATCGAGGTCGAGGAGGTTGTTGAACGACAGCTCCTTGCCGCCGAGCTGCGAGACCATCGAGAGCACGTGGGTGCGGGCGCCGACCTGCGCGTAGTAGGCGGCTCGCTGGTGGGGGTTCTCGCCGTACGGAAGCTCGAGCACCTTCTCGAACGCCCGCACGAACAGGGGCGGGAAGTCCTCGCGCTTCTCCTGGAACCACCTGGCGATCGCGGTGTCGTAGCGAGCTGTGTAGGCGAACGCCTCGGCGGCGAGGCTCTCGCGGGTCGGCAACGAGAGCTTGTGGTCGAACTCCCGAAGCTCGGCCAGAACCGCGTCGTAGCTCTCTGGGCTGACCACTGGCGCCGCGAAGGCGAAGTTCTTGGCTGCCGCGCGGATCATCGTCGGGCCACCGATGTCGATGTTCTCGATCACGTCCCGATCCTCGACTCCGCGCTGGGCTGCCGTCTTCTCGAACGGGTACAGGTTGACGCAGACCAAGTCGACGAAGTCGACCGCGTGCTCGGCCGCCGCCTCCATATGGCTCTGGTCGCTGCGGACCGCTAGCAGCCCCGCGTAGAGCTTGGGGTGAAGCGTCTTTACCCGGCCGTCCATGATCTCGGGGAAGCCGGTCAGGTCGGTGATCGAGCGGACAGGCACCCCGGCGTCCTCGAGCGCACCCGCCGTCCCGCCGGTCGAGACGATCTCGATCCCGAGGTCCGCCAGGCCGCGCGCGAACTCCGCGATCCCGGTCTTGTCGGAGACAGATAGGAGCGCGCGAGCGACCCGCACCTCACCCGGCGCCGTGGCCTCGCTGACGTCTTGCCGCATCCCCTGTTCCATGGAACCGCGACTCTAGCGCTCGATCACAACCCGTCGCGGGTTCGCCGGATCGAAGCTGACCGCTCCTTGCGCTATCAACCGCACGGCCTCGGGCAGCAGTTCGTGTTCGATCTCGCGCAGGCCGTCGAGCACGTCCTCGGGGTCGCGCGCGTCCGGGAGCTCGACCGCGCGCTGAAGGATGACCGGCCCGGTGTCAACTCCGTCGTCGACGAAGTGCACGGTGACGCCGAACACCTTGACGCCGTAGGCCAAAGCCTGCTGAACCGCGGCCAGGCCCGGAAAAGCAGGGAGCAGCGCCGGATGCACGTTGATCACCCGCTGCGGAAACGCCTCCAGGAAGGAGGCGCTGAGCAGCTGCATGTAGCCGGCCAGGACGACCAGCTCGGCTCCCGCGTCGGCGAGCCAGGTCGCGATCGCCTCATCGCGCGCCTCGCGGTCAGCGTGGAGCCTGAGCGGGAACGAGGCGCCCGGTACGCCGGCCGCGCGAGCCCGCTCGAGCGCACGAGCGTCCGGCTTGTCGGATGCGACGGCGACGATCTCCAGCCCGTCGCGGCCATGGACGGTGTCGAGCAGGGCCTGGAGGTTCGTGCCCTCCCCTGACGCGAGGACGGCGACCCTCATACTGCGGCCGCGACGGCCCTCAGCTTCGGGAAACGGCCGCCCGTCGACCGCAGCCGGCCGGCCGCGAGGAGCTTGTCGACGCGTCCGAGCACATCGGCCGAGCGCAGGTGGGCGAACGCGCCGTAGTAGGCGAGCTGGTCGTAGTCATGTTCGACGATGACCTTCGAGTGTCCACCGCGCAGGATCTCGACCGCGCGAGTACGACCCACCGCGGGCCGGGCGCTGCGCACTATCTCGACGATCGCCTGGTCAAGCCCGGTCCCCGAGACCGGGTCCACGGCGCGCGGCGCAGGCGGAGCGGCCGGGGCGATCTCAGGCGCACAGACGTCGCAGCAGCCGACCGTCGGGTCGGCTCGCGAGTCGTCTCCGAAGTGGCGCAGCAGCGCCGCGCGACGGCAGTCCGTCCGCTCGACGTACTCCCAGATCGAGCGGTACTGCGACCAGCGTGTGCGTTCAGCCTCACGCGCCGAGGTTAGGCAGCCGGCCAGCATCCGTCGGTCCCAGTCGGCCGCGATCCGGCCGATCGCTCGGTCGGGCGCCGAGGGCTCGGGTAGCAGCATCCCGGCGCGTGCGAGGTGGCCGATCACGGCTCTGACCGCGTCTGCGTGGCTGCGCGGGCCGAGGACCGCGGCGAGCTCTGACAGGGCGACGTCGTACCGGCCGTCGATCCCCGCCCAGCGCAGCCGCTCGGCAACGGCCTCGAACACGCCGTCGGCGACGCGCGCGCGCTCGATGAAGAACACGTGCAGGCCCTTGTCACGCTTCTCGGCGAACAGCAGACAGCGAGCCGGACGGCCGTCGCGCCCGGCCCGGCCGGCCTCCTGGTAGTAGGCCTCGAGCGAGCCGGGGACGGTCGCGTGGCAGACGGTGCGCACGTCGGCGCGGTCGATCCCCATCCCGAACGCGTTGGTGGCCACGATCACGCGTACCTCGGCGTTCATGAAGCGGTCCTGGGTCGCGGCCCTCGTGGCGCGGCCCAGTCCCGCGTGGTAGACGAGCACGCTTTCGGCGAGCTCCCCCTCGAGCCAGCGAGCGAGATCCTCGGCCGCGTTGCGGGTACCGGAGTAGACGATGGCCGGGAGTGCACCCTGCGCGGCGAGCGCGGCGGCGATGCGCCGCTGCTTGTCGATCGCCGAGGCGCACGGAACCACGGCGAAGCTCAGGTTCGGCCGGTCGAACCCGGTGGTGATGCGGGCCGGGTCGCGGAGTGCCAGCCGCCGGCAGATGTCGTCGGCCACCTTCGGCGTCGCGGTCGCGGTCAGGGCGATCGTCGCGCAGGCGCCCAGCCGGCGCGCGGCGTCGGCGAGCGAGAAGTAGTCCGGGCGGAAGTCGTGTCCCCATTGCGAGACGCAGTGGGCCTCATCGACGACGAACAGACCGATCTTCGCCTCGCGCAGGGTGGCCTCGAAGCCCGGGGAGCCGAACCGCTCCGGGGCGACATACAGGAGGCGAAGCTCGCCCCGGCCGGCGCGGGCGATCGTCTCGGCGTTGTCCGCCCAGCCGCGCTGCGCGTTGATCAGACCGACCGAGCCCGGGGCCACGTCCGCCAGCGAGCGAACCTGGTCCTGCATCAACGAGACCAGCGGCGAGACGACGATCGTCAGGTCGTCGCGCATCAGCGCCGGTAGCTGGTAGCACAGCGACTTGCCCGAGCCGGTGGGCATCACGACCAGGCAGTCGCGATCCGCCAGCGCGGCGCCGACCGCGGCCTCCTGGCCGGGGCGGAAGGCGCCGAATCCGAAGATCGCGCGCAGCGACTCGCGAGCATCCATGGGCGGGCGACGATAGCGCCGGCATCGGCCGTCACCGGGTGGCCGCGTCAGCGGTCGATTTTGAGTGGAGATGGTGGGTTGGGTCAGACCCTGGCCACACATTCCCGTAGCGCGTATCGGGTTGGCTCGGGTTGGCGACGGGCGCGCGACTCGGTGGCGAGCCGGCCCCCGGGCTCCCCGCCGGCCCCCGGATAACGTCCCTCTCGGTTCGCGCCCGGAGCCGAGAGTGACGTTGGGCCCCGATGGTGGGGGTCATCGTCACACTCGCAGGCGCTGCCGCGCCGAGAGTGACGTTTCCCGAGGGCGGGGAGCGCGCGGCGAGCGGGCATAACCTCGGAAACAAGGCATCGCGAGCGCGAGCAGGGACGATTAAGTCTGCCCAGCAGGCCCAGACCGCCATCCCCGCTCCGCTAGATCCGAGTTGTCGAGGTTACTCATGCCGCTCCTGTGTGCTCAGGTTCACAAACGGCGGACGCGGCGCGCGGGACACTGATCCGAAGACGGACGATCGGCTCCGTCGGCCGGTTGGCCAGGACGAATGGAGGCAGACATGCACCTTGCCGGGGGCACATTCATCTTCGTTGGCTTCGTGGTCCTCTACTTCGTGGCGTTCACCTTCTCGACGTACACGCGCCGGGGCAGCGCGATCAACCAGCACCCGTACCGGAATCCCTACGACGACGCCCCGGGCGCGGCGCGCAAGAGCTCGCTCGCGCACGACGAGCGCGCGTCGATCGACTTCGCGCGCGGAACGCGGTAAGCGACCGCGGCGCCGCGCCCCGAGGCGCCCCGCCCGCCCCGCGCGCGGGTGACAAACTTCACCCAAGCTAGACATCCGCGCTGCCACACTCGCGCAAGGCGGGTGATCAGATCCGTCGGGGCGAACGGGAACGAAGGGGGCTCAGATGCATGTCGGGGGCAGCGCGTTGATCTTTGCCGGATTCATATCCGTTTATGTGGTCGTGCTCGGCGTCTACGTCACGACACGACGAAGGTCGGCGCACGCCCGGCCATCGTCCGAGACGTCACCAAACCCACACCCCCGCGACGCGGACCAGGTGTGGCTCAGGCGCGAACGAGCGGCAGCTCGGACTCGAGCGCGTACTTGCCGTTCGCTTGCTCGGTCCCGGCCAAAGGGTATTCGCCGCTGAAGCACGCGTCGCAGTGCGTGTCGCGCGAGACGCCGACCGCCTCGTAGACCCCTCCGAGCGAGAGGTAGTGGAGCGAGTCCGCGCCGAGCTCGATCGCGATCTCCTCGTCCGTGCGGTTGTGGGCGATCATCTCCTCGCGCGTGGACATGTCGATGCCGTAGTGGCACGGGTGCTTGATCGGCGGAGCCGAGATGCGCAGGTGGATCTCGGCCGCGCCCGCCTCGCGCAGCATCTGCACGATCTGCCGCGTCGTGTTCCCCCGCACGATCGAGTCGTCGACCACGACCAGGCGCTTGCCGCCGACAACCGCCGGCAGCGGATTGAACTTCAGTCGCAGGCCGTGGCGCCGCAGCTCCTGTCCGGGCTGGATGAAGGTCCTCGCGACGTAGCGGTTCTTGATGAAGCCGTCGTCCTGCGGGAGGCCGGACGCGCGCGCCAGGCCCCGCGCGGCAGCGTTGCCCGAGTCCGGGACCGGAATGACGAGGTCGGCCTCCACCGGCGCCTCGCGCCACAGGATCTCGCCCATCCTCGCACGGGCAACCTGGAGCACCGTCCCGCCCATCCGCGAGTCCGGTCGGGCGAAGTAGATGTACTCGAACACGCAGAACGCGTGGCGATCCGACTCGGCGGCGATCTTCGACTTGATCCCGCGCTCGGTCAACGTCACGACCTCGCCCGGCTGCACCTCGCGCAGGTACTTCGCTCCGATCAGGTCGAACGCGCACGACTCGCTGGCCACGCAGTAAAAGGCGTCGCCGTGGTCCTCGATCATCCCGAGTGCCAGCGGCCGCAGCCCGTGCGGGTCGCGAAACGCGACGACCGCGTCCTCGGTCATGACCACGGTGGAAAAAGCTCCCTTCAGCCGAGGCAGCACGTCCGCCACCGCGTCCTCGATCCGCGCGGCTGGATGCGTGGCCAGTAGCGCGGCGATGATCTCCGAGTCCGACGTCGACCGGAACGGCACGTCGCGCCCACGCAGCTCGGCGTGGAGCTCGACCGCGTTGATCAGGTTCCCGTTGTGCGCGAGCGCCAGCGTACGGTGGTCGTCGCGCACGATCGGCTGGGCGTTCTCCCATTCCGAAGAGCCGGTGGTCGAATACCGAACGTGACCGATGGCGATGTCCCCGACGAGCGAGCGGAGCTTGTGCTCGTCAAACACCTGGGCGACCAGGCCCTGGTCGCGAATGGCCATGATGCTCCCCCCGCGCTGGGCAGTGGCGATCCCCGCAGACTCCTGCCCACGGTGCTGAAGCGCAAAGAGCGCGAAATACGAGAGCCTGGCAACGTCGTGCTCGGGCGCGTAGATCCCGAACACTCCGCACTCGTCGCGTGGCCCGTCGCGATGATCGTTCACAGGAGGCATGCGAAGCCTCCAATGGAGGCTAGCAGCGGCCCTAGACCCACTCGGCGAGTCCGCCGGCCCGAGCATCGCGCAGCGCGGAAACTGCGAGCTTCAGCTGACCGGCGACCTCGAGCTCGAGACCGCCGACTCGACCGATCACGGGTAGGCCCGCGAGGGCCTCCTCGGGCCCGGAGACCACGAACGCGCGCCCGGGCGCCTCGCCGAACAGCAGCTCGAGGCCGTCCTCGACCTGCACCGTGGCGCCGAGCCCGCCGGCGATGCAGCACTCGGCGAGCGCGACCGCAAGGCCACCCTCGGCGACATCGTGAACGCTGTGCGCCGCGCCCGATCGGACGAGCTCGCGCACGCGGTCGTGCGTGGCCCGGAGGTTCGCCCGGTCTACCGCCGGGAGCGGGCCCACCGGGGCCTCACCACGAAGCTTGGACAGCTCGGAGCCGGTGAGCGAGGGGTTGAACTCGCCGACCAGCGCGATCGCGTCGCCGTCGGCGCGAAACCCGAGCCGGCCCGCTCGCTGCGCGTCGGGGAGGCTTCCGACCATGCCGACGACCGGTGTCGGGAAGATCGGGCCGCTCGGCGCCTCGTTGTAGAGCGAGACGTTGCCGCCGACCACGGGAACGCCGAGCGCCTCGCACGCCTCGGCCAGCCCGTCAACGCCCTCGGTCAGCTGCCAGGCCACGTGCGGCTTCTCCGGGTTGCCGAAGTTCAGGCAGTTGGTCAGGCCGAGCGGCTCGGCGCCGACACAGGCGAGATTGGCCGAGCACTCGTAGACCGCCTCGGCCGCCCCAACCCGGGGATCGCACGCCACGCGCCGGCCGTTGCCGTCGATCGAGACCGCGATCGCGCCGCCCCCGGGAAGGGTCAGGACGGCTGCGTCGGCCTCCTCCGGGCGGCGGATCGTCCGGGACTGGACGACCGGGTCGTACTGCTCGAACACGGGCCTGCGCGAGGCGATGTTGCCCGAGGCGAGCAGGGCCAGCAGGGTCTCCCCCGGCGACTCCTCCCCACCCAGCACCGCGACCGGGGCGCCGTAGAGCGGCTGGTCAGGGGCGGCGGGCTCGAGGTCGTAGAGCGGACAGTCGTCGACGAGCACCGGGACGGGCAGATCGGCCACCGGCGTGCCCGCGTCGAGGACACGCAGGCGGCCGGTGTCGGTCACCGACCCGATCGGCGTGGCCAGCGTCTCCCATTTCTCGCACACCTCGATCACGGCCCCGACCCGCTCGGGCGCGACCACACATAGCATCCGCTCCTGGGACTCGGAGATCATGATCTCGAACGGCTCGAGGCCCTCCTCGCGCAGCGGGACCGTCGAGACGTCGATGTCCAGGCCGACCTCGCCTTTGCTCGCCATCTCGGCGGCGCTCGAGGTCAGGCCGGCGGCGCCGAGATCCTGGAGGGAGACGAGCAGCTCACGGTCGAGCAGCTCGAGGCAGCACTCCATCAGCTTCTTCTCCGCGAACGGGTCGCCGATCTGGACGGACGGGCGCTTGGCCTCGTCGCCCTCCCCGAGTTCGGCGCTCGCGAGTACGGACGCACCGCCGATGCCGTCCCGCCCGGTCAGCGCCCCGAGCAGCACGAGCACGTTGCCCGGCCCGGCGGCGGCGCTGCGCGTGAGCCGCGCGTGGGGGGCGATGCCGAGGCACATCGCATTGATCAGGCAGTTCTGCTCGTAGCTCTGCTCGAAGTAGATCTCGCCCCCGACGGTGGGCACGCCGATCGAGTTGCCGTAGTGCCCAATCCCGGCCACCGCGCGATCGAGCAGGTAGCGAGAGCGCTGCGAGGTCTCGGGCTCGCCGAAGCGCAGCGAGTCGAGGACCGCAATCGGCCGGGCGCCGACGGCGAACACGTCGCGGAGGATCCCTCCCACACCGGTGGCCGCGCCCTGGAAGGGCTCGACCGCGCTCGGATGGTTGTGGGACTCGACCTTGAACGCGATCGCCAGCCCGTCACCGACGTCGACCGCGCCCGCGTTCTCGCCCGGGCCCATCAGCAGGTGCGGGCCGTCGGTGGGCAGGCGGCGCAGCAGCTTGCGCGAGTGCTTGTAGGCGCAGTGCTCGGACCACATCAGCGACAGCATCGCCAGCTCCACGTCGCCGGGGTCGCGGCCGAGCGCGGCGACGATCAGCTCGTACTCGTGGTCGGTGAGACCCAGCTCACGGTGTGCTCCGCGGGGCCTCCGGCCCCGCGTCTCGATGGTGTCCGGCGGCATCCGGCCGCCGTTAGCTGACGAGGACGCCGTCGGCGACATGCGCTCGCATCGACTCGAAGATCTTCAGCCCGTCGCTGGAGCCGGTCAGCCGATCGACGGCGTGCTCGGGATGGGGCATCAGGCCGAACACGTTCCCGCGCTCGTTGCGCACGCCGGCGATGTCGCGCAGCGAGCCGTTCGGGTTCTGGCCCTCGGCGTAGCGCAGCAGGACCTGACCGCTCGCATCGAGACGGTCGAGCTCCTCGTCCGGGGCGTAGAAGCGGCCCGTCGTGTGCTTGACCGGGATCGAGAGCCGGGCGGCCGGTGCGCACGCGCGCGTGAACGCTGTGTCGGCCTCCACGACATCGAGTTCGACCTGGCGGAAGATGAACTTGAGCGAGGTGTTGGGCAGCAGCGCGCCTGGAAGCAGGTGAGCCTCACACAGAACCTGGAAGCCGTTGCAGATGCCGAGGACGAGGCCGCCCTCGCGCGCGAACTCGGCCACCAACTCCATCACCGGCGCGAACCGCGCAATCGCTCCGGCGCGGAGGTAGTCGCCATAGGAGAACCCGCCGGGCACGATCACCGCGTCGACGCCGTGGAGGTCACGGTCGGCGTGCCAGAGCAGCGTCGCTTCGCCGACCCGCCGCGCCGCCTCGAGTGCGTCGATGTCGTCGCAGGTGCCGGGAAAGCGGACGACGCCGAACTTCACTACCCGGACTCCACGATCTCGTAGTCCTCGATCAGCGGGTTCGAGAGCAGCCGCTCGCACATCTCGGGCAGCCGCGCGGGATCCTCAACGTCGAGCTCGATCAGACGGCCCACGTGCACGTTGCAAACACCGCTGAAGCCGAGGGCCGGCAGTGCTCGCTCGACCGCCTGGCCCTGAGGGTCGAGGATCCCCTCCTTGGGCCTCACCAGGACCCGGGCCCTCATCGGCCGCCGGTCCTGCGCACCCACTCGGCGAACGGAGCGCCCGTGATCCGCTCGTACGCCTCCACGTACTTCTCCCGCGTCTTGGCCGCGACGTCATCGGGGATTGGTGGCGCGGGCGGGGTGCGATCCCAGCCCGTCGATGAGGCCCAGTCGCGGACGAACTGCTTGTCGAAGCTTGGCTGGCCGTGTCCGACCTCGTACTCGTCCGCCGGCCAGAAGCGCGACGAGTCCGGCGTGCAGACCTCGTCGCCGAGTGTCAGCTCGCCGTTTGCATCGAGCCCGAACTCGAACTTCGTATCGGCGAGGATGATGCCCCGCTCGCGCGCGTGGTCGGCGGCCCGCTGGTAGATCGCGATCGAGACCTCACGCAGCCGACTGGTCAGTTCGCGGTCGCCGACCAGCCCGACGGCGCCCTCGAAGTCGATCGCCTCGTCGTGGCCGACGTCGGCCTTGGTGCTCGGGGTGAAGATCGGCTCAGGCAGCTGCTGGGACTCCTCGAGACCTGCTGGCAGCTCGATGCCCGAGACCGCCCCGGTGCGCTGGTAGTCCTTCCAGCCGGAGCCGGTGATGTAGCCCCGCACCACGCACTCAACCGGGAGCATCCGGAGCTTGCGCACGACCATCCCCCGGCCCCTGACCTCGTCCGGAACGCCGTCGGTGGCCGACAGCAGGTGGTTGGGCACGATGTCGCCGATCACCTGCTCGAACCAGAACACGGACAGTCCGGTGAGCACGCTCCCCTTGTCGGGGATCGGCGTCGGATGCACGACGTCGTAGGTCGAGATCCGATCCGAGGCGACGAGCAGCAACGTGTCGCCGAGGTCGTAGATCTCGCGGACCTTGCCCGAGGCAACGAGGGGCAGGTCTGCGAGGGCGGTCACTGATTCGATGCTACCAGCGGTCCCGGCAGGCCAGGACCTCAATCTTTTACGAGATCGCGTCCAGCCGCCCGACTATCTCCTCGGCGTGGCGGACGAACGGGGCATAGTCGAAGATCGCGTCGAGATCGCTCAGCCGGGCGCCGGCCGGGTCGGCGGCGAGCAGCTCCCGCAGCGGTCGGCGCTCGTCGATCGCCTGCTGCGCCAGGCGCTGCACGACGCGGTACGCGTCGTCGCGCGAGAGGCCGAGCTCGGACACCAGCACGAGCAGAACACGCTGGGAGAACAAACCGCCATGTGTGAGCTCGAGGTTCTCGCGCATCCGCTCCTCGTTGACGACCATCCCCGTAACAAGCGCGAGCACGCGCCGCTGCATGTGATCGATCAGGCTGGTCGAGTCGGGCAGGATGATCCGCTCGACCGAGGAGTGTGAGATGTCCCGCTCGTGCCACAGGGCGACGTCCTCGACCGCGGCCGACGCGTTGCCACGGAGCACGCGTGCGAGCCCGGCCACCTGCTCGGCCTTGATCGGGTTGCGCTTGTGCGGCATCGCGCTCGAGCCCTTCTGCCCGGCGCCGAACGGCTCCTGGACCTCGCCGACCTCGGTGCGAGCGAGATGGCGCAGCTCGGTGGCGAACCGCTCGAGGCCGGCCCCGGCGAGCGAGATCGCCTGGAGAAGCTCGGCGTGGCGGTCGCGGGCCACGACCTGAGTGGACACCGGCTCGGGCTCGAGCCCGAGCCGCCCCAGGACCCGCGCCTCGAAGTCGGGTGAGGTGGCCGAGTATGTGCCGACGGCGCCCGAGATCGCGCCGACGGAGGCCTGCGCGAACGCGCGCTCGAGACGTCGCGCGTTTCGGTCTGCCTCGAAGGCGAATCCGGCCAGCTTGACCCCGAACGTCGTCGGCTCGGCGTGGATGCCGTGGGTGCGACCGACGCACAGCGTGTTCACATGGTCGCGCGCTCGTGCGGCGAGCTCGGCCACCAGGCGCCGGGCGTCGGGCAGGATCAACTCTCCCGCGCGGGTGATCTGAAGGGCGAGACCGGTGTCGAGGACGTCGCTCGAGGTGATGCCGTAATGGATCCAGCGTCCCGCCGGCCCCGCCGAGGCGGCGAGCACGTCGACGAAGGCGGCCGTGTCGTGGTCGGTGACCTTCTCGCGCTCGGAGATCGCCTCCACGGTGAAGGTGGCGCCACGGATCGCCTCGAGCTCGTCGCCGGTCGGCCCATCCATCTCCTCGCAGGCGGCGACCTCCACCTCGCGCATCGCGTCGAAGTGGTCATGGTCAGACCAGATCCGGGCCATTTCGGGCCGGGTGTAGCGCGCGATCACGCCTCGATTATGAGCCGAGTCGCAGCGTGCGGACGGCCGAGTAGGTCATCGGAGCTTCGCCGCCCACGCTCAGCGAGGCCGTGACGGTGACCTTGAGGGGCGCCGAGCGGCGGAGCAGACGGGCCACTTCGACGCTGACCCCGCGCGTGATGGTGAGCGATCTCCCACCCCGGATGTTGACGTGGGCGAACATGACCCGGAGCTGGCCCGAGGGCCCGCTCCTGACCGGCTGATAGTTGCCGGAGGTGAGCACGAGCACGTCGCCGCTGCACGTCGCGCCGGCGAGCGCAGGGCAGCCGACCGAGACCCGCGCGCTCGGATGGCCCTTGCGTGAGAGCGTCGCCGAGCGACCGATCGGATTCGGCCCGCTCACGATCCGGAAGGTATGGGGCGGAGTGATCGCCGTGTGCCCGGCGTCGTCGCTCTGCTCGGCCCGGGCCGTGTACGTGCCGAGCTTGAGCGGCTGCGGCCACGTGCCCGACCACTTGTCGCCGAGACGGTTGATGCGGACCTTGCCCAGCGGCGTGCCCGTGTCCGCACTTCCCGCGTACAGCAGCACGGTGATCTGGCTCGAGTCGCCAAGCGCATCCCCGGCTGTGCCGGAGAAGAACGGCGCCTGTCCCCTCACCACAGCTCCCTGAGCCGGCTCGACGAGCGTCACGGCCGGCGGGTGAACCTTGATCCTGAACGTGTGCGGCTTGCTGATGCCGACGTCGGGCGGGCTCGCGAGATCATCTTGTTCGGTGACCGCCGTGTACCGCCCGTCCGGCAGCGAGGACCCCGGCGCGACCGAGTAGCCGCCGCCGGAGGCGCGGGTGGTGGTTTCCGTCTGCACCGGCACTCCGCTCGCCGTCGTCCCTGGATACACGCGCACGGTCACCCGACTCGACGAGCCAAAGCCGATGCCGGCGTTACCCGAGAACAGCGGCTGGCCCGCCCGGATCAGGGCTCCGTTGGCGGGACTGGTGAGCGTAGGCCTCGGTGCTGTGCTCGCGAGCCGGATCGTGAGGGTCGCGTTCGCGGCGTTACAGGCCGGTGACAGAAGGTTGAGGACGTTGGGGCTCGCTGTCAGATCGAGCTTGTCTCCGGCGACCAGCGAGAGGGTCTTTGAGAACGACGTACCGGAGCTCGCCTGAGGGTTGCCATTGCGTTTAAAGCTCCAGCTGATGGGTGCGCAAAGGGAGCTCGAATCGGCAGCGCTGATCGTGCCCGACACCCGGAACGTGCCGGCGGCCGGCGCCTGCCACTCGACCGCTACCGCTCCGGACGACGGAACCAGGGCCATCTTTCCAGGCGAGAACGTGTCGCCGCCGTTCACGACCGCGATCGTTCCGGGATTGGCCCCGACGAACGATGAACCGTTCGATGCGCTCCATCCGGCCAGGCCGCCAAGCGTGTTGGGCTTGAACTTGTCTAGAAGAGTGCCGCCCTCGCGATAGCTCCAGGGTGTCCCGCCGTAGCTGTCGTGGTCAGGATTGGAGCCCGGCGAGGCGGTGGTGAAGTCGGCGGGAAGCTTCCACGTGTACGTGCCCGCGAACGCAGCGGCGGGCACCCCCAGCGCAATCAGCGCCGTGCAAGCCGCGAGCAAAGCGATGAGGTAAGGCCTCCGCACCCGGCGGGAGCGTAGCGGCGGCGCGGGGCATTTGACGCAGTTCGGTCGAGGGCGCGCCGGCCGGTTCCGGCGCGGGCCGAGGCTCAGCCGCCCGCGAGCTGCACGGACTTGACGATCAGCATCGCCAGCGCGATCACCATGTAGACGCCGAGGACGGACATGCCGAGTCGGCGGCCGGTCGAGAAGTGCGGACGCGAGAGCAGGGCCAGGGGAGGCATCGTCCACTGCTCCTTGGGAACACCCGCACCGTGCTCGATCACGGTTACGAGCTCGGCCCCGCGGCGCGAACGGAGTGCGGCGAGCCCCAGGACGGCGAGCACGACGGCGAGCACGGCCGCACCGGCGAGCGCGAGCGTGGTGACATTGATGTGGGGGAAGATCGTGCTCATCGTGAGGATCACCGACAGGAGCACGAGCACTCCCACGATGACGGTGGCGAGGGCGCGCAGCCACGACGGGTTGACCCACGGCCCGAGGACCGCACGGTCGTTGCAGAGCATGAGCAGGAACATCGTCGTCATCGGCAGCAGGATTCCGCACAGGGCCTGGACCGACTCGTTGATCACGCCCAGCGGCGCGCCGGGGATCAGCACGATCGCCGCCGCTGCGACGATCAGCACGATGAACACCGAATAGAAGCCCTTGGCCTCGGAGAAGCTGCGGTGCAGCGAGCCCCTGGTCCCGAACACGTCACCGACGACGTAGCTGGTGGAGAGCGTGACCGCCCCGGCCCCGATCAGCGAGGCGTTGAGCAGCACAATGGCGAAGAACGCCCCGGCAGTCGGACCGATCGTGTGCTTCAGCCCCGACGCTACTCCGCCCGCGTTGGTGAACGAGCCGAAGTACGGCGTGCCTTGAAATGCGAACGCCGTGGCGCAGATCAGCGCCCCAGCCCCGGCGACCACGATGACGGCGCCGACGAACGTGTCGATCCGCTCATAGTTGATCCAGCGAGGGGTGATCCGCTTGTCGACGATATTCGACTGCTGGAAGAACAGCTGCCATGGCGCGAGCGTGGTCCCGACCATCGCGATGATCAACAGGACCGACGTCGACGTGGCGCCGCCGTAAATGCCGGGGGCGAACAGGTGCTGGCCGATCGCTCCCCCCTGCGGACGGGCCATGAAGAACAGCGGGATCACGAGCACGTTGGCGAAGATGAACAGGAACATCGAGCGCTCCCAGAAGCGGAAGCTGCCGCTGGCCGTGATCGCGATCAGTCCCACGCAGGCCACCGGGACCGACACGAAATCCGAGACGCCGAAGTAGCCCAGCGCGAGTCGGACGCCGATGAACTCGGTCATGATGATCATGAAGTTCATGAGCAGCAGGTAGCCGCCCTCGAACCAGCCCCAGCCGCGCCCGAAGCGCTCGATGATCAGCCGCGCGTGACCGACGCCGGTGACCGCGCCGAGCCGCACGACCATCTCCTGGTTGACGATCAGCACCGGCACCAGGAGCAGGAGCACCCAGAGCAGGCTGGTCCCGTAGTTCTGCCCCGCCTGAGCGTACGTCGTGACGCCGCCGGCGTCGTTGTCGCCGATCATCACGATCAGGCCGGGGCCGATGATCGCGAGCAGGGCGAGGACGCGCGAGCGCAGGCCGCGATGGGCCTCCTCGTGGTGGCGAATCGTTCCGAACGCGCCCTTGATCTCGCCGTGGGAGGCGGGGTCGCCCGAGGCGTGCCCATGCGACCGCGCCGGCGTGGCCGGTGGGGAGGTGTTGCGCGCCATCTCTCGACCTCCTTTCCTACCCGCGGGCAGCCGCGGCGGGCTTGGAGGTCGCCTCAGGCGCTAGTCAGCGCGTGAGTGGGCCCTCGGCAAACCGGCCGCGGAGTGCCTACTTCGCGGAAGCTCGCTGTCCTGATATGTCTCGGGGCCACTCATCGTGTGAAAACCTTGTAACCGCCGGGCTGGCGGTGTATTTCAGCGTATCAGCGGTGCGCGCCCTCGGTCCAGGGCAATTCACCCCTTGGCGACGCCGGCGCGACGGCGCCACTCCTCGGGCAGGAGCAGCTCGAGCACGTCATCGACGGCGATGATCCCCATCGCGTGGCCCTCACCATCGAGCACCGGCAGCGCGATCAAGTTGTAGTCGGTCATCAGCCGCGCCACCTCGGGCACGTCGGCCTCGGCCTGGACGGTTGGCGTCGGCGCGTCCATCAGGCTCGAGAGGCGACGTCCCGGATCCGCGCGCACGAGCTCGGGCAACGACAGCGCTCCGGCGAACGTCCCGTTCTCCTCGATCACGCAGATGATCGTCAGCGCCCGCGGCTCGAGATCGCTGGCGCGGACCCGAACGAGCGCATCCGCGACCGCGGCCGCGACGCCGATCGAAACGAAGTCGGGGTTCATGATGCCGCCGGCGGTCGAGGGGTTGTATCCGAGGAGTCCCTTGATCTTGCGCTGCTTGGCCGCCGGCAGCAGGTTGAGCACCGGCAGCCGCCGGTCCTGCTCGATCTCGAGCAGCAGGTCGGCGGCGTCGTCGGACGCCATCCGCGAGAGCACCGCCGCCACCTCCTCGTCGGCGCGCTCGCGCAGAAACTCGACCTGGTGCTCGTCGTCGAGCTCCTCGAACACGTCCGCCTCGAGCTCCTTGTCGTGCCCGACCGCCTCGAGAATCTCCTCCCCCTCCTCGTGCGAGGCAGCCTCGACAAGGTCGGCGATCTGGGCCGGATGCAGTCGTGCGAGCCGGCGCGAGGCGAGCTTCAGACGGGAGGTCGGTACGTGGCCGACAAACGGCTCCATCTCGGGCCAGGCCACGAACTGCCGGTGGTCGGTGTCGTGCGCGCGGAACCGGCGGGGAAGGAAGCGCCACAGCCGGGGACGGAGGCTCGGGTCGATTCCCGCCACCCGCCAGACGTCGTCCTCGCACACGATTTCGACCTCTCGCGCCTTGACCAGGCGGGCGGTGTCGACGTTGATCAGGCTGCGGTCGAGGACATCGGAGCGGAGTAGCACCTCGCCGGGCCGGCGTTCGAACTGCGCGAGGTTCAGCTTCGTCGTCGAGGTGCGGGCCGCGTCGGGGCCAAGCTGGGAGACGCGGTCGATCGGGACGAACATCTCACGACCCCCGATGCGCGCCAGCAGACCGATGACGGGAGGCAGCGGATCAGCAAGGTCGAGCCGAGCAACCACATCGTCTATCCGTCCGAGACGTTCTCCGGCGGAATCAAGCAACGGGCTGCCGGCGATCGAGGAGACGTGAACGATGGAGTCGGGCATCGATCGCTCGGGGAAAGGCTAGCGCGCTTCGCGGCCTACGCCGCGAGGATCCGCGCGGCGAGCACGGCCGCGTTGCGAGCGTTGTCGACCCCGACGCACGCGACGGGAACCCCCGGCGGCATCTGGGAGATCGAGAGCAGCGCGTCGAGGCCGCCGGCCACCGAGGTGCGGCTCGTCAGCGGCACACCGATCACGGGCAGGTCGGTGTGCGCGGCGACCACCCCCGGGAGAGCGGCCGACAGCCCCGCCCCGGCGATGATCACGCGCAGTCCCCGCATGTGCGCGTTGCGCGCGTAGTCGGCGACCTTGTCAGGCTCGCGATGGGCCGACATGACCCGCACCTCGCAGTCGATGCCGCGCTCGGTCAGCTCCTTCTCGGCCGCCTCCATCGTCGGCATGTCGCTCTTCGAGCCCATCACGATCCCGACCCGCGGGGCCGCGACGTCGAGTGCCTCGAACTCCTGGGCCGGCTCGGCGACGGTCTCCGGCGGCAGCTCGGTCATGCCGCAGCCCGCATCGCGATGTCGCGCCTGAGCTGCTTGCCAGGGAACTCGATCATGTCGGCGGCAGCATATGCGGCGGCGCGGGCGCCCGCCAGATCAGCCCCGAGACCGGTGACGCTGAGCACCCGTCCGCCAGCGGTCACGACCTCTCCGGACTCGGTCCGCGCGGTGCCGGCATGGGTCACGAACACGTTCGCCGGTACTCGGTCCAGACCGGCGATCACGTCTCCGCTCGATGACGACGCCGGATAGCCCGCACTGGCCAGCACGACGGTCACCGCGCTGTCGGCGGACCACCCAAGCTCACTCATGCCGGCCAGCCCGCCGGGTTCGATCGCGGCTTCGATCAACGTCAGCAGGTCGGTCTGCAGGCGCGGGAGGATGGCCTGGGTCTCGGGATCGCCGAAGCGGACGTTGAATTCCAGAACCTTCGGGCCCTCGGCCGTCATCATCAGGCCGGCGTAGAGCATGCCCTGGAACGGGGAGCCGCGCCGCGCGAGCTCGTCCAGCACCGGCTGATGAACTGCAGCCGAGATCTCCCTCGCCCTGGCGGAGTCGATGGCCGCGACGGGCGAGTACGAGCCCATCCCACCCGTGTTCGGCCCCTCATCGCCGTCGAAGATGCGCTTGAAGTCCTGGGCCGAGGCGAGCGGCACGGCGTTCTGCCCGTCGCACAGCGCCAGCAGGGACAGCTCCTCTCCGGCGAGGTGCTCCTCCACGACGACCCGCTCGGTTCCGAAGCGGCGCTCGACCAACAGCGCCTCGAGCGCTTCGCGCGCCTCGCGCTCGTCCCGGGCAATGATCACGCCCTTGCCCGCGGCTAGGCCGTCAGCCTTGATCACGACCGGATAGCGGTCGACCGCCCTCAGGCCTGACTCGGGATCACTCACCACCTCGTAGGCCGCGGTCGGCACCCCGGCGGCCGCCATGACCTCCTTGCAGAACGCCTTCGAGCCCTCCAGCCTCGCCGCTGCCATCCCGGGCCCGAAGCAGCGAACCCCGGCGTCGGCCAGGCGCTCGGCGAGCCCGGCCACGAGCGGAGCCTCGGGGCCGACGACGACCAGGTCGGCCGCGCTGCTGCGAGCGGCTGCGACGATGGCGTCGAGATCCTCGGCGCCGGCGTCGAGCACCTCAACCTCGGCGGCGATGCCGGCGTTGCCGGGCGCGCACAGCACCTCCGGTCGCCGCGGCGAGCGCAGCAGCGCCTGGACGATCGCGTGCTCGCGGGCGCCCGAACCGACCACGAGGACCCGCCGCGACTCAAATCGAGCCAATGAAATCGTCGATCGGGATCGCGCTCAGCGTCTCGTAGCGGGCCGTCCCTCGCGATCCGAGCTCGAGCGACACACGGGCGATCGTCTTCTCGTCTGGCGCCTCGATCACGTTGACGAAGTCGAACCGTCCGAGCGTCGCCCACTGCGCCTTGACGGTCGCGCCCAACTGCTCCACCTCGCGGTTGACCTCGCGGATCCGCGAGGGATTGTTCTTGACCGTCTGGACGCCCTCGGGCGTGAGCGTTGAAAGCATGAGATACGTCGGCACGATCGGCCTCCTGTTCGGAAGTAGTTGCGCACGCGGTGAATGCGCACTTGTACCATGGCCGGCCGTGTCGGTCCTGCGCCCCTCACCATGGCGACTCGCATCTGCACTGGCGCTGGGCGCCGGGGCTGTCGTGTGCGGGCCGGTGCCGGCGCTCGGCGCGGCCGGGCCCACGCTTTCCGCCGCCCACGGCTGCTACCTCATCAAGCAGCCCGTCCGTCTACACGGGAGCGGGTTTGCGCCCTCCCGGACGTACGTGCTGAGCGTCGACGGCGTCTACTTCGGACAGGACACGACGGCCGCGGACGGGACCCTGTCGCCGCCCCCGATCCTCCCCGGCGGGCTCCCGGCCGGCTACGCGCAGGCCGTCGACACCGTGCAGGCGAGCGACGGTACGAGCACCGCGTCCGCGCGCTTCACGCTCACCAGGCCGGCCGGCGCCCGGTTCCTGGCCACGTCGGGCAGCGGTACGTCGCTGAAGGCGCCGATCGAGGTCTGGGGCTTCTCGGTGAGCGGCAAGCGCGTCAGGGTCTACGTTCACTACGTGGCGCCGCGCGGGCGCGCTCGCAAGACCGTGGCGGTCGGGCGGACGGGCGGTCAGTGTGGCTACCTGCGCACATCGGACCGGAAGGTGTTCCCGTTCTCGCCGTCTCGCGGCACGTGGACGTTTCAGATCGACACTCGCTCGCGGTACTCGCGCCATCCGCGCGGCCCGGTGCAGCGGATCAAGGTGGCGGTCCGCTGAGCCGGCCCCCGGCCAGCGTCGACCTCCCGGTCTGCCGGGCTGTAGGCTCCGCATCGCAGGAGCCAGGCTGGTGTCAGTTCCGGAGACCAAGTTCGCCAAGGCGGGCGATCTGAGCATCGCCTACCAGGTCGTGGGCGACGGCGACATCGACGTGGTCCTCGTCCCGCAGTGGCTCTCGAACATCGAGCAATACTGGGAGAACCCGGACGCTTCCTACTTCCTGCGCCGGATCGCCTCCTTCAGCCGGCTGATCATCTTCGACAAGCGCGGCACCGGCCTGTCCGACCCGGTTCCGGACACGCAGACGCTCGAGGAGCGGATGGACGACGTGATCGCCGTCATGGATGCCGTCGGGTCCGAGCGGGCGGTCTTGCTCGGAGCGTCGGAGGGGGCGTTCATCGCCACGACCTTCGCCGCCACCTATCCGGAGCGCTGCGTGAGCCTGGTCCTCTATGGCGCGTGCGCTCGCTGGCTTGAGTCCGACGACTATCCGGTCGGGCGCTCGCCCCAGATCGCAGCCGCCTACGGCGAGCGGTGGATCGAGGGCTGGGGATCAGGCGCCTCGCTGCGCGTGCTCGCGCCGAGCCTGGCCGGCGACGAGCGCTTCCGCCAATGGTGGGGCCGCTTCGAGCGCCATTCGGTCCGGCCCGGCATGGTGCGGCCGATCATGCAGACGATCAACGCGCTGGACGTGCGCGCGGTGCTGTCGGCGATCCAGATGCCGACGCTGATCATGCACCGCCGCGGTGACCGTCTGATCGATGTCGCCAACGCCCGATACCTGGCCGAGCACATACCGGGGGCGCGGTACGTCGAGCTGCCCGGCGACGACCACATCTACTTCGTCGGCGACGCGGACGCGCTGCTCGACGAGATTGAGGAGTTCGTCACCGGAGCGCGCGGCTTCCGCGACCCGGACCGGGTGCTGGCGACGGTCATGTTCACCGACATCGTGCGCTCCACGGAACACGCGGCCCGCCTCGGCGACCGGCGCTGGCACGACCTGATCACCAGCCACGACCGCGTCGTCCACGAGCAGATTGCCGTCTACCGCGGGCGCACGATCCGCAGCACCGGCGACGGCGTGTTCGCCGCCTTCGACGGGCCGGCGAGGGCAATCCGCTGCGCGCTCTCCGTGGTGGAGGCCGCGCGCGGCCTCGACGTCGATCTGCGTGCCGGACTCCACACCGGCGAGTGCGAGCTCGCCGGGGACGACCTGGCCGGCGTCACGGTCCACATCGGCGCCCGGATCGCCGATTTGGCCGAGCCCAGCCAGGTGCTCGTCTCCGGCACCGTCCGCGACCTCGTCGTCGGCTCGAACATCGCGTTCAGCTTCCGCGGAACCGAGGCCCTGCGCGGCGTGCCGGGCGAGTGGCGCCTGTTCCTGGTCGACGACGGCGCCCGCCCGGTCAGCTAGACAGGGCGGCGTTCCCGGTCGTCCTAGACGGCGGCCTTGGCCTCCGCGCGCTCGAGCACAATCTCTCCGTCGGCCGCGTCGACCCTGACCGTGTCCCCGGGCGCGAACCGTCCCTCGAGGATCGCCAGCGCGAGTGGATCGACCAGCCGCTTCTGGATCACCCGCTTGAGCGGTCGGGCACCGTAGGTCGGGTCGTAGCCGAGGTTCCCGAGCAGCGTCCGCGCCGCGTCGGTGAGCTCGACCTCGATCTCGCGCTCGCGCACCCGCTCGATCAGCCGGTTGACCTGGACCTCCACGATCTCCCCGATCTGCTCGCGGCTGAGGGGGTGGAACTCGACGATGTCGTCGAGGCGGTTGACGAACTCGGGCTTGAAGCTCGCCTCCACCCCTGCTCGGCCGCCGGGGATGTTGGAGGTCATGATCAGGACCACGTTCTTGAACGACACCGTGCGACCCTGGCCGTCGGTCAGCCGGCCGTCGTCCATCACCTGAAGCAGCGTGTTGAACACGTCCGGGTGGGCCTTCTCGATCTCGTCGAGGAGCACGACCGAATACGGGCGGCGGCGCACGGCCTCGGTCAGCTGCCCGCCCTCGTCGTAGCCGACGTATCCGGGCGGCGCTCCGACCAGGCGCGAGACGGAGTGCTTCTCCATGTACTCGGACATGTCGATGCGGATCATCGCGTCCTGGCTGTCGAACATGAACTCGGCCAGCGCCCGCGCGAGCTCGGTCTTGCCGACGCCGGTGGGACCGAGGAACAGGAACACTCCGATCGGCCGGTCGGGATCCTGCAGGCCGGCGCGAGAGCGGCGCAGGGCGGCCGAGACGGCCTCGACCGCCTCGTCCTGCCCGATCACCCGCCGGTGCAGGCGGTCCTCCATGTGCACGAGCTTTTCGATCTCGCCCTCCATCAGGCGTGAGACCGGGATCCCGGTCCACTTGGCGACGACCTCGGCCACGTCCTCGGCGTCGACGACGTCCTTGAGGAACTTCGTGTGGGTCTCGACCGACTGCTCGGCCTGCTCGGCGGCCTGAAGCTGCTTCTCGAGCTCTGGGATCGTCCCGTACTGGAGCTCCGCCGCGCGGCCGAGGTCGGCCTCGCGCTGGGCCCGCTCGAGCTCGGTCTTGGCATGGTCGAGCTGCTCCTGGAGCTCGGCCACCGCGCCGACGGTCTCCTTCTCCCGCTGCCACTCCGCATTCATCGCGGCCGAGTGCTCCTTCTCCTCGGCGAGCGAGCGCTCGAGCTGCTCGCGGCGAGCGACGGTGCCGGGGTCCTCGTCGTCCTTGAGCGACTGAAGCTCGATCTCGAGCTGCATGATGTGCCGGTCGACCTCGTCGATCTCGGTCGGCTTGGAATCGATCTCCATGCGGATCCGCGAGGCCGCCTCGTCGACCAGGTCGATCGCCTTGTCGGGCAGGAAGCGGTCGGCGATGTAGCGGTGGCTGAGCGTCGCCGCGGCGACCAGCGCCGAGTCCTGGATGCGCACGCCGTGGTGGACCTGGTAGCGCTCCTTGAGACCGCGCAGGATCGCGATCGTGTCGCCCACCGTCGGCTCGCCGACGAGCACCGGCTGGAAGCGGCGCTCGAGTGCCGGGTCCTTCTCGATGTGCTTGCGGTACTCGTCGAGCGTGGTGGCGCCGATGCAGCGGAGCTCTCCGCGCGCGAGCATCGGCTTGAGCATGTTGCCGGCGTCGACCGACCCCTCGGCCGCGCCGGCGCCGACGATCGTGTGCAGCTCGTCGATGAACACGACGATCTGGCCCCGCGCGTCGGTGATCTCCTTGAGCACGGCCTTCAGCCGATCCTCGAACTCCCCGCGGTACTTGGAGCCGGCGACCATCGCGCCGATGTCGAGGGAGACCAGCTTGCGGTCACGCAGGCCCTCGGGCACGTCGCCCTTGACGATCCGCTGGGCGAGGCCCTCGACGATCGCCGTCTTGCCCACGCCAGGCTCGCCGATCAGCACCGGGTTGTTCTTCGTGCGGCGGCTCAGCACCTGGATCGTGCGCCGGATCTCGTCGTCGCGGCCGATCACGGGGTCGAGCTTGCCCTGCTCGGCCGCCTCGGTGAGGTCGCGTCCGTAGCGCTCCAGCGCCTGAAACTTGTCCTCCGGGTTCTGGTCGGTTACGTGGTGACTGCCGCGAATCTCGGCCAGGGCCTTGAGCAGCTCCTCGCGGCCGGCACCGGAGCTGCGCAGCGCGTCCCCGGCCTTGCCCGGGTGTGCGGCGATCGCAAGCACCAGGTGCTCGGTTGAGACGTAGTCGTCGCCGAGGTCCCGCATCTCCTTCTCGGCCGCACGCAGGATCTGGACCAGCTCGCCCGATCCGCTCGCGGTCTCAGCGTTGGTCTCGCCGGTCAGCTTCGGCAGCGCGTCGAGCGCCGGTCCGAGGATCTGCCGGACGGCGCCGGGTTCGACGCCGAGCTTGCGGAGCACCGGCGCCACCACGCCGCCGTCCTGTTCGAGCAGCACAGCGAGCACGTGCTCGGGGGTGGTCTGCGGGTTGCGGCGATCGTCGGCCAGCCGCTGGGCCGCCTGAATCGCCTCCTGAGATTTGATGGTGAAACGATCTGGTTGCATCGCCGCCTTCGTCTGAAATCTAAGTCAAGTCGACTTAGATTATGACACATCTCCGGGCGGGCCCGCGGGCGGCGGGTCCGGGTCACGGATTGGCCGTCGTGGCCCAGACGGTGCGGCCGGAGGTGCGGCTCCACGTGGTGGTGATCACGAGCGTGTTGCCCGCGGTCGTGGCGACACTCTCGGACGGGGCTGTCAGCCCGCGTGGGGCGCCCAGCTGCCGGATCGCCGCGCCGTGACCCTGTCCAGTGGCGTCGCCGAGCCGCGCCTGCAGCCGGTCACCATCCACCCACCCGATCCACAGCGCTCCGTCGGGCGTGTACGTCGCTGCCGGATAGGAGAGCTGGTCGGTCCCCGACAGCACCGTCGTGGCGGCCGTCTCGCCGGGCCCCCAGGAGAGCAGTCGAGTGCCGGTCCGATCCTGATAGACGAGCCGACAGACCTGCGCGCAGGCGAGCGCGAGGCGCTCGGGCGAGTCGCTCGATCCGCTGCCCGGCGCGTGAAGAGGGCTGGCGCCGGACAGCGGTTGGCCCGTCGCAGGATCGAGCTGCAACATGTACAGGCCTGCTTCCGACGGTGTGTTGCCGTCGCTGTACCACGCGAGCCAGAGCCGGCCGCTCCGGTCATACCGCAGCGCTGGAGCCGACGCAAAGCCGTGCGAGACGCCGCTCAGGTCGATCTGCGTGGCGCCCGAGGCGCCGACGTTCACCTCGAGGTCCCCGGACTGCGCGGTCGGGAACAGCGGGGTGGCGCCGTCGGAGCCGACCACGGCCTGACTCCCTAGCGCGTTGAAGAGCGGCGACGCGAGGCCGGGTGTGCCGAATGACCCGTCCAGGTTCCGCTGGATCAGGATCGTGCCGTCGAGCGGGTCGCCGGGGTTCGTGCTGCGGATCCCATCGAACAGCATGTCGAGGGCTCCACGGGCGGCCGGGAACAACACCGGGTCGCCCACGCTGCTCCATCCCGTCACGGGCGTGGCTCGGGACACCCCGCTGACCCCGCCGGCACCCGCGCTGAAGCTCGCGACCTGCACGGAGCCGTCGGTACCGCGTCGGTAGGCGGCGACGAAACCGGCACCGGATGGCACGAGCGACGGAACCGGCGTGGACTCCGTGTCGAGCTGGTTGGAGAGCTCGACCCATGGAGCCACTCCGGGGCTGCTGGGCGCCGGCAATGTCGAACCAGTGGTCGGCGCGAGCTCCTCAGTTTTCCCCGCTCCGGTCGCGTACGAGGGGCTGTTCGTCGCGGCGACGTCGAACACGCAGTTGTGGAGCAATACCGTGTTGCGGACGTGCGCTCTGCGACAGATGCGGCCCGCCCGGAGTCGGTTGGCGCTCGGAAGTGACACGAGGGGGTACAGGCGGCCAGGAAAGCCGGGAATCGTGAACGTCCGCGTACTCTCGCCACGTGGGTAGAAGAACAGCGATTGGCTCTGCTTGATCCGCCAGCTCGGACCGAACTGCTTGTACTCGGCCCGGTAGCCGATCGGGGAGGTGAGCGCGCGAGGCGTCGCGGCGAACACGGGACGGAACTCCCGACCACCGCGTGACACGAAGTCGTTGTTCGGGCTGTGGTCGAAGTTGCCGAGCAGTCCGGTCAGCTCACCGCTTCGGTCAGCAGCCGGCTGGATCAGGAAGCTGACTCCGTCGCCGCCGGCCACGAAGACCCGGACCTGGGTCCCGTCCGGCCAGGCAACTCCATACGCGGACCTCATGTTCTTCAGAGCTCCGCCGCCGCGGAGCCTGACCACCTTCCCGGTGCGGACGCGAATCGTGTGCCTGTTCAGCCGTACGACCATCGCGGACCGGGGAACGGAGTGGTCGAACTCGAGCGTTGCGCCGCCGACGCGCATCGCGACCGCGGTGACGACGCTGACCAGCCGGTCGGTGTGCACCTTGAACACCCTCCCGACGGGTTGCTGGCGCTCCTGGATCTCGAGTCCATCGGTGCGCGACCTCACGACCGTGAACTCGCCGGCGGCCTGGAAGTCGTACGGCGCCCCGTCGATCGTGTCCATGTGTGGGTCGCCCTGGACGTTGCCACACCCGCTCGGGCACCCGAAGGGCCCGAATCCCCCCTTTGGCTTCCCTGTTGGATGGCAGAACTCATCCAGGGACGCCGAGGCGATGTAGCCCTTCGTGCCCGTCCCGGGGTCGCCACTGAGCGCGAGCGCGGAGCTGGTGCCGAGGGGCCGGGTGGGGGGCACGGTCCCGTCGGTTCCCTTCGGACACTCACACGGCTGGCTCGTCATGCAGAACCACGAATCCTGCAAGTCGGTGTAGTCGTACTGGGTGCTCAGCCGAGCGTGCCCTTGGATCACAACGTGCAGCAGCTCCTGACTGGGCCCTGGCCGAACGACGTAGACGATGGTCGTATAGGGAGGGGTCTCGACGTTGCCGGTCCCATCGATTTCGCCGGCGATGTACGGCTGAAGCGCACCGAAACCCGGCGGTTGGATCGGGCTCAGCATCTGCCATGCGAAGCTCGCCCCCGAAGCGCGCACGACACTCGATCCCCACAAATCCAGGAACCGGTCCGTGTCCGCGCCGGCGAGCACGAATGCCGACTCGTTGTCTGTGGCCCTCAGGATGTCCGGGATCCGCGCCCACAGGCTCCCGGTCGCGTCCTGCACGTCACCCCAGAACCCGACGGCATCGTACGTGCGCTCGAACAGCGGCAGGTACTCGGTCCGGATGTACGCGGTCAGCCACTCACCACCGGCCGCATACGGAATCGGATCAACCGTGAGCGCAGCCCATTCGGCCAGTGCCTCCTCGATCCAAGCGGGTGGGGTGGTCCAGTTGGTGAGGCCCTGGAGCGCGTACTCGAAGCAGTGGAACACCTCGTGGGCCACATCCTCGCCGAGCTTGTCCGATCCGCTGGCCAGACCGTCGGGCGTGACTTCGATGATGCACTCGGTCTTGGTGCCGAAACCAGCCCCAGTCAGCGCGTTCAGGGGCATGGCGAACGCCTGGACGATCAAGCCACCCGACTTCGTTTCGCGCTCGGTGGTTTTGCCGGCGATGACCTTGAGCGGCAGCGCGTATCCGAGCTTTGCCTCGTATGCCGATATGAAGTTGTTCGCGGTGGCCTGGAGTCCGGGATCCGTGGTGAAGCCGGGGATCGAGAGAGAGGCCGTACGCGCCTTGTTTGACTGTGCCGACGGAACGAAGCGACCGACCGCGTCACGCTGAGCCTTGGTCAGCTGGGATCGGTAGGGCAGGATCGCCTGTATCGCCAGAGTGCCCGATGAGATCGTGCTCGCGGCGCCGTGCGGCGGATGCACACCGGGCAGCGGCCCGAAAGCCAACGCGAACAGATCAAGCGCCGCCTGCCGTGAGAACGTCCCGTTTGGACGGATCTGGGCAAGGGCCCGACCCCACGCGGTCCTCGGAGTCGGATGCCGCAGCGAGCCGTCGGCAAGGCGCGCGTACTGAACCGCGAGCCGAGCCGCGTGCGCGACGTGGCGCCCGGCGCGCAGCGTGATCAACCCGAGCCGGTCGTCCTCCCTCCAGGCCACCTCGTAGATGACGGCGCCGTGAGACCGCTGAACCGCGATCGAGCCTCCCTGACCGACCCGGACGTTCCGGGCGTGGCGCGCGTGCCGCCACGCGAGCAGCACGCGCCGCGCGTCCCGAGCGGACGCGAAGAGCAGCGCGTCGGACCGCACGAGTTGTCCGTTCCCAGCCTGCTCAGAGGACTGCGCACCGGCATGACGCACCAGAGCCAGGACGTTGCCCTTCAGCTTCGAGCCGAAATCGGAGCGCGCTGCCGCAGAGGACCCGCGGACCGTGTGAAAGCCGATAAGGCTCGGCGTGGAGAGGACGAGCTGCGTCGCGCCGGCCGGCGCTGCGAGCAGCAGCGCGGAACCGAGGACGAGCGCAGCGATACGACGAGTCCAGCTCCACTGCATGCCCCGTACGTCCACGTGCGCGGGATCGTCGCATATGCGACTTGCGGGACGCAAACGCCGCGCGTGGCCGGGATTCGTTGCACCGGCACAATCCAATGAACGCGTGCGTACACTTGAGGCGGCATGGCTGGATCTCGCGGGAGGGATTCGAGGCAAGGGAAGCCGCGCTTGGCCGTGGCGGGGCTGGTCGCCGCGCTCGCACTCTCGGCTTCTCCGGCGCGTGCCCTCGCTCCCCCGACCCCCTGGGACGGGACCAACCCGTTCAACTGCACGATCCAGAACGCCGGCCTGGGTACGAAGGTGCCCGATCCGGGTGCGGACCCGTACTGCGTGCGGTTCGACAAGACGCATCAGAACCTGACGCAGCTCGGGATCGTCGACTTCCTCTCCAAGGAGCCCGCCCGCACCGCCGCGGCGGTCAACAAGTGCTTCTACTTCCAGGAGGACCACTGGCGCGGCTCGGTCGTCCAGTCGGACCCGGCCACCCTCCTGTACGAGTTCGAGGGCCACTATTTCTTCAACAAGGCGACCGGAGACGGGGGCGCGTGGATCACCGGATTCACGGTCGCCGGCCAGACCTTCGATCCCACGTCGCTGCCCGGCTTTCCGCCTGGCTACGGCCGCTACTTCGGCCCCGGAACCGGCGGCGTAATCACCCATGACGACGTCCCGGTCGACCCCCGGTGCGCCGCGCTGGCCAACCGCGACCCCGGCGCGATCTACGCCGCCACAGCCGACGCACCGCGCTGCGTGCCCGGCGCGGGACACATCGACTCGCAGGGGGTCGGCCCGGTCACCCTCGGGATGACAGAGAACCGCCTGCGCAGCTCGCTCGGCCCGCCCCAGCAGGTCAGGCGCGGGTTCCTCGGATACTGCGTGGAGCACGGCGGCCGACTGCTCGTGGGCGAGCCTGGGGACCGCAGCGGCACGTTCGGGACCGGGGGCATCGCCCCAGCGATCCTCGCGCTGACGACCAGCCCCGCGTTCGTACTCGACACCGGGCACGGTCATGGCGTGGCCGTGGGCACGAGCTCCCGCCGCCTGCCGGGGATGCGAAGGCTCGGGACGGTCCACCACCTCGTCGTCCTGCGAGCGGGCAACGTGATCGCGCTCGTATCGCACCGGCGCGTGACGGCGCTGGGCGCCTACAGCCGCCGCGCGATCCACTCGCGACGGGCGCTACTGACCCGTCTCGGCCGCGCGCTGTGAGCACGGACCAGCACCGGCAGCTGCTCGACCTCGTGAGCCGGCGGCAGCTGCTGGGTCGCGCCTCGACCCTCGGACTGAGCGCGCTCGTCGCCTCGGCGCTGCCGCTCGCGCGCCGCCCAGCCGCGGCGCGGGCGGCCGCGCCCCCGGGCTTGACCGACGCAACGCTGCAGGCGTTCGCCGACACGATGATCCCGGGGCGCAGGGTCGCGCGCACCGACCTCGGCAACGCGATCGATCCGCGCGCGATCGCCGGCGTCGACCCACTCCCCGGCGCGGTCGCAGGCGGACGCGCTCGCCCTCTACCACCACCCCGAGGTCGGGTTCGACGCGCTCGCGCCCGCGTTCCTGGCCGAGCTCGAGGCGCGCTCGCTCGTCCACGGCGGCCACTTCCTCATCTCGGCTTCCAGGCGCGCGTGCAGGCCTGCCTGGGCGGGCCTGGACTACAACAACCCGACCCGTCTGGTCTGGGAGGCCGCCGCGGCCGTCCCGTTCACCGCCTTCTGCGCGGCGGCGCTGATCCGCAACGCCACCGCGGCCCGAGGCCTGCGGTTACCGGGTCATGGGCCTGCCGGGCATCGCGCCGGACGGGTACCGCGACTACTCCTACCGGCGCAGGCTGAGCCACGAGCGGACGCGACAACGGATCGCTGCCGATGAGCACCGAGCGCTTCGACGTGGTGATCGTGGGGTCTGGCTTCGGCGGGTCGATCACGGCCTGGCGGCTGGCCGAGCTGTACCGCGCGGCCGGGGTCGATCCCAAGCCGATCGTCGTGCTCGAGCGCGGACAGCCGCTACCGGCACACCGACTTCCGCCAGTCGATGGACATCGACCATCTCTCCGACGTGTACATGCTGATCCAGGGCCAGGGAGCGCAGGTCGTCACCGCCAACGCGGTCGGCGGCGGGTCGAACCTGTACCTCGCGGCCTCGCTGCGCGCGCCGCACGAGACCTTCGAGCGCCGTGACCGCCGACCCGGCGACGGTCCGCCGCGGCGGATGTGGCCGGGCGCGATCTCGCGCCACACTCTGAATCCCTACTACGCCCGGGCCGAGCTCGGACTGCGCGTCCAGCGGCCGACCTGGGATCAGGTCTCCAAGTCAGGCGGCCTGTGGGCGGCCACGCTGGCCTCGCGCGGGTCACACCTGCGACCGCGTGCCGCTGGCGATCTCCGAGGAGCGCTGCGTCAACGCGAAGTGGTGCCACACCGGCTGCATCTTCGGAGCCAAGAACTCGCTGATCACGAACTACCTGTGGGCGGCGGAGAACGCCGGCGTGCAGGTGCAGGCCGAACGTTCAGGTCGAGATGATCACCCAGTCGAGCGCCCGGCCGTACCGCTACGTGGTCCACGCCGACACGATGGACAACGGCGGGCCGCATCCGACGCGCGCGCCGACCGGCCAGCGGCTTCCAGCTCGAGTGCAAGGTCCTCGTTCTGGCGGCCGGCGCGATGGGGACGCCGCCGCTGCTGATGCGCTCGCGCACGTCCCTGCCCGCGCTGTCGTCCCAGGTGGGCCACAACCTCGGCGTCAACGGCGACCACGTGGCGGCGATCGAGTTCGACCCCGACCGCGTGCGGTCAGTGCTCGGACTGCCCGGCTACCACGAGTTCTACAAGGGCAAGCCGATCACGACGATGAGCTACGACTGGTGGGTCGGCCGACGCTCACACACCTACGACGGGACCCGCTTCACGCTCCAGGAGATCTTCCTCTCCTCGCTGACCAACTTCCTCTACGACAGCGGGCGCACGCTGCCCGGCGGGCCGTCCTGGTGGGGGCTGCAGAAGAAGCAGGCGATCGCCCACTGGTCGAACCGGATCGAGCTGCTGGCGATGGTCGAGGACACCCAGGACGGGACGTTCTATCTGGCCCCGCCGCCCAGCGGCAGCGGCATCCGCGCCGGGACCGGCCCGATCGCGATCGGGACGTTCAACTACGCGATGTCCGAGCAGTCGCTGGCGATCCGCGCCGCCGCCAACGAGGCGATCGGGCGCGCTGGCCACGCGCCGCGGCCTCGGCCGGTTCATGGCGCTGACCGAGACCCAGGGCGTGTACTGCGCGCATCCGCTCGGCGGCTGCCGGATGGCCGACTCGGCCGACCTCGGCGTCGTCGATGATGCCGGCGCCGTCTACGGGTACGAGGGGCTCTACTGCATCGACGGCTCAATCATGCCGACCTCCCTGGGGGTCAACCCGTCGCTGACGATCTCAGCGCGTGAGCGAGCGCTGCGCCGAGCGCCTGGTGGGCCGACGCGGCGAGCCTCGGCCTGCCGAAGCGCCCGGCGCACCTGCACTCGGCGGTTCCACCCGAGCACGTGGGCGAGCGGGTCGTGCCCGGCGTGCCGCGCGCCTGACTCATCTGTCTCTCACCTCCCCCCGCGACCGTCCTGCCGGCGGCATGCGGCGAACGAACGGACACAAGCGACGGCGTGGGCTCGCAGCGCTTCTGGGCGCCGCGGCTCTGCTTGCGCTAGCGCTCGGGGTGATCTCGATACCGGGCCATCGGGCGGATGCCGACAGCCCGAGAATGCCGCTGGCGTCCGTCACGGTGCCGTCGCTGAAGCCGGTCCGGGCCGTGCCACGCTCCTTCTTCGGGCTCTCCACCGAGTACTGGACGCTGCCTGATTACGAACCGCATGTGCGTTTGCTCGAACGGGTCCTGTCACTGCTCCACGTCCGAGGCGACGGCCCGATGATCCTGCGCATCGGGGGCGATTCCGCCGACCATGCGCAGTGGGATCCCGGCTCCTTGTGGATGCCTCACTGGGTCTTCAGGATCACGCCCTCGTGGCTCGCCGACACCAGGCGACTGATCGACCGCGTGGGCCTGCGCGTGATCCTCGACATGAACCTCGTGACCGGCTCGCCCCTCGGCGCCGCCGAATTGACGCGTGCGGCCCGGGCCGAGCTCCCGCATCGCAGCATCGTCGGGCTCGAGATCGGCAATGAGCCCGACATCTACGACCGCACGTTCTGGATCGGCGCCCTGGCCTGGGGCCGGCTCGGCGGTCCGCTGCCCGCGCGCCTGACCGCGAGCGCCTATCAGCGCGACTTCGAGGCCTACGCCCGCCGGCTGCGGCCGATCGCGCCCGCGGTGCCGCTGATCGGGCCGGCCCTGGCGAATCCAAGATCCGACGTGAGCTGGATTGTGCGGCTGCTTCACACCCCGCACCCGGGTCTGCGCACGATCAGCATTCATCACTATGCCCTGTCCGCGTGCGCGCCGCCGCGCGCGGTCACCTACCCGACCATCGCGCGCGTGCTGAGCGAGCGGGCGAGCGCAGGGGCGGCGCTCAGCGTCGCGCGGGCGATCAGGCTCTCGCATGCCGCCGGCATGCCGATTCGCATGACGGAGCTCAACTCCGTCACCTGCGGCGGCCTGCGCGGGGTCAGCGACTCCTTCGCAACGGCGCTGTGGGCCCCGGACGCCTTGTTCGAGCTGGTGCGGGCCGGGATCGACGGCGTCAACATCCACGTCCGCGCCTACGCGATCAACGCACCCTTCACTCTCGGCTCTCGCGGCCTCGTGGCCCGTCCGCTCCTTTACGGGATGCTCATGTTCGCCCGCACACTTGGAGCCGATGCCCACCTCATTCGGCTGCGCCTCGACGCCCCCGCATCGGTGCACCTGAAGGCCTGGGCCGTGACCCTCAAGGGAAGGATCCTGCACGTGCTCCTGATCGACAAAGGCAAGCGAGGCGCTCGCGTCGCGCTGCATCTACCCACCACCGCGCCTGCCCACGTCGAGCGTCTGCTCGCCCCGTCGGTGAGGGCGACGACCGGCGTGACGCTCGCCGGGCAGCGACTCTCCGCGAGTGGAGCCTGGGTCGGACCCCGCACGGTCCCGCGCGTGGTGCCCGGCCGTAACGGCTACGAGCTCACGGTCCCGGCGGGGAGCGAGGCGCTCCTCAGCGTCCGGGTCGGCCGGAGCTGACCGTGCGCATCCTGGTCGTCGAGGACGAGCGCAAGCTCGCCTCGCTTATCCAGAAGGCCCTGCGCGAGCAGGGAATGCTTGCCGATGTCGCGCTCACGGGGGAGGATGCCCTATGGATGGCCTCCTCGTCGGGTTACGACGTGATCGTGCTCGACATCAACCTCCCCGGGATCGACGGATTCACCACCTGCCGGCGGCTGCGGCAGGACGGCATCCGCACACCGATTCTGATGCTGACGGCCCGCGACGGGGTCGAGGACAGGATCACCGGCCTCGACACGGGCGCCGATGACTACGTGCTCAAGCCGTTCGACTTCGGCGAGCTGTTCGCGCGCGTCAGGGCCCTGGCTCGCCGCGGCCCGGTCACGCATGCCCCGGTCCTCACCGTCGGCGATCTCACGCTCGACCTCGCCACCCACACGGCGCGGCGCGGCGACGCGGAGATCTCGCTATCGACCAAGGAGGTCCAGCTACTCGAGGTGTTCATGCGCCGTCCGGGGCAGGTCCTGTCCCGGTACGACCTGCTCGAGGGAGCCTGGGAGATCGGCTACGAGAACCGGTCCAACGTGGTCGACGTGTACGTGCGCTACCTGCGGGAGAAGATCGATCGGCCGTTCGGCGCCGAGACGATCGAGACCGTGCGCGGAGCCGGCTACCGCCTGCGCGAGGTGCTCGAACCAGCGGGAGCCGGCCGGAACTAGGGCCGCCGGGACTAGGCGCGGGGGAGCGAGATCCACACGTCGGCGCCGCCCCCCGGGCGGTTCCGGGCGTGGGCTTGGCCGCCCTGAGCCTCGGCGATCGCCTCGACAATCGCGAGGCCGAGCCCGCTCCCCTGCGTGCTCGAACGCGCCTGCTCGCCGCGGCCGAAGCGCTCGAACGCCCGCCGGAGGAGCTCATCGCTGAAGCCGGGACCCTCGTCGGTGACGTGCAGCTCGACGACTCCGCTTCGCTCGCGTGAAGACAGGCTGATCGCGCCGGACCCGTACAGGAGCGCATTGGTGATCAGATTGCTGAGTGCCTGCGCCGTGCGATCCGCATCGGCCACCACGGCGGCGCCGTTGGCCCCGTCGATCTCGATCGAGCGCCCTCGGACATCGGCCGCGGCGCGGGCACGCGAGGCGGCCGCGCTGAGCAGCTCGGTCGCCGGCAGTGGCCTCGGGTCGAGCGGGAGCCGGCCCTGGTCGGCGCGCGCGAGCACGAGGAGGTCGTCCGCAAGCCGGGACATCCGCTTGGCCTCCTCGGCCGCGGACGTGAGCGCCGCCCGGAGTTCACCCTTGTCGCGATCCCCGAGCAGGGCCAGATCGACCTCGGCCCGCAGCGTGGTCAGCGGCGTGCGGAGCTCGTGGCTCGCGTCACTGACCAGCCGCCGCTCTCGCGCCACCGCGGCGCGGACGCGGTCCAGGAGCTCGTTGAGCGTGGTGCCGAGCGCCCCGATCTCGTCGGGCGTGTCCGGCACGACGAGCACGCCGGGGCGATCCGACATGGCCTCGAGCTCCATGCGCATGCGGTCGACCGGCCGCAGCGCCGCGCGCGCCAGCTCATATCCGGCGACGCTCGCCAGCAGCAGTGCGAGCGGGCCCGAGATCAGCAGCAGCGACCGAAGGTGGTCAAGCTCGTGGTTGCGCAGGCGCAGCGGCTCGGCCACCGCGAGCGCCAGTCTCGGCTCGCCGACGGTGCTGGCCTGGAGCGCCAGCACGCGCGCCTGACCGGACGGAAGCACCTCGGTTCTGATCCGCTGCGGTCCGAGCGCCGCCTGGCGCGCCTGCGTCACGCTCAGCAGCCGGAACCCGGCCGGCTTGCGCGTGGTCGTCAGCAGCCGTCCGTCGGTCGCGAATACCTGGGCCAGGGGCGCGCCGCTGACCGCCACGTCGCGCGGGCCACCGGCATCGACAAGCGCCTCGACGTCCTTGGCCTCGAGTCGCAGCGAGTTATTGATCTGGGCGTCTAGGTCGGAGCGGAACTGCCCGTAGAGGAACGCTCCCGCCGCCGCGAGCACGGCGGCCATCACCCCGATGAACGCGATCGTCAGCCGGGCCCGGATTGGCAGCCGGGCGTAGGGCGTCAACCAGCTCGGGCGAGACATGCCAACGGAAAGCTACTCGCGCGGGTGTCGGCGACGGCCGGTATCGGACGCTCCCTGAAGCGCGGCGCGCGCGAGGATCACCAGAGCCGAGACGAGGATCAGCCCATCGGGGACGTCGACGGCACCGTCGCGCACGCCGACGAGCACGATCGCGGCCACGAGCGCGACGACTGCCGATCCGATGAGCCTCATCGAAGCACCGATCGCGAAACCGTGCCGGACCGCGATGAGCCAACGATGAGACCTGGCGAATCAGGACAGCTAGCGTCTGATCGTCAGGAACTTCCCGGGCGTCTGCGCCCGCACGTGGTTGTGCGAGTCGAGGATCACCGCCGAGACCTCCGCCTCGATCCGGCGGTTGTGCGATACGCCGGAGCGCAGCTTGCGCTGCTGGCCCGAGTTGAACCGCAGCGACAGTGTCCTCTTGCCGCCCGCGGGCAACGTGAAGGCGCTTGAGTCGACCTCGAACGGCCTCGCCTTGCCGACGGCGACGAGCGCGAACGCACCCGCGCGGCAGGCCAGCGCACACGAGACAGTGACCACGATCTTGTGGCTCCGGAGCGGATGCTGATGGGCGGCGAGCGTGATGCTCTGGCGCGAGGGCTGGTTCTGGAGCGCCACCGCCGTGAAGCTCGTGAGATTGACGCTCCCCCATCCGGACGCCTCGTCGAACCCGCGGGCGGCGTGACAGCAGCCGAGCGAATGGCCGATGCTGGCAACGTCGGGGCCGATGTCGTTGTCGTAGTTGAGGACGTCGGAGAACACTCCGCCGGCGAGCGAGGAGCGGCCGATCTTGTAGAGCAGCGGGTTGGCCAGGCCGAGGTCCTGGCGCTTGTGTGTCCGCAGCTCCTGATCGGTCAGCGCGAATCCTCCGGCGAGCAGCGGGGTCGCGGCGCTCGTGCCTCCGACGGTCGTCCATGGGTGCGAGCGACTGCAGTCTCCGCTCGCGGTGCAGTAGATCGCGTAGCCAGGGATGATGTCCGCGAGCATCGAGACATCGGGAACCGCCCGGCGGTTGGGGCGCACCGTCCCGTTCTGGTAGAAGGGCCGGTTGAACAGCTCGCTCGCACCGCCGCCACCGGCCGAGCCCGGCTGAACGAAGGTGTCGTTCCACACCAGCTGCCCGGCGATCCGGTTGGCCGAATTCAGCGCGAAGTTGGTGCCACCGACTCCCGTCACCCACCACGAGGACGCCGGGTAGTTCACGGCCAGACGAGCGAGCGGCTGGCCGGTCGTCGAGGTGCAGTCGGCCGAGCCCTGATCGCCACTCGAGGCGAGGAACGTGATCCCGGCCGAGGTCGCCATCTGCAGCGCCGACTCCGCCGACCGAACGCCCGAGGCCCCGATCGAGCCGAGCAGCGCGCCCTCGCACAGACCGAGCGACGCCGAGACGACCTGCGGCTTGAAGCCGCGGTTCTGGAGCGGAGCCGTGAGCGAGCGCAGCGTGTCAGCCGCCGTCGGCTTGGACTCGTAGACATCGATCGCCTTGAGGTCCGGCGCCGCGGCGTCCAGCACCTCTAGGTCGAGGGTCGACTCGCCGCCGGGGGGCAGTGGGTGCTTTACCCCAACACCGAAGCCGTTCAGGGCTGGGATGTCGAGGTGGAAGCACTGGGCAAACGCCCTGATGTCCGCATCGCGGAAGCCGTCGATCTCGATCAGCGCGACCCGCTCGCCCTGGCCCCGGAAGCCGGCGCTATGCAGCGGATCGAAACCATAGGCGGTCAGATACTGGTTCGGCGCAAAGCCCGCGGTCGTCGGGTCACCGCCGATCTCACCGGCGGAGGCGCCGGCCGCGCAGGCGCTCGAGCTGACGGTGCCCGTCCGCGGCAGGGCCGATGTCGGCCGCGACGCGGCGTGTGCGCGGAACCTGGCCGAACCTGAGGCGCGCAGCGCTCCGGTGGAGTTGCTGAGCGGCATCGTGTTCAGCCCGATCACGTCGGTCACAGCGCCACGCAGGCCGCTGGGAACCCGGGCCACGGAGGTCGGGGCGACGAACCGCGCGCCGCGTGCGGTGCGGAACTGGGCGAGCGGCGTGCTGAACAGTCGCTGGGCGAGCCCGGCCGGAACGGTCGCGTAGGCGAACAGGCCGGTGCTGTCGATCTTGATCGCGCTCGCGCCGGCCCCATGCAGGTAGGCCACGACCTTGCGCTTCGTCGCGGCCGAAGCGCCGTAGCGGGCAGACAGCGTGGCGATCGACTCGAACTGCCCGTAATGGATCGACCCCGGCGTGCTCACCGACGTCGCGAACCGGCCCAGGCCGGACTCGTCGGCGACGAGCGGGAACACGAGGTCGAGCGGCTGACCGGCCGGCGCGGCGCCGACCTGGGTCACGTGCGCCGTGGGGACCGCGGCCGCCGCCGAGGCAGTCAGCGCCAGGGCGACGATCGGCGCCACCAGGCCGAGGCTTGCTCGCCCCCCAGCTCGCCGAACCCGCATACCCCATCCTCCTTAGTCGGCCCGATTTATCGAGCGGATCCTCCCACAATCGGTGGGCGAAAGGCGTCTCCGCTTCAGCCGTCCTGCTCGCCGCCGCGGGCTCGGCGACGGCGCTCGACCGGGATCCTGAATCTCGCGAGGTCCGCGGCAAGCACGAGCTCTCCGCCGCCCTCGTAGGGCACGATCTCGGCCCGGAGCTCCCGACGGAGCTCCTCCAGGCGGCTGACCTCGGCCGTCAGCTCCTCGGCCCGGCGCTCGAGCGTGGCGACCTTGCGCGCCATCGTGTCGAGCTGCTGCTCGAGCTCGAACACCCGCTCGACCCCGGCCAGGTTCATCCCCAGCTCGGCCGTCATCTCCTGGATCCGGCGCAGGCGGTCGACGTCCTTGTGCGAATAGAGCCGCGTGCCCTTGGGCGAGCGCTTGGGCTCGATCAGGCCGCGGGCCTCATACATCCGAAGCGTCTGCGGGTGCATCGCGGCCAGCTCGGCCGCGACCGAGATCATGAACACGCCGCGATCCGAGGCGACCTCGACCCTCGTCGTCATTCGCGTCACGCGCGTGCGTCGAGCGGCCATCAGCTCGCCGTCCCTCCGCCGGCGTCGCCCTGCGCGAACAGCTTCGCGCGCGGGTCGCCGTTCATCACCTTGGAGAGCTGGTCGAGGGCGTCGTCCTGCTCGGCCGAGAGGGACGACGGCACGTCGATCACGAAGCGATAGTGAAGGTCGCCGCGGCCCTTGCCGCCGAGCCGGACCGGCCCCTCGCCGCGCAGGCGCTGGACCGTGCCGTGCTTGGTGCCGCGCGGTACGCGCAGGCGCTTGGAACCGGTCAGCGTCGGGACCTCGATCACCGCGCCACGCACGGCCTCGGGGATCGTGAGTGGCACCTCGACCTCGACGTTCTCACCCACGCGCTTGAACACCGGCGACTCCTGGACGCGGGTGATGACGAACAGGTCACCGGGCTCGCCGTCGCGGGGCCCGGGCTCACCCTTGCCGGCCAGCCGGATGCGACTGCCGTCCTTGACGCCCGCGGGGATGTTGACGCGCAGGCGCTTGACGCTGCGCTGTGCGCCGCTCCCGTTGCAGGTCGGGCACGGATCGTCGATCACGGTCCCGGAGCCGTGACAGTTCGAGCACGGCTGCGAGATCGAGAAGATGCCCTGGCTCTGGGACTCGAGTCCGCGTCCCTCGCACACCGGACAGACGCGCGGCGTGGTGCCCGGCTTGGCGCCCGTTCCGTTACAGGTCGGACACGGCTGCGAGGTCGGGACGGCCAACGGGATCTGGGCCCCGTTGACGGCCTGGTCAAAGGTGAGCGTCACCTCGGTCTCGAGGTCGCGACCACGCTGCGGGCCCCTCGGTCCGCCGCGCACGCCGCCGGCCCGGCCGCCGGTGCGCCCCGCGCCGCCGGCGTTACCGCCGAACAGATTGGAGAGGATGTCGCCGAAGCCGCCGCTGAACGAACCGGGGTCGAAGCCGCCGGGCATGCCAAATCCACCTAGCGGTCCGGTGCCGCGGTCATACGCCTTGCGCTTGTCGGGATCCGACAGGGTGTCGTAGGCCTGCGAGATGTCCTTGAAGCGCTCCTCCGCCTGCTTGTCGCCGGCGTTCTGATCAGGGTGATACTGGCGCGCGAGCTTCCGGTAGGCCTTCTTGATCTCCGCGTCCGAGGCGTTCTTTCCCACCCCGAGGATCTTGTAGGGATCGGGTTGCGTCGCTGCCATCTCGACTTAGCCTCTCAGCCGGCGACGACGACTCGAGCGGGCCGGAGCACGCTCTCGCCGAGCCGGTATCCCCGTTGGTAGACCTCGATGATGGTCCCGGGCTCCGCGCCCTCGACGGGAACCTGCGCGACCGCCTCGTGATGCTGCGGATCGAACCGCTCGCCCTCCGGCGAGTAGGGCTCGATCCCCACACGGGCCAGGGCTGCGATCACGTCCTGATGGACGAGCTTCACGCCGGAGATCAGGGTGGCGTCGGCGTCGGCGTTCCCACCGTTTGCGGCCGCCCCCTCGGCGGCAGCGAGCGCACGGTCGAGGTTGTCGACGGCCGGGAGCAGTTCCTTGGCCAGTCTGACCACGCCCCGCTCCTGCGCGGCCGCCGACTCGCGGGCCGCGCGCTTACGGTAGTTCTCGAAGTCGGCCTTCGTCCGCTTCGCCAGCTCCAGGTACTCGTCCGCCCGATCGGCTCGGGCGGTGAGCTCGTGGAGGTCCTGCTCGACGGGATCGGGCGAGTCCGCCGACCCGCGCGGTGCCTCCGGCTCGCCGCCGATCAGCTCGTCGGCACCGGCCTCCGGGGCCTGATCGGCCCCGGAGTCCTGCTTCACCTCGGGCGCGGCGTGCGGCTCGTGCTTGGCCGTCATCGCCTATTTGCCCTCGTCCACGACCTCGGCGTCGACGACGTCCTCCTGGGCGCCGGCGCCGTTGGTCGGGGCGTCGTCCGGCGCGCCCTCGGCCGAGCTCGCCGCAGCCTGCTCCTGGGCGCGCTGATACATCGCCTCGGAGACCTTGTGGAAGGCGTTGTTGAGCGCCTCGGTCTTGTTGTTGATCTCCTGCGCGTCCTCGGAGGTCAGTGACTCGCGGACGGCCTTGATCGCGGCCTCGATCTCCTCCTTGGAGGAGCTGTCGACCGCGTCGCCGAGTTCGGTGAGCTGGCGCTCCGCCTGGTAGGCGGCGTTCTCGCCGTTGTTCCGAGCCTCCGCGAGCTCGCGCTGGCGGCGGTCCTCGTCGGCGTGCGACTCGGCGTCGGTGACCATCCGCTTGATCTCGTCCTCGGACAGACCGGAGCCCGCCTTGATCTCGATCTTCTGTTCCTTGCTGGTGCCGAGATCCTTCGCCGAGACGTTGAGGATGCCGTTGGCGTCGATGTCGAATGCGACCTCGATCTGCGGGATGCCGCGCGGCGCCGGCGGAATGCCGGTGAGCTGGAACTTGCCCAGCGACTTGTTGTACGCGGCCATCTCGCGCTCGCCCTGGAGCACGTGGATCTCCACGCTCGGCTGATTGTCCTCAGCCGTCGAGAAGATCTCTGACTTGCGGGTCGGGATCGTCGTGTTGCGCTCGATCAGCTTGGTCATCACGCCACCCTTGGTCTCGATGCCGAGGGTCAGCGGCGTGACGTCGAGCAGCAGCACGTCCTTGACGTCGCCGGCCAGCACGCCGGCCTGGATCGCGGCGCCGACCGCGACGACCTCATCCGGGTTGACCCCGCGATGCGGCTCCTTGCCGGTCAGCTCCTTGACCTTCTCCTGCACGGCGGGCATGCGCGTCATTCCGCCGACGAGGACGACGTGGTCCACCTGCGGGACGCCCTTCTCCTTGGCGTCGTCGAGCGCCTGGCGCACCGGCGCGACCGTGCGGTCGAGCAGAGCGCTGGTCAGCTCGCCCAGCTTGGCACGCGTCAGCCGCGTGTCGAGGTGCTTCGGACCGCTGGAGTCGGCGGTGATGAAGGGCAGGTTGATCTGCGTCTCCTGTGTGGTGGAGAGCTCGATCTTCGCCTTCTCCGCCGCCTCGTAGAGGCGCTGCAGCGCCATCGGGTCCTGGCTCAGGTCGATGCCCTGGCTCTTCTTGAACTCGGACACCAACCAATCGACCACGGCCTTGTCGAAGTTGTCGCCGCCGAGGTGGTTGTCACCCGCGGTGGCCTTGACCTCGAACACGCCGTCGCCGATCTCCAGCACCGACACGTCGAACGTGCCGCCGCCGAGGTCGAAGACGAGGATCGTCTGGTCGGACTCCTTGTCGAGTCCGTACGCCAGCGAGGCCGCCGTCGGCTCGTTGATGATCCGCTTGACGTCGAGGCCCGCGACCTTGCCGGCGTCCTTGGTCGCCTGGCGCTGGTCGTCGTTGAAGTACGCCGGGACCGTGATCACGGCGCTGTCGACGGGCTCGCCCAGATACGCCTCGGCGTCAGCCTTGAGCTTGCCGAGGATCATGGCCGAGAGCTCAGGCGGCGAGTACTGATTGCCACCTGCCTCGACGCGGGCGTCGCCGTTCGGGCCCGAGACCACCTTGTACGGCACGATCGACTCCTCCTCGCGCACCTCGGCCTCCTTGCGGCCCATGAAGCGCTTGATTGAGAAGACCGTGTTCTGTGGGTTGGTCACGGCCTGACGCTTGGCGACCGTCCCGACGAGCCGCTCACCGCTCTGCGTGAACGCCACCACGGACGGCGTCGTGCGCCCGCCCTCGGCGTTCTCGATCACGGTCGGCTCTCCGCCCTCGAGCACGGCCATACAGCTGTTGGTCGTTCCGAGGTCGATTCCGATCGTTTTTCCCATGTCAGTTCTACTCCTGTTTGCTCGCAAAAATCTGAGTCAGAGCGTAGCAGATTTGGGTGGCCGGGATTTTGGGGCGGGGCGGCGGCGTGGCGCGGGGGTAGCGTGGCGCGGGGGGCGCGGGGGGCGCGGGGGGCGCGGGGGGCGCGGGCGGGCGCGGAACCGGGGGGCGCGGGGGGCGCGTGGCCGGGAAGACGTCACGCTCGCGCGGCGCCTGGGGCCGAGAGTGACCAAACCCCGCCGACATCGGCGTCAACGTCACACCGGGGGCCCGTTGGCGATCGAACGTGACGTAAGCGCGCCCGGCGCCGCGGCCGGCCACGTGCTGCGGCTGGACGAGGCGCGACGGGTAGGCGGAGAGGCGGGCGGGGCTTCCATAACCTCGAAAACTCGGCGCCACGGACGCGAGCAGCCGCGATTAAGTCTGCTGAGCAGACCCAAACCGCCATCCCCGCCCCGCCAGACCCGAGTTTCCGAGGTAACTCACGCCTCGGCTCCGCCGGAGCCGTACTAACGCAACAAATTGGCCCGGCCGAAGCGAGGGAGGCTGAAAACTCCCCGTGACGGGGAGTTTTGGACCTCCGTCGCCTGGGCCGACACGATTTGCTGCGTTAGTCCCCGGCGACCACGACGGCGCCCCGCCGGCGACCCCGGCGACCACGGCGCCCCGCCGGCGACCCCGGCAACCACGGCCCGCCGGCGACCCCGGCAACCACCGCCCCGCCCACCCACCCTCACCCGCCCCGAACTGTCACCCCACCCGCGCGGCCCACGTCTCGTGCCCCACGCACACCTTGCCGAAGCCCACGATGTCCATGGAGGTCGAGATCGTTCCCGCGGCCGTGTGGCCGGCCAGGAATTGTCCGGTGATGGAGTTCGTGCCGGTGCTACCGGTGCCGTGCGAGATCTTGCCGCTATGGAGGGTGTCGCTGAACTTGTCGCCGTGGATCGCAAGGTTGTGGACGGTCATGGTCGCGCCGTTGTTGCTGATCCCCGGGCACGTGCCCCCGATGATCGGCGTATGCCACGTCACCGATGTCAGCTTCTTGCCGTTGGCGCTGACGTGGAACTTGACCGGCAGTCCGCTTATGGCCGTCTTGCCCTTGTACGTGGCGCCATGCTTGGGCGGGGCTGGGGCCTTCTGCTTGGCCGTCCACTTGACCGTGAACTTGCATTGCTTGGTCGAGGTCAGCGGTATCACGATCGCCACGGCCCCCGATGCCGCGTGCTTGCTCGTGAACGTCCCCGTCACCGTCCAGGACTCGAGCCCGATGCCAAGGTTCTCGGTCGCGACCGCCTTGAACTTGCCCGCCCGGCTCACGTTGGCACTGGGAATCCCGCCCACCGATGTCTCGGACCGGGCGCACGGTCCGAAGATGTTCCCAGCGGACCGGAAGTTCGCGACCACTCGCTTGCGACCGCTGGCAGTGACCGTGAACGACAGGCCGCTCGCACCCTTCACCTTCAGCGTGCCGGTCCAGTCGCCTGCGTTCGGCGATGACGTCGCGGCCAGCGAACTCGCCGCCAGGGCCGCCGCCGCCAACAGACCCGCCCCAATCAGAAGCCCTCGCTTCATCTGCACCCTCCTGCATCGCCCACGAATGCGGATAAGCCTATGCGCTCGGCTTAACCGTGTCTAACCGAACGAGTCGGCGCTCGGGCACATCCGCGCAAGCGCGCAGTCACGGCAGGCCGGCCGGCGCGCGTGACAGGTCCGCCGTCCATGCCGGAGCAGGTTCATGTGGAACTCGAGCTCCTCGCCCGGCGGGGTGATCTCGAGCATCGTGTCGTGGAGTTCCTCGAACGGCGCACGCGGCCGGAACAGGCCGAGCCGCGTGCCCACCCGCGAGACGTGGGTGTCGACCGGCACGTCGCGCATGCCGAGCGCGAACAGCAGCACGCAGGCGGCGGTCTTGCGGCCCACTCCCGGTAACGAGCACAGGTAGTCCTGCGCCTCGGGCACGCTGAAGGTCGGCGAGCCAGTCGAGCGAGAGGCTCACCGCCGGGCGCGGTCTCAGAGATCGCCAACAGGATCGACTTGATCCGGGCGGACTTGACCTTGGAGATGCCGCCCGGGCGGATCGCCTCCTCGATCTGATCGACCGGCGCATCCCGGATCGCCTCCCAGTCGGCGAAGCGCTCGCGTAGCGCGAGATAGGCCACGTCGCGGTTGCGGTCGTTGGTCGACTGCGAGAGAACCGTGAGCACCAGCTCGGCGATCGGGTGACCGTGCGGCGCGGCGCGGGGGATCCCGTAGACGAGGCGCAGGCGATCACGGATCGCGCGCACGCGCCGAGGCGTGGGCCGGCGCCAGCCGGCGCGCTCAGTCAAGCGCGCCCCACCGCTCGCACGCCCGAGCCGACTGCACGACCGCGTCGCGCAGGGAGGCGGCCACCGCCGCCGGGTAGAAGTCGCTCAGCGCGAGCCGTGCCAGCAGCACGCCCGTGAGTACGTCGCCCGCTCCGATCGTGCTCAGTACACGCGCACGCACTCCGGGCACGTCGGCGCGAAGCTCGCCGCGCAGCAGCGCGCCCTGGGCTCCGAGCGTGATCACGACCAGCCTCGTCCCCGCCTTGAGCAGCGCCTGGGCGGCGCGCTCGGGATCATCCTCGCCGGTCATCAGCGCCGCCTCGGATTGGTTGCATCTGACCAGGAGTGCGCCGGCCACGCACGCGTTCGCGGTGGCGGCCGCATCGGCATGTGAGCGCCATCGGTGCAACCGGAGGTTGGGGTCGAAGATCACCGGCCGGTCGCGCTCGAGCGCAGCCGCGCGAGCCCGCATCGTGATCTGGCGCTCGTCCTCGAAGACGAGCGTGTTCGAGCTGATGAACAGCGCGGCTGACTGATCGACCGCCTCCTCGATGCGATCGCCGAGCGCGTGGACGATCGTGGCGATCGCCTCGCCGTATATCTGGTAGTTCGCCTCCGCAGCCTCGTTCACCGTCACCACCGCGACTGGCGTCTGTGACGCGGGCACCAACTCGAATAGCGATAGATCGACGCCCTCGCGCTCGAGCCGGTCCCGGAGCCAAGCACCCCAGGGATCGTCGCCGGCGCCGCCGGCGAGGGCCACCCGCGCGCCCCCGCGCGCCGCCACGATCGCGGCGTTGGCCACGGCACCGCCAAAATGGGGGACGAACGACGGGGCCCCGAGGAGGCCCTCCACATGCTCCTCGCAGATCAGATCGACGAGCGCCTCGCCCAGGCACAGAGTCCGTGCCGATCGCGGGGGCTCAGCAACACTCATACCCGCGGACGTTATCCTCGCCCGCCGGTGCGCGTCGATGAGCACACGACCGAGCTGGCGGGGTCGCCTGTCTTCTACCGCAGTGCCGAGGTCCCCGACACGCCGGCGCTGTACCTGCACGGCATCCCGACGAGCTCCGACGACTTCATCCCCTTCCTCGAGAGGACCGGGGGGCTCGCCCCTGACCTGATCGGGTTCGGACGCTCAGGCAAGGGCGGTCACCTCGACTACTCGATCGACGGTCACGCGGACTTCGTGGCCGCGCTGCTCGACCAGCTCGGGATCGAGCGCGTCCGGCTCGTCATGCACGACTGGGGCGCTGCCGCGGGGCTGGCCTTCGCGCAGCGCCAACCCGATCGCGTCGAGCGGCTCGTGCTGATCGACGCGGTGCCGCTGCTTCCGGGCTTTCAGTGGTCCGGCCTGGTACGGACGCTCCAGCGGCCCCTGGTCGGCGAGCTGGTGATGGGCTCGACCACGCGCGGACTGTTCAACCGCACGCTGCGCAAGGGCGGGGCTTGGACCGACCAGCAGCTGGCGGCGGTCTGGACGCAGTTCGACCAGGGTACGCAGCGGGCGAGCCTCCGCCTGCTTCGAGATGCGACCTCATCGCGGCTCGCGCAGGCCGGCGAGGGCCTGGGCGAGCTCTCGATTAATGCGCTCGTGATCTGGGGGGAGGACGATCCCTGGCTGCCGCCGGAGCTGGGCCAGACGTATGCGGCTAGCCTCCCGAGGGCATCCTTGGAGCGGGTCGCGGACGCGGGCCACTGGCCCTGGCTGGAGAAGCCCACCGTGATCGACCGCGTCGCGCAGTTCCTCGGCTGAAGCCGACCCCATGACACAGGCAGCAACCGCACAAGTCCCGGCGCTGGCGCCGCCGCAGCCGGCCCGCTCGCGCTCGAACCGCAACGTCGCGCTCAAACGCTGGGCGCCGACGCTGGTGGCGGCCGCGTTTGCGATCGCCTACGTGATCATCGAACCGCCCAGCCTCGATCTCGCCGCCCACCTGCTGCGCGCCAAGCTGTTCCGCGCCGAGGGGTTCGGGATCTGGAACAACTGGTGGTACGCCGGTCATCACGTCCCGGGCTACAGCGTCCTGTTCCCGCCGATCGCCGCGCTGCTCACACCGCAGGTGGCGGGTGGCCTGGCCGCGGTCGGGACGGCGGCGCTGTTCGAGCAGATCGCCTGGCGCCACTTCGGCGAGGATGCGTGGCTCGGAGCCGTGTGGTTCGGGGCCGCGACCGCGACGAACCTGTTCACCGGCCGTCTCACGTTCGCGTTCGGGCTGCTCCCGGCGATGGGCATGGCGCTGGCGCTCCAGCGCGGAAGGCCCTGGCTGGCCACGGCGCTCGGGGTGGTGACGGCCCTGGCGAGCCCGGTGGCGGCGCTGTTCGCCGCCCTTGCGGCGGCCGCCTACGCGATCGACCGGCTGTTCAAGGAGCGACGGCTCAGTGCCGTCCTGCCCGGCCTGGCCGCGATTGTCGGATCGCTGCTGCCGGTGGCACTGCTCGCGGTCGCGTTCCCGGAGGGCGGTAGCGAGCCGTTCACGCTCGCGACGCTGTGGCCGATCCCCGCGATCGCGCTGATCGCCCTGCTCCTGCTGCCGCGGACCGAGACCGCGGTGCTGATCGGGATCGTCCTCTATGCGATTGGGTGCGTGGCGGCGTTCGAGCTGATCACGCCCGTGGGCTCTAACGCCGCCCGCCTCGGGCCTCTGATCGCCGGCCCGCTGGCAGCCCTGTACTGGTGGCCACGTCACAAGTCGTGGCTTGCCGCCGCCGCGCTGCCACTGCTCTGGTTCCAATGGCAGGCGCCGATCCGCGACGTCCGCACCTCCGCAGGCGACCCCTCGGTCTCAGCTGCCTACTACCAGCCGCTGCTCTCGTTTCTGAGCCGACAGAGCGGACCGCCGTTCCGGGTCGAGATCCCGTTCACGCGCTTCCACTGGGAGGCCTACCAGGTTGCGCCTCGATTCCCGCTCGCGCGCGGCTGGGAACGCCAGCTCGACATCAAGTACAACCAGCTCTTCTACGACAAGCCGCTCGACCCTGGCACTTACGACGCCTGGCTGCACCAGCTCGCGGTGCGCTTCGTGGCGGTTCCGGACGCGACGCTGGACTTCTCGGCTCGCAGGGAGGCTGCGCTCATCGACCGTGGACTTCCGTACCTGCGCCTCGTCGACCGCACGCGCCATTGGCGCGTCTACGCGGTCGCCCGGCCGACCCCGATCGTGCAGGGCGCCGCACGGCTCGTGGCCCTCGGGCCCAACTCGGTCTCGCTGCGGGCTCTGCGTCCCGGGACGGCGCTCGTCCGGGTCCGCTTCTCCCCCTACTGGAAGCTGTCCGGAGGGCACGGATGCGTGGGCAAGGACGGCGACTTCATGGTGGTCAACCTCCGTTCCGTGGGTAGGGTGCAACTCGTAATGAGTTTTTCCCTGAGTCGGATCGATGACAACTCACCTCGCTGCTCCTGAGCGCCCTCGGTACGATTGAGGGTCCCATGCGACGTGGACTTCGTTTTATCGAGGCCCGTGTGCTACCGCACGGCTGGAAGGACGTCGTCCGCCAGCTTGCGCTGTTCACGGCCGCCTACATTCTTTATCAGGTGGTCCGCGGCGTAATCGGGGCCGGCGGCTACAAGCCGTTCGGTGACGCGACCAAGATCATCAACCTCGAGCGCGTGCTGCACGTGTTCATCGAGCCGAGCGTGCAGGCCTGGACCGCCAACGTCCACTGGCTGATGGACATCGCCGATTGGACGTACCTGAACGCGCACTACTTCGTGACCCTGGGCGCCCTCGTGTTCATCTACCTGCGCCGCAACGACTCGTTCTACTTCGTGCGCAACATGTTCATGATCGCGATGGCGATCGCGATCATCGGTTATGCCCTGTACCCGACCGCACCTCCGCGCCTGATGCCCGAGTGGGGCTTCACCGACTCGATCTCGCAGTTCCTCGGTGGCACCCCGGTCGATTACGGCCCCGAGAAGGCGTTCCTCAACTTCTACGCGGCGGTTCCCTCAATGCACGTGTGCTTCGCGATCATGGTCGGCTGGCCGATGGCCAAGCTCGTCAAGCACCGCGTGGCCAAGATCGCCTGGGCGCTGTACCCGCTGTACATCACCTTCGTCGTCGTCGCGACGGCCAACCACTACCTCACCGACGCGTTCCTCGGCGCCCTCACCGCCGGCGCGGCGGCGCTGATCGCGAAGCGACTGCTGGCCCGCGCCAGGCCGGAGGCCTGGGCATTCGGCCAGGCCGCGGCATAGCGATGGCCCAGCCGACAGAGACCCCGCCGGCGCAGCGCGGCCGGCCCCGCCGCTCCCGCGCGCGGGGCGACGGGCCGACCACACAGGAGCTGATGCGCGAGCGGCTGATCGAGTCGCGCCTGACGCCGAACGCGATCTCGCTGACGGGATTCACGCTCAACCTCGCCGCCGCGGCGCTCGTGGTCGGGCGGATGTTCTTCCTCGCCGGGATCGCGTTCATCATCGGCTCGGTGATGGACACCCTCGACGGCCGCTATTCGCGGATGTCGGGTAAGGGGACGCCGTTCGGCGCCTTCCTCGACTCGACCCTCGACCGCCTCGAGGAGGGCATCGTGCTCACCGCGGTGGCCGCGTACTTCGCCTCGCGCCACAATCAGATCGCGGTCGCGGCGGTCGTGGTGGCCGTGCTCGGCTCGCTGATGGTCTCATACACCCGAGCCCGCGCCGAGGCGCTCGGAGTGGCGTGCAAGGTAGGCCTGGCGACCCGCCCGGTGCGGGTCGTGATCCTGTCCATCGGTCTCGTCTTCGCCAAGGGCGCCTCGATCGGGAACTTCGAGCTGCTCGCTCCCGCCGTCTACGTGCTCGCGGTGCTGACCGCGTTCACCACCGTGCAGCGCATCCTGTACGTACGCACGCAGCTCAATGCCCGGGCGCAGGTGTAACAAAACCGCTCCGCAGGGATAACTCCCTATGTCGGCGCCGCAACCTCGCGCCGGCCCTCATCTTCCGAGAAGGGACTTTTCAAACGTGAGCACTAGCAACGGTTCCAGGAACGGCGCCGGTCGCTACCAGCAGGACAAAGTCCGCGTGGCGATCATCGGCGTCGGCAACTGCGCGAGCTCCTTCGTCCAGGGCGTCCAGTACTACCGCGACGCCGATGCGCGAGAGCAGGTGCCAGGTCTGATGCACGTCGACCTGGGCGGCTACCACGTGCGCGACATCGAGTTCAGCGCCGCATTCGACATCGATGTGGACAAGGTCGGCAAGGACCTGTCCGATGCCATCTTCTCCGGCCAGAACAACACGCTGAAGTTCGCGGACAACGTTCCGAGCCTCGGCGTCGAGGTGCAGCGCGGGATGACCCACGACGGGCTCGGCAAATACCTCAGCCAGAAGATCACCAAGGCCCCCGGCCCCACGGCTGACATCGTCGAGATCCTCAAGGAGACCCGGACCGACGTCGTCGTCTCCTACCTCCCGGTCGGCTCCGAGCAGGCGACAAAGTGGTACGTCGAGCAGGTGCTCGAGGCTGGCTGCGGCTTCGTCAACTGCATCCCGGTGTTCATCGCCCGCGAGGACTACTGGAGCAAGCGCTTCAAGAAGGCCGGTCTGCCGATCATCGGCGATGACATCAAGTCGCAGGTGGGCGCGACGATCGTTCACCGCTCGCTCGCGCGTCTGTTCCACGACCGCGGCGTGAAGCTGCTGCGTACCTCGCAGCTGAACGTGGGCGGCAACATGGACTTCTTCAACATGCTCGAGCGCGAGCGGCTGGAGTCCAAGAAGATCTCCAAGACCAATGCGGTCACCTCGGTGATGGGCCACACGCTCCCCGCCGACGATGTGCATGTCGGCCCCTCGGACTATGTGCCGTGGCTGACCGACCGCAAGTGGGCGCACATCCGCCTCGAGGGCCAGGCGTTCGGCGACGTGCCGCTGACCGCGGAGCTCAAGCTCGAGGTATGGGACTCACCCAACTCGGCCGGCATCGTCACCGATGCGGTGCGCTGCTGCAAGCTGGCGCTGAACAACGGCCTGTCCGGCCAGCTGGACGGCCCGAGCTCGTACCTGATGAAGTCGCCGATGCATCAGCGTCCCGACGACGAGGCCCGCGAGCTGACCGACAAGTTCATCGCCAAGTACGCGGGCAAGCAGCTCAGCTCAGCGCGGAAGAAGTCCGCAGCCGCGACAAAGTAGCCTGACCCACGTGTCAGAGCGCCTCGCGATCGCACAGGTGACGCCGTTCGCCTGGGAGGCGAACAACGAGGTCAATCAATACGTCGCGCGCGTCTCCGACGGCCTCGTTGCCCGCGGGCACCGGGTGCTGATCGTGGCGCCGTCCGAGGACGGCTCCCTGGTCAGGGAGACCCGGCGCGCGCTTCGGTCCCAGCCGGAGGAGCTGCTCGAGCGTGCCGGCGAGGAGCCGCTGCTGATGGGCGTCGGCGAGGTCCTGCCGTTCTCGCCGGCCCGCAGGCGGAGCGCGTCGCTGCCCGTCGACGTGGCGCGAACGATCGAGGATGCTTTCGAAGCGCTCTCGCTCGACGTCGTGCACGTGCACGAGCCGTTCGCGCCCAGCGCCGCCAGCGCGGCGCTGCGTCACTCTCGAGCGCTCAACGTGGGCAGCTTCCACGCCCCGACCGAGCGGGTCGTCTCGACCCAGCTGACGCGCGGCCTGTCTCGGCTCCTGTTCTCGCGCCTCGACGCCCGCACGGCCAGCTACCGCGCCACGGCCGAACTCATGCAGCGCTACTTCCCCGCCGAGTACCGCGTGATCCCGCCCGCCGCCGACATGCCGCAGCGACAGGCGGAGCACGACGGAGTCGAGATCGTGATGGTGGCCGAGGAGGAGCGGGCGGCGCTGCGCCTGTTCCTGCGCGCGCTGCGCCTGGTCCCGAATGAGCTGAACTGGCATGCCACCGTCTGGGCGTCGAGGCCGCTCGCCGCTCCGGCGACGCTCGGCCGTGCTCTGCGTGATCGGGTCAGCTTCGTCGATGCGAGCGAGGTCGAGCAGGCAGACGCGCTGAGCAGCGCGGACGTGGCGGTCCTCGCCTCCGAGGGGTTCCGGGCGATGCCGGGGATCCTGGTCCGGGCGGTCGCGGCGGGGGCGGTCCCCGTCACCTCGCGGCTGCCGGCCTACGAGGAGCTTCTGTCCGAAGGCCGCTACGGATTCGAGTTCGAGCCCGGCGACGTGCAGACTCTCGCCGCCCACCTGACCTCGCTCGTCTCGGACCCCGAGCTGCTGGAGCGCGGCCGCGACCGAGCGCGCGAGCTGGGACAGCGGTTCTCGTTCTCGCGTGTGGTGGACGAGCTGTCGGAGATCTACTCCGCGCTCGCCGCCCGCAGGCACGACGGGCGCGGCAACCCGCGGGTGCACGCCCGGCTCGCCAACCGGCGCGTGATCGACGTCGACCTGCACATGCACACCGACCACTCCTACGACTGCGCGACGCCGGTCGAGGTGCTGCTGGCCGAGGCGCGGGAGCGGGGATTGGGGGCAATCGCGGTGACCGACCACAACGAGATCTCGGGCGCACTCGAGGCGGCCGGCAAGGCCGACGGAGTCAAGGTGATCGTCGGCGAGGAGGTCAAGACGGCCGCCCAGGGCGAGGTCATCGGGCTCTTCATCGAGGAGAAGATCCCTCGCGGCATGACGCTCCAGGAGACGATCGACGAGATCAAGCGCCAGGGCGGGCTGGTTTATGTCCCCCACCCGTTCGACCGCCTGCATTCGGTGCCCGACTACGAGCACCTTCTCGGCGTCCTCGACGAGGTCGACGCGATTGAGGTCTTCAACCCGAGGGTGGCGATCAGCGAGTTCAACGACGAGGCGGTCCGGTTTGCGGCCAAGTACCGGATCCCCGCCGGTGCAGGTTCTGATGCACACGTGCCCCAGGGGCTTGGATCGGTCCGGATCAGGATGCGCGATTTCGACGGCCCGGAGGAGTTCCTGGAGTCGCTGCGCGACGCCGACATCATGCGCAATCCCGCCAGCCTGCTTTACGTTCAGGCACTTAAGTTCCTCCAGACCAAGGCCCTTCCCGAGGGCGCACGACGAGCATCTCGCGACCGGCGGGTGCGCCGGGCCACGGGACGAAACCTGCGCAAGTCCTGATGCACGCGCAAGGACAAGCTCGCGAGCCGTCCAATCCGACGGGAATGCCGGCGACCGACGACGAGATCCGCGAGAAGTACCTGGAGCGCGCGATCCGCGAGCTCAACGCGTTCGCGCGCGAGCTTCAGTCGTGCCCGCACTGCCCACGCGGCCAGCTGATGCCGGTGCTCGGCTCCGGGCACCCACAGGCTGAGATCTTTCTCGTCAAGCACTCCGCCCGTCCGGCAGAGGTCGAGGAGGGTGTGGCCTTCTACGGCCGGACCGGCAACGCCCTGATGAAGTCGCTGAAGCGGCTGCAGATCGATCCGCTGGCCGTCTACGGGACACTTTGCGTGAAGTGCCCGGTCGCTGACCCCGTGATGGCCGACCCGGCCTGCATCGCACGGCTGACCGAGGAGCTCGCAATCGTCTCGCCCAAGATCATCGTGGTGATGGGCCCAGAGGCGCTCGGCGTGATCAACGAGCTTGACGTCCCGCTGCGCCGCGAGCTCGCGCCCGCGACCGGGCAGCTTCAGCGGTTCACCCCGGCGATCGAGGCGCTGTACGTGCCCAACATCGACGAAGCTCTCGATGAGGAGGACGCCAAGCGCGACTTCTGGAAGGCGTTCCGCGTGCTCGGCCAGTGGTGGACTGACCTTCCGCCGTACTGAGAGGCCCTGAATTCGCGTCGACCGTTACCGCTCGGCACGGTTAGACTCGTTGCCAATGGACCTTGAAGAGAAAACGCTCGAGCAGGTCGGCGATCGCTGCGAGGAATGCGGCGCGAAGCTGACCCCGCAGGAGATGCAGGCCGTGATGGAATCCGGCGGCCCGGCGTTGTGCTCGATCCACGCGGCTGAGGATGAGCCGGGGCTCGAAGCTGACGAAGCCGGCTTCGTCGAGGGCGAGTAGCCCGCCCTACATCGTCAGGACGATCTTCCCGAGCTTGCCGCCCGCGGCGAAGTGGTCGTACGCCGCCTCGGCCTCGGCGAGCGGGTAGGTAGCGGCCACCGGCACGGTCACCGTGCCGGCCGCCAGCAACGGCAGCACGTTGCGCTCCATCGCCCGCGCTGTCATCGCCTTCTCCTCGAGCGGCCGGGCGCGCAGCATCGAGGCGTGGATCCGTCCCCGCTTGCCCATCAGGGCGCCCAGATTCACCTCGGCCTTGGCTCCTGCGCCGATCCCGATCACCGTGATCCGGCCGAGCGTGTTCAGCGATGCGATGTTGTCCGGCATGTTGGGCGCACCAACCAGCTCGAGAATCACGTCGAACGGGCCGTGGTCGCCGAAGCCCTCGCACTCGATCACCTCGGCGCCGAACGCCGCCACCTCGGCCCGCAGATCCGGATTGCGCACCGTGGCCGTCACGCGGGCGCCTGCGGCACGTCCGAGCTGGATCGCCGCGGTGCCGACGCCGCCGGCGCCGCCGTGTACAAGGAGGTGCTCGCCAACCTCGAGCCCGGCCTGGGTGAAGACTGCGTCGTGCGCAGTCGTGAACACCTCGGGCACGCCGCCGGCCTGCTCCCAGCTCAGGCTCTCGGGCACCGGCATCAGGATCCGCTCGTGGACGACCGCCAGCTCGGCCTGGCCGCCACCGCCGACGATGCTCATCACGCGGTCGCCCTCCTGGAAGCGGATGGCCCCGGGGCCGGAGCCGATCACCTCACCGGCGAGCTCGAGCCCAGGGATGTCCTGCGGTGATCCGGGAGGCGCCGGGTAGAGCCCCTTGCGCTGGTGCATGTCGGCCCCGTTGATGCCGGCCCCCCTGACCCGCACCAGGACCTCACCGTGGCCCGGCTCCGGATCGGTGTGCTCCTCGACATGGAGTTGCTGGTCGCGAATCGTGACGGCACGCATCTGTGGTGAAACCCTACCCGTGGCCCGCGCGCTCGAGCACCGCGACGCACTCGATGTGGGGCGTCTGCGGGAACATATCGATGGGGCGGACCCGGCTGAGCTTGTACCCGGCTTCCACGAGCTGGGCGGCGTTTGGCGCCAGCGTCGTCGGGTTGCACGAGACGTAGACGATCCGCCGCGGACTGGCGTCGATGATCCGACGCACGACCTTCTGCGAAAGACCGGCTCGCGGCGGGTCGACGACGACCACGTCCGGGCGGCCGGCGGTGCTCACCAGCTCCGGGAGCGCGAGCCGGACGTCGCCGGCGAAGAAGCGGACATTCTCGATCTCGTTCGCGCGGGCGTTGTCGATCGCGTCCGCGATCGCCTCCTCAACCAACTCGAGGCCCCAGACCTCGGCCGCCCGCGGGGCGATCGTCAGGGCGATCGTGCCGATCCCGCAGTACAGGTCATACACACGCTCGAAGCCGGAGAGCAGCGCATATTCGATCGCGATGGCGTAGAGCTGCTGCGCCATCTCGGTGTTCGTCTGCAGGAACGCCTCTGGCGACACACGCAGGCGGACCGGGCCGAGCTCCTCGTCGAGCTTGTGCTCGCCGGCCAGCAATTCGGTAACCCCGCCGCGGGTGACCTCGGCGCTGCTGTCGACCTGGGTCCAGAGAATGCTCGTCTCGGGGCCGGCGACGGCGGCCAGCGAGTCGCGGTCCAGCTCGCCGGGGCCGGTGACCAGCCGAGCCTGGAACTGGCCCGTGTTGCGGCCCTCGCGCACGACCAGGTTGCGCAGGAACCCCTCGCCGCTGCGCCTGTCGTACGCGGTCATACCGGCCCCGCGGCAGTGCGCCACGACGCGCTCACGGACCGCGTTGCCGGCCTCTGAGGCGAGCATGCAGTCGCGCACCTCGACGATCTCGTGCCAGCGTCCCGGCGCGTGAAAGCCGCAGATCAGCCCGCCCGTCGCGTCTGCGCCGAACGAGTACTCCAGCTTGTTGCGGTACCGCCAGGTGCTGACGGCGGGGACGATCGGCTCGAGCGTGAAGTCGTGGAGCTTGCCGATCCGCGCGAGTGCGTCGGCCACCTGGGCCTGCTTGACCTCGAGCTGGCGCTCGTACCGGAGGACCTGCCATGGGGCGCCGGGATGGGCGGCGACCGGCGGGATCCGGTCGGGCCCGGCGGTGATGATCTCGACCGCCTCGGCCTCCGCGTAGGCACGCTTGGACTTCCGCACCAGTGCTCGCACGCGATCGCCGGGGATCGCGCCCTGAACGAACACGACGTAGCCGTCGGTGCGGGCGACGCCGGCGCCACCGAAGGCGAGCGAATCGACGGTCAGCTCAAGCTCGGTGCCCGGTCGCGGGCGTGTGGCGGTGGACTCCATCTGGTCTTTAGGATGGCAGCGCATGGACCTCGAGGCGTACCGGAGCGCGGCCGAGTCGTTTCTCTCAGAGCTAACCGGCACCTATTACCGGCACTACTCGGGTCTTGACGAGCGCTTCGAGATCGAGCCGATCTACGAGCGGCACGCCCACCTGTTCGAGCGCGTGGCCGTGGAGGATCTTCGTGAGCTCGCCGAGGAAGCGGACGACGGCGATCAGGCGAGACGGCTGAAGATGCTGCTCGACTTCGCCGTCGAGGGCTATCTGGGTCAGGCGACCAAGGCGCTCGAGGCGGAGTTGGCCAACCGCGAGGCGGCGGAGTCGATCGTGGTCGAAAACGAGCGGATCGGCTTTCGCGAGTCGGCCGTCGTTCAGGCCAACGAGGCGAACGCCCTCCGGCGAGAGGCGATCGAGCGAGCGCGGCTGGAGCTGACCGAGGAGCGGCTCAACCCGCTCTACGTCGAGCTCGCGGGCCGCCGGCAGGAGTGCTCGCGGCTGCTCGGCTATGCGAACTATCTCGAACTATGCAGGGCGACCAAAGGCATCGACCTCGCCGCGCTCGAGAGGCAGACGGCGGCGTTCACCACCGCCACTGACCCACTCTACGCGGACGTCCTTGGACCCGAGCTGGAGCGCACGCTCGGACTCGGACTGGACGAGCTGCGCCGCTCCGACCTCCCGCGTTTCTTCCGCGTCCCGGACGAGGACCGCCATTTCCCGGCCGACCAGCTGCTCCAGAGCCTGCTGGACACCCTCGGCGGCCTCGGAATCTCGGACCGAGACAACGTCCATCTCGACGTGGAGCCCCGAGCCAACAAGAGCCCCCGCGCGTTCTGCGCCCCCGTCCGCGTCCCTGACGAGGTGTATCTGGTGATCGCGCCCGTCGGCGGCAGGGACGACTTCTCGGCCCTGTTCCACGAGGCCGGGCACACGGAGCACTACGCCCACGTGGACCCGGGGCTGCCGTTCGAGTTCCGCTTCCTCGGCGACAACTCGATAACGGAGGCGTTCGCGTTCCTGCTCCAGCATCTGGTCGAGGACCCGGTCTGGCTGGAGCGGCGGCTCGGCGTCGCAGACGCGGGCGGGCTGGTCTCCTACGCCCGGGCGCACCGCCTCGTCTACCTCCGCCGCTACGCGGCCAAGCTCGCGTACGAGCTCGAGCTGCACGGAAGCCCGGACGTCTCCAGCGAGCGGCATGCGGAGCGCTATGCGGCGCTGCTCGGCACTGCCCTCCGCGTGCGCTGGCCGGTCCAGACGTATCTCGCGGACGTCGATCCGGGCTTCTACTGTGCTTGCTACCTGCGAGCGTGGGCGCTCGAGACCCACCTGCGTGCCCATCTGCGCGAGCGCCATGGGCCGGCGTGGTTCGAGTCGGCTGAGGCGGGCCGGGATCTCATCGCACTGTGGCGCGAGGGCCAGCGCAGGACGCCCGAGGGCCTCCTGCGGATGCTCTCCGGAGGCGACGAGCTCGACTTCGGGGTGCTGCTCGCCGACCTCGGGCTCTCGACCTAGTCGAGAGCCCGCTCGATCGCCTCGAGCACCGACTTGCGGTTGGCGTGGCGGCGCTCGTAGTCGCGGACGCGGCGCAGCTCGGCCGGCTTGAGGTCGTGAAGACGCTGCTCGACCTGGCCGGCGGTCAGATCGTCGTAGGCGGAGACCGGAAACGACGGGCCGACGCCGATCGAGCGCCGGGCGCGATCGGCCCCCCGCGCGATGCGGTCCATCGACTGCTTGGTCGCCGTGCCGATCTGTCCGCGGCCACGACCGAGCATCCCCTCGAGGTCCTTGAACAGATCGTCGGTCTGCTGGCGGCCGCGGCTGACGAGCTCGGCCACGAGCTCATTCGCGTCCCCTCTGGTGACGCGGCCGCGCTCGGCCGCCTCGTCGAGCGTCTCCTGGATTCGCTCCCGCGAGATCACGATGAGATCGAGCGGCTTGATCACCCGGTTGACGAGTTGCTCGATGAAGCCGGAGAGACCGTCCGTCTTGGGTGCGGACCGCGGCGGCGTCTTGGCTCCGGACCGCGGCGGCGTCTTGGCTCCGGACCGCGGCGTCTTGCTCGTGGCCCGGGGGCTCTGTTTCGAGCGCTTGGCCCCATCGCGCGCCGCCGCAGCCCCGCTGCGCGGAGTCTTCGATCTTCCTGTTGACGATCTCGCTGGCGGCATCTGCTTTGCCTCCTCCTCCGGGACGGAAAGCTCCTGGTCGAGCGTATCTGAAGCTAGGAGCCGGCGAGCAGTTCCAGCAATGCCTTCTGGGCGTGGCGGCGGTTCTCGGCCTGATCCCAGATCCGCTGCCGGTTGCCGTACAGGACCGCTTCGGTGATCTCCTCGCCGGGATGGGCGGGGAGGCAGTGCAGCGCGATCGCGTCGGGCGCGGCAAGATCGAGCAGCTCGTCGTTGAGCTGGTACGGCGCCAGCGCCGCACGACGCCGTGCCGCGGAGTCGAGGTCATCGCTCATGCTCACCCAGACGTCGGTGTAGAGCGCGTTGGCGCCACGGGCCGCCTCGCGCGGATCATCGATCAGATCCACGCCCTCGATTGGCTCGAGCTGGTAGCCGGCAGGCGCGGCGATCCGGACCCGGACTCCGGCGAGCGGGCCGATCAGCGCGAGCGAGCGGGCGACGTTGTTGCCGTCGCCGAGGTAGGCGAGCGTCAGGCCCTCGAGCTCCCCGAACGCGTCCCTGAGCGTGAGCAGGTCGGCGAGCACCTGGCAGGGGTGGTGCCGGGCCGTAAGCATGTTGATCACCGGCACGCTGGAGAAGCTCGCGAGCTCCTCGACGAGTGCGTCCGGACCGGTCCGGATCCCGATCGCGGCGGTGTGACGCGAAAGCACGTACGCGGTGTCGCGCACCGCTTCGCCGCGCATCAGCTGCAGCTCGTCGGTGCGCAGCACCATCGGATGGCCGCTGAGCTCGGCGACCCCGGCCTCGAACGACACGCGCGTGCGCGTCGAGGGCCGCTGGAAGATGAGCGCCACAGTCTTGCCCTGGAGCGCGTCGGAGCTGTGTGGCTGGCCCCTTGAGCTCGTCCGCGCGGGCGATCAGGTCGGCGAGCTCGGTTGCGGACAGCTCGGTGCCGGTGAGGAAGTGGCGAGTCAAGTTCGGCAGTGTACGTTGGGCCCGAGGCCTGTGCGCGTTCTGAGCTGGAATCTCAAGCACGGACGCTCGGTTCCGTCGGCCGGGCGCGAGCTCTTCGCCGAGTTCGCCGACGCGCTCGTTTCGTGGCCCTGGGACGTTGCGCTCCTTCAGGAGGTTCCGCCGTGGTGGCCGCCGCGACTCGCTCCGGAGCACCGCACGGTCCTCACCTCGCGCAACTCGATGTTGCCCCTGCGCCGCCGGCTGGCCGAGCGCCACCCCGACCTGATCGGGGCCAACGGCGGGGGCTGCAACGCGATCCTCGTGCGGGGCATGACGATCGAGGAGCACCGCGTCCAGCGGCTCGCGCTCGTTCCCGAGCGCCGGTGGCTGCACGCGGTTCGCGTGTCGGGCATCTGGGTGGCGAACCTGCACACGGCCGCCTCGATCGCCCAGGCGCGACGGGCCGCCCGGACCGCGCTCAGCTGGGCATCGGGCGGCCCGGTGATTCTCGGCGGCGACTTCAACCTCGAGGAGGTGAGGCTCGACGGCTTTCAGTGGGCGGGCGGCGAGCGCGTCGACCACGTGTTCGTGCACGGGCTCCCCGGGCCCTCGGCCACCGAGCTCCCGGATCGTGGCCGCCTATCGGACCACGCCCCGGTCCTGGTGACGATCCCCGTCGATGCAGGACCCCGGGGGCCCTAGGCGAGCTGCGCCGGCGTTGGCGCGGACGAGCTCGACGATCTCTGCGGGCGCGGTGGCCGGCGATCCGCCCGTGAACGGCGGATCGGGGTCGTACTCGATCCCGAGCTGGATCGCATGGGCGAACGTGTCGCCGGCGATCCGGGCCGCGAGCATGAGCGCCATGTCAATGCCGGACGAGACGCCGGCCGCGGTCATCACCTTGCCCTGCTCGACCACCCGCCTGGACACCGGGACCGCGCCGTACTCGCCCAGGATCTCGAGCGCGAGCCAGTGCGTGGTCGCCTCGAGACCGTCGAGGATCCCCGCGGCGGCGAGCAGCAGCGAGCCGGTGCAGACCGACGTCGTCCACTGCGAGCCGGCGTGCGCGTGGCGCAGCCAGTCGAGCATCGTCTCGTCGTGCATCAGCTCCCGGGTTCCGTAGCCGCCCGGCACGACGATCACGTCGGGGTCGCGGAGGTCGTCGAGCGCCCGGTCCGCGGTCAGCGCCAGCATGTCGGTCTCGGTTCGCTTCGGCCCGGGCGTCTCGGCGATGAAGTGAACCGTCGCGCCGGGAAGGCGCGAGAGCACCTCGTAGGGACCGACAGCGTCCAGCGCGGTGAGGCGGTCGAAGATCGGGATCGCGATGTTCATGTCAGTGCCCTCCTTCGGATTGGAATCACGGTGGCGAAGCGGCCGCGGTATTCGCTCGGGCTGACTCGCAGGCGACGTCCGAAGGTCCGCCGGAGCGTCTCCACGGTCCCGAACCCGCACTGCTGGGCGATCTCCTCGAGCTGCTGGTCGGTCGTCTCGAGCAGCATCCGGGCCCGCTCGAGGCGCAGGCCCTCGACGTAGGCGGCCGGCGTCAGCCCGACCTCGGCGGTGAACACACGGGCGAAGTTGCGCTGGCTCATGAACGCACGCTCGGCCAGCGCGGCGACGGACAGATCGGCCGAGAGGTTGTCGACGATCCAGCCCTGAAGCTCGCGGAGACCCGGACGTGAGGCCGCCTGCCCCGCCAGCCCCTGGCTGAACTGCGCCTGGCCGCCGGGACGGCGGACGAACAGGACGAGCGCTCGCGCGACATCGAGCGCGGCGGAGGCGCCCAGGTCCTCCTCCACCAACGCGAGCGCGAGGTCGATTCCGGCGGTGACGCCCGCCGAGGTGTAGACGTTGCCGTCGCGCACGAAGATCGGATCGTCCTGCACGTCGATCGTCGGGTAGCTCCGCCGCAGAGCCGCACACGCGGCCCAGTGCGTCGTCGCTCGCCGTCGGTCCAGGAGCCCCGCGCGGGCGAGCAGGAACGCCCCCGTGCACACCGAGGCAACCCGCCGCGAGCGCCGGGCGGCCAGGCGCAGCCAGGAGATCAGCCGCTCATCGCCGGCCGCCGCGCGCACCCCCTGCCCGCCGGCCACGACAAGCGTGTCGATCGCCCCGCGGCAGCGCTCGAGCGTGGCCGCGGGGACGAGCGCGAGCCCACTCGAGCTGCGGATCTCGGGCTCCGGCGCCACCAGCTCGATCCGGTATGCCCCGCCGCGTGCAGCCCGGTCGGCGAGCGAGAACACCTCGCTGGGTCCGGTGACATCAAGAGCCTGGACGCCGTCGAAGGCGACGATCACGATCCGGCGGGGAGAGGCCATGGCGCGATCATGGCGCGATCGCCGTTTGGCCGCAATGCCGTCGACCGGACGATTTCTGCCAGCCCTTGACCTCCCGTGGAGGTCTACCGCGACGCCCGCAGCCCGAACCCCCGCAGCACCAGCAGCGCCTTCTCGCCGAGCGTGCCGTGGGCCGGCAGGACGCCGAGCTGGGTTGCGGCGTCGTAGAGGTCGAAGAAGGCGCGGACACGGAGCAGCCGCTCGTGCTCAATCTCGCAGTAGAAGAGGCAGTGGACGACGAGGAACCGGTTCGTGGCCGGAAGCCCTTCGAGCGCCCCCTTGTGGGTGGCCAGCAGCTTCGACGGCGCGGCGACGTAGTGCTGGTTGGTCAGCCGTTCCCCGGTCCGCTCGAGTCGGGCGTCCGGGAAGGCGGTCCACAGCCGCCCGGCATGGCGGGCGAGCTCGTCGGGACCCTCAAGCGGCTCGTCGGTGAGTGGATCCTCGTAGTGGATCCGCGGATTGCAGAGCTCGGCGAACGCGTCGGGATTCTTGCCGGACCAGGCCGCCTCCCAGCCGTCGATGAGCTCGTCGACGGTCACGCCTGCGGGGGTGGCAGCTCGAACACGGGCGCTCCCTCGACCGGAGTGGAGGCCTCCGCATAGCGGCGCCGAGGGATTCGCCCGGCGCCACGGGCCAGGGCCCCCGCCTCGACCGCCAGCCGGATCGCGTGGGCCATCGCCACCGGGTCATCGGCGCGGGAGATCGCGCTCGCGCACAGGACGGCGTCGCACCCGAGCTCGATGGCCCGCGCTGCGTCGGATGCCGTGCCCACGCCGGCGTCAAGTACGACCGGGACCTCGGCCCGCTCGACGATGATCGAGATGTTGTACGGGTTGCAAATTCCCATCCCGCTCCCGATCGGGGATCCCAGTGGCATCACGGCCGCGCAGCCTATGTCTTCGAGCCGGCGCGCGAGCACCGGGTCGTCGGTCGTGTAGGGCAGAACCGTGAAGCCGTCGTCGACCAGCGACTCGGCCGCCGCGACGAGCTCTACCGCATCGGGAAGCAGGGTCCGGTCGTCGCCGATCACCTCGAGCTTGATCCAGTCCGTCGAGAACGCCTCCCGGGCGAGCTGCGCGGTGACGATCGCGTCGCGAGCGGTGAAGCAGCCCGCGGTGTTGGGTAGCACCTCGACACCGGCCGTGTCGAGGACGTCGAGGATCGATCCGCGCGCGTCGGGGTCGAGCCGCCGCAGCGCGACCGTGCACAGCTCGGCCCCGGAGGCCTCGAGCGCTTGGGCGAGCACCCCGTGGTTGGCAAAGCCCCCGGTTCCGAGGATCAACCTCGAGCGCAGCTCCCGGCCCGCGATCTGGAGCGGAGCACTCATCCGCCCTGGACCGCCGAGACGATTTCCACCGCGGCGCCGTCCGAAAGCGCCGTCGCATCCCAGCGTCCGCGCGGCACCACCTCTCCGCCCACCGCGACGGCCACGCCCCGGCCGTCTCGTCGCTCGCTCGCTAGCCGCTCCACGAGCCTGGCGACGGTCGCCCCGTCGGGGAGCTCGCGCGGCTCGCCGTTGACGATCACGACCACGGTCATGCGCGCACCGGGGAGAATCGGGACGCGGACAGCTCGTGCGCCACCGCCGCCCCGGAGGCGATCGCGTCGACGACGATTTCTGCCGTGATCGGCGCCAGCAGGATGCCGTTTCGGTAATGGCCGGTCGCCCAGTGCAGGCCAGCGACGGCACCCGGGCCGAGTGCCGGCGCATTGTCTGGCGTGCCCGGCCGCAGACCTGCCGAGAGCTCGTCGATCACCAGCTCATCGAGCCCGGGAACGAGCTCGATCGCGTCGCGCAGCAGCTCGTGAACGGGACCGGCCGTGACCGTGGTGTCGTGGCCCCGCTCCTCCATCGTCGCTCCGAGCACATAGCGCCCGTCCCCGCGGGGAACGATGTAGCCGCGGTGCATGCGCACCACGTGGCTGAGCAGTCCGGGCCCGGCGGGGTCGTGCAGGCGCAGGATCTGCCCCTTGACCGGATGGATCGGAACCATCGCCTCCTCCGGGAGCCCCGCGATCGCCGATGACCACACGCCGGCGGCGAGGACCACATGATCAGCGCGCACGGCCTCGCCGTCGGCCAGCTCGACCCCCCGCACGCGGTCGTCCTCGATCGACACCCGGCTCACCTCGGCGTCCTCGCGCACGAGGCCACCGGCGCCGGTCACGGCCTCGGACAGCGCCGCCGTGAGGCGGCGTGGATCGATCGCATGATCGTCCGGGATCTCGATCGCGAGGCGGAGCACCGGCGCGAGCGCCGGCTCGAGGCGACGCGCCTCGCTTGCGAGCAGCCGGCGCGCCGGCAGGTCCAGGCGCTCGCGCACGGCCAGCAGCCGATTGAGCGCCTCGGCCTCGTCACCATCTCGGGCCGCGAACAGCGTCCCGCAGCCCACGTAGCCGGGATCGCGCCCGCTCGCGTCGGTGAGCTCGCGCACGAACTCGGGATACAGACGCGCACCGGCGAGCCCGAGGCGCAGCAGCGGCTGCTCGGAGAGGTGGGCCTCGCTGATCGGCGCGAGCATTCCAGCGGCAACGCGCGAGGTGCCGCCGCCGGCCTCCGCGCGCTCGAGCACGACCGTCCGCAGCCCTCGCTGCGCGGCGCGCCACGCAACGGCGAGCCCGATCACGCCACCCCCTACTACGGCTACGTCAAATGGTCTCGTTGAGTTCGGCAAGGCTACGTCCCTCCGCCGGCATTACCCGGGTCAGGTTCAGACGGTCGGCGGATCCAGTCCGCCCTCTCAGCCCGCTCCAGGGCTCCCGTTCAATGCAATCGTAGCGCGGCACTCCTGCCAGACTTGGGGCGTGGACAGCCGGACCGAACGCCTCGCTGGGGCGCGTCTGTACCTCGTGTGCGACGCGCGCTCGGACGCCTTTCTCCGCGCGGCGCTCAGCGGCGGGGTCGACATCGTCCAGCTCCGGATGAAGGACGCCCGCGACGATCGGGTCCTCGCGGCGGCCGAGCGGTTCGCTTCGGTGTGCGCCGCGCACGGAGCCCTTTTCATCGTCAACGACCGGCCCGACCTCGCCGCCCGTGTCGATGCTGACGGGGCGCACGTCGGCCAGGACGACACGAGCGTCGGGCGCGCCCGTGAGTTGCTCGGACCAGACCGTCTCCTCGGCCTCTCCACGCACACCGCGGGCCAGATCGAGGGGTCGGCCGGCGTCGACTACATCGGGGTGGGGCCGGTCAACGAGACCCCGACCAAGCCGGGGCGACCTCCGGTCGGACTCGAGCTCGTGCGCTACGCCGCCGAGCACGCGAGGAGCCCGTTCTTCGCCATCGGCGGCATCACCGCGGACGGCGCTCCGGCGATCCGGGAAGCGGGCGCGACCCGCATCGCCGTCGTGCGCGCGATCACCGAGGCCGCCGACCCGGCCGCCGCGGCAGCGGCCCTGCGCGCGGCGATCACCAGTGGGAGGGATCGAGTTGGGTCAGCGTAGCCGCAAGCGCGGGAGGCGGGGCAAGTCGGCCGCCGTCGCCGCGCCGAGCCCCGTGAAGCGCAGCGGCGCCGCCAGGCCGGCCCCTGGAAAGCCCGAGGCCAAGCCCGCCGCGGGCCGCAGCGAGCAACGCAACGCGGCTGTGCGGGCCGCGCTCGAGCCGCTCGCTCCGGGCGAGCGGCCGTGGGCGATCACCGTCAGCGCGGCGCTCGCCGCCGCGACGGGGCTCGGCAACCTGATCGCATACGCCGCGGGGACGAAGATCGGCGGCAAGCATCCGGCGCCCGGGGGAATAATCGTGTTCTCGGCCCTGATGATCGTGTGTGCCGTCGGTATGTGGCGCCTGCGCTACTGGGCGGTTCTCGGCTTCATGGGCCTGCTCGCGATCATCATCACTTTGTTCGCGCTGCTGCTGATCGAGGCGAGCAATCTCCTCGGCTTCCTGATCCCGCCGGTCATCATCGCCGTGTGCGGCCTGCTGTTCGCCAAGCTCGTCCGCGTTCTCAGCCGCATTCAGATGCCGAAGTACCCTGGTCCTTAGCGCCTGTTCATATAGGCTCCAAACGCTTTATGGCGGACCTCTCTTTCGACTGCATCGTGATCGGCTCCGGCCCCGGCGGCTACGTCGCCGCGATCCGTGCTGCGCAGCTCGGGATGAAGACAGCGGTGGTGGAGAAGGACCGCGTCGGGGGCCGCTGCCTGAACTACGCGTGCATCCCCGCCAAGGCGGTCCTCCGCGTCGCCGACGTGCTCTCCGAGGTTCGCGACGCGGGCGAGTTCGGGATCAGGGTGAGCGAGCCCGAGGTCGACTACGCCGCCGTCAGCGCGCGCCGAGAGAAGGTGGTCAAGACGCTCACCGGCGGGGTCTCGGGCCTGTTCAAGAAGAACAACATCGAGTTGATCGAGGGCGAGGCGTCGCTGGCCGGATCGGGAACCGTGCGGGTCGGCGAGCAGACGCTTCAGGCCAAGACGATCGTGCTCGCCACCGGCAGCGTCAAGAAGCCGATCCCCGGCACCGAGTTCGGCGGGCGGGTGATCGGGACCGAGGAGGCCTGGGCACTGCCCGAGCTGCCGAAGACCATGGCCGTCGTCGGCGCCGGCGCCTCGGGAGCGGAGATCGCCTCGGGCTATGCGCGGCTCGGTGTCGAGGTGCTGCTGTTCGAGGCGCTCGACCGGGTGCTGCCGACCGAGGACGCCGACGTCTCCAAGCTCGTCGAGCGTGGCCTCAAGAAACAGGGCATAACCGTGCACACGAAGACGCTCGTCTCCGACGTCGAGTCGGGCGAGAAGTCGGTCCGCTTCAGCTACGCGGATCAATCGGGCGAGGCCGACTGGTTGGTGATCGCGGCCGGCCGCGGGCCCGACGTCCCGGCGCTGGGCCTCGAGGCCGCGGGCGTCCGGCTCGGCGACGGCGGGCTGGTCGAGGTCGACGGCGCGATGCGCACGAGCGCCGACGGGGTTTACGCAATCGGCGACATCGTCAGGGGGCCCGCGCTGGCTCACAAGGCATCTGACGAGGGGATCATCGCAGTGGAGGACGCGGCCGGCCTGAGCACGCACCCGATCGACTACATCGACATCCCGCGGGCGACCTTCTGCACCCCCAACGTGGCCAGCTTCGGACTGACCGAGGAGCAGGCGCGCGAGGCTGGCCTCGACGTGACGGTCGGCAAGATTCAGTACGGCGCTGTCGGCGCCGGAACCGTGTACGGCGATCGGACCGGACTCGTGAAGGTGGTCGGCGAGAAGAAGTACGGCGAGCTGGTCGGGGGCCACATCGTCGGCGCCAAGGCGACAGAGTTGATCCAGGAGCTCGTCAACGTGCGAGTCCTCGAGGGCGGCTATCCAGAGCTCGCGCGGACCATCCACGGTCATCCGACACTTTCAGAGGCGGTAATGGAGGCGGCCCGCGCCGCGGATGGCTGGCTGATCCACGGGTGAGCCCGGAGCAGCCGGTCTTCTACTACGACCTGGGAAGCCTGCCCTGCTACCTCGCCGCTGAGCGGATCATGGTCGACCTGCCGCAGATCCCCGAGTGGGAGCCGGTGCTCGGCTCGGCGCTCGGACTGAATGAGCCCCTTTCAGACTGGGCGGCCCTCGAACCGATCATGGCCGCGCGTGGGCTGCAGCCGTTGCGCCTGCCGCAGGCCTGGCCTCCGGACACGAGCACCGCGATGCTGGCGGCCGCCTATGCGAAGCAGATCGGAAGGGCGGTCGCGTTCTCGCTCGCCGCGTTCCGGCAGGCTTTCGCGGGTGGTCGCGACCTTTCCGAGCTCGACACCGTGCTGATCGCCGCGGCGGCTTGCGAGATGCACCCCACGGCCGTGATGCGAGCCGTCCGGCTGCGCTCCGTGGCCGAGTCGCTGGACGCGGCGTGTGCGCGCGCGCTGAGAGCAGGTGTCCGCACGCTGCCGGCGATTCAGGTGGGGGACCTGGTGTTCGAGGGTGAGGGCGGCGTGGACGTGGCGGCGCGAGCGCTCCAGGAGGGCGCGTGAAGGCCAACCGGGCGTTCGAGCTGATCGTCTCGCGCGGCGGACTGCAGCCGGCCTTCATTGCCGACCGGGACCGTCTCGACCGGATCGAGGTCGTCTCGATCGACGACGGCGAGGTCATCCTCTTCTGGGACCTTCCGGTGAAGGAGGCCGCCCGCGTGCTGAGAGCGCTGCGGACCGATCTCGCCGGGCTCACGGCGGAGGAGTTCATGTCGCGGTGGGGTGGAGCTGACGAACTCGGGAACGTGCCGGAATGAGCTCAAACAAGGGCGAGACGCGGATCGAGGACCCGACCCGGGCGCAGCGGACGGTCGCGCGACGAGCGGCCGAGTCGCGGGCGACCGTTCCCCACCTCGAGCTCTCCTCAGACGTGGTCGTGGCCGAGGACCGCGACATCCTGGCCGTGGCCGTCGCCGCCTGCGCCCGCGCCCTCCGTCAGTTCCCGCGCGCCAACGCCTCGTACCGAGACGGGCGCTTCGAGCTCTACTCCCGCATCAACGTCGGGGTCGCCCTGGCGACCGACGATGCGTACCTGATCGCAACCGTGTTCGACGCCGACGCCAGGGCGGTGGAGGAGATCGCCGCCGAGATCGAGGACCTGCGCGAGCGGGCGGCCCGGAGTGAGCTCTCGCCGCCGGAGCTCTCCGGCGCAACGTTCACCGTCTCCGAGGCCGGCGCCGACCGCGGGGGGCCTTTGATCGTGCCCCCGCAGGCGGCCGCGCTCAGCCTGGGCACCGTGCGTGAGGCGCCGGTGGTGCACGCCGGGGCGATCGTCGCGGCCAGCTCGGCGACGATCACGCTCGCCTGCGATCATCGGATCCTCTTCGGCGCCTACGCGGCTGACTTCCTCGCCGCGATCGCATCGGCGATGCAGGAGACGAACCGGGTCTAGGCCGGTTCGCGCTCGAGCACCCGGATGTCGTGGGCGAGGCCCTCCGGGGTCAGCTGGTCCGCCGCGAACCCCACTCGCTCGATTCCACGTTTGTCGATCAGGATCACGAATGTGGAGTGATCGACCTTCGGGGTCACGGGCTCGATCGCGTAGGCGTGCCACACCGGCTTCAGCTGCGCCGCCGTGCCGCTGACGAAGGCGAGGCGGCCGTTCATCTCGTGCTTGCGCAGGAACCTGATCCGGTTCGCGCGCGTGTCCTGGGAGGGCTCGACCGAGATCCCGATCGCCGGAACCGAGGCCCCGTCACCAGGGAGGTCGTTCAGTGCGCCCTTGATCTGCTCCACCATAAACGGGCAGGTGTCGTGGCACAACGAGTGGATGAACGTCAGCACCACGACCCTCCCGCGGTAGTGGGCGAGGCTGACGCGGTGCCCGGACTGATCGAGCAGCGAGAAGTTGGCCGCGCGCAGGCCGGGCGGCATCGTCGGGCCGTCGAACGGCGAGGAGGTGACCGGCTGGGGCGCGGCGCTGTCGGAGGACCGGCTCGTCAGCAGCACCACCCCGACCGCCGCCAGCAGGGCGACGAGAACCAGGGCCAGTCCGCGCTGCAAGGTGATCACGACCCTGATTTTCGCAGGCTCAGCGCATCACGCCCGTGTGTCCGAGCGAGTAACGGCCGGGCTGAGGCCAAACGCACACGCCGTGGGGCCCGAGGCCGACCGGGATCCGGTGCAGGAGCTTGCCGGTCCGTGTGCTGATCGCGTACACGACCGCGTTGTAGCGGCCGGACAGCCACAGCACCCTGCCGGAGGCCGACACGCCGCCCATGTCGGGACTGCCGCCGCCGGGGATCGTCCAGGTTGCCACCACGCGGCGGCGGGCGAAGCTGATCACGGAGATCGTCCCGGCCAAGCGGTTCGAAACGTAGAGGTCAGTGGCGTTGCGGCTTGGGTAGAGCCCGTGGGCACCGGCCCCGGTGTGGATGAACCCAATTCGCCGGAACGTGTGGGCGTCAATCAGCCACACGCCGCCGTACGTGAGGTCAGCCACATAGAAGACGCGGCCGTCGGGGGAGAGCTTCACGTCCTGGGGCGAGGCGCGAGCGGGCAGCGTCAGCGTTCGGCTGACCCGCTCGTTCGGGACGTTGACGACGATCATCCTGGCGGCGAACTCGCAGCTGACGAGCATCAGCCGGCCACTGGCCGTGTAGTCGGCGTGGTTCACCCCCGCGCACTGGGGCACCGCGAGCGAGTGCACCAGGCGCATCGTGTGCGCGTTGCGAAAGTCCATGCGCCTGAGCTGCTCTGCCATCACCACGGCGTAGCGGCCGTCAGGGGTGAAGTACATGTTGTACGGATCGCGGACGGGGACCGAGCGACCCGGCACGCCGTTGCGCGGGTTGATCGGTGTGAGGCTGTTGCCGATGTCGTTGGTGACCCACAGGGTCCGCAGGTCGTAGGCGGGGACGATGTGCTGCGGGACCGCGCCGACGTGGAACTGGCGGACGATGCGGTCGGTGTGCGGATCGATCTCCTGGACCTGGCTCTGCGCGCTGTCAGGGACGTAGATCAGCGGCCTGGCACGGCGGGCGATCGGCGACTCATCGCCGGCTCCGGCCGCGGCGTAGACGTCGTGGGGATCGATCAGCGGCGGCACCCGGTATGCATGGGCGAACTGGCGGAACGAGAGCGACGACCGCCCGATCGGCGTGATCCTAGGCAGCGCGGCCACCGTGCTCGCCGAGCGGTGCCCCGAGCTGCCGCAGCCGGCCACGACGGCGGCGGCGAGCAGAGTCGCAGCGAAGAGACGGCCGGGCCTCACACGCCGCGCCCGCCGCTGGTGGCGAACTCGCGGCTGCCAGGCTGACATGGGCGCCATGTTGCCAGAGCCGAGCCGCATTCAGGCGCCGAGGGTCAGAATCCCCTGGTATGAGCCAGGCTGAAGCGCTGGTCGAGCAACTCCGGCCCTATGTGTCGGACGCACGCGTCCTGGACGCGATCGCCATGGTCCCCCGAGAGCGCTTCGTACCGGCGGAGGAACGAGCGCGGGCGTACGAGAACGTGGCGCTGCCGATCGCATGCGAGCAGACGATCTCGCAGCCGCTGGTCGTGGCGCGGATGCTCGAGATCCTGACGCTGGCGCCCACCGATCGCGTCCTCGACGTTGGCACCGGATCCGGCTACCACGCCGCCCTTCTGGCCGGGCTGGTGCAGCACGTGTGGACGATCGAGCGCCACGCCGAGCTGACCCGGGAAGCCGAGGCGGCGATCCGGGCGCTCGGGATCGGGAACGTGACCTTCGTGGTCGGAGACGGGCACGGCGGCGTGCCCGAGAGCGCGCCGTTCGACGCGGTCAACGTGGCCGCGGCGACCGGGGAAAATGTGCCTGCCGAGCTCGAGCAGCAGCTTGCCCTCGGCGGGCGCCTGGTCGCGCCCGTGGGGGCCGCGCACCAGCGGCTCGTGCTCGTCCGCCGGACCGCCGCCGGATTCACGCGCCAGCGGCTCGAGCCTGTCCGCTTCGTGCCGCTGGTTCGCGATCGCTAGCGGCGGCGAGACGGTTCGTCATCACCTTGATCGCGACCGGGTTCTCGTCGATGAGCACGAACCGGCGCCCGAGCTGGCGGCACACGGCGCCGAGCGTCCCCGAGCCGGCGAACGGATCGAGGCACCAGCTGCCGGGCCGCGACGACGCGGACACGATCCGCCGCAGCACGCCCTCGGGCTTCTGCGTCGGATAGCCGGTCTTCTCGCGGCCGTTCGTGGGGACGATCGTGTGAAACCAAACGTCGGTCGGGCGCTTGCCGCGCGCCGCCTTCTCGGCGGTCACCAGCCCTGGGGCCATATACGGCTCGCGCTCCACCGCATCGGCGTCGTAGAAGTGCGCGCCAGGCGTGCGCACGTAGACCAAGATCGTGTCGTGCTTCGCCGGCCACCGGCGGCGGGGCTTGGCCCCGTAGTCGTATGTCCAGATGATCTCGTTGAGGAACGCGTCGCGGCCGAAGATCTCGTCGAGCAGCAGCTTGCAGTAGTGGGCCTCTCGATAGTCGATGTGGAAGTAGAGCGAGCCGTGCGGGGCGAGCAGCGATCGGGCGCTCCGCACCCGCGGCTCGAGGAACGCGAGGTAGTCGGCGAAGGCGTCGTCATAGCTGAGCGATTGGAGCAGCCGAGAGCTGTATCGGCGTCCGGCGAACCCGACGTGGGCACCTTCGTCGTCGGCGGCCATGACCAGCGTCCTGCGAGCCTGTGCCCGTCCGGTGTTGAACGGAGGATCCATGTACACGAGGTCGAAGCATCCAACCGGCAACCGAGACATGGCGACGGCGTTATCCGCCGCCACGACCAGGTCATCTTCCAGTGGCAAAGCCTCCGTCGGACCCGCGATTCGCATGGCAACGCACCGTAGCGCCAGCCCCGGCGGGGGCCGTGAAAACGCTAGAATCGGGGACTCGTGCTCGCTGAACGGATAGAGCGGGTGCGCCGGTTCATTCACGGACGGCGCGTCGCCCGCTTCGCCATATCGTCAATGGTGGCCGCGGCCACCAGCGCGATCGTGTTCCCGATCCTGTACGTGCTCGGTGCGTCGACGACAGTCTGCACGATCTCGGCCTTCGCGGCCGGGGCGATCCCCAACTGGACGATGAACCGCAAGTGGACGTGGAAGGTGGAGGGCCGCGTGGCCTTCGGTCGCGAGATCATCGCCTACATCTTCGTTTCGGTCTCGACGCTGATCGTGCTTTCGCTGGCCACGGCATGGACCCATCATCGTGTGCAGAGCATCCCGGCCGGCCACGGGATCAGGGTCGCCCTCGTGACCGCGTCCTACTTCGCCGTGCTGGCGCTCCTGTACGGCCTGCGCTACTTCCTCTACGAGTTCTGGATCTTCTCCGGCCGTAGCCGCATCCGCGCCGCTCTTCGATCCCGCCGGCAGGTTTGGACCGAAGCGCGCGCGAACCGCACGCCCTAGTCAGTCGGGAGCGTTACCGGCAGCGGCTGAGGATCGTCACTGCGCCCGATCGCGCGACGGTCCGGTATCGGCCCGCCCGGACGCTGGGAAGGACCGCGCCCTGCGGGCCGTTGGGGGCCTGGATCACGACCGCTCCGGACTCGCCCTCGGCCGAGCGCATCTGGGTGCCGAGGACCCAGGCGACGAGCGGCACCTCCGAAGCGTTGGTCTGCACAGGACCGCAGGCCATCAGCCGCGTTGGACCGCCCGCGGCCCTGACGGCTCGGGCCAGGTCGCGATCGAGCCGCCCCTGGTAGCCGACATCGGCCACCGCCCGCCCGAGATGGGGACCCGGGGACGGCGAGAGCACGCCCACGGCGATCGTGAGCCCGACCGCGGCCGCCGCCACGGCAAAGCGGCGCTCACGCAGCACGAGGGCCCAGCCCACAGCTCCTGCGACCACGAGGAGCGCGACGGGGGCGAGCAGGTACCGGTCGCTGCCCGAGAACCCGACCTGGGTGAACACGGCCTCCTCGATCGTCCAGGCGGCCCCCACGGCGAGCAGCCCGACCAGGCCCGTCCGCGCCCGTCCGCGAACGGCACCGAGGGCGACGGCCCCGGCCGCCAGCGCCGCGCCGACCTTGAACGGAGCCGCCAGCAGCGGCCAGGCATGCCCGGTCAGCTCGGCGCAGAACGGACAGCGGGCGAATGCGGGGCTGCCGGCCCTGTTGAATTGCGCCCACTGCACGCCCCGCATCAGCGACCCGGAGCCGATCAGGTCGGGCAGGAACCAGAGCGCGGGGATCGCGGCCATCAGCACGACGATCGCGTTCCTGGTCGCGGGGTCCCGCCGCCACACGTAGAGCGCGTAGAGACCGAAGAAGGGCCATGTCTCGGGGCGGATCAGGGCGGCGGCGAAGGCGAGCGCGAGCGCCTGTCTGGGCCTGCCGTCGAGGTGGCGGAGGATCGCCAGGAGCGCGAACGCGGCCAGGATGCCCTCGGATTCACCGCCCGCGACGCTGGCGAAGAACTGCGATGTCGCGAGGATCCCACCCGCGGCCAGCGCCGCGGCGACGGCGGCCGCCCGGCGGTCGCGACCGGAGAGCCGGAACGCGAGAACGCCGCCCATCGCCACCGCCATGAAACCGCCGGCTCGGGCGATCAGCAGCCATAGCGCTGGAGTGGCCCCGCCGAACGGCGCGAGCAGCATCGTCACCATCACGGGTAGCGGCTTCCACGTCGGTCCGCCGATTGTGTGCAGCTGTAGGTGGACGATCTCCCGTCCCCAGATGATCCATGCCCACGGGTCATAGGCCGGCGCCGAGCGCCACGGCAGCGAGAGCAGCGCCAGCAGGAGGGACGCGGCGACGGCGAGCCCGTAGACCTGCTCCGCGCTCGGCCGCCGGCGGGCCGGCGGCCCGTCGATCCGCTGGGGCGGGCTCGCGTATTGGATCCGCGTGAGGGTCGAGGCCGGCATTCGCCCAGCGATCTGTCAGCGGCTGCGGCGGTTCTTCTTCACGACCCTGCGGTCGCGCCACCAGGTACCGAGCACGGCGCGCCCGAAGCTCACGCCGTAGCTCAAGTTGGTCCCCTTCTTGGTCCGCGTCGCGTGCTGGCCCCGGTCCCGCATCGTCGTCGGTACCTCGGCCAGCCGGTAGCCGTGCAGGGCCGCGCTGATCATCAGCTCTGAGGCCTGGAACTGCGGCTCATCGAGCCTCACGTTGGCGGTCAGATCCGCCCGCATCGCGCGCAGGCCGCAGGCCGGATCGGTAATCCGGTGGCGGACGATCGCGCTGATCACGGCGCCGAACACGATCACGCCGAGGTGCCTGGTCTTGTCCGTCGTGAGCTCGGTTCCGAGCCGCCTGGACCCGGAGACGAAATCCGCCTTATCGTCGAGGATCGGCTGCACGACGCGCGCGATCTCGTCCGGCTCGTACTGGCCGTCGGCGTCGATCGTGGTGATCACCTGAGCGCCGCGTGCCCGGGCCAGCCAGTAACCGAGCTTCAGCGCCGCGCCCTGACCGCGGTTGACCTTTACGTCGCACACGAGCGCACCCGCAGACGCCGCCGTGGCGGCCGTGGCGTCCTTGGCGCCGTCGACGACGACGATCACCTCGGTCGCGAGGCCGGCGGCTTCGCCTGGGATCTCGGCGACGACGTCGGCGACCGTCGGCTCTTCGTTGTAGGCCGGGATCACGATCGCCAGCGGCGCGCCCGATCCGGGCGGGTGAGCGGCGAGGAACTCTGCCGCGGCGCCACGCTCATCGGGGTCGAGCGCGGCGAGCTCGGTCTCGGTCGCGAACGGCTTCGTCGGAGCGATGCTCATCCGGCCGGGACCGCCCCCTCGATGTCTGCCTGCGACCACTCCTCCCAGACGGCCGCGATCCCGTCGGAGAAGTTCAGTTGCGGAGACCACCCGGCCGCCCGAGCGCGGCTCGGGTCCACGATCACAGCCGGCATCTCCCCGGCCTTGGCCGGGCCGTGGGTGACTGGGAGATCAGCACCGGTGACCCGGCGCACCTCGTCGACCACCTCGAGCACGGACAGCGAGGTTCCGGTTCCGATCACGACGGGCCCCGCCCATTCATCGCTGAGCAGAGCCAGCCGAACCGCGGCGACCACGTCGGCGACGTTGACGTAGTCACGGACCTGGCGGCCGTCGCCGTAGATCTCGAAGCCGCCGCCGGTGCGAATCGCGCGCATCAGCCGCGCCACGATGCTGTCCTTGGCCTGCATCCCGAGTCCGTAGACGTTGGTGAGCCGCAGGCAGGTGCAGCGCACGCCGTAGGAGGCCGTGTACGCCGACATCAGCATCTCGCCTGCCGCCTTCGTGGCGCCGTAGGGCGTGAGCGGCTTCAGCGTCGCTCGCTCGGTGATCGCCGGCTCCTCCATGGGGCCCGTGACCGCGTTGGTCGAGGTGAAGGCGAGCGAGCCGACGCCGGCCTTCCGCGCGGCCTCGAGCAGCGCGTGCGTCCCGGCGACATTGGTGCGATAGGTGAGCTCGGGCTGCTCGATCGAGCGCAGCACCGAGGTCACGGCTGCGAGGTGGACGACCGAGTCGGCGCCGCCGGCGAACGCCTCCTCGAGCACGTCCGGATCGGCGATGTCCCCCTGCACGACGTCGACGTGTGGGTCGGGATGGGGCTTGAGGTCGACGACGCGCACGCTCGCGCCATCGGCGGACAACTCGGCCACGACCTGGCGGCCGATGAAGCCCGAGCCTCCGGTGACGAGAATTCGACGTCCGGTGAGTGCCCCCGCGTCCGAGGTGCTCACCGTGTGTCGCCCGCCGTCTCGATCAGGCGCGCGGTCGGCATGGTCACAGCGGCATCTACCCGCTCGCCGGCGCGCGCTATCACGGGCACGCGACCCTGATCAGGGCGCTGCTCGCCAACAAGCAGTATTTGCATACGAATGCTCCATGCCTTCAGGTGTCTGGGATCTTCAGCGCGTCGGCCTGCGAGGTCGGCCTCTCGATTGGCCAAGAACTGATTTATCGCCGGCTTGCGACGCGCACGAGGATAGCCGACGGCGTGAACGTAAGTAGGCCGAAGCGGCCCGAAGGTTACGAGCGGCGCATCTGCCACGCGGGTAGGCAGAATCGCAGCGATGGCCTTTCGAGAGCCCACCACATCCCGCCGGTCGGCGGTGGCCGGCGGCCGCATGCGAATCGGTCTGGCGATCGGCGCGGCGCTGCTGGCGATCGCGGCGATCGTCGCCGCCACCCGAGGGAGCTCGCCGCCGCGTCTTCCCCTGCCCGGGATCGGGCAGCCCGCGCGGGCAGGGGACCCGTTCGCGTACTCGAGCTCGCGTGAAACGTCGTTCATCGAGCGGGCGGTCGCGGGCAGCGGCCACGTCCTCTTCACCAAGAGCCCCGGCGGGATCATGGCCACCGCGGCGCGCGTGGCGCGCTGGCGCGGTCTGATCGACCAGGCCATGGCCGGTACGGGGATCGACCCGGACGTGGTGGAGGGGATGGTGTTCGTCGAGAGTGCCGGCCTGCCCGATGTGATCGCGGGCAACGATCCGGTGGCGGCATCCGGGCTGACCCAGATCCTTGCCGCGACGGGCCAATCCCTGCTCGGGATGCACGTCGATCTTGCCCGCAGCAGGAAGCTGACCGCGGAGATGGCGACCGCGGCCGCACAGGGCCGAGGGACGCGCCTGATCGCACTCGAGCGACAGCGGGCGAAGATCGACGACCGCTTCAATCCCCGCAGGGCGCTCGCCGGGACGGCCCGGTACCTGCGCCTGGCCGAGCAGCGGTTCGGGCGGCTCGACCTCGCCGTCGTCTCGTACCACATGGGCATCGGGAACCTGCAGCAGGTCCTGAACGACTACGACGGCGGGCGTCCGGTCCCCTACGTGCAGCTGTACTTCGACACCGCTCCCGACCATCACGCGTCGGCCAACAACCTGCTTCAGAGCTTCGGCGATCAGTCCTCGCTGTACTACTGGCGCATCCTGGGTGCCGTCCAGGTGATGCACCTGTGGCGGACCGACCGAGCCGCCCTCGCGCGCCTGTCCGCTCTTCAGGTGCAGGCGGACTCGGGTGCGGCGGTCCTGCACCCTCCGGACCGCACCCCGACTTTCGCCGGGCCGTCCGATCTGTACCGGGCGTACGCTCAGCGCGAGCTCGTGCCACTGCCGTCTGACCCGCGTCGGCTCGGCCTCGCCTACGCGCGCTCGATCGGCTCGCTCGCCCACGGACTCGGGGTCCCCGCGGCGCTTTACCGCGGTCTGCGCCCCGCCGCCCTCGACATGCTCGTCGAGCTCGCCGCGCGCGTCCGCGCGCTCTCCGGCGCCGCGCCGCTCACGGTCGCGAGCGCAGTCACCGATCGGCGCTACGAGCAGCAGGTGGGCGACGGGGAGACGATTCCGAGCACCGGTTACAGCTTCCAGATCGAGCGCCGCTACGCCAGCCGAGCCCAGGCGGATGCGTTCCAGGCGATGCTCGATCGCCTCCAGGCGCTGAACTTGATCGCCTGGGTTCGCAACCCGGCGACGATCGAGATCACCGTCGCCTCGGACGCCTCGAACGTGCTCGTAGACGGGCCGTGATCGCAGCGCGGCTCCGGCTTCAATAGGTTCTCCGCATGACCGACGCCATCCGCACCCCCGACGAGCTCCTCGAGGGCCTTCCCGACTTTCCCTTCCAGCCCCATTTCCGCGAGGTGGACGGCCTGCGGCTGGCCCACCTCGACGAGGGCGACGGCGCACCCGTCGTTTTCTTCCACGGCGAGCCGACCTGGTCGTTCCTGTGGCGCAAGGTGATCCCACCCGTCCGCGACGCCGGCTATCGCTGTATCGCACCCGACCTCCCCGGATTCGGCCGCTCCGACAAGCCGGTCGACCTCGATTGGTACAGCTACGACCGCCACAGCGCCGTCGCGGGCTCTCTGGTGGAGGAGCTGGACCTGCGCGACGCCACCGTCGTCGTTCACGACTGGGGCGGCCCGATCGGGCTGCGGACCGCGATCGAGCACCGCGACCGCATTGCCCGCCTGGTTGTGCTCGACACCGGATTGTTCACCGGCCATCAGAAGATGACCGACGCCTGGATCGCGTTCCGCGATTTTGTCGAGCGCACCGAGGACCTGCCGGTCGGGTTCCTGGTGCGCGGGGCGTGCAAGCGCGACCCGGGCGACGAGGTGATCGCCGCCTACGACGCCCCCTTCCCGAACGCTGAATCGAAGGCGGGGGCGCGTGCGTTCCCGCTGATGCTGCCGACGTCGCCCTCGGCCCCGGGCGCCGAGGCGGGGCAACGCGTGCTCGAGGGGCTGCGTGGCGACGAGCGGCCGAAGCTGATGCTGTGGGCCGACTCGGACCCCGTGCTCCCGCTGTCGACCGGCGAACGGTTCGCTGCTGCTCTCGACACCGAGGTCGATCACGTGATCGCCGATGCGTCCCACTTCCTCCAGGAGGACGCGGGCCCCGAGATCGGGCGCCTGATCGCCGACTGGCTCGGATGAGGTGAGGGTGGTCGAGAAACCGGCCCAGATTTCCGGTTTCTCGACCAGCCCTGGTCCTAGACCGCTTCCTTCTCGCGCTTCTCGGCGCTCGCCGGCTTCTCGGCGCTCGCCGGAGCCTCCGGCGCGGCCGGGGCCTCTGGCGCGGCGGGGCTGGGCTCATCGGCCAGCGCCACGGTCTGCTCCATCCGGGCCTCATAGGCGGCCCGGGCGACGTGATCCGGCTGCGCGAGGACCTGGTCGCCCTTGAGCGCTCGACCCATCGCCTCCGCGGCGCGGCGCGGCATCATCGCGTTGAAGCGGACCATGCCGGCGATCGTCTTCGGGACGAAGACCTCGAACCGGCCGAGCTGGAGCGCCTCGACGATCGCGTTCGCGACGTCCTCCGGCTCGACGGCCTTGAAGCCGCGCGTCGTCGGCAGGCCGGAGCCGAGCTCGGTGTTGACGACCACGGGCATCACGATGCTGATCTCGACGTTCGTCTCGTGCAGCTCGGCGCGAATCGCCTCGCTCAGGCCGACCACGGCGTGCTTGGTGGCGCAGTACGTCGCGCCGCCGGGGAAGCCGGCCTTGCCGGCCGCCGAGGCGATCTGGACTAGGTGGCCGCGGTTGCGCGGCAAAAAGCGCTCGAGCGCGAGCTTCGAGCCGTAGATCAGACCGACGAGGTTGATGTCGATCATCCGCTTCGCGGTCGCGTCGGACTCTTCGACAAACGGACCGATCGGCATGATCCCCGCGTTATTGATGAGCACGTCGAGGGGACCGAGTCGCGACTCGACCTCGTCGAGGAAGCGAGCAAAGCTGGCTCGCTCGGTCACATCGAGCGGCAGCCCGACGGTGCCGGAGCCGAGCTCCTCAGCCGTCTTCTGCGCCAGGCTCGCATCGATGTCGCCGATCGCGACCCGCGCGCCCTGAGCGAGAAGCGCCACAGCCGTTGCGCGGCCGATGCCGCGTGCGCCCCCGGTGATTGCGACAACCTGACCGGCAAGCGATCGTGGGACCTTCGCCATTGAGAACCGTCCTTCTCGTTTGAATCCATTCGCACCGAGCGTGGTGCGCACAGAGACGGTACCGCCTAAAGGGTCATCGGGCGCGGCCGATGGACTCGGGGCCCTGCTCTGTCGCGATCACACCCACCACCGGGATCAGGACCGCGAGCTGCCGCCGCCTGCGCTCGACCTCGAGCCGGTAGTCGCGGCAGCCGGCGCACATCCGCAGGTGGCGCCGCAGGTTGGCGCGCCTGAGGCCGCCGCCCCTCTCTGTGACCAGTTGCTCGCGGATCTCGGCGCAGTCCGTCTCGCGGGCCACGCGGCAGGCCAGCAGCGACTCGCGGGCCTGGAAGACGAGCGCCTTGACCTTCTCCCGGGGCACGCCGAGCACGTCGGCGATCTCCTGGTGGCTGAGCGCGTCGAGCTCGGCCAAGACGAGCGCCGCCCGCTGTTCTTCTGGGAGGCGGCGCATGTCGAGGACGAGGTCTCGAAGATCCTCGCGGCGCTGAACCTGGATCGCGAGTCCCTCCGTGACCGCATCGCGCACGTCCGGGGTTGGCAGCTCGCGCCGAGCGCGCAGGAGCGAGTAGCAACGATTGCGCGCGATCGTGAACAGCCAGGCGCGCAGGTAGATCGGCTTGTCCGACGAGATCAGGTCGTTGTAGGCAGCCAGGAACGTGTGCTGCACCGCGTCCTCGGCCTCCTCGGGATCGCCGAGCATGTGGCGGCAGAACGCCAGGATCGCCCTGTTGTGGCGGTCGTAGACCGCCTCGAAAGCCGCTGGACGCCCCTGGCGGATCAGGGCGACGAGACTCGTGTCGGGGGCGAGCCTCAGCACCGCCGGCGACAAGAAGACCGAGACCCCTGCAGGTGCCTCCCGAGGCACCAAGCTCGCTTCCATGGTCGAGGATTATTGAGCGAAAGGACGCAAAAAGCGAGCCAATCCGACCATCCTGCGCTGACGGCGAGGAAAAGGCTCGCCCCGTCGGTTGGACCTTTCGGTTATCTGGGCCCTAGCCCCGGGGCCTCGGGGGCCCCGGCGGGTCGACGATGTCGCGGCCCGTGGGCCGCATCTGCTCGTCGAGCTCGAGCTGCCAGAAATAGCGTGTGAAGCTGACGCCGGCGCGGAACTCGCCCACGTGCGGTTCGAGCGTCTCTCCCCTCGCCATCCGCACGATCAGCTCGGGATAGGTTCGCCCGGGGAGAGCCGCATACATCGGAGCCGGGAAGGCGCCGCCGAACCGAGTGTTGACGTCGGTGATCCCGAGTCCGATCTCGCGATCCCGGAACACCTGGACCGTGCACGGGCCGCGGACGCCGAGCGTCTCCACGACGCGGCGGCCGAGCTCGACGAGCTCGCGGTCCTCGATCACGGTTCCCTTGATCGACTCGCCCCCGCGCGACTCGATCATCGTTCGCGGGATCGCGTTCAGGCAGCGTCCGCCCAGATCCGACAGGCAGTCGATCGAGAACTCGGGACCGTCCATCAGTCGCTGCACCATCGTCGGCTCCTCGACGTAGCGGACGAAGAACTCAGCCGCCTCGGCGTCCGGCGCGGGATGGATCGAGCGCGCGCCCGAGCCCTGCCGTGGCTTGATCATCACGGGAAACGACGGGACCGGCTCGCCGGGCAGGACGGTCGGAGGGGACGGGAGGCCGAGGCGCGTCAGCAGCAGGTGGGCCTCGTACTTGTCGAACGTCGCGCGGGCAATCTCGGGGTCGGGCACGAACGCCGGCAGCTCGCCGGCCACACGAGCGTGCGCTAGCACCTCGATGTCGAGATCGGTGAGTGGCACGACCGCGCCGACGCCGTGACGCTCGCACAGCTCTCGGAGCGCCGGGACGTAACCGGGGTCGTCGATCCGGGGGACCGCGGCGCGGTGATCAGCCGCGTACTGCGCCGGGGCGAGCGGGTTGGGATCGGCGGCGATCACGGTTGCGTGCTGGGCGAACGCCGAGACGATGTCATAGCGCTTGCCGACGCCCGTGAGCAGGACGCCTATACCGGTGGCTGCCATCCGCCCGTCTCTCCCTTGTACAGCCCGTGACCTGTCGCGACCATGCTCACGGTCCGCGCCAGGATCCGCAAATCGAGCGCCGTGGAGCGGTGCTCGACGTACCAGAGGTCGAGCTCGATGCGCTCCGACCACGGCAGCGACGCACGGCCGTTCACCTGCGCCCAGCCGGTGATCCCCGGCTTGACCGCGAGCCGGCCGCGCTGGCGCCGGGTGTATTGCTCCACCTGGACCGGCACGGTCGGGCGCGGCCCGACGATCGACATCTCGCCGCGCACGACGTTCCACAGGTTCGGCAGCTCGTCCAGCGAGTAGCGCCGCAGCAGGTTCCCGATCCGCGTGATCCGGTCATCCCCCTGCTGGATCGCGAGCCCGGCGCCGGTGAACTCGGCCCCGCGGACCATCGTGCGCAGCTTGTATATCTCGAATCGCTTCCCGTCCCTCCCCACGCGCGTCTGCGTGTAGATCGGGTGCCCCGGCGACTCGAGTCGAATCAGCGCCGCGAGCAACGCGACGAGCGGCGCGGTGAGCACCGTTCCGAGCAGCGACACCCCGAGGTCGATCGTCCGCTTGATCATCGTGTGCCCTCAGCCGGATCCCACCCGGCGGACGTGCCGTGCGCGAGCCAGTCCCACAGCCCGGCCGCGAGCGAGGCGGTCGTGAGCACGTAGTAGCGGGCGACGAGCAGTGGGCGCATGGGCAGAAGCGGGGCAAGCAACGACGCGACGACCACGGCGAACTGGAGCGCGAGCGCCGCGATGTAGAACCACCCCTGGCCAAGCAGCGCGATGTTCGTGCCGAGCACGATCAGGTGCAGGAACGGCGACAGGTAGCGGAGGATTCGGTGGGAGAAGATCATCAGCGCGTACAGCGGGTCATAGCCGCGCGGCGAGAGCATGCCGCCGCGGATCACGATCGGCCAGCCGTGGCTCATCATCCGCCGCTTGCGGGCGAACTCGCCCTCGATCGTCGGGACCATCTTCTCGCTCGCGCGCGCATCGGGCGCGTACAGCGCGAGCCAGCCGCGCTTGATCATGTTGAACGGAAGCGACAGGTCGTGGCCCATGATCGGGTCGACGAACAGGTAGGAGTCTCGACGGGTGGCGTAGATCGCGCCGTTGCCGCCGGTCACCGACCGGATCCGGGACTCGAGCCGCCTGACCGCCATCTCGTAGCGCCAGTACAACCCCTCCTGGTTGGTGCCACGCTCGTTGACGAAGCGCACGTCGCCGCACACGTAGCCGACGTGCGGATCGGCGAACGGCGCGATCAGACGCCTCAGCGCCTCTGGCTCCCAGATCGCGTTCGCGTCCGAGAAGGCGACGATCTCTCCCTGCGCGCGCCGCACGCCGGCATCCTGTGCGCGGATCTTGCCGCCGCGCCGGAGCTCGAGCACGACGTCGGCACCGGCCGCACGGGCGCTGGCCGCCGTCGCATCGGGCGAGCCGTCGCAGGCCACGATCAGCTCGAGCAGCTCGGCCGGATAGTCGAGCGCTCTGAGGTTCTCGACTCGCTCGGCGATCACCTTCTCCTCCGCGTAGGCGGCGACGATCAGCGAGACCGACGGAAGCCGGCCGCCGTCGCCGGGCGCGGCGACGCGCCGACGGCGGACACGTCCGAGCAGCGCCAGCAGGAGCGGGTAGCCGAGATGCGTGTAGACGAGCAGTCCGGCACAGACCCAGAAGATGATCGTCAGCGCGGTCACGGCGGCGGATTGTGAAGCAAGCCGGTCCCCGGCTCCGATCAGCTGATCGTCCGGTAGAGCTTCAGCGTGTCGCGGGCCGCGTCCTCCCACGAGTAGCGGCCACGAGCAGCGGCGAGCGCAGCCCGACCGAGCTCCTCGCGCCGGGCGGGGTCGGCGAGCAGCTCGGAGAGCGTCTCCCGCAACGCCGATGGGTCATCCGGCGGCACGAGCCTCGCGGCGCCCGTGGCCGCGACCTCCCCGAACGAGCCGACGTCGCTGAGCACGATCGCCTTGCCGAATGCGAGCGCGGTCGCCAGCACGCCGGACTGATCGAAGCGCTCGGTGCGGGAGTACGGGAGCACGACGATATCGGCCCGCCGAAAGAACGCCGGAACCTCGGCGTCCGCGACAAAGCGCTCGACGAAGCGGACGCTGTCGCCCGCGATCGCGCGCAGCGGGGCCGGTCGGCATCCGCGCCATGCCGACGATCCACAGCTCCGCACCCTCGATCCCCCGCCATGCTTCGAGCAGCACCTCGAGACCCTTGTACGGTCGCAGCAGGCCGAAGAACAGCACCACCGGACCCTCGGCCCGCTCGAGCTCCGTCGGAAGCGGCCGCTCGGACTCCAGCCGGGTGAGATGGTCGAACGCCCCGTGGTGGATCACGTGCACCTTGTGCGGGATCGAGACCGAGGCCATCGATCAGCTGCTGACGGCCGTAATCGGAGTGCACGACGATCGCATCGACCCGGTCATACAGCCGACGCTGGGCGCGAGCCTGTCCCGGGCGGGGCTCGCGCGGGAGCAGATCGTGCGCGGTGAGCACGAGCGGCCGGCGCGGGAGCAGGAAGCCGTCCAGCCATTGGACGTCGAGCCACTGGAAGTGGACGACATCGGCCGGGCCGGCGGTGCGCCGGTAGCGCAACATGTCGGGGACGTGCTCAGCCAGCTTCGCGGCCCGGCGCACCCGCGAACCGGCCGCGCCGGGGGCGTGGCGGTAGAACAGCTCCCTGACCGCTGTAACCGTCCGGGCGAGGGGCATCGGCGTACGCGAACGCGCTCGTGATCAGCTCGACCTCGGCTCCGGTGCGAGCCAGGGCAGCCGCAAGCGCGTGGTCGTAGGGCGGCGTGAACGCCGACGGGTCGACGATCTGGACCCTCATCGATCCTCGAGTCCTCGGCCGGTCAGCGCCGCCAGGCGGTGCGCCGTGTCCCGGACCTCCTCGCCTCCGAGCGCGTGCACTCGAGTCGCGTGCGAGCGCTTTACGCGGCGGGCCGCAGGAGCGAGCGCCCACAGCGAGGCCGCGGCGCCCCGGTGGGCGAACAGGTCCCGCGCCGAGCGGACCGGATGCCGGGCAAGCAACCACAGCAACGCGCCCGCCCTGGCCGCGACCCCGTCGTCCTCTCGGTAGGCGACGTCGAGCTCGCGCGCCACCTCGAGCCAGGGCGCCTGGGGCCGGGCGGTCGCCTCCACCCTCGCTCCGTCGAGCGTGCGGGCGTAGTCGACGAGCGGATCGCCGCGCGAGGGGAAGCGGTCGGCGACCAGCACCACGCGTGAGTCGCGGGCGGCCTCGCTTCCCGCGGGCCGGTTGGACATCGCGAAGCCGGCCAGCTCGTCAAAGCCGAGCATCACGTCGAGTACGAGGTAGTGGCGCGGCTCGGCGCCACGTGGCTCCGGTCCCGGGAGCTCGGACCGCGGAGTCGCCTCAGCGGGCGCCGGCGCGATGGGCGACCCACGCCGCGTGAGCATCCGCCACGCGCGTCGACCCGCGCGCCGGGCCGCCGGCTGGGGAGTGAAGTCGCGGTAGCGGCGACGCAGCCAGGCCCGGCCGGCGGCGTAACCTCTCCATTGCGCGCGCAGCTCGCGCACGGTGGCGCGGTAGCGGTGCTCGACTCGCGCCCGGTCGCGGAGCTCCAGTCGCCATCCCGCCTGCTGCAAACGCCAGCTGAAGTCTGTGTCCTCCGCCGCACGCAGCCCCTCGTAGAAGCCCTCGACGGCGTCGAATGCCGTCCGCCTGACCATCAGATTCGCGGCCACCGCCCGGGGGAGGTAGGGGTGCGCCAGGTGCGCCGCCTGGTTGAGAAAGCTTCTCGCCGCCCCGTAGCGCGCAGCCAAGCCTGCCTGCTCGCCGGCCGCGAGCACCTCGCCGGCGAGGGCGCCGACATCGTCGCCGACCGGCTCGGCGAAGTAGTCGTCGAGCAGCCCGGCAGGCGCTCGGCAATCGGAATCAAGGAACAGGATCCACTCGCCGCGGGCGCCCGCGGCTCCGGCGTTCCGCGCGTAGGCGGGCGAGCGCTCGGCCAGCGCGCGCACGATCGTCACCTCGGCATCGGCCACGTCGAGGCCCAGGTTGTCGACCAGGATGACCTCGTCGCCGGGACTCGTCCGGAGTCCGGAGAGCGTCGCTATTGCCTCGCGCGCGGCCGCCTCGTCGCCGGCGAACGGCATCACGACGCTCACTGTGGGCCGGCTCATGCGACGTTCTCGGTCGGCGAGCGCCGCACGCGGTCGATGATCCTGCGCAGCTGCGCGAGCTCCTGTTCGTGGGCAAAGCCGGTGGCGTACAGAACGACGGGGATGACGAGAAACGCCGCGGTCCTGGTCACGAACCCGGCCAGGCCGTGGGTCGGAAGGAGCACATCACCAGCCGCGGCGATGCCGCCCGCGATCAGCGTGATCTGGGCGAGGCGTCGCCATTCGAAGGAGACCGTGAACAGGCGGCGCGTGAGCATGTGCATGACGCCCAGCATGACCACATACGCGCCACACAGGGCGATCCCGCCCCCGGCGATGCCGATCGTAGGGACGAGCGTGACCAGGAGGATGACGTTGGCGGCAAGGCCGGCCAACGCAGCGGGGAAGTTGCGCGTCGTCACCTTCGCGCGGGCGGCGATGACGAGGAACACGACCCACAGCCCGTACAGCGCCCATCCGAGCGAGACCCACGGCAGGGCCTTGTAGGCGCCGAAATAGGCCGGCGTCGTGAGTACGCGCAGAACCCAGCGTCCGAGCAGCGCGAGGCCGGCCACCGCCCAGCCGCTGATCATCACGTAGTAGGTCGTGACCAGGCCATACAGACGGGACGCCTCCGCGTCATCCTGGACCGAATAGGCAAGCGGCGGCCACGCGTACTGGAATCCGCGCACGATGAACGCGACCGCGCCGGCCAGCTTCAGCGCGATCGAGTACAGGCCGGCCAGCGACGGACTGCGGGCGTGGTAGATGTAGTAGCGGTCGACGATGCTCAGCGCGTACACCGAGACCTCTGCGGGAACGGTCGGCAGGCCGAAGCGCAGCAGCACCCGCAGTCTGTCCGCGCTCGCCGCCGGACCCACCAGCCGGCCTCGCATCGTCCACCACAGGGCGAACAGGACCAGCGTCGAGACGGCGTAGTTGGCCAGCAGCAAACCGCGCGGGCCGTCGTGCAGGCCGACGACGAGGACGACCGAGAGCGCCACGGTGAGCAGCACGTTGACCAGCGACGCGATCGCGTAGGTCCGCAGCCGCTCCTCCACGCGCAGCAGGCCGTAGGCGAGCTCGAGGTTGGTGAACGACCACAGGCCTAGGACCGCGATCAGAAAGGTCGTCGTGTCCCGAAAGCCGAGCACGACCTTCGACAGCGGACCGGCGAACGCCGCGAGCACGATCGCGGCGATCGTCGTGGCGACGAGCAGGAACCTGACCGCGCGGCGCAGCAGCGCGTCGCGACGCTCCTGATCCTCGTCGGTGAAGTAGTAGCGCAGGAAGGCCTCGATCATCCCGAGACGGACGAGGATGCTCACGAAGATGACCCCGGTGGCGAGCAGCTCGACGACGCCATACCCCGCCGGGGTGATGTACCGCGTGTACACCGGCAACAGGAGAACGGCGATGAACTTCGAGACGACATCCGCCACCTGGTACGCGGCAAGCGAGTTGACCAGGCGCTTGAGATAGCCAGTCACGCCGCCACACGGTACGGGTCGGCGGGGTTGGGACCACGCGCGGGTGCGCGGTCGATCCCTCCGTCCGGCTCCCTGGGTAGCTTCGCGCCGTGCACGCAGCCGCCTATCAGCTCGCCACCGTCTTCGACTGGCTGTACAACGCGGGCCGGTGGACCTGGCACGACCCCGACGGCTACAACTTCATCAGCGGCCCGCTGGCCGACATCACGCTGATCGGCGGTGCGATCGCGATCTACCGCAAGCACAACTGCCACGCCAAGCACTGCTTGCGAATCGGGCGCCATAACGTGGAGGGGACCGAGTACATCGTCTGCCGCAAGCACCACCCGCGCGATACGCCAACCGCCGAGCAGATCCTGGCCGAGAGCCGCGCCGCGCAGGCGATCAATCCGACGGTCCCCACGACCGCGGCTGTGTCGGCCGCTGCGGCACCCGCGCCGGATCCCGGAGCGGCCCAATCGCCTAACGGCTGAGCACGGTCCAGACCCGCGAGGTCAGCTCCTTGGCGTCGACGTTCGAAGCCAGGCTCGAACCGAACGACGCGAGCCCGATGTCGACCACCACGCCCTTGCCGAGCTGATATCCCACGATGCTCGGCCCGGCGGTGCTCGTCGCCGCCTCCGAGAGCGTGCTGCTGGGGGGCGGCGTGATCGGCTCGAACGATCGATAGCCGCTGAACGCCCCCGACGTGTTGGTGAAGATGCCCAGGCCGTCTCGGAGCACTGTGATCAGATCGGTGTTGCCGGTCACGAGCGCGCCAGGGCGGGCGCCGAACGCGTCTTTGCTCGAGGGGGCCGTCGGATCGAGCGCGACCGGGAGCGCCCCGAGGTGGACGGTCACGTCCCGCCGGAGCGAGTCGAGCCCGAGCGACAGCACGTGGCCGCCGTTCTCGACGTACGTGCGCAGCCCGTCGGTGATCGAGGCCGGCAGCCACCGCTCGTCGCCCGCGAGCACGACACCCCTATGACCGCTCAGCGTGCTGGAGCCTCCGTCGATGAGCGCAACGTCGGTGGTCAGGTCATATGGCAGGTGGGCCTTGTCAAGGTAGGCGAGGAATGCCTCCTCGTCGGCATACCCGGGCGGTAGCCCACGCGCGAGGGGACGCTCGAGATCGATCGGCCCGCCGTTGTCGAGCGTGTTCGGGATCCCGTCGCGCGGCGGGTCGTCGACCGGGTTCTGCCCCTGCCAGGTGAGCGACGGCAGGACGACCAGGACCTTGGCGTGCCCGGTGGCCGCCCGGGCCACCACGGGAACCTCGGTGTGGTCCGATCCCGCCCGGACCGACAGCTTGTACAGGCCCGCACCGCCGCTGCGTGGGAGCCGGACCCGCACCGCGTAGCCGCCGGCTGTCACCGATCCGATGGTGACCGGCTTGCGCACTCCGGCGCGCCACAGTGTCCAGTGGAAGGCGCGGCCGCGCGCATCGACGTCGATGACTGCGCGTGAACCCGCCGGGACCGGATCGAGCGGCGGCTGCGCGGCCAGATATCGCACGGTGATCCCGGCGCCCAAAGTGGTGCCCAGCGGCGGCGGCATGGTCACCGGGAAGCGACCGACGTTGCAGGCCGCGTCGGTGACCTGGAGGCCGACCAGGTAGGTACCGGCGGGAGCGGGGTGGCCCTGGATCTGCCCGTTCCATTCGGCCGGCGCGGTGTGCGAGACCTGGAAGCCGTCGACGAGGAGCGGCCGCCTCGGCACGTCGGTGCGGTAGATCAGCACCATCGGATCGAGGTTCTGGTTTCCGCGGTAGCGGATCGTGACCTCGGCGTGGCCGCCCTGGGGAATCAGCGACGGTGAGACGCTGCGCACGGATGGCTGCGGCGGGACCCGCTTCACGGTGATCGGCTTCGCCAGCTGAATCGTCCGGCCCTGGCCCAGCAGAGCGACGCGGATGTAGTACCTGCCGTCCGGAGCGATCGAGCCGTTGTCCTCGCGCCCGTTCCAGGTGAAGTCGCCGTCAGGGTGGCGAACCGCTCGCCGCATGTGCCTGCCCGTGGCGAGCGTGCGGACGATCGTGCCGCGTCTCATCGACGACATAGACGTCCACGTCATCGGCGCGATGCAGGAGGTAGAACGAGATCCGCATGCGCCGGTGATCGACCCCGTTGCAGGTGCGCGCCGTTCGGGTTGATGACCGCCGGCGAGGGCGAGGGGAATCCGGCGATAAGCGGGGTCGAGACCTTCAGGTGCTGCGTCACGGCAAAGGCGGCGATCGTCGCGGCCACGAGCGCTCCGAACGCGGCGACCGGCACCCGTCTCACAGCCTCACCACCGCCACGTTGGGCACCTGGAACTCGTGGAAGGCGTCGAGGCCACGCGGGTCGCGGCTAGCAGAGCATGACCCGGATCGCTCCGCCATGCGCGACGACCAGCGCCGGAAGCTCGCCGGTGGCGCGGATGTCGGCCAGCGAGTCCGAGACGCGGTCGAGCTGATCGCGCAACGACTCGCCGCCGGGAAAACGGAACCGCTCGCCGGCGCGGCGCCAGGCCGCATACAGCTCGGGCTCCTCGCGCTCGATGTCGATGAACAGCCGCCCCTCCCAGCGGCCGCGGTTGGCCTCGCGCAGACGTGGGTCGAGGCGCGCCTCGAGCCCGAGCAGGGCACCGGCAATCTCAGCCGTCTCGCGCGCTCGGGACAGGTCCGAGGCCCACAGCGAGACGATCCCCTCCCCGCGGAGGCGCTCGCCCAGCTCGCGGGCCTGGCGTCGGCCCGTGTCGTTCAGCGGCGTGTCGCGGAAGCCCTGGACACGGATCGGCTCGAGGTTGTCGTCCGTCTCGCCGTGGCGCGCGAGCAGGATGGATCCGTCATTCATACATGCTGGACGCGGTGTCTGAGCGCAGGCCCAGCCTGATTGTCTCCAGGGACAGAACTTCGTTCGGAGCGATGTTCCCGAGGTTGACGTCGGGGCCGAAGCGGCGCACGAACCACACCTGCTGGTCCTTTCGAGGTGCCTCGAACAGGATTGACTCGTGTGGGACCGCGTGCACGATCTCGTCGATCAGGCCCATCCGCACCTCCCCGTCGTGGCGGAAGATGCCCGCGGTGCCGCTCTCGCGCGCTTCGGCGATCACCTTCCAGGCCCCCGCCTCGAGCTCCCGCTGGATCTGCTCGACCCACCGGTAGGGAGCCATGATCCGGGTGTCGTCCTTGGACCCGACCTCGGAGAGGACCGTGAACTCTTTCGACAGGCGCTGGATCAGCTCGACCTTGTCGTCGTGGCGCAGCTCGATCGTCCCGTCGGAGATCTCGATGTGCTCGAGCTCGAGCTCGTGCAACCAGGCGACCATGCGGTCCAGGCGGCCCTGGGCGATCGCAAGCTCGGTCAGCGTCCCGCCGAAGACAACTGGGATCTCGTGCTCCCGGTAGCGCCTGACCTTCTCCTCGAGGTTTCCGGTCGCGAGCGCCGTGCCCCAGCCGAGCTTGACCACGTCGACGAACTCTCCGGCCACCTCCACGAGCGAGTCGATCGCATCGACCGAGAGGCCACGGTCCAACACATGGGTCAGGCCCTGCTGGCGAGGCTTGGCGCTCCGATCCGGAAGGTCGAGAAGGTTCTTCATTCAGCTGGGCCCCTACTGCGTGTTGGCGAGGTCCGAGCCCACGGTCACGACGACGTTGGCCGTGCACTGCGCGGGCGGCGGGCAGGCCACCGACTGGGTGGTCTGATCGACGGGTGACACGGCGCTCTGCGGCAGCTTCAGCGAGCTGGCGACGGCGAGCGCGTCGCGGCGGAATCCGGGAAGGTAGGCAACGGTGGTGGTGGTCCGCGTCTGGTCGGTGGCCGTCGCGACCGTGCCCTCCTTGTAGCTGGTGCCCGCCAGCTTCAGCGCCACCCGGTGCGCCAGCCCGGCCGTCGCGGTGCCGTTGAGGACGGCCACCGTGACCGACGACGGCGCGACCGTCGCTTTCTGGGCCTGACGGTGCTTCGTGCCGGGCGCGTTCGTGGTCCGCGACTGCGAGCTCGCCGCCGGCGAATTGCTGCCGCTGTTCGAGGTGAGCACGACAAGCAGGACGATCACGCCGCCGAGCACGACCACGCCGAGCACGGCGAGGACAATCCGGCCGACGCGCGGCGACCCGCCGTTGCGCGCGGGCTGGGGTCGCACGGACGGGGGCTGGCGGCGCGACGGCGGCATCGTGGCCTGGGGGCGCGGCTGGACCCGCGGTGGCGGTGCCTGGGTGGGAGCCTGGGTCGGACGCGGCGCGGACACCGGCGGTGGCGCGGCGCATGACCCTGCCCGCTTCCGTTCGCGCCGCCCGCGACGGTCGACGGTCCTCCGACCGCCTCGGCCGTCCCCATGATCGTCGCGTCCGGCGGCTGCGAAGGTGCGAGCGCGACCGGCGCCGGGCCGCCGGCTCGGGCGTCGGGATCAACTTCGTCGCGGCCGCCAGGGCCGGACCCGCCATGCCGACGGGCGCCCCGACGGCGGCCACGCGGCTGGCCGGCGGAGCTGCCGCGGCCGCCACGCGGCCGGGCTGGGCCGGAGCGGCTGTGGGGGCCGGGGCCGCCTGGCGCGATTCGGCCGTCTGGACGCGCCCCATCTGCGCCACGCGCGCCTCAAGATCCTGGATGCGCTGAGCCGCCTGATAGGCGTGATTGCGGAGGTTGGCCGTCTCCCGGGCCTGCGCGAAATAGAGCAGGATCAGGATGGCCAGGCCGATGATTGCGGCAAAGCCAGCGTCTGCACCCACCGAGTTGATGAAGTGGTGGACGGAGAAAGCGAACGGAAGCGACCCCATGCTTGCGCTCGCAGTCTACGTTGCGATCCGGGCGCCAGGCCCGCCGGCCCCCGTGGCGCGCGCTCGAGCCAGCTGGGCGACGTGCTCGGCGAGCCCCGCCGCGTCGGCCTCCAGCACGAGCAGATTGATCTTCGCGAAGGTCTCCTCGACCCACTCCGGATCGAGCGGATCGTGCTCGGCGCGGAGGATCTTCTGCGCTGGCGTCGGTTGCATGCGCTCGTAGGGGTTGAACAGGTCCTCGTGAAACTTCTCGCCCGGGCGGGCACCGACGACCTCGATCGCGATGTCCTTCTCGGGCTCGAGCCCTGACAGGCGGATCATCGTCTCGGCGAGCTCGACGATCCGGACGGGCTCGCCCATCTCGAGCACGAACACCTCTCCGCTCGCCTCGCTCAGCGAGCCGGCACGGATGATCAGCTGGACCGCCTCGGGGATCGTCATGAAATAGCGGCGCATCCGCGGATCGGTGACGGTGACGGGCCCGCCGGCCGCGATCTGCCTGCGGAAGATCGGCACGACCGATCCGGAGGAGGCGAGCACGTTCCCGAACCGGACGGTTGCGTAGCTGGTGCCCGGATAGCGCGAGGCGGCCGCTTCCACGCCCCACTCGGCCAACGCCTTTGAGGCACCCATCACGGTCGCCGGGCTCACCGCCTTGTCGGTTGAGACGAGCACGAACGTGCCGACCCCGAGCTCGCCGGCGATCCGGGCCACGAGCCGCGTCGCCAGCGCGTTGTTGCGGACTGCCTCCACGGGGTTCAGCTCCATCATCATCACGTGCTTGTAGGCGGCGGCATGGAAGACGACCGCCGGTCGGTGCTCGGTCAGCACCTCGCGCATCCGCTCCTCTTCCTTACAGTCGGCGAGCACGGGCACGGCCATCCGCACGTGTCGCTCCTCCTCGAGCTCGCGCATGATCTCGAACAGGTTGTCCTCGGCGTGATCGACCAGGACCAGCCTGCGCGGACCGACGCGCGCGATCTGGCGGCACAGCTCACCGCCGATCGAGCCCCCGGCGCCGGTCACGAGCACGACCTCGCCGGCCAGGTATGCACCCACGCGCTCGAGCTCCATCCGCACCGGCTCGCGGCCGAGGATGTCCTCCACGCGCACCTCGCGCAGCTGATGCGTGACCTTTAGCTGACCCGAGCCATCCCTGAGCAGCTCGAACACCGTCGGGGTGGTGCGCACGGGAATCCCACGCTCGCGGCAGGCCTGGACGACGCGGGCACGGATGAGGCCCGGCGCCGAGGGGATCGCGATGATCACCTCGTCGGGCTCGGCCTCGTCGAGGATCCGGGTTAGGTCCTCGGTGGAGGTCGTCCCGAGCACCTTGAGGCCGTACTCGTCCTTCATCCCCTGCTTGCGCGGGTCGTCGTCGACGAAACCGACGGGCCGCAGCCGGAGCTGCGGATTCCGCGCGAGCTCTCGCGCCACCAGACGCCCTCCGTCACCGCCGCCGACGATCAGCACGTCACGCGCGCCCTTGCTGACCCGGAAGCTCCGGACCCTGCCCTCGACGACGAGGTGCACGAGGAACCGGGCGCCGAGCAGCAGCATCAGCATCAGCAGGAAGAACAGGGCGATAACGCTGGCCGGGAGCGTCACCGCCGTCGAAACGACGTGGAAGGTGTTGTGCCGGAAGACGAACTTCGGAGCCGTCTGGACGGGGTGAAGCAGCGAGATCGCGCCGACGATCACGAGCGTTGCGACGATCACGCTTTTGACCACCGCCTCGTAGTCGCGTTGCCCGACGAAGGTCCACAGGCGCTGATAGAGCCCGAAGGCGGCGAAGACGACCAGCGAGACCGCAACCACCCACGGCAAGGTCGACTCGAACAGGTCGTCGTAGCGCTTCAGGACATGGCCGTCGAACCTCAGCTGAAACGCGAGGTAATAGGCGAGGGCGACCAGAAGCCCATCCACCAGAAGCTGCGGGACTGAATGGCGGTGAACGGGGGCCGCGGATCTGATCCGCCGGCGCATGCAGGCGGGATTCTAATCGCGAGGCCTCTTGAAGCAGGGCTAAGGGGGTGTTAGCGCTCCGGCTCCCGCGCGACGGCTGAAGACGACTACGATCCGCCGATGGACCCCCTGAGCGTCGACGAGCTCCTCGAACGGGCCCGCTCGCAGCTCGAGCGCCTCGACCCTGCCCAGGCCGCGCAGGCGCTCGCCGAGGGCGATGCGGTCCTGGTCGACATCCGCCCCGACGCCAACCGCGCGGCCGAGGGCGCCGTGCCCGGGGCGCACGTCGTCGAGCGCAACGTGCTCGAGTGGCGCTGCGATCCACGCTCTCCGTGGCGCGATCCGGAGCTCGCGCAACCCGAGCGGCGGTTGATCGTGATGTGCAACGAGGGCTACCAGTCGAGCCTGGCCGCCGCGGTCCTCCAGGAGCTCGGGCTTCCTCGCGCCACCGACCTGGTTGGAGGCTTCCGGGCCTGGAAGGTGGCGGGGCTCACGGTCGAGGCCGACCGCGAGCCCTGAACCTCCGTTTTGCCTGCGGCTCCGGCCTAGTAGTGCCCGAACTGAACACCCGAGCCGGGGAACGGCTTCGAGGTGCCGAGCGCGTGGCCCTTGGAGTCGAGCGCCTGGACCTCGTAGCGCTTGTAGCTCTTGCTCAGCTTGATCGCGGTCTCGAAGCCATTCGGCCTGGCCGTGGCGACCTTGGACAGGTGCTTGCGGCTGGTGCCGGCAAGCACGACCCATTTCTTGATCTGGGTGGCGCCGTCCCAGCTGGCGTACACGGTCGCCGAGCTGCCCTGCTTCTTGACCCCGCCCGACGGCGGGTAGAACGGCGTGGCGGTCCAGTGCTCGACGTAGACGCGGTAGCTCTGATCCGGGCTGGGCCACTGCACGTCGAGCAGCAGCTTGCCGGTCTTGCCGTACTCGGAGAAGAACGGCTGCGAGCCCCAGCCGACGAGCGCGCGCCCGCCGCTGAGCAGATCGGTGTCGCCGAGGAAGGCGGCGTAGAAGTTCTTGCCGCGGTAGTACTGCTGCACGAACGAGGCGGTGTGCTTGGTCAGGTCGAGTTTGAGCACGAGGCCGCGCGTCGACGAGCGGCTCGGGACGACAAACTTGCCGTTGCGCTTCATCAGGCAGCAGTGATCGTCGAACATGCTGACCACGTCACCCGAATGGAGCTGCACGTCGTGCTGGAACTGGAAGGCGGCGTTCTTGCCGAACGAGAACGTGCTGTGCTTGCCGCCCAGCGTCCATTCGGTGTGCGAGGTCGCCTGGTCGACCATGTACGCGGCCGACGTGTTGCGCATCGACACAAGGAAGGTTCCGTTCCCGGTCAGGTTGATCGAGTTGACGTGGTACGGATCCCAGAGCCCGTCCGAGAGCGGGCCCTGGTAGCTGTCCGCCACCGGGACGTGGGCGAGCGGATCCCAGACATAAAGGGGCTGGCTATTCGGCTTCGTGAGGTCGAACTCGGCCACTGCGGTGTCGACCAGCGTGCTGCCCGCCGGGCCGCCATGCGAGGCGCCGTCGACGTTGCGGGTGACGACGACCCAGGCGTCGGTCCCGCTGATCACCATTTCGTGAAGAGCGACCGTCCAGGGAGCCGGGGCGGTGAGCTTGGCCACCGTCTTGTAGGTCTGATCGACCACGTAGTCGGTGCCGCTGGTGATCTGCCCGGTCTTGGTCAGCGTCCCCTGCCACCAGCTGAGCGCCGGCTTGCCGTTGTAGCGCTGGGTGGTGAGGTTGGCGGCCACCGACGTTCTTCGGCACCGGCTTGAACCACACGGGCTGAAGATGCCGGTCGAGCATCAGCGGCCCGCTCTGCCCGACGAGCGGCGTCCCGGCCGACAGGTCGGGGAAGTTGGCGGCCATGAAGTAGCCGGTCGCCAGCTGCGAGACCTTGCCGTGCATCGTCCCCTTGAGCTTCGGCGGATGCAGATGCGGAACAGAGACAAACGAGTACGCGCCCTTCGTCGTGAACGCGCCAATCGGAGCCTTGGCGATGGCGGCCGTAACAGCGCCGAGGCACAGCGTGATCGCGGAGGCGGTGATCGCGAGTGGGACGTGTCTCCTGATCTGTCTCAAGTCGAATGCTCCCATCGGTCGAGCCGCAACGGGTGCGCCCAGGCATGGCAGAGGGGGCGTGCGGCGAGCAGCGTGGTTATCGGAGTCGTAACACAGTGAGCGGTTGAACGTTGCGATCGGGCCGGGTCCACGCGCCACCTAGGCGCGCGCCACGCCGGACGTGCTCAGCACGTGGTTATTGCCATCGAGCGCCTGAATCTGGACGAAGCTGGTGCGGGAGATCCCGATCGCCGTCTCGAAGCCGCTGCGGTCCACGGTGCTGACCGTGCGCAGCGAGCTCGAGCTCGAGCCGGCGAGCACGCGCCACTTGTGGGTGCGCGTGTCGCCGTTCCAGCTCACCCAGATCGTCGTGCGGTTGCCGCCGCTGGACGCGACCACGCGGGGCTGCGTCGGCGGGAAGCCGTTGAACCGGAAGCGGTAGGCCCGATAGCTCGCGTTTGTGTCCTTGAAGCGGGCGTCGAAGATCTCCTGGCCGTGCGAGTTGAACTCGCTGAAGTAGGGCTCGGCGCCCCACCCGACGAACGAATCTCCTCCGGGTAGCTCCTGCACGCTGCCGCCGAACTGCGAGAGCAGCGAGGGGGAGTGATCGAGCTCGCCGATCTCGGTAGCGGTGTTGCCGCTCAGCCGCAGATACAGCGCGCGCGACTGGCGGTGGACGTTGAACAGGCCGGCGCCGTTGTCGAAGATCGTCATCTCGTCATCGTTGCGGTTGCGCACCGAGACATCGTGCTGGAAGGCCGGCGATGCGCCGGACCCGAACTTGAAGCTCGAACGCTTTCCGCCGAGGATCCAGATCACGCGCCCGTCGCTCTTACTCACCTTGTAGACGGCCGAGGTCGAGCGCGACGAGATGATCAGGTTGCCGGCACTGTCCTGCTGGACCGAGTTGAGGTGGAACCAGTCGAACGGGTGACCGGGCTTCGGGAAGTGCGTGTAGGTCGCGCTCAGCGGGACGTGATCGAGGCTGTCCCACTGGAACAGGACCAGGCCGGTGGGGATGTCGATCTCCTGCACGATCGAGTTGAAGAGCACCGCGCGGCTCGACCCATGGATCGATGAGGCGTTCCACACGACCGGCTCCTCGGAGACGACCAGCGCCGTGTTCTGGGGCGTGATCTCGAAGTCGTGCAGGTCCGCGGTCAGCCCGTTGCCAGCCTGAACGGTGGCGATCTGACGGTAGGAGGTGTCGTTGATCACGTCCTCGCCCGATCCGACGCCGGCCCCGAAGTAGCCCTGCCACCAGGTCAGCACGGACTTGCCGTGGTAGGTCTGCTCCTTGAAATCGCTGGCCATGTTGTACTTCGGGACGGCCTTGAACCAGACGAGCTTGCCCTGCGAGTCCAGGATCATCACACCGTTCTGAACCGGCCCGTACCAGGGGGTGACGAACATGTAGCCGCGCGCCGTGTGCGAGGACTGACGGTTGACCTTCACCGCGATCGGATTGATCTGCGGGTAGGAGTGGAAGTGGTAGACGTCGCCCTTGACGCGTCCGCTGGGGCGGAACGGGCGGAAGGGGATGTGGCCGGCCGGCGTGGCGACCTTGAAGTGGAACGTCCCGTTCTTGCTGTCGACGATGTTCATGTGAGTCGTCACGGTCACGGTCTCGCCGGCCGTGAACGAGCTGCTCGGGATGAAGCTCCCGCCGCGGCCGTCGGAGTCGCTCAGCACCTTTCCCGAGTGCGACCCGCTCTTGGATCCACGTACGGAGATCGACCCGAAGCTGCTCGTGGGGACGCCCCGGAAGGTGATCTGCGTGTGCGGCGGGGCAACCTGGCTGCCGTTGATCGGGAACACGCTGACAGGCGTCGTTGCGGCGGGTGAGCCTCCCGCCGAACCCAGCAACAGCAAAAGGGTCCCGCCAAGCAGAACCAGCAGTACCACCGCCCTACGCAGCGGCCGGAGATATGAGCCCATAGCTTTCTTCCCAGGTCTTCGCGGCTGACACTTCAGTCCCTCCGGCCAGAGTGGGACCTTCACAGGACCATAGCGATCCTTTATCGCGACCCCTGCAATGGGCTCGTCAGCAGTCCAACCAGGACCTCCGGGTCGCGACGCACTCGCGCATCGGACCGGGAGTCTGCTCCGCGCTTGACCAGCTCGACCTGATCGGCGCGGATCAGGCGCAGCAGGCGCCCCTCGGCGATCAGGTGCTCGTCGACCGCGCCCAGCCGGCCCTCGAACACCGTGAACACCGGCGTGCCCAGTGCCACCGCCTCACGGTTCATCGTCCCCCCGGCCGACACCACAAGGTCGGCGTGGGCGATCAGCGACTGCGCATCGATCGCCTGCTCAGGGACGATGAAGCCGCCGATCCGGGCCAGCTGAGACCGCTGCTCGTCGGTTCGGGGGAGCACCACCGTCTGCCCGCCGCGCAGGCGGTCGAGGACCTGCGCGAACAGGTCGTTCTCGAAGCGGTGGTAGAGCGAGACCTCTGGCGGGGTGCGCACGACCGCGATCGGTTCGCGTGAATCGAGCCCGAGCTCGTCGAGCACCGCGGCATCCGGCTCGAAGTCGGCCAGGTAGTACTCCTCCTTGAGGCCCGGATAGGCCTGGATCTTCCCCCGCGCTCCGTAGCGGTAGAGACGTTCGGGCGGGATCATCTCGGGCACCACGACGGCGCGAGCGAGATGGCAGTTGACGGTGTGCTGGACCGTCGCCCACTCGTAGTCGAACATCGTCGAACTCGGAATCCGCAACAGCTTCGCCGCCACCGTGATGTCGTTCGACCCGTGTCCGAGGGCGAGGTCGAAGCCGCGCCCCCGGGCCCAGCGGGTGAGCTGGACCGATCGGGCCGCGAGCCCCCGGGCCTTGGCCACCAGGGTCGCTCCCCGGTGATGTCCGATCTGTGTGTGCTCGATCCCAAAACGCCTGCAAAGCCCCAACGTCTGCGCGAAGTCGCGAGCCGTCACCTGCACCTCGTGGCCGTGCTCGCGCAGCCTCTCGATCACCGGTCTCATGACCAGCACGTGCGGCGAGTTCGTGAGGTCGATCCAGACCTTCACTGGGCGTTGCCGGCCGTCGCGAACGCGACCGCCTCCACCACCTCGGCCGCCTGCGCCTGGCTCAGCACGGAGCTCATCGGCAGGGCGAGGTTCGTCCGCGCAAGCTCGTCGGTGGCCTCGAGTGCCCGCTCGGGCGCGTACGCGGACATCGACGGCTGGCGGTGAGTCGGCGTGCGGTAGTAGCCCCGGGTCCCGATCCCGCGCTCGCTCAGGACACGGACCAGCTCGTCCGCCTGCGGATGTGTGACCACGTAGAGATGCCACGCCGCAAGACCGCCGGCACCCTCGCTCGGTAGCCCGACGTGCTCGCCCAGCCCCGCCCGCGCGTATGCGTCGGCCGCGGCCCGCCGACCCTCGGCCCATCCGTCGAGCTCGGGCAAGAGCACACGCAACAGCGCCGCCTGAAGCTCATCGAGGCGCGAGTTGTAGCCCACGTACTGAAAGCTCTGCTTGTCCCGCGAGCCGTGGAAGCGAAGAGCCCGCGCGAGATCGGCCACACCGTCGTCGTCGGTCGCGATCGCACCACCGTCGCCAAAGGCGCCCGAGGTTCTTGGAGGGATAGAAGGAGAACGTGGCCGCGTCGCCGAGAGCGCCCGCTCGCCGCCCGCCCAGGCTCGCTCCGGCCGCCTGGGCGGCGTCCTCGAGGACCGGCACCCCGAGCTCGCGGACATCCGGTGATGGCGCCGGGCTGCCGAACAGGTCGACCGTCACGATCGCCCGCGTTCTCGGCGTCAGCGCCCGTTCCACCGTGTCCCGAGTGACGTTTCGCGTCTCGAGGTCGACGTCGCAGAAGACGGGCGTGCCGCCTGCGTTGAGAACCGCCTCGACGCTGGCATAGAACGTGAACGACGGCACCACCACCTCGTCTCCCGGCGCCACCCCTAGCGCGCGCAGGGCGATCGTGATCGCGTCGGTTCCGTTCCCGACGCCGATCACATGGCGAACCCCGAGGTACGCCGCGAACTCCTCCTCGAACGCCGCGACCTCTGGCCCGAGCACGTAGTGCCCCCGATCCAGCACCTCGACGAGGCGCTCGCGCAGTCGTGGCCGCAGCGGCGCCAGCGGCGTTTCGGTGTCGAACAGGGGGACCCGCACAGGCGCGGAGCGTACCCGGCCGATCCGCGCCTTCCTCGATCGCCCCGCCGCGAGGGGCGGTCCCCGCTACGCTTGGCCGCCTTGCTCGTAGCACTGGCCTCTGTCACCGACTCGTTGGTGACCCTTGCGACGCACGTCATCCGGGACCTCGGGGTTGGAGGCGTCTGCCTGCTCACGTTCAGCAGCGGCGTGATCGGCCTCCCCGGCAGCGAGCCGACCATGCTGTTCGCCGGGTTCAACGTCTTCGAGGGCCACATGACGCTTCTGGGGATCATCGTCTTCGGCGTGATCGGCGACATGCTCGGTGCCTCCGTCGCTTACGCGATCGGCTACTTCGGCCGGCGGGAGCTGCTCGAGCGTCAGGGCTCGAAGCTGCACATGTCGCCGCAGCGGCTGGACCGGGCGCACAGGTGGTTCGAGAACCACGGTGACCCCGTGATCTTCTTCTCGCGCATGGTCCCGTTCGCGCGGGCCGCCTTCCCCTACGTGGCGGGCGTCGCGGAGATGCCGTTTGCGCGCTTCTTCGCGCTCGCGGCCGCGGGCTCGGTCATCTGGATCGGCGGGCTGGCCGTGCTCGGCCGCGCGGTGGGAAGCAACTGGGAGAGCTGGCGCAGGCACCTCGAGGTGGTGGATTACGTCGTGATCGCACTTGTCGTCATCGGCGTGGCGTACCTCGTGATCCGCAGGGTGCGCCGTCCCAGGGTGGATGTCGCTTCCGACTAGCGACGCCAGGCCTCCAGCCCGCACGCTCTCGACGGCTCACGCCATCGCGCTCGGCGGCCTCCACGGCCCCGCCGAGCTCTTGCCGATCTCCTCCTCGGGCCACGTCACGCTCGTCCCGTGGCTGCTCGACTGGGATTACGACCGGCTCGACGACGAGCTCCGCAAGTCGTTCGAGGTGGCGCTCCACGCCGGGACGGCGGCCGCCCTGCTGATCACCCTGCGAGGCGAGGTGTCCGAGGCAGTGCACGGCCTCGGCCCACGGCGGCTGGCGCTGATCGCCCTGTCCTTCGCTCCACCGGCCGTCGTCGGATACACGCTCGAGCGCCCGATCGAGCGTCATCTCGGGACGCCGTTCACGATCGCCCTCGGGTTGGTGGCCGGCTCGGCCGCGATGGTGATCGCCGACCGCCGCCCCCAGGTTCGCGGACACGAGGACGCGAACTGGCGGGATGCCCTCTGGCTCGGCGCGGCGCAGGCATGCGCGCTCGTGCCCGGCGTCTCGCGCAACGGCGCCACGCTCGCGGCGGCGCGCTTCCGGCAGTTCACCCGCGAGGACGCCAACCGCCTCTCCCGACACGTCGCGCTGCCCGTGATCGCGGGCGCGACGCTCCTGAAGGGGATCCGGCTGCGTCGCCGTGGCCTGCCGCCCGGGACCGCGGTCCCGTTCGCTGCCGGAGCCGCCGCCTCCTTCGCCTCGACGCTCGGCTCCACCTGGTTGATCCGGCAGGTGGAACGCGACCGTTCGCTGCTCCCGTACGCGGCCTATCGCACGGCGCTCGCGGCGAAGGTGCTCGCGCGGCTCGCCCGCGGTCACGACTGACCCGGTGCAGCGGCGGCGCGGGCTCGAAGTGGGGAGCGATCCCCCCACCTCACGGGCCAGACACCTGCCCCCGTCGGTTGCTTTGTCGCGCCGTAGGCTTGTCCTCATGGAGGACGCTGCTGGGAGCGTCGAGGTGCTGCTGGCCGATCACGACCCGCTGGCTCGCCGTGCCGTTCGTGAGGCGATGAGCGACCGCGACGATGTCGTGGTGGTTGGTGAGGTCCGCGACACGGACGAGCTGATGGCGGCAGCCCTCCGGATGCGCCCGAACGTGGCGCTGGTCGGAGCCGATCTCGCGCCCTCGGGTGCCGTCTTCGCGACGCGCGAACTCGCCCGCATCGCCCCCGATACCCACGTCGTCCTGTTCGCGATGCACGAGGACGCCGGCGCCGCGATCGAGGCGCTCAGGGCCGGCGCCGACGGCTATCTGACCAAGGACATCGATCTTCGCTCCCTCGTCAGGGCGCTCCACGGGGCCGCCGCCGGCGAGGCGGCGATCACGCGGCGGATGACGACGCGCGTGCTCGAGCACCTGCGGACGATGACCGACCACATCCGTCACATGCGCCCGGTGAGCGGGCCGCTTTCCAATCGCCAGTGGCAGGTGCTCGACCTGCTCGCGGACGGCCACTCCGCTGCCGAGATCGCCGATCTGCTCGAGGTTTCCCGCGATACGGTGCGGTCTCACACGCGGGAACTCCAGCGCGGGCTGCACGCGAGCTCGACGGCCGAGGCGATCAGAGCCGCCGAGCGCCTGCGCAGCGGGTCCTAGCTGGCGGGGGCCGGTTCCCCCACCCGGCAAAAACCTCACCAATCCCCCAAAACGTGCTTTACTCTGAGTTGCGGTACGGAGCAGTCTCTCCTGCCGTGGGCAACGTTTGGGGGCTCCTCGTGAGCGTGAAGATCAGGGCGAATTACCGGGGCCGGACTAGGAGGGCAGTGTGAGCGCGCCGTATCGGGGTGGGCGCCAACAGGCCGGACCTCGGACGCGGCTGATCATCGCCGATCCGGACCCGCTCGCCCGGCGCGTGATCCGGGACGCGCTCAGCGCCGCCGACGGCATGGTCGTCGTGGCCGAGGCCAAGGACGGGACCGAGCTCGCCGAGCTGGCCACGCACTACAAGCCCGAGCTCGTGCTGACCGAGATCGCAATGCCGTCGATGGACGGGATCGAGGCCTGCCGCAGGATCCTGGCCAAGGCACCGAACGTGCGCGTGGTGATGTTCACCGTCAATCAGGACCGCGACGTCGAACTCCGTGCCCTGCGCGCGGGCGCGAGCGGCGTGCTCTCGAAGGACACGAGCATCGAGTCGCTCGTGCGCGCGGTGCGCGGCGTGATCAGCGGCGAGGCAGCGATCTCACGGCGCCTGACGATGGATCTGATCGAGATCATCCGCCGTGCCTCGGAGAGCGGCAGTGGCCTGCGGCCGGTCAAGAGCGTGCTCACGAGCCGTGAGTGGGAGGTGCTCGACCTGATCTGCGCCAGCGCGTCGACGCGCGAGATCGCCGAGACGCTGTTCCTGTCCGAGGACACCGTCTACAGCCACAGCAAGAGCATCCTCCGCAAGCTCGGCGTCCACTCACGCGGGGAGGCCGTGATCGCTGCCGAGCGCCTGCGCGGGATGGCGGTCGCGTAGGCGGCGTCGATCGGTTTTCGCGGCCGGGCAGCTCCGCAGTTTTGCTGGTAGACCTCGCCGACGGCGGGTTGCCGCAAAATAGGGGACAAACGATGAGCACTTTGCTCGGAACGACGCTGAGTGGGCGCTACCGCCTCGAGGCCCGGATCGGGGCGGGCGGTATGTCGACGGTCTATCGCGCGCTCGACGGGACCCTCCAGCGCCAGGTCGCGATCAAGCTGATGAACCGCGAGGTGGCAAGCGCCTCCGAAGAGCTCGAGCGCTTCCGCCGCGAGGCCAGGGCCGTCGCCCAGCTCTCCCATCCACACATCGTGGGTGTGATCGATGCCGGCGAGGACGAGGGCCGGCCCTACATCGTGTTCGAGTACGTGGAGGGCGAGACGCTCAAGGATCGGATCCGCCGCCAGGGGCGCCTGCCGGTGGCCGAGGCGGTGGCCTATGCGATCGAGATCGCCCGCGCTCTCGGGGCCGCCCACGCCCGCCACATCGTCCACCGCGACGTCAAGCCCCAGAACGTCCTGATCGACGAGGAGGGCTCGGCCAAGGTCACGGATTTCGGGATCGCGCGCACGCTCGACGAGGAGGGCCTGACCTCCGACGGCCGGGTGCTCGGCACCACCGACTACGTGTCTCCAGAGCAGGCGCTGGGACACCATGTCAACGGGCAGTCCGACCTGTACTCGCTCGGAGTGGTGCTGTACGAGATGCTCACGGGCGAGGTCCCGTTCAAGGGCGACAGCCAGGTCGCCGTGGCGATGAAGCACGTGCGCGAGGAGCTGCCGGACGTCCAGACCAAGCGGCCCGAGGTCTCAGCTGCGCTGGCCGCCGTCGTCGACACCGCGACGGCCAAGCGTCAGGAGGACCGGTATGCCAACGACGCCGAGCTGATCGCGGATCTCGAGGATGTGCTGGCGATCGAGACGGCCCGCGCCGGGAGCGCCACCGGCGAGGTCACGAGCGTGTTGCGGACGCTGCCCTCGAGCGCTCAGCGCCGCGTGCCGTTCCGCGTCCGCCACCCGGCGCTCGTCGTGCTCACGGCACTGGTCATCATTGCGCTCCTCGCCGGCGGCGCCGTGTGGCTGACCACGCGCACGCATCACGGCACCGGCGCGCCCGTGACTCCGCCGCCGGCAAAGCATGTGACGGCGATCCAACCGGTCGCCGCCCACGGTTACAACCCCCTTGGCCGCCCGCTCGACGAGCACCCCGATGCCAGTTTTGCCATCGACAACCAGCCGAACACCTTCTGGGATACGCAGACGTACTACAGCGGCACGCTGAACAAGGCCGGGGTCGGGCTCTACCTCGATGCCAGTCCGGGGACGACCGCGCGACTCATGCGGTTGACGACGAAGACCCCGGGGTTCAACGCCACGGTCTACGCGCGGAACACGACGCCGCCTCCGACCTCGTGGCCCGACCCGGGATGGACGCAGGTCTCACAGCTCACGCACGTGGCGGCCAAGCAGAACATCAGGCTCTCGTCGACCGGAAAGCGCTACCGCTTCTATCTGCTGTGGATCACGAGCCTGGGCGGGCACAGTCAGCTGGCGATCGACGAGGTGACGCTCTACCGCTAGTTGCCTAGTGCGTGTAGCCGCGCTCCTGCTCGTGGCGCTCGATCGCGAGGCCCACGAGCCGGTCCAGCAGCTCGGGGTAACCGATGCCGCTGGCCTCGAACAGCGACGAGTAGACGCTGGTCTCGGTAAAGCCCGGCATCGTGTTGAGCTCGTTGACGAGCACGTTCTCGCCCTCCACAAAGAAGTCGACCCGCGCCAGCCCGGAGCAGCCCGCGCGCACGAACGTCTCGACGGCCAGCTCCCTGACCCGCCCGCGCACGTGAGCCGGGATCCGGGCCGGGACCATCAGCTCCATTCCCCCGGGCGTGTACTTGGCCTCGTAGTCGTACCAGCCGGACTCTCCGGCCGCGAGCAGGATCTCGCCCGGCTCCGAGGCGACTGGCTCGCGGTTGCCGAGCACCGCGCACTCCACCTCGAGTCCCGTCGCCGCCGCCTCGACGATCGCCAGCGGATCGTGCTCGAACGCGGTCGGGAGTGCCGAGGCGTACTCGTCCGCGGATTGCACACGCACGATCCCGACCGACGACCCGAGCCGAGCCGGCTTGACGAAGGTCGGCAGCCCAAGCGCCGCCAGATCGCGCAGCACCCCATCCGCATCGCGCGCGTACTCGCCGACGCGCACGGCACGGTAGTCGACCTGCGGGATCTCGCAGCGCGCCATCAGGTCCTTGAACATCACCTTGTCCATGCACAGAGCCGAGGCGAGCACGCCGGCCCCGACATAGGGGACCTCCAGGCACTCGAGCAGGCCCTGGACCGTCCCGTCCTCTCCGAACGGTCCGTGGAGCGCCGGGAACACGACATCGACACCGTCGAGCCCCATCCCCGGCGCCACCGAGACGACCTCGTCGTCACGGCTCCAGACGCCGTCACGCCCCACCTCGATGCGAACGGGCACGTGGCCCGCGGCCTGGAGTCCGGCGCAGACAGACGCCGCCGACGCGAGCGACACCTCGTGTTCGGATGAGCGGCCGCCGCCGAGCACGGCGACCCGTAGCTGCGTCATGTGTGGGTCGAGTTCGTGGTCGTGGTCGAGGTCGTCGTCGGGTTCGTGGTCGAGGTCGTCGTCGGCGGGGTGAACTGGCCGACCACGATCGTCACCGTGCTGCCCTTCTTCTCGGTGCTCCCAGCGCCCGGACTCTGGCTCAGCACGATCCCGTTGTTGCCCTGCTTCGTGACCGCCTTGGTCTGCTGGGTGACCTTGAACCCAGCGGACTGGAGCGCGTTGGTCGCCTGCTGTGCCGTGTCGCCCTTGACGCTGGGCACGTTGACGGGCGCCGGGCCCTGGGAGACGACGAGAGACACCGTGGTGCCCTTGGCCGCCTGGGTGTTGCCCGCGGGAGACTGCGAGATCACGTCGCCGGATTTGATGTTGCTCGCGTTCTGGCTCGTCGTGGTGACGCTGAAGCCCGCGTTCTGGAGCGCGCTCTTGGCCGCGGACTCGGTCTCGCCGATCACGTTCGGCACGCCCACCTTGGCCTGGCCCGAGGAGATGAACAGGGTCACCGAGGATCCGACCGGCTGCTGCTGGCCGGCCGCCGGATCGGTGCGCGTGGCGTCACCGGCGGCGATCGTGTCCGAGCTCTCCTGCTGGATGCCGGAGATCTTCAGGCGCGCCCGTCTGAGCGTTCGGGTTGCCTTCGACTCCGACATCCCGATGACAGACGGGATCGAGACGCTCCCGGGCCCCTGGGAGACGGTCAGCGTGACCGTCGATCCCTGGTCGGCCTTGGTGCCGCCCAACGGCGACTGGCGGATCACCGTGCCCGGCGGCGAGTTGTCCGTGACCTGGATGATGCTCGGCGTGAAACCCGCGTTCTGGACGTTCGTGGTGGCGACGTTGAGCGTCTCGTTGACGACCGTCGGCACGATCTTCTGCACCGGCCGGGTGAGCAGATAGGCGGCCGCACCGGCCGCCGCGAGCAGTACGAGCAGAGCGACGAGCCATATCCACCATCGGCTTCGCCGCCGCTGCTCGTCGGGCGGAATCTGATCGTCCTCGTCGGCACCGGCGGGTGGATACGCGTCGGCGAGGGCGGGGTCGCCGTCCGGGATCACGGCTCCCACGGCCGCAAAGGAGGCCGTCAGCTCGCCGCGCCCGCCGGAGACGATCTGCTCCTTGACCTGCTCGAGCACGTTGATGAACTGGTCAGCGTCCTGGGGGCGATCGGCGGGGTTCTTGTTCAGCACCCAGAGGACCGTCTGCTCGAGCTCTAGGGGGATGCTCGGATTGATCGCGCGCGGGGGCGTCGGCGCCTCCGAGACGTGCTTGAGCGCGATCGTCACCGCCGACTCGCCGTCGAACGGAACGCGGCCGGTCAGCAGCTCGTAGAGGATCACGCCGACGGAGTACAAATCCGACGCGGCGCTGACCGCGTGGCCCTGGGCCTGCTCGGGCGAGAGGTACTGGGCCGTGCCCATGATCGAGCCCGTCTCGGTCATGTCGGAGGCGCCGGCGCGAGCGATTCCGAAGTCGGTGACCTTGGCGTGATCGGTCTCGTCGATGATCACGTTGTGCGGCTTCAGGTCGCGGTGGATGACACCGCGGCGATGAGCGAACCGCGCCGCCTTGAGGATCTGCACGGTGATGTCGATCGCGCGCACCGGGTCGAGCGGCGCCTCCTGCCGGATCAGCTGCTTGAGCGAGCGGCCGGGGAGGTACTCCATCGCGATGTAGTACGTGCCATCGAACGCGCCGCGGTCGTAGACGCTGACCACGTTCGGGTGCTGGAGACTGGCGGCGGCCTGCGCCTCGCGTCGGAAGCGCTCGACGAACCCCGGGTCCTCGGCGAAGCGCCGGTGAAGCAGCTTGACGGCGACCTTGCGGCCGAGCTGCTGGTCCTCGGCGCAGAACACGTCCGCCATCCCGCCCGCGCCGACGCGCGAGACGACCCTGTAGCGGCCATCGATCAGTGTCCCGGTCGCCAGATCCGGCATCACTGGCCTTCCGCGAGGAGCGTCTGGATCACCTGCTTGGCGATCGGCGCCGCGACCGTGCCGCCGAACCCGCCCTGCGTCTGCTCGATCGTCACCGCAACCGCGACCTTCGGATCCTGAACGGGGGCGAAGCCGATGAACCACGGCTGAGTCAGGTTCGATCCCTGGATCCCGATCGATGCCGTGCCGGTCTTGCCCGCCACGTCGATGCCGCCCAGCTGCGCAGGCGTGCCGGTTCCCTCGTCGACCACGCTCTTCATCATCTGCGCCACCTGCGCCGCGGTCGAGGGCTTCATCACCTGGCTCATCACCTTCGGCTTGATCGTCTCAACCGTCTGGCCGTCCTGGTTCACGACGCGCGTCGCGAAGTGAGGGACCATCAGCTTGCCGCCGTTGGCGACGGCGGCCGCCACCATGGCCATCTGCAGCGGCGTGACCTCGAGCCCACCCTGGCCGATGGCGATGCGCCCGATGTCCTCGTTCGGGCTCCCCGGTCGGTACGGTCGTCCGTTGGGCGCGTAGGGGCGGCTCGCGTTGAGCTCGTTGGGCGGGTAGTCGAGCGGCGGCTTGGCGTAGAAGCCGAACCGCTTCATGTACTTGGTCATGGTCGCGCGACCGACCGCCTCGGCCACCTGGGCCCACACCGTGTTGACCGAATAGGTGAGCGCGGTCGTCAGGTCGATCGTGCCGAAGGGCTGGTTGTTGTCATTGGACAGGGGAACACCGGAGACGTTGATCGGTGACTTGCCGTTGACGGTCGAGTTGGGCGTGTACTTGCCGCTGTCGATCGCCGCCACCGCGGTAACGACCTTAAACGTGGAGCCAGGCGGATAGCCGGACTGCGTCGAGCGGTTGAAGGTCGAGATGTTCGGGCCCTTGAGGTTCGGGTGATTGTCGTCATAACCGGGGTTCGCCACCATGACCTTGACCGCACCGGTCTGCGGATCGAGCGCCACCACCGAGCCGGCCCGGCCGCCGAGCGCCTGCTCCGCCACCTGCTGGGCCTTCGGGTCCAACGACGTGTAGACGTCGTCGCCGACCCGGTGAGCGGTGAGCTGGCCGAAGATCGAGCTCAATCCTGTCTGCAGGCCGCGCAGCTCCTCGCCGCGCGAGAGCTCGAGCCCGGCCGCCTGGCCGGTGCGGGGAAGCGAGTAGCCGACCGCCTGCGAGAACAGGTTGCGGGTTGGATAGAAGCGACTCCACGTGCCGCCGGCCTGCGCCTTCGAGATCGCCAGCACCTCGCCGTTGTCGGCCAGGATCCGGCCGCGCTTGATCCGCAGCTCCTGCACGAGCGTGCGGTCATTGAGCGGGTTGTTGCGCAGCGACTTGGCGTCGATCACGGTCCACCGCGTGGTCCACGCGATCAGCAGCGCGAACAGAATCACGACGAAGCCGAACAGCTTGACGATCTGGCTGTTCACTTGAACCTCGTCGGTCGCCGCCCAGTCATGCGGATCTCCGGGCGCGGTCGGAGACGAGCAACAGCAGGGCGAGGAGCACGAAGTTGGCGACGATCGACGAGCCGCCGTAGGAGATGAACGGCAGCGTCACGCCGGTCAGCGGGATCACCCTGGTCACGCCCCCCACGATCACGAACACCTGCAGCGCGAACACGGCCGACAGGCCCGCGGCCAGCAACGTCGAAAACGAGTCGCGCGCGAGCACCGCCGCCTTGAACCCCCGGGCCACGAACAGCAGGTAGGTGAGCAGCACGGCGCAGGCGCCGAACAGGCCGAGCTCATCGGTGATGACCGCGTAGATCATGTCCGTCTGTGGTGCCGGGAGGAGATTGAAGGTTGTACCGGGAATCGTCAGCGTGGCCTGGCCGAAGCCCTCTCCGAAGAAGCCTCCGGCGGCCTGGGCGAACACCGAGTTGGCGACCTGGAAGCTGCCGCCGACCTTGTTGTACTCGTGCACGGTGAACGGGTGCAGCCACGCCTGGACGCGATCGTGCACGTGGGGGATGTGGGTGCCGAGGTACCAGGCTCCGAGCGCGAACGCGAGCAGGCCGATGATCACGAACGAGAGCCGGCCGGTGGCGACGTAGAGGACCGCGAGCAGGCCGCCGTAGAACATCAGCGAGGACCCGATGTCGTGCAGCACGAACAGGATTAGCATCGCGATCCCCCAGATCACGAGCATCGGACCGAAGAACTTGATCGGCGGGATCGTGATGCCCATGAACCGGCGAGCCCCCATCACCAGCACGTGTCGCGTATCGCGCAGGTAGCTGGCGAGGAACACGACCAGGCCGATCTTGGCGAACTCGGCGGGCTGGAACACGAACAGACCCGGGATCCGCACCCCGAGGTAGGCGCCGTTGGCCTGATAGCCGATACCGGGCAGGCGCGGTATCAGCAGCAGGCCGAGCGAGGCGAACACGATCAGATAGCGGTACTGCTCGAGCTTCCGGTAGTCGCGGAACAGCACGATCGTGGCCGCGAACAGCACCAGGCCGAGCACGAACCACTGCGCCTGCTGGCGCGCCAGCGTCGTGTCGATCCGGTAGATCATCACGATCCCGAAGCACGCGAGCACCGCGACGAGCGGGAACAGATACGGGTCTGCGTTCGGGAGCGTCACCCGGACGAACACGTGGCCCGCGATGCACAGGCCGAGGAAGATCGCTCCGTATGTGAGAGACGCTCCGGACAGGTTGGAGAGCTGGTTCGAGCGCTGGATGAAGACGCCCGCGAACCCCGCCGTGACCAACAGCGAGGCGGGAATCAGCGCGAGCAGTTCGCGGTTGCGGGCGCTCATCGGCTCACCCGTCCGAGCTCGAGATCGCGGACGAGCTTCGAGGCGTCCGCCTGCGAGCGCAGGTGGTCGTTGAACAATGAGCTGCGGCGGTCCGCCGGGACGATGCTGGCCGGAACCCCCGACACGTAATAGCTCTCGTACAGGTGGATGCCGAACGGCAGGTCGTAGGGGAACCCGCGGTAGATCGTCACGATTCCCTGTGGGTTCGTGCTGACGAAGTAGAGCTGGCGGCTGGCCAGGTACCCGCCGCCACCGATCAGGAAGAGCACGACAAGGACGGCGATCAGGGCGGCGAGGGGCTTCGCGTACCTCCGCGGTTTGCGCGCCGGGCCGGCGGCCGGCGGCGGGCCCTGCGTACGGGCCAGCGGAACGCGTGCCTTGGTGCTCGCCGGTGGCACGACGGTGCTCTCGGACGGCGGCGCCACCGTGTCCGGCTCGCGCGCGGACGCCGTCTCGGCCGCAGCGAGCGCCGGTGGGGCACCGACCATCGTCGGCGCGTCGACCTCGGCCGGTCCGCCGACGTCCTCGAGGCGTGACAGGACGACTGTGATGTTGTCGCGCCCGCCCGCCTCGTTCGCCTCGCGGATGAGCTCGTCGGCGGCGCGCGAGAGATCGGACGCCTCGCTGAGGATCTGCGCGATCCGCCGCTCGGAGACCATCGAGGTGAGGCCATCGCTGCAGAGCAGAAGGATGTCGCCGCTCTTGGCCGGGTACGTCCAGGTGTCGACCTTCACCGAGGCCTCGGGACCGAGCGCACGGGTGATGATCGAGCGCTGCGGATGCTGCTCGGCCTCCTCCTCGGTCAGCTTCTCCTCGTCGACGAGCGCCTGGACGAGCGTGTGGTCCTTGGTCAGTCGCGCCAGCTTGCCGTCGCGAAACATGTACGCCCGGGAGTCGCCGACGTGTGCGATCGCGAGGTGGGCATCATCGAGATAGGCGGCGGTCAGCGTCGTTCCCATGCCGGCGCGCTCGCGCTCGGCCTGGGAGAGCGCGTGAATCCGCTCGTTCGCCTCGTGGATGCGCGTGACGAGCCGCTCCTCGGGCGGCCCCGAGTCGGGAAGCCCCTGCTCGAACGTCTCGACGGCGATGCGCGAGGCCACCTCCCCCGCCTGCGCGCCGCCCATCCCGTCCGCGACCACGAACAGCGGCGCCCTGGCATACGAGGCGTCCTCGTTGCCGCGGCGCTGGCGCCCGGTGTCGGTCCTCTGGATCGTCTCGGCGGCTCTGAGCATGTGGGCTACTGGAGGTAGGAGAACTCGGAGTCGCCGATCCGGATGCGATCGCCGGCGTGGAGCGGCTGCGGGCCGCCGAGCTGCTCGTCGTTCAGATACGTGCCGTTCGTCGACCCGAGATCCTCGATCACGAACACGTGGCCCTCGCGCGTGATGCGCGCATGGCGCGAGGACGCGAACGGATCGTCGAGCTGGATCTCGACATCACCGCGACCCAGCGTCGCGCCGCCGGAGACGTCGTACGCGGTCCCGGACTCGTGCCCGGGCGCGTGCTCGACGAGCAGCCGAGGCTCGAACCCGTCCTCGGCCGCCGCCAGCCCGTCGCCCGCGACATACATCCCGGTGGCGTCCGGGGGCGGAGCATGGTCGGACTGCACGACGCCACCGTGGCCGCGGCGGAGATCGCGCATGGCGCTCCGCGCCACCCAGAGGAGGAACAGGTAGAGCACGGCGAGGAAGCCGAACTTCAGACCTACTGAGACTGGCTCGAGCACAGCTCGCTACTCGACCTCGAAGGTGATCACAGACGTTCCCACCTCGATCTCATCCCCCGGCTTGAGTACCTCCGGTCCCTCGATCCGCCGACCGTTGATACACGAGCCGTTGGTCGAGCCGAGATCGCTCAGGACCCACGAGCCCCCACGCGGCCTGATCTCGGCGTGCTTACGCGAGACGTTCGGATCGGAGAGCACGACGTCGGCCTGGCGGCTGCGCCCAAGCGTGACGCCGGTCGGTCCGACGACCAGCCGCTTGCCCTCGACCAACAACAGCGCGGTCTCCTTACGGGACTGGGCCCGCTCCTCGAGCGGCTCGGCGATGCGCCCCGCGGCGCTGTAGATCATCGTCCGGCCGGATTGCTCCTCCACCGGCACATCCTCCGTGCTGTGCGGCGGAGCGACGACCCGGGTCTGGATCCCGAACTCGCCCAGCCCGAGGCGCTCGTCGGTCTCGAACTCGATCACCGGGCGCGAGAGCAGCGCCAGCCGTTCCCGGCGAGCGTGCTCGAGCAGGTAGCCGGCGAGCTCGCCGGCCAGGGCGTCCTCGTAGTCCGCGAACCGCTCCCGGTCCCGCGGGGACAGGAACACCCTGTATTCGTTCGGCACGTACGTGCGCGAGACCGAGAACGATCGGTGCTCCTCCATCTCGCGGGCGAGCTTGCGGGCGATCTCAACCGGCCGTACCTCGGACCTGAAGGCACGGCTGAAGGTGCCTTCGACGAGGCCGGCGATCTTGCTTTCAAGGCTTCTCAGAACACTCATGGGCAGCCCCGGGGGGCGGTTCCATGCTACGGAGTCAGTCGCGAGCACGGACCGCGCGTACCAGCCCTGGGGCGAGGGCGAATAGCGCTCCCGCAACCGCGCCAAGCACGGCCGGTCCCTGCGCCAGATGCGCATCTCCGGGCCGAACGAGGGCGATCGCGGTGGTGGTGGCCGAGACCACGGTAGCGGCCCAAATTGTGACGAGAACGATGTCGATCTGGAGGGAACGCCCCCGCAGCAGCCACGGCAGGGCGATCGCGGCGAGTGCCCACACCGGGGCGGCGGCGAGCACGCCCGAGGTGAGAATCGGCCGCAGCACGAGATCGATCGTCTGGCTGAGCGACCCTGCCCACGCCGCCTGGGCCGGGATCCCGCGGACCTGGGCGAGATACAGCCCGGTGCCGGCCAGCGGGGATGCGACCACGAGCCACACCCAGCCGCAACCGCCGAGCACCGCGCGGCGCCAGGGGCCACCTGCCCGGGCCGCGACCGCAGGCCAGGCCCCGGCCAGCCCGATCAACCCCAGCGCAGGGGCGCCCGCGGGGAGGGGCCAGGCAGGCCCGTCGCGGATCAGCAATGGCACGGGGAGCAGTCCGGCGAACAGCACGAGGATCGCCGCGCCGGGACGTCCCTGAACGGCCGCCGCGGTCGTCAACCCGGTGATCGTGCCGATCCACGCCACCCGTGGCAGCGCCGCGATCAGCACCGTGGCCAGGACCCCGACGACGGCCGGGGCGAGCGGCGTGGTGGCGAGCGCGTGCGCGGTTATCCAGGCTGCGGTGACGCCGCCGGCCACGCCGCCGGCGATTCGTGCCGGGCGGGACATCGCCACGAGCGGGGCGCCGAGGTCCTCCGGCTCGGAAGCTCCCGCCGGGGTGGGCTGCGCTTCGGGAACCGGGCGTGCGAAGGCCTCAGGCTCCTGGGCGCCCTGCGCCGGGTGCGCCCGCCACGCGCCGGTAACGACGCCGGGGATGTCGGCGACCTCGTCGCGGGCCTCGACGAGCCCGCGGTGCAGCTCCTCGACCGTCCCGCGCTCGCGCGGTCTGGGTCGTAGCGCGAGGTCGATCGCGCAGCCGAGTTCCTTGGGGAGGTCGCGGCGCTGGCGGCGGAGCGGCGGCAGGTGGGCGCCGAGGCGGCGGGCCCGCTGGGCAGCCGTACCCGTCCGGACCGGGTTGACGCCTGTGAGGGCCTCGTAGGTGACAAGCGCGAGCGCATAGAGATCAGCCGGAGCGCCCGCCTGCAGCCCCTCGGCCTGCTCGGGGGCCATGTACGCGGCGGTCCCGACCACGTCGCCCGTGCGGGTCAGCGAGTCGCCGCCGATCACGCGGGCAACGCCGAAATCCGTCAGCTTCGCCACTCCTGCTGTGCTGGTCGGACGCTCGGGGACGAGGATGTTCGAGGGCTTGACGTCCCGGTGGACGACTCCCTGCGAGTGGGCGTAGGCGAGTGCGTCGCACAACGCAATGGTGATCTTGACGATGTCGAGGTCGGAGAGCCGGCCCGCGGCCAGGAGCTGGTCGAGCGTGGGCCCGCGCACCAGCTCGGAGACGAGGTACGCCGCGTCGTCGTCGACGGCCGCCTCGTACAGGGTCACGATCGCCGGGTGCGAGAGCCGGGCCGCCGCGCGCGCCTCGCGCTCGAGCCGTCCACCGACGATCCGCTCGCGCGCCACCTCCTTGACCGCGACCTCTCGGTCGAGCCGCTCGTCGTGCGCCAGCCACACGGTCCCGAAACCCCCTGCACCAAGCCGCTTTAGCAACCGATAGCGATCCAGCACAAAGGATGCCTCGGCTCGCTCAGCCGGCGGCGTCCGAGAGCGGGTTCGAGTGGATAGGCGCGCCGTGCGCAGCTGGCTCGCGCTCATCAGAGCGCTTTTCGGTGTCGCGGGGCATCTCCCTGCCGCGGGTAGGGCGGGGCGGGGGGGGCGCATTGCCGGGGGCGGGCGCGGGGGCGGCGCGGCGGGCGCGGGGGCGGGGGGCGGGGCGGGGGCCCGCGGGCTCGCGCGGGGGCGGGCTCGCGCGGGGGCGGGCGGCGGGCATAACCTCGGAAACCGGGCGCCACGGGCGCGCGCATGCACGATTAAGTCTGCTGAGCAGACCCAAAGCGCCATCCTCGCGCGGCCAGACCCGAGTTTCCGAGGTAACTCACGTCTCGGGGCCCCGCCGGAGGCGTACTTACGCAACAAGTTCGTATCCGGTTGGCTCAGGGTGGGTGCTGGAGCTGTGGCCGTGTCGTGATCTGACTAGAGCGCGGTCTTGGGCGAGCGGGCCGGGGCACGGAGGGGCGATCGCGATCGCCCCTTGGGATCTAAGGTTCGTATATGAGCCCTGAGATCCCAACACCCTCGTGGAACCCGCGAATCTGCGCTGAGTCGCACGACCCGATCGGACCTCGTGGTCTCGCCATCCCCCGACAGGCGTGGCCGCGAGGCGCGGGGTACGCGCACCCGGCACGCCCACCATCCCACCCTGAGCCAACCGGATACGCACTACGCAACAATTGGCCCGGCCGAAGCGAGGGAGGCTGAAAAGTCCTCGTGGCGGGGAGTTTGGGAGCTCCGTCGCCTGGCCGACACGGTTTGCTGCGTTAGTCCCGGGCGAGGCGCCCGACACACCCAGGCGGGCGAGGGCGCTCGCCAACGCGCCCGCGGCGGCGCTCGCCGCCGCCCTCCCGGCGGCGCTCGCCAACGCGCCCCCAGCCACCTCCCAGCCACGTCGCCAACGCGACCCCAGCCACGTCGCCAACGCGACCCCAGCCACCTCGCCAACGCGACCCCCAAAACCCGCGCCACCCCCTGCACGGGCGGGCGAATTTGCTTATCCAGCCGTCCCCACGGTCATACTGGGACTTTCCGGATCCCCGCAAGGAGCGAGAGAAGCGCTTGTCGTTCTTCGACGAGGTAGACGAGCCCGCAACATCGACGCGGACAGAACCGCGAAGACGCCGTCCGTCGGGGAGCGGTCGCCGCCCGCCGGGCGATCACCAGTCGATCCAGGTCCGCCGCGCGGTCGCCGCGGCGGCGATCCTGATCGTGCTGATCCTGATCGTGCTGGGCGTTCATAGCTGCCAGGTCAGTCAGCGCAACAGCGCGCTGAAGGACTACAACAACAACGTCGGATCGCTGATCCAGCAGTCCGACCAGACGTCGACACAGCTATTCAACGAGCTCTCCCACGGGGGCGGATCGGCCAACGCCAACAACCTCCAGAACCAGCTCAACGAGACCCGGCTGAGCGCCGACACCCAGCTCGGCAAGGTCAAGGCGCTCGGCGTCCCGGACGAGATGAAGGGCGCTCAGCAGAACGTTTTGCTCGCCTTCCAGATGCGCCGCGACGGCATCGAGCAGATCGCCTCGAACATCCAGGAGGCGCTCGGAACCTCCACGAGCCGCGACGCGATCAACTCGATCGCCGCCCAGATGGCGCGCTTCTACGCCTCCGACGTGGTCTACAAGGACTATGGGATCCCCCTGATCATCGGCGCGCTGCGCTCCGCCGGAATCGGCATCGGCGGCACCAACGGCGAGACGATCGAGAGCGGGCAGTTCCTGCCCGACCTGAGTTGGCTCCAGCCGACCTTCGTGGCCGGCAAGCTCGGCGCCAAGGCGCCGACAACCAATGGCGGCAAGCCGGCGCCGGGCCTGCACGGCCACTCGCTCGACTCGGTCAGCGTCGGCGGCAACACGCTGCAGACCGGCTCGACCAACACGATCGCCGCCAGCCCGGCCCCGACCTTCACCTTCCACTTCACCAACGGCGGCCAGAACAACGAGACCAACGTCGTCCTCAAGGTGACGATCAGCAGCTCGAACGTGAGCGGCCAGACGGTCGTGCCGCAGACCACGGCGGGGCAGTCGGCCACCGGTCAGGTCACCCTGAGCGCTGCCCCTCCGACGGGCAGCTATACGGTCACCGCAACGGTTGCCCCCGTACCCGGCGAGAAGAACACGGCCAACAACACCCTGACGTTCCCGGTCACGTTCCAGTAGGGCCGCCCCGCCTCCCCACTTAAGGCACCTCCCGCCTCCCCATTGAGGCACCTCCCGCCTCCCCATTCAGGCACCTCCCGCCTCCCCACCGGAGCACCTCCTACCCCACAATAGGGCGGCCCGGTCCCGCCTGGGCGGGGGGATGGCCACGCTGCCCCCGTCCAGCCGGGGGCCTATGCTGTCCCGGGTGCACGACCTGTCCAGCACAGCGGGGATCGTGGCGGTCGCGGCTGGCGCGGTTGCCGTCGTCACCTTCGCAATCACCGTGTTCCTCGCCTTCCGCCTTCGGCGTCTACGCGCCGACCAGCGGGCTGTACTCGGCGGCACCAGCCAGGACCTGGTCGCCCACGCGGCGGCGCTGCAGTCTCAGTTCGAGGCGCTCTCGCAATACGTGCAGGATGCGGCCGATCGCCTTGACGGCCGGATGAAGGTTGCCGAGGACCGCCTTGACGGCGCGATGGCGTACCGAGCGCTCGTGCGCTACGACGCCTACGGTGAGATGTCCGGCCGGCAATCGACCTCGATCGCGCTTCTCGACGCCTCGCGGTCGGGGCTGGTGCTGTCCTCGATCCACCACCGCGACCAGGCGCGTCTTTACGCCAAGCAGGTCCAGAACGGACGGGGCGAGCTCGAGCTCTCGCCGGAGGAGAGCGAGGCCATTCGGATCGCTCTCGAGGGCGGCCGGCCGCCACAGTCCTGACCGCGCGGACCGTGACGACGATGCGCGCCGGCTACTTCGGGCCCGAGGGCACTTGGACACACGAGGCCCTGATCGACGCCACCCGCAGCCAACAGCTCGAGCTGGTCTCGTTCCCGACCATCTACGGGGCCGTCATGGCCGTCCACGACGGCTCGGTGGAGCGCGCCCTGGTTCCGATCGAGAACTCGCTCGAGGGGTCGGTCAACGCGACCCTGGATGCGCTCGCGATGGAGACGGAGGACGTGGCCATCGTCGGCGAGGTCATCCACCCGATCCGACAGTGCCTGATCGCCCGCACCGAGCTCGAGCTCGACCAGGTGGAGGTCGTCGTCTCGCACGCCCAGGCCAACGCCCAGTGCGCCCGCTTCATCCGCACCCGGCTGCCCCAGGCGACCGTGCTCGCCGGCACCTCGACCGCGGACGCGGTGCGGATGGTGGCCGAGCACGACGGCCCCTGGGCCGCCCTCGGCACGCGCCTGGCGGCCGAGCATTACGGCTGCCACGTGCTGCGCGCTGGCGTGGAGGACCTTCCGGACAACGAGACCCGATTTGTGTGGCTCGCGCGCGCCGACGCGCCCGTCCCGGACGGACTTGCGGCGGAGGAGGGGCTGGGGCCCTGGAAGACGGCGATTGTCTTCTGGGGCGTCGGCTCGGAGGCGCCGGGGTGGCTGGTCCGCTGCCTGTCCGAGTTCGCAAACCGGGATGTCAACCTCACCCGGATCGAGTCCCGTCCGCGCAAGCAGGGGCTCGGCCGTTACATGTTCTTCGCCGACCTCGAGGGCCGGGACACGGAGCACCACGTCGCCGAGGCGCTCGGTGCGGTGCGTGGGCACGTGGAGGTGCTGCGCGTGCTGGGCTCGTTCGTGGCCGCGTGAGCGCGCCCCCCCGGGTCCGACGAGGCGCCCGGCCACCGGGTCCGACGAGGCGCCACACCGGGAACCCCCGTATCGACGGGCGATAGGGCGGACGCCGCTTCCACCCCCGCTAAACTGCCGCCAGCACCATGGCCAGTTCAGTACCAGCGCCAGCATGGTCCGCGTCGCTTCCAGGGCACCAGCGACGCGGGCGTGAGGTTGGCCGGGTGCTCGTCCTCAATGCGACGTACGAGCCGATCAACGTGTGCACCGTGCGCCGTGCCGTGGTGCTGCTATTGAAGGAAAAGGCGGAGATGATCGAGCGGGCCGAGTTCGAGCTTCATGCCGAGAGCTGCACGATCGCGCGACCGATGGTGATCCGCCTCGTCAGCTACGTCCGCATCCCGCGCGACACCCACCGGCGCAAGATCACGCGACGCGCGGTGTTCGCCCGGGACGACTGGACCTGCCAGTACTGCGGCTCGCGATCGAATCTCACCGTTGATCACGTGATCCCGCGCTCGAAGGGTGGGCCGTCGAGCTGGGAGAACATCGTTGCGTCGTGCGCCCCGTGCAACCGTCGAAAGGGGAGCGCGCTCCCGCGCCAGGCAGGGATGCGGCTACTCAAACAGCCGCGCACGCCGAGCCCGCACGTGTTCATTCACGTCGCGAGCCCGACGATCCCGATTGCCTGGCGCCAGTATCTGGCCGCCTAGCCTAGGCGGCGTAGCGCTGGGCGGACCGGGCGCGGGCCTTCGCAGCCTCGATCTCGCGGTCCTTGGGCGGCGCGCTGGTTTCCAGATCGGCGAGCAGGTGCATCGAGGCGTGCGCGACCGCGTCGACGGCGCGCTCAAACGCCTCTTGGTTCGCCCGGGAGGGCTTGTTGAAGCCGCTGATCTTGCGCACATACTGGAGTGCGGCGCTGCGCACCTCGTCCTCGGACGCCGGCGGATCGAAGTTGTAGAGGGTTCTGATGTTTCGGCACATGGACCTAGCGTAGATCACGGCGGCGGCCCGGGCCCGTTACGTGCGAAGGGCGCCGTCGATGCCGGCGCCCTTCGCAAACTTCTGACTGCCAATCCGCAGTGAGGATTCCAATGCCGGAGGGACTACTCCCGGCTCCTCCTGCGACGGTGTCGCGGGGGGACTCCGCTAAGCGGGGTCAGCCTCCGACCTAGCGGCCGGACACCTCCAGGGTCCCGCAAGAACTGTCAGACAAGCTCGGACCACCTCCTTTCTCTGGTAGGCATCAGATTAGCGGACGGCCGCGACGCGATCGAGCGATAGCGTCACGACGCGCACTCCGGCGCCGCTCATCGACCATGACTGCCGCCCAGTTCGGCCTCGGAGCAGTTCGACCCGCGCTGATCGTGGGCCCCTGCTGGTCGCCGCGCACGGGCTGCGTCGGCATTCCAGGGTGGAGGTCTGCCTCAGGCCTCGGAGTCGTCCGCGCCGTCCTGCGGCTCGTCCTCGGTGACCTCGTCCGTGAGGTCCTCGGTGACCTGGTGACTTCCTCGATGAGCTCCGGAGAGGACGTCGTCGACCGGTGCCGGCGAGCCGTCCTCGAGGACAGGCGCCGCGGTGGCGGCGTCGGACTCCACGATCAGCGCGACCGCGCTGACCTGGTCGTCGTCGCGGATGTTCATCACGCGGACGCCCTGCGAGGCGCGGCCGTAGCGGTTGATGCCTCGCACCGAGGTGCGCTGGACCATGCCGTTCTGGGAGATGAAGACGAGCTCCTGGTGCTCGCGGACCACGAGCGCGCCGGCGAGCTTGCCCTTGTTCTCGGTCAGCGTGATCGTCTTGACGCCCATCGTCCCGCGACCCTTGACCGGGTAGTCGGAGATCGAGGTCCGTTTGCCGTACCCGTTCTCGGTCACGACCAGCAGTTCCTGGTCGTCGCGCGCGACGTCCATGGCGAGGACGGAGTTGCCCTCCTGCGAGACGTTCATGCCTCGCACCCCGCTCGTGTCCCGGCCCATCGACCGGACCCTGCCCTCGCTGAAGCGCGAGGCCTGACCCGACCGCGAGACAATGATGATGTCGTCGTGGCCGCTCGTGCGGCGGACAGCGATCAGCTCGTCGTCGTCCCGGATGTTGATGGCGATGATGCCGTCGGCCTTGATCGGGGTGTTGTAGGCGCCGAACTCGGTCTTCTTGATCATGCCTTTGCGGGTCGCGAACACGAGATACTTGCCCTCGTTGAAATCGCGCGTTGACAGCACCGACTGCACGCGCTCGCCCTCGCGCAGCGGCAGCAGATTCACGAGCGCGCGCCCGCGCGCCGTGCGCGAGGCCTCGGGCAGCTCGTACACCTTGAGTCGGTAGACCTTGCCCCGGTTGGTGAAGAACAGAAGGTAGTCATGCGTCGAGCACACAAAGAGGTGCTCGATGTAGTCGTCCTCCTTCATCTCCATCCCAGTCACGCCCACGCCCCCACGGCGCTGCTGGCGGTAGGTGTTGAGCGGCAGCGACTTGATGTAGCCGGAGTGGGTGATCGAGATCACCATCTGCTGGTCGGCGATCAGGTCCTCGATGTCGATCTCGCCCTCGGCGTGCGTGATCTCGGTGCGCCGCTCGTCGCCGTAGACGTCAGCGATCTCGCGCAGCTCGTCCTTGATCAGGTTGTAGACCCTGTCCTCGTCGCCGAGGATCTCGCGGAGCTCCTTGATCCGCTCGACCAGATCCGCGTGCTCCTCCTTGATCTTGTCGGCCTCGAGCGCAGTCAGGCGGCTCAGCGTCAGCTGGAGGATCGCCTGAGCCTGTATGACCGTCAGGTCGAAGCGCTCGACCAGACCGCCGCGGGCGGTCTCAGGATCGCGGGAACCGCGGATCAGGGCGATCACCTCGTCGAGGTTGTCGAGCGCGATCAGCAGGCCCTCGAGCACGTGCGCGCGCTCCTCGGCCCGCCGCAGCTCGTACTGCGTACGGCGCACGACGATCTCGCGCTGGTGGTCGACGTAGTGTCCGATCACCTCACGCAGCGACAGCGTGCGCGGCACGTTGTCGACGAGGGCGACCATGTTGACTCCGAACGTGGTCTGCAGGGGCGTGTGCTTGTAAAGCTTGTTGAGAACGACCTTCGGGATCGCGTCGCGCTTGAGCTCGATGACGATCCGCATTCCGTGGCGGTCCGACTCGTTCCGCAGGTCGCTGATCTCGGTCAGCTTCTTCTGCGCGTGCAGCTCCGTGATCTTGAGAATCAGACCGCCCTCGCCGTCGCGGCGCACCTGGTAGGGCAGCTCGGTGATGATGATCGCTTCCTTGCCCTGGCCGATGGGCTCGATGTGAGCCTTGCCCTGAACCCGTACGCGCCCGCGGCCGGTCTCGTAAGCATCACGGATCCCGTCGCGTCCGAGAATGATGCCCGCGGTCGGAAAATCGGGGCCCTTGATGTGCTTCATCAGGCCCTCGACCGTGATGTTCGGGTTGTCGATGTAGGCGATCGTGGCCGTGATCACCTCGCGCAGGTTGTGCGGCGGAATATTGGTAGCCATCCCGACCGCGATCCCGGAGCCTCCGTTGACGAGCAGGTTGGGGAACCGCGCCGGGAGCACGACCGGCTCCTGGCGGGTGCCGTCGTAGGTGGGCGTGAAGTCGACTGTGTCCGCGTCGATGTCGCGGAGCATCTCCGTCGCCAGGCGGTCGAGCCGCGCCTCGGTGTAGCGCATCGCGGCGGCGGAATAACCGTCGATGTTCCCGAAGTTCCCGTGGCCGTCGACCAGGGGGTAGCGCATCGAGAAGTCCTGCGCGAGGCGCACGAGTGCGTCGTAGATGGCCGAGTCACCGTGGGGGTGGTACTTGCCCATCACCTCGCCGACGATCTGGGCGCACTTGACGTGCTTGCGGTTCGGCTGCAGGCCAAGCTCGTTCATCACGTGCAGCACGCGGCGGTGGACCGGCTTCAGCCCGTCACGAACGTCGGGCAGCGCGCGCCCGACGATGACCGACATGGCGTAATCGAGATACGCCGAGCGCATCTCCTCCTCGAGCCCGCGAGGCTCGATGTTCCCGCCACCGATGGTGTCGATCGTTGCCATCCCGTCCTCCTAGACGTCGAGGTTGCTCACGAACCGCGCGTTCTCCTCGATGAACGCCCGACGCGGCTCGACCTGATCACCCATCAGCATCGAGAACACGAGATCGGCGGAGGCGGCATCCTCCATCGTCACCTTGACCAGCGTGCGGCTGGACGGGTCCATCGTGGTCTCGCGCAGCTCGTCGGCGTCCATCTCGCCCAGGCCCTTGAAGCGGTAGTACTGGATCCCCTTCTGGGCAAGGGCGAAGACGGAGTCGCGGAGGCCCTCGTAGCTGGGCGAGTCCTCCAAGCTTTCGCCGAGCTTCACATGGAACGGCGGTGAGCCGGCCAGCGCCTCGAGCTCCCTGTGCACATCGGCGAGGCGGTGATACTCGTTGGCGTCGAGCGTCGCGCGCGGGACCCGGTGCGTCGTGGCGAGGCCGGTCTTCGCCTCGATCGTACGAATCACGACCTCGGTGTCGTCCTGCGAGATCAGCTCGGTCCGGTACGCGTGACCGTTGTCGCCGTCGTTGGAGATGTATTTGATCAGCGCGTCCGCGCTGGTGATCTGCTCCTCGAGCAGACGGGCCTGCTGGATCAACGCGATCACGCCGTGGCCGTGCGAGGCGCGCAGCGCCGAGGCCCAGCCCTCGTACTGCTTGAGCAACCGCTTGAATCGCTTCCAGCGCGCCTCGGTCAGCTTGAACGGCTTGTTGTACCGGTCGTAGACCTCGATCTTCTCGAACTTGTCGCCGAGCAGGATCTCCTCGAGCTCGGACTCGCGCTCGATGTAGCGGTGCTTCTGACCGCGCGTGAGCCGGTACAGAGGCGGCTTCGCGATGTACACGTATCCGGCCTCGATCAGCGGCTGCATCTCGCGGAACAGCAGGGTCAGCGCCAGCGTTCGGATGTGCGCGCCGTCGACGTCGGCGTCGGTCAGCAGCACGATCTTGTGGTAGCGCGCCTTCTCGATGTCGAACTCGTCGCGGACACCGGTGCCGACCGCCGTGATCAGAGCCTGGACCTCGGTGTTGGCGAGCACCTTGTCGATCCGGCTCTTCTCGACGTTGAGGATCTTGCCGCGCAGCGGGAGGATCGCCTGCGTGTTGCGGTCCCGCGCGCTGACCGCCGAGCCGCCGGCGGAGTCGCCTTCGACGATGAACAGCTCGGCCAGCGCCGGGTCCTTGACCGAGCAGTCCGCGAGCTTGCCTGGGAGGGTCGAGTTCTCCAGCGCGGACTTGCGGCGGGTGAGGTCGCGGGCCTTGCGCGCGGCCGCTCGGGCCTGCGCCGCCGAGACGGCCTTCGTGATCACCGACTTTGCGTCCTGGGGGTTCTCCTCGAGGAACTCGGACAGGCGCGCGTTGACGACTGAGTGGACGAAACCCTGCATCCCGGGGTTGCCGAGCTTGGTCTTCGTCTGGCCCTCGAATTGCGGGTCGGTCAGCTTGGCCGAGACGACCGCGGTCAGACCCTCGCGCACGTCCTCACCGACGAGGTTGTCGTCCTTCTCCTTGAGGAAGCCCTTCTCGCGCGCGTACTTGTTCAGCGCGCTGGTCAGCGCCGAGCGGAAGCCGCTCAGGTGCGAGCCGCCCTCGTGCGTGTTGATGTTGTTGGCGAACGAGAAGACGGACTCCTGGTAGGAGGAGTTCCACTGCATCGCGACCTCGACCGCCCCCTCGGGGCTCTCGCCGGAGAACGAGATCACCTTCTTGTGGATCGGCTCCTTGTTCTCGTTCAGGTAGCTGACGAAGTCGACGATCCCACCCTCGTAGTGGAACTCGGCCCGGTGGCCCGCGCCCCGCTCGTCGATGATCGTGATCCGCAGGGCGGCCGTGAGAAACGCCGTCTCGCGCATCCGCTCCTCGATCACGGTGAAGTCGAAGTCGAGGGTCTCGAAGATCTCGTCGTCGGGCAGGAACGTGATCGTCGTCCCCGTCTCCTTGGTGGGAGCGCCCTTCTTCAGGTCGTCCAGCGGCTTGCCGCGGGCGTAGTCCTGCGTCCAGGAGTGCCCATCGCGCCGGACATCAACGTGCAGTTGCTCGGACAGGGCGTTGACGACCGACACGCCGACCCCGTGAAGCCCGCCCGATACCTTGTAGCCGCCGTCGCCGAACTTGCCGCCCGCGTGCAGCACGGTCAGCACGACCTCAATCGCTGGCCGCTTCTCCTTCTTCATCATCGCGACCGGGATGCCACGACCGTTGTCGATCACCGTGACCGAGTTGTCCGGATGGATGACGACCGACACCTCGCTGCAGTAGCCGGCGAGCGCTTCGTCAACCGAGTTGTCAACAACCTCGTAGACGAGATGATGGAGCCCGCGGGGCCCGGTCGAGCCGATGTACATACCAGGACGCTTGCGGACGGCCTCGAGGCCCTCGAGAACGGTGATGTCCTGAGCGTCGTAGCGTGATTCTTGCTGGGGGCGCCCTGAAGCGCCGCTGTCTGTCGCCAACGTTCCTCCGATGACGTAGGAGACGCCCCGGTTTCGCGCTCTTTCGGCGCGGCGGGGCGTCGGAAAGGTGGTGTACAGAAGAATAGCACAAAGGCCCCCGGAAAGACCCTCTTAACCAGTGCCGATTTCCCTGCAAAACGGCAACAAATTGTGTGCGATAAGCCCCTCTGCAGGGCTATTCCGACCGCGGGTGGCGACGGGGCGGTCTAACGGGCGGCGGAGATCCGCCAGACGTGCCCTCCCCAGTCCCCCACGAACACGCTGCCGCGATCGACGGCGGGCGCCGCGAACGCGCCCTTTCCAGACAGGTGATGGGCCCACAGCGGGCGGCCGTCGGCAAGGCCATATGCCCTCAGCCGGCCGGTCCGGCCGGTCGCTATGTACGCCACCGAGCCGGCGATGGTCGGCGCGCTCCCGGCATTCGGATAGTCGAATGACTGCTGCCAGCGCAGGGCGAGCTGACACGCGGCGCCGAGCGTGAAGGCCTGGACGCCGCCCCGGAACGGCGATCCGGGCGCGGCGGAGGGACTGACAAGCAGCAGCGTGCGGGTCCCGGGGTCCCACGCGGGCATGCCATACAGGGGGATTCCGGTTGGTGTGTCGGCGGCGACGGGAAGCCGCTGGGTCGGACCGGCGGAGATCCGGCCGCGGTCGTAGACGAACAACTCTCCGTCCTTGTTGATCGCGAACGCCTGGGCGGGGCATCCGCGCGCGCGAACGAGGACCGGCGTGGTCCCGAAGTCGCGATCGGTGCTGTGGAAGGGCCCGATCAGCGGGTCGTTGGCCTGGCGCAGTACGAGCGACGCACTGAGTCGCACGACGCTCTCCGCGTACGGAGTGGCCTCGTTCGCAGTTCCAAGCGAGTTGCCCGTCGCCCCGAAAACGTCGCCGGTCTGATTGTCGATCGAGACGCCACCCCAGCCCCAGATCCCGCCCGCATATGCGCCGGTCCCAGCGGTCGTGAGCCAGCGGTGCATCCTCGACGGATGCACGAGGTCGACCTCCACGACGCCGCCGTTGTAATGACCGCTGTCACACAGCGACGCGATCGGGACATACAGCGCCCCACGCGACAGCGCGAGTGCGCCCCACACGAAATCGCCGCCGGCAGGGTTCACGCTGCGCGGCCAGCCGGACAGGACCCGGCCGTTCGTCAGTGCGAGCGCCCACGCGCGACCGTCGACATCGACCGCATAGACCCGTCCCGCGCGTCGATCGGCGACCGGGGTCGCCGTAACCCCGAACTCAGCATCCGGGCTCGCATCGCAATCGGGCCTGATCGTCCTGTGGCCCAGCTCACGGCGCCAGAGAACGTGCCCGGTCGCACCGTCGAGCGCAACCAAGGCCCCGTGTTCAGTGGCGGCGATCACCACCGTTCGCCGCCGGCCACGCACGCGAACACCGTCGAGCACGAGCGGCTGCGCGGTGACAGCGCCCGCCACGTTCGCCCGCCAGACGGGCTTCAGCCGTGTGGCCTGCGCCGGCGAGATCCCAGCCCGCCCGATCAGCGTCCCGGTGCGCGCGTTGGAATAGCCGAAGGTGGACAGATCCGCCCGTGCCGGGCCCGCGAGGCCGAGGCAGAGGAACGCCGGGACCAGAGCGGTCCTCAGACCGCGATGCATCGAAGACGTTCGACTCGACCGGAGTCGAGCAGGCCATTGAGACGCCCGACGATCGCCGGGCCCATCAGGTCGAGCTCCTGAGCCCACACCGCCGCCGAGCACGAGACGGTGACCACGCCACCGCGCTCCGCCGTCGGCGTCGCCTCGGCCGAGATCGCCTCTCCCACGGCGGCGGGCCAGGCGCGCTGCACACTGGCAAGGAGGGTCTCCGGCGCGAGCTCATCGCGCAGGGAGTCAAGCGCAAAGCTCATCGAGCGGGGTCCGCGGCGACTATGCGTCATGCCACAAGCGCCTCACGCACGTGCCCCTCGTCCACCGACAGACGGGCCACGTCGGGCTCGCCGGCACCCGGGACGTGCTCGAGATCGGTGGTCGTGATGACCGATTGCCCGGGCGTCGCGCGCAGGAGCTCCACCAGGGCCCGCCGACGCGCGCGGTCGAGCTCGCTCATCACGTCGTCGAGTGTCGAGGGGCATTTCCCATCGCGACATGAAGGCCTCGAACGTGCTCGTGTCGAGCAGCGGCCAGGCCAAGCTGGTCGATTTCGGGCTGGCCGGGGTCGATCCGGATGAGGCCAGCGACGATCTGGTTGGCGGCGTCGAGAATCCGCGAACGATCGACTACGTGACGCTCGATCGCGTCACAGGGATTCCCAACGGCGACGTGCGGGGCGACATTTTCTTCGCCGGATGCATCCTCTATCACATGCTGGCCGGCGCGGCGCCGTGGAACCGACGCGCGACCGGATCTCCGGGCCAATCCGGCGCGGTTCCTCGACATTGCCCCGATCAAGAAGCGCTGTCCCGACTTGCCGGCACTCCGGCGCTGGTCGTCGAGCGGGCGATGGAACTCAATCCGAAGCAGCGCTATCAGTCCCCGAGCGAAATGCTCGCGGAACTGACGTCCGTGCAGCGGCGGATGAGCGCTCCCGAAGGGACCGAGGCGGCCGCGGCGGTCGAAGTGCAGCCCAAGAATCGGACGGTGATGATCGTCGAGTCCAACGCGAAGGCCCAAGACCTGCTCCGCGATCAATTGAATCGCAATGGATATCGCGTGCTAGTAACCAGCGATCCGCTCCGGCCGCTCGCCTGGTTTGCCGAAGGGAAGAATCCGGCGGACTGCGTGCTGTTCAGCACCGGATATCTCGGCGAACCGGCGCTGGCCGCCTTCAACGAATTTTGTGGTCACACCGCCACGTCCAAGGTGCCCACGGTGCTGCTGCTGGGATCAAAGCAGCAAGAGTGGGCGGGAAAAGCCAAGCTTTCTTCGCACCACATCTCGATCGTCAGCCCGATCAAGGTGCCAAAGCTGCTGCAGTTGCTCGAGCAGCTCACGGCGGAGCCGGCGCCGCTGCGAACGGCTGAGCGGCGATCAATCGCTGAAGTCCTTATTCAGCACGTTGATTGTCATCCGCTCGACGAGCCGCGGATTGCGGATGGCCTTGACGACTTCCTCTGCCCAGCCGGACTCGGCGAGTCCCAAGGTCGCCTTCGCGACCGGTCGACCGCGAAGACCGTGCGAGATTGCCGACCCCCAAAGCTCTAACTTGGAGAATTGCCTAATCGTCCTCGCGTTCGTCGGCGGGACGGTCAGCATCCATTGCTCCGGCTTTCCGCAATCGGGATAATGCGGTGAGCAAGTGCAGCCTGAAGAGGGCTGAATTCCTCTCTAATCCAGGGTTCGACGTTTCCGTCTCGTCAAGTTGCGATGATGCCAATCTCCGTCAGGTGGAGCTTTCCCCTCGCCCTTTTTGACCTGGTTTTTGGCCTGATCGCCGGCTGCACCCCGGCGCTTTCCGCCAAGCCGACTGAGGTTCGGGGTAGCCAGCCGCCGTGGTTTATGGACGTGACTCAGCAGGTCGGTCTTGATTTCATCCATGACCCTGGCCCAATTGACGGATCTTATTTCATGCCCCAAATCGTTGGTTCGGCGACGGCGTTCTTCGATTTCGACAACGACGGACGGCTCGACATCTACCTGCTTCAGAACGGCGGGCCGCGTTCGCCATCCAAGAATCGGCTGTTCCAGCAACAGCCCGGCGGACACTTTAAGGACGTCAGCGCCGGGATCCGGGCTCGATTTCGCTGGCTACTGCATGGGCGTGGCCGTCGGCGACGTCAATAACGACGGGCTGCCCGACGTCTACGTCAGCGAATCCATGGGAGGGCGGCTCTTCCTCAATCGGGGCCACGGCCGCTTCGAGGAAGTGACCGCCAGCGGCATCGATAAACAAATCTGGGGCACGGCCGTCAGCTTTCTGGATTTTGATCGCGACGGTTGGCTCGACCTGGTCATTGTCAATTACGTGGCCCTGGACCCCACCTATCCCTGCAACCGATCGGGCGGCTCGGGTCGCGACTATTGCCATCCCTCTAACTTTAAAGGGACCGTGACTCGTCTGTACCGCAATCGCGGCAACGACACAAAAGGCCGTTGGCTTGGGTTTGAGGACCGCACCGATGCCGCCGGCCTGGGCCGCACCATCGGCACGGGCTTGGGAGTGCTCTTCGCGGATTTAACGGCGACGGTTGGCCCGACATCTTCGTGGCCAATGACAACAAGGCCAACCACCTGTGGATCAACCAGAAAAACGGCACCTTCCGCGAGGAGGCGGTTCAGCGTAATCTCGCGTTCAACAGCGGCGGGGAGGCCCAGGGCAACATGGGAGTGGCTTATGGCGACGTGCATGGCGACGGGCTTGCCAAGCCTGTTCATCACCCATCTTACCTTCGAGTTTCCAGGCCTGTGGAAACAGGGCCCGCGCGGCTTTTTTCAGGAACAGGCCGCGGCGGCCGGCCTGACCAGGATGGCCTGCGCGGCACCGGCTTCGGCACCGTCCTGGGGGACTTCGACCAGGACGGCGGCACTTGATTTGGCGCTGGTCAATGGCCGCGTCAGTCGTATCAGTCTCGCCACCAACCCGCATTGGGACGCCTACTCCGAGCGCAATCAGCTTTTCGCCAACGACGGCGCCGGCAATTTCCGTGACATTTCCGACGACAACCCCGCGCTGTGCGGCCAACCCAACGTCGCGCGTGGCCTGGCAGTCGGCGACCTCAATGGCGACGGTGCCCTGGACCTGTTGGTCACAACCATCGGCGGAAAGGCCCGCATTCTGCGGAACATCGCTCCCAACCGCGGTCACTGGTTGATGGTCCGCGCCGTCGAACCCTGCGGCCGAGACGCCATCGGTGCCGAGGTGCAGATCGTGGCCGGCACGCGCCGCTGGGAACGTTTGATCCAGCCGAGCCAGAGTTACTTGACCAGCAATGATCCGCGCGCCCATTTCGGTTTGGGCGCCGTCGAGCGCGTGGATAACATCGAGGTCTCTTGGCCGGATGGCTCGGAAGAGATTTTTTCCTGTCCGTCCGTCGATCGCTTGGTCGAGGTGCAACGTGGCAAGGGCCAACCCGTCAAAGAAAAAAAAGCTGGTCGGCCCTGAACGGCCTCCGCAGCGAGAGCCTGCGGACATCAGGAGCCCCAAGAGAAGGCTGCGCGTCCTCGTCGGCATAGCGGTAGTCCTCTTTAGCGCCTTGATCGGCCGTTGGGTTTACCAGGGAAGGACCAGCTCCTTGCCCGAGCTGCCGTTGCTGGCCCTGGATGGCGTCGATCCGGAAGTGGCCGAGGTCCTCACGAATCAGCGGGCGGCCGTCGAGCAAGCACCGCGTTCGGCTGAGGCGTGGGGCAGACTGGCTATGCTCTTGCATGCCCACGAATTTCCCGATCAAGCCGTCATTTGCTACAGCGCCGCAGAGGCGCTGGACCGAACGGACCCGAACTGGCCCTATTTCCAAGGCTATCTATTGCAAGAAGGGGGCTCGTCCGGAACAAGCCCTCTCATGTTTGGAACGGGCCGCCGCCCTGGCCCCAGATGATTGGCCGGTCCCCAGGTTTCGATTGGCCGATTTGCTATTGGACTTGGGCCGCATCGACGACGCCGAAAAAGAATATCGGAAGGTGCTCGACACGAGAACCGACAACAAGTACGCGCGTTACTACGCCCAATTCGGCCTGGCAAAGGTTATGATCGCCCGCCAAAACTACCTGGACGCCCTTTCGTTTCTGCAAACCTTAGCGGACGATCCTTACACCCGCAAACGCGCCTGTGCACTGCGCATCGCGGTTTACGAGCGCTTGGGCAAGCGCGCCGAATCCGACCGGGAACGCACCGACTTCGCCACGTTGCCTGATGACCAATCCTGGCCCGACGGCACCGAGCAAGTCGACCAATTGCGAGTCGGCTGGCGCGGCCGCATCTCGATGGCCAACTCGATGCTGAATGACAACCAACCGGCCGAAGCCTTGAAACTCCTCACGGAAACGGTCGAAAAATATCCCCATGTCGACCAGGTTTGGGCCGCCCTGGGAGTGGCCAAGGAGAATTTGAAAGATTTCTCGGCGCCGAGGAGGCCTATCGTAAAAGCATCGCCTTGGCCCCCGACCGAGCCGACCACCGCAGCGAATTCGGAGATTTCCTGCGAAGCGCCAACGCTATCGAGAGGCCGCGGCCGTTTTCCGCGAAGCCCTTGAACTGCGTCCATTCGACGCCGCCACCCACTTCCAGCTCGGTGCCTGTTTGCAATCCCTGGGCGATTACCCCGGCGCCGCGGAAGCCTACCGCCAAGCTCTTCGCTACAACCCCGACCTCGGCGATGCCCGCCAACACCTGGAAATGCTGACGACTAAGAAATGACTCATAGGAAGTGATCCTGACAAGAACTCAAACAACGGCCCGCTAGGGAGCTACGAGGGGTACTGGTAGCGAGCCTCGGCGGCTGAAACTGTCGCCGCAGACTTTAATCCGCCGGTCGACTCGCCGGAATTGACGATGTCCCGTTGTCCGGCTCGATCATCCGAACTCCCGGCTTGCACACGAAGCGAGCCCGGCGGATTATTCTGAAAAATCGCGGCTGCGAATTTTGAGCTCGAGTCGTTCGCGAGCCTTGACGTCGGAGATCGTCTGCTCAAGTTTAGTGGCGGCATCTCTCTTGCCCGCCTTGGCGAGCCGCAAGATGAGCTTAGGCTTCGTTTGCTCGCGGAGGCGCATCGTTGGAGATCGCGGCCAGGGCGTCATTCGCGATCGGAATGTCGCCGGCGGTTCCGGCTTCGAGAGCAAGTTTCGCGAGGTCCTTATCGCGCGCTGCCGGGTCGGAAACGGCCTTGGCCGCCTCGAGGACGCGGCGCCAGCGGCGACTCGGGCGGCACTCCCTCCGCCGCAGCCCTGAAACGAAAGCAGCAAGCACGCGAGGCTGAAGCCGACAAATGCCATCCGCATGATTTCCCTCCCGCGAGGAAGACGGGTGGCACTGCCTAAAACCAGCACTGCCAAAACCAGCACCGCCGAAGACCAATACCGCCACAGCCGACTAGTGGATGTTCAACATCTCGATGCGTATGACCGTCGTTGCGGGTACAGACGTTCTTGAACACAGTCAGGTCGATGAAGTAGTCGATCACATGGACCGAACCATCACAGAACACGACATTGAAGCCGGACGAGTGGGCACTACCATATTGCTGCGACCGTGTCGCTCGGAGCATGGGGAGCTGAACTCAGCATATCCTGCAACGGCGGGTACGCGGGATCGGCCACGCGCATGTTGTCGTTGTCGAAGCCGGTCGTAATCGATTCGTTGTCGGCCGGGTTGATGCCGGTGTTATACTGATCGATCGGGAGAAACTTCTCGCCGATGATGAGGGTTTTGCTGGTGCCGTCCTTGACCAAGCGGGATCGTGATTTCACTTCGGCAAAAACAGAGCCATTGTAGTTTCCCGGGTTTGGCCACTCATCGACTGGCCTGTCGACCATCCGCCGTCGCCTGCGCCGCTGCAGTCGCGATACTGTCTCCGATCGGGTAGGAGCCGGGTACCCTTGGAACTCATGGGGATTGATGGGACCGCTCCCTCGTTTGCCGCATAGTCGCCCCCGGTTGACGAACGTGTCGCGGTTGGTCGCGACTGGGCGGCTTACTCGGATCAGCCGGCGTCGTGTGGCCAACGCTGCCGCCGCTTCGCCACGGCAGCAAAATTCCTATTCGGGGACGGCTGGGCAGTAATAAATGTTGATCGGCGTGTGCATTTGCGGCCAGGCAGCCGCTAGCTTGGCCGCCGGGTTTCGTTCAAGCTGACCCCCTGCCGTACGCCCAAATCTGCTTCTCCTCTTCGAACGACAACAGGCTAAACGCCCAACCTCCGGGCTGCCGGCGGCCGAATCCACGATCGGGATCGCCGACCCAATCCCATCCCCAACCCGCACTCGGAAACGTTCTGAACGCCGAGAGATGGTTTTGAGTGGCCAAGCCCATTTGCTTGAGATTGTTCTTGCACTGAATCGCGCGGGCCGATTCGCGCGCCCGCTTGGATCGCCGGCAAAAGCAGCGCGATCAGGATTCCGATGATCGCGATGACGACGAGCAACTCCACCAGAGTGAACCCGCGGCGCACGGCGCGCGCGCGGAACTCCGAACGAGTGAATGAAGCACATGGCTTTGCACTCCACTTGGCTGAAGGACCGAGAACCGGCCTTAACTTGGGCTGCCGCAAATCGAGGGGACCACCTACGCATTTAATCTGAACGATTTCGCAACAAAAGTCAACGACCAAATTCGCAATTTTCTCTTACGGTTTTTAACATTGAGTCTGCGTTTTTTTACTCCGCGGAACAGATTCAATGTGCTGTGGGGCGATTTTAGAACCACAGATTACACGGATTTCACGGATGTTTTTCGGCCGCCAAAGGCGAAGAAATTGAGATCCCATCCGTGGCATCAGTGTAATCCGTGGTAAAAAACGTGCTTCTTACATGCGGCCGCGAGCCATGAGTTGGCGGGCTTTACGGAATTCGCTCGCGTCTGGCCGCTGCTCTTTTT
>CAVURH010000003.1:0-44935 GCA_963743725.1 uncultured Solirubrobacterales bacterium
CTCGGGCTCGGAGCGTCCGCTGAGCGCGGCGGCCGCGGCCGCGGTGAACGACTGACCGAGCACCGAGGCGTCCTGGAGCAGCGAGCGCTCGCCGGGGGCGAGGCCGTCGAGCCGGGAGGCGACCAGCGCCTGCAGCGTCTCGGGCACCTCGAGGTCGGAGACGTCGCCGGTCACCACGTAGCGCGAGCCCTCCTGGACGAGCAGCCCGCGGTCCTGCAGCATCCGGATCGTCTCCACCGCGTACAGCGGGATTCCCTCGGCCCGGTGTCCGATCTCGGAGCAGCTCCTCGGGCAGGCCCGGGGCCAGCCCCTCGAGGATCGTCGCGATCGCTGCTCGGGGCAGCGGCTCCAGCGCAGCGGCTCCCAGGCCGGACGGCGCTGGTGCAGCTCCGGGCGGCCGAGCGCGAGCACGAAGATCGGCTGTCGGCCGACCACTCGAGCAGGTAGTCGATGAAGTCGAGCAGGCCGCAGTCGGCCCACTGCAGATCCTCGAAGGCCAGGATCACCGGCGCGAACGCGCGCCATCCGCTCGAAGAACAGCCGCCAGCCGGAGAACAGATCGGCCCGGTCGGCGTCCGGACGCTCCTCGAGCGCAGCAGGTGGGCGAGCCGGGGCTCGACCAGGCGCCGCTCGCGCTCGTCGGTCACGAAGTGCTCGACCGCCTCGTGCAGCTTCTCGCGCGCGCGGCCGGGGGCTCCTCCTCGGCGATCCCCGCCCGGGCGCGGACCATCTCGGCCAGCGCCCAGTAGGCGACCCCCTCGCCGTAGGAGAGGCAGCGGCCCTGGTGCCAGTAGCGGCTCTCCTCGATCCCGTCCAGGTACTTGAAGAACTCCCACAGCAGCCGAGACTTGCCCGAGCCGGCCTCGCCGAGCGACGCGACAGATGGTCGCGCGGCCGTCGTGGGCGCTCCGCTCGCCGGCCTCGATCATCGTCTGCAGCTCGCGTTCGCGGCCCACGAACGGCGCCTCCAGCCCGGCGCTGCGCCGGGCGCCGCCCGCGCCCGGCGACCACGCGCAGCGCGGTCCACGCATGCACCGGCTGCTCGCGGCCCTTGACCTCGTGGGTCGCCGACGTCCTCGTAGGCGATCGCCGCCTCGGAGGCCCGGCGGGTGACGTCGTCGACCAGCACCGTCCCCGGGGCGGCGATCGACTGCAGCCGGGACGCGGTGTTGACGGTGTCGCCGAGCACCATGCCCTCGCCCTCGGCGCCGAGCTCGACCGCCGCGTTGCCGGTCAGCACGCCGGCGCGGACCGCAGCTCGGGCATCCGACCTCCTCGCCAAGCGCGCTCACCGCCTGGGTCAGCGCAAGGCGCGGCCCGCACCGCGCGCTCGGCGTCATCCTCGCGGGCCACCGGCGTGCCCCACACGGCCATCACCGCATCGCCGATGAACTTCTCCACGGTGCCGCCGTAGCGCTCGATCAGCGACCGGCACCGGTCGAAGTACCGCGAGAGCAGCTCGCGGACCTCCTCGGGGTCGCGGTGCTCGGACAACGACGTGAACCCGACCAGATCGGCGAACAGGACCGACACCAGCCGGCGCTCCGACACGGAGCGCGGACGGGGGGGAGACCGGTGGAGCGGGGTGGCGCATTGCATGCAGAAGCGGGCGCCCGCCACGAACGGCTCACCGCAGGCCGGGCAGGTCTGGGCGATCGGCGCCGCACAGTGGATGCAAAAGCGGCCTCCGGTCGGCGTGGGCTCGCCGCAGGCCGTGCAGATGAGCGGCTCGGTGGCGTTCACACCATCACCTCGCGCACATTCGCGATCCTCGCCAGTCCGTGCCGCACCCCCGGCAATTCATTGGCGCGATCCTACTCCTGCGGCCAATCGCGGAAAAGGGCCGCCGCCTGGCTCACATATAGGCTGCGGGCGCATGGGGCGAAGTCGCTTCGCTGATTGGTTCAGCGGCTACCGATCTGCGCTGGCGCAGCGCGACGTCCGCCTGTTGTTCGGCGCGCTCGTAGCCAGCGCGACGGGGACCTGGGCCTACAAGGTCGCGCTGCTCGCGTTCGTGTTCGAGCGCACCCATTCGCTCGGGTCGGTCGTCGCGCGCCAGGCTCGGCCGATTCATCCCCGCGCTGCTGCTGAGCGCGTACGGCGGGGTGCTGGCCGAACGCACCGAGCGGATGCGGCTGCTGGTCGGCTCCGACGTTCTCTGCACCGGGATCCAGGGCGCGCTCGCGGTCCTCGCCGCCGCGAGCGGACCGGTGGGGCTCGCGATCGCGCTCGCCGCGCTCACCACAGTGCGCGAACGTCGTCTACAGCCCGGCCGTCGCCGCGCCCATCCCCTCGATGGTCGAGGAGGACAGCTCGTCGCGGCCAACGCACTGGACGGCCCGATCCAGAACCTCGTCGTCGCCTCGGGCCCGCTATCGGGGCGCTGGTGCTGCTGATCGGCTCACCGGCGCAGGTCTTCGCGGTCAACGCCGCGAGGTTCGGGGTGTCGGCGGCCCTGATCGCGCGGATGCGCGTGCGCAGCCACCCGGCCGACGTGACCGAGGCGGGCCCGCAGGGCCCTTGCGGCAGATGGCGGTCGGGGTGCGGGCGATCGTCTCGACCCTGGGCGACGCGCCCGCGGTGGCGTTCAGCGTGCTGGTCAGCTTCGTATACGGAACCGACACGGTGGTGCTCGGTGCGGTCGCGGACAGGAAGTTGCCGCACCGGGGCCGTGGGCTCGGTTATCTGCTCGCCGGGCGGGGCATCGGCGGCATGCTCGATGGCGGCGGCGGCGCCCGGCTCGCGGGCTATGCGCGCTCGCCGATCAACTCATCGCCGTGGCCGGATACTGGGTGCCGACGGCGCTGCTGGTCGTGATCCACGGTCCCGTGATCGCGTTCGTCGTGCAGGTGGTGCGCGGCGGAGCCACGCTCGTCGTCGACGCGCTCGCGGTCACCGCGCTGCAGCGCTCGGTCGCCCTCCGAGCAGGTCGCGCGCGTATTCGGCGTGTTCTTCTCGCTCGTGATCGCGGCGATCGCGCTCGGCACCCTGCTCACCCCCCCGGTTGTCAACGGCCTCGGGTCTGGACAGCGGACTGCTAGTCGTCGCGATCGCGCCCGTCGTCCTGGGGCTGTTCGGGATATCCGGCGTTGGTCGCCTCGATCGCGAGATCGGCGGGCGCGCGGACCTGATCGCGCCACGGGTCGGCGTGCTCGAGCGGCTCGGGATCTTCGCGGCTGCCACGCGGCCGGTGCTCGAGCGGCTGGCCGGCCTGGCGACCGAGGTCGAGGTACCGGCCGGGACGACGATCGTCCGCGAGGGCGGCCCGCCCGATGCGCTGTTCGTGCTCGTCGAGGGGGAGGCCGAGGTGACGGATCGCGGCGAGGCGGGCGGGCCCGAGCAGCGGAATCCGAACGCCGACCGCTCCCACCTACTTCGGCGAGATCGGCGTGCTCGAGGGGATCCCGCGGACCGCCACCGTCACGGCCCTCGCGGATTGCCGCTGCGAGCGGATCGACGGCACCGAGTTCCTCGACGCGCTCACCACCGCGGCCCCCTCCTCGTCGCTGATGGAGAACACGCAAAGCCGGCTGGCGCTGACCCACCCGTCACGGTCTGTCACGTTCAGCGGTGGCGAGGCCGGGTAGGCGACGGCGAGCAGGGCGGCCCAACAGCATCAGCGTGGTCAGGCAGAGCGCCGCCACGGCGACCATCGGCACCGCGTCACCGGCGCTCTTGGCCACCGCCCCGCCGCCGCCCGAGCCGACGATCTGGCCGCCCGCCCAGGCCAGGTTCATCAGCGCGGCCGCCAGTCCCTGATCGAGGCCGGTTCGCTCCGCAGCGTCAGAGAGCATCGCCATCGCCGGGGCCCAGAACGCACCCAGAGCCGCGGCGATCGCGACCACAAGCGCCGCGAGCCCAACCGCCGTGGCGGGCAGGGTGAAGGCGGCCAGCAGGCCGGTCGCGGCGGCGAGACCGACGCGCAGCGGAAGCAGACGACCGCGGCGGTCCGACAGCCTTCCGATCAATGGGCTGATCATCGCCTCGATCGCCGCGGCGACCAGGTATGTCGCCCCGATCGCCGCCGCGGCGGCGCCGAGACGGTGCAGGCGCGGGGTCCGAGCACGTTGAGGATCCCCAACGCCGGTCGCGGGCAGCGCCACCAGCCACATCCCGACCGCGACAGGCCGCTCCGCGACGGCCGCGCGCAGATCTCCCGAATGCCCTGCTGGGAGGGGATGTGGGTGGAGGGCAGCCGCCGCGCGAGCACGATCAGGACCGCAGCGATCACGACCACGCCGCTGAACGCGGCGCCGCGGCCGATCACCGTCGCGATCGTGCCGATGATCGGACCGAACAGCGCTCCGCCGATCGCCGCCCCGAGCGCCGCGCCGATCAGACCCCCGCGGCGCTCGGCCGGCGCCTCGGCGACGATCCATGCAAGCCCGCCCGCCCACGAGCACGCGCCCCCGACCCCCTCGATGAAGCGCGCGGCGTCGAGCGACACGGCGTCGCCCAGGAAGCCGAAGGCCAGGGTGGAGGCGGCGAGCAGCGTCAGACCGGTGCACACGGCGAAACGGGGCCCGGCGCGCGCGGCCAGCACCCCGCCTGGGAGGGCGCCGACGAGCGTGCCGAGCGGATAGCTCGCGGTCATCACCCCGGCCGACAGCTTCGACAATGAGAGCTGGTGGCTCAGCGTCGGCAGCAGCGGCGCGATCGCCGCGTAGAACATCGTGTCGACGAATACGATCGCCCCGATGACCAGGACCAACCGGCGCAGGCTCTCGTTCGAAGTGGCTTGCACTCCCGTGACCGTACCGACCAGGCAGACGTGCGGCTTACCCGAAACGCGCGGCGGGAAGTAGGCTGACAGCGCATCTACCGCCAAGGAGGAAAATGGGATTCGACCAGTACCACGAACCGCCCGAGGAGCTCCGGCCGCGACCCAGACGTCGCACGCCTGTGCGCCTCGCTCACCCAAAGAGGCCGAGGCGATGGGCTGGTACAAGAAGCGCCCGCGATCGAGGCCGACCCCGAGGCGAGCACGGTGATGCGCGACGCGATGGGCGAGGAGTACAAGCACTTCAGCATGGATCTCGAGTTCCTGCTGCGCGGGACGCCGGCGTGGCGCAAGATCGCCCAGGGCATCCTGTTCCAGGAGGGGGACATCGTCGAGCACGGTGAGGAGGCCGAGGCGGATGCCCTCGACGGCGAGGCGGCGGCGCGGACGGCAGCTATGATGGCTCGCTCGGGATCGGCAGCCTACGAGGGAGCACGCGATGAACCATCTTCTGCGCACCAAGCTCCGATCAGCGACGCCGGTTGGAAGCTCCTCGATGACGAGGCTCGCGAGCGCCTGACGCCCGCGCTGGCCGCCCGCAAGCTGGTCGACTTCTCCGGCCCGCACGGCTGGGAGCACTCGGCCACCAACCTCGGCCGCGTCGAGCTCGCTCGACCCGGCTCCGAGCGACGGCGTCCGCGGCCTGCAGCGGCGGGTGCTGCCGCTGGTCGAGCTCGCGCCGAGTTCGAAATCTCGCGGGCCGAGCTCCGCGACGCCGATCGCGGTGCCGAGGACGCCGAACTCGGCCCCCTCGACAAGGCGGCCCACCAGATCGCGGTGGCCGAGAACATGGCCGTGTTCCACGGGTGGAAGGGCGCGATCGAGGGAATCGCCGAGGCTTCGCCCCACGACAAGCTCGAGCTCGGCGAGGCGCCCGACGCCTATCCGCGGCCGGTCGCGGGCGCGGTCGAGCGACTGCTCTGCCACGGGATCACCGGGCCGTACGGGATGGCCCTCGGACGCGAGCAGTACCGGCGCGTCGTCGAGACCGCCGAGCACGGCGGCTACCCGCTGCTCGACCACCTGCACAAAATCCTCGAGGGCCCGATCGTCTGGGCGCCCGGGGTGAAGGGCGCCGTCGTCGTCAGCCTGCGCGGAGGCGACTTCCGGTTCGAGTCGGGCAGGACCTGTCGATCGGCTACGACTCCCACGATGCCGACGTCGTGCGGCTCTACCTTGAGGAGAGCTTCAGCTTCCGGGTCGCTCACGCCGGAGGCCGCGGTGGCGCTGAGCGTTAGCTCATTCTCCCTCGAGCGTCTCGATCACCTCGTAAAGACCTGAGACGTGCTCGTTTGTGACGAACGCCGAAAGCCGATCGACGCGCTCGTTCTCGGCCGCGTCTGACTCCTCGCGCCAGCGCCGCCACTCATCGAGCGAGATGTCGAACATCCCGAACGAGATGATCTCGTCCTCGTCGCGCACGTTGCGCGCGTGCACGGCGCTGACGAGGCCCCGGCGGGTGCCGGACGGGCCCCCTCCCTCCCACGCATTTCGGAACTGCTCCCAGGCGCCCGGCTTCAGCCGGCGAGCGGTGAACGCGATGATCATGTTGAGACCTCCTGGGTCGGACGTTGTCGCTGACGCGACACTAACCGTTCCGGCTCAGCTCGCGGGACCGGTTGCAAGTTCGTCGATCAGCGAGGCGAGGCGCAGGAGCAGATCGGGGGCAAGCTCCCGCTCGCGTCCGGGGAGCGAGGCATAGAACTCCCGTTCGCGCGCGCGCACCCACGCGCGCTGCTGCGAGAACAGGGCGCGCCCCCGCTCGGTCAGCGCGACGGACACCGCCCGCCGGTCCTCACGCGACCGCGTCCGGAGCACGATCTCGCGGCGCTCGAGCGCGTCGAGGATCCGGTGGCCGTGGAGGCGGCCACTCCGGCATCGGAGGCGAGGTCCTGAACCCGCGCGCAGTCCTTGCCTTCGAGCCGAGCAGCAGCGAGTATTGCGACATGGAGAGAGAGTCTCCGCGACATGCGGGGCAGTGCCCCGCGCCCGCCTGACCGCCTGGACGAAGGAGTCGAACGCGACCAGGAACTCGGCGCCGTGCCCGGCCCGGGCGCCGCGGCGGCTCGTCGCCCCGGCTCGTGCATCTGTCACCGCCATGAATCCAGCGTAACAAGCGTGTAGCTTGCTAATCTTTAGCATGCTAAGGAATCATGTTCCGCAACATCCTCGTAAGCGTCGACGGCTCGCCCCACGCCGAGCGGGCACTGATCCAGGCAATCGACCTCGCCGCCGAGTCACGCGCCCGACTGACGATCCTGACCTCGGTGCCGAAGCCGTCGCGCTGGATCTGCAGCTCGGCCCTGACCGCCGGCGCCTACCAGACGATGGCGGCCGACTTCGAGCGCGAGGCGGTCGAGATCCTGCGCGACGCCGTGCGGCGGGTGCCCGACTCGATCCCGGTCACGAAGATCCTCACGCACGAGCCGATCCGCGAAGCGCTCATGCACCGCATCCGCGACGGCTGCCACGATCTGCTGGTCATGGGCTCGCGCGGACGCGGCCCGCTCAGCTCATCGGTGCTCGGCAGCGTGAGTCGGTATGCGCTCAAGCACAGCCCTGTCCCCGTGCTCGTCGTGCACGCCTCGGGCTCAGCTGACCTGCGCGACGATCACGGGAGCATGAGTCGGAGTGAGGCTCCCGCCGACGGGCTCCGGGGTGACCAGGACGCGCCGCACCCCTTGCAGGGACCCCGGCACGCCGACATCCCCGGAACCGGCTGAGGTCACGCTGAACAGCGCCCGGGTGGGCGAGGGCGCGGCCGACCCGCGCTGGATCCAGAGCTCGTAGACGTGCCCCGCCGGCGGCGCCGGCATCCCGCGCATGACCAGCTCGCCGCGGCCCTGAGAGATCGTCAGCTGAGCCGTCCCGGCGCCCGTCACCTGCGCCTGGACCACCCGCGCTCCGCCGGAGCCGGTTCCGAGCGCGATCCCACCGACGATCACCAGCGCGGCGAGGACGGCGGCGGCCGCCGCGAGCGCGGGCCTGGGCACGCTCAGCCGAGCGGACGAGCGCCGCGTGCTGCGCTCCGGTCGCCGGAGCCGCGCGCGGCTCCGCCTTCACCGCCCGCATCACCTGCCGGCGCAAGCCGCGTGGCACGTCGTATTGGGGCGCCGACATCGGCAGGACGTCCGCCACCTGCTGAAAGCTCGCAACCTCGTCGCGGCACACGACACAGCTCGCCATGTGCTCTGCGGAACGCCTCGGCCTCGCTGGGCTCGAGCGCACCGAGCACGAAGGCCGCGGCGTCAGCGCCGCAGTCCCGCTCATCGGACATCGGACCTCCCGGCGTCATCCCACGACCTCCGCCGGGCCCCCCAGCGACAGTCGCATCTTTGTCAACCCCAGCCGCATCCTGCCCTTCACGGTCCCCGCCGGCAATCCGAGCATCTCAGAGATCTGGCTGTGGGTGAAACCTCCGAAGTACGCCAGCTCGATCACCTGCCGTTGATCTGCCGGAAGCTCGTCCAGCGCGGTGCGGATCCGCCGCGTGTCCTCGCGCCGCTCGACCTCCGTGTCCGTACGATCGGCAGCCGCCATCCGGTCCGCGATCGTATCGTCGTGGACGTCGCGGCTGTCCCTGACCGACTGGCGCCTGAACACATCGATGGCTCGATTGTGAACCACGCCGAGCACCCAGGAGCGAACGCTGCCGCGCGCACGGTCATAGCGGGCGCCGCTGCGCCACAGCGAGACGAACGCCTCCTGCACGACCTCCTCCGCCACCACGCGGCGGCCGCACATCCTGTAGGCGAGCGAAAACGCGGCGCTCGCGTGACGATCGAAGATCACCTCGAACGCGCGGGCGTCGCCGTCCTCCACCAACTCCATCAGCTCCTCGTCCGCGAGGGCGCGGAGATCGGGCGAGACAAGTCGGCGGGTTACTCGGAGCACGGTCTTGCGATTCGATCAGCTTTGCGTTCGAGCGGGGGCGATGTCCCGCCATTTGCCATGTATACGCGCCGGACGCCGGGCTGGATCACCCGGCGCCCGGACAGGGCGGGGACGCCCGCGCGACGCGGGCGCCCAGAACCTGGACATGAGGGCTTCGAGCAGCCGACGGATCGCATCGAGACTCCGGGCCGCCCGGAGATCACTTCCGCTTATGGACGATCCCGCTTGGCCTGCGACGCGTCCCCTTCGCCTGCTTGGGGAACGGCTGCTTCGGAACCGGGACGGGGGCGACACCGGTGCACTTCGCGTCGGCCGCATTGGGCACCGGCAGGCCGGGACGCCCGACCTGCGGCTTGGCCGCGAAGTTGAACGCGCTCGTGAGGTCGCCGGTGACGCTCCTGCGCCACTGGCTGAGGTTCGGCACCTCCACCCCGAACCGTGACTCGAGGAAGCGCAGCGTCGAGGTGTGGTCGAAGGTATCCGAGCACACGAGCCCACCGCGAGCGAACGGGGACACGACGAGCATCGGCACCCGGAAGCCGAGGCCGACCGGGCCGCGGATGCCCTGCGCCGCCGACGGGAGCTTCGAGACGGTCAGGTACTCGCCCTTCGTCCCCTTCGGGGGGGTCGGCGGGGTCACATGGTCGAAGAACCCGCCGTTCTCGTCCCAGGTGATGAACAGCGCCGTCTTCTTCCACGTCTCCGGATGCGAGACCAACGCCTCCACGACCTGGCGCGCCACGATCTCGCCGCTGATCGCGGTCGGAGAACCCGGGGTGCTCGCTCTCCAGCACGCCGGCTGTCAGCCACGACACCTTGGGCAGGCTGTTGTTCTCGAGATCGGCGATGAAGTCGGCCGGATAGGTGGGCTGCAGGCCGAGCTTGTCGTACTTCGTCCCGGCCCGGAAGGCCTTGAAGTACGGGAGCACGTTGTCGAGGACGCCGCCGCCGCTGAGGTCGGTGTAGACCTTCCAGCTCACGCCGTTGGCGCTCAGCCGCTCGGGCATCGTCGTCCAGGTGAAGTGCCCAGCCGTCGCGGCCCGCGTGGATACCAGGGTCTGGACCAGCGGGCCGCCGTGCTTGCCGGCCGGATCGAGCGTGGCCGTCATCGACATCAGCCGATTCGGGTCGGTCGGCCCGATCACCGAGCAGTGATAGCCATCGCAGATCGTGAACGCGTTGGCGAGGGCGTAGTAGAAGGACAGGTCCTCGCGCGTGTAATAGCCCATCGTCTCGGGCGCGATTGCACTGCCGTTGACGCTCGCCGGCTCACGCGAGCGCACGAACCCGTCCATCTTGCCGCCGTCCCACGAGTGGTGCTGCGGGCCCCAGTCGTGCGAGATGTCGGGCAGGCAGTGCTTGGGCAGATGGAAGGGCTGGATCGTCTTGCCGCCCAGCGTCTTCTGGAAGAAGTGCTTGTGTCCCAGCTTGTCGCCGAAGCCGCGAACGCCGGACATCGTCCCGAAGTAGTGGTCGAAGGAGCGGTTCTCCTGGATCAGGATCACCACGTGCTCGATGTCCTTGAGCGTTCCGTGCATCGGACTCGCGGCCAGAGCCTGCGCGACGAGACCGTCCGCCGCCGCGCTCAGGCCGGTGAGGCCGAGCCCCGCGACGGCTGAGTTGCGCAGCGCCTGACGGCGCGTGATTCGGTCCGACTTCGCTTGCATGTAGTCCCCTCTGTTCGGATGCTTGCGCCGCCGGCCAGGCGAGCCGACCATATCAGGCAGTGGCGTCCGACGGGCGCTCTTGCATAACGGTGAGCACGTCGGGCACCCGCTCTCTCTGCGGCGCCGGCTTCGGCGCCGGCGGCCGTGTGCGGCGAATCCGCGGCTCGTCGCGCCAGTCGCGGCCGCCCTTGCGCGGCCGCCCGAAGCGCAGGTACAGCGCCGGCAGCACGAACAGGTTCATCACGCGTCGAGGTGGCGAGGCCGCCGAGGATCACGATCGCCATCGGGTTCTCGATCTCCTGCCCGGGACGGCCGCCGAAGATCACGAACGGCGCGAGCGCGAGCGCCGGTCGCCAGCGCGGTCATCAGGATCGGCGACAGCCGCTCGCTCGCCCCGCGCATCACCAGTCGCGAGCCCGAACTCGCTCGCCCTCCTCACGTTCGAGGTGCTGGAGGTGGCTGATCATCAGGATCCCGTTGCGAGCGGCGATCCCGAGCACGGCGAAGAAGCCGACGAGCGCACCCAGGTCGATCGCCCCGACGAACAGCCACGCGGACAGGACGCCGCCGACCAGCGCCACCGGAAGCGTCAGGAACATCAGCGTCGCCAGCCGGACGCTCTGGAACGCCGCCTGAAGCAGGAACAGGATCGCGATCGCGGCCCCGAGTCCCATCAGCAGCAGGCGATGCTGTGCGGCCTGGCGCTCAGCGCCCTCGCCGAGCAGCTCGACGTGGTAGCCGACGGGGAGCTTGACCTTGGCGAGCCGGGCCTGCACCGCGGAGGTCGCCGCGCTCAGGTTGCTGGCTGCCGGCGACGTTCGCCTGCACGTCGATCTTGTTCGAGCCGTTCACGCGCGTGATGTCGCTCGGCGTCGAGTTGACGACCAGGTTCGCGACCTTGCCGAGCGGCACGTGGCCGCCGTCCGGGCGTGTCGATCAGCAGGTTCTGGACGTCGCTGAGATTGCGCGCGGACCTGCGGGATGCTCCACCCGCTCACGCCGATCGCGATCCCGCCGTACCAGAGCTCGCCGAGCTCCTGGCTGCCGAAGATCGATCGCCGCCTGCCGGCGCACGGCTCCCGGCGTCAGGCCGTAGCGTGCCGCCGCCGCGGCGTTGACGGTCTCCTGGATCTGCGGCACGAACCCCTGGGACTGCGGGTGCAGGTCGACCAGGTGTGGCGTGCCGTTGAGCGTGTTCGTGACCTGCTGCGAGAGCCGCTGCAGCGTGCCGAAGTTCGGACCGAGGATCCGGACGACGATGTCCTCGGTGTCGCTCGTGATCGTCTCGTCGATCCGCTCGTGCAGGTAGGTCGTGAGGTCCAGGAACGTGCCCGGGAACGACGCCGTCGACGCGCCGGACCGCGTCGGTCGGCGCTGGCCAGGTTCGCGTGCGGCGACGAGCGTGATCCACTGCTCGGAGAACTCGGGGCCGGCGATCTCCTCGCCGAGCAGCGCCTGGCCGATGTGCGACCCGACCTGCGTGACCGGGTGCCCGGGTATCTGCAGCAGCTTCTGCTGCAGCTGACTGACCATGCGCTTCATCTCCGGCAGCGAGGTCCCGGGCTTGGTGTCGAAGTGCATCAGCAGGTCCTGCTCCTTGAAGGTCGGGAACAGGTCCTGGCCGAGGCCGGGCAGCACGAGCACGCCGGCCAGCGATCGCCGCCACCACGGTTCCGATCGCCCACCGCGGCCGTCGTAGTCACCGGTGCGAGCAGCTTCGCGTAGACCCGCTTGCACCAGCCGATCAGCGGCGGGTCGCCCGGTGCCGAGCCGCGCGCTCGGCAACAGGACCATCGCCAGCGCCGGCGTGACGGTCAGCGCCACCAGCATCGACGCGAGCACCGCGAGCGCGTAGGCGACCGCCAGCGGCCGGAAGAACGAGCCGGTCAGCCCGCCGACGAACACCACCGGCAGCACGGCGACGATGTTGATCAGGGTCGCGTACAGGATCGCCGTGCGAACCTCGAGCGAGGCGGCGAGCAGCAGGTGCAGCGGGGTCGTACGTCTCCCGGCGGCGCGCCAGTTGCGCAGTCGCCGGACGATGTTCTCCATGTCGATGATCGCGTCGTCGACGACGACGCCCACCGCCACGCCGAAGCCCGCCAGGATCATCGTGTTGATCGTCGCCCCCTCGGCGTCGAGCACGATCCGCGGCGGCCGCGAGCGAGAGCGGGATCGCCAGCAGGCTGACGAACGCGGCCCGCCACTGGAACAGGAACGCGATCAGCACGAACACGACCAGGATGCAGCCGAGGATCACGGCGAAGGACAGGTTGTGGATCGCCGTGTGGATGAAGTTGGCCTGGCGGAAGATGTGCGTGTCGACGTGGATCCCGGGCAGGCCCGGCTGCAGCGCCGCGAATGCCTTGAGGATCCCGTTCGTGACGTCGATCGTGTTCGCCCCGGGGAACTTCTCGATCACGAGCATGATCCCCGGCCCGCCGTTGACGACCGCGGTGCCGATCAGCGGCGGCGTGCCGTAGCCGACCTTCGCGACGTCGCCGACCGTCAGCGTCTGGGAGCCGCGCTTGGCCACCGGTACCTGCGCCAGCTGCTGCGGCGTCGTGATCACCTGCTGGTTGCGGATCCCGAGCCGCTGGTTCGGCGTCTCGATCCAGCCGCCCGAGCCGATCGACGCACCCGTCGTGAACGACAGCAGCCCGTTGTCGACCGCAGTGTCGGCGGCACTCATCAGCGAGTCGAGCGGAACCTTCTGGCGATCGAGCTTCGCCGGGTCGGCCTGGACCTGGATCTCCTTCTTCGTCTCGCCCCACATCGCCACGTTGGCGACGCCGGGCACATGCAGCAGGCGCGGCCGGATCGTGAAGTAGCGCGATCTTCGAGAGGTCGAGCGGATCGACCGTGCTTCGAGGTGATCCCGACCTGCATCACCCGGCTGGTGGCGGACACGATCGGGTACATCGCGGGCGGCGCCGCCCACGAGGGCAGCGACGGCGACGCGGCCGCCAGCCGCTCCTGGACGAGCTGGCGGGCCTGAAGCACGTCGGTGCCGTTCTTGAAGTAGAGGAAGATCGCCGACAGCTGCGGGACCGACTCCGACTCGACCTCGGTCACGCGGGGGACTCCCTGCAACGCGTTCTCGAGCGGCACGGTGACGAGCGACTCGACCTCGGACGGCGACAGGCCGAGGCACTCGGTCTGGATCTCGACGCTGACCGGCGCGAACTCCGGGAACACGTCGACCTTCTGATGGCCGAGCGTCTGCGCCCCGAAGAACATCAGCGCGACCGCACCCGCGATCACCAGGTAGCGGAACCGCAGAGCCGTGTAGACGATCCACCGCATCGATCAGCCGCTCGTCGGGTGGGGTGCGCCGGCGGAGCTCACGTCTGCGCCAGCACCCCGGTCTGAACGCCGAACAGCTCCTCCGCTCCGACCGACACGACCTTCGTGCCGGCCTTCGGCCCCGTGACGCAGATAGGCGGAGTTGCCGGAGACGTGGTCGATGTCGACCGGGACCTCGACGTAGGTCAGCGGGCCGGTGTTGCTGAACGCGTACGTCTTTCCGCTCGGGTCGTAGACGACGGCCGAGTACGGGATGATCACGGACGGGGATCCCGCCGGGATCGTGGGCGTCGGCGCCGGCGTGGTGGTCGTATGCTTGACGCCGCCGACGGTCGTCGTCTTGACGATCGCCGGGCCGGGCCTCGGTGGCGGTACCGCCTGCGTGACCTGAGTCTGCAGGCCGATCCGCTGGGCGCCGAGCGCGCTCAGCACGATCTGCCCGGTCGGTCCGCCCAGCGCCTCGTGGCGGCCCGAGCTTGGAATCGACACGCTGTTCGAGCTGCCGCAACCGGCGAGCACCAGGCCGAGCGGCACGGCGATCGCGATCAGCGGGCGTTTGATGTTCGGCATTCGGATTCCCCCTTGTTCAGCTCGTGCTCGGAGTTGGGGCCGGCGTCGGCGTCGGATCGAGCTGGTCCTCCTCCCGCTCCTCGGCCGTGATCGGGCTCGTGGGTCCGAGGTTCAGGCACATCGCCGGCACCAGCAGCTGGTTGAGCAGCGTCGCCGTGATCAGACCGCCAAGCATCACGGCCGCCGTGACGTGCGTGATCTCATTGCCCGCGACGTCGCCGATCACCACGAACGGGATCAGCATCACCGCGCTCACGATCAGCGCGGTGACCGACGACGCCAGCCGCTCCTTCGCCGCCGCGACCACAATCGAGTCGGTCAGCTCACCACCGTCAAGGGCGTGCGCATGACGGATCCGCCTGACCTGAAGGATCCCGCCGCCGCACGGCAAATGCGAACACCGCGAGCAGTCCGGCGTCGGCGCCGAGCGAGCTCGCCTGACCCGTGGCCAGCGCGACGATCAGTCCTCCCGACAGGGCGAGCGGCAGCGCCAGCAGGAACAGCCGCCGCGAGTCGCCAGCTGCCGAACGCCGCCTGGAGCAGCAGCAGGATGCCGATCAGGCGCGGCGAGCACGAACGAGAGGAACTTGAGGTGCGAGGTCGGAGTCCTCCGGCGTCCCGCCAACGACCTCGGCGTGGTAGTCGAGCGGGAAGCTAACGTTCGAAAGCTCGGTGCTGGATCGCCGACTGCGGCGTCCGCGACGCTGCCCACGTACACCGGCGCCGTCACGTCGACGTAACGCGAGAGCGCCTCGTGGCGGATGTCGATCGGGGCTCGACTGGACGCTGATGTTGGCGATGCTCGACAGCGGGACATGCCCGCCGCCCGGCGGTGTCGATCGGCAGCTGGCGCATGTCGGCAATGTTTGCCCGGACCGACGGGATGCTCCACACGACCACATCGAACACGGCCTGCTGCTGGAAGAAGTTGCCGACCGTCAGGCCGGAGACGAGCGTCGAGGCCTGGCGGCGGGCGTCGCCGGGGAGCACGCCCGGCGTTGTGCGCCGCCGCGTCGTTGATCGACACGTTGACGTTCGGCTCGAGCGTCGGCAGCTGCAGCTGCGGCTGACCGAGCCCGTTGACGCGCGCCATCTGGCTCGCGACCTGGGACGCCGAGCGCCTGCAGCTGGTTGTAGTCCTCGCCATAGACCCGGACGGTGACGTCGTTGCTGGCGGGCGTCAGCACTCCGGCCTGGACGTCGTTCTCGTAGCTCGAGACCGACGCACGCATGCCCGGCACCGAGCCGACGATCGCTCGGATCGAGCTGCACGGCGCTGTCGTAGTCGGCGCTCGGCTTGAGCTGGACGTAGATCTGGCCCGAGTTGGTGTCGACGATCTGATCGCCGCTGACCGCGCGACCAAGCGTCGCCGCCACGTCGGACACAGACGGAAGCGTCCGCAGATCAGCCGGTGATCCGTCCGGTGATGCGATCCATCTCGTTCAGCCCGGCGCCGGGCGGGCCGTTCCAGTGCACGACGAGGTTGCGGTCCTTGAACCGCGGCGGCGCGGGCTGGATTGAGGAACGGGAGCGCGACGAATCCCGAGCAGCCCGACGGCGCAGATGCCCGCGATCACCGCGTCGCCGGCACCGCGAGCGCGCGCCGGACCACCCGCTCGTACACCGCGCCGAAGCGATCGCGCGACCGTCGGCGCCGTGCGCCGACCCGCGGTCGAACAGAAGCATTCCGATCGCCGGCGTGAACGTGACGGCGACGACCATCGAGGCGAGCACAGCGAGCGCGAACGCCAGCACCATCGGGTGCAGGTAGGTCGCGGTCAGGCCCTTGGCGAAGAACACGGGAGCGACCGCCAGCAGCACGATCAGCGTCCCGTAGCCGAGCGTGCTGCGCAGCTGCGGCCAGCCCCTCGATGATGCACGGTCTGGATCGGAACCGGCTCCGAGCGCTCGGCTCGCTCGCGGACGCTCGCGACCAGCGCGCGTGGTGCCGCACACCGCGTCGTCGACGAGCACCGCCGATGCGACCAGCAGGCCAGGATCACGAGCGCGTTCAGCGTGTAGCCGAGGAGCGTTGAGCACGAGCACCGCGGCCAGCAGCGACAGCGCGACCGACAGCGCGGTCAGGAACAGACCGCGCGCGTCGAGGAGCAGCGCGGCGAGCGCGAGCAGGCCCAGCGCGGCCGCGATGATCAGCGCCAGCGCCAGGTTGTGCAGCGCGTTGGTGACGTAGCTCGCCGGCTTGAAGAACGACGTGTCGATCGCTGACGCCCTGGAGCGCCGGTCGCAGCTCGGTCAGCGCGCGTTCGACGCCCTTGGTGACGCCCGGCACGCTGGCCGACGGCAGCTTCTGGACGAGCAGCACGAGGCCCGACGCCCGTGGCTCGTCATCGCGTCGCCGATCAGCGGCTGGTGGCTCTCGACGACGTTCGCGACCTCGCCCAGCGTCGGCTTGCCCGGGGCGTCCGTGATCGGAACCGCGGCCAGGTCCTTCGGCGCTCCGAGCGGGAGCACGGGGCGGATGTCGACGCGCTGGTTGGGGCCGTCGATGAAGCCGCCGGTGCCGGGCGCCGAGCCCTCGAGGTAGGTCAGCGGCGAGACGAGCTGCGCGTTGCCGGCCGTGTCGATGATCTGCTGGAGCGTCACGTGATGCGGCGGCCAGCTTGGCCGGATCGACCTGGACCTGGATCTGGCGGTCCTGCTGGCCGAAGATCGCGACGTTGGCCACGCCCGGAACCCCGGACAGCCGCGGCTTGACGATCCACCGGGCGAGATAGGACAGCTCGAGCGGACTCGACGGTGCTCGAGTTCAGCCCGATCATCACCGCGCGGCTGGTCGTGGACAGCGGCTGGATCAGCAGCGGCGGCTTGTTGACGGCCGGCAGCGAGAACGAGTTCGTCAGCCGCTCCTCGACGAGCTGGCGCGCGTGGAGCGTCGTCGTCCCGGCTCGAAGTAGAGATCGACCGTCGCCAGTCCCGGGGTCGACTGCGAGCGAACGTCCCAGACCCCCATCACCCCGTCGAGGAGGTTGTTCTCCATCGGGACGGTGATGTACTGCTCGACCTCCTGCGCTCGAGAGGCCCGGCGACTCGGTCTGGACTTCGAGCACCGGGCCCTGCGAGAGCTCCGGCAGCACGTCGGTGTGCATGTTCGGCAACGTGAAGATGCCGAGCGCGATCATGCCGGCCGCGAGGCCGACAAGCAGCATCCGGAAGCGCAGCGCGCCCGCTGAGCAGCCCTTCTAGCATCGCCACCTACCTGCTTCCGCCTGATTGGTGATCTACTGTCCACATCTGCCCCCGGACGGCCCCAGCCTTTGATCGGCTCCTAAGACTGCTCTTAGGATATGTCCTCGCAATCAGCGAAGTGCAAGTGAAATTACTCACATTTTCTGACGGGGCTCCGCAACCCACGACTGCTGATCGTCGAGGACGACGTGAAGCTCGCCCGCACGCTGGCGCGCGGCCTCGACGGCCGAGGGGTTCGCGGTGGACGTCGCCCACACCGGCGAGGAAGGCGCTCGCGCTGACGCTCGACCACGACTACGACGGGCGTGGTCCTCGACGTGCTGCTGCCGGGCAGCGACGGCTACGCGGTCTGCAGCGCCCTGCGCGAACGCGACCGCTGGGTTCCGGTGCTGATGCTGACGGCGCTCGGCGAGGTCGTCCGACCGGATCCGCGGGCTCGAACACCGGCGCCGACGACTACCTGGTCAAGCCGTTCGACTTCGGCGAGCTGGTCGCGCGGCTGCGGGCGCTGATCCGGCGCGGCCCGACCGAGCGCCCGGTCCCGATCGACGTCGGGGGACTGCGGGCCGACCCGGCGACACGAATGGTCAGCTGGGACGGCTCCACCTCTGAGCTGACACCGCGCGAGTACGACCTGCTCGCGTTCATGTTGCGCCGGCCCGGCGAGGTGCTCTCGCGCGAGCAGCTGCTCGAGAACGTGTGGCCCGCCGAGCCCGATCGGCTCGCCGAACCTGGTCGACGTCTACGTCGGCTACCTGCGCCGCAAGCTCGAGGCCGATTCCGAGCGACCACTGATCCGAACCGTCCGAGGAGTCGGGTTCGTGCTCGAGCCCTGGGGTCAGCATGAACCTCCCAATCCGCGCCCGGCTGACCGCCTGGTATGCGCTGATGCTCGTCGCGATCCTGGTCGCGCTCGGCGCCTTCCTGGTCCTCAAGCTGCGCTCCGATCTCCGCTCCTCGATCGACCGCTCGGTCCGCGGGAGCTCGGGTGCGATCGCGCTGAACTACGACGACAACGGCATCGGCGGCTTCCGCAAGACGAGCGCGGCAGCGCTGCGCCGCAGCGGCTGACGGCGCGCAGGTGCTCGATCTCTCCGGCCGGGTGCGTCGCCGCGTACGGCGGCGACGTCGCCCAGGACCCGATGATCTCCGCGCGCCGGACAACCGCCGCGCTCGTCGCCGGCGAGCAGCTGTCCCAGGGCAACCTCGGCGACTCCTCGCAGCCGTACCTACTGATGGTCACGCCGGTCGCGCACCGCAAGCAGACCCGGGTGCTCGTCGTCGCGGCCTCGCTTCAGGCAGCCAACGAGGCGGTGCGCAAGATCCTGATCCTGCTGCTGATCGCCGGGCCGATCGCGCTCGCCGCCGCCGCCTGCGCCGGCTGGTGGGTGGTCCGCAACGCGCTGCTGCCCGTCGAACGGATGCGCCGCAAGGCCGAGCGAGATCGGGATCGACCAGCTCCACGAGCGCCTGACCGCGCCGCGGTCGACCGACGAGATCGGTCAGCTCGCGGCCACGCTGAACGCGATGCTCGACCGCCTCGAGGCCGGCGTCAGCGCAAAGCGCCAGCTGATCGCCGACGCCTCGCATGAGCTGCGCACGCCGCTCGCCGCGATGCGCGCCGAGCTCGACGTGAGCCTCCGCCAGGACGAGCGTTCAGCGGCCGACCGCGCCGTCCTCGAAAGCGTCCGCGAGGACGTCGATCGGATGAGCCGCACGGTCAACAACCTGCTCACGCTGTCGCGCGCCGACGAGGGCCAGCTCGAGCTCATGAGGAGCGAGCTCGACCTGCTCGAGGTGGCCCGGACCGCGAGCGGGTCGCTGCAGCCGCTCGCCGACGCCAAGGGCGTCTACCTCGTCCTCACCGGCGGGCCGGGCCCGACCGAGGGCGATCCGCACCGCATCCGCCAGGCGATCACGAACCTGATCGAGAATGCGGTCGAGTTCACGCCCGCGGGCGGCCAGGTCACGGTTTCGACGTGGTCGGAGGCGGGCGAGGTGGGCGTCACCGTCGCGGACTCGGGGCCGGGGATCGCCCCCGAGGAGCGCGACCGCGTGTTCGACCGGTTCTACCGCGTCGAGCCGTCACGCTCCCGGCGAACCGGGGGCAGCGGGCTCGGCCTGGCGATCTGCGTCGAGATCGCCGCCGCACATGGCGGCCGGATCTGGCTGGACACCCAGGAGGGCTCGGGTAGCCGCTTCTCGTTCGCGCTGCCGGCGTCGGGGACCGTGCAGCCGGCCGCGCCGGAGTCCGCGGATCCGCACGCGCTGGATCGCTCGCGCCGGAGCCGCCCGCGCTGGAGCCGCCTAGCGTCCCGGCAGGCGATAGATATTGATCACGCCGTGAGTGGCGTGATCGTTGGCGTTGCCGACCGGCAGCGCGATGCGACCGCCGACCGCGATCGGGCTGTTCCAGTGGCCGGTGCCGGCCGGCAGCGCGGCGATCTGCTTGCCTGAGCCGGGCAGGCGGATGTACAGGCGACCACCGTTCGGGTCGTAGACGTAGAGCAGGCCTCCAGCGACGATCGGGCTCGTGCCGGACGTCCCGTCGTGCCAGGCGACGGATAGTCGCGCGCGGTGTGGACCGAGCTGGTAGGCGGTCGTCCCCGACCCATCTCCGACGAACACCAGCGTGCGCCCGTTGTGCGAGTAGACCGCGGGCGCCGTGAACACCTGGTCGCCGCCGGGCGACGCGATGCTCTGCAGCTCGCCCCCAAGATGATGCCCGGCGTGACCCGTCGCCCCGGCCAGCCGGTCCAGGCTCAGCAGGTGGAGCAGGCCGTCCTTGCCCGACTGCACGGCGAGGTGCATGCCGTGGAACGTCGGCAGAATCGCCGGCGCCGTGCTCCCGAGATCGCCGTCATTCGCGTTCAGCTGGGCCTGGTTGGACGGCGTCCAGTGACGGAGCAGTGTGCGGCCGTTCGGCGAGAGCTCGAGCACGCTGTCGCCCCAGTTGGTCGAGCCGTTGAACGGCGCGTTGCCGGTGGCGACGAGGATCCGGTGGTTGCCCGGCTCGATCACCGCGCCGGCGCGCGCCCAGATGGCCGAATCGCTGACGGGGCATGAGCGCGGCGGGTCGATCAGGTGGTGGCGGTTCGAGCAGAGCGAGTTCCAGACCGCGGAGATGTGCCCGCTGCTGCGATCGATCATCACCACATGGCCTTGATAGGGCGGGGCGTCACCGATGTAGCCGCCGGTGGTGACGACCACCGAGTTGCCGGTGATGTTGAGCGCCGAGGCGATCTTCTCGTGGGTGGCATCGAAGGTCACGCGGACGGGCCAATGCCCCGAGCGCACCTCGCGGCCCGTCGAGACCGCGAGCTTGTGGATCCGGCCGTCGGGACTGGCCGCGTAGACGAACTGGCGGTTCGGGTCCGCGATCGGCGTCGCGGTTGTGAACTGGGCCGACCCCTCGTAGCGATGGATGTCGCGGGGGACGAACTCCCACAGCCTGGATCCGGTGCGCGCGTCGAGCGCGATCGTCTTTCCGTAGGTGGTGGTCAGCACGAACACGTCATGCGTGCGGCCGTGCACCGAGACCCCGGCGAGCTCGATCGCCGAGGAGTCGGCGGTCCCGTCGATTCGCACCTGGCGCCGCCGCAGGAGCCTGACGTCCCCGACCGTGATGCCGGTGTCGGACGGTCCGACGCCGCTGCGCTGCGGCGTCGAAGTTGAACCGGCCCCAGTCGGCGGACGGGATCTTGGCCGGCACCCTTCCGGCGGGCGCGTTGAACTGAGCCTGGCCGTTTGCCGACTGCCCGCCGCAGGCGGCGAGCAGCAGGGCACAGGCGAACACGACGGCGGGGATCCGGTTCCTCAAGGCGATTTCAACCTTGCCACAACACCACCGAGCACGGAGCGCGAGCCGCCCGACCGCGACCCCAGGATCCCGTCAAGCGTGTGGCCCACCGACTTCAGCGTGCTCGTGGCCACCGATCCCACCGGCCCCGGGACGCGCGAGGTGACGGACGCGCCGAGGGACACGACCCCGTCGATCAGCGTCGGGTGCCCGCTCGGCCCGGCCGGACCCGAGCCCGTGGCCGGCGGGCGGTGGCCTCCGGGGTTCGACGTCGGGCCCGATCCACCGCCCGCGGTGCCGCCGCCACGGTGAGCCGGCCCGGGCCCGGGGCGGATCGGGGAACCCGGAGCGGAGCTCGCGGCGGGCGGCCCGGCCGACCCGGCGGCGGGCGCGGGGCTGCCGACCGGCGAGGTCGCGCGTGCGAGCAGCACGGCCCCGGCCCGGAGCGCCGACGGGGCGGGGACGAGTCTCGCTGATTTCGGCGCCCCCGGAACAGAGGGTCCGGCGAACGCCTCCCCGAGGGCACCGAGTGACCCGAACCCTCCGCTCAGGGCGAGCACGGCGAGCGCGGCGAGGACGGCGCCCGGGGCGAGCACCGCCGCACCGGAGGCTCGCAGCAGCTGCTGCGCCCATGCCCGCCCGAGGCTCATCAACCGCGATGGTAGCTTCGCCGCGGGTCGGGGAGTCCAGTTGCGCCGTTTGCACGAGGACGGCGTACGGTTCCGCGCAAATGCAGCACCTTTCAATCGCTCGGACGCTCCGCCTCGCGCTCGTCGCGCTCACCATCGTGCTCGCGGTCGTGGCGGCCGTCGGCGTGGCCAGCCTGTATCGCTCGCGCCAGGACTACGAGAACACGCTGGTTCGGAGCTCCGAACTCGCTACGGCCGCTGCGAACCTGGCCGCAGCGGGAGTCACCGAAGCCGAGGTGCTGCGCGACGCGCGGGGCGCTTCGGCCGCCGCGGCCCGCCGCCAGGCCGAGGCGTCCTACCGCGCCGCAGCCACCACCGCCACGACCCTGGCCCGAGACGATCCGGCCAGCGCCCGCCTGGTCCGCGAGCAGGTTGCAGCCCACTCGCTCGCGATCGCCGTGCAGGCCCGCCAGCAGCAGCGCCAGCAGGCGGCGCGGAGCCGGGCGCGAACCGACTCGCGCGAGGCGATCGCGCTGGTCGCGGTCGCGGGACTGTTCGCCCTGGCGGCGGCGCTGGCGCTGATCGCCGGGCTCGTCTCGTCGATGCGCCGTCCGCTCGACGCGCTGGTCTCGGCGACGCGCGGTCTAGCCGCCGGAGAGCTCGATCGCCGCGTCAAGCCGGCCGGCCCCCGCGAGCTCCAGGATCTGGGCAACGCGTTCAACGCGATGGCCGACGACCTTGCGAGCGCTCGGCACCACATCGACGAGGAGCGTCGCCGGCTCGCCGTGACGATCGAGAGCCTGGGCGACGGTCTGATCGTCACCGAGCCCGGATCGAGCACGATCGGGACGGTGAACCCGCGAGCCGGCGAGCTCGTCCCCGAGCTCGCCGTCGGATCGGCGACCGACTCCGAGCTGAGCCCGCTCCCGCGCCTCGCCGACGCGCTCGACGGCGAAACGACGATCGAGCACCACGGGCGCACCCTTGCGGTCACCGCCGCGATGCTCGGCAGCGATGCGAGCGGCGCCGTGTGGACGGTGCGGGACATGAGCGAGCGCGTGCGCCTCGAGCGGGCCAAGAGCGAGTTCGTGGCCACGGCATCGCACGAGCTGCGTAGCCCGCTCACCTCGATCAAGGGCTTCATCGAGCTGCTCGAGCGCTCTCCCGAGAACATGAGCGCGCGCCAGCGCGAGTTCGTGGACATCATTTTGCGCTCCACCGACCGGCTCGTCGACCTCGTCAACGACCTGCTCGACGTGGCGCGGATCGACGCCGACCGAGTCGAGATCCATCCCCGCCCGATCGACGTCGGCGAGGCCGTCAAGGAGGTCGCCCTGCTCATGGGCCCGCGCCTCGTCGGAGAAGCACCAGCAGCTCGGCGTGTACGTCGCGCCCACGGTGCCCCTGGCCCTCGCCGACCCCAGCCGCGTCCGCCAGATCGTCGCCAACCTGCTGACCAACGCCCACCTCTACACCGAGGAGGGCGGAAGCATCCACGTCGGCGTCGAGCCCGACCGGGCCTGGGTCCAGATCGTGGTGGCCGACTCGGGCGTTGGCATGAGTCCCGAGGAGCGCGAGCGGATCTTCGAGCGCTTCTACCGGATCCGTGACGGCGGCCGCACTGCGCCCGGGACGGGCCTTGGCCTCTCGATCGTCAAGTCGCTCGTCGATCTGCACCACGGCCAGATCGAGGTCGACAGCCAGCCGGGACGCGGGACCACGTTCCGGATCCTGCTGCCCGCGGCCACCGCGGGCGCCGAGTCGGTGCACTCGCTCGATGCGATCCGCGGCCGCCGGGTGCTCGTCGTCGACGATGAGCACGAGATCGCCGAGCTGATCGCCGGGCAGCTCGCCCCGCTCGGCGTGGAGACGACGATCGCGCTCAACGGCGAGCGGGCGCTCGAGCTGCTCCGCGCCGAGCACTTCGACGCCGTGACGCTCGACATCCTGATGCCGGGCATGGACGGCTTCGACGTCCTGCGCCAGATCCGTGCCGACATCGAGCTGCGCGCCACCCCGATCGTGTTCGTGTCGGTCTTCTCCGGACGCCAGGAGCTCGACGGAGAGTGGGTGGTGTCCAAGCCGATCGACGCCGACGAGCTGCGCGACGTGCTCGGCTCGGCCGTGCGCGCCGGTCGCTCGCGCGTACTTGTCGTCGGCCGCGCAGAGATGCAGCCGGTGCTCGAGCCCGCCCTCGACGAGCTCGGGATCGACCACGAATGGGAGTTGACCGGTGCCGCCGCCGCGCGCGTGTGCGTGGAACGCCGCTTCGAGGTGGCGCTGATCGACGTCGGCGTCCGCAATCCCCAGGCCGTGCTCGAGGCGCTCGACCTCCGCGGTCGCCGCATGCGCCGCGCCGTGATCCTGTTCACAGACGACCGCACGCCGACGCCGCCAGGCGTGGGCAAACTGGGCATGGAAATCGTCCCCGTGGACCAAGCCGCGGCAGCGCTGTTCGTGGCATTGCGCGGGGAGCGCTGATCTGCACCGTGAGCGCGCGGAAGGGGTACGCTCAGGCCGTGGCGGTTGGCACCGAGACTGAGCTGCTCAGGGAGATCGAACGCTTGCGCGCAGAGCTCGCGCGGCGGGAGCAGGAGGCGGCCGACAAGGAGCGCCAGCTCGAGCGCTACGCCGCCGATCTGCGTGAGACGTTCAAGCAGGAGCGCGCTCGCTCACAGCAGCTCCGTGCGTCGTACATGGCGACCGTGCGGGCGCTGTCGAACGCCGTCGAGGCGCGCGACGCCTACACCGGCAAGCACGCCGAGCGCGTGGCGGCGTACGGGCTCGCGATCCTCCAGGCGCTGGGACTGAAGCGGTCGAACACGCCGGAGATCGAGTTCGGTTTCCTCCTGCACGACATCGGCAAGGTCGCGATCGCCGACGCGATCCTTTACAAGCCTGACGTGCTGACCGAGAAGGAGCGCGCGCTGATGGAGCAGCATCCCTTGATCGGCGCCCAGATCGTGCGCGGCATCGAGTTCCTCGGCGAGGCCAGTGACGTCGTCCGGCACCACCACGAGCGCTGGGACGGCACCGGTTATCCGGACGGGCTGTCCGGCGAGGAGATCCCGCTCACCGCCCGTGTGTTCGCGGTCGCCGACGTCCTCGACGCGCTCACGACCGACCGGCCTTACCGCCCCGCCTCGACGCTGAGCGACGCGAGGCGGATGATCGTCGAGAAGGCGGGGACGCAGTTCGATCCGCGTGTGATCGAGGCCTTCCGGACGATCCCGGACGAGACGTTCGAGCGGATCGCGTCGGAGATCAGATGAGCCGGGCCGTCCTCGTCGTCGACGACGACCCGTTCATCCGCAAGCTGATCGCGGTCACGCTCGAGGACGTGGCCGAGTTCGAACTCCACGAGGCCGCCGATGGGCTCGAGGCGATCGCCGTCGCGCAGCGCGAGCACCCGAGCCTCGTGTTCCTCGACGTGGACATGCCGATGCTGGGCGGGATCGACGCGTGCCGGCGCCTGCGCGAGCAGCCCGACACGAGCGGAACCACGATCGTGATGCTCACCGCGGCGCACGGCGACAGCGTCGAGCGGCAGGCCGAGGATGCGGGCGCCGACCTGTTCCTGACCAAACCGTTCAGCCCGCTCGACCTGCTGCGGCTCGTCGACCGGTTGGGAGACCAGGCGTGAGCGCCGCGCCTGCCGCGGGGAACTAGCGTTGCGTCTGGTCACGTATATGGCCGCGAGCGGCGACCCGCGCGTCGGCGAGCTTCGGGCCGACGACACCGTCGTCGAGCAGCGCGCCGGGAGCATGATCGAGTGGCTGGCCGGCGATGGGCGTGAGGCGAGCGGCGTGACTCACGCGCTCTCCGACGTCGTGCTCCTCGCCCCCGTCCCCGATCCACCGAGCATCCGCGACTTCTACGCCTACGAGGGGCACGTCGCGGCCGGCTTCCGTGCGCGCGGCTCGAAGATCCCCGACGCGTGGTACCAGGCGCCGGTGTTCTACTTCACCAACCCGGCGGCGGTGTTCGGGTCCGGTCAGCCGATCACGAGGCCGGAGGGGTCGACGATGCTGGACTTCGAGCTCGAGATCGCGGCCGTGCTCGACGGCGACGGGGCGATCGCCGGCTTCACACTGATGAACGACTGGAGCGCGAGGGACATCCAGCGCGGCGAGATGACGGTCGGCCTCGGGCCGGCCAAGGGCAAGGACTTCGCCACCAGCCTCGGCCCGTGGCTCGTGACCCCGGACGAGCTCCCGTACGACGGCGAATGGCTGCACATCGAGGCGGCTGTGCTCGTCAACGACCGCGTCGTCTCGCGCGTAAGCACCGAGCCGATGCACTACTCGTGGCCCGAGCTGATCGCGCAGGCCGGGCGCGGTACTCGCCTGCGCCCCGGAGACGTGATCGGCTCGGGCACCGTGACCGGCGGTTGTCTGCTCGAGCTCGGACCGCTCGACGGTCACTGGATCGAGCCCGGCGACGAGGTGCGGCTGTCGGCGAGCGAGCTCGGCGAGCTGCGCACGGCCGTGCGCTAGATATTGGCCGCGCCTACGCGACCTTGATCAGGATGAGGTTGTTCACGACGAACGCGATCGCGAAGCCGATCGTCCAGCGGTTGAGGTTGCGCTCGACGAGCGAACCGCCGCCGAACGGACCGGCTCCCGTGCCGACGCCGAACGCGCCGGAGAGGCCGGAGTCCTTGCCCGAGTGCATGAGCACGAGGAAGATCAGGACCACGCACAGGAACACCTGAACGATGTCGAGGATTGTGGCCATCGGCTGCGATCTTAGCCGCTCACGACGGCGCCGTTCCAGACACGCGCTCGAGCTGGTTGAGAATCTCGAGCGCCTCCGCCCTGAGGCTGCGGTCCAGCGCCTCGAAATCCGGGTCGGACAGCTTCCCCGTGCGATGGTCGAGCTCGGCGTCGCGGATCTCGCGGTACTTGGCATCGCGGGCGGCCTCGAGCTCCGCGAGATCGGTCGCGTCCGACCGAGCGCGTTTCGACTCGGGACGGTCCCGCTCCCGCCATAGCGGCGAGGTGACGATCGCCACGACGGCGGCGAGGATCGCCAGCACGAGCAGGAACTCCATGACGACCGGTTACGCGGGCTCGCGCGCGGGAACTCCGGGCGCCGGCCGGGCCGGATAGGCCGCGGCCTCGCGGCGCCTGCGCGCGAGCGCCGGCACCGGCCAGAGCGCGATCAGGCCACCGAACGCGATGATGATCGCGCCGAGCCAGATCCAGGTCACCAGCGGCGAGACGATCACGAGGAAGTTCACCGACCATGGGTGGCTGACGAAGCGCGCGGTCAGTCCACTGATCGCCGCGGCGCGCTCGGAGCTGATCCAGTTGAGGTTCGCGGGCTGGGCGGCCTGGGACGGGGTGAGCCGGGTCATCAGGGCCTCGAACACCTTGTCGCCCTGGGTGATCTGGGGCTGCAGCGGCGTCAGGTCCGGGTTGATCACCGCCCAGATGTCCCGCGTGATCCCGGCCCGCAGGCCGACGTCACTGTCGGACTGCCCGTTGAACGCCTCCGAGATCGGGCCCAGGGTCGGATCGAACGGCGCCGGATAGAAGTTGCGCGTCGTCGTCAGAGTGGTGACGTGGTGTCCCTGCTTGGTGACGTCCAGCACGGCCCCGAACGACACCTTGGCAGCGCCTGCGTGAGCGGTCGGGCGTAGATAGCGCACCGCGTAGCCGTCCACGTTCACGTGCTGGCCGGGCGACAGCATCACGTCGTGCGAGTGCTGGAACGAGGACGAGGCCGCCACGCCGACCAGCAGCACGGCGAGGCCGGCATGGACGATGTAGCCGCCATAGCGCCGACGGTTGCGCCGGACGAGCTGCGCGAGCGCGACCGGGGGCGAGTCGTGGGTCATCGCCCGCCGCGCGCCGACACCACGCCAGAACTCCTGGACGATCGACACGACCACGAACGTGCCGAACGCGAACATGAGCAGCGCGAACGGGCGCGTGGCGATGCCGCCGGCGGCCACGAGCGCGACGAGCACGGCGAGGGCGGCCAGCGTTGGAATCGTGAAGTTGCGCCGCAGGTTGGCCACCGTCACACGTCGCCACGCGATGATCGGCCCGATCCCTGACAGCAGCACGAGAATCAGCGCCAGCGGCACGATGAACGGCCGGAACGCCGGCGGACCGACCGATACCTTGGTCCCGGTCACGGCCTCGGAGATCAGCGGGAAGAACGTGACCCAGAAGATCACGAACACCATCGCGACCAGCACCAGGTTCTGGAACAGGAAGACGGCCTCGCGCGAGAGCAGCGAGTCGAGCTGGGCCTCCGACCGCAGGCTCTGCCGGCGCCACACGATCAGACCGATCGAGCCGGCCAGCATCGCCGCGATCAACAGCACGAACGGGACACCGAGCGTCGAGGCACCGAAAGCGTGGATCGAGTTCAGGATCCCGGAGCGGACCAGGAACGTGCCGAGGATCGCCAGCGTTCCGCTGGCGAGTACCAGCGACGCGTTCCACACCTTCAGCATCCCGCGCTTCTCCTGGATCATGATCGAGTGGATGAACGCCGTGCAGCACAGCCACGGCATCAGCGCGGCGTTCTCGACCGGATCCCAGGCCCAGTAGCCGCCCCACCCGAGCTCGGTGTAGGACCAGCGCGCCCCGAGCAGGATCCCGATGCCGAGGAACAGCCACGCGGCGAGAGCAAAGCGCCGGGTCACACTGATCCACTCGGTGCTGAGCTTCCCGGTGATCAGCGCACCGATCGCGAACGCGAACGGGATCGTGAGCAGCGTGTAGCCGGAGTACAGCATCGGCGGGTGGATCATCATGCTCGGGTGCAGGAGCAGCGGATCCAGGCCGGCGCCCTGGGTGGGCGGATGGGCGCTGGTGGAGAACGGGTTGGCGAAGAAGATCGACAGCGAGGTGAAGAAGGCGGCGAAGCCGAGCAGCACGGCCGTCGCGTATGGAGCGATCTCGCGAACACGCTTGCGCGTGAGGAACAGGATCAGGCTCGACCACAGCGACAGGAGCCAAACCCACAGCAGCAGCGAGCCCTCCTGTGAGGACCACGCCGCGGCGCCCTTGTAGAAGGTCGGGGTCGTGGTCGACGAGTGCGCGGCGACGACGTTGAACGAGAAATCCGAACGAAGGAACGCGGCCTCGAGGATCGCGAACGCCGCCGTCATCAGGGCGGCCAGCGCGTACACCGAGCGGCGGCCCGAGACGACCCACTCCCGGCGTCCTGTGATCGCCCCGTAGAGCGACGCGCCGATCCCGTAGAGCGCGACGAGCAGCCCGAGGATCAACAGGGCACGACCGATCAGCGCCATCTCAGCCTTCCACCCGATTCATTGGTAGGACGAGGCCGCAGCCTGGTACTTGGATGGACACTTGGTAGTCAGCGAGTCCTGCTCCCCGATGAAGCTCGAGCCGCCCTCGTGGACCGTCACGAGGACTCCGCGGCCGGGGGCGAACGGGTCAGGGACGATCCCCGTGTAGCGGACGGGCACCGACACGTGGAGCTTGGGGTCACGGACGCGGAACAGGAGCGCCTCGCCTTCGTGGCGGACCGACCCGGCCAGGACGGTCCCGGCCAGGATGTACGACGGTGCCGGGCTTGGCCCGCTTCAAAAGCTGGGATGCGGTCAGCTCGTCGCGCCCCGCGCTGAAGCTCGTGTAGACGAGCGCCGATGCCAGCAGCAGCGCGGCGGTGAGGGCGACCGTGAGACGGATGGCACGCTTGCGGCTTGGGTCCATGCCTGGGCCGATTCTCCCACAAGGGCGCGGTCCGACATGCTGGCCCTCGAACGGCCGCACCGGGGTTGGGGTGCGGTTGCGGCGCCTCCGGCGAGCCGAAAACCCCGGGAGATCGGTCCAGAGCGGCGCCCGATCGCTCAGGTCGGGAAAGCCTGGTCTCCGATTAGCGTCGTGTTAGAAGCGAGGAATTCTCCCGGTGAGCGCGAAACCATTTCCCATCAGAACCGTTTACTCGCAATGAACGTGCTAGTTCGATCTAAGCGAGGCGAGAGCACCCGGCGACGCCGGGAGGGGTTCCGTGGAATCGGGACTGATCAGCCGATCGCGCCCGCGCCCGCCCGCGCCCGCCCCCGCGCCCACCAAGGTTCGCCCTCCGGCGGCGGTGGCCACCAGCGACGTCCGGCGCGAGAGCGGCACCTGCAGCGGCAGGCCGCTGACCAACGACGCGGCGATGTACCACTGCCAGTGCGGCTTCGTGTTCGAGGCGCCCGTCTCGACGTCGGTCGGCTGCCCGCATTGCGGCGGCACCCAGGCCTGGTAGCCGCCCTCTTTGTGGAGAGCGTCGGCCGCGGTTTTGGTACGTCGACGTACTTTCTCTAAGAACGTGCTTCAATAAGGGGCGGAGGCGCGCTCAGCGGAGGAGAACAGGTTGAGGCGAGCAGCGCTCGGTGCATTCATAGCGGTCATGGTTCTCGGCGTCTCGCCGGCGGTTTCGTCCGCCGCCACGGGCGGCGTCGAGCACTTTCACTTTCACGCCGGCCCCTACCTCGTCAGGCCGGGCGCCAACCTGATCCTGCTCGACACCAACCAGGTGCCGCGCCCACCCGGCAGCGGCTACATGGTGCGCTTCCAGCCCAACCTGGTCTATGCCAAGAAGAACGGCAAGTGCTGCGGCCCGGTGCCCGATGGTCAGCGTCATCCACCTCCACCACGGCGTGTGGCTCAGCGACGGAGCGGCCGGCGAGGGCGAGGGCAACGGCTACGGCGTTCTACCCGTTCGCCGCAGTGGGCGAGGAGAAGACGATCTTCGAGATGCCGAAGGGCTATGGCTACCCGGTCGGCGCCAACGACCACTGGATCCTCAACTACATGATCCACGACCTGACACCGGTGGCGACGAAGGTCTACATCACCTACAACGTCGACTTCATCCCGAGCACGGCGCCGGCGGCCAAGCACATGACGCCGGTGCATCCGATCTGGATGGACGTGATGGATCACCACATCTATCCGGTCTTCAACACGGCGCAGCACAGCGGCCGCAACGGCGAGTTCGTCTTTCCCGACATGGCGCACAACCCCTATGGCAATGGGGCTCCGCTGAACGAGTTCAAGGTCGATCACGCCGGCTCGCTGATCGCACCGCCGGCCACCTCCACCCCGGCGGCCTGTGGGACCAGCTCGATCTGCTGCGCACGGGCGACTCGCCCAGCCCCGGGATCGCAGGGGGTCTCGTTCCGAACTCGGTGCGGCTGTTCCGCTCGAACGCCCACTACTTCGACAAGCGGGGGCCGATCTCGTGGAACATGGCCATGAACGCCACCGCCGCGAACTGGCGGCCTCGAGGTCCAGGCCGGCGACACGCTGCGGATCAGCGCGGCGTACGACACCAAGCGGGCGTCGTGGTACGAGGTGATGGGGATCATGGTCGTGTGGGAGGCGTGGAACGACCAGACCGGAGTCAACCCGTTCACGCACGAGGTCGAACCAGAAGGGCCACGTCACGCACGGCTACCTGAAGGAGAACAACGACAACGGCGGCTCGTTCTCACTCGGGGTCAACGCTGAAGAACCTCCCGACCTGCCATGCCAAGCAGGTCGACATCAAGAACTTCAAGTACCACCCTGGCGACTTCTTCGCCTCGGGCAAGCAGCGCTGCATTCCGACGATCACCCAGGGCCACTCGCTGACCTTCGTCAACCAGGATGCCCAGCCTGCGCCGCAGGGCAGAGCAGCGGCCTCAGCTTCAACACGCTGTTCCACCCGCCCACCTGGTACACGAGCTCGATCTTCCACAGCATCACCTCGTGTCAGAGCCCGTGCGGCCTGAACACCGGGATCTCCTACCCGCTCGCCAACGGGGCGGGCTTCGACTCGGCTCAGCTCGGGCCGGCGACGCCGGCGGTCGGGGCAGCTCGATTGGAGCACGCCCACGAACCTGAAGCCGGGAACGTACACGTACTACTGCCGGATCCACCCGTTCATGCGCGGGGTGTTCCGGATCATCCGCTAGAGGGCCGACTCCCGCTCCTCGTCGGCGACGGACTGCCTCGGCGCCGTTCTGGCTGGGCGTCGTCCTGCGCCCGCTCGGGCATCAGCTCCTCGAGCGACTCCCCGAGCCAGCCGATCAGCTTCCACACGTCGCGCATCTGCTCGCGGTCGGCGACGATCCCGAAGTCGAGGTGTCCGAGGTAGCTCATCACGGTGATGTTGAGCCCCATCCCGTCGGTGATCACCGACACCGGGTAGTTGGCCTGCATCTTCGCGCCCGGCGCAGTAGAGCGGGAACTGCGGCCCGGGCACGTTCGAGACGACCAGATTCCACACCGGCGCTCGGGTGGCGGCCAGTGAGAACGTGACCCGTGCGGCCCGCGCGAACACGGCCGGCGGGATGAACTGGGTCGCGTCCTGGAGAAGCTGCGCCGGCAGCGCCTGGTGGCGCTCCTTGGCCGCCCGCAGCGCCTCGTGCGTGAGCAGCAGGCGTCGCAGCGGATCGGCCTCGTTGGTGTACAGCGGCACGCTCATCATCCCGATCCGGTTGCCGTAGGTGCCACGCTGCTCGTCGGTCCGCACCGAGACCGGCACCTGGGTCACCAGCGGCTCGTCCGGCAGCTCGTCATGCTCGAGCAGCCACCGGCGCACCGCGCCGGCGCACAGGGCGACCACGACATCGTTGACCGTGCAGCCGTGCGCGTTCTTGACCGCCTTGACGTCGTCGAGCGATAGCTGCCCGAAGGCGAACCGCCGATGCGCCGAGACCCGCCCGTTGAACGACGTCCGCGGCCGCGCAAGCGTCCGTGCGCTCGAGCACTCGCGATTCGCGCCGGCGCAGCATCCGAGCCATCCGCGCCGTCGTTCGGCCCACGGTCTTGGCGCCCGGCAGATCGCTGAGGATCGGCGCGTCCTCGAGGTTGGGCAGCGTCGACGGCAGTGCGCGCAGGACTCGCTCCAGGTACCGCGGCGTGCCCAGCAGCGCCGCGCGCGAGCATCGACGAGCTCGCTGGGCTCGCGGTCGGGCGTGCGCATCGTCCGCCGGCGGCGCCTCACGCCCCTCGGGTGTGAGGTCGAGCAGCACGCTCATGATCTCGGCGCCGGACATGCCGTCGACGGCCGAGTGGTGGATCTTCGTCAGCAGCCCCACGTTGTCGTCGTGCAGGCCGTGGATCAGGTACGCCTCCCACAGCGGTCGCGACGCGGTCGAGCGGCCGCGCGAAGATGCGCGCCACCTGCTCGGCGAGCTTGGCGTCGGTCGGCGGCGGCGCGAGCGCGATCTCGCGCACGTGGTACTCGAGGTCGAAGTCGGGATCGTCGATCCAGTACGGGTAGTCGAGCCCGAGCGGGACCTGCTTGAGCCGCCACCGGAACGGTGGCAGCAGCGGCAGCCGCTCCGCGATCATGTTCTGCAGGTCCGCGAGCTCCATCCGGCCGTTCGGCCGCGTGCTCGGGTCGAGCACCGCGAGCGCGCCCGACATGGCCCGACTGGCGCGGCGACTCGAGCGCCAGGAACTGCGCGTCAAGTCCGGTCAGCTGCCGCATGTCTCCTCCTTCGCCTGGGCGCGAGTCTAATCGCTCGGGAGTGTGCCTTCCGCCGGGCCGGAGCGGCAGCTTGATTGCGCTTGTGGCCCCCCAAACCTCCATAAAACTGACTGGACGCATGTTCGACCTCGACGGCAGGGGCGGAATCGGCGATTCTTGGAGCAATGGGGGATGCCGAATCTCCTGCAGATCGCGGACTTCCCCCGTTCGGTGAGGTCCCCTCGCTGCAGACGTCCGAGGGTGACCTCGCCACTCGCTTCTTCGAGTTCTCCTCGGACCTGCTGGCGCTGATCGACTCGGCCGGGAATCTGCTCCATGTGAGCCCTTCGTGGGAGCGGATGCTCGGCTGGCAACCCGACGAGTTGCGCGGCCGCTGCGCGCTCGAGCTGATTCATCCCGACGATCTCCAGCGCACAGTTGACCTGGTCCGGCGGACATCTGGCACCGAGGCCGAGGTCTACGCGTTCATCAACCGCCTCTACCGCAAGGACGGCGGCTACCGGTGGCTCGAGTGGAACGCGCGTAAGTCCGAGGACCGCTGGTACGCGACCGCCCGCGACGTGACGGACCGCAAGCTCCTCGAGGAACGCGTCGCCCACGATGCTTTGACCGGTCTGCCAAATCGCTCGACCGGGAGCGTGCGGATCTCGCACTCGCTCGCTCGGCTCGAGCACGACCCCGGCCTCGATCGGGCTGCTGTTCGTCGACTTCGACCATCTCAAGCTGGTCAACGACGGTCACGGCCACGACGTCGGGGATGAGTTCCTGCGGGGAGCGGTCCGCCGACTCCGCGACGTCCTCCCCGACGCCGATGCCATCTCCCGCTTCGGCGGCGATGAGTTCACGGTCCTGATCGATGATGCGGATTCGCCGGGCACGCTCGTGACGGCCGCCGAGCGGCTCGTGAACGCGTTCGACCAGCCGATGCTGATCGACCGCGAGTTGCTTAAGTGCGCGGTCAGCGTCGGTCTCGCGATGACACGCGATCCGGGCGCAACCGCCGAGGCCCTGATCCGGGAAGCGGACATCGCGATGTACCGCGCCAAGGCTCGCGGGGGGGGACGCGTCGAGGTGTTTGACGAGAGAGTGCGCCTCGAGGTCGCGCAGCGGTTGCACGCCGAGCGCGAGCTGCGCCAAGCGATCGACGCCGGCCAGCTCACTGTCCACTACCAGCCGATCGTGTCGTTGCCCGAGATGGCGGTGAGGCGCTGCGAGGCCCTTGTCCGGTGGCGCCATCCGACGCGGGGTCTGCTCCTGCCACAGGATTTCGTGCCGCTCGCCGAGGAGACCGGATTGATCGTCTCGATCGGAACGTGGGTCCTCGAGCAGGCCTGCGCCCAGGCCAAACGGTGGCATCGCCAGGGCCTTGACGTCGGGGTCACCGTCAACGTCTCAACCCGCCAGCTCGAGCAGGAGCTGTTCGTCGATCTCGTTCGCTCGGTGCTCAAGGAGGTGGGCCTCTCCCCCGCATCCCTATGCCTCGAGATCACCGAAACCGGAATCATTCGCAGCCCCGAGTCCGTCGCCCCCAGCCTCGCCGCATTGAGCGCGATCGGGGTCAGGATCGCCATGGACGACTTCGGAAGTGGGCACTCCTCCTTCGCCCACCTCGACGTGCTACCGCTCGACATGATCAAGATCGATCGCTCGTTCGTCGCGGGGATCCTCGTGAGCCCCGAGGATCGTGCGATCGTCTCCGCACTCCTCTCGCTCGCCCGCGAGACCGACATCTCCGTCATCGCCGAGGGGGTCGAGACGGGGACCCTCCATGCTGAGCTGCTGCGGCTCGGCTGCGAGCACGCCCAGGGTTTTCTCTACGGCAAGCCGTCCCCGGCTGAGGACCTTGCGCTCGAGGGCGCCCGCGTGCAGGTTCGCCGGGCGGTCAGCGCCCGCGGCTGAGGCCGGCGTCGGCTCACCTCAGCAGCTCGGACTCGTGGGCGCGGAAGATCGCGGGGTAGTCCTGCGCGCCCGGAGCGTGTAGCGCCGCGATCAGGGCGCGGATCCGCGGCGTCATCACCAGCAGGTAGCGCGACGGCTCCCCGCGCCGCGCGTTGCCGTACGCGTGCGGCGTTCCCCTCGGTGCGAACACGGCCTGCCCCGGGCCAGCCTCGCACTCCTCCTCGCCGAGCCGGAACCTCAGCGCGCCCTCGAGCACGTACCACGCCTCATCGTCGGCGTGATGCACATGAAGCGGCGCGATCCACTCCCACTCCGATGAGCCGGAGACGCTCCACTCGACGATCACGAAAGCGCTCTCCGGCCCACCCATCTCTCGCACCGCGAGCGTGGTGACGAAGTCGTCGGCCGGCACCGAGCGATCGTATCGCTGGGCCGGAGCGGATAGGGGCGTGCGGGCCCCGCCCTCGCGCGCGAGGACGGGGCCCTGACCAGATGCCCGTTAGCGGCGCCTGAAGGTCACGCCCTGGGTCGAGACGGTCCTCGTCCCATGCGTGAGCGACTGGGTGACCTTGAGCGTGGCCTTGAGCTTGCGCACGTGGCTCAGAATGCCCTTGCCGGTGCGGTTGAGCGAGACCCGCTCGGTGTGGCTGTGGCCGGCGGTGAGCGTCAGCTTTGCGCTGCCGATCTTCACCGTCTTGCCATGGCGCCTGGTCGTCAGCGCGAACGTGAGCTGACACCTCGCGCCGGATGTTCCTCTGCACGAGGCCTTCGCGTTGACGCTCTTCCCAGAGACCTTCGCCTTTCCGATCGAGGCGCTACCGGGTCCGGGTGGCGACGGCGGCGATCCGGTCCTGAACGTCCGGTCACCGCCGGTGACCGTCCCGAAGTCCGTCTGGGCCACGGCCCGGTAGTGGATCGTGGTTCCGGCCGGGAGGCCCAGCAGCGCACCGGTGAACGGCGTGGCGGTGTTGCTCACGCCGAGCAACCGCGACGTCGTGCTCTGGCCGTAGGCCGTCGTCGTTCCGAACTGGAACGACACCCTGGTCGGAGCCCCACCGGGGTTGACCGTCGCAGCGACGGTCGCTCCCGAGGTGGTGATCGCGCCCGCTGTGCCCGTCACCGGCACGCCGGGCTGGTATGCGTCTGCGAACAACCCCAGCAGGCTGCCACTCACCGTGTTCGTGAACAGGAAGAACGGCGTCCCGATTGGGTTGCCCTGGCAGCCGGCGCCGTCGAGGTTGAATGGATTGGCCGTGCACGAGGACGAGATCGGCTCACGGACATCGGCCTGCCCCGAACCGTTTCCGGTCGGCGCCAGCGGGACGTTGCTCGCGTCGAGCACGAACGTCGGATTCGACGGGTTGACGAAGTGGCCGAAGAAGCCCTTCGTAACATCGCCACCGATGTCCTCACGCCATGACACGTACGGCGTGTTGCCGGAGAACGTGATGTCCGGGCGGGTCGCCGGATTGCTGTCGAGCGAGATCGGCGAGCCATTGTTGGCGAGCTCGAAGTGGGCCGGCGCCGGCGTCGTCACGAGTCGGGACACGAAGATCTTCTTGATCCCACCGTTGGTCTCGTCCCAGGCCACCCAGGGAGAGGTAGGGTTCCCCGCGGTCATCGTGCCCGACGCGACCCGCGGATCCTCCGCGTCAGCCGTCGGGTCCTTGTTGAGCGAGCACTGCTGCTCATTCGTCGTGTTCTCGGCACACAACCCGAGATGGTGCGTCGAACCGCTCGTGTCGAGCAGCCCCGACAGCAGGCTCCCGACCGCGGTCCACTGGAACCGGCCGTCGGCGGTGGTCGTGTTCGACGTCGCCTTGGCCGCGAACACCATTTCGTTGTTCTGCAGGCCGAGACCTGACGTGTGCGGGGTATCGGCCGTGCTCGTCTCGTACCAGACGACCCACGGGACGGTGTCGCCTGTGCCCGTGAACGCTATGTCCGGCTCAATCCCGTCCCTGGTCGGATCAATGTTCATGGTTGGATCAGAGCTGACGCGGTCGATCCCGACCTGCTGCCAGCAGAAGCCGTTGATCGCTGCCCCGCCGACAGGCTTCGCCGGATTCGCGCCGTCGAGCGGACATGTCGTGCCACTGGTCGGCTTGACCGCCTTGCTGGTGAAGATCTGCTGCGGACTGCTCGTGCTGGCGGCGCCGACCTCCTGCCACGTGACCCACGGCACAGGCGGATTTCCGGCGCCCGTTGCGCCACCCGCGACGCTGGGATTCTCCGCGTCGCGATTGGTGTGGATGTTGAGCGACGGGACCTGTGTTGTCCCGACGCCACCGGTGCCACGTCCCTGACCGGCGAACAGCCACTCGTTCTGCTTCGGATCGCCGGCCGTGCTGTCGAAGCGACTGGCGAAGATGTTGTTGACGCCGAACCCCGTTCCGGAGGTGTCCTCGTACCAGGTCGCCCAGGGGACGGCGCGCCCGGCGCCCGCAAAGTCGATCGCCGGCGCCTCGCCGTTTTGATTCTGATCGAAGTTCAGAGATCCGCTGGACGAACCGCTCGACCGGCCTCCGTCGGTTCCGATCCCGCGCGTGGTCCAGGTGCCCGCTGCGAACGAACGCACGAAGATCTGATCGTGGCCGGACGTCGTGTGGGCTCTGAAGATTGACCACGGCACTGCGGGCTTTCCGGCCACCAGCGCCCCGCCCACGACGTCTGCATTCGTCGGATCCTCGCCACTCACCCCCTTGGTCTTGTCGATCCCCTTCGCCAGGTCGTCATTCACCTGTCCGCCGGAAGGCAGCGCCTGAAACGCCGCTGCGGTGCCTGCGGCTCCGAGCGCCACAATCGCGCTCGCGAGTACTACCCGTCCACGCCGGAACCCCGGCACGTACATCCCCATAGTGACCCTCCTCAGTTGGTCAAGTGCGTACTCCTATCGCACTACGGCCGCGATGGCTAGTCGCGGACCCTGGCCCGATCGGTCCCCGCTAGGCTTTCGGGCGCTGACGGTGCTCACCGGGGCACCACGGGGGTAGTTTCCGTGGAGCCGCCTTCCTTCATCGCCAGCAAATCCGGATTTGCAGGCAAAAGCGGTACGCGCGGACGTAGCTCAGTTGGTAGAGCGTCGGCTTCCCAAGCCGAAGGTCGCGGGTTCGAGCCCCGTCGTCCGCTTGGAGGGCGTATCGCCCGTGACTACGGGCGATGAGGGCGACCCGTCGTTGCCTCGCTCGTCGGAACCTGCCGCCCACTTCGCGCCCATTTGGCCGGATCTCGCCTCCAGCCGGGCGCGGATCTGCTGCTCGGAGTCGCGCGCCAGATGCCCGTAGGTGCGCTCGATCATCTCGATCGAGGAGCCCATCAGGCGCGAGGAGTTGGAACGTGGAGATGCCGGCGGCGAGCGCTTCCGTCGCGAACGCGTGGCGCAGGCAATACGGCCCTCGGCGCGAGACCCCGGCAGCGTCCAGCGCCGGATACCAGTCGCGGCTCCGCCATGTGTCCAATCCGATGTGCCCGCCCTGCGGCGCGGGGAATAGGAGCGTGGTGTCGATCCTCGGCGGCAGCGCCTCAATCGCGGGGAGCGCGCGCGGCCGGTGAGCGGGATCCGGCGGCGCGATCGCAGCGGTCTTGGGGATACGGCGTCAGGAGCCCCTGCGAGAAGCGGCGCTGCACAACCACGGCGCCGGCGCGGTCGATGTCGCGGCGTTCGAGGGCGATCCATTCGTTTGTACGGAGGCCGGTCTCGGCGACGAAGACAACGAGCGGCCCGTAAGCCGCTCCCAGCTCTGCCGGCGATCAGGTCGATCTGGCCCGAGGGTGAACGGCTCGATCTCCTCCGAGCGCGGCTGCGGATTCGGCCCCATATCGACCGCCGGGTTGCGGCTGATAAAGCGCCAGCGGACCGCGGCCGCGAAAAGCGCGGGCCGCGGTCCGCTGGCGCTTTATCACCGCAACCCAGCAGTGGAGTATGGGGCCGAATCCGCAGCCGCACTCGGAGGAGATGGAGACTTCAGCCTCGGCCAGATCGACCTGATCGCCGGCGAGCTGGGGGAGCAGCTTACAGGGCCGCTGCGTCTTCTTGCGTCGGCGAGACCGGCCTCCGTACAAACGAATGGATCGCCCTCGAACGCCGCGACATGGACCGCGCCGGCGCCGTGGTTGTGCAGCGCCGCTTCTCGCGGGGCTCCTGACGCCGTATCCCGAGACCAGTGCGATCGCGCGGCCGGATCCCGCTGAGGGGCGCGCGCTCCCGCGATTGAGGCGCTGCCGCCGAGGATCGACGCCCGGCGTATTCCCCGCGCCGCAGGGCGGGCACATCGGATTGGACACGTGGCGGAGCCGCGACTGGTATCCGGCGCTGGACGCTGCCGGGGTCTCGCGCCGAGGGCCGTATTGCCTCGGCCGCGCGTTCGCGACGGAAGCGCTCACCGCCGGAAGACACTGTGCGAACATCTCGCGCCTGATGGGCTCCTCGATCGAGATGAGATAGACGCACCTAGAGACATATGGCGCACGACTCCGAGCAGCAGATACGCGCCCGGCTGGAGGCGAGATCCGGCCAGATGGGCGCGAAGTGGCGGCAGGTTCCGACGAGCGAGGCAACGACGGGTCGCCGTATCAGCCCGTGGTCCACGGGCGATACGCCTCCAAGCGGACGACGGGGCTCCGAACCCGCGACCTTCGGCTTGGGAAGCCGACGCTCTACCAACTGAGCTACGTCCGCGCGTACCGGGGGGGGGGGGGGGATTGCTGGCGATGAAGGAAGGCGGCTCCGAAACTGCCGTGGGCGGTCACACCGTGCCAGCACCGAAAAGCCTAGAGCGGAACAATCAGGCCAGGGTCCGCGACTCCAGCGCAGCCGGGTCGCGATGGGAGTACGCACTTGACCAACTGAGGAGGGTCACTATGGGGATGCACGTGCCGGGGTTCCGGCGTGGACGGGTAGTACTCGCGAGCGCGATTGTGGCGCTCGGAGCCGCACGCTGCGCAGGAGCGGGTCCGCGCTGCCTTCCGGCGGACAGGTGAATGACGACCTGGCGAAGGGGATCGACAAGACCAAGGGGGTGAGTGGCGAGGATCCGACAAATGCAGACGTCGTGGGCGGGGCGCTGGTGGCGGAAAGCCCGCCGTGCCATGGTCGATCTTCAGAGCCCAGCACGACGTCCGGCCACGATCAGATCTTGGTGCGTTCGTTCGCAGCGGCACCGTGGCCCACGCGCCAGATGGGAACCCGACGGAGGCCGGTCGAGCGGTTCGTCCAGCGGATCTCTGAACTTCGATCAGAATCAAAACGGCGAAGCACGGCGATCGACTTTGCAAGCCACGGGCGCACATGCCCTGGGCGACCTGGTACGAGGACGCCTCGGGAACGGGGTTCGGCGTCAACAACATCTTCGCCAGTCGGCTCGACACACGGCCAGCAATGCGAAGCAGAACGAGTGGCTGTTCGCCGGTCAGGGACGTGGGGGAGGCGCATCGGGACAACACAGGTCCCGTCGCTCCAACATCCACACCAATCGCGACGCGGAGAATCCCAGCGTCGCGGGTGGCGCAACGGGCCCCGGAAATCACCGTGTGCCGTGGGTGGCGTGGGAGGAGGTGCGGCACAGCCAGCACGAGCAGTCCGCAGCAGATCTTCACCAGCAAGGCGGTCAAGCCGACCAGTGGCACGACATGTCCGCGCTCGACGGCGCGAATCCGGCGAAGCCTGTCGGCGGGGCAGCGATCAACGGCTTCTGGCAGCAGGTGGGGATCGACCACGGTCAGCTGTGATCCAACCATGAACATTGATCCGACCAGGGACCGGGATTGACCCGGACATGGGATCCACGGGCACAGGCGACACCCGTCCCCGTGGTCCATGTCGTACTAGACGAGCACGGCCGATACCCCGCACACGTCAGGTCTCGGCCTGCAGAACAACGAAATGGTGTTCGCGGCCAAGGCGACGTCGAACACGACCACCGCCGAACAGCCGTTCCAGTGGACCGCGGTCGGGAGCCTGCTGTCGGGGCTGCTCGACACGAGCGGTTCGACGCACCATCTCGGGTTGTGTGCCGAGAACACGACGAATGAGCAGCAGTGCTCGCTCAACGAGGACCGCGGCTGACGCGGAGGATCCGCGGGTCGCGTCGGGCACGATGACCGCGGGGAACCCTACCTCTCCCTAGGTGCGAGGAACAAGTCCGACGGTGAGGAGATGGAGAAGATCTTCGTGTCCCGACTCGTGACAACGCCACGCAGGCCGGCTTCAAGCTCGCCAACAATGGCTCGCCGATCTCGCTCGACACACGCAATCCGGCGACCCGGCCGGAGATAACGTTCTCCGGCAACACGCCATTGTGTCATGGCGTGAGGACATCGGTGGCGATGTTACGAAGGGCTTCTTCGGCCGAGCGTCAACCGTCGAATGCGACGTTCGTGCTCGACGCGAGCGAGTTCTGCCGCTGGCGCCGACCGGAAACGGTTCGGGCAGGCCGGGCATGTCCGTGAGCCGATCTCGTCCTCGTGCACGGCCGATCCGTTGTTCAGCGACAGCACAGGCTGCCCAGGCAACCCAATCGGGACGCCGTTCTCCTGTTCACGAACACGGTGAGTGGCAGCCTGCTGGGGTTGTTCGCAGACGCATACCAGCCCGGCGTGCCGGTGACGGGCGCGGCGGGCGCGATCACCACCTGGGGAGCGGCGACCGTCGCTGCGACGGTCAACCCCGGGGGGGCTCCGACCAGGGTGTCGTTCCCAGTTCGGAACGACGACAGCTCGGCCAGAGCACGACGTCGCGGTTGCTGCGGCGTGAGCAACACCGCCACACCCTCGCGGTTGCGCTGCTGGGCCTCCCGGCCGGAACCACGATCCACTACCCGGGCCGTGGCCGAACTTCGGGACGGTCACCGGCGGTAGTGGTTCCCGGACGTTCAGGACCGGATCACCGCCGTCGCCACCCGGACCCGGTAGCGCCTCGATCGGAAAGGCGAAGGTCTCTGGGAAGAGCGTCAACGCGAAGGCCTCGTGCAGAGGAACATCCGGCGCGAGGTGTGAGCTCACGTTCGCGCTGACGACCAGGCGCCATGGCAAGACGGTGAAGATCGGCAGCGCAAAGCTGACGCTCACCGCCGGCCACAGCCACACGAGCGGGTCTCGCTCAACCGCACCGGCAAGGGCATTCTCAGCCACGTGCGCAAGCTCAAGGCCACTTCAAGGTCACCCGTGCCCGGCTCACGCATGGGACAAGGACCGTCTCGACCCCAGGCATGACGTTCAGGCGCCGCTAACGGGCATCTGGTCAGGGCCCCGTCCTCGCGCGCAAAGGCGAAACACCGCGCGCCTCCTGTGAGCTCCAGCCCAGCGATACGATCACTCGGTGCCGGCCGACGACTTCGTCACCACGCTCGCGGTGCGGGAGATGGGTGGGCCGGAGGGCGCTTTCGTGATCGTCGAGTGGAGGGACTCCGGCTCTCGGAGTGGGCGTGGATCGCGCCGCTGCATGTCCATCATGGCGATGACGAGGCATGGTGCGTGCTCGAGGGCGCGCTCAGGTTCCGGATCGGCGAGGAGGAGGTCGAGGCCGGCCCAGGGGAGGCCGTGTTCGCACCGAGGGGAACGCCGCATGCGACGGCAACGCGCGGCGCGGGCAGGCGGCGCGGTACCTTCTCGTGATGACCCCGAGGATCCGCGCCCTGGTAGCGGCGCTCGCGCGAGCCGGGCACGCAGGACTACGCGGCGATCTTCCGCGTCCACGATCCGAGCCTCCCAAGGAGTTGAGACAACGCCGAGCAGCCTCGGCCGCGGGCGCCCGGCGAACCTGCACGCGGGCGCCCTCGACGCAAGGTCCCTGGCCGGGGACGGCTGGCAGTAGAGAAAACCCTGGGCGTGCTCGCAGCCCGAGCCGCAGCAGCTCAGCATGGAGGGTCCCGTTGTTCCGACCCCCTCTGCGATGACGGAGATGTCGGAACGCGGGCGAGCGAGAGGAGTGCGGAGACGATGATCTTTCCTTCGGGGTCGCAAGGAACCCGGCGACAACGAACGAGCGATCGATCTTGATCATGTCGAGCGGTAGCACGTCGAGGTGGGCGAAGGAGGAGTGCCCACTTCCGAAGTCGTCCATGGCGATCCTGACCCCGATCGCGCCAATGCGGCGAGGCTGGGGGCGACGGACTCGGGGCTGCGAATGATTCAGGTTTCGGTGATGTCGAGGCGTAGGGATGCGGGGGAGAGGCCCACCTCCTTGAGCACCGAGCGAACGAGATCGACGAACAGCGGCTGCTCGAGCTGGCGGGTGGAGACGTTGACGGTGACCCCGACGTCGAGGCCCTGGCGATGCCACCCGTTTGGCCTGGGCGCAGGCCTGCTCCGGACCCACGTTGCCGATGGGGAGGATCGATCCGGTCTCCTCGGCGAGCGGCACGCGATGGGGTGGCGGGGGCGGAGCCCGCGTCGGATGGCGCCGCGCCGGACGAGGGCCTCGCAGCGCCTCGGCCGCCATCTCGGGCAACGACACGATCGGCTGGTAGTGGACGGTGAGCTGTCCGGCGTCGATACGCTTGGCGCAGCTCGCGCTCGGCGTGCAACCGCTGCGCGACCTCGAGGCGCGCTTGCTCCTCGTCAACGCCTCGACGCGTGGCCCGGGGCAAAACTTCTTGGCGCCCGGTGCATCGCGATGTCCGCTTCCCGGATCAGTCCGGGAGCACCCGGATCACGTGTCATCGCGAGACCGACGCTGACCGCGCACTTGGGCTTTTTGCGGTCGATGGCGTCGGCTGGTCGGAGCGCGTTTTCACGAGCCACTCGGCGGCCGTCGCGACAACGTGTGCCCGGCGAATCCGCATCATCGATCAGGACCGTGAACCCGTCGGGGCCGGGCGGGAGATGGCATCAGCAGTTGCGGGAGGACGTCGCGGAGTCGGCGGACCGCTCCCCGCAGGAACTCATCCCCGACGTCGTGGCCGTGACCGTCGTTGACCGGCTGGGGATGGTCGAAGTCGACGAACGGCCGCCCGATCAGGGCCAGATAAAAATCGAGCCGAGCGAGCGAGTCCGAGATGCACACACTCCCGGTCGAGCGATTTGGCAGACCAGGGTCGAGGCGCCCGTGGGCGACGCGTTCTTCGAGGAGCTGCAGTCCGCAGTCACGTCGCGGGCGGTGGCACGTACCAGCGGTCCTCGGACTTACGCGCGTTCCAGCTGGGGGGCAAGGTAGCCGCCGTCCTTGCGGTGGAGGCGGTTGATGAACGCGTAGACCTCGGCCTCGGTGCCAGATGTCCGCCGGACCACGTCAACTGTGCGCTGGAGATCGTCGGGATGAATCAGCTCGAGCGCGCAGCGGCCGCGCAACTCGTCGGGTTGCCAGCCAAGCATCCGCTCCACGAAACAGGGGGGTCCAGGCCGAGTCGATGAGCACCAGCAGGTCCGAGGAGAACTCGAAGAAGCGAGTGGCGAGGTCACCCTCGGACGTCTGCAGCGAGGGGACCTCACCGAACGGGGGAAGTCCAGCAATCTGCAGGAGTTTCGGCATCCCCCATTGTCCAAGAATCACCGATTCCGCCCCTGCCGTCGAAGTCGAACATGCGTCCCAGTCAGTTTTATGGAGAAGACGGGGGCCACAAGCGCCATCGAGCTCCGCTCCGGCCCGGCTCTGGCACGCTCCCGAGCGATTAGACTCGCGCCCAGGCGAAGGAGGAGACATGCGGCAGCTGACCGGATTGGACGCGCAGTTCCTGGCCCTCGAGACGCCCAGACAGTGCGGCCACGTGGGCGCGCTCGCGGTGCTCGACC
>CAVURH010000004.1:0-1152099 GCA_963743725.1 uncultured Solirubrobacterales bacterium
AATGGCGTGATCTTCGCCGCCTATCACCTGCACGAGCCCTGGGTCATCCCGAGCGCCCTGTGCGACGCCTTCGTCCTCGCCCTCCCCGCTAAGCGGCGCCGGAGTGCCCTGCTGGCGATCGTCGTCCACAGCGCGCAGACGGTGTTCTTCCTGGTCCTCCTGCTGGGGCTGGTGCTCGGGAAAGCGGGAAGCTAGGACGTCGCGGCCGACCTCGTCGCCAACCGCGACGAGGTCGTCCCGGCGCGTCAGGGCAGCGGGCTGGTCAATGGCGGCCAGAGGCCGACGACGGCGAGAGGCCATCGTTCCTCGACGAGATCAACGTGGCGGGTGCCGTTGTCTAAATCCCCGGCGTCGCCGAGACGGTTGACGGCCCTGCGGTGAGCCGCGAGTCGCCGCAGCTCAGCCCGCTGGAGCGCACGGCCGACGTCGCTCCGAGACTTGCTGCCGCGAATCACACTCGTCTGCCCTCCACAAGTCACCGATGCGGCCTGCCGATGCCGGCACGAAGCGCTCGACCGCCCAGCACGTGTGGCTGTGTCTTGCGGACGAAATCCGAGGTCATTGTTCCTTCCGGACGAATCTCGGCAGCGGTGCCCGCCCCACCGGATCGGCGCAATCGGCGCTGTCGCATTGACGCCAGCGCCGGATCTGAGAAGCGGGAGGTCGTCCAGGACAGCGGCTCGATGCCTCCTGCGTGGGGCGAGCCGAACTGACCTCGACGCTTTCGGGCGGATCGCGGGTCGGCGGCGCGAGCCCCACTGTCATTCGACCGACGTTCTACGGATGCAAGAGCGCTGACGTCACGCTGCGCCCGGCACAACTTTCACTGCCGGGGGCCGGCGGGGAGGGGAAGGGGGCTGCTTGGGTGCGGTCGCAGGGCGGCCGGCTGGCGGACGGATACGCGGGAGGAGGCTCCGGGTGCGGTTGCCCCCGGGCGGCCGGCCCGATCGGCGTCCATTTGCAGGAGCCGGTCGTCCCTGCGCGTTCACAACGGTCCCTCCCGAGAGGCGCGGAGGCGACCTCAGAGATGGTCCTGCGCGCGGGGTCGACGGAACGGCGGCAGTCGCGCTTGCGGGCCCCTGTGAGGCTTAGGTGGGCGTGGCTGCCGGTACGAGCCCGGCTTGGTATGCGAGCACGACGGCTTGGACGCGGTCGCGGAGGCCGAGTTTCTGGAGGATGTGCGTGACGTGGGTCTTGACGGTCGTCTCGCTGATGTAGAGCTCCGCGCCGATCTCTTTGTTGGACAGGCCGCGGGCGATGAGCCGGAGGATGTCTTGCTCGCGTGCGGTGAGCGCGTCGAGTTCTTTCGGCGGCTCGTGGCGAGGGATGCGGGTGAATTGGTGGATCACGCGTTTGGTGATCGCGGGTGAGAGCAGCGCGTCTCCAGCGGCGACGGTGCGGACCGCCTCGATCAGCTGTTCGGGGGGGTCGTCTTTGAGCACGAATCCGCTCGCGCCGGCGCTGAGGGCTTCGTAGACGTATTCGTCGAGTCCGAAGGTGGTGAGGATCAGGATCCGCGCGGTGTTGTCGGTGGCAAGGATCCGGCGGGTGGCCTGGAGCCCGTCGAGCTCTGGCATGCGGATGTCCATCAGGATCACGGTCGGGTCAAACCGCGCCGCCTTGGCCACCGCTTCCAGTCCGTTGCTTGCTTCGGCGACGACCTCCATGTCTTGTTCGCCGGAGAGCAGCATTCGGAAGCCGGCGCGGACCATGGACTGGTCGTCGGCGATGAGGACTCGGATCGTCATGGCCGGTCTGGGGTGAGCGGGAGGCGGGTGCTGAGCGTGAACCCGCCGCCGTTTGTCGTGCCTGCGGTCATCTCGCCCCCGTAGAGTTTGACGCGCTCGCGGATTCCGATCAGCCCGTGGCCGTGCCCGTGGCCGTCGCTCGGCGTCGCGCCGGTGCCGTCGTCGTGCACTTCGATCCCTACCGCGTTCGGCGCATACCGGACGGTGACCTCCGCGTGGGTGGCGCGGGCGTGCTTGAGCGCGTTGGTGAGGCCCTCCTGCACGATCCGATAGGCGGAGAGGTCGATTCCTGGCGGGAGCGGGAAACGCTCCCCGGCGACGTGCAGCTCGACGGGCAGCCCGGCGCGGTCGATGTCCTTGATCAACGAGTCGAGGCCGTCAAGGCCGGGCTGAGGCGCGAGCTCTAGGCCGTCGCCGTCACGGCGCATCACACTGAGCAGACGGCGCATCTCCGCCAGCGCGCCGCGCCCGGCCTGCTCGACACTCCTGAGGGCGTCGCGATCCTCGGCCATCGCGTCGGGGAGCTGGTGGCGGACAGCGCCGACTTGCAGCACCATCACGCTGACGGCGTGCGCGACGATGTCGTGCAGCTCGCGCGCGATCCGCGCGCGCTCCTCGGCCACGGCGACGCGCGTCGCTGCATCGCGCTCCTGCTCGGCCTGTGTCGCACGTGAGTCCGCCACCTCGGCCTGCTCGGCCCGCGCGCGGACGGCAAAGCCTGCGACCCAGGCGACGGCGAAGTCGACGGGAATGAAGACGAGCTGGCTGACTGAGTGTCCGGGGATGTTGTAGATGAGGGTCGCCGTAGCGCCGATGACGATCGCCAGTCCGAGGCCGGCCCGCCGGACGTCCCGAAGGTTCCCGAGCAGGAATGCGGTCGCCAGCCCGATCGGGAAGAGGGACTCGGGGTACGGGATCAGCAGCGGGTCGACGAACGAGATTCCCGCGGCCAAAAGCCAGTACGCCGCCGGTCCGGCAAACGGAAACCATCGCCGCGCGAACACGGGTAGCACCAGGATCGCGAGCGCGGGAAGGCAGAACCACAGCGTCGTTGTCGGAGCTCCGGACGAGCCGCGTCCGAGCACCACGTCAAGCATCGCCACGATCGCCAGCAGCGCGATCAGCAGGTCGAACCAGTACGTGCGGGCGAGATGTTCGATTCGGCTCACGCGCTGAACGTACTCCACCCCCTCCGTTCCCGCCTCCTACCTGAGTAGGAGTCGAAATCGTCGGATGGTAGGAGCCGCAATCCAGCCTCCCGACGATGCCGATCTCGCGATCGCACCTTAGGTTCGTCGCATGGCACAACGAGGGACCGCACGCGAGGCGCGACCGAGCGCCGCCGGCCCGGTTAGGAGGAACTTCATGCTCAACTCGATTCTCCGCACTTCCGAGGCGGTCACTTCGACTCAGGCAGTTGCCCTGCGTGAGGTGCGCAAGTTGTACGGCCGGGGCGACGGATCGGTCGTCGCTCTCGACGGGGTCACGGTCGGCCTCGCGCGCGGATCATTCACAGCTTTGATGGGCCCATCGGGCTCGGGCAAGAGCACGTTCCTGAACGTGGCGGCGGGACTGGACCGGCCGACCTCGGGCACGGTCACGCTCGCCGATACCGAGCTGGCGGGACTGAGCGAGCGGCGGCTGACGATCCTAAGGCGCGAGCGGATCGGGTTCGTCTTTCAGGCCTTCAACCTGCTGCCCTCGCTCACCGTGGCTCAGAACATCGGCCTGCCGCTGCGCCTCGACGGTCACCGTCCGCGGCGCTCGACGGTGCGCGACGTCGCCGCGCGCGTCGGCCTGGAGAAGCGGCTGCGCGACCGTCCCTCGCAGCTCTCAGGCGGACAGCAGCAGCGCGTCGCGATCGCCCGGGCGCTCGTCACCCGCCCCGAGGTCGTGTTCGCCGACGAGCCGACCGGAGCGCTCGACACCCGCACCGGACGCGAGGTGCTCGCGCTGTTGCGCGACATCGTCGACCAAGACCGCCGCACCGTGGTGATGGTCACCCACGACCCCGTGGCCGCGGCGTACGCCGACCACGTGATCGTGCTCGCCGACGGACGCGTGGCCGCGACGCTCGAGGCTCCCAGCGCCGACGACGTCGCCGAACAGCTCGCGCATCTGGGGGGCTGAGCCATGCTGCGTCTATCCATCCTCAGCGCCCGCGGCCGCCTCGGCACGTTCACCGGCGCCCTGATCGCCCTCTTCGCCGCGTCCGTGCTCGCGATGGCCTGGGGCATGCAACTCGAATCGATGCTCCGCACCCATCCGCCCGTCGAGCGGTACGCCGGCGCCGCGGCGGTCGTGGCCGGACAACAGAACGTCGGCGCCGACCACGACGTGCAGCTCACCGAACGCGCGCGGGTCAGCACCGCGCTCACCGCTCGCCTGGCAGGGCTGCCCGGCGTCCGGGCCGCGATCGGCGACGTGTCGGTGCCTGCCCGGCTCGGCGACCGCGCCGCCGTTGCCCATGGGTGGTCAAGCGCCGCGCTCACCCCCTACGTGCTGAGCGCCGGACGCCCACCCGCCCGACCCGACGAAGTAGTCACCGGCTATCCCGCCGCGCTCGGCGCGCGGCTGCCGCTCGCATCGACCGCGCGCACGCGCATGGTCACCGTGGTCGGCGTCGCTCGCCCCCGCCATCCCGTCACCCAGCAGAGCGCGATCTTCCTCACCGACGCCGAGGCAACCGCGCTGGCCGGCCACCCCGGGCGAGTCGACGCGATCGGCCTGCTCGCCGGGCCCGGCTTTGACATCAACCGCGTGCGCGCCGCCGCTTCGGGAGCACAGGTGCTCACCGGCGCTGCCCGCGGGCAGGGCGAATACCCCGAGCTCCAGGAGACCCGCACCACTCTTATCCCCGTCACAGCGGCCTTCGGCGGACTCGCGCTGTTCATCGCCATGTTCGTCGTGGCCAGCATGCTAAGTCTCTCAATCCAGCAGCGCGAGCGCGAAATCGCGCTGCTCAGGGCGGTGGCCGCCACGCCCGGGCAGATCCGCCGCATGATCGCCTGGGAAGCGGCGATCATCGCCCTGATCGGCTCGGCCGCCGGGATCTGGCCCGGGATCGTGCTCGGCCGCACGCTCGCACACGGGCTCGTGCGCCACGGCATCGCCCCGCCGAACTTCGCCCTCAACTACGACTGGCTCCCCGCCGCCGCCGTGATCGGCTGCGCGGTCGCCACCTCGCTGCTCGCGGTCCTGGCCGCCGGACGGCGCGCCGCCCGCGTGCCGCCAACCCTCGCGCTCACCGACGCCGCGGTCGAGCCGCGGCTGCTCGGCCCGGGGCGGATCATCGGCGGGCTGCTCGCGCTCGCCGGCGCCGTGCCGCTGTTCACCGTGTCGGTCACCACCAGCACGCCCGAGACCGCCGCGGCGACAGCGGAAATGACCGCGATCTTCCTCGTCGTGGCGGTCGGCTTCCTGGGACCGATCTTCGCGTACGTGGTCGCTCGGCTGCTGGCGCCGGCGCTCGGGGCGCTCTCGCCGGTCGGCGGCTTCCTCGCCTCCGCCAACCTGCGCACCGCCACCCGGCGCTTCTCTTCGGCCAGCACCCCACTGGTGCTCACCGTCGCCATGAGCTGCACGCTTCTGTTCAGCACGACCACCATCGAGCACGCCATCACCCAGCAAAGGCACGCCGGCGCTGACCGGCCAGCTCGCCCTCACCACCACCGGTCCGGGACTGCCCACCGCAGCGCTGAGCGACGCGCGCGCCACCCCCGGAGTACGCTCGGCCGTCGCGCTCACCTCGACCACGCTCGGCCCCAGCCTGGGCGACTCCGGCGATACCCTCCCCGCCCAGATCCTCGCCGGCGGGCAGGGCGGCGGCCTCGACGTCGGCGTCACCGCCGGATCCCTGAACGCCCTGCACGGCAACACGATCGCGCTCGGGCGCCACCGCGCCAACGCCGCCCACGCCCACATCGGCGAACGCGTCCAGATCATGCTCGGCGACGGCACACTCGCCCACGCCACCGTCGTCGCGATCTACAGCCGCGACCTGGCCTTCGGAGACGCTCTGCTCGCCCCCGAGCTCGCCGCCGGCCACCAAACGATCCCGCTGCTCGGGACGATCCTCATCCAAACAGACCACCCCGCCGCGGTCGCCCGGCGCCTCCACGCCCTCGCTACGCGGTATCCCGGACTGAAGATCAGCAACCGCGCGACGCTCGCCACCGCCACCGACGCCGACGACGAGATGAACCGCTGGTTCGGCCCCCAGTTCGTCGCCGAGATCTTCGCCTTCACATCAATCGCCGTAATCACCACGCTCATCATGATCGGGCTCCGGCGCCGCCGCGAGCTCGGGCTCCTGCGGCTCGTCGGCGCGACCCCCCGCCAAGTCCGATCGATGGCGCGCTGGGAGGCAGCGCTGATCATCACCATCGGACTTGGCATCGGCCTGGCGATCGCCGCCATCGCGCTGCTACCACTCAGCCAGGCGCTCAACGGCGGCCTCCCATACATACCCGCGAGACCATTCGCCGCGATCCTCGGCATCTCAGCGCTCCTGGCGCTTTTGGCCCTTGCGCTGCCAACCAGACGAGCGCTCCGCGCCCGGCCCGTTGAGGCGATCGGGGCGCGAGAGTAGACCTCCGGTCGGGCTCCGTTATGCATACGCCGATGCAAGCCGGCGTGCGTCGCCGGTGACGCACGGTCCCGATTTGAAGGAGACGCAAGCGCCGAAGTGAACCATGAGCCTGCGGGCCTACGGCGTTCGGCGCGTGATCGGGACATGAGCAAGGCCAGAACAACAGCACTCCTCCTGGTTGGCGCGGCGGTCGCATTCGTCTCGGTGACCGCGGCTGGAGCTCCCAAGGTCCCGGCGCGCACGCCGCGACTCGGTCAGCGCCTCGCCGCGGTTCTCGCGCGGCCCGGGGTCCGTCTCCGTGCGGTGTCCGCCGAGCTGCGGGTGCTACCGCGGACAGCGCAGGCGCATCGCGTGCCGTCGAGGGTGTTACGCGTCGGCATGACCGGAGCGGATGTCCGAGCCGTCAATCAGCGGCTCTTCAAGTTGCACTTCCTGCCTGGCCCAGGATCAAGCGAGTACGCCACGGCGACCGTAGACGCAGTCATCGCCTTTCAGAAGTGGGCGGGTATCACCCGCGACGGCACCGCGGGGCCGCAGACCCAGAAGGCGCTTACGCAGGCGGCGGCACCGACGCCGCTGCTGCAACGCGCGGGTAGACGCGTTGAGGTGTCAATCTCAAAACAGCTCGCGCTCGAAGTGTCGGGCGGCAAAGTGCTCTGGGTGCTGCCGGTGTCCACAGCGATGCCGGGTTACGTAACGCCGCTGGGCCGATACCGCGTGTATTCGAAGTCAGTGGAATCCTGGTCAAACCCGTACAAGGAATGGCTGCCATACGCCAGCTATTACGCCGGCGGACGGGCGCTGCACGGACTTGCGTCCGTCCCGCCATTTCCGGCGAGCCACGGCTGCATCCGGGTGCCGCTTGAGTTCGCGCCGCTCCTCTACAAGTTCGACACGGTCGGCACCGAAATCGACGTGCTCGCCTAACTAGGGAAAGCGATCACCCGTCCGCCACCGCGAGCGCTCCAGGACGAACAAAATCGGCGGCACCATCGCAGAATCTCCCGCGGTCGTCGGAGGCTACCCCGCGACGAGGCGTCGCAACCCGTCTAAGGCTTTCGGCTTAGCGCGTGACGGTGACGCCCGCCCGGCTCTCGGTCGCTGGCGACTGCTGGCCGTTGTCGGCCGACGGGGAGACGGTTGCGTCATGCTCGGCGCCGTTTGCTGACTGGGCGGCGGCCGGCTCGAGGACGGGGTCTGAGGGTCCTATGGCGAGCTGGACCCGGTTTCGTCCGTTCGCCTTGGCTGTGTACAGGGCTCGGTCGGCAGCACGCTGAAGCTGCTCGGCGTCGAGTGCGTGGTCGGGTAGCCCGGCCACTCCGATGCTGGCGGTGAGACGAATGGCCTCTCCGGCTAGGTCGATGTCCTCGATCCCGGTACGGAGCTTCTCCGCGATAACCGTCGCCCCTGGCAGGTCGGTGTCGGGAAGTAGGACGAAGAATTCTTCGCCGCCGTAGCGTGCGGCGAAGTCACTTTCACGCAGGAGGTGAGGCAGTAGCGCGCCGGTTGCGGCCAACAGCTCATCACCCTTCGAATGCCCGAATTGGTCGTTTGTGCGCTTGAAGTGATCGAGGTCCAGCATCAGCGCCGCGAGCGGAAGGTTGCTGCGTCGTGACTCGGCGACCATCCGTTTGAGCATGTCGTCGAGTGCTCGGCGGTTGGGGAGGCCGGTGAGCGCGTCCGTTGATGCTCGCCGCTGGGCGATCGCCAGGTTGCGCAGGTTCGCGATCACCGGAGCGGCCTGTCTCACGGACTCCCCGATGTGCTGCCTGGCGTCGTCCTCGAGCGGGACTTGGTGTTTGACTTGGACGGAGCCGATCACCTCGCCGCCAACCAGCAGCGGCGTGCAGGTCGACCTGCCTTCGGAGGCGGAGCACAGCTTGCAGCCGAGAAGCGATTCGCGCCCAGGCGCTTCGGTGTGCGACTTTGCGGCTCTCACAGCCAGACAGTCCCGCGGGCCGGCGCCGATGAGAGCCCCCCGCAGCGGCGAGTCGGCGGCCACCGGGGTCACGGCCTCGAGTCGGTCGGCGCTGTTGTTGCGATTGAACACCGTAACGGTCGAAGTGGGGATGCTGCGCTCGAGGTGGCGGCGCAGCAGATCGTGCGCCTCACGCTCGTCCTCCATCATCTGAAGGGAATCGGTGAAATCCAGCTGCGCGCGGTTGTAGTCCTCCGCGCGCGAGCGATTCTCCGCGACCTGATCCAGCACGCGACCGAGCCGGTCGATCTCGTCCTTCCCCTTCGGCTCCAGGCGCGTGTCGTATTCGCCGGTGGCGATTTTGCCCGCGAACCGGGAATAGGCGAGGATCCGCCGGAGCACCGTACGACCGAGCCAGACGACTATTGCCAGGCTCGCGAGCAGCCCCACGACCAGCGCGGCGATCATGATCCGTCGGGCGGAGCGCTCATTTGCGAGGGCTACGCGGTGTCGTTGCGCGGCTTCGATGTTCTGCAGCTTGCCGATCTGGTCGGCGTCGGCGTTGAGCCCATTCAGCGCAGCGACGACCGCCGCCGCGTGGGCGGACCGACCGCTGAAGGGCCCCGATCCCCACTCGCCCTGCGCCCACAGCGCCTTGAACTTGGCCCACCGGGTGGTCAGGTCCTTCGCGACGATCGCTTGCGCCGGATTGTCATTGGCCAGCCGCGTGACGTCGGCGATTCCGAGCTCGACGTCGGGCAGGATGCGGGAAACCAATTCGGCAGCGAGCGGCTCGCGCGAGCGCTGACCGGTAGTGACCCATCCGCGCAAGATCAGCTCCTGCACATCGTCGAGGCGCCCGCTGAGGTTCGTGACGGCTTGTTGCTGGATGACGTTGCCCAGGTAGATCTGCTCAAGCGAGCCACGGACCGATGAGAGGCTCGCCAACCCCGCCCACCCCAGGCCGCCGAGTACGAGCACCAGTGCGACCAGCACGAGCGCGAGCCTTCCCGTGAGCCCGAGCCCGCGGGGCGTTCTCGTGCGCCCGGACGGACGACCCTCGTCCGCTCGTCGGAGCGGACGTGCCACGCGGACGCCGAGGATCGATCCAGTTTTCACTTACTGGCCACATCGACCATGCAGGCCAGGCTGCGTAGCGCAATGCGCCGCGGCGTGACCACGGTTTTCTACCGATGCTGCAGCGACTGAGCCGGTGGTCTCGCCGTTACGCGACGGCCCGCAGGTGACGGTATGGCTCGCCCCGCAGCTCTGCGACGAGGGCGTCGACGACCCCGCGCTCATCCTCGTCGCGGCCGTCGGTGACCGCGCCGATCACGGCGCGCTTGCGTTCCAGAAGCGTCGCGATCGTCTCGTCGATCGTGCCGGCCGCGAGCAGGTATGTCGCGTTCACCGCGTCCTGCTGCCCGATCCGGTGGCAGCGGTCCTCGGCCTGGTCGTGCTTGGCCGGCGTCCAATCGAGTTCCAGGAATGCGACGTTCGAGGAGCGCGTGAGGGTGATTCCTTGCCCGGCGACCTCGATCGAGCAAACGATCAGTTGGTTCGCAGTGCTCTCCGTGCCTTGGAAGAGGCGCACCGCCTGGTCGCGGGCGCGCTGGCTGTCCTCACCGAGCAAGTGCAGCGCATCCGGAAACCGCTCGAGCACTGCGTGCTGGATCTCGCGGTGACGGGCGAACACGACGAGCGGCTCGCCGGAGGACAGGAAGTCGTGGAGCCAGTAGAGCGCGGCTCGGAGCTTGCCGCGGGCGGCCAGCAGCTTCAGCGCGTTCAGTCGCACGAGCCGCTCGGCTCTCAGTGCCGCCGCCACCTTCGCGTCAAGCTGGCGTAGGTCGAGCGGCTGGGTGCGCAGCCAGGCGATCACGTCCTGCTCCGCGAGCCGGTAGTCCGGCTCGTTGTCGAGCGCGACCGGCACGACTGCGCGCGTCTTCGCCGGCAGCTGCGGCAGCACCTCGGCCTTCAGCCGCCGCGCGAAGCACCGCGCTCGCAGATGCCAGTGCAGCCGCTGGTGCGCACCGGGGCCGCGGAAGCGCTGGCTGAACTGCGCGCCCGATCCGAAGTCGCCGAGGCGCCCGAGGATCCGCAGCTGTGAGATCAGCTCCGGCGGGCGGTTCATTACCGGTGTGCCGGTCAGCGCCACGATGAGGCCCTCGTCGCGGCACGGCGGCGCACAGGCGCTGGGCAGCCTGTGTGCGCTTCGCGCCCGGGCTCTTGCAGTAGTGCGACTCATCGAGCACGACCGCCCGTGGCGCCAGCGGAGTGAGCGCCTCGAGCCTGCCGGCGACGATGTCGTAGTTGACGACCGTCAGGTCCGCCGCGGCGAGCGCTCCCCGGTTTCCGTCGAGCATCTGCGCCGAACGTCCCGGTAGCCACCGACCGATCTCGCGCATCCAGTTGAGCTTGAGGCTCGCGGGACAGACCACGATCGCCGGGTAGGCACCGTCGGCCTCGATCGTCGCCAGTGCCTCAACGGTCTTGCCGAGCCCCTGCTCGTCGGCGAGGAACGCGCGCCGCTGCTTCAGCAGGTACTGCACGCCAGCGCGCTGAAAGGCCTTCAGCTCACCGCCGAGCCCGGGCACCTCGAGCGGAGCATCGGTCGCCGCGGACAGCGCCACGAGCCCTGCGGCATGCGCGTGCTCCTCGCGGATCTGCTGGAGGCGCGCGAGGGCGTCGGGCGCCACCCACGGGCCGTATGCGGAGATGTACTGGTCGAGCTCCGGCACCCAGAATGGATCGGCGGCGATCGAGGGCATCACCTCGTGCTCGTGCTGTCCGCGTCCCCTCGCGCCAGCCGCCGCGCCGGGCAGCCGTGCGAATTCATCCAACATCCCGAGGTCGTGCCCCGGGGCGAGCACGAACGTTGGCTGCTCGTGGACCTTGGAGAGGTCGAGCACGGCGGGCGGCGCCGGCTGCCCTGCCTCGAGCGCCGCCACGCACCGTTTGGTCGCGCGGCTGATCCATCCTTCCAGCGCCTGAGCATCGATCAGCCGCCACGATTCGAGCGTCAGGGGCAGGGTCGCGCCCCCTCGGCAGGTCCGCGCACGATCTCGCAGCGCGGTCGGGAGGCGCTCGTTGTCTCCCAGCAGCAGGAACACCGGGGCCTCGCGCGGCCCGTCGACCTCGATCGTCCCGCGCCAGGTGGCGGTGCGCTCGAGCCAGCGCTCGACAGACGGATCGACCGAGCGCGCGTCGAGATCGGCGAGCAGTTCCGCGATCCCGACCGCGCTCGCCTGGACGGCGGCCAGCCCCACCGACCCGGCGGGACCGTCCATCAGCTGAAGCCCGATCGCCTCCGCCAGCGCGCGCGCGAGCGCGGCCTGCTCGGACCCGATCAGGATCCAGCTGCCGCCTCTGCGATCGCGGCGCAGCTCGACGTCGTAGGCGAGCGCCGCCACCGTCGGCTGCCGGCGTCGTGCCGTTCCAAGCACGACTTCGGTCAGCGCGTGGCGGGCATCATCGGTGAGTCGCAGCCGCGCGTCACCGTCCAAGCAGGAGCGCAAGATCTGAGCGGCGTGCTGGTCGACCGGCAGCAGTCCCCGTTCGAGTGCCGGCACGCGGCGCGCGCCCGGATGCTCGAGCAACATCTCGACCAGTTCCCGAACGGTGTCGGTGGCAAAGCTGAACCACCAGTTGTCATCCGCGCGGGCGAGGTCGACCAGCAGCTCACTGGGCGAGCGCTTGGCGCGACGGCGCTCGAGAGCCCGGCCTAGCGCATCGGAGATTTCGAGCGGATAGGGCACCGACTCGAGCAGAACCGCCAGGGCATGCGCCCGATCCGGGTCGAGGGGCACCCGCCATACCCGCTCCTCGGGATCCCAGCGCCGTCCCGGGATCGCGCGCAGCATCAATCGCAGGCGGTCGTCGTACGGAAACCGGAGGACCGCCTCTCCCTCGACGAGCGTCGCGATGAAGGCTGCAGGCACTAAGGATCCAAGTTAGAAGCGGCCGCGGATGCTAAACGCAAGGCCAGCGATAGCCGGATCTTCGTCGGCGCGTGCCAGGTACGATGACGCACAAGTAAGCGGTGTGACGAGGTCGGGAGGCCCGGATGAATCGCAGGGTGAGGATAGTCCTCGGGCTGTGCGTGGCCGCGGTCGTGTGCGCGGCATCGGTCAGCGCCGCCGTGGCGGTGCCGCTGCCGTCCGCCGACCCGTTCTACGCGGTGCCGACCGGCATCTCGGGTCTCGCCAACGGCACGATTCTCGCCTCGCGATCGGTCGCGGTGAGCGCGTACAGCATCCCGATGCCCGTGCACGCGTGGCAGGTCAAGTACAAGACGACCGACAACCGGGGCGACACCAGTGCCGACGTGGCGACGGTCATGCTGCCCGAAGTCCCCTGGACCGGCAAGGGACCCCGCCCGCTTGTCTCCTACCAGACCGCGGAGGACGGCATCAGCACCGTGTGTGCCCCGTCGTACGGGCTGCGCGCGGGCGTTGCCGATGCCGAGAACAATTCCGGCGCCGAGACCGGCCTGATGGAGTACGCGCTGCTCCAGGGCTGGGCGGTCGTCGCTCCTGATTACGAGGGACCCGACTCCGAATTCCTCGCGCCCGCCGGTGAGGCCCACGGCGTCCTCGACGCGGTGCGGGCGGCCCTCCGTTTCGCCCCGGCCGGCCTCGGTGCCAGGACGCCGCTCGCGATGTGGGGCTATTCGGGCGGCTCACTCGCCACCGACCTCGCCGCGCAGGCGCAGCCGAGCTACGCCTCCAACCTGCACTTCAAGGGGATCGCACTCGGCGGGATGGTGGCCGACATCCAGGCTACGCTCGACGCCTTCAGCGGCGGTCCGGCCGGCGGCGCGATCGTGATGGGTTTCGCAGCCGTCAACCGCGATTTTCCGTCGGCCAACCTCCTCCAGTACTTCAACGCGGCCGGGCGCAAAGCCATCGCCGCGGCGCAGAACGACTGCCTCGTTCAGGCCGCCGCACAGTTCCCGTTCGCTTCCCTACAGAAGTACGAGGCGTACCCGGGCGTCGAGTCGACGCCCGCCGTTGTGAATCTCCTGCACAGCATCAGCCCGCTCGGGATCCACGGGACGCCGACCGCGCCGATCTACGACTACCACTCTGCGGTTGACGAATTGGCCCCGATCGCTCCTGACCGCCGGCTGATGCGCCGTTTCTGCGCCGCCGGCGTCAAGATCGACCATGTCGAGACGCTGCTGGGCGAGCACGTCGGCGTCGCCCTCACCGGTGCCCCTGGGGCGGTCGCCTATCTCGCCGCTCGGTTCGCCGGGCGGCCGGCCCCAGACGACTGCGCAGCGATCCCGGGGTGAGGGCCGGCTCGCGCCCCTACGGCGGACGGGCAGAACCCAGCCGGCGTCAGCTCCGCGGCACCAATCGCACGATCGGGATCTCGCGCCCGGCCGCGGCGGCCCAGGCCCGATAGTCGGCGAACGGGGGGAACACGCGGTCGGCGAGCTCCCACAGTCGCCGCCGTTCGGCCTCGTCGTGAACCAGCTCAGCTCGGAACGGCCGCCGACCGAACACGACATCGGGATGGGTCTGGAGATTGTGAAACCAGGCCGGGTGCTTTGGCTCGCCGCGTTTGGATGCGACGATGATCACGGTCGCGCCGTCGTGGAAGTAGAGCGTCGCCGTACGCCGCGGCCTGCCGCTGCGCGCCCCCCGCGTCTCGAGCACCGCCGAGGCAAGCGGCCCGGAGCTGCCGATCCGGCCTCGAGTGAGCGTGAGCAGATGCGGGTCGAGCTTCCAGCCCACGTTCTTGGACAGCCACATGCCAGGACCGGTGATCGACAGCCGGCAGACAAACAGGTAGAGCCGACCGCGGGGTGCGAGGGGATCGACATAGCGCAACTGCGGAGGGCCGGACATGGTCGTGCGCCTAGCGTGGATCGCGCCACATGCAGGCGAGCGTCGGCTCGCCGGGCGGTGCGGCGAACTCCCCCACCTGCCGGAAGCCGAGGCGCTCATAGCGGCGGTCGTTGGCGCGATTGCTCGACTCGAGGTACGCCGGCATCTGCAGTGCGTCGAGCTCCTCGAGGTTCGCGGCCAGCAGTCCCATCCCCTTGCCCAGCCCCCGGTAATCAGGGTGTGTGCCCAGCAGGCTCAGGTAATAGTGCGGCGTGTGATGAGGGTGGTTGGCCTCGAAGCTGTCCATCAAGGCCAGCACGTCATGGGCGTGGGCTCCGAGTTGCTCGTGCAGCATCGGCGATATCCGCGCCTCGGCCTCCTCGGTGAGCTCCGGGCGCCCGGGCGGAACCCAAAGCGCCGCGGCGCCGCCGTCCTCCGTCATCCAGACCCAGCCGTGGGGGACCGAGCTGGTGATGAACAGCGTCCACAGCGCGCGATGCTGGTCGAGCCTGCGTGCGTCGTCCGGGAAAGCCCAGCCCCAAATCGGGTCGCTGTAGAACGCGAGCGCGAACAGGTCGGCCACGTACGCAGTCTCCGCTTCCCCGACGCGCCGCAGTCCCCGGTGCCGATCGGACGTCATCGACCTACCCTAGCGTCGAGCTCGACGGCGATCATCTCCGCCGCTCGCTCGTGCGCCGCGTAGGTGGCGCGCAGCGCCGGAACGACGTCGTCACCGTCGGCGCGAGCCGGCGGCGGGGCGTCGACGAGAACCGCCCGGACCTCGCGTCCGAGCCTCTCTCCTCCGACCCGGTCGGCCAGCGTGGCAAGCGCGTCGGCCCGGACCCGCGCGCCCTCGACAAAGGAGGCGATCACGGTCTCCCGGCTCAACGGGGCCCGCCCGAACACGCGGGCGTGGAGCACGGCCGGGTTGACGCCATGGGGTCGCACGAGAGCGCGGCGCTCGCCGGCCGACAGGCCGGCCGAGCGGGCGAGGTAATCGATCGCACGAGTGACGCCCTGGGCATCGACAGGAAGCGACGCCCCGAGCTCGGATGGGAGGCGGGACACGAGGGTGGCGTGGTCGCTGGCGGCCTCACCGAGGAGCGCCGCCACGCGCGCGCGGTGGCTTGAGTCCATCTCCCCCTCACGGTAGACGCCTGCGTTGACCGCAGCTCACGACGGCCGGTAGCATCGCCCGTCGCCGGGGAAAGCCGAGGAGGGCTGCAGGCTGAGGACGTCATCCGCATCCGAACGCCGTAACAGCACCTACGCGCGATGCGCGGCGGTGGCGCTGGTCCTGATCGTCACCCTGTTGGCGCTCCCGCAGGGCGCACTGGCCGATCCGTCGATCACCTTCATCGCTCCGACTGGAGCACGGTCCTATCCCGACCAGGCCCCGCTCGGGCCGCTCGGGTATGCCGAGGCGCCGACCGCGATCCGGACAACGAGCACACGGCCGCTGATCCTGATCCGAGGGAGCGCCGGGACCCAGCTTCAGTGTCATTTCGACGACGTTCACGTGACCCAGGTCTGCGGCGGTCCGGGACCGGGCTGTCCCACCGCCGTCTGCGGCAGCTTCCAGCCCGCGACGCCGCTCGGGCCCGACACCGGCGAGTTCACGAGGAGCCACTTCCTCGCCGTCGACCTCGTTGACTCCGCACAGAACGTGCTGGCGTCGATGTGGCTGAACATCGACGTCGACACGTCGCCTCCGCTCACGAGGGTCGACAGCGAGCACGGCGTGCTGACGCCGGCCGGCGAGGGCCTCCAGCCACTTCACCCGCGATTCGGCTACGAGGTCACGGACCAGAACTCAGTCGGCGGATTCCTCGACACCACAGCCTGCTCGTGGGGCACCGCGTCGGCGCCGCCGGTGTTCCATTCATGCGCCGAGCATCAGGGCACGGGCTCGATCAGTCCGGGCTCGCTCGCCCGAAGGCACCGCCTCTACCGACTCGAGGTTCGCGGCACGGACGACTTCGGCCGGTCCACGGTCGCATCGGGTGTGTACGACCCGATCCCATGCGCCCTGTCGCTCACGCGGCCGCGCGGCATTGGAAAGCTCGTCTCGTCCGGGATCCGCACCCGTCTGAGCTGCGACACCCTCCGGCACGTGACCGTGGCTCTTTACGCGTTCATGGTCGACGGGAAGCGGTTCAGGACTCCCCAGGGGGCCGTCGAGGAGAATCCGATTCTCGGCCAGTACGAGATCTCGAGCCACTCGGGACCGATCAAGACCACAAGACGTCTGAGGCTGTTCGGGGCGGCGCGCGCCGCGATCCGGCACGCAAGCTCGCTCGGCCTCGTCGTGGCCGCCGGCGACAGCGACAAGATCATCGCCGGCATCGCCGACGCGAGCCTCGCCTACAGGGTGCTCACGCTGCGCCATTGAGGCCGGACAACCCGCTTGGCAAGTCCAGGCCAGCGGTTAGACTGACGCGGTCACTGGGTGCGAGTGAAAGAGGGGTAATGGCTATCGGAATCACGCATCTTCCACCCGGCCACGAGCCCGGCCCGCAGAGCAGCCGCGGAGCGAGCCTGGGCCCGCTGAAGCGGGCGTTATCAGCTCCCTTCAGGCGCGAGCTCCATGGCATCTCGCTGCAGGTCGAGCCGATCGAGACCGTACGGGGGGGCACGGTACGAGTGGTGCTCACGCTCGAGGCGGGCGCCGACGACGGCACGCAGCTTCAGGTCGGGCTCGTCTGCACCCAGTACACCGACGTCAAGAAGGAGACCGTCGACTCCAACGGGGGGACGAGCAGCAGCCGTGTCATCGAGCGCACCGACGTGGTCGCCGACTGGCACGACGTTCCGAGCGGAATGTCTTCTCAGAACTTCGAGTTCACGGTCCCGCCCGATGGCCCCTTCTCCTATGAGGGCGCGACCGTGTCCTGGGCTTATCGCGTCAGCGCACGACGGCCCCGGCACCACGCCGTGGACCCCGAGCACGACTTCTGGATCTGGGTGCGGCCGTGAAGCGCAAGCACACCGCTGGCGATTACTTCAATCTCGGCATCGGGATCGTGGTGCTGGCATTTCTGCTTGGCCTCGGGATCTATCTCCTCGTCAAGGGGATCAGCGACCACAACACCGGCGCGATCATCGGCGGCGTGTTCCTCACCGTGATCGGTGGCATCGTGCCCGTGTTCCTCCTCGTTCTCGGGCTCCAGAAGGCGGCGCGCAGCAGCGTGCCGGGACTCGCACCCCCGAAGGTCACGTTGACGCTCGCGTCTGCCCAGTTCTCGCCCGGAGACCAGGTCGCGGGTCGCGTCGATGTGACCGAGAGCGGACGGGTGCGAACGCTCGAGGTGCTGCTGCGCTGTCACGACAGCACGCTTTCCTACAAGGGGATCAGCTTCAGCACGGCCAGCTCTCCGCTCGCCACGGGCTCGCTCGCGGCGCCCGCCTCGTACAGCTTCTCCGTGGCACTGCCGGCCGACGCCCCGCCGACGTTCAGCAGCGGTGGGGCGTCGATCTGGTGGGACGTCGACGCCCGCTGCGACGTGGTCGGCAGCGATGTTCACGTCGCGCAGCAGATCGAGGTTGCCGCGCCGGTCCATCGCTGAGGTGCCTTGACGCTAGAACAGTTGGCCTTGGCCGGGCTCCGGTTGGTCGACGTGGGGCCCGGAAGTATCACCTGAACCGTCGGCGTCGTCCGCATCAGCCGCGCGCCGGTCGTCCTCGGGCGAGCCCTGACGTGACGCAGCGGCCGTGGCCACGTCGCGCGGGTAGGTGTGGCGGGCGCGAAGCAGGAACACCCCGGCCGCGGCCAGCGTCCCGAGCAGCAGCACGAAGGCAATCTCGAGGCCGCGGGCCGCGCCGGGGGAGATCACGCCGGGGTGAGTGCCGATCGGCGCCTGCTTCGGCGCGATTCCGGCGATCAAATCGGCGAGCCCGCCGAACACGAGCGGTGCGAGCGCCTGCGCCAGTGAGCGCACGACGGTCCGGGTGCTCTCGGCTCGGCCCCAGAGGCCGGCGGGCATGATGTCCAGGCGGGCGGCATCGAGCGGCGGGTTGGCGGCCGAGAGCAGCGATGCCCCCGCGACGTCGAACCACACCGCCGGCGTCAGGTGGCTACTGAGGAACCCCGGTAGCAGCAGCGCGGCGGCGCCGATGTAGCAGACCGCCGGGACCCAGACGCGGACCTCGAGGAAGCCTCGGCGCAGAAGTGCGTCAGTGACGCGGCCGCTGACCAGCGTGCCGATCATCGCACCGCCGACCAGCAGCGCCAGCACCAGCTCGGCCTCGGCCTGGCTCGCGTGGTAATGGCCACGGACGAACAGGAGCGCGAACGTCGACAGGCCGGAGAAGAAGAAGTACCCCAGAGACGAGCTGATGATCATCAGCATGTTCGTGGGGATCGAAAGGATGTACTTCACGGCCGCAACGATCTCCAGCTTGCGCGGGTCCTCCTTGAGCACGAGCTCCGGGTCGGGCTCGACACCCAGCCGGCGAACGGCCTCGTGGGCCAGCTCGTCGACATCCTCCTCGTCCTCCTCGTTCTCGGCCGACGGTTCGGCCGCTCCCGCGGCGACCGCGAGCTTGAGGTCGACGACGCCCGGCGCGAGCCGGCTCTGCCCTCCGCGCAGCGGCTCGGGCACGGTCCGGTAGAGCTCGCGGGCGAGGAAGAAGCCCGGGATTCCGAGCAGTAGGAAGGCCGCGCGCCAGCTGATCAGACTGGCCATGGTCCCGCTGATGATGAACCCGAAAGCCGTGCCGGCGATCTCGCCTCCGAGGATGTAGGCGTACACGCGACCCCGCTCGCGCGCCGGGAAGTAGTCGCCTGTGAGCGAAGCGATTGCGGGCCCCGCGGTGGCCGTGACGGCGCCGAGCATGACGCGCGAGAAGAGCAGGTTTGAGTAGTTGGATGCGAACGCGCTGGCGATCGACGCGACGCTCCAGAGCAGGATGCTCAGCGACAGGATCGGGATCCGCTTGTAACGGTCGACGAAGAGTCCGACCGGGATCGTGAAGATCGCGCCGATCAGCAGCGAAACCGAGGTCAGCAGGCCGATCTTCGTGTTCCCGATGTGCAGCGCCCGCTCGAGCTGAGGCGCCACCGCTCCCACCGTCGCGTTGTCGGCGCCGTTGAGCGCCAGCACGGCGCCGAACAGCGTGATCACACGCGCCCGGGCGGGCCCTCCGACGCGCTTGACGACCTCGCCCCGCACCCGATGGGCCGTCCATCGGGTGGCGCGGACCGTCAGGGTCCCCGCGCGCGCTGCGGCGTCCCTCGCCGCCACGTCAGCGGGGCGCGGAGCTCAGGGCGGACATCCAAGGGAGTATTCCCGACCGACCCGCGGCCAGTCTCTCAAGCCCGGTTTCAGGGCTCCGGGCCGAGGACGTGCCGGTCGAGCCATGCGTTGCGGAACGCGTCGCGGGGGTCGAGCCGCTCCCGCAGTCGCCGGAAGTCGTCCACGCGCGCATACAGCGAACCGACCTCCTGCGCGTCGGCCAGGAACAGCTTGCCCCAGTGCGGCCGTGCACCGAACGGGCGGAGCGCCGCTTCCACGTGGCCGAGCACCCGTTCAACCTCGGTCTGGTCTCTCTTCCAGGTGAAGTGGATCCCGATCGTGTCCGCTTCGTACTGTGGGCTCATCCACAGCGAGTCGGCGGCGATCGCGCTGATCTCGGAGACCTGGAGCAGCGGCCGGATCATCCCGCCCAGCTCGCGGACGGCAGCGATCGCCGCCACCGCGCCGCCGCGCGGGACGAGGTACTCCGATTGGATCTCCTCGCCGCTGCTCGGCGTGAAGCCCATGCGGAAGTGGGGCAGGCGGTCAGACCACGGTCCGGGCCGACCGAGCTGGGGCGTCGCGTTCTCCGGATCGAGCCCCGGAATCGGATGGCGGTGCTCGCTCGCCGCGCGGGCGCCGAACAGGGTGGGTGGCGGCTCCGGGGCCGGAGCGCGGCGCTTGACCCACACCTGGTGAATGGGGTCCTCCCACAGCGTGAACACGCTCACGCTGTAGCCGGAGGCCATGATCTCGTCGAAGTGCTCGAACAGCGGGTCCCAGCCCATGTCCTCGTACACGAGCTGGCTGATCGCGTACTCGGGCTCCACGTCGAGCGTCAAGGCGAGCACGGCCCCGACGGCACCGAGACCGACGATGATCCCGTCGAATTCCGGGTCGCCGCGCTCGGCGTTCACGATCTCGCCATCGGAGGCGATCAGCTCGAGCGCCGAGACCGCCGTGGCGAGGTTGCCGTTGGTCTCGCCGGAGCCGTGCGTGGCGGTGGCGATCGCGCCCGCGACCGAGATGTGCGGAAGCGAGGCGAGGTTGGCCAGGGCCTGGCCGCTGGCGCCCAGTCGCTCGGCCAGCTCGCCGTAGCGAAGGCTCCCGCTCACGCGGACGCTGCCCGCGCGGGGATCGACTTCGCATTGCACGGGAAGGCCGGCCAGGCTCACGAGCTCCGCGGAGTCGGCGATCGCCGTGAACGAGTGGCCCGAGCCGAGGACGTGGATCCGCTCCGCGCCGGCGATGATCTCCTGCGCCTCCGCGACGCTGGTCGGCAGGTGGATGGACCTCGCTGAATATGTGTAGTTGCCGGCCCAGTTCGTGCGCGCCACGAACGCACCCTAACGGCGCCGCTCGGCTACGAGCGCGCTCCTGGAGGTGCCGGTGCGGTGGAGAGGCGCGCGGGGTAGAGGAACTGCCCGATGCCGTCGATCGGCTCGCCGGGGTCCCGTGCCGCGAACCTCTGGAGCTCCGAGTTCACGCTATAGCGCGGACCGAGCAGCACCTGATCACCACGGATCCAGGTGTAGAAGCGGTCGAGCGGGCGCGGCGGCGGTCCGCCAACGCGGATGCCGCGGAAGTTGTAGACGCCTCCGTGGCACGGACAGACAAACGAGGAGGCCGCGGCCACGAAGCGAACCGGACACCCGACGTGGGCGCAGCGGGAGGAGATCGCCACCACCCGGTCATAGTCGTCCTTGAGCGGCCCGTCGATGTCGAGGCTGTGTCGGCGGACGTACGCGAGCGAGCTGCCCGCAGCGCCCAGCCCCGGCTCGATCGTGATCACGATCGGCGTGTAGGTGGAATCGCTGAACCGCGAGAGCGGACCGATCTCCTGCCAGGTCGCGGCCGTCCGGTCGAACACCGGGCCAAGGGCGAAACCGAGCGCCGGGAGCGCCATCGCGGCGCCGGCCACGGCGCCCGCTCCGTACACGCGTTCCGCTCATGAAGCGGCGGCGGCTTACCGTCTCGCCGTCGAAGCTGCCGGGCAGATTCCGCTGCGCAGTCGTTGGAGGTGGATTCCGAGGCCGTTTCATCTGCTACGCAGCATCATACTACGTACTGTAGTAATTAGCATCAGCTACGATCCTGCGTAGCAGTGAGCGCCATCCTCGGCACGCGACCCCGTCTGACCAGGCCCGCCCGCGGCGCCGAAGAGGACCGCACGGCCCGCGGACCGGCGGCCCGCGCGGCCGCGCGCGTGTCCCTGGCCGGGCTTGTCCTGGGTGGTCTAGGCCTCGCCTCCGCGCTGTTTGTGATCGTCCGTCTGATCGAGTCCTGGCGGGTCACTCCCCGAGCGAGCTCTCACCACATATCGGTTCTGGGGGCGCAGCTCACCTATCCGGTGGCCAACGGCGGCGCGATCGTCGTGCTCGTCCTCGCGCTGCTCGGGCTCGCGGTGACCGTGACCGCGGTGCTCGCAGCCGGCGGCGAGATGGTGGGATCGATCCGGCTGTCCCGACGGCTGCGGGCGATCGCGACCGAGACGCTCGACGGGGCCCTCGTAGTCGAGGACGAAGAGCCGCGGGCCTTCTGCGCCGGCCTGCTCAGACCGCGCGTGTACGTGACGACCGGGGCGCTCACGATCCTCGATCCTCCCGCCCTGGCCGCGGTGCTGATGCACGAGCGGGAACACGTGCGCCGGCGCGACCCGCTGCGCTTCGCCGCCGGCAGGGTCATGTCGGCCGCGCTCTTCTTCCTACCCACGCTCAACCGCCTGCTGAGCCGGCAGCACGCGCTGGCCGAGCTCGGGGCCGACGAGCGAGCCGCGGGCCAGGCGGGCTCGAGCCGGTCTGCTCTGGCCAGGGCGATGCTGGCGTTCGCCGAGCATGGATACCCCGACACGGCCGTCGGGGTCGATCCCGAGCGCGTTGACCACCTGCTCGGCGAATCGATTCGATGGCGCTTCCCACTGTTCCTGTCTGCGGTGACCGCCGCCGCGATAGGGCTGCTCGTCGCTGTGGCCGGGCTGGCCGGACACGTCGCCCGCGGGTCGGCCACGCTCGCACCGCCCTTCCTCTCCAGCCGGCCGTGCGTGGTGATGCTGGCGGGGATTCCGGCCGTTCTGTCCGTTATTGCCTGCTATCTCGCCCTCCGGCGGGCTCGCCAATAGCGACGCGATGCCGACCCCGCGCAAATCTAAAACCCAGCCCGCACCGCCCCACCTACACGAGCTGGAGGCCGAGGTGATGGACGAGGTATGGCGCCAGGGTGAGACGACCGTAAAGCTCGTGATGGAGGCGCTCAACCGGCACGCGAAGCAGCCGCGCGCCTACACGACGTACATGACCGTGATGAGACGCCTCGACGAGAAGGGGCTGCTGTCCCGGACCCGCGCGGGCCGCCACGACAGCTACGTCCCCCGCCTCACCCGCGAGCAATACCAGGGCAGGCGGGCCGAGGCCGACGTCCGCGAGCTCGTCGACGAGTTCGGCGACGTGGCGCTCGCCCACTTCGCCAAGAGCCTCGGGACGCTCGATCCGGCCAGGCGCAGGGCGCTGCGGCGCCTGGCCGAGACCGAGTAGGCGGCTCGGACTACGACGAAGCGCCGGCGCGCGAGCGCGGCCGGGGGCTCGAGCTCGAGCGAGTCCCGCGCGAGCGCGTCCCCGAGCCCGAGCGGCTCCGGCGGCTCGACGAGCGCTTCCTTTTCGCCGCGGCGCGCTGGTCGCGCGGAACCTCGGCCCGTACCACGTCCTTGACGAGCCGGGCGAGCTCGGCGTCAAGGTACTTGGCCATCCGCTCCTCATCGCGGCGGATGCCTTTGGCCAGCTGGGCCGTGTCGCGGTCGCCGACCTCGGTGGCGAAGGTGTCGATCCGCGCGTACAGCGCGATCTCGACGTGCTCCTCGCGGAGCTCCTCCTGGACGTTGCGTAGATGCGTCTCGGCCTGGGTGGTGATCGCCGCGCGGGCGGTCCCGACCTGCCCCTTGACCGCAGCGACGGCCTTGCCGGCAACCTCGCCGACCGCATTCGGAACGCCGGGCAGATTGGGGCCGGCCGAGGGCTGGCCACCGAGCTTTCTGATCCGGGCTGCGACCGAGCGCTTGTGCTCGCGCGTCTCGGTGAGGTGCTGACGAAGCCGCTTCTTGTAGCTCTGCTTCTGGGTCAGGGCGATATGCGCTGTCAGGCTCGCCTCGAGTTCGGCCTCCTTGGTGTGGGCCTCGGACAGCCATTGCACGAGCTTCGTGTCACGTTCGTTCAGGGGCTTGGTACCGGGCATCGGCTCCTTCCTTTCTGGTTTCGGGTTGTCAGCTGCCGCGCGTGGTGAGCTCGAGCGCTCTGTGCACTGCCGACAGCACGGTTGGACGCCGTCGATGGGCGCTTTCGAAGAGCTGGATGGCGGCGAGCTCCGCGGCGTCTGAGACGGCCATCCGCTCGACGATGTCCCTGGCGCCGAACTCGCGGTAGCCGGGCCAGGGCTCGGCCAGGCGGACCTCGGCGCCAGCGCCGTCCTCGGCGCCCGGTTCGGCGAGCTCCGCTGCGAGTGCGGGGTCCTCGGAGACGTGGGCCGGCACCGACAGGGGTGGCGCGTCGAGGTCGAGCGGAGGCCCCCGGTCGGGAAGCGGAGCGCCCGCGTCGGCAACCGGTGCCGACGGCGGCGCAGGCGCAACCGGCTCGGGCTCCCGCTCGGAGCCGCCGGCGAGCGTCGAGGCCAGCGCAAGTGCGCGAGCGGCGAGCTCCTCCCCACCGCGTAACGCAAGCGTCGCCGCACGGACTCCCACACGGATCGGCAACGTGATCAGCTCAGTCGCCATCACCTAAGTCCTACCCACCCGCCGGCAATCAAACCGTGTCCGACACAGATGGCATAGGGTGTCCCCATCCGAGGGAAGTATCGACCGGACAGGTGACTTCGAACGAGGGAGGACCACGATCGTAGACCTCGACCTGAAAGCGATCATCTCGGACGCAGGCAGGCTCGTCGAGCGGTTCGGCGACGAGGCGTACTTCGCCGCACTGTGCGTGCGCAGCGGCATGGTGGGACCCGAACTACCGCACCGCCTCGCGCAGCTGCTGGTGGCGTTCGAGCGCTTCGGGATGCTCGGCGGCGCGATCTCGGCCGGCGCGATCCGCCACGGCAACCGCGTCGCCCTGATCGACGAGCTTGGGGAGCTGACCTACAAGGAGCTCGACGAGCGCTCAAACGCGCTCGCCAACGCATGGCGCGAGCGCGGGCTCGAGCCTGGCGAGGGCGTGGCCATCCTCACCCGCAACCACCGCGGTTTCATCGACGCCGTGTTCGCCGCCGCCAAGTGCGGATCCCGGATCATCCTGCTCAACACGTCGTTCGCCGGTCCTCAGATCCGCGAGGTGGCGGGCCGGGAGGGGACCGACCTGCTCGTCTATGACGATGAGTACGCAGACATGCTCGGAGACGTGGAGTTGCCGCGCGGACGTTGGCGGGCCTGGACCGAGTCGGACCGGGGCGGCGGGGACACGATTGAGTCGCTGATCGATGCGGGCGAGCCGAAGGCCCCGCCGAAGCCCGGCACCACGCCGCGGATCACGATCCTGACCAGCGGGACCACGGGCACTCCGAAGGGCGCGCCGCGCAGCGAGCCGCGCTCGCTCGCGCTGATCGGGGGGCTTCTCAGCCGGGTTCCATTTCGCGCGGGAGAGACCACGGAGCTATGTGTGCCGATGTTCCACGCGCTGGGTTTCATGCAGGCGGTGGTGGGGATAGGGCTCGGGTCGACGCTCGTGGTTCGTCGCCGCTTCGATCCCGAGGCGACGCTCGAGAGCCTCGAGGAGCACGGCGTGACGGCGATGGTCGTCGTGCCGGTGATGCTTCGCCGTCTCGTCGATCTCGGCGAGGAGGAGATCGGCCGCCGCGACCTCTCCGCGCTGCGGATCATCTTCGTCAGCGGGTCCGCACTCGGCGCCGAGTTGGCCAAGCAGGCACTCAAGTTGTTTGGCCCCGTCGTCTACAACCTGTACGGGTCGACCGAGGTCGCGTACGCGACGATTGCCACGCCGGAGGATCTCCACGACGATGCCGGATCAGTCGGCAAGGTCGTCCGTGGCTCGGTGATCAAGCTCCTCGACGAGGACGGCAACGAGGTCCCCAGGGGCGAGACCGGTCGGATCTTCGTCGGCAACCTCTCGCAGTTCGAGGGCTACACCGGCGGTGGCACCAAGGACGAGGTCGGCGGACTGATGTCCTCGGGCGACGTCGGCCATTTCGACGAGGAGGGCCGCCTGTTCATCGATGGCCGCGACGACGAGATGATCGTCTCGGGCGGCGAGAACGTGTTCCCGGCCGAGGTGGAGGAGCTGCTGTCGGGCCACGAGAAGATCGAGGAGGCGGCGGCGATCGGCGTGGTCGACGAGAAGTTCGGGCAGCGGTTGAAGGCGTTCGTCGTTCTGCGGGGCGATTCTGAGCTCAGCGAGGGCGAGGTCAAGGGCTACGTCAAGGACAACCTCGCCAACTACAAGGTCCCCCGCGAGATCGTGTTCGTCGACGAACTCCCGCGCAATTCGACCGGCAAGGTGCTCAAGCGCGAGCTGGAGCAGCGCGATCAGGAGATCGCCGAGGAGCCAGAGCAGGAGAGGGATACCGAGCGGGCATCCAAGTGACGCGCGCATATCGGCGCGCCGTGGCGCCCGGCTGTTCTATGCTCCCGGCCTCGCCCATCGATTCCGCCGCGGGAGGTAGAAATCATGGAGCCAGCGAATGCTGCGCGGTCACCCCGTCGTACCGCCCTCGCAGCCGCGGTTGCTCTCAGTCTGTGTGCCCTTGCTCTGGTCCCGGCGAGCGCGTCTGCATCGGGTCTCCGATTGCTGCCGCGCGCGCCTCTGGTTGATTTCGGTTGCGCCAATCCGGCCAACCACGGCCTGGCCGGAAAGCTGTTGTCCGCCGCGCACGTCCGCGTCGGCGGTCCGTTGCGGTGCTTCGCCAAGGCCGTCGCCCACGGCCGCGGTCAGGGACCGCAGATCATGGCCGGTCCCGTCGGCCTCGGTCCGTCGCAGATCCAGTCGGCCTACAAGCTGGCGGGTCTGGCGTCGGGCGGCCGTACGGTCGCGATCGTCGATGCCTTCGACGACCCGAATGCCGCGTCGGATCTCACCACGTTCCGCAAGACCTACGGCCTGTCGGCCTGCACGACGGCCAATGGGTGCTTCAAGAAGATCAACGAGAACGGTGCCGCAAGCCCGCTGCCGTCGGGGGACTACGGGTGGTCGGAGGAGATCAGCCTGGACCTCGACGCCGTGTCCTCGGCGTGCCCCGACTGCCACATCCTCCTGGTCGAGGCCAGTTCGGCGAACACGCCCGACCTCGACAAGGCGGAGAACGCGGCCGCGGCCTCACCGGGCGTCGTCGCGATCTCGAACAGCTACGGTGGTGCTGAGGCCTCCAGCCAGCTGTCCGACGACGCCAACTTCAAGCATCCCGGGATCGCGATCACGGCGAGCTCGGGTGACTCGGGGTATGGCGTCAGCTGGCCCGCCTCGTCGCAATACGTGACCGGTGTGGGCGGGACGACGCTCAGCACCGCCGGGAACGCGCGCGGCTGGAGCGAGACCGCGTGGTCGGGCGCGGGGAGCGGGTGCTCGGCATACGAGCCCAAGCCCGCGTGGCAGACCGACGCCGGCTGCGCCAAGCGGACGGTGGCCGACGTCTCCGCCGACGCGGACCCGAACTCCGGGCTCGGCGTTTACGACACCTACAACAGCTGCGGGTCGAGCGGCCTATGCGACTTTCTGATCGGGCTCGGCGCCGTGCAGGGACTCGACGGATGGGCACAGGTCGGCGGAACCAGCCTCGCCTCGCCGCTGGTTGCCTCGGTGTATGCGCTCGCCGGCAACACGTCGGCGATCACCTACGGGAACTGGCCGTACGGGCATGCCGGCTCGCTGTTCGACGTGAGCAGCGGATCGAATGGCACCTGCTCGCCGACCTACCTGTGCACCGCGGGAGCCGGGTACGACGGGCCGACGGGCCTCGGCACGCCGAACGGCATCGGCGGGTTCTAGCGCCTGGATGTGTGCGGGCGGTCTCGGGTCAGCGCCCCCCGGGACCGCTCCGCGCCTTCTAGACTCGCGCGCGTGCTGATCCTGCCGCCGGGACACGCAAAGACGGTCCTCGCGCCGCGCCGCATTGGCACGCGCGAGCGATGGATGATCGCCTCGGTGATCACCGCCGTGCTCGCCGTCCTGGTCGTGGTCGTAATCTCGATCGGCAGCTCCGGTCACACCACCGGTCACGGTTGCGTCGACGTGACGATCTCGGGTCCGATCGGTGGCGAGGAGCTGTACCGGTGTGGCGCCGAGGCCCGTAGCCTGTGTGCCTCGGTTGGGCACCCGGGAGGGATCAACGGTGCGCCGGCCGCCGACGTCGCGCGCGTGTGCCGCCGGGTTGGCCTGCCGGTCGGATAGGCGAGCGCCCACGCACGGTAGGCTCGGAGTTCGATGACCGACCCCGCCGCCTTTCGAGCTCAGTTCCCGGTCCTCGAGCGTCTCTCCTATCTGAACGCGGGTACCGAGGGGCCACTCCCGAGTCGAGCCGTGAGCGTCGTCCGCGACCGGATCGAGCTCGAGGCGGGCCGGGGGCGCTGCGGCCGCCCGTACTTCGACGCCCTGATGGGGCTGGCGGGCGATCTCCGCGGCGGCTACGCATCGGTGCTCGGATGCGACGCGACCGAGGTGGCGCTGACTGGCTCCACCACCGACGGGGTCAACACCGTCATCTCGGGGCTCGACCTGCGTCCCGGCGATGAGATCCTGACCAGCGACGAGGAGCATCCGGGTCTCCTCGCGCCCCTCGGCCGCGCCAAGGTTCGCCATGGGGTGAAGATACGCGTGGTTCCGTTCGCGGCGCTCCCGGGCGAGGTGAGGCCGTCGACCCGGCTGATCGCCTGCTCCCACGTGTCCTGGGTCGGCGGCCGGATGATGGACGTCAAAGCGCTGCGCGACACGGGGATCCCGATCCTGCTCGATGCCGCTCAGGCGATCGGCGCGGTACCCGTCGACGTCCGCGCGCTCGGCTGCGACTTCTACGCCGCCTCCGGCCAGAAGTGGCTGTGCGGACCCGAGGGAAGCGGCTGTCTCTATGTCAAGCCGGAGCGCCTCGACGACCTGCTCGTGCCATGGCCCGGCTACGGATCGCTCGCCGACCCGCACAAGCCGCTCGAGTTCGAGCCAGCCGAAGGGACGGCGAGGCTCGATCATGGCTTCCCCGGCGGGATGAGAAGCGCCTGGGCGCTGGCCTCGCTCCAGGTGTTCGCCGAGGCGGGCTGGGACTGGGTTCACGAACGCGCGGCGTCGCTGGCCGCGTCGCTGGCCGCGCAGCTCAGTGAGCGCGGCATCGACGTCGCGCCGCGCGACCGCTCGACGCTGGTCTCGTGGAAGTCGGACGAGCCCGACACCGAGGTGGCGCGACTCGCCGACGAGGGCTTCGTGGTTCGCAGCATCCCGGATGCCGGACTCGTTCGCGCGTCCGCGGGCGCGTGGTCTTCCGAGGACGAGCTCGAAGCGCTCGTCAGCGCAGTGGCGGCCTGAGTCTCAGCCGATCCGTTCGAGGTGCGTGTAGATGTTGACGGTCGACCCGCGGGCAAACCCGCACAACGTCATGCCGCGGTCCTCGGCCAGCTCGACCGCGAGCGAGCTCGGCGCGCCGACGCCGATCAGGATCGGAGCGCCTGCCACGGCAGCCTTCTGCACGAGCTCGAAGGACAGCCGGCCGCTGACGCACAGCAGGCGCTCGCCGAGCGGCACGCCGTCGCTCATCAGCGCGTGACCGATCACCTTGTCCATCGCGTTGTGGCGCCCGACATCCTCGCGCGCCCACAGCAGCTCCCCCTCACGTGTGAACAGCCCGGTTGCGTGCAGACCGCCCGTGCGCGCGAACCCGGGCTGCTCGAGCCGGGAGGGGAGGCCTGCGGCGAGCGTGGAGGAGATCGTCGGCCCTGCGGGTAGCGGAGCGCTGTCAACGGCCACCTCCTCGAGCGCTCCCTTCCCGCACACGCCGCACGACGAGGTGGTGTAGAAGCGCCGGCGGCCCGGGTCGCGCGTGAGCGGACCGTCGACGTCGATCGTATTGGCCGCAAAGTCAGCCGTCAGTCGCGCGGTCCTCGGACCATCGATCAGGCCCTCGGTGTAGAGAAAGCCGAGCGCCAGCTCCTCGTCGTGGCCGGGCGTGCGCATAGTGACCGCCAGCGGCTGGCCGTCCACGCGAATCTCGAGCGGCTCCTCCACCGCCACCTCGTCCTCGCCGGCCGAGTGATGGACCTTGACGAAAGCGCGCGTCACGGCGGCAAACGTTACGGAGTCGCTCGCAGCCCGCGGTCGAGCGCGGCGACGAGCCGATCGAACGTGGTGTCGAGACTGAGCGGAAGTCCGAATCCCCCCTCGAGCTCGAGCGTGACGAACCCGTGCAGCGTCGCGCGCACGATTCGCACGCCGTGAAGGGCGTCGTCGCCCTCGAGCCCGTAGCCGCGCAGCACCGCGACGATGACGTTCAACGAGCGCCACGAACGCGTCGTCCGGAGTCGCCCGCCGGCTGAAGCGCGGCGTACATGCCGGGGTGAGCGACGGCGAAGCCGCGGTAGGCGGTGGCCACCGCCGCGAGGGCGTCGCGACCGGCGACGCCGGCGGCGGCGCCCTGAAGGTCCGCGGTCAGCTCCCTTGCGCCGCGAATGGCGATCCGCCGGCGCAGGTCCTCGAGCCCGCCGACGTGCGCGTACAGCGAGGGCGATCGGATGCCCAGCTCTCCGGCCAACCGAGCCAGGGACAGCGCCGGGAGGCCGTCCCGGTCGGCCATCTCCGACGCTGCCGCGACCACCGCCTCGGAATCGAGCCCGGCTCGGGGCATCAGCGCGCGGCCTGCTCGGCGCGCGCGATCGCCTGGTCCATCGCCGCGCCGGGGCTGCGGACCGGAGCACCGTGACCCACGACCAGAATCGAGGGATCGAGCGCACGGAGGGCCCGCGCCGATTCGAGGTCGGTGGCCCGGTTCCACGTGCCCATCGTCGCGAGTGGGAAACGAAGGTAGTAGTGGCTGGTCACGCTGGGCTTCCCGATCGTCGTGTAGACGTCGCCGGCGATCAGGGTCCTGTCGCGCGTGTCGAGGAAGGCGACGTGGCCGGGCGTGTGGCCTGGACTCGCCACGACCTCAAGGCTGCCGACCCTGTCGCCGCTCTTCAGACGCGAGTCGGCTCGCGTCTTGACCTTGGGCCATGAGCCGGCGAGCTTGCCCTCGACGACCGTCTCGCCCTCGAGGATCCTGGCATCGAGCTCCGGGATCAGCACCTCGACGGAGTCTCCGAGCTTGTCCTTGAGTCCGTCGAGCGATCCGGCGTGGTCGCTGTGGCCGTGCGTCAGCGCAATCCGGCGGATCTCGATCCCGGACTGCTGGGCGGCTGCGATCACGTCGTCGGCCGCGGACATCATCGTGTCGACGAGCGTGTATCCGTCGTCCTCGCGGACGAGGTAGGCGTTCACGAAGTGGAACTTGTTGAGAAGGGTGAGGTTGTCGGTGACGGTTGAGCGGCGCATGGTTCTCCCTATCGGCTTATAGCTAGGACAAGTAGGAAGATACCTAATTAGCTTAGGCATGTCAAGCGACCGAGGACCATCGCCGCCGCGAGGGCCTTCCCCTGGCCCTCGCGCGCGGTCATCTTCACGTAACGCCCGACGGCAGCCATCGGGCTGGACGCTGTTGGATCAGGTACTAAGCGGCCGGGCAGCTGGCCTCGGCAGCCTGCTGCTCTGCCGCCGGGACCTTCGTCTTGATGATCTCGATGCACACCTGATGCGTTGCCTGCTTGATCGCCGCCTGGTTGCCGGTGCCGGCCACGTCGCAGATGTGGTCGAGCTTGGACTTGAACGAGCTCGGGATCGTCGACTGCGACGCGATCGCCGCCTTACACGCAGCCACGGCCTGGGCCAGGTTCGGGTTCACCGTTCCGCCAGACGCGGAGGAGGTGCCAGCCGGTGCGCTCGAGCTCGCCGCAGCGGTGCTGGTGGAGCTGGCCGCCGGCGCACTGCTCGAACTCGACGACGAGCTGCTGCTGCCGCAACCGGCGATCGCGATCGTCCCGGCAACGGCCATCAAAGTGCAGAGTGTCCTGGTCAATGCAACCTCCTCGGTAAATGGTGGGCGGCGTCGCGCACCCCTGAACGCCGGACCACAACCCTAGCCGGTGTCGGCGTCGTCTTCGGTCTCGACTTGGGCTCGGTGTGGTCCCACGCGCTAGGGTCGGCTGATCATGAGGATTTCGAGCTGGAGGTGAGCTGAGATGGCCGCACTGACGGGAAACTCGACAGCTGAGATCGACGCTCCGATCGCGCACGTGTGGGAGCTGGTCGAGGACGTCGAGAGCGCGCCAGAGTGGCAGGGCGGTCTGAAGGCGATGCGGGCGATCGAGCGCGACGGCGAGGGCCGGGCCACGCTCTGCGAGGCCGACACCGACGCCAAGGTGAGGACGATCAAGTCGACGATCCGGTTCGCCTACGGGGGCCCGACCAAGCTGACGTGGAACCAGGAAAAGGGCGAGCTCAAGTCGGTGGAGGGAAGCTGGACGCTGGAGGATCTCGGCGGCGACCGGACCCGGGCCACCTACGCGATCGAGGCCGAGCTCGGCCGGATGCTGGGGATGGTCATCCGCGGCCCGCTCGTCGGCATGCTCCAGGACATGCTCGCCGGCGCCAGAGCCGGTGAGCTCAAGAAGCACGCCGAGGGCTGACAGCTCCCTCGGGCTGACAGCCCCGTTGCAGGACCGCGGCACGCGAGGGATGGCCGCCGGTTTGCCGAAAGGCCTTCATGCTTGGAACACGCATGAAGGAGTGAATCGATGAACGATTCCGATACAACCGGTGTGGCCCTGCTGGCCCGCGACAGCGCTCCGCCCTGGGACCTGCTGTCACCGAGGTTCCCTGTGGTGCGCCGTGGGTATGACCGCGACGCCGTGGACGACTACATCGCGGCGCTGGAGGGGGAGATTGAGGAGCTTCGGGCCGGCCACGACTCCTCAGCTGCCGTGGCGGCCGAGATTGAGCGTTTCGGCGAGCAGACTGCCGCGATTCTGCGCGTCGCCCACGAGCAGGCCACCGAGACGACCCGGCGCGCGCACGCCGAGGCCGATCAGTGCATCGCCGCGGCGGCTTCGAATGCGGTGGCGATGACCGAGGATGCCAAGAACCAGCTGCGCCAGCTCGATGGCGAGACCGAGGCGGTCTGGACCGAACGCGGCCGCCTGCTGGAGGACGTAAAGCAGGTGGCGACATCGTTGTTCTCGCTGGCCGAGGATGCGCTCGAGCGTTTCCCGCCCGAGTCCGACCGAGTAACCTCCGCTTCGCCGCGTGCGGGTGCGGTGCCGGAGCCGGTTGCCGCCCAGCCCGTCGGTGGGGAGGTTCTGCCCGAGGGGCAGGCCGACGAGGACCTGACTGGCCATGAGTCTCTCAGCGACGTCGACGCTGTGTCGGTGCAGGAAACCTCAGAGTTTCACCAACACGAGCCCGACGATCGGGAGGAATTCAAGTGATCAAGCACCGAGCAGGAGCCTTGCTGGCTATGGCGGCCGTGGTCGTGGGCGCGGCCGGCTGCGGAAGCTCTTCCAGCAGCTCGAGCGGTCCGAAGCCGCTGTCCAAGGGCGCGTATGAGCAGCAGCTCGGTCCGCTGCTCAACAACCAGGTTGCGCCGGCGCTGCGCACGGCGCTCTCCAACGGCGGGATCGCGAACCCGCAGAAGCTCGCGCTGGCGATCGCCGACGTCAAGCTCGCCCACGACCGGATGGCGGCTGTCAACCCACCCGCCGCGATCGCCGACCTCCACAAGCAGGCGGTGGTCGACCTGGCGGCGATCCAGGTCGACATGCAGAAGCTGCGGACTGCGGAACTGAACAAGGCTCGCTCGGACGGATTGGCGGCCCTCGCCGCGCTCAAGACCGACGCGACGAAGATCGTCACGATCGGCAATCAGTTCTCCGCCCGCGGTTTCTGACCCGATTAACGCTCAGGCGTGCGATCATTCAGGTATGTCTGAGGAAGAGAGCTTTGAGGAGATGGTCCGCTCGATCGCTGAGGAGGTCGGGCGCTCCGTCGAACGTGTCGTAGGGCAGGTGGATGTTGACGAGTTTGCATCCGCGATGGGTCTGGACCCGGACCGGGCCAGGGAGTGGGTCGAGAGCGCCGGTAGCTGGCTGCGGGAGCGTGCGGAGAATCTCGGGGAGGACGTGGTCGCACGCGGCAGTTGGACGCCGCCCGTGCCCACGCCCAAGCCGCCAACCGCTCCGTCGGACGACGCCGCGCACGAGGACCCGCTTCGCCGAGCCGGTCCGAGCGCGCTCGATCAACCGACCGAGGAGCAGGGCCTCGCGCTGGCCGCGCTCGAGTCCGGTCGGTGGATCGTCGAGCCGGGCAGCGAGACGCTCGCGGCCCGGGGCGAGGGTACCGGCCCCAGCGATGCGCTGGGACTGTTTCGGGAGCTGCTCGTTCGTGACTGGATTTCGATCGACGGCGAAGTCACGCTTGTCGGCCACCGTGCCCTGAATCGCTGGCTCGACGCCGCCGATCGCTGAACCCGCCCGGGTGACGACGGACACGGCCAGTTCGTGGCGCCCGCTGGCGGCGCCCGCCATTCGCCACCCCGGATGGACGGTCGCGGTCGGGCTCGTGCTGCTCTCGGTCGCCTTCGTGGCGATCACTGGGATGCGTCCCGAGTTCGACGCCTACGGCTGGCTCGTCTGGGGCCGCCAGACGCTGCACTGGAACCTCGACACCAACGGCGCCCCGTCATGGAAGCCACTGACCTATATGTTCACGCTGCCGTATGCACTGGCCGGACGGGAGCAGCCGTGGCTGTGGATGGTCACCTCGGTTGCGGTGTCGCTGAGTGGCGCGTTCTTCGCCGGCCGGATCGCCTATCGGCTGACCGGGGCGGCGCCCGGTCGGAACTACGCCCCGATCGTCGGCGCGGTGTTCGCCGGTCTCGGTGTACTCGCGATCGACGGCTACTGGCAGCTGCTGCTGATCGCGAATTCCGATCCGATGGTGATCTCGCTGTGCCTCGCGGCGATCGACTCCCACCTCTCCGGCCGTCCGCGGATCGCGTTCGCGTTGCTGTTCCTGGCCTCGCTCGGGCGTCCCGAGGCGTGGGTGTTCACATTTTTCTACGCCGTGTGGATGTGGCGTGGGGTGCCGGACATGCGCGTGCAGAGCGTGATCGGGCTGTGCCTGATCCCGCTGCTGTGGTTCGTGATCCCGGCCCTGACGTCCAAGAGCTGGTTCCGAGCCGGAGATCTAGCGCTGAACTCCCACAACATCATCCATGGCGACAAGTTCACCGGCGTGTTCGACCGCTTCTTCGACCTGTTCACGGTTCCAATGAAGGTTGTGGCGGGTTGCGCCGTGGTGATGGCGTTCGTGCGGCGGGATCGCGTGTGGCTGGCGCTCATCGGACTGTCGCTGGCCTGGGTCCTGATCGAGATCGGCTTTGCGCTGTACGGATGGTCGGCCGTGCCCCGCTACCTGATCGAGCCGGCCGCGGTGATGATGGTCCTGGCTGGAGCAACCGTCGGCAGAATCCTCGCGGGCGAGCCGAAGACAGTTGCGGCGCTCCGGTGGGCTGGGCCGGTGGCCGTCGCGGCGCTGGCCGTGGCGCTCGTTCCGACGGCGCGCGGTCGCGCTCGCGGGGTGCACGACGAGATCCTGAACCGACGGAATGCCGGCGTTCAGATCGATCGCCTCCATAGCGTGATCGAGCGAGATGGGGGTGCCGACCGCGTCCGCGCGTGCGGCCAGCCGGTCACGGTCCTTGGGTTCCAGAGCACGCTGGCCTGGGAGCTCGGAGTCAACGTCGGAAATGTCGGGTTCAAGCCCAGCCGCTCGATCCATCGGGGCCTGCCGATCGTCCTGTTCAAGCCCAACCACCGGGGGTGGATCGTGATCCCGATCCACACCATCACGGCGTTGCGGGTGCAGTGCTCGCGCCTCAAGGCCGCCACGGATGCCAAGTGACGGGAACGGCGTCGTCGGGACGAGCCACATATTCTGAGCCGATGGACAGTCCGGCTGATCGCGTTACCCGCTTCATGTCCTCGCTTCAGAGCGAGGTCCGAGAGATCGCCCCCGGTGAGTGGGGGGTCGAGCTCGACGCCGCCGGCTACAGGCTGGACATGGGCGTGGCGATCCGGGGGGAGTTCATTCGCGCCCAGGCCGCCGTCCTGCCGCCGGGCCTGATCGACCCTCACCAACTCCTGTACTGGAACCGCCAGGCGCCGCTGGTCTGCTTCGCCGAGAACCGGGCCGGCGAGGTGTTCGTATGCGGCGAGCTGCCGCTGGAGTCGCTGAACACCGAGACACTCGACCGCTTCCTCGGGCTGCTGCTGGCCAGCGCCACCCGAGCCCGAGAGTTCGCGATCCAGAACGCCCGATGACGATGAGCGAGACGCTCGAGCACAGCGTGCGCGTGCAGCTGCGCTGGCGCGACATGGACATGCTCGGCCACCTCAACCAGTCCGTGTACCACGAACTGCTGGAGGAGGGGCGGGCGGCGCTGATCACCGACGTCATCCGCCGCGTCGGCGTTGACCACGCGCACGGTAGCTACGTCCTCGCCCACGTCGACCTCGACTATCACGCCGAGGTCCGCAAGGACCACGGTGAGGTGGAGATCGTCGTGCGCGTGGCGGACGTGGGCCGGTCGAGCATCCGGCTCGACCATGAGGTCAAACTGCCGGACGGAACGCTCGCGGCGTCGGGTAAGACGATCCTCGTGGCCTGGGATCCGGTGACCCGCGGGAAGCGGATGCTCAGCGAGTTCGAGCTGGGGGCGCTGGCTCAGCCCGAGCCGGAGACCGCCTGAGCCGCGAACGCCCGGTCGAGCAGCGCGAACAGCTCGGTGAAGTGTCGCTCGGCGGCCTGCTCGTCGTAGACCGCGGTGTCGGACATCGTGTAGCCGTGCATCGCACCCGAGTAGAGCTCTGAGCGGTAGCTCACGCCCGCGTCGTCGAGCGCCTGCTCGAGGGCGGCGATCTGTTCTGGCGTCATGTTGGCGTCCTGGTCGGCGTGACCGAGATACAGCTCGGCCTGCAGCCGATCGGCAGACAGGTGAGGCGAGTCGGGTCCGTCGGTGACCAGACCGCCAGCGTGGAATCCGCCCAGCGCCACGACCCGGTCCGGATACGCGGCGGCGATCCGCCAGCCCAGTCGCCCGCCGAGGCAGTAGCCGGTGATCGCGACCGGACCCGGCGCGATCGTGGCCAGGTAGTCGAGATAGGCGCGGCCATCCTGCTCGATCCGCTCGGGAGTCAGCTGTTCCATCAGCGGGCGCAAGGATTGCCAGAACGACGTGCGGCCCTCGGCGTCGGCGAAGTCCGGGACCGGCAGCACGGGCGCACGGCCACCCCGGTAGAAGACGTTCGGAGCCAGCACGGTGTAGCCGTGGCTCGCGATCCGGTCCGCCATCTCCTCGATCCTCGGCCGCAGGCCGATGGCATCCATCATGAACAGAACTGCGGGATGGGCGTGGTCGTCGGGACGCGAGAGATATGCGTCCGCCACTCCATCGCTGGTGGGCACATCAACGGTCGAAGTCAGCATTCGCAGAAGAATTGCACCGGGGCCGTCCGCATGTCGTACGGCCCCTTTGTGCGGGAATTCACGGATACGAATCGGTGGATGCGGCGACATCATCGAACCATGGTCGATAGGGACGAGCAGGCCCGCAGGCATGACGAGGAGAATCGTGCCGAGTTCGCGATTCGCCGTCAGGAGAAAGAGATGGAGTCGGTCGAGAGGGCGCTGGAGCGCGAGCTCAAGGCCTTCGAAGCCGACGAGGAGATCACCAAGCGCAGGATCGCTGACGAGTGGCGCAGCGAGCACTGGGGGCACGAGCCGGAGCACTCGCCGGCGTGGGAGAAGCCAAGGGACCCCGGGCGCAGGTGAGGCTCAGGCGTGGGCCTGGGACCTTTCGCTCACCTCGGGAAGCGGCTACCACATTTCGGAGATCGACCTCTACTCGGCGACGAAGGGGTCCGCGCACGTGTCGTTGTCATGTACGGCCAGCCGCCGAGCGAGACGTTCCGGTGCAAGGTCAACGCCTCCGGCTACCCGGTGGGGTAGGCGCGATCGGGACGCAGCGTCGGCTGGCCGCTCTCCGGACCAATTCCCCGGTAAGCGATAGCCTAACGCTGAGTGGAGCGGTGAGAAAAGTTGCCAAAACCTGCTAAAGCCTGCCAATCCTTCTGCCGATAATCTCTCCGTGGGCATGACTCGAGCGGGCCTCGTCCCGCGCCGTCCAATTCAACGGCAGTGACATTGCGAGCGCATCGTTCGGTCGGAGACGGTCGCAACTCGGCTCGAAAGCGGGCCGAGACGCCCGGAGCGTTCGAGCGCTGGCTTGCCAGCTACAGCGGCGCGGGTCTGTTCGCCGCGGGTGCCGCGATCGACGTCGCAGTCACGCTCGACTCGGGCGTCCAATGAGGGCAGGGCCGCTGCGCTGCTGATCGCCGCTGCCGCCCTGCTCGGCGCGGCCGCGATGGTCGCGCTCGAACGGGCCGGACGGACGTCGCTGGCGGTCATCTACCTCTTCAACCTCGCTGCCGTGGCGCTGGTTGCGGTTCTGGTCGCGTGCACCGGCGGCCCGACCAGCCCATACCCGGGCTTCTACCTGTTCGCGATCGTGCATACGGCGGCGTTCCAGCCCCGCCGGCGCGTGGCGGCGCTCGTCGCGCTAGCGATCGTGCTGCTGCTTGCGCCGGCGATCTACGACCCCGACCCCGGCAGCGCCACATTTGATGCGCTGGCGCTCGCCGCCGTGCCCGCCGTGATCGTGGTCGCAGTTGCGCTCACCATGGCCGCCGAGGTGATCCGGAAACAGCAGAGCGCGCTGCGCGACCTGACGCTCCTCGACGGCCTCACAGGCGTGGGCAACTACCGAATGTTCTGGTTGGCGCTGGAGGCGGAATCCGCCCGCGCGCGGCGTCACGGCGATCCGTTCTCGCTGATTCTGCTCGACCTCGACGGCTTCAAGCCGATCAACGACGAGCTTGGGCACGTCGCCGGAGATGAAGCGCTGCGCCAGGTCTCAGACGCGTTGCGCGACGCAGTTCGCGGTGAGGACGTCGTTTGCCGCCAGGGCGGAGACGAGTTCTCCGTCATCGCCGCCAAGACGGGCCCCGGCGAGGCGGCCGAGCTGGCGCACCGGCTGTGCGATGCGGTGGCGCTGCGGGTCGAGCTTCCCAGCGGTCGCCGGCTCACCTCATCGGCTGGGTGGGCCACATTCTCGAACGACGAGCTCGGCCCGACCGAGATCCACCGCCGTGCCGACGACGCGCTTCGGCGTGCCAAGCGGCCGCCGCGACCGGCGCCGCGCATGGGTGCCAGTGCGATCACGGCGCTCGCCGCATCCGACTGACGGGCTCCGGGGCGACGACGCTGGCGGCGGCGAGCAAGGCATCCGAAGAGCGGGAGCGACGGGACTCGAACCCGCGACCTCCGGCGTGACAGGCCGGCGCTCTAACCAACTGAGCTACGCCCCCGTTGAGGGGCCTCCAGTATTGCAAGGACGATTCTTACCCGCCCGAGGCGCAACTTTCGGGCGCCTGACGAGTTTAGGGCCTCGAATCGATTCCCGGAGGTGGCACCCAACCCGGCCGTGGGTGTTGCCAAGGGATCGGCGACGGGGACCCCTTCGGGGGTCCCCGTCGTGTATTTCGGGGTCGTTTGCGGGAGGCTGGTCGAGAAATTCACGATAGGCGTGGGTTTCGCGACCAGGCTCCGGAGGACGGCGCCGGGGAGGCGGCGCTTGCACCGCCTGGCGCCGGCCTACTGCGAGGCCTCGGCTGCCGTTGCCCCAGTCGGCGACGGCGCCAGCCGGAAGGCCTTGCGCACTCCTTCCGGCAGGAACCAGTTCCAGCGGCCGAGCAGCTTCATCGTCGCCGGGACCATCAGCGCGCGGACGATCGTCGCGTCGAGCAGGATCGCCGCAGAGAGTCCGATGCCGAACTCCTGCAGGCCGACGAAGCGCCCGGCGGTGAAGCCGGCGAAGGCGGCGATCATGATGATCGCGGCCGCGGTGATGATGCGGCCGGTGTGCTCGAGCCCGTAGGCGACGGAATGGTCGTTGTCGTGGGTGAGGTCCCATTCCTCGCGCATCCGCGAGAGCAGGAACACCTCGTAGTCCATCGAGAGGCCGAACAGCACCGCGAACAGGAAGATCGGGATCCAGCCCTCGATCTGGGTAGATGTCTTGAGGCCCAGGACATCGGCGCCCCATCCGTGTTGGAAGGTCATCACGAGCACGCCGTACGTCGCCGCCACCGACAGCAGGTTCATGAACACGGCCTTGATCGGCAGCACCACCGAGCGGAAGGCGCGGAGGAGGAGGAAGTAGCTGATCACCAGCACGGCCAGCACGAGCCAGGGGAAGACGCCGTACGCCTTGGCCAGGAAGTCGACGCCGAACGCCGGGGCGCCGGTGACCAGGACGCGGGCGCTCGACGGGAACCGTGCGGCGGGGATATACCGATTACGGATCCGGTGCACGAGATCAACGGCGGTCTGGGTTCCCGAGTCGCTGTAGCCAGAGGCGCGGATCTGGGCGATCTGGTTGGTCGGGTCCAGCAGGCTCGCCTGATGGGCCCGGGGGCCGGTCACGACGGCCGGCACGGCGACAGTGGAGGGATCGATCGAGCGATCCGCGCGCAGCAACGCCGCCAGCCGAAGCTCCGCTGCGCGCACGTCCGCGGCCAATGCGCCGCCCGGCTTCCCGGTATCGACGACGATCTGGTCGGGGGCCAGAGCGCCCGGTCCGAGGGTTCGCTCGAGCACCAGCAGACCGTCGGTCGCGCTTGTGCCGCTCGGAACCCCGCGGTTGTCGCCGCCCGTCACCTTGAGCTGAAGCGCCGGCAGTGCGATCAGCAGCATCACGCCGGCGGAGCTCACCAGCACGGGTACCGGGTGGCGCATGATCAGGCGCGCCAGGCGGGTCCAGAATCCCGTGTCGCTCGCCGCCCGGCGTTCGAGGACGCGCTTCGGCACCACCCGCAGGCTGTTCACCCGTCGGCCCAGCAGTGACAGCATCGCGGGCAGCAGGGTCGCCGACGCCGCGACGCTGACCACCGGCACCAGCAGGCCGCCGATGCCCATCGAGCGGATGAAGGGCAGCGGCATGAAGGCGAGCAGCGCCAGGCCCACGGCCACCGTCATGCCCGAGAAGATCGTCGCCCGGCCGGCCGTCTGCATCGTCTTCAGCAGGGCCTCGTGGGTGTCCTCGGTATGTGAGAGCTCCTCGCGGAAGCGGAACACGACGAGCATCGAATAGTCGATCGCGATCGCCAGCCCGATCAGCGTCACGATGTTGGTCACGTAGGTCGCCATCTCCAGCACATGCGCAACCAGCCACACCCCGCCGAGCGTGGTCGGGATCGTGATCGCCGCGAACGCAAGCGGCACGATGACTCCGCCGAGCGTGGCGAACATGTACAGCAGCACGATCAGCGCGATCGGAAGTGCGATCGACTCACCGCGCGCCAGATCCTGGTTGTAGAGCGGCTGGGTGTCGTGGTTGATCGCGGGGAATCCGGTCACGTACAACCGCGCACCGGGCACCGCGCCGACCGCGCGGCGGACCGCGGGCGTTCGATCCGAAGCCTTGGCGTTCTCGAGCGAAGTCTCGATCTGGACGTAGTAGACGCCCTGCCCCGCCGGGAGAACGGGACCCGCCTTGCCGTTGGAAAGCGCGGTCGCGCCGCGCTGCGCGGCGTCCTGGACCGCAGCGCGGTCGATCGGTCCGCCGCTCGGCTGGGCGACGAGCGTGAACGCGCCGTCACTGCGCTCGTGGAAGCGGCTGCGGAGAATGTTCAGCCCACGCTCAGAGTCGGAGCCCGGGACGCTGAACCGGTTCGACAACAGCGACCCGAGATTCGACGCGGCGGCGATCCCCAGCACGAACAGGACGAGCCAGCCCACGAGCACGATGCGCCGATGGCGGAGAACAAATTCCGTCGAGCTCCTCATCCGCCCCCCGATGTTACGCCTAGCCGGGCGGCGTCACCCATCCGCCGAACACGCGCTCGAGCTCCAGCGCGACGGCGATCGAGACGTGATCCCGGTCACGCGGGGCCGCGATCTGGACCCCGACGGGCAGCCCGCCGTCGGTCAGTCCGAGCGGCACCTCGGTGACCGGGACGCCGGCCAGGTTGAACACGGCTGCCGAGGTCAACAGCCAGGAGCGCCCCACCGTGCGGCCATGTCGCGGCGCGACTCCTCGGTAGGCGGGGTGGAGCAGCACACCGTCGCCAATCGCCTCGCGGAGCTCCTCGGCGAGTTCGCGGCCCGCCCGCAGCAGGCGTTCGAGCTGCCGCCCCTCGGCCGGCGGAAGGCGCTCGGCAGCGAGCGTCAGACGAGTGGGCACCGTGTGCGGACCGCCGCGGGCGAACATCTTCCGCACCGAGAGCGCCGGCTGACCGGACGCCTCGAGCAGGTCCCTCGTCGTCTGCTCGGCTCCGGACTGCAGCGTGACCAGGAACGGCAGCAGAGCCCGTCGCCACGAGGGCATGGTGACCCGGCGAACCGTTGCTCCAGCCGCCACCAGCGCCCCCACCGCGCGTTCGCGGGCGTCCCTGAGGTCCCGGCTGAAAGCCCTCATCGAGCTCTCCTCAACGGTCGTCACGCTCAGTCCCTCGAACGAGACCTCAGACGGGTCGCCGAGCGTCACCTCGCGACTCTGAGGATCGGCCGCGTCGGGTCCGCTCATCACCTGGAGCAGCGGCATCAGGTCCTCGGCGCGGCGGACCAGCGGACCGGTCTGGAGCATCACGCCGGCATCGCCCGGCGTGGGCGGGAACATGCCGCTGTTCGGAACCACGCCGGGAGACGGCTTATGGCCGAACACGCCGCAGAACAGAGCTGGGATCCGGATCGAGCCGCCGATGTCGGAGCCGACCCCGAACGGGGACCCGCCGCATCCGACCGCGGCACCCTCGCCGCCCGAGGAACCCCCGGCTGCGCGCGTCACGTCATACGGGTTGTTCGTGCGGCCGTAGACATGGTTCGAGGATTCGATCCACAGCGTGAGCTCGGATGTGTTGGTGACGCCGATCGGGATCGCCCCCGCCTGCACCAGCCGCTCCACGGCGGGCGCGGTGGCGCTGCTCCGATAGGCCGACCGCGCCACCAGCCCGGCCGACTGTGGCATCCCGGCGAGCGCGATCGACTCCTTCACGGTGAACGGGATCCCCAGCAGCGGCGGGATCTCACCGTCTCCGCGGCGAACCAGCGCATCCGCATCCGCCGCCTCGCGCCGAGCCTGCTCGAAGCGATCGGCGGCGATCGCGTTCACTCGGGCCGCGACCTGGAGGTGACGCTGGATATGCGCATCGACCACCTCGGCGGCCGAGAGCTCTCGTTGACGGATCGCGCGCGCGAGCTCGAGCGCGGAGCGCTCAGTGAGCGGCCGCATCGTCGGGCCAGACCAGCGCCATGATGCTCTCGGCGAACCGCTCGTAGCGCTCAGAGGGATAGCCGATCGGGTCGGTCAGCACCATCCGCGCCGACTCCTCCCCGAGGTCTCGCAGGGCCCTGGCCGTGAGCTCGATATCGAGCTCGGGCAGCTCGGAGCGATCGAGCGTCCACCGCACCAGGCGCTCGATTCGTCCCAGCGCCTCGGCGCGATTGGTCTCGACGAGCTCGCGCACGATCGCGGGCGTGCCCTCGGGTGGGAGCAGGATCACCCGCCATGTCGCCGGCCGGGTCGACACAGCGTCAAGGAAGCGACGGAACGTCGCCATCAGCAGCGCGTCGGGGGCGAGCTCAGCCGCATCGTCGGGAACGACATGCTCGAGCTGCTCGAGCGCGCATCGCTCCTCGCGCTCGACGAGCGAGCGCAGCAGCCTTCCCAGGTTCGGGAAGTGGTCGTAGACGACGGGACGGGTCACGCCGGCCGTGCGCGCGACCGCCTCGATCGAGACGCCGCTGTAACCGCGCTCGAGGATCACGGTGAGCGTCGCGTCGAGGAGATGCTCACGTCGCTGCTCGGGCGGCATCCTCGGCGCGTAGCGCTTGCGAGGCTTGCCATCGACGTCTGGCGGCGCGGAGGCCGGGGTATGACGCATGCCGCGCGCAGGCTACCGAGACACGCGGCGCCGAGGCGGGCAGGCTAGGCCTCAGGTGCCTTGCTCGGCAGTGCCGGGACGCTCCACCGCTCCTCGATCCGCAGCCAGCGCCAGGCCGCAAGAGCGACCACCCAGGTGAGCGCGAACAGGCCGACGATCGCGTATCCGAGGCTGCCGAAGTCGACGCCCTGCAGCCAGTGCCAGACGCCGCCGCTCAGGCCGAGCTTGTCGGAGATCACCTGTGCGAGCTCGATGCTGCCGATCAATAACGCGACGAACACGGACAGGCTCGTGACCGTGATGTTGTAGTAGACCTTGCGCACGGGGCTCGAGAACGCCCACGCGTATGCCTTGCTCATGAACACACCGTCGGCCGTGTCCATCAGCGACATGCCCGCGGCGAACAGGACTGGCAGTGCGACGATCGCCAGCGGCGGGACGTGGCCGCTGGCGGCCCCCGCGGTGATCGCCAGCAGCCCGACCTCGCTCGCCGTGTCGAATCCGAGACCGAACAGAACCCCGATCGGGTACATCTGGCTGCTGCGGCGGACTAGGCGCAGTGGCCGGCTGAAGAAGCGGCTCATGAACCCGCGCTCGAGCAGACGGGCCTCGAGCTCGGCCTCGTCGTAGCGGCCCCGGCGCAGCTCCCGGCTCACTCCGATGACCCCGAGCAGCACGATCAGGTTGAGGATCCCGATCGCCCACAGGAACACCCCCGACACGGCGGCGCCGATCGTCCCGCCGTAGAGCTGGAGCGATGGGAGCGCTGAATGGATCGCGCCGGCCGCGACGGCCAGGCCGGCCGACAACGCAAACACGATCGTCGAGTGGCCGAGCGAGAAGAAGAAGCCCACCCCCAGCGGCTTGCCCCCGTCGGCGAGGAGCTTGCGGGTTGTGTTGTCGATCGCCGAGATGTGATCGGCATCGAAGGCGTGCCGCAGCCCGAAGCTGTAGGCGAGGATCCCGAGCCCGCTCAGCACCGGATGGCTCGGGGTGTAGATGATCAGCAGCGCGATTCCGAGCACGTGCAGGCCGACCACCGCTGCCGTGAGCCACCCGAGCCGTCGTCTCTCGGCGGAGTCGAACGCGCCGGCGACCGTTCTCAGCTTGCCCATGGTTCCTCCTAGGTGAGGGTCGGGATCGCGCGAATCGTCAGTGCCGCTCCGAGACACAGGATCGCGAGGGTGGATGCGACGGGGAGCACGGCCAGCACCCTGGCTCCGGTCCCGCTTGTCGACAGCCGGCCGGCGACGCCGCGCCGCGCGAGCACCACAAGCAGGCTTAGCCCACTGATGCACGCCGCCAGGCCGAGCGAGAATGCGGTGATCAGGACGAGGCCGAGCCCGATCCGGTGCTGGCTGATGGCCGCCAGCAGCACGACCAGTGCGGAAGGGCACGGCAGCACCCCGGCCGAGGCCCCGAGCGCGATCAGGCTGCGGGTGTTGATCTGATCCGGGACGTGATCGTGGTCGTGCGGGTGGGAATGGTCGTGCGGGTGGGAATGGTCGGGCGGGTGGGGGTTCGAGTGCACCTGTCCCCGCGCCCGCCGCACGCGCCCGCGCAGGACACTCGCCCCGACCCCGATCACCAGCAACCCCGAGGCCAGGTTCAGCCACGGGTACAGCTGCTCGGGAACGATCACGGAGCTCAGCGCGAGCGTCACGAAGCCGAGCGCGAAGACGCCGGCGGTATGGGTCACCGTGACGGTCGCCGCGAGCGCCAGCGCGTGGCGAGGACGGCCGCGGGTGCCGACCAGGTACGCCGCCACCATCGACTTGCCGTGCCCGGGAGACAGCGCGTGTGCCGCGCCCCACGCGAACGCGAGCGCGAGCAGGACCAGGAGCGCCGCATGTCCGGACGCGGCCTGGGAGAAGACCGACGCGAATCCGTCGCCGGATCGCTGATCGGGGGTTGCCGGCGCTCCATAGTCGGCACCCTGCGGCGCGCTCACCGAGCCGCTGCCCGGCGCGACATTGAGCGTCGCGACGCGCTCATCGAGCGGCGTCGAGAGCATGCTCGCCGGGTAATGGCGCAGTGAGTCGGTGGGATCGCTGGCCGGGACACTCGAACGCACGGCGGTCCCGGCCCCGCGTGCGATCACGACGGCCTTCCAGCCCACGCGGCCCGGGAACGTGCCGTCGTCGACCCGAATCAAGCTGTTCCCGGGGCTGATCGTGCCGCGCAGCTCGAGCACGAGCCGCGTCAGCGGGAGGCCAGCCTGGCCGGGTGGATGCGACAGGACCGGGGCCGCGACGACGCTCAGCGCGACCGACCGCCCGTCCTGCGTGACCATGAGTCTGCGCGCCACCTCGGCCTCCTTGCGCGTGATCACCGCCGCGCTGCTCAACCCGCGCTCCTGGAAGGTGGGGATCTCGGCCTGGTCGAGCACGTACCGGACGGCGACCGTCTCGCGCGAGACGCTGACCGTGCTCAGGTGGTTGATCGAGAAGTTCCCGAGCGGGTGGGCGTCCGCCCCGGATGCCATCAGCAGCCATGTCGCCATGCAGAGCAGACCGACGACAAGCCGTAGTCTCATCGCTCGGCCCTCGCCAGTAGACGCTGGGCCTCAGGCCCGTAGAGCGGCGAGAAGCGCGGGTTCTCGCGACCGCGATCCCGAGATAGCGACGTGCGAGCGAGCGGTCCCCGGCGTCGAACGCGGCGACGCCGGCGTGGAACAGGAAGTTCGGGTCGCGCGAGCCGAGCGAAAGCGCCCGGTGCGCCCACCGCAGGCCGGCCACCGGCCGCCCCGACCGGGTCAGCGCCCATCCCAGCGCGTCTGCGCTGCGCACGCTGGGTGCCTCGCTCCACGCTCGGCGCGCGAGCTCGACGCCCCGCTGCGGGCTGCCATGACTCGCCTCGAACAGGGCTAGGTCGACGTCGGTGTTGACGCCGTTCGCCTGGAGCAGGCGCTCCTCGATCCCCACCAGCGCCAGGTCGCGGCGGGCTTGACTCGTGCGACCTGCCGCGAGCTCGGTCTCGCCGAGCTGCACCACGTACTGGGGCAGCGGCAGGCGGTTGACGGCCCCGCGCAAGAGGCTGATTGCGGAGGCGAGGTGACCGGTCGCGGCCTCGTCCTGGGCGAGCTGAGCCTGGGCCGGCACGTAGTTGTGGACGAGGACGAGCGCCGCTCGCGCCGTCCGCTCCGCGATCGCCGTCTGCCCGGTCGTGAACCGGAGGCCAGCGAGCAGCGCCTCGACGTAAGCCACGTTCTCGGGAACGCCACCGCCGGCGCTCACGGCTCTGGTCATGTCGTTGATCGCTCCGCGCAGGTCGCCATGCAGTTCGCGCAGATAGGACGCGCGCGAGTACGAGCTCAGCGACGGCTGTTCGTCGACCATCTGCTGGAGGTAGGTCTCCGCTGCGCCATAGCGCCCGAGCTCGACCTCGCCGTCGACGATCGCGCCGAGCGGCGAGACGATGGCTGGAGCCATGCCGTGGGCGCGCAGGGCCAGCTGCAGACCAGCACGGAACTGATGGCGGGCGAGCGCCAGGGTCGCCAGGGCGGTCATCGTCTCCACCGAGTTCGGTCGCAGTGCCGCCGCGCGGTGCAGGACCTGGTCGGCGCGCGTGTACAGCGTTGCATCGCCGTTCTCGCGCACTCGCTGGAGCTCGGCCAGGCCAAGCATTGTCAGCAGCTGGGAGTCACTCGGGTGCCGGCGGGCAGCTGCGCTCAGTGCGACGACCTGCTCGGCCGTGGTCGCGCCAGGGCGAGGGAGGCCGTACTGGTCGGCGCTCAGCACCTGCGGCGCCGGCGGATTGTGCTGGGTCCGAAAGGCGAGGAGCAGCACTCCGGTCGCGAGCAGGGCGAGCGTCGCGACGAGCAGGTGCTGGATTGGCTTTGGGGTGAGTCTCGCGATCATCGATGGAGGGGGGTCGAAGTTGGTGCGGCGCCCGCCCGAGGGAAGCGGCGGGCGCCGCGACTTGTGTCCCGCGCCTACGGCGTGGGTGGGTGGACCGGCTCGATCCGCTTGAGCGTCGAGTCCAGACCGTCGTGCGGCGGGGCCACGTAGGGGAACGTGGTCAGGAACGGCACGTCGTTCTGGTCCACGCCATCTCCCAGCGGGAGCTTGTGGCCGACGAGGAAGCCGCCCACGACCCGCTCCGAGATGTCGACCACGTCGTCGGTTAGGCGTCGGCCGTCCGGGAAGCCGGCCAGGTCACCACCGAGGACGCCGAGCCGATTCGGGCTCGAGCTCGGCGGGACGCCGAGGTTGATCTTCAGCGTGTCGGCAGGAACCGCGTTGGGGGCGATCCGGGTCTTGCCCGGAATCCCCGTCAGCAGGCCCTCGACGATGTCCGTGCGGTGCGTCTCGGGCACGTTCAGTCCTGGGTAGAGGACGTTCAGCAGGTGCGCAAGCTCGGGCTTGAGCACGAACGGCGCGTAATTGGCCGCGTCGTTGTTCGGGGTCGTTGCGTTGAACTTGTCCTTGTCCTTGAGCGGGATCACGACCTCGTTGATCAGAGGGTTGCCCAGGCGCGAGACCTGGACCCACTTCACGTGTGCGTGATGGTGCGAGACCGTGACCTCCTGTCGGTCGGTGCTCGTCCACACGCCGATGACGGCGTTCGCCGCGGCGGGGCCGCTGACCGGCTTGCCGTCGCGGGTGACCAGCGAGTCCGGCACCTGGAGCACAATCGAGTGCACGTTGTAGCCCGCGAGGTCGTCCTTGCCGCCGCCCGCGTTGCCCGTTCCGTTGCGGATCGTGAGCGCGTCGAACGTCGCGCCGAGATCGACGAAGAACGGATCGTCACGCTGGCCGGCGAACACCTTGCCGCCGTTCGACAGGTGCCCGATCGCCTCGTTGGCGAGAACGTTGTAATTGGGCATCGTCTTAGGTCCGACGTTGTTCGGGGCCACGGTCAGGTTGCGGGCGATCACGTGATGCGAGACCTCATGCCCGTTCCGGTAGTGCTCCATCGTGACCATGTATGTCTGGTACTCGTTCAGGTTGGCCGAATGGATCGAGTTGACCGGAGGGGCCGCATACAGGAACGAGTTGGGGTTCCGGAGGTGGTCCTTGAACGTGAACAGGAACCGAAGGTCGGGCCTGCCGTCGCCGGTGTTGTCGATGTTCAGCCAGTACCTGGCACGCTGATCGAACTTGTAAAAGTTCGGCCCACCGGCCGGATCCTCGAACGGGATCCAGTCGGAGACCATCGTCAGTTTCCCGAGCGCATCCGGAGCTGTGAACGCGTACAGGTCCGTGTTGTCGGCGGTCGGGTCGAGGCTGATCAGCGGCGCCTCGCGGTGGCTCGAGCCAAAGCTTCCGCTCACTATGAGCGCCGCAGACACGATCGCTGCGGCGATAGCGGTAACCAAGGCAGATCGCTTGGAGATCACTGCACTCCTCCTTGGGATGTTTGCTGGCTGCGAACGCCGCTGGCGTGCGCATCGAGCGAAACCTTGGAGGCGAGCCCCGGCTTTCCGTGAGCGCAACGAGGTGAATCTGCGCTGCAGCGAACCATTCGCAATTGCGAGTGATCCAACTTGGACGCGGCGTCGTAGAAGGAAGCGTCTTGGCCGTTATCCCCGCCACAGTCACCCCGCGATTGGCGCCGACATTTACGCGCTCGGCGCGTGTGCTCCGAGCCCTTTCCCAGATCCGCGACCGCGGTCTGCGGGCGACCACGACACGCCGGCTCGTGCTCGAGTCGCTGGACTCGGCGCCCGGGCCGGTCAGCGTCTCGCAGCTGGCCTCGGGACTGGATGGGCGCTTCCCGGCCAGCGACCTCGGCTCGGTCTACCGGGTGCTCGAGACCTTCGAGGATCTCGGGATCGCGAGGCGTGTCCATTTCGGCTCCGGTCCCGCGCTGTACGCGCTCTCCGGCTCCGACGAGCCTGAGTACCTCCTGTGCGAGGGGTGCGGTGCCACGCGCGCGATCGACGCCCATCTGCTCGATGACATCCGCGGCCAGATCCGAGCGCGCTTCGGCCTCACGCCGCGCTTCTCGAGCCACCCCGTCGCGGGGCTGTGCCGGCGCTGCGCGGCCACTCGGCCGGAGATCGTCTAGCGCCAGCGCCGCTTGCTGGCCATGATCCGCTGCAGGACCTCCTCGTCCCAGCGGTTCGTTCGCAACAGCCGGTAGCGCTCGGCCACGACGCGCATGTAGGCCTCGGTCTCCGTGTCCTCGCCGAGCATGTGCGCCTCGCGGAGCATCGCCACCACGGGCTCGTACTCGGTCTCGAACCACAGCCGCGCCGTCGCGGCGCGATTAAGACCCTCGTGGTGGTCCTGAGAGGCGCGGAACCCCCACGCTTCGATGCTCTCCGCAAGCGTCCCGTAGTCCCACGGATCGGAGAGCTGTATCCGCTGCCTCGCCTCGTCGGCCAGCGGCACCCGTTCGAAGAACACGCGCTCGTGCGTCTTCAGCGGGAGGTCGGCCAGCGTGATCGTCCGGTCCGCTCCGACTCGCGTCACCACGTCGGTGACATGGGCATCGATGTCCCCATGCCCGAGCGCGTGGGCGACCGACACCCGGTGGTGCCCATCCCGCACGAAGCAGATCTCACCGATCCGCAGCACGTCGATCGGGGGCATCGCCTCGCCCTGCCGGACGGCGGCCGCGATCTGCTCCCAACGGCTCCGGACGCGCGCGGAGGTTGGGCGGAACTGACGGTCAAAGTCGCGGGAGCGATCGACCGTGCCGACGATTAGATCGAGGGGGATCACCCGCAACCCGACGCGGTGCTCGCTGACGAAGCCGAGCGCCGCACCTCCTCGTAGGGCAGGATCATCCCGACATCGTCAGGCTCGAGGCGCAGCTTGGCTGCGAGCCGCGCCGAGGCAGCCCGTCTGCGGGCGCGCAGGAAGTCGTTTTGCGCATCCAGCCCGGAGAGGCCGGTGGAGCGCGGGTTGGGCACTGAGGTCAGACGGTGCTGGGGGACTGCGACCGCGGCTCGGCCTTCTTCTCCTGCTCTCCTTCGGCGAGCAGGCTGCGGCCCGAGTCGAGGTCGAACAGCTGAAGGTGCTGCGAGTCGAACCACAGCTCGGCCTCCTGACCCTGCCTGATGCGGCTGTCGGCGTCGAGTCGGGAAACGATCTGGCTGCCCTCGTGCGAATGCGGCAGGTCCGCGGCGCCGGCGTCCTGCGCGAGCTCCTCGAGCTCGCTCGCCGATACCCTCTCGGACTCGACCACGAAGTAGGCGTAGTACTCGCTGCCCATCGACTCGAGCACGTCGACCTTGACCTTGAACGTGTGCCCTCTCCCGGGATCGGCGACGAGGCTCGCGTCCTCGAAATGCTCCGGTCGCAGGCCGGCGACGATGCCGCCCCGGCCGCCGCCGTCTCCGGACTCGAGCTTGTGCCGGAGCTCGTCGGGGATCTTCACCGGGCCGATCGGAAGGTTGATGTTGTCGCCGTCAATTTCCCCGGGCAGGAAGTTCATCGACGGCGAGCCGATGAAGCCGGCCACGAACAGGTTGTTCGGGTGGTTGTAGAGCTCGCTCGGCGGTCCGACCTGCTGCAGCACGCCGGCCCGCATCACCGCGATTCGGTCGCCCAGCGTCATCGCCTCGGTCTGATCGTGGGTCACGTAGATGGTGGTTGTCCCCAGCTGCTGCTGAATCCGCGAGATCTCCGTGCGCATCTGCACGCGAAGCTTGGCGTCGAGGTTCGACAGCGGCTCGTCCATCAGGAACGCGCTCGGATCACGGACGATCGCCCGGCCCATCGCAACGCGCTGGCGCTGGCCGCCGCTGAGGTTCGCCGGCTTGCGATCGAGATGCTGCTCGAGGTCGAGGATCCGGGCCGCCTCGCTGACCTTGCGGTTGATCTCGTCCTCGGGCGTCTTCGCCAGCTTCAGCGCGAAGCCCATGTTCTCCCGGACGGTCATGTGCGGATACAGCGCGTAGTTCTGGAACACCATCGCGATGTCGCGGTCCTTTGGCGCGCGGTCGTTGACCACCTGGCCGCCGATCTTGAGCTCGCCGCCCGAGATGTCCTCGAGCCCCGCGACCATCCGCAGCGCGGTCGACTTCCCGCAGCCGGAGGGGCCCACGAGGATCATCAGCTCGCCGTCGGGGACGTCGAGGTTCAGGTGCTTGACGGCCTCGAAGCCGTCGGCGTAGCGCTTGGTGATGTCTTGAAATTCGATCTCAGCCATGTGTTCAGAAGCTCCTTGTCTCTAGCCCTTGACTGCTCCGGCCGTTAGGCCCGACACGATCCGGCGCTGGAAGACCAGGACGAGCAGCAGCACGGGAATCGTGACCACCATCGCCGCAGCGGCGATATCGCCGTAGGGCACCGTGAACTGCGAGACGCCTGGGAAGCTCGAGATCGCCGCGGGAACTGTCTCCGCACGCGTCGTCGAGGTCAGCGAGATCGCGAACACGAAGTCGTTCCAGCAGATGATGAAGACGATGATGAAGGTCGTTACGAGGCCGGGCATGGCCAGCGGCGCGATCACTTTGCGGAACGCCTGGAACGGCGTGGCGCCGTCGACCTGGGCCGCCTGTTCAAGCTCCCAGGGGATCTCCCTGAAGAACGCCGACAATATGTAGATCGAGAGCGGCAGGGCGAACGTCATGTACGGGATGATCAATCCCGGCCAGGTGTCGTAGAGGCCGATCTGGCGCCACAGGTTGTACAGCGGGCCGACGAGCGAGATCTGCGGGAACATCGCCACGCCGAGCGCGACCGCGAGGATCGCGCTCTTGCCCCGGAAGTCGAGGCGGGCGATCGCGTACGCGGCCGACGAGGCGATCACGACGGCCAGGCTCGTGGAGATCAGCGCGATCCCGATCGAGTTGCGAAGCGCGCTGGTGAACGTTCCGAGCTTGAAGATGTCCGAGTAGTTGGACAGCGTCCAGTGATGCGGGATGAAGCTCCCGTCGGTCGCCGAGGCAGATGTCTTGAGCGACAGCATCAGGATCCAGATGATCGGCACCAGCGAGACGATCACCACGACCGCGATCGCGATCGACCAGCCGCTGTACTCGCGCCCGCGACGGCTCATCGCTCACCTCCAGCCGGTGAGGCACCGGCGCCGAATCCCTTGATGAACACGGCTGCGATCAGCGCGACGAGCAGGAACAGCAGCACCGATACAGCCGACCCGAGCCCGAGGTTCAACCGGTCGAGCAGAGTCGAGTAGTTGAGCATCGAGATCGACTCGGTGTTCTGCGCGCCCTGTCCGAAGATGTAGATCGTGTCGAAGATCCGGAACGCGTCGAGTGTGCGGAACAACAGCGCGACGAGGATCGCCGGCTTCATCAGTGGCAGCGTGATCCGGTAGAAGCGCTGCCACGCGGTGGCGCCGTCGACGCGAGCGGCCTCATGCAGTTCGTCCGGCACGAGCGCCAGCCCGGCCAGCAGCAGCAGTGCCATAAACGCTGTGTTCTTCCAGACCTCGGCGACGATGATCGCGACATACAGGCCGAAGGTGTGGCTGAGCGGATCGCTGCTGATGCCGAGGACCTTGGGAATCCAGCCGCTGTTGAGCGAGAACGCGAGCTGCCAGGCGTAGGCGGCCACGACCGCGACGATGCCATACGGGATCAGCGCGATCCCGCGAACCAGGCCGCGGGCAAAAATCGCGCGGTGCATCACCAGCGCCAGGCACATCCCGAGCACAAACTCGATCGAAACGCTGATCACGGTGATGATCAGTGTGTGGAAGACGTCCTGCCACCACACGGGAGCGCTCAGCACGTGGCCGTAGTTGGCGAGGCCGATGAACTTGCTCTGGCTCGGGAACCGCAGGTCCGAGCGCTGCAGCGACAGCGCGACAGCGTCGATGATCGGATACGCCGTGACCGCGATCATCACGATCACGGCCGGCGCGATCAGGATTGCGGCGAGGCGCCGTTCGCTCCGCACACGGCCGCTAACCGTCCGTCGGCGTGGAGCGCGAGCGCCGGGGGCTGCGACAGCGCCGGTGCTCATAGCAGCGCTCCTGACGACAGCGACAGCTTGATCTCGTTGCGCAGGGTGCTCACCACGCTGTTGGGGTTGATGCTCGAGGTCGGCGACAGCGCTTTCTGGATCGCCAGCGTGATGTCGGCGTAGGCGGGCGTCTGCGGCCGCAGGCCGTAGGTCTGAAGCTGTTGCTTGATCAACTCATGGAACGGATACGCCTTGTCGAACGCCGCGTCGCTGTAGATGCTTGCCGTCACCGGGGCCAGGCCGCCCTTGATCGCGTCGGTCTTCTGGTTGGCCGGCTGAATCAGGCATCGGGCGGCGTCGAACGCGAGCGCCGGATGGCTCGAGTGCGACGAGACGCCCAGGTTGTAGCCGCCGATCGAGACGTGCGGCGCGATCCCGGGAACGACCTGCGGGAACGGCGCGTAGGCCATCTCCTTAGCGACCTTGGGGTTCGTCGTCTGCGCCGACTGCCAGACGAACGGATAGTTGATCTCAAAGGCCGCCTTGCCGCTGTCGAATGCGACGTCGGCGGGCCCTTCCTGCGCGACGTTGAGCGAGGGGTCGGCGGCCGCGGAGGTCGCGAGCTCGTGCATGATCGACGCCGCAGTTCTGGTCGCCTGCCCCACCTCCACCTGGTTGTTTGGGCCGAGGATCCGGCCGCCCGCCGAGTCGACGAGCGAGTTGAACCAGACGGTGAGACCCTCGTACTGGGCCCCCTGCTCCTCGATGTAATGGGGCTTTCCCTGCTTGGCCAGCGCCACCGATTCCTGGATCATCTGGCCCCACGTCTTGGGCGGGGTCTTGACGAGATCCTTGCGGTACCAAAGCAGCTGAGTGTTCGAGTTGATCGGCACTGCCCACATGCGACCATCGATGGTTGCCGTCGTGACCGGTCCGCTCAGATCCTGGCTGCGGATCTCCGAGGCGAGACTGTCCGGGACTGGCAGGATCCACTTCGCGCCCGCGAACTCGGCCGTCCAGTCGACATCCATCGCGAGGATGTCGATCGACGGGTCGTTGGCCGCGAGCCGGCGCACGAGTGACACGCGCTGTCCGTCGGACGAGGTCGAGAGGAAGTTGATCTTGATTGTGTACTTCCCGCCCGAGGCCTTGCTGCAGCCCGCGGCGGCCTTGGCGAACGATCCCGACGGCTCCGGGAACACGTACCAGTTGAGCGTCACCGGACCCTTGCCGGAGCCTCCGCATCCGGCCAGCAACACGACTGTTGCGACCGCCCCGGCGATCGTCGCCAGGCGCCGCAGCCTTCCATACAGGACCCTCTCCAAGTGTCCTCCCTCCTCTCTGGGCGAATCGGTTGCTACCCGCTCCCGGTGGGTGCTAATCCGGCGCCGCGCACAACGCACATCGATCCCAGTCGTACGGTCGACCGAGTCGCCGCAGCCGCCCGTCGCGCGCGTGCCACTCCGGGTTGAGGTGGCGGCCGATCACGACCGCTGCCACACACGCGGCGCCCGCGCGCTTGAGCGCGGCGGCCGCGCTCTGAGCGCTCGAGCCGGTCGTCCACGTGTCGTCGATCAGGAGGATCGACTCGCCGCCGAGGGCCCTCGTGGCCTCGAACCTGTGCGCGTCGAACTCGTGCGTGCGGGCGGTGGCGCGGGTGCGGGTGAGGAGCCGCTCGTAGCGCGAGCGGGTCGGCGCCGAGAGCGATCCGACGATCCGGTGCAGCGGATGCTGATCGTCGCGGACGCGGTCTCCGGACGGCACGGAGGTGACGCGTGCGAAGGCGCGGGTCTTCGACGCCGCCGCGACGCATCGTTCGTGGGAGTCGAGGAATCGCCACAGCACGGCGGCCAGGCCCGTGGACAACCGTTGGGCGGTCTCGCTCCCGTCGGATTTGCGCTTGTAGGCGCGAAGCGCGTGATGCAGCTGCTCGAGCGCGACGCTGTATGAGATCGGCGCGACGGCGTCGAGCCACAGCTCTCCGTGCGTGCACGCGTAGCAGCGGGTGTAGCCGTCGGTGAGGTTGAAGCAGACGTCACACACGCCCGGCCCGCGGCGCGGGCTCAGCAGGAAGTTGCCGTACAGCGCGGTCAGCTCCGTGACCGACGGCACGGCCTTTAGGCGACGAGCGGGTCCGAGGACGTCAGCCGGTCGATGATCTCGACGATCTCGTGCGGCCGGTTCACGACGTGGGTCGCGGGGTTGTCGGCGAGCGCGCCCGCCCACGCCTGACGGTGGACGAGCGGCTCGAGCAGGAATACCGGGCGGCCGTGGCGCAGCGCGGCCCGCGCCTGGGTCCTGGTTCCACTCGTCGCCGACGCGTCGACGATCACGGTCGCGAGCGCCAGCCCCGACATCACGGCGTTGCGCAGCGGAAAGCTCGCGCGGACGGGACGGGCGTCGGGCCAGAACTGCGACACGACCGCGCTGCGCTGCGCGATCTCGTTCTGGAGCCCGGCGTTCTCCGGCGGGTACGCGTGCTCGGTGCCCGTCCCGATCACGGCGATCGTCCGGCCGCCGGCCTCGAGGGCGGCACGATGAGCGGCCGAGTCGATGCCGGACGCCAGGCCTGAGATGACCGTGAAGCCCTCGGCCGTGAGATGTCTTGCGATCTCCACTGCCATTAGGAGGCCCGAGCGGCCCGGTTTTCGCCCCCCTATGACCGCGATCGACCTGCCGTCCCGCGGCCGCAGCTCGCCCGCGACGAAGATCAGGGGCGGACGGTCGTGGACGGCGCGGAGGTTCTCGGGGTAGTCAGGGTCGAGGACCGTGAGCAGGCGAAGGCGATCGGCTTCCCAGCGGCCGATGTCGTCACGGGCCCGCGTTGTGTCGGGGACGAGGAGGCCTGCGTCCTCGGCCAGCACCTCCGTCGCGCTCCCCGCCTCCTCTACGCGCTCGACGTACTCGGCCCAGGGTCGCTTCCCGGTGCGAAGCAGGGTTATGAGGGCCGCCGTCTGGGCCGGGTCTCGGGGCATCTTCGCGGCGACCGGGCTCGCTACGAGATGGGTCGCGCTGCCGCAGCGATCGCGAGCATCTGCTTGTTGGTCAGGATGTCCTGGAGCGTGTTGACCAGCCAGTAGACGCCCGGGCCGGCGCGCCAGGCGATCAGCCGGAGGTGCTGACCCTCGTAGTACAGGTGCATCGTGCGCCCGTGGACGGAGACGGTCTGGTTTGGGCCGTTGAGGATCGGCGGTTTCGTCCAGGTGGTGCCCTCGAGGTCGTAGTACTGACCAAGACCACCCTGGGCCACGACGACCACGTAGGCGGGATGGCCGTTGAGCCTGTACGCGCGCGTCTCATCGAGCGGCGCGACCGCGGTCGTCACCCGGCTCACCGGGAAGAAGGTGCGGAAAGGCATCGAGGCCGCCAGCGTGTGCGCCTGCACCATTTCGTAGGGCGTCGCCGGGCTCAGCGGGGTGCCACCGGTGCTTGGCTGGTTGTGGCGGTGCCGCTTTCCCCCGCCGACCTGTCGCGGTATCGCACCGCCGCCGTTCAGGAACTGGTGGACGGTCTGCTGCATCTGGGTGCGGCTGGCGGTGACGTACGACGGTCCGAGCGTGGCATTGAAGACCACCTGCCGAACCGGATGCGTCGCCGACTGCACCACCAGCTCGAGCAGTTTGAGCACGTCGTCGGTCGACCTGATATCGGTGGTGGCGTACTTGCCGAAGATCTTCTCGATCCCATTGCGGCGCGCGATCAGCCCGGAGGCGCCGAGCTGGTTTTTGATCTGGCGCAGGAAGTCCTGCTGGCGTGCGCTGCGCACTAGGTCGGTGTCGGTGTGCCGGTAGCGCACATAGTGGAGGGCGTCGTCGCCGCACAGCCGCTGGTAGCCCGGCTGGATATTGATCTCGTCGTAGGTCTGGCCCGGGGCCAGCCCGAGGTTCGAGTGGTAGTAGCGCCGGTCGACCTGGACGAAGACGCAGCCGAGGTAGTTGACCAGTTCCTTGAAGCCGAGGAAGTTGATGTCGATCACGTGGTTGATCGGGATGCCGAGCACCTGCTTGATCGTCTTGACGGTCAGCTTCGGTCCGCCGAGCGTGTAGGCGGCGTTGATCTTCTGCACAGTCGGCTTCATATGGTCCGGATGGAGCGTGACCTTCAGGTCGCGCGGAATCGAGAGCATCGTCGTCTCCGGCTGGCGCGGGTCGAGTCGGACGAGGATCATCGTGTCCGAGTGCGGCGGCGAGCTCGCGTCGATCGCTGTCTTCGCCCGCTTGTCGGACCCGATCAGCAGCAGCGTCTGAGGACGGCCCGCATTCGTTTTGGCCAGCAGTGAGCCGAGCTTGAGCTGCGGACTCTGCTTCAGGTAGTCGGTGAACGTCTTCACCTCGAGCAGCGCGCCGGTGGCCAGCGTTCCAGCCACGGCCGCCACAACGAGCAGGCAGCCGATGAACATGCGGCCAAAGAGCCGCAACTTCGGACGCCGGCGCCCATGCGGGACTGGGAGCTGTGGTTCGAACGTGGACATCGGCTCGCCGTGATCGACGGCGGCGGGTCCGGGGTAAACCCGAGCTAGCTGGTGTGCTCGGCCGGCTCAGCCGCCGGCTGCGGTGTCTCGGAGGCTGCGGGCGTAACGGGCGCGGCAGGCGGCGTCGTGGTGGCGGCGGTCAGAGTCTCATCGTGCCGCTCGGGCTCATCCATGTTCAACGCCGACTTGAAGTCCCGCAATCCCTTGCCCAGCGAGCGCCCCACCTCGGGAAGTCGCTTCGGTCCGAGCACCAGCAGAGCGATCACCAGAACAAACAGAAGGTGAGTTGGCTGAAGAATGTCGCCGATCACGCTTGACAGCTTAGCCGGTGATCGACCTGGGGGATCAGTAGTTCGCCGCAGTCACCACGAGGCCCCCACAAGATCGTGCGCCAGACGCCGGCCGGCGCCGAGCGCCGAGCTGTCTCGATCGTAGGCAGGATCGTGGGATGTGATCGCTGCGCCGACGCCCATGCCGACGTCCTACGGGCTATGGCCCGACCGCGATTGCAACGGACGGTGACCGGCTGGGCGCGAACGGATAGTCGGACTCGTGAGCAGTCGCCGCCCATAGGTGATAGGTCTCCGAGCCGTGACCGCGGAGGAACGTGTACGTGGCCTTGAAGCGCCCGTCGCGTGCCGTATAGAGGTGACCGACCTCGGCGGAGCCGCCGCTCCAACCGATCCGCAGGACGACCAGCTCGCCAGCCGGCGGAACGTGCCCACCTCTGAGGTGGCCTGAGATCGCGATCGTCCCGCCCCAGTGCGTCCGGCTCGGGGTCACGCCGAGTGCGACCGAGGCCGGGACGACCAGATGCGCCACGGTCGAGATCGCCGGCTCGACCGTCGGAGCGCCCCCGTAGACCGCGCGCACTATTCGTGACGGCCCTGCGGCCAGGCGGGCCTTCCATGTCCCGTTGGACGATGTGGTGGCGGTCGCCGCGACCCTGAAGTGCAGATGGCCATCGTCCGGGGCGGTGAGGATCAGGACCCGCTGGCCGCCGAGCGCATTTCCCTGCGCGGTGCCGAGCCAACCGCTGACCGTCGCGGCCGAGCCGAAGCGGACGCGCTTGGTCTTCTCGAGCACGCGGCGCGGCAGCAGCACGATCCGCTTGAAGACCCAGCGGTGGCCGACCCGAACGCGGCGTTTGACGATCCGCGGGTGGCACCGCACGACGGTGATCGTGCGGGTCTGGGCGGGGATCCTCACACGCACACGGTGCCCCCTGACGCGTTCGATGATCCACTGCGCGGGGATCGTGACCCGCTCGCGCTTCTTCGCGCAGCGCAGCGTGTTGGCGATGTGCGCGAACGACACCGTGCTCACCGCCGGCTGGCGAATGCTGAGCGATCGAACCACCGGCGCCGAGGTCGCCACGTGCCCCGCAGCATCCTCAGCATTGTTGGCCGCGACACACGCCAGCCGATGAACGCCGACGCCCCGCACGGGCACGCGTGCGCTCGCGCCCGCGAACCACCGAGCCGGCCCCGAGTCGAGCGAGCAAGAGACGCCCGAGACTCCCGACGGCCCTGCACTCGCCCTCGCGGCCAGGTACTGGGTGCCGGCCGTCGAGGCGGCGTCGGTGGGGCCGGAGAGGCTGAGGGTCGGGGTGATGTTGTCGACGCGGATGGTCTTGGTCCATGCCAGGGCGGACGTCCACACACCCGCTGCGTTCATCGCCCGCAGCGTGAGCGGGAACGACCCGGTTCCGCCAGGCGCATAGTCCGCCGTGTTGAGCGCCTCGTTGAACGTCGGGTCCGGGCACTGCTGCCAACTTCCCTGGTTGTCGGCCGACGCCGGTCCGAAGATCACCTGTCCATCCGCCACCGCCTGGGTAAGACAGACTCCCGACGGATCGCTCGCGTGGAAGCTGACCGGCCAAGCCCCACGCACCCAGCCCGCGTGGGAGAAGAGGTCGCCGGAAGCGGAGGTCGTGAGAGTGGGGGAGCGGTTTTCTTCGGCGCTTGAGTTCGATTTCGTAGACGTCGAACTGCGCGTCGGAGTTCGTTCGAGTTGCAGGTCTTGTCGCGCAAATGATCTGCCAGCCGAAGTACGGGCGATTTGAACCTGGGCGAATGTCCAGCGTGGTCCAGTTGCCCGTTCGATGCTGCCCGCCGCCCTTCCAGTAGAAGCCGCCACCGTAGTCCTTTCGCGTCATTGATGCCCAACGCATACATGCTCAGCCGACGGAACCCATGCACCGACGATCGCCAATGCCTGGTGGCGCGTTGGCTTGCCACGCCAGCTCGCTCGCCCGCGTGGCGTTCCGCTCTTGCAGGTCGTGCAGGCCGTGATCTGAGCAGCCGGCACCGCGATCGACGGGTATCCGCGTCTGCCTGAACGGCATGCATCACCCCAGGCCGCTCGGTCCAAGTGCCGCACGACCAGACCCAGATACGTGCCGGCTCGTGCCGGCAGCGCGAGACGAGCTCAGACGCCGCGCTGGAACGACGTAACGTCACGACGAGACGTGCAGCTGATGCCGGACAGTCATTTCGGTACGGAAGCGGGCAGGTGACCGCCACGACGTAAGGCTGACGGCTGACGGAGTCCCCACTGCCCGTACGACGTAGACGGTGACGAGCGCGACCAGGCGTGCTCCGGACTCGACGGGGATCCGATGCGTCAGCGAAGGCCGGATTGGAACCACCGCCTGGGCCAGCTGGGTTGCTGACCGTGACAGTTGCGCAAGCAGCGCGGCCGAACGATTGCGTGGATCCACGTGATCTCGATCCGCGCCCACGCTCGCCACAATGCTCGCGCCGCCGCTCGACGCAACGATCTTGCCCTTGGCGTTGACGCTTGCCCACGCCCGCACCGACCCGGCGATGTACTTGGGGTTGAGCTTCACGGGGTTGATGACGTGATTGCGGATCTGGCGGCCGCCGACGCTGTTGGCGGGGATTTCGAGGGCGGCGTAGGAGGTGCCGCCCAGGGCGACGAAGAGGGCGAGGTATGCGATTGCGTTGGATCGGACGTGGTGGGTGAGTCGGTTCAAGCCCTGCCTCCTGTCGGACGGAGATGAGACCACACCATCGCGCTGTGGAGAAGCGTTCGGGCTGAGATCTTTGCGCTTTTGTTGCAAGGCGTGCGAGAGCTGTGACAGATCGGGGTCAACCGAGCTTTCCGGGGCCGAATGGGGCACCCCGGCCGACCGGCCCGGCGGGATGACTCGAGCCGGCGGACGACCCGCCCGCCGACCCGGAATCGGAGGAGCTGAGGACCGGCGATGACGTGGTCGGCGAGGCGGTCGAGGGGGTAACTCCACTCGACTGCGAGATGCTCACCGGGGTTGCCGTGGCGGCCGAAGGGCTCGCCGGCGCTGCCGCGGCGGCTCCGATGGCCGCGCCGACTGACACGACTTGCGTGGTGGCGCGGAACGCGGACCGGTTGCTTGTGCTGCGGCGCTGCTTCGGCGATGCGGAGCTTTGAGTGCGCGATGCGGCCGACCCCGGCTGCGACGCCACCCAGGTCCGTTGCGATTTCGCCTCTTCCGGGGCCATTTGGTCGAACGCCGGAGCCACTCTGTGATCCAACGGCCGCGACGATCACAATCAGTGCGGCCGCCGCGCCAAGCAGGACCCGCGCGTAGCTCCGTCGCGACTTGGACGCCGAGTCCTCGTGCTCGGTCCCGCGCCGACGCTGAACGGCGTATGACACACGTCGATGCCATGGCGGCGTTGCCGGAGGTCGCTGGCTTGGATCGGGGCGCTCAACGGCGGGAACCGTCTGTGGGGCCTGGAGTGCATCCTGGATCGCTGCCGACTCCTCTCCCCAGAAGTCCGAAGCGCTCGGCGGCTTCTTGCCCCGATCGTCCGGGACGCGTTCGCGCGCGTCGACGCCAGCCTCGCCTGAGGCCGGATTGGCCCGTGGCCCGAAGGGCACCAACTCGTCCCTGGAACCGAGCCAGTCTCGCGGCAGACGGACGACGTTGGACTCGCTCCCTGCCGACCCGTCTTCGGATTGCGGCCCTTCCTTTTCCACTTCTTTGCAGACTTTCTGTCGCTTGGCGGGCGACGGATGACGTCCTCCTGGGGCGGTATTATACGCATTGAATTGGTACCAATTTGTCTCAATTAGAGAAGATGAGTGCGGATAGGACCAGCCTCGACGAGGAATCGTTCCTCACGGTGGCCGAGGTCGCTGAGCTGCTGAAGCTCAACCAGCAGACGGTTAGGAACTGGATCGATCAGGGCTCGCTGCCTGCGATCCGCATGGGTCGGCGGGTTCGGATCAAGCGCTCCGATTTCGAGCGAGTGGTCGCCGAGAGCTACAGCCCGGGCACGGCGGATCCGGTTCGCAGCGACGGTCCGAGCGCGGAGGACTTCTGGGGCGGGACGCCAGTCGGGCGGGCCGAGCCCAACCCGGCGGCCGACGACTCCGCTAGCGGCCGGCCCGACGACGACCGCCGATGAGCTTCAGCGACGATCTCGATCGCCAGCGCGCCCAGATCATGCAGCGCGTCCGCCAGGCCAGCAACGACTGGGCCGAGGCGATGAGGGCCCACAAGCTCGCTCCTCCCGACGCGGGATTCGCCGGACGCCTGAGGGCGCTCGCTGAGGCGGCTTCCACCGAGCAGGTGGCGTGGGAACACGCGCACGCAGCGGGCCTCCTCTGGCGCCCGGTACCCGGCGCCGAGAATGCCGAGCCTCCCTACGAGCTTCGGCCGGGCACGGGACGCCGCGGCCCGGAGAACCTGTGGGCGCGGTTCGATGCAGCAGTCGCGGGCCTGAACCGGGCGATCACTCAATCGAACGCCGCCGAGGTCGCGGATTCGTTTGGTGAGGTGGCGGAGGTGGCGGGCGCGCTGGAAGATGCCGTCTCGCGCGAGGACGCGGCGGACGCGAGCCGCAGCCCGGCACGCGACGTCGCGTAGGGCCGCACTCGCCGGAGTGGGAGCGCCGGCCGGGTAGCGGCGTCGCACCGCAGCCGCACCCGCGACCCTGACCGCGCCGTCCCATGGGTAGGCTCGGCTCCGAATGCCTCCCGTTCCCCGCCGCTCCATCCATCTGCCGGCGCCCGGTAGCAAGCGCGCGATTGTGATCGGCGCCGGTTCATTCGGGACCGCCGTCGCGGTGCTGCTCGCGCGCGGGGGCCTGCGGACCACGCTCCAGACGCGCACATCGGAGCAGGCCCAGCTGCTCTCCGAGGATCGCGAGAACCGGGTCTACCTGGCCGGCGTGGAACTGCCACGTGAGCTGCGGATCGAACCGGCGGAGGCAGGTGTCTCGCGCGCGGACTACGTGTTCCTCGGGGTCCCCGCGACATCGCTCGACGGGCTCGTGGAGACGCTCGAGCAGCGAGGGCTCCCATCCAGGGCGGCGATCATCTCGCTCGCCAAGGGTCTCGTGCCGCCCGAGGGGTCGCCGCCGACGGTCATCCTCAGCCGGCTCTTCGGGGACAGGAGGGTCGCCTGCATCGGCGGCCCCGCGCACGCGCGCGAGATGGTTTCCGAGGGCGCGGGCCTGGTGGCGGCGTCGACGGAGGAGTCTCTCGCCAGCGCTCTGGCCGGCGTGTTCAGCCGGGCCGGCGTCGTATGCGAGGAGTCGAACGACCCGATCGGGGTCGAGCTCGCCGGCGCGGCGAAGAATGCGGCCGCACTCGCTTCGGGAGCGACCGAGTCGCAGGGTCTGAACGCAGCAGGGGCTGCGGCCGGCCACATCTTCGCCGAGGTCTGGCGCTGGGCGGAGGCCCAGGGGGCCAGGCCGGAGTCGATGATCGGCCTGGCCGGAACCGGCGATCTGGTCGCGACAGCGCTCGCGCCCGAGAGCCGAAACAGACGTGCGGGCGAGCTGCTCTCGCAGGGAGTGCCGTCCAGTGAGATCCCGTCGCGCGTGGGCCAGGCCGTGGAGGCACTGGACTCCGTCCCGCTCCTCGCGAAGGCCCTCACGAAAGCGACCATCGACGCTCCGGTGACGCATGCGCTCGCGGGTCTCATCGATGGCCGGCTACCGCTCGACGAGTGGGTCGGGGTCGTTCGGACAACGGTGCCACCTCCGGCGCGCTGGCGACCCGCGGTCAGACCTGGAGTCTGGCGTCGCCTGCGGGAGCGGATCCGCGCGTGGTTCTCGCGACGCACGGCTTGGTTCACGCAACGACGAGCAGATCGCCACGAAATGTTTACTCACGCTGAAGCCGACGGTGCAACCCTGACTTCCGAAACTGAATCGGAAGGAGAGAGATGATGCCGCAAATCATCGTGACAGCGGACCGAACTGATGACCGCACGGAGGGTGACGTGATGTTGCGCGAGCGTGTGAACGCGACCGACTTCGAGAGCGATCATTTCGCGGCCCTGCTGGTCGAGCGGCTCGGGTGGGCGGTAAACGACGCCCATGAGGCCGAGCAGAGCCGGACGCCAGAGAAGCGGGAATCCGGCGCCGTCCGGACTCGCAAGAGCAGCCGGACCCCAGCCGCCGCGACGGCGACCGTCCGCTAGCCCAGCACCGGCCGGCCGGCGCCGTTAGCGCCGCTCGGCCAGGGTGGTCACGACCGCCTCGTAGACGCCGGCTCCATAGCCCTCGCCGGCGACGCGCACGCCCGCGCGGCCGGCGAGCTCGTCGGCGAGGGTCGGATCCCGCTCGAGCGCGTTGGCCATCAGCCAAAACGTGCCGACGACGGCTGCTGTGTCCATGTCCTCGCGAGAATCGCCCGCGGCGATGCAGTCCTCGGGCGCGAAGCCGCGAGCCCGCATGTGCCTGGCCACTGCTCGGGCCTTCGACGCCCCAGCCGGAATCAGGTGATAGGCGTGGACGATCCCGAGGCCAGACATCCGATGCTCGCGGACGACGCCGTTGTCGACCAGGCGGAAGCCCGCGAGGCCGGCCGCGGACAGAACCTCCGCGACCTCATCAAGATCGACCGACCCGCGGAACAGGTGCGACACCTCGCGTCCGGTCGACCAGGGCGTGTGGTACTCGAGTCGCCCGTCGAAGTGTGAGAGCAGCAGCGCAGGCGCGCCTGTCGCCTCGATCTGATCGAAGATCGAGCCGTTCTCCACCGACGGAACCAGGCCGTCGGTGAGCCACTCCAGCTCACCCTCGAGAACCAGGCCACATCCCAGCTCGAAGATGTAGGCCGAGGACCCGATCAGGCGAGCGCTCTCGAACACGCTCCTCTGCCGACGCCCGGAGTAGAGGACAACCTCGACCTCGGCCCGCCAGCATGCCTCGAGCGCGCGCACCGCCCGAGACGAGAAGCCACCGTCGGCGCCGCGGAGCAGCGAGGCGCCGGGCCCCAGCAGGGTGCCGTCCAGATCCACGTACAGGCAGCGCATGGCGGGCGCGACCGTAGCAGCCGCTCGCACCGGGCCCAGCTGATCCGGTCGGCCATACTGGCCCCGGGTGTCAACGCTTCGAGATACCGAGCCCTGGGAGTCGCTGCTCGAGTCCGGCCGGACCGATGAGCGGCTCGTGCACGAGGATCTCTACGGGCCGCGAGCGGCGAGGTACGCCTCCATCCCGGACGGGTTGAACCCGATGGTCCTCGACGCCCTGCAGACCGCTGGCATCGGCGAGCTCTACGACCACCAGGTCCGAGCGCTCGAGGCGGCATTCGACGGCCCGACGATCGTCACCACCGGTACGGCCTCGGGCAAATCGCTCTGCTTCCAGCTGCCGACGCTGCAGGTGCTATGCGGCGACCCGATGGCGCGGGCGCTCTTCCTCTATCCGACCAAGGCGCTGGCCCAGGATCAGGCGCGCGCGCTGCATGCCTTCGGGCTTCACCGCGCTCTCCGGCCGGCGATCTACGACGGCGACACCCCACGGCAGGAGCGAGCGGCGATCCGCCAGCGCAGCAACCTGCTCATCACCAATCCGGACATGCTGCACGTCGGGATCCTCCCCCACCACGACAACTGGGACGAGATGCTCTCGAACCTGGCCTTCGTCGTGGTCGACGAGGCGCACGTGTACCGCGGCGTGTTCGGATCGCACGTCGGGAATGTCCTGAGACGGCTGCGACGCGCGGCCGCGATCCACGGAACCGAGCCGCGCTTCCTGCTCGCCAGCGCGACGATCGCCAATCCGGTCGAGCTCGCGGAGCGGCTCACCGGAGTGAGCCCGTTCAACCTGGTCGACAACGACACCGGCCCGCGGGCCTCCCGGCGCGTGGCGATGTGGAACCCGCCGCTTCTGGACGAGGCTCTCGGCGTCAGGGGCTCGGCCCTCTACGAGGCGGCGGAGGTGTTCTCAGACCTGGTCACAGCCGGCGCGCGGACGATCTGCTTCATGAAGTCGCGCAAGGGAGTCGAGCTGATCCTTCGTCACGCGCGCGACCGGCTCGATCCCGAGCTGGCGGAACGGATATCGCCCTACCGCGGTGGCTACACATCGGGCCAGCGCCAGGACATCCAACAGCGGCTGACGCGCGGCGAGCTGCTCGGGGTTGTGGCAACCGACGCGCTTGAGCTCGGCATCGATATCGGCGAGCTCGACGCTGCCATCTGTGTGACGTTCCCGGGGACGGTGGCGAGCCTGCGGCAGATGTGGGGTCGCGCCGGGCGTCGAGGGCGGGGGCTCGCCGTGTACGTGGCGGGCGAGGACGCGCTCGATCAGTTCTTCTGCCGCCATCCGGACGAGTTCCTGGGCAGGCCCGTGGAGGCGGCGATCCTCGATCCGGGGAGCAGCGAGATCTACGCCGAGCACCTGCTGTGCGCGGCCCACGAGGCGCCGCTGACCGAGGCCGACGCGCCGATCCTGGGCGAGCAGTGGCTCGCGCAGGCCGAATCACTGGCCGAGGGCGGGCTGCTGCGGGAGCGGGCCACCGGCTTCGTGCCCAAGCGGGCCGACGATTACCCGGCCGCGCGCGTCGCGCTGCGCTCCGCGTCGGCGGACAGCTTCGTCCTGATCGACGTGAGCTCGGGCGAGGTCGTGGGCTCAATCGAGGCCAGCCGCGCCTACGCCACCGTGCACGAGGGCGCGATCTACCTGCACCTCGGTCGCTCCTACCAGGTCCGCGAACTCGATCTCGCGTCCCGCCGCGCGCTGCTCGAGCCGTTCACCGGCGACTATTTCACGCAGGCCAAGCGCGAGAGCATGACCTACATCGAGCGCCTGCACGAGCAGCGCGAGCTGATGGGCGTGAAGCTGTCGTTCGGGTCGATCGTGTACGCGGAGACGGTCCTCGGCTATCAGCGGAAGGGACTTCAGGACCACGCCGTGATCGACTTCCAGACGCTCGAGCTCCCGACCGTCGAGTTTCCGACGCGCGCGCTCTGGTACGAGCTCGACGAGTTGATCGCCGGCGAGCCCTTCCCCGCCGATCAGCTGCTCGGGTCCCTGCATGCGCTCGAGCACGGCCAGATCGCCGTGCTTCCGCTGATCGCCATGTGCGACCGATGGGACATTGGCGGTCTCTCCACCAACGCGCATCCGCAGACGGGAGGCCCGACGATCTTCATCTACGACGGACACCCCGGCGGTGTCGGCATCACGCGACGCGGCTACGAGGAGTTCGAGCGCCTGTCCGCGGACGCCCAGCGGCTGATCGCAGAGTGCCCCTGCCGGGACGGCTGTCCATCGTGCGTGCAGTCCCCGAAGTGCGGAAACCTCAACGAACCGCTGTCCAAGCGCGGCGCGCTCGAACTGCTTCGGCGTCTTACCGGACGCCGAGCGTAGCGCTGCCTGAGGTGGCGCTGGGTGTGGAGGACATCCAGCCCGTGATCGCGCCGAGCGAGCCGAGGAACGATTGGGCCACCTGCGGCGGTCCGTTCTTGAGCCCGAGGCGCAGCAGGTCGACGAGCGCGACGCGGAAGGCGACGCTTCCCTGCGCGCCGGCCGCGGGGGTCGTGGGGCTGGAGGCGAACGAGCGGAGCTGCGTCGCCGAGGCCTTGCCGACCAGAAGCTGATTGCCGACCACGCCGACCGTGAGCGTGGTCCCCGACTCGCGGATCTCGTAGAAGCCGCCGCCGATGGACTTCACGCCCGTGGCCTTCGAGAAGACATCCTTCGGCGCGCTCGCCAGCTTGGCGAGATCGCTCGAGGCGGTACTCGGGTCGCTCACCTCCGCGCGGCCCATCGTCGCGTGGGTGTCGCTGGCGACGATCAGCGTGCCGGTCAGAAGGCCGAGCAGACTGTTCAAATCGACGCCCGTCTTCTTGCGCGCGTTCGCCTGACGGGCGAGGTATTTGGCGTAGCTGGCCGGGTTCACAGCCTGTGCGGCCGATTCGGCGAACTGCACGATGTGGGCTGGGTCCTGGATGCCGACGGTGATCGGCATCGTGCCGGCGAGCAAGGGTGAGCTCGAGGGAGCGAATGGAATCTGGGCGGGGGTGAGAGTCGCTCCGCTGGTGTCGAGGCGGTACTGGAAGGTGAGCCCGGATGAGTTGGCGCTGATCGACACGGCATAGCCGCGCAGCGCCGCCACCCAGGGGATCCGTCGTGCCTTGATCGCGCTGGGCTGGGAGAGCGCCGTGGTGAGGTTGCCGAACACCTGAATCAGGGCGTCCTGTGGCAATCCGGAGACGGTCCGCGAATAGTCCGACTCGGTGATCCCTCCGCCGTTGGCGTGGCGGTCCAGTGCGCTGTCGACGATCGCTGCCGAGGGTCCGAGCAGAGCCGTGGCGCCATCGATCGCGAGCGTGGTCGTCCCGGCCTGATAGAGCGTCGCGCCCTGGTGGGTGCCGATCGAATGGGCACCGCCGAGCTTGCCGATCAGTGACTTCAGCTTTCCGGCGTCCTTGGTCACCCAAACGAACAGGAAGTTCGAGCTCGCACCAGCGCTGCTGAGCTGGGAGCCGGTCGCTCCGAGCATGATCGGGTTGCCGAACAGCGGCTTGACGTCGCTCTGGTAGTCGATGCCGAGCTGCTGGATCTTGGACATCAGCGCGCTCTCGCCCAGGCCGGCCACCGGGAACTTGGCGATCAGGGCCTCGGCGTTCTTGACCGCGGCCGAGTTCGGATCGGTCGCAATGCTCAGCACGAGCGGTGAGCCGGCCGAGAAGTAGGAGAGCTCCGTCGTCACCGGGCTGCCGGAACCCGACGAGCTCGAGCCGCAGCCGGCGAGAAGTACAGCAGTCAGGGCAAAGCAGGCCCCCAGAGCGATTATCCGTCGCATCTGGGGAGAGAGTAACCGCTACCGCGGGCGCGTCTACCCCAGATCCCGCGGACGCACGAGCGACTCGAGCTGCGCGCTGCCGGGGCGAAGCCCGCTCCACGGACGATCAAACCCGAGCGTTGCGAGTGCTCCGGTGGGGAACTTGGTGCTCACCGCATCGAGATCATGGCTCGCGCCCCGGCGGTCCGCGAGTCCGAGGACGAGCATCTGGAGGGCGGGGTTGTGGCCGATCAGCATCACCGATCCGGCGGCGGCTGGGACCTGCCGTAGGCGGGCGAGCAGCCCGTCGGAACTGGCCCAATAGAGATCGGGCTCGATCAGCAGCTCGCCGTCCGGCGAAACGCCCTCGCAGGTCTCTACTGCGCGGCGGGCCGAGGAGCAGAGAACCTGGTTTGGATGGATGTCGCTGTCGAGCAGGTGTCGCGCCACCAGCTTCACCGCCCTCTGTCCGCGCGGGGCGAGTGGACGATCATGGTCCTCGAGGCCCGGGTCGTCCCAGCTCGATTTGGCGTGACGCAGGACGTAGAGCTGGTGACGAGCAGGCATCCGTTGGCAATTTTCGCGCGCGGCCGCGGACAAGACAGCCCGGCCGCCTCCGTTTCGAGTCGCTAGCATCGCCCGGCCAGGGCGAGATAGCTCAGCTGGTAGAGCACACGACTGAAAATCGTGGTGTCCCCGGTTCGAGTCCGGGTCTCGCCATTCGCTGAAACGGCTGCCTCGACGACACCGAGCGGGACGACGTCTCGGCGTCCCCCGCGCGCGTGGCCTGACCGCGAGCTCACGTTGTCGTGAGCGCTGCCGCCGGCCCCGATAGGGTCCGCATGCATGGCCGAGGAGCGAGGCACCGGCACGGGCCGGCTTCTGTTCTCGATGGCGCTGGCGAGCGGGATCACCTCGGTGCCGAGCGCCGCGATCGTGCTGGCGCTCCCAACGATTCACCGGCACTTCGACGCATCGCTCACCGAGCTCGAGTGGACGGTGACGGGCTACCTGCTCGCCTACTCCGCGCTGATGATCGCCGCGGGCCGGCTCGCCGATGTGTTCGGGCGCATTCGCCTCCTGACCCTGGGGACGGTCGTGTACATGGCTGCCTCCGTGCCGGCGGCGCTAGCGTCGAACCCCACGATCCTGATCGTCGGCCTGGTTGGTGTGGGGGTCGGAGGGGCGGTCCTGACGCCCGCGTCGTTGGCGATCGTGACCGATGGCTTCCGGGGTGAGCGCCGGGGGATGGCGGTCGGTGTCTGGGGCGGGGCGAGCGCGCTGTTCTCGGGGGTCGCTCCCGCGATCGGCGGCGTGTTCACGCAGGAGACCTCATGGCGCTGGATCCTGTGGCTGAACGTGGTCGTGGGCGCTCTGATTCTGTTGGGCGTGCGGCGGGCTGCCGAGAGCTACGACGAGGAGGCCAGTCACCACATCGACGTCACGGGGATCGCTCTATCTGTCGTCGGCCTCGGGGCGCTGGTGCTCGCGTTCAACGAGGCCCCGACTCCGTGGGCGTTTTCGTCCGCGAGCTTCGTGCTCGTCCTCGTCGGCGGCCTGTTGCTCCTGACCGGGTTCGTGCTTCTCGAGCGAAGGTTGCGCGATCCGTTGATCGACCTCGCGATGTTCGCCCGCCGCAACGTATCGGGAGCGAGCATCGTCATCTTCGTCCTGAACTTCGCGTTCGGCGCCGTACTGTTCTTCCTCCCCCTCTACCTCGAGGAGCAGCTCGCCTTCGGCGCGCTCAAGGCCGGGCTGCTGCTGCTGCCGCTCAGCGCCCCGCTGGTCGTCGCAATGCCGCTGGGCGGCCGCCTGTTTGAGCGCTTCGGACCCGTCCCGCCGATCGTCGCCGGAATGGCACTGGCGGGCGTAGCGATGCTGCTGCTGGGCAACGTCTCAATCTCCACCAGTTACGCCGAACTGTGGCCTGCGCTGGCACTACTCGGGCTTGGCGTCGGCACGGCCCTCACCCCGCTGAATCTTGCGGCGCTGAATGCGACGCCGACGCGCAACCACGGCACGGTGGCCGCGATCCTCGCGATGCTGGCAGGCGTGGGCGGGATGTTCGGGGTGGCTCTGACCGGCGCGCTGTTCGAGCAGCTCCAGACCCGCGACGTCGTGAGCGCGGCCGCCGACCGCGGCGTGCAGATCACCGACGGCTCGGCCCGGACCCTCGGTGGGCTGATGTCCGGTACTCCGAGCTCGACGCATGCGCTCGCGCACTATCCGGCCGCCGAGCATTCGGCGCTGACGGCAGCCGTCCACAACGGGTTCGTGTCGGCGTTCGCGGGAGCGATGGAGCTGTCGCTCGGTCTGGTGATCATCGGGATCGCCGTCACCTTGCTCGTGATCCGGAGGCAGGACCAGAAGGTGGCGCTGCCGGTGCCGAACGTCACGCAGCCGTTTTCGGGCCTCTCACCCCGGCCCTAACCCAACCGTGGGCGCGGGAGGTGGAATGGGCGCGGGAGGTGGAATGGGCGCAGGAGGTGGACCTCCTGCGCCCGGCCGCGTCCTACTCCGGCTGCAGCGTCGGTGGCATCTGGTCTGCCGGCTCGGCCGGCATCTCCTCACCCGGCAGCGCCTCCGCCTGGGCGCGCCAGACGGTGTTCAGCGACACCTGGATGTAGGCCCAGAACGCCGGGGCAATGAATAGGTAGAGGATCAGGCAGAGCCATCCGTTGACGGGGTCCTTTGCGGCAACCCGGGCCGCGCCCTGGACGCGCTTGGTGCCCCGCCAGTAGGTGATCAGCGCCGGGATAATGATGATGCCGCCCGGGAACAGCGCCAGCGTCGAATTGGTCGGGCTCTGCCCAAGGTCGTAGCCCTTCGACTTGCCGTAGTCACGCAGCTCACGATTGATGCGGTACCACCAGACGAGGTGGTAGATGCCAAGCGTGATGATCGGGAGCAGCGCCGCCGCCCAAGGGCTGCGGAGCTTTACGCGCGCGTCGGTACCACTGATCTGCAACTCCTGCGCCACAAGAACCCCTCTTTCGTTCGTACCCCAACCTGCTGTACGCACGCTACTGCACCGCACCACCCCGACTCAAGTCCTGCCATCAGCGTGGCAGTCGGGCGCCAGCCAGCCCGCGTTCGACACCGGCGCTCGACGTCGGGAGGCCGGCGTCGGTGTAGAAGAGGCCTCCGAGTGCCGCGGCGTCGACGCCCGCCCCGATCGCGACGACGCAGGCGAGCCGGATCAAGACCGATGGCAGGACGGCCAGCACGATCGGATGGAGGAAGACCGCGCCCTCGAGCAAGCCCACTGCGAGCGCGACCAGCCCGATCCCGATTGCACCGGCGATGCGCCAGCGCTCGGGACCGCGAAACAACACCCAAGCTCCGACCCCCAGGAACGCAATCGAGTCGAGCGCCTCGAGCCACGTCCCGGGTGAGGCGTAGGCGTCGAGGGCGAAGGCAACCAGGATCACGACCGAGGACGCCATCGCCGCCAGGGCAAAGCCGGTTGCCACCCGGCCGGCTAGGTCTCGACGGCCGAGCACCAGGACCGCCAGCCCCGCCGCGAGAAGGGCGGCCAGTCCTCCTAGCCACGGCCACAGCAACGGAGGCGCGTAGCGCCGCAGCTCCCCGTGAAGCGTCGACCGCCGTCCGTCCACGATCAACGGAACGCTCCAGTCACCATGGCTGATGCCAGGCTGCAGCCCCTGCGCCCGGCTGTCCGGCCAGACCACGGAGCGTCTCCCACGCGTCAGTCGCCACCGAGGCACCGACCCTTCGGCTCGGTCCGATTTCGCGACCAGGCGCAGGACCACCGCCGTCGGGGATGCGGCGTTCACCCAGAGGCCGGCGGCGTCGAGGCGGAAGACGGGTTCGCCGAGATACCCGACGAGCACGATCGTGTGCCCGGGCTTGACCTTGATTCCGAGGGCTCGGTCGCTTTGGAAGATCTGCGCGACGTAGGCCGACGTGTCGGCGTTGACGACACGCGCCCGATAGTCCACGGCCACGGTTCCCGAGCGAAGGTGCGCGGCGGCCGGGGCCGGCGCCGCGAGCACACCGGCGGCGATGACGGCGGACAGGAGCGACCCCACGAGCGGTCGGCGGCCCACGGCGTCATTCATCGAGCACCCCGGCCAAAACCGTTCGCAGGAACGACTTCTGCTCCTCGTGCATGTTCTCGGGCAACGCGCGGAACCACTCGCAGCTCGGTGGCGCGTCCGAAACTCCGACGGCGTCGGCGGCGAAGGCCAGCCCGACCGGCGAATCGAGGCCGTGCTCGTAGTGGCTCGGGTACTCGATGTAGCCGAGCAGCTCGCCGACCTCCACCCTCAGCCCAAGCTCCGCGTCCGCGACCCGACTGACCGCCTCAACCGCGGCCTCCCCGAAGCGAACCGTTCCTCCGGGCAGATGCCACATGCCCCTGCACGGCTCGATGTCGCGGAGCGAGAGGAGAACGCCGCGCCGGGGCTCAGTGATCACCACCTCGACCGTGAGCCGGGGAACGCGACTGAAGATCCAATCGAACTCCTCCTGCGGAAGCGGGCCGCGCGGCATCCCCAGAGTGTGATGGTCAGAACTAGAGCGATCGGAGGAAGCTGCGCAGGGGGCCGTTGACCTCGGCCGCGTGGGTCAGATTTGACGCGTGGGGCGCGCCCTCGATCCGGACCACGCCGGTGCAGCCCGACAGCCCGCTGCACAGCTCATCCGCCTTCTCGATCTCGATCGACATGTCGGCCGTGCCGTGGAAGACGATGACCGGGCACGAGATCTCGGCCAAGCGGTCGCCGATGTCCTCGCGATTGAACAGCGTCTCTGTCGGCTCCATCATGCTCTCCGGCGGGAGGGCTCGCCACTTCTCGATCCATGGCGCGGCGACCTGCGGATCCCCGATGATCAAGGTCGAGATCGCCTGCGTGAGCTCGTCAACCGGTCCCACGTCCAGCCACGTCTGCTGCATCTGCCTGTAGGCGGGCAGGCGCTCGGGATCCTCCTGGCCGGACTGGGTATCGATCAGTACGAGCGCGCGGACGCGATCGGGTGCCAGCAGGGTGGCACGTAGGGAGAGGAACCCACCCTGCGACATGCCGCCGAGCACCGCCTGGTTGATGCCGAGGTGGTCAAGCACCCCCAGGCAATCCTGCGCCGAGTCCCAGTACGTGAACGGCTGGCCGTCGAACTCGGTCTCACCGAACCCGCGCTCGTCCCAGGTGATCACCCGGAACTCGGCCGAGAGTGCCTCCACCTGGGGCGCGAACATCTCGCGGTCCATCAGGAAGCCGTGGGAGAAGATCACCGGAGGTCCGTTCCCCCCGCTGTCCTCGAAGCGGATTCGCTGTCCGTTGATGTCGGCGAATGGCATATCTCCTCGATCCTGTAGGAAGCGGCGCGACTCTACCGCCCGGCTGGAGCGGTGAGGAAGAATGGGTCGGACCGGACGCAGCCGGGTACTAAGTTAGTTCGCAAATCATCGAACTAAGGAGCTTGAATGAAGATCGGGATCATCGGTGCTGGGAACATCGGCGGTGCGCTGACGCGCCGGCTCACCGCAGTCGGACACGACGTCGCCGTGGCGAACTCCCGCGGGCCCGAGACGCTCGCTGAGCTCGCCGCCGAGACGGGGGCGAAGGCGTCGACAGTGGAGGACGCGGTTCGGGACGCGGACGTAGTGATCGTGACGATCCCGACCAAGAACGTTCCCAGCCTGCCGCGCGAAGTGTTCGACCTGCGGGCCGCGGGCGCGCCGATCATCGACACCAACAACTACTACCCGCAGCAGCGCGATGGCCGGATCGAGGAGATCGAGAGCGGCCTGCCGGAGGCGCTCTGGGTCCAGCAGCACGTCGGCGAACCGGTGGTCAAGGTGTTCAACAGCATCTATGCCTCGCATCTGCTCGACGGCGGCCTGCCTGCCGGCGCCGAGGGCCGGATTGCTCTCCCCGTGGCCGGAGACGAGCCGGAGGCCAAGCGCGTCGTGATGGACCTCGTGGACCAGATCGGCTTCGACCCGGTCGATGCCGGCGGTCTCGCCGAGTCCTGGCGCCAGCAGCCGGGGACGCCGAGCTACGGCACCGACCTTCCGGCCGAGCAGCTGCGCGAGGCCCTCGCGAGCACGAGCCCCGAGCGACCTGCGGAGATGCGCTCGGTCTGAGCCGGCCGAGCCTCGGCTACCTGGCCGCGACGCCGAGCTCGATCCCGAGCGCGACCAGGACGGCGCCGAGCGCTCGCTCGAACCGCTGCCTGACGCGGCCGCGGCCGAGCCAGCCGCGGGCTCGGTCGGCGAGCAGCACGATGCCCGTGCACCAGGCGGTGTCGAGGATGACCTGGATCGTCGCAAGGGCGATCACGGTCGGGAGCAGTGGGCCGGTGCGGGGTAGGAACTGGGGGAAGAACGAAATTGCGAACACCGCGGCCTTGGGGTTTGCGGCGATCGAGACAAGCGCGGCGCGAAACGCGGCGCGCGGGCCTCGACCCCGGGCCGTAGGTAGGGGCGCCCGCGGTCCCGTTCCGGCTCCCTCCGGGCGGGAGCTCCGCCAGGCCTCCACACCGAGCATGATCAGCACGACGGCGCCGATCACGTGGAGTCCGTCGAACAGGAGCCGGTTGGCCTCGAGCAGAACCGACAGCCCCGCGCCCCCCGCGATCACCCAGCAGAACAGGCCAATCTCGTTGCCGGCGACGGCGGCGAGGCCGGAGCCTCTGCCGTCGCGCAGCGTCCGATGCAGGAACACCGCCGTCGCCGGTCCAGGGAGGGCGGCGAGGATCACGCACGCGATCAGAAACGCAGGAAGGACGTGGGCGACGTTTGCGATCACGACTTCCATTGTGCGGCATCGCGTGCACGTCGCCGGCACGTCTTGGCCCCGGCGTGATTTCTTGGGACGATCGGGTATCCCAAGATCAGGATGATCGCCACGGATCGAGCCCTGACCCGCAGCTATCCCGCTCTGCCGGGGTCCGTCCCGGCGGCCCGCCGAGAGCTGGGCGAGCTGGCCATCGCCGCCGGCGCGACCCCGGACAAGCTCGACGCCGTTCGCCTGGCCGTCTCGGAGGCGGTGACCAACGCGGTCCTGCACGCATACCCGGACAGGCCCGGAGCTGTCCACGTCACCGCCGCCGTGGCCTCGAGCGAGCTCTGGGTGCTGGTCGCCGACGACGGCTGTGGACTCGAGGCTCGCGCCAGCCGGCCCGGGCTCGGATTGGGTCTGGCGCTGATCGCCCAGGCATCGGACGACTTCACCGTCGTCCCGCGCTCATCGCGCGGGCTCGAACTGCAGATGCGGTTCAACCTCGAGCGGTCCTCGCGCGGTCGCTGGTCCAGCTGCGCCGCAACTTCTCCACGCTTGAGGCGTTTCTCCACGATGAGGTAGGCGCGGGGGTCGCGCGCGACCCTCGAGGAATCCCAACCGCTAGCCTGACGACGTCGTCCCCGGAGAGAGAGGAGAGAAAGGATGCTCGCGAAGCGCAGGATCCGGATCGCAACCAGTCTCGTTCTTGCGATCGCCATTGCCGCAGTGGCCGGCACAACCGCGCTGGCCGGCGCGCAGGCGACGGTGAAGTCAAGGACAGCGGCTCCGAACATCCCGGCGCCGGCCGCCGACTGCCAGCCGTACTCGTCGACGCCGTGCCTACTGCCCTTCCCGAACAACCTGTTCACGCGGCGGGACCACACCTCCGTTACGGGACTGCGCGTACATCTCCCCGCCGGCGCGATGCCGATCAGCAAGACCGCGCAGCGGCTGAGCGTCGCGCCTTATGACCGCAACGACGGCTTCAGCCCGGGCAGCGCACTGATTGTCCACGTCCCTGGCCTCGACAACGCGACCGCGTTCGCCAAGACAAACCCGGTGCCGCTGAGCAACATGTCCAAGGCGTACGCCAAGCGCCAGCCGATCGTCGTGATCGACGAGCAGACCGGCAAGCGGCAGCTGATCTGGTCCGAACTCGACACGAATGTCCCGGCCGCCGGGCTCAAGCTCACCCCCGCGGACACCAACCTTCTGATCCACCCGGGCAAGGACTTCACCGCCGGCCACACCTACGTCGTCGCGCTGCGAAACCTCCGCAACTCGAGCGGCCATCTGATCTCGGCGCCAGGCTGGTTCAAGCGCCTGCGCAACGGTCGCAAGCTGCTGCCGGCCGAGCGCTCGCAGAAGACCCGCTATCAGAAGATCTTCAAGGTCCTGGAGCGAGCCAAGATCTCGCGCTCGAACCTGTACGAGGCCTGGGACTTCACCGTTGCCTCGCGCCAGAATCTGACCTCCCGCCTGCTGTCGATTCGAAACGACGCGTTCGCCCAGCTCGGCGACCACAATCTCGCCGACGGCAAGGTCCAGGGCAATGCTCCCGGCTTCACCGTCACGAGCACCGACATGCTGAACCCGCAGTTGAAGAGGGTGCAGGGCACCTTCCAGGTCCCGTGCTATCTGACCGTCTGCGGGCCGTCGGCGACCACGGGCTTCCACTACAGCTCGAACAAGCCCGACGCGACGCCGACCCAGATCAAGGGCAACGTCGCCACAGCGCAGTTCGAGTGCATCATCCCGACATCGGCGTCGAGCGCACATCCGGCGCGGATCTCGCTGTACGGACACGGTCTGCTCGGCAGTCACGATGAGGTCGAGGCGGGCAACGTGGAGAACATGGCGACGGAGCACAACTTCATGTTCTGCGCCACCGACTGGTGGGGCCTCGCCGACCCGGACACGGCGTATGACGCGAGCGTGCTCGGCCATCTCAATCTGTTCGAGACAGTCGTCGACCGGTTGCAGCAGGGCGTGCTCAACACGTTGTTCCTTGGCCGGGTGATGCTGAACGCGAAGGGGTTCGCGACCAATGCCGCGTTCCAGTCCTCCGGTCACTCCGTGATCGACACCTCGCATCTGTACTACGACGGAAACTCGCAGGGCGGGATCGAGGGCGGCCTGACGACCGCCGTGGCGCCCGACTTCCGCCGCGCCGTGCTCGGCGTCTCGGGCATGAACTACGGCAACGTCCTGGTCCAGCGGAGCGTGGACTTCGCACCCTTCGGCTCGATCATGGTCGGGGCGTATCCGGACCTGTCGATGTACTCGGCGACGCTCGATCTGATCCAGCAGCTGTGGGATCGGGGCGATCCGGACGGCTACGCCCAGTGGATGACCTCGCACCCGCTGCCCGACACGCCGTCGCATACGGTGCTGATGCAGATTGCCTACGGCGATCACCAGGTCAGCATGTACGCGGCGGCCGTGGAGGCAAGAACGATCGGCGCGTCCGCTCACGAGCCGGCGCTCGACCTGAACACAAATCGCGCGCGTGACCGGAACCTGTTCTACGGCATCCCGGCGATCGGCCATTACCCGTTTGGGGGTTCGGCGATCGTGATCTGGGACGGTGGCCCCGGCCTCGTCCAGCCGCCGCCGCTCGGAAACACGGCGCCGGTGGACAGCTCGACGAACCAGGACCCGCACGAGTTCGTGCGCAGCAGCCCCACTGCCCGCGTGCAGAAGTCGGCCTTCCTCGAGCCGAACGGCTCGGTGATCGACGTCTGCTCGGGCAAGCCGTGCCACACGTACAACTACACGCCGTGAGCGACGGGTGACCGCGCGCGTCGCGCTGGCGACGTGCGCTGTCTTCCCCGAGCTCGGGGAAGACGACCCGCTGCTGCTCGAGCGGCTGCGCGGGCTCGGCATCGATGCCGAGCCCGCCGTGTGGGATGACCTCGCGGTCGACTGGGGCGGCTTCGACCTCGTGGTCATCCGCTCGACGTGGGACTACTCGTTGCGCCGAGACGAGTTCCTGGCCTGGACGAGAGCGGTGCCGCGAATCCTCAACGCCCCCGACGTCGTCGCCTGGAACACCGACAAGCGCTATCTGTCGACGCTCGAGCACGCGGTTGCGACCCGCTACCTGGAACCGGGCGACGAGCTCGAGGCGCCCGAGGGCGAGTACGTGATCAAGCCGGCGATCTCGGCCGGCTCGAGGGACACCGCGCGCTACGGCCCGGGCGACCACGAGGCGGCGGCCGCCCATGCGCGCCGGCTGCTCGCCGATGATCGCATCGTGATGGTGCAGCCATACCTGGGCGAGGTCGACTCCCATGGCGAGACGGCGCTCATCCATTTCGGCGACGCCTACTCCCACGCGATCCGCAAGGGCCAGCTGCTGCACCGCGGCGTAGCGCCGTCGGACGGGATCTTCCTGGAGGAGAACATCTCCGCGCGCGAGCCCGACGAAGCCGAGCTCCGCATCGCCGCGGAGACGCTCGATTCGCTCCCCTGGCCGCGCGGCGATCTCCTGTACGCCCGCGTCGACCTGATCCGCGCGGCCGACGGCACGCCGAAGGTGGTCGAGCTCGAGCTGACCGAGCCCTCGCTCTTCATCTCGTTCGCCGACGACGCCGTCGACCGGCTCGCCCGCCAGATCGTCGCGAGGCTCTAGCGCGGGCTGCCGAGCACCTGCTCGAACATCTCGAGCTGCTCGTCCATCTCGGCGGCGCGGGCAAAGCGCATGATCTCCTCGCGCTGAGACGCGTCGAGCTTGGCCGCCTCGCGAGCGAGACGCCCCTGGGATTCGACGGGCAGCTCGGGCACGAGCGGCAACAGCTCGGGCCACAGCTCGTTGGCGGCGGCGGCGCCGACGATGGCCTCGAGCACGCCCTCGCGCTCGAGCGCTCCGACCATCGCGAACTGGCGCCGCGTCTCGTCGCTGAGATGGCTGATCAGGTCGAGCACCTCGATCCACATCCCCTCGGCCGCGGCGGCATCGACGATCGATTCGCGACGCGCGGCCGGGAGCAGGCTGACGAGATGCTCGAGGGCATCCTTCTGCTCGAGCACGAACGCGACGCGCAGCAGTCCGACGTCGTCAAGGACGTCGAACGTCGCGCGGACGGCGTCGTCGTGGAGGTGGCCCACGAACCGGCCCATGGTCACGTACTCCTCGCGGCGCAGCAGCTCGCGCGTCACGGCCTCAACCCGTGCCGGAGCGATCCGCGAGATGACGGCGCTGGCGCGGCGCGGGTCGAGCTCGGCGGCCACATCGGCGAGGAACTCGATCGGCATCGTGTCCGCCATCTCCACGGCGCGGTCGGGGTCGAGCAGCCCGGCGATCCGCGCTGCGAGCAGGGCTCCAAACGCCCGCTCGCCGATCGTCGCCACGACGCGAACCGGCAGCAGCTTGCTGGCGGCTGCTAGGCGAGCCAGGGCGGTGCCCTGAGCGGTGAACATCAGCTCCGTGACCTGGTCACGGAGCTGGCGGAGGTCGGCGGCGGGGATCTGCTCGAGATACTCGAACTCCTCCGGCTCGCGCCGGAGCAGCCGCGCCAGCTTGAGGGTCTCGGCTCTGACTTCGAGCGCGCTGTTCATCCGAGGACCTTCCGTACGGGGATACGCAGGAGCCTCGGGATGTGGCTGAGCGCCCGATCGCCGGCCGCCGCGAGCTCAGCGGCCTGTCGGTGGCGGGCGTCGCGCACGGCGTCTCTGAGATCGCCCAACTGCTCGGCACTCAACGCCGACAGCGAGGCGGGTGGCGTGTCGCGCAGCTCGGCGGCGAGCTCCTTCAATCCCTCGTCGGACATACCTCGCCTCCTCGGCAGCGCCGCCCGCGTGGCCCGCGAGCGTTCGGGTACAACACCATTATCCGGGGCATTTGCCCGGGAACAGCCTACTTCTGCGCCGCGACGTTGCGCAGGAAGGGCAACAGGTGCGAGAAGAACGCGTTGTGCGGATAGGCCCCGTTGGGGTCGTTGTGGGCGTAGGTCGTGTGCCGGTCGATCAGGGTCAGGTGGCTTATCGGGATGTGCGACTGGCTGGCCAGGAGCTTCGTGGCGATCAGCACGCGTGTGCTGCCGAGCGCTGCGGCGAAAGCATAGATCCGCAGGCGCTTGGGCAGCCGCTTGCCCATCGTGTCGTTCACGTGAAGGACGCCCTGGGCCGGGTTGGCGATTCCGTTTCCGACCGCGCCTGTGTCGAGCGTGAGCCGCGACGGGAAATACCACTCGGTGCCGTCGGCGTTATCGATCCCGAGCCCCGAGAACATGGTCGCGAATCGCTTGATCGGTGTCAGCGCTCCGGCGCCGTTCCAGCCGTGGATCGGGCCCTTGGCCGCGATCCCCTTACCGAGGTGGGCCTGGGCGGCGACCAGCCCCGGGGGCGAGGTGCCGACGTTGAGGGCGAACCCGTACTGGCCGAGGTTGGTGACCGGAACCGGCGGCTTCAGATCGGCGGGCAGCAGTGGGAACTGCTGACCGAGCGACCGCGCGTTGGGCTCGAGCAGCGCGCCGAGCGAACCGGTGGCGTTGAACAGCCCGGCGAACGGCGCCGCGATCCCGCCGAACACGAGCCACGGCGAGCTCGCGGAGGCGTTTAGCTGCTGAAGGGAGGAGGTCGCCTCCGCGGAGGTGATCGCACCGCCGCTGGCGCCGTCGATGTAGACAAGTCCGGCGAGTTGGTCGGCACCGGGCTTGCCGTTGAAGTTCCAGGTGGCGTACGCGGTGACGACCGAACCGCCGAGCGAGTGGCCGCCGAGCACGACCCTGCCGCCGAGCTTTCGCGCCGACTCGATCACACGGTGCAGGTCCCCGACCGCGACCTGCATCCCCCACTTCTTGGCGAAGGCCACGCTCGCGTTGGGGATGAACTCGAAGTGCTTCTTGATCGACTTGTTGGCCAGGTATCCGAGGTAGTAGTTGAACAGCTGCGTGACGTTCACCTGGTGATGCTTGGCCCTGTTGAGCATCGACTGGTCCTCGAGCAGGTTCTCGCGACGCTCGACCGACCACACCTGCCAGCCGTGAAGCGACGACGTCAGCCACTTCGCCAGCGGCACGAAGTAGGCGCCGCCGGCCGAGGTCCCCGGCTCGAGCACGAGCACGTTCTTGGCGCTACTCGGACCCACCTTGATGACGCCGACCTTGTTGTACTTGCTCGGAGTCCCCGGCGATTGGAACCCGGGCATCCAAGTGACCTTCGTGGCGGCATTCGCGACGCCGGCGGAGAGCGCGAAGAAGGCAACTGCGATCGTGATCAGGCGGCGCAACGGGGACGACCTTTCTGAAACGGGACGGCGGTGAAGCTTAGCGCCGCCTTGCGCTCTGGCCGCACTGCGGCCACTGCCGAACAGGCCCCGAACAGGCCGCCGAGTGGACCATCCGGCGCGAGCCCCGAGACAAGATTCGACATATGGGTTAGCCGCGCGAGCCGGCTGTGCGTTGCGAGGCATGAGCGTCGTGTTGCGGGTTGATTAGGGCCACCCCCGGCGTGCCACCGATGGCCACTTGTGAATTAGATTTCCGCCGGGACCTGCAAACTCGGAGGAGGAGGACCTATGAGGAGGAACACAAGGTCGCTCTTGACCGGCTTCGCGGCGCTCGGCTCTGTCCTGGCGCTGGCTGCGTGCGGTAGCTCCTCGAGCTCGTCGTCGTCATCATCGTCGTCGGGTTCGGGCAGCACCACGGGCGGGAAGTCGGGCACGATCACCTTGCTGATGGGGACGGCACCGGACTCGCTGGATCCGCAGTTCGGCTACACGACCCAATCCGCAGAGCCGGACTGGCTGACCTACACCGGCCTCATCACCTACGCTCGCGCAAGCGGCACGGCCGGGACCCAGTTGATTCCCGGGCTCGCGACGGCTCTGCCCACGGTCAGCGCCGACGGCAAGACCTACACCACGACGCTTCGCAAGGGACTGGTGTTCTCGAACGGCCAGCCCGTCAAGGCGAGCGACTTTGCGTGGTCCGTGCAGCGCGCGATCAAGATTCCGTGGGGCGGGTCCGGCACCTTCCTCACGGCTCAGATCAAGGGCGCAACGGCGTTCTCGAAGGGCCAGGCGAAGACGATCTCGGGCATCAAGACCGATGACTCGACCGGCAAGATCACGATCACGCTGAACGCGCCCTACGGCGCCTTCGACAACGTGCTCGCGTTCCCGTCGATGGGGGTCGTTCCGAGCGGCACGCCGTACAAGAATGAGCCGAACAGCCCGCCCCCGGGCGTCGGGCCGTACATGATCACCAACATCGTCCCGAACGCGTCGTTCTCGCTGGTCAAGAACCCGCACTGGGCGGCGATGAACATCCCGAACATCCCGGCGGGTCACGTCAACGTGAACGTGAAGATCTCGTCCAACATCGACTCAAACACGCTGGCGGTGCTCAATAACAGCGCCGACGTGTTCGACTGGGCCGACACGATCCCCGGCAGCCTGATTCCGCAGATCCAGTCGCAGGCGTCGGACCGTTACGTGAAGAAGGTCATGAACTCGACCTACTACATCTTCATGAACGTCAAGGCGAAGCCGTTCTCGAGCGCTCTGGCGCGACAGGCGGTGATCGTCGGACTGGACCGCAACGCGATGAACCGGCTCGGCTCCGGCACGCTGATCCCGGCGTGCTACTTCCTGCCGCCCGGAATGGTCGGACACCCGACGGCGCCATGCCCGTACGGCGATCCCGCCAGCGGCGGCAACATCGCCAAGGCGAAGCAGTTGGTCCAGCAGTCGGGAATGGCCGGCACGCCGGTCACTGTGTGGAGCGAGACTCGCTCACCGCGCCAGCAGTGGATGACGTACTACACGTCATTCCTGAATCAGATTGGGTTCAAGGCGACTCAGAAGGTGATCGCCGACGCGACCTACTTCTCGACCATCGGGAACCTGAAGCTCAACGCCCAGACGGGCTTTGACGACTGGAACCAGGACTTCCCGAACCCGATCGACTTCTACCTGCTCCTGCAGGGGTCGTCGATCCTTCCGACCAACAACTACAACAACGGCCAGATCAACGACCCGCACATCAACTCGACGGCGGGCAATCTCGGCAAGATTCCGACCAGCAAGCTCAACAGCGTCGCGAGCCAGTGGCAGACGTTGGACGAGTACACGGCCAAGCAGGCCTACGAGGCGGTGTTCGGGTACCAGACGTTCCCGGCCTTCACCTCGAACCGCATCAACCAGAACTACGTTTTCCACCCCCTATACGGGTGGGATTGGAGTTCCTTCACCCTCAAGTAGTTAGAGCAGTGGGCCGGGACGGGTAGGCTGTCCCGGCCCACATCTAATGGCAACCACTTCCGCTTCCGGCACCGAATTCTCAGGCGATCTCGAGGCTGCGCTTCGCGACGACAGCGAGGAGCTTCCGCCCGGCATCGGGCCGTGGCATCTCGCCTGGCGACGGCTGCGGCGCAACAAGACCGCGCTGTTCTTCGGCGGCGTGTTTATCGTCATCGTGCTGCTTTGCCTCGCCGCGCCGTTCTACTCCAAGAACATCGCGCACGCCGGCCTTGCCCAGGAGTTCCTCGACCACCCGATCCACGTCGGTGGCAAGTCCGAGTACGTGGTCAGCACAACCGGCATTCCGATCGGCCCGACCTGGCACAGCAAGTTCCTGCTCGGCGCCGATGACAACGGCCGCGACATCGCGGTTCGGCTGCTCTATGGCGGCCGCAACTCGCTCGAGATCGGCTTCATCGCGACTTTCATCACGATGGTGCTCGCAATGGCACTCGGGGTGTTCGCGGGCTACAAGCGCGGCATCGCCGACGGTGTCATCACGCGCGGACTCGACGTGATCTGGGCCTTTCCGGCGGTCCTGCTGGGTGTCGCGCTTGGCACCTCACTGGCGGTCGGCGGGATCGGACCGATCAAGGGCACCTCGCTGTTGGTCCCTGCGTTCGTGATCGGGATCGTCTACATCCCCTATGTGGCCAAGCCGGTGCGCGGCCAGGTGCTCACGCTGCGGGAGCGTGAGTTCGTCGACGCGGCCCGTCAGCAGGGTCTCAGCCACAGGCGGATCATGCTCACGGAGGTGCTTCCGAACCTGGCATCCACGGTCGTGGTGTTCATCCCGCTGATCCTCGCCAACGCGATCCTGCTCGAGGCCGGTCTGTCGTACCTGGGTGCGGGCGTGCAGCCGCCGAATCCGTCCTGGGGGACGATGATCTCGGACGGGGTCCGATCGATTCCCGCCGCTTTCCACCAGGTCCTGGTTCCCGGGATCATGCTCGTGCTGACCGTCATGTCGATCAACATCTTCGGCGACGGCCTGCGTGACGCACTCGACCCGCGGGCAAAGGTCAGGATCGCGCGCTGATGCTCCGCTTCGCGATCCGCAGACTGCTGGCGATGATCGTGGTGATGTTCCTGATCTCGCTGCTGACGTTCCTGCTGTTCGAGGCGATCCCCAACGGCGATCCTGCGCGCCGCCTAGCGGGTCGGCTCGCGACCGCCGACGAAATCGCGCTGATCCGCAAGAAGTACGGTTTCGATCAGCCGATCTACGTCCAATACGCGCGGACCATGAAGAACATCTTCACCGGTCAGGCTTACTCCTACTCACAGGGATTCAACGTGCTCGACGAGATCAAGGCGGGCCTCCCGGCGACCTTGTCGCTCGCGATCGGAGCGGGCATCTTATGGCTGTTGGCATCGATAGTCGTGGGGACGCTCGCCGCAGTGAGGGCGGGCGCATACACGGACCGGGTGTTGACGGTCGTTGCGATGTTCGGCGTCTCGTTCCCGCCGTTCTTCCTGGGCGCGGTGCTGATCTATTACCTCGGCTACAAGGCCGGCATATTCCCGCTGGGCGGGTACGTGAAATTCACCACCAGCCCGTGGCAATGGTTCGTGCACATGATCCTGCCCTGGTTCACGCTGTCGGTGCTGTTCGTCGGGTTCTACTCGCGCATTCTCCGGTCGACGATCCTCGACACGATCAACGAGGACTACGTCCGCACAGCGCACGCAAAGGGTCTGTCCGAGCGACAGGTGCTGATGCGCCACACGCTCCGCAACAGCCTGATCCCGATCATCTCCCTGTGGGGCCTTGACCTCGCCCAGGTGATCGGCGGGGGCGCGATCCTGACCGAATCGGTCTTCAACCTCCACGGCGTCGGCCAACTCGCCGCGGACTCGATCGGCCGCCTCGACATCGTCCCGATCCTGGTGATCGTGCTGCTTACCGCGTTCGTGGTGGTGATCCTGGCCGCGTTGATCGACATCCTGTACGCGTACCTGGACCCGCGGATCCGCCTGTCATGAGCGCATCTTCACCGCCTGACGGGCCGCTGCTGGCGGTCAAGGACCTTCGCGTCTCGTTTGCGACCGAGGACGGCGTGGTGCGAGCGGTCGATGGCGTTTCGTTCGCCGTCAGTCGCGGCGAGGTCGTCGCGATCGTCGGGGAATCGGGGTCCGGAAAGTCGGTCACGGCGATGACATTGATGGGCCTCACGCGGGGGCCCAACGCGCAGTTCGAGGGCACGGCGACCTTCGAAGGCAGCGACCTGGTCGCCGCGCCCGAGGCCGAGCTACGGAAGATCCGCGGCGCCGGGATCGCGATGGTGTTTCAGGACCCGATGAGCTCGCTCGATCCGGTTTACCGGATCGGCGATCAGATCGTCGAGCAGATCCGAGTCCACGAACCGCACACCTCCAAGGCGCAGGCAATGGATCGGGCGGTCGAGTTGATGGAGCGGGTCGGGGTTCCCCATGCGCGCGAGCGGTTGCGCTCGTTCCCGCACGAGTTCTCGGGCGGCATGCGCCAGCGGGTGATGATCGCGATGGCGTTGTCGTGCTCACCGCGACTGCTGATTGCGGACGAGCCGACAACGGCGCTGGACGTGACGATCCAGGCGCAGATCCTCGACGAGCTTCGCCAGCTTCGGACGGAAACGGGGGCCGGCGTGATCCTCGTCACGCACGACCTCGGCGTCGTCGCCGACATCGCGGACCGGATCGTCGTGATGTATTCCGGCCGCGTGGTCGAGCAGGGCACGCTCGATGAGATCTTCTACGACCCACAGCACCCGTACACGTGGGGTCTGCTCGGCTCAATCACGCGGGTCGACCGCGACCGCTCCCAACGTCTGCCGGCGATCGCCGGCCAGCCGCCGTCCCTGTCTGGCGCCGCCCAAGGGCTGCCATTTTCGCCCACGCTGCCCGCACGCGTTCGACCGCTGCGCCGAGGTCCCGGCGCTCGACCTCCCACCTGCCGGATACGCTCGATCATCTCGATCGGTGCTGGCTCGAGGTCGAGCAGAAGCGCCGACTGCGCGTGGTCGGCGATCAGATCGGGCTCGCGGCCGCGGAGACGGTGATTTCATGAGCGTGGTTCCCGAGCCGGACACCGCGCCGGTGGGCGCCACCAACGAGGACCTGCTCGACATCGATCACCTCGAGGTCCTGTTCCCGATCAAGTCGGGGCTGGTCGTCGACCGCAAGATCGGACATGTGCACGCCGTGGACGACGTCTCGTTCGAGCTGCGCAAGGGCGAGACGCTGGGAATCGTCGGGGAGTCGGGCTGTGGTAAGACAACCCTGATCCGCGCACTGGTTCGACTGGTCGACTCAACCGGGGGCGCGATTCGGTTCCGCGGTCAGGACATCACCAAGGCCGGCCGCAGCCAGCTCGCGCCGATCCGCCGCGAGATGCAGATGGTCTTTCAGGACCCGCAGGCGTCCCTGAATCCACGCAAGCGGGTGGCTCAGATCCTGGCGACACCGCTTCGGATTCGCGGCGTTCCTAAGAACGGTATCGAGGCTGAGGTGCGGAAGCTGCTCGACCTGGTCGGTCTGCACCAGGAGCAGCTGAACCGGTTCCCGCATGAGTTCTCCGGCGGCCAGCGCCAGCGGATCGGAATCGCTCGGGCGCTCGCCGTCAACCCCCAGCTGATCCTGCTCGATGAGCCGGTCTCCGCTCTGGATGTCTCGATCCAGGCGCAGGTCATCAACCTGCTCGGTGAGCTGCAGGACGAGTTCCATCTTTCCTACGTGTTCGTGGCCCATGACCTGAGCGTCGTGCGCCACGTGTCGGACCGGATCGTGGTCATGTACCTCGGGAAGGTGATGGAGGTCTCGCCGTCGGAAGAGCTCTACACGAAGCCGATCCACCCCTACACCTCGGCGCTGCTCAGCGCGATCCCGATCCCCGACCCCGAGGAGAACCGGGCCCGTACGCGGGAGGTGGTCACGGGTGAGCCGCCGAATCCGATCAACCCTCCCTCCGGGATGCCGCTTCCACACGCGCTGCCCTCGCGCCACGGACATCTGCAGGCAGGTCGAGCCACAGTTGACCGAGTACGCGAACGGTCACCTCGCCGCCTGCCATCACCCCCAGCACGTCGATGCCTCGGAGATCACCGCCGCGAAGCGCTCCGATGCCTCGCCGCTGTCGGCCGGCGACGCGACGCCCACGCTCGAGTAAGGCCGTCGGTAAGGCCGGGTAAGGCCTCCGCGGCCGCAACCGGCTGCGTTCTGCCGATGGCAGATGCGCGCTCTCAGTTCATCCTCGATCAGTAGATGAATTCGACCAACAGGAGCGCGAAATGCACCCCAACGTCACGTACGCAGTCGCATCAGCGCGAGTCCAGGACTTCCGCCGCGCATCGAACCACTCCGAGCGGCCCGCATCGCGAGCCCAAGACGGTTTCTTCTCGCGATACTTTGGACATGCGCGCTCGGCTCACCAGCACTCACTTCGTGGGACGGGTGGGCGAGCTCGCCGAACTGCGAGCTGGCATTACGGGAATCCACTAGCCGACGCCCTGTGCTCGTCCTGCTCGGAGGCGAGTCGGGCGTCGGAAAGACGCGGCTCGTGACGGAGTTCGAGCGCCGGCTCGAGGACGGGTCGCTCGCCCTCCGTGGTGAGGCGGTCGAGCAGGGCGACGGCGAGTTGCCCTACGCGCCGCTGCTCAGTGCGCTGCGCCCGCTGGTGCGCAGCCACCACGAGGCGCTCGACGCGCTCAGTTCCGGCAGCCGCGCGCAGCTGGCCTCACTGCTCCCCGGGCTCGATGACGGGCGCTCCGCGCTACGCGACCGCCAGGACCCCTCGGCCCAGCTGCGGCTGTTCGAGGCGCTCCTCGAGCTCCTCGACCTGCTGAGCGAGGACCGCCCACTGGCTCTGATCCTCGAGGACATGCACTGGGCGGACCGCTCGACCAGGACCTTCGTCTCCTTCCTGGCCCGGAGCCTCAGGCAGGAGCGCGTGATGCTGCTTCTCACCTACCGCGCCGACGAGCTCCATCGCCGCCACGCGCTCAGGCCGCTTCTGTCCGAGCTCGAGCGGCTCGACCGCGCGCGCCGGATCGAGCTCTCACCGTTCGACCGCGACGAGCTTGCCGAGGCGCTATCAGACATCCTCGGCGCCGACCCGAGCGCCGAACTGGTCGAGCGCCTGTTCGCGCGCAGCGAGGGCAACCCGCTCTACACAGAGGAGCTGCTCGCCGCCGGCCTCGACGGCCGCGGTGCCGCGCCGCAGAGCCTGCGCGACGCGTTTCTGCTGCGGATCGAGCGTCTCTCGCCCGATGCACAGCGCACGGCGCGCGCGATCGCCGTCGGGCGCCGCCTCGACGAGGACGTGCTCTCGGGACTTACCAGCATCGACCACGACGCATTGCAAGAGGCGCTTCGCGAGGCGGTGGCCGAGCAGGTGCTGGTCACGGACGAGGACGGCAGCTTCCTGTTCCGGCACGCGCTGCTACGCGAGGCCCTCTACGACGACCTGCTCCCCGGCGAGCGCGGCGAGCTGCACCTTGCGCTCGCGCGGCTGTACGAATCGCGACCGGTGGGCGAGGACGACCGCGAGTTGGAGCGGGCGGCGACGATCGCCACGCACTACGCCGCCGCCGGGGACCAGCCGGCCGCGCTGCGGGCGACGATCCGCGCGGCCGTGGCGGCGCGCGAGGTGCGCGCCTACGGCGAGGTGGCGGACCTGGCCGAGCGAGCGCTCGAGCTGTGGCCTCGCGTCCCCGCCGAGCAGCGAGCCGGCGCGCTCGACCGGATCGATCTGATCACCCTCGCCGCCAGCGCGCACATGATCGCCGGCGACCGGGCCCGTGGCGAGATCCTGCTCCAGAGTGCGCTGAGCGAGCTCGATCCCGAGGCCGATCAGCATCGCTACGCCGGGCTGCTCGAGCGCCTGGCCCGCGCGCAGTGGGCGATGAACCGGGGACTTGAGGGCGTGGAGACCGCGCAGCGGGCGCTTTCGATGCTCCCCGAGGACGACACGAGCGAGGAACGCGCCGCTTTGCTCGCGTGGCTGGCGCGCACCCGCTTTCTGCGTGGCCGGTTCCGTGACGCCCTGAACGACGGAGAGGACGCGTTGTCGGCCGCGATCGCGGCCGGCGATCGCTGCGGTGAGGGGGAGGTGCTGAACACTCTCGGGATGACGCAGGTCGCGCTCGGCCAGGTGGACGAAGGAGTGCAGCGGCTCCGCGAGGCGATCGAGATCGGGCGCGAGATCGACGACCTCGACGGCATGGGCTACGCGTACGCCAACCTCGCCGACATGCTCTGCGTCGCCGGGCGGACCGGCGAGGCGATCGAGATGGCGCGGGAGGGGCTCGACGCGATCCCGCGGCGGATGAGCCGCAGCCACGACTGGATGATGCTGACGTTCTCGGACCTCGCCTTCGTGGCCGGCGACTGGGAGACGTCGTGGTCGAACCTCGGGCCGCCTCCCTCTCAGCTGAGCGGCGTACTGCTGATCTTTCGGCTGCTGCGCGAGGCCGAGCTCGCGCTCGGGGTCGGCGACGAGCAGCTCGCGGAGCGCTGTGTCGAGGCGGCGGCGCCGCTGGTCGCGACGTCCTCGGAGCCGCAGTGGATCGGCGGGCTCGGCGTGCTGCTCGCCGAGCTGCGACGGCGCCAGCGCGATCTGCCGGCGGCCCGCGCGGCGGTGGCGAGCACGCTGGACCGCATCGAGTTGTGCACCGACGACGTGGCCAGAATCGCGCGGGTCTCCGCCCTGGGGGCGACGGTGGAGGCCGATTTCGCCCAGCGGGCCCGGGACCTGCGCGAGAAGTCGGACGAGCGGCAGGCGATCACGCGCGCGCGGCTGCACGTCCAGCGCCTACGTGCCGCCGCGGCCGAGGGCGGAATTGTCGAGCGGGCATGGAGTCTCGTCGGCGCCGCCGAGCTCGCGCGAGCACGTGGTCGCAACGATCCCAAACTGTGGGCCAAGGCGACCGAGGCTTGGTGCGCGATGGATCGCCCCTACCCGATCGCGATCATGCGCTGGCGCCAGGCCGAGGCGCTCGTCGAGGCGGGAGACCGGGACGGTGCGGCCGCGCCGGCGCGCGAGGCGATCGAAACCGCGGACCGGCTTGGGGCCCGCTGGCTCTCGGCCGAGGCGACGGCACTCGGCGAGCGCGCCAGGCTCGCGCTCGAACCGTCATCAGCGACGCAGGACGCCGCATCCGACGGCAACGGCGCCCAGGCCGCCGACCCCTTCGGCCTCACCCCACGCGAGCGCCAGGTCCTGGCGCTGATCGCTGAGGGAGCCACCAACCGCCAGATCGGCGCCTCGCTGTACATGGCCGAGAAGACCGCCAGCGTGCACGTCTCGCGGATCCTGGCCAAGCTCGGCGTCCAGAGCCGGACGCAGGCCGCGGCCGTCGCGCACAGGTTGCACCTCTAGGAGGCAGCGGCGACGGGGCGAAGCAGGGCGGCGGTCTGGCGGGCGCCGCTGAGGCGGATCTCGAGCTCGCGCCGCACGATCGGGCGCGCGATCACCGAGTCGATGATGCCGTCCGGGTCGGGAGCAACGGGTTCTGCGAGAAGCATCAGGTACGTCGAGGGTCCTGCGGCACGGATCCGGGCCAGCAGGTCCGCTCCGGGAGCACCGGGCATCTCGGCCGCCGCGATCACCGCGTCGGGCAGGGCCCGCTTGTAGATTTCCCAGGCGGCGGCTGCGTCCGGCGCCGCGACACACTCGTGACCGCAGTTGCCCGTCGTCTTACGCAACAGGAACCTCGAGACCGGATCCGGATCGGCGACGAGCACCCTCAGAGGGGCACCGTCGTCACCCATACCCAACGTGCGGAACGCGGACAGCACACCGGAGCCGACGCTCCGCGCCCTCGCCCTGCCGTCGCTCCGCGCGGCGAGCTCCCTGGTGAACGCTTGGACCACGCGCGGGTCGAACTGGGCGCCCGCGGCACGTGCGAGCTCGGTCAGCGCCTCATACCCGTCCAACGCGCGCCGGTGCGGGCGCTCTGCGGTCATATCCTGGTAGGCGCTGCAGACGAAGACGATTCTCGACTCGAGCGGGATCTGCTCGCCACGCAGCGAATCGGGGTAGCCCGTGCCGTCCCAGCGCTCGTGGCTTGCGCGGACGAGCGCTGCCACGTTCTCCATCCCGAACCGGCTGGCGATTACCCGCTCACCAACGACAGTGTGCAGTTCGATCAGCGCTCGTGCCTGCGCGGACGGCACTCTCGGATCGGTCAGGATTGGGCTTGGCAGCGCGAGGTTGCCGACGTCGCGCAGATGCGCAGCGACCTCGAGGTCATCGAGTCGTGCGGAGGGGACGCCCAGCCGCTGCCCGACGCGCTTGGCCAGCTCGCCGACGTCGAACCGAGTCCGGCCCTGGGGAAGCGCCTCGATCGGATCGTCGGGCGGACGCGGGCTGCCGTGCGGCGGCGCCGAGCCTGCCGCGGGTGAGTGCGCCCTTCGGTTCGCGCTCTCGATCGCCTCCTCCGGCGTGCTCGCATCCTCGGGCAGGATCGCAGCACCGACTGTGGGCCAGATCGCGAATCCGTCTCCGATTTCGAATAGGGCCGTCGCCCCGTGGGCGCGTACGGCGTCGGTCGTCTCCTCGCGTCCGGCCGCCAGCACGGCGAAACCGGCGCCCTGGGCGCGGTAGACCACGGCGCGCGAGCCGACTGCGTCGCACAGCTTGGCGGCCAGCCACGCCATCAGCGCATCGCCGCAACGCTCGCCGTAAGCGTCGTTGTAAGCCTTCAGCCCGTCGATCGGATAGCTGAGCAGAACGTGTCGCTGGCCCTCGAGCGCCGGGATCAGATCGGCGCGGAGACGCTCCAGGTCGGGGAGGTGCGTGACCGGGTCGATGTGCGGCCGCGGTGCATGCACCGGGATCGACAGCTGCGAGCCGCCAACCCCGGCCAGGATCGCGAGCAGTGCGATTGTCCCGCCGAGGACCACCGCCACGAGCCAGACGCCGATGCCGGCCAGGGCTCCGAGCACGACCGTGACTGCGACCGTGAGAACCACGGCCCCTGCGACTGCCAGCTTGCGCAACGGACTCATGTCGATGATCTCGGCGTATCCGACGCGTAGCGCAACCGCAGCTGCGCGCAGGTCGCTTCAGTAGTAGGTACGCACCGGTGCGGTGACGTAGGCTGGATGGATGCGCACGCCCGCCGAGTGGGAGCCGCACGAGCGAACCCTGATGGGCTGGCCGTGCCGGCTCGCGCTATGGGGCGAGGAGATGGCGGGCGCGCGATCGGACTACGCCACGGTCGCCAACGCGATCGCGGAGTTCGAGCCCGTGACGATGATCGCCAACCCGGGCGGCGATGCGCGTCTGGCCCGCGCGGCGTGCAGCGCTGCGGTCGACGTCGTCGAGCTGCCGCTCGATGACTCGTGGCTGCGCGACTCCGGTCCGATCTACGTCTTCGGCGACGACGGGCGCCGCCGCGCCCTGCACTTCGAGTTCAACGCATGGGGGGAGAAGTACCCGCCCTGGGACCATGACGCGGCCGTGGGCGGCCTGATCGCCGCCCGGCTTGGCGACGAGGTGACCCGGGTGCCGATCGTGCTCGAGGGCGGTTCGATCATCACCGACGGCGCCGGCTCGCTGTTGACCACCGAGCAGTGCCTGCTGCATCCGAGTCGCAACCCGACGCTGTCCAGGGCGCAGATCGAACAGACGCTGATCGAGCACCTGGCCCTCAAGCGCGTGGTGTGGCTGGGCCGTGGACTGATCGAGGATCGTGACACCGATGGCCACGTCGATCTGATCGCCGCGTTCACGCGGCCGGGTCAGGCGCTGCTCCAGATGGTTGACGCCGGCAACCCGAATCGCGTCAACTGTGAGGAGAACCGCGAGCGACTCCATCGCGCCGACATCGAGGTGCTGGAGATGCCCCATCTGCCCTACGTGGTTGTCGACGGCGAGACGGTTGCGGCCTCGTACCTCAACGCCTACGTGTGCAACGGTGCCGTGATCGTTCCCGTGACCGGGGCCGAGACCGATGCTGACGCGCTCCGGATCTTCGGCGAGGCGTACCCTGAGCGCGAGGTCGTGGCCGTCCCCGGTGCCGTGCTGGCCTACGGGGGTGGAGGACCGCACTGCATCACGCAGCAGGTTCCGAACCGACATGTCTGACGAGCCCAAGCTTCTGAGTGCGTTCCCGCCGCCGGGTTCGCCCGCGCGCACAAGGGGCCCGGAACGGTCGCCGCTGCGCGTCGGGCTCGTCCAGGAACGGTGGCGTCCAGACCCGAGCGAGCACAAGGAGGCGCTGGCCCGCGGGGTCAGGATGGCGGCCGCCGAGGGCGCCCGCATCGTGTGCCTTCAGGAGCTGACCCTCTCGCGCTACTTCGCCGTCACACCAGATGGCCCCGGCCCGTCGGGAGCCGAGCCCGAGGAGCTCGAGGGAGGGCCGACGTTCACCTTCGCATCCTCGCTCGCGCTCGAGACCGGTGCCCACGTACACGCATCGCTCTACGAGCGCGCCGACGCCGACGACGGCCTCGGCTACAACACGGCGATCATCGTGGGCCCCGACGGCGGCCTCGTCTCGCGCACCCGCAAGCTTCACATCCCCGTGACCGCGGGCTACTACGAGGATCATTACTTCCGGCCTGGGCCGGCGGACGGGGACTCGTTCCCGGTCGTGGCGCTCGCGAGTGGCGATGACACCGCATGGCTTGGCTGCCCGACGTGCTGGGACCAGTGGTTTCCGGAGCTCGCCCGCGCATACTCGCTCGCCGGTGCCGAGGTCCTGATCTATCCGACGGCGATCGGCTCCGAGCCCGACCACCCCGAGTTCGACACCGAGCCGCTGTGGCAGAAGGTGATCGTCGGCAACGGGATCGCGAACGGGACGTTCATGGTCGCGATCAACCGCATCGGCCACGAGGACCCCGCTCACCTTCTATGGCTCGAGCTTCATCTCCGATCCGTACGGGCGCATCCTCGTGCAGGCCCCCCGCGACGAGCCGGCCGTGCTGGTCGCCGACCTCGATCTGGACCAGCGCCGAGACTGGCTCGAGCTGTTCCCGTTCCTGCGCACGCGGCGGCCGGATGCGTACGGTCCACTGACCGCGCCTGGGGCCAAGTAGTCGAGATACCGTCACGGCGCTCGGCCATCGGGGCGCCGGCGTCGATGGTCGTATGGAGATGGCTGAACGGGACCAGGGTTTCGATGCCCGCGTCGAGGCGGAGTTGCGGCGGCTTGCCTACCGCGACCATCTCACCGGGCTCCCGAACCGGATCGCCATGGCGGATCGGATCGAGGCTGCGCTCGTGCGCAGCCGCAGAGAAGGCACGTGTGCGGCGCTCGTTTTCGTCGACATGGACGGCTTCAAACGCGTCAACGACACGCTCGGACACGCGGCCGGCGACGATCTGCTCGCGCTGGTCGCCGACCGGATGAGAACGCTTCCGGACGCGCGGGTGACGGCCGGCCGGCACGGCGGCGATGAGTTCCTGCTCCTCGTCGAGGATCTTCCGCGGGAGCCGCAGGCGGCCGCCCGCGAGCTGACGGAGATCGGCTCGCAGCTCCTGTCTGCTCTGCACGAGCCGTTCACGGTCGCGCGCTCGTCGTTCGAGATCAACGCCTCGGCGGGCGGCAGCATCTCTCCCGTCGACGCCGAGAACCACGCCGAGCTCGTCGACCACGCCGACCAGGCCATGTACGTTGCCAAGCGCAGCGGTGGTGCCCGGATGGTGCTGTTCGACGAGCCCGAGAGCCATTCCGTGCTCGAGCTAGAGGCCACGCTTCGCGCCCGCCGGGCGCTGGCCAACGGAGAGCTCGAGCTGTTCTACCAACCGGTAGTCGAGATCGCCGACGGCGGCGGCCTCGGCAGCCTCGAGGCGCTTATCCGCTGGCGCGATCCCGATCGGGGCCTGCTGCTACCTGACGCGTTCCTGCCCTTCATCGAGCACTCGCCGCTGGTGGAGGAGATCGGCGAGTGGGTGTTCACCGAGATCTGCTGCCAGCTCGCGCGCTGGGGCGAGCGAGCATTCGCACCCCGGGTCAGCTTCAACATCCCGGCGCGGCAGCTCAAGCGCCCGGGGTTCGCCGAGTTCGTGATCCGCACGGCCGCGGAGAACGGGGCCGATCTTTCCCGCCTCGCGGCGGAGATAACCGAGACGAGCCCGGTCGCACTCGAGGACGTGCTGCCGACGCTGACCAGGCTCCGCGAGGCTGGATTCGTGCTCTCCCTCGACGACTTCGGCACCGGCTACAGCTCGCTTGCTCGCCTGCGCGCGATGCCGTTCACCCTGCTCAAGACCGACCGCAGCTTCATGACCGGGATTCCCGGGCGACCCAGTGGCCGAAGAGCTGCTCGAGGGGATCATCTCGCTCGGCAAGACGCTCGGGATGACGGTGATCGTGGAGGGGGTCGAGACGGCCGAGCAGCAGCTTGAGCTGCTCCGGCTCGGGTGTCGTGTCGCCCAGGGTTTTCACCTCGGTCCGCCGGCGCCGCCGGACGAGATCGAGGCCCGGTGGGCGGCGGCGCCCTCCAGGCGCGGCTAGCCGCTGTTGCGGCGCGGTCGGTCGTCGGCGCTCGCCCACGGCAGCGCGTAGTAGGCGGCCAGACCGAAGCAGATGGCGAGCGTTATGTAGGGCGAGACGATCGCCACCACGGTGGCCACCAGGTACGGGATCAGGCCGGCGAACGAGCGCGTGATGATCGATTGGCGCTGCTCAAGCGTCAGTTCGGGGCCGAGCAGGTGGGGCTTGGCGAACAGGATGTGGCGGTTGAGCGTGAGGAAGAAGATCGACATGACCAGGAACGACCCGGCGTAGACGGCGGCGGCCAGGTGCTCGCCCTTTGACTCCTTGAGGTAGGCGGCCATCAGCGAGGTCGCGAACGGCAGCGCGGCGACGCTCAGCAGCAGCAGCAGGTTGAGCACGAGGATCGAGTGATCGGCTTCTCGCAGCCGGTTGATCATCGCGTGATGGTTGATCCAGATGATCCCGATCGTGATGAACGAGGTCACGTAGGCGGCATACGTCGGCCACATCTTCAGCAGCGCATGGCCCAGCGACTCGCCCGTGGTGACGGCCGGGACCTTGATGTCGAGGACGAGGAGCGTGATCGCGACGGCGAGCACGCCGTCGGAGAACGCCTCGAGCCGGTTCTTGCTCACGCCGAGGGATTCGTCGGCGCGGCGGAGGCTCCTGTTCGGGCGCCCGCGGTCAGGTCGCGCCCGTGGCCGTTCGAGAGGGGTTCGTCCTCGATCAGGCGGCGATGGCGGCGAACTGATCGTCGAGCGCCGCGAGGACCGCAGCGCGGTGCTTCTCGTCGCGGCAGATGGCGACGATCGCGCCGCCCGATCCGGCGTAGTTCGCGCTCGCACCGCGGTCCCTGGCCGCTCGGACCAGGGCCACGTGGCGCGCGTCAAGGCGCATCATCCGCTGGCGTGCGTCGAAGCTCGCGTCGGCACAGCGCGCGAAAGCATCGCAATCGCCGCGCTCGAGCGCTGCTCGCGCCTCGCGGGCCGCGCGGGCCAGCGCCTGCATACCCTCGACCACCGTCGCCTCGCCGCGCCCGAAGCGCGCCCGCAGTCCGGCGTGGACCGGGCCCGAGTCGGTCGCCGCCTCCTCGCGCCATGCGATCACCAGGGGCGGCAACGTCGCCGGATCGAGCGGTTCGAAGCGCCTCGCGGCGAAGTCCATGAACGTCAGGCCGCCGTAGGCCTGGGCGATCCGATCCTGGAGGCCGGCCGCGATCCCCAGCTCGTCGGTCTCGACCGCGAGCGCGAACGCGGCCAGCTGCTCGGGGGCCACGGTCACGCCGAGCAGATTGCACAGAGCGCGCGCCGTGGCGATCACGATCGCGCTTGAACCTCCCAGCCCGACGCCGCGCGGGATCGTCGTCCGCCAGCTCACGGCGGTGCGCAGCGCGCGCTGGTCCCACTCACGGGCAAACCGTCGCACGGTCGCCTCCACCAGCCCGCTCGCCGGCTCGGCCGAAAACTCGGCCGCCGTCCGGGCCTCGGCCTCGGCGGCGAAGCGCTCGATCGACACCGCGAGGACCGCGCCGCCATACCCGTCGGATGGATTGCCGGCCAGCGCCGCGCGTGCGTGCGCCCGACCGTCTCCGGTCGCCTCACCGGTACTCATCGAGCAGTGTCGCCACCGATTCACGTAGGCGCTCACCGAAGCGTGGGTCTCGGAGCGCATGCTCGACGAACGTCGCACAGTAGCTCTCGACCGAGCCGGTGTCGTGCCGGCGCTCGCCCGGACCGAGCGGGACGGCGAGGACCTGCCCGCCATCGTCGATCACCCGTTGCAGCGCGCTCGTGAGCTGGATCTCGCCGCTTGCGTCGGGGGCCGTGTCGCGCAGCGCCGCGAACACGCGCGGGCCGAACACGTAGCGCCCCATCACCGCCGTGCGGCTGTCCAGCGTTCCTGGCTCAGGTTTCTCGACGACGCGCTCCACCGCGAACGTCCCGCCGTCGTCGTCAGCGCCGACCGCGATCCCGTAGCGCTGCACCGCGCCGCGCTCGACCTCGGTGACAGCGAGCACCGCGTCCGCTCGTCCCTCCTCGTACGCTCCGATCAGCCTGGGCACGATCCCGCTGCCGGCCGAGGGAGGCGTCTCGATGATCGCGTCCCCCAGCGCGACCGCGACGCCCGACTGCTCGCTGAAGTGCTCGGCGTATCGGAGCGCGTCGCCCAGGCCGGCCGCCCGCGCCTGGCGCGTGTAGAAGATCTGTAGGCCCGTGCGCGGGTCGATCAGCGGGTCCATGCCAAGCTCGGGCTGGGCGTCGAAATGGTCCTCGATCGCTCGCTTGCGCCGGCCGGTCACGAACAGCACGCGCGCGATCCCTGCCCGCACCAGCTCCTCGATGACGTATTGGACGACGGGCTTGTCGGCGATCGGCAGCATCTCCTTCGGCTGCGAGCGGGTAGCCGGGAGCAGGCGCGTGCCGAGTCCCCCGACCGGGATCACCGCATCGGTGATGGCGCTCACGCCGGGGACGCTACGCGACCTTTCGGTCAGCACCGGCGGGCCTGCTGCTGAATGCCTGGCGATAGCCGTCGGCGAGCCGCTCGAGGGCGGCTTCCCAGGTCCGCTTCCGGACCGCGACCAGGGAGGTGCACCTCAGCCGCTCGCGCAGCGGCGGCGAGTCGAGCAGCAGCTGGATCGCGTCGGCCAGCGACTCGGCCGCCGGATCTACCAGCAAACCGGTCTCGCCGTGCTCGATCAGGGACCTCGGGCCGCCCTCGTCCACGGCGATCACCGGCAGGCCGCTGGCCTGCGCCTCGAGCACAACCTGACCGAAGGTGTCGGTTCGGCTGGCGAACACGAACATGTCGGCTGAGGCGTAGGCGCGAGCGAGCTCCTGTCCCGAGAGCCAGCCGAGGAAGGTGGCGTGGTCGCCGAGTCGCTCGCGCAGCCGGCCCTCCTCCGGCCCTCCGCCGGCCAGGACGAGATGCAGCCGCGGGTCGCGCCAGCGTGCGGCGAGAAATGCGTCGGTCAGCAGGTCGACGCCCTTCTCCTCGGTCAGCCGACCGGCGTAGAGCACATTGACCTCTCCGGGCAGCAGCCCTTCGATGCGGAGCTGTGGGTCGAAGCGCTCGAGGTCGACGCCGCGGTCCCAGCGCCCGATTCGTCCGCCGTCGATTCCGAGCGAACGCAGGCGCTCATCGCTCGCCGGGCTCGGCGAGAGCACGACATCGCACTGGCCGTAGAACTTGCCCAGCGCGATCGCCGCCAGCGCCTCGAGCTGCTGGCGCCCGCTTCGCAGGCCGGCATACGCGGCCAGCTCGGTGTGATAGCTGCCGAGCAGCGGCAGCTCGAGGACGCGCGCGAGCAAGGCGGCCTCGATCCCGGCGGGGCCGGGGGCGACCACGTGGACGAGGTCGTACCGTCCGTCGGCCAGCGACTCGACGATCGCGGGCAGGCTCGGCACTCCGATCTGCAACCCGTTGTAGAACGGGATGTCGACCTCGGCCACCGCGCTGAGCCTGCGGTCGACGTCCGGGTCGGTTCCGATCACCTCGACCTCGAAGCCCGGCACGCCCCGGTCGCGAATCTGCTGGAGCGTGTGCGTGACGCCATGCATACCCCCCACGCCGTCGGCAACCAGCGCCACCCGCGGCCGGTCGCCGTCGCTGCGCGTGAGCTTGGCCTTCTCGCGGCCGAGGAACGCTCCGGCGGCGGCGTAGGGAATCGCCGGCACGCACGCGTCGAACAGGCCGAGCGCGGTCTTCGATACCTCGATCGTCCCGGACTGCACCATCTCGAGGACTTCGGCCACGACGGCCGCGAGCTTGCGCTCGTGGATTCGCTTGGCGCGCCGGTACAGATCAGGGTGACTCAGCTGCCCGTCCTGGAGCAGCCGCAGCAGTTCACGCTCGTCGATGTCGAGGTCCATGGAGACCAGCCAGGCGCGCAGGAGCGCCAGGGCATCCTCCGGGCCGAGGTCCGTCCCTGACGAGCCATGACGGACGTCACCCTCGCTCATCACCCGCTCGGTGATCCTCAGCACCGCGGCCGGGTCGGGGCGGCCGGCGTCCTCGCCGCGGCCGAGCGCCCTGATCGCGAGCGCCATCGCGGCATGGGTCCACTTGGCCGCGCTGCCCTGGTCACCGTGGGCATCGGCGCGGCCTGCGCGGATGTGGGCGAGAAACTCTTCGGGCGTCGCCGCTCGCGGGGTCTCCGTGAACGTGCGCCCGATATCGATTCCGGCGTGATCGTCAGAGCCCCCGATCGGCGTGCCACCGTGGGTCTCGATGTAGACGAACGCCGGCAGATTAAGCTCCTTTGCGCGCGAGCCGTTTCGTGTCTCCCAGACCGGGAACAGCTGCGCGAGCCGACGCCGGTGCCGGGCCGTCAGCGGTGCCTGCACCGCGTAGAACGGGTGCGCGAGCGCCGCCGTGATCCTGCGATCGTGCAGGTACTCGGCGCACGCCTCCACGTCGCCGCGATGGTCCTGCAGCCATTCGTGGTCCTCGGGGGTGATCCCGTAGCAGAGCACATGGACTGCCTGCTGCTCTCCCCGGAACCACACCGTCAGTTCCTCCGAGATGAAGGTGTCCGGCAGGTGCTCGAGCTCGAGTGCGCCTTCGATCGTGTCGTGATCTGTGATCGTCACGAAATCCATCCCCCGACGCTTGGCCAGCTCGTAGACCTCCTCCGGCGGCGTTGCGCATTCAGGCAGGTGCAGCGAGCGCTGGATCCCAAGCTTCGACAGCTCCGACGCCGTCGAGTGGACGTGCATGTCAGCCCTTGTCTTTTCGTTCATGGCCACAGGATTGCCCTGCAAAGCTGAGCGTTCGTGAAGAACGAGGGCAACTCTTGTGACCTTTTCGTGAACGCGTGCATGGGCCTCGCGCTTCTCCGAGAATCTTGGGGAGATGACGATCTCGGCGTCCGATCAGGTTGTGCTGGCGCGCGGAAGCCTGCGCGTGGAGGTCGCGCTGCGCCCTTTCTCGATCACGGTCAGGCGTGCAGGCCGGCGGCTGCTGCGCGCTGCAGGGGCCTGGGTCGCCGACGGCGAGGTCCACGACCTGTTCGTGCGCTTCACCGAGGGCGTCGTGGCCCGAGAGGAGATCAGCCTGGTCGAGCGCGCCGTGCGCGCATCCGTGCTCGCGGAATCCGGTGAAGCGGTCACGCTGGCGGTGCGCTTCAGCGGCGGGCGGTCGGGCACGCTGGCAATCTCCGTCGCCGCCGAGGACGAGATCGTGATGACGCTCGACGTCGAGGGCGCGCCGATGCGGCTCGCGCTCGACTGGGACCGGCGCTCGGCTGAGCGGTACGTCGGACTCGGCGCCCGGCACTGCACCCAGCTCGACCAGGCCGGGCGCATGATCCAGCTCGGCGCCGACCGTCGCTACACCGGCCCCGACTGCCCGCCCGAGATGCTCGCCGAGGGCGGGATTCCGCAGGGCGATTGCGCCCCGGCGCCGTGGCTCATCTCCAGCCGCGGATATGCGGCTCAGCTCCTGTCGGACGCCAACGGCGTCCGCTTCGACCTGACCGGCGACCGCGCGTCGGTGTCCGCGCGCGCCTCGGCCGGTTCGCTGCGCCTGCGGCTCCTGTGCGATCCGACCCCGGCCGCGCGCCTGCGGTCCTACTGTCAACTCGCCGGCTTCCCGATGCTGCTCCCGGAGTGGGGTTACGGGTTCTGGAAGAGCCGCGACGTCCACGAGCACCAGGACGACGTGCTCGATGACTTCCATGGGTTCCGTCGCCACCGGATCCCGCTCGACGCGATCGTGATCGACTCGCCCTGGGCGACCCAATACAACACCTGGGAGTTCAACCCGCATCAGTTTCCCGACGCGCCGGGGATGATCTCGAGCATGCGCGCCGACGGCGTGCGCACCGTCGTCTGGGTCACGCCGTGGGTCAACCTCGACTCGCGCGATGGCCAGATCCCGCCCCAGCCGGAGTCCGAGCGCCTGCACCGCGAGCCGGCGCCGAACTACGCCCCGGCCGCCGCCGCCGGGCACTTCGTCGCCGAGCCGTCAGGAGAGCCGTTCGTGACCCAGTGGTGGATGGGGACCGGCTCGCCGGTCGACTTCACCTCGGCGACGGCGGAGCGGTGGTGGCGCGAGTCGGCGCGGCGGGTGCTCGAACTCGGCGTGGAGGGGATCAAGGCCGACGACGGCGACGGCTACTACATCCCCGATCACGTCCGCCTCTCCGACGGGCGCTCCGGTGCTGCGGCGGCCTGGGCGCTCGGCGGTCTGCACCGCGACTGTCTGCAGCGCGCGCTGGACGAGGTGCATCCCGGCAGCGGGGTGCTGTTCGGACGCAGCGGCTGGACCGGCCAGCACGCGGTCGGCCACACGTGGGGCGGTGATCAGGCGTCCGACTTCTGGTCGCTGCGGGTGCTGCTGGTCGCGAGCCTCAGCGCGGCCTGCAGCGGTTTCTCGAACTGGTCGCACGACGTCGGGGGCTACCTCGGCCATCGCCTGGTCGAGCGCTGCCCGCCCGAGCTGCTCGTGCGCTGGCTTCAGTTCGGCTGCTTCACGCCGCTGATGCAGGCCCACGGGCGGATGCCGCAGGAGCCGTGGAAGTACGGCGAGCGGGTCTTCGACCTGTATCGCGGCTACGCGCTCCTGCACGAGATGCTCGTGCCCTACGTGCGCGCCGCCGCCCTGACCGCGGCGCGGACCGGGCTGCCGATCATCCGCCCTCTATGCCTGACCGATCCCGAGGACGGGCGGGGCTGGTCGATCACCGACGCCTACGGCTACGGGCCCGCGCTCTGGGTCGCGCCGGTCCTCGACGAGGGCGCGCGCGAGCGCGAGGTGGCGCTGCCGCGCGGGGATTGGATCGAGACGTGGTCAGGCGAGCACGTCCGCGGCGGTGGCGAGGTGATCGCGCCGTCGCCGCTCGAACGCGTTCCCGTCTGGGTGCGGAGCGGGTCGATCGTGGTCACCTATCCGGCAGAACACGTGGCCCGGGGCCTCGGCGACGCCCCCGAGCGCGAGCGTCCGCTCGTCGCCACCTTGTGGGGCACGCCCCGGCTCGGGCACACCGCCGTCCGACTGGCGGACGGAACCCGGATCGCCTGGCGGCGCGGCCGGTGGTCGGTGAGCCCGGGGCGGGACGTCAGCTTCGCTTCGGTCAGCTGACCTTCGTGAGCTTGTGCGCGAGCACGTCCTGGCGCCCGATGCACGCCTTCGTGTCGCTGATCTTGGTCAGCGTCATGGTCTTCTTCTTCAGCGAGAACTTGTACTTGCCGGTGCCGGTGCACTTGGCCGGGCCGCCGGTGTCGGTCAACGAGATCGTGGACTTCTTGATCTTGTAGTTGCCCGTCACCTGCACGCCTTTCCCCTTCAGGGTCACCTTGTACTTGCCGTTCTTCAGGGCGAGCGTCCAGGTTCCATCAAGGCCGCCATTGAGCGTGTTCGGCCCCTTGCCGGTGATCGTGACCTTGTACGCACCGGTGATGCCTTTGGCCAAGGCCGCCGACGCGACCACGAGCAGCGCCAGCAGCGCGATTACGGTTGCGATTCGCTTCATTGAGGATGTGCCTCCCTTTTGGATCGTTTGCCCGGCCGACCCGGGGATGCTCCCAGAGGGCCTTACGCGCTGGTAAACCCCTTGGACGGCTCGGCGAATGCGGGCCCGCCCTCATCCAGACCGATCCGGGCGTGCAGCCTGCGAAGCGGTGCCGGCGCCCACCAGTTCCACTTGCCGAGCAGCTCCATCAGCGACGGCACCAGCAGCGCCCGGACGATCGACGCATCGATCAGCACCGCGAGCGCCGCGCCGAGGCCGAGCTCCTTGATGAACACGAGCTTTGAGGTGGCGAAGGCGCCGATCGCGACCGCGAACAGAAGCGCGGCGGCGGTGATGATTCGCCCAGTACGCTCGAGCCCGATCGCGACCGCCTCGGAGTCCGAGGCGCCCCCGTCGCGGGCCTCCTTGATGCGGGAGAGGAGGAACACGCCGTAGTCGGTGGCGAGCCCGAACGCGACCGCGAACAGGAGGATTGGTTGAGTGGCGTCGAGCGCGCCCTCGCTGTGGAACGAGAGCAGGCCCTGCAGGTGGCCGTCCTGGAAGATCAGCACCAGAATCCCGAACACGGCGCTGAGCGTCAGCGCGTTCATCAGCACCGCCTTGACCGGCAGGACGACCGAGCCCGTCATCAGGAAGAGGATGATCATCGTCGAGGCCACGACGATCGCCAGCACCGCGGGCACGTGGACGGCGAGGCTGTGCTCGAGGTCGACGAACGACGCGGTCTGGCCGGCAACGCCGATGTAGAACGGCCGCTCGATCGCCCGGATGCGGTGGACCAGCTGCTGGGTGGCACCGCTCAGCGGCTCATCGCTCGGCGCCACCGCCAGCAGGGCGTTCGAGGCGCCTGCGGGCTGGGCCGGGGACACGGCCGAGACGTCAGGGAGGCGCCGGATCTCGGCCGCCAGCTGGGTGACCTGCGGCGACCTCGCCGGCGTCCCGACGACGACCTCGAGCGGCGCGGTGCGGTTGGGCGGGAACTCCGACTTCAGCGCCTGATCAACCTGCTTGGCGCTCGCGCTGGCCGGGAGCACGCGCGCGTCGACCGAGACGAACCTGATGCCGGTGAACGGGATTCCCAGCACGATCAGGACGGCGGCGCTGGCGAACGCCACGCGCCCGGGGCGGCGCATCACGAACTGTGAAAGGCGGTACCAGGCGCCGCTCTGGGCGGGGCGCGCGTCGCGGTCGGCCGCCCGGGCCAGCCGGCGCGGCGCCAGCGCGTTGACCCGCGGGCCGAGCACAGACAGCAGCGCCGGGAGGACGATCAACGCCAGCGCGGCCGCGAGCAGGGCGACGAGCGCGCCCGCGATGCCCATCGAGTAAAGGAAGCGCTGCGGGAAGATGGCCAGCGACGCGATCGCCGCGGCCACCGTCACCGAGCTGAACAGGATCGTGCGGCCCGAGGTCTGCATCGTGCGGATCAACGCCGCGGCGCCGAACCCGCGCACCGCCGCCTCCTCGCGGTAGCGCGAGACCATGAACAGGCTGTAGTCGATCGCCAACCCGAGTCCGAGCCCGGTGACCAGGTTGAGCGCGAACACGGACAGATCGACGAAGCTCGAGACAATCCGCAGCGCCAGGAACGTGGCCACGATCGCCAGTCCTCCCAGCAGCGGCGGAAGCAGCGCCGCCACGAGCGAGCGGAAGAACAGCAGCGAGAGCAGGAAGATGATTGGGAAGGCGAGCAGCTCGGCGTGCGCAAGGTCGTGACTGACCTGGGTGTTGGCCTGGGCATTCGCCATCGCCTGCCCGCCCAGAGTCACGTCGTGCTGCGAGCGGAAGTCGTTCTGGATCTGCTGGGCGACGTCCTTCAGCGCCCGGTCGGAGAGAGGCTTGAAGTAGGCGAGGGCGTAGGTTGAGCGCCCGTCCCGCGAGACCATCCCCGGGTTGTGGGCGTCGTAGAAGGTGACGACCCGCGCCACGTCGGGCTGGCGGCCGAGCTGCGCCGCCACCTGCTCGACGCGTTGCCGCGCGGCCTGGCTCGCGACTGGGCCAGAGCGGACCAGCGCGACGATCCCGGCGTCGATCTGCCGGCCCGCGGCGTCCTGGAAGCGGCTGGTGGCCTGGACCGATTGCGTCGCCGGATCGTTGGCGCCGTAGGGGCTGAGCCGCTTGGCGACGCCGAATCCGAACGCGCCGGCAACGACGGCGCCGATCACAGCCACGATGAGCACCCGGCGGCCGTTGGCGTGCAGGAAGGTGGCGAGTCGCGTAAGCATCGCTACTCCGTTTCCGTGAGGCGGGCCTCGGCCGCCGCGCACCAGTCGATGAACGATCGCGTGTGGGTGATCCCCAGGTCGAGCGTCATCGCCGGGCCGGGGGCCATCTCGTTTGCGTGGGTCTGGAGCTCGAGCAGCTGGCCGAGCTTGCGCTCCATACGCAGCCGCATGGCGTGGATGTTCGCCACCCGCTGCTCGGGCAGGACATCGGAGAAGAACAGCTTGAGCATCCCCTCGTCGCGGAGCTCGTACAGCGGCTCGGTGTCGGAGGTGAGCCAGCTCCGCAGCGCCTCGTGCCCGGCCTCGGTCAGCTCATACACGGTCCGCGCCCGGCCGCCCGTCGGCTCCGAGCGCCCCCGCACGAGGCCCTGATCCTCGAGCCGCTTGAGCTCGGGGTAGATCTGCCCGTAGCTCGCAGCCCAGAAGTGGCGGGTCGACTTGTCGACGAGCTGCTTGATGTCGTACCCGGACGTCACTCCCAGCGTCAGCATTCCGAGGATCACGCGCCCGGTGGGGGTGAGGTCCGGAGGGGCCGTCGGCTCGGGGTGGGCGCCCATATCTCGCGATGATATATCGGCCTGCGATATCTGTCAACAGGCGATCGTGGTCATGGGGACACCGCCCAACACCTGCTGGGCGCATACCGACGTCGCCTCGTTTGGGGGATTTGGTCTGCGTTTCAGACCAAATCCCCCAAAACCCCACGGCAACCCTTACTTCCGCTTGCCCTCCCAGGCGTCCTCGAGCAGCTCCTGAAGCGCCGCCGCATCCGCGCGCGCCAGATCGACCCGGACCGCCGCGAGCCGCTTGCCCCACCAGACCTCGCTGCACAGGTCCGGATGGGCCTCGACGGCGGTCAGGATGCCCGGCTCGTCGAGCATCACGTTCATGTGCTGCTCGTCCCACAGCGTGGCGAAGATGCGCCCATCAACGCGGAACGACGGGCGGCCGTGATGATCGCGCTCGACGGCGCCGTCGAGACCGAGGGCGATGGCGCGGGTCTGGTCGGCCGTGATCACGTCTCGAAGTATGCTCGCGCCGTGCACTTCGGCGAGCTCACCGCGCCCGAGCAGCGGGTCCTCGGATGCCTGATTGAGAAGCGGTGGACGACGCCCGACCAGTACCCGCTGTCGCTCAACGCCCTTCGGCTGGCCTGCAACCAGTCGACGAACCGCGATCCCGTGACCAGCTATGACGAGGCGACCGTCCGCGACGCGGCCCAGCGCCTGTCCCGCTACGGGCTCGCGCGGCTGGCAAGCGGGCACTCGAGCCGCTCGACCAAGTACCGCCACCTCGCCGAGGAGGCGCTGGGGCTCGGCCGTGAGGAGCTCTCGGTGCTCGCCGTCCTGCTACTCCGCGGCCCGCAGACGCCAGGCGAGCTCAAGGCGAGGACCGATCGGATGGCGCAGATCCCGTCCCTGTCGGAGGTCGATCGCCTGCTCGACGTGCTGATCGAGCGCGGGTACGTCCGGCGGCTCGGGCGCCGGCCGGGCCAGAAGGAGGACCGCTTCGAGCAGCTGTTCGGCGGCGCGGGCGTGGAGACCGCGCCGGCGCCACACGTGGACGCTGCGCCGGCGCCACACGTGGGCACCGCGCCGGCGCCGCCCGTGGAGACCGCGCCGGCGCCGCCCGTCGAGCACGGCCGGGACGGTCTCGAGGCACGCGTCGCGGCGCTCGAGGCCGAGGTGGCCTCGCTCCGCTCCTCGATCGAGGAGCTGATCGGCTAGTGGGGCTCCCGGAATCGGCTAGACGTCTCGATTGCTGAGGATCAGGCGCCCCGGGTCGTGGGCCTGCTCGATCGCCCGCAGTCGCGAGAACGTCTCGGCGTCGAAGCCCGACGCGGGGTCCGTCCCGGCAACGGCTGAGCTCAGCAGCGCCCGCTCAGCTGTCCACGGCCTGAGCCGCTCGCGAACCTGCGCGATGCAGCCGTTGACCGCGGCGCCAACCTCGGGCGAGGGCGCGGCGCCGCTGGCGAAGCAGGAGTAGCCACCCGGAAGCATCGCCAGCGCGCCGTGGCCCTCGGGCGCCCGGGCGAGGGCGCCGCCGAGATGGCGTATCTCCACCACGGTCAGCGCCGACACGGCCTCCGATTCGAGCAGATCGGCGAAGGTGTCGAAGGCTGCGGTGTCGAGGTCGTCGAACAGGAATCCGCCGCCGCTGGCCGGGGACGGTGTCTCGGGGTCGCCCGCGATGCGCACGAGCTCGGCCGGCTCCAGCGCCTTGCAGGTGTCGATCACCTCGCCGGTGCCGCGCAGCGAGGCGAGCCGCTCGACGCCCTCGGCCTCGGGGCCCAGGTTCACCGCGATGATTCCTGCGAACTTGCGCCCGCGCAGCGGTGGTGGCGGGCCTTCGACGTCCGGCACCGACAGGTACCTGAACACCAGGCTGAGCGTCTCGGGCGCCTCGTGGGTCAGGGCCTCGAAGCGATGCAACACGTCGCGGGCGCTCTCCGCGGGCCACAGGATCATGCCGCCGTAGGCGTCGGGGACCTCATGGGTCACGAACTCGATCGAGGCTACGATCGCGCAGCGCCCGCCGCCGCCCCGCAGGGCCCAGAACAGTTCCGGATGCTCGCGGGCGTCGGCGCGCACCGACTCGCCCGACGCGAGCACCAGGTCGAACGCCGCGACGTTGTTGCAGGCAAGTCCCCGCGTCCGGCTCAGCCACCCGATCCCGCCGCTGAGCGCGAGTCCGGTCGCCCCGACGGTGGTTGCAAAGCCCAGCACGGGAGCCCGACCGCGGGCGCCGGCGGCGTCGGCCAGCTCACCCGCCATCGCGCCCGCCTGTGCGCGCGCGACACCCAGGTCTGGGTCGAAGCTGATCTCGCGCATGCTCGACGTCTTGAGCAGCAGCGCGTTCTCGAGCGGACCGAGTGGCTCCGAGCCATGACCGGTCGCCTGAGGTGCCACGCGCAGGCCGTTTTCGGCGGCGAAGGCCACCGCCGCCTGAATATCGTCCACCGACGCTGCCTCCAGGACCGCAGCGGGTCGTTGGTCGACGAACAGATTCCAGGAGCGCCGAGCCTCGTCCCAGCCTTCCTCCCCGGCCACGGCGAGGGTGCCGTCGATGGTGCCACGCAGCTTGTTGTAATCGCGATCGCTTGAGTTCATGGCGACAGGATGCCCGCGAAGCTCAGGTTGGCAACGCGAGACCGACGAGATAGGTGGCTCCGCCGACGATCACGCCGGCCAGAGTCATCTCGAGACCGGCCGACCACCACGAGCGCAGCGTTACCAGCGACTTCGCCGCGCCGACCAGGAAGTGTGCGATCAGGGAAACGACCGCCGCGGCCACGATCGCGGTGGTGCCGGTCGTGATCATGAACGGGATCACCGGCACGAGCGCGCCGAGCCCAGTGGAGATGCCGGCGGCCAGCGCGGCCTGGACCGGGTCCCCGCCGCTGTCGACACCGGCCCCGAACTCCTCCACGGCCAGGGCCTGGAGCATCGCATCGGGGTGCTGGGACATCCGCTCGGCGAGCTCGTCGGCGGTCTTCTCGTCGATCCCCTTGAGCTGGTAGAAGAGCGACAGCTCCTCCTTCTCCTCCTCCGGGTGCTCGGTGATCTCCTGGCGCTCGCGCTCGATGTTCGCGGCGTGGACCTCGGCCTCCGAGCGCTCGGCCAGAAACGCGCCGGTCGCCATCGAGAGCGCCGAGGCGATCGCGCCGGCGAGCCCGGCGGTCAGGACTGCACTCGAGCCTCCGGTCGCTCCCGAAACACCCGCGACGATGCCGAACACGGCCGCGAGCCCGTCGTTGGCACCGTAGATCGCGCCCGAGATCCAGCCACCGCCGGTCTGGTGCCACTTCTCGCGGCCGAGGATCCGGTCCAGACGGTCTCGCGCGCCCGGCACGGCAAGCGGCGCCGCATCCCGGCCACTGTCGGATGACCCGGATCGGAGCTCCTGGACGGCGAGCGAATGCGAGCGCTCGTCTTTGCGGATGTCGCGCAGCAGGGTGTCGGTGACCGGGTCGCCGGTGGAGCGCTTGTACAGGTCGTCGACCTCCTCATCCTCCGCCGCCTCGCGCGCGGCGAGCAGCCGATCGACCGGAGCCACCCGGGCCTGGAGGCGCAGCCAGAATGGGACCCCGACCGACTTCGGGTCGGGAATCTCGATGCTCAGCTCCTCCATCCGCCGCTCGAGGCGTTCGCGGTGTCCACCCTCCGCCTTGGCCATCCGGCGCAGAATCTCCGCCTCGCGGTCGGGCATCCGAGCGGCAATGAGCTCGTAGACCGAGCCGGCGAGGATCTCGCCCTCCCATGCCTTGAGCAGCCGCTGGCGGACTTCATCGGCCATTGAAAGCAGCGTAGCCACGGCTCGCTAGCCTTGCGCGTCGATGAGATCAGCGAGCCGCTATCCACTTGCCGTGGGCCTGATGGCCGCCGCACTTGCGCTCGCCGCGTGCGGCAGCTCGACCACGAGCAGCTCGACGACGTCCGGGAAGCACTCCGGCATCAAGGTCACCCCAGGCGGGGGCAAGGGCGCCACGGCGCCGCCGGTGGCAAAGCGCGCCGTCCCGGCGCTCGTGCCGCCGCCCAATGCTCCCCCGCGCAGTGTCCACGTGCCGGTGCTGACCTATCACCGCGTGGCCCCGCTCAGCGCCGTCGGGCTGACCGACCTCAAGGTGGATCCGGCGAACTTCGTCGCGGAGCTGTCGATGTTGCATCAGGACGGCTACCACACGATCAGCCAGTCACAGCTGTTCGACGCGCTCTACAAGGGCGCTGCCCTTCCCTCCAAGCCGATCATCATCTCGGTGGACGACGGCTACGTCGACGACGTGACGCGCATCCTGCCCGCGCTCCAGCGCTTCCACATGGTGGCGACGTTCTTCGTGATCACAGGCCGGATGACCGAGCCCGGGTTCCTCAACGCGGGCCAGATCCGCGAGCTCGACCAGGCCGGCATGGATGTCGGCGACCACACGGCTCACCACGTCGACCTGCGACTGATCACGCCGGCCGAGCTGCGCATGGAAACCGCGGGCTCGCGCCGCGTGCTCGAGCGTGTCATCGGCCATCCCGTCTACTTCTTCGCCTATCCGTTCGGCGACTTCAACGATGCCGTACTCGCCGCAGTCCACGCCGCCGGATTCACGATGGCGTATACGACCGCCGGCGGCACGACCGAGAGCACGTCGGCACCGCTGACGATGCCGCGCGTGCACGTCGGGCGCGACGAGACTCCCAGCGGCCTCGTGGCGCTGCTCGGCAACGAGTGAGGCCGTGGCCACGGTGCTCGAGTTCCGTGATGCGCAGCTGGACGCGGGCGAGGGCGAGCGACTCGCCCAGGCGATGCGCGATGAGATCGCGGTCATGTATGACGGGCTCGAGCTCGACGGCGACTCGATGCCTCGCGCCGGCCCGACCGAGCTGAGCCCGCCGGGGGGCGCCTTCATCGTCGGCTACTGGGGCGACGAGGCGGTTTGCTGCGGTGGCGTCAAGCGCCTCGACGAGCGCACCTGCGAGATCAAGAAGATGTACGTCGTGCCTGAACGTCGGGGGCAGGGGGTCGCCCGCGCGCTCCTGCATGCGCTCGAGGACAAGGCACGCGCTCTCGGCTATGACGATGCCCGGCTTGACACCGGTCCGAAACAGCTGAGCGCCCGCGGGCTGTACGAGGACGAGGGCTATCGCGAGATCGCGGATTTCAACCGCAACCCAGTCGCGGTGTTCTGGGGAGAGAAGCCGCGCTGGCGCACGTCGGGGCGCGCCCGCGGCGCCTACAGGATCCCGATCTCCGAGTTGTCGCCGACCAGGAAGCGGTAGGCGCGCGGCTGGCGATGGTCGCGGCCGATGTGGACGTTGCGGCCGAGCAGCGAGGACTCCATCCGCCCGGCCAGGTCCCGCACCGATGAGCCGGCGAGCAGGATCGAGTGCTCGACCTCGGCATTCTGGATCTCGCAGTCGCAGCCGATCGCGGTGTAGGGGCCGACGTAGCAGTCGGTGAGCCGGGCGCCGGCGCCGATGATTGCCGGCCCGCGAACGGCGGAGCGCTCGAGCTTCGCCCCGGGCTCGATCACGACGCGGCCGTCCACCTGAGAGTCGACGAGCTCGCCCTCGACCTTGCCGACGATCGTGTCGAGGACGAGCCGGTTGGCGGCCAGCATGTCGTCGAGGCGGCCGGTGTCCTTCCACCAGCCGCGGACGATGTGCGGCTCCACCCGCCGGCCCTCGTCGACGAGGTGCTGGATCGCGTCCGTGATCTCGAGCTCACCGCGCCCGGACGGCCTGATCGCGCGGGCGGCTGCGTGCACGCATTGGGTGAACATGTAGACGCCGACCAGCGCGAGGTCGGTCTTGGGCTCCTTGGGTTTCTCGACCAACCGCACGACGTGGCCGTCGTCGAGCTCGGCGACGCCGTACTGGTCCGGGTCGGGGACGGGTGTGAGCAGGATCAGGCTGTCCGGCTGGTTCTCGCGGAAGGCGCTGACGAGATCCTGGATCCCGCCCTGAAGCAGGTTGTCGCCCAGGTACATCACGAACGGGGAGTCGCCGAGGAACGCCTCTGCCGTGAGCACGGCGTGCGCGAGGCCGAGTGGCTCGTCCTGGACGATGTAGGTGAGCTCGACGCCGAACTGCGACCCGTCGCCCGCGGCCGCGCGGATCTCGTCCCCGGTCTCCGGCGCGATGATGATGCCGACGTCGTGGATCCCCGCCTCGGCCATGGCCTCGATCCCGTAGAAGAGGACGGGCTTGTTGGCGACCGGCACGAGCTGCTTGGCGCTCGTGTGCGTGATCGGCCGCAGGCGGGTTCCCTTGCCGCCGGACAGGATCAGTCCCTTCAGCTCTTGCATGGCGCGGGGAGGGTACCCGGGCGAAACCAACCGGGGCCGGCCCCGCAGGCCGGCCCCCTTAATAAACGCCGCCCAGCTTGCGGTGATCCCAGGTCCTGATTTGCTGCGGGACGAACTGGAGCGCGACCCGTTTGGACGCCTGCGCGCGGATTACCTCGAGGAACTCCGGCCCGCCGCCGCCACCTCCGTAGCGCTCGAACAGCGCGGCGCCGAACTCGGCCACCTGGTCGAGCTCGCTATGGATCGCAGTCTGGGCCTCGATCATCACGCCGCGCAGCTCCTGATACTGGTCACCGTCCTCGATCTGGAGCGTGGCCCGGGGATCGCGCTCGAGATTGCGCACCTTCTGCGACTTGGCGTAGGTCCAGGCCCAGATCTCGCCGTCGCGGACCAGATACCACAGGGGCATCAGGTGCGGCCAGCCGTCCCGACCGTTGGTCGCGCAGATCACCACGCGCTGCTCTGCGAGGAACGCCTCGACCTCCTCGGCGCTCATCTGGATCTGATCGCGCCGGCTCAACTGCTCATCGACGCCGCCGCGACGCCGATCGCCTCGGCCGCCTCACGCACCGCCTCGCGGGCGTCCTCGGGCTCGAGCACGACCGCGTCGCCAGCCTCCTTGAGGACGTCGCGGACGAGATAGCGCAGGCTCGCGAACCCTCGCTCGACGATCACCGAGCCGTCCTGGAGGTCGGCCACGACATGGCGCTCCTCGCGCGCCCAGCGTGCCCGCTCGGGCGAGATCCACACCCGTGCGCGCCGGCCCGCGGGGACCTCGCCGGTCCGCGGCCAGCCGTCGACATCGGCGGCGGGATCGACGTCGGGCCGGGGCTCGAAGTGCTCGTCGGTCGCCACCGCCGACTTGACCCGATCGAGCCGGAAGTGGCGCACGCTCTCGCGGGAGGGGTCGTAGGTGGCCACGTACCAGCCCTCGCGGCCGTTGATCAGGGCGTAGGGCTCGACCGTCCGGGACGAGAACTCGTCCTCGTTCTGCTTGTAGTACTCGAACGAGAGCAGACGCCGCTGCGGAGATCGCGCGCGAGACGACGGCGGCGATCTCGGCGTCGTCGCCGTCGGGCGGCGCGACCTGAAGGCCCTCGTGAACGGGGTCCTCGCCCAGCGCCGCGACCACCTTCGTGCGCACCGAGGCGAGCGAGCCCTCGGGGATGTGCTCGCCGATCAGGTCGATCGCCGCCACCAGTGCCTTCGCCTCCACCGGAAGCAGCCGCGCCGGCCGCGCGAACGAATCGCCGTACGGCTCGGGGTCGACCTCGATCGTCCCGTCGTCGCCGATCTCGGCGTAGAGCACGTAGGTGCCGGCGCCGAAGTTCACGACGTTCAGGACCGAGATGTCCTCGCGCAGCTCCTGATCGGAGATGTTCAGCTCACGGCACAGCGCCTCGGCGTCGATCCGCCGGCCCGCGCGGCCGGCGTCGATCAGGATGCTGGCCAGCGTGACGAGCCGGGCGAAGCGCTCGGGGCGAATCGCCGCCTCGGGATGGTGCCCGTTGCCGTCGTCGGGGTCGCGCTCCTCGGGTCTGGGCTCGCCCTGATCCCCGGCGCGGGCGAGGATCGGCGCCGCGACATCCGGCTCACCGGTGTGCCGCTCCGTCACCAGCCGCAGGCGCTCGAGCAGTTCGGTCGCGAGCTCCGGCGGCGCCGTGACCCGGGCGTTCTCGCCCAGGCCGAGCACCCAGGCCACGACCTGGCGGGAGTTGGCATATGGGGTGACGAACACGAGATCGCCGCCGTCCCCGGCCGTCCGGATCTCGCCGTAGCGTCCGAAGTGGCGCTCGATCTGCCATGCGATGCGGTCGCCGATCCAGATCTCCGCGGTGCCGATGGGGTCTCCGAACTGCCAGTCGATCCGATTCGCGTAGGCGCGCGGATCGAACTCGGCGGGCCGCTGGAAGTCGTGCTCGGCCTTGGTCGCGTAGCCGACCTTGCCGCGGATCCGCGAAAGGCGAAAGACCCGGATCGCGTCACGCTCGTGGGAGCGCCCGACGACGTAGAACTGCCCGCCCTGGTAAAGGAGCTGGTAGGGGTCGACGCGGCGGGTGCCGAGCTCGCCGCGCTCCATCGTGTAGTAGTCGAACACGATCGTCTTGCGGCGAAAGATCGCCGTCTCAATCTTGGCCAGGCGCTGCGAGACCTCGTGGCCGCCGGGGGAGCCCGTGATGCCGAGCGCCACCGTGTTCTGCTCGGGCGAGGTCAGGGGGCTCGGCCGGCCCCACGAGATCTGCTGCAGGGCCAGGCGCAGTGGCTCGGCGTACGCGAACTCGCCGTCGAGCAGCTGAAGCGCTGTGTGCAGCGCCGCCAGCTCCTGGTCGGTGAACTCGATCGGCGGCAGATGAAAGTTCTCGGGCGGGAGGGAGTAGTTCTCCTGCTCAACCAGCCCATCCACCGGCTTCTCGACCGCCAGCACGATCCCGAGCGCCTCGAGCTCGGAACGGTCGGCGTAGAAGCGGCGAGCGAACGCGTCCTCGTTCATCACGCTGTAGCCCTCGACATCCCGCCTGATCTCCGGCGCGGTCACGGGTCGCCGCTCGGCCATCAGATAGGAGATCAGGGAAAGCTGACGGATCAGCTTTTCGGTGTCCTTCGCCATGTCTGAGCAACTGTAGTTGGGCGGCAAGCGCACGCGGGCCGAAGCCGGGTGGACGCCGCGCTATTTGCGCAGATTTGGAGCGAAGTCGTGACGCGGCGTTATGCCTGCGTTACGCGGCTTCGCGCTCGGATTCGGCCCGCGTCGCGAAGTAGGCGCCGCCGCCGATGCCCTTGTCGTACCCGGTCCATTGCTCGCCTGTCGGGAGCTCCTTCTCGAGCCGGTCGAAGCTGCCGAGGCGGCCGCCGAGGTTGTCGATCATGTGGACCAGCGTCGCCTCGCGTGTGCAGGGGACGACCGGGCTTCCGTGCTCGAGCGAGCCGTGATGGCTGAGGATGATGTGGAGCAGGGCATCCTCGAGCTCGGGCGGGAAGCCCTCGAGGCGCTCGATCACCCGGCGTACGCGGTAGTAGCCAAGCGGGATCTCGCCGTACAGCCGACCCCGGTCCGACATCGAGATGGCGCCGCCCTGGAGCTCGTACGCGTCGAGCTTGCCGATGTCGTGCAGCAGCGCCCCGGTCACCGCGACGTCGCGGTCGATGCCGGGGAACGTGGCCGAGATCGCGCCGACCGCCTGGGCCACGCTGACCGTGTGCTCGAGCAGCCCGTGCCGGTAGGCCTGGTGGTACTTCTTCGCCGCCGGCGCGTCGCGATAGCGAGCCCAGCTCGGCGTGTTCTCGCCGAACACGATCGCCAGCAGCCGGCGCAGGTCGGGATTCTGGACCGTCGCGATCAGCTCGCGCAGGTCGGCCTCCATCTGGTCCGCCGCGCGGGCCGGACCGTCGTGCAGGTCCTCGGAGGTGTACTCCTGCTCGGCCGCCGGACGCACCCGCTGCACGGCGAGCTGGGGCCCGAAGCGCGGATGAATCGAGAACCGCCCAGTGGTATGAACGATCTCCCCTGGGGCGCAGATCTCGCGCGCCTGCTCGACCGCGTCCCAGATCATCGCGGGGATCGTTCCGGTCCGGTCCCCCACCATCAGCTTCAGGTAGTCGCCCCCGTCGCGCCGTCTACGGACCTCGACGTCGCGCACCAGCAGGGCCTGTGCGATCTCAGAACCGTCTGCAAATTCGCGTACTTTCATCGCGCAACGAAGATAGAGTGGCCTGCGGACGGCAGCCAATGGACTCGAGCGCAATCGTCACCGGCGGAACGGGCGGACTCGGCGCCGCGGTCGTCGCGCGCCTGCTCGACGACGGTTGGCGCGTGGTCGTGCCGTGGATCGTCGAGCGCGAGCTCGAGCGCGTCGAGGAACGCCCGGGTCTGGAGCTGATTCAGGCCGATCTGTTCGACCCCGAGGCGGTGGCCGCCGTCGTCGGCGCCGCCTCCGGCGAAGCGGCCGCCCCTCTGCGGGGGCTGGTCAACCTGGTCGGCGGATTCGCCGCCGGCAAACGGGTGCACGAGACGCCGATCGAGGAGTTCGAGAAGCAGTTTCGCCTCAACCTGCATCCGACGTACCTGATGACCGCGGCCACCGTGCCGCACATGATCGACCAGGGCAGGGGCTCGATCGTGTGCGTCGGGACCCGCGCCGCGCTGCAGCCCTTCTCCGGCGCCGCCGGGTACATCTCCTCGAAGGCGGCCGTGATCGCATTTGCCCATGCGGTGGCGGTGGAGTACAAGAACGACGGGATCCGGGCCAACGCGATCCTCCCCAGCGTGATCGACACCCCGGCCAACCGGGCCTCGATGCCGAACGCCGATCACGATCGCTGGGTCAAGCCGGCCGAGATCGCGGGCGTGATCGCGCACCTGCTCTCGGACGACTCGATCCCGACCAGCGGCGCCGCCATTCCCGTCTACGGCCGGGCCTGACGCCGACCGTTTAGCCGACGGGTTTCGGGGGCACCCGGGCAACGTGAACGTTCACACTGGCTGCCCAGCCAGCTAGGATCCGATTGCTTATGGAACGTAAGTGGTGGACGCTGCTGGTTGTCTGCGTCGCGACGTTCATGCTGCTGCTCGACATCACGATCGTGAATGTCGCGCTGCCGAGCATCGCGTCCGATCTGCACGCGAGCTTCTCGGACATCCAATGGGTGATCGACGCGTACGCGCTGACCCTGGCCTCGCTCCTGCTCACCACCGGCTCCCTCGCCGACCTGCTCGGCCGCAAGCTCGTGTTCTCGATCGGCCTCGGCCTGTTCTCGCTGGCCTCGCTCCTGTGCGCTCTCTCCCCGAGCGCGCTGTTCCTGATCATCGCGCGCGCGGGCCAGGGGATCGGCGGCGCGATCATGTACTCCTGCGGACTGGCGCTGATCGCCCAGGAGTTCCACGGGCGCGAGCGCGGGACCGCGTTCGGGATCTGGGGGGCCACGATCGCCTCCGCGGCGGCCGTCGGGCCGCTGCTCGGCGGGGTCCTGACCGAGGCGTTCGGCTGGTCCTCGATCTTCTTCATCAACGTCCCCATCGGCGCCGCCGCGGTGCTGCTGACGATCGCGAAGGTGGACGAGTCGCGCGACCCGCAGGGCAAGCGGATCGACTGGATCGGAACGGTCACCTTCACCTCGTCGCTGTTCCTGTTCGTGCTGGCGATCATCCGCGGCAACGCCGAGGGCTGGGGCAGCACGCTGATCGTCTCGCTGTTCGCCGCCTCGCTGATTCTGATGGTCGTCTTCATCGTCTCGCAGTTCGTCCAGGACGCGCCGATGTTCGACGTCACGCTGTTCCGCAAGCCGACCTTCAGCGGCGCCTCAATCGTCGCCTTCACGATCTCGGCGGCGATGTTCTCGATGTTCCTCTACCTGGTCCTGTATCTCCAGACGATCCTCGGGCTCTCGCCGCTGCAGACGGGGCTTCGGTTCCTGCCCTTCACTGTCGTCTCCTTCTTCGTGGCGGCGCTCTCGGGCAATCTGTCGACCAAGGTCCCGGTCCGGTTCCTGCTCAGCGGCGGGCTGCTGCTGACCTCGATCGGGCTGCTGCTCATGCACGGCATCACCGACGCCTCGGGCTGGACGGCGCTTCTGCCGGGCTTCCTGGTCGCGGGCGCCGGCGTCGGTCTTGTCAACCCGGCCCTCGCCTCGACCGCGATCGGCGTCGTGCCGCCGCAGCGCAGCGGAATGGCATCGGGGAGCAACAACACCTTCAGACAGGTCGGGATCGCCACCGGGATCGCGGTCCTGGGAGCGATCTTCGAGAGCTCGATCTCCAGCCACCTCGCCCCGAAGCTCGCCGGAACCCCGGTCGCCGGCCACGCCGCGCAGATCGGGCATGCCGTGGCGGCCGGCGGCGCCGGTCAGGTCGTGCACTCGGTGCCGGCCGGGCAGCGGCACTTCGCGGCCTTGGCGATCCACAGTGCCTTCGTCTCGGCGATGAACGAGATTCTGATTGTCGGCTGCGTCGTCGCGCTCGTCGGAGCCGTTCTGGCGGTATTGCTGGTCCGCAGCAGCGACTTCGTCACCTATGGCGCGCCGGAGCCGGCGGCGGCAGCCGCCGGATGAAGCCGTGATCCAGCCGCTGTTCGAGCATCGCCAGACCCTCGCCGGCTACAGCACCCGGGTGCTCGAGCTCGAGGGTGACGGCGTTCCGATCCTGATGTTCCACGGCTATGCGGACAGCGCCGATACGTGGCGCCACTCACTGGCCCTGCTCGCCCGCCGAGGGCGGCGCGCGATCGCGGTCGACCTGCCCGGGTTCGGCACCGCCGATCGGCTCCGCTCCGACCCGATCCTTCCTCAACTCGACCAGTTCGCGGCGGCCGCCATGCGCTACCTGTCCGGGCGCGCGCGCCAGCCGGTATTGGTGGTCGGCAATTCGCTCGGCGGTTGCGTCGCGCTGCGGCTGGCCGAGCGCCACGGCTCGCAGCTGAGCGGGGTGGTCGGGGTGGCTCCGGCCGGGCTCGAGATGACCCGGCTACTGCATATCGTCCAGCGAGACCCCGTGCTGCGCGCGCTCCTGGCGCTGCCGAGCCCGGTCCCGAGCGCGGTGCTTCGCAGCGCCGTCGCCCGGCTCTACACGGCCCTCGCCTTCGCGGTGCCCGGAACGATCGATCCAGCCGTGGTCTCGGCCTTCACCTGGCATCACCGCCACCGGTCGACCGTGGCCGGCTACCTGTCGATTGCCCATCGCCTGATCCCCGAGCTTCGCGACCCGTTCGCGCTCGGCGACATCTCCTCGCCGGTCCTGCTCGTATGGGGCGACCGCGACCGGCTCGTCTTTCACCGCGGCGCCAATCGGGTGCTGAGCACCGTGCCGGAATCTCGCCTCGAGCTGATGCGCGGTGTCGGCCACTGTCCGCAGGTGGAGGCGCCGGAGCCGTTCGTGGAGCTGCTGCTCCAGTTCGACTCGCAGCCGACGGCGGTCGCGGCGTAGGCGGGTCAGAGCCCCGGTGGGTGGCGGACGACGAACTGGTTGAGGTTCGGCTCGTCGGCCCGGCGGTTCGACCACCTCGAGCCCGTCTCTGCGAGCGCGACGGTGTCGAACCTGAGCCCGGCCACGTACATGAACGTGTGGCCCGGCGCGGCGAACACCGTGATCCACTTGCCCGGCCCCGGCTGTCCCCAGCTCATCAGCTGACCCGAGGTCATCGTCGTGTTGAGCAGCCCTGCCGAGGCGAACACGAAGCTGAGCGAGCCTGAGCAGTCATAGCCGGTGTCGATGTAGCGGGCATGGCCACCGCCCCACACGTAGGGGAGGTGGGCGATCTCGTTGCCGGCCGAGATCACGGTCTGCACCACAGGCGGCGCGTTGACCGGCGCGATCGCCAACCCGTCCTTTGTCAGCGTCGCCTGGTTCGAGTTCGCTGAGAGCCCGCTCGCGGTCAGCTCGCGCCGCACGACGGCGTCCGAGACAGGCTGTGCCAGCCCGCCGGTCGAGGTCGACCCGCCACCGGAGGCCGGCCCGACACTGACCGACGCGGGCGCCGATCCGCCGCCGGCCGGGGAGACCGCGCCCGCCGCCGGCTCGATCGCCTGGGGATGGGCCTGCGGCGCGCCGGACGTCGTCACCGGAGTTGGCTGCGGCGTGGGAGTCGAGTTCGAGGGCTGCTGCGCTCCGCACCCGGCGAGCGCGAGTACGACGGCGAACGTCCATGGTGCGGCTGCCTTGCGCACGGTGCGGAGTATGGCGCGCTCTCCGTGCCGAGGCGACAGCCGCCTGTCAGTCGTCGAAGTCGCCTCCGTAAAGCGCGAATACAGCACCCTGCGGATCCTGCACGACGCCGATCGTCCCCGGCCCGATCGGCATCGGACCCATCAGCTGGGTGCCGCCCAGATCGGAGACGCGCGAGAGGTCAGTCGCCACGTCCGCGCTGCCGAAATAGACCAGCCAGTGCGGCGGGACGTCGGGCGGCATCACCGGACGGATTCCGCCGTTGCTGTGCCCGTCGCGGTTCTGGATCACCAGGTAGGGCATCTCCGAGCCCTCCATCGCCTGGGTCGACCACCCGAACAGCTCCCCGTAGAACCCGGCGGCGGTGTCCATGTCCGTGGTCGCGAGCTCGTTCCAGGACAGCGCGCCGGGCGCGTTGACAAGCGCCGCGCCGATCATCGCCCTGGGCTCCCAGACCATGAAGTAAGCCTGGCCGGGGTCCTGCACGACGGCCATGCGCCCGACGTCGAGGACGTCGAAGGCCGGTGCGTGCAACGTGCCGCCAAGCTGCTTTGCGCGCTCGGCCGTTTCGTCGGCGCTCTCCACCGTGATGTATGAGTTCCAGGCCGGGGGCACGCCGGCCTCGCGCTGCTGTTGGGGTTGGGGTGAGATCGCGGCCACCGGCTTGCCGTCGATCAGCATCACCGAGTAGACGACGCCGTCGCCGACCGGGTTGTCCTGCGAATCCCAACCGAACAGCGACGTGTAGAAGGCCTTGGCGGCATCCTGGTCGGTGGTTGTGAGGTCCGTCCAGCTGAACGTCCCTGGTGTGTAATTCGTTCGTTCTGGCATGACGTCGACCCTACCACCGCCTCCGAGCGGGGATCGGGCTCGGGCGTGAACGCGACGTAGACTTGTTGCATGTCCGATTTCACGATCAAGAACATCAAGGAGCTGGAGGATGCGGGCGCCGGTAGAGACTCCGGGGTCGAGGCCCGCTTCGCTCGCTCGCACCTCGACTCGGAGCACCTCGGCGTGAGCCTGTTCCGCTACGGACCTGGCGTGCGCGGACCGTTCGGCCATCGCCACCGTGAGCAGGAGGAGGCCTACGTGGTCATCGCCGGCTCCGGCCGGGCGAAGCTGAACGACGAGCTCGTCGAGCTCCGGCAGTGGGACGTCCTGCGCGTCGCTCCGAACACCGCACGGGCGTTCGAGGGCGGCCCCGACGGGCTCGAGTTCATCGCCGTCGGCTCGGACCGGCCCGAGGGCGGCGACGGCGAGCGCGTGGACGACTTCTGGACCGACTAGATCGACGCGAGCACGCGGTAGCCCTAGCTACCCTTCGACGCCGATGCGATTGCTGATCACAGGCGCGGCGGGGATGCTCGGGCGCGACGTTTCGACCGCCGCGGAGAGCGCGGTGGCGCTGTCGCGGTCCGAGCTCGACATCACCGACGCCGGCGCCGTGGGCGCCGCGGTCCGCGCAGCCGCGCCGGATGTGGTCGTCAACTGCGCCGCATACACCGACGTCGACGGCGCCGAGGAGGCGATCGACGAGGCGATGGCGATCAACGGCGCAGGGGCCGGGAACGTGGCACGCGCTGCGAGCGCAGCGGGCGCATGGACGCTCCACGTCTCGAGCGACTACGTGTTCGACGGGTCCAAGCGCGAGCCCTATGTCGAGTCCGACGCCACCGGCCCACTATCGCGCTACGGGATCTCGAAGCTGGCCGGCGAGCGGGCGGTCATCGAAGCGGCGCCGGACAGCCACACGATCGTGCGCTCGTCGTGGCTGTTCGGGACCGGCGGTCGCTGCTTCCCGGCCACAATCCTGCGCCTCGCCCGCGAGCGCGACGAGCTGACCGTCGTCGATGACCAGGTCGGCTGCCCGACGTTCACGGCCCATCTGGCTGTGGCGCTGCTCGAGCTCGCCGCCGCCCGCCGCGGCGGGATCGTCCACGTCGCCGGCTCCGGGCAGTGTTCGTGGTACGAGTTCGCCAGCCGGATCGTGGAGGGTGCCGGCCTGCGCTGCCGGCTGCGCCCGGGACGGACCGAGGATCTTGCCCGCCCCGCGCCGCGACCGGCCTACAGCGTGCTGGCGAGCGAGCGCGACGCGCCCCGCCTGCCCCCATGGACTGCCGGGCTCGACGAGTACCTGACCGCGGTCCGGGTGGCGGCCTGATGCAGCTGCTCGTCTGCGGCGGTGCCGGCTTCATCGGCTCGACGTTCGTGCGCCTGCGCGTGCGTGACCATGGCGACACGGTCACGGTGCTCGACAAGCTGACCTACGCCGGTCGCAGGGAGAACCTCCACGACGTGATCGACGACATCCGCTTCGTGCACGGCGCGATCGAGGACCCAGCGGCGGTCGCCGAGGCGCTCACCGGGTGCGACGCGATCGTCAACTTCGCCGCAGAGACGCACGTGGACCGCTCGATCTCCGGCCCCGAGGCGTTCATCGTCACCAACATGCAGGGCACCCACATCTTGCTCGAGGCGGCGCGCGAGCACGGCCTTCGCTACGTCCAGGTCTCGACCGACGAGGTCTACGGCTCGATCGACGCGGGCTCGTTCACCGAGGAGTCACCGCTCGCGCCCTCAAGCCCCTACAGCGCGACCAAGACCGGAGCCGACCTGCTCGTCTCGAGCTACTTTCACACCTACGGGCTGCCGACCGTGATCTGCCGCGGGTCGAACAACTACGGCCCCTACCAGTACCCCGAGAAGCTGATTCCGCTGATGGTCCTCAATGCCCTTGCCCGTGACCGCCTGCCCGTCTACGGCGACGGTCGCAACGTCCGCAACTGGCTGTTCGTGGAGGACTTCGGCCGCGGGATCGGCCGCGTGCTCGAGAACGGCGAGGCCGGCGAGGTCTACAACTGCGGCGGCCCGGACGAGTGCGAGAACATCGAGGTGGTGCGCACGATCCTGGCGCTGACCGGGCGCGACGAGTCGCTGATCGAGTACGTGACCGACCGCCCCGGGCACGACCGCCGCTACTCGCTTTCGGCCGACAAGCTCCAGCGGCTCGGTTGGACGGCGCAGATTCACTTCGAGGAGGGGATCGAGCGCACGGTGCAGTGGTACGGCGACAACGCCTGGTGGTGGGAGCCAATCCGATCCGGCGCGTACCGCAACTACTACGAGCGTCACTACGGACGCGCCCTGAAGGCGTGAGCTCGACACAGGGACCCGCGGCTCGTGGGCGGCACGCCCCGCCACCCGAGGTGCGCCTGCCGATCCAGCGGGAGCGGCTGCTCGAGGCGGCGGCGGCAGAATTCGCGCAACGTGGCTACTCGGGGGCGAGCTCGGAGTCGATCAGCCGCCGGGCCGGCATGTCGAAGGCCACGTTCTACGAGCACTTCGGCAACAAGGAGGACTGCATCATCGCGCTGTTCGACGCGGCCGCCGCGCGTGTGGCCGAAGCGATGGCCGGCGCCGCGCGGGGCGCGGGGAGAGCCGATGCCTCACAGCGGATGAAGGCCGGGACGCGGGCGTTCCTGACCGCCCTGGCCCAATACCCCGACTACGCCCAGACGCTGCTCGTCGAGATCATCGGCGCCGGCCCGAACGTTGCCCAGCGGCGCGACCAGATCATGCAGCAGTTCGCCGATGTGCTCGACGCTGAGAACGCGGCGGCGGCGAAGCGAGGACTGATCCCGCGCTTCGCCTCCGACTACGACTCGTTCGCGATCGTCGGCGCGATCACCGAGCTCGTCTCGCGCCAGGTGCGCCTCGGCGAGCCGCCCGACCTTCTCGAGCTGGGCCCCGTGATCGACAGGTTGATCGACGGGGTGCTCTCGCCCTCCGCTTCGTGAAGGCGCTGCGCGATCTCGAGCGCGAGATCGTGTCCTGCCGGCGTTGCCCGCGCCTCGTCCGGTGGCGCGAGGAGGTGGCCCGGGTCAAGCGGGCGTCGTTCGCCTCGGAGGATTACTGGGGGCGTCCGATCGCCGGCTTCGGCGACCCGGCTGCCCGCGTGCTCGTCCTCGGGCTCGCCCCGGCCGCCCACGGCGGAAACCGCACCGGCCGGATCTTCACCGGCGACCGCTCGGGCGACTGGCTGTTCGGGGCGCTGTACCGGGCGGGATACGCGAACCAGCCCGAATCGGTCTCACGCGAAGACGGGCTGAAGCTGTCCGACTGCTTCGTCACCGCCGCGGTGCGCTGCGCTCCGCCCGCCAACCGACCGCTGCCGGCCGAGCGCGACAACTGCCTCCCGTATCTCGAGCGCGAGCTGGCGCTGCTGTCGCGCGTGCGCGTGATCGTGTGCCTGGGCGGCTTCGCCTGGGACGCCGCGCTCCGCGCGCTCGGTCCGATCCGGCCAAAGCCGAGGTTCACGCACGGAGCCGTGGCCGAGGTCGCGACATATAACCTGCTCGGCTGCTATCACCCTTCTCAGCAGAACACGTTCACTGGGAGGTTGACCGAGACGATGCTCGACGACATCTTTTCTCGGGCCGGGGAACTCAGCGGCTGAGATGCTGGAGCTCGTCGAACTGCGTCACAGCTTCGGGGAGATCACGGCGCTCGACGGCGTCTCCCTACAGGTCGCGCCCGGGGAGATCGTCGGCCTGGTCGGCCGCAACGGCGCCGGCAAGACGACCACGATGCGCGTGATCATGGGCATCGTCGCGCCCGACGCGGGCACGGCGACCTGGTCCGGACAGCTGATCGGCGAGGCCGAGCGGCTGCGCTTCGGCTACATGCCCGAGGAACGGGGCCTCTACCCACAGATGAAGCTGCTCGAGCAGGTGGCGTATTTCGCCGAGCTCCACGGGATCGAGGCCGAGGCCGCCACGACGGCGGCGCGCACGTGGCTCGAGCGCCTGGGGCTCGGCCCGCGCGTGGAGGAAAAGCTGATCGCGCTCTCGCACGGCAATCAGCAGCGGGTGCAGCTCGCGGTCGCGCTCGTGCACGAGCCGGTTCTGCTGGTTCTCGACGAGCCGTTCGCCGGGCTCGATCCCGAGGCCGTCGAGTCGCTCTCCGACGTGCTGCGCGAGCAGGCCGAGACGGGCACCGCAATCCTCTTCTCAAGCCATCAGCTGGAGCTGGTCGAGCGCATCTGCGATCGGGTCGTGGTCCTCGACCAGGGCCGCGTGCTCGCGGCCGGCACGCTGCGCGAGCTGCGCGAGCGCTTCCCCGCCCAGCTGCGCGTCAACGTCGACGCACCGTCTGACTGGTGCGCGTCGCTCAGCGGGGTGGAGCTGATCAGCGAGGACGCCGACGGCGTGCTGCTGCTCGTCGCCCCCGGCACCGATCCCCAGTCGATTCTGCGCGCCGCTCAGGCCGCCGGACCGGTCGAGCATTTCGCCTTCGAGTCGGCCGGCCTGCTCGACGTCTACCGCCATATGGTGTCGCTGTGACCGCCCCCGCGACCGTCCGCCTGGTGGCGATGCGCGAGATCAACGAACGGCTCCAGGGGCGGCTGATCCGGATCGTCACCCTGCTGACGGCGTTGCTCGTGGTCGCGGCGATCGTGATCCCGTCGCTCGTTCGCAGCTCGAGCAAGCCGGTGACTATCGGGTTGCTGGGAGCCCGCGCCGCGCAGCTGGAACCGGCGCTGACCCGGACGGCGAGCGCGGTTCGGGTCAAGATCAAAGTGGTGAGCGTCAGCGACGCGGCCGCCGCCCGCGCGGGCGTCAGGAGCGGTAGCTACGCCATCGTGCTGAGCGTCGGTCCGCGGGCGGCGCTGGCGGTGGTCAAGCAGTCGCTCTCGGCCCAGGACCGGGCCCTGCTCCAGGTGGCCGTAGAGAGCGCTGGGCTGAGTGCTGCCCCGTCGGTACCAATCATCAGCCAAGCGCTCCAGCCGCCTCCGCGCGACAAGGCGGCCCGCTCGGTGGCGGCGCTCGCGGCCGCCCTGCTGATGTACCTGAGCCTGGTCCTGTACGGAGCCGCGGTGGCGAACGGGGTGGCGCAGGAGAAGACCTCGCGCGCCGCTGAGGTTCTGCTCGCCGCCGTGCGCCCAGGACGTCTGCTGACGGGGAAGATCGTGGGCATCGGCTCGCTCGGCCTCGGACAGCTGGCGGTCGCCGCGATCGCGGGCCTGATCGCGAACGCCGCCGTGCACAGCACCTCGATCCCGTCGAGCGTGTGGGTGCTGCTGCCGGCATTCCTCGTCTGCTTCCTGCTCGGTTTCGCGCTCTACGCGTTCGCGTTCGCCGCGGCCGGGGCGATCGTCGCGCGGCAGGAGGAGGTGCAATTCGTGACCATGCCGTTCGCGATGCTGCTTCTGATCGGCTACCTGCTCGCGTATGCGGCGATCGCCTCACCGAATGCGACCTGGCTGCGGGTCGTATCGCTGCTGCCGCCACTGAGCGCGACGCTGATGCCGGCCCGGATCGCCCTCGGCCACATCGCGGCATGGGAGGTCGTTGTCTCGCTCGTGCTGATGTTGCTCGCGATCTGGGCCACAGCGGTGGTCGCCTCTCGCATCTACCGGGTCGCCCTGATGCGCGGTGGAGCACGCATCGCCTGGCGGACGGCGCTGCGGCTATGAGGCTGGCCGGGCTCGAGATCGCCGATCCGCCGGAATGCTGGACGGCGCTCGGGTTCGACATCAGCGAGAACCGCATGGATCTCGGCGGCGTCACGGTGCGGCTCGGCGCCGAGGGCGAGGGCATCACCGCGTGGGCGATCGACGGTCTTGTGGTCGACGAGATCGACGGCCTGGCCACGATCGCTGTGCCGCCGTCGCGGGCTGCGGTAGCCCACGCGAACGGGGCGATCGGCATCGACCACGTGGTGATCGCCAGCCCCGACTTCAACCGGACCGCCGCCGCGCTCGAGCGGACCGGCCTCGCGCTGCGGCGGATCCGCGACGCCGGCGGCTTCCGTCAGGGGTTTCGCCGCATCGGCCCGGCGATCCTGGAGCTCGTGGAGGCCGCGGGCGCGCCGCCGGGGCCGGCCCGATTCTGGGGTCTGGTGGTGATCGTGCCTGATCTGGAGGCGCTCGAGCAGCGTCTCGGCGACCGCCTCGGAACGATCCGCCCGGCCGTCCAGCCGGCCCGGAGGATCGTCACGTTGCGCGACTCTGCGGGCCTGAGCACGAGGCTCGCGTTCATGGATCCGGAGGGCGCTACGCTGGCCTGAGCCGTGCCGCTCAGCAGCTTCAGCCCTCGAACGCGTGACTGGTTCGCCGGTGCGTTCGCTGAGCCAACGCCCGCGCAGGCCCAGGCGTGGCCGGCGATCGCCTCGGGTGAACATGTCCTGATCTCGGCTCCGACCGGCTCGGGCAAGACGCTCGCCGCCTTCCTGTGGGGGATCGACCGTCTGAGCAGCGCTCCGGCTGGGGGCGAGCCGGGTATCCGCCTCGTCTATGTCTCGCCGCTCAAGGCGCTCTCCTACGACATCGACCGCAACCTGCGTGCGCCGCTGCGCGGGATCGGCGCCGAGTGCAGCGTCGCAGTGCGGACCGGCGACACCCCGCAGCGCGAGCGCCAGGCGATGCTGCGCAAGCCCCCCGACATCCTGATCACAACCCCGGAGTCCCTGTATCTGATGCTCACCGGCCGGGCGAAGGAGCTGTTCCGGCACACTGAGTGGTGCATCGTCGACGAGATCCACGCCGTCGCTTCGACCAAGCGTGGAGCGCATCTGGCTCTGACGCTCGAGCGTCTGACCGAGGCGGCCGGTCGCGATGTGCAGCGGATCGGCCTGTCGGCGACCCAGAACCCGCTCGAGGAGGTCGGGCGCTTCATGGTCGGACCGAGCCGGCGCTGCCGGATCGTCGACACCGGTGTGCGCAAGGAGCTCGACCTGAAGATCCAGGTCCCGGTCGAGTCGATGGTCGAGCTGGACGGGGTGGGCGGCACCTCACCCGACCTCGACCCGCTCGCGGGCGGCGAGAGCACACGCCGCTCGATCTGGCCCGCCATCTACCCCGAGCTGCTCGAGTTGATCGAGGCCCACCGCTCGACGATCCTGTTCGTCAACAACCGGCGCGGCGCCGAGCGGCTGGCGATCAGGCTCAACGACCTCGCCGAACGGGAGATCGCTCGCGCCCATCACGGCTCGCTCGCCCGCGAGGAGCGGCTCGTCGTGGAGGAGATGCTCAAGGCGGGCGAGCTGCCGTGTCTGGTCGCGACCTCGTCACTCGAGCTCGGGATCGACATGGGGGCCGTCGATCTCGTCATCCAGGTCGAGTCGCCGAAGTCGGTGGCTCGGGGCCTGCAACGGATCGGCCGCGCCGGGCACTCGGTCGGCGACGTAAGCCGCGGGCGGATCTTTCCGAAGTTCCGCGCCGACCTGCTCGAGTGCGCGGTCGTCGCCAAGCGCATGCACGAGGGGGCGATCGAGACCACGGTGGTCCCGCGCAACCCGCTCGACGTCCTGGCTCAGCAGATCGTCGCCATCGCCGCCGCCGCGCCGGACGACGAGCCGGTCGACGTCGACGACCTCCACGCGCTCGTCACCCGCACGCACTCCTACGCCGAGCTGAGCCGGACCCAGCTCGAGAACGTCCTCGACATGCTCGACGGCCGCTACCCCTCCTCCGAGTTCTCCGAGTTGCGTCCGCGGATCGTCTGGGACCGGCTGAAGGGAACGATCCGCGCCCGTCCGGGCGCCCGGCAGCTGGCCGTCACCAACGCCGGGACGATTCCCGACCGGGGCCTCTACGCGGTCACGCTCCCGGATGGCCGCCGGGTCGGCGAGCTCGACGAGGAGATGGTGTACGAGGCGCGTCCCGGCCAGACCTTCCTGCTCGGTGCCACAACCTGGCGCATCGAGGAGATCGGACGCGATCGCGTGATCGTCACCCCCGCGCCCGGGCTCCCGGGCGCGGTCCCGTTCTGGAAGGGGGACGGCGTCGGCCGGCCGAAGGAGCTCGGCGAGGCGATTGGCGCGTTCGCGCGGTGGGCCGTCGACAGAACGCCGGAGGAGCTCGTCGAGGCCGGCTATGACCTCGACGAACTCGCGGCCAAGAACCTGGTCGAGTTCCTCGTCGAGCAGCAGGCCGCCACGCGGGTGGTCCCGTCCGATCGCGCGATCGTGATCGAGCGCTTCCGGGACGAGATCGGCGACTGGCGCGTTTGCATCCTCAGTCCCTTCGGCGGTCGCGTCCACGCCGCCTGGGCGCTGGCCCTCAGCGCGCGGATCCGCGACGAGCTCGAGCTCGAATCAGACGCGATCTGGTCCGACGACGGGATCATCGTCCACCTCCCCGACGCCGACGAGCCGCCCGGGGCTGATCTCATGCTGATCGATCCGGAGGAGGTCGAGGACCGGATCGTCGGCGAGCTCGCGTCGAGCGCGCTGTTCGGCGCGCGGTTCCGCGAGAACGCCAGCCGCGCCCTGCTGATCCCCCGTGCGCGGCCGGGCAAGCGCACGCCGCTCTGGCAGCAACGGCTTAAGTCGCAATCGCTGCTCGAGGTGGCGCGCAAGTACGACGACTTTCCGATCGTGCTCGAGACCTACCGCGAATGTATGCGCGATGTGCTGGACCTCGCCGGTCTGACCGACCTGCTGACGAAGCTGCACCGTCGCGAGCTCTCGCTCGTCGAGGTCGAGACCTCCACAGCCTCGCCCTTCGCGTCCTCGTTGCTGTTCGACTACGTCGCCACGTATATGTACGAGGGCGACACGCCGAACGCTGAGCGCCGGGCCGCCGCGCTGTCACTGGACCGCGACCTCCTCCGAGAGCTGCTCGGGCAGGACGAGCTACGTGACCTGATCGACCCGGACGCGCTCGGCGAGGTGCAGGACGACCTGCAGTTCCGCAGTGAGCGGCGCCGGGTCGCCACCCGGGACCACCTGCACGACATGCTTCGCGCGATCGGCGACCTCACGACGGTCGAGGTCGCCGCGCGCGCGGTTCCCGGGGTGGACGCCGGGGCGATGCTGTCCGAGCTCGAGAGCGAGCGGCGCGCCGTCCGGGTCCGGGTCGGCGGCGAGGAGCGCTGGATCGCCGCGGCCGAGGCTGGGCTCTATCGCGACGCGCTCGGGGTCGCCCCGCCGGGCGGACTTCCGTCGGTGTTCCTCGACGATGTGCCCGACGCGCTCGAGGAGCTCGTGGTCCGCTATGCCGCCACGCACGGGCCGTTCACGACCGGCGAGGTCCGGGCTCGCTACGGGATCGACTTCGGCCCGGCGCTGAAGTTGCTCGAGCGCTCGAGCCGGCTCGTGCGCGGGGAGCTGCGCCCCGGCGGGAGCGAGCGCGAATGGTGCCACCCGGAGGTGCTGCGGCGGCTGCGTCGCGCCTCGCTGGCCGCGCTCCGCAAGGAGATCGAGCCGGCCGACCAGCGCGCGTGGGCGCGCTTCCTGCCCGCATGGCAGAACGTCGATCGCCATCCGGCCACCGGCGCCGGGATCGACCGCCTGCGCGAGGCGCTCGTTCCGCTTCAGGCGCTGGCGCTCCCTCCGGACGTCTGGGAGCGCGAGATCCTGCCGCGCCGGGTCGGCGCCTACTCGCCGTCGTGGATCGACCAGCTGTGCGCGAGCGGCGAGCTCGTGTGGGTCGGCGCCGGCGCGCTTGGCCGCAACTCGGGGAGGGTGGCGCTGTACTTCCGCGAGGACCTTCCCGTCCTCGGACCGCCGCCCCACAAGGGCGCTCCCCCCGCGTCCCCGGCTCACGACGCGGTCCGCACGCGGCTCGCCGCAGGCGCCTGCTTCTTCACGGACCTGCTGGTCGATGTCGAGCTCGCGCCCGAGGAGCTCCAGGAGGCGCTGTGGGACCTCGCCTGGGCGGGGGAGGCGACTAACGACGCGTTTGCGCCGCTCCGGGCACCGCGGCTCACCCTGGCCCGGGCCCAGCGCGACCGCAGTCGGGCCAGGCGCGCGGGTCGCTTCGCCGCCCGGCGCCGCGGAGGGGCCGCAGCGCAGGTGCAGGGCCGCTGGTCGCTCACCGAGCCGCTGTTCCGGGCCGCGGTGGATCCGTCCGCTCGCCGCCGGGCGCTGGCCGAACTGCTGCTCGAGCGCTACGGGATCCTCACCCGCGAGCAGGTTCTCACCGAGGGCATCCCGGGTGGCTTCTCGGCCATCTACCCCGAGCTCTCGCAGCTCGAGACGCTCGGGATCGCGCGCCGTGGCTACTTCGTCGAGGGGCTTGGGGGAGCGCAGTTCGCGCTGCCCGGAGCGGTCGAGCGTCTGCGCGTGGCGCCCGAGCGCGAGGAGCCGCCGGTCGTGCTCTCCGCCGTCGACCCGTCGCAGCCCTACGGCGCCGCGCTGCCGTGGCCGGCGCGGGAGGAGTCCCGGCGTCCGACTCGCGTCGCGGGCGCCTCGGTCGTTCTCGTCGGGGGCGAGCCGATCCTCTACCTGGAGCGCGGCGGGCGCGCGATGCAGACACTCGTCGGTCCCGAGGACGAGCGGCTCGAGCCGGCGCTCGAGGCGCTGGTCGATCGGGTCCGGGTCGGGCAGGTCAAGCGGCTGGCGCTCGAGCGGATCGACGGCGAGCCCGCCCTCGGCTCTCGGCTGGGGGCGGTGCTGGTGGCGCTCGGCTTCCAGCAAGGTCCGCGGCGGCTGACGCTCAGCGCCTGAAGCCGTGCCCGAGGGCGACACGATTGCCTACGCGGCGAACCGGATGCGACCGGTGCTGGTCGGCCGAATCCCGGACGAGATCCTGACGCCGCATCCGCGGCACGCGCTTGATCGCTGGGCCGAACGGCTCGCGAGACGAGAGGTGCGCAGCGTCGACACGCACGGCAAGCACCTCTTCCTTAGATGGGATGGTGACCTGGTGCTGCATTCGCACCTGCGCATGACCGGAGCCTGGGGTGTGTACGCGGGCGGACGGCGCTGGGGGCGTTCGCGCTCGCGGGCGTGGCTCGTCCTGCGGGTCGGCGATCGGGAGGTCGTGCAGTTCGACGGACCGGTGCTCGAGCTGATGACCGAGGGCCGGACGCGGTTTGACCAGCGCCTTGCGGCGCTCGGGCCCGACGTACTCGCGGACGAGTTCGACGCCGACCGGTTCCTGCGGAGGTTGCGCGCCGACGACCAGACCCGCCCGTTGGGCGACGCGCTGCTCGACCAGCGCAACGTGGCCGGGATCGGCAACATGTGGAAGGCGGAGGGGTGCTGGGAGGCGGGGTTGGATCCCTGGCGCGCGCTCGGGGACGTATCAGAGGCCGAGGCGCTCGCCGTGATTGAGGCGCTGCGGCCGCCGATGAGTCGCTCGGCGCTCGAGGGCCCGCGGGCTGTGACCGCGCGCGTGTACGGGCTGCGCGGCCGCCCATGCCCGCGCTGCGGGACGCTTGTGCGCTCCCTTGGTCAGGGCGACGACAACCGCACGACATACTGGTGCCCAGGATGTCAGCGCTGAGACGAGTCGGTCACAAGGGCGCCGATCTGATCGCACCGGGCAACACGTTCGCGAGCTTCGACGCCGCGCTCGCGGCCGGGGTCGACATGATCGAGTTCGACGTGCTGCCCCAGCGCGGGGGCCGGCTGATCCTCGCCCACGACTACGAAGACGCGGCGGCGCGGACGCCGCACACACTCGAAGAGGGGCTGGCCCACCTGGGCGGCGCCACGTTCGACGGGGTCGAGCTCGACGTCGACCTCAAGCTGCCCGGTTACGAGCGCCAGGTGCTCGACGCGCTCAGGGCCCACGGGGTCCTCGAGCGCTCGCTGATCTGCTCGCAGTTCCGTGACAGCCTGGCCGTCCTGCGAGCCGCGGAGCCCTCGGTCCGACTCGGCTGGTCGGTGCCGAAGCTCAGGCGCGACCCGTTCCGCTCGCGGGCCCTCGCGGTGCCCGCGCTCGCCGCGCTCCAGGTAGCTCGGGCCGCGCTCCCGATGCGCGCCTCGCGCGCGATTCGGAGCCGTGCATGCGACGCTCTGATGGCGCATTGGCGGCTGGTCACGCCCCGGTTGGCCCGCAGTGTCCGTGACGCCGGCGGCGAGCTGTACGTGTGGACCGTCGACGAGCTGCCGCAGATGCGCAAGCTCGAGGCGTTGGGCGTCACCGGTGTGATCAGCAACGACCCGCGGCTGTTCGCTGCGCTGGCCGCCTGATCAGCCGATCAGGCACTCCGACGAGCTGTGGTGCTGCGGATCGCCGAAGTCGGCGTCGGGGTGGCCTGCGGTGGTGATCAGGCCGGTGCTCCCGACCACCTGACCGCCGCGGCTCCACTGGAACTGGACGACTCCGCGCAACTGGCCGGCGTGGGGGGCGAATGGGAGCTGGATCCCGCTCTGGCGCAGGCCCAGCTTCGAGGTCCCCACCGGGACCGACATCCCGGCGCCGGGCACGAGCTTGAACATGTGATCCTTGGTCGACCAGTATTCGACCTCGAAGCTCATCGATAGTTGAGCGTTGAAACCAAGGCTCGGCATCTGCGCGCGGATGCCGATTACGTTCGGATAACGGCCGGTATTGCAGATGTTGACCGTCGCCCACAGAGTGCTCGACCGCTCGGCTCGGCTCACCGCGGCCTGGATCTGGGACCGCGACGGCCCGCTGTTGCTCTGGGCCTGGGCGACCGCAACCCCCCCGAGAGCCAGGGCGGACGCGGCGAAGACGGTCGCGAGACGTACGTTCACAAGGTGGACCATAGCGAGCCTGTGATGGATTCTGGAGATCGTCGTAGTACTGATGTGATCGCCACCGTGACCGCTCCGGCCGAGCAGGCAGCGCCGTCCTCGTGGGATCGGTTCGAAGCGCTCTACCGCTCAAGCCGTGACGATGTTTTTGCGTACGTGGCCACCCTCCTGCGCGACCGCGCCGCGGCCGAGGACGTGACCGCGCTGACGTTCGAGCGGGCCTACCGCCGGAGGCGGACATTCGACCGCCGCCGGGGCGAGGAGCGAGCCTGGCTGTTCGGAATCGCTCGCAACGCGGCGCTCGACGAGCTGCGCCGGCGACGCCGGCTGGCCACGCTGGTCACAGAGCCGGCGGCGGTGGGCGAGCCCACAGCCGAGGATCACGCCGACGTCGCGCTCAGGCGCACCGCCGTGAACGCGGCTCTGAACGCGCTCTCGGCCCGCGAGCGCGAGATCGTGGCGCTCAAGTTTCATGGCGGGCTGAGTGGGGCCGAGCTTGCGCAGGTGCTCGGCGTGAGCGAATCGAACGCCGGGACGATGCTCCATCGCGTGATGGAGAAGCTGAGGAAGGCATGCAATGAGACGAACTGACGAGCCCATCGATCCCGAGGTCATCGGGCAGCTCGACGCGATCGACGCCACCCTCGCGGGTGACCCGGTCGATCCCGAGTACGCCGAGCTGGCCGAGCTCGCGCTGCTCCTGGCGGCCGATCGCCCGCAGGTCGATCCGGCCTTCGCAACGCGACTGGACGCGCGGGTCGAGCGCCGCTTTGCGGTTGCACCGGATGTCGCGGAAGCGGGGCGGCCGCGGCGGTCGTGGTCGTTCGGGCAGCTGGCCGGCCTGGCGAGCGCCGCGGTCGCGGCCGTCGTCGTGGTGGTGGTGCTGGGGTCCGGCGGGAGCGGCTCGCATCCGGTCACGCCGGTGGCCGAGTCGACGGTCGCCGGGAGCTCGGCCGTCGCCGGGAGCTCGGCCGCGCCGGCCGCAGGAGTGGCCAGGTCCGGCGCCTCTTCCTCTGGGACCGCGGCCAGTACGTCGGTGGCTTCGACCAAGGACGCTGTGCGAGCGCCGGCCCCGTCTCCGACCATCGTGCAGACCGCCACCAGCGCCGGCGCGCTCTCGCCCGCCCCGCAGCCGCCGTCGAACGGCCGCAGAATCGTCCAGTCGGCGAACCTGGCCCTCAACGCCGCCGCGAGCCGGATCGACGACGTGGCCCAGGAGTTGTTCGACGTCGTCGGCCGCGAGAACGGGGTCGTGAACAACTCGAGCGTCACCGCGGGGACGGACGGCTACGCGCAGTTCCAGCTGAGCATCCCCAGCGGCAACCTGACCGCGACGATGACCCAGCTCTCGCAGCTCCGCTACGCCCACGTGGCCGCGCGCACCGACACCACGCAGGACGTCAACGGTCAATACGTCAGCGCCGGCCGCCGCCTCGCCGACGACCAGGCGCTGCGCACCTCGCTGCTGAAGCAGCTGGCGGCCGCGGTCACGCAGACCCAGATCGGCAGCCTGAAGACGCAGATTCACGATGTCGAGAACGCGATCGCCCGCGACCAGGCGGCGATCCGGGGGCTGAACAACCGCATCAACTTCAGCCGCGTTCAGGTCACAATCAACGCCAGCGCGCCGCCGATCGTTGGCGCCCATTCGAGCAGTGGCTTCACCCTCGGCAAGGCCGCACACGACGCCGGCCGCGTGCTGACGGTGGCGGCCGGGGTGGCGCTGATCACGCTCGCGGCGCTGGTCCCGGTGCTGCTGGTCGGGGCGCTCGGATGGTGGATAGCCACCGCCGTGAGGCGCCGCCGCCGCGAGCAGGCGCTCGACGTGGCCTAGGCCCCCCGTGTGGTATTCACCTGTAGGTGGCCGCGACCAGCGAGGACACGATCGCGCTCCTGCAGCGGGTGCCCGCGTTCGAGACACTGGCTGCGGAGGATCTGGCACGGGTGGTGGAAGTGGCCGTGCCACGAGCGTTCGCGGCCGGCGAGGTGGTGTTCCGCGAGGGCGACCAGAGCGACACCTGCTACATCGTGCGGTCGGGCCACGCCCGTGCGATCCGGGAGCACCCGGACGGGCGCACGATCACACTGGCCAGCTTTGGCCCAGGTGACATCTTCGGCGAGCTCGCGATGTTCGACGACGAGCGGCGCTCGGCGACGGTGGAGGCGGCCGAGCCCACCGAGGCGATAGCGATCCTCGGCGGGGATATGCGCCGGCTGCTGCGTGAGCACCCCGACATCGCCGTCAAGCTGATCGTTGCCCTCGGCCGCCGTCTTCGGGAGACCAACGAGCGCCTCGCCCGGCAGTCGTTCCAGACCGTGCAGAGCCGCGTCGCGGCCGTGCTCGCCCAGCTCGTGGCGGCGAGCGCGCAGGAGGGCGTGGAGCAGCGCGACGTGATGATCACCTCCACGCAGGCAGAGCTGGCACAGCTGGCCGGGTCCTCACGCGAGTCCGCCAGCCGGTTTCTCGCCGTGCTGGAACGGGCAGGAATCATCACGCAGGGCCGCGGCAGACTTGTCGTGCACGAGCCCGCCGCACTCGAGCGTTACGTCTACTAGATGACGCCAGACAGCCAAGCGAAGTCAGAGTTCTCGGCCGGGGGCGTTGTCGTGCGTGGAGACGAGGTCGCGGTGATCGTGCCGGTCAAGCGCGATGCGTCCGGAGACCGCGTGCTGGGGCTGCCCAAGGGGCACGCCGACGGCGATGAGACTCCCGAAGCGGCCGCCACCCGCGAGGTCCGCGAGGAGACCGGCCTCGAGGCCGAGCTGATCGACGAGCTCGGCGAGGTCCGGTACTCCTATGTGCGCAACGGTCGCCGGGTGCAGAAGCTGGTCCGCTTCTACCTGTTCGAGTACCGGTCCGGCGACGTCGCCGATCACGACCATGAGATCGAGGACGCTCGCTGGATGCCGCTCGCGGAGGCGGTGCGGGCGCTCACCTACGCGGGCGAGCGCGAGATGGTCGCTCGCGCGGTGTCGCGCACCGCACCGGATCGGTAGGCTGGCACGGTGCGCGTACTCAACTTCTACTCGTCGGTGTTCGCCGACCAACTCCGTCGTGGCCGCAAGACGGCCACGATCCGCCTCGGCGACAAGTCGCACAAGTACCGCAAGAACGACTGCGTGCTCGTGACGATCGGCTACCAGCACTCGCCCCGAGAGAAGATCTTCTACGCCGTGATCGACCAGGTCGAGGTCAAGCGGGTCAAGGACCTGTCGCCTCGGGACATCGAGCACGACAACCCCGAGTTCCGCCGCGTCGACGAGATGGTCCACTTCCTCGAGCAGATCTACGGCCGCAAGGTCGAGCTCGATGACACCGTGACCGTGGTTCGCTTCTCGCAGATCATCGAGGACCGGCCCGGCGTCCGGGACCGAATTCACGGCCTGGGCGCGGCGCAGAACTAAGGGCACGCCCGCCGAGCCGCCGCTTGCCGCCCAGGCGAGCCGGTTTCCTGGCACTCTTCACAAGAGAGTGCCAACTTGAGGCGCAGACGAGCTATAGTGGTTGTCCTTGGCACTCTGCACCTACGAGTGCCAAGCACCGTCTACTTTCCACTCGGAGGTTGCATCACATGAAGCTCAAGCCCCTTGGCGATCGTCTGATCGTGCGGGCAATCGAGGAGGAGGAGACCACTGCCAGTGGCATCGTCCTGCCCGATACCGCCAAGGAGAAGCCCCAGAAGGGCAAGGTCCTTGCCGTCGGTGACGGCAGGGTGAACGAGGACACGGGCAAGCGCACGCCGCTCGACGTGGCGGAGGGCGACGAGGTCCTCTACAGCAAGTACGGCGGCACGGAGATCAAGGTGGACGGCGAGGAACTCCTCGTCCTCCGCGAGTCCGACGTCCTGGCAAAGGTCCAGTAGGAGAACCAGAAACACATGGCACACAAGGAACTGAAGTACGAGGCGGAGGCCCGTAAGGCGCTGGAGCAGGGCGTCGATGCGGTGGCCAACGCCGTCAAGGTAACCCTCGGCCCCAAGGGCCGCTACGTCGTGCTCGACAAGAAGTTCGGCGCCCCGACGATCACCAACGACGGTGTGACAATCGCTCGTGAGATCGAGGTCGAGGACGTTTTCCAGAACCAGGGCGCGCAGCTCGTCCGCGAGGTGGCCACGGCGACCAACGACGTCGCCGGTGACGGCACGACGACCGCGACCGTGCTCGCCCAGGCGATCGTCCGCCAGGGTCTGAAGAACGTCGCTGCCGGCGCCAACCCGCTGGCGCTCAAGCGCGGCATCGAGAAGGCCGTCGACAACGTCGTCGCTCACATCGAGAAGCAGGCCGTCGAGATCTCCGGCAAGGAGCAGATCGCCCGCGTGGCGACGATCTCCGCCGGCGACGACGAGATCGGTGACGTGATCGCGGACGCGATCGACAAGGTCGGCAAGGACGGCGTGGTCAACGTCGAGGAGGGCCAGACGTTCGGCATGGACCTCGAGTTCACCGAGGGCATGCAGTTCGACAAGGGCTACATCTCGCCGTACATGGTCACCGACCAGGACCGCATGGAGGCGACCCTCGAGGATCCGTACATCCTCATCGCCAACCAGAAGATCGGCTCGGTCCGGGACATCCTGCCCGTGCTCGAGCAGACGATCCAGTCCGGTAAGCCGCTGCTGATCATCGCCGAGGACGTCGAGGGCGAGTCGCTCGCGACGCTCGTGGTGAACAAGCTCCGCGGCACCTTCACCGGCGTCTCGGTCAAGGCGCCTGGCTTCGGCGACCGCCGCAAGCGGATGCTCGAGGACATTGCGATCCTCACCGGCGGTGAGGTGATCACCGAGGAGATGGGGCTGAAGCTCGAGAACACGCAGCTCTCGCAGCTCGGTCGCGCTCGTCGCGTGGTCGTCGCCAAGGACACCACCACGATCGTGGACGGTGCCGGTGACCATGACGCGATCAAGGGCCGGATCAACCAGATCAAGAACGAGATCGACAACACCGATTCGGACTTCGACCGCGAGAAGCTCCAGGAGCGCCTGGCCAAGCTCTCGGGTGGCGTCGCCGTCGTCAAGGTCGGCGCGGCCACGGAGACCGAGATGAAGGAGAAGAAGCACCGCGTCGAGGACGCGCTGCAGGCCACCCGCGCGGCCCTCGAGGAGGGCATCGTGCCGGGCGGCGGTGTCGCGCTCCTGTCGGCGCAGGGCTCGCTCAAGGTCGACGCGATGGACGATCCGGACGAGCGCACGGGCGCGAACATCGTGCACCGCGCGCTCGAGGAGCCGCTCCGTCAGATCGCCGAGAACGCCGGGCTCGAGGGCTCGGTCGTGGTCAACGATGTCCGCAAGGCCAAGAAGGGCCAGGGCCTGAACGCGGCCAACGGCGAGATCGTCGATCTCGTCGCCGCCGGGATCATCGATCCCGCCATGGTGACCCGCTCGGCGCTGCAGAACGCGGCCTCGATCGCCAAGAACATCCTCACCACCGAGGCGATCGTCGCCGAGGTGCCTGAGAAGGACGGCGGCGCTCCGGGCGGCGGCGGTATGCCCGACATGTCGGGAATGATGTAATCGCTCTAACAGGCGAGTGTCTTACGCGAGGGCCCGGCGGTGCGCCGGGCCCTCGTGCGTTGTGAGGGGGTTGGGGCGTTGGGCGGGGCCGGGGGGACCGTGAGTAACCTCGGAAACTCGGGCCTGGCGGGGGAGGGATGCCGGTTTGAGTCTGGTGGGCAGACTTAATCGCGGATTCTCGCGGCGCGGCGCCGGGTTTCCAAGGTTATGCCCGCTTCGCTCACGCCAAAGCCGCGTCGTGACGCACCTGGGGCGGGAGAAATGCGACAAACTCGCGTCCGCCAAGGTGAGCGAGGCGCGAAAGTCACGCTGACGGGGACTTCCAGCCTCCGTCGGTCCGGGCGGCGCAGTTTGTTGCGAAAGTCCGGGTCGCCAGGTCACACGCCGACCCCGCCGCCTCCCGCAGCACGAGGCCTCCGATCCCGACCCGACGCGACTACGCTTCATTTGCAGCATGGCCGCGTCCCGCTCAACCGACCCTTACAAGACGCTCGGCGTCAGCCCCAGCGCGTCCGATCAGGAGATCCGCAAGGCGTACCGGCGGCTAGTCCAACAGCACCACCCTGATCACAACCAAGGCTCCGAGGAGTCGGAGCGCCGCTTCGAGGAGGTCCAGGAGGCCTATGCGCGGATCCGTGAGCTCCGGATCAGGGGCGAGCAGAGGGCCCAGAGCGCGCCGCCGCCACCGCCGCCCTCCGACCCGGCCGTCGACGACCGGATCCGTGACCTCGAGCATCAGGTCCATCAGGCCCGCGCGGCGCGGGAGCGGGCCGAGCGGGACGCGCGCGAGGCCGCGGCGGATGCGCTCGGCCGCCGGCCGACCGACGAGGAGCTCGGCTATGTCAAGACCGACGACAGCTTCTCGAGCATCCTGGCCGACGCGGCAGACAAGCTGGCCGAGAAGCTGTCGGGCGCGCGGGACCATCCGGTCACGCAGCGGGTCGAGGACCTGATCGACGAGCTCGAGGGCTTCGTGACCAAGCGCCCACCGCAACACTAGGCGGACGCCGAACGCTGGCCCTCGGCCCGCAAGGAGCCGGGGCGCTACTTCGGCCGCGTAGCCTCGACGGGAACGCCCTCGGCCAGCCGCTCGTACACCTCGCAGGTCCGCCGGGCCACCTCGCCCCAGTCGAACTGGAGGATGTGCTCGCGCGCCTCGGCGACGACCTGGGCTCGGGTGCGGTCGTCGGCAAGGACCTCCTCGAGCACGGCCTCGAGCGCGGCCGAGTCGCGGGAGCGGAACCGAACGCCGACGGTGCCGTCGCCGGGCACGACCTCGCGCAGGCCGCCGGTGTCGGCGACCACGCACAGGCACCCCGAGGCCATCGCCTCGAGCGCCACGAGACCGAACGGCTCGTAGATCGACGGGACGATGCAGAGGTCGGACACTCGATAGAGCGAATGCAGCATGTCGTCCCCGACCCACCCCAGGAACGTTCCATACCGAGTCAGCCGCAGCCTCCGCGCCTGGCGCTTGAGCTCGGCCTCGGCCGTCCCCGTGCCGGCGACCACGAAGCGCACATCGCCGAGGCGACGGATCACTGGCGCGAGCGCGTCGAGCGCGAGGTGGAAGCCCTTCTCGTAGACGAGCCGGCCGACCAGCAGCACCAGGCGCTCCTCGGGTGCCGCGAACCGCCGGCGCAGGCCAGGGAGGTCAGGGACGACCGGCTCGAGGTCGCGCGGGTCGATGCCGTTGGGGATCACGGCCACCTGCGCCGGGTGGACCCGGAACACCGAGGTCACATGACTACGCATGTACTGGGAGCAGGTGATCACACGGTCGGCGCGGCGGACCATCGCCCGCTCGACTGCGTGGATGTGCGACTGCGGATGGTTCTGGACCCAGCCCTGGTGGCGCCCGAACTCGGTGGCGTGAACCGTAGTCAGCCACGGGCGCTCGAAGCGCCGCGCGACCATCTCGGCCGCGCCCGCCACCAGCCAGTCGTGCGAGTGGACGACGTCGAAGTCGAACCGCTCGCACAGCTCGGAGCCGAGCTCGCGCATGTCGGCGTTCATCGTCTCGACCCACCCGACGAACGCCTTTGGGTCCTTGGGGAACTCGGGCTCGCGCACGCGATGCACGGCCACCCCGTGGCGCTCCTCCTCGGGGGCCAGATGCCCGCCGCCACGCGTCAGCACGTGCACCTCCACGCCCTCGGCGACCAGGTGCTCGGACAGCTTGCGGACGTGACGCGCCAAGCCGCCCTCGATCACCGGCGGGTATTCCCAAGAGATCAGCAGAACGCGCATTACGCGCTCGCCACCCTATCGAGCCAGCGGGGAAAAGCGCGGTGCGCGGCGCTCCACAAAGCTCTGCACGCCCTCGGCGAAGTCGCCGCGCCCGAACGACTCGAACATCAGCTCGTTGGCCCGCGTGAGCGTCTCATCGAGCCCCTGGTCGTAATCGCCGTAGACCTGCTTCTTGATGACCGCCATGCTCGCGGGCGAGCACTGCGCGGCGAGCTCGCGCGCGTAGGCCAGCGCCTCGCCGAGCAGCTGCTCGCCGGGGACGGCCCGGTTGACGAGCCCGAGCTCGGCCGCCTCGGGACCGAGCACCACCCGCCCCGACAGGAGCAGGTCGAGCGCCCGTGCGGGTCCGACGAGGCGGGGCAGGATCCACGAGATGCCGTGCTCGGCGATCAGGCCGCGACGCACGAACGCGGTCGTCAGCTTCGCCTCCTCGGCCGCGAAGCGGAGGTCGCACATCAACGCCATCACCAGTCCGAGTCCCGCGCAGGGTCCGTTTATGGCGGCGATGATCGGCTTGCCGATCGTGATCGGGAAGGTCACGGGGCGGGTGTCGTTGGCGCCGCTGACCGACCCGTTCCCATCCCCGGCCAGGGCCTGGAGATTCTGCATGTCGGCTCCGGCGCAGAAGCCGCGACCGGCGCCCGTGACGACGATCGCGCGGACGTCGTCGCTCTCGGCGCACTCCGACAGCAGGTCGAAGTAGCGGGCCTGGAGCTCGCCCGTCCATGCATTGAGCCGGTCGGGCCGGTTCAGGGTGAGCGTCGCGACTCCGTCGGCGACATCGATCAGGACGACATCGGTCATTTCATTCCTCCTCGGAGAAGACGAGCCGCACGCCGCCGACCTCCACCGGGCCTCCGGCCCGGCCGGTGAATGCGTACTCGAGAGGCCCCGGGTTCGTCTCGTCAGCCACGAAGGCCACCCCGGGCAGTTCGCCAATCACTTCCTGCCAGCGCGCTCGAACCTCGTCGGGATCCGCCACGCCGACGGTCACGCCCCTCACGCGCAGGGGCGCGCTCCGCTGTTCCCAGTCCGGTCCTCCCCACCGCCACGAACCGGCCGGCCGCGGCGTGCTCAGCGAGACGATCGCGCCCCGCATGTCGGCCGGGTGCAGGTGAACCTCCTCGATGTCATCGAGCGCAACCTCAAACACCTCGCGCACCCCGGCCGCCGCGGCCCGCGCGCGGGCAGCAGGCAGGTCATCGACCTGGAACATGATCATGTAGCCGCAGTCACCGCCGCGACGGTCGAGCAGGCGGCCGGCGGAGGTGCCGTCGCGGACCGGAGTGACGACCTCCATGAACGTATCCCCGAGCGCGAACACCGCATTGTGCAGACCGAAGTGGCCGACGCCGGGATCGGCGAACGGCTCCCCGAGCGGAAGCTCGGAGCGCAGTCGCGCCACGACGGGCTCAAGCTCGCGCGCGGCGAGCACGACCTGGCGGATCCTCGGCGGCACAGCAATGCAGCCTAATGCCTTTCAGAGCCGCTCGAACACGGCAAAGCCGCGATCGCCCAGCACCGCACTGAGCGCCTGCTGTGAATCGAACGAGCGCTCGTCGCCGCTCAGCACGTCGCGCCAGCGGCCGCCCGGACCGATCAGCGACCCCGCGGCCGAGCCGGGGGCCCGCACCCCGACCGCGACCAGCACCTCGCCTCCGCGGACGAAGGCGCAGCACGCCGGACCGGCGTCGAGGGGCTCGTGGGCACCGGCGAACGGCTCGGGGCGGCGGGCGCGCAATCCCAGCAGCCGCAGGGTCACGAACATCTTCATCGACTCATCGCCAGGCGGTGAGCCGCCCATCAGGCGCCGCAGCGTCGCCTGATAGAGGTCCCACTCGACCGGGCGACGATTGTCGGGGTCCACGAGCGCACGGAACGCGAGCTCGTCGCCCTGGTAGATGTCGGGGATGCCTGGAGCAGTCAACTTCAAGACGAGCGTCCCCAGCGCGATCCGATCTCCCGCCGCAGCCAGCCGGGCTGCGAACGGCTCGAACTCGGCCAGGAAGCTGGCGTCGCCAAGCAGTGCGCGGCAGTGGCGCCGGACCGCGTCCTCCCATTTCGCGTTCTGCTCCACCCAGCTCGTGTTGCGCTTGGCTTCGCGCAGCGCCTTCTCCATGTACGCCTCCACCCGTTCGATCTCGATCGGCCACGCGCCGACGAGGGTCTGCAGGAGGAAGTAGCGCTCGACCGGGTCCGGCGCGGGCCCGTCCCCGAGGTCGAGCCAGCGCTCGGCGTTGGCCGACCACTCGTCCGGCATCCAGGAAAGCGCGGCAATCCGGGCTCGGACGTCGGCCGATCGCTTGGCGTCGTGAGTCTGGGTGGTCAGCAGCGCGAGCGGGAACCGCTGCGAGCGCTCGAGGCAGGCGGCGTGGAAGCGCTCGACCGAGAGCCCGAACCGGCCCGGGTCCCCGCCCACATCGTTCAGCGCCAGCAGCCGGCCATAGCGGTAAAACGCAGTGTCCTCCACGCCCTTGGCCATCACCGCCGGCGTCGTCTGCTGAAAGCGGACGACGAACTCATCGGCGACGGGTCGCTCGAGCAGCAGCGCGGCGGCCAGCGAAGGGTCCACTCCGGACAGGGCGGCGCGATCCTCCGGTGCCACCGTGCCCGAGGACGGATCGACGTAGGTCCGGTACACCGGCAGCGAGGCGAGCGCGGTCTCAAGCGTGTCCCGCCCGGTACCTTCGACCCGCAGTAGCCGGTCCACCTCCAGGCGAAACGTGCCGCGGACCTGCTCAAGCTTCGCCTCGTGTGCCACCTCGGCGAATGGGCGCTCGTCGCCGGAGACCGAGGACCACAGCCGGGTCAGCGGATCCTCGGCGGCGGGGTCGACGAACAGCGCACAGACGTCGTTTAGGAACTCGTAGCCGACGGTCCCGCTCACGGGCCAGTCGCGCAGCCGCTCCTCGGGGTGCAGGATCTTCTCAACCCACACACGCTCGACGCCGGCCGAGCGCAGGCGGGTCAGATATCCGGCCGGGTCCGCGAGGCCGTCGGGGTGGTCGACCCGGAGCCCGTCGACGAGCCCACGCGAGACGAGCGACAGGGTCAGCTCGTGGGTCGCCTCGAACACCTCGTCTGATTCCTGGCGGATAGCCGCCAGGTCGTCGATGTCGAAGAAGCGCCGCCAGCGCCCGGAGGCGGGGTCGAGGTCGAAGAAGCGCTCACGCAGGGCGGGATCGGCCCAGAAGCGATTCTCGTCCGAGGCGGCCATGTGGTTGGGTACAACGTCGAGGACGATCGCCATCCCTGCGCCGCGGGCCTCCTCGGCCAGCGCCTCGAACTCCTCGGTACCACCGAGCGCATCGGACAGCCTCGCGGGATCGACGACGTCGTAGCCGTGCGTGGAGCCCGATCGGGCCTGAAGCGACGGCGACAGGTACAGGTGGGAGATACCGAGATCCCGCAGGTAGGGGATCAGCTCACGCGCGTCGGCGAAGCCGAAGTCGGAGGTCAGCTGCAGCCTGTAGGTGGCGCGGAGCTCGCTCACGGCGTCCGCTTGAGCACGACCATCGACCGCGAGATGAGCGGAACCTCCATGCGTGCGCCGAAGCTGACGCTGCCGGCCGCGGCCGCCGGATCCGCGGTCGAGAGCTCGAGCGTCCACTGCGCGCCGAAACGCCGGCGCGGGAGCATCATCTGCCGGTCCTCATGGTGTGCGTTGAACAGGACCACGAACGAGTCGTCCTCGATGTCCTCCCCATACGGCCCAGGCGTGATGATCTCCCGGCCGTTGAGGAACATGCCGAGCACCGGCTCGCCTCCCTGCCAGTCGCGGCGCGTCATCTTCAGTCCGTCGGCCCGGAACCACCAGACGTCCGGCAGTCCCGAGCCCTTGACCTCCTTGCCGCGGAGGAAGCGCGCGCGCCGAAACACCGGGTGCTCGTGGCGCAGGGCGATCAGGCGGCGGGTGAACTCGCGTAGCTGCGCCGCATCCCCGTCCTCCTCCCAGTCGAACCACGAGATCTCGTTGTCCTGGCACCAGCCGTTGTTGTTGCCGCCCTGGGTGCGGCCCATCTCGTCGCCTCCCAGGATCATCGGCGTGCCCTGGGAGATGAGCAGCGTGGTGAGGAAGTTGCGGCGCTGGCGCTCGCGGAGCGCGAGCACCTCGGGGTCGTCGGTCGGTCCCTCGGCGCCGCAGTTCCATGAGCGGTTGTCGTCGGTCCCATCCTGGTTGTCCTCGAGGTTGTCCTCGTTGTGCTTGTGGTCGTAGGAGACGAGGTCGGTGAGCGTGAAGCCGTCGTGTGCAGTGATGAAGTTGATCGACGCGAACGGCTCGCGCCCGTCGGACTCGTACAGGTCCGAGGACCCTGAAAGCCGCTCGGCGAACGACCCGTTGTTGGCGAACCCGCGCCAGTAGTCCCGCGCGGTGTCGCGGTAGACGCCGTTCCACTCCGACCAGAGGACGGGGAAGTTCCCGACCTGATAGCCGCCGGGGCCGACGTCCCACGGCTCGGCGATCAGCTTCACCTGGGAGAGCAGCGGGTCCTGGTGGATCACGTCAAAGAACGCGGACAGGCGGTCGACGTCGAAGAACTCACGGGCGAGCGCCGACGCGAGGTCGAACCGGAACCCGTCGACGTGGCACTCGGCCACCCAGTAGCGCAGCGAGTCCATGATCAGGCGCAGCACGCTCGGATGGACGGGGTTGAGCGAGTTGCCCGTCCCGGTGAAGTCCATGTAGTGCCGGCGATCATCGGGCATCAGCCGGTAGTAGGACGCGTTGTCGACGCCCTTGAAACTCAGCAGCGGCCCCAGGTGGTTGCCCTCGGCCGTGTGGTTGTAGACGACGTCGAGGATCACCTCGATCCCGGCACGGTGCAGCGCCTTGACCATGCCCTTGAACTCGCGCACCTGCTCCCCGCGGCTGCCCGTGGCCGCGTACTCGGAGTGCGGGGCCAGGTAGCCGATCGTGCTGTATCCCCAGTAGTTGCGAAGGTCCCGCTCGGCCAGGAACGCCTCATCGGAGATGTGATGGACGGGGAGCAGCTCGACCGCGGTCACGCCGAGGCCCGAGAGGTGGGCGATCGCCTCGTCGGAGGCCAGCCCGGCATACGTGCCGCGAAGGTCCTCGCGGACGCCCGGGTGGCGCATCGTGAAGCCCTTGACGTGGGTCTCGTAGATCACCGTGTCGGCGAAGGGCGTGCGCAGCGGCCGGTCGCCCTCCCACAGGAAGGCGTCGTCGATCACGACGCACTTGGGCATCGCCGCCGCATCGTCCTCGTCGTCGAGCTCGAGATCGGCGTCCTCGTCGCCGGTGGGCACGTACGGGAGCACGTTGGCGTCGTGGGCCCAATCGACGACGCCGTCGATCGCCTTCGCGTAGGGGTCGATCAGCAGCTTGCCAGGGTTGAAGCGGTGGCCCTCGAGCGGAGCGTAGGGTCCAAACACGCGGTACCCGTAGCGCTGGCCGGGTCCGACACCGGGCAGATAGCAGTGCCAGTTCAGCGCCCGGCGCTCGAGCAACTCGATGCGCGTCTCGTTGTCCTCTTCGTCGAACAGGCACAGCTCCACCCGCTCCGCGTGCTCGGAGAAGAGCGAGAAGTTGGTGCCGCCTCCATCCCACGTGGCACCGAGCGGGAACGGCCGGCCGGGCCAGATCTCGGTCACGTGATCAGCGCCCCGGACATCGAGGGCAGCTCGACGAAGCCGTCACTGATCGGCGGCTCGGCGTGCGTGCAGAGCGCCACCGAGGTCCCCTCGCACGGTATGCGTGAGGCGAGGTCGGCGAAATTGCAGACGAGCTCGAAGCGGCCGCGACGCACGCGCAGCCAGCGGGCCTGCTCGTCGAACTCGATCGCGTCGGCGTCGCCGGGCGGGAGCTCGCGCCGCGCCACCAGCAGCCGCGAATATAGCCCGGCCAGAGCGTCGTCGCGCCGGCGCGTGAGCTTCGAGCGAGCGAACGTCTGAGGGTCCTGGGGGTCCGGGACCTCCTTGCCGCCGAAATGGGCGAACGCCGCGAACTCCCTGCGCCGGCCCTCGCGCGTTGCCTCGGCGATCTCGCGGTCGATGTGGTCGGAGAAGAACTGAAACGGCGCCGGCTCGCCGTACTCCTCGCCCATGAACAGCATCGGCACAAACGGAGCCAGGAGCGTGCAGAAGGCGGCCAGTGGCCGCTTCTGCGCCGGCATCCGGTCGCCGAAGGCGCGATTGCCGACCTGGTCGTGATTCTGGGAGAAGACGACGAACCCCTCCGGCGGTACGTCGTCCGCGGGGGCGCCGAAGCGCCGGCGCCGGAAGGCCGAGTAGGACCCGTCGTGGACGTGCGGGCGATGGTAGGCCTTGGCCAACTGGGCGACGAGGCCGAAGTCGATGTAGTAGCCGTCGCGCTCCTCGGTCAGCAGCGCGCGCAAAGAGTGGTGGAAGTCATCCGCCCAGGCGGAGTCGCACCCGTAGCCGCCGCGCCCCACTCCTCGCATCACGCGCGGGTCGTTGAGCCCGCTCTCGGCGATCACGAGCGCCCGCGGATCGACCTCGTGAACGCGGCGGGCGACCGCCTCGACGATGTGCTCGGCGCTCGAGTCGAAGATCGCGTGGATCGCGTCGAGCCGCAGGCCGTCGAGCCCGAAGTCACGGACCCAGCCGGCCGCGCTCTGCAGGACCCACTCGCGGACCGGGTCGCTGTCGGCGTCGTCGTAGTTCATCGCTCTGCCCCACGGCGTCTCGTACTTGTCGGTGAAGTAGGGGCCGAATGCCTCCAGGCTCCCCACGCCAGACGTCCCCACGTGGTTGTAGACGACATCGAGGATCACCGCGAGACCGGCGTCGTGCGCAGCTCGGATGAACTGCAGGAGCCCGAACGGCCCGCCGTAGGACGAGTGGGCGGCCGAGATGTAGACGCCGTCGTAACCCCACCCGTGCGCGCCCGGGAACTCGGCCACCGGCATGATCTCGACGGCCGTGATGCCGAGCTCGGCCAGCTCGCGGAGGTGGGGGATCGCGGCCTCGAAGGTACCTCCCGGCGTGAACGTGCCGACGTGCAACTCGTAGAGGACCAGTTCGCCAAGCTTGGCCGACCCGCCGGTCAGCGGAGGTGGGGCCGCGAACACCCGTGAGGGGCCCCTGAGCCCGTGCGGCTGCCAGCGTGTGGCCGGATCGGGGAGCGGTGATCCATCGAGCACGTACCAGTAGTCGTCGCCCGCGTTGGCACTCGCCGTGACCTCATAGACTCCGAGCCCGGCGTCCGTCATCGGCGTGTCGAAATCGCCCACCCGCAGCGCCACCGAGTCGGCACTCGGAGCCCACACGCGAAACTGGCACGTCCCGTCCTCGAGCGCGCGGGCGCCCAGCGGCTGCTCCCAGGGAAGGGCGCTCACTCCGGCACGAGCCAGACGGCAGCGAGTGGCGGTAGCGTGATCTCGGCCGACACGGGCTGGCCGTGCCATGGAATCGGTTCGGGCTCGACCGAGCCCAGGTTGCCGACATCGCCGCCGCCGTAAAAGGTCGAGTCGGTGTTGATCGCCTCCCGCCAGCGGGTCGACCGCGGGAGGCCGAGGCGGTAGCCCTGGCGTGGCACCGGGGAAAAGTTCGCGACGAACACGAGCACGCGCTCACCGTCCCGCGATTGCCGCGCAAACGCGACCACGTTGCCGTCGGCGTCGTTGGGCTCGATCCACCAGAAGCCCGACGGGTCGGAGTCGACCTCCCACAACGCCGGTTCGTCGCGATAGAGGCGGTTGAGGTCTCGCACGAGGCTCTGGATCCCCGCGTGCCCGGGACGCTCGAGGAGGTGCCAGTCGAGCGAGCGCTCGTGGCTCCATTCCTGCTCCTGCGCCAGCTCGCCGCCCATGAAAAGGAGCTTCTTGCCCGGATGGGCCCACATGTACGCGTACAGGGTGCGGAGGTTGGCCAGCTTCTGCCAGCGATCACCCGGCATCTTCGAGAACAGGGATCCCTTGCCGTGTACGACCTCGTCATGCGAGAGCGGCAGGATGAAGTTCTCGGAGAACGCGTACATCAGGCTGAAGGTCAGCTCGTGGTGGTGATAGCGGCGGTAGATCGGGTCCTGCTGGAAGTAGGCCAGCGTGTCGTGCATCCAGCCCATGTTCCACTTGAAGCCGAAGCCGAGCCCGCCCAGGTAGGTGGGCCGCGACACGCCCGGCCAGGCCGTCGACTCCTCGGCCGCGGAGATGATCCCGGGCTCCTGGGCGTAGATCGTCTCGTTGAGCTGCTTGAGGAAGGCGACCGCGTCGAGGTCCTCGCGCCCGCCGAACTCGTTCGGCACCCATTCGCCCTCGCGCCGCGAGTAGTCGAGGTACAGCATCGAGGCCACGGCGTCGACGCGGATCCCGTCGATGTGGTACTCGCGCAGCCAGAAGAGGGCGTTGGAGATGAGGAAGTTGCGCACCTCGTGGCGCCCGTAGTTGAAAACGAGCGTGCCCCAGTCCGGATGGGCTCCACGGCGAGGGTCCTCGTGCTCGTAGAGGGCCGTGCCGTCGAACCGAGCGAGCGCGAAGTCGTCCCGGGGGAAGTGCGCGGGCACCCAGTCGAGGATCAGGCCGATGCCGTTCGAGTGCATCCGGTCGACGAATGTCCGGAGATCGTCCGGTGAGCCATATCGCGGGGTGGGCGCGAAATAGCCGCTGACCTGATACCCCCACGAGCCGCTGAACGGATGGGCCATCACCGGCAGCAGCTCGATGTGGGTGAACCCCATGTCCTTGACGTACGCGCACAGCTCGTCGGCCAGCTCGAGGTAGGTGAGCGGTCGGTTGTCCTCGAGTGTGTTCAGCCGCCAGGAGCCGAGGTGGACCTCGTAGATCGACATCGGCCGGCTGAGCGGCTGCGACGCGCCCCTGGCTTCGAGCCACTTGGCGTCGGTGGGGCTCCAGACGTGCTCGGGCTGCGTCACGACCGAGGCCGTCTGCGGCGGGCGTTCGGCCTCCTGCGCGTACGGGTCGGCCTTCAGCCGCAGCTCTCCGTCGGCGGCGAGGATCTCAAACTTGTAGCGCACGCCCGGCCCGACGCCCGGAAGGAACAGCTCCCAGATGCCGCTGGGGCCGAGCGAGCGCATTGGGTGCAGCCTCCCGTCCCAGAGGTTGAAGTCGCCGACCACACTCACCGCCCGAGCGGCGGGGGCCCACACCGAGAAGGCGGTTCCGAGCACCGGTGGGTGGGACGGTGGGTTGGACTCGATCTCGCGCACGTGGGCGCCGAGCCGCTCGTAGAGCTCCTGGTGGCGTCCCTCCCCGATCAGATGGAGGTCGAGCTCGCCAAGCGTGGGCGCAAACGCATAGGGGTCGTCGATCGTGAACGTCCCGGCGTCGTCGTAGTCGACCTCGAGCTGATAGCTCACAGGGAGCTCGACACCGGCCGCCACCCCTTCGAACACCCCGCCGGCGTGGATGGGCTCGAGCTCGACGGTCTGGCCCGCGGCGAGATGCGCGGTCACCGATCGCGCGGCCGGACGCAGCGCACGGATCACGACGCCGCCAGGGTCCGGGTGCGCGCCAAGCACGTCGTGCGGGGTCGGATGCTCGCGCCGGACGAGCGCGTCAAGATCTCGTGTGGCGACGCTCATTCGCTCTCCAGCAGCCGCCGGATCCCGGCGACCGGGATCGACACCCAGTCGGGCCGGTTGTCCAGCTCGTACTGGAGCTCGTAGATCGCCTTCTCGAGCTCGAAGATCGAGAGCACATTGCGGATCGCCGCCTCACCCGCCGGCAGCAGCGTCGAGTCCACGGCGTCAAGGTAGTGGCCGAGGAATCGCTCGCGCGCCTGCTGCTCGAAATCCTCGGGGGCGCTGCCGCGATGGAGAATCTCGACCGCCGAGGTCACGTAGGCGAACGAGCGGAGCATGCTCGCGACATCGCGCAGCGGAGAGCGCTTCTGCCGGCGCTCGGGGAGCGAGCGCGCGGGCTCGCCCTCGAAGTCGATGATCACCCAACCGCGGGGCGCGTAGAGCGTCTGTCCGAGGTGGTAGTCCCCATGGGTGCGGATCGAGCGGCCGCCGATGCCGATCTGCGAGCGGGTCTGAAGGCGCGCGCGCACGTCCTGGCCGCGGCCGATGATCGGCGCCACGCGGTCGTCGTCAGGGAGGCGGACGAAGATCCGCTCGATGTCCTCGTCGATCGTCGCGGTCAGCAGCGAGATCGATTCGTGACTCGGCTCCTCGGGCGCGAAGGCGGGGTCGGATGCGTCGGAGGCGAGCGTGTTGTGCATCCGCGCGGTCGCCTCCCCGAGGCTCGCGAGTCGTTCGAGGAATCGCTCCGGGTTGGTCTGGATCTCCTCGAGCGCGAGCTCCCAGCCGCCGCGGGCGTCGGGGAGGAACTGCTGTGCCACCCCCAGCGTGGCGGCGAGTGCCTGACCGTCGTACTCGTACCACCCGTGCAGCGGCGCGATGCTTTCAAACCTCCGTGCGGTGAGGAACCTGAGCACCTCGAGCTCGGGGTTGATTCCCGGCTCGAGCTTGCGGAAGACCTTCAGCACGAGCTTGTCGTCGAACACGACGGACGAGTTCGACTGCTCGACGTCCATCACCCGGACCGGTGTCCCATCCTCGATCGCGTTGACGCCGTCGACATGATGGAAGGTGAAGCGACCCTCGGATGCCTCGATCTCCTCGCTCGAGTCGATCCGCCGGATCAGCTGGCTCGCCTGCGCCGGATCGGCCAGTGCGTCGAAGCTGCCCCGGCCGAGTGGCAGCTGGTAGAGCTCGTGCGTCCCGGTGGCGAACCGCGTCTGCACGAGCGCGAGCAGCAGCATCGGGTCCTGCGAGAGAACCACACTCTCCACCAGCTCAAGCCCGCTCACCGACCGCGACTTGGACGCGTACCAGCGCTGTTGCTGGATCCACTCGCGGAGCTCGTCGAGGTCGACGAGCTCATCCATCTCGGTCGCGCTCTGCGCCGGCTCAGTCATCCGGTGACTCCTCCTCGGCGACGAGCTCGAACCAGTAGAAGCCGCGGGGCGCCAGCGTCAGCAGATAGGGAAGCTCGCCGATGCGCGGAAACCGCGAGCGGCCGAACAGCTCGACCGGGTAGCGGCCCTCGTACGCCCGCAGGTCGAGCTCGACCGCCTGCGCCGAGCGCGCGACGTTGTGGACGCAGAGCACGAGGTCGTCCTCGAAGCGCCGCAGGTGGGCGAAGATCCTGGGGTTGGAGGGCTCGATCGGCTCATAGGTGCCGAACCCGAACACGGGGTGCTCTTTGCGGAGCGAGATGAAGCGGTGGATCCAGCGCAGCAGCGACGTGGCCGTGCGCAGCTGCGCCTCGACGTTGACCGCCTGGTAGCCGTACACGGGGTCCATCAGGGGAGGGGCGTACAGCTGGGCGAAGTCGGCCCGCGAGAAGCCGCCATTGCGGTCGCCGGTCCACTGCATCGGGGTGCGCACGCCGTCGCGGTCGCCGAGGAACACGTTGTCGCCCATCGCGACCTCGTCCCCGTAGTAGAGGACCGGGGAGCCGGGGAGCGAGAACAGGATCGCGTGCATCAACTCGATCTCGTCGCGGCCGTTGTCGAGCAGCGGCGCGAGGCGGCGGCGGATGCCCAGGTTGAGCTTCATCCGCGGGTCCTTGGCGTACTCCTTGTACATGTAGTCGCGTTCCTCGTCCGTGACCATCTCGAGCGTCAGCTCGTCGTGGTTACGAAGGAACAGGCCCCATTGCGAGCTCTCGGGAATCTGCGGCGTCTGTTCGAGGATCTCATAGATCGGCACGGCCTCCTCGCGCCGAATCGCCATGAACATTCGCGGCATGACGGGAAAGTGGAAGGCCATCTGGCACTCGTCGCCGTCGCCGAAGTACTGGACGACGTCGGATGGCCACTGGTTGGCCTCGGCCAGCAGAACGCGGTCGGAATAGCGCTCCTCGACCTCGCGCCGGACCCGTTTCAGGTACGCGTGGGTCTCGGGCAGGTTCTCGCAGATCGTGCCCTCCCGTTCGAACAGGTAGGGCACCGCGTCGAGCCGGAATCCGTCGAGACCGAGGTCGAGCCAGAAGCGAAGCACGCCGAGCATCGCATCCTTGACCTCGGGGTTGTCGTAATTGAGGTCGGGCTGGTGGGAGAAGAACCTGTGCCAGTAGTACGCCCCGGCGACCGGGTCCCAGGTCCAGTTCGACGATTCCGTGTCGACGAAGATGATCCGGGCGTCCTGGTAGCGCTCGTCGGTGTCCGACCAGACGTACCAATCGCGCTTGGGGTTGTCCGGGCTTGAGCGCGACTCCTGGAACCAGGGGTGGTCGCTCGACGTGTGGTTCATGACCAGGTCTGCGATCACCCGGATCCGGCGGGCGTGAGCGGCGTCGATCAGCTCGTGCACGTCCTCCACCGAGCCGTAGTCAGCGTGCACGTCGGTGAAGTCGGCGATGTCGTAGCCGCCGTCGCGTAGGGGCGAGCGGTAGAACGGCAGCAGCCAGATGCAGTCGATCCCGAGCCACTGCAGGTAGTCGAGCTTCTCGGTGAGGCCGCGGAAGTCTCCCGACCCGTCGCCGTTGGCGTCATAGAAGCCGCGGATGTGGATCTCGTAGAAGACGGCCCGCTTGAACCACAACGGCTCGGCCTCGAACCACTGCCGGGTCTGGGCCGTCGCGCTTCCAGACGCCTGGTCGTGGCCGTCCGTCCGTCGTGGAGCGGTCTCGCCCGCGATCAGATGGCTCAGGGTGGGCGGTCCGACGCTCATGCCTCGACCAAATTGAGATGCGCCTGCCGGACCCCCGGCTCGAGGCGCACGTAGTTGGGCCCGATCCGCCATTGGAAGCGCTCGCCGGAGAGCAGGTCGTGCACGCTGAAGCTCGGCGGCAGCCCAAGGCTGGCCGGCACGATCGCGAGTCCCTCCTGGGTTTGGTGCGGATCGGTGTTCACGACCGTAACCACGGTATTGCCCCGGGCATGCTTTGCGTAAGCGATCAGTGCGTCGTTGGCGGTGTCGAGAAACGTGATGTTGGACAGCTGTTGGAGGGCCGGATTGTCCCGGCGCGCCTGATTGAGCCGTTTGACCAATGGCAGCAGGGGGCCGTCGAGCTGACGCTGCCTGATCTCGTACTTCTCCGAGTGCAGATACTCCTCCGATCCATCGCGCACGGGCGTGCCCTCGCAGTGCTCGTAGCCGGAGTAGATCCCGTAGCTCGGGCTGAGCGTGGAGGCGAGCACGAGCCGAGCCTCGAACGCGGGGCGGCCCCCATGCTGTAGGTAGGCGTGAAGGATGTCGGGGGTGTTCGCGAAGAAGTTGGGACGGAAGTAGTCCTGCTCGCCCGAGTAGGCCAGCTCGGAGACGTATTCGGTCAGCTCATAGCGCGAGTTCTTCCACGTGAAGTAGGTGTAGGACTGGCTGAAGCCGATCTTGGCCAGGTGGCGCATCACGGCGCGGCGGGTGAACGCCTCGGCCAGGAACACGACGTCGCGGTCGAGCTTGTGCACTTCCTCGATCAGCCAGGCCCAGAACGCGAACGGCTTGGTGTGCGGGTTGTCGACCCGGAAGACCTTCACGCCGCACCCGACCCATTGGAGCATGATCGTGCGCAGCGCCTCCCAGAGGCCGCGCCAATCGGACGAGTCCCAGTTGACGTTGTAGATGTCCTGGTAGCGCTTGGGCGGGTTCTCAGCGTATTTGAGCGTGCCGTCTGGCCGGTGATGAAACCACTCGGGATGCTCCTTGAGCCACGGGTGGTCGGCCGAGCACTGGATCGCGAAGTCGAGTGCGATGTCGATGTCGTGCTCTGCCGCAGCGGTGGTCAGCGATCGCAGGTCGTCGATCGTGCCGAGGTCCGGGTGGACGGCCTCGTGGCCTCCGGACTCGTCGCCGATCGCCCACGGCGAGCCCGGGTCGTTCGGGCCGGCGGTGAGCGCGTTGTCGCGTCCCTTGCGGTTGGTGTGCCCGATCGGGTGGATGGGGGGCAGGTAGACGACGTCGAACCCGAGCTCGGCGAGCTTGGGAAGCTGACGCTCCACGCCGGCCAGGCCGCCCCAGGAGCGTGGGAAGAGCTCGTACCAGGAGCCGAAGCGCGCGCGGACGCGGTCGACCTCGAGCCGCTGCGGCTGGGCGAGGCCGGCCCTGCCCTCACGCGGCTGGGCGCGCTCGACGGCCTCGAACAGCTCCGGCCCGAGCGCCACGTCGTGCTTCGCCGTCTCGACGACGCTCTGATCCTCGAGCGTCTCGAGCGCGTGCTCGATCAGCGTGCGGTCGGTCTTGTTGCGTGCGCTCTCGGCCGCCGTGCGCAGCAGGACGATCCCCTCCGACATCTCCCCGGCAAGATGTTCGTGCCGTGCTTCGAGCTTGCGGAGCAGCTCGTCGCGCCACGTCCCGAACAGGTCGGTCCACGCCTCGATCGTGTACTGCCAGGACCCGGTCCGGTCGACGGCGAACTCCCCGGCCCAGCGGACCCCATCGAGATGCGCGTCGATGCGGCGCATCTCCGACTCGCGCCAGCGGCTGTCGCCGGGGCCACGCGAACGCACCACAGCGCGCAGGATCTCGTGGCCATCACGAAAGATGTCGGCCTCGACTGTGACCGTATCCCCGAGGCAGCGCTTCGCCGGGAAACGGCCGCCGTCCACGGAGGGATAGGGATATTGGATCTCGATGCGCGTCGGAGGTTGCTGATCCATCGTGAACCGAAAATATCCATCTCGACAGGTCGGGTAAACAGTGCGGCGTGAAACCGCTACCCCGCTCGAGCGGCGTGCAGCTGCATCTAACCTCACTTCCGGACGGCCGGCTCGGCCCCAGCGCCTACCGATTCGTCGACTGGCTCGAGCAGAGTGGGCAGTCCTGGTGGCAGATGCTGCCGCTGGGTCCACCGGACCGCCACCACTCGCCCTACAAGGCGCGATCGGCCTTTGCGGCTTGGCCGGGGCTGCTCGCCGATCGCCGTGCACCGGTGAGCGCGAGCGAGCGCCTGGACTTCATCGAGCGCGAGCGGTTCTGGATCGAGGACTGGGCGCGCTTCGCCGGGCGTAGCGCCGTCGCCGACCAGGTCCGCTTCGCGCGCGAGTGGGACGATCTGCGTCGCTACGCAGCCGACCGCGGCGTGCGGCTGTTCGGAGACGTGGCCATCTACGTGGCGCCGTCGAGCGTCGATCATCTCGCTCATCCGGAGCTGTTCCAGAAGGGGCTCGTTGCCGGCGCCCCGCCCGACTCGTTCTCCTCGGTGGGTCAGCTCTGGGGCAACCCGCTCTACGACTGGCCCTCGCTGCGCCGGCGCCGCTACCGCTGGTGGGTGGAGCGCCTGCGCCGGACCACGGCGCTCTTCGACCTGGCCCGGATCGACCACTTCCGCGGCCTCGTCTCCTACTGGGCCGTCCCCGTCGGTTCGCGTACGGCAGTCTCCGGGCACTGGAAGCGCGGACCCGGGCGGGCGCTGTTCGACGCGGCGTTCGCCGAGCTCGGGGAGCTGTCGCTCGTGGCCGAGGACCTTGGAGTGATCACGGAGCCGGTGCGGCGGCTCCGCGACGAGCTCGCCATCCCCGGGATGCTGGTCATGCAGTTCGGCTTCGAGCCGGAGGAGCCGGACAGCCCGCACCGGCTCGAGCACCACGTTCAGAACGCAGTCGTTTACAGCTCCACCCACGACCACGACACCGTCCGCGGCTGGTACGCATCGCTCGACGAGCAGCGCCGCCGCGCCGTCGACGCGGCGTTGCGGGCCGGCGGGTTCGTCGAGCGCAGGCCCTGGTGGGGGCTGATCCGGTTGACCATGTCCTCCCCGGCGCGGGTGGCGATGATGCAGGCTCAGGACGTGCTCGGGCTCGGGAGCGAGGCGCGGATGAACGACCCGCGCCGGGCCAGCGGGAGCTGGCAGTGGAGACTCGAGCGAGGTGCGCTGACGCGGAGCCTCGCCCGGCGCCTGCGCGAGGCTACAGCCGAGGCAGGCCGACTTTGAACAGCAGCCCGTCGAGCGCCACCTTCGCACGCCGGTAGGCGTAGGCCACGTCGGAGCGCAGCCGCTCGTACGGCGTGATCTCGTAGGTGATCATCCCGCTCGGCAGCGCCCGGGTCCGCAGGCCGGCGCGCGCGAGCACAGCCAACGCCCGCTCGGCGATCGCGATTTGCCCGAACGCCGTCGGGTGGACGTGGTCTGGCATCACCAGGTTGCGGCCGCTGAAGTCGCCCAGGTCCAGGATCTGCGCTCCGCGACGATGTGCGGCCCGCACGATGATCTCGTTCAGCTCCGCCACCTTCGCACCCGCCTTCGGCCGGCCGAGGTCTCTCGGCGCCGTGACGGCGAGCACACGGTCGCAGCGCTCGGCCAGGAAGGCCAGGGCGCGCTCGTAATCCGGCTCGAACCGGGCCGGGGCCCAGTCGAGCGCCCGCACGTCGTTGACGCCGATGTACAGGCACCCGAGCTCGTAGTGCGCCTCGGGATGAGCGCTCGTGCGCAGGCACGCCGGGATCTGCCGCGCGAGCACGTCCTCCACGCGCGCGCCGTCGACGGCGTAGCGTCGTGAACGCGAGGCCGGTCGCGCGTGCGACCCACAGCGCCCAGGACTGGAGTGCGACCCCCCACTGCAGCTCGCCGCCGCCGTTGGTGATCGAATCGCCGAAGGCGAGGACGCCGAGCCGGTTAGCGCTCAAGGGTGCGAGGGTACCCGAGGCGGTGATAATCCCAGCGTTGTCCGTCACCTTGAAAGCAGGTAGCGAAGATGTCCGCCGCGCGGCCGATGAGCTGGCGGCTCGAGTTCCGGGTGCGCTGGCACCGCTGGCGCGGCTGGCCTTCAACTACCGCTGGTCATGGTTGCCCGGAGCGCCCGATCTGTTTCGCTCGATCGATCCCGAGCGCTTTGATCTCTGCCTACAGAACCCGGTCCGGCTGCTGAACGAGGCCACCCCGGCGACCCTGCGCCGAGCGGCAGCAGACCCGGAGCTGTGCGAGCGCGCCGCGGCGCTCGAGGCCGCGCTGGTTGCCGATCTGGAGCGGCCGGCGCAGACGAATGGGATCGATCCCGATCACCCGGTCGCGTTCCTGTGCGCCGAATACGGGATTCACGTCTCGCTTCCGGTCTACTCGGGCGGTCTCGGGGCGCTGGCCGGTGACCTGCTCAAGGAGGCCTCCGATCAGGCCCGGCCGCTGGTCGCGGTCGGGCTCATGTATCGGAAGGGCTACTTCCGCCAGCGCATTGACGCCTCCGGCTGGCAGCACGAGTACTGGATAGACACAGACCCGCAGCGGCTCCCGGCCGTGCTCGTGACCGCGGGCGACGCCCCGCTGACGATCTCGGTCCCGATCTACGACCGGCTCGTGACGGCACGGATCTGGCGGGTCGACGTCGGCCGCGTGCCCCTATTCCTGCTCGACACCGAGTGCCCGGAGAACGAGACGATCGAGCGCTGGATCACCGCCCGGCTGTACGACGCCGATCCCGACACGCGTCTCTCGCAGTACATCCTGCTCGGATCGGGCGGCGTTCGCGCACTCCGAGCGCTCGGCATCGATCCGTCCGTGATCCATCTGAACGAAGGCCATGCGGCGCTCGCGCCGGTTGAGCTCGCAGGTGAGCTGCGCAACGGACAGAGCTGGGCGGATGCGCTCGAGGCGGCGCGCAGCCGGACCGTGTTCACGACGCACACGCCCGTCCCCGCCGGCAACGACGCCTACCCTCCCGCGCAGGTGCAGAAGGCGGTGGGCGCGCTGGCCTCAGAGCTCGGCATCGAGGTTTCCCAGCTGATCGCGCTCGGCCGCACCAACCCCGACGACGAGGACGAGCCGTTCGGCGTGACCCAGACAGCGTTGCGGCTGAGCCGGTCCGCCAATGCGGTCAGCCGCCGCCACGGCGAGGTGGCACGGGAGATGTGGCGCGCGCTGTGGCCGGACCGCGACGAGGCGCCGATCGGTTACGTGACCAACGGCGTACACATCCCGACCTGGGTTGGCGCCCCAGTGCGAGACCTGTTCGAGCGTGAGATCGGTCAGGACTGGTTCACTCGCTCGGACGATCCGGCGGCCTGGGCGCCGATCGCGGAGGTGCCCTCGGCAGAGCTGTGGGCGACCCGCGAGCGTCAGCGCGCCGAGCTGGTCGAGTTCGTCCGCGGTCGCAGCATGCTCGACCGGCTGAGCCGAAACGACGTGCGCGAGTACGTCGCAGCGGCAGCGCGGGCCTTCGACCCCCGTGTGTTGACGATCGGCTTCGCGCGCCGGGTCGCGACCTATAAGCGGCTCGAGTTGCTGATGCGCGATCCGGAGTGGACGATCGCGTTGCTTGCGGGCGATCAGCCCGTGCAGGTCATCCTCGCCGGCAAGGCCCACCCCCGCGACGAGGAGGCCAAGCGCTCGCTCCAGCGCCTGTTCGGGCTGAAGCGTGCGCGGATTATCGGCGAGCGCGTCATCTTCTTGGACGACTATGACCTGTCCTCCGGGGCATCGCTCGTGCGCGGCTGTGACGTCTGGCTCAACCTGCCCCGCCCCCCGCTCGAGGCGAGTGGGACCAGCGGCATGAAGTCAGCCATCAACGGCGGGCTGCAACTCAGCGTCCTCGACGGCTGGTGGGCCGAGGCCTACGACGGCGCCAACGGCTGGGCGCTACCGGGCGAGGTCGACGACGATCACGCGGCCCAGGACGACCGCGATGCGGACACGCTCCATCGGCTGCTCAGCGACGAGGTGGCGCCGGCCTTCTACGACCGCGATGCGAGTGGGATCCCCGAGCGCTGGATCGGGCTGATGCGCGCCTCGCTACGCTCTATCGGACCGCGATTCTGCGCCTCTCGCATGGTCCGCGAGTACGTGGAGGGCCCCTACCGCGGCTCGTGACTTTTTGCCGCGTAGCCGGGAAGATATGTGGGTTCGCGGGCGTCCTTCATTTGAACGATCTATGGCCTCTGCAGCCGACAGACCCGAGCCCACTCAGCGCCAACTGGCGGACCTCTCCGCTCTGGCGGATGGATCGCTCGATCCCGCGCGCCGCGAAGCGGTCGAGGCGGAGATCGCGCGGTCGTCGGAGCTGGGCGCTCTGTACGAGCGCGAGCAGCGCATCGTCGGGGTCCTGCACGAGGTGCGGGCGACCGACCGGGCGCCCGCCGGGCTGCGGGCCAGGATCGAGGCGCAGCGGCCCTCGCGACGCGCTCGCTCCGGCCGCCGCCTTGTCTATGGCGGCTCGCTGGTCGCCGGCTTGGCCGCGCTCGCGCTGGCAGCGGTGCTGATCCTGCCCGCCGGAACTCCCGGCGCGCCGTCGGTCTCGCAGGCCGCGGGCCTCGCGGTCCTCGGCGCGACCTCGCCCGCTCCGGTCGGCGATCCGACCGCTCCGGGCAAGAAACTCGGCCAACCTGTCGGCGACGTCTACTTCCCCGACTGGTCGCAGCGCTTCGGCGCGCGGGCGATCGGTCAGCGCATCGACCACATCAATGGCCGCGTCGCCGTCACGGTGTACTACGAGTGGCATGGCATGCGTGTGGCCTACACGATCGTCGGCGCGCCCGCGCTCGCCACCCCGGCAGCGCCGGTCCGGCAGCTGCATGGGACCGAGCTCCGCACGCTGATGGTCGGCAACCGCCTGGTTGTGACGTGGCGGCGTGACGGCCAGACGTGCGTGCTCTCAGGGTCCGGCGTTCCCGCGAGCGAGCTGCAGCGGCTGGCCGCGTGGAAGGTCCCCGGCTAGTGGCCTGATCTGAATCAGGACACGAGGGCGGCCGAGCGGTCCTAGGTCCCACGGCGGTCGCCCGTGCGACGCTCGACTCCGAGCGCCCACAGGCGGCCGTCAGGCCCCTGCTCGATACCGGGCACGCCGCGCTCCAGCATCTGCCGAGCCAGGGCGAGCCCAGCCTCGCTCGTGATCGGACGCATCACGAGGATCTCGTTCGGATCGACGGCGTCGTCGGCCGTCGCGCCGCGCCGGTCCCGCCTGGGACCGCGGCGATCGAGGCTAAGCCGCGGGCGGTTCGCCCCATCTCCACCTCCATCGTCCATCCGGGGGAATGATCGGCAGGACGCCGCCGGGGCTTAAGAAACGGCCGTCAGGCCTGGAACGCCGAGATCGCCCGCTCGATGTCGGTTGACATCCGCGGCCAGACCGCCGGGGGGCTGGCGCCGACGATCACAGCGCTCGTATGCGCGCCGGCTACGAGACAGGCCAGCTCGACGTAGCGGCCGCCCGAGATGGTCGAGTACGAATCGCGGACGCAGCTGCCCTCGCCGGTACGGAAGCGCAGGCCGGTTCCCGCGTCGAGCCGGACGACGTTGCGATCGCCCTCATCGCCGTTGTGATCGATCCGGAAGGTGGGCCAGTTCGAAGATGACTCGGCGCCCTGGTGCGGCGTGATGTTGAGATAGCCGACCACCCGCCGGTCGGGCCCGTACAGGATCGCCGTGGCGGTTCCGGCATCGCCGTGGACCCGGCGCCAGCCGGGGGGGTATGCGAGGGTCGCCCCGTCAGGGATGCTCACGGTGTGCCAGCCCGCCGGGGCGGGATCGGGGCGCAGCCAGCCGAATTGGTTCGGCTTAGACCCGCTCCCGCTCCCGCACCCGGCCAGGGTCAGCGCTGAGATCGCTACGAGGGCGGCCCGTCTAGATATTGCCGTCCCCATCGCTGGGGCCGCCGCTGTTGTCGGCGTCGTGGTCGCCGCCGCCGTTCTGCGGGATGTTCGACGAAGCCGACGAGCCGCCGGAGCTGGCTGACCCGCCGGAAGCGCTCGACGATCCACCGGACGAGGTCGTCTGGGACGCCGCGGGCGCGCTGGTCGAGGTGCTCGACGACGACTTCGAGCCGCCGCAGCCGGCCACGACCAGGGCGATGACCACCATCCCGGCAGCGGCATAGGTACGAATCAATTTCGGCATTCTCAAATCCTCCGTAACTGGGTTTCCGGCCTACTCTCCCCGTTCACAAGGACGCCATCGCTGGCGATTCCTTCCTTCGTCACAGGTCGAGCTGCTCGGAGGGCTCGGGTGCCAAAGTGCGTGCGACGCGCTGGCGCGCCCGGTGCAAGCGGGTCGTGATCGTCGCCTCGCGCACCCGCAGGGCCTGGGCGGCCTCTCGGTAGGACAGCCCTACGACATCGATTGCGATCAGCGCGTCGCGGAAGTCGTCCGGAAGCGCCGAGATCGCCGCGTACAGCTCGTTGGACGCGATCTTCGCCTCCGGCTGCGGTGCCGAGCGGTCCTCAACGAGGTCGAGGTCGTCGGGCAGGGCCGACGTCTGGGGGCGTCGCGCGGCGGTGCGGCGGGCGCTGAAGAAAGTGTTGCGAAGCACCCGGAGGAGATAGCCGAGATCGTCCTCCGAGCGCAGGATGCGCGGCTTGCGCAGCACGCGGGCAAAGGTCTCCTGGACGAGGTCCTCTGCCTCCTCGCGCGAGCCGCAAAGGCTCCATGCGGCGCGATACAGCCGATCGATGTGATCGCCGAGCGCCTCCGGATCAAGCTGACGTTCGGGAGACATGCGGTTGCCACGCCAGCATACGGACTGCGCCCGGTCAGGGGCGACCGCGGCCGGGCTGTTGGCGCCGTTCAGTCCCGGAGGTCCGACAGCGGCCGGGCCGGCGGCCCGACATACTTCGCCGTGGGCCGGATCAGGCGTCCCTCGCGCTTCTGCTCCATGATGTGAGCCGACCACCCTGCCGTCCGCGCACACGTGAACATCGGCGTGAACAGCTCCGGCGGGACGTCCGCGAAGTCGAGCACAACGGCCGACCAGAACTCGACGTTGGTTGCCAGCACGCGGTCAGGCTTGCGGGCCTGGAGTTCCGCCAGTGCGGCCGCCTCGAGCGCCTCGGCCACCTCCACGCGCGGTGAGCCGAGCGCGCGGGCGGTGCGCCGCAGCACGCGGGCCCGGGGATCCTCGGCTCGATAGATGCGGTGCCCGAAGCCCATCAGACGCTCGCCGCGATCGAGCAGGTCCTTGACGTAGCGGTCGGCGTCGCCCACCCGATCGACGTCGTCGAGCATCTTCAGCACGCGCGATGGGGCGCCGCCGTGCAGCGGCCCCGAGAGGGCCCCGACCGCGGCCGACAGGGAGGCGGCCACGTCAGCTCCCGTCGAGGCCACGACACGCGCCGTGAACGTCGATGCGTTCATGCCGTGCTCGGCCGCCGAGATCCAGTACGCGTCGATCGCCTCCACGTGCTTGGGGTCCGCCTCGCCGCGCCAGCGGATCAGGAAGCGCTCGGCGATCCTGGTCGCCTTGTCGACCTCCCGCTGCGGAACCGGCGGGCGGCCGATGCCGCGAGCCGACTGCGCGACGAACGAGAGCGCCATGACCGAGGAGCGCGCCAGGTTGTCCCGGGCCTCCTCATCGGAGATGTCGATCAGCTGGCCGAAGCCCCACTGGGGCGCCAGCATCGCCAGCGCCGACTGAACGTCGACGCGCGGGTCGCCGGAGCGCACGTACAGCGGATACGGCTCGGCAGGGGGCATGCCGGGCAGCAGCTTGCCGTCGACGAGCAGCCCCCACACCTGCCCGAACGGGACGTTGCCGACGAGCTCCTCGATGTCGACCCCGCGATAGCGCAGCGCGCCACCCTCGCGGTCGGGCTCGGCGATCTCCGTGGCGAAGGCGACTACTCCCTCGAGTCCGGACTGTACTTCGGCTGTTGCGCTCATCTGATCGGGCTCCTGGTCCGGCAATATCGAAATTTCGTAGACAACAGGCTAGTGGGCGCGTGTAAAGGCGCCGTTATAGGCTCCGGCGCGGTGTCAACGCTGATGTTCGAATCTGTCGTCGAGCTGGCGGCCCGAGTGCGCTCCGGGCAGCTGAGTGCGACCGAGCTCGTGCAGGAGTCACTGAACCGGATCGACGAGCTGCAGCCGCGAGTCAACGCGTTCACGCACGTCGCCCAAGAGGCAGCGCTCGCCGTGGCCGCCGAGATCGGTCCCGGCGATCCGCGACCGTTCGCAGGTGTGCCAATCGCGATCAAGGACAACCGCCCCGTCGAGGGGATGCCGATCACGATGGGCAGCGACCTGTTCGGCGAGCTGGTGGCCAACCACGACGCCTACCTGGTGCGCCGGATCCGGGAGGCCGGCTTCGTGATCGTCGGCAAGACCGCAATGCCCGAGATGGGGCTGCTACCGACGACCGAGTCGCGGCGCAACGGGCCCACGAACAACCCGTGGGCGCTCGATCGGACGCCTGGCGGCTCGAGTGGGGGATCGGCGGCGGCCGTCGCGGCCGGGATGGTCCCAATCGCCCACGGCAACGATGGTGGCGGCTCGACCCGAATCCCGGCGGCCTGTTGCGGCCTGGTCGGCCTGAAGGGCTCGCGCGGGCGTGTGTCGGTGGGGCCGGACGGTGGCCAGAGCTTCTTCGTGACCGACGGCGTGCTCACCCGGACCGTGGCCGAGACCGCCACGCTGACCGATGTCCTTGCCGGATATGAGCCGGGAGACGCGACCTGGGCGCCGCCGCCTCCCGAGCCGTTCGCTCAGGCGGCCGGGCGCGAGCCGGGCGCGCTGCGGATCGGTGTCGCGCTCGCCCCGCCGCTCGCGGACGCCGCGCTGGACCCGGTGAACGAGCACGCGGTTCGCGATGCCGCGAACCTGCTCGAGTCGCTCGGACATCACGTGGAGGAGTTCGAACCGCCCTGGGTCGGCCTCGACCTCCTGCCCGACTTCACCCGCCTGTTCGGGCCGATGGCCGTGGTCGCCGTCCTGATCGGCGGCAGGATCGCGCGCCGCGAGCCGACCGAGGCGGACCTCGAGCCGCTGACGTGGATGCTCTACGAGCACGCGCGCAGCACCGATGCGGTGAGCTTTGTGGCCACCGAGGGGCGGGTCGAGGGAGCGGCGCGCATGATCGTCACGCGCCTGCGCCGCTACGACGCTGTGCTCACGCCTACCCTGGCCACGCGGCCGCTGAGGACCGGTGAGGTCCACGGTCGCGGACCCGATCCGTGGGACCACTTCCAGCGCTCAGGTCACTTCACCCCCTACACCGCGATCTGCAACGTGACAGGTCTGCCCGCGATCAGCCTGCCGCTGTATCAAGGCGACGATGGGCTGCCGACGGCGGTGCAGCTGATCGGCCGGCCATTGCGCGAGGACACGCTGCTTCAGCTTGCCACCCAGCTGGAGCAGGCGTTGCCCTGGGCGCAGCGGCGTCCTGACGCCGCGAGCTAGTCACTAACCGACGCCGAGCACGGCGCGCATCGGCTTCGGCACGACGCCGAGGCGCTCGGCGTCCGCGCTGCCGTGGCGAGAGGTCATCGAGATCTCGAGCATCTCGGCCTCGTCCCAGGTCGCGAATGCGGCCGGTCCCATGATCAGCTCGAGCGCCTTCAGCGAGCGGCGGACGACCGGCTTGGGCACGCGGACGATCGCTCGGCTGCGGTGAAAGGAGCGAAGGGCGGTCTCGACGATGTCCCGGTAGGAGAGGGTCTCGGGGCCGGCCAGCTCGTAGCGGGCGCCGTCCGACTGCTGGGCCAGCGCGCCGCCGGGCAGCGCGGCCATCACGCATTCGGCCACGTCCTCGGCCCAGATCGGCTGAAAGGTGGCACGGCCAGATCCGGGGATCGGCATCACCGGCAGCAGCGACATCCGCTGCAGCAGGGTCAGGAACGGGTCGCTTGGCGAGTACACCCAGCCCGGTGCGAACACGGTGTGGGCGAGCGAGGACTCCCCGAGCGCCCGCTCCGCCACCGCCTTGGCCTGCATCAGCCGCGAGCGGCTGCGGGTGGATGCGCCGAGGGCGGAGAAGAAGACGAACCGCTTGACGCCGGCACGCTCGGCGGCGCGCACGAGGCGCCACGTGGCCACGCCGGCGAGCTCCTCGATCGAACCGGTCGGCTGGTCGCGAATGACCGATGCGAGATGGACGACCGTGTCGACGCCGCGCAGCGCGTGGCGGAAGGACAGATGGTCGGAAAGATCGCCGAGGGCGATCTGGACTCGGACGCGCTCGGGTCCGAGGCGGCGCGGGTCACGGACGAGGCAGCGAACCGGCGTTCCGTTGGCGGTCAGCCGCCTCAACAGCGGTTTGCCGATCGTTCCCGTGGCGCCAGTGAGGAGCAGCACGGCCGGGAGGCTACCGACGGAGCTGCAGCTTGCCTCCGTACAATGGGCCCGCCGCAAAGCAACCGAATCGACAGAGAGACCAGAACCTATGGCTTATGTGATCGCTGAGCCCTGCATCGGCACGAAGGACAACTCGTGCGTGGAGGTCTGCCCGGTCGACTGCATTCACCCGACTCCCGACGAGCCGGACTACGACCAGGTCGAGATGCTCTACATCGACCCCGAGGAATGCATCGACTGCGACGCGTGCGTGGAGGCCTGTCCCGTCGATGCCTGCTTCGCCGAGGACCAGCTCCCCGACGAGTGGCAGAAGTACACGCAACTCAACGTTGACTACTACACGAACCGCGGCTGAGGTTCGTCAGGGGCCCTGCGGCCCGGGCGTTGCCCGGGCGGGGCGGGCCCTCTAGGCCATCGGCAGGGACATCCCGACCGGCTTCGGCGCAGCGGCCGGAGCCGGGGCCTGCATCACCGGCAGCTCGAGCGGCGAGAGCGCGACGATCCCCCGGGCGGCCTGGTGCAGCGCCTGCGCGGCCGAATCGTCGGGGTTCGCGAAGACGATCGGCGTGCCCGAGTCGGACTGCTCTCGCAGGCCCATGGTCAGCGGGATCTTGGCCAGCAGCGGCACCTCGAGCTCCTCGGCCAGCAGCGCGCCGCCGCCCTCGCCGAAGATCTGGAAGCGCTCGCCGGAGGGGGTGACGAAACCGGACATGTTCTCGATCACGCCGGCGATCTCGAGCTTGAGCTTCGACGCCATCTCGGCCGAGCGGCGGGCGACCTTCTGGGCCACCGGCTGCGGCGTGGTGACGATCAGGAACTTGGACTGCGGCAGCAGCTGCGCGAGCGTCATCGAGACGTCGCCGGTGCCTGGCGGCAGGTCGATCAGGAGGTAGTCGAGCTCGCCCCACTCGACGTCCTCGAGGAACTGCTGAAGCGCCTTGTGCAGCATCGGGCCGCGCCACACGATCGCCGCGTCCTGCTCCACGAAGAACCCGATCGACATCACCTTGATGCCGTCGTGGGCCGTGAGCGGGATCAGCTTGCGCTCGGCGTTCACGCGCGGGCGCTCCGCGCCAAGGCCGAGCATCCGTGGCTGGGAGTAGCCCCAGACGTCAGCGTCGAGGACTCCGACCTGCTTGCCCTCGGCGGCGAGCGCGGCGGCGATGTTGGCGGTCACGCTCGACTTGCCGACGCCGCCCTTGCCCGAGCCGATGCAGATCACGTTGCGGACCTGGGCCAGCGCACCCTCGGGCAACTGTCCGCGCCCGAGCTTGCGGCCGAGCGCCGTCTTCTCGTTGTCGCTGAGCACGTCGAAGGTGACGTTGACCCCGACGATACCGTCGAGCTTGCGCACGGCCTGCGCCACACCGGTCTCGAAGTGGCTGCGGATCGGGCAGCCGGGCGTCGTCAGCGAGACCTTCACGTCCACGACGCCGTTCTCGTGGATCTCGACCGAGCGCACCATCTCGAGCTCGACGATGTCACGGCGGAGCTCGGGGTCGATGACGGAACGCAGGGAGTCGATTACTTGTTCACGAGTGGGCATGGGTCCATTGTAGGCCGGGCACGCATCCGCCCGCATGCGCGCCCGGCTTACTTGTGTCGTTTCGCCCGCACAGCGGCGAAGCGGGCCGTGCGGCCGGGGCCGCGGCTGTTGAATGCACTGAGCGCGTCGACGAGAACGGTGCCGCGCTTGCTGGGGAACGGATCGGCGAGCACGATGTGCGCCCGGCGCACGATCCGGAACAACTGCGTGTGGTCGGAGAGGTTGAGCAGCACCTCGTAGCGAGCGGCTCCGGGCACCCGTCGCCAGCTGATGGAGATCTTGCCGTGGCTGCGGCGGACGCGGAGCTTGCTCGGTCGGGCCGGGGCGCTCACCCGTGGTCCGCGGAAGGTGGCGACGGCAATCTGGCGCCCGGGGCCGTTGATCCCCTCGACCAGGGCCACGATCGAGCGCTTGGGTGCGCCGGGCTGCGGTGAGAAGGTGATCCTGCCGACCGCCCGCCGCGCGACGCCGATCACCCGGGCGATCCCGCGCCCGCGCTCGACGAAGCTGACCCGGCGGCCATCGAGCGCAGAGATCCGGTAGTGGAGCACGCGACGCGAGCCGCCACCGGTCACCTGGCCTTTGACCTTGAGCGCGGGAAGGCCCTGGGCGACGGCCACGTCGGTGATCGGAGCCGAACCGGGGGCGGCGGTGATCGTCCACCGGCCGGCGAGCGGGTGGCGAATGCCGACCAGAGTGGTGGTCGGGTCGGTGCCCTGGAGAACGAGCGCGTTGGTGCTACCGGTGATGTTGTGGCCGTGCGGGTCGGTCACGCTCAGCTGGGGTGCGGCGCCCGCCCCGCGGACGCGGAACATCGCCGATGGTAACCCCGCGGGGAGCCTCACCGAATAGCTGTTGGCGGCGGCGCGGGCAGCCAGCGGGGACACCTCGGCGTAGGGCTTAGTGTCGCAGCTGAACACCATGAAGTCAGGGGTCTTGTCGCCCCAGTGGTAGCCGATGCCGGCCTCGACCGGGATCGTGCCGACCGGTGTCGGGACCGGAATCACGGTGCAGAAGCCGATGCCCTTGGTCGATACGACAGCGGAGACGTTCAGGCACGGGCTCAGCTTGATCGAGAAGAGCTTGACGTCGATCTTGATGTTGCGCAGGCAGCCCTGCACCCCGGCCTGGGCGTTGAACTTACCGCTCGACGGGTATACGAAGCCGGACACGTTGCCGGTCAGGGACACGAAGGCGATCCCGAACTTGAAGCCGCCGGCGAACTCGAAGTAGTCCGGGTACTCGTACAGCCCGTAGGCGTTGAGGAGCGGCACGTCGAATCCGCTGATGAGCGGCACCTTGAGCGCGGCCGTTCCCCCGATCGCCAGCGTGAAGCGGTCGAACGTGCGGCCGGCCAGCGCTGCCAGCTCGGGATCGACGTTCTCCGGCAACGTGTACTTGTCGTCGGCGCTCGCGAAAGCGGCAAACAGGACGCCGCTCTCGTCCACGAGGTTGGCCGCGCTGATCACGATCTGGCCCGTCAGCCGGAACGGATTCAGGCCGACCGAGGCGCCGATCGAATTGAGCAGCACGGTGTGGAACGGCGGGAACAGGTCGGGCTGGCCCGGCGGGGTGAAGTCGATCCCGAAGCCGGCGCCGAAGAAGCGACCCTTGCGAATATGGATTCCGAAATCGGGCGGCTGCGTCGGCGGGCCTGATGCGTCGATGGCGACCTGACTGCCCGGCAGCAGGACCTTGGCCGTGCCGTCCCACGAGTCGTCGCTCTTGGTATACGAGAACGACAGGTTCGAGACGAACAGCGGCCCGAGCCAGAGATCGGGCACCGACAGCCCGAGGCCGTCGTAGTGCAGTCCGTTGACGTTGTCAGAGATCAGCGTGACGGTGCCTGACGCGTCACGCTTGGTGCCGAACGAGAACGGCGAAGGCAGTCCCATACCGACCGTGACGTGGCTCTCGTGGTAGGTCAGGTCGATCGAGAACGAGCCGCTGATCGGCAGCGAGCCGAGGAACTTGGGGGTGTCAACCGCGGGATCGATCTTGACCAGGTGGAAGACGCCCTGTGAGTTGGGCTTGACCGTGAACTGCAAGGGGAACTTCTCGGTCAGAAACGTCCCGACACGCACGGAGAACAGGTCCGCCCCGTGGACCGAGACGTTCCCGTTGGAGTCGTAGTTCGTCTTGACGCTCTCCGGTATCGGGACGTACAGCCCGTTGACCGCCACCGGCCCGCCGATCGTCCCCTGGTCCAGCATCTTGGCGGTCGGACTCGGGTCTGCTCTGGGTCACCACGAAGCAGTCGTCGAGCTTGCCACGGCTGTTGACGTCCAGGATCCCGAAGCCGTACGTCTTGATGCAGTCGGCGCGGTTCGGCTGCTCGCCCTTGGCCGGGTTCTCGCAGTCGAACGTCCGAGGATCATTAACCGCGTTGAGCAGTGTGCGACCGGTGATCGTCACCGGAGCGGTGGCCGAGGCACGGCGCCCGAACGTGTCGGTCACGATGAGCGTTACCTTGTAGACGCCGTTTGCGGGGAACGGATGCCCCAGGACGGGGCTGGTGCCACAGTCGGTGTCCACGGTGGGCGTCGCAATGTTCGCGATCGTCCAGTGATAGTCGGTGATACTTCCGCCCAGCGACGGCCGCGAGAGCAAACCACTGAATCCCGTCGCCCCCGGCAGGGCTATCTGACGGACGGGCAGGAATGCGGCCGAGGGCTTGGACGGTGGCGGCGTCGTCGTGGTCGTGGTCGTCGTGGTGGTTGGCGGCGGCAGGTTCGGCGGCGTGGTGGCGGTCGCGCTCTGGAGGTACTGCAACTCGGTCTGGCTCAGGGGCCGGTTGTAGACCCGGATCTCGTCGATCTGGCCCCCGTACCGGTAGTTGGAGTAATCGCAGGTCGGGGGGGGCGTGGGCAGGCCGGCGTACAGGCCTGTGTCATCCGGGTATCCGGCGGAGCTGATGTTGTAGTCGAGCGGGTGACCCACGACCTGGCTCTCGGCCAGCGTGCCGTCTATCCACAACTGCATCGTGTTGCCGTCGTAGGTCCCGGCGATCGCGTGCCAGTGCCCGTCCCACAAAGCCGAGGGCTAGGACTCGGGCGTGGCATTCTCCTGGTCCCCGTCGTTGAAGGTCGTCGTGTCGAACTCGAGCCCGCCGGTCGGGCCGGTGATGAGGCCGTAGGCGAGCCGCTTACATCCGTCGGCGAACGCCTTGCCGAGGATCATCCGGTCGGCGCCAGGATTGACTGAATCCCGCACCCACCCCATCACGGTCACCCCCGCCGTGGGCCGCAGCGCCGTGTTGTCCGGGACGGTGACACCGTTGTCGCTGTAGCTCATGTCCAGCGCGCCCTGGAAGCGGCCGCCGGTGATGGGCGTGGCGCTCGCGGTGGCGTCGAGGTGGTTCGGAGAAGAGTCCGGCGTGGTCCCCGTCGGCGTGGTGCCGTCCCCTGACGTGCTCGTGTTCTGGAGCGTGTCGAGATGCAGCTGCACCGCTGGGGTCGAGCTCGAGTCGGCCCCGGCGTTCGCAGCGAGCAGCGAGCAGCCCCCTCCGAGACCCAGCATTACCAGCGTGGCGATCGCCCTGCGCCACGGCACCCGCACGAGCATGCAGCGACTATCTCAACAGTGAACGACGTTTGCATCAGGGTCATACCCTGATTTCGGGCATGACCCGGTCTTAAAGGCCGACGGGGCGCCACTTGCGTGGCGCCCCGGCGGTTGAGGGAGGAGAGGGTGCTGCATTCGCCGGCGAGGTTATGAGGCCGGCGAACCTGTCCCGCGGTCTCGCGCTCTCCTCGGCGCGGGGCGGGGGAAGTTGCCTCAGACGGCGGAGCCGATGCGGTCCTGCGCCTCGGACACGAGCTTCTCAAAGCGCGCGCCGACGGTCTTGGACTGCTTCTCGAGGTCACGCCGTGCCGACCGAACCTCGCGCTCGAAGCGCCGGCGGTTCTGACGGACTGTGCGCTCGACACGGCTGCGGCGCTGGCGCAGCTCGCGCTCGACGCGCGTGCGCGTCTTGCGCACCTGACGCTCGAAGCGGTTGCGGGCGGTTACGCCGCGCCGCTCGTAGCGCTTGAGCTCGCGCTCGACGCCGGTCCGCGTGCGGTACTTGGTCGCGAGGCCCTTGACGGTCGAAACGAGGTTGTCGCGAGCGAGAAGGCTCGCGCCGACCGGGACGAGCACAACGCGCTCGGCGATGACCTGAGCCTGGTCGACGGCCGTCTTCGGCTGCGTCGAGGTGGTGGTGGCCGCCGGCCTACGGGCCGCGGCGCTCTTTCGGGTGGTGGTGCTCTTTCGAGTCGTGGCGGTCTTGCGGGCCGCCGATCTGCTGCTGCTGGTAGCCATTGAGTCTCGTGCTCCCTGTAGAACTCGATTTCTTGAGAAATAAGCCGGAGTCCGACATCCAGAATAGCCGAACACATGTTTGTAACCCGGGCGCTCGTCTTCGTTACATTTCAGGCAGGCTCCGTGACCAGACCCCGTACCCGTTATGCCCACAGCGGCGATGCGAGCATCGCCTACCAGGTGTACGGCGAGGGCCCGGTCGACCTTGTTCTGATCAACGGACCGGCCTCGCACCTGGAGGTGATGTGGGAGGAGCCGAACACCGCCCACTGTTTCGAGCGTCTCGGATCGTTCGCCCGTGTGGTGATGTTCGACCGGCGCGGCACGGGGCTCTCTGACCCGGTCTCCGAGCCGCCCACGCTCGAGCTCCAGATGGATGATCTGTGCGCCGTCCTCGACGCGGTCGAGCTCGACCGCACAGCGATGTGGGGCGCCGGCGACCTCGGACTCTCAGCTCTGTTCGCCGCCACCTACCCGGATCGGGTGACGTCGCTTGTGCTCTCCTCGGTGGCGCCCAAGGGCACCACGGCGACCCGGCCCGAGCTGAAGGAAGTGTTCCTCGACGCGATCGAGCACAACTGGGGCGACGGCACGCTGATCTCGATCTTCGCCCCGAGCCAGATCGGCAACCGCGCCTTCGAGGAGTGGTGGGGGCGGATGCAGCGCGCCGCCGTCAGCCCCGGGATGGCGCGCAGGCTGATCGAGATGCTGGGCGAGACCGACCTCACCGCCGTGCTGCCGACGATCCGCGTGCCGACCCTGGTCACCCATCAGACCAACGACCAGTACATCCCCGTCGAGGTCGGCCGCGAGGTGGCACAGCTGATCCCGGGTGCGCGGTTCATCGAGTACCCCGGCCAGGACACCTACGGCTGGACCGAGGCGCCGGCAATCGACGACGTGGAGGAGTTCCTCACCGGCCGGCGGCCGGCAAGCGAGATCGACAGGGTGCTGGCGACCGTGATGTTCACCGACATCGTCGGCTCCACGGAGCACGCGTCGAGGATCGGGGACGGGCGGTGGCGTGACCTGCTCTCCGAGCACCACACGATTGTTCGCCACGAGCTCGAGCGCTGGCGCGGGACCGAGGTCAAGACGATCGGTGACGGCTTCCTGGCCACGTTCGACGGCCCCGCCCGTGCGGTCCGCTGTGCGGCCGAGATCGTGGAGGAGGTGGAGCAGCTCGGCCTTCGGCTCAGGGCCGGTCTGCACACGGGTGAGTGTGAGCTCGTCGGGGACGACGTGGCCGGGATAGCGGTCCACATCGGCGCCCGTGTGATGAGGTGCGCCGAGGCGGGCGAGGTGCTCGCCTCGAGCACGGTCAAGGACCTGGTGGTCGGATCAGGGCTTGAGTTCGAGGACCGCGGCCTGCACGCGCTCCGCGGCGTCCCGGACGAGTGGCGCCTGTACGCGCTCGACCGCGCGAACGACTAAGCGGCGGCGCGTCCGGTGCGGGCGATCCAGGCGCTCGGCTGCTCGAGCTCCTCCAGTGTCGGCAGTGCCTCGGGGCTCGAGAACACATGGCCCAGCGCCTCCGTCCCGCCAGCCTTGACGACCTCGTCGCAGAAGTACTTGCCGCGCTCGTACTGGCGCAGCTTCATGTCGAGCCCGAGCAGCTTGCCCACGAGGCGGGACATCGCCGACTGGGACTTGCGCCGGCGGTCGAGCGCCTCGCGCAGCTTCGGCAGCGAGGGAAGCAGGTCGGGCGCAACCGCGTCCATCACGTGCTCGGCGTGGCCCTCGATCACCGCCATCACCGCCTGCACGCGGTCGAGTGTCGCCCGCTCGGCGTCGTTGGTCACCAGCGAGATCAGGTCCCCGTGGCGCAGCGCGCCAGCGATGCGCTTGAACTCGTCGCCGCTCGGCATCCGCAGCTTGCGCGGCGATTCGATGCGCACCTCAGCGCTCTTGAGCAGCTCCTTCACGAGCCCCGCCAGGTGCCCGTGCAGCCACGGGACCCCGGCGAACTGGACCGCGTGCGTGACCTCGTGCAGGGCCACCCAGGTCATGAACTCGTCCTCCTCGGCCCCGAACGCCTCCACCGCCTGGCCGAGGTTGGGCAGCACGAACAGAAGCCGGGGCGGGCGATCGTCGACGGCCTCGTCGAGGAGGACGAGCTCGTACTGGCCGAGCACTCGCTGCGCGAGGTAGCCGAGCACGACGCCCACCTCGGTCGAGAGCGCAAACCCGATCCCGATCTGCATCGCCGGCTTGAGCGGGCCCATGCCCTCGCCCGCGCGCTCGAGGACTGGGTCGAGCAGGACTCGCATCGCGCCGACGTTCGAGGAGATCCACTCGCGCCGGCTGATGCCCTCGGGCTCCGGGAGCGGGCGAGCGGGCGTCAGTCCCGTGTACGCGATCACCCGCGCCTCGGACTCGACTGCCAGTGCGCTCAGGTTGGCCTTGGGGAGGTGGCCGTTTCCCGTCCCGGCGATGTAGCCGGCGATCTTCTCGGCCAGGATCCAGTCGATCACGTCGGGATCCTCTCGAGCTCGGTGAGGGTCTCGGGTGTGCGCGCCGCGATCACGGGTGCGGTCGGCTGCGCGTCGAGCGGGGCCGCGAGCGGACCGCCGAGGCCCGGAAAGCTGATCAGGCCCCCGGCCTCTCGTACGATCAGCTGGCCGGCTGCGGCATCGACCCCACGGCACTTGCGCAGGGTCACCATTCCGTCGAACCGCCCCGCCGCGACCTGGCACAGACACAGGGCGATCGTTCCAAGCGTCCGCAACCGGTAGGCGCTGCTCAACAGCGGGGTGATCGAGGCCGCCACCCAGCGCGGGTCGGCCGCCTCGATTCCGAGCACCTCGAGCCGGCCGTCGCGGCTGCGGCGCTCGCCCAGCGTGGGGTCGAGCCGCTCGCCGTTCAGGTAGGCGCCCTCGCCGCGGCGCGCCCACCATTCCTCACGCGTGCCGAAGTCGTAGACGAACCCAAATTCGACGTCGGCCATCGTCTCGCCCGCCGCGACTCCGACCGACACGGCGTGGCTGGGGATCCCGCGCTTGGCGTTGAGCGATCCGTCGATCGGGTCGATGATCACGCGGATCGACGGATCGCCGTAGTCGATCTCGCCCCGCTCCTCGGACAGGGCGGAGAAGCGGAAGCCCTCGTCGTTGAGCTTCTGGAGCTCGGCCAGGACGACCGACTCGGCGGAGGCGTCGATCACCAGCGTCCGGTCTCCACCGCTGCCACGCGAGCCGGTCTCCACCGCTCGCTCGTTCGTGCTCGGCGCGTCTGCGAGCACCGCCCGCACACCCTCCACCGCACGGCGGCAGGCGCCGAGCCAGTCAGCTTCGAGTGCCGATCGAGTTGAGGTCATCGCGGAACCTATGCTGTCAGACGTGGCGCTCATGCTTGATGCTCTACTTCCCGCTCAACGCCAGGCTGTCACCCATCGAGGTGGTCGCCTGCTCGTCCTCGGCCCGGCGGGTACCGGTAAGACGCGCGTGCTCAAGGAGCGCTTTCGCTGGCTTGTCGAGGAGGGGTGCTCACCGGAGCGGATCGCGCTCCTGACCCCGACGGCCGCCCGTGCCGATGCGATGCGCGAGGAGCTGGAGCAGACGCTCGAGCGTGGCTACGAGCAGCTGTTCGTCCTGACGCCAGTGGAGCTCGCGGCCACAGTGCTGAACGATGCGGGCGAGGACCCGCTCGGGTCCATGCTCGGCCCCGACGACCGGCTCGCGATGCTGCTCGATCGAATCGACGAGCTCTCGCTCCAGCACCACGACTTCGGCGGCAACGTCAACGCGCTGCTCGGCGCCTTCGTGCGCAGGATCGATCGCCTCAAGGCCGAGCTGATCGGCGTCGAGCAGTACGCGCAGTGGGCCTCCGGGATCGCCGATCCGACGGAGCGAGAGTTCGCCGAGGTTTACCGCACGCACGAGCGGATGCTTGCCGATGCGGGCGCCGGCGACGCGGGCGACCTGCTGACCGCTGCGCTCCGCGTCGGGTCCGACCGCTCGCGCCAGTTCGAGCGCGTTCTGGTCGACGACGCGCAGGAGCTGAGCCTGGGCGCCGCCCGGCTCGCGATGGGCCTCGGAGGCGACGGCCTGACCGCCGCCGGCGACCCGGCTCAGGCGCTTCGCCGCTTCCGCGGCGCCGGAACCGAGCGGGTCGAGAGCCTGGCCGAGGGCGCCGAGGTGATCGTGCTCGAGCGCAGCCTGCGCTGTGCCGAGCGCCTGCTCACGGCCGGTGGCCTCGCGCTCGGCGCCGCGGTCAACGTCACGGGCGTGGCAGGCGGTGAGGTGGAGTTCTGGCGCTGCGCCAACGACCGCGCCCAGGCCCAGTCGGTGGCCGCCGACGTCGAGCGGCTGATCTCGCGCGACCGGGTCGATGCGGGTTCGGTCGCGGTGCTGGTTCCGTCGATCGCGCGCGAGGGACAGGCCGTGGCTGTCGCGCTCGAGGAGCGCGCGGTGCCGCACCGGGTGATCGGCGACGCGGCCTTCTTCCAGCGGGCGGAGATCCGCGACGTGCTCGCCTGGCTGCGGCTGCTCGCCGATCCCTCCGACGCCGGAGCGGTTGTGCGCGCCCTGGCGCGGCCCCCGATCGAGCTGCGCTCGGTGGATATCGCGCGCTGTACGCAGATCGCGCGGCGCCGCAAGCTCGACATGGTCGCCGCGCTGGCCGCCGCGACCGAGTCGCCCCAGGTGCCTCCGGAGGCCCGCGAGCGAATTCGCGTGTTCCTGAAGCTGTACCGCTCAGGGATCGCGGCGATCGACACCACCCGCCCCGACCTCTACGTCCACCGCTTGATCGAACGGCTCGGGCTGCGGCGCCAGCAGCTGTTCGCGGCCCAGGCCGACGTGGTCGAGCGGCTGCGCGCGCTCGCGCGCTTCGGCGAGATCGCGGCCGCGTACGTCAACCGCGCGCCCCAGGCGACGCCTCGCGAGTTCGCGCGCCAGGTGGCGGCCGTGGCCGACTTCGGTCTGCGCGAGGAGGAGGAGCCGTCGCTGACGCGCGCCGGGGCGGTGCAGGTGCTGACGCTTGTCGCGGCCGGGGGCCTCGAGGCCGAGCATGTGTACGTCGTCGGCCTGCAGGCGGGCGCCGGCGTCCCCGCTCCCGAGCGCATTCCAGATGCGCTTCTGCACGAGCCTCTGCCGCCGGACGACGAGGAGAACGCGCGCGCGATGTTCCGCAAGGCCCTGTATGCGGGGCTCACGCGAGCGCGCACGCGCGCCGTGTTGTGCTTCCCCGCCGCCAGCGACCGCGGTGCGCGCCGGACGCCTGCGCCGCTGGCCGAGGAGGTCCGCGAGGGGCTCGGCGCTTCGTGGGAGGATCGCGACGAGGAGCTGTTCGGCCCGGCGGAGACGCTGCACTCGACCTACCGCCTGCTGCGCGACGAGCTGCTCGAGTCGACCATGCGCGCCGGCGGCCGTCTCGGAGAGCTGCGCTTCGACACGGACCTCGACGTCACGCACGCGGTCGTCCGCTATCTCGAGCTGCTCAAGGTTGCGGCGCTGATCGCGCGGCCCGAGGGGCAGAGCGTGCCCGAGGGCCTGCGCGACGTGAACGCGCGGATCCTCCAGGCCGTGACCTCCGAGCAGCGCGAGATCTTCACCTCGTCCGTGCTCGACGACTATCTGCTCGACGCCGATCGCGACACCCGGCGCCGCACCCAGGCGATCGCCGCCCGCGACGAGCCCTCGCTCGCGCCGTTCCTGCCCAAGCGCGGCGACGGCGTTGTGCTGTCGGCCTCGGACATCGACACCTACCGGACGTGTCCGCTCAAGTACAAGTTCGCGCGTGTGTTCCGGATCCCCCAGGAGCCGACAATCCACCAGCGCTTCGGGATCCTGCTCCACCAGGTGCTGGAGCGCTTCCACGGGCGCGAGGATGCCGGCGCCTCCCTTCCCGAGCTGCTCGGGTTGCTCGACGCCGGCTGGCGCCGCGGCGGCTTCGGCGACTCTGAGGAGGAGCGCCAGCTGCGGGGCAAGGCCGCGAGTGCGCTGACCCGCTACCACGAGCGCTTTCAGTCCTCGGAGGCGGAACCGATGTGGTTTGAGCGGGCGTTCACGTTCCGCCTCGGGCCTCACCTGCTCCGCGGCCGGGTCGACCGCGTCGACCGCCTGCCCGGCGGCTCCTACGAGCTGATCGATTACAAGACCGGCCGACCCAAGACCTCGACCCAGCTGCTCGACGATGTCCAGCTGTCGCTGTACGCGGTCGGGGCGCGCGAGGCGTGGAGCCTCGACGCCTCGCAACAGGCCTACTACTACCTGCTCGATGACCAAAAGGTCAGCGTGCCGCTCGACGACGGCGACCGCAGCGACTGGATCCGCGAGGTCGCACTCGAGGTCGCCGAGGGCATCCTCTCGCAGGGCTTCGAGCCGACGCCTTCGGTGGCGGCCTGCTCGATCTGCGACTACCGGCTCGTGTGCCCGGCCGCCGAGCGGTAGGGCCTAAGGTCGCCCGGGTGGGTCGTCCGGGCCGCGCTGGCGCAGGAAGCGCTGCAGGTCGCGTGCGATCGTCTCTCCGGAGGGGAGCGGGCCGGGGTCCTCGTCGGCGTCGGTCCCTGCCGCCTGCTCGAGTCGCTCGACGAACGCCTGAACGTCAGGGTCGCTCTGGACCGCGATGTTGACCTGGCGCTCATAATCGCCGGCGGCGGACTCGAGCTCGCTCGCGTCGACGGCGATCCCGACCAGGCCCTCGAGCTTGCGGACGAGAGCGAGCGCTGCCTTCGGGTTGGGCGTCGCGGCGATGTAGTGGGGGACGGCGGCCCAAAGGCTGGCAGACGGGAGGCCGGCCTCCTGGCAGGAGGCATGGAGGATGCCGACGATTCCGGTGGGGCCCTCGTACGAGGACGAGGTGAGGCCGAGCCGCGCGATCAGGGCCGGATCCGAGGCGAGCCCGGTGACCGAGATCGCTCGCGTGTGGGGAACGTCGGCGAGCAGCGAGCCGAGCGTCACCACGAGCTGCGCGCCGAGCGCCTCCACGAGCTCGACGATCAGCTTCGAGAAGGTGCGCCAGCGGAACGAGGGCTCGCTGCCGGTGATCACGATCAGGTCGCGCGGAGCGCGTGGGATGCGGGCCTCGAACAGCTCGACGGCCGGCCACACGATCTCGCGCGTCTGACCCTCGACAAGCCGGATCAGCGGCCGTGTCGCCTGGTAGTCGTAGAACTCCTCTGGGTCGATCGTGGCGAAGCGACGGGCGTTCAGGGCGGTGCCCACGAACGTCGCGGCCGACGACGCGGCGTCCGCCGCGTCGTTCCAGCCCTTGAACGCGCACACGACCGCCGGGGCCCGTAGACCATCCGGTCGGTGTTCCCACTGCAGCGGCTGCATCCGGTTCACCGTACATCATGGGCGTGTGAGCGCTGGTCATCTGGTTAGCACGCTGAGGGCGGGTTCCGAGGTCGACGGCGTGTTCGCATGCGTCCGCAAGGACCGGCTGAACACCCGCACCGGTGGCGCCTATCTGGCGCTCGAGCTACGCGACCGCAGCGGCACGATCCCGGCCCGCGCGTTCCGCGATGCCGACGTGCTCGCCGGGCGCTTCGAGCGCGGGGACCTCGTCCGCATTGTCGGTCGCGTCGAGCGCTTCCGCGACGAGCTCGTGGTCGAGGTCAGCGACGTCGCGCGCGCCGGCGCCGAGGTCGACCCGGCGTCCTTTCTCCCCACTGCCTACCGGGATGTGGACGAGCTCGACGGCTTCCTCGAGCACATGGCCGCCGAGGTCTACGACCGCGCCTACCGCGAGCTGCTCGATTCGCTCCTCGCCGACCGCCTGTTCCGTCAGGCGTTCCGCCGCGCGCCGGCCACCCGGTCAGGGCACCACGCGTACCTGGGCGGCCTGCTCGAGCACACGGTTGCGGTCGCGACGCTCGCACACGAGGCGTGCCAGCTGCACCCGCGATTGAACCCGGACCTGCTGCTGACCGCGGCCCTGGTGCACGACATCGGACGGACGCGCGAGTTCAGCTACGGGGCGGAGATCGGGGTCACCGACGAGGGCCGTCTGCTCGGCCACCTGCTGATCGGCCAGCGCATGCTCGACGAGCGCGCCCGCGGTCTCGACGAGGAGCGCCGCCTCGCGCTGCTGCACTGCGTCCTCTGCCACCACGGCCCCGGATCCGCCCCCGGCGGCCGGTTCGGCTCGCCCGAGGCCGTCGCGCTCTATCGCCTCAACGCCCTCGACGCGAGCGTCAAGGGCGTGCTCGAGCACGGGCTCTCGGGCGTGGGCAACTGACGCCCCGGCGCCGCCCCGACCCGGGCGCATAGCATCCCTGCCGGCGCGGCACGGGCCTGGTGGCCCATCCAGTCTTCAAAACTGGCAGGGCCGGGCAGCCCCCGGCTTGGAAGGTTCGATTCCTTCGCCGCGTCGTGGGTGGGAATCAGCGGTTTTTGATGGCGCTCGGCGAGCCGCGCGGTGGGGCGCAAACGAAACTTTGTCCCCAATTTGTCCCGAGAATCGGGTAGTCATTGGACGTGCCTGCGACGGGAAACGTGTTCAGGCGGGAGGGCCAGCGTGGTCCGGTCTGGTATGCCAAGTACCGGCTGCCGTCCGGCCGGCAGGTCCAGAAGAAGATCGGACCGGCCTGGGCCCAACGCGGCCGGCCCGCCGCCGGCTACTTCACAAAGCGCACCGCTGATGACTGGCTGCGAGGGGTCTTGGACGAGGCCCGCCGCGGGACGCTGCCCGGCATGGTGCGTACCGGGGTCACGCTCTCGGACGCCGCCGCCGAGTGGTTGCGCTACTGCGAGCACGAACGCGCTGTCAAGGTGTCGACGCTGACCGAGTATCGCCACGCGTCCGATCGCATCATTCGTGACCTCGGCCATCACATGATCGAGGACGTCACGCCTGAGATGCTCGAGCGATGGAAGGGCACGCTGGCGTTGTCGAATCGCAGCGTCGCGAAGTACCTCGTGATCCTGCTTGGGATCTTCAAGCGGGCGATGAAGGTGTGGGGTCTGCCGCGAAATCCGGCCGCCGACGTCGAGCGTCCCCGGCAGCGCGTGTCGGACGACCTGGAGGCGTTCTCGCCCGAGGAGATCTGGGCACTCGTCCGCGCCGCAGGCTCAGACCAAGACGCGGCGGTCTTCCTGACGGCTGCGTTCACCGGGTTGCGAATGGGGGAGCTCCTCGCGCTCCAGTGGCGCGATGTCGACTTCGCCGGCGACGCGATCCGCGTGCGCCGGAGCTACAACATTCACGGTGGCATTGGGACGCCGAAGAGTGGCAAGGTCCGCTCTGTCCCGATGGTGCCCGACGTCGCCGGGGCGCTGGCGCGGCTCTCGGAGCGAGACGAGTTCATCGGCGACGACGAGCTCGTGTTCCCGAACGAGTTCGGTCGCTTCATGGACGCGAGCTCGTTGCGCGATCGCTACAAGGCCTCCCTCGCGCGCGCGGGACTACGTCGACTGCGGTTCCACGACCTGCGTCACACATTCGGGACTCTCGCTGTGCGCCGGGCCGAGGTCCCGGCCGTGCAGGCCTGGATGGGTCATTCGGACATCCAGACCACGATGCGCCCGCCGCTCAGACCCAAGGGCACCACGACCGCGGGCACAACGACCAACGCAATGATCCCCACCTGACCCAATCGTGAAAGTCGTTTCGTCATTGACGCGCTCCAATCTTCCCATCAGGCCGATTACAGCGGGAGTGTTGCTGACCCTCTCGGCGTTCGCCCCAGGTACATACGCGGGATTTGGAGCTTCCCTGGAGCGGATGTTAGGCACGCCACGCTCGGGCGGCTCTGTCTCCAGGCCGACAACAGTGTCCCACGCAATCGGCTGTCCTTGGTCACCCCGTGCCATGCGGCTGGGCCGCATCGACGACAGCGACCAAGCCATCGGCACGAACTCGCACAAAGGGTCATGCGCCAATCCCCAGCCCGCGAGCCGCGCTACCGGGATGGCGACGAAGCGCTCGCCCGCCCAATGACGGTCTCGGTGTCGCTTTTAGGAACCGAAGGGAAAGGGGCTCGGCCGGGTTGATTTTGCGCAGCGCGGCGTGTGTAGAGTCGGAAGTTCGCAGTTCCCTCCACAGAAAGGGGCAACCTATGGGTGCCCAGGAGAATAAGCAGACAGCGATGACCGCCTATGCCGCATTTAGTCGCGGCGATGCCGAGGGTGCGATGGCTAATATCGACGATTCGATCGCGTGGACGGTTCGGGGCGACAACGCGCTGACCGGGACGTACAACGGACGGCAGGCGGTGGGCGAGCTGTGGGCGAAGTTCGCAAGCAAGGAGTTCCGGACCGAACCTCACGACTTCGTGGCGGATGGAAACAAGGTGATTGTGCTCACCACGGTCCACCTCGACGGTGAGACGGCCGAGGATGCCGACGTTCTGACCTACGACGGGGACGGCAAGCTCATCGCCTTCGACTCGCTTGGCGATCCGGCTGTTGCCAACCGGGTGTACGCCGGCTAATTCCGGAGACCTCATCGAGCCTGCGTTCGACAAATGTCTCGGACGCAGGCTCCTTCTCGGGTTTGATGATTGCCGTGACTGCTTGCTAATCGGATCGAGCAGTCGGCACGCGTCGTGGCCCATGGGCGCATTCCGCTGAGTGACGACACCCCGAAGACGGCGACGGTCGCCTTCTGCGTTGATCGACAGGGGTCGTCCGGATTGCCCGGATCTGACGCGGTTGGACGCCTGCTTTTTGGCAGCGAGTCGATGGATGTTCAAGCGTGGTCGACTTCGCGCGGAAGCCGGGCTGTCGCGACCGCAGCCGCGCCGGCGCCAGTTTGAGGGTCGGTACGGTGATGGGTTCGCTTGGCGCTGACTTCGGCCGCGACGCACCGGCAGGAGTCAGGGAGTCAGGCTGAGTCTGGTGGTGGCCGGGATCATCGGTGCCGGCCGTTCGTGGACGGCATGGATGATTTCTGTGTTGTCGATCCCACGCAGGTAGGCGGAGTTGATCCCGAGGTCGGCGTGGCCGAGCTGGCGCTGTATGACTACTAGCGGCACACCGTCTCGGGACATCTCGACGGCGTGCGCGTGACGGAGCTGGTGCGGCGCGAAACCGGCGCCGCACCCCGGCCGCGAGGGCGACGTTGCGTAACTGCGCCCGGATCCCGGTGGGCGAGCAGGACCGACCGCGGGTCGGTCCGCGAGCACGCAGAACAGCGCGCCGACCGGCAGCCCGGCGCGGACTCGAAGCCACGGCTCGAGCTGATCCCACGCCCAGCGGTCCATTCCCACCTCGCGCCGCTTGCCGCCCTTGCCACGGCGCACCAGCGCAGCGCCGCGTGTTTGATCGAGATCGCTCTCCTGGAGGGCGAGCGCTTCGCTGATCCGCAGCCCTGCACGCCACAGCACGATGATCACCCCGCGCAGACGTAGCCCGTCGGGGCGATCGCCAGCGGCGCGCATCACCGCGATGATCTCCTCAACGGTCGGCGGATCCGGCGGATAGCGAAGGCCCTTATTCCGCGGCGGGCGGCCCCGATGAAAGCCAGACATCGTCGCGGGCGATCGCTGGCGACCCGCGCAATCCAGCAGCGGTACTGAATGCATTACGTCCTCCCTTCGGACAGTGAAGGTTGACCGCCATCGTCGCTCGAAAGGAGGCGTCTCGACGGGTCAGACCATCACGAGCCGCGCAACTGCTGCTCGATCCAAGCGGCAGCGGCCAAGCTCGCCTTCTGCGCTCAGCGCCGATCCTCGGCCACGTCGCTGAGGTCCGCGTGCTGAGGTGAATGAAGAGGCGGCCGGCCACGCGCGGGTTGGCGCTCCGCAATCCCGTCGGGTGCTGTGGCGTCCGGTCGGGTTCGGCGTAGTGTTAGCGAGAATGTGGAGAGCGGCGCTGATAGCGGGTGGTTTGCTGGTTGCGGGATCCGCGGCAGCGGCGCAGCTTCCAGGTGGGTCGATTACGGCAGCCGGCGCTGGAGGTCGTGTCGCGGGTTTGATCGCGCGTCCCCAGTGCGCGGCTGGATCACCGATGACTCGGTTGGGTCGCTCGGCCGTGGGGACGTCTGGGACGGCACATCGGAAGTGGAGCACATCGGCCCCGCTTGTACCGGCTGGCACAGCGAGCGGATCGCTCGGTCTTGCGGCAACGACGGCTGGCTCGGTCCTGGCTGGGTGGGTGCAGGGCCCACCTCCCATGATTGTCGCCGGCGGACCACTCCGATCTAGCGTGCGCTGGTCCAGAGCGAGCGTGGCGCGAGCCAAGTCCTCCACCCAGGAGGTGGCGGTCGCCGACGGCAGCTTGCTCGGCGGTTTTCTCCGGTCGGCGGTGCTGGCTGCCGGACCGTCGGGGTCATTGCTGAGCCTGCACGTGACGCTCTCGACGCCGGACGTTGGCTATGTGGTGTGGCAAGGGCCGTCGACATCCCTTCGCTTGGGTGTTGTCTGTGCGGGAAAGGTCGTTGTCTCGAACAGACGGCTCGTCCGCGACGCGGTGCCACTGGCGCTGTTCCCGCTTACCGGCGGCCGTGCCGCGTTGGTATTCGACAGGTACGGGCACGGCACGCCGTTTCTCGAGTACGGGCTGCTCTCGGCCAATGGCCGGATGGGGAAGATCGCACGGATCGCCCATCCCGGTCCTCGCGACACGGCAGCGACAGAGCTGTCGGTCAATCCTCACGGCGACCTGATCGCCGCCTGGGTCCACAACGATCTCGCGGCTCCCCCGGGAACCTCGCCAACCGCCGGCCGGTTCATTCCGGCGCAGCTAATCGTCGCCCTGTGCAGGCCGGCGTTGCACTGTGCCTCACCGGAAACGGTCCGGCTCGGCACAACCAGGCCGGCGTGCATCAATCCCGCCGTTGCAATGAGCCCCAACGGCACCGCCACCGTGATCGCCGCCGAGAACGACTGGAGTACTGGTTGCGACAAGCCGCTCGGGATCCGAGCGTCGATGACTCCGGCCGGGGACCCGAACCTGCAACCGACGCGATCGATCCAGACGAAGGGTGACTGGCCGATCGCCGAGCCGGTAGGCCGAGGCGGCACCGTAGTCGTATTCAACTCCGGTCTCGCCTCATCAGACTCGTTCTCGTCGTCGTTCCTGCCTGCGACTGGAGCCGCGCGCGCCCGCACCTCGCTGCTCGACAACGGCGGCTTCTGGAACACCGGCCAGCAGCTCTTGGCACCCGCAATCAACGGCTGGTACGTGATCACCTGGTCCCACGCCAATCGGCGTGCCAACCCGAACCTCTCGCTCAACGCGGTCGTTGGACACGATGGTCAGCTTCAGCGCTCCTCGGTCGCCGTCCTCGCAACTCGGCACATCTCGGCATACCTCGGAGCGACCGACGGGCACGGCGACGCGATGATCCTGTTCGACGGATCGACAGACACAGGTAACGGGGCAGCGTGGCCGTACACCAGCGGTCTCTACACGACCGTCTGGCCGCACTAGGCGCGCGGCTCGTTCCAAAGCCCGGGGCCTTTCCGCTCGGAATCCGCGCATTGGGCATCGGCCGGGCATCGCGAGGTGAGTCTCGCCGCGCCGCCGCGCGAGACTGCGCTGCTGCTGCCAACGACGCCACGAGCCGAGCACGTGCTTCCAGGCGGACCTCGGCCTTCCGGAGACACGCTGCCCCTTCGTTTCCGAACCGGCAGCGCGGCCAGAACTTCCCCTTCGGGCGAAACCCGACAGCGAAGCCAGGCCCACCCTGGTCGACGACCGAGCCACGAATCGCCCGCTTCCGCTTCCGTCGCAAACCAACAGCGTGTCCTCACGGTGGCGTCTCTTTGGCGCTGTAAATTCGGTTCCCGGTGATCGCTGAGTCTAGGCGGCTGTCACCTCCCCGGGGGTCGTTTGTTCGGTGCCGTGGTAGCGCGCTCGTTTGAGGCGTTGGCGGTCGAGCGCGTTGAAGTTGATGCCGTTGGTCTGGTGGGTGATCAGCAGGTCGAGCACGGCCCAGACCAAGGTGAGGCAGCTGGTCTCGCCGGGGAAGCGGCCCATCACTTTCGTGCGTCGTTTGACTTCGCCGAGTGAGCGCTCGAGCAGGTTCGTTGATCGCCATCGTCGGCGGTGCCGGACTGGGTAGCGCAGGTGCACGACGAGCGCGTCGAGGTCGTCGGCGAGGCAGCGGGCGGCGGCGGTGAACCCGCACTTGTCGAGCTCGTCGACCAAGGCGTGGAGCCGGCGTTTGGCGTCGGTCTCTGAGATCGCGTCATCCAGTGCCTGCCAGTAGGCGTGCTTGACGCGTTCGCGTTCGCGGTCAGGCAGCTTCGCGTACAGGTTCCGGGCTCGGTGAACGCAGCAGCGCTGGCGGTCTGATGCGGGCCAGCACTGCTCGATCGCTTTGATCAGGCCGGGGGCGCCGTCGGCGACGATCAGCATCGGCGCGCCCAGCCCGCGACTGATCAGATCGCGGCCGAGGGACTTTCAACATGCAAGGCCTGGCTATCAGTCGGCGCTGGTGTCGGCGGTGCCGCTCCAGTGCGCCGACAAGCCGCCGCCCGGGCAAGGCCCGCAGGCATGGCCAACGGTCATCGGGCGGCTCACGCGGATCAGCCGAACCGCCGGCCCGCTGCAAGGCTGGTGGCTATGGGCGCCGTGCGCGTCCTGGCCCGTCGCAAGCGCCGACCGCTACACCGGACCGTGGAACGCCTCGACTCACACCCCGATCCTCGTGATCGGCACCCGGTTTGACCCACAGACACCATTCGCCAACGCCCGCCGCGTGGCGCGCTTGCTGGGCAACGCGGTGCTGCTGACCTACGAGGGCTACGGCCACACGAGCGAGAACGACCCCAGCGCATGCGTGGAGCATGCGGTGACGAGATATCTCGTCGCCCTGGTCACTTCGCGCCGCGGGAGCGTCTGCCACCCGGATCATCCCCCGTTCGATGCCCGCGGTCGCCGAGCGCCGCCGGACCGCACCGAGACGCAGGCTGGCGTGTTCACACCTAGATAACAGTTGGCTGGACCGGCGCGAAAGAGAGAGAAAATGAAACGAAGGTTCATGGCGGTCGCCGTGCTTGCGGCGCTCGTGATCGGCGCGGTCGCCGCGGTCGCCGTCGCCAAGTCGAGTACCAAGCACCCCACCGTCGGCCCCAAGGGGCTGAGGTTCTATTCCCCCCGCAAGCTGCCGAAGGGGCCGCACGGCAGGCTGATCTGGGAGCGGCCGATGACCGGCGGCGAGTCGCTGAAGGACGCGAAGAACTACCTCGTCGACTACAAGCAGGTCGGCGTCCGGGGCACGATGGTCCCGGTGTCTGGCATGGTCGCGATCCCCAAGGGTAAGGCGCCCAAGGGTGGCTGGCCGGTGATCACTTGGGCGCACGGCACCACCGGCATCGCGGATGTGTGTGCCCCCTCGCGTCTCCCGGCGGGGACCGGAGGGCTCAACACCCCGATGCTCGAGAGCTGGATCAAGGCCGGTTACGCCGTCGTGCGCACCGACTACGAGGGGCTGGGCGGCCCCGGCCCGCACCCATACCTGATTGGCGTCTCCGAGGGTCGTGGCGTGCTCGACATCGTCCGTGCTGCCCGCCAGCTCGATCCGCAGCTGAGCGATCGCGTCGTCATCAGCGGTCACTCCCAGGGCGGCCACGCCGCGCTGTGGGCGGCGTCGCTGGTCAAGCGCTACACGCCGGAGATCAAGCTGCGCGGCGTGCTCGCATTCGCGCCCGCGTCGCACATCGCCACCGAGGCAGGGTTCCTCAAGTCGGTGACGGCGACATCGCTCACCGGCCTGGCAGCGACGATCTTCCGCGGGCTCGACGTCGCCTATCCGTCGCTGCACATCGGCTCGCTGCTTACGGCGCGGGCCGCGGTGCTATACCCGCAGACGCTGACCAAGTGCCTGGGGCAGCTCGACGAGCCGGACTCGTTCGGCGGTCTGCCGCTCAACCAGTTGGTCAAGCCGACGGCCGACATCTCGGCGGCGATCAAGGACCTGAAGAAGAACGACCCCGGCGAGCTGAAGATTGGCGCGCCGGTGCTGCTCGAGCAGGGCAGCTCCGACACCACGGTGCTGCCGCCGTTCACCGCGGCCCTGGCCAAGTCGCTGGCCGGTGTTGGTGACACGGTCACCGAGCACACCTACGCCGGGGCCACGCACAGCACCGTGCTGACCGCGGCCCAAGCCGACCAGGCCGCTTTCCTGAAGAAGCGATTCGGCCGGTAGACGACGAGACACGGCCTGCGGGGCCGCCGACCAAGGCGGCCCCGCAGGGAAGCATGTCGCTCGGCCGTTGACGCTGGCGGGCACGATCCTGGTGGCGCCGGTGCGTGGCTGCCGTTGCCGCCGGGGCGGGTGAGATGCTCACCCCGCGAGATGGGGACAGCGTGGCGATACAAGCTGTTCAAGAGCGGTCGCATGCCCCCGACCCTGCGGGCCGCTGCGCCGGGCGCGCTCCTGGCCGTCGAGGGCATCTCGCTCAAGGTCCATGGACGATCCGTGAAGCTGCCGGGTCTGCGCTCCGGACGCTCGGTGAATCTGAAGGTCGGGGCGCTCGTCGTCACACAGCGTCGGATGCTCGGGAGCGTCGGGCGCTACGTGCTCGTCGACTCTGCATTCGGGCCCGGTGAGGGCCCGCATCGCGTCAGCTTCGCGCCCGACGGCGTGAGGCTGGCCTCGGATATCTCCACGTTGTTTCCGCAGGGGAGCGGGGACGTCGAGTTTCACTGGGACGTCGAGCTCCAACCGACGGTGCTGTCCTCACTTCCGTCGGGCCCGCTCTCGGTGCAACTGCCCGAGCAGGTGGCGGCGCTCGTGCGGGGCTGCCTGGGCTGAGCCGTCCTGCTCCTCCCAGATCAGCGGGTCATTTGCGCCAGGCAGCGCGGCTGGATCAGGTTCCGAAGGCTGAGAGCGCCCGTCCTAACTAGCGTGGTGAACGGCCTCCACGTTATTGCCGTCGGGGTCCAGGACGAAGGCCCCGTAGTAGCCCGGCGAGTAATCGGGACGGATGCCGGGCGCGCCATTGTCACGTCCTCCGGCGGCGATCGCGGCCGCGTAGAACTCGTCGACCTGTCGCGGTGAGTCGGCGGCGAAGGCCACATGAATCGGCGCTCCGGCGGGGTAGGCGAGCGAGATCGCGAAGTCATCGATGCCCTCCGGGCCGAAAGCCACCTGACGACCGTCCTTGGATTCATTCAGCTCGACGAAGCCCAGCGGGGCGAGCGCGCGAGCGTAGAACGCGCGACTGCGATCGAGGTCTGCGACACCGATCGCGAGGTGATCGATGACGATGCGACGGACTGGCACGGGGTGGGTCTACCCGCTACGACGAGTGGCAAGACGACCTCGCCGGATGTAGCGCTCGACCTCGTCGACTCGCCCAACGGCCACGACCGGACTCCCAGCTTCGTAGCCGCAGTCCGGGTAGCCTGCGGGGCGATGTCGGATCGCATCGAGCCCATCAGCCCGGCGTATCACGGTGTGATGATCGCCTCCACTCCTAGTGTTGTTTGGTGGGGCCGCTTGCAAGTGACCGGCCTCGAGCTGCTGCCGGTGGAGGGGCCGCTGCTGCTCGTCGGCGACCACGACAGCTACTGGGACACAGTGGTGACCGGGATCGCGGCGATGCCCCGCCGGCAGATCAGGGCCTTGGCGAAGTCCTCGATGTGGAAGAACAAGTTGCTCGGCGCGGTCCTGACCGGGATGGGCCAGATCCCGATCCAGCGTGGGTCGGGCGACAGCGGAGCGCTCGACCGCGCGATCGAGGAGCTCCGCAAGGGCGCATGTATCGGGATCTACCCCGAGGGCACACGCTCGCTCGGCAGAGCGCTGCGGGCCCGTGGCGGCGTCGGCTACCTGGCGCGGGCGGTGCCGGAGGCGACGATCGTCGGGGTTGCGTGCAGCGGCACGGTCGCGATCCCGCGGTTCCCCAGAGCACGCCCGGACGTGCGGGTCGAGTTCTTCGCGTTCGATCGACCCGCGATCGCGCCCGAGGAGTCACCGCAGCAGTACAGCACCCGGTTGCTCGCTCAGATCCGTCAGCGTGCACCCATAGAGGTCGCGGGCCGCAAGCGCGCCGCAGCGCTCGTCGGCCGCGTCCCCACTTGGTCCCCGGAGCTGGCGATTACCGGCAAGCCCGGCGGCAAGGGTGCACTGGAGGAGGCGCTCGCCCAGACCGCCCCCAAGCACGGCTAGCTTCCTGTCAGCCACAGAGCGCCGGCGCGAAATCGCGGATGCGAATATCTGCATCCGACCCCCAAGGCGCGCGCAGATCCACCACCACCCCCAAATCAATAGCGGGCAAACTGCTCGACGTCTTGCTCGAAGGCCCGAAGAACTTCCTGGGTGAGGGACGGGCGAGTGCTATCGATGGCGGTCAGGAAGTCATCCTGGCTGGCACGATGCGCAGCGCCCTCGAAGTGCTCGCGCTCAAACGCGCGCTGAGCGGCCTTGCGCGCGGCGAACTCGATATCGGCTGGTGTGAAGAGCTCGCTGCTGGCCACGAGCGCATCGAGCTTGAACTCAACGTCGGTGATCTCCTCCACGTACCCGCCCCATATCGCGCGCCGCGCTTCAGCATCCGGTGGGCCAACCGGCAGCACGTAGTCAAACCGGCCGGGTCGTAGGAACGCCGCGTCAAGCCGACTCACCCAGTTGGTCGCGCACACCAACAAGTGCTCGGGAAGCCCGCGCATCCGCGGGATCTGCTTGAGGAACTCATTGGTGACGCTCGGGCTCACCTTGCGCTGCTCCGTGCGAGCAGCTGCTAGGTCCTCTACCTCATCGACAAACACCACGGCCGTCGCGAGGTCAGCGCGTGCCCGCGCGAAGCTCTCGGCAAGCAACTTCGCTTCACGCTCCGGCCCTTCGCCAGCGATCTCCGATGCTTCGATCTCGACAAATGGCCACGCCAGACGAGAGGCGATGCCCTTGGCAAACGTAGTCTTGCCGGTGCCGGGTGGGCCGAACAGAACGATCGCCCGAGGCGGAGAGACGGCGTGGCGCGCAGCCAGCCGCGGCTCGGCGAGCGGAAGGATCACCCGGCGTTCAATGATCTGCTTGGCCTCATCGAGCCCGCGCAACTCGTCCCAGAGGCCCGGCGGGATGACGTGGGCGCCGAGCTCCTCCAACGCCGCCGGCACCGAAGCGCCGATCGCCGGTAGCTCACGCTCGAGATAGCACATCGCAGGCGCAGCCCGATAGCCATACCGCTGAAACGCGGCCAGAGGAGGGCTGGCTTCCCGTACGGCGGTGGCCAACTTCCTGGCTCCGCCCTCAGCAAGCTTCAACTCAAGTTCGCTCACAAGCCGCTGGGCAAGCTCGTCACTCTCCACGCCCGGCACGACGCTCAGCCGATAAATCCATCCGACGGCTCCAGTCACGCTGCCAACGGCCACCCCAACCAGCTCGCCGTCATGCTCGGCAACGAGCGTCGCTGCATCGCCCGAGCTAATCAGCTCGACGGCCTGATCGAGCGCGAGCCCGTCGTCACCCGCCGGTACCAATCCCGGCTGCGCCCACAGACGCAGGATGGACGCTAGGTCACCCGGCTGGTAGGCACGGATCGGCCCCTTCATGACGGGAACGATTGCCGAAGCCGCCGCTTCACGCAACTCATCCGCCACGCTCTGGGGACGCCCTTGAGGTCGTGGCCGCCGCGGTCGGCTACTTGCCGGGCTCCTCATCCAGCAGTACCTCGTACATCTCCACCGAGGTTCGAGCGCCGCGTCCGGTTGCGGGTGTTATCTCGTTCATTGCATCGTTGACCCGCCGCAGGTCGTCTTCCGTTTCACAGAGGATCAGGTTCGCGCCCCGGTTCCCCTCGCGATCGACAAGCAGCATCATCCTCTTGGCCGCGTCGCTCGCTGTCTCGAACGGGGTGCCCCGTCCGCCGCTACGAATTGTCTCGCGAACGTCTGCAGCGAAGTCGTCCCAGTTGCGCTCGCCGCCTTCGAACCGCGCGATTCGTACATACATGCTGCACGCTCCTCTTTCGGCTGGTTTGGTCAGCGTGACTGTATGCGACCGAGGACCCTCGGTCGTCGCGCTATGCCGGGAAATTGGTAGCCCCTACGCTCGGGGGCCCGACGGCGGGCTGAGCAGCGCGAGCTTTGCCGCGCGCGGCAGACGCTTGATGCGCGCCTCCTCGCGCCGCGCGGCGCGCCGGTCGGGCATTGGTATCGCCAGCTCGAGCTCGACCGGTAGCCGGCTGGCGGTATAGCTGCTGGCGCGACCGCGCCGGTGGCGAGCAAGCCTACGCTCGAGATCAACCGTCCATCCCGTGTACAGCGAGCCATCCCGGCAACGCAACATGTAGACCCACGCCTCGGGCATGCACGGCTCAACTTCGACATCGAGGCAGCAGTCCCTCGATAACCCACCGAAGCCTCGACCGAAGGTGGGCAATCTCCCACCCTAGGGTCCCTATCCGCGCACGCGATACGGGCTGATGATGACCGGCACGCAGATCCACCAAGGAGGTAGCAAGCCATGTTCACCATCACCAGCAAGCTCCGCACCCTCATCGCTCTCGGTGCGGTCGGCGCCACCGTCGGATCCGCCGCGGTCGCTTCCGCAGCGATGGTCGGGCATAGGCCCATCACGCTTACGTCGATCGTTGTCAATCACCCGATGGCCGCCCACACCACCGCCGTGCAGGGAGCGGCTTCCGCCGGGATCGACGGTTACGACGATGCCACGTGCGAGGGCCTGGCGCACGACTACAACACAGCCACAAACTATGGGGACCAGGCCGTCAAGGCGGGCGATATAGACGACGCGGTCTCCAACTACGAGGTCGCGGACAACATTTACAAGCAGATGTCAGATAACTGCATGGTTGTCGACTGATCCGCTCGCCGACAGTCCAACGCGCACGCAAGCTCCGCCTCTCGGGCGGGGCTTGCGACGTCCATTGGGCGGGGACACACGCGCCAACGTCGCGCCTTAGTGCTTGCAGACCAGGTTGAGGTTGTGGACGTCGCGTGTGATGTGTATGACGCGACGTTTACAGGAGATGTGCTCGATCGGGTCGCCTGCATCGACCATGTAGGTGCCCCGCTTGACCAGGAGGCCGTAGTAGCCGAGGTCGTATGGGTGAGCGGCGCTGCTGTGGACGCTCGGGACGGCGCCGTAGGCCACCTTGAGCATGCCGTGTCGCTTGACCAGGAACTCGATCGTCACGCCGGGATCTGGGTTTGGGGTCCCCGGGGGGGTTTGGGTTCCACCTCTCGGGATCGCCTTGCCGTGCTTGTCCGCAAGTCGGCCCGTGACCGCGATGCGGTTCGAGATGATCGCGTAGTAGTCGTGGCCGACTCCGATGCCGTTGATGTCACCGCCGGTCCACATGTAGTCGCTCCAGCCGTTATAGGTGGCGAGCTCAGGGTATGTGACATCTCGTGGGCCAGCGAGATACGTGCACGTCGTATCGATCCCGGCCCTACAACCCGAGACCTTCTTGGCGATGTCCGGGAACGTCCAATGTGCTGCGGTAGGCGAAATTGGTCTGAACGTGATCGTGAAGTGCTGTCCGACGTGGATCGCATGGGGCGTGATGCGCTCGACGCCAACCGCCGTCTCCACCAGCAGCGGCGAGGCGGGGAGCAACTCCGGGTGAGCGTTGCAGTCGGCCCCCGGGCAGCAGGTCTTGTCCTTGCCCGGAACGCAAGGCCGCTGGTGCGCACCCAGGTTGGGCGCGGCTGCAGCCACCGCTTTCCAGCGACCTCCTGCGCTCGCGGTTGCTTGCGCGCCGACGATTCCGACGAGCATCGCCAACGCCAGCAGCGCTGCCGCAACACCCACCCGCCGCTCCGCTGAACGCGGGGGCTTTCCGCGCTTGCCCCATCTCGCCACCACGCCGAGGAACCTTACTCTGGCGCGGGTTCGTCGGCCTGGCCCTACACGAGCGGTTCAACTCCCCGGTGGCGTGGCCGACCCGCGGTAAAGTGCGCGTGGTGCGCGGCGCCACGCAGTCCGGCGCGGTGACGGGCGACGGTGCACGTGCTGTCTCGCCCCTCGCCACGACGCTGATCGGCAGCTACCCGCAGCCCGACTGGCTGATCGATCGCGAGCGCCTGCGCAGCTCGCTACCGGCCCGCGTTCGTGCCGCGGAGCTGTGGCGCATCGCTGCGCCGTACCTTCAGCAGGCGCAGGACGACGCGACCGCGCTCGCGATTCGCGACTTCGAGCGCGCCGGCATCGACATCCTCACCGACGGCGAGATCCGCCGGGAGAGCTATTCCAACCGCTTCGCGACAGCGCTCGAGGGGATGGACCTCGACAACCCGGCGATGGTGTCCGGCCGGACGGGTGGCGTCAACGCCGTGCCACGGGTTGTAGGCCCCGTCCGCCGGACGCGCCCGGTCGAGGTGGCCGACACGCGGTTCCTGCGCGCCGAGACCGACCGCCCGATCAAGATCACGCTGCCGGGGCCGTTCACGATGAGCCAGCAGGCATACAACGAGGCCTACCCGGACGTCGCGAGTCTCGCGATGGATCTGGCCGCCGCCGTCAACGAGGAGCTGCACGATCTCTTCGCAGCGGGGGCGGACATCGTCCAGATCGATGAGCCGTGGCTCCAGGCGCGTGCCGAGCAGGCGCGCGAGTACGCGCTGCCGGCGATCGATCGAGCGCTTCAGGGGGCTCCGGGAACGACCGCCCTGCACACCTGCTTCGGCTACGCCCACATCGTGACCGAGCGCCCTCCGGGCTACCCGTTCCTTGCCGAGCTCGCGGACTGCGCGGCGGACCAGCTGGCGATTGAGGCCGCCCAACCGCGGCTCGATCCCTCTCTGCTCGCTCCAATCGCGGGCAAGACGATCATCGTCGGAGTGCTCGACCTCTCCGACGACGCCGCTGTCGAGACACCCGAGCAGGTGGCCGCGCGGATCGAGCGCGCGCTCGAGGTCGTGCCGGCCGAGCGCCTGCAGGTCGGGCCCGACTGCGGGATGAAGTACCTCCAGCGGGACGTCGCCTACGCGAAGCTGCGCGCGCTCGTGGCGGGGGCGGCGCTCGTACGGGCGCGGCTCTGAGTCCGTTCCCCCCGCACGGGTGCTCAGTCCTCGTCGAGGCGAAGGTCCCAGGCGGATGCCCCTGGCTGTTCGAGCATCCAGGCCGCGATTTCCCGGAGGGGAGCGCACCAGACCGCGTGCTCGGTGGCGAGCGTCTGGACGTCGGTGAGAACGGCGCGAAGGGCCTCGAGGCGATCGTCGGTGTCGGCGAGGAACGGGTGGAACAGCGCTGCCAGGAACGCGCCGTGGCACGTTGCCTGCCGGAGGGCATCGCCGAGGGTGGCGCGCAGAGCGAGAGGCGGCAGGGCATCCGGCGAGCCGCGCGCGGCGCTTCGACGTTGCGCGAAGTTCGGCAGGTAGTGGAAGGCGTCGATCAACGTCCAGCGAAATGGCAGGAACACCAGTTGTTGGTGCAGGCCGCCGCCCTGTCCGGCGGGTGAGCAGTAGGCGAATCCGGTGTCCGTCAGCGCGGCGGTCGAAGACGGGGCGAGCCGGCCTCCCGGTGGGCGGAAGCCGACCGGTCTGAGGCCGAGCCCGGCGAGCGCCTCCACCCCGCGCTGGAGCAGGTGGCGCTCATGGTTCGCGTCCAGATCCGCCCAGGCTTCGTGGCGCCAGCCGTGGTAGGCAACCTCGTGGCCGGCGGCGTCGATCTCCTGCAGCGCCTGCGGATAGAGCTCCGCGTTGACACCCTCCACGAAGAAGGTCGCCCGCAGCTCGAGCTCGGAGAGCAAGTCGAGGACCCGCGGCAGGGTGCGCGTGACGGAGAAGTGCCGGCCGAGCGGCTCCTCGAGTGGCCATTGCCGGCGCTCGAGGTCGGAGGCCTCCCCGAGGTTGTCGAACGTGACGGCTACGGCCGCCCGCCGGTGCTCCGGACCCCAGGCCGGCGGCCGGCTGGCGCCGCCGGCGCTCAAACGCCCGGCTGCTCGGCGACGACGGGGTTCTCCAGCCGCCCGACTCGCTCGATCTCGATCACGACGCGGTCGCCGTCACGCAGCAGGACCTTGGGCTCGCGGCGGTAGCCGACGCCGCTCGGCGTCCCCGTGAGGACGACATCGCCCGGCAAAAGCGGGACGAACTCCGAGATCGCGGCGATGACCGCCGGGACGTCGAAGATGAGCTGGCGGGTGTTCGCGGACTGCATGCGCTCGCCATTGAGCTCGAGTGAGATGTCGAGCTCGTGGGGGTCGCCGACCTCGTCCGGCGTGACGAGGAAGGGCCCCAGCGGCGTCGAGCGCGCCCAGTTCTTGCCCGGCAGCCACTGGTGCGTGCGGTATTGATAGTCGCGCATCGTGACATCGTTGGCGACGGTGTAGCCGGCGACCGCGTTGATCGCATCGGGCCCGGACGCGCGCCGCACGGGGAGCCCGACGACGAAGGCCAGCTCGGCCTCGTAGTCCACGGCGTCGGATTCTGGAGGCACGACGATCGGCTCGCCCGCGGCGATCAGCGTATCGGTGAACTTCGAGAACAGGACCGGATAGTCCGGGACCTCGTAGACCCCCTCGGCGACGTGCTCGCGGTAGTTGAGGCCCATGCAGACGATCTTGCCCGGATTCGGCACGACCGGCCGCAGGGTCACGGCGTCCAGCGGGAGTTGCTCGTCGCCGAGCGGTGGGTCGGCGAGCACGTCGCAGGGCGTGTCGCGGCCGAGTTCGACGACACCCTCCAGGGGACGCACGACGTCGTCGTCGACGAACGCCGCGAAGCGCCGACCCTCGTGAGCACAGCTTGCGAAGCGCACGCCGGCTCAGGCGTGCGCCGCCGGGCGCAGCCTGATGTCGAACGCGCAAGTACAGAACGCGGTGTCGAGGCCGCGCTGGGCCCGCTCGCTCTCCTCGTTATGCCGCGTCACCGGCCGGACCAGCGCTGGCTTGACCGCGCCGATCGTGTCTTTGTCGAGATACGGGTCGTCGGGGAAGAAGAGCTGGGTGACGAGCCGTTGGTGCCCGCCGGCCTCGACCTTGAAATGGATGTGCGCCGGACGCCACGGATGCTGTCCGACCATCTCCAGGTAGCGGCCGACCGGACCGTCGGTCGGCACGGTGTACGGCCGGGGCAGCATCGTCTGAAACTCGTAAGCGCCGGATTCGTCGACGCCGAAGCGCCCGCGGAAGTTGTAGGCAGGCTGGCGCGGATCCCACAGGTCATAACCGCCGGCGGGACCGGTCTGCCAGACGTCGATGATCGCGTCCGGCAGCGGGGCGCCGTCGGTCGAGGTCACGCGTCCGGCGACGAACAACACGTCTCCCTCACCCATCCCCTCGTAGTCCTCGTAGATCTTGACCGGCCGCTCGCGTCGCGGCGGGTCCTCGCGGTACATCGGGCCCTCGACATCGCTCGCCGTCACGTCGGCGTCCCCGGCCTCGTGGGAGAGCGCGTCGATCAGCACGGAGGTACGCGTGACGTCGGACAGCAGCACGAACTCGTCGTGACGCCCGACCTCCGTCAGGAACTCCAGGGCGGCGAGCCATTCCTCCTCGGTGACATGGTGGCGCTCCAGTACTTCGTGAAGCGCGACGATCACGTCCGCGGTCACCTCCGCCACGCGCTCGTTGGTGGCGACATGCGCCGAAGTACTCACGGCATCCTCCTTGTCGGGTTCATGGCTTCCACTGTGCCGATCCGGCGTCCCAGTCGGTGTAGGTGTAGGGGTTCTCGAGAACGTTGGTCTCCGGGATGTCGGGATTCATGCCCGCCGTCCAGGCCTCCTCGCCGAGCTGGCCGATCGCGTACTCCACGGTCTGCTCGACGGCATGTCGCGCTCGCGACAGGTCCGTGCCGACAAGCCGGTGCGCATGCTTGACGATGCGGCCGTTGACGAGCACGGTGTGGACGTCGCCGCGCTGCGCCTGGAAGGCGACATGCCCGTACGGATGCAGCAGCGGGAACATCACCGGCGAATCGTCGTTCTTGATCAGCACGACGTCGGCCTTCTTGCCCTCCTCCAGGCTGCCCACGATCGAGTCGAGCCGGAGCGCACGGCTGCCTCCGCGCGTTGCCCAGTCGACCACCTGCTCGGCGCGCAGGGGATGGTGCGTCACGGTCTCCTGGCGGGCGTGGGCCTCCAGGTGCTCCCGCGAGCGGTCGGCGCCCAGCGTACCCCGCATCGCCGAGAACAGGTCGGCGCTCCACCAGACGCTCGTGTCCATCGACAGCGACACGGGGATCGCGTGCTGGCGCAGCCGCCAGGTCGACGGATATCCCTGGCCCGCGCTCTGCTCGCTCTCCGTCGAGACCGAGACCGAGCCGCCGGTGGCGGCAATCCGGTGGTAGGAGTCCGGCTCGAGAGTCGCCGCATGCACGTAGATGGTCTCCGGCGTCATGAAGCCGTGCTCGTGCATGAGGCGGATCCCGTCGTCGTTCGTTGCCCCCCACACGCCGGCGTGCGTCGTCACGGGCACGCCCAGCTCGCGGGCGACCTCGAAGGCGGCCTTCTCGGGGAACTCGGGGTCGCCCGTGACGTCGAAGGCCATCTGGAAGTCGAGCATGTCGTCCGAGCCGTGGAAACGGCGGCTGACGAAGCTCCGGAAGTCCGGCGACGTGGCCCACTCCCACGGGCCCTGCTGCAGGTTGCCGTAGGCGAGCACAAGCGACCCGGAACGGCCTGCAGCGCGTCGACGGCTGCATCGGCATGATCGACGGTCTGCAGGCCGTGGGACCAGTCGACCGTCGTCGTCACGCCGGAGTCGAGCGCCTCGATCGCCGACAGCAGATTGCCAGCGTAGATGTCCTCGGGCCGGAAGATCTTGCCCCAGTCGAGGTAGAACCAGACGAAGTACTGCGCGAGCGTCCAATCGGCGCCGTAACCGCGCAGCGCCGTCTGCCACATGTGGCGGTGGGTGTCGATCATCCCCGGCATCACGATCCCTCCGGAGGCGTCGATCTCCATCGTGTCCTCGGGAGCCTCGAGCCCGTGTCCGACGCCCGCGATGCGCTCGCTGACGACCAGGACGTCGGCATCCCGCAGGACGTCGTGGCTGTCGTTCATCGTCAACACGGTGCCGCCCCGAAGGACGATCGGCCGGCCGGGGTGGATCTCGGTGCTCATGTCGGTGGCCGCTCCTCTCTTGTCGTGGCTCCGTCGGCATCGCTGCCCGGGACGATGACGAGCTTGGCACCTCCGGCCGCGCGACGCTGGCGCTCCCAGGCGTCGCCGACGTCCTCGATCGCGACCGGTTTGATGTCCACCTTGATCTCGCCGCGCGCGGCATGCTCGGTCAGGCGGAGGTAGCCCTCCCGCCTGACCTCAAGCGGCGGCTGGGCGACCGAGAAGCCGCGCACGTCGAGTGAGGCGGACCGGAGGAGCGCCGCCGGCAGGACAAGCTCGTCGGCGGCAACGCTGCCGACCTGGATGTGGCGAGCGAAGCGCGCCGCCGCCCGCATCGCGGCAAGTCCGAACTCCCCCCAGAGCAGGTCGATGGTGACGTTGACACCCTCGGGCGCGGCCGATCGGATCCGGTCGGTTAGGTCGGAGGCGTCGCCGAGCTCGACGACCGCGTCCGGGCCGAGCTGTTTCAGGCGCGCAAGGCGCTCGTCCGGGAGCGCGGCGGCAATGACTCTGCGCGCGCCGAGGAGCTTCGCGGCCTGGACGGCGATCGTGCCGACCGCCCCGGTCGCGCCGAGCACGCACACAGTCTCGCCGGTGCGCAGACCGGCCCGCCACGTGAGGGCGAGCCATGCGGCAAGACCGGTATTGCCGAGAGCAGCCGCGACGGTGTCTTCGACGCCACCGGCGACCTCGAGCATGGCCTCGGGCGGCACGAGGGTTCGCTCGCACATGGAGCCATACGGCGGGACGGTCTGATCGAAGTACACGCGCCGGCCGTCCGCGAGGCGCCCCACCCCATCGGTGCCCACGACGCTCGGCAGCGGCGGCGGCCCCGTGTAGTACGCGCCGGTCGCCTTGAGAAGGTCGAGATGGTGAAGGCCGGCCGCCGCCACGTCGACGACAACTTCCTCACCCGGTCCGGACGGCTCGTCGAACTCGGCGCAACGCGGCGTTCCCCCGTGTTCATGAAGCACGGCCGCACGCACGAGACACAGTCTCGGCCATCCCGAGCCGACCCGCAAGCTCGGACGGGACTCTCATACCGTTGGCGGCGCTGAGCTTATGTTGTCATCGACTCTTCGATCGCTGCCTTGCACTCCGACCCCGCGGCGGTCGGGGCTCGGGAACCTTCCGGCGCCCGATGGCCGTTAAGACGTGTGATGACCGACTTCGATGAATTCGTCGCCACCCACGTCGATGACCTGCTTCGCACCGCGTATCTGATCGTCTGGGAGGAAGCCGAGGCAGAGGACCTAGTTCAGGAGTGCCTGCTGAAGGTCGCGCGCCGCTGGCCACGCATCAGCCGGATGGAGCAGCCGCAGGCCTACGCCCGGCGGATTCTGGTCAACCTGGCCCTCGACGGGGCTCGCGGCCGAGCGCGGCGCCGCGGCGAACTGGAGGCGGTGCCGGAAGCGAGCCCGATCGCGGTCGACCCGCTACCAGCGCTCGACACGCGCGCCGAGCTGTTCGAGGCGCTCGGCCAGTTGCCTGCTCGCCAGCGCGCTGTGCTCGTCTTGCGCTACTTCAACGACTTGACGGAGGCCCAGGTCGCCGAGGTTCTCGGCTGTCCGCCAGGGACGGTCAAGAGCAGCGCCTCACGTGGACTCGCGCGGCTGCGCGAGGCGCTGCAGCCAGTTCCAATCCAACCCAGGAGCACCGAAACATGAGTGATCTAATCGAAAACGATCTGCGCGACGCCCTCGCCGACCGGGCCTCGCTCGTCACCCGGGAGGCCAGTGCCCGGCTGCGGGCGATCGACTACCACCCCCGGTCACGGTCGCTGCCGTCGCGGCCCGTTCTGGGGGCTCTGGGTCTCAGCGGCGCGGCCGCTGCCGCCGGCGCAGTCATCCTGCTCGGATCGAGCGCCGCGCCCGCATTCGCCGGATGGACCGCAAGCCCCACCGCACCGCTCCCCGGCCAGCTCGCCGCTGCCGAACAGCACTGCGGCACCGGTGGCGGCACGCCGGTACTGACCGACGCTCGCGGCCCGTACACAGCGTCGATCTACGCCAACGGCTCCACGTGCGTGGAGGGCAACGGCATCACGATCAGCTCGAGCAGCGGTGGCGGCGGGAACTCCAGCATCCCGGCCGGAACGATCGAGCTCAACGGCGCCGGCGAGTCCGACTCAGATGGGCACGCGCTGACGATGGTCGACGGTCCGATCGGTGCCGGCGTGACGGCCGTCACCATCACCCGGAGCCACGGAACCGCAGTCCGGGCGACCGTCAAGAACGGCTGGTACCTGGCCTGGTGGCCCGGTACCGAGCGCGCTGTCTCCGCCCAGGTCGCGAGCACGAGCGGAACCAGTACGCGACTCTTCCCGACTGCGCCAGGCCATCGGAGCCCGGCCTGCCCAGCGGGCGCCCACTGCAGCAGCGGCTACGGCTTTGCGTCCGGGCCGGGGCATCGCGCTCGACAGTCGACGATCGGGATCGGCGGCGGCAGCGGCAGGCCGTAAACGCCTGAGCATTGGTGGTGGGCCCGCCAGCCCACCACCAATGCGTGCGGCTGGCCTGTAGTCAAGTGCATTGCGCCCGCCGCGCCGTTACCAAGCATGCGACCGTGCTCGAGCGGATCGGCCGGCCGAGCCGCTCGTGGAGGGCGTGGTTCTCGGCCACGAGAGCGTCGCGCTGTTTGGGCGAGAGGCGCGCCCAGAAGGACATGGTGCCCAGCAGGGCGTTAAGCGCATCCGCCCTGTGCTCAACGAGCATCGGCATCGCGGCAAGCTGAGCGTTATCGAACAGGTCAGAGACATACCTGCGCGCCACCTCGTAGCTCCCGAGCCATGCCCACGCCTCGGACACGTTGTCCTGCCGCTGTGTGGCGCCTGCGAGCGTGCGATCCAGATCACGGTAACTCGGCCACTCAGCGGCGAGCTCGGGTGCGATCCTCGCGAGCGCGGCGCGGAGAGCCTGCTGATCGTCGGCACTGCGCGGGTCCTCCAACCCGAAGTAGGAGAGGAGCGCGACCGCACCGCCGTCGACGAGCGCGTCGGCGATCTTCCGCCAACTCACATCCGGATCCACCCAGTGGATCGCCGACGCCGAAAACACCGCTCGAAAGTGCGCGCCCGGCACCGGCGCGTCCTCCAGGCGCGCGTTGACGAACTGCACATCACCGGCGTCTGCCAGCTCATCGCGGGCCCGTGCGATCAGCTGTTCGCCGGGTTCGACCGCCATCACCCGCAAGCCGCGCGTGAGCAAGCTGCGCGTCAACTGGCCCGTGCCGCAACCGATCTCGAGCACCCTGGCTCCGGGAGCGAGGGCCGCCACCTCGCAGGCGCGGTCGATGAGCGCATCCGGGTAAGCCGGGCGGTGGCGGGCATACTCGTCTGCGATCTCGTTGAAGACCCTGCCGTAGGTGCGGATCTCAACACTGTCGGCCATGGCTGGAAGGTAGATGACGGCCAGCGGAGCCGACCGCCGGAGCGGTACGCTCCGACGATGGGTTGGCGGACTCGCGTCGGTTTCGCGGCCAGCGTGCTGGCGGTGCTGCCGGCGACGCTGGTGACAGCAGCCGGAGCGGCGCCCCACACCGGCCGGATCGTCGGTCACGTCCGCGAGTGCAACACACCGAGCCATTGCATCGTCCAGCCATTCAGAGTCTCGGCGCGCAACAGGGATGGCACGATTGTTGCCCACACCACAAGCACGGGCAACAACTACTTTGCGCTGCGCGTACGTCCGGGCCGAGTCTCGCTCGTCGCGCGCTCGGCCGGAGGCCTGACCTGCCGTGGTTGGGCGACCGCGATCGCCGGTAAGACCGTCCACAGCACGATCACCTGCCTGGTTCCTTGACGCGGGAACCAACTTGACCAATGGCGCTGCGTCCAACGACCGGAGCGCCAGCGTCCGCCGGCTGGTGGCCCTGGCCTACATCCTGGCGATCTCGATCCCGCCGCTCGGACTCATCCTGGGCATCGCGCTGAGCTTCAGGTCCGGGAGGCAGTACTCAAAGCACGGCCTGGGGATCATCGGGCTGAGCATCATCGCTTCGATCGTGTGGATCCTGATCTTCACGTCCGGGGCACTCAATACGCCCACGACGAGCTACTGAACCTGAGCCTACGCGTGGCGGCCGCGCGCTACGCGACGGATCACGTGTGAGATCTCGTGCACGGCGCCACGGCCAGCGACGCCGGCCGTCAGCAGGCTGCTGAACAGCGCCACGGCGTCAACGCTCTTGCGACCGGCTTCCGTCCAGTAGTCGTCCTGGAGGTCGAACCACAGCGCGAACTCATCGAGCGTCAGCGCTGACGCGACCCCGTAAAGGGTTGCGGTCGCGCGCGACGGGACGGGCTGAATACCGGGCGTGCCGAGCGCCCACCGGTAGGTCCAGACGTAGCCGATCCCCATCAGACCGAAGATCCCGAACGTGCTGTGATGCAGGTGGCGCCCGCCTGCGCTCATGTTGCGGAACGGCCCGATTCCTGCGCGGATCGAGTGCGTCACGACTCGGCAACTGAGGAAAGTGAGGTTGAAGCCGGCGGCGCTCAGGAACGCCCGTTCGCGGCGGGGGTCGGCAAAGTGGCGGTGCCAGAGGCCACGAAACCGCGCCTCCCTCGGGTCCACGTAGTGGACGGCCATGCCGCCAACCGTATCGTCTGACGCCACCTGTCGGCAGGAAGCAGCGCGCTGATCCGGTTTATGCTCTGACGTCGGGTCCGCGATGGGGAGTCACGCCACTCAGGAGCAGATCGACGACCTCCGTGGGGAGAGTCGCTGGCCTCCGACGATCGTGCTCGGCCTGGCGATCGCGGTCCCTTTGCTCCTGCCCGATCGCTTCAGCCTTGCATCGAAGTGGATCGAGCCGGCACTGCTGGCGATGCTACTCGTGGCGCACACGATCGCTGACCCCGGACGCATCGACCGGCAGTCGAGCGCTACTCGCATGATCGGCGTCGGGCTGCTCGCCGTGCTCGTGGTTGGGGCGACAACACAGGCGCTCGTCCTGACCGTCGAGTTGGTCAACGGCAACAAAGCGCTGAATAACCCCCACGCACTGCTCTCGTCGGGAGCACTGGTTTGGCTGGAAACGATCATCGCGTTCAGCTTTGCTTACTGGGAGATCGACGCAGGCGGGCCAGCCGCACGGGCTCATCGCACCCCGAAGTACCCCCACCTGGCGTTCCCGGAGCACATGAACCCCGCGCTCGCGCCCCCCGGCTGGCGGCCGCTGTTCCTCGACTACCTTTACCTGGGCCTGACGAACGCCACCGCGTTCAGCCCGACCGACGTCATGCCGCTGCGGCATTGGGCCAAGCTGACCATGGGGGTGCAGGCGTTGATCTCGCTGATCATTCTCGGTCTGGTCGTCGCACGCGCGGTGAACATTTTCACCTGATGAGAGCTGCGAACGCGGCGCGGGCGAGTTCGACGCCGGCGCCCCGTGTGCCTGCTACATCGCGATCGCTTCGTAGACGTCGACGTGCCACATAAATATTCCACCTCAACGCACGGAGCTCAGGCGCGAGCCTATAGTCGGCCGATGCGCAATATCAAAACTAGCCGGACCGCCACCGCTGTGTCGATTGCGATCATGCTCGCTGGTGTCAGCATGTTCGCGGCCAGCGCTCTCGCCAGTTCGACGGCCTCGTGCAAGGGCATCAGTTTCACCGTCCTGCACAACGATCACTCGGGCGGGGTCACGCTTCCCGCCGGCCCATACACGGTTTCCAGTCCGAACCTCTCGTGCTCGGCTGCGAGCACGAACTTCACGACCTTCCTTGACAAGTACAACGGCAAAATCCCCGGCTGGACCGGCAAGCAGTTCTCGCCCGGCTACGGCAAGTACTCCAAGAACAAGAGCAAGATCAACTTCACCGTAAAGATCAACAAGAAGTCCAAGGGCGGAGCGCCCTCGTGCAAGGGCATCACCTTCACCGTCCTGCACAACGATCACTCGGGCGGGGTCACGCTTCCCGCCGGCCAGTACAAGATCACGAGCCCGAACCTCTCGTGCTCGGCTGCAAGCAACTACTTCAAGACGTTCCTCGACAAGTACAACGGCAAAATCCCCGGCTGGACCGGCAAGCAGTTCTCATCCGGCAACGGGAAGTACTCCAAGAACAAGAGCAAGATCAACTTCACCGTCAAGATCACGAAGCCGAAGGGCAAGAAGTAACGCAGGCGGCCGCTCCCTCATAGGCGCAAATAGCGGGACTCCTGGCTGGGGCGGGAGTCCCGCTCTCTCCCGGCGGCATCGCTTGCCGCCACGACCGTCCTAAAGATTCTCCCCAAGCCGCCGACGACGGGTGTAGCTTGATCCTCGATCCAGTTCCTGTCGCAGGGGGGTTTGCCGTGCTTTTCTCCATCCGTGGTCGCGAATGTGCGCCGTTGCGCTCGGTTATTCGGCGCCGCAACACGATCTTGATCGTTGCCGCCCTCGGACTCCTTGGCGCCTGGGCACTGGCCCCCTCCGCGGTCGCGTCGGGCCCCGCGCAGCTCACATTCCGGTTGGTTCGCGTCGGCTCCCCGGGCAACCCGGCGGTGTCAGTGGTCCCGTTTGCCGATGCGGTCTACTCGTCGTGCTCGGTCGCGCCGAAGACGCCGGCCGGCTGTCTCAGCGTTGGCTCGGTAGCCAGCCCGTATGACATCGGTGAGATCGAGGTGACGGTCGCCCAGTGGGTCGCGTTCCTGAACACGGTTGATTCCAGGGGAACTGACCCCCATCATCTCTACGACTCGTCGGAGAGCGCCTCGTCATGGCCCCGGTATGGCCAGATCAACTTCTCCTCCCGGGCGCGTCGGGGCTCGCACTACCGCGTCGCTTATCCAGAATGGGCCGACAAGCCCTACGGCTTTGCCACCTTCTTGCGTGCGGCGCGGTTTATCAACTCGCTCACGAATGGGAGAGTGCTCTCCCGCCGGACCACTCACGCCGGCCGCTTCACGTTTGTGAGGTATACGGTTCGACTCTCCACGGACACCGAGCGCGGCATGTACGACCTGGCTCGCCAAAAGCGCACCGGGGCCACGCGCGCCCGGAAGCGGGGCTTCGTCGTGCCGAGCCAGAACGAGTGGATCAAGGCCGCCTATTTTGACCCGCAGGGCGGGGGGACGCTCTCCTACTGGAAGTACCCGACCAACCCAGGACAGTTCGGCGACGGCACCGCGGACGCGCCGACCGCGACCACGCTCGATCCGAGCAACGGCAACGTGACCAACGCCGCGACACAGCCGCTGGCCAACTACAAGCCCTCCGGGGGCCCGGCCCCAAGCTGGTGCCCGTCGCAGGTCTCGGCCACCGACTGCCAGTCGGTGAACCCCTTCGGCCTGGACCCCACGGCCTACGCCACCGCGTTCCAGGGGAGCCTGAGCAGCGTCGGCCAAGCGCGCACCCGCTCACCCTGGGGGACGCTCGATCAGGGCGGTAACGCCGTGGAGTGGACAGACACCATTACCGCCCCACCATTCGGGATCCGCGGTGGCCCGCGCGTATGGCGTCGCCTACACGGTGGGGTGCCAAACTCAACCGCGTACCAGATGTGGATCTCCGCCGTGGGCCTCCAGCCTCAGGAGAACACATTCTTTGCCCACACCTACCCCTGGCTGGGCTTCCGCATCGGACATATCGGCTAGGTCCCGACTCCGGACGGCGCCCGCCGGCGACAGGCCTCGCTGACTACGTCGCTTGGCGGTTGTGTGCGGTGAGCCGGAGGGTCAGCGTTCCGGTCCATCGTTTCGCGTCGCAGGACTGACCGCGGTCGGGGACGAGCGTGGCGGTGCCGGCGATCGCGAACGATGAGGCGATTGGGGACTCCCTGGTCGACAGGAGCCGGCCGGCGCCGGTCACAGCGAGGACGTCGTTTAGTCGATGAATCCGAAACGCGGCGCTGATCGTGACGATGGGGGGGTCGATCCAGGCATAGCGTGGCGCTTCGGCGAAGACGCTCCCGTTAGCGGCGGAAGGAAGGCAGGACCTTTGGCTGGTCCCCGATCCGCTGATGTTCTTGCTGAGTGTTCCTTGGCTGCTCGACCATCCGGTCTTGCCTCCCATGAGCCACGGTCCGAGGGTGCCCGTGCAGGCTGCTGAGCCGGAGGTTGACTTGTAGCCGATCGAGGTTGCGTGATGGATGCGTGTCGGGCGCACGGTTACTCGCAGGGTGAGCTGGCAATGGCCGGCGGCAGGTGTTGCTGCCCTCGCCACACGTTCGATCCGGGCGCCGAGCGCGCCGGTGGAGGGATGAAGCGGGCTCGCGGTGCGAGCGAGCGCGCCGGCACTGATTGCGCCTGACCCAACGACGGCGAGCAAAGCCAGGGTACGAGGGTGGGGATTGCGCATGGTGACCTCCGTAAGTTGAGTTGCGTGCTGGAGGTTTGTCGGGAGGTGTGACCGATTGGTTACCGGCGCTTTACTGTCGTCCGTAACGTTCGTTTGCGCTGCGCGCGCGGGCCTCGGATAATCGGTTGATGGGGAGCGACGCGAGGGAGTCGGTGCAGTTCCGCGTGCTGGGGCCGCTGGAGGCCTGGCGCGGTGCGGAGCCAATTCGGCTTGGCGGTCAGCGCCAGCGGGCGCTGCTGGCGCTGCTGCTCGTACACGCGAACGAGTTGGTCAGCATCGACCGGTTGGTCGACGTCATGTTCGGCGAACAGCTCTCGGAGAGCACGACGAACGCGATCCGCGTGGCCGTCTCCCGTCTTCGACGCGCGATGGGGGATGACGGTGGCGAGGAGGTGCTGCTCACGCGCCCGGGCGGCTATCTGTTGAAGCTTGGCGCGGAGCAACTCGATGCGGCGTTGTTCGAGCACGGCCTGAAAGACGGACAGCAGCTGCTCGAGTCCGGTGAGCCGCAGGCGGCCGGAAAACGACTCCGAGAAGCGCTCGCGCTGTGGCGTGGCTCAGCGTTGGCTGACATCGCGACAGTGGAGTTCGTTCAGCCCGAGATTCGGCGGCTGGAAGAGCTTCGGCTGCTGGCAGCGATGGAGCGGATCGATGCGGACCTGGCGCTGGGTCGTCACGCTGGATTGATCGGCGAGCTCGAAGCACTGGTCGAAGCCGAGCCGCTACAGGAGCGCTTGCGCGGCCAGTTGATGCTGGCGCTGTACCGCGCTGGGCGCCAGTCCGACGCGCTCGCTGTCTACCGCGAGGGCAGCAACCGGTTACGTGAGGGGCTCGGCTTGGAGCCCGGCCACGAGTTGAGAGAGCTCGAGCGCTCAATCCTGAGGCAGGACCCGGCGCTCGAGCCGGCGCCCCGACCTGAACCGATGCCTCACGCCAATCTGCCCGTTCCCGGCACGCCGTTTCTCGGTCGTTTCCGCGAGCGCGCCGAGATCACCGCGCTGTTGCAGCGCACCGACACCCGACTACTCACGCTGACCGGCGCGGGCGGTAGCGGCAAGACACGACTCGCGCTCCGGGTCGCCGAAGCGCAGCGGCAGGACTACCAGGATGGCGCCTGGTTCGTCGGCTTTGCGGATGTCGCCGATCCTGATCTGATCGCGCCAACGATCTGCGCGGCGATCGGGGTGTCCGAGCAACCGGACCTGACGCCGGTGCAGCGGATCGAGCAATGGCTTGCGGGCCGTCGGCTGCTCCTCGTCCTGGACAACCTCGAGCAGCTCGCCGACGGCACAGCACTATTGGGTGAGCTGCTCACCACGTCGCCTGGGCTGACGCTGCTGGTGACCAGCCGCGAGCCGCTTCACCTTTCGGGCGAGCGGCAGTACGAGGTGCCGGTCCTCGACCTGGATGACGCGGTGGAGCTGTTTACCACGCGCGCGCAGGCAATCAAGCCGGAGGTGGAGTTCCGAGCTGAGCTGACGGCGGCGATCTGCGAGCGGCTTGATTGTCTGCCGCTTGCGATCGAGCTCGCGGCCGCGAGGACGAGGGTCATCTCGGTGCAGGAGATCCTCGCGCGCCTTGAGCGCCGGCTGCCGCTGCTGACCGGGGGGGCCCGCGACGCGCCACATCGCCAGCGCACTCTGCGAGCGACGATCGACTGGAGTTACGAGCTTCTGAACAGCCGAGAGCAGCGACTGTTCGCGCGGATGGCTGTGTTCGCCGGCGGCTGCACGCTCGCGGCGGCGGAGGCGGTCTGCGATGCGGAGCTCGATGACCTCCAGGCGCTTGTCGATCGCAGCCTGATGCGCAGCGATGGTGAGCGCTTCTGGATGCTGCAGACATTGCGCGAATATGCGCTCGAGCGACTCGAGCAGACGGGCGAGGAAGAGGCACTGCGCCGTGCCCACGCCGAGTGGTTCGTCGAGCTGCTCGAGGCGCAGGAGCTGTCGCCGCCGGGCTGGCCCAACGAGCGGTCGCGCCGGCACGTCGCGCCAGAGCGCGAGAACTTCCGAGCGGCGCTGGAGTGGGCGTCCAGCAGCGGCTCGACCCAGATCCTTGCGCGGCTGGCCTCGCCGCTGGTCGGAGTCTGGATCACCGGTGGGCAACTGCACGAAGCGGAGCAGTGGATGACGCTGATGCTCGAACACACTGATGAGTACTCGGGGCGGTTGGCTGCGCAAGTCATATCCGCCGCTCGTTCCCACGCCCATCACCGCGGGGATCACGTCGAGGCGGCCGCGCTCGCGAATCGAGCTCTCGCGCTCTGGCGCGAGGTCGGCGACCCAGAGGCAATCGGCCGAGAGATGGTGTCGTCCGGCTTCGTGGTCCACCTCGGCGGAGACCTCGCCAGCGGACGGAGCGCCCTCGAGGCGGCGGTCGAGTTTGCGCGCGAGCACGAATTGGCAGCGGTCCTGGCGGCGGCGTTGAACAATCTGGCCGATCTCGCGATCCACGAAGGAGAGCTAGGCGAGGCACGCTCGCTCTCCGAGGAAAGTCTTGCCGTCTCCGCACCAGGGTCCGTCTCGGCCGGAATCGTGCTGATCAACCTCGCCTACATCGAAACCCACGAGGGCCGCTACGCCGATGCCAGCAAGCTGGCCCGGGAAGCCCTCGAAACCGCGCTTGCGCGCGGAGACCTCCTGATGGCCGCCTGGGCGACGATCGGGATCGCATGGCCTCTCGCCGAGCAAGGCGAGCTCGAACGATCCGGCCGGCTGCTCGGAGCTGGAATCGGATTTCTCGAAACTGCTGGCGCCGGGAGAGACTGGATGGACGAAGCCTGTGAGGCGGCCGTGCTCAATATCTTGCATGACCAGCTTGAGCCGGAAACCGTGCAGGCGCTCCTCGCCGAGGGGCGCAACCTGGCACTCGAAGACGCGATCGACGGCCTGCTGGGTGGATCAAAGGCGGCCACCGGCGAACGCCAGGAGCGCTCAGCGGCGTCTTGACAGATCCGAGAAAAGTGATATCTATTAGCTATCACTTTTAGACGCGCCACTTCAGAGTGGAGGGATCATGAGCCACGCCGTCCAGCCATACCGCGAGCCCGAGGCGACTCCAGTCGGGCATGCGGGAACCCGCGTCGAAATACACGAGCGCCCCGCCTGGGCGATCACCGGCTGGGCCGGAGTGCTCGTTGTCGCTGCCTGCATCGCCGCCGCTGTCCTGCTCGCCGGCTCGGCGTGGATCATCGCGCCGATCGTGATCGGTTCCCTCGTCGGCACCTCGCTGGTCATCGTGCAGCCGGGCCACACCAAGGTCGTGCGGTTCTTCGGGAGCTATGTCGGCACCGTGCGTCGTACCGGCCTATCGTGGATCTTGCCGCTGGCGGACCGGCGGAGCCTGAGCATTCGAGTCAGGAACTTCGAGACCAACCATCTGAAGGTCAACGACGCTGACGGCAACCCGGTGGAAATCGCCGCGATTGTCGTCTGGCAGGTGGCCGATACCGCTCGGGCATCCTACGCCGTCGATGACTACGTCAACTTCGTTGAGGTCCAGGCCGAGTCCGCGTTGCGCCACGTCGCGACCACCCACCCCTACGACGACCCGGCGGGGAACGGCACGTCGTTGCGCGGCTCGACTGACGTCGTTGCCGCAGAGCTCGCCCGGGAGGTGGCCCAGCGGGTCGCGATCGCCGGCGTGGAGATCGTCGAGGTGCGCATCAGTCACCTGGCCTACGCGTCGGAGATCGCCCAGGCCATGTTGCGCCGACAGCAGGCCAACGCCGTCGTTGCCGCGCGCTCGCGCATCGTCGAGGGAGCCACGGGGATGGTGGAAATGGCCCTGGCCCGGCTGGATGAGCGCGGCATCGTTGAGCTCGACGAAGAGCGCAAGGCGGCGATGGTGAGCAACCTGATGGTCGTGCTCTGCGCCGAGCAGCCCGCGTCCCCGGTCGTCAACACCGGCACGCTCTATACGTGAGCCGCGAGCGCAAACCGGTGCTGCTGCGCATCGACCCGACGGTCCACGATGCCCTGGCCCGTTGGTCGGCCGATGAGTTCCGCAGCCTCAACGCCCATATCGAGATGTTGCTCCGACACGCCCTCACCGACGCCGGCCGGATGCCTCAACAGGCCGGGCCGATCCCCAAGCGCGGCCGTCCCCCCAGCCGTAGTGCCTGACAGCGAGCTAGATCAGAGGTCGTACGAAATGCCGCCGCGTCCGCGCTTGGCCAACAGCGTCTTCAGCGACGCCAGGGTCTGGCTGCCCGGGGCCAACGACTCGGCGACCTTCATGGCCGAGTAGACCGCTGACTCCTGCGAGTCAAAGCCGGTGGTGTACTGGCCGCTGAAGTACAGGCCGTTGCGCCCTTGCAGCGGACGTAGGGCGCGGGCAGCCTGGATCGTGGACCGGGTGATCAGCGGGTGCTTAAACCGCCGTTCCAGCAGGATCCGCGTCGGCTCGGCGCGTCGGCGTGTGGCCCACGACTTGAACACGTCGACCGTCCCGCCCGAAGGCAGTTTTTGGTCTAGGGCGCCAAACCAGACGCTCCCCTCGCATTGACGACCGTCGACCCCGGCGTTATAGGCCGCCCAGTTGGTGCGATCAGCCTGCACATAGGCCGGGTCGGTGTGAATTAGAAGGCGCGAGTCGAAGTATTCATACGCGTTCAGTAACGCCGTGCGGTGGGCGAAGGCGGGCAGCGGGCGCAGCAGCTGGCGTCCGGCATGTGGCGGCGCGTTCAACACGAGATGGCGGTAAGGGCCGTGCCGGCCTGCCGGCGTCTCCAGGTACCAACCGGCGCGCTTATGCGTCAGGGCGTGTGTGGCGGTGCTGAGGTGCAGGCGCACGCTCGGGCTGCGGTCCAGCAGGCGCTGCAGATTGCCCTGCAGACCGATCTTCGAGTTGTACGTGGTCGCGCCCTCAACGATGTTGGCCGAAAACTCCAACGCGAACGTCTGCAGAATCGACCGCGCCGACGCCCGCAGCGCGTCGGCCCGAGGAGACCCGATCAACGCCGTGGTCCACGGATACGCGACGTCGTTCTTGAACGATTGGCTGACGGCCAGGCTGCGGATCCAGGCGTCGACCGTCGTCTCCCACGACATGTTGGACAGAACCGCATCCCGCGCGAGCTCCGCGTACTTGGCGAACTCGAGCGAGCGCTGAAGCGTTGAGAACGGGTGCGACGACGAAAAGATCGGCGGGCCACCGGCCGTCGGGAAGATGCACAGGCTGCCCGGCGCCTCCAGCGTCTCGTCGGCGTCAGGGCGGGCAGGATCGTAGAGGCCCAGCTCCTCCAGCAGCGTGACGTAAATCGGGTGCGTGTCGGGATGGAAGAACTGGGCGCCGAGATCGACGGTGATGCGATGCCCCTTGTAGTCGATTACGTGCGAATCGCAGTGACCGCCGATCTTGGATCTCGCCTCGAAGAGGTCGACATCGAGGGTGCCGGCAAGAAAGTAGGCCGCAGCGATGCCGCCCGCACCGGCGCCGATGATGGCAACGCGGTGTCGATCCGATCTCGGCCCGTGTTCTCCAGCGCGTTTGACCGGCGAGGCGGCCACTGCGGCGTCGCGACCCGCCAGCACCGAGCTGGTGCCGAGCGTCGCCAAGGCGACCGCGCCCTTGACGACATCGCGACGCGTCATTGACGAAGGAAATCCGGAGCGTTCGCTCATACGCCCGCCACCGTATGTAGCACGAACGCGAGCACGCCATCGTTCCTCACTTGCGCGTCCTCGCTACTCCGCCCGCCAAGGTTTGGGAAGATTGCGCTGCCGGGTGGTGTGTCAACCGAGGGATCGAGGGGAAGAGATGCGGAACAGCAGCGGCAGCGCACGGAGAGGCAGGGTCTGGGTCGGTCTGGCGGGAGTGTTGCTCCTGTGTTTGGCGGCGGTCCCCGCGCTCGCCGCGATCCGCGCGAAGCATCGGAAGCCGGCGCTGTCGATCTCGGTCCTCTCGGGCCGTGCCGATCTCGTCAGCGGCGGCTCGGCGCTGGTGGCGATCAACCTGTCCCGCTCTGACACGCGGCGGGTCAAGGTCACGCTCGGTCGCAAGAACGTGACGGGCGATTTCGCAATCCGTCGAGACGGCCGCTTTGAGGGCCTGGTAACCGGGCTTGCCGCGGGGCGAAACGTGCTGCAGGCGACGCTGCGCGGTGGCTGGGCAACGCGGATCACGTTGGTCAACCATCCAATCGGCGGACCCGTTTTCTCAGGGTCTCAGCTCGCGCCATGGATCTGCGAACCGGGAGCGGTCGACAAGAAGTGCGATAAGGCGACGAGCTTCACGTACGTCTATATGTCGACCAATCCGGCCAAGCAGGGGTTTCAGCCCTACGACCCCTCAAACCCGCCGTCTGATGTCGCTCAGACGAAGACGGATCAGGGAGTCACGGTGCCGTTCATCGTGCGGGTTGAGACCGGCTACATGGATCGCGACCAGTACCAGATCGCTGTTCTCTATCAGCCCGGCAAGCCGTGGAGCGCGGTCGCGCCCCAGCGTCAGTTCGACCACAAGCTGCTGATCCTGCATGGGTTCTCGTGCGGGGTCGATCATGAGACCGGCACCGCTCCGGGGACAACGGGCGACGCCGCGGGCGATTACGCGCTTGGCAAGGGGTTCATGACGATGTCGACCGCGCTCGACAACAGCGGCCACAACTGCAACCTCCCGCTTCAGGCCGAGTCGCTGGTCATGGCCAAGGAACACATCATCAAGTCCTACGGCACGATTCGCTACACGATCGGCACCGGGTGCTCGGGCGGATCGCTGGCGCAGCAATGGATCGCGAACGCCTACCCGGGCGTCTACCAGGGAATCCTGCCGACCTGCTCGTTTCCCGATGCATGGAGCACCGCAACGCAGTTCCTGGACTACCACCTCGCGCTGGCGTACTTCAAGAACCCCACGAAGTGGGGGCTTGGCGTCGTGTGGACCCCGACTCAGATGGGAGACGTCCTCGGGGGGCCCGACGGCGTCCAGAACGCCGGGGTCTCAGACGCTGCACAGTTCCACGTTGCCGTCCCAACCGACCCGTGCTCGGGTACGACCAACGCCGACCGCTACAACCCGACCACGAACCCGGGAGGAATCCGCTGCACGATCCAGGACGCAGCGATCAATGTCTTCGGGCCGGAGCCGCAGGCGCTGTGGTCCGCGAACGAAAAGAAGATTGGCAAGGGCTTCGTCCGGCCGCCGATCGACAACGTCGGCGTTGAGTATGGGCTCGACGCGCTGAAGAAGGGCGAGATCACCCCGGCTGATTTCGTCGATCTGAATGCCAAGATCGGCGGGCTCGACATCGACACCAACCCGATCGCGGCCCGCAGCGACGGCGCCTCGCCGTCGCTGGCGAGGGCCTACCGCAGCGGGATGATCAACGAGGCCAACAACCTCAACCAGACGGCGATCATCGACTGCCGCGGTCCCAACCCGGGGCTCTTCCACGACGCGTATCGCGCATTCGCGGTCCGCGCTCGCCTTGACCGCGAGCACGGCACCCACGCCAACCAGCTGATCTGGGAGGGTCCCGTCCCGCTGATCGCCGACAACAAGTGCGAGCTGAACAGCTTCATCGCGATGGATCATTGGCTGACCGCGGTCGAGCAGGATCAGAGCCGCACGCCGCTGGCGCGGAAGCTCATTCGCGACAAGCCCTCAGGTCTCACCGACGAGTGCTGGGACGGCATCGGAAACAAGCTCTCGAGCAGCCTATGCCCGGCCGGCGTGGTGAACGTCGAGGGCACGCCGCGCACCGTGGCCGGCGACCCGATCACCACCGACGCGAACAAGTGCCAGCTGAAACCGCTGCGCCGCGCCGATTATCCCGGCATCACGTTCACCAACACTCAGTGGACCGATCTCCAGAAGACGTTCCCCGCAGGCGTGTGCGACTACTCAAAGCCGGGTGTCGACCAGCAGCCGACGATCCCGTGGCTGACCTATCAGAATGCGAAGGGACACGTGATCTACGGCGGCAAACCGATGGGGAAACCGCCAGCGTCGCGTGAGTTTCGCGTGGCCAGCGGGCGGGGGAGGCGATGAGGCGAACGCCGACGATTCCTCGAACAGAATCGCCGCACGATATTCGCGAACGATTGGAGGCTGACGTGCCGCTGTATCTAGGTCGCTTCAAATACTCCGCCGAGGCGATAAAGGCGATGATCGAAAACCCGCAGGACCGTGGCGCGGTCGCCGGCGAGGCGGCCGCGTCGCTTGGATGCAAGCTGCACGGCATTTGGTGGGCGTTCGGCGAGCACGATGGCGTGTTCCTATTGGAGGCGCCCGATAACGTCGCGGTGGTCGCGCTCGCGATGGCGGTCGGCGCGAGCGGACAGATCAGCACCGAGACCACTGCGCTCCTCGACATGAACGAAGCACAGGAGGCCATGCGCCGGGCCGCGACCGCGACTTTCCGCCCGCCGAGCTGATCGGCCGGTCGCCCTTCATCCTGACGCGCTGCTCCCGGCTACGTAGGAGCCCAGCTTGATCGCTGGACGACCTACGTAGCGACGGCGCGGGTGCTAGCCCGCGAAGGTCTCGTGAACCGGGAACTGCTTGATGTCCGGGGGTCCCTGCAGCTGGGCGCCGGCGGCTGCCACCGCGGCTCCGATCCGCGGCTCGAACGCGTCGAAGTCCTGGCGTGACTCCCAGAAGTCGATCACGCCCCACCCTTCATCGATCGGGCCCGAGGCGTGAAACAGCAGCCCCTTCGGGGGATCCCCTGCCGGGTCAACGTGCTTGTTCACCGCGTCGAACTGCTCCTCGGTGAGTCCTGCGAGCTTGATTCGGATTCCTACGGCCATGGTTTGGCCCTTCCTGTCGTGGATACGTACGGGTACGTTGTGCGACTGATCAGGTAAAGCGCGGGTCGCACAGGACGTGAAGACACGCCCAACGATGCCGGGCCAGCCCTCGAACGACACTACTCCGATTGCATCTTGGCTGAGCGGCGCCAGCGCCCGCGCGGCTCACCCGTCGCCCTCGAGCCGTCGCAGCGCGTCCTGATCGACGGTAGCCCCGTGGTGGTTGACCTCGACCGCCGGCGGGAGCTCGACCTTGAGCTCGGCCGCGTCGTCGACGTGAGCGGTTCCCTGCCGCAGCGCGAAGTCGAGCACGTGTCCGCCGCGGCCGCGGTCATCGCTCGCGAAATGGAGGTGCCAGCCGATCATCTCGATGCCGTCGAGCGCGTCCGGAAAGCCGAAGCCGACCATCGTCCCCGACACGTCGCTCAGATCGCTGATCCGCTGTTGGGCGAGCGCCTCGGCCAGCCGGGGATAAGGGTGCCGCTGCTTGGGGACCGAGCGGACCCGCACGTGCTCGAAGCTGCCATCGATCCGCACCGCGGCCGGACTGGACGTCCCCTCCAGGCGATGCCCGACCGCCTGCCCGAGATCGCCAAACTTCAACGGCCCGCGTAGCGCGACGGGCGGCCCGGGTGAGAACGGCACGACCACGGCGTAGGGCGTCTTCGATGAACCGGGCGCATGGACGAGCGTGCAGTCGGGCATCGCCTTCCACGCCTCCCCATCGATGACGATCAGCTCACCGTCGAGCCCGTTCAGCGTCCCGAGCCCCAGGTCGCCGTGCTGGAGGATCTCGGACAGGGCCACATCGCCGTCGAAGGCACCGCCCAGCAGCGCCTCGATCGTCGAGGTCTGGAACAGCTCGTGCCGCGTGGCCTCCGGCCGCAGCTCGCGGTGGCGGACCAGTTCCACGTGCAGCGCGTTGAGGAACTCGAGCTCGCTCATCGCGGACGCGGTCCTTGAGATGGACGTTTCGAGAACGCCGCCGGTCAGGCCGCCGCTTCCTGCTCCCCCTTGAGTGCCGCGGCGCCGAGCCCGGCGGCCAGGAGCGCGGTGGCGGTCACCATCACGGTCGAGCGCTTGGGCAGTTCGCCGCGCCGCCCCGCCAACACGCCCGCGACGGCGTCGGCGAGGTCGCAGGCGATCCCGATCCGCAGCCAGTGCGCGCGCTGGGCGTCGCGGGATGCGCTGAGGCCGAAGGCGAGCGCGACGTCGCGGGCGCCGAACAGGCGTCCGAGGTAGGCGGCCTGGGGGTTGGCCACGGGATCGAGTCCGAACAGCCGCCCAGAGAGGCGAGGTGCCAACCACGCGCCCGTGCCGATGGCTCCGCGCACGGCCACGAGCTGCTGAATGATCTGTTCGTTCATGTCCCTTGCTCCTGTGATGGGGTTTTGGTGCCCACACTATCCTCGCCGGTCTGGGCGCGCTGAACGAAGTGCGAGGTCGGCCCGGTCGAGCGCCGGCGCCCCGCAATTGGCTTTCCGTCCACCCGGGCACGAAAAGGTTCCCCGGGAGGCCAACCTTCGCGTACGATTCGCGCAGGGTCATCCACCGGGGACTCCCTCGGACGGGACAAGGTCGCAGGCAAGGAGGGATGCCGTGTCCAGTATTCGTTTGCGTGCAGCGCTGGTGGGAGCGCTGGCAATGTTCTCGGCGCTGGCGGTTCCCAGCGCCTCCCAGGCCGGTGGACCCGGCACATGGACGAAGCTCGCCACCCTCGACCAGGGGGCCGACACCGCCGGCATGCTGCGAACGTCCGACGGAACGTTGCATCTGGTGTGGCTGGCCAAGCGGGCGAGCAACACCACGCAGTCGATCGGCACCTCCGCGATCTCGCTGTCCGGCAAGCTCCTGGCCACCGGCACGGCGGTGTCGGGGTGGGGATCGCTTGAGCAAGATCCCCAGCTCGTCCGCGACGGCTCGGCGATGCGCCTGATATTCGAGGGCGGCACGGGGACAAGCGGCTGTTTCTCCATCGGTCTGGTCTACACGGCAACCAGTACGGATGGGTCGCATTGGAGTCTGGCGACGGGATCGCTCAGCAGCCACAGCGCTGGGATCGGCAACCTGGCCGCCACCACCGAGGCGAACGGGATCACGCCGGTCGCGACGTTCGCGGGCGGTCACCTGTTCCATGTCGACTTCAGTCCCAACTGTCCTGCGTCCACGCCGGACGGCACGATCGCGCAGACGATCGGCTCGGCCCCGTCCAACCCCGCGATGGCAACCGACTCGGCGAGCGGCGCGGTGTGGGCGGCCTGGTACCAGGGATTCGTCAAGCAGGGCTACTGGGTGGACCAGATCCTTCCCAGCCAGGGAGCGCCGATTGAGGCCCCGGGCTCGGCGGCCACCCTGTCGCAGAACAATCAGCCGCTTGATCCGGTCGCGATGACGGCCAGGCCGGGCGGCGGTGTCTATATGGCCTACTGCACGGCGAGCTCGAGTCAGCAATGCGCCCACATCGACCTGTGGAAGGTCGGGTCCTCGACGGTCAAGGTCGTGCCCGGCTCCCACAACAGCACCAGGACGCGCGTCGCGCTCGCGGCCGGTCCCCAGGGCCGGCTGTCGGTCGTCTGGTACGACTCGACCAAGAACGTGATTCACGCCGTGCGCACCAACCCCGCCGCGACAGCGTTCGGCGCGATCAGGACCATCAAGGTCCCGGCCAAGACATTCGACTTCAACTCAATCCAGGCCGAGGGGTCCTCGGGCCGCCTCGACGTGGTCATCGTCGATCTGCTCTCGACTGCCAGCGCGTTCCCGATCGGCCTGTACCACACGCAGATCCTGGCCGGACTGTCGCTGAAGGCAAAGCCGGGCAAGTTCAGTCACAAGAAGGGCAAGAAGGTCAAGTTCACCGTGACCGACGCCGGTCAGCCCGTGAGTGGTGCGAAGGTCTCGTGTCTGGGGAAGAAGGGGACGACCTCCAGCACGGGCACGGTCAAGCTCGCGTTCCACAAGGGCGCGGCCAAGGGCAAGCACGTCTGCACCGCGACGAAGGCCGGCTACAGCTCGGGCAAGACGACGATCAAGGTCACGTAGGCGGGCGACCGGTTGTTCAATCGCCGGTGCCAGCCAGTGGCTGGCCCGGAAAGAACGGCCATTCCTCGAAGGCTCGGCAATGGCCGTCCCCACCCAGCTCGACGATCCACAGATCCCGATAGGTGCGCGCAGGCGGCCCGTCGTAGCGCACCTCGACCCGCGCGACCCCGACGTCGCCCTCAACCGCCACCGCCTCCCAGGACATCGTGAAGGGCTCGTCCGGCCCGTCCCGCTCGGCCTCCCAGAAGGACGCGATCGCCTCGCGCCCGCGGACCGGCTCCTCGAACGGACCCGCCGAGTAGGTCGCGTCGGGCGTGAACAGGTGCTCGAGTGGCTCGGTACCGGGCGTGCGCCAGGCCCGCTCGTAGGCGGCGACCCAGCGCGCGAGATCGCCGCGCTCCATCGGCCCGTCCTACCTGATCTCGACCTGGCCGCGCAGGGGCAGATCGCGCGAGGACGTGCCGACGTAGACCCGGTAGCGCCCCGGTGCGACGACGAACCGGGCGGACGACGGGTTGAAGTACGCGAAGCCGGAGCGGGGGAGAGCGAGGGTCACGGTCCGGCTCTGGCCGGGCCGGAGCGTGGCGGTCGCGAATGCCTTCAGCTGGCGGGGCGGCTCGCCGGTGGCGGACGGGAAGCCGAGGTAGAGCTGGACGACCTCCGACCCGGCCCGCCGGCCGGTGTTGCGCAGTCGAGCTGTGACGCGGTAGCTCCCGCCGCCGGACCGACGGACGTGGAGCGAACTCAGCGAGAACGACGTGTAGGACAACCCGTATCCGAACGGGAACAGCGGCCTCTGGCCGAAGTGGTCGTAGTACCGGTAGCCGACGAAGATGCCCTCCGAATACTGGGCGAGGTTGTCGATCCCCGGGTACTCCGTCGGCCTGGTGGCGGGACCCTGCGAGGCGCTCCTCGGGAATGTGACCGGAAGGTGGCCTGAGGGGTCTGAAGCTCCGAACAGCGTGGCGGCGATCGCGGCGCCGCTCTGCTGGCCGGGGTACCACGCCTCGAGCACGCCGGCAACCCTGGAGAGCCAGGGCATGAGCACGGGGCCGGCGGTGTGCAGGACGACGATCGTCCGCGGGTTGGCGGCTGCGACGGCATCGATCAGGTGGTCCTGGTCACCGGGCAGCGCGAGCGAGGTGCGGTCCATGCCCTCGCTCGTGACGTCGTTGGCGAACACGACCGCCACGCGCGCGTGGCGCGCCGCGCGGACGGCGGCTGCGAGCATCGACGGCTCCGGCGGCTGCCAACCGACCTCGAGCCCGGCGCCGCCGATCGACGAGGCGGTCGCGTAGCTGACTCGGATCGACAACGGGATGACCCTTGGTCAGCCGGGCCAGGCCCTGGAAGGTGATCGTCGGGGCGCCTGGATCGGCGACGAGACCGCCGGGCCGATCGGCGCGGGCGAACTCGGCGTTGCCGCTCACGACGAGGCGACCCCCGAGATAGAGCTTCGCCACCCCCGCGACCGCGAGCGAGAAGCGGTAGACGCCCGTCGCCGGCGGCGTGAGCGTGCCGGTCCAGACGCCCGAGTTGGCCCCCGGGGTGCCCGGGATCGGGGTCAGCGGTGCGGGCGCGCCGGCGAAGTTGATCGTCGGGTCCACGCGCGTCAGCACGGGCGATCCGGTCGGCCCCTGGCCGGTGTAGTAGCTCGCGCTCAGCCCATGACCCGCTCGTCCCCCACCGGGCGTCAGCGCGGACGACGGGAGGACCGCAAGCGGCACCACGCCCCGGGTCCCCGGTGCGTAGGTGATCCGGGAGCGGGACCCGACCACGCGCCTGATCCCGGCCAGCGGGGTGATCACCGGCCCGTGCCGGACCGCGGGCGAGCCGTTCTCCTCGATCTGTGTACCTGCCCCGGCGTCGTGGCCGATGATCGCTATCGAACCGACCCGCGGGCTGAGTGGCAGCACCTGATGGCGATTGCGCAGGAGCACCGTCGCCTGCTCGGCCACGCGGGTGGCGAGCGCGAGGTGTGCGTCCGTGCTCACCCGCGTCTGCGCTCCGCCCGTTGGCGGATGGTCGACCACTCCGACCGCGAACATCGCGGTCAGGATCCGGCGTGTCATGTCATTCAGCCGGGCAGCCGACAGCCGGTGGGTGTTCAACGCGCTCGTCAGGATCGAGAGCTCGTTCCCGCCGGTCGCTGTCGCGAGGCTCCCGAGCTGGAAGTTGTCCACGCCCGCGTTCGCGGCCGCGACGTCGTCGCGGACGGCGAGCGCCGCGTCGGGGCCGACGAACCCCTCCAGGCCGAATCCCTTCAGCGTTCCGAGCGTGCTCGGGTCCTGGCACGAGTAAACCGTGTTGATCCGGTTGTAGGAGCACATCACCGACCCGACGTGGCCCTGCTGAACGGCCGCCCTGAAGGCGGGGAGATAGATCTCGCGCAGGGCCCGCTCCGAGACCTGGTCGCTGACCGCGTCGGCCCCGAGCGGCTGGCCGAAGCGATCGATCTCCTGGTTGTTGCCCGCGTAGTGCTTGACCTGCGAGATCACGTGTCGGCTCTGTATCCCGCGGATTTCGGGCGCGGCCAGTGACGCGGTCAGAAACGGGTCCTCTCCGAGCGTCTCCGCCTCACGCCCCCACAGGGGGACTCGCACGATGTTGATCGTGGGGGCGAAGAGCCAATCGAACCCCTTGCCGTAGGTCTCCGCGCCGAGCGCCCGGCCGTAGGCCCCGGCCGATAGCCGTGCTCCACGATGCGGCGATCGTCTCCGCGTCGGGGAAGGCGGTCACGTTGCTGTGGCCCTCGCCGACGCCGTTGGGACCGTCGATCCCGCGCAGTGGCGGGATGCCGAGCCGCGCGTCGCCGGAGCTGCCACTGGCCGCCAGCGCGAGCTTCTCGGCCGTGCTCATCGCCGCGACCACCATCCCAGCTCGTTTCCCAGGCGACAGCGTGGTGTTGCACCACGGGTGGGTGCCGCAGCCCGCCGCTGAGCCCGGCGAAGCGAGCACGGCGCACGCCGACGCCGACAACGCGGCTGCGAGGGAGAGGCGGAGGGCTCGGGACAACGGCAAGCCTGAACCGTACCGTGGGCGGACGCCCTAGCTCTCGCGCGACCAGGCGATCTCGTTGACGACCGTGCCGTTCGGCCCGGGCGTCGGCGGCGTGCGCAGGGTGAGCTCCTCATCCTCGAGCGTGAACGGCCGGACCTGCTCCTGGCCGGACCAGTTCGGGAACAGGCTCATGTCGATGCGGTGGACGACCTCGTCGCCCCGGAGCTCGTAGGTGCCGAAGTAGGCCAGGCAGGTCGAGTAGGCGTCGGCTCGCGCCTGCGCGTCGCCGCCCACCGGGTCGCCCGTGTCCAGCCGCGCCCGGTCGACGGCGGTCATCTGCACCGCCATGCGGCCGTTGGCGGCATAGATCAGCAGGCCGTGCGGGTGCTCGCCGAGTGGATGGGTGACGGTCCCGTCCTCGGCGATTCGCCGCCAGCCGATCAGCTTCCACGTCCCTGTCAGGTCGACCGACACGCGTCTAGCTTGCAGTTTCTGCGACGACCTGTCAACTCCAGCCGACGCAATTTCGCGTGGGCGCAAAATGCCCGTTTCGGGTGTTGCATGCTCTGGTAGGCTGCCGCCTCGCAGGGGCCAGTTGGTCCTCAGTCGAATATGGGGGGTGGGGTTGCGTGAAAGCGTCGAGCGCACGCCAGCCGTCGAACACCGGTGAAACTGCAACGGGCCCCGCTGGCGGGCGGTGAGGTAGAAGTGAGGGAGCGTTTGGAGTCGTTTGTCGAGCTGTCGGAGGCATTGACCGGCTTCGACCGTGTCCAACTGCTGGGCACCGGGATGGCCGAGGAGTACCTCCGAGCCGTGGACGAAGCGGTGCCTGCGCCCGTGCTCGAGGAGCTGCTCGCCGCCGACGACGCCGTGACCGTTCTCGAGGACGTGAAACTCGGACCCGTGGCCCGCAACGTGATCCTGCTGTGGTACTGCGGCACGTGGACGGCGCTTGCAGACGAGTGGCACGCGGCCCATGGCTCCTCGCCCGCCGACGTCAACCGCGTGGTCTCTGCCGAGTCCTACCAGGCTGGCCTTCAGTGGGTGGCGGCCGGGGCCCATCCGATCGGCGCGCGACCGCAGGGCTACGGCGCCTGGTCGGTGCCGCCGACCGGAGACGGCCAATGACAGTCGAGGAGAGCTACGACGTCGTGATCGTCGGCGCCGGCGTCACGGGCGCGCTGCTGGCCAAGCAGCTCACCAGCGCCGAGGCTGCGCGTCCTCGTGCTCGAGGCCGGGCCCGACACGCCGGCCTCGTTCGATGGCTACACCGAAGCATCTCGAGCGTTTCTTCGCGGCGGCGCACAAGGGCCCCGAGTCACCGTGGCCCGCGTCTGCCAACGCACCCCAGCCGGACACGGCCGACGTCCGCTCGGGCGAGGGCTACTTCATCCAGAACGGCCCGGACCGGTACGCCAGCAGCTACACGCGGCTCCAGGGCGGCTCGACGCTGCACTGGCTCGGGGTGGCGCTGCGGATGCTCCCCGAGGACTTCGAGCTGCACTCGCGCTACGGCGTCGGACGCGACTGGCCACTCGGCTACGGCGAGCTCGAGCCGTATTACCGGCAGGCCGAGTTCGAGCTCGGCGTGGCGGCCGACGTCGCCGACCAGGCGCATCTCGGCGTCGAGTTCGCCGACGGCTACGACTATCCGATGCAGCGGATTCCGCCCAGCTACTCGGACCAGGTGCTCGCGGCGGCCGTCGACGGGATGGAGGTCACGCTCGGCGAGGAGCAGTTCGAGCTGAAGATCCGCAATTACCCGGCGGCCCGCAACGGGATGCCGCGGGGCGACTATGTGCCGGTCGGCGCGGTTGACGAGCGCGCCGACGGACAGGCGCTCGGCCGCGAGCTCGGGCAGCGCTGTCCGGGCAACACGGCATGCACGCCGATCTGCCCGATCCAGGCGAAATACAACGCGGGCAAGACGCTCGCCCAGGCCGACCGGGGCAACCTGCAGGTGCTGGCGCAGGCGGTGGCCTCGAAGATCCACATCGATCCGGTCAGCGGCGAGGTCGAGGGCATCGAGTACCAGCGCTACGAGGACCCCAGCTCTCCGCGCCACACCGTTCATCGCGCGCGGGCGCGCGCCTACGTGCTCGCCGCGCACGCGGTCGAGAACGCCAAGCTGATGCTGTTCTCGGGTCTGGGCGGGGCCAGCGGCCAGCTCGGCCGCAACCTGATGGACCATCCCTGCCTGTACGCCTGGGGGCTCTCTCCGGTGCCGATCGGCGCGTTCCGGGGCCCGCTCTCGACCGCCGGGCTCGATGACCTCCGGGGTGGCGCGTTCCGCGCCGGCCACGCCGCCTTCCGCTTCGACATCGGCAACGACGGCTGGCGCGCGACCACGGGCGCTCCCGATACGACGGTCGCCGACGCGGTCATCAACCGGAAGCTGTTCGGCCCTGAGCTGCGCGGCACTGTCGCGGACGGACTCTCGCGCCAGGTTCGCTTCTCGCTCGCCGTCGAGCAGTTGCCGTCCACCGCCAACGGCGTCACGATCGACCCCGACCACCTCGATCCGCTGGGCAACCCGCGGCCGGTGATCAGCTACAAGATCGACGACTACACGCTCGCCGGGATGGCCGCCGCGCGCGACGTGGCGCGGGCGATGTTCGACCGCGCGGGCATCACCGACTGCACCGACCCGGACGCCGGCAACTGGTTCCCGTCGGTCACCTACGGCGGCGACGTGTACCACTACCACGGCATGGGCCACTTCGCCGGCACGCACGTGATGGGAGAGCGGGCCCAGGACTCGGTCGTGGATGCCGACCAGCGCTCGCTGGGAGCACCGCAACCTGTTCCTCGTCGGCTCGGGCAGCTTCCCGACGATGGGGACCTCGAACCCGACGCTGACGATGGCCGCGCTCACGCTCCGGACCGCCGAGCGCATCGCCGAGGAGCTGCGCTGCGTGAGAACCGACCAGCTCAAGGAGCTGCTGGAGGCGGCCGTCAAGCTCGAGCTGTCGACGATTCCGCCGTACCTGTGCGCTCTTTACTCGATTCACCCGGACGGCAACGAGGAGCCGAAGCTCGTGATCCGTTCGGTCGTGGTCGAGGAGATGCTCCACATGGTTCTGGCCGCCAACGTGCTGAACGCGATCGGCGGCGAGCCGAAGATCGCCGGCTCCGGAGCACGCGCCCCGCTATCCGCACGAACTGCCCGACGGCGCGGTCCTCGACCTGCTGCCGTTCTCGCCCGAGGCGATCGATGCGTTCCTGAAGGTCGAGAACCCCGAGCACGACCCCGCACGCTCGAAGCCGATCATCCGCTGCTCGGAAAGCCGCGCGCCCGAGCCGCACCGCGCGAGCTGCATGACGGTGTCGGCCGGCCGGCGACGATCGGCGCCTTCTACGAGGAGATCGTACGGGGTCTGGAGCAGGCGGCCGCCGAGATCGGCGAGGAGCAGCTGTTCTCCGGCGACCCCGCGCGCCAGGTCTCGCGCGAGTACTACTACGCGGGCGGCGGAAAGGCGCTCGAGGTCACCGATCTCCGGTCGGCCACCGCGGCACTCGGCGAGATCGTCGAGCAGGGCGAGGGCGACATGCACTCGATGTACGACGATGACGCCGACCTGGCCCACTTCTACCGCTTCCAGCAGGTCAAGTACAACCGCTCCTACCAGCGCTCGGACGACTCCGAGGAGCCGACCGGACCGCCGATCGGCGTCGACTTCGAGACCGTGTATCCGATGCTCGCCAACCCGCGCAACGAGGATTACGCGGACCCCGAGCTGCGCGCCGCCTCGGACGCGGTCAACCGGACCTGGTGCGAGCTGCTGAAGCAGATCGAGGTGGCCTTCAACGGCGAGCCGGAGATGCTGATCCCGGCGGTGCACAGCATGTTCAGGCTCCGGGACCAGGCCCTGGTGCTGCTCGCCAACCCGCTCCCGAGCCATCCGGGGCGGAATGCGGGACCGACATTCGAATGGATCGAGACCTGATGATCGAGGCGGTCGGACCCGCAACGACGGAACCTAGGAGGTTTGGGTGATCTTCCCCCGCGGCGCTGCTCGCCGAACCAATCACATGGCCGCCTCGGAGCAGTTCTACGACGCGATCGTCGTCGGCTCCGGGATCAGCGGCGCGATCATCGCCAACGAGCTGAGCCAGGCCGGCAAGCGCGTGCTGATCCTCGAGGCCGGTCCGGGCGATGACCTGACGCTGCGCGGGATACGAGGAGTACCTGACCCGGTTCTACGCCGCGACCGTCAAGGACAACCAGGCTCCCTTACCCGGACAACCCGAACGCGCCGATGCCCCGGAGCACCGACGCCCGCAAGATGCGCCCCGGGCGAGCCGGACTCCTCCGGCTACATCGTCCAGACCGGCCCGTTCGGCACCGACACCACCTACACCCGGGTGCTCGGCGGCACGACCATGCACTGGGAGGCCAAGACGCTGCGGATGCTCCCGGAGGACTTCGAGATGCACACCCGGTTCGGCCAGGGACAGGACTGGCCGATCGGCTACGAGGACCTCGATGCCGTACTACAACCGGGCCGAGCGCGAGATCGGCGTGTCGGCCGACGTCGAGGACCAGGCGTACCTGGGGATCGACTTCGACCGCCGGCTACGTGTTCCCGATGAAGGGCCTGCCGCTGTCCTACCTGGACAAGATGGTCGCCAGGGACGTCGACGGCATGACGGTCGAGCTCGACGGCGAGCAGTTCGAGCTGAAGGTCCGGGCGTTCCCGCAGGGCCGCAACGGGATCCCGAATCCGGACTACGACGGCGGCAAGGGCTTCGCGCCCGGTCGGCGCGGTCAGCACCCACCAGGTCGAGGTGGGCGGGCGCTGCCAGGGCAACAACAACTGCGTTCCGCTCTGCCCGGTCCAGGCCAAGTACAACGCCGGCAAGACGCTCGCCCAGGCGCTCCAGACCGGACGGGTCGACCTGCTCGCCCAGACGGTCGCCTCCAAGGTGCATGATCGACGAGAACGGGCCGGGTCAGCGGGATCGAGTACAAGACCTACCACGACCCGAACTCGCCCGGAGCACGCCGTCGGCACCGTGCGCGGGCGGGTCTACGTCCTGTGCGCGCCAACGCGATCGAGAACGCGCGGCTGATGCTCGCCTCGGGGCTGCCCAGCACGAGCGGGCTGATGGGCCGCAACCTCATGGACCACGCCTACCTGCTGAGCTGGGCGCTGCTGCCCGAGATCGCCGGCACGATGCGCGGCACGATCTGCACGGGCGGCATCACGGACCTGCGGAGCGGCCGCTTCCGCCGGCGCCAGGCCGGCTTCAGCGTCGACATCCACAACGACGGCTGGGGTTGGGCGGTGGGCTCGCCGTTCACCGATCTGCTCGAGCTGGTCGACTCCTGGAACAGGTTCGGGTCCTCGCTGCGCACGGCGCTGGTCGACCGGATCTCTCATCAGCTCCAGCTCGCGTTCATGATCGAGGTGCCGCCGAACCAGAGCAACCGGGTCACCGTCGATCCGGCTTATAAGGACCAGCTCGGCAACATGCGGCCGGTCGTCGTCCTACGCGATCCCCGACTACACGATGCGGGGCGTCGCCTACGCCCGCCAGCTCGCCCGCCGGATGTTCCAGCGACTCGGGGCCGAGGACTGCACGGCCTACGACCCCGACGACTACGGCTACGTGACCTACGAGGGCAAGGGCTACGTCATCCGGGGCGGCAACCACCTGGCCGGCACGCACATGATGGGCACCGATCCCCACACCTCGGTCGTCGACTCCGACCAGCGCTCCTGGGACCACGAGAACCTGTACCTGGTGGGCGGCGGCAGCATGCCGTCGGTCGGCACCTCCAACATCACGCTCACGATCGCGGCGCTCTGCTTCCGCAGCGCGGACCGCATCATCGAGCAACTTGGCAAAGAGACCGCGCCTCAGGAGGTGTCGGTTTGACGAGCGATCGGATCAGCACGTGACCATTCCATCCCGCATCAAGACCGTCGAGGAGCTGCACGGGTACCTCCACGCCGCGATGCAGCTCGAGCACGCGACCATCCCGCCCTACCTGACCGCGCTCTACTCGATGCACCCGGATACCAACTCGGACGCCTCGCACGTGATCCGGGTGGTGGTCGGTGGAGGAGATGCTGCACCTCACCCTGGCCGCGAACATCCTCAACGCGGTCGGCGGGACGCCCGACCTGACCGGCACCGGACTTCGTCCCGGTCTACCCCGCCTACCTTCCGGACGGCGAGAACGACTTCCAGGTCGACCTCCAGCCGTTCTCGGAGGAGGCGATCAACACGTTCCTGAAGATCGAGCGCCCGGCCGCCGCCCCGGACGAGCGACGCCGCGCTGATCGCCACCGACCGGCCACCGAAGAGCTGCCTGGCCACCCCGCCCGACGACTCCGACGATGCAGCTTCTACAGCATCGGTCGAGTTCTACGAGGAGATCCGCCGCGGGCTCGAGTACCTCGAGGGCGAGCTGGCGCAACGAGGGCAGCAAGCTGTTCATCGGCGATCCCGCCGAGCAGGTCACCGCCCGAGTACTACTACTCGGGCGGAGGTGAGGTCCTCGCGGTCACCGACCTGGAGTCGGCGGCCGCGGCGATCCGCCTGATCGCCGAGCAGGGCGAGGGGCTCGGCGGCGGCGATCTACGACACCGAGGCCGAGCTCGCCCACTACTACCGCTTCCAGCAGCTGGTCAAGGGCCAGTACTACCGCAAGGACGACGCCGCGGATCACCCCACCGGCCCGCAGCTGCGGGTCGACTGGGAGGCGGTCTACCCGGTCAAGCGGAACGCCCGGCTGGTCGACTACCCGGACGGGATCGGAGCTGCATGCCGCGGCGGCCGACTTCAACCGGCGCTACGCCGACTTCCTCGTGCTTCCTGACGCGGGCCTACAACGGTCAGCCCGAGATGCTGATCGAGGCGGTGGCCGAGATGTTCCGGATCAGGGACCGCATGGTCGCGCTGATCCGCAACCCGATCCCCGGCCTCGACGGAGTCCACGCGGCGCCGACGTTCGAGCTGACCGGCGTCACCGAGGGGGCGCGGGCGTGAGCGAGGGCGAGCGTCTGGAGCGGTTCACCGCGTTCTCGGCCGCGGTCACCGGGTTCACCGCCTTCGACGTGCGGGGCACCGGCCTGGCGGAGTCATATCTGTCGACGGTCACGGAGATCCTCGGCGATGAGCTGGTCGACGAGCTGCTCGCGGCCTGGGATCGCTCCGAGGCGGCGGCCCAGGGCGATGCAGCGAAGCTGGAGAACGTCCTGCGACGCGAGATCTTCAGCGACGAGAAGCTCGGCCCGATCGCCCGCAACATGGTCAAGCTCTGGTACGTCGGCATCTGGTACGAGCTGCCGCCGCGAGTGGATGGACTCGTTCGGGGTGCTCGAGCGCAACGACACGTTCATGGTCTCGGCGGTCGCCTACACCGAGGGCCTGCTGTGGCCGGCGATCGGCGCCAATCCTCCGGGCGCGAAGGGGCCCGGTTACGGCTCGTGGGCAGGTCCGCCACAGATCGCCGACGGACCGACGCGGTAACTCGTATTTCTACAACTGGACGCCGGCGCAAGCTGCGAGAAGAGGGGTTCGACGATGAGTGAGATTTCCCCGAGTCTGGATCCCGAGAAGGTCCGGCTCGGTGTCACACCGACGCTGTGGTGGAACGACGACTTCCCGTCCATCGACATCGGCATCCCGTTCGGCCAGTGCGTGAGCGAGATGGCGCTGGCCGGCTTTCAGGGATGCAGCGTCGGCCACAAGTACCCGACCGACATCGATGTGCTCAAGCGCGAGCTCGACCTGCGCGGCCTGGCGGTGTCGGAGCCGTGGGTGAGCACGTACTTCACGATCGCCGACATGGAGAAGCGGACGATCGAGACGTTCCACTCGCAGCTCGAGTTCATTCGAGGCGATGGGCGGAACGGACATGGTCGTGGCCGAGTTCGGCGGGGCCGTCAACCCGCTGCCGGTCGCCGTGTTCGCGAACCGGCCGATCTTCGACGACCGGCAATGGGAACTGCTGGCGAACGGGCTCAACCGTCTCGGGGAGATCGCCCGGTCCGAGGGTATGCGGCTCTGCTACCACCACCACATGGGCACGGGCGTGATGACGTTCGCCGACGTCGACCGGCTGATGGCAGTCCACCGACCCGAGCCTCGTCCATCTCCTGCTCGACACGGGACACATGGCGTTCGCCGGCGACGACCCGCTCGCCGCCGCCGATACGTACGGCGACCGGATCAAGCACGTCCATCTCAAGGACGTCCGGCCCGAGGTGGTCAGGCGGGTGCGCGAGGAGCACCTGTCGTTCCAGGACGGAATCGAGGCCGGCGTGTTCACGGTGCCGGGCGACGGTTCGATCGATTTCGTCCCGATCCTCTCGGCGCTGGCCCGGCACGACTACGACGGCTGGCTGGTCGTCGAGGCCGAGCAGGACCCGGCCAAGGCCAATCCGCTCGAGTACGCGCGCAAGGGCCGCGACTACCTGCGTGAAGTGATCGGGTGGTGAGCGAGGCAGGCGGGATGGATCGAGAGCTCTACTTCAGCTTCTTCATGTTCACGGTCGATCTGCGGCCGGAGGACTTGGAGTACCGCGAGACGATCATCGGGCACATCCGTGAGCTGACCGCGATGGGCTACACGGGCTTCGACCTCCCGATCGCTCCCACCGACGCGACCGATCGAGCCCGCGAGGTCGAGAGCTACGCGGAGCTGAGGGGCGCGCTCGACGCGGCCGGCCTCGCGGACGTGCGCTTCACCACCAACGTGGCGGCCACGCGGCGCTTCGATCCCACGTCCGTGTACCGGGAGCAGCGCGACGCGGCGCTCGCCTACCTGAAGTCGCGCGTCGACATCACGGCCGCGCTCGGCGGGGAGATCCTGGCCGGGCCGATCATCTTCCCCTACAACGTGTTCCCGCTCACCGACCGCGACGAGGCGATCTGGAGCGACGCCCTCCAGGCCTTGGTGATCCCCGCCTACGAGCGGGCTCGGCCCGTGCTCAGCGAGCTCGCCGAGTACGCGGAGTCGAAAGACGTCCGGCTCGCGATCGAGCCGGTCGACCACTGGGAGCAGCCGGCGCCGAACTCCGTGGAGGATGTGCTGGGCTTCCTCGAGGAGGTCGCCAGCGCGCAGCTTGGGGTGTGCATCGACAGCGCGCACGTGATGCTCGGCGGGCGGCGGTCCGGACGGCTTCGCCACCGCCGTCCAGGACGCTGCGGACGCGGGCCGGATCCACTACGTGCACATCTCCGCTCCGGACCGGGGCGCCGTGCACGACTCGTGGATCCCGTGGACGGATTTCCTCGAGCCGATCGTCGGCAACTACTCGGGGCCGTTTCTGCTCGAGACCTTCAACGCGATCCCGCCGTTCCTGAAGCCGCTGCAGTTGACGCGGGCCAAGTTCTGGATCCCGGGCGAGGACGAGCCGGTGGACAACGTCCCTGACGCCTACACGATCGCCAGGGAGGGGATCGCCGCGGCGCGAAAGGAGCTGGAGAAGTGCGCATAGGCTATGAACCAATTAGCGAAGGGGGTAGATAGATGGAGCCCTACAAGGTTGCGGATGAGACCTTCGTCATCCCGAACGCATTGCCCGTGCCGGGCGTTGGACAGCTCCCCGTCAACGCGATGGTGATCCGCGGCGCGCAGCCGATGCTGCTCGACACCCTGGCCATCGTGCACCGCGAGGAGTACCTCGAGAAGGCGTTCTCGCTCGTCGAGCCCGAGGACGTGCGCTGGCTGTTCATCAGCCACGAGGATCGTGACCACTCAGGCAGCTTCAAGCAGATCCTCGACCGATGCCCCAACGCGAAGGTGATCACCAACTTCCTCGGCCTCGGCAAGCTGATGGAGGAGTTCGCGGTCCCGCTCGAGCGCGTCTACTTCCTCAACGACGGCGACTCCCTCGACATCGGCGATCGGACCGTCACGGCGATCCGCCCGCCCCTGTATGACTCCTCGGCCACGCGCGGCCTGTGGGACCCCAAGACGGAGGTCTACTTCGCCGCCGACTGCTTCGGAGCGGTGCAGCGCGACCCCGTCCAGTTCGCTGATGAGCTCCCGGCCGCCGAATACGAGGACGGTTTCTTCTGGATGAACCGCGCCAATCACGTCTGGTTCCACGACATCAAGCAGGAGGCGCTGGATCGGGACGCAAAGCGGATCGCCGACCTCGGCGCCACGACGATCGTCAGCGGACACGGCCCCACCGCCCGCGTCGATCCGGGCAAGATCTGCCAGGACATCACCCGGATCGGCGACATGGAGCCGATCCAGTTCCCCAATCAGGCCGAGTTCGAGAAGATGCTCGCCGAGGCGCCGGCGCCCGAGGACGCCCCGTCATAGGGGCCTGCAGCGCCTGCTGCCGCGCTTGCGGGTGGCGGGAGCATCAGACAATATGGTCTCGGGGATGACATCCGTGTCCGAGAAGGGGCCGATGCCGGAGAGCACGGGAGAGTCGGCGCTACCGCCCTCCCGCTGGCGATCGTTCAAGATCGTCTGGTACGAGCGCCTGCGCCCGATCTGGCTCGACGCCCGCCCGATCGTTCTGGCGCTGGTGGCGATCGCCGTGTTCGTGCTCGGGACGATCGGCTTCCAGCAGTACCAGACCGATCACGGCCGGAAGGCCGTGCTGATCGACTCGTTCTACCGGACGCTGACGCTGTTCGAGCTCGACGGCGTCGACGTCGAGCCGCCGATTCCGTGGACGATGGAGGTCGCGCGGTTCCTGGCTCCGCTGCTCGTGGGTTACGCGATCTTCCGCGGCCTGCTGGCCGTCTTCCGTCAACAGGTCCAGCTGGCCGGCATCCGCCTGCTGACCCGCAACCACGTGGTCATCGCCGGTCTCGGCGGGATGGGCTTCCGGCTCGCCTCGGACTTCCGCACCCACGGTTTCGCGGTCGTGGTGATCGACATCGACGAGGCCAACGGCGCGATCCGGGGCTGCCACGAGCGTGGCATCAAGGTGCTGAGCGGGGATGCGTCCGACCGCCGCGTGCTGGCCAAGGCGCGGGTGGATCGCGCGCGCTACCTGATCGCGGTCTGCGGAGACGATGGTCGAAACGTCGAGGTGGCGGTGGCCGCCGGCCCGCTGGCAGAGGGTCGCCGCCAGGGGGCCCTCCATGCGCTCGTGCACCTCGAGGAGCCGGGCCTGTGGAGGATGCTCAAGGCCCAGGCGATCGGACAGCTCAGCCACGAGTCGATGCGGGTCGAGTTCTTCAACGCGTTCTACACGGGCGCGCGGATTCTCCTCGACGAGCGTCCGCCGTTCGAACCGACGCCGGGGTCCCGCCGCCCGCACGTCGTGCTCGCCGGCATGGGAGGGATCGGCGACGCGCTGGTCGTGAACGTCGCGCGCCTGTGGCAGAACAGCCGGCCGGCGGCGGGCGAGGACCTGCGACTCACGATCCTGTGTGGCGACGCCGTCGGCGAGACCACGCGCCTGCTCGCCCGGTATCCGGAGCTCGAGCGGATCTGCGACGTACGCGGGGTCACGACACCGCTCGGAATCGAGCTTCAGCGCGGCGCGCTCGCGATCGACACCGAGCCCGACCACCCGGTAACAGCGGTATACGTGTGCATCGAGAACGAGGCGAAGGCGCTCGAGGTGGCTCTTGCGCTGCGGGCTCGCCGCGAGCTCCAGGGCGTCCCGTTCGCCGTTGCCGTAAATGATGCCGGGGCCGGGTTGGGCACCGTGCTCCACGACGATCCCGAGACCGCGGAGGGCGTCTACGGGTTCGGCGTGCTCAACCGCGCGCTGCAGGTCGAGCCGCTGGTGCGCGGGACCAACGAGCTCCTCGCCCGGGCCAAGCACGAGGAGTACGTCCGTCACGAGCTCGAGCACGGCCGGCCGATGGGCGACGGTCTGATGGTCCCGTGGGAGCAGCTCGACGAGGAGTGGAAGGAGACCAACCGGGCGTTCGCCGATGGCATCGGCGCGCAGCTCGAGGCGGCCGACTGCATCCTCGTCCCGGCGGCGCTGATCGATCCCGAGGGCCCGCTCGAGTCGTTCACCGCCGAGGAGGTCGAGCCGCTGGCGCGCCTCGAGCACGACCGCTGGTGCAGCGACAAGCTGCGAACCGGTTGGCGCTACGGACCGGTCCGCGACGACGCGGACAAGATTCACCCGCTAATCGTCGATTGGGAGCAGCTCCCCGAGAGCGAGCGCGACAAGGATCGCCAGCCGGTCCGCGAGGTGCCCCAGATGCTGGCCCGCGCCGGCTTTGAGATCGTCCGGCGCTCCGGCGCTCAGCCGCCCGCGCCGGCCACCCCGCTCGAGAAGCCGCCCGTCGTGGCGTCCTGAGCAGTCCCGCCGGCGTTGCAGCGGTCCGCACCCAGGGCGGACGAGCGCGGCCGCGAGGTCTCGAACACGAACTGCGGCCATCCGAGCACCCGGCCGTCGAGATAGAACGCGAGATAGAAGGTGCCACGGCCTTGGTTGACGAGGCAGCTGAGCCCGGCTTGCTGCACGCTGCCGCGCTCCAGCGGCTCGCCAAAGCATGACTGCCGGCCCTGGGGGGGCCCGTAGCAGACCCGGAAGCGACGGCCGTCGAAGTGCCGCAGCCACACTCCGAAGTTGAACTCGCTCTCGTTTGGCGTGGCGACGATGTCGAGACAGAACCGTTGCCGCCTGCCCTGCGAGCCGCAGTAGTTGAGCTCGCTCTCGCCCGCGCCGATCGTGCTCGCCGGCTTGTGCGCGCGGTGGATGGTGACGTGACCGTGCCTGACGATGACGTGCGTGCCGTCACAGGCATTGGCGACCCTGAACCGGGCGTGCGAGTCCGTCGCCACGGCGCTGGCTGCCTCGCCCACGATCACGAAGTTGCTCGGGGCGCGCACGTCGAGCTGGAGCGACCCGACGGGCAGCGGCGCGACGCCTGAGCCACCGCGGACGTACGGCCGGCGATGACGGCTGACGAGCGCGCGCGGCCCGCCGCGGCGACCCGACGCGACGAGCGCGTAGCAGCTCTTCCCTCTGAGCTTGATCTCGGTCACCCCGGTGGAGGGGCGCCGCTGGAGGACCGTGAAATAGGCGTTGTTGAAACGGCCGGTGTGGAGATCGCCTTCGTTGTCGGACGCGGTCACCCCGGCGGTGCCCTTCGAGTCCTCGACGATCGTCCCGACCGGGACCAGATGCGAACCGGTGAGCGGCTCGACCAGCCCTTTGGGGGTCTTCACCTCGACCGTTCCGCTCACGCGCGTGACGATGACGGTCTTGCCGTAGACAGGCTTTGCCCCGGCGGCGTGTGACGCGGCCGGCAACAGCGCCGCGGCCAGCAGTGCCAGCGTCGCCACGCCGCCGCGCATCCATGCTGACACCCCGATCGTTCCCCTCACGGCGCGGATGGTACCGGCTCGGTTGCTGGCTACGGAGTTCCCGGGCAGGTCCGATGGTACGGCTGGCCGGGCACGAGATCCTTCCACTCGGCCGTTCCCAGGTTCTGCTTGACCACGCCACAGAGTCTCGCGGTGACCGCGGCGGCGCTCACCGCGGCGGGCAGCGGCCCGTGAACCTGCACCGTGCCGTCGAGGCTCGCCGAGGACAGGATCTGGGTTCCCGGCGCGAACGCGATCCCCTCGATGATGTCGCCATGCCCATAGAACGGAAGCCCGAGCCGGGTGCTCAGGTCCCACTGCATCACGCTCTCCCCGTTGCCCGCTGAGGCGACGGTCCCGCCGTCCGGGGCGAAGGCGACGCTCAGAATCGCCCCGCCGAGCTGACCACTCAGAGGATCTCCGATGCGTCGCCCGCTCGACGGATCCCAGAGCCATACCGTGCCGTCGTTGCTGGCCGACGCGAGCATCTGCCCATTGGGGCTGAATGCGACGCTCTCGATCGGACCCGACTGGCCCGTCAGCGTGCGCAGCAGGCGGCCGGATGCCACGTCCCACAGCCGCACGGACTTGTCGGCGCTGGCCGAGGCGAGCGTCTTCGAGTCCGGGCTGAAAGCGACCGAGTAGACGACGTCCGTATGCCCCTCGAGCGTCCGCTCGCGTGCGCCGGTTGCCGCGTTCCAGAGGATCACCGTCTCGTTCGCATCGCCGGCGGCCAGCGTTCGTCCGTCCGGGCTGAACGCGATGCCGTAGATCGACTGGCTATGCCCGTTCAGCGTCCTCTCCCGCACGCCCGTGAGCGCGTTCCAGACGACCACCGTACCGTTCGCGTCGCCGGCCGCAAGGGTTGTGTTGTCGGGCGCGAAGGCGATGCTGCCGACCGGTCCGCTCCGCCCGCGCAGGACGCGCAGTCGCCGTCCGGTGCCGGCGTCCCAGATGTCGACTGATCCGTCCTCCTGCCCAGACGCGAGGAGGCGATGGTCGTGGCTGTAGGCCACGGCGAGCACGGGGCCTCCGCCCGCGAGCACCTGTCTCAGCAGCGGCGGCCTGGCCGCCCACACGATCACATGATTGTCATTCGATCCCGAGGCGAGCGTACGGCCGTTTGGGCTGAAGGCGACGGCGTTGACGATGTCGGTGTGACCCTTGAACCTCTCCAGGCGCCGTCCGGTGCGGGCGTTCCACAGGACGACATCGTCGTCGCCTCCTCCGCCTGAGATGACCTGCGACCCGTCGGGGCTGAACGCGACCGAGTTGACGAAGCTGTTCTGGCCGCGAAGCGTGAGGAGACGATGGCCGGTGATCGAATCCCAGAGACCGACCGTGTGGTCGTCGTTGCCCAGAGCGAGGATTCGGCCCGACGGGGAGAAGGCGACCGCATTCACGCTTCCGGCGCTGCCGTGGAGGGTCAGCTCGCGCCTCCCGGTGGCCGCATCCCAGATGATCACGTGACGGCCTGCCGCGGCCGCGAGCCGGTTCCCGCCACCGAACGCGACGTCCTGAACCTCGGAACCGCCGGCCAGCGTGCGCTCCACTGCACCCGACGACGGGTCGAGCACCGTGACCGTGCCGTTGTGGCCGGCTGACGCGAGCAGCGTGCCGTCGTGGTTGAACGCCACCGAGTTGCTCGCCGTACCCGTCCGGATGACCGTCTGCGGACGGCCCGACGCCAGGTTCCACAGAACGACTTTCCCCGCCGAATCTCCGGACGCGAGCTGCCCGCTGGGGCTGTAGGCGACGGTGTAGGCCGCCCGCGCGCCGTCGCGCATGAGGCGCACCGTACGCCCCGTGGCGATGTTCTGGACCGACACCGTTCCGTCGCCGGACGCCGCCGCAACGAACCGCCCATCCGGGCTGTAGGCGACGTCCGACACGTACGCGGAATGGCCTCCGAGGTAGGCGACCATCTTCTCCGTCGACTGCAGCGCGCGGATCAGGCTGACCCTCGAATCGGCGTTCTGCCCGTACCGGTAGGCCTCGATGCTGAGCAGCACGCCGGTGTCGATCGCGCCCGTCTCGAGACTCGTGGTCGCCTCCTGGGCCAGCTGTCGCGAGAGCGCAAGCCGCTCGGCTCGGTGTGCGCGGTTGGTCTCGACCCGCGCCTGGATGAACGCCCCGATCGCGACCAGCAGGAGCGCGCATGCGACCACCGCGAGCCCACCCAGCACCCGCGCCCGCCGCCGCTCGCGCTCGGCCACCGACTGCGCGTCCCTGCGCTCGCGTTCGAGCCGCTCGCCGTTCTGGGCCGTGCGCCACGCCAGGATCGCCGGAGCCAGGACGTCGTGGAAGATCTCGACCCTTGGCGTGTCCTCACCGGGAGCGGGGGGAACCGGCCGCAGGATCCGCTGGTCGCCGCTGCTGAGCTTCTCAACCAGCGCCTGGACCTGTGAGACGTCTCGGCCACCGTATTGGGCGAGGTCCGGGATCGTATGGACGATCTTTGAGCCCGACGGCGTGACCAGGTGGTTGAAGACCTCCAGCGCCGTCTCGCGCTCCGTGTCGCTGAGACGGCTCATCGCGCTGTCGAGGTGGGAGCGCACGATCGCCTGGGCACCGCCGAGCTCCTCGAGCGTGCGGGCTCGGAGCATGCGCGATCCGGCGGCGAGCTCCCGCTCCCACAACGCCGTCATCACGAGCTGGAGGAACGGAGTCTCGATCCGGTCCTCGGTCGAGGTGGTGCCGTTGCGGCTCGTGATTGTGCCGGTACCCCGGTGCTCGAACGCGACCTGGCCGGTGCGTACCTGGTCGAGCACGTCCTCGATCAGGGCCGGCTCCACCTCGACCGGCGGCTGGCCGGGGTGGAGCTCGTTGAAGCGACCGATCGGCCTGGTGATGGCCTCGCCCGCGGCCGCGCGGTCGAGATAGTCGAGGCGAAAGTTGTTTCCGTACGGGTTCGCGACGTGACCGCGGAGCAGGTCGCCGATGCCGGCGTAGGCGTCCTCGCGCACGGCGATGAGGAAGTTGGCCCCGAGCTCCCGGCGGTTGATGCAACGGGCGAGCTCGTCGGCGAAGAACGGCGGCGTCGTCTCACGGGCGCGGTAGAGGAAGTACTCCTCGAACTGGTCGAGGACGATGAGCAGGGTGGCATCGGCGGCGTCCGCCGCGGCCTCGATCGCCGCATCGAGCCCGGTGCGCGGCAGCTCGACCGCCTGCCCGGTCACGAACGGCCGGATCGCGGTCTCGAGCTCGCGGATCAGCTCCATCACCGGGCGGTCGCGCCAGGAGCTGAACACGACCGGGATGAACTTCGCCGTGCCGCGCTCGGACATGCCGCGGAGCGCCAGCTCGCGCAGGCGGGCCGCGACCCCGGCGCGCAGCACGGAGCTCTTGCCGACGCCGCTCGGTGCGTAAAGGATCGTCAGCCGCGCCGCCCGCAGGTTGCCGATGATCAGCGTCCGCTCTGACTCGCGGCCGAAGAAGACGTCCGCGTAGGCCTCGGTGTAGTAGGTGAGTCCGACGTACGGAGATTCGGCCGGAGCGCGATCCGCCACCGGTGCGGTCTGGGTCGCGCCCTCCACTAAGTGTGCACGCTCCGCGCGAGCATCTGACGTCGTAGCTCCTCGACGTAGTCGGCGAGGCCCACGGCGAAGTACTCGACCCCGAACTGGCTCCAGAAGTCCTTCTCGAACACGTTCGGGTCTCGATCGATCGCCCACGACCTCGACCCCAGCGGCTCCCCGCGCCAGATCCGCTTGAGGAACACGCGCAGGTGCCAGTCACGCATCGCGTAGCCGAGGAACAGGCAGTGGCTCTCGCTCAGCTTGCCGAGGATCTGGACCGGCACGAGGCTCTCGATCGGACCGGCGCTCAGATAGTCGATGTAGTGGTCCTCGGTGATGACGAAGTTGTCCTTGGCGCCGTAGCCGCCGGACTCCGACTCGAAGCCTCCGTGCACCTTCACGATCACGGTCCGCGTGAGCTCGCCGAAATCGTCGATCGGGAACTTGCCGTAGCGGTTTGGCACTGTGATCGGCTCGGGGTCGCGGTCGAACGGGAAGTGCACGAAGTGTCCGTGCTGATCGCCGCTCGCCATGTACACGGCGAGGTCGTACGGCTCGTTCTCCTCGTCGAACGCGCGCTCGAGCGTCGTGTCGTAGTTGGTGGTGACGATCATCTGATAGCGGGCCGGCAATCCGAGTCGCTCGAGCTCTCGCGGGAACCGGGCCAGGAACTGGTGGACCGGATGTGGGTTGCCTTCCTTGGCCAGGATCTGCCGCAGCGTCCGCACCAGGTCGGGCCGTCCCGAGGAGACGTAGACCTGCTGGGCCACGCGGGGCAGCTCGAGCCCCGACTCGAGGCCGAACCGCTCGGCGAGGTCGGCGGCGATCTTCTCGGCGTCGGGCAGCGTGCCGCACACGCGCGAGCCGAGCAGCGGAACCACCGTCCCCTGGTCGACGAGGAAGCGGATCACGGCCTCGTAATGGTGCTCGTCGGGCCCCATCGAGTGCGCCGGCTCGGGAGGTGGGGCAGCCGCCGCGGGGGCGGAGGTGGCGGGGGCGGGGGCCGGGGCGGGCGGCGCGTCGGGGGCGGGTGGCGCGGCGACGGCGGGTGGCGCCGCGACGGCGGGTGGCGCGGCCTGGCGGGCGGCGATCCTGCCGAGCACCTCCACCAGACCAGCCGCGTCCTGGTCGAAGTGCGTGTGCCGCAGCTCGACCGCGTGGGTCGCGCTGAGGCGCCGCAGCGAGCGGGGCAGCTGCTCCTCGCCGGGCATCACCGCATTGCCCACGAGCACCGGGATCACCTCGACCCCTGAGCCGCGGCTCAGCGCCAGCTCGAGTTCGAGCTTGACCACGTCGTCGCTCGGCTCCTCGTAGCGGGCGTCCTCGCGGTCACCGAGGATCGACAGCCATCGCGGGCCGATCAGGGCGAGGAACACGCCCGAGGCGCGCCCGCGCGAGCGGATCGTCTCCAGCCACCGGGTTCCGGGCTCGAGCGCGACGACGTCGAGAAACACGTTGTCGTGACCGAAGCGCTCCGCGAGGCGCTCGTAGACGAGCCGCGCGTCGGCAGCGGTGTCGTCGCGCCGGTAGCTGATGAAGACCTTGAGCGCTTCGCCGCCGGAACTCGAGAGCATCGGTTGCCCCTCAATCACGTCTCAGTCACTTCCCCGCGCCCGCGCAAAGAGTGTGGCCTATCCCGAGTGCCATTACAAGCCCGGACGGCTGCCCGTCAGCCGGCCCGGAAGCGGCTCTCAGGTCGCTTCATCCTCGATCACGTGCTGTACAGCGTTGATCAATGCCAGGTGCGTGAACGCCTGCGGGAAATTGCCCAGATGTCTTCCGCTCTCGGCCTCGATCTCCTCCCCGTAGAGACCGAGCGGCGAGGCCAGCGAGAGCATCTTCTCGCACAGTGACTTGGCGCGTGCCTTCTCGCCGATCTCGCTCAGGGCGCTGACCAGCCAGAACGTGCAGATCGCAAACGTCCCCTCCTTCCCGGTCAGGCCGTCGTCGGTCTCACCCACCTTGTAGCGGAGGACCAGTCCGTGCTCGGTCAGCTCGTCGGCGATCGCGAGCACGGTCTTGCACAGACGCTCGTCGTCGGCCGGGAGGAAGCCGTTGATTGGCATCAGCAGCAGCGAGGCGTCGAGCGCGTCGGTGTCGTAGTGCTGGCGGAACACGCCGCGGTCGCTGACCCCCCGCTCGAGCATCTCGGCGTGGATCTCGTCGGCGATCGACCGCCACCGGGCCGCCAGATCCGGGTCGCCGTACGTCTCGGCCAGGCGGGCACCCCGGTCGAGCGCGACCCAGCACATGAGCTTCGAGCTCACGTAGTGCTTCGGCTCGCCGCGCGCCTCCCAGATGCCCTGATCGGGCTCCTGCCAGATGCGCGCCGCGCACTCGACCTGGGCCTCCACGAGCGGCCAGAGATCGTGCGGCATGTGGTTGCGCCGCTGGGTGTGCAGGAACACCGAGTCCACCACCGCGCCGTACACGTCGTTCTGCCGCTGCGAATACGCGCCGTTGCCGATCCGCACCGGACGTGAGTGCGCATAGCCGCGCAAGTTGTCGAGCGTCTTCTCGGTCAGATCGCGCTCGCCCCCGATCCCGTACATGATTTGGAGCGACCCGTCCTCGTTGCGGTCGAGGTCGACGACGAACTGCATGAAGTCGTCCGCCTCCCAGTCGAGCCCGAGAGCGTGCAGCGCGTACAGGGTGAAGGTCGCGTCGCGCATCCACGTATAGCGGTAGTCCCAGTTGCGCTCGCCGCCCGGAGTCTCCGGGAGCGAGGTCGTGAGCGCCGCGACGAGCGCGCCCGTGGGCGTGTACGTGAGGCCCTTCAGGGCAAGCGCCGAGCGCTGCAGGTGACCGGCCCACGGGTGATCGGGAAACTCGCCGTCGGCCAGCCATCCGCGCCAGAAGTGAAACGTCTGATGGAGCCAGCTCTCGGCCTCCTCGACGGTGCGCGGAACGGCGAGATCCGCCGCCCACCCGAGCGCCACGAAGCACTTCTCTCCCTCGGCCAGCGTGTGCCGCGCGCGCACGCGCCACGACTCGACTCCGAGGCGCAGATTGCTGGCCAGGCGGATCTCCTGCTCGCAACCCTCGGGGCCGTGCTTGCCGCGACCATGGGCGATGCCGCCGTGCTCATCGGCAGCGAGGTCCCAAACGGCGGGGTAGCACGCGTAGTTGAACATCGGCTCGCAGACGACCTCGAGCTCGACCTGTCCCTGCACGCATTCGACCACGCGGACGAGCGTGTGCTGCGCGGCGTCATCGGTAGGCGGCCGCGTCTGGGGGTCGCTGTCCGCCTCCTCGCGCCACGGCCCGATGGCGAGCGCATCGTGGACCACGAGCCAGCCGCTACGGGTCATCCATGTCGTCTCGAGCACGTTGGTGCCGGGCAGGTAGCGGCGCGCCATCGGCACGTAGACGCCGTAGGGACCGACCCGGAACTGGCCGGCGCTGCGGTCGAGCAGCGCCGTGAACACGCTCGGGGAGTCGAAACGGGGGATCGACATCCAGTCGACGGCCCCGTCGGGTCCGACCAGCGCGCCCGTGTAGCAGTCGGACAGAAAGGCATAGTCGGCGATCGGCGGGAAGCCGATGGCTCCATTCGCGTCCTGAGTCTCACCGGCGTCCGTGACGGTTGCCTCGGTGCTCAAATACCCACCCCCTCGCTCGCTGTCTCCGCTGGCCGACGAGCCAAAGCCTAGCTGTGGGCGGGGCCGATTGGTAGGCGCCGCAAGCATCCGTGCGCGCCGCACGATCGGCTGCAGGAGACGGCGGCGGCGCCATAAGATGGGCGCGTGAGCACCGCCTCCTCGCCCGGAGAGCTCGACTCGGTCACGCTCTCCTCCGCCGATGGGACCACCGAGGCCGAGTTCGTCCCGGGGGCCAACATGCTGTGCGCCTCGTTGCGCTGCGACGGCGACGAGCTCCTCGACCCTGGCCAGGGCGTCGCCGCCTACGCGGAGCAGGGCAAGACGATGGGGATCCCGCTGCTCTACCCGTGGGCCAACCGCCTGTCGGGCTTCGCCTACGCGGCCGCGGGCCGGCGCGTGACGCTGACGCCCGGGGATCCGCGGATCCCGATCGACCCGGGAGGCCTGCCGATCCACGGCGTGCTGCCCGGATTGCTGCGCTGGGAGCTCGATTCCCCACCCCAGAACGGCGAGCTGACCGCCCGGCTCGAGTGGACCTCCGCGGAGCTGCTAGAGGTGTTCCCGTTTCGCCATGAGCTACGCCTCAACGCGCGCGCGGCACGAGGGTCGCTGACGCTGGCGACGACCGTGAGCGCGATCGCTGAGGACCCGGTGCCGGTGTCGTTCGGATATCACCCCTACGTTCGGGTCCCGGGCAGCCCCCGCGACGACTGGGCCGTGACCGTAGCTGCCTCCAGGCACCTGCTGCTCGACGGGCGGATGATCCCGACGGGCGAGAGCGAGCCGGTGCGCGAGCCCGCGTTCGCGCTCGCCGGAACGAGCCTTGACGATGGCTACGCCGGACTGGATTGCCCGGCGGAGTTTGTGGCCGCGGCCGGCGGCCGCGCGCTGAGCGTCGAGTTCCTCTCGGGCTACTCCTTCGCCCAGATCTACGCCCCGCCCGGCCAGCAGTTCATCTGCTTCGAGCCGATGACGGCTCCGACCGATGCCCTCAACAGCGGCGAGGGCCTCGAGGTTCTCGAGCCCGGTGGCTCGCACCGCGCCGAGTTCAGGATCTCGGTGTCGGACCGATAGGAGTCAGTCCGCGCCGGTCCAGCGGAGCGCGCGCCGCCGCGCCGCGGGAAGGTTGCTCACGACGAGGTCATAGGAGTCCTCGACCATGTCGAGGACGGTCTGGTCGGGCAGCGACCCGTCCAGCACGACGGTGTTCCAGTGCCGTTTGTTGAGGTGGTATCCGGGGGTCACAGCCGGGTGCGCCTCGCGGAGCTCCTCCGCCAGGCCTGGCTCGCACTTGAGGCTGACATGAAGCGGTGCCGCGGCGAGCCGGCTCAGGGCGAACATCTTCCCGGCGACCTTGAACACCGATGTTCCGGGGCTGAACGGGAACGTCTCCTCCGACGCGGGAAACGACAGGCAGTGAGCGCGGAGGGCGTCCGGGGTCATTGCGGCGACGCTGCCTCGCGCGCCGACGACTCGATCACCGGCCGATGCGCTCTTCCTCTTGCACGGTGCGCTCGGCGGTCGGAAGCGCCTCGAGGCGGGCGTCGGGGATCGGGTCGCCGCTGTCGATCGACAGACCGAAGGTGCCGGCGGCGAGGCGCGCCTCGGCGCGCTCGAGCGCGGCCAGCTCGCTCTGCAGCTGCTGCTTGCGGCCGGCGTCCAGCTCGTCCTGGTAGAGATCCTCGGAGTCCACATCGCCCGGCTCCCATTGCTCGTCTCCCTCAAGCGGTCCGTCTCGCCTGAGCGCGGCGAGGCCCTCCTCTATCCGTGCCCGCTCGCGGGCGAGAAGCTCTCGTGCGTGGTCTTGCTCCATGCCTGAAGCCTAGTCAGTACGCACGGCCGGCGCTGGATCGTCGAGGACATGTTCGTGCGGCTCCTCGCTAACGGTGGCGATAGCCGGTTCGACCAGCATCTCCTGCAGGCGCTGCACGGCGTCGAGGTGATCTCGGGTCCAGATCACCCTGACGCCGGTCGCCGTCGCGTGACCGTCGGAGCCCCGCAGATCTCGTCCGACCGCGTCGACCAACCTCCGGTCCGCGTCGAGATCGTGGGTCGGCGGGGCGGGGACAGGCTCCTTTCGCGTCAGGCTGGCTGCGAAGTGCCGGTACCAATCGGTCACCTCGGTCGCCGCCCCCATGAGCTCCATGCGCGCCGCGGATCGATCGCCGTCGACGGCGCCGTCCTCCTCCCAGAGATCGAGCACCGCGGCGCCGACGAGCCGCACTCCGGTGACGCCGGTGACCAGCCTCGTGATGTCGGACAGCGGCGTCGGCTTGGCCCCGCGCTCGGACAGATATCCGCGGAAGGCATCGTCCAGACGCCAGTTGGAGGCCATCGCCGCGAGTGCCTGCTGGCTCGGCTCGGGTGTCTGCGGCCCGGAGGCGTCGCAGCGGCCAACCCCGTACTCCACCGCGTCGGCGAGATACCGGGCGGTCGCGGTGTACGCCTCGGCGAGCGCCCGGCCCAGGGCGGCGCCCGCGCCCCGGGGCCAGAACAGCAGCCCGACGACGAGGCTGACCGCGCATCCGATCGCCACGTCCTCCACCCGAACCACCCCGATCCTCCAACCCGCGGGAACGATCAGGTTGAACAGGATCAGCAACGTGAGCGTGAAGGCACCCTGGCCGGCCGCGAACGAGATCGCCGCGGGCGCGAGGCCGGCAAACAGGACCGCGATCGGCAACAGCGCCCACAGCAGGGCCGTGTTGGTGCCGATCAGGTAGACGAGCACGCCGCCGACCAGGAACCCGACCGTGGTCCCGACCAGGGCCCGGACGATGTTCTGCCCGGTGCTGAGCGCGTTCGAGCGAAGCACCGACAGCGTGCCGAAGGCGACCCAGAAGCCATGCTGCACGCTGCTCAGGTCCGCCACGAGGACGGCCAGCCCGAGGGCCACGGCCCCCCGCAAGCTGTTCTGGAGCCAGTGGGAGTCCCGGGTCAGTCGCGCTCCCGCGCGCTTGCGCGCCACCGTCAACAGGCTCGGCAGGCCCTCGGGCTGGCGGCCGAGCAGATGGTCGACCCAGGACCGCTGGGTCGCCGCGGCAGCCAGGTCGGCGTTCGAGGCGACCTGGGCGACGATGAAGCTCAGCTCCCGGGCCCGGAAGCTCGGATCCAGCGATGAGACGATCTGCTCCGGGAGGCGCTCGCGGTTGCCGTCTCCATCGAACTCGCTCGGCAACAGGCTCATCGCCGAGCGCTCGAGTTCCTCGAGCTCCTGCCGGAGGCGCGCGACCGAAGCCTCGAGCTCGGTGCGGCTCGCCCGTGGGTTCTCGAGCAGGTCGGCGGAGCGCTCGAGCGTGTCGGCGGCGGCGTCCTTGACGGCACACACGTGAGGCAGGCGGCGGGGAGGGTGACGCCTCGGCGCCGAGCGCAGGACGATCGTCTTAAGCCATCGCAGCTCGTCGACCAGCCGTATCACGGCGCGGGCGTCGGTGGTGAGGCCGCTCGGGCGGTACGGCGTCGTGAAGAACACGCGCTGCATCGTCTCGACGGCGTCATCCGCCCGTACGATCGCCTCGCGGTGCGCCGTTTCGGTGTCGACGACGCCTGCGCTCATCACGTAGCTGACCTCGCAGCGCAGACGAGCCGCGAGGGCGCGACATGCCTCGATGGCAGCGGTGCGGATCGGGTTGCGCGACGGGGCGGGCCACAGCAGCGATATGGCGAGCAGTGATGTGGCCGCCGCGAGGCCCCAGCCGGCCACCCGTTCGGGGATGGCCGACGCCGGTGCTCGTAGCGAAACCGGCAGGATGAAGGCGAGGAGGAGCGTCGTCGTGGCGCTGGCCAGGACCGAGCTTACGGCGCCTGCGAACAGGATCACGAACGCGACCAGCGACATCGCGACCGCTGCGAGCCAGGTCGTCTGCGACGCCAGCGTGGCGATGCAGATCAGTCCGGCGCACGCGACCCCGAGCGCTGCCTGGTTGATCACCCGATCCCGAATCGGGCCGGAGAAGTCGACCAGCAGGAGCATCGCGAACGAGCCGAAGGCCGCGAATGTGGCCAGCGCCGGGTTGCCGATGACCTTGTCGCCGAGTGCGAACAGCGCCGGCATGATCAGCGCCGTCCGGACGGCCCGGCGCAGCGCGCCGTAGCCGGGATCGTGCTTGCGCAACCAGGCGAGCACGGTCAGTTCCGCGCCGGCACCTTCACGACGTCCAGCCCGAGTGGCGCGCAGACTAGCGCCGGGCGGTCCGCGCGCGTCAGCTGTCGGCGCAGCATCACGAACGCGGGTGCTCCGAGCAGGGTCGGGATTGCGAGCTGGAACAGGCGATAGAGGAGGACTGCGGCCGTCGCCTCGGAGATGTTGACGCCGTAGAGGGCGAACACGCCGATCAGCGCGCCCTCTGTGCCTCCGATTCCGCCCGGCACCGGAATCAGGTTTCCGAGCTGGCCGATCAGGTAGCCAAGGACGAGTGTCCCGAGCGGCGGCACGTGACCGACGGCGGCGAAGCCGAAGCCGAGCGCGGCGATGTCGAAGGCCATGTAGGCGAACGAACCCACGATCACGCCGAGACTATGCGAGCGCAGCAGCGCGATCGCCTGCTCGACGCCGTCGGCGGCGGCCGCCAGTCCCTCGTGCAGTCTGACCTTGGCGCGCGCCCGCCGGCCCTCTCCCTCGGCTGCAGGCTTGCGGTCGCCGAGTCCGCGCAGCAGCTTGGGGCTGAGTCCAACGACGAGCACACCCAGCGCGGTGATCAGCGCCGGCACGAGCGTCAGCGCCGCCGAGCCGCGGCCGGCGATCACGCCGACAAACACGCCCAGACCGACCACGATCAGGGCAAAGAAGTTCGCCGCGCTGGTGACGACGAAGAAGGCGACCGTGCGACGGGCGATGTGGCCGGTCGGCATCCCGGCCTGGCGCAGCGCCCAGACGCCGAGCGCCAGCCCGCCGGCGCCCCCCGTCGGAAGCAGAGAGTTCGCGGCCAGCTCCGCCATCGCAATGTCGTAGGTGAGCCGCCAGGGCATCTGCGAGCAGAAGGTCTCTCGGAACACGAGCAGGTAGCCGGCACATGATCCGATCTCCGCCAGCACGATCGCCACGACCCAGACCGGTTCGGCGTCCTGAAGCCGGGAGCGAACTTCGCCGAGGCCCGGGAGCGCGGTGATCGCGACCGCTCCGAGTGCGATCAGGGCGCCGATCTCCGCCACGCGGACGAGCAGGTGGCGCGAGCGGAACTCATCCGGCATCGACGCCCCGCGCGGGGCGGTTGCGGCCACGGCCGAGGCGCTCGCCTCAGCGGGCTCCATCGCCCGCCGGCGCGTACGGGTCGGTCCGTCTCACCACGGCGCATCAGCTTACGTGGTCGCGCGGGCCGGCCGGGGTGGCGCGACGGTGCGGCTCAGCCCTGGGCGAAGGCGCCGGCAGTGCTCAGCGGCGCATGCTCGGCGACGTTCGGCATGTAATCGTCCAGGAAGATGCGGGCGACGAGTTCCTGGCGGGTGGAGACGCCCGTCTTCTCGAGCACGCTCTTGATGTGATCCTGGACCGTGTAGGGCGAGAGCACGAGCGCGGCGGCGATCTCGGGGTTGCTGAGTCCCTGCGCGATCAGTGTCGCGATCTCGGTCTCGCGCGGGGTGACACCGTGGGCCTCCAGGCGCACGGCGGTCGTGTGTGGTGTCGCCGAGCGCTCCAGCACGATCGCCACCTGACCGTCCGCCGCACCGCGCGGCAGCGACGCGTGCAGCGTTATCCAGCCCGACCGCGTTGGCACGGCGACCACATCCGGCTCGACTCCTGCCTCTCGCCCCCGGCCGCGTGCGTAGGAGGCGAGCGCGATCACCGGCGTCGCCATCTGGGCGGTGTCGGCCAGGACCGAGCTGCGCATCGCCGCCAGCAGCTCCTCGGCCGGTGGCGTGATCAGCTCGATCTCGTTCGCCGGGCCGAGCACCACGAGTCCGGGAGCGGTGCTGTCGTGACCCTGACGGGCGGCATCGAAGCGCACCGACGTGCGGATGCCGTCGGCGATCACGCGCGTCAGCTCGGCCAGGACCGCGGCGTCTTGCGCCGTGAAATCCGGCCTGTCCTCCCGGCGAGCGATGTGCACGGCGCCCCAGCACCGTCCCCGGTTGACGAACGTGGCGCGGAGCTCGTACGGGATTCCCGACGGCTCGAGCAGGTCCCGGTAGCGGGCACTGCGCTCGGGGCGTCCGGCAGTCGCCTCGCTGAGGATCCCAACCGGCACCCGCCGAGCGGCGAGGCCGGCGAAGGTGTTGACGTCCTCCACGAAGTACTCGCTCCTGACCAGGAGCGCGCCCGCACCGGCCGCCTGCTCGAGCGTGAACACGCCCTCGCTGATCAGTTCATGTGGCGCGTCGCTCGTCATCAAGCGCGTCTGCGGGTCGAGCGTGTGCCAGCAGGTGGCGTCGGAGTCGATCGCCCGGCGCAGACGTGCCGCCAGTTCGCCGTAGTACTGCTCCCTAGGCAGTCCGCGCCGACCGAGCTCGGACACGTCGTCAATCAGCTGGTCGATCTGCCAGCGCGCCCCTTTCATCGCAGCTCAGTATGACCACCGCGGACGGTCGAGTCCACGCCGCGCACGAAATACCCCCGCGACCGAGGGATGGACGTGCACCGCCCCGGAGGGCAAGCTTTCGTCCATCGACCAGCCCGCCCCTTAAGGAGGCAACCGATGTCCAGCATGACCACCGATCCCACCACCCCTGAAGTCGACCCGATCGCCCACGGTCCGGGCGAGGGCGACGCGTACTGGTTCTTCGGCGGACTGGTCACGATCAAATCGTCCGGCGACGCGACGGCCGGGCGCGTGAACGTGACCGAGAACCTGATGCCACGCGGCGCGGGTTCCCCGCTCCACGTCCACCGGAACGAGGACGAGTGGTTCTACGTGCTCGAGGGCGAGCTCACCTTCTGGGTCGGCGGAGAGGTGACGACCGCGCCAGCCAATTCGTTCGTCTACGGCCCGCGGAACGTTCCGCACACGTTCATGGTCAGCTCGGATCGTGCGCGCTTCCTGCTCGTGACCGAGCCCGCCGGCTTCGACGGCTTCATCCGCGCGGTGGGCGAGCCCGCGCAGGAGCTCGTGATCCCGGCACCGGCGAGCGAGCCGCCCGATGTCGCCCGTCTGAGCGCGATTGCGGCGAAGTACGGAGTCGAGATCCTCGGGCCTCCCGGGATCCCGTCCTGAGCGGGCGCGCCTGAAGAGGGGTCGCGCGCGCGGCCGACGACACGCTCGAATCCGCCGCGAGCGTGTAACGTCGCGCCGCTATGGACACCGGCGACGCCCAGTCTCGTCGCCTCGCTCAGGAGGAAGCGCGGCGACGGGGAAGGATCAGGCGAGCCCGCCTCGGGGCGCTGGTGTCGCTGCTCGCCGTCATCGGCGTGGTGGGCGCGATCATCTCTTCGTCGATGGGCGGGTCGAAGGCGACGAAACGCGCGGCTTCGACCGGCGCGAGCACCTCCACCTCTACCACCGCGGCGCCCAAGCCGACCACCACCTCGGTCCCGATCCTGACCTACTACGTGATCAACTCGGCGCCGCCGGGAAGCAGCGCTCCGGCCGACCTGTACGTGCCGGTCGACCAGTTCACGAGCCAGATGAACGCCCTGAAGGCGCAGGGTTGGCACGCGGTGACGCTAGACCAGCTGGAGGCGTACTGGACCCACGGCAAGTCGCTCGGCCCCGGCAAGCCGATCGTGATCACGTTCGACAACGGCTATGCGTCGCAGTTCACGAACGCGCTGCCGGTGCTCAAGGGACTCGGCTGGGTCGCGGTGACGAACCTCCAGGTGAACGGCCTCTCACCCACCGACGGCGGGATGAGCGACACGCAGATCCGCGGCCTGATCTCGGCCGGGTGGGAGATCGACGCCGAGGGGGTCACCCACACCGATCTGACGTCCGTCGGCCCCGCGACGCTCCAGCAGCAGACGACGGGAGCCCGGCAGGCGCTGAGTGGCCGGTACAACGTGCCCGTCAACTGGTTCGCATACCCGCTCGGCAACTATGACGCGAACGTGGTCGCCGCGGTCCACTCAGCCGGCTTCGTCGGCGCGACGACGATCGTGCCTGGATGGGCTGGGGCTCAGGAGGACCGGTACCGTCTGCCTCGATTGCAGGTTCCGGCCGGGACGACCTCCACGAGCCTGCTCTCGGAGATCGCCGCGGCGCAGCACGACTCGCCCCCACCGGACTCCCATAGCGGCACCGGGCTCGCCTGACCGCCGCTCACACGTCCCGCAGCCGCTGCCGGGCGGCGGCGCGGGTCACCTGCTCGACCGCGGGCGCCATCCGGATCAGCTCGCCGAACGCCGATGGGGCGAGGACGAGCAGACGCGCGGGCGAGGCGGCGACGACCGTGGCCGTGCGGGCGTAGCCGAAGCCTGCCCCCCAGTCGAGCGCCGCCAGCTCGCCGAAGAACTCGCCCGGCCCGGCCGTTCTCGCGACCCCTGTGTCCGTCCGGATCTCGAGATCGCCCTCGAGGATCGTGTAGAAGTGCCGCGTTCCCTGCCAGCGGCGGATGACCGTCTCGCCCGGGGGTACCCGCAGCTCGTGCGCGGAGCCCAGCACGAGCTCGAGCGCGTCCGGCTCGAGGTCCGCGAACAGCGGGACGGCACGAATCGTGGCCTCGTCGAACTCGGACGACGTGGCCCAGCCGCCGAGGAGGTCGGCGTGCTCGTCGTGGAGGTCGGGCTCGCTGGCGAGGGCGCTCGCAGGTGGGCGCTCCGCGGCGGCAAACCAGGCCAGCACGTCCGCGACGTCCTGCGGTCCGCTCGTGTGGTTCATCACGCACATCCGGATCGCATACGTGCCGTGCAGGCGCGTGGAGGAGACGAGCCCGCGTCCGGTGGCCTCGAAGGCGGCCACCAGCAGCGCGTTGCAGCGCTCGAGCTCCGCCTCGTCCGAGACGCCCTCGAACCGGCGCCGGAAGCAGATGATTCCGAGCGAGGCCGGCGAGAGCAGCTCGAAGCCTGGGGTTTCGCGAACGATCTGCTCCGCCATCGCCGCCAGATCGATCGAGCGGTCGATCGCGGCTCCGAAGGCATCGCTGCCGAAATAGTTGAACGACATCCACACCTTCAGCGAGCGGGCGGTGCGCGTGAGCTGCAGGCCGAGGTCCGAGAAGTTGACCTCCTCGCTCTTGTAGTCGGCCAGATAGTCCGGGTTGATCGTGAAGGCGTCCTTGAGCAGATGCCCGGCGCGGACGAGCAGACACCCGCACTCGATCGGCTGGTACAGCCACTTGTGCGGATCGAGCGTGACCGAGTCTGCGAGCTCGATCCCGGCGAGAGCGGTGCGTCCACGCTCGGTGAGCGCCGCGAAGCCGCCGTACGCGGCGTCGACGTGGAGCCACAGTCCGCGGTCGTGGCACAGAGAAGCGAGCTCTGACAGCGGGTCGACCGCCCCGGTGTTCGTGGCGCCCGCGTTGGCGACCACGATCAGCGGCTGCAGGCCGGCGGCTGCATCGTCGTCGATCGCGCCGCGGACGGCGTCGAGGCGCAGGCGGTGCGAGCGGTCGGTCGGGAGGATCCGGACCTGGTCGGGCCGGAAACCGAGGAGCCGGGCCGCTCGCGCGACCGACGAATGGGTCTGGTCGGCCGCGTAGGCGACGATGCGGTCGGACATCGGACCGCACAGTGCCTCCCGCGCGCACGCGAGAGCGGTCATGTTGGCCGCCGAGCCACCGCTGACCAGGATCCCGGCCGCCGAGCTCGGATAGCCGATCCAGTCCTTGAACCAGTCCAGCACGGTCAGCTCGAGCTGCGTCGGTCCGGCCGCCGACATCCACGAGCCGACGTCGATGTCGAGCGCGCTTGCGATCAGGTCGCCGAGCGCGCCGGCGAACGTGCTCGAGGCCGGAATGAAGGCGAAGTAACCCGGGTGGGCGAGCCGGCTCATCGGACCGAGCACGCTCTCCTTCACCACGTTGAGGATCTCGTCCCAATCGCGCGGTCCGCTCGGCGGCGGGCCCGCGAGGTCCTCTCTCAGCTCGGCGGGCACAGCACGGTGCATCGCTGGGATCGATCGATCGCTGAGCTGGTCGACCAGCAGGTCGACCGTCCGGTAGCCGATCTCGCGCATCTGGTCCGGGGTGAGCGCGAGTGGATCCCTCTCCAGAGCCAAGGTGTGGCAACGCTAACAGCCACCTCGCGGCCGTCGGTAGGATCGCCACGAGATGCGCCAGCGCATGGGGGTGCTGCGAAGGGTTCTGGCCAACGATCGGCTGCGCCGCGTCGAGCTGGCCTTCCTGCTTTTTCGGCGCCGCCGAGTACGGGGTCTGGGTGGCCGTGCTCGTGTACGCCTACCAGCGCGGCGGTACCACGCTCACGGCGGTGATCGCCGTGGTCCAGCTGCTTCCGGCGGCGGTGGTCGCGCCGATGGCGGCTCGCCTGGCCGACAGCCGTGGCGGTGCCGCGACCCTCCGGCTCGGGTACGTCTCGCAGGCGGTCGCAATCGGCGCGAGCGCGGCCTGCGTGTTGCTCGACGCGCCCGCATTCGCCGTCTACGCGGGCGCGATCGTGGCCGCGAGCGCCGTCACGCTCACGCGCCCGGCCCAAGGCGCGTTCCTGCCCCAGCTCGTCGACACGCCGGCTCAGCTGACCGCGGCGAACGTGGTCTCGGGTTGGGTCGAGAGCGTCAGCCTGCTGATCGGGCCGTTGCTCACCGGCCTGCTGATCGCGGTTGACGGGCCCGGCCTCGCGATGGCGCTGTTCGCCGCTTCGGTCGCCGCCTCCGCGGTCCTGGTCGGATCGCTGCGTGGAGCGGAGGTGGTGGCGGCGGCGGACCCGGACGACGAGGAGGAGAGCCAATCGGTTCTCGACGCATTGCGCTCGCCAGCCGTGGTGCCGCTCCTCTCGATCGGCGCCGCGCAGTTCGTGGTGATGGGCTCGCTCGACGTGCTCGAGGTGGTGCTCGCGATCAAGGTGCTCGGCCTTGGGTCCTCGGCCGCCGGCTACCTCGCCGCGTCGTTCGGCGCCGGCGCGATGCTGGGCGCCGTGGTGGCGCTCTCACTCGTCGGGCGTCCGCGAGTCGCCGGGACGCTGCTCGCCGCGGCGTTCGCGTGGGGCGCCGCGCTCGTGACGGTCGGCATCTGGCCGCGGGTCGGCGTGGCCTTCACGATGTTCGCCGCCGGCGGCGCGACGCACACGGTGCTCGACGTCTCGGGGAGGACGCTGCTGCACCGCGCCGTGCCGCCTGCGCTCCACGGTCGCGTTTTCGGAGTCCTCGAGGGGCTCACGATGGCCGGGCTCGCGTGCGGATCGATCCTCGTCCCGCTCCTCACCGGCCTGATCGACACCGAGGCCGCGTTGGTCTTCGCGGGCGGGCTGATGATCGTGGTTCCGGCGCTCGGCACCGCCGCACTGCGCTCGTTCGAGCGCAGCGCCCCGTCCTACCGCGAGGAGATCGCGCTGCTGCGGCGCTCGTCGCTGTTCGCGATGCTCGGGCCGCCGGTGCTGGCCGACCTCGCGCGCGCCCTGGCGCGGATCGAGCTCGAGGACGGCCACACGCTGATCGCCGAGGGGGAGCTCGGCGATCATTTCTATCTGCTCGCCGATGGGCGGCTCGAGGTCTCGATCGCAGGGGAGACGGTCAGGTCCGTGCTTCCTGGCGACGGGGTCGGGGAGATTGCACTGCTGCGCGACGGGGTCCGGACGGCGACCGTGACTGCGGAGGAGCCGAGCACGGTTTACGCGCTCGCGCGAGCTCCGTTCCTGGAGGCGGTCACAGGCTCCCAGCACGCCCAGCGCGTGGCCGACGAGATGGTCGCCCGGCGGCTCGGCGTGTGACGACGCCGCCTCGCGCCATTGAGCGCCAAGATTGTCTGGCCATCAGCTCCGCTTCTGCACCCACCGCGTTCATCTGCCGGACCTGCGGCGTCCAGCACGCTCCGAGCGTCGGCCCGCCGGATCGCTGTGCGATCTGCGAGGACGAGCGCCAATACGTCGGCTGGGAGGGCCAGCGGTGGCTGACACTCGAGCAGCTTCGGACCGAGCACGCCGCGGATATCCGCGAGGAGGAGCCGGGACTGCACGGGATCGGCATGCGCCCGTCGTTCGCGATCGGGCAGCGCGCGCTGCTGGTTCAGACGCCCGGCGGGCAACCTCCTGTGGGACTGCATCCCGCTGCTCGACGCCGAGATCGTCGACGCCGTACGCGACCTCGGGGGGTTGGCCGCGATCGCCATCTCGCATCCGCACTACTACTCGACGATGGTCGAATGGGCGAACGAGTTCGATGTTCCGGTGTACGTCCACCTCGCCGACCAGGAGTGGGTGATGCGCCCGGATGCGCGCGTGGAGCTGTGGGACGGCGAGCGGCGCGAGCTCCTACCGGGCCTGACCCTGCTGCGCCTCGGCGGACACTTCGCCGGGGGTGCCGTCGTCCATTGGTCCGAAGGGCAGGGCGGCCGCGGCGCACTGCTGTCGGGGGACATCGTCCAGGTCGTGCAGGATCGCCGCTGGGTGAGCTTCATGCGCAGCTATCCAAACCTGATCCCGCTGTCGGCCGGTGAGGTGCGGCGGATCGTCACCGCGCTGGCGCCATACGAGTTCGAGCGCATCTACGGCGCGTGGTACGGCCGCGTCGTCGCTCAGGACGGCAAGGCGACCGTCGAGCGCTCGGCTGAGCGCTATCTGCGGGCGCTCGCCGGCTAATCGCCGCGCCGCTGGGAGGCCGGCGTCCAGGCGGTCCGGCGCGGCGGTGTCTCGCGCACGATCAACGTCACACTGGGGTCATCCCGTGAGGCGAGCGTGACGTTTGCCCCCGTCAGCGGCCTCAGCGTCACTCTCGGCCGCGGCGCGGTCGCGAGCGTGACGGTTTCCCCGGGATCCGCGAGCTCGCACCCGGCTAATCGTCGCGCCGCTGGGAGGCCGGCGCCCAGGCGGTCTCGCGACCCGGCAGCTCGCTCTGATCCCGCGCGACGCCGTAGACCAGCTCGACGGAACCGCCGGGAAGCTCCCGCGAGCTCTTGAATGTCAGTCCGGTCTCGGGACTGAGGGAGTCCGTGAGCCGCATCCCGCTCCCGAACATGAGCGGAAGCACGACCAGCTGGAGCTCGTCGAGTGCGCCGATGGCGAGCCATCGTCGAGTGCGCCGATGGCTCGGAACGACTCGATCGTCCGCGGGCCGCCGATCAGGTGGACGTCACCGCCGCGGTTGGCCGCCCGCATCCGCTCGAGCAGCCGCGACGGATCGCTGTCGGTCACGACGTGGTCCGGGGTGCCCGGCGGCCGCTCGGAACAGAGCACGAACACGTCCAGGTTGGGCCACGGCCAGCGATCGTTGTTCAGCGCCGGCTCGAACGTGACGCGGCCCATCAGCGCGGCCTCGGTCCCCTCGAGGAACTCGCGGATGCCGTGGCTCTGCCCGGATACGAACGAGGGGTCGGCGGTCAGCGCCGGCCAGCCTCCGGGGGTGGTCACGTAACCGTCGGCGCTCATGCTCATGCGGGTGAGGATCTGCATCGTGGCTCCTTATCTCCGTGCGCGGCTGATCGTGAAACCGCTCCCAGGCCTCGAAATCACCGCTCCGCTATGGGTGCGCGGCCGTCCCACTTCCTAGCTGGCGCTCCCGGTCACCTCGAGCCAGTAGTCGAGCCATTCCTCGCGCGTCGCGCCGACCCCGTCGTAGAGGCGCTGGGCGCGGGCGTTGTCACGCGCGGTCTGCCACCCCAGCGAGCTCGCGCCGTGACGCGCGCACTGCTCTAGGCAGGCGTCGATCAGCTCTCGTCCGAGCCCGCCTCCGCGGGCCGCGGGCGCGACGAACAGGTCGTTCATGACCCCGATGCGGGAGGCGCTGAGCGTCGACCAGCTCCAGAACACGGTCGCGAATCCGACGCTCTGGCCGGCCTCGTCGCGGGCGATCAGCTGCACGCCCTCGCGCTCCGGATTCGCGATCAGCGCCCTCGACATCGCGACCAGCGCATCGTCCCCGGGTGACACCTCGTAGAAGTCGCAGTAGGCGCGCATCAGCGGCAGCAGCCCGGGCAGGTCGGACTCGGTCACGACGGCGATCACGGGCGCCACTGTAACGCGCGTGCGGCGGGCCCTGGCCGGATTCAACGACGGGCCCACCCGCGCGGGCGGATCTTTAGCCACTGGGCTAAAGGCAGGCGCTCGGATGGCCGACATCATGGCAACAACGCAATCCGTGACGGAGGTTCCACATGACTCCTGAACGTTCACACGCATACAGACGAGTTCTCCACACCCTGGCCGACGTCGGTCCGAGCAAGCTCCAGCCGAGCGAGCAGGCGCGCATCCGCAATGCCGCCGACGAGCTGCTGTTCATCGACGATCCCGATGACGTGCTCGCGCTCGACGCCCTGGACGACATCGAGAGCCTGTGTGCGTCGCTCGTCGAGTCTGAGCGCTGGGAGCAGCTGAGCGCGGCTCGCCTCCTCGACGCCGTAGCGAGCTGCGGGCCCTCGCGCCAGCCGGCCGTACAGGCAGCGTGACGGCCTACCATCGGGGCCGATGGATGGCCCCGCCCTCGACGAGCTCCTGGCCGAGCAGATCGCCTACTACCGGGCGCTGGCGCCGGAGTACGCCGAGTACGCGGAGACCGCGATGCCGCAGATCAGCCAGGCCGAGCACGAGTCGGCCGAGCGCGAGATCCTGGCTGCGATCGATGACTTCGCGCCTCGCGGCGACGTGCTCGAGCTGGCCTGCGGACCCGGCACATTCACCGCCGAGCTGGCGCGCCATGCGGAGACGCTGACCGCCGTCGACGCCTCGCCGGAGATGATCTCGCTGGCCTCGGCGCTGCCCGGAACCGAGCGGGTTCGCTTCATTCGCGCCGACCTGTTCTCCTGGAACCCCGAGGACAGCTATGACGTGGTCTTCTTCGGCTTCTGGCTCTCGCACGTCCCGCTCGAGCGCTTCGAGCCGTTCTGGTCGATGCTGCGCCGGTGCCTGAGGCCCGGCGGCAGGGTGTTCTTCGTCGATGACGCGTTTCGTACTCCGGATGAGCTTGTCGAGGGGGAGGAGTCCACAACGGTCCAGCGCCGACTGAACGACGGCAGGAGCTATCGAGCCGTCAAGGTGCCCCACACCCCGTCCGGGCTCGTCACCCGGCTGGCCGAGCTCGGCTGGAGATTTGACATCAGGCGGACGGCTGGGCCGTTCTTCTGGGGGACCGGGAGCGTCGAGCCCCGCGGTTGACCGGCGCCGACTCGCGGTGGAAGTTGACGACCACGCCGACAGGCTCGAATCCGATCGTTCCGTACAGATGCTTGGGCCAGCCGTCGTCGTCGGCGACGATGAAGATCAGCTCGTGCTGTTCCTCCCGGGCGAGCTCAACCGCCCGTGTGACGATCACGCGGCCGAGGCCGCGCCCGCGCGCCTCGGCCACCGCATACACGTCCTCGACCTGGGCGATCCTCCCCTCCGATCGCAGCCTGGCCTTGACGGCAAGCCCGCTGCCACGCTCACGTGGGATGCCCAGATAGCGATCACCCCGGGCCCGCGCCTCCCGCCGCCAGAACTGCTCGAGCGCCGCCATCACCTCTGCGGTCGTCTCGGGCGCCTCCTCGAGCGTCCAGCGCCGGGCCAGCTCGAGCTCATCCTCCTCGCTGGGCTCGCCGACGATCGAGGTGTCGACCTCGCGGTCCGGGGGCCTGCGGAGCTCCATCAGAAGATCGTGCTCCGCCCGCCAGCCGGCCGTGCGGAACTCCTCCTCGAGCGCGTCGTCGACCGCGTCCGGCTCGAGTACCACGCGTCGGTAGGGTAGACGCGAGTGGGCCTCGTCGGCCAGCGAGATCGCCCGCTCGAAGCTGACCGGCGCGGCGAAGCGGACGTGATTGAGGCCCCAGGCCACGTCGATCGACGGCGTGTTGAAGACCCAGCCGCCCTCCACGATTCGCACCTCGTCGGCCGTGAGCTCCGTGGTGCGCCGCATGAAGCGCAACATCGATTCCAGCGAGTTCCTCGCCATGACACTGGAGTTTGCCGAATCACGCGTGTCAGCCATCGGACATCCGCCACGGCGCGTGAGGATTGAGCGAGCGGGTAGCCCGGACCCATGGAGCCGATCGCCGAAGTTCCGCAGCCGACCGAGCCGTCGACCCCGGCCGTGCCCGACGCGCCCATCAGTCCCGCCGTTCCGGATCCCGGCACTCCGGCCGACCCGGAGGAGCCCGCCACGGTGCCCGATCCCGAGGAGCCGGCCACTCCGGTCGTGCCGGAGCCCAAGCCGGGTTAGGCTAGGTCCGATCGACCGCCTCGATCGCCTCGATCACAGCCCTGGGCCGACGCCGCGGCAGGAGATGGCCGGCGCCCTTGATCACCTCGAGCTTCGCGCCGGGAATCTCGTCCGCCAGTGTGCGCAGCGACGAGATCGGGACGAGCCAGTCGGCCCCGCCGGCAAGAACCCGGGTGGGAGCGGCGATCCGCCCGAGCGAGGACTCCAGTTCCGGGAGGTCCGCGAACAGCACGCGCTGCTCAACCGCGAAGGCGCGCCACGCAGAGGGCGAGCGCATCCGGCGGCCCGCGGCGGCCAGGTAGGCCTCATCGCCGGGGAGCGCACGCCGCACCCGGCTGACGCTCAGGACCAATCCAGAGCCGCCAACCAGCGCTCCGCTGAGCAACGGTCCCACGACCGGCGCCGCGAGCAGCCGGTCGAACGGGTACAGCGACGCGATGTTGGCCGACGGCGCGAGCAGCACCACCCCCGCGACACGGTCGGCGACTCTCGCCGCCAGCCACGCCGCCACGGCTCCCCCGAAGCTGTGCCCGACCACCACCGCGCGCGAGATCCCGTGGACGTCGAGCTCGGCCAGCGCCGCCGACGCATTTCCCTCGAGGTCGGTCGGTGCGCGCACCCCGTCCCATCCGGGCCGGTCGAACACGACGCAACGACGATGGCCGAGGCCCGCGACAACGGGATCGAAGTCGCGCACGCTGCCCGGCTGGCCGTGCAGCAGCAGGACCGGCGTTGTCAAGTCTGGTGGCCGGCGCCAGGCGGGCCGGCGGAACCTGGATCGCGCCCCGATGCCTGCCCGTCTCGGCCCACGTAGCCGTCCTTGCCGCCGACGACCACGACGACCGCGTCAGAGTCCCCGACGTTCTTCATGCCCCGATGGGTCGCCGGATCGACCCTCGCCATCCCACCGGGCTCGAGCAGGAAGCTCTGGCCGTCGCCGAACCGAAACTCGATCCGCCCAGAGTGCACGAAGTACGTCTCCTCCTGCTCGTCGTGGTAGTGGACGCCGGTCTCATATCCGGGAGGCAGCACGAGCGCGTTGATTCCGAACGCCGTCACCCCGAGCTCGCGCCGGATCTTTCGAAAGCCATAGCCGTGGCCAATGTCATCGAGGCTCGATACGGCGTAACCCGGCTCGCTCATGGCCCGCATCCTAATGGCCCGAGCCCGGGCGCGGCATACTAGGGGCGTGACGTCAGCGCTCCTTTCCGAGGCGCTCGCGCCGCTTCGTGCGGACCCGTCCCGCTCGGCCATCCTGTTCGACATCGACGGGACGCTGGCTCCGATCGTCGATCACGCGGCCGATGCAAACGTACCCGAGGGCACGCGGCAGCTGCTGATCAGGATCGCCCGCCGCTTCCCGGTGACCGCGTGCGTCAGCGGACGCCGCGCGTCCGAGGCCCGCGCGATGGTCTCAATCGGCTCGATCACCTATCTCGGCTCCCACGGCGCCGAGCTGCTGCGGGCGGGTTGGACCGAGCCGGTGATGGATCCCGAGGTGGCGGATTGGGCTCGCCGGATCCACGAGTTCGGTCGTGAGGCCGACACTGCGGAGGTGCGCCGCCACCGCGTGCGGCTCGAGGACAAGGGTCCAATCATCGCCTTTCACTGGCGAGGAGCCCCGGATGAGGATGCGGCGCGGGCGGCGGTCGAGGAGATTGCCGAGCGAGCGCAGGAGAACGGGCTGCAGACGCACTGGGGGCGTAAGGTCCTTGAGGTGCGCCCGCCCGTCCGAATCGACAAGGGGGCCGGCATCGAGTCGTTTCTCTCCGGCCTCGACGTGGACTCCGCGCTGTACGTCGGGGATGACGCCACAGACCTCGATGCGTTTCGCTCGCTCTCGCAACTGGTCGAGGCGGGTGAGTTGAAGAGTGCGGTCCGGGTCGGGGTGAGCTCCGACGAGGGTCCGTCGGCGATCACGGCCGAGGCGGATATCGTGGTCGACGGGCCGGGGGGCGTGCAGGAGCTGCTCGCGATGCTGGCTTCGGACGACGACGAGTAATGCGGTTTCCCGATTTCCTTCGCACCACCGTGCTGATCAGTGCCGCGGCGGCCACGGTGCTGGCCGCCGTGACGCTGGCAGGCGTGAACGGAAACGGGGACACGCTCGTGCTCGAGCTTGGCGGCGGCTGGTGGCTGATCGCGGCGCTGATCGGGCTGTGGCTCGGGCGCCGGGCGTCGACCAACCCTCCGATCGCGGCGCTGCTGGCCAACGCCCGCGTGCAGGCCTCGCTGCCCGAGCTGAACCCGGCCCGCGCGGTGCTCAATCGGCTCTGGCCGCTGCTCGTTTCGACCGTCGGCGCAGGCGCACTCGCGTTCACGCTCCCGCAGGTTCCCGCGGTGGCGACCGGGTTCGGGATCATCTGGTCGCTCGCGTGGCGCCGCCAGTCCTCCGCGGTGACCGCGATCGAGGAGCGCGACGGGGCGCGCTTCTACGTCGAGCGGACATCGCCGCTGCACCCGATCAAGCTGGTCAGGACCCCGGGGTTCCGCAGCAACCTGTTTGAGCTCAACGGCGCCTCCGGCCGCACGCACGTCCGACCCCGCGCCTGACCCAGCGTGGCCACGAGCGTCGACGTTCTCGTCGTCTCCTGCGACAGCACGCTCGGGTGGCGCGCCGCTGCCAATGAGCTCGCCGACGCGTTCAGCCGTGCCGGTGCGACCGTGCAGCGAGCCACGACGGGCCCCGTGCCGGCGGTACGGACGTTGATGTACACCGACTACGTGCAGGCGCGGGCGGCGGCCTAGGCGGCCGAGAACGCGATCCCCGCGCACCGGCCGCGGGCGGTCGTCTACTGCTCGATCATCTCGACGCTGTTGTGGCCGGCCCCCGGGGTCGTGTGGCTGGACACGCTCACAGCCGAGAACCGGCCGGGCCGCCACGGTCTGTGGCAGCGAGTCGTCGAGCGACGGCGGCTGGCCGAGGCGCGGCTGGTGCTGACGATGAGCGACCGCTCCCTCGCCCCGGTCCGGAATCCGCCCGACAGCATCGTCGTCCCGACGCCCGTCGATCCGTCCGGACCCCCGGCGCCGGACCGCGACAAGCTGATCCTGACCTACGCCGGCAATCCGGAGAAGAAGCGAATCGATTTCGTGCTCGAGACCTGGGCAAGGGCCCGGCGCCCGGGCGAGACCCTGCTTGTCGCCGGAGTCGACCATCTCCCGCACACGCCCGAGGGCGTGGAGGTGGCCGGCCGGCTGAAGCCGGACGAGTACCGCGCGCTGCTCCGGCGCACCCGGGTGTTCCTCGCCGCACCGCGCCGCGAGGATTTCGGCATCGCTCCGCTCGAGGCGCTGGCCGACGGTTGCATGGTCGTGACCACGCCCGCGCCCGGCCCGTACCCTGCGCGTGAGCTCGCGCGCCGGCTCGACCCGAGGCTCGTCGGTGAGGATCTGGTGGGCCCGATCCGGGCCGCGATCGACGACCCCCGGCCTGGGTACGCGGAGGCGGCGGCCGAGCTGCTCGCGCCCTTCCGGCGCGCCGCCGTCGACAAAACAATCGCTCAACAAGTCCTGCCTAGACTTCTGGGCCCGTGATCACGAGCGGCTTCATACCGAGCCCTCCATCCAACGGCTTTTACGTCGGCCCGTTCTTCTTTCACGCTTACGGACTGGCCTACGTCTTTGCGGTGATCGCGGCGATCGTGATCACCCGGCGCCGCACCGGGAACCCGAAGCTCGTGAACGAGGTGGCGCTGTGGGGGTTCCCGGCCGGCCTGATCGGCGGGCGGATCTACTTCTTGATCACCACGCCGAGCCAGGTCCCGCCGCACTGGTGGGGACCGTTCGCGATCTGGCAGGGCGGGCTCGGCATCTGGGGTGGGATCGCGTGCGGGACGCTCGCCGGCCTATGGGTCCTGCGCCGACGGCACGCCGACATCCCCACCTTCCTCGACGCGGCTGCGCCGGCCCTGCTGGTCGCGCAGGCCATCGGCCGCGTCGGCAACTACTTCAACCAGGAGCTGTTCGGCAAGCCGACCACGCTCCCCTGGGGCCTGCGAATCGATCTCGCTCACCGGCCGCCCGGCTACGCCCAGTTCAGCACCTTCCAGCCCACCTTCCTCTACGAGATCATCTGGAACCTGTCGCTCGCCGGCTTCCTCGTATGGCTCGGCCGCACACGCCGTGTCAGGGCGCCGGGGCTGTTCGCCCTCTACATCGCCGGCTACTCCGGCTTTCGCATGTTCGAGGAGACGCTGCGGATCGACTACTCGCAACCACGTGCTCGGCCTGCGCCTCAACTTCTTCGTCGCGGCGGCGCTGTGCCTCGCCGGGCTGGTGTGGTTCGTGGCCATCCAGCGGGGCTGGAGGCTGCGCCGGGGTGCCACGGCGCTCGGTCTGGCCTGGATCGCCGTGTGGGCCGCGGGCTGCGGCTCGAGCGCGCCGACCGTTCAGCGCCGGGCGTACGTCCCGACCAGGGTCGCGATTCCGACGGCGGCTGTCCGGAGCTGGTCGGGCGTGAACCCGGTCCTCAGAAGCGAGGGTCCGCCGAGCGCGCTCAACGTGATCACGTAGTGGTGGCGCTTGCCCGCCGGGGGACACGGGGGCGTGTATCCAGTCTGGCCCGTGCTGTTGCGACCCTCGATCCCGGTCGGCGTACCGGCGTGCGGGCTGATCCCGGCCACGGCCCAGTGGACGAAGTCGCCGCTTGGCGCATCGGGGTCGCGCATCACCAGGACAAGCTCCTTCGCGTTCCTCGGCACCCCGCTCCAGCGCAGCGGGATCGCGGTGCCGGCGCCGTCGCAGGTGTACTGGCGCGGGATCTGGCCATTCTGCCTGAACGCCGGGCTCGTGAGGTGAAAGCCGGTGGCGAGGTGCACGGGCGGGGCGAGGGCCGGGGTGGTGCTGGTCGTCGTGTCGGCCGTCGTCCTTTGGGGTGGGGGCGTGGAGGCGGTCGAGCTGGTCGTCGTGCTCGAGCCACCACACCCGGCGAGCGCGAGCGCGGCAACTCCGATCGCCGCGCGCCTCACGCCGCGAGCCGGTTGCGCGACCGCATAGCCGACAGCTCCGCCCATGGCCGCGTGTTCGCGACGTCGGGCGCCGTCAGCCACGCGCGCCGCGCGGTGGCGATGCCGTAGCGGGCGACCTCGAAGCCGCCGCACGCGGTGGGCGTCACAGTTGATCACGATCGGCACGCCGGCGGCGGCGGCGGCACGGGCGTTCGTCTCGTTGAGGTCGCGGCGGTCCGGGCTGGCGTTGATCTCGAGCATCGTGCCGCTCTCGGCCGCGGCCCGGATCACCGCCTCGACATCGAACGCGTAAGGCGCGCGGCGCTCGATCTTCCGCCCCGAAGGGTGTCCGAGCACATCGACCAGCGGGTGCTCGATCGCGCGAATCATCCGCCCGGTCATCTGATCGGAGGGCATCCGGAACGATGAGTGCACGCTCGCCACCACCCAGTCGAGCTCGGCGAGGACGTCGTCCTCGTAGTCGAGCGCGCCGTCAGGGAGCACATTGACCTCGGAGCCGGCGAGCAGCTCCAACCCCTCGACCTCGACCGCCCGGATCCGTTCCACGTGCTCGCGCAGGCGGTCCGGCGAGAGGTCGTCGCCAAAGCCGAAGCTGGCCGAGTGGTCGGTGATCGCGAGGTACTCGTAGCCGGCGTCACGCGCGGCGATCGCCATCTCCTCGATCGATGCTGTGCCATCCGAGGCGGTCGTGTGGCAGTGCAGGTCGCCTCGCAGGTCACCGAGCTCGATCAGCTCGGGCAGCGTGCCCTTGGCCGCCGCCTCGAGCTCACCTCGGTTCTCCCGCAGCTCAGGCTCGATGTACTCGAGCCCGAGCAGAGCGTAGACCTCCTCCTCCGTCGCGCAGCGGTGCGTCTCGCCGGTCGCGTCGTCGAGCACGCCGTACTCGGACACGTGCAGGCCCTTGCGGACGGCGGCGTCTCGGAGCGCCATGTTGTGCTCCTTGGAGCCCGTGAAGTGCTGGAGCAGGTTGCCGAACTGATCGGGGGCGACGATCTTCAGGTCGACCTGGAGCCCGGTGTGGGTGCGCATCCGCACCCCAGCCTCGCTCGGCGTGCCGGCCGCCTCGATCAGGTCGAGCTCGGTCGCCGCCGTGGCGAGCGCGAGCGGATCGGTCGCGGTCACGATCACGTCAAGGTCCTTCACGCTGTCGGTCATCCTCCGGGCCGAACCACCCAGTTCGACGCGCTCGGAGGCCGGGTGGGCACGGAGGGCGTGGATCAGTGCCTCGCCGACCGTGAGCGCTCGGTCGAGCACGATCCGGGGCCGCTTCTCGCCCGCGCCCTCGGCTCTGGCCGCGGCGAGGATGGTCTCCTCGGCCTTTGGCCCGAATCCCTTCAGCGCCCGGATCCTCTGCTCCTCGGCTGCGGTCCGGAGCGCATCGAGCGAGTCGATCCCCAGCTCCTCGTAGAGGCGCCGGGCACGCTTCGGGCCGAGCCCGGGCAGGCGCGTCATCTCAAGCAGTCCGGGAGGGAACTTGGCCCGCAGTTTGACCAGCGCCGGAATCGCTCCATCGTCGGCCAGGGACAGGACCTTCTCCTGGATGATCGCCCCGACTCCGGGTAGCTCGGTCGCCTTTCCCTCCCGCGCCAGTGCCGTGACCGACACCGGTGCGTCGCGCACCGCCTTGGCGGCGTTGCGGTAGGCCACGATCCGATGAATGACTGCCCCGTCGAGCTCGTACAGATCGCCTAGCTCGTCGAGGGCGGCGGCAATTTCGGTGTTGGTTGGGTCCGGCATCGGCTTTCCGTAGGCTAGTATTACGCCGCGCTATACTTTTTGAAGTAACACCGACTGGAGATTCCAAGGAGCCCTGAAGACATGGCAGGCACCGTCGCCGAAGTAACTGACAACAACTTCCAGGCCGAGGTCATCGAGTCCGACATTCCTGTGCTCGTCGACTTCTGGGCCCCGTGGTGCGGTCCGTGTCGGATGGTGGCTCCCGTCGTCGAGGAGATCGCCAAGGAGCGCGAGGGCGCGCTGAAGGTCGTGAAGATGAACACGGACGAGAATCAGCAGACCGCGCTGGCGTTCAACATCATGTCGATCCCGACGCTGATCCTGTTCCGCAACGGGCAGGCGGCGAAGACCGTGATCGGCGCCTACCCGAAGCGCCGCCTCGAGGCTGAGCTCGAGCCCGCCCTGGCCTAGGTCGCGAGAGCGATTCCCACCCTTAGCTCGCGCCCGTCGATCTCGACGGGCGCGGCGCCGTTCAAGGACTCGTAGCTGACCTGAGTGGCCAGCGTCTCGCCGGCGATGTAGTCCTGGTGGGCGCGTGCGGCCCCGACCAGCTCCTCATCGCCGTCCAAGGTGAGGACGATCCGGTCGCTGACCTCGAGGCCGGCGTCTCGTCGTGTGGCCTGGACGGCGTGGACGATCTCCCTGGCCCAGCCCTCACGGCGCAGGTCATCGTCGATCTCGAGCGCGAGCGCGACCGCGTGGGACCCCTCGCGCTCGACCTGGTAGCCCTCGAGCGGCTTCATCGACACGAGCAGATCCTCGGCTTTGAGCTCGTGGTCCTGACCGCCGAGCGAGATCGCGATCGGCCGACCGTCTCTGAGGCTGACCGGATCGAGTGCCGCGACGGCCGCTGCCACCAGCGGCATCTGCTTGCCGAAACGCGGGCCGAGCGTCCGGTAGTTCGGCTTGATCTCGATCTGTCCGAGCTCGTCCGCCTCGGAAACGAAGCGCAGCTCGCGTACGTTGAGCTCGTCGCTGACCACGTCGGCGAGCTGCTCGATCGCCTCGCGCTCGAACCCGGTGGCGACGATCACCGCCGCCCGCAGCGGCTGACGCACCTTGAGCTTGGCCTGACCGCGGGCCGCGAGCCCGAGGCGCACGGTCTCGCGCGCGACGGCCATCGTCCGTTCGAGGTCCGGATCGCGCTCGCCGGCCTTCGGGAAATCGCACACGTGGACGCTCGGCTCGGTGCCGTCGAGGTTGTCGTAGATCTCGTCGGCCAGGAACGGGCAGAACGGAGCCAGCAGCCTGGCTGTGGTGAGAAGGCAGGTCCGCAGGGTCGAGAACGCGGCCGGGTCGCCGTCCCAGAAGCGCCGGCGGGATCGACGCACGTACCAGTTCGAGAGCTCGTCGACGAACTCGGCGATCACGCGGCCGGCGACGGTCGCGTCGAAGTCGTCCAACCGCTCCGTGACCGTCTTGACGGTGCTCTGCAGGCGGGACAGCACCCACCGATCGAGTTGGGTGAGCTCGGCGGGCGTTGCGTCCAGTTCTCGGGGGATCTGGTTGGCGTTCGCGTACAACACGTAGAACCCGTAGGTGTTCCACAGCTGGAGCATGAACTGGCGGACCGACTCGCCGATCGTCTCGAGCGAGAACCGGTACCCGTCCCACGGGTGTTTGGAGGTGAAGAAGTACCAGCGGAAGGCGTCCGCTCCGTAGCGGTCGATGACCTCCCAGGGGGCGACCACGTTGCCGAGCGACTTCGACATCTTGCGGCCGTCCTCGTCGAGGATCAGGCCGAGGCAGAGCACGTTGCGGTAGCTCGAGCGATCGAATAGGAGCGTCGAGACGGCGATCAGCGAGTAGAACCAGCCTCGCGTCTGGTCGAGCGCCTCACAGATGAAGTCGGCCGGGAAGCGTTCCTCGAAGTGCGTCTGGTTGTGGTGTGGGGCGTGGTACTGGGCAAACGGCATCGAGCCCGAGTCGAACCACACATCGATCACCTCGGGGACGCGGGTCATCGTCTCGCCACAGTCCTCGCACGGGAAGGTGTGCTCGTCCACGAACGGGCGGTGCGGATCGGGGAGGGGGCGGCCGCTCAGGCTCTCGATCTCAGCGAACGAGCCGATCGGCTTCAGGTGGCCGTTGGCGCACCGCCACACCGGCAGCGGCGTGCCCCAATAGCGCTCGCGTGAGAGCGCCCAGTCCACGTTGCCCTCGAGCCACTTGCCGAAGCGGCCGTACTTGACGTGCTCCGGGTACCAGTTGACGCTCTCGTTGGCGGCCAGCAGCCGGTCCTTGATCTCGCTCGTGGCGATATACCAGGATGGCTTGGCGTAGTAGAGCAGCGGGGTTCCGCAGCGCCAGCAATGCGGGTAGGAGTGCTCGTAGCTCTCGCTTCGTAGCAGGCGGCCGCGCCGCTCGAGATCCTGGACCAGGTCCGGGTCGGCGTCCTTGACCCAGCGGCCGGCGTACGGCCCAATCCGCTCGTCGTAGGTGCCGTCGAGGCGGACCGGGTTGATGACGTTCAGGCCGTACTGCTCGCCGAGCCGGAAGTCGTCCTCACCGAAGGCGATCGCCGTGTGGACCAGCCCGGTGCCGTCCTGGGCGGTGACGAAGTCACCGAGCAACACGGTGTGACCGCGCGGGCCGTACTCGGATCCGGGAATGAACGCGAACGGCGGCTCGTAGGCGACGCCCTCGAGCTCGGCGCCGGGGAAGCTCGAGAGGATGTCGGCGCCGTCCGGCAGCACCCGCTCGAGCAGCGCCTCGGCCAGGATGTAGACCGGGCCGCCGTTGGACTGCGCCCGTACGTAGGTGAGGTCGGGGTCGACTGCCACCGCGGCGTTTGACACGAGCGTCCACGGCGTCGTCGTCCAGACGAGCAACTCATCGCCCTCGCGCGCCGCGCCGCGGTCGGCCAGCACCGGCAGGCGGACGTAGACCGACGGGTCGATGACGTCGCGGTACACGTCGGGCTGGCCGAGCTCGTGGCTCGAGAGCGTGACCTCGTCCCGCGTGCAGTAGGGGACGACCTTCAGCTTCTCGTACAGAAGGCCCTTGTCGAAGATCGTCTTCAGCGCCCACCAGACCGACTCGATGTACTCGGCGTCGAGCGTCCGATATGCGTTGTCGAGGTCGATCCAGAAGCCGATCCGCTCGGTCATCCGGTTCCAGTCCTCCACGTGGCTCAGCACCGTCTCCCGGCAGCGGGCGTTGAACTCGGCGATTCCGTAGCGCTCGATGTCGGACTTGGTCGTGAAGCCGAGCTCGGCCTCCACCGCGAGCTCGACCGGGAGCCCGTGGCAGTCCCAGCCGCCCTTGCGCTCCACATAGAAGCCCTGCATCGTCTTGTAGCGGGGGAAGATGTCCTTGAACACGCGCGCGAGGACGTGGTGCGAGCCCGGCGGCCCGTTGGCCGTCGGCGGTCCCTCGTAGAAGCCCCACGTCGGGGCGCCCTGACGGCGACGCACCGACTCGGCGAAAACGTCGCGCTCACGCCAGCGCGCCAGCACCGCCTCCTCGAGCTCCGGGAACGAGGCGCGAGGATCTACGGGGCGGTGGGGTTCTGGGGGCGGCATGGGCGCGGGATTGTAGGAGGCCGCGCCGGAGCTGCCGCGCCGCCTCAGGTGCGTGTTGCCAAGAACGTCTCTGTGTATCCGTTGCACTTGGCGTGCTGGAGCGCCAGGTCGACGATCCTGCCGCTGACCGAGCTCCCCTTCGCCTTGCCCGTGACCGACCCCTTGACGTTCTTGACCGACTTGACCGGGCCGACCAGCGTCACGTGGGCCGAGAACTTGCCGTTGCGCTTGATCGTGATCTTCTTGGCCTCGATCGTGTAGCCCGGACCGCCGCCCTGCCCGCACGCGCCGCTGTAGCCGATCGAGGTGCTGAAGCTCTTGATCGTCCGGTTCTTGATCTTGAACGTGACCGCGATGTTCTCCGAGGTCGTCCCCTTGTAGTTGCCGGACCTCACCTTGACGGGCTTGCTCGCCGCCTCCGCGAGCGCGCCGCCGCCGAGCACGATGACGGCGCTGGTCAGCGCGGCGACGCCGCGCCGCGTCAGAACGATTGCTTTGAGTTCCACATCTGCCCCCTGTGGACGGTCGTTGACGTGACGGGGCGGACGCTACCCGATGGCGTGTGGAGGGTGGGTTAAGTGGTTGGGGCTGGCCGGCGCCGGGGCTGGTGGCTGGCCCCGAGGCGCGAGCGGCCATAACCTCGAAAACTCAACGCCCCGCGAGCGGGGAGGGACGATTAAGTCTGCCCACCAGACCCAAACCGCCATCCCCGCCCCGCTAGACCCGAGTTTCCGAGGTTATTCACGTCGAACTTGGGCGTGCTGAGCGCCGCGCGGCGGACCCGGACTTTCGGCACAAACAGCGCCGTTCGGAACAGCCGAGGCTGGAAAGTCCCGGTCAGCGTGACTTTCGCGCCGCGCTCACGATCGCGGACCCGAATTTGTTGCGTTTCTCCCGCCCCAGTCGTACCAGGCCAGGCGGGTCGGACCTTCGAGCGCGAGCGAGTCAGCGGGTGCGGAGCGCTACCGCGGGCGGGACGGCGTCGCCGAGCGCTCGGCTCGCCGCTGCCGGTCGACCGAGCCGCTCGATCAGGCGGTCGCGCGCCACGACCGGCATCTCACCCAGGCGAGACACGGTGCTCGCGCCGGTGTCGGGCACGGCACCGCGGTAGTCGAACACGATCACCTCTTGCACCACGCCGCGGACGGCGTAGACCAGACGGCCGATCGAGTCGAGGGTCACGCGCCGGCCTGTGAGCACCACGGCGCGCGGGTCGAGGGCCCTGAGCGCCCGACCGAGGCGCGCCGGCTCGATCGCGGGCGAGAGCATCAGGGTGCGCAGCCCAGCGCGCCGCAGGATCAGCTCGAGCGCCTGCGCGTGCAGGGCGTCCATGTCGAGCTGGGCCGAGGCGTCGAAGACCAGGACTCCGTCCGGCCGGTTGGCCGGCGGCGAGAGCCGCTTGAGCGCCGATAGCCAGCCGGTCGCGTAGCGCCAGCCGAACTCGTATTCGGCGCTGGCGCGTTCGTCGGTGGCGTGCTCGATGACGCCCTCGAGCAGGACCTCCTCGATCGTGCGCTCGATCGAACGGAGCGTGAGGCTCTCCTCCAGCAGCCGGTTGGCCTTCTCCTCATCGAACGCGGCGAACGCGCCGGCCAGCCGGGACGAGGACGAGGGTCCCTCGCCGCGCTCGCGCGCAAGGGAGATGGCCGAGGACACGTTGTGCGTCTCCGCGAGAGCGAGCCGGAGCGACTCGATCTCGGCAAGGGCGTACTGGCGGTGACCGCCGGGCGAGCGATGGGGCTGCGGGAAGCTATAGCGGCGCTCCCAGCTCCGGAGGGTGTTGGGGCTGACGCCGAGCATGACCGCGGCGGCGTTTGTCCGAATTCCGTTCATTTGACGGAGTTATCGAGGTATTGGAGACGCTACGCAAGGGGCGCAACGGCCCTTGCGCCGTGCGAATTGTGCTGCAAATGAAGGAATCCGGGAGGGGACGGCGAGGAGGACGAAGGTGCGGCTCGGGTGGGCGCGGCGCGGGTCGAGGGGGCGTCCAAATGCGCGCGTATCAGACGAGCCCCGAACCGGGGCGGGCGTCTCAGGACTTCGGCGATGCGATCAGTCGAAAACGATCAGCGCTGCGCGCGGCGGCCCGCAGCTCGAGATCCGCGCCTTGAGCCTCACACCGAACGTGTTGGCCGGGCGCAGGTTGACGCTGCGGGTACCTGCGTCTCCGCGCGCGGCCCACGTCACCGCCACAGCGAGGTTCTGCTCGTCCTGCGCCTCTGCATCGGCCGGCACGAGCAGCTCCGTGACGTGGCGGTTGACGGCGTCGGTCTCGCGCGCGGCGAGCAACGACTCCGCGGCCTGCGAAACCGCGCAGACCGACAACGAACCGTCCAGTACGACAAACGGCGCGCCGGGGGCGGGCGCTGCGTCGGCGGCGGCGTGAAGGATCAGGCCGAGGCCGCAGGAATTACATACCCGCGACCCGATGTCCTCCTGCGGCTGCGCTCCACAGCTGCTGCAGAACGGAGTCGTAGGCGCGGGATCTACGACCGGTTCCTGCACCAGCGACAGTGCAGCTCTGCGATTGGTCACTTCCATTTTCCTTTTGCCCCTATTGGTTTGACTGCTGGACTACATGCTTGCGGTTCGGGCACGGCTCGGCAGCACGCCCCCCGGGCGAACGCCGGGTGCGGCCGGAATCGCACGCGTTGCCTGGTCGGTTTCAATCAGCTCGAGAAGGCGGCGCTGCGCCTGCGCCGGGCTCGGCGGAAGCACGCTCGTGCCCGTGGTGCGCATCCGGATGCGCTGATCGCCGCGTCGGTAAACCACCACCGGCATCGCTCCCGCCGCAAGGCGGACCGCGTAGGCCCACCTGGCCACGGCGTCGTCTCCGAGATGCCCGCCGGCTAGCACGACGAGGTTCGGACGGTGCACCACGAGGGCGTCCCCGATGCCGGAGACCCCCCGGGCCGAAAGACTCAGGACGTTGATTCCTGCACGGACGCAGAACAGCTCGAGCGCGCGGATGTATGGGGCGTCGCCGTCGAGCTCGTCGCGCGATGCATCACCCACCACGATTGAGACAGGACGGACCGGCGGAGGCGCAAGGCGCTGCGCGCGCCGCAGCCAATCGGCCCCCCAGTGCGCCGCGAACGCCCATGCGGCCGACTCGGTGGTGTAGCGGCGCTGGATCTCCTCGAGCGTCGGGAGCAGTACTTCCTCAACGGACCTTTCTACGGAGCGTAAAGCAAGCGCAGCTTCGATGGCCGCATCTGCGCGTTCTCTCTCGTAAGACACAAGGGCACCGACGAGCGAGTTACTGTCCGCGGCCAAACCCTCACGCGCGCGGGAGACGGCGGAGGAGATCGAAAGGCCCTCTTGCAACGCATCTCTCAGCGAGGCAACTTCCCCGTGCGTGAACAGCCGGTGCTTACCGGGGGATCGCTGCGGTTTTGGGAAGCCAAAACGGCGCTCCCAGGCGCGCAATGTGTTCGGGCTGACGTTGAGCAACGCCGCCGCTTCGCTCGTCTTCAGATAACGCATGCAGAAGAAAGGTCGGGCTAGATATTGCTATATGCGCGGCCCCTGCTTAGAATTGCACAACTTTTAGACAGAAACCTGTGCAAAAGCTCACACCGATTCGAGCCATGGACGTCTTTTCGAGGCGGCAGGCGGAGATCGGAGCAAGACGGTCGCACGGGCGTGAGGGGCCCTGGATGAGGGCCGAGAGACGACACCAAATACAACGAGAGAGACACGAGGAGAGACCATGCACGCTCGCGGTGGCTGAACTATTTCCTAGCTGAGAGTTCGCTGCACCACGCCGCTAAATTGACGGTGTGCCAGCGATAGGCACCCACGGGGAGGGCCGAGGACTGAGCTCCGTTCGCCGCTTGGCTGACGTGCTGCTTGTGTTTGGGCTGCTCGTGACGGCTGCCGTAGCGGTTGCGCAAATACCTTCCGATCCGACTACGCACGGCGGTTTGGGAGTCGTACTGCTGTTGGCTGCCGTGGCGTCGGGGCTGGCCGTGACCCAGACGCACGGGCGAGGGTCGATCACAGCGGCGTTCATAGTGGTCCTGTTGGCCGCGGCGCTGCTCGGGCCGACTTGGGCTTGCGCGTCTTGCGGCCGTTACGGAGATCGCTGCCTCCCTGAAGGTGAGGACTCCGCGGTACGCGGTCGCCTTCAATTTGCTCGCGGCATGTGCTCCGGCGCTCTGATCGCCGCGAACCTGATCCGACAGCTGGCCCCCCATCCCACCAGTCGTTGGGGTTCTACGTTCTGGTCGCAGGAGCCGGTGTCGTCGGACCTGGTGCTGAACATCTCGATCGTGATTCCGTACCAGCACCTGTTTCGGGGCGATCGGTGTTGGACGCTGCGGACATGGCTGGAGCTGGCGCCCAGTTTCGCGCTCAACATCGCGCTCGCCGTCGCAGGTGCCGCGATCTACCTCAAGGTCGGGCTGGCCGGGCATCGCCTTCGCTCTCACCGCCGTCTTTGCCTTCACATATATGGCTCGACCTCCGAGCCAGTCCGCGCCACCGCGCCGAGCAGTACGTCTCGCTGTCCTGGGGCGTGCTCGCGGGTCTCATGCGTTCGCTGGACATCCGCGACCAGCGAGCCGCTCGGCATGCCGCGGCCGTCGCGCGTTTTGCCCGCGACATGGCTCGGTCCAGTTGGGATGAGCGAGACTGAGCAGGAGCTCGCGCACACTGCCGGTCTGCTCCACGACATTGGTCATTTCGCGCTCTCCGACCGGGTCGCGGAGCGAGGGAAGACGCTGAACAGAGGAGGACTGGGTCGCGATTCAGCGCCACCCGCAACTCGGCGCGGACATGCTCAGAGACCTCGGTATGTATGGGCCAGTTGCTGAAATTGTGCTCAGCGCATCACGAACGGCTCGACGGCCGCGGCTATCCACGAGGGCTGTCCGAGACGGAGATCCCGGAGATCGCGAAACTGATCGCAGTCGCCGAGGTCTACGACACGCTCACCGCGAGCGACACGTACCGGACGCGGATGAGCTCATTCGAGGCGCTCCGCGAACTGCGCCGCGTCTCGGGCTCGCAGCTGGACGAGCGCTATGTCGAGGTGTTGGTCGGTCTGCTCAGCGGCGAAGGCGTCGAGTACCGCCACGCCGACGCGGCCGATTTCGATTTCGAGCTCGACATGGAGCGCCGGATTAAGGAAGCCGGCACCGGGCTAGCCGCGCCGCCCCGCCCGCGCCGCCGACCTCACAACGTGCAGGACCAAACCGAAACCCGTGCGTGAACGACGACGAACGAGGTGCTGGGCGCACCGTTGCGCCCAGCCCTCGAGTGCCTGCTCAATACGCCAGGCTCAGCTGGCGATGCTGTGGCGAGTGTCGTCCGTGTCACGCTGCAGCGAGCCGATGAACTGATCGATCTGCTCGCGGCTAAAGCGGCGCTGGCCCCCGGGGGTGCGGTAGGACTGGAGATAGCCCATGTCCGACCAACGGCGGATTGTGCCGAGCGAGACACCGAGGGCGCGCGCAGCCTGCGAAGTAGACAGGCCTAGCGGGCTTCTGGTGATTTCGTCCATGTGAGCATTTCAACCCCTTTGGGAGGGTTGGAGAAGCTCCTAGAGCATTTGCACAACCTCGCTAGTCAAAAATCACACCAGTCGTGTGGACTCGTGCGGCATTGGACCGCCGCTCGCAGCGGGAGCGTCGCTAACCAACGCGAAGGCCAGACGGCGATGCGGGCTCTGGGGTCGCGCTCTGGCGTGTGCTGGTGCCCCGCCCCCACACCAAGAATGAGACGATCCCACTGGTGAAGCTGCGTCTCTACCACCACCACGACGGCGCGCGCGTGGCCTATCGGGAGACGGGCACCGGCCCGGCCCTGACCCTCCTGCACTCGCTCGGCCTCTCGCACCGGGAGTGGGAGCCGGTGGTCGCGCCCCTGTCCGCGCGATTCCGGGTCGTCCTCCCCGACCTCCCACTTCATGGCGACTCCGAGGACCGCCCTCGCCACCCGTACACCCCCGACTGGCTGGCCGAGGTGATCGCTGGCTTTTGTCGCGAGGTGGCGGGGCCGCGCCCGCTGCTCGCCGGTCACGAGATCGGCGCCGAGATCGCGCTGCGCGCGGTCACCACCGGCCGGCTCGAACCCTCCCGGCTCGTGCTGATGTCCAACCGACTCCATCGCCGCGAGGCATACAGCGGCAAGCGCGCGGCCTGGCGGATGGCGTGTAGCGCGGCATCGCTCCCCGGCCTCGACCGCCTCCTCTCCCATGGCGCCAAGGTCGTCTTCCGGCCGTCGATGGGAGAGCGGCTCTCCGCGCAGCACAACCCGGCCGCCCGCGACCTCGTCCGCCACGCCTTCTCCGACGTGGGCGGCAATGGAAACCTCGCCCGGTCGTGGGCAAAGTTCGCCCGCCGGTGGCCGACTGAGGGGCAGCGCTACCTGCTCGACGCCTACCCGCGAATCGATAGCCCGGTCCTCCTCCTGTGGGCGGAGGATGACGACCGCTTTCCGATCGCATGCCCGCATGAGGCGCTCGACCTGCTCCCGGACGCACAGCTGCGAACCCTCCCGGGCGCCGGGTTCCTGATGGCCTACGACGACCCGGTGGGCCTCGCCCGCGAGCTGATCGCGTTCTGCGGTTGAAGGCGCGGTAGCGTTAGAAGCAGACAACACATGAAACGTTGAAAGGACAGCCAATGAGCGTTCAGGAAACGGAGCAGCTCTGGGGAAGCGAAACGACAAAGGCGGTGGCGAACTTCCCAATCTCGGGTGAAACAGTGCCGGCCCCCGTCCTGCACTGGCTTGGACGGATCAAGGGCGCCGCTGCCCGAGTCAACGCCGAGCTCGGGCTGCTCGACGCCCACCTCGCCGAGCGAATCGCCGCCGCAGCCGATCTCATCGCCAACGGCGACTATGACGATCAGTTCCCGATCGACGTCTTCCAGACCGGCTCGGGCACCTCGAGCAACATGAACGCCAATGAGGTGATCGCCAACCTCGCCGGCGATGCGGCGCACCCCAACGACCACGTCAACATGGGTCAGTCGTCCAACGACGTCTTCCCCTCGGCGGTCCATCTTGCGGCACTCGACACGGCCACGAACGATCTGCTGCCGGCGCTCGAGCAGCTCGAGGCCTCGCTGACGGCGAAGTCGACCGAGTTCCACGACATCGTCAAGTCCGGCCGCACGCACCTGATGGATGCCGTGCCGGTCACCCTTGGTCACGAGTTCGGCGGCTATGCGGCGCAGGTCAGGCTCGGCGCGCGCCGGGTCCGAAACGCGCTGCCGCAGGTGGCTCAGATCCCGCTCGGCGGCACCGCCACCGGCACCGGGCTGAACACGCACAAGGAGTTCGCCATCCGTGTCCGCGCCCGCCTGACCGAGTCGACCGGGCTCGAGATCCGTGGACCCGAGGATCCTTTCGAGGCACAGGCCAACCGGGACGCGCTCGTCGAGCTGTCGGGGGCACTCAAGGTCGTGGCCGTGTCGCTCACCAAGATCGCGAACGATCTCGCGCTGATGGGCTCCGGTCCTCGCGCCGGCATCGGCGAGATCTTCCTGCCCGAGCTCCAGAAGGGCTCCTCGATCATGCCGGGCAAGGTCAACCCCGTGATCCCGGAGGTCGTCATCCAGGTCAGCGCTCAGGTGATCGGGAACGACACTGCGATCACGATCGGCGGCACCCAGGGACAGTTCGAGCTCAACGTCCGCGTGCCGCTGATGGCGCGGAATCTGTTCGAGTCGATCCGGCTGCTGGCGAGTACGTCGAGGATCTTCGCCGAGAAGTGCGTCGACGGAATCCGAGCCAACGAGGAGGGGTGCAGGCGCTCGGCCGAGTCGACGCTGGCCGCGGCGACGGCGCTGAACCCCCACATTGGCTACGACAAGGGAGCGGAGATCGTCAGCGAGGCCGCGAACTCGGGCCGCACGCTGCGCGAGGTGGCGACCGAGATGGGCGTCGACGAGGAGACGTACAACAAGGCGATGGACCTGCGCAAGATGGCGCAGGGCAACCTCTAGCTACGAGGCCGCGATCGTCTGACCCGCGAGGCGGCCGGAGAACACGCAGCCGCCGAGGAACGTCCCCTCCAGCGAACGCTTCCCGTGCATCCCGCCGCCGCCGAAGCCGGCCGCCTCGCCGACCGCGTACAGGCCGGGGATCGCCGAACCGTCGGGGCGCAGGACGCGGCTGCCGAGGTCGGTCTGGATGCCGCCGAGGCTCTTGCGCGCCATCACGGTCATCCGGATCGCGATCAGCGGGCCGGCGCGGGGATCCTCGATCGGCTGGAAGCGGCAGGTGCGCAGCCGGTCTCCGCGCCAGTGGCGGAGCTGTTCGATCCGGCGCAGCTGGTCGTCGTTGAACAGCGCCTCGCCGCGCGCGATCGTGGCGTCGTAGTGCCGCACCTCGGATGTCATCAGCGCGGCGTCGAGGGCATCATCACCCGTCACCGCCGCCATCCGCGACGCCAGCTCGGTCCAGCGTCTCGGCGGTGACGAAATCGGGGCAGTGCTCGACGAAGTAGCGCACGAGCGTGGGCTTGCCGAGCAGGATGCTGACGCAGGAAGCGGACGAGCCGCTTGTCCCGGATCGCGGGGTTGTGCTGGGAGCCCGACACGTCGAGCTCGCGCCGCGCGATCTTCCAGTTGCAGATCATCCAGTAGTACTTGCGCTCGTCCTCGCACATCCGCTCGAGCGCGTAGCGGGCGTCGAAGGTCGGGATCAGCGCGGTGGGCCCGTAGCGCTGGCCGGTCGGGTCGAGCACCAGCCCTGACCGGGGCGGGATCAGCTTCAGCCCGTGCAGCGGCCGCCGCGGCTCCGGGTGTCGGACCGCGTCGGCGTAGTTCCACATCCGCTCCAGATGGGTGATGTTGCCGCCGACGCGGCGCGCCTCCTCGTGCATCGCGCCGTCGGCGTAGTAGTGCGAGCCCATCAGGATCTCTTTGGGCGGGCTGCCCAGGTCCGCCGGCCAGTGGCGGCGGACGATGTCGAGGTTGCCGCCGATCCCCCCGGCCGCGATGACCACATTGGCCGCCCCGACCGCCGACGCGGAGCCATCCACCTCGGAAACGAACCGGACGCCGACGACGCGGTCGTCGTCCATCAGCAGCTCATTCGCTCGGCAGCGGAACCGGACCTCGAGCGCCGACCGACGCGGATGGCTCCGGATCGCTCCCCACACAGCGTCGACGAGGGCCTGGCCACAGCCCCAGGTGAGGTGGAAGCGCGGGACCGAGTTGCCCTCGCCATAGCACCCCACGCTCGGCCCAGTTGACGACCGGGAAGAAGCGGACGCCGCGGCCCTTGAGCCAGCCGCCGACATCGTCCCGCGCTCGCGTCACGTACTGCTCGGCCCACCGCCGCGGCCACACGTCGCTGTCCTCGAAGCCGGCGATCCGCAACCAGTCCTCGAGCGCCACGTCGACGGTGTCACGGACGCGCGAGAACCGTTGCTCGGCCGAATCGACCATGAACACGCCTCCGAACGCCTCCCGGGCCAGGCCGCCGACCTCGTGCTCGAAGCAGCGGTCGGCGAGGAGCACGTCACGGCCGAGATCCAGCAGCTCGAGCGTGGCGACCAGGCCGGCGAGACCGGCTCCGATCACCACGACGTCCCGTGAGCTGTCGGTCACAGCTCAGGTCGCGACCGTCTCGGTCCCGAGCTCCTCCGAGATCGCGACGTCGATCGAGTAGTCGATCGGGACCACGATCAGGGACGGCACGTCGAGGGCGAGGGCCTGGTTCAGCCGCTGGGAGAACTCGTCGGCCGAGCCGCAGCGCCAGCCCGGCAGTCCGAACGCCTCGGCGAGCTTGACGAAATCGGGGTTGCCGAAGTCGACGCCGAAGTGGCGGCCGAACTTCTTGTCCTGCTTCCACACGATCGACCCGTACTGCCCGTTCTCCCAGACCACGTTGACGATCGGCGTGCGGAGTCGCTTGGCCGTCTCGAGCTCCTGACAATTCATCATGAACCCGCCGTCACCGCTGACCGTGACGACGTTGCGGTTCGGGTGAACGAGCTTGGCGCCGATCGCGGTCGGGAGCGCAAAGCCCATCCCGGCGAGGCCGTTGGCGATCAGGACGGTCCCGGGCTCGTGGGCGGGGAACATCCGCCCGATCCACAGCTTGTGCAGGCCGACGTCGGAGACCAGCATGTCGTCGCGGCCGAGCGCGTTGCGGATCTCCCACAGCACGCGCGGGGGGCGCATCGGGAAGTGGCCGTCGGAGCGGGCGTCGGCGAGCGCGCCACCGACCACGTCACGCAGGCGGCTCGAGCCGGACACCGCTGAGCCGCGCTCGCACCCCGCGGCCAGCCGGGAGAGGACATGAGCGATGTCGCCGATCAGCTCCACCTCGGGGATGAAGAACTCGTCGATCTCGGCCGCGACGCTGTCGATCAGGATGATTCGCTTGTCGCCGTTCGGGTTCCAGTGCTCGGGCGCGTGCTCCACCAGGTCGTAGCCGATCGCCACGACCACGTCGGCGTCCTCGAAGCCGGCCATCGCGTAATCGCGTGATTGCAGCCCGACGGTGCCGAGCGCGTGCGGATCCTCGTAATCCAGCAAGCCCTTGGCCATGAAGGTCTCCGCGGCCGAGATGCCGGTGGCCCCGACGAAGTAGCGCAGCGCACGTCCGGCGTGGGCGCGGATCGCACCGTTCCCGACGAGCGCGATCGGGTTCTCTGCCCCGGCGATGATCTCGGCCGCGCGCTGGAGCTCACGGACTCCCGGCTCGGGCTGAACGGGATCGTGGCGGCGCAGCGGTTTGGCGTCGAGCGGGCGCGCCATCACGTCCTCGGGAAGCTCGAGATGGGTGGCACCCGGCTTCTCCGACTCGGCGACCTTGAACGCCTTGCGGACGACCTCCGGCACGATCTCCGGGCTGGACACGCGCGCGTTCCACTTCACGATCGGCCGCAATACGCCGATAAGGTCGATGTACTGGTGTGACTCCTTGTGCATCCGCTCTAGGTCTGACTGACCCGTCAGCGCAACAAGCGGAGCGCGATCGAGGAACGCATCTGCCACCGCAGTAACGAGGTTGGTGGCTCCAGGGCCCAGTGTGCCGAGGCAGACGCCGGCGCGGCCGGTCAGCCGCCCGATCGCGTCGGCCATGTACGCGCCGCCCTGCTCGTGGCGAACCGGGATGAAGCGAATCGAAGAATCGGCCAAGGATTCGTTCAAATCGAGTGTCTCTTCGCCCGGAATTCCGAATATGTACTTAACCCCTTCAGCCTCCAGGCATTCGACGAACACATCAGAAGCTTTGCGCTCGGGCATGGCAGCAGCCTATCTATCCAGAACCGTACGTTCGCAACCGTGGCGTGTCCTCGGCGCGCTGGTGATCGTGGCATTCCTGCTCACGGCGACCGGCGCCCGTGCCGCGACGATGTTCTACATCCGCGGCGGTGGCGACGGCCACGGCATCGGGATGAGCCAATACGGCTCGTACGGGTACGCGCTGCACGGCAAGCACTACCGCTGGATCCTGGCTCACTATTACCGGGGGACTCAGCTCGGGCACACGAATCCCAACCGGATCGTCCGCGTCCTGCTCTCGACCGGGTCCGCGGCGTTCAGCGGCGCGACGACGGCGGATAACAAGCAGCTCGGAACCGGCCGGACCTATTCGGTGACCGCGAACGCCGACGGCACCCTCGCGCTCCGTAACCAGGCGGGCAAGAAGATCGGAAGGTTTCCCGCTCCGCTCACGGTCGGCGGGACCGGCCCGCTCGACCTCGCGGGCGTCGGCACCTACCGTGGCTCGTTCGAGTTCCGCCCCGACGGCTCGGGCGGGGTCGAGACCGTGGAGGCGGTCGGGCTCGACGACTATGTGCGGGGCGTGATCTCGGCCGAGATGCCCTCGGGCTGGTCGCCTCAGGCGCTCGACGTCCAGGCCATTGCGGCCCGGACCTACGCGATCACCACCGACGTCTCGGGATCGAACTTCGACCTGTATCCGGACACGCGCTCGCAGATGTACCGCGGGGTCGCGGCCGAGACCCCTTCGACCGACGCGGCGGTAGCGGCGACCCGAGGCCAGGTTGTGACCTACGCCGGCCGGCCGGTGGTCACCTACTTCTTCAACAGCTCCGGAGGCCACACCGAGAACATCGAGAACGTATGGCCCGGCTCGACGCCCGAGCCATGGCTGAAGGGCGTCCCGGACCCGTATGACGGCGCCGGCGGAGATCCGTACCACCGCTGGGGCTCGGACCTGAGCATGGCGAGTGCCTCCGCGACGCTGCGGCCCTTCCTCAAGGGCAGCCTGGTCGGGATCAAGATCACGAAGACCGGGAGCTCACCCCGGGTCCTCACCGCCGAGGTGGTCGGGACAAAGGGTCGCGTGGCGGTCACCGGGATCCAGCTCCAGCAAGCATTCGGACTGCTGACCACCTACGCCGCGTTCACCACGATCTCGACCGTTCCCGGCCACGCTGCGCCGAGCGCCGCGGCCGGCAGCCGACTCCCCGGCGGCTCGGCTCAGTCACAGGCCGTGGTCGCGCTGGTCCCGCTGATCAACAACCTCATCTCCACGTCGGTGGCCGGGTTGCACGGCGCAGTGTTCCCGGGCGTCAAGGGTGTCCGGGTGGCAATCCAGATCCAGGACGGCACCCGCTGGAAGACCGTCACCGCCACGCAGACCGATTCGACGGGCGCCTATGACACGGCCCTGCCCGGTCGCGGCACGTACCGAGTCGTCTACCGGGGAATCGACGGGCCGGACATCCGGGTCAGCTGAGGCACTACCCTCCGGCGGGTGGCTGGGCCGCTGCTTGTAATCGACGCTCCGTTTCTGCTCTACCGCTCGTTCTTCGCGCTTCCCGACTCGATCACCGGGACGGATGACCATGCGGTCAACGCGCTGCTCGGCGCGACCAACGCCACGCTGCGAGTGGCGGCCGACCGCGCGCCGCGCGCGATCGTCATGTGCTTCGGGGCCGAGGCCGCGACCTATCGCGTCGAGCTCTACCCCGACTACCACGCGGCCCGCCCGCCTGTCCCCGACCCGCTCGCCTGGCAGTTCGAGCAGGCGCCACGATTCTTCGAGGCCTTCGGCTGGACGCCCATGACGAGCGAGACGCTCGAGGCCGACGACCTGCTCGGCTCGCTGGCGAGGATCGAGAACGAAGCCGGTGGCGAGACGATGATCCTGACCGGGGACCGGGATATGTACCAGTGTGTCTCCGAGCGCGTGAAGGTCTGGTACCTGAAGTCCGGAACGACCGGCTTCGAGGAGGTCGACGCCCGGGAGGTGCGCAAGCGCTACGGCATCTCGCCCGAGCTCGTACCCGACTTCATCGCGCTGCGCGGTGATCCGTCGGATGGACTTCCGGGGGCGCCCGGAGTGGGGCCGAAGACGGCCGCCGAGCTGCTCGAGCGCCACGGCTCGCTCGAGGCGGCGATCGCCGGCGGCGATCCACGAGCGTCCCCGCGTCACGGCCGCGCTGACCGAGAACGCAGACGAGCTGCGCGCGTTCAAGGACATCGCGACGCTGCGCATCGTCCCGCTCGAGCGCCCGCCGGACCGGTTGACCGATCTCGATGCGGGCGCTGCGATCGCCCGCGAGTACGGCCTGAACCGGCTGTCGGAGCGCCTCGAGAATGCAGATCAGCTGAGCGATCTGTAGAAGGCTGGGTATGAGGGCGATCATGCGTCGCGTTCTCGTCCTGCTGCTCGTGGGCTCGCTCGCCGTGCTGCTGCTCGTCGTGAGCGGGTCGAATGCCCGTTCCGGCGCGGTCGCGGCAACCGGGGCGCAGGGCGCGAGCGCGGCGGCCACGACGCTGCCGCCCGCCGCGGTTCCGCTCACCGACGGCTGGAGCTACCTGCCCGATCCGCGAAACGTGGGGATCGCCCAGAACTGGGGCGCGGGCGGGGCTCCCAGCACTGGGTGGCAACCGGTGAGCCTGCCCAACGACTTCAACCCGATCGTCTCGCCCGCCGGCGACCGCGGCACGGTCGGCTGGTACAGGATTCAGTTCACCGGCCCCGCGCAGCCGAGGGACCGCTCGTGGGCGGTCCACTTCGAGTCGGCCCGGCGCAACACCACGGCGTGGCTGAACGGCTATGAGATCGGCGGCAACTCCGACCCGTACGCCCAGTTCACGCTGTCGGCTCCCACGCTCAGGCCGCACGGCACCAACACGCTCGTTGTCCGCGTCGACAACATCAAGGGCCACCGCACCCTGCCGGAGGACTGGTGGAACTGGGGCGGGATCATGGGTCCGGTGGAGCTCGAGCCGCAGGGACGGCTGGCGCTCGAGAACCTCGGCGTCATGCCGAAGCTGAGGTGTGGCTACCGCTGCGGTCAGCTGATCGTGCAGGGCACGGCGGTGAATCGCTCGGCGATCCGGCTGCGGCCGACCCTGGTCGTGCGGCTGACCGACCCGACCGGCCATGTGACGGCCACGCGGTTCGCGCTCCGAGCCCTGAGGTCGGGAGCGTCGGCCTCGGTGGACCTCGCGGTACGCCTGCACGGCCGCCCCGACCTGTGGTCGCCGCGCAGCCCGGCGCTCTACAGCGCCGAGGTCGACCTCGACGCCGGCGGTCGGGTCGAGCAGGCGCAATCGCTGCACGTCGGCATGCGCAGCGTGCAGGTGCGCGGTGGGTTGCTGTACCTGAACGGGCGCCGCCTGTGGCTGCACGGCGCCGCGATCCACGAGGACCTGATCGGGCGCGGCGCCGCCCTCAGCGACGGCGACATCGACACGATCGTCTCCGAGCTGCGCGCGGTCGGGGCCAACATCACCCGCGCGCACTATCTGCTGAGCCCGCGCCTGCTCGATGCGCTCGACGCTGCCGGGATCATGGTCTGGGAACAGGCTCCCGTTGATCACGCCGACGGCGCCCTGCGCAGCGGTGCCGGCCGGCGCCACGCGCTCGCGCTGCTGCGCTCGACCCTGCTCGGAGACCGCAGCCATCCGTCCGTGATCGTCAACTCGGTCGGAAACGAGCTCGCGCCGAACCCGGACCGGACGTCCGGGACGCTGAAATACCTGCAGCAGGCGATCCCGCTCGCGCGCAGCACCGATCCGGCCGCGGGCGTCGGCCTCGACACGTACTGCTACACCGGTTATCCCAAGCAGCGGATCTACTCGTCGCTCGACGTACTCGGGATCTCGAGCTACTTCGGCTGGTACACGGGCCCCCGGGGCCACTCGATCGCGAACTTCAGCGAGCTGCGGCCGTTCCTGCGCCAAACGCACTCGCGCTACCCAAGGCAGGCGATCGCCGTCTCCGAGTACGGGGCCGAGGGACTCTACGACGGCCCGGCCGACATCAAGGGAACCTACGAGTTCCAGTCCGACTACCTGAGGCGGACGCTGGGAGTGATCGACCGACTGTCGTTCATGAACGGCTCGATCTACTGGACGCTGCGGGAGTTCGCCGTGAGCCCGGGATGGACGGGCGGCGCGCAGCTGCCCGCCGGCGACCAGCCCGACGGACTGCACCACAAGGGCCTGCTCGCCTACGACGGGACGCCGAAGCCGGCCTTCAGTCTGGCCCAGCAGCTGTTCGCGCAGACGCCATCGTTCGTCAGATGAGCACTCACGGGCGTGAACTTAACCGTGATCACGTCGCCGTCGGCGACCACGTAGTCGCGTCCCTCGAGGCGCAGCGTGCCGCGGTCTCGCGCGCCGGCGTAGCCACCGGCCGATACGAGCTCATCCCACGGGACGACCTCCGCGCGCACGAACCCGCGCTGGATATCGCTGTGGATCATCCCGGCCGCATGCCACACCGACAGCCCGCTCCGCAGGTGCCAGCTCTGGGCCGGCTTGTCCTCCCCGGCGGTGAAGAAAGCGATCAGCTCGAGCAGCTCGAACGCGCCGCGAACGACGGCGGCCAGGCCGGACTCGCTGAGGCCGAGATCGGCGCGCATCGCCGCCGCGTCGGAGTCGTCGAGCTCCGACAGCTCGGATTCCAGCCGGGCCGAGATCGCCACCGCCGCGGCCCCGTGGCTGCGCGCGTGCTCTGCGATCGCCTCCGGCACCGCGATCGCGCCCTCCTCGACGTTGGCCACGAACAGCACCGGCTTCGCGCTCAGCGGGTGGAGCAGCTGCATCGCGTCCGGGGCGTCGGCCGGCGGCGCGACGGTGCGTGCCGCCTTGCCGGCCTGCAGCGCCTCGATCAGCCGCCTGAGCCACTCCGCCTCGGCGATCGCGTGGCGATCGCCGCTCTTGGCCGTCTTCGCGACGCGCTCGAGGCGCCGCTCGGCCTGCTCGAGGTCGGCGTAGAGCAGCTCGGTCTCGATCGTCTCGATGTCGGACGGCGGATCGACCCGGCCCTCAGGGTGGACGACGTTCGGATCCTCGTGCGCGCGGACCACGTGCACGATCGCGTCGGTCTCGCGGATGTTGGCCAGAAACTGGTTGCCGAGCCCCTCGCCCTTGTGGGCACCCGCGACCAGCCCCGCGATGTCGTGAAAGGCGATCGTGTCCGGGACGACCTTCGAGGCGCCGACCGTGGCCGCGACCTGGTCGAGCCGTTCATCGAGGACCGGGACGACCGCGACGTTGGGCTCGATCGTCGTGAAGGGGTAGTTCGCAGCCTCGGCCGCGACGCCGGTCAATGCGCTGAACAGCGAGGTCTTGCCGGCGTTCGGAAGCCCGACGATCCCGACCTTCATCGCGCGAGCGCCTCCGCGGTCGCCGTGCCGAGGGCCGCCCCGGCGACGACGTCGCTGGGGTAGTGCACGCCCAGATACGGCCGGCTCAGTCCGAACAGGAGCGCCGCCGCGTAAAGCGGCGTCGACGGCGCGAGTCCGCGGTAGGCCCGTGCCCCGGCGAACGAGGTCGTGGCGTGGGCGCTGGGGAACGACAGCCGGGAGACGGTCGGGGTCAGCGGTGGCAGGTCCGCGAGCTCGGGACGCCTGCGGCGGATCAGGAACTTCAGCGCCTGGTTGAGCACGTACGAGGCGGCGACGGTCCCCGCACCGCGCAACCAGCGCGAGCGGCGAGCAGGGTCACCGCGGTCGATCACCGAGCCGGCGAGGCCGAGCGCGATCCAGCACGCTCCGTGCTCTCCGAGGCGGGAGTACGCGGACGCGGCCCGCTCCGCCGCGGGCGTGTGACCGCGGCGGCGGGCCATCACGAGCAGTCGCGTGTCAAGTCCGTGAACGGTCACGGTGCGGGAATTTACGGATATCTACGGTCTCGCTCGCGGGGCAAATACGGTGGTAGTGGGGGATGGCGGCGGGGATCATCCTGTCCACCCCCGGAACGGAATCCAGGAACCGGGGGTCTCCGCAGCTGCTGATCGCGCGCCGCTCCCCCTGCCCGGCGCGCGGTCACAGCGCTGCGCCTGGCTCGGGCGTCCCGGCGATCTCAGGTCCCGAAGCCGACCCGGTGCTCTTCGTCGTCGACGAGCACGTAGACGATCCGACTGAGGTCGAGCGCCACCGTCCCGTCCTCCGCGGTCATGTCGTGCCAGCCCTCCGACCCGAGCGCGTTGCGCAGCCGGCTGAGCTCGTCGGGCGCGACCCGGGCGGACAGAACCTGGCCGCCGACGAATCCGACGCTGATCTTCTGAGGTCTCTCGTCTGCCATTTCAGTGGTGCTCGGCGGGCTGAACGATCTCGGTCAGCACGCCTCCGGTCGATGCGGGATGCAGAAAGGCTACGCGTGAGCCGCGGATCCCGTTGCGCGGGTCCTCGTCGATCAGGCGCAGACCGGCGGCGGCGAGCCTGGGCAGCGCCTCGTGGATGTTCTCGACCCGGTAGGCGATGTGGTGAAGCCCCGGTCCCTTGCGGGCCAGAAACTTGCCCACGGGCGTGTCCTCGCCGAGTGGCTCGAGCAGCTCGATGTGCCCGTCGCCGACGTCGAGCAGCGCTGCGTCCACGCCCTGCTGGGCCACCGTCTCCCGGTGCACGAGCTCCATTCCCAGAGCATCTCGGTACAGAGCCAGTGCGGAGTCGATGTCCTGCAACCGCGACACCGACGTGATCGATCACGGTCAGCATGAGGCGCGGGAGGATACTCGTGGCGAGCCGGCTACGAGCGCTCAGGCGGCGGCTCGGCCGTGGCGGCCGCGATCCCGATCTCGCCGCCACCCATCCGGGGAGGCGCCGCAGCCGGCACTCCGTCCATGATCCGGTCGATGTCCGAGCGCTCGAGCACCTCGTTGGTGAGCAGCGTGGCCGCGAGCTCGTCGAGCTGGGAGCGGTGGCGGCTGATGATCGTGCGGGCGCTGCGGAAGGCCTCGTCCGCGAGGTCCTGGACCTCGGCGTCGTGGACGCGGCGGGTGGCCTCAGCCGAGTCCTCGGCGACCACCTTCAGCGAGGTGACCCCGGTCCCCATCGCGTAGTCGTGGACCATCGCGTGGGCGATGTCGGCGACGCGCTTGAGGTCGTCGGAGGCGCCCGTGGTGATCGAGCCGAACACGATCTGCTCGGCCGCGCGTCCGCCGAGGAGCATGGTCATGAAGTCGATCAGCTCCTCGCGGGTCTTCAGGTAGCGATCCTCCTCGGGCAGGTTTAGCGTGTATCCGAGGGCGCGCCCGCGGGGCACGATCGAGATCCGATGCACGCGGTCGACCGACGGCAGCAGCTCGCCGCACAGTGCGTGCCCGCCCTCGTGGTAGGCGACGACGCGCTTCTCGTGATCGGTCAGGGCCCGGCGCGACTGCATGCCCGCCACGACCCGCTCGAGCGCGGTGTCGAAGTCGCGCATCCTCACTGTCGACGCGTTGCGCCGCGCGGCGAAGATCGCCGCCTCGTTGCAGATGTTGGCCAGATCGGCGCCGGTCAGGCCGGAGGTCTGCCGGGCGAGTAGCTTGACATCGACGTCCTCGGCCAGCGGCTTGTTGCGCGAGTGGACGGCGAGGATCCGCTCGCGGCCGCCGACATCGGGCGGGGAGACGAAGATCTGGCGATCGAAGCGGCCGGGCCGCAGCAGCGCCGGATCGAGCTTTTCAAGCAGGTTCGAGGCCGCAACGACGACCACGTCCTTCCGCGCGCTGAACCCGTCCATCTCAACGAGCAGCTGGTTGAGGGTCTGGTCGCGTTCGCCGCTGATGTCCATGCCGCGGTGGCCGCCGACCGCGTCGAGCTCGTCGATGAAGACGATCGCGGGCGCATGCTTGCGGGCGATCCGGAACAGCCGCCGGATCCGCGCCGCGCCGAGGCCCGCGAACATCTCCACGAATGAGGCGGCCGACTGCGAGTAGAAGGTCGCACCCGACTCGTGGGCGACGGCCTTGGCGAGCAGCGTCTTGCCTGTCCCGGGAGGTCCGTGCAGGAGGATTCCCTTCGGCACCTTGGCGCCGAGGTCACGGAAGCGCTTGGGATCGCGGAGATAGTCGACGACCTCGCGCAGCTCCTCCTTGGCCTCGTCAGAGCCGGCGATGTCCGACCAGCCGATCGAGGGGGAGGCCTCGGGCTTGATCTCCACCGGCTTCGTCTTCGGCATGAAGCGCATGAGCGCGAACACGGCGACCACGAGCAGGCCCATGAACAGAATGGGCAGCCAGTGGAGCATGAACGTCTGGACGTCAGGCTCCCAGAGGAAGTTCGCGAACGGCATGGACCTAACGGGTGTAATCGGCAGACGCCCGCATTCACTCAACCCTCTCGAGTCTCGGACTCGGTGCGAATTTGCGTCCCGCCTTGGCGCATGGGCGCCCCTCGACGATCACGACGTCCGCCGTGTAATCGTTGTCGCCGCGGATCAGCGAGGAGCCGACGCCGTAAGCGTCGACCGGAACCCCGGCCGCCTCGAACTCCCGGATGCGCTCGGCCGTGAAGCCCCCGCTGGCGACGATCTTGACGTGCCCGAAGCCGGCCGCGTCGAGCGCGTCGCGCACGTTGTGGACGAGCCGGGGGTTGACCCCGATCGGCCGGAAGCCGCCCATCTGCTCGAACAGAGACCGGTCGACGAGCGTCTCCGAGGTATCGAGACGGACTCCCCAGAGCTTCGGGCCGAGCGCCGCGGCGACGTCGAGTGCAGTCCGCACCGAGTCGTTGTCCCAGTCGACCAGGACCGTGATGCTCATCTGCTCGTGGTAGTGGTCGGCGAACACCTTGGCAGCGCTCACCGTGTCACCGTTGTAGGCGGCGATCAGCCCGTGCGGAACCGTGCCCATCCCGACGCCGCCCCACCACGACGCCTGAGCGTCGGTTGAGACACCGATCGCCCCCGCCACGTGAGCGCTCCAGCCGTCACCGGTCTGAACGAGCCAGTGATCGTGGCGGGCGGGGAAGTAGAAGATCTGCTTGCCGCGGGCCGCCTCCACCACCTCGGACACGTTGCGCATGATCAGCGAACGGCGGGCCAGAACTCCGAGATACACCGTCTCCAGGTGCGCGAACAGGCTGTAGTCACCCTCAATCGTCATCACCGTCTCGCGCGGGCCGATGCGATCGCCCTCGCGCAGCGCGTGAACGGTCAGCTCGTCCCATCCCGGCACCCATTTCTCGCCGTCGCGGTGACCCGAGCACAGCTTCAGGACCGCGAGCGCCTCGTCGATCCCGCCAAGCAGCGACTCCCGCTTCTGGAACACCTGCATAAGCACGCGCGGATGGCGCCCCTCCCGCTCGAGCAGTTCCTTCGTGTAGACGAAGTAGGCGTCGGAGTAATACCCGGAGCGGATCCGGTCGACCGGGAGGCGGAAGACCTCGGGCTCGATCCTCGTCGAGGTGTCCGTCGCCATGGGGTGAGTCTACGGTGGTAGGTTCCGCCACGGACGTGGCAGAACGCGACTTTCCGCACGCCTCAATCGTCGAAGGCCTGCGCTTCACCGCGCAGGTGGCGGTGCCGAACGTGATCCAGGGACTGTTCCGCCGCCGGCGCACCGCCACCGCGATCGCCACGCTCACCGGAGCCGATGCCCTGGCGTACTCGTTCATGTCCGGCCTGCGCCGATCGTATGGCGACGGACCGCTCTGGATCCGCGTCGTCAAGGACGAGGTGCTTCTGGTGCTCGGACGCGACGCGATCCGCCACGCCCTCGAGCACGCGCCGGACCGCTTCGCCGCCGATCCCGAGCCGAAGCGCAGCGCGATGGCGCACTTCCAGCCCGATGCGCTGACGATCTCCCGCGGGGAGGACTGGGCGGACCGCCGGCGCTTCACCGAGGCCGTGCTCACCGGCCGCCCCGACCACCGGCTCGCCGAGCGGTTCGCAGCGGTCGCTCGCGAGGAGGCGGCCGGCCTGCCGGGCGAGCTCGGCTGGGAGGAGTGGAACGAGGCCGTGCGACGTGTGGCCCGCCGGGTGATCCTGGGGGACCGGGCGGCCGATGATGCGGAGCTCTCGCGGATGCTCGGCGAGCTGATGGACAAGGCGAACCCGCCGGGGAGTGGTGACGACGAGCTGCTTGCGCGCTACACCGAGAGGTTGATCTCCGACATCGACGCGGCGGAGCCCGAAAGCCTCGTCGCCCTGATTCCCGATGCGCCGCAGACCGAGCGTACGAAGCCGGCTCGCCAGGTCACACATTGGCTGTTCGCGCTCGGGGACACGCTCGCGATCAACGCGCTGCGATGCCTCGCGCTGCTCGCCACCCACGATGCCGAACGCGCGCGTGCGCTCGATGACACGGCGCGCATTGAGGCGTGTCTGAACGAGGCGATGCGCCTGTGGCCAACGACGCCGATGCTGTCGCGGGCGACCGTGGAGGACACCCACTGGGACGGGGTGCCGATTCCCGAGGGCACCCAGATCATGGTCGTCAACACCTTCAATCATCGTGATCGGGACGCGCTCGGCGCAGATGCCGACCGCTTCGTCCCCGATCAATGGGTCACAGGAGACGCCGCCGATGACTGGACCTTCAACCACTTCAGCCACGGCCCGCAGGGGTGCCCGGGTGCGGCGCTTTCACTGCTGGCAGGGCGCGAGATGCTGGGCACACTGCTGCGCGAGCGTGAGGTCAGGCTGCTGGAGCCGAACCTCAACGCTTCGAAGCCGCTGCCGCATTCGCTGGACTACTTCTCGCTCCGATTCGAGGCGGCGCCGGCTTAGGGAATCGCGGCCCGGAAGTCCCACTTGAAGGTCGTGCGCAACTCGTTGTCGGTGACTGAATCGAACAGCCGAGTGTCCTTGTCGGACATCGTCGGTTGCCTTCTGTATCCGACGAACGTGAGCAGGTCCTGGAAGCCCGCCTGGAACGGGGGCGCGGTGATGTAGAAACACTTGACGGGAATCGGGTACTTCGGAAGCACCGAGGCCTTGACCACCACATCGTAGGCCCCGAGGTCGCTCTCGAGGTTCAGAAAGCTGTCGGCCCAGGGGTTCCGGCTCGCTGAGTTCGACCCCGAGTAGGTGCACACGCCGCTCTGGCTCTGGATGCTGAGGACCCGCCCATACACCTTGTAGACCCACACCTCGGCTGAGTGGTCGTACCTGGAGAACACGAACCGGAGGTCCGGTGCGGCCTTCGTCGTGTCTGTGCTCATCGGGAGCTTCGCGATCGATTCGAAGTCGGAAACGTTCCATTGCTTTGCCACCACGGCAAACCTCTCGCCCTTGGCGAGGTTGTTGGTCTCATCGGACTCGTCGACGTGGTGACGGTGGTCGGCGTCTGCGCCGATCCGCGCGTAGCCAAGTGGCAGTTTCAGGTTTGTGACGACCACGGTCTGATCCGCTCGGGTGTGTGGCTTTAGCCTCGGGATGCTGAGCAAGTGTTCGTGGTCGCGGCCATGGCTGTCGCGGATGAACAGATCGGTGACCGAAGGCGCCGCCGTACCCCCGCCCTGATTCTTGGTCGTCACCTGGATTTCGAAGGTCTCCGGCACACCGTCGGTGCCCACGACGACATACGGGGGGTTGCCGAGGTTGGCCTTCAGCACGGTGACCTTCAGGTCCGGTCGTGGACCGGGCTTCTTTTTGCCCGCGAACGCCTGCGCCGGAAAGGCGGCGCTCACGGCGACGAGCACTGCAGCGACGATTCCCCGGTCCAGCACAACGGCTGGATCATCTCACGATCCTTTGCTACGTTCCAGTGGCGATGATCGTCACCTCTCGACCGTGACCGCATCACCCGCAGCCGCCCGCTGAGGCATTCCGCGGCTGCCCTGCTGTCCTGCCGTTCCGAGCCGTCGAGAGTGTCTGATGAAGTCGTATCTGGGCGTTCTGCGCCACCCGAGTTTTCGATATCTGTTCCTGGGCCAATCCGCCAGCGCGATCGGCGATCGCGCCGTCACGGTCGCGCTGGCGCTGTTCATCACCCAGCGCACCGGGTCGCCGACCGACCTCGGCTTGGTGCTGGGAGCCCAGACGGTGCCGCTGGTGGCGTTGATCCTGTTCGGGGGTGTGTGGGCGGATCGGCTGCCGCGCCACCGGATCATGATCGTCACAGACCTGGCCCGCGCGGTTCTGCACGGCCTGCTCGCGGCGCTGATCCTCGCCGGGACGGTGGAGATCTGGGAGCTCGTGCTGATCGAGGCGGCGTACGGCGCCGCGCTGGCCTTCTTCCAGCCCGCCTACAGCGGGCTCCTGCCGCAGACCGTCCCTGAGGACATGATCCAGGACGCCCGCGCTCTGACGGAGTCGACCGCCAATGTTGCCTTCCTCGTCGGGCCGGCGCTCGCGACCGCGGTCGTGCTCGGGATCGGCGCCGGCGAGGCGTTCGCGTTCGACGCGGCCACGTTCATTCTCAGCGCGCTGCTCCTGCTGCGCGTGCATCCCCGGCCGCGCGGCGCCGTGGCGCCGGCGGCGTCGATGCTGCACGAGCTGCGCGAGGGCTGGCGCGAGGTGCGCTCGCGCGCCTGGGTGTTGGTCACGATCCTCGTGTTCATGGGTGCGGTGATGACCGTCTACGCGCAGTGGTACGCGCTCGCGCCGGTGATCGCCCGCGACATCTACGGTGGCGCCGGTTTCTTCGGCGTGCTCGAGAGCGTGGCCGGTGTCGGCGCGGTGTGCGGAGCCGTGGCCGGCCTCGGCTGGCGGCCGCGGCGGCCTTTGCTCGTCGGGATGATCCTGGTCCTCGCGTGGCCGATTCAGGACGGCCTGTTCGCGCTCGGGGCCCCCGTCGAGGTGGTCGTCGTATGCGCGTTCGCGACCGGGTTCGGCTTCTCGCTGCTGATGATCTGGTGGGAGACGGCGCTCGCACGCCACATCCCGCCGGGCGCGCTCTCGCGGGTGAGCGCGTGGGACTGGATGGGGTCGCTGGCGCTGCTGCCGCTCGGCTTTCTGATCGCCGGTCCGCTCGCACATTCGTTCGGCGCGCGGACGGTGCTCGGGGTCGGCAGCGTGATCGGACTCGGGCTGCTGGCGCTCGGGCTGCTGCCGCGAGCAACCCGTGAGCTCAGCGACGAGGACGGCCGACAGCCGGAGCTCGAGGTGATCCCCGAGCCGCGGCTCTCAGGCGAGCAGTTCGCGCGCCAGATCCGCGTAGAAGCTCGCAGCGAAGCCTAGGTCGCGGACGTCGATCCGCTCGTCCGCGTTGTGGACGAGCGGCGCCGCCTCGAACAGGCTCTGGTGGCGCTGAGGGAAGAAGCCGTAGGCGACGCAATCCGGGAAGGCGGCGCGGAACCACCTCGAGTCGGAGAAGCCGGGGAGGATCACCGGCACGGTCGAGGCACTGTCATCGTGGCGGGCGATCCAATCCTCGATCGCCGACATCAATCTCGTCTGGATCGGCGAGCTGTTGCCGCTGACCTTCTCGGTGAACTCGATGTCGTACTCGCGCGCGCGAGGGCCGAGCACCTCCTCGATCCGCGCCATCGCGGTTTCCTCACCGAGACCGGGCGGCACGCGGCAGTCGACCTTCAGATACGCGCGGGACGGGATCACGTTGATCTTGTCCGAGGCGTGGGCCATGGTCGGCGTGAGCGTCACGCCGAGCATCGGCTCGAGGATCGTCAGCAGCTCTGGAGCGGCCCGGCCGATGCTCGCCACGGCGCTCTGTGGGTCGGCGGGGTCCTCCCCGAGGCCGCGGAGCAAGCCGGCGGGGCCCTCGGTCAGATCGTAGGACGGCTGCCTCTCCCCCAGGGATTGGAGCACCGGGGCGAGCTTGAGCAGCGCGTTGTCGCCGGTACGGGGCAGCGAGGCGTGCCCGGCCGCGCCGCGGGCGGTCACCTTGAAGCGGAAGATCCCCTTCTCCGCACAGCACACGCCATAGCGCCTGACCCCGCCGAACTGGAAGTGCTCGCCGCCGCCCTCGTTGATCAGCATGTCGCAGCGGACCTTGTCCGGGTGGTTGGTGCAAAGCCATTGTGCGCCCCACTCGCCGCCGGTCTCCTCGTCGGCGACGAACACGAGCTTGAGCGTCCCGGACGCCGGGCGCCAGCCGCCCCGCGCGAGCGTCGCTCCGGCGACCGCTTCGGCCGCCACCTGGGACTTCATGTCGAGCGCGCCGCGCCCCCAGAGGAAGCCCTCGTCGACGTCCCCGGACCACGGGTCGTGTCGCCACTCGGACGGATGCGCCAGCACGGTGTCGACGTGACCCAGGTACACGAGCGTCGGCCCGTCCGCCTCGCCGCTCAGCGTCGCCACCAGGTTCGCGCGATCCTCGGTGGCGCCGAGGATCTCCGTCTCGAACCCGGCCGATCCCAGATACTCGGCCAGGTACTCGATCGCGGGCCGCTCGTTCCCGGGAGGGTTCACCGTGTTGAAGCGGACCAGCCGCTGAAGGACCGCCGTCGTCTCCTCCTGAAGCTCAGGCGTCATCTCCCCGCAGCCTAGCTGTCTCTAGGATGGCCCGCTGTGGCGGATGATCTTGCGCTTGCGCTCGAGCTCGCGGAGCTGGCCGACGCGCTCACCCTGGGCCGCTTTCGTGCCACAGACCTGGTCGTCGAGACGAAGCCCGACATGACGCCGGTCAGCGAGGCCGACACCGAGGTCGAGCGCCTCCTGCGCGAGCGTCTGGCCGGCGCCCGGCCCGCCGACTCGATCGTCGGCGAGGAGTTCGGCGTCTCGACCGCGCCGGACAGCTCCCGGCGGTGGATCATCGACCCGATTGACGGGACCAAGAACTACGTGCGAGGCATCCCGGTGTGGGCGACGCTGCTGGCGCTCGAGGACGGCGACGAGCTCGTGGTCGGCGTCGTCTCCGCCCCGGCGCTCCAGCGGCGGTGGTGGGCGGCGCGTGGACAGGGCGCCTTCGTCGACGACCACCTCGACGGGTCGCCCCGCCGTCTCCGAACCTCCGCCGTCAGCCGGCTCGACGACGCGCAGCTCTGCGTCTCCGGGCTCGACGGCTGGGAGAGTGCGCTCCGGCTCGATGCCCTGCTTGCCCTCGAGCGCGCCTGCTGGCGCACGCGCGGGTTCGGCGACTTCTGGGGCTACATGCTGGTCGCCGAGGGGGCGGCTGACATCTGCTGCGAGGCGATCGTCTCGCTCTGGGACCTGGCGGCACCGAGGATGATCGTCGAGGAGGCCGGGGGCCGCTTCACCGACCTCGGCGGGGTCGCGACCGCGGACGGCGGCGACGCGCTGGCCACCAACCGGCTGCTGCACGACGAGGCGCTGGCGATCGTCGGCCGCGGCGGTTGACGGGCAGCCGGCGCGGTCTGGTTCTGACCGCGGCCCGGCCGTCCGGACCCTCATACTTCCGCTATGGAGCGTCTGTTCGGGAGCGAGGACACCGAGTCGGCCCGAGCCGGAGAGGTTCCCGCGAATGCGCCGCTGGCCACCAGGATGCGTCCGCGCACGCTGGAGGAGTTCGTCGGCCAGGACCGCCTGCTTGCCGCGGGCTCAGCGCTGCGGCGGGCGATCGAGGAGCGCCATCCGCACTCGATGATCCTGCACGGGCCGCCCGGGAGCGGCAAGACGACCCTGGCGCGGATCATCGCCGAGGCCTCGGGCGCGGCGTTCGAGGAGGAGAGCGCGGTGCAGGCCGGCCGGGCCGAGGTGCGAGCCGTGATCGAGCGCGCCCGCGAGCGCCTGCGCACGACCGGCACGACGACGATCTTCTTCCTGGACGAGATCCACCGCTTCAACAAGGCGCAGCAGGATGCGCTGCTGCCGGCGGTCGAGGATGGGTTGGTGACGCTGATCGGTGCGACCACCGAGAACCCCTACTTCGAGGTCAATTCGGCGCTGCTCTCGCGCTGCCACGTTTACGAGCTCGACACGCTTGCGCCCGAGGACGTGCGCAAGCTGCTCGACCGCGCGGTGGCGCGCAACGAGTGCGGCCCGGGCCGCCTGATCGAGACGGCGGCCCTTCAGTTCCTCGCCGAGCGCGCCGGCGGCGACGCCCGGTCGGCTCTCAACGGCCTCGAGTTGGCCTGCGACGCAGCCGGCGACGGCGAGGAGGTCACGCTCGCCAACGCCGAGGACGCGCTCCAGCGCCGGGCCCTCCTCTATGACCGCCAGGCCGACCGGCACTACGACACGATCTCGGCCTGGATCAAGGCCACGCGCGGCTCAGACCCCGACGCCTCGCTGTACTACCTCGCGGTCATGCTGGAGGGCGGCGAGGACCCGCGCTTCATCGTGCGCCGGATGGTCGTGCTCGCCTCCGAGGACATCGGCAACGCCGACCCGCAGGCCCTCGTCGTGGCCACCGCCGCCGCTGACGCGGTCGAGCACGTTGGGCTCCCGGAGTGCCAGTTCGCGCTCGCCCAGGCCGCGATCTACCTGTCCCTTGCGCCGAAGTCCGACGCGGTCAAGCGCGCCGTGTTCGCCGCCCGCGAGCACATCCGCGAGCGTGGGGCCGATCCGCCGCCGGCCCAGCTGCGCTCCTCCACCCGCAGCGACGGCGAGTATGACAACCCACACCGCCACCCCGGCCATCTCTCCGGCCAGGAGCTGATGCCGAGCGGGGCGATCGGCGTGCGCTTCTACGACCCAGACCTGGCCGAGGCGGCGCTTCGCGAGCGGCTCGCGGAGATCCGGCGGGCGCGCGGGCGGGCATAGAAATAAGGGCCGGGGGCGCGGCGAGCCGCCGGGGGCGGCCGCGCCCGCGCCGCCTCGGGCCCGCGACCCGAGCCTGGTCGAGAAATTCACCACCATCGTGGATTTCTCGACCAACCCCCGCCGGGGACCGCCGCGTTAGCGTTCACAGCCCCTTTACGACGGGGGATTTGAAGCTACTACCCTGTAGGAAGTGGCGCTGAACCTTGATCCAGCCGCGCTCGGCGCGCATTCCCATGCCCTTCCACGCGGACCCCGCGTGCGGCTGCGCCTGGCCCAGATCCGCGACGCGAGCGCGGTCGCGCACCTGCTCGCCGAGGGGGGACTCAACGCCACCGACCTCGATGTCGCGCGCCTTCTGAGAGCCGATCCCCGACGTCGCGTGACGATCTGCGCCACCGCCCTGCTCGGCGGAACCGAGACGGTCGTCGGCGTCGGCTCGAGCGAGGTCGGCCTCCCCGAGCCCGACGTGCTCGCGGTCGACGCCGAGCTGACCGACGGGCTCGAGGAGATGCTCACCGACGCGGTGCAGCGCCGCGCCGAGGTGATCGCCGGGCGCCGCGCAGCCTAGCGGTGCCGGCGCTTCTTCTTCTTGATCACGACCTTGTGCATGATCGATGCCGTCTGGCCGCTGGCGTCGCGCACCGTCAGCGTGACGTGGAACGTGCCGGAGTGGCGGAACGTGTGTCTCACGTGCTGGCCCGAACCGCTGCTCCCGTCGCCGAAGCTCCAGCGGTAGGAGGCGATTCCCTCGTCCGGATCGGATCCGTGTCCGGTGAACGACACGCTGCGCCCGACCGTCCCGCTGGGAGCGGTGAACGACGCGCTCGGGCGCCGGTCGGCCACCCCGATCACGTGCGACACGGTCGAGCTTCCGCCGTGGCTGTCGTGGACCGTGAGGGTCACGATGAAGTTCCCGGAGTGGGAATACGAGTGCGACGGCGAGACGCCGCTGCCGAGCGGTGAGCCGTCACCGAAGTTCCAGCTGTAGGACGTGATCGAGAAGTGCGGGTCGTGGGTGCTCGTCCCGGCGTTGAACGACACCGGCGAGTGCTCGATCGCGGAGGAGCCGAACGAGAAGGCGGCCCGCGTCGCGGCATAGACGGTCACGTTCGTCGCCCAGCCCGAGGTCCGGCCGTCCATGTTCTGGGTCGTCAGCGCGACCCGGTAGGTGCCCGGACGCGGGAAGGTGTGCGAGACCAGCGCCCCGTTGCAGCCCGACGGCCCTCCCCCGGAGGCGGGGCAGGAGACGGTGTACTCCTGCGGCGTGTCCCCGGGGGTCACGTCGTCGTTGAACTGCCACGTGTATTCGGCGATCGGGAAGGCACAGGCCGTCTTCCCGGACACGTTGCCGCACGAGCCCGTGGCATCGAAGCTGACCGCGTTGCCGCTCTGGCTCCTGACCTGGAAGCTCGAGCCGGGTGGGCCGGAGAATGTCCCGTTGAACAGGCACTTGCGGTACTCGTTGCTCCACTCGCCCTGGATCCAGTACGTGCGCGATCCGATGGTCTCGTTGTAGGGGTAGTAGTGGAAGCTGCCGTTGTTGAACACGTAGGTGGTCGCGTCACCGCTCCCTGCATCGTCATTGCAGAGGTCGCCGATCTCCGTCCCTCCCTGGTACGGAGGGTTCTGCTCGAAGTCCGTCCACGCGCTGTTCGGCTGCGGATCGGTGATCGTTTCGTTGTGCTCGTGAGAGACGGCGCTCAGGACACCGTCGGACATCGCGTAGTAGTCGCAGAGGTAGATGCTGTTGCAGTCGGCGTTCGTCACGTATGGGTCGCACCCGAACAGGCCGTCTGGGTCCGGATTCGTCGTCGTGCCGGACGAGTCCGGGATGTTCGCGTACAGGAACTCGTTCGTTCCCGCGCCGCTGTTGCTGTGATAGCCGCAGAACGCCCGGCTGTCCGAGTCGGCGGAGTTGGCCGAGCAGGTGCCCTTGGCGCCGTTGGCCGTGAAGCACATCACGACGTCCGGGGGCGTCAGCAGGAAGTACTCGTCGGTCAGTCCGCGCGGAAGGCTGTGGGCGGTGAGGAAGTTGTTCAGCTCCTGCTGGACCTGGGCGTCGGTGATGCAGTAGCCACCCGAACCCTTGGCGTCGCCGCCGTTGTCGCTGGTCGCCGACCAGGGGCACCCGCTGGAGCCTCCGCCCGGGATCGGATCGGTGTCGAGATAGGCACCGTTCGGACCGGTTCCCCCGGCGCCATAGCTCGAGTTGTAGGCCGCGACATGCCCGTTGGCGTCGTCGTACTGGACCGAGACCGCGTCGCTGTTCGTCGTCTTGTGGGCCGAGCTGTCGGTCTGCAGATCCTTGAAGAACTGCGCCACGCCGTTGATGTAGCCGAGGCTGTCGTTGCTCCAGCCCGACGCGCCGGAATCGAACCCCTTGTCCTGGAACGGAGCTCCGGAATAGCCCTGCGGTGTCCAGGCGATCACGTAGTTGGTGTTCGACGGCATCACCGGGCCGCCGCTGTAATCGAGGTTGTGGAAGATCGAGTCCCGGTTCGACAGCTTGGAGCGGGAGATCCCCGCCGGCAGGCTGCCGCCGATCTGGGCGTCGAAGCTCAGGTAATGCCCGTTGTGGAGCTTGACGATGATCGCGCCGGCTCTATTGGCGGTCGCAGCCATCATCGCGGCGCAGGCGATCAACGCCGCGGTCACCATCAGCGCACGCCGACGCAACGCCGGCGCGCACGCCCAAATAGCAGCACCTCTCAACGGACTCCCCCCTCGCTGAACGCTCGGACGTGAACGACTGCCCGGCACGTTATCGCTGAACCAGGAGGGACCATGTGAGGTTTGTCACCGCGCCGGGCCGGGCGCCAAGGCCGCACATCACCCCCCGATCGGCGCGCGGGGGTTGGCGCCCCAGAACAGCTGCGTGCCCAGCATCCCGATGATGTGCACGGACACGATGTTGACCACCATCGACTTTGCGGTGGCGGTGCCGACCCCGACTGGGCCGCCGCGAGCCGTGTAGCCGTAGTAGCAGCCGACGAGCACGATCACGGTCGCCATGACCATCGCCTTGATCATGCTGAACAGCAGGTCAGGGGGGTTCTGGAACTCCCAGAAGATGAGCGAATAGCCCCCGGGGGAGACGCCACCGACCTGTTGCACGACGGCCAAATAGCTGGCGACGAAGCCCCAGCCGACCGACGAGACGTAGACGAACGGGAGGACGAGCCAGGACCCGAGTAGCCGCGTCGAGCACAGGAACGTGACGCCGCGGATGCCCATCACCTCGAGCGCGTCGATCTCCTCAGAGATCCGCATCGATCCCAGTTCGGCCACGATCCCGGTGCCGACCTTGGCGGACATCATGTAGCCGAACACGAGCGGCACAAGCTCACGCAGGTCGCACCAGGCCGAGAACACGCCCGAGTATTGCGGCGCGCCCTGGGCGCGGAGGAGATAGGCACCCTCGATCCCGCACTGCAGGCCGATGATGAACACGAGGCCCCAGATCACCAGCGTCGAGGAGACGATCAGGATGCCGGCCTGTCTGAGCGCCTCGCCGGTGAACCGAAACACGCGCAGGGTCAGGATCTCGCGCACAATCGCGGCGCAGAACTTGATCATCAGCCCGGAGCGGACGAGCCTCGGCTGTGGGGTCTCGACGCCGTCGGTCAGGGTTGGTTGACGGACTGTGGACATCGCCTCAGCGCGCGATCGTCGTGATCGCCGGGTGGGTGGCCAGGAGCACCTGCGTAAACGTGTAGTTGAAGGCGAAGATGCCGAGGAATGCGATCACGACGGCCTGGTTCACAGCTCGCCCGACGCCGGCCGGGCCGCCCGAGGCATTCATCCCCTTGAAGCAGCAGACGATCGCGATGATCGCCCCGAACAGGGTTGTCTTGACCACCGACGCCCACAGGTCGGTCGGCTCTGCGTTGTTGGCGAGCGTGGCGAAGAACGGACCGAGCGGCGCGTGGTTGACCAGCGTGGCAAGGACACCTCCGAAGATCCCGAACAGCAGCGCGTAGATGTCGAACAGGCCGGTGACCAGCATCAGCGCGAGGAAGCGCGGCACGACCAGGTTCTTGACCGGATCGACGCCCATCACGATCAGCGCGTCGAGTTCCTCCCGGATCTTGCGTGCCCCGAGATCGGCGGTGATCGCGGTGCCGGCCACTCCGGCGACCACGATCGCGTCCACGAACGGCGCGAACTCCCGGATCGAGGCGAGGACGAAGAAGCCGCCGAGCCGGTCCAGGGCGCCGAACAGGACGAGGAAGTTGGCTGCCTGGAGCCCCGGCGCCTCGTAGCCGAAGGCGACCGTGGAGAGCAGCATCGGGAACCAGCAGAGCCTGATCGCGAAGCTGAACTGGAGCACGAACTCGTTGCCGTACGGGAACGGTGGGCGCATCGCCGAGGCGATCGTCCGGCCCGTCAGCAGCACCATCTCCCCGATCTCGCGCAGGGCGCTGCGCGTGATCAGGAACGTTCGGTCGGCGATCGCCCCCATCGACCGCTCACGGGCGACAGGCGACGGACCCGTTTGTGGTCTTCGTCTCACCATCGCTGAACCGGGTCACGGCGTGGAACGGCCAGCGGCGGCTGGACGGGCAGGAGGTGGTGGCCAGCCAATTCCCGCGCCCGACGTGGAAGTTCAGCGACTGCAGGACGAGAGGGACCCCGGCCACGACCTGGAGGACCTTCGGGATCACCACGTGCAGTCGGTAGGACCACCGCCCGGACAACTTCGAGATCGTGCCGATCACGGGCGTCTGAACGCGGGCGGGGTTGTTCAGCACCGTGTAGGCGAAGACCCGCCGCGCGCCGCCGTTGACGACCGTGATCTTCGGATAGGTGAGGGTGGTGTCGGCGCGGGCGACCCCGCCGCCGTGGCCCATGATCGAGCGCCGCGGGCAGGCCGCTGGACCGGCCGCATTCAGACGCCTGTAGGAGCAGGTCGGGAATTTCGCGCCGTTGTAGATGCCCCCGCGCGGAAACCAGACGTCAATCGTGTCGACGAGGGGCGGCGTATAACCGGTGGGGATGCCGATCGTGATCCGCACGTCGACGTGCACCCCCTGGGGGTGCGCCGGCGTTCCGGCGCGGTTCGGCGTCACCTTCGGGAACACCCTGACCGTGATCGGCGGTGAGCTCTGAGCGAAGGCGAAGCCGGTCACGAGGGCGCCGGCGAGGACGATCGCCGCGAGCGTCGTCGCGAGACGCCGCGGGCGGCCTGAGCGCTCGCGTCCCGCCCTCTGGCCGGACGGCGCGCCTCCGTTTTGCAAATCGCGTTGTGTATGGATGAGGCCTCCGATCGCCCCGGACGCCTGGTCAGTGGCAGTGGATCGAGTCGGTGAAGCTGGCACGCCCGCCGGTGCTGTAGCTGGTGGTGACGCTGAACGGCCACTTGCCGCCGGGGCAGCCGGTGGTCGCGAGCCAGGACTTCTTCCCCGCCGTGACCTTGAGGAGGGTCAGTTCGATCGGCACCCCGGCCACGACCTGGAGCTCAGGCGGCACCGTCACGTGGAGCTTGTAAGCGAACTTCCCGCTCGTCCGGCTGATCTTGCCGATCACCGGCGACTGGACCCGGGCCGGATTGTTGAGGATCGTGTAGAAGAACACCCGGCTGGCGCCGCCGTTGACGACCGTGATCTGCGGATGAGTGATCACCGTGTCGGCATAGGCGTTGCCGGTGCCGGATCCCATGATCGCCCCGTGCGGGCAGCCCGCCGGACCGACGGCGTTCAGGCGCTTGTAGGAGCACGACGGGTACTTGGCGCCGTTATAGAGAGAGCCCTTTGGGAACAGGATGTCGAACGCCTTGACGATCGGCTGGCTCGCGCTCCCGAGCGACTGCCAGGAGATCCGCACGTTGAGCTTGACGCCCTGTGGGTGCTTGCGGGTCCCGGCCCGGTTGGGGTTGATCGTGGCCTTGACCGTGACCTTGGGAGCGGTGGCCGAGGCGAGCGCGATCGCGCCTGGGACCGCCAGCAGGCTCAGGACGACGACGGCTGCGAGTTTGCGCATCGGATCTGACCTCCCTCAAGGATCGACCGGGTGACCCTGCACACAAGCATGTGTATGAGAACCGTACCGTATCGCATGGGAAAGCGCCTGTATAGACCTGCCCAGGTGGGGTTTTTGCTATTCGGGAACGCGCGCGTCTATACTTAGCCGGCCCGGCGGGGGGCGCGGAGCCCCCGGCTGACGGGTACCCCGGCCGCTGGGGAGCAGCGCGCCTCCGCCCGGCTGCAAGACGGAGCGTCCGATGTCCACGTCGACCCGCGAAGCACCCCGTGCGCCGGTCCCGCGGCCATCCCCGGTCGGCCCGGTCGGTGTGCGCCCGCGGGTGCGCTCTGCGTGGCGCGTGCCGGCGCTCGTGGCGCTCCTTCTTGCGGCGGGCGCGATCGCATATGTGCTCACCCGATCCTCCGTCTACCACTACCGCCTCGATTTCCTCGACGCCGGCCAGCTCGTTCCTGGCGACCTGGTCCGCGTCGGCGGCACGCCGGCGGGCAGCGTCGATCGCCTTCGGCTGACCGCCGACGGGCTTGCTGAGGTCGACGTCTCGATCAACTCGAGCTACGGACCGCTCCGGAAGGGGACGACGGCGACGATCCGGGCCCAGGGCCTGGCGGGTGTGGCCAGCCGCTACGTCGACGTGAGTCCGGCCCCGCCGTTCGAGCCGGCGATCCAGGGCGGTGGAGTGATTCCGGCCTCGCAGACGCATGGGATCGTCGACATCGATGAGCTGTTCGACACGCTCGACGCCGGCACGAGAACCGGCCTGCGTCGCCTGATCCGGGGGTTCTCGAGCTGGTACGTGGGGCGCAGCACCCAGGCGAGCCTGTCGGCCCAGTACTTCCCGGCGGCGCTCCAGGCCTACACCCGCCTTTTCTCCCAGGTCGGCCGCGACACGCCCACGCTGGACGAGTTCCTCACCCAGACGAGCGCGGCGCTCGGCGCGATCGACCAGCACCCCGAACAGCTGACCGATCTCGTCAGCCAGGCGAAAGTCACCGCGCGGGCGCTGAGCTCCGAGAATCAGGCGCTCTCGCAGGTGCTCGTGAATCTGCCCGGGGCCCTGCGGCGCGGGACCGCCACCTTCGCGCGACTGCGCGCCTCGACGCTTCCCGCCCTCACCCGGCTGTTCGACGCAACCCGTCCCGTCACGGCTCCGCTGGCGCCCTTCCTCGTGCGCCTTGAGCCTGTGCTCGACGAAGCGGTCCCGTCCGTGACCCTTCTGCGCCAGCTGTTCGACCGGCCGGGACCGAACAACGATCTCTACGACGCGCTGCTCGAGCTACCGCCGCTCGCCGCCGCGATCACGCGTGACTTCCCGCGTGCGGTCGAGGCCGTGCGCAGATCCACGCCGGTGTTCGAGTTCGCGCGCCCCTACATTCCGGACCTCGTCGCCTGGGTGAGCAACTGGGACGGCATCTTCGCTCCCTACGACGCGAACGGCCACTACGCGCGAACGGTTCCCGTGTTCGACGCATTCGGGTTCACCGACAACGCGCAGGGTGGAGTCCTCACTCCGAAGCCGCCCAACCTCCGCGGCTCGGGCGGGCCGTTGCGATCCGGGTTCGTTCGCCGCTGTCCGGGCGCCGCGATCACGGCGCCGGCCGATCGCTCCGCTCCGTTCGTCGACTCGGGCCCACTGGCCAACTCTCACTGCCGGGCCTCGGAAACGATTGGCGGTACGCCGTGAGGATCGCGCGAGTGCTCGCGGGCCTGATCGCCCTGATCCTCTTCGCTGCCGTGGTCTCGCTGGTGATCTCGCGGCTCTCGGGCGGCACCAGCGGCGGCTATCTGGTCCGCGCCGTGTTCGACAACTCCTCGTTCGTGATCGCGGGCGAGGATGTGAAGATCGCCGGCGTCAAGGTTGGAGAGATCTCCGCCGTCGAGCTGACGCCCGACAATAAGGCCGCCCTCGTCCTGCGGATCGACGATCGCCAATTCCAGCCCTTCCGCAGCGATGCCCACTGCGGGATTGGGCTCGAGTCGCTGCTCGGCGAGCAGTTCGTCGAGTGCACCGCGTCCCAGCGACGGCCTGGAGGCACAAGCGCCCCACCGCCACTGCCCGCGATCGCCTCCGGCCCAGACCGCGGGCAGCACCTGCTCCCGGTCCAGAACACGACGACCCCGGTCGGTCTCGATCAGCTTGCCGACATCACGCGGCTGCCCGAGCAGCAGCGCCTGCAGCTCGTAATCGCCGGCCTTGGTGCCGGCCTCGCCGGGAACGGTCAGAGCCTGAATGCCGCTCTGCTCCGGGCAGACCCCGCGCTCGCGCAGACCGACCGCGTGATCGCCGTGCTCGCGGCCCAGGACCGCGTGCTCGCCCGCCTGGTCACCGAGTCCGATCGGATCCTGGCGCCGTTGGTCCGGCAGCGTGGCCACGTGGGCGGAGTGATCGAGCATTTGAGTGAGGTCGCGCTGGCGACGGCACAGCAGGGAGGGGCCCTGCAGCAGAGCCTCGCGCGCTTCCCGCCGTTCCTTCGCCAGCTGCGCCCAGCGGCGCAGCGCCTCTCTGACCTGGCCGGTCAGCTGATTCCCGCGCTCGCCGTGCTCCACGCCCACGCGCCACAGATCAACGAATCGATTCAGGGTCTCGGGCCACTCGCCACCTCGGCGATCCCGGCGTTCCAGACGCTCGGGAATGTGGCCGCCCGCGGCGAGCGCGTGATTCCCCGGCTCAACCCGGTGGTGCGCGAGCTCCTCGCGCTCTCGACGCCGCTCGAGCCGCTGGCCTCCGACCTCGCCGCGGTCTCGAGCTCGTTCGATCGCGCCGGCGGGATCGAGGACGTGATGCGCTTCATCTACTACTACACGGGGGCGATCAACGGTGAGGACGCCCTTGGTCATTACATCCGCTCGAGCTTCGAGGTCGGGTCGTGCTCGGCGCGTTCAAGTCGCCCGGTCGGCGGGTGCGGATCGACCTTCGCCACCACGACGATCGCCGGCGCGGCGAGTGCCGGACGGTCTTCAGGGCCGGATCAGGCCGGCGCCAGGACGCTGCTCAACTACCTGCTCAGGCCGTGAGCGGCGACGCGCCGACAGGCCGTCGAGCGAACCGGCCCGGGCCGCGAGGCCGCCGAGCCGAGTCGGCCCTGCGCGATCCGATCCTGGTCGGGGCGGTGACCGTGCTGATCACGATCATCGCCGTCTACCTGGCCTACAACGCCAACAACGGGCTGCCGTTCGTGCCCACCTACGATCTGAGCGTCGAGGTGCCGGACGCGGCGGGGCTGATCGCCACTGACTCGGTGCTCATCGGCGGCACGCGGGTCGGATACATCGCCTCGATCTCAGGGACCAGCAACCCGGACGGGAGCGCGGACGCGGTGCTCCACGTCCGGCTCGTCAAGTCGCTCGAACCACTCCCCGCTGACTCGACGGACCTGGTCCGCCCGGTCTCGCCGCTGGGGTTGAAGTACCTCGAGATCCAACGTGGCCACTCGGCCCAGACGCTGCCGGCGAACGCGACGATCCCGGCCTCGCACACAGCCCTGCCCGTCGAGATCGACGACGTCCTCCAGATGTTCGGGCCCCGCACGAGAGCCGCAGCGGCCACGAACCTGACCACCTTTGGCGACGCGTTCGCCGGCCGCGGGCCCGACCTGAACCAGGGCCTCAGCGGCCTGCAGCCGCTCGTCGTCCACCTGCTGCCCGTCATGCGGAACCTGCTCGAGCCGCGCACGCGCCTCCGGCAGCTGTTCCCGAGTCTCGAGCGGGCGGCGAACGAGCTCTCGCCGGTCGCGGCCGCCCAGGCGGATCTGTTCGTCGCCCTCGACCAGACCTTCACGCCCCTCTCACTCCAGACTCCGGCCCTCGAGGCGGCGATCGCGGGCGGTCCGTCGACGCTCGACACCGCCACCCGCCAGCTGCCGGCCCAGGCGCGCTTCGTCCAGGACGCGACGGAGCTGGTTCGCCGCTTCCGTCCCGCGCTAGCCAACCTGGGCACCACGGCTGACGAGCTCGGGCCGGCGATCCGAGTCGGAATCCCTGTCCTGCGGCGCGCGCCGGCGCTCAACGGCCGTCTGGTCGCGACGCTCTCTGCTCTCGAGCGCCTCGCGCTCGATACGCGCACGGGCCCGGGCCTGAGGTTGCTGGCCCAGACAGCGAGCCTTCTCAGGCCGACGATCGCGTTTGTCGCGCCCGCACAGACGAGGTGCAATTACCTGGCGCTGCTGTTTCGCAATCTCGAGAGCGCGCTGTCCGAGTCCGACGTCGTCGGGAGCTTCCTGCGGATCGGGATCCTGGCGCTCCCGCAGCTGCCGAACAGCGAGGCCGGCCCATCGTCCGCGCCCGCGAACGGGCCGCCGGCGCCTCCGGGGCTGCCGCTACAGCAGGCGTCGCTCAAGGACGACAGCTTCCTGCACGCCAACCCGTACCCGAACACCGATGCCCCCGCACAGGTGCCGGAGTGCGAGGCAGGCAATGAGCACTACATCCGCGGGCGCCAGGTGATCGGCAACGATCCCGGCAACCAGGGCCTGACGACAGAGCGGACGACCCGGAGCCTGCGATGAGCCGCTCGCGCCGAGAACTCTCGCCGGTCCGAGCCAGCCTGCTCGGGATCGCGCTGCTGCTGATCGCCGCCTATTTCATCTTCACCAAAGCCCTTCCCTTCCAGCACCACTACACGCTGCGCGCCGTGGTCCGCAGCTCGAACCTGCTCGTGCCCGGCTCACCGGTGCGGATCGCCGGCGTGGACGTGGGCAAGGTCACGGCCGTCGGGCGCTACCGGGACACGAGCCTCTCGCAGGTGACGATGCAGATCGACGACAGTGGTCGCCCGATCCACGCGAATGCGACGCTGCGGATCCGCCCCCGGCTGTTCCTCGAGGGCAACTTCTACGTCGACCTCGCCCCTGGCAGCCCGAGCTCGCCGACACTGGGGGATGGGGCGACGCTCCCACCCGCCCAGAGTGCGGACCCCGTCCAGCTCGATCAGCTGCTCGATGCGCTGCCCGCCGACACGCGAGCGGCACTTCAGCAATCGCTCCGCGGAGTCGGCGTGGCGCTCGACACGCGCCCGACCGCCGCCCAGGCCGCGGGCCTCGATCCGAGCCTGCGCGAGCTCACCGGCGCGCAGGCGATCAACCGCGCGCTGACCACCAGCCCGCAGGCGCTTCGCGACTCGGCGATCGTCGCAACCGCGCTGACCGGGCCCAGCGGCCGCGAGCTGTCGCGGACGCTCGCCGGGCTCGGGAGGGCGGCCCGCGGTCTCGCCCGTGCCGATCGGCAGCTGACGCCGCTGGTGGCCGAGTTCGACCAGACGGTCCGGGCGACGGCGGCGCAGGCGCAGCCGCTCCGGCGGACGGTCGCCCTGCTCGGAACCACCTCGATCCGGGCGAACGCCGCGTTCGGCGCCCTCGACGCGGCGCTCGGCCCTACCGCGCGCTTCTCAAACGCGCTCGCGGCCTCGATCCCGCAGCTGCCGGCAACGATCGCCGCCGCGACCCCCTGGGTGGCCCAGACCCGGCCGCTGCTCTCGGAGTCGGAGCTCCGCGGCCTGCTCGCCGAGCTCGTGCCGGCGAGCGGCGACCTCGCGCGGCTGGCGGCCGGGCAACGCCGGTTCCTCCCCCAGATCGACGCCTTCGACCGTTGCATCACAAACGTATTCCTGCCCACTGGGAACATCGTCGTATCCGACGGGCCACTCGGCGCGGGCGTGCCCAACTACCAGGAGTTCTGGCACGCGATGGTCGGACAGGCCGCAGAGGGACAGGGCGCGGACGGCAACGGCAACTTCCTGCGTATCGGCGCGGCCGGTGGGCCGTTCACGATCGAGACCGGCCAGACCAACTACTACGGGGCGCAGGGCACGAAGTTCGCCCAGGCCGGACTGCCGCCGCTCCACACCCGTCCCGCCTACCCGAACCGCGTGCCGCCGCTGCAGCGAAGCGCTCCGTGCTACACGCAGCCCGTTCCGGACGTCAACGGGCCGGCCGCCACCGGCCCGGCCGACGGCTCGCGTCCCGACGCCGCGCCGCCGCCGCTCCCCAACGACCCGACGGGGAGGATCCCGTGACGCGCCTGCGCCGCGAGCTCCACGCCCAGCTGCGCACGATCGCGCTGCTCGCCGCCCTCGCCGTGCTTGGCCTCGGTGTCGCGGCGTACCTGCTCGCGCACCAGCGGATCGTGTGGCCGAGCTGGGTCCCGTTCGTTGGCCATGACGAGTACATCCTCAACGCCGACGTGAGCTCGGTCGCCGGCGTGCTTCCCGGGCAGGGGCAGGCGGTCACGATCTCCGGGGTCACGGTCGGTCAGATCACCGGCGTCTCACTGTCGCGCGGGCAGGCCGTCGTCCGGCTCGAGATCGATCCGCGCTACAGCGACCGGATCTACGCCGACGCGACCGTCCTGCTCCGTCCCCGGACTGGGCTCAACGACATGGTCGCGGAGCTCGACCCGGGGACCCCCCGCGCGGGCCGGCGCCTGCACAGCGGGGCGACGCTCGGCGAGGGCGGGACTCTGGCGCCGGTCAGCCTCGACGAGGTGCTCGCCCAGCTCGACGGCGACACCCGAGATGAGCTCCAGCTCCTCGTCGGCGGCGCCGGGCAGGCGCTCGAGAACGGCGGCGGCGGGCATCTGGCCAACGTCCTGCGCAGCCTCGACCCGCTGTCTCGCGACACGGCCAAGGCCACTCGGCTGCTCGCCCTCCGGCGCATCGAGCTGACCCGGCTGGTCGGCAACCTGTCGAGCCTGGCGACCGAGCTCGGCGATCGTGAATCCCAGCTGACCGCGTTCGTCCGCGGCAACGAGGGTGTGTTCCGGGCGCTGTCCGCACAGGATCAGAACCTCCAGCGGACGATTGACCTGCTCCCGCCGGCGCTCGAGACGACGAACGTCGCCCTGGGCCGGGCGACGACGCTCGGCCGCTCGCTGCAATCGACCCTCGGCGAGCTGATGCCGACGGCGACGGGGCTCGGACCGACACTCGCCGATCTGCGGCCCTTCTTCCGCTCGACCACGCCCGTCATCCGTGACCAGCTGCGCCCATTCTCCGTGCTCGCCCAACCGACCGTGCGCCTCCTCGTTCCGGCCACTCGGCAGCTGGCCGCCGCCACGCCCGGGCTCACCACGCTCGCACGCGAGCTCGACAACATCGTCAACGAGCTCGCGTACAAGCCCAGAAACGGTCAGGGGTACCTGTTCTATCTCCCGTGGGCCAGCCACGACACCAATTCGGTGCTGGGCACCCAGGACGGGATCGGGCCGCTACGGCGCGGGCTCATCCTGTTCTCGTGCGGCTCGCTCCAGCTGCTTCAGGACCTCGCCAACCCGAACCACAACCCGACCCTGGCGACCCTGATCCAGCTCCTCGACACGCCGAGCTTCACTGCCCACTGCAACGGGGATCTGCCGAAATGATCAAAACGCCGGTCGGCAAGCCCCAACTCGCCGCACTGACGGTGTTCGTGCTCTCGTGCGTGGTCGTTCTGCTCTATCTCTGGATCAGCTTCGGCGGCTCGGTTCCGCTCTCTCCGGACAGCTACCGGCTTCAGGTCGCGTTCCCACAGGCCAACGAGCTCGCCGTCCAGGCGGATGTCCGGATCGCCGGGATCAGCGTCGGCAAGGTCGCCTCGCTGCGACTGGACCGGCAGGACAACCGCACCCTGGCCACACTCGAGATCCAGCGCCAGTACGCACCGCTGCCGGCCGACACGCGGGCTGCGCTGCGCATCAAGACGCTGCTCGGCGAGACCTACATCGAGCTGAGCCCGGGCAGCCCGGCTCATGGCAGCCTCCCCGACGGGGGTCGGCTTCCCGACGGCTCCGTCGCGGCCAACGTCGACCTCGACCAGATTCTGGCCACGTTCGATCCGAGGACCCGCGCCGCGTTCCAGGCCTGGCTGCAGGCGCAGGCAGCCGGGCTGGGAACCCGCGGCGCCGACCTCAACGCGTCATTCGGGAATCTCCCCGGCTTCGTCGATGCCGGCCAGCGGCTGCTTGCGACGCTGGACTCCCAGTCGCGCGCCGTGCGCGGCCTGGTCGCCAACACGGGCACCTTCTTCGATGCCGTCAGCCGCCGGCAGGGGGAGCTCTCCGGACTGATCACCGCCGCCGATCAGTTGTTCCAGACGACGGCGCGGCGCAACCAGGACCTCGCCGATCTGTTCCGAGCGCTGCCCGGTTTCGAGTTGCAGACGCGACTGACCCTTCCCGCGCTCACCCGCCTCGCGCAGGGGGCCGATCCGGTGGTGCGCGCGCTCGAACCGATCGCCACCGAGCTGACGCGCACGTTCGCCGCCACGTCCGTACTCACCCCGCAGCTCCGCCGACTGTTCGAGCGGCTCGGTCCGACCGTCACGGCGTCCCGGGCGGGTCTCCCCGCGCTCGATCGAATCCTTGGCCAGATCCCGTCCCTGCTCGGGGCGTTCCAGCCATTCCTGCGCAACGCCAACCCGATTGTCGACTACATCGGCGCGTACCGCCACGAGGTCACGGGGTTCTTCGGAAACGTCGTCGCGGCGTCGCAGGCCCACGACGTCCAGCTCCCACGGACCTCGAACGAGGTCCACTACCTTCGCACGTCGCAGACGCTGACTCCGGAGGCGCTCGCCCTGCTCAGCCGACCCTTGGGCATGAGCCGCGATGACGCCTACCGGGCTCCGGGCGCGTTCTCCGCGCTGGCCGCGGGTCTGCCGGTGCTCGACGCCGCGGGGTGCCCGAGCGGCAATCCGGCACCGCCGGCGAGTGCGATCCCGGCCTCGCTCGTGCCCCTCGTGCAGCGCTATGTGTTCCGAACGCCGGGACGGAACATCGCCGCGCCGCCGTGCCGTCAGGCCGGGCTGATTCCCGGGTTCTCCACCACCTTCCCGCAGCTGCGGGCCGAGCCGCCATCGAGCATCGCCCCTGCGCGCTGAGGCTATGCCTGCGCGGTGCGGTAGCCGTCGATCGCGGCCAGGGCCCCCGGGTGGCCGAGGTACGGCACGACTGCGCAATACAGCAGGTCGGGCATCAGCTCCGGGAGCTTGGCCACCTGACTGTCGACTATGTACCCGTAGAGCGTCTCGTAGAGGCCGCCGACGACCGCCTGTGCCAGCAGCTCCTTGAGCTCCATCTCGGCCGGCAGCCGCAGCCGTGCCTCCTCGAAGAAGATCGCAAAGCGACGGAGGGTCAGATCGCGGCGCTCGAGCGCCCGCGGTCCCGCCGCGAGCACGTCGACCATGGCGAGGCGCGCGAGCTGCGGTTCCCCGGCATAGCTGTGCACGAGGGCGTGGAGAGCAGCGGCGATTCGCTCGGGCCACGAGCGCTCGCCCGCGCGATAAGCGCGATCGACCTCGTCGAACAACCGCTCGACAATCGCGTCGTATGCGGCCAGGAAGCATCCCTCCTTATCGACGAACAGGTCGTAGAAGGTGCGCCGGGACACGCCCGCGTCGTCGATGATGTCCTGCACCGTCACCTCGACGTAACCCTTGGCGGCGGAGACGACGGCGAGCGACTCGAAGATGCGCCCGCGCTGGTTTTCGACCACGAAGGCACGCGTGAGGCCGTGCCTTCCGCGCGGCAGGCGCCGGACGGAGTCCGGGCGACGGTCAGGGGGGCGGGGCATCGGTGCGCTCCCCGGCCGGCTCACTCGCTTGCCACTTGGGCCTCGAGCAGACCCGCCCGGGCCGCGGCGCCCTTCGGACCGTACAGAGCCACCAGCGCCATGTACATGCTCGTCGGCAGCAGCCGCTCCAGTTCGGCCGTGCGCCCGGCGAGCACCCACGCGTAGACGAGCTGATGGATCGCTCCGGCGATCGCGCGCGGGAGAATGGCTGGCGCTGGGTTCGGAGCGACCGTCAACGCCTCGTCGCCGATCAGCGAGGCGAGCCCCGAGATCGCATCGTCCCGCGCGGCCAGCGCCTCCGGCCCGGCCGCCATGACCTCGATCACCGCCATGTGGGCGAAGTCCGGACTGCGCGAGAGGGACTGGAGCAATGCCCCGAGCGCGAACCGGGCTCGGTCCTGCCACTCGGTGCCCGCCGAAGCGGCTCCGGCCACGACCGCCATCAGCTCCTGACCGTGCTGGCGGAAGGAGGTCATGAAGCAGTCCTCCTTGTCCCGGAAGTTCTCGTAGAACGTGCGCCGCGAGACTCCGGCCCGCGCCGAGATGTCCTCCACCGTCAGCGCGGAATAGCCCTTGGCACGCACCGCGCCGGGCACGGCGCGGATCAGGCGCTGGCGCTGGTGCTCGACGACTGCTCCCCGGGTGAGCCGGTGTCGCCCCCTCGGAAGCTGGCCGCCATCGTCGGAGACGAACTCGGCGGGCATGGGCGGCAACAGTAGCGACTGAGGCTCTACGGATCAATACATACTTCACTGTTTTTGTTTCGCTCGTGCCGATCCCGACAGGACCGAAAGCCCGCGGGCGCAGCGGGGATGCAAAGGTTTTTCGCCGGGCGCCTTGACATATGGGAACGCCAATGTATATGGTGCCGGGCGCGGAATTGGAAATGTCCCCGTTTCTGCGTCTGTGGAGGTGCCCCTCAGAGCAGACGCAAGAGCCGAAGGCGCGAACGCGCATGAGGACCTAGAGGAGAGCTGGAGGACGAGATGACCGGAGACGCGGCGGTGATGAGGCAGCGGCAGCTGGAGCGCACCGGCATCGGCGACAGGCCGGAGAACATCTGGCGGTCGGGCCTCCGGCCCCGCGTTTTGCTGCTCGCTGCGCTCGCCTGCGCCTGCATCCTCGCGTTCGGGGCAGGTTCGGCCCAGGCGCTGCTCGTGCACACCGGCTCGTTTGGTAGCGCCGGCACCGGCGCCGGGGAGTTCTCCACGCCGACCGGCGTGGCCGTGGATCAAACGAGCGGCGATGTGTACGTGATCGACTCGGGCAACTCCCGGGTCGAGAAGTTCGACGCAAGCGGGAACTTCATCCTCGCCTTCGGCAAGGGCGTCGACCAGACCACGGGCGGCGACGTGTGCACAGCAACGTCGGGTGACACCTGCCAGGCGGGAACGAACGGCTCGAGCGCGGGTGAGTTCAGCTCGCCGGCGTTCGTCGCGGTCGACAACTCGGCCGGTGCTTCGGCCGGCGACGTGTATGTCGGCGACACCGGCGACAGCGCGGTCTCCAAGTTCACCTCCGGCGGCGCACTCGTGAGTACCTGGGGCACGGGCGGGCAGCTGAGCAGTGGTTTCACGTCGATTGACGGCATCACGGTCGACAAGAACGGGCAACTGCTGGTGATCGACGACAGCAACACGGTCTGGGAGTTCGGCCAGGACGGCTCGGCGACGACCCACTTCGCGACCACTCGCGGTATGGACCGCAACGGCATGGACGTCGACTCCTCCGGCAACATCTTCAAGGTCAACGGCGACAGCAGCGTCGAGAAGCTCACGAGCAGCGGCACCGACGTCGCGCAGGTGACGTCCGGCACCACGCAGGAGCTTGTGATCGACCGCAGCTCGGGTGATCTGTACGTGAGCAACGGCTCCGGCGTCGACCACTATTCGTTCGACAACTCGGGCAACGTGCTCGAGTCGGGCAACACGACATGCACACCGGCCCCCAACTCCCCCTGCAGCCCGACCGACAGCTTCGGCTCCAGCGTGTTGAGCGGAGCGACGGGGATCGGGTTCGACTCGGGTTCCACTCAGCTCTACGCCGCCAACGGCGACAACACGGTCGCGATCTTCGGCCCGCCGGCGCCCGGCCAGCCGGCGATCGACTCCGAGAGCGCGAGCCCAGGTAGCAACTACGCAACGTTGAGCGCGCAGATCAACCCGTTCGGCGTCGACACAAACAGCTGCCACTTCGAATACGTCGACGACACCGACTTCCAGGCCACGGGCTACACGAGCGCGACGTCGGTCCCCTGCACCCCGGCCGACCTGGGCTCGACCTTCTCAGACCAGACCGCCACCGCTGACATCAGCGGTCTGACGATCAACACGAAGTACCACTTCCGGGTCGTGGCGGCCAACAGCGACGGCACCACCACTGGTGACGACACGACCTTCACGACCCAGGACGCCGCGGCCATCGACTCGCAGTCCGCGTCCAACATCGGCTCGACTTACGCCGAGCTCGATACCCAGGTCAACCCGCTCGGAACCGACACCAGCTGCGAGTTCCAGTATGTGGATGACACGGCGTTCCAGGCCACCGGCTACACCACCGCGACGACCGTCGCCTGCACGCCCGCCGACCTCGGCGCGGGTAAGAGCGACGTGAGCGCGAGCGCCCAGCTCACCGGCCTGACGATCAACACGACCTACCACTTCCACGTCGTCGTGTCGAACGGGCTCGGCACTGTGACCGGTGCGGACAACACGTTCACGACGCTCGACGCGGCGCTGATCGACTCGGAGTCTGCCTCGAACATCACGCAGACGAGCGCCGAGCTCGACACGCTGGTCAACCCGCTCGGAACCGACACGAGCTGCGAGTTCCAGTACGTGGACGACGCGACGTTCCAGGCCACCGGCTACACGACCGCGACGACCGTCGACTGCACCCCAGCCGACCTCGGCAACGGGACGAGCGACGTTGGTGCGAGCACGCAGCTGAGCAACCTGCAGCCGAACACCACGTACCACTTCCACGTCGTCGCGACGAACAGCCTCAACACCGTGACCGGCGCAGACACAACGTTCCAAACGCTGCCGGCCGTGTCGATCGACGCCGAGTCGGTCTCGGACATCACCGACACGACGGCCAAGCTGGGCGCTCAGATCAACCCGGAGGGACAGGACACCAAGGCCCAGTTCCAGTACGTGGACGATGCCTCCTTCCAGGCCACCGGGTTCACCAACGCGACGACGGTGCCGGCCAACAAGATCGATCTCGGCAACGGTACGAGCGACGTCGCGGCGAGCGTCGATTTGACCGGGCTGACGCCGGCGACCACGTACCACTTCAGGGTGATGGCCAGCAACACGATCGGGTCCGCCACCGGCGACGCCCATTCATTCAAGACCTACAAGTCGAACCTGCCCGCGGGCCTGCCCGACCACCGCGGCCTCGAGATGGTCACGCCGCCGGAGAAGGACAACGGTGAGCCGTTCGTTCGCAACGGAGTATTCGGTCAGGTTGTGGCGGCGAACAACGGCAACGCGATTGCGTTCATCTCGTTCAACGCATTCCCCGGTTCCGTGTTCGACGGGTCGTTCTACCGGTCCGCGCGTGGCAACAACACGTGGACGACGCAGAACCTGATCCCGCCACAGTCGACCGAGACCGGCCTGCTGTGCGCGACGGCGGGTCCCGAGATCAGCGTCTTCTCGCCCGATCTGTCCAAGGCCGTCCTCTCTGACGGCAACTCGTTGATCGGGACCTGCGGGACCGACAGCCCGGCGCTCGTCAATGGCGAGCCGACCGGTGCGGCGAATCTGTTCGTCCGCGACAACATCGCGAACTCGTTCAAGCTCGTCAACGTCACCCCGAACGGCGTGACGCCGTCGAATGCGGCCTTCGACGCCGCTTCGGCGGACCTGAGCCACGTGGTGTTCGACGAGAGCGCGGCATTGACGCCCAACGCACCGGCGGGTGACAACCTCTACGAGTGGACCGGCGGTGCGGTCCGGTTGGTGACCGTCGTCGGCGGTAACGGGGTGAGCGGAACGTTGGCGGGTGGACAGGCCGGACAGGCATTCCACGCTGTGTCCGCTGACGGCTCCCGCATCTTCTTCAACGCCAACGGGAACCTGTACGTCCGCCAGAACGGCACCTCGACCACGCAGGTCGATGCCTCCAAGGCGGGAGGGTCCGGCGGCGGCGGATCGTTCGCCGGTGCGAGCACGGATGGCTCGGAGGTGTTCTTCACCGACGACGCGAGCGCCGGCCTCACGAACGACACTGTCGCGAACAGCGGCCAGAACCTGTACGAGTACGACGTCTCGAGCGGCACGCTGACCGACCTGACGGCGGCCAGCACCGCGAACGTGGACGGTGTCAGCGGACTGAGCGACGACGGCTCGTATCTGTACTTCGTCGCCGAGGGCAACCTCGCCGCCGGCGCGAGTTCCGGTCAGCCGAACCTGTACGTCCGGCACAACGGCACGACGACGTTCATCGCAACGCTCGGCGGCGGCGATAGCCAGGACTGGACCGAGGTCTCAAGTACGGCCAGGGTCTCGTCCAACGGCCACTTCATCGCGTTCAACTCGAACAACAATCTGTCGAGCTTCGACAGCGCGGGCAACACGGAGATCTTCGAGTACGACGCGGTCGCAAACCAGCTCTCGTGTGCGTCCTGCAACCCGAACGGCACCGCGCCGTCCGGTCCGGTCGCGATCCCGCAGGCGGAAGGGCCACTCCTCGGCGGCTCCACCGGTGCCGTCTACCTGCCGCGCAACGTCTCGGACTCCGGCCAGGTGTTCTTCAACACCACAGAGTCGCTGCTGCCGACGGACAACAACGGCAAGCAGGATGTGTACGAGTACGAGGGTGGCGATCTGCATCTGATCACAACCGCCGCGAGCCCCGACGACTCGCTGTTCCTCGACGCGAGCACGGACGGCAACAACGTGTTCTTCACGACCAGCCAGCAGCTCCTGCGGCAGGACACCGACGGGGCGATGGACATCTACGACGCGCGAGTCAACGGCGGATTCCCGGTTTCGGCGCCGCCGCCGGTCTGCAGCGGAGAGGGCTGCCGGCCGCCCGAGTCGCCGCTCCCCTCGGTGCCCACCGTCGCGAGTGTGACCTTCTTCGGTCCCGGCAACGTCAAGAGCGTGCGCGTGGTCAAGCACGGCAAGCTCAAGGGCGACGCGATCCGCCTGCGCGTGCGAGTGCCGGCACGCGGGCGCATCTCGATCGCCGGCCGCCAGCTGAAGACCACGAGGCGGTCTGTGCACCACGCCGGCACGTTCACGATCACGGTGCACCTCAAGCGCCACGCGGCAGGCCTGCTCAGGCAGAGGCGAAAGCTGGGGCTTGTGGTGACCGTCCGGTACGTCCGGGCGGGCGCGAGGCCATCGACGGCGACGATCCACCTGACGCTGGACGCATAGGTGCCCGCCATGAAACAGATCGACAAGGAGACCCCGGTGCGTTCAGACGCGAGCATCAATGACACCAAGGACTGCCGTCGGCGGCGTGTTCCGGTGACGCTGCTCGCCCTCACGGCCAGCCTCGTGCTGGCGGGAGCGGTGACCGCTGCGCCCGCGATGGCCAAGCTGGGAATCGCATCCTTCACAAGCGACACGACCAACCAGGACGGGACCCCGGCGACCCAGGCGGGCTCCCACCCCTACCAGTCGGTGACCTCGTTCCTGTTTACGACCAACAATCAGGGACTCCCGACCGAGAACGTCAAGGACGTCCAGGTCGATCTCCCGCCGGGGCTGATCGGCGACCCCAACGCCACCAGCAAGTGCACGATCCAGGAGCTCGACCAGAACGCGTGCCCGGGCGCCTCTCAGGTGGGCCAGATTGGGCTGACGGTGAACCTCGGGAGCGGGCCGACGACGCTGACCCAACCGCTCTACAACCTGGTTCCGACCGCCGGCGTGGCGGCCCAGTTCGGGGCGAACGTCCTGGTCGTCAACTCGTTCGTCGACGTCGTGGTTCGCACGGGCGGGGACTATGGCCTGCGGACGCTCGTCAACAACATCTCAGCCAACCTGCCCGTGATCGGCACGTCGCTGACTCTATGGGGCACGCCGTGGGATCCGAGCCACGACGCGAATCGCGTCTGCCCGGGGGGCGGGTCGCCCTGCTCGGTCGGCGGGGATCCGAAGCCGCTGCTGACTATGCCGACGGCCTGCTCGGGCCCGCTGACGACGACGCTGAAGGCGAACTCGTGGCAGGACCAGACCGACTTCGCCAACGCCTCGTACCAGAGCCAGGACTCGAGCGGGAACCCGGTCGGGATCACCGGCTGCGGCCGGCTGTCGATCAACCCATCGCTCAGCGTCCAGCCCGACACGACGGTCGCCGACTCGCCCACCGGGCTGAATGTCGACGTCCACGTGCCACAGGCGCCCGACACCCCGACCGCGCTGGCCACGCCCGCGCTGAAGGACTCCACGGTCACGTTGCCGAGTGGGTTCGCGCTCAACGCATCGACCGCCGATGGCCTCGCCGCCTGCTCGGAGGCCCAGTTCGGCCTCAGCAACTCGGCGGGACCGGTGTGTCCGAACGCGTCCAAGATCGGCTCAGCCGAGATCGACTCGCCGCTGGCAGCCGATCCTCTCCAGGGCTCGATCTATCTCGCCACGCCGCTGGTCAACGAGTTCCATTCCCCGCTGGCGATCTACGTCACCGCGTCCGCTGACGGAGTGCTGGTCAAGCTGGCCGGAAACGTCCAGATCAACCCGGCGACGGGGCAGACCACGACGAGCTTCGACAACACGCCACAGCTCCCGTTCAGCGACCTCAAGCTGGACTTCTTCAGCGGGCCGCGCGCCACATTCGCGACCCCGGAGAGTTGCGGTACCTTCCCGGTCACGGCTTCGCTGACGCCATGGAGCGGCGGTACGCCGACCTCGCTGTCGGACTCGTTCAAGATCACCTCCGGGTGCGTGAACGGTTTCAACCCGAGCTTCGTCGGCGGCGTGACCAACACCGAGGCCGGAGCCTCGTCGAGCTTCGTCATGTCGCTGTCGCGCAGCGACACCGACCAGGAGCTCTCGAAGCTGAGCGTGACCCTGCCCCCAGGCGTTCTGGCCCACCTCGGTGGGGTGCCGCTGTGCTCGAACGCCCAGGCGACCGCGGGCACGTGCTCGGCTGCGTCGCAGGTGGGAACGGCCCTGACCGGTGCCGGCCCCGGCCCGCACCCGCTGTTCCTCCCGGGCAAGGTGTTCCTCACCGGTCCCTACAAGGGAGCTCCGTTCGGACTGGTGGAGGTCGTGCCGGTCAAGGCGGGCCCGCTCAACTTCGGTGCGGTGGTCGTGCGGCAGGCGCTCAACATCAACAAGACGGACGCGCACGTGACAGTGGTCAGCGATCCATTCCCGACGAGCCTGCTCGGGATCATCCCGCTGCGGCTGCGGCGCGTTGACATCACGCTGAACCGATCCGGGTTCATGGTCAACCCGACCAACTGCACGCCGATGAAGGTCAGCGCGACGTTGACCTCGACCAAGGGAACCACCGTCACGAGGTCCTCCCGCTTCCAGGTTGGTGGCTGTGGTGACCTCGGGTTCTCGCCCAACCTGGCTCTGAAGCTGACCGGGAAGGGCAAGACGAAGCCCGGTAGCCACCCGACGCTCAGCGCCGTCCTCAACGGCCACCGTGGTCAGGCGAACCTGAGGTCGGTGGCGCTGACCCTGCCGAAGTCGCTGGCGCTGGATGCGAAGAACTCCCAGCACGTGTGCTCGGTCGCCGCGGCGGCGGCGGACCGGTGCCCGGCGAACACGATCGTCGGCGCGGCCTCCGCCGTCACGTCGCTGCTGCGCGGGCCGCTCAGCGGCAAGGTCTACCTGGTGCAGGGAGAGCGTCGCAACAGCAGCGGTCAGCTGATCAAGACCCTGCCGAGCCTGCTGATCCCGCTCCGCGGCGCGATCGCCCTCGACATCACGGCGCACACGTCGGTCTCGCACGGGAAGCTCGTGACGACCTTCCCAGCGATTCCGGACACGCCGGTGTCGAAGTTCACGATCACGATCAGCGGAGGCAGCCACGGGCTCCTCGCGGTGACCAGCAACCTCTGCTCGGCCAAGCAGAAGGCGAGCGCTCACGAGGCCGGGCAGAACGGCCGGATCCACAACGCCACGATCACGCTCGGCACTCCCTGTGGCGCGCACCACGGGAAGAAGAAGTAGACAGCGGCCCCCAACAGCCGCGGCGCCGACCCGACATGGCCGGGGGAAGGCGTCGCGGCTGTCTGATACACACGCGAAGACAGCCATGTCTCTCGCGGACGAAGTTCGAACTCTGAGGCAACGGGTCGCCCAGCGTATGGCTGAGCTGGAGCCGCTCGTGCGCGAGTACGAGCAGCTCCGGGAGGTGGCAGACGAGCTGGGGCTTGAGCCCTCCGATTACGCCGACGCGGCCGCCGATGGCGCGCCCCCGGCGCCCACCTCCACTGAGCCGAGCCCGGCGAAGGCCGGTGCGCCGCGGACGCGGGCCAAGAGCCGCCGCGCCAGGTCCGGAGCGGCCGGGTCCGACCACGTGCCCCAGCTGCTCGACGTCGTGCGGGAGAATCCGGGCGCGACGGTGGCCGAGATTGCGTCGATCATGGACGTGCCCCCGACCTCCCTCTACCGTGCGGTTCGCGATCTCACCGGCACCGGCGAGATCGTCAAGCGCGGCCGCGCGCTCTTCCCCGTCCTCGACGATTGACGCGGCTCAGGCGCCCGCCGCCGAGCTGCCGACCGGGTTCGGCGGCTTGGCCGCCTCCCGCGCCGCCGCCGCATGACCCAGGTACGGAAGCATGACCGAGTACGCGAGGTCTCGCTGGAGCTCGAGCAGCCTGGCCGTCTCGCCCTGGAGGATGCGCGAGTAGACGACCTCGTAGATCCCGCCGACGATCGTCTCCGCGGTCAGGGCCGGCGGCTGGCGATTATCGGGGAGCTCGGACGCCGCGGTCCGGATCAGCTCGGCGAACCCGGCCATCACCACGTTGCGGCGCTCGATCGCCTGCGGACCCGCGGCGAACACCTCGACGATGCACATGTCGGCGAAGCGGGGCTCGCCGGCCAGGAAGCCGAGGAATGCGCCCAGGCAGTCCCGGACGCGGCCCGGAAAGCTGCTCACCGAGTTGTACGCTTCCTCCACGCGCGCGGCCAGCAGCTCCACCACGGCGTCGTAGGCCGCGTAAAAGGCCTCGTCCTTGCTCTTGAAGTTGTCGTAGAACGTCCGGCGCGACACGCCGGCGGTGACGATGATGTCCTCCACGCTCATCGCCGCGTAACCGGCCATGCTCGTCACATCGGCGACCGCATCGAGGATCCGCTCGCGCTGATTTGAGGTCACGAAGCCACGGGGCAGTCCGTGACGACCCGGCGGCAGCTGGTGCGGCTGCCGTGCCCGACGCTTGGGTGCAGGAGACATCTCCGACAAACATTAACCCGCCCATCCCTTTTGCTCCACTTTCCCGAGTGGTTTGTCTGTCGACCGGCCGCTCATACATCCGTTTAGGATCAGCAAACGGGCTTGTTTCTAATATGTCCCGACAGTAGGATTCCGCGCTGTCAGTCACCGAGGACAAGCCTCGGTGGCGGCTGAGGAGAGAGTCTCGGTCGAATGGCGTGTGAGGTAGCGTGTCCCTCGTGCGCGTCGCTCCGGGCTGCGCTGCTGCAGCTCGTGAGCGTCTGCGGCGTGTCTGAGCTTTCACTTCCCCGCATCTGCGCTCTGGCGGGGGTGTCGGAAGACGCGTTCCGCGAGCACTACCCCACCGTCGCCGACTGCGTCCGCGACACCTACGACGAGATCGTGGACGAGCTGTTCGATGAGTTCGTTGGCGCGTTTGGCGAGACCTCGAGCTGGGCGGACGGCGTGATGCTCGGGATGGAGCGGTTGCTCGGGCGCATGTCCGAGCGCCCGGGTGAGGCGCAACTGGTCTTCGTCGAGGTCCTGTTCGGCGACCGCAGCCTGCTGCGGCGCCGCCAGGTGGCGCGGCGAAGGATGGTCTGGCTGTTGTCCAGCGAGCATCGCCGCCACGACCGCTCGGAGCCCCCGCGCGACATTCAGCATGAGCTACTGCTCGGAGCGGGCTTCCGGCTGATCGCCGCCAACGTGGCTGCGGGTCAGATCGGGGAGCTCCCGGATCTGACCGCGGACATCGCCGAGCTGATCGGCGTGTTCGAGCCCATCGCCGCGTAGCCGGCAGCCGCGGACTAATCTCTGCGCCGTGGACGTCGTCTCGGCGCCGGATCAGCTCCAGTCCCTCAATCCGGCCACCGGTGCGCCGATCGGATCGGTTCCGATCACGCGGCCCGAGGCGGTGAGTGCCGTGGTCGAGGCCGTGGCGACGGTTCAGCCATTCTGGGCTCAGCTGACGCTGGGCGACCGCGCCCGCTACCTCGAGCGCGCGGCACAGGTGCTGATCGACGAGGCCGACGAGATCTGCGAGCTGATCGTGCGCGAACAGGGCAAGCCGTTGAACGAGGCCTTCTCGATGGAGGTGCTACCGACGATCGACGCCCTGCGCTGGATCTCGCGGGCCGGCGTCGAGCTCCTCGCAGACGAGAAGATCCGCATGTCGCAGTGGTTCCTGCGCACCAAGAGCTCGGCCTTCACCTTTGAGCCACTGGGCGTGATCGGCGTGATCTCCCCCTGGAACTATCCATGGAGCATCCCCTTCGGCGAGGTCGCACTCGCGCTCATGGCCGGCAACGGCGTTGTGCTCAAGCCCGCGTCGCTGACACCCCTGATCGGCGAGCGGATCGCGAAGGTGTTCGAACGCGCCGGGATCCCGGAGGGGTTGGTGCGAGTCGTCCATGGCCCCGGAACCGGCAGCGCGGTCGTCCGCTCGCGCGCGGCGAAGATCTTCTTCACGGGGTCGGTCGAGACCGGTCGCGGCGTGGGGGAGGAATGCGCGCGCCAGCTCAAGGGCTCCGTGCTCGAGCTCGGCGGCAAGGATCCGATGATCGTCCTTCCCGACGCGAACCTCGACCACGCGGTCGCCGGCGCACTGTGGGGCGGCTTCGCCAACGCGGGGCAGACCTGCTCGGGAATCGAGCGTGTCTATGTATTGCGTGAGGTGGCCGACCGGTTCATCGCCGGCGTCGTGGAGGGCGCGGGGAGGCTGCGGATCGGCGATCCGCGGGCCTGGGACACCGAGATCGGCCCGATGGCCTCGCGCCAGCAGTTCGACCTCGTCTCCGAGCTGGTCCAAGACGCGGTCAGCTCTGGCGCGATCCTGCGCTGCGGCGGCCCGGCCAATGCACCGGAGGGGCTCGAGTACGGCGCCTTCTACGCCCCGACCGTGCTCACGGAGGTCACCCACAGAATGCGCATCATGCGCGAGGAGATCTTCGGTCCGGTGCTGCCGATCGTCGTCGTGGAATCCGAGGACGAGGCCGTGGCGCTCGCCAACGATTGCGACTTCGGCCTCGGCGCGTCGGTCTGGACGAGCGATCGCGCAAAGGGAGAGCGGTTCGCGCGCGAACTCGAAGCGGGGATGGTGTGGATCAACGATCACATGTTCAGCCACGGCGCGTGCCAGTGCTCCTGGGGCGGCGTCAAGGACTCGGGCCTCGGGCGAACGCACTCGAAGTTCGGGCTCTACGAGTGCGTGAACATCAAGCTGCGCGTCTGGGAGCCGTCCCGGGTGCGCGATCCGTGGTGGCACCCGTACGACGAGACACTCGGCCGGGCGTTGCGGCAGGCGGCCACTGTCCTGTACGGCCGCCCGTCGATCCGCGCCGGCGCGCTGCGCCAGGGCATGGGGCCACTGATGAAGATGGGCGCCCGCCTGGCGCGGGACGCGATCCATCGGTAAGTACCCTGTAGTCATGCCAGCCCAGGCCTACGCCGGCAAGGAATGCGTCTGCCAGCTCCGCAAGGGGATCTGTGACCAGTCCTGCGTGAAGGACATGCTCCAGACGCCGTTCTACATCGCGTGCCTACGCCTCAAGGGCCGGCGGGCGGTGGTCGTGGGCGGGGGGGACGTCGGGCTCGAGAAGGTCGAGGGCCTGCTGGCCTGCGAAGCGGATGTCACGCTGGTCTCCCCCGAGGCCCATCCCGAGCTGGTTGCGCTCTCGCTCGAGGGCTCGATTCGTTGGGAGCGCCGCGGGTACGCGACGGGAGACCTCGGCGGCGCTCTGATCGCGATCGCCGCCACCGACGACACCGACCTCAACATCCGGGTGTTCGAGGACGCCGAGGAGCGCGCAATGCTCGTCAACGTCGTCGATGTGCCGCCGCTGTGCAACTTCATCCTCCCCGCGATCGTGCGAACCGGTCCGCTCGCCGTCGCGATCTCCACAGCGGGCGCCTCGCCGGCGCTGGCCAAGCGGATGAAGCGCGAGATCGCCGAGCTCTTCGGCGAGCCGTACGCGCTCCTGGCAATCCTGCTCAACGACGCCCGCGGGTGGGCGAAATCGACGCTCCCGACCTACCAGGACCGCAAGGAGTTCTTCGAGTCGATCGTCAATGGCGAGCCGGATCCGATCGAGCTGCTGCGCGCCGGCGACGTCCAGTCCGTGCGCGACCTGATCGAGGCGGCCCAACGCACGCACTCCCCGGCGTGAACCCCGACCAATCCCTGACCCATCTCGATGAGGCCGGCCGGGCGCGGATGGTCGACGTCGGCGGCAAGGCCGAGACCGAGCGGCGCGCCGTGGCGCGGGCGCGGGTTGAGGTATCGGCCGAGACCGCCCGCGCGGTGCGCGCGGGAGACGCCCCGAAGGGCGACGTGCTCGGTGTCGCCCGGATCGCCGGGATCCAGGCGGCGAAGCGAACGGCCGATCTGATCCCGCTGTGCCACCCGCTGGCGGTGTCGTTCGTCGGCGTGGAGGCGTCGGTGAAAGACGACGCGATCGAACTGATCGCCGAGGCACGGAGCACCGGGCCGACGGGCGTCGAGATGGAGGCGCTGACCGCGGCATCGGTGGCGGCACTGACCGTCTACGACATGGTCAAGGGCATCGAGCGAGGCGCCCGGATCGCGACCGTGGAGCTGCTCGAGAAGTCCGGTGGAAAGTCCGGAACGTGGCGACGGGAGCAGGAGTAGGGAACGCTTCCCGTAAGCTCGCGCCCCGGATGCGAGCAGCGATCCTGACAATCTCGACCTCCGTCGCGGCGGGGTCCAACGAGGACACCTCGGGCGCGATTCTGGCCGAGCACGCGCAGGCCGCCGGGGCGGAGATCGTGGCGCGCGAGGTCCTCCCCGACGACCGGGCGCAGATCGAGGCCGCCCTGCGCCGGCACGCCGAGGCCGACATCCCGCTGATCCTGACCACGGGCGGGACCGGCCTCACGCCCGACGACCTCACTCCCGAGGCCACCCGGGCGGTCATCGACCGCGACGCGCCGGGCTTCGCCGAGGCGATGCGTGCGGAGTCGCTGAGGTACACGCCGATGGGGATTCTGACCCGCGGCGTGTCCGGGATCGCGCGCCGGTCGCTGATCATCAACTTTCCCGGAAACCCCAAGGCGATCGGGCAGCTGTTCCCCGTGATCGCGCCCACCCTAGGGCACGTCGTTGCGACGCTGCAGCGCGAAGGTGGACGAACAACCGGCCATTGAGCTGCGGCGGGTGAGCCGCCACTTCGGTGAGCGGACGGCGCTGCGAAATCTCTCGGTGGCGGTACCGGCCGGCGCGACGCTCGCCGTGCTCGGACACAATGGAGCCGGCAAATCGACCCTGTTGCGGATCCTGGCCACCCTGCTGCGGCCGCATGGCGGAGACGTCGTCCTGTTCGGCGAGCCACTGCCGCGGCGCGCGTTCGCGGTCCGGGCCCAGATCGGGTTGCTCGGCCACGAGCCGCTGCTCTACAGCGACCTGACCGCGCGCGAGAACCTCCGCTATCACGCTCGGCTGCGCGGGGTCTCGGAGGAAAGGGTGCAAACGCTGCTCGAGGCGGTGGCGATGGAGCACCGGGCCGATGACCCGGTCCGTCTGCTCTCGCGCGGGATGGTGCAGCGGGTGGCCGTCTGCCGGGCCGTGCTGCACGAGCCCAGGTTGCTACTCCTCGACGAGCCGCGCGCCAACCTCGACCCCGGCGCGGGTGATCTGATCGAGCCGTTGATCGGCCGGTCCAGCGGCGCCACCCGCGTGATCACCAGCCACGACCCGCAGGCGGCGCTGAAGGAAGCCGACATCGTGCTCGCGCTCAAGAACGGCGCCAGCGTGTACGTCGGCGAACCGGGCAAGCTCGAGCTGACCACGCTCTACGCATGAGGACCGCGCTGACAGTGCTGCGCAAGGACCTGCTGCTCGAGCTGCGCACGTTCGAGACGCTGCCGGCGATGGTGCTGTTTTCGCTCGCCACCTTCATCATCTTCCACTTCGGCCTGAACCGGACGACGATCGAGGGGCAGCTGGCCGCCGGCGTACTGACGGCGACGCTGCTGTTCGCCGCGATGCTCGGGATCAACCGCCTGTTTGTGGCCGAGCGCGAACAGGGCGGGTTCGACGCGTTCCTGCTCGCTCCGGTGGATCGAACCTCGCTGCTGCTCGCCAAGGCCGCGGCGCTGTTCGCCTTCCTCACCGTGCTCGAGGTGGTCGCGCTTCCGGCGTTCGCGCTGCTGCTGCTCGGCCCCTCGCTGGGTCCGGCCCTGCCCGGCCTGATCGCCGTGCTCGCGCTCGCCAACGTCGCCCTCAGCGTGGTCGGGACGCTCGTCTCCGCGATCGCCGTGCACACGCGCGCCCGCGACCTCATCGGGCCGATCATCGGCCTGCCCCTGCTGATTCCGGCACTGATCGCCACGGCTCGCGGCGCCGGTCCGCTGCTGTCCGTGCACACCTCGGGTTCACCGCCTGGTAAGTGGCTGGCCGTCCTGGCTCTTTATGATCTGGTGTTCGCACTGCTCGCCTACGCGGTGTTCGACTTCCTGCTGGAGGACTAGCCCTTGTCGACCTACGGCCGCGGCCTTCGCGGCCTCACCATCGCCACCATCGCGACCATCTCGGTCGCGCTGGCGCTCGTGTTCTTCTACGCGCCGCTCGATGCCGACCAGGGCTTCGTGCAGAAGATCTTCTACATCCACGTGCCGCTGGCGATCGTTTCGTTGTGCGGGTTCATCGCGGGTGGCTTGTTCGCGATCGGGCATCTGCGCACCGGCGAGCGGCGCTGGGACATGCGCTCCTACGTGGCCATCCACATGTCGCTGATCTTCGCGGTCGGCGGCCTGCTCACCGGCGCGATCTGGGCGAAGGCGTCCTGGGGCCACTGGTGGGTGTGGAACGAGCCGACGCTCGTCTCCTATCTGATCGTGGTCCTGCTGTACGCGACCTACCAGCCGCTTCGGTTCTCGATCGAGGATCCCGAGCGCCAGGCCCGCTACGCGAGCGTCTTTGCGATCGTCGCCGGCGCGTTTGTGCCGATGAACTTCATCGCGGTCAGGCTGGCGCAGAATTTCGTTCATCCGCGCGTCCTGACACTCGGCGGCGGCAACCTTCCGGGTTCGATGCGCCTCACCTTCCTCGTGTCGCTCGCCGGGATCACGCTGCTGTTCGTAACGTTGTGGAAGTACGAGATGGCCGCCAAGAACGCCAGGATGCAGATCCGCCGCCTCCGCCGGTCGATGATCGGCGAGGACTCGGTGCGGCCGCTGGGAAGGAGCGCGGCCCCGTCATGACCCTTCTACTTGCCGCCCCGGCGCTCCCGCTTCACACGGCGGGGAAGTACGTTGCCGGCGCCTACATCGTGTTTGTCGCCCTGATCCTGATCTACGTGGCAATCATGGCCCGCCGCCTCGGGCGGACCGAGCGCGAGCTCGAGGCGCTCAAGCGCGAGACACGGGCGAGCTCCGAGAGCTCGGACGAGCAGGAGCGCGAGCCGGAGCCGGTCGGATGAGCGAGCTGCTCGCGATCGGCGTCTCGCACAAGACGGCTCCGGTCGAGGTTCGGGAGCGCCTCGCGCTGCCTGAGGCGCGCTCAGCCGAGTTCATGCGCGACCTGCGCGGCGCGACGGACATCCACGAGGCGGTCGCGATCTCGACCTGCAACCGCACCGAGCTGTATCTCGTCGTCGGCGATCCAGTCGAGGCTGAGAGCACGGTGCTGGCGATGCTGGCGCGCCAGGCCGGGATCCGCCCGACGGAGCTGACGACGACGATCTACTCGCACCGAAACTGCGACGCCGCGCGGCACCTGTACCGCGTCACCAGCGGGCTCGAGTCGATGATCGTCGGCGAGGCCGAGATCCAGGGCCAGATAAAGCGCGCCTACGACGCCGCGCTCGCCACCGAGATGGTCGGCCCGCTGACCAACCGCCTGTTCAAGGCGGCGCTGGGGACCGGCAAGCGCGTGCGCCGCGAGACCGCGATCGGCGAGGGGCAGCTGAGCCTGCCAGCCGTGGCGGTCGCGCTCGCCCGCGAGCAGCTCGGCGATCTGAACGGCCGCGAGGTCGTGATCGTGGGCACCGGCGAGACCAGCGAGCTGACGGCGCGGGCGCTCGCGGACAGCGGCGGGCGGACAGTGTTCGTGGCCAATCGTCGCCGTGACCGGGCGATCGGCCTGGCCCGCCGCTACGGCGGCCGGAGCGTCAGCTTCGACCAGTTGCCGCAGGTGTTGCAGCAAGCGGACATCGTGGTCGCGGCGACCGCCTCGCCGCATCTCCTGCTCGAGGCGCGCGAGCTGGCGGAGGTGATGGACGATCGCGACCGCCGGCCGATTCTGCTCATCGATCTCGCCGTGCCGCGCGACATCGACGCCGCATGCGCCGAGATCGGAGGGGTCTCGCTCTACGACATCGACGACCTCCAGGCGGTCATCGTCCGCAACCGCAAGGTGCGTCAGGCCGAGGCCCGCAAGGCCGAGGGGATCATCGAGGAGGAGATCAATCATTTCGCCGCCTGGCTGGGATCGCTCGAGGTCCTGCCGACGATCGCCGCGCTGCGGGCTCACGCGACCGAGATCGCCGAGCAGGTCGTGGCCGAGAACGCGGGCAAGTGGGAGTCAGCCTCCCCGCGCGACAAGGAGCGCGTAGACGCGCTCGCGCGGGCGCTGGTCAACCGCCTCCTGCACGAGCCGACGCTGCGGATGAAGGAGCTTCGGGACGACCGCGTCCATGCGCGCATGGCGCTCGTGCGCGAGCTGTTCGCACTGGGCTCCGACGACGTTGGCGCCGACGCCGAGGAACCACCGGAACAGCTCGCCCAGGTGCGGGCGATCTCCGAACGCCGGCGCTGATGCGAATCGGCACGCGCGGGAGCGCGCTCGCGCTCGCGCAGGCGGCCTGGGTGGCCGAGCGCCTCGGTGATGGCAGCGAGCTCGTGACCATCGTCACGTCGGGCGACCGGGGCGCCGCCGTCGGCGACAAGTCGCGCTGGGTGTCGGAGCTCGAACGGGCATTGCTCGAGGGCGAGGTGGACATCGCCGTGCACTCGGCCAAGGACGTTCCGGCCGAGCTGGCCGTGGGCCTCGAGCTCGTGGCCGTCCCTCGACGCGCCGACCCGCGGGACGCGATCTGCGGCGCCGGCTCGCTCTCGGAGTTGAGCGCCGGCGCCCGCGTCGGCACGAGCAGCCTGCGTCGCTCCGCGCAGATCCGCGCGATTCGCGCCGACCTTGAGCTCGTCCCCGTCCGCGGCAACGTCGACACTCGCCTGCGCAAGCTCTCCGAGGGCGAGGTCGATGCGCTTGTGCTGGCGCGCGCCGGCCTCGAGCGCCTCGGGCGCGCCGAGGCCGTCGACGGGACGCTCGACGAGCTGCTGCCGGCCGCCGGCCAGGGTGCGCTGGCCGTCGAGGCGCGGCCCGGTGCGCTCGCGCCGGACGCGCTGTCCCGCATCACCGACACCGAGGCGATGCAGTGCGTGGCCGCCGAGCGCGAGCTCACGCGAGCGCTGGGCGCCTCGTGCAACACGCCAGTGGGCGCGCACGCGCGCCGGCTCGAGGACGGTACGGTCGAGCTAAGCGCCTGGGCGGGCCTCGCTGACGGCTCTGAATGGATCGCCGATCGGCTGCAGGCGAGAGCGGAGGGGATCGGGCGCGCCGTCGCGGCACGAATGCTCGCGGCTGGGGCCGGTGAGCTCTTGCGAAGGGCGGAGCCGAGCGCGTGACCGTATATCTGGTCGGCGCCGGGCCGGGCGATCCCGGACTGCTCACCGTTCGCGCGCTCGAGCTGATCGCCGACGCAGACGTGATCGTTCACGACCGGCTGATCCCCGAGGCGGTACTTGCGGGCGCCCGGCCCGACGCCGAGCTGATCTATGTCGGCAAGGAGGGCGGCGGACCGTCGGTGGCCCAGACCTCGATCGAGGATGTGCTCCTCGAGCATGGCCGCGCTGGGCGCAGTGTCGTGCGCCTGAAGGGCGGCGATCCGTTCGTGTTCGGTCGGGGCGGGGAGGAGGCCGAGGCACTGGCGGAGGCCGGGATTCCGTTCGAGGTTGTCCCCGGAGTGACCGCGGGCGTCGCCGCCACGGCATACGCCGGGATCCCGGTCACCCACCGGGACCTGGCCAGCGCGGTCGCGTTCATCACCGGTCACGAGGACCCGGCCAAGCCGGAGTCGGCGCTCGACTGGAGGGCCCTGGCCGCGTTTCCGGGGACGCTCGTGATCTACATGGGCGTCAGGCAGCTTCCAGCCATCGCCGAGCGGCTCGCCGCGGGAGGCCGGGCTGTGGACGAGCCGGCGGCCGTCGTCGAACGCGGGACGATGTCGGGTCAGCGTCTCGTGACCGGCACCCTCGCCAACATTGCCGAGGTGGCGGCCGCGCAGGACGTTCGGGCGCCGGCGATCTCGATCTTCGGGCCGGTCGCCGCATTGGGCGAGCGCCTCGGCTGGTGGCGTCCGCCCCCGCTGGCCGGGTTGACCGTCGCGGTCACCCGGGCCCGGGCCCAGGCGAGCGAGCTCGCCGGCAGGCTGCGGACGCTCGGCGCCTCGGTGCTCGAGACGCCGTCAATCAGGATCGTCCCGATCGAGGGTCCGGTGCCGGACGTCGGGAGTTATGACCTGGTCTGTCTGACCAGTCCGAACGGGGTCCGCCTGCTGTTCGAGCGCCTACGCGCGGCCGGCCTGGACGCGCGCGCCCTCGCCGGCGCGCGGGTGGCGGCGATCGGACCGGGGACGGCCAGGGCGCTCGAGCAGCACGGGATCGTGGCCGACGTGGTGCCGGAGCGCTTCGTGGCCGAGGGCCTCGTCGAGGCGCTCGCGGACGTGCCCGTCCGGCGGGCGCTCGTGGCCCGGGCCGCGGAGGCGCGTGACGTGTTGCCCGATGCGTTGCGCGCGCGGGGAGCCGAGGTCGACGTCGTGGCTCTGTATGAGACCGTCGCGGAGCCGGTCGGCGAGGAGCAGCTCCTCGCGCTCGGCGGGGCCGACTACGTGACCTTCACATCGTCATCGACCGTGCGCTTCTTCTTCGAGGCCGCCGGGACACGGCTGGGCGAGAGCACGCGGATCGTGAGCATCGGGCCCGTCACCAGCGAAACGCTGCGCGAGCGCGGGCGCGAACCGGATGTGGAGGCGGCGCGCCACGACATCGACGGCGTGATCGAGGCGCTTGTGGCGGACGCGGCGACGCTCTAGGGTTGGCGCGTGCCGCTCTTCGGGGGCAAACGAGAAGCGGAGAACGAGAAGCTCCGCGCTGAGCTCGCCCGCATCGAGGCCCTCCCGCTGAAGGACCTCGCAATCGAGGTGATGACGCGGGGTTTCGGACCCGGCGGTCCAGCCGCGGACGCGCCCGGCGCGCCACCGCACATCGCCGGTGCCTTCAACCCGGCCGAGGGCAGCTTCGGTATCGATGACCAGGCGCTCCAAGACATGTTTGTGGTCGTCGTCGAGGGCCTCCAGGCCTGACTGCGCTCACGCTGGCGCCTTGACCGAGGCGATGAAGCCGCGGACGTCGGCGGCGGGCTCGGAGTATGCGTCCCCGAGCGCCTCCTCCACGTCGGCCATGTACTGCTCGGCCCAGCCCGGGAACTCGTAGTCGATCGCACGCAGGAACTCGAGCGATGCGGCCAGGCGGATGTCCGCGATCGAGGGTGAGTTGCCGCCGATGAACCGCCGGTCCTTGAGGAAGAAGCTGTGGTACGCCTCGAGCGGCTGGGCGATCGCGTCGGTGGCGTCCTGCACCGCCTGCGCCTTCAGCTCGTCGCTCGCGCCCGACGACCCGACCTCGCCGGCGTACTGCGGGAAGCCGAGAACGGCGTAGGTGGCGCGCGCGAGCACCGGATAGAGCGTTCCGATCAGGTAGAACATCGCGCTGTCGACCATCGCCCGGTCCGCGGGATCTGTGGGGTAGAGCTGGTCGAGACCGTGCTTGTTGCAGAGGTACTGCATGATCGCGCAGCTCTCCCAGAGTGAGCCGTTGGGCAGTCCGGTCTCCTCGAGCAGCGGCGTCAGGTCAGCCGGATCCTTGGACAGGAACTCGGGCGTGCTCTTCTTGCCCCATACGTCGACCTCCTCGAACTCGAGGCCGGCGGCCCTGACGAACACCCGAGCGGTCAGGTTGTTGACGCTCGGCTTGAGGATGCTGATCGTGTTTGCAGTCATGTGACTCGCTCCTAAGGTCGCTGCATTTGCGGGTAGGGGTTCTTCGGGGAACGGTCGTCCGAGAGCGTGGACCGGTTACGCGCGACCAGCGTCTCGATCGCATCGGCCAGGTGGATCGGCGCGATGTTGTGATCGCCCCGCGAAACCCGGATCTTGTGCGCCTCGAGCAGCACGTCCGCGTGCGTGTAGCCATACGGCGGCTCAAACCGGTACGACGCGAGCTCGATCAGCAGGCCGAGCGGGTCCTCGAAGTAGATCGAGTCCATGAAACCGCGGTCCTTGACCCCGGTGTGCCGGATGCCGCGCTCGTCCAAACGCTCGACGGTCTGCCAGAACGTCGCCTGAGAGACGGAGAACGCAATGTGGTGAACGGTGCCGACCTCTGTCGAGGTGCGCTCGGGCTCGATTGCCCGCTCCTCGTTGGTGAAGATCGTGATCAGGCGCCCATCGCCGGGATCGAAGTACAGGTGGCTGTCGGCCGCGTTGTCGAGGTTCGGCTGCTCGAACACGAACGGCATTCCGAGCGTGCCCTCCCAGAAGTCGATCGACGTCTGGCGGTCGGCGCCGACGAGCGTGATGTGGTGGACACCTTGGACTTGGAGTTTCCTCACGGCCTTACCTCTCGACGAGCTTTGACTTGTATTCGCTGCGACCCAGCGTGCCCCACCGTACGAGGTCGACCTCGGTCTGCACGACCAGGACGCTTCGCAACCGATCCCCGATGGCCCGCGCGAGCGCCGAGTCCGGGTTTCGCCCGCGCGAAAGCTCGACGGTGACCGGCAGCGGGGGGTCCTGCTTGACCCCGGGCGCCTGCGGCCTGAGCAGGATGTGGCCGCTGACCTCGGGGGCGAAGGCGCTCACGACCTCTCGCACCGCGGATGGGAACACGTTCACCCCGCGCACGATCAGCATGTCGTCGGTGCGTCCGAGGCAGCGAATCCGCGGCCCGGTTCTGCCGCACGGGCACGGGGTCATCCTGATCTCGACGTGATCGCGGGTGCGGAACCGCAGCAGCGGCGCCGCCCGGTGCCGGAGGTGCGTGAGGACGAGCTCGCCGTGCGCGCCGTCCTCGAGCGCGATCGCCCGCCCGCTCCCGGGTTCGATCAGCTCGGGAGCGACGAACCCGCGGGCGCCGAGGTGCATCCCGTCCTGCTCCTCGCACTCGCCCCACAGCGAGACGCCGATGTCGCCGATTCCCATCGCCTCGGTGACGCGCGCACCCCAACCCTCCTCGAGCGCGGCGCGGAAGGCGGGCTCGCCGCCGCCGGGCTCGCCGGCCACCAGCACCCGCTCGATACTCGAGCCGGCCAGGTCGATCCCGCGCTCGCGCGCCCACTCGATCGCGTGCGCCGCGTAGGAGGGCGTCAGCACGACCGCCTCGGGCCGCAGCCGCTCGATCCCGAGCATCAGCCTCTCGGTGTTCCCCGTCCCGACCGGGACGTGGCACAGGCCGATGCGGTCGAACGACGCCAGCGCGGCCCCGGCCGCGAACGGGCCGGCGTTGTAGGTCGAGACGATCCGCTGGCCCGACCGCACTCCCGAGGCCGCGTAGCTGCGCGCCGAGCCGGCCACCCAGTTCTCGAGATCGGTGGCCGTGAGCGGGATGTAGCTCGGCACCCCGGTGGTGCCGCTGGTCGAATAGATGCGGACGATCTCGTTGGCGGCCGCGCACAGGTGCGCGCCGAACGGATTCTCGGCACTGCACGTTTCCCTGAGCTCCTGCTTCTCGGTCAGGGGCAGCTGAGCGATGTCTGCGAGGCCGCCGGCCTCGGCCGCTGAGGCGACATCCAGCCTGTCACGGTAGAAGGGCGAGCGCTCGAGCAGGTACTCGAGCTGGGCCCGGTATTGACGGTCGTCGAGCTCGAGCTGCTCGGCCCAGGCGAGAGTCTCGATCTCAGTCGCCGCGCTCGTAGCGGATCGCCTCCTCCGCGTGCGAGGCCATCAGGAACCCGAGCTGATGCTCCTGCTCCTCGGCCAGGTGCGCCAGCAGTCCGGCCGTGCGGGCCAGGATTGGGACCGCCTTCACGGCGGAAGGCGCGAAGCCGAGGTCGAGCATCACCGCGGCGATCGGCATCGAGACGTTCATCGTCAGCGGTCGGCCCCATTCCTCGGCGGCCGCGTCGCGCAGCGCCCGCGCGAGCTCCACGTGCGGGCCGCTGACGCCGCGCTCGTCGGCGAGCTCGAGGATTCGCTCGGCGCGCGGGTCGACGGGGCGGTGAACGGGATGGCCGAAGCCCGCCAGCCGCTCCCCGGCGACGTGGACCGCCGCCGCCGCCTCGCGCGCGGCGCGCTCAGGCGGCAGGTCGGTGCAGCGCATCCGCTCGAGCAGCGCTGCGCACAGCTCGGCCGTGCCGAGGATCACCGGGCCGCAGCCCAGGATCCCCGCGGCCACGGCGCCCTGAAGCGAGCCCGGGTCGGCGTCCAGCGTCATCCGAGCGGCGACGTTGGTGGGCATCATCCCGTGCTCGGCGATCGCGATCAGCAGGGTGTCGAGGAAGAAGCGTTGGTCCTCGGTCGGCTCGCGCCCGGTAAGCAGCAGATGGAAGTACTCGGTGAAGCTGAGCCGGCCCATCAGCTCGCTCGTCAGATCGCGTCCTCTGACCTCGACCCGCTCGGGGTAAGCCTGGCTGATGTGGGTGACTGGATTCCCCTGGTTACCGATCTGCATCGCGCGCTCGGGCCTCGCTGACGGGCGGGCCGACGCTACGCGGAGGTTGTTGCGCTGTCAAGTGGTGGGGCGGTGGTCGAAGCCGGCCGCAGAGGCGTAATGTCGCGCTCCGCGACCGATGCGCGCCCCCGTCATCACCTTCCTGTCCGACTACGGCCTCGAGGACGCCTTCGTCGGCATCTGCCACGGTGTGTTCGCGACCATCTGCCCGCAGGCGCGGGTGATCGACATCACCCACGGAATCCCGCGCCACGACGTTCGCACCGGGGCGATCGTGCTCGCCGGCGCGCTGCCGTACACGCCGGTTGGAGTCCACCTCGGGGTCGTCGATCCGGACGTGGGGGCACAGCGGCGCGCCGTCGCGCTACGCGTGGCCGACGAGCGCCTGCTCGTGGGGCCGGACAACGGCCTGCTCTCGCTCGCCGCGGAGCGCCTCGGCGGGGTGATCGAGGCCGTCGAGATCGCGACCTCGCAGTTCCGTCTCGAGCCCGTCTCCGCGACCTTCCACGGCCGCGACATCTTCGCTCCCGTGGCCGCCCAGCTCGCTGCCGGCGCGCAGCTCGGAGATGCCGGCGCCCCGTGCGACCCAGCGACGCTGGTCGCGCTCGAGCTGCCACGTCCGCGCCGGGACGGGGACGCGCTCGTCGCCCATGCCACCTACATCGACCGTTTCGGGAACGTCCAGCTCGACGTCGGTCATGAGGATCTCGCCGGATCAGGGCTGAAGCTCGGCCAGCGGGTCGAGCTGGTGATCGCGGGCGGCGGGCCGCGTGAGGCGCAGTACGCGCGGACGTTCGCGGACGTGGATACCGATCAGCTGCTGGTCTATGAGGATGCCGACCGCCGCCTGGCGCTCGCAGTGAGCCACGGGAGCGCGGCGGACCGGCTCGGAGTCCAGGTCGATGCCGAGCTGCGGATCCGGGCTACGTGACGCTCGGAGCCCCGCGGGTTCATTTCCGCGTGACGGACTCGACCAACGCCCGCGCCCGCGAGCTGGCCGGACGCGGTGCGCCGCACGGCACGGTCGTGACCGCCTCGGAGCAGACGGCGGGGCGTGGACGGCAGGGCAGAGCCTGGGTCGCGCCAGCCGGGAGGGCGCTCCTGTGCTCGATCGTCATCCGCGATCCGCCGCGGTTGCTGCCACTCGCGGCCGGGGTCGCGGTGGCCGAGTTGGCGGGCGCGGAGGCGGCCGTGAAGTGGCCGAACGACGTGTGGCTGGCCGGGCGCAAGGTCGCGGGGATTCTGGTCGAGGGGCGGCCGCAGGAGCGCTGGGCGGTGGTCGGGATCGGTCTCAACGTGTCGCTGCGGCCGACCGACTTTCCGCCGGAGCTGCGAGACACCGCGGCGACGCTGGGGCTCGAGCCGGGGGATATCGAGCCGGTGCTCGAGCGTCTGCTGGGCGCACTTGAGTGGTGGACCGCGGCCGGCGAGTCGCCGGTCCTCGATGCCGTCCGTGAGCTCGACGCCCTGCTCGGGCGGCACGTCCGGTGGAATGGAGGAGAGGGCGAGGCGGCCGGCATCGACGACGCCGGCCGCCTTCTCATCCGGACCTCGAGTGGCCAGGTGGCGCTCGAGGCCGGCGAGGTTCACCTCTCGCTCTGAATCAGAACGACTTGTACTTGCCGTTACCGATCGTGAACCCGTGCTTGGAGGAGTTCTTGCACGTCACGGTTTTCGCCGCCACGGTGCAGGTCACGCCGAGCGACGTCCACCGCGAGCCCTTGCGCAGCGTCGTCGGGGTCTTGCCCTCGAACGGGCTCTGGCTCTGCAGGATCAGCTGAGCCTTGCCGCTCTTCCCGATCTGGACGAACGGGTCACCGATGCCCTTCTTGCCCTTCGGGATGCCCTTCGCGCTGCAGATGACGAGCGTGGCCGGTTTCTTCGGCGCGTGGATCTTCAAGCCGCACACGACCGACTTGGACTTGTTCTGCCAGAACCTCGCGTGGGAGGTCGCGGCCAGGCTGGATGCGGCGAACGCCGCCAGCGCAACGAGCGCCGCCAGCGGGGCGACCCTGCGAATGCGGGACATGTTCAGCGGTCCTCTCTCTTGGATTGTGCGCAGAATGCGCTCCGGTGCGGCGTCAGTCTCCACACCGTTGTTTACGGACCGGTAAGCGAATCAGCCGATCCGGCGGTTGGAGGCGGAAATACGTCACAAATTGGGCGCGGGGCCGGGGGTTTGCGGTTGTCTGGTGGCGCCGGTGGGCATCGGAGCCGGCGGGCGCGGGGCCGGGGGCCGGCGGCCGGCGGGCGCGGGCGGGGCCGGGGGCGGGCGGCCGGGGGCCGGCGGGCGCGCGGGGCGCGGGGCCAATAACCTCGGAACCAAGGCACCGCGAGCGCGAGGATGCACGGTTAAGTCCGCTCAGCAGACTTAACCTCGACCGTCGGCCCCGCCAGACCGAGTTTTCGAGGTTACTGGCGCCTCCCGACCATCGCGCCGACCCCACACCCCGAACTTCAGCCAACCGGTCAAGGATTAACGCAACAAATTAGCCCGGCCGAAGCGAGGGAGGCGGAAAAGTCCCCAGGAGAGGGAGTTTCGAGCCGATCTCGCGAGCGCGGGTCGAGTTTGTTGCGTTTTTCTGGGGAGATCCGCAACCGCCGCCCGCCACCGCGGCCCGCCGCCGCCCGCCGCGCGCCGCGACCCGAACCTAAGCCGCGGCCTCGGTGTCGCGCTCGGGGGCGTCCTCGAAATCCGCGTCATCCGAGTCGATCCGAGTCATCCGGATCATCCGAGTCGTCCGGATCATCCGAGTCGTCCGGATCATCCGAGTCGTCCGGATCATCCGGGTCGTCCGGATCCTCGGGCTCGACGCCGGCTTCCTCCTCAGCCAGATCCTCCTCGGATCCGACCACCTCCTCGTCCTCCACGACGGCGCCGTTCACCGACGCCCGCGCGACCTGCGCCCCCGATCCGCCACCGCTGGACTTGCGCCGGCGGCGGCTCTTGCCCCGCCGGCCCTTGGGGAAGTTGCGCAGCAGCTCGCGGGCCAGGGCGGCCGGTTTGCGGGCCATCCGCGTCCTCGCGCCGCGCAGGGCCTCCTCGGCCTCGGGGGTGTGCGCGAGCGCCGCGGCGAGCAGGGCGGCGGACAGGCGGCGGTCCTCCTTACGGGCGGCGTGCACGAGCCGGCGCGCGTTGCGCGCATGCGCCGACCCGCTCGAGTTGACGAGCAGACCCAGCAGCCGCTTGGTCTCGGGCCAGCGCTGGACCGCGTACTCCTCGTGCACCTCGCGCGTGTACTCGGCCATCCGCCAGATCCAGGCGTTGGCCTGGTCGCGGCGGCCGATGCGGCGCTCGGCCAGCGCCTGGAGCATGATCTTCACGCCCTCGCGGCGCTCGTCTCGCGGCCAGCCGGCCATGATGTCGATCGCGGTGTCGAACGCCTCGGCGTCGCGCGAGGCGGCGATCTCCTGCAGCGCTCGCAGGCGCAGCTGTGAATTGCGGTTGCGCTGGACGGCCGTGAGCAGGAAGCGGCGCTTGAGCTCGCCGCCCCGGTCGAAGTGCAGCATCGCCTTCGCGCGCCGCCAGCCGTTGGGGGCCACGCGGGCGCCGGCGAGGGCCGCCCACACGTGCTGCTCGCCGTAGTCAAGGTGCTCGACGGCGATCCGCCAGAGCTCGCGCTCGAAGACCTCGGCCCGCCGCTCGGGATCGGGCGTCACCGGAAGCACGCGCCGCTCCACTCGTACCCGGCGTCCGCGGCCGCGCCGCACCGGCCCGACGACGATCGCGCCGCCGCGATAGACGTCGCGGTCGAGCAGCGAGTGCAGCGTCACGACCGGGTCATCGTGCTTGGTCGCGGGGTGGACGAAGTCGACGACGATGCCGGCCTCCTTGCCCGGATGGCGCCGGGTCACACGGCCGACACGCTGCTGGTAGATGCGCTTGGAAGCGGTCGGTGCGAGGTGCATGCAGATCGTCGCCCGCGGGCTGTTCCAGCCCTCGGCCAGCAGCTGCGCGTTGACCAGCACGTCGATCTTCCCGGACTCGTAGTCGGCCAGGATCCGGGCCAGCTGGCGCTTGGGCGTCTCACCCGAGACGCCCTGGGCCTTCATCCCCAGCTCGCGGAACGCCTGGGCGACGTTGTAGGCGTGGCGCACGCCGGCTGCGTACACGACGCCCGGCACGCCGTTGAAGCGGGTCTTGTACAGGTCGGCGATCGCCATGTTGAACGGCGTCTGGTCCAGCAGCTCGGCCAGCATCTCCTGGTCGAATTCGGTGTCCACCTCGCCGCGGCGCAGCGGCACCTTGGCGATCGTCCGCACGCCGGGTCCGGGTGGGATCCGAATGCAGCGCAGCGGCGCGATCACGCCGCGCCGGGCGGCCTGAGCGAGGTCGAAGCGCGACGTCTGCGTCGGGAACAGATCGGTCACATGCCGCGCGATCAGCGCGCCCGTGGCCGTCATGCCGATGAAGATCGGGCCGGTCCAAGCGCGGATCGAGGCGGACGTCTTCTCGCCCAGCGCCGTGTGCGCCTCGTCGCAGATGACGATCGTGTAGGCGTCGGAGATCTTCCCCGCGTTGCGGACGAACCATTGATAGGTCTCGACCGTCACCGGCCCGTTGGCGGCGTCGTGTCCGTTCAGCAGCGCGGCCGAGATCCGGTCGCGGTAGCCACGGTCGCGCAGCTCGCCGTGGAACTGGTCGACGAGGTTGCGGCGGTGGGTGAGGATCAGGATGCCGCCGGTGCGGGACGCCTCGACGAAGCCAAGTGCCGCCACCGTCTTGCCGGCGCCCGTCGCGTGCTCGAACCAGAATCGCCGGTCGGCGTTGGGATCCTCGGGCTGCTCGGGTAGCTGGTCGTCGTCGTCCTCCTCCTCGTCGGCGTCGTCCTGCCAGTCCTGTGGTTCCTCGTCCTCGGGCTCCTCATCCTCCTCGTCGAACTCAAGCTCGACGTCCTCCTCGCCCGGGATCGCCGCCGAGGCGAGCTGCGCCGGCTCGGCGCCGACCGCGGCGGCGTTGCCGTTCGCGGCGTTGCCGTTCGCGCCATTGCCGTTCGCGCCGTTGCCGTTGCGCTGTGCCTCGGCGATCAGAGCCGTCAGCGTGCCGGACAGCGCGTCGACCTGGTGGGCCGAAAGGACCGTCCCGTCGACCAGATGCGGCTCCTCCTCGGAGAGCAGGCGCTCGAGGCCGAGCAGCAGCGAGAACTGGCGCCGCCAGTCGATCGAGGGCTGGGTCGCGCCGGCATCCTGCTCGGCCAGCGCAGCGTCGAGCGCTCGGCGTCGCGCGGACCCCAAGGCAAGGGCGTCCTCGAGGGTCTCGCCCTCGTAGACATAGCGCTCGCGCGTGAATAACTCTGCACGCGCGATCGCGGCAGGACTCGGAAAGGGGGTGGTATCACCCATGGGAATTAGAAGCTGCGTCTCGAATGGTCCGGGCCGCGGCTATAGATCGTTGCGGCTCAGGCAGTCTCGGCAACGCCGAGTGCGGCGAGGTCCCTCAGAAGCGGTGCCCCCTCGCCGGTCTGGCTAGAGGATAGCGTTTATTTAAGCAGATCGAGATTCCGAGCCCGGCGCGCCGTGTGGCAAGCTGTCGACGTGCGCTCACGTCAGGTGCTTGCTGTCTCGATCTTGATCCTCGGATTGCTGTCGGGCTGTGGGGCCCAGCAGCCCAAGAGCGCGGCGCCGTCCACGCACAATGTCTCGACTGCGTTCAAGGGCTCACCCGCGCCGCTGGCATCGCTCCACGCGCAGGCCAACCAACTCCTCGCTGGAGGGCCGAGCGCGTTCAAGGCGCGGCTGGCCGGGCTCCGTGGGTACCCGGTGGTTGTGAACAAGTGGGCATCGTGGTGTGGCCCGTGCCAGAGCGAGTTCCCGGCCTACCAGCAGGCCTCGGTGCTGTTCGGGCGCAGGGTCGCGTTCGTGGGCGTCGATGGCAAGGATCACAACCAGTCTGCCGAGGCGTTCCTCAAGCGCTTCCCGGTCACCTACCCGAGCTACGTCGATCCGGGCGAGAGCATCGCGCGCTCGATCCAGGCCGCGACCTATTACCCCCAGACCGTGTACTTCGATCGCCAGGGCAAGGTCGTCTTCGACCACGCCGGTCCGTACCTGAGTGCGAGCGAGCTCGAGCACGACATCCGCCGCTACGCCCTCGGATGACCAGAGGCCCGGCCAGGCAATGACGGGCATCGCCACCTACGAGGTGCGCCGCGCGCGAGATCGGGACGAGATGGCCCAGGCGCTCGCGCTCCGGCATGCCGTCTTTTGCGTGGAGCAGGGCGTGCCGGAGCACGAGGAGCTCGACGGCCGCGACCACGAGGGCATCCACCTGGTGGCGATGTCCGGCGGGCAGGTGCTGGGCACGTGCCGCGTGCTGCTCGTCGGCTCCACGGCGCAGTTCAGCCGCCTAGCGGTCCAGCCCGCCGCCCGCCGGCGTGGGATCGCAACCGCGCTGCTCGAGCTCGCGGACGACGAGACGCGCGCCGCCGGCGGTCGCCGGATCGTGCTGCACGCCCAGACCTACGCCCAGGAGCTGTACGAGCGAGCCGGCTACAGGCCCCGTGGCCGCGCGTTCACCGAGGCGAACATCCAGCACATCGCGATGGAGAAGCAACTCTGACGTCGCTCGATGCCTGAGCTGCGGATCGACCCCCTGAGCGGGCGGCGGGCGATTGTCGCGGGCGCACGAGCGGGACGTCCCGGCGGCGAGGTGAGCGTCACGGCGGCGCCCGAGATCGATCCCGCCACCGATCCGTTCGCGGAGGGGCACGAGGATCAGACGCCTCCGGAGATCTACGCTGTCCGGCCGGACGGCGGCGAGCCGGATTCGCCCGGCTGGCTCGTGCGCGTGGTGCCGAACCTGTACCCCGCGCTGAGCACCGACCCTGACCCGGGGCCCGAGCCGAGCCCGAACCCCGACCTGTTCTGGGCCGAGCCCGCGCGCGGCGCGCACGAGGTGATCATAAATTCCCCTCGGCCGGTGATCTCACTCGCGCAGCTCGAGCCGGCCGAGGTGCAGACCGCGATGGACGCGTGGCGCGAGCGGATGCGTGCCCACCGCGAATCGGCCTACGTCCACGTGATCGTCAACGAGCGCAGGGAGGCCGGGGCATCGCTTCCCCACACCCACAGCCAGCTCTACGCGCTCGACTTCGTGCCGGCCGACATCGCCCGCGAGCGCGAGCGCTTCGGCGCGTACGCGACGAGGACGATGGGCGGCAACCTGCTGGCCGACCTCGTCCAGGAGGAGGTGCGCCAGCGCGAGCGGATCGTCGCGATCGACGACGAGGCCGTGCTGATGGCGCCCTACGGAGCGCGGGTCCCGTTCCAGCTGATGATCGCGCCGCGGACGCCGCGGATGCGCTTCGAGGACGACGGCCCGGTCGGCGCCGGGCTGCTCCACGACGCGCTCGGCCGCCTGCAGCGCCGCCTCGGCGCCCACCCGCCGCTCAACCTGTGGGTGCGCACGGCGCCGGACGGGGCCGAGTACTTCTGCTGGCGGATCGACATCATCCCGCGGCTCACGCACCTGGCTGGGCTCGAGCTCGGGGCCGGCATCCACCTCAACATCGTTCCGCCAGAGCGCTCGGCGGCCGAGCTCCGGGACGTGTAGTGGACCCCCGGGTCTCGCCATTTCCCGGGAAACGTTTCGGCGGAGCCCACTAGATGCGGGCGCTCGTACAGCGCGTCAGCCGAGCATCGGTTGCGGTCGAGGGCCGCGTCATCTCCGAGATCGGCGAGGGCCTGCTGGTGCTCGTCGGGGTGAGCCATGCCGACACCGACGCCGAGGCCGACTGGCTCGCCGACAAGGTGCGCGCGCTGCGGATCTTCCCCGACGGCGGGGGCCGGATGAACGAGCCGCTCGGCAAGCGCGAGGTGCTGTGCGTGAGCCAGTTCACGCTCTACGGTGACGCTCGCAAGGGCAACCGCCCCAGCTACATCGCGGCCGCTGGGCCCGAACACGCGGAGCCCCTGTACGAGCGCTTCTGCGAGCGTCTCAGTGCGCGGCGGGGCGTGTTCGGCGCGCACATGCAGATCGAGCTCACGAACGACGGGCCGGTCACGCTGCTGCTCGAGACGCGATGACGCTCACGCGGCAGTACGCGAAGCTCTGCGACCTGCGGGACTTTGACGACCCGGCAGTGCTCGAGGCAATCACCTCGCTCGTGCCCGAGCGCGACGCTCGCACGCACGTCGAGCGCAAGGTGTGGGAGTTCGCGATGGTGATGCTGTTCCTCGCGGACACCGGCCACCTCGACGGCCGCTCGCGTGTGCTCTCGGTGGGCGCCGGCGACGAGCGCGTGCTGTTCTGGCTGACCAACCACGTTGGAACGGTGGTGGCGACCGACATCTACGGCGCGGGCCGGTTCGCCGAACGCGAGGCCAGCTCCTCGATGCTCACCGATCCAGCGGCCCACGCGCCCGCCTACGCGTGGCGGCCGGAACGCCTCGAGGTCCTGCACATGGATGGACGCTGCCTCGCCTTCCCAGACGCGAGCTTCGATGCCGTCTTCACCGTGTCCTCGATTGAGCACTTCGGCTCGGGCGGGGACATCGCCCGCGCGGCGGCTGAGATCGGCCGCGTACTGCGGCCGGGCGGCCACGCCGTGATCGTGACCGAATGCGCGGTGCGCCTGCACCGTTTCGCCCAGCTGCGGCGGCGCGGCGCGCTGCGCGAAGTGCTCACCCCCGACGAGCTCGACCGCCTGATCATCGGACCGTCCGGCCTGGAGCCGATGCAGCCGCTCGACCTCACGCTATACCCGGAGACATGGCAGAACACGACGACGCCGCAGAGCAACGGAACCCTGCGCTCGAGCACCGGCAACCGCTATCCGTTGCTGCTGATGCAGATCGGCCGCTCGGTCTTCACCTCCGTTTGCCTGGCGCTGGCCAAGCCATAATCCTCGGGCAGATGCGCCGTTACAGGTATCTGTTCTCGCAGCTGGTTCGGCGCGAGCTGCGCCAGAAGTACAAGGGCTCCGCGCTCGGCGTCCTGTGGTACCTCGTCAACCCGCTGGTGCTGATGGTCGTCTACGGCGTGATGCTGGGGCCGGTGCTGAAGGCGGTCAACTACGCGGACTACCCGATCTTCATCCTCGCGGGCCTCGTGGTGTGGCTGTTCTTCGCCCAGTCGCTGACGGCGGCCTCGACCTCCCTCGTCGAGCAATCGGCGCTGGTCTCGAAGGTCCGCTTCCCGCGCCAGACGATTCCCACCGCCGCGGTCGCGGTGCAGCTCGTGCCCTTCTTCGCAATGTTCGTCGTGCTCGTGCCGGTGGCGCTCGCCGTGCGCGGATCCGCCAGCGCCGCGCTGCTGCTGCTGCCGCTCGTGATCGTGTGCCTGTTCGCGCTCACGCTCGGGTTATCGCTGATTGCTGCCACTGCCCACGCGTACTTTCGCGACGTCCAGCCGATCCTGACCGCCGCCCTGCTCCCGTGGTTCTTCATCTCGGGCGTGCTGTTCCAGCTTCAATCGCTGCCCGGGTTCGCCTCGCACCAGTGGCTCGAGTCGCTGTTGCGGTGGGCCAACCCCATCGCTCCGTTCATCGAGGCCATGCAGAGCGTGCTCTATTACGGGCGGGCGCCCTCGGGTGCTGTCCTGCTGTACGTCGTGGTGGCGGGCGCTGTGGCGATTCTCTGCGGGTGGCTCGTGTTCCGTCGCAACGAGGGCGAGCTGGCGGTGGTCCTGTGAACCGGGAGCTCGCCGCCGGCGAGATCGTCCTCGACGACGCGTGGCGCTCGTTCTCGCCGCGCGTGGACCGCGGGCGGACGCTCAAGGAGCTGTTCACGTCTGTCGGCTCGGCCGGGCGCACCGAGCTGCCGCCGACGCAGGCCCTGGCCGGCGTCTCGCTCCGCGTCGCCCCCGGCGAGACGCTGGGGATCGTCGGCCGCAACGGTGCCGGCAAGACCTCGACGCTGCGCGTTCTGGCCGGCGTGATCCCGCTGAACCGCGGGTTCGCCGGATGCGGGGGCCGGCTGGGGACGCTGATCGACCTCGGCGCCGGCTTCGGCCGCGAGTTCACCGGCCGGGAGAACATCCGCCTCGGCGCGGCGCTGCACGGGATGTCCCGCGAGGAGGTTGATGCGCGGATCGACGACATCATCGCCTTCTCGGAGCTCGGGCACTTCATCGATGCTCCGGTCAAGACCTATTCGTCGGGCATGCTCGTCAGGCTGGGGTTCTCGATCGCGGCGCACCTGGAAGCTGACGTGCTCCTGATCGACGAGGTGCTGGCCGTGGGCGATGAGGCGTTTCAGCGGAAATGCCTTCGCCACATCCTCTCTCGGATCGAGCAGGGGACGACGGTCGTGCTCGTATCGCACGCACCGGGGACGATCAAGCAGGTCTGTCGCCGAATCGTGGTCCTGGACGCGGGCCGGGTCGTGTTCGATGGACCGACGGCCGAGGGCCTCGACTTCTATCACCGCATGCTGGGGATCGAGGACGCCGAGCAGGCGGCCGCGCGTCAGGCCCGGGACGGGGCCGTCACGCTCCGCGAGGCGTCGCTGCAGGACGCCGACGGCCATCCGCTCCAGGTGTTCGAAACTGGCGATCAGATGCGCCTAGCGCTCGATCTCGAGGCCAAGCCCGGCGCCCCCGACATCACGGTCGTGATCGAATTCCGCCAGGCGTTCGGCAACTCCGTGTTCCTCTCGCGCGTCCCGGTCGCCACCAGTAGAGGCGGCGGTGCGCTGGTGCTCGAGATCCCACGGCTGACGCTGCTCGGTGGCGACTACGACCTGGCGATCGGCATCCACGAGCCGGGCGACACCGCGCCGGGCATCGACCGGCTGCTCAGCTTCAGCGTGGCCGGAGCCGAGGACGCCGAGGGGATCGCCGACCTTCGCGGCACCTGGAGCTTCTCCGGCGCCTCGGCGGAGCTGCGGCGATGAAGGACCCCGAGCAGGCACTCGAGGCCGCCCGTCGCGCGGCCCCGGCCGAGCCGGAGCACGACGTCGCCCCGTGGAGCCTCGAGGACCCCTCGGCCAGCGCCCGGCGACTGGCCGAGTGGGCGATCATCGAACCGGAGCAGGCGGAGGTCTACTCGACCCGGCGCCTGGGCCGGCCGATCACGGCGATCAAGCGGCTGCTGATCCGGATGCTGCAGCAGTATCTCGGTCAGATGACCGCCCAGCAGAGCCGGTTCAACGCCCAGGTGGCCGCCCACGTAATGCGGCTCGAGGAGCGGGTGCAGGCCCTCGAGGAGGCCGCAGACGAGCGCGACGCCGGCAGCAAGCAGCCGCCGCGATGAAGGTCACCCAGGTGCTGTGCGCCGCGGGCCCTGTGGACGCGGTGACGAACCAGGCGCTCGCGTGCCGGAAGTTGTTCTCCGAATGGGGCTGGGGCGGCGAGGACTACTCGGCGGTGATTGCTCCGGGCATGCCGCGGCACCTGATGCGGCACCTGTACGAGCTCGAACCCGCCGACGGAGAGGTGCTGCTGCTGCACTACTCGGGCTATGCTCGCGGCCTTGAGCGCCTGTTCGAGCCCCGCCGGCGGAGCCTCCTGATCTCGCACAACGTGACCCCGGCGCGGTATTTCTGGGCGCACGAGCCAGTGGAGGGCGTTCGCTGCGAGCTGGCCCGGGCGCAGCTCGGCGAGCTCGGCGCCGGCTTCGAAGAGCTGGCCGCGGTCTCCGAGTACAACGCCTGTGAGCTGCGGGAGCTCACCCGCCGCGAGGCCGAGGTGATCCCGATCCTGTTTGATCGCAGCGAGCTCCCGGACGCATCGCGTGCGGCCGGCCCGCCGACGGTCCTGTTCGTCGGCCGGATGGTCCCCCACAAGCGTCAGGACCTGGTCATTCGCGCCTTCGCCAAGTACCGCCGCTCGCGCCCGGACGCCAGGCTCGTCCTCGTCGGGGTCCCGCTCTCACCGGCGTTCGGCGAGCAGCTTCGCGAGCTGGCGCAGCAGCTCGCGCCCGGGGCCGTCAGCTTCGAGCACGGAATCAGCCCCGAGGAGCTCGCCGAGCGCTACCGGACGGCGGACGCGTTCCTGTGCCTGTCCGAGCACGAGGGCTTCTGCATTCCGCTGCTCGAGGCCTTCCACTACGGCGTTCCGGTGATCGCGCGTGACGTGGGAGCGATCGGCGAGGTGGTCGGCGACGCGGGCATGCTGCTCGGCCCCAAGGACAACCTCGAGATCGTGGCCGAGCTGCTGAGGATCGTGGTCGGGGACTCGGAGCTACGGGCGGAGCTGTACCGCCGGGGCGAGCGCCGTCTCGAGCGGTACGGATACGACCGCACGGCCGGACTGCTGCGCGAGACGCTGACGAGGGTCGCCGCTTCATGAGCGTTTCCGATCGCGCCAGAACCGCGGTCAGCGGGCTCGGCCTGAACCGCTCAATGCTCGTGCGGCGCCTGATTCGCTACGGCCACCCCCACCTGCGCGAGCTGCGGGCACGCGCGATGACGCACGGAGACCCCGCCTCGCTCGCCCTGCGCGGTGGTATCCGCTGGCTCGAGCGGGGTCTGCTCCACGTGCCCCAGGGGCACGGCGGGGGCCTCGTCCTCGACATGCGCTACCTGCCGATCTCCCATGCCCATATCGGCTCGATCGCCTTCGGCAACCTCGAGAGCTCTGTGCAGGAGGCGATGGTCAGGCACCTGGGGCGGGGAGACGTGTTCTACGACATCGGCGCCAACCTCGGCTTCTTCTCGATGCTCGGCGCCCATCTGGCCGGGATCGACGAGGGCCGTGTCTACGCCTTCGAGGCGGCGCCGGAGAACGCCGAAGCGATCCGGCACAACGCCGGGCTGAACGCGATCCCCAACATCACCGTGATCGCCAAGGCGGTCTCCTCGCACGCCGGGCGGGGGCGCCTGCAGGTTGTCGACGACCAGAGCTGGTCCAAGCTCGAGGACTACGGGGAGCACCCCAACACCGAGCAGGTGATCGACGTGGAGCTGATCGCGATCGACGATCTCGTGCGTGCGGGCGAGCTGCCGCCCCCGACGCTGGTGAAAATCGACGTCGAGGGGGCGGAGATCGCCGTGCTCGAGGGAATGCGCGAGACGATCGCCTCACATCGGCCGGCCATCGTCTGCGAGCTCCACGACACCCATCGCGAGTTCGTCGAGCTGATGTCCGCAGTCGGCTACCGGCTGATCAACCTCGAGGGCACGATCCCGATCGGCGAGGAGGGAGCGAGCGCCCATGCGCTCGCCCTGCCGCCACTGCACCCCGGGGACTAGCTAGAGCTGCGCGTGGCCAGGACCGGAGTAGATCCGGTCCTGGCGGCGTTGCGAACAGAGCGACGGGCCGGGCACCGACGGGTTCTCCCGGTACAGGCGGTAGCCGGCGTTGGCCCGCAGGGGCGGCCCGATCGCGTCGGCCGGACGGGCCCGGTCGAGCGTCGTGATGATGTAGCCGGCCTTCCGTGAGATCGGGACGTGCGGGTAGTCGGTGCCGAGCAGTGGCGTCTGCGAGCACAGCGGCCGAGCGGCGAGGAAGTAGGCGGCCCAGAGCTGGTTCGGGGGCCACATGTCGAGGCGGACCGACGCGCCGGGCGGCAGTGCGCTCGCCCACGATCTCAGGGCGATCGTCGCGGACGGCAGCTGGTAGCCGGTGGCGTCGAGCTCGGCCACGACCGCGCCCGCCGACAGCCCGACGAGCGCTGCCAGACAGGGAACCGCCCAGCGTCGAAGCCCACCGGCCCCGACGGCGGCCAGCAACAGCAGCAGCGGTCCGATGAAGGCCAGCAGCTTGAACTCGAAATACCAGCCGAAGGCGCGCTGTCGGAAGTAGATGCCAAGCAGCAGGCCGAGCACCATCAGGATGCCGAGGCCCCAGGCCAAGGCCCGGTCGGCGGCGCGCAGCGCGAGCGCCGCGAGGAGCAGGATCCCGACAAACAGCACGGTGCCGATCCAGTCGTTGGGTAGCGAGAAGAAGTGGTTCAGGGGCAGGAACCGGCCGAGGTCCCCGTCCCAGCCCTGAAGCGAGTGCCCGGGCAGGAGCACGTGGGCGGCGCTCCCGGCCTTCTCGTAGACGCCGATCGCTGGAATCACGAGCAGCGCGAAAAGCGGAACGATCCAGATCAGGCTTCGCCGGCCGCGATAGAGATCGCTCAGGTGGAAGACCTGCTCGCCCGCGGCGATCCGCCGCCGCCGCGCGATCCACAGGAAGGCGACGATCGGGATCGCCGGGATCGGCGCGGCCAGCGGGTAGGCGAACACGAGCACCAGCCCGAACAGCGCCAGCAGGACGAGCGTGGCCTGGCGGGCCCGCCGCTCGAGCCCCGGCTGCACGAGCCACCAGCCGAGGACGAGCGTGAACGGCATGGCGAAGAAGCCCCAGGTCTGGTTGAAGTACGGGTTGAGGATCGTGTGCAGCGCCATCCGGGCCAGGGCCGCGATCACCATCGCCACCAGCGACACGGCCAGCGGCGCCGCGAGCACCTCGCGCGCTACGAGGAAGAAGCCGATCGCCGCCATCGCGAGCAGCGCCGCCGCGAGCGGCGCCAGCACCTGCCAGGTGTCGATTCCCGACAGAGAGGAGACACCCGCGAGCGCGTAGTAGATCGGAAACTTCGACTTCCACGTCGGCGGCATCTGGTTGATCGGTTGCGTGATGTCGACGCTCGTCGGATATGTGTGCTTGAGCAGGTTCCCGGCTCCGGCGGCGACGTGCGCGTCCGAGCCGGTGCCGACCGGAGCGGCGTAGTGTTGGTGGAAGACCATCGGCACGAGCGCGACGCAGAGCACGACGAAGGCCAGGAACACCGGCCATGCCAGCCGCGCCGCCGGCAACTCAGGCCAGCCCCGCGAGCGCACCGCGTAGAGCGCGACGCCGGCTCCGGCGAGGAGGGTGATGACGAGCGACACGTGATAGGGGACGGCGGCGAAGCCGAGGACGGTCAGCACCAGGCCGCTCGTGCAGGCGCCGGTGGGAAGGACCCAGAGAAGCTCGTAGCGCCGCAGGATCGCCGGGAGGCAGATTCGGGTCAGGCCAAGGCCGGTGACGCCGAACAGCACGCCCGCCGCCAGCAGCGCGCGGACCGTGTCCGGCACGGCGTTCAGGGCATCGTGCCGGGGCTTCGTGCTCAGGTGCAGTGCCAGCGCCGCGAGCCCGATCACGACCAGCGCCCCCAGCGCGAGCTGGGCGGGGCGGCCGAGCGGCGCGCTCAGCGCTCGTCGCGAGCCTGCTGCTTGGCCTCGCTCAGCACCCTCGACAGGAACACCGGGTTCCCGAGCAGGTACCGCCTCCACATCCGTTGTGGCTCGATCGCGAGTCTGAAGATCCATTCGAGTCCGTTGTCGGCCAGCCATCTGGGCGCGCGGGGAATGTGACCGGAGACGTAGTCGAACAGTGCCCCCACTGTCCAGACAACGGCACCGTCGATGCGGTCAGCGTACCGGTCGACCCACAGCTCCTGCTTCGGCGTACCCATTCCGACGAGCACGATCCGGGGGCCGTGGTCGTTGATGTCCTCGATCACACGCTCGTTGTGGGGGGAATCGAGATCGAAGAAGCCGTGATGGGCGCCGACGACATCGAGCCGCGGGTAGGCGCGCCGCAGCCTGGCCGCTGCCTCGCGCGCGATCGGCGGCTCGGAGCCGAGCAGGTAGATCGGCTGGCCCGAAAGCTCGCACAGCGCCGCCAGCGTCCAGATCCAGTCCGCGCCAGTCATCCGGTGCGGCACGGGCATCCCCAGCACGCGGGCGGCCAGGCGCACGCCATAGCCGTCGCAGTACACGAGGTCGGCCCGGCGCAGGGCATCGCCGAGCCCGGGCGTCACCCGGGACTGGTTGACGACGTGCGCGTTGACGTACATCACGCGGCGTGTTCGCTGCTCGCTGGCCCATCCGGAGATCGTGTGCAGCAGCTCGGACGGTTGCGCAAGGTCGATCGGGATGTCGAACATCGGAGACGACGGCCGGAGCACTCCCGCAGGCGGAAGCCCGTCGCCCTCGTCCGTCTCTCGGAGCGCAGTCACCTCACGCGGATGGTACGCCGCGGGAAGCGAGCGCGTGCAGCCCCACGGCAGAATCCCGGGTTGTGAACCAACCCGACGTCACCGTGATCGTCCGCGCGCGCGACGAGGAACAGGCGATCGTGCGTTGCCTGGCCTTCGTCGATGCGCAGCGGACGGGCTCGCTCGAGGTCGAAAAGGTCGTGGTCGACAACGGATCGAGCGACCGCACGGTCGAGCTCGCCACCGCCTCCGGGGCCCGCGTCGTGGCGATCCCGCGCGACGCCTTCAGCTTCGGCGCAGCGCTCAACCTGGGCGCCGCCAACGCGCGCGGGAATCTGCTGGTGGCACTTTCTGCCGATGCCTTCGTACCGGACCGCGATTGGCTCGCGCGGCTGGCGGAGGCCTTCTCCGATGACCGCGTCGCCTGCGCCTCCGGTGACCGTTGGTCACCCGACGGGCGGCCGCTACGCGAGACGATCCGCCAGGACCTGGCGCTCGCGCGAAGCCAGCCGGGTTGGGGCTACTCCAACGGAGCGGGGGCCTTCCGCGCCGAGCTGTGGCGCCGGCGCGCGTTCCGCGAGGACCTCCCCGGATGCGAGGACCAGGAGTGGGCCCTGCATTGGCTGGGCGAGGGATATGTCTGCGTCGTCGACCCGTCGCTGGTCGTGGACCATGATCACTCGCACGACTCGCTGCCCGCCATCTATCGGCGCGCTCGCCGCGAGGCTGAGGGGATGGCGACGTTCGTGGACATGCCTCCATATCGACTTCGCGAGCTGATCCGCGAATGGTGGTCCGACGACCGCTTCTACGACTCGAGGCTGCGCGCGCGGCTCAGCCACCGTCGCGCGGCGCGATCGCTCGGCGCCTACGCGGGGCGGCGGCGAGCCCGCAGGACCACGTCGTGAGCCCGCTGGTGGCGATCGACGCGCGCGACGCCGTCGCGCCCCAGCTTCGGGGGTGGGGGCGCTACGCGCTGTGCCTGCTGCGGGCGCTCCAGCAGCGCGCCGATCCGGCCTTTGCACTCGAGCCGATCACGCGCGGCGGACCCGTGCCCGAGGTGCTGTTCGAGCAGCTCGCACTCCCGGTCCTGCTCCGCCGCCGTCACGCCGATCTCGTCCACGCGACCAACTGCTTTCTTCCGCTGGCCCGGCCGTGCCCTGGGGTGGTCACGATCCACGACCTCGCGTTCGAGGCCTGGCCTGAGGACTTCGTGACGCGAACGCGCTTGAAGTACAGCTACTTCGCCCCACGCGCCGCCCGCTCCGCACAGCGCGTGATCTGCCCGTCCGCCTACACGGCGGACGACGTCTGCGCCCGCTATGGCGTCGACCGCGGTCGGGTGCGGGTGATCCCCGAGGCGCCCGCGCTCCCGCTCGGCGATCGGCCGCCACCGCCCGGTCCGTACATCCTCGCGGTGGGCGATCTGCGCCAGAAGAAGAACCTCGGCGCCCTCGTTCAGGCGTTCGCGGCGTTGCGGGCCCAGCGCGAGATCCCGCACCACCTCGTGCTCGCCGGGGTGGACGCGGGCGAGGGGCCGCGGCTGCGCTCGCTCGCGGGCGTGGCGCCGCTGGAGCTCACCGGCTACGTGGGCGACGCCCAACTCGACGCCCTGATCCGCGGCGCTGACGTGCTCGTCCATCCGAGTCTCTACGAGGGGTTCGGGCTGGTTGTGCTCGAGGCGATGGCGCGCGGCACCCCGGTTCTCGCGGCCCGGGCAGCCGCGCTGCCGCAGACCGGGGGCGACGCGGCCGAGTACTTCGATCCGGGCCGGCCGAACGAGCTCGAGACCGTCCTCGGCGCGCTCCTGTCAGATCCGGATCGCCGGACTCGGATGAGCGAGGCGGGCCGTGCGCATGCGGGCACGTTCTCGTGGGAGCGAACCGCGGCAGAGACGGCTGCTGTGTACCGGGAGCTGCTGTGAGGACCACCGTCCTGCTGCTGAGCGTCGACGAGGCCCCGATGCTCGCGCACTCGCTCCCCGCCGCGCTCGCGCAGGAGCCGCGTCCGGAGGTGGTGGTCCTCGACAACGCCTCGAGCGACGAGACCGCAGAGCTGACCGCCAGCCATGGCGCGCGCCTCCTGCGTCTCGAGCGTCGGATCAGCTACGCGGCGGCGATCAACCAGGCCATCGCGCAGACCGGCGGAGAGGCCGTTCTGCTCCTTAACGCCGACTGCTTCCTCGCCCCCGGCTTCCTCGAGGCGGCGCTGGCCCGGCTGGCCGAGGATCGGGTCGGCTCCGTCGCCCCGAAGCTGCTCCGCGCCGCGGGGCCTCAGCGACCGCTGCCCGAGATCGATGCCGCCGGGATGTTCATCGACCGCCGGCGCAAGAACGGCCTGACCGGCTTCGGCAGCGCCGCGACGGGATTCGAATCCTCGGCCGACGTGTTCGGCGCCGATGGTGCGGCGGCCCTCTACCGGCGCGAGACGCTGCTCGACTGCGCGCTCGATGGCGAGGTGCTCGACGAGGACATGGCCCTCTGGGCCTCGGACGCCGACCTTGCCTGGCGCGCCCAGCTGCTCGGCTGGCGTTGCGTCTACGAGCCGCGGGCGCTCGCCCACCACGTCCGCAGCTACAGCCCCGCAACCCGCCCACAGGTGAGCGAGCAGGCGCGGCGGCTGCAGTTCAGCAACCGCTACCTGATGATGGCCAAGAACGAGACGCGCGCCGGGCTGCGTCGCGATGCCCCGATGATCGTCGGCTACGAGCTGCTGGCGCTCGGGCACGTGCTGCTGCGCGAGCGCCATCTACTGGCCGGCTACGGCGATGCGTGGCGCCTGATACCGGGGGCGCGGCGTCGCCGCCGGCTGATTCAGGCCCGGCGCCGGCGCGCGCTGGCCCCGTTCGGGCTCAGGGCACGGCCTTAGTCCCCGCGGCGCGACGCCTAGCCCCGCGCCAGCGATGGGGCGCCCGCGAGGCCTCGTCGTAGACGTCCCAGGTTGCGCTCGCAGCATCCGGCCATGTCCACGACAGCGGCTCGGGCGCGGGGCGGCGCGCCGCCTCGGCCGCGGCGACCAGGCCCGGGAGATCGCCCACGTCGACTAGCTGCACGCGGCCGTCGAGCACCTCCCTCAGCGCCGGTACGTCAAACGCCGCCACCGGCGTCCCGCACGCCAGCGCCTCCACCGGAGGCAGCCCGAAGCCCTCATCGTCGCTGGGGAACACGAGCGCGTGCGCGCCGGTGTAGATCGCCGCCAGTTCGTTGTCCGTGACCGCGCCGGTGAGTGTCACATCCGGCAGCTCCCTGGCCCAGCGGGCGTTCGGGCCGACCAGCACGAGTGGCATCGAGCGCTCGGCCTTGGCCAGCGCCGCCACCCGCTTGCGCGGGTCGGGGGTCCGCAGGCCCCCAACCCACAGAAGGTAGTTCTCCGGCAGCGCGTAGCGCTCGCGCACCTCGGCCACCTCGTCGGGGGGCCGGGCGGTGAGCGACGGCGCCGCTGCCTCGCCGATCACCACGATCCGCTCGGGCGGGATCCCGAGCTCCTTGAGCGCGTCGTCGGCGACCGCGTTCGTCGGCACGATCACCCGCACCGCCCGCTGGACGGCGAGGTAGCGCAGCCGGAACCGCAGCCCCGTGCGCAGGTAGTCGCTGCGCCGCTTGAGCGGGATCACGTCGTGCAGCGTTACGACCATTGGCACGGGCGAGTTCAGCAGTGCGCCGTCTATCCACGGCGAGTGGAACAGGTCGCAGCGCTTGGGCTGGTGGGACTCGACGATCTCTCCGCGGGCGCCCTGCTCCTTCAGGGCGGCGAGCAGGCAGCGCGCGTAGCGACCGATACCGGTCGTGTCCTTGATCGGGCGGCTGTCGAACGCGACCTTCATGCGCTGATCAATCTCTCGACGTCCTGCGCGTAGTCCTTGACATAGAACCGGCGTGCTTCGTCACGTGCTGCGGTGCTCATCGAGTCGCGGTGGGCGAGGACCTCGAGCACGGCGGCGGCAATCCGCTCGGGGCGTCCGGGCTCGACGAGCCTCCCGGTGACACCGTCGTGGACGATCTCGGGCAGGCCGTCGACGTCGCTCGCGACCACCGGGGTCCCCACCGCCATCGCCTCGGCCAGCACGGTTCCCGCCGGTTCCTGGTGCGAGGGCAGGACGAGTACGTCGAGGTGGCGCATCAGGCCGGGGGCGTTGTTGGTCCATGGGTAGTGCTCGATCTCGGGCGAGGACAGCACGGCCCGCGTGTAGTCCGGCGCGACGCCGTATGGGTCCTCGCCGACGAGCACGATCCGCGCTCCCGGCGCCCCGCGGCGGATCGCCGGCGCCGCGCGCACCAGGTCGAGCGGTCCCTTGCGTGGCTCGATCCGGCCGACGAAGCCGATCACCGGGCCCTCGCCAGATGGCCACGGCGCGGTGCGCTCCGGTGGGTTCGGGTCGACGGGCGGGTAGACGACATGGGCGCGCAACGACCCGAGGCGCTCGGCCACAGCCCGCGAGGCGGCGAGGACGACATCGGCGCGGCGCCAGAAGCGGGGGATCCGGGTGACCATGTCGTGGATATGGAGGACGATCCGCGCCCGCACTCGCGGCAGCGCGGGCAGCACGCGGCCGCACACGGAGCCGTTGAGGTACACGACGTCGGCCGCGCCGGCCAGCGAGCGCGCCCGCGGCCACGAGGCGATCGCCCGCATTCCCTGTCCCGCGCCCAGGCCGCCGAGGGCCAGCCGGTGCCAGCGGTACCCGGCCCCGAGCGCGCTGTCTCTGAGCTGTCCCGGTCCGGGAGAGGTGAGCGAGATCGTCCAACCCCTCGCTTGGAGGGCGGGGAGGAGTCTCAGCAGCGTGGTCTCGGCTCCTCCAGGGTGGTCGACCGGCGTGATCGCGAGTAGCCGGTTAGTCATGTCCCCGGTGCCACTCTAACCATGTGTGCGTTCACACGTCGGCCACCTCGTGGGGCGATACGGTCCGCCCGATGAAGCACTACTACGAGGAGCTTTGGCGGCGGCTGCCGGAGGGGCTCGAGGCCGCCGACCGGGGGCCGCGGCTGGCGTTCATGCGCAGCGGCGTGCGGCCAGGCGATCGCGCCCTCGATCTCGGCTGCGGCGAGGGCGAGTTCACCGCGGCGCTCGCCGCGGCAGGCGCTTCGGCGGTGGGCGCAGACGTCGCCGAGGCCGCGCTCGACCGGGCCCGTCGTCTCCACCCCGGCCTCCACTTCACCCTGGTCGGAATCGACGAGCCGCTCCCGTTCGATGACAACAGCTTCACGCTGGTGTGGGCGAGCGAGGTGATCGAGCACGTGGCCGACACGGCTCGCTGGCTATCGGAGGTCAGGCGCGTGCTCGTGCCCTCGGGGCGACTGCTTGTGACGACGCCCGCCCACGGACGGGTGCGCCTGCTGCTCGGCGGAATTGAGCGTTTCTCCCAACCGCTCGGCGACCATCTGCACCTTTACACGCGCCGCTCGCTGGCCGAGCTGCTGCGCGAATTCGGGTTCGCCGACATCGACGTTTCGGCGGTGGGCGGCCCTCCGCTCGCGCGTCGCCTGCTCCTGGCCAGGGCGGCCCGCTGACGTGCGCGTCCTGATCGACGTCACCTACGCGCGTCGAGCCCCCCACTCGGGCACGGGCGTCTACATCGATCGCCTATGCGCCGAGCTCGAGCGCGAGGTCGAGCTGATTCCCGTGACCAACGCGCACCGGCGCCCGCCGGCCGGCGGCGGTCTTGGGAGCGGCCGGAACCTCGCCGCCGACGCCTGGTGGACGGCGGTCGAGCTGCCGAGGCTGGCCGCCCGGGCGCGGGCCAACCTCATCCACCATCCGCTGCCGGCGCACGCGCCGGTGGCTCGCCGGCCGCAGGTCATCACGGTCGTCGATTTGGCGTTCGAGCGCCTGCCCGACTGCTTCGACCGTGGCTTTCGCACCTACGCCCACCTCGCCCACCGCTGGGCGGCGCGGCAGGCCGGCGCGGTGATCTGCATCAGCGAGACGACGCGTGCCGATGTGCTCGAGCTGTGGGGAGTGCAGCCGCGGCGGGTCGCGGTCGCCCATCTCGGGCCGGGTCAGGAGCTAACGCCCATCCGGGGCGCCGGGCCGCCGGCGCATTTCCTCTACGTCGGGGACGACGAGCCGCGCAAGAACCTGGCCATGCTGCTCGACGCCCATCGGCGCTACCGCGAGACGGTCACGGATCCGCTGCCCCTGATCCTGGCAGGGTCGGCGGCGGGATCGGGGCCAGGGGTGCGCGTCGAGCGCCGCCCCTCGGCGCAGCGGCTCGCCGAGCTCTACGCCGGGGCCGCGGCGCTGGTGCATCCGTCTCGTTACGAGGGCTTCGGCATGACCCCGCTCGAGGCGATGAGGCTCGGCGTTCCCGTGCTCGCCGCCCGCGCCCCCGGCGTGACCGAGGTATGCGCAGAAGCCGCCCTCTACGCGGAGGTGTCCGATCCGGCCGGCTTCGCCGCCCGCATGGCCGAGATCGCCACCGATGACGGCCTGCGCGAGCGTCTGCGCGCGCGGGGCTCGGCGCGCGCGCACGATTTTTCCTGGGCGCGCTGCGCACGAGCCCACCTCGACGCCTACTCTCTAGCGGTGGGCGCATGAAGATCGCGATCCTTGGCACCCGCGGGATCCCCGCCTCGTACAGCGGCTTCGAGACCGCGGTCGAACAGCTTGCCTCCCGCCTGACCGCCCGCGGCCACGAGGTCATCGTCTATTGCCGGCCGCACGTGGTCGACCGGACGCTGACCAGCTACAAGGGCGCCCAGCTCGTGCACCTGCGCACGGTCCAGAACAAGTACCTCGACACGTTCGTCCACACCGCCCTCTCGGCCATCCACGTCGCGCGCAAGACCAAGCCCGACGTGGCCCTGTTCTTCATCGCCGGCAACTCGCCGCTGTGCCTGATCACGCGCTGGGCCGAGATTCCGGCCGTGATCAACGTCGACGGGCTCGACTCCGACCGGCGCAAGTGGCCCGCGTTCGCCAAGGCCTACCTGCGCTTCGCCGAGAGCACCGCGCCGCGCTGGGCCGATCAGGCGATCACGGACAGCCACGCAGTGGCCGACATCTTCGCCCGCCGCTACGGGCAGCGGATCGGGGTGGTTCAGTACGGGGTCGAGGACCCGGGGCACGACGGCATCGAGACGCTCGAGCGCCTCGGGCTCGAGCCGCGCAAGTACATCCTGTTCGTGGGGCGCCTCGAGCCCGAGAACAACCCTCACCTGCTCGTGGAGGCGTTCTCACGCATCGGCCGCGAGGCCGCCCGCGACATGAAGCTCGCGATCGTCGGCGGCGCACCCTACGCCGACGACTACATTCGTCAGGTATGGCGGACCGCTGACCCCCGGGTCGTGTTCCCAGGCTACGTGTTCGGCCGCGGCTACTGGGAGCTCCAGCGACACGCCTACCTGTTCTGCGCCCCGACGGAGGTCGGCGGCACCCATCCGGTGATCCTCGAGGCGATGGCCGCGGGCAACTGCGTGCTCGTCAACGACCACCGCCCGAACGCCGAGACGGTCGGCGACGCCGGGATCTACTTCTCGGGCTCGGCCGGGGTCGACGACCTCACGGTCCAGCTCGAGCGCCTGCTCGCCGACCCCGAGCTCGTGAGCGCATACCGCGCCCACGCCCTCCGCCGGGCCAAGGAGTACTCCTGGGAGCGGGTGACCGACCAGTACGAGGCGCTGCTGCGGGCCGTCTGCGCCGCTCGTGGACACGGCCCGCTGCCCGACGCGCTGCTCGACCGCGACCCGCTGGCGGTGGCGTAGGGGCTGCTGTGGCCCTGGAGGCGGGGCGCGACTGGGTGGGGGGGCGAGCGAAAACCCTCGGCGCGGGGGAGCGGGCATAACCTCGACAACCTGGCGCCGCCGGCGCACGCATGCACGATTAAGTCTGCTCAGCAGACCCAATCCGACATTCCGGCTGCGCCAGATCCGAGTTTTCGAGGTTACTCACGCCAGGCTGAACTGGACCACAGATCCTGCATGAGCCAACCGCACCCGTACTGACGCAACAAACTCGGCCCGCGCAGACGGCCGAGGCGGATTAATCCTCGTGGCAGGGAGTTTTCAGCCTCGGTCACGCCGGGCATCGCAATTTGTGTCGAAAGTCCGGGTCGCTGGCCGACGAGCCAAGACGCTTCGTCAGTTGGGGATGAGGGTCTGTCAGCGCGCCTCACGCCACGCTGACACTCATCGCCCGGCTGACCAACCGACCCCAGCGGATCCGCACGAACCCGCTCGCGCCCAGGCGAACGCGCGCCGTCACGAAGTGTCGCCGGTTCCGAGTTCGCACGCGGGCGATCGTGCGGTAGCGCCCGCCGTGCCGGGGCGCCCATTGGATCGACGCAGTCGCGGTCCGGCGCGCCGGTCGCAGCTGGCCCCAGACGAACAGGCGCGCTCCGCGGCGCACAGTGGTGGTCGGGATCCAGATCGGCATCCGGTAGGCGGCGTAGGCGGGCTTGTGCCGCCCGCTCACGTACTCGAGCCCGGTCTGGAAGGTGTCCCAGTGCTGAGGATCGGAGCGCGGGAAGGCCGAGTTGGGCGGCGAGTCGCGGAGCAGGAACTGGGCCACAGAACGGACGCGGGGATTGCGCCAGGCCAGGTAATCGGACTGGTTCAGATAACTCGCCTGCTCGGCCGGCGTGACGATCTCATACGGGTCGGGCGGGTTGGTCTGATAGCCGTACTCGGTCAGATAGATGGGGATGTGGCGGTGCACGCCGTAGACGGCGAACACGCGGTCGAGCCCGTGCTCGAGCCGCCCGAGGTTTGCGAGCGGGACGAAGTTGGGATCGCTGGCGCCGTGGTGCGGGGGCCAGAAGAAGTAATACGGATGGTGCGCGAAGCCGGTGGCGTGGAACAGCCCGGCGTCGGCGGTCACGAACGAGTGGGCGGATCCGCGGGCCGGGCATCCGATCGCCGTGGCGGCGGCGCCGCGGAGACGGTGAAAACGGTCGTCGACGCAGTACAGGGCACGGAGGAAGACCATCGGCGTCATCGCGGTCAGAGTGCCGAGCTGCTCGTAGCCCTCGGGAGCGAGCTCGCCGACCAGGATCGTGTCGTGGGCGGGCGTGTGCCCGCTGGCCCGGAGCCCGGCGAACCCGGCCTGCACGAGGACGCGATACAGCCACGGCGAGATCGGCACCTCCCGCCTGCCGTTCGAGAGCGCCTGGGGCGCGAGCCATCCGGGCTGGTTGGGCTCGTTCCAGATCGACCACACGTTCACGCGCGGCAGCCCGTCGTAGGTCCCGCCGTAGCGAGTCCCGACAGCCTGTACGAACTGCTTGAAGGCCGTGGTGCCGGGCGCGGTGTGGTCGCTGGTCTGCGCCGAGCCCCTCGACCGCATCGCCCACAGCGGACCTGGGGCGGTGAGGTTGAACTCGACGCCGATGCCGTCGGCTGCGGCGAGGTTGATCACCCGGTCATAGGGAGCCCAGCCGGCGGCCGGGTAATCCGCCGGGTTGGTGGCGTCGAATCGTGCCGGGACGGTCGAGCTCAGCGCGGCAGGGGCGATCGCCGACCACTTGACCGTGATCCGTACGCGATCGACGCCGAGAGAGCGGAGGGTCGCCAGTGTCGCATTCACGGTCGCGGTCGAGCTGTAGAGCAGATACTGGTCGTCCTGGAAGATCGACTCCTGCGTGTGGTCGGCCGCCGCCGCGGCCGGGAATACGATCGCCGCCGCGGCGATGGCGAGCAGCTGGGCCAGCCGGCGTCTCATCCGCCCATGGCCGAGACCAGTTGCTGGGCGCGGGCCAGGTCCAGATGGGCGCGAACCGAGCTGAGGTCGAGCAGCACCGCCTTCTGGAGCGGGCCGAGCGCACGCCGCGGCTGGTGCGTATTCAGGTTGAACTCGCCGAGCTCGAGCCAGGTCTGTGGATTTCCCGGCTGGCGCTTGAACCGCCTGCACGAGCTGATCGTGGGCGGCCTTCGGATCGCCCGCCGCCGTGTAAAAGGCGGCCAGCTCGAACAGCGGGTCGACCGCGACCGGGTCGTAATCGGCCGCACGCTTGGCATCGCCGATCGCGGCGCTCGTGTGTCCGGCTGCGATCGCGTTCAGCGCCGCGGCGTCGGCGTCGGAGGCCCGCAGCGGCTGCCACACCGCCCAGCAGCACAGCAGGGTCACGGTCGCGATTCCTAGCACCGCGCCCGCGGTCCCCGGGGACGCCGTGATACGCGTGCGCGGACGCGTCCCGACGGGCTCGCCAATCGGCCCCCGCCCGGCCAGCCAGCCGGCGCACAGCAGCGCGGGGATCGCCGTGCCAGGGATGAACCAGGTCCAGTCGATCGTCGAATGCAGGCCGAAGATGACGACCACGGCGAGCATCGTCATCAGGCCGGTGCGCTCCGCCGTGTGGGGCACCACGCCGTCGGGTCCGAGCGTCCGCCGAGCGGCGAGCGCCCAACTGGCGAGCATCGCCACCATCAGCGCGACGCCGATCAGGCCAAAGTCCGCGAAGGTCTCGACCACGTAGCTGTGCGCGTGCCCGACCGTGCGATGGTCGCTGGTGTAGCGCGTGACCGCGGTCCCGTAGCCGAGCGCCCCGACTCCCTTCAGCAGCGCGTGCTCGCCGACCTTGAAGCCCTCTCGCCAGTAGCGGCCTCGGCTGTTGCCGAGCTGCACCAGACGGGTCGGTCCGGTCGAGACACCGCCCGACGTGCTGGTCAGGGTGCTCCACACATGTGAGACCTCTCCGGTCAGCCCACGCGAGGAGACCGCCAGTCCCGCGACCCCCGCCACCGGGACGAGCGCGACCGCGATCAACAGGGCCGTGCCGACGCGCCGGCGCGCGTCCTGGCGCAGCGTCACCCGGTCCATCGCGAAGGCGGCCGCGAACCCCGCCACCGTCAGCGCGCCCAGCACGAGCACCAGCAGCACTCCGAAGGCGTGGCCCGCCGTCGCCCGCGAGGACAGCGCGATCAGATTCCCGGTGAGCGCCCGCGTGTCGATCGCGTAGATCGAGATCACCGCGCCGCCCGCCGATCCGAGCGCGAGCACCAGGGCTCCGCGCAAGCGCAGCGGCACGAGTGCGAACCATACGGCGAGCCCGGCGACGGCGACCAGCACGGTCCCGCGCGAGTACGAAAGCACCGCAACGCTGATCAGGATCGCGACGGCCGGGACGGCGAGCGCACGCAGCGCACGCGCGCGCTCCCGCCGGGCTCCGGCCCACAGGCAGGGCGGCAGGCCGAGCGCGGCAAGCAGGCCGGTCGCGTTCCAGTAGTCGAATGGCACGCGCAGGCGGCCAAACGTCTCCCCGGGGTCCAGTGCGGCCGGGAACGCCTTGGCCAGTAGCGCATAGCCGCAGACGAGCGTGGTGGTGAGCGCGAGCGCACCGAGGACGGCCGGCCAGCGGGCCGGGAACAGCCGGGCGAGCGCGATCGCGCCACCGAACACGGCCATGTACGAGAGTGTTCGGCCCGCCTCCGTCCATGAGTTGTCGGGCTCGACCGACCACGACACGGAGACGGCCGTGAGGGCGACGAGGGCGAGGAACAGCACCAGCGTCATGGCGCCCCAGCGCCGGCCCGGTGCGCCGATCAACAGGACGGCGACGGCCGCGGCAGCGCCGACGAGCGCGAGCGCGATCTCGATCCACGTGTTCGGCCCGAGATCGACGCCGCCCGAGGCGACGAACGTGACCACGACGAGGCCGAGCGCGAGGCACAGCGCGACCGCCGAATCGGTGCTCAGGTGCAGGCGTCCGAGACGGATCGAGGTGCTCGCCGGGGAGGGGGCGGGCGTGGCAGCCCGGGCCAGAGACGACACGGCGGCGAGAGTAGCAACGGCTACGTACACTGGCGCGCGATGGCATGGCAGGCCTCCGCGCGTGAAGCCGTTCAGCGCGTCGGGCTCGACCCGCGCTATGTGCGCAGGCTCCGCTGGTTCAGCAAGGCGAGAGCGGTTCGGAGCGTCGGCGCCCCGCTGCGCCCCAACGCCCGCTTCATCGTGCTCGACCCCGAGCCGGCCAACTTCACGTACGAGCTCGCCAACGAGCCCGAGCTCGCGGCGTGGGTCGCGCAGGCGAGCGGCGCCGGGATAGCCGACGTCACGCGGGTGCTCGGCGAGCTGCGCAAGGACGAGGAGCTGGTCGGGAGGCTGACCGCGGCGACATCGGGGCGGTGGCTCTGGAGCAAGCGGCGGCCAAGCTACGGGAAGCGCACCGGGTGGTACGCGATCGTCCGGCTGACCCGCCCCGCGCTGGTTGTCGAGACCGGCGTCCACGACGGCCTCGGCTCGCTCCTGCTACTGCGTGCGCTCGAGCGCAACGGGTCATCCGGCCGCCTGGTCTCATTCGACGTCAACCCGGCGGCGGGGTGGCTGGTCGGTTCGCACCCGCTGTGGCAGCTGCGAATCCAGCCGGCGCAGGACGGTCTTCTCGACGCGCTCGACGCCGGCCCTGAGCTGGGCATGTTCATCCACGACAGCCTCCACACCTACGACAACGAGCTGTTCGAGCTGACCGAGGCGGCCCGTCGCCTCGCCCCCGGCGGCGTCGTGATCAGCGACAACGCCCACGGCACCCCGGCGTTCGCCCAGACGTGCGCCGCCTTTGGGCTCGACAGCGCCGTGTTCCACGAGCGCTCGAGCGGCCATTTCTATCCCGGAGGCGCGATCGGCGCCGCCTGGCGTCCGCGCGCCTGAGCGCCCGGCTCACCAGGATCGATGCGTCGCGATCGTGCGCTGCGCCTCGACCGCTTTCGTATACGGCCGGTCGGCGAGGAACCGGCGCGCCTCCTCGATCGCAGTGTCGCGGTCGTAGGAGCGGGCGATCGGGCGCAGGTTGTGCAGCACCGGGATCGCGTCGAGCACCCCGATCCGCCAGCCGCGCGCGTGGGCGAGCGCCGACCAGTGCAGATCGAGGCCCCATCCTGTCCGGAGCTCCGGGAACGGGAGCAGGAGCTCGAACGTGGTCCGGTGCAGACCCACCACGGGACCGATCTCGACCAGTCCGGTCTCGCGTGCCACCGAACCCGCGCGCCGTCGTGTGACCTGCCAGGCTGCATGCGAGCCCGCTCGTTGGGCCGGCTGGGCGAGTCGCAGCGAGAAGGTCTCGGCGAGGAACACGAACGCGTCAAGGAAGCCGGTCGGGAGGATGACGTCGTCGTCCACGACCAGGAGCCAGTCGTGGCCCTCGGCCGGGTTCTCGGACAGCAGCGCGTCGAGGTTTTCGAACTTGCCGCGCCCTCCGACCGTCGTGCTGGCAAAGCGGACCGTGTGGCGCGAGCGTTCGAGCTCGGCCCGCGCGGTGGCGAGCAGGTTGGGGCCATCGTGCTCGATCCCGAGCGCGAGCACGCTGCGGGCCGGCCAGCGCAGCGCCGCCCGGCGCAGGCGCTCGGGTTGCAGCGTCGCGTGCGCGACGCCGTCGGCGAACGCGTCGGCGAGGAGCGCCGCCGACCGCCTGCGGATCCCGGCGATGTGTCCACTCGTGCCGGACACGAAGTCATCGGCGAGCGGATCGACGGTCGCCGCCCGCGCTCCGGGTTCGGCGCGCCGGCTGGCTTGGGCCATCGCCTCGCGCAGGCGCCCCACGGCGTGCGCGCCGAGCACAAGGCCAACCGCGCACCGCCGGCGCACGACGTGGTAGACGCAGCCCGCGAGCGTGCGGAGCTCGGCCGGGAGGGCTGGAGGATGGCCCTTGCGGGCGTCGTTGCGACGCGCCTCGCGGCCGCGGGCATACCCGGCGCGCATCAGCGCCCGTAGGCGCGAGTCCGCCGCCGTGCGGCGGTGGTCGACGCCGGCGTCGGCGAGATAGCGGATCCGCCCGCCCGAGCCCGTGTAGCGGAGCTCCCACTCCTCCTCGTCCCCGATGCCCGAGAGCGCGCCGTCGAATGTCCCGATGCGATCGAACGCCCGCCGCCGGATCGCCATGTTCGCGCCCCACACGAGCGGCACGTCGCGGTCCTCGGCCCCGAAGTCCTGGGTCGAGATCGGGGCCGGCTCCCGCCCGCAGCCGCGCGGGCCGCCGCCCTCGAGCCGGGCGTGGATCGGGCCGCCGAAGACGTCGTGGTCGGGTGCGGCGCGTACGCCGTCCAGAAGCGACGCGAGCCAGCCCTGCGGGGCAACGATGTCGTCGTCGATCAGCACGATCGGGTCACCCTGGGCGGCGGCGACGGCGGCATTGCGTGCGGCGTTGAGACCGCGCGGCGCCGGCAGGGAGATGAACCGGGCCCCGTGGCGTCCGGCCACGGCCTCGGTCGCCGGGTCGGTGCCATCGCTGATCACCAGCACCTCGGCGCCGGCGTCGCGGGCCTGGGGCACGACCGATCCCAGCGTCACGTCGAGATACCCGGGGCGCCGCCGGGTCGGGATCACGATCGACGCTGTCGGCGCGCTGCTCACGCCGGGCAGGAGCGCCTCAGTGGTCGCGCCGGTGCGCGAGCCACTGACGCGCGAACGCGGCCAGGAATCGCGGGTTGTAGCGCAGGTAGCGGCGCCAGAGGCGGCGTGGCTCGTGGGCCAACCGGTAGGCCCACTCGAGGCCGGCCTCCTGGAGCCAGTTCGGGGCCTGCGGGACCAGACCGGCGTGGAAGTCGAAGGCGGCACCCACTCCGATCAGCAGCGTCGGGTCGAGCCGCGGGCGCATCCGAGCCATCCACTTCTCCTGCTTCGGTACCCCGATCCCCACCCACACGATGTCGGCGCGGGAGCGGTTGATCTCCTCCACCACCGCTTCCTCCTCCTCGGAGCTGAGGGGGCGATGCGGGGGCGAGTAGCCGCCGACGATACTCACGCCCGGGTAGTGCTGACGGAGATTGAGCGCGAGCTGAACCAGGGCGCCCTGGTTGCGCCCGCCGTAGAGGTAGAAGCGCTGGCCGAGCGCGGCGGCTCGCTCGCAGGCCTGCGACATCAGCTCGGGCCCGTACACGCGTCCCGCGAGCGAATGACCGAGCGAGTTGATCGCCCAGACGAGCGGCTGGCCGTCGGGAACGTTCATCGACGAGGCGTCGAGCGTCTCCCTCAGCTCCGCGTCCTCGTTGGAGGCCATCACGGTGTGCACGTTGCAAACGCACACGTAACCGCGCTCGCGCTCGGCCACCATCGCGTCGATCCAGTCGAGCGTCCGCGAGTAGTCGGTCAGCGCCAGCGGCACGCCGAGCACGTTGACCGTATCCGGCGACTGGACCGCCGTCTCCGATCCCGCGGCGTGCCCCGGCTGCCTGGCTCTCGTGTCTCGGTTGTGCATGGTGCCTGGATCCAGAACCTTAGGTCCTGCAACGTAATCCAAGCGTACGGGTTTCGCTTTTTCGCTCCCGTTCGGCAAATTAGCCTCGCCCTCAATTCGTCTCGGCGGTATGCTGTTACATGACACGGACGTCGCTCGGGCCCGCGAGCATCGCCCCCTTTCTCGCGGGTCTCGGACGGCCCCCAGCCCTACCAGGGTCGTCCTGCGGTCGGGCCCGTACCGCACAGAAGTGCGGTACGGGCCCGCCAACTTTCGAGCACGCATAGTCCGCCTGCTCAGACATGACACTTCCCGATCGGTGGCGACGCTAAGCGCTGCTCAAGGGCGTGACGCCGACGCCCGCCCCAAGGCACTAACCTGCCCGCGCCATGGAATGTTTGGTCACCGGCGGCGCCGGTTTCATCGGCTCGAATCTCGTCGACGCGCTCGTGGCGCGGGGCGACCGCGTGGCCGTCATCGACAACCTCTCGAGCGGCAAGCGGGCCAACCTCGAACAGGCCCTGAGCGGCGGTGCGACTCTCCACGAGGTCGACATCCGCGACGCCGGGGCCGTGGCCGCCGTGTTCGCCGACGCGCGGCCCGAGGTGGTCTTCCATCTGGCCGCGCAGATCGACGTGCGCTATTCGGTCGAGCACCCGGCCGGGGACGCCGAGGCGAACATCCTGGGCACGATCGCGGTGCTCGAGGCCGCGAGACAGGCCGGCTCGCGAAGGATCGTCAACACCTCGACAGGTGGCGGCCTGTATGGCGACATCGACATCCTGCCGACCCCTGAGGACGTCCCGATCCGGCCGCTCGCCGGCTACGGCCAGAGCAAGTACGCGGCCGAGTGCTACTGCGGTCTGTACTCGCGGCTGCACGGCCTCTCCACGATCTCGCTGCGCTACGGAAACGTGTACGGACCGCGCCAGGATGTCCACGGTGAGGCGGGAGTGGTGGCGATCTTCTGCGGCCATCTGGTCGAGGGCCGGCGGCCCACCGTGTTCGGCGACGGGCGCCAGACCCGGGATTGGGTCGAGGTCGGAGACGTGGTTCGAGCGAACCTGCTGGCCGCCGGCAGCGCGCTGACCGGGCCGGTGAACATCGGACACGGCCGCGAGACGTCCGTACTCGAGCTGATCTCGGCGCTTGCCGACGCGGCCGAGCGCCCGCTGTCCGAGCCCGAGTTCGCACCCGAGCGCCCGGGCGAGGTCATGCGGAGCTGCCTCGACGTCAGCCGGGCGCGGGACGAACTCGGCTGGAAGGCCGAGGTCGAACTGCGCGACGGCCTTCGACGGATCCTGGCCGGCCTCTGAGTGCCGGCCCTGCGCGGCGCCCCTACAGGTTCTCGGCCACCCGAGGCGCCTCGCGCGTGAAGAACCACCAGCCGAGCGCGAACAGCCCCGGGATGAGCGCGAGCGCGACGAGGAGGTGGGCAAGGCCGCCGGAGGCGTGGAGCGCGCGTGGGCATCTTCTGCTCGAACACGATCGTGTTGCCGACGTGCACCGCAACCGGCGGCGGGTGCACGAAGGCATGTCCCATCTGGGTGAGCAGGACGGCGATCGGGTTGAGCATCGCCAGGTGCTCGAGTCCCTTGTAGGCCGAGGCTGTGTACATGACCGGCGAGGCGTAGAAGAGGATCTGCGAGACCACGTCCCAGATCGGCTGCACGTCGCGGAAGCGGACGTAGAGCGCCGACAGCAGCATCCCGATCCCGGTCGCCAGGATGATGAACCCGAGCGCGATCGGGATCATCTCGAGCCAGCTCGGCCGCGGCGCGACGCCGGCGGCCAGGGCGAACGCGATCACGGGGACGAAGTTCATGCCAAGGTTGAACGTCGCGGTCAGCGACACCGACAGCGGCACGGTCATGCGCGGGAAGCGCACCTTGCGCAGCAGTGCCTCGCGGTTGACCAGGCACTGGACGCAGTTGCCGGTGGCCTCCGAGAAGAAGTTCCAGAACACGATCGAGGTCAGCAGGTACACGCCGTAGTTCGGAATCCCCTTGCCGACGCCGACGATCTGCGTGAAGAACACGTAGATCACGCCGAAGAACAGCAGCGGCCGCATCAGCGACCACACGTATCCGAGCACGGAGCCGAAGTAGCGGAGCTTGAACTCGGTGCGAGCCAGGGTCAGGGTCAGCTCGACGAACCGGCGAAGGCTGCCGCCGACCGCGGACGGGCCAAAGCTCGCGGCAGAGTTGGCGCTCACGCGGCGGAAGCTAGCGCAACGAGTGTCTATCGTCCCCGGCACATGGACAGTGAAACGGCCCGGCTGCTGAACCGCCTCGAGTCCTGCAGCGACGAGCTGGAACGGGTCAGGCTGGAGCTCGACGAGGTGCGGGGCCAGCGCGACCACGCGCTCGAGAGTGCCGGGCAACTGCGATCCGAGCTCTATCAGCTGGCCGTGGTCATCTCCGACCAGTCGGAGGAGCGGGAGCGCGCCCGGGCCCACATCGAGCTGCTCGATGCGAAGTACCGGAGCGTGGTCTCGTCGTCGAGCTGGCGGATGACCGCGCCGCTGCGTCGTTTCAGGCAGAGCGCGCTCCGGCGCGGCTAGGGACCGTCTGCGGCGTGATCGAGCTGGCATACGAGGGGGCACGGCCGCTGATGTCCCCGGCCGGCGGCCAGATCGAGTTGGCCGGGTGGGTCCGCTCCGACGCCGACGTGACAAGGGTCGTCCTGGCCCGGCGTGCCGGGGCGGTGATCGACGCCGCGCTCGGGCCGCCCAACGGCGGAGCCCCCCGGCGCTGGCGAGTGCTGATCTCCGCCGACAGCCTGACCGATGACGCCGGCGGCATCCGGGTCTGCGCCTGGGATGGCTCCGGCCGCGTCGCCCAGGTCGACGTGCCCGATCCGCGTCCGCTGCCGCCTCTCCAGCCGTGGTCTGAGGAGGAGTACCGGGCCGCGCTGGCGGCCGGGGAGCCGATGCTGGTCTGCGCTCGCCCGATTTTCGATGGCGACGTCGTCGTCGATCGGACGGTGCTGATCGAGGGATGGGCCTGGTCGCCCGCTGGGATCGAGTCGTGCTCCGCCCAGCTTGACGACGAGTCAACGGTGCAGGGCGTCACCGGCATCGCGAGTCCGGGATTGACGGAGCTGCTCGGCGACTACCCCGGGCTCGACCGCGCCGGCATCCGGATCGTCTGCCCGATGGGCCGGACGCGGTCGCGCGTGCTGGTCGTGCAGGTTCGAACCGGCGACGGATCGTTGAGGTGGGGCACCCGGGTCACCGTCGACCCCGATCTTCTCTACCGCCGGCGGCTGGTCTCCGATGACGCTGCACCGGCCTCGCTGCCCGAGCATGCGGGTGAGCCGCCGCCTCTGCAGATCTGGCCGCTGTCCCACGATGCAGACCGACTCGGCGCTTCCCTTGCAACCCAGAACTACCCGTGGTGCTCGATCGCCAGCGGAGGGCCGGACGCCGGGGCGATGGCCGGCCTACGCGCCGCGGCCGACGCCGGCGACGCACTGACGATCTTCGTCGACGGCGACCCCGAGCTGCGCGCAGGGGCGCTCACGGCGTTCGCCGCGGCGGCACTGGAGCACCCCGACGCCGGGGCGTTCTACGCCGATCACGACCGCCACGACGAGCACGGCGAGCGGCGCGACCCGTGGCTGAAACCCGCGTGGTCCCCGGAGCACCTGCTTGCCATCGACTACCTCGGCCCGCTGCTCGCCGTCCGGTCGGCGGCCGCTCGCGCGGTGCTCGAGGACGCGGTGCTCGAGGACGCGGTGCCCGTGCGCGGCCGATACGACCTCGCGGTCCGCGTCCTGGCGCTCGGCATCCCGGTCGCGCACATCGGACGGATCGCCGCCTCCGTTCCCGGTGACGCTTCGGCGCTCGATCAGGACGACGCCCGCGCGGCGATTGAGCAGCTCGCGCGCCGTCGTGGGAGCCCGGTCGAGATCGAGCCCCTCGACCGCCTGCGCCGGAGGGTCTCGTGGCCTCGCCACGATCCTCCTCGGGTGAGCGTCGTGATCCCCACCGGCGGTCGCGACCGGATGATCCATCGGTGCCTGCGCTCGATCGCGGAGCGGACCACCCACCGGCGGCTCGAGGTCGTGATCGTCAACACGTCGGCCGGCGACCTCGACCTACCGACCATCGCCGGCGTCGATCTCTCCGTGATCGATGTGCGGGGGCAGTTCAACTTCTCCACCGCCTGCAACGCCGGGGCCGAGCGAAGCTCCGGCGACGTACTCGTGTTCCTTAACGACGACATGGAGATCGAGACTCCGGACTGGATCGAGCGTCTGCTCGACCATGCGCTGGCACCGGGGGTCGGTCCGGTCGCGCCCAAGCTGCTCTATCCCGATCGCTCGATCCAACACGCCGGCGTCGTGATCCTGAGGCCGCCGGCGGGGGCGGCGAACCTGCTCCGCGGCATGTCCGAGGAGGACATCGATCAGACCCGCATCGCCTCCGTGGCCCGCAACCTGAGCGCTGTCTCGGGGGCGTGCGTGATGATGACGCGCCGGGCTTTCAACGCCATCGGCGGCTTCGACGAGACGTTCCCGCTCGAGTGGGGGGACGTCGACATCTGCCTCCGGGCCGCAGCCGCGGGTCTGCGCACCGTGTACACGCCCCATTCTGTCCTGATCCATTACGAGAGCCAGTCCCGGGGCGTCGGAACCAGCCTGGCCGACCTCGCGGTGTTCCACGAGCGGTGGGCGGAGGCGTTTACGGACGGTGACCCCTACTGGCCGTTCGGTCCCGGCGGGGAGCTCGAGTGAGGGCGGGGACGGCGGGGAGGGCGGGGAGGGCGGGGAGCGGTACTCTCAGGGCGACGATGTCAGCTTCGTCGGGAGTCCCGCCGCGGGCATCAATCCTGATCGTCTGCCACCGCCGCTCCGACCTGCTCGCCGACTGCCTGCGATCGATCCGGGAGAACGTGCAGGGCGTCGCGGCGGAGACGATCGTGCTGTTCAACGGCACGCCGGAGGCCGAGCGCTTCGAGCTGGCTGCGCTCCTCGACGGGACGCGCGTGGTCGTCAGCGGCGTCAACCTGGGCTTCGGCGCCGGCAACAATCGCGCCGCCGAGTTCGCCCGGGGCGAGTTCCTCGTCTTCCTCAACGACGATGCCGAGGTCCGGCCGGGGTGGCTCGAGGCGCTGGTGGCGACCGCCGACCGGCACCCGCGGGCGGGTGCCGTGGGCAGCAAGGTGGTGCTCCCGGACGGACGGCTGCAGGAGGCAGGCAGCATCATCTGGAGCGACGGCTCGACGCTCGGCGTCGGCCGCGGAATCCCGGAGGCATCGAGGCAGTGGGACTACCGGCGTGAGACCGATTACGCATCGGCCTGTTCGCTGCTCGTCCGCCGCGCCCTGTTTGAGCAGATCGGCGGGTTCGACGACCGCTTCTTCCCGGGGTACAACGAGGATGTGGACCTGTGCCTCTCGATCCGCGCCTCCGGCCACCGCGTCCTCTATGAGCCGCGCTCGGAGATCGTGCACCACGAATCGCAGACGGGCGCCGATGCGAAGACGTTCCTGATCATGCGTGGGCGCAAGATGCTGAACGAGAAGTGGGGCCCTGCGCTCGAGCGGTTTCCCGAGCCGCACCCGCGCGATCCCACCGCGATCGCGCTCGCGGTGCACCGCGCGAAGGGCAGCCCGCGGCGGGTGCTCATCGTCGACGACCGCCTGCCCAACCCGGGCCTCGGCTCCGGCTTCGGCCGGATGCTCGACGCTCTCCGCGATCTCTCCGGGGCCGGGTACGCGACCTACTTCTATCCCACGGCCAGCGGCGCCGGCGAGGTGTCCGAGCTCCAGGAGCTCGGAGTCGAGGTGATCGAGCAGGAGCTCGGGAAGCACCTCGCGGACCCGGCCAACTTCTACGACGTGGCCATCGTCTCGCGGCCGCACAACTTCAAGCACGTCCGCCGCCTGCGCCGGTTTCAGCCCCACGCCGCGGTCATCTACGACGCCGAGGCCCTGTTCCACCGCCGGCTCGAACGCGAGGCCGAACTGCTCGCCGCATCGGACCCCGCGGCCGCTGAGCTCACCCTGCGCAAGGCCGAGGACGCGCGCCGGCTCGAGCGACGCGTCGTGCGCGCCGTCGACCGGGTGATCTCGGTGTCGAAGGTCGAGGCGCGGTTTCTGCGCTCGATTCCGAGGCATTGTCCCGTCGACGTGATCGAGCCGCTCGCCCCCGACGTGCGCATGACCCGCCGCGCCTTCTCCGAGCGCGACGGCATGGTGTTCGTAGCCGGCTGGCTCGGGCCCTACCCATCGCCCAACAGCGACGGCCTCGAGTGGTTCGCCGCGCATGCGCTGCCGCTGATCGAGGAACGGCTGGGCTCGGTCCGGCTCTCGATCACCGGAGGCGACCCGCCGCGCGAGGTGCAGGAGCTGGCCGGAGAGTCGATCCGCTTCGTCGGCCACGTCAAGGACCTGGCTCAGATGTACGACGCGGCGAGGCTGGCGATCGTGCCCGTCCGCTACGGCGCCGGCATCAAGATCAAGGCGCTCGAAGCGCTTCAGCACGGGGTTCCGGTCGTGACGACGAGCGTCGGGGCCGAGGGGATCGACGGCGCCGGGGGGCCCGCGGTCAGCGTCTGCGACGATCCGGGCGAGTTCGCCGAGCACGCGCTTGCGCTCCTGCGGGACGAGCGGACCTGGGACACCGCTCGCACGGCCATCACCGCGCTGCATGAGCGGTGGGAATCGAGAGTGCAAGCGCCGTGGGCGGCAATTGTGGAAACTGCACTGCAGGAGAAGACGATTGACCGCGTCGCGCTACACCGCTGAGATCAGCCTCGAGAACGTAAACAACACGCACTCGCTGGCGATCCTCGAGGTCTCGCCGCGCTCCTCGGTACTCGATATCGGGGCGGCGGACGGCTCGGTGGCCCGCGGCCTGCTGGAGCGCGGCTGCCGGGTGACCGGGGTCGAGTCAGACGGCCGCGCGGCCGCGGCGGCGGAGCGCGTCTGCGAGCGCGTGCTGAACGTCGACGTGGAGAGCATCAACCTGGCCGAAACCCTCGACGGAGAGGAGTTCGATTTCGTCCTGTTGCTCGATGTGCTCGAGCATCTGCGCGATCCGCTCGCGGTTCTCCGGGCCGCCGCCGAACGGCTGACCGCCGGAGGGCGGATCGTCCTCTCGGTCCCGAACGTGACCCACGCCGCGGTCCGGCTCGAGCTCGTAGCGGGCCGCTTCCAGTACACCGAGACTGGCCTGCTCGATCGCACCCACCTCCACCTCTTCGACCGTCCGGCGCTCGAGCGGCTGATCGAGGAAGCCGGTCTGCGGGTGCTCGACCGGATGCGGGTGACCGCCGGCCTCACCGAGACGGAGATCGCCATCGATCCCACCGCGTACCCGGCCGAGACGGTCCAGCTCGCGCTGAGCGGCGAGGACGCGGACACCTACCAGTTCGTCTACGTCGTGACCCGGGCCGGGTCCGGCGACGCCCCCGACCGAGAGCCCTCGCTCGGCGAGGCGCTGCAGCGGCACGCGAACGAATCAGAGCGGCTGCGCGTCGAGGCCGAGCAGTACGTGCAGCGCCTCGAGGGACGCGTGGCCGAGCTCGAGCAGGAGCAGGGTCAGCGGGCGGAGCTCGAGGACGAGCTGCGCCGCCGCGGGCAGGAGCTCGAGGCGCTGAGGCTCGAGGCCAGCTACGCGCAGCGAAACCTTGAGGTCAAGGACGCCCAGCTCGCCTATCTCCAGGCCGAGCTGGCCCCGCTGCGCCAGCGCCTGGACCAGCTCGAGCACGTGCTCGGCTATGCCCGTCACCGCCTCGTCGATCGTGCCAGCGCGATGCTCAAGCGCGTGCCGGTCGTTCATCGGTTCGTCAAACGGTTCGTGGAGATCGTGGCCCGGCGATGAATCCACCGGGATCGGCGACGCTCGCAGTCCCGGCCGGGTCTCGGCCTCCCTCGTCGGCCCCGGCGGTGTCCGTGCGTGGCCTGTCGAAGTCCTTCGAGCTGCCGCACCTGCGCTATCACACGCTCAAGGAGCGGGTTCTGCATCCAGTCCGGCGCAACTCGTTCGAGGTCCTGAAGGCCGTCGACGACGTGTCCTTCGACATCGGTACGGGCGAGTTCTTCGGGATCGTGGGGCGTAACGGCAGCGGCAAGAGCACAATGCTGAAATGCCTGGCCGGGATCTACTCGTCCGATGCGGGCGAGGTCGAGATCCACGGGCGGCTGTCGCCGTTCATCGAGCTCGGCGTCGGCTTCAACCTCGAGCTCACCGCGCGCGACAACGTCATTATCAACGCGATCATGCTCGGGCTCACGCGGCGGGAGGCGCGGGCGCGCTTTGAGCAGATCATCGAGTTCGCCGAGCTGTCCGATTACCTCGATCTGAGGCTCAAGAACTACTCATCCGGGATGCTCGTCCGACTCGCATTCGCGGTGGCGATCACGGTGGACGCCGATGTGCTGCTGATCGACGAGGTCCTCGCCGTCGGCGACGCGGCCTTCCAGCAGAAGTGCTTCGACTCCTTCGGCCGGCTGCGGCGTGAGGGTCGCTCGATCATCCTCGTCACGCACGACATGTCGGCGGTCGAGCGCATGTGCGATCGCGCGATGTTGATCGAGGCAGGTCGCGTGCTCGAGCTCGGGGATCCCGCAACGGTGACCCGGCGCTATAACGAGGTCAACTTCTCGCGTCTGGTCGCGCCCGGCGCGCAGAACGAGGAACGGCGAGGCGTGGCGGCGATCACCGATGCCTGGTTCGAGGACGCGAGCGGCACGCGGATGGTCGCCTGCGAGGCCGGCCATCCGGTCGTGGCCTGCATGCGGGTGGCGTTCCGCGAGACGATCGAGGACCCGCAGTTCGCGCTCGTGCTCCGCAACGAGATGAACAACCCGCTGCTCGCCGCGTCGAGCCAGCGGGCGCTCGGCGCAAGCGGGACGTTCGCAGCGGGCGAGTCGGTGAACGTGAAGATGCGATTCGAGAACTATCTGTCACCCGATCGCTACGCGATGACGGCGTCGGTGTCGCGTGCCGGGCTCGGCGCGGACGCCCTCGATCAGCGCGAGGACGTGGCCTCGCTGCTCGTGCACGGCACCTATGCGAGCGGCGCGCTCACCGATCTGCCCTACGAGTTCGAAATCGAACGCTGAGCAGCGCGAGCGCGATTAGCGCCAGCGCGCAGAGCGCGCTGATGACGCCACCCGCGATCACCGAGCTCGGCCGGTAGATGAACGTGACGATGTGATGACCGGGCGTCAGGGCGACGGCTCGGAAGTTCGCGTTGGCGGGCGTCCAGGCGGCGCCGCGGCCGTCGACGGTGACGCTCCAGCCGGGGTAGGCCGAATCGTCGAGGACGAGGTAGCCCGGGTGCAAGGCCGTGGCGTCGACCGTCACCCGCTGGTAGCCGTCCGTGGTCAGGCGCGCCGGTGACGGTGCCGTCACCGGGCCGGCGGGTGGCGCGGGTGCTCCCTCGATCACGGGCGAGCGCTCGAGCTGCGCCCGTGTCGAGAGCGCGGTCTCCGCGACCGAGTTGGGCTCGGCGTACGCCTGACGCCATCCGTAGGCGACCCACGCGCGGGGCAGCGCGGTCGGGTTCTCGGCCACCGTGCCGCCGGCGGAGCGGAACACTGGCGCAAGCCAGCCGGGGACTGTGTCCCCCGGGCTGAGCAGCACGTAGCGCGCGGCGAACACGTCGGCGAGGAGCTGCGCGCGCGGCGTCCGGATGTCGTACGAGCGCTCGTCGCCGCCCTGCCCGTCGAGCCTCGTCCACAGATCCGCGTAGCGCGATGGGAACGGGAGGTCGACCCCGGCGCGCGCGTCCTTCAGCCCGTAGCGCTCGGCGAGGTTGGCCGGCAGCGCCGTGACGTTGCCGATCACCCGCGCGTCGCCCACGTGGGCCTGGAGGTAGCGGATCGCCGACGGCACGGGCGGGTTGGCCTCCGACTGCGGGATCGCCCCGTGGTACGGACGGTCGAGCGCGATCAGGTCGAACGCGGTGAGGCCGATCACGACCGCGATCACGAGCACCGGCGACCCCCGCCGTCTGAGCGCAAGCAGCGCGCCGATCCCGATCGCGCACATCAGCACCCACCGCCACACGGAGCCGAGCGCGACCACGCCGGGCGAGAGCTCACCCGCGTGCACGGTCGGGAGCTGGCCGAGCGCAGCGCCGAGGTGCGATAGCTCGCTCGTGTGCGTGAGCACCCAGACCAGGGCTGGCACGAGCGCGAGCGCGCTCATGACGATCAGCATCCGGCGCCTTTCGGCCGGCGAGCCCTCGAGCCAGCGCTGGAGTCCATAGGCGGCAAGCACGGCGCCGGACAGGCTGACCATGATCATCAGCCGCCCGAGCGCGGCGAGCCGGCCCTCGGGCAGGTTCCGCACGGCCCCGGACCAGATCGGTGTGTCGAAGATGGTCAGCAGTGAGACCGCGGCAAGGGCGACGAAGAACCACTGCTCCCGGGGGCGGCGCCGACCGATCGACGCCGCCGCGAGCAGGAGGGGAAGCGCGCCCACGTAGGCGGAGTGCTCGTTGAACGCGAAGGTCTTGAGCAGGTACGCCTTGTTCGGAGATCCCCACACCTCCGGGAAGAACAGCGGCCACACGAACCTGAAGGCATAGCCGGGGCCGCCGCGCTGGGTGTTCGGCGCCTGGCCCAGGAGCTCGGCGAACGGGACGTTGACCACGGCGCTGAGCCCGAGGCCGAGCAGGAGGGCGGCGGCGAACAGCCCCGCACGCCCGAGCACGCGACGCGTCCAAGCCGGCCCCGCCCGGTCGCCCTCGATTGGGGCGCGGCCCGAGATGAGCTCGAAGGCGCCGTACACGACCGTCACGCCGAACGCGAGACCGCTGCTCTCGGGATGGCCGCCGAACCAGGAGAGGCCGACGGCGGCACCAAGCACGGCCGACCATCCGAGGCTTCCGCGCGTGCAGACACGCCTCGTCGCCAGCAGCAACCACGGCAGCATCGTCCACACCGTGGTCAGCGGGTGCTGGAGCCAGACGAAGAAGTACAGGCCGAACGGGAACACGACGGCGGCGAGCAGGGCGGGACCTCTGCGCAGCCCCAGCTCCCGGCAGAGCAGGTACAGCCCGGCGGCGGCGAGTAACAGCTTGGCCGCCGCGATCCAGGCCAGCGACGTCCAGAACGGCAGCACGAACGCCAGCCACGTGGTGGGGAACAGCAGCGCTGGGAGCTGAGAGGCCAGCAGGGGCCGCCCGGCCTCGATGTCCGGGTTCCACAGGGGAGCGGTTCCCTGCGAGAGCGCCGAGCGCGCCAGCAGCACGTCCGGGTTGAAGCCAAGCACCGGGTCGGTGAGGATCCGATTCGTAGGCCGGACGAAGCCGGCCGGCCGCTCGGGATGAAACGGCGCCCAGCTGAACAGGTTGTCGCCCGAACCGAATACGTTGCCCCCGAGCAGCGACGAGGACAGCGTGATCAGCACGAGCACGGCGAGCACGGCGGCCGCGAGGGCGCCACCGCGTCGGGGCAGCGAGGCGCCGATCCGGCTCAACGGGTGGGCGTGTCTCGGCGGACCCACACCGCTCCGAATACCCCGATGGCAAGCAACGCCAGCAGCGACAGCACGCTGATCGCGATCCCCGGCACCACCCATGAGGGCCGATAGCTGAATGTCACGATATGCCGCCCGGCCGGGATCGCGACGGCGCGGAAGTCCTCGTTGGCGGGGTGCCAGGACACGGCATGGCCGTCGACCGAAGCCTGCCAGCCGGGATAGGCCGAGTCGTCCAGGATCAGGTAGCCGGGTCGCACCGCGTTTGCCTCCACGGACACCCGGTTCGCGCCATCATCGAGGAGCCGCGCGGTCGTGGGTGCTGCCGCGGCCGCACCGGCCCTCGGCGACACCCCCTCGATCACGGGGGCGCGATGCAGCAGCGAGGTGGGGGAGGCGAGGGTGGCGGAGAGCGCGTCGGCGCTCCCCCGAGCCGGGCGCCAGTCGTAGGCGACCCAGGCTCGTGGCAGGGCCGTGGGGTCGACGCCGATCCTCGTGTCGCCGATGCGGATCACATCGCGAAGCCAGGCCGGAACCGCCTCCCCAGGACCGATCAGCACGTAGCGAGCCGCGAACAGATCGGCCAGGCGCTGCGAGTTCGGGAGGCCGGCGTCGTAGACCTGCTCCCCTTGGTCGATACCGCCGAGTCGGAGCCACAGCTGCTCGTAACGGCTGGGGAACAGGACGACGACGCCGACCCGGACGTCGCGCAGGCCGTAGCGCTCGGCCAGGTTGGCCGGCAGCACCGAGGCGCTCCCGATCACCCGGGCGTCGCCAACGTGGGCCCGGAGGTAGCGGATCGTCGTCGGCACCGGCGGGTCGGCCTGCGAGGTCGGGATCGAGCCGTGGTAGCCGCGGTCGAGCGTGAGCAGATCGACGGCGGTCAGGAGGATCACGAGGATCACGACGAGCTCGCGCCGGCGCGCGAACCGCAGCGCCAGCAGGGCGAGTGCGGCGAACAGCACCCACCGCAGCACCGACGCGAGGGCCCAGACCTGGTCGGAGCGCTCGCCGTGGCTCAGGATCGGCACCTGCGTGAGCGAGTGCTTGAGATGGGAGAGATAGCCCGTGTGGCCGATCAGCCAGGCGAGCACGGGCAGCCCGGCGACCGCCGCCATGATCCAGAGCATCCGCCGGCGCTCATCGGCCGGAGCGTCGCACCAGCGCTGAAGCCCAAAGGCGGCCAGGATCGCGCCGCAGAAGCTGAGAACGATCAGCAGCCGCCCCAGTGCGACCGTCTTGCCGTCGGGCAGGGTACGGACCCACGACGCCCACAGCGGGAAGTCGAAGATCGTCACGAGGCTGATCAGAGCCACCGCGACGAAGAACCACTGCTCCCTCGGCCGGCGCCTTCCGATCGACGCCGCCGCGAGCAGGAGCGGGAGGGCGCCGACATAGGCCGTTCGCTCGTTGTAGTTGGCCGCCGGCCCGAGGAAGGAGGTGATTTTGTTCGGCATCCCCCACATGCCTGGGAACAGGAATGCCTGAATCGAGCTGAGCTGATAGGGCGGACCACCGCGCACCACCGGGCCCGTCTGCCCCACGAGCTGGAAGAACGGCCAGTTGGACACGGCCGCGGCGCCCAGCCCGAGCACCATCCCGACCGCGAACAGCCCGGCTCGCGCGCCCAGCCCGTTCGTCCAGCTCGGCCCCAGCCATCGTTGCCGCGGATCGACCGGGCCGCGGAGGCGCTCGGAAAGGAGCTCAAACGCGGCGTAGGCGACCGCCGTGACCATCAGAATGCCCGAGCTCTCAGGGTGGTCACCGAACCATGCCAGCGCGACGGTCCCTCCGAGCAGAGCCGTGGCGCCCAGGCTTCCCCGTGTGCAGATGCGCCTGATCGCCAGGAGCATCCAGGGCAACATCGCCCAGACGTTCGTGTGAGGGTGCTCGAGCCAGTCGATGAAGTAGGTGCCGAACGCGAAAGCGATCGCGGCCAGCAGGGCCGGCCCGCGCCTGAGTGCCAGCTGGCGGGCGAACAGGAATGTGCCCGCCGCAGCCAGCAGGATCTTCGCAGCGGCGATCCAACCCAGCGATGACCAGAACGGCAATAGGAAGGCGAGCCACGTGATCGGGTAGAGAGGAGAGGCCTGAACCGATCCGAACTCGGGGCGACCGCCGGCTGCATATGGGTTCCACAGCGGCGCGATCCCGTTGTGCAGGTCCGAACGCGTCTGCAGCAGCTCGGGATTGAACGCCACCACCGGATCCGTGAGCAGGAAGTTCGACGGACCGGTCCAGTGGGCGGGACGGTCACCCGTGAACGGGGGCCAGAGCAGGATGTTGTCCCCCGAGCCGAACACCTTGCCGCCGATCAGCGACGAGGACAACAACACCAGCACGAGGACCACGAGCATCGCGGCCGCGGCCGCGCCGCCCCTAGTTTCGAGCCTGGCGATCAAGCCGCGGAGGGTATCTGGCCTCGCCACGAGGGTCGGATGGCTAGATTCCAGGCGGTGCAAGTACTCGAGAGTCGGCTGAGCGGCCCCCTGCTCCTCGCGCCGGTCGTCCATGGGGACGCGCGCGGTTTTTTCCAGGAGGTCTACCGTCGCAACGTGTTCGCCGAGCTCGGGATCCACGACGACTTCGTGCAGGACAACCACTCCCGCTCCCGCCGCGGGATTGTCCGCGGGATGCACTTCCAGCCCGGGATGGCGAAGCTCGTGCGCTGCGTGCGCGGCGCGATTTACGACGTGCTGGTCGACGTCCGGCCCAGTTCGCCCAGCTTCGGCGCCTGGGAGGGGTTCCGGCTCGACGACGTCGAGAACCACCAGCTCTACTGCCCTGACGGCTTCGCGCACGGATTCTGCGTGGTCAGCGAGATCGCCGACGTCGTCTACAAGACCTCGAGCTACTACGCCCCGGAGCTCGAGTCGGGATTCGCGTACAACGATCCCGAGGTGGCGATCGAGTGGCCGGCCGACGTTGAGCTCCTCGCCTCCCCGCGCGATGCCGGCGCCCCGGCGCTGCGCGAGCTCGATCTCGGGCCTGTCGCGAGCTGACCGTTGACGGGAGCGGCCCTCCTTCCATATCCACCGCGGGAGCTCATGTACCGCGTCGGCGACCTCAGCGAGGCCGAGGACGACCGGGCCGCCTATGACGCACTCGGGCGCGACGTCCTCGCCCGGATGTATCGGACGCTGCCCCCGGGCTTCTCCGCCGACGGGCGGCGCGTCCTCGACTTCGGCTGCGGCGCGGGGCGGACGCTCCGCCACCTGCTCGTTGATTGGCCCGGGGCGGAGCTGTCCGGCTGCGACGTCGACGGCGCGAGCATCAACTGGCTGCGTGAGCACGCGGACGACCGGCTAACGGCGTTCCGGGTCACCGATCAGCCGGGCCTGGACGTGCCGGATGGTCGCTTCGACGTCGTCCTCGCGTTCTCTGTCTTCACGCATCTGTCGCTGCATTGGGCCGGGTGGATGGCCGAGCTGCACCGGGCGCTCGCTCCGGACGGTCTTCTGTACGCGACCTTCCTGTCGCCGAGCTTCGCGAAGCAGTGGGGGGGCGTGGCACTCGAGGAGGAGGACACCGGGATCGTCGTCCTCGGTGAGGGGACGCCCTGGGACGGTGGCGGACCCTGCGCCTTCATCTCGGACTGGTGGCTGCGAGCGCATTGGGGTCGCGGATTCGAGATCGTCTCGCTCGAGCCGGGGACGCCGACCAGCCAGGGCGCGGTGATGCTGCGGCGCAGGCCAGTCGCGGTCACGGCCGAGCTGCTCGAGCGTCCCGAGGCGGGCGAGCCGCGCGAGCTTCGGGCGGCCCTCGCCGGAGCCAAGGCGGTGATGCGGGCCGACGGCCCCGCCCGTCACCGGCTGTATTCGGCGGTGGCCGATGCCGCGGCGCAGGCGGGGGAGAGGCAGGGCGAGATCGACCGCCTGAGCGCGCGCTGCCTCGAGCTCGAGCGTCAGCTGGCAATTCGCTCAGGGCAGCTCGAGACCGTGTACCGGAGCAGGAGCTGGCGTCTGACCGCGCCTCTGCGGGCGTTGATCTCGGGCCGATCGCGCTAGCGGTCCTCGAGCCGGCGCACTCGCTCCTCCTGGGCATCGAGCCGCTCGGCGAGCTGATCGACGCCGCCGGCCAGGCGGTCGTCGATGCGGTCCGCGTGGAACGTGTAGGGACGAAGCAGACGGAGAACCGCCCGCCGCAGGAATCCGAGATCACCGTGGGGCGCCCCAGAGGACAGGCCGACGTCTGCCCGCAGCGCGCGCACGTCGGCGGCCACCGTGGCCGCCTCGGAGGACCGGGACGGGCGGCGAGGACGGGCCGTCAACGGGCGCGGCGGCGCGTCGGTCCGCTCGAGCAGGAAGTGGTCCTGCAGGCCAAGCGCGCCGCCGGGAACGAAGCCTCGGATCGTGAACCAACGGCCCCAGTGCTCGAACACGTACCAGGGCGCGTGGTAGGTGACCTGGTACCACTCGGGATGCGGGGAGGTTGGGTCCGTGAGCTCGAGGAACAGGATGCCCTCCTCCTCGAGCCGGTCGCGACCGGCGGCGTCGAGCGGCGCAGGCGGGTCGGCGAGGTGAGCGTGCACGGTCGCCTCCCCGTGCGTGGTGAGCACGAGGAAGCCCCCGGGGCGGGTCACGCGGCGAAGCTCGGCCAGCCAGGCATCCTGGCGGCGTTCATCGATGTGCGAGAACACGCTGTGGTTGAAGACAAGGTCGAACGCGCCGTCGGGATACGGGAGCGGGGGGTCAGCCTGGTTGACCGTGAAGCTGCAGTAGTGGATGTGCGCCTGGGCCCAGGCGATCGCCTCGGCATCGATGTCGGTGCCATGCAGGCTCGTGCGGGAGCCGAGGTCCTCGAGCCACAGGAGCATGCGGCCGCAGCCGCAACCGAAGTCGAGGATCGACTCGAACGATTCCATCCGCCGGCCGACGATCGCCAACGTGCGCTCGGTCTCCCGGACCGACTCGCGCCCGCTCCCGTAGAACCATTCCCGGCTCGGGCTCCCGGCCACTCTCGCGACCAGGCTGTCGCCCGGGTCCGGCATCCCTCGGGCGTAGGTTGGGATCACTGGTTCCACGAGCCGTCAGTCTACGTACCGGATCCTGGACCGGTCCGGGACAATCGGCGCGTGGAACAGCGCGGAATCCTCACCGATCGCGACCGGGAGCTCATCCGGCTCTACAACCAGCCCGCGCCCGCCGGCGCCCGCTTCGGGGTCACCCGCTACCTGTACGAGCTGCACCGCCAGCACCAGCACCTCCAGGAGGTGTTTCCGGACCTCGACCACGATGGTGCGGGCTACGTCGAATGGATCCGGCGCCACGGCCCCGCGACGCTCGGGATCATCGACGAGCTGATGCCGTCGGGCTCCGAGGGCGTCGTTGCGGAGTCTCTCGAGCGAGGGGAGCGTGGCGTCCTTCGCCGGCCTCTCGGCGTCAACGTGGTCGGCCACCTGCAGGCCGAGCTTGGCCTGGGAGAGGTGGGCCGCCTCGTGATCGCCGGACTTGACGCCCGCGGTGTGCCCACGCTTCCGGTCCAGACCAGCCGCCGATCGACGGCGCGGCACGGCCACAACTTCGCGACGGTCCTCCCGCACGAGGCCGGCTTCCCGATCACGATCACTTGCGTGAACCCAGACACGATGGGCGCGATCTCGCGTGAGCTGGGTCGGAGCTTCTTCACCGAGCGCTACTCAATCGGATACTGGTGGTGGGAGGTCGACGGCCCGACGCCGTTTAGCTGGCGCCCGCAGTTCGACCTCGTCGACGAGGTGTGGGTCGGCAGTCGCTATGTGGCGGACTCCTTCGGCGCCGAGCTCCGGCGTCCGGTTCACCGGATGATCCTGCCCGTCTCGGTCCCACAGCCACCGGCACTCGGACGCGCCGAGCTGGGCCTTCCCGAGGGGTTCCTGTTCCTGTTCATGTTCGACTACGCCAGCGTCATGGCGCGCAAGAACCCGATCGGCGCCGCGGAGGCGTTCCGGCGAAGCTTCGACCCGGGCGATGGAGCGGCGCTGGTGATCAAGTGCGTCAACAGCTGGCAGGACCCTCGCGGCCACGAGCAGCTCCTCAGCGCCACGGCCGACCGGGCGGACATCCACATCGTTGACCGCTTCTCGGACCCGGCGGAGAAGAACGCGATGCTGGCGTCGTGCGACTGCTATGTCTCACTCCACCGCGCGGAGGGGTTTGGGCTGCCGTTGGCCGAGGCGATGTTCCTCGGCAAGCCGGTGATCGCCACCGGCTACTCGGGCAATCTCGAGTTCATGTCCGAGCACAACAGCTACCTGGTTGCCCACGCCGAGGTGCGGGTGGGCGAGGGCTCGCTCCCATACCCATTCAACGGCGTCTGGGCCGAGCCCGAGGTCGACCACGCCGCCCGTCTGATGCGCGAGGTGTTCGAGCATCGCGACGCCGCCGCCGCGGTCGGCGACCGCGCGGCCGCCGACATCCGCGCCACTCATTCGCCCGAGGCCGCGGGTACGGTCATGGAGGAGCGCCTGGTCGAGATCGCCGAGAACAGCGAGAGCGCGGAACGGGCAACCGGCCGCCGGGCAGCGGTCGATCGGGCGAGCGAGCTTCTGCAACATGGGCCCGAGAACGGCCGTCCGGCCGGGCAGGGAACCCGGGCCTCGGCGCGACGGCTGATGCTGCGCGCGATCCGGCCGTTCGTCTCCTACCAGCGGCGCGTCGATGAGCAGCTGGTGGCCTCGATCGAGGAGCTCCACGGCCTCGGTGAGGAGCTCGCCGAGCAGTCGCGGCGCGGGCGGGACACGGTGGAGCAGCAGGCCCTGGTCAGGGCGTCCGAGCTGGCCGCCTCGCGGCGCCCGAGCGAACAGACCGAGGTCTGAGTCAGCCGGTCTTCACGGTCACGGCCCCCTCGAGTCCCCCTGTAAGCGGCGGGTCGTCAAACCATCTGACCTCCTCTTGGACGAGCGAGACGCGCAGCATGTAGTCGCCAGGCTGCGACGGCGCGGTGACCGGAAGCTCGTAGGTGAACCGTGCGCCGGGCCGTAGGCGTGGTTCGAGCCGCACGCGGTCGCCCTCGAGTACTCGCCGGCCTCCATCGCGATCGAACCACCGGTAGGCGAGATGAACAGGGTGCGGCAGCAGTGAGCGCAGCGTCCGCGTGCCGAGGTTGTGCACGGCGCAGCGAAGGACGACCGAGCCGCCGGGACGGATGGCGACGGGCAGCTCGCCCGCGATCGGGGCCACACAGTCCTCTGGGGGCAGCGGCGCATAGGGCAGCACCGCGGCTCTGATCGACGGCAGCCGTCGTCCGAGCGGAGCCGGGATCGCCAGCACGGGAAGCGCCCTGCCCCAGAACCAGCGCGACCGACCCGTGGCGCGCAGCAGGCTCCAGAGAAGCCGGAGCTGGCCGCGGAGCGTGGTGTCCGGATGCGTCGCGTCGACGTGAAGCTGGAGATCGTGGAGGTAGACATCAACCCACCTGCGCGTCACGCGGCGCTCCAGGTCCGGGTCGGCGAGCACCGCCCGCCAGACCCGGCGCTCGTCGTCGAGGGCCCTGGCGCGAAGACCGGGAATGTCGACACCGCCGTCCTTGAGCAGGTCGTGGTTCTGCATCCGGTCCATCACCGCCAACTCCGGCGACCACACCCATCGCGGGCGCCGGACCGCGATGCGGCCTAGCACGAGCGTGGTCGGGAACATCGTCGCGCCGTCGTTTCCCCCGGTCAGCGCGTCAACCCACAGCGCGCGGCGGAACACGTGACTGGACATGTAGTCGAACAGCGGCCCGCAGGTCGTGACCAGGTCCGCCGTCGAGCGCAGGAGCACCTCGTCGCCACCGGCGTTCCATGGCCGCTCCGACCAGCGGCCCGGTTCCGGGGTCCGCAACGATCGGTCCCACGGGCGCCAGCCGAGCGTGAACCCGGACACGTCGGGATGACGCTCGAGCACTCGCGCCGCTGCCGACACGCCTCCGGGCATCAGCGCATCGTCCGAGGAGAGCAGCCAGCACCATTCGGTCCGGGCCATCTCCACGGCCGCGAGCAGGTTCGCCGGGCCGCCGAGGTCGCGCGGGTTGCGCCGATAGCGGATCGAATCCGGGTGGCTTGCCATCAGCTCGGCCACCAGCTCCTCCGTGCCGTCCTGCGAGGCGTTGTCGCTCACGCATAGCTCCACGCCCGGCGCGAGCTCGCGCAGCACGCTGTCGAGCGTATCGGCGAGAGTCTCGCGTCGGCCGTCGTGCGTGGGGATGCAGATCGATAGCCACGGAGCCATCCCCGGATGATCCTCCAAGAGGCGGTTGCGCTACCGTCGGCGCGTTGGCCACGGGGTCCGAGCATTCAGCGCAAGCGGCGGCACTGCTGCGCGAGCAGATCCTCACGCTGGTTCGCCGCTACCACGAGGCCGCGTTCGCGGATGAGCCGTTCGCGCCCGGGACCACGCCGGTGCGGTTCGCCGGCCGCGTGTTCGACGCGGAGGAGCTCGTCAGCCTCGTCGACGCGTCGCTCGACTTCTGGCTCACGACCGGGCGCTTCGCCCACGAGTTCGAACGGCGCTTTGCCCGTTGGTCGGATCGCCGACATGCGCTGCTGGTCAATTCGGGCTCATCCGCCAACCTCGTGGCGCTCTCGAGCGTGACCTCCCCCACGCTGGGGCACCTGCGCGCCCAGCCTGGCGACGAGGTGATCACGGCCGCCACGAGCTTTCCGACCACGGTCAATCCAATCCTCCAGAGCGGCCTCGTGCCAGTCTTCCTCGATGTCGACGTGCCCACCTACAACGTCGACGTCTCGCAGCTCGAGTCCGCTCTCTCGCCGCGCACGCGGGCGATCATGCTCGCTCACACGCTTGGTAACCCGTTCGATCTTGAAGCCGTCACGGATTTCGCGCGACGCCACGGTCTGTGGCTGATCGAGGACTGCTGCGACGCGCTCGGCTCGACCTTCCACGGCCGCAAGGTCGGCACCTTCGGCGACCTCGCGACGGTCAGCTTCTACCCTGCGCATCACATCACGATGGGCGAGGGCGGCTGCGTGCTGACAAACCGTGGCCGGCTCAAGGTGGCCGCCCAGTCGTTCCGCGACTGGGGGCGCGACTGCTGGTGCGATCCAGGCGACGAGAACACGTGCGGGAGGCGGTTCGACTGGCAGCTCGGCGGCCTACCGCGCGGCTACGACCACAAGTACATCTACTCCCACGTCGGCTACAACCTGAAGGTCACCGATCTCCAGGCCGCGGTCGGCGTCGCCCAGCTCGACAAGCTCGAGGACTTCATCGCCGCTCGCAAGGCGAACTTCGCAACGTTGCGGCGCGGCCTGGCCGATCTCGAGGAGCACTTCATCCTCCCGGAGGCCACGCCCGGCAGCGATCCGAGCTGGTTCGGACTGCCGCTCGCGGTGCGTCCGGGATCGCCCGTCAACCGCGAGCGCGTGATCCGCCTGCTCGACTCGTACCGGATCTCGACCCGACTGCTGTTCGGCGGCAACCTGTTGCGCCAGCCCGCCTATGCCGGTCGCCCGCACCGGCGCGTGGGGGATCTGCGGCGATCTGACTTCGTCATGGACCACGTGTTCTGGCTCGGCGTATATCCGGGTCTCGCCGACGAGCATCTCGGCTACATGCTCGAGGCGCTCCACGACGCGGTCGCCGCCGAGCTCGGAGCGGTCCGAAGGGCGGGCTGAGCTTGCGGGCGGCTGACTATCTCGCACGCTTCCTGCGCGCCCAGGGCGTCAGCCACGCGTTCGAGGTGGCCGGCGGCATGATCGCCCCCCTGCTCGACTCGATCCACCGGGCCGGTGAGCCGCGGCTCGTGAGCATGCACCACGAGCAGGCTGCGGCGTTCGCGGCCGAGGGTTTCGCGCGAGCGAGCGGGATTCCGGCCGTGGCGATGGCGACCAGCGGGCCCGGGGCGCTGAACCTGCTGACCGGGATCGGGAGCTGCTACTTCGACTCCACGCCGGCCGTGTTCATCACCGGTCAGGTGAACCGGGGAGAGCGCAAGGGGGAGCGGCCGATTCGCCAGCTGGGCTTCCAGGAGACGGACATCGCCGCCGTCGTGGCGCCGCTGACCAAGGCGGCCTGGCGGGTCGAGACCCCGCAGGCCCTGCCGACGATCCTCCACGACGCGTTCGTGCTCGCCCGTTCCGGGAGGCCGGGCCCCGTCCTCGTCGACCTCCCGATCGACGTCCAGGGCCTCGAGCTCGAGGCCCCAATTCCCACCGGTCCGGCCCCACTCACCCCAACCTCGCCGGTCGATCCGGATCCGGCGCTCGCCTCCCTGCGGCGCGCACGGCGCCCGCTTGTCCTGATCGGCGGCGGCATCCGCGCCAGCGGCTCCGTGCCGGCCCTGCGGCGGCTGGTCGCGGCGCTCGGAGTTCCGGTCGTCCATTCGCTGATGGCCGTCGACGTGCTCCCCTTTGACGATCCTCACCGCGTCGGCATGATCGGCACCTACGGCAACCGGTGGGCGAACGTTGCGCTCGGGCGCGCCGACTGCCTGCTCGTACTCGGCTCGAGGCTCGACATCCGCCAAACCGGTGCGGACGCCGAGGCGTTCGCCCGAGGGCGCGTGATCCACCACATCGACTGCGACCCGGGCGAGCTGGGCAACCGCATCCGTGGCTGCGAGACCGAGGTGGCCGAGCTCTCGGCCTACATCTCGGCAGCCGCCGAGCGGGCGCTCGCCGACGGCCCGGCGGGCTGCGCCGACTGGCTGGCCGAGGTCGCCGCCGAGCGTGCGCTTTGGCCCGACACCGATGAGCTCCGCGACGTCGAGGGGATCAACCCGAACGCGCTCATGCACGCCCTGGACGGTCCCGCCGCGGCGTTTGTCGCCGACGTCGGCCAGCACCAGATGTGGGCCGCCCAGTCGCTCGAGCTCGGCCCGGCACAGCGCTTCATCACCTCCGGTGGGATGGGCGCGATGGGCTCGGGCCTCCCGCTGGCAATCGGCGCTGCGCTCGCCGTGCCGGGCGCCCAGGTGATGCTCATCTGCGGAGACGGCGGCCTACAGCTCAACATCCAGGAGCTCGAGACGGTCGTCCGCAACGCGCTGCCCCTGAAGATCGTCGTGCTCAACAACCGGTCCCACGGAATGGTTCGCCAGTTCCAGGAGACGTACTTCGGCGGTCGCTACCCGTCGACCCGGTGGGGCTACTCGGCGCCGAGCTTCCCCGCCGTCGCGCGCGCGTACGGGCTCGAGGCCGGGGCGATCTGCGACTCGGGCGAGCTCGGGCCGGCGCTCGAGCGGCTGTGGAGCGACGTCGACGCACCGTTCCTGCTCGAGGTCGCGATCGACCCGGCCGCCAACGTCTATCCGAAGCTCGCCTTCGGCCGCCCGATCACCGAGATGGAGCCACTCGCCCGCCCGGTCCCGCTGGCCGGCGGCGCGGAGGGGGCCTGAGCCGATGACCGCACTCGGGTCCGGGTACGTCGAGACCGTGCTGCGCGCGTTCGCGGCGCTCAAGCGGATCGACGATGAGCGCACGCTCGAGCAAGCGTCGCTGCCGCTCGACGGCTCCCCCGGCCGGCTCGTTCCGGTCTGCCGGCTGCACGAGCACGACGCGGATCTGATCCGGTTGCTCGCGGCGTGGCGCGTGCGCAACATGCACGTCTACCCGACCCAGTTCCGGGTCACCTTCGACGGCACGGCGGCCTGGCTCCGCGAGCGCGTCCTCGACGTGCCCGACCGGATCATGTTCCTCGTGCGGGACGGCGATGGGCGGTGGATCGGTCACGGTGGGATCGACAACGCGCTGGCTGACGGAGCGTCGGTCCGCCTCGACAACGTGATGCGGGGGGTCGACGACGCACCGCCCGGCCTGATGCACGACGCGGTGGCGACGCTGCTGGGTTGGGTCGAGCGAGCGATCGGGCCGAAGACGGTTTGGTTGAAGGTGTTCAGTGACAATGAGCCGGCGATTCGCTTCCTCCGCGGGCTCGGCTTCCGCGACGAGCGGCTGATGCCCCTCAGGAGGGTCGAGCACGATGGCCGGATCAGCTTTGAGCCGGACGCTGAAGGGCAGGCCGATCGCCACCACCTGCGGATGGTCCTAACACCGTCGCCGCAGGTGCGGCATCCTTAGGGCCCGATGCGCGACCGCCTCGCCGTCAATCCCGTCCAGTATCGCCGCGTTGCCTACCTGACCCTCGCGTCGCTGACGCTGATCGTGCTGACCGGTGCGGCCGTCCGTCTGACCGGCTCAGGGCTCGGCTGCCCGGACTGGCCGAAGTGTTACGGGAACGCCCTGCCGCCGATCAGCACCCACGCGCTGATCGAGTTCGGCAACCGGGCCCTGTCCGGGCTCGTCGGGGTGATCACGGTCGTGGCCGCGGTGCTCGCCTTCACCCGTCGCCCCTTCCGGCGCGATCTGGCGGTGCTCGCGCTGATGCTCCCGCTGGGCGTCGTCGCCCAGGCCGTCCTCGGCGGCTTCACCGTTCGCGAGCACCTGGCGCCGGGCTTTGTGATGGCCCACTTCGGGCTCTCGATGCTCATCCTGATCGTCGCCGTGGCGCTCGCGTGGCGGAGCCGGTATGAGCCCGGAGCGCGGCCGCGGGCGACCGATCGTCTTTCGGTCTGGTCGATCCGCGCGCTCGCTCCGCTTGGTGCGCTGACGATCTTCGCCGGAACGGCGGCCACTGCCGCCGGGCCGCACGCCGGCGGATCACCCGGCCAGCGGATTCACCGCCTTCACTTCAAGGGCGCCGACACGCTGATGTGGGTCGTCCACCGCCATGCCACGATCGCCGCTCTGTTCGGGGTCGCGGTGATCGGTGTGTGGCTCCTGCGCCGCCACCGGGGGGCTTCGCAGGATGCGCTCGAGCCGCTGACCGTGCTCGGGGTGCTGCTCGCGGCTCAGGGCCTGATCGGCAGCGTCCAGTACGAGCTCCGCCTGCCCACCGACATCGTCTGGGTTCACGTCGCGATGGCCACGCTGAGCTGGGTCGTCGTCCTCTGGGCCGTGGCCGCCGCGGGCACGCTGGTGCAGCGCACGCGGGCGGTGCCGGCCACATCCGAGGCGCTGGGGCGCGGATCCTCCCGCCCGCTCGAGCCGGTCGGCTAACGCCGGATCAGCTTCAGGCGGGTCTTCAGACGCCCCTGGTGGGTGCTGAAGATGGCCTTCAGTGTCGCGCCGATCCTGTGCTTCTGGGCGTGTGCCAGCAGCACCGCGCAGCCATGACCGATCCGGGCGCGAAGGGTCTTGCTCTTGCCCGCCGTCAGGCTCAGCTTCGCGCTGCCGCAATGAACGGTGCGAACGCGCTTGCCGACCTTGCCGCGCGCGGTGATGGAGACGCGGCCCTTGCAAGCCGTCTTGGCCGCGCCCCTGCACCTGAACGTGATCGCGACCTTGCCCCGGTGGACCTTGAGACGGCGGCCGACCAGTGAGGCCCGGCCGTACTTCTTCTTCGGCGGCGGCGGCCCGGAGGACGACTTGGTCCTGAACGTGTGGTCAGCGCCCAGCTCGGTCGTGCTCGGGTAGCTGCCTTCGTTGACGACAAGGCGGAAGTGGTACGTGGTGCCCGGCTTCAGGCCGGTGATGGTCTTGGTGACGGCGTGCACCCCGGTCCCGATCGTCTCGACCCGCGTCACCCGTCCGTAGCTCTTGCTCGGGCCGTACTGGAAAGACCATTCGGAGTCGGCCGAGCGCGGATTGGCGACGCCGTTGAGCGTTGCCGACGTGGTGGTGACAGAAGTCGCGTCGCCGGTCGTGGCGTCACCTCCGCTGGTGGTGAAACTGAGGGTGCTGCCGTCGCTCTCGCTGGAGGCCGAGTTGCTGACGTTCTCGATCACGACGAGCCGGTAGAAATACTTGGTCCCGGCGCTGAGGCTCGAGATCGTCGACTGCTCGGCTTGGGAGGCGACAGCGCCCACGGGCGTCGCGGTCGTGTGGTGGGTCAGCGAGCCGGAGCTCGTGCCGTACTGGAAGAACCACTCCGAGTCGGTGCTGGTGGTGTTGATCGTCCCGTGAAGGACGGCCGACGTGGTGGCGATCGCGGTGACGCCACCGGTCACTGCCGTCGGCGGCCGCGGCACCGCGATCGCTGCTGGTGCCAGCAACAGCGAACCCAGGACGGGCAGAAGCGCTGCTCTATGCCACATACTCCTCCTCATGACGCGCGGCGAAGCCTACCCTCAGATTGCCCCATCCAGGGCATTGATCGCTACGATCGGATCGTCCATGGCCTCTGATCGGTCAGTGTCAACGCAACCTCCAGTCATCCGCAGCGCTGATGCCTCGCTCAGCATTCTGGTTGTGGATGACGAGTCCGATCTTCGCGAGATGTTGACCCGATCCTTCTCGCGCGAGGGGCATCGCGTCACCGCGGTCGCCGACGGCCGCGCCGCCATCGATCGCGCCAGCACGGACCACTTCGACATCGTCCTGCTCGACGTCGCGCTGGGAGCCGGACCGGACGGCTACGAGGTCTGTCGCACGCTGCGCGGCCGGCGCAACGTCGTGCCGATCATCATGCTCACCGCGCTCGATTCCGAGGCCGATGCTGTCCTCGGACTCGAGGCCGGGGCCGATGACTACGTCACCAAGCCGTTCGGCCTCGCCGAGCTGCGCAGCCGCATCCGCGCGGTGCTGCGCCGTGCCGGTACACGCGCGATGGGCGACGAGGTCTTGGTCGTGGGCCCGATCATGCTCGATCGGGCCCAGCGCGAGGTGGTGATGGATGACAAGCCGGTGCGCCTCACGTTCTCCGAGTTCGAGCTGCTCGACGCGCTGATGGCGGATCCCGGGCGCCTGCTCAATCGCCAGGAGCTGCTGCGCGCGATCTGGGGCGACAGCGCCTACCGAGACCCGCGGGCGATCGACGTCCACATCCGGCATCTGCGCGAGAAGCTCGAGCCCGAGCCCGAAAAGCCGCGCTACATCCTCACCGTGCGCGGCGCCGGCTACCGCCTGCGGGGGCCGTAGCGATGCCGGCGCGACCGCGGCGAGGCGCCCTCGGTCTGCGCGGACGGATCGTCGGCGCGGTGCTGGTCACGACTGTCGCGACGCTGGTCGTCGCCGCGGTGGCGCTGCTCGGGCCGCTCGAGAAGTCGCTCCGGAACGCCGCGCTGAGAACGTTGCAGACGGAGGGCAAGGGGGCGAGTGGGCCTTTCAAGGCGCTGGACCTGCGCTACTACGCTGCCCGTCCTCCCCACGACCCGAAGGCTGCGTTCGGTCGCCTGGAACGGATCGCCGTCAGCCAAGCCGAGGCCTCGGCTGGTAACCGGCTCGGTGCCACCGTCACGCTTCTGGGCTATTTCGATCAGAGCGGCCACGGCGCCCAGCCGGTGTCTCCACCCGCCGCGGCCAACTCCGGTGTGTCGACCTCCTCAGCCGCCGCTGCCACGGCATACGTCCGGAATCGCTCGGTGAAGAGCTTTGCCTCCTCGGACGGCACCGAATACGTGCAGCTCGCGCTCCCGGTCGGCATTCAGGACCGCCGCTTCGTCCTGCTCCTGCGCAAGCCGATCGACGAGATCCCGGGGGCGGTGAACACGGTGCGGACAGCGTTTATCACGGCCGCCCTCGCGGGCCTCGCCCTGACCCTGATCCTCGCCATTCCGCTCGCCGCGACGCTCGTTCGCCGGCTGCGGCGCCTGCGCGTGGCCGCGCTTGCCCTCGCTCAGGGTTCCCCGGTCGTCGACCTGCCCGAGGACCGCCGCAGGGATGAGGTCGGGGACCTGTCGCGGGCGTTCGCGACCATGCAGCTGCGCCTACAGCAGCAGGAGGAGGCACGCCGCGCGTTCGTGGCCACGGCATCGCACGAGCTGCGCACGCCGCTGACCTCGCTCGAGGGGATGCTCGAGCTGCTCGACGAGGACCTCAGCGAGCCGCAACCCGACATCACTGACTCGCGCGCCCTGTTGGAGCGGGCGCGGGTGCAGTCCCGGCGGCTCGGCCGGCTCGCCGCCGATTTGCTCGACCTGAGCCGGATCGATGCTCAGGTGAAGCTGCGCTCCGAGCCGGTCGAGCTCGCCGAGCTGAGCCGGGCGGTGATCGCCGAGTTCGAGATCGTCAGCGCCGAGCGCCACATCACCCCGGTGCTCGACGACTCGGTCGGCGCGGTCTGGGCCCGGGGCGATCCGGGAAGCGTCGCCCGGATCCTGCGGATCCTGCTCGAGAACGCCGTGCGCGTGAGCCCGCCTGACGGCGAGGTGACGGTCGAGCTCAGGAACGGGGATGCGGCCGAGCTGAGCGTCTGTGACGACGGGCCCGGGGTCCTGCCCGAGGAACGCGAGCTGATCTTCGAGCGCTTCCAGCGCGGTCGGGACACGCGCGGCCAGGCCGGGTTCGGACTTGGGCTTGCGATCGGACGCGAGCTCGCCGAGAGAATGGGCGGTGAGCTGCGCCACGACGCACCCGATCGGGGCGGCGCGAAGTTCACCCTGCGGCTGCCGGCGCAGCGCGCGCCGGAGTCCGAGCCGCTCATGGTCACCTGAAACTGACAGCATCAGGCTCATGGACGAACGCTTGATGAAGGCGATGCTCGAGGTCGACGAGCACCATTGGTGGTACCGCGGTCGCCGGCGGATCATCGCCGCGGAGCTCGCGCAGCTGCCGATTCCGCCCCACGCGACGATCCTCGATGCCGGCTGCGGCTCGGGTCGCACGATGGTGGAACTGGTGGAGCTGGGCGAGGTGCACGGGGTGGAGCTGGACCCTGAGGCGGCTGAGGTCGCCCGCGCCAGGTCGGCTGGGGAGATCGTGATCGGCCGGCTCGAGGAGCTGCCCTTCGAGGACACAACGTTCGACCTGATCACCTGCCTCGACGTGATCGAGCACACGCCCGACGACCGGGTCACGCTGAGCGAGCTGCGCCGAGTCTCCAAGCCGGGCGGCTGGCTGCTGCTGACCGTTCCCGCCTACCAGGCACTGTGGTCCACACACGACGTCGCCAACCACCACTTCCGCCGCTACAACCGCCGCACGCTGCGAGCCGCTGCGCTCGAGGCGGGGTGGAGCGTCGATCGCATGACCGCCTTCAACAGCCTTCTCCTGGCCCCGGCCGCCGCCGTCCGGCTTGCTCAGCGCCGGCGCCTCGGCCGCGAGGAGGAGTCCTACACGCCGGACCTCAAGCTCGGTCCGGACTGGTTGAACGGGGTTCTCGAGCAGCCGCTCCATGCCGAGGCGCGATGGCTGACCCGGGGTCGAACGCTGCCGGCGGGGCTTTCGCTGCTCGCCGTGCTGCGCAACCGCGGGGTGCCTGAGCCCATCGGCGCAGCCGATGTGTCCGGGCGTGTTGTGAGCACGGAGTGAGCGCCCGATGATGCTGACCCTGGCCGCGATCATCAGCGTCTCGAGCGGCCTCGGTTACCTGCTCCCCGCGATCATCGGCCTGGAGTCGATGGGCATCCCGTCCCCGGGCGAGACGGCGCTGGTCCTGGCCGCTGTGCTGGCCAGCCAGGGCAAGCTCCAGATCGAGCTCGTGCTCGTGATCGGCATCCTCTCGGCGATCATCGGCGACAACACGGGCTACCTGCTCGGGCGCAAGATCGGCCGCGAGGTGCTCGAGGCCCCCGGTCCGTTCCAACGCCGGCGCGTGCTCGCGATCCGCTCGGGGGACCGTTTCTTCAAGCGGCATGGCGGCAAGGCGGTGTTCCTGGCCCGGTGGGTCGCGCTCGTGCGCGTCGCGGCGGCGTGGCTGGCCGGCATCAACCACATGCCGTTCAAGGTCTTCTTCTTCTGGAACGCCCTCGGCGCGATCACGTGGGGGATCACGTTCGGGCTCGTGGGCTACTTCGGCGGCCGGGCAGCCGCGAACATCCTCTCCGAGGTCGGCCTGTTCGGCGCGATCTTCTTCATCGCGATGCTCGTGGTCGGGCTGATTCTGCTCAGGCGTCGCGAACGGCGCGAGGAGCAGGCGCTGATCGAGCCCGACGGGGAGTAGGCGGCGGCCTACCCCTCCGACCCGGCGGCGTCGAGATCGAGCGCGCAGGAGTTCATGCAATAGCGCAGACCCGTCGGCGCCGGTCCGTCGTCGAACACGTGACCGAGGTGCCCGCCGCAGCGGCGGCACAGGACCTCGGTCCGGCGCATGCCGAGGCTGCTGTCATCGCGCAGCTCGACGTTCTCCGCCACCGCTGGTTCATAGAAGCTCGGCCAGCCGGTGCCGGACTCGAACTTGGTGTCCGAGCTGAACAGCTCGGCGCCGCACCCCGCGCAGCGGTAGATCCCGTCGTCCTTCACGTCCACGTACTTGCCGGTGAACGGCCGCTCGGTGCCGTGGTGGCGCAGAATCTCGTACTGCTCTGGGCTGAGGCGAGCGCGCCATTCCTCGTCGGTCAGCTCCATCTCACGTTTGGTCTCGGGCATGTCAACTAAGGTAGCGCGGTAGGGTGAACGAACCATGGAATTCGGCGTCGCAATCTTCCCCAGCCAGGACACCCAGCCGCCCGACGAGCTCGCGCGGATGGCGGAGCAGCGCGGATTCGAATCGCTGCTGTTCCCAGAGCACACGCACATCCCGGCCAGCCGGATCACCCCGTACCCGGCCGGCGGTGAGCTCCCGCCGGAGTACAGCCGCACCTACGACCCGTTCGTGGCCCTCACGGCAGCGGCGGCCGCCACGGCCACGCTCAAGATCGGCACCGCGATCTGCCTTGTGATCGAGCGCGATCCGATCGTCACGGCCAAGGAGGTCGCCTCCGTCGATCAGCTCTCCGGCGGCCGCTTCCTGTTCGGTGTGGGGGCGGGGTGGAACGTCGAGGAGATGGCCAACCACGGGACCGACGCATCCAAGCGCTTCGGCGTGATGCGAGAGCGCATCGAGGCGATGAAGGCGATCTGGAGCGAGGACGAGGCGAGCTATCACGGCAAGCACGTCGACTTCGACCGCATCTGGTCTTGGCCCAAGCCGCTGCAGAAGCCGCACCCGCCGATCCTGGTCGGCGGCAACGGCCCGAAAGTGATCGACCGCGTGCTCGCGTTCGGCGACGAGTGGATGCCCAATCGGGTCAAGGACGATGTGATCATTCCGCGCTTTGAGGAGCTCCGGCGGCGGGCGGCCGAGGCTGGGCGGGAGATCCCGATCACAGTTGCCGGATTGATGCGCGACCCGGAGCGGATTGAGCGCTTCGAGCGCGCGGGCGTGCACCGCGGACTGTTCTGGCTCCCGCCTCGTGGACCGGACGAGGTGGAGGCGGCATTCGACAGGTACGCCGCCGCGGCCCAGGCGTACTCCGCCGCCGGGGCCTGAGCCCGCCGCGCCGTGCACGCGGCCGGTCAGCCGAGGTAGCTCTGCGCGGCAGCCGGTCAGCCGAGGTAGCTCTGCGCGGCAGCCGGGTCCGGGGTCGCCATCTCCATGATCAGCGCCGACCACGCGAACTCGACCGCTCCCATGCCACGCCCGTTGTACGGGTCGTAGTACTCGCGCAGACCGTGCGCGCGGACCGTGTCGCACAGCCGCCTCGCCATCTCTTCGGCCTCGGATGAGTAGCCGAGCCGAAGCAGTCCCAGCCACACGAGCCAGGCCGAGTTGATCCACGTCGGCCCCCGCCAGTAACGATGGATCCCGGGCACGAGCAGATCGCTGCGGTCGAACCTGGGGTCGCGCGCGTCGACCGACGGCACCGGCACCGGCAGCCAGAATCCGTCGGGGTCGAGCACGTGCTCCTCCACGAGCCGGCGGCCGACGGACTCGGGGAGGTCGGGAAGCGCGAGCGGGGCGAGCGCCGTCCACGTAAGGGGGAAGCGCTGCGGCGCTCGCGGGCGGGCCACCGGCCAGAACAGGCCGGTCTCGTCGTCATAGCAGCGCTCGAGCAGCGCCGCCGTCAGCGACTCCTTTCCGACCGCCGTGCGCGAGAGCGAATAGAGGACGTTCGTCAGGACCTCGCAGCACACGGGACCACCGTCGGCGGCGATTCGCCTGAGGTCGTAGCTGCGCCGCCGGTTGCGGCGCACGAGCTCGACGTATCCGGGCATCGAATGCGCCCTCAGCCCCCAGATCGGGTCGAACTGGGGCGAGGCGTCGAGCCCCGACTCGTCGGGTTGGACGATCCACACGAGCCCGTCACCGTCCAGGTCGCGGTTGCGCTCAAGCCACTCGAGCTGGCGAATGATCCCCGGGACCTGGGCAGGATCGCCAACCGCGATCCGCCACGCCCAGGCGAGCGCCGGAGGCTGGATGCTCGACGTCATCGGCGCGTCCTTCTCGGTGACGTTGTACGTGTATCGCCGGAATCCGTCGAGCGGCGTCTCCCAGAAGATCGTGTGGCCGATGAAGCCGTCCGTGCGCTGCGCTGCCAGCAACGAGGTGAGCTCGAGCTCCGAGCGCCCTGGATCGAAATGTCGCCACGCGATCGCTGCGAAACACGAATCCCAGTACCACTGCCAGGGATAATGGCCGGGGCTGGGGCACGTGTAGGCGAACGCCACGCCGTCGCGCCGGCGGATGCCCTGGCGCCAATTCGTGCGCAGGGTCGCCTCGCAGATCGCGCGGACCGTCGCGGTGCTGGTGTCTGCGAGCATGCGGCGGCCATCCTTTCACTGCCAGAAGCCACGCGGTCTGCAGAGCGAGTGCGCCTGGCCACCGCATGGGTGGTCCGCCACGCCCGGGACCTGCTTGAGCCGCTCACGACGTGGCGCCGGGACGACCCCGGACCATTGCCGCCGCGCCGGCTCCGGGCCCGGACCGGCGCGCCCGGGCGCGCGCGAGTTCTCGGAGGGTGGCCGGCTCGCGGCCGGCGAGCTCGTGGCCGCGCTTGGCGAGGCAGCGCACGCCGTGTCGGGGCTGCTCGATTTCGGCTGTGGGTCGGGCCGCGTGCTGCCGCACATGGCGGCGCGCCTTCCCAAGGCGAGGTGCTCGGGGTGCGACGTCGATCCAGCCGCGATCGGCTGGGCGGCGCGGCACCTGCCGCATCTGCGCTGGGCGGTCAGCGGCTTCGCCCCCCCGTTGCCGTTCGCGACGCCGAGCTTCGACCTGATCTACTCGATCTCGGTGTTCAGCCACCTCGACGAACCGCTCCAGGACGAGTGGTTGACCGAGCTGGCGCGGTCGCTGCGCCCGGGTGGGATCGCGCTCCTCTCCGTCCACGGACAGCACGCGTTCGAGCAGTTCCGCTCCGGCGCCGTGCGGACCGGATGGTGCCCGCCCCGCGCATTCGCGCGCGGACCGCTGGGGACGCAGGAATTCGTGTTCGAGCCCTACGTCCGTTCGGTCTGGAACCGGGGCGAGCTACCGGGCGTGGGGGCGCGGTACGGACTCGCCTTCCACGGGGAGGGGTATCTGCGGAACCACTGGTCGGAGTTCTTCGAGGTCCTCGAGGTCCGGCCGCGCGCGCTCAGCGCCTGGCAGGATCTTGTGGTCTGCCGCAGCCGCATGGAATAGATTCACCTCGTCGATGAGACGTCGCCAGGACAGTCGGGGAGCCCGGGCGCATCGCTCGTTCGACCCGCGCCGGGTCGGTGAGCTCGAGTCGCGATGCCTGGGTCGCGTACTACCGGCGGGAATGGCTGCGTTTCCTGCGCTCGGCGGTTTCGCTCACCCGCCACACGTTCGGGTTGCCGTGGCCCTCGACGCTCTACGGAGCCTGGCTCGTGCTCCGCGCGAACCAGCTCTGGGCCCCGTTCCCGGACAACGATCCGGACGCATGCCGGCGGACTATGGAGCGGTTCTATCGCCTCGTGGCCCGCCACCACCACGAGACCTACGACTCCGTCCGGGCGGCCGAGCTCGAGGTCGAATGGTGGCGGGTCCACCGCGAGCACCAGCGTGGCGACGGTGCCGAGCAGCCGCTGATCGATGCGCTCGCCGCGCTGTACTCGTATGTGTACGGAGTCCCCGAGACTGACGTGCGCGTGGCGGCCGAGCAGCGCGCTCTGGCCATGCGGTACTCCGATCAGTGGGTCGACGAGGGGTGCGACCTTTCGAGTTCGCTGATCGGAGAGGAGCGCGCGGCGCTCGTGCGCTCGTACGCCGGCCTGCTCGCCGGCGTGCACCGTCCGGCGCCGCTCGCGGTCGCTCACGCGTAGTAGAAGAGCACCCCGAGCAGCACGTAGACCCCGATCAGCTCGACGCCCTCGAACCAGGTCGACTCCCCGTCGGCGATCAGCGTGCTCGAGATCAGCGCCGCGAGCAGCAGCGCCGCGAGCTCGTACCCGTTGAATACGAGCGCCATCGGCGCGGGCCCGAATGCGAACGAGAGGATCACCAATACGGGCGCGACGAACAGCCCGACCTGGGCCGCGGAGCCGATCGCGATGTTGACCGCGAGGTCCATCTTGCCCTTGGCGGCGGCCGAGATCGCGACCCAGTGCTCGGCCGCGTTGCCGACGATCGCCACCACGAACGCGCCGACGAAGAACTGCGAGAGCCCGATCGTGTGGGCCGCGTGCTCGATCGATCCGACCAGGAGCTCGCTCATCACGCCGACGACGATGCCGGCCCCGGCCAGGACCGCGACGGACTTGGAGACCGACCAGGTCGCCTCCTCCTTCTCGGCGTCGCTGGGCGCGAACAGGTCGCGGTGGGTGCGCAGCGAGAAGATCAGCCCAGCCAGGTAGACGGCGATCATCACCACGCTGATCGCCAGCGAGAGGTGCTCCACCTGCGAGCCGAATGAATGGCGATGCTCGCCGAGCTGGGGCAGAGCCTGTCCGCGCGAAAGGACGAGGACCGCCGGCAGCAGCAGCGCCGTGACCGTGACCAGCAGGAGCCCGGACAGGTTCTGCGCCGCTGTCCGCTCGAACGTCTGGCGCTCGCGGTTGCGCCCGCCGGCGAACATCGCGGCGCCGAGCACCAGCAGCGCGTTGCCGATGACCGATCCGACCAGCGAGGCCTTCACGACCTCCTGTAGGCCGTCGAGCAGGGCGAAGAACGCGATGATCAGCTCGGGAGCGTTGCCGAACGTGACGTTGAGCAGCCCGGCGATGCCGGGACCCGACCGCCCCGAAAGCTGCTCGGTCGCCGATCCCATCGCCGCCGCGCCGGGCACCACGGCCAGCGCCGAGGCGAAGAACACCACCGTCGGCGAGGCATCGGCGAGCTTCAGCACCAGGGCTGCGGGGATGAACAGTCCGAGGTAGTAGATCGGCCGCACGCCGACAACAGCCTATTGACGATCGAAGCGCAGTCAGCGGGAGGGGCCGAGCTCGGGAATCGACGACGGGCGGTGTCCGCCCGCGACCCGTGCAGCCAACCTTGCGTAGACCTGTGCCAGCCGGACGGTTGGCGCAACCAATATGTAGACGGCCGCAATCCCCAGGATGCGTTGCCTCAGACTCACCGTAATGCCTAGCTCCGTCAACCTCTCCAGCTCGAGGCCAGCCAGAGCCCGGCGCGACCGGCGGCGCTCGAGCACCATGCCGAGGAACGGAACAAGGGAAGCGACCAGGCCGCCGCGACCTTCGTACAGGGGGATGCCGGCACGAGCACGTCGGGCTTCGGACCAGCGGTTGACCCGCCAGACTTTGCCAAGAAGGGTGTGGGCGTTATCGAGGGTGGGATGGCGCACCATGGCTTGTGGGGCGTACGTGAGGCGCGCTCCCGCCGCCGTGGCCCGGCGAACGAAGTCCCAGTCCCCACCAGAAGGGAGCGATTCATCGAAGGCGCCGACGCGATCGAATACCGTTCGGGCAACAAACATGTTCGCCGTGGCGGCAACTCCGATATGCGCCGTGCGGCGCTGATCCAGATAGTGATCCACGGTGACCAGCGACCAGATTGTCGGCCGTGTCGGCACCTCGAAGCGGACCTTGCCCGCCACGATGTCGCAAGCCGCGAGCGCGGCGAGTCCATGCTCGAGCCAGTCAGGCTCGGGACAGCAGTCGCTGTCGCAGAAAGCGAGCACGTCTCCTCGGGCCGCAGAGATGCCACGGTTGCGCGCCGCATACGAGGAGGTTGGTGCGCCGCGCACGACCGTGACCCAGCTGTCCTCGGTCGCGAGGCCGGCGACCGGATCCTCCCGCGATCCATCGTCCGCAATGATGACCTCGAAGTCGCCACGGTCCACCGTCTGGGCGGACAGGCAGCGAAGCACCTCACGGATGCCGTCGGCGTTGTCGCGCACAGGTACGACCACCGACGTGAACGCGGCTTGGTCGCCGATGCCGCCGGATCCTAACGTCACGCCCCGCGCGTCGGTGGATCCCGAGCTGCCCGGCTACGAGCTGCTCTGAGGGCGGACGCCCCGTCCAGCCAAGGCGATCGTCTGGTCCGCGTGCCTAGCCGGGAATGTAGGCGAACTTGTCCGGGTTCGGACCGGTCCGGCCCTTCTCGCCCTCTGTCGAGCGCGGAGATGCGCTCGAATGTCGTCTGCGTCGAGCTCGAAGTCGAACAGCTCGAAGTTCTCCTTGATCCGCGAGGGCGTGACCGACTTCGGGAAGACGATGCTGTCGCGCTGGATGTGCCAGCGCAGGACGACCTGGCGCCGCGTGCGCTCGACTTCTCCGCGATCTCCTCGATCACAGGATCGTCGAGGACCTCGCCCTGGGCGATCGGCGACCATGCCTCCGTGGCGATGCCGTGCTCCTCGCCGTAGGCGCGGACCTCGTCGTTGTGCAGGTACGGGTGTAGCTCGATCTGGTTGACCGCCGGGACCGTGTCGGTCTCGCCCGCGAGCCGCTCGAGGTGCGCGATCTGGAAGTTCGAGACGCCGATCGAGCGGGCCCGACCTTCCCGCTTGAACTCCTCGAGCGTCTTCCACGTCGAGACGTAGTCCCCGTCGTACAGCGTCGGCAGCGGCCAGTGGATCAGGAACAGGTCGACGTAGTCGCTGCCGAGCTCGACAGCGTCCGGTCGAACGCGCGGCGCGCGTCGTCGGGCCGGTGAAAGCCGTTGTTGAGCTTGCTCGTGACGTAGACGTCGGCGCGGTCGAGGCCGGAGGCGCGCAGCGCGTCGCCGACGCCCTTCTCGTTGCGGTACATCTCAGCGGTGTCGATGTGGCGATAGCCGACGTCGAGCGCCCGCTCGACGGCCTCGGCGGTGTCCCCGGGCGGGATCTGGAAGACCCCGAACCCGAGCTGGGGGATCGAGTGGCCGTCATTCAGGCTGATCGTCGGAATTGAGGTCATGTCTCACTCTCGGCTGGTTCTAGGTGTCCGTAGTACGCGGCGCGTAGCGATGGTGGAGCATCAGCGCGTTGCCGTCGGGGTCGGAGAACGGCGCCATGTGGCAGACGCCGGTGTCGATGATGTCACCGTGGAACTCCACGCCCCGCTCCTCGAGGGCGTTGCGCACCGCCGCGACGTCGTCGACATGCAGCGCCACCGCGTTCGAGTTCGGCTCGAAGCCGAGCCCCATCTTCTCCGAGTTGTAGACGCTCAGCGTCAGGTTGCCCGTCTCGAACTCCGAGTAATGACGGTCCTCGAGGTAGACCGAGCGCGGCAGTCCGAGCGTCTCGCCGTAGAAGGCCGCGGCCGTCGGCAGGTCGCGCGTGGGCAGGCCGACGAAGTCCACGCCGCGTACGAATTCGGAGGTCTGTTCCATCTCGGAGCTCCTGTCAATTGGGGTCTCGGTCGAGCTTAGATCAGGTTCATCTGGTCCGGGCCCGTCGGGCGGCGGCCGCTGCGGCCGCGGCGGCTATCGGTCGGCGAAGGAGCGGAACTCGTCCGTCATCTCGGCGTCCGGGCCGTTGCCCGTCCTGTCGGCCGCCTCGGACTCATCCTCTTCGGCCGGGTGTGAGCTGTTTGCCTGCTCCACCACGCTCTCGAGGTAGTGCCGGAGCTTGTCCTCCGTGCCCGGCGCGACGTCGCGGACGTGGACCGTTCGCTTCTTCAGCACGACCTGGCCCCACTCACCTCCGCCGAGCAGACGCACGGTGGTCCTGAAGCTCTGCTTCCAACCCTTGGGCAGGTCGCCGTCGAGCGCAACCGCGAGCTCAGCATCCTTGACCTCGGCGGACGACCAGTTCAGTTTCGGCACGGACATCGTTTGGGTGCTACCCGGTTGTGGAGTGTCGTAGCCCAGCGCCCCGGACCGCAAGCCCGGGCGCGACAGGACGCCACGCGGCCAGATCGGCGGCCGGCCTTCGCCGACCGCCGATCCCCCAGCTCTCGGCTACAGGCGAACGGCCTTCGCCAGCGCCTCGGCGAGCAGCGCCTGGCCGGCATAGCTCGGATGAATCCCGCACGTGCCGGGAGCCCCGAGCTGCGTCAGCAGGCCGGCGTTGCAGGTGCTGCCAGCGGAATGCAGCGAGCCAGCCTGGAACTCGGCGTAGCCATTCCCGATCACGATGCGGAATGGCTTGGCGGCGTTGTCGACCGTGCTGTTGAGTAGCTGCGACTGCGCGTTCGTCGTGGGCGACGCGTAGTTCGGCGAGTAGTAGTTTTCGATCGCCAGCTGGCCCCCGTAGTGGGCCTTGTTGCGGATCGCCGACAGGATCGTCTTCACGTTCGCCGCGACGGTATGGACCACGCCCTGGACCTCCGACTTGCCCGTGCAGGCGTCCTTGGTCGTCTCGACGCAGAGCAAGTAGTCATTGGCGCCGATCATCAGCGACACGAGCCGGACGCTCCTGTGCGCCTTCAGGTAGGACAGCGCGTACGCAAGCTGCGAGCCGGTGTAGTGAACGTGCAGCGGGTACACGGTGCGGTAGCCGCCGGTTGAAGTCCCGGGCGTGTTCTCACAGCCGTTGCTCTGCGCGTGCGCGTTGATCAGGCTCGAGCTCGTCTCGCCCGGGCATGCCGCGTTCGCGACGTTCACGTGCAACTGCGACCCGAACTGCTCGGGGTAGCCGAAGAAGCTGGCCGCGTTCTTGTAGTTCGGAGCCGGGACGACGCCCGCCTCCTCGTAGCCGAACGTCACCGAGTCGCCGAGCGCCAGGTAGCGCGAACCCGGGGTGAGCGGAGCCGGTGGTTTGCTCGTCCTCGCGTACGCGCTGGCGCTTCCGAACAGCGCCGCGCAGCAGACTGCGAGCCCTACGAGCAGGCCCCGCCGATCCAGGTGAAACTTGTCCATATTTCTCTCCTTGAATTTGCAAGATGCCCACGTTAACCGCGGCTCCACAGAAGAAGAGCGGGAACCGGTCGCCCAGCGCCCGGTCGAGCGTCACGCCGCGCGCAGCTGATCGGCGTATCCGACCGGGTCGGCGAAGAAACGATCGGGCAGCACGCCGTGGTAGCGAATGCATTCGGCCACGTGCGGCCAGCCCGCCTCCTCCGCCACCTGGTAGCTCCGAACCGCCTTCTCGATCCGCTCGTCGGTGTTGCTGAAGTCATGGAAGAAGAGACCAGTGAGGCGGGGGAAGTAGGTGAAGCGGACGATCGGCTTGAGCACGATCCTCGTCAGGATCGGGCAGTCGAACTTCGCCACCTCCTCCCGCACCTTCGGCCCGACCGTGGTCTCCTGCTCGAACAGCAGCGCAGTCTTGAACACGCGGCCCCGCTCGGCCCCCGACAGTCCGCGACCGGAGCGCGCGGAGTGATGCACCCGGTTCAGGGCATCGAGCAGCTCCGGCGCGATGATCTCCTCGGCTCCGGGCGTCTCGCCGTGGCGCTTGGTGAAGTAGTAGTTGGCGTAGGTGTCGATGAAGACCGAGCGGTTCGCCTCCTTGAACCCCTGCGAGAACCCGAACAGCATGTACGACCGCCGGGCGCGCTCATCGCGGTCGTAGAAGTAGCGGTAGGCGATCATCCGGCTCACCGCGCCCCGGCGCTCGTAGAACCCGTACGCCCATAGCGCGCCGTGGAGGGCGACCTCGGGGAAGGCGTGGTTGCGGCCCGAGTCCGCGAAGATCGAATGGAGCAGCGCGACACGCTGCGGCATGTCGCCCGGACCGCCGGCCAGTCGCACGGCCTCGGCCCTGACCCCGTTGTACGCGGCGAGGAGATCGTCCGTCCTGTTGAGCTCGACGCTGGCCATTCGCTTGAGTCCTTGCCCTCGGGGCCGCTCCCGACCGAAGCATGCCCCCGTTCAGAACGATCGTACACAGGCAGGGTTCGGACGAGGCAAAACCGTGGGGGTCGCGCCCCGGGACGTTGGTCGATGCCGGAACTATTCGGTAAAAACGACAAGCCTCGGCGGGAGGCGCAACACATTCGGGTCCGGGACCGTCGCCGCGGCGCGCGCGAAAATCACGCTGACGGTGAGTTTCCAGCCTCGGTCACCCGGGAGCCGGGTACGTCACGCTGATGATCCGGGCGACTGTGCCGTTCTCGAGCGCGGCTCGACCACGCCGGGGTCGTGACAAGACCCGTGAGCCACTGGCCCTGGCCAACCCGATAGCTTCGCTCCATCACCAGGCCTGCGTTCTCGAGCAGCTGCACCGCCTCAGCGACCAGGTCCTGGAGACTAAGAAAGCGTCCGGAATCGGTTCGCCGGCTTTTTCGCCGTCGTTGTCGGGCAGAAGGTTCCAGGTGATCGCGTCGATCCCTGACAGATCCGTGACCTTCGAGGCCACGAGGTACTCGGAGGTGAAGAACTGGGTCATCAGCTGCGCCGCAAGCTGATCCAACGGGAGCGCTGCCGCGCGGCTGACCGCTTCGTCCACCTGGGACCCGAGCTCGAACAGCGAGGGAAGGCGTCCGTGCTTGTCCGGCGACTCCTCGTCGCCGGCGTCCTTTCGCCCGAACAATCGCGACATCCTGGACGTACCTCCTACGAGAAGTGATCGGCGGCTACGGAGCCTCACACTAATCGCTCCGTTCGCTCCCGTGGCTCGGCGTCTTGCCTTGGGACGGATACGGGGTTAGGCTCGTCCGTAACACGGTCGACCGGAAGAAGGGCACCATGGCAGAGCTTGTCGGGAAGCGTTTTGAGAACCCAGATGAGGTTCGGGAGTTCACCGACGGGAAGGGCCGCGTTGAGCTCGTGGACCTGAACGGTCATCAGGTCGGGCTGGGAACGTTCGAAGCTGGTTGGCGCTGGTCGGAGAACGTGAAGCCACTGTCGGGCACCGACACGTGCCAGGTCGAGCACATCGGCTACGTCCTGCAAGGCCGCATGGCGCTGAGAATGGACGACGGGACTGAGCTCGAGTTCGGACCCGGCGATACCTTCCACATGCCGCCTGGACACGATGCGTGGATCGTCGGCGAGGAGAAATGTGTGCTCCTCGACTTCGGTGGCCTGAAGGGCTACGCCGCGGCGAGCTGACGCACACGACAGCGTCACGCCGCGCCCACCGGCGGCGCGGGGCGAAGTGAGCCGTCCTAGGTGCCGATTGCCTGCGGGAAGCGGAAGTAGCGGTGCGGATCGATGCGACGCTGCGTTGCCACCAGGCGCGGGTAGTTGGAGCCGTAGTAGGCCTGCCGCCAGTCGCCAAGGTCATGATCGATGTAGTTCTGGTAGGCGGTTCCTGAGACGTACGGCCGTAGTTTGGTCCAGGCTTGGTCGACCCAAGCCGTGCTGCCGCCATTCCCGTAGTACTGGATGCAGAACAACTGCTGGCGGTGAACGAACGCCGTTGCGCTCGGGTCCACTCGGTTGATCGCGCCGCCGTAGCAGTCGCAGAGGAGCGCTCCGGTCCCGACAGCTGATTCAGCGGCGGCGATCATCGCCGACCGGCCGGCAGTCGAGAGTGGCTTCGCCACGTAGTCGGACTTGGCGGTGAAGGTGATTCGTGGCATCGTGCCGCCTGGGGCCGTGCCGATCGTGTGGCACGCCTGGAGCGTCTTGGTGGAGCAGCCTGCCCAGTAGAGCTGCAGCGCAAGGTACGGAAGGTCGCCACTCGCCAACTGCGCCCCTGGCACCGCGAGCAGTGGCCCCAGCACCCCGCCCAGCGAGGCCGACGAGCCAAGGTACTGGCCGTTGGCGAAGATCGTCCCCCCGCTCTCGACGTGCAAGATCGAGGTCAGCTTGTCGGTTGCGTGCGGCGCAAACGCCTGCCACGCGGCGATCGCCTCGCTTGCCGAGGACCACGGCCACGACACGTTGAAATGCGCCGCGCTGGCGGGCGTCGGGTGCAGTCGCATCACGAACTCGGTGACGATGCCGAAGTTGCCGCCCCCACCTCCGCGAAGCGCCCACAGGAGATCGGAGTCCGCTGTCGTGAGCTGCCCGTCGGCGGTGACGATGGTCGCGCCGACGATGTTGTCGCACGCGAGCCCGAACGCGCGGCCGGCCAGTCCCATCCCGCCACCGAGCGCATGGCCGCCGATGCCGACCGACGGGCATGAGCCTGCCGGGATCGTCGAGCCGGCGGTCGCCAGCTTCGCGTAGACATCGATGAGCGGGGTCCCGGCACCGATCGACGCCGTCCCGGCGCGCCCGTCGATGTGCACGTAATTCAGATTGCGCAGATCCAGCACGACCCCGTCTGAGACGGTCGAGTACCCGGCATAGCTGTGGCCGCCCGAGCGGGCGCGCACATGGGTTCCCTTGCCGACCCCCCACCGGACCGCGTCGCGGACATCGCGGCCGTCGAGGGGACGGGCAACCGCGGAAGGCAGCACGCCATCGAATCGTGGATTGAAGATGTGCGCCCACCCGGCGAAGCCCGACTCACCGCGCTGCTTGACCGGACCGCGGATGGCGTCCCTGAGCTGCGCTGGGATCGGTGGACCGGACGGCGTTCGCGAGGTGAGGACGGCAGTCGTGCTTGTGGTCGACGCGCTCGTCGCCGACTTCGGACCGGAGCCGCCGCCGCAACCGGCCGTCGCCAACCCGAGCCCGGCGAGACCAGCCCGGACCAGAAACACGCGCCGATCCAGCTGCTCCTCGCGCGCGCGAGTGCCGTCCTGCGCCGGTTCGGGATTCTGCGGCCGGGGGGACCTTGAGCTCACGCTGTCTGCTTGGCCTTCGCCGCGAGCAATCCTGCCGCGGAAACATGCTGTGCAGCCGTGAGGACACCTGCACAGCCGGAGCTCCCGGGGGCGTACGCTGTCCGCCGATGGCGCTTCAAGATCCCAAAGCGAGCATGGCTTCGCTGCCCGGCAAGGCCTACCCTCCGCCAGGGCGTACTGAGCGGCTGTGGCCGGCGCTGGCCACTGTGCTGTTCGCGATCGCGCTGCAACTACTGCTGCCGAAGCGCCTGACAGCAGGTCCCAGATGGCTGCTGCCGGCGTTGGAAGGCGCGTTGCTGATCGGGCTGATGTTCGCGTCGCCACGTGAGCTCGAGGGCGAGCACCGCGTCCGCCGGCTCCTGGCTTTGAGCCTGACCGCGTTCGTCAGCGCTGCGAACATCACCTCTCTCGCGCTGCTCAGCCACGAGCTGCTTCACCATGCAACACCAAACGGTCGGCAGCTGATCGTTGCCGGAACGCTGATCTGGATCACGAACGTCCTGATCTTCGGCTTGTGGTACTGGGAGACCGATCGTGGAGGGCCCGGCAGGCGCGCCGCGGGCCGGGATGGGCCGCCGGACCTGCTGTTCCCACAGATGAGCGACGACCGGATCGAGCCGGTCGGCTGGCGCCCCCAGTTCATCGATTACCTCTACGTCTCGCTTACCAACGCGCTGGCGTTCAGCCCCACCGACACGATGCCGCTCACGCCGACGGCGAAGAGCATCATGGGGATCCAGTCGCTCGTCTCGGTGGTGACGATCGGCCTGATCGTCGCACGCGCGGTGAACATCCTGCAGTAACCACCCGCGGGATCGGGAGCGCGGCGCAGAGAGCCGCGTTTGGCGAGCCTCAGGGCCGGCGCGGCGCCTGTGACCAAGCGGCGAGACGCGGGGCCACCGTTACTGTGGCGCTCTGGGCAGACCACGAATCACGCCTGACCTCGTAGGTCTTGGGAAGCTTGTCCCCCATCGCTTCGAGTGCATCAAGCCACGCCAGGGCGTCGACGTGGTCTCCGCACCGGGCGGCCTCGTCAGCCCAATGCAACGTAGTCGCCACGGCCGCCCGGTGCTTGGCCTCGCGCCTGGCGCGATCGCTCAAGGCGAATCCAGTCCGGTCGTGGCGTCCAGTCCCACGCTCCGCGTCGAAGACCTGCGACGCGGCAGCGCCAATCACAGTCGCTGTTGCATTCATCCCGATCACTCCTCTTTGGGCGCCAGTCCCTCGGGCACTCAGTCCCGTGGGCATGAAATCCCTTCAGCTGGAAACGGGCCTTTCGTCTCGCGAGTGTGACACGTGCCCGTTAGGCGGAGGCCGATCGTCGGCGAGTCTTTTGACGACGGCAGGTCGGTGGTCAGCGACCGTCTACATACCACCGTACTCGCTTTTGGACGCGGCCGCAGCGCGGACCTCCGCGACATGGTTCCTATGATGGTTGACATCTCTCGGAGAGCATCCGTCATCGAGTACAGTCGTTATTCGGGCTGATTTGCCCGCACCTGCCGAATTGCTCGCGCAGGCCACCGCTTCTCGATGACCTCACGGGTCGTTTCGTCTGGGCGACAGAAACGCCGTCAATCAGTTGGTTCTCAATCCGTTACGTTCGGAGGGGCGCCGACATCGTGCAAGGAGATTGCGATGGCCTTTGCTTTCAGGAAGGGCAAGCCCCAGGAGGCGAAACCTCGCGAGCACTCCGGAGGCTGGTTCCCGGACCCCTACGGCATTGCAGCGCGTCGCTGGTATGACGTCACGACCGGGTGGTCGGAACGTGTTGACGGAGCGGGGCAAGTGCCGGACAAGACGGGATTGGCCCGCATGGATGAAGCCGCGGTAGCTCCTGACGATTGGAGTAGGCCGGTGGACGCTGATGGCAAGCTCGCGCCGCTGTCACGGCCGTTCACCCTAAGGACATGGCAAACGCGCGACCCTGTCGCTAAGGACGGAGGACGCTCGGGCCGCTCTGCTCCCTCCGGGCTCGTCTTGGGTTCGTCTGGCACCCGTAAAAAGAGGCGCGAGCCCCGAGGGGCGCCTCCTCCGTGTAGAAGGGGTTCGAGCGGCGACCTCCGAGACTGGCCGCGGATGAAGAGCAGGTCCCTCCGGGCACGAACCAATGGCTAACCGCAAGGACATCGACTTCACCTACTCGCTGCCCGACCGCCTCATTCGGCTTAGTTTGGGAGAGTCGCCGGACTTCAGTGGCGCCAAGTTTGACGGCAACTTCTCGTTGAATCTGGAACAGGCACAGCGGCGTAAGCATGACTACGTCGGCGAGCAGCTTCGCGTCGCGCCGGGAAATCGTGTGCTCGACCTTGGGTGTGGCTGGGGTGGATTGCTTCAGTACATCCGCGACCCGCGGGGATCGGGGTCGGCGTCACTCTGTCCTCGGCGCAGCTTGCGGCGTGCCGACGCCACGGTCTCGAAGTCCACTGCAGGATGCACGGCAGGTCGACCGTGCGCGCTTTGGGCTCTTTGATGCCGTCGCGAGCCTCGGCGCGTTCGAGCACTTCTGCTCCGGAGGACTTCGAGGCGGGGCTGCAGGACCAGATATATCGCGACCTGTTCGCCCGCGTCGCCAGTCTGTTGCCCGACTCCGGCCGTTTCTACCTGCAGACGATGGTGTTCGGTCGCGGAATGATCGATGTTGACCGGATCGGTATCGATGCGCTCAGAGCGGTCCCGTCTCGGACTCCGACGCCTGGTACATCGCCTTGCTCGGACGACAGTTCCCGGGGTCATGGCTTCCCTCAGGTCAAGAGCAGGTGATCCGCTGCGCCGAACCGTATTTCCGACTGGTCTCGAGTGTCAGCGGTCGTCTGGACTACATCGAGACGATCCGCCAGTGGAACGCACGGATCGGGGCGCGCAGTCTCAAAAAAACGCTCCTCAAGCTGCAGTTGCTGCCGCACTGGCTGACGAGCGCCGACTTCCGGATGGCTTTCACCTCCGGAGTAAGCGCCAACAAGGTCTGCTTCGAGCGGGAGCTCCTGGATCACTACAGGCTCGTGTTCGAGACGCGCGGATCCGCCGACGGATGACCTGATGCTGCATCATCGCTACGCGCCGTAGGCGAAGTAAGCAGGATGATCAGGACGGTGAGCGGCGACTCAGATTCGCGAGGGTCCTCGTGCGCTCGATCGTGTGGAAGCTGACGTCGGCCGGGGCGATGAGCGCGGCCGAGACAGCTCGCATGAACTCAGCGATGTGCGGAGTAGCGAAGTGCTTTCGGAGCGCGTCATCGCTATCCCACTCCTCGATGAATACGAAGTCGTTGGCGATCTCGGTGTCCTCGTAGAAGCGATAACTGATGCAGCCTTCGTCCTTGCGGGACGCTGTCACCACCGCCTGCGCGATTCGTAGGAGGTCCGCACGCTTGTCGGCGTCCGTCCGTACCCGACCCACGACCACAATCATCTCTCACGCTCCTGTCTGGTCGCTCGACTGGACATGCCGCCGAAACCAGTCGAGCCTAGATCGTCAGAACACGACAATCACAGCAACAGCACCGCGCCGGCGAAGATCACCGCGACACGGAGCAGGTCCCGACGCGCAACTGCCGCGGCGGGCAGGATCAGCGGATGGACGCATGTCCGGGGCACGATGCGAAGGAGCGGCCAGCGACGCCGAGCGCGCGCAAGCATGAGATCGGCGATGTGCCGGTCCAGCCGGGCGGCGAGCGCGGGAGCAGCTGCGAGGGTAAGCCGTCGCGGCCGCCGGCACCAGCGATGCAACGATTGAGCCGCGCTTCCCCGATTGTGGATGCGGCGCGGCCACCTATTCCGGCGCTCAGGAGGCGACAATGGGGCTCATGAGCGAAGGAACCGGCCTATGAGCGAAGGCGGTGACCCTAACCCGGTCAGACGGGATCCGAAGTCGGAGGAGTCCTTCGAGCCGCTCGCTGAGATCGTCACCGGCGAGCTGCTCGCGGAAGGTCCGCTCGGAGATCGGCTTGCGACGACCGATGGTGCCCGTGGCGTTGGGGAGCTGATCGCCGCTGCGGTGCTGGATCGTTTCGTGGTCCGACCCCGGCCCGCGGAGCGTGTCCACGACGACGTGAGTCGAGGGGCCCCAGCCGGCTCGGGCGTGATCTTGGAGGTCCGGGACCTGTCGGTTGTGTACGGCACCAAGACGGCCGTGGACGGCGTCAGCCTTCAGATGACCCGTGGTGAGATCTTTGGGCTTCTCGGTCCCAATGGGGCCGGTAAGACGAGCACGCTGAGCGCGGTCGAGGGACTGATCACGCCGCGATCCGGGGCGGTGTTCCTGGATGGGGTTGACATCCGACGCCATCCTTCGCAGGCGAAGGCCAAGCTGGGCGTGCAGCTGCAGGCGACCAGCTTCCAGTCGCAGCTCACGATCAAGCAGATCGTGAGGTTGTACGCGGGGCTCTACGGCGTCCGGCTGTCTGACCGCGAGATCACTGCGGGGCTGCAGGAGATCGGGCTTGAGGGTGAGGCGACCAAGCCGTTCAAGCAGCTCTCAGGTGGGCAGCAGCAGCGCCTTTCGCTGTACGTCGCGGTCGTCCACGATCCTGCGCTGCTGCTGCTGGACGAGCCGACGGCCGGTCTCGATCCTCAGTCTCGGCGTCAGCTCTGGGGTCGGATCGAGCACCTCCGACAGCAGGGCGGGAGCATTCTCCTGACCACCCATTCGATGGAGGAGGCCGAAGCCGTGTGCGATCGCGTCGCGATCATCGACGACGGCACGCTGCTGACGTGTGAGACACCGCAGAACCTGATCGCCAAGCACAAGGATGACCCCGAGGTTCGCAAGGTCGCCCACGGCGAGGTGACCCTCGAGGACGTGTTCATCGGGCTCACTGGGAGCGAGATCCGTGAATAGCTCCGCAGCCCGCCACGGGACCGCCGCTTCAGCTCGTTATGAGCTCGCTGCTGCGGGCGGACTTCGCCGTGCTCCTGAAGAGCCGCCGGGCGCTGCTGATCAGCGTCATCCTGCCGATCCTGATCCTCTTCTCGACGAACTCGAACAAAGCTACGCAGAGCTTCGGGGGAGCACTGTTCATCATCGGGTTGGCCATCACCTACGGGCTCGTAGCCAACTCGATCCTTGGCTACGCGCTCACGGTGGCGCGAGACCGGGAGCAGGGCGTGTTCCAACGCCTGCGTGTCACGCCCGCTCCGACCTGGACGATCATGACCAGCCGGCTGGCGATGCAGGTCCTCGCGAACCTGCTGATCACGGTGATCGTCGTGATCGTCGGAAGTCGAATTCACCACGTCTCGCTGTCGGCCGGCACGTACGGACTGGTTCTCGTGGTCTCGATCGTCGGCGGTGCGGTCTTCCTCAGCATCGGGCAGGCGCTCGTCGGCCTGGTGAAATCCGCCGACAGCATCAACGCCGCCGGTCGGGTGCTCGTGCTCGGCCTCGTCCTGCTCTCATCGCTGGGTCAGAGCGGGGCGCTCGGCAGCGCCTGGGAATCGATCGCGCGCTGGTCCCCCGTCGGCGTGGTGATGACGCTCTTCGCCGCAGTCCTCAACCTGTCCGCGTGGGACACCCACGACTCGCTCGCCCTGCTTGCGTGCGGCGGGTACATCGTCGTGTTCGCCGCGATCGGCATCCGGTGGTTCCAATGGGACGCTCGATGACTCGCAGATCACAGCCGCTGCTCTGAACGCCGGGCACGGCCGAGCGTCGCGGCGTTCGGCAGCACTCTCGGGCGACACGGGAAGCCATTCTGGACCTGCCTGCCCGAACGAACAGCTAAGCCGTCGTGTAGCAGGGCGGCAGTCTGTAAGTGGCCCGGAGGGCGATGCGCGGACAAGAGGGGGGTGGGGACTGTTGTTGAGATGCCGGTCCGGTTCTGGGGCTAGGTTCGGGGTGTGCCGAAGGGCCGAGTTCGCCGGAACGGCTACTACATCCAGCGCGAGCAGTTCGTGCGCTGGCAGTGCGTGCCGGATGACGGCTCGCGCCTGGTTCATGACTCGACGTTCCCTCGGCCGAATAATCCCACGCATGGGCCGTCGCATGTTAGGGTCGCGCGGCGCGTGCCTCTTAGCCTGGTGACGCACAGCCCGTCGGGGAGTGAAACGGGGTGCGTCGGCGACAGGCGGGACGCTGGGGCGTCACCGCAGCCAGATCAGTCTCACATGAGTCATTCCCGCCGGACCGGCGGGAACCAGCGGACCACCTCATCCTTCAGCTGAAGGGGGCATCATGAACAAGTCCACCGTGGTTGCAGCCAGCGCGCTTGCGGTCCTCGCGGGCGCCCTGGCGCTCGCCTTGGCCGCCTGTGGAACTGCTGCGCACGCAGTGCCGGGCGCGCGGGTGACGCTGCATCGCGCCGCCCGCAGCGGGGTCTGGGGCAAGGCGCGCACCATCGCCGGCGCTGCCGCTCACAACACGAACGGGAACGCGGACGCGGACATCCTGCTGTCGTGCCCCTCGGCGGGCAACTGCGCCGCCGGCGGGGACTACGAGCACGTCTTCACCGACGCTCGCTCGTTCGTGGTCGATGAGCGCCACGGCACCTGGGGCCAGGCGCAAAAAGTCCTGCTCAACGGGAAAGGCGTGGCGCTCATTGCGCTGTCATGCCCGTCGGCGGGCAACTGCAGCGCCGGCGGGGACTACCAGGCCAGCTCCTCGGACAATGAGGCGTTCGTGGTCGGCGAGAAGAACGGCACCTGGGGCCAGGCGCACAGGCTCCGTGTCAACGGCACGGGCGCCGGGATATCACCGATGTCATGCACGTCGGCGGGCAACTGCATCGCCGGCGGGGAGTACCTCGACGCGGCCTTCCGGGCGCAGGCGCTCGTGGCCTCCGAGCGCAACGGCATCTGGGCCACCGCGCAGCAGCTGCCCGGCACCGGCGCCCTGAACGCGGGCGGGTATGCGACGCTCAACGTACTGTCGTGCCCGTCGGCGGGCCACTGCGCCGCCGGCGGGTATTACACCGACGGGCGCCGCCGCCCCCAGGCGTTCGTGGCCGCGCAGCGGGGCGGCACGTGGGGCACCCAGGAGCTTCCCGGCAGCGGCGCTCTGAACCAGGGCGGGCACGCCTGACCGTCTCGGTGTCATGCCCGTCGGCGGGCAACTGCGAGGCCAGCGGGTTCTACACCGACCGCCCGGCCGCCAGCAGGGGTTCGTGGCCGCGCAGCGCCACGGCATCTGGGGCGCGGCGCAGGAGCCTCCCGGCCTCGGCGCCCTGAACACCGGCGGGAGCTGCAGTCAAGGTGCGTGCGTGGACGCGGACGTCGGAGTGTCGTGCCCTTCGGCGGGTAACTGCGAGGCCGGCGGGTTCTACACCGACCGGGCCGGTCACCTGCAAATGTTCGTGGACGCGCAGCGGGGCGGCACCTGGGGCCGGGCGCAGAAGCTGCGCGGCCTCGGCGCCCTGAACCAGGGCCGGCACGCGGGAGTGCAGGCGCTGTGCCCGTCGGCGGGTAACTGCGAGGCCAGCGGGTATTACACCGACCGGGCCGGTCACCTGCAAGCGTTCGTGGACGCGCAGCGGGGCGGCAGCTGGGGTGTCCCGCTGGAGCTCCCCGGCACCGGCGCCCTGAACACGGGCGGGGACGCGGAAGCCCAGTCGCTGGCATGCCCGGCGGTGGGCAAATGCACTACCACCGGGTTCTACACCGACCGCGCCGGTCACCGTCAGGCGTTCGTCTCCAGCGAAAGCTGAGTGCGCTTCCTGACGCACGACCTGGCGCAAACGCTCAACGTAAGGACACACGCATGAATAGCGTCATCAACCACAGGCTTCGGGATACTCGTCGTCATCATCATCGCCGGCCCGGTCGCGTTCTACCGGACGTTCATCTCCAAGAAAACTCGGACGGTCGGGAGCCGCCGGTACCGGTCCGGGATGTGCCCGGACTGTGGGGGCTACGGGATGGTCAACGGGAAGCCGTGCACCAACCCCAACTGCGGCGGGCGCTCAGTCCGGTGAGAGTGGGCGCGCGCGCCCTGGCAGCCGGACGCGCCGCGCCCGGGGCCGAGGGCTGACGGCGCGGTCCGCCGGTCAGCACGGTCCCGGCGTCGGCGAAAACTGAGATGAGAGCAAGCTTTCCGGTGCGAAGCGGAACTTGACCGTATGCTTCTGGTGAGTTCATGAACCTTCAGTCGTCATTAGGCCCCTCAGCACCCGCGCTTCGTCGTTCGCGTACGCGCTGCGGTCGGCATCTGGCTGCTCGTCCTGGCCGCCATCGCGCTTTACGCGGGCTACTGGTGGGGAGCCCTGTTCACGCTTCCGGCGTCGCTGCATTTCTATCTCGCCTACCGGGTGCACCACCGCGCGAGCTGAGCTGACGGCCGGCAGGACTTCGCGCGCGCAGACGGCTCGGGCGCTGCCTTGAGAGGCGTTGCGCTGAGCTGGCGGGCCGGATGCTGAGGCCCCGACCTGGAGGGGTCAGCTTGGCGGTGAACGCGTCGATGCGCTCGGCGTAGGCGCCCGCATGGGCGCGCAGGACGCCGAGGTGTCCCCCGGGTATCAGGTGGAGTTCGGCGCCGGGGATGCGGGCGGGCGAGCTCGCGGCTGTCGGAGATGCGCGTGAGGAGGTCGTGGCGGCCGTGCAGCACGAGGGTCGGTACGCTCAGGTTTGTGAGCCGTGCCCTGACGTCGTAGCCGTTCCCGGCTTGCAACTGGCGGCGTGCTCCGTGCCCGCCGTCGCGCTCGGCAGCGGCGGCGACTCTGGCCAAGACTTGTGCGCCGGCGTGAGCCGGCGGGGCGGCCGGCGATGAGCGTCAGGGTCCGTACCCGTTCGGGGTGGGCGAGGCACAGCTCGATGGCGATGCGGGCGCCCATTGAGAAGCCGACGATGTCGGCGGCGGCGACGCCGGCGGAGTTCATCGCCGCGAGCGTGTCCGCGGCCATCATCTCGTAGCTGTAGGGATCGTCGGGCTTGTCGCTTGCGCCGGCGCCGCGGTTATCGGCGGCGAGCACCCAGTGATGGCGGGCGAGCGCGTCGATTAGCGGCCGGTGATCGCCAGTGTGGACGCTGAGTCCGCCGATGAGCACGAGCGGTCACCGGTCCCGGTGAGTCGTAGTGGATGCGCGCCCCGTCGCTGTCAGCGCTCGGCATGCGCTCAACGTAGCGCCGCGCACGGGCTGGGACCGGACGGACGGTCGAACGCCTTGAACCTGGCGCTCAGACCGAGACCCGCTTCAGTCACCCGGGTAAGCGAAGCGGATTGCGCTCTCGGTTTTGGCGCTGATGGCCGGCTTGTGAGTGTCAGCGCCGCGCCGCTTAGAAGCCCGGCGGCGCCGTTCGCGGATGAACTCGTCCGAGGTGATGTTGGCGGCGGACGCTGCATCGCTGACGTCGCTCAGACAGGACTGGTAGCTGCCGCCCGTGCCCTGCTGACGGGACATCGAAGTGTCACTGGTGGACAACTGCTGTCGAAACCCTGGACATTCAAATGTCACGCCACATCTATCTATCTATCCGCAGCCCGTGTTGAACCCGCAGCTCGAGCACGTGTAGCAGCTGCCCGTGCGCTGCATCATCCCGCCGCACTGCTGGCACGCCGGGCCGAGGTCGAGTCCTTTGCGAACCGCCGGGAGAACCGGGGGTTCGTCGGTCAGCGCCGAGGTGGCCGGGCGCGGGGTAGCGGTTGCCCCGGCGCCGGTGCCGCCATTGCCGCCCGACGCGGTCGCGCCGCCGTTGCCGCCCGCGGGCTCGTCTGCGCTCGCCTCGGGGACCGCCGCCGGGCCGGCCGTGTCACTGCTGTGTGACACGGCTGCGTCCTGGGCTGCCTTGCGCGCCCGCACCGCCGGCGTGAGGATGCCGAGCTCCTCCTGCAGGTCGACGTCCAGGAACCGCGACGCCAGCCAGCGCATGATGTAGTCGGGCATCGACTTGGCGAACGGGATCTCGGGGTTGGAGGTCATGCCCTCGGGCTCGAAGCGCATGTAGCTGAACTTGCGCACGAGCGTCTCGAGCGGCACTCCGTACTGGAGCGAGATCGAGATCGCGGTCGCGAACGAGTTCATCATCCCGCGCAGCGTCGAACCCTCCTTGCCGATATCGGTGAGGAAGATCTCGCCCACCGACCCGTCCTCGTACATGCCGGCCGTGATGTATCCCTCGTGGCCGCCGATCGAGAACTTGTGAGTGATCGACTGACGCTCGCGTGGCATGCGCCGGCGCTTCGGCGGTGCCTGGGCAAGTGCCTCCTTGACCGCCTTGTCGATGTCGTCCTGGCTCGGCGCCGGTGCCGGCGCGTCCTTCTGCGCGTCGGTGCGCAGCGCCTGGGCGGTCTTGGACCCGTCGCGGTAGATCGCCAGCGCCTTGATGCCCAGATGCCAGGCCTGCAGGTATGCGTCGGCGATGTCCGCGACGGTCGCCGTCTCCGGCAGGTTCACCGTCTTCGAGATCGCCCCGCTGATGAACGGCTGCACCGAGCCCATCATCTTGATGTGCCCCAGGTGCGAGATCGCACGCTCACCGACCGCGACATCGAACACCGGAAGGTGCTCGTCCGCCAGGTCCGGCGCACCGATGATCGTCCCGTGCTCGTTGATGTAGGCGACGATCTGCTCGATCTGCTCATCCGAGTAGCCGAGCGTCTGCAGCGCCTGCGGGACCGTCCGGTTGACGATCGTCATCTGGCCGCCGCCCACGAGCTCCTTGAACTTGACCAGTGAGAAGTCGGGCTCCACTCCGGTCGTGTCGCAGTCCATCAGGAACGAGATCGTGCCCGTCGGCGCGAGCACCGTCGCCTGGGCGTTGCGATAGCCGTGCGCCTCGCCTGCGAGCACGGCCTCGTCCCAGGTCGAGCGCGCCGCCTCGATCAGCGCCTCGTCGGCGCACGTGTCGTCGTCGAGCGCGTACGCAGCGTCGCGATGCATGCGCATCACCGCGTTGTGCTCGTCCCGGTTCTCGGCGTAACGGTCGTACGGGCCCATCGCCGCAGCCACCCGAGCCGAACCCAGATAGCCACGACCCGTCATCAGCGCCGTGATCGCAGCCGCGACACCGCGCCCCTCCTCGGAGTCGTACGGCATGCCGTTCGACATGAGATAGGCGCCGAGGTTGGCGTAGCCGAGTCCGAGCTGGCGGAACGCGCGCGCGTTGGTGGCGATCTGCTCGGTCGGATAGCTCGACGGCGAGACGATGATCTCCTGCGCGAGGAAGACGATGTCGACCGCGTGCTCGAAGGACTCGACGTCGAAGCTTCCGTCGGGGCGGCGGAACTTCATCAGGTTCAGCGAGGCGAGGTTGCAGGCCGAATCATCGACGTGCATGTACTCGCTGCACGGGTTGGAGGCGTTGATCCGTCCGGACACCGGGCACGTGTGCCACTTGTTGATCGTGGTGTCGTACTGGACGCCGGGATCGGCGCACCGCCACGCGGCCTCGGCGATCTGGTCCATCAGCTTGCGCGCCGGGATCGGATCTCCAGTCGGCTCGCCGGTCGTGCGCGCGGTCAGGTTCCAGTCGTCGTCGTTCTTGACCGCGTTCATGAACTCGTCCGTCACCCGGACCGAGTTGTTCGCGTTCTGGTACTGGATCGAGTGGAAGCCGTCACCGTCGATCGACATGTCGAAGCCGGCGTCTCGGAGCGCGGCGGCCTTGTCCTCCTCCTTGGCCTTGCACCAGATGAACTCCTCGATGTCAGGATGGTCGACGTCGAGGACGACCATCTTGGCCGCCCGCCGCGTGCCGCCGCCCGACTTGATCGAGCCGGCCCACGCATCCGCGCCGCGCATGAACGAGACCGGGCCCGAGGCCGTGCCGCCACGGCTCAGCGGCTCGCGGGAGCCGCGGATCTTCGAGAGGTTGATGCCGGAGCCCGACCCGCCGCGGAAGATGATCCCCTCCTTGGTGTTCCACTCGAGGATCGACTCCATGTTGTCCTGGACCGAGAGGATGAAGCAGGCGCTGGCCTGCATCTTCGGAGTCGCCGACCTTGTGCCAGCCGACGTTGAACCAGACCGGCGAGTTGAACGCCGCCATCTGGTGAAGAAGGATGTGTGAGAGCTCGGCCTCGAAGGCGTCGGCGTCCTCGGCGCTGGCGAAGTAGCCGCGCTCACGGCCCCAGCTCGCGATCGTGCCGGCCACGCGCGTGATCATCTGCTTGACCGAGCGCTCGCGCTCCTCTGAGCCAGGCTGTCCGCGGAAGTACTTCTGGGCGACGATGTTCGTCGCGTTCTGAGACCACGATCTCGGGAACTCGACGTCGCGCTGCTCGAAGGAGATCTTGTCGCCGTGACCGATCCGGGCGTCCCGTTTTTCCCACTCAACGGCATCGAATGGATGCTCCCCGGGCGTCGTGAAGTAGCGGCGAACCGAGATGCCCTCGCCCGCCTTCGTCTCAGGGGTGAGTGGGGTTTGCGGGGTGTGCTCCATACGTCCTGCTCCTCTCGATTTCCGCTCGTTCCGCCTCTTTCGCTTGGCCTCGATCTGGCCAAGGGGGTAACAGCGGATCCTTGCGCACGCCTCGGACGGAAACGCCTCTGCCGACGTCCGCTCCCGGGAGCCCGGATTGACTTCCTATTTTACTCCGGTCGAGCCTGAAAACCGGCTCTTTCCGGCCCCTTAAACCCCGCAGCTTGCTAGCTTCGCGGCCGATGTCGACCGTGCCGCTGACCCATCCTGGCGCGAGCCCGCACGCGCGGCCGCTGGGCGCCGTCCGAGCCCGCAGCGAGCGCGCTGCGAGCGCGCTGGCCGGTGCGCTCCTGCTGGTGATTCTGTACTCCGCCTTCTCGCACGGCGCGGTTGCGCTGGCCACCGAGGCGCGGATCCAGGTCGCGCTCGACGCGATCGTGCTGTTCGCCGGCGCCGCGTGCCTGTGGAGCGGGGCATTGACGCTGCGAGCGTCCCGGATGGCCGTGGCCGGCATCGTGTTGCTGGCCGGGTTTGTCGTCTGGTGCGGGATCACCGTGCTCTGGAGCGTCGCGCCCAACCAGACCTGGATCGAGTTCAACCGCGGGTTGACATACGTGCTCGCCTTCGGCCTGGCGGTGATGCTGGGCTCCTCCACGCGACGGGCATCTGAGCTGATCGCCGACGGTTTCGTGCTCGTCTCGCTGGCCGTCACGGTCTACGCGCTGGGGCAGAAGCTGGTCCCGGGGCTCCACGTCCCCGGGCTGTTCGACCTAAATCAGACCGGGCCCCTGCCCCGGCTTCAGGAGCCGCTCGGCTACTGGAACGCGCTCGCGCTATTCATCGCCTTTGGGGTTCCGGCCGCGCTCGCCCGCGCCGTGGATCTGCGTCGTTCGGCTCGCGCGCGCATCGCGGCGCTCATTGCGGTCCAGGTGATGCTGCTGACCGTCGGGCTCACGTATTCACGGGGCGGGCTGATCGCGGTGGCCATCGGGCTCGGCGTCGGGATCGGGCTGAGCGGCGTCCGGCTGCGTTCGATCACGTGGCTCGCCGCCGCCTTCGTCGCTGCGGTTCCGCCATTGATCGCAGGCCTCGCAAGCCATTCCCTGAGCTCAGCCAACGTCGCCCTCGGTCAGCGCGAGACGGCCGGTGCGGTCCTGTTTCTGACTCTCCTGGTGTGCAGTGGGCTCCTGGTCGTCGGAGCCAGGCGGCTGCAGAGGGCGGAGGCGGAGAGCAGCGTCGGGCCCGACCGGGCGCGCGCGATCGCCCGTTCGCTCGTCGCGCTCGTCGCCGTTGCGATCGTGCTCGGCTTGGTCGCGATCACGTTCTCCTCACGCGGGCTGACCGGGACGTTCTCGCACGCTTGGCACAGCTTCACGACCACGCGCACAACCAGCACCTACGATCCCGAGCGGCTGCTGTCGGCGAGCTCCGAGAACCGCTGGGTGTGGTGGAAGGAGGCCGCCGGCGCGTTCAGCGACCGGCCGATCGCCGGCTGGGGCGCCGGCTCATTCGGCGTCGTTCACCTCCTCTATCGCCGCGACAGGCTCTCGGTCAATCAGCCCCACAGCGTTCCCCTCCAGTTCCTCTCGGAGACCGGCCTGATCGGAGCGTTGCTGGCGGTGCTCGCCTTCGGCCTCCTGCTCACCGTCGCGATCCGGGCCGTGCGCGAGCGACCGAGCGGCCGCGAGCGGATGGTCGGGGCCGCCCTGCTGGCCGGGGTGGTGATGTTCCTCGTGCACTGTCTTTACGACTGGGATTGGGATATCCCGGCGGTCACGCTGCCGGCGCTTGTGTTCCTCGGCGTCCTGTGCGGATCGGGCGGGCGTGCCGTCGCGGTGCGCGGCGGCGCGGCGCTCCGCGCGTTCGGGCTCGCCACGCTCGCGCTCGGCGTCTGCGTCGTGGTGGTGTCGGATGTGCTGCCGAGCCTGGCCGCCAGCAAGGCCAGCGCGGCGATTGTCGAGGCGGCCGGGTCGGCAAGCTCGGTTCAGGACGCCCAGGCGACCGCGGTCCTCGCCAGTCGTCTCGATCCTCTGTCCGATGCGGGGCTGCTCGCCGAGGCGACGATCGCCGCCCGACGCGGAGAGCTCGCGCGGGTGCGCTCGCTTCTGATCAGCGCCACCCGCCGTGAACCGACCGACAGCCAGGCCTGGTGGCAGCTCGCCTTCGCGGAGTTCAACCTCGGCGATACGCGCGCCGTTGACGTCGCCGCCAGCCGCGCCGTTTCGCTGGATCCGCTCAGCGCGAACACGTCGCAGTTGTCGCGAAGCCTCGGGGGGTCGGTGACGACGCGGACTGCGCCTTCGATCGAGTCGGCGACGGCTCAGCCCCTTCGCTGATCACGGGCCCGCTGCGTCCTCGGCCGCACGCAACACCTCGGACAATCTCTGCGTCTCTGCCTCGGCCTGCAATCGGGCGGCCGCCTCCTGCTCGAAGTTGCGGGCGATGTCGCGGGCCTCCGCCGTGCGGCGATCGAGCTCGCTGCGGAGCCGTCCGATCGTCTCCTCCGCACTCACACGAGCGGAGCGGGCCTCGGCGAGCTCGGCAGTGAGCAGCTCGAGCTCGCGCTTCAGCGCCTCGAGCTGAGCTTCGGTGGTGGCGGCGTCTGCCCGGACCGCCCGACGGCTGCGGCGAGCCGGGGCGGGGAGTTGGAGCGCGCTGCCAACCGACAACTCGAGCGTAAAGCTGGCGCCGCCTTCGAGGATTCCCGTCGGCGCCGAGAACGCCGCCCTCAGCAAGCCCGGCGGATCCGGCGGGGAGGGGAGCGCCGAGAGCGGGTGGGTGCGGCCGCCCGCTTCGACCAGCAGCGTCGGACTTCCGCTCATGTCCGACCTCTCGTGCAGGCGCAGCGCAACCCGGAGGAGCGCCGTGCCCGGCGCTGCCTCGACCAGCTCGAACTCCTCGAGCTCGACTGAGGAGGAAGCGTCCATCACCGCGCGGGCGATTGTAGGTCTGTTATATGTGCGGCGCTCATGTGCCAGAGGCTGTCAGTTCGAGGGCGGGTCAAGTGAAGCTGCTCGTCACCGGTGGTGCCGGCTACATCGGCTCGATCGTCGCGAGCCAGCTCCTCGATCGGGCCCACGAGGTCGTCGTGCTCGACAACCTCCGGCAGGGCCATCGCGAGGCCGTGCCGTCGGCCGCGACACTGGTCGAGCTCGATCTGCGCGACGAGGCCGGCGTGCGAGACCTGCTGGGTCAGGGCTTCGATGCGGTGCTGCACTTCGCGGCGCTCGCATTGGTCGGTGAGTCGGTCAGCCACCCCGAGCGCTATTACCGCACGAACGTCGGCGGCACGCTGAATCTGCTCGAGGCGATGACCGGCGCAGGGGTCTCCCGGCTGGTCTTCTCGTCCACCTGCGCCGTGTACGGGCAGCCCGACGAGGTGCCGATCCCGGAAACCGCGCCACCGCGGCCGACCAACGCCTACGGCGCCTCGAAGCTCGCCGTCGACATGATGATCGGCGACTTCTGTCTCGCTCACGGCCTCGGAGCCGTGAGCCTTCGCTACTTCAATGTCGCGGGCGCGAAGGGAGAGTTGGGCGAGGATCACGATCCCGAGACGCACCTGATCCCGAACGTGCTGCGAGCGGCGCTCGGGGTCCAGCCGCACGTCGAGATCTACGGCACCGACTATCCGACTCCGGACGGGACCGCGATCCGCGACTACATCCACATCGAGGACCTCTCCGACGCGCACCTGCTGGCGCTCGAGGGCACCGAGCCCTCGCGGCATCGCATCTTCAATCTCGGTACGGGAAGCGGCTATTCGGTGCGCGAGGTGATCGAGACGGCCCGTGAGATCAGCGGGGCCGAGATCGAGGTTCGCGAATCGGCTCGGCGACCGGGTGACCCGCCACGACTGGTCGCGGCCAATGATCGGATCTCGTCCGAGCTCGGGTGGAAGCCCCGCCAGGGGCTCCGCGAGATGATCAGCGACGCCTGGGCCTTCGCACAGACCCATCCCCACGGCTACTCAGAGTAGGTCCTCGAGCTCTCGCAGGGCGGCGGCGAGCACGGCCTCCTCCGTCTGGCTCGCATCGAGCACGCGGATCCGCTCGGGGTCCGCGCTCGCGAGTTCGAGGTAGGCGCGCGCGATCCGGTCGAAGAACGGGTCCTCCTCGCGCTCGAGGCGATCGGCCGGATCCGGGCGCTCGCGGAATCGTGCGCGTCCCAGAGCTGGGTCGAGGGCGAGGAGGAGCGTACGCGCCGGCCGCACCGAGCCCGTCGCGAACTCGTTGATCGCGCGGACCTGCGGGACGCCTAGCTCTCGGCCTGCGCCCTGGTAGGCCAGCGACGAGTCGACGAACCGATCGAGGAGCACCCACTTCCCGGCCCCGAGCAGGGGCTCGAGCGCCTCCTCGACCAGCTGCGCCCGGGCGGCCGCGTACAGCAGCGCCTCGGCGCGCGCGCCGATCGTGAGCGCCGGGTCCTTGACCAGTTCGCGGACCCGCTCGGCGGCTCGGACGCCGCCGGGCTCGCGCAGAAGCGTGATCTCATGGCCGCGGTCCTTCAGCGCTTGCACGAGCCGTGCGGCCAGGGTGCTCTTGCCGGCGCCGTCGATGCCCTCGATCGTGATCAGCGTGCCGCTCGACATGTCTGGCCTCCGACCCTACCGGGGACTAGCATCGGGAACAGTGCTGGCCGAACTGGAGAGACACCCGCACGCGCGGGCAGTGCTTGCGCCTGCACTCAGCGGCGAGGGCGCTCCCTCGCACGCCTACCTCTTCCACGGTCCTGGGGGTGCGGGAAAGCGCGGCGCGGCACGGGCGATGGCCGCCGAGCTGCTGTCGCCCGGCTCCCCGGATCCCGAGAGCGCGCGGGCGCGCGCGATGTCGGGGAACCATCCCGACCTGACCTGGATAGCTCCCAGCGGCGCCCACGAGATCCTGGTCAGTGACATCGACCGGCCGCTCGTGGCGTCGGCGAGCAAGACGCCGTTCGAATCGGACCGTCGTGTGTTTGTGATCGAGCGGGTCGACGAGCTGGGCGACGAGGCAGCCAACCGGATGCTGAAGACGCTCGAGGAGCCCGCCTCGTTCGTGCACATCATCCTGGTCACCGACAGGCTTGGCGAGGTGCTGCCGACGATCTCATCGCGCTGCCAGCTGGTGCGCTTCGATGCTCCGTCGGCCGATGAGGTCGGGGCGCGGATTGAGGCGACAGGAGTTGCTGCCGAGACGGCGGTCGCGTGCGCGCGCCTGTCGCTCGGCGATGCGAGCCAGGCGATGGAGCTCGCCGCGGGGAAGGGGGCCGAGTTGCGTTCGGCGGCAGAAGGCTTCGCCCGCGCGACCCTCGCGGGTGAGGCCGCGCGAACTCGTCCGTGGATCGAGTTGCTGAGCGCGGTCAGAGCCCGTGGAGAAGCGACGCGGCAGGAGCTGGAGGCTCGGGCTAGCGAGGAGCTCGAGCTCTACCCCAAGAAGGAACGCAAGCGGGTGGAGACCGAATGGACCGATCGGATCCGGCGCTCGCGGCGACGCGTTGAGACGCGGGCGCTCGATCTGGGTCTCCAGCTCGTGACGCTGTGGCTCGAGGACCTCGTCTTCCTTGCGTGGGACGCGCGAGACCTGGTCCGGAACACCGACCGCCTGGACGAGCTCGCGAGCGATTCCGGCGCAGATCCGAGCCGGCTTCGGGAGGCGATCGACTTGGTCGAGGACACACGGTTGCGCTTCCAGCTCAATGTGTCCGAAGATCTCGCGTGCGAGGCGCTCGCTTACCGGCTCGAGCGCTCGCTCGGACAGTGACCTCGACACAGCACGTCTATCTCAGGGCACCGATGCGGGCCGATCAGGCCGAGTTCGTGGCGCTGATGCGCGCCAGTCGCTCGTTTCATCGTCCGTGGGCCACCGCGCCCACGGACGAGGATCGCTTCGCGGCCTACCTCGCCGATGCGCGCCGCCCCGACTTCGAGGCGATGCTGGTCTGTCGACTGGACGATCAGGCGATCGTCGGGTTCTTCAACCTCTCGCAGATCACGCGCGGCTATCTGCAGAGCGCGTATCTCGGGTACGCCGTCGGCAAGCCGTTCGCGCGCCAGGGGTACATGACCGCGGGAATCGAGCTGGTCCTCCGTCACGCGTTCACGACGCTCCGCCTGCATCGCATCGAGGCCAACATCCAGCCTGACAACCATGCCTCGATCTCGCTGGCGAGCGGAGCCGGCTTTCGCCGCGAGGGATTCTCGCCGCGGTACCTGAAGATCGGCGGGCGCTGGCGCGATCACGAGCGCTGGGCGATCCTGGCCGAGGATTGGCGGGCCAACGGAGACGGCAACCGCCCGCCAGGCGACTGACTTCATCCACAGGATATCCTTGAGATCAACGGCGCTGAGCAGGGTCTGCTCGGCCCGGGGGAAAGTGCCATGACGGCGATACGGCGACACCGGAAGTCCCTCCTGCTGGCTGTGGGCATGGCCCAGCTCGGCTGGTTGCTGACCCTGCCGGAAACCGAGAAGGCGCTCGTGCTCCTGGCGCGTGCCGTGCTCGATATCCACTACAGCGCCTACGTCCTGGTGGCGCCCGCGCTCCTCGCATTCGGGGTGTTCTTCAACCACAAGCTCAAGGCCCTCGACTGTCGCTGGCTCGAGTGGTCGCCCTTCCGGGTCAAGACGAACATCGCGCTGGCCCCGATCAAGTACCGATGGGTGGGGCTTCTCTACGGGCTGATGCTCGCGGCGTGCATGCCACTGCTGGCGCTGTTCGAGGAGCTGATCTTCCGCAACAACACAAGCGGCTGGGTCACAGGTCTTCTGTGGGGCGGCCTGGCCTTCGGACTGCTTCACCTGATCTCGTTCGTCAGCATTCGCATGACGCTCTATCTGAGCCTCGTCGGCGTGTGCTTCGTCGGCCTGTACATGGCCGGAGGGCTGATGGCGGTGTTTGTCGTGCACGCCTCCTACAACCTGCTCGCCCTCGCCCTGCTGATCGCCGAGGAGCACCTGAACGGGGCGGGGCTATTACGGAGGGTGACGCGCAGTCTCAGCACGGCCCAGTGAGGCCGGCTCGCGGCCACGACGGCCGGCCGCAGTCGGGCGGGGGCTGAGCTAGGCTCCAGAGACCAGGACCGTCTGGTCCGGCGAACGCCGACGTAGCTCAGCTGGTAGAGCACTTCACTCGTAATGAAGGGGTCCCCGGTTCGAGTCCGGGCGTCGGCTCTGAGAAGTCCCCACCGCCGAGAGAAACGCCGCATGGTGCACGCGGGGCTCAGCTGCTAACCCGGCAATCGGAACTCCCTGAGGGCGTTGGAGCGACTCCTCCGCAACGCCGAGCTACCAAGCGGGCCTGTGAGACGACGCAGAATGGGTAGGACCGGGGGATGCCTGTTCGTCACCGGTTTGTGACCCCCGACCGACGTGTCGTTGTCGTTGGTGCTGGCTCGACGGGCCTGGTGTGCGCGATTCATTTGGCCCGGGCGGGATTGGAGGTGACGGTGCTTGAGCATTCACCTAGTCCGGGCGGCGCGTCCTCGAGCGTCGAGGCGACCCTTCCCGGATTTGTGCACGATCACTGCGCCGGCTTCAACCCGATGACCGTTGCCTCGCCGGCGATCCGCGAGCTCCAGCTCGAGGACGAGGGGCTTCGGTGGATCCGGCCCGACGCGATCATGGCGCACCCGTTCGACGACGGGACCGCGATTGCGCTGCATCACGAGCTCGAGCCGACGATCGCCTCGCTGGAGGCTGCATGTCCCGGAGCGGGAGCTGCTTGGGGACGGTTGATCGAGCAGTTCCGGCCGCTGGGACAACGTCTCGTGGATGCCATTCTCAGCCCCTTACCGACGGTCGGCCCGTCGATCGCGTTGGCGGTCCGCCTGCGCCGGGATGCCCTCCTGCTCGCCAGGCGAATGCTGGGATCGATCGAGGCGTTTGGCCTCGATGTCTTCGACGGGGCAACCAGGCCGACGGCATGGCTGGCGGGGTCCGCGCAGCACTCGGGGCTCGCGCCGTCGACGGCGGGGAGCGGTGCGTTCGGGTTCCTGTTGGCGCTGCTCGCCCATTCGCATGGTTGGCCATTTCCCGCGGGAGGGCAGCAGCGCATCATTGATGCGCTGCTGGCGATCGCGTCGCGCGAGGGGGTCATCGTCCGGTGTGGTGCGCATGTCGAGCGGGTGATCGTCAGCCGCGGGCGTGCCGCCGGGGTGGCGCTGCGTGGAGGTGAGGAGGTGGCCGCACGGGATGTGGTGACGACGATCAGCGCTCGGCCGCTGGTGGAGCTGCTCCCCGCTGAGGCGTTCCCGGACCGACTGCTGCGCAGGCTGCGGATCTGGCGCTACTCGACCGCGGCATTCAAGCTTGACTACGCGTTGCGGCGGCCGGTGCCATGGACCGCCGAGCCCAGCCCGCCGGGCCGCCGTGATCCATGTCGGCGGCGAATTGTCCGAGCTCGGGGCTGCTGCGGAGGCCGGCCAGCGAGGGGACATGCCTGCGCGCCCCGCCGTGGTGGTCGGACAGCACACTCTGTTTGACCCTTCGCGCGCGCCGGAGGGTCAACACACCCTGTACTGCTACGCCCACGTTCCTGCGCGCTACACCTGCTCCGAGGAGGATGTCGTCGGCTTGGTCGAGGCTCAGCTCGAGCGGTTCGCTCCGGGTTTCGCTGATACGGTGGCGGCTCGGGCGATCCGCAACCCCCAGCAGACCGAGGCGGAGAATCCCAGCCTCGTCGACGGCGATCTCGGTGGCGGGACCTACGAGCTCGACCAGCAGCTCGTCTTCCGTCCAGCCCCCGAGCTGTGCCGGCATCGCACCCCGTTGCGCGGCCTGTATGTAGCCGGCGCGTCGGTCCATCCCGGCGGCTCGGTCCAGGGCATGGGCGGCCGCGCGGCCGCTAGGGCGCTGCTGGCGGATCGCCAGCTCCGTCCGTGGCGGGCCTGAGCATCCGGTCAGGCTGTCCAGGGAGCAGGTCCGGGTCAGCTGTCCAGGGAGCCGGTCCCGGTCAGGTCTTCAGGACGCCGGTCTCGCTGATCCGCCGCAGGCGCCGCAGCGACTCGACGTTGCGGTGGTGCACGAGCGGGTCGGTCAGGCGATTGAGCGCCAGCTTGGAGAGGGGATCGCCCGCGACCTCGATCATCGTCACGTGGGTGCCACCGTCGCGCGGCTCAAGCACCATCTCGACCTTAGCGGTACCGACGGGCCGCGCACGCGCGCGGAGAACGAGACGGTGGGGCGGATCGACGTGCAGGACTTCGGTGTGGTCGTTGACCGTCAGCGGCCCCGTTCCGACCCGGTGGTGAAAGCGCGAGCCGACGGCCGGCCAATTGGGGTCGGCGTCGCGGATGCTGTGCGAGCCGACCACCCAGTCGGCGTAGCTCTCGGGGTCCGAGAGCACGGCGAAGACGCGGTCTGGGGGCACGGAGAAGTTCGCTTCGGTCATCGCCACGTCTACGCCCTACCCGGCGTCGGCGGTCGACAACCGCGCGCGCCCGATCTCCGCTGGCGGGCTTGCGGGCGGGCGCCGCCGGGTAGCTGCGAGGTCTTGGAGAAGCTGACTCCCAGCCGCACTCAGTCCAATGCCGAGACGACCTCGGCGTCCTCCTCGCTTTGGCTGGCCGGACGGCCCGGAGCCGAGCATGGTCCGCTCCGCGGCGAGATTGCGGCCGACGTCGTGGTTGTTGGGGGCGGAATCGCCGGAGTCACCACAGCGCTTCGCCTGCAGCGAGGCGGTGTGCGCGTAGTGCTCCTGGAGGCCGTGGCGATCGGCTCCGGGGTCAGCGGCAACACATCGGCGAAGGTGTCGGCGCTGCAAGGAACGACCCTGAGCACGATCGTCTCGCGGCGCGGGACCGAAGCCGGGGAGGTCTACGCCGCCGCCAGCGCATCCGCGGTCGAGGACGTGGTTGACCTGGCCGCGGAGGAGAAGGTCGATTGCGGACTCGACCGGCGACCGGCCGTCACCTATGCCGCGAATCCCGGAGAGCTGAAGGCCGTGGTCGACGAACGCGACGCTGCGTCGGCCGCCGGACTCCCCGTCGAATGGCGCGATGACGATGCGGGCCAGCCGTATCCCGTGTCAGGCGCGATCTGGCTGCGGGACCAGATCGGGATTCAGCCAGTCGACTACGTTCGCGGCCTTGCCCGCGCGTTCGAGCGGGCCGGCGGACAGATTCATGAGTCCGCCCGCGTCCTTTCGGTCGACGCCGGCTCGCCCTGCGAGGTACGGACGGGGCAGGGTGTGGTCCGGGCCGGGCAGGTGGTGATCGCGACCCACTATCCGATCCTCGATCGCGGTCTATTTTTCGCGCGGCTCGAGGCCCAGCGTTCGTACTGCATCGCTGGCGAGATCCGCGGCGGATCGCCAACGGCGATGGCGATCAACGCCGGCAGCCCGACACGCTCGATCCAGTTCATGGGCAGCACCGTAATCATCGGCGGGGAAGGCCACTCTGCCGGCGCCGCCGGGGTGAGCGCTGAGCGCTTCCAGACGCTCGAGCGATTCGCCACCGAGCACTGGGATCTCACCGGCCCGGTGGCCCGTTGGTCCGCCCAGGACCCGATCCCCTATGACCACCTCCCGATGATCGGCCCGCTCGTCCCGCGGTCCAAGACCCTCTGGGTCGCCACCGGTTGGGCGAAGTGGGGCCTCACCGGCGGAACGTTCGCCGCCCGCGTCCTGAGTGAGGCCATTCTCGGCCGCGAGCACGAGTGGGCCCCGACCTTCACGCCCAGCCGGCTCTCGCTGGGCTCAATGAGCAAGGTTGCCCAGCTCGGTTCGAAGTTCAGCGCGCTGATGGCCGCCGATCGAGTCACTCCGGCCGAGGTCTCGTCCGCTGACGAGGTCCCGGTCGGCGAGGCGCGAGTCGTCCGGGACGGCCTCGGAAAAAGCGGCGCCTACCGCGATGAGACCGGAAAACTTCACGGCGTGTCGCTGCGCTGCACCCACCTCGGCTGCCTGCTGCGCTTCAACGGCGCCGAGCGCAGCTGGGACTGCCCGTGCCACGGCTCACGATTCGACATCGGTGGTGCCGTGCTCGAAGGCCCGGCGGTGCATGCGCTCAAGTCGCGCGAGCTCGACTGAACGGGCGGCGGCGAAAGCGAGTGCTGCTTACCGCGCGCTGGGTAGCAACACCTCGTGTTTGAAGGCTTCACTCTTGATTACATCGATCTGGGAGAGGTGACCCTGCGCGTGCGGCATGGCGGTCAGGGGCCGCCCGTGGTGCTGTTGCACGGCCATCCGCGCACGCATACGACATGGCATCGGGTGGCGCCGCTGCTCGCCGGCTCGTTCTTCGTCGTCTGTCCGGACCTGCGCGGCTACGGGCAGTCGACGCTCCCACCCGACGCGCCCGAGCACGCTCAGTCCTCCAAACGCGCGATGGCCGATGATGTGGTCTCGCTCATGCGGTACCTCGGCCACGAGCAGTTCGCCGTGGTGGGGCATGACCGCGGTTCACTCGTCGCGTTCCGCACCGCCATGGATCATCCGACCCGCAAACCTAAGGTCGGGCCTATCCGAGGACCCCGCGGACGAGCTGGATCGCGACGATGAGCGCGATCACGCCGGCGGCGAGCGCGACGATCGCTGCGAGGAGCCGGACGCGAACGTGGGTCGTTTGGGTTTCGGGCTCGGTCATCCGTTTGCCTGGTCGACGATCAGCGCGGTGAAGGGCGGTCCACTCTTCGGTGTGACCTGGAATGAGAGTCCCCATTTGCCGACCATGACGAGCGCTGGGGCGGCGCGGGCGTAGACGCCGGGCTGGGTCTCGGTGAGTTGGTATTCCTGCTGGGGCATTTGCATCTCCAGGTGGTTGAAGGCAAGGGTGACGTTCGCGCCGCGGACGGGCTGGCCGTTCTGGGTTATCCGCAGTGCGAACGAGTCGGGCGCGGCGGCCTTGTTGGGCGAGACGAGGACCTGCAGGACGTAGTTGCCACGTTTGATCGTCTGCGCGACTCGGCCGGGTCCGACTCGAGCGAGCGCCGAGTTTTGAAGCGCGAAGGCCGGCGGCGGTGGTGCGAGGCTCGAGAGGACGGCGGCGACGAATACGGCGCCCGCGACCAGTATGGCCTCGGTGCCGACGAGTACGCGCAGCAGGCGAGCGGCGGGAGGCCCGAGCTCGGGCTCTCGGCGGGCGGCGACCAGGCGAGGCTTGGTGCGCAACAGGTTGCCGGACGCGATGATCACCGCCGCGGTGAGGATTCCGATCTTGACGAGGATCGCAACGCCGTACCCGGTCTCCCATAGCGCGTTGATTGCCGGCATGTGGAAGATCGTCGCGCCGGTCCCGGTTCCGAGCAGGACCAGCACCGAGACGAACGCAACGTTGGAGAACCTCGGCACGACGGTGGACAGAGCCCGGACGCGCGCGTCTGACCCGACTGCAAACCAGAGCACGAGCAGCCCGACGAGCCCTCCGAGCCACAGTGATCCGGAGATGAGGTGAAGCCAGTCGAACAGCAACGAGAACCCACGCGGGGACTGCTGCGCCGCGTGCCCGGACGCCCCGGGGATGCTCAGCGTTGCCGTGGCCGCGAGAACGGCGCCGGTTAGGGACACGAGCGCTGCGATCGAGCGTCCGGCGCGCTCGGGGCGGTCGAGCCACAGCGTGACCCACGAGGCCAGGCAGAACAGCGCGAAGCACAGTGTCATGTCGGCGTAGCCGCGGCCGAACGCGGTCACGCGGAACAGCGGCAGCAGGGCGGTGACGTCGAACACCGACCTGAGCGAGTCGTTGGCGGTCGCGAAATCCAGATAGACGGGAACCGAGACCACGCCGAGCACGGATGCAACCACGAACGCGATCGAGACTGCCCGCAGATTCGTTCCCGCGACGCGCCTGACCATTGGTCGTGCGATCGCGATCCGGAACGCGAACAGGCCGATCGCGACCATAACTGAGAGGAACATCGCCCAGCGGGCGATCAGGAGCTGCGGCGCGGTCGCGGTCGCGGAGATGCTCGGAACCCGGAACTGCGGCGCCGGACCGGGGTTCGGTCCGACCGCGTAGGTGAACGCCCCCTGAACGGGGTGCCCATCGACCGAGATCGCCCGCCAGTAGATCAGATACCACCCCTGCGGCAGACGGGGTCGGAGCGGTACGACCAACGTGTCGGGATTCGCCGGCGAGCGAGTCGGAGCTCCGGTCGTCTCCTGCTGTCCGGCAGCGTTGGTGACAGAGATGATCGCGAACCGCGGCTCGACCGCCTCGTCATAGGTCAGCTGGATGTTCGGGGGCGGAGCGTCGAGCACTACGCTCGCCGCCGGCACGGTCTTGACCAGATATGCGTGCGCCGAGGCGACGCTCGGCGCCGCCAACGACACCGCAGCGGCGAGCGCCGCGACGATCCGCCCCCGATGACTCATGCGAGTTCCCTCTTCCTTTCCTCCCCGCCACCACTGGTGGAGACGAGTGCGAAGCCGCCGGCGAGAAGGCCGAGGGCCCCGACGATCAGCGCGATGATCGTCAGCGTCGAGGTGCCGCCACCGCCGATCGAGCTGACCGCCTTGATCGTCGGTGCCGGGGCCTCGGAGGACTCCGAACCTGACCAGTTCACGATCGATCCGTCGGAGTAGGTCTGCTCCACCCGGAAGGTATAGGTCTGTGCCTTCGCAGGTTGGGCGAGGAATTGGAACAGCGAGTCCTCACCGGTCGGCGTGTGTCCGCCGGTCCAGGTCACCTTGGTGACCACGGCGCTGTCGCCGGAGCCGGTCTGCTGGGTCTGCTGGTGCCACCCTGGCGGTGGAGGCACAAATGAGTCGATCCCGAACCCGTGCGGGACGGTCATCACGATCTTCGACGTCGTCAGCCCGCTCTTCTCGGTCGGGATCGCGAGGCTGTAGAGCTGCAGTTCGTTCGACAGCGACACCGCGGGGCTGACGCGTGCGTGCGCCGACGCGACCGCGGGAACAATCAACGCGATCGCAGCACCGGTGGCTACCGCGGACGCCGCAGATCGGCGCACGGCGGCGGATGGTCTCCTGCTCATTGGTCTTGATCTCCTTCGAGTTATGGATCGCCTCGCCCCACGCTCAGTGGCGACCGAAGATTCCGCTCGATGACGGCGTCTCTCGCGGCTGGCCCCTAGGGACGATTCGACCCGGGTCTAGAAACCGAAGCAAGCAGCACTCGTCAGCCCGCGATGGCGGGCTGCTTGCTGCTGGAACTCAGGCCGGAGGACCGCGACCAGACCAGCCGCCGACCAGCGGCGGCAGCGGGAAAAGGAGTACGTCGTGGGGTCGCGGGATCGCCGCTGCGCGACGTCGGGATCGGAAGAGTCGCCCCGCCCGCCGCTTGGCGACCTCGTCCAGGACCCACCGGGCACCGTGGAACAGGGTCGCCAGCACGAGGCCGACGAGGATCGCGGCCGGGATCGACCACCAGCCGCCGTAGGCGAAGATCCCCGCCAGCCCGGCGGGATGGCCGGTTGCGAACAGCCCCTCGAGGAACTCCTGCGCTACGTAGATCGCAATCAGCGCCACGGCGCACAGAGCCCACAGCCCGGTCAGCGATAGCGCGTAGCGCGGTAGCGACCGCTGGCCGGCGAGCGCGCGCCCAGCCGCTCGTAAGAAGCCGCCGACGGTCAGCGCGACCAGCAGCACGATCCATGGCACGAGCGAATGCAGATAGGAGTGGCCCGTTCGCTGAAGCTCGGCACCGGCGCCGCTGCCGAACGCGAACAGGAACCGCAGCTGGTGAACCGCGAACGCGGCCGCCGGCAGGAGCGCAACCGAGCCCATACCCGCCATCCGCGGACGGCGGCCTACGCGCATCTGTCCTCTGTCCGGTCGCTGTCGCTCATTGGCTGGCGACGCCTCGGCGAGGGCGCCAAAGCGGCATCAATCATGTCACGGCCGATCAGCCGGTGAGTGCATAGCTGCTGATGTCCTGGTCCAGCGTCCCCTGCGAGTCGTACTGTCCCGTGTGGACGAAGACGACCTTTCCCGCCGGGTTTATGAAGATTGTCGTCGGCAGGCCTTGAAGCACAGCCAGTGACCGCATGCTCGCGATCGTTGTCTCGTAGCTTGGGTAGCCGACGGGGTGCTGAGCCAGGAACGATCGGGCATCGCCGGCCGAGTCGTCGGTGTTCGCACCCAGGAACGCGACTCGCTGACCGAAGCGAGCTGATGCGGAGGCGAACAGCCCGAATTCCGAGCGGCACGGCCCGCACCACGACGCCCACGCGTTGATCACGATCGGCTGGCCTCGCAGCGCGCGGATTCGCGCGGTCAGCGCCGCCTGGGATCCGAGCAACCTGTTTGCCTGCTGGTGCAGGGCCTCCAGCGCCGGTGGCGAGTTCGAAAGGGCGTTTGCGGCACCGGTTGCGGGCAGTCTGGGGGCGTGCGCGAGCGCCGCCCGCATGTAGCGGATCAGCACGTCGCGGCTCGGCCAGCCTGCGGTGGAGACCGACCGGTAGTAGAGGATCTGACCCGACCGGGAGATGAGCACGAACCACGGCACGCCGAGTACCTCGTACCCGTCGGCGACCCGACCGGTGCTGTCGATCGCTACCGGATACGACAGCGGATGCGGAACGCTCCGCAGAAACTCGCCAAGCGTGCGCAACGATGGCTCGACGCTCCCCTCGTCAACGGCGGTCACCGGCGGCAGCCCGAGCCGGGGGGCCGCGGCAGCGTAGGAGTTCAACGCATCCAACTGACCGCTGAGCGCGCTCGTCTCTCGATCCCATGTCGCAAAGAACAGGTACAGGCGCGCCGACCTGCCAGGGCCGAGCCGGACAGATCCTCCACCTGCCCTCGGCAGCGGCACGGTCTGCGCGGGCGTAATCGGCGGTATCCGGGAATAGGACACCTCTGAGTTGACACGAGGATGGCTAGGCAGCAGGCTCGCGGCCTCCTGCGCGAGCAGCTGACCGAGCTGACCCATCGCCGAGTAGGACATCTGGGTGATGTAGACCCTTGCCTCGCGGCCCTTAGGGTCGATCACGAACAGCGCCGGGGTATGGGTGATCTGCCCGCGCTCGATCGCCGCCTGGACGTCATATTGCTTCCACACCCGAGCTAGCTCTGGCCGAGATCCGGTGAGAAAGTGCCAGGCGTGCTGCATGCCGTGAAGCTCGGAGTAGGCCCACACATCCTCGAGCGAGGTCGCTGCCGGATTGGCGTCGACCCCGAGCAGCTGCACCCGTGAGCCGGCGGCGCCCAGCATCGCCTTGGCATCGAGCATCGCGCTGGTTGTCAGCGGGCACTCGGTGGTGCACTCGGAATCGTTGAACGCAAGAATCACCACCTTGCCAAGGAACGAATGCAGCGCCACGCGTTGGCCAAACTGATCTGAAAGCGTGAAGTCGGGCGCCGCTCGCGACAGCGGCGTCCCCGGATCCAGGTACGGGTTGAAGGCGAGCGCGTCGCGCTGCGCGGGACGGCCGCCCCGCGAGTGGGCCAGGACCAGGATCGGCGCTGTCACAAGTAATGCGAACAGCACCACCGCTGCCGGCAACAAGTGCCTGCGGCTGATCGCCGATGGCCGCCGGCGCCTCGCTTGCGGCGCGGGGCGTCGGCGCGAAGCGCCTCCCCGTCGCAACACCCAGCGGACCGCCACGCCGGCGAGAACGAGAACAACGAGTGCAAACACGACGATCGCCACCCCGCTATCGGCCGCTCGGCCTGGGTTCGAGGCTTGTCCGCCCTTGGCCGACCCGGCCCCGGGCGAGCCGGACGCGGCCTCACTCGCAAGCGACGGGAGCTTGACGCCGTCCGCCTTCGCCAGCTGGTGCACCGCGGTCTGCGCCGCGCTGAGCAGCCCGTTTCCGCCGCTGCCGATCGAGATCCTCCTGAGTAGCTCGTACGCCGGCGCTGCGGAGTGCTTCGGCCAGCTGAACCCGAACCCGTTCGGCATCACCACCAGCAGCCGCTGCTTGTATGCCAACGACAGCTCGAGCCCGAGGAACTTCGCGTAGGCACGCGGGTTGCGCCACAAGCTGGTGACCGCACCGAGATCGGACTGGCTGGCGATGATCGCCACCCGCACGGGGAAGCCGGCGCGCGCGGCCGCCTTCAGGAGCGCGCTGAACTGGAGCTGCTCTGGGACGGAGAGGCCGGCGGACCCCGAGAACAGATCCTGGTACACGAGCACATCGCTGCCCGGATCCCCGTCAGCCCGCGCGGCCGGCGCCATCGACCCGGCCACCAGCACCGACGCGAGGATGACCGCCGTCGCCGCCCGAAGCCACCGCAGCGCACCGACGGGTTCCGTCATGCTGACGAGGCTCCTCGCTCGCGCCCACGCAGAGGCCGGGCGCGCAGGCTCGCGGCCCACGCAGCCGCGATCAACGCCGCACCGATCGCAAACACGATCCACGACACGGTGTCCGTCCCGCCAGAGCCCGCCCCTGGGCTCTCAGTGGGAGCTGCGATCGCCGACGGCAGGGGATGCCCCGCATCCGCCGCGAGGTCCTGCACGGCGGTGGCCGCGACCGACACGAGCCCACCCTCCGTGGCGGCCTGGTGCGAGCGCGCGAGCACGGCCTGCTCGCCGGCGGTTGGGCGTCGCCCGTCGTACAGACCCATTCCGCCTGGCATCACGACCAGCACACGTGCATGCACGGCGAACGAGAGCTCTTGCCACAGAAAATGCGCATAGTTCTGCGGTTGGCGCCACAACGCCGTAACCGACCCGAGGTCCGATGCAGACGCGATCAGTGCGACCCGGATCGGATAGCCCCGCCGGGCCGCGGCAGACAGCACATGCGCGAGCCTAGCCTGCTCGGCGATGCTTGCGCCCGAGTCCGAGGGCACGAACGCCCTCTGCGAGGCGAGTACGTCACTCGCTGGGTCGCCATCCGCATGCGCCGACGCGGGCCATCCGACAACCACCGACGCGAGCAACACAAGGCTCAGCACAGTCTGGCGACGTAGTCTGAATGACAGGCTATGGATGATCTCTGACAACACGTTCAGCCCGATGAGGACTCCGTCGATACCACCACCCGAACGCAAGGCTTGGTCGCACCCAATGTACGGCCCTTTGGCTCGCATTGCGCTTGCGCTGCTGGCCACGATCTCTGGGGTCGCCGCCCTACCTGAAACCGCGCAGGCGCACGGCGGGTCGGTCCAGCCGGTGGCCACCGACTACCTGGCAAGAATCAGCCGCGTGCCCGCCGGCCTCGACGCGAAGGTCGTCGACGGCGATCTGCGGCTCTGGCTGCGCGTGCCCGCGGACGAGACCGCGCTCGTTCGGGACTATCGCGGCGCACCGTACTTACGATTCAACAGCACAGGCGTCCAGGTGAACCACAACTCGGCGATGTATTACCTCAACCAGACACCGGTCGCCGAGACCCCACCCGCGAACCTCACCGCGTCGACCCCGCCTGACTGGGCGTCCGCCGGCGGCTCGCATGAATACAACTGGCACGATGGCCGACTCCACGCGCTCGCAGCGGTCGCGATCGCGCCGGGAACCAGGTACGTCGGGACATGGAGCATCCCTGTCGTCATAGATGGGCGCCAGACCGCGATCTACGGCGGCCTCTGGCACGCCAACCGCCCCCCGGTCGTCTGGTTCTGGCCGATCGTGGTGCTGTTCGCGTGCGTGATCGCTGCAACCCGACTCAGGCGCCCAAGCCTTGACGTCCAGCTCGCGCGAGCCCTCGGGATCACCGGGTTGATCGCCCTCGGGGTGGCCGGTGCGGGTCAGCAGCTCCACGGCCATCCCAGCGTGTCCCCGACGCAATATGTCGAGCTGGGGATCATCCTTGCATTTGTCGTGTGGGGCCTCTACCGCCTCCTGTTCCAACGACACGGCTACTTCACCTACTTCATCATCTCGCTCGCTATGCTGTGGGAAGGCCTGAGCCTCATCGCGATTCTCCGTGACGGCTTCGTTCTCGTCGACCTGCCCGCCTTCGTCGCGAGAACCGTCACCATGCTCTGCCTGGCCTGCGGCGCGGCGATCCTCGTTCCCACCATCCGCCTCGCCGACCTACCGGAACGCACGACGGCGCGACGCCGGCCAACCGCGACCAACGATCCCGACCCTGAAGATCTCGACGAAGCCTGGGGCATCAGCTAGATACGCCGCGGTGTTGCTGCCCGCCACGGCCGCGCTGCTGGGGGGCTGCGGCGTCTCTTCCCATCCAGCCTCGACGACCGGAATCCCCCAGCAGCTCCTCCGCGAAGCCCGCCCGATAGGCGCGGGACCCCGCTTCCATCCGCCGCCAACCGGTCCAATCAGCGGCCCCTGCCGTCCCACAATCGGAGCGCACTACGTCGCCCACGTCGAGGTATTCGCCCGCAATCGGGTCGTGATCGTCCCCCCCGGCATCGGCACCCGACCACCCCGCACGCTGTCCGCAGGGCGGATCACCCGGGCTCGCTGCTACGGCGACCTGGTCACCCTCGACCCAACCGGAGTCGTGCTCGTGCGCGCCGGACGGAGGCCCACGCTGTCCGAGCTGTTTCGCTCCTGGGGGCAGCCGCTCTCGATCACGCGGCTCGCTTCCTTCCACGCGTCGTCGGGCGGGCGGGTGGCCGTATTCATCAACGGGCACCGCTCGCCGCTTGCACCAGACCGCGTGTCGCTCGGAGCGAAAGACGAGGTCGTGCTCGAGGTTGGACCATACGTTCCACCTCATACGACGTATACGTTTCCGCGCGGCATATGACCGCCCGCCCGTGTCGATGCCGGCACCGTCTCGCCGACCAGGCAACGCCGCTACTTGATCAGTCCACCCTTGGCGTTCAGCGCATACCAGGAGCCGCCGAACTGGACGTTGCCGATGTTGAGCACGGAGCCCCTGTCGGTGTCATACGAGTAGGTGTGCAACGGGTGCCCCTTGTAGGTCACCTCGCGCAGCTTGCCCTTGTACGGGATCGTTCCCAGCAGGGACTTCCTGACTCCCGGGCCGGCGACCGGCCTGTCGACGGTCGTAAGCGGCGGCCAATTCCGCTCGCAGCCCCTGAGCCTTCGGCAATCATCCTTCCGGCCGTTGTCGCGAACCAATACGTACACGGTGTGGCCCGACGCGTCGACCAGTAACGCTCCGGCAAACGTGTTGGCGATCTTCAGGGTCGGCCTGTGTCTGGCGGCATGGCCAGGGCTCCGTCCCATCGCGGAGCCAGCGACGAACGCGCCCATCATTACCAGCGTGATCGCCGCCATCAGCGCGGTCGCCTTCCGTGGTTCTGTTCGCCGGTGAGCGGTTCTCACAGGGCGGAGTAATTTATCATCGCCGCGATGAGGGGACCTTGGTAGCACGCGGGCGCGAACTGACGCGCCGGCGGTTCATGATCGGGACATCTGCGTTGGCCGCCGGCGGCCTCGCCGCCGGGCTCGAAGCCAGGGCCGCGGCCGCCCGCCCACGTCTTAAACTGGTGCCGCTGGGTCGACAGCCGCACGGGCTGCCAAAACGCCAGCACGCATGGGGCGCCTACCTGTCGGAGGACGCCAACGGCAATGCGGTCGCACCGCGGTTCGACCGGCTTCTGTTCTTCGACGTCCGCGGGAAGCCGACGCCGGCCCACGCGCGACTCCTCGAGTCGCGACTGCGGACGCTCGAGCGCCATTTTGCCTGGAGCCACAACGGCCTGCTGTTCACGGTGAGCTGGGGACCCAGCTACTTCCGGCTGCTCGGGATCCCCTCGCCGATCCCGAAGGCGACCTTTCTGTCCAGCTTTGAGCGCCCATTGATCGACACCTATCACCTCTGCATCCACCTCGCCGGCGACGACGAGCAGCGGCTACGCGAGGTCGGGGCGGCACTGATCCACGGCGACAAGCTTCCTGGAGTGGCCGGCTCGCTCTCACTAAAGCCGGGGCTGATCTGGTGGGAGACCCGCACGGGCTTCACCGGCGTCGGCATCCCCGCCGCCCGACAGGACGTTAAGGGCATCCCGGCCGGTAACCCGGTGCCCGGCGATTCGCCACTATTCATGGGCTTCAAGTCCGGGCTCACCAAGAATCAGGCCAGCGAGGACGCCGTGACGATCAAACACGGCCCGTTCTCTGGAGGCACCACGATGCACGTCAGCTACATACGCGAACAGCTCGCCGATTGGTACCGAAAGCTCTCTGACCAAGACCGGATAGCGCTCATGTACTCGCCGGAGACGACCGCCGCGAGGGTGAAGCAGATCACCGAGGACAGGGCCGACACGACCGCGGACACCAGAGCGATCGCGACGGCGATCAAGCAGTACGGCATGGTCGGCCACTCGCAGGCCACCGCCCAGGCACGCAAGCAGGGCCGCCCACTGATCATCCGTCGCGACTTCAACACCACCGACGATGGCAACGCCGGCCTGCACTTCGTTTCCCTTCAGCGCTCGATCGACGACTTCGTCGCCACGCGCAACGCGATGAACGCGTCCGGCGCACACAACATCAACAAGAAGATCACGGCCACCAAGAACAACGGCATCAACGCGTTCATCAAGGTCCAGCGGCGAGCGAACTACGTCATGCCATCACGGCCGAACCGGTCGTTTCCGCTGCTGCCGGGCCGCGCCTCGGTCCTATAGGCCGTCGATCCGCCACCCCGGAAGCCGAGGGTCGCCGACGACGGCGCACTGTCGCCCGCGGGTGCCTGCCACGCGGACGAGCCAGGGGACAACGCCAGACGAGACGTGTCCCGGGAAATGTCCCGAAGCCAGCAATTCTGATCTGCTCTAACTGCACTCAGAAGCACGGAAACGCCCGTCTTTACCGCAAATGCCCTGCAAATGAGGCACTCGTAATGAAGGGTCCCCGGTTCGAGTCCGGGCGTCGGCTCTCAGAAGGGACGGGACGCCGCCACGCCGCCGGTCGGAGCGAGCGCCCCTTCTCGTGACGCGGAGACCTCGCTCTCGGCTGCTCTCAGACCTTGATCGTCAACGGTATCGTCGTCGTCTTTGACGCCGCGTCGACGATGCGCACCTTGAGTCGTATCTTCTTCAGCTTGTGCGCTCGTACCTTGCGCGCGAATGATCGGCTTGCCGTGAGCGCCGGTCCCTCGATGGTGACGGTCACATAGCTGACGGCCGGCTTGAAGCCGAGGACGAGCTGCCCGCGCTCGCGGCGTACGGTGAAGGACACCGACCGGCCGTGCCGGCCCTTCACCCTGATCCCCTTGTGCAGCGGCCTGGACGTTTGGGCGAGCGCTATGCCGGAGGGAAGGACCGCCGTGATCGAGTGCACGGCCGGGGCGTCGCTACCCTCCTCGACGAAGAAGCTGAGCTTCGGCCGACGCGACGCAACGCCGGCGAGGTGTGCCCTGCCCACGGTCGGCGGACTGGGTTTGTGGACCGTCCATGTGAAGCCAGTGCTCGCGTTGTTGGTCGCAGCGTCTCTGGCGCTGACAGTGACTGTGTAGGTACCACCAGTGGTGGGGCTGCCGGAGATCAACCCTCGCGGCGACGCGGTAAGGTCGGGTGGCAGTCCGCGGACGGTGTAGCTCAGCGGAAGACCTCCCGAATCGGTGCCGTGGAGCTGCAGTGAGACCGCCGAGCCGACATCGCTCACCTGGGCCGCAGGAGCGGTCACTGTCACCGTGTAGACCGGGGCACGCAGCGCGCACAGCGCGGCAGCGAGCGCGTCGCCGTGCATCGAGCCGAGCCCGGTGGCCATGTCGTAACCGGTCCGGAGCGGATACAGGCCGCCGTTGGTCCCAGCGGCGTCGTTGGTGTTCTTGCCGGTGCGGGGGCTCGCGTTGACGATGTCGCTGAACATCGTCCCGCCTGAGCTTCTACCGGCCAGCTGGTAGAGCGAGGGATTGGCGAAGCCGATCGTCGCTCCCCGGCACGCCTGCGAGGCGTTCACCAATGCCATGTAGCCGGCCCAGAGCGATACAGCCGCGCTCGTGCCGCCGAGCACCTTCCATGCACCGTGGCCGTAGACCACATAGCCGGAGCCACCGTCGCCATCCGCCGCGACGTCCGGCACCTCGCGGCAGTCGGCGGCGCCGCACGATCCGCCAGAGTCGGCGTTGATGACCCCTAGCGAAGCAGCGGCACCCGATTGGTAGCTCGGCATCGCGTTGAAGGCGGAGATCCCGCCGCCGGTCCCGGTCGGCGTGCTGCTCACGACCTGGTTGTTCCAGATCGCCTCGAGCGGAGTCCGGCCCTCGGCGTAGGGCTCAGCGCCACCGGGGCCGATCGCATAGAGCGTCGTCCCGCCGACCGCGGTGACGTTCGGGTCGCTGGCCGGGAGGTGAGTGCCGAAGTTCGCCCCGCACTGCGACCCATTGTCGCCACTGGCGGCGAGAATCGACTGCCCCTGGACGGCCGCCTCCTGCGTCACCGTCGCGTAGTCGCGCGCGATGCCCGCTCCGCTCGAGCTTTCGCACGTGGCCCACGAGCTGAAGATGATCTTCGCGCGGTCCGCAGAGACGATCTGCTGGAGGATCTGGAGCTGGCTCGAACCTTGATAGACGAGGATCGCCGCCTCCGGCGCGGTGCTGATCGCCGTCTCGATGTCGAGCACCGCCTCGTCGTCGGGATGAGATGGATCTCGAGCTCGTCGAGGAGGCCGGCCGCGAGCGCGAGCTGCGCGGTCGCGGCACCATGAACCAGCACGTTCTTGTCGCCCGCGGCCCGCTTGGCCTCGGTCATCGCGGTCGTGACGTCGTTGACATAGGTCACGAGTGGCCACTGGCTCACGTCGATGCCCGGCTCGCGGCGGCTGAGGATCCAGATCGGCACGCCGTCGTGGTGGTCGCCGCCCCACCCGTCCGCGGGCTCGAAGGTCCCCCTGCCCGCGACGATCGCCCCGGTGGCCATGAACTCGTCGAACACCTGGCCGAAGACGGGCTGCTGGCCGTTGAACAACCACTCGTGCAGGCGTTCCCCGCCGTCGCCGAGGCCGTTACCCGGCCCCGCATTGGGGCCGGCGATGAATCCGTCGAGGGACATTGACATGTAGAGAACGGTTGCGGACACGGCGTTTCCTCTCCTCGCGTGCTGTTTCTACTAAGACTGTGGGGTGCCGTGAACGTCATCGCTCGGATAGCCCCCACCGGCATGCGGGCGCAGGAGATACGGAGCTGGATGCCCGCCGTGAAGTCGAGCCGAAGCCAGACGAACGGTCGGCGGACTTACCGTGGCGATCAATACCATCGGCGGTATGGGCGACGACGGCCGAAACGCATTCGACTTCATCTTCGGCCGATGGATCGTCCGGAACCGGAAGCTTGTCGACCTGTCAGACCCGACGTGCGAGGACTGGATTGAGTTCGAGGCCACGAGTGAAGCGTTTCCCGTCCTCGATGGGTACGGGCACGTCGACCGCATGTACGTCAACGACCCACCAGACGGTCCGAGCTTTGAAGGTTTCACGCTCCGGCTCTTTGACCCCGCCACCAGCAGCTGGAAGATCTGGTGGTCCTCGACCCGAGCGCCCGGAGTTCTCGATCCCCCGGTTGAAGGTCGCTTCGCCGCGGATAGGGGAGTGTTCGAGTGCGAGGATGAGGTCGCCGGGCACCGTGTGGTCGTCCGCTTCGAGTGGCTGAAGGCGGACAAAGACGCGCCGCGTTGGCAGCAGTCGTTCTCCTATGACGGTGGCCAGACCTGGAAGCTCAACTGGGTCATGGATCTACACCGTCAGAGCTCTTCCAGCTGACGTCTCGCCCGGCGGGCGACGAGTGCCGAGCGCCACCGGACAGCCGTGCTGTGGCGAACCGGCACGTTGTCGCCCGTCTGAGCGCCTGCGTCCCCGCTAGCGATGCCAGCGACGCCTGCTCGGGCGACCCGGGTCGCCACGGTATGAGGCGACCGTCGTCTCGCCGGGTGTTCCGGTAAGCGGAGTCTCACCAACGGCTTAGCGAACGCTGTGTCGGGTGGCCGAGTCTGTTCTTGCTGTCGGCGGTGCGGTCTGTGCGGTCGGCGGCGGCTGAAGGTCTTTGCCCCCCATGATGACGCTGCTCTTCATTGCCGCTGACCGGGGTCGCCGGAGGTGGCGGCCCCTGCCTGGCCTGAACGACAGATACCCGGTCGTGGGCCGGTCTCCCTGGTCGGGCGGCGGATGAGGACGCTGGTCGTGCTCGCGGCTGCGGTGGCGGCGGTCGGGATCAGTGGCTGCGGCGGTGGCGGGAGACCCAACGGTGCACGCGCCTCCACGAATGCCGAGCCCGGTGCCGGGCGCAAGGTCTCGATCGCAGCGACCGGGCCGTCGCCACACCCGTGGTCGAGACCGGTCCAGCCGTCATACCCGAGATTGCTCCGGAGCGCGCAACGCCTGGGGCCGACGCCTTTCGTTCCCGCGGTCATGCTCCACGGGCGGACCGCAGCCTGGATCGCGCGCTCGCAGTCGGGGATTGCCCTGTTGTCCTTCGATCAGAGTCTGGTCACGCTCAGGCTCCACTCGGGCACTGTCGATGCGGGCGGATCCGGATGGCGCTGGGGACCGGATGTGAGCGGAGGCGAGCGTCGAAATGTCGTCGCAGCGTTCAACGGAGGCTTCAAGCTCGCCACCGGAGCAGGAGGCTTCATGTCCTACGGCCGTGTGGCAGCTCCGCTCAGCAATGACCTGGGCTCGATCGTCACCTATGCCGACGGAACCACGGACGTTGGCTCCTGGCATCGGGAGCTGCCCTTGCCCGGACGACCTGTGGTCTCCGTTCGCCAAAACCTGTCGCTGCTGATCGACCACGGCACGGCAGCATCAAATGTTGACTGCCTGAGCTGTTGGGGCGCGACGCTCGGAGGCGTCCGTGCACCGGCGCGCTCGGCGCTCGGGATCACCGCCGATGGACGGTTGATCTGGGCTGGCGGAGAGCATCTGACTGCCGCAGAGCTGGCCACGGCATTGCAGGGCGCGCGCGTCATACGGGCGGTGGAGCTCGATATCAACCCCGAATGGGTCGCCGCATACTTCTATGGGCATCGCGGCGGGATTGGCCCTCTGGCGCCGCTGCCGGTCGTTCCCGGGCAGCCCGGCGTGCCTGGCCAATTTCTCTCACCCTACGGCAGGGATTTCTTCTCGGTGCAGGCACGCTAGCCGGCGGCGCACAGGACTCGCGCGCGCCGGCCTCTTCGCCTTCGCATCTAGGCGAAGATCGGGAACCGCCGCTGCTTGGCGAGTCGATCCATTCCACCCTGGATCGCGGACTCCACTTCGCGATAGATCGAGTTGACGTAGTCGTTGTCGTTCACCCGCTCTGGGTCGTGGTCGACGTCAATCGGGTCCAGCAGCTCAGTGCGGATCTTCGCTGGCAGCGGAAGGTGCGTCGGAATCGTCTCGATCGTCAGCCCGAATGGGAAGCCAAGCACGATCGGCAGCCTCGAGCCGCGAAGCTTTCTCTTCAGCCCACTGATGCGGTCAAGCCCGTTCGCGATCCACCTGCCCTCCGAGAGGACGAATGCTGTGTCATGCCCGCCGACGCTGGCCACAGGAACGATCGGCACGCCTGAGCGGATCGCCGTGCGTACGAAGCCCTTGCGGCCGCCAAGGACGGCCTCATCGCGCCTGCGCCAGTTGCGCATTGCGTCGACCTCACCCCCCGGCCAGATGATCACGTCGCACCCGGCGCTGAGCGCTGCGCTGACGCCTTGACGCGAGGCTGGGATCACCCCGGCCTGGCGGAAGTAATCGCCGAGTCCGGGCGCCGCCATGAGGACATCGTGGGCGGTCGGATGAAGCACGCGCTTGGTGCCGAACCGCCGCCACCACTCGAACACGAACGTCCATGCGTCCATCGTCAGCGACCCGCCCGAATGATTTCCGATCAGCAGCGAGGTCTCCTCCGGCAGCCGCTCCCAACCGGACGTCTCAAGCCGGAAGTAGTAGTTGCACAGGGCATCCCACACGGGCTTCTGAGTGCGCATCAATGTCTGGTTTGGACCGTCCAGCGCGTGTTCGGTAGCGGCGGCAACACGCTTCCCGATGAGGCCTTCGATTCCCCTCTTGGATTGGCGCTCGGTGCTCGCCGACTTGGCCACCACAGCCGGATCCAGGGCCGACCGGCCGTTGCGCTTGTGCAGAGTCGCTGCGCTCGGTGGCGCATGGCCGAGCTGAGACCCCGGCCGGAACGGTGCTGAAGTGCTGGATGCCATGACATCCTCCTCCTAGCGCGTCGAGAGCCTCAGCGCGCCATTCTTATTCGAAGAGACCCGAGCATCCCACCTTCGGTGCGCCCCGACATCGGTATGCGACACCGTCTCTCATGCGGAAAAGATGCAACCGGTCGGTGTCGGGCTCGGTGCTCTGGGGCCACTGCGCGGGCCCAGGCCGTCGCCTGCACCGGCGACGCGTAGTTGTCCACCCGGGACTGCGGGCTCCAGCGGATGTCGACCTCGTTTGGAAGGTGCATCGTGTTGACCTTATGTCCGTTCTGCGTTCATCGCGCGCTCCGGAGCACGTTGTTATTGCCGGCGGCGGGTTTGCGGCGCTGGAGGCGATGCTTGCGTTGCGATCCCTCGCCGCTGAACGCGTCAAGATGACGCTGATCTCGCCCGACCCGGCGTTCGCCTACCGACCGGCGGCCACGACAGCAGCGTTCAGCGAATCGGGGCCACAGACCGATGACATGCGCGCGATCGCTCGCGAGCTTGGAGCGACGTACCACACGGGTCGTCTGGAGGCGGTGGCGCCACAGAAGAAGTATGTGCGCCTGGCGTCCGGCGCGCGACTCGAATACGACGCGCTGATCCTTGCGATCGGCGCACGATCAGTAGCGAGCGTCCCCGGTGCGCTGACATTCCGCGATCACCGAGACGCCCGCTTGTTCCGAGGTCTTCTGCATGACGTTGAGGCCGGCGCGGTTGGTCGCGTAGTGGTCGCGGTGCCTGGTGGCCCATCGTGGGCGTTGCCGCCGTACGAGCTCGCGCTGCTGTTGGCCACACACGCCGCGGAACATCACGTCGTGACCGAGGTCACGATCGTCAGCCCGGAGGAGACCCCGCTGGCGATCTTTGGTGCGGACGCCTCTCGAGCGGTTGAGGATGTGCTGGCTGAGCGCGGCGTGGGGTTCGTCGGCAAGGCAGCTGCGGTCAGCGTTCGCCGTGACGGCTCGCTGGCGCTGCTATTCGCGGGCGCGATCAGCGCAGACCGTGTCGTGGCCACGCCGCAGCTACGCGGGCAGGCGATTACCGGCGTGCCGGCCGGAAAGTGGGGGTTCGTGCCGACCGACTCCTTCGGCCGCGTCGAGGACCTGCCGGATGTTTACGCCGCCGGGGACATGACCGCGTTCCCGGTAAAACAGGGCGGCCTCGCAGCGCAGCAAGCCGATCGCGTCGCAAACACAATCGCGGTGGCGCTGGGCCTTCCCGCGGGGGAGGAGCAAGAGGCACGCGTTCTCCAGGCTCGGCTCTTGGGCGGTGGGCGTCCACTGTTCTTCCGCACCGAGCTCGACGAGTCCGGCCAACCGACCAGCGCGAGCCTCGAGCAACCTGGGGCCGATGAGGCGGCGAGCTCGACCAAAGTCTTTGGACGCTATCTGGCGCCTTACTTGGAGGCACGCCAACGGCTCGCACACAGCCCGCCCCCCGCCGCCTGAGAGCGATACCCGGTCAGGCGCGTTCCGCCGTGACGGCGGGGCTGAGCCAATCGGCTGCGGCCGGGCCGGACCCCTGATTGTGCTCAGGGGGATTGCGATGGCGCGAGGGGTAGTTGCACCGCGACGCGGAGCCCGCCAGCGTGCCGGGGGGTGATGGTGAGGGTTCCGTCGTGTGCTTGGGTGATGCTCTTGACGATTGCCAGGCCGAGGCCGACACCCGCGTGGTCGGTGCGTGTGCGTGTGGTGCCGCGCTGAAACGGCTCGCCAAGCGTGGCGACCAAGTGTGGGGTTAGCTTCTCGCCCGTGTTCTCGACCGTGAGCACGACGCCTTCGGCGTGAACGCTGGTCGTGACCCACACGGTGCCCTGTCCAGGCAGATTGTGGACGATCGCGTTGTGCACGAGGTTCGTACTCAATTGCAGCAGTAGCGCGTGTGAGCCGATGGTGGGGGTCATGTCGCCGGAGGTCTCGACGGTGACGCCATGCTCTTCTGCGAAGGGGAGGAGCGTTTCAGTGGCTTCTTCCGCTATGAGGGACAGGTCGACGTGTTCTCGGGTGAAGGACCGCTGGTCGGCGCGGCTGAGCAGGAGCAATGCTTCAGTGAGGTCGATCGCCCGGGTATTGACGAAGTGCAGGCGGTCCACAAGTTCGTCGTTGTCGCGGTTTTGATCGTTGCGGGCCACGTCGAGAAGCGTCTGCGTGATCGCGAGCGGGGTGCGCAATTCGTGGGAGGCATTGGCCGCGAATCTCTGCTGTTCGGCGTCGTGGGCTTCGAGTCGCGTGAGCATCGCGTCGAAGGCGTCGGCGAGTTCGCGGAACTCATCTCTGCGGCCCGGTAGCCGGATTCGGTGGGCGAGCGATCCGGTCGTAGCCGCGCGGGTGGCGTCGGTGATGCGGGCCAGGGGGGCGAGCATGCGACCGGCGAGAAGCCACCCTCCCACGAGACCGAACACCAGCAGGAACGCCAACACTGCGGCTGCCCGCGGAGCGAAAACATGCAGCAGGTTGGACCGGACGGGAAAAACACCGTGCAAGGAGGTGCCAGTGGAGCCGGGGACGATGAGCGCACGGTCGGGGACGTAACGCAGGAGGAACACCCAGACGGCGGCGAGCAGCAAGGCACCTGCGAGCATGAGGAACCCGGCGTAGCTGAGGGTGAGCTTGAGGCGAACGCTCAAACCAGGGGCCCTATCCACGATCTCCTCCCTCGCGAGCGGTGCCGGGTGTTGGGTCGATGCGATACCCGGAGCCGGCCATGGTGGCGATGATCCAGGGTTCGCCGAGGCGTTTGCGCAGTGCCGAGACGGTGATACGCACGGCGTTGGTGAACGGGTCCGCGTTCTCATCCCAGGCCCGTTTCAGTAGCTCTTCGGCGCTGACGACGCCGCCTTCGGCGGCGACGAGAACTTCGAGCACGGCGAACTGTTTGCGGGTGAGCGCGACGTAGCGACCGTCGCGGTAGACCTCGCGGCGGAACGGATCCAGCCGTAGGCCTGCGATCTCTCGCACGGGCGGCCTGTGGTGGGCGCGCCTGCGGTCGAGTGCTCTGAGACGGAGCACGAGTTCTTGGAGTTCGAATGGCTTGGTGAGGTAGTCGTCGGCGCCGAGTCCGAACCCGGAGGCCTTGTCGTCGAGCCGGTCGGCGGCGGTGAGCATGAGGATCGGCATGCCGCTGCCGGAGGCGACGATGCGGTTGGCGATCTCGTCACCGGAGGGTCCGGGGATGTCTCGGTCGAGGACGGCGATGTCGTAGGCGTTGACGCTCAGCAGCTCCAGCGGCGCTGTCGCCGTCACCTGCGATGTCGGCCGCGATCGCTTCCAGGCGCAGGCCATCGCGGATGGCTTCTGCCATGTAGGGCTCGTCTTCGACGATCAGCACACGCATGCCCTCGACGCTACCGGCCGGAACATATCGTCGGCGTATCGAAAATTGCATACGTGCCAGCAACACCCGTCTGTCTTGACTGGGATGCGTGACCTACGAGGAACTGACGTCAACGCACTCACCACCCACGGGAGAACGCATGAATAGAAGGCGACGGCCGCTGGCCGCCCTTGCCCTGAGCGTCATGGTCGCCCTGATCAGCGCGTGCGGTTCGACCGCACCCGCCGGCACCGGCAGCGACGGCAACACCGCCGCCAACGCTGAAAAGGCGGTGAAGTTCGCCGAGTGCATGCGCAGCAACGGGGTCAGCGAGTTCCCGGACCCGGGCGCGTCGGGCAAGCTCACCATCGATGGGATTGCGAACGGCTCCTCGCTGGACCCGAATACCCCAGCGTTCAAGCAGGGCATCAGCGCGTGTAAGCACCTGGAGCCAGCGGGGTTCATGGGCAGCAAGCGGACCTCCCAGCAGCAGCAGGCGGGCCTCAGGTTCGCCCAGTGCATCCGCGAGAACGGGGTCAACGACTTCCCGGACCCCATCCCAAATGGGCCCCTCGTCGACACGAATCGAATCCCGTCCTCCAACTTGCCCGGTGGGATGAGCGCGCTCCATGCCGCGATGCAGAAGTGCAGCGATGCAGCAGTCGCAGCGGGGGTCACGCGGTGAGGCGGAAAGCGTGGGCGCCGGCCGCAGCGGCCGTCCTGGCTGCCCTAACGGTCACCGGCGCTGTAGCCATGAAGTCTGGTGCCAAGTCAGCGAGCGCGGCCGCACAGCAGGCGCCGGCGCACACTGCGCAGGTGGAGAGGAGGACGCTCTCGGCGATGGTCTCTCAGGCTGGGATCCTGACCTATCGGGCGCGATCGGACGGCTCGCCGTACTCCGTGATCAACCAGGCTCGCGGGACATACACGCAGCTGCCCACGGCCGGGCAGGTGATCTCGCAGGGTCACGTGCTCTATCGGGTGAACGATCGCCCGGTGGTGTTGCTGCATGGCTCGACACCCGCCTACCGGACCCTCTCGACCGGGGCGACCGGCCCCGACGTGGCTGAACTCAACGCGGATCTGGTCGCGCTCGGCTATGCCACCCGAGCGCAGCTCAGCCCAAAGTCCGCCTCCTTCGGCCCGGCCACCACCACGGCCGTGCAGAAGCTTCAGACATCCGTGGGGGTGAACCGGACTGGCACCCTGACTCTTGGCCAGGCGGTGTTCGAACCCACCGCCGTCCGGGTGACGGCCCTGTCAGCCCGGCTCGGGGTCAGCGCCCAGACCGGCCAAACGGTGCTGCAGGCCAGCTCGACCACTCGGCAGGTGCAGGTGGCGTTGGACGCCTCGCAGCAGACCGATGTGGCCGTCGGGAACAAGGTGAGCATCACCCTGCCCAACAACCAGACCACGCCAGGGTTGGTCTCCTCGGTGGGGGCAGTCGCCACCTGCCAAGCGAGCTCCGGGTCGGGGGGGCCGAGCTCCAGCTCTGCCGCGCCGGGGACGGACTCCTGCTCCTCAGGCGGCTCTGGGAGCAGCACGCCGACGATCGCTGTGGACATCACCTTCGCCGACCCGGCCGTCACCGGCAAGTGGGATCAGGCCCCGGTCCAGGTCGGCATCACCACCGCCAGCGTGCCCAACGCGCTGGTGGTGCCGGTGACCGCGCTGCTGGCCCGGTCCGGCGGTGGCTACGCCGTCGAGGTCGTCGGCGCCGGCGCGAGGAACCATCTCGTGCCGGTCTCGCTCGGACTGTTCGACGACGCCGAGGGACTGGTGCAGGTCAGTGGCTCGGGGCTCGCCGCCGGCCAAGAAGTGGTGGTCCCGTCAACATGACCCACACTCCGCCACCGACATCCGGCAACAGCGCCGTCGCGGCCGGCAACGGCTCCGTTCTCGGCGATGCAGGGGTGCCGGTGCTCGACGTGGACGACGTCACCAAGAGCTATCCCGGCGAGCCGCCCGTCCAGGCCCTGCGGGACGTGAATCTCACGATTGGCCCAGGGGAGCTGGTCGGGATCGTCGGCCCTTCCGGGTCGGGCAAGACCACCCTGCTGCAACTGATGGGCACCCTCGACCGGCCCACCAGCGGCCGGGTACGGATCACCGGGCTGGACGTCGCCACGATGGTCGACGAGGACGTGGCATATCTGAGGGCCACCAGGATCGGGTTCATCTTCCAGCAGTTCTTTCTGGCTGAGCACTCGACCGTGTTGGACAACGTGGCCGACGGGCTCCTCTACGCCGGTATCCCGCTCAGACAGCGCCGCCAGCGGGCCCTCGACGCGCTCGAGCTGGTTGGCCTGGCTCAGCGCCCCCACGCCCGCCCCACCCAGCTCTCCGGCGGGCAGCGCCAACGCGTCGCCATCGCCCGAGCCCTGGTCGGCCAGCCCGCCATCGTGCTCGCTGACGAGCCGACCGGCAACCTCGACCAGGCGACCGGGCACGCCATCCTGGCGCTGATCGACCAGCTCCACCAGGCCGGCTCGACCATCGTCGTCATCACCCACGACCACGCCGTTGCCGAGCGGATGGCCCGAAAGGTCGAGATCATCGACGGCCACATCGTCGCCGACACCGGTCCCGCCGCAGGCAGCGACTCCCACCTGCGGCCCCTCGCTCAACCCCCCAACCACGCACCGCAGACTGCGTCCTGCGCGCCCGTCAGCGAGGAGCCGTCGTGACCGCCATCGCCACCCTGAGCCGGAGACGGTTGCAGCTTTCCGACGTGACCCGGCTCTCCACCGTGGGACTCCGCACCCGGAAGCTGCGGGCCGGGCTGTCCGCGCTCGGTATCGCCATCGGCGTCGCCGCCATCGTCGCCGTGCTCGGCCTGTCCGCCTCCTCCCAGGCCGGCCTGCTGGCCGAGATCAACCAGCTCGGCACCAACCTGCTCACCGTCAGCAACGGCCAGAGCTTGACCGGCGGCACTGCGGAGCTGCCAACCACGGCGCCGCCCATGATCGGGCGTATCAGCGGTGTGCAGCAGGTGCAGACCACAGGGGCGGTCAACGACGCTAATGCCTTCCGCACTCGCTACATCCCCTCGGTCGACACCAACGGCCTGACCGTGCAAGCCGCCGGTCTCAATCTTCTCCCCGTGCTCGCCACCACGGTCGCCCAAGGCCACTACCTCAACGCTGCCACGGCACACGAACCGGTCGCCGTACTCGGCGCTGCCACCGCCCAGCTGCTCGGCATCGACCGCATCTACCCCGACGAACGCATCTGGGTCGGCGGCCAATGGTTCTACCTCGCCGGCATCCTCAAACCGGCCGTGCTCGCATCTGACATCGACACCTCCGTCCTCGTCGGCTACCCCGCGGCAGAGAAATACCTGGGCTTTGACGGCCACCCTTCCACCATCTACCTCCGCGCCCAAACCGACCGGGTCAACGCCGTCGACAACCTCCTCGCCGCCACCGCAAACCCAGAGAGCCCCAGCGAGGTCAACGTCAGCCAACCGTCCTCCGCCCTCGTTGCCCAAGCCGACGCCAAGAGCGCCCTCAACGGCCTCTTCCTCGGCCTCGGCGCCGTCGCCCTTCTGGTCGGCGCCGTGGGCGTCGCCAACATCATGATCATCTCCGTCCTCGAACGCCGCTCCGAGATCGGACTGCGCCGCGCGCTCGGCGCGACCAAAGGGCACATCCGCACCCAGTTCCTCTCGGAAGCCGTCCTCCTCGGACTCCTCGGCGGCACCGTCGGCGTCGCCCTCGGCGCCGCATCCACCGCCGTCTACGCCCACGCCAAACACTGGGCCACCATCATCCCCACCGAAGCCTGGGCCGGCGGCATCGCCGCTTCCCTCATCATCGGCGCCCTCGCCGGACTCATCCCCGCCCTACGCGCCGCACGCCTCTCACCCACCCAAGCCCTGTGGTCCGTCTAGCTGAGCCTCGTCCGGGCCATCGGTGTTTCGCGGGTGGGGGGTCCGGAGGCGGGTGCGCTACGCTGGCAGGGTCAGATAGCGAGGGCAACCAGAGGGCGAGACCTTCATCTGAACGTCCCCTTCCCGCGAAAGCCGCCTGATCTTCTGATGGCCGAGAGTCCACCTACGGGTGGGCTTTCCGCGTTAACGGGCCGACGCGAACCTTTCCATCGACTGCGGCGGATCAGGGCAGGATGTCGTTCAGCGTCGCCGTGAACCGCTCGCCCGACTGCTCGAGCTCGCCCTCGATGTGAAGGCGTGCCGGGCCGCTGCCGGTCCACAGGTCGAAAAAGTAGGCGCAGTCCGGCAGGTCCGGATCGTCGGACTGGGTGATCGCCTCGACCTGGTAGATCTCGCGGGGCGGCAGCGCCAGCGACTCGGGGCAGTCGTCCTCGACGCGACGGCGCAGGTCCTCGACTCTGAGTCGATCGCCAGACGCGACGCGAAGCTCCTCGTAGTCGCCGTCCACGACCAGGCCGACGACGTCCTCCAGTGCTCGGTACATCGGCTCGGGCATCAGCTCGAGAGATTCGACGATCTCTCCCGGTCCGCCCAACTCGTGGCTCGGCGTCAGGTCGAGCCGGCTGTAGAAGTAGTCCTCGCAGGCCGCGCCCGCCTGACGGCGGATGCTCTTGGACAACCCCGCGGCGCCCAGCGCAAAGACCGCAGCAGCGATCGCCTCCTCGAGCGTTCCGTGGCGGCGCGTCATCTGCGCGGTGATCGCGCGACCGTGCTCCGTCTCGCGCGCCATCGAGGAGCCGTCCAACAGAATTGAGGGAGCGTCGTGGCGGCTGTAGCCCGCGCAGCCCCGGACCGCAGAATGAAGGACGATGAGGTGGTCGCCCATTACGTCCGCGCGGGTGATGGATCGCCGGGCGTCATCCGGATCGGCCAGCTCGCCGGGCGGCGTGGTGGTATCGCTGCCATGACTATGCATCCTACGAACTACAGGACGACCCCCGCCGCGTCTGTCCGGTCCTCAGGAGTTACTCAGAGCGCTGGAGGGCTGCGGGTGCCCGAACAGGAATCCCTGGCCCAAGTCGCACCCGAGATCAACGAGGCGCTCCAGCTGGGCGGGATGCTCGATCCCTTCGGCGGTCACCGATAGTCCCAGCGCGTGCGCGAAGCTGGTCACTGCCGCAACGATCGGCGAGTCGCCGTTCTCGCCGAGCGTGGCAACGAGCGAGCGGTCGATCTTCAGCTGTGTGAGCGGCAGCCGTCGCAGGTGTCCGAGCGACGCGTAGCCGGCGCCGAAGTCATCGAGCGCCACTCCGACGCCGGCGGTCGCGATCTCCGAGAGCATGCCGAAGGCTTCCGGCTCATCGTCAAAGAGGGTGCGTTCGCTCAGTTCGAGCGTCAGGCGGCCCGGGTCAAGATCGGTCTGACCGAGAATCTGGGCGGTGTGTTGACGAAGGTCGCCTGCCCGCAGCCGCCCGGGTGAGACATTGACCGAAACGGTCAGCGGGGAGCTCCAGCTGCCGGCCTCGCGGCAGGCTTCGTCGAGCACCCAGCGGTCGATCGCTTCGATCAGGCCGGCGTCCTCGGCGAGCCCGAGAAAGCTCGCCGGCGCAAGCAGGCCGCTGCGCGGATGGTTCCAGCGGACCAGGGCTTCGTAGCCGACCATCGCCCCCGAGGCCAGCTCGTGGTAGGGCTGGAAGGCCAGCTGCAGCTGCCCGGTGCGCAGACCACGCCGTAGCTCGACCTCGAGCTGCTGGCGCCGCGTGTTGCGCTCCCCAAGATCGGGCGTGAACAATGCCGCTCGCCCCCGCCCGCGCGCCTTGGCGCTGTACATCGCAGCATCCGCCGAGCGGAGCAGCGACTGCACATCGCTTCCGTTCTGTGGAAACAAGGCGATGCCGATGCTCGCGCCCACTGTCAACTCATGGCCACTGACGAGTTGGGGAGCGGCCAGGGCTCTGAGCAATTTGTCGGCCACCGACGACGAGCCGCTGGCGTCGGAGATCTCAGGCAGCAGGACCGCGAACTCGTCCCCACCCAGCCTGGCGAGCGTGTCTTCGTCGCGCAGGCATGCCCCGAGGCGCTGGGCGACGGAGATCAATACGCGGTCGCCGACGTCATGCCCGAGGCTGTCGTTGATGACTTTGAAGCGATCCAGGTCAAGGAAGAAGACCGCCAGCGGACTGTCCCGGCGCGAAGCGATCGCCAGCCCCTGTTTGAGCCGGTCGTGAAACAGCGTTCGGTTGGGCAGTCCGGTCAGCGCGTCGGTGTAGGCCAAGTGCCGCAGGTTGCGCTCAAGCTCCCTGCGTTCTGAGACATCGCGGAACACAAGCACGCGTCCGGCCGTCGCCCCGCGTTGGTCGATCAATGGCGTAACGACGAGTTCCAGGTCTCCCGGTGCGGTCCCGGGCCTCTCGCAGCAGTTGGCGAGGTGCCATCTGACCGTGTCCGTCCGGTCTCTCGTGGTCGGCAAACAGTGTGTCGGCCGGGCATCCGATCAGCGCCGCGGCGGGGATGCCGAGCAGTCGCTGCGCCGCGGGGTTGACGTCGACCACGTGCCCGTGCGCATCAGCCACGACAACGGCGTCGCGCATCGTCTCGACGACCAGCGTCCGGGCGACGGGACGCAGATCGAGCAACTGGTAGCGAAGCACTCCGAGGACCAGCGTCAATGCCGACAATGAGACCGCGATCGGCGTCGCGTTGAACTGCGCAAACGGCGCGACGTCCAAGCTCGACATCACGTTTGCGATCAACGGCAAGCAGATCGCAACCCCCAGCACGATGCTCTGGCGCCAGTACAGGCGCGAGATCCGCATCAGCGTGAGTAGAAGGATTGCGCTTCCAGCGAGGACGAGCGCGTTGGTGTAGACAAAATGGACCCAGTAGGCGGTCCCGAGGCGGACGGTGGGTAGCGCCGCCCGCAGCTGCCCCGCCGAGTACGAGCGGATCAGCGAGCGCGTCGGCGAATAGGCCAGCAGCGAGAGGACGAGCACCGGTTCGACCGCGAGCGCGGCGAGCAGGCGCCGTCTCGGCCGGGTCAGCCTCCCCGTGTACTGGAGGGCGAAGATCAGCCACGCCGGCGGTAGCAGGGTCGTGCCGATGAAAATCAGTGCGCCCCACAGCACACGGCTATCGCCTGACGTCACCAACTCCAGCGCGTAGGCCACGCACCAGACTGCGGCGGCGAGCAGCACGGCGCACAGGCTGGCGCGCCCGACCCGCCCCCGCCGGCGCCACAAGCTGAGCGCAGCGGCGATATCCGCAACGCCGCTCACCACCAGCACAACGACATAGCCGGATAAATGCTCAATCCCCATCGGTCCCCTCCGGACCAGCATACTCGCGTAGCCGAAACGCGGACCGCGCCAAACTCGGCCAGCCGGAGATCATCCACACCACCCCCGGAGTCGGCTACAGCATTACCGAAGCGCCGCGACCTTAAGACAGGCGTGGCGTTATCGTCGGGGCATGATCACGTGGACCGACGCTGTTGACGAGATCCTGGCATCCGATCTCGCGGCGGGCTTTGCGTATCTGACGCCCGCGAGAGGGGTCGTGATCACCCCGATGGCGCCGCTCGCGCTGCGCGACCGCGAAGCCGGAACGGTAACTCTGACGACGTCGCAGGCGATGTGGCGCAAGCTCGACAGGATCCGTCGCAACCCGGGGGTGGCGATCGCGTATCACGCGCGGGAGCACGGGTTGACGGACAAGCCCGCGTTTGTGCTCGTACAGGGGCGGGCGAGCTTTCCGACCACTGCGGATCGCGATTGGCTTGAGTCGATCACTCCGCAATGGGAGCACTTCCTTGGACCGCGGTCCACGGGTGTGGCCGGCCGCATTCTGGAGGTGTACTACTGGCAGCGGGTGCCGATCACCGTCCAGGTGGAGCGGATCGTCGTCTATCCCGACAACGCGGCGGCCGGGCACCCAGAGGTATTGGGAAAGCCGCGGGCGGACCCCGCCCCGCTGCAGAAGCCGCCTCGGGGCGGCACGACCCCGAGGATCGACGCAACAAAGGTGGGAGCCCACGCCAAGCGGCTGCCGCACACGCTGCTGGGGTGGCGCGGCTCGGACGATATGCCCGAAGTGGTCCCCGCTGCAGTGGTGGAGAGCAGCGACTCGTCAGTAAAGCTGGCGGTGCCGGTGGGATCCGTCCCAGCGGGCGGACGGCGAGCCGGGCTTACCTCTCACCAGTTCCAGCCGCGCATGATCGGCCAGGAGCAGCGCGTACACACCGGTTGGCTGGAGAGCGACGGTTCGGACCGGGTGCAGTACGCGCCGCACACGAAGGCTGGCTATCGCCTCCCGCGCTCCAAGCTCATTTTCATCCTGGGGAGCGGGAGCATTGCGTTGCGGATGAAGAAAGCCCGCGAGGCGGGCGTCGCAGCCCCACCCACGAAATAGCTCCGGTAGGAGGAGCGCAAGGTGCGCCTCCACGCCGGCTACTGAAGTCCGGCCCGGACCGAAGTGATACGCCCGGTGTTCAAACCAAACCAGTGCATACGCCCGTCATAGCGGGCGTGCTCGACCTTCAGGCAGCGGTCCATGATCACGGCCACGCCGCCGTCCTCGGCGATGCGGGCGCCCTCCTCGTTGATCACCCCGAACTGGCACCAGACGGCGCCGGCGTGGATCTCGACGGCTTCGCGGGCGATCCCGGGCAGTGCATCCGGGGCGCGGAAGACGTTGACGATGTCGACCGCGACGGGCACGTCGAGCAGGCTGGCGTAGCTCTTCTCGCCGAGCACCTCGGTCTCGCGGGGGTTCACCGGGATCACCTGGTAGCCGTGGCGCTGGAGGTAGAAGCCGACGAAGTGGCTGGCGCGCAGCACGTTGCCGGACAGGCCGACGATTGCGATCGTCCGCGCGGTGTGGAGCAGGCGCTGGATCGTCAACGAGTCCTGATAACGCGCGAGCTCGGCCATCTCATGTCACCCTTGCCAGCCCCTGTTCGAGGTCCCAGATCAGATCGTCGACCGACTCGGTGCCGACCGATAGCCGGACCGTGCCGGGCCTGACGCCGGCCGCCTCCAACTCGTCGTCGCTCAGTTGTCGGTGCGTGGTACTCGCCGGATGGATGATCAGGCTCTTCGCGTCGCCGACGTTGGCGAGGTGGGACCAGAGAGTCATGCCGCGGATGAGTTCCTGGCCACCGCTGCGGCCCCCCGCACAGTCGAACGAGAACACCGCGCCAGCGCCGCGCGGCAGGTACTTCTCGACGAGCGGGCGGAAGCGGCTCCCCGGCAGGCCGGGATAGGTGACGTTCGAGGCCCGCTCGTGCGACTCGAGGAACGCCGCGACCGCTCGCGCGTTCTCGACGTGACGTTCCATCCGCAGCGACAGCGTCTCCAGCCCCTGCAGGAACAGGAATGCGTTGAACGGCGAGAGTGCTGCGCCCAGATCGCGCAGCGTCTCGGCCCGCAGCTTCATCAGATAGCCATAGATCCCGAAGGTCTCGTGGAACTGCAGGCCGTGGTAGGCCGGCGACGGATCCGCGATCACCGGAAACCGTCCGTTGGACCAATCGAACATCCCTGACTCGGCGACGACGCCGCCGATGCTCGTGCCGTGGCCGCCGATGAACTTGGTCGCCGAGTGGATCACGATGTCGGCCCCCCATTCGATCGGGCGGCACAGGTAGGGCGTTGCGAACGTGTTGTCCACGATCAGTGGCAACCCGTGCTCGTGCGCGATCGATGCCAAGGCCTCGATGTCCAGAACGTTGCCGGCGGGGTTGCCGATCGTCTCGCCGAAGAACGCCTTGGTGGTCGGGCGGATGGCCTTGCGCCACTCGTTGGGGTCGTCGGGATCGACCCACGTCAGCTCCACGCTCAGCTTTCGCAGCACGTGCTTGAACTGATTCACCGTCCCACCGTAGAGAGCCGCGGACGAGACGACGTGGTCGCCCGGCTGCAGCAGCGTGAACAGTGCCGCCGCCTGCGCGGCGAGCCCGCTCGCGAAGGCCACCGCACCACACGCACCCTCGAGGTTCCCGATTCGCTCCTCGAACACAGCGACCGTGGGGTTCATGATGCGCGAGTAGGTGTTCCCGTACTCCTGCAGGTTGAAGTAGGCCGCCGCCGACTCGGGGTCTTCGAACACGTAGCTGGTCGTCTGGAAAATGGGCACCGCGCGAGCGCCCGTGTTCGGGTCGGGCCGCTGCCCCGCGTGGAGCTGGCGAGTCTCGAACCCGAACTCGCGATCCTGCTCGGGTGGCTCGCGTTCCCCACGCGCCACGTCGGGACGGTCACGCTCGTCGGGCCGGTCACGCTCGTCGGTCACGGACCCTCTCCCATGAAGCGACGAATGATCGGCGTCTGCCGCGCCTCCTCGAGCAGGAAGCAGTCGTGCCCATAAGGCGCGTCGATCACGTGAAACTCGACGGGCTTGTCGAGCCTCCGGAGCGCGTCCTCGATCTCGCGCGACGCCGAAGGCGGGTACAACCAGTCGGAGCTGAAGGCGATCAACAGCGTCCGCGCCGAAACGTCCTCGAAAGCACGCGTCAGCGACCCGCCGCCGTGCTCCCGAGCGAGATCGAAGTAGGTCAGCGCCCGCGACATGTACAGGTAGGTGTTGGCGTCGAAGCGCCTGACGAACGAGTCGGCCTGGTGGCGCAGGTAGCTCTCGACCTCGAACTCCGGCTCGGTGAGGGTGTAGCGGATGTCGTCGGCAAACTGGAGTCGCCGGCCGAACTTCTCAACCAGTGCCGGCGCTGAGAGGTAGGTGATGTGGCCGATCATTCGCGCGACGCCCATCCCGGCGTTGGGTTCCGCCTCGGTGTCGTAGTAATGGCCGCCATGCCACGCCGAGTCGCGCATGATCGCCTCCCGCGCGATCGCGTTCCAGGCCATCCCCTGGGGGTGGAGGGCATGCGTGCTGGCGATCGCGACGACCGCGTCGACCTGGTCAGGGAACGTGATCGCCCACTCGAACGCCTGCATCCCTCCGAGCGAGCCGCCTGCCACCGCCGCCAGCCGCTCGATCCCGAGCTCGTCGAGGAACGCGCGTTCCGTTCTCACCATGTCGGCGACCGTGATCACGGGGAAGTCCGAGCCGTACGGCGCGCCCGTCGCCGGGTCGAGCGACGAGGGTCCCGTGGTCCCTCGGCAACCGCCGAGCAGGTTCGTGGAGACAACGAAATACCGGTCGGTGTCAAAGGCCTTGCCAGGGCCGATCATCCCGTCCCACCAGCCGAGTCCCTTGCCGGCTGCGCCGTCGCGGTCCTCGGCCGCGAACCCGTCGCGAGTACTCTGCTCCGCCGCCGCCTTCGAGAAGCCGGCGGCGTGGGCGTCACCGCTGAGCGCGTGGCAGACCATGATCACATTGTCACGCCGGGGTGAGAGCGCGCCGTAGGTCTCATAGGCCACCCGGATGTGATCCAGATCCTGTCCGCAGTCGAGCCTCACCGGGTTGGGCAGCTCGAGATACCGCGTCTCGACGGTCCCGACCGAGCCGGCCGCGTGCGTCGGCGCGTGGGGCGTCGGCGTGGTCATGTCTTTGTTCGCCAGGATCCTGATATTGTCAAGTTTCTTGATTGGGCAACTACTTTAGGCGATGAGGGGAACGGGACGGCAGAGATGACCACGATTGATAACGGAGTAAACGTCCAGGCGCTGCTCGACGCGCGTGAAGTCCTGGAAGGCGCGCCAGAGGCCGCCCAGTTCACGTGGCGCGCGTCGTCGAAGTGGCAGACGGGCGTCCACAGCACGACGACGATCGAGAACTACTTCGGCCTCGGTGAAGAGCAGAGCCACAAGACCGAAACGGTGCTCGACGCCGACCATCCCGAGACCTTCGCGGCCCCGGACAACGGGATCACCCCGATCGAGTATCTGCTCGTCGGGCTGGCGAGTTGCCTGACCGCCGGTGTGGCGTCCGTCGCGCAGAATCGCGGGATTCAGCTGCGCTCGGTCGAGTCGACCGTCGAGGGCAACCACGACATCCGCGGAATCCTGGGTGTCGACAGCGACGTCCGCAACGGCTTCAACGACATCAAGGTGACGTTCACGATCGACGCGGACGCCTCCAAGGAGGAGATCGAGGCGCTGGTCGCACAGTCTCAGAAGCGCTCCGCGGTGTTCGACGCTATCGCGAACCCGACGGAGGTCGACGTCGCCGTCGTCTGAGGGCCTCGTCGTCCAGCGCGTCCACGTCGCCTGAGGCTTCGTCATCGAGCGCGTCACCACCGTCGTCATCGGCGCCGGGCACGCCGGCCTCGCCGCAAGCCACTTTCTCAGCGAGCGGTCGATCGACCATGTCGTGCTCGAGCGTGGCGAGATCGCCAACTCGTGGCGTCGCGAGCGCTGGGACTCCCTCCGGCTGCTGACCCCCAACTGGCAGTGCGGCCTACCCGGCGTTCCCTATAAGGGCCCGGATCCCGACGGCTACATGACGACCGCCGAGGTCGTCGAGCTGATCGATCGCTTCGCCGCGCATGCTCGCGTGCGCGTCCGCACGGGCACGAACGTCACCTCGGTGCGGCGCACCGACGACGGCTACCAACTGGCCACGAGCGGCGGCGAGATCCGAGCGCGCACGGTGGTGATCGCGAGCGGTGCCTGCAACCGTCCGACGGTGCCCGGCTTTGTGTCGGCGGTGCCGGCGGAGGTCGAGCAGTTGACGACGTTTGACTACCGCGACCCCGGGCAACTCCCGGAGGGAGGCGTGCTCGTCGTCGGGGCGTCGGCGACCGGGGTGCAGCTGGCGGCCGAGCTGAGGCGATCCGGCCGGCCGGTGATCCTGTCGGTTGGGGAGCACGTGCGGTTGCCGCGGACCTATCGCGGCCGCGATGTCCTGTGGTGGATGGACGCGTCCGGCGTCTGGGACCAGCGCTACGACGAGCTCGAGGACCTCCGGCGGGCGCGGCAGCTGCCCTCGCCGCAGCTGGTCGGGACACCCGAGCGGGTGACGCTCGATCTCAACGCGCTCGTCGCGATCGGCGTCGAGCTCGTGGGGCGCTGCGCGGCCATCCGTGACGGCCGCGCGCTGTTCTCCGGCGGATTGCGCAACGTCTGCTCGCTCGCGGACCTGAAGATGAGACGGCTGCTCGGAGTGTTCGATGAGTGGGCTCGGGCCGAGAGGTTGGATGCCGAGGTCGGTGCCCCCGAGCGGGGCGCACCGACAGAGGTGGCCCGATCGCCTCGGTTGCAGCTTGACCTCCGCAGAGGCGAGATCGGCTCGATCGTCTGGGCGACGGGGTTTCGGCCCGATTACCGGTGGCTCGACGTGCCCGTGATCGATTCCAAGGGGTCGCTCCGCCACGACGGCGGCATCGTCGACAGCCCCGGTCTGTACGCCCTCGGGCTGCCCGTGCTCAGGCGCCGCAGGTCGACGTTCATCCACGGCATCGAGGACGACGCGCGTGAGGTGATCGATCATCTCGCGGGCTCGCTGGCCGGCGAGCGGGGCGCTCACGCCAGTTCCAGCAGCGCAAGGCGCTAGTCCGCGGGTCCAGGACGCCACGTCGGCCACATCGGCGGCGTCAGCCGCTTCCCGCGAGCCGGGCCAGCCGCCGCCCAGCCTCCGCGACCACTTCCTCCCGCTTGCAGAACGCGAACCGCACGAGCGTCGAAGCCGCGTCGGCATCGTCGTAGAACACCGAGGTCGGGATCGCGACGACGCCGCACCGCTCGGGAAGCGTCCTGCAGAACTCGGCCGCATCGGAGCCGACGTCCGCATTGACGAAATACGTCCCGGCGGGGGTCAGCGGCCCCAGCCCGGCCTCCGTCAGGCTCGCGCAGAGCAGGTCGCGTTTGGTGCGCAGCTCGTCGCGCGTCGACTCGAGATGGGATGAGGGCAGTCGCAGCGCGGTCGCGGCTGCGTGCTGCAGCGGCGTGCCGCCCGCGAACGTCAGGTACTGCTTGACGCCCCGCACGGCGCCGACGAGCTCCGCGGGGCCGGAGCACCAGCCGATCTTCCAGCCCGTGAACGAGAACGACTTGCCGACGCTTGAGATCGTGAGCGTGCGTTGCGCCATCCCGGGGAAGGTCGCGATTGGTACGTGCTCGCCGTCGTAGACGAGATGCTCGTAGACCTCGTCGCTGACGCAAACGAGGTCGTGCTCGATGCACACGTGGGCGATCGCCTCGAGCTCGCCGCGACCGAGCACGCGTCCGGTCGGATTGTGGGGCGTGTTCAGAAGCAGCACCCGCGCGCGAGGGCCGGCCGCGGCCTGCAGCGCGTCGATGTCGAGCGCGAACTCCGGCGGGCGCAGCGTCACCGGCCGCCGGCGCGCGCCCGCGAATGCGATGCACGCCGCGTAGGAGTCGTAGTAGGGCTCGAGCACGACAACCTCGTCCCCCGGGTTCAGCAGCCCCAGCAGCGCCGCCGCGATCGCCTCGGTGGCGCCGAACGTGACGAGCACGTCCTCGGGGCCGAGGCCGTAGTAGCTGCGCTGGTGCTCGAGCACCGCCTCGCGGAGGCTCTGCACTCCGCCCAGCGGGGCGTACTGATTCTCGCCACCGCGCAGCGCGGTGACCGCCGCCTCGATCACCTCGGAAGGTCCGTCGGTGTCGGGAAACCCCTGTCCGAGATTGATCGCGCCCGTGCGCTGCGCGAGCGCGGTCATCTCGGTGAAGATCGTTGTCCCGAGTCCCTCGAGACGTGCGGCGCGACGAGGCATCTCGGCGGGAGACTACGGCGGCGCCCGCAGGCACGAGGGCTCGACGGTGACCACCAGGACTAGGCCGGGTCGGCCGCGCCCCAGATTCCCGGCCCGCGCTGGTGCTCGTAGATCAGCGAGGTCTCCGCGTGTGCGACCGAAGGATGGGTGGCGAGGTGATCGACGACGAATTCCCTCAGGTCCTGGGCGTCGGCGGCCGCCACCCAGACGAGGTAATCGGTCACGCCCGTGAGGTGGAAGACCATCAGCACGCCGGGCAGTCCGCGCACCGCGTCGGTGAACGCGTCGATCTGCTCGCGCGCGTGGACCGCGAGCCGGACCGCGATCAGAGCCTGAAGCGGGCGGCCGATGGCGGCGAGATCGACCTCCGCGTGGAAACCGCGGATCACGCCGCGCTCGCGCAGCGACCGCAGCCGGGCCAGTGCGGTCGACGGCGCGATTCCGACCTGATCGGCGAGGCGTTGGTTGGTGATCCGAGCGTCCGAGGCGACGAGCTCGAGGATCGCGCGGTCGAATTTGTCGACGGAAGGGTGTGGATAATTCGGCATCGGTCGAGTCCGACGGGATCATCCCGAATCATATTCGCTCTGAGCATCTAAGTCACGCAGAATCTGCGATCGCTTGCCACCAGATCGCAGGATCATCAGACTTACGCTATGCCCAGCACCGCCATCGCACCCCTCATCAAAGACTCGATCCTCGAGACGATTGGCAACACGCCGCTTGTAAGGCTGTCTCGCATCTCACCCGGCATGCGGCCCCAGCTCCTCGCCAAGCTTGAAGTCTTCAACCCGGGCGGCTCAATCAAGGACCGGGTCGCGGTCGCGTTGATCGAGGCCGCCGAACGCGACGGCCGGCTCGCTCCCGGCGGCACGATCGTCGAGCCAACGTCCGGGAACACCGGTACGGGGCTGGCGATCGCCGCACGGCTGAAGGGCTACCAGGTGATCGCGGTGATGCCGGACAAGATGTCGAAGGAGAAGATCGACCTGCTGCGTGCTTACGGCGCGGAGGTGGTCGTTGCTCCGACCGACGTTGCACCCGACTCACCTCAGTCCTACTACCGCGTCGCCGATCGCCTGACGGAGGAGATCCCTGGCGCGTTCCAGCCGAACCAGTACTTCAATGAGGCCAACCCGCAGGCTCACTACGAGTCGACCGGGCCGGAGCTGTGGGAACAGACAGGCGGGCGGATCACGCATCTGGTCTGCGGCGTCGGGACCGGCGGCACCGTGACCGGCACCGTCCGCTACCTGCGCGAACGCAAGCCGGACCTCGAGGTGATCGGTGCAGACCCGGAAGGGTCGATCTACTCCGGAGCGCCCGAGAACGTCAGGCCGTACCTGGTCGAGGGCGTCGGCGAGGACTTCTGGCCGCAGACGTTCGATCCGTCGGTCATCGATCGCTGGATCACCGTCTCCGACCGCGATGCGTTCCTCACCACGCGCAGGCTCGCGCTGACCGAAGGCATCCTCGCGGGCGGCTCCGGAGGCCTTGCCGTGCACGCGGCGGTGCGGGCTGCCGCCGAGGTGCAGGACCCCGAGGCGATGATCGTCGTGATCCTCCCGGACAGTGGCCGTTCCTACCTCTCGAAGATCTACTCCGATAACTGGATGCGCCAGCACGGCTTCCTCGAGCGGGAATCCAGGCTGGTCGTCGGAGACGTGATGCGACGCAAGCTCGACGCCGGCGAGATGCCGTCGCTGGTGACCGTCGAGACCCACCAACGCGTTCGCGATGCGGTCTCGCTGCTCCACGAGCATCGCGTCTCGCAGCTGCCGGTGGTCAGCCCGCACGACCCGGCCACGATCGTCGGCGCGATCAGCGAGCGCGGACTGCTCAAGCGTGCCGCCGCCGACCCGTCCCGGCTCGATGCCGAGATCGTCGAGATGATGGAGCCGCCGTTTCAGGCTGTCTCGACGGAGGATCCCGTGCGGGAGGCGGTCGAGTTGTTGGTCGGCGATGAGCAGGCGCTGCTGGTGATCGACCACGGCCACCCGGCGGGAATCGTCACGCGCACGGATTTGCTGGAAGCATTGGCTTCGTGAGCGAGCAACAAGGTCGGCGCGACGCGTTCGCGACCAGAGCGGTCCACGCCGGCCTGACACCGGATCCGACGTTCGGCTCGGTGATTCCGGCGATCCACCAGACGAGCACCTACGCTCAGCAGCGCCCAGGCGAGTTCCTCGAGGACTACGACTACGCCCGCTCGGCGAACCCGACCCGAGCGGCACTCGAGCAGGCGCTCGGCGAGCTCGAAGGCGGCCCCGCGGTGGCATTCGCTTCAGGTCTCGCCGCCGAGCACGCGCTGATCACGGTCGCGTGCGAGGCAGGCTCGCACATCGTGCTCCCCGGCGACCTCTACGGTGGCACCTTCCGGCTCGTCGACAAGGTGCTCGGTCGCTGGGGGCTGTCCTACGACCTCGTCGACCAGTCCGACCTCGACGCCGTCGAGGGCGCGATCCGGGATGAGACGCGGTTGATCTGGATCGAGAGCCCGACGAACCCGCACCTGGACGAGATCGACATCGAGGGCGTCGCCGCGAGAAAGCGTCACGCGATGGTTGCGGTGGACAACACCTTCGCCACCCCCGTCAACCAACGCCCGCTCGAGCTCGGGGCCGACTTCGTCGTGCACTCGACGACCAAGTATCTCGGCGGCCACTCGGACGTCGTCGGAGGCGTCGTTGTCGCGAGCGAGCGCGTGTGGCATGAGCGGCTGCGCTTTGTCCAGAACGCGATCGGCGCGGTCCCCGGGCCGATGGATTGCTTCCTCGTTCATCGCGGGCTGCGCACGTTGCACCTGCGGATGGACGCGCACGCGCGCAGCGCGGCCGCGGTCGTCGAGCTGCTGCGCGCGGCGACAGACGTGAGCGACGTGCGCTGGCCCGGCTACAGCGGCATGGTCAGCTTCCGCCACCCGCGCGCCGCCGAAATCGCCAGCCGCACGCGCCTGTTCACCCTCGCCGAGTCACTCGGCGGCGTCGAGTCGCTGATCGAGGTGCCGCAGATGATGACCCACCAGTCCGTGGAAGGATCGGCGGCCGCAGTCCCGCCGGACCTGATCCGGCTCAGCTGCGGAATCGAGGATCCGAGTGACCTGGTGGCTGATCTGCAGCAGGCGCTCGGCTGAGCGCTCCGTCGTCGATGCACACGTCGGAACCGAGGATATGTCAGGTGATCCGCAGCCTCGCCGAGTCACTGGCTGACCTGCCGGACGCGGAAACCGCTCGGACGATGATCTCGTAGGCCCCGCGGCGCGCAGGCGTCCGCTTGATCCTGCCATCCCAGGTGATCCGGCCGCGACCCGCCTTGCGGGGAGCGGTTTTCAACCTGGCGACCACCCGCTTGCCATGCAGGACGGTGAGCGTCACATCCGCTGCGCGGCTCATCACGAACCGTACGACCAGCCGATGGCCGTGGGCGAACCTGAACCTCGCGGCCGACAGCCACACCGCCAGTCGCATGCCGGTTACAGTCCGACCGGCCGCACCGGTCTTACCGGGCGAGCCAGCTTGACCGTGCGCGCCGGTCTGCCCGGTCGAGCCGGTCTGACCGGTGTCGCCAGGAGGTCCCGTGGGCCCGGTGACTCCCGTGGGCCCGGTGGGCCCCGTGGGTCCCGTGGGCCCCGTCGGTCCCGTGGGTCCCGTGGGCCCCGTGGGTCCGGTGCCTCCCGGGCCGCTGGATGCAATGGTGAGGGTCTGCGTGGCGTTGCCGGCGTTGCCGGCGGGATCGGTAACGGTCGCGATGACCAGCCACGTCCCGTCACCGACGGAGGTCGCGGTTGTGTTCCAAGAGTCGTTGGCTCTGAACGAGCGTGGTCATCGTCTGGCCAGCGATCGAGACAGTGACGGTCGTGCCGGGTGCGGCGTCGGAGGACCCCGTGATCGTCGGGTCGCCTGATTGCTCGTGGCGGCGCCCCGCCGGTGATCGCGACGAACGGCGAAACCGTGTCGACGGTCAGCGTCTGGGTGAAGCTGGCCAGGTTCCCGGCCGCGTCGGAGACTGAGATGACGACGCGATGCGGGCCGTTGGAGAGGGCCGCTGCGGTGACGGACCAGGACCCGCCGGCCTGCACCTGGCCGGTCAGGGTCTGGTCGGCGAGGGTAACGGTCACGGTCGTGCCGGACGGAACGGTCGCGGTCCCGGAGATGTCCGGTGTCGCATCGTTGGTCAGCGCGTTGGCGCCACCGGTCGATCGTCACCGCGGGAGCGTCGTGTCGACGGTCAGCACTGGCTGGCCGTGCTCTGATTGCCGGCTGGGTCGGTGACCGAAGCAGTGACGTGCGGGTGCCGTCGCCCAGCGTGGTCGGGGTCACGTTCCACGTGCCGGCGAGCTGCACGAGCGCGGTCAGGCTCTGTGAGTCGACGCTGACACGGACGACGGTGCCGCGGCGGCGTCGCTGGTGCCGGCGATCGTCGGGGTCGGGTCGTTCGTCGTCTACGGACGGTCCGCCGTCGATCGTGACGACGGGCGGCACCGTGTCGATGGTCAGCTGTTGCGTGGCGCTCCCCGGGTTCCCTGCGCCGTCGGTGACCGACGCCACGACCGGGTAGGTGTCGTTCGCGAGGATCGCCGAGGTCACCGACCACGCGCCATCGGACGGGGTCGCGGTGAGCGTTTGGCCCGCGATCGTGACGGTGACGACTCCCGGTGGCTGCGACGATCCGTCGTGCCGCTGATCGTCGGGGTCGTAGATGCTTGTGATCGCGGTTGCCCCCCCGGCGATGGTGACAACGGGCGGGCTGCTGTAGAAATCGTTGGAGTCAAGCGAGATCGCGCCGGTGAGCGCCAGCACGCGGCCGTTGACCTGCGTGCCCGCGCCGATCGCTGCTGCGGTCGTGTGCCATCAGCGTTCCCGCGAACTTGGCGTTGGCGCCGATGCCGGCGGCGCCTTTGACCTGCCAGAACACGCGCGAAGCGCTGCGCGCCGTTGATCAGCTTCACGTTGGCTCCGGCGGCCATCGTCAGCGCCCCCCCGACCTGGAAGACGAAGACGGCGTTCGGGTTCCCGCCGCGTCGAGGGTCACCGTGCCGGTGTTCGATACGGCGGCAGCGGCGGAGTACAGGCCGGGCGTGAGCGATCAGTGCCCGCCAGATCGCCGGCGATGCGCGGTGCCGCCGGTCCGACCGGCGACCTCGTTGTACGCCGCGCCGAGGTCGGTGTAGGCCGGCGCGGCCGTCGCTGCCGACGCGGGTCGTGCCGGTGACCACGCCGGGCGGGAAGCCGGTCGGCTGCGCGTTCGCCGCGACGCCAAGGTCGCCACGAAGCGTGGTGAGCGGCGCGCCGGGGGCGTTGACGGTATTGCCGACGGAGGCGCCGCTCAAGACCGCGTAGGTCGATGCCTGGCCGAGATCCACCGTCGTCGTCGAAGCGGCGAGGGCGGACGGGACGGCCGGCCCGAAGCCGCGATCAGCAGGCCGCCTACGAAGCGCAACAAGGCAGAGGGCCTTCGCCCAGGGAGTGCGACGGATGTGGCAGGACGATGCGAGCATCAGACGTGCCCCTTCCAAAGAGGAGGGGGCTGTCCGAGCCCGGCGGGTTGACTTGTGTCAAGGTTTGCATCGGCACGCGGCGACCCGTGCTTGACGTGAGGCATCCAGGCTGGACAGACGCCACGGCTCGGCCGCGGAGTATCCGAGTGGTCCCTACACAGAAACGCGGACACGTTCGGGTCCGATTGGCAGTCCCCGGTTCCGTGCGCGGGCGGGCCGCGTGGCTTGTCGATGGTCCGCGGCTTCGCGTTGATCGTCGGAATGATCGAGAGGTGCATGCTCGGGTGCGCCTGGAGTGCGGTTGTGCTCGGAGCGCGAGCGGGTGTTGCCGACATCGGGCGACGCTGAACCCGCGAACAGGCTGCGGAATGCCGCGACGACGCGGGGGTCGAACTGCGTGCCGCTGCAACGCAGGATTTCGCCTACGGCTTCATCGATGGTGAAGGCGGACCGGTACGGGCGGTCGTGGGCCATCGCGTCGAACGCGTCGACGACCGCAACGATCCGTGCCTCGATCGGAATCGCTTCGCCGGCGAGTCCGGCCGGGTAGCCCTCGCCGTTCCATCGCTCGTGGTGGGCGAGAGCGATGCGCGTGCCGAGCTGAAGGACGGGACTGTCGCTTCTCGCGAGCAGTCTGGAGCCAAGAATCGTGTGTTCCTTCATCACGTCGAGCTCTTCCGGAGTCAGCGCCGCAGGTTTGAGAAGGATCCGGTCGGGGATTCCGATCTTGCCTACGTCGTGGAGTGGTGCGGCTTGGCGGATCAACTCGACGGAGCTCGCCGGCAGCCCGAGTGCTGTGGCCACGAGCGCGGCGTTCTGCCCCACCCGGTGGGTGTGTTCGGCGGTCTCGTAGTCGTGGTACTCGGCCGCGAGGGCCAGGCTGTGCAACGTCTCCGCTCGAGACCGGGACAGCTCATGTGTGCGCAGGCGAACCGCGGTCTCGAGTTGATCGTGTTCCAACACTCGCCGGCCGATGTCGCGGGTCACCGCACAGTAGCCGCCAAGCGAACCGCCCTTGGTGATCCCCGAAAGCGTCAGCGAGACGTCTAGTAGCGAGCCATTCTTGTGCAGCCGCTGGGTGTCGCGTTCGACGGTCAAGTCGCCCCGCGCCGCGGCCTCCATCAGCTGAAGTTGCTCTGCGCGCTTTTCCGTTGGGCTGAGGATGGCGATGGATCGACCGATGAGCTCCGCTTCGGCGTATCCGTACAGCCCCTCGCAGGCTCGGTTGCAGCTTGTGATGATGCCGTGATCGTCGGAGCTCATGATCGCTTCGTTTGAGGCGTCGACCAATGCGGCGAGGCGCTCGGCCTTTGCGGCAGCCGCTCGCCCCTGCAGGTCAAGCTGGTTCAGCCGCTTTGCGAGCGAAAAAGCGGTGAGCGCCAGCACGAGCGTCGACACGAGCACGAACCAGGCGAGACCGCTGGCCAGTGAGTACAGACCATGGCGTTCACCTTCCAGTACAAGCCAGCCGAAGGCCGGGAAGGCGACGGCCGATGTCGGCAGCAAACGCCGCAATACCACTCCTCCTGGTCCGCCGGTCGTGAGGACACCCCCGAAGATGGCGGTCGACCCGGCGGCCACGATTCCGGCTGACAGTAGGAGGAACGTGATGGCCGTTGAGAAAACGACGGTGGTAGTTCCGGGAATCCCGGCTAGCCCAGACGTGCCCAAGATGTAACCCACCGTCGCGAGGAGCGTGATGACGAAGGACGTTCCGGCGATCGCACCCACCAGACGATTCTTGGCGCCGTGCGCTGTGTTCAGCAGCAGCAGCGCGCTCCCGAGCCAGATGAACTCGCTCGCTGCCTGTGCCTGGCTCGCGGCCGGCGCGACCGTGTTGGTGCTGCCGGTGCTTGGGAATAGCAATCCAGTGATGTCCGGGCTGTGACCGATCAGATGAGCCAGCGCGGTCAATGCTCCGATCACGATCGCGAGCGCCGCGAGCAGCCGTGCGCTGCGTCGCTGTACCCGATTCGGCGCGGAGATCGTCAGCAGCAGCGCGCCACCGGTCGCGACAAAGCCGATCGCAGTGCCGGGAGTCATCTCCCGCCCAGAGAATGATCCCCTCAACAGCGGCACGTCAAGCAGCCAGCCGGCGAATATCGCCAGCCCGACGGCCGCGACGCAGCAACCAGCGAGGCCGGCGATGCTCCTTGCGGTCCCAGCTCGATACTGCGCCGTGCGCGGCCTCTCGTCCTCGCTCGACGCTCGGCCTGTCACCTGACCGGTGCCGGGCTTCCTCGTTGCGGTCCTCATGCGAGCCGCCTCTCCGCCCCCGAGACATAACAGGAGAAATCCTGTACGCCTGGTTTACCTTCGTTAGCACGGTGCTGAGGGCCCTACGCTCGAGCGTGCCGTGGTCCTAATGTATTCATCGACACAAATCGCGACGACCGATAGTCCGTACGCCGGTCGCGATGGATGGCCCGAGACCTCGAGTGGCGCCAGCGGTGCTCCGGCGGCGCCTGTGGTGGTCGCGGATCTGGCGGTAGCGTTCGGCGCTGACGGGAGAGGCGTATGTTGCTATCGACGATGGTGAGTGGACAGCCCGACGCGGGGGAGCTGCTGGGTGCGTCGTTGCCGCATCTGGTGCCCGAATTGGTCGTCGAGCTCGCGTGTGCGCAAGCGGGCTGCCCGGTCGCGGCGTATGTGTTGGACGTCGAGGGGTCGTTCGCTCTGCGACTGGCCGGCGATGCGGAGCGGTTTCCCGAGCGGATCCGCGCGCCGGTGGGCGTCGGGCCGGAGATCATTCCGGAAGCTCTGCCGCTGCTGCGGGAGCTGGTGTTCGACCGCGTCGGACCGGGCACGCTGTGGCCGTTGGTAGTGCGCGATCGCGTGATGGGCTTTCTGCTCGCTCGCGACCGGCCGGCGGTTGATCTGGAGGCATTTGCGGGCCAGGCCGCCTTGGCGCTGGAGCTGGCGTCCGGTTACACCGACGCGGTGCATGCCGTCCGTCGGCGCAAGGACACGCAGCCCGCCGCCGAGATTCAGCAGAACCTACTGCCGCCGCGGCTTGCCCGCGTTGATCGGGCCGACGTCGCCGGGGGCGTGCTCCCCGGCTATGACGTTGGCGGCGATTTCTTTGATTACGCTGCCAACGCGGACGGCCTGTGGCTGGTCGTCGCCGACGCGACCGGCAAGGGCAACTCGGCCGCGGCGCTGTCCTCGCTGGCGATCGGGGCGCTGCGCGCCGCCCGCCGTGCCGGCGCTGGCCTGGAGCAAGCGGCCAGGCTGGCCGATGAAGCGATCTTGACGCTCGATTCGGACCTGTATTTGACCGCCGTGTTGGGATCCTGGGATCCCAACACGCATCGGCTTCGCTGGATCAATTGCGGCCATCCCACCCCGCTGGTCCTGCGTGCCGATGGACGCGTCGACGAGCTCGACAGCGAGCGCACCTATCCGTTGGGCATCCGCTTCACCGAGCGCGTGTTCCCTGTCCTCAGCGCCGTGGTCGGCCCCGGGGACCGCCTGTTGTTGTACTCCGATGGGGTCAGCGAGCGCCGCACCACCGACGGCGGCCGCGTCGGTGAGAATGGCCTGCGCGCGATCCTCACCGAGCTGGGTCCCCGCTCGGCAGCGACGACCGTGCGCGGATTACAGGACGCGGTGATAGGGGCCTCCGCTGACCCGCTTCGCGACGACGCCACGGTGCTGGTTGTCGCGCCCCACGACTGACAACCCAACCCGCGCCCATCCCACTGCGACCGGCTGGCCCTTCGGCATCGAGGGTAGCCTCCGACGGTGCACGGGGAGACAAGTGAGCCGACAACAACCACGTGCGGCGACGTTTCGATCGTCACCGTCAGCGGCGAGCTCGATTTCGCGCTCTGCATCAAGCTCAGCCCCGAGCTCAATGCCGCGGTGCGCTCCGCGGTGCGAGCGGTCGTCATCGACCTCGAGGACGTCTCGCTGGTGGACTCGTCGGGAATCGCGCTGCTGCTAAACGCGTTCCGTCGCCTGGACCACGCCGGGCGCCAGTTCGCCATTGCCTGCCCTATGGGGTCGCCGCGCCGCGCGTTCGAGCTGACCGGCCTTGATCGCCAGCTGCCGATGCACGAGACCCGCCGAGATGCGCTGGCTGCCGTCGGCGCCGGCTGACCGCCATTCGGCCAACCGGTCCTGTGCCGTGTGCGGCGGTAGCAACGGCGCAGCCGCCGGCCCAGTCGTCGCGCGGTTTGCTCGGGCGGGTCTGGCCCGGGCGTGTGGACGCCCGGGCCAGCCTCGGACTGCGGCGGTTCCGGAACTAGTAGCTGCGTCGTCCGCGGCGCCGGATGCCGTATCCGCCGCCGGTCAGCAATAGGACGAGGAGGATGATGAGGAGGATTGTGAGCATGTCACCCCCCAGGGCTTCGATTGGAGTTGGTCGGAGATCACGTGCGTTGGTGCTACTTCTTGTCCGGCGTCAGGGCGTCGGCGACTTTGTCGACCTTGTCCTTGATCGTGGCCTTGGCCTGGTCCGCCTTACCCTCGTTCTTCAGGCCTTGGTCGTCTGTCAGGCTGCCTGCCGCCTGCTTTAGCCGGCCTTTGCCTTCATCGATGTGCTTGTCAGCCATGCTGATCCTTTCTGGTTCATTGGTTTGCGTTGATGTTGTCAATGGCCGCTGGCCGCGCCGGCGACATGGTTAGGCGCTGACGGTCTCGCGCTCTGCGCTGCGGAGCACGCCTGCGCGGTTCTTGTGGCCGCGCTCGTAGGCGACAACGTCCTTCGTGCGCTGCTCGTCGCCCTCGCCGATCACTGCGTCGATTTCGGCGACCGTGAGCTCGTCATACCCAGGCCACGGCTCCTGTTGCCGGAGCCTGGTGATGCCGCTCAGGATCGTGGTGCGGTTGTCGTTCTTGCGCTCGTAGGCATCGACCTTGGCTAGGTCGATCTGCGAGAGCTCGGGCAGCTTGCTGAGGATCTCCTCGGCGGTGAGCGAGTCATAGCGCGCGATCGCGATGTCCTCCTCGGAGGCGACTGCACCCTTGATCTGTCCCTCGGCTTGCGCGACGCCGGGGACCTTGCGTGCCTGCCGGGCGGTGCGCTTAGCGCTCGCCCGTGTGGCGCGTGCCGTTTGCTTGACCTCACGCGCGGCCTCGCGGGTCGCGTCTGCCGCGCCGGTCTTTGTGATGTCGTAGGTGGCCTTTCCATCAATGTCCGCTCCGACCACCGCGTCTGTGAGCTTGGGGATCTCGCGCATGATGCGCGCGAGCATGCGCTCCTCATCGCCGCGGATCGACGCGGCGAGCTTGGCTGTCCGCTCGTCCCCGACGCTGGTCGCGAGGCGCTCCAGGGCGGTGTAGGTCGCGATCTCGAGCGCCTCGGTCGCGCACGCATCCTTGGCGTTCTTGAGGACCTTCTCGTCACCGCCCGATCCACGCAACAGATCAAACGGCGTCTTGCCCAGAGCAACGCTCTGGCCGATCAGCGTCTCCGCAAAGCCGGCAAACACCTGCACCGGGTTGCGGCTCCGCCCAAGTTCGCCGGAGCGCTTCCGGATGCGACGGGCGTGTTCCTGCGTCTCGCCCAGGTGCTTCTCGAGCCCGTCGCGATAGGAGCCGCGCGGGGTCATTGCGATCTGGGACCGAAGCACGCTCACCAAGCCGACTTCGCTGGCATGCGCTTCGCCCAGGTACTGCACAATCTTCTGTTCTGCCTTGCTCATCAAACTGCCTTCCGTCGTGGTATGGGTAAGAAGAGATCTCGCGCTCCACCCCGAGGCGTGCCCAACGCGACCTGCAGGTAGTAGCTACCCGCTCAACGGCAACCCCACCCAGCCGCTGCAGCGGCGCTGATGGACGAAAGCGCGGCCGTGGCGCGCTGGCGGCCATCTTGATCTGAGTAGAGATAGAACTCTCTGTCAGGCTGACCGAGGCTGGCAGCGTCACCCTCGAGGACTACCGTTCGCGAGTCCGCACGATGTTTGGAACCAGATGATCGACGCGCGCGAGGGCTTTCGCCCAATCGCCGACTACGGCCTGCTTGCCGACTGCAACGCGGCTGCGCTCGTTGACCGCGATGGGTCCATTGGCTGGCTCTGCATGCCCCGATACGACAGTCCGGCCGTGTTCACGCAGATCCTCGACCCCGAAGGCGGGCATTGGCAGATCAAGCCGACCGGGGCGTATCGGAGCGAGCGGCTCTACCTACCGGGAACCCTCGTGATCGAGACGACGTTCACGACCGAGTCCGGCACTGTGAAGCTGACGGACGCGATGGCGTTCGCCGAGGGCCAGCGTGGCCACGAGCTCGGCCTGGGCGCCCCGCACCTGATCCTGCGCCTCGTCGCGGGGATTCTCGGCGATGTGGAGCTGAGTTTCGAGCTGGCGCCGCGGCCCGAGTACGGACTGGTCAAGCCGCTGTTCCGGGCGAGCGACAGCGGTGGCCGGACCTTCGGCGGCCCGAATCAGGTCGTCGTCAGCTCCGGCGTCCCCACCGTGATCGACGATTCGACCATGGCCGCGACGTTCACGGTCTCGGCCGGCGAGCGGGTCGGCTTCGCGCTGCAATGGTCTCCGCCCGAGGGACCCGCGCCCGAGCCGTTCTCACCAGACGGGGTACCAGCGAGGATCGCGGAAACCGTCGAAGCGTGGCGCTCCTGGGAGGCCGAGCACGACATCTACAAGGGCCCGCACCGAGAGCTGGTGCGTCTGAGCTCGCGCGTGCTCAAGGGTCTCACGTATCGGCCCACCGGCGCGATTGTCGCCGCCCCCACCACCTCGCTCCCGGAGACCGTAGGTGGGGAGCGCAACTGGGACTACCGCTACGCCTGGATCCGCGACGCCAGCCTGACGCTCGAAGCGCTGTACGTCGGCGCCTGCTCGGACGAGGCCGTGGACTTCGTCTCGTTCATGACCAGCTCGGCCGGGGGACGCGCCAGCGAGCACTCGCTACAGATCATGTACGGGATCGCCGGCGAGCACGACCTCACCGAGCGGGAGCTGCCCCATCTGCGCGGCTGGCGGGACTCCGGGCCGGTCCGCGTCGGCAACGGCGCGTGGGGCCAAACTCAGCTCGACGTCTATGGGGAGCTGCTCAACTCGCTGTATCGGTACCGCGAGCAGCTGGGGGACCTCCACCCAGAGATCCAGCGGTTCGTCGCCGATCTCGCCAATACGGCTGCGCGCCGCTGGCGCGAGACGGACGCCGGAATGTGGGAGATGCGCGGCGAACCGCGCCATCACGTTTCGAGCAAGGTGCTGTGTTGGGTCGCGCTCGACCGTGCGATCGCGCTCGCGCCGCAGCTCGGGATGCACGCCGAGATCGACCGCTGGACGGCCGCCCGCGACGAGATCCGCGACGCTGTTCTCACGCGGGGCTGGAGCGAGGCCCGGCAGGCGTATGCGCAGTCATTCGACTCGGATGATCTCGACGCTGCGCAGCTGCTGATGCCGAGCCTCGGCTTTTTGCCCGCCACCGACAAGCGGATGCGCTCGACAATCGAAGCGATCGCCGACAGCCTGACCGAGGACGGGTTGGTTCTGCGCTACCGAAACCAGGAGGGCCTCAATGCCGACGGTTTAACCGGCGAGGAGGGGACGTTCGTGATCTGCTCGTTCTGGCTCGTGTCCGCACTGGCCCAGGCCGGGGAAATCGACCGGGCGGAGCGGCTGTTCGACAGGCTGGTCGCCTACGCCAACGACCTCGGGCTGCTGGCCGAGGAGATCGACACCTCCAACGGCGAGCTGCTGGGCAACTTCCCGCAGGCGTTCAGCCACATTGGGCTGATTACCGCTGCCTGGCAGATCGACAGGGTCCGAGGACGGGTCTCGTGATCAGGGCGCCGCGGGCTTGCGCGCGCGGTTCGACAGGGCCATGAGCGTGCCTGTGCCTGACACGGCGAGGTAGGCGCTGAGGACGGCGATGGCGACCGGCGCGATCTGCAGGGTGCCGATTTGGGTCGTCAGCGCGCCGAGCAGGATCAACGAGAACGGGGCTGCGACGAGCGATCCGGGAAGGGCGGCGAACATCGCGGTGAACGCGAGACCCTCGGGCAGCCCCGGAATCAGAACATGCGCGGTGACCCCGGCCGTGCCGCCGATGAACAGCATCACGAGGAACGGACCGCCGATGAAGCCGGTCGCCTCACACAGCGCGAACACGAGGATCTTTGCGAACACGACCGCGATCAGCAGGCCGGCACCGAGCGCCGCTCCGTCGTGGATCACAGTCGTGAGCTGATCGGTTCCGGTGAACAGTGTCAGCGGCAGCGCCACGCCGACCAGCCCGAACGCGATCCCGCCGATCGTCGAGCGAAGGATCGTCCGCTTGGCGAACCCGGCGGTGAGCTTCGTCATCAGTCCGATCGCGACGACTGTGATCAGCGCAAGCGCTCCGGCGACGAGGCCGAGGGGAATGGCCGCGAGCAGCTGCCAGTCCTTGTACTTGTACGACGGCAGCGCGTAGATGCCAACGAAGGTCGACCCTGCGATCGGGAAGTACACAGCGAACGCGACCGACGAGGACAACAGGCATGCGACCAGCGTGTCTGCTGCGCGAGCTGCCTTCACTCGTGCAATCTCGAGCACCAGAATCGTCGCCAACAGCGGAGACGACAACAAGCCCCCGTACGCTCCCGACATTCCGCTGAGCGTGTTGGTCGCTCGGATCTCCTCGCTGACCTTGCGCCGCTCTGAGACCCAGGTTCCCAGCCCGCCGCCCATCATCCCCAACGCGGCCTCTGGCCCGAGGCTCGCCCCACCCGCCAGCGACACCAGCGAGACGGCCACCGCCCCCGGCACGTTGGAGGGCTCCACCCGTTGAGCCTTCAGCTCCTCGACCGTACCCGGCAGCTTGAGCGGGACCCGAAGGAAGCGCCGCAGCACGCCGACGAGCACGCCTGCCCCGGCGGTTACCGCCACCCACCAGAGACTGCCGTCAAACCAGCCTGGGTTCTTCGGGAGCGTGAACCAGAGCTTCGTACCGCCCTTCACCAATGCCAGGAACGCCAGGGCCGCGAACGCGAGCACGACCCCGAACGACGCCGCGTATCGCATGATCACCCAGAACCGTGGCGATCGCGTCAAGGCCACGAAGTCCGAACCGGAGGACGGTGTATCCCCCGGGCCGGGCTGCGGCTGCTCGCTCATGAACCAGCCGTCAGCAGGCGGGCGATGCCTTGTCGGCTGGTGATCGGGCGTGCCTGCGCTACCACGAGGTCAGGATAAATGAGACTGTTCAAGCACGCTGGAACGCACTCGACCAGACCTGGAGGCGAGATGAAGCGCTTGACGATTCCGTGGCCGATCCGGAGCACGCTCGCGGGGACGGCCGGAACGGCGACGATGACGGCCGCGTATGCGGCCGAACGACGCCTCCGCCACAATCATCGCGGGTCGCTCGATTACGACGATTCGCTCGTGCCGGGCATGATCGTCGCGTCGATCATGCACCTGGGCAAGGTGACCGACAAGGAGGACAACGAGATCGGCCTCGCGCTCCGCTGGAGCTACGGCTCGGTCTTCGGCGTCTGGCACGGCCTGCTGCACCGGCGGATGGCGGAGCCCTGGGCGAGCGCCCTGTTCGGCGCCACGCTGATGAGCGCGACGTTCTCGATGTTTCCGCTGCTCGGACGGACGCCGCCGCCGTGGCGATGGCCTGCCGACGTGATGGCCACGGCGATCGCGACCCACGTGGCCTACGTCGTCGCCGTCGCGACGGTCGATGACATGCTAGGTCGCTAGGTCCGTGTTGCACATACCGATGCTGAAGGGAATGGGAGAATGCTCGACCTAGTATTCCGGCCGCTTCGCTCCGCCGTGGATGTCGGGAAGCGCGTGGTCTCGAGACCCTTGGAGGAACCGGAACACGAGCTGAGCGTGATCCTCGAGGCGATCCACCATGTGGCCGACTCGATCGATCACCACGTCGAGGTGATCGAGGGCCTGGCCACCTCCATCGACCCACTGAAGGAGTCCGTCAACAACCTGAACGCAACCATGGTCGACCTCGTGGCGTTGATGGCGCCGATGGCCTCGGCCGAAGACGGCGTGCAGGACGTCGAGCATGGTGCTCGCGATGTCGAGCATGGGGTGCACCGCGTCGAGCGGTTCTTCGGCTTCCGGCGACACACGACGGCGGCGGACCCGGCGACGAAGCAGGTGGAGCCGGAGGCCGAAGCCGAGCAGCCAGACGACCCGGGATAAGCGCACAGCATCCGGATCACCGGACCGTCAGCGGTACTCGGTGAGCCGCTCGATGTTGATCCTGAAGCTGACGCGTGGCTGTTGCGCGAATTCGGCTGGGTCCTCGCCGTAGCGCTCCGCTTGGCGCATTGCCTCGGCGACTGCCGTGTCGCCGTCGTCCAGCAGGGTCGCGGTTCCGCGGATCGAGACGTAGTGGAGATAATCGACCTGGTCATGAATGATGAGCGAGGCTCGCGCGTCCCGCCGGAGGTTGGCCACCCAGTGACGATCTCGATGCCCGTTGAGCCGCAGATGGTCCTCGCCGAGCATGTAATGGATGACGATCTGGCGCGGCGCGCCGTCGGTGCCGATGGTCGCGAGTACCGCGCAGCGTGGCGCACTCAGGAAAGCGCGCGCCGGTTCGATCAGGGTGCGGCCGTCAGTCACGCGTCGCCAACGCTATCGACCGAGGTCAAGATGCCATGCGTAGGCTTCTTGCCGAGGCGATGTCAACCTCTTCTGGACGCAAAACGGTCACTCTGCGCGACGGTGCGCGGGTGACGTTGCGTCCGATCGCGCTCGAGGACAAGCCGGTTCTTGCCGCGAGCTTCGACCGTCTGAGTGACGAGTCTCGCTTCCGGCGGTTCTTAACGCCCAAAGATAGGCTGTCGGCGGCTGAACTCGACTACCTCGTCGACGTCGACCATAAGGACCACGAGGCGGTCGTCGCGATCGACCCCTCCAGCGGGGAGGGGCTGGGCGTCGCCCGCTACGTTCGATCGACGGACGATCCGGAGCTTGCGGAGGTCGCGGTAACCGTCGCGGACGACTGGCAGGGCCGCGGCTTGGGCCGTGCGCTGCTCGAGCGCCTGACGTATCGCGCCCGGCGAGAAGGCGTGCGCCGGTTCAGCGCGCTGGTCCTGAGCGAGAACCGGGCGTCCCTCGGTCTGCTCGAGGGCGTGGGGGAAAGCCGGCGCACAGGGGAGGCCGGCGAAGTCGAGCTCGTGATCGAGCTGCCCCCGCAACGAGGAATCGGAGCCCGGCTTGCCGGAGTGTTGCGAGCCGCGGCTGCTGGAGGTCTGATCCCGGCGCGGACGCTCGCCCATCGCGTCGCTGTCGGCATTGAGTCTTCACCCCGAACAAGCGTGATACCTCGCCTTCCGATCCAGACGATCGTGGTCGGCACGGACGGCTCAGAGACGGCGACGAAGGCGCTCGACGCCGCAGTGGAGCTCGGGTCGGCGTTGGGGGCCGAGCTCCACGTGGTGAGCGCGTACGGCGCCCGTCAGAGATCGTCCGACGTTGAGGAACTCCTTGCGGAAGCGACCCGAGCCGCGCGTGGCGAGGGGCTCGAGGCCGTCATGCACCCGCGTCGGGGTGACCCTGCCGACGCGCTGATCGCCGTCTCCGCGGAGGTGGGCGCCGACCTGCTGGTCATAGGGAACGCGGGCATGAGCCGCGCGTCGCGGTCCCTTCTGGGAAGCGTGCCTGACAAGGTCTCCCACCGCGCGCGCTGCAGCGTCCTCATCGTGCGAACCGACGACGCCGGCGGGCGTAGAGTAACCGGCGATGAAACCGGTGCAGGGACGAAGCGGCGATAGGCCGATCGTGGTGCTCGGCGGCGGGCTGGCCGGTGGCAACGCCGCGGTGACGCTCCGCGAAGAGGGTTTCAAGGGCCGGGTTGTAATCGTCACCAAGGAGCCGGGGATCCCCTTTGGCCGCCCTCCTCTGTCAAAGACGTACCTCCGCTCAGAGGAGGAGCTCGACGGGTGGTATGTCAGGCCCTCGGCCTGGTATGACGAGCACAATGTGGAGCGGATTCAGGCCGGCGTTGTCGCCGTCGACGTGGCCGCCCACCAGGTCGTGCTCGACTCAGGCCAAGAGCTCGAGTATCAGAAGCTTCTGATCGCGACGGGCGGACGGAACCGCCGGCTAGAGGTTCCGGGCGCGCGGCTGCCGGGGGTCCATCAGCTCCGCACGGTCGCCGAGTGCGACGCGATCAAGCGCGAGGTGGCCGAAAATCGGACTGCGGTGGTGGTCGGGATGGGGTTCATCGGCTGCGAGGTGGCTGCCTCCCTCACGCAGCTTGGGGTGCGTGTGATCGCGGTATTTTCGGGGCGGGTACCGCTGGAGAAGGTGGTTGGGGAAGAGGTCGGCGGAGCATTCGCCGCGATCCACGCGGCCAACGGCGTCGAGCTGCGCAGCCAGGATCAGATCGTCGGGTTCGAAGGGACCGAGCACGTGGAGGCGGCGGTGACCGCCAACGATGGCCGCGTGGCGTGCGACTTCGCCGTCGTCGGGGTTGGGATCGAGCCCGAGATACCGACGTTCACGGGGGAGGCGGTCGCGCAATCCAACGGGGTCCTCGTAGATGAGTGCTGCCGAGCCAGCCTGCGCGACGTTTACGCCGCCGGCGACGTCGCAAACCACCTGCATCCAGTCTTCGGCCGCGTTCGCGTCGAGCACTACAACAACGGCGAGCAGATGGGCCGCGCGGCCGCGCGGTCAATGCTCGGCTCGACCGCCCCCTATGACTACATCCACACCTTCTGGTCCGATCAATACGAGCACAAGCTGGAGTACGCCGGCCACGTCACGAAATGGGACCAGTTCATCGTCCGCGGGAGCTTGGAGGAGCGCAAGCTGGTCGGGTTCTACCTGCTCGAAGGTCAGATCCGGGCGGCGGTCGGCCTCGACCGCGGCGGCGACCCCGAGCTGGACACCGACTCGGAGATGGCGGCTGCTGCGCGCCTGGTAGCTGCACGCGCTCGGCCTGCTCCTGACCGACTCGCCGACGAGCGCGTCGACCTGTGGTCGTTGGTGCCGTGATTCAAAATTGGATGGCAGTCGAGCGTCCCCTGGTGGCGCTGGCGCGGGCTCGCGGCCCGCTCGGCATCCAGCCTCGCCGAACCGGGCCGCGCCCGCGTCATCCGGCTGTCCTCGTCGCCTCGCGCAGCGCTGCTGCGCATCGGCTCCTGCGTCCTCGCCCAGCATCCACCAGTGACCACTCTTGGTGCCACCGAATTTCCGAATCACGACACTAGGCGTTTGAGAACAACGGGATGTTGGCCCCGCTGGCAGGAGCCAATGGGCTATCGAGCAGCGCCACAATCAGCGCCGCTACCTGATCGGGCGTGAGGCCGGGACGGAGCTCCGGGTTGGCCCGACGCAGCATCTCGGTGTCGACGGCGCCGGGGCTGACGCAGATCGCGCTGATCCCGTGGCTCTTGCCCTCGACCGCGATCGCCTCGGTGAGGCCGATCACCCCGTACTTGGAGACGTTGTACGCGCTCAGTCCGGGGAACTTCTCGGTGGCGTAGACGCCCGACAACGACCCGATGTTGACGATCCGCCCCCCGCCTGCGCCCTGCATCGCGGTGAACGCTTCGCGACAACACAGAAATGAGCCGGTCAGGTTGACCCTCAGGGTTTGTTCCCAGATCTCGAGGGGCGTTTCCGCAAACGGCGCCGGCGTCAGCACGCCGGCCGCGCAGACGAGCGCCTCGAGCGTGCCCTTTGCAGCCACGGCGGCGAACAGGCGCTCGACCTCCTCGACGCGGCTCACATCCGTTGGCACCGCCGTGGCCTGCCCGCCGGCGTCGTGGATACGGCCGACGACGGAGTCGAGAGCCTCGCTGTCGCGGGCCGCGAGGACGACGCGCGCGCCCGCTGCCGCGATCGCCTCCGCGGTGGCGGCCCCGATGCCCCGGCTGGCGCCGGTCACGAGTGCCAGCCGCCCCGCAAGCCAATGCGTCGGCTCAGCCACCGCTTGCGTCCTGGAGGCCCGCACTGGCCATTCGCCTGTAGAGCCGCTCGTGCGCGTCGAGACTGGACTCCAGATCGAGCTGGTGTTCAGCATGCTTGCGGCATTCCGCGCGCGAGAGCTCGGCCGTCCTGGTGACCGCCGCTGCTGCCGCGTCGATGTCGTCGGGGGCGACCAGGAAGCCCGTCACCCCGTCGAGGACGACTTCATCGAGTGCTCCGCGCCGGAAGGCGACGACTGGCGTCCCGCACGCCTGCGCCTCCGCGGCCACCATCCCGAACGGCTCCTCCCACCTGGCGGGGCACAGAACGACAGCCGCGCGGGCCATCACATCCCAGAGTTCCGTCCGCGGAACGCCTTCATGAATTGCGACGCCCGGCTCGGCGCGTCGCGGATCGATCTGTTCCCGCGTGTATTCGGCGTCGTAGCTATCGCCGTAGACATCGATGCCAACGCCTGCCCCTTGGGCGATCTCGATGGCCTCACCGGCTCCCTTCTCCGGACTCAGTCTGCCGGCGAAAAGCGCACGATCTCCCGCGCTGGGCGACCAGCGGATCACGCCCGTCGGGACACACGGGGGCAGGATCTCGTCGACCGGGACGATCTTGCGCCAGGCGCGCGCCTGGTGCGCGGATACGGCTGCGACCGTCGGGCGTGAGTCGCGCTGAACCACGTCACGCAGCGCGTTGGCAACGGCCACGTCAGGGGGAAGGTGAAGCGTGTGCAGGACCGGCGCGCGCAGCCCGGCGGCGAGCCTGATCGCGGGCGCGTCGAACGCGTGATTGTGGACCGCGTCGTATCGGCCCTCCCGCACCGCGGCATAGACCCGCGCAAAGGCCTTGTCCGCCACCTCCAGTGCGGGGGTGCCTGCACCGGCGGATGCGCGATAGAGCGTGGCTGCCAAAGCACGGTGATCGATTCCGGTGTCGATCACGTGGACTCCCGGGACCTCCGATCCGGAGGCAGCATAGAGATGAACCTCGTGGCCTCGGTCCACCAGTCCACGCGTCAAATCGGAAATGAACGCCTGCGACCCGCCCCGCGGTGGCTCGCGGATCGCCGAGACGAGCGGGGCGACGATCGCGATCATCATCGGTTGATCACCTTGAAAGCGAGGTCACACGGCGGATTGATCTCCAAGACCTCGTAGCGAACGCGACGCCAGCGGCGGCGCCGGACCTCCGCGGCCACATGGGGATAGAAGATCTCGGTCAGCTCGGCGGCCTCTTCGTGGCTGGCGAACTCGACGAACATCCCAGCATCACCGAAACTCACGTACTGATAGCCATGGGCGGCGAGCCAGGGGACCCCGTTCGGCCAGACAATGACGACGCAGCCGCCCGGTCTGCAAACCCGCTCCATCTCCGCCAGGCCCGCCTCGCCTCCATGTTCGGGGGCTGGCGTGAGCGCAGAGCATGAGACCACCAGGTCAGAGCAGGCGTCGCTCAAGGGCAGGTCGTCAAAGAATCCGTCAATCACCCGGACGCGGTGGCCATCGGCCGCTCGTGCAAGCTTCTGATTCAGGATCTCGCGCAGCGGGCCGGCGGGTTCGATCGCCACGACCTCGCGCGCGCGCGACACGAGCTCCAGCGTCAGCCGGCCCGTGCCCGCGGCCACCTCGACGATCCGGTCGACGTCGTGTGGCAGCCACCCGACGACGCCGGGATGGAGCCGCTCCGCACCAACCAGCCGGTCATAGAGGTCCGGCTCGAGCCGGTACAACAGCTGCCAGGCCAGATCAGTGTCGGTTCGCGGGTCAGTAGCGCCGCCGGATGCAAACCGGCTCGCCTCCTGTGGGGTGAGCACGCCAACATCCGCGGCGCTGTAGCGCGTTTGCAAGTCACGACCCCGCCGCGGCGGGGGACTCAGATGTGATCACCAACTTCAGCCCAGTTCTTGTCGGTCTCCCACAGCCGAACCGATCGCAACGATCCCGCCGGGAGCTCTGAGCGGACTCGCTCCCAGAATGCCACGGCAAGGTTCTCGGCGGTCGGGATACGCCCCGACAACCACTCAACATCTGTATTCAGGTTGCGATGGTCGACTTCGTCGATGATCCGGCGGCAGATCACATCCGAGAGCTGCTTCAGGTCAACCACAAAGCCCGTGGCCTGATCGATCTCGCCGGCCACAACGACCTCGAGGACGTAGTTGTGCCCGTGGAGATTCGCGCACTTGCCGAACCGCCGCTGATTCTCCTCATCGGAGAGGGCCGGATCGCGCAGCTGGTGCGCCGCATTGAACGATTCACGGCGACTCACCAGCACCATCGTCGAGCTGGACATCGACTTCCGGTCGGCGACCGCCATATCCGTATCAGTTACGTCGTGGTACGTCACCTCAGCAGCTCCTAGCTGTTCGATCAGCTGACCAGTCAGGCCGACCATACCGCCCAAGGGCAGCCTTAAGGCTGCCCCGGGGGCGAAGCGCTTGCGCCGACGTTGGAAAGTGCCGAGCGGAGCTGCTTGCGGGAGCTGATCCCGAGCTTCCCGAACATCTTGGTCAGGTGCCACTCAACCGTGCGCGGGCTCAGGAACAGCTGGGCGCCGATCTCAGGGCGTGCGCGATCGTGCGGCGCGAGTTCGAGCGGTCGTCGGTGGGTCGCTACGCGGCTGCCGGCGTTATGAGTCGGTGTCGCTCGGCCGCCGGGCCGAGGTCCGCGACGCCAGGGCTTGCATGGGTGTCGGCGTGGAAGATCAATACGGGTATCGGGCTGTGGTTGAGCACGTAGTGGCTGACGCTGCCCAGGAGGACCGCGCGTACTGCGCCGCGCCCGCGCGAGCCCATGACGATCAGGTCGTGCCGTCCCCGCTTGATCTGCTCGATCAGCCCGGTGCGGATCGGCCGGTCAGTGAGGATGGTGGTGACCGGCAGGTCGTCGGGGACGCGGTCACGTGCGCGACTGAGGACGGCTTCCGCCCATGAGCGGTTTTCGGCGTCGAGTTGGGGCAACACCAGGCCGCTCAGCCCGGTGTAGGCGGCCGGAGGCAGCTTCTGGACGCCGGTGATCAGGGTCAACCGCGTGTGTTCGCTTTCGGCGAGGTCTATCGCCTGCGTCAGCGCCTCCTCGGCGTCCGGGGAGCCGTCGACCGCGACCAGGATGTTGCGGAACATGAGCCTCACCTCGTTACTGGCCTCAAGGAAGGATTGTTTGACAATCTTATATGGCAACAATATAGTTTGTCAATATGATTCGAGTGCTCGTCGAACGCGACCGCGCAGAGCAGGCGCAGTACGTCTCAACCCAGCTCCTACCGCAGATCGCTTTGCTGACGCGGCTGTTGATCAAGGAAATCGGGAGCGGGTACTCGTGGACCGAAGCTGGGCTGCTCAGGAGCCTCAGCGATGGCCCCCGGCGGATCACCGAGCTCGCCGAGCTCGAGGGACTCGCGCAGCCGACCACGACGCTGCTGGTCAAGCGGCTCGAGAAGCAGGAGCTTGTACGTCGAGAGCGCCAGGCCGACGACCAGCGCGTGGTCCTCGTCTCGCTAACCGACGCCGGCACGGCTGCGCTCGAGAACCTGCGAGCGCTCGCATCCACCGCATTGCTCGGCCACCTGGACGCGATGCCCGACGATCAGCTGAGCGCGCTCACCGCCGCAACCGATGCGCTCCCACCGCTGATCGCCGCGCTCCTGAACGACACATCCGAGCGCGGAGCAAGCCAATGAGCCCCGACACCGACCAGCAACGGCCCAACCGGCGCGCGCGGTTGCTCTCCCACGCGGCACGGAAATACTCCCGCCAGCTGCGACGAGTGACCAACTACCTAGAGGCCCGCGACCGCCTTGCGACGCGAGCGTCGACCGTGCACGCTCGCGTTACCGAGCCGGGCGTGGCTGAGAGCCGTCGGTCCCGCTGAGTCGAGAATCATGGTGGCCTGTGAGATGCGCGTGCACGAGCTGCACCGCCCAGGCGCCTTCGCCCACCGCGGTGGCGCATCGCTTGGTTGAGCCCGAGCGGACGTCGCCGGCTGCGAACACGCCGGGGACGGTCGTGCCGAGCACATTGCCGGCGTCGGCACCGGCGCCGGTGAGGATGAAGCCATCCTCGTCGCGCCCGACCACGTCGTCGAGCCACTCGGTGCACGGCCGCGCGCCGAGGAAAAGGAACAGGAATGAGAAGGGCAAACGGTCACCGCTGGTCAGCGAGACTGCCTCGAGCTGCCCCGCGGTCCCGTGCAGGGCCGCAATCTCGCTGCGGTCTCGCACGGCCACTCCGTAGCGCTCGAGCTCGCGAATGAGGTAGTCCGACATCGTCTCGTGGAGGTCGGCCCGTCGGTGCAGCAGCGTCACCAGCGCGCCCCCGCGCGCCAGCCAGACGGCGGCCTGCCCGGCCGAATTTCCTCCGCCGACCACGGCGACCCGCTCGGCCCCGCACAGCTGGGCCTCCGGCGGCCCTGCGGCGTAAAAGACGCTGATCCCCTCGTATTGGTCGAGAGCCTCGACGGGCAGCCGACGGTACTGCGCCCCGGTGGCCAGTAGCACCGCTCGGGCGGCGATCTCGTGATCCTCCTCGAGGCGCACGATATGCCGGCCGTCTCCCGGCTCGAGTGACAGAGCCCGGTACGGCGTGGCCAGATTCGCGTCGAACTTTCGCGCCTGGGTCACCGCCCGACTGGTGAGCTCGTTGCCGGTTATCCCCGCCGGGAACCCGAGGTAGTTCTCGATCCTCCGGGAGGAGCCCGCCTGCCCGCCGAGCGCGGTGCTGTCAATCACTAGCGTGTCGAGGCCCTCGGAAGCGCCGTACACCGCGGCGCCGAGGCCCGCCGGCCCAGCGCCCACCACGAGCAGGTCGACCTCCTCGCGCGGCGCGAGCTCGCGACCGATCCCAAGCGCCCGGGAGACCTGACCGGTCGATGGGGCGTGGAGTTCGACGCCGCCGGGCAGGCGCACGAGCGGGAGGCTCGTTGCATCGAGGTCGGCCACCAGGGCGGCCGCTGAGGGATCGTCGGCACGATTGGAATCGCGCCACGTGAACGGCAGGCGATTGCTACGTGCGAAGTCGAGCATCTGCTGAGTGGCCCTCGATGAATGCGGTCCGACGATTTCAACGCCAATCCCCTGGACCCGCTGGAGCGCCTCGCGGCGGGCAATGAAGGCCGAAAGTACGAGGTCGCTGAGCGGCCCGTCGTCGTACAGCAGCGAGCGCATGACGTCCCGCTGGATGGCGATGTAGCGCAAAGGCTGGGTTACGACCGCCGCGACGAACACCGTCTGCCCGGACAGCAGATTCAGCTCGCCGAGAAAGCCCGACGCGCCGTGGCGGACGATCTCGTTGCCGACCGAGTCGCGAATCGCAACCTCGCCCTCGAGGATCGCGATGAACGGATAACTCCGATCGCCGACGTCGTACAACACGTCCCCGACCCTGGCCGCTCGCTCCTCGCCGAGCCCGGCGAGCGTGGCCAGCTGAGACGCGGACAGCGTCGGGCTCGGCGGCGGCGCGATCGAAGGGGCGGTTCCGGTCACCCAACCGATGTTAGCCGCGGACGGAACTCAATCCTGCTGTTGCCGGTGGGTCAAAGCCTGCAGCGCCCAGCCGTTGCCGTCGGGGTCTTTGAAGAACACGAAGCTTCCCCACGGAAACACCTGGACGTCGCTCACTTCCACGCCGCGCTCGGCGAGTTCCTTGCGGGTCGCTTGCGCATCGTCGACCACCATCTGCAGCCCCTCGAGCGACCCGGGAGCCATGCCGTGAGCGCCTGACGTGAGTGCGATCGAGCACGCAGAGCCCGGAGGGGTGAGCTGGACGAAGCGAAGCTCGTCCGTGACCTGGTGGTCGTGGTCGGCGCTAAAGCCGACCGTGTCGACATAGAACGCTTTTGCGCGGTCGACATCCGATACCGGTACCTGGATTAGCTCGATCCGCATCTCGCTTGCCATCTGATCTCCTTTCGGTCAGCCGAGCGGCTAACCTTGCCGACATTCCTTCAGACAGTAAATATTTTAGCAGCTAAAGGATCGGTGTCTGGTATGCCGCGCGAATCGAAGCAGCAGCTGGTCGAGCAACTCATCATGGAGTTCAGGATCAGCGGCAACCTGGACAACGCCTTCGACCACCTAGCCGGCGAGCGGCTCGGCGTGAGCGACACAGATCTGCGGTGCCTCAACATCATCGAAAACGGTCGTGGCCTCAGCGCCGGAGAGCTTGCCGCCCAGTCCGGCCTCACCGCCGGCGCGGTCACGGGAGTGATCGATCGCTTGGAGCGAGCCGGATTTGCGCGTCGCGTTCCCGACCCTCTCGATCGCCGGCGCGTGAGAGTCGAGGTAACGCCAGCCTTCTACAGGCGCACCGAGGAGATCTGGGCGCCCGTGGCGGCCGATTGGCAGTCGACGCTCGCCAGTGGCTTCACGATCGAGGAGCTCAGACGCATCATCGACTTCCTCCACTCAACGAACGAACTCGGCCGCCGCCACCTGGACCGCCTACGCAAGATGCTTGATCACTGACCCGTGTGCGGTGTCAGAGGCCTGTTTGTGCCTTGATCTTGCCGGATTTCACGGCCGCGGCGAGTTCCTGGTAATCGCGGTCGTTTTGGTCGGCGTATGCCTGTGAGAATTCGACGATTGCTTTGTCGAAGCTGTCGCTGTTGCCGAGGTAGGAGGCGATCGCGATCCGGTCGCCGCTGCGGGCGTGCGCGCGCGCGAGCGTCCAGCCGCACAGCGTGCCGTAGGCGGCCATCGCCTTCGGGACCATCTGCTCGATCTCCGCGGAGCCCTTCCAATCCTTCAGCTGCCGAACGTAGAAGTCGCGGGACTTGCCGTCGAGACCGGAGTCGACGTGCAGCCAGCCGAGGAAGATGTCGCTGGTCGCCTGCATCAGGCGCTGTCCGACGACGACCCGTTCGCCGTGGTTAGAGAACTCGCTCGGGCCGAGAAACTCCTCCAGCACCGATGCCTCGGCCTCTTTCATCTGCAGGAACAGGGGGTCCTGGCCGTCGCGGCCGAGCATCAGGGCGATATACGCGCGGGTGCCGACGCTCCCGACGCCCACGACCTTGCGCGCGAGGTCGCTGAGCTCGAACTGCTCGAGCAGCACCCGGCGGTCGAATTCCAGCGTTCCACGATAGTCACGCAGCAACTGGTGAAGCGACTCGAACAGGGCGTCGCCCTGATCGCCTTGCGCGAGCTGGTCCATCGGCACGATCAGCGGCGACTGATCGACGATCCGCGGCTTGCCGTCGACGACGTGGGTCAGCTTCGAGAACGCCGTCATGCTGTCCTTCGTGCGCGCCTTCGCGAGCTGCTTGTCCGCCTTCTTGACCAGCTTCGGCTTGTACTGCGAGCCGAACTCCTGCACAACGTTCTGGATATCGAGGTGCGAGTACCACACCTCGAGGTCTTTCATCCCCGCGAACTCCGCCATCGCGGTGCGGTACCGGCCGACCGTGTCGAGCACGATCCGGTCCTGCTCCTTGGCCTTAAAGCCGTTGGAGCGAGCCGCAATCAGCATGCTCACAGCCAACCGCTTGACATCCCACTCCCACGGCCCGGGGAGCGTCTCATCGAAATCGTTGACGTCGAACACCAGCGCGCGCTCCGGGGAGGCGAACACCCCGAAGTTCGACAAATGAGCGTCCCCGCAGCACTGCACCGTCAACCCCGACCGCGGCGTCGCGGCGAGGTCATGGGCCATGATCGAAGCCGCGCCGCGATAGAACGTAAACGGCGAGACGAGCATCCGCCCGTAGCGGATCGGTACCAGCTCCGGCACCCGCGTCTTCGCCTGACGCTGGAGCAGCTTGACCGGATCAGGACGAGACGAGAGCGACTCGAACGACGCATGAGCCGCCCGCGGCACCTCTTGACGGGCCGCCTTACCACGGGCAACGCGCTCCGCGACCGACAGATGCGGCACCGCCGCGCTCGGCTTCGTCTTTCTCGCCGCCGCGGTCCTTGTCCTCCTTCGCGTCGCCGCCGCCTTTCCGTTCCTCGCAGTCGCTCTCGTTGCCATCTACGTCGCCGTCCTCTCGGTCAGGCCTTTGCTCATGACAAGTGTTTCTCGTCTTGGTATTGGCGTGGCGCCTGGCTCTATGCCGTGCCAGCAGCGCGCGGAGTCGGGGCAATCAGGGTGCCGACGATCCACAGAATCGGGAAGAAGAATCCGATCCAGAACATCCAGTAGTGGCCCTTGCGGAACGTTGACAGGCCGAAGTAGACCCAGCACGCCACGTAAACGATGGCCAACAGAATCCAGAGGAAAGTCATCTTGCGCAGCTCCTTCGAGGTATGCACCAGGCCCACTGCAGCCGTCCCCGGCCCGGTATGCGGCTATTTGTATTAGTCGGATTGAGACTGTCATCGGTGCGCGCGAATGCACAACGGCTAAAACCAGCGGTTTGACTCAGTAGTTCCCCGCACTCGCTCGGGCGCGTCTGGAACGCGGTCATCGACACGATCGCCGTTGGTTGGCAACTCTCCGCATCACCGCGGAGGAACGACATCTTAGAGTCCCCCTTACGCCGCGTACCCCGCCCGCGTGCCTGGCGTCTTTCCCCCGACTCCTCACGGTTCGGTGTGGACGACTACGTCGGCCATGTGCGGCTGGGCGTCGCGGATGTCATCTTCGAGCCGACTTGCGAGCTCGTGAGCGTCGGGCAACCTGCTCTCAGGCGCGGCGACGACTGAGACGAACACCACAAGCCCGCGGTCGGTGTGCAGCAGGCGTAGCTCGCGCGGGGGGTGGCCGGTCCGGTCGGCGACCAAACTGGTGATGCGCTGTCGCTCACTTTCGTCGGACACTCCGATCTCATCCTTGGCGACGAGCGGCAGCTCGAGCGGCTCGAGGTGAGTGTGCACGTCATCGACGCCGGGCTGCGCGCGCAATGCGGCCTCGACGCGTTCGGCGACCTCGTGAGCCTCGGCGAGCGGGATTTCGGGATCCATCTTGAGGTGCAGTGACACGCTCTCCCGTCCCGCGTGGCTGTAGATGGCGATGTCATGGACGTCGCGCACCAGGGGCTCGGCGAGCGCGGCGGCGAGCGCACGATCGCGGAGGTTGAGACCTTCGCGACGGGGCTCGAGGTGAACGACGACCTCGCTGTCAGGCAGCGCGCGACGCACGGCGGATTCGATCTCGTCGGAAATGCCCTGACCCTCCACGACGGCCTGCCCGGGCGGAACGGCGACAACCGCCTCCGCGAAGTAATGGCCGCCAGACTCCCGCAGGCGCAGACGTCGCAATTCGATCTCGTCACCAAGCTCGCTGATCGCGGCGTACGCGCGAGCGTGAGCCTCGGCGGGCGTGGTATCCATCAACACGCGCGCGTTCTCGAGAATGAGCCGGGCGGCGGCCGCGAAGATGATCGCGGCGACAACCAGGGCCGCCAGCGCATCACCCTGCTCAAAACCCGCCCGCACGGCGACGAGGCCCACGAGGACCGCGAGCGACCCGGCCATGTCACCGGCGAAATGGAACGCGTTGGAGCGAAGCGCGGCAGATTTGTACCTGGTCGCCCCGCGCAGCGAGACGACCACGCGGCTGATGTCGATCCCGAGAGCGATGATGATGACCGCGAACACGTACCAGTGTGTCTCGAACGGTTGGCCGCCGCCGGTCAGCCGTCCAATCGCTGCGATCACGACGACGATACCCCCGCCAATCAGGATCGCGGCCTCGCCGAGCGCGGCCAGGTTCTCGGCGCGGCGGTGGCCGTAGGGATGGTTCGAATCGGCCGGACGCCCGCCCAGGCGGATCGCGAACAGCGTCAGTACGGCGGCCACCACATCCCCGCTCGACTCGACGCCCGCAGAGACCAGACCAAGGCTGCCGGTAAGCAGACCCGAGCCCAGCTTCAGGGCCACCAACGCGGCCGCCGCGAACACGGAAACCAGCGCCGTGCGTTGCTGACCTGCGCTGGCTGGTTCGTCGACCGCCGGGGCCTCCAGGGAAATCTGCTGCCCATCGTTGATCGCCATTGCTGAGAAGCTCACCAGACTCGCCCAGCGCGCGGGTAAGCGGGACGAGGCTCCCGAGGCGAGACCTTACGGGAGCGCCGATGCTAGAAGCTCGCTCGCACCGTCGTCGCGAGCGAGCTCTGTGATCACCTCGTTGTTGGCCGCTTCCGGCCCGCCTAGGTCGTGCCGTGGAAGCCGGCCATGTGGCACGGGTGGTCGCCGCAGACGGCGGGCAGCTGGCCGTTCGGGTGCAGCCAGTGACCGATCGCCGTCTCGCCCTCGGTCGTCGTCGCCCAGTCGGCAGGATTTCACACCGAACGGCGAGGGCCTGAAGGACAACCCGCTTGCTACACGCCCGGGCTAAGCAGGCCGATCAGGTGCCTTGCGCTGTGCGCTCGTCATTTGGCGAACCACGAGCGTTCCGTCCGCGATCTGCGAACGAATCTGGGCAAGGCTGTCAGCGCGTCGCTCTTGCTCGTGGCGCCGTCGCGTTGCTGCCCCCTTTGCTGCAGCGCGATTCCGTGGATCTGCAGACTGGAGCGTTGGATTGGATGACTCGCTGGGCATACCCCAGCTCCTCTCGCGTCTCTTGTGCGGTTGGCGGTAAACGGCCACGCGAGAAAGCAGGGAAACGGGCAAGCCCGCGGAGCGGCGTACAACTGTTATCGGCAGTTGGCACGACGTTCGTGAGTTCCCGAACCCACGGCCTTCCCTCGGCTCGAAAAGCCGAGGAATCTGACGTTCACCGGAGGCTTGAGCGTAAGCGACAGGTGCCATGCGTCGTCGAAGCCCCGCACCGTCTCGGCAGTGCCGTTCGAGGTGACACTGAGCAACGCAACGCTCGTATTCGGGTGATAGTCCGTCCCACGCCGACGACCGGGTGAACTGGTGGTGGTCATGATCGGCTCCTTAGATGCATACCTCTTCTATCGACCAGCAGACCCGACCGCGGCATCCGTAGTTCCTACCTCCGCGCTCCTCGGCGGCCGGCAATGCAAGGCTCGATCAGAGCCGCGACGCACTTCGCACCAGGAAAACCTCGGGGTTCAACGGCGATTGCGGAATGTTGGGATTTGCTCTCAACCGCTCCCCAAATAGGAGTACTGTCGATATCGGTACTGGCCCCGCGGCCAGAATTCTCACCCCCATCTCCAACATCGCCAACGGCGCGATTTGCGCCACGAGGCGGGACTCGGGGGTTACTGATTTTGACTGCATGGCCTGGACCATGCCTACCGGCGTTATCCCATCGTCTCGGTGGCTTCGCCCCTACCTAGTACGTGCTCGGGTCTGCTTCGTTCCGGGCATTCGCAATCGAGGACGAGAACCAGCCATGCCGGTTACCGAGGAACCTCAGGGGTCGCGTAAGCGGGTCGCGCGATGTCCGTAGCGGAGCTTCGGGAATCCGAGCAGGTCAGGAGCCTGATCACCCGCGGCCAGCACCTCGGCGTGCTCACATACGCCGAGATCGCGGAGGCGACCGCCGACCTCGGCCTGGACGAGACCGAGGTCGAGGAGTTGCAGGGTCTGTTCGAGCACGCCGAGATTGAGCTCGTCGAGGAAATCGACGCAGCGACCGCGATGAGCGTGCAGATCGAGCAAGCGCCCGACAGGCTTCCCAGCGGGCCGGCTCGCTTGGATTTCAGCCCAGAAGTGACGACGGACGCGCTGCAGCTGCTGTTCAAGGACATCCGCAGGGTGCGGCTCCTGACCGCTCAGGAGGAGGTCGATCTCGCCAAACGCATCGAGCGTGGCTCGCTCGACGCTAAGCAGAGGATGGTCGAGTCCAACGTGCGTCTGGTCGTCTCGATCGCGAAGCACCACCGCAACCGGGGCCTGCCGTTCCTCGATCTGATCCAGGAGGGCACCATCGGACTCGTTCGCGCCGCGGAGAAGTTCGACTACCGCAAGGGATTTAAGTTCTCGACCTACGCAACGTGGTGGATCCGCCAAGCCATCAACCGGGCGGTCGCGGACAAGGCACGCACGATCCGGCTCCCGATTCACATCGTGGAGAAGCTCAACAAGATCGAACGCGCCGAGCGCAGCCTCCTCGCAACGCTCGGTCGCGAGCCGACCGCCGAGGAGATCGCGGATCTCGTAACCGGAATCGATCCAGGCGAGGTGCGGGCAATCAAGCGCTCCGCGCGAGCGCCGATCTCACTCGAGAAGCCCGTCGGGGACGACGAGGGGTCCGAGTTCGGCCAGTTCATTGCGGACGAGCGGGCCGCGTCTCCGTACGAGCGGGCCGTCGAGATCCTCACCAACGATGCACTGCGCGAAGCGCTTGAGAGTCTCAACGACCGGGAGCGCCAAGTGCTCGAGCTTCGCTACGGGCTCAGCGGCCAACACCCGCGCACACTCGAGGACATCGCACGCACATTCAGCGTAACTCGCGAGCGCATCCGCCAAATCGAGACCCAGTCGATCGAGAAGCTCCGAAACCGCCCCGAGAGCCGATTGTTGCGCGACGACATCGAGATCGCATCCGCGCTCGAGGCGCCCACCACCGACCACCGCCGGCGGTGATCCTCGCTGTTGGCTATGCCGCCGTGGGCGGTCCGAACCAGGTGGTCAGCGCTTCACGGAGTCCGAGGTGGGTTTGGTCTCCGACCCAGGCGACGTATCCGTCGGGCCTGACCAATAGGACGATCGGAGCGGTGACTCCGCCAAGTACCGGAAGCTCCCACGGGCCGACATATTCAGCATCGATCAGCTGGACCCGGTCAGCCCATGGCGTGATGTCGAAGCCACCGGGCTCTCCGAGGTTGAGCAGCACCGGCTTGGCGCCGTGCAGGAGCTCAAAGACTCGGATCGGGCCATCGGCGGTCACGAGGTCCAGATCGGGCATGCGGCGTCCGAGCAGCGGATGTCCGTCGCCGAGGTCGTAGTGAATGTCCAGCCCGGAGACGATCCCGCCGAGCCGTTTGCGAGGCTCGTTCATGCTCGCCAGCTCCGACACCACATCGACCAGGGCCTGAACGCGGTCGTCCCGGCGCTGGAGCGCGGCCTGGGCCATCGTGTGCTGAAGCGCGCGGGCAGCGACCGGGTGGCGCTCGTCCCCATACGTATCCAGGAGGCTCTCAGGAGAGGTCCCGTTGACCACCTGAGCCAGCTTCCATCCCAGATTCACCGCATCCTGCACACCGAGACTGAGGCCCTGTCCACCCGCCGGGTAGTGCACGTGCGCCGAGTCGCCGGCGAGTAGGACTCGCCCCGCTCGGTAGGCCGCGGCCTGACGTGTCATGTCGGTGAACCTGGAGATCCACGTGGGACTGTGGATTCCGAAGTCGGTGCCGTACACCGTGATCAGCGCCTCGCTCAGATCGCGCAGGGTGGGCTCGCTGCTGGGCCCGAGCTGCTGCTCGGTCACGACGACCCGCACCGTCCTCCCGTCCTCCATCCTGTGCAGGCCGTGGACGCCGGTGGCATCGTGGCGGACGCCGCGGGGCGGCTCCTCGGTCACCTCGACCTCGGCGATCAAATTGCTCCTCGTCGGATCCCACCCCGGAAACTCGATGCCGGCGGCTCTACGGATGAGGCTGCGTCCTCCGTCGCACCCGACGAGATACCGCGCCCGCAGCGACTGGTCGTCGGACAGCTCGACGTCGACGCCCGTGTCGTCCTGCGCAAAGCCCGTCACCTCACACCGGTAATAGATCCGCACCGGCAGCTCGGCGATCCATGCGGCCATGATCTGCTCGATCTGGTTCTGCCAGATCCCGAGCGAATACGGATGACGCGTGGGGAAGTCGCTCATGTCCAACACGGCGGTGCCGAACGTCGCGGCCTGAACCACCTGACCCTCCGCGAGGAACCGATCAGCGACGCCGCGCTGATCCAGCACCTCGATCGTGCGCGAGTGAAAACCGCCGGCCCGTGAGCCGACGAGTACGTGATTGGGACGTCGCTCGACGACCGCGACATCGACCTTCGCCAGCGCCAACTCAGCCGCCAACATCATCCCCGCCGGACCTCCTCCGGCGATCACCACCGCATGCTCGGTCATACGCATTCGCTCCTCCCAATTTCCGTAGGTTCCCGGCTTGCGGCGGGCGATTATGCAGCACGACCCAGGGCTTCATGAAGGCCCCGTGTGCGGTATAAATTGGAAGTGGAGAGGAGCCCTGCTTCGTTCGCGTCGAGCGTCTCGCCCGCGTGAATCTGGGCCCCGTTCAGCGCGGGCGATGGGGACCGCCGCTTGGGATGATTTTCTGATGGTTATGCGCTGGCTGGCGGCCGCCGGAGTTCTTGGTTTGCTCGCCGTCGTGCCCGGGCCGGACGTAGCCATTGTGTCCAGGTACGCGCTGAGCGACGGTCGTGCGAGTGGTCTGCGTGCGAGTGCCGGCGTCGTCGCCGGCCTCGTTGTCTGGGCTCTACTGGCGGTCGCTGGTCTTGCTGCGCTGCTGGCCGCGTCTGGGGGCGTGTATGAGGCACTGCGCCTGGCTGGCGCGGTGTATCTGATCGGGCTCGGGCTCTCGCAGCTATGGGCGAGCCGCTCGGCCGATCGCGTGGATCCGGTGCTCGTGCCGCGGCGCTCGGCGTGGCGGGCGGGTGTGCTCACGAACCTGCTGAACCCCAAGGTGGCTGTCATCTACACGGCGTTGCTGCCCTCGCTGCTCCCGCGCCACGGTGCGAGCACGCTCTGGCTTGCCGGGCTCGCGACCACCCACATCGTCCTGTCGTTCATCGCGCTCGCCGCGTACAGCCTGTTGTTCTCGCGATTCCGAGGGCCGTTGGCTCGGCCGTGGGTCCGTGTGCGGGTCGAGCGCATCACGGGCCTCGTGCTCGTCGGGCTCGGCATTCGGGTCGCGGTGGCACGATGACGGCGTGTCAGAGCGGGGGGACCTGGTTGTCGACCTGGGGTCCGTGGTACAGGTGGTCGTGGTCCTTGCAGGCGGCTGGGAACATGAACTTGACGCTGTCGCTGCGCACGCCGTTGTAGCTTGCGAACAGGGTCACACGGCCGCGGGTGCCGACCTGGCAGCGCGGGTCGGTGCTGCTCTGCACGCGGACGATGATCTTCATGACATTCCCGGGCACACCCCAAATCACCGCGTAGTGGGAGTGGTAGATCAGGTGGTGCTCGACCGTCATGATGATCAGGCGGTCAGGCTGGTGGGGGATGCGGTCAACCTGGCAGAGGATCCCGGAAACGGTGTTGGCGGCCAGGTTGATGTCGCCGTGGCCGCGGGAGTAGCTGCCAGTCCTCCCCGTGATCGGCGCTCCGGTGTGGAAGCCCCAGGGCGGAATCCCGCCGACGATCGGGACCTGGGCGCAATACTGAACCGTGGCTCCGGTGGCCGAGCCGGGGACGCCGGCGAGCGCCAGCAGCGGCGTCAGCACCAACGCTGCGAGCGCAATCCGCTGGAGAATGAGAGTGAGAGGCTTCACACGCCCGTTATCGGCCCCGACGGCCGAAAGCTGTCTGCCACCCCACAAGTCTCGGCGCATTGCCGAGCTGCCGAAACGGGACGGCCGAGCGGGCGCGGGTATACATTTCTGTCGCCAACACGATCTGGGAGCTGAGTCGCGCTGACTGATGCTGAGTTCGCGGCCGAGAAGGCCAAGCTCCTCAGCGAGAACTGAACGTCTGTGGGGAACGACACATATACCCATGGCCATCACGATTCGGTGCTGAGAAGCCACCGCTGGCGCACGGCGCAGAATTCAGCCGGCTACCTGTTGCCCTACCTGCAGCCCGGCATGAGCCTGCTGGACGTCGGTTGTGGCCCGGGGACGATCACGATCGACCTGGCTGCGAGGGTCGCCCCCGGAACGGTGCTCGGAATTGACCGCGAGCGTTCTGTGATCACGGAAGCTGGACGACTCTTGCCGGCGGGCAGCTCGGCCAACGTCAAGTTCACGACAGGGGATGTGTACTCACTCGACCTCGACGACCGGTCATTTGACGTGGTGCACGCGCATCAGGTCCTGCAGCACCTGACCGACCCGGTCGCGGCTCTGGTCGAGATGCGACGGGTGTTACGCCCCGGCGGGATTCTCGCGGTGCGCGACAGCGATTACGGCGGCTTCATCTGGGCACCCCCCGATCGGCTGCTCGACCGCTGGATGGACCTCTACCACGAGGTGTGCCGCCGGAACGGAGCTGACGCAGACGCGGGTCGGTACCTGCCGGGGTGGGTGCGGGCGGCGGGCTTCACCGAGATCGAGCCGAGCAGCTCAACTTGGACCTTCGCCGACGCCCAGGATCGCGCCTGGTGGGGCGAGCTTTGGGCCGAGCGGGTGTTGGAGTCGTCCTTCGCCGAGCAGGCTGTCGAGTACGGACTGAGCACGCGCGAGGAACTGTCGTCGATCTCGACATCCTGGCGGCGGTGGGCCGAGCAGGACGACGGCTTCTTCGTCGTGCTCCACGCCGAACTGATCGCCTCAGCCCGTTAGGAGCGCTGTGGCTTGACGTATGCCGATATCGGTATATGATGGCGCCATGGCACGAGCAGCGACGACGTCGGACGTCTTCAACGCGATCGCCGAGCAGCAGCGCCGGGAGATCCTGGTGCTGCTGCGGGCGGGTGAGGGGGCGGTGACCGAGTTGGCCCAGGAGCTGGGGATGACCCAGCCGGGGGCGTCCAAACACCTGCGGGTGCTCCGGGAGGTCGGATTGGTGCGGGACCGCAAGGCAGGCAAGCAACGCCTGTACGGCCTTGACGCCCGCGGGCTGCGACCGGTTCACGAGTGGACCGGCGGGTTCGAGCGGTTCTGGAACGAAAGCTTCGACCGGCTGGACCAGTACGTGCAGGATCTCAAGCAGGCACGGCAGGAGGAGTAGCTGATGAGCGCGACGGGACGAGGAGCGCCGGCGCAGCCCGCGACGGCCGACCGGGAGATCGTGATCTCCCGGGCCATCAATGCCCCACGGGAGTTGGTGTTCGAGGCGTTCACCGAGGTGCGGCACCTGTCGCGGTGGTGGGGACCGGAGGGGTTCACCACCACCACGCGGGCGTTCGAGTTCCGCGTCGGGGGGGAGTGGGACTTCGTGATGCACGGACCGGACGGGACGGACTACCAGGAGTGGATCTCCTGGACCGAGATCGCCTCGCCGGCGCGGATCGCGCTGCTGCACGGTGAGTGCCGCGGCGACCCGAACGCCTTCGAGTCGGTCTTGACGTTTGCGCCCGACGGCGCGGCGACCCGGATCGAGATGCGCACGGTGTTCCCCACCAAGGAGCTGCGCGACGAGGCGGTCGAGAGGTACCACGCGATCGAGCGTGGCCAGCAGACCCTGAGCAACCTGGCTGCCTACGTCGCCGAGATCGTTCGGAAGGGAGTTGAGGACTGATGGCCGGGAAGGTGTTCTTCAGCGTGACGATGTCGCTGGACGGGTTCGTCGCGCCCGAGGAGCGCACGGACGACCCGGATCCGCAGCGCTGGATGGCGCAGTGGATGGAACTGCAGCAGTGGATATTCCCGCAGCGGTTCTTCCGGGAAAACCTGAAGCTCGGTGAGGGCGGCGAGGAAGGGCGCGACAACGACATCGCGCGGGAGACGTTCGAGCGCACCGGCGCGAGCGTGATGGGCAAGCGCATGTTCGATCTCGGCGAGCCGGCGTGGCCGGAGGAGGCGCCGTTCCACACGCCGGTCTTCGTCGTGACGCACGAGAAGCGTGACCCCTGGGAGCGGGCGGGCGGGACCAGCTTCCATTTCGTCAGCGACGGCATCGAGCCCGCGCTCGACCAGGCCCGCGAGGCCGCCGGCGACCGGGACGTCCGCATCGCGGGCGGCGGGGCAACGATCCTGGAGTACGTGAACGCCGGCCTGATCGACGAGTTCACGATCGCGCTCTCACCCGTGCTGTTCGGCTCCGGAATCCGCCTGTTCGATGGCGTGGACGCGGGCCGCGTAGCCCTGGCGCCGGTCCGCGCGGAGCCGACGCAGCGGGTGACCCACCTGACCTACGCAGTCCGCGAGCGGCAACTGGCTTCAAACTAGCTCCGCGCGTCTCTCCCATAGCTGGTCAAGACGTTGGTGACGCCCGGCTCACCGCGGCCGAGCGCGTGGATCGTCCATCATCCTCTTGCCCTCGACCCAAGGACACAAATGACCTCCACCGCGTCATCGACCGGATCGCTCCTGATCGCTCGCCGGGACCTGCAGTTCCTGCTTCACGAGTGGCTCGGGCTGGAGCGGATGACCGAGCGGCCGGCCTTCGCCGAGCATTCCCGCGAGATCTACGACGACGTCCTCGACCTTGCCGAGCAGATCGCCCAGGACAAGTTCTCGCCGCATAACCGACAGGCCGACGAGCACGAGCCGCAGATCGGTCCCGACGGGACTGTCCAGCTCGTGGATGGGGTCGGGGAGGCGCTGGCGACGTTCAACGAGGCTGGGTTGGGCGGCGCGAGCCTGCCCGAGGAGGCCGGCGGCATGGGCTTGCCGATGCTGCTGTCCACCGCCGCCTTCTCGTACTTCCAAGCCGCCAACGCGGGGACCGCGGGCTATGCGCTGCTAACGACCGGGGCGGCCAACCTGCTGGTGACCAACGGCTCTCCGGAGCAGGTCGAGCGCTTCGTCAGGCCGATGGTCGAGGGCCGGTTCACCGGGACGATGTGCCTGAGCGAAACGCAGGCCGGCTCGTCATTGGCTGACATCACGACGCGCGCGGAGCCGCAGCCGGACGGCACCTATCGGCTGTTCGGGACGAAGATGTGGATCTCCGGTGGGGATCACGAGCTGAGCGAGAACATCGTGCACCTCGTCCTGGCAAAGGTCCCCGGGAGTCCCCCCGGCGTGAAGGGGATCTCGCTGTTCGTCGTGCCTCGCCTTCTTGTCGAGTCCGACGGGTCACTGGGGGAGCGCAACGACGTGGTTCTGGCCGGTCTCAACCACAAGATGGGTTTCCGCGGCACGGTAAACACGGTGCTCGGCTTCGGCGAAGGCGCACATCGCCCCGGCGGTAGGACCGGGGCCGTCGGCTATCTCGTCGGCGAGGAGCGTCGGGGCTCTGACCTACATGTTTCACATGATGAACGAGGCGCGGGTTGGAGTCGGCCTCTGCGCCACCGCACTTGGCTACACGGGATTCCTGAAGGCGCTGCGCTACGCGCGCGAGCGGCCGCAGGGCCGGTCCGTCCTGGCCAAGGACCCCGCCGCTCCGCAGGTGCCGATCATCGAGCATGCCGACGTCAAGCGGATGCTGCTCGCCCAGAAGGCCTACGTCGAGGGTGCGCTGGCGCTCATCCTCTACTGCGCCAAGCTTGTCGACGACGAGCGCACGCTCGAGGACGAGAACGGGCGTCAGGAGGCACATCTACTTCTCGAGCTGCTCACCCCAATCGCAAAGTCCTGGCCGTCGCAGTGGTGTCTGGAGGCAAACTCGCTCGCCATCCAGGTCCATGGCGGCTATGGCTACGCCCGCGATTACGAGGTCGAGCAGCACTACCGCGACAACCGCCTGAACCCGATCCACGAGGGCACACACGGCATCCAGGCGATGGACCTCCTCGGCCGCAAGGTGACGATGCACGGCGGCGCGGCCCTCGGAGTACTGGCCACGACGATCGGACGGACGATCGAACAGGCCCGCAGTGCCGACGGCGAGACAGCGGTGCTGGCCGACCAGCTGCAGGCGGTGCTCGATCGCCTGTTGGAGATCACCGGAGTGCTGTGGGCGGACGGGGTGGAGGGCGCCGAGCTGGCCCTGGCCAATGCCACCACCTACCTCGAAGCCGCCGGGCACGTGGTTGTGGCCTGGATATGGCTCGAGCAGGTTCTGGCCGCCAGCGCGGGAGAAGGCCCGTTCTACGACGGCAAGCGGCAGGCGGCGCGGTGGTTCTACGGCCACGAGCTCTCGAAGGTGCCGCCCCAGCTAGAGCTGCTGGCCCGGCGTGATCGCACCGCGCTTGACATGCAGGACACCTGGTTCGACGGCTAGCCACGAGCGCGCCGGCCGGGGAGAGCCGCGAATCGCGCGGCGGAGCCTCGGGCTCAGGAGGGTGGCGAGGGCAGGCCGAGCAACTGGATCACGGCGAAGACGAGCAGCAACACGCCCACGCCGATCAGGCCGAGGCGCGCCGCGCTAATCCGGAAGTGGCCGCTGATCCCGACCAGGAACAGCACCGTCGCCAGAAAAACCGTGTCGCGGATGTACTTGTCCGATGTCGACCCCGCCTCGGCGCCCACGGCGAAGGCGGAGTCCGCCAGCGCGTCGTTAATCTTGGCAAGAGTCTCTTGAGGGATCACGTATTGCGGCATGTACGACGGCCCGGGAGGCGCGTTGAGGTTGTGGGCCGGGTCCGTCGCCAGCCAAGCGTTGAACGCCGGACGGTAGCCGGGACGCAGCCGCTTTACCGCTAGCCGCTCGGCATTGGCGTTTCCCGCCGTAAAGGCCGTGAACCAGGCATTGAACGAGGCGGAGTCGGCCGTCCGGATCACGAGCCCCTCGAGCTCGGCGCGGTTAGCCTTCGTCCGGTCGGCGGAGGCCTTGGCCAGCGTCACCGACGACTCGGTTCCCCACTTCGCCGCCGCATACCCAGAGTAAGCCGCGAGGACGGCCACGAGCGAGAGCAGAACCGCCTCGACGATCGACAGCCAGCGATCCCCGTGGCCTTCGTCCTCATCGGCAGCAGCATGCTTCTTGTGCTCGGCGATCTCCTTTCCGACCTCGGCTGGTGTCAGACCCTCGGGCACGGCGCAGACGCTAAACGCCGTCACGCCCCGTCCCATCGCCCGAAACAGGTGAAACGGTTCCGTGGCGGGCCGAGTAGGGTTGCCACCTCGTAAGTGATCAACCAGAGGGGGCCCTAGGTGCCTACGCTGCTCATTTTCCACGACGTCGATGACGTCGACCACTGGCTCGCCTCATCTAAGCGGGAGGAGTTCTTCGGCCCGATGGGCATGACCGCGCGCGCCTTCCGCGACCCGCAGGGGTCGAACCGGGTCGGGCTGATCGTCGAGGTCCCCGACGTTTCCGTCTTGGAGGAGGCTCTCCAGACCCCCGAGGCCGCCGAGGCGATGAAACACGACGGCGTCCGCCCCGAGACGATCGTCATGCTGGCCGAGGGATAGGCCGTCCGCGCGCCGCCGCCTCTCACCACCTGAGCGATCCGAGCCAGCGGTGGAGCAAGTGATGCTTGCCGTACTCGACCTTGATGTTTCGTATGCGGCCCTTGCGCCAATCGATTGTGACGCGGACCGAACGCGGCGCGTAGGGCGGGAAGAGTCGGGCGATTGAACGGAACATAGAACCCCTTGAGTCGAGAGCTTTGTCGCCAGGGCTTACGCCGGCAGGTTCGCCGAGGGATAGACGCGCCTACTCGAACGCATGGCGGTTGGCGGCCGCCCAGTCCGCGAGGCTCGTCGGGTCCTCGCCGGTGAGCTCGCGGTAGGTGTGGGTGACGACGTCGGCGTCGCCGCGCTTCCAGGCTGCGAAGTGCAGCATCACCTCGATGTCCACGACCTCCTCCGGCACCCCGGCCTGCTCGACCAGGAGCGAGCGGAAGTCGGCCTCGGGCATGTCGTTATAGGCGACCGGTCGGCCGAGGGCATCGCTCAGGGTCGCGGCCATGTCAGACATCGTGAGCGCCTGCGGGCCGGTCAGCTCGTAGTTGACGCCGGAGTCGTCCCGCTCGGTGAGCACGACCGCGGCGGCACGACCGATGTCATCGGCGGCCACCAGCCCGACGCGCCCGTCCCCGGCGCATCCGAACAGGGCGCCAGCCTGCTTGATCGCGTCGGTCTGCGAGAGCAGGCTGGTCTCCATCACCGAGTTCGGCGAGACGAGCGACCAGCTCAGGCCCGAAGCCTTGATCGCCTCGATGCTCGCAGCGTGAAGCCGGTCGAGAGGATCTCCGCGGTGGCGCACCGCTCCGTACAGCTTCACGATCCTCCGCGTGCCGGCCCGCTGGGCCGCGCGCAGTGCGTTGCCTTCGCGGACCGCAATCCGATCGTCCATCGGCGAGACCAGGAAGACGACATCGACTCCGTCGAACGCGGCCGTAAGGCTGCTCGGCTCGTCGAGATCACCGACGGCCACCTCGACGCCGGCGTCACGGAGCGCCTGCGCGCTCGCATCCGAGTGGACCAACGCCCGCACCGGCGCGCCCCGTGCCGCCGTCGCCCGGAGCACTCGGCTTCCGAACATCCCCGTTGCACCCACGACCAGAACCATTACCAGCGACCCCTACCCGGGTGGCGTGATCTCACGCTTGAGCACCTTGCCGGTCGGTCCCTTGGGCAGGTCGTCGAGGAACCAGATCTGGCGCGGATACTTGTAGGCCGCGACCTGGCTCTTGACGAACTCGCGCAGCTCGTCCGCGGTCGCCTCCGCGCCGTCCTTGAGTGCGACCGCCGCCCCAACCTCTTCGCCAAGGTCCTCGTCGGGGACGCCGACAACGGCAGCTTCGCGCACCGAGGGGTGCTCGTAGAGCACCTCCTCGACCTCCCGCGGGTAGATGTTGTAGCCACCGCGGATGATCATGTCCTTTTTGCGGTCGACGATGAAGAAGTAGCCGTCCTCGTCGATCCGCGCCATGTCGCCGCTGTGGAACCAGCCGTCCCTGATCGCGTCATCGGTGGCGTCTGGGCGTTCCCAGTAGCCCTTCATCACGTTGTGGCCGCGGATCACGATCTCCCCGACCTCACCCTGTGCGACGTCACCGTCGGCCTCGTCCACGACCTTCATCTCGACACCCTCGACCGGCGTTCCGATCGAGCCCGGCTTGCGCTCGCGGTCGGGATGGTTGAAGGACGCGACCGGCGACGTCTCCGAGAGGCCGTAGCCCTCGACGATCTTGCAGCCGAACGTGCCCTCGAAGCCACGCATCAGCTCCACCGGCATCGCGGATCCGCCCGACACGCAGAGCCGCAGGGTGGAGGTGTCGGATCGATCCCGCTCTGGGACATGGAGCATCGCGCCGTACATCGTCGGCACGCCCTCGAACAGGTTCACCCGATCGCGCTGGATGATCTCGAACGCCTTGACCGGATCGAAGCGGGGGATCAGGGTCAGCAGTCCGCCGGACATGATCGTGGCGTTCAGCCCGCACGTCTGTCCAAAGGAGTGGAACAGGGGCAGCGCTCCCAGCGTCACCGCGTCGGCACCGAGGTCGAACAGGTCGGCAGAGATCGCGCAGTTTCGCCTGAGGTTTGCGTGTGTCAGCTCGGCGCCCTTGGGGGTCCCGGTGGTCCCTGACGTGTACAGGATCACCGCCGTCTCGCTGTCCTCGCGCTCGGCCAGCCCTCCGGCCGGCGGTTGCTCGGCGAGCAGTTCCTCGAACTCGCCGGGGCTGACGACGACGCACTCGCTGCCGGCCTGCTCCGCTCCGCCGTGGACCTCGTCCTGGAAGCCGTGCCAGGCGAACAGCAGCTTGGCCCCCGAGTCACCGAGGTAGAACGCCACCTCGCGCTCCTTCAGCAGCACGTTCATCGGCACCACGACACCGCCGGCCTGGAGGATCCCGTAGTAGCAGGCCGCGAAGTAGGGGACGTTTGGGAGCATCACCCCGACGCGGTCCCCGGGCGCGAGCGACTTCGACCGCAGCAGCCCGGCCACCAACGCGGCGGCCTGAGCGAGCTCCCCGTAGGAGACTTCCATGTCGTCCAGCTTGAGCGCCGCGTGCGCCGGGTCTCGCTGGGCCGAATCCGCCAGGATCTGCGCCAGGTTCATGTTGGGCAAGCATATGCGCCCCGGCGCTGCCCGCGCGAGCGGGCCTCTGGCGCCACACCCCACCGCCTCACCGACCGGCGTTCGCTGAGCCGGGCCCCGGGTCCCGCGGTAGGATCACGGCTCCGGGATCCGACATGGCGAGCAAGCGGGCACTCGAGCTGCATGGCGAAGCGTCGGATGTGGCGTTCTTCGAACTGATGGACAGCCACCTACCGCGCGCGTTCGCGGCCGTGATGAAGCGCCTCCCGAGCGAGCCGCGGTGCCGGCTGTGCCACGCCCCCTACGGCGGGTTCGGCGGACGGATCATGCGTCGCGTCGGCTTCGGGCCCTCGCGCAAGAACCCGTCGCTGTGCAACACCTGCTTCGAGAAGGCGCCGCTCGGTGGCGTCGAGATGGAGATCGGCGTGCTGTTCGCCGATGTGCGCGGCTTCACCGCGATGTCCGAGCGGATGGCGCCCAAGCAGGTGGCCGACCTGATGAACCGGTTCTATGCCGCCGTCACGCACGTCCTCAGCCGCTCCGCGATCATCGACAAGCTCGTGGGTGATGAAGTGATGGCCCTGTACCTTCCGGCCCTGCTCCAAGATGGATGGGAGGACGTGATGCTCCGAGACGCGAGGGCCCTCCTCATCGCGGTCGGCTTCGAAGACGGCGAGGAGCCGTGGCTGCCCCTCGGCGTCGGCCTCGACCTGGGTTCCGCTTACGTCGGCAACGTGGGCTCCGGCGAGGTCAAGGATTTCACCGCCCTCGGGGACGTTGTCAACACGGCAGCCCGGCTTCAGTCGTCGGCCGACGCTGGGCAGATCGTTGTCTCAGAGCGCCTGTTCGGGCGCCTGCGCGAGGCGGAGATCGGGGCGACCGCAAAGCACCTCTCGCTGAAGGGCAAGGAGGAGGCCGAGCCGGTGCGTGTGATCGAGCTCGGCCGGGCGCCGGTCCTGCGATGAACGCAAGGCTGTACTGGTTCCCGCTCTCGCATCCCTCGCAGGCGGTTGTGCGGATGCTCGAGCTAAAGGGGGTTGACGCCGATTCAGCCAATGTGCTGCCTGGCATGCAGCGCATCCACCTGCGACTGGTCGGATTCCGCGGCGGGACCGTGCCCGCACTCAAGCTGAATGGGCAGCGCGTCCAGGGCTCGCGCCAGATCGCGCTGGCGCTCGAGCGTCTTGTGCCGGAGCCCTCGCTGTTCCCGCGCGACCCGACGGCGCGGGCGCGTGCCGATGAGGCCGAGCGGTGGGGCGATGAGGAGCTTCAGAACGTACCCCGGACGATCCTGCGCTGGGGCCTGATCGGTGACGGTCAGCTGCGGCGCTGGCTGGCCGAGCAGTCGAAGATGCCAGCGCCGGCCGTGGCGGCGCGCACGAGCGGCCCGGTTGCCCGCTACTACGCGTGGGCGATCGGAGCCGACGAGGACGCCGCCCGGCGTGCGGTTCAGACCCTGCCGCAGATGCTCGACCACGCCGACGCGCTGCTCGCCGACGGCGCCCTGACCCTGGATCCGCCCAACGCTGCAGCGCTCCAGGTCCTCTGCACGGTCAGGGCGCTCGACGCCTTCTCCGACCTGCACGCACACGTGAGCGGGCACGCGGTCGCCGCGCCGGCGCGCGAGCTGTTCCCTGACTACCCTGAGCCGGTCCCGTCCTTCATTCCGGAAGCCTGGCTGGAACCGCTCGCGCGGTGAGACGCGCGCGCAGCCTCAACTCGGGCCAGTTGCTCGGGGCTCAGAGCTCGTGGCCCGTAGCCCGAGCTCCCGTCCCTGATGTGATTGAGGTGGAGCAGCGACACCGGGTCGTGGTCGATCCCGGGTGCCACCGGCACGAGCCGCTCGGGCACGAGCGCGTCGGCTCGCTCGCGCATGCGTTCGATCGATGTTGCCTCCACGACCGCCGAGACGATCTGCCGGCTGGGGCCGAGGCTGAGCAAGCTCGCGATCCTGCTCACCGTCGCCTCGGGTTCGGCCAGCAGCTGATCGTAGGGGATGACCAGCGCAGCGCCCCCGCGCAGGTGGAACCGGTAGAGCTCGAGCGACGCCGACACCGCCCGCAGCGCCGTGTCAAAGTCGTGAGAGAACATCCGCATGCATGAGACGACTGCGTCGGCGGGGTCCCGCCACGTATAGATCAATCTCGCCGATCCCGACGCGCTCAGCGCACGGCCGCGATCGTCCAGCTGGTGGCACTTGACGACCGCGTGGTTGGCGCCGGGGGCCATCGAGTCCAAGAAGCGCTCGATGTTCTCGTCGTAGCCCGAGTGGATCAGGGCACCTGGGTCACAACGGCGCAGAAGCTCAAGGACGACGGCGAACGACCACGTCGATGCGCTTCGCGGCATGCCGTTACAGATGACCAGCACCGGATCCCTCCTCGGCCGGCATGTTCATCCGCCACCCGCACGCGCGAGGCGCGGCGGGTCCATCCGCACCCCGGCGTCGCGCACGGCGTCGTAGGCGAGCAGGGCGAGGTGGTCGAGGTCGCGGGCCAGCGGGTCGAACGTGGGCGAGATCCGATGCTGCAAGAACCCGCTGGGCCTCAGCAGCTGCATCTGGATCGGGTGGGCTCGAGTTTCCGCGAGCGCTCGCGCCGCCCGCCGGCGGACCCGCGGTGGCTCGCGCGCGAGCCGCTCGACGACCGAGACGAGGACGCCGAGGGCCTCCAACGTCCGCTCGAGGTCGAACCAGAACGGCTTCAGCGCTCGGCAGCCGGACAGCTCGCCGGACAGCTCGCCGACGCTCACCGGCTCGCCGTGCACCGCAGCGAGGCATCCGGCGGCAATATCGGTGGCGGTGGCCTCGACGAGGGGATCGTCGTAGCGCTCCGCTCGATCGGCGAGCAGCAGCGCCCGAGCCGCTGCGGTGCGGGCGCGACGCCAGTCCCCCGCAAGCGTGGCCGCGCGGGCGACGCGGGCCTGGGCACCGACGAAATCTGGATCCAGTTCGGCGGCGAAGCCGGCCAGATCGAGCCGGTCGTCCAGGGGCATGCGATCGGCGAACACGTCGATGTACCAGCATGTGTCGCGGGCGACCAGGCCCGGCCAGAACGCGGACCGATCCGGTGAGCGGCGGTGCTGCTCGATGCCGGCTCGAAGGATCTCCGACGCGCGCAGCTCCGGAGCCAGGCTGTCGACGCGGAGCACCCGGCGGCCGCTCAGGTTGGCGGCCAGCCGGCTGAAGGCGCTGCTCGGTGGCCCCACGATCTGATCGCAGCGCGAGAGCAGCAGAATGTCGGCGAGCGCGCGCTGCACCGCGGTCAGCCTCCCGTAGCCGGGAACGACCTCGTCGGTGGTGATCACGCACGCGAAGCGGTCCTTCAACCAGGACAGGTAGCGAGTGTTGTCGGACAGGACCAGCACCGGTCTATCGCCGTCTCGCGAGAGCCGCTCAATCGAGTGATGGACGAACGGGGTGGGCGCATACTTCTCATGAGCGACGACGTGCCGCCACGCTCCGTCGACGATGTCGCCCGCCCTCACGTGCACGGCCGAGATCGGCCCGTCGCTCGGCCAGTGATTGGAGAACTCCACCAGCTCCCGACCGGCGTCGCTCCAGTCAAGGGAGCGGAAGGCGTCGCGGTACCGATCTGTCGCGGGCTCCGTCGCCTCACCTGGACCGTGGACGACCTCGAAGATCTCGTCGACCTCGATCATCGTTCGTGCACCGGCCGCGTCAAGGTTGCGTCGGCGGTCGGCGCCTGCGAGCGCGAGGAGTTGGCGGTACGGCAGCACGGTGAACTCGTCCACCTCGTGGGGCTCGAGCTCGAACGCGGCGAGGAACTCCGGAGCGAAGAGCTCCAGGGGCTGGTTGACCGCCCGGTCGTGTCCGCGCGGCCAGACGAAGCGGAACTCGATGTCGAGCATCCGGGCCAGTGACCGCGCGTTGGCAATCGCGCTGAGACGCGCACCGAGCTGGTCCCAGCGCCGTGCGACGACGAATACGCCCTCGGTCCGCTCGGCTTGCCTCGTGATCTGTGTCCCGGTGTCCACCAGCCCCCTAGATGAGCCGCAGGCTGTCGAAGAACAGCCCGAGCATCCGGTCATCATCCGAGCGTCCGAGTTGCCGGGGCGAAAGCGGCTCGCGAATTCGCCACGAGAGCAACAGGTCCGTGGACCGGGCCGAGGCGGCGAGCGGTAGGCGGGCCGGCGTAATTGGCTGGTTGTAGTCGATCGTCCCGAGTCGGGTGCCGTTCGCCGCGACCTCCACGCGCAGCGGTGCCACCGCCTCCGCGGTCCATTCGACGATCGACGCCGGCTCCGTGGTGCGGAGGACGACTCGCGCCTCCGGTCCCTCCGTCCAGCGTCCGCCCGGCTCCTGTTCGGCCCAGCCTCCGGCCAGGATCGGCTGCTCCCCGCCTCCGACACCGAACTCGATGCTCTCGGCGAGCGGACAGAGCCCAGGCTGCCGAAGCGTCAGGTTGCGGATGAGCACCCCGAGCGGCCGCGCGTCGTCGTTGATACCAAGGCGAGCCGGCACGATCGGGTCCGCCGTGCAAAGCTCGATCTCGAGGTGGCGGCGTCCCCGCACGAGCCGCGCCGGCAGGACGAACCGCTCCGCCTCGACGCTCGGCCTCCTCGGCCCGAGTTCCACGCCTCCGACGAGCTCGCCACCGACGCGGACCTCCAAGCGTTGGCGGTGTGTGGCGGGGCTGACGCCGCCTGCCGCCAGCTCCAGGACGAGCGGATAGCTCGGCATCTCCGGCAGGGCGATGCGCAGGGCCGCCTCGCGGCCGGCGATCCAGGATGACCCGTCGGCCGGTAGCCACATGCCATAGCGACAGTGGGCGCGGACGAGCTCGGGATCTCCGAAGTCGATCGCCGTGCCCCACGGCAGCGCGGGCGGCGTGCACTCGCCGACTCCGAGCGGAGCGCCGTGCTCGGCGAACGGGCGGCCCGGCCCAGGTGCACCGTGCACCCGCACGTCTGCGACCCGCCGCGGGCGCTCGTACCCAAGCCGCTCCGCGGCGAGGCGCAGATGATCTCTCGGTGATACCGGCAGCCCCGGGGCCAGCTCGCGCCGGAGGTACTGCAGGTGCAGGCTGGCGGCGCGGCCGACCCGACGACGCCAGCGCGGTTGCGTCGCCTGTGCCGTCAGCTCGAGGCGCTGCAGCGGGGCCGCTTGTGCCAACGCGCGGAGGGCTTCGTCGGGGACGTCGAGCTCGGCCACTCGGCGAAGCATCAGCAGTCCCGAGCGCGTCGCATGGGTCACGCGGTGCCTGCGTGCCTGCGCCAGGACCCGGTCGTAGTCGATCGCTTCAGGCTCGCTGCGGACGAGGAGCGCGGCATCGAGGATCCACCGGTAGCTCGGCGTCGGGCTCCAACGCAGCCCATGGAGGATCACGATCAGAAGCTCGTCGGCCGGGCACAGCGCGCGCGAGCTCACCTCGCCCAGTCGCACCGGTTGTGCCGCGGCCCAGAACTCGGCATCGGCGTCGCGATGGCACGACCACTTGAGCGCGTGCCAGTGCAGGTCGAGCTGGCCCTCGGCCCGGTTGCGGAAATTGCAGCTGTGTTTGAACTGGGGCGCGTAATCGGTCACGTACCAGAGCGGAATGTCCTCCACCGGTGCCATCCCGCTGTCCTGCAGCACGGCGCACGCCGCACCGAGCGAGTCGGTCGGAACGAGCACGTCGATGTCGCTCATCTGGCGCGCGCCGGCGTCATGGCGTTCGTTGGCCACGAGCGCCGCCCCCTTGAGCAGGATGGTCGGAATGCCGTCGCGTTCGAGCGCTGCGACCACCGGCAGCACCTCGGCCATCAGCAGCTGATTGCGAGCCCAGTTGTAGCGATGCACGCCCTTGAACAGCTCGAGCAGCGGATCCTCGACGCCGAGCCGCAGCAGGTTGCGGCGCAGCTGGGGAAGAAACGCCTGGATCGAGTGATCCATCGTCGCCGGTTCCAGAGTCGGCCGGATCCGTGCCCACGCACCCAGCGCGCGGCTGTCCTCGAGCAGCGCGGCTCGGAGTAGGTCCTGCTGAAGGGGCGTGGGCCAGACCGTCCGCTGATCCGGCTCCGCGCCCCACGGTAGATCGGGCGGGACGACGCGCGGGATGCTGTCGGCGTGAGTCGCGATCATCGTCTCAGTGCCCACTCGCCCGCCGGCGGTCGAGCGAGGCTTTCAGGGCGCGGGGGAACTCGTGCATCGCGCCGCGTTGGGTGAGTGAGTTGTTCGCTCCGTGTACACGGCGCCACAGCACGTGGTCGGCGATCGTCGCTTCGCCGAGGCCGAGTTCGCGCGCGCGGAGCAGCCAGTCGAGGGTCTCCGCGATGCGGAGACCGCTCGCGAACGGACCGACCCGCTCGTAGGCCGAGCGGCGGATGAGCATCGCGTTGGGCACGTGCCCCGGCCTGAGTGTCTCCAGCGGCACCGGCCGGCCGTCCTCGCATTGGGTGAAGTTGCAGACCTGACCGAACACGATGTCGATCTCCGGGCGGCTCTCGAGGATCGCGATTCGCGGTTCGAGGCTGCGTTCGGGCAGCAGGTCGTCGGCGTCGAGGGGGACCAGGCAGTCGCCCGCGACGAGGCGCATCGCGTGGCTGCGGGCAGCGCCGATGCCCGCATGCGGCTGACGCACCACGCGGACCGGCGGCCCGATCGCGTCCGCCACGTCCGTGCTGGCATCCTCGGATCCGTCGTCGAGGACGACCACGTCTCGGACGGGGAAGCTCTGGTCAAGGATGCTCCGAAGGGTCTGGGCCAGAAAGCGCTCGCCGTTGTACACCGGAACGGCCACGCCGACAGTCAGCTCACGCGACACCGCTACCTCCTCGCCGCTGCCGTTGCACGGAGTCGCGCAGCAGCGCCAGCGTCGCCCGCCGGTTGGCCTGCGTGTCGGCCGACGTGTTGGATCCGTGGACCCGGTAGTAGAGGCACAGCTCGTCGATCCGCCCGGTCGTGATGCCGGCGTCCTTCGCCCTCGCCTGCCAGTCAAGATCTTCGCCGAGGCGCAGTCGCTCGTCGAAGAGGCCGACCGTCTCGAAGGCGCCGCGGCGTCCGAACGTCGTACCCGGGTGGCCATGGAATGGTCCGTTGTCCCAGGTGGGGTTGTAGTGGGGTGGTCGTGGTTCGCCTGGGTTTACGAAGGCGGTGGTGAGGCCGAGGACGATTTGGTGGTGGGGGTGTTGTTGGAGGTGGGTGATTTGTTTTTCGATGCGGTGTGGGGGCATGAGGTCGTCGGCGTCGAAGATCGTCCAGTATTGGCCGTGGGCGTTGCGTAGGCCGGTGTTGCGGGCGGCGGAGGGTCCGAGGTGGGGTTGTTGGATGAGGTGGACGTTGTGGGTGGCGGCGATTTCGGCGGTGCGGTCTTGGGAGCCGTCGTCGACCACGATCACTTCGATCGGTTTGTAGGTTTGGGCGTGGACGCTTTGCAGGGCTTGGTCGATGAAGGCTTCTTCGTTGTGGGCGGCGATCACGATCGAGACGAGTTCGTCGGTCATGTTTGCTCCAGGGCTTGTTCGATCGCGTGGGCTAGTTCGGTGCTGTGGTCGCCGACGTCGAGCGCGAAGCAGGGGGTGGTGCGGACGAGGTTTGCGAGGGATGAGAGGATCGCGCCGTCGTTGAAGGGGAGTTGAAAGACGGTGCTGGGGGCGAGGGCGAGGAGCGCTTCGGTGGGGCTGATTGGGTGCAGTCGGGCGTGTCCGCCGTGGATGCGTGGCACGAGCACGGCGCGGATCGGCAGCGACTCGCGCACCGCGTCGGGCATCAGCCGCGCCACATCCAACACCGCCTTCTCGGTCGCGTCAGGCTCTGGTCTGATGCTGAGGCTGCTGTAGATGGCGTGGGCGGTGGGGGTTTGGGTGGTGTTGAGGAGGATGTAGTCGTCGGCGAGGTAGCCGAGGCCGTGTTGGAGGGCGGCGAGCGCGACGGTGGTTTTGCCTGATCCGCTGGCGCCGGCGAGGAGCACGCCGCCGCGGTGATCGCCGACGGCGCCGGCGTGGACGAGGTGGTGGTGTTGGTCGCTGAGGGCCCAGTAGAGGGCGGGGCGCAGGGGTGCGGCGCGTTCCCACCATGGGATCACCGGTTCGGAGGGGACGCGGTACAGGACGGTGTTCTGGTCGCGGTGAACGAGGGTCACGGCGCCGGAGGCGGTTTCGTGGATCGCGAGCACGCGGTCCTGGTCTGGGCTGCGGATCAGTCCGCCGGGGCCGATCTCCTCGATCGTCCACGGGAACGGGACCGGGGTCTCGGGGGAGAGATCGCGCTCCCAGAGCGAGATCGACACGTCCGCGGGTCGGTCGTGCTCGTTGTCCTCGCGCTCGGCCAGCGCCGGGAGCAGCGCGTCGGCCAGGCGCGTGCCCGCGAACCGCAATCTCACCCGCCGATCAGCGAACCGAAGATCACGCGCAACCACCCCCTCCACCCCCGCGACCAGCTCAAACTCACCCCCCGCCGCCACAAAAAACGAACCCAGACCGCCTTCAACCAGACTTGGCATGGGGCCAGCCAACGGCCTCGTCGACCTCGTGCAGCGGGTCGACGAGCATGAACTCCTGCATGTCGGTGTAGGTGTGGAGGACCGGGGTCGTAAACGGGACCCGCCCCTCCGGCAGCCCCGACGCCGAACCGTTCGATGCGCCGTCCTCCACCAGAAGACCCGCATCGAGCAGATCCCGAACCAGCTTCGAGACACCCGCCTCGATCTCGCCCGGCTCTCCCTCGTAGCGCACGAGGGAGGCCGCGAGTGCGTCGTCCCTGTCCGTGCCGTTGCTCAGCAGCCCCCACAGCTCGGCCCCGACGCCGTCGAGGCTGTAGTAGGTCCCCGTTCCGAGGTGGATCAGGATGGCCTCCCCGTCGATGGTCTCGTGGACCACATGCGTGACATTGATCGTCAGTCTTGCCCCCATCTCGGCCGCGAGTCTACTGGCGGCGAGTCGCGCCCGACCATCCGGCGGACGCCTGTCTGTGGATGGACTCGCGGAGCAGCTTCAGCATCGCCTGGTGGACGGCGGGCTTCTCGGCGGAGGTGTTGCCGCGATGAATGCGATAGTGCAGACAGACCTCGTCCACGTGTCCAGCGGGTACGCCGGCGTCCTTGGCGCGAGCCAGCCATTCCACGTCGTAGGCGAGGGCGATCGTCTCGTCGTAGTCGCCGACCACTTCGAGCACCTCGCGTCGCGCGAGCAGGGTTCCCGCGCAGGCGGGGAATGGTCCGTTGTCCCAGGTGGGGTTGTAGTGGGGTGGTCGTGGTTCGCCTGGGTTTACGAAGGCGGTGGTGAGGCCGAGGACGATTTGGTGGTGGGGGTGTTGTTGGAGGTGGGTGATTTGTTTTTCGATGCGGTGTGGGGGCATGAGGTCGTCGGCGTCGAAGATCGTCCAGTATTGGCCGTGGGCGTTGCGTAGGCCGGTGTTGCGGGCGGCGGAGGGTCCGAGGTGGGGTTGTTGGATGAGGTGGACGTTGTGGGTGGCGGCGATTTGGGCGGTGCGGTCTTGGGAGCCGTCGTCGACGACGATCACTTCGATCGGTTTGTAGGTTTGGGCGTGGACGCTTTGCAGGGCTTGGTCGATGAAGGCTTCTTCGTTGTGGGCGGCGATCACGATCGAGACGAGTTCGTCGGTCATGTTTGCTCCAGGGCTTGTTCGATCGCGTGGGCTAGTTCGGTGCTGTGGTCGCCGACGTCGAGCGCGAAGCAGGGGGTGGTGCGGACGAGGTTTGCGAGGGATGAGAGGATCGCGCCGTCGTTGAAGGGGAGTTGAAAGACGGTGCTGGGGGCGAGGGCGAGGAGCGCTTCGGTGGGGCTGATTGGGTGCAGTCGGGCGTGTCCGCCGTGGATGCGTGGCACGAGCACGGCGCGGATCGGCAGCGACTCGCGCACCGCGTCGGGCATCAGCCGCGCCACATCCAACACCGCCTTCTCATCGGCGGCCTCCGGGGGTGGGTGGCGGAGCATCGGCGCGAGGGCGGAAAACCGAGCGCGGTGCCCGTCGTCCATCTTCGCTGTGCTGTAGATGGCGTGGGCGGTGGGGGTTTGGGTGGTGTTGAGGAGGATGTAGTCGTCGGCGAGGTAGCCGAGGCCGTGTTGGAGGGCGGCGAGCGCGACGGTGGTTTTGCCTGATCCGCTGGCGCCGGCGAGGAGCACGCCGCCGCGGTGATCGCCGACGGCGCCGGCGTGGACGAGGTGGTGGTGTTGGTCGCTGAGGGCCCAGTAGAGGGCGGGGCGCAGGGGTGCGGCGCGTTCCCACCATGGGATCACCGGTTCGGAGGGGACGCGGTACAGGACGGTGTTCTGGTCGCGGTGAACGAGGGTCACGGCGCCGGAGGCGGTTTCGTGGATCGCGAGCACGCGGTCCTGGTCTGGGCTGCGGATCAGTCCGCCGGGGCCGATCTCCTCGATCGTCCACGGGAACGGGACCGGGGTCTGGGGGGAGAGATCGCGCTCCCAGAGCGAGATCGACACGTCCGCGGGTCGGTCGTGCTCGTTGATCCTCGCGCTCGGCCAGCGCCGGGAGCAGCGCGTCGGCCAGGCGCGTGCCCGCGAACCGCAATCTCACCCGCCGATCAGCGAACCGAAGATCACGCGCAACCACCCCCTCCACCCCCGCGACCAGCTCAAACTCACCCCCCGCCGCCACAAAAAACGAACCCAGGGCCCCGTCTGTCTGACTCGCGGCGCCCCTCACACGGCCGATGAGGTCGGGGTGCGGTGCGTCGCTCTCAGCCTCGACTGCCTGTGGAGCCCGTCCCAGTCCCGCACCGGCGCCAGTTCGAGCCCGTAGCGGGTGGCGAGCGTGCCGAGCGTCTGACTGCCGGTAGTAGAAGTCCTCGCGCAGCAGGTGATGCTCAGCCCCCTCGGTCAGGTGGACCGTGAAGTCGAAGAATCCGCCGGGAGCGAGGACGCGCCCGACGTTGGCCAGGCACTCGTCGATCACCTCGATCGGTGAGTGCGAGAACACGCTGTGGGCGTGCACGACATCGAAGGCGGCATCGGGGAGAAACTCCAGCCGCAGGTCCCGAACGAGAGTCAACGAGGGGCGCTTGGACTGAAGGCCGAACTCGGCGATCGTGTCCAGCGCCGCGAGCAGGATCTCGGGCGAGATGTCGACGCCGTGATAATTGCCGGCCTCCAGGTAGTCGATGAACAACCTCCCCGCGCGGAGGTTTCCGCATCCAATCTCGAGCATCCTCATCCCTGGCTGGAGACCGTGATCGCTGAGGAACTCGAACTGCATCCGCCCCGCCCATAGCCACGCCTCGTGCGTGGGGCTCCCGACGGCCAGCTCGACGCCCCTGGCCGTATTGGCCCGCATCACGGCGCGGTAATAGCTGACGTGATCGGTGCTGCCAAGCCCCAGCCGCGCGCCTCGGGCTCGGCGGCGCGCGTACGGCACGATCTGCTCGGGGTGGCGCACAGCGTGCGCGAACTTGTAGCGCAGGCGCGAGCGGTCGGGCGGCGTCACGGCGCGAAGGGTACCGTCGGTCGGATGGGCGTCTATCGCATCCGAGCCCGCCGGTTAACCACCGGCGGCCCGCTCGGCATCCGATGCCTCGCGGGCCGCAGTGTTCAAACGTGGGCTCAGTGCCCGAACTTCGACTGGCAGATCTGGATCTTCGACACGTCGGTGCCGGCCGCCGAGACGCAGGCGGTCAGCTTCTGCGCGGTCGAGAGCTGCTTGTCGGCCTGGCTCGCGATCCCGCTCGCCTGGCTGCTCGCGCCGCCGGTCTGCTTGGTGGCGCTGTCGACCTGCTTCTGAGCCTGGCCCAGCACCTGCTGCGACTGCTGCAGGCCCGACTTGAGCGCCTGGTTGGCGGCGTTGTTGTCCGGCTTGATGACGGTGAAGTAGATCACCGCGAACAGTCCGATCGACACTGCCATGCCGATGCCCCACATACGCCAGCTGTTCGTCATTACGACCATTGTTTGTCTCCTTGATGACTTGGTTTGTTGTCTTACTGCCTGTGCCGCGGCCGCCTCCGCCCCGGCAGTTGGTGTCGCCTTCGCTCAGGCTGCTCTCTCGTTCGTCTGACTCTGCGCCGTCTCCGAGGGGGGTCGCTCACCCAGCGACAGGGCGATGTAGCTGTGATCGCGTGGGTCGATCCGCACCGCGACGGTTGCGCCCGACCGCATCAGCTCGGGTAGCACCCTCGCCCGCACGGCCTGCCGGCAGGTCGCTGTGAACGGCGCGGCCTTACCGAGCGAGACCCGGACGGTGAATACGCACACGTGTGCGAGGTCGGAGCCCTCGCCGGTGCTGACCGAGGTCCGCTGAACGCTGACCACGGTTCCGCGCCCGACGAGCCCGTGCTCGAGCAGTTCCTTCGGAACTGACCCGGCCGGGTGGCGCACTCTGCTCAAGACTCCCACTTGGTTTTCCTCTCCAACGGAAGGTGGACTGATGCGGTGCAGCTTGAGCGGGGCCGCCTAAGGCACGCCAAAGGACCGCCAAAGCCCTGCTCTTGCCGTACCTTTGGTGGCCGGATACTCTCTGCCAGGGTGGCCGGAGGGACTTGTCGTTTCGGGGTGCTTGGCCCGCTGGTGCTCGAGCGGGATGGGGAGTTCGCGCCTGTGCCCGGCGGGCATCCGCGCTCGCTGCTGGCGCTGCTGTTGATGGGCGGCGGGGTGGCGATCTCACGCGATCGCCTGATCGACGAGCTCTGGGGCGAGCACCCGCCGGCCAGCGCGGTGTCGGCATTGCACGTCCACCTCTCGAAGCTGCGCGGGTTACTCGGCGGCCTGCTCGTCCTCGGGTCGGCGGGCTACTCTCTCGAGCCGGGGGGCTTTGAGCTTGACGTGTGGCGTTTCGATGAGCTCGTGGAGCGGGCGCGCGCCGATTCGGAGCGCGCGGAGTCGCTGCTAACCGAGGCGCTTGGCCTGTTCCGCGGCGACCCGCTTTCCGACGTCGCGGCTGAGGGGAGCGTTGGCCAGTGGCGCCGGGCGCTCGACGAGAAGCGCCTGCAGGCGATCATCCTGCGCCTCGACGCCCGCCTGACCGGTGGTGCCGCGGGCGAGCTCGTACCGGAGCTAGAGCAGCTCCTCGCCGAGCACGGCTTCGAGGAACGGCTGTGGGGACAGCTGATGCTGGCGCTGTACCGTGCCGGCCGCCAGGCCGACGCACTCGAAGCGTACGGACGTGCGCGACGGCTGTTCGCGGCCGAGCTCGGGCTTGAGCCGGGAGAGCCTCTCGCGCGGCTCCAACAGCGGATTCTCGACCGCGACCCGACGCTCCTTGTTCACGAGCAGCCCCAGCTTCCGGTTGTTCCCGTGCGGGCGGGGTCGAACCTGCCCCGTTCGCTGACGCGGCTCGTCGGGCGGGATCGGGAGCTCGCCGAGCTGGCCGGCCTGATGGCCGACCCCGACGTCCAGCTCGTCACGCTGACCGGGCCTGGCGGGGTCGGCAAGACGCGGCTGCTGCTCGAGCTCGGCCGGCGGCACGAGACCGAGTACGTCGACGGCGCCGTGTTCGTCCGCCTCGAGCAGCTGACAGACCCGGCGCTGGTCGCAGGTGAGATCGCGAGCGCGCTGGCCCAGCGCGATAACAGCGAGGGTCCGAGCGCGGACGGATTGATGAGCTACCTCCGCGAGCGCGAGCTGCTGATGATCGTCGACAACTTCGAACACCTGATGCCGGCGGCCGCGCTGACCGCCGAGCTCCTGTCGCTGACCCCGCGGATTCGCGTCCTCGTCTCGAGCCGCACGGCGCTGCACATCCGCGGCGAGCACGTCTTCGAGGTGGAGCCGCTCGGTCTGCCCAGCGAGGGAAGCGCGGAGGAGGCCTCGGAGAGCCCCGCGGTGCAGCTGTTCCTCCAATGCGCACTGGCCTCGAACCGCAAGCTCCAGGTCGATCCGGCGGTGACCGAGGACGTCGCCGGGATCTGCCGCGCGCTCGATGGCCTGCCGCTGGCGATCGAGCTCGCAGCTTCACGCTCGCAGTCGCTGACGCCGGCGCAGATCGCCGAGCAGCTGAGCGCGCCGCTGACGATCGGCGAACACGCTCTGCGCGACCTCCCCGACCGTCAGCAGACTCTCCAGGGGACGATCCGCTGGAGTTACGACCTGCTCGGGCCGGGCGCACAGGGGCTTTTGCGGGCATCGGCCGTCTTCCTCGGCGGCTTCACCGCGGCGGCGCTCGAGGCCGTGTACGACGCGCCGGTGCGCGGGCAGCTCGACGAGCTGCTCGAGGCCAGCCTCGTCCGCCGGCAGCTCGCCGAGGGTCGGTTCGAGCTGCTCGAGCTCGTGCGGGCCTTCGCGCTCGAAGAGCTGCTGGGTGCCGGCGAGGAGGCGGATGCGCGGGCCCGCCACCGGCGCTACTTCGCCGGCGAGGTCGAATCGGCCAGCCAGGGCTTCGACGAGGGGGGCTCGCCCGGTGAGCTCGCCGCACCGCTGCTTGCCGACCACGCCAACCTGCGCGGCGCGCTCGAGGGCGCGATCGATGCCGAGGATTCGGACTCGGCGACCGCGCTCGCGCTTGGGCTCCGGCCGCTGTGGACCGCGGGCATGCTCCGCTACGAGAGCCAGGAGCTCGTCGAGCGGCTGCTCCAGCGCTTCCCGATCGAGCCGGCGAAGGAGATCGCACTGATGCGCGCGGTCGCGTTCCTCGACTACACGCCCAACGCCAAGGCATGGCACCGCCGGCTCGCCGCGCGCGCGGCCGAGGTGGGCGATCAGGAGGCGGTCGTGACCGCGACCGGCAACCTGTTCGGGCAGGCGCTGAACGCTCACGACATCGAGGAGATGCGGCGCCTGCGGCCCGAGCTTCTGGCCCTGATCACGCCGGAGACGAGTCACAAGGGGCTGGGCTGGATCCATTACTTCCTCGCTCTCGACGCCTACGTCGACGGGCGCTACGAGTCGGCCTGCGAGCACGCGGCGCTGAGCGCCGAGCACGCCGAGCAGGCCAAGCACGAGTTCATGTTCGCGAGCGCCGTCGCCACGCGGCTGCTGGCCCAGACCGCGCAGGACGGCACGATCAGGCAGCCCGACCTCGCCACGACCGTCGAGCTGATGCGGCGGCCGGGCGTGGCGCCGCTTGCCGCCTTCGCCCTCTGGTTCGTGGCCAGGTATGCGGCCGGCGTCGCGCCGGAGGTGGCGGGCCGTCTGCTCGCGCACGCCGAGCGGATCCTCGCCGACCTCGATTCGGAGCTCTGGCCCGAGAGCGTGCTGCGCGACGAGACGCTGGCCGTGCTCGGCATCACCGCACTCGAGCCGCTGCTTGAGAGCACGCCGCTGCTGGACCACCCGGCGGCGCTCGATCAGGCCGTCACCTGGCTCGCCGGCCGGGATCCGAGCGAGACGGCGCCGCGTCTGCACTCGCCGACTCTGAGCCCGGCTTCAGGCTGACCGCGCGGCCGGGTCGCCCGGCACGGGCATCGGCTCGCGTCGCTCGAGGCGCCCCGCGCTGGCCGGGTCGTGGGCGACCAGGTAGACGGTCGGCCGCGATCGCGCGAAGGCGTGGATCCGCTCGATCGTCGTGCGGGCGACATCTTGGTCCGGTGAGACCCCGTCGATCGCGCCCTCGAGCATCAGCTGCTGCGTATATGAGCTGTCCCCGGCGATCAGGACAGCGCGGTCGTCCTCCACCACGACGACGCCGATCTGACCCGGGGTGTGCCCGTGGAGCGGGACCGCGATGACGTCACCGGTCTCGGTCAGCGGCAGGCTGGCGGGGAACGGGCCGAACGGGCTCTCTCGCAGGTCGACCGGCCTGAGCCGCACGTCCTTCGGCCAGCGGTTGTTCAGGTAGCCGCGGGCGCGGCCGCGAAAGCCCGAGGCCAGCTCGAGCTCGGTCCGGGATGCGCTCACCTCGATGCCCGGGAAGTGGTGAAGGCCACCCGCGTGGTCGGTGTGAAGATGCGTGAGGATCACCTGCCGCACGTCGGCGGGCTCGATCCCGACGCGCCGCAGCTGCGGGCCTATCTCCTGCTCCGGGGTGACGTACAGCCGCAGGCTGAAGCGGTAGTACGGATGCCACCACGGGAAATAGCCCGGCTCGCTTGTCCGCGCCGTCTCTCCCGTGTCGACCACGATCACGCCCTCGGGGTGCTCGATCGCGAAGGCGAGGATCGGGAGCGGCTCGGTCCACTCCCGGTCGAGCATCGTGTTGAGAACCCGGCGCTGGCCGTGGCCGACGCCCTGACGCTGCCGCGGCCTGACGACGACGGTGCCGGTCTGGATGGCGTGGATCCTCATCGGCCTGGAATCGTAGACCGCTAGCCTCGCGGTGATGAGCGACAAGCCCACGCTTCCTCGTCCGCCCCGCTCGCGCTGGACCTCGTTCGTCGCCGACCCGGGGGACCGGATGCGGGCTCTTCACGAGGACGGCAATCCCGACCATCGCGCGCGCGTGGAGCACAACCGGCACACGATCCTCGTCCACCTCAGCGACGAGGATGGGCAGGGATGGACCGTCCTCGCGGTCGACCGGGCAACCCGGCGCGCCGCCGTGGGCAGTGGACGCCGCCAGCTCGACGCCGCCGAGGACGCCTTCGGCCGGCTCTACCTGGAGGGGTGAGCGCTCAGGCTGCGGTGGGTTAGTCGCGCGCTAGCTTTCCTCGGTGATGGCCTACGACGAGGACCTCGCTCACCGCGTCCGCGAGCTGCTGGCCGGCGAGCGCGATGTCAGCGAGAAGGCGATGTTCGGCGGGCTGGCGTTTCTGCTCGCGGGCAACATGACAGTCGCCGTGTCGCACCGAGGCGGGCTCATGCTCCGCGTCGGACCGGACGGCGCCGATGCGGCACTCGAGCGCCCGCACACCCAGCAGGTCGAGATGCGCGGGCGCCCGATGACCGGTTGGATCCGGGTTGCGCCCGAGGGCGTCAGAACCAAGCGCCAGCTCGAATCGTGGCTTCGGCGCGCGGTTGTGACCAGCCGCAAGCTGCCGCCGAAGGGCTGAACCCCGGCCTCACATCATCAGCTTGCTGACGGAGAAGGTGGCGCCGGCGGGGTCGGCCAGGACCGCGCGACGAAAGCCCGGAGTGTCGTGCGGCGGAGCGAGGACCCGGCCGCCGAGCTCGCCCGCGGCCGCCGCCGCGGCATCCGAGTCCTCGACCCAGAAGTCGACGGCCCAGGACGAGGGCTGCCCGCTCGCTGCGAGCATCCCGCCGATGACCTCGCGCGAGACCGGCTGCTGGGGCTCTCCGCCGACGTATCCGGGGAGCCGCCACAGCGTGATCCCGCCGAAGCTCTCGGTCCTCCATCCGAAAACCGAGCCGTAGAACTCGGCCGCCCGGTCGGGGTCCGGCGTCTGGAGCACGCTCATCGCCCATGCGCCGGGCTCGTTGACCACCTCGGCGCCGCGATGATCGTCCGGCTGCCAGACGCAGAACACCGCTCCCGCGGGGTCGGCCAGGACGGCCAGCCGCCCGCCCGCGGGCGAGTCGAACGCGGGACCGACAACGCTCCCGCCCGCCTGCTCCACGCGGCCGACGGTGTCGTCCGTGTCCTCGACCCAGATGTGGGTGGTCCACACCGCCGCCGGCGGAGCCGGGGCGCCGTGCTGGGACACGATCCCGGCCACCTTGCGGCCGCGCAGGCGACACATGTGGTAGCTGGCGGGGTGGCTCGGGCCCATCAGGTCCTCGCTCTCCCAGCCCAGCAGCCCGGCGTAGAAGGCCGCCGCGCGGTCCGGATCGGGCTCGACCGCCGTGACCCAGCAGGGAACTCCCGGTGCATAGCCGTTGCGTTCGCTCATCGCAATCCTTCCGTTGATAGTTGGCTAACGGTACTAGAGACTTGGATTAACCAACTAAATCATCGGTAGAATCGGTCGCATGAACAATTCGTCCGGTCCGCGCACGTATGGCGACCGCTGCGGGATCGCGCGCGCGCTCGACGTCGTGGGCGAGCGGTGGGCCCTGCTGGTCGTCCGCGAGCTCGTGCTCGGGCCCAAGCGCTTCACCGACCTGCGGGCCGGCCTGCCGGGGATCGGACCGGACATCCTCTCCCAGCGGCTGCGTGAGCTCGAGCGCGCCGGCCTCCTGCGGCGGGCCAGCCTCCCGCCGCCGGCCGCCTCGCGCGTTTACGAGCTGACCGAGCGCGGCCGCGAGCTCGAGGCCGTCCTCCTCACGCTCGGCCGCTGGGGCAGCCGAGTGCCGATGCCGGCCGAGGAGGTGTTCGGAGCCGACTCGGTTGCGCTCGCCCTGAGGACGCTGTTCTCGAGCGCCGCGGCCGCCGACCTCGAGGCGGGCTACGAGCTCAGGCTCGGCGAGAGCGTCTTCTCGGCGTCGGTGTCAGACGGGGCGCTGATCGTGGCGCGCGGGCCCGCCGCCCAGCCCGATGCGGTGATCGAGACCGACCCGAGGACGCTCGCCGCCCTGCTGTGGCACGGGGCCGAGCTGGGCCACACGGTCCGGTCAGGCGCGGCCCAGGTTGAGGGAAGTCGGCGATTGGTGCGGCGGTTCCTGCGCCTGTTCCCGCAGGATCCGGCTCACTGACACCTGGGGTCGGTGCTGAACGCGTTCGTCGCCTGGCCGATGGACAGCGGCCCTCCGGTTGGGATCAGCTGGATGTGGTTCACCTCTGAGTTGTTCGGGTCATCGGAGGGATCAAACGGCCGGTAGAGCCCGAAGCGCGCGAGCTCGGCCTCGGTGATCACCGCCGCGCTCGAGCGCAGCAGGCTGTTGACACCGATGTCCTCGGCCTCGCCCTTCGTGTGCGGATCGTCCGCGAAGCCGCCGACGGCGACGCTGTGGGCCGGCGTGCGGTAGCCGCTGATCCCGTAGATCGTGACGCCGAGCGCCTTGGCCAGAGCGTTCAGCCGAGCCGTCAGGATGGGAAGCTGGCCCTCGGTCTGCTGGGTGCCCGGGTCCGGGACGAAGCCGGGGCCGGCCCCCTTGACGATCGGGGCCGCGAACGCGCTGCTGGTGGCGCCTCCACACAGGTTGAGGATCTTCAGCTCGCGCCGCACGTCGGCGAGCGACGGCGCGTGGGCGTTGGGGTCGCCGACCGGGTTCGACCCGGCGCCGGTGGAGGCGGCGGCGGCAATGCCGGCGGTCGGCTCGACCGCCTGCGGGTGCGCCTGCATGGTCGCCACCGTGTTCGCCACCGTGGTCACCGCCGCGTCCTGGGCGGTGGTGCGCGTAGAGCCGCACGCCGCGAGCGTGAGGCACAGGACCGGTACCGCTCCCGTGAGCAGCAAGCGTCGCATTCCCCTCGCAGTTCAGCACAGGGACGGGCGCCGTTGCGCAGTTTGGCCGCTCAGCTGAGCGCTGGCTCGCCGCGGAGCTCGTCCTCGAAGGAGAGCGACTCGCGCTCGAGCTCGCCCCCGGGGCCGATCCGGTAGGCGCCCGTCCGCGTGAGCGGCGGGGAGTAGGCGTGGATCGTGACCGCCGGCCTGCTGCCGGCGTGCAGCACACGATGGATCGCTGTCGGTGGCACCGTGAAGGTGCAACCGCCCCGGACGACGCGGGTGCGCGGCGAGCCGTCGACGCGCAGCCGGTCCTCGCGGACCGCGCCCGAGATCACCGCCACGGCAGCGCCCGAGAGATCGTGGTCGTGAAAGCCCGTGTCCTGATCCTCGCTCCAGCAGATCACCCACGCGTTCACGTCCTCGTCGTCCCAGATCAGCTCGTAGACGCGCATGTCCTCGCAGTGGCGGACGTGGTGCTGCCACCGCTCCGGCTCCGCAACCAGGCCGGCGACGAAGCGCTCGAGTTCTTCTGGTTTCAGGGGCATGGTCGCTTGAGGATAGTAACTCTATTGATTTAGTCAAGTTTTGACATGGGCGGGTTGCGAGGGGGCGGGGCGGGGGCGGACCTGGGCGGGCGGGGCCGGAGGTGGCGCGGGCGACGGGTGGCGCGTGCCGGCGGGCGGCGCGGGCGGAACACTCTCCCCGGCTCGGAAAACGTCAGACTCGACGCGGCGGCGCGTGGGAGTGTGACGATTACCTCCGCCATGGGCGTCAACGTCAATCTCGGCTGCAGGCGCGAACCCAGAGTGACGTTATCCGGCCCAGCGCGCGGCGCCCGGGGCGCCCGCTCGCTCCGACGAATGCTCAACACGCACCCAGCCTCAGCCCCAGACAAACGCAGCAAATCGCGCGTGCGTCGGCGAGCGAGGCTCGAAAGTCACCGTGGGAGGGAGTTAAACGCCTCGGTCGTTTCGCGGCGCCGAGTTTGTTGCGTTATTCCTTTCCTTCCCCCCGCGCCGGCCGCGCCCCGCCCCCCGCGGGCAGACGCCCGAAGGCTCTACCGCGTCGGCGCGTGGCCGCAGTGGACGCCGACCTGATCTTTGGGTGGGTGGCCGGTGATGTGCCTCGGGCCGTGCGCGCCGGTCCGGTGCAGGACCGAGCCCCTCCACACGAAGAACGCGTCCTTGCGCGTCCAGCGCCAGTGCGTGCCGACGATGTGGAGCTGGAACTCGTGGTCGATAACGACCCGCCTGGTGCCGTGCGTGGCGCAGTTGACGCCCCAATGGACCGTGAAGTCGTTGCCATAGGCGAACACCTTGCCGGCGAGCCTCAGATGGCCCTTGGCGTAGGTGAAGATCCCGATGACCTCGGCCGCGGTGAGGTGGTGGAGGTCGACGAACAGCTCTTCGCCGCGGCGGCCGTTGACGTTTCCCGTGGCGGCCAGACCGGGCACGAAGGGGGCGTCGGACTGCATCTTCAGGGCCAACCGGCGGCCGGTCGCCAGCCTGACCTCGAGGTGGCCGGTCATCACGGGATGCCGGGTGAGGACGACGCGGTCGAGCCGGCCGTCGCCGTCGATGTCGGCGCGCGCTGAGTAGACGAACCGATGTGCGCCGATGTGGTCGGGCCGCCTCGCGACGGCGGCAGACGAAATCGCGCTGACCGCAATCGCGGCGGCGCACAGGCATCCGAGCGCTATCAGGAGGCGACGCGCCACCATGGGCGCCGTAGCCTACCCCGAGGACGGCCGAGGTCGCTACTTCCTGAGGAAGATCTGCGGCAGCGTCAGCGGCCGCTCGCGCAGAGCGCGGCCGACCTCGCGCGCCAGCTCGGCCGCGAACCCGGTCCGGGGCACGGCCTGCATGAGTCCGCGCATCCACTTCCACCCAACGCCGAAGGAGAGCAGGCCGCCGCTGACGTCGGCCAGGTCGGCCAGCCGCAGCGCCTCCACCTCGGCGCCTCGGGAGAGCTGCCCGCGCAGCTCGTGGTGGCGGTCGATGGCCTCGGCGCAGCGCTCGATCCGGGCGGCTTCCCACCCCTGACGGACCAGCAGCTCTCGGGCCAAAGCGGCGCCGTCGGCCGTGTACACGCCGCCGCGGGAGACGCTTGGGTAGAGACCGATGTCGTGAAGGATCGCCGCTACGGTGAGGATCTCGCGGTCGAGCGTCCAGCCGCGCCGCTCGCCGAGCTCGACCGCGATAAGGCGCACGCGCAGGCAATGACGCTCCATCGGCCCCCCGATCGTGTCGGTGGCCGCGCGCAGAGCGGCGAGTGCCTCCACCTCCGCGGCCGTGGTCGCGATCGGCTCGAACTCGGTGATTAACCCGGACAAGAGAGGGGCGAACCCTACAGTCGGCGGCAATCAACGCGGCCAACGTGCGGCAAACCCCGGATGAGTCGGGCGCAGCAGGAGCCGAACTGATTGACATGAGCGCATTGCTCCAGGAGCTCGAGGCGAGCGCCCCGGTCACCGAACCACAGACGATCACGGTCCTGATCGCGGACGATCATCCGCTGATCATCGCCGGCGTCCGGCGCATGCTCGAGCATCTCGACGACATCGAGATCGTGGGCGAGGCCCACTCCGGTCCCGAGCTCATCTTCATGACCGAGCGACGGCGCCCAAGCGTGGTCCTGATGGACCTGAGGATGCCCGGGGTCAGTGGCTTCGAGTGCATCGAGCAGATCCGCGAGGGTTTCCCGGATACCAAGGTCGTCGTGCTCTCGGCCTGCGATGACCGCGGCACGATCGACGCCTCGCTTCGCGCAGGCGCCAGCGCGTACGTGCTCAAGAGCGCGCACGTGGTGGACATCGCCGCCGTGTTGCGGCAAGCCTGGAGCGGCGCGGTCTTCCACGCCCCGTCCTGCCCGGCGCCCTCTGCCGGGAATGCGGACGGCCCCACGGTTCCAGCCCTGACCGACCGCGAGCGGGCGATTCTCTCAGCCGTGGCGTCCGGCATGACCACGGCCGCGATAAGTCAAGAGCTGTGGGTCAGCGAGCACACGGTCAAGTTCCACCTGACCAACATCTATCGCAAGCTCGGGGTCGCCAACCGCGCCAGCGCCGTGCGCTACGCGCTCGAGCACGACCTCGTCGCCGCGTAGGCGGCGACGCGCCTCAATCCGGCTCGGGCCACGGGGGTAGCGTCACCGAGATCACGGTCGGCCCACCCGGCCGGCTGTCGATGTGCGTCACCCCACCGAGCATGCGCACACGCTCGTGCATCCCGACCAGACCGAGGTGGCCGTCGCGCGCGGCGCGGACCAGGGTCGTATCGGGATCGAAGCCGCGACCGTCGTCGACCACCTCCGCGCGCACCCCGCCCACGCTCGCCTCGATCGCGATCGAGACGTGGGTCGCCGCACTGTGCTCGCGGGCGTTGCTGAGCGCCTCGCGGACGAGCGCCAGCAGGGTCAGCCGCTGCGACTCGGTCAGCGAGGAGAAGTCGCCGGTCAGGCGGGCGTCGGGCTCGATCCCCGTCCGCTCGGCAAACGCGGAGGTGAGCTCGGTCAGGGCCTCGGCCAGCGACCCGACGTGCAGGAACGGCGACTGAAATGACGTGGCGAGCCGCCGAAGGTCCCCGTCGAGGGCCACCAGCTGGGCTGCCAGATCGTCGAGGCGCCCGAGCACGCGGTCGGCGTTGGGGTCGCTCGAGATGATCGGCAGGAGCTGCTCGCGGAACAGGTGAAGGTCGCCGGCCAGCAGGTGCACATCCTGCTGCGGCCCGTCGTGGAGGTCGAACCGCAGCCGCGCCAGGCGCCGCTCGACGGTCCCGAGCACGTCCTGGTCGCCGGACGCCGTGGCCGCCCGCAGGAGCTCGCGCTCGAGCGTCGCGCGCACCGCCGGGGCGGCCGCCTCGAGCAGCATCGAGCGGTGGTCCTCACCGCGCGGCGAGCCGTGTGCGACCAGCGCCCCGCGCCCGCCCTGCCAGCGGCTGAACGTGATTCCCACCTCGGTCGCACCGTCGGGGCTCACATCGCCCGAGCTGGCCACGGGTCGACGCTCACCGCCGCCACCGATCGTCCATAGAGAGACGGCCTCGACGCGGGTGAACAATCGGCACAGCGTCAGCTGAGTCTCGAGTGCCAGATCAGCGGGCAGGTCGACCAGCTGGGCGTCACGCAGGACCTCGCGGCCGAGGCTGACCCGGGTCACTCCGCCCGTGTCGGCGATCGAGTCGATCAGGCGCTCGGCCTCCTGCGGCCGGGCGACCAGCTCCGGGGCCAGCGCCGAGACCATGTCGGCAGCGAACTCGAGCACCGCGAGCTCGCCCTCGGCGGCCCGGATCAGCTCCTGCGCACGCGCCCGCCTGGCCTCGCGAAACTCGGCGGTCACGGTGGGGCCGCTCGGGCCGCCGACGAGCACGCTGAGCCGCTCGATCCTCGACTGCGGGTCGCCGGTCGGCTGCATCGGCAGAGGGTCGCGGATCGGGGCTGGGAATGCTGCAACCGCGGGCCCGCGAGCGGCTCGAAACTCAGAGCCCGGCGGGGTGCAGCACGCGGTTGAACGTGGCCAGGTAGCCGATCGGCGGCTTGAACCGCTTGACTCCGGCACCGCCACCGGCGCTGGTCGATCCGCCCGACTCGTAGAACGTTCCGTCGAGGTCGATGATCACGTGACCGCCCGGGTCGGTCCGATCGAAGATCGTCACCCAGTCCCCCGGTCCGGGTCTGATCTCCGGCTGCGAGGGGAGCGTGTCGGTGGTCTGCGGCGTGGTCAGGTAGCCGCCCGCGTGAAGGACGGCGGAGACGAACCCCGAACAGTCATAGCCGTTACCGAGCTGCCAGTTATCGTGACCTCCGCCCCAGATGTACGGCTTTCCGATCAGCACGTCGGCGATCGCGATCATCGCCTCCACCTGGGCCCTGACGTGACCCTTCTTCGGCAGCCGTGTTCCGGCGGTGATCAGGTCGGCCTTGAACATGACCTCGTCCACGTACCAGGTCGCGTGGTTGTAGGCGAAGATCGCGCCGCGGAGGTTGTGTCGCGCGCCGCTGGCGGCGAGGTAGCGGGCGGCGGAGAAGATCGCGTCGCGGGGGTCGTACGCGTTGGGACGGCCGTGGCCGTCGGCCGAGATGCCCCACTCGAGCCACGTCGCGGGCATGAATTGCATCCAGCCGATCGCGCCTGCGGACGAGACGTTGAGGTTACGGCCGTAGTCGGTCTCGATCCAGTTGATCGCAGCCAGGATCCGCCACGGGACGTGGTAGCGCCGGCCGGCGGCCTTGTAGATCGGGATCAGGAACAGCGGCGGCTGGTTGCCCTTGGCCAGCAGGGACGAGAGCCGGCTCAGCTGTGCCGCGTCTCCCGGCAGCGAGCTGCTCGAGCCCGTGGAGCCGGCCGCGGAGCTCGGGGAGCTCGGGGCCGTGGGCGTAACCACAGCCGCGGGGGCAGAGGGGGGAGCCGGGTGGCGTTGGGGGGTCCTGCCGCTGCTCGGATGTCTGGCTTTTTCGGTCCTGCCGCCCTTGTGGCCGGCCCCGCCGGCGTGCCGTTTGCTCCGCCCGGTCTTGCCGCCCTTGTGGGCGGCGCCGCGGGTGGACTGCTTTGCACGCCCGGGCGCCGGGTTCCACCGCCCCTGCGCGGGGTCCCAGAGGCACCGGTGATAAGTGTGCACACACGCCGCCTGCTGCGGTGTCATCTGCGACCAGCTCGCTGTGGCTGCTGAGCTCACGGCGGGAGCCGCCGCGGCGCCCACGCTGAGAATGGTGGCGATCGTGGCGAGCCGTCTGGCGACATGTGCCGGCGGCAGCCACCCGCGACGCAGCTCGCGCTCCAACGCCAGTTCGGGCGCTGGCAGAGCCACCCGCGCGCAGCCTGTCGTGTTCAGCGCGAACAGGGAATGCGGATACTCGACGATCGCGAGCGGCACGGCGAATGCGGCGTGCCATGCGAGGCCATCGGTCCGGCAAACCCGCGCGGGATGTGATGTCCATTCCGCCCCACGGAAGATGGTGAGGCTCGGATCGGCCGGGAGCCTGTCCCCGCCCGATCGCGTCGCGAGCAGGCGCACCGTGGCCAGTTCTGAGCCCAGGCGGCGGTAGTCGAACCGCTTGATCTCGAGGTTAATGGACGGCATTTCTGACCTCCGGGTTCGCCTGACTGCCACGTGTCTGCTCGATCGCTTCGAATAGCGCGCCGAACGCTCCCCACTTGGGGAGCACCGGAAGCGGCGCGCGCTCGTGAACTGGGTCGTCGCTGAGGGCGACCACGCCGACCGACTGGCACAAAGCCCGAAGCTTTCCCGTTCGCCGCATGGCCTCGGCCAGGGAAGAGCTCGCGTCGATCACAACCACGTCCGCGCGCTCGCGCGTGGTGGCGTCGGCGATGTCCTCGCTCGCGTGAGGAACGATGACTCGGTAGCCGCGCCGGGTGAGCAGCAGCGAGGCGACCGAACGAAAGCGCCGGTCGGTCGCAACCAGCAGCACGCGGGTCGGCGTCGCGACCGGGAGGTCGGGCGGCTCGGCCAGGAATGTGAGCTGATCTCCGAGGCCGAGCGAGCGCTCGGCGATCTCTCCGGCCGCCAACTCGAGCACGGCGGCAGCTCCGCGGGCGCGCGCCGTGCGCCACGGCGCCAGGTCGGAGACGAGCTTGATCACAGCGAGCTCGCGGTCGAGGAACGCGACATCGATCGGGAAGCGCATGAAGGCGGTGTGAATCGAGTGCGCGGGCCGGAGCAGGAGACCCTCTCCGCCCGGGAGCGAGTCACGGCCCAGCAGCCCACGCGTGCGTGAAATGACGGCGTCCGCGATCGTGCAGTGGTCGCACACGACGCTTCCACGCGCGACGTTGACGATCAGCTTGGGCTCGAACTTGCGCATGGTTCATATCTCGCCGCCTTGTTGGCGCGGGGCTAGCCACCTTGGTCTAGGTCGCGCTAGCGCTTGGTCTTGCGATCGCCGCGGCTGGGACCAACGTCTAGGTCCGAACTAGCCGTTGGTCCCTGGCACGCCCCCGGCGGAGGTTCCGATCCACGAACCATGGCGGGCAAGCCAACAACCAGGACCGGCCAAGCGCTGTGCCGGGGAGTCTGGGCCCGCCTGCAATTCAAAGGCAATCCGGCACAACAAAGAGGGAGGAGGTGAATCTTCTAAATGTGGAACAGCCTCTATCAGCTCATCGGCCCCTTCATCGCACGCTTCCAGCGCGAGGAAGGGCAGACCATGGCCGAGTACGCACTCCTGGTGGTTGTCATCGCGATCGTGGTTCTTGTCGCCGCGACGACACTCGGGACGAGCATCTCCAGCGTTTTCAGCTCGCTGGCCGGCAAGATCTAGAACTCCCCACAACAGAGCGCCCGCTCCAGCCGCTTGCCATCGCAAGCAGCTCGAGCGGGCGTTTTGTCGTCCCGGCACCTAGACGTTCGTCTAGCTCTCTTTAGTCCTTCCGATAGGCGCTTGCGCGCGGCGGTGAACGATCACATTGGTGTGGCGATCGTTCACCCCAACCAAGTCTTGAAACGAATCACGCGACGCGCGCGAGGTGAGGACGGAACCGTGCTGATCGAGTTCGCAATCGTGCTCCCGATCCTGCTGCTCCTGATCTTCGGGATCTTCTACTTCAGCCTGTTCATGAACTACTCGAACGACGAGACCCATCTCGCGAGCGAAGCGGCGAGGTTCGCCGCGGTCAACTCCAATCCCGGATCAGGCAGCGGCCAGAGCCTCCAGCAGTACGTTCTCTCGCAGGCCCCGGGCGGGCTCACCTCGACGAACGGTGATGTCACAAGCCCGGCCAAGCTCTACCTCTACTTCCCCACAGGCTCGAGCGGCAGCGCGGGCGACGCGCTGAGAGCGTGCGTCACCGCCACCGTGCAGTTCCTGCCGCTGTTCGGCCTGGCCAGCCAGAAGATCACCCAGACGGCGACCATGCGACTCGAGCAGAACGCCAACTGGTCACCCGACACACCACCGGCCCAGTGCCCGATGTCCTGACCTCGCCAAGGAGCGCCAAGTGGAACACACACGCAAGCAACCGAAAGTCCCCCGGCTCCGCGGTCTCCCGAGCAGCCGCACCGGCGCCGTGCTCCTCGCGGTGGCGTGCGCGATCGGGGCCACCATCGTGATCGTTCTCGCGATCAGCAACTACCGAAAGAGCGTCGACGCCACCGTCCGTGAGCAGACCGTGCTCGTCTCGACGGCGGCGATTGCGAAGGGCACCTCGGCCGACGCGGCCGCGGCCGAACGGCTGTTCAAGCTGACCGTCGTGACGTCCAAGAACATGGCGGCCGGCGCGGTGACCAACTCCACGCTACTGCGCGGCCGGGTCGCGACGCATGACATCGTCGCGGGCGAGCAGCTCACGCTCACAGATTTCGCGGCGGCGGGAGGCGTGGCCGCCCAGCTGGCCCGCAATCAGCGCGCGATCTCGGTCTCGCTCGACAGCTCCCACGGCCTCGTGGGGGTTCTCGGGGCGGGCGATCGCGTCGACGTCTACGGCGGCTTCCAGGTCCAGAGCCCGAGCGGGACGTCAGTGCCCGTGATGCGGCTGCTGATCCCCAACGCCCTCGTGCTCCGGTCCGGTGCCGCGCAGGGGACCAGCCTGGGATCGAGCGGCGGGCAGGGCACCAACGTGCTCCTCGCGGTCGACGACGCCCAGGCCGGCACGCTTGCCTTCGCGTCCGACAACGGCAAGGTGTGGCTGGTCCTGCGGCCGACCAATGGGGCCAACGCGCCCCGTGACATCACCAGCATCGGTTCGGTTCTGTTCAACACGAAGTCCTTGCTCAGCGGGAGCGTCTCCGGTTCCTCGCTGAATAGTTCGAACCCCTCCTCGAGCGGGAGCTCGAGCAGCTCAGGCAACACAGGAGGTCGACCATGAGCACGGAACTGCAAGCACTGGTCGCGCTCGACGGAGAGATCGACCGCGGCTGGATCGAGTCGCTGGTCGCCCGCGACGTGCGGCTCAACATCGTCGACTACCTCGAGCTCGACGGCCCCTCGGCCAGCGGTCTCGGCACCGGTGAGGTGCTGATCGTGGCGGTGGCCGACTACACGGACGAGGTCAAGGAGTTCATCGCGAACGCCGACCGTAAGCATCCGTCACGGCCGATCGTCTTGATCTGCCCGCCGAGCAGCAACGGCTGGGTCGGCGACGCGATCAAGAACGGCGTCGACGATGTGGTGCTGCTCCCCACGGAGTCGAACGCGGCCCGCGACGGCAGCTTCACCAAGCAGCTCGTGTTCGCGCTCGAGAAGGCGATGGCGCGCAATCGCGGCGTCGAGTCGCCGAGCAGCAACAGCTCTCGCAACGTGATCTGCGTCCTCGGCCTCAAGGGTGGCAGCGGCAAGACGTTGACCTCCACGAATCTGGCCGTCGCGCTGGCCGACATGGGCCACAGCGTCGCGCTGCTCGATCTCGACCTCCAGTTCGGCGACGCGGGGTTGGCGATGGGGCTTACGCCCGAGCGAACGATCTACGACCTCGTCCGTTCGGGCGGCTCGCTCGACGCGCAGAAGCTCCAGGACTTCCTGGTCGAGCATTCCTCCGGGGTTCGCGCCCTGCTGGCCCCCGTCCGCCCAGACCAGGCCGCGATGATCACCGTGCCGTTCGTGGGCGAGGTCGAGCGTCTGCTGGCCTCGATGCATGAGTTCCTCGTCATCGACACCCCGCCGGCGTTCACACCCGAGGTGATCAATGCCGTCGACTCGTCCAGCGATGTGCTCGTCGTCGCGATGCGCGACACCCTGTCACTGAAGAACACCAGGCTGGGCCTGGACACCCTCGAGCGGATGGAATACGACCGCCGCCGTGTCCGCATCCTGCTCAACCGCGCAAACACGAACGTCGGGATCGAGCGCGAGGACGTCCTCGCCATCCTCGGCCAGGACGTCGACATCCTGATCCCGAGCGACCGTGAAATCACGCGGTCGATCAACCAGGGCTCCCCGATCGCGCTTCAGCGCGGCTCGGAGTCCGCGAAGGCGTTCCGGAGCCTCGCCCAGCTCTACGTCGACGACGCCCAGGTGGCTGAGGAGGAGGAGCAGCAGCAGGTTGTGCTGCCGCACCGCCGCAGCCTGCTCGCGCGTGCATTGCGGGGCTCATGATGGAACTTCACGAGCGTATCCAGCACGAGCCCGATGATCCGTTCGCCGTTCCCTTCTCGGACATCAAGAACCGGATCCATCTGGCCCTGATCGAGGACCTCGGCCGACAGCTGTTCAATGCCGACATCGATCCCCGGGCCCTGCGCAACCGGGTCCAGGAGGAGGTCCGGGAGCGACTCGCCCAGGAGCCAGGGATCTCGCGCGAGGACCGGGAGCGACTTGTCGACGAGCTGACCGACGACATCCTCGGCCATGGGCCGCTCGAACGCCTGCTCGCGGACGAGACCGTGACCGAGATCATGGTCAACGGGCCCTACGACATCTGGGTTGAGCGCGCCGGCCGCCTGCACAAGACGCCGGTCAGGTTCGCGGACGACTCGCATCTGCAGCGGATCATCAGCAAGATCGTCGCTCAGGTCGGACGGCGGATCGACGAGTCCTCCCCGATGGTCGACGCCCGTCTGCCGGACGGCAGCCGGGTCAACGCGACGATCCCGCCGATCTCCCTGTCCGGGCCGTTGCTGACGATCAGGAAGTTCGCCGCCAAGCGGCTGACGATGAGTGCGATGGTGGCGAACGGGACGCTCAGCCCCGAGACCACCGATCTGCTCGAGCGCTGCGTCAAGGCGAGGCTCAACATCCTCATCTCCGGCGGCACCGGTTCGGGTAAGACGACGCTGCTCAACGCGCTGTCGGACTGGATCCCCGAGAACGAGCGGATCCTCACGATCGAGGACGCGGCTGAGCTGCAGCTGGCCCAGCGGCATGTCCTGCGGCTGGAGTCACGGCCCAGGAACATCGAGGGCGAGGGCGAGATCACGATCCGTGAGCTGGTCCGAAACGCCCTGAGAATGCGCCCGGACCGGATCGTCGTCGGCGAGGTGCGTGGCGGCGAGGCACTCGACATGCTGCAAGCGATGAACACGGGCCATGACGGCTCGCTCTCGACCCTGCACGCGAACTCGCCGCGCGACGCTCTGGCCCGGCTGGAGACGATGGTCCTGATGAGCGGATTCGAACTGCCGCTGCGCGCGATCCGCGAGCAGATCGCCTCGGCCGTCGACCTGATGGTTCACGAGGAGCGCATGCAGGATGGATCCCGGCGCGTGGTCGCGATCACCGAGGTGCAGAGGATGGAGTCTGAGGTGATCACGCTCCAGGACCTCTACCGGTTCGAGATCGACTCGGTCGGGCAGACCAAGCAGGTCATTGGATCCCTGCGCCCGACGGGGCTGCGGCCGACCTTCCTGGAGAAGTTCGAGCGGCGCGGAATCGAGCTGCCCGCCGACTTCGTAGGCCCGTACAAGCCGCACCTTGTCGAGGCCGGTCGGTGATGGTCCGCACCAGGCTTCTCCGCGCCCTCCTGCTCGGCTTCGCCCTGCTCGCCGGCACGCTCGCCGGCCTGGCCACGGCCAAAGCGCCCTCGCGCAACGCGAGCGCCGCCGCCCGTCATCAGCGGATGACGACCACGATCCAGACGACAACCGTAACGACCACCGTCTCGAGCACGACGACCACGACCCGGACGGCACGTCCCAAGCCGAAGCCCAAGCCCAAGAAGAAGGCCAAGCCTACGCCGGCGCCCGCTCCGCCCGCGCTGAGCGGATGGCTCGGCGGGGCGAGCTTCCCCACCCGCAGCCTGATCCTGGTCCCGCCGGCCTCGACATCGCTGACCCCGGCGATGGTCCACGTGACCGAGAACGGCGCCCCCGTTGGCGGCCTCACGCTGACGCCGCTCTCGCGCGTGGCCGCCGGCGACTTCGGAGCGATCCTGGTCATCGCCCAGGGGACGACGATGAACGGCGTCGCGCTCCAGCAGGCGATGGCGGCGGCACGGGCGATCGCATCGCGCAAGAGCCCGGGCGTGTCGCTCGGGCTGATCACATTTGCCCAGAACGCCAGCGTCGCGGCCGCGCTCACCACAAGCCAGATCGGGCTCGATTCCGCGTTCGCCGGCACTCCCGGGGTGGCACCCGGCAGTCGCGTCCTACCCGCGCTCTCGCTCGCCTACCAACAACTGTCCCAGCAGAACCTGCTCGGCGGGGCCGTGATCCTCGTCACCGACCGAGCGTGGGCGCCGGCGCCGAACGACCGAGTTCCGGACGCGATCACGGACGCCGCACAGCGCGCGGGGATTCAGACCTACGTGATTGCGGTGAAGGATCGTGGCTACACCGCGTCGACGAAGATGGCGCTCAGCGCGCTCGACACGCCGATATCCGAGGCCTCAACGTCACAGCTTCCCGGCGCCGTGATGCAGGCGTGGAACGGGATCGCCGGCGGCTACCTCGTCACCTATCGTTCCCACGCCCGGCCCGGTCAGGCGGTCGCTGTTCAGGCGTCCGTGGACGGCATTCCCGGTGCGGTGAACGCCTCCTTCAGCGCCCCGCTCCCGCCCCCCGTCCGTCACCATCGCGCCTCGCGCGGCGGCGCACGGGCGATCCACCGCACCGGCACACCGCAGCTCGTGCTGCCGGCAGCGACGCCCGCGGGCGCCCGGCGCTCGTTCTGGACCTCATCGCTGTCGCTCCTCCTTGTCGGCGCTGGTTGCGCCCTGCTGATCGCGCTCGCCGTGGCGCTGCTCATGTCCCTGTACCCGACTCGCCGCAAGGTCGTGGGACGGGTTGCCACGTTCATCCCGGAGCCGGACTCGGCCGCGGCGATCGCCGACGGACCCGACGAGCGCGCGCGGGCGCCCAAGCTCCTCGCCCGGCGTCGCTGGTGGCCCGGGTTCGTCGAGCAGGTCGAGGCGGCGCGGCTTCAGCGGCCGGCCCGCTCGCTGGTCAAGCTAGCCCTGTGGGGCTCGTTCGGCGTCTCATTCGTGATCATGCTGATCACCGCGTCGCCGGCGCTCGCCCTGCTGGGGCTTCCCGTCGGTCCGCTCATCCTGCGGGCGTTCGTCTCCCGTGCCGCCCGCCGCCAGCGCGACCGCTTCCAGCAGCGCCTTCCGTCGCACCTTCAGGACCTCGCCGGCGCGATGCGCGCCGGGCGCAGCTTCGTCGGCGCGATGACCGCGGTCGCCGATGCCGCGGACGAACCCGTCAAGGGACAGTTCGAGCACGCGCTCGCCGACGAGCGGCTGGGCATGCCACTCGAGGAAACGCTGCGCGCAATCGCCCGGCGGATGGTTTCGGAGGACATGGAGCAGGTCGCACTGGTGGCCGCCCTGAACCGGCGCTCTGGCTCCAACGTCGCCGAGGCACTCGACCGGGTCGCCGAAGGAGCGCGCGAGCGCGCCGATCTGAAACGCGAACTGGACGCGCTCACCGGCCAGGCCCGCATCTCGGGCCGGCTCCTCACCGCACTTCCGCCGCTGATGCTCGTCGCCGTCTCTGTCGTCTCGCCGCGCTACGCGCAGCCGCTGTTCCACACGGTGGCCGGGATCGTCGTGCTGTGCATCTGCGCGTTCATGGTGTTCATGGGGTGGATGGTGATCCGGCGAATCGTCGAGGTGGAGGTGTAGTGAGATGACATTCCTCTTGTTTGCCTTCGGCGTGTTCCTGGTCGGGTACACGGTCAGGCTGATCGTCTACGCCGTTGTGCTGCCGCGGATCCGGATCAGCGCTCACCTACGCAGCGTCCATGGCTACGGATTCGACAGCCGCATCGAGCCCGCTACGAGCGCCCGCACGCGTCTGAGCGAGTCGATCACGCGGCTGGCTGAACGCGCCGGGCGCAGCGCGATCCGGCAGATGCCATCGCTGCGTCCTCTGAGTCACAGTGAGCTGGCCGCTGCGGCGATCTACGATGCCTCGCCCGAGGTGGTCCACGGCTACCGCGTGATCGCGGCGGTATCACTCCCGGTGCTGTTCCTGTTCCTGATTGCCAGTTCGGGCGCTCTGTCGCCGATCACGATCCTGCTCATCGTCGCCTCCGGCGCTGCCGGCTGGCTGCTCCCGGCCATGATCATCCACCGTAATGGCCAGAAGCGCCTCTACGAGCTCGATCGGGCGCTGCCGGACCTGGTCGACCTGCTGACGGCGACAGTCGAGGCCGGGATGGGCGTCGGCGCGTCGATGGCGATGGTCGCCGATCGCTTCAAGGGTGCGCTCGGCGACGAGCTCCGCCTGATGATCAAGCAGCAGTCGCTGGGCATGTCGACTGCGGAGGCGCTCGAGGACATGGGCGAACGCTGCGACGTACCGTCCGTGCGGGCGTTCGTGAGGACGATCACCCGGGGCGAGTTGATGGGTGTCTCGATCGGGCCGATCCTCCGTGAGCTCGCGGTCGACACCCGCCGGCGCCGGCGCCAGAGCGCCCGCGAGAAGATGCAGAAGGCCCCGGTAAAGCTGCTTTTCCCGCTGATGTTCCTGATCTTCCCGGCGTTGATGCTGTTGCTCATGTTCCCGGCCGCGTACTCGCTCATGCACACGCTGTCCGGCGGCGGCTGAGTCGGACGCCATGGCTCGCGTGAACACCACAGCCGCGTTCGGGACGCGCGCGAAGCAGACATCCAGGCTGGCCGGATGTCTCGGCCTCGGCCTGTGCGTGTACTTCGCCTGGCAGATCTCCGGCTTCTCGTGGCACCGCGAGATCGTCGGGGACGTTGTCTTCTACCCCGTCGATCTGGCGGCCGCCGTGGCTGCCTTCCTCGCCGCGCGCCGCTGCGCCGCCGTGCCGAAGCTGCGGGCAGGCTGGATCCTCATCGGCCTGGCGCTGACGGCCTACTTCATCGGTGACATCGTTTGGACGGGCTATGAAGCGGCCGGCGCGCCGCCGTACCCGTCGGTGGCCGACGGGTTCTACCTCGCCTTCTATCCGCTCATGCTCTCGGGTCTGTTCCTGTTCAGCGCCGGCCGCCTCCGCCGCGATGCCCGCCTGCGGCTCGGCCTCGACCTCGGCATCGTCACGCTCGGCGGTGCCGCGATCGTCATCTACGTCGTGCTCGGGCCGACGTTGCTTCAGAACGACTCAGCATCGCTTCAGACGATCTTCTCGATCGCCTATCCCGTCGGCGACCTGATCCTCCTCGTCGGGCTCGGGTCGGTCCTCCTGCGCCGCTCCGCCCCGTCCAGCTACCACGCGCTCCGGCTCCTCGCTGCGACGCTCGCGCTGTGGGTGGTCGCCGACATGCTTTACGGCTACCTGACGCTCCATTCGGCCTACCACGGCGGCGATGCGGTCGACTCGCTCTACATGATCTCGATGGCGATATTCGCGCTCGCGGCGTCGGCACAGCGCGTGCCGGACCCGGATGCCGTCATTCCGGCGGAGCGCCCGCGCCCGAGCTGGGCTCCGTACGTCGCCGTGACGGTGTGTTTCGGGCTCCTGCTTCGCGTGCACGGAGGCGATCCGATGTTCCCCAATACGAGCCTCGTGATCGCATCGATTCTGGCGGTTGTGCTCGTGTCGGTGCGTCAGTATCTGGCCCAGCGGGACCTTGTGCGGACGCGGGGCGAGTTGTCCTACCGATCGCTGCACGACGATCTCACGGGCCTGCCGAACCGAACCTTGCTCATCGATCGTGCCGGCCAGATGCTCGCGCGGGCTCGACGTGCGAACCACCAGGTCGGTGTGCTGTACATCGACATCGACGACTTCAAGCGCGTCACCGATAGCCTCGGTCGTCGTGGAGGCGATGAGGTGCTGCGGGCGGTGGCGGCACGGCTTACCGGCACGGTCAGGGGGTCCGACACGGTCGGAAGGCTCGAGAGCGACGAGTTTGTGGTGCTGGTCGACGACTCGGCCTTCGAGGTCAGCCCCGAGCTCGTGACCGAGCGGATCTGCGACGTCCTGCGCCAGCCGATCGACCTCGGGAGCGTCTACGCCAACCCGGTGCTGGTCACCGCCAGCGTGGGGATCGCGGTCGGCGTCAGCGAGACCGCGGAGGAGCTGATCGGTGACGCCGCTGTCGCCGTCGGCCGTGCCAAGGCCGCGGGCAAGGACCGCTGGGTCGTGTTCGAGTCGCACATGCACAAGGTCCTCCACGATCGCTTTGCCCTCGAGCTCGATATCAAGACCGCCCAAGCGAACGATGAGCTGTTCCTGCTCTATCAGCCGACCTTCGATCTGAGCACTGAGACGATCAGCGGCCTCGAGGCCCTCTTGCGCTGGCGCCACCCCGTCCGCGGCATCGTGTCCCCCGACGTGTTCATCCCGCTGATGGAGGACAACGGGCTGATACTTCCGATCGGCCGCTGGGTCCTGAGGACCGCGTGCGCGCAGACCGCCAGCTGGCACGCCGCGGGCCACGACCTACGCATCGCCGTCAACGTCTCGGGCCGCCAGCTCGAGCGCGAGGAGTTCTTCCTCGATGTCGCCGATGTGCTCGAGCTCACCGGGCTCGACCCGTCGGCGCTCACGCTAGAGATCACCGAGACCGCGCTGATGCGCGACGCGCCGTCGGCAGCGCGGCGCCTGGGCGTGCTCAAGGACCTCGGGGTTCGGATCGCGATCGACGATTTCGGGACCGGATACAGCTCGCTCGCCTACCTGCGGCAGTTCCCCGTTGACGGGCTGAAGATCGACCGCTCGTTCGTGTCCGACATCGACAGATCGGGCGAGTCGCGGGCGCTGATCCACACCCTCATCGAGCTCGGCAAGGCGCTCGGGCTCGAAACTCTGGGGGAGGGCATAGAGACACGCGCGCAGTTGCACGAACTCCAGCGACAGGGGTGCGACCTCGGTCAGGGCTTCCTGTTCTCGCCGCCGCTCCCGCCCGCACGCTTGGACGAGCTGCTGCAACGCCACGTTCGGGCGGCGCTGTAGGTCCTCACACGACGCTGGCCGGCCGATCGATCGCCGCTCGAACCGCGGTCAGCAGTTCGGTGGTGGTGAACGGCTTCTCGAGCAGGATGTCGCTGCGATCGAGCAAGCTGTGGGTTTCGACGCTCTGCGGCACGAAGCCCGACGTGTAGAGCACGGGGAGCTCAGGGCTCAGCTCGTGCATCCGGCGGGCAAGCTCGGGGCCCATCATCTCCGGCATGACCAAGTCGGTTACGAGCAGGTCGACCGGCTCGTGCGCGCCGGCACGACGCAGCGCATCCGAGCCGTCGGTCGCGCTGATCACCCGGTAACCGGCCGCGGACAGGATCCGCTCCGTCACCCGCCGCAGCGCCGCCTCGTCCTCCACCAACAGCAAGACCTCGCGTCCGGTGCCGGCCACGTGCGATGCGATCTCCGGGACGCTCGTCCTCGTCGGCAGGGTGATCGCGGGCAGGTCGATCTTCATCGTGGTGCCGAATCCTGGCTCGGAGTAGATCCGGATCGCCCCGCAGAGCCTGGTCACGATCCCGTAGACGGTCGAGAGCCCGAGGCCGGTCCCGAGGCCGCGCGGCTTGGTCGTGAAGAACGGCTCGAGCGCGTGCTGAATGACCTCCCGCGACATCCCGGTTCCCGTGTCGGCCACGGTGATCCGCATGTACGGACCGGGTGCGAGCTCGCCCCGCCCCGCGAGCGCCGTGTCGTCGAGCACGATGTTGCGCGCGTCGATCACGAGCCGCCCGCCGTCGGGCATCGCGTCGCGGGCGTTGACCGCGAGATTGACGATCACCTGCTCGAGCTGGGCCGGATCGGCCTCGATCGACCACAGGTCGTCGTCGATCCTCGCCTCGAGCACAGCTGTGCCGCCGAGCACGCTCCCCAGCATCTCCTTGGATCTGCGCAGGACCGCGGCCACGTCGACCACCTCTCGGTGCGGAACCTCTCCGCGGCTGAAGATCAGGAGCTGGCGGGTCAGCGCCGAGGCCCGCTCGGCGGCGTGCTCGATCTGCTCCACGTCGGCCCGGGCGCTCGTCCCCGCGTCCAGCGCATCGGCCGCAAGCTGGGAGTAGTTGAGGATCACGGCGAGCAGGTTGTTGAAGTCGTGCGCGATTCCGCCCGCGAGCTGGCCGAGACTCTCCGCGCGGCGAAGCTGGCCCAGCTCGGCCTCGAGCGTCTCGTTCTCTCGAGCCGCCTTCTCGCGTTCGAGGTCGAGTTCGAGCTGCTCGCGACGGCGTTCCGCCCACAGGCGTTCGCTGATGTCCCTCACAGCCGCCGTGGCGAGCACGACTCCGTCGAGCTCGATCTGGGACAGGCTGATGTCGGCAGGGAATTCGCTGCCGTCCTTACGCCTCGCGTGCAGGTCAAGGCTGGAGCCCATTCGTCGCGTGCGCGTCTCCGTGAAGTAGCTGGTGCGGTTGGCCGCGTGACCCGCAGCGAGGCGATCGGGGACGAGCCGCTCGAGCGGTTGGCCGATGAGCTCGCCAGGCTCGTAGCCGAACAGGGTTTCGGCCTGCGCGTTGACGCGGACGATCGTGCCGTCGCTCCGGACGGCGACCGTCGCGTCCGGGACGAGCTCGAGCAGCCGTTCCAGCACCTCTGTGAGCATCGATCAACTGGCGATCGTTGAGCTTGGCATTGAGACGTTGCCTTCCTTGGTTCGGGAGCGCCCCGCCCGAAATTGCCTGCAAATCGTAACGCCCAGTGGCCCTCGTAGCGCAAGTTTTAGGTGCGTTGGTGCAGGATTACGTCGCAGGCGTTCACTGAGTCAGCGCGCCCATGGTGGACCCGAATCCCGGGGTCGGCGGTCCGGTGCCCGTGAAAGTCAGGTTGTTGCCGTTGATCTGCACGTTCTTGCCCTCCACGAAGCCGGAACTCGTCCCGTTGTTGCCGGTGATGCTGATCGTGCCGTTGGGCGCGAAAATCGTCTGGCCGGTGAGGTTGTTGCCGTCGATGCTGAACGCCCCGGTCCCGGTGTAGTAGAAGAGCAGGTCCTGGAAGGCCGCGGTCATCGCGAAGTTGTTCCCGGTGAGGGAGAACGTGGACGCCTTGAACGTGACGCCGTTGCCGACGATGTTGTTGCCTGTGATCGTGATTCCGCTCGAGCCGGTTGCGCAGTAGACGCCCGGCGGGATGGTGATGTTGTTGCCGCTCCAGCTGAAGCTCGACGCCGTGTTGGTGCACGTCGGAGGGTTGGCGATGAAGTCCTCGGGCCAGCCCTCGGTGTTCGGGTCCTGGATCGGCGTCCCCGGTCCGCCGAACGTGTTGTTGTTCCCGTAGTTGCTGTAGCTGCAGCCGTTCGGGCCGCCATATGACGTGGGGCCGAGCTGATCGTTGTTGGCATTGAGGTACAGGTTGCCGTTGCTGTGCGTGCCGCCGATCACGTTCACGTTGTTGGAGACGATGTAGACGCCGTTGGTCCCGCCGCACGCCGTGTTGCTTGCGAACAGGGCCGACTTGGACGAGCCCGTGCCCGTCTTCTTCGCCACCGCGCTGGCGCTGATCTGCACCGACCCGAGGCCGAGCAGGCCGCCGAAGATGCTCGGGTAGCTCTTGGTCACGGTGACCTTGATCTGGTTCGAGTCGCTGTTGAACGGCGTCGTAACCGTGGTGCCCGCGCCGGAGGCGTTCTTGATCACGTAGTTCTGGGCGTCGGTGCTGGCGGTGGCGGACGTCGGCAGGTCCTGCATCCCGGCCAGCGCGGCCGCGTCTGCGGCCGACTGGAGCTGGCGGCGGGTCTGGTACCAGCCGGCGACGTCGATCGCGAGCGCGCCCATGCCAAGCATCACGGGGAGCAGGATCGCGATCATCACCAGCACCGAGCCGCCCTCGTCCCGTCTCATATGTCTCAACCGCTTACGCATTGCGAGCTCCTTTCGAGAACTGCGATCCCGCTGTGGCCGCTGGACAGCGTGAAGGTGCCGGTCAGCGTGCTCAGCCGGCTGACCAGCTCAGGCGCATCGGCCCTCGAGCCCAGCAGGATCTGGTAGCCCCGGGCAGCGGCCAGCCACCGGCCACTCCGGGCGGCTTGAAAATCGATCCACTCCCGCAGCGAGCGCTGCGAATACACCTCGAGCTCGCCGTCGAAGCCGACGCGCCCAGCGAGGTCGGGATGAAGCCACAGCAGCGCAGACGCGCTGCGGGTGTCGGCCATGATCCGCGCGCACGGGTGCGCGGAGGCGTAGACAGCCGTCGCGGCGATCGCCGGCAGTGGCGCATGCGTCTCGTAGGCGTCAGCACCGCGGAGCGCCAGCGAACCAATGGCGAGCGCTGCCAGCACGGCCGCGGACACGGTCAACACCCGGCTGAAGGCGGGCGTCGCCGATCGGCTCGGCACCCAGCTCCGCGCGGCGTCGGCGGCCAGCATCGAGGCGGCGATGGCGAGCCAGATGCCGTTGCGCATCGCGCTCAGGTCGGCGGACGCGGTCACCGCGACGGCGATCGCGAGCACAAGCGGCGGTTGATATCCGCGCCTGAGCGCGAGCGCAAGCGAGATGCTCGCCACGGCTACGGGAAGGAGGAACTGAAGGAACGCCAGCGTCCCTGGTGCGGGCGCGGCCCACTCGATGTCCGCGAGCGCGACCGCGCTGTTGCCGAACATGCTCAGGTAGTAGGTGAGGACGTGCGTTCCGTACGGGGTCGCAAGCGGCGAGGCCGCTGACGCGAGCGCAAGAGCGCCGTAGCAGGCCGCGCCTCGCGGATCGTGTGCGCGCAGCCGCATCACGGCGCGAGCGAGCAGATACGCGGCCGCGATCGCGGCGGCCAGGACGACGGACCCGTGGAGGTTCGCCCACAGGATCAGCAGCAGCGGCACGCCGAGCAGACGGCGATCCGGTCGCTCGGTCCCCGGGGGCTCGAGGCAGAGCCACAGCATGAGCACCAAGAGCGGGATCACGAGGTTCTGCGCGCGCACGAAGGTGAGGCTGAGCGCCCCGACAAGGGCCAGCAGCGCGAACGCGACCGACACCGCGGCCGAGGCTCCGCGCCGGCGGATGACCGCCGCCAGCAGCGCGTAGCCGAGCGCAAACGCGCCGGCCGACAGCAGCACCACGCCGGCGTACCCGGCGATCCGCCAGACCTCATAGTGGAGCAGCTCGGCCAGCCATTGCTGGTCGGCGAACGGGCGCCCGCTCGCCGCGACGGTGAACACGTCGTGACTGGGGATGCCGTTGTGGGCGATCCAGCGACCGGTGTAGAGGAGGCGGTAGCTGTCGGGCTGCAGCTCCTTGAAGCCGAGCCAGGTGGCGGCCACGGCGGCGGCGCCGGCGAACGCGGCTGGGGTCCGCACGGTACTCATCGCGCGGCGCTCGCCGTCCGCACGATGACCACTCGCTCGCCGTCGTCGTAGAGGACGCGAGCGCCCGGCTCGTGGGCAAAACCCGCGACCGCGTCGGGCTCGTAGGCCCGGTCGAGCACGATCAGCCTGAAGCCACGAGCGCCTGCCTTCCAATCGATTCCGGCGGCCGCATAGATGCGCTGCAGGCGCGCCGCCTGGGTGCCGCTCAGCAGCTCGAAGCGCGCGTCGTTGGCGATCCGGCCGCGCAGCGCTGGGTCGCGCCAGAGCAGCCAGTCAGCGAACCGCACGTCGGCGAGGACCTTGAGCTGCGGGTCGGCGGCGGTCGCGGTCTGCACGGTCGCGAGCACACCGGCGCGCTGATAGCGGAACTCGTACGCCGAGGCGGGGCGGGACATCGTCGCGGCGGCGCCGATCAGGACGGCGGCGAGAGCGCAGACGACGACAGCCGCGTTGACGTACGGCCGAGCCCTGGCCGGCCTGGTCTCGAGGCCGAGCGACAGCGGCAGGATCATGATCGCGGCCAGCGCGAAGAAGAGGACGTTGCGGATCACCAGCACGCTTCCGGCGGCGAGCGCGATCAGGGCGAGCTGCTCCCACGGGGTGGTCCGGTGGGGGTTGCGCCCGAACGACCAGAGGGCGAGGCCGGCGCCGAGGAAGAACGGCAGCGCGACCAGCCACGCCGAGGTGATCGGCTGCCACTCGGTCACCATGTGGCGGACCGAGCTCTGAAAGAACATCTTGTGGTAGTAGGCGAGGATGTGCGGGCCGTAGGGCGTGATCAGCAGGCACGCCGGGGCGCCGACGATCAGCGCCAGCGGACGCTTCCAGTGATCGGCCAGCTTGTGGCGCTGCTCCCACAGGATCGTCAGCCCGCGAAGCGCCACGAGGCCGACGCCGAGCGTCACCGTCCCGTGCAGGTTGCCCCACAGGACGAGCAGCGGTAGACACCAGAGGACGGCGCGGGAGGGAGCGCGGCTGTCACGAGCGAGCAGGAATGTGGTGGCCACGAACAGCGGCAGCACGAACTCCTGCGTGCGCACCTCGCGCGAGGGGATCGCCAGCCACAGGCACAGTGGCAGCACGACCATCACCGACCGGGCGCTCGCCCCGAGTCGCCTCGCGCCGATCACGGCTCCGCCGACACTGATCGCGACGAGCGCGACGTTGGTCAGGCCCAGCAGCCCCAGGCCGCCAAGCCGGTAGAGCGCGTAGGAGGCCAGCTCCGAGAGCCATTGCTGGTCGATCCAGGCGTGGCCCTGCGAGAGCGCCGTCAGCGTCTCGTGGTGGGGGACTCCGGAGCTCCACACGTCGCGGCCGGCGACCAGCGCAAGCCAGCTATCGACGCTGAAGGCGCCGGGCAGGAAGGCGAACAGGACCGCGGCGATGCTGAGTACCAGCGCTGCGAGCAGCAGATCGGACCCGTGGCGCTCGAGCAGGCCGGAGCGCGAGAGCCTCCTGGGCTTTCCGGCAGCACGATCGGCGAGCGCCAACGACGTCATGGGAATCCATCGTCGCCGGGCGTCAGGGGGCCGATCCGACGATGCGCTAGGTCGCCCTAGACGAAGGTCTAGGTGGCCGGACTTCGGCGGCGGCGATACAGCCCCTGAGGTGTCTCGCGAGATCAGTCACCCGCGTGTTAACGGGCCGTTGGCCGGGTTTGGTGTCGGGCGCGTCTCGGCGTCGTTTGCGTCGGGGTCCGCCGTGGCCGTGGTCGCCTCGGTGGGGCTCGTGGTCGCGCTCGCGGCGCTGCTCGGCCGAGTCGGCGCCGACAGCCGTTGGCTGGCCGCGCTCGGGCACACGATCGCGGTCAGCGGCTCGATCCCTCACGGGGTGCCGTTCGCAGCCGCGCCGACGGCACACTGGGCAAACCCGCTGGTCCTCGCCGAGCTGATCCTCGCCGGCTTCTACCGGGCGCTGGGCGACCGGGGTCTGATGGTGGCGCAGCTGCTCGCGGTTGCTGCCGCGCTGTGGGTGCTGGTGGGCGACGCCCGGGCGTCGGGGGCGTCGGCCCGGGGGAGCGCGATTGCGATCGCGATCGCCGGCCTCGGTGCGCTCCCGAGCCTGGCCATCGCGCGCGTGCAGATGTTCTCGTTGGTTCTCTTTGCGCTGCTGGTGGCGCTGTTGCGTTCGGAGGCGCGGCGGCCCTCACAGCGAGTGTGGCTCGCCGTCCCGCTGCTCGCGCTGTGGGGCAATTTGCACGGCGCGGCGATTCTCGGCCTCGGCGTGCTGGGCGTCTATCTGTTAGTGGCTCGCGCTCGGGTGCAGCCGCGCGTGGCGTGTGGGGTCGCCGTCGCGTCGGTGCTCGCCATGTTCCTCAACCCGGCGCTGCTCGGGACCGTCGGCTATTACCACGGGGTTCTGACCAACGTCGCGGCTATTCGGGGGGAGGGGATGTGGGGGCCCGTTTCGCTGAGCGCCCCCTTCGACGTTGTGATGATCGCTTGCGTTGGCGCGCTGGTGTGGTTCGGTTTTCGGGCGCGTCGGTGGGCGGTCCTGAGCGTGTGGGAGTGGATCGTGGTCCTCGGCCTGGGTGTGATGACCGGCTCGGCGCACCGCAACGGCGTGTGGCTGCTGTTCTTCGTTGTTGCGGCCGGAGCGGTGGGGCTGTCGCGGGCGTGGCCGGAGCTCGTGCGCTTGCCGGCAGCGGGGGCGATCGCCGTCGGCTCGGTTGTGCTCGTGTGCCTGGCGGTGTCGCGTGGGCCGGTCGCCTATGCGCCCGGACCCTCGCTCGTGGCCCAGGCGATCACGCTCTCGCACGGCTCCCCGATCCTGGCCGGCGGCGGGGTCGACGAGCAGGTCGCCGTCGCGGGCGGACGGATCTGGGTCGGCAATCCGATCGACGCGTTCTCGGTCACCGACCAATCGGCCTATCTCGACTGGCTCAGCGGCGATCGCGGCGGGCTGCGCGCGTTGGCCGGCGTGCGGGTCGTCCTGGCGAACCGCGGAAGCCCGGCCGCGCGGCTGACGGCCGCGGACCCGGCGTTCGCGGCCGTGGGGCGCGATCGTGAGGGCGTGCTGTTTGAGCGGGTTGGTGGGTAGGCCGGTGAGTGGGGGCGGGAGGCGCTTGCGGGGTGTGGGGCGTCGCGTTCGGGTGGCGGCGCGCGTGCGCAACGGCTCCCGGGCGGCCGATCCGCTCCCGGCCTTGGAAACGTCACACTCGGCGCGGCGGCGGGTGCGAGTGTGACGATGACCCCAACCACCGGCGCCAACGTCACTCTCGGCGCCGGGCGCGAACCGAGAGTGACGTTACCCGGCGCCCGGCGCCCGGCGCCGCGCGCCGAATCAGCAATGAGCTCGCTCGGCGCGGGGCGAGCGAGGCTGAGTGGTGACGCTCATGAGGACTTTCCGCCGCCATCGTTCGCGTGACCCGAATTTGCGACCTCAGTCACGCCCGGTCCCCGAAGCCGGGTTCTGACTCAGCCTCTCACCGAGCCGGCTGTGCCGCCGCCCCGTGTCCGGCGTGCGGGCCGCTCGGGCGATCACGTCGCGGCTTCCCACGATCACGGTCGCGATCTGCGCGCGCGTGACCGCGGTGTAGAGCATCTCCCGGCGCAGGAAGAACGCCCCGGCCGCCTGGTGGGCGACGATCACGGCCACGGGAAGCTCGATCCCCTGCCCGCGGTGGACCGAGCACGCATAGGCGAGGCGCAGGCGGTCGATCTCCTCGGGCGGCAGCCGGAACACCTCGCCCGAGTCGCCGCCGAGCACAAGCGCACTGTCGTCGTCGTCGGACCCCGCGACCTCATCCAGCAGCCGCAGCAGCGTTCCATTCATCAGCCCCAGCTCGTGCAGGTTGCGTCCGGTCATCATCAGCTTGTCGCCGATCCGCAGCCTGCCGCCGCGCACCTGCTGGCCGTCCGGGTTGAGCGCGTCGCGCAGCGCGTCGTTGAGCGCGTCGATCCCGAGGTCCCCCCGGTACACGGGCGCGAACACCTGGATGCCGCTCACCGGGTCGACCCCGTAGTGCTTCGGCAGCCGCTCGGCCACCAGCGAGACGATCTCCGCCCGCGCCCGAACCGGGTCGCGCTGCTCGATCAGGAACAGGTCTCGCCGCATGCCGTCGGCGGCGCGGAAGTCGGGCGCCTCGCCGCGGCGGATCGCGTGTGCGCCCTGAACGATCATGCTCCCGGCCGCCTGGCGGAAAATGTGGGTCAGTTGAGTTGTCGGGACGGCGTCGGAGGCGACCAGCTCGGCGAACGGCTTACCGGCGCCCACCGGCGCCAGCTGGTCTGCGTCGCCGACCAGCACCACGTGCGTGTGCCCCGCCACCGCCCGCAGGAGCGTCACCATCAGCTCGAGGTTCGCCATCGAGGACTCGTCGACGATCAGCAGATCGCAGCGAACTGGGTCGTCCTCGTCGTGCGTCGGTCCCTCGCCCGGAATCCACCCGAGTGCCGAGTGGACCGTCTGCGCGTGGACGCCGCTCGCCTCGGTCATCCGGATCGCCGCGCGACCGGTCGGCGCCACCAGCAGCACGCGCGCGCCCTGGCCCGCGGCCACCGAGGCGATCGTCTTGATCGAGGCCGTCTTGCCCGTGCCCGGTCCGCCGGTGATCAGCGACAGCCGGAACCGGAACGCGCCCGTCACGCCGCCGAGCTGCTCCTCGGTCAGCTCAGAGCTCACGCCGTCCGGCTCCTGGAGACGTCCTCCGGCAGGCCCGCTCACCAGCCCGCCCACGCGCTCGGCCAGCTCAGCCTCGAGCGCTGCCGTCTGCGCCCGATAGACCCATTCGCCCATGCGCACGAGGTCGCCGCGCTCGACCAACTCCTCGATCTCGTCCGAGGAGACCGGCGCATCGAGCAGCTCCTCGAGCGTCGGCAGCAGCGCGCTCATCGGCAGGCATGTGCTCCCGCTGCGCTCCGCCTCGGAGAGAACGTGAAGTGCGCCGGCGCGGGTCCGCTCCGACGGGTCGACCGGCCCAGCGACCGCGCGCGCGATCCGGTCGGCGATCAGGAACCCGACGCCGAACACGCTCGTCAGCTCGTACGGGTTCTCGCTCACGACCCGGTGCGCCGTCGGCCCGTAGTGCTCGCTGATCCGCTTGACCAGGTAGCCGAGCCCGTGAGGCGCGAGCAGCAGATGCAGCTGACGGGTCACCCGCAGCGCGTTCCACGATGCCGCCGCCTCGGCCCCCCGTCGTCCGCCGATCCCGACCGCGGCGAACGCGGCGGCCGGGTCGCGATCAATCTCCTCGAGCACGCCGTCGGTGCCGAACTGGGCAACGAGCTCCTGGGCGCGCCGCGCCCCCACGTGCTTGACCCGGCGCAGATACGCGATCAGCGTCTCCTCATCGGCGGGCGGCAGTGGCCGCGCCTCAGTCACCTTCACCTGCAAGCCGTAGCGGCTGTCGTCGACCCACGTCCCGACGACGTGCGCGCGCTCGCGCTCCTCGAGATGGATCAGCGGTCCCACCAGCACCACGTGCTCGCCCTCCGCGTCGAAGGCGTCGACTACGGCCCAGCCGCTCGTCTCGCTCGCGAACCGCGTGCGCCGGACTGTCACCTCCTCATCGAAGGACTCGCTCACGCGACGTGACGTTAGCCGTCTGATCGACGTGCTCGCCACCGTGGTTACAGAGATGGCACGTGTCAAGGCGCGCGCGGGCGCCGTGCCGGCTACCGCCCCTCAGCCAACCTGACCGCGGCCTCGATCCCCTCGCTGTCGATCAGGTTGTGAAACGAGCTGATCAGCGGCCGGACCGCGGCCAGGCCGATACGGCCTCGCGACCCGAACGGCTCCACCCGGACCTCGGAGTGCAGCGCCGATCCCGTGGCCCAGTTGGCAAACACCACCCTGACGCTCCCGGCTCGCGACCACGCGCGGAAATCGGCCGGGTCCGCGAGGACCGGGTAGTCCCGGCGCAGGGTCCAGATCCGTCCGACGATCCCGGACACGAGCGAGGTTTGGCCGCGTTCGAGCGCGATGAACGGGGGAGCGGCGAACAGATGATCGAAGCGCTCGTCGGACTTCGTCCCGGGAATCCGCCAGCGGATCAGCCTTCCGAGCAGCCCGGTGTCGCACACGCGAACCCGTTGCGCCGCGTCCCACAGGGCCTCGGTCGAGGCGGCGCTGTGGCGCCGGTGCGTAACCCTGAGCGCCGGGTTCGGAAGCCAGACTTCCAGGTCCGGTTCTACGGCCGCGACAGACATGAGTTCACCTCGGACAGCGTCATTCCCTCTATATGGACGAGCTTGTCACGATTGTTCTTCCCGCCGGCGATGCTGAGGCGGCTCGGCGCGACGCGCAGCTGCTTGGCCAGCACCCTGCACGCCGCTTCGTTCGCCCGGCCGTCGATCGGCGGCGCCGTCACCTCCACCAGGAGCCGCCCGGACCGCTGCGCCCCGAGCGCGTTTCGAGACGCTCGCGGCTTGACGCGGATCGGGAGCATGGCGTTGTCCACGCCCCCGTTTTACCGGCTCTCGGCCCGAGCGACTACTGCCCGAGCAGCTTCTTCTTCAACGACTCGAACTCCTCGTCGGTGAGCGCGCCCTGGTCGTGAAGGTTCGCGGCCTTCGTCAGCTCGTCGATCACGTCGACGTGCTGGGGTGGCGTTGCGCCGGTGCCGCCGCCGGTGAGCGGCGCCATGCCCTGCGGCGTCATCACGTAGGTGGAGACGCCGGCGGCCTGAGCCTGGGCCATCATGCGATCGCGGAAGCCCTGCGGGTCGGCCTTGATCTGGGCGATCAGCTCACCCACCGGCCCGTGGCCGCTGAGGATCTGCGCGAGCATCGCCGGCCCTGTCTTGTTCCCGGCCATGGTCGCGTACATCTGGGGTGTGATCGCGCCTGGCATCGTGCCTGCGGCCGCGCCCGGCGCGGCCCCGGCGGTCGGCGCTGGGGGCGGCGGCGCTGGGGGCGGCGGCGCCGGGGTCGGCGAGGTCGCCGGGGTCACGGTCACCGAAGGGGTGACCGATGCGTTCGACAGACCAGCGAGTCCGGTGGACTCCTCATCTTTCTTGCGCTTGCGTCCAAACATGTCTCAGCCCTTGAGAATCGTGATTTTGATCGTGCGGGTTTTGGATTTGCCGCTGCTGTTGGTGGCGGTGATGTTGAGGGTGTAGGTGCCTGGCTTGAGCTTGGTGTGCTTGTTGATGCGGCCCTGGAAGCTGATTTTGTCGGTTCCGGGGTGGGCCGTGAGTTTGATTGTGCCGTCGGTCTTGGTCTTTGTCTTGTGGTGGTGCTTGGTCTTGTGGGTGATGACGAGTTTGACCGTGGCGGAGGTGTTGAGCGTGAACTTCAGGGTGGTCCCGACCGGCGCCTTGTGCTTCTTCTTGGCGATTGTGGCGAGCTTCTTGCCTTCGCGGAAGGTCTTGTGCGAGGCGTGGATCTTGCCGAGCGAGGGCTTGGGTGGCTTGACCGTATAGGTGGTGGTGGCGGTCGCGCTGGCGCCGTCGTTGGCGATCGCGGTCACCGTGAAGGTGTGCGAGCCCGGCGTGCTTGTATCGATCTTCGAGCCGTTCGGGACGGGCCCGGTGCAGGAACTGATGCTCGCCGGGGAGGCGACCGCGCACGTGTAGCCGGCGGTGACCGCCTGCCCCTGGGTGAACGTCGCGCCGTTCGCCGGTGATGTGAGGGACACGGTCGGCGCTGGGCAGGACGGCGCGGGGGACTCGAACGCTCCGATGTCCGGCTTGGGGACAGCGCCGCAGGAATGCGCGAGCACACGCGGCAGCCCGACGACATCGGTCTCACCGGGCGCAACGACGGACGGGTCGCCCTTGTCGAACAGGGTCGAGGACGATTGCAGCCGCAGATTCGAGCCCGTGTCATCGATGAAATGCGGAACCACATCGAAATTCGTACCCGACCCAGGCGCCGGCACCCCGATCCCGGATGTCTGCGTATACGACGTGAACCCCAGATCCCAATTGATCGCCTGCGACCCGGTCGAAATGTCGTCATTTCCCGACCCGCCACCACTATCAATCGCACGCAAGATCGTGTTCCGCGTATGCACACGGGTACCGGCGAGCGCATTCCCGACCTCGAGCGCGTGGGCGGTTGTCGAGCTTCGCGCCAGCACCGTGTCGAACGTGAGATCGATCGAGGGCGCGAGCGCCTCGGGCGGTGAGGAGCTGATCGTGATTCCTCTGTCCAACGTGCCTGCGGCCGGACCGATCACCGTGTCGCGCGCTGTCACGGTCGGTCCGTTGCCGTTGTCGCGGTAGGAGATGCCGATCGCGGACGCCTTGATCACGGTGTGGGTGACCGTGGTGGACTGGGCCGTGTCGTTGATGCCGACAATGCCGGTGAGGAAGCTCCCGGCGATCGTCATCGGGCGGCTTGAATGGACCGCACCCTCGTTGGGAAGGACGACATTGACCACCGGTGCCGGCGAAAGGATCACCGATGAGGTGATCGTCAGCGATCCCGTGGCGCCGAGCACCTGCACACCACCGAGGTAACCGTCGATGGCGGTGTGTGCCACGGAGACGTTGGCCCCGCCCGTCCCTCCTTCCACGTCGAGCGCATCGGAGATACCGCCCGTCGTCATGGCGCTCGACTGCAGCAGAACGCATCCGACAACGTTCAGCGGCGGATCCGACGAGCCACCGGTGGACGAGATCGCCGGCTCGATATCGCCGCTGGCGTCCTCGCCTCCTCGCATCCTCAGATTCTCGAACGTCTCACTGTGCTTGGCGGTCCTGAATGCCGGCTGGATCGTCCCGACCGCATCGACGAACGTCTGCGTCGCGGGATTGAACGACGTGGTTGTGCCCGCGCCGGCGCCGATGAAGGTCAGCGTCTTCGATGTGGCTGATACCGCCTCGGGGAAGCGACCCGGACCGATCAGGATGGTGTCGCCTCCGCCGGCCGCACTGACCGCCTGCCGCACCGTCAGGCATGGGGCCGCGCGGTTGTTGCAGATGTTCGCGCCGCCGTTGTCGTTGCCGCCGTGGGCGGCCGTCGCCACATAACGTGTCGTCGCCACGGCCGCCTGCGCTCCGAAGCCCATCACCGCGAGCGTTGCGACGCACGCGACCCCAGTCCTCTGCCAACTCATAACAAACCTCCCGTTCAACTGCCGCCCAGTCTGCAGTATCGCCCGGCGGCTGTCAGTGCCGAATCGGTCGCATCCAGGTATCAGAAGCCGGTCTCCGCGATCATCCCTGGTTGTGATCCGTCACGCGCTCGCACCCGTCCACCCAGCCGCCGCGCATGCGCTCGAGCTGCCGCGCACGCTGCCCGAGGCCGACGGGATCGTGCTGACCTTCGACGACGGTCCCCACCCGGACGGAACGCCCGCCGTGCTCGAGCTTCTCGCGCGCGCGGGCGCGCGAGCAATGTTCTTCATGATCGGCGAGCAGGTCGAGCGCCGCCCGGCGATCGCGGCCGAGGTCGCGGAGGGGGGACACATCGTGGCGCTGCACGGCTACCGCCACCGCCTGCAGCTGCGCCTCGGCGCCGCCACCGTCCGTGACGACATGCGGCGAGGGCAGGCCGTGATCGAGGATGCCACGGGCCGCCCCGTGCACTGGCACCGCCCGCCGTACGGGATCTACAACGCGGCCGGACTGGCCGCGGCGCGCGATGCGGGCCTCCGTCCACTGCTGTGGTCGCGGTGGGGGAAGGACTGGCGCAAATTCACCACGCCGGAGCGAATCGCCCGGCGCGCCGTCGACGGGGCCCGTCCCGGCGACGTGATTCTGCTGCACGATGCCGATTTCTACAGTGCCAGCGGATCACACGAGCGCACCGTGGAGGCTCTAGGATTGATCCTCACAGAGCTCAGAGGGCGCGAAATCGGTACCGTCCTAGCTGTCTGAAACGCTTGCCCCGGCGGACAATCGCCTGAGAGGATGGCATGCGTCTGCGGGGATCGCCGCCGCCGGCCGGCGAACATGGGGCGAACTCCGAAGCCGGGATGCCGCCGACTACATGACAACTGCCTCAGCCACTCCAGACTTTGCTCGCTTCGCGATCGGGTTCGATCAGCGTGATCGAGCCCGCCTGCACTCTTTGATCGACGAGGTCCTCGACTCGAACCGCTGGTCGGAGGCGTCGATGACCGAGCGCTTCGAGGCGGCGTGGGAGGCCTGGAACGCGGCGCCCGCTGTGGCCGTCTCGAGCTGGACCGGAGGCGCGATGGCGGCTCTCCATTTCGCGCAGGTCACCGGCGAGACGGTCCTCTGCCCGTCCAACACGTTCATGGCTACGCCGCTCGCCGCGATGCGCTCCGGCGCGCGCGTCGAGTTCGTCGATTGCAACCGCGAGGACCTGTGCATGTCCTTCGCGGACTTCGAGGCCAAGGCCGAGCGGCACCGCCCCAAGGCTGCCTTCCTCGTCCACATCGGCGGCCATATCGCGTTCGACTCCGAGAGGATCGCCGACTACTGCCGCTCGGAGGGGATCTTCCTGATCGAGGATTGCGCCCACGCCCACGGCGCCGACTGGAACGGACACAAGCCCGGCACCTACGGTGATGTCGGCATCTACTCGCTCTACGCGACCAAGACGATCTCGACCGGGGAGGGCGGGGTGCTCGTCTCGCGCCGACCCGAGGTGGTCGAGCACGCGCGCGCCTTCCGCAACTACGGCAAGCCCACGCACGAGGTGCATGGGCTTAACTTCCGGATGAGCGAGTTCACGGCGGCGCTCGGTCTCGTCCAGATCGAGCGGCTGCCCGAGATCGTGACCTGGAAGAACGAGGTGGCCAGGACGAACCTGGACCCGCGGTATGCGAGCCGGCTGGAGCTTCCGGACGGAATGACCTCGGGCCTGTACAAGTACATCGTGTTCGATTGGCTCGACCGTTCGACCGGCCGCGTCTACGACGAGCCGTGCCACCGGATCCTCGGCCGCGACGTCGATCTGCCCAACACCGACTGGGTGGCACGTAACCATTCGTGCGTGCCGCTGTATTACCGGCCGGAGGGGCAATCTCAATGAGAGTTCTGGTCACAGGGGGCTCCGGCTTCATCGGGTCCCACGTCGTTGACAAGCTGCGTGCGCGCGGCCACGAGCCCGTGATCTACGACCTGCGGCCCGTCGCCGTGGCACGAGGACGGCACGGTCGACACCGTGCTCGGCTCGATCACCGATCGCGAGGCGCTCGAGCGCGCGCTCCACAGCTGCGACGCCGTCGCCCACCTCGCCGCCGTCGCCGACGTCAACGACGTCCACGCCTCGCCCGAGGACGCCGAGCGCGTCAACGCGCGAGGGACGGTCACGGTCCTCGAGGCTGCCCGCCGCGCGGGCGTCAAGCGGATCGTCTACGCGAGCACGATCTGGGTCTACTCGGACTGCCTCGAGGAAGACGTCGACGAGGACACGCTGCTTCCCGCCCCCTCGCACCTGTACACGAGCACCAAGCTCGCGGGTGAGCTCTACTGCAAGGCCTACCAGGAGCTCTACGGGATCGACTACACGATCCTCCGGTTCGGAATCCCGTACGGCCCGCGCGCCCGCGAGGCCGCCGTGATCCCCGCCTTCGTCGGCAAGGCGCTCCGTGGCGAGCCGCTGACGCTCGCGGGGGACGGTGGGCAGTCGCGGCGCTTCGTGTATGTCGAGGACCTGGCCGACGGCGTCGCCCTTGGTCTCGACGAGGTCGCCACCAACCGCGTCTACAACCTGGCCAGCGACGAGAACGTCACGATCAAGCAGATCGCCGTGCGTGTGCAGGAGCTGATCGGGAACGTCGAGATCGTCTACACGCCCGCGCGTCCCGGTGACTTCGGCGGAAAGATCGTCTCGAGCGAGCGCGCGCTGCGCGAGCTCGGCTGGAGCGCGGCTACGCCGTTCTCCGAGGGGGTGCGCAGATACGTCGACTGGCGCGTGGCCCAGGAGGCCGAGGGCTCCGAGCGCGAGGCCGCCGAGGTGATCCCCGCCGGCGAGCCCGACGCCGAGTCGCGGCCCCGCCAGATCCTGATCATCTCCGCCGACATCGGCGAGGGCCACGACCTCCCGGCCCGCGCGGTCGCGCGGGAGTTCAGGGACGAGGATCCCGACGCCCAGATCTCGATCGTCAACGGCCTGCCGGCGATGGGCCCGGTGCTGACGAAGACGTTGCGCGAGAACTCGGCCTTCATGTTCCAGTGGGTTCCGTGGCTGTTCGATCTCCAGTACCGGCTGTTCATGTACTTCCCGCCCACGCGCTGGCTGTCCAAGCGCCTGCTGACCGCGTTCGGCCGGCGCGGACTGATGCGACTGATTCGTGCGCACAACCCGGACCAGATCGTCTCGACCTACCCGGGCGTCACGGCCGTGCTCGGCGAGCTGCGGCGCAAGGGACGCCTGAACGTCCCCTGCTACTCGTCGATCACCGACCTCGCCGGCCTGCGGTTCTGGGCGCACCCCGGGATCGACATGCACTTCGTCACCCACCCCGAGTCGATCGAGGAGGTCGAGAAGATCGCCGGCGTGGGGAGCGCGCGCTGGGCCAAGCCGCCGACCTCACCCGCCTTCCTGGCCGCGCGCTCGATGCCAGACGCGAGGCGGGCGCTCCGGCTCCCGGCCGAGGGCAAGGTGATCGCCGTTTCCGGCGGCGGCTGGGGCGTGGGCGACCTGCTCGGCGCCACCCGTGCCGCGCTCACCGTCCCCGACGCCACCGTGATGTGCCTGTGCGGGCGCAACGACAAGCTCCGCGCCCGGGTGGCCAAGGAGTTCGGTACCGAGCCGCGCCTGCGGCTGATGGGCTTCACCGACCGCATGGGCGATGTGCTCGCGGCCAGCGACGCGCTGATTCACTCGAGTGCCGGGCTGACCGTGCTCGAGGCGATCATCCGCGGCTGCCCGGTCATCTCCTACGGCTTCGGCTACGGCCATGTCCGCGCCTCCAACGCGGCGCTCGAGCGCTTCGGTCTCGCCCAGGTGGCGAAGTCCGAAAGCCAGCTCGGCCCGGCGCTCGAGAGGGCCCTGGTGAAGCGACCCGAGCCGGACGGCTCGTTCGCGCGGCGCCCGTCCACCGCATCGCTGATCTTGAGCGACGAGCGTCGCGCCCGCCAGCTGCCGGTCTGGCGCCTGCGCACGGCGCGAGCCGCCACGACGGTCACCGCAGCTGTCGCGATCGGCGCCTGGATGCTCACCGCCGGCGCCTCCTACACACTCGTGTCGGACTTCGTCCATATGCGCCCGACCACGACCGTCTCCACCTCGCGGCCTGAGGTCGGGATATTGGTCAATGCGCCCGCGAGCGAGGTGCCGGCCCTGGCCCGAGCCTTCGCGGCGGCGGGGATCCGGGTCTCGTTCACGCTCAACCAGGCCCCGACGCCCGCCGAGACAAGCCTCTTCAGCTACGGCGACCAGGCGATCCCGCTGCTCCCGACCGGCGGGCTGGTCCGCTGGCTCGAGACCCGCGAGCAGCTCCACCGTCTGCTCGCCGCGATGGGCTTCACCCACCACTTCCTCTACGCGTCCAACGGTCCCAGCGTCGGCCAGTGGTGGCTGGCCCATGGCGCCGGTGGCCGGCTGATCGCGGGCGCCGTGAAGCTCAACGACACCGACGACAACGTCGGCCGCCTGCACGCCGGCGAGCTGGTTCAGCTCTCGCTGCTCCACGCCAGCAGCGCGGCGACTCTGATGCAGAAGCTCCAGATCGAGCTGGCCGCCGAGCACCTGCAGGCGGTCCCGGTCGGGCAGCTCATGCGCGACTCCGGCGCGACGGTCTAGGCGCGCGGGCGCGGGCTCCGGGGCGCGGCCGCGGGCTAGGCGCGCGGGGCCCAGCTCTCGCGCGGGTTTCGAAGCGGCGTCAGCGTCGGCTCGATCTGGTCGCGCAGGTGCTCGTACTTGGGCGTCAGCGACAGCTTCTCGCCGAGATGATCGACCGGCTCGTCGACCGTGAACCCCGGGCCCATCGTCGCAATCTCGAACAGCACGCCCGAGGGCTCGCGGAAGTACACGGACTGGAAGTAGTGGCGGTCGATGATCGGGGTGGCGTGGGCGCCGGCCGCCGTGACGCGGCGCTGCCAGGCGTCCTCGTCCTCGGGTTGGGCCGCCCAGGCGATGTGGTGCACGGTTCCGGCGCCCTGCAGGCCGCGCGCCTCGGGGGGCGCCTCGTAGATCATGTACCCGCCGCGGCGGTCGCCCCGGGACTCGTACGTGGTCGTCTCGCCCTGGCGCTCGAACCCGAGGACCTCGGTCAGTAAATCGTGGCTGCGTTCCGGGTCGCGCGCGTAGGCCCGCGCGGCGTGGAAGCCCTGGAGCGCCAGCTCGGCCGGGATCTCCGGATGGTTGGCGATCAGCGGCTCGTCGGGTGTCTGCGTGACGAGCAGCTCGTGAGCGAGGCCTTCAAAGTCCTGGAAGATCAGCGAGTCGCCGCTCCGCGAGGAGTCGTAGCCGTGCTCCGACAGCCGGTTGCTCCAGAAGTCGAGCGCCTCCGGGCTCAGCACGCGCCAGACGATGCGGTGGATCATGCCGGCGCCGGCCCGGCCCTGGGGGAGGCCGGGGTACTCGAAGAACGTGATGTCCGAACCCGGGTCGCCGCTCTCGTCCGCGTAGAACAGGTGGTACACGGACGTGTCGTCCTGGTTGACCGACTTCTTCACCAGCCGCAGTCCCAGCACGCCGGCGTAGAAGTCGACGTTGCGCTGCGCCTCCGCCGTGATCGCGGTGATGTGGTGGATCCCTTCGAGCTTCATCACGGTCTCCTTTGTCGCCCTGCTGAGCCGAGGTTGAGGATAGCAGAGGTAGTTGTGGAGTCAAGTACTTGTGGCGGTGGCGGGCGTGGCTTCGCCGGTGGGCGGCGGCCGAGGCTTCACCGTCCGGCGATGAACGGCGATTCACCTCGGAACGTCCGAGGTGAATCGCCAAAGTTCGTCCTCCGCCTCGCGAATCGCGACTCGTCTCAGCCGCGCTCGTCCACTCGATCGGAGACCATGTGCCGATGCGCCGCCTCCGCCTCGCCGCGTGCCTCGCCCTGGCCGCCGCCGCGCGCCACGGCCGTCGCCGGCTGCGGCGGATCGTCGTCGTCGAAGTCCGCCGGCACGCGTCACTCGGGGACAACGGTCGTCACGAGCACCAGCTCCGCCAGCACCTCCAGGCCGGCCCCGACCCGCACCGACCTCACGGTCGAGGTCAACGGGGACATCCTTGTCCACAGCCCAGTCTGGGAGCGCGCGCTGCAGGACGGCCACGGCAACTACGACTTCACGCCGATGCTCCGCGAGATCGCGCCGTACATCCGCAGTGCCGACTTGGCCGTCTGTCACGTCGAAACGCCGATGACCCCGCGCCCGCCCACCGGCTACCCGATCTTCAACACCCCGACCCAGCTCGCCCGAGCGATCAAGCGCACCGGCTGGCGGATCTGCGACACCGCATCGAACCACTCGGTCGACCAGGGGCAGTACGGGATCGACCAGACGGGCAGGGCGCTCGACCGCGCCGGTGTCCTCCATACCGGCTCTTTCGCCTCGCGCGGAGCGCAGCGGCGCACGCTGATGGTCAAGGTCAAAGGCGTCAAGGTGGCGTTCCTTGCCTACACCGAGATGACGAACGGGCTCCCGCTCCCGCACCCGTGGTCGGTCAACATCGCCACGATCGCCCGTGTCCGCCACGATGCCCGCGTCGCCCGGCGTCGCGGCGCCCAGGTGGTGATCGTCAACTTTCACTGGGGCGACGAGTTCGTGCCGGAGCCAAGCACGTTCCAGATGAGTCTTGCCAAGGCGCTCACCCGTGACCGCGACATCACCGCGATCGTCGGCCAGCACGTACACATCGTCCAGCCGATCGAGCGCGTCAACGGCAAGCTGGTCGTCTTCGGCGAGGGGCAGATCCTGTCCAACGAGTCCGCCGCCTGCTGCCCGATCGAGACCGAGGACGGGATGCTCGTGTTCCTGCACATCGTCGTCGCCGGCAATCGATCGCGCGTGGCCAGCATCAGCTACATCCCGACCTGGAACCGCCATCCCGACTACACCGTGCTGCCGATCGGCGAGGCGCTCCGCCGGCACCAGGAGTCCGCCGCCACCCTGCGCTCGTCCTACGCCCGGACGGTGTCGGTGGTCGGCCGCCGGCACGGGCTGCTCGAGCCGGTCCCCGCACATCTGCGATGACGGGCGCCTGGCGCCTCGCCGGCGTCTGCGTCGTCCTCTCCGCGCTCGTCCTCGCCGGTGCTCCCTCTCCGACACACGCCCGCAAGCCCACCCCACCTCGCACCAGGACCCTGACCGTGGAGGTCAACGGGGACATCCTCGTCCAGCGTCCGATCTGGGAGCGCGCGCTGCGCGACGGCCACGGCCGCTACGACTTCACGCCGATGCTGCGCGAGCTCGCGCCATACGTGAGGAGCGCCGATCTGGCCATCTGTCACGTCGAGACGCCGATGACGCCGCGGCCGATCACCGGCTATCCGGTCTTCAACACCCCGACGCAGCTCGCCCGCGCGATCAGGCTGACCGGATGGCGGATCTGCGACACCGCGTCGAACCACTCGGTCGATCAGGGCCAATATGGGATCGATCAGACCGCAGGTGCGCTCGACCGCGCCGGCGTGCTGCACACGGGCTCGTTCGCGTCGCCGGGCGCGCAGCGGCGCACGCTGATGGTCATGGTCAAGGGCATCAGGGTCGCCTTTCTCGCCTACACCGAGTTCACGAACGGGATCCCGCTCCCGCACCCGTGGTCGGTCAACATCGCCACGATCGCCCAGGTTGAGCACGACGCCCGGATCGCGCGTCGGCGCGGCGCCCAGGTCGTGATCGTGAACTTCCACTGGGGTGATCAGTTCATCGCCCAGCCGAGCGCGTTTCAGATGAGTCTGGCCAAGGCGCTCACACGCGACTCCGACATCACCGCGATCGTCGGCCAGCACGTACACATCGTCCAGCCGATCGAGCGCGTCAACGGCAAGCTGGTCGTCTTCGGCGAGGGGCAGATCATCTCCGACGAGCCGTCCCCGTGCTGCCCGCTGCCGCAGACCGAGGACGGGATGCTCGTATTTCTCCACATCGTCGTCACCGGCGAGCACTCGCGCGTGGCCGGCATCACCTACCTCCCGACCTGGGACCGGCGCCCCGACTACAAGGCGCTGCCAATCGACGATGCGTTGCGCCGCCATCAGGAGGCTCTGAGGATCCTTCGCGCCTCCTATCGCAGGACGGTCTCGGTCGTGGGCCGCATCCGCGGCGTGGTCGGCCCGATCCCGGCCCGTCTCCCGTGAGCGGCCGCTACCAGTGCACGCCGCGCGTCGCGCGGACGAAAGCGCGCTGCTCGGGTGTCTCCTTGCCCTCGGGCAGCTTCTCCTTGCCGTCGCCCTCCGGGAACATCTTGTAGGCACGGTTGACGACCAGATCCTGAGCGCCGGGAGCGACCGCGTAGCTGAGCTGTCCGAGGTTGCCGAGCATCGTCGCGACCCGCTTGGGCCGCTTGCGGATCGCGTCCGTGATCATGCCCGCCGCCTCCTCGGGGCTGAGAGTCGGGAAGCGGTCGTAGATCTTCGTCGGGGCGATCATCGGCGTGCGCACCAGCGGCATGTACACGGTCGTGACGTGCACGCCGTCGTCGATGATCTCCGGCGCGATCGAGCGCGAGAACGCGTCCAGCGCCGCCTTCGAGGCCAGGTAGGCGGAGAACCGCGGCGTATTCGTCTGCAGTCCGATCGTCGAGATGTTGATGATGTGCCCGGTGCCCTGTTCGCGCATCGTCGGCAGCACGTCGAGGATCAGCTTCACGGGCGCGAAGTAGTTGAGCTGCATCGTGCGCTGGTAGTCGTGGAAGCGGTCATAAGCGCGACTCACCGAACGCCGGATCGACTTTCCGGCGTTGTTGACGAGCACGTCGATCCCGCCGTGCTGCTGCAGCACCTCTTCCGCCATCCGGTCGATGTCGTCCGTGTCGGAGAGGTCGCACGGGTGCACGAACGCCTCACCCCCGCCGCGGTCGATCTCGCGCCTGACCTCGTCGAGCTTCTTCTTTGTCCGCGCCACGAGCAACACGGTGCCACCGGCGTTACCGATCTTCAGCGCCGCCGCCTTCCCGATCCCGGACGACGCGCCGGTGATCAGCACGATCCGCCCCGCCACCGCGTCCTGCAGGGAGCGCGCCAGCACCTCGCCAGCCCCCGGAACCCGCTGCCCGAAAGCCCGAAGGGTCTGCGCGCTCCGGACCGCGAGGTCGGTGAAGTTGGGCGGGGGTGCCATCCGAGAGGACCGTACCACCGCCCGAGATCGGGCTCGGTCCCGAGGAGCTAGGCGTGGTGAGCGATCTATCGCCGCGGCGCGCGGCCTACCCGAGCGCCTTCAGCACCTGGTTGGCCATGTTCTGCTCGCCCATCTGGTTCGGGTGCAATGGGAACGCGACCGAGTTCGGGATGATCCCGTTCACCCACGCGATGCCCGGCAACTTGCATGCGTCGTGTCCGGTGCTCGAGCTGAACCGATATCTCTTCCGGTACGTCCGAACGGCATGCGAACATACGTTCGTGATTGTCTGCGTCCTTTTCCCCCGCTTCCAGCTCGGTGTCGCGGCCGGCGATCGCCGCGAGCTTCTCCAGACGCCGGTTGCGCTGGCGCCGGAACCAGGAGCACATCAGATCGGGGAGGTTTCGCTCGCGGCCGAGGCCTTCGGCGTTCATCCTGGGATGAGGCTGGGGGAGGCGCTCGCCCGCTGCCCGCGGCTGAACCTCGTCCCGCCCGACCCCGCCGGGGTCGCCGATGCCTGGGAGCGGCTGCTCGTCCGGCTCGAATCGATCGGCGCCGGCGTCGAGCCCGAGCGCCCAGGGCTGGTCTGCTTCGAGGCGGATGGACTGCTGCGCCTTCACGGCGGCCTGCCGGGACTCAGAGAGGCCGACCGGGTCGGGGGCGTGCTGGCTGCGGCGCGGCGCGCCCTGCGAGTGCCGGCGCGCTATGGCGTTGCGCCCTCACGGTTCGCGGCGGTTGCCGCGGCCACGCGAGCTCGGGTCCGCCGGCCGGTGATCGTTTCCGGGACCAGGGGCGAGGTGCGCGCTTATTTGGCGCAGCTCCCGGTCGCCTTGTTGCGCGCGCGTCCCGAGCTCGCCGACATGCCCGACGCGTTGGAGCGGCTTGGGGTCAGAACGCTCGGCGAGCTGGCCGAGGTTCCACCCGCGGCGCTGGCCGATCGGTTCGGGGCGGCGGGGCTGCTCGCCCATGAGCTGGCCTGCGGCGGGGACGGCGCGCTTCGCCCCAGGCCCGCCCGTGAATACCTGCGCGAGGAGCTCGAGTTGCCGGAAGCCACCTCCGGCCTCCAGCTCGAGCGCGGCCTCGGGCTGCTGATCGATCGCCTGCTCGCGCGCCGTGAGCGTCGAGGGCGGACCATTCGCGCGGTCGTGATCTCGGCGATGCTCGTCGAGCGGGGAGGGACCTGGCGGGAGCAGTTCGTGTTTCGCGAGTCGCTCGCCGATCCGAAGCGCATGCGGCTAGCGCTCGGTCCTCGCCTCGCTCAGATCCCCGCGCCTGTCGAGGTGCTGCGCCTCGCGATCGAGCGATTCGGCCCCCCCGCCGGAGACCAGCGCCCATTGCTCGAGGACTCGGCCGCCGCGCGAGCGGCGCGCCTGCGAGAGGCGATCCGCCAGACCCGTGCCGCGGCAGGGCCCGACGCTGCCCTGCGCGTGCTCGAGGTCGATCCAGACTCCCGGTTTCCCGAGCGCCGGGCCGTTCTCACGCCGTTCGAGGGTCAGTGACCGGGCCCCGCCGCCTATCCGTCCCGCGACGTGTCTCGGTAGACGCGGGTGACGATGGCCGTCCGGCTCTCGTAGATGGTCGCCAGATCGATTCCGTCCGTGAGTCCTGGCTGATCGAGGATCGCTGGTGGACCGAGCGCCCGCTCCGGCGCCGCTACTGGGAGGTGGTCACCACGTGTGGCCGCAATGAGGTCGTCTTCCACGACCTGATCAGCGGGAGGTGGTGGCGCCAGCGATAGCCCCCCTTACACTCAGGGCCGATGGCCCCTGACCTCGGCACCACCGCGATCGGAACCTGGAGCGGCGGCCGCTTCATGCGCTTCGGCGAGCCGCTCGACGACGAGCGCTTCGTCCGCCTGATCGCCCCCGATCAGAGCATCTCGACCGTGATCACCGCGGATGTGTACGGGACCGGCGATGCGGACCGGATGCTCGGCCGCGCGATCGAGGGTCTACCGCGCGAGCAGATGTGCATCGTCGGGGCGGTTGGCCATGACTTCTACACCGGCGAGCGCGCCGGCGCGAAGGGCTTTCCTCGCTTCACGGATCCGCAGCTCCGTGGACCCTCTGGCTACGCCGACTACCTCCAGATGGCGACCGAGCGCAGCCTCGAGCGCTGTGGTATCGACGCCTTCGACCTTCTGCTCCTGCACAACCCCGACCGCACCGGATACACCAGCGAGGTGGTGTGGAAGGGGATGACTGGTCTCCGCGAGCTTGGGCTGACCCGGATGATCGGCGTCGCGCCCGGCCCCGCCAACGGCTTCACTCTCGACGTGATCGACTGCCTCGAGCGATTCGGCTCGGAGATCGACTGGGCGATGATCATCCTCAACCCGCTCGAGCCGTGGCCGGGCGAGCTGTGCCTCAATGCCGCCGTCGCCGAGGACGTGAAGGTCATCACCCGCGTCGTCGACTACGGCGGATTGTTCTTCGACGATGTCCGTCCCGGACAGGAGCTCCTCCCGCATGATCACCGGAACTTCCGCCCGGATGGCTGGATCGAGGCGGGCCGCCGGAGGCTCGACTCGATGCGCCCGATCGCCGACCGCACCGGGCTGACGATGATCCAGCTCGCCTGTCAGTGGAACCTGGTGCACGAACCCGTCCGCTGCGTGGTGCCCACCTTGATCCAGGAACTCGGCCCGAACGCCCGCCCGGTGGAGGACAAGCGAGCCGAGCTCGCGTCGCTCCCGCCCGACTTCCGTCTCTCGGCCGACGACGTCCAGGAGATCCGCTCGCTCGGTGACAACACCGGCTGCATGGCGCTCAAGGGCGCCAGTCCCCAGCACGAGGGCGACGCGCTCCCCGATCGCTGGTCGCTCGACGAGCACCTCGTCGATCTCGCCGGCCGCTGGAAGATCGAGCCCGGGCGCGACCTCGCGCAGGCAGTCGCGTAGCGTTCTGCCCCTGACGCACCCTCGCCACCGGCGCCTTTCCGTCCGACCCTGACACGAACATGTGTTCGTGTCATACGTCGAGCTCCACTGCCACTCCGCCTTCTCGTTCCTCGACGGGGCCTCCCTCCCTGACGAGGTGGTCGGGGCCGCACTCGAGCTGGGTTATCGGTCGCTCGCCCTGACCGACCACAACACTGTCTCGGGGTCGATGGAGTTCGCTGTCTCGGCCCGTGGGCTGGGCCTGAGTCCGATCCACGGCGCGGAGATAGACCTCGACGATGGTCGTCATCTGACGCTGCTGGTCGAGGACGCGACGGGGTGGTCGAACCTGTGTCGAATCCTCACGCGCGCACACTCGCACACGCGCGAGAGGCCGGGGCCGCCCTCTCGGGCCTTCGTGAGCCTGAGCGACGTCCTCGGTAATTCCGAGGGGTTGATGTGCCTGAGCGGGTGCGCGCTCCGCGGCATCCACGACGAGTTCTCCCTCCGGCGCCTGCTCGAGTCCTTCAGTCCCGACCGCCTGAGGGTCGAGCTACAGCGCCCCTTCCTGCGCGACGATCGGGCGCGTAACCGGCGCCTCGCCGGCCTCGCTCGTCGGCTGGGGGTGGCCTGTGTGGCTACGGGGAACGTTCACGCCCACGCCCGCTCCAGAGCGCCGCTCCAGGACGCTTTCGTGGCCATCCGGGTGCACATGACGCTCGATGCCTCCGAACCAGAGCGACGCGGAAACTTCAGCCACGTGCTCGCCGCGCCGGAAGTAATGGCGGCCCGCTTTCCCGAGTACCCCGATGCCGTTGCGGAAACCGAGCGCGTGGCCGATCGGCTCCGCTTCGATCTGGGCAGCGACCTGGGCTACCGCTATCCCGGTGCCGAGGACGAGGAGGCGATGCGCAAGCTGGCCGAGCTGTGCGACACCAAGCTTCATGACCGCTACGCCGGCGCTCGCGGAGGTGTGCGTGACAAGGCGGTCTCGCGCTTGACCGAGGAGCTGCGGATCATCGAGAAGCTCGGCCTCCCGGGCTTTTTCCTCCTCCACAACGATCTGCTCGAGCTCGCCCGCGAGGTGGCGGTCGAGGTGCGCGGGCCGGACACCGCACGGGCGCTCCTCCCGCCGGGTCGTGGCCGGGGATCGAGCGTCTCCTCGATCGTCTGCTTCCTCACCGGCCTCTCGCACGTCGACCCGATCGCCAACGAGCTGCTGATTGGCCGCTTCCTGAACGAGGAGCTGACCTCCCTGCCCGACATCGACCTCGACTTCCCCCGCGATATCCGCGAGGTCCTGATCCCCCGAATCCACGAGCGCTATGGACACGATCGCTCGGCGCTTGTCGCGGCGTTCCCGACCTACCGCGCGCGAGGAGCGATTCGCGAGCTGGGCAAGGCCCTCGGCCTTCCCGCGGGGGAGATCGAGCGGGTCGCGCGCGGGAGCGAGGGTTGGGACGCGCGTGAGGTCGCCAGAGACATCGACAGCGCACTGGGCGGCGATGCGGCTGCCCGCGACGGCCCCATGTCGGCAGCCGACCCCGCACAGGGCGTCCAGGCTCCGGCCGCCCCAGCGCCCACCAACCCACCTCGCCGTGGCGCCAGCGGGCGCTGGGCCTGGCTCGCCCGTCTTGCCGCGGAGGCGCATGGGCTGCCGCGCCACCTCTCCCAGCACTCGGGCGGGATGATCGTCGCGACCCGGCCGCTCGTCGATTGCTGCCCGATCGTCCCCGCCGCGATGGAGGGCCGCCAGATCGCCCAGTGGGACAAGGACTCCTGTTCCGACGCCGGCTTTCTGAAGATCGACCTGCTCGGGCTCGGGATGCTCTCGGCGGTCGAGCGGGCGGTGGAGCTGATCGCCCGGACGCGTAACGAGCAGGTCGATCTCTCGCGGATCCCGTACGACGATCCGCCGACCTATGAGTGCATCCAGAACGCCGACACGACCGGCGTCTTCCAGATCGAGAGCCGGGCTCAGATGCAGTCGCTGCGGCGAACCCGCCCGGAGAGCCTCCAGGACATCACGATCCAGGTGGCGATCGTCCGTCCCGGCCCGATCCAGGGCGGCGCAGTGAATCCGTACATCGAGCGCCGCCAGCGAATGCGGGTCGAGCCTGACTTCCGCGTCCCCTACGAGCATCCGTCGCTCGAGTCGGTGCTGGGCGAGACGCTGGGGACGATCATCTTCCAGGATCAGGTGCTCGAGGTGGCGATCGCCTTCGCGGGTTTCACGACAGGCGAGGCCGAGGGCCTTCGGCGCGCGATGAGCCGAAAGCGCTCCGAGGCCGCGATCGAGGCCTACCATCGCCGCTTCGTCGCCGGCGCCAAGCGTCTTCATGGAGTGGACGAGGACACCGCCGAGCGCGTCTTCGCGATGGTCCAGGGCTTCTCCGGGTTCGGCTTCCCCAAGGCACACGGCGCCGCCTTCGGGCTGCTGGCCTACCAGTCGACCTGGCTGCGAGTCCACTACGGCCCAGAGTTCCTCTGCTCTCTGCTCAACGAGCAGCCGATGGGCTTCTACCCACCCGACGCCCTGGTGCACGAAGCTCAGAGGCGCGGGATCGAGGTGCTGGCGCCCGACGTGAACGAGAGCGCGCCAGATTGCGAGATGGACGACCACGGCCGGGTCCGCATCGGACTCGGCTATGTCCGCGGCGTGCGCGAGCAGGAGGTCAGGAAGCTCGCCTCCGCCCGCGAGGACGGGGGACGCTTCCGCAGCCTCTCGGATCTCGCCTCCCGGGCGGGAGCAGGAGCCCCGTCGCTCGAGCTCCTCGCCTGGTCGGGGGCGTGCGACTCTCTCGTTACGGACGCGAACGGCTCCGCCCGACGGATCGCCCTGTGGCAGCTCGGCGTCGCCGCACCCGGTCGCAACGTACCGGGAGGCACGCAGCTCTCACTCCCGCTCGATCTCCCCGCTCCGCCTCGGCTCCGCGAGCTCTCGGACTGGGAGTCGATGCTCGCCGATTACGGCACGACCGGCCTGACCGTCGATGCCCATCCCCTCGCTCTTCTTCGCCACCGCATGCCAACTGGAGCGGTCACCAGCCGCGATCTCGAGACACTCGAGCATGGAACGAGGATCCGGATCGGGGGCATGGTGGTGGCGCGCCAGCGTCCGGGAACTGCGAACGGGATCGTATTCGTGCTGCTCGAGGACGAGTTCGGGACGATAAACCTGATCGTCCCGGCCAAGATCTACGAGCGCAATCGCCTGACGGTCAGGACCGAGCCGCTGATGCTCGTGGAGGGCAAGCTCGAGCGCTTCGCTGCGGCGGGTGGGGCGATAAACGTGCTCGTCGACAGGGTCGGCCCGATCTCCGCGCCCGACCGGATCCTCGCCGAGATCAAGGACTTCTCGATGCTCGACGAGCAGGTCCGCCGTGCCCGGGAGGTCGAGCAGGTGGCGGAGAGCGGCGCCAGGAGCCGCAACGCCACCGGCCCCGGCACCGCCGACGCCGGCACCGCCGGCGCCGCCGACCCCGGCACCACCGACCCCGGCACCGCCGGCGCGAGAGACCCCGGCACCCCCTTCCCCGGCGGCAGAGACCCCGGCGGCACCGACCGCCAGGACACCGATGCCGAGGACTTCCGGGCCGTCGCACCGCCCGTGATGAGCTTCGCCTCCGGGAGGCGCCGATGAGCCAGTAGACGCGCTACCTGCGCTGAGTATCCACCCAGCCTGGTGTGATGCTGCATTGTGAGTAGACGACCTCGCATGCCTGCGCGGCTTCGGCCTGAATTCGCGGTCCGGGCGCGGCGCTGGTGCGCGGCGCGGCTCGCGGACCCACGGGCGCCGCTGATCATGCTCGCGATTGTGTGCGTGGCCGGCTCGGCGGTGAGGGCGTACCGGCTGACCACGCCGGTCGCCAAGCCGCCGAACCAGGGCTACATTTTCGACGAGCGCTACTACGTGTCGGCGGCGCGGGTGATCGCCGGCGAGCGCGTCACCCCGGGCGACATCTACTACCACGCGGCGCCGTCGGGGGCGGATCCCAATGCGGAGCATCCGCAGCTCGGCAAGGTGATCATCGCCGGGTCGATCGACATCTTCGGCGACAACGCGATCGGATGGCGGATCAGCGCCGTCATCTTCGGCGCCGCGGCGATCCTGCTCATGTACTGGCTCGTGCGGTGCGCCGGGGGCAGCCCATGGCTGGCGCTCGGCGCTGCCAGCCTGGCGAGCTTCGACAACCTATGGGTCGTCCACTCGCGGATCGCGGTGCTCGACATCTATGCCGTGCCGTTCATGCTCGCTGGGGTCGCCTTCTATCTGCGCCGGCGGCCGGTGATCGCCGGGCTGCTGATCGGAATCGGCTGCTGCGTCAAGGAGTTCGCCGCCTACGCGGCGTTTGTCGTCGTCCTGTTCGAGCTGATGCGGGTGGTCGCGGGCGTGAGCGACCGCGCGCCCCCGCATGCGACCGGGTGGGAGGACGGCAGCCGGCGTGGGTGGAGGGCGGCCGTCCACGGACTGCTGCGGGCGGGGGCCGTGTGCCTCGTGGCCGGCTTCACCTACTTCACCCTGCTCAGCGCGCTCGACACCGCCGTCACGCCCTATAGCGGCGGGCACCCCGTAGACCGCCACCAGGCCGCCGTGTGCAAGTACGTCCTGATCTGGCGCGACGGGTGCAACCACTTCGCCTTCATGAACCATTACGCGTCGGAGCTGACCGACCACGGCGCGCCCAAGGGGATCGCCACGACACCCACCGCCTGGTGGATCAACCGCAAGGTGATCGACTACTACGCGACCTCTCAGATCGTGAAGACGGGTGGCGTCGTTCGCTCGAACACCAAGGTCCTGTGGTTCAGAGGGGAGATCAGCCGGGTGCTGCTGTTCACGAGCTGGCTCGCCCTTCTGCTGTGCGCCTGGTGGGCGATCCGCCGCCGGGACGACCTCTCGTTCCTGACCATCGCTTGGGTGCTGGGAACCTGGCTGCCGCCCGAGCTCTTCCACCTCCTCGACAGCCGGACCACCTACCTCTACTACATGGTGGTCACGATGCCGGCCCTGTACCTGGCGGTCGCGAGGCTGCTGGGCGCCAGGCGGATACCCTGGTTCGTGGTCTGCATCTGGGTCGCGGCGTTCCTATGGGACTTCGCGAACCTCTATCCGTTCCGCCACGTGATCAGCCTTTAGGTGCGGTTCTGGGCCGCGGCACGATAAGGTGCGCCCGCGATGCTCCCCGTGATCATCTTCGGCGCCTTCTGGGTGGTGCTCGCGTTCGGAATCTTCTTCGTCGCCGTGCGCGGAGGCCCGGGGGGCGCCCGCGCCGCGCTGCAGACCCAGTCGCGCGGTGCGCGCAGGATGTTCATGGCCACATTCGCGGTCATCTACATCGCCTTTGGGATCGCGATCCCACTCCTGTTCCTCGCCGGCGACAAGCACAACGCCAGTGCGAAAGTCGGTGGGCTCACGCTCACGGCGGCCGAGAAGCGCGGGCGGGTGCTGTTCGCCCAGAACTGCGGTGTCTGCCACACGCTCGCTGCCGCCAACGCGATCGGGAAGGTCGGCCCGAATCTCGATCAGCTGGGACCGCCGGAGGCGCTGGTCGCCAACACCATCGCCAACGGCTGCCTCGCCAATCCGCCCGCCGGCTCAACCCAGTCGTGCCTGGGCAATGGGACGATGCCGGCCGACCTGCTGCAGGGCAAGGACGCCAGCGAGGTCTCGCAGTTCGTCGCTCGCGTCGCCGGCCACGAATAGGCTGCAAAGCGCCACAATCTGCGCCGCCGGGATCCGTCGCTTTGGCCGCTGCGCTTCCGTCGGGGAGCGCTGGTAGGATGGCCCGACCGTACAGCTGAATTCCCGCAACGCAGATCTCTTCGAGACGAGCGAATGGAAGCGGGGGACCCAGGTTGTTGGGGCTAATCGCAGTAATGCGTAGCGCCGCTCTTTCGGTGCGAGCCCGTCAGCTAACCCCGCAAGCAACAGAAAGAGGACGGTTGGATGCCGCAACCAGGCGTTTCCGTTAGATGGGATGACCCCGACAGGGAGCCGAATCGGCTCCGCGAGCCGGGCGCCAAGACACGCGCTCACCTGACCGTTCTCGACGGCCGGTCGGCCCTGGACGACATGGACCTGGCCAGCCGGTCAGCCACGCCGCGGGCCAGGCGCGCGGCCAGCCCCATCCGCGCGGAGCGCGCCGCAGGCGAGGCGCGCGCGGCGAGCCCACAGGCGCGGCGGCGAGCGCGCGCCGCGCGCCGCAAGCGCGCCCCCGCCGCACAGGCACCCCGCCCCGTCCGCGCGCCCCGCGCCGCAGAGGCACCCAGCCCCGCGGCAGCGCGGCGGCCGCTCGCACCCGCCCGCACCTTCGATGACGAGCCGCTGACCGGCGGGGTTCCGGGCCGGCGCACGATCACGATCACCGGCCACGGAGCGGAGCGCTACGCCTCATCCACCCACGCCCGGCGCCGGCCGCAGCGGCCGCGGCACGAGCGTCCGGGCTTCCAGCCCGACCGGTTCGCGATGTGGGCCGTGCTGCTGGGCATCCTCCTGGTCCTTGTCGCGGCCACCAGCTCGCACGCGGCGATGGTCTCACCGCATGCCGGGGCACACGCGGCGCTCGTCGCGCACGCGCACATCCGCTAGGCACCCCAGCACCCCGCCGCCGGCACCCCGGCCCGGCACCGCGCCGGCCGGCCGCCGGCCGGCGCCCCGCCGGCAGCCCGACGCGCGCCTCGCCGGCAGCCCTGCGCGGGCCGCGTTTCGAAGAGCCCCTTACGACTCTCCGAACCCGCGCTGATCCAGCGTTTATTCGCCTGCGTATAAGGAAAAGAGCTGGTTAACCGGGCGCTGGTTGGGTCTGAAGTCCGCACGGTTGGCGCGAAAGCGCGACTCGGCGCGGACCTTGTGCAAACGGTGGCAGCGAATTAGACTTATCAAGAGTAAGCAGGTCTCGAAAGTAAAGGGCGGGTGCCTCTCGGCATCAGCCATCCCTGAAACCTTGGTGGCCCACGATGAAGACTTCGATGAGCAGGTTCCAAATCCACGACGACCTGACCGCGCCAGAGGGCTCGGCCTCGGTGCTTCGAGGCGCATTGTCATCGGGCGGGCAGCTGCCCAACTTTCTCGGCGTGCTCGCCGGCTCGCCGGCGGCACTCCGCGCCTATGCCCGTTTCCGGTCTGAGCTTCGCCACGGCAAGCTGAAGCTGGCGACCCTCGAGCGAATTGCACTCGCGGTGGCCGAGCACTACCACTCGGAGCCCGGCATTGCGATGCACTCCCGCGCCGCCCGTGCGGCCGGCCTGGCGATCGACGAGGTGGCGCTGGCCCGCCAGTTCACCTCCAAGGACGAGAGTGAGGCCGCGCTGCTGCGCTACCTCCAGGCTGTCCTCGAGGAGGGCGGACGGCCCGCAATGCACCTGCACGAGGAGGCGCGCGAGGCCGGCTGGGACGACGAGCAGATCCTCGAAGCGATCGCTGCGGTGGCCCTCGAGGCCTTCACGGCAATGGTCAACGTGGCCGGCGAGGTCCCGGTCGACGGCTCCTCGGAGGCATCGCGGGCGCTCAAGGCGGCGTAGATGCCCTCCCGAATCCCCGGCCGGAGGCTCTAAGCTTCTCTTCGCATGTGCGCCCGAGACCAAACGGCGACCGGCGAGCGCAAGTCACAGGTGGGCGGCTGCTGTCCGTTCTACCACGAGGCGGTTGAGCTGGTCGGCCGGCGTTGGACCGGAGCGATCCTCCAGGTTCTGATGGACGGACCGCTGCGCTTCTCCGAGATCGCGCAGGCCGTGCCCGAGCTCTCCGACCGGCTGCTGTCCGAGCGGATGAAGGAGCTCGAGGCGCGGGGCATCGTCGAGCGGACGGTGATCCCCGGGCCCCCACTGCGGGTCGAGTACGGCCTCTCGAAGATGGGTCACGAGCTCGAGCCGGCGCTCTCTGAGCTTCATCGCTGGGCCAACCGCTGGCTCCGCGACCGCGTGCCCGCCGGCGTCTGAATCGCGCCGAATCGCGCCGCCCGACCGGGTCTCGACCCTCAGCTCAGCGTCGCGTGTCGAACCGTGTCGCCGTGCTTCCAGCTCAGGCGAGAGCCGCTCAACACGAGTGAGCCAGGGCGGATCGCGTCGCCCGAGTCGAGTCGCTGCACCGACCCGTGGCTGTCCGCCTTGTAGACCTCGGTCCTGTGGGTGTGCTGGCCGATCGAGCTGCCCATGCCGATCCAGGCGACGGCTCCGTCGCGCTTGAGCACCAGCGAGCCGACGGATTGGTAGGACTCCGCCCCCGGCGGGCTCGTGGCGGCGGCCGACCGCAACGTCTTCCCGTCGCTCAGGCGGCGAACGATCACCGCCGTGTTGCCGGTGTCGACGCCGCAGCGCTCGGACCCGTAGGCCGCGAACTTCCCGGCGACGACGACAGGGTCCACGCGCACGGCCTGGATACACGTGGCGCGCTGGCCGAGCAGGAAGCTGGTGGTGCCGTGCCGCGAGCAGCCGTAGACGCGATTGCCGGTCACGTACACACGCGCGGCGCGGCTCGCGGCCAGCGTGGTGGCGCCCTTCGGGCCGCAGGCTACGGACGTTGTGGAGCCGGCGTGGGCCGCGACGGCCGAGGCGCACGCGGCGAGGGCGGCCACCGCGGCCAGAATGATCGATCGCAGCCTCACTTCGCCCCGAGCTTACGGCGCTCGCGGGCGCCGGGCAAGTAACGTTCCGCGCCGAATGGCAGACCGATCGCTCACCGCCGAGGACGTGATGGCGCTCGCCGACGAGCGCGACATCCGTTTCATCCGGCTGTGGTTCACGGACATCCTCGGCCAGCTGAAGGCGTTCTCGATCAACGCCACCGAGCTCGCCGACGCGTTCGAGGGGGGGATGGGCTTCGACGGCTCCTCGATCACCGGCTTCAACCCGATCGAGGAGTCGGACATGATCGCGATGCCCGATCCGGCCACCTTCGCGATCCTGCCCTGGCGCCCGGCCGAGCAGGGCGTGGCGCGGATGTTCTGCGACATCCAGACCCCCGAGCGAACGCCGTACGAGGGCGATCCGCGGCACGTGCTCAAGCGGGCGCTGAAGCGGGCCGAGAGCATGGGCTTCGACCACTATTACGTCGGTCCCGAGCTCGAGTACTTCTACTTCCGGGACAGCAAGTCGACCGAGGTCCTCGATGAGGGTGGCTACTTCGACCTCACGACGCTCGACGCCGGCAGCGACCTGCGACGCGAGACCGTCCTCGCGCTCGAACAGCTCGGGATCCACACCGAATACACCCACCACGAGGTCGGCCCGAGCCAGCACGAGATCGACATGCGCTACTCGGACGCGCTGAAGATGGCCGACGATTGCATGACCTATCGGATCACGGTCAAGGAATACGCGATGAAGTACGGGCTGCACGCGACGTTCATGCCCAAGCCGCTATTCGGCAAGAACGGGTCGGGCATGCACACGCACCAGTCGCTGTTCCGCGGCGCGAGCAACGCGTTCTTTGACGCCGACGACGAGTACTTCCTGTCCGACGTCGGCAAGGCGTTCATCGCCGGCCAGCTCCGGCACGCGCGGGAGATCTGCTCGATCTTCGCCCAATGGGTGAACTCCTACAAGCGCCTCGTGCCCGGCTACGAGGCGCCGGTGTACGTCGCGTGGTCGCGCCGCAACCGCTCCGCGCTCGTGCGCGTCCCCCTCTACCACCCCGGCAAGGAGCCCACGACACGCATGGAGCTCCGTTGCCCCGACCCCGCCTGCAACCCGTACCTGACCTTCGCGGCGCTGCTGCAAGCCGGGCTCGAGGGGATCGAGCACGGTTACGAGCTGCCCGATCCGATGGAGAAGAACCTCTACCACCTCTCCCCGGACGAACGCCGCCGGCTCGGGATCGACCAGCTCCCCGAGACGCTCGGCGAGGCGATCGAGCTCACGGCCCAGTCCGAGCTCGTGCTGCGCACGCTCGGCGAGCACACGTTCAATCGCTACATCGAGATCAAGCGCCAGGAGTGGGACGACTACCGCGTCCAGGTCACTCCGTGGGAGCTCGAGCGCTACCTGCCGGTCCTCTGAGAGGCCGGGCCGCATGCGGCCCGGCCCCTGGCGCGCATGCGCGCCAGGCGGGGGCGCGCATGCGCGCCCCCGGGCGTCACAGAGCCGCGGCCAGCTCCTCCGGCGTCGTCACAGGCGCCTTGCAGATGAAGTGCTCGCACACGTAGGCGGCCGCGCGGCCGTCGACCGCTTCGCGGCCCTCGAGCAGCGGGACGCCGTCGGCCGGGCCCCCGGCAAGCACGAGGTGTGGCCGGTAGGAGTCGCGCACGACGCGCACCAGCGCCTCGGCCGACGGTCCGACGATCGCCACCTCGCGTACCGGGGAGAGATAGAAGTCGAGCGCCTGGAGCAGGTGGCCGAAGGCGTGCGGATGGCGGGGGGCGATCTCGAACATCAGTCGCAGCACGCCGAGCGCGTGGCGCTCGTACTTGCCCTCGCCGGAGAGCAGCGCCAGCCGCAGCAGCCCGAACGCGGCCGATGAGCTCCCGGAGGGGATCGGCGAGTCCTCGAGGTCCTTGCGCCGCGCGGGCAGCGGCTCGTGGTCGTCGGGCGGTCGTGAAGAACCCGCCGCGCTCGGAGTCGGAGAACCGGGCGATCAGCGCGTCGGCGAGCGACACCGCCTCGCGGTACCAGCGAGGGTCGAACGTCGTCTCGTACAGCGTGATCAGCGCCTCGAGCAGGAACGCGTGATCATCCAGGAACCCCCCGATCTGCGGCGTTCGCAGCAGTCGGCCGTCGGCATCTCGTCGCTCGCCGAGCAGGAACGAGGCGCACCCGACGGCGGCGGCGAGGTAGTCGGTGCGCTGCATCGCCGCGCCGGCCTCGGCCAGGGCCGAGATCATCAACGCGTTCCAGGACGTCAGGCGCTTGTCGTCGAGACCCGGGCGGACCCGGTCCGACCGGGCGGCGAGCAGCCGCTCGCGGATCTGGGCCAGCTCGGCCGGCCGCGGCCCGCGCGCCTCGAGCACGACGAGCCCGGGCTCGAACGGCCGTGGCGCGAAGTACGCGACGGCGGCCTCGTAGAGCTCGCCGAGCGTCTCGCGCAGCTCGTCGTCGGACCACACGTAGAACTTGCCCTCGACGCCCTCGGAGTCCGCGTCGAGAGCGGCGCAGAATCCGCCCTCCGGACCGCGCATCTCGCGCAGCGCCCAGTCGAGCGTCTCACAGCACACCTCGCGGAATCGATCCGTGCCCGAGACCTGCCAGCCGTGCAGGTAGGCTCGCGCCAGGAGCGCGTTGTCGTAGAGCATCTTCTCGAAGTGGGGGACGGTCCAGGTCGCGTCGACGGCATAGCGGGCGAACCCTCCCCCGACCTGGTCATAGATGCCGCCCGCCGCCATCGCCGCGAGCGTGCCGAGCGACATCTCCCGCTCGCCGCGGGCGAGCAGGAACTCGATCGCCGAGGACGGCGGGAATTTCGGAGCGCCCCCGAAGCCGCCGTTGGCGGCATCGTAGGAGGCCCTCAGCGAGGCCGCGGCCCGGTCGAGCAGCTCGGCGCGGATGGGCTCGGCCGAGGGCTCGAGCCGTGCCGAGGCGCCGAGCGTCTGGACGAGCTGGGAGCCCTGCGCCCGCACGTCGTCGGCTCTGTTCTCCCACGCATCCGCGACCGCGAGCAGGACCATGCGCCAGCTCGGCAGGCCGTGTCGGGGCTCCGGCGGGAAGTAGGTGCCGGCGTAGAAAGGCGCCTGCTCGGGCGTCATGAACGTGTTCAGCGGCCACCCGCCGTGGCCGGTCATCGCCTGGCACGCCTCCATGCAGATCGCATCCACGTCCGGACGCTCCTCGCGGTCGACCTTGATGCACACGAAGCGCTCGTTCATCAGGCCCGCGATCTCGGCATCCTCGAAGGACTCGCGCTCCATCACGTGACACCAGTGGCACGCCGAGTAGCCGACCGAGACCAGCAGTGGCTTGCCCTCGTCGCGGGCCCGGGACAGGGCCTCCTCTCCCCAGGCGAACCAGTCGACCGGATTGTCCTTGTGCTGAAGAAGATATGGGGAGGTCTCGCCCGCGAGCCGGTTGGGCACGGACAGCAGGCTACCCGTCGAGCGATGCTAGGAATACGCTTCGAGCAGGCCCGAAGCTGTGAGAGCGACCACAGGAGGAATCACTTGTCTGCATACCGGGAGCCGATAACAGCCTCAGATGCACCCGACGCCGTCGGCCCCTACGTCCATGCGATGCGGACGGGGAACCTCCTCTTCTGCTCGGGCCAGATCCCACTCGACCCGCGGACCGGCGAGCTCGTGCCGGGCGGCGCTGCCGAGCAGGCGGGGCGCTGCCTCGAGAATCTGGCCGCTGTGTGCCAGGCGGCCGGTGCCAGCCTCGGCGACGCCGTGCGGATGACGATCTACCTGACCGACATGAGCGCGTTTGCGGCCGTCAACGAGGTCTACAGCTCCTTCTTCGAGTCCGACCCGCCTGCCCGGGTCGCGATCGGCGTGGCGGCGCTGCCGCGGGGCGCCAACGTCGAGATCGACGCGGTGGTGGCGCTCGCTGGCTGAGCCGCTCGCAGCTGAGCAGGTATCGCTCGACGACATCCACCGCGCCGCCGACGCGGGCCGCGGGATCGTTCGCGAGACCCCGGTCCTGAGCTCGCGCACGCTCACGAAGCTGACCGGCTCGACGGTCGCGTTCAAGGCCGAGAACCTCCAGCGCACCGGTTCGTTCAAGCTCCGCGGGGCGCTGGCCAAGATCGCCTCGCTCGGCGACTCGTGCGCCGCCGGCGTGATCACCGCGAGCGCCGGCAACCACGGCCAGGCGGTCGCCTACGCCGCGCAGGCGCGCGGCGTCCCGTGCGAGGTGTTCATGCCACGCGCGGCGCCGATCGCCAAGGTCGAGGCGGCCGCGTCGCTCGGCGCCAGCGTGCAGCTCGTCGGCGACAGCGTCGACGAGGCGCTGGCCGCGGCGCGCGCGCGGGCCGAGCAGGGAGGACTGGCGTTCGTGCACCCGTTCGACGATCCGGTCGTGGTGGCCGGCCAGGGCGGGATCGGGTTCGAGCTCCTCGCCCAGGTTCCCGACCTCGAACGGGTGATCGTCCCCGTCGGCGGCGGCGGACTGGTCAGTGGGATCGCGATCGCGGTCAAGTCGCGGCGGCCCGAGGTCGAGGTGATCGGCGTCCAGGTCGCGACCTGCGCCCCGTTCCCCGAGTCGCTGCGGGCGGATGCGCCGATCGCGGTCGACTCGGCCCTGACGATCGCGGACGGGATCGCGGTCAAGCGGCCCGGGCGGCTGACCCTGTCGCTGGTCAGACGCTGGGTCGACGAGATCGTGGTCGCCGGAGAGGACGACGTCGCCGAGGCGATGGTGTTCCTGATGGAGCGGGCGAAGCTCGTAGTGGAGGGCGCGGGGGCGGTCGGCGTCGCGGCGCTGCTCGGAGGGCGGCTGCAGATCGCCGGCGGGGGAACGACCGTGGTGATCCTCTCGGGCGGCAACGTCGACGCGGGGCTGCTGGCGGACATCGCCCGGCGCCACGAGAGCCAGGCCGGGCGCCGGCTCGTGCTGATGGCCCGCCTCCCGGATCGGCCGGGCGCACTGGCGATGCTGCTGTCGCTGATCGCCGAGCGCGGCGCCAACCTCCGGGACGTACAGCACATCCGGGAGGGCATCGATCTGCACGTGCGCGAGAGCGCGGTACAGCTCGTGCTCGAGGCCCGCAGTCCGGCGCACGCGGCCGAGGTGATCGAGGCCGTGCGCCGCGCGGGCTATTCGGAGCCGCGGGTTCTCAGGTAGCGGTCGCGGCCGACCGGTAGTCGCGCGCCTGGGCGACCAGCGCGCTGATCACGCGGCTCTCCTCGTCGGCCTCGGGGTGCCACTGCACGCCGAGCACGAAGCGGCAGCTGGGCGCCTCGATCGCCTCGGGCAGCTCGTCCAGGACCGAGTGTCCGGTCACGATCAGGCCCTCGCCGAGCTCCTCGACCCCCTGGTGATGGTGGGACTTCGTCCCATGCAGCTCCTCGCTGGCCGCCCGCTCGGCCAGCGAGCCGGGCTCGAGGCGCACGTCGTGATCGGAGTTCTCGAAGCTGCCGGGGTTGCGCCGGTGCTCGTCGTGTCCGACGAGCTCGGGCACGTGCTGACGCAGCGTCCCGCCGAGCGCGACGTTGATCAGCTGCATGCCGCGGCAGATCCCGAGGACGGGCATGTCGCGCTCGATCGCGCGGCGCGCGAGGGCGATCTCGGATCGATCGCGCTCGGGCACGGTGCCTCTCGTCTTCGGATGCGGGTCGGCGCCGTACGAGGCCGGGTCGATATCGGCTCCGCCGGCCAGGATCAGGCCGTCGATCCGGTCGAGCATCTCGTCCGGGTCATCGACGAGCGCCGGGTCGGGCGGGATCATGATCGTCAGCCCGCCCGCGGCCTGGATCGCGGTGATGTAGCCGAGCGGCAGCAGCGCCGCGCGCTGATCCCAGACGCCCCAGCTGGCGCGCTCCAGGCCCGTGCAGATTCCGATCGCCGGACGCGTGTCGCTCACGGGGATGAGGGTAGCTGCCCCCGGAGCGCTGCGCGTCTGATCTTGCCGCTCGCCGTCTTCGGCAGCTCGCTCGCAAACTCCACCACGCGCGGGTACTTGTACGGCGCGGTCTCGTGCTTGACGTGCTCCTGAAGCTCCGACGCGAGCTGGTCGCTGGGGGCGAACCCGTCGCGCAGGACGATCACCGCTCGCACGACCTCGCCGCGCTCGTCGTCCGGGCGTCGCGACGACCGCCGCCTCGGCCACCGCGTTGTGTGAGACGAGCGCGGACTCGACCTCGAACGGGCCGATCCGGTAGCCGGCCGAGATGATCACGTCGTCGGTCCGGCCCTCGAAGAACAGGTATCCGTCCTCGTCCTGCTGCACCCGGTCGCCCGTGTGCCACGGCCGGTCGGCCGGGGCCTCCTCGCCGTCGAGGTAGGAGACGAAGAAGGTGGGATCGCTGCCCGGGTCCGCCAGCACCAGCTCGCCGTCGTCGACGCGCAGCTCGACGCCGGGCAGGGGTAGACCCATCGATCCCGGCCGCGCCGGCTCTCCCACCGGCATCGCGGTCAGCTGACCGGTCTCGGTCTGGCCGTAGCCGTCACGGATCTCGACTCCGGTCGCGTCCTTGAACGCGCGCAGGACCTCGGGGTTGAGCGCCTCGCCGGCGGCGACGAGCGTGCGCAGGCTGTCGATCGGCCGGAGGGCTACGCGCTTGGCGATCACCCGGTACTCGGTCGGCGCCATGCACAGGACGTCGACGCGCTCGGATTCGAGGATGTCCAGGCGCTCGGCCGGGTCGAAGCGCGCATCGTGCAGCAGCGCCGCCGCTCCGCGGATCCACGGCGCGATGAACACGTTGCGGGCCGACTTGGACCAGCCGCTCGCGGCCGTGCACCAGACCAGGTCGCCGGGGCGGGCATCGAGCCAGTGCTCGGACTGAAGCCGCTGGCCGGGGAGGTAGCGCTGTCCGTGCACGACTCCCTTCGGCTCGCCCGTCGTCCCGCTCGTGAACGTGATCAGGCACGGGTCGGTCGGATCGAGCTCGACGGCGTGCGCCGGTCGATCGCCGCTGAACAGCGAGGGGTCCGGGATCGTGAGGGCCTGCTGCTCGGGTGCGGCGGCCGCGAGCTCGGCCGTGTTGCGCTCGTCGGCGACGATCAGCCTCGGCCGGGCCTCGTCCAGGCGCAGCCGCAGGTCCTTGGCCCGAAGCTGCTCGTTGCACGGCAGCACGACGGCACCGATGCGAAAGCAGGCGACCATCGTGAGCACCCACTCGGGCCGGTTGCCGATCAGCGTCATCACGACGTCGCCACGCTTGACGCCGTGGCGCTCGAGCGTGCCCGCGAGCGCCGCGCTGCGCTCGCTCACCTCGCCGAAGGACCACTCCCGGCGCTCGCCATCTCGCGCCAGCTCGACGAGCGCGAGGCGGTCCGGATCGGCAGCATCGACGATGTCGCGGGCGAAGTTCAAGGCGCGGCGGAGTCTGCCAGCATCGCCGCGGTGACCTTCTGGAACGGCATGCTGTGGCTGCACCTGATCGCGATGGCCTTCTTCGTAGGGGGGCAGCTGATGCTTGCCGCGATCGTGGTGCCGGTTCTACGTGGTGGCGATCGGGAGGTGCTGCGGACGGCCGCGATGCGGTTCGGGATCGGGACGCTGATCGCGGTCGGCGTGCTAGTCGTTACCGGCGCGGCGATGGCCTCGCACCTGCACAAATGGAGTGACTCGACCCTTCAGGTCAAGCTCGGACTGGTCGTCCTCGTCGGGTTGCTGATCGCCGCGCACATGCGCAGGCCGGAGTGGCACGCGCTCGACGCGGCGATCTTCCTCGTCTCCCTGGCGATCGTGTGGCTCGGGATCGTGGTCGCTAACTGACCCTGAACGTCGTCTTCACCGGCTTGCTCTTCTTGCCGGCCACCGTCGTAATGGCGTCGAGCACGTACTTGCCCGGCGCGAGCCGGTGGCCGCCGAGCTTGCCGTTGAAGTGAAAGTGGTTCGCTCCGCTGGCGCCCCTGTGCTTGAACGAGCCGACCTTCCCCAGCAGCGTGCACTTCTTCGGCTTGCCGTGACGCGGCCGCTTGGCCACGCATTTCGAACCCGAGCGGAAGCCGGGCTTGGCCCGCAGGACGGTGAATGTCGTTGAGCCGGCGGCATTGTCCCTGTAGGAGATCGTCGTGCCCTGCTTGCCCTTCAGCTTCGAGGGCTTGAGCTTGAGGGCGCTGAGCTTGAGCGCCGTGGTCTTGAACCTGGCGTCCGCGCTCATGATCTGGCCGTCCTGGTTGGTGACGACGAGGCGATAGTGATACGTCGTGCCCGGTTTGAGCTTGGCGGCCGGGAGCGAGATCGAGATGCCGGTTCCGTCCGCCGGAACGGCCTGGACCGTCGTCGTCGAGCCATACGAATTCGTCTTGCCGAACTGGAACAGCGCCCTCGCCCCGACGACGTCGGGATTCGTCGCCTTCCCGCGGAGTTTGGCCGAGACCGGGGTGACCGCGGTCGCGCCCGCGGTGGCGGCGGACTGCGGCGGCGCGGACTCGTAGGCGCCGATGTCGCAGATGCCCTGCTGCGGGCGCTTGACGCCGCGCTGGTCGGTCGCCGGGCACCCGGTGTTCGTGCCCGCATTGATCGCCGGGCCGCCGGCGAGCGCCTGCGTCTCCGTCGGGCCGCCGTTGTTGCCCAGCGCGCCCAGGTGCGGGTCGGCGACCTTGTCGCCGGCGGCCGTGAAGCCGCACTCGCTCGCCGGCGTCGTCGAGATGTTGTGGCCCTGGGAGGCGAACACGGATCCGCAGTTGTTGGCGGCTCCAGCGACGGTGTTGTTGGCGACGATCGTGTTCTTGAGCGTGACCGATGGGTCGTTGCTTCCCTGGCCTTCGATGCCGCCGCCCGCGGAGGCCACGCTCCCGGCGCCGAGCGAGTTGCCGTCGATCGTGTCGTTGACGAACGAGGCCGGCCCGTTTTCGACGTAGACCCCACCTCCAAAGCCTCCGCCCGAGTTGGCGCCGGCACCCGGCGCGCCGCCGCCGGTCGTGCCGGTGATCGTGTTGTTGATCAGGGCCACGGGGTTGGCTCCCGAAACGCTCTCGATGTCAATCGCACCGCCGTACCCATCGCCGCTGTTCGGCCCCGCGCCGCCGGCTCCACCGGCCCGCTCGCCGGTGAACGTGTTGCCGGCGATCGTGACGCTGGCACCGGTCGCGACGCTGATCGAGAGGCCGCCACCGAAGCCGGAACCGCTGTCGTTACCGCCCCCGCCCGGGCTGCCGGCGCGGTTGCCGGAGAAGGTGTTGTTCTCGAGCGAGAACGTCGTTCCTGACCCGGCCTCGGCCTCGACGCCGCCGCCGAAGCCGCTGCCGCTTTCGGTGCCGGCTCCGGCGCCGCCGCCGGCGGTGTTCGAGGAGAAGGTGTTGCCGGTGATCGCGACGGTGCCCGAGGTGGTGGACGAGACGTCGAGCCCGCCGCCGAACGCTCCCGTCGCTCCGCCGCCGCCGACGGCGTTGCTGACGAACCTCGAGCCGCTTACCGTCAGCGCATCGCCGGGCACGGCCGCGTCGTAGTCGACGGTCCCGAATCCGGTGCCGCCACCACCGCCGATGATGTTGCCGCTGAACGTCGTATTCGAGATGGTCAGGCTCGAGCCGCCGCCGGTGGGAACGAAGTCGATCGCTCCGAAGCCGCTGCCGCCGGTGCCCCCGCCGCCGACGTTGTTGGAGCTGAACGAGCTGCCCGTGACCGTCAGCTTCGCGATCCCAGGGCCGCCGTCGTCGATCACGCCGAAACCGCTCGTGTTGGACCCGCCGGCGACGTTGTCGGTGAACGCGTCGCCGTTCAGCGTCACAGTCGATCCGCCCGTGTTGATCACGGCCCCGAACTCCGCCCTGCCGCGGGTCAGCGTCAGCCCGGAGATCGTTACCGTCGACCCCGACGGGATCGCAAAGAGCTCGGTCGAGAGCTGACCGTCGATCTTGTTCTTGGTCGCGCCGGCGCCGGAGATCGTGAGGCTCTTGGAGATCGTGATCACCCCGCCCGTGAGCGCGATCGCGGGGATGCTGGCCGGGACCTGGATCGTGTCACCCGCGTGCGCCTTGTCGACGGCTTGGCGCAGCGAGCAGTCGAGGGCCACGCCCTTGCACTCGGTCGCCGGATTGGCAGGATTGTCGTTGGCGTTGTTGACCGTGATCAGCGCCGCGGACGCCGACGCGGGAACCGCCGCCGCTCCGATAACCAGCCCCACCGCAAGGAACGAAAGCCTCCGCCGCATCTGCCACACCCCCGAGCTCTGTTGACTCCGGCGCTGGAAGCTATCACCTGGGTGGGGCGTTGTAACCTGGATTGCGATGGGGATGATGTACGGCACCGGTCCGCTCGGGCGCCAGCCTGCGGGCGAGTTCAACTTCGAGGCCCCAGAGCCGGGTCGGGCTCTCTACCTCGAGCCGACGCCGAGACGGATCCGGGTCGTTCTCGGCGGTGAGACGATCGCCGACAGCCGCCGCGCGATGATGCTCCACGAGTCCGGCCTTCAGCCGCTCTACTACTTCCCGCCCGAGGACGTTCGCGCAGAATTCCTAGAGCCGAGTGGACGCCGCACGCGCTGCCCAAAGAAGGGCGAGGCGTCGTATTACACGGTGCGCGCCGGCGATCGCGTGGAGGCGGCCGTGGCCTGGTACTACCCGGAGCTGATCGAGGGCGCGCCGCCGCGGCTCGAGGGGCTGATCGCGTTCTACTGGAACCGCGTCGACCATTGGTTCGAGGAGGACGAGGAGGTCTTTGTCCACCCCCGCGACCCATATCACCGCGTCGACATCCTCCGGTCCGACCGACACGTCCGCGTGTCGCTGGACGGTGAGGTGCTGGCCGAGAGCTCCCGGGCCCTCGCCCTGTTCGAGTCGAACCTGCCCACGCGCTGGTACCTGCCCCGCGAGGACGTGATCGCGGAGCTGGAGGACAGCGACACCGTGACGCGCTGCCCATACAAGGGGGAGGCGAGCTATCACTCGGTTGCGGTCGAGGGCGGCAAGGACGTGGTCTGGTGCTACCGCGAACCGATCCCCGACGCCGCGCGGATCCGCGGGCTGCTGTGCTTCTTCAACGAACGGGTCGACATCGAGCTCGACGGCGAGCTCGAGGAGCGACCCAAGTCGCCCTGGCGGCACGGGGTCAAGTCGGAGGCGTAAGCGCTCACCGGCGGGTAGCCAGGATCCGGTGCAGCCGAGCGGCCTCGCGGTCCGGCTGGTTGTGGATCCGGTCATGCGTGATGCGCACGGTCGGGATCCCGTCGCCCAGATTGTCGGCGTCCCGTTGGCGGTCGTTTTCGAATGATGCGCGGCTCGAGTGAAAGTTCCAGCCGTCGAGCTCGACGATCAGCCGCTCTTCCTCGAAGTAGGCGTCGACGAGATAGCCGCCGACGATCACGTTGGTCAGCGGGGTGGGCAGACCGTAGCGCCGGCAGAAGTCGAGGAAGTCGTCCTCGAGCTCGGACCGGGTGGGACCGGCTTGGGTGTCGACGAAGGCGGCGAGCGGCGAGGAGGGGTGGCGCGCGACGAACTCGTCGAGCTGCGATGGCGTCATGAAGTTGGACACGAGCGCGCTGTTGACGGCGCGCGTGAGCTGCTTGTGCGTGACGCGGCTGTCCATGTCGTGGATCGTGCGCGCGGGGGTGGTGGCGCTGATGCCCCAGTGCGTGGAGATGTCCCGGCGGTGGAGCGTCCGGCTTCGGTGGACGCGGATGCCCCTGGGCCTGCGGTCGGCTGTGACCGTGACCTCGAAGGGCTTATCCCAGTGCTTCCACAGGCCCCAAAGCGTCATGGCCGAGCCGTGGGAGAGGGCAGCGCCGGCGCCGCAGGCGAGAACCGCGGCGGAGGCGCGCTCGAGCGGCGTGGTGGCGGGGCGGCCGACGGCGTAGACAGCCGTGTGTTCGCGATAGAGGTCGCCGATTCTGAACCCGGTACTTGATCGCCTCCGCGCCCGAGACCGAGCTGCAGTAACTGTCCCGTCGTGACGTTCCCGTGTTGCTTGACGGCGATGGCCGCGAGGCGGCGTGGGACGTTTGGTCGCATATACAGACCAGAGGCCCCAACACGCCCCGGATTCGCCCCCGCCAGAGCCCGAATCGTCACACTCTTGTTACGCTCGCCACATGGCCCTAGCTGAGACTCCCTACACCGAGAAGACCGACGAGCAGAAGGCGATCTGCGAGATGGTTCGCCAGTTCGCCGACGAGCAGATCATCCCCAACGCCGAGCACTACGACCACGAGGACAGCTTCCCCGAGCCGATCGTCGAGCAGATGAAGGAGCTCGGCCTGTTCGGAGTCACGATCCCCGAGGAGTACGGGGGTATGGGCCTTGACCTCACGACCTACGCGATGATCGTGGAGGAGCTCAGCCGGGGTTGGATCAGCATCTCCGGGATCGTCAACACCCACTTCATCGGCTCCTACCTGCTGATGAAGTTCGGCTCCGATGAGCAGAAGCAGAAGTACCTGCCGCGGATGGCGACGGGCGAGATCCGCGCCGCGTTCTCCCTGTCAGAGCCCGAGTGCGGCTCCGACGTGCAGGCGATCAAGACGAGCGCCAAGAAGACCGACGACGGCAGCTACGAGATCAACGGCCAGAAGATGTGGGTCACGAACGGTCTCCTGTCGACGCTCGTGTTCACTCTGGTCAAGACCGACCCGAGCGCCGACCCCAGGTACAAGGGCATGACCTGCTTCGTCGCCGAGAAGGAGCCCGGGGTCTCGGAGAACACCGGCGCCTACCAAGGCTTCAACGTCCCGCCGAAGATCAAGAAGCTCGGCTACAAGGGCGTCGAGTCGACCGAGCTCGTGTTCGACGGCTACAAGACGCCGGCCGACTCGATCCTGGGTGGCGAGGAGGCCGGCCTGGGCCAGGGCTTCGTCCAGATGATGGACGCGCTCGAGGTCGGCCGCGTCAACGTCGCCGCCCGCGGCGTCGGGATCGCACAACGGGCTCTCGAACTTGCCCTCAAGTACAGCCAGGAGCGCAAGACCTTCGGCAAGCAGATCGCCCAGCACCAGGCGATCCAGTTCAAGCTCGCCGACATGGCGACCCAGGTCGATGCGGCGAGACTCCTCACGATGCGGGCCGCCCGCCTCAAGGATGCCGGCGATCGCTCCGATCTCGAGGCCGGGATGGCGAAGCTATTCGCCTCCGAGGCCGGTCGCTTCTGCGTCGAGGAGTCGTTCCGCATCCACGGCGGATACGGCTACTCCAAGGAGTACGAGATCGAGCGCCTCTACCGTGACGCGCCGCTGCTGCTGATCGGCGAGGGCACCTCCGAGATCCAGCGCATGGTGATCGGCCGCAAGCTGCTGCAGCGCCACAAGATCTAAAGACGCCGCCGCGGTCTCCGGCCCGCTAGACGGCGATCCGGTCGCCGGTCTGAACCGGGAGGGGTGTCGAGAGCGGGAACGACACGACACCGCCTGCGGGAGCTGACCTCTCCGCGTCACTAAACTGAACCCTCTGGCCTCTCCCGCCGACACCAAGTCACTGATCGAAACCGCGGTCAAGCGGTTTCTCGACGAGGTGCCGGCGCTGCAGCCGCTGAAGCTGGTCGTGGGACTGGACCTGCGAGCGCGCGGGGAGCCCCAGATGTACCGGATCGAGATGCCCGGGCCGAAGGTGAGCAAGGACATCGCGGCCGACGCCAAGGTCCGCATCGCGCTGCAGCGCTCGCGGTTCAACGAGCTCGCGACCAAGGGGCATGTCCAGGACTGGCGTGAGGCATTCATCCACGGCGAGGCGCAGGCGACCGGGATCGATCAGATCCTGAAGCTGATCGTCAACGTGGTCGAGAAGCAGGAAGAGCGCTCGCGCACGCGCAAGGCGCGCACCTAACGGTTCGCCCGGGCGAGCCGGCGCGCGATCGCGCGGCCGACCGCCGCCGGATCGTGGGAGCGGGCGATGCGCCTCGCTCCCAGCCGTCCGCGAGCCGCCGCCGCGCCGGGACGGGCCACCACCGCGCGCATCAGGGACGCCGCGTGCTCGAGGTCAGGCTCGGCCCAGAGCCCATCCTCCGGATAAGGCGGGGCGCCGGGGCCGACGCGGCACGGGGTCCAGCGCACGAGGTATCCCGTGCGCGAGCTCATGTACTCGGTGTTGCCGCCGAACCGCGTCGCGATCACCGGGCGCCCATGGGCCATCGCCTCGGCGATCGTCATCCCGAAGCCCTCGGAGCGATGCAGGGAGACGTAGCAGTCGCACCCGGCCAGCAGTGCGGATCGCTCGGCGCCGGAGACGACGCGGTCGGCGATCCTGATCGCCGGATGAGCGGCCGCCGCCGCCTCGAGCTCGGCGTGCGCCGCCGGTGCGTCGGCGGCGTTGATCGTCTTCACGATCAGGGTCGCGTGCGCGCCGTCCGGAAAGGCCCGGGCGAAGGCCTCCACGGTTCCGAGCGGGTTCTTGCGCGCCGTCGTGCTGTGGTAGTCGAACATGAACAGGAACAGCTTCCGGTCGGGCGCGACGCCCCAGCGCTCCCGGCGCAGCGGCGGCGCGAGATCGCGCTCGATCGGCATGGGAATGACCGACACCGGCAGGTCGACGGCGGCGCGGATGGCATCGGCCACGAATCTGGACGGGGTCCAGATCTCCTCGAACCAGCCGGCGGCGGCGATCCATTCGTCGGGGAGCGCGGGCAGCTCCCAGGCCCAGCGTCCGACCCGGCGACCCGGCACCGTGACCGGGTCGACATCGATTCCGTAGCGGTCGGGGTTGCACCACAGCACGCTGACGTCGAAGGGAAGCTCGGCCTCGGCCAGCCACGGGGCCTGTGCGTCCGGATGCGGCGGCGCAACGCTGCCCAGGTCGATCGCCGCCGGCGCGTAGGGCACCGCGGCCGCGTCAAGCGCGCGGGCAAACTTGCGCGCCGACTCCCCGAGTCCGATCACGTGGTTGAGGTAACCGACGAGATTGACTCCGGCACGACGTGCTCGCCGCGCTCCGAGGGGGAGGATGCGGGGCGCTCCTAGCGTCGGGATTCAAAAATTGGATGGCAGCCGAGCGGCCCCTGGCGGCGCTGGCGCGGGCTCGCGGCCCGCTCGGCATCCGGCCTCGCCGAACCGGGCCGCGCCCGCGTCATCCGGTTGTCCTCGTCGCCTCGCGCAGCGCTGCTGCGCGTCGGCTCCTGCGTCCTTGCCCAGCTTCCCCCAGTGACCACTCTTGATGCCCCCAATTTCCGAATCACGACCCTAGCTCCGCGTGGCGGCGAGCCTCTCGGCCTCCGAGAGCTGCTGCTCGACCAGCGCGAGCCCGGAGTCCCAGAAGCCCGGATCGGCCAAATCGATCCCGATGATCGCGCCCAGCTCCTGGGGGCTTCGCGAGCCGCCGGCTGACAGCAGCTCGAGGTAGCGGGGAACGAACGTCTCGCCCTCCTCGAGGTAGCGGCTGTATGCCGACAGCGCGAGCAGCAGGCCGTAGGCGTACGCGTAGACGTAGCCGGGCGTGTTGATGAAGTGGGGCACGTAGGACCACCACATCCGGTAGCCGTCGGTGATCTCGACCGAGTCGCCGAACAGCTCGGATTGCGCCTCGACCCAGGACTCGCACATCCGGTCCACCGACAACTCGCCCTCGCTCTGCCGGCGTGTATGGATCAGGTGCTCGAAGCGGTTCATCGCGATCTGGCGGAACACGGTCGCGATCGCGTCGTCGATGCGGCCGGCGAGCAGGTCAAGTTTCGCCTCATCGCTCTCGGCCGCGTCGTGGAGGCGGCCGAACACGAGCGCCTCGCCGAACACCGACGCCGTCTCGGCCAGGGTCAGCGGCGTGCCCTGGTGGAAGATTCCCTGCGGCTGCGCGAGCGCGGCGTGGAGGCCGTGGCCGAGCTCGTGCGCCATCGTCAGCACATCGCGTCGGCGCGCGGTGAAGTTGAGCAGCACGTATGGGTGGACGCTCGGAACCGTGTAGGAGCAGAAGGCGCCGCCGCGCTTGTGCGGTCGCACGGGAGCGTCGATCCAGCGCTCGTCGAAGAAGCGGCGCGCCACGCGTCCGGCCTCGGGCGAGAAGGACTCGTAGGTATCGAGGACGAGCCCGCGCGCATCACCGAACGAAAAGCTGACGTCGCTGTCGCCGATCGGCGCCGAGCGGTCGTAGTCGGCGAGCTTGTCGATCCCGAGCAGCCTGGCCTTGAGGGCGTACCAGCGCTGGGGGATGTCGAAGCGCCCGCGCACCGCCTCGATCAGCGCCATCACGGACTCGTCCGACGCCTCGTTGGCGAGGTTACGGCCGGCCAGCCAGTGGGGGTAGGAGCGCAGGCGGTCCTCGACCGCCTTGTCGTGCACGAGCGTGTTGTAGATGAAGGCGCGCGTGCGCAGTCCCGGCTCGAGCGCGGCCGAGACGGCCTCGGCGGTCTCGCGCCGGGTCTCGCGGTTAGGCTCCTGGAGGCGGCTGAGCGCGACGTCGAGTGAGAGCTCGTCGCCCGCGACATCGACCCGCAGGGCGGAGACCAGCTCACCGAACAGCCGCGACCAGGCGCTGTGGCTCGAGATCGACTTCTCGGCCAGGATCTTCTCCTCGGGCTCGGAGAGCAGGTGCGGTCGGTAGCGGCGGGCGCTGCGCAGATAGTGGCGGCAGAAGTCGAGGCCGTCGGCCGACAGCAGCTCATCGGCCCGGGCGTCGTCGAGCGCCGCCCACTCGAGCTCGAAGAACAGGAGCCTGGTCTCGATCTCGGTCGCGCGTTCCTGCATCAGCTGGAGCAGGGCGCCCCGGGCGGGGTCGGCGGTGTCGGTGGCGAAGCGCAGGGAGGCGAACGAGGCCGCCTTGCCGACGAGATCGTGGATCCGCTCGAGCTCGCGCATCGCCTCGATCAGGCCGGCGGCGTCGAGCTCTGCCACCCGGCCGGCGTAGCGGTCGGCAAACGAGACGGCGATCCGCGTCGCCTCGTCGAGCTCGCGCACGACGCCGTCGGAACCCTCGCCGTCGACGAGCGGGTCGAGGTCCCACTCGGTCTTCAGCAGCTCCGGGTCGGAAAGATGATCAGCTGTGGCCGACACGCTCATCCAGATTAGCCGCCGTCTGGTTGTGGCGACGCTGAGAGGCGCACCGGGCCGGCGTCGCGCAGCTGCTCGAGCGCGGGGCGTAGGCTTCCGCGATCCTCCCGGCTCCGCTCCAGACGCCGAGATCGATCGGCCAGATCGTCTCGACCGCGCTCGTCCTATACCGCCGCTATCCCCTCCTGTTCGCCCTGTTCGCGCTGGGGGTGGTGGTTCCGTACGAGCTGATCGTGCTCGCGCTGACGGGCAAGAGCCCGTTCGGCACGCACTCGAGCGTGCAGACCGCGCTGATCCTCACCCTGATTGAGAGCCTGGTCGTCGGCGGGCTCATCTCGGCCCTCTACGTCCACGCGCTGAAGATGATCGCCGACGGCGGGGCGCCGGCGATCGGCGAGGTCGCGGTGCGGGGCTTGCGCGTGCTGCCGACGGTGATCGCGGCCCAGATCATCGCCACGATCGGGATCGGGCTCGGCCTGCTCCTGATCATCCCGGGCGTGATCCTGGCGATCCGCTGGGCGGTGGTCGCGCAGGCAGCCGCGGTCGAGAGCGAGAACTGGGTCGAGGCGCTCAAGCGCAGCGCCGAGCTCACCGCCGGCAACTACCTGCACGTGCTCGGCGTGCTGCTGATCGTGGGACTGATGGCCGTCCTGCTGACCGACGCGGCCCTCCTGATCGTCGGCACGCACAAGACCGTCACGGCGATCACGGTCGGGATCGTGGTCGAGACGCTCGCGCGCTCGTTCGTAGCCCTCAGCACAGCCGTGCTGTTCTTCGACCTGCTCGCGCGCAAGCGGGTCGCGCATGTCTGAGCACCGACCCGTGCGACTGCTCGCCGCCGGCGGCACGATCGCGATGCAGGGCGAGCGAGCGGTGCCGGCGCTGAGCGCCGAGCAGCTGATCGAGCAGCTCCCCGGGCTCGAGTCGACGGAGATCACGGCCGAGAGCGTGCTATCGCTGCCGAGCGCGCAGCTCACGCTCGAGCAGGCGCTGGACCTGGCCCGGCTCGCCGTCGAGGCGGCTCGCGCGGGCGATGGCGTCGTGATCACCACCGGCACCGACACGATGGAGGAGCTGGCGGTCATGTGCTCGCTCCTGCACGCCGCCGATGCCCCGATCGTGATCACCGGCGCCAATCGCCCCGCCAGCGGGCCTGGGGCCGACGGGCCGGCGAACCTCGTCGACGCGGTTGCGCTGGCACGCCATCCCCAGGCCGAGGGACTGGGCGTCGTGGTCGTGTTCGGAGGTGAGATCCACGGCGGGATGACGGTCCGCAAGGTCGACAGCACCGGGCCGGCCGCGTTCGGCTCCCCCGGCGCGGGCCCGCTCGGGCGCATCGTCGAGCGCCGGGTCTGGCTCCACGCCCGGCCGATCCGCCCGGGGGCGCTGAGCGTGAACGGGATCGCGCGCCGGGTCGAGATCGTGACGGCCGCACTCGGAGACGACGGGAGTCTGCTGCGGGCCGCGAGTGACGCCGCGGACGGGCTGGTCGTCGTCGCGCTCGGCGCCGGCCACCTGCCTCTGGGCATGCTGGCCGAGCTCGCGCGCGCGGCGCCGCGGATCCCCGTCGTCCTCACCTGCCGTCCCGACCGCTCCTCGATGCTGTTCGGCACCTACGGATTCGAGGGCGCCGAGGGCGACCTCCGCGACGCCGGAGCGATCTGCGCCCCGTTCCTCTCGCCGCAGGCGGCGCGGATCGCGCTGCTCTGCTGCCTGGGGGCCGGGCTGGACCACGGCGGGATCGCTGCGGCGCTCGCGCCCTGGGACGCGAGCTAGACCGCCGAGGCGATCACGCCCACGAGCAGCACCGTGAACGTGCTCCAGACGATGATCGTCGCGAGCAGACGCTGATCGAGTCCGTACGCGTGGCCGACGAGCAGCGAGTTGACCGCAGTCGGCATCGCGGCCAGCAGCAGGTAGGCGGACGGGAGCGTCACGACGGTGGACGAAAACGCCGCCAGGATCGACACTGGCACGAGCAACCGCAGCGCCACGGCGACGATCACGCGCCGGTCCGGCGCCTCGATCAGCGGCGCTCCCTCGGCGCGGCGCTCGGCCGACAGATTCACGCCGACGGTGAAGAACCCGAGCGGCAGCAGGGCCACGACGACCACGTGCGACGCATGGACGAGGATCGCCGGGGCGGCCGAGGGTGGCGCGATCAGCCCGGCGATCACCGCCAGCAGCGGGGGGTTGCGCAGGACGAATGCCCTGATCCGCGTCGTCCCGCGATCGTCGTCGCGCACGGTGCCGAAGGCGGCGCCGATGCCGAAGCCGATCACGAACAGCATTGGCCCGCTGATCAGCTGGTCGTAGGCCACGGCCGAGCTGAGCGCGTGGGTGCCGAGCAGCGCGACGGTCATCGGCAGCCCGAGGTAGCCCGTGTTGACGAGGATCACGCTGCAGATCAGCGCTCCCTGGCCGGGGCGATCGAGACCAAGCGGTCCGCGTGCGGCCAGCCACGCGATCAGCCCCGCGGTCCCGATCGCCACGTAGGCGAGAGCGAGCCCGGCGCCCGCGCCGGTGGTGATCCGCAGGTGCGCGATGTTGACGAACGACACGAACGGAACCAGCACGTAGAGCATCAGCCCGAGCACACCCCGCGCTGCGGCCGGGCCCGCGGTGGTCTGGCGCTCGAACAGCAGGCCGACGGCGGTCGAGGCGATGACGACGGCGGCGACGAGAGCCACGCGCGCCGCTCAGCCGAACAACCGCTCTAGCACGCGCGCGACGCCGGCGTCGTCGTTGGAGGCGGTGACCTCGTCGGCCACGCTGAGGACGTCCGGGTGGGCGTTGGCGACGGCCACCGAATAGCCCGCCCATTCGAGCATCGGAAGGTCGTTGGGCATGTCGCCGAACGCGATCACGGCATCACGATCAATGCCCCGTTGCGCGCAGACGTGCGCGAGGGCGGAGGCCTTGCTCACGCCCGCGGCGCTGATCTCGAGCAGCCCATCGGCCGAGTTCGAGTGCGAGAGCTCCACGAGATGGCCGACCACCTCGCGGGCTCGTTCGAGCAACGCGTCGGCGAGCAGATCGCCGTGGCGCAGCATGAGCTTGACGGCCGGCTCGTCGACCAGCTCCTCCACGACGTCCACGACGGTGTCGGCCGGGACCGGCCAGATCGACGTGTAGCCGGGCTCGCGGCCGAAGCCCTTCGCCCGCTCCACCGCGAACGCTCCTCCGGGCACGGCCTCGCGCAGCAACGCCACCACCTCCCGGGCGACCAGGGGCTCGAGCGGGAACTGCTCGATCACGGTCTCGGTGTGCAGGTCGACGACGACTCCGCCGTTGGCGCAGATGGCGACGCCGTGATGCCCGGTGCTCTGGGCGAGCGGCGCCACCCAGCGGCTCGGTCGCGCCGTGCACAGCACGACGAGAGCGCCAGCCGCCTCGACGCTCGTCAGCGCCCGGCGCGAGCGCTCGTCGAGCGTCCCGTCGGAGCGCAGCAGCGTCCCATCGAGGTCGCTGGCGACGAGCAGAGGCGGCATGGCTAGCAGCCGGCCGGATCGAGCGGCCCGTGCAGCGCGTAGACGGCGATCGGCTGGCCGTCGGCGCGGCGGCTGTAGACGAGCCGCGCGGCGGGGTCCGACGCGGTCCACTGCCCCTCGGGTGAGGCGGTCAGCTGCTTGCGCTGCCAGGGGTCGCGGGCCGGGGTCGTGACGACATAGTTGAAGCGGCCGGCGTTGAGCGCCCGGCGCCAGGCCGGGCACGACGTGATCGCGGTGAACGAGCCGTGCGGGCCGCGCTGACCGACGTACTGGACGCGGTTGGAGTCATCGAGCCCGAACAGCGGGTAGGCGAAGAAGCCGCCGTAGGTGCCCACGAGCCCGACGCGCGTGTCGTGGACGTCGCGGAAGCGCGACCACAGATGGGCGAGGAACGAGACGCCCGGCTGGAACGCGTAGCGGCGATGCAGGTAGCGACGCTGCCACACGTAGCCGCCGGCCACGCCCGCCAGCAGCAGGAGCATCAGTGCCGAGGCGAGCGCGATCCGGCCGGGGCGTCCGCGCGCGAGCACGAAACCGGCGATGAGGACGGCGGCGCCGACCCCGATCGCTCCGGCCAGCTGCCGCGAGGGCCACAGCTGCCCGCTGGCCAGCATCGCGACGAGCAGGATCGAGAGCCCAAGCACGGTCGCCTGCCGGGCGCGCTCGGTCCGGCTCAGCACCGGGGCGAGCGGGGCTAGGACCAGGCATAACGTCAGCCCTGGCAGTGCGTAGCGAAGGTTGAAGGCGAACCCGGTGGGGTTCCCGGCCGTGCCCGCCGCGCTCTCGGGCGTGATCAGGTATGCGAACAGCGCCGCCAAAGCCACCAGGCAGAGCATCCGCAGCTCGCGCCCGGACCCGCGGAGCAGCCCGAGGACCGGGCCGGCCACGGCCGCCACCAGCAACGCAGGCCACCAGTTGCCGAACCCGGAGCGCAGGCCGGGAAAGAAGATCGTGCTCCAGATGTGGGTGTCGGTGGCGTAGTGGGCCACCGAATAGGCGGTGTGCTGCTGGAGCGCGGGCGCGGGCGTGGCCAGGCCCGGGATATCGACCCACGGCAGCGGGTTGCCGACGGCGATCAGGTTGCGCAGGTACCAGAACCCGCCGGCGAGCAGCAGCGGCCCGAGCCACAGGCCAGTGCGGCTGCCGCGCTCCCCGCGCGGGGCCACGGCGATCACGCCCACGGTCAGGGCCAGCACCGGTCCGAGCAGGCTGAGCTTGGTGCCGACCGCGAGCCCGGCGGCGACGCCGCCGAGCGCGAACGCCCAGGGCCGCCCGTCCGCGCCGCTGACGAACGCGACGGCGGCGACGAGGAAGAACACGCCCGCGACATCGTTGGCGGCGCTTCCTCCCTGCGACAGCGTCATCGCGGGACTGGCCATCACGACGGCCGCGCCGAGCAGTGTCGCGTGGCCGAGCCCGCGGGGGCGCCCGACGCAGTAGGCGGCCAGCAGCAGCAGGGCCAGCCAGATCAGGTTCATCCCCGGGGACAGGGTGTCCCGGCCGAGCAGGACGATCCCGAGGCCGTGGATCAGCTCGGCCGTGGCGGGATAGAACGCGGTCAGGTACTCGACGTCGGTGAAGCGCAGCGGCGTGATGTGTCCGGTCTGCGCGAATGACGCGGCCCACGGAAGGTGGTACCAGAGCGAGTCGAAGCCGCGGATGCCGAACTCGTACGCGCTGAGTGTCGGTCCTGCCCAGGCGGCGATGAGCACCGCTGAGGCGACCAGCGCGATTGCGGTGGCGAGCCCGCTCGCCCGTGGCCCGGCGGTCGTCTCGGGGTTCCGTGATCCGCCGGCGGAGCGCCACGTCACCGCCCCGATCAGGACCGAGGCGACGACGATCGGGCCGAGCCTGAACAGGCCAATCGTGCCGAGCAGCTCGAGCATCACGATCAGGATCGCCAGCGCGATCACGATCTCGGCCAGGCGCGCGGCCGCGCCGTCCGACGAGCTGAGAAGCCGTCGCCGCAGGGCGAGCGCGGCGATCCCGAGCGAGCCCGTGACCAGCAACAGCGCCGCGACGCCGAGGGTGTAGCGAGCGACCGTCACGTCCGCCTGGGTACGCTTGAGAAGCTTCCCATGACGCTGCGAAGACTAAGTGGGCTCAGCCTCCCGGCGCTGCTGGCGTCGCTGATCGGACTCGCGGGCTGCGGCAGCAGCTCGAGCCCGACGACCGTGACTCTGCGGCAGGTGCCGCTGGTTCCGGGCGCCAAGGTGGCCCAGCTGATCAAGCAGTGCGACCGTGGCGCGAACGCGTTCTGCGCACTCGAGCTCGTGATCGTCGATCCGAGGTACCGGAACTCGAACGAACTCGAGAAGGCGGAGCACAACTGGGTTCGCGCGGCGGGCTGGCGCGGCGTGGGCGGCGACACCGTGTACGAGAACGCGGCCGAGTCACCGGGCCACAAGCTGCGGGTGACCTACGCGACCGCGACTGACGATCTGCGGGCCGTCGACCTCGGATTCATCAAGCGCCCGCCGACGCTCGCCGTGGCGCTCTCGCGGACGATGTTCTCGCACGTCTCGGCGATGAGCATGCTGCTCGAGTCCGGCGACTCATCCTGACGGCGGGCCGAGCGAGAGTCGGCGGTTGGGGCCGACCGAAACCGCGCTTCGCCCTGCGAGGAGATCCCGCAGGTCGGCCCCCACGAGCTCCCGGCGCCAACCGTCCAGCGTGCGCACGTTCGGCTCCGGCTCGCCTCGGCGGGCGGCCGAGACGATCAGCTCGAGCTCGCTGCGCGAGGCGATCAGCTCGTAGGCGAGCCCGGCCTCGAGCGCGCGGGCGCGAAGCAGGGCCTCCGCGAGCGCGATCAGCGGCGCGTCGCCCGGGTCGGAGCGGCCGCGCGGCTCATCCCGCGGGATCGGCTCAGCCGCGCGTCCGCGCACCACGGCCTCGAGGATCTGTTCGCCGCGCCGCCTGATTCCCGACGGGTGGATGCCGCGGATGCGCTCGAGGTCGCGGATGCTGGAAGGCTGGCGCTTGGCGATCTCCACCAGGGTCGGATCGGCGAGGACCGAGCCGACGGGCCGGTCCTCGGTGGAGGCGGTCCGCTCCCGCCAGGCGGCGAGCTCGCGCGCCACGGCGCGGCCGCGAGGATCGAGCTGGCCCACGCGCGGCAACCGCTCCCAGGCCGTCTCGGGATCGCGTTCGTCGGTGGCGGACTCGAGTCGCCGGCATTCCTCACGCGCCCAGTCGAGTCGCGCCGACTCCCGCAGGCGGCGCTGGAGCTCGTCGGTCAGCTCGAGCAGATGCGCAACGTCCTCGGCGGCATAGCTGAGCTGCTCAGTGGTCAAGGGGCGCGCGTCCCACCGCGTGTAGCTGGCCGTCTTGCCGACGCGGCGTCCGAGCACCGAACCGAGCAGGTTGCCGTAGCCGGCCTGCGCGCTGCCGCCGGCGAACCCGGCCGAGATCTGCGTGTCGAAGATGGTCGTCACGTTCGTCCTCCAGACCCGGCGCAGGATCGCCACGTCCTGGCGCCCGGCGTGGAAGATCACCTCCACCTGGGGATCGGCGAGCAGACCGGCGAGCGGCGTCGTGTCGGACTGCTCGAGGCCGTCGATGAGGATGATCCGCGTCCCCTCGGGTGACGAGGGATCGTCGACCACGACCTGGATCAGGCAGAGGAGCGCGCGGTAGCGGCCCTCCGACATGAACTCGGTATCGATGCCGAACCGTCCGTGCTCACGGGCGGCGGCAGCGACCGAGGCGATCTGGTCGTCACCGGCCAGCGAAATCGCACCTCTCTCCATCGGGCTATTCATATACCCGCGCAGCTATGTGTTTCCGCGCGCTCATCTCACCGCCCCGAATCACGTCCCCCGGTCAGAAGTTCCGATGCTGCCGATCCTAGGGCACGTCGATCTGCTAATTGGCAGCAGCGGCTCGCCGGCCGCGCGCCGCAGCGTATGAATAACCTAGCGGGCTGGTAGGATTTACTTCGATGATCTTCTCCTCCAAGGCCGAATACGGAGTCCGCCTGATGGTCGAGCTCGGGCGTCAGTCGCCGGAGCACCCGACGAGCCTCAAGGCGATTGCCGATGCCGAGGGACTGCCGCTCGCCTACCTCGAGCAGGTGGTGGCCCGGTTGCGCAAGGCCGGGCTGGTGATGAGCGCCCGTGGCGCCCACGGCGGCTACTGGCTCTCCCGGCCGGCCGAGGAGATCACGATGGATGAGGTGGTGCAGGCGCTCGAGGGCTCGATCGCACCGATGGAATGCTTCGTTCACGATCAGACCGAGCGCGTGCTGTGCTCGCACCAGCCCGACGCCGGTCGTGGCTGCGCGACGAAGCTCCTGTGGACGCGCGTCCAGGGCGGCATCATCCGCTCGCTGCAGACGACCTCGCTCGCGGACCTCGTCGAGTTCTCGCGCCGGAACGAGCGCGTGCCGACCGCCGCGGCCTGAAACGAAACAGAAAGCTGGAGATGGCAGATCTAGAAATCCGAAACCTTCACGTCCGGGCAGGGGAGAAGGACATCCTGCGCGGGCTCGACCTGAGCGTCGACAAGGGCGAGATCCACGCCCTGATGGGGCCGAACGGCTCCGGCAAGTCGACGCTCGCGAACGCCGTCATGGGTCATCCGAACCTCGAGGTCACCGAGGGTCAGATCCTGTTCAAAGGTGAGGACATCACCGAGGCCGACCCCGACGAGCGCGCACGGATGGGTCTGTTCATGGCCTTCCAGTATCCGGTCTCGGTGCCGGGCGTGACCGTCACCAAGTACCTGCGCACCGTGCTCAACGCCCACCGCGACGCTCACGGTGAGGAGCCGGTCCCGCTCAAGGAGTTCCGCCAGACGGTCGAGGCGGCGATGAAGCTGACCAACGTCCCCAAGGAGTTCTCGAGCCGGTACCTGAACGAGGGCTTCTCGGGCGGCGAGAAGAAGCGGATGGAGATCCTCCAGCTTGCGCTCCAGAAGCCGGAGATGGCGATCCTCGACGAGACCGACTCGGGCCTCGACATCGACGCCCTGCGAGTCGTGGCCAATGGCGTCAACGCCGTGGCCGGGCCGGACATGGGCGTACTGATCATCACCCACTACCAGCGCATCCTGCATCTCGTGCAGCCGAGCCATGTGCACGTGATGTACCAGGGCCGGATCGTCCGCGAGGGCGGGCCGGAGCTGGTCGACGAACTCGAGGCCAAGGGCTACGGCTGGATCATCGACGAGGTGGGCGCAGCCGCGTGACGGCCACGGCCGGACTGCGGGAGGTCGCCTCCGAGTTCCCCGTCCTGCGGCGGACGTTCGACGGGCATCCGCTCACCTACCTCGACTCGAGCGCGACCTCGCAGACGCCGCAGGTCGTGATCGACGCGATGACGCGGTACTACACCGAGTCGCGCGCGTCGATCCACCGCGGCGTGTATCCGCTCGCAGTGGAGGCGACCGAGCTGTACGAGGGCGCGCGCGAGCGGATCGCGGCGTGGCTCGGGTCGACCCCGCCGGAGACGATCTTCACCGCCAACGCGACCGCGGCGATCAACCTCGTCGCGTACACCTGGGGCCGGGTGAACGTGCAGCGCGGGGATCTGGTGGTGCTGACCGAGATGGAGCACCACTCCAACATCGTGCCGTGGCAGATCCTGTGCCAGGATCGCGAGGCTGAGCTCGCCTACGTCCCGGTGCTCGACGACGGCCAGCTCGACCTCGACGCGCTCGACGACCTGCTCGCGCGCTCGCCAAAGCTCGTGGCGCTCGTGCACGTCTCGAACGTGGTCGGCACGATCAACCCCGTGGCCGAGGTCGTGCGGCGCGCCCACGCGGCCGGCGCGGTGGTGCTGATCGACGGTACCCAGGCCGTTCCGCAGATGCCGGTCGATCTGCGCGCGATCGACGCCGACTTCTATGCCTGGACGGGCCACAAGGCGTACGGGCCGACCGGGATCGGCGTCCTGCACGGCCGGCGCGCGCTGCTCGAGGAGATGCCGCCGTTCATCGGGGGTGGGCACATGATCCGGACCGTCGCGGCGAACGAGTCGACGTGGACCGATCTGCCGTGGAAGTTCGAGGCCGGGACGTCGCAGATCGCCGAGGCGATCGGGCTTGGCGTCGCGGTCGACTGGATGCAGGAGCTCGGGATGACCGAGGTCCGCGCGCACGAGGAGGCGCTGGTGGCTGAGACGCTGCTGCGACTCGGTTCCGAGGTCCCGGGCCTCGAGCTGCACGGGCCGGCGAATGCGGCGGACCGTGGCGCGCTGGTGTCGTTCTCGCTCGAGGGAGCGCATCCGCACGATGTCGGGGAGATCCTCGGGAGGCTCGCAGTATGTGTCCGGGCCGGGCACCACTGCGCGCAGCCGCTGATGCGCCGGCTCGGCGTCAGCGCGACGACGCGAGCATCGTTCGCGGTGCACAACTCGCTCGATGACGTGGCGCGCCTGGTCGACGGGCTCGGCGAGGTCCGTCGCGTGCTTCAGCTGTAGCAGGGCTTATCTCGGTCGTGGAGAATCTCGACCGCACATGCGCAACTGGGGAAATGGCGTTGTCGTTGCCGCCGTGCTGGCGCTGTTGTTCGCGGCTCCGGCGTCCGCTGCCACGACGTTCCACGTAATCGGCACCGGCGACGCCGCCGGCTCGTGCGACGGCGCGGGGAACTGCACGACGCTCCGAGCTGCGATCGCCGCGGCGAACGCCGCCGGCGGGACGGTGATGCTCGGCGCGCACACGTACTCGCTGAGCATCGATGAGCTGAAGATCATGCACGACATGACGGTGGACGGTGCCGGCTCGGGGCAGACGAAGATTCAGCAGACCGGCGCCGGCTTCCGGGTGCTCGAGGTGGGTGCGGGGACGACGGTGACGGTCTCGAGGGTCGAGCTGACGGGTGGAAATGTAAAGGGGGCGGGCGGCGATCCCGGGGGGCAGGCGTTTGGGGGCGGCATTCTCAACGCGGGCACGCTGACGCTCTCGGACGTCACGGTCACGGGCAACTCCGTGACCGGTGGCGACGGCGGGACGACGGGATCCGGTGGCGGCGGCCTCGGAGGCGGCGTCTACACCAGCGGATCGTCACTGACGATCAACGACAGCACGGTCAGCTCGAACCATGCGACCGGGGGCAGCGCCGGCGCATCCGCGGCCCCGAACGTGGCGGCCGGCGGCAGCGGGTTTGGCGCCGGGGTCGCGGGCGGCATGTTCGCGACGATCAACGTCGAGCGGTCCACGATCGCTTCGAACACAGCGGACGGCGGACCGGCCGTGGGCAGCGACTCAGGCCGCGGCGGCGGTGGCGGAGTCATGGGCGGAGGCAACCTCACGCTCGTCAATGACACCGTTACCGGCAACACCGCGAACTCGAGCGCGCCGGGGACCGGTGGTGTCGCGTTCGGCGGTCTCGGCGGTGGCGTATTCGATCAGACCTCCGCATCCGTGGAGCTCTCCAGCGATACGTTCGACGGCAACACCGCCACCGGGCCTGCCGGGGGCACGTCTCAGGGCGGCAGCGTGTACTCGATGGTCCCGTGGGTTGTCGGCGACACGATCCTCACGGGCGGCAAAGCTGATGGCTCGCCCAGCAACTGCTCCAGCCCCGCCAGCAGAGACAAGGGCAACAACCTCGAGGACACGACCCCGGATCAGTGCGGGTTCGACGCGGGCGATGGCGATCTGGTCGGCGTCGATCCGGGATTGGGCGCACTCGCGGTCAACGGCTCCGGCCCGCCGACGGAGGCGCTGGCGCCGACCAGCCAGGCGATCGGCGCCGGCGGCCAGTGCACGGATCCGCTCTCGAACCCGGCTGACAATCCGCTCACCGTCGACGAGCGAGGCCTTCCACGGGGGAACCCGTGCGACATCGGCGCCTTCCAGGCCGAGTCACCCACGCCGCTCAGCAGCCCGAGCGTGGCTGGGATCGCCGTGCCGACTCAGGTGCTGTCATGCGCCACCGCCTGGCGCGGAGATCATGTCGTGCTCTCATACCAGTGGCTGCTCGACGGGCGCACGATCTCCGGCGCGGCGGCCCGGACGTATGTGGCGAGGGCCGGAGATCTCGGCCACCGGCTCGGATGCCGGGTGAACGCGACCGGCGACTACGGGTCGCGTTCTGCCACGAGCCCCTCCGTGACCGTGACCAACGGGTTCCCGTTGGTGACGCGGCGGCCAGCGGTCAAGGGGGTGGCGCGCCCGGGGCACACCGTCACTTGCGACCGCGGTCAGTGGACCGCGGTCGGGCCGCTCAATTTCGGGTTCCGCTGGCGGCGTGACGGCAAGCCGATCTCGCTTGAGCACGGCTCGAGTTACAGGGTGCGGACTGGCGATGCCGGCCACAGGCTGGCCTGCCGGGTGACCGCAGCCGACCGGTTCGGGAGCGCCGACGCCGTGAGCAACGCCGTCCGCGTTCCATCATTCGGCGTCGTCCATATCGGGCGTCAGCGTGACGCGGTCTCGGCGAGCGGAGCGACGCGCATCAGGGTTCGCTGCACGGGTGGGCTCGCGTGCGTGGGCAAGCTCGTCGTCAGCTATCCGGCGGCCGCCGCGATCGCCGCCAAGGCTCGGGGCAAGGCGCCGCATGTGCTGGCGCGCGCTGCGCTGTCGGTCGCCCCAGGTCGAGCGGCGAGCGTCAAGGTGAGGCTGAACAAGGGTGGCCGCGCGCTGCTCGGCGCCCACGGTGGTGCCCTCGCGGTCCGCGTGACCGCGGTCATCGCCGGACCCGACAGGCACGCGACGGTCACGCTGCGCCTCCGCTGAGGCGCGCCGGCCGGCCAGCGCCACGGCGCCGAACCCGGCCACGACCAGGCAGGTGACCGCGCCGATTCCGAGTCCGGCGCGGGCTCCGAGCAGAGCCATGATCAAGCCGACGATCGGGCCGCCGATCGGGGTCGAGCCCTGGAAGGCGACGAACCACAGCGACATCACGCGGCCTCGCATCTCGGGCGCGGCGGTGAGCTGGAGGGTCGAGTTGCCCGTCGACATGAACGAGATGCTCGCGCCGCCCACGAACGCGAGCGCGACGAGCTCGAGCGCGAGGCTCGGGGCCACCGTGGCCAGCGTCATCGCGGTTCCGAAGGCGGTTGCGGCGAGCACCAACGGTCGCAGGCCGGTCCGGCCCTTGGCGGCGACTCGGAGGCCGCCAATGACGGCGCCGACGCCCATCGCGGCGGTCATGAAGCCGAAGCCGGTGGCGCCGACGTTCAGGCCTCGGCTCGCCATCACCGGTAGCGAGACCTGGAACTCGTAGGTGAGGCAGCCGACCACTCCCATCATCAGCAGCGGGATGGCCAGGTTCGGCGTGCGGCGGACGTAGGTGAGGCCCTCGCGGAGCTGGCCCTTGGCGCGGGGGGTGGGGGGCGTGGGGTTGAGCTTGGTCCGGTCGAGCATGGTCAGCGAGGCCACGACCGCGATGAAGCTGGCCGCGTTGGCGAGGAAGCACCAGCCCTCGCCGACGGTCGCGATCATCAGGCCCGCCACCGCCGGGCCCACCGTGCGGGCGACGTTGACGAGCACGGAATTGAGGCTCACCGCGTTGCGCAGATGCTCGGCCCCGACCATCTCCATCATGAACGACTGGCGGGAGGGGTTCTCGAACGCGTTGTTGACGCCGAGAAGGAGCGCGAGCGCGCCGATCATCCACACCTGGACGGTCCCGGTGAGCGTGAGGATTCCGAGGACCAGGGCCTGGACGCCCATCGCGGTCTGGAGCGCCACCATCATGCGGCGCTTGTCGACGCGATCGGCGATCACGCCGCCGTAGGGCGCGAGGAGCAGGACCGGGAGCGTCTGCAGGGCCACGATGGCGCCGAGCGCGGTGCTCGAGTGCGTGAGGGTCAGCACCAGCCACGCCTGGGCGGTCATCTGCATCCAGGTGCCGACGAGCGAGACCGCCTGGCCGGCGTAGTAGCGGCGGTAGTTGGGTACGGCCAGTGCGGCGAAGGTCGTTCGGCCCGCGCGTACAACGCGGGTCACGCCGGTCGCTCCCTGAGTGCGTCGGCGAGCTGCTCGAGGGCCGGGAGCGCGCGCTCGATCCTGGTGCGGTCGTGGTCGGAGAGGGTGTCGAGGGCGAGGTTGAGCGCATCGGTCCGCTCGCGGCGGATGCGCTCGGCCAGCCGGGCGCCCTTCGCGGTCGCCTTGACCCAGGCCGCCCGCCGGTCGCCCTGGTCGCTCGAGCGCTCCAGCAGCCCGTCGTCACTGAGCTTGCCGACGATGCGGGAGAGCATCGTCGGGTTCAGGCCCTCCTCGTCGGCCAGCTGGGCCAGCCGCATCGGTCCCTCGCGGACCACGTGCAGAAGAACGGTGGTGCGTGTGGGGGTGAGACCGGCCGCGATGCCTGCCTCGGTCGGCCGCAACCGCCGCCCGAGGCGACCGATCGCGGCGCGGAGCCGGGCGGTGGTGTTGACGTCGAGGAGAGGTGAGGTGGCTGGCGTGAAGGTGTCCTTGTTAGCAGATACTTGCTTGCTGGCAAGCAATATTCTAGCAGAGTTCAGGGCTGGGCCACATCGCCCCGCTACGCTCTTAGAAGCAGATGGACGACCTATATCGCGACAACATCCTCGATCACTACAAGCGCCCGCACAACTGGGGCGAGCTCGAGCACGCCGACCTGGAGGCCGAGGATCTGAACCCGCTGTGCGGCGATGAGCTGAAGGTCCAGCTGTCGGTCGACGATCAGGGCCGGATCGAGGACATCGCGTTCTCGGGCCACGGTTGTGCGATCTCGCAGGCCTCGGCCTCGATGGCTTCGGACGAGATCAGGGGCATGAGCGTGGACGATCTGATGCGGCTCGACCGGTCGTTCATCCTCGATCTGCTCGGGATCGACATCTCCGCGACACGGATGAAGTGCGCGCTCCTCTCGCTGAAGGTGCTCAAGAGCGCCGGGCTCGGCCACGTGGTCGAGTGGGAGCCCGAGACGCCCGAGAGCGGCGCCGCGGCCTGACGAACGCGGCAAAGCGCCCCCCTTAACCACCACGGAGACGGATGCCTAAGCAATCCGTCTCCGTTTTGACCCCTCGAGGTCCGGTGTGGTTATGTGGCCCCGGGGGGATACGCTCAGACGAGCTTCCGGGGCGTTTGGTCCTCCGCCGCGTATTGGCGGTCGAGAAGTTGGTATCCGGCCGCGATCGCGAGCACGTCGCTCGGCGCGAGGACGAGGAGCGGGTTCCCCTCGAGATCCTCGAGCGCCGCCGCCGTGCGGTGGGTCGTCGGATCGGCGTTGAAGTGGATTTGGCAGCCCGCTGACTCGAGCTGTTCCCATGCGTTTGCGGCGATCGCCATTTGTTCGTAGATCTCAGGTGGAGGTGAGGAGGAATCGGGGTCTGGCACGAGCCCTGCCGGTGTCGCGGTCAATGGAGCCTTCGCTCGTGTAATCGGGCGCAGCGGACCGAACTTGAGGGCGCTCCCGTGTCCCGCGGGAGAAGAGGGCTCGCGACACCGTTGCCGCTACACTTCGACTTGAAATCCGATCGCTCCACTAGGACTTATAGAACGCGTGCCACTCCTCATCGAAGTCTGCCCCATGGATGAGCTCGAACCGGGCCAGGTGCGCCTGGTCGAATGGGAGGATCTCGAGATCGGCGTGTTCAACTGCGCCGGCACGGTTTACGCGATCGAGGATCGCTGTTCGCATGACAACGGACCCCTCGTCGAGGGCGAGCTCGATCAGCAGAAGTGCACGATTGAGTGCCCGCGGCACGGCTCGCTGTTCGATCTGAAGACCGGCAAGCCGCTGACCTTGCCGGCGTATGTCCCGGTGGACACCTTTCCGGTGATCATCGAAAACGAGACGATCAAGCTGGAGGTGGAGTAGTGGCCCTGACCGAGAATGAAGCACTAGCCAGCATCAACGCCGACTACACCGAGCGCTATGGCTTCCACGACGCCGAGAACTATCTGTACAAGGCTCCGAAGGGCCTGAACCGCGAGATCGTGGAGAAGATCTCTGAGTTCAAGTCCGAGCCGGAGTGGATGCGCGAGTTCCGCCTGAAGGCGCTCGATCACTTCCTCGCGCGCCCGCAGCCGACCTGGGGCTCGCCGATGCTGGCCGAGGTCGACTACGACGACATTCATTACTTCGTTCGCGCATCGGAACGGGCCGAGCGCTCGTGGGATGACGTGCCCGACGACGTCAAGAAGACCTTCGACCGGCTCGGGATTCCCGAGGCGGAGCGCAAGTTCCTCTCCGGGGTTGGAGCACAGTACGAGTCCGAGGTGGTCTACCACCAGGTTCGCGAGGACCTCGAGAAGCAGGGCGTGATCTTCAAGGACATGGACTCGGGGCTGCGCGAGCACGAGGACCTCGTCCGCGAGTACTTCTCGACCGTGATCCCGCCGAACGACAACAAGCTCGCCGCCCTGAACAGCTCAGTGTGGTCCGGTGGCTCGTTCGTGTACGTGCCGCCGGGCGTCCACGTCGAGATGCCGCTTCAGGCCTACTTCCGGATCAACACGGAGTCGATGGGCCAGTTCGAGCGCACACTGATCATCGCCGACGAGGGCTCCTACGTGCACTACGTCGAGGGCTGCACGGCGCCCACGTACTCGAGCTCGAGCCTCCACTCCGCGGTCGTCGAGCTGATCGCCAAGCCCGGAGCGCGGATCCGCTACACGACCGTGCAGAACTGGTCGACGAACGTGTTCAATCTCGTGACCAAGCGCGCGATCGCCGAAGCGGATGCGACCGTCGAGTGGGTCGACTGCAACCTCGGCTCGCGGCTGACGATGAAGTATCCGAGCGTCTATCTGATGGGCGAACGCGCCCACGGCGAGGTTTTGTCGATCGCCTTCGCGGGGGCGGGCCAGCACCAGGACGCCGGCGCAAAGATCATCCACGCCGCGCCGAACACGACGTCGAACATCTTCGCCAAGTCGATCTCCAAGGACGGCGGTCGTGGCTCCTACCGGGGCCTGCTCGAAATCGCGAAGGGAGCGCACGGCGCTCGCTCCAAGGTCGTCTGCGACGCGCTCCTGCTCGATGAGCGCTCCCGCTCGGACACCTACCCGACGATCCGGATCGGCGAGGACGACGTCAACGTCGCCCACGAGGCCACGGTCTCCAAGGTCGGCGAGGACCAGCTCTTCTACCTGATGTCCCACGGCATTCCCGAGGACGAGGCGTCGAAGCTGATCGTCAACGGGTTCATCGAGCCGATCACGAAGGAACTGCCGATGGAATACGCGGTCGAGATGAACCGCCTGATCGAGCTCCAGATGGAGGGCTCGATTGGCTAGCTCCGAGACGGCTGAACCCGCGTTCCTCGCGGCGCGTCGTGAGCGCGCCGCGGCGCTCAGCGAGACGCTCGAGCTGCCCCAGTTCAAGGGCAAGCCCGGGTGGGAGTTCACCGACATCAGCGGACTCGATCTGGCCGCCTACGGCCGGGCCAACGGCGATTCCACGGTCGGCAGCCCGGTCGCGCTTCCGTTCGCGGTTGAGGCCGCCACGACTGCCCGCACGCTCGAGCAGCGGGACGCGGCCGATGCACCGCCGCACGGCCAGGGCGTGCCGGACGGCGTGATCGTCGCGAGCCTGACGGAGGCCGCGGCCACCCACCCCGAGCTCGTCGAGCCCCACCTTGGGGCGCTCGTGGACGTCGACGACCTGTTCGTCGCGCGCAACGAGGCCGCCTTCACGGGCGGGGCGTTCGTCTATGTCCCGCGCGGGGTGGTGGTCGAGCAGCCGATCGTGCTCACCGCGATCCAGGCCGCCTCGGGCACCGAGCTCGACCGGCGCACGCTGATCGTGCTCGAGGAGGGCGCACAGGCCGAGGTGTGGGAGCAGTTCGCCTCGCAGAGCGAGGACCTCGACGGTTTATTCAACGTCGTCACCGAACTCGTCGTCAGCGACAACGCGCACCTGCGCTACGTCTGCGGACAGGACGTGTCCGAGCGGAGCTGGATCTTCGGCGTCCAACGCGCCCGAGTCGCCCGTGACGCCTCGCTGGACTGGGTCGCGCTCGGTTTCGGCTCGGCTCGCGGCCGCGTGCGCATGGAGACAAGGCTCGAGGGCGAGGGGGCCGACGCTCGGGTCACGGGCGCGTACGCCAGCCACGGGCGCCAGCACATCGACTTCGACACGACGCAGGAGCACGCGGCGCCCAACACGACCTCGGACCTGGCCTTCCGCGGCGTCCTCCAGGGACGCTCGACCGCGGTCTGGAAGGGCAACATCATCGTCGACCCGGGAGCCCAGAAGACCGACGCATTCCAGGATTCGCGCAACCTGCTCATCTCCAAGCGCGCTCACGCCGACGCGATCCCCGGACTCGAGATTCAGGCCAACGACGTGCGCTGCACGCACGCCGCCGCGGTCGCGCAGGTCGATCCGGAACAGCTCTTCTACCTACGCTCGCGCGGGCTTCGGGAGGATGTCGCCAAGCGACTCGTGATCGAGGGATTCCTGTCCGCGCTCGTCGAGCGCTTCGAGCAGGGCTCGGTCCGAGACACGCTTGCCGCGACCATCGAGCGCAGGCTCGCCCTGATCCTCGACGACTAGGTGCCGGACGTGTCCACGGCCGCCTCAGTATTCTCAACTGAACTGCTGAACTTTGCGGCGAAATTTCCAAGCGCGAACTACGCGGGTGTTAGCGTAGCCAGCGCCGGGTGCTTGCGTAACAGAGAAAGGTAAGACAACTATGTCTCTTCAGATTGGTGACACCGCACCGGACTTCCAGGCCGAGACCACGGACGGTCCGATCAGCTTCCACGACTGGCTCGGGGATTCCTGGGGCGTGCTGTTCTCGCACCCGAAGGACTTCACGCCGATTTGCACGACCGAGCTCGGCTACATGGCCAAGATCAAGCCCGAATTCGACCGCCGAGGCGTGAAGATCATCGGCCTCTCGGTCGATCCGATGGAACGCCACGAGGAGTGGGCCAAGGACATCGAGGAGACCCAGGGCACCGCGCCCAACTTCCCGATCATCGCCGACTCCGACTTCAAGGTCGCGAAGGCCTATGGGATGCTCGGGGCTGAGGTCGAGGGCGATGCCGTGATCCGCACTCCGGCGGACAACCAGACCGTTCGGAACGTGTTCGTTATCGGGCCCGACAAGAAGGTCAAGCTGATCCTGGTCTACCCGATGACCACGGGCCGCAACTTCGACGAGGTGATCCGCGTGATCGACTCGCTGCAGCGGACGGCCAAGCACAAGGTCGCGACGCCGGTCAACTGGCAGCCGGGCGAGGACGTGATCATCGCCGGGTCGGTCAACAACGAGCAGGCCAAGGAGCTGTTCGGCGAGTGGGAGTCGCCCAAGCCCTACATCCGGATCGTCCACGACCCGGGCGAGAAGGTCGGCTCGTAGCCGGCCTCGGGGGCCGGGGGCGCTAGATGATCCTCGAGCAGCACTACCTCGGGTGCCTCGCCCACGCGTCGTATTTCATCGCGGATGAGACCAGCCGAGTGGCGGCCGTTGTCGATCCCCAGAGAGACATCGGCCGCTACCTCGAGGCGGCGGAGAAGTCCGGCTGCAGGATCGAGCACGTCTTCCTTACGCACCTGCATGCCGACTTCCTCGCCGGCCATCTCGAGCTGCGTGACCGGGTCGGCGCGACGATTCATCTCGGAGCCCGGGCCGAGGCTGAGTACGCGTTCGAGTCGCACAGCGACGGGTCCACGGTGGACCTCGGACCCGAGGTGAGGATCAGCGTGCTCGAGACGCCAGGTCACTCGCCCGAGTCGGTCTCGCTGTTGGTGTTCGACCGGGCGATGAGCGACGAACGGCCCTACGCGGTGCTGACCGGCGACACGCTGTTCGTCGGCGACGTTGGCCGCCCGGACCTTCGTGCCTCGCTCGGGTGGAAGGCCGACGACCTCGCCGCGCTGCTCTACGACTCGCTGCGCGAGAAGCTGGTCACGTTGCCGGATGAGACGCTCGTCTATCCGGCGCACGGTCCCGGCACGCTCTGCGGCCGCGCCCTCGGCAGCGAGACGTTCTCGACCGTCGGGCAGCAGCGCGTCCTCAACTACGCGCTCCAGCCGATGGCGCGCGAGGACTTCATCGCGATGATCACCGCCGACCAGCCGGAGGCCCCGGCGTACTTCACCTACGACGCGGTGCTGAACGCCAAGGAGCGCGCGACACTGTCCGAGTCGTTGGAGCGCGAGCTGACGCCACTGTCGCTGGAGCAGGTCCTCGAGCTCAAGGAGTCGGGCGCCGAGATCCTCGACACCCGGCCGTCCGAACAGTTCGAGGCGGCGCATCTGGCCGGCAGCCTGAACATCGGGCTCGACGGCCGCTACGCGACCTGGGTGGGGACGCTGATCGACAGCGAGCAGCGGATCGTGATCGTCGCGGACCCCGGGCGCGAGCACGAGTCGATGGTCAGGCTCGGCCGGATCGGGTTCGACCACGTGCTCGGCTACCTCGAGGCCGGGATGGCGGCGCTTGTCGAGCGTCCGGACCTCGTGCGCCATCTCGAGCGCCTCGCGCCGAGCGCCGTCGCCGCGCGCCTGGACGACGACGATCCACCCATGCTGATCGACGTGCGCAACGAGTCAGAGAGCCAGGAGGCGCTGCTCGACGGGGCCATCAACATCCCACTCGGCCGCCTCGCGGCGCAGATCGGCGAGCTGCCGCACGAGCGGCAGCTGATCACATACTGCTCGAGCGGGTACCGATCGGCGATCGCCGCGAGCCTGCTCCAGGCTCGCGGGTTTGAGCGGGTCGGCGACCTGGCCGGCGGCACGGCGGCCTGGGCGGCGGGCTAACACCACGCAGGAGCGCGGTTTACGATGGGGCGCGAAATGGCGCGTTCCATGACGCTGGTTCCCCTCGGTTACGGCAAGTTCGTGCGGGCGGACCGTATCTACGCGCTCGTGCCGCTCGAGGGACCGGATCGAGGGGACGGGCGCAGGACGCTCGTGCATGTGGAGGGGATCGACGAGCCGATCGTCGCCTCGCGCTCGGAGGGTGCGATCGCACGCGATGTCGCGATCGCTCTCGGTCAGCCGGCGCCGGGCGGCCGCCACGGCAGCGGCATCTCCGGCCAGGAGCCCCTGTTCTGAGCCCGTTCGCTAAGCGACTTCGGTGAACAGCTGCTCGTCGGCGCGCAGCTGCTCGCGCAGCGCTCGCTTGAGCTGACCATGGATCTGGCAGACGCGGCTCTCGGTAACGCCGAGGATCTCGCCGATCTCCTTCAGTGTGAGGTTGTGGACGTACCGCAGCACGGCGACCTTGCGGTCTCGCTCGGGCAGCCGCTCGAACGCGGCGCGGAAGCGGTCCTTGGCCCCGTTGCGGATGGCTTGGTACTCGGGGTCGAACTCATTGCTCGGGTTCGCAATCGTGTCGATGCGCTCGATCGCCGAGTTGTCGTCGGTCAGCACGATCGTGTTCAGCGACCCCACGTCCGAGCGGGCGATCTCGCCCTCGCGGCGGATCAGCTCGCCCACCGTGATGCCGACCGCGTCGCTGAGCTCGGTCCTGGTCGGGTGCCGGCCGTACAGCGCGGTGAACTGCTCGCGAACGCGGTTGATGTCGCGCTCCCAGCGGCGCAGCGAGCGGGGAGCCCAGTCGCCGCGGCGAAGCTCGTCGAGGACGGCGCCATGGATTCGCGTCCATGCGAACTGCTCGATCGTTCCACCCTTCTCCGGGTCGTAGCGATCGATCGAGCGGATCAGCGCCTCCAACCCGCACGAAATGAAGTCCTCGACGTCAAAGCGCGCCGGGATCTCGCGGACCTTCCGGTAAACGATGTACTTGACCATCGGCGCGAAGGTGAGGATCAGGCGGTCCTTCAGCTTTCGATCACCGGTCCGCTTGTAGTCGCGCCACAACGCGAGCGCCTGCTCATGCGACAACCGCCCCGTTCTCGTCTTGACTGCGCTCATCTGTACCACTCCGTTGGTTCGAGGGAACTGCCGGCCGGCTGCTAACCGGATTTCTGCTTGCTTTGTCCGACACCGGACGCATCGACCAAAGCTGACAATCCCGGATCCGCCCCCGGCCACACAGGCAGGCAGTAGTAAGCCGCGGTTCCACACCGCCGTTACCCTCAGCGGATGGCGTCACGGATCGTCCTTCTGCGCGGCATCAACCTGGGTTCGCGCAACCGAATCGCCATGCCCGAGTTGCGCGAGGCGCTGACCGAGGCCGGCTTCGGTGACGTGCGCACGTACGTCGCCAGCGGCAACGTCGTGCTTTCGAGCCGCAAGGCTCCCGACCGCGTCGGCCGCGAGTGCGAGAAGTTGATCGCGTCGCGATTCGGGCTCGGGATCGACGTCGTGGTGCGGACGCGGGAGGAGATCGCCGCGGTGGTCAAGCGCAACCCGCTCGCCGAGGTCGCCGACAATCCCAAGCGTTACCAGGTGAGCTTCCTGGCCAAGCCGCTGCCGGCGGGTGCGACCGAGAAGCTCGAACGCGCGCGCGTGGATCCGGAGCGACTCGCGGTGATCGACCGCGAGGTCTACGCGTGGCACCCGGACGGCGTCGGGCGCTCAAAGCTCTGGACGGCGCTGGCCGGGCGCGACCTCGGCGTCACCGCGACGGCGCGCAATTGGACGACGGTGACGACGCTGCTGGCGATGGCGCAGGAGACTGAGAGCTAGTGCACCCCTACGTGATCCTCGACGTCTTCACCGACGTCCCACTCGAGGGCAACCAACTGGCGGTGTTCGTGGACGGCGACCATGTGCCGACGCGCCTGATGCAGCGTGCGGCGCGCGAGCTCAACCTCTCGGAGACGGTCTTTGTCCAGGAGGGCGACCCTGGGACCGACGCCCGGATCCGGATCTTCACACCGCTCACCGAGCTCCCGTTCGCGGGCCACCCGACGCTGGGTAGCGCGTTCGTGATCGGCGAGCGCCTCGGCGCCGACGCGGTGCGGCTCGTCACGGCGGCCGGGGTCGTGCCGGTGTCACTCCGCCGTGAGGACGGCGCGATCGTGTTCGGTGAGATGGAGCAGCCAATCCCCACGTGGGAGCGGTTCGACCACGCCGACGAGCTGCTGCGCGCACTCGGTGTGCCGAGCTCGGAGCTGCCGGTCGAGGCCTACACGAACGGTCCGGTGTTCGTGTACGTGGGGCTCGGGACCGAGGAGGAGGTCGCGGCGCTCGACCCGGACATGGGCGCGCTCGGGCGGCTCGGCGAGGTCGGGGTGAGCTGCTTCGCGGGCCACGGCTCGGAATACAAGTGCCGGATGTTCGGGCCCGCGCTCGGCGTGAACGAGGATCCCGCGACCGGCTCGGCCGCCGGACCGCTGGCGGTCCACCTCGCCCGCCACGGCCGGATCGAGTTCGGCCAGCAGATCGCGATCCGCCAGGGCGAGGAGATCGGCCGGCCCTCGCTCCTGAAAGCCTGCGTCATCGGCTCGGCTGCGGGCGTGGAACGAGTCCTCGTCGGCGGCTCGGCCGTGGTCGTCGCACAGGGGGAATATCGGCTGCAGTAGGGTGCGCGCATGGATCTGAACTCGCGCCAGCGCCAAACCCTCGAAGACATCTGCGACACCTTCTGTCCCACCGCGGAGGGGCTCCCGAGCGCCCGCGAGCTCGGGGTTCCGGACGCGCTGCTCGGCGCGGTCGGGCTCAATCCCCGCGAGTCCGAGCGCAAGCAGTTCGCGACGCTGCTCTCGGCTGTGGGACACGCCAGCGCTCGGCGCGCTCGGCGGCGCCGGCTTCAAGCGCTTCAGCGCGCTGGGAGCCGAGGAGCGCGAGCAGCTGCTCCTGGCCTGGGCGGACTCGCGCCTGCCGCAGCGCCGGGCGGTGTTCGAGGCGCTGCGCAAGGGGACGCTGCTCTTCTACTACATGCTCGGCGGCCCCGACGGAGCGCGCAGCCCGGCCTGGGACGCGATCGGCTACGACGGTCCGCTCGGAACGCTGCCAGACGCGCCGCCCAAGGCTCTGCAGATGACGCCCGTCGAGCGGCGACGCGACCCTCGACTGCGACGTGGTCATCGTCGGCTCGGGCGCCGGCGGTGGAGCTGCCGCCGGCGTGCTCGCCGCCGCGGGCCTCGACGTGATCGTGATCGAGAGCGGCGGCTACTACGACGACCAGGACTTCGACGGCTCCGAGCTGCAGGCGCTGACCCAGTACTACATGGGCGCTCCGCAGGCGACGCACGACCAGAGCGTCGGCCTCTTGGCCGGAGCGTGCCTCGGCGGCGGCACGGTGGTCAACTACTCGACCTCGTTCCGCACGCCGGACGACGTTCGGGCCGAATGGGCAGCCCACGGCGTCCCCGAGTTCACCTCGGCCGAGTACTCGGCCAGCCTCGACGCCGTGTGCGAGCGGCTCGGAGTCAGCCAGGAGTACAACGAGCCCTCGAGCCGCGAGCACAAGCTCCAGGAGGGCTGCGTGAAGCTGGGGTGGCACGTCGACGCGATGCCGCGGGGTGTGCGCAAGTGCGCCCAGGGCAAGGAGTGTGGCTACTGCGGGCTCGGCTGTCGGGTCGGGGCCAAGCAGTCGGTCGTCAAGACGTGGCTCGCCGACGCCGGCTCGACCGGCACGCGCTTCATCATCCGCACCAAGGTCGAGCGGGTCGTGGTGGAGGGCGGGGCTGCGCGCGGAATCGTCGGGCGCACGGCCGACGGGCATCGCGTCACGGTCCGCTCGCGCGCGGTGATCGCGGCATGCGGCGCGATCCATACGCCTGCCCTGCTGAAGCGCTCGGGCCTGCGCAACCCGAACATCGGCAAGCACCTCAGGCTCCATCCCGCGACCGCGGTCTGGGGGCAGTTCGACGAGGAGCTCAAGCCGTGGGAGGGTGTGATGCAGGCGCTCTACTCAGACCAGCACCGCGACCTGCACGACGGATACGGCCTCAAGTACGAGACCGCCGCCAACCACCCGCACCTGTTCATCGCGTTCGCTCCGTGGCGCGGCGCGCAGGAGCACCTGTCGCTGATGGAGGGACTGACCCACTCGGTGCCGTTGGGCGTCCTGCTGCGCGATCGCGACGGCGGCGAGGTGCGGGTCGGCCGCGACGGCGAGCCGATCGTGCGCTACAAGCTCTCGCCCTTCGACGCCGACCACCTGCGCACCGGCATCGACGGCGCGGCGCAGATCCTCGAGGCCGCCGGTGCGCGGCGGATCTTCACCTCGCAGGGCAAGTTCGTCTCCTACCAGCCCGGCAACGGCGGGCGCGAGCGGTTCATGGCCGACGCCGACGCGGCCGGCTACGGGCCGGGCCAGATCCATCTCGGCTCGTTCCACATCATGGGCTCCGCGCGCATGGGTGGGAGCCCGGCCGGATCGGCCTGCGACCCCAACGGCCAGACCTGGGACGTGCGCGACCTGTACGTGTTCGACGGCTCCGCCTTCCCGACCGCCTCGGGCGTCAATCCCCAGATCTCGATCCAGGCGATCGCCCACATGGGAGCGAGGACGCTGGCCTCAGAGCTGGCGGGTTAATTCGACGCACTCACCGGGGGCCGGTGACGATCACCGAGCCTGCTTGTGGGCCCGGCGGCTCGGTGGGATAATCGAGGGTGCCGATAAACGCATCAATGCCGGAGGTGAAGTACATGTCAGAACCGGCCCACGTCCTCGTCGTCGCGCATCAGACCGCGGCCACACCGGGACTCCTCGATGCGGTCCGCGAACGCGCCCAGGCGGGCCCCGCCGAGTTCCACCTCGTCGTGCCGCGTCACCCCCACGGGATGCACAAGGTCGTCGACCCCCAGGACACGGGGGACGATGAGGCTCAGCATGTGCTCGAGGTCGCATTGCCCAGGCTCTCCGGCGCCGCCGGTCACGAGGTGACGGGCGAGCTGGGCGACTCCGAGCCGCTGATGGCGATCCACGACGCGATCAACCTCGGCACCTACGACGAGATCATCATCTCGACCCTGCCGCTCGGCGTGTCTCGCTGGCTGAAGCTCGACCTCGTCAGCAAGGCACGAGGGCTGGGGCTGCCGGTCACGCACGTGGAGGCGCCGAGCCGCGCGGAGGCGATGGCCGGAGCCTGAGCAATCGTCTAGGCTGCCCCGGCGGTGAAGCTCGCCACCTTCCTCGCCCCCGGCAGCGCCAGCCCCCTCGCGGGCATGGTCGCCGACGGTCGTGTCGTCGCTGTGATGGGCGGGCTGACTGTGGTCGACGTTCTGGCCGGCGCCGAGGCGCAGACCGGCGAGGAGTCATGGGCGCTCGACGACGTGACGCTGCTGGCGCCGGTTCCCGAGCCGGGCACGGTGTACGCGATCGGGCTCAACTACGCCGAGCACGTGGCCGAGACGGGTGGGCAGCGGCCCGAGGTGCCGATCGTGTTCGTCAAGGTGCGGGGCTCGATCGCACCGCCCGGCGGTCCGATCGTCTGTCCCGAGGTCGTTCGCCGGCTCGACTACGAGGGTGAGCTGACGATCGTGATGGGACGTGGCGGCGAGATCGCCGGCTACTGCATCGCCGACGACGTGACCGCCCGCGACCTACAGGGCCGCGAGCCACAGTGGACCCGCGCCAAGGGCGCCGACACGTTCTGCCCGTACGGCCCCTGGATCACCACCGCCGAGGAGGTCCCGGATCCGGGGGACCTGCGCCTGCGGACGTGGGTGAACGGCGAGCTCCGCCAGGACTCGAGCACCTCGGATCTGATCTTCGGGTGCGCCGAGCTGGTCGACTTCATCTCCAAGACGTGCACGCTGCGGCCGGGCGATCTGATCCTCACCGGAACCCCGAACGGGGTCGGCATGGCGCTCGACCCGCCGCAGTTCCTTGGCTCCGGCGACGTGATCCGGATCGAGATCGAGCGCCTGGGAATGATCGAGCACTCGGTCGGGTAGATCCCTCCCCGCCGGCGATGCAGCGGTCCCGGGGGCTACGCGAGCGTGGCGTTGACCGTGACCTCGACGCCGCCGAGCGCGCGCGAGACCGGGCAGTTCTGGCCGGCTTCGCTGGCGGCTCGGGCGAAGGCGTCCTGATCGATACCGGGAACGCGACCGCTGACGGTCAGCTCGGACGACGTGACGGTGGGCGCTCCGTCGCGCTGATCGAGCGTGACCTTGGCGCTGACCTCGAGCTCCTCGGGCGGGTTCCCGGCCTGCGAGAGGCCGTGAGAGAGGGCCATCGAGAAGCACGAAGCGTGGGCGGCGGCGATCAGCTCCTCTGGACTGGTCTTGCCGTCAGAGCGCTCGGTCCGCGAGGCCCACGTGACGGGCAGCTCGCCGAGGGCGCCACTGTCGCCGTTCACCACGCCCGTGCCGTGGGCGAGGTCGCCCCGCCAGGCGCAATGTGCGGTCCGCTCAGCTATGGCCATGGGTCCAACCTCCGTTCAGTGATGTTCGATCACGCGGTCGATCAATCCGTACTCGACGGCCTCATCGGCCTTGAAGAAGCGGTCACGTTCCATATCCGTGTGCACCTGCTCGACCGCCTGGCCGGTGTGCTCGGCGTAGATCGTGTCGATCCGCTCTCTGATGTTGAGGATCTCGCGCGCATGGATCTCGATGTCGGTCGACTGACCCTCGAACCCCGCCGAGGGCTGGTGGATCAGGATCCGGCTGTTGGGGAGCGAGAACCGCTTGCCCTTCGCGCCGGCGGCGAGGATCAGCGATCCCATCGACATCGCGATGCCCATGCAGATCGTCTGGATCTCGGGTTTGACGAACTGCATCGTGTCGTAGATCGCCAGCCCCGAGTAGATCGATCCACCCGGGCTGTTGACGTACATCGAGATGTCCTTGTCGGGATCCTGCGATTCCAGGTGCAGGAGCTGGGCGACGATCAGATTCGCGATCTGATCGTCGATCGGAGTTCCGAGAAAGATGATTCGTTCGTTGAGAAGTCGGCTGTAGATGTCGAACTCGCGTTCGCCGCGCGCGGTTCGCTCGATCACCATCGGGATCAGGGGCATGCCATGGAGCCTACCCAAGCGCAGGTTCTGGGCGACCCGCGGCTACGGGACGATCACCGCCGACCCCTCGAAGGCCCCGTCGCGCAGGTCGCGGAGCGCCTGCTCGGCGTGCTCGAGCGGGTAGGTGGTGATCGTCGTGGAGACCGGGACCTTGGGCGCGATCTCGAGGAACTGGCGCCCGTCCTCGCGGGTCAGGTTGGCCACCGAGCGGATCGAGCGCTCCTCCCACAGATCGTCATAGGGGAAGGAGGGGATGTCGCTCATGTGGATTCCGGCGCACACGACTGTGCCGCCCGGGGCGAGGTGCCTGAGCGCCTGCGGCACGAGCTCGCCGGCTGAGGCGAAGATGATCGCGGCGTCGAGCGGCTCGGGCGGGGCGCTGTCGCTGCCGCCGGCCCAGGTGGCGCCGAGCGTCTTCGCGAAGGTCTGCGTGCGCTGATCGCCGGGGCGCGTGAACGCGTAGACCTCGCGCCCCTGGTGGATGGCGACCTGGCAGATGATGTGCGCCGCCGAGCCGAAGCCGTAGAGGCCCAGGCGGGTCGCGTCGCCGGTGAACCTGAGCGCGCGAAAGCCGATCAGGCCGCCGCAGAGGAGCGGCGCCACCTGCTCGTCGCTCAGGTCGGGCGGAAGGTCGAGGCAGAAGCGTTTGTCGACCACGGTCAGCTCGGCGTAGCCGCCGTCGATATCGCGGCCGGTGAAACGGGCGCTGACGCAAAGGTTCTCGCGGCCGGTCTGGCAGTAGTGACACGTGCCGTCTGTCCAGCCGAGCCAGGGGACGCCGACGCGGCGCCCGTCCTCGGTCACTCCGACGATCTGGTGCCCGAGCACGACGGGCAGTTTGGTGGCATCAATTTCGTCATCGCGCAGGTGAAGGTCGGTGCGGCACACACCGCACGCCCGGACCTGCAGCAGCAGCTGGCCGTCGGCAGGCGTCGGATCTTCGAGCGTCACCGCCTCGAGCGGGTGGCCGGGTTGCTGCAGGACCATCGCGCGCATCGAGGAAATGATGACGCGCCGGAGGCTCGCTAGCTTTCGCGAGGACGATGGTTCCGCTCAACGTCCCCAATGTTCTGACCGTGATCCGGATCCTGCTGGTTCCGGTGCTGATCGTCGCGCTGCTCGAAAAGACCGGCGACGGGGACCTGCTGGCGGCGATCGTGTTCGCCGTGGCATCGCTGACCGACGCGATCGACGGCTACCTGGCCCGGTCGCGCAACTGGGTCACGACGTTCGGCAAGCTGATGGATCCGATCGCGGACAAGCTGCTGATCGTGGCCGCGCTGATCACGCTGGTGTCGTTGAACCGCGTAGACGCGTGGGTCGCGATGGTGATCATCGCGCGGGAGTTCGCCGTGACCGTGCTGCGGGTCGCGGCCGGGACCCAGGAGGGGGTCGTGATCTCGGCCAGCCCGCTGGGCAAGATCAAGACCGCGATGCAGGTGGCGATGGTGATGGCGCTGATCGCTGTGCAGGGCAAGCCGCTGTGGCTCTCCCTGCTGGTCTACGCGACGGTCGCGGTGACCGTGCTGTCCGGCGCTGACTACTTCTTCGGCTTCAGGCGCTACCTGCAGGCGCGGGAGACGGGCGCGCCCTACAGGTCCCAGCCGAAGTAGACCTCCACCGTGCGGATCCGGTCTCCCTCGAAGGTGAAGACCTCGGTGTTGCGAAAGCGGGTGCCGTCGCTGCGCGTCGCCTCGTAGGTGGCGACGACCTCGTCGCCGCTCTCGATCATGCGGGTGATCTCGTACGAGCCGAGGTTGCCGGCGTTCGGCCAGCATCGCTCGAAGTACTGCCGGCGATCGATCCCCGGGTCCGGAGGGCTGTAGAACGTGAGCTCGTCGGCCAGGCACCGCTCGATCAGATCGCGGTCGCCTGTCTCGTAGGCGCGGTAGCTGTCGCGGACGACCTGCTGTCGGTCACGCTGGGTCATCGCCTACCTCCTGTAATTGGGTCCGAGGGTAGAGACCACCGAGGCGGCCCGAACTCATCGGGTGCGGCCTAGGGGAGCGCGTCGAGCCAGGCGCGCCGGCTCGTGTGCAGCGGCGTGGGCTCTCCGGTGCCGATCTCGTGCCTGATCTCGCCCAGCGTCCCGAACCGCTCGGCGACGACGTTGTGCTGGTGGATCGTCTCGAGGTTGACCTGGCGCGCGGAGACGAAGGCGCGGTCATCGAGTGCCGGGAACGCCTCGACCACGCCGCGCACCATCTCGCGCACACAATCCTCGACGAACCGCGGGCGCCGGTGCGCCTTCTCGACCACGTGGGCCTCGTCGGAGCGCTTCATCAGCTCGTAGATCTCCGAGGACATCGAGCTCTCGACGATCTCGAGCAGCGTGCCGGCGTCGATCTCGTCGTCGCACAGCTCAGTGCATCCGATGTGAAGCGTGCCGAGGCCGCGCTGGTTGTGCGTGGCCACCGGAACCGCGTCGAGGATCTTGTCGATCGCGTCGGCATCGAACCCCTCCGCCTCGAGCCGCTCGCGAGCGGTCGCGGCGACGAGCTGCTGCGCGCACGGGCACGCCGTGATCCCCTGCGCGGTGACGCCTATCAGGCGACGTGTTCCGATGTCGCTGCAGATCGCGGAGCCATGCAGCGTGTACAGCTCCTGCGTGAGGATCCCCGAAACCGGGGCCGGCTTGTGCTCGGGGAAGCGAGCCTCGACGCTCACCTCGGCCCGGCGGGCGCCCTGGCGCTCGCGGACGAGCTGGGCGATGTGCTCGGCGAGCGTCTCGACCTTGAACGTGGACTCCCCGAGCACGACCGCGTTGATCGCGTCGTTGACGACCTCCTCGAAGCGCGACATGTGCGCGCCCTTCTGGTCAGGGCCGAGATCGACCACGCATTCGAACCGCGCTGAGAACAGCTGCTCCGATCCGTCCTGACGAATCCGGATCACCTTCTCGACGCCGGTCACACCGACGCGCGAGAGGCTCAGCTGCACCGTCGGGGCCTGCGCTTGGACGTCGATTGTCGTGTGTTCCGCGGACATCGCTGCGCTTAAGGGTAGACGTGCCACCACCTCGACGCGGGCTAGCGCACCTGGACAACCGCTCGGATTGTGGTATCACTCCGCCAGTCGCGTTTGGGAGACAGCGAGAGAGGGAGTCCCTAGCCGGGAACTCAAACCGCGTCTGGGAGGAGCTCAGGGGCCGTGAGCAATAAAGCCATTCTTTTAACCGACGACGCTCCGATCGTGGAGTTGGAGGAGCTGCGTCCGCTGATTGCCGAGGGACAGGAACGTGGGTTCCTGACCTTCGATCAGATTGCCGGTTGCCTCGAGGAGATCGAGGTCACGAAGGAGCAGGTCCAGGAGCTCCACAACTACCTGGACGAACAGGGCATCGAGGTCGTCGACGGCGACGGACGCCTGGCGCGTTCCGAGGGCGGCAGCGTGGAGGCGAACGCGGCTCAGGCGGCTGAGCCCCGGCCCGATCAGCGCAAGAAGGTCGAGATAGACCTGACGGTCGAGCCCTCGCTCGACTCGCTTCGCCTCTACCTGCGCTCGATCGGCCGCGTGCACCTGCTCACGGCCGATCAGGAGGTGCAGCTCGCGAGGCGCATCGAGCGCGGCGACATGCTGGCCAAGCAGCAGATGATCGAGGCCAACCTGCGCCTCGTCGTGTCGATTGCCAAGTCCTACCTGGGCCGCGGACTCACGTTCCTCGACCTGATCCAGGAGGGCTCGATGGGCCTGATCCGCGCGGTCGAGAAGTTCGACTACCGACGCGGCTACAAGTTCTCCACCTACGCGACCTGGTGGATCCGCCAGGCCGTCACGCGCGCGATCGCCGACAAGGGACGCACGATCCGGATCCCGGTCCACATGGTCGAGAAGCTCAACAAGGTCGTGCACGTCGAGCGCCAGCTCGTCCAGCAGCTTGGGCGCGAGCCCACGCCGGACGAGATCGCCGCCGAGCTCGAGACGACCGTCCGCGAGGTCCGCGACGTGCTGCGGATGGCTCAGCAGCCGATCTCGCTCGAGAAGCCGATCGGCGAGGAGGAGGACTCCGAGCTGGGCGACTTCGTCGAGGACCAGACCGCGGAGTCCCCGTTCGAGCAAGCGTCCGAGCACCTGCGCCGCGAGAACCTCCGCCGGGCGCTCGCCGCCCTGCCCGAGCGCGAGCGCGAGGTGATCGAGATGCGCTTCGGACTCACGGGCGAGCGGCCGTACACGCTCGAGGAGGTCGGCCGCGCGTTCAACGTCACGCGCGAGCGCATCCGCCAGATCGAGAACCACACGCTGAAGAAGCTCGAGGCGCTGCCCGAGGCGCAGCGGCTCAGAGACGCTTCGTAGGGTCCAAATCGTCACACTTTTGTGGCAGTTTGCAGGGCTTTTCTGTCCGCGGCCCGGTGTACATTGCTGTGCGTGGAACAGGTCTGGACACCACGGCGGCAGGGCGATCTGGGCGAGGCGTCGGCGTTGTGGTGGCTGGTGTCGAGGGGGGCGTCGGTGTTCGTGCCGTTCGGGCACAGCCCCGACTACGACCTCGCGGCTGACTTCGGGGACGGCCTGCTGCGCGTGCAGGTGAAGACGTCGACGTGCCTTGCCAAGGGGCGCTATGAGGTGACGCTGGCCACGCGCGGCGGGAACCAGAGTTGGAGCGGGTCAGGTGAAGCGGATCGACCCTCGCGGTGCGATCGGGTGTTCGTCCATGTCGGCGACGGGCGGCGCTGGTTCATCCCGGTCTCGGCCCTGGGTGGACGCTCGGGATCGTCTCGGAGGTCCCAAAGTACGCCGAGTTCGAGATCGAGCGCGGCCATCCGATCGCGGGTCGCTCACCGCCCTCCCAACCCCTCCAACGCTAGACTCAGACCGCCCCGGCGGGGTTCCCGAGCGGTCAAAGGGGACGCGCTGTAAACGCGTTGGCACTGCCTTCGCAGGTTCGAATCCTGCCCCCGCCATTTCACCGTTCCCGGCCATGCGGCGACCGCCGGTCCCCCACCTTTTATCCTCGGCCCCTCGATGTCTGCCGACGAGCTCCAGCCCACGACCGAGGAGATCGAACTGGCGGCGCGGCAGGAGGCCGACCGCATCTCCCGGCTGCGCCGCACCGCACATCGGATCGACACGAGTCCCTCGCTGCTGGCTGCTGCGCGTCGTGTTCGCCAACGGCTGCCCGGGGACGACCGCTTCGGGGATACGCTCTCGACCGCCGGCAAGACGCCGGTTGAGGTGGTGGCTCGGTCGGTTTCGGCACTCACGCCCGAGCGCGAGAGCCTGGTTCAGGAGCTGGGGCTGGCGGGCCTCCAGCTGTGGCAATCGCTGTCGGAGGCGACGGGCCGGGGTCGCGGCGACATCGAGATCGCGCTCCTGTTCACCGATCTCGTCGGCTTCTCCTCGTGGGCGCTCGAGGCCGGCGACAGCGCGACGCTCGAACTGCTGCGCGAGGTCGGGACGCGCGCGGAGGCGTCGGTGGTGGGTCGCCAGGGCCGGATCGTCAAGCGCCTCGGCGACGGCCTGATGGTCACGTTCGTCGACGTGCAGCCCGCGGTCGACGCCGCGCTCGATGCGCAGGAGGCGCTGCGCGCGGTGGAGGTGGACGGCTACAGGCCGCGGATGCGGGCGGGGGTGCACTGGGGTTGTCCGCGCAAGCTCGGTGGGGACTACCTGGGCGTCGACGTGAACATCGCGGCGAGGGTGGCGGACGCCGCCAAGGCCGACCAGGTGCTGGTCTCTGACACTGCCCTGGCCCGCCTCGACCTCAGCGGGCTTGCGATCGGCCGCCGCAAGCGCCTGCGCTCCGAGGGCACCCCCCGTGACATGCACACATCGAGCGTTTCGAGGGCCTGAAGACGGGTTTCAGATCGACGCGGCGCGGGAAGTTCCTGCGGCTGCAGGTTTCCGTGCAACGCATTGGTGGCGAGACGGCGCCACCGCCCTCCGTGTTACGGTGACGCCGCCCCAAAACACTGATGGAGCAGGGTCTAGCGATCTGTGGGGTGTTGCTCGGCTCAGGCTCCGTCTCGCCATGCCAAAAATCAGAAGGTCACTGACTCCAGCTCTTTTTGCCGTCCTCGCAGCCGTGATCGGGTGTGCCGGAATCGCGCTCGCGGTGTCACGCTCCGGCATCGCCCGGGCCGCGAGCACGTCGCAGCTGCAGCAGCAGATCAGCGCCGGTCAGAGCCGAATCAACAGCCTGGCCGGCACGGTCAGCGCGGCCTCGGGCAAGTTGTCCCGGCTCAGAGGCAACGTCGCCGGTCTCGAGGCCCAGATCTCACGCATCCAGGGCGACCTGGACGCCAAGCGTGCCGAGCTGATCAAGCTGCGCAGCGAGCTGGTGGCGGCCAAGGCGCGCCTGGCGCGGCTGGAGGCGTTCGAGGCCCGAGCCGAGAGCATCCTCTCCAAGCAGCTCGTGAACAGCTACGAGTCCGACCGGCCGGACATCGTGTCCGTGGTCCTCGAGTCGCACGGTTTCCAGGACCTGCTCGAGCGACTCCAGTTCGCGGCCAGGATTCAGAAGCAGGACGTCCAGGTCGTCACCGCGGTCAAGGCGGCCCGCCGGGCCGTCACCGCACAGGCCACACGGCTCGGGGCGCTCGAGGCTCGCCAGCAGACCCTGACCGAGCAGGTCCTCCAGCAGCGCAACCGCCTCGACGGCGCCCGCGTCTCGCTCCTCCAGCAGGAGATCTCGCAGTCGAACTTCCGCTCGGCCAAGGCCAGCCAGCTCGCGAACGCGCGCGGCCAGGTGTCGGGCCTCCAGCACCAGCTGGCGCAGGTCCAGGCCGCCCAGGCGGCGGCCGCCGCGCGGGCGAGCTCCCCGAGCCCATCGAGCTCCGGGTCGAGCGCGCCCTCGCCCGCGGCGTCGAGCTCGGCCCCGGCCTCGGGAAGCGGCTTCGTGTTCCCGCTGCCGAAGAGCGCCGTCTCGCCCCCGGGTACGTGGAGCCTGGACCAGGGCGTCGACATGTCGGCTCCCGGCAACACGCCGGAGTACGCGGTGTGCAGCGGCACGATCGTTCTGCACGGCATCGGCGGGTTCGGACCGTGGGCCCCGGTGCTCCATTGCGACAGCTCCCTGGACGGTTACGACTACGTCTACTACGGCCACGCCGGTCCGGCCAACCAGCTCCCCGTCGGCACTCACGTGGGCGCGGGCCAGGTCATGAGCTCGGTCGGCCCGGGAATTGTTGGGATCTCCACCGGCCCGCACATCGAGATCGGCTTTGCCGACTCCTCAGGGTCGCCGGTCGGCGGCGGCAGCGCCTCGACGATGATGTCGCTGCTGCAGTCCTCGTACTAGTCCCCGAGCACCTGGGCGAGGCGCGCGCGCGAACCCGAGCCGGCCAGGCTCAGCTTCGCGTACGCCCTCGAGAGGTGGGTCTCGACCGTCTTCAGGCTCACGAAGAGCTGCTGGGCGATCTCGGTGTTCGTCGCCCCGGCGGCGGCCAGCTTGACCACACGGAGCTCGCTGGCGGTCAGCGACTCGCGGCCGGTGCTGGCGATGCGGCGTCGCCGTCCCCCGGCGGCCTGGAGCTCTTCGCGCGCGCGGGCGGTCAGGCGCTGGGCGCCACAGGCGTGGGCGAGCTCGAGACCGGCGGCCAGCGGAGGGCGGGCGTCGCGGCGATGGTTGGCGCGCCGTAGCGCGGCCCCGAGCTCGACCAGCGACCGAGCGTGCTCGAGGCGGGCCGGTGCGGCCTCGAGAATCTCCACCGAGCGGCGCAGCACGTCGATCGACGCATCGCCATCGCAGAGGGTGCCGAGCGTGCGGAGCGCGATTCCGTGTGGACGCGCGAGCCCGCTGATGCGGGCGAGCTCGAGCTCCTCGCCGGCGAGCGCACGGGCCTCCTCACGATCGTTCGGGGGCAGCGCGGCGGCCAGGGACGAGCGCCACGTCGAGAACGACGGTCCAAAGCGAAGGGCGGCGTTCGTCGCGCCCGCGGCGCGGAGGTCCGCGATCCCGCGCTCGCGTTCGTGGCGGGCGATCCGCAGGCTGCCGCGAACCTCGAGCAGCATCGCCCCGCTCACCGTGCCCAGGAAGTCCTCGCCGAGATCTGTCTCCTCGACCATCTCGACGACCCGACCCAGGTTCTGGCGCTCGAGCAGCACGTCGAGCAGGAAGAAGGCGATCGTGGTTATCCCCATCACGAGCTGGGCCTCCTCGGCGAGATCCAGGACGGCGGTCAGGTCGCCCTCGGCGCTCGCCAGATTGCCCTCTCGAGCGTGGGCCCAACCTCTGAAAGCCCCCACCGTGAACTGGGCGAACAGCGCGCCGGAGGTCCTCGCGGCGGCGTCGACCTGCTCGATCACCTGCTCGGCGCGCTCCAACTCATCGAGTTCGACGAACACCCCGACGAGCTCCGGCGTCGTCCACGCCCCGGCGCCCCGCTCGCGGAGCAGGCGACCACCTTCGAGCGCTCGCTCGCAGTGGGCGAGCGCCTCCGCGGAGCGCCCGCGCCGCGACGCCTCAGCCGCGAGCAGCACCGCGAGTGCATGGGCGGCCCAGTAGTCGCCCTGCGCGAGCCTCGCGTACGTCGTGCGCCGGGCGTCGAAGTCGTCGATCCGCCTCGGGTCATAGAGGGTGATCGCCGCCCTCACGGCGGCGATCTCGGTCGCGAGCTGCGGCTCGGTGTCCGGCAGCCTGCCCTCGATCGATTCGATCACAGCGATCGCGTCGTTCCATCGGCCGGCATGGGCGAGGATCTCGGCCAGTGTGACCGCCACCTGTCCCCGCAGGACGGGATCTCCGGCGAGCTCGTAGGCCTCGCGGAGGTGCTCGATCGAGGCCGGGTCACGCTGGAGCGTCTTGGCCATCCCCAGTCGGGCCAGGACCTCGGCCCGGGGCGGCTGGAGCGCGTCCTCGGCCAGCGCTCGCTCGAGCCAGTCGACTGCCTCGTCCGGCGCGGCGCGATCGAGTGCCTGTTGTGCCGCCGCGAGCAGCTTCCCGGCGACTGCCGCCTCCCCGTTCGGGCGCAACCGCTGCAGGTGTGTGGCGACGAGCTCCGGTGCCGCTCCGCGCTGATCGAGGAGCTCGGCGGCGCTGCGATGGACCGCCTGTCGCTCGGTGTCGGGGATCGCGTCGTAGACGGAGCGACGGATCAACGGATGCACGAACGCCAAAGGGTCCTCGTCGGAGAGCACGCCCGCGCGCCGGAGCCGGTGGGCGATCTGGCCGGCCTCCGCTCCGGACACTCCGGCGAGGCGGGCGGCGGTGTCGAGGCTCGCGCCGTCGCCAAGCACGGCCATCGACCGGGCGAGCGCCGGCGCCTCGGCGCCCACCCGCTGGGCCCGGCGCAGCACGCGGTCGCCGAGGGAGGGAATGCTCGCCGCACGCACCTCCGACGCGGTTGGGGGCGCGCCGTTGGTTGCGAGCGTTCGCAGGAGCTCCTGCAGATAGAGCGGGTTGGCGCCCGTCGCCTCGGCGCAGGCGGCGCACACATCGTCGTCGGCTCCCGGGATCCGCGCCCTGACGATCTGGGCCACCGACTCGGGCCGGAGCGGGCCGGTCGCGATTCGCACGTCCGCCCCGGCGCGGAGCTCGTCGAGCAGGTCGCTCCGGCTTCCCGGCTCCTCGGGCCGGAGCGTAGCCACGAGCACGATCGGGAGCCCCTCGATCCGACGGGCGAGATAGTCGAGCGCTCGCAGTGACGACGCGTCGGCCCAGTGGACGTCGTCGAGCGCGAGCAACATCGGCGCCTCGGCGGCGAGGTGCGCGGTCAGCCAGTAGATCGCCCGCATTGCCGTGAACCCGGCGGCATGGACTCCGCGTATCCCCCTCCGCCACACCGAGCGCCCACGCCGCGGGGCCGGCGGCGTCGGCGAGCAACCGCGCCCGCCGGCGCTCCGGCGCCGAGGCGACCTCGGGCTCGAACAGCTGCCGGATGACGCCAAATGCGTGCTCCTGCTCGAGCTCACCGCCACGCGCGCTGAACACGCGCAGCCCACACGTGGCGGCGCGCTCACGCGCCGCCGCCAGCAGGGCCGTCTTCCCGGTCCCGGCGTCGCCTTCGAGCACGGCCACGCGGCCGTGACCGGCCTCCAGTATCTCGTTCAGAGCCTTGAGCTCTGGCTGTCTATCCAGCAGCAAATTCAACGCCCCAGTTGCGCCCCAGAAAGAGTCAGCGTAACACCTCGACGGGCCTGCGTGGGACCAAAAATCAGGGTGCGACCCTGACGCAAGTTTGCCCACGATGTGGGGCAGGGCGACCTGGCGACCGATCTGGGGCAAGTCGACCTGGCGATCGTTGCGTAAGGTCAGCAAGGGTCGCGGGGTCCTGTGCGGCCGCCCGCTCAGGTGGGGGACCCTGCCATCTTCCAGGGTGGGCCTTGAGCGTCCTTCCCAGCCTGGTGAGTCCCGAGATCTTCGGGAGCGACTTATTGAGGGGATGATGTGCCTCACTACCGGGGTGGGATGGGAGAGGAGCGTCTTGGAGCGCTTTCCCGTCCTCACGGTGATCATCAAGCGCAACGTATGACCGATGTCCCATTTTGGTCAGGCGATAGTGGGCGCCATTTGCGTCTGGTATGCGCTGGCTGCGTCGGGCCTCGACGGTCGCAGCGCTCCCACGCGTACGTACGATGGCCGGTGTGTACTGCACGGCCGGTACCGTTCAGATTGTGGCTCGCAAGAGGGGCCACTCGGCCTATTGTGACCTATTTCGCGGCCGAGGAAACTGGTCCCAGTCAGAACGAAGAGGGTGCAGTTCGCTTCTACGTTGCGGCGCATCGGGTCTCGCTCGGCGATCCTGAGCGGGGGCTCTACGGGCGACGGCAGCTGAGGTTCCAGGGTTGCCGGCGACGTGACGATCGGTCCTCCTCCTCGTCGCGACGGGAACCGGCCTACGCAAATCCTTGGAACTCCCAGAGTTACCACTTCTACCTATGGAACCGCGGCACTACTCCAGGCCCACGGCCAACCGGAAGTCCAGACACACGGCTATCCGGGACGTTTTGTGCCACCGCGGGCTGGAGGTGACGGTAGTTCACCGAATTGCGGCGGCAGCGACAGAGCGGAAGGGCAGACGAGGGTGAACGGCTGTGATGCGAGGGCGTCTTGGACTGGCGGCGTTGTGATGTCGGCGTTGGGTGCTGTCGGGCGACGTCGGAGCAACATGCGGTCCTCCGAGACCCGAACATGGGTAGATCCATATCTACGCCCCACAGGACAGAGAGGGTTTACAAACTCGCCAGCGAATAGCCCGCCGGGTGACCACGATTACGTGGTCGGTTTCCGGGTGCCCGCCGGAACTGACGATTCGCAGCCCGCTGCTTGCCTTTCACTGTGGTGGGCGCCCCTCGACATCTCGGCCTCGGCTTTGCGAGGCTTGGCGGCCTGCCTCTCATCAGAGGAACGGCAGCGTGCGGATCGCTTTCATCGTCCAGTCGACCGAGGACGGTTCCTTGCCGCCCGAGGATGGCTGCGTCACCTGCTTGCAAGCCAGCTGGGTTGCGCCCCAGGTGACATCGAAATTGTCACGGGCGACGGTGGGAAGCCCAGTCTCGCGATGCTCCGACTTGGCTTTCAGCGCCGCCCGGACCGCAGGCATTGCCCTCTATGCCACCAGTTGGAGGATGGAGGTCGGCGTAGACATCGAGACGATCCGGGCGACCGCCGACATCGACGGCATGGCGGCGAGGTTCATGTCGCCGGCCGAGCAACGCGCGCTGGCGTCCCTGCCTCCGTGGCAACGCCTGGCGGCTTTCTTCGAGTGCTGGACCCGCAAAGAGGCGTACGTCAAGGGCATCGGCACGGGACTCAGCTTCCCGCTGCGCGACGTCGATGTGTGGGACGGCGGCCGCCGACCAGCAACGGTGTCCGGCTGGTCCGTTCACCAGGTCGACGTCGCTCCCGGGTTCGCGGCCGCGGTCGCTGGGGCGGGCCTCGGCGATTGGGTCCCGCAGGTTCCGCGCCGACTCGGCGCCTCGAGCCTGGACCATTCATACCGACCACCGCCAGGCTGCAGCCCCGCTGCCCTGGCGGCGCAAGGGGGGTGATGATGTGATAGCCGAGACAAGTGAGGCAACCGTTCTCCCACTCGATCGATCGGGTGGTCGCCACCGAGCCGCGCAAGGTCGCGGTGCGGGCTCCGGACGCCGTCCTGAGCTATGGCGAGTTGTCCGCTCGTGCCGACCTCCTGGCGCGCAGGCTGCGCCACCTAGGGGTGAAGCCAGGCGACCTCGTTGGCCAGTGCCTCGAGCGTTCGGCCAGCCTCGTGGTCGCCGCGCTGGCCATCGTCAGGGCGGGCGCCGCCTATGTCGCCATCGATCCCATGTATCCCGCCGAGCGGGTGCAGTGGATGCTTGATGATTCCGGCGCCACCGCCGTCGTGAGCGACGCGAGTACCGCGGCAAGGCTCGGTACTTACGGCGATCGACCGGCAGTCGTGGTCGCGGACGGCGGAGAGTTGCCGGACGAGTTCGCTCCGGACGCGCGATGAGCCGCTGCCCAGAGCCACCGCTCCCGACAGACCTCGCCTACGTGGTGTACACGTCTGGATCGACCGGGCAGCCCAAAGGGGTGCTGGTAGAGCACGACGGCCTGACCAACCTCGTCGAGTGGCATCGAGCTGCGTTCGGCCTGCACGCCGGCGACCGCTGCACGCAGATCTCCAGCCCAGGATTCGACGCGGCGGTCTGGGAGATCTGGCCCAGCCTGTCCGTAGGTGCCGCCATCCATGTCGTCCCCGAAGGCCTGCGGACCGACCCGATCCGCTTGCGCGACTGGCTCGTGACCGAAGGCATCACCGTCACCTTCCTGCCCACGCCGATGGCCGAGGGGGTCATCGGTCTGGACTGGCCGGACGACGGTGCCCTTCGGTACTTGTTGACCGGAGGCGATGCCTTGACCAGGAGGCCGCGGCGGGACCTTGGGTTCACTTTGGTCAACAACTACGGGCTCAGCGAGACCACGGTGGTAGCTACGTCGGGCGCCGTCGCTACCGAAGGCGACGGAGCGCCCTCGATCGGCCGGCCAATCTCCGGGGTTGTGGCCGAGGTCGTTGACGAGCGCCTGCGACCGGTCGATCCTGGTGGCGACGGAGAGCTGGTGCTCGGGGGGGTGGCGATCGCGCGCGGCTACCTGAACCGGCCCGAGCTCACCGCCCAGCGGTTCCTGGATGGTCCGGAAGGGCGTCGGTACCGAACCGGCGACCGTGTGCGTGTGCGAGCGGACGGCGAGATCGAGTTCCTCGGGCGCCTGGATGACCAGCTGAGCATCCGGGGATTCCGGGTCGAGCCGGGCGAGATCGCGGCCGTGCTGAACTCCCACCCAGCGATCGAGGCGAGCGTGGCGGTCGGCTGTCGGTCGCTCCAGCTCAGAGCGCCAGCTCGTCGCCTACCTGGTCCCTACCGATGGCGAGCGGCCCCCAACCGATGAACTGGCTAGGTTCCTCGGCGGTTCGCTTCCCGACTACATGGTGCCCTCGAGGTTTGTTTGGCTGGATCAGCTTCCACTCACGGAGAACGGCAAGATTGACCGTGACGCGCTGCCAGCACCTGCCGATATTGCCGGGGATGAGCCTATAGGAAAGGCGTCTGCTGCCACCGCTCGAGGCGGCGACGGCGTCCGTCGTGGCCGAGCTGCTCGACATCGAGGAGATCGGGATGAACCAAAACTTCTTCCTGCTGGGTGGCCACTCGATGCTCGGCGCTCAGTTGATTGTCAGACTAAATGACATGTTCGGCGTAGAGGTCAGCTTGAAGTACCTGTTCGACCACCCGACCCTGGCGGAGATCGTCGCGGAGGTGGAGCGTCAGATGGCCGCTGACCCGGTCGATGGCTTGGTGACCCGGTGACCAGCGGCCAGACACTAGAGAAAGGGTCTCCACCCCTTAGCCTGTATCACCTCCTCGACCCTGAGGTGCTCGCCAGTCCCTATCCGTTGTACCGCCGGTTGCGCGAGGAGGATCCCGTGCACTGGGATCCCTACCTGCACGCGTGGGTGGTCACTCGGTACGTGGACGTGGTCACTGTGCTTCACCACTACCGGGCCGCCAGGACGCCCGCACCAGAGCGACTGGAGGATCTCGGCATGGGCGAGCTGAGCCCGATCGCGGCGCTGATGGTGCGACAGATGTTGTTCCTCGATCCCCCAGAGCACCGCCGCGTCCGCCGCCTGGCGTCGGCGGCCTTCACGCCCCGCCGCGTCGCGGTACTCCGTGAGCACATCCGTCAGATCACCGAGGGACTCGTCGACGGGCTGGGCGGCGGGGGCCGCTTTGACGTGATGGAGGGGCTCGCTAATCCGCTGCCCGCAATCGTGACCGCCGAGATGCTCGGGGTGCCGACCGCCGATCACGAGCTGCTCAAGTCCTGGTCCCAGGATTTTGCCGAGATGCTTGGCAACTTCCAGCACAACCCCGGCCGCGCGAAAAAGGTGCTGCAGACCGTCGAGGAGATGGTCGCCTACTTTCGGGCAGCCGTAATCAGCGAAGCTTCCAAGCCGACGGAGGGCTTGATCAATGCGCTCACGACGGCCGAGATCGACGGGGACCGGCTGAGGGTTGAGGAGGTCGTCGCCAACGTGATCGTCACCATGGTCGGCGGCCAAGAGACCACCACCAACTTGATCGGCAATGGGCTGCTTACGTTGTTGCGCCAGCCCGACCAGCTCGAGCGGCTCAGGTCCGACCCCACTCTGATGGAAAGCGCCGTCGAGGAGCTGCTGCGCTACGAGAGCCCCAGCCAGCACACTGCCCGCCTAGCCCCGGCCGGCGCCGTCCTCGGCGACAAGGAGATTCCCGAGGGGGACGCGGTGATCGCCGTCATGGGCGCGGGCAACCGGGACCCCGAGCGTTTTACTGACCCTGATCGCCTCGACCTCGGTCGCGAGGACAATCGGCATCTCGCCTTTGGCTGGGCCGGCCACTTCTGCTTCGGCGCACCACTGGCCCGGATCGAAGGACAGATCGCCTTCGAGACCTTGCTCGCGACATTCTCTGAGCTGTCCCTGGCGCCCGACCAGGAGATCCGGTGGCGACCGAACCTGGGCTTGCGAGGACTCACCGAGCTGCACGTGCAGGCCTCATGACAGTCACCATGGTCAGCAGCGCCAGCGCCAGCGCCAGCGCGACCGGCGGCCGGCCGACCTACCTGGGGCTCGAGCCCGGCGGCGCGCTGATGTTCGTGCATGAATCAGCCGCTGAGGCGCGAGTGGCCAGCACCGCGGTGTTGCTGTGCCCGCCGTTCGGGTGGGAGGAGGTCTGCTGCTCTCGTTCGCTGCGCAGCGCAGCCGCGCGGATGGCGCGGGCAGGCCACCCGACGGCGCGGCTGGTGTTGCCGGGTACCGGCGACGGTGCCGGCGGACCGCGGGACGGCGATCTCTTGCGCCAGTGGATTGAGGCTGTCGGCGCCGCCGCGACCTGGGTGCGCGAGCGCACTGATGCGGCCCGATGTCTCGCCTTCGGGATCGGGCTGGGCGGCATGCTGGCCTACCTCGCCGCCCGCGAGTACGACACGATCGACGATCTTGCTCTGTGGGCAGTTCCGGACCGGGGCCATACGCTCCTGCGCGAGGCCAAGAGCCTGTCCAAGGTGATTGCGGGCGACTTTCCAGAGGATCACCTGCCGGATCCCGCGGCGGCGGGCGACCTCGGGCTGATCGGCTATCTGATGACCGCGGAGACTCAGACAGCGCTCGCCGGGCTGCAGCTGAGCGCGCTCGCCCTCCCTCGTTGTGATCAGCGGCGGGTGCTGCTGCTCAGCCGCGGCGCCCAGCGAGTAGATCAGCGACTCCAGGAGAGCCTCGAGCGCCAAGGCGCGGACGTGGAGGTTCTCCGGACCACCGACTACTACGCGATGATGGTCAAACCGGAGGATTCGCAGACGCCGGAGGCCACGGTCGGCCATGTACTGGGGTGGATGGCGCGCGGCACCGCGGCCGCGGGGTCCGGGTCGGCGCCACGGCCCAGGACGCCCCTGCCGGTGCGCGAGAACCCCCAGCTCGAGGTCGATGGCGGGATCCTCGAGAGCCCGTTCGTCTGCTCCGGTGGCCACGGGGAGCTGTTCGGGATCGTCTCCCGCGCCCCATCAGCCGGCCGGGCCCCGTTCGCGTTGGTGCTCGTCGGTGCCGGGGCGTTGCCGCACACCGGGCCGAACCGGGCATGGGTCGAGCTGGTGCGCCGCTGGACGGCACGAGGGATCCCCACGGTGCGCCTGGATCTCGCCGGGATCGGTGAAGCCGGCGGCGATGGTCTCGCGCTGATGTCCGACGAAAGCCAATACGAGTCCTGGCGGGTCGACGATGTTCGGGCCGTCCTCGACCAACTCCAAGCCGAGGGCATCGCCGAGCGCTTCGTGCTCGGCGGCCTGTGCTCGGGCGCCAACTGTTCGCTACATGCGGGGCTGGCTGACGCCCGCGTGTGTGGCCTGTTGCTGCTCAACCTGTTCCTCGTGACGTGGAGCAGCGAGCTGATCGCCGAGCGCATCCGGCGGCCGGTCGCCGACGGTGCGCCCCATCCCGATGCTCTCAGCCGTGACAGTCTGCTTGAGCGTCGGCAGGTGGCAGCCGCGATCGCCGCCTTCGATCAGCTCAACGAGCGCGGCACCGACGTGCTCCTGCTGTTCGGAGAGCAGGAGGCGCTCTATCAGGAATTCGTCCGTCAGGGACTGATCGGCCAGCTCGACCGCTGGCCGGACATGCGACTGGAGCGATACCAGTCCGGCGATCAGATGTTCCGGGCGCAATGGCTTCAGCGTCACGTGCATGAGCGTGTGGACGAGGCGCTCGAGCGCATGCTGCTCCGTTCTTCTGCCGGGAAGAACCCGCTGCTCGAGGAGGTGAGCGCTTGAACCAGATCGACGGTCGACTCCAGGAGATCGCCCGGGAGGTTTTCCGCGACGATTCGCTGGTCCTAACCGACTCGGCGAAACCCGGTGAAGTGCAGGGCTGGGACTCGTTGGCGCACATGAATTTCATGCTGAGCGTCGAGGAGGAATTCGGTGTCGAATTCTCGGAGGACGAGTTCGTCCACTTCGTCGACATCGGCGAGCTGAAGCGGACGCTCGCCACGAAGGTCGTGGTCGCTTGAGTGCGATGCGCTTTCACCATCTCGGCATCGCCACCGACTCGCTGGACCGGGACCTCCGCGCGTATTCCGCGCTGGGCTACAGGTCCGAGGGCCCGAGCGTGGTTGAGGAACGCCAAGGGGTCACGGGGCGGTTTCTGGTCGGCGGTGGCCCCCGGCTGGAACTGCTGGAGCAACTGCCAGGTTCCGAGACGCTTACACCCCTGTTGAGTCGCGGCATCAAGTGCTACCACCACGCCTACGAGGTCGAGGCGCTTGAGGACTCGCTGGCGGAACTGCGGGCCGCTGGGGCAAAGCAATTGACGCCGCCGGTCGATGCGGTGGCGTTCAACCGCCGCGAGGTATTCCTGATGCTCCCGAATCGCTGGATCGTCGAGTTGATCGGCGAGTAGTGAGCGGGCTCAACCACCGTCCAACACGGGTTCCACGGCTTCAATGCCGGATTGGACTGGAGCTAACGGACCGGTCGCATAGCCCGGTAGAACTCCGCCTGTGTCATGTTCCGGCGGAACGGCGTTGAGAGGTTTGCGATGGCCACAGCGGGGTTTCCCTGAGCGAGCGTCAGCGGAGGGATCGAACGGGTCACGACGCTGCCAGCGGCGACGACGGAACCATGACCCACGACTGCGGGCGGTAGAACGATCACGCCCGGACCCAGAAGCGTGTCCCGCTCGATCGTTACTCCGTTCAGGGCCTCGAACATATGCGCGATTATCGTGACACGCACGCCGAGTGTCGCATTGTCCTCGATTGTGATCAAATGAGGAAAGGCTGTCTCGAGTATGACGTCATACCCGATCTGGACATTGGCTCCAATGTTCACGCCCCGGGCGCGATGGAGCCGGACTCTGTTCGTTCCCGCGCCGGGCACCTCTCGGGCGAGCGTCTGAAGCATCCGGTTCTTCACGCCTCGCCATCGCCTCTCCGGCTCGCGGTCTAGCTGCGTCATGGCGTCACGGCGTCACGGCGTCTTGCATTGTGGGCGTCTGGCGCGCGCGCACGAGCGCTTGCGCGCCGCCGACGATGCAGCCGCCGGCCGGCGCGTGGTAACGCCGTCTGCTCACCAGCCGATCCCCGACGATTGGCGCGTAGACGGGCGCGATGTTGTTGTACTCACCGCGTCCGGACACTCGTCTTGAGCATATGGAGATCGGATGGGTTTGCCCATTCGTCATTGGGCCAGACGTCGGTTCGTAGGCGCGGGCCATGCTGGTCGAACGGCCAGGGTCACACCACATCGACGCGCGTTGCGGCTGAGAACAGCGCGGCGACCAGGTCGCGCGCGCTGCCGTGGTCCGGGCCACCGCCCCCGCGCCCGAAGAGGAGATCGGTACCTCCACGTCGGCGACCACGCAGCCGTCACTCCGCCCATGTGCGAGATAGTGCGACGCACGCTTGCTCGGACACAGCCAGCGGCTCGCCCTGGAGATCCAAGAGTGCCGTGCATGCGCGGAGCATCCGGCCGGCGCGCCCCGTCTCCCACCCTACGACGATGACCTCATCGCCTGCGTGGATCGGCCGCAAGATATCGACGCTCTGCGAAACAAGCGCCGGGGCGAACTCGACGTGGGCACCTTCGAAGCACCAGCCGCCCGGACAGTCCAGCGCTGCCCACACGATTGGCGAAGCCACCTCATTACCGTCGTGGCACCCGATCGCAGGCACCAGCCAGGACGTCGCCACCACGCCTGCGCGGAGCGATCCAGGAAAGATTCGAAACCCGTCGGTGCGTTCGGGACCGCAGACCACACATGTCGGTGCGGCATGGCACGCTAGGACCTCAGGGCTGGTCACCGCTGCGCGTGCTGCGGCCAGGTCGATGTGGGGCAGCTGGACAACAAGTTGACCGCGCGGCTTGGCAACCAGCACAACCTCGTCTCGATCGAAGATCCCCACACCCGACTCGGAGAGCCGGGCGGTCAGGGGGCTCCCGACCGCCGGCGGCTTTACGAGGCTGACCCGTGCGGGGCCGGCGAGCAGTCGTGCGGCCACACCCGCCGCGTAACCGCCGTTCACGATCCGTCGCCGGCCCCGCGAGGAAAAGAAAGCGTCCAATACAACATCGTCCAACGCCGTCATCCGCCTCTTAGATCCCGTCGATTTCCCTGAAATCCGCGATTGTCCTCAATTAGTGATCAGCTCGGGGTGAGCTGTCTCGAGGATGACGTCAGAGACAGTCTGAACATTGGCGCCAATGTTGACGGCCCGAGCACGATGGAGTCGGACTCTGGTCGTTCGCCGCCCCGGCGCCTCCCCTGCGAGTGCCTGAAGGATCCGGTTCCTCGCGCCTCGCCATCGCTTCTCCGTTCGTAGGTCATGAAAATCGCAGCGTGTTTCGATGGTACGACTCAATTGTGGGCGCCCGAGGACATCATCCCGGAGCGCCTCGAGCCTGAGATGTCACTGCGGAGGGCGCGAGTGCAGGACGACGTTGGCGCAATGCGGCGCGCGGCTATGCACCCTCTGGATGGCGGGGGCCATCTCGATGAGCTTTGGCCGGACCCCAACGACGTAGATGACAGCCGGGGCGTTGGCAAGCCCTCTAATCACCACCCGAATCCTAGACGATCAGGCTCAGACCGGCGGTACGTAGGTCCTACTTGCTGCGCCCGGGCATTTCGGATGAAGCATATAGCGACCGGGCGGGGCCGGCGTCCGCTGATCGATGCGCTTCTGGCCGATGATCTCGCGGCGTGGAAGGCCGCGCTTGCGGCCGCGGGATACCCAACCGCTTCAGACGACTGTCTGCTCCGCGGAGATTTTGGCGGTCACGGCGTTCCTGACGGCCATGACTGGAAGTCAGGCGCACAAGTGGCCGGGCAGATACTTGACTCCGGCCGTTCGCAAGGTCGCAGAAGAGTGGCCGGACGAGCACAGCGACATCATCGGGCCACTCCCTACTCGCTCCGGCGGGGAATCATCTCGCTCCGCATCCGCGCGGGCGAGGACCGGCAGGCGATCGCGAAGCAGTGCTGCACGAGCGTCGACATGATGGCGCGCAATTACTCCTTCGCAATCGAGGATTTCGAGTATGAGGGCCCGAAGCCGGCAGTGGAGGAGCGGCTCAGGGCGCGCCGGCTTGCCCTTGCCGGTAGACGTCGTCTGCTGCGGGTCGCGCGAGCGATGCTTGAGGTCAGGGCCGATTGTCAGGCAGTGCCCTGCGGGCGATACAAGCATGAGCTAGGCTTCCCTCAAGCAGCGGGCGACCAGGATTTGCAGCCCCGTGCAGCCCGAAATCGGGCCGCGAACGCGGAAGATCCGGGAGATCGCTGCAAGCGCCCTCTTAGCTCAGCTGGTAGAGCACTTCCATGGTAAGGAAGGGGTCCCCGGTTCGAGTCCGGGAGAGGGCTTGTAGATTGCCTCGCAAATGCGGGGTTTTTGTTTGCTCGGATGGGCCGCGCTTGGCAAGAATGGCAGTCATCGGAGCCGGCGTAATCGTCACCGCGTGGTACATCCGCGACCAGAACAAGCAGATAAACAGCCCGCGGCTGCGATCGTCTCCCGCCAAACGCGAGCGCTGACAGTCGCCCGCCACCCGCCGCGCGCCACACCCAGTTCGGCAGGCCTGACCACGTCTGGCACTCACCATGCCGGCAGAGGGGATCGATGCAGTGACGACGATGCCTTCGCCTCACTGACCAGGCGCGAAGTTCATCGCCATGCCGGCCCGTGGGATCGACGACGTCCAGCAGTCCGCCCTCAGCGACCGCGCACCACTGGATCGCCCAATGGAAACGGCTGTGCCTGCCGGAGACAGCCCGACGGGCGAGACCTCCTTTTGTGGCCCGACAGGCACCTCACGGATCCCGCCAGCGCGACCCGCGTTGCGCGGCTTGCGTGCATGTCGAGGCTCCGCCGGCAGCTGCGACGCCGGAGCTGAAGGCTGAGTAGCGGATCCCGCGCAAGCCGGGGCGCTCGGCGAGCCTCCGCGAGGTCGCGTCGCAACGCAAACGCAGGTCGCGAGAGGTGTCCGGTAGGGCCTTGCGCATGCGGCAAGCCGCTAGCAGCGAGTGTCAGGCCGGGCGGGCCCAGCAATCACCGCCGCGTTGCACGGCCGGGGGTTCGTGGTTCAACACGCGCGGCGATCCCCGAACAGGCCAGCGAGCGACAGCATGAACTTCAGACTCGGCTCGCCGTCGACGACGCGAGTACCGGTCGACACGAATCCGGCCTTCTCAAGCACCCGCCGTGAAGCCACGTTCGCCGTGCTCGTGCCCGCAGTCAGCGTCCGCAGGCCATGGTCGCGGGCGGCCTTGCGGCAGAGGTCGGACAGAGCCTGGGTTGCGACCCCGCGGCCTGCGACTCGTTCGGCAACCCGGTAGCCGACCTCGGCCGTGCCGTCGTCAAGGTCATAGAGATTGAGCCGACCGACAATCGACCCGTCGCAGTCGACGAGCACGAAGAAGAGACTGATGCCGGCATCCTGTTCGTCAAGGAGCGCGCGGAGCCGTTCGGCGAAGGTCTCGAAGTACTCATCACCGCGGTCGGTCACCGACCTGGCAAAGTAGGCACGGTTCTCGAGTTCGAAAGCAAGCAGTGCTTGCCGGTGGTCGCCGTTCAAACGCTGAAGCTCAAGCACGCGCCCACAGTATCCGGCAGGCGCCGAGCGACTTCGCTCCGGCTCCCGCTGTGCCACGCAGCGCTCTCGGCCGCGCCCTGACTTCCATCGACACCCGCAACTCGCGACACCGCGTGCGCTCTCCGTGCGGTGGCGCGCGGATAAGAGCCGGTCACGAAGCCGCACCGGCGTCCCGATGCGCGCGCGGACATGAATGCGGGTCTAAGCCTGTGCTCCGGGTCGCGCCTGCTTCTCGCCACCAGCGAGGCTCCCGGCGACATCGACTCGTCGGACGTCGCGGCCGACCTCCTGGAGTACCGCGTTTTCGTGAATGCAGGGAAGACACCACCGGCAGTGGGCGGGCGCGTCCGGAGACCCGCAAAATCTGGATGCGGGTCTCGGTTCGCATCAAGGCTCAGACCAGCTTTGCGCGGATCTCGAGCATCTCGAAGGTCCGTGTCGGCGACGAGGCGGCGGTCGACCGCCGAGATGCGCACTTCCCGCGCGTTGGAAGACTCGTTGCCCAGGGATCCGAGATACCCGTGCTGGTAGGGATGCGGGGCTGGCGACCGCCTGCGGTGTCAACCCATCAGGGATTCGGAGAGGTCCCACAGACGTGCGGCATTTCCCGGGTCGAGCGCGTACCCGGCGACGCCGGACACCGTAGTCTCGGCGGGGAACTCGGGGGGCAGCCGCCGCGCCTCGTTGCAGTCCTCGAAGTAGCGCCCGCCGATCCGGTCAAGCAGTGGCGAGGTGGCGACCAGCACGCTCGTCGCTGCACCCTGTTCACGGGTCTTGATCCCCGGCCCGCCTGCGGTTGCTTGTCGCTCACGGATGCCGCCCCAGATCCTTTCGAGCTCCTCGGGCGTCATATGCCGAGAGAGGTTGGTGTCAAAGATCGCTCCCGGATGGACGGCGTTGGCGGTGATCCCCTCTGATGACCAGCGCCGGTGAGCTTCGACCGCGAACAAGACGTTTGCGGTCTTGGACTGACCGTACGCCACCGCGCCGTTATACGGGCGCGCGGTGAAGAACAGGTCCTCGAATACGACCGGTGAGCGCAGATGGCCGCGGGAGCTGAGCGACACGACCCGCGCCTCACGGCCGTCCTGCGCGCCAGCCTTCAGCGCGTCGTGTAGTCCGACGGTCAGGGCGAAATGACCGATGTGGTTGGTGGCGAACTGCCGCTCCCAGTCGCGTCCGACGAGTTCGAGGGTCGGGATCCGCATCACACCGGCGTTGTTGATCAGCAGGTGCAGCGGCCCGTCCCAAGCCGCGAGAAACGCATTGATGGAGGTGAGGTCGGCGAGGTCGACCAGTCCCACGCGCACGGCCCCGCCGGTCGCCGCGCGGATCTCGGCGGCGGTGCGCTCGCCCGCGGCGGGGTCGCGGACCGCGAGCGTCACCTCGGCGCCCACCGCGACGAGTGCACGCGCGGTCTCGATGCCGATACCCGACGAAGCGCCGGTCACAATCGCGCGCGTGCCGGTGAGGTCGATGCCCTCGACGACGTCCCAGACCGTGGAACTCGCGCCAAAGCCGGTCTGAATCACGCTGTTCTCACTCACATGCTGCAGTGTGGAGCCGACACGAGCGGCGTACCAGAGATGTGATGATCCTGGGAGTGACACCCCCAGGATGAGCGCGCGGATGCGTCGTATCGTTTCACCGGTGTCGGCGACGAACGCGATCGGCGAGTACCTCCGGGCCCGGCGGGAGCTCGTCCGACCCCAAGACGCCGGCCTGCGCGACTTCGGGCGGCGCCGCACCCCGGGCCTGCGGCGCGAGGAGGTGGCGATGCTAGCCGGGGTCAGCGCCGACTATTACATCCGCCTCGAGCAGGGGCGCGACCAGCATCCCTCACCGCAGGTGCTCGACGCGCTCGCGCGGGCGCTACAGCTCGACGAAGGTGCGACCGCCCACTTGCATAGGCTGGCTGCACCCCGGGCGCAACCGCGGTCGCGCCGGACGACAAAACCCGAACGCGTGCCGGAGACGATCGAGCAGCTGATCATGTCCTGGTCAACAACGCCCGCCTATGTCTTTGGCCGGTATCTCGACGTGCTTGCTGCCAACCCGCTCGCGACCGCGATCGCGCCATGGTTCGCGGTCGGCGAGAACCTCGTCAGGGGCGCCTTCCTCGATCCGCGCCGGCGTGAGCTGAAGCCCGATTGGGAGCGGACCCTCGCGAGCACGGTCGCCGCCCTGCGTGCCAGCGCCGGGCACGAGGTCGACGACCCCCGGTTGACTGAGCTCGTCGGCGAGCTGTCGCTACGCAGCGAACCCTTCCGCCAGCTATGGGCCCGCCACGACGTCCGGCCGAAGGGGAGCGGCACGAGCACGATCGACCATCCCCTCGTCGGCAGGCTCGAGCTGAACTACACCAAGCTCCCGATACCCGACACAGATCGCCAAACGCTGTCGATCTACCACGCCACACCCGGCAGCCCGAGCGCTCAGTCCCTCGCGCTGCTCGCAACGACCACCGTCCACGAGCGCGAACCCGAACGAATCCTCAACCCCCGCCAGGGCCCGACCACGACCGAACCCACCGCCGCCGAATAAGCACCCCGACACGCAAGGCTCGTTGAGCGCGCACCCGCGCTAGCGACCCGCATGACGACGTTTCGCTGCCCGCCCAACCCGGCGACCACCGGCCATGCCGGAACGCGGCGTCGGGCTCGACAATCACGACCACGACGCGAGCCCATCGAGATATCCGGACAAAGCAAAGGCAGGTCTCGAACCACGTCCTCACAAGCGACCTGCTGATCGCCAATTGCGCAACCCGCGCAAATATGGGCGCTCGTTGATGCCGGTCGGATGCGCGGCGCGACCCGAAAGCAGGGTTTGCCCGGCTTGCTGTCGTGGCGAAGGTCGTAGGGGCGGTCCAGGGTTGACGCACAGCAGTCGGCGAGGTGTCACATTTGGGGTTGCGGCGGTGCTTAGTGGGTGTGATGGGCTTGCAGGCGCGACATAACGAACGGTGGGAGCAGCCTGACGGAGGCTCCGGGATGGCGGCGTTCGAGTCGTTCTTCCGCGAGCACTACCGGACTGTCGTGCGCCTGGCCTATAGCGTCGTCGGCGATGCACAGGGCGCTCAGGACGTCGCCCAAGATGTCTTCCTAGCCGCGTACCGACGCTTCTCTGGCGACTACGAGCAGGCTGCTGGATGGGTCAGGGTTGCCGCGGTGCACACGGCGCTCAACGTGCTTCGCGGGGAGCGGCGCCGCGACAAGCGCCAACTGCTCGTGCAGGTCGTGAGGTCCCTACCGAGCGCAGAGGACACGGTGATCGATCGGGAAAGACGGGCGGAGGTGCGCCTCATCCTGCGTCGGCTGCCGCGGCGATCGGCCGCGGTCCTCGTGATGCGCCACGGCGGCATGAGCTACGTGGAAATTGCCGACGCGCTCGGAGTGAAGGTTGGAAATGTCGGGACTCTGCTCAGACGGGCAGAGCGCGCGCTTCGAAAGGAGATGGACCGTGAGACACATTCCTGACGGGGTGCTTCGCCGGCTCGACGACGAGCCCCTAGCCGTGCCCGACCGGGTCACCGACCACGTGGCCAGCTGTGGGCACTGCAGCGCTCGGCGCGCTGAGATCGCCCACGACACCGAGCGCGCGGCCCAACTGTGCTCGACGCCGCAGGTCGTACCCGACATGGACATTGCCTGGGCGCGGTTCCAGCGTGAGCTGGAGCCCCCACGGGCGGGCGGAGCCGTCAGGCGCCGCCTGACGGCGCATGACCGCCAGCGACGTGCGTGGTTCCCGAGAGTGTCGTTACGGACCGGGCTGGCGATCGGCGCGATCGGGATCGTGGTCGCGGGCACGGCTGCGGCGGCCACGCTAACCACGATTTTCGCGCCGACCCACGTTGCTCCGGTCTCATTGAGCCAGAGCGACCTGCGAGCGATCGCGGCCATCACGGGGCTGGGCGACAGCCAAGGGCTCGGGGGCTTCTCCGCCCCGAATGGGTCGAGCCGACTGCGGTTCGGAACCATCAAATGGTCCTCAGGTACCGCGCACCCGACGTCCTCGCTTGCCCAGGCCGCCGCGGAAGCCGGCTTTCCGGTCTCACTGCCGGCTCGCCTTCCCGCGGGTGTGGGCGCGGTCCAGTCGTTCGTCGTGCAGCCGCGTGTGACCGTCGCAGTGACGTTCAACTCCAGCGCCGCCGGTCTCGCTGGGAGCTCGATCACTCTCGACGCCGGGCCGGCCGTCGTCACGCAATACGCCGGGACCACCGGCGCCGGCGTGCCCACGCTTGGCGTCGCGACGATGCGCCGTCCGACGGCGCAGTCCTCCGGTGCCAGCCTTAGCCAGATAGAAGCCTTCTTGCTGGCGCAGCCTGGCATCCCGCCGCAGCTGTCCGAGGAGATCCGCTTGCTTGGTGACTTGCGGACCACCCTCCCCGTGCCCGTCCCGCCCGGCGCGGCGACGCGCTCGGTAGAGGTCGACGGCTGGCCGGGCGTTCTCCTGGCTGACTCCTCTAACGCGGCTGCCGGGGTGGTGTGGGAGGACGGCCAGGGGCTGCTCCATGTCGTCGTGGGAATCCTCGATTCGCAAGATGTGCTGAATGTCGCGAACCAACTCGGCTGAGAGAGCGGCGGCCGTCGCCAACGAGCGAGCCGCCGCCGAGGACCGAGTGCGGCTGTCGGAGGCAGCTGGTTCCTCGCCGAGCGGCGATCGCTTTCCGGAGCCCACGACGTCGCCAGCGATCCACGCCGTGGGGCTGAGCAAGCGCTTCGGCGACACGGTCGCCGTGAACTCACTGTCGATGACCGTGCAACGAGGTGAGGTTTTCGGCTTCCTGGGTCCTAACGGCGCGGGGAAGACGACGGTGGTGAAGCTCCTGCTCGGGCTCGCGCGGCCCACCGGAGGCGAAGCGCTCGTGCTCGGCGCCCCGCTTGGGGACCGCGAGACGAGGCGTCAGATCGGATATCTCCCCGAGCTGTTTCGCTTCCAGGCCCTACTGACCGCCCAAGAGGTGCTCCGCCTTCACTGCCGGCTCCTCGCGCTTCCCAAAGCGACATGGGAGGAGGAAGAGCGCAGCGCCCTGGAGACGGTCGATCTGCTGGAGCGAGGCAACGACCGGGTCGCCACCTTCTCAAAGGGAATGCAGCAGCGGCTCGGGCTCGGCGTGGCGCTGCTCGGGAACCCCGCGCTCGTCATGCTCGACGAGCCCACCAGCGCGCTCGATCCCGTCGGACGTCACGACGTGCGCGAGATCATCCGCGGGCTGCGCGAGCGCGGTTCCACCGTATTCCTGAACACACACCTCCTCGAAGAGGCCGAGCACGTGTGCGACCGCGTCGCGGTCATCGACAAAGGGACGGCCGTGGCCACCGGGAGCCTCGACGAACTGCTCGGACGCCACAGCCGGGTGCGACTGAAGGTCGCAGGCCTTGGCCGGAACTGGTGGAGTGGTCTGGGACGCTTCGGCAGGTGGCACCAACAGGATGACTGGCTCGTGGTCGACGACATCGATCCGTCAAAGATCGCCGGCCTCGTCGGCGAGTTGGTCGCGCTCGGCGGACGGGTCCAAGCCGTGATCCCCGAGCACCAGAGCCTTGAAGCCCGTTTCCTCGAACTGCTGGCAGAGCGATGAATCCGACCCTGACAATCGCTGCGCTCACGATCAAAGAGGCTGTGCGGCGACGTCTTCTCCTTGCCTTCGTCGCCATCAGCGTGGTCATCGTCGGACTGAGCGCATGGGGCTTTGACCGGCTGAGCCACACGCGCAGCCTCACCTCGGGCGAGGCAAATCTCGCCGTCCCGGAGGCACTCATTCTGTTCATGTTCATGTTCAGCTTTGTCCTGGCGCTGAGCGCGTCGGCGATCGCCTCTCCCGCGATCTCCGCGGAGGTCGAATCAGGTGTCCTGATGACGATCGTGACCCGCCCCGTCCGTCGAACCGAGGTGCTGATCGGCAAGTGGCTCGGACTCGCAACGCTGCTGGCGGGATATGCCGGCGGCGTCTGCGCGCTGGAGTTCGGGGTCGTTCGCCTGGCCAGCGGCTTCGTCGCTCCGGACCCGGTGCTCGTCACCGTGTACCTGTTCGCCGAGGGCGCGCTCCTCTTGACTCTGGCGCTGTTCTTGAGCACGCGGGTTCCGGTCATCGCCGCGGGCGTCATCGGCGTCGCGGTCTTCGGTGCCGGGTGGCTGGCCGGAGTCGTCGGCACGCTCGGCACGGCGTTCAACATCGCGGCGCTGCGCACGGTGGGACAGGTGGGACGCTTTCTGCTGCCCACCGACGGGCTCTGGCACGCCGCCATCTACTACCTTCAGTCACCCTCGCTCATCTCCCAGCACCTGGCCGAAGGCGGACGACAAGATCCGTTCTATGCCCAGGGAGCACCATCCTGGGCATACCTACTGTGGGTGGCCTGCTGGTTCCTCATCGTCCTGAGCGCCGCGATCGCGAGCTTCGATCGTCGCGAGCTGTGAAGATCGGAACCCGACCCAGCCATCCCGACTCCCTCGCTCGCGTGACATCGAAAGCACGACTCACCCCAGCAAACCACCGCCACCCGCTCGTCGCCATCAGCGCGTCTCTCCACCTGGTCGACGTGCTTGTCCTCGGGGCAGACGTCGCCGAAGACCTGCAATTTCGCGGGAGTAGGGGCGGGCGAGCCTCAGATTGGCCTCGCCGCGCGCCCTGCTTCGCGGTCATATGAGGGAAGACGCCGACGTCGTACGGCGGCCGAAGCTTCCCCGGTTTTCGCCACTTGCGAGGCTCTCTGCGCGGCGTCGACGTGACCGTGGCACCGAAACGCCTGCTTTCGCTCCGCGGCGAATTACGCGCAACCGCTTGCGCCGGCGCCGACCTGCAGCCCTGCTTCCGTTCCTCGAGAGGTCTCTCCGCCGTCGGGTTGCGTCTCTTTGCCGCTGTAAATTCGCTCGCGGTTGAGGTTCCCGGGGTGAGTCTAGGCGGCGGTGACCTCCTCGTCGAGGGTGTCGGGATCGGCTTGTTGGTACTTGATCCGGTAGAGGTGTTGGCGGTCGACGGCGGTGAACGTTGCGCCGTTTGAGGCGTGGCTGAAGAACAGGTCGAGCACCGCCCAGACGAGTGAGAGGCAGCTGGTCTCTCCGGGGAACCGGCCCATCACTTTGGTGCGCCGGCGGACCTCACCGAGCGAGCGCTCCAGCAGGTTCGTTGACCGCCATCGTTCGCGGTGTCTGAGCGGGTAGCGCAGGTGCACGACCAAGGCGTCGAGGTCGTCTGAGAGACAGCGCGCGGCCGACTCGTAGCCGCCGTGCTCGAGTTCGCTAATGAGGACCTGGAGGCGGAGCTTGCCGTCCTTGACCGAGGTCCCGTCGGTGAGCGCTGACCAATAGTTGAAACGGATCCGGTTCTGCTCTGACTTCGGCAGCTTCGCCAGCAGGTTGCGGAGGCGGCAGGTAGCGCCCCGGGTGCGGCCCAACGTTACGCGCCTGCTTGGCCGGGCGTGTCGGTACGTGGCTATCCGCGCAAGATCCGGAACGAGACGCTGGCTGCCTTGCCGCCGGCCGGGGTCGCGGTGAGCCGGTAGCGCCCGGGCGCCAGGCGCTCGTGCCTCGCACGGCCGCTGAACTTGAACTTCGTCGCGCCGGCGCGGGCGTTGAGGCCGAACCCACCGACCCGCACGAACCGCGTGCAGCGCTTGGCCTGGCGGTTGTGCGACGTCGCCTTGGCGCACCCGTGCTTCGATCGCCGCCCGCTTGCCGGCCGGAGGACCGAGAAGCTGACCCGCGCAGCGACGTTGAGGCTGAACGACACGCGCGAACCTCGAGGCAAGCGCTTGTGCTTGCTCGCGATCGTCACACCGCCGTGGCGTAACGCCGCGAACGACGTGGGTGACAGCTTCAGCTTGCGCACCGTCGGGCGCGGGCCGACCGCGATCGTCGCGGTGCTCGGCGCCGAGCTGTTCACACCATCAGACGCAGCGAACGAGAACGTGTCCGTGCCGCTGAACCCGGCGGCGGGCGTGTAGGTCACAGCGCCGGTCGCTTGGTTCACCGGACCGAGCGTCCCGTGAGCGGGGTTGGTCGCCGGCGCGATCCTGATCGGATCGCCGTGGAGGTCCGCGCACTTGAGCGCGACCGCGACGGGCGTTCCGAACGAGGTGGCCACGCTCGCCGGCGCACACAATGGCGCCACCCCGCGAGAGAACTCCGCGACGCCGCCGCCGCCGAGCACGTAGACGCTGTCGCCCGCCGGGCTCGTGAACACACCATTCGCGCCCGATACATCCGGCGCGATGTTCCCGGCGCAGTCTGTGCCCGCCTGTTCGAAGCATCCAGACGGCGTCAGACTTCCGTCGCTCGCGCGCGCAAACCACAGCACGGCGCCGATGCCATTCGACGCGACGTAGACCGTGCGCCCGTCCGGCGCGACGGTGATCGTGTGCGGGGTGACGATGTTGCCGGTGTTCGCCGGCGCCTTGATCGGACACTCGGTGCTGGTGGTGCCGGCGATGCACGTGACCGGCTTCAGCGACCCGTCCGCTGCGCGGTTGAAGATCGCGAGTGGACCTCCGAGGTCCGCCGAGTGGGTGTAGACGTTCTGGCCGTCCGGACTGATCGCAACGCTGTTCGCCTCGTCCAGCCCATGAGTCGTGTTCGTCGCGCCGCAGTCGGTCCCGCCTGTCTCCTCGATGCAGCCGGCCGGCGTGAGTACGCCGCCTGCACTGCGGTTGAACCGGACGAGCGCGCTGCTGGAGAAACCGGCCACGTAGACGCTCGCGCCGTTCGGGCTGATCGCGATCCCGGTCGCACCCTTCATCCCCGGTGTCGTGCTGGCGCCGCATTGGAGGCCCGGTGCCCCCGTGTTGCCGCCGGCGGGGTCCTGAATGCAGCCGGCGGGCGTCAGCGAGCCGTCAGGGGCCCGCGCGAACGTGTCGACCGCGCGGCTGTCGTAGGCCGCGACGTAGACGTCCTTGCCATCATGGCTGACGACGATTCCCTCGGGGTCTCCGAGGCCTGGTGTCGTGCGCCCGGAGCCGCAATCGGTGCCGCCGGTGAAGTCCCAGCAGCCGGCCGGCGTGAGCGAGCCGTCGGCCGCACGGTTGAAGATCTGAAGCATGCCGTCGGCCGTGGCGGTGCCCTCAATCGTGACGTAGACGTTGCGACCGTCCGGGCTGAGCGCGACGTCATCGGCAAACGCGAAGCTGGGGAGCTGATGCCCGGCGCCACAGTTGGTGCCGCCCATGTCCTCGAAGCACGCGGCCTCCGTGAGCTGGCCGCTGGGCGCGCGCGTTAGTACGAGCAGCGTCGCGTCGCCGCCATTGGTCGGCTCGACGACGTACGCATTCTTGCCGTCGGCGCTGGCCACGCCCGAGAACGCCTCCCCGAGCCCAGCGCCGGTGGAGCAGGTCGTCGAGGGCGCGGCGCTCAGGCAGCCGCTCGGCGCCAGCGCGCCCACCGACAGCGGCGCCGCGTTGGCGTTCACCGCGAAAGCGAGCGCAACCGCGATGACCGCCCCGATGATCCTGCACCTCATGTCAGCGGACCTTAGTGCAACCGTTCCGTCGCAGGCGCAGTGACCCGCCGGGTCGGAGCTCGCGGCGACCGCTAGTGTTGCGCGAAGCGCTCCGTGTACTCCGGGGCGAGCTCGGGGCGGACGATCACGGCAACGGTGTCCGGGGTCGGGCCGATCTCGTTCAGGGAGACGTATTTCGAGGGAAGCGCGCGGTTCAGCGCATCGAGCAGGCCGTGGCGAAACTCGCCGATATCGAGCAGGCCGCACACGTCGGCGACAGGTCGGAGTACCTCGGATTCTCGGCTCTGACCCACTCGACTCTCGCGATGAGCATACGTCGTTATGACGTACGCCGCGATGGTGGTCGGTCGAGGCGAGTAGGGTGTGCGCAGGTGCACACGTTCGGCCGTTCGCGACGAGGGAATCGTCGCTGCGGCTCCGGGGGCGGTGGCGTTCCTGGGGGCTGCTCAGGCACCCGCGATGGCGGCGGGATGGTCGACGGCGGTCCGGCTGAGGACCTCCGGGGCTCCGTACGTGGCACTGGCCACGGGTGACTCCGGACAGACGAGAACTGGGGGTAACGATGCGCGCAGCTGGTACGGATGGTGAGGGGCGTCACACGCTGGGAGCCGGCGCGGGTCGGCTGTTCCTCGCTGTGGTGATGGTCTTGGGGCTCGGTATGGCGGGGCAGGCGCGCGCGGCCACCGTGGTCGACCTCGGTGGGATCGTTCCGGCAGGGTTGAACGCCAAGGATCAGGTCGTTGGCGACCTCGCCGAGCAGAATTCGAGTCAGTACCCGCATGCTGGGCTGTGGTCGAACGGAACGCTGACCCCCCTGCGGGAGCAGGCCGGCGCCGTTGGAAGCAATGCGTACGCGATCAACTCGAGCGGCCGGATCGCCGGCGACAGCACCGTTGCCGTCACGCCAACCTCTTACGGCAGCACTGAACTGCACGCCCTCCTTTGGGACGGCGCCGGGGCTCCCACCCAGATCGAGCCGCCGGTCTCTACTGGCGGCTCCGACTTCAGCCAGGCCAGCAGCGTCGACGCCGCCGGGGACGTGGCGGGCTTCATGACCGGGATCTTTTCATCGAACCCTCCGCCTCCGCTTGGCGGCTTCCTCGATCGCGGAGGGGCGCTTTCGAGCGTCGGACAGCAGGATGTCGCGAGCAACGGCGGTAGTGGGTTTACCCCGGTCAGCGCGATCACGCCGGACGGCAGCCTCCTGCTCGGCCGCCTGAGCACGCAGTCGGTGAATGCCTTCTACTTGTGGTCTGGCGCGGCGCCGAATGCGCCTGGCGTCAAGCTTGACCTGACACCGCCTGCCAGTGCCTTCGAGGCCTTGGCCGGCTCCGCCATCGGGCCGCTGTTGATGAACGACCTGGCCAGTGACGGCACGGTCCTCGGTTACAAGGACAGCGGCGGCTCACCGAACGTGCGCAAGTACTACATCCGCCTGCGGTCGGGTACCGAGACTCAGATCACCGGGCTCGCCGGGCCCAATGCGGTGAATGCCAAACACGTAGTCGCCGGCATCATCCCGTCCGGGGGCACGGGCCACGCCGCGATCTGGCAGAACGGCAAGGTCACCGACCTCAACACGCTCTTGCCCGCTAACTCCGGCTACCTGCTGTTCGACGCGCTGGCCATCAACGACAACGGCGACATTGTCGGGATCGCTGCGCACAACGGCCGCTCGGTGGGCTTCCTGCTCAAGCAGGGCAACGCCCGCGTGGTCGGCAGTATCCTTCGCGGCTCGCGGGTCGGCGTGCCTGACCGACCGGCCAGGCCGGTGGCGGGCGACGTGGTCGAAGTGACCGGGAGGACGTCAGCCGGGGCCAGCTTCTCCGGCACCGCCACGACCGATGCTACGGGCGCTTACGCGGTCACCGCGCCCGCAGGTTCGTACACGGTGACATTCCCTAGCGGGGTTTGTGTGACCGGTCCGGCCGTCTGCACGCGCTCGCAGGCGATCACGGTCAAAGGCACCGATGTCAGGGTTGACGGGATCGCGGTGTCCTCGACGCTCGGCGTCAAGGTCACGCTGTCGAAGTCGAGTCTTCAGCTGGTGCTCGGCAAAGACGAGAAGCTGGAGCCGAAGACGATTGGCGTGACGGTGAGGATTAAGAACACCGGGCAGAGGACGGTCGGCGGGGTGACGCCGCAGAAGCCGCTGTATTCCGCGGTCGGGGGGGCGAAGGTGGCCAAGGTCCCGCTCAAGCTTCTGAGTGGGCCGACCCCGGCCAAGGGGCGAGATCTAAAGCCGGGCGCGACGATCGAGGCCAAGTATGAGCTCCGGGTCTCGGGCGACGGCAAGTATGACGTCGAGGTGCTCGCGGTTGGGGGCATCATCGGGGTTGGGCGGGTGACGGGCGTCGGGTCCGATCGCCTGACGGTGGGCGCCCCGGTGCTGGTGCTCACCTCCGAGCTCGGGCGCAAGGTGAAGAGCGCGGACGCTCCCTCGCTGATTCGCGCAGGGACGGTGTTCACGGTCAAGCTCAAGCTGCGGAACATCTCCTACACCCACACGCTCGGGATCTACCCAATGAAGCCGGACCTCGAGGGCAACGCCAGCGACGGTCACGTCGACATCGCGGGTCGGCCGATTCAGAACCCGTCGTTGACCGCGCCGCCGGAGCCGAGCGTGGCGATCGTGCTCGGCCCGCGTCAGACCCGAGAGATGGAGATCGTGGTTCGCACGACCGCGACCTATGCCGATGTCCAGTCGCCCGAATTTCCCGACGGTGGTACGCGCGCGGTGGTGCACGTCCCGGACCCGCGCGTCGCTGACCTCGGGGAGGACGAGTCGGTCAAGGGGGAGATCCCGGCGCGCGACATTCATGTCAAGGGCGAGAAGGAGTACCGGGTCGGGATCGACGACCGCGACTTCCGCGACCCGCCGCCAGAGGCGAACTTCCCCGCCAAGGTCGCCTACTTCTCGGTCGGTGTCTTTCAGGGCGTATGGAATCTCACGGGCGGGGTCGCCGTCGCGATCTTCAAGGATCTCCCTCTGCTTCTGGCCAAGGGCGTCATCGGGGCTCCGTCGGCGCTTGCCTCATACGCGCAGCTGGAGGCCGAGCTATGGGACTCGATCAAGGACGACCCGGTGAAGGTCGCGGCCTTCCTCAACATCGTGAGCAATACGGCGCTGCTCGCCTACCAGCACGCGCCGACGCTCGCCGGCGACACGACCGAATTCGTCAAGAAAGTCGACCAGCAGGTTCTTGAGCACTACACGCGGCTGGCCAACGACGAGTCGTCCGGCAACCTGTACGCCGCGATCCAGGAGTACGGCAAGGAGGGCACGGAGATCACCGGCAATCTGGTGCTGGCCAGCGGGATCCTGACCCGGTTGCCCGCGGCCGCCGAAGCGCTGAACGCGATCAAGCAGGCGTCCTACGTGAAGGCCGGAGAGGCGCTCAACGTGATCGCGGATGGCGCCGGCGCCAGGGAGGCGCTCGCCGCGCTCAAGCAGGCGGTCCCGGGATACGAATTCCTGACCACGGACCTGCGGAAGTTCTACGGGCTCTCGGAGAGTCAGGTCGCGTACCTGCGCGGGTTCGCGAAGGAGAACAAGCTGATCATCACTCTTCGCAGCCGCGCCGAGGAGTCGATCAAGTGGCTGAACGAAGGCGCGGTCCTGAAGCCTGAGCAGATCAAGATCAAGACGGTCTCGATCGACGACATCAACTACCTCGGCTACCGCAGAGGTGACCTCGGAAGGGTCGTGGTCCGACGACCACCGTCGCAGGCCGAGCTGGCGCGTTCCCTGCGCGCGGACGGCATCGGCCCCCAGGACCCCGAATGGACGACGGCGTTCAAGCGCCTGAAGGACCGCACCACCGAGTACAACCACCCGGCCTACGACCAGGGCTACGTCAAATACCTCGAGGACGGGGCCAAGAACGATGAGCTGACGCTGCGCTGGAACCTCCAGCAGAACTCGGTCGACTCCAGCGTCCTGCCGAACGGTTACACGAAGTACGGAATGCGACTGCTCGACGAGGGCGGCGGTAATCGGGTGCTGCAGTTCTGCGTGGACACACCACCATGCCGGGCGGGAAGCCCCGGCTGGCGCTCGGTCACCGGCGACGTCGACTTTCTCTCGATCGTGCACGCGGACGGCTCTCCGCTGAGCGATCTCGAGCGAATCGCCGTTTACCGGCAGATGGCCAAGAGCCCGGTCGGCATGCTCCACCCCGCCGCCGACACGTGGACGCTGGTCAAGCGCGGCGGCCAGCAGGTCTTCGACTTCCCGGTCAAGACCAACGAGTTCGTTCGCGGCGGCACCGCGGCGCAGTTCGGGCCCGATGGTGTCGCCCGCGCGGTCGTCTTCAACCCGGCCTCACGCTTCACCGGCCCGACCACCTACCGGATCTTCTGGAACGGCGGCTACGTCAACGTCAAGCGACTGCTCTTCCGCTGAGGGGCCCCAAGATGGCCCGAACCCAGCAAATGTGAGCCGACCTCGGGCTTGGTGGAAGACTGCACGCGCAATCGGGCGGCTGACCAGATACCTTTGTAGTGCCACGTCTCACTCGGGCGCCGCGCGAGTCGTGATCATGGGCAACGATACGGACGTCAAAGCCAGACCCTGAAGCTTCGGGATTCTGGGTGAGGGGGAGTGAGATGAGTGTTATGGGGCGTGTTGGCAGGCTCTGGGGTGTGCTGTTGTCGGCCTGCGCTGTGCTGGTGGTGAGCGCGGCGGCGACGCCTCCCGGTGCGCTGGCGTCGACGACTCTTGGCTGGGGGACGGGCGTGAAGGCGGCCCTTCCAGCGAACGTGGGGACTGATCCCGAGGTCGAGCTGAACGGCGTCTCGTGTGCGTCGCCGGCCAACTGCACGGCCGTTGGCCGGTACAGGGATACGTCCGAGGCTTCGCAGGGCCTGCTCGTGACCAAGTCGCTGGGCGTTTGGACGACCGGGGTGGAGGCGACGCTGCCCACGGGCGCCAACACCGACCCGGTCGTGGGATTGGGTTCGGTTTCATGCGCTTCCGCGGGGAATTGCGCCGCCGTCGGCGGCTACAAGGACGCATCCGGCGACGTGCAGGGACTGCTGCTGTCACAGTCGTCGGGTACGTGGGCAGCGGGCGTGGAGGCGGTACTGCCGGTGACCGTTACCGGGAATCCCCAGGTCAGCCTCAATTCGGTGTCGTGCGGTTCCGCCGGAAACTGCACCGCGGTCGGCGAGTTCACTGACCCGTTCGGGGAGAGCCAGGGCCTCCTGCTGAGCAAGAGCTCCGGCGGGTGGTCGGCGGGCGTCGAGCCCCCTGTGCCCGTCGGCGGCGAGGGCGTTCACCCCGGCATCGTCCTCGGCTCGGTCTCCTGCACGTCGGCCGGCAACTGCAGCGCCGTCGGCGACTACACCGACGGCCTCGGAAACAACCAGGGTCTGCTGCTGACCGAGACCTCCGGGAGCTGGTCGGCTGCGGAGGCGGTGCCGCCCACCCCGGCCGCGTCGAACCCGAGCGTAACGCTCTACTCGGTGTCGTGTGTGTCGGCGGGCAACTGCACCGCGGTCGGTGACTACGAGGACGGCTCGTCGCATTTCCAGGCGATGCGGCTGACAGAGACCTCGGGCACGTGGGCGACCGGCGTGAAGCTGGCCGCGCCCAGCGGCGCAGCAACCGATCCGGAGGCGTACCTGCAGTCGGTGTCATGCACCGCAACTGGCAGCTGCAGCGCCGACGGGGGTTACAACGACAGCTCAGGCGACACTCAGGGCATGGTGGTGACCGAGACCTCGGGCACCTGGGGTTCGGCCGCGAAAGCGATCCTTCCGGCCGGGACGGCCGGCAACCCGGAGGTCTCGATGGGCTCGGTGTCCTGCTCGTCGGCCGGTAACTGCGCCGCCGTCGGGAATTACAGTGACAGCGCCGGGCACGGGCAGGGCGCGTTCTTCAGCCAGACCTCCGGCCACTGGGCGACGGGAGTGAAGGCACTACTGCCCACGGGCGTGGGCACCGACCCGAAGGCCGTTTTGGACCGGGTCTCGTGCACCACTGCCATCGACTGCACGGCGGTCGGTCGATACAGCGACACGGTTGGAATTGACAGAGGCGTCCTGTTCACGGCGGCCAAGGCCAGCCCCAGACTCTCGGTCGGCGCACCGTCGTCCGCCACCGCCAGCCAGACACTCGGTGCTTCGGTGGTGGCCGCGTCGCTGTCCCTGGGGGCCAGTCCGGTCGGGACGCTCCAGTTCCGGGTGTTCGGTCCGCAGCCAGCCCCGCCGAGCTCGTGCGTTGTCGGCGGCACCGTCGTCGGTGGCGCGGTGAGCGTGTCCGGAAACCGCGCCTACCATCCGGCGGCTGGCTTCGTCCCCAAGGCCGCCGGCACCTACTGGTGGTACGCGAGGTACGGCGGGGACTTCAGCGACAACGCCGCTGCCTCCGCGTGTGGGGCCTCGATGGCAAGGACGGTGGTCAAGCACGTCCCCGCCATCAGTGGCTTCAAGCAGTCGCACAAGCGCTGGCGCGAAGGCAAGGCGCTGCCGACGATCGCCGCGGTCAAGCGCAAGGCACCGGTCGGCACGGCCTTCACATTTGCCGTCAATCAGCCCGCGAGCGTGAAGCTCGTGTTCAAGCAACACAACAAGGTCAAGGGTGTGCTGTCGCTATCCGCCAATGCGGGCACGGACAGGATCACGTTCCAGGGCCGGCTGTCGCGGACGAAGCGGCTCGCGCCGGGGAGCTATTCGGTCACGATCACGGGCACGAACGCCGATGGCGTCACCTCAGCCTCGAAGACGCTCAGTTTCACGATCGTGAAGGCGTGACGCGCCTCAGGAGCCGACGGGCCAGTTCGTGACGCTCGAGCCGAAGCCGAAGCCGAACGTGACCGGCTTCGATTCTCCGTACGCGAACGGGATGCAGCCCTGCACGGACGCGTGGGGCGCGAGGTGAATGCGGGAGTTGTAGAACGTACCGCCACACGGTCCGGTGGCGTGCGAAATGTTGTCGGCACCGGCCGTGTTCTCCATGCGGAGAACCGAGTAGTACGTCGGTGCATTCGCCTTGATCGTGTGGTTTCCCAGGTTCTGGAGCCGCAACGTGACCCCGAAGGCATTCGGCGCGAGCGTCTCGTGTGTGGGCTCACCGATCTTGTCCTGATAGGACACGAGCGTGACCTTCACCTTGCTCCCGCCGGGGCCTGGTTGCACGACCGATTTGTTGACCGCTACGACGTGCCCGCCTGAGCCCGTCGACCCGGTCGAGCCAGCCGAGCTCGAGCTGCTCGAGCTGTCTCCTCCGCAGGCAGTGAGGATCAGCACGGCGGCGAGCAGGACCGCAGCCGTGAGCGGCAATCGGAGGCGCCCACCGGTGATCGATCCCGGCTTCGTCGGTCTTCGCGGTCCCAACGGGGGCATAGTAAGCGCCTTCGGGCCGGAGCGCACGAAGATCAGTACGAGTGGCACTCGCGCGCGCCAACTTGGCACTTGACTTGGTGCCAAAGTGGTGCCATACTGGTGCCATGGAACTTGAACCACATGTTGATCGCCTCCGCGAGCAGCTCGCGATAGCGGCCGAAGCCGGGGGCGACGAGGCCCGCGCGCTCGCGCAGCGGCTTGCCGCACCCCTCGACGCCGCGATCCGGCTGATGTTGCTCGACGCGCTCGAGATCGCGACCGCCGAGATCACCCGGGAGCTGGCGCCCGGTTCCGTTGAGCTGCGGCTGCGTGGCGGCGATCCCGAGTTCGTGGTCACGAACGCGCCGGCGGATCGGGCGGGCGCGGCGCCGGCGGGCATGCCGGACACGAGCGAGGAGTTCGCCGGCGCCGGCCCCGGCTCGGCAGCGGTCACAACCGGGTCGGGCGAAGGAGGCGTGGCGAGGATCAATCTGCGCCTGCCCGAGCAGTTGAAGACTCGGGTCGAAGAAGCGGCTGACCGCGAGGGCCTGTCGATCAACACCTGGCTGGTGCGCGCCGCCGCCACCACCGTCGACCGCGCCGAGGGCGGCGCGCGAGGCGACCGAGGCACCCCGCGTGGCGGCCAGCAATACACGGGATGGGGACGGTGACGATGCCCACGTTTCAGACACCAGAGCCGATCGTCCTCGACCTCGAGCTGACGGTCGCGGATGTCAGGATCGAGGCCGGCGAGCGGTCCGACACGGTCGTTGAGGTGCGTCCCAGCGACGCCGGCCGGCGACTCGACATCACCGCCGCGGAACAGACCCGCGTCGAATACTCGGCGGGCCGGCTGCTGATCAAGACCGGACGGCGCTGGCGGGCATACAGCCCCTTCAGCGACGGAGGCGCGGTCGAGATTCAGATCGGCCTCCCCGCGGGCTCGCGCGTCAACGGTGAAACCGCCCTGGGCGGATTCCGGTGTACGGGCCGGCTCGGCGATTGCAGGCTGAAGACCTCGTTCGGCGACATTCACGTCGAGGAGGCCGCCGCGGCTGCGCTCACGACTGGCGGCGGCGGCGTCGTGCTCGACAGGGCGACCGGCGACACGGAGCTGAACACCAGCTCCGGCGAGCTCCGCGCCGGTGCGATCGGCGGTCACGCGGCGGTCAAGAACTCCAACGGGGACATCCGCCTCGGCGACGTCGCCGGCGAGGTGCGGGTCAAGGCGGCGAACGGCGACATCGCGATCGACCATGCGCGGGCCTCGGTGGAAACCAAGACCGCCAACGGCGACATCCGCCTCGGGGCGGTCCGGCGCGGCTCGGTGGTAGCGGAGACCGGAATGGGCGCGGTCGAGATCGGGATCGCCGATGGCAGCGCCGCCTGGCTTGACCTCAACACCCACTATGGCCACCTCCGCAACACGCTGGAGGCTGGGGGACCCCCGGGACCAAACGACGACAGAGTCGAGGTGCGCGCCCGTAGCGCGATGGGAGACATCAAGGTCCATCGCAGCTACCCGCTCGCGAACGACGGCTCCGTCACCTGAGAACAGAACGGAGACAGACATGAGCAGGCAACCAGCGATTGAGGTTCGGAACCTCGGCAAGCGGTACGGCGACGTGGTCGCACTCGACGGTCTCGATCTGCAGATCCACGAAGGCACCGTGTTCGGGCTGCTCGGACCCAACGGAGCGGGCAAGACCACGCTCGTGAGGATTCTCGCGACGCTGCTCGAGCCGACCCAGGGCCAGGCCCGGGTGCTCGGCTACGACGTCGTCGGCGAGCCCCTGGCAGTGCGCAGGAGGATCGGGCTCGCGGGCCAGTTCGCCGCCGTCGACGAGGAGCTCACCGGTCGCGAGAACCTGGAGATGATCGGCCGGCTTTACCGGCTGCCGCGTGTCGAGGCGCGCCGGCGGGCGAGTGAGCTGCTCGACCGCTTCGATCTCGTGGACGCGGGCGATCGTCGCGTCGCGACGTACTCGGGAGGAATGCGGCGACGGCTTGACCTCGCCGCCGGACTGATCGGGCGCCCGCCGGTGGTGCTGCTCGACGAGCCGACGACCGGCCTTGACCCTCGCTCGCGCCAGGAGCTGTGGACGATCGTCGAAGAGCTGCGGCGAGAGGGCACGACCGTGCTGCTGACGACGCAGTACCTCGAGGAGGCCGACCGCTTCGCCCAGGAGATCGCCGTCGTGGATCACGGACAGATAGCCGCGCAGGGAACCCCCGAGCAGCTCAAGGCGACGATCGGCGGCAACCTGCTCAGCGTCCGGATCGCCGAGTCCGGGGATCTCGGCCGCGCGGCCGCGGCGCTGATGGATCTGGCCGCCGGCGAGCAGCCTCGGGTCGACGCCGAGCACGGAACGATCCGCCTAGCGGTCGCCGATCCCGGCAGCTCGGCTGAGGCGATCCGCCGCCTGGACTCGAGCGGAGTGCTTCTCGCCAGCGTCGAGTGGCAGCGGCCGAGCCTCGACGACGTCTTCATGACCCTGACCGGACATCCGGCAGAGGACCGGGTCAGCTACCAAGACCATGAACTGGAGGCAGCATGAGCGCCCTCACACATCCAATCACCGAACGCGGGCGGCTGACGCTGGCCGAGACGATCGCCGACAGCCGCGTGATGGCAGAGCGGCAAATGCGCAAGGTGCTGCGCCGCCCGATGTACGTCGTGTACCTGTTCGTTCAGCCGATCATGTTCGTGCTGCTGTTCAGGTACGTGTTCGGGGGCGCGATCAGGACGGGCAGCGTCTCCTACGTGAACTACCTGATGCCCGGAATCATCGTGATGACGGCCGTGTTCGGGGCGCTGACGACGGGTCTCGGCCTGACCGAGGACATGAAGGCCGGCGTCGTCGACAGGTTCCGTTCGCTGCCGATCGCCCGGCCCGCGGTGCTGATCGGCCGCACCGCCGCCGATCTCGTGACCAACGCGATCACGATGGTCGTGATGCTCGCGATCGGACTTGCCGTCGGCTTCCGGCCGAGCCAGCCGGTCGATCAGGTGGTGCTCGGGTTCGCGCTCGTGCTGGCTTTCGCGTACGTGTTCTCGTGGATCAGCGCGTACATCGGAGTCCTGGTGCGCGATCCGGAGACGGCGCAATCGGTCGGCTTCATCTGGGTGATCCCACTCGTGTTCGCCTCGTCGGCGTTCGTGCCGACCTCCTCGATGCCCGGCGTGTTGCACACGTTCGCCGACGTCAACCCGGTGAGCCTGACCGTCAACGCCGCCCGAGCGCTGATGATCGGCCACGGCGACGCGCTGACGCCGGCGCTCGGGGCGCTGGCGTGGCTGGTCGGGCTGCTGATCGTGTTCGTGCCGCTGGCGACACGGGCGTTCCGGTCTGCGTGATCGAGAAGGGGGTGGTGCCGGCCTCAGCTGGGCCGGCACCACCAACTGCTCCACCCCGAGTGGGGGGTCGCGGACCGCTGACCGTCCGGGGAAGTCGTCGGAGTGGCTCGCTGGTCGAACGCGATGCGAGGTGCTAGGTTCCGGGCGTTGGAATACCAGCGGAGGCGTCCCCGGGGCAACAGGGGGGCTGCACTCCGAACGCGTAGGAGGTTCCAACCGGAGCCTCGGGAAGGACTTCCATGTTTCGGAAGATGCTTCTATGCATCGTCGCCCTGGGGGCGTCCGCCGCACTTCCGTCGATTCCGAGCGCGCTGGCATCGACGGTGACAGTCGGCCCGCCCCTCACTGGCACCTACCAGCAGTTCCAGCCCGAAAACCCAGGGACTCTCACCAACATCACGGTGCAAGCTGGTGCAAAGGTGACATCGCCGGTCACCGGCACGGTCGTCTGCTGGCGAATCACCGACACCACAGGAGGCCCCTACGCGCTACGGGTGCTCACCCCGGACAACGGCAACACCTACACAGGCGCTGGCAAGAGTGCTCCGCAGATGTCTACAGGGGTCGCGACTCAGTCGTTCGCCACCAACCTGCCGATCCGGGCTGGCCAGGCGATTGGGATCGACGACCCGGACAGCAGTCCTACCGACCTGCTCGGAGTCAGATTTGACGTGGGCACATACCTATTTTGGGTTGGATCGCTGGCGAACGGATCGACGCGTGCCGGACAGGCCCGAACAGCGGGCGAGATCGGCTTTAACGCCGACGTGCAGACGGGCGGCGGCAACGCGGGTTGTGGCGGCGGCGGTGGTGGTGGCGGCGGAAATGGAGGCCACCACCACTGCGTAGTGCCCAAACTGAGGGGCGAGACGCTAAAGACAGCGAAGAAGAGGCTGAAGGCAGCCGACTGCCGCCTCGGCAAGGTGAGCGGCCACGGCAAGAAGGTGAAGAAACAGCAGCCCAAGGCTGGAACGGTGCGGCCGGCTGGCAGCAAGGTGAACGTCAAGCTGGGCTGAGCCTTGACCAGCTCAAGGAGCCGGTGCACCCGGCCCGTCCTTCCCTGAGGACGGCCGCACTCGTGCTGGACCGGTTCCGGCTCGACGGCCGCGCCGATCATCGCTCCGAGGCCGGTACGCACCGTCGCCAGGGGTTCATCGACCTCGACGTGGTCACAGTTCGCTGGCGGCTGGGTCAGTCACATCCGCGTACCAACAGGGATGAAATCGGAGCCTGTGGGCGTCTGTAAGGGCTCAGATGCAACCACCCCGGTCCGGCAACAACGTCCTCATCGAGTAAGGCCGGGACCCCACAGAACCCCAGGGGTCCGCCAGCGCGGCGACCTGGGAGGTTTCTCTCACCTCAGAAGGAGTACACGATGAATAGCCGCGTCGGTCCAATCTTTCGCTCGCTGCGACGCCAATGGCACGCCGCCGTCGCGTTCCTCGCTCTCGGCATCTCGATCGGGGGGACCGCGTACGCCAGTGGCGTGCTGCTTCCGCGTAACAGCGTCGGCAGCATGCAGATCAAGCGCGGGGCGGTCACCGCGCCCAAGCTGGCGCGGGATTCGATCACCGCGAACGCGGTCAAGCGCGGAACGCTGTTGCGCGCGGACTTCATTGCCGGCGAGCTCCTTCGGGCACGCGCGGACCAGCGGGACGGCCTGGTCGCTCCCGGCCTCACAGGACCTCGCGGCGAGACCGGCCCGACCGGGGCCAAGGGTCCTACGGGGCCGCAGGGTCCGCAGGGCGAGAAGGGTGATCGCGGCGCGCAAGGGCCCCGGGCGCTGTCGAACTACCAAGTGGAGCACGTGGACAGCATCCCGATGGACCAAACGCTCAAGACGATCAGCGTCGACTGTCCGGCGAACACGGTCGTCCTCGGCGGGGGTGAAGCCAAGAGTTCATCCCTGATCACCTTTGTCGATGCTGAGCCGTCTTTTGACCATCGAAGCTGGACAGTCACAGCGTCCATTCCGCGCGTCGATTCCACCGCCTTCATCGCCGGCGACGCGATCTGCGGGTTGCCTTGATGCGCCGCCGTGTGAATCGCTCAGGCGTAGTTGCGCTCGTCGCGCTGGTCGCCGCGCTGGCGAGTAGCTCATACGCGGCCGGCGTGGTTCGGCTGCCGGCCGCGAGTATCGGAGCTATCAGCTCAAGCCAGGCGCGGCGACCGGACCAAACTGCATGGCTGGTGAGCAGTGCGCGGTTGACGGCCACGTTGTTGGGAGCCGACTGCGCGGAGCGTCGTGGGCCGGGTGCGAGCGGGCGGACAGGAAGTCCTGGAGCTCGCGGTCCGATCGGTCTCACAGGTCTTGCCGGCGCACCCGGCGCGGCAGGCAGCCCTGGTTCAAAGGGCGCCAACGGTGATCCTGGCTCGGCTCCGGCTCCCAGCTACATCGAGATCGTCACGTTGGGCAATGTCGCCGTCGCCGCGAACGACGAGGCCACGGGCACGCTTGCGTGCCCGGCCGGAATGCGGGTGCTCTCCGGGGCCCCGTCGGGGTTGCTGATCGGCCCAGGGGTTCCTCGCCTCACGGTAGTGGCGTCCGAACCCAACGCCGCAGGCACAGCCTGGGTCGTCACGATGAGAGCTGGCGCCCCGGCGTCGGACTTCCAGGTCGAAGCGCAATGTGCGTTCTTTAACTGAGGATCTGACGCAGTTACGCTGACTACCACCGCGTCACACAATCGCGTTGCGTGTCTATGCTCGCGCGGTGGGATTGATGGGCACACGGTGGTGGTGAGCGCGATAGGCACGAACAGACCCGGGACTTGAGCTTCACGGCGCTCCGCTCAAGGCGTGCCGGAGACGGCTGGCTGACGCCGACGTTCGTCGTACTGCTCGTGGCGGCCGCTGGTCTCTTGCTCGCCGCAGGTCAGGGGATGACGTTCTTCAACGTCGACGACTTCCACCAGTTCTGGACCGTCAACTGGTCGCTGAAAACGCTGATCACACCGTTCAACGGTCACCTGATCATCCCCTCCCGGGTGCTGTATCACCTCGTGGCCAGCATTTTTGGGCCCGAATACTGGATTCTGCGCCTGGTGGGGGTCGCTGGCGTCGTTGCTCTGGACGTCGTGTTTTTTGCGCTCATGCGACGCCGATTGAGACCGGCGCTGGCTCTGGCAGCGACCATTCCGGTGCTCTTCTTAGGTTCGGCGTGGGAGGCGATCCTCTGGCCGTCGGGAGAGCTCACGGAGGTGTACTCGATCGCCGCGGGCCTTGGGGCGCTTCTGGCGCTGGAGGAGGACGGACGCGGCCGCGATCTGTTGGCCTTCGGTCTACTGGGTCTCTCGCTCGCATCATTCTCGATCGGATTGTGCTTCGCGGCGGGCGTCGCAGTTGCCGTGCTGCTGCGACCGATCGCTGGCGGCGGGCGTGGATCTTCGCTGTGCCACTGGCGGTCTGGGGAGGCTGGTGGCTTTGGGCTCGGCACTACGGTCAGACGGGCGTCACGTTGGCCAATCTTCGTCACCTTCCCGTGTACTACTGGCGGTCTCTGTCAACGGTCGCAAAGTCGCTTACGGGTCTCATTGGGCAGAACGTTCCAAACATCAGTTTTCGAACGCCGCCCTCTCGGAATCTGCACTTGCGAAGCGTCTTTGGTCTCATCACGTTGCCGGCTTCGCATTCCTAGCGCTGCGCCGCCGCCGCTCAATCCCGCGAACGCTCTGGCCGATCGTGACCACGTTGCTGATCTATTGGACACTGGCTGGACTTGCGCTCGGCCCGGGCCGCGGCCCGGAGGCGTAGCGCTACATGCTGCCCGGCGCGGTTCTGCTGCTACTCACCGCGGCAGAACTGGCGCGTGGCGTGAGGGTCGGCCGGCTCGCGCTGCTGGGTGTGTATGGGGCGGTCACGGTCATGGCTGTACTGAACCTGATTGTGCTGGGACAGGCGCACCGGTTCTTCGTCAGGTATTCCGATAACACGCGCGCTTAGCTCGCAATGCTGGAGCTGGCGGAGCGCACGCACAGCCCAACTTCGTGCCAGGAATGTCGACTCCGGCTGCGAGCAGCCCCTTCTTGCTGATCAGCGCCGCAAACTATCTGCGCGGCGTAGCGCACTATGGCTCAGGCGCGGACACGCTCGCTTAGGTCGTGGCAAGCTCGCACGGAATACGCGAGCGAGCCGATGTGGTCCTCGCCGGTGCGCTCACCTGACCGCTGTCCGACCGAGGTTCAGTCGGCGAGCGTTCGAGGTTGCGTCACCGCAAAGGGCTAGCGGTCTTCCGTTCCGGTAACCGTTCAATTGCCGCCGAGTGGAGCGCTTCTTCGCACCACCTACGGATCATTCCTATTTCTGGGAAGGTTCGGGCGAACGTCAACAGCGGGCGCTGTGCTTGTCCGCGGTGGGTAGTGGGAGCGGCTGTCAATTCCTCTCGAACGTGCTAGGCGTACGTGGGTAGTAACCGCAGGCGAGGCTGCAGCGATCGAGTGCGCCTTCGCTAGGCGAAAGACGGTTTCGAGCGGGACGCCGATGATCTGGAGGCGCCGGGTGAGGCCGCCCAGCGCGAACGCGCGTAGCTCGTCCGCGGAGACACCCAGAACCGACGAGGCGTCATCGTCGCCGGGCAGGTTGAGCGATTCGGCGACGTGCGGGAGGAGCTTGCGCAGCACCGCGCGGACGCTGTCCGCCTGCTCCGGATGCTCGCGGATAGTCTCGCGCAGGAACCAGGCCCCGTAGCCGATGTGCCGTGTCTCGTCGTGGTGGATCAGGCTGTAGCCCTCGACGAAGCCGGGAAGGAGCTCGTGCTGGTTGAGGTAGTCGCTGATGAACTTGAACGAGGTCAGTCCCAGCGTGCCCTCGATGATCTGGTGGTACAGCGTGATGAAGCGGACCTTGGCGCCGAGATCGCCCGGATCTGCGAGGAGCTGCTTGTGCGCGTCAACGAGAGCGATGTCGAAGATCTCGCGGAAAGCGTCCGACACCTGCTCCCGGGCGCGCTCGACGTGGGCGGCGATCCGCGCCGGTGAGGCGATGACCTCATCCTGGTAGCGCGCGTAGAACTGCATGTGCCGCGCTTCGTCGACCTGCTGGGTGGCCAGGAACGTGACCTCCTCCTCACTTGAGCCGGCAGCTACGAGGCCGCTGAACTTGGTGGTGATCCGCTCCTCGGCCACCATCAGGGAGGCCAGCACGTAGTAGACGAGACCTCGTCGATCATCGCCAAGCCCTCGCCACTGGTCCTGGTCGGCGACCAGGTCGACGGCGTACGGGGACCACTGTGAGGCCTCCCAATGTCGGTAGAGCGTCTCGGGATCGTTGAGGTGAAGGTCTGTCGTCATCGTCCTCAGGAGGGCTTTGTCGCGCGGATGATCGCGGCGGCGGCATGCGTGTGGACCCGGTGGGTCTCGCGGATCTCGATCTCGTGGAAGCCGGCGGCACCCAGGGCGGAGCGGAACTCGGCTTCGGTGAGCGCGCCTGCGACGCATCCCGTCCAGGCGGCCACGTCGGCACGAGTTTGCTCGTCCATGTCGTGATCGGCGATCACGTCCGAGACAGCGAGGCGGCCGCCGGGTCGGAGCACGCGCGCGGCTTCGCGGATGACCTTGGGCTTGTCGCCGGAAAGGTTGATCACGCAGTTGGAGATGACGACGTCAACCGCGGAGTCGGGAAGGGGCATCGCCTCGATGTAGCCCTTGAGGAACTCGACGTTCTCGACGCCGGCGTGCGTGGCGTTGTCGCGGGCGAGCTCGAGCATTTCGTCAGTCATATCCAGCCCTATCGCCCTTCCGCTGGGCCCCACGCGCTTGGCGCTGATCAGTACGTCCGCGCCGGCGCCCGAGCCGAGGTCGAGCACCGTTTCACCCTCGTGCAGATCCGCCACTGCTGTCGGGACGCCGCATCCGAGCGACGCGCCGATGGCCGTGGCGGTGCCCCCGTCGGTTTGTTCGTCGTCATAGAGTGCGGAACCGAACACCTGGGAGCCGTGCTCGTCCGTGACCGAAAGATCCGAGCCGCAGCCGCATCCGCTCGCCGTCTGTGCGGCAGCAGCGTAACGTGCGCGGACGGTCTCCCGGACAGCTTCCTGCTCGGGTTTCGCCTTGCCGGCTGCGCAGCCGCAGCCTCCGGCCTGACCGCAGCAGGCGGATTTGTCTTCGGGCCCGCAGCAGTTCGCCTGAGCTTCGGGGGTGCAGCAGCTGACATCTAGCTCAGCCATGAGGAGAGTTCCCTCAGAGCGTCGGGGATCACGTAGTAGTACGCCCACAGCCCCTCGCGTTCTGAGCCGACGATCCCGGCCTGGCGAAGCACCTTGAGGTGGTGAGAGACGGTGGGCTGAGAGAGGTCGAACAGCGGGACGAGCTCGCACACGCACACCTTGCCGGCGTGCTTTCTGAGCACGTCGATGATTTGTAGGCGAACCGGATCGCCGAGCGCCTTCGCAACCCGCGCCATCCGCAGCGCCTCGTCGCGCTCCACGTCGGGATAGACGACCGGCTCGCAGCAGGGCTCGCCGGGCGGTCGCTTGGTCTTCGGGGTCAGTTCCAGATCGATCACCATCTATCTACGTATACCGATTGAACTGATGATTGTCAATCTATAGACTGGCCGCGGGTGTCGAAATCAATAATCCTTCTCCGCGCTCATTGTTTCTGCCCGCCAAACTTTCTCTGCCCCCCCCCCCCCCCCCCCCCCGGCGATGACCTCACCGCCGCTGCCACGCCGGCTGCTCGCCGAGCTGCTCGGATCCGCGTTTCTCGCCGCGTTGGTGATCGGCTCAGGAATCGCAGCCCAGCAACTCTCACCGGGTAACACCGGCCTGCAGCTATTCGAAAACGCAGCCGCGACCGCCGCCGGCCTGTTCACGATCATCCTCATGTTCGGCCCCGTCTCGGGCGGGCACTTCAACCCCGTCGTGTCGTTCGTCGACGCGCACTTCGGCGGGATCAGCCGCCGCGACGCGCTCGCCTACCTGCCCGCCCAGGTCGCCGGATGCACGCTCGGCGCGATCCTTGCCAACCTCATGTTCTCGCTCAGCGCGATCAGCATCTCCACCCACCACCGAGCCAGCCCCGCGCACTTCCTCTCCGAGATCATCGCCACTCTCGGCCTACTGCTCGTCATCTTCTCGCTCGCCCGGACCAGACGAACCACGACCATCCCCGCTGCCGTCGGCGCCTACATCGGTGCTGCGTACTTCTTCACCAGTTCGGCCAGCTTCGCCAACCCGGCCATCACGATCGGCCGCATGTTCTCCAACACGTTCGCAGGGATCGCACCGGCCTCCGTGCCCTGCTTCATCCTCGCGCAGGCGATCGGAGGAGTCGCCGCAATAGTTCTCGTCCGCGCCCTTTATCCAGGCGTCACTCCCGCCGACGCCGCAGCCATTCTCATGCCACACGAGCGCGACAGCCGGTCTGACAACATCGTCGTTGCCGATCCTACGAAGGGTGACACGGCCCAGCCATGAGCACCGTCCTGTTCGTCTGCCGCCAGAACGCCGGACGCTCCCAGATGAGCCAGGCCCTGTTCGAGAAAGCCGCTGCCGGCCGACACGATGCTCTCTCAGCAGGCACGACACCGGCGAACCGTGTCCACCCGGAAGTCATCGAGGTCATGGACGAAATCGGCATCGACCTCACCGACCGCATACCGCGGCCGCTGACCCGCGGACTGGCAGAGCAAGCCGACCTCGTGATCACCATGGGATGCGGCGACGAATGCCCCTACATTCCCGGCAAGCAATACATCGACTGGGACCTGGAAGACCCCGCCGGCCAATCGATCACCAAGGTGCGCGAGATCCGAGATGACATCTCGCATCGCGTGGAATCGCTGGTGGCAGAGCTGGACGGCCAACGTCTTTGACGACTAGTCTCAAGCGGGGGCGCCAGACAAATCCAACGAGGAGGGTGGAGATGTCAGAGGCTCTGCAGTGGAGTGCCGCCGTGGTGGTGCTCGTCGCCTACGCCCTTTCACTAAGAGGCGTGTGGCAGGTCTCCTCCTACCGATACCTCGCGTTCAACCTCGTCGGTGGAGCAGGACTATCGGCTGCAGCGGCAATCAGCCACCAATGGGGGTTCGTGCTGCTTGAAGGGGTATGGGCTGCCGTGGCCGGCTGGAGCATCGTCAACCGCCTACGGGGTCGGGACGTTCGAGTTCCCGCCGCGTGAGCGGGCGGCCGCGCTCTCCCGCGCCACATCGACGGGGTCCGCTCAGCGCCCGGAGGTGCCGAGGTCGTCGGAGCGCCCGGCCTGTAGCCGTGACCATTGGGCGATGGGACGTCCGTTGGTGCGGTAGGGATTCCCACCATTGGCCCCATACGGCTGCGGCCAGCCGGCGGGCGAGTTCTCCCAGATCTCCTGCCGCCCGTAGACGGTCAGGTCCAACAGGGTGTAGCCGTTGCCCATCGGCTCGACCCCGCGGCCGTTGGTCCAGTAGGTCTCGAACACGCGGTCACCCCGCCGCAGGTAGCACACCAGGTAGAACCGGTTCACCTGACGCCCCGCGAGCAAGGCGTCGGCCGAATCCTGTACCGAGTACCACGGCATATCCCAGCCCATGAAGTCGCGGTAGCGGACGCTCTCCTCGTACGGGCCTTGGCAGAAGGTGGCGTAGGTGACGTCCCGGGAATGCAGGTAGGACAGCTCGCGGACCTGCCCGTTGTAGAGCGTGCAGCCTTCACACTGCTCTGGGGCGGGCTTGCCGGCATACCACATGTGGTAGTAGGCGATCAGCGCTCGACGGCCCTCGAACACGTCAAGCAGCGTGACCGGACCGTCCGGGCCGACCAGCCCGATGGTGGAGTCGACCTCCACCATCGGGAGCCTGCGACGGGCCGCAGCGATCGCGTCCCCTTCGCGGGTGTGCGCCTTTTCCTGTGTCCGGAGGGCATCCAAGCCGGCCTGAAACGTGGACCGGTCGACCACGGCGGGAGCTTCCGCCCCGTCGCTCACGGCCGTTTCGGGCGCCCCGACTCTGTTCGCCTTCTCGCTCATTGCTACCTCCACTCACTTGTCGGTTGTCTGTTCAATGAATGCTTGGTCAGTTGGTGGTGGCAAGGGCGGGCCGCGCCTCACCGCTCGCGGGCCTGGCGACGGCGCTCGGGGATCCGGCTCGACGCATGAGCACAACCACCGAGGGAGGTGCGATCAGCGCGATCACTCCCAGCACCCAGAAGGTCTGGTGAAAGCCGCCGGTCAGCGCGTTGGGCAGAGAGTCTCCCGCGCGAAGCAGGGTGTTGGTGCCGCTGGCCGCCACGCTTGACGCGATCGCTGTCCCGATCGCGCCGCCTATCTGCGTGGAGGTGTTCAGCAGCCCAGAGGCGAGTCCGGATTGGTGCTCGGTCACGCCTGCCAGCGCGGCCACCGAGATCGGGATGAACGAGAACGCCGTCCCGGCACCGGCGACGAAGAATGGGCCGGCCAGGTTGGCGAGGAAGTGCCCACGGACCGGAACCTGGGTCGCCCAGATGATCCCGGTGCCGATCAGGGTCATCCCGAATGCGATCACGACCTTTGGCCCGATCCGGGTTACGAGCAGCTGCGAGATCCCGGCAAGGGCCAGCGAGGTCACCGAGGCCGCGAGCCACGCTGCTCCGGTCTGCAGAGCGCTGTAGTGCAGCACCTGCTGCATGTACAAGGTGCCGGCGAACACGAAGGCGAAGAAACTTCCGCCCAGCAGCAGGCCGGCCACGTTCGCGCCAGCGAGTGTGCTCAGTCGGAAGATCGACAGCGGCAGCAGTGGGTCCTTGACCCGGCTTTCGATCACCAGGAACGTGATGAGAACAGCAACCGACGCGGCCAGGAGCACGATCGTTCGCGTAGCGCCCCAACCGTACTGCGGCGCCTGAGAGATCGCGTCCACCAGCAGCACGAGCCCGCCGGTGCCCGCGATCGCGCCGAGCACATCGAACCGGCGTCGCGTGGTGGCGAGCCGACTGTCGGGGACGATCCTCGGGGCGAGTGCCAGTACCACAGCCCCGATCGGCACGTTCAGATAGAAGATGGACTGCCAGCCGGCGTACTTGGTGAGAATCCCACCGGCGATCAGTCCGGTCGTGCCGGCCGCGGCGCCCAGACCTCCCCAGATCCCGAGTGCCTTGTTGCGCTCGGCGCCCTCCTTGAACATGTTCATCACGATCGAGAGAGCGGCGGGCAGCATGATCGCGCCACCCAGTCCCTGCACGGCCCGGCTTCCAATCAGCAGAGCGTCGGTGGTCGCGAGGGCGCAGGCCAGCGAAGCAGCCGTGAAGACGGCCACGCCGAGAATCAGAATCCGGCGACGACCGAGAACATCCGCCGCTCGACCACCGAGTAGCAGGAAGCCGCCGAGCGTTAGCGCATACGCGGTCACCACCCACTGCAGCCCCGTGGCACTCAGGTGCAGATCACGACCGATCGTCGGTAGCGAGACGTTGACGATCGTGAAATCGACGATCGTCATGAAGTACGCGGTGGCGAGCAGTGAGAACGCGGCCCACCGATTGATGTTCCGGGGTGTGGACGTCATCGGAACCTCCTTGTGGTTTCTGACTTTGCTCGTTGAGACACCGGCGCTCGGCGGAACGGAACGGTGTGCGAGGACTAAGCTGGGGGGCAATGAGGGAGGTTTCGCTCGAGGCGCTCAAACCAGGCCTCACCGGTGAGAGGGCCGCGTTCGTCGCCTGCATTGCCACGATCCTGGAGCTCACGCCACCCGAGCTTCCGGACCCTGAGAACGTAGACGAGCGACCGCCCGGACCGCTCCTCTCCCGCTGGCTTGCCCGCTTGGGGATGGGTTTCGTGCCTGTCCGGCAGCCGGAGGTGTTCAACTGGCCCGGCCCGTGGCTTGCCCGGGCCCGCGACGCGGCTGGCTCGACCCGGCCCGTGGTGATGTACGGGTTCCCTTCGGGCGTGGTCTTCGACCCGCTCGGCGGCGACGCATGGCCTGATGAGCCCGGGGAGGAGCACCCTTGGGTCGAGGAGGGGTTTGTCATCGCGGCCGGCGACATCGCTCCGGCGCGCCCACCCCGCGCTGCTGCTCCCAGGGGCACCGGAACGGTCGTCTCGATCCACGTCGCAGATACGGCGGGCGCGCCCGCGCGGACGCTCGCCGCCGCGCGACTATTGGCCGGACAAGGGATCGAGGGTGATCGCCACGTGATCGGGGCGGGCACCTTTCCCTCGGACCTACCTGGAAGCGCGCTGACGCTGATCGAACAGAGCGTGTGTCTGGAGCTGGGGCTGACGGCTGATGATCACCGCCGCAACGTCGTGGTAGACGGAATCAAGCTGAACGGGCTTGTCGGCCACGAATTCATGCTCGGCAACGTGCGCTGCCGCGGGATGCGGCTGTGCGAGCCGTGCACCGTTGTACAGCGCTACGCCGGGCGCCAGATTCTCCGCCCGCTGGTGCACCGCGGCGGCCTGCGGGCGGACATCCTCACCGGCGGAGAGGTCCAGGTCGGCGACCGGGTTGTGGCGACGTGATAGGCGTCGAAGCGGGTGTTTCGCTGTCACAGAATGGGGCCGGAAACCCACTTAGAAGCCATGACGGAGCCTTCGAAGCGCCGCAGCAGACAGGACGTCAAGCGCTCGTTCGAGGCGCTTTACGATCGCATCGCTGAACGGCTGTTGATCTACCTCGCCCGTCGCGTTCGCGACCCTGACGCTGCGGCGGAGCTCTGGGCGGAGTGCTGGGCGGCCGCGTTCGAAAGCTGGCCGCGCTGTCGGGCTTCTGGCCCGGCTGAAGCCGAGGCTTGGCTGTTCGGGGTCGCGCGCAACCAGCTCGCCGCCTACTACCGCACTGGAGCCATCCAACGACGAGCGCTCGAGAAGCTCAGCTGGGTGGCGCCGCGGCTCGCCGCGGGTGAGCGCGAGTGGATCGACCGCGCCGTAGATATCGACGTGCTGAGCCCGGCTCTCGACGAGGCGCTCGCCGAGTTGCCGCAGCAGCGCAGGCAGGCCGTGCAGCTACGCGTCGTCGAGGATCTTTCCTACGACGCGATCGCCGAGCGCCTCGGCTGCTCGGAGCAGACCGCACGTGCTCATGTCTCCCGCGGCCTGCGCCGCTTGGAGAGCGTGCTCGCCTCTGACAACGACGCACCGAGACCCAAGGAGGAACCCGATGAACGTCTCTGCACGCGACCCCGATGAACGGTCGCTTATCGGCGAGATGCGCCACCAGATCGACATCACCCGGATGCCCGAGCCCCGCCGTTTCCCACGACTCCCTGCAGTTCGATTCGCCGCTCGCCCGCGGATCCTGGCCGGAGGGGCGGCTGCCGCCGTGGCCGTCACGACCGTAGCGATCCTCGCACTCAGCGCCGCAACGACCACACCGCCCGCATTTGCGGTCACCAACAACCAGGACGGCTCGGTGACGATCACCCTGAATGAGATCACCGGAGTGTCTGGTCTGAACGCGGAACTCGCATCGATGGGGATCGCGATCCGCGCAGTCCCGGTCGTCTCGGGCTGCACCGCAACCGCGCAGGTCGTCGGAGGAGACGGTGGACTTCAGCCCGCCAGCACGTTGGCCGTCACCCAGCTTCCTAACAGCCCCAGGACGGGGAGCCCCGCCACTCTGCGGGCGATCACGCTCGCTCCTCCCCACACGCTTGGCCAGACCAGGATCGTCGCTGCATCCACCACCGGCATCGACCTCCTCGGCCAGACCGTGCAAGGGCAGATCCCGAGCTGCGTCGCCCCTGCCGGGTCGACATCGGGAACCCCGGGCCTCGGCGTTGGCGAATCAACGATCCAGCTCGGATCTCACTAGCGCGCCCTGAGGTCCGACCCTCTCCCGCGTAAGGGGTGTAGGTCCGAAAGTCGCTGCGCATGCCCGATGTCGGCGCCGGGTCTTAGGTCCATGATCTGTTCAGTCGAGTACGAGGAGAACGATCATGCAAATGTCACTGAATGCACTGGCGGCGAGCGAGCACATCGCGGATCTGCATCGGGCTGCAAACGGGCGTGGAACCGGGCGAGCCGGCCGGCGGCGCAGCCGTAGCGCGGCCGTGAGCAGCGCGAGACCCGCTGCGACGGTGGGCTTTGCCCACGCCGACGACGCCGGGGCGCTCCGGCGCCTCGCCCAGCTGGACGATGCACCGGAGCTCGTAGGCGAGATTCTGGTTGCGAGGATCGACGCGGACGTCGTGGCGGCTCTGTCGCTGGACAACGGACGAGTGGTAGCCAACCCGTTCGTCTTCACGTCCGACGCAGTCGAGCTGTTGCGACGCAGCGCGACGGCGCTGACCGGCGGCGGCCGCCGCCTCCGCCTCCGCTGGCGCTCCCCGCTGCGCCCGCGGCTCGCGTGAACCGCCGACGCGGTCGCGCGCGACTGAGGGACAAGAGACGGAGCATCGACACGTGGGAACTCCAAGCCGAGGCAGCGTCAGTTCCGACGACCGGACGACGATCGCGTTTGACCGTTACGGCGACGGCAGACCCGTAATCCTGATCGGCGGCGCCTACAACGACCGCTCAACGGTGGCCGGCCTGGCGGAGTCGATATCGGCCGGCGAACTCGGAGCCGTCACCTACGATCGGCGCGGCCGCGGCGCCAGCACGAATAACGACTCGGGGTTCGAGCCAGAGCGAGAGCTAGAGGATCTCTCGGCGCTGATCGAGGCGCTCGGCGGGCCGGTCAGCGTGTTCGGCCACTCCTCAGGGGCGGTGCTCGCCCTTGAAGCGGCGATGCAAGGGCTGCCAATCGAAAGGCTCGCGGTCTACGAGCCGTCGTACATGGTCGCCGGGACACGGCCGCTTCCCCCGGACGATGTCGACAAGCGCGTCGCCGGGCTGGTTCGCGAGGGCCGTCGCGACGACGCGGTCGTCCTCTTCTCGACCGAGGCGGTCGGGCTTCCTGCTGAGATGGTGGAGGGGATGCGCGTCACCCCGGCCTGGGGCCGGCTGACCTCTCTCGCGCACACCCTGCCCTACGACCTGGCTGTCCATCGCGGCTACAGACTGCCCACCGAGCGCCTCGCCGAACTCGAGCTCCCGCTCCTCACCCTCGACGGTAGTGAGTCGTTTCCGTGGATCCGCGCGACCGCGCGGGCAGTGGCGCAGGCGGTTGCCGGGGCGCGGCATCTCACACTCGAAGGTCAGGACCACAGCGTCCTGCAGCGCCCGGAGGCACTCCGGCCGGCGCTCGTCGAGTTCTTCAGCTGATCAGTCCGGGTTTGGCCGACTAACCTCGACTGGCCCTCTCTGATCATCACGTACTGGACCTTTACAGTGGTCCAGTCGGGGGCTTACGGTCCGCAACACATGGTGGCGCGAGCTCGATCAGGAAGCTGGCGCGGGCCTCCTACCTCCCCAAGATCCAGGACGGTGTCGAATGAGCTCTGAGCGAAGTGCTGTCGTAATCGGCGGTGGGCCGGCTGGGCTGGTGAGCGCGGCTCACCTGGCCGACGCCGGCCTTTCCACGACGTTGCTGGAATCGGCCGCAGGCCTGGGTGGACGTGCGGCTTCCGTGCAGAAGGACGGCTTCGATCTCAATCAGGGCCCCCATGCCCTATACGCCGGTGGGCCCGCGACGCGCGAGCTGAGGGCGCTGGGCATCGATCTGCCGAGCTGGAATCCCGTCTCGCACCGCTCGTTCTTCATCGCAGCGGGCAGGCCACGCCGCCGTCCGGACGGGACGTCCGCGCTGACGCGATGGTTGTTGCGTTTGCGCGACGCCGACCCGTCTCAGCTGTGCGAACGTCCGGTGTCGGATTGGCTGGACGAGACTTTGCCGTCCTCGAAGGCTCGGCCGGCGGCGGAAGCACTGGTTCGGGTGGCAACGTTTGTCGCCGATCACGAGTCGCTCAGTGCCGACGTCGCGGCGCAGCAGGTTCGCAGCGCGCTGCGTCCCGGCGTCCGTTACATACGCGGCGGCTGGCAGACGCTCGTCGAGGCGCTTCACACCGAGGCGCTCGGGCGCGGCGCGACGGTCCACACGCGGTCCGCCGTGCGATCGCTGCAGCGTGACGGCGAGCAGTGGTCGGTGGAGCTCGACGATCGGGTGCTTGACGCGGACGTCGTGGTGGTTGCCGTCGGGGGCCCACGGGACGCGGCCAAGCTGCTCGGTGGTCGCAGTCCGGCGGCCCCTGGCCCGGCGGCTGAGGTCAGCGCGCTGGACCTCGGGCTCACCGCGCTGCCGAACCGCGGGCGCTGGTTCGCACTCGGGCTCGACGACCCAACCTACCTGTCCAAACACTCGCCACCCGGCCACCGTGGAGGCGTGCTGCTGAGCCTCGCCGGCTACACGCGCCAGGGGCGCGACGTCCTGGAGTCGGTCGCCGACGCAGTCCAACCGGGCTGGCGCGAGCGCGTGACCCTGGAGCGGTTCCTACCTCGAATGACCCCCGTGTCCGCGATCGCGACGCCGGACACCGGCGGTCTGGCAGGTCGCCCCGGCGTCGACCTTGGCGACGGACTGTTCATCGCCGGGGACTGGATCGGTCCCGACGGCTGGCTCGTCGACGCCGCCATTGCAAGCGGCGTGGCCGCAGCGCGCGCAGCGGCCGCAGCCGCGAACCATCGTGCGACGATCGCGGCATAACCTAGACGCGCGCATCAGTCACCACCGCTGCCCCGCTCCGACGCGGGAACGCTATTCCGGCAGCGCCCTCGGCAGTCCGAAGTGTGCGAACAGGCTCCGCTCGCCGAACCAGGTGATCGCCGAGACGCGGTCCTCGCTCATCGTCAGCACCATCATCCCGTAGGCGCGGGCGATCGGCGCGTGGGGATCCGGGAGGTAGCAGCCAAACGCGGGCTGGCCGTTGGCGCGGGTCGGCACGAGCCGGAGGTTGGCGCCGCGACGGTCCCCTCGCTCGCGGGCGATGAAGCTCGCGATCGCCTCGCCGCCCTGGTACTCGTACGGTTGCGGCGGCATCGTCAGCCACGCGTCGTCGGTCAGCAGCGAGATCACGCCCGCCGTGTTGCCCTGCTCGACGGCGACGGCGAAACGGCCGACGAGCTCGCGCTCGCGCACCGAATCTGGCAGCGGGGCGCGCTCGCGACCGCTCGCCGCACCGCGCTCGTCGAGCGTCACGCGGGCGCGTTGTAGCGCGCCCTTGACCGATGCTTCGCTCGTGTCGAGCATCTTCGCGACTTCGGAGGTGCGAAAGCCGAGCACCTCGCGGAGCACGAGGGCCGCGCGTTGGCGGGGCGGCAGGTGTTGCAGTGCTGCCGAGAACGCGAGCCCGACCGATTCTCTGGTTTCGTAGCGCGCCTCGGGGCCCAGAGCGCTGTCCGCGACCCCTTCGAGCAGCGCGTCCGGGTAGGGATCGAGCCACATCGGCTCAGCCATGCGCGTGGGCGTGGGCGCCTCGGTCATCGAAGGTACCTCCTGTGGGCGGCGCTTACGGTCGCGAAGCGCGTTCAGGCAGCGATTGGTGGCGATCCGGTAGAGCCAGGCGCGGAGCGAAGCCCGCTCCTCGAAGCCGCTCAGCCCGCGCCAGGCCGCGAGCAGTGTCTCCTGCACGATGTCCTCGGCATCCTGCAGTGACCCGAGGATTCGGTAGCAGTGCAGGTGAAGCTCCCGCCGGTAGGGCTCGACCAGCTCCCGGAACGCGGACTCGTCGCCCGCCCGGGCACGGCTGAGGGCACGCTCGCTCACGTCCGCATCACCGCCCGACGCTCACCGATCACTTGCATCACTCCTAATGACACCAGCCGGGCGCGAAACGGACCGTTCCGCTTTGAGCAACGACGGTGTCTCAACGAGCGCAATCGCAAACGACGGAGCTGGAACCATGGAGACGACGATGACTACCCACAAGATCGCCTCGCGTGAAGCGTGGCTTGAGGCCCGCGCCGCGCTGCTGGAGCGCGAGAAGGAACACACGCGGATGGGCGACGAACTTGCGCAGCAGCGCCGGGAGCTTCCCTGGGTGCCGGTCGAAAAGCAGTACACGCTCCAGACGCCGGACGGCCCCAAGACGCTCGTGGAGCTGTTCGACGGCCGCTCTCAGCTGCTGATCTACCACTTCATGTTCGGCCCGAGCTACCAGGCCGGCTGCCCGGTGAACTCGTCGATGGCCGACTCGTTCGACAGTCTGATCCCGCACCTGAAGGCTCGGGACGTGACGTTGATCGTCGCCTCCGGGGCGCCGATCGAGAAGCTGCTGGCGTATCGCGAGCGGATGGGATGGCGCTTCAACTGGGCATCGAGCTACGAGAGCGATTTCAACACCGACGTCGGCTTCTCGAGCAGCCCCGAGCAGACGCGGGAGGCGATCGAGCCGATGCTCGACGACCTGCCTCCGGTCGCGTTCCGCAACGCCGAGGAGGCCGGCACGGACATCTACGGTTACCTGACCGAGCTGTTCGGCTTCACCGCGTTCACGCTCGAGGACGGCGCCGTCTACCAGACGTACTCAACGACCGGTCGCGGGGTCGAGTTTCTGATGCCGTACTACGGGGTCCTCGACCGAGCGCCGAAGGGCCGCGATGAGGACGAGCGATGGCAGCTCTGGATCCGCCGCCACGACGAGTACCAGCTTCCACAGGGGTATGTTGATCGCCGTGGATTCCCCGCCGACGAATAGGACCTCACGTGCAGATCACTCGCAGCAGCATCGACACCACCAAAGGCCCAACCGACTGGTTCACCGGCGACGTGTACATCGATGCGGTCGCGGTCCCTGCCGGGACCTCCACGTTCGCTGCCGCCAACGTCCACTTCACGCCGGGCGCCAGGACGGCCTGGCACACGCACCCGCACGGGCAGACGATCTATGTCACCGAGGGCGTGGGTCTCTGCCAGCGCGAGGGTGACCCCGTCGAGGTGATTCGAGCCGGCGACCGCGTCTTCTTCGAACCCGGAGAGAATCACTGGCACGGCGCTGCGCCGAACCGCTTCATGGTGCACGTCGCCATGCAGCAGAACGACGAGTCCGGCAGCCCGGTCAAGTGGGGCCGCCACGTCACCGACGACGAATACGCCGCCGCCCAAAGCGCGGACGGCTGACCACACGCGCCGGGCCACGGTCGAGCTCAGCGCACGACCCGGCCGATGATCCACGCCGTCGGTACCGGACCCCAGTTGCGGCTGTCATCCGAGGCGCCACGGTCGTCGCCGAGCAGGAACCACTCGCCGGCCGGGATCGCAGCTGGAACCGGGAAATTGCACTCCTGGCTGGCGCCGCAGGGGGCCGCGAACGGCTCGTGCTGGAGCACGCCGTTAAGGACCACCCTGCCGCCCAGCACGGCGACAGTGTCTCCCGGTCCGGCCACGACGCGCTTGACGAAGATCTGGTTGCTGCGCTCGGGCGTCGACCGGGGGCACACCTCGCCGGCCGGCCGGTCGACGCCGCACACGGGCGTGTCGCCCGTGGCGCCGACGGGAGCTCGAATCGCAACGATGTCGCCGATCTGCGGCGCGGACGATGCGTAGGCCGATGTATCGAGGGGAACCGTCTGGCCGACGGCGAGCGTCGGCCGCATCGAGCCGGAAGTGATGTGGAGTCGCTCGGCTGGTGTGTGGCCGAGCTCGACCACGATGACGATCGCCGTCGCGGCGATCGCCAGCGCGAGCAGCACGTAGCGTGGCGTGAGCCGGTTGGCCACGGGTCCGTATCGGCAGCGGCCAGGGAGCGCTCAAGCGAGGCGCAACCGCGCGATGCGGGGTTCAGCCAGCCCGCGTTCGATGCGTCGGTGAGGCTGACCAAACCTGCAGAACGTGACGGGAAGCTCTGCTACGGTGATGGCGTCTACCGGGGCAGCGTCGCGATCGCAGGGGTCGTCTGAGGTTGCCAGCAAACTACGTGCCTCCTCATGAGGGCCGTCCCGGATTCCGGCAGGGTCGCGATGCGAGAACGCGTTCGCTACGGCAAGGATTGGTACATGAGATACACGCCCACACTTCGCAAACTGCTCGCGCTCGCCGTCACGCTGACGGCGATGGCGGTACCAGCCTCTGCGTCGGCGCTGAAGGTCGGGATCGGTGGCATCGCTGCGACCCAGTTCACAGATCCGCGGTTCCTCGCGCTCGGCATCCACGAGGCGCGTGTCGGAGTTGCGTGGAACGTTGCCATCTCGCACAACCCCGCCGCCATCGCAAGCATCAACGAGTGGTTGGCGGACGCCGCGGCGGCGCATGTGACCCCGATGGTGAGCTTCTCGGGCATCACACACAGCTCCCCAAGCGTGACGAAGTACAAGAAGGCCGTCCGCGCGTTTCTGAAGGAGTTCCCGACCGTGAAGCGGTTCACGCCGTGGAACGAGCCGGACTGGACTCCGCGTCCGCTCAGCCGGCATCCCGCGCTCGCCGCGGGGTACTTCAACGCCCTGCGCTCAGTGTGCAAGAAATGCACGGTCCTCGCCGGCGACGTCTACCTGCCCGCCGCGCAGCTGAAGCCGTGGCTCGTCAAGTACATCAAGGCGCTTCGCTACAAGCCGCAGGGCTGGGCGCTTCACAACTACTACGACGTCCGCGATCACGACACCGCTCAGCTGAAGGTCCTGATGAAGCTGACCCATGGACCGATCTGGCTCGACGAGACCGGCGGTGTCGAGAACCGCGGACACTGGAAACGGAAGTCACCCCAGAAGGCGGCCGCCGACGAGCGCTACCTGTTCTCGCTCGCGCATCGCTTCCACCGGATCAGCCGGATCTATCACTACCAGTGGCAGGTGGTTCTGAAGAACGGATGGGACTCGGCGCTGATCGGGATCCACGGCGGCATCCGCCCGGCCTACTACGTGGTCAAGAAGGCCGCCGCCGGCAAGTTCTGATCGGCGCGGCGATCGCCTCAGCTAGCCGCTGATCCGTCCCGGCCGCAGCGTGCGGGTGTGGCTGTTGACCTTCTCCAGCGCGCGGATCAGCGCTCTGATGTCGGCGTCGCTGAGGTGACTGGTGAAGTGGTCCTCGATCCAGTGACGGTGGATCGAGCGGGCGTTCTCCATCGTCCGGCGGCCGTCGGCGGTTAGCTGAACGAGGATCGAGCGCCGGTCGGCCTCGGGGACCACACGTCTGACGAGGCCGGCCTTCTCCATCGCGTCGATCACGCGCGTGAAGCCGCTCTTGCTGTAGAGGATCTTGTCCGCCAGCTCGTTCATGCGCAGCCCGTCGGGCGCCTCCTCGAGGTGGACGAGGACGTCGTAGAAGCGGATCGGAATCCCCATCTCGGACTCGTGATCGCGCTCCATGATGTCGATCAGCGCGAGCGCGTTCTCGAAGAACAGACGCCAGGCGCGGAGCGCCTCGGGCGAGGGGCTTGACAGCGATTGTGCACCGTGAGATAGTCCGCGCTGCAACAGTTCTCCTAGAGAGTGTTGCGCAGAGTATAGAGACCGGACCGGGGGAGCGCCCGGGAGAGGAGATGGAGAGATGAGCACCACCACCACGCAGACGCAGGCTCCCGGCGGCGCCGCGCACGCCCATCCGAACCCGGGGCAGATCCTCGAGCTCGGTCTGGCGTTCTGGGGCTCGAAGACGTTGCTCAGCGCAGTCGAGCTCGGCGTCTTCACCGAGCTGGCTGCCGGCCCCCGCACGGGCGGGGAGCTGTCGGCACAGCTGGGGCTGCACCCCCGAGGCGCGCGCGACTTCCTGGACGCGCTCGTTGCGCTCGGAATGCTCGATCGCACCGACGATCTGTACGCGAACACGCGTGAAACCGATCTGTTCCTCGATCGCGGCAAGCCTTCGTACGTCGGCGGCATGCTCGAGATGGCGAATGCGCGGCTGTACCCGTTCTGGGGATGGTTGACCGACGCGCTCAGGACGGGCGAGCCGCAGAACGAGGCGCGCACCGGCGGTGATTTCTTCGCCTCCCTGTACGCCGATCCGGACCACCTGGCGCAGTTCCTTCACGCCATGACCAGTCTGAGCGCGGGCGCGTCGATGGCCATCGCCGAACGGTTCCCGTTCGACCGCCATCGGTCGGTCCTCGACCTCGGCTGCGCCGAGGGTGGGCTGATCGTCACGCTGGCCGAGCGGCATCCGCACCTGCGCGGGACCGGTTTCGACCTGCCGGCCGTGCGGGAGACCTTCGAGCGCCACGTTCGCTCCTTCGGGCTCGAGGACCGGATCGCGTTCGCCGGCGGCGATTTCTTCGCCGATCCGCTTCCGCGGGCGGACGTGATCACCCTCGGTCACGTCCTCCACGACTGGGGCGTGGATCAGAAGAAGCAGCTGCTGGCGAAGGCTTACGACGCGCTCCCCGCCGGCGGTGCGGTGATCGTGTTCGAGTCGATCATCGACGACCAGCGGCGTGAGAACGCGTTCGGTCTGCTGATGAGCCTCAACATGCTGATCGAGACGCCCGCGGGGTTCGACTACACCGGCGCCGACTGTTGCGACTGGATGCGCGAGGCAGGCTTCACCGAAACCTACGTCGAGCACCTCGCCGGCCCGGACTCGATGGTCGTCGGGATCAAGTAGCCGCCTGGGTGGTCGACATCGTCGCGCTCAGCACGGCGGGCGAACCCCCACGTGCGCTGAGGCGATTGAGCAGTGCGCCGCGGGGGTCGCCGGTACTAACGCAACAAATCGTGTCGGCCCAGGCGACCGAGGTCCAAAACTCCCCGCCACGAGGACTTTTCAGCCTCCCTCGCTTCGGCCGGGCCAATTTGTTGCGTTAGTACGGCTCCGGCGGGGCTGGGGGCGTGAGTTACCTCGAAAACTCGGGTCTGGCGGGGCGGGGATGGCGGTTTGGGTCTGCTCAGCAGACTTAATCTCGGCTGCTCGCGTCCGTGGCGTCGAGTTGTCGAGGTTATGCCCGCTGGCCGGGCTCGGCTATGGCGCGACCCCCAGCACCCGGCGTCCCAGCACCAGGGCCCGACCGCCCTCTAGTCCACCAGCGGCGCCACGTTCGGGTCACGTCTCGATCACGTGCGCCGGGTCCGGCCGACGGTCCGGCTCGGCCATGCTGTAGTCGCCGAATAGCGCGTCGCGCTCGTTTGTCGCCGCCCGTACGCCTGCCGCATTGGCCCGGTCGATGAACGCGTGGGCGTCCGGCGTGTTCCGCATCAGCCCGTCGAGGATCGGGCCCAGCGTCTGCGTCGCGCTCAGGCCCATGTTCTCGTAGGCCTGGTTGACGATCAGCTTCATCGCTGCGAGCTGTGAGGAGGGCAGGCTCGCGAGTTGCCGCGCCTGCGTCGCGACCTCCTCCTCGAGCCGCTCGAACGGGACGGCCCGGTTGATCAGCTCGACCTCCGCGGCCTCGCGGCCGGACAGCGGCCGGCCGGTCAGTGCGTGCTCCTTGGCCCTGGTCAGCCCGAGGCGGTAGAGCCACATGCCCGACAGATAGCAGCCCCAGATGCGCGAGTACGGTGTGCCGATCTGGGCGTCCTCGGAGGCGATGATCAGGTCGGCGCACAGCGCCATGTCGCTGCCGCCCCCGACGCACCACCCGTGAACCTGGGCGATCACTGGCTTGGGCGTGCGCCAGATGCTCATGAACTTCTGCGTCGGTCCGTAGGCACCGGCGCCGACGAAGTCCTTGCCGGGATCCCATTCGCCGTCGGTCGTGAGCATCTCGTCCCAGTGGTGGAACCCGCCGCCGAAGTCGTAGCCGGCGCAGAACGACCGGCCGGCGCCCCGCAGCACGATCACCCTCACGCTCGCGTCGGCCGTCGCCGTGCGCACCGCGTCGGCGAACTCGTCGGGCATCGGAGGGACGATCGTGTTCAGCCGCTCGGGTCGGTTGAGGGTGATCGTCGCGATGGGCCCCTCGACTCGATACAGCAGGGTCTCGTAGCTCACTGGCGCACGCTCCTTCATCTAGGGTTGACGCATCTTGACGACAGAAGGAGGAGCGATGGCTGAGCAATGGTTCTCGGAGGAGGAGCTCAGGCAGATGTCGCGGCCGACGATGGACCGAGCAATCGAGGCGATCGACCGCGGCGACCTCGACGAGGCTCGGTCGCTGTGCGAGGCGATGAAGCACGAGTGGCGCTTCCTCCACGATCTGATGGTTGAGGGAATCGCCGGGCTGATTACGTTCATTCAGGAGCGGATGGGCGAGGACGCGGTCGCGGAAGCGTGGGAGTCGGGTCAGGGGCGTGGCTGGCAGCGGGATGTGGAGACGATCGTGAAGCGTGACCGAAAGCAGATCGTCGAGGCGCTGGCCGCGACCTGGCGCGCGCACTCGTGCAGCGGCACCGGGCCGCACCCGGGCGCGTTCGAGATCACCGAGGACGACGAGAAGTTCACCTTCGCCATGAACCCGTGCGGTTCGGGTCAGCGGCTGGTGCGGATGGGTCGCTACGAAGGCCCCAACGGGTACGGCGTCACCGCAAAGGCGCACGACTGGAGCTACGGGCGGGAGAACTTCCCGCTCTACTGCACCCACTGCTCGTTCATGAATGAGTCGCTTCCGATTCGCTGGATCGGCTATCCGCTCTATCCGAGCGATCCACCGGACGACTACGGCCGCGACCCCTGCACCTGGTACTGGTACAAGGACCCGGCCGACATCCCCGACCGCCACTGGCAGCGTTACGGGCTCGATCGCACAGCGTCACCAGCGGATGACCGCTAGCACCGCACCGAACGGCCGCCGTGTGATCGTGACCGGCGCCGCCGGAGGGATCGGAACGGCGATCGTCAAGGCGCTCGAGGCGTCGGGCTGCGCGGTCGCCGCCTGTGATGTTGCCTCGGCGCCGCTCACCTTCGATGTGCGCGATCGGGCCGCCGTCCGCGACGGCGTCGCGAAGGCGATCGCCTTGCTCGGCGGCTGCGACGCCGTCGTCGCCAACGCGGGGATCGTCGACACCATCCACCGCGCCGAGCGCTTCCCCGAGGAGGAGTGGCGGAAGGACCTCGAGACGAACCTGTACGGCGCATTCCACGTCGTGCAGGCGGCCTTCGACGCGCTCGCCGAGTCGGGGGACGGCCGGGTCGTCGTGATCTCGTCTGTCGCGGCAGAGATCGGTATCCCGGGCCAGGTCGCGTACGGTGCCTCGAAGGCGGGCCTGATTGGAATGACCCGGTCGCTCGCGGGCGAGTGGGCGTCGCGCGGCATTCGCTGCAACGCGGTGATGCCGGGCATGATCGCCACGCCGAAGGTGGAGGCGATGCCGTCGGAGATCCAGAAGGGCCTCCAGTCGACGATCCCCCTGCGCCGCTTCGGGACGACCGAGGAGCTCGCCGGAGCCGTGTGCTTCCTGCTCTCGCCGGCCGCCGCCTACATCACGGGCGCGGTTCTGCGCGTGGACGGGGGCTTCGGGATCTCGGCTGCGGCGCTCACCCGGTAGCACCGCAGCCGACGCTCACGAAAGCCCGGCCCGTGGCCGATACCGGAACCAACATGCGTTTGGAGAGCGCCAACCGGTCGCGCCAATCGAGGACGTGGCTCGTCCCGGGCCACACGATGTGGCGCGCGCGCCGGGTTCGTATGGACGGCAGCACGGTGGCCGTGCGCGCCCGCCATCGACTCCTGCCCTGGCACTCGATCACGGTCGAGTCACGGGACCTGCGCGCCGGCGCGGAGGCGATCGCGCGCGAGCTGCAGCGGCGCTCGTTGCGTCAGCGGGTGCTGCGCGACTCCTCCTGAGTGCCTCAGCCGCGCGCCGCCTGGTCCCACAGGCGGGAGCTGCGATTGCTAACGGGGGTCGCTAGGTTGGAATGATGAGCGAACGCCGGGCAACAAGGCTCGTGATCTTCGACTGCGACGGGGTGCTCGTCGACAGCGAGCGGATCGCGGTGCACATCGACCAGTCCGTGCTCGAGACCGTTGGTATGTCGATGTCGATCGAGGAGATCATCGATCGCTTCGTCGGACGTACGGCAGCGGTGATCTACGAGGCGATCGAGAAGCACCTCGGGCGCCCGCTTTCCGCGGACCTCCGTGCCCGCTTCAACCGCATGTACGACGAGGCATTCGAGGCTGAGCTGGAGCCGGTTGACGGGATCGACGAGGCGCTTGCTCAGATCACGCAGACCATCTGCGTCGCCTCGAGCAGCGTTCCGGCGAGCCTTCGGCACAAGCTCGCACTCACCGGGCTGCTCGAGCACTTCGAGGGCAGGATGTACAGCGCGGAGCAGGTCAGGCGAGGCAAGCCCGCGCCGGACCTGTTCATGTTCGCGGCCGACCAGATGGGGGTCGATCCGGCGGAATGCGTGGTCGTGGAGGACAGTCGCTACGGGGTGGAGGCCGCGCTGGCGGCGAACATGAGGGTGCTGGGGTACACGGGCGGCGTCACCGCGGCGAGTCTCGGTGCAACCGGAGCGGTCCTGTTCGACGACATGCGCGATCTGCCGGATCTGGTCGGCGGTTAGCCGCCGCGGTTCGCGGTGCCCTCGAGGAAGTCAGCCACCCAGTCCGGATCGGCCGGCTCGATCAGCGACCGCAATAGCTGATCGTCATATTGGGCGAACCCGGCGGCACGCAGCTCCTGCAGAGCTGCGTCGAGGTCGTAGCTGGTCTCGCGCAGTTCGGGAACGCCGTCTCGCACGATCATCCAGAATGCTCCGGGTCGGCCCTCGTAGGGCAGACCGACGCTGCCCGCGTTCGCGTACGACTGCCCACTCGGAAGCTCGCGCGTGAACTGGCGATGGGTGTGGCCGCCGACGACCAGCGGCTCATCGACGCCCGAGAGAGCATCGGCGAGCGCTTCGTCGGGAGTTGCGGTGGTGAGGATCTCGGTGTCGCTCCGCGGCGAGCCGTGGCAGAAGCGGACAAGGTCGAGGGCGAGCGCGATCGGCCAGGAGTCGATCTCGTCCCGCCAGGCCCGGTCGATTGCGTTCGCGCTCCAGGCGGCGGCCAGGCCGGGCGGATCGTCGCCCGCCGGCTCGCCGTCGAACACGGCGATCGCCTCGCGCTCGCTGTTGCCGCTGACCCAGCACACCGGCTCGGGGCGCGCCCGCAGTAGCTCGAGCGACTCCCGCACCAGCGGCCCCGCCACGACGTCCCCCGCCACCACCACCGCGTCGGGCCCCTCCAAATCGACCTCGGCGAGCACGGCCCGCAGGGCGGGCAGATTCCCATGGACATCGGCGAGCACGGCGATCCGCATCGAGCTCAGCCTAGCGGCGTGGCGCCCGGACTCAGTCCTCCCGGGTCCAGTCCCGATTGGTCGCCGATTTGCCCTCGAGCTCATCGAGCAGGTGCCTCCACCTGCGTGGCTTGACCCCAGGCTCGCGGACACGAAACGCCGGTTCCGTGCTTTCCGGCTCGGGGAGCGCCGTGCAGGCCGCGGCGTCGATGGAAAGGTCGACGCCGCGTTCGTGCAGTGAGACGATCTGATCAGCAGCCACGAAACGACTACCGGCGGACATCCGGAGCGTGATTCCGTGGAAGATGTCCTCCGATCGTGCCGCCAACACATGCTCCACCGTGCCCACCAACTCCTGATCCGATGAGTACACCGGGACGCCCTCGTCGAGCACCGGGTAGGCGATTGGAAGCCCCTCGTCCATGATGGGTTCACCTTACCGCCGCGGGGCCGTTCGTGTTGGCGCGTGTGTGATCGCGCTCGTCGTCCTGGCGGCTGCCGCCGCCGCGGGCGCGCGGGCGGGAGCCCCAGGGCCGTATTTCGACGCGCCGTTCTCGGTCCACGTCAATTCGCACACGTTCGGCCAGGCGCCGGCGTGGACGCGGGGTGGCGAGATCCTCTCGGAGGAGCTCGACCGGACCGGGATCCTCCAGGTGTGGCGCTCGAAGCTGGACGGATCCGCCCGTACGTGCGTCACGTGCGGACGCACGCGGGGGCCGAACGGCTTCGCGGCGGAGCGGCGAACGGGCGACTGGATCCTGTTCTGCTCCTACGGAGCCCAGCCCGAGCACTTCGGCATGCCGTGCCTCGGCGGCTACGGAGGCGACCTCTACGCGATCCACAGCGACGGGACCGGCGTCACGCGCCTGACCGCACGCAGCGATCCGAACGGGGGCGCGGTCTACAGCAACACGCGCGGCGTGCCCTACGACAACTACCACCCCTACTTCTCGCCGAACGGGCGGCACATCGTCTGGACCCGCCAGGAGGCCTATCCGCTCTCGCAGGGAGGAGCGAGGTGGCAGATCATGCTCGCCGATTTCATCGCCCCCCGGCACGGCCGCCCGCACCTCGCCCACGTGCGGGTGGTCGGACCGGCGTTCGGGATCTACGAGACGCAGCAGTGGGCGCCCGACGGCAGCGGGTTCCTGTTCACGGCCTTCGGGCCGCGCCGATCGCCGTTCCAGAGCACGCCGCCGGGGTGGATGCACCAGCAGCTGTATTTCATGCGTCTGTACGGTCGCGGAGCCTCGCCGGCGCATCCGCGGGTGACCCAGCTGAGCGACGACACGTCCGTCTACCAGGAGCAGGCGGCGTTCACCCCGGACATGCGCGAAGTGATCTTCATGAGCAACCGAAACTCGGCCGCCGGGTCCTGGTACGACGAGGTGATCGCCGCCGCGCAGCGCACGGGCTTTGACGCTCCCGATCCGGGCTCGACCGGCACGCTTCAGTTCCTGGCCGACTTCTCCGACCCGCATTTCCGCAGCGACCTGTTCATGGTCGACGTCCGCACCCACGACCTGCGCGAGCTCACCGATTTCCACAACGTCGTCCCCGAGTTCAACTGGAGCTTCGACTACACGAGGCTGATCTGGTCCGGGATCGTCGGAGTTCCCAACCGGAACTTCGTCACCCGCGTTGCCGCCTTCCCCGCGATCACGCGCGCCGAGCGGCAGACCCCGACCAGGATCCCCGCACCCGGGCTGGATGGGCACCCGGTCGACCTCGCGCGGGTCGCGTCGCCGGCGCGGGCGCGGTCGCCGGCGCGGGCGCGGGCGCGGGCCGAGCTGGTAACGCCCGCCGACCTCACGCGGTCCGGCGCAACGGCCGCGGTCCGCTCCGCGCTCGCGGGAGGGTTCGTGGGGACCCGGGGCCGGGACAGACAGACGATCCCGGCGGTCGTCGTCTCGTACTACGCGCTGTGGCTGGGACAGCTCACCCAGCTTGGCGACCGCGCCGGGGTCGACATCAGCTCGGTCGGGTTCGTGATCGCGGCCGGGAGCGCGTAGCGACGCTCAGGCCGCGCGCGCCGGCGCGGGCGTCCGCTTGGCCCCGTAGAGAGCCTCGTCCGCGGAGGCCAGGAGGGCCTTCGGCGCACTGACTCCGTCCCATTCGGCCAGCCCTGCCGAGAACGACGCCTCAGGACAGGCGGCCCGGAGCCGATCGACGAGCTGCTGTGCCTGGTCAAGATCGCAGGCGGGCAGGAGCAGCACGAACTCATCGCCGCCCCAGCGCGCGAGCACGTCCGTGGCCCGGAGCGTCGTCTGCCACGCCCAGCTCGCCTCCACGAGCAGCTCGTCGCCGGCGAGGTGGCCACGGTCGTCGTTGTAGGCCTTGAACTTGTCGAGGTCGAGCACGGCCACGACCAGCGGCTGGTGCGAGCGCCGAGCCCTCGCGACCTCGCGGGTGAGCAGGTCCTCCCACGCGCGACGATTCGGAAGCCCGGTCAGCTCGTCGGTGCCGGCGAGGTGCACGAGGTCATCCACGAGCAGCCTGAGGCGGGCGACGAGCGCCATCACCGTGACACCGATCGCGGCCGAGAGAACGACGAACAGGAGGCCGGCCCGCCACGCCCCGGCCGGGTACTGGGGCGGCCCGAGCAGGAGCGCCGGGGCGACATAAACCGCGGCCACACCCGTGACCGCGACCGCCAGCTCGGTCCGGCGCCCATGCACCGATGCCCACAACACCGGCAGGAGGACGAGCGGCCCGTAGCCGGCCGTCGGGCTTGCGCCGTCGCGCAACAGCGCCACCGAGATGAGGTAGAGAACGATCCCGACACACCCGGCAAAGGTGACGCGGTCAAGGCCCAGCGGGCGGCCGAAGGCGAGCGAGCAGGCCGACGATGATCTGGAGCGCGAGCGCCGGAAGCGCGTCGGTCCAATCGACCGATCCGCCGAGCGGGAGCAGCACCAGCACGATCACGAAGCAGACGACGTAGACGCCGAGAATCGCCGAGTCCAGGCGGACATCCAGGCTGTTTCGGGAACTGTGGGGGGACGCCGAGATCGCGCCCACGTGCACAGGGACCGTCGACGGTCCTCGCATCCGCCCTATATCGGCACTTGCCCGGGCGCCTTGAGACACCCGATGCGCAAGGACCCCGGAGTTTGCGAGATTCGACGCAAGCAGTGGGGTTGGCGGCACGGTCTGGGTAATCTGGACCGCAATGGGGCCCCACGCGCGTCTTCGGATCCGGGTTGCCGTCCTCGTTGGGGTGGGTGCGCTGATCGTGGCCGGCGGCATCGCGGTGGTGCTGCACAACACGTTCGGGCTGCGCTCGAGCAACGATGCGACGGTCCGGACCGACGCGTACCTGCTCCGGGTCGTCGACGTCGAGCGGCTCGTCGTCGATGCCGAGACGGGTCTGCGCGGCTATCTCCTCACCGGCGAATCGCGTTTTCTACAGCCGACGCTGGCCGCCGAGCGCGGGCTTCCGGCTGCCTACACCGCTCTGCAGCAGGCGGCTTCGCGCGCGGGGGCATACGACACGCACGCGCGGGCGCTGATCGCTGCCTCGTCGGCCTACATCTCCGGCTACCTGCGGAGCGAACTCAGCCTGGCCCGGCAGAACCTGGCCGGGGCCCGCTCTCGCGCCGCGACCCAGCTGGGCAAGGACCAGGTAGACGCGATCCGGGCGCGCACGGCGGCACTCGAGGGCCTGCTCGCGGCGCGGCAATCGGCGCGCCAGGCCGCCGCTCGCCACACGGCCAATCACTCGATCACCGAGGCGATCGTGCTTCTCGTTTTGCTCACGGGGCTGACGCTGCTCCTGGGCGGCTACCTCGGGAACATGGCCGTCCAGCGCCAGATCGCCCGCGACAACGCGCTCGAAACCACCCGCACCCTCCAGCAGAGCATCCTGCCGCCCAGCGTGCCGGAGATCCCGGGGTGTGAGCTGGCGGTCCGCTTCCGGCCGATCGGCGGGGGCCTGGTCGGCGGCGACTTCTACGACGTGTACGAGGTCGTGCCGGGGAGCTGGGCGGTGATCGTCGGCGACGTCTGCGGCAAGGGTGCCGAGGCGGCCGCGGTCAGCGCGATGGCGCGTTGGACGCTGCGAAGCCTGATGGGCACATCGGTGGCGCCGGCCGACGCGCTGGGTTTTCTGAACGAGTCGATGCTGCGCCAGGCCGTGGATGGCCGGTTCATCACGCTCGCCTACCTGCGCATCACCGTGGACGGCAAGACGGCGCAGGCCGAGGTGGCGTGCGCCGGCCATCCACCGCCGGTGATCGTGCCCGCAGACGGCGAGCCCACGCCGGTCGGCGCCACCGGCGATCTTCTCGGCGTGTGGAGCGAAATCCGCCTGCATACGGCCAAGCTGCGGCTGAGCCCCTCCGACGCCGTCGTCCTGTTCACCGACGGGATCACCGAAACGGGACCCGGCGAGCCCCCGGAGCCCGACCGGCTGCTCGCCGAACGACCCGCGGGCGCCGACGCCGAGCAGCTCGCGAGTGCGCTGGAGGACCGGGCCATTCCCTCCGTTGGCGGGCCTCGTGACGACATTGCGATCGTGGCGCTTCGGTTCCTCGGTGAGGACGCCACCGGTGATCCCGCCGGAGGGCGCTCGGACGAACAGTCACTCGCTCCGGTGCGCTGAGAAGGCGCCCGGGCGCGGTCTCCGATCACCTGTAGCGGGAGATGTTGCCCACCGGACATGTCGCCAGCGGCGCCCTCCTCGGCGTCTGGCGCAGCCGCGGCGCGCGGCGCCCGGCGCTGGTGATCGCCGGTGCGATCGCCGCCACGATCCTGCCGGACATCGATCTCGTCATACCCTCGGCCCTCGATCGCCTCGGGGTCCGGCACCGCCTCAACTCGGGCACGCACCACAGCTGGGTGACCCACACCCCGCTGTTCTGGGGCCTGACCGCCGCCGGTGCGAGGAGACTGGCGCGGCGTCCGCCGGCGCCGGAGTGGGCGGCCGGTGCCTCGGACACGCTGGCGCTCGGACTGGCCGTGCACATCACCGAGGATGCGGTGGCCAACACGGTCGCGCTGCTGTGGCCGGTGCGCCGGCGGGAGTACGGGATAGGACTCGACCGCCTCGCCGGTGTGACCGACCACGTCGAATATGCGCGCCGCTATCCGTCCTCTCCGGCCGGACGGCTCGAGATCGGGCTGGTGCTCGCGGCCCTCATGGCTTGCATGTGGCGGGCGCGATCGGGCGGGGAGGTACCCGCCCTCGCCGCTAGAGCGCGATCCCCGGCTCGAGCCCCATCGCCCTCGCCTGATCTACCGAGACGATCTCCCGGCCGAAGGGCAGCAGGGAGACCGGGATCAGCTTGAAGCTGGCCAGCCCGAGCGGGATACCGATGATCGTGATGCACATCAGGACCCCGGTCACGAGGTGACCGAGGGCCAGCCACCAGCCGAACAGCACCAACCAGATGATGTTCCCGAGCGCCGAGGCCGCACCCGCGTCGGCGCGCCTGATCACGGTCTTGCCGAACGGCCACAGGGCGAACACGCCGATCCGCAGCGATGCGACGCCGAACGGGATCGTGATGATCAGGATGAAGCAGATGAGCGCGGCGAACGCATAGCCGATGAACATCCACAGCCCGGCGAACACGAACCAGATGATGTTCAAAAGCAGGCGCATGGCCTCAGGCGAGCTCCTCCATGCCCTGCGAGACCCAGGCCTTGAGCTCGTCGGACTGGGTGAACGGAGCCCCGTCCGCCTCGGCCCGCGCCAGCACCTGCTCGGTCGTGGCCCCGGCGCGCAGCCCCGCGTAGAGGTACACGAGGGCCGAGGAGCGTGGTCCCGGTGCGGCAGGTCACCAGCGCCGGCCGCGGCAGCTCGTCGAGCGCCCCGATCTGGCGCCGGGCGAGGTCCATGTCCATCACCCGCGGTGGATCGGAGACGATGTTGGCGGCGTGCGGCACCGCCGCCTGGACGTTTGCGAACGACATGCCCCCGTCCATCTCGGCGAACTCCTCGCCGCACAGATACAGCCAGGCTGAGGCGTCGTTCTCCCGGGCGAACTGCGCCGGATCGGCGATCAGGCTCCGGTTGTACTTGAGGTCTCGGGGGGTCTCGAACTCGGTCACCGCGCCGCGCTCCAATCGTCTATCGAACGGCCTCTCTCGCGTCCACCCTAGCCGGTGTACACGCGCGCCAGGGATTCCGCCACGCACACCGGCTTCTCGTTCCCCTCGTGCTCGAAGGTCAGCTCGGTCGCGATCTGTGCGCCACCCGGGATCTCCTCCACGGACGCGAGCTTGGCGCGCATCCGGACCCTGCCGCCGACCGGCATCGCGGCCGGGAAGCGGACGCGGTTGAGACCGTAGTTGATCCCGAAGGCGAAGCCCTCGAGCGTGAACATGTCGTAGGTGAACCGGGGCGCGAGCGACAGCGTGTAGTAGCCGTGCGCGATCGTCCCGCCGAACGGCGTCTGCTTGGCGCGCTCGACGTCGAGGTGGATCCACTGGTCGTCCCCGGTCACCTCAGCGAACTGATTGATCTTCTCCTGGGTCACCAGGTGCCAGTCGCTGACGCCGAGCTCCTTGCCGACGTAGGACTTGACGTCGTCCAGTCCGTTGAGTACGAGCATTCCGTTCACCGATCCTTGCTTCGTTTCGACGGCGCTCGGCCGTCCCGTCTCGCAAGCGTAGGCCGTGAGCCCGCGCGCGCGCAGCCCGGGCGCGGGCAGTCTCCGTTCAGGCGGCCTGCCGGGCTCGGAAGCGCTCGCGGGCCGCCTCGCGGAAGTCGGGCCAGCCAGACGGAGGCCCGTCGGGCCGGCGGAGCTGGAGCGGATCGCCGACCGGGAGCTCGGACAGGCGATCACCGAGCCCCGAGTCGCGCAGATGCTCGGTGACGCTGTGGACGGCGGTCTCGATCACCTCGGGCCGGCGCCGGCCGCTCATCAGGTTGCCGCCCATGACGTCGAGGTCGTGGACGTTCGGCTGGACGAGTGCGACCTCGATCCCGGCCGCGCGCAGGCGCTTGGCCTCGGAGCCCAGGCGCCGTCCGGCGGCCTGGCGCATGCGCAGGGCCAGCCGCTCGGCCACCGTGCGCGGTGCGCCGGCGTGCAGCGAGGACATCGGGTTGAGCGCGAGCACGAGGTCCACCGGCTCCTCGCGAAGGACGTCGAGATTCGAGGTCGACCGCACGCCGCCGTCGATATACGTGCGCCCGCCGATCTCGACGGCACGGTAGAAGCCGGGGATCGCGCAGGACGCCGCGACCGCGTCGGGAAGCGAGGCGGCGGGGGCACCACGGCGGCCGAACGCCACGCGCCGGCCGGAGCCGTAGTCCACGGCCATCGCCCAGTAGTTGGGGTGGGGAGCCCAATCCCCGTCGCAGGCGCGCCGGACCGTGTCCTTCAGCGGAGCGGTCGAGATGATCCCCCGCGGCAGCCAGCCGGATATCACGGCGGCGGGGGAGTAGCGGTATGGCCGGGCCATCGATGCCACGGCGAGTCGCCACGAGCCGGGCCCGAGCGCGATCCCGCCCCGGTCGAGCCGGTACGTCGCCCCGGCGGAGCGATCGGCGTCCGACGCCGAGCCGCCCCGGGCATCGGCCAGCCCGTCGAGCTCCTCGCCGGCCGAGTGCGCGACCATGAACCACGGGGGCACGCCACACGCGATCAGGGCGCCGATCATCGAGCCCGCCGAGGTGCCGACGATGTAATCGGCGCTGCCCGGATCCCAGCCGCACTCGGCCGCGATCGCGGACAGAGCGCCCACCAGCCACGCGCCCCCGAGGACGCCGCCGGCGCCCAGCACGAGGCCCACTCGCGGACGAGCTTCCGGGTCCTGGCGGCTGCGCTCAGCTGAGACCATCGAACTGGGAAAACGGGTTCAGTTGCATCCTTGTGGCCGCCCAGCTGCCCCGGGGCGTGCTCTCCGATCAGGATACGGGGTCGCCGATCGGCATGGCCTTTGCCCGGTTCCGCCGGCGCTTCCCGCTGAGTGACTATCGCTTCGAAAATGCCGCCGCGGACGGCCGGCCGGAGGCGGCTCAGGCGCTCGCGGCCGGCGCGACCCGCTGACGCGAGTCCGAGAGCCGCCAGCAGATCGTCGCGTTGACCGCGGCAACCAGCAGTACCGCGGGCCACGCGCCGATCACGAGGCCGAGCACGTGCGAGAGCGCGAACGCGATCAGGCCCGAGGCCGTCAGGATCGCCGCGATCCGCGGACCGTCACGGCGCAACCAGATGACGATGCACGTGATCCCGAAGGCGGCGAGCACGACGCCCCCGGCGGCCCGCGAGCCGCTCGCCACGGCGACGCCGAACCCGGCGATCAGCCCGGCGGCGGTGAGGGGGGCGGTCGCGATGCGCACGACGCAATTATCGGATGTGGGCGACCGCGACGCCCTGCTCGGCGGCGAGACGCTCGGCGATGATCGAGCGGTGGCAGGCCTCGGGATCGTGCTCGACGCAGAGGAGCGCGGTGGCGCCGGTCCCGGGCATCCGGGCGACGAGGGGCGCCAGCTCCACCCGGTCCAGGATCTCGCGCGTGTAGCGCTCGCGGTACACGGGGGCGAGCACGGTGCGGGAGCGCTTACCCTCGCCTCGCCGGGCATCCTCGGCGTACTGGAGGTGGCGCAGCTCCGTGGTCGGGGCGAGTTCCCTCACGTGTCGGTACTCGATCGCGGCGGAGGCGAGTGCGTCCTGAAGGCGGACCGCGTTGGCCCAGGCGTACTCGCGGCCGCGCACGCCGCGTCGCTGGCGCACGTCGAGCAGGAGGCCGACGTCGGCGGTGTGCAGCGCGGAGAGGAAGCCGTCGAGATCCCAGTCATAGACGCCGATCGTGACGAGCCGCCGCATGACTCGACAATGTAGGGTCCGCGAGCGATGAAGGAGCTCGCAGACGGGGTCTGGCAGCTCGACGGCTTTCCGCCCAACGGGATCAACGTCTATCTGCTCGAGGATGTTTTGATCGACTCGGGGACGGTGCTCGACCGCCGTCGCGTGCTCGGAGCGCTCGCCGGGCGCAAGCTCTCCGCCCACGCCATCACCCACGCTCACCTGGACCATTTCGGCTCGAGCCGAGCAGTGTGCGAGCAGTTCGGCGTGCCGATGTGGTGTGGCGCTGCCGACGTCGAGATGGTGGAGGCGGGGAAGATGCTCGGACCGCGCGGGATGGTGCTGCCGGCCGCGCCGAAGGTCGACGTCGACCGTGGCCTCGTTGAGGACGACGAGGTGGCTGGATTCAAGGTCCTCGACACTCCCGGCCACTCACCCGGCCACGTCTCCTACTGGCGGGACTCCGACCGGGTGCTCGTGTGCGGCGACGTGATCTGGGGCTGCAACCCGTTCATCAACTCCGGGCCGCCGCGGGAGCCGTTCCCGTTCGCCAGCCCGGACGCGGCCCAGAACCGCGACTCGGCGCGCAGGCTCGCCGCGCTCGAGCCCGCGCTCGTGTGCTTTGGGCACGGTGCGCCGCTGCGCGACACGGCCCGCTTCCAGGCCGTCGTGGCGAAGCTGGCCCACTGAGGGCCCGCGGCCCTACTCCACTCGGACGATCACCTTGCCGGTGTTGCCGCCGGTGAACAGCAGGTTGAGCGCGTCGGGCGCGTGCTCGAGCCCGTCCACGACGTGGACCTTGTAGTGGATCCTGCCCTCGGCCAGCCACTTGCCCACTTCAGCCTGCGCCTCGGCGAAGCGGTCGAGGTAATCGAGGATCAGGAAGCCCTCCATCCGGCCGCGCTTGACGATCAGGTTGCGGTAGTTGCTCGGGCCGACGATCTTGTCGCGGTCGTTGTAGGTGGCGATCGCGCCGCACAGGACGATCCGCCCGCGCAGCGCGAGCTGGGCGAGGCAGATGTCGAGCAGCTGGCCGCCGACGTTGTCGAAGTACAGGTCGATCCCGTTGGGGCAGGCCTCGCGCAGGCGGGCGGCGACGTTGTCGGTCTTGTAGTTGATCGCGGCATCGAGGCCGAGCTCGTCCACTAGCCAGGCGCACTTCTCGGGCGTGCCGGCGATCCCGACCACGGGGGAGGCGCCCTTGATCTTGGCGATCTGGCCCACGGTCGAGCCGGTGGCCCCGGCCGCCCCCGAGACGACCACGGCTTCGCCCTCCTTGACCCGGCCGACATCGAGCAGGCCGAAGTACGCGGTCATGCCGGTCGTGCCGAACACGCTCAGCGCCGCCGTCGGGTCGATCCCGGGCGGCAGCACCTGCATCCCGCCGGAATCGCCCGCGATCACGTAGTCCTGCCATCCGGTCAGCCCGAACACCAGGCTCCCGACCTGGTATTGGTCGCTGTTGGAACGGATCACCTCACCGACCCCGCCGGCGCGCACGACCTCGTCGATCGCGATCGGAGGAAGGTAGCCGGGGGCGTCATCCATCCACGTTCGGATCGTCGGGTCGATCGAGATGAAGCGGGTCTGGATCAGTGCCTCGCCGCTCCCGGGCTCGGGTACGTCGACGCGTTCAACGCGGACGTCAGCGTGCTCGACGGCGCCCGTCGGGCGTTTCGCCAGGACGAGGCGGCGGTTCTGCTCTGGCATGGCTCTCCTCTTTCGAGATCGCGCGGTGGTCGCGGACGACGGTGCGATCCTACGCGGCTATCCTCGTTGTGCACTCAATTTCCACTCATGGGAGCGTCCATGCCGAAGACGATCTATACCGCACAAGCGACAGTCACCGGGGGGCGCCTGGAAGGACACGGGAGGACGACCGACGGAGAGCTGGACGTGCAGCTGCGCCCGCCGGTCGAGACCGGCGGCCCCGGAGGCGGCACGAATCCGGAGCAGCTCTTCGCGGTCGGCTACGCGGCCTGCTTCGAGGGCGCGATCGGCGCGATCGGCCGCCGCGAGCGGGTCGAGGTCGGCGACGTCTCGATCGACAGCCGAGTCAGCCTGGTCACGACCGAGGATCGCGCCTTCACGGTTGCGGTCGAGCTCCACGTCACGCTGCCGCAGGTGAGCGATCCCGAGCAGGCTGTGCGGATCGTCGCCGGCGCCCACGCCGTGTGCCCGTACTCGAACGCGACGCGTGGAAACATCGACGTCACGCTGACCGCCAACGGCCAGGAAGTGGCGGTGCCGGCGGGGGTGTAGTGGCGCTAGCCGGCGTAGTCGAAGCTCGAGCCGTACCCGCAGACCTCGTGGAACTCGAATGCGAGGCCCTCATCGGCCACCCGTAGCTCCTCTGCCACGAGCTCCTCTCCGGTCCGTCCGTGCCCGGGGATCACGCAGGTCACGGTCGAGGTTGACGGGTACCGATCGCGGATGCGGACGGTGACGAGATCTCGCACGCGCAGCCACTGACGGCGCGAGGAATGGTCGAGCGAGATCTCGGCCGGGCGGACGGTGAGCAGCTGACTCGGCTTCCACGCCCAGGGGAAGTGGCGCTCGGCGTCACCTCCCAGACGTCCGGTGTAGACGGCCTCGAGCTGGGCACGCTGTTCATCCGAGGCGACCTCGTCGACGTACATGATCCACGTCCAGGGCGAGCCCGGCTCGTCGTCGCTGTAGTGGGTGGCCAGCGCGACCGCGAGCCCGGACACGTCGATGCTCTCGATCACTCCGTCCTCGACCAGCCACGACAGAACCCCCATGCAGACCCCGTGGGTCGAGCGGCCACCGGCGACTCCGTCGATCCGCCGGCACGGACAGATCGGATCGCAGTTGCAGGCCTCGAAGTAGCTCCCGCGGATCCGCCAGGTCATGACCGCGCCTATGGCAGCGTCAGCAGCGCCGCGCTGGCGGCCGGAAGCCGGACGACGTACACGCCGTTCTTCGGCCGAAGCTGACCGCCGGAGCTGACCGGGAGGGTCCCGGTGGTCGTGCTCGATCCGAAGCTGTGCCCGCCGAGGCTGACGTGACCGGTCGCATGGGCGCTCGGCGCCTCGAGGCGCTCGAGCGCGCCCGGCTGCGAGGTGGCGGGGACGCGCACGCGGACAATTTGCCGGTCGGTGAGGCTCTTGTTGATCATCACGACACGGATCTGCCCGTCGGTACCGCGCGTGGCCCAGATGTGCAGCGAGCCGCTCGGGCTGCCGGCGATCCGCAGCATCTGCGCTCCGGGCGGGGCGGCCTGGGAAAACATCATCAGCCCGTAGTACTCGGGGTTGACGCGAGCGCGCCAGTGGCCGTGCGATTCGCTGACCTTGAACAGCTCGCCGCTCGAGCCCGGCCGGGTGTGGATGTTGACACCGTCGACGCCGACGCGAACGAGCTCAAACAGCGCGTCGAGGCTCCAGAGGGCCGAGGCGAACGTGTTGCTGACCCCGGTCTCACCGCCGCACGAGACCGCGTTCATCTCGTCGATGCGGAGCGGGATGTGGTGCGCGTGGGCGGTTCGGGCGTAGGTCGCAAGCCCGTTCGCGAGGCCGCGGGAGGACGAGTTGGCGAGCAGATCCGAGACCGAGTTGTGGGCCACCGACCGGCAGTGCTTGAGCGGGTAGCGGTGCAGCGTTGCCACCCGCACGTTGCGCTCGCCGTTCAGGAACCGGGGGAGGTCGGGCATCCACTCCGGGCCGCCGATGTTGGGTCCGCCGATCGGCACGTGGCCGAGTGCGTGCGAGACCACGCGGAAGTCGCGCATGAAGTCCCCGAACGTGTATCCGGTCGGCCGGCCGTAGACGCGCGTGCCGTTCAGGATGTACCAGGGGAAGGAGTCGTAGAGCTCGGGTTCGTTGCCGACCTCGAGTCCCTGGATCGCCTTCACGCCCAGGCCACGGACGAAGGCGTGGGCCTCGGCCGCGGCGACCCGGCGGCTGTTCACCTCGAGGTTGATTCCGAGCAGCACCTTGGCCCCGGTCGCCTGGGTGAGGGCGTTCAGCACCCGCAGCCACCGTGGCGTAAGGGTGTAGCGGACGCCGTTCGGGCGGCGCTTGCCCCGGATCGGCCACCAGGTCCAGTCGGTGGTGTCGCCGCCGATCCGCAGCGACGGTGGCTGGCCGGCGGCGAGGTTCCCGATCAGGTGGATGAACACGGGATTCACGTCCTTGGAACGCGTGCCGGCGTAGGTCTGCAGATCGGGGTACTCGAGGGAGAGCCCGACGAAGCCGGCCGGGATCGTCCGTCCCGTCGTGGCTCGCTCAACCGTGACCCGGGTCACGGACGCGGCACCGGCCGAGGACGAGCGGGCGAAGACCCCCCCGATGATGACGATCGTGGCCAGCCCCGCGATTGCAAGGGCCGCGATCACAGATGACTTCCGAACCCGCAGAGCGCAGATAGTCGCATGAATAGGCTTTAGGCTCGTTAAATGACGAGTCGGTTGCAGATTGAGGTAGATGGCGGGCGCCACCTCGAAGTGAGGCTGGAGGGCCCGGAGGACGGCCAGATTCTGCTGTTCCACCATGGCACGCCGGCAGCCGGCGCCCAGCATGCCTCCGCCGTTCATGCCGCCGCGGAGCGCGGCCTGCGCCACCTCACGTACTCGCGTCCCGGCTACGCGGGCAGCGGTCGCCACGCCGGCCGCGCGGTCGTCGACTGCGTGGAGGACGTGCGCGCGATTGTGGATCAACTGGGAATCGAGCGCTTCTTCACGATCGGGCTGTCCGGCGGCGGCCCGCACGCGCTCGCATGCGCGGCGAGACTCCCGGAACGGGTGATCGCCGCGGCGACGCTCGGCTCGGTCGCCCCCCGAGACGCTGAGGGGCTGGACTGGGCGGCCGGGATGGGCGAGGACAATCTCGAGGAGTTCGCGGCTGCGGAGGGCGGCCCACAGGCCCTGGCCACGTACCTGGAGCCCGCGGCCCGCTCGATGGCGCACGCCACCGGTGGCGAGATCGTCGAGGTTTTCGGCGACCTCGTCAGCTCGATCGACCGCGAGGTGGTGACGGGCGAGTTCGCCGACTACCTCGCGGACAACGAGCGCGCCGCCGTGGCAAACGGGATGTGGGGCTGGTTCGACGACGACCTGGCCTTCGCCCGCGACTGGTGCTTCGACCCCGCCTCGATCGCCCAGCCACTGACGATCTGGCAGGGCGTCGAGGATCGGTTCGTGCCGCCGACCCACGGGGAATGGCTCGCCTCGCATATCCCCGGGGCAGAGCTCGAGCTCCGCCCCGAGCACGGGCACCTCTCGCTGTGGACGTGGGGATTTGGCGAGGTGGTTGAGCGGCTGGTGGGCTGAGGGGGCCGCCCTCAGCCCGGCAGCGCGTCGAGCAGCGCCCAGGAGCTCTCGATCAGCCGCGAGACCGGGAAGTCGGGGTCCTCGAGGGCGAGGCGACCCTGCTCCTCGGCAATGCTGAGGAGCATGCGGGACAGGATCTCGACGTCGAGGTCGCCCGGCAGCTGGGGCAGCGCGGCGAGGCCCCAGCGCACGAGCGGCTCGAGCTGGCGGGCGATCTGGGAGCGGCGGCGGCTGACGAGCTTCTGGAGCGCGAGCGGCGCGCTCTCGGGCCGGAGCAGGGCCACCGTCCACGTCTGCGGCTGGGAGATCACGGCGCCGAGGAAGCGGGCCAGGGACTCCCCGAGCAGCTCGCCCGGGGTGGCGTCGCCGGGCTCGGTCGGGAGCAGCGCGTCGAGCGCGGCGCGGGTGCGGCGGTCCTCGCGGCGCAGCAGCGCAACCAGCAGCAGCTGGAGGTTCGGGAAGCTGCGGTACACGACCACCCGGTTGACGCCCGCCCGCCGGGCCACCGCCTCCATGCTGAGCGCGTCGAAGCCCTCCTCGGCGAGGAGGGCGAGCGTGACGTCGAGGAGCTGTTCGCGCCGCACCGCCCGTGGGACGCGCGACCCGGGCGCCGGATCCGGCCGCACGGCCTGGGCGACGGGCTCGGGGGTCGCCGGCGGGGGGTCGCCGCGGCGGCGCATGTCGGCCGGCGCCAGCGTCAGCAGTGCACCGGTCATGGCCGCCATCCGGTCGGCCGAGAACCGGCGCGGGTGGGCGAGCATCAATCGCGCCGCGTCCTCGCCGGCCGCGACGATCATCCGCGCCAGCAGCGCGTGATCGAGCCCCTCCGGGCCGCCGCGGCGCTCGATCCCCCAGTCCAGGAGCGTGGTGATCCGCTCGGCCAGCAGGCGGCGGCTGCGGCGGATCCGCTCGCGCAGCTCGCGTGAGCTCCCGCGCGGCGGCATCAGTACGAGTCGCCACGTGCGCGGGTTGGCCCTGACGGCACTCAGAAAGGCTCGGATCGCGTCAACAAGGAACTGCTCGGGGTCGACGTCGTCGCCCGGCTCGACGCCGACGATCTCGAGCAGCGGCGCCATCGCGGCGTCCTCCTCGCGCTCCATCAGCGCGAGCATCAGCCCCTCGAGATCGCCGAACATGTCGTAGACGACGGGCCGCGTCACGCCGGCGCGGTGCGCCACCGCCTCCACGCTGACGGCGTCAAAGCCGCCCTCGTTGAGGACGTCGAGGGCGGCGTCGAGCAGCTGCGCGCGGCGGAGCTCCGGCGCTAGCCGCGGGGTGCGCTGCGGACTGCGCTGCGGACTGTGCTGCGGGGGGCCTGCCATCACCGCGCAGCCTTGCAGGTAGCGAGGACTTGCGCTCCACCGAAGAGGTATGTAACGTTTGTGTAGCTACACAGCTGTGACATCCAAGCAACGTACGGGAGACGCGCATGGAAACCAGTTGGGCAAGCGGCAAGGTGGCGCTGATCACAGGTGCCGCTCGAGGCATCGGGGCCGCGACGGCGGGGCGCCTGCACGCCAAGGGTGCGACGGTCGTGCTGGTCGGCCTCGAACCCGAGCTGCTCGAGCGGCGCGTGGAGGAGCTCGGCAGCGATCGTGCTGCCTTCTTCGAGGCCGACGTGACCGACATCGAGGCGCTCAGGGAGGCGGTGGAGCAGGCCGTCGAGCGCTTCGGCGGCCTCGACATCGCCGTCGCCAACGCCGGCGTCCACTACGTGGGGGCGTTCGAGACGACGCCGCTCGAGGTGCTCGAGCGCGAACTCGAGATCAACCTGATGGGCGCTCTGCGCACCGATCACCTCGTCCTCCCGCATCTGCTGCGGTCGAACGGCTACCTGCTCAACGTCGCCTCGCTGGCCGCCGCCTCGCACGCGCCGCTGATGACCAGCTACGCGGCGTCGAAGGCCGGGGTCGAGGGGCTCTCGAACAGCCTTCGGGCCGAGGTCGCCTCGCGTGGGGTCGGTGTCGGCTGCGCCTACTTCGGATTCATCGACACCGACATGGTGCGCGATGCCGTTGCGCACGAGTCGACGCAGGTCGCGCTCGGCCTGCTCCCGGGGTTCGTCCGCCGACCCGCGTCGGTGGAGCATGCCGTGACGGCGATCGAGCTCGGGATTCACGGACGGCGTGACCGGGTGTGGGCGCCGCGGTACGTGGGACTCGCCCTCGCCTCGCGCGGCTGGATGCAACCGCTCACCGAGCGCTACATCCGTCGCAGCAGAAGGATGGATCGGGCCGTCGCCATTGCCCAGCAGACACCCGAGCGTGAGAAGGAGCTCGTCTGATGCTGCCCCACAAGCGGGTGGCCATCACCGGTTCCGGTTTCGCCGGCCTGGGGATGGCGATCGAGTGCAAGCGCGCCGGGATCGACGACTTCGTGGTGCTCGAGCGGTCGAGCGAGCTCGGCGGGACGTGGCGTGACAACCACTATCCGGGCTGCGCCTGCGATGTGCCGACGCCGCTCTACTCGTACTCGTTCGCACCCAACCCCAACTGGTCGCACCTGTACGCGCGCAGCGGTGAGATCCGAGCCTACCTCGAGGACTGCGCCGACCGCTTCGGTGTGCGCGACCACCTGCGCTTCGGCGCCGAGGTGACCGGCGCGCACTGGGACGAGGAGCGGCAGCGGTGGACGGTGCTCGTCGGCGGCGAGCCGGCGCTTACCGCGGACTTCGTCGTCGGCGGCTTCGGCGGGCTCAACCGGCCCGTCTACCCGGACATCCCCGGGCTCGAGGATTATCAGGGGGCGCTGTTCCACTCTGCCCAGTGGGACCACGAAGTCCCGCTCGCGGGCAGGCGCGTGGGCGTGATCGGGACCGGCGCGAGCGCGATCCAGTTGATCCCGCAGGTGGCTCGGGACGCGAGCCAGGTCACGGTGTTCCAGCGCACGCCGCCGTGGGTCGTGCCCAAGCTCGACCGGCGGATCACGCGCGCGGAGAAGAGGCTGTACGCGCGGCTCCCGATCACGCAGAAGCTGCTGCGCGGGGCGATCTTCGCGATCACCGAGTCCGTCGGGATCGCGATCACGCGCTACCCCCGCCTGCTGAAGATCGGTGAGGCGTGGTCGCGCCGGCACATGCGCAGGGCGATCAGGGATCCACAGCTGCGCGAGAAGCTGACGCCGAGCTACCGGCTCGGGTGCAAACGGATCCTGCCCTCCAACGACTACTACCCCGCGCTCGCGCGCGAGAACGTGACCGTGCAGAGCGCGGGCATCGACCGGATCGACGGCACCACCGTGATCGCCCGCGACGGCACCGAGCACGAGGTCGACGTGCTCGTGTGCGGGACCGGCTTCCGGATCGAGGAGGTGTTCGCCCACCTCGACATCCGCGGCCGGGGCGGCCTCACCCTGACCGAGGCGTGGGCCGGCGGCATCGAGGCGCATCGTGGCACGACGATCACCGGCTTTCCCAACCTGGCGCTGCTGTCCGGCCCGAACACGGGGACGGGCAGCACCTCGCAGGTCTACATGATCGAGGCGCAGATCCACTACGTGCTCGAGATGCTCCGCACGCTCTCCGAACGTGGCGCCGCCACGATCGAGCCGACCCGTGGCGCGCAGGCTGACTACAACGCCTGGGTGCAGCAGCGCATGCGGCGCACCGTGTGGCTGACCGGCGGCTGTAACAGCTGGTACCTGGACGACGAGGGCGTCAACCGGACGCTTTACCCCGGCCGCTCGTCGGAGTTCTGGCGTTCGCTGCGCAGAGTCAACGTGGACGAGTACGTGCTCGAACCCGTCCGCCAACCCGAGCCCGACCGAATCGAGGTGGCAGCATGATCCTCGCCGCAGCAACCGGCGCGCCCCCCGCAGGAGGCGCGCCCCTGTCCCAGGTGATCGGCGCGACGGCCGCGGGGATGCTGTTGACCGCCGCACTGCTCATCATCGGACTGCGCTACCGGGACAACCGGATGCCGCTGCTCGACACGATCGCCGCGCCGTTCGCGTGGCTGCTGCGTGTGCCGAACTGGGCGGCGCTGCCGGTCGCGCTGGCGACCGGATCGCTCGTCCTGGCCGGCGCCGGCTTCTACTGGGACGTCTCGGTCCACATCGACCGGGGCCGCGACCCGGGCCCGTTCGGCACCCCGGCTCACTACCCGATCCTGATCGGCCTGTTCGGGATCTTCGCCGCCGGCTGGCTCGCCCTCGTGATGTCCCGCGGCAACGACGCGCAGCGGACCGGCGTCCGCCTGACCGAGACATGGACGGTCCCGACGAGCGGGCTGGTGATGACAGCGTGCGGCGCGTTCGCGCTGATCGGCTTCCCCCTCGATGACATCTGGCACGCCACCTTCGGCCAGGACGTGACGCTGTGGGGACCGACGCACCTGATCATGCTCACCGGCGGCCAGCTGATGATCCCGACGATCCTCGGCCTGCTGTGCGAGGGCCGCGCGGCCCGGGGCGCTCCGGCGGCGACCGGGCAGCCGACCGCGCCCGGGCTCATTCCCCGGGCCGGCGCGTGGGCGCTGGCCGTCACCGGCGCCGGCGGCGTGCTCGCCGGGCTGACGATCTACCAGGCCGAGTTCGGGTTCGGCGTGCCCCAGTACAACCTGCTCTTCCAGCCCGCGCTGCTCGCCTTCACGGCCGCTCTGGCGCTCGTGTTCGGCCGCGCGGTGGTGGGCCGCGGAGGTGCGCTGGCGGCGGCCGCGGTGAACATCGCGATCAGCATCGGCTTCGTCGTGTTCGTCGCGGTGATCGTGGGTCAGTCGACGCCGCACTTCTCCACCTATCTGCCGGCGGCGCTGTGCGTGGAGCTCGCGGCGCTGCTGATCGCCCCGCGGCGCCTCGGAGCGTTCGCGGTCCTGTCCGGCGTGCTCGTCGGCACGCTCGGGACGGTCGGCGAGTGGGGCTGGACGCACGTGTGGATGCCGATCCCCTGGCCGACGCACTTCGTGCCCTCGGCGATCGCGATCGGCGTCGTGGCCGGCGTCTGCGGCGCGCTGGTCGGCGCCTTCGTCGCGGCGTCGCTCGCTCCCGGCCGCGGCATGCGGCTCGGATCGCGGCCGTGGGTGGTCGGGGCGATCGGGGCCGTGGGGCTGGCCGCCGTGCTCGCCTTCTGCCTGCCCACGCATCCGCCGCGCGGCGCGACGGCGACCGTCGCGCTCGATCGGTCCGCGAGCTCGGGCTCCGCCGGCGCGACGGTGACGATCCGTCCGGCCTCGGTGGTCAGCCGGCCGGACTACGTCCAGCAGCTCTCGTGGCAGGGTCATGCGCGGAGCGTCGTCGGCATCATGCGGCGCATCGGGCCGGGCGTGTACCGAACCGTGAAGCCGCTGCCGCTGTCGGGGTCGTGGAAGACGCTGATCCGGATCCAGCAGGGACGGGTCCGGGCCGACGTGCCGGTCTACATGCCGGCCGACCCGGCGATCCCCGCAGCCGGGATCCCGGCCCGGACGCAGGTCACGCGGGCGTTCGTCAGCGACACCACGCTGATGCAGCGCGAGCGCAAGCGTGACGTGCCGGGGTGGCTGTGGAGCGCCGGCACGAGCACGGTGCTCGTGATCATCGCCGTGCTGCTGGGGATCATCGGCTGGGGGCTCAATCGCGTCGCCGTGCGGGTCTCGGAGACGCCGCCGCCTGACACGAGAGCCGCACGCAGCCGGCGGCTGCGGGTCGCGCCGGCGCCGGCGGGAGCGGGACGATGACCCCGGTCCTCGCCTGCGCCTCGCATCTGCTCGTCGACCTGCCGCTGTTCGGCGGACCGGTCGTGATGGTGATCGCCACGGTCGTGCTGATGGCCCGCTCGGAGCGCCGGCGGGCCACCCGGCGACCGTCGCCGTAGCGCCTAGTGGTGATGGTGGTGAAGCAGTCGGCCGGTGTGGCCAGCGCTTACGAACTTGATCACCGCGTCGGCTTCGAGCGGCCGTGAGAACAGGAAGCCCTGGCCGGATTCACAGCCCAGCGTTCGCAGTTCGGCCAGCTGGCCGCTGGTCTCGATTCCCTCGGCCAGCGTCTCGAGCCCGAGCTTCTTGCCCAGCGCCACGAGCATCTGGACGAGCGTGGCCGAGCGCCTCGAGTCGCCACCGCCGCTGATGAACGAACGGTCGATCTTGAGCTGGTCGACGGGGAAGCGGCGTACGTAGGCGAGCGAGCTGTAGCCGGTGCCGAAGTCGTCGATCGAGAGCCGGACGCCGAGCTTCTTGAGCGCCCGCAGTCGCCGCACCACGGAGCCCGGATCATGCATCAATGCGCTCTCGGTGATCTCGAGCGTCAGCGAAGCCGGCTCGAGGCCGCTGCCTGCGAGCGCGTCAAGGACGTCGTCGATCAGCTCGTCGCGCTCGAGCTGGCGCACGGAGACGTTCACAGACATGCCGAGGGCGTGGCCGGCGGCGCTCCACGCCGCCGCCTGAGCGCAGGCCGCCCGCAGCACCCACCTGCCGATCGGCACGATCATCCCGGTCTTCTCGGCGATCGGGATGAAGTCGGCCGGGCCGATCACGCCTCGCTCTGGATGGCGCCAGCGCAACAGCGCCTCGACGCCCTTCGGCCGCTCGTCGCGCAGGTCCACGAGAGGCTGGTAGACGAGGAACAGCTGGTCGGTCTCGAGCGCATCGGCGAGGTCGAGCTCGATACCCACCCGGTCGTTGGCCGCGACGTGCATCCCCGCGTCGAACTCGACCCAACGGTTGTTCCCGTCAGATTTTGCGGCGGCCATTGCCAATTTGGCGTTCCCGAGCAGCGTCTCCGCCGACAGCTCGATGCCCTGGGCCATTCCGATGCTGACGCCGAGTTGCAGGGACCGCCCCGACTCGCCACCGGTCTGGAATGGCTCGCGGACCACCTCGAGCAGCCGCTCCGCAACGAGCTCGGGGCCCTCGACCAGCGCCGCGCAGTCGATCAGGACGACGAACTCGTCGCCGTCGACGCGGGCCGCCGTGTCGCTCTCGCGCAGGGCGCCGCGGATCCGGTCCGCCACCATCCTCACGCAGTCGTCCCCGACGGCGTGGCCGAACACGTCGTTGATCTGACCCAGGTTGTCGATGTCGATGTGCAGCGCCGCTACGGGATAAGGGGTGCCAGGCGCGCGCGCGAGCATCTGTGCCGCCCGATCGAGCGCGAGCGCGCGGTTTGGAAGGTCGGTGAGCGGGTCGTGAAGGGTGGTGTACGTCAGCTCGTCGGCCTTCTCGTCCGCGAGCCTGAGGGCGCGCGTGCGATCCGTGGCAAGGACGATGATCAGGATCGCGAGCAGGAGGCTCACGCCGGTGCCGGCCGCGAATATGAGCACGCCCTGGAGTACCGGCGACACGGCATCCGCGTATGGCCTTCCTCGGTAGGCGACCGTCCAGCTTCCGCCGGCGCTCAGGTGGTCGGTGTGCGTGAAGGCGCCCTTCGCGGCTTGGTTTCCGACCACGCCGATGAGCTCTGGGCGCTCACCTGGGTTGGAGTGGTAGAGGCTGACCTCGAGACCTCGATGCTGCGCGACGGATGAGGCGAGCAACGAGTCGGCGTTGAACGAGGTGGCGATCCACCCGCCGACCGCTCGCCGCCGCTCGGCGACGGTGTCGAGCCGCGCACCCGGGCGGTAGAACGCTGCCTCGAGAAAGGCAACCGGAGTTCCATAAGCAGTGGCAGGAGCCGCCGGGAATCGACCGGTATCGGTGGCCACACGGAGCTCGTCGGCTCCGGATCCGATCACCGGGCTGCGGGGATCGCACCAGTCGTCCTGCACCGCGGATGCGAGGTTCGCCGCGGGTAGAAGCGATGCGGCTGCGGTGAGGATGCAGGACCGAGAATGTCCGGGCGTCGGACCGATCACGCGATCCTCGCCTTCCATCAGGGCCCGGAAGTTGGGGTCGGCGTTGCGCGCAAGCTGGAACCCCCGCAGATGGCTACGGCGAATCGACCTGATCACGACGGTGCCGAGCGTGCCGCTCAGCCGCGCGCGACCCTGGAGCGCGTCGAACCACCGCACAAAACGGGAGCTGCCCACACGAGGCTCCATTGTGAAGACGGCGCGCAGCGTGGACACGAAGTCCGCCTCACGGCGCAACTCGGTTCCGAGCGCCGTCGATACGTCTCCGGTGGTTGCCACGAAGCTCTGCCGCCCGGCGTTCTCCTGGTTGTGGTACCAGAGCAGCGAAATCGCGAGCGAGACGACCGTACCGATGATCAGGACCGCGCATGCCGCGGCTACCCAAATCCGCACGCGCCGGCTGGGCGCCCCGGCCCCGGGTCGAGCTTTCTTGCCCATTCCAGGGTAAATCGGCTATGTGGGCGACCGGTCGTTCCGTAGAAAGCCGACCAACCGGTCCGGGAATCTCAGCTGACGATGGTGAACTTCACCGAGCGCGGTGCGGACTTCCTACCCGACCTGTTCCGCGCCACGATCGTGACCGAGTAGCGCCCGGCCGTCAGCTCGACGCCCCGGCGCAGGCGGCCGTCGAAGATCAACCGATCGGTGCCGGCGTGGGCTGAGAACGAGAGCGTGCCGGCGGTCCGGCCGCTCGAGAGCCGCCGGAAGGTCAGCCGCGCCTTGGCGTTGACGTTGAGCCGGAAGCTGAACGTCGTGCCGACCGGCGGCTTGGCTCGCCGCGTCAGGTGGGCGGCCCGGTTCCCGGCCCGCCACCGGCTCGTGGACTCGTGGAGGTGGCTGACGACCGGTCTGGGGGCCGGCGTCACGGTGACCTTCACGCTGGCGATCGAGCTCAGCCCGGTCGGGTCTGTGACCGTGAGGCGGACCGTGCGGGTGCCCGGAGTCGGGTATGAGTGGACCGGCGTCGGGCCGGTTGCTGTGGCTCCATCGCCGAACGACCATGCGTAGCTGATCGCCTCGCCGGGGTCGGGATCGTGCGACGAGCGGCCGTCGAAGTGGACCGGGTCTCCCGCCGGCACCGATGCTGGATGCAGCGCGATCGCGGCCGTCGGCGGGAGGCGCTGGTATTCGTAGGCGCCGATGTCCATGCGCCCGTGGACGACCCTGGGCATCCCGGCCAGATCCGTGTCAAGGAAACCGGGTCCGGCGGGGTTGCCGGCGTCGACGAGCGGCGAGTTGAACGGGATCCTGTAGTCGCCGTGGGCGGGATTCAGGAACCTCGGGTTGGCGTTGACCGAGCCGGTACCGGGGGCCGAGATCGTGAGTGACCCGGGCCCCGCCAGCACGTCGGTCGCCGGGTCGTAGTCGTCGTAGGTCGCCGCGACGGTTGCGGTTGCGTTTGACTTGTCGGCCTCGGCCTCGAGCGCGTGGGTCGCGCCGCTGAGTACGGAGGAGTCGATCGTCAGCGATGCCGTCTTTCCGGGCGCGGTGCAGCGCGAGCCGGCGGCCACGAGCGGGGCTCCGACGATCGTCAGGTTGGACGCCGTCACCGATCCGCATGAGCTGGAGAACCCGGTCGCGAGCAGACCGGCGTCGGCCCCGGGCCGCATCTCGATCAGCGACGAGCTCGCCACGCACGTGACATGGCAGAGGATCCCGTCGGTGCCGGCGGTGATCCGGGTTCGAGTGAGGACCGAGGTGCCGCTGCCGTTCGAGTACCCGACGCCGCCGCTCAGCGTGTCGTCGGCGAGCACCGATGTCCCGAACGAGAGGACGGCGGTCGCCCCTGGCGCGTTCTCCACCGTCACGCTGCTGTTGGTGAGTAGGCCCGCACCCATCGTCACTCCCTCCGCCTGAGATCCGTCCGCGGTCATGTCGACGGCGACGTGGTCGAGCTGACCGCCCTCGATCTGGATCCCTGCGGCCGCCGGCGACGTGCCGCTCGCGGCGACGATCGAAAGGCCCGAGACCGAGTCGGCTGAGTTCCCGTTCAGATACAGACCGATGTCGATGATCCCACCGAACTGCAGCACGGTCCTGCCCTCGCCGGCGCCCTCGATCGTGACCTGGTTGCTGTCGCTGAACGCGTAGGCGCCCACGTAGGTGCCGGGCCCGATCTTGACCGCGTTCGTGGGGTCGGTGCTGTGGGCGCTCGTGGCTGCGTTGAGCGCATCGGCAATCGTGTCTTCAGCCGTGCCTCCGCCCGTGACGCAGGCCGGATCGTTCACGCACAGCGTCTTTGCCGTTGCCCCGGCGGCCGTCAGGCACCAGACGGCCGTCGAGATCGCGACGACCGCCGCTAGTCGGCCCCGGTTCCTCATCGCGACTGGGAGGCTAATGCATCCTTCAGCTCGTGGCGGGCGATTGTGCGCTTGTGGATCTCGTCTGGTCCGTCGGCGAGCCGCAGCGTTCGCAGGTGGGCGTACATCGTGGCGAGCGGGAAGTCGTCGGAGACGCCTGCGCCACCGTGGACCTGGATCGCGCGATCGACGACGCGCAGCGCGACATTGGGGGCCGCGACCTTGATCGCGGCGATCTCCGTGCGGGCGTGCTTGTTGCCGACCGTGTCCATCAACCATGCCGCCTTCAGCGTGAGCAGGCGCGCCATCTCGATCTCGATCCGCGACTCGGCGATCCAGTCCTGGACGTTGGCCCGGGTCGCGACCGGCTTGCCGAAGGTGACCCGCGAACCGGCGCGGGCGCACATCAGCTCGAGCGCGCGCTCGGCCGCGCCGATCGCCCGCATGCAGTGGTGGATGCGGCCCGGGCCGAGGCGGGCCTGCGAGATCAGAAAGCCGTCACCCTCGTTCGCGATCAGGTTCGAGGCCGGCACGCGCACGTTCTCGAACGTGACCTCGGCGTGGCCCTCCTGGTCGACATACCCGAACACGGGGAGGTTGCGGACGATCGTCACCCCGGGGGTGCTCGGCTCGACGAGGATCATCGACTGCTGCCGGTAGGTCGGTCCGTCCGGGTCGGTCTTTCCCATCACGATGAAGATCTTGCAGCGGTCGCTCATCGCGCCGGAGGTCCACCACTTGCGCCCGTTGAGCACGTACTCATCACCATCGCGCTCGATCCGCATCTCGACGTTGGTCGCATCCGAACTGGCCACGTCGGGCTCGGTCATCGCGAATGCGGAGCGGATCTCACCCTCGAGCAGCGGCACCAGCCAGCGGTCCTTCTGCTCGCGCGAGCCGAACACGGTGAGGACCTCCATATTCCCGGTGTCTGGCGCCGAGCAGTTGCACGCCTCCGAAGCGATGTGGCTGCGGCCCATGATCTCCGCCAGCGGCGCGTAGTCGGTGTTGGACAGCGCCGCCGAGCCGTCCTCCTCGTGGGGCAGGAACAGGTTCCACAGACCCGCCGCACGGGCGTGTTCCTTGAGCTCCTCCATCACCGGCGGGTGGGAATGGGGGTTGCCCGATGCGACGAGCTGGGCGTCGTAGATCTGTTCGGACGGATAGACGTGGTCGTCCATGAACTTGAGCAGCCGCTCACGCAGCTCCTGGCATCGATCGCTGAACGCAAACTCCATCTGCTTCATCTCCTTGGTATTCCGAGCGCGCCAACCCACAGGCGGGTGAGCGTCTGCACGAGCGACTCGAGAGAGTCGTTGCCGACTCCCTCGACGTATCTGAGGTAGGCCGTGCGGCTGACCATCGCGCTGAGCGCGTTGGCGGCCAGCCGGGGGTCGAGATCGCGGTCGGCGATCCCGCGCTCCTGCAGGCGCCGGAGCGCCTGGGCGTTGCGTCCGGCGAAGGCGCGGGCTCGCTGCAGCCGCAGCCGGTGGAAATCCGGATCGACCTGAGCCACCTGCTCCATCAGGCCCATCAGCTTCGCGTTGCGCCGGTAGGCGACGAGGTAGGCGCGGTTCGTCGCTTCGATCATGGCGACCGGATCGTCGCGAGCCGCGACATCGCGGAGCCGCGGTTGCAGCATCTCCTCGCTGACCTCCTCCATCACGGCGGCGAAGGCGTCCTCCTTGCGCCTGAAGTAGGTGTAGAACGAGCCGGCGGCGACGCGCGCCTCGGCGGTGATGTCGATGATCCGCGCGTCGATGAAGCCATCGCGCTCAAACACCGTCCGCGCGGCGCGCACGAGCTCCCGCCTCGTTCGGTTGCCGCGCTCGCTGGTGGGAGCGCGTCCGGTCCTGGATGGGAGTGCTTCGCGGGACGCCAAGGAGCCCAATCTACACCTAGTTGAAATCGGCTTCAACTTCGACTAGGGTGGCGCGCCGTGGAGCTCGCCGACCGACACGTGGTGGTCACCGGGGCCGGTAGCGGGATCGGCCGCGGGCTGGCCCGCCGGTTCGCCGCCGAGGGTGCTCGCGCCGTCGTCGTGGCCGATCTGAACGCGGCCGCTGCCGAGGCGGTGGCCGGCGAGATCGGCGGTCTCGCTGTGGCGACCGACGTCAGCAGCGAGGAGCAGATCCAGGCCCTGATCGAACGGGCGAAGGAGGCGAATGGGCCGATCGACCTGTTCTTCTCCAACGCGGGCGTCCCCGGTCCTGGCGGCGGCCCCGAGGCGCCCAACGACGAGTGGCAGCTGACCTGGGAGGTCAACGTCATGGCTCACGTGTGGGCCGCCCGCGCGCTGCTCCCCGAGATGGTCGCCCGGGGCGAGGGCTATCTGTGCAGCACCGCCTCGGCGGCAGGTCTGCTGACCCAGGTCTCGGCGCTCGCCTACTCGGCGACCAAGCACGCGGCCGTCGCCGTGGCGGAGTGGATCTCGATCAACTACGGCGACGCCGGCATCAGGGTCTCGTGCCTGTGCCCGCAGGGCGTGCGAACGCCGATGCTCGACCTCGCGCTCGAGGACCCGGTCGGTGCCGCGCCTCTGCTGGCCGAGGGGCTGCTCGAGCCAGAGGACGTGGCCGAGACGGTGGTGGCCGGGATCCGCGAGGAGCGCTTCCTGATCCTGCCCCATCCGGTCGTCGCGGACTACATGGCCGTGAAGGCCACGCAGAACGAGCGCTGGCTGCGCGGGATGCGCCGCCTTATCCGCGAAGTAGCACAGAAACGCGCTGACGGCTGACGCCGAAAAGCCTGGCGATCTGTTCCATCGTCATGCCCTCGCGGTGCAGCACGCGCGCCTCGGTGCGGCGCACGTGCGAGCCGACCCGGTCAAGCGCCTCAGCACTCTGGGTGAGCAGGTGCACGAGCAGCGGGGCTCGCTCGGTCGCGGCGAACTCGTGCAGCGGCTGACCGGTCTCGCAGGCCTCCTGCAGCATCGCGATCCGCTGCTTCATGCAGGCGGCCCGCGAGGTGTTCTCGTCCAGTGTGGCGTCGAGGCGTCCGAGTGCCTCAACGAAGGCTTCTCGTTCTTCCATAACGAATGGTCTTTCCGAAACCGCGGTTGCCGAAACGGCCATTGCTGAAGTACCTTTCAGGACACAGCTGGCGGAGGTAGGGCCCGCCGGCGGTTGAGGTTTGTCTGCATGCACATGACTGCCAGTCGCGTTTCCGTTCGCCTCCCCCGAGACCCGAGCTGTGGAGCGGTGGCGCGGCGGGCACTCGAGGATCACGCGGGCGGACGCCTTCGGCCGCTCGCACTCGCCGACGCCAAGACGGTGCTGGCGGAGTTGGTCAACAACGCCTACCTGCACGGCATAGGGGAGATCGAGCTGCGGATCGCATTCCTCCCGGATCGGATCCGGATCGACGTCCTTGACGAGGGCACGGACGCGCCGATCGTCGTTCGCGATCGCGTGGTCCCCGGCTTCGGCGGCTACGGGCTGAGGCTCGTCGACTCGCTCGCGCTGCGCTGGGGAGCGGGGGCGAGCAGCAGCCACGTGTGGGCCGAGGTGCCGGTCTGAGCCGCCCTCAGCGCGCGGCGACCTGCTCGAGCGCCTGCAATGTCTCCGGCAGTCCGTCAGAAACCTCGATCGCGGCGGTCCTTGCCCCCTCGAGGTCGCCCGCGCGGGCGGCCTCCTCGAGCCGCTGGAGTGGCTCGAGCATAAGCCGCGCGCCGACCATCAGTGCGTCGTTGCGACAGCGGTGAGCGACGAGGGCGGTCTGCGCGAGATCGCGGGCGGCGATCGCGGTCTCGACCCCGTCGGTTGATTCGCGCATGCTCTCGGCGATCTCGGCGATGATCTCGGGCAGATCGTCGCCGAGCACGCTGTGGAGGCGCTCGATACTCGACTGGTCGATCGCCGGCATCAGGCGGGGCTCGGGTCCGGTTGCCGGTTGACCTCGCGGATCTGCTCGCGCAGGTCGCGGTAGCGCCCGTCCAGAAGCCTGAAGAGCAGCCCAGCGTCCATCCGCCCTGCCTCGGATGCCGCAGTCGACACATCGTTAAGGATATGCCCTACGGATGCAGAAAGTGCCTGAAGCGCCTGAGAAATCGTCCGAACCGGCTGTGGCTGTGAGCCGCGAAGCCGGTCGCACCGAGCGTGATCACGAACAGCCCCGCGATCAACGCGAGGCTGGCCAGGATCACCGGCCAGTTGCGCTCGAGGAAGTTGCGGCCGATGCTCAGCAGCGGCTTGGCGTGGCTGCCTGCGAACCACAGGGTCGCGCCGATCCCGACCAGCGGCAGGATGAAGCAGACGTTGAAGACCACGAGGAGGGAGAACTGCTTGGCCGGGTTGAGCCCGGAGCCGACGATCGCCGCGATCGCCGCGAAGTAGGGGAACGCGGTCGGCAGCTCGACCGCGCTGATCGTGGCGCCGAGGATTGCGCTCGACTTTCCCTCGGGATCGACCTTCGGGAGCTTGCGGTCTGCCAGTCGATCGCGGTGGATCCACAGCAGCGCGGCGGCGACCAGCATCGCCACCCCGGCGATGATCTCGATCACGTGCTTGTCCTCAGAGTCGGGATGCGGCACGAGCGCGAGCAACAGCTGGCCGGGCCCCAGCGCGATCACCGTCCCGCCGAGCAGGTACACGAAGAACACCCCGAGTGTGAACTCGGTCACCTGCTTGCGCGCATGCTTGCCCGAGGCGAGATAGAGCGCCGGCGCGATCGTGGTCGGGTTCAGCGAGTCGGCAAGACCGATCGACACCACCACCCCGAGGAGGCGAACCATGGTTGCATTCTCTCCGGAAGCCCGGAGCCGTGCACAAGTCGCCCCATGACCACGCCGACGCTAGATCTCGGCCAGCACCTCGTGGGCGGCGCGCTGGCCGGAGCGCACGGCACCGTCCATGTAGCCGTTCCAGTAGTCCGAGGTCTCAGCGCCGGCCCAGTGGATCCGGCCGATCGGTCTGCGGATCCACGGGCCGTAGTCGGTCAGCACGCCGGGGGGCGTGTAGCCGACGTAGCAGCCGCGGGTCCAGCGCTCGGCGGACCAGTTCATCTCGATGTAGCCGGTCGGGTGCGCGGCCCGCTTGCCGAAGTAGCGCACGAAGCAGGCGAGCGCCCGCGAGCGTCGCTCGGCCGCCGACAGCGTGCTGAAGACGCGCGCCGCGTGGCCCTCGACGAACCCCAGCAGCACGCCCGGGCTCCCGTCCGGGGGCGAGTTGTCGAAGGTGAGCTTGATCGGGCCGGTGTCGCTCGTGACCTGCCCCGCGAGGCCCTCCGATCGCCAGAACGGACGCGGGTAGACCGCCTCGATCTTGATCGCCGACCCCTGCGGGAAGCGCTGCAGCAGCTGCGCGCGGAGCGCCGGCAGGATCGGCTCGTAGTCGATCAACGCGGTCAGCGAGGGCGGCCCGGTGACGATCACCTGCTTACCGTGGACGGTCAGGTGATCGGTCTGCACGCTGACGCCGCTCGAGTCCTGCGCTGATGCGGCTGACCGGCTGGTTCAGCAGCACGCGGTTGCCGAGCTGCTGGGCGGCACGGATCGAGACCAGCTGCGAGCCGCCGACGAAGCGGCTGTCCTGCGCGCCGCCGGCGGTGTTGATCAACCGCTCGAAGGTGCCGGGGGTCGTCGAGTTGCCGGCCGAGTGGATGTAGAAGAGGACGTGTAGGAGCGAGATGTCACGCGGCTCGCACGCGAACACCGCCTCGATCCCGAGGTCGATCAGGCTCGCTGGCGCCGCTGCCGAGCGTGTTTGACCGCTTGAACGTCTCGAACGTCTGGCTGTCCCAGTCGTAGGCGTTGGCGGCCGTCCACGGCGCCTCGAGCGGAACTGTCTTGGCCATCGAGTCGATCTTCGCCAGCACTTTGGCGAGCTGGACGTCGGCGGTGATGTCGGGCGGGATGGCGCCGAACGGGCCCTTGGGCGAGTACGGCGTGAGCTTGCCGTTCTCATAGAACAGGTAGTTGCCGTTGTTGTAGGTCTTGAACGTCCCCACGCCGAGCTCCTTTGCGAGCGCGGCGAGGTGGTCTTGGGTCGGGCCGATCCACTGACCGCCGACCTCCACGACCTTGCCGGGGGCGAGCGGGTGGTTGAGCGTGCGCCCGCCGACGCGGTCGCGGGCCTCGAGCACGATCGCGGAGCGGCCCGCCTTGACGACGTTGCGCGCCGCGGTGAGTCCGACTGAGTCCGGCGCCGACGATGACACGTCGGCCCGGTGGGGTTTGGGCTTTGGGTGGCGTTTGGCGGCGGCAGCGGTGGCGGGGAGCGCGGCGGCCCCTGCCGCGGCGGCGCCTGACCCGATCAGCGTGCGGCGGCTTATGCGGCGGTCGTTGGTGGTGGGCATGGCGGGACATTCTGGCGACGATCTGCCAGGCTTGCAGTCCGGTGATCCGTCGCCTTGTGCTGCTCCTGGGGGTGGGAACGCTCCTGTCCGCTGCCGTTTCCTCGCCCGCGGCGGCTCGCTCGTGCGCCGGCTTCTACGCCCACCGCTCGCATTCGGCGATCCTCTCGCTCGACCCGCGCGCGCGTGCCCCGAGGGTGTTCGCGATGCAGTACAAGCAGCAGGCGCACAACGTCGCCAGCTACGCCTCATTCCGGACCAAGATCGAGTGCATGCTGCGGCGCTACGTGCTTGGGCACCTCGCCCACGGCCGGCCGAACGTGGTCGTGTTCAACGAGGACATCGGGCTCGCGACGCTGGGCATCGGCTCCCGCGGCGCGCTCGCCCGCAGCCTGTTCACGCAGCCGGACGGACCGGCCTGCTCCCGGTTGGGCGCGGGCCAGCCGTGCGGCTCGATCGGCGCGCTCGCGCTGCTCGACGCGGCCTACGCCCGTCAGCTCGCCGCCTACAAGACGCGGTTCGGGTCGGTCGGCGGTCTCGGCCAGGCGTTTGTCGCCGGGACCGACACGATCGTGCGCGGCTTCATGGGCACGTTCTCGGCGCTGGCCAAGCGCTACCGGATCTACATGATCGGATCGGGCGACGTGACCCCGTTCATCCAGTCCTCGCGTCCAGTCGACGTGACCACCTTCGCCGATCCCGACCTGCATCCGCGTCCAGCCTCGGTGTACGTCGCGACCTCGCCGCACGTCTACAACCACGTGTTCATGTGGGGTCCGCACGATGTCCGCCGCTCCGGCCCTGACGTGATGCGCAACGTCGTGGCGTCGAACCTGAAGGTGCCGCTGACCTCGCTCGAGCTCGCGCTCGGGTTCACCGCCGGGCCGTCGTCGGGGCCGGCTGCGGTGCGCAACCTGCGCCCGTACCGGCTGCCGGGAACGCGGGCCCGGATCGGCTTCGCCACCTCGCTTGCCGGCGTTCACGTGGGGCTCTTTGCCGTCCGGGGTGGATCCGTGCACCGATGCCGCGCTCTACTACATGCGCTGCCTGTCGCGGCTCGGCGCCAACCTGGTGATCCAGGACGAGGCCAACCCGGGGGCGTGGACCGGCCCCGACGGCGACGGGATCGAGAAGTGGCAGCCGCTCTCGTGGATGGGCTCGACCTACCGGACGGTGTCCGACGCCTCGGTGGGCTTCGATTACAACGTGACCGCGATGATGGTCGGCAATCTCGCCGACCTCACATTCGACGGCCAGAGCGCGATCACCCAACGTGGCCTGCATGGCCGCGGCTGCCACTACATCGGCAACTCGAAGTTCATCCCGAGCGAGGACCAGGCGCAGTTCCGCCGCTACGCCGGCCGCAAGCCCGACTTCCTCGCGCTGGCGCCATGGGTCGTCCCCGACGGCCCGCGCGCCTCGCTGCGTGCGGTCGGCATTGCGCTGGGCCCCGGCTCGGGGTCCCGGATGTCGGACGACTACCTCGAGACCGCGCTCGTGGCCGACCTGCCATTCCCGGTCGACCACGGTCGGCGGGGGTGCGCGGCGGGTTCGTAGTCGCCGCCGTAGTTCCTCTCGCCACCACTCGCGCTCGCCGCCTGATCATGAACGAACTTCTGGCGGGGAGCACTTCGAATAGGCTCGCCCCTCAGGGGCCCGACTAGGCGGCCTGGATCCACCACGAAGGGGTATGCACATGAGGGTACGAAAGCCGTCTCCGGCAACGGCGATTGCCGTCACAGCGTTGGTCGTCGCGAGCGGAGGGACGGCCATCGCCGCCTCGAAGCTCGTGTCAGGCGACAAGCTCATAAAGAAGGGCTCCCTGTCGGCCAACCGCCTCAAGAAGCATTCGATCACCGGTACGCAAGTCAATCTGTCCAAGCTGGGCAAGGTGCCAAAGGCGGCGAACGCCGACCACGCCACGAGCGCAAACACGGCGACCACTGCGACCAACGCGACGAATGCCACGAATGCCGACCGAACGCCACGAATGCGACGAACGCCACGAATGCGACGAACGTCGACGGTATGAGCCTGAATTCGTTCAACTACTCAGGCACGGCACAGTCGACGGTGCTCAACGACTTCGACGGCCTCAGCCTGACCGCTTCGTGCGTCACGGGCGCCAACAACGGCCTGACGGTCAAGGCGTTCAGCGGTGTACCGAACGCAGAGGTCGTCCTATAGCGGGATCACCCGGGGCGGGGCGCCTTCCGGAAAGGCGTCGAACGACGCCGTCCAGCTGAGCGGGACCCCGGCAACGATCATGTCGCCCGCCGGGCAGGTCGACACGGGCAACGGCGCGCTTGGCCTCGGCTTCACGATCGGGCAGATCGTGTATTCGAACTCGGCCGGCAACGTCGTGACCGTCGACTACCGGTTCAACTCTGCCGGCTCGACGTGCCAGTTCGACGGCACGGCGGTCGGTACCCCATAGTGCAGCTGCGGTGGGCGGCGGCTGCGGCCGCCGCACATCGCTGACGCTCATCTACGCGAAGTGCAGCTCGTCGCCCTCGTCGTCGCCGACCGGGCGCTCGCACGTGGGGCACCACCAGCGCGCCTCCATCGGCGTGCCGCACACCGCGTGGCGGGGAGCCGCAGCGTCCTCCGCGTTCCGAGCACCCCAGCCCGCGAGCAGGCGGAGCGCGCCGGCGAGCTCGCGTCCTGCCGCGCTCAGCTCGTACACGAAGCGCGGCGGGCGCTCGGAGTACGGGCGCGCGACCACGAGCGCGTTGCGCTCGAGCTGTCGCAGCCGCTGGGTGAGGACGTTTGGCGCGATTCCCGCGACCTCCTCCTGGAGCTCGCCGAAACGGCGGGGACCGTCGAGCAGGGCGGCCACCAGCAGGAGCGTCCAGCGGTCGCCGACCGCGGCGAGCGCGTCCGCCAGTGCCGAGCGCGCGGGATCGTCGGCTGGCGGTTCATCCGGGAGACGGGAGTCCTGCAAGGCGGGGTGAATCATGTCTGATAGAGTAGCGACTTGCATATTGCAAGTGAGTAGTCGGGCAGCGAGCGGTGACCAGAATGTCAACGCTCGGGCCCACGGACAGGGAGAAGTTCCATGCCAGTTCTCGAAGAGCTCCAGAGCGCCATCCAGGCCGCCGCCGAGAGCACCGGACCGGCGGTCGTCGGGCTCGGGCGCGGCTGGGGGGTGGGCTCGGGCACGGTGATCGCGCCCGGCCGGGTCCTCACCAACGCACACAACCTCCGCCACACCGAGACGACCGTCACCTTCCACGACGGCCGGCAGGCGACCGGAACGGTCGCCGGGTCGGACTCGGACCTCGACGTCGCGGTGATCGAGGTCGACACCGGCGATATCGAGCCGGTGAAATGGCCATCCGATGCCGACGCCCCGGCGCTCGGCAACGCCGTGCTCGCGCTCGGCAACCCGGGCGGCCGCGGGCTGCGCGTCACCCCCGGTTTTGTTTCATCCACCGCCCGCAGCTTCCGCGGTCCGCGCGGCCGCCGCATCGTCGGCGCGGTCGAGCACACCGCACCGCTGCCACGCGGGTCCTCCGGCGGACCGCTGATCGACACGGCCGGCAATCTCCTCGGCATCAACGCGGTCCGCGTCGACGGCGGCCTGATCCTCTCGATCCCGGCCGACGAGTCGCTGCGCGACCGCGTCGAGGCGCTGGGCCGGGGTGAGCAGCCCAAGCGCGTCCGCCTCGGGGTCGCGATCGCGCCGCCCAGGGTGGCGAAGCGACTTCGCCGCGCGGTCGGCCTGCCCGAACGCGACGGGGTGCTCGTGCGCGCCGTGGAGGACGACAGCCCGGCGGCGAGCGCCGGGATCGCGCGCGGCGATCTGCTGGTCGCGGCCGGCGGCCGCGAGCTCGCCCGCGTCGACACGCTCTACGACGCGCTCGACGGAGCCCGCGCGGACGGCAAGCTCGAGCTGACGATCGTGCGCGGGACGGAGGAGCGAGCGGTCACGGTGACGTTCTGATGTCCGCCGCCCTGGAGGATGCCCAGGTGCGCGAGGCCGAGGCGCTCGATGCCTACTCGCGCGTGGTCGTCGACGTCGCCGAGCGGCTCGCGCCGAGCGTCGCCAACCTGCGGGTGATGCGACGCGGCCGCGGCGGACAGGTGCCGGCCGGGGCGGGCAGCGCCGTGTCGCTGACGCCGGACGGGTTCCTGCTCACCTCGGCACACGTCGTCGCCGGTCCGCACCGGACTGGCCGGGCGGCGTTCGTCGACGGCCGCGAACTGAATTTCCAGGTCATCGGCCTGGACCGGCTCTCGGACCTGGCCGTCCTCCGCGTCGAGGGCTCCCTCACGGCCGCGACGCTCGGCGAGGCGGAGAAATTGCGGGTAGGCCAGCTCGTCGTCGCGATCGGCAATCCGAACGGCTTCGCCGGGTCGGTCACCGCGGGCGTGGTCTCTGCGCTCGGCCGCTCGCTGCCGGCGCGAGCGGGACGGGCGGTGCGCTACATCGACAATGTGATCCAGACCGACGCGGCGCTCAACCCCGGTAACTCGGGTGGGGCGCTCGTCGACAGCGCGGCACGGGTGGTCGGGATCAACACCGCTGTTGCGGGAGTGGGACTCGGTCTGGCGGTGCCGATCAATGAAGCGACGCGACAGATCGTCGGGGCGCTGATGCGTGAGGGCCGCGTGCGCCGCGCCTTCATCGGGATCGCGGGTGGACCGCGCCCGCTTCCCCCGCACGCGCGCGTGAAGCTGGGCCGATCGTCGGGCGTGGAGATCGTCGACGTCACCCCCGGCGGCCCGGCGCAGCGCGCGGGGCTGCGCCCCGAGGACCTGATCGTGCAGCTCGGCGAGACGCTGATCGAGCGCGTCGACGACGTGCAGCGGCTGATGACCCATGACGCGATCGGGAGCCGGCTGCCCGTGCGCGTGCTGCGCGGCGACCGGTTCCTAGACCTCGAGCTCTCGCCGGTCGAACTGGGCGAATAGGCCCCATCGGCCGGAGCCGCCCGAACCTCCGCGACCGGCCCGGCATCCAGTTGCCGCTACACTCAGCCCCGGCGCCGGCCGGCGTTCGTTATCACGCCCGCGGTCGGTGGCCGAGACCTGATCACCCAATACGGGAAGCGCGTAGATGGCCCGTGGAGACGTCCGGATCGCCGCCACTCTCGCCTGCGAAGAGTGCAAGCGCCGGAACTACCAGACGAACAAGAGCAAGCGGAACAACCCGGAGCGACTTCAGCTGCGCAAGTACTGCCGCTGGTGCCGGTGCCATACCGCGCACCGCGAGACCCGCTGATGCTCCGTGGCTCGCAACCGTAAACGCGCCAAGGAACGGCGGGCCCGTCGCCCGCAGCCGGTGCCGTCGACTCAGCACGAGACGGACGAGGCGCCGAATCCGATCAGCCATGCGACTCCGGACGTGGATCTGGCGGAGGCACAGATGGCGCTCGGACGGCCGGAACTCACCGAGGATCAGGAGCCACAGGCCGAGGAGAACGAGCTCGAATACGAGCTCGAGGCCAACGGCGATGTCCCCGAGGAGTCGGAAGATGACGGCGCCGGCGGGACAGGTGGTGGTGCTGGGACGCTCGTGGCGCCAGGTGGCGCGACGCCCGAGGCTCGCCCGGAGAAGATCGGGCCCGTCAGGCGCCTGATCAACTTCCTGCAGGGAAGCTGGCGCGAGCTTCAACGGGTACAGTGGCCTAATCGCCAGCAGGTGGTGCAGGCCACCGGGGTCGTGATCGGGTTTGTGATCGTCGCGGGCGTGTTTCTCGCCCTCGCCGACTGGGCGGCCGGGAAGCTGGTGAACTACATCTTGACGGGCCATTTCTAGTAAGGGCTGACATGTTTCGCTGGTACGTCGTAAACACATATTCAGGACACGAGAACAAGGTCAAGCACAACCTCGAGCACCGAGTTGTGTCGCTTGGCCAGCAGCGCGCGGTCAAGCGGATCGTCGTGCCGACCGAGTCCGTCTCCGAGATGAAGGACAACCAGAAGGTCGTCGTCGAGAAGCGGACGATGCCCGGTTACGTCCTGGTCAACATGGACCTCAACGAGGACTCGTGGACGCTCGTGAAGGGCACGCCCGGGGTGACCGGATTCGTCGGGGCCTCGAACGAGCCCGTGCCGCTGACCCAGGCCGAGGTCGATCGGCTGCTGCACCAGGAGCCGGCCGAGCGCCCGCGCAGTCGCGCCCAGTTCTCAATCGGCGAGCAGATCAAGGTCATCTCCGGCCCGCTGTCGGACTTCTCGGGGGAGATCTCCGAGGTCAACGAGGACGCTCAGCGTCTGAAGGTGCTCGTCTCTATCTTCGGGCGTGAGACTCCCGTGGAAGTTGCATTCGATCAGGTGAAGAAGATCTAATGGCGAAGAAGGTTCTAACTCAGATCAAGCTGCAGGCCGTCGGCGGCCAGGCCAGCCCTGCCCCACCGGTCGGCCCCGCGCTGGGCCAGCATGGGGTCAACATCATGGAGTTCGTCAAGGCGTTCAACGCCCAGACGCAGAGCGACCTGGGCACGGTGATCCCGGTCGTGATCACCGTGTACGAGGATCGCTCGTTCACGTTCGTCACCAAGAGCCCGCCCGCCGCCGTGCTGATCAAGCAGGCGATCTCGCTCGAGAAGGGCTCGGCCGAGCCGCACCGCGACAAGGTGGGCAGGATCACTCAGGATCAGCTGCGCCAGATCGCGGAGAAGAAGATGAAGGACCTGAACGCCAACGACATCGATGCGGCCGCGAAGATCATTGCCGGCACGGCGCGGTCGATGGGAGTGGAGGTCGTCTGATGGCGCATCACGGAAAGGCATACGAGGACGCCAAGCAGCGCTTGGACCGCGAGCGCGAGTACCAGCCCGCCGAGGCGCTGGCGCTGATCAAGGAGCTCTCGAGCGCCAAGTTCAACGAGTCGGTGGAGGTCCACGTCCGGACCGGGCTCAACGTGCGCCACGCCGACGAGCAGCTGCGCGGCACGATCGCCCTCCCAAACGGGCTGGGCAAGAACGTCAAGGTGGCCGTGTTCGCCCAGGGGGACAAGGCGCGCGAGGCCGAGGAGGCCGGCGCCGACATCGTCGGCGGCGAGGACCTCGCCAAGCAGATCCAGGACGACGGCTTCGACGACTTCGACGTCGCGATCGCGACGCCGGACATGATGCCGATCGTTGGACGTCTGGGCCGCATCCTCGGACCGGCGGGCAAGATGCCGAACCCCAAGGTCGGCACGGTCACGATGGACGTGTCCAAGGCGGTCGAGGAATCCAAGTCCGGCAAGGTCGAGTACCGGACCGATCGCAATGCGATCGTGCATCTCGTGATCGGCAAGCGTGACTTCGACGATCGCAGCCTGCTCGAGAACTACGCGGCGGTGATCGAGGAGCTGGTCCGGGCCAAGCCGTCGGCAGCCAAGGGCCGCTACATCCGCTCGGTCGTGCTCGCGACCACGATGGGCCCGGGCGTGAAGGTGGACCCGAGCCGCACGCGGGACATTGTCGAGGAGCCGGTAGCGGCGTAATCGCCTAAACTCGGTAGGGAACTTCAAAGAGCGAAGCCCCAGACCTCCGGCCGTCAGTAAGTCCGGAGCAGGCGGAGTCTCGAGCGTTTGGGTCGTTTGTCCGGCCTCGCTTCCGACGCCCGCCTGCATGCGGGCGTTTCGCTTGTGAGAGGCCTATGAACAGAGACCAGAAAGCAGCAGTTGTAGAGGAGATCGCCGGCCAGATCGAGGCGGCCGAGGCGATCTTCGCCGTGGACTACCGCGGCCTGTCGGTCTCGGATGCGGCGGATCTGCGCGCGAAGCTTCGCGACGCCGATACGCGCTTCCGGATCGTCAAGAACTCGCTCTCCGAGCGGGCGGCCGACAAGGCGGGCGCCGAGGCGCTCAAGCCGATGCTCGAGGGCCCGACCGCCCTCGCGCTCGTGCACGGCGACGCGGCGGTGGCCGCGAAGGCGCTCAACGACATGGCTCGCGCGCTGAACATCCTCGAGTTCAAGGGCGGCCTGATGAACGGGGCGTCGCTGAGCGGCGAAGACATCCGGTCGATTGCCCGCCTGCCGTCCCGTGACGTGCTGAATGCCCAGCTGGTCGGCACGATCGCCGCCCCGCTGACCGGCCTGGCCCGCGGCCTGAACGCTCTGATCGCGGGGATCGCGATCCAGCTGCAGGCAATCGCCGACCAGGGTCTGGTCAGCGGCGAGGCGCCCGCGGCCGAGGCGGCCCCGGCCGAGCCCGAGGCTGCGGCCGAGGTGGAGGAGGCCCCGGCCGAGGAGGCTGTGGCTGCGGAGGCTCCGGCTGCGGAGGCTGTGGCTGCGGCCGAGGAGGCGCCGGCCGAGGCCGAGGCCCCGGCCGAGGAGGCGCCGGCTGCGGAGCCCGAGCCCGAATCATCTGAACAACCTGAACCAGAAGCGGAAGCCGCGTCGGACGCGGAACCGTCCGACGAATAAGGAGGAACCATGTCAACCACCGAAGAGTGGATTGAAGAGCTGAAGGGCATCTCGGTGCTCGAGCTTTCCGAGCGGATCAAGGCGCTCGAGGAGGCGTTCGGCGTCTCGGCGACCGCGGTTGCGGCTGCGGCCCCGGCCGGCGGCGGTGCCGGCGACGGCGGTGGCGAGGAAGAGGAGGAGCAGACGGCGTTCGACGTCCTGCTGCAGGCCGCGGGCGACAAGAAGATCCAGGTGATCAAGGTCGTGCGCGCCGCCACGGGACTTGGCCTCAAGGAGGCCAAGGCGCTCGTCGACGAGGCCCCCAAGGCCGTCAAGGAGGGCATTGAGAAGGACGAGGCCGAGAAGCTCAAGGCCGACCTCGAGGAAGCCGGCGCCACCGTCGAGCTCAAGTAGCACTCGAAGTTTCGCGCGGGGGGATCGGAGATCGGGCCGGTCCCCCCGGCGTCCTCTCGACCGGGTGCCCTCGACCGGAGCGCGGCCCGCGGATAACGTCACTCTCGGTTCGCGCCCGGAGCCGAGAGTGACGTTAGGCCCCGATGGTGGGGGTCATCGTCACACTCGCACGCGCTGCCGCGCCGAGTGTGACGTTTCCCGAGGGCGGGGAGCGCGCGGCGAGCGGGCATAACCTCGGAAACAAGGCAGCACGAGCGCGAGCAGGCGCGATTAAGTCTGCTCAGCAGACCCAGACCGCCATCCCCGCTTCGCCGGATCCGAGTTTTCGAGGTTACTCACGCCTCACTCGCGCCTCCGTCACGCCTCCGTCACGCCTCAATCACGCCTCCGTCACGGTCATCGCACCGGACAACCACTAGCCGCGCCACCTTCTAGTCTGCTCGGCGATGAGCGAGTCGCCCACTGGTCCAAGGTCCGCCTACGGTGAGGCCGGGGTCGACTACCACGCGCTCGACGCCGGCAAACGCGACGCGCTCAGCGAGGCGCTCGCGACCTCGGCCGCCCTCGCGAAGCACCCCGGCGGGCGGGCGGTCGACGAGTCACGGGGTGAGCCGGCCTTCGTGTTCGAGGCCGGCGGCCAGACGCTTGCGCTGGTGGTCGAGGGGCTCGGGACGAAATCGATCATCGCGCGCCAATGCGAGGACCGCGTCGGTGCCCGAGGCTTTCGCAACGTCGCATACGACACGGTGGCGGCGATCGTCAACGACCTGTGCTGTGTCGGGGCGCTGCCGCTCGTCGTGAACGCCTACTTCGCCACCGGATCCTCCGACTGGTACCGCCACCACGACCGCCACGCCGCCCTGCTCGCGGGCTGGCGCGAGGCGTGCGCCGACGCGGGCGCGACGTGGGGCGGGGGCGAGTCGCCGTCGCTCCCCGGCCTGGTCGACGAGCAGGAGATCGAGCTCGCCGGAAGCGCTGTCGGGACGGTCCCGGGTAGGCCGATCCTCGGCGAGTCACTCGCTCCCGGGGACGAGATCGTGTTCGTGAACAGCACCGGGTTGCACGCGAACGGCTCGTCGCTGGCGCGGCTGATCGCCGGCCGGCTCGAGCGCGGTTACGACACCCCGCTGCCGAGCGGGCGCGCGTTCGGCGAGGCGCTGCTCGACCCGACCGTCATGTACGCGCCGCTCGTGCGCTCACTGCTTGAGGCCGGGATCGACGTGCACTATCTGAGCCACATCACCGGCCACGGGCTGCTGAAGCTGATGCGACCGCGCCGTGATCTGACCTACCGGGTCACGAAGCTCCCAGAGGTGCCAGAGGTCCTGACCTTCGTGGCCGAGCAGGCGGAGATGCCCACCGACGCCGCGTACTCGACCTTCAACATGGGGGTCGGCTATGCGGTGTACTGCGCGGCCGGGTCCGGCGAGGAGGTCGTGCGGCTCGCCGCCGAGGACGGCCTGACCGCGCACACCGCCGGCGTCGTCGAATCCGGGCCGCGGCGGGTGGTGCTCGAGCCGGTCGGCGTCACCTTCGAGGGCGCCGCCATGGATCTCACCCCGCGCTAGTGGACCCCGCCGAAACATTCCACCGGTTATGGCGGCCCCGGATGGCCGCCAGGCTGTGTCCTCGGATCCTCGTGCAGCGCTGCTGCACGTCGGATCCTGCGTCCTGGCCTGACGACCCCCGGGTCTCGCCATTTCCCGGGAAACGTTTCGGCGGAGCCCACTAGCCGGTCAACTTCGAGATCGCATCGCCGGCGCGCACGGTCCCGTCGGAGACGACCCGGGCATTGATGCCGCGGAGGTTGAGCTCGCGCCCGAGCTCAGAGTTGACGAACTTCGCCGCATCGACCCCGAAGCGCTTGGTGAACTTGCCGCAGCCCCGGTGCGGGATCTCGGTCACCTCGATCACGGCCGAGCCGACCGCGAGCCGGGTGCCCGGAGGCAGGTTCGCGTAACTCAGGTCGAGGTCGACGAATAGCTGGTCGCCGGCGGGAGGCCAGTTCTCGACCGGCCCGGCCACGGCCGCCGCGGCGCGCGCGTTCATCAGCGTGAGCATCGTGTCCGGGTCCCGCGGCTCGGCGCTCCAGCGGTCGCCGACCAGTCCGCCGACAGTGTCGAGCTCGGCCTCGGCCAGCACCTCGCGCTCGTCGGTGACGGGACGCCGGACGATCAGTCGCACCGACCCGCCGTCGGCAGGAGAACGGCGGATGTCATCGACCTCGGTATTGAGCATGTCCAGAGCGACCATTGACGGGAAGGATGCCGTAGTGGGAGGCGGCATGGCCTCACGCGACCGCTCGGCGGAACACACGCGTGGCCCAAACGAGCACGATCGCACAGAGTGGCGTGAGCACCGCGAACGCCTGCCACACCTCGTGGACCGAGAATCTCCCGGCGGCGAGCGGCCGCGACGCCGCCACGAGGTAGTAGAGCGGATTGACGTGGGCGATCGTCCGCATCCACAAGGGTCCGAGCGAGATCGGCAGCAGCACGCCGGCCAGCAGCAGGATCGGGAGGTTGATCCCGTTGATGATCGCGGCGAAGCTGCTGATCTCCTTCGTGATCAGCGCCGTCGCGACCGAGAACGCGGCCATCGTCACCATCAGCAGGCCGAGGAGGACGCAGAGCACCGCCAGGCCGAGCCAGTGCACGTGGAAGCCGAAGGCGGCGCCGACGGCCACGAGCACGGCGTCGAACACGAACATCAGCATCATGCTCGCGACGATCGGCCCGAGCAGGATCGCCAGACGGCTCGTCGGCGTCACCCTGAAGCGCTCGATCACGCCGGCGCGCAGCTCGAAGATCGTGCTGAACCCGAGTCCCGCACCGCTGGCGAACGCGAGCAGGGCGAGGATGCCGGGGAGGAACCCGTCGAGCACGTGACCACTGGGCAGTCCGCGCGCGGCGGGCAGGTTGCTGAGCAGCGGAGTGAACAGCGCCAGGTACAGGATCGGCGTGGACAGTCCGACGAACAGCCAGACCGGGTTGCGCAGCTGCTGGATCGTGTAGCGCTGGAACAGCAGGCCGGTGTCGCGCACGAGTTTCATGGTGTGGTCTCCTTCTTCGGGTCGCCGGCATCGCGCAGCGAGCGACCGGTCTGGCGCAGGAACACGTCGTCGAGCGTCGGCTCCGACACGCTCATCGACTGCATGCTGATGTGCTCGTGATCGAGCAGGCGCAGGATCTCCGGCAGCGCACTCCCGCCGTGGTCGACGTACAGGCGCAGCTCCGATCCCTCGGCGCTGACCTCGCGCACGTACGGCTGCAGGCGCAGCCGCTGCTCCGCCCGCTCGGCCGTGTGGCCATCGTCGTGGAGGCTGAGCACCACCGTGTCGCCTCCGATCTGACGTTTGAGCTCGGGTGGCGCGCCCTCGGCGACGATCTCGCCGTGGTCGATGATCATCAGCCGATCGCACAGCTCGTCGGCCTCCTCGAGGTAATGCGTGGTCAGGAATACGGTCGTCCCAAGCTCGCGGAGCCCGACGATGTGCTCCCACAGGTTGGCGCGGTTCTGAGGGTCGAGCCCGGTGCTCGGCTCATCGAGGAACAGCACCTCGGGCGCGTGGACGATCCCCAGCGCAACGTCGAGCCGGCGACGCTGGCCGCCGGAGTAGGTGATCACGCGACGATCGGCGAAGGGCCCGAGCTCGAGCAGGTCGATCAGCTCCTCGGCGCGCTGCCTGACCTCCGTGGCGTCGTCTCCGTAGAGCCGGCCCTGGAGGACGAGGTTCTCCCGTCCGGTCGCCAGCTCATCGGATCCGCCGAGCTGGCTGACGTATCCGATCCGGGTGCGGACACGGTCCGGCTCGCGCCGGACGTCGTAGCCCGCGACCGTCGCGCTGCCGCCATCGATCGGCAGCAGCGTGGTGAGCATCCGCAGGGTGGTCGTCTTGCCGGCCCCGTTGGGGCCCAGGAACCCGAAGATCTCGCCCCGCCCAACCTCGATGCTGACCCCTCGGACGGCCTCCACGTCGCCCCGCCGCGCCCTGAAGCTCTTGCGTAAGTCATTTGCTGCGATGACGGCGTCGGCCATCAGAGACCACCTCCTAGTCAAGTTTGACTACGGAGCCTATTCAAAACTGAATAATCACATTTGTCAAGTACGATTCCCCCATGTCCGCGACACGACTGCTCGTACTCGGGGTTGTGAGGATCTTCCAGCCGGTGCACGGTTACCTCGTCCGTCGGGAGCTGCTGAGCTGGCGCGCTCAGGAATGGGCGAACGTGAACCCCGGCTCGATCTACAACGCGCTGCGCACGCTGACCCGTGAGGGGTTCCTGGAGGAGGCGGGGACGGAGACGGAGGGTGGCCGACCGGAGCGAACCAGCTACCGGTTGACGGGCGACGGAGAGACCGAGTTCATGCTGCTGCTCCGGGAGGCGCTCTGGGACGTCGCGCCGTTCGTGCCCGCCAACCTGCTCGCTGCCTGGAGCTTCGCGTGGACGATGAAGCGCGAGGAGGTGATCGCAGCCTTCGAACACCGTCTGGAGCAGATCGCGGCGGGCGCGCAGGCCAGCGAGTTCGCGATCTCCGACATCATGCGCGACCCGGACAAGCCGGCGCACGTGGCCGAGCACTGGCGTCTGACGCAGGCCCGGCTCCAGGGCGAGGCGAACTGGACCCGCGCGACGCTCGAGCGGCTGCGCGAGGGCGAGTACTGGTTCCAGGGCGAGCCCAACCCGCCGTTTGGCAACGTTGCCTACGAGCAGGCGGCCGACTAGCGCTCAGCCGAGCTGGGCCTCTTCGAGCGTCGGCTCGAACAGCTCCACCAGATTGCCGGATGGATCCTCGACGAGGATCTGCTTGCCACCGCGGCCGGTGACTATCTCGTTGCGGAAATGAGCGCCGGCCGCGCGTAGCTGCTCGACGAGCGACTCGAGGTCCGCGACCTCGAGCTGGAAGCGGTTCCAGCCTCCCGGCTCGGGCAACGTGCCGTCGGGCATCGCCTGGCCGCCGCCGCCGCCACCGCCGGGCGCGCTCAGCACGAGCCGCAGGTCCCCGCGCGAGAGCATCGCGAAGCTCGGCGCCGGATGCATGACCTCGGTGAAGCCGAGCTGCCCGCAGTAGAAGTCGATGGCGGGCTCGACGTCACGGACGATGTAGCGGACGCTGACCGTGGGCACACTCCCAACTTAGCTCACCGACCGATGGTTTTCGAGACCTCGGGGGGTCTACTTCACAGACCATGAGTTCAGACGCCCCGAAAGGAACCATCGACATGAAACTCGACACGCGTACCCGCTGGGTGGCCCTTGTCCTGCTGTGCATGGGGTCGTTGATGATCGTGCTCGACACCACGATCGTGAACGTGGCCCTGCCCTCGATCCGCCAGGACCTGGGTTTCTCGCAGACATCACTCGCGTGGGTCGTGAACGCCTACATGCTGACCTTCGGTGGGTTCCTGCTGCTCGGCGGCCGGTTGGGCGACCACTTCGGCCACCGGCGGCTGTTCATCAGGCGGGATCGCGCTGTTCACGCTGGCCTCGCTGGCCTGCGGGACTGCGGACGCGCAGGGCTTCCTCGTGGCAGCGCGGGCGGTGCAGGGTTTCGGCGGAGCCGTGGTCTCGGCCGTCTCGCTGTCGCTGATCGTCTCGCTGTTCGTCGAGCCGGCCGAGCGAGCGAAGGCGATGGGCGTCTTCGGATTCGTCGCCGCCGGCGGCGGCACGATCGGGGTGCTGCTCGGCGGCGTGCTCACCGACCTGCTCGACTGGCACTGGATCTTCCTCGTCAACGTGCCGATCGGCATCGCGGTCGGCGTTGCCTCGATGCGGGTGCTCCCGGCCGGTGCGCGAGCCCGGAACGGCCAGCGCCTCGACATCGCCGGCGCCGTGGTCGTCACCACCGGCCTGATGGTGGCGGTCTACGCGATCGTCAACGGCAACCAGGCCGGATGGCTGTCGACGCAGACACTGGGCCTGCTGGGCCTCTCGGCGCTGCTGCTGAGCGGCTTCCTCGTGCTCGAGTCGCGGGTCCGCTCGCCGCTCGTCCCGCTCGGCCTGTTCCGCCGCCGCAACCTGGCGACCTCCAACGTGGTCGGCGTGCTGTGGGCGGCGGCGATGTTCGCCTGGTTCTTCCTCTCGGCCCTGTACCTCCAGCTCGTACTCGGCTACAGCCCGCTTCAGGTCGGCCTGGCGTTCCTGCCCGGCAACGTGATCATGGCCGTGCTGTCGCTGGGGCTATCGGCGAAGCTGGTGATGCGCTTCGGGATCAAGGCTCCGCTGTCGATCGGCCTGACCCTGGCCTCGATTGGCCTGCTGCTGCTCGCACGCGCCCCGGTCGGCGGCCACTACGTCGTCGATGTGCTCCCGAGCATGATGCTGCTCGGCTTCGGAGCCGGGACGGCGCTGAACCCGGTTCTGCTGGCGGCGATGGGCGACGTGGAGCAGAGCGACGCGGGCCTCGCCTCCGGCGTGGTCAACACCTCGTTCATGATGGGCGGGGCGCTCGGCCTGGCCGTGTTGGCGAGTGTCGCGGCGTCGCGGACCTCGCAGCTGGTGGCTGCGGGCCACAGCCACGCCAGTGCGCTGGCGGGCGGGTATCACCTCGCCTTGCTGATCGGCGCCGCGTTCGCGCTCACCGCGGCCGTGCTCGGCGCGACGCTGCTTCGCGAGCCGGCAGCGGAGCAGGCGAGGAGCAGGCGACGGAGCATGGCGGCCGTCTCGCCGTGGCCGAAGGATCGAGCGCTTAGCCATATAGTCGCCGCCGTGGACCAGACGTTGGCGCTGTGCATGATCGTCCGAGACGAGGCGGCGGTGATCGAACGCTGCCTGCGCTCGGTCCGCGGTGTGATCGATGGCTGGGTGATCTGCGACACCGGATCGGAGGACGGGACGCCCGAGCTGGTGAGCTCGGCGCTGGCGGGGATTCCGGGCACGCTGGAGCACACAGCGTGGCGTGACTTCGGGTCCAATCGCAGCGAGCTGATGTCGCTGGCGCGCGGTCGCGCCGACTACCTGCTGTTGCTCGACGCCGACATGACGCTCCGCGTCGAGCGCCCGCTGAGCAGGCTGACCTCCGACGCCTACCTGCTCCGGCACGATGAGCCGGTCGACTACTACATCCCGCGTCTGGTGCGCGGGGACCGGTCCTGGCGGTACGAAGGGTCGACGCACGAGTACCTGACCTCCGATGAGCCGTACTCGCAGGAGCGCCTCGACAGGCTCGTCGTGGAGCACCACGGCGATGGCGGCCATCGCGGCGAGAAGCTGGTCCGCGATCGCGCCCTGCTCAAGGCCGACCGCGAGCGCGATCCGAGCAATCCGCGGACGGCGTTCTACCTCGCCCAGACCTTCCGCGATCTGGGCGATGAGGAACGAGCGATCGAGCTTTACATCGAACGGGCCGATCTCGGCGGTTGGGCTGAGGAGGCGGCGTACGGGCTCTACCAGGCGGGCTGCCTGCTGGCGGGACGTGACCGGGACGCCGCGCTGGCGGTGCTGCTCCGAGGGTGGCAGCTCGCGCCCGGCCGAGCCGAGGCGCTGCACGAGCTGGCCAGGATCTGTCGTTTCCAGGGCTGGCCCGATGCGGCGCGGATGTTCGCGGAGCGCGGGCTCGAGGTCCCGTATCCCGAGGAGGGCCTGTTCGTGCACCGCTGGATCTACGACTGGGGTCTGCGGTACGAGTTCGCGCTCGCTGCGAGGGAGACCGGTGAGGAGGAGGAGGCCACTCAGGCCGCCGAGGACGTGCTCGACTCCGGCTGGCTGCCGGATGACGTCGAGGATTTCCTTCGGGCGAGCTTCGGGCGCCCTCGAGCTCGCGCCGCGACGATGCTCGGCGAGCTGATTCCCGGGGCGGAATTCGCCGAGATCCGCCTCGATGTTGAGCCGGCGTGGCCGCAGTTCAATCCCAGCATCTGCGCCGGCGAGGACGGCTATCGGATGGTCGTCCGCACGGCCAACTACAGACTCGAAAACGGTCGGTACGTGTTCCTGGAGGGAGACGGGGTGATCCGCACTCTCAACTACGTGGTCACGCTCGACCGCGGACTCGCGGTCACCGATCTGGCGCCGCTCGGTGACCGGCACGACGGGCCCCCGCGCTACCCCTCACGAGTGGAGGGGTACGAGGACTGCCGCCTGATCGAGGTCGGCGAGCGGTGGTTCGTCAGCGCCACCGTGCGCGATCGCAATCCCGAGGAGCGGTGCGAGATCGTGCTGCTCGAGCTGGATGGCAACGACGTCGCGGCTGCGAGGATCCTCGCCGGTCCATCGCCCGAGCGTCACGAGAAGAACTGGATGCCGTTCATCCTCGGGTCGGAGCTGCACTTCGTGTACTCGTGCAGCCCGACCGAGGTGCTGCGATGTGACCCGGACCGCGGACGGCTCGAGCGCGTCACGCGGCGCAGCGCCCCCGCGCGGGCGGTGGCGCTCCGCGGCGGATCGCAGGGCGTGGCGGTGGACAGCGGCTTCCTATTCGTCGTCCACGAGTCGATCGATGAGGGCGGTCTGCGCAGCTACCGACACCGCTTGGTCCTGCTCGATCGTGACCTGCGCGTGAGCGCAATGTCGCGGCGGTTCCAGTTCGTTTCCGGAGAGGTCGAGTTCTGCGCGGGGCTGGCCCGCCGGGACGGCATGCTGGTGATGAGCTTCGGCGTCGGCGACCACTCGGCGATGCTCGCGGTCGTGGACGAGCCAAGCGCGCTGCTGATGCTCGACACGTGAGGTAGGGTCCTCGTGTCTTGAGCGAGATCGAGCGCAGCGACTCTGACCGCGAGCCGGACCGCTCGGATGCGGACGAGTCCCCGCCCGCCAGCCGGCGTGCGATCGTCGGGGCAGCGCTCGGAGCATCGCTGGTGTGGGCGCCCGATGCGCTCGCCAAGGCGAGCCACAGCGTGCACGGGGGCGACCTCACCGAGAAGCAAGTGCGCGCGATCGTCCGCGACGAGATCCGCCGCCTCGGATTGCTGAAGCGCCCCAAGCGCGGGCCCGCCGGCCCGCGCGGCCACACCGGCCCGACCGGGCAGGGGGGCGCCAGCGGCGCCACCGGACCGACGGGCGGGCTTGGAGGCGCCGGCCCGACTGGCACCGCCGGAGCGACCGGGCCGACCGGACCTACTGGCGTCTCTGGTTCGCCCGGGCCGACGGGACCGACGGGGCCTCCGGGAGCGGCCGCGAACACCGGGCCCACCGGACCGATTGGCACGACCGGGCCGACGGGACCAACCGGGCCGTCGGGGCTGACCGGGCCGACAGGAGTCACCGGCTCGACTGGGCCCACCGGCTTGACCGGACCGACGGGGCCTACGGGGGCCGCAACCATCGCTTTTTAGGCCCGTGCCACACGAGAGACCTCCCCGACGAGCCCGGCGCCGCGGCCGCGGTCGGCGAGCCAGCTCGCAAAAGCCGTCGGGCAGTCGTCGGCGCGGTGTTCGGGGCCTCGCTCGTGTGGGGGCCTGAGGCGCTGGCCAAGGCCGGCAGCGCCCTGGGTGACCAGGACGTGACCGAGCGCGAGGTGCGCGCGATCGTCCGCCAGGAGCTGCAGCGCGTCGGGCTGCGGACCGGCCGCAGGGTGGGGCCGACGGGACCGCGCGGAGAGCTGGGGAAGACCGGGCCCACCGGCGGGCTCGGGGAACTGGGATCAACCGGTCCGGCAGGCGGACTCGGGGTCACAGGAGTGGCTGGCGTGAGCGGGCCCACGGGCCCGGTGGGTCCCGACGGCGTGACCGGGGCCGGTGCTCCCACCGGCCCCACGGGAGCGGCCGGGGCGACGTCGACCGGCCCGGCCGGCGTCACCGGTCCGACGGGACCAGCGGGACCGATCGGGTAGCGCGGCAGCCGCCGGCGAAGGCCGTGCGTAGGCGGCCGGAAGGATTGGCCGGCCCTCGGCATCAGAACAGTTAGCGGACCGCCGTATCCGCTTATCCGGTGGTACTTGCCCGATCTCCCGGAACCCCCTACACTGCCCCGGTCAGCCAATAGCCGTAGCCGCCCAAAGCGACAGGCGCCGCGCCACATACGCGGTGATCCTAGGGCGGGGTCCGTGAGAGCTGAAGGCCCCTGCACAGGGCACCGATGCCGTGTGCTATCTTTGCTGGTCGCGCTCTATGAGCTCGTTCGGCCTCGGTTGGGAACGCTCACAGCCCAGGGCAAGGGTTGCGTGGTGAACCCTCGGGGGACCGGACTGAGCCTCTGGAACGCGAATCTCTGCCTCCCTCTCCACCGCACCGAGGAGTCGCCGTCTTGGCAACCGCTCACGCCCCGCGGACGCGCCGCAATTTCGCGCGTCTGAACAAGGTCCTTGAAGTCCCCAACCTGATCGATATTCAGCGCAAGTCCTTCGAATGGCTGACCGACCCTAAGGGCGGCGGCCTCCGCGAGACGATCGATGACATCTCGCCGATCGAGGACTACACCGGAAACCTCGCCGTGCAGTTCGGCGAATTCGTCTTTGACGATCCGATCGCGAGCCTGGAGCAGTGCCGCGAGAAGGATCTGACCTACGCGCGGCCGCTGACCGTCACCGTCGCGTTCATCAACCGCGAGACCGGAGAGATCCGCGAGCAGTCCGTATTCATGGGCGACTTCCCGTGGATGACCAAGCGCGGCACGTTCATCATCAACGGCACCGAGCGCGTCGTCGTCACGCAGCTCGTGCGTTCACCCGGCGCCTACGTGATGGAGCCGAAGGATCGAGAGAAGCAGGTCTTCATCGCGAACCTGATGCCGGCCCGTGGCTCCTGGCTCGAGCTCGAGATCGACAAGAAGGGTCGCGTCTACGTCCGTATCGACCGCAAGCGCAAGCTGCCCGTCTCGGTGCTGCTTCGTGCGATGGGCTATGCGTCCGACGAAGAGATCCTGAAGCTGTTCGACAACTCGCTCTACATCCGCCTGACGCTCGACGCCGACGCCGAGGTGACGCGCTCGGAGGAGGGCGCACTGATCGAGCTGTTCAAGAAGCAGCGTCCTGGGGAGCCGCCCTCGATCGACGCCGCCAAGGCGCTTCTCAATCAGCTGTTCTTCGATCCCAAGCGCTACGACCTAACCCGCGTGGGCCGCTACAAGCTGAACTCGCGCCTCGGGCTCGACATCGACCTCGACACCCGCACCCTGACCCACGATGACATCATCGCCCTCGTCAAGGAACTGGTTTCGCTGCCGACCCTGCTCGGGATGCCCGATGAGCCGGATAGCGACATCAAGGACTACGCGGCCGAGGCAATTTCGCTGCCGCGCGACCCGATCCAGGATCACCTCGACGAGTACGAGCACTTCGGCAACCGCCGACTGCGGACGGTCGGCGAGCTGATCCAGGAGGCGTTCCGGATCGGTCTCTACCGGATGGAGCGCGTCGTGCGCGAGCGCCTCACCACCGAGGACGCCGACACGATCACGCCGCAGACGATCGTCAACATCCGTCCGGTCGTGGCCGCGCTGAAGGAGTTCTTCGGCTCGAGCCAGCTATCGCAGTTCATGGACCAGACCAACTCGCTGTCCGGGCTCACACACCGCAGGCGCCTGAGCGCGCTCGGCGCCGGCGGCCTGACCCGGGAGCGCGCGCCGATCGAGGTGCGCGACGTACACCCCACCCACTATGGCCGCATGTGCCCGATCGAGACCCCTGAGGGTCCGAACATCGGTCTGATGGGCTCCCTCTCCTCCTACGCGGAGATCTCAGAGCATGGCTTCGTCACCACCCCGTACCGCGTCGTCAAGGACGGCAGGGTCACCGACGAGATCGTGCGGATCGACGCCACACAGGAGGAAGAGGAGCGGATCGCGCAGGCCAACGCTCCGATCGATGCGAACGGAAAGCTGGTCGGCAACGAGATCCTCTGCCGTACCCAGGCGGGTCAGTACGTGACCGTCCCCCCGAAGGAGGTCGACCTGATCGACGTCTCCCCCGAGCAGATCTGGTCGGTGGCGACGGCGATGATTCCGTTCCTCGAGCACGACGACGCCAATCGGGCGCTGATGGGCTCGAACATGCAGCGGCAGGCTGTGCCGCTGCTGGTCACCGATGCCCCGCTCGTGGGCACCGGGATGGAGCGGCGCGCGGCGATCGACACCGGTGACGTGGTGGTGGCGGAAGGGACCGGCACGATCGGCTACGTCGATGCCGAGCAGATCGTCCTCGATCGCAAGGATGGCGGCCAGGACGAGTACGAGCTCCAGAAGTTCATGCGCTCGAACCAAGGCACGCTGATTCATCAGAAGCCGATCGTTGGGGTCGGTGCCTCCGTCAAGAAGGGCGACGTGCTCGCGGACGGCTCGGCGACCGACTCCGGTGAGATGGCGCTGGGCAAGAACCTGCTCGTCGCCTTCATGTCCTGGGAGGGCTACAACTTCGAGGACGCGATCATCCTGTCCAAGCGCCTGGTCCAGGACGACGAGCTCACCTCGATCCACATCGAGGAGTACGAGATCGACGCTCGTACCACGAAGCTCGGCGACGAGGAGATCACCCGCGACATTCCGAACCGCTCGGAGGAGTCGCTGCGCAACCTCGACGATCGCGGAATCGTCCGGATCGGAGCCGAGGTCGCCTCAGGCGATCTGCTGGTCGGCAAGGTCACGCCGAAGGGCGAGACCGAGCTGACGGCCGAGGAGAAGCTGATCCGCGCGATCTTCAAGGAGAAGGCGCGCGAGGTCCGCGATACCTCGCTCAAGGTCCCGCACGGTGAGGGTGGCGTCGTGATCGACGTCAAGACCTTCAGCCGCGACGAGGGCGACGACCTCCCGCCGGGCGTCAACGACCTGGTGCGCGTGTTCGTGGCCAAGAAGCGCAAGATCGCCGAGGGCGACAAGCTCGCCGGACGTCACGGCAACAAGGGCGTTATCTCGAAGATCGTCGACGAGCAGGACATGCCGTTCATGGAGGACGGCACGCCGGTCGACGTGATCCTCAATCCGCTCGGCGTGCCGAGCCGTATGAACCTCGGCCAGATCCTCGAGACACATCTGGGATGGGTCGCGGCGAACGGCTGGTACGACGACGGCTCGGAGGCCTACAAGCACGCCGGAAACGGCGGCAACGGCAAGGTCTACGTGGCCACGCCGGTGTTCGACGGCGCCACCGTGACCGACGTCGATACGGCGCTCGTCAGGTGGCAGGACGCCCATCAGGGAAAGATCCGGATGGACGTCGACAAGAAGCGCCGCGAAGGCGAGCAGGCCTCTGGCAAGGTGCGGCTGTTCAATGGCCGCACGGGCGAGCCCTTCGAGGAGCAGGTCACCGTCGGCTACATGTACATCCTCAAGCTCCTGCACCTCGTCGATGACAAGATCCACGCCCGCTCGACGGGCCCGTACTCGCTCGTCACACAGCAGCCGCTGGGCGGCAAGGCGCAGTTCGGCGGTCAGCGATTCGGCGAGATGGAGGTGTGGGCCCTGGAGGCGTACGGCGCCGCCTACACGCTCCAGGAGATGCTCACGATCAAGTCCGACGACACCGTGGGCCGGGTCAAGGCCTACGAGGCGATCGTCAAGGGCGAGAACATCGCTGAGCCGTCGATCCCCGAGTCGTTCAAGGTCCTGCTCAAGGAGATGCAGTCGCTGGCGCTCGACGTCAACGTCGTCTCCGAGGAGGGCGAGCGCGCAGAGATGCGCGAGGAGGACGACGACCTCCTGCGCGCAGCCGAGGAGCTCGGGATCGATCTGAGCGGCGTCCGCGCCACCGACGGCGCGGCGGCCGACGAGGGGACCGAGCACGAGGGCGAGACGGTGGAGGCCTCCGGAGAGGAGACCGCGACCGAGGATCCCGACCTCGAGCCCGGCGAAGAGATCGAAGCGGAGGACTTCTCCTCCAATGACGACCCGATGATCGAGGAGGACGTTCCGGCCGGCGAGGCAGAGGGCGTCCTCGAGGAGGACGAGGCATGAGGGGGCGCGGCCTGTCGCCGCACCCCATCGCTCTCGTCCTCACTGACACCGAAGGAACCGCATGATCGACATCAACAACTTCGACGCAATCGAGATCGGCCTCGCCTCCTCGAAGCAGATCCGCTCTTGGAGCTCAGGAGAGGTGACGAAGCCGGAGACCATCAACTATCGAACCCTGAAGCCGGAGAAGGACGGGCTGTTCTGCGAGCGCATCTTCGGTCCGACCAAGGACTGGGAGTGCTACTGCGGTAAGTACAAGCGCGTCCGCTACAAGGGCATCGTGTGCGAGCGCTGCGGCGTCGAGGTGACCCGCTCGAAGGTTCGCCGCGAGCGCATGGGCCACATCGACCTCGCCGCCCCCGTGAGCCACATCTGGTTCTTCAAGGGAGTGCCCAGCCGCATCGGCTACCTGCTCGACATGGCTCCGAAGGAGCTCGAGAAGGTTCTGTACTTCGCCGCGTCGATCGTCACCTGGGTTGACGACGAGGCGCGTGAGCGCGACGTCGAGTCGCTCGAGGGCGAGGTCAACAAGGTGCTCGACTCATATGCGGCCGAGAAGGAGGAGCGCATCCTCGAGCTTCGCGAGTCGCTGGCGCGCCGCGAGGCGTTCCTCGAGACCGCCAAGCAGGGCCGCGACTTCTCCGACGAGGACCTGCTCTGGGTCGACACCCTCGAGGTCAATGTCGCCAAGATCTCTGACGACGAGCGCGAGAAGATGCTCAAGGAGCTCCGCAAGAGCTTCCAGGCCGACATCGACGACACCGAGGCCTACATCGAGGACGCGGCCGAGCGCATGCGTCAGGTGTGGGAGCTGTTCAAGACGATGAAGCCCAAGGACGTCATCAACGACGAGACGACGTTCCGTGAGCTCAAGGACCGCTTCGGATCCCCATACGGCTTCGGCGAGTACTTCCGCGGCGGCATGGGTGCCGAGGCGGTGCGTGACCTGCTCCAGCAGGTCGATCTCGACGCCGAGGCAGCCGACCTGCAGGAGCAGGTCAAGACCGCCAAGGGCCAGAAGCAGGCCCGCGCGGTCAAGCGGCTGAAGGTCGTCTCGGCGTTCATCAACTCGGGCAACAAGCCGGAGATGATGGTGCTCGAGGCGGTGCCGGTGATCCCGCCGGAGCTGCGTCCGATGGTGCAGCTCGACGGTGGCCGGTTCGCGACCTCGGACCTCAATGACCTCTATCGCCGCGTCATCAACCGGAACAACCGCCTGAAGCGGCTGCTCGATCTCGGCGCACCCGAGATCATCGTCAACAACGAGAAGCGGATGCTTCAGGAGGCGGTGGACGCGCTGTTCGACAACGGCCGTCGCGGACGCCCGGTCACGGGCCCCGGTAACCGGCCGCTGAAGTCGCTTTCGGACATGCTCAAGGGCAAGCAGGGCCGGTTCCGCCAGAACCTGCTCGGCAAGCGCGTCGACTACTCGGGCCGCTCGGTGATCGTGGCCGGCCCGTCGCTGCGGCTGCACCAGTGCGGTCTGCCGAAGCTGATGGCGCTCGAGCTGTTCAAGCCGTTCATCATGGCCCGGCTGGTCGAGCGCAAGTCCGCGCAGAACATCAAGGCGGCCAAGAAGATGGTCGACTCGATGATCCCCGAGGTGTGGGACGTGCTCGAGGAGGTCATCCACGAGCATCCCGTGCTGCTCAACCGGGCGCCGACGCTTCACCGTCTGGGTATCCAGGCATTCGAGCCGGTGCTGGTCGAGGGCAAGGCGATCCAGGTCCATCCGCTCGTCTGTCATGCGTTCAACGCCGACTTCGACGGCGACCAGATGGCGGTGCACCTGCCGCTGTCGGCCGAGGCCCAGGCCGAGGCGCGGATCCTGATGCTGTCCGCGAACAACATCCTCTCGCCTGCTCACGGCTCGCCGCTGGCGACGCCGACGCAGGACATGGTGCTCGGCGCCTACTACCTGACCTATGGTCCGGACGAGACGGCGCTGGCCAAGATCGACCCGGCCACAAACGACCCGCGCCCGCACGTGTACCGCACCGCCCAGGAGGCGGAGTGGTCATACGAGCACGGCGTGACCAAGCTCCACGACCTGGCGGAGTACCGCCCGTTCGGCCGTGAGGGCGGTCACCTGCTGACCACGGTCGGCCGGATCATCTACAACGACAAGATCGAGCGAGCGATCGCGGAGGCGCTGGGCGAGGAGTTCGACCACTCGACCTACGAGTTCATCAACCGCTCGATGAAGAAGAAGGACACGACCAAGCTGGTCGATGACCTCGTGCAGGCATACGGCGCACCGACGATCTCGCTGGTGCTCGACGCGTTCAAGGACATCGGTTTCCACTACGCCACGCAGGCGGGTGTGACGATTTCCAAGAACGATGTTCAGACGCCGCCGTCCAAGGGCGAGATCCTCAAGAAGTACGAGGACCGACTGGCGACGATCGAATCGCAGTACGAGTACGGCGAGATCACCCAGGAGGAGCGCCACGAGGCGGTCACGAAGCTGTGGGATCAGGCCACCAACGAGGTTGGCGAAGCGCTCTACGAGCATCTCGATGAGCTCAACCCGATCTTCATGATGGCCAACTCCGGTGCTCGTGGCTCGTTCTCGCAGATCCGCCAGCTGGCCGGTATGCGAGGCCTGATGGCCAACCCGAAGGGCGAGATCATCGAGCGTCCGATCAAGGCCAACTTCATGGAAGGCCTGACCGTGCTCGAGTACTTCATCTCGACCCACGGCGCCCGCAAGGGTCTCGCTGACACGGCGCTGCGTACCGCGGACTCCGGTTACCTCACGCGTCGTCTGGTCGACGTCGCGCAGGACGTGATCATCCGTCAGGAGGATTGCGGCAGCGAGGAGTTCATCGACATGCCGGTCTCGAAGCTCGAGGTCGATCCGGAGACCCGGAAGCTGCGGCCGACGGGCGAGCCCAACGACAACCTGATCGGCCGGATCGCCGCTCAGGACGTGACCACCAAGCGCGGTCGCGTGATCTCCGAGAAGGGCAGTGAGATCGATCGCGCCGAGCTGGCCGACCTGGTCGAGTCCTGGCACGACGACACCGAGAAGGGCAACGTGATCTACGTGCCCGTCCGCTCGGTGCTCAAGTGCATCGCCCCGACCGGCGTGTGCCAGGCCTGCTACGGGCGTTCGCTCGCGAGCGGCAAGGTCGCGCAGATCGGCGACGCAGTCGGGATCATCGCCGCTCAGTCGATCGGCGAGCCCGGGACGCAGCTGACGATGCGTACGTTCCACACCGGCGGTGTCGCCGGCGCGGACATCACGCACGGTCTGCCGCGCGTGGTGGAGCTGTTCGAGGCGCGCAAGCCGAAGGGTCTTGCGAAGATCGCCGAGGTCGGCGGGAAGGTCTCGATCGAGGAGTCCGACAAGGCGGTCACGGTCGTGATCACCGACGACGGTGGCGAGGAGCATCGCCACACGTTCCCGCGCCGGACGCTGCTGTTCGTCGAGAACGGGCAGAAGATCGAGCCGGGCACGCAGCTCAACGAAGGGTCGCTGTACCCGCACGAGCTGCTGGCGATCCGGAATCGCACGGAGACCGAGCTGTACCTCGTCCGCGAGGTGCAGGAGGTCTACAAGTCCCAGGGCGTCGACATCAACGACAAGCACATCGAGCTGATCGTGCGGCAGATGCTGAAGAAGGTCCGGGTCGACCAGAAGGGCGACACCGACCTGCTTCCCGGCCAGTTCGTCGACCGTCACGAGTACAAGCGCATCAATGACGCGGTGGTCGCCGACGGCGGTGAGACCGCTCAGGCCGAGGAGATCATCCTCGGGATCACCAAGGCGTCGCTGAACACCGACTCGTTCCTCTCGGCCGCCTCGTTCCAGGAGACCACCAAGGTCCTCACGGATGCGGCGCTCGAGGGCAAGATCGACCGGCTCAACGGCCTGAAGGAGAACGTCATCATCGGCAAGCTGATCCCGGCCGCCACGGGGCTCAAGCGCTACCGGCGGATCGAGATCGAGCCTGCCGAGCCGCTGCCCCGCGGCATGGACGACGTCGGCCTGCTCGACCACGACGATCTCGCGGCCGAGCTCGGCCTGACCGACGGCGAGTCCCTCACGGGATTCGGCGGCATGGAGGCTGACCTCTCAGACCTCGAGGACATCGGGCGTGGCGACGGGGGATCGTCGCTGGGCTTTGTCGAGGAGCTGGCCGACCTGGACGTCCCGGGTGACGGCGACGGCGGCGGCTCGGACAACGAGTAACTGTCTGTAGATTCGTCTGCGGCCCGCCCTCCTTGATCGGGGGCGGGCCGTTTTTTTATGGGCGGGGCGGCTCCGGGGAAGAAAAACGCAACAAACCCGACGTGTGGGAAACCAGGGAGGCGTTTTATTCCCCGTCACGGGGAGTTTTCAGCCTCCGTCGCTTCGTGCCGGGCCAATTTGTTGCGTAGTGCGTGTCCGGTTGGCTCAGGTTGGGGTGCATGGCACGCCGGGTTTGTAGTCCGGTGCGACGGTGGAAGGCGGGAGTAACCTCGAAAACTCGGACCTGGCGCGGTGGGGATGGCGGGTTAGGTCTGGTGGGCAGACTTAACCTCGAATGCTCGCGGGCCGCAGCGGAGTTTTCGAGGTTATGCCCGCTCCGGCGCCCGCTCCCGCTCGCCGCCGACCCGGCTCCCGGCCTCGGCTCGCGGCTCTCGGCCCTCGGGAAACGTCAGACTCGGCGCGGCGGCGCGCGCGAAGGTGACGATGACCCCCACCATCGGCGCCAACGTCACGCTCGGCTCCGGGCGCGAACCGAGAGTGGCGTTATCCGGGCGCCTGCCCGGGCCGCGGGCGCGCTCGCGGGCCCGCCACCCAGTCACGCGCCCATCGCCAACCTGAGCAAACCGGATACGCACTTGTTGCGTTAGTACGGCTCCGGGCCGCGCCGTCTACGTCAGCGAGCGGTAGTGGTCGCGCCAGATCAGCTTGTAGATGGGGATCTTGCGCGGGATGGTGCGGACGCCCGGGATCAGCGGGACCAGGATGAAGGCGAGGCTGAGGACACCCATCACGGCCATCACGAGGACGTCGGCGTTGGCCGAGGTCGAGAAGGGCTTGATCTGGTACCAGAGCGTGTACAGCCAGAGCCACACCTGACCCGGGTAGCTGCCGGTCTCGTTCATCATTCCCCACTGCTCGCCGAGCAGGTGCTGCTGCTGGGCCCGGGCCGCGAGGCGCCCGCCGTCCCCCATGAGCAGCAGCGGCTTGGTGTAGTCGGTCTGGTAGAACTGCCGGCTCGTCAGGAGCGCCCCGTCCAGCCCTCCGCTCTGCGCGAACGAGAGCAATGAGTTCATCATCGGCGCGACGGGGCCGTAGTTGCCGGCCGGGACCGTGATCGAACCGTCGGCGTTGGCCTTGGCGCTTCCGAGCGCCTTCGTGTACGCGTCGGTCCAGGCGGTCTGGAGCTTGGCCGGTGCCGCCTGGTAGGTGGTGATCGCGCTCTGCAGCACCGTGGAGTTGGGGATCGATCGGAGCGGGTCGATCACGTAGTCCTTGGCGGTGTCGATCGGATGGCTGACCCCCAGCCACTTCTGCAGGTAGATGAAGGCCATGTGCTGGCCGTCGCTGTTGTGGTTGTACGGCGGCCCATAGCCGGCGGTGTCGCTCGAGCCGTCGAGCTCGGCTACCGCGGTGGTGACGAAGTCGACCGGATCGGTGCGCGACCACGACTGGACCGTCGTCGGCGGGTCGTCCGGCGACGAGAACAGAATCGTCAGCACAACCGAGAGCGCCAGGACGACGCCGAGCGCGATCGAGAACTCCTTCACCAGGTCGTAGCGGCGGTAGCCGCCCTTCCACTCGCGCGCCGCCTCGTTCTCGAGCCGGCGCCGCTCCCGGCCGGTCACCGCGAGCTCCCGTCCTTCGGCCGTGGCAGCTCGAACGGCGGCACGACTCCGTGCCGGCGCACCAGCAACACGTGGGCGACCACGAGCGCGACGACCGCGACCGGCAGCAGAAGCACGTGGTAGCTGTACATCTGGCCGAAGTTGGTCAGGTTGAAGAATGAGCCGACGCCGACGGAATTCATCGCGTCCTTGGCCTGCGTCGAGATCCACTGGGCGTCGAAGTTCTGCTGGGAGACGTAGCCGGTCAACGCGCATGGGATCGCGACCAGGAAGGTCACGGCGCCGGTGATCCACACCCGGGTGCGCCCGCCGCGCCAGGCCGCCATCCAGTACTTGCCCCAGAGGTGGATGACCATGAAGAAGAAGAACAACTCGACGCCCCACAGGTGGATGCTGTTGAAGAAGTGCCCGATGCCGGTGAAGTGCCACCAGCTCGGGCCCTTCAGGGCCAGCACGCACCCGGAGGCGATGAGGATGACGAGCGAGGCGAGCGACAGCACGCCGAATACGTAGATCCACGACGAGACGTAGGTCGGCTGCCCATCGGGGAGCAACTTCTCCGGCGGGAGCGCGCGGACCCCCCGCTCGCGGAGGGCAACCGTCCACGACTTCTTGGGCGGCCGCTCCGGTGCGTTGACCGCGCCCATCTAGCTCTCTCCTGCGTCTCGATGTCCCGGGAACGGGAGGGCGATCGCCAACGCGAACACGACCAGCATCACGACGATCACAACGACGTTCGACACCGACAGCGAGATGAAATGCCAGTGCACGGTGTGCGCCGGATGATTCAAATTGAAGATCGCGGCCACGACGTCGGAATCCTTGCGCACCAGCGTCAGAACGCATCGGGGTTACTTCGTGTCGCGGGCCGTAGAAACCACGGATCTGGCTGGCGAGCCCGAGCGAGGTGCGCGGCTATCCTCGAACCACCCGATGGACCTTCAGCTCGTATCTCTCGAAGACCCGATCGAGATCCGTACCTTCGACAAGGGCCGGTTCGAGGTCTACCGAGTCGGCGCGATGACGCTCGGGCGCGCGACGTACGAGCCCGGCTGGCGCTGGCGCGAGCACATCGGCGCGGCCACAGGCGCGGAGTGGTGCGAGGTCGAGCACGTGGGCCTGGTGCTCAGCGGCCGCGCGGCCGCGGCGATGCGCGACGGGAGCCGAGCGGATCATGGAGCCGGGGCAGTTCTTCTACGTGCCCCCCGGCCACGACAGCTGGGTCGTCGGCGACGAGCCGTACGTGTCGCTTCACTTCATGGGCTCAGAGGAGTACGCCGCGGCGAAGTAGCGCCGCCTGCGGTCGGGCGGCCATCTCCGGGGAACGGGACCTCCGCTCCCCGGAGACAACCGGCCAGCCCCCTACGAGGCCGGCTTGACGTTCTGGTTGAGATGGAAGAAGTTCGTCGGGTCGTACGTCGCCTTGAGCCCGCGCAGTCGCGCGAACGTCTCGGCCTCGTACGCCGACTCCACGCCCGCCTCGCCCTCATCGGCGAGGAAGTTGACGTAGCGCCGGCCGGTGCCGAACGGCGCCATCGCGTCGGACGCCGCCTTCACCCACGCCGTGTTGCTCTCGTCCTCGCCCGCGTCCAGCCACAGCCCGATGTAATTCATCAGGAACGGGACATCCCGGCTGCCGAACGCGGTCGCGCCCTCGCCGACGCGACTCATCGCCCCGCCCATCTGGTGCACATGGAGCTGGCCCAGCGGGTTGGGGATGCCCGGAACTGCGCCCATGATCGCGTCGATCGCATCGTCGGTCAGGTCCTGCACGTAGCTCGAGCGCCAGTAGTTGCGCGAGCCGCGCGGCGTCCCGGCATCGAACATGCCCTGAATCGCGGTGTAGGGCATTGGCCCGAGCACGTCCACCGCGGGTCCGAGCTCGCGCAGAGGACGCAGGTCGTCCTCGGCGCTGCCCTCGGGATCCAGGTGACAGCACGCGATCGCGAAGATCGGGTGGCCGACCACCTCGGGCGGCACGAACGGCTCCGGCGGCGCATACAGGAAGGCCGCCATCGTGCACACGTCATCCGGTGCGGTCAGCGACCACTCGCGCCAGAACTTGAGCACGTCCCGGCCGGCGTCGGCCGGCCACGCGACAAGTCCGCCGAACACCTGCGAAACCGGGTGCAGGCGGTACTCGAACTCGGTGACGACGCCGAAGTTGCCGCCGCCGCCGCGCAGTCCCCAGAGCAATTCGGCGTTCTCGCTCTCGCTGGCGTGCACAGTCTGCCCGTCGGCGGTGACCATGTCGGCCGAGATCAGGTTGTCGCATGCGAGTCCATACCGGCGCATCAGCCAGCCGATCCCGCCGCCGAGCGTGAACCCCGCGATGCCGGTGGTGGTCACCAGCCCACCGGTGCTCGCCAGCCCGAAGGCCTGGGTTTCGGCATCGAGCTCTCCCCAGGTGAGCCCGCCCTGCGCCCGCACCGTGCGTGCCTCGGCATCCACCCGCACTCCCTTCATCGGGGAGAGGTCGATCACCAAGCCGCCGTCGCAGGTCGCGTTGCCGGCGACGTTGTGCCCGCCTCCGCGCACCGCGACCTCGAGGCCCTCGCTGCGGGCGAACCCGACCGCGGCGATCACGTCGCTCGTCCCCGTGCACCGGGCGATGAGCGCCGGCCGGCGGTCGATCATCCCGTTCCAGACGCTTCGCGCCTCGTCGTAGCCCGGGTCATTCGGGAGCACGACCTCGCCCCTCAGTGCCTCGCGCAGTTCCCTCGTCGTCGCCTCCCCCAGTGAAGGCGATCCAGTCACGCTACTCATTTGCATCTCCTCTCGGTAATTCCGATGTCCCGAGCCAAGCTACGGGCGCCCCGTTAGTCGGCCGTTAGCGCAACATTTGCCTCCCCTCGCATCGCCGCCCGGCACCGCTCGGCGCCGAGCTCGTCGCCGATGTGGTCGAACGTCTCCAGGGCCTGCTCCAGCCGCGATTGCACGCGCGTGCGATCGCCCAGCGCCGCGTCGAGCGCGGCGAGCTCGAGCAGGATGCCGCCGCACCAGCCAATGTTGGGGACGAACCGCTGCCACACGATCAGCGCCCGCTCCTGAACCTGGCGCGCCTCGGCCAGCTCGCCCGCAGTGGCGGCCACGAAACCGAGCTGCATCAACGCCGCGCCGCGGCCTGGTCCGTCGTCGGTGCGAATGAACAGATCGAGCGCACGCTGCGCTGCCGCCCGCGCCCGCGCCAGGTCCCCGGCGCAGACCGCAGCCACCGAGATGGAAACGAGCGAGAGCCCGATGCCCCGGGCATCGTTGCCGGCCTCTCGCAGCGCGAGGCTCTCGTCGTGAAGCTCCCGGGCCGTTTCGTGCTCTCCCTCATAGGCCAGCAGGTTCCCGAGCTGCTCCAGTCCCTGGGCCGAGCCGAGCTCGTCGCCGTGGGTGCGGAACAGGGTCAGGGAATCCTCGAATAGGCGCCGCGCCTCGAGGATGTCGCCGGCGTCCCTGACCGTTGCGGCGAGATCGCAGATCGCGTACGGCACGGCACGCGCCGGTCTGACGCGCCGCGCGGTCACGAATGTCTGCTCGAGGAAGCGGCGGTGGGGCCCGCCCGGGGGCCGGCCGTAGCCGTGCGCCACCGGCAGCAGCATGGGCTCGCCATCGGTCGGCAGCGCCTGCAACAGCTCGATGCTCTGCCCGATCAGCTCCCGGCCGCGGGCCGTGTCGTTGCGTGAGGCCGAGATCACCCCGAGCGTGTGCAACACCGACGCCACGATTGAGTCGAGCTCCGACCGCTCGGCGATCGACTGGCTCTCGTGGCACCAGCGCACGGCCCCGGCGAAGTCGGCGAACACCCAGGCCATCGTCCCAAGGTGGTGGAGCTCCTCGCTGAGGGCGCGGCTGTCGTCAGAGCCACGGAAGAAGGCGACCGCGTCGGTGGCCGTGCTCAGGGCCCGGTCGTGGTCGCTGGTTCGGAGCGCCAGGACCGAGAGGCCGTGCAGGGCCGCGGCTCGAACGGCCGATGGCTCGGGGGCCGCTCGCAGTGCGTCCTCGAGCCAGCGCGCCCCCTCCGTCCGGTCTCCGCGGTCGTGCCAGAACCGCCACAGCGCAACCGCCAGCCGCAGCGCCACATCGGGGTCGGACCGGAGCGCGTGGCGCAGCGCCCAGCGCATCTCATCCGCCTCGAGCGCCAGCCGCGCGCGGGGTCCCGGATCCTCCACCGCAACGCCGAGCGCCTCGGCCAGCTCGACGTAGTAATCGCGGTGCCTTGCCTCAAGCTCGCGGCGCTCGCCCGCCTCGCCGAGCTTCTCCCGCGCGTAGTGACGGACCGTGTCGAGGAGCAGATAGCGCGACGACCCGTCGTGCTCCTCCACCACGATCAGCGACTTGTCGACGAGCCTCGCCAGCACGTCGAGGTCCCCGTCGCAGACAGCTTCCACGGCATCGAGGTCGAAGTCGCCCGCGAACGCGCCGAGGCGGCGAAACAGACGACGCTCCGACGCGTCGAGCAGTTCATGGCTCCAGTCGAGCGTCGCGGTCAGCGTCTGCTGGCGCGTCAGCGCGGTTCGTCGCGCCGCGGCGAGTACCGACAGCGAATCGTGCAGGCGCTCGGCGATCTGCGCCGGTGCGAGCACCCCCACGCGTGCGGCCGCGAGCTCGATGGCCAGCGGGATGCCGTCGACACGGCGGCAGATCTCGTCGACCGCGGCGGCATTGTCCTCGGAGGCGGCGAATCGTGAGGACACGCTGCTTGCGCGCTCGACGAACAACCTTGCCGCCTCGGCGCGCGACAGCGAGGGGACCCGCCAATCGACCTCGCCGGCGGCGTGGAGTGGCTCGCGGCTGGTCACCAGCATCCTCAGGTTGGGGCAGGCACGGAGCAGCGCCTCCACGAGCCCGGTGCATGCGGCCACGAGGTGCTCACAGTTGTCGAGGACGATCAGCAGCTCGCGCTCCGCGACGTGGGCTGCCACAGCCTCCTGCGACGGCCGCGCCGAGCGACTCTCGACCCCGAGCGCTGCGGCCACGGCGTTGGGAACCAGCGCACCGTCCGACAGTCCGGCGAGCTCCACCAGCCACACGCCGTCGGGCGCGTCGTCGAGCAGGGCCGCGGCCGCCTCCAGCGAGAGCCTTGTCTTGCCGCACCCGCCCGGGCCCGTGAGCGTGAGGAGCCGGTGGCGCCGGGCCAGCCCGATCACCTCGCGGAGCTCCCGGTCACGGCCGACAAAGCTCGTGAGCTGCACCGGCAGGTTCCCCGCGCGCGGCGAACCCTGGTTCGCCCGCCGCGGTACGGGCGCTGCCTCGCCGGTCCGTTCCTCGCCGATCCGCCGGCTCAGGATGTCCTGATAGAGCTTGCGCGTGTCGGAGTCGGGCTCGTCCTCAAATTCCCTGCGCAGCGCCTCGCGCAGAAGGTGGAATTGGGCCAGCGCACGCTGGCGACGGCCCGTGAGCGCGTAGATCCGCATGAGCTGGCGATGGGCCGGCTCATGTAGCGGCTCAACCAGCACTGCCTGCTGAAGCGCCGCGATCGCGGACGCGTCGTCGCCGCCGTCCTCGCACCGGTCCGCGAGCCCGAGCAGGAGCGTGAGGTAGCGCTCCGTCAGCGCCTCGCGACGGGCGATCGCCCAGTCCTCGAAGCGGTCCTCCGGAAGCAGTTCGCCGCGGTATGCCTCGATTGCCGCCCGGTGTCGCTCGATGCTCGGCTGATCGTCGGCCCGGGCTGCCGCCGCCTCGAACTCCTCCACGTCGATCTCGAGTCGGTCCGGCGCGAGCGAGAGCACATCGAGCGCGAGCTCGAGACGCGCCGCCCCGTCATCGCCGGCTGAGTCCAGCGCGCGACGGGCGACGAACAGAGCCTGGCGCAGGTTGTTGGAGGCGGCGCTTGGCTCGAGGTCAGGCCACAGCGCTTCGATCGCCTGCTCGCGATGGAGCGAGTGCTCCGGAGTGAGGGCGAGCAGCTTGATCAGCGCTCGGGCCTTGCGCAGGCGCCAGGCGGATTCCGCCACCGGCTCGCCCCCGACCGCCACTCGGAACCCTCCGAGCATCTCCACGCGTAAATCCGGTCCGTTGCGCCAAGACATGCCCCAGCCCGGGACACGATACGGGACTCCCGCCCGAGGTCAAGCGGCCAGGATCGTCTCCGCCACCGTCCGCGCCCCCTCCGCCCCCAGCGTGATCGTGTAGTGGTTGACGTCCTCCACGAGCCTCGCCGTCCGCTGGTTCGGAGCCTCGGCGGCCCAGGCGAGCGCGACCGCGAGCGGCTGCATCGGGTGGGGGTCGTTCTGAAGGCCGCGAGGGGCACACAGGTGGTGCGCCGGCAGCGAAAGGTCGGCGGCCGCGACCCCGAACAGCGCGAGTTGCGCCGCGTCCCCGCGCACCGCGTCCTCGGAAACTGACGATCGCAGTTCCGGTTCCTCGCCGATCGTGTCGTGGTCGACATAGGCGGTCAGGTCGTCCTCGGCGATGTCGCCGTCGCCGAAGGCCGGATGCTGGTGCCACCAGTCGACGTAGGCCTGACGGGACGGGAAGCGGAGCTTCAGCCGCGCGATGGCGGGCCCGAGGAAGGCATCTGCGAACACCTGCGGGTCGACGCCCTCGGTGCCCGGGATCGGCAGGCCGCCGTCGACCAAAACGACCGCGCGCGCACGGTCCGGATGCGCCACGGCAAAGTGGGCCACGATGTAGGCGCCGAGCGAGTGACCGACCAACAACGGGCGCTCGAGCTCGAGGCGGTCGAGCAGCGCCAGCACGTCGGCCACGTGTGCGTCCATCCCGAACGGGCCCGGGAGCTCGCGGCTGGCCGCCCGGCCACGCAGGTCGGGGGCCACCAGCGCGACCCGGCCATCCAGCGCACGGGCGATCGGCTGCCACGCCCGGTTGTTGGCGGTGATGCCGTGGACCGCGACCACGACCGGCGCATCGGGTCCGGCCGCGTCGTATCGGCAGACGCCGAGTCTGCCGCCGCGCACGTCGACCGTGAAGTCCTCCATCGCGGCAACAGTATCCGAACGCCGGGCGGGCGCGACCGAGGTCGCGCCCGCGCCAATGCCCCCGGCAAGAGCTGCTCAGCCGTTGTTGAAGCCGTGCACGTTGGGATTCAGCCCGGAATACACGCCGGCCGAGTTCGGGTACCAGACCCAGAAGTGCATCGTGATCAGTCGCGGGTGCCAGAAGTTGAACCTGGCCCCGGTCTGCGGGCTCTTGGCTGCGCACTTCGACTTGTTGGTCTGGAACACGAAGGTGCCGTCGATGTAATGGCAGGCCGCGCCGAACACGCCGAACTTGGCGCCCGGAAGCGGCGGCTTGGCGGGCATCGAGGTGAACACCCACTCAAGTGCTCCCAGCTGCCACCTGGACCCGTGGTGCTCGTAGACGAGGATCGGCGGCTTGCGCACGTCGAACTTCGTCACCTTCGGGTTCATGAAGTGGTAGCCCATGTTCGGGATCATCCGCGTGATGATTCCGTAGCCGGCTGACTTCGCCCGGGCCAGGTTGTCCGCGTACTTGGCCGTGGCGATCCGTGCCGTCATCATGTCGGCGGCGAGGGACGATCCATGTTTGGCTGCAGCGCCGGCCGACGAGCGGTTCGGCTGGGCGGTGGCGATCGCCGCCGCGGCGCCAAGCGTGCTGGCCAGCAGCGCGGTACTGATCAAGACACGACGCATTGGTGCTCCCATCTGTTGACGATCCCTCCCTGAAGGGGGGCGGGATCTGGCGTTCCTGGTGTGCGTCCAAGCTAGGAGCGTGGCCTGGAGCGCACATCGGGAGGACCACCCATACTGGGTGGCGCCCCTACCTATCTTTCGGGGCGCGGCGCCGTGCCGGGTTCGGGCGTGATGCCGAGCCGGGCGGCCTCGGCCGCCGCCTCGAGGCGGGTTCGGACACCGAGCTTGCGCAGCACGGCGGAGACGTGGTGGTCAACGGTCTTGGCCGACAGCACGAGCCGCTGCGCGATCTCCGCGTTGCGAAGTCCCTGAGCGAGCAGGCCGAGCACCTCGAGCTCGCGAGCGGTCAACCCAGCCGGGTTCTCGCGGGTCGCGGCGCGGGGGCCGCGCCGCAGGCTGCGCACTCCGAGCTCGCGCAGCCGGCGGGCGACGATGGCCGCGGTGCGGGCGGCGCCCAGCTCCAGCAGCCGCTCGTGCGCGGTGCGCAGCGCCTCGGCGTCGTCGGCGTCCGCCAGCGCCAACGCTTCCTCGTACGGGCACCCGAGCTCACGCCAACCCGCGGCGGCGCGCCTCCAGTCGCCCGCGATCGAGGATGCGTAGGGCTCCGCGGCCGCGTCCACGGGAAGCTCATCCACCAGGCCGGCTCGCCGGCGCCAGCGCGCGAGCTCGCCCACCCACCACGGATTCCTTCGTAACAGCGCCAGTGCCAGCGGCTTCTCCGTCTCTCGCGCCAGCGACTCGAGATCACCCGTGAGCCACGCCGCCTCGGCGCGCGCTGCAGCCACGGACGCGATTCGCTCGAGCTCTCCCGTGGGCAGCGCCAGCGCCAACTCTTGATCAAGGGGCGCAAGCCAATCCGGATCGCCGCGCCGCGCGCGGATCAGACCGACCACCGTCAGCGCCATGCCGCGGGGATAGATGGCGCTGCGCGGGTCGCGAAGGACGAGCGCGGCCGCGTCTGCGGCCGCATCCCACTGTCCGCGCTGCAGGTCCAGGCGCGCTCGAGTGGCGAGCAGGTAGAGCCGCCAGGTGTCCTGGCCTCGCTCCCGGCAGTAGGCGAGACCGCGCTCGATGGCCACGTCTGCCACGTCGAAGCGGTGTGCGATGACCGCGGGCAGGGCGATGCTCGGAAACGCCCTCCCGGCGTAGTCCTCAAAGCCATGCTGCTGGGCGATTTCGAGCGCCCGTTCGACCTTCGCTTGTCCCGCCTCGAAATCGGCGAGGCGTAACTCGGCCGCTCCCACATTCGTCAGCGCGTAGCTGAGCGCCTCGGGGTCGTCCAGGCGCTCGGCCAGCTCGATCGCTCGATTGCCCCACGATCGTGCTCCATCGAGATCCTCGAGCACCATCAGCCGCTGCGACATGTTCGCGTAGGCCATCGCCAGCTCGTGTCCGGGTGGCAATGCCTCGAGCAGCCCCACCGCCTCGGCGGCGAGCGTCTCGCCCTCCTGCACGTCGCCGACGAAGAACATCAGGCGCGAGAGGGTGCGCAGCGAGTCGCCCTCTCCGACCCGGTCCCCGAGCGAGCGGCGGCAGTCGAGCTCCTCGCGCTCGGCTTCGATCGCCGAGTCGAACTGGTCGGTCATCCAGTACTCGTCGACGAGCCGGCGCAGAAGCTCGGCACGCCGCTGCACGGGGAGCCGGTCGGCGAACCTGAGCGCCCGCCGGTAGTGCGCTGCGGCCTCGCGATGGGCGCCGACCGACGCGGCGCGCGCGGCGGCCTCGGGAGCGAACAGGAGCGCTGCGTCGGCGTCGCCGGCCGCCTCCGCGTGGTGCGCGAGACGCTCGAGATCCTGCACCGGTCCGTCGAGGGCCGCGAGCGCCGCCCGGTGCAGCGCCAGCCGGCGGCTCGGCGACATCGTGTCCTCGATCGCCAGCCTTGCGAGCTCGTGCCGGAACCGAACGTGCGACGGTCCCGCGATCAGCATGCCTGAGGCGATGCACTCATCGAGACCAGGCTCCAGCCGGCCGGCCAGGCGCTCGAGCAGCCACAGCTCGACCTGGCCGGGGACGACGGCGACGGCGTCGAGCACCTCGCGCGCGGACGTGGACAGGCGGGCGGCGCGGGCGAGCACGGCGTCGCGGACGGTCTCGGGGAGAAGCGCGTCTGGGGTCGCGAGCACCTCGACCACAAAGAACGGATTGCCGCCGGTTCGCACGTACAGGTCGTGACCGTCGATGCCGTGGGGCTCGGCCAGCTCCGCGACCGTCGTCTCCGACAGCGGCGAGAGCTTCAGCCGGTGCGCGCCGCGGCCGAACTCGCCGAGCACGACGCGCAGCTGCTCGGCGCCCTCGAGCTCGTCGTCGCGATAGCCGACCAGCACGAGCAGGGGCACGGTAGAGATCGAGCTCGCCAGGAGCACGAGCACGTCGAGCGAAGCCTCGTCGGCCCAGTGAACGTCGTCGAGGACGAGCACGGTGGGCCGGCGGCCGCGTAACTCGCGCAGCAGCGCCCCCGCAACCTCGTGCGGGCGCGCGCCCTCCTCGACGAGCGACTCGAGCCGGCCTGTGACCGCAGCCGCGACGTCCCAGAATGGGCCCAGCGGACGCGGCGTTCTGAGCGGAGCACACGACCCCCACAGGACGCGCACGGTGTCCGGGCACGAGTCGCAGAAGGTGCGCAGAAGCGTCGTCTTCCCGACGCCGGATTCTCCGCCGAGGAACAACACGTTCCCTTCCGATGAGGAACGCACCTCGGCCAGAAGTTGCTCAAGCCTGGCCATGCTCTCGGCGCGCTCGAGCAGCTGCGCCTGTGGTTCCCCGGGGTGCCCCCCGCGCGCGCGCTCCATTTCCCGGCAGTTTCGCACCCCGATGATGTCTCGGCCATACTGGGCAAGCTCGGCGCCGGCAGCCGCACTCAGGCCGTGGCGCAAGCGGGTCGTCTGGGGATCCTCGAAAAATAGGTATTCCTTCCGATGTCGGCCCCGGATCCCGGCCGTAGGCTTGTCCAACCATCCATAAACAAGGAGGAACCGGAATGGAGCTCTACGCGATTCTGCGACGTGACGGCTGGCGCTCGGGCGCCGAGCTCGAGGAGGCCGCGGCGCGATCGAAGAAGACGGCCGATGAGCAGATGCCCGACGACATCCGCTGGATCCGCAGCTACGTGCTCGAGGAGGGCGGTGGCTCGGTCGGCACCGTCTGCATCTACGAGGCGAGCAGCCCGGAGGCGATCCGCAAGCACGCCTCGCTCGCCGACCTGCCGGTCACCGAGATCATCCGGGTCGCGGACACGGTTGTCGTCCGCCCCGATCCGGCACCCGCGTCGGTGTAGCCTGGCTAGCCCTGGCGGACGGCGGTCACTCGCCGTCCGCCGGGCGAAAGCCCGAGCAGACGACGCGCATCCACCCGATCCTGCCGTCGCGCTCGGCGATGTATGCCTGCTGCTCGACCGTGAACAGGCCTTCGGGGTTGCGAACCCTCAGCCGGTAACCGACACGCTCCCGATCGGCGAATGCATCGCCGTCGAGCTTGAGCGTCTCCTCGATCTGATCTGAGTCCTCGAACCATACAGCGAGGATGTCGTCGATCACCGCATCCGAGCTCGTGGCCTCCCAGTTGCGGTTGGGCGTCAGCCCGCGGAAATCCACCTCGGGATGCAGGACCTCGAGCAGCCGAGCCCGATCCTTGCTTGCCAGCGCCTCGACAAAGCATTTCCCAGTCGTTCACTTCTGCTCATCATGTCGAAATCGGCCCGGCGCCGTTCGTATAGAGGGTGAGAACCCCCTATCACGAGGAGCTTCACGTGCAGCAATACCTACTCAGCGTCTATCAGCCGGATGGCGAACCGCCCGCATCGATCGATCTCGAGCAGATCACACGCGATGTTTTGGCCGTGCGCGACGAAATGCAGGCGGCCGGGGTGTGGGTCTTCTCGGCCGGCCTTCACCCGGCCAGCATCGCCACCGTCCTGCGCGCCGGCGAGGGCGAGGTGCTGATGACCGACGGGCCCTATGTCGAGGGCAAGGAGCACCTCGGCGGCTTCACGATCGTCAACGCGGAGGATCTCGACGCCGCGCTCGAATGGGGCGGCAAGCTCGCCCGGGCAACGACGCTTCCGATCGAGGTCCGTCCGTTCCAGAGCAACGGCTGACGGCCGACGTGGCGGAGCTCTCGGCCCCAGAGGTGGAGCGTGTCTTCCGCGAGCAATACGGACGCGCGGTGGCCGTCCTGGTCCGCGTCTTCGGCGACATCGACGTCGCTGAGGAGGCGGTCCAGGACGCCTTCGCGATCGCGCTCGAACGCTGGCCCTCGGGCGGCGTGCCGCCGAGCCCGGCGGGATGGATCATCACCACGGCGCGCAACCGGGCGATCGATCGCCTGCGCCGCGAGGCCCGGCGCGAGGATCGCCACGCACAGGCCGCGCTCCTGCACGCCCGCGAGCAGCCCGAGGACGGGCCGATGAGCGATGACCGACTGCGGCTGATATTCACCTGCTGCCATCCGTCGTTGTCCACGAGCGCACAGGTCGCGCTCACGCTGCGGCTGCTGGGAGGGCTCAGCACGGCCGAGATCGCCCACGCGTTCCTCGTCTCCGAGCCGACCATGGGCCAACGACTGTCCCGGGCCAAGGGCAAGATCCGCGACGCCGCGATCCCGTACCGGATCCCGGCCGACGCCGAGCTCCCGGACCGGTTGCGCTCCGTGCTGGCCGTCGTCTATCTGATCTTCAACGAGGGCTACACCGCGAGCTCCGGCGAGCGTCTCGTCCGCGAGGAGTTGACCGCCGAGGCGATCCGGCTCGGCCGCCTGCTCGTCGAGCTGATGCCCGACGAGCCCGAGGCGCTCGGGCTGCTCGGATTGATGCTGCTGACCGAGTCCCGGCGCGGCGCGCGCACCACCGAGTCAGGTGAGCTCGTGCGCCTGGCCGACCAGGACCGCAGCCGCTGGAACCGAGCCCAGATCGACGAGGGACAGGCGCTCGTGCGTCGCTGCCTGCGGATCGGCCGCCCCGGCCCGTATCAGCTCCAGGCCGCGATCAACGCCGTCCACAGCGACGCGCCGAGCGCCGCACAGACCGACTGGCGGCAGATCCTCGCCCTCTACGACCAGCTCCTGGCGCTCGCACCCACGCCGGTGACGGCGCTGAACCGCGCCGTCGCGGTGGCGGAGGTCGAGGGGCCGGAGGTCGCGCTGGCCGAGCTCGACGGCCTCGACGGGCTCGATCGCTACTACCTGTACCACGCGATCCGGGCCGACCTGCTGAGGCGCACCGGGCGGCGCGAGGAGGCCGAGCGGGCCTACCGAGCGGCGATCGACCGCGCCGAGAACCGCGCCGAGCGGGAGTTTCTCGAGCGCAGCCTGAGCGCGCTCGGCGCGTGACGTAACCGCCTCGGCGACGTAGTACGCGAGTACGCTGCTCTCACAGGCCCATGCCCGCACGCAGGCGACTTCCCCCCGTCCTCATCACATCGGCGATCCTCGCGCTTATTGGCGTCTGCGCCAGCTCGGCCAGCTCAAGCCAGCCCGCCGCGGGGGGCCCGGCCGCCGCGAACCGCGCCGCTGCGCGGCTCGACGCAACCACGCTGCTCTCGCGCCTCTCGCTGCCCTCCGGCGCCCAGCGCTCCGCCGCCGAGCCCAGGGGCGGCGGCCGCGCGCTCGCTCACCCCGTGAGCAGTCAGGCCACTCCGAACCTCGTCGACCGCCACCAGTGGTGGCTCGTGCCGGGCAGCCCGGAGGCCACGCTCGCCTACATCGCGGCGCACCGGCCGGCCGGCTCGCGGCTCGTGTTCACCGGCTCCGGCAGCGGGCCCGGCGGCCCCGCCTACCGGGGCGTCGGCTATGGCTGGCCGGCGGTGCCAGGGGTCATCGGCACGCGCGAGCTCGTGATCGCCGTCGTCAAGCTCGGCGCCCATCGCACCGGCCTGCGGGCCGATGCCCAGGACGTCTGGATCTCGCCGCGACCGGCCTCCGAGCGGATCCCCGCCGGCGCGAGCCTCCTACGGCTCGTGGTCACCCGGGGGACGAAGGTGCGTCAGGGTCCGCTGAGGTTCGTCTCCGCGTCGAAGCTCCACCGGGTCACGGCGTTGCTGAACGAGTTGCCGTTGGCCCAGCCGGGCGTGTACTCGTGCCCGAGCGACTCGGGCGTCAGGGTCACGCTGCGGTTCTTCGCCGAGCTGGCGAGCTCGCCGCTCGCCGTCGCGGTCGTGGACCCCGGAGGCTGCGGCGGCGTGCAGCTGACGCTCGGAGGCAAGCGTCAGCCGGCGCTGGCCGGCGGGCCGATCCCGGGCGAGCCTCGCGCCTCGCTCGTCCAGGCGCTGGGCTCAGACCTCGGCGTCAAGCTGAACGTCTCGCCGCCGGCGGGCTGAGCCCGAGCGTCACTCGGCCTGGGTGACCCAGTCGGCGGTGAGCGTCAGCCAGAAGGCCAGCCCCGCGAACTGCCGGTAGCGACGGAACGCGCGCTCGATCCCCTTGTCGGTTATCCGGGGGCGTCCGGCCAGGCGCCGGTAGGTGGGGCGCGTCCACGAGTCGAGAATCAGCGGCCGGTAGCGGCCGAGCAGCATCATCACGTGCGCCATCGCGTACGGTCCCACCCCGGCCAGGGCGAGGAGCCGCTCCGCCACCTCCGCGTCCGCGAGCTCGGGGTCGCCCAGCGCCTCGAGGTCGAGGCGGCCCTCGGCGACGGCCTCCGCCAGCTCGCGCAGGTAGGCGCCCCGGTAGCCGGCCCGCGCCACGTCGCGATAGAACGACTCGTCCGCGCGCGCCATCGCCTCCGCGGTCGGGAAGGCGCGGCGCTCGGGGGCGCCGGCGGCGGCCATCCCGAGCTCCCCGACCAGAGCCCCGACCATCCGCTCGGTCGCCGACCACGTGCAGTTGGTCGTGCAGATTGTCTTGACCACGTCCTCGAACACGGTCGGGCTGCGCAGCATCCGCCCCGCCCCGGCGGCCACCCAGGCCAGGCCCGGGTCGGCGGCGGCGACGGCGTAGAACGCGCTCAGGTCCTCGTCGAGGCGCAGCATGTGGCGGATCTGGGCGGCAATCGCCGTGCGCTCGGAGGCCGGCGGCTCGACCGCGCCCCGCATGACGCCGAGGCGCGCCCGGCCCGGCCCGGCGCCGGTCAGGCGCAGAGCCCACGCCCGGCCGCCGGCGGGCAGCACGGTCTCGAGTCTCGAGCCGTCGGGCGCGATCGAGTTTGGCGGGAGGTCGGCCACGCCGTGGGAGAGGACAGTGCGGGCGAAGTCGACCGGCTCGCCGCCCGCGCCGCGCAGTTCGATCGTCCTGGACCAGGGCATCGAGCCGATGGTACGCGCCGATGATTTCTGGCGGCCCGGGCCGTCTAAGCGTCATCTGGCAACGACGATCGAGGAGGCGCACGTGGGACGGGTAGTGGTGAGCGAGTTCGTGACGCTCGACGGCGTGATCGAGGACCCGGGTGGCGCCGAGCAGCTGCCGAACGGCGGCTGGGCGTTCAGGTTCGACCGCGGCGAGGCGGGAAACAAGTTCAAGGTCGACGAGCTGACGGCGGCCGATGCGCTGCTGCTCGGCCGGGTGACCTACGAGGGCTTCGCCGCCGCCTGGCCGAATCGAAGCGGCGACGAATTCAGCGACAAGATGAACGGGATGCCGAAGTACGTAATCTCGAGCACGCTGGAAGAGGCGAGCTGGGAGAACTCGCAGATTGTCCGCGGTGACGTCGCCGAGCAGGTCGCCAAGCTCCGCGACGAGGTGGGCGAGCTTCTGGTCGCCGGCAGCGCCTCGCTCGTCCATGCGCTGACCGCACACGACCTGGTCGACGAGTACCGGCTGATGGTCTACCCGACCGTGCTCGGCGGCGGGAAGCGGCTGTTCGCCGATCCGGGCGCCCAGGCCAACCTCAAGCTCGTGGAGGCGCAACCGGCCGCCGACACGGTGCTTCTGACCTACCACCGCGCATGAGCGGGGGATCGCCCGGCGTCGGGGAACGGGGACGCGTACGATGAGTGTCGTGGCCCAGTCGTCGACACAGACCACGCAGGCGGAGCTCGAGCGGGAGTTCGAGCAGTACCGCAGGGAGCTGACCGGGTACTGCTACCGGATGCTCGGCTCTCCGTTCGAGGCCGAGGATGCCGTCCAGGACACGTTCCTGCGCGCGTGGCGCGCCTACGAGCGCTTCGAGGGCCGAGCGGCGCTGCGCTCGTGGCTCTACCGGATCGCCACCAACGTCTGCATGGACATGCTGAACGGGCGCCAGCGCCGGGCCCGGCCGATGGACCTGGGCGGGGCAGGTGAGCCGATCGAGGCCAACCTGAACACGCTGCCCGAGGTGACGTGGATGGAGCCGATCCCGGACGGGCTGGCGATCGCCGAGAACGATCCGGCCGAGCAGGCGATGGCGCGCGAGACGATTCGCCTGGCCCTGGTCGCCGCGCTCCAGCACCTGCCGGCGCGCCAGCGCGCGGTGCTGATCCTGTGCGAGGTGCTGCGCTGGAAGGCGGCCGAGGTGGCCGAACTCCTCGACACGAGCGTCGCCTCGGTCAACAGCGCGCTCCAGCGCGCCCGGGCCACGCTCGAGGCCAGCGGCATCAGCTCGGCCGAGGTGGCGCCTGAGATCGAGGGCGACCAGCGCGAGCTGCTGGCCCGCTACGTCGAGGCGTTCGAGCGCTACGACATCGACGCGCTCACGGGCCTGATCCAGGAGGACGCGCGCCAGTCGATGCCGCCGTTCGACCTCTGGCTCGAGGGGCGCGAGGACATCTTCACCTGGTGGTTCGGACCCGGCATCGGATGCAGCGGCTCGAAGCTGCTGCCGGCGCCGAACGCGAACGGGCGGGTGGCGTTCGGGCAGTACAAGCCGAGCGACTCGGGCAGCGGGTACGACCCGTGGGCGCTGCAGGTGATCGAGCTCGCTGCGGACGGCCGGATCCGCGAGCTCACGTTCTTCCTGGACACCGAGCGGCTGTTCCCGCTGTTCGGTCTGCCCCCGCGTCTAGAGTCCTGACGCAATGAGAAAAACTCTGATTCTGGCCGCCGGCCTGAGCCTGCTCGCATGCAGCTCCGCCAGCGCGGCGACCACCAAGACACACATCTACGACGCATTCGAATCCGGCGGTCAGCCCGGGATCACGATCCTGCACACCTTCCAGGGCTCGTGCATGGGCGGCTCCAACGTGCTCAACCGCAACGATGCCTGGCGCTGCATCTCCGGCAACGCGCTCGCCGACCCCTGCTTCAGCTCGAGCAAGTCGGCCAAGTTCGTGCTCTGCCCGTCCGCGCCGTGGAAGGAATCCGGGATCAAGATCAAGCTGCTGCATAAGCTCAAGGGAGGCCACAAGCGCGCGCCCTCGACCAAGGGCAACCCCTGGGGGATCAAGACCACCACGGGTCTGAAATGTGGCTTTGCCAGCGGGGCGACTGCCGCGATCGGCAGCAAGCGGGCCAACTATGCCTGCGTGAAGAGCAGCCAGTGGCTGTGGGGCTCGCCGATTCGCAGCTCCGCGACCTGGACGATCTTCATCGCTCCGCTCAAGGCCAAGAAGCTGAGCAAGCACGCAAAGATCGCGGTCGCCTGGTTCTGAGCCTCACCCTGCGTCGTCGGCCGGCTCGAGCGGCCGGCCGACGACGGCCGGGCGAGTCGCGGGTGGCTCAGACGGGAAGGACGTGGTCCAGGCCGAGAAACTCGAGCAGCTCGAGCAGCGCCGTGGACGCATGGCGCAGGCGGATCTGGCAGCCGCGGCGGCGCGCCGCGAGCTGCAGGTGCGCGAGCGCGTCGATCGTCACCGCGTCGGGATCGAGGCTCCCGACCTCGCAGAAGGCGACGACCGGATCGGTCTCGGCCAGCAGCGCGCACACTCGATCACAGAGTCCGGGGAGGTCAGTGCGGGCGATCGGCCCCCTGACCTCGAACGTGATCGCGCCTGCCTGCGGAATGGCCATCACAGCTTTGACCCCGCGGTGCGGGGAAACTCATCGGCGGTGTTTAAGGGTCAGGCGGATCGCGGGCTGCGCGGCCTCGGACACACGCCGGCCGAGCTCCCGAACCTGCTCGTCGCTCATGTGCGCGATGTCGAGGCCGGCCTGCTCGAGCTCGCGGCGAACGTTGACCGTGGCGCGCACGGTGTCGATCGCCCGGGCCAGCTTGCTCAGTGCGCTGCTCAGCCGCGGGTCATCGAGCGAGCTGCCGCCGTCGGAGTTGGCGGTCAGCAGCCACGTGCGCAGCTCCTCGGCCTCGTCCAGGTCGAGCTCGATCATGAGCCGGGGCTCGTCGGTCGCCGCGAAGTCGCGCTCGGTCGACTCGTCGATTGTGCTCATCGTGGGGCTGTCTATCGGCGACCGACGGCGAGCGCTTGAGCGGCGAGTGCATTGCACCGACAAGTTGGCCGCCGTCCTGTAGGAGATACTCGTGGCGGGATGCTCGACCTCGACGCCTACCTCGAGCGCATCGGTCTCAGCGGCCGGCCCGGCCTGCCCGAGATCCATCGCGCCCACGTCACCACGATCCCGTTCGAGAACCTTGACCCGCAGCGCGGCGTGCCGGTCACGCTGGGCGAGGAGCAGCTCGAGGACAAGCTCGTGCAGCGCCGGCGTGGCGGCTACTGCTTCGAGCAGAACCTACTCCTGGCCCGGGCGCTCGAGGCGCTCGGCTACGAGGTCGACCTGATGCTCGCGCGCGTGCGCTCCGGCGGCACCCCCGGCCACCTGCGCCCGCGCTCGCACCTCGTCCTCCGAATCCACGACGACGGGCGCATGTGGCACGCCGACGCCGGCTTCGGGATGGGCACGCTGCTCGACCCGATCCCGTTCGGCCCTGGTGTCCACCACGAGCAGTCGGGCTGGCAGTTCCGGGTCGTGCAGGACGAGACCGAGCTGGTTCTCCAGGCGCTGGAGAGCGGGCGGTGGCGCGAGCTGTACGGCTTTGTGCCCGAGCCGGCCCCGATCGTCGACCTCGAGGTCAGCAGCTGGTACACGAGCACCTATCCGCGCTCGCCGTTCGTCACCGGACTGATCGTTTGCGCTCATCACGCGGACGGGTCGCGCTCGGTCCTGAGCGACTGGGGGACGCTCGAGCTCTCAGAGCAGACCCCGGGCCAGACCACGACGACCGCGCTGACGCGCGAGGAGGTCCCTGATCTGCTCGCTTCGCGCTTCGGGTTGCCCGGGTTTGCACTCGGGCCCGACGAGCGGATCGTCCTGACCTAACACAGCACAACCGCTCGCCATAGAGACACCCGTCGATCCGTGCACGGATTAAGCCAGCAAATTTGTGCAAATTCGGCTATTCTTTGGCCAGGGTCGCTCGCAGCAGCTCAGAGATGTGAGCCGCGGTGCGACCTCAAGGAAGCGAACGGGCGCGTACTCGGGTGCGACCTGGTTGGGGCGAACAAGGTCAAACGAAATAAGGACCGGCAAGATGGAGCACCCGCGACGTGCGTCGGTTTCCATAGACACCGCGGATCCTGCGGTGAACCACAAAGAAGGGCCGGGGCGCGGCGTATGTCCAGTGGCCAGCTAGACCGCCAACCGGGGCTGAGCGCGATGCTGAGCCGACTTCGTCAGGGCCGCTGGGAGGTCGTCGTCGGCTGTACTGCCGTGCTCGCAATGGCGACGGCGGCGGATACGCTCGCACGCCTGCACGTGGATGCCCCGGCGCTCCGCGGTGCCATTGAAATCGCGATCACGATGTGGGCGCTGGCCGCGGCGACGCTGTTGTTCAGAACGTTCAGGCACACGCGCAGGCGGCGCGACCTGCTCCTCATCGCAGCGCTGGCGGCCGCCGCGATCACGGACTTCCTGTTCGAGGCGGTGCCCGCTCTAGCCGACGCACCGGTCCTGTCGGGCGGCGAGGGTGCGCGGCTGGCTTCTGGGATGCTGGTCGCACTCGCGTTCGCTGCGGCTGCGGTCCTCGGCGAGAGGCCCGTGCGCCGTTCCGGGCGCCGGGCGGTGGGAATCACCGTGTTCGCCGCGTCTGTGGTCCTCTCGGTCAGCTGGCTGATCGACGTTCTCACCGGGGGGGCGAGGGTCGGTGCGGCGGCTGCGGGAAGCACCGACCATCACCCGATCAGCCTCGTGGCCTCGCTTGTCTCCGCGGAGCTGTTGCTGCTGGCCGGACTGGGCTTTCTCTTCCGGGCGCGGCGAGGCCAACCGGAAGGTTGGCTCCTGGCCGCTGCCGCCTGTCTACTCTCGGCGACTCGTCTTCAGTATCTGCCGCTGCCGGGGGTCGCGGTGGACTGGGTGACTCCGCGTGAAGGCATGAGGCTGGCCGCATACGGGCTGCTGCTGGCGGCCGCGATCCGGCAATACGTGCGCTGGAGGCACGAGGCCGCGCAGCGTGCCCTCGCCGCCGAGCGAGAGCGACTGGCGCGCGATCTCCACGACGGGCTCGCTCAGGATCTGGCCTTCATCGCGGCGCACAGCCAGCGCCTGGACAGCGGGCTGGGCGACCGGCACCCCGTGACCCTGGCCGCCCGCCGTGCTCTGGCCGCGTCGCGGGGGGCGATCGTCGACCTATCGTCGTCCACGTCTCCGACCACCGCGTCCGCGCTGCGCGCCGTAGCCGACGAGATGGAGGGGCGATTCGGCGTCCGGGTTGCGGTGCGGGTCGGGTCGGGAGATTCCCCCGGCGTGGGAGACATCGCGCCGGCCGACCGCGAGGAGATCGTCAGGATCGCGCGGGAGGCGATCCTCAACGCGATCCGCCACGGCGGCGCCGGACAGATCGGTGTGACCTTCGATGCCAGCGGCTCGACGCCGCTGCTGCGGATTGTGGACGACGGCACCGGGATCGACGAGCCGACACCGGAGCGGACGAACGGCTTTGGCCTGCCGACGATGCGGGCCCGCGCCGACTCGCTCGGCGCCGAGTTGGTGGCCCGCAAGCGCCCGCTCGGGGGGACCGAGGTCGAGCTCGTGGTTCGCTAGGCGATGCCCGACGCTCTGGCGGGCTGGTCGCCATGCTGGCCGAGCAGCTCCGCCAAGGCACGGCCGAGGAGAAACGAATCGTGCTGTCCGTGCTGAACGCCCTGAATGCTGCGGCCCACGAACGTGGCTCGGACCGACGCGATATCCGACGGCTTGAAGGTCAGCTCGGCGCGAGGGTCGAACAGGACCAGATCGACTCGCACGCCGTGGCAGCGGAGTGCCTCGAGGTGCTCGATCGCGGACAGGGTCGCGGTCTCGCCGCCGTCGCGCACGAGGTTCGAGACCCACATGACATGCGCGGGCGTGTCGCCGATCGCCGCGGCGAGGTTCGGAACCGCACAGGTCGCGATCACGCTGGTGTACAGGGAGCCGGGAGCCATCACCACCCAGTCCGCCGCCTCGAGGGCTCCGATCGCGGTGTCGGGAACCCGCGGGTTGTCGGGGGCGAACCGTAGCCGCGTGATCCGCAACGGCGTGGCTCCGACGGCCGACTCGCCGACGACCGGTGGCCCGTCCACCACCTCAGCCAGGAGCGAGACCGGCTCGCTTGTGGCGGGAAGGACGCGAGCGTGCGCGCCGAGTTGCCGGGCCAGCCATTCGCTCCCGCGTTCGAGATCCCCGAACGCGTCGATTACCGAGCGCAGGATCAGGTTGCCCACCGGGTGGTGGCCGAGGCCGGTGACCGGCAGTCGCCGCTCAAGCGCGCGCGCGAGCGCAATGCCGTCCTGGCTCGAGGCGACCAGCGACCGCCGCATGTCTCCGAGCCCCGGGCCGGTCCCGCGTCGCCGCAGCTCGCCCGAAGAGCCGCCGTTGTCGGCGACCGTCACCACCACCGTCAGGTCGATCGGCCGTCCGCGCAGAGACCGGACGACGGCGGCCAGCCCATGTCCTCCTCCCAGCGCGACGACCTTCTGCACGCCGGGGATTACTCGACGGTGACGGTCTTGGCCAGGTTGCGCGGCTGATCGACGTCGAGCGCGCGAGCCCGGGCGAGGTGATACGCGAACAGTTGCAGCGGCACGACGGCGAGCGACGACCTGAAGCAGCGGGTCGGTGCGCGGCACGTAGACGATGTGCTCAGCGTGCTCGGCGATCTCCTTACAGCCCTCGCTAGCCACAGCGAGCACCCGCGCCCCGCGGGCCCTGACCTCTGAGAGGTTGGAGAGCAGCTTCGGCACGACGCACTCCTCGGTGGCGACGCAGACCACCGGGGTGTCACGGCTGAGCAGCGCGATCGGTCCGTGCTTCATCTCGCCGGCGGCGTAGGCGTCGGTCGGTATGTAGGAGATCTCCTTGAGCTTCAGCGCGCCCTCAAGCGCCACCGGAAGCCCGGACAGCCGCCCGAGATAGAGGAAGAACGGGCTCCAGGCGAGACGCTCGGCCAGCTCGCGGACCCTTCGTTGACAGACGGCCACGACCCGTCGACAGGCTCGGGGAGCGACTCCAGCTCGCGCTCGAGGCTCCGCCATCTCGGCGACCGGCAACGAACCCGTCAGCCGCGTCAAGCCGCAGCGCGAGCGCGTACAGCAGGACGACCTGGGCGACGAACGTCTTCGTCGCCGCGACGCCCATCTCGAGGCCGGCGCGCGTGAACAGCACGGCGTCTGCATCCCGCGTGGCCTGGCTGCCCGGGCGCGTTTGTGATCGCCACCACCGTGGCGCCCCGCGCCCGCGCCAGCCGCATCGCCGCCAGCGTGTCGGCGGTCTCGCCGGATTGGGTGATCGCCGAGCACGAGCGTGCCCGGCCCGATGATCGGATCGCGGTAGCGAAACTCCGACGCGACGTCGACCTCGACCGGGATCCGCGCCCAGCGCTCGATCGCGATGCGGCCGGCCAGCCCGGCGTGGTAGGAGGTGCCGCAGGCGACGATCGATGATCCGCTCGACCTGGCGCAGGCGCCGCGGCTTGCTCACGGTCGTTCGCGCTCGCAGCGTCGCGCGCCACTCCGACAGAGTGTCGCGCGATCGCGCCGGCCCTGCTCGTGGATCTCCTTGAGCATGAACGTCTCGAAGCCGTCCTTCTCGCAGCGATCCTCGTCCCAGTCGACTTCGGTGAAGTCCGGGCCGGTGCGGCAGGCCGTCGACATCGAACACCGTCGACCTCGTCGGCGCGCAGCACCGCGATCTCGCCGTCGCGCAGGACCGAGACGCGCGCGTGTGGCGAGGAAGGCAGAGATCGACGAGGCGATGAACTGCTCGCCCTCGCCGATCCCGACGACGAGCGGGCATTCGCGACGCACGCCGACGAGCGTGTCCGGCTCCTGCTCGCACATCGCTACGAACGCGTAGTGGCCGTCGAGCTCGCTCGAGCGCGCGGCGCACGGCGTCGGCCAGGTCGCCGTCGTAATTGAGGCGGATCAGGTGCGCGACGACCTCGGCGTCGGTGTCCGACCTGAACTCGACCGGTCCGCGCCGAGCCGGTCACGCAGCTCGAGGTAGTTCTCGATGATCCCGTTGAGCACGATGCGGACAGCGGCCGCTGGCGTCGCGTGTGCGGGTGGGCGTTGCCTCGGTGACACCGCCGTGGGTCGCCCAGCGGGTGTGTCCGATCCCGCAGCTGGCGCTCGGCGACGGTTGCCGTGTCACGGCCCGACGCCCGCGATGCGGCTGTGCTGCGCGAGCGCGGACTCGAGCGCATCGAGGTTGCCGACCGCGCGGACGCACTCGACGTCGCCGTCCTCGCGCCAGGCCACGCCAGCCGAGTCATAGCCCCGGTATTCAAGTCGCCTCAGGCCGGCGAGCAGCACGTCCTGGAGCCCTGCGCTCCCAACGTAACCGATGATGCCGCACACGGGGACTCCTTCCCAGACTCGCCAAAGGTTGCGGAGTGATTACACGCGATAGGCGCTGCCCGGGCAATGGGGACGGAGGGCCATTGGGCGTTCACAGCCTGATCGCCGATGGCTCGATCGTCCCACCGGAGGTGCGCCACCAGATACGCTCACCAGCCGTGGCTGGTGGCGAACTTCGTGTGATCGTGGTCGATGACCACGAGCTGTTCCGCGGTGGGCTGGTTGCGCTGCTCGAAGAGCGCGGCATCCGAGTGCTCGGCGACACGGGACTCGCCGCCGAGGCGATCGAACTGGCCACCGAGCTGACGCCAGACGTCGTGCTCATGGATCTGAGCATGCCCGGCATGTCGGGGATCGAGGCGACGCAGCGGCTCACGACGGCGGCTCCACTCGTGCGCGTCGTCGTCCTGACCGTGGCCGCCGATGATCAGCACGTCACCGATGCCCTGCTCGCCGGGGCTTGCGGCTATCTCCTCAAAGACGCGCCGATCGAGCAGATCATCGAGGCGATCGCAGCCGCAGCGCGGGGCGAATCACTGATCTCGCCGCGGATCGCCACCCGGCTGGTGCGGGCGATCCGCGAACCGTCTGAGATCGAGCCGGGCCTCAGCGGCGCCCCGTTGACCCCGCGCGAGGGCGAGATCCTCGAGCTGGTCGCCCGTGGGATGGACAACCCGGAGATCGCGGAGGCGCTGAATCTGAGCCCGCACACGGTCAAAAATCACGTGTCGAGCATCCTGGTGAAGCTCCAGGTCGAGAACCGGATCCAGGCCGCGGTGCGGGCAGTTCGCGGCGGCCTGGTCTAGAGAATCTCGCCGGCTGGATCGACGTCGCGGCACAGCGCGGTGATCGCGTCACGCAGCGCGTCGAGCTCCTCGCCGATCTGGGTGCGATGGGGCTCCTCGCGCCGGAGCCGCTCGGCGTCCATCGCCAGGGCGTAGGCGTGCAGATCGGTGATCGCGGCGTGCATGCGGAGGTCGATGGGCACGGATCGATGTTCGCCATCGCACCGGCGGAAGTCAATCGCCCGACTGACCTATTTCCGTTCCTACAGGTTCACAGGGCTTCGTCGAACAGCTCGAGCGCGGTGGTTCGGTCCGGTGCGCCAAGCTTGTTGAGCACCGCGGACACGTGGCGGCGTACTGTCACGTCTGAGATTCCGAGCTCGGACGCGATCTCCGAGGTCCCCGCGCCCCGGCGCATCGACTGGAGAACCTCGAACTCCCGTGGCGTGAGCTCGACCGCGCGCCCCGAGCTGCCCAGGGTGACGCGCCGATGCCTCCCGCTCTCACGGAGCTGCGCAGGACGCGTGGCATCAGCCCACGTGGAAGCGCCGCCTCGCCGTTCATCACCCCTCTGATCGCGTAGGGCAGGCGCTGCGCAGAGGTGGTCTTGAGCAGATACCCGACCGCGCCCGCTCGCAGGGCTCCCAGTAGGTCCTCGTCGCGTTCTGACTCGGTCAGCATGATGATCTTTGTTGCCGGAAGCGCGGCTCCGATCTGCTCGGCGGCGACGATTCCGTTGCCCGGCATGCGCACCGACAGGAGGCACACATCGGGTCGGTACTCGCTTGCCGCGGTGACCGCCTCGACCGCGTTCGCGGCCTCGGCCACCACCCGGAGCCCCTCGGCTTCGAGCGCTCGGCGCACCCCCGCCCGGGTCGCCGGCTGATTATCGGCGAGAAGCACGGTGAAGACTGCTCTGCTGTTGGTTGCGCCCAGCACGTGCTCTCTATCGTCAGCCTTGCCCGCACGCTCAATGTTCGGGCTCGTGGGCGCCGCAGCGCTCGGACATCTGTCCAGATCCGACGGTTGGCGTGGCGATTTCGCCTCCGCGGACGAACAAGAGCGAAAGAGCACTGTCGTACGACAGGCATCGTCGAGAAAAGGCACACCCGTCGCGAGGCGGGGTCGCAAAGCCACGGGACTCCATGAGTCAGCCGGGCCGCCGAAGACGAGCGCGATGCCGAGGAGGCCCCCATGCCGAAACGCATCCAGTCCGTCGTCGTTTGCCTCGCCACCAGCCTCGGGCTGCTTCTGACCATCGCGCCGGTGTCCGCGCTGGCTGGGCACCGCTCTCGCGTGCCGAACGTCTCCACGGGGAGCGCGGGCGCTGTCAGCTCGGCCTCGGCCAATCTCAAGGGTTCGGTCAACCCCAACGGCTCGTCCACCAGCTACTACTTCCAGTACGGAACCACGACCGCGTACGGGTCCTCGACTCCCGCCGGCTCGCTCTCGTCCGGGACCTCGAGCGTGAGCGTGAAGACGGCGGCGTCCTCGCTCAGCGCCAGCACGACCTACCACTTCCGTCTGGTCGCCTCGAACGCTTTCGGCACGAGCTACGGCGGTGATTCGTCGTTCAAGACGAGCACCGGGAGCTCAGGCACGGGCACGTCCGACACAACCCCGCCCAGCGCGCCGACAAGCCCGTCCGCAACGGCGAGCAACGGCCAGACGGCCCTCTCCTGGGGCGCGTCGAGCGACAACGTCGCCGTCGCCGGTTATCGCCTGTATCGCAATGGTTCCCAGGTCGCCCAGACTCCCTCCGCCAACTTCACCGACACGGGCCTGACGAACGGAACCGCCTACAGCTACTACGTGGTCGCCTACGACGCCGCCGGCAATGTCTCGTCGCCGTCGAACACCGTCTCGGTGACGCCGTCGGCCCCGAGTTCGTCGTCCAACTACGATCAGACGATCCTGGCCGATAACCCGGTTGCGTTCTGGGACATGAGCAATCCGGCCGGCACCGAGTCGGACCTGGCCGGCAACGGGCACGGCGGCACCTACAAGGGCGGCACGCCGGCACTCACCACGCTTCCCAACGGGGACCGTGCGGTCGACTTCAACGGCTCGAGCGAGTACATGACGGTGCCGTCGAGCTCCGCCTTTTCGATCCCGACGACGCATCAGTTCACGTGGGAGGGGTGGATCCGCCCCGACGTCCTTCAGTGGACCAAGGCGAGCGACCCCTACGGGTACGGATATGTCGACTGGATGGGCAAGTGCGAGGACTATTCGCCCAGCTGCGAATGGGAGGCTCGCATGTACGCGAGCGTCAACTCGGAGAACCGCTGCAACCGGGTCAGCGCCTACGTGTTCAACCCAGGCGCCGGTCTGGGCAGCGCCGCCGACTGGCAGCCGAATTGCAACCTCCTCCAAGCCGGTCAGTGGCTGCACGTGGTCGGTGAGTACCAGACCCAGACCACGCCGTCATCCTGCGGCTCGGCCTATCCGGGCTCGATCAACATCTGGGTCAACGGGGTGGAGTGGAATCCCTCCTACCACTACCCCACCGGCTGCATGAGCCAATACAAGATCACGCCGCAGGCTGGGAACTCGCCGCTCGACATCGGGACGATGGCGATGGATAGCTGGTTCCCAGGCGCGGTCGGCAAGGTGGCGCTCTACAACTACCTGCTGACGCCGGCGCAGATCTCGGCCCACTTCACGGCCATGACCGGCGCCCAGCCGTCCGGGAGCTGCGCCTCGAGCTGCACAATTGCCGTGCCGACGCCGTGAGGCGGGTCACGACAGCGAGCGGGCCGTGAACGAGCCGAACAGGAATTCGGCGTTATCGCCGCGAATGCCAATGCCACCCGGACCCCTGAGTGGCGGGCAGCCGATGCCGCGATCGTAGGCCACGAGAAGCACCCGGCCGCCCAGCAGCAATCGCAGCCGGACCGACCCGTCGGGCTCGTCGCGGACGTCGGCGCCGACCTCCCGCCACGCCCCGATCTTGATCGGGAACCCGGTGCGGTCCGCCAGGTAGTGGTATGTGCCGCCGTTGTCGGGCCCGCCGAGACACTTCTTCTTGATGTCGATGTGACCGTCTCTTCGCGCCACGGACGCGTAGTACAGCTCGTGCTGGCTGCGGTACCGCAGCCAGATGTGAACGCCGTCCCACGGCACGGCGGGCGTGGCCGAGGTGCTGACCAGCCGTAGCATCCGCAGCCGGAAGCTGACGCGGACATCGTCGAAGTTCCGTCGGCGGGTGACGAGGCGGAAGATCGCCGAGTCGGTGCAGGTCCGTGAGAACCGGTCCGGGTTGCAGACGTCCGGCGTGCCCGTGTACCCGTAGCCATCGCGGGCGAACAGCGAGCCGGAGTCCATTTCCCACGCGCGCGAGCGCCGGGCCCTGCGGTCCTGCGGATTCCAATACGCGTACTCGTTGGTGATCAGACCGGAGCGGGGAAACCGTGGTGCGAACAGCACTCGGCCGCGGCCGCGTGGGGTCGCCGGCGCCCCAGCCGTGAGGATCAGCGCGGCGGCGCCCGCACCTAGGCTCGGGGCCACCCTCCACATCGCCGTCAGCTCCCGGCGCTGAGCGGGGCCACCGACAGCGCGGAGAAGATCGGAACCGGGCTGGTTGGCAGCGAGCGCCAGGCTCCGAGCGCAATCCCGCCGTGCGTCTGGGCGAGGATCGGAAGCGAGGAGACCGAGGAACCGTCGACCGTGATCCGTAGGCGCGCGTTCTCGATTGCGACCTCGAGCCGATGGACGCCGTTGACCCGAATCCGGGTGAGCTGCAGCCGGCGCGGGGCGCTCTGCCGCGCCAGCCGCTCGACGGTCATCCGTCCGGCCGACAGCGTGATTCCGTAGTGCTCGTCGCTCGACATCCCGATCATCAACGTGTCGCTCGTCCCGGAGTCCTGGCGACCGAGGCCGCCGAGAGTCACCCCGACGCGGTAATCCTGCCAGAGCTCGGAGCTGTTGGGTGCGAGCGAGACCTGAAGCCAACGGCGCACCCCAATTCGCAGCGCCATCACGCCACGAGCGATTGCCGTGCCTCGGCCGAGCGCGTGGCCGTTCTCGTCGAGCCACGGATGCGCGTTTGCGAGCCCGTTTCCGACCCGGGGCAGTGAGGGCACCAGCTGGCGGAGCCGCTCGAGCAGCGCCGCCGCGGTCGTATCGCCATAGACCTCGATCCGCGGGAGCTGCTGGGTGTCGCGTGCGTCGTAGCGGTTGAGGAACCGGCCACCGTCGGCATCGACGAACGAGATCGCGAAGCGCTCCCGGACCAGATGGTTGAGGATCGGGATCACGCCCCGGTCGTTGGTGGGGATCCGGCTGGCCGAGAAGGGGTATGCGAACAGCTTCGGATCGACGCCGAGCGCGCGCAGCTCCCGGATGTTGAGGTCGAGGTCTCGTTGCACCCGGAGCGAGAACTCAGTCCTGCTCTCGATGCGATGCTCGTTCGGCAGCCAGGCGCGGTTGGTCAGCGCCGGGCCGTAGTCGCCGTAGCGGTCGGTCTGGATGTACAGGTGGGCGAGATGAGTGTGCGCCTCGATGTCCCACCGTCCGGAACGCTCCATCGCCCGGACCTCACCCGGGCGCAGGTAATAGAAGCCGTGCTGTCCGAGCTGGCCACTGATCACGAAGTCGATGGCTCGGAAGTGGTAGCGGGCCAGGATCGGATCGGCCACGCGCCACGCGGAGCCCAGCCCGTCATCGAAGGTGATCAGGATCGGCCGGCTCGGTAGCTTTCCCCGATCGCGGAGGAACGCGGTCAGCTGCGCGGCGGAGATCGCGTGGAAACCCGCCCGCTGCAGACCCGCGATCTGTTCAGCGAACGTCCGAGGCGCGACGGTGTAGCGTCCCGGCCGGGCGGCGATGTCGTGGTAGACAAGGACTGGGACCGCATCCCGGTACGGGGGAATCGACACGTGAGGGATCCGCCCGATCTCGACCGAAGGCGGAGCGGCCCGGGTGGGGATGGCCGGTGCCCGCGCCTGAATGAACAGGTAGATGGCGAGCACGAACACCGCCAGCAGCAGGATCGTGCCGCCGACCCGCGGGACGCGCGGCGAGACGCTCATGCCGATGTGACCTCGAAGTCGCGGAACTGAAAGTCGGCGTTGTCGCCACGCAGGCCGACCCGACCGGGTCGCAGGATCGGGGGACCGTGCTGGCCGCCATCAGTCGCCCGGGCGACCAGGCGCCCGCCAACGAACACGCTGATCACGACCGACTGGTTGCGGGAGACGATCGACGTGCGCACCGCTACCCAGCGGCCGAGCGGGAACGGATGGTTGGGCACGCGGAGGATGTCCGCGTAGCGCCCGCCGGCCGCCGTCGGCAGCTTCTTGCCGATCACGATCCGGCCGTCCCGGCGCGAGACGCTCGCGAAGTAGAGCCAGTTCGGGTTCTGGTAGCGAAGCCAGATATGGACCCCGTCGTAGTCCTGGGCCGGCGTCCGCGGCGTGGTGACCAGCTTGTCGATCCGCAGCCCGAACGAGACCGCCACGTTGGCGAAGTCCCGCCTGCGCGTCCGCAGCCTGAACACCGCCGAGTCGGTGGCAGACAGGGAGTGCGCGTCGGGCGCTCCGCCGTCCGGGACCCCGGTCCAGCCGCCGCCGTCGACCGCGAACAGCGAGCCGCTCGTCGCCACCCATTGAGACGAGCGGATCGCGAGCGGACTGTCGTGGTTGTAGTAGGCGTACTCGTTGGTCACCAGACCGTGGTTCGCGAATTTCGCCACGAACAGGACTTTGGGGCTCCCAGGGGAGAGCACGACGGCGAGCACGATCCCCAGCACGATGCCGGCGAGCATCGCCGCGGCGACCAGCCGTGAGACGGAGGGAAGGCTCGGCTCGCTTTGGAGCTCGTCGCGCCGTGCAAGACGAGGGGCCACGCTGGTTTCCACCGCGCCCATCAGACGGATGCCTGGGCGAGCTGGCCGTCGAGCTGATCCGGTCGCACGGTGCCGGCGCCGGCGGCGGGAACGGCGGACGGCCGCGTGCCCCAGCTGCCATCACGGATCCGCAGGATCGCCCATATCAGCTGGAGCGAGAATGAGACATAGAAGAAGGTGGCGAAGACGGCGAACTTCCACACGCCGTCGGCGCGCAAGGACCGGTACATGAGCGCGTAGGCCATGCTCATCAGATAGAGGCAGAGCACGTAGAAGAACGGCGCGACGGCATGTGCGGCCGGCTGCCAGCCGACGTTGTAGACCATCACGAGTGGGCTGATGAGTCCGGAAAGAGCCGCGATCAGCGCGGCCGGGAAGGCGAGCGGGCGCGAGCGCCACAGATGGGTGACGAGGATCGGCCCCTCCCGCGCCCACGACTTCTTCCAGCGCAGCTGCTGCTTGAAGAACTTGTGATACTGCTCGGGCGCATCCGTCCAGGCTTCGGCCTCGGCGTCGTAGATCGCCTTCCAGCGTCCCCGCAGGATCATGTTGGTCAAGGCGCGGTCGTCGCCGTAGGTGCATTCGACGCGGAGAAAGCGCTGATGCTCCCAGCGCTCGAGCACAGGCAGCACCGCCTCGCGGCGGTAGGCGGCAAAGCACCCCGAGCAGCACGAGACCGCACCGACCACCGATTCGCCGGTCTTGAGGAGCTGGAAGCTGATGTAGTAACGGGCGGCCTGCATCCGCGTGAGCGCATTGGCGTCGGAGTTGCGGACGTAGGTGAGACCCGAGATCGCGCCCACCTTTGGGTCGGCGAAGCCCTGCACGAGCTTGCGCACCGCTCCGGGCGCGGGCATCGAATCCGAGTCGACGAATACGAGGATCTCGGCCTCGGTGCGGCGGATGCCCTCGGCCATCGCCGCACGCTTGCCCTGATTGGATCCGAGATCGATACAGCGAACCCGGCCGGGTTCGTAGCGGGCTGCCGCCCGCTGCATGTTCTCCCACGTGTTGTCGGAGGAGCCGTCGTTGATCACCACCACCTCGAGCTTGTCGGCCGGGTAGTCGAGTCCGAGACACGAGTGGATCGTCCGCGCCACCGCCTCGCCCTCGTTGTAGGCCGGGACGACGATCGCCACCGGCGGCTCGAGGCCGGCGTCGCGGGGGGCGCGATAGATCGCGGCGAACAGGAAGCGGCTGAACACGTAGCTCGTGATCAGCAGCGTGTAGAAGCTGCCGAAGCTCGAGAATCCGGTGGTCTGAAGCCGCGTGGCGATGTGCCAGATCAGCATCCCGCACAGCGCCATCGTCGTCGCGGCGGCGCCCCAGCGGAGCCCCCGGCCGAGCTTGCCTTCGGGAGCGCGCTCCCATGGCCTGACGTCGAGCAACTGCTCCTCGTCGGGAGCCGGCGGCGAGCGAACCGCGGCCTCTGGGATCGACTCCGGGGCCGCAGGCCGCTTCGCCACCTGGCCTGAGGGGGGCCGGCCGATCGGGGCGTCCGCCGAGACGGGCGCCCGCGCCAACTCGAGCGCGTGGTTCAGCCGGGCCAGCACGTCTAGACCAGGTGCCGGTTCCACGCAGGCGCGAGGCGGTAGGTGCAATCGAGGATCCGCTCGGTTTCGAGAATCCAGTCGGTGTCGGCGCCGGCGGCCAGGCTCGCCACGATCACCAGGTCGTAGACGTGCGGGTCGGGGCGCGGCGTCGCCAGCACGGACACCCCGTCCTCAGTGATCAAGCTCGAGACGAGCGGATCGTGGTAGTCGGCGGATGCCCCGAGTCCGCGCAGGCGCTCAAAGATCTCCAGTCCCGGTGACTCGCGCACGTCAGCGACCCCCGGCTTGTACGCGATCCCCACCAGCAGCACGCGAGCGTCGGTGATCCCGATCCTATCCGCAGCCAGGACTTCGATTGCGCGGCGCACGACCCGGCGGGGCCGGGCGTGGATCGCCCGCATGGTTTCACGCACGAGCGGCGCCTGCGCCCCCAGCCGGGCGAGCGGCTCGAGCAGGTAGTGCGGGTCGCACGGGATGCAGTGGCCGCCGACGCCCGGGCCGGGGTAGAACGGCATGAAGCCATACGGCTTCGTGGCCGCGGCGTCGATGACCTCGACCGACGTAGAGCTCATGATGCCCGGGCGACGTCGGCGAGTCTCGTTGGCCAGCGCGATGTTGACCGCGCGAAAGGTGTTCTCGCAGCAGCTTGGCCAGCTCGGCCGCCTCTGGCGAGGAGACGACGAGTGCACGGTGGGCGATCGCGCCCAGTAGGGCGACGGCGGCCTCGGCGCACGCCGCCGTCACGCCGCCGACGAGCGCGGGGCACCGCGTGCTGCGGGTTGCGCGACGTTTCCGGGGTCGATCCGCTCGGGCGAGAAGACGACGTGGACGTCCTGGCCGGCGATCAGGCCGCGGGCCGCCAGCGGCTCGGCCAGCAGTCGCGCGTAGCGCCGACGTGGTGGTGCGCGTGAGCACGATCACCTGGCCGGCGCGGGCGTGGGCGACGACGGTCTCGCAGGCGCCGTGCAGCGCACGCAGGTCGGGGTCGTGCTCGTCATCGATCGGGGTCGGCACACAGATCAGGACGGCGTCGGCGGCCTCAAGGGCGCGCGAGTCGGAGGTGAGAATCACCTCCGGGTTGGCGAGCGCATCGACGAGGCGTTGGTGGTCCTCGGGCAAGGCGTCGACCCGCCGCTGTCGGATCTCGGTCAGTCGTCGCTCGCTCACGTCGAGCCCCAGGACGGCGAATCCAGCCTCGGCCAGAGCCAGGCTGGTGGGCAGCCCGACGTAGCCCAGTCCAACCACCGCCACCTGCCGGATCGCGGCGGTGCTGGGTGCCCGGAGGCGCTCGGCAGTCTGTAGTTGAAGCATCGCTGTACCCCTCGTTGACGGTTCCTTGTCCGGGCCGCGTGACCGAGGTCACCGCCCGGCCGACAAGTCTTAAAGCCGCGCGGAGTCGGTCAATGGGCCGGTGGTGGGTCACTCGTTCAGCCGGCATGAACGGGAAGCCCCCTGGCTTCCTATTGACCCGGGCGGGCTCCTGAAGCAGCCTGCACGTCGACCACCGCGGAACTGTGTCGGTGCGACCGCCGGCTGGAAGCCGGACGGGGAGAACGATGTCGGGAGCCACAGGCCATACGCACTTCAACGAGGCACCAATCAGGTAGGAGAGGCATGTCTGCGCGTCGAAACCGAGTTCACGTTCCCCGGATCATCTGGGCCTCGCTCGTCGCGCTGCTGTGCGCGCTGGCCGCGCCGGCGTTCGCCTCCGCGAAGACGGTCGTCAGCCTTGAGTTCGACGACGGCAATGCCGACCAGTACCAGCTGCTGCCGCTGCTCCAGAGCCACGGCATGACCGGCACGTTCTTCGTGATGAGCGGCGTGACCGGGATCGACAGCGGCAACATGACCTGGTCCGAGCTCCACGATCTCGCCAACGCCGGCAACGAGATCGGGGGGCACACGATCGCCCACCCCGACCTGACGACCGTGTCGAGCGACGAGGCGGCGCGCGAGGTCTGCACCGACCGCGACAACCTCCTCGCCCAGGGGTTCACGCCGACCGATTTCGCCTATCCGTACGGGGCCTACAACTCGACGGTCGAGCAGATCGTCCGGCAGTGCGGCTACAACAGCGCCCGTGAGGTGGGGGACCTCAACGGCACCGCCGAGGGCTGCACGCAGAACTGCATCTGGGCCGAGTCGATCCCGCCTCCGGACCCCTACGCCACCCGCGAGCACGCCAGCATCCAGTACGACACCCCGCTCTCGACGATCGAGAGCTACGTGACCGACGCCGAGCAGCACGGCGGCGGCTGGGTCCAGCTGATCTTCCACCACATCTGCACGACCACCTGCGATCCGGTGGCCGACCTCTACGGGATCACCAAGGCGAACTTCACCGCGCTGCTCGACTGGCTCCAGTCGCGCTCCGCCAACGGGACCGTGGTGCAGAACGTCAATCAGGTCATCGGCGGCCCGGACGCCGCCCGTCCAGGCGCCGGCGGCGCCGGTCGCGAGCGGCTCCAACTACCTCTCCAACCCGTCGTTCGAGTCGCTCAACTCGGTCACGGGCAAGCCGCAGTGCTACCAGATGGGCTCGTACCTGTCGAACACCGCCACCTGGTCCCAGGTTCCGACCGCGCACAGCGGCAGCTATGGCGCCCAGCTGAACGTCAGCAACTTCGTCAGCGGCGACGCCAAAATCCTCACCCAGATGGATCTTGGTCAGTGCTCGCCGACGGTCACATCAGGGAATCGCTACCAGCTCAGCGCCTGGTACCAATCGAGCGCCCCGACCGTCATGGAGCTCTACGTCCGCAACCCGTCAGGCGGCTGGAGCTACTGGACGCAGAGCCCGACGCTACCCGCCTCCTCCGGCTGGTCGCAGGTCACGTTCATGTCGCCGCCACTCCCGAGCGGGGACACCGGGCTGAGCTTCGGGCTCGCCCTGACCTCCAACGGGACCCTGACCGTCGATGACTACAGCGAGGCGCAGGCTCCGACGACCGGCCCCGGAGGCAATCTGCTCCAGAACTCCTCGGTCGAGTCGGCCAACGTCAGCGGCGTGCCGCTGTGCTTCATCACCGGCAAGGGCGGAGGCACGAACACCACCACCTGGTCGCACGTGACGAACGCAAACAGCGGCAGCTACGGCGAACAGGCGCAGGTGACCTCCTACACATCTGGCGGCGCCGTCCTCGCCTCCAGCCAGGACACCGGATCGTGCGCGCCGAGCGCCACCCCGGGCCATTTCTACGCCGCCTCGGTCTACTACGAGTCCGACCACCCGGTCTACCTCGAGACCTACTACCACGACTCCGCGGGCTGGCATTTCTGGAAGCAGAGCCCGCAGTTCGCGCCCGCCTCGAGCTGGACGCAGGCCAAGTACACGACGCCGGCGCTGCCGGCCGGCGCCGACCTGATCTCCGTCGGGCTCGAGATGCCCTCGGTGGGCACGATGACGATGGACGACTTCTCGCTCTCCGACGCCGCCGTTACCCCGCCGAGCGTCACCCTGACCGCGCCGAGCGACGGCACGATGGTCGCCGGCAGCACCGTCAGCCTCGCCGCCACGGCGACGGCCGGCCAGTACGCGCAGCTTGACCACGTCAGCTTCCTCGTCGACGGCCAGGTCGTCGGCAGCTCGTCGACCGCGCCCTACACGGTCAACTGGGACTCGACCGCCGTCCTCGACGGCACCCACACCGTGACCGCCCAGGCGGTCGACTCCTCGGGCAACGCGACCACCTCCGCGCCGGCGACCGTCACGGTCAAGAACAACACCACGCCGCCGACCGTGTCGCTGAGCTCGCCCGGCGACGGGTCAAAGCTGTCCGGCAGCGTGTCGATGTCGGCTGACGCCTCGGCCGCCGGACAGCCAGCATCGACCACATCGACTACCTGGTCGACGGCAACGTCGTAGCGAGCTCCTCGAGCGCGCCGTATAGCGTCAGCTGGGACAAGGACGGCGGGCGACGGCGCCCACACGATCACCGCCCGGGCGTACGACACCTCCGGCAACAGCGCCGAGTCGTCTCCGACCTCGGCGACCGTCGACAACACCGCGCCGTCGAGCTCGGCCACCGCGCCGGCGACCAGTAGCTCGGACAGCCTCCAGGTCTCGTACACCGCCGCGGATGCCGGTTCGGGCGTCGCCGGTGTGACCCTGTTCGTCAAGCCGCCGGGCGCCTCCAGTTACAGCCCCGCCGCGAGCGACACCAGCGGCGCGAGCTCGGGCAGCTTCACCTACACGGCGAACGGGGGCGACGGCAGCTACAGCTTCTACACGGTCGCGACCGACCAGGCGGGCAACTTCGAGCCCGCGCCGACGAGCGCCGACGCCACGACGCTCGTCGACGCGAGCACGCCGTCCTCGTCGGCAGCGCGCCGGCGTCGTCGACGGCGGGCGCCTGGCGGTCGCGTGGACAACGTCACCGGCGGGCCTCGGGCCTGGCCGAGGTCGACCTGTATGCAAGGGTCCGAGTGACTCCGGTTACAGCCAGGTCGCCACTGATCCGAGCGGCTCGGGTCGGGCTCGTTCAGCTACGCGGCCTCGCAGGGCGGGGGCCCTACAGCTTCTACACGGTCGCCACCGACAAGGTGGGCAACGGTCGAAGCCGTTCCGGCAGCCCCGAGTCGGTCGCACGTGCCCGATCACTGCCCCGTCGTCGTCGGCGAGTTCGCGGGCGGGGACAACTCGAGTCGTTCTCTGTCCTACACGGCGTCGGATTCGTGGGTCGGGCCTCGCGGCGGTCGTTCTGTACGCCCAGGGTCCTGGCGATCGGGCTTCACCGAGGTCGCGCGACGCCAGCGCAGCGGCGTCGGGAGCGTTCAGCTACACCGCCTCGGCGGGTGACGGCACCTACAGCTTCTACACGGTCGCCACCGACAGCGCGGGCAAGTCCGAGGCGACGCCGAGCGGCGCCGAGACGACGCACGCTCGTCGACACGACGGCCCACCGTCGCGCCGCCCCGGCGCGCCGGTCGCTCGAAGTCCACGGTCGTGACGGTCGCTAGACGGCGACGGACGCCGGCTCCGGGCTGGGGCCGGGAGGTCGACTGTATGCGAAGGGTCCGACTGACTCCGGCTACAGCCAAGGTCGCGTCGGATACCAGCCGGCCGGGTCGGGCACTTCGGCTACGCGGCCGCCCGAGGGCAACGGGACCTACAGCTTCTACACGGTCGCCAGCCGACAACGCCGGCAACGTCGAGCCGACCCCCCGACCGCCTCGGAGGCGGTCACGCTGCTCGGACACCGGGCGCCGTCGTCGTCGGCGAGTGCGCCTGCCCGTCGAGTCCAGAGCCACGGTCTGTGACCTACACGGCTTCAGCTCTGGCATTCCGGGTCGGGCTGGAGGAGGTGGACCTGTACGCGAGGGTCCGGGCGATCCAGCTACGCCAAGGTCGCGGCCGACACGAGCGCGGCCCCGGCCGCTCGTTCAGCTACACGCCGCCGAGGGCGACGGCAGCTACAGCTTCTACACCGTCGCCACCGACCGGGCGGGCAATATCGAGGGCACCCGCCGAGCGCCGACACGACGACGGTGCGTCGACACGACGGCGCCGAGCTCCTCAGCCGGGCGCCCCGGCGAACGTCGAAATCATTCGCCCGTGACGATCTCGTAGACGGCGTCCGAACGCCGCGGCTCGGGCGTCCGTCGGTCGACACTGTACGCATGGCGCCCCGGGCAGTCGAGCTACAGCAAGGTCGCGTCCAACACCAGCGGCAACGGCTCGGGCAGCTTCAGCTACAGCCCGACAGGCGGCAACGGGACCTATAGCTTCTACACGATCGCGATCGACAAGGCGGCAACAGCAGATGGCGCCGGGCTCGCCGGACGGCCACCAGCGATCGTCGACACCACACCTCCCACGTCAGCCGCGAACGCGGCTCGCGGCGACCATCACCGCGACCAGTGGAACGGTCGCCTACACCGCGTGACAACGGCGCCGGATCGGGCCTCGCCTCGGTCGGAGCTGTGGGTCAAGGTCCCGGGTCGGGGGCTACAGCCAAGGTCGCGACCAACACCGGCACGGCCAGCTCGGGCAGCTTCACCTACACCCCCACGGCGGGAACGGCACGTACGCATCTACACGGTCGCGGTCGACAAGGCGGGCAACGTCGAGGCCGGCCCCGACCAACCCGGATGTGAACACGGTGCTCGACACCGCCGCGCCGAGTGCCTTCACAATGAACGACCCTGGCCAGTACCTGCGCGGGAGCGTGGCGCTGTCGCTCAGCAGCGCGCCGACCGACAGCGGCACCGGCGTCGCCTCAGTCACTTACCAGTACCGCCCGTCCGGGAGCAGTTCGTGGAGCACGGCGTGCAAGAGCACGGCCGCGCCGTGGGGCTGCTCGTGGAATACGACCACGGTCTCCGACCGACAGTACGACCTGCAGGCCTTGGCCGCCGACAAGATCGGCAATACCAGGACCGCGTCGAACACGCCGCTCAGCGTATGCACCGTGGACAACACCCGTCCGACGGCCAAGAGCATCGCCACCACGAACGTGACCGGCGGGACCCGGGGTAAGGCTCAGGGGGCGACTCGGTCACCTTCACCTACAGCGAGACGATCAAGCCGAGCTCGATCCTCGCCGGTGGAGTGGCGCGGCGACCCCGGTTCAGGTCCGGATCACCTCCAAGAACGGCGCCAACAGCACGCTCACGATCTGGAACGGCGCGGGCACGACGCAGCTCCCGCTGGCCAACTCGCTCACCCTCGGTGGTGACTACAACGGCACCTCGACAGTCATCTTCAATGCGACCATGGTCCAGACCGGCTCGAGCATCACCGTGACGCTGGGCACGATTGCCAGCGGCACCGAGCCGGTTTCCCGGTCGGGGGCGGCTCACTGACCTGGACGCCGGACTCGGCCGCCACCGATCTGGCCGGGAACGCGGCCACGACGACGTCGGTCTCGGCACTAGGGCCCGCCTTCTAGATCTCTTATCAGGCGAACGGCGGGCTCGGGAGGAACGGCCGTAGCGGGCCGGGTGAGCCGCGTACGGCCAGCGCGCCCGAGGGGCTGAGCTGCAGCCCGGCGCGGAGCAGTACGTCGACCGCCCAGTCCTGGGCGCCGGTAACCCAGCGGATGTTCGGCCGCTCGGTGTCGCCGGCGAGCTCGAGCGCACTCCATAGGAGGGCTGTCGCGGCCTCGTCGTCGCGGGCGGCGAGGAGCCATACGCCGTGGCCCGGCTGGGTGACGGCGAACCCCCGGTTCTCGAAGCGCAGGAGGACGCCCCCGCGGGTAAGCGTGAATTCGAGCTCGGTCGTGTGCGCGGCGCCCCGCGGACCTCGCGCGAGATCGGGGCGAGCTCCTCGAGCTCGATCAGTCCCGCCTCGCGCACCCGGCGATCGGGCCGCGGCAGCGCGGCTCGGTCGATCAGCCCGTCGGCCTGGAAGGTGGGCAGGAGGCGAAAGCCCGAGAGTCCGTAGAGCCGCAGCGCCCGTGAGTCGTCGGAGGCGACGATCAGTCCGCAGTCGGCATGCGTGCCGTAGTTCAGGGCCGACTGCATCAGCGCATGTCCGGCGCCGCCGCTCTGCGCGTCGGGCTTGACCGTGATCAGCGACAGGCACCACAGCCGCTCGCGCACCATCACCTGAGCTACGCCGACGATCTGCCCGTCGCGCACGGCCACAAAGCAGCCCTCGGGATCGGTCTTCAGCGTGTGGGCGAGCCGTTCGCGCCAGCGGTCACCGAGCGCCGGGTCGCTGATGTCGAACCCGAAGGCGGCGGCCGAGACGTCACCCGCCTCATGCAGGTCGGAGGCTCGAAGAGGCGGACCTGGAGGGGGGAAGAGCGGAGGAACGTCACCTCAGGCGAGGCTACCGGGCGGGCGTGACCGGTTCGCGCCCGACTCGCGCTGCTCAGGCCTGTTTCAGCTCCTTTCATGCCTCGACGGCGCGCGCCGGAGACCAACCCGCCAGCAGCGCCTGGGTGTCCTCGGCGCTCCGCGCCTCGGAGAACAGGAAGCCCTGCCCGTACTCGCAGCCGAGCGTGCGCAGGCGTCGAGCTGCGCGGGGTCCTCGATCCCCTCGGCGATCACGGGCAGGTCCGAGGCTGTGGGCGAGCGCGACCGTCGAGCGCACGATCACGTCGCTGCCGTTCCTTCGCGCCGCTGATCGAGGCGACGAAGCTGCGGTCGATCTTGAGCGCATCGACCGGGAACTGGTGCAGCGCCGTCAGCGACGAGTAGCCGGTGCCGAAATCGTCGAGGTGCAGACCGACGCCGGTGGCGCAGACCTCGGAGAAGACCTGCTCGCGTCCGCTCGGGCTCCTGCATCAGCGTGCTCTCGGTGATCTCGAGCTTCAGCGCGCTCGGCGGCGAGCCCGGCGTCCGCGAGCGCGCGCTCGGACGTCGTCGGCAAGCCGGGATCGTCGAGCTGGCGCGCCGGAGACGTTGACGCTCATGGAGACGTCGTCGCCGACGAGCCCGTCGCGGCGCCAGCCGGCCAGCGTCTCGCAGCGCGCGTGCGCAGCACGTGCATGCCCGAGCGCGCCGATCACGCCCGTCTCCTCGGCGATCGGGATGAAGTCCGAGCGGCGCCACGTCGGGCCAGCCGTCCGGCCAGCGCGCCAGCGCCTCGAGGCCGTCGATGCGGCCGGTGGCGAGATCGATGATCGGCTGGTAGTGGACTCGCAGCAGTGAGCTGCTCGACCGCGCTGGCGGAGCTCGTTCTGGCGGCGCCAGGCGATCGACCACGCGCCGGTGCATGCTCTCGTCGAACACGGCGCTGCGAGCCCGGCCGCGGCGCTTGGCCTCGTACATCGCGATGTCGGCGTTGCGGATCAGCTCGCCGGCGCCGAGTCCGGGCGCCGCTGAGCGAGATCCCGATGCTGGCGCTCACGAACAGCTCGTGGCCGTCGACGCTCGAACGGCTGGCCAGCGAGTCGCTGGATGCGCTCGGCGACGATGGCGGCGTCGCTAGCGGGATCGACGATCCGTCGAGCAGCACCGTGAACTCGTCGCCGCCGAGCCGGGCCACCGTGTCGCCGGGCCGCACCGCGGCCGCGACGCCGGCCGGCCAGCGCCACCAGAAGCTGGTCGCCGACGGCATGGCTGAGGCTGTCGTTGACGAGCTTGAAGCCATCGAGGTCGAGGAACAGGACGCGCGCAGCCGGTCTCGGGCTCGCGGTCGGCGCGCCGCAGGATCTGGTCGGCGCGATCCAGGAACAGCGTCCGGTTGGGAAGGCCGGTGAGCGTGTCGTGCAGCGCGTCGTGCTCGAGCTGGCAGCTCGGCGATGCGGCGATCGGTGATGTCCGACAGCGACCCGGCCATCCGGGTCGGCGTGCCGTCGACGTCGCGGGTGGCGACCCCGCGGGTCATAACCCAGCGCCAGCTGCCGTCGGCGTGGCGCATCCGGTGCTCGCATTCGAGATGCGCGGTGCGCCCCTCCAGATGCGCGTCGATGGCATTGCGCAGATGGGGCAGGTCGCTCGGCGTGCGACGAGGTCAAACCAGGCTGACGGCTGCTCGTCGCCGAGCCTCCTCGGGCTGGCCGAGGATCGCGTGCCAGCGAGGCGAGAAGTAGATGCGATCGGACTCAGGTCCCAATCCCAGATGCCGTCGTTGGCGGCCCGGACGGCGAGCGCGTAACGCTCCACGCTGCGAGCTAGATCGCGCATCGCCTTCTGGTGGCTGATCGCGTAGCGGATCGAGCGCTCGAGCGCGGCGGCGTCGAGCTCCTGCTTGACCAGGAAGTCGGTGACCCCGAGGGCGGTCGCCTCGAGGTCGATCTCGTAGTCGGGCTGGCCGGTGAGCATGATGACCGGCGCGCACGGGCGCGAGGCGAAGCCCTCCCGCATGAGTTCCAGCCCGGTGTGCGCCCCCAGCCGGTAGTCGACCAGGTACACGTCGTGGCGCTGCTCGCGGATCGAGCGCCAGCGCCGTCGTCGTAGTCCGCGCACCACTCGATCTCGAACGCATCCGGTCCTGGCGCTCGAGCATGTCGCGGGTGATCACGTAGTCGTCCTCGTCGTCGTCGACGAGGAGCACCCTGACGGGAACATTCTCGAGGCTCATCACTCAGCTCCGTCGGGAAGCTCCACGATCTCGAACCAATACTGACTCCAGGCGCGCATCACCTCAACCAGTCCGGCGCTGATGGCGTGGTCGCCGGCGTATTCGGTGGCGCATCCGCGGCTGCGCCACCACCACCCACAGCACCACCGACTCGGCTCAGCTGCGCGAGTGCACCGCGCCCCCGACGCACGGGGGTCGGTGGACATCCTGTATGCAAATGCCGGCGGCCTCCAACCAGCGACTGCCGACCTTTCGAATATCGCGGCGTCGCCGTTCGGGATCGTTCTCGAGTACAGCGTGCAGGGGAACGACACCCTTGTTTTTGCGGACGCGCTGAGCCGCGCGGGACTCCGTGGACTTTGGGATGTTCGAACCGCCGCCAGCTGGAGCGACCTGTCCGTCCTCGACAAGCTCGACGCTCATCCCGCCACATACGGCTTCTATATCTCTGAGGAGCCGAGCGAGCGCGCTCCGGTCCAGGCCGTCCATGATCTCGTGGGCGCGCGAAAGCATCCCCTCGTCGGCGCGACGTTCGCCTTTGACCACTACGTCCTCGGCGACAACATCCGCCCGCTTCTCGGTCTGTGCGACATCATCACCTGCGCCTGCTATCCGGTCGGAGTGAACCTCTACGGCGACGACACGAACCTGCCGCTGTCGAACGTCGGAGATGTCGCCAAGGCGATGAGCGTCTCTGCTCAGCGCCACAACTTCACGCCGGCCCTCACCCTCCAGGCCTTCTCATGGGACCAGGACCCGACGATGGCCATGACGCCCGACTTTGCCCGGTGGCCGACGCGCTCGGAGATGACCGCGATGCGTAATTACGCCCTCGACGGGGGAATACAGAACCTCTTCTGGTTCACCCGTTGGGCGGTTACGCGGGCATACAACCCGGACCAGCGCTGGGCCGACGTGTGCGCCGCCGCCGGCGGACGGTCGTAAGCTTGGACTGACGCCCCCTTCGGCGGGTACAGACCAGGCATGAGTAAGCGATCGCGGATCCTCAGCTACAGCCTCTGCGCCGTCCTCGTTCTGCTCGGAGTCCTTGCCGCGATCTTCGTCAGCGACGGGACTGGCGAGGTGCTGACGTTTGTGTTCATGGCGCTTGGCCTGGTCCTCGCCACGAGCTTGATCTTCTACGAGGTCGGTCTGTCAGAGGACCGCGAGCTCGCGCGCGAGGAGAAGGCGCGGAGCGCCCGCCGGCGCTTGCGGCGGCCGGCGAAGATCGGGCGCGAGCGCGATCACACCAGGCGGCTGCGCTAGCCGCCCCGTCAACCCCTACGGCAGCCGCCCGCTCCACCTGGCCGACGCCATCCCTGCCCCGAGCAGGAGCACGAGGCCGGCGATCGCGAATCCGACGGTCACCTCGCGCGAGCGGGTGACGCTGCCGAGCTGGCTGCCGAGGTGCTTGTAGATCGAGCTGAGCTCGTCGGCCGACTGGGCGTTGAAGGCCCGCCCGCCCGAGGTGTGGGCGATGTCCTGCATCAGCTGCGGGTCGGGCGGCACGGCGACTGGGGACCCGAACGGATCGGGGTTCTGCAAGGTCCCGTTGGGGGTGCCGAGGGCGACGGTGTAGATGGGGATCTTGTCCTGCTTGGCGTCGCGGGCGGCCGTGACCGGGTCCACACCCTCGTTGGCGGCGCCGTCGGACAGGAGCACGACCGCCGAGGGCGGGTGCTTGGCGTGACCGTGCAGAAGCTCCAGTGCGAGCTCGAGCGCGTCGCCGGTGGCGGTCGCGCCGCCGGGCTGCTGGCCGTCGATGATCTGGCGTGCGGCGCCGTGGTCGGTGACCGGTCCCTGGGAGGCGTCGGCCGCGCTCGAGAAGGCGACCGCTCCCAGTCGCACCGACGAGGGCAGCTGGTCGATGAATGTGTTGGCGGCGTGCTCGGCGGCGTCGAGCCGGGTCGGCGCCACGTCGCCGGCGGCCATCGAGCCGGAGTGGTCGGTGACCAGCATCAGCGAGGCCTCGCCGACCGGGGCGCGGTAGTTCATGTGCGGCCGGGCCAGCGCCAGCGCCAGCGCGGCGATCGCGGTTAGCGCGAGGGCGCCGGGCAGGTAGCGCTGCCACGACGAGGTTGTCCCGGCGGCGAGGCGCAGCGTCGAGACGGCGGTGAAGCGCACCGCGTAGCGACGCGCGCGCTGGCGCGAGCGAACGTACGCCAGCACCGCGAGCGGGACGGCGAGCAGGGCGAGTAGCCAGAGGGGAGAGGCGAAGCTCATTTCAGGTGACGCCCCAGGTCGCGCAGCCAGTCGGAGTCGGTCGAGAGAGTCACGTGATCGACGCGCAGGCGGCGGAGCTCACGGGCGACGCCCGCGCGGCGCTCGCCCTCGAGCTGGGCGAAGCGCTCGCGCACACGGCGCCGAGAGGTGTCGACCTCTACGCGGGCTCCTGTCTCGGGATCGATCAGGGCCAGGTGGCCGACGTTCGGGATCTCGGACTCGCGCGGATCGGAGACCTCCACGGCCATCACCGAGTGGCGGATGCGAAGCGAGCCGAGCGGCCGCTCCCACGCCTGCTGATCGCGGAAGTCCGAGATCACGACAACCAGGCCCGGCAGGCGGGCGAGCCGCCCGACCCGGCGCAGCGCGTCGGCGAGTCCGCTCGGATCGTTGTTTCCGTCCGGGGCGACGCCCGCGGACAGGGCGCGACGCAGCGCGACCGTGCCCGGCTTCGCGCCGCGAGGGGCGAGCACGCGCGGAGCCGTCGATCCGAACGCGACCATCCCGACGCTGCCGGCGCGGCGCACGCCGAGCCGCCCGAACACGAGCGCGATGCCCTCGGCGACATCCGCCTTCAGGCGCTCGGTCGTGCCGAAGGCCATCGAGGGCGAGGTGTCGATCACGACCCAGGTCGTCAGCGTGCGCTCGGGCACGTGCAGGCGCACGTACGGCTGCCCGCCGCTGCGCGCCGTTGCGGCCGGATCGATGTGGCGCACGTCGTCGCCGACCTCGTAGGCCCGGAGCTGGGCAAGCTCCATCCCGAGCCCGACGCCCGCAGCGCGGCGGTCGCCCGGCAGGGTGCGGGCGACCAACCGCGTCAGGCCGACGTCGAGGACGTCGATCAGCGAGGCTGGGAGCGGGCCGGGGCCCTGACGCGCAGCCGGCGTCTGGAGCGGCGGTGTGTTCACGCAGACCTCACGACGCCCGTCTGGACCTGTGTGGTGTCGGCGCGCGTAAGGCGGCCGGTGCCCGGCTCGGGCACGACTCCGAGCACGCGCTCGAGCAGCTGGTCGGCACTCACACCCTCGCTGAGCGCGTCATAGGAGAGGACGATCCGGTGGCGCAGGACGTCGAGCGCGAGGTCACGGATGTCGTCGTTGACGACGTGGCCACGGCCGCGCAGCAGGGCGAGCACCCGCGCGGCCTGGATCAGACCGATCGGACCGCGGGGGCTGGCGCCGAACTCGATCATCCCGGACAGGTCGGCGAGCCCGAACTCGCTCGGGTGCCGGGTCGCGTCCGCGAGCGCGACCGCATAGCCGATCGACTCGCGGTCGACGAGCACGGTCTCGGCGGCGGTGCCGTAGCGGCGCAGGTCATCGAGCGAGAGGACCTCGCGGACGACCGCCTGAGCGGCGAGGCTGCGACCGACGACGGCCGCCTCCTCTCCCACGCTCGGATAGTCGACCAGGATCTTCATCAGGAAGCGGTCGAGCTGGGCCTCGGGCAGCGGGTAGGTGCCCTCGGACTCGATCGGGTTCTGGGTCGCCATCACGATGAACGGCAGCGGCACGCGATGGGTGGTGCCGCCGATCGTCACCTGGTGCTCCTGCATGACCTCGAGCAGGGCCGACTGGACCTTGGCCGGGGCGCGGTTGATCTCGTCGGCGAGGACGAAGTTCGTGAACACCGGTCCGAGCTCGGTGTCGAAGCCACCGGTGTCGGGGCGGTACACGCGGGTGCCGACGAGGTCGGCGGGGACGAGGTCGGGCGTGAACTGCACGCGCCCGTAGGAGCCACCGAGCACGGCGGCCAGTGTCTTGACGGTCAGCGTCTTGGCCAGGCCGGGGACGCCCTCGAGCAGCACATGGCCGCCGGCGAGCAGGGAGACCAGCAACCGCTCGAGCATCGCGTCCTGGCCAACGATCACGCGCTTGATCTCGTGCAGCGCCTCCTGCAGTCCGTCGCGCGCCTCGTGGCGCAACTCGTTGCTCTGTTCGATGCCGGTCATCCGTACTCCTTAATGGTTCTAGATAAGGCGCCCGAACCAGCGCAGCGACAGGAGGCTTCCGAACAGCAGAAGCATCAGGCCGGCGCCGGCGAGGGTCGCGGTCATTTCCTGGTGGACTTTTTTGTGGCCGAGCTGGGCCGCAAGGTGTGAATAGACGGTGCTGAGGTGCCCGGCGTTGCTCGCCGTGAACGCGCGGCCACCCGAGGCGGCGGCGATCTGGCCGAGCTCGGTGGCGCTCACCGGCACCGGGACCGAGGTCTTGCGCGAGCCGTGGCGGACGGTGATCGCGCCGCGCGCGGTGCCGACCGTGACCGTGTAGACGGGGATGTGCTGGGCGCGGGCCTGACGGGCGGCGGCGAGCGGATTGACCCCGGTGGTGGAGGTGCCGTCGGAAAGCACAACGATCGCGCTCGGAACGCGCTTGCCGCTCGGGGTGCGGAGCTTGCCGAGCACCTGCACGGACGAGGCGATGGCCGAGCCGATTGCCGTGTGGCCGTCGGCGTGGAGCTGGGTGAGCGCCTCGCGGGCGAGCGAGTGGTCAGTTGACGGGGTCTGAAGCAGGACCGGGGTCTGGTTGAACTTCATCAGCCCGACCCGCACGCTGGCCGGGACGGCGGCCATGAAGGTCTCGGCCGCACGCTCGGCGGCGCCGAGGCGGGACGGGGAGACGTCGGTTGAGGCCATCGAGCTCGAGACGTCGTCGGCGAGCATCACCGCGCCATCGTTGACCGGCACCGCGACACTCCGCTGCGGACGAGCGGCGGCGAAGATCAGCGCGGCCACCGCCAGCGCGAACGCGAGCATCGGCGCATGGCGGCGCCAGCGGGGGCGGCGCGGCGTCACCGATGGGCGCATCGGAGTGGTCACGAACGCGGCGGCGGCGCGCGTACGGCGGCGCTGCTCGCGGGAGTACCAAACGATCAGCAGGGGGATCCCCAGCAGCGCGAGGAGAACCAGGGGCCAGGCGAAGCTCATGGGAAGGCGATCCCCGGTTTGCGGGCCGCGAGCTTGACCTGCAGGCTGTAGGTGCTCGATCCGCGGTGGATCTGGAGCGCGAGCTGCGTCACCCGGCCGCAGCGCGGCGACCGCCTCGGTGACGTTGACCGCGGCGCCGACGGGCCGGCCCTCGACCTGGGTGATGATGTCGCCGGACCGCAGGCCGCCGAACTGGGCGGGGCTTCCGGGGGCCACGCTGGCGATGAGCGCGCCGCCCGTCGGCCAGCCCTGGACCTCGGCGCCCAGCCACGCCGTCTGAGAGCTGGACGTCCGTGACCGGCTCGAGTGATCGAGCGAGCGTGCGGCGACGGCGGCGCCGACGACAAGGAGCGCGAGCAGTGCGACGACGATCGCCGTCCTGGGCAGCCGCCGGCGGACGGCGCACGCGCGGCCGTGCGACCGGTGGCTCGACAACCTCGGGCTCGGGCTCCGGGTACACCAGGTGCCGCGAGCGTCGCGCGGCGGCCGCCGCCGATTCCTCTTCCCAGTTATCGGTCCATAGATGCTTTGGCGCGGTCATGGGCTGAGAAGGAAGGTAATTGTTGTGCGTGAGAGCTTCTGAAGAGATACAAGGCGCGCGGTCTCCCCCGCGCGTGCGGGTTCGCCCTGCCGGCGTGGCGTTGGGGTTCACAGGACGCGCTTGAGCAATGCGCGTGCGGCAAAGGACGAGCCGGACACGAAGCGCATCATCGGGCCGAAGCTCCAGGCCGCCGGCGCGCCCAGGAAATGAAGGCCCGCAACTGACGACTCGAGGCCCGCGTCCAAGAGCGGATAGCCGTCCGTCTGCGCGATCTGCCCCAGCAGCATCGGAGAAAGGAACCTATAGGCGGCGATGTCGACGCGGTAGCCGGTGGCGAGAATCACGTGGTCTGCAATATGGACCGAGTCATCGTCAAGGACGATCTGCACTCGTCCCTTAGTGGTGGCGGCGCCAACGACGCTGCGGCGCATGACGATCGGCACGCAGCTTGAGCCGAGGCATCAGCCAGCGAGCTCCCGCAGGCCTACTGGTGCGACACGCCAAGCGCTTTTGCAAGCTCCGCGGCAGCCTATGGAACGTTCGCGGGGAGGCTCCCAACGACCTCAGACCGGGCGGCCCGATGTCCTCGGGGATTTTGACCGGGACAAGCCAACCAGTGGGCCGACGCGATCCACCACGCAGCCATTCGAGCCGCTCGGATCGGGCGATGACCTCTACCGCCGCCCCTGCCTCGTGGAGCAACGCGGCCGACTCCAGCGCGCTCTGGCCACCGCCGAGGACGACGATCCGCGCATCGGCAAACCGTCCGAGATCGTGAACGTCGGAGGAGTGCGAGACCAGCGCGGCCGGCAACTCGTCAAACAGCGGAGGCCGAAACGCAAACGACTCCATGCCCGCTGCGATCACCACCCGAGTGGCGGTCAACGACGCGCCATCGTCAAGCTCCAGTTCGAATCCGCCGTCGACCGACGTGACCAACGCCACACGGCGACGATCGACCTCGGGGACGGCCCTCTGCTGGAACCAGCGGCCGTAGCGGATGAACTCCGCGAGTGGCGCGGGCCGTTGAAGTTCTGTGTTATTGGCCTTCTCGTAGCTGCGCAGAGTCAAGTCCGCATGCGGAGACCCGATCTCAGCGGGCGCTCGGAGCAGGAGGCCGCGGGGCATCGCATCCGAGAACGACATGGGCTCGCCGAAAATCCGGACGTCGAGCCGATCGAGCCCTCGCAGATGCGCCGCAGCCGCGAGTCCGTACGGCCCAGCGCCGACGATCGCAACGTCGCAGGGCTGAATTCGTGGGCGCCGGTCGAGCGGCGTCGCCTGTTCACCTGTGACTGGGATCATTTGCCGAAAGCCGCGCAAGCTGGCTACGCAACACCCCACCGGAAATGATCGCAACGAGTTCTTGGTGGTGCAATGGGCCGGGCGGTGTCAATGGCCACGTGTTTCTCCCCAACTACGGCCGTCGTTTCTCCCCTCTGGCGGCCATGATTTCTCCCCACGGCCGTGTGGGTTGCTGCTCGTTTAGTTTCAGCCCGTCCCTAGAGATTTCGTAAGCGCGGCCCGCGATCGATTAAACGACGGTGTTCGCGGATCGTCTAAGATGCTGTGAATCTGGATTCACTGAGCCGGGCTGGTCGGGCGTGCGAGCGGGGCGCCGCCACCGGGCTGGGCTCGTGAGCGATTGAGGAGACGAACGTGGATCTGAACGACACTGCCGAGCAGGCCGCCCACCGCGACGAGGTACGGGCCTGGCTCGAGGCGAACAAGGCCGACGCGCCTCCGCGCTCCGGCTCGTCCGAGGACACCGACTACATCAACGCCCGCCGCGCCTGGCAGCGCAAACTGGCCGAGAACGGGCTGGCCGGCGTGACCTGGCCGCAGGAGTTCGGCGGCCGCGGCCTCGGGCCGATGGAGCAGGTGATCGTCAACCAGGAGATCTCGAAGGCCGGAGTGCCCGGGATCCTCGACGTGATCGGGATCGGGATGCTCGGTCCGTGCCTGATCGCGCACGGCACCGACGAGCAGAAGAGCCGCCACCTCGGACCGATGCTCCACGGCGACGAGGTGTGGTGCCAGATGTTCTCCGAGCCCGCCGCGGGCTCCGACCTCGCCGCGGTGCAAACCCGGGCGCGGCAGAACGAGGACGGCACGTGGACGCTCAATGGGCAGAAGGTGTGGACGACCAACGCTCAGTTCGCCTCCTTCGGCCTGCTGCTCGCTCGCACCGACGCCGACGTCCCCAAGCACAAGGGGCTGACCATGTTCATCGTTCCGATGAACGCCAAGGGCGTCGTCGTCCGTGGGCTGCGCCAGATCTCGGGTGAGGCCGAGTTCAACGAGGTCTTCTTCGACGATGTGAGGCTCGACGAGGACGCCGTTGTCGGCGGCGTCGGCAACGGGTGGGGCACTGCCCTGACCGTGCTGATGTTCGAGCGCCTGACGATCGGGTTCGGCTCCGAGGGCTTCGGCTCGCCGGCCAAGCTGGCCGAGACGGTCGCCGGCGACGCTGCCGCCCGGGCCAACCCGGAGGTCCGCGAGCGCCTTGGCCACGTGATCACCGAGCTGTTGGCCGTGCGGTTCAACGGCTACCGCGCGCTGACCGTGCTGGCGCGCGGCCAGATTCCCGGGCCCGAGGCCGGCCTGGCCAAGGTGACGCTCGTCAACGCGGCGGTTTCGGCCACCGAGCTCGGCGCCGATGTCGTCGGGCCCGACGCGCTCGGCGCCGACAGCGACTGGGCGTACCTGATCTCGTTCCTGCCCGGGCTCAAATCCGCCGGCGGAACCGAGCAGATCCTGCGCAACACGATCGGCGAGCGCGTGCTCGGGCTGCCGCCTGAACCGCGCCTCGACAAGGGCGTGCCGTTCTCCGAGCTGCGTGCCAAGGAGCGAGAGGCGGTGGCCGGATGAACTTCGCGCTTTCCGACGAACAGGTGCTGTTGCGCGAGGCGGCCCGCGGCTCGCTCTCGCGCTTCAAGACGGTCGAGGCGGCCCGCGAGGCGCTCGAGGACCCCAGCGCGCTCCCGGACCTGTGGCCGGTGGCGGTCGAGGCCGGATGGCCGGGGCTGCTGGTCTCGGAAGAGCACGGGGGCGCCGGACTTGATGCCTTCGACGCGATGCTCGTGGCCGAGGAGTGCGGCCGCGTGCTCGCGAGCGTGCCATTGCTCGGCCTGCTGCCCGCGAGTGCGATCCTCGACACCGCGCGCGACGAGTCGCTGGCCGCGGTGGCAAGTGGAGAGCTCCGGCCCGCCTATGTGCCGGCGCGTCCCCCGAGCGAGCTCGAGTCGCGCTGGACCGTCGAGCCGCGCCAGGGGCTGGCCCGGGCCGAAGCCCCGAGCGCGACCGTCGATGGCGACGAGGTGACCCTCGATGGAGCGGTCTCGTTCGTCCCCGACGCGCCGGGAGCGGATCTGCTCGTGGCGATTGGCGTGACCGGCGACGGAGTGCCCGTCGCGGCCGCGGTGCCCGCTGATGCCGAGGGCGTGAGCGTCGAGGCGGCGGTGCGTTATGACGCCACTCGGTCGCTCGGCCACGTTACGTTTACACGCGCGCGCGGGCGAAGGCTTGATGTCAGCGAGGATTCGCTCGCCGACGCCTGGTATCTCGCCCAGGCGGTGATCGCCGCCGAGTCGCTTGGCGCCGTGCAGACCTGCCTCGAGGTGAGCGTTGCCTACGCCAAGGAGCGGTTCACGTTCGGACGGGCGATTGGCTCCTACCAGGCGGTCAAGCATGAACTGACCGAGGTGCTGCGCCAGCAGGAGAACTCGCGCGGGCTCGAGTATTACGCGGGCTGGGCGCGTCGGGCCAAGCCCGAGGAGTTCCCGCTCGCGGCGAGCGCCGCTCGCTCGGCGGCCGGCGCGGCGCTGGACTTCGCCGCTCGGTCGATGATCAACGTGCACGGCGGGATCGGCGCGACGTGGGAGCACGATGCGCCGCTGTTCTTCCGCCGGGCGCAGCTCTCGCGCCGGCTGCTCGGAGGCACGCACGACGCCACCGACCGGGTGGCCGAGCAGACGCTGGGCGCCGCGGCGTAGACAGCGAGTCAGGACGTCTGCGCGGGCCAGGGCTCGACCGGCGCGCAGCTGGCGCCGGTCAACCCTCGCTCAACAGGCGGCGGGTACACGCAGCCGCTCCGCGGCGACAACGGCCTCAGCGCGCGAATGCACGCCGAGCTTGCGCATGATGCTCTTGCAGTGGCTGTAGACCGTGTCCTCGGACAGGAAGAGCGAGTCCGCAATCTCACGAGTCGCGGCGCCCGAGCACAGCAGGTCGAGCACCTCCCATTCCCGGCTCGTGAGTGAGCTCTTTACCGGGCGCAGACCGATGCCGTTGACCGAGGTGCGCCGGACGATCTCCATCAGTCGCATCGTCAGGTGCCGAGACACCGCCGCCTCGCCTTGCGCGACAGCATGGAGCGCGCGTGTAATCGACTCGATGTTCGAGTCCTTGTTGAGAAAGCCGACAGCGCCTGCCCGGATCGCCTGCATCTCGACGTCGCGGTCCTGATTGACGTCGAACATGACGACACGGACCTCGGGAGCCTTCTCGCTAACCCGTCGGCATGCCTCGATCCCGTCGATGCACGGCAAGCCGACCTCGGTCAGCAGTACGTGCGGCGTGTAGTGCACTGTGAGCTCGACGGCCTCCACCCCCGTCTTTGCCTCCGCCGCGACGACAAAGGCCTCACTTGACTGAAGGGAATCCCGCATAACGCGCCGTGCCAGGGGATCGGCATCGGCGATGATCAGCGTTATCCGGTCCCTCCCGCGGGTGTTCCCGTTGCCGATCTCCAACGACGAATCGAGCTCAGGCTTGAGGTTATCGAGGGAGATGCCTCGATCACCCGCAGAAGCGGTGAGAGTAGCCGTCATAAATCCTCCTTCGCCTTGGCGCCTCTCGCCGGTCCTTGCCGAGCAGTAAGGACCCCTACCATCAACCAATCGCCCCACCACAGCGAACGTTAGTTAGTTTTACATAAATTAGAGCAGATTTGTCGCTCGGTTGGGGGTTTCCCTACCAGGGTGGGGAGAAATTCATCCTCATGCGGTCAGTCGCCTACAGCGTGATGGGCATGGACGGCAGTATCGCTAGGGCTCTGACCGCGGGCATAGCGAAGCGGATTTCCCGGTAACGACGCCGGTTAGATCCCGTCCGTATGACGCCGCGGCCGACATAGTCTTGTGCAGAGTCCGCCGATGGGCAGAAACACGTATCCAGCCGCCAGACGGTCCGTCGACATCCTGGTCGCAGGATGCGCGGTGGCTGTCGTCGCAATTCCGCTCGCGCTCATTGCGGTGCTGATCAAACTCAGCGATCCCATCCGCCCCCATCCTGTTTCGTCAGCGACGATGCGGGGAGGCGGCTCGGCTGTTCGACCTGTTCAAGTTCCGCACCATGGTCAGCAACGCGGACGAGCTGAAGGAGGCAATGCGGGAGCAAAGTGAGGTTCCGTGGCCCGATTTTCGTGTCACGAATGACCCCCGCGTGACCAGGATCGGACGGTTCCTGCGCAAGACCAGCCTGGATGGACTGCCCCAACTGTTCAACGTGTTGCGCGGCGAGATGGCCCTCGTGGGCCCTCGTCCGACTAGCTTCCATGCCGAAACGTACGAGCTGTGGCAAACCGAGAGGCTCGAGGTACGTCCCGGTATGACCGGACCGTTTCAGGTCTGGGGTCGTTCAAGCCTCGATTTCGATGACCGTTGCCGCCTCGAGATCAGCTTCTTCCGCTCGGCGGGACCAGTGAGCCACGTGCGCGTGTTGATTGCCACGGTTCGTGCGGTTCTGCAGCGCACTGGCGTCGCGTAACTGACTGAGCCACGCTACCGCGACGGTCCCCGTCTGCCGACGCGCTACGACGTCGTCGCACAGCCTTCGAGCGAGCGCGGAGCCGAAGCGCAGCAACCGCGACCCTTCCCAGCGGTGTGCGTCCGCACGCGATCGTGCTGATGCTTTCCTCCCGTGACAAGTAGCGGTGCTTGTAATCCTCATCACCGCGCAGGAGGCGGTATTCGCGCATTCCGTCGGCAAAAGCCTCACGGATCGAGTGCTCGAGGATCCCAGCACCGACCCTGAAGCGATCCCAGCTCGGATCACGACCGGACTGGTAGTAGGACTCGACACCAGCAAACCTGAACCCGTACCACGCCGCGACGGCGACGCCGTCGACCTCCGCCAGCCACAGTCGCAGCCATCCTTGCTCTAGCGCGACAGCGGCGAAATCGCGGTGAAAGGCCATTGGGGCTCCGAGATCGAAGGCCGATGCGGCCCCCCAGCGCGCGGCGTGCAGCGATCGGAGTGCGTCGAAGTCGGACTCCAATTGGGCAGGGTCATCGGCCAGCCGGAAGCGAACGCCAAGCCCGTGCAGCTTGCGGGCGCGACGGCGTGCCTGCTGGCGGAAGTTCGCGCTTCGCGCTCCAAGGTAACTGTCCCAGCTGTCCTCGCTGGCCAGGTCGATCACCGGTGCGAACTCCTTCGTGATTAGCGTGCCTCCAAGCCGGGCCGGCCAGTCGTGGTCGGCCGTCATCCGCTCGGCGACCAGCACGATCGCATGGGATCGCATCGAGCTGAGGCCCGCTGTGACCGCGGAAACGTCAGTCGGGTCGCAGACGGGTCCGAGCTGGTCGGCAACACCGTGGCCGATGAACCGCGAAACCGTTATCCCATTGTGGCGTTGAACAGCCATCGGGAGCACACCGATGCTCCGTCCGTTTCTGGACAGCAGCGCAATATCGAGCTTCTTGCCTGCTCCGAAGTGGTCCCACCAGACCTTCGCCCACTCCCAAGTCGAGAAGATGTTCCCAGCACGCTCGGCCAACTCGATCCATGGTTTTCGTGCATCGCCGAGGCTGGCCAGGGGCATGATCTCGGCCGGACGGCGGTCATCTGCATCGTCGAGGATTCTGCCCGCTCAGTGGAAAGGCCACGGTGTGCGGGCGGTCCTTGTTCGACAGTCATCGTTGACGCGGTCTGCGCCGGCGGCACTCGTCGTCCGCGCGAGCCACGCGAGCAGCGCGACGTCAAGTCAACTCTCGTTCTCCGGTCTACGCGTTACTGCGGAAGCTACGTACTTGCGAAGTCGGGTCCACGGAAACCTGGCGGTTACCCCTGGGGGAATCACTCCCCCGGATGTGGGGAGCAGCCTGCGAATCCTGCGGCCGCCCAGTCCCAATCGAGCGCAGGACGATCTCACCGATTGGCTGGACATAGATGGGCCGGTTACCCAGGAACCGCGATCAAAATCTCACTAGCGGGGTTTCAGCGCGCTGGACTACCTTGCCGTCATGAAGAAGCTGGCGAGGGAGCGCAGCGTTGAGGGCTGGGCACGGATTACTCTTTAGCAGCTGCCGGCGGTGGCGCGGCGTTGGGCTGCAGATTGGCGCACCTGCGGTTCTCGCTGCGGTGGCCGCTGCCTTGCTGGTGGCCCTGTACGGCTTGGCCGACGCGGACCCGACTTCGGATTACGAGCTGCGCGCGCATCTGGCGAGAGCGCGGCGACGCGAGGAACCGGTGGATCTCGTGGTGGTCCGCGTCGACAACAAGGAACGCGACGTTGCCCATCGCCTCAAGGCTGGTCTGCGTGTCACCGACAGCGCATGTCTGAGCGAGGGTCGACCCGGCGAGATCATCGCGCTCGTCGACTGCGATCGGCTCGATCGAGGCGCGTTCGAGACGCGATTGTCTAGGATCGCCAACCGTCAACTGAGTATCGGTTGGGCTAGGTTCCCCAATGATGGCTACACACTCGCATCGCTGGTGGCTGTCGCATCGCTGGTGGGTGCCGCAACAGGGGATGAGCGCGCGTCGACTGCCGACGGACGGGTTCGTGCGCCCGCGGCGGCCACTGTCTCCGAAGCGGCCGCGAATGAGGCGAACGCGGCGTGCATTCGACCGCGCGCTGGTGACAGGCTGCGCGGGCTTTATCGGCTCGCAGCTGTCAGAGCAGCTGATCGCTCGCGGGGTTGAGGTAGTCGGCGTCGATCGCTTCAGCGACTACTACGACCCTTGGCTGAAGGAACGCAACGTGGCAGGGCTGCATAATCAACCGAAGTTTGAGCTGATTCGCGCGGACCTGGCCAGCGACCCGCTCGACGCGATGCTCGAAGGCGTGGATGCCGTGTTTCATCTGGCCGCACGAGCGGGGGTACGCGAGAGCTTTGGGGCCGCATTCGCGGATTATCTGTCCGACAACGTCCTTGCGACTCAGCGGCTGCTGGAGGCATCTGTGGATCGCGATCTGGCTGCCTTCGTCTATGCGTCGTCGTCGTCCATCTACGGTCACGCGACGAGGCCGGTGGCGGAGACTGGTCCCGCAAGCCCGTGTCTGCGTATGGTGCAACGAAGGTCGCCGCGGAGGACTTGTCGGCGCTCTACCACCGCAACGACGGCGTGCCTGCCATCGGCCTGCGCTACTTCACCGCGAACGTCCGCGACAAAGACCAGATATGGCGTTCGCGCGGTTCATCGACCACGGCTTGCGTCGCGCGCCGATCCAGATCTACGGCGAGGGTTGCCAGATGCGGGACTTCACCTACGTGGACGACGTGATCGAAGCGACGATCGCCGCCGCCGAGGTGGGAAGGCCGGGGCTCGTCTACAACGTCGGCGCAGGATCCCGGCCCGGCTGTTGGATGCTGTTTCGATGTCCAGGAGCTGCTCAGGATGCCGATCAGCGTACGGCACGTTTCGGCCACGCGGGGAGATGCCCGGCATACGAACTCGGATGGCTCGCGGGCGATGGTCGACCTCGGTTTCAAGTCGCGCTGGAGCTTGCGGACGGCGGATCTTGAGCGCCAGGTCGAATGGACGCTTGACCTTGCGGCGAAGCGTCAAGGGTCACTCGCTGCCTGATCGCGACCGCGCTGATCGGCAGCGCTAACAGGTCGCAGGTGCCGCTGTTCAATCGCGTTTGACGTGAACCCAGGCAGCTTGCTGGCGGCGTCTCAGCAGCGAAAGCGGTGCGTCGAGCGTCGCTAGGTTCATACGGCAGAATTAGTAGGCGAGATAGGTTGCGCGGCTGCGCTTGCCGATGCGCTCTGCGCGTCGACCGGCGATCGCCGCGGGCGCAGACCCCGAGCTGCCCGCCCGCCACGAGACGCGCCCAGTGGCTACGGCGGGCGAGCGTCGCGTTGCTCGCGGCCAGTATGACCAGGGCACCGGAACGAGCGGCCGTGTGAGCTTGTGAGAGAAGAGTCGCCAGGCAAGCCCCGGCTGGCGCAGCGCAAGCCGCGGCAAGAGGCGTCCGATCACCTGCCAGCGCCCCTCTACTAGGCGCGTTCGCCGCGTGGCCTCGTCTTCGATCGTGGCTGATGCCGCTTCGGTTGAGACCGCGCCCGCCGCGTAGACGACTCGCCATCCCGCCGCGGCGGCGCTCATCACCTGCACGAGGTCTTCCACCAGCGAATCGGATTCGATGCTGGGAAACGCCTCGCGCCGGAACGCGAGGATTTCGCCCACGGCCGCTGCGACGGAGCCGGACTCGCTTTCCCATTGCTTCAGCTTTGACTCGTAGCGCCAGTAGACGCCCTCCGTGTGGTCGAGGTCACGTCCGCGCGTGTTCTCGATCACCTTGCGTCCACTGACGACGCCCACGCACGCGTCCGAAAACGGCGCCATCAGCTCCACCAGCGCATCGTGCGAGTAGAGGTTGTTCGCGTCCGAGAACACGAGCACCTCGCCGGTCGCAGCTGCGGCACCGCGGAGCATCGCTGCAAGCTTGCCGCGGCGTCCGGGTTGATGAAGGAGCCGCACCCGCTCGAATGCCGCTGCCCGCAGAGGTGTCTCGTCGTCCGAGCCATCGCTGACGACGATGACCTCGAGGAGGTCGGCGGGGTAATCGAGCTCAAGTGTGTTGGCCAGCTTTTGCTCGATGACATCCTGCTCGTTGTGCGCCAGGATGATGAGGCTCGCTGTCGGCCGGAACGAGCCATCCGCCAACACCGGCCGCGGGCGCGCGCGCGCCAGTAAGGCGATCAGCGCCGGATACCCGAGGAACGTGTAACCGATCAGGCCGGCAGAGCCGGCGAACGCCAGAGGCGCGACTAGTCTCTTTCCTCGCACGTTCCGCCGTCCGCTTCCCCGTCCTAACCCACCGGAAATAGGCACAGTTCAAGCGCCCTAGGGTTCAACGTGCTCCCGGCGGCCGGGCCGCCACTCCCTGGAGGCAAGACTGCATCGCGTGCCGGACTTACGGAGCTCGCGGCGGTCCGGCACTGCGGGCCGACCGGGCCCTAGTCCCTCCTTAGATTCACCCATCCTTGACTGCGAAATCGAGGTCGTACGACACGCGTCCAGACTGCGCTCACGCTTGGACGGACGAATTTACAACAACCCGGCGAAGCGGCTCGGACGGACGAGATGCCCTGGCCGAAGCACAACTGAGAGAACGAACGGAAGAGCCGAGCCGAAGCGGCCGGGTCCTGAAAAAGATAGCCGTGGAGTCATGTCTACACGCAATTCCAAGCATCCCGCTCGCCCGCGTCGCGATTCGTGGAACAGTCTCCTTCGGTCGAAGCACCTGCTCGCGGTTTCTGCCGCAGCCATTGCTGCAATGTCGGGTGCGTCTGTCGCCGCGTTCGCGGCCGGTTCGACCTCGGCTCTACGCCCGGCCCGTTCCCGTATCGCGACCGTGGAGGTTGCGAAAGACAGCGTCCTTTGGCCCTTCCGCAGCGTGCACGGGCGGCAGTCCTACCGAGTGGCGAATCTGGCCCACGTGACCGCCGTGCGGCTGATCGGCTATCCGTATCGTCGGCTTCCGGCGCAGATGTTGCGGCACAACGCTCGGCGTGGAGTGGTCACGCTGGCACACAGTGAGCGTTTTCTGCGGCTGCGATTCCGCGCGACCGGACGTGTACGCCACGCGTCCGGACGACCGCGGTTGAGGGTCACGCGGTTCGTCATGGAGACGGTTACGGCTTCGCTGTCCGATTCTTACGCGGCTGCCGTGGCTGGGACCCCCGGTCTGGTGTCCTACTGGCGCCTCGCTGATTCCTACGGAACGTCGGCTGCCGACTGCGGTTGGCTCGCATCCGGGGAGCTACGTCGGCAAGTCCGGGTCCGGGTATGTCCTCGACGCGCCGAGCATCGTCCCGAGCGAGGCTAATCCGGCGGTGTATCTCAACAACGGCGGGGTGAGCGTCGCGAACTCAGGTGCTTTCAAGCCCAACCCTCAGTTCAGCTTCGCTGCCTGGGTCGAGCCGGCGGCAGCCGAGGCCAACCAGTTCATCGCGACAAAGGGTGGGACCTGGCGACTGCGCTTCGACAGCTCCGGACACCTGACGTTCGGCGTCTACATCGGCGGCACCGAGTATCAGGCGAGCTCAGGTACGGGCCTCGCTGCCGGCAAGACTCACTTCGTCGTCGCTACGTATGACGGGTCGGCCGCCCGCCTATATGTCGACGGATCGTTGGTAGCGACGAATTCGCACGCCGGCACACCGACGTCCAACACGTCCGGCGTGGTGATCGGTTACAACGGCGGCAAGAGCACGACCTACCGATTCGCAGGGACCATCGACGAGACGGCGTACTACAACACGGCGCTGACGGCCGGCCAGGCGCAGAGCCAGTACAGCACCGGAATCGGCGGCGGATCGGGTTCCGGGACAACAACAACGCCGACGACGACTACGACGACGCCGACTACCACGCCGACGACGACGACTGCGACGCCGACGACGACCCCAACGACGACTACTACTACGACGCCGACGACGACTACGACGCCCACGACAACGACCACCAGCAGTTCGACTACGACAACGTCGAGCACGACCACCACCACCACCGCAAACGGAAGTCCGCCCACCGCGTCGATCGTCTCGCCGCCCTCGGCCGCGACCACGATCGGAACTGCGGTCGACAACGGTGGCTCAACCGCCGTCGTCACCGTTCCGGCCAGCGGCGTCCCGGCGGGCACGCTCGTCACGGTGCGCGCTGGGTCAGAGGCAAGCCAGAGCTCGGACATCTTCGCCGGCGTGACAGACAGCCGAGGCGACAAGTTCGTGCGCGCCGGCAACGCGTTCGCCAGCGGTCAAACGATGGACATCTGGTACGCGTTCCTCCAGACGTCGCTGCAGCAGGGGGACACGATCACGGTCTCCGTGAACAATTCCAATGGCTCCCCCTACGGCGACGTGATCGCGGAGCAGTGGAGCAACAGCATCGGTGGAAAATTCGATACCTCAGCGTCGAGCACGTCGGGAGCCGCCTCGATTACCACGAGCAATCCAGACCTCGTGATCGCATCAACGACCCAGTACCAGAGCGGCTACACCTACGGCTCGCCGTTCACGTCGATGGACAGCGTGGGCAATGACGTACACAAGGGATTCGTGACGGCCGGCTACCTGACGCAATCGTCCGCCGGAACGATCGCGACCCCCAACGCCGGGAGCGTCGCGAGCCCGTACCCGAGCGTCGCGATCGCCGCATTCAACCTGCCCGGCAGCCCGGCAAACGGGTCGAGGGTCGCAAGCCCGACGGCATCCTTCGCGTTCACCTCGAATCAGGCCGGCGCAACGTTCCAGTGCTCCCTGGACGGCGCGGCCTACTCAGCCTGCACATCGCCGGCGTCGTACCTCAATCTGGCGAACGGATCGCACACGTTCTCAGTTGAGGCTCTGAACAACGGTGTGACCTCGAGTCCGGTGTCTGTAACCTGGACCGTGGCAGTCAGCGCACCGACGGCTTCGATCGCCTCTGGCCCGACGAGCGGCTCGACTCAGACGTCGGGTTCTGCATCGTTCGGTCTCGCCTCGAGCCAGGCTGGGTCGACGTTCATGTGCTCGCTGGACGGCGGGAGCTATGTCGCATGCACTTCCCCCGCCTCGTATTCGAATCTCGCGAACGGCTCGCACACCTTCTCGGTTGAGGCTGTCAACAGCGGACTGACCTCAAGCCCGGCGGCCGTTAGCTGGACCGTGTCGGCGAGCGGTTCGAGTTCGTGTCCGGTGCCGTATGCCGGCAGCAGTCCGTGGAACACGCCGATTTCCTCGTCGCCGACGGTCGATCCGAATAGCTCGGCGATGGTCGGGACCTTGACAACGAATACCACCTATCCGAAGCTTGGCTCCGATCCGACGCAGTACACGATGCCGGTGTATACGGCCGGCTCGGCGACGGTGCCGGTGTGGGTGGACGGCATTTGGTCGAACGTGACCTCGAGCTCAACGCTGCAGCACAGCTATGGCGGGACAGAGGTGCAGGTCCCCGTGCCGATGAATGCGCAGCCCGCTGACGGTGGCGATGCTCAGGTGATCGTCGTGAACCCGACGACCGGAGATGAGTGGGGGTTCTGGGAGTTCTACAACAGCACCGATCCGGTGAGCTCGGGCGTTCCGGCAGGTGTGGGCACCTCCAGCACTCCGCTGCCGGTTCAGAACGCCCAGGCGGATTACTGGACCGGGCAGCAGATCGTGATCGGTCAGGGGACTCCGAATGCGGAAACGGCGGTGATCGCGTCGTTCCCCGGATGCCTCGCACATGGTGCTGAAGGCACCGGCGACCAAGCCGCACAGCTCTGGTGATGTGGTGTGGGCGATGGGCGCGACGAACGGCTATCACTACAACACGCTGTGGAGTGGTGTCCCGCCGAGTGGGTTTGGTTCTCGTGGTGCAGGCGTGCCATATCTGGCGGGGCTGGTCCGCCCATGCGAAATCGCCCAGGGCCATATCGATCATGCGATCGCGTTTGCCTACCAGAACACAACCTCGCAGTTCGCCTATCCGGCGACGAAGTCTGACGGCGGCGCGAGCACCGGGATGCCGGAAGGCACGCATCTGCAGCTCGATCCATCGATTTCCGACAGCACGATCCAGAGTTGGGGATGCACCGGCGCGTGCTTCGCGACCGCGAAGGCGATGCAGAAGTACGGCATGTATCTGATCGACACCAGCGGGCACCCGAAGGTCTACTTTGAGGATGACGGCACCGCCAACTGGGGCAGCACGGTCAGCGGCTCCACAACCAATCCCATCCCCCTTTCAGACTTCCGCGTCGTCGACGGATAGGAAACGAGGCTCCGCGTCTCCGGCTCGGCCGTGCCGAATGTTCGATAGCGAAGCGTCCCCTCGGGATCTCGCCTCCTGGTAGCCCGTTTCGGCGCAGCGCAACGAGATTCGGCGTGGTCGCTCGCACCCAACTCGGCGTACATTGACCAGGACTGAGATGAGCTTCGCAATTGAGACGCATCGCAGTTTCGTGCCGGTTGCGAGTGAGTGGGGGACGAACTCGCCACGCGGGTCGGAGCGCCTCCGTTCTTGCGTCCTGGATGGATCGAGATCTGGTGGCGTGCATTCGGTCGCGGCGTGCTGGAAATCGTCGCCGCGCGGGCAGACGGCCGACTTGTTCGCTGTCCTGCCCCTGATGCGTAGGTCCTTCTCGGCGCGGTCTCCCAACCTGGCTCGGCATTCGCCCGTCTTCGGCCCGGTGTGGGCGGAGGAGGATGCAACACCAGCGCTGATCCGCAGCCTTCTGCGGTCGCGTAGCTCGTGGGCTCGATATCTCGCTTCTCGATGCGGAGGATCCTTTCGCTCGCAAGCTGCCCGAAGCCTGGCTGAATCGCTGAATGCTCGTGTCGTGGTGCGTCCCGTGCTGCGCTCTCCCTACATCGAGCTGGAGGGCGACTGGCAGAGCTTCGAGGCATCGCTCGGGAAGGAGTTCCGCCGGCAGACTCGCAAGCGCGCGAGACGGCTCGAGCGGGGAGGGGGCCGTGGAGGTGGTGTTCACGGCGGGCGATGATCGACTTGATGATCTCCTCGGCGAAGGATTTGCGGTCGAGGGATCGGGTTGGAAGGACGATGCCGGGCACCGCGATCCGCTCACAGCCGGCCACTGAGCGGTTCTATCGTGAGATCGGCCACTGGGCGGCTGAGCGCGGATGGCTCCAGCTTGGTTTCCTGCGATTGGATGGCCGCTGCACCGCGTTTTACTTCTCGCTCGTCGAGGGCGGCTCTCTATACGCGCTGAAAACAGGGTTCGACTCAAAGTTCGCTGCGTTTGGGCCCGGAACATCGATGGCGCGTGCCGCGATCGAGCGGTCGTTCGCCGACGGGCTCGCGAGGTTTGAGTTTCTTGGGTCCGATCAGCGCTACAAGCTTCATTGGACATCCACCGTCCACGAGCGCGTGCGCGTCCAGGCGTTCCCGCGTTCGCTCTCCGGGACCGCGGGATTCGTCGGCTCGGGCTCACGCTCGGCCGGTCGCACAGCGCGCGCGCGACGTCGTGACGCGCCGACGTCGAGCTCTCGCGCGCTAGGTGCGCATCCCTGTTTCCGAGACGAGCGAGCGGTTTATCTCGCGCGTCACGTGGTTCTGCCTACCCTGCCGAGCGGGTACGAATATCCCCCTGCCGCCGGGACGCGCGCGAGGGCAGCACGGCTGGCGAAAGCTAGAGTGATTTTCCCGTGAACGCGGAGTTTGATTGTTGTGATCCCGGGGGGAGGGGCCTGACTTAGATGGACGCAGTCGTCCCGTAAGACGATCGCCGCTTCGCGCCACCCTGCGAGGCGCGACGGCTGCACACGCCACACCCTGCAGTGCGATTTCTGGAACTGGGGTCCCGACCACGTGCGACCAGCCTGCTGTACCGAGCACCTCCGTGAGGTTCTGTTCTTCACCGAGGACCTGCTCAGCCGCCATGGCATCCAGCACTGGCTGGAGTTCGGCACGCTGCTCGGGGCGGCTCGCGACGAGACCCTTATCCCGCGGGACGACGACGGCGATTTCGGGATGCTCGCCGCCGACCTCGACCGGATCCACGCCCTCAAGCGGGAGATCAAGGCTGCCGGGTATCACCTCCAAATCGACCCGAGCCGGCCCGGCGAGGTCCGGATCAACTACTCGCGCGTGAACTCGATGGGGGTCGACCTCTGGATGTGGGCGCGGAGGGGCGATCTACTCGTCGGTACCTTCACCGACGGATTTGACTGGCCTGGCGCAAACGGCACCACCTCGTTTCCGGCCTCCTACCTGGAGCCTGCCGGCGAGGTCCGTCTCTACGGGCGTAGCTTTCCGGCTCCTTCACCGGCGGATTCGTTCCTGAGCCTTCATCGGTACGGCCCCGATTGCATGACTCCGTTCCGCGGCGTTCGCTCGGGCTCAAGGTGGTGCCCAACGCTCTACTCCCGAGGAAATGACCCGGTGGCGTCGGTCCTCTTCGCGCGCATCTCGGAACTCGAGGCCGTACTGCTTGAGCGCCTCTACCGATCACGGCTGTCGCGCTTGTTGCCTTGGGAGCTGTACTGGCTCGACCCTGGATTTGCCATACGTAGCCCTCGGCGTGGGCACTCGAAGAAAGCCGAAGCTGGAATCGCCGCCGCGGACCGCACACCTGCGGTCGAGGGGCTGATCCGGTCGCTGGCGATCCTCGAGCAGGCGATCTCGGAGGCCTCGAGCACCCTCCCAGGGGGCTGCGACTGCGGCGAGCAGGACGGCGTGCCCGGTGGCTACGCCGGAAGGTGACCGGGCGTCTTGGGGCCGCCGCCTCACGTGCTCCTGATCGGCCTCGCTCCGGTCTTGGGCGCGCAGTAAGCGGACGCCGACCGTCGCTACCGGGGACGGTCCGCCGCGTAGCCCCACGCGTTGAAGCGGAAGCTGCCGTTCGCGTAGCGGGGCAGGTTCTGGTCCGCCGTACGCACGTGGGTTAGGCCGCACGAGCGCAGCGCACGTTCAACCCAATCTCGTCCGTAGTGAAGATGATCGAGGCCTCCATAGCGATCCGAATAGGCGGCAGGACCCCCAGCGCTGGCTATTCGCGCGGCCAGTGACTCCTCCCGACGTGCGATGTCAGGCAGGTCGAGTACCGCCAGTGCAGCACGCGCCTTCCCGGCCATCCGCTCAAGGACCGTGCGAGCGTACGCGAGCGATCGGAAGTACTGGAAGACGCTGAAGGAGACGACGACGTCGGCCGGTGCGAGCGGCAGGTCCGCGGCATCAGCGACCTCGAATCTCCCCCCCGGGATCGCGGTGCGCGCGATGTCTACCAGCGTCGTGGCCTGATCGATTCCTCCAACTTGGCACCCGAGCCGGTGCATCTCGAACAGAAACGCTCCGGCGCCACAACCGACCTCGAACACGCATGTGCCGGCACCCGCGTTCAGCTTCGCTGCCCAGTATCGAACGAATTGCTGCCACGACTCAGTTTCGATGTCTCCGAAGCCGGTGTCGAAACCGTCGGCGGCGAGAAGCTGAGCCTGGAGGTTGCCGCGAGACGGATCGAGCTGCCGACGGGACCACACGTCTCGCCAGCCACGAGCTGGATCGCTACCTGCCGCGTCCGCGGCTCCGTCGCCCATTGGCTGAAAATCTCCCTGATGGGGTGGTCATTGAATTCTCCACACGGGTCACCATCGGATCATCGGTCGGTGGCAAGGGCGCGCGGCTAAGCTTACCGTCGGCTGGGCTGAAACAAGCCGTCCGAATCCAGGCGTCGCCTGGTCCTGCGTTGCTGCGCACCAGATGATCCAAACCCGCTCGAAAGATGTGCAGGCGGTGATCCTCGCCGCCGGGTACGGGCGGCGCATGGCCCCTCTTTCTGACGATTGCCACAAGGCGTTGTTGCCGGTCGGAGGGACCACGATTCTCGGCAGGATCATGGATGGGCTGATGACGATTGATGTGCGAGACGTGACGATTGCGACGGGCTACCGCGCAGCGGACGTCGAGAGGTTCGTGCGCGACGGTTACCCAGATGTGAACTTGCGGCTTGTCCACAATGCGCGTTACCGCGAGACGAACAACATCGTCTCACTCGTCGATGGCGCTGAACGAAATGTCCCTTCGACCGGGACATCGCTGCTAACCGAGTGCGATCTGCTGTTCGACACCGTGCTGCTCATGGCTCGTCTGGTCTGAGAGCGCCTGGCCGGCAATGTCGCCCTGGTTGACCGGTACCGGATCGGACATGGACGGGACGGTGGTCTCGGCTGACGGACGGCATTCGTGACGCAGGCGTCTACACGACCGCACGCCCAGGACGCTGACTTCTCATACGAGCGGCAAGTTCAAGACGCTCAACATTTATCGCTTCGACAGGGAGTTTCTGTCGCAAGACCCTGCAGGCCGCTTGCTCGATGCTGCTACGCCGAAGATCGTCGACCCCGGCTCCTATTACGAGCTCGTGCTTAGCGATGCTCGTCGAACATCCCGGCGGCACCGGATCACATGCCGAAGTTGTCTCGGGCAGAGCGTTCTGGGTCGGAGGTAGACGATCCCAACGACCTGTGCTGCTGCGCAGCTTTCGCTTCGAGCCCGACCGGCGCAGCGCAGATTCTCGATCGAGCCTTCGGCGGTCACTGGAACTTCGATCTCCTTGATTTCTCGTACATCCGCAACGCGTATTTCCCGACCGGGGTCGATGCTCGCCGCGTAATGCGCCTACGCGCTTGCCCAGAGCTGGTCTGCGAAACTACGGCTCCTCGCAGGTCGTCCTCAACGAGAAGCTGGGCTATATCCTGGAATGCAATCCGGACCATGTGCAGGTGCTTCACGGCGCGGCGCAGGCGTTTCCGATTCTGGGCCAAATGCTGGACGCCACCCGGGCCGCGACGCCGACGCCCACGTTCGGCGAGTACGCGCGTGTATTCCCGGACGCAGAGCACTACCCGGATTCGCCAGGGATCGATCGAACGGAGCTCGAGCGCGTGGCCTCGAGGAACCGCGTTTGCGTAATCGTCAATGCGAACACGCCCACCGGGACTGTGATCCCCTGTCGCGACGTTCACGCTCTGGCTAAGCGCCTCCCCGAAACGCTGTTCTGGGTCGACGAGTCCTTCCTCGCCTTCAGCGGCGAGCCGTCGCTCGTCGAGCTGTTGAAAGATGATCCGCTGGACAACGTCCTCGTCCTCACGAGCCTCAGCAAGAGCCTCGGCACGCCCGGGCTACGACTTGGGTACATCTACTCCACCAACGCCGCGATTGTCACGGAAGTCGGGCAGGCGCTGCCCGTGTGGAACCTGAGTGCGCCGGCTGAGTTCCTGATGGAGCTGTTCATCAAGTTCCGTGGCGCCTACGCAAAATCGCTCGAACGCACAGTGGAAGATCGCGAGGCGCTGCGCGCAGACTTGGCGGAGCTGCCGGTCTTTGCCCGCGCGCATCCGAGTGGCGCCAACTTCGTGCTTGCCGACTTGAACGAAGGCCAAACGGCCGCTGGCGTACGCGGTTGGTTACTGGAACGCCACAGCATCGAGGTCAAAGATGTGACGGAGCGCTTCCCGGACGATGTCGAACGGCTACGGATCGCCGTGCGTCTTCCGGAGGAGAACGCGACACTCGTCGAGGCGCTCGCGCTCTTCCCGAGCGGGGCGGGCTGACCCACGCACCCTTGGTCGTCCCCATGGACTTGATTGAAATCGAGCAGCGTCCACCGCACCCCCAGGAGCTCCGCCCTCCGAGGATCCTTGGCACGTCGTTTGGGGCGCCGTTCAACCGGCTGACGTGGTCGGGGAGCGCCTTCCATCTATTCACTGCGCTGCAGCGCGAAGGTGCTCTAATCGGCGCCGTCGAGGTGGGATCGACTGTCAACGAGCGAATCTCGCAGGCCGCAAGCTTCGCGCCAGACCGGCGACGCTGGATGCAACGCTACATGGCTGACGCGTCGCCACTGACCAGCGTCCTGCGGGCAGCGCGAACGCGGGTGGCGGTGAAGCGTGCGGCACCGTTGAGCGAGCGAGCCGACATCGTTCTGCAGCTCGGGAATTGGTACGACAGCTCTCAACTCCCCGGGATGAGCAGATACGCGACTTATTGCGACGGGAACCTCGCCGTCTACATGCGGCGCCCGGACGCGGTCCTTCGGCCGGACACGCGCGGAGTCCGTGCTGCAATGCGAGCGGAACAGCGGATTTACGATCACATGGACGTCATCTTCACGATGAGCGAGTGGCTCAGGCGCTCATTCATAGAGGATTTCAGCCAGGACCCCAACAAGGTCAAAGCCGTCGGGGCCGGGCCTAACCTCGCCGAGCTGCCAAGCCCGCCGACGGACCGCCGTTGGGATCCGGCGCGTCTGCTGTTCGTGGGCAAAGGCGACTTCGCCCGCAAGGGAGGGCCAATCCTTCTGAAGGCATTCGAGCGGGTGCACGAACGCGATCGCGATGCCGAGTTGTGGATTGTGGGACCGCAGAGGGACCCTGCCCCTCCACCCGGTGTCCGCTACTTCGGGCGAATCGCGCGGACCGCCGCCGGAGGCCAACAGCGATTTTCCGAGATCATGGAGCGCGCGACCGGTTTCGTCCTGCCTTCCGTATTCGAGCCTTTCGGGGTCTCATTCCTCGAAGCGATGGCGTACGGCCTCCCGTCGTGCGTCGGAACCGAGTCATGCGCGATGCCGGAGATCATCGAAAGCGGTGTCGCCGGTACTGCTGGCACCGCCGGGAGACGTGGATGCGCTCGCCGACCGTCTGCTGACGCTGGTCAGCGAACCGGGCCGCGCGAGCGCGATGGGAGCAGCGGGACGACGTCGGATGTTGGAGCGCTACACCTGGCGAGCGGTGTCCGAGCGGATGCTCGAGGCGTTCCTGGAGCCTGCGGACCGGGCAATGCCGCAGAGCGCACGCGGTTAGAGCTCGAAGCGACCCTGGGGATCGGACGGCTCAGATCGAGGAACTGGTCGCGAAGAGGACGGGGAGCGACGGCGCGGAGGGTCGACCTGCTCGGCGCGATGCTGTTCGTTGCCGTACTGCTGGCCGGTTGCAGCGGCGCTCTATCGGCGGCCGACGACGCTGACAGAGTACGGGGGAACGGCTGCACACGAACGAATCGCGTGCCCGCGGCCCTACAGCGCGACGAGCCCGTGGAATACCCCAATCGCCAAACGGGCAACGGCCGTGCCCGGCAGCGGTGGACTCGTCAGCACGATCTCGCAGCCCCTTACCTCGGACCCAACCCAGTATGCATATCCGGTCTACATTCCCGGCCGCAAGCAGTCGAAGGTCCCGGTCTACATCGAGAACATAGCCAGCATCGTCACGGGTCGCAGACGGCTGCAGCAGGACCGCTGGCGGCCTCCGCGCTGCATATCCCGCTCCCCAGGTACGCCCACCCGTCCGACGGCGGCGACCGTCAACTGATCTTGTGGAGTCCCAAGACCGGCGATGGGCTGGGGGATTCTGGCTCTTCAACAACAGCCAGGGCGACCGGCTCCCCCAGAACGTCCCGGCGGGAACTGGCGCGCGCACCTCGCCGCTACCCGTCCGGAACGCGTACGCGGACTACTGGACCGGCGGTGAGATCATCATCGGCAGCGGTACCGCCCACGCGGAGAAAGCGTGGATTGCAGACCTTCCGGATTCGAGCCGACATCATCCTGACTCGGCGGACCAGGTGGAGCCATCACGCTGGGGAGCAGGTATGGGGCGTCGGGGCAAGTAACGGCTATCACTACAACACAGCCTGGAGCGGCGTTCCGCCGCGGGGCTTCTCTTCACGCGGAGCCGGCGTTCCCTATCTCGCCGGCCTCGTCCGCAAGTGCGAGATCGAGCAGGGGCACATCGACCATGCGCTGGCGTTTGTGTACCCAAGGACCACGGCTCGGTTTGTCTTCCCTGCGACAAAATCGGACTGACACACCGCTTCCGGCGAAGGTCTGCCGGAGGGCTCCCGAATTCAGCTGAATCCGGGCGTCAGCAACAGCACGATCAAGAACACCTGGGGATGCAGGGGTCCCTGCTTCCTGATCGCCAAGGCGATGCAGGTCTACGGCATGTATCTCATCGATACCGGGGGCCACTCCAAGATCGTCGTCGAAGACGATGCGACCGCGCATTGGGGCAATGAGGTCACGGCGTCGACCCCGTCGTCGGATTCCGCTGACAGCGCTGCGCCTGGTCCGATGATGTCTTCGCTCGCTGATCCAGCCGCCCCGCTAACAAATTCAGGCTATAGGAGCGCGCTGGCCAGGATGCTGCCCGCGATCTTTCATGCCTATCCGCTTGCGATTGGGCGCGGGACAATCGCGAACAGCCAACTCGTCCGCGATCTCCTGGCCGCAGCGCCCTCAGAGGAAGTTGCTGCAAAGGCGGGTGACGGCCGCCTCATCGTTCAGACCGATGACTATGTCGGGCGCACTGTCCTACTCTTTGGTGACCTTGATGCCAAGGTGAGTTGGGTCGTCGACAAACTTCTCCAGACCGGCGACAACATGCTCGATGTCGGCGCGAATTGGGGACTAGTCGGGATGCGCGCAGCGGGGCGGGTGGAGCCCACGGGGCAAGTCCACGCAGTTGAACCTCAGGCGCGGCTGGTTGCGTATGGCGAAGCATCGAGGGACCTAAACGGCTACGCGAACGTAACGTTTCACAACCTCGCGCTATCCGAGACGGCGGGCGTCATGACTCTGCATGTTCCGGCAGGGAATTACGGACAGGGCACCCTGACGCCGCAAACCAGGGAATTTCACGGGTACGTCACAGCGCGTTTCCGTGGAACAGACGTCCGCCTTTCTGGAGTCGCTGGACGTCCGGCGCTGGCGCCTCTGGAAGATCGACACGGAGGGTCACGAGGCAGCCGTTCTGCGGGGAGCGACGCGCTATCTGCGAGAGCACGACGGGCCCGATGCGATCATCTTCGAAGAGCATCACAACCCGGCGGCGGAAGCCGAATCGGTACGCCTACTTCAGTCGCTTGGCTACGACGTCTTCGGGCTGCCGCGCGTCATTTTACGCCCGCGACTCGTGCCGCTCAGCGGCCTGCGTCCGCTCATGGTTCGGCCTCGCCTTAGGTTTCTGACCCGCGCACTTCGGGACTGCCGCGACTTTGTGGCAATCAAGAGAACGTTGCGTCCGGAGCTGCAGCGGACCCTTCGTATCGTGCGTGGCCCGTGACGCGCAACGCCTATGCCCCTCCTCGCGTTGCCAGAGCATGCGCGATTCACTACCCGCCCCGGATAGCCGCCTGAGGCCGCAACAATCTACGGAGCAAGGGCAGCTCGCCACGCATCTTCCTCCAGAGCCAGGCCACATCGTTGAGTCGTGGGACCAGGTCGCGTGCTCTCCCGTGGAGGACTCGTAGGAAGATCACAGTCATCACAACCCCACCGAAGGTGTAGGCAGCCGTCGTGGCGATCGCTGCGCCCAGGCCGCCGAGGTGAGGAATCAGAAGGATGTTCAGGACAACCGTAACGACAAGAGCTGCTCCGTCTGCGCCGGAGGCGAGGAGTGGCTTGCGTTGAGCGATAACAGCGTTGCTCAGTTGGCTGAGCAATACGATTCCAGCTGCTCCGAGCGCCAGAACACGCAGTTCGCTGACGGAGCCGGCAAAGGCAGGCCCGAACACCAGTGCAGAGCACCGGCGCCGCGAAGAACAGCACACAGCCGGCGCCCAGCGCGAGGACGAGACCACGGCGCAGCACTGTTGAAGCTTGCTCAACCGCCTGGTCGCGAGTGGGCGAACCAGATCCGGACGCTGAACCAGGGTTATCACCCCCGGGACGTAGAAGAGCCACTCCGACCAGGCGACGGCCACGCTATACAACCCCAGCGGTCGCGCTCCGGCCATCGCTCCGAGAATCCACTGGTCGGCGCGAAACTCGCCCATCGACATCACACGTCCAAATGTCTTCAGCCCAAAAGAGACCGACTCGCGCATAAGCCCGGTGTCGACGGGCCGAACCCATAGTGGCGGTGGGTGTAGGCGACCTGCAGTAGCGTCGCACCCACTCCCGTCGAGACCCAGCAGATAATGGCCGTTTGAACGGTCAGTGCCCCGCAGAGCGCCAGGACCCCATCGATGATGGCGGTTGCGGCCGGGCTTGCGATCCACGCGATGTTCGTGATCGTGAATCGATACTGCGATTGCAGGAGGAACTTGAGATACATGCCCAGCAGTCCCAGCGGCAAGTAGGCCAGCACGAGAACCAGAAGTACGGGGTCTGCGTGGCCGGTGATCGCTGGGATGAGGAGCGACAACCCGCCGACGATCAAAGCCGCGCCGATGCCTAGAACGAGGGATAGGAGCACCGAGTTCGTAGCCAAGCGGGGCAGGGCCTTTGGCAGCCTGCCGCCGAGATTGGCGTTGGCGTCGGTTATGCCCAGGGAGGCAAGCATGCCCGCGACGCTACAAATTGCGATCAGGAACGCGACCTGGCCGCGACCGGTCGGGCCGAGCGTGCCGTGATGATCACGAGGTTTGCCAACGAGAACACCATTGCGGCGATATTCGTGCCGTATGTGGCGATCGCGGCCGTTACGAGTGTTCGCGGCCGTCTGGACTCGTTCGAGCCCTCGGATCTAGCCTGCTGGAGGGTCGGCAAGGTGCTCCGGTCGATTGCGCAGCGCTGCTAGCTCTAGAGGGTGCTTTCGGCGGCCCCGGAGGTCAGGGAAGTTCCTCCACCGCAATGGTGCGGGCTTCCCACCTCGATCCTGAGATTTCTCTCCACCCTAAGCCGGTGATGTGCCCCGTCGCGCGGTAGCCCCGCTGCTAGAACGTGGAGCGTGCTCGACTCCGACGTGACGTTCGCGCCCGTCGCGGGGCGATCGCAGATGGGCTCGACGGGAGCGCGACGCCACGCTGAAGGGCAGGAGAGGCGCAGAGCCGAGCCTATGTACCTCGATTCGGCTTGGGGTCTACACCGACATGGCGTATCGCGCAGACGGCGATGGCATCTACACGGGCCGCGCGTTTGTGCGTTTTCTGACCGAATGCCGCCACGGGTGGCAGAGCTGACGGTTTTCGGGCGTCGGATCCCACATCTGGGCGGGCGCCGTACCGGCTGCCGAACGGCGCGGTGCGGTTTGTGGCGCTCCCCTACTACCGCCGAATCTCGTCGATAGGCAGCATGCTCCGGTCGGTCGCTGGGTCCTGCCGGGTCTTCGCAGCCGAGCTGGATCGTCTGGATGCGGTCTGGATCTTCGGACCTCAACCGATGGCGGTGTTGTTCGCCTGGCTGGCTCGGTGGCGGGGTAAGCCGCTGGTTCTCGGCGTTCGTCAGGATTACCCCCGCTACATCGCCAGTCGCCTCCCCGGACGACGCTGGCTGTGGGCATTGGCGGCGGCGCGCGTGTTGGACACCGTGTTTCGCCGGCTCGCAAAGCGAGCTCCACGGCGGCAGTCGGCGACGATCTGGCTCGACGCTACTGAGTGGGAGGGCCCGTCCTGTCGACAGGCTTCTCGCTCGTGCCTCGCTCCGCGCTGCAGTCCGCGGAGCTGGCGATTGCCAAGAATTGGGATGCCGAACGGACCGTGTTGAGCGTGGGGCGGCTCGATCCTGAGAAGAACCCGCTTCTGCTGCCCGACATTGCCGAGCGCCTGCGCGAACTTGATCCTCGCTGGCGGCTCGTCATCGCCGGCACCGGTCCGCTGCGGGCGGACCTCCAGGCGGAGATAGCTCGCCGTCGTCTTGAAGAGAATGTCGAGCTGCTGGGAGAGGTCGCCAACGGGCCGGAGCTGTGGGCGCTCTACCGGCAAAGCCACGTCTTCCTTCACGTATCGCTGACGGAGGGCGTGCCGCAGGTGCTGTTTGAGGCCCAGGCGGCCGCCCTGCCGATCATCGCGACGGCGGTCGGCGGGGTCCGCGGAGCGCTTGACGGCGGCAGCGGGGGACTGCTGATGGAACCTGATAACGCGGTGGAGGCGGTCAGGCTGTTGAACCGGTTGGCGGATGATCCGGGCCTCCGGCGCCGGCTGGTCGAGTCCGGCCTGGAACAGGCCAGCCGCCAAACACAGGAGGCGCAGCTGGACAGGATCGTCATGTTCGTCCGTGCACACGTGAGCTGAACCGTGGCCGTTGCGCCGTCACGAACGCTTGCTCCCGCACAGCTTGCGCGGCCGGTGCAGCCACGTCGCGGACGTGGCCAATTCGCTGCTCCCGTCACCCTCGTCGCCCTCGCCGCCGGAGCGACCGCTGCCGTAGCCGCTTCAGCGAGCCCCGCGGTGCCGATCTTGGCTCTCCTTCTGCTCGTGGCAGTGGTCGTCGTCTCCATGCATCCTGACTGGGGACTGCCGGTTGCACTCTTTCTGTTGTGGACGAACACGGCGCAGGTTCTGTCCTTCTACCACGGAGCGCCGACCGCGTTGGCGGCGATCGTGCCGCTCCTCCTGATCGCCCCAGTCCTCGATGGACGATTCAGCCGGGAGCGGCTGCGAGTCGACAGCGGCCTCATCTGGATGCTGGTGATTCTGCTGGTTGAGGTTGTGGCAAGCCTTGCCAGTGCGAACCAGGACGTCGGTCTGGGCCGAGTCGAGAAGTTCGTGCAGGAGGGTCTGATCGTGTACTTGCTTCTGATCAACGTCATCCGAACTCCGGATGCCCTTCGGATGGCCGTGTGGGCGCTGATCACAGCCGGCGTCGCGCTGAGCGCGATCACGCTCGTACAAGAACTTGGGCACAGGTACGACCACACGTTTTTCGGCTTTGGCCAACTCGACCACGCTTACTTGCAAGGCAAGGACAGCAGCTTCCGTGCGCAGGGGCCCGTGGACGACGCCAATTACTACGCCCAGCTCCTGCTTGTCCCGTTCACCCTTGCACTCGTCGCCGCCCTGCGGGAACGCGCACGTCGCGCCAGGATCTGGGCTTCCCTAGGCGCACTCGTGATGCTCGTGGCGATCATCTTCACCTACTCACGCGGAGCGGCACTGGCGGTCGTAGCCCTCCTCCCACTCCTGATGGCGCTGCGTTACCTGCGTTTCAAGCACGTGATCGCGGTCGTGTGCGTTGGTGTGCTGCTCCTAGTGCTGTTCCCACAATACGGCAGCCGCATAGCATCGCTGGGGACCGTCGGCGGCGCCACCGCGCAGGTGGGCTCTTCGAATGCGGCAGATCTCTCGATCCAGCAGCGCGCGACGGAGAATCTCGCGGCCTGGCTCGCAGTGCAAGACCATCCGCTGCTGGGGTTGGGTCCGGGGAGTTTCCCCCTCGAGTATCAGTATTACGCGAGCAAGGTCGGAGGCGCGATTCACGGTGTGAGCAAGCACGTCGATCCCTCCGGGCAGTCCGCGGGACAAGCGCCTCAGCGTGCCGTGCCGAACATCTTGTTGTCCGTAGCCGCGGATCAGGGCATGATCGGCCTGGCGGTATTCATCTGTCTCCTTAGCTCCGCGGTCTTGGGTCTGCTGGCTGCAAGGCGGCGCTGGACGCGACGCGACCGCGAGTTGGATGCGTCTGCGATGGGTTTGCTCCTTGCGTTAGTCAGTTATGTCCTGGCCGGCATCTTTCTCGCGCTGGCGTTCGAGCGCTATCTCTGGGCCCTGCTGGCGCTCTGCAGCGCCGCGGCATTCGTGTTGATGCGTGATAGCCGGGCCCTGGCGGCTTCCACCGACAAGCTCGCAACCCTGCCCAGACGACCGCCTCATGACCGCGGATTCGTGCCAGACAAAGTGGGTGTGCACATCCCCGGACGCTGGGATGAAATCAGCCATGCGGGCGAAACCACTTCGTCCAATCTTGAAAAACAATGATCGACTCGACGTTGCAAGGCGATGGCCACCTCTGGCGCCTCATTAAGAACTGGTGGTGGGCACTCGTGCTTGCCGCCCTGGCTGCTGGGATCGCGGGCTACGCGATCGCCACGAAGCTGCCGAAGACATACGAATCGACGGTAACGATGCTGATCGGGCCGATCAATACCGACGCGTCGTTGGATGCGTCTGGGTCGCTGACCGCAACCTATGAGAGTCTCGCAACGAGCCAGCCCGTGCTGCAGGAGGCCATCTCTGCGACGCACGCGAACCACCGTCGCCCAACTGGAGAATGCGATCACGACCACGTCGAATACGGTCAGCCGTCTGGTGACGGTGACGGTCTCCGGCCGTGATCCGGCGCTGGCGTCGAACCTCGCGAACGTAGTGGCCAAGCGGATCGCTCAGCTGGCGAACACCACGCCAGAAGCTCAGAATGTGGCCATCACCACCTTCGACCAGGAGGCGGCGGTGCAAGCGCTCACGAATGGGCAGCGAATCGCGGTTGAAGATGCCCTGCGGCGTGTCATCGGAGTGTCGCCGGCGGGGATAGTGACGGTCGTCAATCCCGCAATCCCTGCGAAAGCCGCTGCCAGCCCCAGGAAGTCGCTGATCGCAATTCTCGCAGCGCTCGCCGGGCTGGCCATCGCGGCGATCGTGCTCTTGGTCCGCATGAGCAAGCGCAGTGCCGCTGACGAGCGCTCGCTTGTTGAGCTCGAGCACACCTATCTCGGTGAAGTGGATGTCTCCGCGTCGCGTGATGCGGCGACGGCGGTCGCGGTCGACGCGCGACCGACATCGAAGGCGGCGGCGGAATACCGGATGCTCGCCGCGAGGCTCAGCCTCGCGGAGTCGAGGACGCGCAGCCTCCTCGTGGTCGACTCGACGGACGGTTCGGCGGCGGCGGTGGTTGCGGCGAACCTGGCTGCGGCACTCGGCGAGGCACCCAATGAGTCCGTGGTTCTGGCCGACGTGAGCACGGAGCGCGGTGGCGCGAGCAAGCTGCTCGGCGTCGAAGGCCACGAGGGCTACGCCGAGCTGATCGAGTCTCCGGACCTGGATTCTGTAAACGGCGCGCTCAGCGCGATGTTCGTCCAGTGTTTGGACCAGGTGTCGGTGCTGGCTAGCGGCGCTCATCCGCCTGCCAGGACGTTGCAGCGAGAACGCGCGCGCGCGATGCTGCGAGGGCTACGGAAAAGCGCCGATCTGGTGGTGCTCGCCGGTCCTCCGCTGCAGCGCTCGCCGAGCGCTCTGACGTGGGCCCGGGCGGCCGAGAGCGTGCTGTTCGTGGTCGACGGCAACAAGGTGAGCAACGAGGAAATGGACCAGGCGATCCGCGACCTGACGGTCACCAATGCTCGTTTTCTGGGAACGATCATTGGCCGTCGGCGGTCGATGCTGCCGATGATCGGGCGGCCCGTGATGACTCGCATTTGAGAATCCGATGAGCACCGCTGCATTGCGACAAGCCGGGATCGACAGCGCGCTCTGGGAGTCCGGCGGTACCAGGGGGTAGCCATGACACAGCACGTGGGAATTGATCTTGTGCACACGGACGAGGTGCAAGAGGCGCTTGACGAGCACGGATCGCGCTATCTCGACCGGGTCTTCACGGAGCAGGAGCAGCGCGACTCGGGGCTGGATGCACAACGTCTCGCCGCCCGTTTCGCGGCCAAGGAGGCGACGATGAAAGCTCTCGATCGCGGCGATGAGCCGCTGCCGTGGAGATCGATCGCGGTCGCGCGGTCGGCGTCCGGCAGCCCGAGAATCGAGTTGACCGGGGCCGCAGCGGAACTGGCCCAGCGCCGCGGTGTCTCGGCACTCTCGGTGAGCCTGACCCATGAGGGGTCGCTGGCGGCAGCCGTCGTCCTGGCCGAGGGCGAGCGATGACAGACACTCTGAGCACCCGGATCCGCGGCGTCCTGGCCGGGCACGCTCGGCTCCCTGTCGACCTCGACTCGCTCACCGATGACGCGGACCTGTTTCAGGCGGGCATGAGTTCGCACGCGAGTGTGAGCGTGATGCTTGCCCTGGAGGAGGCGTTCGACGTCGAGTTCCCGGACAGCATGCTCAAACGCAGCGTGTTTGAAAGCGTCGCAGCTATTGCAGATGCAATCGGTGCGCTGGAGGTGCAGGCAGCATAGTGTTCAAGAACGACTCGCAATTCGTGTCGGCCGCCACCTCCGTGATGCTCTGTCGGCCCGGCTGATGGTCGCGAACGAGCGCATCCATACGATCGACGCCGGCCTGCTGCTGATCGCCAAGGAGGTCTAGGCCGTGGCCACCGCGGTACGTCCGGACTCGATCGGACAGGCCGAGTACCTCGAAGAGCTGGTCGCGCACGGACTGATCATCGAGTCCGGTGTACCCGGCATCTACGGGCACAACGAGGTGTTCGAGGACATCCGGCTGGGCCTCGAACGATTGCTCACCCGAGAGGCGGTTGCGCGGGGGGCTAAACGGCTGCGCTTTCCGCCACTGCTGCCGCGGCGCCATCTCGAGACGAGCGGCTACCTCGCGTCGTTCCCGCATCTAGCCGGAACCGTGTACGCATTCGACGGAGACGAAGCGCAAGCGTGCCAGCTGGCCGAGCGCGCTGGGTGTCATGAGGACTGGAGCGAGTTCCAAACCATGACCGACGTGACGCTGATGCCCGCGGCGTGCTATCCCATTTACCCAGCAATCGCCGCGCGGGGGCCGGTGGCTCGCGGCGGAGTGTTTATTGAGGCGGGCGGATCGTGGGTGTTCCGCCACGAGCCCTCGCTCGACCCGGCGCGGCGACAGATGTTCCGCCAGCACGAGCTTGTCCGAATCGGCGAGCCCGAGGTTGTGCTGGAGTGGCGCGACAGCTGGGCCCGGCACGGGCTCGACCTGCTGCGCGGGCTCGGGCTGCCGGCGGAGCTTGAGAACGCCAACGACCCGTTTTTCGGGTCGGCGCGGGCGGATGCTCGCAATCAATCAGCGAGGCCAGTCGCTGAAGCTAGAGATCGCCGTCCCGATCGCGGGTCCTGAGCCGACCGCGGTCGCATCGTTCAACCACCATCGCGAGCACTTCGGTGCCGCGTGGGGAATTGAGCTCGAGGACGAGACCACAGCCCACACGTCGTGTGCCGGGTTCGGCCATGAGCGGATCGTCTTGGCCCTCCTTCGGGCGCATGGCTTCGAGCCGGCAAGCTGGCCGAGCGACGTCGCCGATCAGCTGTGGGGACCGTGCTGAACCCTGCGGGACGCGTGCCGATCGTGCCGAAGGATGTCCCATGAACGGCGATGCGCCTCGGACTGGTGGTGTCGCGACCTGGATCGCGATCGAGCCGGATCCGGTCCTCGCATTCCTCCACGCGCCCGCGGAACTGAACGTGTCCTCAACGGCCGTGCTCTTCTGTCCCCCTTTCGGTTGGGAGGAGATGGCGTCCTATCGCCGGCGCCGAGCGTGGGCGGAAGCTCTGGCTGGCGCGGGATTCCCGGCCGCACGGATGGATCTGCCGGGCACCGGCGACAGCGGCGGGTCGCCCGCAGATCCAAGACGGCTGGACGCATGGACACACGCTGTGTCGTGCGCTGCGGGATGGCTCAGGGAGACCACGGGCGCTGCCCGGATTGCATCCATTGGCATCGGTTTGGGCGGAATGCTGGCCTGCCGCGCGGTGGCGCAAGGCGCTCTGATTGACGACCTGGTTCTCTGGGCCGTTCCGGCGCAGGGACGCATTCTGCTCCGCGAGATGCGCGCCTATGCGGGGATGGTGTCCGCACGATATTCCGAGGACGCCCGGCCGGGGTCACAGGAAGATGGGGATCTTGAGTTGACCGGCTTTTTGATGAGCGCAGAGACAGCCCAGGCGCTGGGCGATCTCAGGCTCACTGACCTCGAGATCCCGGACGCCGAGCGTCGCCGCATTCTGCTGCTGGGCCGAGATGGACTCGCAGTCGATCAGCGCCTGCGGGAGCACTTCGAGCAGGCCGGGGCCCTCGTGACTGTCGATCCTGCCGGCGAATACGGATCCCTGGTCTCCGATCCGCAAGACGGTTGCGTGCCTGAGCAGACGTTCGAGCGGACGATCTCGTGGCTGGCGGCGATGCAGCCGCGACCTCTGCCGTCTGAGGGAGCCAATAAAGGCGAATCGACCGCTGCTTCGATCGTGCGCGGTTCGACACAGCTCGCATTCGAAGCGACAACGATGGTCGAGACGCCGCTACATCTTGACGGTGAGCGGGGCGAGATCTTCGGCATCCTGACGGAACACGCGGAATCGCCACCGGCGGTCATCTGCGCGGTCCTGCTCAACGGCGGCCCACTGCGTCACGTCGGGCCGAACCGGACTTGGGTGGAGATCGCGCGCCGGTGGGCCGCTCGGGGTGTACCGACTATTCGGGTCGACCTGGAGGGAATAGGGGAATCCGTGGGGGACGAGCGCGAGTTGTTGCGCAACCGGGCCCTCTATGCCTCCGAACGCACCGACTCCACGCTTGCGATCCTCGACCAGCTTGCGGCGCGCGGGCTTCCAAACCGCTTTCTTCTCGGAGGTCTTTGCTCTGGCGCTTATTGGTCGCTGCATGCTGCGCTCGCCGACACCCGCGTAGCGGGTGCTTTGATGATCAACCTCTATGCGTTTGTCTGGAGCGAAGCACTGGTCGCCGAGCGCGAGACCCTGGGCTCACTCCACGCCCTACAAGGGAACGCGTGGCGGCGCTTGTTGCGGCGAGATCTCAAGCGCGCCCAGCTCAAGACAGCGCTCGGCAGCATTCGGCCCGCTCGGATTCGCGCGGGCGCAGGCCACCCCGTGGAGCGAGCGCACAAGGAGCAGGTCGAGGGCGCGCTCGACCCAGCTCCGCGACCAGGGCACCGAAGCACTGCTCCTGCTGTCCGCGGGCGGTACCTTCACGACCAGCTTGTGCGCGAGTGTGTGCTCGCCCGGCTCGAGCAATGGCCCAACCTCAAGGTCGAGCAAATCCCCTCGCGCGATCACCTGTTCCGCGCACTGTGGCTGCAGCGCCACGTTCATGGGTCGGTGGACCGGATGCTCGAGAGGGTGCTCGAGAGGACGGTCGCAGTCCAGCATGCGCAGCCGCAGTAGCGTGCTGGCTGCGGCTGCAGGGACAGTCCTCTTCTTGCTGATCTGGTTCGCCGCGTTTCACCTGGGGATCGTCAAGCGAGCCGATCAGTCGATCTTCGGTTGGTTTGCCAGCATGCACCACGGCGCATATGCGGCAGCCAACCGTGTTGCGCGTCTTTGTGACCTGAAGCACTACATCTTCATTGCCGCAATTCCGGTCCTCATCGCGCTAGCGCGCGGACGGCCGCTCGTCGCGGTTGCGATCGCCACGGTCCTAATTGGCGCGAACGTGACCACGCAGCTTGTGAAACCGGTCTTTGCTCACCCCCGGCCTTCTATGGTGCTCGGCGGCGTCCTGCCGTCGGCGTCGTCCTGGCCAAGTGGACACGCGACGGCTGCGATGTCGCTGGCGCTGGCGTCGGTGCTCGCGGCGCCGTCGCGGCTGCGACCACTCGTCGCAGCGCTGGGCGCCATCTTCGCGGCTGCTGTTAGCTACGCTCTGCTGACGCTCCGCTGGCATTACGCGAGCGATGTCTTCGGCGGATTTCTCGTAGCGGGGGTATGGGCGCTGCTTGCGGCCGGCTCCTCGCTCCCTTCGATGCGGAACGTCCAGTCTCGCTGCGTGCTGCGCTCACTCCGGCTGTCGTCGCACTGCTCGGCGCGCTCGCGTTGGTCGCCGCTGTCGCTGTCGCGCGACCGGACGCGATGCTCGTCCATGCGCTGACCCACGCCACTTTCGCGGTCGGTGCTGCCTCAATCGCGGCGGTCGCGCTGGCGCTCACGACGGGTGTCATGTTGGTGCTCCAGTGCCAACAGGCGGTGCGGGCTAGATGAGAGCGGTCAATGTGCCGCGGCCGCCGTCTGGACGCCCCCGGAGGGTCTGCGGCTCGGCCCGGACCCTCACGAGAGCGCGACCGGGGCCGTCGCCTGTTGCAGGCTGCTGAGTTATCTGTCGATGACGCGGAAGTCGTTGAGGGGGATTGGGTTGGTGGTGGAGGCGGTGACGGTGTGGCCCCAGTTGGCGGTTCCGTCGTATTCGAAGTAGACCTTTGGATGGCCGGCCGTGTCGATCAGGTACATGCCGTACTTCTGCATCGCCTTGGCGGTCGTGAAGCACGCGCCGGTGCAGCCCCACCCGTGAATCGTGCGGTCTGAGATCGATGGGTCTAGCTGCAGATGGGTTCCTTCCGGCATCCCAGAGCTCGCCCCTCCATCGGATTTTGTCGCCGGGTAGACGAACTGTGATGTCGTGTTCTGGTAGGCGAACGCGATCGCATGATCGATGTGGCCCTGGGCGATCTCGCACGGCCGTACCAGTCCCGCCAGGTAGGGCACGCCGGCACCGCGAGACGCGAACCCGCTCGGCGGGACACCACTCCACAGCGTGTTGTAGTGATAACCGTTAGTGGCGCCCATCTCCCGCTCCCGATTGCCGGAGCTGCGCGACGTGTTATGGAACTGCCAGAACCCCCACTCATCTCCAGTGGATGGGTCGACCACAATCACCTGGGCATCGCTCCCGTTCGCCGGCTGCGCGTTCATCGGCACCGGCACCCGCACCTCGGTCCCGCCGTAACTGCGCCGCAGGGTGCTGCTATGAGTCACGTTGGACCAGCTGCCCGCCACCCATACCGGCACCCTGGGAGTGCTGGAATCAGCCCGGTACACCGGCATCGTGTATTGCGTCGGATCAGAGCCGAGCTTCGGGTAGGTCGTGTTCGTCGTCAGCGTCGAGATCATCGACGCCCTTCTCCGATCGACCGTCGGCGTCGACGAGACTGGCGTGTTCCAAGGACCGCGTCCAGCGTATGGCACGCGGCAACCCCTTGGCGCCGGCGGAGTCGGCCGGTGCGGTGAACCGCGAGGCGGACGGCTCGCGTGGCGCCGGGGAACTCTAGTCAGGACCAGTCTATGCCGCCTCCGAATCGGCCTCGTTGGCGCCGAAGCGACGTGCCGTACCGGAGCGGCCGCCCCTGCAGCGAAAGCGCCAGCACGCCGCGTCGCATGTTCCGCCTCAGCGCCCTAAGCGCGAGCGAGTGATACCTGTAACCCACAATCCGGATTTCGACAACGTCAGCCGGATGGGAGATGCGATACAGATCGCCGGCGGCTGTGCTGCGGAATGGCCTGAGCCCGCTCTTGGCCGCAGCACCTCGGTGCCGGTGAGCTCGGGCGCGCTGACTGCCCGCGAGGGCCGGCGCAAGCAGCATCGTGGCAGAGACAAGGACAAACGCCCATCGGATACGACGCGTGAGAACCCGCATCGTGCAGAACAATTGCTTCCCTTTCTCTCTCGGCGCCTACGGGGTTAGCTGTCGGGCTCGCGCTGAAAGAGTTGCGCTACGCCGGGAGACTCGGCGACTCGCCCCATGGAGCCGTCTGGCCCCGTTTGGGTTCCCCGTTCCCTCGACGCCGGGGCGCCTCAGGGACTCGGCTATGTCAAGGCATGTCCGCGCAGGGTTGCAGACGGTCGGCAGCATACTGGGCCGGTCGGATCACGTCGAGCGCGACCTACGCGCCACGGCATGGAGTACCGGATCTGCTGCGGTTCTGCGCGAGCGCGAGCTCCAGTTTGCCGTCGGACAGCCAGCGCGCCAGATCGCCCGTTCGGTAGGCGCTCCCAGGTCCGAACGGGTCGGAGACGAACGCTTCAGTGGTGAGGTCGGGCCGGTTGAGGTACCCCGAAGCCACGCCATCGCCGGCGACCAGCAGTTCGCCGGCGACACCTACCGGCACCGGCTGGTTGGAGCCGTCTAGCACGTACACGCGGGTGTTGGCGATCGGGCGGCCGATGGTCACCGGCACCGACCGTTCAACGCGCGCCAGCGTGGAGTAGGCCGTCGTCTCCACAGCGCCGTACGCGTTCCAGAGCACCCGACAGCGGTCGAGGATCTGGTCGGCAAGCTCGCGTGAAAGCGGAGCGCCGCCGCTGAGCGCTCTGAGCGCACGAGTGGGTTTCAGGCCGGTGTCGATGAGCGTCTGCCACGCGCTCGGCGGAGCGTGGAGGAAGGTGACCCGTTCCGCGGCGATTAGCCGGTGGAGCTGCGCGCCGTCGCAAGCCACGTCAGCGGGTGCCACGACCATCCTGGCCCCAGCAATCAGCGGCAACCACAGCTCCATGATCGGAACCTGGAAGAAGGTCGATGGGAGGACCAGGACCGTGTCAGCGGGGCCGACGCCGAGATCGGCAGCCATCGCGGTCGCGAGGTTGACCACCGACTTGTGGCGGATCGGAACACCGGTCGGTTTCGCCGTCGCTCTTGACGTGTACTGCAGGCAGCACAGCGCATCGGGGACTACATTGTCTAGGACCGGAGGTACGGCCTGTTCGCCATAGTCCGATTCACCGAGCCTGAGCACTCGGGCGGGCGGAGTGGCCAATCGAGCGGCCCAGGCCGGTTGTGCGAGCATGGCCGCGGCGCAGGAATCTGCCACCATGAAGTCCAGTTGCTCCGGGGGCAGCTCGGGGTCGAGCAGCAGGTAGGCGGCTCCGGCCTTCAGCACCCCGAGGACGCCGACAACCAGGTCAATGGACGGCGCCGAGCAGAGCGTGACCACGTCGCCAGGGGCCACGCCCGCGGCGAGCAAGCGACGAGCAGTCCAGTCGGCTCGGCTATCCAACTCGGCATAGCTGATCTCCTCCCCGTCGGCGGACACGGCAGCTGCTTCAGACTGCCGGGCCGATTGCGCCCGGACGAGGTCATGAACAACGCTGGCGTAGCCGTCGGTGAGGGTGGCGTTCCACTCGACGAGCTGGCGGTGGGATTCGACGGGAGTGAGGATGGGGATCCTCGAGGCGGTTACGCTGGGGTCGGCGCGAGCGGCACCGACTAGGCGTAACCAGTGGCCAGCCATTCTTGCCGCCGTCGTGGCATCGAAGAGGTCGCGGTCGTAGATCAGCCGGCCAGCCATAAGGCCCTCCGGACGCTCGTCAAGCTGCAGCTCCAGGTCGAGCTTGACATTGCCTACGGCGTCGCTGATCTCGCTCTCCATCTGATGGATGGACCAAGAAGGGTCCGGTGCCGCGATCGTCGGCTCCAGGACGAGCATCGTCTGGTAGATCGGGTTGGCGTTCGAGACGCCGGGCTGCAGCTCGCGGACCAGTCGCTCGAAAGGCACAAGGTGGTCGAGGCCGTCGAGCAGTTCGTTGCGGACCCGCACGACCAAGTCGGTGAACGGAGGGTCTCCGCTCAGGTCGACTCGCAAGACCACCGGCGTCACGCCGTAGCCGACCACGGATTCGAGCTCGGGTCGCTGGCGCAGGTTTGCGACTGTGGCGAAGACCACATCAAGCTGGCCCGAGTACCGGCTCAGCAGCAATGCCCAGATTGCCGCAAGCACCTGGAAGAGGGTGGCTCCGACGCTCTGGCCGACCTCGCGCAGGCCATCCACCGCTTCCCTGGGCACGGACAGCGGAAGCACGCCGCCGCAAAATCGCGGTGCTCTTGGTCTAGGGCGGTCGGAGGGAAGGGAGAGAACCGGAAGCGATCTGAGGTGTTGGCGCCAGTGCGTCAGCCGCCGGGTGAACCGGGGCTCGGTGATCCACTTCTGTTCCCAGCGGGCATAGTCCGAGTACTGGGTCGAGGGCTCGGGAAGCGGGGATGGTCGGCCGGCGCAGAACGCGTCGTAGAGCGCGACCAGTTCGGGCAGCACGACCTGGTTGACGCTGACGCCATCGAAGATGAGATGGTGTAGGGCCAGGTAGAGCCGGTGATGGTCCCCGGGGAACCGGATCAGCCTGGGGCGCAACAGCGGACCGCGGCGCACGTCATAAGGGACGCTTGATACCTCAGCGACCAGGCGGACAGCCTGGCGTTCGGCCTCCTCTAGCGTCAGGTGGCTGAGGTCGAGGACGGGAAAGTCGAAGTCCGGCGCCGGCTGCACTACCTGGACGGGCTCACCGCCGATGGTGTCGAAGGTGGTGCGCCAGGCCTCGTGGCGCCGCACGATCTCGTTGACGGCGCGTCGAAAGGCCCGTACGTCTAACGGTCCGTCCTTACGAATGGAGATCGTCTCGTTGTAACTGATCTGGTTCGGCGCGAGGAGGGTCGCGTACCAAAGGGCCTCCTGGGCGACGGACAAGGGCGCCGTGGCCGGGACGGCGGTCACTGTCACGCGGCGAGAACGTGCAGTTCGGTCAGCCCGCGCAAGCCCAGGTTGGGCCGCCACCGGATGTCCTTGTCTGGTGCCAGGGACAACTCGGAGAACCTGGAGAGCAGGGTCTCGAAGGCGATCTGGCCTTCGATGCGGGCGAGTGGGGCGCCGAAGCAGAAGTGGGCTGCCCAGCCAAAAGCGAGGTGTCGGTTGTCCTCGCGGCTGAGTTCGAGCCGGTCAGGGTCGTTGAAGCGTTCGGGGTCCCGGTTGGCCGCACCCATTACCGCGATCACCGCGGCACCATCCGGGATTTCCTTCCCGCCGAGGGCAGCCCCAGCAGGGGCGAGCCGGGCGGTGTGCTGGCTGGGACTCTCATAACGCAGCAGCTCCTCAACAGCGCTCGGCATCAGGGTCGGGTCGGATCTGAGCCGCTCGAGCTGACCCGGCTGGCGCAACAGGGTGAGCAGCCCATTGCCGATCAGGTTGGTCGTAGTCTCTTGGCCGCCCACCATAGTGACAATGACGTTGGCGACGATCTCCTCCTCGGTCAGTCGGTCACCGTCGACCTCGGCGGTGGCCAAAGCGTTGATCAGGCCCTCGGTTGGGGCGGCAGCTTCGCGGTTAAGCGCGGCACGGAAGTACGCGACCATCTCCTCGACGGTCTGGAGAACCTTTTTCGCCCGGCCCGGGTTGTGCTGGAAGTTGCCGAGCATCTCGGCAAAGTCCTGGGACCATGACTTGAGCAGCTCGTGATCCGAGGTCGGGACTCCTAGCATCTCGGCCGTCACGATCGCGGGAAGCGGATTGGCCAGCCCGGCCATCGCGTCAAAGCGACCCTCACGGCCCAGCTCGTCGACGAGTTTCTCGGCGATCTGACGGATGTGCTCACGGAGTAGTGCAACGCGGCGGGGCGTGAAGGCCACCGACGCCAGACGGCGAACCCGGCCGTGCTCGGGCCGGTCGAGGAACAACATCTGGCGCACCATCAACGCGGCGATCGGCGTCAGCTCGCCCATGCCGAGGGCGGCCAACCGGTCGGGTGCTGGGGTCCGGGCTGCCCTGAAGTGGTGCAGCACGTTTGCAACGTCCTCATAGCGCGTAACCACCCACGCGTGCAGGTAGGGATCCCAGTGCACGGGATCCTCGTCGCGCAGCCGACGGTACAACGGATAGGGATTGGCCAGCACCGCTGGGTCGAGTAGGTGATACAGGCTGAGGGGTGGCGCCCCTTTCTCGAGTGTCGGACTGCTGCTCACCCGGTCACCAACCCACTAACTCGATCAGCCGCGATCTGACGTTCCACCTCGGCGATGATCTCCTCCAGAGTTGGGTGGTCGAACAGGTACCGCAAGCTGATCTCGACGCCGAACATATCCTCCAGCCGGACGATCAGCTGCGCCCCCAGCATCGAGTGGCCGCCGAGCAGGAAGAAGTTCTGGTTCATCCCGATTTCATCGATCTCGAGCAACTCGGCCACGACGGATGCCGTCGCCGCTTCGATCGGTGTCTCCGGGCGCCTCCCCGCAGGCTCCTCCCCGGCCATCGCGGCCGGGGAGGGCAGTGCGTCCCGGTCGATCTTCCCGTGCTGTGTGATGGGCAGTTGATCGAGCCAGACGTACCTGGAGGGCACCATGTAATCGGGAAGCAGGCCGCCGAGGAAATTGGCCAGTTCGTAGTGATGCGGGCGCTCGCTCTTGGCGGCGACCACGTACGCCACGAGCTGGCGGTCGGCGCTCGAGCTGCCAATGCCGATCGTAATGCTCGCCTCGATCGCCGGGTGTGAGTTCAACGCGGCTACCACCTCGCCCGGTTCGACTCGGAAGCCGCGGATGCTCAGTTGGTCGTCCAGGCGTCCGAGAAACTCGAGTTCACCATTCGGTAGCTGACGGACACGGTCGCCGGTCCGGTACCGTCGCCCATGCTGGTCGTCCAGAAACCGCTCGGCCGTTAGCTCGGGCCGGTTGAGGTAACCACGCGCGACCGCCACGCCTCCGATCACTAGTTCACCGTCGACACCCGGCTGGACTGGCTCAAGACGTTCATCGACCACGTCGACTACGACCCCGGCAATGGGGAGGCCGATCGAGGGCAATCCGTCGCCGTTGGGTGCTACGGCGCCCGACGTGGCGACCACCGCGGTCTCGCTTAGCCCGTAGTTGTTTACAACCGTGAACCCAAGGTCCGGCCGCGGTCTACGGATTAGAGCGTCGCCACCGGTCAACAGGTACCGAAGGTCGCCTTCGTCTGGCCACGGCAGACCGATTAGCCCCTCGGCCACGGCTGTCGGCACGAAAGTGACGGTGATGCCTTCGGCCACGAGCCAGTCCCGCAACCCGACCGGATCGCCGCGCAGGTCTTCGGGGACCACGTGGATGGCAGCACCCGATGCCAGGCTGGGCCAGATCTCCCAGACCGCGGCATCAAAACCGGGGCTCGCGATCTGGGTGCAGCGGTCGCCGGCCTCTAAGGCGAATGCGGCCCGATGCCATTCGACGAGGTTCGCCAGGCTGGCATGCTCCACCGTCACACCCTTTGGGCGCCCGGTCGACCCCGACGTGTAGACCACGTAGGCGGGGTCCGTCGAAAGTGGCGGTCGGGGCAGCGGGTCTGCGCTGCCCGCGACCGTGACATCCTGCAGCTCACCAGCTCTCGCCAGGACAACGCTCGGTCGATCGCCGCATATATCGAGCCTGGCGGCGGTGCCGGCGTCGCTCACCACGGCAGCGGCGCCCGAATCATCGAGCATCCACCGCACCCGCTCGTCTGGGTACCTGGGGTCGATGGCTACGTAGGCGCCACCGGCTTTGAAAGTGGCGAGCGCAGCGACCACGAGGCTGGCCGAACGCTCGAGGCACTGACCGACCAGGTCACCCGGCTTCACGCCAACCTGGCGCAGTCGTCGCGCAAGGCGCTCGGCACGAACAGACAGCGCTTCGTAGCTCAGGACGCCGTCCGGGGCCCGCACGGCAACGTTCCGTGCCGAGGTCTCGACCATCTCATCAACGAGAGACAGGACTGTTGCTCCCTTTGTCGCCAAGTTGGCTGTCATTGCTATGCCTCCCATGTCCAGCGATTTCGTCGGGGTTCGGGGGCCAACCAGTCCGAGCTCGGCAACCCAAGCTTGCGAGGAGCCGACGGGACCCATTCGTCGAGGCCTGCTCCGGCAACGGCAGCCGCGAATCCGGGAGCCACGTCGACGCTGTGCACAGACCAGCCGGAGACCGTCGCGGGTTGGTCACCGCTCACCCAGGCATCAACCGTGCGAAGCGGGAAGCTGAGTCCGGCGCCGATGCCCTTCCCGTACGCCTCCTTGCACGTCCAGCATTGAAACGAAGCCTCCGCGCGTTGCCCCCGAGGAAGGGACGCCAGCGCGCGTTGCTCGGCCTGCGAAAAGAACCTGGCTGCGATGCCTCCGACGTCGGCGGTCGCCCGGATTGCTTCGACGTCTACGCCAACCTCCATCGTCGACCTGGTGGCGTAGAGGGCAATGCCTGCGCTGCGGGCGGCGCTAAAACATAAGTCGGAGTTCGCGAGCCTGGGCTTCCCGCGGTCGCTCGTCACGATCCGTACCTCGCCTGGGGCGCAACGCAGCTGGCTCGCGAGCAGACCCCGCAGCCAGCCCCGGGCGGCAACGAAGCGTCGGCGGTCGATCGGACGATGAAAGCGATCCGCACGCCGCCACTCCTCCGTTGAGAGGGACGCTGCCAAGCCCTGCAAGGCCGCGGCCGGCATGTCGAGGCGAGCCCACCACAGCGAAACGTGGGCACCCGGCTCCGGGTCGCAGTACATCCGCCTCAGACGCGGTGGCGTCCGCGATGCCGCTTGCCGCCTGACTCCCGGAGGAGCCGAAGCCTCTTGCTGAGCTACGACGGCCAGTTCCCTACCCCAAAGCCGAGCGGTCGAGAGCATCCAAGCCCGTGCTTCCCAGACCCGTACACGCAGCCGCACGGCGTCGCCCGCACAACAACATTGAAAGTATCTCCGGGGTTCCGAGGCCGGAGTTAGCAGATGTAGATCCGAGAAGCTCTCGCATCGTAACCCTCTATCTTCGTCCGAGGTGAGGCGTCCTGGGCCGAGGATAAGCGGAGACATTTCGGGCGCCGGTGGAATACGCGCCCGCTCGGCAGGTTGAAAACCCACCCCCGCGGGTTGCGGCCGTGGAGGTGCGTCCGACGCCCAGTTGGCGACGGTTCGTTACACGCGCGCGAGAGAGCCCAAGGTCGCCACGCGCGGGCTGGAGTATTACGCGGGCTGGGCGCGTCGGGCCAAGCCCGAGGAGTTCCCGCTCGCAGCTCTCGCGCCGGCTGCTCGGAGGCACGCACGATGCCACCGACCGGGTGGCCGAGCAGACGCTGGGCGCCGCGGCGTAGTCTCCGGGCGCTGCCCTCCCATCATGAGCAACTGAGCTGGCGAGCCGACGGCCCGGTGGACGGGCCTGTGCTGGTGCTCGTTCACGGCCTGTGTGAGTCGATGCGCGCCTGGGATCTGATCGCTCCGGAGCTGGCCAGGACGCACCGGGTCATCAGCGTCGATCTGCTCGGATTCGGCGACTCCCCGCAGGCGCGGGAGGGCTACGAGATCGAGGAGCAGGCGAACGCGCTGATCGAGACGCCGGCGCTCGACGGCCTCGAGGGGGCGACGCTGGTTGGCCATTCGATGGGCGGCTCGGTGATCGTCGCGGCCGCAGAGGCTCGACCCGGGCTGGCCGGATCGCTCGTCCTCCTCAACGCGCCGCCGACCAAGGAGAGCCGAACCCTCTCGCGGGCCGAGCGGGCGTTGCGGACGGTCGTCGTGGGGGAGGCGGCCTGGACGTTCATGCGAGACAAGGAGCGTCGCGCCGGGCTGGGCAGCGCGTTCGCACCCGGGTTCCCGGTTCCCGACGTGTTCGTCGAGGACCTGGGGCGCACGACCCATTCGGCCTTCTCGGGCGCCAGCTTCGCGCTCGATCGCTACCTCGAGCAGCGGCCGCTGGCCGACCGGGTGGCGGCGCTGGAGCTGCCGACGCTGGTCGCGTTCGGGGTCGAGGATCAGCGGGTCGCGTCGAGCTCGCTGGCCGGGTTCGAGTCACTGCCTGGCGTGCGCGTCGAGCGCCTCGAGGGCGTCGGCCACTCGCCGATGTGGGAGGCGCCCGAGCGGACGGCCGAGCTGATCGGCGAGGCGGCGGCGGGCTGAGGGCCCGGCGGGCTCAGGCGGCACGCTCTACCCGCACCAGGTCCTCGATGATCGCGCGCCGCAGCGCCGTGACGTCCTGCTAGCCGCAGCACCGGTGAAGAAAGCTTGCGCGGTTCCTGGGACAGGTCTAGGATCCCACGCGCATGAAGCTTGGGAGCTGAGTGGCGGCGGTGGCCGCCTTATGGGGGTTGCGAGCGGGCTGGTCGCCGCGCTCGCGCTCGCTGCTGCCGCCGGCGCTGCAACACGCCGAGCATCCCGACCTTGATCCGCGCGGTGGCTCGCGCAGTCAGGGACAGGTGAGGATGCGAAGGACCCTGATAAAGCTGGTCTGGGCGGCGATGCTCGCGGTCCTGGCCATACCCGCAAGCGCGTCGGCGTGGGTCTCCGGGACGAAGGGCCCGATCCTGTACTCGAGCGCTGAAGGCGCGCCCGGCGATCCGGTCGGCTTTCACATCTGGGCGATCAGGCCAGACGGCACGGGCAAGCGCGAGCTGACGCACGGCAATGACCAGTGGCCGGCCCTTGCCCCGAGTGGGCGCCAGTTCGTGTTCGCACGCGCGGAGTCGTTCGGCGGCCCGATTCGCGAGCGGCTGTACGTTGCCGACAGCAACGGCGGGAGCCCTCACCTGCTCACCAATCCCACGGTCCCGGGCGAGGACTATCTTGGCGACACGCAGCCCACCTTCTCACCGGATGGCGCGCACATCGCCTTCGTCCGGCGCGATGCCAACGCAGAGAACATCTGGGTGATGGATGCCGACGGCACGAGCCAGCATCAGCTGACCGATTTTGCCGGCACCTTCGACATCCGCGGGCTCAGCTGGTCACCCGACAACCACAACCTCCTGTTCCAGACCAGCGGGCCGCTCGGCCCTGCGGGCGCCTCCGCGAGCGGCGGATCGGTGTACGAGATGACGGTGGCCGGCGCGACGATTCACCAGGTTCTGCCAATCGCCAATTACCTGCCGGGCCTCGACTGGTCGCCGTCGGGCGTCGCGGTCCCGAGTTTCGATGCCGACCGGATCCTCGTCGTCCCGCTCGGCGCCAGCGGCTCGGCGAGCCAGGTCGCCGGGTCGGGAGCGATCGAGCCGTCGTGGGCACCAGACGCCACCGACAGCCACGTCGCCGCCTCCCTGGCGTACCTGGCCGGCGGGATCACGCACACCGAGCTGTTCACGACCACGACCGGCAACAACGCGCTCGAACAGGAGCTGACCTTCGACGGGTTTGCGAAGCAATCCGATGCCTGGGCTCCGGGATTACCGCACTTCAACCCCGGTGCCATCGGGTTCACGGTCAAGAGGCCCGTCGAGCTCGGACGGCGGACGATTCCGGTGCTGATCCATTGTCCGAGCTCCGCCGGCCACAAAGGCTGCGTGGACATCCTGACGCTGCGGAGCGCGCGTCACATCCTCGTGTCGGGCCACCTGAAGCTCCGTGCCGGAAGCGACAGGACCCTGACGCTTCATCTCAGCCGTTCCGCGGAGCGAAAGCTCCGCGAGCGTGGGCCGGCTGTCGCTGCGCTCGTCTCGAAGCTGCGTGACGCCCGAACAGGATCCGCAAGCTCACCCGCGTGATGAAAGCCTCGGCGCTCGGTTCCTGGCAGGCTGCCGAGGGTGCATCGTCGGCATCCCGGTGTCATTCGACGGATGTTCTCGATCCGGCCGCAGTGGCGTCCGCAGCGCGGCCGGATCACCCCGAAGCGGATCGGTGTCGTGGTGCTTGACCCTGACGACCGGGCCCAGGTGCAGACGTTGCACACGAACGCCTCCGGTGGCTACTCGATTCACCTCACGCCTGACCTGCCCGGCAACTGGGTGATTCAGACCGTCTGGTACGGCGACGCCAAGCACGCGAAGGCGGCATCACGGGCGATGCGGTTCTCCGTGGCGCCGATCGCGACTCGGATCTCGCTGAGCTGCCCGGGCAAGGGCACTGTCAAGAGCAAGCTGACCGTTTCGGGGACGATCAATCCGGCCTTCGCCGGCGCCTCGATCACAGTCGCCTACAGCCATCCGAGCGCCGGCGGGCCCGTAGACATCAGCCATCGGGTGACAACGAACGCCGGCGGCGCCTTCACCGACTCGATCGCGCCGAACGACGCTGGGGAGTGGGACGCGCTGGGGAGCTTCGCCGGCGACCTCGCGCGTCTCGGATTGAGGTCGGCCACTTCGAGAATACGGTCAGCCGTGATCCGACGCCTTCTCGCCGCCGCGGCAATGAGATTGGTACTCGCGGTGGGCACAGGGAGTCGGTTTACGATGCTTGGCGTGTTGGTGTTCGCCGCGACGGCAGCGAACGCGTCCGCGGACACGTTCTGCGTCGTCCCGGCCACCGGCTGCGACGCGCTTCACACAAAGACAACCGTCCAGCAGGCGCTGGCCGCGGTCACCTCGAGCGGGGTCGCCGGGGTCGTTCGCCTCGGCGCGACCACCTACACGGAGGACCTGACCTATAACGCGCCGTGGCCAGTCGAGATCGATGGTGCTGGACGCAGCAGCACCACGCTCACGGACAGCGGCGGCAGCGACACCGTTTTCGTCGCCACGTCCCCCAGCGGCGGTCAGGTCACGATCAGGCACCTGAGCGTGAGCATCCCCCCCGGCACGAACGCCGACGGGATCTTTCTGACCAACGGCGGGGGCGGGGTGATCTCCGATGTCAGCGTGACCGGAACGCCGCCGAGCACTAATGCCACGGGCATCGTCATCCTGAAGGGCTCGGTCAGCGACGTGACCGCCGAAGTTCCCGTGGATTTGAACGACGAGGCACTCTCCACCGGTCCGAGCAGCGGCAATACCGTGACGATCTCGGACGCGACCCTGAATGGAGCGATCGCGCTGCGCGCCGTCGGAACCGGCGGCGGACATGTGATCGTGCATCGCAGCACGATGACGGGGGTCGGGAACGGATCAGACAACGGGGCCGGCGTGTCCGCGGGCTCCACGTCGATCGCGGTCGACGACTCTCTGATTCTCGTCGACGGGCCCGACAGCGCAGGGCTCGATGCCTCGACTGGCACCTCCCCGCCCGGGGATACTCCCGCGACGCTGCGCCAGGTGACCATCGTGTGCGACGGCTCCGCCGGGCAGACCGGGATCCTGGACATTAGCGGCGCTTCGCACAACACGTCGGTGGCGGTCAGCGACGCGATCGTGCGAGGGTGCGCGACAACTCTCGACCGGGAAGCCCACGGAACCGGCTCGGCGACGCTCTCGATCGACTACTCCGACTACGACGGCAGCGCGTCGCACATCTTCGACTCGGGCGGCACCGACACGATCGTCCAGGGGCCCCACAGCATCAACGCAGATCCGAGATTCGCCGCGCCGGGCAGCGGTGACTTCCGCCTCCTGCCCACTTCTCCGGCGCTGAACCGAGATCCGTCCGGGCTCGCGGCGGGCGAGTCACCGCTTGACCTGGCCGGGCTGCCGCGGATCGTGGCCGGGACCGAGCGCGACATGGGGGCCTATCAGCATCAGCCGCCGAGCACGCCGGTCGTGCACGCGTCCTTGGCCACCGTGCGCGTTCGGACTCCGGTCACGTTCACGGCGAGCGCGACAGATCCGGATCCGGGCGACACGCTCAGCTACGCGTGGCGCTTCGACGACGGCGCGACCGCGACCGGAGCCACGGCACGACACGCGTTTGCCAGCGGCGGCACGCACAGCGCCACCGTGACGGTCACCGACGCGACCGGCCTGAGTGCCCGAGCGACCGCGACGGTTCGGGTCACGGTACCCGCGGCCGCGCTCACGAGACTTCGCATCCATCCGCGGACGTTCGCGGCCGCGCGCCACGGGCCCAGCGTCTCCCGGGCGAGTACCGGCGCGAGGGTGAGCTTCAGGCTGAGCCGCGCTGCCTCGGTCCACTTCACGATCAAGCGCAAGCTCAGCGGGCGGAGGGTCGGGGGACGCTGTGTTGCGGTCTCGGCGCACAACCGGCGTCAACGGGTTGCTCGCGGCTGGTTTCGGTCCGCGGCAGCTTCCGCTTCAGTGGCGTCGCGGGCTCTAACCACCTGCACTTCAGCGGACGCATCAGCGGCCATCGGCTGGCGCCGGGTGCCTATGTGCTGGTGGCGACGCCATTCACCGGGAGCCACCGCGGTGTGGCCTCGCGCGTGGCGTTTTCGATCCGCTGAGCGAAGCATTTGACCACGATCGTTCCGCGCATGAACGCGTGGAACTGGCAGTAGTAGCTGTAGACGCCGGGCTTGCGCAACACCACGGCCGCGCTCTGGCCGCCCTTGACGGTGCCGGTGTCAAACGCCGGCATCGTGCTGGTGGCGGTGTGGGCGGTCTGGTCGTGGTTGCTGAACGTGACCCGAGTACCAACCGCCACTGTGATCGTTGCCGGGTGGTAGGCGTAGCCGCTGATCGCCACCTTGACGCGGACTCAAGCTTGACGCCGGAGGGGCGCGAGCATCGAGCTGGAAACGGTCGAGCCGCAGGCCGCGACGGCCAGCGACAGTATGAGCGCCGCGGCGCAGATTATCGGTCCCTTGACGGACATGTGAGGGATACGCGCCCAACCCCCGAACGGATCAGCACTGATCCAACTGCGAACGCCCTCCCCGTAGTAGTGGGGTACCCGGGCGTACCTGGTCCGGGCCAGTCCAAGGCAAGGGAGATGTAATGACCGACCCGAACCTCAGCACGGTCGATCGGCCGCAGAACGGCGTCGTCGAGCAACTCGCTCGCGACGACGTCGAGCGCAAGAAGTTCCTGAAGATGGCAGGCAAGCGGATGGGCGCTGGTGCGGCAGCGACCGGACTGGCTGCGTTCATCGCCGCCTGCGGCAGCTCGTGGAGCTCGTCCAGCTCGACCACCACGAGCGCAACATCGTCCGCAGCCGCCGAGGGCAGCAGCTCAGAGCGGCCGCTCCGGTTCGCGGCGATCTGGCGATCGTCAACTACGCGCTGACGCTCGAGTACCTCGAGTCGCAGTTCTACGCGAAGGTCGCCAAGAGCGGCCTGTTCAGCGGCAAGACGCTGTCGGTCCTCAAGTCGTTCGGGGCCGAGGAGGACGAGCACGTAATCGCGCTGAAGAAGGTTGCGAGCAGCCTCGGCACGCCGGCTCCCAAGCCGACTGGCAAGTTCCCGCTGAAGAGCGCCTCATCAGTCGTGAAGCTCGACGGCGGCGGTCGAGAACCTCGGCGCCGCCGCCTATCTCGGCCAGGCCGGGAGCATCCAGAGCAAGGAGATCCTCGCCGCGGCGCTGGCGATCCACACGGTCGAGGCTCGCCACGCGGCGACGCTCAACACCCTGCTCAAGAAGTCCCCGACGCCAGACGGCGCGTTCGCAAAGCCGATGACGATGGCTCAGGTGTTGGCGGTCGTCAAGCCGTTCATCGCCTAGCCCGACGAATCTGAACCGCAAGAGAGGACATTCCGACATGAGTAATTCTGTAAACCTCAGCCCCGAGCTGGGCGCCGTGGAGGTTCACGGCATGACCCGCTCGAGCTTCATCCTGCGAGGTGCGATCACCGCCGGTGCCGTGTACGGAGCCGCGGCGGTCGGCCCGTACGTGAGCAACGCGTTTGCCGCCGGTAGCAGCGGGGATATCGACATCCTCAACTTCGCGCTGACGCTCGAGTACCTGGAGACCGACTTCTACAAGGTCAAGGGCAAGACGGTCGGTCTGAACGGCGCGGCAAAGGCGCTCGCGAGATCGCTTGGCGACGAGGAAGCAGAACACGTCGCCGCGCTTACCAAGGCGATCAGCGCCGCCGGAGGCACGCCGGTCGAGAAGCCGACGTTCGCGTTCCCAGTCACGAACCAGGCGGCCTTCCTGAAACTCGCCTACGTGCTTGAGAACACGGGCGTCGGAGCTTACAACGGGGCCGGCCCCTTGCTCTCGAGCAAGGCCTACCTGGCAGCGGCCGGGTCGATCGTTCAGGTCGAGGCGCGACACGCCGCGGCGATCGCGCTCCTGACCGGCTCGCCGGTCACACCGAACGGCGCGTTCGACAAGCCGCTTAGCAAGGCGGCGGTACTCAAGGCGCTGGACCGCTGATCAAGAAGTAAGCAGCGAAGGCGGCGACTCAGCACACCCTGAAAAAGAAATTCGAACAAACAAGCGGATCGATCGGATGATCGAATGCTCGAACTTGACAACCCAATTCACCTCGCTTTCATTCTCGATGCTGCTGCTGCTCGTATTCGGCGCCAAGCGCCTGCCGGAGATGGGCAAGTCGCTGGGCGCGGGTCTGCGCGGCTTCAAGGACTCGATCAGCGGTGAGGCGCCGACTGATCAGGCTCACGGGAAGCCACCGCACGACCCGTTCGTGTCGACGACCAGACGCGACGCCCGTGAGACGGGCCCGACCGCACACGCCGGGCCCCGCCCCCACGCCGATCCAGCCAGCTGCGTAGAGCACGTCGGCACCAAGAACTGACGGGATACTCGAAATGCAGAGGCCAAGCGCGCTGATGCCGGCCAGAGTCAGGCCGGTGCACCATAACGCCCAACTGAGCGTCGTCGACCACCTCGACGAGCTACGCACGAAGACTGATCGTCTCGCTGCTGGCGGTCGCGGTCGCGTTTGGCATCTGCTTCTGGCAGAACCACCAGCTCCTGAAGCGTGATCAACAAGCGGCTCGCGCACAACACACAGCAACAGGTGCGAGACGGCCACGGGCCGCTCGGTGCGACCTACTCGGTGCAGCGGAGCACCCGCGACGTAGCCGTGCAGGTCACATCGCTGGTCGGCGTGCTCAACGCGCAGCGGCAGTCGCCCTCCGTTCGCGCGTCGCTGGGGCGCGTGCAGCAGAGCCTGCGGCAGGACATCAGTCGGCTCTCAGCGGCCCCGCAGGGCGATCGCCCGGTGACACTCGGGATCGGCGAGCCGTTCACGACGACGCTGACCGTCACGCTGATCTTCGCTCTGATCCTGTCCCTGCCGGTCCTGCTCTTGCAGGCGTACGGGTTCTTCATGCCGGCATTCGACCCGGCGCTCCAGAGACGGATGCTGCCGATCACGCTTGCGATCCCGCTGCTGTTCATTACCGGGGTCGCGTTCGGCTACTTCGTCGTCCTGCCGGCCGCGCTGCACTTCTTCCGGCGCGCACCTTGCCATGTGAATCCGGATTCACTAGGCTTGTGAATCTCGATTCACGCGCCCGCGGCGACCTCAGCGCGCGGGCATTCAAACCGCGAGGAGCCAAATGGCCACCATCGATGCCACCGATCCCGCCCGCGAGGTTCTCAACCAGGTGCCGCCACTTCAGCCGGTCAACCTGTTCGAGGTCGACGTCCCGCTGCGCGAGGCGCTCGAGCGCGAGGGCGGGGGTTGGGGAGTCGATCGCGCGCGCGAGGCGGGCGAGGTGGCGGGCAGCGCCGAGGTGCTCGAGCACGGGCGCCGGACCGAGCGCAACCTCCCGATCCTGCGCACGCACGACCGCTATGGCAACCGCGTGGACGAGGTCGAGCTCGATCCGTCCTGGCACTGGCTGCTGAAGGGCGCCGTCGAGCGGGGGATCCCGAGCCTCCCGTGGCGCGACCCCCAGCCCGGCGCCCACGTCGTGCGCGCGGCGCTGTTCTGCCTCTGGGGCAACGCCAACGACGGCGTGATGTGCCCGGTGTCGATGACCTACGCCGCGGTCCCGGCGCTGCGCGACGGCGCGCCCGACCTCGCGGCCGAGTGGGAGCCACGGCTGACCAAGCCCGACTATGCGACCGGCGCTCTGGCCGGGATGGCGATGACCGAGCGCCAGGGCGGCTCCGACGTGCGGGCCAACATCACGCGCGCCGAGCCGGTCGGCGACGGCGTCTACGAGATCCACGGGCACAAGTGGTTCTGCTCCTATCCGCCGTGCGACGTATTCCTCGTCCTCGCCCAGGCGCCGGGCGGGCTCTCGTGCTTTTTGATCGAGCGCGGCCCGGGGATGGAATTCCAGCGCCTCAAGGACAAGCTCGGGACGCGCTCGCTCCCGAGCTCCGAGGTCGAGTTCCGCGGGATTCACGGCCGTCTGATCGGCGAGGAGGGGCGCGGCGTCCCGGCGATCATCCGGATGGTGAACCACACCCGGCTCGACTGCCTGCTGGGGGCGAGCACGGGGATCCGCCGCGGCACGCTCGAGGCGATCCACCACGCCCGTCATCGCACGGCGTTCCGGGCCCTGCTCGTCGAGCAGCCCGCGATGCGCAACGTGCTCGCCGACCTCGCAGTCGAGTCCGAGGCCGCCACCGCCTCGGCGATGCGCGTGGCCCGCAGCTACGACTCCGACGAGGAGCCCGCCTTCCGCCGCTTCGCCACCGCGGTGATGAAGTACTGGGTCTCCAAGCGCGCGGTGGCGCACGCGGGCGAGGCGCTCGAGTGTCTGGGCGGCAACGGCTTCGTGGAGGACTCGGGGATGCCGCTGCTCTACCGCGACGCCCCGCTCAACTCGATCTGGGAGGGCTCGGGCAACGTCGCCGCGCTCGACGTCCTGCGCGCGATGGTCAAGGAGCCCGAGGGCCTGCCGGCGTTCATGGCCGAGTGCGAGCTCGCCGCCGGAGCGGACGCCCGCCTCGACGCTCATCTCGACCGCGTCCGCGAGCAGAGCACGGCCGTGTTCGCGAGCGAGGACCCGCAGTTCCAGGCCCGTCGCGTCGTGGAGGATCTGGCGGTCGGGCTCCAGGGATCGCTGCTCGTCCGCCATGCGCCGCCCGCGGTGGCCGATGCGTTCTGCGCCTCCCGGCTGGCCGGCGAGGGCGGACGCGTGTACGGCACGCTCCCCGCCGGCGTCGACGCCAAGGCGATCATCGAGCGCGCGTTCCCGGTATGAGCGCGGTCGAGTACGCGGTCGACGGCCGCGTCGCCCGCCTGACCCTCAACCGGCCCGAGCGCGGCAACGGGATCAACCGCACGCTGGTCACCGAGCTCGAGCGCAGCGTCGAGGCGGCGGACCTCGACCCGGCCGTCCACGTGCTGCTGCTCTCGGGCAACGGCACCGGCTTCTGCGGCGGATACGACCTGGTCGAGAGCGCCGAGGGCCAGGGCCGTCTGTCGGGTGACGCGCCGACCGGCTCACCGATCGACCCGATGGTGATGATGGCCAACCACAACCCCGCGGACGTGTGGGACCCGATGGTCGACTACGCGATGATGAGCCGCAACGTCCGCGCCTTCATGTCGCTGTTTCACTGCTCGAAGCCGGTCGTCTGCAGGGTGCACGGCTTCTGCGTCGCCGGCGGCACCGACATGGCCCTATGTAGCGACCTGCTGGTGATCGCCGCCGACGCCAAGATCGGCTACCCGCCGGCCCGGGTGTGGGGCTCGCCGACCACGTCGATGTGGGCCTACCGGGTCGGTCCGCAGCGGGCCAAGCGTCTGCTGTTCACCGGCGACTCGCTGAGCGGGGCCGAGGCGCTCGAATGGGGCCTGGCGATCGAGGCGCCGGCGCCGGACGAGCTCGACGAGCGCGCCGAGGCGCTGGTCCAGCGGATCGCCCGGCTCCCGGTCAACCAGCTTCAGATGATGAAGCTGCTGGTCAACCAGTCGCTGTACTCCCAGGGGCTGCACGCGACCCAGGTGATCGGCACCGTGTTCGACGGGATCACGCGCCACACAAAGGAGGGCTACGCCTTCCAGGCTCACGCAGCACGCGAGGGGTTCAAGGCCGCGGTGCGCGAGCGCGACGAGCCGTTCGGGGACTTCGGCCGATGACCGAGGTCCTGATCCCGACCCGCGAACGGCTGCTGGCCGCCGCCCAGGAGCTGATCGAGGAGAACGGCTACGCCGGCGCGTCGGTGGTCGCGATCGCGGAGCGAGCCGGCGTGGCGTCGGGGACGCTGTACCGGCACTTCACCTCCAAGGAGGAGATGTTCGTGGAGCTGTTCCGGTCGGTCTGCGACCGTGAGGTGCGGGCGATGCGCAAGGCGGCCGAGCAGATGCCCGACGGCTCCTCCCACGTCGACCGGCTCGAGACCGTGCTGGCGACCTTCGCCCGCCGGGCGCTGCGCCGGCCCCGGCTGGCCTGGGCGCTGATCGCGGAGCCCGTCGACCCGCTCGTCGACGCGGAGCGCCTGGCCTACCGCGAGCGTTACCGGGAGCTGACCGCCGCCGCGCTTCGGGCCGGAATCGAGGCGAGCGAGATTCCGGATCAGAACGTCGAGCTGACCGCCGCCGCGCTCGTCGGCGGCTGTGGCGAGGCGCTCGTTGGTCCGCTGTCGCCCCTGGCCGCGGCAAAGCCGTCCGTGAATGAGATCCTGGCGGCGCTCCGGACGTTCGTGCGCCGGGCGGTGGGAGCCTCGGCGGCATGAGCGCGGTCCGCGTCGAGCGCGACGGACCCGTGTTCACCGTCCTGCTCTCGCGCCCCGAGCGCCGGAACGCGGTCGACGGCGCCACGGCTCTGGCGCTGGCCGATGCCTTCCGGGAATTCGAGGCGTCCGACGACGCCTCGGTTGCGGTCCTGCACGGAGAGGGCGGCGTGTTCTGCGCCGGCGCCGACCTGCAGGAGGCCGGCGGACCGGGCGGCAACCGGGTCGCGGACGACGGCGACGGGCCGATGGGACCGAGCCGGATGCGGCTCTCGAAGCCCGTGATCGCGGCCGTGGAGGGCCATGCCGTCGCCGGCGGGCTCGAGCTGGCGCTGTGGTGCGACCTGCGCGTGGCGGGCGAGAATGCGGTCTTCGGTGTGTTCTGCCGCCGCTGGGGGGTGCCGCTGATCGACGGTGGCACGGTGCGCCTCCCGCGCCTGATCGGGGTCAGCCGTGCGATGGATCTGGTGCTGACCGGGCGCGCCGTCGGGGCGGCCGAGGCGCTGTCTTTCGGTCTCGTCAATCGCGTCGTGGCTGACGGCGCCGCCCGCGAGGCGGCGGAGGCGCTGGCGCGCCAGCTCGCCCGCTTTCCGCAGACGTGCATGCGCGAGGACAGGCTGTCCCTGCTCGAGTCCGAGGGCCTCGACGAGGGCGCGGCGATTGCTAACGAGCTGCGCCACGGAGTACGCTCGCTGGCAGAGGTTCAGGCCGGCCTCGAACAGTTCCGTGCCGGCGCCGGGCGGCACGGGTCGTTCGAGGACCTCGCGTAGGGTCCGTCGGCAATATCGACAAGGAGGGCTGCATGTTGGGGATCACTTCGTCGCGGGCTGCGCTCGCGATGTCCGCGACGGCATTGTTCGTCGCGCTCGGAGGGACGGCACTGGCCGTCAGCCAAATCGGGACCAACCAGATCAAGAACGGGGCGGTGACGACCTCGAAGCTCCACGCGAAGGCGGTGACGAACGGCAAGCTGGGCAAGAACGCGGTCGGCAACGGCAAGATCGCCAACAACGCGGTTACCGGCTCGAAGGTCAAGGACGGCTCGCTGACCTCGGCCGACGTCGCGCCCAACACGTTCCTGGCGGCGAACGGCACGGCCGCCGACTCGGCCCGGCTCGGCGGCCTGCTTCCGGCCGACTTCGTCCAGGGCGTGGGCGTCATGACGGACCGGCGGATTGTCGTGCCAGAGACCACCGCTACCGTGTTCCTGAACACGCTGTTCGGAACGTTCACCGGCAACTGCAGCGCGGCGGGTCACCCGAGCGTGACCTGGAGGCCGACGGTCAGCAACGCGGAATACGCGGCCACCGACGTCCAGGCTCCGAACGTCGTCAAGCTCACCACTCTCAACGGCATCCTCGCCGGGGGGAGTACGACTGAGCCCGCGGCGCCGGGCAATCCGTTCAGCGTCACCTACCAGATCGGCTACACGGCCGGCGGCCAGGACCACGTGGTCACAGCGTGGGTGACCGGCCGCCTCGAGGCGACGAACTGCGTATTCACCGGGCAGGAGCTGACGAGCGGCTGAGCCGGCGCGCAACAACCTGAGACCAAAGTGACATTGCGGCGGGCCCCGGCCCGCCGCAAGCTTTCTGGTGCGCGCACTCATCCCGGCCCCAGGAGGCTCACATGCGCAGGATCAACTCTTCGAGCGCCGCCCTCGCGGTTGCTCTCCTCTCGCTGTTCGTCGCACTTGGTGGAACGGCGCTCGCCGTCAGCCAGATCGGGACCAAGCAGATAAAGAACAGCGCCGTAACCCAGGCTAAGCTTCACCGCGGTGCCGTCAGCACGGGCAAGCTCGTGAACGGCGCAGTGACCTCCGCGAAGGTGGCGCCGAACACCTTCCTTGCGTCTGGCGGGACCGCGGCGAACGCGAACGCACTCGGCGGCCGGCCGGCCAGCCAGTACGTGCTCGGCGGCGGGCAGGTCCGCTCCGGCGATCTGTCGGAGGCGGCGGGGACGAGCCTTCAGACGCTGGTGGTCGGCGGCTTTGGGCTCGTCGAGGGCTCGTGCGGCGCGTCCGGCCAGCCAACGACCCAGTTTGTGGATTCAGTCGGCGGGGTCAACCTGACCGTGTCGATCCTGGGCTCAGACGGAAGCGTGACGATCTTCCGCCAGCCGTTCCCGTCGCCGGGCGTGTTCCAGTACAAGGAACCGGTGAGCGCACCGACCAGCACGATCGAGTGGCAGGCGTACTACGACGCGGGTGGGGTCCACCACGTGATGACGGCGTGGACGACCACCGCCGGCGGCGGTGGAGGCTGCCAGTTCAGTGGACAGGCGCTGACGACCGGATGAGTGCGGGTGGGCGGGCGAGGCCGGCGTTCAGCCCGCTGGTCGCTCGCGCGCCCACGCGCGTAGCTCGTCTACGTGCCCAGAGGTCATCCCGATCGCCGGCTCAGTCCCGACCAGCAGTGTCGGGGCCGGGCGGGCCTTGGCCCAGGCGTGGCAGCGGTCGTCGTGGGCGTCGTCGACCCAGGCCAGGGAGCGCGCGGCACCGACGTAGGCGTCAATCGCGGCGACCTTCCAGTGCGCGCTGGGCGGGCGGTCGCAGTCATCGAACGGTACAAGTGGCAGCTCTCGGGGTAGTCCGAGGGCCAGCGGAAGGTACTCGTTGGCCTTCTCCTCCCAGCCCGTGCACCACGCAAGCTCGAAATCACCATCCAGCTCGCGCAGGTGTTCCCCGGCGGTGGCCGAAAGGAAATGAGCGATCCCGTCCACGATCTCGAACCGCCCCGCGGGCGGGCGGTGCGGGTCAAAGCCGAACAGCGAGATCACGCCGTCCACATCGATGAGGAGGAGTGGCTTATTCATAGGCTCCGCTTAAGCGGGACGGTCAGATTGTCCGGTATGCGGATAGCAACTGCGTGTTACCCGGTCCGAGATCTGCTGTACTTGAGGCAGCGGACTAAAGGCCACCAAGCACAGTGCCGAGTACCAAGGCTGAGGTCACGCACCGCTTCTTCGGCTTCCGCTGTAACCCCCACCCTATGACGATTCTTTTCGGCATCCTGCTCGCGCTCGCCTGCGCTCTGGCCACGAATATCGGCTTCCTGTACAAGCATCGCGGCGCGTGCGCGGCCCCGGATGTCGACATGCGACGGCCGCTGCGGAGCGCCCGCGCGCTGTTCCGCTCGCGCCTGTTCGCGGTCGGGATGGTGATCGCGACCGGCGCCTGGGTGTTCCACGTCGCGGCGATGGCGATGGCGCCCCTGTCGATGGTCCAGTGCGTCCTGGCCGGCGGGGTCGTGCTCCTGGCGGTGATGGCGGAGCGCCTGTTCGGCCTGCGGATCGGCAACCGGCAGTGGATGGGCCTCGGTCTGACCGCGCTCGGTCTGGTGCTGCTCGCGGTCACGCTCCCGGCCGCCCACGGCGCCCACTCGCGCTTCTCGGTCCCCGGCATGATCTCGTTCGAGGCCTTCCTCGTCGTCGCCGGGACCCTGCTGATCATGGGCCCGCGGATCGGCGCCCCGACCCAGCACCACGGCTTCATGCTCGGAGCCGCCGCGGGAATCCTGTTCGGCGTCTCCGACGTCTCGATCAAGGCGATCTCGGGCCAGGTCGGCGCCTCCGGCGTCGCCGGCCTGCTGAGCCCGTGGATGCTCGTCACCGTCGCTGCCTCGATCGCCGCGTTCTACGCCTCGGCCAAGGGACTCCAGGACGGAGAGGCAGTGCCCGTCATCGCGGTGACCGGCACGGCCGCCAACGTGGCCGGAATCATCGGCGGGATCCTCGTCTTCGGCGATCCGCTGGCCGGCAGCCCGGTCTCGCTGATCGTGCAGTGCCTGGCCTTCGTGCTCGTGCTCGGAGCCGCGTGGCTGATGCCCGCTCCGGTGCGGGCCGTCGGCTCGCCGGCGTAGCGGCGCGCGCCCCTGAGGGTGCGGCCGAGCGTGGCGCGACTGCGGGCGGGAGAACATCAACAAATTCGGGTCCGCCGCTGTGGGCGAGCGGCGCGATAAGTCACGCTGGTGGGCAGACCTAAACCGAGCATCGTCAGGCCGGGGGCGCCGCCAGTGACGAGGTTTCGAGGTTACCCGCCTGGCCTCGCGACCCACGACCCTGTCAGTTCGATGGGCAGACTGATCGTGCACGCGCGCCCCCGGCTACGCCGGCCGCAGCACCTGCGGCCGGCGCCTGGCGCCGGCGGGCGGGGCAACACGCGGTACGTGAAGGCGAACACGATCGGCGCCGTCAGCGCCGTGAGCATCGCCACCATCCACGGGCTGTGGGCGCTGGTACTCGCACCCACGACGTGGACAAGCGCGAGCACGTAGACGACGATCGTCAGGCGGTGGAGTTTGCGCCATGTCCTGGCGCCGATCCACCGGCGGGCGTAGAAGCTGAGGCCGAGGATCGCCGCCAGCCAGCCGGCGATGATCCCGAGCCCGGTGAACGCGGGCCGGTAGCTCATCGCGAAAGGCAACGTGACGCCGGTGATCCCGGGGCGCAGATAGGAGTCGAACAACAGCAGGCCGCCGTGGGCGACGATCAGCCCGAGCGTGACGAGCGTCGAGGCCTCGTGAAAGCGCCTGAGCTTGGCCGGCAGGCCCGGTCGTCTCATCAGGCGACCGGACATCGCGAGCCCGATCGTGACCGAAACCCCGAGCATCACCACGGCGACGATCCCGAACGCGCGGCTGGCGAACCAGAAGATCTGATGCGTCGGGTCGACGGTCATGACGAGTGGGTGCTGACCGGGATCGACTGAGCGGTCGGCCTGCCGGCGACGATGCGCGTGGTCTGACCACCACTCGTCCTGGTGGTGATGACCGTGTGGCCGGACCGCCAGCTGACGACGGCGTGGTTGGTCGTCGCCTGCACGTACATGAGCGAGAACGGCAAGGCGGCCGCAACGATCGCGGCCACGGCAAGGCCGAGCACACTTCTATAGAGCGAGCGTGTCTTAGTCATTCTCGTGGCTGGAGATCGGGGTGTGGATGACTGTCACCTGGGCGGGCGAACTCGTCGCCGCCCGCGGTGACGGGGCGTGGGAGAGCAGGCCACCAGCGGACATAGCGCCAAGGAAGAGGGCGGTCACGGTGGCGGCGATGGCGAGGCGAAGTTTGTCGTTCATGGCTCATCGGTCCGGGGAGGTGTCGGCTGCGCGGCGGGCGGGGATCGGCGCCCCGCCCGCCGCGGCGCCGTCATCATCGGCGGCTGCGGTCCCGGCTCTGGACGTCGCGCTTCTTCTCGACTTGATGCGAGCGGTCCTTCTTGGAGTCGGGACCCTTGTGGATGTCCGTCGAGGCCGAAGCGATGGGGGCGGCGACGAGGGACAGAGCGGCGATTGATCCTGCGACTGCGAATGTGCGCTTCATCGGAGTTCCTCCTTCTGAGGATTCGGGTTGACGCCAATTAGCTTGCGCGCGGTGGTCAAGAGCCCGGTAAGGAGCCGGTCAGACTGGATTTACCGGGCTGATCGGGGCCGCTCGGGCGCCTAGGATCAGCGCTGCAATGCGAATCCTCGTGATCGAAGACGAGCGCACGCTGGCCGGTTTCGTCGAACAGAGCCTCAACGCCGAGGGGCACGCCGTGACCGTCGCGCATGACGGTGAGAGCGGCGAGGCGGCCGCGCTGACCGGCGACTACGCGCTGGTGCTGCTCGACCTGACCCTTCCTGGCAAGAACGGGCTGGACGTTCTCAGCGCGATCCGCGCTCGTCTCCCCGATCTCCCGGTGATCGTGCTCACCGCGCGCGCGGCGATCGAGCAGAAGGTCGAGGGCCTCGACCGCGGTGCCAACGACTACGTGACCAAGCCGTTCTCGTTCGAGGAACTCCTGGCCCGCGTCCGGGCACAGCTACGCGCCCCCGGGCAGCGCGAGTCCTCCGTGCTCGAGGCGGCCGGTGTCCACATCGATCTGCGCACGCGCCGCGTGCAGTTCGGTGAGCGCGAGGTCGAGCTCACGGCCCGCGAGTTCGAGGTCCTGGCCTACCTCGTCCGCCACCCCGACCAGGTTCTCTCCCGCGAGCAGATCCTCAACGCGGTCTGGGGCTTCGATTTCGATCCCGGGACGAAGGTGCTCGAGGTCTACATCGGCTATGTACGGCGCAAGCTCGCCGACGCCGGCGATCCCGACGCGATCGAGACGGTGCGCAACGTCGGCTATCGACTGCGCGTGCCCCGTGACTGAGGGACGCACGCGAGGCGGCCTGCGGGCCGAGCTGGCGACGGCGATCGCTCTCGTCACCGCGATCGCCGTAGGGGCGAGCTTCCTCGCCCTCTACAGCGGAACCGGGTCTCGCCTGCGCGGCCAGATCGACTCGCAGCTGCGCACCCAGGCCGCGGAATGGCATCTGTCGACCGCCGGCAAGGACCTTTCGACACCGGCGTCGCTCGAGCACGCCGCCCATGCCTTCATCGCAGGCCAGCGCTACCACGCGGAGGCGCTGCTGATTGCGATCCAGGTTGCCGGCGGCGCCACCGTGACCAACGACTCGGAGGCAAGTGGGCTGACCGCCACCCCGCTCGGTCTGGCCACCGCGAATGTCGGCGAGGCCGGGCGGATGCGGGTGCTGAGCCAGCCGATCGTGTCCCACGCCCGCCGCGCCGGGACGCTCCGCCTCGCCGACCCGCTCAAGCCGGTGGATCAGGCCCAGGCCGACCTGCGCAGCACCTTCCTCGTCGTCGGCCTGCTCGCGCTCGGGCTCGCGGTCGCCGTCGGGATCGGGCTCGCGACGGTGATCGCGGCTCCGCTGCGAAAGATGGCGCGTGTCGCGGTCGCGGCCGAGGCGGGCGACCTGTCGGTGCGCACGGGCCCGGTGCGCGCGCGGGGTGAGGTACGGGTGCTGTCCGACGCCTTTGACCACATGCTCGGTCGGCTCGAGCGGGCATTCCGCCGCCAGCGCGATTTCGTCTCCGACGCCTCGCACGAGCTGCGCACTCCGCTTACCGTGCTGCGGGCCCAGGTCGAGCTCCTGGATCGTGAGACCGACGAGCGAGCGCGGCATGACGGCACTGCGACCCTGCTGCGCCGGCTGGACGAGCTCGACCGCCTGGTCTCCGACATGCTCACGCTGGCCAGCGCGGAGGCGGGCCAGCTCGTCGAGCCCGCTCCGATCGCGCTCGAGGATTTCTTCGAGGACCTGCGGCGCGACCTGCCCCTGTTCGGCGATCGTGACTACGAGGTCGAGCCGATCGCTGGGGTCCTAAACGCGGACCTCGACCGCCTGACCCAGGTGTTGCGCAACCTTGTGCGAAACGCGGTCGACCACACCGAGGTCGGCGATCAGATAGCGATTGTCGCTCGCCCCGTCGGCGACGGCACGCTCGAGATCGCGGTCAGCGACAGCGGCCCAGGCATCCCGGCCGACCAGCTCGAGCGGATCTTCGAGCGCTTCCTCCGCGTCGATGACGACCGTTCGCGCGAACGGGGCGGGAGCGGGCTCGGGCTGGCGATCGCGCGGGCCATCGTCGAGGCGCACGGGGGCACGATCCGAGCGGAGTCGCCGCCGGGTGCGGGCGCTACGTTCCGGATCGAGCTGCCGGGATACCGGGCGCCGGCGAGCGCTCTGGTGGTGCCACCGCGACTCTGACCGGCCGCGCGCGGCCGCGGAGCTGCACCTCATCGGTCAGCTGCCATCGCTGTGCCTCCGATGCGCTCGCGCGCTCGAGCGCCGCCTCGGACGCGAGCACCCGTCCGGGCGTCGCCTTGGCCAGCTCCGTGAGACGCGCCGCCTCGTTGACCGGGTCGCCGATGACCGTGTACTCGAAGCGCCTGGCCGCGCCGACGTTGCCCGCAACGACCCGGCCGGCGGAGACGCCGATTCCCGCGCGGACCTCGCCCAGCGCGGAGAGCAGGCGGTCGCGCAGGACCCGCGCGGCGGCAAGGGCGTGGGTGGCGGCCTCCGGGTCGGGAAGGGGAGCCCCGAACACGCACAGGGCCGCATCGCCCTCGAACTTGTTGACCCACCCCTGCTCGGCGGCCACGACCTCCACGACGACGGCAAAGAAGCCGTTGAGCAGCGCCACGACCTCGCCGGGGTCGTGCGTCTCCGCGAGCCTCGTCGATCCCTCGAGGTCGACGAACAGCACGGCAGCCTCACGCGATTCACCCCCGAGCTCCACGCCGCGCTCGAGCGCGTGGTGCACGACGTCCTCACCGACCTGGCGGCCGAACAGGTCGCGAAGGCGCTCGCGTTCGCGCAGGCCGGCGACCATCTGGTTGAACCCGGCCTGGAGCAAGCCGATCTCGCTGCCGTCGTCGACGGTCACCTCCACGTCGAGGTCCCCCTGCTCGACCCGTCCGATGGCGCGTCGCAGCGCGTCGATTGGATCGGCGAGGGAGCGGGCGAGGCCGGCCATCGTGAGCAGTCCGACGACGATCCCGATCACGCTGAGGACGAGGATCACCACGGCGAGCCGGTCACGCGTGAAACGGCTCTCGTGCAGCGCGCCGATGCCGATCGTGGCGAGACCGACGAGCACGACGCCGGTGCCGAGCGTCCAGGTCAGCAGGGTCCGTGCCGCCACTCCGGGCAGCTGCGGCCGGGCCGGGGCGCCATGCGCCAGCGCGAGCGCCATCACTGGGCGCAGGATCCGGTCTCCGCCGAGGAACCCGATGGCGCAGGTGACGAGGCCGCCGAGCAGGACCGTCTCGAGCACATTCAGGGCCAGCTCGAGCGAGAACGGGAGGCTCAGCGCGGTGAACAGGGCGGTGGCGGTGAGCCACACGATCGCCACGATCTTCTGGTTGGTCAGGGGAAAGCGCAGCGTCAGCTCGCGCTCGCGCTCGGTCGGCTCCCGTCCCTCGCGGACCCAGCTGAGCGTGGCCCGCCATTTGCGCGCCGAGATGATCCACGCGGTCGGGAACGCGACCGCGCTGCCGAGGAGGAACACGGCCAGCGCGAGCAGCTTGAGCGTGCCGGCGCGGTGAATGGGCGGGTTCGGGAGCAGGAACACCAGCAGGGAGAACACGACCAGACCGCCGAAGAAGTTCGCAGCGACGATCGTCCACCCGTAGCGCAGGCGGATCCTCTCCACGAGCGCGTCGCTCCCACCATGCGAGGCCACGCGCGAATTGTCCCAGCCGGGCTCCCGGCGCGCCCCGCCCGGCGGGTCTCCCGTAAACGTAACGCCCGAGATGCGGGCCCGGATGACCACTGGCCTTTGTCCTCGGACCCTCGTGTAGCGCCGCTACACGTCGGTCCTGCGTCCTCGGCCCGCGGCCCCCGGACCTCGCCTTTCAGACGTGACGTTTCCGGTCGCCCCGCTAGCTCCGTGCGCCCTCGAGGATCGCGCGTGTGACCTGCTCGGGGTCGTCGAAGGTCGGGACGTGACCGCAGCCGGTCAGGGTCACGTTCCTGGCGATCGGTACGGCGGCTGCAGCGCGCGGCGCCTGGCGCGGAAGCAGCACGCGGTCCTTCTCGGCCCAGGCGATCGTGGTCGGAACATCGATCGAGCTGCCAGCGGCGAAGTGGTCATGGACGAAGGCCTCGAGGGTGGCGTCGAACCACTGGGCGCCCGCGAGCGTGCGAATCGAATCCGCCGCCTGGACCGCCGGCAGCTTCGACGGCCGGGCCACGAACATGCCTAGCGCGAGGGCCCTGCCGAACGGGGTGGCCACGATCGATTCGGCGCGCGGCGCCATCCATCGTGCCGAGGCGACCGCGACCCGGAACAGGTTGCGTTGGTACACGCCCTCGGGCGAGTTGTGAAAGCCGGCCGGCGAGAGCGCTGTGGCGGTCCGCGCGCGGCCGCGCTTGGCCAGCTCGAGGGCGAGCCACCCACCGAGCGAGTTGCCCGCCACATGCGGGCGCTCGAGCCCGAGCTCGTCGAAGAAGTCGATTACCAGCTGCGTCATCGAGGCAAGGCCCGCCGGTGTGCCGGGCGGCGGCATCGGGGAGGCGCCGAAGCCAGGGAGGTCGAGCGCGATCACGTCATGCGCACGGGAGAGGCGGCCGATCACGGGATTCCAGACCTGCCATTCGCTGCCGATCCCGTGGATCAGCACGAGCGGCTCGCCTTGGCCGCTGCGGTAGTGGTTCAGTCGCACGGGTTCAGCCTATTGCAGCAAACAGGACAACGTTTGCAATGCTCCGCCTACGAAGCGGATAATAAGTGCAACTTCTGGGGCTCGATAGCGTTGTACAAAACGGCGAACGGACTGTGTGAGGTATCGAATGGCAAGCACTGATGCGGCAGTTGGAGTGGACAGCGAGACGCTGCAGGAGCTTGCGCGCCGGCACCTGTGGCTCCATTTCACCCGGATGTCCGCCTACGACAACGCGGAGATCCCGCTCATCGTCCGTGGCGAGGGCTGCTACGTCTATGACGACCACGGCAACCGGTACCTGGACGGCCTGTCAGCCCTGTTCTGCGTGAACATCGGCCATGGCCGCGCCGATATCGTGCAGGCAGGCGCCGATCAGGCCAAGGAGCTCGGCTTCTTCTCGAACTGGTCCTATGCTCATCCGCCGGCGATCGAGCTCGCCGCGAAGATCGCCAGCCTGACTCCCGGTGACCTCAACCGCGTGTTCTTCACCAGCGGTGGCAGCGAGGCGGTCGAGTCCGCTCTGAAGCTCGCCCGCCAGTACCACAAGCTCCGGGGCAACTCGACGAAGACGAAGTTCATCGCTCGCGAGATCGCTTACCACGGGACCTCGCTCGGCGCGCTGTCGGCGACCGGCATCACCGGCCTGCGGACCCCGTTCGAGCCGCTTGCTCCGGGCGGCTGTCACGTGCTCAACACGAACACCTATCGGATGCCGCCCGGGGTCACGGAGGAGTGGTTCGCCGAGTCGATCGCGGAGCGGATCGAGTTCGAGGGCCCGGAGACTGTCGCGGCGGTGATCCTCGAGCCGGTCCAGAACGCGGGCGGCTGCTTCACGGCGCCCGAGGGCTACTTCCAGCGCGTGCGCGAGATCTGCGACGAGTACGACGTGCTGATGATCTCCGACGAGGTCATCTGCGCCTGGGGCCGACTGGGCGAGTGGTTTGGCGCCCAGCGCTTCGGCTACCTGCCCGACGTCATCACCACCGCGAAGGGCCTAACCAGCGCGTACGCGCCGATGGGTGCCGTGATCGTCTCCGACAAGATCGCGCAGCCGTTCATGGACGGCCTCGACAGCTTCACGCACGGCTTCACCTTCGGCGGGCATCCGGTGTGCGCCGCGATCGCGCTGGCGAACATCCGCGCGCTGGAGAGCGAGGGCGTGATCGAGCACGTGCGCGCACACGAGGGCGAGTTCCAGGACATGCTCGACTCGCTGCGCGACCTTCCGATCGTCGGAGACGTGCGCGGAGCCGGCTACTTCCATGCCATCGAGCTGGTCAAGGACAAGGCGACCAAGGAGACGTTCGACGACGACGAGGCCGAGGTGCTGCTGCGCGGATTCCTGTCCGGCGAGCTCTACCGTCGCGGCCTGATCTGCCGCGCCGACGACCGCGGGGACCCGGTCATCCAGCTCTCGCCGCCGCTGATCGCGGGGCCGGAGCAGTTCGCCGAAATCGAGACGATTCTGCGGGGCGTGCTCACCGAAGCCGGTGAGCGAATGGAGCTGCTGGAACCGGCCGCCGCGGAAGGACCGCACGTGCACGACCTCCAGCGGCGTCAGCGGTAGCGCCGATGCTCACAGTTCGGGACCTCCTCTCAGACCTCGACGTCCGGTTGCTGACCGGCGAGGCCAGCCTTGATCTGCCCGTGCGCTGGGTGCACATCTCGGAGCTCCTCGACCCGACGCCGTGGCTGTCCGGGGGCGAGATCCTGCTCAGCACGGGGATGCAGCTCGGCACCGAGGAGGAGCAGCGCGAGTTCGTGCTGCGGCTCGTCGACCACCAGCTCGCCGGCATCGGTTTCGGCACCGGCTTCGCCCACGAAAAGGTGCCGCCGGCGCTGATCGAGGCGGCGGCCGAGCGCGACTTTCCCGTGTTCGAGGTTCCCTACGAGGTCCCGTTCATCGCCGTCACCGAGGCGGCGTTCTCACAGCTCGTCAACGAGCAGTACGCGGTCCTGCGCCGCGCGCTCGCGGCGCAGGAGCGCCTGGAGCGGATCGTCCTCTCCGAGCGCGGGATCGACGCGCTGGCGGGAACGCTGGCCACGCTGATCGGCGCCTCGGTACTGGTGTTCGATCCTCGGGGCGAGCCGCTGGCCCAGCACGCCTTCCGCCGCCCGCTATCCGAGGAGGCGGTCGCGTCGCTCGGCGGCGAGGTGCGCGAGCGCGGGCGGCGCCGCGAGGCCCGGGCGTTCATGCCCGGCGGCGAGGACGGCAGCCGCGCGCTGGCGCTGCCGGTCGCCTCCGACGGCGCGCCGCGATCGGGATCGACGACCGCGGTCGCGCGTATCCCTGAGGCGTGGCTCGTTGCCGTCAAGGACAGCGGGGCGCTGAGCGACTTCGACCGGCTGACGCTGCACCAGGCGGTGACGATCGTCGCGCTGGAGCTGCTGCGGTCGCGCGTCGCGGGCGACACCGAGCGCCGGCTCGCGGGAGACGTGCTTGCGGCCGTGGTGCGCGGTGAGCTTGCTGGGCCCGAGTTGAGCCGGCGCCTCGAGCCGTTCGGACTCGCGGACAGCGTCGCGGCGATGGTGCTCGAACGCCCGTTTGATGGACGCGGCTCGCCGGCGCCGATGGAGGCGGCGTTGGCGCTGGCCCTGCGCGACGATGCCGCCGACGGTCTCGTCGCCTCCACCGGCTCGGTCACCTGCGCGCTCGTACCTGGGCTCGAGGAGGAGGAGCTGTTCACGCTGGCCCAGCGGGTGAGCGCGCGCGTCGGGGCAGAGCTCGGCGCGACCCTGTCGGTCGGGGTGGGGAGGCCGGTGGCGGGTGGTGAGGCCCGCCGCAGCTTCCACGAGGCGCGCTGCGCGATGGAGGCGCTCAGCTTCGCCTCGGTCGACGGCGTCGCGGCGGGGTCGAACGGCTCCTCCGGAGGCTCGGCGCGCGTCGCCTCCTATAAGGACCTCGGCTCCTTCCAGCTGCTGCTCGCCCTCCAGGACGACGAGGCGCTGAAGCTGTTCTGCGACTCGATCCTCGGCCCGATCGAGGCGTCGGAGGGCCACTACGGAGGTGAGCTGATGCGCTCGCTCGAGGCCTTCATCGAGGAGAACGGACAGTGGGAGCGAGCCGCCCGGCGGTTGTATTGCCACCGGCATACGCTCCGGTACCGAATCCGGCGTGTGGAAGAGCTGACCGGACGCAACCTCGCCAGCGCCCGGGATCGGATCGAATTCTGGTTGGCTTTGCGTGGAAGGGAGCTTGTGTCGTGAAGGTCGGAGTCCCGAGTGAGGTCAAGAAGGACGAGTACCGGGTGGCGCTTACGCCGGCCGGCGTGCGCGAGCTGGTCGATGCCGGCCACGAGGTGTATGTGGAGGGTGGAGCCGGGACCGGGTCCGCGATCAGCGACGACGCCTACGTGGCGCAGGGCGCGACGATCGTGCCCGAGGCCGGCGACGTGTTCGGCACGGCCGAGCTGATCGTCAAGGTCAAGGAGCCGCAGCCCGCGGAGGTTTCGATGCTCGAGCCGCGGCACACGCTTTTCACCTACCTGCACCTGGCCGCCGACGCCGAGCTGACCAAGGGTCTGATGGCCTCGGGCGCAACGTGCATCGCCTACGAGACCGTGGAGGACCGCGGCGGCCGGCTGCCGCTGCTGGCGCCGATGTCAGAGGTCGCGGGGAAGATCGCCACCCAGGCCGGAGCGTTCATGCTCGAGAAGCCGCTCGGCGGCCGTGGGATCCTGCTCGGCGGCGTCCCCGGCGTGGCGGCGGCGAATGTGATGGTGATCGGTGGCGGGGTAGTCGGCATGAACGCCGCCTTCATCGCGCTCGGGATGGAGGCGACGGTGTATGTGTACGACCGCAGCATCGATCGCCTGCGCGAGCTCGACATCGCCTTCGGCGGCCGCGCCGACACGTGTTTCGCCTCCACGCTCTCGATCGAGGAACGTCTCCCCGACATGGATCTCGTGATCGGAGCCGTGCTCGTCCACGGCGCCCGCGCTCCCCACGTCATCACCCGCGCCCAGCTTGGGTTGATGCGGCCGCAGGCGGTGCTCGTCGATGTGTCGATCGACCAGGGCGGTTGCTTTGAGACCTCGCACCCGACGACCCACTCGGATCCGACCTACGAGGTCGACGGGATCACCCACTATTGCGTGGCGAACATGCCCGGGGCCGTTCCGATCACCTCCACCTACGCGCTCACGAACGCGACGATGCCCTACATCATCGACCTGGCGAGCTCCGGTGTGCAGGGTGCGATCTTGGAGAACCCGGGTCTGAAGCTCGGCGTCAACGTGGCGGCCGGCCAGGTGACCTACGAGCCGGTGGCCGAGGCCACGGGCGTGCCCGCCGTGGCCGTCGACGACGCACTGGCCGGCGTCGGGGTCTGAGGTGGGGTCGCCGATGCTGGTCCGGGGGCTGAGGCTGGTGCTGCGGCCGTTCGGATACCTCGCCTTCGTGGTCGCGCTGGCGGCGCTGTCCGTGACGGCGCGGCTCCTCGGCGATCGGCACGAGCTTGGCTACTTCGCCGATCGCCTGGCGCGGACGATGTGGCGCTACCCCGAGGTGACCCGCAGAGGCGTCCAGGCCGCGTGGGCCGTGTGGGCGGTGCTGTTCTGGGTCGCGCTGGTGGTCGACCCGCTGGCTACCCCGTGGGACGAGGTCGCGCTTGGGGCTGTTGCGGTGCTTGCGCTCGGACACCACTTCTTCGCCGTGCGCCGAGCCGAGCGTTGAGGTTCTCGAGCGCCTGCTCGAGCCCGACCTCGGTCGGGTCGAGCTCTCGCATCGCCGCCGCCAGCCGGTACTCCGCGAAGTAGCCGGGATCAATCCCGCCAGCCCGGGCGACCAGCTCCATCGCCCGCATCGACGGCTTGTCGTGGCCGTTAGCGAGCATGTTGATGTGGGCGTGCGTCAGGCCCTTGCCGTCGACCTCGCGGGTTGCGTCCGCCAGCGCTCGGTAGGAGAAGCCGCGCTCCTGCATCAGCTTGCGCACCGAATCGCCGAAGGGCTCGTTGCTGTGGGTCGGCAAGGTCATCTCGTCATGTGCTCCGTGGCCTGCACATCTTCTCAGAAGAATTAGCCAGCTCTTAGACTGCATGGTAGGGTAAGTACCTAACAGATGATGATGCGACCGGGAAGAAGCTTCGGGCACGCGGCAGGTGCGCGCATGTCCGAGTCGCGAGATCGCCGTCTCCGCTCAGGTGCAGCGGCCACCGCCGAGCGACCCGAGTCGGCCAGGTCCCTGGGGGCGCCGGGCGGCAGCCTCGGTGATCTCGCAGAGAGGTTCGTTGACCGCGTGGCTCCGACCCAAACCCCTCGCGGTCTTCGAACCTCTCCCTAATCCTGCGGAGGGGGCGGGGCCGGGCGCCCGTCGCGGTGGGCGCCCAGTGATCCAATCTCTCGCCGCGTGCGTACAGACCTCAGCACGGCCCAAGCGCCCAGAGCTTCCCGGGGGGCAAGGCGTCGCGCGGACATGTCGGCGCTGCTCGCGAAGAAAGGGGGTAGGGGCGGCCGCGATGCGAGTACGCGGTCGCCCCTCCAACCTCTCGCTACTGTGCTGGCCGTGGCTCGGGCGGGGTTCCTCAAATCGGTTTGTGTCGCTCTGTGTGCGTTGGGCCTCGGGGCGAGCGCGCCCAGTGCTCGCGCGGCTCCGGTGTCCAAGCCGGCGGCACAGGTCAGGCTGGGGTCGGTCCTGCGGCGGATCTCGCCGTCGTTCATGGGAATCTCGATCGAGTACACCGAGCTCGCTTCGTTCGAGGCCGGCGGTGCGCTGTTCGGCCGCACGCTTTCGCTGATGCGGCCCGACCCGAGCGCGCCGATGTTGCTCCGCGTGGGTGGCAAGTCGGCTGACGGCGTCTACTGGGACACGTCGACGGTGGGGTCGCCGTCGTGGGTCAGGGAGATCGACGACCAATGGCTGAGCGGCCTGGTCTCGTTCGTCCAGGCGAACAACCTTCAGGTGATGCTCGATCTCAACCTGCCCGTGCACTCGCCGACGATGGAGACCTCGTTCGCGCTGGCGGCCGACCGCGCCCTCGGCCCCGGGCGCCTGACCGCGCTCGAGATCGGCAACGAACCGAACTACTACTACCAGCAGCCCGGGCTCGAGCAGGAGATCGTGCCCACCACGGTCGCCCCGCCGCCTGGGTGGACGGCGAGCTACACGCCGCTCGCGTACTGGAGCGATTTCGGGTCCTATGCGGCCGCGCTCAGGCCCGCTCTGCCCGACGTCGCCCTAGCCGGGCCCGAGGTCTCCACGTTCAGGCGGGACTACCTCAACCACACACCATCGCCCGCCGACGGGGGCCCGGCGATCATGACGCTACACCGGTATCCCGGGTCGACCTGCTTCGGCCCCGCCGACGACCCGACGCAGGCATTCATGCTCTCGCAGAAGGCCGTCGACGGCCGGCAATGGAAGGGTCTCGCCGCCCGGGCACACGTGGTCGGTCAGCTGCTTCAGGTGACCGAGATGAACTCGATGAGCCTGTGCGGCGTGAACCCGCCGGTCGCGGAGTCGTTCGCCACCGCGCTTTGGGCTCCCGATGCCCTGCTTGAGATGGTGAAGGCGGGCATCGACGGCGTGAACTGGCACATCAGGGCGACGAAGCACAATGCGCCGTTCATGCTGGGACCGCAGGGCCTCGAGGCGCGGCCGGAGCTCTACGGGCTGGCTCTGTTCGCACAGTTCGTGCGTTCGGCGGTGTGGTTGGTGAACGCGAGGATCAGCGCTCCGGCCGGGGCGAACACGAAGGCCTGGGCGGTGCTGACGACGTCGGGCACGCGCGTCCTGCTGATCAACAAGGGCCGCCATTCGCTCACCACACTCGTCCGTGCGCCGGGCGCTGAGGGCCCGGCCAGGGTGGAGCGGCTGCTGGCACCCTCACCGACCGCAGCGTCCGGAGTGACGCTCGGCGGCCGCTCGGTCGGCGACGATGCGCGCTGGCACGGGCGCAGGGTTACGAGCGTCATTCACCGCGCTGGGGTGGGGTTTCTGGTCACTGTGCCGCGCTACAGCGCGGCGATGCTGAGCTTCTGAGGGCCGGGGTGGGCGTTTGGAGCGCCCCTGCTACCCTGCGCAGCGCATGCCGACGACCAGCCAATTGATCCGCAAGGGACGCACCGCCCCGAAGAAGAAACTGGCGACGCCTGGCCTGAAGTCGGGCAAGGGTCGCAAGAAGAAGGTCGCCGCCCCGCAGCGGCGCGGGGTCTGCACCCGCGTGTATACGACCACGCCCAAGAAGCCGAACTCGGCTCTGCGCAAGGTCGCGCGCGTGAGGTTGACAAACGGCATGGAGGTGGGCGCCTATATCCCCGGCGAGGGCCACAACCTCCAGGAGCATTCGGTCGTGCTCGTGCGCGGTGGCCGCGTCAAGGATCTGCCTGGCTTCCGCTACAAGGTCATCCGCGGCACGCTCGACGCCGCCGGCGTGAGCGATCGCAAGAAGGCCCGCTCGCAGTACGGCGTGAAGGCGAAGTAGTGCCCCGTCGCGCCGCCGCACAGGTACGGCCGGTCGAGCCCGACCCCGTCCACCGCAACCGCCTGGTCCAGCAGGTCATCAACAAGGTGATGCTGGACGGCAAGAAGCCGACGGCCGAGAAGATCGTCTACGACGCGCTCGCGATTATCGGTGAGCGCTCGGGCAAGAACCCGGTCGAGCAGCTCGAGGCGGGGATCAAGGCTCTGACTCCGGTGCTGGAGGTCAAGTCCCGTCGCGTCGGCGGTGCCACCTACCAGGTGCCGGTCGAGGTTCCGCCGCGCCGCTCGCGCACGCTCGCCGTCCGGTGGCTCGTGCAGTTCGCGCGCCAGCGCCGCGAGAAGACGATGGCCCAGCGCCTCGCCCACGAGCTCCTCGACGCTCAGCAGCAGCAGGGCGCCGCGTACAAGCGCAAGGACGACGTGTACCGGATGGCCCAGGCGAACAAGGCGTTCGCCCACTACCGCTGGTAGTCGTCCCCCTCGGCGCCGGCGTCGTTCCGCGCGATTGACAAAGTCGCCACCGAGGTGAAAGAGTGGCGCTCTCTTAAGCGTTCCTAAACAAGGGGGGCATGCTCATGTCGAGGTTTGTTGGTCGTGGGGCCGTTCGCGGGCGTTTCCGTTCCGTCGTGCTGCTGGCGTGCGCAATCGTGGTCGTGGCCTGTGTCGGCGTCGCGTATGCGGCAGCCAATGCGGTGCACCCGGTCGTTCCCGCGCACGCCAAGGTGAACGTGCTCTACTCGATCACGATCAATGGCAAGGCGTCCGGTCCGAAGCGGCTGTACCTGTTCGTCGACAACTCGAAGTGCGCCGGCACGCCGGCCGCCGAGCACCATCGCGCCAACGGCGATCATCTGGAACCTCAACGGCGGGTCGTTCTCGCGGACGGCCAAGGGCTGGCGCTCGCCGCGCGCCAGAACCGTGCACGCATGCACGTATCTGCAGAAGCCGAGCGTCGCGGTCAACGGCGCGACCGGGATCGTCGCGCGCGGGTTCAAGGGCTACACGGTTCATCCGTAGCGAGATGCTGAAGGGTCGCCTCCGATGGGGGCGACCCTCGGTGTCATCGAAGGGTCGCGGCGCGACCACATGGGGATGAGGCTCGATCCGGAGCGACTCGGATCTAGCCTCGGCCCCCATCCCTGCCTACCTGCCCGACCCCCGCCCTTAGTCCGGTGAAGCTCTGCTGAGTAATCAGCGCTTCAGAAGCTAAAACGCGAGGGCCGCCCACCACACGGGACCGGGGGCTGCGGTGGAACAACCCTCGCGTCTACTGAGAGTATTCCCAAAACTGCCAGGAAGTCGCAGGCGATGGCCCTGTTGTCAGGATGCCGACCATCGGGGGAATTTCCCGTTTAGAAATCTAGATTCCGGTTAGTACTTCGGACCGGTTCGCGCAACGGGGGTTGCGGAGGTTGGAGGGGGTTCGTGGGGTGGGCGTAGGGACCCGCGAGCGCTCGTTGACCAGTCTCGTCGCCGGCACAGCGCGGGCGCGAAACGCTCGATTGGGCGGCGGGCGGAGACGCGGCCGAACCGCTCCCCGGCTTGGAAAACGTCACACTCGGGCCGGCGGCGCGCGGCAATGTGACGATGACCCCCCACCACCGACGCCAACGTCACTCTCGCCTCCGGGGGCGAACCGATAGTGACGTTATCCGGGCGCCTGGTGCCGGCGCGGGCGAGATCGAGAGTCCCTCCAAAACCCGCCTCGCTCAATTCCGCGGGGTCGAGTTTGTTGCGTAGTGCGTATCCGGTTGGCTCAGGCTGGGGATGGTGGGGGTGCCGGGTGCGGGTACCCGGCACCTGGCGGCCACGCCTATTGGGCGACGGCGGGCGATGTAGACCGCGAGGTCCCATCGGGTCGTGCGACTCTGCGCAGATTCGCGGGTTCCACAGGGGGGTTGGGATCTGAGGGCTCATATACAAACCTGAGATCCCAAACGGTGGATCGCGATCGCCCTCCCTGCGCCGGCCCGCTTCGTCCAAGACCGCGGACCCCAAACACGGCCAGAGCTCCAGCACCTGCCTGAGCAAACCGGATGGGCACTTGTTGGGTTAGTCACGCCTGGTGGCTGGGGCCGCAGGGGGCGCCGCGGCCTCCCCGGCGTCCGCACCCGCGCCGCCGCCGCCCCCGCCGAACCCGCCCGAACCCGAGCCCCCCAAAACACCACGCCCGCCGCGCCGGCGCCCCGAGCATGATGAACCCCGAGACGCACGTGATCACCAGCAGCACCGCCCCCAGCGTCTCCATGTAGAAGCCCGCGCTCGGGCGCGAGCTGGCGACGGCGAAGTGGGTCGTGCTCGAGCCGATCAGGCCCGAGGCGTGGGCGTCCGGGAGGTCGCCCAACAGGCTGATCAGCAGGGCGAGCACCCCGAGCAGGCCGATGGCGAGCAGGGCGGGCCGGCTGCCGACGCGCCACACCGCGAACGCGAGCAGCGCCGCCAGCAGGGCGATCGGCACCATCGCGTAGGCGTGGTTGGAGCCGTTCGAGACCGACTTGATCAGCACGCCGCCGTTGGTCGTCTTGACGTCGTAGAGGGTCGTGAACTCGGCCACGAGCAGGAGCAGGGCCCCGAGCAGGCCGCCGCAGAGGACCGCGACCCTCACCGCCGAGGCACCCCGCGACCCCTCCCCGCGACGCGCGGAATTCGCCCGGGATTGCCTGGGGGCTCTGCTATATTCGGTGTTCGCCTCGGGCGGTGTTGCGTTCATCTGTGCTCGCTCCCGGGCGCGGAGTATCCAAGCGATGGAGACGCCGACCAGATAAGAAAACGCCCCACGTCGACAGGTGCGTCGTGAAGGGGCCCACTGGGCCCTTTTTCATGTCCGAAATCAGTCGCCGGGGCCACCCTCAGACGACGGAAACTTATGCCTCGCAAGTTCACGCTAGAGAACACTCGCAACATCGGGATCATGGCTCACATCGACGCCGGTAAGACGACGACGACCGAGCGCATCCTCTATTACACCGGTCGGACCTACAAGATGGGGGAGGTTCACGAGGGCGCGGCCGTCATGGACTGGATGGAGCAGGAGCAGGAGCGGGGCATCACGATCACCTCTGCGGCCACGACGGCCGAGTGGAAGGGATACAGGATCAACATCATCGACACGCCGGGTCACGTCGACTTCACGGTCGAGGTGGAGCGCTCGCTGCGCGTGCTCGACGGAGCGATTGCGCTGTTCGACTCGGTCGCCGGCGTCGAGCCGCAGTCCGAGACCGTCTGGCGCCAGGCCGATAAGTACCGCGTACCGCGCATCGCCTACATCAACAAGATGGACCGGATCGGCGCCGACTTCCACCGAGGTGTGCAGACGATGGTCGACCGTCTCGGCGCGCACCCGGTACCGGTCCAGCTTCCGATCGGTGCCGAGGCTGACTTCCAGGGCATCGTCGACCTGGTCGCCAACAAGGCGATCGTCTACAAGGACGAACTCGGCATGGAGCAGGAGGTCACCGAGATCCCCGCCGATCTCGTCGAGGCGGCTGCCGCCGCCCGCGAGCACCTGCTCGAAGAGGTTTCCCATTACGACGACGAGCTGCTCGAGATGATCCTCGAGGAGCAGGAGATCCCGGTCGACCGCCTCAAGGCGGCGATCCGCAAGGCGACGCTGGAGATCAGGCTGACCCCCGTCCTGTGCGGCTCGAGCTTCAAGAACAAGGGCGTGCAGCCCCTGCTCGATGCGGTCATCGACTATCTCCCGAGCCCGCTCGACGTTCCTCCGGTCGAGGGCGTGGAGCCGGCCAAGGGCTCGGCCAACGGCGATGAGCAGCCGGCGGCCCGCCACGCCTCCGATGACGAGCCGTTCGCAGCCCTGGTGCACAAGATCATGGCCGACCCCTACGTCGGCAAGCTGACCTATTTCCGCGTCTACTCGGGCCACCTCGAGGCCGGCGCGCGGGTGCTCAACGTCAACACCGGCCGGACCGAGCGGATCGGACGGATCCTGATGATGCACGCGAACGATCGCGAGGAGGTCAAGGAGGTCTTCGCCGGCGACATCGCCGCCGGGGTCGGGATCAAGCAGGTCGCCACCGGCGACACGCTGGCCGCGCCCGACAAGCCGATCAAGCTCGAGACGATCGTGTTCCCCGAGCCGGTGATCAAGGTCGCGATCGAGCCGAAGACCAAGGCCGACCAGGAGAAGATGTCCACGGCGCTGGGTCGCCTGGCCGAGGAGGACCCGACCTTCCAGGTGCGCACCAACGAGGAGACCGGCCAGACCGAGATCTCCGGAATGGGCGAGCTGCATCTCGAGGTGCTGGTCGATCGCATGCTGCGCGAGTACAAGGTCGACGCCAACGTCGGCCGCCCGCAGGTCTCCTACCGCGAGACGATTCGCGGCACGGCCGAGAAGGTCGAGGGCCGCTTCGTTCGCCAGACCGGTGGTTCCGGCCAGTACGGCATCGTCTACATCGATGTCGAGCCGGCTCCGGGCGAGGGCTTTGACTTCATCAACAAGATCAAGGGTGGCTCGATCCCGACCGAGTTCATCCCGGCCGTGGAGAAGGGCGTCGAGGAGGCGCTCGAGAACGGTCCCCGCGCCGGCTACCCGATGGTCGACGTGCGAGTGACGCTCAACGACGGCAAGTACCACGACACCGATTCGAGCGAGATCGCCTTCAAGGTCGCCGGTTCGCTGGCCCTCAAGGAGGCGGTCAAGCGCGCCAAGCCGGTGCTGCTCGAGCCGATCTTCGCCGTCGAGGTCGTCACGCCCGAGGAGTTCATGGGCGACGTGATCGGAGACCTCAACCGCCGGCGCGGGCATGTCCACGGGATGGAGCAGCGCGGCAACGCGCAGGTCGTCAATGCCTACGTGCCGCTGGCCGAGATGTTCGGCTACGCGACCGATCTGCGGTCCAACACCCAGGGCCGCGCGACTTACACCATGCAGTTCGAGCGGTACGACGAGGTGCCGGCGAACATCGCAGAGAAGGTGGTAGGCGAGCTGCAACCTGCCTAACAGGTGCCTAGGACGGAAGTCCGATAGATTTTTGAGGTTCGTCCTCAGGGCGAACGGAACCACTGAAACAGAAGGAGCGACACCAAAGTGGCGAAAGCCAAGTTCGAGCGCGACAAGCCCCATGTCAACGTCGGCACCATCGGTCACATCGACCATGGGAAGACGACGCTGACCGCCGCGATCACAAAGGTGCTGAACGAGAAGTACGGCGGCACCGAGGTGCGGTCCTTCGAATCGATCGATAACGCTCCCGAGGAGAAGGCGCGCGGCATCACGATCGCGACCTCACACGTCGAGTACGAGACCCCGAACCGGCACTACGCACACGTGGACTGTCCGGGTCACGCCGACTACGTCAAGAACATGATCACGGGCGCCGCCCAGATGGACGGTGCGATCCTGGTGGTCTCGGCCGCCGACGGCGCGATGCCGCAGACTCGTGAGCACATCCTGCTCGCACGTCAGGTCGGCGTCCCCTACATCGTTGTGTTCCTCAACAAGGCCGACATGGTCGACGATCCGGAGCTCCTCGAGCTCGTCGAGGTCGAAATCCGCGACCTGCTCTCCGAGTACGAGTTCCCGGGCGACGACATCCCGTTCGTGACCGGATCGGCGCTCAAGGCGCTGGAGGGCGACGAGGACGCCGAGGGCAAGATCCTCGAGCTCGCCGAGGCGCTCGACAGCTACATCCCCGAGCCCGTACGTGACCTGGACAAGCCGTTCCTGATGCCGGTCGAGGACGTGTTCTCGATCACCGGCCGCGGGACCGTGGCGACGGGCCGCATCGAGCAGGGCATCATCAAGACCGGCGAGACCGTCGAGATCGTGGGCATCAAGGACACGACAACCACGGTGGTCACCGGCGTCGAGATGTTCAAGAAGATCCTCGACGAGGGGCGCGCGGGCGACAACGTCGGTTGTCTGCTTCGCGGCACCAAGCGCGAGGAGATCGAGCGCGGCCAGGTTCTCTGCAAGCCCGGCTCGATCACGCCGCACACCCAGTTCAAGGCCGAGGTCTACGTCCTGAAGAAGGAGGAGGGTGGTCGTCACACCCCGTTCTTCTCGGGCTATCGGCCGCAGTTCTACTTCCGCACGACCGACGTCACGGGCGTGGCCAAGCTGCCGGACGGCACCGAGATGGTCATGCCGGGCGACAACGTTACGATGGAGATCGAGCTGATCCAGCCGATCGCCATGGACCAGGGTCTGCGGTTCGCGATCCGCGAGGGCGGCCGTACGGTCGGCTCCGGGGTCGTCACCGAAGTCGTCAAGTAGTTGTTTATGGGCAGCGGGGGGATGGCATCCCCACCCACCCGCCGCCTGTTTTTCACAGAAAGAGATACGACCTTTTCGGGGCGGGCCCCGCAACCCGGGACTCGCCCCTTCCGACTGAGATGAACCAAGCGTGGCAACGATTGCTCAAAACAAGATCCGGATCCGCCTGAAGTCATACGACCACTCGGCGATCGAGGCGGCGGCCAAGGAGATCGTCGAGACGGCGGCGCGCACCGGCGCGACCGTCTCTGGTCCCGTGCCGCTGCCCACGGAGAAGAACGTGTACTGCGTGATCCGCTCGCCGTTCAAGGACAAGGACTCGCGCGAGCACTTCGAGATCCGCACCCACAAGCGACTGATCGACATCCACCAGCCGACTCCGAAGACGGTCGACTCGCTCCAGCGACTCGACCATCTCCCGGCCGGCGTGGATATCGAGATCCGCCTGGCTTCGTAGGGGATTGCAGATGGCGGCGATCCTGGCACGCAAGCTCGGCATGACACAGCGATTCCTTGACGACGGGAAGGTCGAGCGCGTGACCGTGCTCGAGGCCGGCCCGTGTCCGGTGACGGCGATCCGGACCCACGAACGGGACGGCTACGAGGCCGTGCAGCTCGCGTTCAGCGCCTGCAAGGAGAAGTCGCTCTCGAAGGCCGAGCTCGGGCACCTCAAGAAGGCCGATGCCTCCGCCCACCGCGTCGTGCGCGAGTTCCGCGACGAGGCAGGAGAGCTCCTTGTCGGCCAGACGGTCACCGTCGAGGCGTTCACGCCCGGAGACCTCATCAAGATCTCCGGCAAGTCCAAGGGCAAGGGCTTCCAGGGCACGATCAAGCGTCACAACTTCAAGAGCGGCCCCAAGTCGCACGGCTCGCACAACGTCCGCGCCCCGGGGTCGATCGGCGCCTCGGCCACACCCTCGCGGGTGTTCAAGGGCCTGCGCGGCCCGGGCCGGATGGGCGGCGGGCGCGTGACCCAGCGCGGCCTGACCGTGGTCGAGGTTCTGCCCAGGCAGAACCTGCTCCTCGTCCGCGGCGCGGTGCCGGGACCGAAGGGCAGCACCGTGGAGGTGCGGACCGATGGCTGAAGCCCCAAAGCTCGGAGGCGGCAAGGTGTCGCTTGACGCCGCGGCTTTCGAGGCGCGCTTCAACATGCCGCTCGTGCACGAGGCCGTGCGCGCCGAGCTCAACGCTCGTCGTCGCGGCACCGCCTCGACCCTAACCCGCGGCGAGGCCCGCGGCGGCGGCGCCAAGCCGTGGCGCCAGAAGGGGACCGGTCGAGCCCGCCAGGGCTCGATTCGCGCTCCGCACTTCGCCGGCGGCGGCGTCGCGTTCGGGCCCACGCCGCGCGGATACACCGTCAAGGTCAACCGCAAAGCTCGCAAGGCCGCCCTGCGTAGCGCGCTGTCGGCCCACGCGGGCCGCTCGTCGCTGGCCGTGTTCGACGCCACCGAGTTCGACACGCCATCCACCTCGCAGGCCGTCTCGTTGCTGGTCGACTGGGGCGCCGATGCGCCGACGCTCGTCCTGCTGGCCGAGTCCGAGGCAGCGGCGGGCAAGTCGTTCCGCAACCTGGCCCGCGTGGACGTGATGCCGGTAGCCGACGCGGGCGTCGCCGACGTGATCGGCGCGGCCTCGCTGCTCGTATCCGAGGCGGCGTTGCCCGACCTCGTCGCGCGGGCTTCGGGGGGTGGCGAGTGATGCACGCCAGCCAGGTGATCATCCGACCGGTTGTCTCGGAGAAGACCTACGTGCTCGCCGAGGCGGGCAAGTACACCTTCCGCGTCCATGACCGGGCGCACAAGACGCAGATCCGCCAGGCCGTCGAGCTGCTGTTCGACGTCCACGTGGTCGAGGTCAGGACCGCCACTGTGAAGAGCAAGCCCAAGCGCCGCGGCCAGACCGCCGGCCGCACGCGCCATTGGAAGAAGGCGATCGTGCAGGTGCGCGAGGGGGAGACAATCCCGATCTTCCGCGGACTGGACGTGAGTGAGTAATGCCGATCCGCAATCCCAAGCCGACTTCCCCCGGACGCCGCTTCGTCACCTATCCGGATTTCGCCGAGATCACGCGCTCGGAACCGGAGAAGTCGCTGACCGAGGGCCTGACGAAGTCCGGCGGACGCAACGCCAAGGGCCGCAAGACCTCGCGCCACCGCGGCGGCGGGGCCAAGCGCCTGTACCGCAAGATCGACTTCAAGCGCCGCAAGGATGGCGTGCCGGCGAGGGTCGCGCACATCGAGTACGACCCGAATCGCTCGGCCTACATCGCGTTGTTGCACTACGCCGACGGCGAGAAGCGCTACATCCTGGCGCCGCAGAGGCTGAGCGTGGGCATGACCGTCGAGTCGGGCGCCGGCGCCGACATTCGGGTCGGCAACTGCCTGCCACTGGCCAGGATGCCTGCCGGTACGGTCGTGCACAACGTCGAGCTGACCCCCGGCCGCGGCGGGCAGCTCGCGCGCTCGGCCGGCGCCGGGATCCAGCTCCTGGCCAAGGAGGGCGAATACGTGACGCTCCGCCTTCCCTCGGGCGAGATGCGGATGGTCCGCGCCGAGTGCCGGGCCACCGTCGGCGTGATCGGGAACTCCGAGCACCAGAACGTGAAGATCGGCAAGGCCGGTCGCAAGCGTCACATGGGCGTGCGTCCGCAGACGCGCGGCACCGCGATGAACCCCGTCGACCACCCGCACGGCGGTGGCGAGGGCTCAACCACGCCGGGTCGCCATCCCGTGACCCCGTGGGGCGTGCCGACGCTCGGTTACCGGACCCGCAAGAAGGGCAAGCAGTCGGACCGCTACATCGTCCGCGGACGGAGAAGAGGTAAGAAGCGTTGAGCCGATCGAGCAAGAAGGGCCCGTGGGTGGAGGACCGCCTGATGGCACGTGTCGAGGCGATGAACACCAGCGGCGAGAAGCGCATGCTCCGCACCTGGTCGCGGACGTCGACGATCTTCCCCGAGATGGTCGGGCACACGATCGCCGTCCACGACGGCCGCAAGCACGTTCCCGTGTTCATCAGCGAGTCGATGGTCGGACACAAGCTCGGGGAGTTCGCGCCCACGCGCCTCTACCGCGGCCATGCCAACACCGGTAAGAGGCGATGACCGAAGAGCCGGAAGAGAAGCCGAAGCCGAAGCGTCGGCGGCGGACTCGCAAGCCGGCTGAGGAGGCGGCCGAGGTCGCATCCACCTCCGAAGCCCCGCGCTCGGAGTCCGAGGCCGAACCGAAGGCCAAACGCCCGCGACGGGCTTCGGACGCGGACGCGACCCCGGCTGAGCCGGAGGCGGACGAGGTCGAGCCGACGCCGGAGGACGAAGAAGCCGAGGAGGCGACGGAGGTCGTTCTCGAGGCTGATGACGAAGCCGAAGAGGAGACCGACGAGGAGGGCCCGAGGCGGACGAGGAGCCCGAGACCGAGGCGCCCGCGAAGCCGGCCCGCCGCCGGCGCCGCCGGGGAGCCGAGGCGACCGAGGAGCCGGCCGAGACGGCGCCCGCCCCGACGCGCCGGCGGCGCCGACCCGATCGCGATCCCAACCTGCCGCCTCCGGTCGTCCGCGCGCAGGCCAAGTACGTGCGCTCGAGCGCGCGCAAGGCCCGCCTCGTCTGCGACCACATCCGCGGAAAGACGGTGGAGGAGGCGCGAGCTATCCTCGCTCTCACGCCGCGTGCGGTCGCGCGCGACTGGAGCAAGCTGCTCGAGTCAGCCGTCGCGAACGCAGAGCACAACCACGAGCTCATCGGCGAGGACCTGTACGTCAAGGCGGTCCATGCCGACGAGGGTCCGACGATCAAGCGGTTCCGGCCGCGCGCGATGGGCCGCGCGACAAGGATCCGCAAGCGCACCAGCCACCTCACGATCTTGCTCACGCCGAAGGAATAACGACACAACATGGGTCAAAAAGTTCATCCCGAATCGATCCGCGTGGGCTATATCCACGACTGGAAGTCGAACTGGTTCAACGAGCGCCACTTCGCCGATTTCCTGCACGAGGACACGCAGATCCGCAGCCACATCATCGGACGGCTCTCGCACGCCGGCCTGTCCGACATCACGATCCGCAAGAACGCGACCGAGGTGGAGGTCAACATCAACACGGCTCGGCCCGGCATCGTGATCGGTAAGTCGGGCTCCGAGGTCGATCAGCTGCGCCGTGACCTGCACCGGATCACCGGCAAGCAGGTCAAGGTCAACATCCTCGAGATCAAGCGCCCCGAGCTCGACGCGCGCCTGGTCGCGCAGTCGATCGCCGAGCAGCTCCAGAACCGCGTCGCCTTCCGCCGCGCCATGAAGCGCGCGCTGACCAGCGCGATGCGCTCGGGAGCCAAGGGCGTCAAGGTTCAGGTCTCGGGTCGCCTGGGCGGCGCCGAGATGGCGCGGACCGAGGGCTACTCAGATGGCCGCGTGCCCCTGCACACGCTCCGCGCCGACATCGACTACGGCTTCCATGAGGCCCGCACGACCTTCGGCCGGATCGGCGTCAAGTGCTGGATCAACAAGGGCGAGATCATGCCCGAGGGTTACACCGGCGCCGATTTGACGATCATGGACGAGCCCAGCCCGCAGGCTCCCGATCGCGGCGGCCGCGACGGCCGTGACGGACGCGGCCGCGGTGGCCGAGACGGACGTGGCCGCGGTGGCCAGGGCGGCGGACCGGGTGGCCGTGGTGGTGGCCCCGGCGGGCGCGGTGGTGGTCCCGGCGGACGCGGTGGTGCCCAGGTGGTCCCGGCGGTCGCGGTGGTGGTCCAGGTGGTCCCGGCGGACGCGGTGGTGGCCCAGGCGGTCCAGGCGGCGGGCGCGGTGGTGGCCCGGGTGGACGCGGCGGCCAGGGTGGTCGCGGCGGTGGCCCGCGGTGGACGCGGCGGCGGGTCCGGTGGCGGACGTGGCCGCGGACCGCGCAGCGGCAGCGGCGGACCGCCGAGCGGAGGCGGCGCCGGAGGAGGCCAGCGCTGATGCTGTCTCCCAAGCGCGTCAAGCATCGCAAGCAGCACCGCGGTCGCCGCGGTGGGATGTCGCGTGGCCAGGTGAAGGTCCAGTTCGGCGAGTACGGCCTGAAGTCGCTCGACGCCGGCTGGCTCACCAACCGCCAGATCGAGGCCGCTCGTATCGCGATGACCCGCAAGATCAAACGAGGCGGCAAGGTCTGGATCAACGTCTATCCCGACAAGCCGTTCACCAAGAAGCCGGCCGAGACCCGGATGGGATCTGGAAAGGGCAACCCGGAGGGATGGGTCGCCGTCGTCAAGCCCGGCCGGGTGATGTTCGAGCTGGCCGGTGTCTCCGAGCCGCTCGCCCGCGAGGCGATGCGCCTCGCCGGGCACAAGCTTCCGGTACGCACCAAGTTCGTGATGCGAGAGGACGGCTGACCCGATGAAGGCCACCGACATCCGCAACATGAGCGACGCCGAGCTGCGCGAGCACATCGCGACGGCCCGCCGCGAGCTCTTCGGGCTGCGCTTCCAGCACGCCACCGGGGAGATCGACAACACTGCCGGGCTTCCCAGGGCCAAACGTGAGGTTGCCCGGGCGCTGACCGTCGCCCGCGAACGAGAGATCGCCAATGACTGAAGAGAACGAGAACGTGGAAGAGACTGAGACCCCCCAGCCCACCGAGGCTCCGGAAGCCGCTGAGGCCACCGAGGCGGCGCCCGCGGCCGCGGCCCCTGAGGCGCCCGCCGCCGCGGCCCCTGAGGCGCCCGCCGCCGCGGCCGAACCCGCCGAGACGCTGACGCCAAAGCAGCGTCGCCAGAAGGCCCGGGGCGAGAAGGCGGCCCAGCAGCCGACGCGTAAGCCGCGCACGGACGAGGAGCGCCATGCCGAGCGTCAGGAGGTGCGTGCCCGAAAGGCGGTGCAGCGCCGCAGCGAGCGCACCCGCTCGCGCGCGAAGGCCGCCGCCGCCCCGAGCGGCGCCCAGACCACGCCGCCACGCGAGCACGCCCCGGGCGTGCAGAAGACCCGCCAGGGCATCGTGGTCTCCGACCGCGCCGACAAGACGATCACCGTTCGCATCGACATCGCCCGCCGGCATCGCCGCTACCAGAAGATCGTCCGCACCTCGAGCACACTGCACGCCCACGATGAGAGCAACGACGCCCACATCGGCGACACCGTGATCGTTCGCGAGTCCCGACCGCTGTCGCGCAGCAAGCGCTGGCGACTGGTCGAAGTGGTGGAGCGTGCGAAGTGATCCAGAACGAGACCCGTCTTCGCGTCGCCGACAACACCGGCGCTCGCGAGATTCTCGTGATCCGCGTAAAGGGTGGCCACCGCCGCCGCTATGCGGGGGTCGGCGACGTGATCACCGCGACCGTCAAGACCGCCAGCCCGCAGGGCTCGGTCAAGAAGGGCGAGGTGGTGACCGCCGTGGTCGTGCGCACGAAGAAGTCCTACGGGCGCGAGGACGGCACCTACATCGGCTTCGACGAGAACGCGGCTGTGCTGATCGACGCCCAGAACAATCCCCGCGGGACGCGCATCTTCGGCCCCGTGGCGCGCGAGCTGCGCGAGCGCAACTTCATGAAGATTGTGTCCTTGGCCCCGGAGGTTCTGTAGCCATGTCCGCACGCATCAAGACCGACGACGAGGTGCTCGTGATCGGCGGCAAGGACAGTGGCAAGCGCGGCAAGGTGCTGCGCGTCGAGCCGAAGAAGGACCGTGTCTACGTCGAGGGCCTGAACATCGTCAAGCGCCACCAGCGCCCGCAGCAGGTGGCCGGCGCGCAGCGGGCCGAGACGGTCGGCGGCGTGATCGAGAAGGAGGGCCCGATCCACATCTCCAACGTGATGCTGATCGACCCCAAGGACGGCAAGCCGACGCGGATCGGGATCGAGATCGAGGACGGCAAGCGCTACCGAATCGCCAAGCGAAGCGGAGCGAGGCTGGACTGATGGCGGCACGACTGAAGAAGCGCTACGTCGAGGAGATCCGCCCGGCGCTGATCGAGCGGTTCGGCTACTCGACTCCGATGCAGGCGCCGCGGATCGAGAAGGTCACGGTCAACATGGGCGTCGGCGACGCCAAGCAGGACTCGAAGGTTCTCGAGGCCGCAACCGAGCAGCTGGCGACGATCACCGGCCAGCACCCCAATGTGCGCCGCGCCCGCAAGTCGATCGCGCAGTTCAAGATTCGCGAGGGCATGCCCATCGGTGTCGCGGTCACGCTCCGCAACGAGCGCGGCTACGAGTTCCTCGATCGCCTGATGTCGGTCGCGATCCCGCGGATCCGGGATTTCCGGGGCCTGAATCCACGCGCGTTCGATGGCCGTGGCAACTACTCGATGGGCGTCCGCGAGCAGATCATCTTCCCCGAGGTCGACTACGACGAGGTCGATCAGGTCCGCGGCCTCGACATCACGATCACGACCACCGCATCGAGCGACGAGGAAGCGTTCGCGCTGCTCGAGGCGCTCGGGATGCCATTCTCAAAGGAAGGCCGCGTACCGGCGGCCGCGAGTTAAGGAAGCTAATGGCCAAGGTTTCACAGCGCGTCCGCCAGCAGCGGACACCGAAGTACAAGACCCGCGGGTACACACGCTGCCGCCGCTGCGGCCGCGCGCGCTCGGTCTATCGCAAGTTCGGCGTCTGCCGCATCTGCCTGCGCGAGCTGGCCCACAACGGCTATGTCCCCGGAATGACGAAGTCGAGCTGGTAGCCGATATGTCGATGACCGACCCCGTCTCGGATTTCCTCACGCGCCTGCGCAACGCCGCCAGAGCGCAGCACCAGGATGTGGCCATCCCCTCCTCGAAGCTCAAGCGCGAGCTCGCGAGGATCCTCAAGGAGCAGGGATACATCGAGGCCTACGAGATCCGGCCGCCGGTTCCCGGCCACCCGGGTGAGCAGATCTCGATCACGCTCAAGTACACCGACGACCGCAAGCCGGTGATTTCGGGGATCGAGCGGGTGTCTCGTCCCGGTCGACGCACGTACGTCGACAGTGACCACATCCCGCGGATCCAGGGCGGGATGGGCACAGCGATCATCTCCACCTCCCGCGGCGTGATGACCGGACACGACGCGCGAATCGAGGGCGTCGGCGGAGAGGTCGTAGCCAAGGTCTGGTAGCCCATGTCCCGAATCGGCAAGCAACCAATTCCCGTGCCCGCAGGCGTGACAATCGCGATCGAACCCGAGCGCGTGACCGTCAATGGGCCAAAGGGCGAGCTCTCGGAGAAGATCCAGCGCGACATGAAGGTCGAGCACCTGGACGACCGGATCGTCGTCACGCGGCCGACCGATCGCGGCGAGCACCGCGCCCTGCACGGGCTGACCCGCACGCTGATCGCGAACATGGTCGTGGGCGTCACAGACGGCTTCGAGAAGCGCCTCGAGATCCAGGGCGTCGGCTATCGCGCGCAGCTGCGCGGCCGCGATCTCGAGCTTGCGCTCGGCTACTCGCACCCGGTGGCCGTCAAGGCGCCGGACGGGATCGACTTCGAGGTCCCGCAGCCGACCCGCATCGTCGTACGCGGCACCTCCAAGCAGCGTGTCGGCGAGGTCGCCGCGTTCATCCGCAAGCAGCGCAAGCCCGAGCCCTACAAGGGCAAGGGGATTCGCTACGAGGGCGAGTACGTCGCCCGGAAGGTTGGTAAGCGGGCATGACCGTGACCACGGCACCCGCCCGGCGCCTGAGGCGCCGCCGCCGCGTCCGGGCCAAGATCCGCGGCAGCGCGGAGCGCCCGCGGATCTCTGTGTTTCGCTCCAACCGCGGCATCTTTGCCCAGCTGGTCGACGACGACAGCGGCCGCACGATCGCCGCGGCCGGCTGGACCGAGGCCGAACTGCGCGCGCTCGGGCCGATGGAACAGGCCCAGCGGGTCGGCGCGGTCCTGGCCGAGCGGGCCAAGGCGGCCGGCGTCGAGACCGCGGTTTTCGACCGGGGCGGCTACCGGTACCACGGGCGTGTAAAGGCCCTCGCCGACGGGGCCCGCGAGGGCGGGCTCAACTTCTAGCTAGTCTGGACCATTCCTTATGGCACGTGATCGCACAGTCTCATCAACCGGCCTAGACCTCCAGGAGCGCGTGGTCGAGATCAACCGCGTGGCCAAGGTGGTCAAGGGCGGCCGTCGCTTCTCGTTCACCGCGCTGGTCGTGGTCGGCGACGAGCGCGACATCGTCGGCATCGGCTATGGCAAGGCCAACGAGGTCCCGGTGGCGATCCAGAAGGGCGTCGAGCGGGCGAAGAAGAACCTTTACCGCGTGCCCAAGCACGGCTCGACGATCACCCACCAGACGATGGGCATCTTCGGGGCGGGCCGGGTCCTGCTCAAGCCCGCATCGCCCGGTACCGGCGTGATCGCCGGCGGCGGCGTGCGCGCGGTGCTCGAGCTCGCCGGGATCACCGACATCCTCTCCAAGAGCCTCGGCTCGCAGAACCCGATCAACCTCGTCAAGGCGACGATGGCCGGTCTCGAGTCGCTGCGCACCCCTGACGAGGTGGCCGAGATCCGCGGGCTGTCGATCAACCAGGTGCTCGGATTGACGACCAAGGAGGCCGACGGCGCGGCCTCAAACGGCACCGCTGCCGAGGCTCCCGAGGTCGAGGAGACCCCGGCGTGAGCACGCTCAAGATCACGCAGCGCAAGTCGCGCAACGGCTGCGACAAGCGCCAGCTCGACACGCTGCGCTCGATCGGACTGCGCCGGATCGGCCAGACGATCGAACGTCCCGACTCGCCCCAGCTGCGGGGCATGATCCACAAGGTCCGTCATCTCGTGGAGGTCTCCGAGGATGGCTGAGTCACCTTCGGAGCGGATCGGCCTGCACAACCTCAAGCCCGCGCCTGGCTCGCGCAAGGCGCGCAAGCGGATCGGCCGTGGCGAGGGCTCGGGTACCGGCAAGACCTCGGGTCGAGGGCAGAAGGGCTGGGGCTCGCGCTCGGGCGCCAAGCGCCGCGCTCGCTTCGAGGGCGGTCAGAACCCGATCCACATGCGGATGCGCAAGTTGCGCGGCCCGCACATGAAGAAGTCGATGCCGTTCGAGCCCTTCCGCACCCAGACCCAGCCGGTCAACCTCGAGGACCTCGAGGCGCGGTTCGACAAGGGCGCGGCCGTTACTCTTGAGGAGATGAAGGCGAAGGGCCTCGCGACCCGTAAAGGGATCCCGGTCAAGGTGCTGGCCCGGGGTTCGGTCTCCAAGCCACTGACCGTCCACGCGCACGGGTTCAGCAAGAGCGCCCGCGAGCAGATCGAGGCGGCCGGTGGCACCTGCCAAGTGATCGCGAAAGAGCGCCCGGCGGAGAGCTAGCGGATGGTTTCGACGATCCTCGGCGCGTTCCGGGTCGCGGATATCCGCAAGAAGATCCTGTTCACGGCGGGCGCGCTCGCGGTCTACCGCCTCGGCACGCACATCCCGGCCCCCGGCATCAACGCCGCGGCCGTCAAGCAGATCGAGAGCAACTTCGGCGGGAGCAACATCCTCGGGCTGCTCAACCTGTTCTCCGGTGGAGGACTGGGGCGGATCGCGATCTTCGCGCTCGGGATCATGCCCTACATCACGGCCTCGATCATCCTGCAGCTGCTGCAGGTCGTGGTCCCCTCGCTCGAGAAGCTCTCGAAGGAGGGCGAGGTCGGGCAGGCGCGGATCACCCAGTACACGCGATACCTGACCGTCGGCCTGGCCTTTGCGCAGTCGATCGGCTACGTGTTCCTGTTCCGGAGCTTCGAGAAGCAGGCCGGCCAGACCCTGATCCCGAACTTCGACCTGGGCAAGGTGTTCCTGATCGTGATCTCGCTCACGGCGGGCACCGTGCTGCTGATGTGGATCGGCGAGCTGATCACCCAGCGCGGCATCGGCAACGGCATCTCGCTGCTGATCTTCGCCAGCATCGTCTCGCGCATCCCGCACGGCATCCAGGCCTGGTGGACGAACCCGGATCAGGTGTTCCGCGTCGTGATGCCGTTCATCGTCGTCGGCGTCGTTGCGTCGATCGTGTTCGTCCAGGAGGGCCAGCGCCGGATCCCGATCCAATACGCCAAACGGGTGATAGGCCGACGAATGACGCAGGGCGGCCAGACCTACCTGCCGCTGCGGGTCAACATGGCCGGCGTGATCCCGGTGATCTTCGCCGCCAGCGTGATGGCGATCGCGCCGACCGTCGGGCAGCTGATTGGCCAGAACCGCAACAACTTCGCCACCCACCTCGCCACGTTCTTCAATCCGCAGGGGTGGCACTACGTGCTCGGCGAGAGCATCCTGATCGTGCTCTTCACCTACTTCTACACCGCGGTCACGTTCAACCCGGTCGACCAGGCCGAAAACCTGAAGAAGTACGGCGGGTTCATCCCGGGGGTGAGGCCAGGCAGACCAACGGCCGAATTCCTGGACCGCATCCTGGCGAGGCTGACCTTCCCGGGAGCGTTGTTCCTGGCCGCGGTCGCGGCCCTGCCGACGGTCCTCATCAACCAGACGAACGCGAACTTCTTCTTCGGCGGAACCTCGATTCTGATCGTGATCGGCGTCGCCTTGGACACGATGAAACAGCTCGAGGCGCAGCTGATGATGCGCAACTACGAGGGGTTCTTGAAGTAGGGAGTAGGCTTCCCTCCGTGAGGAGGGGGCTCACAGTCCTGTTCGTCGTTCTGGGCGCGTTCGTGGTCCAGGCTTCTGGCGCGCTGGCGGCGATCAACGTCAACACGACCAAGGACGAACTGATCCCCGGCAACGGCAAGTGCTCGCTGCGCGAGGCCACGCAAGCCGCCGGCGGGACGACCGAAGTGGACTGTCCTGGCTATGTCAGCTCGGGCACGACCACGATCAACGTCCCGCCGGGGACCTACCACCTGACGCAGGCAGCGGAGCTCTTCATCACCGGCAACGTCGCCATCGTCGGAGGCAGCGGCAGCAACCCGTCAGCGGTAACCATTAACGGCGACGGCCACACCGGGGTCATTGAGGACGAGGGACAGCTTTCGATCAGCGGCGTGACGATCACCGGCGGGCGCACTTTCCCGGGCTTCCACGGCGATCAAGGCTTCGACAATGGCATCGGCGGGAACGGCGGCGACGGCGGTGGCATCGAGAACCTCGGCAAGCTCGCGCTGACGAACGTGATCGTGACCGGGAACCGGGCCGGCGACGGCGGCGTGGGAGCCAGCGGAACGACGTTGGCCAACTGCCCGGGCGGTACAGGCGGACCTGGAGGCGACGGCGGCGGAGTCTTCAACGACAACCAAATGCTGACCCTCGACCACGTCCTGATCACCAACAACCGCGCCGGTGACGGCTCGGGAGGCGGCGAGGGCGGCACGAGCGCCACGGGCTGCGTGGGTGGCCCCGGTGGTTCCGGCGGGGACGGCGGCGGCCTCTACACCCTCGGGCCGGTCTCGATGAGCCACACGACGATCAGCGGCAATTCCGCCGGCAACGGCGGCGAGGGCGGCACGGGGTCGAGCGGCGCGTCGGGCCTGGCGAGCGGTGGCCTCGGGGGCAGTGGCGGCGCCGGCGGCGGATTCGCCATCGAAACCGTGTTCACCAACGTGGCGATCTCGAGCTCCACGATCGTCGGAAATCAGGCCGGACCGGGTGGACAGGGCGGAATGGGCGCCAGCCTGTTGAGCGGCGGCAACGGTCTGATCGGCTCGAATGGCGGAACCGGCGGCCTGGGCGGCGGCATCTACAACGCGCCCGACATGGCCTCGACGTCGGTTCTCAATTCCACCATCACGGCCAACGTGGCCGGCGATGGCGGCTACGGCGGCCAGGGGGGCGACGGCGCGCTGCCCGGCCACACCGGGGGTCAGGGAGGCACCGGTGGGACCGGTGGCGGTGGCGGCGGGATCTACGACAATATCGGCGCGTTGAGCGCCACCAACGTGACGCTGGCAGAGAACGGCGCCGGCGGCCCGGGTGGTCCCGGTCAGGGCGGGATTCCCTACAACGGCGGAAGTTCGGGCCCGATCGGGACATTGGGCTCGGCGGGCACGGGCGGCTCGGTCACCGTCAACCCGGCCTTCGCAGCGACCTTGACCGAGCAGAACACGATCATCTCGGCCGGCACGCCGGAGAACTGCATCGGGACAGTCACCGACGGCGGTCATAACCTCAGCTTCCCCGATACCTCATGCCCGCACGCGGTGACCGGCGATCCGAAGCTCAAGGCGCTCGGCAGCTACGGCGGTCCGACCCAGACGATGGCGCTCGGCGCCGGCAGCGCGGCGATCAACCAGGTCCCCGCCACCGGAAACGGTTGCCCGATCACCGACCAGCGCGGCGTCGTGCGTCCGCAGCCCTCGGGCGGGGCCTGCGACATCGGCGCCTACGAGTACGCGCCGCCCGTATGTCGCGCCGTTGCCGTGGCCACGCACGGCACCCGTCCGGTCACAGTGCAGCTGAGCTGTGGCGACCTGGCGAGGCTCGCGCTCCAGTACTCGATCGTGCGGCGCCCCGCACACGGCAAGCTCGGCTCGGTGAGCGGGAGCAAGGTCACCTACACGGCCAGATCGGGTTTCGCCGGCCGGGACCAGTTCACCTACAGCGCCACCAACCTGAACGGGAGCTCCGGCACTCAGACGGCGACGGTCACCGTCGCCGCGGTGCCGCTGACGATCTCGGGCGCACACCTGAGCAAGAAGCGGTTCCACGCCGGGTCGGAGGTAAAGATCCAGTTCCTGCTCTCGCTGGCGGCCCAGGTCAAGGTCACCATCACCCACGTCCATCACGGCCGCGCGGTTACGAACGGCTCCTTCTCGGCGCACGAGCACGCCGGCAAGGTCAGCCTCGGCTTCGACGGCACCATCGGGGGCACCGCACTCGCGCGCGGCAGCTACAAGGCCAAGCTGGTGGCCACCGTCGGTAGCCGCAAGTCCAAACCGGTCAGCCTCAGCTTCGCGATCGACTAGCGACAGCGGGCGGGGTGCCGAGCACCCCGGCCAGCTCGCGCCGCGACTCGATGTCGAGCTTGCGGTAGGCGTTGCGGAGGTGGTACTCGACCGTCTTCGGTGTGACGAACAGGATCTGCGAGATCTCGCGGTTGCTGTGCCCGTCCGCGGCGAGCTCGGCGATCCGCCGCTCGCTCGGGGTCAGCGAGGCGGGACCGGAGCGAAGCGCGGTGCGCCGCGGCCGCGCCCCTGCGGCGGCCAGCTCAGTGCGCGCACGGGCGTGGACCACGGTGGCCCCGCCGAGCAGGGCCAGGTCGGCCGCTGTCTGCAGCGGCTCGCGGGCCGCAGCGCGTTGGTTGCCGCGCCGCAGCGCCGCGCCGAACTCGACCAGCGCGCGGATCCCCTCGAGCCGCGTCGGTCCACGGCCGGCGAGCTCGGCGGCCCGGCGCAGGAGCCCGAGCCCGTCCTCGCCCGGTTCGCACAGTCCAAGGATGCGCAGCGCGCGGATCCGGGCATGGGCGGCGCCGGTCCGCTCGCTCAGCTCGAGCGCCGTCCGAGCCAGCTCGCGCGCCTGCTCACGCTCGCCCATCGCCAGCGCCGCCTGGGCCGCGGTGCTCCGCCACGGGCAGTAGGCCCACACGGCCACGGTGCGCTCGATCGCGGCGCCGGCGGTGAGCGCGGTCTGGAACGCCTCGCGCGGGCGTCCCTGGGCGAGCCGGAGCTCGGCCAGCGCGTACAGCCGGCGCGCGTCCTCGAGGTCGGTCACCGGCTCGAGTGGCGCGTCCTCTGACAGCGCCTGCTCGGCGCGGTCGAGCTCGCCGGTCTCGATCAGGCAGAGGCAGTAGTTCGCCGCCGCCGAGCGCGCGAACCGCCGCCAGCCGTAGCGCCGCGCGTCGCGCGCCTGCTCGAGATCGGCGAGCGCCTCGGTGACGCGGCCCTGCCAGCGCTCGGGCGTGGCGCGGAAGTAGCTCGCGGTAGCGAAGGCGAGCGGCGAACCGCGGCGCTGCGCCTCGGCCAGCACAAGGTCCGCGATCTGGATCGAGCGCTCGAGCTCGCCGCTCATGCAGATCGAGCTGGCGAGGAGCAGCCATGCGATGCCATCGGCGGTGTCTCGTCGCAGGACGCGGCCCGAGTCCCATCCGCGCTCGGCGAGCTCGATCACCCGGGACGCTGGCTCGCCTGCCAACGAGGCGTGGAGCGCTGCCTGGGCCAGGAGCAGCCGCTGGCCGTGCGTCGGCGAGCCGGACGCGACCGCGCGGTCCAGCAGCTGAGCCGAGCGCTCGAGCGCCCGCGGTCGCAGCCGGTCGACGACCACCGCCGAGACCGTGAAGCCGGTCTGGAGCTCGTCGCGGAGCTCGAGCGCCTCGGGACCGCCCCGCTCGGAGGCGGTGAGCTCGGCGACCCCATGGTCGTAGACAATCGCAGCGTGCTCGTAGCGGCTCTCGTTGTAGAGCGCGTGGCCCTGCTGAAGGGCCAGCTGGGCGCGGCGGTAGGGGTCCGTGCTCGCAGCCGCGGCCCGCTCGAGGTGCTCCGCCGCAGAGGCCTGGCCGGCCGCTGCCTCGGCCCCTCCGAGCTCGGCGAGCACGTCGCTCAGCAGCTCGGGACCCGGAGGCTCCTCGAGCGCCCGCTCGAGGTAGCGGACCGCCGACTGCGGTGCGGCGCGGCCGCGCGCCTCTCGGGCTGCAGCTCGAAGCCGCTCGACTGTCCAGGCCGAGCCCTCGGCCCGGCCGAGGAGCAGGTGAGCGGCGACCCGCTCGGATCCGCCGCCGTCCGCATGCAGCCGGCGCGCGGCCTCGAGGTGGCGGCCGGCGAGCTCGGAGGCCGGGATGTCGTTCTCGATCGCATGCCGGACCAGCGGGTGCACAAAACGCAGCGGCTCGCGCGCGAGCAGGATCTCCACCGCCGCGAGCGCATCGGCGGCGGTTGAGGCGTCCTCGATCGAGAGGTTGGCGAGTCCTGCCGTGAGCCGCAGCGGCGTGTCGTCGCCGAGCACGGCGAGTGCCCGCGCCAGGGCGACTCCGTGCGGCCCGATCCGGCCAACCCGGACCCGTAGCGTCCTGATCACGGCGTTGGGCACGAGCGCGCGAGCGTGCCGGGCCAGTTCGTCCGGGTCCGAGCCGTCCTCCTGCTGCAGCGCCAGCAGCAGTTCGTGGAGATAGAACGGGTTGCCCGAGGTGGCCCGGAAGCAGGCATCGACCACCGCCTCGTCGGTCAGCTCACCGAATGCCTCCTCAACGAGCTCGGCCACGGCCTCGCGACCCAGCGCGGAGAGCCGCTCCACGTCGACCCGATGGTGCGAGGCGATCCGGTCGAGCACGTCGGAGAGCGGCTCGCCCGGCTCATGGCGCCAGCTCATCACGAGCGCGAGCGGGAGCTCCTCGAGCCGGTGCAGCAGGTAGAGGATGAAGTCGAGCGAGGCGGCGTCGCACCAGTGCAGGTCGTCGATCGCGATCAGGGCCGGCCGGGTCTCGTCGGCGGTCGCGATCAGGGTGAACAGTCCGTGGGAGGCGGACAGCCCGTCGCCGGTGCCCGAGAGCGCCGGCGGCGCCAGGCCGGCGAGGGCCCTGATGCGTGGGGGCGACTGGTCGAGGACGAGGGCCCGCTGCTGCGCGGGCAGCGCTCGCAGCTGGGCGTCCAGCAGCTGGCCGGCCACGCCGAGCGCGATCTCGCGCTCGAGCTCTGCGCCGGCTGCGCGCAGCACCCGCATCCCGCGCTCACGCGCGCGATCGAGCGCGGCCTCATGCAGGCGCGTCTTGCCGATCCCGGCGTGTCCCTCGAACAGGAGCGCTCGTCCGTGGCCCTCGCAGGCGGCATCGAGCACAGCCTCGGTGACCCGCAACGCGGGCTCTCGATCGAGCAGCCCGACGCTTCCGCGCACGCGGCGGCCGCGTCTGTCGGGCGCCTCCCGCACCGGCATACACCATCTATACCCAATTTCGTGGTGTTTTGCGACTCTTTGGCGAGTTTGGCGCCGCGCTGGAGGGCTCCTAATCCTGGGGTGGTTCCCTGGGGCGAAAAGCCGCTGCAGCCACGATCCTGAAAGACGTGGATCGGAGTGTCGCGCACGTACATCTCGCAATCGAGCTGGACTCGGAGCCGATCCGAGGCCACGTCTCGGATGAAGGAGCGCAGAGGCGCTCGTTCAGTGGATGGATCGAGCTCGTCGAGGCGATCGAGGACGCACGGCTGGGCGCGCCCTCGGTGCACGATCTCCGCAATGCCAGGGCGGCCAAAGACTAGGGTCTATCCCTGGTGTGAAACAAGGAATCCGTCCGTAGTCTTGACCAGGCAATCGTGTTTGGGGGCGCAGGGAGCGACGAAGGGCACGACCGCATGGGGGCAGACGGATTGGGGGCAAAGAGGGGGCGCAAGCACAACATCGATGGGGCGGGCCGGCAGGGAAGCCGGCCCTAGTGCTTTAGCCCAGCGTGGGACACCGTTTCCCCGATACAGTGGGCTCTCGTGTCCGAGCTCAATCTGATCCTCTTCGGCCCTCCCGGCGCCGGCAAGGGAACGCAGGCCGAACGCCTCCGCGTCGACTTCCAGCTCCCGTTCATCTCCACCGGCGACATGCTGCGCGGAAACGTCAAGGAGGGGACCGAACTGGGCAAGGAGGCGCAGCGCTACATGGACGCGGGCGAGCTGGTCCCGGACGACCTGATCGTGCGGATGGCCGCCGAGCGCCTGCAGCACGCCGACGCGCGGGACGGCTTCATCCTCGACGGCTTCCCGCGCACGATCGCGCAGGCCGAGGCCCTCGACAAGCAGCTCTCCCAGCTCGGGCGCCGGGTCACCACGGCGCTGCTGATCGATGTCCCGGACGAGGAGGTCATCGGCCGCCTGTCCGGACGCCGAGTGTGCGTCAAGGCGGGCCACAACTACCACGTCCAGTTCGACCCGCCCAAGCACGAGGGCGTGTGCGATCAGGACGGATCGCGGCTGATCCAGCGCGACGACGACAAGCCCGAGGTGATCGAGAACCGCCTGCGCGTGTACCACGACCAGACCGCCCCGCTGGTCGACTACTACGACGACAAGGGGTTGATGCGGCGGATCGACGGCACGCGCCCGCCCGCGGAGGTCCACGACCACATCCGGGCGGTGATCGCGACGCTCCGCCTCGAAGAGGACGTCTGAGCGTGATCATCAAGAAGACGCCCGAGGAGATCGAGCGGATGGCCGCAGCCGGCGCGATCCTCGTCAAGACGATGAACCTTCTGGCCGGCAAGATCCGGCCCGGGGTGACCACCCACGAGCTCGACGAGGCGGCCGAGAAGTTCATCCGCTCCCAGGGGGCGGAGCCGGCGTTCAAGGGCTACCGCGGCTTCCCCGGCTCGATCTGCACCTCGCCGAACTCGATGATCGTGCACGGCATTCCCGGCTCCTACCGGCTCGGGCGAGGCGACATCCTGTCCGTGGACATCGGCGTGATCCTGGATGGGTGGGTCGCCGACGCGGCCCGCACGTTCGCGGTCGGGCCGGTCACGCCGGTCGCGCGCAAGCTCCTCACCGTCACCGAGGAGTCGTTGTTCGTGGCGGTCGAGCAGTGCCGCCCCGGCAATCGCCTGGGTGACGTGTCGGCCGCGGTCCAGCAACACGTCGAGGCCGCCGGGCTGTCGATCGTGCGCACGCTGGTCGGGCACGGGATCGGCCGCAGCATGCACGAGGAGCCGCAGATCCCCAACTACGGCCAGCCCGGTACCGGCGTCGTGCTGGAGGAGGGGATGGTGCTCGCCGTCGAGCCGATGGTCACGGCCGGCCGCCACGCGGTCCGCGTCGGCGAGGATCACTGGGCGATCTACTCTCAGGACGGCTCGCTGGCCGCCCACTTCGAGTTCACGATCGCGGTCACGGCCGAGGGGCCGAGGGTGCTGACCCCGTGGCACGAGGCCGGCGGGGGTCGCGCCGCGGCGTAGACTGAGCGTCCGGGCCACCGGATGCGCAGGCTGCTTATATCGATCGTCGCCGTTCTCGCGGTTGCGCCGGCCTCGGCGCTGGCGGCGAATCGCTACGCGTCGCCACTCGGGAGCGGAACGGCGTGCACCGCGGCGGCTCCGTGCGGCATCGTCCAGGCGATCAACTTCGCCGGGAGCGGCGACGTCGTGATCCTGGCCGGCAACGCAGGGACCTACGGGACGGCCGGTCTGCCGCTGACCACGCAGCTCGAGCCGCCGCAGATCGACACCACGGTCGAGGGTGCAGCCGGCCAGCCGCGACCGGTGATCTACTCGAACGCCCAGGACATGTCCGGCTCGACGGACGCGATCCTGCTGTTCGAGGGGGACGTTCTGCGCGGGGTCGACATCGAGGACCACGGCATCTTCCCCGCGGTCTACGCCGCCACATCGACGGGACGATCCTCGTCGACCACGTGATCGCCCACGCCCTGGACTCGAGTCAGGCCGCCTGCACGCTGTACGGCGCGGTCCTGCTCGACAGCGTCTGCCGGGCGACCTCGGGCGACGGGGTGATCGAGAACCTGATGTTCGGGGGCCCGGTCGGCCCGTTGCCAGTGACGCTGCGCAATTCGACGGTGATCGGGGGTCCCCTCGGGGAGGGTCTCGCCGCGTACACCAACACGAGCGTGTCGCTGAGCATCACGGCGACGAACTCGATCATCCGCGGAGGTGGGGGCCTCCTCAGCGACATCCAGACCAGCACCGTCTCGGGGGGAAGCGTCTCAGTCGTCCTCGAGCACTCCAACTACGCCACCGCCGAGACCAGTGGCGGCGGCACTGTGACCCCGGCGGGCAGCGGCACGAATCAGACTGGGGCCCCGATGTTCGTGAACCCGGCGGCGGGCGACTACCGGGAGGCGGCGGGTTCGCCGACGATCAACGCCGGGGTGAGCTCGGTGGTCAACGGCGCGACCGACCTCGACGGGAATCTGCGGACGATCGGGGGCGCGACCGACATTGGGGCGTACGAGTTCGTGACCGCGCCACAGGTGACGCTGCGGGCCGCCTCGTCGGTCGGGCCGACCGGCGCGACCCTCAACGGGACGTTGCTCAGCGCCGCGGCACAGACGACATATGCCTTCGAGTACGGACCGACGCCGAGCTACGGGCACGCGAGCAGCGCCGTGGTCGGCCCAGCGGCCGGGACGCGGGTGCTCGCGGCTCGGATCTCCGGCCTGTCGCCGGGGGAGACCGTGCATTTCAGGCTGGTGGCATCGAGTTCCGGGGGTGCGATCGTCACTTCCGATGCCACGTTCAAGACCCCAGCACCAAAGATCACCGGGCTGCGGATCTCGCCCAAGAGCTTCAGGGCGAAGGCCGGCGCGAAGGTGAGCTACCTGGACGCGGTGCCCTCGCGGACGACGTTCAAGGTGTTCCGGATCCGTCATGGGCATCGGCATCTCGTCGGGAGTTTCGTGCGTTCCGATCGGATCGGGTCGAACCATTTCCACCTCAGCGGGCGGCTGCACGGCAAGAAGCTGTCGCCGGGGCGGTTCATACTCGTCGCGAGGCCCCGTCTGGCCGGGTTCTCAGGGCCCACCGTGAGCGTCAAATTCACGGTCCATGGCTGACAGGGGCGAGGATCACGCCCCTGCTACCATGTTTTGCTGCGCTCGTAGGCCATTTGTCTGGGCTGCGTGCTGATTCTCAGCGCCGGTAGCGGCGACCTGAAGCGGTCGCCAGAGCCGGGTTGAGACAACTACTAGAACGAGAGCGAATCAGGCGTGAAAGTACGACCTTCGGTCAAGCCGATGTGCGAGAAGTGCAAGATCATCCGCCGTCAGGGGCGGGTGCTCGTGATCTGCTCAAATCCGAGACACAAGCAGCGACAGGGATAGGTAAATGGCGCGTATTGCCGGGGTCAACATCCCCCTCAACAAGCGAGTAGAGATCGGCCTGACGTACATCTACGGGATTGGCCGCTCGACCTCCAACCAGGTTCTCGCCGAGATCGGCGTCTCGCCGGACACCTACGTTCGGGACCTCACCGACGACGAGGTCGTGAAGCTGCGCGAGCAGATCGACGGCGAGCTCACCGTCGAGGGCGACCTGCGCCGAGAGCGCTCTCAGAACATCAAGCGTTTGCAGGAGATCGGCTGCTACCGGGGGCTGCGGCATCGCCGCGGCCTGCCCGTCCGCGGTCAGAACACCAAGACCAACGCGCGCACGCGCAAGGGTCCCAAGCGGATGCAGGTCGCTGGTAGGAAGAAGGCGACCAAGAAGTGAGTCCGGCACCGCGCAGGCCACAGCGAGGCCGCCGTCGGGTTCGCAAGAACATCCCGATCGGCCAGGCCCACATCAAGACTTCGTTCAACAACACGATCGTGTCGCTCACCGATCGCGAGGGCAACGTGATCGCTTGGGAGTCCGCCGGCGGAGCCGGCTTCAAGGGCTCGCGCAAGTCCACGCCGTTCGCCGCCCAGGTGACCGCCGACGCCGCCGCCCGCAAGGGGATCGAACACGGCCTCCAGAAGGTCGAGGTGTTCGTCAAGGGTCCCGGGTCGGGGCGTGAGACGGCGATCCGCTCGCTCCAGGCGGCGGGCCTCGAGGTCACCGGCGTCAAGGATGTCACCCCGCAGGCGCACAACGGCTGCCGTCCTCGGAAGCGGAGGAGGGTGTAGGGCATGGCTCGAGACACAGGCCCCCAGTGCAAGCAGTGCCGCCGCGAGGGGCAGAAGCTGTTCCTCAAGGGCGAGCGCTGCCTGACCGACAAGTGTGGCGTCGAGCGCCGCTCCTACCCGCCGGGTGAGCACGGCCGCGGACGCCAGAAGCAGAGCGAGTACCGCGTGCAGCTGCGCGAGAAGCAGAAGGCCCGCCGTTACTACGGCGTGCTCGAGAAGCAGTTCCGCAATTACTACGAGAAGGCCTCACGCCAGCCGGGGATCACCGGCGAGAACCTTCTGCGGATGCTCGAGTGCCGGTTCGACAACGTGCTCGTCCGGCTCGGATTTGCTGCCTCGCGGCGCCAGGCGCGCCAGCTGATCCTTCACGGCCACTGGACCGTGAACGGGCGCCGCGTCAACATTCCGAGCTATCAGCTCCGCCACGACGACGTGATCGCGATCCACACCAAGTCCAGCGCGACTCAGGTGATCCGCGACGCGACGGAGCTGACCGGTCAGGTGCCGGCGTGGCTCCAGGCAGACCACGACTCGCTCACGGCGAAGGTGCTGCGCAAGCCGGAGCGGCGGGAGATCGCCGCGCCGGTCGAAGAGCAGCTCATCGTCGAGTATTACTCGAAGTAGCACCCAGCTTTCAGTCGCGCTCGGCTCATGGGCCGGTGCGGCGCCCGGAACCGCCTCGGCGGCGGCAGGAACCCACGACGTTAGGACCGCGATGCTTGACTTCCAAGTCCCACGAATCTCCAACGAGTCAGTCGACGACAACCGTGGCTCGTTCACGATCGAGCCGCTCGATCGGGGCTTCGGCTACACCTTCGGCAACTCTCTGCGGCGCGTGTTGCTGTCTTCGCTTGCGGGCGCGGCAGTGACCAGCGTGCGGATCGAGGGCGTCGCACACGAATTCTCGACGATCCGGGGCGTCAAGGAGGACGTCACCGACATCGTGCTCAATCTGAAGGGGATCGTGTGCCGGATGCACAGCGATGCGACCGAGATCGAGGCCCCGCTGGTCGTGACAGGCCCGGGCGAGATCACGGCCAAGGACATCGACCTCCCCTCCGGCGTCGAGATCCTCAATCCCGATGCGCACATCGCGACGCTCGAGAAGAAGACCAAGCTCGAGGTCTACCTGACCATCGGTCGCGGCCGTGGCTACCGTCCGGCGGAGGAGAACAAGTCGCCCGACCAGCCGATCGGCGTGATCCCGATCGACTCGATCTTCTCGCCCGTGCGCCGCGTCGCCTACAACGTCGAGCAGGCTCGTGTCGGCCAGAAGACCGACTTCGACAAGCTGACCCTCGACATCGAGACCGACGGCTCGATCGATCCGCCCGCCGCGCTGCGCGAGGCGGCGGAGATCCTGATCTCCCAGCTGGCGATCTTCACCGATCCCGACCGGGTGATGGAGCTCCGCGCCACCGGTGATTCCGGTGCGCTCGAGCCGGGCCTCGTCGGCGGTCAGGGCGGCGCGCCCGCGCGCCAGCCCAACGCGATGGACGACATCCTGATCGAGGAGCTCGAGCTGGGCGTGCGCTCCTACAACTGCCTCAAGCGGGCCGGCATCCAGACGGTCGGCGATCTCGTGACCAAGACCGAATCCGAGCTCAACGCGATCCCCAACTTCGGCAAGAAGTCGATCGATGAGGTGATCGAGACGTTGCACGCGCGGGGCCTCGGGCTGCGCAACGAGTAAGGTCTCGAGCGCCATGCGCCATCAGCGTCAGCGATATCAGCTCAGCCGCAGCGCCTCGCACCGCAAGGCGCTGCTGATGAACCTGTCCAAGGAGGTGATCGCGCACGAGCGGATCACCACCACCGAGGCGAAGGCCAAGGCGGTCAAGCCCGAGGTCGAGAAGCTGATCACGCTGGCCAAGCGGGGCGACCTCCACGCCCGGCGGCGGGCTCTCTCAGCCCTCGGCCAGGACAAGTTCACGGTCTACAAGCTGTTTGAGGAGATCGCGCCCCGATACACGGAGCGCCCGGGTGGCTACACCCGGATCCTGAAGCTCGGTCCGCGCCGCTCGGACTCGACCGAGATGGTGCTGCTGGAGCTGGTCTGACCGCTCGCCTGCTGCTGGAGTACGCCGGCGGCGGATTCGCGGGGTGGGCCGCTCAGCCAGGACAGCGGACGGTGCAGGAGGAACTCGAGCGCGCGCTCGGCGTTCTGCTCCCCGGCGCCGACGTGTCGCTGACGGTGGCCGGCCGAACCGACGCGGGTGTGCACGCCTGGGGCCAGGTGGCCTCCTACCCGGGACCCCCGGCGCCGGTCGACGGCCTCAACGCACTGCTGCCCGTTGACGTCGCCGTCCTCTCCTGCGAGCCGGCGCCCGAGGGCTGGAGCGCCCGCTTCGATGCCACCTCGCGGGCGTACTGCTACCGCGTGCTGGCCCGTCGCGGCCGGAGCGTCTTCTGGGCCGATCGGGCGCTGTGGTGGCCCCACGATGTCGACCTCGACGCGCTCCTCGCGTGCGCCGCCGCCCTCGTGGGGGTGCACGACTTCACCGCGTTCACCCCGACTGAGACCAACCATGTCCGCTTCTCGCGCGAGGTGTTCGGGGCGCTCTGGCGCGGGGGGCCCGACGACGACGTGCTCGAGTTCTGGATCGAGGCCGACGCGTTCATGCGCCACATGAACCGCGTGCTCGTGGGGACGATGCTGGAGGTGTCCTCGGGCCGACGGTCGCTCGATTCATTCGCCGAGCTGCTCGCCGGTCGCCCGCGCTCGGCGGCCGGCCCGACCGCCCCGGCCCACGGGCTGTATCTGGCCGGGGTCGGGTTTGACGGGACGCGGGTGCTCGGGGGCTAGTAATGTCGCTCGGCGACTAGGTGTGGCGCTCGGGGGCTAGGTGTGGCGCTCGGGGGCTAGGTGTGGCGCTCGGCGACGGGGAGCTCGGTGCCGCTGGGGTCAGCGTGAAAGCCGACCGCCATGCAGGCTTCATGGGCCCGGCAGGCCAGTCCGGTCAGTTCAGTCTCCTTGGGCCCGAGGCTGGGGGTGGGCTGAACCGTCCAGCTGCCGTTGATCCATGCCTCGGCCAGGCTCTTCGCGCCCAGCGTGGGCGTGGCGGTGCTACCGACGGCCGCACAGCGCTTCGCCGCGGTGCACGACGCCGCGGCGAGCGCGGCGGACGGCGCCCCCGGGGCCTTCTGCAGAATCCAGTGCTTGCCGTTCCAGCGCACGATCAGCGGCCCCGCGGACTTCGCTCCCACCGCCGTGCACGCGCTCGCCGACGTGCAGGAGATCGAGGAGAGGTAGCCCTTCTTCACCGAGGCCGGGCCCGGCTCTCGCTTCCAGGAATGGCCGTTCCAACGTTCGATCAAGGGTTTGCCGCCCAGACCGGCGGGATTGCCAAGGCTCCCGACCGCGACGCACGCCTTCGCCGAGGTGCACGAGTCCGCGACGAATGAGCCTCGGACCGAACCGGGCGGGTGCATCAGCGTCCAGTGCGTGCCGTTCCACCGCTCGGCCAGAAGCTTCCCGACGGTCCCGGCACTGTTGGTCATATCGCCCACGGCCACGCAGGCCGAGGGCGAGCGGCACGAGATTCCTGGCAGGCTGTCGGCGACGAACGCTCCGCTGTGCTTGCTGGGGATTGGGAGGATCGACCAGCCGGAGCCGTTCCACGCCTCCGCATACGTGTCGGCATGCGAGGGGCCGGCGTCTCCGACCGCCATACAGTCGTCGGGCACCGGGCACGAGACGCCGTACAGCAGTGCGCCCACCGAGCCGGCCACCGGGTTCGCCTCGAGCGACCACGCGCTGCCGTTCCAGCCTTCCGTGAGCGGAAGCGTTGGGCCGGCCGGTTCCGTGCCACCGACGGCCGTGCATGCATGCGCCGACGGGCATGACACGCCGCTGAAAGCCCCCTGACCGGCGGCCGGTGGCGGCACGCTCATCACGGACCACCCGGTCGCGTGGGCGGCGGTCGCGCTCAGAAGCGCGATGGCCAGCGCTGCCGCTGTGGATACGAGGCCCCGGACCCGCACGCCGCGAACGCTACCACCGGGTGATGCTTTTGCTGGAGGGGGCGATTTTGGGTGCGGGGGGGCGATTTTGGGTGCGGGGGGGCGATTTTGGGTGCGCCGGGATCTCTTAAGGGCATGGGATTCGCCCGGCGTGAGAAACATCGCAACAAGTACGTCGGCGCCGGCGCTGCGATCGAGGTCTAAGACTGTCCTCGTCAGACCCGAAGTCAGCCAGCGTTGATCCGCAACGGAGGCAATTTTCGACGTTATTGGGTCTCGTGGTCGGAGCGGAGGAGGCGATCGCCTGCCGGGTGGATCGCGGGGCAGCAGCTGACGCTGACTCATTACCACCGGTCAGCTGACCGCCGCCGGCGTTGGGATTCAGCGAGGCCATCGGCAGGCGATGCCGGAAGGCGTCCTCCATCGCGTGCACCACGGGGTTTACCTGGCCGGCCCGCGGAATCTGGCAGCCCGGCGCGCGGGAGTTCGCCGCCGGCTCTGGCATTGGCGATCGGCAGTCGTCAGCCACCGATCCGCCGCGGCGCTCTGGGGCCTCGCCGGCGCGGCTGCGGACGGGGTCGACATCACGCGGTGGGTAAGAGCCGGCGCTCCCGGACCGGCATCCGCATCCACCGCGTCGCCCACCTCCCCGCCGACGAGCGCCGGATCAGGAACGGCATCCCCGTGACCTCGCCGGCCCGGGCGCTGCTGGACTTCGCCTCGCAGGCCCGCGGCGACGAGCTCGAGCGTGCGATCGCCGAGTCGTATGCGCTCGGGCTGACCTCAGAGGGCCAGATCCGGACGATCCTCGCCCGCCACCCTCGCCGCTCCGGCGTGCGCGCCCTCGGGACCGAGCTCGACCGCGAACGTGGACCGGCGCTCTCGCGCAGCGAGGCCGAGCGCCAGATGAAGCTCCTGATCCGGGAGGCCGGGCTCCCGGCCCCGCTCACCGACCGCACGATCGCCGGCTACGAGGCCGACTTCGTGTGGCCTGAGCAGCGGCTGATCGTCGAGGTCGACGGCTTTCAGTTCCATGGCCATCGACTCGCGTTCGAGCGCGACCGCAAGCGTGACGCCGCGCACATCCTCGCCGGCTACCGCGTGATCAGGTTCACGTGGCGGCGGCTGACCGAGGAACGGGTCGCTGTCGCGGTTACGATCGCCCGCGCGCTCGCCCTATAGCGATCAGCGTCCGAGCCGCAGCGCCGGCGCCGGCGTCCGAGCCGCAGCGCCGGCGCCGGCGCCGCATCCCCGGATAGCATCAGCCTGAAGTGCGTGTGCTGCTCACCAACGACGACGGGATCGAGGCGGCTGGGCTGCAGGCGATGCGCCAGGAGCTGTTGAAGCTCCCCGGGATCGACCTGGCCGTGGTGGCCCCCGACGGCAATCGCTCGGCGATGGCGCGGTCGATCACGACGCGGCGGCCACTGTGGGTGGAGGAGATCGAATTCAAGGACGGGACGGTCGGCTACGCCACCGATGGAACGCCGGTCGACTGCGTGCGGCTGGCCCGGCTCGGGCTGATCAAGGGGTTCGAGGCCGAGCTGGTCGTCTCGGGGATCAACCACGGCTCCAACCTGGGTGACGACATCACCTATTCGGGCACCGTGGCGGCCGCGCTCGAGGCGATCGTGCTCGGGCTGCCGGGCATCGCTGTCTCGCAGCAGTCGGCGGCGCTCGAGTTCGACTTCCGCCAGGGCAGCGGGTTCGATTTCTCGATCGCAGCCGCGTTCACGGCCCGGCTCGTGGCCGAGCTCAAGGACGTGCCGCTGCCCTCGGGCACGCTGCTCAACATCAACGTCCCGGGCGGGCGCCCGGCCGGGGTCGAGGTGGCGGCGCTGGGCAAGCGCGTCTACCGAGACGAGCTGGCGCTGGTGGACGAGGGAGCGGGCGGCCGGCGGCTGTACCGGATCTACGGGGATGCGAGCTATGAGCGCGACGAGGTGGGCACCGACCTGGCCGCGATCGCGCAGGGCAAGATCGCCGTCACCCCGATCCACTTCGATCTCACCGACCGCGAGGGTCTCGACGCATTGCAGCGCTACGACCTGGCCCGGCTGATCGCCCCAGCGGCCGGTGAGGTGGGGGCGGCGACCGAGGTGGAGGGGTGAGTCCCGAGGAGCGGGCCGCTGAGCTCCGACGGATCCTCGACCACCACGGCTACCGTTACTACGTCCTCGACGACCCTGAGGTCGGGGACGAGGAGTACGACAATCTCATCGACGAGCTGCGGGCGATCGAGGCCGAGCACCCGGAGCTCGTCACGCCGGACTCGCCCACCCAGCGGACCGGCGGGGAACCGGTCAGCGATCTCGAGAAGGTGCGCCACCCGCAGGCGATGCTGTCGCTCGCCAACGCGCGGAGCGCCGACGAGCTCCGGGCGTGGATCGCCCGCATGCGCAACCACCTGGCCCGCGAGGGGATCGAGGATCCGGAATTCGAGTACGTGGCCGAGCCGAAGATCGACGGCCTGGCGATCTCACTGATCTACCGCGACGGCGTGTTCGAGCGCGGCGCCACGCGCGGCAACGGGGAGATCGGCGAAGACGTCACCCACAACCTGCGCACGATGCCCTCGATCCCGCTGCGGATCGAGATGGACGGGCCGCCGGCGATGATCGAGGTGCGCGGCGAGGTGTACATGTCACTGCCGGACTTCGCCAAGCTCAATGAGCGCCGCGCGGAGGCGGGGCTGTCGACGTTCATGAACCCGCGCAACTCGGCCGCCGGCACGATCCGCCAGCTCGACCCGAAGCTCGCCGCCGACCGGCCGCTGTCGTTCTGGGCCTACCAGGTCGGGGCCACGGAGGGCATCAGCTTCTCCGCCCACTGGGACGCGCTTGAGTGGCTGCGCGAGCACCGCTTCCCGGTCCATCCGGACGTGGCCAAGCTGACGAGCGAGGACGAGGTCGTGAAGCGGTGCCGCTCCTGGGAGGAGCGGCGAGGCTCGCTCGACTTCGAGATCGACGGCGTGGTGGTCAAGGTCAACGAGGTCGCGCTGCAGCGGCGTCTCGGCGTCGTCGGCCGGGAGCCGCGCTGGGCGATCGCGTGGAAATTCCCGCCCACGACCGCGGTCACCAAGCTGCTGGCCGTCCACTGGAACCCGGGCAAGTTCGGCGACCTGCACCCGTATGCCGAGCTCGAGCCGGTGGGCGTCGCGGGGGTGACGATCAAGATGGCCACGCTGCACAACGAGGAAGACGTCGTGCGCAAGGACATCCGTGCCGGCGAGGACGTGATCGTGCTCCGCGCCGGCGATGTGATTCCGCAGGTCCTGTCTCCAGCGCCGCACGTGGTGGAGCAGAAGAAGCGCCCGCCGGTGACCGTCGCGCCCGAGCGCTGCCCGGTGTGCAACACCCCGACGATCAAGCCGCAGGACGCCGTATTCACGCGCTGCCCCAACCGCGACTGTCCCGGTCGCCGCTGGCAGCTGCTGACCAGCTTCGCCGCCGTGATGGACATCGACGGCCTCGGCGAGAAGCTGGTCACGCTGTTCATGGACCTCGGCTGGGTCCGGACCGCCGGGGACTTCTACCGGCTCACGGCCGAGCAGATCGCCGAGCAGCCGGGCTTCGGCGAGGTTTCGGCAGGCAAGCTCGTGGGGGCGATCGAGGCCTCCAAGGACCAGCCGTTCGGACGTGTCCTGTTCGGGGTGGGAATCGAGGAGGTCGGTTACGTCACCGGCCGGAACCTGGCCCAGCAGTTCCGGACCCTGGATGCACTGCTCGCGGCGACGCCGGAGCAGATCGAGGAGACGCAGGGCGTCGGCCCGAAGATGGCCCAGGTGATCCACGAGCAGCTCGCTGACCCGCGGATGCGCGAACTGCTGGCCGACCTCAAATCTCTAGGGCTGAAGCTGGAGGAGGAGGGACCCCCGCCGGGAGAGGGGCCGCTCGCCGGCAAGACGTTCGTGCTGACGGGCACGCTGCTCAACTTGACCCGCGAGGAGGCCACCGAGCGGATCGTGGCCGCCGGCGGCAAGGTCACCGGCTCGGTCTCGAAGAAGACCTCGTACCTGGTCGCCGGGGACAGCCCGGGATCGAAGCTCGCCAACGCCGAGCGGCTCGGGGTGCCCGTGGTGGACGAGGACGGGCTGCGCGAGCTACTGCCCTGACCGTGATGGGCAGGTTGAAGTTACGTGACGGTAACGTTATCTTTGCCCGGTGGCGAGACCTCTCGATCGCAGCGTCGACGACGCGATTGCCAAGGCGACCCGCGCGCTCGTGACCGAGTTGGGGTTTGCCGGGATGAGCATGGAGGCGGTGGCCAGGCGCGCCGGGGTCGGCAAGCCGGCGATCTACCGGCGGTTCCGCGACAAGTCGGAGCTTGTCGCGAGCGCTATCTCGCGCGAGCTCCCACGGCTCGAGCCGCCCGACCTCGGCGACACGCGGGCCGAGCTGTGGCGCTCGGTCGAGCAGGGCCTGCCCGCGGACGGGGCTGGCTACGTGAGCCTGATCGGGGGCCTGATCGCCGAGCAGCAGCGCCATCCCGAGCTGATCGAGGCGTTCCGGCACAGCATCCTGCTGCCGCGGCGCGCGACGGTGAAGCAAATTGTCGAGCGGGGGAAGGCGCGCGGCGACATCCGCGCCGACATCGACCCCGACGGTGCGGTCGACCTGATGGCGGGCCCGTTCCTGGCTCGCGTGTTCGCCGGCCTCGACACCGGGCCCGAATGGCGCAAAGCTGCATTCGAGGTCTGGTGGGAGGCGCTCAGAGAAAGGACCGGAGGATGATCGACTTCACGGTGGAGACAGCAGATCGCGCGGTCTCCGGACGACGTGTTCGCGTACGTGACCGACCCGGCCAAGCTCGAGAGCTGGCAGACGAGCACGGTCTCGGCCGTGCAGGAGAGCGAGGGCCCGATGCGGCTCGGGACGCGGATCCGCGAGGTACATCGCGGTCCGCGCGGCAAGGAGTTCGCCGAGCTGGTCGAGGTGATCCGCTACGAGCCGCCGAGGGCGTTCGACCTGCATGTGGTGGAGGGCCCGCCGATCGATGCGGAGCTCAGGTTCGAGGCGGTCGGTGACGGGACGCGCATGCGCTTCCGGGTCCACGGTCAGCCCCGCGGGATGCTGCGCGTGCTCCAACCCCTGCTGCGGCCGGTGCTGAGGCGCAATTTCAACAGCTACTGCGAGAACCTCAGGCAGGTGATGGAGGCGGAGGCGACCCTCAACCGCTGAACTTCGCCAGCGTGACCGCCATCTGATCCTCGATCGCGTGCCCGATGACCGGGTCGACCGAGTTCATCAGGAAGGCGAACGCAAGCTGGTGCCCGTCCTTCGCGGTGCAGTAGCCGACCATGTTGGCGACGTCGTGCAGGCTGCCGGTCTTGCCGCGGCAGTTGCCGGCGGCGGCCGTGCCCTGGTCCTCGTACCGCATCGTGCCCGACACGCCGGCGACCGCGAGCGAGTTGGTGAAGGCGCTGTCGCTCGCCATCATCCGCAGCAGCGTGACGACCTGGCGCGGGCTGGTGCCGTCGCGGCGCGAAAGACCCGAGCCGTCGTTGAGGCGGGGATGGATGCCGAAGCTCGAGGCCATCTGGCGGCGAACCACCCCGGCTCCGGCGGCCGTCGAGCCCGACCCGCCGAAGCTCGCGCCGATCCCCTTGAGCAGCATCTCGGCGAAGAAGTTGTCCGACGGCGCGTTGGTTAGCCTGATCAGCGTGGCCATCCGCGGCGAGTGGACGATGGCCAGCGACTGCGCGGCGCTGGGGGTGGCCGCGGTGAAGATCGGGGTCCTGCGGGGGACCCTGACCCCAGCGTTCTTCAGCGCCGAGGCGAACTGCTGGGCGGCGAACAGCGCCGGCCGGCTTTGGAACGTCGAGTCGCTCGCGTCGGTATAGCCACGGTCGTAGGCGAGGCCACTGAGCAGTCCCTCGACGTACGGGCTCGGCTGGTATGCGGTCGCGGGGGTGCCGCGCCGGGAGTCGAAGATCGTCTCGTCGCCAACGATCCGGCCGCGGACCGCGGTGATCCCGGTGGCGTGGACGAGATTCGAGACGAGCTGTCGCATCGTCGCCCCGGTGCCGTAGAACGAGCGGTCGTAGTTGGCCGAGCCGAAGGTCGGGTCGCCGCCGCCGCGGAGGTACAGCGTTCCGGTGAACGTGCCGCCGGCGCCAACGGATCCCACGCCGAGCACGCCGGTGGCGAGCCTCGTGTCGGCGCCGAACCGCTGCAGCGCGGCTGTCGTCGTGTAGAGCTTCTCGACCGATGCCGGAAGGCGCATCGTTCCGGGGGAGGAGGCGAACAGCGATTGGCGGGTGGTCAGGTCAAGGACGTAGGCGCCGCTCGAGCCGCCGGCCTTACTGAGCGCTCGGGCGAGCGAACGATGAAAGCGCGTCAGGGCGGACGCTGAAGCTACTGCCGGTATCGCCCCGAACAGGCAAAAGGCCGTTGCGAGCAGGACGAATGGACGGCGCATCAGGGAGTTCTAACCGGTTAGAGCGGCAAAAGCTTCGCCGGTTGAAACGAAGGGCGCCCTACAATCGGGCCGAATGGGCAAGGTTGTCAAGCTCGATGCCGGGGCGACGGACCGCTCCTCGGGGCCCTCCTCGCGAGATTCCACCTCAAGACGCCGACCGAAGCGGTCGAAGTCCGCGCTCGTCCTCGGCGGAGGCGGCTTCACGGGCGGCGTGTACGAGATCGGGGCGCTGCGGGCGCTCGATCTGCTGTCGGTCAACCGGACCGTGAACGAGTTCGACGTGTATGTCGGGACGAGCGCCGGGGCGTTTGTCGCGGCGGCGGTGGCGAACGGCGTCACCCCCGAGGAGATGATGCGGGTGATCGTCCAGCAGGTGCCGACGCCGTTCCCCGACGCGCGCATCAGCTCCCTGCTCAGGCCGAACTACCGCGAGTTCTTGACCCGGGGGGCGATGTTGCCGCTGCGCGTCACGCGGCTGGTGCGAAACCTCGTTCGTGACCTCGGCCAGCTGTCGGCCGTCGACGTGGTGGTCGGCCTGGCCGAGGCGCTGCCGTCGGGGCTCTATTCGGGCGAGGGGATCGAGCGATATGTGCGCACGATCCTGTCCGACCCGGATCGCACCGATGACTTCCGGTTGCTCCCGAACGAGCTCTACCTTGCCTCCACCGACCTCGACACCTGCGAGCGGATCGTGTTCGGGGCCGAGGACTGGGATGACGTGCCGATCTCGAAGGCCGTCAGCGCCTCGACAGCGCTGCCGATGATCTACCGGCCGGTCAAGGTCAAGGATCGCGAGCTGATCGACGGCGGGATCCTGTCGACGACCAATCTGGACATCGCTGTCGAGGCGGGCGCGAAGTTCATCGTCGTGGTGAACCCGCTGGTGCCCTACGTCAACGACTTCGAGCGCAAGATCCCGACGATCACCGGATCGCGGGTGCGCCGCGTGTCGGACATGGGCTTCCCACAGATCGGCTACCAATCGTTCAAGCTGCTCGCCTACCAGCGGCTGCACGAGCTCGCGCGTAGGTGGGAGGACCGCTATCCGGGCGTCGACATCATCCTGATCGAGCCCGAGCCGAACGACGAGCTGATGTTCCAGACGAGCATCATGAACTACAGCTCTCGCGTCGACATCGCCCGCCATGGCTTCCAGTCGGTGACGCTCAAGCTGGCGCAGGACTACACGCGCTTCAAGCGGATCTGCGCGCGCCACGGGATCGAGATCTCGGCCACGCGGGTCCGCAAGGTGGTCAAGCACTTCGAGGCCGAGCGTGAGAAGACGCGCGCCTGGCGCAAGATTCTCGAGCAGACGACCTCGACGCTGCTGCGTCAGTCGGCTCAGGAGTAGCGGGCACCACAGCCCGACCGGACACCCCCGCGAGTGTCCTTCCTAAGCCCAAACAGGCCCGGCATCAGCCGGGCCCCATAACGACCTCTACGCGCTGGCGACCTGCGGCTGTGCCTTCGGCGCGGTGCCGGAGAGCTCGCCCAGACAGGTGAGGAAGAGGGTTTTGTCGATCCGACCGTTGAAGATCGGGACGCCCAACTCGACGCATTTGACGATCACGTCTCGGCGTTCCATGCCGGACTCGCGCGCGAGCTCACTGGGCGTCAGGTGATTGGCCATCGGTCCTATTCCTCCTTTGCCGTTCACTACATGTCCACAAGTATGCCGATAACAGCGGACGCTCTCAATGCCCCGGAGTTGGTTTCGAGTGCTTAGAGCGTGCGTTGACCGGGAAACAATCGACTAGACAAACCTCAAATAAACGATAATGTTCAGGAATCGTCCGGTAAGGGAATACCCCCGGGGAGGACGAGTCGTTCATGTCACTGGCGCCGAGCGTGACGCAACCCAATTTCTTGTGCAATGAGCACGAGCTTGTCGCTGCCGTAAGACAGGGCAGCGATCGCGCTTTCGAGGAGCTCTACTCGCGCTACCGGAGCCGGATCTCCTCCTACATCTACGGCATGGCCGGCGATCACGGCCGCGCCGAGGACATCGCTCAGGAGGTGTTCATCTCCGCTCTACGCCGCCTGCGCGAGACCGAGCGCCCGATCGCCTTCAAGCCCTGGATCTACGAGATCGCCAAGAACGCGTGCATCGACGAGTTCCGCCGCGCGAAGCGCTTGCGCGAGGTGCCTCTGGAGCCCGACGAGAGCTCGGAGGCGGAGATCGAATCCTGGCGTCCGGGCCCCGACGCGGCGATGGCGCACAAGCAGTCGCTGTCCGATCTCAAGGGCGCCTTCCATGGCCTGTCAGAGAGCCACCACAAGGTCATCGTGATGCGCGAGCTGGAGGGGCTTTCCTACAGCCAGATCGGCGAGCGTCTGGGGATGTCCCGTCCGATGGTCGAGAGCACCCTGTTCCGCGCCCGCAAGCGGCTGAGCGAGGAATACGACGAGCTCGTCAGCGGGCGCCGCTGCGATCACGTGCAGCTGCTGATCGGCGGCGAGGAGAACCGCTCGCTCCTGAAGCTCGGCGTGCGCGAGCGCCGCCAGCTCGCCCGGCACCTCGCCCACTGCCAGCCGTGCCGGCGCGAGGCGCGGATGGCGGGCGTGGACGAGTCGTTCTTCAAGGCGCCGAAGACGCTCGCCGGCAAGATCGCGGCGCTGCTGCCCTTCCCGTGGTTGCGCTGGCGCCGGTCGAACGGCGGCAGCGAGGACGCCGCCACGTCGCATTCTTGGAACGTGTTCCAGGGCGCGCAGACGGTGGCGCGTCTCGGCGATCCGACCGGACCCGCGGCCGGGTTCGGCCGCGCCGCAGCCGCCGCGGCGGCGATCGCGGTGGCCGGCATCGGCTCCGGCGTGGTCACGGGCGCCGTCGGTAGTCGTGGGAGTGTGTCGCGGCCGGCGGCCACGACGGCGCGGGTCAGTGCAGGGACGCCGGCGGCCGCCCACATCGCGAGCTCGAGCGTGCGCGGATCGCGCGGCCAGACGGGCCACGCCCAGCGGACGGGTGGGTCCACCGGGGGCTCCGGCGCGAACGGGTCGGGTAGCGGCTCCGGCGCGAGCACCGGATCCGGATCCGGCTCCGGTGCGACGACGCCATCGAGTGGCGGTGGCTCAGGTTCCGCGTCGGCGCCGACCGCCCAGAGCAGCGGTGGCGGCGGTGGCGGTGGCGGGAGCAGCTCCGGCGGGTCGACCGCGAATGGCGGCGCCTCCCAGGGCGGGGTGACGACCCCCTCGCTACCGCGCGTCACGCTCCCCGCCCCGAAACTGCCGACGCTAAAGACCGGCCTGCCGCTGCCGAAGCTGCCGACCGTGACGATCCCGCAGCTGCCGAAGGTCCAGGTGCCACAGATCAAGGTGCCCGGCGTGCAGGTGCCCGACCCGACCAAGCTGCTCGGCAAGCTGACTCACCCCTGAGCGGGGCGCCGTTCGCTGCCGGTCCTGTGGGACAATGCCCCAATCGGGGCGTGGCGCAGCCTGGTAGCGCGCGCCGTTCGGGTCGGCGAGGTCCCCGGTTCAAATCCGGGCGCCCCGACTAAGGAAGCCTCGCAGATGCGGGGTTTTCTTATTTTGGAGGGGCCAGTGAGATTGGACAGCGATTGGGAGACGGTGTGCTCGGTGTCGTGATGCCGTTCTGGCTCGACCGGCCTGACGAGGAGGCGGTCGAGATCGCGGTTGCCGCTGAGCAGGCCGGGATCGAGACCATCTGGGTCGGAGAGCTGGTCTCGTTCGACGCGTTCGCCCTGGCCACCGCGATCGGCCTGCGGACCCGGCGGGCCCGGCTGAAGATCGGACCGCTCGCTGTCGGCGTCCGGAGCCCCGTCGCGATCGCCCTCGGCGTCGCCTCCGTCGCGACGCTGATCGGCCGTCCGGTCGACGTCGCGCTCGGCGCGTCGAGCCCGGCGATCGTCACCGGCTGGCACGACCGGCCGTGGACCGGGCTCGCGCCGCGGATGGAGGAGACGCTGCGCGCGCTGCGCGCGATCCTCGACGGCCATCGTGCCGACATCGACGGCATGCACGTGCGCGCACACGGCTTCAGGCTCCGCCGCGCCCAGCCCGACGCATCGATCAGCGTGGCGGCGTTCGGACCGGCGATGACACGTGTCGCGGCACGTCACGCCGACGAGCTGGTCCTCAACCTCGTCACGCCCGAGCACGTCGCCAAGGTGCGGACGCGGATCGATCAGGAAGCGGCCGCCGCGGGCCGGCGTGGCCGGCCGCGCCTTGCAGTCTGGGTCCCAGCCGCGCTTGACCCTGGCGAGGCGGGACTGGCGCAGCTCGCGGGCCAGCTCGCCGCGTACGTCGGGGCGCCCGGCTACGGCGAGATGTTCGCCGAGCTCGGGTATGGCGCGCTCGTTGACCGGGCGCGCGCCCACGGGGCGCGGCGTCAGGAACTCGCGGACGCGATACCCGTTGACATGACCGCGCAGGTCGCCGCGGTCGGCAGCGCGGTCGAGATCGCAGCGCGGATCGCCGCGTACCGCCGAGCCGGTGCCGACCACGTCGCGGTGGCCCCGAGCACGGCCGATGATCCTGCCGGGCGCGGCGTCCTTGGTGCTCTCATCCGCGAGGCGGTGGCGTGATCACCCCGCGCGAGTGCCGCGAGGCGATGGCCCGATTTGCGACCGGCGTTCGGGCTTCTGCGTGAGTGCCGCTCCGCGTCGGTGCGCGCCGGAGCGGGAACGGACCAGGAACAGCGTCAGCAGTGCGATAGCCACGGCCTCGGATGTAATCGTGAGGACGATCACGAACCGGTAGCCGTATTCCATGAATCCGAACAGGGGCGTGTGCTCGCTGATCAGCAGCGCGGCGAGCCCGCTCGCGGCGAGGCCCACGCCGGCGAGCGCCGCCAGCTGGTCGAGCAGGTTGCGGAGGCGCCCGAGCCTGGATTTTCCCGGCAGGAGGAGGAACAGCCCCAGTGCCGTCGCGCCGATGAAGTTCGCGAGGAACAACGGGCCGATCGTCGGGACCACCGAGTAGAACGCGTAGCGGTACTGCTGATAGTGAATGCCGCCGATCAGAAGCAGCGCGATGGCGCCGAGCGTTCGCGTGACGGTGAGTGGTGCGGGCTTCATCATTGGGAGAGCTCCTATATCGATGTGGAGAGATCGACCGTCTACGACTGGTCGTAGTAGAAGGTGTCCAATTCCAATGACGCCGCCACGCCGTGGAAACCTTCCCGGCGCGGCGCGCGCCGCGAAACATCGGCTTCAATGCGTCGAAAAGGACCAATCATGGATCTTCAGCTCGTAGACAAAGTCGCCGTCGTCACCGGAGCGAACAAGGGCATCGGCATGGCCGTCACAAAGGCGCTCTTGGAGGAGGGCGCGTATGTAGTCGCCGGGTCGCGCACCACCGACAATCTCGACGGCTTGGACCGCGTGACCGCGGTACCGGTGGACCTGGCGTCGCCGGACGGGCCGGCGAGCCTGGTCGCGCGTGCGATCGACGAGCACGGCCGGCTTGATGTGCTGGTCAACAACGTCGGCGCCGTGCGCATCCGCCTGGAGGGGTTTCTCGGCACCAGCGACGAGGAGTTCGAGTGGGCGATGCAGATGAACTTCTTCACCGGTCTGCGCGCCACCCGGGCCGCGCTGGTGCCGATGCTCGAGCGCAGTTGCGGAGCGATCGTCAACGTCGCCTCGGTCAACTCGTTCTTTCAGCCCGACGCCGCGACGATCGACTACGGCGCCGCCAAGGCCGCGGTGGTGAACCTGAGCAAGTCGCTGGCGCAAGAATTCGGGCCGCGCGGGATACGTGTGAACTGCGTCTCGCCCGGACAGGTAAGCACCGACCTCTGGCTCGGCGAGCACGGCGTGGCCGAAACGGTTGCAAAGGCCACCGGCGCCGATGCCAACACAGTCCGCGAGACAGCAGCGGCAAGCATTGCCACGCGGCGCTTCACGACGCCTGAGGAGGTCGCGACACTGGTTGTGATGCTGGCCTCCGAGCGCTCAGCCAACACCACGGGCGTCAACTACGTCATCGATGGCGGGCTAATCAAGACGATCTGAGCCGGCTCGCTCCTGGTTGCCTCTGGCGACCACGCGCGGGCTGTCGCTTATCAGCCCGCGCTCGCGGTCCTCCGTCCAGTGCTGGACGATCTCCACGGCTTTCTGCACCGGGCGGGTTGGGTGGACCAGGACTCCGACGCGCTCCATGTGCGGCGCAGCTTACGACGGCTCCGCAAACAGCAACGCCCCGGCGATCACGGTTGAGATCAGATGTGACGCTTCGCCTGCAGTGCGCCAGACGGGCATCGCCCGACCTGCGCCACAACCTCGTCAGCCGAAGCGGCGTCGGGCACGATCCACGGCCTGCGCTTGGTATCGAACACCGCGGGCAGCCCGCGGACACAATTCGCGGCGTGGATACATACCTCGGGATCGAAGCTCACATCCACTTCCTTGCCGGCGTAGGTCTTTCTCATAAACCGAATTCCTCCCTTCGTGATCCTGGGACCAAATCCACGAACTCGCGATGCTCGGCGATGAATGAATTCACGAACGGACAGAACGGGAGAACCTCAAGGCCTCGCTGACGGGCATCGTCGAGCGCTTGGCGTATGAGCATCGATCCGATCCCATGTCCCTCGAACGCATCCTCAACCTCCGTGTGCGTGAATGCGATCAGTCCTGGCTGCGCGCGGTAGGCGACAAAGCCCGCCAACTCGCCGTCTACCACGGCTTCGTAACGCTGCTCGCCTGGGTTGTCGCGGACCTGCACGGCCACGACGACGATGCTACGCCGCGCCGAGCCGCGCGGCCGACTCTCACGGTGAGCGAGACACGAAATGCACACCCTCCAGGCCCTCGAGCGAGAAGCCCTCGGCGGCGCCCGATGAGACGTCGATCAGAAAGCGCGGGCTCCCCCAGCGCTCGTACTGGTCCGAGTCGATATAGAACGGAGAGCCGCCAATGTGCCCCAGGCAGACATCGTGGGGCCCTGCCGGAAGCTCGCCGTCCTTCAGGCAGATCGGGGAGGTGCCATCACAGCATCCCCCGGATTGGAAGAACATGAGCGGCCCGTGGGCGGCCTCAAGGCAACGAATCACCTCGAGGGCCGCCGGGGTTGCGACTACTGCCGCCGCCGTCTCTTGCACCGCGCGAGAGGGTCGGTCCATGATCAGAAGAAGCCCATGGGATTGGGGTCGTAGCTGACCAGCAGGCACTTGGTCTGCGAGTAGTGGTCGAGCATCATCCGGTGGTTCTCACGCCCGACCCCGGAACTCTTGTAGCCGCCGAACGCGGCGTGCGCCGGGTAGTGGTGGTAGCAGTTGGTCCACACGCGTCCGGCTTTGATCGCGCGGCCCATCCGGAACGCGCGGCTTCCGTCGCGGGTCCACACGCCGGCGCCGAGGCCGTACAACGTGTCGTTGGCGATCTCCAGAGCCTCGGCCTCGTCCTTGAACGTCGTCACGGCGAGCACCGGGCCGAAGATCTCCTCCTGGAACACCCGCATCTTGTTGTGTCCCTTCAACACGGTCGGCTCGAAGTAGTAACCACCGGCCAGGCTGTCGTCCAGCTCGGGGCGATGTCCGCCGATCAGCAACTCGGCGCCTTCATCGAGACCGATCTTGACGTAGCTCTCGATTTTCTCGAGCTGCGCGCTGGAGACCTGCGGGCCAATCATTGTCTCGCGATCGAGCGGGTTGCCCTGTTTGACCGCGGCGATGCGCTCCAGGCAGCGCTCCATGAACTTGTCGTAAATGGATTCCTGGATCAGCGCCCGCGACGGGCACGTGCACACCTCGCCCTTATTGAAGGCGTACAGGACGAGACCTTCGATCGCCTTGTCAAGGAACGCGTCGTCGGCCGCCATGACATCCTCGAAGAAGATGTTCGGCGACTTGCCACCGAGCTCCGTCGTCGACGGGATCAGGTTCTGCGCGGCGTAGCTCATGATCAGCCGTCCCGTCACCGTCTCGCCGGTAAACGAGACCTTTGCGATCCGCTTGTTCGAGGCCAGCGCCTTGCCGATCTCCGCGCCCGGACCGTTCACGATGTTCAGCACGCCCGGCGGGACGATCGCGCCGATAAGCTCGGCGAGTTTCAGAATCGACCACGGAGTCGGACTGGCTGGCTTGAGCACCGTGCAGTTGCCGGCCGCCAGCGCGGGAGCGATCTTCCACGCAGCCATCAGCAGCGGGAAGTTGAACGGAATGATCTGACCCACGACGCCGAGTGGCTCCTGGAAGTGGTAGGCGTAGGTCTGGTCGTCGACCTCGGAGATCCGGCCCTCCTCGGCACGCACCGCCGCGGCGAAGTACCGGAAGTGATCGGCCGCAAGCGGGATGTCGGCCGCGAGCGTCTCGCGCACCGGCTTGCCATTCTCGTAACTCTCCGCTACGGCGAGCATCTCAGCGTTCTCGTCGATCGCATCGGCAATGTCATTCAAGACGGCCGCACGCTCGGCGGGGGATCGTTGAGCCCATTCGTCCTTGGCCGCGTGGGCGGCGTCGAGGGCCAGCTCGATGTCCTGCGCACCCGACTGCGCGACCTCGCAGAACACCTCGCCCGTCGACGGAGTGACGTTCCCTCGATACTCCCCTGTTGTCGGAGCGACCCACTCACCACCGATGAAATTGTCGTAGCGCTCCCTGAGTGACACCGGGCTGCCCGACGCGCCCGGCGCGTCGTAGGCGGTTGACTGGACGACTGACATATTGGGCTCCTTGGAAGAGACGGCAGGTTGCCCGAACAGGAAGAACCGACAGAGGTGTTGAGAACGGCAGAGGTTCCCGAACGAGTAGGCATTGCCCCGCAGTCGCAAACAGTGGCCCCGCTCCGTGCCGCGAGACGCTTTCACGTACAAGGCGGCAGTCAGGCTAAGGCGAAGGAATGCTGGCCGCAGGGCCAGCCCACAAGCGACAGTACTCCTATTGGACGCGCCTATGTGAGCGCGGCCCCAACTTAATAAACCAGAGCGACCATCGCGGCGGGGTGTAGCATCGGTATCGGCTTTGCCCTGACCCTCGGCGGCCAATGTTTTTCCGGTTCCAGCGCTCGGCCGGTGCCGGCGTGACCTCAACGGTGCGCGTCAGCGGTTAACCCTGAGGAGAGGAAATATGGCGGCCTTGCAACATGTGAATGTCGAGGCGATGGATCCCCTGCGCTTCGAGTCGGTGCTCTCGGTAGGGGAGTTCGAGGCGTTGCGCTACCTGATCGCCGACGCCGCTCGCGGGCTCCACGGCCGCGTCGTCTGGAACGTGAACTCGACTGCGACCGGCGGCGGCGTCGCCGAGATGCTGCGGCCTCTGCTCGGATATTGCCGAGGCCTCGGCGTCGACGCCCGATGGGCGGTCATCTCCGGGGATCCCGAGTTCTTCCTGCTCACCAAGCGCATTCACAATCGCCTGCACGGATTCGCAGGAGACGGTGGTCCGCTGGGCGCCGCCGAGCACGAGATCTACGACCGGACCCTGATCGCCAACGCGGCCGAGCTGGTCGAGCTCGTGCATCCAGAGGACGTCGTGATCCTCCATGATCCCCAAACCGCCGGTCTCGCGCAGTCGGTGCGGCGGACGGGGGCGACGGTGATCTGGCGCTGCCATGTCGGTCTCGACAGTGCGAACGACTACGCTCGTGATGCTTGGAGCTTCCTGCGCGGATACGTGGTCGAAGCTCACCGATTCGTGTTCTCGCGCGGCGGGTTTGCATGGGAGGGTCTGCCCCGCGAGAGGATCACGGTGATCCACCCCTCGATCGACGCCTTCTCTCCGAAGAATGCGGATCAGAGCATCGAGCAGTCGCGGGCGATCCTCTCGAAGGCGGGCATAGTTCCCCAGTACGACACCCACGCGGCGACGTTCACGCGCTCGGACGGCACGCCGGGCCGCGTCGACCGCACCGCGACGATCGTCGAGGACGAGCCGCTCGGACCCGAAGACAGGCTGGTCGTGCAGGTCTCGCGCTGGGACGGTCTCAAGGACCCGCTGGGCGTGGTGGGCGCGTTTGCCCAGCACGTCGACCCTGGAAGCGGGGCGCATCTGCTGCTGGCCGGTCCGTCGACGGAAGCGGTCGCCGACGATCCCGAGGGTGCGCAGGTGCTGGCTTCGGTCGTGGACGCGTGGCACGAGCTGCCCGGTGAGGTGCGCCGTCGCGTCCATTTGGCGTCGCTGCCGATGGAGGACAGCGAGGAGAACGCCGCGATCGTCAATTCCGTGCAACGGGCTGCCAGCGTGGTTATCCAGAAGAGCCTCGCCGAGGGCTTCGGGCTGACGGTCGCCGAGGCGATGTGGAAAGAGCGACCGGTCGTCGCAAGCCGGATCGGCGGCATCCGGGACCAGATCGACGACGGCCGATCGGGTCTATTGATCTCGGACCCACGTGACCTCAAGAAGGTGGGCGAGGCGGTCGGAGGGCTGCTCGCCGACCGAGAACGCGCAGACCGGATGGGAGCGGCCGCTCGGGTCCGGGTGCAGCAGCACTTCCTTGGTCCACAGCACCTTGGCCGGTACTTCGAGGTGATCCAGCGACTGGCGTCCGAGCGCGTGGTGGCGTGAGGGCGCGGCTCGCCCGTCAGGCTGTTGCAACCTCTCCCCAACGTTTCCGGGCGCTCTTGCGGCGACGCTGTAGCATTTGAGACTGGCCTCGCCCTAACCCTCGGCGGGCCACCGGTGTTCCGGCTCCAAAGACTCGGCCGTCCGTGTGAGTGACCCTCACAACCAGACCCGTGCGTACGAACTGGAGCTACCGATGGCCACTGCGACTGACTCCGAGACCGCCAAGACCGCCGAGACCGCTGAGACCGGCGGAGAGTGGGCCGGCCGGTTGGACGGCTACGTGCAGCGCGCCTGCGACGCTGCCGTTGCGCTACGAGCCCTCGACCAGGAGGCCGTCGACCGGATCGTGAAGGCGATGACCATTGCCGGGCTGGAGAACGCGATCGACCTTGCCGAACTGGCCATGGAGGAGACCCAGTTCGGGGTGCTCGAGGACAAGGTCATCAAGAACTACATCGCCACAGAGTTCCTGTATGACTACCTCAAGGACAAGAAGTCGGTCGGGATCATCGAGGAGGATCGCGAGCGCGCGATCCAGTACGTCGCGGAGCCGATCGGCGTGGTGCTCGCGCTGCTGCCGATCACGAATCCGACCTCAACCGCGCTGTTCAAGTCGATCGTCGCGGCCAAGACGCGGAACGCGCTGATCATGAGACCGTCGGCTCGGGCCGCTCGCTGCGCGAGCCGCGCTGCGGAACTTTTGCAGGAGGCGGGCGAAGCCGTCGGGCTACCTCCCAACGCGCTCCAGGTGATCCCGGACCCGTCGCTTGACGTCTCCCAGTACCTGTTCCACCATCCCGGCGTCGACTTCATCTGGACGACCGGCGGCCCGAAGGCGGTTGCCGCCGCCAACGCCGCCGGCAAGCCCTGCCTCAGTGTCGGCTCGGGCAACGCGCCCGTGTACCTGCACGGGAGTGCGGACGTGAGCATGGCGGTGGTCGACATCCTGGTCTCAAAGACGTTCGACTCATCGGTCATCTGCCCCGCGGAGCAGACGTGCGTGATCGACGAGGCGATCTATGACGCCGTGATCGACGAATTCCGCCGGATGGGTGCACGGCTTCTGAGCGACGATGAGACCAGCGCGCTGGCGCAGAAGTCGTTCCGCGATGACGGCCGGATCGAGTTCAGCGTGCTCGGCCAGTCGTGCTCGACGCTGGCCGGACTGGCCGGCTTTGACGCCAGCGACGCCGACAAGGTGCTGCTCGCGCCGCTGCCCGCCGACCTCGACGAGCTCGCGGCCCATCCCTTCATCGCCGAGAAGCTGATGCCGGTGCTGGGCATCGTTCGCTCACCGTCGGTCGAGCACGCGATCGCCGCCTGCGAGCTGGTCACCGAGCACGACGGGCTCGGCCACACCTCGGCCATCTACGCCACCGACGACTCCGTCATCGATCGTTTCGCGCTTGCGATCCGCACCGGCCGGATCCTCGTCAACGCCCCCACGGCGGTCGGGGCGTTGGGCGGCATCTACAACTCGATGCCGCCGACCTTCTCGCTCGGCTGCGGCACGTGGGGGGGATCGAACACAACCGACAACGTCAATTACCGAAACCTGCTCAACGTCAAGGCCGTCTCCCGCCGCCAGGCGCCCCCGCAGTGGTTCCGCGTCCCGTCGGACACATACTTCAATCCCGGTGCGCTGGAGAACCTGAGGTTGCTTGGCGCCCGCCGGCCGATGATCGTGACCGACGGACAGTCCGAGGCCCGGGGAGTCGCCGATCAGGTGCGCGGTTATCTGCTCACCGATTCGGTGCACGTCTTCTCCGCGGTCGAGCCGGAGCCCACCGAGTCCCAGATTCGCGCCGGGGTGGAGGAGCTCGGCCGAGTGGATGCCGATGTGATCATCGCCGTCGGCGGAGGCTCGGTGATGGATGCCGCCAAGGCGATGCGGCTGTTCCACGAGAGCCCAGAGCTGAGTCTGCGCGAACTCTCGTTGCCGTTCCTCGATGCGCGCAAGCGGATCGCGTCGTTCCCGCAGGTCGAGCACTCGATCCGGCTGGTCGCGGTGCCGACGACCGCCGGGACGGGCTCGGAGGTCTCCCCGGCCGCCGTCGTCAGCGTCGGCGACAAGAAGGTCACGTTGGTCGATTATTCGCTCGTCCCCGACGTCGCCGTCGTCGATCCGACCCTGACCCTTTCGATGCCACAGGAGATCACCGCCGACACAGGGATCGATGCGCTCACCCACGCGCTGGAGGCGGCCGTGTCGATCTTCGCCTCGCCGTACACCGACGCGTTTTGCATGCAGGCCGTCAACCTGATCCTCGACGCGCTCCCACGCGCCTACCACGACGGCTCGGACCTGCAAGCGCGGTCGGCGATGGCCAACGCCGCCACGATCGCCGGGCTCGCGTTCTCCAACGCGTTCGTCGGCCTCAACCATGCCCTGGCCCACGCCGTCGGCGCCCGCTTCGGCATCGCCCACGGCCGCGCCAACGCGATCTTCCTGCCCCACGTCCTGCGTTACAACGCGTCGCTGCCGACCAAGTTCATGCCCGCGCCCGGCTATTCCGCCTACGTCGCGCCCCAGAAGTACGCGCAGATCGCCTGGATCCTCGGTATCGGAGGCAGCTCCGAATCCGACCGGCGAGAGCGGCTGTTCGATCGCGTGCAGCAGCTGCTGGGCGAGGTCGGCGAGCCCACCTCCCTGGCCCAGCTGGGCATAGCGCGTGCAGAATTCGACGACTCACTGGTGGGGCTTGCCAAGACGGCCTTCACCGATCCGAGCATGCGCACCAACCCGCGCATCCCGCTGATCAGTGAGATCGTCGAGCTGCTTCAGCTCGGCTTCGCCGGCTGACCGCGTGCCACCGACCTCAACGTCCGACCCCGCAAAACAAGGATGGTTCAAATGGTTTTGGGATACAACGGCAAGCTCTACATCCTCGCGTTCGACCATCGCGGGTCGTTCCAGAAGAAGATGTTCGGAATCGAGGGCGACCCCACCCCCGAAGAGACCAAGACGATCGCCGACGCCAAGAGTCTGATCTTCGAGGGCGTCCTCGAGGCCGTGAGGCGAGGCGCCGAGCCAGGCGCGGCCGGCGTGCTCGTCGATGAGCAGTTCGGCTCGGATATCCCCCGACGATCTCGTGAGCACGGGCTCACGTTGGCGATGCCGGTCGAAAAGTCTGGTCAGAATGAGTTCGACTTCGATTACGGCGAGGACTTCGGCGCGCACATCGAGAAGTTCGACCCGGACTTCTCCAAGGTGCTCGTCCGCTACAACCCCGAGGACGATCCGGTGCTGAATGAGCGCCAGCTGGGACGCCTCAAGCGGCTGGCCGACTGGCTGCACGAACACGACCGTAGGTTCCTGTTCGAGCTGCTCGTGCCGGCCACCGACGAGCAGCTCTCGAAGCTCGGCGGCGACACCGAGCGTTATGACGCGGAGCTGCGACCGGAGCTGATGCGACGCGCGATCGAGGACATTCAGAACGCCGGGATCGAGGTCGACGTCTGGAAGATCGAGGGCGTCGACGAGAGCGAGGATGCAGCGATGCTCGCCCGCCAGACGCGCTCGGGCGAGGGCCGCGAGGGCGTGGCCTGCGTGCTGCTCGGGCGCGGCGCCTCGGCGGCCAAGGTCGAGCAGTGGCTCGAGGCGGCGGCGCCGATTGACGGCTTCATCGGCTTCGCGATCGGCCGCTCGATCTGGTGGGACGCGCTGAAGGCGTTCCTCTCAGGCGATCTCGAGCGAGACGCGGCCGCGTCAAAGATCGCCGATAACTATCTGCACTTCGTTCACGTGTACGCGGGGCAGAAGGTCCACTGACAGTCACGCAGCGGTGCGGCGCCGGCGGCCCGGTAGCTCAGGGCCCCTGTGCGCCCGCCGTTGCGCTTGCGTAGAGGGCTCCGGCGCACAGCGCCGTCAGCTGATCGATCTCGGTAGTTCCCAGTGTGCGGCCGAGCGCGAACCAGCGGCCCGCGAATTCCTCGACCATCGCGGTCAGCGCGATGGCCGCGATCTCTAGGTCGAGTCTTCCATCCACGGGTCTGAGCTCGGGGTTGCGTGCGAGCAGCTGGGCCAGCTGCTCGACGATCGATGTCCTGATCCGCCCCCGCAGCTCCTCGGCCTCGGGATGGATTGCGCTGGCGTGATCCCAGGTCCGAACAACGTCCCACCACTCGCCGTAGGTGCGGAAGAAAACCGTCAGGCGGGCGCGGATCGCGTCACGCGGGGACGGTCGCTCGCTGCCTGCGAGCGGCGCGACCGCGGCGCCATAGATCGCGCTCGCGGCCTCCTGGGTCAGCGCCAACAGGGCGTCGCGCTTGTCGTCGAAGTATGTGTAGAAAGTTCCGTGACTCGTGCCCGCCAGCGCGACGATGTCAGCGACCCGGGTCGAGGCGAAGCCGAGTTCCGCGAACGACTCTCGCGCAGCTGCCAAGAGCCGTTCGCGCGTTGCTCCGTCAGTGGGTTTCGTCCGCCGTCCCGTGGTTGCGCCGGCGACGGCATTTGGGTCTCGCGCGGTCGATGCCATTCCAAGAAAGGGTACTCGGTGCGCATGACGATGACGTCGATGTCAAGACCCCCGAAAGAACTACGGATGTGGCACGAAGGAACTACGGATTTGGCTCGACTTCCCAGGGCGGCGCTGGTAACGTTGATACCGATGTCAACGTCAATACCACCCGTGAAGCCGAGCGTACGGCAGCACAAGGGCAATGGCCGGCCGGCGCTCGAGGCGACCGCGACGCCCAAGCCCGCGAGCGCCGAGCGCAAGCCCCAGAGTCCGATCCAGGGCCTCATCGCCAAGCGCACCGCCACGGCCACCGAACACGCCCTCGACGGTCCCAACCAGAGACTGATGCGTGCTCAGAAGCCGGTCTGGGATGCCCTCAACAAGTTCTACTTCCGGCTGGAGACGTCCGGTTGGGACCGACTGCCCGACGAGACCTCGTTGCTGATCGGAAATCATTCGGGAGGTTCGCTGACGATGGACGCGTGGACGCTCGTCTCGGCCTGGTGGGAGCGATTTGGCAGCGAGCGCGTGCTTCATCCGACCGCCCACGATGTTCTGATGGCCGCGCCCGGCCTCGGCGACTACTTCCGCCAGGTCGGCGTGATTCCAGCTTCCCGCCCCGGCGTCACCGCGGCGCTCAGCGCCGGGTGCGACGTCATCATCTGGCCGGGCGGGGACGTCGACGCGATGCGCAACTGGCGCAAACGCGATCAGGCTGTCCTCGGCGGGCGAAAGGGGTTCGTACGCCAGGCGATCCGTTCCGGCGTCCCGATCGTTCCGGTGGCCAGTGTCGGCGGCCATGACACCGTGTTCGTCCTATCTGAGGGCAAGTGGATCGCGAACGGGCTCGACCGCGTTTCGGGGCTGAAAAGAAAGCTTCGCGGCACGAGGCTGCCGATCGTCCTCGGCATGCCGTTTGGCCTCACGATCGAGACCATTCCGACCCACCTCCCGTTCCCGGCAAAGATCCGCACCGAGCTGCTCGAACCGATTCACATCGACAAGGACCCGGAGCGGGTCAACGATCGGGAATACGTGAACTCGATCTACCTCGAGGTGAAGTCCGCGATCCAGGCCGGAATGGATCGGCTCGCCACGCAACGGCGCTTCCCGATCTTCGGCTAGGTGCCAGCGCGCGTCATGAGTGTGATCGAGGCCGTCCACGCCCGCCAGATTCTCGACAGCCGTGGCAACCCAACCGTCGAGGTCGATCTGCGGCTCGTTGGCGGCGCGACCGGGCGGGCAGCAGTCCCGTCGGGCGCTTCCACAGGGTCGCGTGAGGCGCTCGAGCTCCGTGACGGCGGCAACGCCTTCCGCGGAAAGGGCGTCACCCGAGCGGTCGCGAACGTCAACGGCGAGATCGCAGACGCGGTGTGCGGACGGGAGATGTCAGATCAGCGGGCGCTCGACGAAGCGCTGATCGAGCTGGACGGCACGGAAGGGAAGTCTCGGTTGGGTGCCAATGCTCTGCTGGGCGTCTCGATGGCTGCGGCTCGTGCCGCAGCCGTGGCGGCCGGCCAGCCGCTATGGCGATATCTAGGTGGCGACCAGGCTCACCTGCTCCCCGTCCCGGCGATGAACGTCCTCAACGGCGGCGTGCACGCGGACAATCCGGTCGACTTCCAGGAGTTCATGGTTGCCCCGGTTGGGGCCGGCTCGTTTGCTGACGCGCTTCGAATGGGCGCCGAGGTCTACCAGGAGCTCAAGGCCACGCTCAAGCAGCGCGGGCTGTCCTCAGCTGTGGGCGACGAGGGTGGCTTCGCGCCGAGCCTGGACTCGAACGAGGCGCCGCTCGAGCTGCTCGTCGCGGCGATCGAGGCGGCCGGTTACCGCCCAGGAGACGACGTCGCGATCTGTCTCGACCCGGCGGCGAGCGAGTTCTTCCACGACGGACGCTACGAGCTCAAGTGCGAGGGCCGGTCGCTGTCGAGCGCGGAGATGATCGAGCTCTGGGCCGACATCTCGGCACGCTACCCCGTGCTGTTCCTCGAGGACGGGCTGGCCGAGGGCGATTGGGACGGATGGAAGCAGCTCACCGACCGCGTCGGTAACGGCCTCCAGCTGGTGGGCGACGATATCTTCGTCACCAACCCAGACATCCTGCGCAAGGGCATCGAGCGTGGGATCGCGAACAGCGTCCTGATCAAGCTCAACCAGATCGGAACGCTCACCGAAACGCTGGACACGATTGCGCTGGCCCGCGATGCCGGCTACCGATGCGTGATCTCGCACCGCTCGGGCGAGACCGAGGACACGTTCATCGCGGACCTCGCGGTCGCAACCGGGGTCGGCCAGATCAAGACCGGCGCTCCGGCCCGCTCCGAGCGGGTAGCGAAGTACAACCAGCTGCTGCGGATTGAGGAGGAGCTCGGGGACGATGCCCGCTACGCGGGATCGAGCGGATGATCGAGACGGAAATCATGACGCTCATCCAAGCCCAGTTGAAGGATCGGGTCGGCACCCTCGCGTTCGATCACTACGCCAAGCGCAACGCGCTCGGCGCCGACCTGATCGGCGAGATGCTCGGCCACCTGGACGAGTTCGCCCGCCAGGGGGTGGGCGCGGTCGTGATTCGCTCCGCGGGCCGCGAGCCGGTCTGGTCATCCGGCCACGACGTCGACGAGCTGCCGGTTGCGGACCTGGATCCGATCCCCTACGACGAGCCGCTCGAGATGCTGCTTCGAACCGTCAAGCGCTTTCCCGCGCCGGTGATCGCGATGGTGCACGGCTCGGTGTGGGGAGGCGCATTCGACCTGGTGATGGCATGCGACATCGTCCTCTCCGACGAGACGGGGGCGTTCGCCATCACCCCCGCAAAGCTCGGGCTTCCGTACAACACGAATGGCTTCCTGAACTTCATGAGCCGGGCTCCGCTTGGGATCGTGAAGGAGATGTTCTTCACCGCGGATCCGATCTCGTCGGAACGGGCGCTGCGCGCGGGATTCGTCAACGAAGTGATTCCCGAGGCCGAGCTGGAGGAGCGCACCTACGCGATGGCGCGGACGATCGCGTCCCGTTCCGCAGCTGCGGTCGCGGCCGCCAAGCAGGCGATACACGAGCTGAGCGACGCGGTGACAATCAGCCCAAGCACATACGAGAGGCTCCACGGCCTGCGCCGTGACGCCTATTTCGGACCTGAGTACCGCGAGGGCATACAGGCCTTCCTGCAGAAGCGCCCGCCGGACTTCGAGGCCGCGCGTGCTCGCGCAGGCGGGGCAGGCGGCGAAACACGCGACGCTCCACCGGCGCCGGGTTAAGCCTTTTCACGCCCGCGTCGGGAAGGTGTAGCATGACTGTCAGCTTCGCCTCAATTCCTCGGCGGGCAATGTTGTTCCGGCTCTAACGCTCGGCCGGCGCCGGCGTGACCTCACGGTCAACGCACTCTCTTTACGCGTCAGGAGCCGAGTTCATGCACCGCCTTGCGGAAGCACCCGGGATGATCGCCCCGGCAGAGCTGACCCCGCTCGTGGCGCGCCGAGGTGATGTCCACCAGACCCGGTGGGTATCGCCCGATCAATCAAAGGCAAGGCGACGTGTATGAAGGCTCTCGTTTATCACGGTCCGGGCCAGCGCGGCTGGGACACAGTCAATGACCCGACCATCATCGATCCGACGGACATCATCGTCCGGATCGACAGCTCGACCATCTGTGGCACGGACTTGCACATCCTCAAGGGAGATGTGCCCGAGACGACACCCGGCACCGTACTCGGTCACGAGGCCGTGGGAACCGTGCAGGAGATTGGAGCGAATGTCAGCACGGTGGTCGTCGGTGACCGGGTGCTGGTGTCGTGCGTGAGCTCGTGCGGGCGTTGTCGGTTCTGCAAGGAGGGCCGCTACGGCCAGTGCCTGGGTGGAGGCGGATGGATCTTCGGGCACCTGATCGACGGGCTGCAGGCCGAGTACGCGCGCGTGCCGTTTGCGGACAACTCGGTCTACAAGGTTCCGGACGAGCTCAGCGACGAGCAGGTTCTGTTCCTGGCGGACATTCTTCCGACGGCGTACGAAGTCGGTGTGCTCAACGGCATGGTCTCTCCGGGCGATGTCGTGGCGATCGTCGGCGCCGGGCCGATCGGTCTGGCGGCGATCCTCACCGCGACGCTCTATACGCCGATGCGGATCGTGGCGATCGACCTGGCCGACAGCCGGCTCGAGAGCGCCATGCGGTTCGGCGCGGACACGACGATCAACAACGGCCGCGAGGACGCGTGCGCGCAGGTGATGGAGCTCACCGAAGGCCTCGGCGCCGATGTCGCCTTCGAGGCGGTGGGCGTGCCCCAGACATTCGAGCTGGCGACGGAACTGATCCGCCCCGGCGGACGCGTGGCGAACATCGGCGTGCACGGCAAGCCGGTAACGCTCCACCTCGAGAAGCTGTGGATCCGCGACGTCACGGTGACGACCGGACTGGTCGACACGTACACGATCCCGCGGCTGATGAAGCTGGTCGCCAGCGGCCGCCTCGATCCGACGGTCTTCGCCACCCACCGCTTCGCGCTCGGGGACACGATGAGCGCCTACGACACGTTCGCCGACGCAGCGTCCACCAACGCGCTGAAAGTCGTGCTCCAAGGCAGCGAGCGCGATCCGAGCTCCAACGGTCACATCGCCGCGAGCGTCATGGCCGGAGCAGTGTGAGCACGATTTCTGATTCACCCGAGCATGTCCACCAAGAAATGAGATTCTCATGTCAGTACGAGTAGCCATCAATGGCTTCGGCCGCGTCGGCCGGAGCGTGCTGCGCGCCGCCCACGAGCAAGGTGCCGACATCGAGGTGGTCGCCGTCAACGATCTCGTCGATGCCGCGACGCTGGCGCATCTGCTCAAGTACGACTCCGTCTACGGCCGGTTCCCGGGCCAGGTCGCAGCTGCGGCGGGAGGGATCGTCGTCGACGGCGTAAAGGTGCGCACATTGGCGGAGACCGATCCCCGCGCGTTGCCCTGGGAGGAGCTCGAAGTCGACGTCGTGATCGAGTCGACCGGAGCGCTTCGCACCCGCGCCGCCGCCGCCCAGCACCTGGAAGCCGGTGCCCGGAAGGTGATCATCTCAGCGCCGGCAAAAGGCGCCGAGCCGCCGGATGCCACGCTCGTGTTGGGCGTGAACTTCGACGAGGTCTACGACCCCGAAACGCATCACGTCGTCTCGAACGCCTCGTGCACGACCAACTGCCTCGCCCCGGTCGCGATGGTCCTGCACGACACCGTCGGGATCGAGCACGGGCAGATGACGACTGTGCACGCCTACACCTCTGACCAGAACCTGCTCGACGGGCCGCATACGGATCTGCGTCGTGCGCGCGCGGCGGCGGTCAATCTGATCCCGACCTCGACGGGCGCGGCCAAGGCGCTCGGCCTCGTGATCCCCGAGCTCGAGGGCCGGTTGAACGGCTTTGCCGTGCGCGTGCCGATGACCACCGGCTCGATCGTCGACCTGACCGTGGAGACCCACCGGGCGACGAGCGCCGAAGAAATCAACTCGGCCTTCGAGCGCCTCGCCGATCACGGAGCGCTGGAGGGGATCCTCGCCTACACCGAGGATCCGATCGTCTCCTCGGACATCGTCAAGTCGTCGTATTCGTCGATCTTCGATGCCGCGCTGACGTCTGTCGTCGACGGTACCCAGGTGAAGGTCGTCGCGTGGTATGACAACGAGTGGGGTTACTCGAGCCGGCTTGTCGATCTCGCACAGCGCGTGGTCGTGCCGGTCGCGCAGGCGGTGTAGCGCTCCGTGGCCACGACCAAAGCCATTTGGCCCCCAGGACCGGCCCGCAAGGTCCTCGCTCGGTCGAGATCCAGACCTAACCCCCTTTCGAAGTCAAGTAGGAGCAATCATGTCTGAAGCGGTCATTGTCGATGCCATCCGCACGCCGATCGGGCGGGCGATTAAGGGGACGCTGAGGGACATCAGGGCTGATGACCTCGCGGCGATTCCGCTGCGCGCCCTCGTCGAGCGCAATCCGGAGGTCAATTTCAGGGAGACCGACGACGTCATGATGGGCTGCGGCTTCCCCGACCACGAGCAGGGCTACAACATAGGGCCGCAACGCGCTGCTGCTGGCGGGGATCGACCATCATGTTCCGGCGGTCACGGTCAGTCGCTTCTGCGCATCGTCGCTGCAGACGATCCGGATGGCCTTTCACGCGATCAAGGCGGGCGAAGGCGATCAATACATCGCGGCGGGCGTGGAGTGCGTGTCGCGAGGTGCGGCCATGACTCTTCCCGCAACGAATCCGCGGATCGACGGCACCAACGGCACGGGGTACAACGTGTACATCCCGATGGGGCTCACGGCCGAGAACGTGGCTGGGCGTTGCAAGGTCTCTCGCGAGTCCCAGGATGAGTGGGCGGCGCTGTCGCAGCAGCGCGCCTGCGCGGCGCGCGATAGCGGCCACTTTGACCGGGAGATCGTGGGCGTCGACATACCCGAGGTCCACGACGCCGGTGGCGACGTCGTCGCTGCGCACACGGTCACGCGCGACGACGGGCCGCGCGAGGGCACGACAACGGAGGCGCTCGCGAAACTAAAGGCCGTGTTCAAGCCCGGTGGCAGCGTGACCGCGGGCAACGCTTGCCCGCTCAACGACGGTGCTGCCGCGGTGCTGGTGATGTCCGAGGAGAAGGCCAGCGCGCTGGGTCTCAAGCCCCGGGCGCGGATCGTTGCGTCCGCGGTGGCCGCGGTCCGCCCGGAGATCATGGGCCTCGGCCCGATCCCGGCGATGAGGGCGGTTCTCAAGGCGGCAGGGATGACGATCGAGGACATCGACTTAGTCGAGATGAACGAGGCGTTCGCCGCCCAGGTGCTGCCTTGCCGCGACGAGATCGGCATCGATCCGGACAAGCTCAACGTCAACGGCGGCGCGATCGCGCTCGGCCACCCGTTCGGGATGACCGGCGCGCGGATCATGACCACCCTGCTCAACAACCTGGACTCACTCGAGGGCAGGTTCGGGCTCGAGACGATGTGCGTCGCCGGCGGGATGGGGCAGGCGATGATCGTCGAGCGGCTCCACTAGCGAACCGAAGGGACACACAATGGCAACCACAAGTCTTAGACCTCAGGGCGCGAATAGTGACAATGATCTCACCGGCCGGGTCGCACTGGTCACGGGTGGTACCCGTGGGATCGGCGCGGCGATCTGCCACGGCCTCGCGGCGCAAGGCGCGGCGGTCGCGGCCGGCTTCACCTCGAACCGCAAGCGGGCCGACGAGCTGTGCCAGTCGATCCAGGCCGACGGAGGCACGCTGTCGTTGCACCAGGGCAACGTGGGCGACTGGGACGACTGCCAGCGCGTCGTCAAAGAGGTGATCGATCAGCACGGCCGCCTGGACATCCTGGTCAACAACGCCGGCGTCACCGTCGACAAGCCCGTCTGGAAGATGTCGAAGGACGATTGGCACAAGGTGCTGCGCGTGAACCTGTCGGGGAGCTTCTACATGTCCAAACCGGCGATAACGCACATGATCGACCGAGGCTCGGGGCGGATCATCAACATCTCGTCGGTGACCGGCGAGATCGGCAACATCGGCCAAGCGAACTACGCGGCCTCGAAGTCGGGCGAGTTCGGGCTCACGAAGTCGCTCGCCCGCGAGGCGGCACTCGCGCTCCGGCTGTCTGGCAAGCTCGAGCACGGGATCGGGCTGACGGTCAACTGCGTCACCCCAGGGCTGATCGAGACCGACATGGTCGCCACGATCCCGCCATTCATGGTGGCCGAGTTCCTGGAGAAGATCCCGGCGCACCGGATGGGACAAGCCCGATGAAATCGCTCGCGTCGTCTGCTTCCTCGCCCAGGACGCCTCCGGCTACATCACCGGACAAATCTGGGGCGTCAACGGCGGGATCGACATGTGATCGGGGGCACGGGACCGGCATGCTTAACCGAGACGATCCGAGCGCTTGAGGGTGCCCGCCACAGCGACCCCAATCGGGCTGCGCGATCGTTTGGAGGAGGTAGCGTGGCCGCTGCCCGCCAGTCACATCTCTCGCCGACGCTGCTCGCTGCCGCCAAAACCTGGCCATCGGAGCGGCGGCGGTCGGGCTGACCGGCAAAGAGGGCGACATCTTCCGCAAGGTCATTGCTGGAGCATCTTCTTCGTCCTGATCATGGCTGTGTTCGTCTGGCTGCAGTCCACGAGCGTGCTGTCATGGATGGTGCCTTAGCCTTGGAGCCAGGGCAGTCGCGCGACGCGCAATGGTCAGCATGAAGGGTCAATCGAGAGAGGGAGCATGACAATGTCTGGGAGCGTCTATCGCGTAACCGAGTTGGTCGGGGTCAGCAGCGAATCCTGGGAGGCAGCCGCCCGCAACGCGGTCGAGACCGCGTCGAAGACCGTCCGGGACCTGCGGATTGGCGAGGCTCACCGCTTCGACGTCACGATCCAGGACGGCAAGGTGACGGCCTACCGCGTGCGTCTGAACGTGTCGTTCAAGTACGAATCTGGCGACTGAGCTCGCTGGCTCGGCTCGGGAGCCCGGTGCGAAGGATCTCGGGCTTGTAGTCGGCAGCGGATCGGCGTAGCCTGGAAACACGTTCGAGGTCCGGCGAGCACGCCCTCAGGGCGGGTGGTCACACGGCAGCGACGCAGGCAGCAGAGCGCCCTCACAGCGGCCGAACGGCGGCGAGCGGGGGCTTTGCGGAGAAGGTCACCGTCCAACCCTGCGAGGTCGTTCCTTGACCGCTCTACGACCGGATATCGCGCCGCTCCCCGACTTGCTGCACGGGCGTTCGCGCGCGGGGCCAGTCCGCGAGCGCCGCCCGGTGTACGTCGATCTGCTCCCGCCATGCAATGCGGGCTGCCCGGCGGGGGAGAACATCCAGGCGTGGCTCGCCCACATGCAGGCGGACGAGCCCGAGCTGGCGTGGCGCGCGCTGGTGGCCGACAATCCGTTCGCGGCGATCCACGGGCGGGTGTGTTATCACCCGTGCGAGAGCGTCTGCAACCGCGCCAACCTCGACAGTGCGGTCTCGATCCACTCGGTCGAGCGGTACCTGGGCGACCTGGCGCTCGAGCGGGGGTGGCTCTTCGATCCGCCGCCGGTGACCAGCGGCAAGCGGGTGCTCGTAATCGGCGCGGGCCCGAGTGGGCTGTCGGCGGCGTACCACCTGGCGAGGCTCGGCCACGAGGTCGAGATCCGCGATGCGGGCTCCGAGCCGGGCGGAATGATGCGCTATGGCCTTCCGGCTTACCGGATGCCCCGCGACGTGCTCAGCGGAGAGATCGAGCGGATCGCGGCGCTCGGCGTGCGCTTCACCAACAACCACCTGGTCGTTGACCTTGACGCGGAGCGCCGCGAAGGCGCCTTCGACGCCGTGTTCGTCGCGGTCGGCGCGCATTTGTCGAAGCGGGTGGAGATTCCCGCCATGGATGCCGGGCCGATCGTGGATGCGGTCTCGTTCCTGCGCGGGGTCGCGTCGGGCGAGCGGCCGGAGATCGGGCGCCGCGTCGCGATCTACGGCGGCGGCAACACGGCGATGGACGCCGCGCGGACGGCGCGCCGGTTGGGCGCGGAGGAGACGCTGATCGTCTACCGCCGCACGCGCGAGCAGATGCCGGCGCATGAGGAGGAGGCGCGGGACGCCGAGCGGGAGGGCGTGCGGATCAACTGGCTACGGACGATCAAGAATTTTGAGGGCCCCGACCTGAACGTCGAGGTGATGGAGCTCGACGATTCCGGGTTCCCGCAGCCGACCGGACGGTTCGAAACGCTCGCTGCTGACAGCGTGATCCTGGCGCTCGGTCAGGAGACCGATACCGCCTTTCTTCGCGCGGTGCCGGGGGTGAAGTTCGACCGCGACGGCACCGTGCAGGTCTCGACCGCGATGATGACGGGGTGCCCGGGCGTGTTCGCGGGCGGGGACATGGTGCCGAGCGAGCGCACGGTGACGGTCGGGGTGGGGCACGGGAAGCGGGCTGCCCGGGAGATTGACGCGTGGCTGCGGGGCGCGGACGGTAGGGCGGCCGCCCGAAGCACCCGAAGGCGACGTTCGAGATGCTCAACCTGTGGTACTTCGGCGATGCCGCCCGCCGTCAGCAGCCCGAGCTCGAGCTGTCCCAGCGAGTCGCCGATTTCGAGGAGGTGGTCGGTGGCCTCTCGCCCCAGGAGGCGACGTTCGAGGCGCACCGGTGCTTGTCGTGCGGGAACTGCTGTGAGTGCGATGGCTGTCTCGGGGCGTGCCCGGAGGACGCGGTGATCAAGCTCGGCAAGGGATACCGCTACGAGTTCAACTACGACCGCTGCACGGGCTGCGGGGCGTGCTACGAGCAGTGCCCGGTGCACTCGATCGAGATGATTCCGGAGAGCGCGCCGACACCCCCGGAGGCGTTCATAGCGCGGCCGGATGCGAGAGAGGAGCCGAGCTGATGCGCGCCACCGTCGATGGCAACGGCGCGGCGGCGTCGGTCGCCTACCGGTGCAATGAGGTTTGTTGCATCTATCCGATCACGCCCTCCTCGCCGATGGCGGAGCAGGCGGACGAATGGTCGGGCCATGGGCAGGCCAACGTGTGGGGCACCGTGCCGGTGGTGATGGAGATGCAGAGCGAGGCAGGGGCGGCCGGTGCGCTGCACGGCGCCTTGCAGGGCGGCGCGCTGGCGACGACGTTCACGTCCTCGCAGGGCCTGCTCTTGATGATCCCGAACATGTACAAGATCGCCGGCGAGCTGACCTCGATGGTGCTCCACGTCGCCGCGCGTTCGCTGGCCGCGCAGGGGCTGTCGATCTTCGGCGATCACTCCGACGTGATGGCGGTGCGCCAGACCGGGTTTGCCCTGCTTTCCTCGGCCTCGGTCCAGGAGGCCCACGATCTCGCGCTGGTGGCGCAGGCCGCCACGCTGAGGACCCGGGTCCCGTTCGTGCACTTCTTCGACGGGTTCCGCACCTCGCACGAGCTGAACACGATCGAGATGCTGTCCGACGATGACGTGCGGGCGATGGTTCCGCAGGAGCTGGTCCGCGCGCACCGCGGACGCGGGCTGACCCCGGAGCGGCCGTTCATCCGCGGCACCGCGCAGAACCCCGATGTCTACTTCCAGGCCCGCGAGACGGTCAACCCGTTCTATGCCCGTGTCCCCGAGGTGGTACAGGACGCGATGGACAAGCTCGGCGAGCGCACGGGCCGCGAGTACGGGCTGGTCGACTACAGCGGGCATCCCGAGGCCGAGCGCGTGGTGGTGGTGATGGGATCGGGCGGGGAGACCGTGCGCGAGACCGTGGCTTTCCTGCAGGCGCAGGGTGAGCGGGTCGGCGTGGCGCAGCTCGGCTGTACCGGCCATTCCCAGCTCGGGCGCTGGCGGAGGCGCTGCCGGCGAGCGTCCGGCGCGTCGCCGTGCTCGACCGGACCAAGGAGCCCGGTTCGTTCGGGGAGCCGCTGTTCCTCGACGTGCTCGCGACACTCACCGAGTCACACGCAGACGGAGAGCGCGAGCTGATGCCGAGCGTGATCGGAGGCCGCTATGGCCTGTCCTCGAAGGAGTTCACGCCCGGGATGGTCGCCGGGATCTTCGAGGAGCTGGGAGCGCGAGCGGCCGAAGCGGCGGTTCACGGTCGGGATCAACGACGACGTCTCGAGCACGAGCCTGTCCTACGACCCGTCGCTTGACATCGAGCCGGCGGAGACCGTGCGCGCGGTGTTCTTCGGCCTGGGTTCGGACGGGACGGTCGGCGCGAACAAGAACACGATCAAGATCCTTGGCTCCGAGGAGAGCCTGCACGCCCAGGGCTACTTCGTCTATGACTCCAAGAAGTCAGGCTCGCAGACGGTCTCGCACCTGCGCTTCGGGTCCGAACCGATTCGCGCGCCCTACCTCATCTCGCAGGCAAGCTTCGTCGGCTGCCACCACTTCGGGTTGCTCGAGCGCGCCGAGGTGCTCGATCGGGCGGCACCGGGAGCGACGCTCCTGCTCAACTGCCGACATTCCCAGGACCGTGTCTGGGACGCGCTCGCGCGTCCGGTTCAGGAGCAGATCCTCGCTAAGCAGATCAAGCTCTACGTGATCGACGCGGCGCAGATCGCACGCGATGCGGGCCTCGCCGGGCGGACCAACACGGTGCTTCAGACCTGCTTCTTCGCGATCTCCGGCGTGCTCGAGCCCGAGGAGGCGATCGAGCGGATCAAGACGTCGATCGCCAAGACCTACGGCAAGCGCGGCGCCGAGGTCGTAGAGCGCAACCAGACGGCGGTCGACCGCTCGCTGGAGCACCTCCACCGCGTAGAGGTGCCCGAGCAGGTGACGTCCGAGCGCGAGCCGGCGCCGATGGTTCCCGCGCACGCGCCGGAGTTCGTGCGTACGGTGACCGCGGCGATGATGGCCGGCCGCGGCGATGAGCTGCCGGTCAGTGCGCTGCCGGTGGACGGCACGTACCCGAGCGGCACGACGCAGTATGAGAAGCGCAACATCTCCGAAATCGTGGCGGCCTGGGACTCGGAACTGTGCATCCAGTGCGGCAACTGCAGCTTCGTCTGCCCGCACAGCGTGATCCGCTCCCGCCAGTACGAGCAATCCCGGTTGAGTGGTGCGCCGGACGGCTTCCGGTCGGCTCCACTCAACGCTCCCGGGCTTCCGGAGACGCGGTACACGCTGCAGGTCTACGTCGAGGACTGCACCGGATGCGGGCTGTGCGTCGAGGCCTGCCCGGTCTCGGCGCCCGGAGACGCGGCGCGCAAGGCGATCAACCTCGAGGCGATCGAGCCGCTGCTGCCCGCCGAGCGCGAAAGGATCGCGTTCTTCGAGCAGCTGCCGGCAAACGAACGCACGCGAGTCGACTTCGGCACGGTGCGCGGCACGCAGTTCCTGGAGCCGCTGTTCGAGTTCTCCGGTGCGTGCGTTGGGTGCGGGGAGACGCCATACCTGAAGCTCGTGTCGCAGCTGTTCGGCGACCGGTTGACGATCGCCAACGCGACCGGCTGCTCGTCGATCTACGGCGGGAACCTGCCCACGACGCCATGGACCGTCGACGGCGACGGGCACGGCCCGGCATGGTCGAACTCGCTGTTCGAGGACAACGCCGAGTTCGGCCTCGGCCTGCGACTCGCGGCCGACAGCCACACCGAGCTGGCCCGCCGGCGCCTCAGCGAGCTGCGCGATCTGATCGGCGGGGAGCTGGTGGACGAGATCCTCGAGGCGCCGCAGCTGCGGGAGTCCGAGCTCCGCGCCCAGCGCGGACGGGTGGTCGAGCTGGAGCAGCGGCTCGACGGGTGCGACCAAGCGATCGTCGCCGACCTGCGCAGCGTCGTCGATCACCTGATCCGGCGGAGCGTGTGGATCGTCGGCGGCGACGGGTGGGCGTACGACATCGGGTCCGGCGGCCTGGATCACGTGCTCGCGAGCGGGCACAACGTCAACGTGCTCGTGCTCGACACCGAGATGTACTCCAACACGGGCGGGCAGATGTCCAAGGCGACTCCGCTCGGCGCGGTGGCGAAGTTCGCGTCCGCCGGCAAGACCATGCCCACCAAGGACCTCGCGCTACAGGCGATCTCATATGCCAACGTGTACGTCGCCCGGGTCGCGATGGGCGCCGACCCTCAGCAGACACTGACTGCGTTCCGCGAAGCGGAGGCCTACGACGGGCCTTCGCTGCTGATCGCCTACAGCCATTGCATCGGGCAGGGGATCGACATGCGACGCGGGCTCGACCAGCAGTACAAAGCCGTGGCGAGCGGCCACTGGCCGTTGATCCGCTATGACCCAGCTGGTGCGTGCAGGGGGCGGCAACCCGTTCCTACTGGACTCGCCCAGGCCGCGGCTGCAACTGAGCGACTACCGAAAGGGAGAGCTGCGCTTCCGGGCGCTGGCCAAGTCCAGCCCTGCCGAGGCCGAGCGCTTAGGGGGTCTCGCGCAGCAGATGGTCGACCAGCGCTGGCAGATCTATGAGGAGATGGCCACCCGCGGCGCCGCGGATTTCCCGGCCGACGCCAGGAGGAATCACGACTGATGGAGCTAGCGACCAATTACATGGGTCTCGAGTTGCGCAACCCGCTCGTGGCGTCCGCCTCGCCGCTGTCCCACACCGTCGACGGCGTCCGGCGGCTCGCCGACGCCGGAGTCGGCGCGGTCGTGCTGCACTCGCTGTTCGAGGAGCAGCTGCGGGAGGAGGCCGAGCTGGACGCCCGAATGGCTGACGCCGGCAGCGAGAGCTTCGCCGAATCGCTGTCCTATTTCCCGGAAGTGGCCGAGGAGGACTATGGCCCGCGCCGCCATCTGAGACCTGGTGCGAGCGCGCCGCCGCGGCGGTCGACGTCCCCGTGATCGCCAGTATCAACGGCGTCACGCCGGAAGGCTGGACCGAATACGCGCGCGCGATGCAGGATGCGGGCGCCGCCGCGATCGAGCTGAACATCTACTACGTGCCTGGCGACCCGACCACTCCGGGCCGCGAGGTCGAGCAGCGCTACGTCGACGTCCTCGAGCGCGTCAAGGACGTGGTTACCGTGCCGGTTGCGGTCAAGCTCGGCCCTTACTTCAGCTCGACGGGCGAAATGGCGCTGCGGCTGGACGCGGCGGGCGCCGACGCGCTCGTGCTCTTCAACCGCTTCCTCCAGCCCGATATCGACACGGAGACGCTTGCGGTGGTGCCCGGCCTCGCGCTGTCGCGCCCGGTCGACGCGCTGCTGCCGCGGACGTGGATCGCACTGCTGCGCGGAAGGGTGCGCTGTGCGCTCGCGGCCACGACGGGAGTCGAAGACTCCGCCGACGTCGCCAAGTATCTGCTTGCGGGAGCGGATGTGGTCATGACCGCCTCGGCGCTGCTGCGCCACGGACCCGAGCATGCGACCGTGCTGCTCGACGGGTTGGCCGCCTGGATGACGCGCAAGGGCTTCACGCTCGACGAGCTGCGCGGCATGCTGTCGGTCGCCGCCCGACACCGAAGCGGCGGGATACGAGCGCGCCGGATATGTCACCGGGATGAGGGCCGCCAACATCCGTGCCTACAGCCCCTGGTGAGGCTGTGACGGATTGCTGTTGATTACCTGCTTGAACGACATGCTGTTCCCGCAGGCCGGGCCCTCGGGGCGTACACGGTCCCGCGCGCTCGACGTATTTTTGTCGTCGATTCCACCACGCGAATAATTCACGCGCCGACGAGGTGACCTGGCAGGTCAGGACTGGAGGTTAAGCCTCGCACTGCGACACACGCGACGTGATAGGGTTTGACTCGGAATTGTCTACTGGTTGAAGGCAGTTCTAGCTGAGATCTCCATTCCACCTAACGTGGGGTGGGTGGTCGGTGTTTGTAGTAGAAGGCTGACCTCATCTCCTTTCCCTTGGGCCTCGTGTTTCATAGGCGAGAGCCCGCGGATTCCCAGAGCCGCAGCACCGATGACGGAGGTAGAGGCATGCCCGCTGACACCGGCTACAAAGAAGCTCGAGCGATCTCGGAGGCGGCTCGGGAGAAGGAGTGGAAGCTGCCGAGCTTCGGTAAGGGGCTGTACCTCGGTCATTTCCAGCCTGAGTTGATTTCCCCGCAGCCGGTTCTTCCGGCCGAGGCTGTCGAGAAGGGAGAGCGGTTCCTGGCCGCTCTTGGCGCGTTTTTGCAGGCCGAGGTCGATCCGCAGGCGATTGAGTCCGAGCGGCGGATCCCCGATGAGGTGGTTACCGGGTTCAAGGAGCTTGGCGCGCTGGGTATGAAGGTGCCCGAGGAGTACGGAGGTCTGGGCCTTTCGCAGGTGTATTACAACCGCGCGTTGATGATGATCGGGACCTATCACTCCAGCCTCTCGACGCTGCTGTCGGCGCATCAGTCGATAGGGCTGGCGCAGCCGCTGTTGATGTTCGGCTCCGAGGAGCAGAAGCGCGAGTGGCTGCCGAAGGTTTCCAGCACGCATCTGTCGGCGTTTGCGCTGACCGAGCCGGGGGTGGGCTCTGACCCCGCGAGGGTGACGTGTACCGCGACCCCGACCGAGGATGGCGCGGGTTACGTGATCAACGGCCGTAAGCTGTGGACGACCAACGGGACCGTTGCTGACGTGCTCGTGGTGATGGCCAGGGTGCCCCGTAGCGAGGGTCACAAGGGCGGGATCACGGCGTTCATCGTTCCGAGTGGCGACCGACGGCGTGGTCGTCGAGCATCGCATCGAGTTCATGGGGCTGCACGGGATCGAGAACTCCCAGACCCTGTACGCCGACGTGTACGTGCCGGCCGGGAACGTGATCGGCCGTGAGGGCATGGGGCTCAAGATTGCTCTGACCACGCTGAACACCGGCCGGCTGGCGCTGCCTGCGATCGGTGCCGGGGTCGGTAAGTGGGCGACGAAGATCGCCCGCGAGTTCGCCAGCCAGCGCGTGCAGTGGGGCAAGCCGATCGGCGAGCACGACGAGCCCGCGCAGCGGATCGCGTTCATCGCCGCGACCGCTTACGCGCTGGAGGCGATGGTCGACGTGGCCAGCCGGCTGGCGGATGAGAAGCGCAACGACATACGGATCGAGGCCGCACTGGCCAAGCTCTACGGTTCGGAGATGGGCTGGCGGATCGTCGACCAGCTGGTGCAGGTGTGCGGCGGCCGCGGCTACGAGACCGTCCCGTCGTTGGTCGCCCGCGGCCTGCGCGGGGTGCCCATCGAGCAGGCGATGCGCGATATGCGCATCAATCGCATCTTCGAGGGCTCGACGGAGATCATGCACCTGCTGATCGCGCGCGAGGCGATGGACCAGCACCTGCACGTGGCCGGGGAGCTGTTGGAGCCCGACGTCCCGCTCGAGCGCAAGGCGAAAGCGCTCGGTAAGGCGGGTGCCTTCTACGCCACCTGGTACCCCAAGCTCGCCGTCGGCCGCGGCCAGGCGCCCCGGTCATATGCCGAGTACGGCGAGCTGGCCGGGGAGATGCGGTTCATCGAGCGCGCCAGCCGTAAGCTCGCCCGCTCGACGTTCTACGCGATGGCGCGCTGGCAGGCCGGCACCGAGCAGCACGGGGCGTTCCTGGGACGAATCGTGGACATCGGAGCCGAGTTGTTCGCGATGTCCGCGACCGTCGTCTTCACCCAGACGGGGATCGGGGAGCATCCCGAGCGCGCGACCGAGACTCAGGAGCTGGCCAAGGCCTTCTGCAACCAGGCTCAGCTTCGCACCGAGCGGTTGTTCCACGAGCTGTGGGACAACGCCGACGAGTCCAACCACCGCCTGGCGCTCGACGTCCTCAAGGGCCGACACACCTGGCTTGAGGAGGGCATCATCGACCCGTCGGTCGGCGATGGGCCGATGGTCCCATCGGCCGAGGCAGACCTGGGGGGTGCAGCCCCCATAGCCGCGGCGACGGGAAACGGGTCCGTCTCATGAGCGTCCTCCATGAGACCCCGCTGACGATCAACGGCATCGACGAGCTGAAGGCCCACGCGGGTGAGGACCTGGGGGTGAGCAGCTGGCACGATGTCACTCAGGCCGACGTCGACACGTTCGCCGAGGTGACCGGCGACCGCCAGTGGATCCATGTCGATCCCGTGCGCGCGCGCGAGACGCCGTTCGGCGGGACGATTGCCCACGGCTACTACACATTGTCGCTGGCTGCCGGCTTCCTCGAGGAGCTGCTGCGCGTGGAAGGAGTGGGTTCCATGCTCAACTACGGCCTCAACAAGTTGCGCTTCCCGGCGGTGCTACCGGTGGGTGATCGCGTCCGCATGCACCTCCAACTCGGCGCTGTCGACGACGTGCCGGGAGGGGTCATGGTGACCTCAGAGCTGACCTTTGAGCGCGAGGGTGGCGATAAGCCCGTTTGCGTGGCGGAGGCGCTGATGTTGGCCCTCCCGGCCTGAGGCATCCGGGGCGCGTGTGACCGTAGCTTCGGCGCCCGAGCCGGTGATCAGGGACGTTCTGCTTCGCGATGGGTCAACGCTGCGGTTACAGGCCCCGACGCCGGTTGACCTCGAAGACATCAAGGCGTTCTATGACGGCCTCTCGCCGGAGAGCCGCTACCACCGGTTCCACGGCTTGGGCCGCACGGACACCGTCGCGCGTGCGGACGCCGAGGCCACCGGCGTTGATCGCCTGGCGCTGATCAGCCGGCACGACGGGCGCGTGGTGGCTGTCGCCAGCTATATCGGGTTGCGCGAGCCCGGCGTCGCCGAGGTCGCGTTTGCAGTCGCCGACGACGATCAGCGCCGTGGGATCGGGATGCGGATGCTCGAGCAGCTCGCGGAGCTCGCAGCAGAACGCGGGATCCACCGCTTCGACGCGGAGGTGATGGCCAACAACGCGCCGATGCTGGGGGTGTTCGAGCACGCCGGCTTCGCCGTACGGCGACGGGGTTCCTCGGGCGAGCTGACGGTCTCGCTCGACATCACGCCGACCGAGGCCGTGCTGGAGCGGATCGGCGAGCGCGATCATTTCGCCGCGATCGCGTCGTTGCGGGCGGTCCTCGCGCCCTCGTCGGTCGCCGTCGTCGGCGCCGCGGCCACGCCGGGGAACGTCGGCGGCGCGGTTCTGGCGAACATCATCGGCGGCGGCTTCAAGGGTGTCGTCACACCGGTCAATCGCGCGGGGGGTGTGGTGTGCTCGATGCAGGCCGCCCGCAGCCTGGCCGAGCTCGCGGTGGCTCCGGAGCTCGTGATCATCGCTGCCGCCGGCGACGAGGTCCTCGAGTTTGCCGCCGAGGCGGCCACTGTGGGAGCACGAGCGTTGCTCGTTCTGCCCGCTGGTCCTGAGCAGGAAGGGGGTGAGGCGTCCGCGGCGCTTGAGGCGCGGCTGCTCGAGATCGTTCGGGGTGGGGGTTTGCGGATGGTCGGGCCGCGCTCCCTGGGCGTCCTGAACACCGCCGCCGAGGTCAGCCTGAACGCGACGTTGACCGGAGCGAGCGTGCGCGCGGGAGGTCTGGCGATCTGCTCGCCATCCGGCGCGGTTGGGATCGGGCTGCTTGGTCATGCGGCGGCTCGGCGTCTGGGGGTGTCAATGTTCGCCTCGCTCGGCAACCGCGCGGACGTTTCGACCAACGATCTGCTCGAGTGCTGGGAGCAGGACGCGCGCACGGCCGCGGTGGTGTTGTACGTGGAGTCGTTCGGCACTCCTGAGCGCTTTACGCGGATCGCTGGCCACGTTTCCCGCCGAAAGCCGATCCTCGTGGTCAAGGGGCGTCGACGGGCCGAGCGGGCGCTCAGCCAGGCGCGGTCGGACACGGCGGCGGCTCTGCGTGGCGATGCGGCCGTCGACGCGCTGTTGTACCAAGCCGGGGTGCTGCGGTTCCGCAATGGCGCGGCGCTGTTCGACGCCGCCGAGTTCTTCGAGCGCCAGCCGCTACCAGCCGGGCGGCGGGTTGGGATCGTAAGCAGCTCCGCGGGAGTGGCCACGCTCGCCGCCGATGCCTGTGCGGCGCGGGGGCTGGAGGTGAGTGAGACGAGCGAGGCGCAGAATCCCCTGGTCTTGGGGATCAGCGCCGGACCGGATGCCTACTCGGCGAGCATCCCCAAGCTGCTCGGCGATGCCGGCATCGACGCGTTGATGGTGTTCTACGTCGATTTCTATGACGGTGACGCGGAGGCCGTGCTGGAGGCGATCTCCGCGGCCGCGGAGGGGCAGCCCAAGCCGGTGGTGGGATCGGTGCTGGGAACCAACGGCCGGTTGCCCGTGCGGACCGGCCTGGGCGTGCCGAACTTCCTCTTCCCCGAGTCGTGCGCCGCCGTGCTCGCTCGCGCGGCCGACCGTCGCGAGTGGCTGTCACGGCCACTTGGCGAGCCCCCGCGCTACCGCGACCTGGACCCGCCGGCGGCGCGTGCGGTGATCTCGTCATTTCTTGATCGCGAGCCCGCGGGCGGCTGGCTTTCGCTCGCTCAGGCCGAAGCATTGATGGCCACATACGGGATCCCGGTTGCAGCCTCGCATCACTGTCGCGATGTCGAGCGCGCGGTCGCGGTGGCGGCGGAGATCGGCTCTCCGGTGGCGCTGAAGGCGGACTTTCCCGCTCCCGTGCATGCGAGCGACATCGACGCTGTGATGCTCGCGTTGGAGGATGAGTCGGCCGTGCGATCAGGATGGGCCGAGCTCGAGCGACGGGTGGACGCGGCAGGGCGGGAATGGATCGGAGCGATCGTCCAGCGCATGATCGCGCCCGGCGGGGCGGACGTGCTGGTCGGGGCGATCAGCGATCCCGATCTGGGCCCGGTGCTGGCGGTCGGGTTTGGCGGTCGCCGGGCCGGTCTTGGCCGGACGGCTGCGTTCCGCTTGCTGCCCGCAACCGACGCAGAAGCCGATGAGCTGATCGACTCCGCCGAGGGCGTCGCGACTCAGCTGGACGGCTTCCGCGGCGGCACCGTGCTCGATCGGGAGGCACTGCGCGAGCTGATGCTGCGCTTTGCCCTTCTGCTCCGGGAGCTCCCTGAGGTGGTCGAGACGGACCTCAACCCCGTCCGGTGCATGACCCGCGGCTGCGTCGTGCTCGACATGCGAGTGCGAATCGAGCGCCGGCGCTTGGTCGAGCGCGTCCAGACGTGGTGACGCGCGCCACCAATATCAGACGGTCAGGACCACGCGCGGCGCCTTGTTGCGTGCGTGGAGCACGTCGTCGAACGCCTCATTGACCTCCTCGAGAGGGCGCGTCTCGTGGAGCACTCGGGTCCGACCGAGCGTGTGCAGCTCGAACACGTCCTCGACGTCCCGATGCGTCCCGACGATCGAGCCTTTGATGTTGATCCCCCGTAGGACGGTCTCGAAGATCGGCAGCTTCACGTAGTTGTCCGGCGGTAGAGCCACCATCATCAGCGTCCCGCCGCGGGCCAGCGAGTCGAAAGCCTGCTCGAAGGGTCGGGCAGACACGGCGAGGGCGATCGCCGCGTCGGCGCCACCCAGCTTCTGGATCTCAGTCGCGGGATCCTGCTCGGCGGCGTTGACCACGTAGTCGGCGCCGAGCTCCTTAGCGATCTCCAGCTTGTCGTCCTCCAGGTCGACGGCAACCACGGTCGAGCCTTGGATCTTGGCGTATTGCACCGCCAGGTGACCGAGGCCGCCCACGCCGAAGATCGCGCACAGCTGCGAGGGTCCGACGAGGGAGCTCTTGACCGCCTTGTAGACCGTGACGCCGGCACAGCTCAGCGGCGCCGCGTCGAGAGTGGCCATGCCGTCAGGCACCTTTACGACATGGCGCTCGAAAGCCACCGAGTACTCGGCATATCCGCCGTCCATGCCGTAACCGGTGTTGATCTGCGCTTCGCAGAGCGTCTCGCGGCCGGAGTTGCAATACCGACAGTGTCCGCATGCGAAACCGAGCCATGGGATGGCGACGCGGTCGCCAACGCTGATCTCCTCGCCGGTGCCGGGCCCGAGTTCCTCGACGATCCCGACGCCCTCGTGGCCCGGAATCAGCGGCAGCGGCGGCTTGACCGGCCAGTCCCCGTGCGCCGCGTGGATGTCGGTGTGGCAGAGGCCGCACGCCTCGATCCGAACCAGCACCTGGCCGTCGCTCGGCTCAGGCTTGGCGACGTTCTCGACGGTCAGCGGTTGGGTGAAGTCGTGAACTACGGCGGCTTTCATGGTGTGTTCCTTTTGACGCGATGACCGGACGGGTTCCAGCAGGAGATGGTCATTTACCGGTCTCCTTGGACTCGGCGTGGACCGCTCTGAGGTCCATATGCCAGGCCGGCCGAGAGTTGGAGCCGTAGATCGTCCGCCGGGCTCTGAGGCGGACTAACATCCACCATACACCTCGGAGCAAGTCTCTCGGGAGGCCGACTCAAAGCCGGGGCCGCGAAGTTACAACCGACTTGGCTGGAATCGTCCATGAGCTACCGCGAGACCGAGCATCTGCGTGTGTTGATTGCCAACGAGCGCAAGGATCGACTTGCGCTCGTCGTACCGATCGTCACGACCCTGGGGCATGAGGTGATCGCGCGCGAGATCGACGTCGCGGATGTCGGTGCCGTGACCGCCCGCGAGCGACCCGATGTGGCGCTGGTCGGACTCGGGACAAGCTCCGATCACGCACTCGGCCTGATCGAGAAAATCGTACGAGAAGCCGCGTGCCCAGTGATCGTTCTGCTCCACGCCCCCGATCCTGCCTTCGTCAAGGAGGCGTCGAAGCGGGGCGTGTTCGCCTACATCACCGACGCCGACGCTGGCGACTGGCAGGGCTCGATCGACATCGTCCTGCGCCGCTTCGCCGAGTACCACGACCTCGAGGGCGCGTTCGGGCGGCGTGCCCTCACCGAGCGCGCCAAGGGGATCCTGATGGAACGCCACTCCGTCGACGAGTCGAGTGCGTTCGAGATGCTGCGCGACCAGTCGCGTACCGCCAACCGCAAGCTCGTCGATGTCGCCTCTGCCGTCGTCGACGGCCATGCGCTGCTTCCGAAGCAGCCGTAGGCACCGCCAAGCGTCACCGCCATAAGGTTGCCCAATGATGCGGCTCGAGCGCGCAGTGCACCGCCTCGTCGAGGCTCTTCCGCGGTCTCGAGCCCGTCCCGGAGCCAGTTTTATCGGCGCGTGGCGCCTGCTCGGCCCGTTCGCCGCTGGGTCGGACCCCGGGGTCGAGGACGTCCTCGCGCGACCGCCTGGGGCGTGGCGCGCCTTTGACGAGCGGACGATCTCGCGGGCCTATGACGACCTGTGCGACCTGCGCCTCTGGCTGCGTTGGGAGCAGGCCCAAGCTCCGGCACCCGGCGCCGTCGCGTACCTCGGGCTCTGGATGCACTGCGCCGCGCCGGCCGCCGCGGAGCTTCGACTCGGTGCCGCGGGCCCGCTCTCGGCTCACTGGAACGGGCGCCCCATACTCGCCCTGGACGGGTGGACGCTACGCAGGGACGCCCAGCGGGTCGGCCTCGAGCTCACCGCCGGCTGGCACCGCCTGCTGTTGCGCCTCGAGCACGCGGGCGGCCCCTGGGGCTTCTATGCGCGGGTAACGCGCCCGGACGGCGAGCCGATGTCCGGGCTGACCCCCGCCCTCGACGGGCCGGGCGAGCTCGGAGTCTGCACCTGGGCGCTGCCGCGCGGCTTCACCGAGTGGCCCTACGTCGAGCTCGACCATCGCCGGGGCGAGCCGCGCGCCTCGCCGTTCGCGCTCCTGGCGGGCGGGGGGCAGCCGCCCTACACCTGGTCGCTTGTGGCGGGCGCGCTGCCATCAGGCCTGGAGCTCGACTCGGCGACGGGCGCGCTGCGAGGAGTGCCGGAGCTAAAGGGCGCCAGCCGCTTCGTCGTACGGGTGCAGGATGCGGCGGGAGCGCGAGCGGAGCGTCCGCTTGAGCTGCGGGTCGAACCGCCTCCCACCCAGTGGTACGCGGAGGGAAAGCTCGGGGTGTTCGTGCACTTCGACAAGCCCGATGCCGTGCCCGTGGCGCACTGGGACGCCGGACTGGCGGCGGCGCCGGGCTACGCGGAGCGCTGGGCGTCCCTGGCGCAGGCGGCCGGAGCCTGCGTGCTCGTGGTCACCGCCAAGCATCACGACGGTTGGGCGAACTGGCCGACGGAGGCGCGCCGCGCCGACGGGACTCGCGCACCTCGCACCGGAACGGACACGCTCGCGGCCACCCGGGAGGCGGCGCTGGCGCGCGGACTGCGCTTCGGGATCTACCTCTCCACCCTCGACAACTGGCACCCAAGCTCGGGCGCCGACCGCGGTGCCTTCCTGCGCTTCCAGTACGAGCAGGTGGCGGAGCTCGTCGAACGCTACGAACCGTCGGTCGTTTGGCTCGACGGGCACTGGTCGGATCCTCGGGCGGACTGGGGCTACGACGCGCTGTGCTCGCTGATTCACGGCCACGTGCCCGACGCCGTCGTCGCCAACAATCCGGGGCGGCGGACGCTGAACGTAGGGGACTCGGGCTACGGCGACGTCGACGTGCGGACCTTTGAGGGTCACGGGTACGACGACCACCCTCCGCGCTCGCAAGTCCTCGGCCGTAACCCGAAGCCGCTCCCCGCAGAGAAGTTCTCGTTCACGTGCAACTGGTGGTCGCCGGGGGCCGATCCGCGCTGGCTCGGCTGCGAGCGCAACAACGACTGGCGGAGGTGGGCGCGGGTCCTCTCCGAACTGGTGGCTCAGGGCGGCACGCTGATGCTCGGGATCGGTCCGGGATACCCCGGAGCGCCCGAGGGGTCACCGCCGACGGGCGACGTTTACCCTGGCGCGCGCGACGTCCTCCTGGGCCTTGGCGCATGGCTCGCCGCCGGGCGCTGGGGGGCGTTCCGCGGCGTGCGCCCGGGCCCGTGGCCACAGACCGGCTGGGGCCGCTCTGTCCAGCGTGGAGATCGCGTATATCTCCAGGTCGAACGCCCCGGACGGATCACGCTTGCGCCCCTACCCGGGATGACGGTCCTCACTGCGCAAGTCCTGCCCGACCGGCGGCCCGTGCCCTTCACCCAAACCGCGAACGAGATCGTCCTTGACCTCTCCGTCCTCGCCGCCGAGCCGGTGCTTGGCCTTGTCGAGCTCGAACTCGCCAATCAGACCGACGCGTAGACGTCCTCCAGGCGCCTCACGTAGCCCTGCGGCGAGTGCTCGGCCCGCACGTGAGCTCGCCCCGCGCGCGAGAGCGCGTCCCAGCGTGCCTCGTCCGCAGCCAGCGCGAGGCAAGCTCCTGCCAGATCATTTGCGTCGGGAGCCACGAGCACGCCTCCTCCCGAGTGGGCGATCTCCTCACCCAGGCCACCGGCTGCGCGCGCGACGACCGGCGTCCCCACCGCCATCGCCTCGAGCGCAACCAGGCTCGCGGGCTCGGCCCAGTGAGAGGGGATCACGACGACGCGCGCGGCGCGCACACGCTCCGACACCTCATCACGGCCGACCGCGCCGGCCAGCTCGAGGTTTGGCAGCGCGCGCGCCCGCTCGCGCATGGCCGGCGCCAGGGGGCCGTCTCCCACGACGGTCACCCGGAGCTGCGGCGCCCCCCGCGCGAGCTCGACCATGTCGAGCGCCCCCTTCTCGGAGGCCAGGCGCCCGACGAAGACCGCGCCGGAGCGCGCGCTCCACGCCGGGTCGTCCCCCGGCGGCGGCTGGGTCGGGAGTGGGCAGACCTCGGCCCGAATGCCGCGCTGCGCGTACAGAGCCGCGAGGTGACGCGACGGCGCCAGCCAGGCGCGCACGGCGCGACGGTGGATCTGCCGGCGAACCACGTGAAGGACGCGGTCGAGCAGCCGATCTGCCCGGCGCTGGAGCCGCGGGACGCCCGGGAAAGCGAACTCGAAGTCGTGCAGGGTCTGCACGACGGGCACGCAGCGCCGGGCCGCGAGGACAACGGGAGCGACGGAAAGCTGCGGATAGAGCTTGTGAGCGTGGACGACGTCTGGGGCGAAGGCGTCGAGCGCGTGCTGGGCGGCGGCGGCCGCCGTCCGGTTCCAGAGGGCGCGCCGCGCGACGCGCCCGGCGGTAAGGAGGCCGACCTCGTGGCGGGTCGCCAGGGTGACTGGCGCAGGCACAAAGGCGCCTGCTGGTGCCGTGGCGTCCCACGGCGAAGTGGAAAGCAGGGCGACCTCGTGGCCCGCCGCGCGCAGCGCCGTGGCGAGATCGAGACAGTGTCGATCCGCGCCCCCCGTGACCCGGGCGAACTTATTGACGAGAAGGATCCGCATCCGCTCGGGCACGCGTAGCCTGATGCGGGTGAGCGACCTCGCCGAGGAGCTGAGCGCCCTGGCGCGCCGCTACCCGCAGCCTCTCGTAGCCGAGGAGTTGGCCGACATACCCCGCATCGTCTTCCACGTCGAGCTCGTGGAGCGGCGTGTGGGGGTGGGCGGTCGCGTGTGCGACGTCGGCGGCGGCATCGGCCTCTTCTCGCTGGCGTGCGCGCTGCGCGGAATGCGGGTCACGCTCGTCGACGACTTCGGCCAGCCGGTCAACCACGCCCTGGGCCCCGGGGTGCTCTCGTTGCACCGCGCCCACGGCATCGAGGTGATCGAGCGCGACGTGATCGAGGATGGGCTCGAGCTCAGCCCCGGCGCCTGGGACGCGATCGTCTCCTTCGACTCGCTCGAGCATTGGCACCATTCTCCCCGTTCTCTGCTGCACGGGCTGGTCGACGCCCTGCGCCCGGGTGGTGGGTTTGTGCTCGGGGCGCCCAACCGCGTCAACCTGCGCAAGCGGATCACGACCCCGTTCGGCGTGAACACATGGAGCCCATGGGAGGAGTGGTACGAGGCGGAGCGTTTCCGCGGGCACGTCCGCGAGCCGGATGTGCGAGACCTGCGCCGCATGGCTCGGGATCTTGACCTGGTGGATGTCGAGGTGCTCGGCCGCAACTGGCTCGGGCTGACCCACACGCGCCGGTTCACCCGTGCCCTGACCCGCGTCGCCGACCGCCCGTTGCGCCGGCGCCCGAGCCTGTGCAGCGACCTCTACGTGCTCGGAAGCAAGGGGGCGAACGCAGAGACCAACTCGCGCGCGCGGCGCTCATAGGTGCCGGCGCGGACGGCGTCGTACCCGAGGCGGCCGATCCGCTCACGCTCCTCGGGGTCAGCCAATAGCCGCTGCACCGCGGACCGGAGCTCCTCCGGCTTTTCGACGAGCACGGCGCCGCCGTTGGCAAAGAGGCGCTCGTGGTCGGGCGTGCGGGTCATCACCGCCGGCCGCCCGGTGGCGGGGAGCTCCCACGTGCGCATGTTGTGGCCGATGAGGTTCTGCGGGTCGAGGACGTTGATCCCCACCCGTGCAGACCGGTAGACCGCCGCGGCTCCTGCGCCCCACCGCGCGCCCGGCAGGACCGCGGCGGCGAGCGGGGTCCCCCGCGCCTCCCGTCGCCAGCGGGGTCCCGTGAGAGCGAGCTCGAGCCCGGCGAGCTCGGCGATCCAGCGCAGTCGGTGGGGACTCGCGCTCCCTACGAACGCGACATCGAAGCGCGGGATGTCACTCGAGCCGGCTCGGGCGAACTCGGCCGAGTCGTAGCCGAAGGGCACGACGGCCCGGCGGCGGACTCCCACGTCCGCGAGCGCGGCAGCGAGCGGTGTGCACCACACGACGACGAGGTCATAGGCGGGCAGCGACCGCAGGACAGGCGGCTCGCGCAGGCGGCCGAAGAGCGGATTGTCGGGGTGGTAGAGGACGATCGGCGCACCGGTTCGCCTCCGCAGGGCCTCCACGTCGGCGCGCCGCAGGAACCGGCCGCGGAGGACGAGCACGACGTCGGCCCCCGCCGCCGCTCGAGCCGCGCGGCCGGTGAGGACCCGCGAGGGAACGGCGTCCAAGTGCAGCTTGCGCGCACGGGGCATGAGCCGGCCGTCGCCGACGAGCGCCGCGGCGGGCACGAGCTGGGCGTCATGCCCCTCCGCCGCGAAGCCGCGCTGGAGGGCCGGCCCAAGGTGACCCTCCCCGGGCTCAGCGAGGAGGGCGATCCTCACGATGTCGGGACGCGCGCAGAGGCGGCTACGGTGCGCTGCAGACCCTCCGCGAGCCCGACCTCCGCCTCCCACCCGAGCAGCTCCCGTGCGCGGGAGACGTCGAGGCGCCGCTGGCGCTGCCCGTCCGGGCGCTCGTCGTCCCACGTAATCTCGCCCTGGTAGCCGACGAGCCCCGCCACGGTCTCCGTGACGTGGGCTATCGACCATTCCTGTCCGGTGCCGATGTTGAGCGCAAGCGGCTCGCGCACGGCCTCCGCGGCGAGCACGAGCGCGCGGGCGGCGTCCTCGACGAACAGGAAGTCACGCGTTGCGCGACCGGATCCCCATACCGCTACCCGCTCCTCGCCGCGCGCGCAGGCCTCGTTGAAGCGGCGAATGAGGGCGGGGATGACGTGGGAGTCGTCGGGGTCATCGTGGTCGCCGGGGCCGTAGAGGTTCGTCAGCACTGGGGTGCATGAGGAAAGCCGATGCTGGCGCCAATAGGCGTCCGACAAGGTGAGCAGGACGCGCTTGGCGATCCCGTACGGCGCGTTGGAGGTCTCGGGATAACCGTCCCACAGGTCGTCCTCGGAGAACGGGAGCGGAGGCGCCTTGGGATAGGCGCAAACGCTCGAGACCGCGACGAGCCGGCCGACACCGGCTCGGTGGGCCTGCTCGAAGACGTGTGCGGCGAGCAGGAGGTTGTCGTGAATGAGCGGCGCGGGATGGCGGAGGTTGAAGCCGATGCCGCCCACGCGCGCGGCGAGGTGGAAGACCACGTCCGCGCCCTCCATCGCCTCCCGCGCCCCCTCCGCCGTGCGCAGGTCGTGCTCGGTGCGGCGGACGGGGCGGACGTCGGCGCCCAGCAGTCGCAGCTCCTCCACGAGCACGCCTCCGAGAAAACCTTCGCCGCCCGTGACGACCACCGGACGGTCGCGCCATGCGCGGGGATCGGGCCGTGCGCTCACCGCCGCCCCGCCGCCCGAGTCTCGTCGACCAGCTCGGCCCAGCGCGCGAGCACGGCGGGGCGCTGGAGGTGTTCGATCGCATAGCTCCTGCCCTGCTCACCCAGACGCTCGCGCTCGGCCGGGTCGCGCCCGAGCGCCATCACGGCGTCGGCGAGAGCTCGTGGGTCCTCGGGCGCCACGACCACCCCCGCTCGGGCCCGTCGCACCTCCGCAGCGGTCTCGCTCTCCTCCGCGACCGCTGCGACCACCGGCCGCGCCGCCGCGAAGTACGCGGTGAGCTTGCTCGGCAGCGCCATGTCCGTCACGGAGGCGCGCTGGCAGACGACGAGGACGTCGGCCGCGTCGAGCATCGCCTCGTACGCTCCGGGTGGCTGGAAATTCAGCCACGACACTCGTGCACCCCCGGCAGCGGCCCGGTGCTCCAGCGCCGCCCGCTCGTGGCCATCCCCGCAGAGCACGACCCGCACGCCCGCCGGGCCCAGCCGCGCGGCTGCGTCGACGAGCGTCTGGAGCCCCTGCTTGCGGCCCATGTTCCCCGCGTGCAGACAGACGAGCTCGCCCTCGGTCCAGCCCAGCGCCCTGCGGGCCTCCGCGCGCCCGCCCTCGGGCGTGGCGCGCTCCACCCAGTTGCGCAGGAGGACGATCCGCTCAGGGGCCACGCCGCCCTCCTCGAAGAACGGGCTGAAGCCGGCGGCGGTCAGCCCGACGCGAGCCGCTCGCCGCGCGACCCCGAGCTCGAGCCGTCCCACGAGCACGGCGAGACGCGCGCCGCCCTCGATGCCGCTCTGGGCGGCGGCGAGGCCCAGGACGTCCTGGAAGACGAGCGCGACGGGCGCCCCGTGGCGCTGCCCGGCGGCGAGCGCGACGGCCGCGGAGGCCAGGCACGGACTCACGCCGACGACGACGTCGGGGCGGCCGCCGGCATCCAGCGCCGTGAGCCCGGTGAGGAACGACGCCTCGTACGCCCCCCGGCGCAAAGCGGACTGACGGGCGGGGACGTAGTGCGCGCGGCGCGAGACCCGCACCGGCCCGTGCCGCTCGTGGGCCGCAAGCCGACGGCCCCCGGGTGGCCGGCGCCAGCTCGGGTAGTGCGGAAAGCCGGTGACCACCGTCACCTCGTCGCCGCGGGCGGCGAGATGAGCGGCGAACCCGTCCGAGTACAGCGCGATGCCGGTGTGGTCCGGCCAGAAGAATGAAGAGCAGAGCAGGACACGGCTCACGTCGTGCCTCGCGCAAGCTCGGAGATGAAGCTGGTGACCCGCACGGCGGTGACCTCTGGTGACAGCTCGCGCGTGAAGAACGCGCGGCCCGCCTCCGCCAGGCGCGCGCGCCGGGCGGGATCGGCGAGGAGCGGCTCGAGCTCGGCCGCCAATCCCTCCGGGTGGGGCGCGGCCAGTGCGACCGCCTGCTCCTTCGCCAGGAGGTCCCAGCGGTCGGGGCCGTCGAGCGCGACGACAGGGGTGGCGGACGCGAGCGCCGAGGCAAGCGTTGTCTTCCCCGGCCCCGGCCCCGCCGCCTGCGGAAGGGCCACCGCGTCGACCGCGCTCAGGCGCGCGGCGAAATCGCCCGCCGCCAACACGCCCGAGAAGGAAACCGCCGAGCCGCAGCCGCTCCTGTGGGCGGCACGGCGCCATTGGTCCGCCCGCGCCCCGCCCGGGCCCGGGGCGCCGAGCAGCTCGAGTTGGACGTCGTGCCCCCGCCGGCGCAGTGCGGCGACGGCGCCCGTCACCACATCGGCGCGCGCGTCGTCGGCGCCGAAGCCAAGCACGCCGAGGCGGAAGGATCCGTCCGCGTGCGAAGCGCGGCGGTGCGGCGGGACAGTCGCGCAGACGGGAATGCACGCCAGCGGCCGGTGCGCCAGCCAGCGCCGCTCGCGCAGCCACCGCTCCCGGCCGGCCGAGGTCACGATGGCCCCGGACGCCGCCTTCATAACCGCTATCAGCGCGACCCGCTGGCCCACGGCGAGGGCTTTGCGCTGCCAACCCGGCTCAGAGAAGCCGTAGGCGCACTCGTGCAGCCAGACGACGATGGGGCGTCCGCCCCGCCGGAGCCTGCGCGCCAGGGGGGGAGCGTGCACGGGGACGCCCCGGAGGTCCCACGCGGTGCGCAGGCCGTGCTCGAAGACGGAGTAGTGCCAGAGGACCACGTCATGCTCACCGCGGTGCATCACCCCCTCCACCCGCGCCGCGAAGCGTGCCGCGCCACGCTGCGCCTGCGCTCCGGTCCAGTCGGGATCGCGCTCCCACCACACCGTCTCAGCCCCGGTGCCCGCGGCGGCGAGCGGGGGAGCCAGCGCCAGGGCGAAGTCCCGCACGCCGCAGGTCGCCGACGAGGAGGCCCCGATGACGAGGAGGCGACGCGGTGTGGCGATCATCGTCCGACGAGCTCGGCGTAGACGTCGGCGTAGCCCGCCGCCGTGCGACGGGCCGTGTAGGCCGCGGCGCGCTGCCGGCCCCGCCTGCGCAGACGCTCGGCCAGCACGTCGTCGTCGAGCAGGTGGCCCACCTCCGACGCCAGTCCGGCGATGTCGCGGGCTTCGGCGTGTAGCCCCGCGTCACCCACGACCTCCCGCAACGCCGGGTCCTCGGAGGTGACGACGGGCGTCCCGCACGCCATCGCCTCCAGCGCCGGCCAGCCGAAGCCCTCCGCGTACGACGGGAAGAGCATCACGTCGGCGGCATTATAAATCTCCACAAGTCCCGGGTCGTCGAGCGCGCCACGCTCGAGCACGGCGTCCTCGCACCTCAGGAATCGAGCGAGCCCGTGGGCCTCGGGTGTGAGGTGGGCCCCGACGCGCACGAGTGTGACAGGCCGGCCCTGGGCGCGCAGGTGGGCGAGGACGCGCAGCGTGCCCTCCACGTTCTTGTAGGGCTGGCCAGAGTCGACGTGTAGGAGAACCGGGCCGGCGAGGCCGAGTCGCGCCCGGACGCGCTCGCGCGTTGCTTCGCCGAGCGTCCGGAAGCGCTCACCCACTCCGTTGGGGACGACGATGACCTGCGCAGGCGCTACGCCGCGGAGCCGGATCACATCGGTGCGGGTCTGCTCAGAGGGACACACAACCCGACCCACCCGCCCGAGGAGCAGGGTGACGGCGGCGAAGCGGGCGAGCGCGGCCCGGCGCGGGACGAACCCGGCCGTACCCTCCCGGGCGCGCAGGAGGATGAGGTCGTGACACGTGACGAGGGTGCGATCGAGAGGCGCGAGCGCGGCGAGGTGGGCATGGGAGTGGTCGAGGACGTGCGTCACTTCCACCCCCCGCCGCGGGCGGCGTGTCACGGCGACCGGCAGTCCCTCCGCCAGCAGCCCCTGTTGGAGCTCAGACGCGAATCGGCGCATGGATATGCCCTCCTTGCGCCCGCGCACAAGCTGGATGCTTGCCGCGGTCATGAACCCCTCGCCAGCCCGGCGCGCCAGACCGCGACGAGGCGCTCGGCGTAGTGGCGCCAGGTCCATCGTCTCACGACCTGGGCTCTGGCCGAGCGTCCCAGCTCGCGGCGCTGGGTGGGGTCGGCGTGGAGGGCATGAATCCGCTCGGCGAGCGCGGCCGGCGCGCGCGCTGGAACGATGAAACCGTCCAGTCCGTCGCGGACCACCGAGCCGCTCTCCAGCGTCACGACGGAGGGAAGTCCCGCCGCCATCGCCTCGTAGGTCACGAGCGCTGAACCCTCCGCCAGCGAAGGAAAGGCAAACACGTCGGCCTGCCTGTAATGGTCCGGCGTCTGGACACGTGGCACGCCCGGCACCCAGCGCACCGATTCGGGCGCCTCGCGCAGCAGCTCGCGGGCGCCGCGCCCCGGTGGGCCCAGCAGCACGAGCTCGGCCCGGGGAAGGGCGAGTTGGCTCCAGGCCGCGAGTAGATCACGCACCCCCTTGCGCGGCTCGATGCGGCCGACGAAGAGGACGCGGAACACCCCATCCTCCTCGTCGCGCTCTTCGTCCGGAGCGAAGCGGTCGGGGTCGACCCCGTAGGGCAGGACCACGATCCGCTCGGGGTCAACCCCGTTCTCCTCGAGACACGCCGCCACGCACGGCGATGGGGCGAGCAGCCGGTCGGCCAGGGCGCGCTCGGCGCGGATGCTCGCCGTTGCGTGGCCCCGCCGGCAGCCCTCCTCGTGCTCGACCGCCACGTAGCGCTCGTGCGGGCTCGGGCAATCGAGGACCGTGAAGCCGCCACGGCGGCGCGTTGCCGCGAGCGTGTCGTGGGCTGCTCCCTCGAACGCGTGGACGAGCGCGGGCGGACGGCGCGCGAGCCGCCTGGCGACCGCGGCGTCGAAGGAATGGAGCATCCACACCTCTGGGTCCCAGCCGCGGAGCTGACGCGCCCCCGTCAGTCGCCGCCAGGCCACGTTCAGCCCGTCGTAGATCGGAAGGGTCCGCACCCGCGCGGGATCAAGCTCGGAATGGTGGCGGCGGGACAGCTCGCGACGGACTCGTCCCCGGGCCCGCGGAGGCAGGCGGGCGAGGACGGAGGGGGACGTCAGTCCGCGACCCGTGTCGTAGAAGCCGGTCCAGAACACGTCGAGCAGCTCCGCCCGCTGTGCTGCGAGCGCGGTCTCATACGCGTGCTGATGCACGGGGTGGGTAACGATCAAAGGCCGTGCGCTCAAACGGTCACGCGCTCAGGCGAGGTGGTGTAGCTGGCCAGCCCGCCGACGGTCCGCCGGAGCTCTCGCACCGCTTCGGACGCCGGCGTCACCCCGGCCGCGCACGCGGACCCCACCTCCTCCGCGGCGGCCTGGCAGGCGGGCAGGCGCTCCGTCAGGGCAGCGGCGATCGCCTCGGGACCAAGAGCGAGCTCCGGCGCTCCGTCGGCCAGGCTCTCGGCGAGCAGAGCGGCCCGGGCGGCCGTGAGGACGCGGCCGGCTGGTGGGCCGGAGAGCCACTTGCGATCGGCCAGCGAGCCGTTTTCGTCCGCATGGGCGAGCCAGGCGCCGTGCTCGGCTAGGGCGCGGCGGACGACGTCTGTGGCCGACCAGCCGGGCAGGCTGGGAAAGCGGGCGATGTCCAACCGGTCGAGAACTGCGAACGACACGGGATCGCTGGTAGGGCACGCCACCCCCCGAAGGAATCCCCGGGTCCACGGCCCGGGGGCGGCGAGAACGAGCAGACCGTGCCCTCGCAGCCCGGCGTAGCGGCCCGGGGTCACCGCCGACTTCACGGCGGCCGCGAGGACCGAGGGGCTCCCTGGATCGCCCGGAGCAGGAACGAGCACGTCGTCGAGCCTCTCCCCGAGCACCAGCCCCCGCCAGTCCACCAGCGGAAGCACGCCCTCCCGCGGGATGCCGCGGACACGCACCTCGACGGCGCCGGCCGCCTGTGCTTCTGCGACCAGCCGGGCGGCGACCCGGCCCGAGAGCCGCGCGAACGCGGGCAGGAGTTCCTCCCAAGCCTCCGGGTGCGGGCGATACAGCTCCCCACGCAGGACAAGCGCGCGGCGGAGGGCTTGCTCCTCCTCGGGCGCCCGCGCGAGCGCGCGGCGCAGAGCGTCCTCCCGCCCGTCGGTGCGCTCCCCGCGCTCGACGAGCAGCCACGCCCGGGCCGCTTGGGCCACGAGCTTGAACGCGAGGTAGGCGAAGTGGGGATGGTCCGGCAGGAGGTCGGTGCGCATCGCCTCTCGCCACCAGAACTGCAGCTCGAGCCAGGCGGCGATCTGCATCTCGTGGCGCGCGGGCGCGAGCACGGGCGCCCGGCGCTCGGCCCCATGCAGCTTCCGCCAGTCGCCGGCTGGACCCGTGAGGCCGGGGCGCTCTCGCAGCCCGCGCTCGTCGCGGGCCCACGCCGGTCCCAAGTAGAGAGCGCCGGAGCCGTGGGTGAGCGTTGTCGAGTCCGCAGCGGCGTGCAGCTCCAATGGCGTGTAGGTGGCGAGGTCGGGGAACACCTCGGCCAGCGGCGGCACCGCCCTGCGCAGCCTCGTCCAGCGCCGGCGCGGTCTGCCGGCGTCGGGCGCCACGATCACGAGATCGATGTCCGAGAGCCCGTAGGCGGGATCGCCGCTGGCCACGTTCGAGGCGAGGTAGGCCGAGGCACCCGGGACGCCGAGCGTGAGCGCCCGTGCCAACCCGCGCCCCACGCCCTCGTATACGCCCCGCCATAACGGGCGTAACGCTCCGGCCTCCGTGCGAACCACGACGCTGCGGACCCGGTGGAGCAGGGTCAGGAGAACAGCGACCGCGAAACCGCCCAGGCGATCTCGCCCGTCACCTCCTACGACGCACCGCCGATCGCGATGCTCAGCCCATTCATCTTGAGGAGACTCGTTCGGGTCACGCAGGTGGCAGGCACGCTGAGCAACATCTTCCCAAACGCGCCGCTACGGTTGTGGTCCTCATGGGGAGGTCCGCACCCACGGTCGTTGTCCCGGCCAAGGACGCAGACGCTGCGCCCCGACCGCGCGCGATGACCGGCGGCCGCCGGCGCGGGCTCGAGGTACTCGCCGCGCTGACCGAGTCCGACCTGCGCGCCCGCTACGGACGCGGGGGCTGGCGCGCGGTGAAGTGGCTCGCGGACCCGTTCGCCGTCGTCGGCGTCTACCTGGTGCTCGTGGCGTTCGTGCTCAAGCGGGCACAGCCCGCCGCGGGCCTCAGCCTGGCCTGCGCGGTCGTCCCCTTCCAGCTCATCATGGCCTCGGTTATCAACGCCATGCACGCGGTCAACCTGCGCGGCTCGATCATTCTCAACACCGCCTTTCCCCGCAGCCTGATTCCGCTCTCGGCGGTCCTCACGGAGACGATCGCGTTCGCAGGAAGCCTTGGGCTGCTCGCGCTCATGATGGCCGCCTACGGCGTCACACCCACCCTGGCGTTACTGTGGCTGCCCGTCGTGCTCGCGCTCACCGTCGGGATGGCGGTGGCGGCGGCGTACCCGGCTGCGCTCTTCGGGGTGTGGTTCGGCGAGCTGCGTGACTTCATGGTCTCGTTCGCGCGCACGCTCTTCTTTCTCGCCGCTGGGCTCGTTGCCCTCACCCAGATCACCGGCCGGGCGCACGACCTCGTCCAGCTGAACCCGCTCACCGGGCTGTTCGAGAGCTATCGGTCGGTGCTGCTCTACGGACGCTCGCCGACCGTGGGGCAGCTCGTCTACCCAGCGGCCGTGGCGCTCGTCAGCCTCGCGGTGACGCTGCCGATCTTCCGTCGTGACGCCCGGGACTTCGCCAAGGTCGTCGAGTGAGCGCCACGGTCCGCGCGTCAGGCGCCGGGGTTCGCTTCCTCTTCGACCGCCAGAAGCGGGTCGTGACGCCAACCCTCGCCCGGCTGCGCCGCCGCGGCGCCGAGACATGGGGGCTGCGCGAGGTCTCCGTGACAATCGAACCGGGCGAGGCGGTCGCGTTGATTGGCCCGAGCGGATCGGGAAAGACGTCCCTGCTGCGGCTTTTGGCCAGGGTGCTCGAACCCGATTCGGGGACGATCGACGTGCGGGGCCGAGTCGGCTCACTGCTGTCGATCGAGGCGGGCCTGCTTCCCCTCCTGACCGGTGCCGAGAACGCGGTACTGCTCGCCGTGCTCGCCGGCTTCGCGCGCGCGAACGCGCGCGCGCAGCTCGAACCGATCAGAGACCGCAGCGGGCTCGGTGCCGCATTCGAGCGCCCCGTGTCGAGCTATTCCCAGGGAATGCGGGCGCGCCTCGGATACGCGGTCGCCCGGGAGGCGCGGCCGGAGATCATGCTGCTCGACGAGGTCCACGAGGCCTTCGACCACGAGTACCGCGAGGTGCTCACGGCCGATGCGCGCGAGCTGGTGCAGGCGGGCGGTATCGTCGTGTTGGCCGGGCATGACCACGAGCTCCTGGGCGGGCTGTGCTCCCGCGCGATTCTCCTCTCGGGCGGGAGGGTCGCCGCCGACGGGCCGTGGGCCGAGGTGCGTGACGCTTACGTGCCGGCGGAGACGTGAGCCGAGGGCGTAGGCCCGCGACCGTCGCCTCCTGCAAGCGCAGCCCCTCGCGATCGACGAGCAGTTGCTCGGCCTCCCATCCGCTCGCCTGCTTTCCAGGGCGCGAAAGATGGGTCGAACGCCTCATGCGGGGATATGCGCCCGCCCGTAGGTTGGGCTGAAATCCGAGCGGAGGAGTTGAAGATGCCAAAGGTGTCGAAGGACAGCGCAGCGCACGTGGACGAGCACGGTCCGGTCGAGGACCGCCACGAGGACATCGACGGCTACACGGTCAACTTCGTGACCTTCGGCGCCGACATCGATGCGACGCCGCTGCTCAAGGGGCTGCCTGGCGACGCGTGCCCATGCCCGCACTGGGGCTACGTGCTGAAGGGCAGGCTGACTTATCGCTTCGCCGATCATGAGGAGGTGTTCGAGGCCGGCGACGCCTTCTACCTGCCGCCCGGTCACGTGCCGTTGGCCGACGCCGGAAGCGAGCTGGTGCAGTTCAGCCCCAGCGAGGAGCTGCGCGCAGTCGACGCCGTGATGACCAAGAACATGCAGGCGATGATGCAGGCCAGCTGAGCGATCGGGCGATGTCGCGGCTTTCGCAGTTCAGGCGGTGATCCCGCGGATGTCGAGCTTCGCGACAAGCTCGGGATCGTTGAACACGTCGATCGCCACCACGCGGTCGCCGATGACGGTGAATGCCAGCACGGCAAACGGCCGCTCGCCGTCGAACGCGACCACACCGGCTGCACCGTTGACCAGCGCCGGGCGCACGTAGGGTGCGAAACGCCGGGCCATCATCGCCCCGCGCGCGACCTGGTCCGGGCCGCGCAGCTCGAGCGGGTCGGCGTCGCGGCGGTGGGCCCGGAGTACGACGTCTGGGTCCAGCACCGCCACCAGTGCGTTGAGGTCGCCCTCGCGGGCGGCGGCGAAGTAGGCGTCGACCACCGCTTGCTGGCGGGTCAGGTCCGTGTCCGGCGCCGGTGCCGCGTTGCGCACGCGCCGGCGGGCGCGGCTGGCGAGCTGGCGGGTCGCCTGCGGTGAGCGGTCGACCATCGCTGCGATCTCGTCGAACGGCACCGCGAACATGTCGTGCAGCACGAACGCGAGCCGCTCGGCTGGGCTGAGCCGGTCCAGCACCACCTGCAACGCGATCCCGACCGCGTCTGCCAGCAGCGCCTCGTGCTCGGGGTCGGTCCCGGCCTCTGGGTCATCGATGATCGGCTCCGGACGCAACTCGTCGAGGGGCTGCTCGCCGCGGGTCCGGCGGGAGCGGAGCATGTTCAGGCAGATCCGCGCGACGACCGTTGTCAGCCACCGCTCGAGGCTGTCGATCTGATGGGCGTCGGCCCGCTGCAATCGCAGCCACGCCTCCTGCACGGCATCGTCGGCCTCGCTCAGTGAGCCGAGGATCCGGTAGGCGACCCCGCGCAACCGGGGGCGCTCGAGGTCGAACAGGTTGGCCAGCTCCAGTTCGTCCATCCCTGTCACACCGTCCAGGCCTCGCGGGTCATACCGGATAGACCCGCGAACCCCAACCCATGTGACAGGAGGTGCCCGATGGCACGCATCCAGGGAGTAGCGAAACGCGACGCCGGGCCGATGGTCAAGCTCGTCTACAGGTTCGGACCGAGGATGGCGAAGAAGTTGACCGGCCGCGAGCCGCAGACCGGTACCGGGCTCGAGCCGATCGAGATCTGGGCTTACCAGCCGAAGATGATGTTCGGGATGGGCAGGTTCATCCAGGCGGTGCGCAAGGGGACGTCTGTCGATGAGCGGCTCAAGAACCTGGTCGAGCTCAAGGGCGCGCAGTTGATCGGCTGCGAGTTCTGCGTCGACCTCGGCTCACAGATCTGCCGCAACTCCGGCCTCTCCGACGAGGAGCTCCTGGCGCTGCCGCGCTACCGCCAGAGCGACCTGTTCACCGAACGCGAGAAGCTGGCGCTCGACTACGCGGTCGCCGTGATGCGCACGCCGGTCGAGGTCACGGATGAGCTGTTCGCCCGGATGAAGGAGCACTTCAGCGACGAGCAGCTCGTCGAGATCACCGCACTGCTGACGCTCGTCAACCTCGACCGGTTCAACGCCGCCTTCGGGATCGGCGCGGCCGGATTCAGCGAGGGGATGGTCTGCGTGCCACCCGACCGTCCCGCCGCCGACGTTGCGCCGGCGAGGATCGCCTGAGCGGCGGCGCACCGAACCAGATTCGAAACCCGGCGTTCGACAATCGTCGGTCCTGCGTATCCGGTTTGCTTAGGTTGGCGATGGGCGCGTGACTGGGTGGCGGGCCGGGGAGCGCGCCCGCGGCCCGGGTCGGGAGCCGGGCCGGGAGCCGGGTCGGCGGCGAGCGGGAGCGGGAGCGGGCGCCGGAGCGGGCATAACCTCGAAAACTCCGCCGCGGCCCGCGAGCAGTCGAGGTTAAGTCTGCCCATCAGACTTAACCCGCCATCCCCGCCGCGCCAGGTCCGAGTTTTCGAGGTTACTCCCGCCTTCCCGCCATCGCACCGGACTGCGAACCCGGCGTGCCATGCACCCCAAACCCGAACCAACCGGACACGCACTACGTCGGAATATCCGAGCTGGCGGCCGCTGCTCCTGGCGAGCGTTCGTCTGAAGCCTTTCGCCTGTCGGGTCTAGGCTGCGCGTGGAATGGATCTCGTAACGAGGTACGTACGCAGCGGTGATGTCCAGATCGCGTATCAGGTGGTTGGCGACGGGCCGCTTGACGTCGTGGTGGTGCCGTCGTTCTTCTCGAACATCGAGCTGGATTGGGAGCTGCCGCCGAGGGCGCGCTTTCTCGGCCAGCTCGCGTCGTTTTCGCGGGTGATCCAGTTCGATCGCCGTGGCGCGGGAATGTCGGGTGGGGTTGCCGGGGCGACGCCGTTGGAGGCGCAGATCGATGATGTTCGCGCGGTGCTCGACGCGGCCGGCTGTGAACATCCGGCGCTGATGTCGATCGCGGAGGGCTGCGCCCTGGCGGTGTTGTTCGCAGCTTCAGATCCGAGCTTCGTTCAGGCCTTGGTGCTGATCACGCCGACGCCGCGCGTCGTGCGCGGTCCCGGCTACGAGTGGGCGCAGAGCGTCGAAGAGCGCAACGCGATCGTTCGCGAGGTCGTTGAGCACTGGGGCAGCAGTTCGCCGGATCAGCCGTGGGGCGCGTTCGCCGGTCAGGACGAGGACCGCCGGCGTCTGCTCGCGCGGCATCGGCGCCTGTCGATCACTCCCGATGCCGCCGCCGCAGCGCTGGCGATGGTGGGAGAGCTCGATGTGCGCGAAGCGCTTCCCAGCGTGCAGTGTCCAACGATGGTGCTGCGCCGAGCGCACGACACGTTCGTCGACGAGCGCCATTCACGCTACGCCGCGGCTCACATCCCCAACGCCCGCTATGTCGAGATCCCGGCGAATCGGCAGGCCGCCGATGAGATCGAGCAGTTCCTGACCGGTACGCGACGACCCGTCGTCAGCGACCGCGTGCTCGCCACTGTCCTCTTCACCGACATCGTGGGCTCGACCGAGCGCGCGGCTGAGCTGGGCGATGGTGGCTGGCGCGCGCTGCTCTACAAGCACGACGCGCTCGTGCGCGAGGAGGTCGGGCGACACCGGGGCCGGTTCATCAAGTCGCTCGGTGACGGGATGCTCGCCACCTTCGACGGCCCAAGCCGCGCGATCAGCAGCGCGGTCGCGATCCGCGAACGCGTTCGCCAGCTCGGCCTGGAGATTCGCGCCGGTCTGCACACCGGGGAATGCGAGCTGCTCGCAGACGATGACATCGGTGGTCTCGCGGTCCACATCGCCGCACGCATCAGCAGCCTTGCAGCGGCAGGCGAAGTACTCGTCAGTAGCACCGTGCGCGACCTCATCGTCGGCTCCGGCCAGGCGCTCACGAACCGCGGGGAACACGAGCTCAGGGGCATCCCCGGAACGTGGGGGATCTTCGCCGTCCGCACGTAGCCAGAGCTGTTAGCCGCCGTCGTTATCGGACGATCCGGATCGTTCGCTCCATTCCGAGTTGGGTCTGTTCGCGGCCGTCCTGGGTGCGAAGGATGCAGGCGAGAACGTATAGGCCGGGCCGCTCGTTGATCACCTCCTGCTGGAGGCCGCCGGGTGAGAGGGGACCAGCGAACTCGGGAAAGCTGATCCCGAGCTTTGGGGCCTCCTTGTCGTTGGCGGCGCGCAGCAGGGCTGTCAGCCGTCTGGCGGTCTTGGCGTTCTTGACGCCGATCCCCTGGATCGGGTGCGCGAGGAAACCATTGTTTTGGAATCGCACAAGCTCGCCGTCGTGGAGCTTGCTCGGGCCGCGGAACGCGAACTCGATCGCGGTGATCGTCGCACCCGCCTTGGGAAGTAAGGCGGGGTGCGGCGCTTGTCTGATCACGAACGCGGCGTGGGGCGGGTCGGGGTTGCTGCTGCTCAGGTCGACGGCCAGGTAGTTGCCCGGCTGCAGCGTCGTCTGGGCGCTGGTGGTTCCCCTGTCGGCGCTGACGTCGAATACGATCGAGCCGTACGGGTCGAGGTAGTTGAGGTCTCCGTGGTGGGCGTTGATCGCGGCGCCTGCCTGCGCAAACGCCGAGAATGGGATCCCGCCGTTGAGGCGGATCAGGGTCGGTTCGGTGTGCTTCACGCTCACGGTGGAGACCACCTTCACCGCACCTGACTGAAGCGGGCCCCCGACGGCTACAGACCGCCCATTCAGAGCGAGTGTCAGCGTGGGCAGCCCCGGGCTGGCGGCGCTCGTCGCGGTGGACGCGCCGACAGCGAGGGTCGACGCGCCGGCGGCGACGAGGGCGACTGCTCTGGCAAACGTGCTCATCGCGATGCTCGCCGGCGCGACTTGAGCACGGCGAGGAGCGCCAGCGCAAGCAGCAGCAGCGCGCCGATGATGAAGGCGAGGAAGAACAGGTTGCTCAGGGTGCCGGGATGGCTGCTGTTCTTGGCGGTTAGATTCGCGAAAGCGAAGAGCACAAGGTCGGCGACGACGAGGGCGATCCAGCTCCGACGACTGAGAGCTGTCAATGAATCTGCGGTGTTCGACATGCTGGCCTCCTGATTGGGTGTTGCAAGCGTTTCAGCGGTTGGCGCCGCTGTCGTCGGCCGCCGGTAGGACCTGCTGTGGACTGGGCGCTGATCCGAGGGCCCAGGGGTCCTACTCGGGTAGGACCCAAGTCGCCGCTTGGTGGGATGCGCAGTCCGGACCGTGTCGGTAGCGTGCGCTCGTGGGCATTCGACGCCGGTTGATCGCGCGGGGACGAACGGTCGATCTGCGGGTGATTGACTGGGTGCTGGCAGGGCTGCTTACGGCGGGGGGTCTCGTGGACGCCTCGTCGCAGTCCCACGGCGGGCTGCACGGTTTGGCGGTCGTACCGCTCATCGTGCTCACGGGCAGCGTCGCGTGGCGACGCGCGAATCCCTGGCTGACGACGGTCGTCGCGATCACCGCGATGATGGCATTCCAGCTTGCCAGCGATTACACCGGTGGTGGCGCGTTCGAGGTGGCGGCGATCGCCTTGAACTTCTATCTACTCGGCCAGCGCACGAGGGGTCGTGAGCGGACGCTCGGCTCGGCGATGGTGTTGGCATATTGGCTGGCGGGAGCCGCGGTGATCGGCTACGACCAACGAGGTGGTTCGGTGGGAGCGGTGCTCTCCGCGTGGGCGCTGGTGGGTGGTTTGCCGTTCGCCTTCGGACGGACGCTCGAGACTCGCAGAGTGCTGACGCTCGAGCTCGCGGCGAGCACGGCGAGGCTGGACGATGCCCAGGAAGACCGCGCCCGGCGCGCCGCGGCCGAGGAGCGAACCCGGATGGCGCGCGAGCTGCACGACGTGATCGCACACAACGTGAGCGTGATGGTGCTTCAGGCGAGCGGCGCGCGGGGCGTCGCGGCCGTCGATGTCGAGATGGCGCGGTCAGCGATGCAGGTTGTCGAGGGTGCGGGCCGTGACGCGCTCGTGGAGCTGCGGCGGATAGTCGGAGTCCTGCACCGTGCGGTCGATGGGCTCGCCGGCTCCGCGGCCCCCGGCCTGCCCCAGCTGGACGCACTGGCAGAGCGGGCGCGTGCCGCCGGCCTGCCCGTAGATATGCGCGTTGACGGTCGGCTCGATGCGCTATCACCGGGCCTGGATTTGGTCGCCTACCGCGTCGTGCAGGAGGCTCTGACGAATGCGATCAAGCACGCAGGCGTAGCACGTGCGTGCGTGAACGTGCACGTCGGCGCTGCCGACCTCGAGCTGAAGATATGCGACGACGGGCACGGACCGATCCCCGGCCTCGACGTAAACCACCAGACGGGGCACGGCCTGATCGGGATGAGGGAGCGCGTCAGGCTGTACGGCGGCGAGCTGCATGCGCAAAGGCGCACCGACCGGGACGGCTTCGAAGTTCGTGCCCGGATTCCGCTCGACGGGATCGGGCCCTCTTCCCGAGCGCTCACCTCGGCGGAAAGCGGAGACCGCGTCCCGGTCGCGCGAGATCTCGGGGTGCGTTGGCGCTGGCTTGACCCGGTGTGTGCCGGGGCCTTACTCGTTGCGCTCGAGATTGGCGTGCTGACCGCCGAGCACCGGCGCGGTCCGCCCGCGCTGAACATGCTGGCCGTAGGCGCGGTCGCGTTGGCAGCCGTGTGGCGACGACGCTTCCCGCTGTGCTTTGTTTTCGTCCTCGGGGCGGTCGCCGCGGTGATGAACGCCTACCTCACGACGCTGGATCACGCGCCTTTGCTTGCAGCGTATTTTCTGCTCGTTCCGGCATACACCGTCGCTGCTTGGCAGACCCGCCGCAACGCCGTGCTGGCGCTCGCATTTTTGCTGGGGGCCACAGCGGTCAGCGAGCTGATCGCGCACCATCAACCGGTCGGCAACCTTGCCGGCGCGGTGTTCACGATCAGCGCGGCATGGGCGGCCGGCCGAGCGATCCGCGCGCGTCGGTCGCTGACTTCGGAGCTGCAGCGCACGTCTGCGCGACTCGCGGCCGAGCGCGAGGACCGCGCGCAGCTGGCCGTCGCCGGCGAGCGTTCGCGGATCGCGACCGAGCTCCACGCAATCGTTGCGCGCAGCGTTGCGGCGATGGTGGTTCAGGCCGAGGGCGCCCGCAGCATGCTCGCCCGCGACCCGGCGCGGGCCGATGCCGCGATGGGCACGATTGAGGACACCGGTCGGCAAACCCTGGCGGAGATGCGTCGCATCCTCGGAGTCCTGCGCCACGTCGATGATCCAGGAGAGCTCGAGCCGCAACCGGGCGTCGCTCAGCTCTACTCCCTGATCCAACGCGCGCGCGACCGTGGTCAGCCCGTGGAGCTGCGGGTTGACGGCGAGCCCGGGACGTTGGCCGCCGGCGTTGACCTGGGCCTCTACCGAATCCTCGAGGACGCCCTGGAGAGCGCCCGCCATCACCCCGAAGCCAATGTGGCTGTCACGCTGCGGTTTCGCGAGGAGGATCTCGAACTGCGACTCACCGCCAGTTGCCGCGAACCGAGCGCGTGGCCCACCGACGCGATGCGAGAGCGCATCACGCTGTGCGACGGCGCGCTAGACGCCGAAGGTCTGGACGAGGATGGCTGGCAGCTCGTCGCCCGCATGCCGCGGGGCCTGGAAGGAGCACTCCCGTGAGCGTCCGTGTCTTGATCGCCGACGACCAGCAGCTCATCCGCGACGGGTTCCGGATGATCCTCGCAACCGACCCTCAGATCGAGATCGTGGGAGAAGCGGCCAACGGCACGCAAGCCGTCGCCCTCACCCGCGAGCTGCGACCAGACGTCGTCCTAATGGACATCCGTATGCCGGAGCTCAATGGGATTGAAGCGACCCGGCGGATCCTCGCCCAAGACCACGAGCCCAAGCCGCGCGTGCTGATCCTAACCACCTTCGATCTCGACGAGTACGTCTACGACGCCCTGCATGCCGGTGCGAGCGGTTTCCTCCTAAAGGACGTGCCCGCACGCCAGCTCGTCGCCGCGATCCGCACCGTCGGAGAGGGAGACGCACTGCTCTCGCCCAGCATCACCCGCCGCCTAATTGAGGAGTTCGCCACCTCGCGAGCGCCGGTCGCCCCCGCTCCCGGACTCGATGAACTCACCCCGCGAGAACTCGAAGTGCTCCGGCTGCTCGCGACCGGCAAGACGAATGCCGAGATCGCCACCGAGCTGATCGTCGGTGAGACGACGGTCAAGACGCACGTCACCCGCATCCTGATGAAGCTCGGGGTCCGCGACCGCGTCCAAGCGGTCGTACTCGCCTATGAGACGCGGCTTGTCAGTCCGGCGCCCAGGACAAGGCGCGGACCGTAAAGGCCCCCTATGCGCCGGCGCTCCTCTCATCTGATTCGGGGGATGCCGACGTGGCGCGCCGGGCTCATGATCCGAGTGCCATGAAATGGGATCTGGCGATCATTGCTGGAGCCGTCCTGGCCGTGGCCGGCGTGTCACGCCGGCTGACCGGTACGCCCGTCACTGCCGCGATGGCGTTCGTCCTGATCGGGCTTGTGGTCGGTCCGCTCGTGCTCGACGATGTGAAGCTCGAAGCGAGCGGCTCGATCGTCCGCACACTTGCCGAGGCGACGCTGGCGGTGGTCCTGTTCGCAGATGCCTCGCGGATCACGCTGCGGACGCTCCGGCACGAGGCCGCGGTTCCAGTGCGTCTGCTCGGGATCGGGCTGCCGCTGACGATCGCGGTTGGCGCAGTCGTGGCGGGCGCGCTGTTCACCGGACTGAGCGCCGCCGAGGCAGTCGTGCTCGCGATTGTGCTCGCCCCCACCGACGCCGCGCTCGGCCAGGCGGTGGTGACCGAGCCGCGTCTGCCGTCCCGGATCCGTCAGGGCCTGAACGTGGAGAGCGGGCTGAACGACGGGATCTGCGTCCCGCTGCTGCTGATCGCGCTCGCGGCGGCCGATATCGAGGACAAGGCCGCGACGAGCCAGCACGCGCTGAGGATCGTCAGCGAAGAGATCGGTTACGGGGTCATCGGCGGGGTGGCCGCCGGTTTCGCCGCTGCCGGGGTCCTCGTCGTGGCCCGCCGGCGGGACCTGATCGCCGGGCCGTGGCGGCAGGCGGTGCCGGTCGCCGGGGCGATCCTTGCCTACGGCCTCGCGACCGGCCTCGGTGGCTCGGGTTTCATCGCCGCGTTTCTCGCCGGAGCGATCTTCGGTGGGCGGCTGGGCGAGGAGTCCGACGAGGCATCCCGTCTGAACGAAGAACTGGGGGCATTGCTCGGCGGGGTGACGTTCCTGACCTTCGGCGCGGTCCTCCTCGGCCCGGCCCTCGAGCACGTGACCTGGCAGGAGGCGTTGTACGCAGTGCTGAGCCTGACCCTGGTCCGGATGCTGCCGGTTGCGATCGGGATGATCGGCAGCGGCGCCACCTGGCGGACCGTCGCCTTCCTCGGTTGGTTCGGCCCGCGCGGCCTCGCATCGATCGTGTTCGCCGTGATCGCCGTGGAGGAGGCACACCTGCCGGGCGCCGACACGATCCTGATCACCGCCTACCTGACGGTCGGCCTATCGGTGTTCGCGCACGGACTGACCGCGGCCCCGCTCGCGCGCGCCTATGCGCGCTGGTACGAGTCGCATCCGCGGCAGCGCCGTCCGGCGATGGAGAGCGTTGCGGCTCCTCACCATCGCGTGCGCGGGGGGCCGATGCAAACTCGGTGAGCCCCGCTCAGTCGGGCGCGCGGGCCACCCCGAGCACGCGCGGCGCGACCGGGTAGGCACGTGCCTCTGCGGGGAAGCCGAAGCCGCGACACTGCTCGAGCCGGAACCCGGCACCGTTGATCGCGTCCAGGGTGTCGCGGTCGGTGTGGCAGCCGCCCATCAGCCGGGACCAGACCGGGTCGACGCGCCGCTGCCAGCGTGCGAAGGCGGGTCGCCTCGAGCGGACGTGCTCGTAGAAGCGGAGCTCTCCGCCCGCGCGCAGCACCCGGCGGAACTCGGCCAGCGCCTCGTGCTGATCGGGCACCGAGCAGAGCACGCCGGACACGACCACCGCGTCGACCGAGTCATGCTCCAGCTCCAGTGAGTCCGCGACGCCCGACACGACTCGCGTGCGGACCGGAGCGTCGGCGCTGGCCCGCTCGGCCTGCGCGCGCAGGTAGGGCTCGGGCTCGACGGCGATCAGCTCCTCGACGCTTGCCGGGTAGTGCTCGAAGTTGATCCCGTTGCCGGCTCCGACCTCGACCACCCGGCCGCTCGCCCCGGCCAGCAGCTCTCGGCGCAGATCACGCTCGCCGCGGCCCCGATCCCGACCGAGGAAGCGATGGAACACTCGCGCGAACACGGGGTTCTCGACGCTCTCTCCCATCGGTTCAGCAGTCTAGGTGCGGGCGGGCGTAGCAGGGCGGACGAGCAAGGGTGGGACGGCGCTTGACGTGCTTTATGTGTCGGGAGACGTTCCGTCGTGATCGGCCGTCTCACCCTTGCTGTGTGATGGGGATGTCCGTCGCCATAAGTAATAGCTCCGCTGCGCGAGTTCGTCATCAGCAGGACCTGCCGATCGTTATCAGTGGTTTCTGCGGCTGTGGTCCGGCTGCGGTGAGAGTAGTTTGAGTAACGACGCATATCGGACCGACCGGAGGGAGAGACCGCATGCGCACGAGCCAGCCCGCACCGCTGTTCGCGCTCTGCGTCCACGACGTCTCGGGGAGCGCGTCGGCGTTTGAGTTTTGCCTACACAACCGCGTCCTCGGGGTCGGATGCGGAATCAGCTTCGCGGCGTCCGACTGGCCAAGCTACGAGGAGCAGGCAATCGCAGAGAGCGGGCGGGTCCACCCGGCCGCCCGCGCGATCCACGATCTCCCGCATGGCGCGCTGATCTGGACCCGAGACCCGCGCGATGGAGGTTTCTATCTGGGCAGGGTGACCGGTCCCTGGCGCTACATGCACGGACCGGAGGCGGACGCCTGCGACGTCCACAACGTGAGACCGGTGGAGATGGTCGCCTGCGACACGGGGTTGCACGTTCCGTCGACGATCGCGAACCAATTCGTGATCGGCGCTTGGACGCTCCAGCACGTTTACGACCCGGTCGCCGCCCGCCGCAGCGCCGCGACATTCGCCGAGCTCGCGCTGACTCCCAGCCTCGGCGCGCCGAGCCTCGACGATGTGATGAGCGAGTACCTGGGCGACGATGATCTCGAGGCGCTCGTCTCCGCTTACCTTCAGGACCGCCACGGCTACCTGGCGCGACCGCTGCCCGCGCGGTTCGAGGCCGGCGCCCCCACGCACGCACTGCGCGGCGCGCAGTCGGGCTGGGCGGTGGTCCGGGCGAAGCGCGGTCATCAGCTGCTGGCCCGTGACGCATCGTCGCTCCCGGGCGGATCGGTCGATGAGGTGTTCGTGTTCTCACCGACGGGCACCTATGGCCCCGACCCGGCACCGAACGTGACCGCGGTCGAGTACGACAACGTGGTCGAGTTCATCCGGACAAAGCGGTCGAGGCTGCCCGACCCGGTCGAGCGCTGGGTTCGCCACGCGCTCGACGACGACTCCTCCGACCGCCTCTGAGCTTCCCGTCGCCTTCAGTTGGGCGTAGGATCGCCCAACTGAAGGACGTGTATGCCTGAGCTTCAGCACATCGAGGTCGAGGCGATGGATCCCCATCGCTTCGCTTCGGTGCTCTCAGCCGGCGAGTATGAGGCGCTGCTCGACGTCATCTCGCACGGCCGGCGCGAGCTCCACGACCGGGTGATCTGGAACGTCAACTCCACCGCCAAGGGCGGCGGCGTGGTGGAGATGCTGCGCCCGCTGCTCGGCTACAGCCGCGGGGCCGGGATCGACGCGCGTTGGGTGGTTATCTCCGGCGGACCCGAGTTCTTTGAGATCACCAAGCGGCTGCACAACCACCTTCATGGCTTCGAGGGCGATGGCGGCACCCTCGGCGAGCACGAGCGCAAGGTATACGAGCAGACCCTGGCGGCGAATGCGGCCGAACTGGTCCCGCTGATCCACCCGCGCGACATCGTCGTCCTCCACGACCCGCAGACCGCCGGCCTGGCCGAAGCCGTGCGTGGGACGGGGGCCAGTGTGATCTGGCGCTGCCACGTGGGACTCGACGAGGCCAACGACTACGCCCGCGAGGCGTGGGCGTTCCTGATCGAGTACGTGCTGTGGGCGCACGCGTTCGTGTTCTCGCGCGCCGGCTTTGCGTGGGAGGGGCTGCCGCGCGAGCGGATCGCCGTGATCAGGCCGTCGATCGATGCGTTTGCGCCCAAGAACGCGGAGCAGTCGGCGGATCAGTCACGGGCGATCCTGGCCGCGACGGGGATCGTTCCCCACCAGACTCAGCACCAGGCGACGTTCGAGCGGCCCAACGGCACTGCCGCCCGAGTCAGCTCGCGGGCCGTCCTGCACGAGGCCCAGCCGCTGACGCCGGACGACCTGGTCGTGACCCAGGTCTCGCGGTGGGACAAGCTCAAGGATCCGCTCGGCGTGATCAGAGGCTTCGCGCATCACCTCACCGATAGCGTCGATGCCCACCTGCTGCTGGCCGGTCCGTCGACCGAGGCGGTCTCGGATGACCCTGAGGGATCGACGGTGTTCGCCGGCGTGCGCGAGGCGTGGGAGGGCATGCCCGAGGCGGTCCGCAACCGGATCCACCTGGTCTCGCTGCCGATGGAGGACGTCGACGAGAACGCCGCGATCGTCAATGCGCTCCAGCGCCACTCCACCGTTGTGGTGCAAAAAAGCCTGGCCGAGGGGTTCGGGCTGACGGTGGCGGAGGCGATGTGGAAGCACAGGCCGGTGGTGGCGAGCCGGATCGGGGGTATCCGCGATCAGATCGTCGATGGCAAGTCCGGCATACTGCTGTCCGATCCACGTGACGGCCAAGAGTTCGGGAGTGCCGTGGCGGGGCTGCTGAAGGACGCAGATCGGGCCGGTCGGATGGGGAGCGAGGCGCACCAGAGCGTGCAGGAACACTTCCTCGGGCCGCACCACCTCGGCCGCTACTTCGAGGTGATTCGCCGCGTGCTCTCAGCCCGCGTCCGGGGTGACGACGGTTGAGGGCGTGACACGGATCGAGCTGCCCGACCAGGACATCGTCGGCATCCGCGCGGCCAACCCCGGGCCGTTCACGCTGACCGGGACGAACTCGTGGGTCGTGGGGCACGACCCGGCGTGGCTGGTCGACCCCGGTCCTGCGCTCCCCGAGCATCTGACGGCGCTGATCGAGGAGGTGCAACGGCGCGGCGGGCTGGCCGGAGTCGCGCTGACCCACGACCACGCCGATCACTCGGAGGCCGTGCCGGCGATCCGCGAGCGCTTCCCCGAGGCGGCGCTGGCGGGGGCCCGGGGCGAGGTCGACCAGCGGCTGGCCGACGGCGGCGAGTTCGGACCGATGTCGGCCGTCGCCACCCCCGGGCACGCGCCCGACCACCTCGCCTACATCGTCCGCCGCGTCGCGCTGAGCGGGGATTCGGTGCTCGGCGAGGGGAGCGTGTTCATCTTTCCCGACCCCGGTGCCCTGAGCGGCTACCTGAGGGGACTCGGGCGACTCGAGGGCCACCGAGCTCGACCTGATCGCACCCGGGCACGGGCCGCTGGTCACCGAGCCTGAGGCGAAGCTCGACCAGTACATCGCTCACCGGCTCGATCGCGAGCGCCGGCTCGTCGCCGCGCTCGCCGAGGGGCGCCGCAGCGTCGACGAGCTCCTCGACGAGGTCTGGGACGACGCCCCCGCCGTCCTCAGACCAGCGGCCGCCGTCACGCTGGCCGCCCACCTCGACAAGCTCGAGGAGGAGGGCCGCCTGCCCGAGGGCGTCGAGCGCCCGCACGGCTGGGGCGGTCGCGAGCCCAGAGCGTAGGTCCCGGCGGCTATCGCGCCGCGGCCAGGCGCCGGCGGGCCAGCTCCATCGCGGCCGTGAGCGGGGTCGCGTTCATCGCCTCGGCGTCGTCGAAGATCCGCCGCAGCGTGTCGACGATGCCGCGGACACGCCGGCGGGCGGTGGCCGGGTCGTAGCCGCCGAGCTCGACGGCGATGTTGATGATCCCGCCCGCATTGACGACGAAGTCGGGGGCCCAGAGGATGCCGCGGGCCGCGAGCAGGTCGGCGATCCGGTCGTCGGCGAGCTGGTTGTTGGCCGCGCCCGCGATGATCGGGCAGCGCAGTCGCGGGACGGAGTCGTCGTCGAGGAAGCCGCCGAGCGCGCACGGCACCAGCACGTCGACGTCGGCCACCAGCGCCCTCTCGGGCGTGGTCCAGCTCGCCCCGAGCTCGTCGGCCAGCGCTCGCTTGCCCTCGTCCACGTCGGCGAGGACGAGCGACGCCCCCGCCCGCGCACAGCCCTTGGCCACACGCGAGCCGACATGTCCGAGGCCGATGACGCACAGTCTGCGCCCGCGCAACGACTCGGATCCGAACACTCGCTCGCAGCAGGCCCGGATCGCCGACTCGACCCCGAGGGCGGTGAGAGGGCTCGGGTCGCCCGACCCGCCCCGGCCCCGGGAGAGCCCAGCGACGTGTCCGGTGCCGCCGGCGATGACCGCCATGTCGCGGGCCGAGGTGCCGACATCCTCGGCGGTGATGTAGCGGCCGCCCAGCGACTCGACGGCGTCGGCGAAGTCGAGCAGGACGTCGCGGCGGCGGGTCCGAGACAGCGTTGCGGGCGCCATGATCACGCCCTTACCGCCGCCCAGCGGGAGGTCCGCGACGGCGGCCTTGAACGTCATCGCGCGCGAGAGCCGCAGGGCATCGCGCAGGGCCGAGCGCGAGTCGTCGTAGACCCACATGCGGCAGCCGCCGAGCGACGGGCCGCGGATCGTCGAGTGGATCGCGATGATCGTGTACAGGCTCGACCGGCGCCCGCGGCGAACGAGCACCTCCTCGTGGTCGAGTCTCTCGAGGTAGCGGTCGATGCTAGCTCGTGACCGGAGATCCGCTGGTGCCGGTCGAGCCGCCCGCTCCCGCGGTCGTTCCGACCGAAGGCGTTGAGCCGGATGTGGAGCCCGTCGATCCATCGGTTCCCGTCGGCGTGGTTGACCCGGTGGCCGGGGGCACGGTCCCGGTGCCCGTGTCCGGCGGCGTCACGCCCGGGGTGGTGCCGTTCGGGCCGGTGCCGGGCGTCGTCGTGCCGTCGGCCGGCGTCCCGTCGCCGGGGAGCGAGCCGGTGCCGGTGGTCCCGGTCGAATCGCCCGGCGTCCCGCTGACCGGCGCCGAGCCGGTTGTTCCGGTGCTCGGGGTGCCCGGGGTCGAGCTCGAGTCCGGGGGAGTCACGGGTTGGGACTTGAAGTCGCCCGCCGAGCGGTGCGGTCGCGCCGCGCTCGCCGGCTCGGGGGTCAGGGACGAGCCGGAGGCGCTGGCCGGAGCCGCGGTCACCGGGCCGGCCGTGTGCGTCACCGCCACCCCGACCGATTGCGGCGCACCGGCGCGCGTCGTGACCGCCGCTGTCCGCACGTGATGGGCGGCGCGGTGATGGCTGGGCTGGGCGATCGTGTGCTGGATCTCGACCGCGCCTCCGGCGGTCACCACCGCCGCCGCCAGCAGCGTGGCCACGTGCCCGGCGCCGGTGGCCAGCACGCCGACGGACGCCGCCGTGCCGCCGGTCCCGACCGCCGCGGCGCCGCCGGCGGCGCCACCGCTGCCGCCAAAGCCGAAGCCGCCGCCGCCGAAGCCGAGGAGCTTGGCGATCGCGGCCGCGGGCCCGAAGGCGGGAACCAGTGCGGCGAGCTGGCGGCTGTTGCCGCGCAACTCGGTGCGGAACTCGCTGCAGCCCGCGCAGTCGCGCAGGTGACGGCGGGCCAGGCCGGTCGGCCGCACGCCCCGGTCGTGGGCGCAGATCAGCTCCTCGCGAATCTCGCGCGCACGAGGTGTCGCGGGCCTCGGCGGCCTGGGCCAGGCCGACCCGCGCGCGGACGAGCAGGGACTTGATCGCCGGGACCGACACATCCATCGCGGCCGCGATGTCGTAGTAGGTCATGCCACCGAGCTCACGCATCAGCAGGGCGGCGCGCTGCTGCTCGGGCAGGCGCCGGACGTCCGCGATCAGCCGCCGCAGCGACTCGCGCTGCTCGGCCTCGGCGATCGGGTCGATCGCCGGCGGCTGGACGAGCTCGAGCACCTCGGGCGCCGGCGGCTCGGGCCGCCGCAGCTCGTCGACGCAGCGGTTGTGCGCCACCCGATAGAGCCAGGCCCGCAGCGCGAGCGAGCGGTCATTCGCGCGCAGGCCCCCGTAGGCGCGCACGAACACGTCCTGCAGCGCGTCCTCGGCGTCCTGGCGGGAGCCGGGGAGCATCTGGCGCGTGTAGGCGAACAGCCGCTGGCGATAGCGGTCGTGGATCACCCGGAAGGCCTCGTCGTGGCCCTCGCGGAAGAGCGCCACCAGCTGCTCGTCCGAGCGCAGCCGCAGCAGATGCGCCCCGAGCGACACTCGGCTCCGTGCCAGGCCTGACGGTGCTGGGAGTGCGGAGACTTCCACGTATACCTGAGCGAGCACTCTAACGGGTGCTCGCCCGGAAGTTCAAGGACTGTTGGTCAGGCCAACGACACCATCACGTGCTTGACCTCGGTGTAGTCCTCGAGCGCGTACATGCTGAGGTCCTTGCCGTAGCCCGACTGCTTGAAGCCGCCGTGGGGCATCTCCGAGGCGAGCGGGATGTGATCGTTGACCCAAACGCATCCGAATCGCAGCGCGGCCGAGACGCGCATCGCGCGCCCGACGTCGCGGGTCCAGACCGACGACGCGAGCCCGTACGGGGTCCCGTTGGCCCAGGCGATCGCCTCGCCCTCGTCGGTGAACGGCTGCACCGTGATCACCGGGCCGAAGATCTCGCGCTGGATCATCTCGTCGTCCTGCCTGAGGCCGGCCACGACCGTGGGCTCGAGGAAGAAGCCGGGGCGCCCGGGCTCCTTGCCGCCGGTCGCCACCTCGGCGTGATCGGGCTTGCGCTCGAGGAACCCCTCGACGCGCTCGCGTTGGCGCGCGGAGTTGAGCGGCCCGAGCGTGGTGTCCTCCGAGCGTCGTGTCGCCGATCACGAGGCCGTTCGCCTGCTCGACCAGACCGGCGACGACGTCGTCGTGGACCTTGGCGCTGGCGAGGACGCGCGTCGCGGCGGTGCAGTCCTGACCGGCGTTGTAGTAGCCGGTGCCGGCGATCGTCGCCATCGCGGTCTCCATGTCGGCGTCGTCGAAGACGACCACCGGGGCCTTGCCGCCGAGCTCGAGGTGCACGCGCTTGAGCGTGTCCGAGGCGTTGCGGGCGATCCACTTGCCGGTGTCGACCGACCCGGTCAGCGACACCATGTCGACGTCGGGGTGCGTGACCAGCCTCTGGCCGGCCGGGTCACCGTGGCCGGTGATCACGTTGAGCACGCCCTTGGGGAAGATCTCGGCCGCGAGCTCGGCCAGCTTCAGCGTGGTCAGCGGCGTCGTCTCGGCCGGCTTGAGCACGATCGTGTTCCCGGCCGCGAGCGCCGGGCCGATCTTCCACACCGCCATCATCAGCGGGTAGTTCCAGGGCGCGATCTGCCCGATCACGCCGACCGGCTCGCGGCGGATCATCGACGTGTACCCGCTCACGTACTCGCCGGCCGCGCGCCCCTCGAGGCAGCGCGCCGCGCCGGCGAAGAAGCGCAGGTTGTCGACCATGAAGGGGATCTCGTCGTCGCGGAAGGCGGCGATCGGCTTGCCGGCATTGGCCGACTCGAGCTCGGCGATCTCGGCCGCGTGCTCCTCGATCGTGTCGGCGAGCTTGAGCAGCATGCCGGCGCGCTCGCCCGGGGTGGTCGTTGCCCAGCCGTCGTCGAACGCGGCGCGGGCGGCGTTCACCGCTCGGTCGACGTCCTCGGCGGTTGAGAGGGGCGCGTTGGCGATCGCCTCGCCGGTGGCGGGGTTGAGGATCTCCTCGGTCTGGCCCTCGGCGGGGTCGACGGGCTCGGAGTCGATGAAGTTCTGAAGGGTGGGGACGGTTGTGGCCATGCGTGGAACGTACCACCGGCCGCACGGCCTCAGGGGCGCATTTGCGTGCCGGGCCTTCTACGCTTCGGCCTCTATGGACAACGTCGTCATCACTTCCGCCGCTCGCACCGCGATCGGCTCATACGGCAAGAGCCTCGCCGGTGTGCCGCCGAGCGACCTCGGTGCGACCGCGGCCAGGGCCGCGCTCGAGCGGGCCGGGGTGCGAGCCGGATCAGGTCGACCACGTGGTGTTCGGGAACGTGATCCACACCGAGCCGGGGGACATGTACATGGCGCGGGTGGTGGGGATGAAGGCCGGCATCCCCAAGGAGGTCCCGGCCTACACGGTCAACCGCCTGTGCGGCACCGGCGTGCAGGCGATCGTCTCCGCCGCCCAGTCGATTCAGACCGGCGAGGCGCGGTCGCGCTGGCGGGCGGCGCGGAGTCGATGAGCCGCGGGCCGTACTGGATGCCGAGCGCGCGGTGGGGCGCGCGGATGGGCGAGGCGGAGCTGATCGACCCGGTGATGGGCGGTCTGACCGACCCGTTCCACTCGGTCCTGATGGGCGTGACGGCCGAGAACCTGGCCGAGAAGCGACTCGATCAGCCGCGAGCGCCAGGACGCGTTCGCCCTGCGCTCCCACGAGCGGGCGGCGGCGGCGCGCGCCGAGGGTCGCTTCGACGACCAGATCGTGCCCGTGCCGGTCAGGGTCAAGCGCGAGACCGTCGACTTCAACCGGGACGAGCACATCCGCGAGGACGCCTCGGTCGAGTCGATGGCCAAGCTGAAGCCGGCGTTCAAGCCCGACGGCACGGTGACCGCCGGCAACGCCTCGGGCATGAACGACGCCGGGGCGGCCGTCGTGCTGATGAGCGCCGATCGCGCCGCCGAGCTCGGCGCGCCGGTCCGCGCCACGGTGCTGGCCTACGCGAGCTGCGGCGTCGACCCGGCGATCATGGGCATCGGCCCGGTCCCGGCCGTGCGCAAGGTGCTCGAGCGCTCCGGCCGCTCGCTCGACGAGATCGAGGTGATCGAGCTCAACGAGGCGTTCGCGGCGCAGGCGCTGGCCGTGATCGACGAGCTCGGACTCGACGAGGAGAAGGTCAACCCGAACGGCGGGGCGATCGCGCTCGGCCACCCGATCGGGGCCACCGGCGCCGCGCTCACGACCAAGATCCTCGACGAGATGGAGCGCCGGGACCTCGGGCTCGGCCTCGTCACACTGTGCATCGGCGGTGGCCAGGGGATCGCGCTGTTGCTGGGGAGGTAGACCCGGGCGCATGCGCCCGGGTCCCGGCCGGGCGCATGCACCCGGCCGGCGGGGGCGCGCATGCGCGCCCCCGAGCCATAATGTGAACTGATGGATCCTGCGTCCGGCATCGGCATCCCGGTCGCGTTCGGGGCTGGTCTGATCTCGTTCCTGTCTCCGTGCGTGCTGCCGCTCGTCCCTGGCTACATCTCCGCTGTGGCGGGGGTCGCCCCTGACGACATCACCCCCCGGCGGGTGATCGGCCCGAGCCTGATGTTCGTGGCCAGCTTCTCGGTGATCTTCATCGCGCTCGGGTTACTGGGGCAGCAGGCTCTGCACAGCGCGCTCACCGGCCCGGCCGCCCTGAAGGTCTCCGGGGCTTTGATCATCGCGATGGGCCTGATCTTCGTGCTCTCGCCGTTCGTCCCGTTCTTCAGCCGCGAATGGCACGTCGACGCACTGATGCAGCGCGCCGGCCGCGGCGGCCCGGTCCTCACCGGCGCCGCCTTCGCGCTCGCGTGGACGCCGTGCACGGGGCCGACACTCGGCGCGATCGTGACCGCCGCCGGGGCATCGAGCTCGGTCGCCCACGGCGCGATCCTGCTGGCCGTCTACTGCGCCGGCCTGGCCGTCCCGTTCCTGATCGTGGGCCTGGCGTTCGGGACCGCGACCTCGGCGCTGGCGGTCGTCAAGCGCCACTACCCGGTCGTGATCGGCGTCGGCGGCCTGGTCCTGATCGGGATGGGCGTGATGATCTGGACCGGCGAGTTCACGCAGCTGAACATCACCGTCAACCACTGGCTGCACCAGCCTCGGCCTGCCGGACCTCAACTCGGATACGTAGGGGCGGGGCGCGTAGGGGTCGGGGAGGTCGCGGCGCCCGGGCTCGGGTAATCCCGAGCACATGGCTGGGACTTAGGCTTCCCTAACGTGGTAGGCTCCCGTTTCGCCTGCCGTTAGGGTTCCCTAACTCTTCGTAAGTAACCGTGTCCTTCGCACAGACAGTCGCTCTCGGCGCCCTCGCCGGGTTGACGATCTACCTGGGCCTCCCGGTGGGGCGGCTGCAGCTGCTCGGGTCGCCGGTCGCGCGTCGCGCTGGCGATGTTCTCGGTCGGCGTGCTCGCGTTCATCTTCGTCGACGTTCTCTCGAACGGCCTCGACATCGTCAACACGGCGCTCACCTCGGTCAAGCACCACCACGAGTCGGTGGCCTACCTGATCTGGCTCGTCGTCCTGCTCGGCGGCGGGTTCGCGGCCGGGAGCGCCGGCCTCGCCATGCTCGAGCGCCGGATGCGGCCGGCCGGGCGCCGTACCCCGCCGATCGTCGGCGGTGCCGACGCCGCGACGCTCAGCCTGTCCGACGCCGACGCGCTCAGCCACGAGGTCGACCTCGCCCGGCGCCGGGCGCTGCGGACCGGGCTCACGATCGCCGCGGCGATCGGCGTGCACAACTTCGCCGAGGGGCTGGCGATCGGCGTCTCGGCGCGGGCCGGGGCGATCAGCCTCGCCACCGTGCTGATCATCGGCTTCGCGCTCCACAACGCGACCGAGGGGTTCGGGATCATCGGCCCGCTCGGTGACGTCAAGCCGTCCTGGCGCTGGATCGGGCTGGCCGGTCTGATCGGCGGTGGCCCCACGTTCCTGGGCTCGATCGTCGGCTACGGCGTGACGAGCGCTCCGCTCGAGCTCGCGTTCTACGCCGTCGCGGGCGGCGCCATCCTGTACGTGATCGGCGAGGTCTGGAACGGCATGCGCCGCTACGGCCACCGCGAGCTGGGCCTGCTGATGGTGACCGCCGGGTTCCTGGTCGGCGTGATCACCGACCTGATCGTCACCTACGGCGGCGCCTGAGCGCCGGGCAGCGCGGCCGCGAGCTCGCGCCGCGAGCCGATCCCGAGCCGAACCCTTCCCTGAACGGCACCGCCGCTGCGCAGTCGCGCTTCCTCCGCACGTTCAACACCGCCTGAGGTAGGCTTCCCGTGAGCTCCGAGGGCGGGGCCGATCGAAAGGGGCCTTTGATGAGCGCACGCGCAACTTCGCGGTTTTGGGCAGCCGGGACGATCAGGGCAATGCTCACCGCGCTCCTTGCGGTCGCAGCCGGGACGCTGCTCGCGCTGGCGCTGCGCGCCGGCGCACCGAGCGAGGTGACGGTCGCGCAGACCCTGGCGTCCCCGTCGGCGGCGTCGCTCGCGAGCCTCCCGCTCGCCGCGCAGGCGCCGGTGTCTGCGGCACTCGGGCACGCCAGCCGAGGGTTCTGGGTTCATGGCGATCGCGCCTCGAACGCCGGCCTGAGTGCGACGTTCGCCGTGGGCGCGGTGACGGTGGCCGGCGGCGCCGGACACGTGTCGTTCGGTCTGGCCGGATCGGGCGCACCGACGATCGACGCCAACCGCGTCACGTACCGTGCCGGCTCCGTGCGCGCCGAGTACGCGAATGGGCCGGTCGGGCTCGAGCAGACGTTCCTGCTCTCGCGCGGATCGGCTGTGGACTTGACGCTGCGCGGCAATATGCACGCCGCGGCGCGGGACGGCGGCGTCGTCTTCCGCAGCGCCGGCGCGACGCTGCGCTACGGCGGGCTGCTGGCGACTGATGCCCGCGGCCGCCGGCTGCCGGCCGCGGTGGCGCTCCGCGGCGAGCGCCTTGTGCTGAGCGTGTCTGCGCGCGGCGCGCACTACCCGGTCCGGATCGACCCGTGGCTGAAGGCCGCCAACCTCAACGAAGCGTCACCACCGTCCGATGCGTTCGGGTATGCAACGGCGGTTTCGGGCAGCACGATCGCCGTCAGCGCCCCGGCCCACAAGGTCGGCAGCAACGCCTCGCAGGGCGCGGTGTTCGTCTTCACCAAGCCGGCGAGCGGCTGGGCGAACTCGACGACGAGCACGATGCTGACCGCCTCCCACGGCGCCGCTGGAGATCAGCTCGGCCAGTGGCTCTCGATGAACAGCAACACAATCGTCGCCAGCGCCTCGAACCATGGCGCCTCGGGCGCCGCGTACGTGTTCGTCGAGCACGGCGGTAGCTGGGGGCCGAACGAGACGGCCGAGCTGAGCGCGCCGAGCGGCACCGCCAAGGGCGGCTACCTGCAGGTTGCGATCTCGCCCGACGGCGACACGATCGCGCTAGGCCAGGAGGCGGCGACCGTCGACGGGCACACCGAGCAGGGCGAGGTGCTGGCGTTCACGATGCCGGCCGGCGGATGGGCCGCCGGAACGCCGCAGATGGCCACGCTGACGATGGCCGACGGCGCCGCCAACGACCTCGACGGCCTCGAGGTCGCCGCCACCAACAACACGATCGTCGCCGCGGGCGGGACGAGCGGCGACGGATCTGCGAACGATGCGGTCTACGTCTTCGTCAGGGGAGGCGGTGGCTGGGCGAGTGGCACTCAGACGGCAGAGCTGACCGATGCGGGCAACGAGATCGACGTCGACGGCAGCAACACGCTCTCGATCTCGCCCGACGGCAAGACGATCGTGGTCGGCATCACGAACAACCCGACGACGGACCCGAACGGCGACGCGCTCGTGTTCGCCGAGCCGGCGAGTGGATGGGCCAAGACGACGACCGCGGCGAGCGCCAATCTCAGCGCCAGCGACGGCGCCGCGGGCGACGCGTTCGGCTTCGCGACCGCCGCGTCGAACAAGACGATCGCCGTCTCGGCGCCGCAGGCGGGCACCAACTTCGGTGAGCTGTACGTCTTCGACGAGCCGGCCGGAGGCTGGAGTGGCAACCTCCACGAGACCCAGAAGCTCACCGCGGGCACGACCCAGGCCGGCGCCGTCGGGTACTCGCTGGGGTTCGACGGGACGTCGATCGTCGCCGGCGCCCACGCCCGCCAGCTGGGCGCGTTCGTGTTCATCAACCCGGACCTGTCGACCGGTCCGAGTGCGCCGCCCGTGAACACGGCCCCGCCGGTGGTGGGTGGTCATGTGGTGTCGGGTTCGACGCTGACGTGCTCGCGCGGGTTGTGGTCTGAGAGTCCGACCGGGTTCGTGTTCCAGTGGTTCCGCGATGGGGTGGCGATCGCCGGCGCGACTGGTGCGACGTACGTGGTGCGGGTGAAGGATGAGAATCAGGTGTTGAGTTGTGGTGTGGTGGCCTCGAACTCGCGTGGTGCGGGGAAGCGGGCTTTGAGCCGGGGTGTGCGCGTGCCGTTCGTGAAGGCGCATTGTCCGGTGCCGAGCGGGTCGATTTCTGGGACGCGGCTCGGTCCGCTGGCGCTGGGGATGCCTCAGGCGCGGGCGCGGGCCTTGCTGCCGCGGTTCACGGTGCAGAAGTTCAAGTTCGATGATTTCTGTCTGCACTCGCGGTTCGGGATTCGGGCGAAGTACGCCGATTCGGTGCTGTTGAAGACGGCGCCGGCTGGTCTGGCGGCGAAGACGCGGGGTCGGATCGTGATCGCGCTGACCTCGTGTGGGCACTACCGCCTGAAGGGGGTCAAGTCGGGCAACCGCCTGGCCGCGAACGCGCGCCGGCTGCACGTCGGCAAGCGATTCCGGGTGGGCAGGAACGACTGGTACTTGCTTCCGTTCGACCCTCAGGCGGATGGGGTGCTGAAGGTTCGCGGCGGCAAGATCGTTGAGATCGGGATCGCCGACAAGCGCTTCCTAAAAACCGCCAAGGCCCAGCGCTACTTCTTCTTCAAATTCGTAAAGGGATAAGGGCATGCGAAGGGCACTGATCACAATCACGCTGTTTGCTGGTCGCCGTCGCGCCGGCGTCGGCGTCGGCCAGGATCACTCCGACGCCCAGCTTCACGGAGTTCGCGGGGCCGCGTATGAGCAACCTGGCCTGTGTCGATTCCGACTGTGACACGCACAACCACGGGGTCACGGTAAATCAGACGCCCAGGCGGGACGAACACGTTCAGTGACTCGTTCACCCTCCACGCGGCGATCACGTTCACGGCGACGAGCCTCACCTCGCGAGCTGAGGTCGAGCTACTCCTCTTCCTCGTGCTCCTCCTGCCAGCGCAGTGAGGCCGCCTCGGCGCTGGCCGAGTGGCGGTTGGGGACGATGTCCTCGTCCTCGGGGACGTCGGGTGGCGGGGCGTGCTCGGGATCGTCCTCGGGGTGGCTCTCGCCCCACTTGGCGCCCGCGGCGTCCGCGCTCCGGGAGTGCCAGCCTGGGTGTTTCTCGTCGGTCATCTGCGATCTCCCTCGTCGGTCATGAGCAGCGTAACGGTTACGCTCAGCCGCGTGAGCGGGAGGCGCGCCGAATCGCGACCGCCGCGAGCACCACGGCCGCGATTGCGAGTCCGGCCTGGCCGGCGACCGAGCTGACCGACGACCACGCGGCCCCGGCGGCGACGCCCGCGAACACGAAGGCCGCGGCCCAGATCGCGCAGCCGGCGGCGGTGAGGGCCGTGAACGGGGCCAGCGGAAGCCGCCGCGCGCCGGCGGGGAGCGAGACGAACGTCCGCGCCAGTGGGAGCAGGCGGGCCGTGAACACCGCCCGCATCGGGTGCTCGCCGAGCAGCCGCTCGGAGCGCTCGAGGATGCGGCGGGCGCGGGGTAGGCGGGTCGCGGATCGCCCGCCCGCGTAGGCGATGAGGGAGCCGACGAGGTTGCCCGCTGTCGCGGACAGGACGGCAACCGGAAAGCTCATCCAGTGCTGCGTCACCGCGAACCCGGCGAACGTGAGGGTCACCTCGCTGGGGACCGGGATGCAGGCGCTCTCGGGGACCATGAGCAGGAACACGCCGAGCGGGCCGTAGGCGGTGATCAGGGCGGTCACGGGCGGTCGGGCTTGCGCTTGTGGTGCGTTTGGGCGGTTTGGGCGGCTCGGGCGGTTTGGGGGGTTGGGCGGCCCGGGGTGCTTGTGGGGGCCGGGGGCGGGCGGCCGCGGGCGCCGGTAGCCGAGGGCGGACTGCACGCTCGACGCCCGCCACGCCGAGCCGCCGCGCGGCGTCGGTACGCCCTCGCGGTTGAGTGTTTCGGCGATCGCGTGCAGGGAGTCCCCGCGCTCCCGCATCGCGGTGATCCGCTCGACCAGCTCGGGCGAGGCGCTGCTCAGCCCGGGCCGGCCGCGCGGGCGGCGGGGATGCTCGGGCTCGCGATCCCAGCGGCGGATCTCGGCCAGCAGCGCGGTCGTCCGGCGCCCCGCGGCGGTTGCCGTGTCGAGCCGGACGTCCTGCGCGATCAGGCTCGCGTCCGCCGCTTGGAGCCACTGCAGCAGCGCGACGAGCTCGCCCAGTGAGCCGGCCACCGCTCCCAGCCGGGGGGTGTAGAGCGTCTGCGCGGCGCCTGACCCGATCAGCTCGAGCGCACGCCAGAGCTGGTCGCCGTCGGGGTCGAGGATCGTCTTGGCGACGTTCATCCCGGGGGGTGGCAGCGGAGGTTCGGAGCCGCGCGCGTAGATGACGGTGGTGCGTTCCATGCGCTCATTGTACGCAAATTATTTGCGTACAGGGCCATGGGTCCACCACGATGGCTTCGGACCGGGGGGCACCCACCGGCCCCGTGCCGTGGGCCGCTACCGGATCAGCTGCTCGGACCGCGCGCTCAGGACCATCGCCCTGAGCGTCTCGGACGCCTCGTGCTTCGGGCGCCAGCGCAGCTCGCGCCGGGCCTTGGTCGTGTCCATCAGGACCGGCACGCGGAAGGTCTCGACCCACTGCGCCTCGGCGGGGACGAACGGCAGGCGCGCCACGACCTCCGCGGTCGCGTCGAGCGCGAAGTCGGGCAGCGGGATGCTGTACCAGCCGAGCGCGTCGGCGAGGTCGGACATGGTCAGGGTTCCGGGCCCGGCGAGGTTGTAGACCCCGGGCGCGCCCCGGCCGAGGATCGCGGCCCGGAACGCAGCGGCGACGTCGTCATGGTGCACGAGCTGGAACTCGACGCCCGGGTCCGGGATCACCGGCTTGAGCACCGGCAGCAGTTCGAGCGCGCGCAGAACCGGCCCGGGCATGTTGTTCGAGAGCTGGACGTAGGGGATGTTCTCGAGCAGCAGCAGCGCGTCCGGGCCCGCGACGATGCACGGGCGGAACACGTACGCGTCCGTGTCGCTGCCCGCCAGCACATCGGTGAGCACGCTCTCGAGCTCGGCCTTCTGGGCCGAGTAGTAGTGCCGCTCGGTCCCGCGCGGCTCGATCTCCTCGGTGAGCAGCGGCGGGTTGTCGGCGTGGAACCCGTAGGCGGCGACCGACGAGGCATAGACCAGGCGCTTGGCCCCGGCCGCGACGGCGGCCTCGAACACATTGCGCGATCCCTCCAGGTTGACGTGCTGGGTCTCGTCGTGGCCGCCCATGATCACGAAGGCGAGGTGAACGACCACGTCGGCGCCATCGACGAGTTCGTCGAGCGTGGCGCGATCGAGCACATCCCCGCGCCGGTAGGTCGTCTTGCGCAGTCCCGCCTCAGCGGGATCGAACGGCCGGCGCGCCATGGCCACGATCTTCCCAACCTCGTTCGAGCGCTCGAGCGCGTTCAGAAGCGAGCGACCGATGTCACCTGTCGGTCCCGTGACCGCGACGGTCAGCCGCTTCTTCTTCGTCGGCGGCATCAGCCCCGTTTGGCCATCTCGCGCTTGGCGACCCGGTGATAGCGCCTCACCTTGGACGCGTTGGCGCGGATCATCTCCACTCGGGACTTCGGGATCTCGAAGCCGCCGACAAGCTTGTGCGGGAGCAGCGCCCAGCCCTGCTCGGTGCGGACGAGGTCGCCGCGAACCTGGAAGTTCGACTGCCAGGTGAACTTCTCGCCGTGCACATGCGCCGTCAGGCAGGCGAGTCCGGGTTCGATCGGCAGCCCGTCGAGGTCACCCGAGATCCGGACGCACCGCGCCGCCTCGTCGACCGCGATCGGCACACGCGCCGCGAACGGGAATCCATCCGGACACACCAACGAGAGGATGGCGGTCGGGTAGCGCGTCCCGAGCTCCTGGATTCGCTCGTCCCACTGGGTCGCCCCTCCCTCGGGGTCGGCGTGGAAACGCTCCGGCTCCTCGGAGTGCCCCGAGCGCACCTCCTCCATGTGGGCTCCGAACATTTGCGGCTCGCTCGCCAGATCACCACCGGTCCACACGTACACGCGCTCGGGTCGCACGTGGACGTAGAGCCGCGTGTAGTACCAGACCATCCGCTTGCGGATCGCGGCCGGCGGGTGGAGCTTGACCGTCTCCGGGAGCTTCTCGAACGACTCGCGCTCGTACCGCAGCCGGTTGGCGTCGAGGTCGGCGTCGTCGACCGTCGCCGACCCCTGGACGAGGACCATCGGCGCGTCGCTGACGCCGCTGCCCGTCGGGTCCGAGAACAGGAGCGCCACGAACGGGTTTGCGCGCGCGTCATTGGCCTTCTTTGGGTAGCCGAGGCCGGTGGTGACGTCGATGCACGGGCCGCCCGGCGTGTAGTACGGCGTCACCGGCCAGGTGATCGGCTGGCCCGCAGCGTCGATCGTCGTGTACTCGGTGGTCACGAATCGGGCAAAGACCGATTGCACGTCTTGGGGGAGCGAGGCGGTCACGGCGCGAGGCCGGCTCAGTCCTCGTATCCGGGATCGCCCGGGAGCAGGATCCTGGCCGCCTCGCCCGAGACGACGACGCGGGGCTGGACCGGCAGCACCTCGCGGCCGCGCGCGTGCGCGAGCAGCGCCTCGGCCGAGCGGAAGCCCGACAGCTGCTCGAGATGCTTGATCGTCGGGAAGACGAGGAACAGCTCGCCCTCGCTGGCCGCGTCGAGGGCGGCCTGAGGTGCGTACCAGCGGACGTCCACCACCTCGGCGCCGTCGACCTTCGGCTCCTGCCCGTCTGGCACGGTCGCGAGATAGAACCACGTGTCGAACCGGATCTTGACCTGCGATGGCGTGATCCAGCGCGAGAACGGCACCAGCCCGGCCGCCCGATCGAGCCTGATCCCCGCCTCCTCCTCGAGCTCGCGCACGGCCGCGGCCCGCAGCGCATCCTGGCCCTCGCCCTCGCTGCGGTCGACGGCACCTCCGGGGAACACCCACGCCCCGCCCATGAACCGCGACTCGGGGTTGCGCCGCACGAGCAGCACCTCGAGCTCCTCGTCGCCGCCGCGGAGCAGGATCACGGTTGCGGCCGGCCGCGGAACGGTCTCATCGCCGGTGTTCAGCTCCTCGCCGGGGGCCGGTCGCGGGATGTCCATGACGCGACCCTACAGGCCCGTCGCTACGCTTGCGGCGTGAAGTACATGTGTGAATCGTGCGGGTTCATCTACGATCCGGCCGACGGCGACCCGGACGGCGGCATCCCGCCCGGAACCGCGTTCGAGGACATCCCCGAGACGTGGTTCTGTCCCGTCTGCGGCGCCCGCAAGCGCGACTTCACGCCCTACGAAGACTGACCTATCGCCACTCAGGCGGCCGTGCGCAGCAGCCCCGCGCTCGCCTCGGCGATCGCCGCCGCGGTGATGGCGACGAGGCGCCGGAGCTCCGACTCCGAGATGGCTAGCGGCGGCATCAGCACGACCACGTCGCCGAGCGGGCGGATCAGAGCGCCGCGACGTCGCGCCGCGAGCGTCACCCGGTGCCCCAGGCGTGCCTCGGGTGGATGCTCGATCAGCTCGATTCCGACCATGAACCCACGCTGGCGAACCTCGGCGACCCCGGGGAGGATCGAGATGCGATGGTCGAGCAGGCGGCGGAGCAACTCGATCTTCGGCTGCAACAGCTCGAGTGTCCGCTCGCGCTCGAAGATCTCGAGCGTCGCGATCGCGGCCGCGCAGGCGAGCGCGTTGCCCGTGTACGTGTGCCCGTGGAAGAAGGTCCGGTGCTCCTCGAACCGGCCCAGGAACCCCTCGTACACGGCCTCGGTCGTGAGCGTGGCGGCGAGCGGCAGATAGCCGCCGGTGATCCCCTTGCCAACGCACAGGAAGTCTGGCGAGACCTGCTCGTGCTCGCAGGCGAACATCGTGCCGGTGCGCCCGAACCCGGTCGCCACCTCGTCGCAGATCAGCAGCACGCCGTGGCGGTCGCACAGCTCCCGCACGGCCCGCAGGTAGCCCGGGGGCTGGAGCAGCATCCCTGCCGCACCCTGTACCAGCGGCTCGACGATCACCGCCGCGACGTGGTCGCCGTGGCGCTCAAGCAGCTCGTCGAGGTGGTCGATGTCGCCGGCCCGGGCCTGCCAGGTGTCGAACAGGAGCGGCCGGTAGAGCGAGTGGAACATCTCGATCCCGCCGACCGAGACCGAACCGACCGTGTCACCGTGGTATGCGTTCTCGAGGCAGATGAAGCCCGTGCGCTCGAGCTCACCGCGCTGTGCCCACCACTGGAAGGCCATTTTCAGCGCCACCTCGACCGAGGCCGAGCCGCTGTCGGAATAGAACACGCGGCTGAGTCCGGGGGGCGCGATCCGCACCAGCCGTTCGGCCAGCTCGATCGCCGGCTCGTGGGAGAGGCCGAGCATCGTCGAGTGCGCAACCCGCCCGAGCTGCTCGCGGATCGCCCCGTCGATCGCGGGGTGCCGGTGCCCGTGCACGTTGCACCACAGCGACGAGACCCCGTCGATGTAGACGTTCCCGTCGGTGTCGAACAGGTTGGTGCCCTCCGCGTGATCGATCACGGCCGGCGGCTCCTCGCCACACCAGTCGTCCTGCTGGGTGAACGGGTGCCATACATGCCGGCGGTCGGCCGTGACGAGGTCGTTTGTGGAGCGCATTGGCGCAAGCTAGCTCGCGCGCCGGTCGGAATCGGCGGCCTTCTGGCAGCCTAGGCGGGTGCCCCGAAGCAGACGTCCAGCTCGCCACACCCCTGCCCGGTGGGTCCTCGCCGCCGGCCTCGTGCTGGCGGCGGTCGCGGTCGCGGTGGTTGTGATTGGGCTGTCGTCGGGCTCGAGCGGCTCCGGGCGGCAGATGGAGTCGATCCTCCAGGACGACCAGTACCTGCTCTACGAGCCGACCCCGATCGTGATCCGCACGCTCGACTCGCTCAAGGCGATCGGGGTGGACCGGGTCCGCGTCACCGTGCTGTGGGCCGGGATCGCGCCTGACCCCGCCTCGACCACTCGGCCCCGGAACTTCAACGCCGCCGATCCGGGCGCGTACCCGGCCGCCGGTTGGGTGCCCTACGACCGCCTCGTTGAGCTCGCCACAGCGCGCGGCATCGGGGTCGACTTCACGCTCACCGCGCCAGGCCCGCTGTGGGCGATGGTGCACCCGGCGCCGAGCCCCAAGATCGCCACCCACTACCGGCCCTCGGCACAGGCGTTCGGCAAGTTCGTGCAGGCCGTCGGCCGGCGCTACAGCGGCGACTGGACCGTGCAGGCCCACGGCAGGTCGGCGACGCTGCCGCGGGTCAGCTTCTGGACGGTCTGGAACGAGCCCAACCAGCCCGGCTGGCTCGCACCCCAGTGGCGCCCGGCCGGTGGAACCAGCGTGCTCAACGCGCCGCGCCTGTATCGCGCCTACGTCGACGCCGCTTGGCAGGGACTCGGGAACTCCGGCCACACTCCGGGCTCGGACACGATTCTGATCGGCGAGCTCGCGCCCGAGGGAACCGAGGGGTCAAGGGCCGAGGACCCGATCCCGCCAATCCCGTTCCTGCGCGCGCTCTACTGCGTCGGGCCCGACTACAAACCACTGCGCGGCGGCGAGGTGGGGCCGCTCCACTGTCCGAACGGCGGCAGCCCGAGCCAGTTCGTCGCGGAGCATCCCGGACTGTTCTCCGCCACTGGATTCGCCCATCATCCGTACGCGTTCTTCCTGGCTCCGACGGCCTCGATGAGCGACGCCAACTTCGTCCCGCTCAGCGACATCTCCCGGCTCGAGCACGCCCTCGACGCGATCTTCTCCAGCTACGGCGTGCACCGCCAGCTTCCGATCTACGTGACCGAGTACGGGTACGAGACCAATCCGCCCAACCCGTACCGGGGCATGAGCCCCGTCAAGCAGGCGGCCTACCTGAACCAGGCGCAGTATCTGGCCTGGAAGGACCCGCGAATCCGGACGATGGCGCAGTTCCTGCTCGCCGACTCGCCGCCGGACCCGCGCTACAAGAAGGGCAGCATCGGCTACTGGTCGACCTTCCAGACAGGGCTACTGTTCGTCAACGGCGTTCCCAAGCCGTCGTTCGCGGCCTACCAGCTGCCGATCGACATCCCGGTGAAGACGTTCCACGCCGGGGCGAAGGTTTTCGTCTGGGGCATGCTCCGCGCCGCGCCGAACGACACGACCCAGCACGCGCAGCTTCAGTGGCGCCCGCCCCGCGGCTCGTTCAAGACGGTCGCCCAGCTGACCACGAGCGATCCGAGCGGCTTCCTGACCACCCAGGTATCCCTGCCGGGGACCGGCTCGGTCAGGCTGGTGTGGACGAGCCCGGCCAACAAGACGCTCGACAGTCGCCTGGTGTCGGTCCACCAGACCGGCTGAGTCTCAGCCCGCGCCCGAGCGCAGCCAGTCGCTGAACTCGGCCCACGTCCCCTGGACGCGGAAGCCGGCCTCGCTCCACAGGTGCCGCCAACCTGCCGCCCACGACGGGCTCCAACCGCGCCACCACACCAACGTCCCGACCAGCCCACCGACCGCGACCAGCGCCGCCAGCGCCGCCAGCATCAACAGCGGCGCCGGGAGGTCGGATCCGGTGGCCGCGGTGATCGGGCCGGGGTGCAGCGGCGGGCCGATCACGCGCTGCCGGCTCGGCGCCGCGGCGGCAGAACGCGAGCACGCGCCGGCCGCGCGCGACTGGAGCGCGTTCTGGACGGCGGTGGTGAAGTCGGCGAAGTACTGCGCCCCGTAGGTGTCGATCCCCTTCAGCGCCGACTCGAGCTGCTGGCTCGTGAACTGGCAGGGGGGATGTGGCCCTTGGCCTGGTAGGCGGCGAGCACGCGCGTGTAGATGCTGGCGCCGGCGCCTGGCGCGGCCAGCGCGAGCAGACAGCCCGCGGCGAGCAGGGCGGTGGAGAGCTTTCGGGCGCGGAGCACAGCGGGACCGTAGCGCGGCCGGGCTCAGCCCAGCCAGTCGTCGATCGGCAGCAGGTGGCTCGCCGCCGTCAGCAGCTCGGGTGTCGCGCTGCCGATGTAGGGAAGCGTCTCGACCTGGACGCGGCCGAGCTCGGCGATCGTCGCGCGGTTGGAGCGCTCGATCGCGCTCGGCGCCTCGGGCCAGGGCGTCAGCACCACGCCGATGATGCTCAGGTTGGCGGCGCGCGCCGCTTCGAGCGTGAGCAGGGTGTGGTTGATCGTCCCCAGCCCCGGGCGGGCGGCGATGATCAGCGGCAGCCCGAGGTCGGCGGCCAGACGGCGCACGTCGTAGCCGGGCGCGATCGGCACGAGCAGCCCGCCGACGCCCTCGACGACGAGCGTCTGCGCCTCGCTCCCCGCCCGCCTGACCGCTGAGACGATGTGCCCGGGGTCGAGCCTGCGGCCGGTCAGCTCGAGCGCGAGATGGGGAGAGGCCGGCGGGCCGTAGGCCGCCACGACGACCTTGTCGGGCGGGCAGCCGGCGACGGTGGCCAGGATCTCGTGGTCGTGGGGCCACTCGTCGGAGGCGCGCTCGTCGAGGCCCGTGATGATCGGCTTGAGCGCGCGGACGTCGACGCCGCGCTCCCGCAGACCCGCCACGATTGCGGCGGCCACGACGGTCTTGCCGACCCCGGTGTCCGTTCCGGTGACAAAGCAGCCGCGCACGGGAGGTGAACTATGCAGCTTGGGCCGAGGTCTCCGGCGCTTCGGCGTCGAACACGGCCGTCGCGGCCGGCTGCGGCAGGGGGCTCACTCGGGAGCGCGGCTCGAAGCCGGCCTCGCGCGCGACGTCGGCGAGCGTCCGGGCCGCGTCGCGGAGTTCCTCCTCGCGGTGCGCGGCCATGACCGCGATCCGCAGCCGCGAGGTCCCGGCCGGCACGGTGGGCGGCCTGATCCCCTGCGCGAACACCCCGCGCGCGAGGGCCCGCTCGCAGATCCGCATCGTCAGCTCAGCGTCGCCGATGACCAGCGGAACGATCTGCGTGCGCGACCCGTGCAAATCGAAGCCCTCGCGCGCGAGCTCGTCGCGGAGCGCGGCGGCGTTGTTCTGGAGCTTCTCGACGCGGCGCGGGCGCTCGGCGAGCAGCCGCAGCGCTGCCAGCGCGCCGGCCACGGCGGGCGGCGGCAGCGCGGTTGAGAAGACGAACGTGCGGGCGGCGTTGAGCAGGTACTGGCCCATTCTGCGGTCGCAGGCGACGAACGCCCCGTAGGCGCCCAGCGCCTTCCCGAGCGTGCCGACGATCACGTCGACCTGGTCCTCGATCCCGGCCTCGGCCAGCGCACCCCGGCCGCCGGGGCCGAGCGCGCCGGTTCCGTGCGCCTCGTCGACCAGCACGCGCAGGCGATGGCGCTGGGCGAGCTCGACGATCTCCTCGAGCGGCGCCACGTCGCCGTCCATCGAGAACACGCTGTCGGTCACGATCAGCGCGCCGCGACCATCGGCCTGCGAGATCCCCCACGCCAGGTGCTCGGGGTCGCAGTGGTCGTAGACGAAGATCTCGGCCCGCGAGAGCCGGCAGCCGTCGATGATCGATGCGTGGTTGAGCTCGTCGGAGAAGACCACGTCGCCCGGCCGGGCCAGTGCCGCGATCGCGCCGGCGTTGGCCAGGTAGCCGGAGCCGAACAGCAGCGCCGTCTCACGCCCTTTGAATTCGGCCAGGTGCTCCTCGAGCCGGCGGTGGATGGTCATCGTCCCCGAAACGAGCCTCGCCGCACCCGCCCCGACGCCCCAGCGCATCGCCGCCTCGGCGGCCGCCTCCCGCACCTTCGGGTGGTCGGCCAGGCCCAGGTAGTTGTTCGAGCACAGCAGCAGGACCGGCTTGCCGTCGAGCACCACGTGCGAGCCCTGGGGCCCGCTGACGAGACGAGTCCGGCGGCGGAGGCCAAGCGCCTCAAGCTCGCGCAGCCGCGCTTCGATCTCGATCATGACGGGAACATATGGGCGAGCGCGGACGGCTGGGTTGCGGCATTGGATAGGGTTCGGGCGGGGCGATGGCGAAGCCGACGAAAAAAGAGCTGAAGGCGGTGCACGCGGTTCTCTACAAGCGCACCCGCCTGCAGAAGATCTCTGACCACATCCACAACATCGATGTGTTTATGAGTCCCTTGCAGGGCAACACCGGCGTGCGGGGACCCGAGTGGTACAACAGCAACGGCACCGTCGACGGCCCGCAGCTCGACGCGGCCACGCAGTGCCGTGGTCTCGCCAAGATCCTGCTCGAGATCCACGGCGAGCTCGCGAACGTCAAGTTCGACAAGCACGACCGGCAGCAGCTGATGAAGGCGCTGAGGCATCAGGCGGATGCGTGGACGGCGCGCGCCGACGTGTACTCAAATCCAAATCCGCCCGATCCCCTCCACAACGGGGTCAAGCAGGTCGTCCAGTCGCTCGCCGCTCATCAGCGGGCCTGCCTCGACGCTTCGCTGCCCGTTCTGCACTACCTGAAGAAGAACTCGGAGCTCCACGTCTGATGGGCGCGCGCTCCGATCACTGGGTCGACCGCCTGGCCGTCTCGCTCACCCGTCGCCAGGTAGTCCGCGGCGGGCTCGCGGCGGCCGGAGCGGTGGCGGCGTTCCCGCTGCTTCGCGTCCCGCCCGCACGCGCCACCCTGGGAGACCCATGTTTCAACCCCTGCCGCTTTCAGGGAATAACCCAGCACGCCAACGAGGTCGGTCAGTGCGTGGTCAAGAACTCCTCGGCCAAGTTGGGCGAGTTCACCGGGCTGAAGGAGGCGTCCTACGGTCCGGCCCTTCTCGGCGTGGTGTCACCGCTGCTCCAGCAGTTCCTCGCCGCCCAGGAGTGCCGCGACACCGCCGACATGAAATCGAAGGCGTACGCCTGGAACTGCACGCAGCCGAACTGCGGCGGCTGGGATCCGAAGGCGCCAGGCGGCCCGTGCGATTCGTGCACGCAGTACTGCTGCCCGTGTGCCGCCGTCGGCCCCACGCAGGGTTACATCTGCTGCGCGTTCCCGTGCGACGATCCGTCGCACGACTGCTGCGGGGCGACTTAGCTCAGGCGGCGAGGTCGCGGCCGGTGTTGGGCGCGCCGTCGGGGCGGGGAGGCACGCTGCGCTTGGTCCGGAAGCGCAGCTGGGTCGACGGATCCCACAGCCGCACCTCGAGTGCGGGCTCGCGCGGGGGCTCGCGCGGGGGCGGGGGCCCGTCGAGCGTCTCGGTGACGACGTCGGGGGTCTCGGTGACGACGTCGGGGGTTTCGGTGACGACGTCGGGGGTTTCGCCGGCCAGCCGGCCCGTGCGATTGTCGGGCCTCGGGTTTGCGCCGTTGTCGGGCTGGCGCGCGACGTTCAGGCCAAGCTCCTCGAACATCGCACGGTCCTCCTCGGGCGTGTTGCCGAGCGTGGTCAGGAAGTTGCCCATCATCACGCCGTTGAGCCCGGCCTTGATGGCCGTCGCCTGGAGCTCGCCCAGGTTCTCGACCCGGCCGCCGCACAGGCGGAAGAGTGCCTCGGGAAGGATCAGGCGAAAGATCGCGATCCACTTGACGACCTCCCACGGATCCATCAGCTCGCGGTCGCCGAACTTTGTGCCGGGACGTGGGTTCAGGAGGTTGATCGGGACGCTCGTCGGGTCGATCTTGGCCAGCTCGAACGCCATCTCGACCCGCTGCTCCCGGGTCTCGCCGAGATTCAGGATCCCGCCCACGCAGGTCTCGAGCCCGGCCTCCTTGACCGCGTCGATCGTGCGAAGCCGTCCCTCGTAGCGGACCGTCGTCGACACCTCCGGGTAATAGGACTCGGCCGTCTCGACGTTGTGGTGCACGCGCTGGATGCCCGCCTCCTTGAGCGCCCGCGCCCGGTCGGCCGACATGTGCCCGATCGACACACACCGCTTGAGATTCGTGTGCTCCGCGACCAGCCGCGCGCCCTCGACGACCTTCTCGAAGTCGCGCTTCGACAGGCCCTGGCCCTGGGTGACCATGCAGAACCGGTGGGCGCCGGCGGCCTCGGCGGCCCTCGCGTGCTCGAGGATCTGCTCGGGGTCCATCATCGCGTGCATCGGCGTGTCGGCCTCGGCGTAGCGCGACTGGGCGCAGAAGCCACAGTCCTCGGCGCAGCCGCCCGACTTGGCGTTGACCAGCGAGCACATGTCGGTCGAGTCCTCGAAGCGCTCCCGCCGCGCGCGCCACGCGCGCTCGACCAGGGCGCCGATCTCGACGTGATCCTCGAGCTCGCCGAGCCGGAGCGCTTCGTCGCGGGTGATCAGCGGCGCCACGGCCGGAACGCTAGGCGACGGGGCGGACGGGTCGGATGGGGTGGTTTTGGGCGGCGGGCGGCCGGGCGCGCCGGGGCCGCCGGGCGCGCCGGGGCCGCCGGTCGGCGGCGGGTGCGCCGGGGCCCAATAACCTCGGAAACTCGCCTGCGGCCCGCGAGCAGTCGAGATTAAGTCTGCCCAGAGGACCCAATCCGCCATCCCCGCCCGGCCAGATCCGAGTTGTCGAGGTTACTCACGCCCCCCGGCCATCGCACCGGACCCACACACCCGCCATGCCATGCACCCCCAAGCCCGAGCCAACCGGAGCCGTACTAACGCAACAAATTGGCCCGGTCGAAGCGAGGGAGGCGGAAAACTCCCCGTGGGCGGGAGTTTCGAGCCGATCTCTCGCGCGCGGGTCGGATTTGTTGCGTTTGTCTGCCTTCCCGCCGGCCCTTCTGGTCCACCGGCGTACCACGGCGCCGGATCGTGTACAACTTTCTGACCTCGGCTCCGAACCAGGTCGGGCCGGGGGTCTTAGGAGCGGGAGATGCGAAGCGTCAGGATCCTCATTGCAGTGCTTGCGGCGAGTTGCTCGCTGTGGTTCGTGGTGCCGGGCGGGCAGGCCGCGATCGGCCCGCTCCAGGGACTGAACGACCTGCTCGCGCTCGGGCTGGGGATCGGGCAGGCGCCGACGCCGGCGCCGCTTCAGAACAACCCGCAGCCGCCATTGACCGCCACCCCGAGGGCGCACTGCGGCTCGGGCTCGCATCCGCTGGCCGGCGTTCAGGGCCGGGTACCGGCAGCCGCGCTCAACTCGCCCGCCGGGGCGAAGGGCTACTGGTGCAACCTGACGCTGATCGGCCACCAGGGGCAGACGGGCGGGTTCAAGGTTCTGCGCTACGTGGACACGCACGGCCACGTGTGCGCGTTCTATGACACGACGCTGCTGTACCCGCTCAACGCGCTCAGGCTGTCCGGGCCGTCGATCGGCGTTGCGGTCCTCGACATGTCCAACCCGGCGCACCCGGTGCAGACCGACTCGCTGAAGTCGCTGCCGATGATGTCCCCGCACGAGTCGCTGAGCCTCAACACCAAGCGCGGATTGCTGGCGGCGGTGCTGGGCAACCCGGCCACCGACCCCGGGCTGGTGTCGATCTACGACGTCTCGCAGGACTGCCGCCATCCGGTGCTGGACTCGACCGGCCTGTACGCCCGCTTCGGGCACGAGGGGAACTTCTCGCCGGACGGGAACACGTTCTACGCGGCCGGCACCGCCGTGCAGTCGCTGACCGCGATCGACGTGACGGACCCGAAGCATCCGCGCCCGATCTGGCAAGGGAGCATTTACTCGCACGGCCTGACGCTGAGCGACAACGGCGACCGCGCGTACGTGGCCGACCCGGTCGACGGTCAGCTGATCATCCTCGACACGAGCCAGATCCAGGAGCGCAAGCCGAACCCGCAGGTGAGCGAGATCAGCCGGCTGACGTGGAACACGGTGACGATTCCGCAAAACGCGATCCCGGTCACGATCCACGGCCGCTCGTACCTGCTCGAGTTCGACGAATACGCGTTCCGCTTCAGCGGGTCGGCGCCGCCGGACACGGTCGGGGCGGCCCGGATGATCGACATCTCCGACGAGCGCCACCCGCGGGTGGTCTCGAACCTGCGCCTGCAGGTCGACCAGCCGGCCGAGCACCACGCCGCCTCACACGACCCGGGCCAGATCGACCCCGCGCAGGGCTATGCCGCTCACTACTGCAACGTGCCTCGGGAGATCGATCCGGAGATCGCCGCATGCTCGTTCATCTCATCGGGCCTGCGGATCTTCGACATCCGGGACCCGCTCCATCCCAAGGAGATCGGGTACTTCATCGCGCCGCCGAAGCACGAGCCCGAGAACGCCGGCGACGGCAGCAACTTCGCCATGTCCAAGCCCGCGTTCGACCCCGCTCGCCGGGAGATCTGGTACACCGACGGCACCAGCGGGTTCTACGTCCTCAAGCTCGCCAGCCGGTACTGGCCAAGCCCGCTACACCCGGCGACGGCCAAGCCGCACCGGCGCAAGAAGCATCACCGTCGCCCCGGCTGGGCCCGCTGAGCGGCCGCTCTGAGCCCGCCGAGCGGCCCTAGTGCCCGCCGAGCGGCCCTAGTGCCCGGCCAGGCGGTCCATCAGCGCGATGGCCTCGCGCAGCACCGCCCGCTCATCCGGGCTGAGGTCGGCCGCGACGGCCGTGGCCAGCCAACCCTCGCGCCGCTGGCGATCCTCGCGCAGCGCGACGTGGCCGGCCTCGGTCAGCTCGACCATCGCGCGGCGGCGGTCGACGGGGTCGGGCCGGCGGGCGACAAGGCCGCCTGACTCGAGCTCGGTCACCGTCTGGGCCATCGACTGGGGCCGCACGCGCTCGGACACGGCGAGGTCGCTGACGCTCTGCGGGCCCTCACGGTCGAGCCGTCCGAGGACGGCGCCGTGCGAGAGGGGAAAGCGGTGCTCGGCTCGCAGGCGGCGCATCAGGCGACCGAGAACGTCGCGGAGTTCGCTGGCGATCAGCGCCGGATCGGTCCTCTTGGCCATTTTCAGAAAAGACAGGTAAACTGCACAGTCTGCCTGCAGAATATCCACATTCGGCCGGCGACGCCAACGGCGCCTCGAGCCACCCGGCCGGCGACGCCAACGGCGCCTCGGGTCACCCGGCCGCCCACGCCAACGGTGGGCGGAGCCTGACCGATACCAACGATCGGTACAAGTGGATCGCGCTGTCGAACACGACGCTCGCGATCCTGCTCGCCACGCTCGACGTGTCGATCACTCTGATCGCGATGCCGAGCATCTTCCGCGGGATCCACCTCGACCCGCTGGTGCCGGCGAACAGCTTCTACCTGCTGTGGATGATCCTGGGCTACATGGTGGTCGGCAGCGTGCTGATCGTCAGCCTCGGGCGGCTGGGCGACATTTTCGGCCGGGTGCGGATCTACAACCTCGGGTTCGTGATCTACACGGTGGCTTCGCTGCTGCTGACGATCGACTGGCTGACCGGCCGGGCGGGCGCCACCTACCTGATCGTGTTCCGGATCGTGCAGGGGATCGGCGGCGCGTGTCTGATGGCGAACGCGGCCGCGATCATCACCGACGCCTTCCCGCAGAACCAGCGCGGGATGGCGCTCGGGATCAACAACATCGTCGGCGTCAGCGGGATGTTCATCGGGCTCGTGCTCGGTGGTCTGCTGGCCCCGATCAGCTGGCGGATGGTGTTCCTGATCTCGGTGCCGGTCGGTCTGTTCGGCACCGTGTGGGCGTATCTGAAGCTCGAGGAGCGCGGGGAGCCGAAGCGGCGGCCGATCGACTGGTGGGGCAACGTCACCTTCGCGCTCGGCCTGATCTGTCTGATGATCGCGGTCACCTACGGGATCCGTCCGTACGGGACGAGCGCGACCGGCTGGAGCAGCCCGCGGGTCCTGGGCCTGTTCGCCGCGGGACTGGTCTCACTCACCGCCTTCGCCGTGATCGAGCGCCGCGTCCGCGACCCGATGTTCCGCCTGCCCCTGTTCAGGATCCGCGCGTTCACGTTCGGCACGCTCTCGACCTTCCTTTCCGCCGTCGCCCGCGGCGGGCTGATGTTCATGCTGATCATCTGGCTACAGGGGATCTGGCTTCCGCTGCACGGCTACGACTTCGTCCGGACGCCGCTGTGGGCGGGCATCTACATGCTGCCGCTGACTGTCGGGATGCTGGTCGCCGGCCCGACGTCCGGGGTCCTATCTGACCGGTTCGGCGCGCGGCCGTTCGCCACCGGCGGGATGATCGGCGCGGCGATCAGCTTCGCGCTGCTGATGGCGCTTCCGACGAACTTCTCCTACGTCCCGTTCGCGCTCATCCTGCTGCTCAACGGCATCTCGATGGGGATGTTCGCCTCGCCCAACCGCGCCGGGGTGATGAACAGCCTGCCGCGCGGCGACCGCGGAGCGGGCGGCGGCATGAACCAGACCTTCCAGAACTCGGCCCAGGTGGTGTCGATCGGAATCTTCTTCACGCTGATGATCGCCGGGCTCGCGGCCACCCTGCCACACGCGATGAGCACAGGCCTCGAGGCGCACGGCGTCGCCACGGCTACAGCCGAGCGCGTCGCCCACCTGCCGCCGGTGTCGATCCTGTTCGCCGCCTTCCTGGGCTACAACCCGCTCGAGCATCTGCTCGGCGCCCACGTGATCGCGACCATCGGGCCGCACAGCGCGGCGATCGTCGCCGGCCGCTCGTTCTTCCCCGAGCTGATCTCCGGCCCGTTCCGGACCGGGCTGCACGAGACGTTCGTGTTCGCGATCGTCGCCTGCCTGATCGCGGCCGCGGCCTCGATGCTGAGGGGCGGCCAATACCACTACGCCGACGAGTCCGACCCGCAGGCGCCCACCGCGGCCGAGCGGTCGGCGCCGCGCGGCCAGACCCGCGAACCGATCGGAGGAACGCAACGTGCCTGACAGTGACACAGCGCTGCTGGTGATGGACGTCCAGACCGGGATTGCCGAGCGGATCGGCGACGACGCGCTGCTCGAGCGCACCGCCCGCGCGATCGCCACCGCCCGTGACCACGACCTGCACGTGATCTACGTCCGCGTCGCCTTTCGCAGCGGCTATCCCGAGATCAGCCCGGCGAACCGCGGGTTCTCGGCGCTCGCCGGCACCGGCGCCCTGCTCGACGAGCAGACGGAGATCCATCCCAGCGTCGCGCCCCAGCCCGGGGACGTGCTCGTGACCAAGAAGCGCGTGAGCGCGTTCACCGGTAGCGACCTCGAGGTGATCCTGCGCGCGCGGGGGATCCGCTCGCTCGTACTCACCGGAATCGCCACCAGCGGCGTCGTGCTCTCGACGCTGCGCCAGGCCGCCGACCTCGACTACGGGCTGACCGTGATCTCCGACTGCTGCGCCGACCCCGACCCCGAAGTCCACCGCGTCCTGCTCGAGAAGGTGTTCCCGCGCCAGGCCGAAGTCGTCGACCTCGCCGGGTGGGCGCAGGCGACGAGCTAGCGGCCCTGCCAGCGGGGCGGGCGTTTCTCGGCGAACGCGCGCACGCCCTCGCGGAAGTCCTCGGAGCTGAAGCAGGCGCGCCGGAGCTCGATCAGCTCGCGCTCGGTGTCCGGGTCGAGATCGACGCGTGCGTCGAGGACGGCGCCGATCACGCGCTTGTTGCCCGCCTGCGCGAGCGGCGCGTTGGCGGCGATCTCGGTCGCCATCTCGAGCGCCTGCTCGGGCAGCCGCCCGTCCTCGGAGATGTCGTTGACCAGCCCCCACAGGCGCGCGGTGCGGGCATCGATCCGGCGCCCGAGGAGGAACAGCTCGCGGGTGCGCGCGGCGCCGATCGTGTCGATGAACTTGCGGATCCCGGTATGCGAGTAGACGAGGCCGAGCTTGGCCGGCGGCATCCCGAGCGCGATCGTGCCGGCCGCGATGCGCAGGTCGCACGACAGGGCGAGCTCGAGGCCGCCGCCGATCGCGTGGCCATTGAGCGCGGCCAGGGTCGGATACGGGTAGGCCTCCACGGCCTCGATTGCGGCGGTGAAGGGGTGGGCGACGAGCCGCTCGGCCTCGTCGGCGAACATTGATTGGGATGCCCACCCACCCAGGTCGCCGATGTCGTAGCCGGCGGAGAAAATGTTGCCCTCGCCGGTGATGATCACGCATCGGGCGTCGAGGGAGGGGAGAGTGGAGGCGAACCCGTCGAGGATCGCGTGGTCGAGCGCGCCGCGCTTGTCCGGGTTGGAGATCGTCAGCCGAGCGACCCCGGGCGCGGGCTCGTCCAGGAGCAGGCGGCCGCCTGCGGAGTCTTCGCTAGTCGAGGACAACGAGCGTGTCGCCCTCGGAGACCGACTGGCCCTCCTCGCAGCGAATCTCCTTCACCACGCCGGGATCCTCCGCCTCGACAGGCATCTCCATCTTCATCGACTCGAGGATCACGACCGTGTCGCCCTCTTCGACGCTGTCGCCGACCTCGACCTCAATCTTCCACACGGTGCCCGTGATATGGGCCTCGACATCGGGCAATCGGAGCCTCCTGTGCTCGTGGTTTCGCGCGCAGAATAGTGAGCCGGGTGGCGGAGCGCCCGCATCTTCCCCCATTTTCCGGGGTCTGTCCGGGCCGACGGGTTGACTGCGCCTCGTCACAACTGTTGCATCGCGCCCGCAGGTGACGCTGAGGAGAGACGATGGAGGGCAAGGGCATATTTATAAGCTCGTGCTCGAGGCGGCAGCTGGCACGACGCCGGTCGCAGCCGCGCACTGGTGCCGTGCGGCTGCAGCTGATGATCGTGCTGGTCCTCCTCGTTGCCGGGCTCGGCGTGTTCCTCGCCGGCCACGGCTGGCTGTAGCGCGCGTATACATTCCCCGGCGTGATCCTCGCGATCGACCAGGGCACGACCGGCACGACGTGCCTCGTGTTCGACGAGCAGGCCGAGCTGATCGGCCGCGCGGCCCGCGAGTTCGAGCAGCACTTCCCGCGGCCCGGGTGGGTCGAGCACGACGCCGACGAGATCTGGCGGGTGACCCAGGCGGTGGCGGGCGCGGCGCTCGACGATGCCGGCCTCGGCCCGGGTGAGCTCCAGGCGGTCGGCATCACCAACCAGCGTGAGACGGTGTGCGTGTGGGACCCGCGCACCGGCGAGCCGCTTCACCGCGCGATCGTCTGGCAGGACCGCCGCACGGCGGCCCGCTGCGACGAGCTCCGCGAGCAGGGATACGAGGAGCTCGTGCGCCGCCGCACGGGCCTCGTGCTCGATCCGTACTTCAGCGCCACCAAGATCGAATGGCTGCTCGCGAACGTCGAGGGCCTGCGCGAGCGGGCGCAGAGCGGCGGCGCGGTGTTCGGGACCGTCGACGCCTGGCTGATCTACAAGCTGACCGGGGAGCTGGCGACCGATCCGAGCAATGCGTCGCGGACGATGCTGTTCGACATCGCGGGTGGTGGCTGGGACCCCGAGCTGCTCGAGTTGCTGGGGATCCCGGAGCGGGCGCTCCCGCGCGTGGCCACGAGCTGCGGGCCGATCGCAACCACGCGGGCTGAGGCGCTTCACGGCCACGAGGTGCCGGTGGCGGGCGTGGCGGGCGACCAGCAGGCGGCGCTGTTCGGCCAGGCGTGCGTCGACCCGGGGCTGGGCAAGAACACCTACGGCACCGGCTCGTTCGTGCTCCAGAACGCAGGCCCCACGGTCCCGCCGCCGTTCGAGGGCCTGCTCGCGACCGTCGCCTGGGGGATCGGCGAACGGCTGACCTACGCGCTCGAGGCGGCGATCTTCGTCACCGGCGCGGCGGTGCAGTGGCTGCGCGACGGTCTCGGGATCATCGATGCGGCCGCCGAGACCGAGGCGCTGGCCGCCTCGCTGGATGGCAACGACGGCGTTTACTTCGTCCCCGCCCTGACCGGGCTCGGCTCGCCCCACTGGGACCCGTACGCTCGTGGGACGATCGTCGGACTGACGCGCGGCAGCGGCCGGGCGCACCTCGCCCGCGCGACGCTCGAGTCGATCGCCTACCAGACGGTCGACGCCGTGCGCTCGATCGAGGCGGCGTGTGGGGTCGCGCTCGAGGAGCTCCGCGCCGACGGCGGCGCGGCAACCAACGGCTGGCTGATGCAGTTCCAAGCCGACATGCTCGGCGTCCCCGTCGTGGTGCCGGAGATCGCCGAGACGACCGCCCTCGGAGCGGCCTACCTGGCCGGCGTGGGGACCGGCGTGTGGACGATCGATCAGGTCAGCCGCAACTGGCGCGAGCGCCGGCGCTACGAGCCGTCGCTGGACGCCGACCGGCGCGAGTCGCTACTCCGCGATTGGGGGCGCGCACTCGAACGGGCGCGCGGCTGGGCGGAGTAAGCGGACCGCGCGTCACCGTTGCCCTCTCGAGGGGTATCAATTGCTGCTGCCATGCCCGACGTCGAGCTCAAGCCCCAGGTCTACAAGGACCCTCGGCCGAAGGAGTACTTCGAGCATTTCCATGAGCTGGTGCGCAGCCACCCGCCGGAGGCAAAGGTCTACGAGCCGGTGCGGGTGCTCACCGTGCTGCACGCGCTGATCAGCTTCCGGGCTCGCGGCTACGCGACAGAGAACGTGCCCAACGGCCCGGTGATCCTCGCGCCCAACCACGCCTCGTTCATGGACCACTTCTTCACCGGCGCGTTCATCCGAAGGCGCGTGCAATTCATGGGCAAGTCGCAGCTGTTCAAGGGCGTGCAGGCGTGGATCTTCAGCCACGGCGGAGTGTTCCCCGTCCGCCGGGGCCAGCAGGACGAGGAGGCGTTCACGACCGCGTTCCGGATCCTGCAGCGGGGCGGCGCGGTCGTCATGTACTGCGAGGGTGGCCGCTCGCGGACGGGCAAGCTCGCCGACACGGCGCGGCCCGGTATCGGTCGGCTGGCGATCGAGTCGGGAGCGCCGGTGGTGCCGGTGGCGATCCTCGGCTCCCATCAGGTCCGCAACTGGAAGCGTCTCCAGTTCCCCAAGGTCACGGTGCAGTACGGCAAGCCGTTCCGCTTCGCGCAAGCCGCAGACACGACGCGCGAGCAGCAGCAGGACGCGGCGGACTACGTGTTCGCCCGCATCCGGGACCTGCACACCGAGCTCGAGCGGCTCGGGCCCAAGGGCGCGTCCCGCGTCTCGCGCGAGCGCCGCCGGGCGCGGCTGGCCGGCGCCTCGGCCGACGAGCGATGACCCGGCCGCCAGGCTCAGCCTCTCACTCGCTGAGGCGGATGATCTCGGCGCTGTATCTCTGCACCGTGAACGTGTAGAAGCCGCCGCGCGGCGCGGACGGTCGTGATGACCTGGCGGCCGTGCCAGCGCGCGTCTGACCCGATCACCCGTCCGCCCAGCGTGATCCCCGTCTTCGATCGCGGCGAGCGGGCCTTGAGGAAGGCGATCCGGGCGGGGCTGCCCGAGAGCCTCTTCGTGGAGAGCTGGAACCTCGCCGCCCTCCGGCCCTTGTTGACCAGCAGGAGTCTCAGCACGCGGCCGGTGCGAACGGCCCATGCCTTGACCGGCTGCCGGCGCCGATCCTTCAGCCGCAGTTTCTCGAGCTTCGAGCCGCGGCCGAACATCTCGTTGAAGATGGCCAGGCCATAGAGCTCCGGCTGCGGGGCGATGCCGCCGGGCACGAGGTGGAACGGGGCGTTCAGCAGCTGGGGCCGGATGTGCCAGTTGACGCCGATCACGCCGGCGCGCATCAGCTCGAACAACGCGTCGGGGGCCCACAGCGCGGTCGCGAACGCGTCCGCCACACCCTCGTTCCCGCCGCAGCTGATCGAGTTCAGCTCGGTCACGCGCAGCGGCAGGCCGGCGTCGGCGGCGATGCTCAGCGCCTGGTGCAGCCGGCCCGCGATCCCGGCCGAGGCGCTCTGCTCGAGCAGGCCGGCGACCGTCGGGTAGAAGCGCGAGCCCGGCTGGTAGCAGGTCGAGAACGCGTAGCGGTGCATCGTGATCTCCGACGGCCCGGACCTCGTGAGCCGGCTCAGCGCGGAGACCCAGGAGGGCGTGGAGGACGTCGTGTCGGGGCCGACGAGCGGGATACGAGGGGTGGCCCGGTGCAGCGCGCGGGCGTAGGCGCGAAAGTCGGAGCGGTAGCGCGAGGGTGAGTAGCGCTCCGCCCAGTTGGACGGCGTCGAGCGCAGGGTGCTCGCGATGCGCTCGCTCTCGAGGTCCGTGTGAAGGTGATACAGGTCGGGCTCGTTGCCGATCCCGAGGCTGACGAGATATCCCCTCGGGAGCGCCCGGGCCGCTGCCCGCGCGAACGCCGACGCCATCGCCGGCGAATGGACCGGGAGGTTGAGGTCGAGCATCACCCGCAGGTTCTCGTGCTGGACGAAGGAGGAGAGCTGGCTGAGCCACGTGTCGCCGATCTCGAACACCCACGGCGGCGTTCCGAACGGGGTCACCTTCCAGTACGCAGCGTCGGTGGACTTGCCGCCGATCCGCAGCAGCATGTGTGAACCGTCGCGCGGGCGAACGAGGCGCAGGAAGCGCCCGAACACGCCGGCGAGCGCTCGAGCCCGGACACCTCGTCGGCCTCGGCCGAGATCCCGAAAAACGAGCGCGGGACGGCCAGTCGGTCGCCATGGACGATCACGCGGATCGGCTGCCGGGCCTGAGCGGCGGTAGCGGTCGCCCCGAGCACGAGGCAGCCCAGCGCTGCCAGCGCGAATCTCAAGGTGTGATGTCTCAGCTCTGGTCCCCTCGTGTCACAGCTTACGATCGGGATCCGCCGGTGCCCGGACGCCGACCGTGCGCCCGGACAGGAGTCTACGGCGGGGTTGACGGGAAGCCATCAGTAAGTTTATACTTACGGTTAGTGACGACTTACCAAGTTGAAGCCCTCGACGGATTGGGAGCGCTGGCCGATCCCACGCGCCGTGCGATCTTCGAGCGATTGGCGGAGCGGCCGAGCGCCGTCGGCGAGCTGGCGGCGGGGCTGCCGGTGAGCCGGCCCGCCGTCTCGCAGCACCTGAAGGTGCTCAAGCGGGCAGGGCTGGTGAGCGACCGGGCGGCAGGGACGCGGCGGATCTACGAGATCGATCCGAGCGGAATCGAAGCCCTTCGTCGCTATCTCGACCATTTCTGGAATCGATCGCTGGCGGCGTTCAAAGCGGCCGTCGAACAATCAGAGAAGGAGGTCTCATGACCATGCAGACAGCAGACACGTCGGTGCGCACCTCGACCGTGGTGCAGGCGCCCATCATGCGCGCTTTCTCCGTCTTCACGGACGGGATCGCGACCTGGTGGGACCCCTCCCACCACCTCCTCGACGCCGAGCTCGCCGACATGGTGTTCGAGCCGCGGGTCGGCGGCCACATCATCGACCGCGGCGTCGACGGCAGCGAGTCGCGGTGGTCCCGGGTGCTCGCCTACGAGCCGCCGACGCGCGTCGTCTTCAGCTGGGACATCAATCTGGACTGGCAGATCGAGACCGACCCCGAGAAGACGAGCGAGATCGAGGTGCGGTTCACGGAGGAGGCCCCGGACCGCACCCTGGTCGAGCTCGAGCATCGCCACCTCGACCGCCACGGCGAGGGCTGGGAGCGGATGCGCGACGCGGTCGGCTCGGAGAACGGATGGAACCTGAGCCACTTTGCGGAGGTGGCCGCAGCGGCCTGACGACGCGCGCGCCGGCGCGCGCGTGGCCCACCACCTACGCGGTTACGACGGCGGCGGCCTCGTGGAGTCCGAGCTCGTCGACCGCGTCCGCGCGCATCTTGAACTTCTGCACCTTGCCGGTCACCGTCATCGGGAACGCCTCGACGAACTTCACGTAGCGCGGGATCTTGAAGTGGGCGATCTGCCCCTTGCAGAACTCCTTCACCTCATCCTCGCTGAGCGTCGCTCCCGGGCGCGGGATCACCCACGCCATCAGCTCCTCGCCGTAGCGCTCGTCGGGGACGCCGATCACCTGCACGTCGGCGATCTGCGGATGCGTGTAGAGGAACTCCTCGATCTCGCGCGGGTAGATGTTCTCGCCGCCGCGGATGATCATGTCCTTGATCCGCCCGACCACGCGCACGTACCCGTTCTCGTCCATCGTGGCCAGATCGCCGGTGTGCATCCAGCGCTGGGGGTCGATCGACTCGGTCGTGCGCTCGGGGTCGTTCCAGTAGCCCCGCATGACCATGTAGCCGCGGGCCAGGAACTCGCCCGGCTCGCCCCGCGGAACCGTCAGCCCGGTCGTCGGGTCGACGATCTTGACCTCGGCGTGAGGCATCACCTGGCCAACGGTGCCGCAGCGGTTCTCGAGCGTGTCGCTGCGCCGGACCTGGGTGGTCACGGGCGAGGTCTCGGTCATCCCGAAGGCGATCGCCATCTCGTCGATCCCCATGTCTGCCGACACGCGCTTCATCACCTCGATCGGACACGGCGACCCGGCCATGATCCCGGTCCGCAGCGGGCCCAGGTCGAACTCGGCGAAGCGCTCGTGCCCGAGCTCGGCGATGAACATCGTCGGAACCCCGTAGAGGCTCGTGCAGCGCTCGTTCGCGCACGCCTCGAGCGTCGCGACGGGGTCGAAGATCTCGGCCGGGTAGACGATGCAGGCGCCGAAGTTGGTCGCGCCCAGGTTGCCCATCACCATCCCGAAGCAGTGGTACAGCGGGACCGGGATGCAGACCCGGTCGGCCTCGGTGTAGCCGAGTAGTCCGGCGACGAAATAGGCGTTATTGAGGATGTTGTGGTGCGTGAGCGTCGCGCCCTTGGGGAACCCGGTGGTGCCGCTCGTGTACTGGATGTTGATCGGGTCGTCGAAGTCGAGCGTCTCGGTGCGGGCGCGCAGCGCGTCGGGGCGCTCGGGGGCGGCGGCCAGCGCCTTCCACTCGTCGGTGTCGAAGAACACGGCCCGCTCCAGCGCCAGCAGGTTCGGGCGGATCGATTCGACCATTGCGGCGAAGTCCGAGCCCTTGAGCTCGGAGGACGCGAATAGCCAGCGGCAGCCCGAGCGGCCGAGCGCGTACTCGAGCTCGCTGGTCCGGTAGGACGGGTTGATGTTGACGAGGATCACCCCGATCTTCGCGGTCGCGTACTGGACCAGGGCCCACTCAGCCCGGTTCGGCGCCCACACGCCGACGCGGTCGCCCTTCTCGAGTCCCTCGGCCAGCATCGCGCCCGCCAGGCGGTCGACGGCGGCGCCCAACTCGGCGTAGGTGAAGCGCGCGTTCTGGTGACAGGAGATCAGCGCGTCCGAGTCCGGCACGCGGGCGACGGTGCGCTCGAGGTTGTTCCCGATCGTCTCACCGAGCAAGGGCTCGGAGTACGTCCCGTGAGCGTAGGACAGCACGCCAACGATGCTACTCGTAGACCGCCTTCAGATGGGGCCAGTTGTTCCAGTCGTGGCTGAGGATCACGACGGCGTCGGGCGTCTGCCGGCGGAACTGCCCGATCTCGCGGATCGACCGGCGCCGCAGGTGCTCGTCGGCGACGACGAGCGGGCGGTCACGGCCGCGAAGCTCCTCCTCGGTGTAGGCGGTGTCGCCGGCGATCAGGACCTCGCCGTGCCCGGTGCGCAGGAGGACCGACTGGTGCCCGGGCGTATGCCCGGGACTCGAGACCAGGCGCACGGCGCCATCGCCGAAGAGGTCGAGCGTGCGCCCGAAACCCGCGAACGACTCGACCGCCTCGCCGTCATAGTCGACCGTGCGCCACTCGAAGGCGTGGTCGAACTGGCGCTGGTGATAGCCCTGCAGCGCGCCCCCGTCTGCCGCCGCCTCCCACTCGTGCCGGTCGATCACGAAGGTGGCCTGCGGGAACTCCGACACGGCGCTGGCGTGGTCGACGTGCAGGTGGGTGATGATCACGAAGGCGATGTCGGCCGTCTGGTAGCCGAGCGCCGGAAGCCGGAAGCGCAGCGCCTGGTCGTGCTCCATCCGGACCTCGTAGAGGCGCTTGCCGGCGCGGCCCATGTTCGCGCCGACGTCGCGCTCGCACACGGGGTGGAGTCCGGTGTCGATCAGGATCGCGCCGGCGGTCGGGTGCTCGACCAGGAACGCCGGGACCGGGAGCCAGTTCCAGCGCCGCCGCGAGCCGACCATCTGCGCGGCAATGCGCGGCCGGGCGAGCCTGCCTGACGGCCGTGCCGTGTGGGCCGGCGGGGCGTGCATCTCGCCCGTGAGGATCGGATGCACGCGGACGGTGGCACCGGACGAGCCGCCGTGCAGCGGTAGCGCTGCCGGTCTTGCCTCAGTCGCGACGGGCATTGCTGCTTTCAGGCTATACCGTGTCGCCGCGATGAGGCCTTTTCGAGACCACCTCCTGGCGGAATCGGCGATCGTGGTGGCCGGTGGCGCTGAGGCGGCGCTGGCGGAGGCGCTCTCGGCCCTGGACGCGCGAGTCGAGTTGCTGCCGGCGGACGCCGACGGCGAGGCGTGGGCGGCCGAGCGACGCCCCGCTGCACACGCTTGTCTGCGACACGCGCGCGAAGTTTGCCGCCGACGGCCTGGACGCCGCGCTCGAGGCCGTGTGGGCGGCCGTGCGCGTGGTCGCCGTGGGCGCGCTGATCCCGGGCGAGCAGGGCGGCAAGGTGATCCTGATCGCGCCGACGCCCGGCGCCGGCGGGCACGCCGAGGCCGCGCGGGCGGGCCTCGAGAACCTCGCCCGCACGCTGTCCGTCGAGTGGGCACGCCACGGGATCACCGTGACGGCTGTGGCGCCCGGCCCCGAGACCAGCGGCGAGCAGGTGGCCGCGCTGGTCTGTTTCCTCGCCTCTCCGGGCGGCGACTACTTCAGCGGCTGCCGCTTCGAGCTCGGACTCATACGCGGCTCTGAAGCGGTTCTCACGGCTGTCCTACGCGCCTGCTCCAGGCTCTCAGCCATGGACAACAAGATCGATCCCAGCGCTCGCCGGCAGGAGCGGATCAGGCGGACCCGCAGCATTCGCCGTCGCGTGATCGGTGGGGGCGTGGCGCTGTTCGTCGCGGCCTGGCTGATGATCGCGGTCGTGCTCGTGTCCGGACGCGATCCCGCCCTGGCCTCGCATAGCGCCACCACCAGCACCGCAGCCGCACAGACCACGACTCAGATCACGACCCGGTCCTCGGGCAGCCAGCCAAGCTCGTCCTCGGGCAGCCAGCCAAGCACGTCGTCGGCTCGGCTCGGTCGTGACTAGGTCGTCGTGACCACGGCGACGTGGGCGGCGAGCCAGGCGCAGATATCGTCGAGGACGATGGCCTGCTCGGGCTCGTTGAGGATCTCGTGGTAGAGACCCTCATATGCCTTCGTGGTCACGTCGGCCGAGCCGATCCGGTCGGCCAGCATCACGCTCCCGCGCGGCGGGCACAGCCCGTCGGCGGTGCCGTACATGATCAGGGTCGGGATCGTGATCCGCCTCACCCCATCCGAGAACGAGTCGATCGCCGTGGCGAGCTCGGATACGGTCCTGACCGGGAGTTTGCCGTGATACACGAGCGGGTCCTCGACGTAGGCTTTCACGACCTCGGCGTCGCGGCTAATCAGGTTGGCGTCGATCTCGACCAGCGGGAGCTTCGGCGCCACCACTGAGAGCACGCGGGCAGCGACCCGCATGTGCGGTGGTGCGGCCTCGAGGGCGGCCAGCGGGCCCGAGAGCATCAGGCCGGCGAGCCGGTCCTGGTGGCGCATCGCGTAGCTGACGGCGAGCGCGCCGCCCATGCTGTGGCCGAGCAGGAAGATCGGCGTGCCCGGAAGCTCGCCGGCGACGAGCACGATCAGGGAATCGAGGTCGGCGACCGCTCTGTCGACGCGGTCGATCAGGGCCCGCGGGCCGTCCGAGCGACCGTGGCCACGGTGCTCGATCGCGTACGCGGCGTACCCGGCCGCCACGAGCCGATCGGCCACGTGCCGGTAGCGGTCGCTGTGCTCGCTGACCCCATGGGCGATGACAATCGCGGCGACGGGTTGGCCATCGGGCAGCCAGGACTGCCAGTAGATGCGCAGGCCGCCGGCCCCGGTCAGCTCCGACTCGCTGTGTCTCATGCGGGTTCTTCCGCCCAGGGGACGACGACCGCGTCCTCCTGGGGCGAGTCCCGGGCGACCACGTACTCCGCCGGTTCGGTGTCCGAGGCGTTCTCGAGCACGTGGGTCTCGCGGGGCGGGACGTAGACGAGGTCTCGCGGCTCGAGCTCGACCTGCTGCTCGAGGTGATCGCCCCACTTCACGCGCAGGCGGCCCGAGAGCATGTAGACCGCGCTCTCGCACCCCTCGTGGTAGTGCGGGCGCGACTGCGCCCCCGGCGGCACGCGGAACACACCCATGTAGATGTTCTGCGCCCCCGCGGTCATCTGGGAGATCTCTGCTCCGCCGACGACGCCGCGCGGGACGTCGCGGTCCGGGCCGGGCTTCACCACCCTCATGCCGCGAGTCTACCGCCGCTCGGGTTGGCTGACCTGGATCTGGAGCGGCGGCTGGTCGGCGGCCTCGTGGTCGACCTGGAGCGTCGTGTGGCCGATGTGGAAGCGCTCCTCGAGGAGAGTCTGAAGCCGGCGCCGTGTGGCGTGACAGTCGTCCCTCGCGCGGACTACCACATGGGCCGACAGGGCCGGGAAGCCCGAGGTGACCTCCCACACGTGGAGGTCGTGGACCTCGACCACGCCCGGCTGCGCGGCGAGCTCGTGACCGATCCGCTCCGGGTCGAGCCCGGCCGGAGCCGCCTCCATGAACACGCGCCCCGAGGCCTTCAGGAGCGAGAACGCGGCCGCGAGCATCAGCCCCGCGATCAGCAGCGACGCGATCGCGTCGGCGCGCGAGAAACCGGTCACGATGATCACGATCGCCGCGACCGCAGTCGCGATGAACCCATACAGATCCGTCAGCACGTGCCGGTAGGAGCCCTCGACGTTGAGGCTCCGCTGCTCCGAGTCGCCGGCAAGGATGCGGGTGACCACGAGGTTGACCACGATGCCGGCGAGGGCGACCACGAGCACGACCTGGCCATGGACAGTCGGGGGGTTGACGAGCCGGGTGATCGCGCCGTAGACGATCAATCCGGCGAGCACGAGCAGGGTCACGCCGTTGGCCTGCGCGCTGAGGATCTCAGCCCGGCCGAGGCCGTACGTCATCGACCCGCGGGCGGGCCGCGTGGCGAGGCTGGCCGCGCCCAGCGACAGGGCCAGCGCGGCGGCGTCGGTGAGCATGTGCGCGGCGTCGGAGAGCAGCGCGAGGGAGGAGGCCAGGATCCCGGCCACGACCTCGCCCGCCATGAACACGACGATCAGGGCCAGCGCCCACCGCAGCGCAGTCCGCTCTGCTTCACGGGACGGGGTGTGCGCGTGGGTGTGCGCCATGGCGCTCAGTTAACCGTCGGATCGGGCGGCATGCGCGCAACCAGCGCATAGCTCCCGCCCTTGCGCGTGAGCACCGAGGTCCAGAGCTCGCGCGGCTCGGTCGTGAACGCGTCCTCGCGGCGTGCCGGCTCGAGGATCCAGTCGTCGCGCTCGAGCTCTGAGTCGAGCTGGCCCGGACCCCAGCCCGCGTGGCCGACGAACGCCCGGCCCTCCCGGACTCCGACCGCCTGCGCGTCCGGCGTGTCGCCGGTGCCGAGCACGCCGATGTCGTCGAACGAGAGCAGCGCGGCGTCGCCCGGATCCTCGAACTCGGCGAGCACGATCACCGAGGACGGCTGCACCGGGCCGCCGATGAACAGGTCCTCGCCGCCCTCCACGAGGTTCTCGAGCTGCGGCACCGACTCGCCGACCGTGGTGTCCGACGGGCGGTTGAGGACCAGTCCGAGCGCGCCGTCCTCGGTGTGCTCGACCACGAGCACGACGGTCCGCCAGAAGTTCGGGTCGAGCAGCGCCGGGCCCGCGATCAGAAGCTTCCCGCGCGCCGAGTCCATCAGCGACGCGATCTGGGGCTCAGACCTGGGCGAGGTCGGTCTGCGCCGCGTTTGCGAGCTTGGTGGCCTCGTGGGCCTGGTCGGATTTCTCGAGATCGAGCGAGGCGAGTTCCGCGATCACCTCGAACAGATCCACGGCAAGGCAGACCTGCGGCTCCTTCTCGGCCCCCGCCCGGGCGGCGAAGAACAGGGTGCCATCGCGCCAGACGACCACCTCGGTGCCCGTGCTTGCCTGAATCTTGACTCTCATCATCCGTGTGGTCGTCGTACGCCTTTGCGGCGCCCCTGACCGCAGATTCAAACACCAATACCTGCCAGAAGTTGGCTAAAGGGACGATCACCCCGCGCTACAGCCGAACTTGATCCTGCTCAGCGTCGAAGCGAGCAGAGGCGTGATGTCGTACGAGTCGGCCGCCCGCGGAAGCTGCGGCTGGCTCTGCTGCCCGTAGTCGAAGATGTCCATCTTCATGCCGAACTTGACGTGCTGCTGGGCGACGCACTCGTCGAACGAGATGCCCAGCCGGCGGACCAGGTTGTTGTGATCAACCCAGGCGTCCATCGGCATGATGTGAGTCCCGAGCGCCGCCTCGAGGGTGCCGACGCTGCGGGCCGCCGCGGCGCGCTGCGAGGGTGGCAGCAGGCTCGGGTAGCGGCTGAGGTCGACGTTTGCGCGGTAGTGGGTGGTGCTGACGCCGCGGACGGTCTCGGTCCCGACCCTGGTGGTGGAGGCGCTGACGGCGCGCAGGAAGTCGACGAACTGCGTGGGGTCGGTGCCGGTGGGCAGCGAGCCGAGGCCCATCGCACCGAGCATCCGGCTCATGTCGAACTTCAGCCACGCCTTGCCGCCGGTAAGGCGCTGGAGCTGCGGCAGCCCGGCCGCGTGCATGAAGAAGGTCAGCCCCGAGAACACCTCGGTGAACTTGAACCGGTGGCCAGCGACGGTCTCGGCTGCCGTCATCGTGCCGCTCCGGTTGGCTCGGTCGAAGTTGCCGTTCATCGCGATCTGGAGCGGGCCCGAGGCGGGGGTGGTCACGGTGGCCAGCGCGGCGATCCGATATCCGGCCACGCGGGCCGTTACGTCGGCCGCGCGCGCCACCGGGTCGATCGTGGCGCTTGACCCGCAGCCGCTGAACACCGCGACCGATGCGGTGGCCACTGCCCCAGCCAAGCCGATGGCGAAGGTTTTCCTCCCCACCCGATTCATCGTACTCCCGTTTTCGGCGCCGGACCGCCGGTTCGTTGCAAGTGGGGTTGCGGGCTGGACGTGCGTTTGGGCTGCGGTCGGGGGCGGGCGCTATGCGGCCGCCGGGGGCGCTTCGGCCTCCGCCATCGCCGCCTCGGTGTGGCGGCGCGAGTCCTCGCGCCGGATCAGCAGGAAGCCGAGCACCAGCCCGATCACCGCGAATCCGGCGCCGGCCAGGAAGGCCGACTGGAAGCCTAGGGTGAGCGCGTGCTTGAGCGGCCCGTGCGTGCTCGCCATCACGTTCGCCGTGCGCGAGTTTGCGATCGTGGCCAGCACCGCGAGGCCGAGCGCGCCGCCCACCTGCTGGGAGGTGTTGATCAGCCCGCTGGCCAGTCCGGCGTCGCTCTCGCGCACGCCTGAGACGGCCGCGATCGTGACCGGCACAAACGCGAACCCGAGACCGACGGCGGCGAGCAGCGAGGGACCGAGGATGTTGGCCGCGAACGCGCCGTTGGTCGGCACCTGCGCGAACCACACGAGACCGCCGGCGATCAGCGCCATGCCGGCGAGCAGCACCGGCTTGAAGCCGACGCGGTTGACCAGCTGCGAGGCGACACCCGCGGAGATGATGATCGACCCGGCCAACGGCAGGTAGGAGATGCCGGCCTTCAGCGCCCCGTAACCGAGCACCTGCTGCATGTAGAGCGAGATGAAGAAGAACATCGAGAACAGCGACGCACCGATCAGCAGTCCGCTGACGTTGGCGCCGGTCACCGTGCGCACCTTGAAGATCCGGAACGGCACGAGCGGCTGCTCGGCGCGCGACTCGATCACGGCGAAGGCGCCGAGCAGAGCGGCGGACAGGGCGAGCAGGCCGACGGTCTGGAACGAGCCCCAGCCTGCCGTCTGGGCCTCGACCAGCGCATACACGAGGATCGAGAGGCCGGATGTCACCGACACCGCGCCGGCCACGTCGAAGCGGCGCTGATCGACCTGCGCGTGACTCTCCTGGAGCAGGCGGGGGGCCAGAAGCGCGGCGCCGATCCCAATCGGGGTGTTGACGAACAGAACCCACTGCCAGCCGAGGGTGCTCGTGAGGATGCCGCCGAGCAGCACACCGGCGGCCCCGCCCGAGCCCGCCACGGCGCCCCAGACGCCGAGCGCCTTGTTGCGATCGGCGCCCTCGGCAAAGGTCGTGGTGACGATCGACAGGGCGGCGGGGGAGAGGAGCGCGGCGCCGAAGCCCTGCACCGCCCGGGCGGCAATCAGCCAGCCCTCGGACTGGGCCAGGCCGCCGGCGAGCGAGGCGAAGGCGAAGATGATGAGGCCTGTGATGAACACGCTGCGGCGTCCGAGAAGGTCGGCGGCGCGGCCGCCGAGGAGAAGGAAGCCGCCGAACGTGAGCACGTAGGCGTTGACGACCCACGAGAGCGAGTCCTGGCTGAAATGCAGCCCGCGCCCGATCGAGGGGAGCGCGACGTTGACGATTGACGCGTCGAGGACGACGACGAACTGGGCCGTGGCGAGGAGCGCGAGCGCGAGCCAGCGGCGGTCGGTGTTGGAGGTGGTGGTCGAAGCCATGCGCGTGCTCCCTGCGGTCGGACGGTTGATTCTCGCGCCTGATTGTGCCTATAATCGGAGTCGGAGTTCCGGTTCCACTACAAATATACGGAACCGCCGCTCCGGTTGTCAAGTCAGATTCCAGCTTCGGGACGTGATTCGATGTCGAGCGCAATGGTGAGCACGGAGACGCCCGTAAGGCAGCTTCGGGCCGACGCCCGCCGCAACCGCGAACGCGTGCTCGAAGCCGCGCGGCAGATCTTCGGCCGTGACGGGATCGAGGCCCAGATCGACGACGTCGCGGCGTGCGCCGGGGTCGGCGTCGGCACCGTCTACCGCCACTTCGCGACCAAGGACGCGCTGGTCGACGCGCTCGCAGCCGACTACTTCGCCGGCGAGGCGGAGCTGGCCACGGCGGCACTCGACGTGGCCGATCCGTGGGAGGGCTTCAGCGGCTTCATCCGCAACGGCGCCGAGCTGCTCGCGGCCAACCGGGCCCTGGCGCAGATCTCCGCCGACCGTCCCGAGGTGATGAAGGAGGCGGCCGTCAACGCCGACGCCGAGCTCGGCTTCTTCGGGATGATCGAGACGCTGATCGACCGCGCCCAGAGCGCCGGCGTCCTGCGCGCCGACTTCCAGCTCGAGGACATCCCGGCGATCATGTGCTCGCTGGGGTCGCTGCAGATCAGTCGCGGCGCGTACGCCAACTGGCGCCGCCTGCTCGAAATGGTCCTCGACGGCTGCCACGCCGTCTCCGAGGGCGACCTGCCGCCGGTGACCGTGCGGCTGCCGCGGGGGCGGGTTTAGGGGGTGGTCGAGAAAATCAACCCATAGTTGATTTTCTCGACCATGCTCCGCGACCCTACAGGCCCAGCGATCTCCCGAGGATCTCCTTCATGATCTCATCGGTGCCGCCGCCGATCGGACCGAGGCGGGCGTCGCGGGCCGCGCGCTCGATGTCGAACTCGGTCGTGTAGCCGGCGCCGCCGTGGATCTGGAGGCAGGTGTCCATGACGTCGAAGGAGGCGCGCTGGGTGGCGAGCTTGGCGATCGTGACCTCGCGGACGGCGTCCTCGCCCGCGACGTGGCGGCGCAGGGCCGAGTAGGTCACGTCGCGCCCGGCCTCGATCGTCACCGCCACCTCGGCAAGCTTGTGGCGGATGGCCTGAAAGCGCCCGATCGGCCGCCCGAACGCCACGCGGTCCTGCGCATATCGAAGCGTGTTCTCGAACGCCACCTGCATGCCGCCGACGGCGCCGAGGGCCATCAGCAGGCGCTCCCATTGGAAGTTGGCCATGATCAGGTAGAAGCCCTTGTTCTCCTCCCCGAGCAGGTTCTCCTCGGGGACGAACACGTCGTCGAAGGTGATGAGCGCAGTGTCGGACGCGTGCCAGCCCATCTTCTCGAGCGCGCTCGACTGCACGCCGGGCCCGCGGTCGATGATCAGGAACGAGATGCCGTGGTGCCCTCCTTCCTCCGTGGTCTTCACCGCGGTGATGATGAAGTCCGCCCGTACACCGCCGGTGATGAACGTCTTCGAGCCGTTGACGACCCAGCCGCCATCCACCCGCCTCGCAAAGGTCCGTAGCCCGGCCACGTCGGAGCCCGCGTCGGGCTCGGTGATCCCGAGCGCGGCGATCTTCTCGCCCCGGATCCCCGGCACCAGATAGCGCTGCTTCTGCTCGTCGGTCCCGAACCGCGCCACCGGCGGCAGTGCGATCCCGCCGTGCGCTCCGATCCCGGCGGCCAAGCCGCCCGACCCGCACCAGGCCAGCTCCTCACAGAACACAGCGTCCGCGACAACATCGCCATCGCCCCCATACGCCTCGGGAAACTTGAGCCCGATGTAGCCGAGCTCGGCCAGCCGCGTGAACACCGAGTTCGGGAACCAGCGCGCGTCCTCCCACTCCCGTGCGTGCGGACGCAGCTCGGAGACGACGAACCGCCGCACGGCCTGGCGGAACTCCTCGTGCTCCTCGGTGAACGGCGGGATCGGGCGTCGCGCCGGCGCGACCCCTGCGCCCGCCTTCGCCGACAGCGAGCTCACAACCCGTAGGAGCGGCCGATCACCTCGAGCATGATCTCGTCGGTGCCGGCGCCGATCCGGTTCAGGCGCAGATCCCGCCACGAGCGCTCGATCCCGTACTCCTTCATATAGCCGTTGCCGCCGTGGATCTGGATGCACTCGTCGGCGACCTCGACCGAGATCCGCGAGGCGTAGAGCTTCGCCATCGAGATCTCGCGCACGGGGTACTCGCCGTTCTGGATCCGCCAGGCCGTCGTGTAGACCATCTGCCGGGCCGTCTCGATCTTCGTCGCCATCTCCGCGAACTTGTGCCGGATGACCTGGAAGTGCCCGATCGAGCGGCCGAACGCCGTCCGCTCCTTGGCGTACTCGAGCGTGCGATCGAACACATGCTGGGCGCCGGCGACCGAGCCGGCGGCGCCGATCAGCCGTTCGCCCTGGAGCTCCCAGGAGATGTGGTAGAAGCCCTTGCCGAGCTCGCCGAGCATCGCCGAGGCGGGTATCCGCACGTCCTGGAAGGCGAGCAGCGCCGTGTCCGAGGCGTGCATCCCGAGCTTCTGCAGCTTCTTCTCGCGGATCACGCCGGGCGCGTCCATCGGCACCAGGAACAGTGTGATGCCGCCGTGGCCGGCGTCCGGATCGGTCTTGGTGACGAGCACGATCGCGTGTGCGCGATGGCCGTTGGTGATGAACGTCTTGGAGCCGTTGATCACAAACTCGTCGCCGTCGCGCACAGCTCGCGTCTTGATCCCGGCCACGTCTGAGCCGGCGTCGGGCTCGGTGATCCCGAGGCAGAGGATCTTCGTGCCCTGGATCGCCGGCACGACCCACTCCTGCTTCTGCTCCTCGGAGCCGAACTTGAGGATCGGCGGCATCGCCATATCCGTCTGCACCGCGACGCCCATCCCGAGGCCGCCGCAGTGCGCGTGCACCATCTCCTCGGCCAACACGAGCGCGGTGAAGTAATCGCCGCCCTGTCCGCCGTACTCCTCGGGTTTGTCGAGGCCGAGGAAGCCGAGCTCGCCCATCCGCCCGAACACCCAGTCCGGGAACGTGTTCTCCTCCCACTCCTCCGCGTGCGGTTGGAGCTCCTTGATCACGAATCGGCGGATCGAATCACGCAGCTGCTCGTGCTCGTCGGTGAAGATGAAGTGCTTGCGCTGAGTGGCGAAGTCGGGCTTGAGAACGTTGGCGGTGGTCATGCCGCGGACCGTACCGGCCCGACACGGAAAAGTAAACAGTAGGACTTCCTACTTCCTACTTGGAGCGCGACGGTTAGGCTTCCGCCATGACCTTCGAAACCCTCCGCTACGACGTCAGCGACTCGGGCGTCGCGACGATCGCGCTCGACCAGCCCGACACCCGCAACGCGCTCTCGGACCAGCTGCTGGCGGAGCTGATCGCGGCGCTTGAGCAAGCGCGGGACGATCCTGCAGCGAGATGCGTCGTGCTGACCTCCACGCACGAGAAGGTGTTCTCGGCCGGTGCCAACCTGGGCGGGTTCGCGGCCGATGTCCCGCTCGTGCACAAGCATTTCGCCACGGAGCGGTTCCCGCGGCTGTTCCGGCTGCTCGGCGAGCTCGGCAAGCCGTCGATCTGCGCCGCCAACGGGCACGTGCTCGCCGGCGCGCTGGGAATCGCGCTCGCGTGTGACCTGATCATCGCGCGCGAGGGTGCGCGTTTCGGCACACCCGAGATCAACGTCGGGGTGTTCCCGTTCATGATCATGGCGCTGATCTACCGCAACGTGCCGCGCAAGGCGACGAACGAGCTGCTGCTGCTCGGCGAGCAGATCTCGGCCGCGGAGGCGCACCGGATCGGGATCGTCAACCGGGTCGCGAGCGCGGAGGAGTTCGAATCGGTGGTCTCCGAGTACGCGGGGAAGCTCGCCCGTAAGTCGCCGGTGATGATCAAACTCGGCAAGGACGCGATGTTCCGCCAACAGGACATGGCGTTCGCCGACGCGCTCGACTTCCTGCGCTCCCAGCTCACGATTGCCTTCACGACCGAGGACATTCAGGAGGGCGTTAGGGCTTTCTTCGAAAAACGCGATCCGGAGTGGAAGGGTCGGTAAGATCGTCCTGCCGGCGGGGTGCCGGCGGGGTGGTCCGGACGATCGGAGAGAACATGAAGCGGAAGCTGTTTTGCGTTGCCGGAGCTGTGCTGATGCTGGTCGCGCTGCCGGTTGCCGTTGCGCTGGCAACGGCGCCGAACAAGGGGGCGGTCTACGAGGCGACCGCCAGTAGCCCGTTCATTTCGTTTGAGGTCTCCGCCAACGGCAAGTTGGTCCTGCACCTCAACGCGCGAAACAACCTGATCACCTGCGGTCCTGCGCCCGGAAGCATCACATGGCCATCTCACATAAAGATCTCCGGCGGCCGCTTCTCGGCGACCGTGCATGAAGCGAGTCCCAACAGCAACACGGTGACCGGACGGTTCCTCCCCGGCGGCCGCGTGAAGGGCACGCTCAAGCAGACGATCCGATGCCTCCTGCCGCCAAATTTCAACTCCGGACCGGTCAAGCACAGGACGATCCCGTGGTCGGCGACATCGGAGCCGGCGGGCAAGGCGAGCAGGTACTGCCAGGATTACACGCACAAGTTCCCACCGCCTCACGGGACCTTCGCGTTCTCCAACATCATCAAAACGCACACCACGTGCCCAACCGTCTACAGGGCGATGAACGCCGGCACGTTCGCCAGCACGGCACCGTTCGGCTTCACGACGCCGCGGTGGGTGTGCAAAGCACCCGGCAACGGCAGTCAATTTCCGGTGCGGTGCAAGAAGGGAAAAGCGACGTTCAGCTTCGACGAGGGCTAGAACCGGCGGTTCAGAGCCCTACCACAGCTTGCGCACGATGTCGTACATCTCGTGCGACGTCTGGCCCATGCTCGGGCAGCAGGGTGGCCCGCCGGGGGCGCTGATCCCGATCTCGACGTGAGGGAAGGTCGAGATCCCGACGTCGCCGCAGCCGACCTCGGCGATCGGGTCGCCGGTGGAGACGTGGGCGCCGACCTTGACGAGCGCCGGCTTGGCGTGGCCGTAGTAGATGTAGCGGCCCTTGTCGGGGCCGGAGGCGACCTTCAGCACCGGCGCGTCGGGGCCGAAGCCGTCGATCCCCTCCTGCACGATCGTGCCCGACGTCATCGCGACCTCGGTGACCTTGGAGCCGCAGTCACCGTTCACGGTGCCGATGTCGACGCCCTGGTCGAGCGTCCAGTTCGAGGGTGAGAGCACGCGCGACTTCGGGGTGAGCGGGAACACCCAGCCGGACGGCGAGGCGCCGCGCGGCGAGCGCTTGACCCGCTGTCCGTTGGAGACCCACGATTGGAGCGTCGTCGCGGTCCGGATCCCGACCGTCCCGCTGGGTGGGCTGAGGCGCGCGGCGACCTGGAAGATCCTGACCGAGCGCTTTGTGCCCGAGCCGAAGTCCCCGTCCTCGGTGGTGCGGACACCCACCCCGGTCAGCCAGGTCTGGAGCTTCTTCACATCACGGCCGTGATCGCCCATTCGGAGGACGCGGCGGAACGGGGAGGAGCCGGCGATCGCGGACGGGGCCAGCGCGGCGGCGGCCAGCGTGAACAGGCCGGCGATCAGCGCGGCGCGGACAGGGGGCTTGAACTTCAGCATGCAGGTCTCCTCGGCGGCATCGGAGGGAGCGTTCGGTGCCTGTGCCTACGGAGTTAGCTGACGGGCTCGCGCTCGAGGAGAGCGCTACCTGCGGATCACCGCTGGATTCGCCCCAATGACTTGGGTTCCCCGCTCTCCGGATTGGCGACCCGGAGACTCGGCAGTCGAGCACCATAATGGAGATCGCCCTCGGATGCGGCAGTGAGGGGCCTTGACGGGTCCCGACATCACCTGCGAAAGTGGGAAGTAGAACGTCCCACTTACCACTATGGCCACCGACGCTACCGCCACCAGCCTGCTCCGCCCGCTCGCCGCGGATCTCGCCGCGCGCAGGGAGAAGATAAAGCTCGGCGGCGGCGAGGAGAAGATCGCCGCCCAGCATGCCAAGGAGAAGCTGACCGCTCGTGAGCGGCTGGCGCTGCTGATCGACGAGGGCACCTTCGTCGAAATTGGGATGCACGGCCGCCCGCACTTCTCTCAGCGGGCGCTGGAGGGGGTGGAGGCACCCGCCGACGGCGTGATCACGGGCTACGGCAAGGTGAACGGCCGGCTGACCGCGGTCGCCGCCTACGACTTCACGGTGATGGCCGGCTCGATGGGCATGACCGGAGAGCTCAAGGTCACGCGCCTGCGCGAGCTCGCGCTCAGCAAACGGATGCCGCTCGTGTGGCTGCTCGACTCGGCCGGCGCTCGGATCCAGGAGGCGGTCGGCTCGCTGTTCGCCGGCAGCGGGCACCTGTTCCGCGAGGAGGTCGTGATGTCGGGGGTGATTCCCCAGGTCGCGGCGCTGATGGGACCGTGTGCCGCGGGGACGGCCTACATCCCGGGACTGGCCGACTTCGTGCCGATGGTCAAGGGCCGCGGCTCGATGGCCCTCGCCGGCCCGCATCTGGTGCGCGCGGCCGTGGGCGAGGACGTGACCCAGGAGGAGCTCGGGGGCTCGCGAGTGCACTGTCGCAAGTCCGGCGTCGGGGATCTCGAGGTGGCCGACGACGAGGAGTGCATCGAGCGGATCAAGGAGTACCTGAGTTACTTCCCGCAGAACTGCGCCGAGCCGGCGCCGGTCGTCGTCTCAGATGACCCGGCCGACCGCGCCGACGAGGATCTCCTCGACGTGCTCCCCGAATCCAACCGCAAGCCCTACGACATGTACGAGGTCATCCGCCGGATCGTCGACGACGGTCGCTACTTCGACCTCAAGCCCCAGTGGGCAAAGACGATCATCACCTGCCTGGCCCGGTTCGGCGGCCGGCCGGCCGGGATCATCGCCAGCCAGCCCAAGCAGCTGGGCGGCATCCTCGACAACGACTCCGCCGACAAGGCGGCGCGCTTCATCAACCTGTGCAACGCCTACGGGATCCCGCTCGTCTACCTGATGGACGTCCCCGGGTTCATGGTCGGGACCAAGGTCGAGGCGGGGGGGATCATCCGCCACGGAGCAAAGATGCTCTACGCCACCGCGAACGCCACGGTCCCCAAGGTCACGGTCGTGCTGCGCAAGGCCTACGGCGCCGGCTACTACGTGATGTGCGGTCGGGCGTACGAGCCCGATCTGATCGTCGCCTGGCCGTCCGCCGAGATCAGCGTGATGGGCGCCGAGGGTGCGGTTGAGATCATCTTCCGCAAGCAGGTGGAGGCGGCCGAGGACCCGGCGGCCAAGCGCCAGGAGCTGATCGATAACTTCCGCAAGATCATCGACGTGTACATCGCCGCGGGCAACGACATGATCGACGACGTGATCGACCCGCGCGAGACGCGGGCCACGATCTGCCGCGCGCTCGAGATGGCGGCCGGGAAGACGGTGGAACGACCCTGGAAGCGCAGCGGCGTCGTCCCCGTGTGAGGCGGCTGGCCGCGGTCGTGCCGGCCCTCGCAGTTCTGACCGGGTGCGGCGTCTCGGTCCACGTACACGCCGGCGTCAGCACGACGACGACCACGACGTCGCTCAGCACCCCGACCGGCAACCGGACGTTCAGCTCGTCCGGGATCGCGCTGCATTTCACGTACCCGGCCGCGTTCTCGTACGGCCGGATCAACTCGGTCAGCCGCAAGATCGAGTCCGACCGGAACGTCACGCGCGTGGCCCTGCGGATCGGATCAAGCGGCTACGACCTGCTGATCGTCACCCGCTACGCCGACATCAAGCCGCCGGTCAGCAGCGGCAACATCCACGCCCAGAAGGCGGAATACGACCGGGCGATGTCGAGGATCTTCAGCCGGACGGCGGTCAGCGTGGTGGGCACGATCGGCGGTCTGCCCGCGCTGAGGTATCCCGACGCCCCGACGCCGGGCGTCCCGGTCAGCGCGACAACCCGGGCCGCGTTCGTGTTCCTGGCCAGGGACGAGTACGAGCTCCAGTGCCAGTGGACCGCCGCCGAGCAGGCCGCCGTTGTCAATGCGTGCTCGCAGATGCTGCGAACGCTCCGGACCTGAGCTCTTGACGCGCCCCGCGGCTTCCGACAAAGTAGGAAGTAGCACGTCCTACTTCTCGCAAGGAGCTCGATGAGTCTCGACGACCCAGCCGTCATCACATGCGCGATCTCCGGCGCAATCGCCAACCGCGAGCAGTGCCCGGCGATCCCCTACACGCCGGCCGAGTACGCCGCCGAGGCGCGGCGGATCGTCGACGAGGGCGGCGTCCACATCCACATCCACGCCCGCACGCCGGAGGGCACGCCGTCCTACGAGGCGGAGGACTTCGTGGCGATCCGCGACGCGATCCTCGCCGAAATCGGGGATGCCGCGATCATCAACTTCTCCACGGGCACGGTCGGCGTCCCGGTCGAGAAGCGGATCGCCTACCTCGAGGCCGGGCGGCCAGAGGTGGCGGCGGTGAACATGGGCTCGATGAACTACGCGAAGTACTCGCGCAAGCGCAAGGACTTCGTGTTCAAGTTCGTGTTCACGAACCCGTTCGACGAGATCATCGAGCTGTTGCAGGCGATGCGCCGGCTCGACATCAAGCCCGAGCACGAGTGCTTCGACCTCGGCCATGTTGGATCGCTCACGCCGCTCGTCGACATGGGGCTCCTCGAGGCGCCACTGCACGCCGACTTCGTAATGGGCGTGGTCGGCGGAGTGCCGGCCACGGCGCTCAACCTCGCGGCGATGGCGCGCAACATGCCGGACGGAAAGCACCACTGGGGTGTGATCGGGATCGGGCGCGAGCAGTGGATGCTGGTCGGTGCCGCGCTCACGCTCGGAGGCTCGGTGCGCGTCGGCCTCGAGGACAACTTCTACCTCCCCGACGGGACGATGGCCCGGTCCAACGGCGAGCTGATCGCGAAGGCGCGCGAGCTGACCGAGGACCTCGGGCGCCGTCCGGCGACCGTGCAGGAGGCTCGGGGGATGCTCGGGATCAGGACGGCGGTTCGGTCATGAGCAACCTCCCGCTCGAGGGTCTCAAGGTCCTCGACCTCTCCCGGCTGTTGCCGGGCGGCTTCTGCTCGCTGATGCTGGCCGACTTCGGGGCGGACGTGATCAAGGTCGAGGACACGGGGATGGGTGACTACGTCCGCTGGTCGCCCCCCTACTACGAGGGCGCGGATGAGACCGCTCGCGGCGCGCTTTTCCTGGCCCTGAATCGGGGCAAGCGCTCGATCCGGGTCGATCTGAAGACCGAGGGCGGCCGCGAGGTGCTTCTGCGCCTCGTCCGAGACGCCGACGTGCTGCTCGAGTCCTTCCGCCCGGGCGTGCTCGACCGCCTCGGGGTCGGCTACGAGCGCCTGCGAACTGAGAACCCGCGGCTCGTCTACTGCGCGATCACCGGCTACGGGCAGGACGGGCCCAACCGCGACCGCTCGGGCCACGACATGAACTACCTCGGCCTCGGCGGGATCCTCGGTCTGACCGGCGAGGCCGACGGTCCGCCGGTTCAGGCGGCCGGGCAGATCGCCGACATCGGCGGCGGTGCGCTGATGGGCGCGATCGGGATCCTCGTCGCGTTGCGCGAGCGCGAGCGCTCCGGCGAGGGCCAGTTCGTCGACACGTCGATGTTCGACGGAGCCCTCTCGTGGCTCGCCCTGGTCGCCGCGGACGCGCTCGCCTCCGGGCGCGCGGCGCGGCGTGGCGAGCTCCAGCTCGCCGGCTCGCTGACCTGCTACCGGCCCTATCGGTGCGCCGATGGGTACGTGACCCTGGGCGCACTGGAGCCGAAGTTCTGGCGGGCCTGGTGCGAGGGCGTGGGACGCGAGGACCTGCTCGACCACGCCTTCGATCCGCCGGGTTCCGACGCGCATGGCGCGGTCAGCGAGATCTTCGCCGAGCGCACTCGGGATCAGTGGCGCGACTTCGCCTCCGAGCATGACTGCTGCCTCGAGCCGGTGCTCGAGCTATCGGAGGTGCTCGAGTCCGAGCTTGTGGCGGCGCGTGAGATGGTGGTCGGCCTCGCTCAGCCGGGTGTCGCCGAGCCGGTCAGGCTGCTCGGAGCGCCGGTCAAGCTCAGCCGCACACCCGCCGACCCGTCGCGCGCCCCAGGTCCCGGCCTGGGCGAGCACACGACAGAGGTGCTCGCCGCCGCAGGCTTCGGCGAGCAGGAGATCGCGGCGCTGCACGAAACGGGCGCCGTGGCCGGCCCGGCCGGAAGCGTGCGGGGCTCGTTCCTGAGCGCATGAGCGTCTCCAGCGATCTGCTCAAGATGTCCGAGCTCGCCGAGCGCTCGGGCGTGAGCGCGGGGACGATCAAGCACTATCTGCGCGAGGGCCTGCTCGGCTCCGACGGCGAGGTCGTGCGCACCTCGCGGAACATGGCCTACTACCCGGTCGAGTTCGTCGACCGGGTGCGCCTGATCAAGCGCCTGCAGGAGGAGCGGTTCATGCCGCTGCGGGTGATCCGCGAGCTGATGAACTCGGACCCGGACCGCGCCGCGCGCATGATCGAGCTGGAGGACCGGATCCTCGAGCGGGCGATCGAGGCCAGGGAGTCGGGTCGCGTCTCGCGGGCCGGGATTCGCGAGACCTACGACGTGCCGCAGAACGTGCTCGACCGGCTCGAGGAGATTGGCGTCCTGACGCCCACGGCGCGCGGGTACGACGGCGACGACGTGGCGATCATCGAGGCCATCTCCCGCTTCCGGGCCGGCGGGTACGAGCAGGAGATCGGCTTCACCGTCTACGACACCCTGCGCTATCGCAAGGCGCTCGAGCCGCTGGTGGAGGAGGAGGTCCGGGTCCTGCTCGACCGGCTGGCCGGCAGGGTCGAGGTCGACCGCGCGGTCGAGATCATCGCCTCCGGCGCCGACCCGCTGCGCGACCTGATCGGCGCGATGCACTCAAAGCTGCTGCTCGCGGCGCTGCGCCAGGCCTACCACCACACATCGTGAGCCTCCATCACGCCGTAGCCCTCGGCGACCTCGACGCCGCCGGGCAGGGCGCCTGAGAAGGTCCCGAACGGCTGGCGGTACGAGCTCCGGACAAGGAGCAGGTTCTCGTCGTGCTCCCTCGTCGCCTCAGCCTCGAAGTCGAGCGCGTCGACGCGGGTCAGGTCCGTGGCGAAGGTGCAGGGCGGCGGCTCGTGCGGCTCGCCGTCTACCCAGACGGTGCGCTCGCTCGCTGTGTCCGGGTCGTTGACCCCGCTCACGAGGTTCCAGGCCAGCGCCCTGCCGTCGCGGGCGATGCCGACGCCGGCGCACCAGCTCCAGGTCGTGTGGCGCTCGTAGTACGCAGACGTGTCGTCGATCACCGCGCGGCCCGCGAGCTCGCGCGGCTCGCCGTCGAGCATCAGCCGCCCGCGCGCGGGGACCCCGCCCTGCTTGCGGGTCCAGCCGTAGGCACGGCCGCTCGGGCATACGGCCTCGATCCCGGCGGACTCGTCGAGCTCGAGGTCGAGCTGCAGGTCACGGTCGGTGACCTGCGCCCGCCCCGGCGCGAGCCGGACGCCGCCGCGTCCGAGCGTCGTGCGCTCGAACAGCCGCCGGTCCCGGCGATCCCACACCGCCCAGAACGCCTGGCGGGCCGGGCCGATTCGGACCGAGGCGACGCACAGCATCAGCTCCGGGCCGTACACGCCGACATAGCGCCAGGCCTTGAGCGGGCGCGCTCCGAGGCGGCCCGGCATCGGGCCAGGAGGGAGCGCGACGCGCGGCCAGCGCGGCGGGGCGCGGATCGCCGAAGCGGCCCCGGTAGGGGATCGGGAGGCCGTCGACGGGTATTCTTGACTGACTGGTCAATCAGGAGGCGAGGATTCCGTGCGAGCCGGCGCCATTCAGCTCAATTCGACCGAGGACACAGAGCGCAATCTTGCCACGGCGGATCGTTTGGTCCGCGACGCCGTGGGCCGCGGCGCGGAGCTCGTCGTCCTCCCTGAGAAGTGGAGCGTACTCGGGACCGGCGATCAGCTTGCCGCCGGAGCGCAGACGCTCGACGGCTCCTGCATCGCCTGGGCCCGGGCGACCGCGCGCGAGCTCGGCATCGATCTCGTGGCCGGCTCGATCGTCGAGCGCGTGCCGGGCGAGGAGAAGTTCCGCAATACGAGCGTGCACGTCGGGCCCGACGGCGAGGTCAGGTCGATCTACCGCAAGATCCACCTGTTCGATGTGGAGGTCGACGGCGTCCGCTACCGCGAGTCCGACCACGAGCAGGGCGGCGACGAGGTCGTCGTCTCCGTCCTGGCCTCGGGCGTTCCGATCGGGATGAGCGTCTGTTACGACGTCCGCTTCCCCGAGCTCTTTCGGCAGCTTTCGGCCCGGGGGGCGCAGGTGCTGGCGGTTCCGAGCGCGTTCACGCTCGCCACCACCCGCGACCACTGGGAGGTGCTGCTCCGCGCCCGCGCGATCGAGAACCAGTGCTTCGTGATCGCGCCCAATCAGATCGGCGAACACCCGGGTGGGTTCCGCTCCGGCGGCCGATCGATGATCGTCGACCCGTGGGGCATCGTGCTCGCGAGCGCCCCCGACGCCGAGACGGCGATCGTGGCCGAGCTCGACTTCGATCGGCTGCGCTCGGTCCGCGAGCGGCTGCCGGCGCTCGAGCATCGCCGCCCGGAGGTGTACGCCTGATGGCCTCCCCGTCGAGCGCGGCGGTCGACAAGCGCCGGGTGATCCTGGACGCGGCAGTGCGGGTGTTCGCGCGTCAGGGCTTTCACACCTGCCGGGTGTCCGACATCGCCGATGAGGCGGGCGTCGCCTACGGCCTCGTCTACCACTACTTCTCCTCCAAGGAGGAGATCCTCGACACGCTGTTCGTCGAGCGCTGGAACGTGATGCTCGCGGCGATCGCCGAGGCCGACGCGTCGGACCGGATGCCGCAGGAGAAGCTGTTCGCGATCGCCTCGTTCATCATCGACTCCTACCGGCATGACCCCGACCTGATGAAGGTGATCATTGTCGAGGTCACCCGGGCCGCCAACACGTTCGGGCGCACGCACCTGGCGACGATCCGCGACGCCTATGCGGGGATCGCCGCGATCGTCGAGCGCGGCCAGCAGGCTGGGGTGTTTCGCAGCGAGATCACGCCTGAATTCGCGGCCCAGGCCTTCTACGGTTGCGTCGAGCAGGTGCTGAGCGGATGGATCTTCGAGCGCGAGTCGGTGACCGCGCCCGAGCTCGAGCGCGCGAAGGCTTTGATCGTGCAGACGATTTGCCGTGGTCTGGAGGGGTAATAGGAGGTGAGTCTGATTGAATCCGCACCGATGACGGAGAGCCCCTTGGTCAAGAGATTGCTCTGGTCCGGCCTTCTCGCCGGAACCGGCGCGCTGGCGACGATCGCCGCGACCCGGATGGCCGCCTTGATCTGGAAGCGCGTCTTCGACGAAGACCCGCCCGAGTGACCGAGCAGCCCGAGAACCGGCCGGAGGACGCCAACCCCGACGCCGAGGCGACGTCGGCCTCCTGGGTGCCCGCCGACCCGGGCCAGGCCGAGGCGACCGAGCCGACGGTCGTCGGACCGCCCGCCGACCCGAACGTTTCGGCTGGGAGTGACGAGGGCGAGGCGAGCACAGCGGCTGACGAGCCTGCGGCCGCTGCGGCTGAGCCCGCTGCGGCTGAGCCGGCGGAGGCTGAGGCGGCGCGGAGCCTGAGGCCGCTGCGGAGCGCGGAGGCCGCTGCGGCTGAGCCCGCGGAGCCTGCGGCCGCGGCGCCCGCGCCCGCGGAGCCGCCGCCGGCGGTCGCTGCGGCCGAGCCCGCGCCCCCGGTCGTTCCGCCGCCGCCCCTTGCGGACGCGGCCGCCAACGACGGCTCAACCCTGGCCGCCGGCCCGCGCGAGGATCGTCCCGAGGTCGCGGTCGGGGCGGCGTTCGTCGGTGGCTTTGCGCTCGCGATGATCCTGAGGCGCCTTGCCCGATAGCAACGGACAGCCCGAGAACATCGCCACCGCCGTGGCGGAGGTGTCCGAGCGAGTGAGCCTGCTCGTGCGCGAGGAGATCGAGCTGGCCAAGGCGGAGGTCACCGTGAAGGTGACGAGCATCGCCCGCGGCGCCGCGGCCGTCGCGGCGGGGGCGGTATTCGGGATCTTCGCCGTCGTGCTCGGTCTGCTGACCTTGGCCTGGGGCCTGAACTCGCTTCTGTCGAGCATCTGGCAGGGGTTCGCGATCACCTTCGTGGTCCTGCTGCTGCTCGCGGTGGCCTCGTTCCTGTTCGCACGGAGCAAGCTGAAGGTCGGGCCGCCGACGCCGAACATGGCGATCGACGAGGCCAAGCTGATCCGCGAGACGGTGGCATCGAAAACGGACGGAGATAGCTGATGCCCCCCGTTCGCACGCCCGCCGAGATCCGGGCATCGATTGAGCAGAACCGTCAGGAGCTCGGCAGCTCGCTCGAGAAGCTGCGGATGGAGGTCGTCCGGGTCACGGACTGGCGCACGCAGCTGCACACGCACCAGCGCCAGGCAATGATCGGCGCGGGCGTGGCCGGATTCGTCCTCGGCGGCGGGATCGCCGCCCTCGGCGCCCTGACCTTCGGCCGTCGCCGCCGCCGGCGCGGCTAGCGAGCGGTCGTCTTAAGCGGCTCCGGCCGCCCTGTCGGGCGGCCGAAGCGCGCTGTGGGGCCGGAGCCCGTCGTTTTAGACCGGGGGTTAGCCGAGCGCCGGCCGATCGAAAAGCGGTGACCGCTCGCCGACGGTCAGGTAAGTCGGAGCGCTGGCGCTTTCCGTCGCGCCTGCTCGTGCCGGCTCGCCGGAGGCGTCTCCGAATGCCGCTGCCCTGCACATGGCCACAACGGCCACCAGCAGCGAAAACCAAGTTGCAATGACGATTAGTCCAACCGTGACAATGTCCATCACTGCCCTCCCACGGGCGCGAAGCCATCGAATAACAACCCCTGCTGAGCGAGGAATGATCCAGGCCACCAAGGGCGCCTTGAGGGGTTCGCAGCTTATGTGCAGGTTTCCTGCACCAAATTCCATTCGATTGGCGGCTTGCAGGGATTTTGTGGAGGGTTGGTCGGGGGGTTATGCGGGCCGGCGGGGCGGCTGGCGGCTGGCGGGGAGGCGTGAGTTACCTCGGAAACTCGGGTCTGGCGGGGCGGGGATGGCGGTTTGGGTCTGCTGAGCAGACTTAATCGTGCATGCCCGCGCTCGTGGCGCCGGGTTTCCGAGGTTATGCCCGCGCGCCGCGCGCCGGCACGCCGCTCGCCGCTCGCCGCGGCGTGCTGCGGCGGGCCACGCGCCGGCCGCCCACGATCTCTGGCGTTTGACCTCGGCCTGTCAGAGGTGATTCGCCTCAGTTCGCTGCCGGGCCGCCGGGCCGCCGGGCCCCCGAGCGCACGCGCCCGCCTCCAGCCCCGCGCCGCACCACGTCCGCGGCGCGGTTAGGATCGCCCCTGGGCGATTCGGGCTGCTCGAGGCTCGATACGCGGGTTGACGGCCCGGCCGACCGGCCCGGGGCATCTACGGAGGAGGAATCGGTTTGAAGTCTCGGCATGTACGTGTTCCTTTGGGGATCCTGCCGGGCGGGTCGCGCGCGCGGCTCGGCCTGCTCGCCGTCGTGGTGGCGGTGGCGGCGGCGGTGTTCGGCGTTGGCTCCTCGGCGACCGCGCGCAACAGCGCGCACGCGGCGGCCGGGCTGCGCCTGGTCCCGTTCACCAAGGTCGACTTCCCGACCTACGTGGTCTCGACGCCGGCGGATCCGACCGCTGTGTACGTGCTCGAGCGCACCGGCCGGATCTGGGTCGTGCGCTACGGGAAAAAGCTGAAGCACCCGTTCCTCGACCTGCATCGCAAGATCCACCTCGCGGCGAACAGCGAGCAGGGCCTGATCAGCCTCGCGTTCGCGCCCAACTATGCGAAGTCGCACCTGCTCTACGTCTACTACACGAACCGCCAGGGCAACATCCGGCTCAAGCAGTTCCGCCGCTCGCGCACCAACCCCAACCGGGTGGATCCGAGCAGCGCGCGCACGATCCTTGCCCTGCGGCATCCGCAAATCGACCACTATGCCGGGCAGCTGCAGTTCGGGCGCGACGGCTACCTGTACGTCGGCATCGGCGACGGCGGTGGCGTCGGCGATCCCGCCAACCACGCCCAGCACCTGAACAACCTGTTCGGCAAGATCCTCCGGATCCAGCCGGTGGCCACGGGCCGCCGCAAGTACAGGATCCCCCGTAGCAACCCGTTCGCGCATCGTCATGGCGCCAAGGGCGAGATCTTCGCCTACGGCCTGCGCAACCCGTTCCACTTCTCGTTCGGGCCGTCGGGCGGAATGTGGATCGGCGACGTCGGCCAGGACAAGTACGAGGAGGTCGATTACCGGGCCCCGGGAAAGCTGGCCGGGTCGAACTTCGGCTGGAGCCGGTACGAGGGCGACTCGCTCTACAACGCGGGCCGCACCGCCTTCCACCCGATCTTCCCCGTGATCGTCGAGGCCCACTCCGGAGCCAGCGGCACGCACGAGAACTGGTGCGCGGTGATGGGCGGCTACGTCGTCACCGACCGCGCCCTGCACTCGCTCGACGGGCACTACCTGTTCGCCGACCACTGCACAGGCCGGATCTACCAGACGCGAGTCGGACGCAGTGGGCACGCTTTCGGGACCGGTTACACCGGACTGACCGCTCCTGCGCTGGTCACCTCGTTCGGGGTCGACGCCCACCAGCACGTGTACGTGGCGGCCGAGAACGGCTGGGTGTACCGGATCGAGCGGTAGTGGGGCTGGCTTGTGGCGGCGCTCGACCGGGGCGCCGCCACAAAGGCCGCTACAGCATCGAGCTCGGGATCGCGCCAGCCCCGAGCAGGCCCGGCCCGACGTGCGTGCCGATCACCGGGCCGATCTCGGAGATCACGCGCGGCTCGCAGCCCATCACCTCTCGGCCGCGGGCGGCCAGTGCCTGAACCTGGTCCGGTGCCTGGATGTGCTGGACCATCCATCCGTCGGCACCGGCCTCCTTGCAGGTGCGCAGCAGGTCGACCATCCGCTCGAATGCGCGCTTCGAGGTGCGTACGCGCTCGACTGGCGTGATCTCGGACTCGACGCTGAGGATCGGCTTGATCTTCAGGGCCGAGCCAAGCCAGGCCTGGGCGCCGGCGATCCGGCCGCCGCGCCGCAGGTATTCGAGCGTTTCGATCGCGAACCACATCTTCAGCTGGCTGCGGGCGCGATGGACGCGGTCGGCGGTGGCCGCCCCGTCGGCGCCGTCGCGCGCCGCGGCCGCGGCCGCGAGCAGGAGCAGACCCTCGCCGCCACACGCGGACTCCGAGTCGATCACGTACACGCGGTCGGCCCGCGAGCCGAGCTGCTCGCGCGCTTGCTGGGCTGAGGCGTAGGTACCTGACATGCCGCCGGCAAGGTGGACCGAGACGATCTCGTTGCCCTCGTCGAGCAGCGGCTCGTAGACCGCGAGGAAGTCGCCGATCGACGGCTGCGAGGTGGTCGGTAGCTCGCTGAGATCGTGGAGGCGGGCGTAGTAGCCGTCGTAATCGGCGATCTCGCTCTCGCGCATCGTTTCGCCGCGCGAGTGCACGTAGAGGCTGACCTCGTGGATGCCGTTCTTCGCGACAAGCTCGCGCGGCAGGTAGTGGCATGTGTCCGAGACGATCGCGACTGCCATCGGCGCGCCACCCTACCAGCGGCATCGCACGTAGACTGGCGAGCCCAGTGCCTAGGACGCTCGTCACCGGCGCCACCGGCTTCATCGGCTCCCATCTTGTCCGGCTCTTGGTGGCTCGCGGCGATGACGTGCGCGCGCTGATCCGGACAGACGATTCGCCGCCCACGCTCGCAGAGCTGTCGGTCGAGACGACGCGGGCAGACATCCGCGACCGCCGCGCCGTCCGGCGCGCGATGAAGGGAGCCGAGCGCGTCTTTCACCTGGCCGGCACGACCCACCTCGGCGGCTCGCGAGAAGTGGCGTTCGCGGTCAACGTCGAAGGCACGCGGATCGTGCTCGAGGAGGCACTGCGCGCCGACGTGGAGCGGGTCGTGTACACCTCATCGGTCGCGGCGATCGGACCGGCCGCCAAGGACTCGACGGCCGACGAATCGAACGTATGGGACGCCGGCCGGTACGCGATTCCGTACGTGGACGCCAAGCACGAGGCCGAGGCTGCGGCGCTGCGACTGCTCGGCCGAGGCCTTCCGCTGGTGATCGTCAACCCGGCGCACGTGCTCGGCGCCGGTGACCCGGGTCGCTCGTCGACCGTGCTCGTGCGCCGGTTCATGCGCCGTCAGATACCGGCCTACGTCGACGGGACGCTCAACATCGTCGGAGTCGAGGACGTGGCCCGGGGGCACCTGCTCGCCGACGCCAAGGGTCGCGTGGGGGAGCGCTACATCCTCGGCAACCGAAACTTTACCTTCGACCGCCTGTTCGCCGATCTCGCGCGCCTGTCCGGAGTCGAGCCGCCGGCGGTCAAGCTGCCGCTGACACTCGCGCTGGCGCTCGCGCACGCGGCCGCGCCGCTGCCCGGTCTGTCGATGCCCTCGCCGGTCGAGGTCCGCGCCGCCTCCCTGAACTGGGCATTCACCAACGCGAAGGCCAAGCGCGAGCTCGGCTGGAAGACCTCGCCGCACGAGGACTGCCTCGAGCAGACGATCGCGTGGTACCGCGAGCGCGATGGGACCAGCCTCGCGGAGCCGGGGTCACGGCAGCCATTCGCGATCAGGGCGCTCGGTGACGTCCTCAGGCGGTCGGGGATCACTCGCTAGGTGGCACGGGGAGGGTGGCCACTCGAGTTGCCTCGGCGGTGGCCACCCTGTCCCTGCGGTCAGCCGCTGGGAACTCCATTCGCAGGCGGCGGGGACTGCGCCCCGGTGTACGGCGTGATCGCGGCGCCCGCCGCCGGATCGGTGGTCTGGGGACCGCCGAACAGGACGATCTTGCCGCCGCGTATCTGACCCATCTCGACTCCGCTGTAGCCGCCATGTTGGGTCTTCGAATAGCGGAACGGGACCAGGCCTGGCCCCTTCCAGCCGGCTCCGGAGGTGTTGATCGCGTTGACCACATCCTGGCGGGTCAGGTTCTTGCCCGCGGCCTGGAGCGCCTGCACGAGCGTGTACGCGTTCGCCATTCCGTACTCGACGTTGCCGTCGAACGGTGCGCTCTTGTCGTACTGGTCATGAATCTTCATGAACAGCTGGACCCACGGATTCGAGGTGTCGTTGACCGATGGCAGGTAGCCGTCGGTGATCGCGCCCTCGATCAGCGCCGTGCCCGACGCCTTGCCCTTCGAGATCGTCTTCAACAGCCCGCCGACGGTCGTCGGGTCGATGCCGACGTTGGAGACGACGAGCTGCGGCTTGTAGCCGAGCGTGAACGACGTCAGCTGCCCGATCGCGGTGTAGATCGGGACCGTGAAGTCGACGAGCACCTGGGCCTTGGCCGCCTTCAGCGCCGTGATCTGCGGCCCCAACGAGGTGACGCCGGCCTGGTAGGGCTGCTTTGAGACGATGTCGGCGGCCGGCACCTCGGCCTGGATCCCGGCGAGGCCGCCCTGCCCGAAGTCGTCGTCCTGGTAGAGCACGCCGACCTTCTTGCCCGCGAAATGCTGCTTGATGTACTGACCGAGAATCTTGCCCTCGATCGTGTAGTTCGGCTGCCACCCGAAGGTGTACGGCTGGGTCGTGCCGTTGTCCCAACATGGGCACCCGGACGCCACGAACAGGTCCGGCACCTTCGAGGTGTTCAGGAAGCCGACGACCTTGGTGTGGGTTGGCGTGCCGAGGCCCTCGAAGATCCCGAACACGCCGCTCTGGAGGACGAGTTGGTGAACCACGTTGACCGTGTTGGTCGGGTTGTAGGCATCGTCCTTGTAGATCAGGTGGATCTTGCGTCCGAACACGCCCCCGTGTGCGTTGACATAGTCGAAATACGCCTGCGAAGCAGGAGCGATCTCGCTGTACCCGGGCGCCGCCGGCCCCGTCAGCGGCTGGTGGGAACCGAACGTGATGCTGGTCGCGGTAACTCCTGGTGCGTTGCTACTCGAACTGGACGAGCCGCAACCTGCGATTGCGAGCACGACAGCCAACGACACGGCCAGCAACGCCGGCCGTCTCGCGTGGAGAGGGACCATCTGTCCTCCTAGGGGATTTGGTGGGGGCGGGGGTCGCCAACTGCTGCGAACCTGGATGCGCAACATTTCGATACGTTTTCCCTACGCTGTTTCAAATCCTAGACTGTTGGAATGGGCACAGCAACGGGCGCGAAACGCGGCCGTCCGGCCAGCTCCTCGCCGGACGATGTGCTGGAGATGGCGACGGAGCAATATCTCGGCGGACAGCGCGTCGATCTGACCGTGATCGCACGTCGGCTCGGACTCGGGCGGACCACGATCTATCGCTGGTTCGGATCTCGGGACGAGCTGCTGGGAGAGGTGATCGCGCGGGAGCTCGAATCGCTGATCGCTGCCAAGCGCCGGCAGGTCCGGCTGCGTGGCGGGGAGGGCCTGCTCGAGGTGTTCGACCGGATCAACCGCAGCCTGGCGCACTCGCGTGCCCTGACTCGTCTGCTGGAACAGGAGCACGCCGCCGCGTTGCGGCTGCTGACCTCGAGCGACGGCGTGATCCAACCCCGGGCCGTCGCGTTCGTCGAGCAGCTGATCACCGCCGAGGCGCGCGCCGGCCGCTACAACCCGCCCGCCGACCCGGCCACACTCGCCTACGCGATCGTCCGCCTCGCCGAGGCGTTTCTCTATAACGACGCGTCGATCGGTATCCGCGGCGATCATGAGCGCCTGCGCGAGGTGGAGGCCGCGCTGCTGGGTGTCAGGACCGGACGCAGGCGGCGCCCGAGAGCACGCAACCCGCCCTGAATCCCGCTCGGCCAGAGGAGCATCGCCCCGATCAGGACGAGTCCGTAGATCGCCAGTGGGAGATTCGCCGAGACCTTGGTGGAGAGCGAGAAGGAATGCGCGAGGTCGTTGGTCCAATTCGGCAAAAGCACCAGCAGGGCGGCGCCCCAGATCGCGCCGGTGAGCGACCCCAGACCGCCGAGAACCACCGCGGTCAGAAGCGACAGCGATAGCTGAAGCGGGAACGCGCCGGGCTGAGCGAGCTGGAGCACGACCGCCAGCAGTCCGCCGCCGAGGCCGGCGCAGGCAGCGCTGACGACAAATGCACCGGTCTGCGCGCGCCCGACCCGAAGACCGCACAGGGAGGCCGCGATCTCGTCGTCGCGGACCGCCCTCAGCGAGCGTCCAAAGCCACTGTTGACGAGATTGTGCAGCGCAAACAGAACCACCAGCGCGCCGGCGCAGGCGATCCACGCCTCCCAACGCTCGAGCGGGAAATTGGAGCCGAGAAACGACGGCGGTGTCGGTGGGTTGATCGTCAGCCCGTTCTCGCCGCCGAAGGTTCCCGGGAACTTGTCGGCCAGCGCCGGGAGGCCGACCGCGAACGCCAGGGTCGCGCCGGCGAGGTACGGACCGCGCAGCCTGCTCGCAGCGGCCCCGACCGGCGCACCGACGAGCGCGGTGACCACGACGGACGCCGCCAGGGCCGGAAGCACAGCCCAGCCTTCGTTGCCGATCAGCAGCGCGACCGTGTAGGCGCCGACCGCCATCAGCGCGCCCTGTCCGAGCGAGATCTGCCCGCCGAGACCGGCGAGCACGGTGAGACCGGCAAGGACGGCGAAGTAGTAGGCCCCCGTCGCCAGCTGGAGGTTCTGATAGGCGCTCGCGTACTCGCTGATCAGGCCCAGCACAAGAGCGCCGACGATCACGAGACCCAGGGCGCGGACCAGCGTGCTGCGTCGGGCGGTCTCGATCACACGCGTCGCTCGACCGTCGACGAGAACAGGCCGGTGGGACGGACCATCAGCACGAGGACCAGGATCACCAGCGCCGCCAGCGGCTGCAGCGCCGAGCCCTCATACCCCGCCACGTAGGAAAGGGCGAGCCCGAGGATCAGGCCCCCAAGGACCGCGCCAGGTGGGCTATCCAGGCCGCCGAGCACGGCCGCGACAAACCCGCTGATCAGAATCGGGTCAAAGCTGTTGGGCCCGAGGAACACCGACGGGGCGATCAGCAGGCCGGCAACCGCACCCGCCACGGCCGCCAACGCCCAGCCGAGCGTGAACATATGGCCGACCCTGACTCCGAGCAGCCGCGCCGCCTCCGGAGAGAAGGCCGCCGCGCGCATCTTCAGCCCGAGCGATGTTGCCCGGAACAGCAACGCCAGGGCGGCCGCGCCGCCGATCACCACCAGCACGATGAACGTGTCGTTGGGCGAGAACAGCAATCGCGTGCCGCCGACCTCGTAGCCGCGGATCGAGAACGCGGCCGGGAATGAGCGGGGCGTGTTACCCCAGATCATCCCCGCCATCGCGATCAGCAGCGTGTACAGGCCGAGGGTCACGATCACCGCGTTCAGAGGTGGCGCCCCCTCGACGCGCCGAATGAGCACAAGCTCGACGACCGCACCGACGACAAGACCCGAGGCAAGCGCGCAGACAAACCCCAGCGCGTAGGAGCCGGTCTTGCTAATCACAGCCGAGGCGATGAAGGTGGTGATCATCAGCATCGCCCCCTGCGCGAAGTTCACGATTCGAGTCGCGCGCCAGATCAGCACGAGCGCCAGCGCGATCGCCGCGTAAACGGCACCGGTCGAGATCCCGTTCAGCGTGAGGTCGATGAACTTGGTCATCTCAGAACCCCAGGTAGGCGTGCCGGAGGGCCTCGTCGGCAGCCAGCCGCGCCGCGTCCTCGTCGACGACGATGCGCCCGAGATTCAGCACGATTCCGCGGCTGGCGACCGACAGCGCGCTGCGGGCGTTCTGCTCAACCAGCAGGATCGCCAATCCCGTGGTGGTGGCGAGCTTGCGGACCAGCTCCATGAGCTGAGCGACCAGAAGCGGCGCCAGGCCCAGCGAGGGCTCGTCGAGCAGCAGCGCACGCGGGCGTCCTGCCAGTGCCCGCCCAATCGAGAGCATCTGCCGCTCGCCGCCGGACAAGCGGGAGGCCGGCTGCGAGTTGCGCTCCTGCAGGCGTGGGAACAGCTCATAGATCTCGCTCAGCGGCGCGGCGTCCCGTCCCCGCCAAAGCCCACCGAGGCGCAGATTCTCCTCGACCGTGAGCTCGGCGATCACGCCTCGGCCCTCGGGCACATGGGCAAGGCCGCGGCGCACGATCTGCTCGACCGCCATCCCAGTGATGTCCTCGCCGTCGAATGTGACCCGGCCGGCACTCGGCGCAACCAGGCCCGTGATCGTCCTCAGAAGTGACGTCTTGCCGGCTCCGTTGGCTCCGAGCACGGCCGTGACGCTGCCCGCGGGGACGTCAAGCGAGACGTCGTTGACGGCCCGCACGGCGCCGTAGTCGGTCGTCAGCCCCTCAACCGTGAGCATCGCTCGCTCCCGTTGTCGCGACCGCGGCCGGGCCTGCGGTGTCGCGGCCGAGGTAGGCCTCCAGGACCGCTGGGTCCTCCCTGATCGCCGCCGGTTCCCCGGATGCGATCACACGACCGAAGTCGAGCACGACCACTCGGTCGCAGACGGACATCACGAGATCCATGTGATGCTCGACGAGCATCACAGCGATGGAGCTCCGAAGTGATGAGATCAGGTCGCGGAGCTCGTTGAGCTCATCAGCCGACAGTCCTCCGGCCGGCTCGTCCAGCAGCAGGAGCTCGGGCTCGGCGATCAGGGCACGAGCGAGCGCCACCCGCTTCTGAACTGCGAACGGCAACGTCCCGGGAAGCCGGTCGTCGATCTGCTCGCAGTCGAGCCGCCGCAGAGCGTCGCGGGCCCGAGCGCGGAGCGCCCGTTCGTCGCGGTCAGACCTGGGCAATCCGAGCAGCGCGGAGGCGAACCGCGCGCGCCTAAACCGCTGTGCCCCGACCATCACATTCTCCAGCACCGTCAGGTGCGAGAACAGGCCGACTCCCTGAAGGGTTCGAGCGATCCCGAGCGATGCCAGGCGCTCCGGGCGTACCCGGTCGATCGCCTGTCCGCGCCACGAAAGCGTCCCGCTGTCGGGCGCGACAAATCCACAGATGACGTTGAAGAGCGTCGTCTTGCCGGCCCCGTTGGGCCCGATCACGCCGAGCACCTCGCCGCTGCCGACGGCCATCGAGACGCTGTCAAGCGCCGTGATGCCGCCAAACGACACGGTGACCTCCTGCACGGTCAACCGGGCGGTGCTCCGGAGCTCCCTCGACTCCACGGGCGGCAACCTACAACAGAGGAGGCCGCGTGCCAATAGTGATACACGAACCGCCACGCGTTCTTAATCCGTGCGTGTCTATCGTCTGCTGCGGTGGCGACCCTCTACCGCTGCAACACACCGACCGATTGGCTGTGCCCGTGCGGCAAGGTCGCCCGGGCGCTCAGGCGCGAGAACATTCAGTTCGAGCAGGTGGTGGTGCCGCAGCGTCGCTCGCGGCGTCCCGAGGTCGAGGCGCTGACCGACCAGCGTCGCGTGCCGGTCCTGGTGATCGACGGCGAAGCGATCTGCGACTCGCGGCGGATCATCGAGCACCTGGCGCTGCTCCGGGCTCAGTAGCGCGGGTCGACGACCCACTTGCGCGCCGGCCCCCCGGGCGGCGCGCCGAGCGCTCGCGGCAGCTGCTCGAGTCCGATCGTCTCGCCCAGCAGCGACGTCACTTCGACCTGGCCGCCGGCGAGAATTGCGAGCGCACGGTCGATCTCCTCGCCGCTGTGGTGGAAGGTGCCTCGGAGGTCGAGCTCGTCGTAGTGGATCGGGGCCGCGGGCAGCGGCACGTCGGTGCCGAGCGGACAGCCGCCGACCAACACCACCGTCGCGCCCGGCGCGGCCGCGGCGATCGCCGCACGCCACGTCTCCGGCCGGCCGACGGCCTCGAACACGAGCGGGTGCCGGCCGAGATCGGTCGCGCCGCGGGCGCCGAGTCGCGAGGCCTGCTCGCGGCGCTCGGGATGCAGGTCGGCGACCGTGACCGACCGCCCCTCGGCGAGCAGCAGCGTGGCCAGCATCAGACCCATCGGGCCGCCGCCGAGGATCCCCACGTCCTCGGACCCGGTTCCTCGCGAGACGGCGTGGAGCGCCGCGGCGAGCGGCTCGGCGGCGGCGGCGGCCGGCGCGGGTAGGCCATCCGGGATCGGATGGAGCGCTGCCGCCGGCGCGGCGATCCGCTCCGCGAAGCCGCCGAGGATCCAGGTGGGGTCGCGGCAGATCTGGGGCCGCCCGTCCGCACACGGGCCACAGCGCCCGCACGAAACCGAGTCGGAGACGAGCACCGCCGCGCCAGTGTCGAGGCGCACGCCCGCCGTCTCGTGCCCGAACCGGGCCGGATAGGGGCCGAGCGCCGGATGGCCGTGGCGCCACATCTTCGAGTCGGTCCCGCACGTGGTGGCGGCGTGGACCTCGACGACGACCTCGTCCTCCGGCTCGGGCACCTCCTCGATCCGCAGATCCTCCGGCCCATAGAGGACGGCGGCCTTCAAGGCAGGACAACCGCCTTGAGTGCCTCGCCGCGGCGCTGGAGGTCGAGCGCGCGGCCGGTCTCGTCGAGCCCGAAGCGGTGGGAGACCAGGGGCAGCGGGTCGATCTGCCCGCCGGCGATGAGCCGGAAGGCCTCGCGCATGTCCCGCGGGCCGGCCGAATAGCTGGCGGTCACCGTCAGCTCGCGCAGGAACATCGCCGTGGCGTCGAACCGCGGCGGCGCGTCGGGGGCCGGCGGCGCGTACAGGCACAGGGTCCCGCCGGGGGCGACCGCGGCGGCCGCGGCCGCGATCGCTTCGGGCTTCGGCGTGCAAACGATCGCGACGTCGACGAGTTCGTTGCCGTGGCGCTCGGCGCCGAGCGCGAGCGCTCGCTCGAGGCGCTCCGGGCGGGGCTCGCGGACCCACACCATGTCGACCGCGCGGGCGTGGGCGGCCGCGATCGTGAGCAGGCCGTTCACGCCGGCGCCGACCACGAGCAGGCTGTCGCCCGCGCGCACCCCGGCCCGGTCCTGGGCGCGCAGGACGCAGGCCAGCGGCTCGATGAACGTCCCCGCCACCGAGTCGAGCGAGTCGGGGAGCAGGAGCAGCTCGTCGACGAGCTCGGACGGTACCCGGAGGCGCTCGGCGAAGCCGCCGGGCTCGAGCCGGGTGGTGCGGAACCGATCGCACATCGTCTCGTGGCCGCGCCGGCAGCGCCGGCACTCGCCGCACGGGGCGTGATGGTGGATGGCGACCCGGTCGCCGACCGACACGTTGGCGACGCCTGCGCCGAGCGCGCGCACAACTCCCGTCGGCTCGTGACCGAGCACGGCCGGGAACTTGGCCCGCACGTACCAGTCGGTGACGTCGGAGGCGCAGACGCCGCAGGCGAGCACGTCGCAGACGACCTCGCCCGGACCCGGATCGAGCTCGTCGATCTCCTCGATCCGGACGTCGTCGACGCCGAACGAGCGCGCGACCCTCATGCGCCGGTCAGCGTCGCGATCGAGTCCGGTCCGACCGGTCGCGCGACGCCGCGCTCGGTCACGAGTGCGGTCACGTAGCGCGCCGGCGTGACGTCGAAGGCCGGGTTGCGGCAGCGCACGTGATCGGGGGCGATCCGGGCCGAGCCGGCGGTGCGAACCTCGGCGGCGTCACGCTCCTCGATCTCGATCTCGGCGCCCGAGGCGCAGTGAGGATCGATCGTCGAGGTGGGCCCCGCGACCACGAACGGGATCCCGGCCGCGTTTGCGGCGAGCGCGAGCGCGAGCGTTCCCACCTTGTTGGCCACATCGCCGTTGGCCGCGACACGGTCGCAGCCGACGACCACGGCGTCGACGGCGCCGCCGGTGATCAGGCCCGCCGCGGCGGAGTCGACCGTGAGCTCGTGTGGGATCCCGAGGCGGCCGAGCTCGTACACGGTGAGCCGCGCGCCCTGGAGCAGCGGCCGCGACTCGGTCGCGATCACGCCGGTCAGCCGTCCGCGGGCCGCGAGTTCGGCGACCACGGCGAGCGCGGTCCCGCGCCCCGGCGCGGCGAGCGCGCCGGTGTTGCAGTGGGTCATCACGCGCCCCGCGTCCGCGAGGAGCTCGGCGCCGGCGGCAGCGATCGCGTCGCTGGAGGCCTCCTCCTCGGCGTGGATCGCCCGCGCCTGCGCGAGGGCAGCGGCCGCCCGGTCGGCCGGGGCCGCCCGGAGCGCCGCATCGCGCACGCGATCGACGGCGTGGGCGAGGTTGACCGCGGTCGGCCGGGCGGAGCGAAGCAGCTCGGCTGCCGACCCGAGAGCGTCGGGATCGCGCGCGAGCTCGAGCGCGAGCCCGTAGGCGCCGGCCACGCCGATCAGCGGCGCGCCGCGGATCGAGAGGCGGCGGATCGCCTCGGCCACCTCGCTCGCCGTCGCTAGCTCGAGCTCCTCCTCGCGCCACGGCAGCGCGGTCTGGTCGAGCGCGCGGAGCACGTTCGCGGCCGGGTCGAAGCGCAGCGCGACCAGCATGTCGGCGGCGGTGCTCAGCTAGAGGCGGTTCTCGATCGAGAGCGGCGGTCCCTCGACTGGCTCCGGCTCCGGTGCCGGCGCCGGCTCGGCCTCCTCGATCCCAAGCGTCTGCGCCAGCTCGCCCGACTCGTACATCTCGGTGACGATGTCGCAGCCGCCGACCAGCTCGCCGTCAACGAACAGCTGAGGGATCGTCGGCCAGTTCGAGATCTCGGAGAGTTCCTGGCGGATGCGCGGGTCGGGCAGGATGTCGACGGCAGCGAAAGGTTGGCCGAGCGACTGAAGGATCGCGACCGTGCGGGCGGAGAAGCCGCACGCGGGTTGGTCGGGCGTGCCCTTCATAAACAGGAGCACGGGGTTCTCGGAGATTGCGCTCTGGATCGCGTCGCGCATTGCGTTCTCGCTCATATGCTGTCCTTCGTCTGGATTGACAGGGCGTGGATCCGGTCCCCGACCTCCGCACCGAACACGTCGTAGACGAGCCGGTGTTGGGCGATCCGGGACAGGCCCTGGAACGCCGAGGCGGATACCACGGCGTTGAAGTGGTGGCCGTCCCCGGTAACCTCGGCGCGGGCGCCCGGAATCCCGGCCTCGATGCGTTCCTTAAGCTCCTCGGGCGTCGCCGACACTCTCCCAAGGGTAGCGAGGCGCCAGCGCTATACTTCGTGAAGCAATGATCACCCTCACGGACAACGGAGCCGAGAAGGTACGCGAGTTCCTCGCCTCCCAGGCGACGGCCGGCGATACGGCCGGGCTGCGGGTCGGGGTCCGAGGCGGCGGCTGCTCAGGCTTCCAGTATGCGCTCGCATTCGACGAGCAGCGTGACGGCGACACCGTGTTCGAGGACAAGGGCATACGCCTGCTGGTCGATCGCCCGAGCCTTCCCTACGTGAGCGGCTCGGTCATCGACTTCGTCGACGGTCTCCAGGGCGCCGGCTTCAAGGTCGACAACCCGAACGTGGTCGCGGCGTGCGGGTGCGGCTCGTCCTTCCGCGTCGCGGACGAGGAAGAGGTCTCGGCGGTCTGACCGCCGAGCACGGCCCGCCGCGGCCGGCTCACGATGCACGGGTCCTGACGTCCGCGGCTTTGCTGCTCTGACCCCTTTTGGATGTAGGGTGTGCGACGGCCGATGGCGGCCGCCTCGCGTGGAGGGGATCGCGTGGGGACGCTCTCTAGGGGAAGGACTCACATGGTCAGGTACTCGCACCTAAGACGACCTGCGCTCGCGGCGGGCGTCGCGGCGGCCGCCGCGATGGCGATCTCCGCTGTCCCGTCCGGGGCGACACTCGTCTGCCCCAAGGGGGTCAAGCCCCCGAGCCCGTACTGCACGAACGTGAGGCCGACGGCGACCACGTCGAGCGCGAGCAACGTGAAGGGCACGAGCGCGACGCTCAAGGGCCTCGCCGGCCCGAACGTCACGGGCGGCGACATCACCAACTTCTTCTTCCGCTACGGGACGACGACCTCGTACGGCAAGCAGACGAAGACCGGAAAGGTCGGGACGTGCCCAAGCGGGGTCAAGCCGCCGAGTCCGTCCTGCAGCGTCCCCAAGACGCAGCCGGTGTCGGCCAACATCTCGAAGCTGAAGCCGTGCACGACCTACCACTACCGCCTGTTCGCGAAAAACCCCGATGGGTCGTTCACCGCGGCCGACCGGACGCTGAAGACGAAGTTCGCCAAGCCGATCAAGAACGTCAAGACGCCCGGCAAGGTCAAGCATGGGAACAAGTTCAAGGTCAAGTTCAAGCTCAACTTCAAGACGACGGTCACAAAGATCTTCATGAAGCAGAAGAACGGCGTCGCGATCCTGAAGACCTATATCTATGGCTCGCTCGGCGCCGGCACCTACACGAAGAAGATCAAGGCGCCGAACAAGAAGGGCAGCTACGTCGTGGAGGTGTTCGCCCGGCTGAGCTGTGGCAAGCAGATGGTCAAGCACAAGCTGACGGTCAAGTAGCCCTCAGCGGCTCGATCGGCATCTATCTGGGCAGCGACCGCCGCGGCTTTCGTTCGAACCAGCCCACCACGAGCACCACGGGGAACTGCCAGCCCGGCCACAAACAACATGACAAGGGCCGCGGGTCCCAGCGCGATACCGAGCACGAGCAACGCCGGAATCATGAGCATGAAGGTGATGATCTTGATCGTCAGCTGCACAGCGAATCACCTCTTTGACTGCCTGGGTAAGAGCCACAGTACGCCCGCGGTGGCTGGAGGTCATCCGTGTAAGTGCGTAGTCCGCTTGCCAGCCACTACGGTCCCAGGCCCGACTTACTTCTCAGACCGGCGTGGCCTCGAGCGAGCGCCACAGGTAGCGCGCAGCGAGCGTGCGGTGTGGTCGCCACGGCTCGGCGATCCGCTCGATCGTGGCCGCGTCGGGCAGCTCCGCCAACCCGTAGCGGAGCTGGATCGCGCGGCGGATTCCGAGGTCGCCAACCGGCAGCACGTCGGGCCGCTGGAGGTGAAACATCAGGAACATGTGGGCGCTCCAGGTGCCGATGCCCTTGACCGCGGTGAGCTCGGCGATCACCTCGTCGTCGGGCAGCTGGTCGAGCTTCTCGAGCTCGAGTGAGCCGTTTAGGACGTGCTCGGCCAGCGAGCGCAGATAGCGGACCTTGGCGTGGCTCAGGCCAGCCGCCTGGCGGAGCTCATCGGGGTCGTCCGCGAGCACCTCTGCCGGCGTCGGGGTCCGTCCGCCGAAGCGGTCGATCAGGCGGGCGTAGATTGCCCGCGCGGCGTGGGTCGAGAGCTGCTGGCCGACGATCGAGCGGACCAGCGCGCCGTAGTGGTCGTCGGGGCGACCCGCGCGCGGATCGCCCAGGTCCTCGACGCCGATCTCCTTGATCAGCCCCCGCATGACCGGGTCGGCTGCGCTCAGCTGGGCGGCTGCCTCGTCGATCAGGGCTGCCCCGCCACCGCTCCCGGAACGCCCGTGTTGGTCGAGTACTTCGGCTGGATCTTGACCTCCGGCCGGATCTCGTGCACGGCCTGCGCGACGGCGATCGCCGACTCGGCGAACCCGGTGGCGATCAGCTTGAGCTTCCCATCGAAGGTGGTGATGTCGCCGCACGCCCAGACCCGGTCGAGCGAGGTCTTCATCAGCTGGTCGACGGCGATCGCGCCCTTGATGACTTCGAAGCCCCACTCCTTGAGCGGGCCGAGCGCGGTCTTGAAGCCAAGCTGGAGGAGGATCGCGTCGACTTCGATCTCGACCTCGTGCGCCTCGTCCTCGGAGTGGAACAGGCGCACGCGCTCGACGCTGCCGTCGCCCGAGACCTCCTTGATCTGGAATGGCACGTGCAGCGCCACGTCGCCGCGGTCGGCGGCCTCGAGCACCTGGCCGACCGTCAGCTCGTGGGCGCGAAAGCCCTCGCGCCGGTGGACGAGGCTGATCTCACTGGCCGTGTCGAGGAGGTTGATCACCCAGTCGACGGCCGAGTCGCCGCCGCCGACGATCATCACCCGCTTGCCCTCGAACACCGACTTCTCGCCCACGATGTAGTGGGCGCCGCGCCCGTGCCAGGGCGTCATGTCAAAGCCCGGCAGCGTCTTGGGCTCGAACGCGCCGTGGCCGCCGGCGACGATCACGGTGCGCGAGCGCAGCTCGCCCTTGTCAGTGTGCAGGACGACGAGGTCGTCCTCCCACGGTGATCGTGTCCGCCGTCGTGCTCAGATGCACGGGCACCTCGAACTGCTCGAGCGCCTGCTGGCGGAGCATCTCCACCAGGTCTCTGGCCAGGACCTTCGGATGCCCCGGCACATCGAAGATCCACTTCTCCGGATACAGCGTCGTCAGCTGGCCGCCGAGCTCGGGCAGCGAGTCGATGATGCGCGAGTCCGCCTCGCGCATCCCGGCCCAGAACGAGGTGCACATCCCGACCGGGCCGGCGCCAATGACGGTGATGTCACGGACCTGGTCGAAATCGGCTGCGAGGTCGGCGCTCAAGGCGTTTCCGTGACGGTCAGAGCTGCGCCGTCGAGGGCCCCGAGCGCCCGCTCCACCGAGCACGCGATGCAGGTGAAGGTGGGCGTGTCGCGCAGTGTGTAGGAGCTCGACTCGGTCGTGCGCAGCCGCTGCACGAGATCGAGGAAGTCGCCCGGGTTGTCGGTCTCGAAGGCGACGACGAACTCCTGGTCATCGAGCCCGAAGGAGTAGCTCGTGTTGAGGTCCACCGAGGGAAACTGGCGGCCCACCTTGATGTGCTCCTGCATGATTCGGTAGCGCTCGTCGGCCGACAGCGAGTACCAGTTCCGTGTCTTGACGAACGGGTAGACGAACAGGTACTTGCTATGTCCGGGTCGAACTTCAAGGCGCGACTCATCCGAATACTCCGATGGCTTGGTCATCGCGAGGAACGAGTACGGGACCGTGCACCACTTCATCAGACCGCTCTGCGCGAGGATCACGTGGAATTCGTGGATCCGCTCGAGGTTCTGGGCCTGGCTGAGCAGCAGCACGTCCGCGTCGCCGCGCGTTCCCACCAGCGAGAAGGTCCGGAGCAGGTGGCCATCGGCGAAATCGGCGCACGCGGCCATGAACTCGCGCTTGTCAACCGCACGCCGCTCGTCGTCGAGCCGGCGCCATTGCGGATCGACCTTGAGAAACGTGTACTTGACAAAGTGCCGCGCAGGCATGGCAGTTCTCATAATAGGCGAGCGAAACCCGGCCGCCGCGGCGGTTTAGAGTCTAAGATGAGTTCGATGCGCATTGCGCTCGTTTCCCCATACTCGTGGTCTTACCCGGGTGGCGTAACGAGGCACATCGGGGCCTTGGCCGAGCAGTTCATGTCGGAGGGCCACCACGTCCGGGTGCTTGCACCGTACGACCCCCCCGACCGTCTATCGACGGCGCTGCATCGCGGTGCCCATCCGCAGGCGCTCGAGCTGCCCGAATATGTCGTCTCGCTCGGCCGGACGGTCGGTTTCAAGGCCAACGGGGCCGTGTCGAACCTCTCGATCACGCCCTACGGAGTGTCGAGCCTGCACAACGAGCTCCGAACCGGGCGCTACGACGTGGTCCATGTCCACGAACCGGTGGCGCCGCTGACTGGGTGGCTGGCGGCCGACCGGACGCGCCTTCCCCTGGTCGGCACGTTCCACTCCTACTCCGACAAGCACCTGCCCAACGGGATCGCCAACGTGATCGGGGCGCGACGGGTGCTGAACCGGCTCCACGTTCGCGTCGCCGTCTCCGAGGCGGCCGCCTGGACGGGCCGGCGCTGGTTCGGCGGCCACTATCGCGTGATCCCGAACGGTGTCCACGTCGACCCCGCGGCGGCGGCGTTGGCCGCGCTTCGCCCAATGGGCGACAGGCTGCGAATCGCCTTCGTGGGCCAGTCCGTGGAGCGCAAGGGCCTGCCGCTGCTGCTGCGCGCCTTCGAGGCGCTGCGCGAGCACATCCCCTGCGAGCTGACCGTGATCGGGCCCTCCAGGGACGAGCTCGGGCCGCTGCTGATGGACCAGCGCGACGTGCGCATGCTCGGCAAGGTCGACGAGGAGACCAAGCAGCGCGAGCTTCGTGAAGCCGACGTTCTGTGCGCGCCGTCGCTCGGCGGCGAGAGCTTCGGGATGGTGCTGACCGAGGCGTTCGCTGCCGGCACGCCGGTGATCGCCTCCGATATCGCCGGCTACCGCGACGTCGTCCGCGACGGGGTCGACGGCGTGCTCGTCCCGCCCGGCGACCCGCTGGCACTCGCGAACGCGCTTCTTGATCTGTGGGAGGAGCCGCATCGCCAGGCCGCGATGGCCCGTGCCGCCGCCGAGGACGTGCAGCGGTTCGCCTGGCCGCGGGTGTCGGCCGAGGTGATGTCGGCCTACGAGGATGCGATCGCCACGCCGGAGCCGTCCGGATCGCTACAGCGCGCCGCGGTGGCCGTCGGGGCGCGCTCGGCCGATCTGAAGCCCCACGTACCCGCCCGCCGGTTGCCGAGCCTCGATCGCCGCCCGACGGTGAGCGCGCGGCGCAGCGCCGGGCTTGCGATGGCCCGGCGGTTGTCGCTGGCCGCGGTCTCGATCGGCGGCCTCGTCCTGGCCTGGCTCGCTCTGCAGAAGATCGGCCTGACCCACATCGCGGCGGCGCTGATCAACTCAAGCCCGACGTTCGTCCTGCTCGGTCTCGCCGTGATGTGCAGCGCGATGGTGCTCCGCGCCTTCTCCTGGCACGCGATCCTCAAGGCCGCGCTGCCACGGGCGCGGGTGAAGCTTTCTGACGCGATGCAGGGCACGTTCATCGGCGTGCTGATGTCATCGACGCTGCCGGCCCGCCTCGGCGAGCCCTCGCGCGCCCTGGTCGTGGCCAGACGCACCGGGCAGCCGCGCGAGAACCTGCCCGTCGTGCTCGGCACGCTGGTCTCGCAGACGCTGCTCAACATCGTCGCGTTGGCGATCCTCGGCAGCGTGATGTTCTCCTCCGTCGACCTGTTCAACGGGCACCAGACCGCGCTCCTGATCGCCGCGATCGCTCCGGTGACCCTGCTCGCGATCGTGCTTCTGGCGCCGATCGTGCTCCAGACCCCGGCGGCCCGTAAGCGTTTCTCGCGCGCCCAAGCGGCGCTCGTGCGTGCGCGCGGCGCGATGGCGCGCGTGCGCGCGGGTCTCACCGTGTTCCGCCGCCCCAAGCTGGGAGCGATCGCCACCGGGGCCCAGCTCGCCGCCTGGGGCCTGCAGTGGTTGGCCTGCTACATCCTGCTGGTGGCGCTTGGGCTGAGCGACCAGGCCGGAATCGGCGCCGCTGCGGCCGTGCTGTTCGCGGTCAACATCACCGCGGTGCTGCCGGCGACGCCGGCGAACCTCGGCGTGTTCCAGGCCGCCTGCGCCGCTGTGCTGCACACGGGCTGGCACGTCAGCTACGGCGACGGCGTGGCATATGGCGTGATCCTCCAGGCGGTCGAGGTCACGAGCGCGATTCTGATGGGCATGCCCGCCCTCCTCAAGGAGGGCATGTCGTGGCGCGAGGTCAGGCTCCGCGCGATGCACGCCGCCCCGGTCAAGCTTCCCGCGCGGCCCAGCACTCGCTCGCGGCGCCAGAGCGGAACGGTCAACGCCGAGCGCTGACGCCTTCGGCGGGTTGACGGGCCCGACCGATCGGCGCAGAATCACCCGGGTCGGCTAACTCCGGTGGAAGGAGAATCGCGTGGCCTGGAGCATCGAAGGACGCTATTTCGAGAACTGCTCGTGCGAGGTGGTGTGTCCGTGCACGGCTTCGTTCGCGCTCGGCGCCGACTACGACCGCTGCAAGGTGGCACTGGTCTTCCACGTCGACTCCGGCCAGATCGAGGGGGTCGACGTATCCGGACTCACGCTGTGCGCCGTCGCCGACGCGCCGAAGTTCATGCACGAGGGCGGCTGGAAGCTCGGCGTGCTGATCGACGAGGCGGCCAGCGACGAGCAGGCGCAGAAGCTCGGCGCCGTGTTCGGCGGGCAGCTCGGCGGACCGATGGGCGCCCTTGCCGGCCTTGTGGGCGAGTCGCTCGGGGTCGAGCGCGTGCCGATGCAGTTCTCGTCCGCGGGCGGGACGCATAGCCTCACCGTCGGGGATCGTGGACACGTGGCGGTGCAGGACGTTGTGCCGTTCGGGGTCGAGGACGGCCAGCCGGTGCGGCTGATCGGCGTCTTCCACCCGGCCGGCCCAGAGCTGACGATCGCCAGATCGGCCCAGGATTCGGGGCTGAGCGCGTTCGGCATCTCCGCCGGAGGCGCCGGCAAGTCCGGCTTCTCCCACCCCTTCGCGTGGGCGGCGTGAGCTCCGGCCTGGCCGTCGACAGCCGCCGAACCGGGCTCGGGCTCCGGTCCGGGCAGCTCGTGGCGATCGGGCTGCTGCTTGCTCTCGCCCTGATCGCATGGGTTGTCACCGACCTGCGGATGGCCGGGATGGATGCCGGTCCGGGCACCGACCCGGGGGCGTTCGGTTTCTACCTCAGCACTTGGGTGGTGATGATGGCGGCGATGATGTTCCCGTCGATCGCGCCGATGGTGCTGATGTTCCGGAGCATCTCACGGGGGCGGCGCGCCGGGGCCGACTCCGATCGGGCGATCCGGGGCGCGACCGGCCTGTTCGTGGCCGGCTACCTGTTCGTGTGGGCCCTCTCGGGGCTGATCGGCTACGCGATCCTCAAGCTCGGGCGCTCGCTCGACGGCGGTCTGTTTGCATGGGATCGGGCCGGTCGCTGGACCGCGGTGGCGGTTCTTCTCGGCGCCGCGCTGTACGAGTTCACCCCGGCCAAGACCGCGTGCCTGAAGCGCTGTCGCAGCCCGCTGGCCTTCCTGATGGGGAGCTGGAAGGAGGGCCGTCTCGGCGCGGTGCGGATGGGGTTCGAGCACGGTGGCTGGTGCCTGGGCTGCTGCTGGGCGCTGATGGCGGCACTGTTCGCGCTCGGGGCGATGAGCTTGGCCTGGATGCTCCTGATCGGGGCGCTGATCGCGGCCGAGAAGCTGCTCCCGTGGCGCACGGCCTCCACCGTCGGGGTGTCCGTGGTGCTGGCGGCGCTGGCCGTCGGGATCGCAGCGTCACCGTCGAGCGTCCCGGCATTGACCGTGCCCGGCAGCCCGGCGGCGATGCGAGCGATGGGCGCGATGGAGGGCGCTGGGGGGACGAAGGCGATGGGGGCGGGGGCGATGGGCGGATGCACGGCAGGGGCGGACGGGGGCAATGAGCGGCTCGAGCGGTTCGGGGGCGATGAGCCACTCAAGCTCGATGCCCTGAGGCGCTGGCGGGTCGCGCGGCTTCACGCTCGCTCCCGTTTCCCACAGGTGACGATTTGAGAGTCTGAGTTTTGCGGCGCAGTTGCCATCGGCGGGCCGTGACCTGGGGCAAAGTTCAGGTTCAACCCTGACGCGAAGTACGGCTTTGGAGGCTGATAGTGGGCAGGATGCGTGGGGCTCGCCGCAACGATCGGCGGCGGCCTGCTTGCTGGCGAGGTTGGATGCGGCTGGTGATGCTCGTCTCGGTGGCGCTGGCCGGGATCGCGCCCGCCCCGGCGGCGGCTCAGGCGGTGGGGGAGTTGAGCTATGACGGGTGCTCGGCGCGGCGGCGGGTTGCACGTTCGTGGCCGGCGGACCGTTGACGGGCGCTGATTCGGTGGCGGTCAGCCCGAACGGCGGATCGGTGTATGTCACGGGTAACTCCGTTGACAGCGCGGTGGCGCACTTCTTCGTGGGCGCCCAGGGTCGTCTCGGCTACGACGGATGCGTGAGCGACGACGGGTCGGGAGGCCAGCTGCGCCGACGTCCCCGGAACGGGAACGCCGCTGGGCGGCGCCGCAAGCGTCGCGGTGAGTCCGAATGGCGCCTCGGTGTACACCGCGAAAACGGGCGGTACGCTCGTGCACTTCTTCGCCGACGCGAGCCAAGGGCAGCTGAGCTATGACGGCTGCGTGAGCAACGACGGGTCCGGCGGCACCTGCCTGGATGTTCCCGGGAGCGGATGCCGCTCACACACCCTGAGCGATGTTGCCGTGAGCCCCAACGGCGCCTCGGTCTACAGTCGCGAACGAGGGCGGCACGCTTGCGCATTTGTTCGCCAACCCGAGCCAGGGGCAGCTCACCTGGGACGGGTGCGTCAGCAACGACGGATCCGGCGGCAACTGCTGGATGTTCCGGGGAGCGGGACTGCCGCTCGAAGAACCGTTCGGGGTGGCGGTGAGTCCGAATGGCGCCTCGGTCTACGCCGCGAACGCGGGCGGCGAACGCGCCCGCGAGCGCCTCGATCGACCACGCGTTCGCCGACCCGAGCCACGGGCAGCTGTCCTGGGACGGGTGCATCAGCGACGATGGGTCTGGAGGCACCTGCGCCGACGTTCCGGGGAGCGGGACTCCGTTATCGGACCCATTGGATGTTGCGGTGAGTCCGAACGGCGCTTCGGTCTACGCCGTTTCCTCCGACAACGGGACGGTGTCGCACCTGTTCGCGAACCCAGCGCAGGGGCAGCTGTCCTGGGACGGGTGTGTAAGCGACGACGGGTCCGGAGGCACCTGCGCCGATGTACCCGGTACCGGAGCCCCACTCGCCGGCGCCCGCAGCGTGGCGGTGAGCCCCGACGGCCGATCGCTGTACGTGGCCTCCTCTACGTCGAGCTCGATCTCGTTCTTCAGCGTCGCTGCGCAGGGCCAGTTGACCTTCCAGGGGTGTCTGTCTGACGACGCGATTCCCGGGTGCGTGGATCCGCCCGGCGAGCCGCTGAAGGGCGCTGATGCCGTCGCGGTCAGCCCGGACGGCGGCTCGGTCTACGTCACCGGTTCCGGCAACGGGACGGTCGCGCACTTCTTCCGGACGCAGAGCAGCGGCGGTGGCGGCGGTGGCGGCGGTGGCGGTGGCGGCGGCACGCAGCCGACGCGGACGATCACCGCCAAGTTCAACAACCAGCTAGATCACGCTGATGACCTCGTTGCGGGATGCGTGTGTCGCCAGCTCGGGATCGCTTGGCGCCACGCTGAGCTCATCTGTGATCCCTGGATCGAACGGCCACCAAGCTACGGTCGACGGGCGCGGCGTTCTCGATCGACCGGGGTGTCAGGCATGTTCACCATCGCACGGTGCGCAGGCACGGGAAGAAGGTCGTGGTCAAAACGATCACCTACACCCCGAACCACACGGTCGGCGGGCTGCCTGCGAACGTCTCGCTGAAGCTGGCTGGCGCTGCGCAGCGGCTCGCACGTGTTCAAGGTGAAGGTCTTCTACCACGAGACCGTGAAGCGTCACGGCCACCGGCAGACCGTCACGGTGTCCAAGACGCTGAGCCTCACGTTCAAGGTCTGCTGAGAGCCACCGCCAGACCCCGAGCAAGCCGAGTCATACACCGGGCTGGGGTAACTTCTAGGCATGACGATCGAACCGGGTGTTCCAACCGGCGAATCGCTGCAGGAGGTGGTGGAGGATCTGGCCGTACGGGCAGAGGCGTCCGAGGCCCGATGCGTCGATCTGTCCTACCTGTCCGAGGTGGTGCAGGAGCTGGATCTTGCCGAGGAAGACGCACAGACCGTCCAGGAGATGCTCGAGGAGCGCGGCATCGACGTCCGCGACGATTGCGGGCCCAGCAGTCGAGCAGACCAGGTATGTCAACGATGACCTGGCCGATCGCACGACCGACGCGATGTCGCTGTTCCTCCAGGAGGTGCGTCGCCACCCGCTGCTCACGCAAGGACGAGGAGGTGGAGCTCGCCAAGCGGATCGAGCGCGGCGACCTGCGAGCCAAGGAGCAGCTGGTCAACTCGAACCTGCGCCTGGTGATCTCCAACGCGCGCAAGTACCAGGGCAACGACCTGCCGCTGCTGGACCTGATCCAGGAGGGGATCCTCGGTCTGATCCGAGCCGCCGAGAAGTTCGACTACCGCAAGGGATTCAAGTTCTCGACGTACGCGACCTTCTGGATCCGCGAGTCGATCCAGCGCGCGATCGCCAACCGCGCCACGGACGATCCGGATCCCGGTTCACATCGGCCAGCGCGAGCGCAAGATGGGCGAGCCCAGCGTGAGCTGGCGGCCAAGCTCGGACGCGAGCCGACGGATGAGGAGATCGCCGAGGCGGCCGAGCTCGAGCGTCAAGGAGGTGCGCGAGACACGCGATGCCGCCAGGGTCGTCACCAGCCTCGACCGGCCGGTCGGCGAGGAGGAGGACACGACGCTCGGCTCGCTGATGCCGAGCGGGAGCGCGGGCCCGAGGAGGAGGTCGACATCTCGCTGCGCGAGGACGCGTTGCACCGCGCGCTCGACCGGCTGCCTGAGCGCGAGCGCGAGGTCGTCAAGCTCCGCTACGGGATCAACGGCGATGACCCGACGCCGCTGGTCGAAACCGGCCGCCGGCTTGGAATCTCCCAGGATGCGGTGCGTAAGCTCGAGCGCCGCGCCCTGGCCGAGCTCGCCGAGAGCCGCGAGCTCGAGGCGCTGCGGCCGGCGGCCTGACCGCTCGCGCCGCGGCTCAGGCCTCGGCCACCGCCGGCTCCGCCTCGGCGGCGGCGTCGGGATCGCCGTCGGCTCAGCTCGGTCGAGCAGCGCCGGGGTCCTTGTCGGTGCCGGCGATCAGCTCGTCGGCGGCCTGGCGCTCGGTCTTCGGCAGGGAGCCCGACTTCATGCCGAAGTACACGGCCTGCGGGTGGTGGGCGACGATCGCGAGCGTCGACTGCTCGGGCTCGACCGCATAGCCGCCGGACAGCCGCAGGCCGATCGACGGCGCGTCCAGCAGCCGGAACACCTTCTCGTGCTCTGACTGCTCGGGGCAGGCGGGGTAGCCCCAGGAGTAGCGCCGGCCCTGGGTGGGCGGGATGCCCGAGGTCGGACGCGCACCCGGGCGTGCAGCCACTCGGCCATGCCCTCGGCGGTCTGGACGCCGAGACCGTGGACGAACAGCTGCTCGGCGAACTCGCCCTCGGCCTCGAGCTGCGCCATCAGCTCGGTCACCTCGTCGCCGGCGGTGACCGCCTGGAGCGCGACGACGTCGACTCGCCGGAGCCGACCGGCCGGTAGAAGTCGGCCAGGCAGATCCGGTCGTGCTTGGGCTGGCGCGGGAACACGAGCCGCTCGAGCTCGCGCGGGTGGGCGGGATCGCAATCCTCGGGATCCCAGACGATCAGCTCGTTGCCGTCGGAGTTGCAGGGGAAGTAGCCGAGCAGCGCCCGCGGGTGCAGGTAGGTCTGCTCGCGCCACATGCGCTCCAGCCGGGGCTGGAAGTCCTCGCGCACCAGCTTGCGTCCACTGCCTCGCCCTTGACGCCCGCGTCCGCCCCAGTGGAGCTTGAACAGCACGTGGGTGTCGAGGTGGTGGTAGACCTCGTCCATCGGGACCTCGACCTCGCGCGCTCCCCAGAACGGGCGGCTCGGGGATCGGGTTGTCGGTGTCGACCGCGCTGCGGACCGAGGCGTCGGTCGTCGGCGGCGCGTCGTCGGGCTCGGCCGCGGGCTGCTCGCGCAGCGTCGCGCGCCGCGTCGCGCGTCTTGGCGACGAGCGCCTCGCGCGCCTCGCGCGTCGATCAGCTGGTCCATCTTCGCCAGCCCCTCGAACGCGTCCTTGCAGTAGAAGACGCCGGGCTCGTAGACCTCGTCGGAGTCGGTGCCGTTCGGGATAGAGGATCCGCAGCCCGAAGTTGCGGTTGATCGCCGCGCCGCCGACCAGCACCGGGAACTCGAGCCCGCGCTGGTGGAGCTCCTGCACGCACGCCGGCATCTGCTTCGAGGTCGAGACGAGCAGCGCGCTCAGCCCGATCGCCGTCGCCTTGTGCTCGACGGCGGCGTCGAGGATCGTCGAGATCGGGACCTGCTTGCCGAGGTCGACGACCGTGTAGCCGTTGTTGGTGAGGATCGTGTTGACCAGCGACTTGCCGATGTCGTGCACGTCGCCGAACACCGTCGCGATCACGACCGTGCCCTTCGTGTAGCCCTCGATCTTGTCGAGGTACTGCTCGAGCTGGGCGACCGCGCGCTTCATCACCTCGGCCGACTGGAGCACGAACGGCAGGATCAGCTCGCCGGCGCCGAACTTGTCGCCGACCTCCTTCATCGCCGGCAGCAGCACGTCGTTCAGCGTCGGCACGGCGCCGATCTTCTCGACGCTGCGGTCGATCCAGTCCTCGACGCCCTCCTTCTTGCGGCGCAGGATGTGGAAGTGCAGCGCCTCCTCGGGCTCCATCCCCTCGGTCGGGTCGGCCTTCGTCCGCGGCCTCCGTCCGGGCCCTTGGACTCGAAGTGGGCGATGAACCGCTCGAGCGCGTCCTCGCGGCGGTTGAACACGAGGTCGTCGGCGAGCTCGCGCTCCTCGTCGGGGATCTCGGCGTACGGCGTGATGTGGTTGGGGTTGACCATCGCCAGGTCGAGCCCGGCCTCGACGCAGTGGTGCAGGAACACGCTGTTGAGCACGCTGCGCGCGGGCAGCCCGACGCCGAAGGAGACGTTGCAGACGCCGAGCGAGGTCTTCACGCCGGGGATCTCGGCCTTGATCCGGCGGATCCCCTCGATCGTCTCGACCGCGCTGGGCTTCCACTCGTCGTCGCCGGTCGTGAGCGTGAACGTGAGGCAGTCGAAGATCAGCGCCTCGCGGGTCGAGGCCGTGCTCGTCGCAGCACAGCTCCGTCGAGCCGCTGGGCGATCTCGAGCTTGCGCTCGGCGCGTCTTCGCCATCCCGACCTCGTCGATCGTCAGCGCGATCAGCGCCGCGCCGTGGGCCTTGGCGATCGGGACGACGCGGTCGAGCTTGTCGCGGCCGGCCTCGAGGTTGATCGAGTTGACGATCGCGCGCCCGGGGATCTGCTCGAGCGCGGTCTCGATCACGTCGGGCTCGGTCGAGTCGACCTGGATCGGCGCGGGCTGGGTGAGGCTGATGCGCTTGACGACCTGGCGCATCTGCTCGTCCTCGTCCTGGCGCTCGGTCAGCGCGACGCAGACGTCGAGCACGTGGGCGCCGCCGGTGACCTGGTCCTCGGCGACCGTCACGCAGCCCGTCGTAGTCGTCGGCCAGCAGCAGCTCCTTGGCCTTGCGCGAGCCCTGCGAGTTGACGCGCTCGCCGACGAGCGTCGGGCGCGGGTCCTGGACCAGCGGCGTGGCGGCGATCATCGAGCTGAGCATGCGCGGGCGCCGCGCTCGGGCCGCTCGGCCGGGCGTGCGCCCGCGCACGCGCTCGGCGATCGCCGCGATGTGCGTCGGGCGTCGTGCCGCAGCAGCCGCCGACGATCGAGACGCCGTAGCGCTCGACGAACTCGCCGAGCACGGCCGCCAGCGGCTCGGGCTCCTCGGGGAAGATCGTCTCGCCGTTCGGGCCCTGGAGCGGGAGGCCGGCGTTGGGGATGCAGTGGACCGGGCAGCGGCGAGATCTCGCCCAGGAAGCGGATCGCGTCGCGCATGTCCTCGGGCCCGGTCGAGCAGTTGAGCCCGATCACGTCGACGTCGAGCGCCTCGAGCGTGGCCAGCACGGCGCTGATGTCGGTGCCGAGCAGCATCTTGCCGCCCTGCGGCAGCAGCGACACGCTGCACTGGATCGGGAGCGCGCCGGCCGGCGCCTTGAACGCCTCGCGCGCGCCGAACACGGCGGCCTTGACCTCGAGGATGTCCTGCGCGGTCTCGATGATGATCAGGTCGGCGCCGCCCTCGACCAGGCCGCGGGCCTGCTCGGTGAACACCTCGACCAGCTCGCGGAAGCGGATCTGCCCGAGCGTCGGGTCGTCGCTGGCGGGCAGGAAGCCGGTCGGGCCGATCGAGCCGGCGACGAAGCGGTGCTCGCCGGCCGCCTTGCGGGCGATCTCGGCGGCCTTGAGGTTGATCTCGTGGGTGTGGTCCTCGAGCCCCCACTCGGACGAGCTTCAGCCGCGAGCCCTGGAAGGTGTCGGTCTCGAGCACCTCGGCGCCGGCCTCGAGCATCGAGCTGTGGACGCCCTCGATCACGTCGGGGCGGTTGAGCACGAGCGCCTCGTGGCAGCGGCCCGGGAGCCGGTAGTCGTCCTCGAGGCTGAGGTCGAACTGCTCGAGCGTCGCGCCCATCCCGCCGTCGTAGACGAGCACGCGGTCGCGGGTCGCGGCGAGGAAGTCGCGCATCGGGACGATGCTATCGAACCTTGACACGGTCGTGGCAAGGTTCCGAGTTGTGCCGACGGAGCGCGACGTTCGAGCGGAGCGAGCTCGGCGGCGGGCGGCGGAATCGGGTAGCGGCGAATGCTCACCGCGCGACAAGCCGCGAGAGCACGACCTGCGAGCGCGTGCGCTGGACCAGCCCGTCCTGCTGAAGCTCCATGATCAGCCGCTCGAGGTCGGCGTTGTCGTGCGTGCGCACACGCGCGATCGCGTCCGCCTCGCCGGTCACGCTCCACGCCTCGACGACCTCGGGGTGGCGCCGCAGGGTGCCGGCGACCGTGTCGAGCAGCGTTCCAGGGGAGAAGAACAGCTCGACCAGCGCCTCGGTGTGGTCGCCGAGCGCCGTGTGGTCGATCACCGCCGTGAAGCCCTGCAGGGCACCCTGGCGCCGGAGCTTGTCGACGCGGCGTTTGATCGCGGGCGCCGACAGCGCGACGTGCTGGGCGATGTCGTCGTAGGTGCGACGCCCGTCTTCGACCAGCAACGCAAGAATCTGACGATCTGTGGTATCCATGCGCTGATTTATTGCAGAGAATACATCGTTTTCGGCATCGACAATCGCTTTGTCCAGCGCTAGGCTGACCTGTATGGGTGCCACGACGCTTGCCCGGGTCCTGTTCGACGAGGCCCACAGCGAGGCTTGGACGATCCGCTCCGAGATCGCGGCCTCGATGCAACCGGCCCATCCGGCCGACTCCTCCTATGCCCGCGCCGCTGCAGCTCCTGTCCGAGCGCGATTTCGAGGTGCTCTCGAACGTGGACGGGTCGCTCACGCGCGACGCGCTCTCACAGCATGACGTGCTCGTGATCGCACATCCCTCCGATCCGGTCTGGGAGCGCACGACCGGCACCGGGTCGCCACGGTTCGCGCCCGAGGAGATCGAGGCGATCGACGAGTTCGTCCGCGCCGGCGGGGGGCTGATCGTGCTCGGTGAGACCGAACAGGAGAAATACGGCAACAACGTCAACGACCTGCTCGAGCGGTTCGGGATCCACCTCCAGAACGACACCGTGCAGGACTACGAGCACTGCGTGCGCGCTCCCAGTTGGATCCTGGCCGAGCTCGCCGACGGCGGCCGCGGGCGCGAAGGCGACCTGCTGGCCCGGGTTCACGAGGCCTGTCTGTACCGCGCGACCACGATCACCTCGAGCAACGGCGCCCGCGTTCTGGCCCGCAGCCATGCGACGGCGTCCGTTCCCGGGGCGCCTTTGATCGTGACGCTCGCCCACGGCGACGGGCACGTCGTGGTGCTCAGCGACTCCGATCTGTTCGGCGACGACTGCATCGACGAACTCGACCACCGCGCGCTGTGGCTCAACCTGGTCTTCTGGGCCGCCCGCGCGCACGAGACCGCGGCGACCGACGGCGTCGTCGTCGCGCAGGAGGAAGCCTGGGCGACGCTGCGAGACGAGACAAACGCGCTCGCGCTGCTCCAGGCTGCCGACGGGTCGCTGAGCGACGACCAGCATGCTCCGCAGGCACGGCGCCACGCCGACGCGATCGCCGCTGCGCTCGGGCAACTGGCTCCTCACTTCCCCCATCAGGGCGATTACATCGTGGCGGCCGTCGCGGACCTGCGGGCCTGGGTGGACGCCGGGTTCGGCAAGCCCGACTTCACGTACGCCCTCGACCTATTCCGCCCCGAGCTTCGACGCGAGGACGCCATCGAGCATCTCGTGTTCTTCCCCATGTACAAGCAGAACGGCTCCCGCGACACCTGCTTCGAGGCGCTGATCGTCCGCGTCCCCTGGCCGGACTGGATCGCCGAGCTCGAGCGCACGCGCTACGACAACCCCAAGTTCGTCCCGGTCGAGCTTGTCGACGCGACGCGCGGCTACGACAGCGAGTGCGCGGTGCTGTTCCCGGAGACGGTGTCGGTGGCCGAGCGCCCGGTGAACAACTTCGGCGCGATCTTCTGCGACCGCGAGGCCGAGCGCCTGCGCCGCGTTGGTGGAGCGGCGGCCGACCTGCTACGCCTGAACCTGCCCCCGGACGCCGCCGCGCTGCTGCGCAGCCGCGACCTCTCGCAGCAGGCGTACATCCTCTGGGACCTGATCCACGACCGCACCCACAGCCACGGCGACCTCCCGTTCGATCCGTTCATGATCCGCCAGCGGGCGCCCTACTGGATGTACTCGCTCGAGGAGCTCCGCTGCGACCTGACCGCGTTCACCCAGGCGCTCGAGCTCGAGTCCGCCGGCATCAAGTTCGCGGGCTACGTCCAGTACGCGATCCTGCTCGACCGCCTGCTGCGCTTCCCGATCACGGGCTCGCGTGTGCGCAACTACGACGGCCTCGGCGGCCAGCTCCTGTTCGCCTACCTGCACCGCCGTGGCTACGTGCACTGGACCGACAACCAGCTCACGATCGAGTGGGAGCGGGTCGGCGAGGGCGTGTCCGCGCTGCACGCCGAGGTCAGCGAGCTGTACCGCATCGGGATCGACCGCACCAAGCTGCAGCACTGGGCCGCTGCGCATGACCTGGTGGCGGCCAACGTGGCGCCGGCGATCGGATCGAAGTGGGTCGCCTCGGCCCGTGACTTCACCGACGTCGAGGACCCGCGACCCTACGTCGACCTCGTCCTTGACGACGAATTCCCCCTCTCGCTCTTCTACACGTCGCTGAAGGCTAAGCTCGGCGCGTGAACCAGAGCGCGCGACGCGGTTTCGCGTCGGACAATTCGGCGACGGTCCATCCCGACGTGCTGGCGGCGATCGCCCGCGTCAACGTCGGGCACGTGTTCGGCTACGGCCACGACGACTACAGCCGCCACGTCGAGAGCATGATCAGCGACGAGTTCGGCAAGGGCAGCCGGGCCTTCCTCGTGTTCAACGGCAGCGCGGCGAACGTGCTCGCGCTGCGGGCGGCGTGCCGCCCCGGCCAGGCCCTGATCTGCGCGGACACCGCGCACATGAACGTCGACGAGTGCGGCGCGCCCGAGGCGCTCGCGGGCGTGAAGCTGCTGACCGTCCCCGCGGTCGACGGCAAGCTGACACCGGAGCTCGTGCGCAGCCGGATCGAGCGGGTGGGGGACGAGCACGCAGCTCAAGCTCGGATCGTGTCGGTCTCACAGTGCACCGAGCTCGGCACTGTGTACACCCCGACCGAGCTGACGAAGCTGGCCAAGGCGGTTCATTCCGAGGGGCTGCTGCTGCACGTCGACGGCGCCCGGCTGAGCAACGCGGCGGCGGCGCTGCGGCTCCCACTCCGGGCGGTGACCACGGACGTCGGGGTCGACGTCGTCTCCTTCGGCGGCACCAAGAACGGGCTGCTTGGCGGCGAGGCGGTCGTGTTCCTCAACGAAGAGCTGGCGGATGGATTCGAATACGTGCGCAAGCAGACTCTGCAGCTGGCCTCGAAGATGCGCTTCCTGGCCGCGCAGTTCGAGGCGCTGCTGACCGACGAGCTGTGGTTCCGCTGCGCGTCGAATGCCAACGAGATGGCGACCAAGCTGGCCGCCGAGCTCGAGGGCGTTCCGAAGTTGAAGATCACTCGTCCGGTCCACAGCAACGCCGTGTTCGCGACGCTGCCGCCCAAGGCGCGGGCCGAGCTCCAGGAGGAGTTCGCCTTCTACGTCTGGAACGAGGCCACCGACGAGGTGCGCTGGATGTGCTCGTGGGACACGACCACCGAGGACGTGGAGAGCTTTGCCGATGAAGTGCGCGCGGTTCTGTCTTAGCCTGCTGGTCGCGCTGGCCCTCGCCGGCGTGGCCTCAGCGGCGCCGCGCAACGGGCGGCTGCGATCGGTCCACACGTGGGCGTTCGCGATCGGTGACGGCGATCTGACCGGGAACCTCGTCTCGCGGTACGCCGCCTATGACCTCCTTGTCCTCGACGGTCAGGAGGCGTCTCCCGGGCAGGTCCGTGCGCTGCGCCATGCGGGCAAGATCGTGCTCGCCTACCTCGATGTGGGCACGATCGAGAGGGGGCGGCCGTGGTACCGCGCGGCCAGCCGCTTTCGCCTCAACTACTGGCCGGACTGGGGCGAGTGGTACGCCGACGTCGCGGCGCCTGGCTTCCGAAAGCTGATCGCGGGCACGGTCGGGCCCTCGACGCTGCACAAGGGCTTCGACGGATTGTTCCTCGACAACACCGACATGATCGAGACCCACCCGCGCCAGACGGCGGGAATGCGGACCCTCGTCCGAAGGCTGGCGCGGCTCGTGCACGGGCAGGGCAAGCTTCTGTTCGCTCAGAACGGGGAGGACACGATCGGCCCGCTCCTGCCGTACTACGACGGCTGGAACCGCGAGGACGTGAGCGCCACCTACGACTTCGGCGCCCACCGGTATGTGCGCCAGCCCAACGGCGAGGTCGCGGCGGCTGACCGAGCGCTGCGCCGAATCGCCAGGGCGGGCCTCTTGACGCTGTCGACCGACTACACCGCGGCGGGCGACGCCGCGGCCGCGACGGCCGCGATCAGGAACGCCTGCTCCGCCGGCGCGCTGCCGTTCGTCAGCGACATCGACCTGATGCGGGTGCCGGCTGTGCCCGCCCGCTGCTAGCGCCGTGATTCGGAAATTTGGTGGCACCAAGAGTGGTCACTGGTGGATGCTGGGCGAGGACGCAGGAGCCGACGCGCAGCGGCGCTGCGCGAGGCGACGAGGACGAAGTTCAGCGCCGCCAGGGGCCGGTCGACTGCCATCCAATTTTTGAATCAGGCGCTAGCGCCCCAGCACGCGCACGATCTCCCGCGCCCGGCCAGGGAGATCGGCGATCAGCTCGCGCACGTGGCTGATGTCGGCGCGCAGCTCCGGGTCTCCCACCTCAACGGGCAGCATCGAGTCCTGAAGTGTGGCCAGCAGCTGGTCTGCGCTGCGGAGCTCCTCGGCGGCGAACTCGATCCCGTGCTTGGGGTCGGTGGGCAGTCGAGGCGGGGCGGCCTCGAAGGCGTGCGTCGGGAGCTCGAAGCGCCCGGCAAAGGTGGTGTGGGCCCGCTGCGCGCGTCCGTAGGCCGACTGCACGGGGCGGAACAGTTCCTGCTCGAGGCGGTCTCCGGAGAACTCGTCCATCCGCTCGTACGCCTCACCCAGCGCCGCCAGCGCAACGCCGATGTGGTCGGCTGCTTTGGCCAGCTCGTCGAGGACCTGGCCGCGCGCATCGGCGCTCGTGTAGCTCATGGTCGCGATTCTGACAGCCCCGCCGATTGTGCTTGCAAATTAGCGAGGGCGCTGCTAATCTGCAAGCAGTAACCCAATCACCCAGGAGTGCGATATGCCGACCACACAGACCAAGAACACATCGCAGCCGTTTGAGGCCGCGTATGACCAGATCAAGGATCTCAACGAGCAGATGCTGGCGGCCTCTCGCAAGGCCGGCAACCTGTACGTCGACTCATACGAGAAGGCCGTTGACCGTGCCCTCGACCTCGAGCTGAAGTTCGCAGGAATGACCCAGCAGGAGTGGCTCACGAGCCTGATCGAGACGCAGACGGACTTCACCCGCGAGCTGACCAAGAGCTACACGACGACGGCGCGGAGCCTGCTCAAGTAACAGTCCCCTTGAGCAGCCTGCTCAAGTAGCAATCCCCCCGGTGGGGAACCTTGGAGCACCGGTTGCTGCCGGTGCTCCACGCATGAACGGAGATCGCAATGACGGTTGCCAGCCCCAAGCAATTCGCTGACTCGGGACTTCTCGACAGTTGGCTGGAGGCGTGGTCGATCGCCGTTGGCGGGGTCGCCGACTGCTGGACGGCCGCGGCGCGACAGGGCCCGTGGTCGCTCGACCTCGCGCGCTGGGCCGAGCTCGCCTACGTGCGGGGCGAGCCCGGATGGAGCAGCCCGAACCGGGTCATCCTCGAAACGCCCGTCGCGCGTCTGCGCGACTTCTCCACCGGCTCGGAGGCCGGCCCGATCCCGACCCTCGTGCTTCCGCCCCAGGCGGGTCACAGCTCGTGCATCGTCGACTTCTCGCCCGCTCAGAGCCAGATGCAGACGATCATCTCGGCCGGGCTCGACCGCGCGTACGCGATCGAATGGCTCGGCGCGACCGCCGAGACCGCGAACGCCACGATCGACGAGTACCTCGACGTGATCGATCGCGCCGTCGAGCACTGCGGCGGGCGGGTGAACCTGATCGGCGACTGTCAGGGCGGATGGCTGGCCACGATCTACGCGGCCCTCGCCCCGGAGCGCGTGAATACGCTGACGCTCGCGGGCGCGCCGATCGACTTTCACGCCGGCGAGCCAATCGTCCACGAGGTGCTCAGACACCTCGCGCCAGGCGGCGACCTGCGCTTTTACGAGGGCCTCGTCAAGACCGACGGCGGCGTGCTCAAGGGCGAGCACATGCTGGCCGGGTTCATCCTGATCCAGCCGGGTGATGAGATCTCGCGGCAGATCGGGCTGCTGCTCAACCTCAACGATCCGGCCTACGTGGCCCGCTACCGCGAGTTCGAGGACTGGTTCAAGCACACGCAGGACATCCCCGGGGCGTTCTACCTGTGGATCGTCGAGCACCTGTTCCGCGACAACGCGCTCGTCTCGGGCGAACTGCGCGTGCGCGGCCAGCGCGTGGAGCTCTCGAACCTGACGATGCCGTTGAACCTGCTAGCCGGCGCCACCGACCACATAACCCCGCCCGACCAGGTGTTCGCGATTGCGTCGCTGGCCTCGACACCGCCCGACCACGTGGTGCGCGATGTCACCGCCGGCGGCCACCTCGGCCTATTCATGGGCCACGAGTCGCTGCGCGACCACTGGCCGCCGCTGCTGGCGGAAATCCTCCGGCACTCGACCTGAACCGGTTAGGCTGCTCCCGGTTTGCGAGCGGCATGGTCGGGTCCGGGCGAAGGCGAGCTGCGGTGGTTCCTTGGCACCCTTGCGGTGATCAAGATTGCCGGCGAGGCTGTCGCTGATCGCTTTGCGCTGATCGAGTTCCGATTTCCGCGGCACGCCTCGCCGCCGCTTCACACCCATCCGCAGGACGAGAGTTACTTCATCCTCGACGGCCGGATAACGATCGTGGCGGGGGATGACCGATTCGAGCTCGGCCCCGGCGGGGCCGCCGCGGTGCCGATGGGGGTCGCTCACACCTTTCGCGTCGACAGCGATGGGGCGCGGGTGCTCGTCCTCAGCACGCCGGCGGGGCTGGAGCGGATGGTCCGAGACGGCTCGATTCCGGCGACGGCAGCGACCCTCCCGCCGGCCGACGCCGCCAGGCCGAGCCCTGAGCAGCTGATGGAGATGTTCAACCGTCACGGCCAGGTCAACCTAGGGCCGCCACTCGGCCCTGACGACTGAGAATAGGAGCAGCCATGAGCGATTACACAATCACCACGCTCGAGGAGGTCCCCGACATCTTCGGCGGACAGTACCCAGGCACGATGCGGTTCATGACCGCTGAGCTGGGCGCCGAGCAGGTCGCCTTCACTCACCGTGTGATGCCGCCCGGGTCGGGGGGCAAGGGCGGCTACGGCCACCGGCACAAGACCCAGGAGGAGATCTACTTCGTGATCTCCGGGACGGTCCAGTTCAAGCTCGACGACGAGGTGATCGACGTCGCAGGCGGCACTGCGGTGCGCGTCGCCCCGGGCGTGGTCCGCTCGATCTACAACGACAGCTCCGAGGACGCCGAGCTCGTGATCTGCTCGATCCGGCTCGACGACTCGAGGGCCGACGGCGAGCTGGTCGAGGACTTCTGGCCGGCGTGAGGTAGGGCGGGCGCGGGGGCGGGCGGGCGCGGGGCGCGGGCGGGCGGGCGGGCGCGGGCGGGCATAACCTCGGAAACCGGCGCCACGGACCCGAGCATGCCACGATTAAGTCTGCTCAGCAGACCCAAACCGCCATCCTCGCGCGGCCAGACCCGAGTTTCCGAGGTAACTCACGCCTCCGGCCCCGCCGGACCGTACTAACGCAACAAATTGGCCCGGCCGAAGCGAGGGAGGCTCGAAACTCCCCGTGGCGGGGAGTTTTGGACCTCGGTCGCCCGGGCGGACACGATTTGCTGCGTTAGTCCGGGCCGCGCCGCCTCGCCCCGGGCCGCCGCCCGCCCGCCCAAGCCGCCCCCCGCCCCCGCCGCCCCCTACCGCGCAGTCCAGCCCAGATCCATCGTCACCGGCACGCCGGTGAACGCCCGGCCGCCGGGGCCGGCGAGAAAGGCAACGACCTCGGCCACCTCCGACGGCTCGATCAGCTGCTTGACCGCGTGGGGGGCGAGGATCACCTGCTCGAGCACCTCGCTCTCGGGCAGGTCGTGGACGCGGGCCTGGTCGGCGATCTGCTTCTCGACCAATGGCGTGCGCACATAGCCGGGGCAGACGGCCGTGGCGGTGATTCCGTCGGCGGCGCCCTCGAGGGCGAGCGTCTTCACCAGCCCGAGCACGCCGTGTTTGGCCGAGACGTAGGCGGCCTTGAAGGGCGAGGCGACCAACCCGTGGACCGAGGCGATGACCACGAACCGCCCTGACCCAGCTTCGCGCAGCGCCGGCCAAGCCGCGCGCGCGAGCAGGAACGGGCTCGTGAGCAGCAGGGCGACGATCGTCTCCCAGCGTTCGACCGGGAACTCCTCCACCGGCGCGACGTGCTGGACGCCGGCGTTCGGGACGACGAGGTCGAGTCTCCCGAAGCGCTCGAGCGCCTCGGCGACCGCGGCGGCGTTCGCCTCGGCCGAGGTCAGGTCGGCCTCGAACGGCATCCCCGGCCCGGAGGAGTCCGGGGCGAGGTCGACCGCGAGCACGTCGTAGCCGTCCAGTGCCAGCCGGTCCGCGACAGCCCGCCCGATCCCACTCGCGGCCCCCGTGACGAGCGCGGCGCGCGCGCTCATTTCGAGCGCTTGCGCCCGGGCGGCGCGCCGGCGACGAACGCCTCGTACACCTCGCGCAGCGCCGCGCGCTGGCGGGCGGTCAGGCGCGAGTCGGCGGCGATCGCGTCGAGCACGGCGCTGTCGGGCTTCTCCCCGCCCGGCGGCGAGACGCCGGCCTGCTCGTAGAGCGCATCCGAGGAGACCTTCAGCGCATTGGCGATCGCGTCCAGCACCCCCTCGGAGGGCGCGCGCAGGCCGCGCTCGATCTGTGAAAGGTACGGGTTGGAAATACCGGCCAGGTCGGCGAACTGCCGCATCGACATCTCGGCCAGCTCACGCTGGTGGCGGATGATCTCTCCGAGCGCTGCGGCCGACCGGTTCGGCATCACGGATCAGGCTACATATCCTGACCGCCGTTGACGTCCCAGACCGCCCCGGTGATGAACGACGAGTGATCCGAGGCGAGGAAGTGGACGACGCGAGCGATCTCGTCGGGCCGTCCGAGACGTCCGGCGGGGATCTGGGCCTTGATCCGGTCGAGCACCTTCTCCGGGATCGATCCCAGCATCTCGGTGGCGATGAATCCGGGCGCGACGGCGTTGACGGTCAGCCCGATCGAGTCCTCGGTCAGCTTGCCCGAGCGGGCCAGCTGGAAGCACGCCTCGCGCGCGAGGGACTTGGTGAGCCCAAACAGCCCTGACTTGGAGGCCGCGTAGTTGCTCTGGCCGATGTTCCCGGTCTGCCCGATGATCGAGGAGATGTTGATGATCCGGCCGGTTCCGCGCTCGATCATGTGTGGCAGAACGCCCTGGGACATGAAGAACGCGCCCGAGAGGTTGACCGCGATCACCTTGTACCAGTCCTCGTCGGTCATCTTCAGCACCGTCTTGTCGATCGTGATCCCGGCGTTGTTGACGAGGATGTCGAGCCGGCCGTGCTGGTCGATCACCTCCTGGACCGTCCGCCGGCAGTCCTCCGAGGAGCCGATGTTGCCCTGGTGGATGCTCGCGTCGACGCCGTGGTCGCGCAGCTCGGTGAGCAGGCGCTCGGCGTGCTCGGCGTCACGGCCGTAGCCCGCGGCCACGATCGCGCCCTGCGCGGCGAACGACCTCGTGATCGCGCCGCCGATCCCGCGGGTGCCGCCGGTCACGAACACGACGCGACCGGCCATCCGGGGGCGCCGGTGATCGCCAGGGAACGGGCGGGTCTCAGGGGTGAGGACGGTGGGAGGGGTTGCGGATTGCGGCGACATCCTGAGTTCTCCTTAGCGGTCCGAGCGCTCGGCGAGCCACGCGGCGAGTTCGGGCCAGATCTGTTTACGGGCGGCTGAGCCGGCGATCAGGCCGATGTGCCCGCCGGCGCGGTCGAAGTGCGTCACGTCCTTGCTGGAGACGAGATCGAAGATCGGAAGCGTCCCGGCGCGCGGAGCGATGTGGTCCGCGACGGCGGTGACGATCAGCACGTTCTGCTCGATTCGGTTCAGATCGACGCGCCGTCCGCGCAGCCGGATCCGCCCGCCGACGAGGGCGTCGTCCTGGTAGATCCATTTGATCCATTGCGACCAGGCTCGGCCGGGGAAGGGCGGGTTGTCGGCGACCCACTTGGCCATCGGCTTGTAGGACTCGGGCCGAGCGGTGCCGTCGCGGACGGTCTCGGCGAGCTTCCGATACGTGGTCCAGAAGTTGGTCACCGGTTTGAGCAGCTTGTTGGCGAAGTCGATCGCCGGTCCGGGCAGCGAGCGCCAGCGGTCCGCGACGAGGTCGGCATCGACCTGGGTGACCCAGTTCGCGTAGGTCGAGCCCCGGCCGTCGATCGGCATCGTCAGCAGGGCCAGGTTGCGGACCGGAACCGAGTCGGTCGGCCAGTCAAGCCCGCAGTACATGGCGCACATCGTCGCGCCCATGCACCAGCCGAAAAGCGTCAGCTCATCCGCACCGGAGGCGCGGAGCGTCTCGCGGATCGCCCAGTGGAGCTCGTCGAGCACGTACTCCTCAAAGCCCATCTCGGCGTCCTCCTCGTCGGGCACGCCCCAGTCGACCAGGAACACGTCGAACCCCTCTTCGAGCAGGTACTCGATGAGCGACCCGCCGGGTTTGAGGTCGAAGATCTCGGGCCGGTTGATGAGCGCGAACGCGAGCAGCAGTGGCACGCCGTAGCGCCGCTCGGACGAGCGGTAGCGGTACAGGGTCACACCCCGGTGCGTCCACACGACGTCTCGCGGCGTCGCTCCGATCACCGCGTCGTCGGTGGTGAGGACGATGTTCGCGAGCTCGAGCACGCTCACGGTTCGACCTCGGAGCGCGAGCGCGCGATCTCGTCGCGCAGCGCCTCGACCTCCTGGAGTACCCGCTCGAGCTTGTCCTCGGTGCGGTGCAGCTGGCGGGCGAGGCGGACCACGTCGGCCCGGCCGGCCAACCTCAGGTTGCGCACCACCAGGTCCGCCATGTCGGCCCCGATCCGGGCCATGGCGGCGGCGTTCTCCGCGCTCATGGCCAGCAGCCGGCCGAAGCTGGGCTTCGCCACCGCATCCTCAAGCGCTCGCGCGGTTGCCCCCTCGGCCTTCTCGTATCCGTTGCTCGAGCCGGCCATGACTACTGATCGAGTTTCTTGCCCGCGAGCGGCTCATCCGCTGCGCGCGCGGTGGACGGGTTCATTTTCTCTCCTTCACTCAAGGCTACCCAGAGGCATCCGAACCTATGTGAAATCCCGGGCCGCGCCATCGTGGACTGGCCCGGGGGCCGATCCGTAGTTAATGCGGACCCCGCCACCAGGCGGCGAGGCACGAAGCGTTGAGAGTCAGGGCGCGCCCGCCGGCCGCCTGAGCCAGTCGACAAAGGCCCGGATCGGGGCGAACAGCACGGACAGCAGGCCGAAGATCGGCGGGATGCTGGCGGCGATCGCCAGCGCAAGGACGCTCAGCACGCCGAACACGGCGCCGACGACGCCCATCAGCGCGCGTACGACGAGGTCGCGGATGGGCTTCACGAATTTGATCGTACGCGGTTAGAGCATTCTCACGAGGGTCTGGGCTGCGGCCGTGGAAGGGGACTGGACCCATGTCGCGCACGAGTCGTTCGGCGATCGCGCGCTACGAGGCGCGGGTGATCGCGTATGACCGCCGGCCCGCGCTCCGCGCCGCACCGCCGGCGAGGCCGCAGGCCCGCCGCGCGACGGGCGTTCGCGTCCGTCTGCGCCGAATCGTCGTCCTCGCGGCGCTGCTCCTGCTCGCGCTGAGCGGGATCTCCTTTGCGACCGCGATGCTGCGCCCGTCGAACGTTCCCTTCGGGGTGCGGAGCGTCGAGTGGCTGCGCGATCACGGCGCGGCATGGCTGGTCTCGGACGTCGAGCGGGCGTACTACTCGATCTCGGCTCCATCGACCGGCGGCCCCGCCCTGACCTCGCTCCCGCACGTCGGCAGCGGGACGGCCGGCAGCTACGCGCCGCCCCCGATCAGGCCGGCGATCACTCCCGCGCTGCCCGGCGAGGGGATCTGGCACGGCACCGGCCGGCTCGTCGCTGGAGCCCCGCCTGTGCTCGTCACGACCTTCCGCCCCGACCCCAACTACCCCGAGATGGTCGCCGGGGTGGCGTGGATCGACTCGTCCCGGGCGTGGCTGCAGCTGTATCCGGGCCGCTACGAGCCCTCGAACTCCGGCAACGCGCTCGCCGAGGTACCGCCGGCGCTGCGGGGCGTGCTGCTGGCGACGTTCAACAGCGGCTTCAAGCTCGAGGATGACGGTGGCGGCTTCGTCGCGTTCGGCCACGTGTACTCGCCGCTGCGCGACGGCCAGGCGACGCTGGTCCGATACCGCGACGGGCGCGCGGATGTCATCCGCTGGAGCGGCGGCCCGGCGCCCGGGCCCGAGGTCGAGTTCGCGCGCCAGAACCTGCCTCTGGTCGTCGAGGGCGGCCGGCCCAATCCCAACCTGGGCGACGGGTCCCAATGGGGCGCGACGCTCGGCAACGCGATCCGCGTGTGGCGATCGGGGGTCGGGGTCGACGCTCGCGGGAACATCCTCTACGCGGCGGCCGACAACCAGACCGCTGCGAGCCTCGCCGCGCTGCTCCAGCGTGCCGGGGCGGTCAGGGCGATGGAGCTCGACATCAACTCCGAATGGGTCACATTCAACTTCTACAGCCAGCCCGGGGCCGGGGCGCCATCGAAGCTGCTGCCGGACATGACGCGCGACGCCACGCGCTACCTGTCCCCCGACGACCGCGACTTCCTCGCCGTCTATGCGCGCAGGGGCCTTTGATCGGCTGACATCCGCCGCGCGCTGCGGCTCATTGCGGCGCTTCGGAGAGCCGGCCTCGATCGAGCCGAATGACTCGGTCGAAGTCCTCGAGCGAGTCGGTGGTGTGGGTGATCAGGAGTACGCCACGGGGGCGGGCGAACTCCAGCACGCGAGGGATCACGCGCCGTGCCAAGGGCGCGTCGAGGTGCGCGGCCGGCTCGTCGAGGAGCAGGAAGCGGGCCTCTGAGAGGAGCGCCCGGGCGAGCGCGAGGCGCTGACGCTGGCCCCCGGAGACGAGCTCGCCCTGCTGGCCGACGCGCGTGTTGAGGCCGTCGGGCAGGGCGGCGACAAAGTCGGCCAACTCGACCGCCTCGAGCACCTGCCACAGCTCCTGATCGGAGATCTCGCGGCGGGCGATCATCAGGTTCTCGCGGATCGTGGTGTTGAACAGGTGAGCGTCCTGGCCGCAGAGCAGGACGACTCGGCGCAGCTCGTCTCCGGCTACGCGGCGGACGTCGACGCCGCCGAGCGTGACGCGACCGCCGACGGGATCGAGGAAGCGCACGAGCAGCTCGGCCAGCGTCGTCTTGCCCTCCCCGCTGGGGCCGACGAGCGCGACGCGCTCGCCGGGGGCGAGGCGGAAGTCGAGATGGTCAAGGACGAGCTCCTCGCCGGCGCCGTAGCGCATGCGCACGTCGGTGGTCTCGAGGTCGCCGGTGGCGGGGACGGGCAGCGGATCGGCCGGATCGAGCACCGGGGCCTCGCGCTCGCTGATCTCCTGGAGCCGGAGCGCGGAGGCGTTGCAGGCCTGCAGGCGCCGCGCCGCCAATGGCAGCGGCGCGATGCTCTCGCACGCTCCCATGAACAGGAAGGCGACCGCCGCCAGCAGGACCCCCGGAAGCGCGCCGGAGTGGACCGCGGTGATGCCGACGACGAGCACCGCGAGCAGCCCGGCGCCGGTCAGCAGCGAGTGCACGCCGCCGGCGAGCGCGCCGGCGAGCGCGTCCCGGCGAGCCAGCGCGGCGAGGTCGCCGCTGGCACTGCGCAACCGGCTCACCTGGTCTTCGCCACGGCCCGCGAGCGCAAGCTCGGCCGAGCCGTCGATCGCCTCCACGAGCTCATCGGTTAGCCTCGCCCGGGCCGGCGCCTGGCTTCGCGATGCCGTGGCCGCGACCGACGCGCTCAGCCAGGTCGAGCACACGGCGGCCACGGTCAGGGCGACGAGCAGGACGGCCCCGGCGACGCCCAGCATCAGCGCTCCGGCCAGACTGGCGCCAAGGATCACCAGAACCGCGACGAGCAGCGGAATCACGACCCGCAGGTGCGCGTCCTGAAGCGTGTCGACGTCGCCGACAAAGCGCGAGAGCAGCTCCCCGCGGCCGGTCCCGCTCAACCCGCCGGGGACGAGCGGCGCCAGCCGGCGATAGAAGCGAGTGCGCAGCCGGGCCAGCTGGCGCAACGCGAGGTCGTGCGAGGCCAACCGCTCGGCGTAGCGCAGCACGGCGCGCGAGATCCCGAACGCGCGCACGGCGATGATCGCGACCGTCAGCGCGACGATCTGGGGCCGCTGGGCCGCGCGCGAGATCAGGTACCCGGAGGTGGAGAGCAGCGCGATCGCCGCCCCGGTCGCGCCGGCGGCGAGCACGACCGCGAGCGCGAGCCGCTTGCGCTCACCGGCCGCGGGTCGGACAGCCCAGACGAGCGCCCTCATGCGACCAGGCTCCCGGAGCCCTGCGGGGTGAGGATGCGGCCGGCGCCGATCGTGATGATCCGGTCGGCGCGACTCGCCAGCGACTCATGGTGGACGATCAGCAGCGTGGTTCGCTCGCGGCCGATTCGATCGATCGCGTCGGCGATCGAGGACGCGTTCGCGCCGTCGAGATGCGCCGTGGGCTCGTCGAGCACGAGGATCGGAGCCTCGCGCAGGAACGCGCGAGCGAGCGCGATCCGCTGGCGCTGACCGGCCGACAGGCGCCGCCCGCCCTCGCCGATCACGGTCGCGAGGCCGTCCGGGAGTGCGGCCAGCACCTCGTCTGCGCCCGAGGCGCGCAACGCGGCCTCGAGCCGCTCGGTGCCGGCGTCCGGCGCGGCGAGCCGCACGTTGTCCTCCACGGTTCCGCTGAACAGGGTCGGCGTCTGGGGGACCCAGGCGATCTGGGAGCGCCAATGATCGATGTCGAGGTCGCGCAGGTCATGGCCGCCGCAGGAGACGAAGCCGCTGCTCGGATCGGCGAAGCGCATCAGCAGTCGCGCGATCGTGCTCTTGCCCGATCCGCTCTGGCCGACCAGCGCCGTCAGCGAGCCCGGCTCGAGCCTGATATCAACGCCGTCGACCGCCCAGCCGGGGCGGCCTGGGTATTCGTAGCTGACCGACTCGAAGGCGATCGGGTGCGTGCGCGGGTCGGGGACGGCGGCGGGGCTCTCGGCGCGGGCCAGCTCGCCCTGGCGGTCGAGCGTGCCAAAGATCTGCTCGGCGGCCGCGGTGCCGTCGGCGCTGGCGTGGAACTGTGCGCCGACCTCGCGCAGCGGTCCGTATAGCTCGGGGGCGAGCAGCAGCACGGTCAGGCCGGCCTGGAGGCTCAGGTGCCCGCCGACGAGCTGGACGCCGATCGTCGCGGCGACGATCGCCGTGCCGAGCATCGCGCACAGCTCGAGCACGAACGACGACATGAACGCGATCCGCAGGGTCGCCATCGTCTCGCGCCGGTAGCGCTCGCCGACATCGGCGATCACCTGCTCCTGGAAGTGCTCCCGGCGGTAGGCTCGCAGCGTCTCGAGGCCCCGGACGACGTCAAGGAAGTGGGAACTGAGCAGCGCCAGGGCCGAGAACCGCTTGCGGGTCTGGGCCGCCGTGCCCTTGCCGATCAGGATCATGAACCCGATCAGGACCGGGATCGTGATCGCCAGGATCAGCGCGGTGATGGGGTCGACGGTGGCCACCCAGATCAGCACCACGATCGGTACCACCGAGGCGAGCATCAGCTGCGGGAGGTAGCCGGCGAAGTACGCCTCGAGCGCGTCGACGCCGTCGACCGCGCTCGAGGCGATGTCGCCGGTGCGGACGTCGTGGGGGCGCTGTCCGGGGACGGCGAGGAGGAGGTGGCGGACGAGCCGGCCGCGCAGCTCGGACATCACCCGTGTGGCGCCGAGCCGGCCGGAGAGCTCGAAGCCGGCCTTGACCAGCGCCCGTCCCGCGAGCACCGCGAACAGGGCGATCAGCTCGGGGGCGAGCGAGGAGACCGTGGCCCCGTCGAGCGCCGAGCGCGCGATCACCGTCGCCAGCAGGACCGCTTGGGCCAGGATCAGGGCGGCCTCCACCCCGCCGAGAATGGCGGCGACCGCGAGGTGCGCGCGAGCCTGTCGGCTCTCGCGCACGAGACGTCGGTCCACTGGAGCCGGCATCTGAGTCGTTCCTGGGTTCCTCGTCTACGTGGTGGTGGCGGTGCCCGCCGAGTGCGGGGACCCGCCGTTCGCCTTGCCATTGTGACGATGTTCGAGCCCCGCGGCAGGGGTCATCGGGCCTGCTCAGTGATCGCTTCCACCTGCGTAGAGGGCTGCGACGTCGAGCGTCGAGAGGACGCCGACCGGGTATCCACTCGCCCCATCGAGCACGAGGAGGTGCGAGACGGCGTGTTCTGACATCAGTTGGATCGCGCGGTCGAGACGCTCGTCGGCGGAGACGGCGAGTGGCTCGGTGGCGGCCGCCTCCAACGCGGTGTGCTCCTCCCCCGTGGCGGCGGCGGCGACGATGTCGAGGTCCGTGATGACGCCGATCGGCCGCGAACCGTGGCCGTTGGTGACGGCGACAGCGTGGATGCGGTGCGTGGCCATGATGGCGGCGACCTCCCTGAGCGGAGTGTCGGGCGCACAGCTGCGGACGCCCCGATGCATGCAATCGCGTACGCGAACGTGCTCGAAGCGGGATTGATGGCCGCTGGATTCAGGCATGGTCTTTAGGTTCGCCGAGGCTGCCGAGGACGCCGCATCCGGGCCACTCACGGCGGTGTCCGGGGAAAACTACGGATCTGTGGAACTGTAGTCCGGGCGTAGTCTGGGCCTCGTATGACGGCGATTCGGACGCAGGGGCTGACGAAGCGCTACGGCGACACGCTGGCGCTCGACTCGCTCGATCTGGAGGTCCGTGAGGGGGAGGTGTACGGCTATCTGGGCCCGAACGGAGCGGGCAAGACGACCACGATCAGGCTGCTGCTCGGGCTGCATCGAGCGACGTCCGGGAGTGCGTTGCTGTTCGGGATCGACGCCTGGGGCGACCCGCTCGAGGCGCACCGACGGATCGCCTACGTGGCCGGCGAGCCATTCCTTTGGCGCGTCGCTGACCAGCGCCGAGACGTTCGAGCTGCTGGCGCGGCTGCACGGCGGCACCGACATCGGCTATCGCGACGAGCTGATCAAGCGCTTCCAGCTCGACCCGCGGCGCAAGATCCGGGCGCTGTCGAAGGGCAACCGCCAGAAGGTCCAGCTGATCGCGGCGCTGGCCACGCGCGCGGACCTGCTGCTGCTCGACGAGCCGACGAGCGGGCTCGACCCACTGATGGAGATGGTCTTTCGCGAGTCGATCAACGAGGCCAAGGGGCGCGGGCAGACCGTGTTCCTGTCCTCGCACATCCTGAGCGAAGTCGAGGCGTTGTGCGATCGCGTCGGGATCCTGCGGCGCGGCAGGCTCGTCGACCAGGGCACGCTGGCCGAGCTCCGGCACCTGAGCGCGCAGACGGTCGAGGTGACGTTCGACGGGCCCGGCGCCGGCGCTGCCCGAGCTGCCGAGGGGTACGGATCGCGGCCGCGGGGCCGAGCGCACTGCGGTTCGAGGTCTCCGGCGCCATCGGGCCGCTGATCGAGGCGCTGGCCGACAAGCCCGTGGCGACGCTGACGAGCCGCGAGCCGTCCCTCGAGGAGATCTTCCTGCACCACTACGAAGGCTCCGATGGGCGGCCCACGTAGCGCGCTGGCCCGGCGGGCGTTCGCCGACGCGCGGATCCGGACCTTCGCGTTCGCCTACCTGTTCGCGGCCGTGGCCTACATTCAGCCGGCCGCCTACCGCCACACCTACCCGTCGCTGCACAGCCGGCTCGAGTTCGCGCACTCGTTCGGCGGCAACAGCGCCGTGCGGTTGTTCTACGGCGAGCCGTTCAACCTGCTCACCACCGGTGGCTACACGGCCTGGCGCGTGGGCGGCACGCTGGCCATCTTCTCGGCCGTGTTCGGCTTGCTGGCCGCGGTCCGCGCGCTTCGCACCGAGGAGGAGTCCGGACGCGCGGAGCTCGTCCTGGCCGGGGTGGTCGGGCGACGCGACGTGCTGCTCGCGTCGCTGGCCGCCGTCGGCGTGGGAATCGTGGTGCTGTGGGTCGCGGTGCTGCTCGGGCTCGTGATCGCCCGGCTCCCGGTCGGGCCGTCCGCCTACATGGCGCTCGCGGTGGTCTCGACGATCCCGGTGTACGTGGGCGTCGGGGCGCTGGCCAGCCAGCTCGCGCCGACACGCCGGATGGCGCTCGAGCTCGGCGGCGCATTCGTGGGCCTGTCGCTGCTGCTGCGCGTGATCGCCGATACGTCTGCCGGGGCGGGTTGGCTGCGCTGGCTGACCCCGCTCGGCTGGGCCGAGGAGCTGCGCCCGTTCACCGCGGCCCGGCCATGGGTGCTGCTGCTGCCGCTGGCGGCCACGGTCACGCTGCTGTGGGCGTCGGTCCGGATCGCGCTGAGGCGCGACATCGGCAGCGGGCGTTCTCGCCGCCCGCGACACGGCCGACCCGTGGCTCGGCCTGCTCGGCTCGCCGACCCGGTTCGCGCTGCGGCTCGAGCGTTTCAGCCTGCTCGTGTGGGGGCTGAGCGTCGGCGTGTTCGCCTACATCGTCGGCGTGATCTCGAACACCATCTCCTCGGCCGGGATCTCCAAGAACCTCCAGCGGGAGCTGGAGAAGCTCGGTTCCGGGTCGATCCTGACGCCGAGCGGCTACATCGGCTTCACGTTCATCTTCTTCATCCTCGTGGTCAGCCTGTTCATGGTCGGCCAGATCGGTGCGGCGCGGCACGAGGAGGCGGATGAGCAGCTCGAGACGATGCTCGCCCTGCCGGTCGACCGCCGGGCCTGGCTGGGCGGCCGGCTCGGGCTGGCAGTCGCGGGGGCGCTCGGGATCTCGATGGTGGCAGGGTTCGTCGCGTGGGCCGGCGCCGAGTCGGCCGGCGTCCACCTGTCGCTGGGGCGGATGCTCGAGGCGGGGCTGAACTGCATGCCCGTCGCGGTGCTGTTCCTGGGCGTGGCCGCCCTGTTGTACGCGCTCGTGCCCCGCGCGAGCGCCGGCATCGCCTACGCGGCCGTCGTCGTCGCGTTTCTGTGGCAGCTGTTCGGCTCGCTCCTCGGCGCACCCAAGTGGCTCGTCGAGATCACGCCGTTCCAGCACATCGGGTTCGTGCCGGCGCAGTCGTTCCGGGTCGAGGCGGCGGTCGTGATGGGCTGGTGGGGCTCGCCTGCGGCGGGTTGGCGGTGTGGGCGTTCGCGCGGAGGGATCTGCTCGGGGCGTAGGGGGCGCGGCGCGGCGCGCCCGCGCGCCGCGCGGCGCGCGCCGCGCGCCCGCGCGGCGGGCCATGAATCGCGATTCACAGGCGGGGGGTGCCCCTGAATTGCCAAAGTTCGCGACCGCGCGGGGCGCACGACTGCCCCGCCAGCCCGCTCACCCGCGCCGGTGGCGCCGCCGGGCCTCGTCCTCGCGGGCGCGGGCGTGGGCGCGGGTGACGAGGTGGACGACGTCCTCGGGCTCGCTGGCGACGTCGATCCCCTCGATGTCGGCGGCCTCGATCCGGTGGTCGCCGAGCGCACGGGCCCGCAGCCAGTCGAGCATCCCCGCCCACTCGTCCTCGCCGGTCAGGATCACCGGGAAGTGGGTGATCGTGGCCGTCTGGATCAGGGTCAGCGCCTCGAACAGCTCGTCGAGCGTGCCGAAGCCGCCCGGACCGATCACGAACGCGCTTGCGTAGCGGACGAACATCACCTTGCGGGCGAAGAAGTGGCGAAACCGCATGCCGATGTCGACGTAATCGTTGAGCTGCTGCTCGTGGGGCAGCTCGATGTTGCAGCCGACCGACACGGCGCCGGCCTCCTGCGCGCCACGGTTGGCCGCCTCCATCAGGCCGCCGCCGCCACCGGTGATGATCGCGTAGCCGTTCCGGCCCAGGGCGGTGGCGATCGAGCGGATCATCTCGTAGTGAGGGTGGCCGCGCGGGGTGCGCGCCGAGCCGAACACCGTGACCGCGGGCCCGAGCCGGGCGAGGCGGTCGAAGCCGAGGGCGAACTCGGCCGCGATCTCGTGGATGCGCGCCGCGTCGGCGGCGCGGACCGTCTCGGGCTCGTCGCCGAGCCACAGGAACAGCTCCTCGTCGAAGGTCGGCCGGCGGCCATTGGTCGGCGGGACATCCTGCGACATTCACGCAAAGCGTATGCGGAAAACCACTGATGACCGTCGGTCTGGCGCAGCGTACGTTGAGGTGGCAATTCCGAAAACCAGGAGGGCGAGATGTCCGCAATCACCTCTCACGGCAGCTATTTGACGCCGTCAATCGAACACGCCACCGTCGCCGACGTGATGCACCCGGGCGTCCTGTTCTGCGACCCCGACGCGACAGCCACCGAAGTGGCGCGCATTATGGCCACCCACCACGTCCACTGCGTCGTGGTCATGGGCGTCTCGCGCGGGGCAGGCGAGAAGATCGTCTGGGGCCTGATCTCCGACGTGGACGTGCTACGGGCGGCAGTCAGCGGCGGAGCCGAGAAGTCGGCCGCGACGCTGGCCGCGCACGAGCCGTTGACCGTCGAGCCGTCGCGGCCGCTGCGCCAGGCGGCCGAGCTGATGGTCACCCACAACGCGACCCACGTGATCGTGATCGACCCGCGCGTGCAGCGCCCGGTCGGCGTCCTCTCGACGCTCGACATCGCGGGCACGCTGGCCTGGGGCGAGGGATAACAGCTCGGTAAACCGCCCGCGTGCGCGGGCAGGTTAAGCTGGAGTCATGGCGTCCGAGAGCGCACAGCCATTCGACGTGCTGATCGCGGGCGGCGGCGTTGCGGCGCTCGAAGGGGCGCTGGCGCTGCGGGAGCTCGCCGGCGATCGCGTCAGGCTGCGGCTGCTCGCGCCCGCCAAGGAGTTCGTCTACCGGGCGATGACGGTCAGGGAGCCGTTCGCCTTCGCCCGCGCCCAGCGCTATCCACTGGACGAGATCGCCCGGGACCTCGGCATCGAGCTGATCGCCGACGCTCTCGAGAGCGTCGATCCCGCCGCCCGCACGGTCAGGACCGACGGCGGCCAGCTGCTCGGCTACGACGCTCTCCTGCTCGCGCTCGGCGCCCGGATCCGTGCGCGCTACGACCGCGCGCTGACGATCGACGACAGCCAGCTCGACGAGCTGCTGCACGGACTCGTCCAGGACGTGGAAGCCGGGCTGGTCAAACGACTCGCATTGGTCGCGCCGCCACGGTTGCCGTGGCAGCTGCCGATCTACGAGCTCGCGCTGCTCACCGCCACGCGCGCGTACGAGATGGGAACCGAGGTTGCGATCACGATCATCACGCCGGAGGACACGCCGCTCGGCGTGTTTGGCGAGAAGGCCAGCGCCGCCGTCGCGCAGCGACTGGCCGTGCGCGGGATCGAGGTGGTTGTCTCCGCCTACGCCGACGTCCCGGGCGGGGGCGTGGTCACGGTGAGCCCGGGCGATCGCCGGCTCGAGTTCGACCGCGTCATCGCGCTCCCGGAGCTTGTCGGCCCGTCCGTCTCGGGACTTCCGGCCGACGAGGTCGGCTTCATCCCGATCGACGACCACTGTCAGGTCCGCGGGGTGCCCGGCGTGTACGCCGCCGGTGACGCGACCGACTTCGCGATCAAGCACGGAGGCATCGCCTCGCAGCAGGCCGACGCGGCGGCCGAGGCGATCGCGGCGCTGGCCGGCGTCGACATCGTGCCCGCGCCCCTGCGCCCGGTGATCCTCGGCGTGCTCCTGACCGGCGAGAAGCCGCTCTACATCAGCGCGCACCTGACCGGCGGCCACGGGGATACCTCGGAGGCCTCGGAGACCCCGGCCTGGGAGCCGCGGGCCAAGGTCGCCTCCCGGTACCTCGCGCCTTACCTCGAGCAGCGCGACGCCGCGCGCCGCTGAGGGCGGAGCTCACAGCTCCCAGAAATGCCCGACGTGCGCGGCGACGCGCGAGGTGATCAGCGGGTCGGGCGCAATCGACTCCGACTCGCCGGCGCCGTCCAGCGCCTCGATCGTGGCGAGGACGCAGTCGGCCAGGACGGCCGGGTCATAGCCGCCCTCGAGCACGGCGCCGATCGGAGCGCCGGAGGCGCGGGCGAGATCGCGCGCCTGGCACGCCATCTGGGCGAACGAGTCGCGCTCGAGCAGGCAGCCGCCGAGCGGGTCGTCGCGGTGGGCGTCGAAGCCGGCCGAGATCAGCACCAGCTCGGGACGGAACTCGGCCGCGGCGGGGAGGATCACATGCTCGAGCACCGACAGCCACACCTCCTCGTCGGCTCCGCTCTGGACCGGGACGTTGATCGTGTAGCCGAGCCCGTCGCCCGAGCCGGCGTCGGTCAGCGCGCCGGTCCCCGGGAACAGGCCGGCCTGGTGGATGCTGGCGAACAGCACGTCGTCACGGCGGCGGAAGATCTCGGCGGTCCCGTTTCCGTGGTGCACGTCCCAATCGAGGATGAACACGCGCGCGGCCCCGAGCTCGCGGATCGCGAGCTCGGCGGCGACCGCGACATTGTTGAACAGGCAGAAGCCCATCGCCCGGTCGCGTTCGGCGTGGTGCCCGGCCGGACGGACGGCGCAGAAGCCGGTGCTCGCCTCCCCCGACATCAGCGCCCTGACCATCGCGCAGGCGGCGCCGGACGAGTGCAGGGCGGCCCGGAAGGAGGCCTCGCCGACGAACGTGTCCGCGTCGATCTGGCCGCCGCCTCCCTCGCACAGCTCCCGGATCCAGCGCACGTGCCCGGGGTCGTGGACGAGCTCGAGCTCGCGGTCCTCGGCCGCCGGCGCCTGCACCCGTTCGCACCCGGGCCAGCCCGCCGCCGTCATCACCGCCTCAATCGCCTCGATCCGCTCGGGGGCGTCGGGGTGGTCGGGCGAGAGCACGCGCGGATCGTGCTCGAGCGAGGCCGGGTGCTCGAAGACGCGCATCGCTCACGACGATACGCCCATGCCGGTGTGGAGAACTACGCGGCCACACGCGTAGTCGGCGCGGTTCTCACCCCGAGGGGCGGAGCCTAGGCTGAATCCATGCCAAATCTCCGCGCAGTTCACCACCGGTCGACGGTGTTGATTGCGGGAGCCGGCATGGCCGGGATCGAGGCTCTGCTTGCCCTCCGGTCCCACCTGGGCGGGACGGTGTCGATCGAGCTGCTGTCGACCTCGCCGGAGTTCGTCTACCGGCCGACGGCGGTGGCGGAATGCTTCGGGCTCGGTGACCTCCACCGGCTCGAGGTGGCCCGAATTGCCCGCGACCAGCATGCGGCCTTCCGGCTCGGAACGCTTGCATCGGTCGACCCGGCGGACTCGGTCGCCGTGACCACGGCGGGCGAGCGGCTCTTCTACGACTACCTGCTCGTTGCCATCGGCGCGGGCCAGCTCGAGGCGAGCGACGATGCCGTCACGTTCGGCGGCCGTGGCTCCGAGGAGCAGTTCAAGCAGGTCCTCGCGCGCGCGCAGGCCGGCGCGGTGCGGCGGATCGCGTTCGTCGCCCCGATCGGCGTCGCGTGGCTGATGCCGCTGTACGAACTCGCGCTGCTGACCGCATGGTGGGCACGGCGCCACCGGCTCGAGCTGACACTCTCGCTGGTGACCGAGGAGGCGCGGCCGCTGGAGGCCTTCGGTTCAAACGTGAGCCACGTCGTCGGACGGCTTCTGCACGAGTCTGAGATCGAGTTTGTGGGCCACACGACCGCGGTGCGCGGAGCCGACGCCGTGATCACGATCCCGTACCCGGAGGGCCCGTACCTCGAGGGGCTACCCCGCGACGCGCACGGATTCATCCTCACCGATCGTTTCGGTGCGGTTCGCGGCTGGCCGCGCGTCTACGCCGCCGGCGACGGCACCGCCTTTCCGATCAAGCAGGGCGGTCTGGCGGCGCAGCAGGCCGATGCCGCGGCGTCGGCGATCGCAGCGGCTATCGGCGCGAACGTCACCCCGACCCCGTTCGAGCCCGTGTTGCGCGGGTTGCTGGTGACCGGGGACCTCCCCCGGTATCTGCGCAAGACCGACGAGATGTCTGAGGCGGCGATCGAGCCACTGTGGTGGCCGCCGGCCAAGGTCGCGGGCAAGTTCCTGGCGCCCTACCTCGCCCGCGAGACCCTCAACCACTCGTCGCTGGCTGACCGCAGCGTGCCCGAGGACTCGGAGTCGCCCGAGCAGGTCGAGGCCGATGAGCACGATGCCATCGACCTGCTGCTCGAGCTGGCCGACGCGAACGCCCGACGGGGCTCCTACAGCTTCGCGCTCCGCTGCCTGCAGGCAGCCGAGGACCTGGCGGGGCCGCTTCCGGCCGAGCGTCAGGCCGACCGCCAGGAGTGGTTGCGCCGAGCCTCGTCGTGACGGCGACCGGCGTGGCGCCCAGGACTCTCGGCGGCCGGTACCCGATGATCGATCTGCACTGCCATATCCTGCCCGCGCTCGACGACGGCGCACTCGACCTCGACGACGCCGTTGCAATGGCTGCCCAGGCGCAGGCCGACGGCATCACCGCGATCTGCGCGACGCCCCACCTCCGCGCCGATCACGACGTCCGGATCGCTGATCTGCCGCCGCGGCTCGAGCGGCTGCGAAGCGCCGTGCGCTCAGCCGGCATCGAGACAGCGATCCTGCCCGGCGGTGAGGTGTCCGCCGACCGGGTGGCGGAGCTCGACCGAGCCGAGCTCGCGGCGGTCAGTCTCGGCGGGGGCGGTCGCTGGATCCTGCTTGAGCCGTCGCCGGGGCCGCTCGACGACCGGCTCGAGCACGCTGTCGAGGTCCTCGAGCGTCACCGCCTGTGCGCCGTCATCGCCCATCCGGAGCGCCATCTCGGCCCGGACCTGCTCGCCCGCCTGCACGGGTTGGCAGAGCGCGGCGCCCTCGATTCAGGCGACGGCCGCATTCCTCGTCGATCAGCCGACCCGCCGGGGCATGCTCACACTCGCCGAGGGGGGGCTGATCCACGTCCTCGGCAGCGACGCGCACAGCTCGCACGCGGGCCGCCGGGTGGAGCTGAGCGCGGCCCTCGAGGTGCTGTCGCACTCTCCGATGATCGGCCCGCACCTCGAGTGGGTGGCGGGGACCGCCCCGGCGGCGATCGTCGCCGGCGAGGAGCTCACACCGCCGTTTGCGGCGAGCTGAGGCGGGGATCGAGCGGACGCGTGGTGACGCTCGCCGCCAGCTGCTCGATCGTTTCGCGGCGTCCGGTGCCGAGACCGTGGCGCAGGAAGTTGCCGGCGCCGGCCGCCGCCCCGAGCACGAGCGCGTCGCGCAGGGAAGCTCCGGCGGCCAAGGTCGCGGCGAGCGCTCCTGTCATCGCGTCGCCGCAGCCCTCGCGGAAGCCCTCCGGGAAGCTGGGCGGGACGATCTCGTACGGCTCCTCGTCACCGTCCAGGACCAGGATCGGCCCGGCGCCGCGGGTCACGGCGACCGCTCCGGCGCCCGCGCGCAGGAGCGAGCGCGCGGCGCGGAGCCCGCGCGGTCCATCGACCGGTCCGCCCACGTACTCGGCCAGCTCCCAGTCGTTGAGCTTGACCAGGTCGGGTCCGAAGGGGAGGGTGCGGTCGAGCCGCGGTGAGGAAAGGTCGACGATCACCGGGATCCCGGCCGCGCGCACGTCCGCGACGATCGTCGCGTAGGCCTCCTCGGGGAAGCGGTCGGCCGGGAACGGGTTGCAGACGACGAGCACGTCGCTCGCGAGGGCCGCGGCGCACGTCGCGGCGAGCAGATCGTCGACCTCGTGCCGCTGGGGGGTGTCCCGCCACACGGAGGCGAGCACCTGCCGCTCGCCGGACCGCCGGTCCGCGATGTACGTGCCGTTCGCGCACCCGGTGCGGGTCAGCCGCAGTTCGCCGGGCAGCGCCTCGAGCAGCGGCGCCAGCGCCGCTCCGCTCTCGCCGCCGAGGAACGAGCAGAGGATCGGATGGGCTCCGAGCTCGCCGGCCATGCGCGTGACCCAGACGCCCTGGCCGGCGGCGTGCACGTGGATGTCGTCGGCCTCGGCCCGGGCCTCGACGGCGATGCTCAGCAGCGGGTCGGGACCGAACACGGCGACGGTGGGCGGGCGGCCGGACATGCTCCCGATTGTCGACCCTCTAGGAGCGCCTGCCATCGGGACTGGTGGCCAAATCGCTGCGTAGTAATCCCGGATCGAAAGCGAGGTTCGTGACGGATTCGCCTGTGAGACTATCCGTGCGTGCGCGAGCTGGACTCGGTCGACCTGTCGGCGAAGCTCTCCGGATCCGAGGGCCAGAAACGGCTTCAGGTCGCACAGCAGCGCCTGCTCGCCCTGCGCCTGCAGTGCGCGGGGCTGATCGGGGACAGGACGCTGGGCCCCCCGGTGTGCGTGTTGTTCGAGGGGTGGGACGCGTCAGGGAAGGGAGGGGCGATCAGGCGGCTGACCGGCCCGCTCGATCCACGACACGTCCACGTGGCCCAGTTCGCGGCGCCCAGCGATCGCGAGAAGCGCCACCACTTCCTGTGGCGATTCTGGCCCGCGCTTCCCGGCTGGGGCGGGATGACCGTGATGGACCGATCGTGGTATGGACGCGTGCTGGTCGAACGCGTAGAGGGCTTTGCCACCGAGCCGCAGTGGCGGCGAGCGTACGACGAGATCGTCAGCTTCGAGCGCGGGATCTGCGCCGAGGGCATGGTGCTGGTCAAGTTCTGGCTGCACCTGTCCGAGAAGGAGCAGCTCAAGCGCTTCCGCGCGCGCGAGCGGGATCCGCTCAAGCGCTGGAAGCTGACCGACGAGGACTGGCGCAATATGGCCCACCGTCCGCAGTACGAGCGCGCTCTGGTCGACATGCTGCACCACACCGACCACAAGGCAGCGCCGTGGCACCTGATCGCGGCGGAGAACAAGCCCCACGCGCGCGTGGCCGTGGTGACCAAGGTGATCGAGGCGATCGAGGAGGGTCTTCGGAGCGTGGGGCAGAAGCCGCTGGAGATCGAGGCCTCGCTGTAGCGACCGCCTCGGGTTTAGAGCGGGCCCGAGCTGAGCACCTGATCATCAGTCCTGCATTTCCGAAGGAAGGTGCACATGTCGAGGGTTTCGCACCAGACGATCAAGCTGAGCAAGGGAAAGCACAGCTCTCCTGAAGACGGGGCGTGCGTGATGGAGCTGGCCTCGATGCTTGCCGGGGAGCAGTTCACGGACCATCCGGATTCGGTCTGCCCGGCGATCGGGTCGTTCCTGCGCGCTTACAACGACTCGGTCAATGACGGCAGGCGCCAGGACCTGTACGTCTACGCATCCAGGGTCGTGGGCAGCCGCGGGTCGATCGAGGTTCAGCGCGCCCGCGCGCGGCGCCTCGTCGCCTGGGCAGCGGCGAGACGGAGCAACCGATGGCTGCGGCTGATGCCTGCGTCGGTGCGTGGTCTCGCCACCCAGCGCCGGCCGCAGCTCGACGCGTGCGGCACGCACGCCGTGCACACGATCCGCCGACACACCGACGCCACCCACGCCGCGGCGCTGGCGCTGCTCGACGAGCTGCTGGCGATCGGGTCTGAGGACCATGACGCGGCGCCGACAGTCGTTCCGGAGGGTGCGCGGCTGACCTCGGTGCCGTGATCGCCCAGGCCCCCGCGTAGCCATCGCGCGGCGTCCTGGCACCGGGCATAGGATCCGTAGAAGACCCGGATGCCCGACGAACCAGCGATTCCGATACTGGGGTCGATGACCTCTGCGACTTCGATCACTTACCCGCGCGAGCACGAGGCCGACGTCGTCCTGCGCGACGGCTCGACGCTGCACGTACGGCCGGTCCGCCACGAGGACAAGGACGCGATCCGGGCCTTCCTGGAGTCGATCTCGCCCGAGTCGATCGGCTTTCGCTTCTTCGGGGCCCCGAACCTCGAGTGGGTGGCCGCGTGGTCGGTCGACGTCGACTACGCCGACCGATTTGCGATGGTCGCGGTCAGCGGCGATCCGGCCGCGATCGTCGCCCATGCCGCCTACGTGAGGACCTCCGGGGAAGCGGCCGAGGTCGCGTTCCTGGTCTCCGACGCCTGGCAGGGACGCGGCATCTCGACCATCCTCCTGGCCCACCTGGCCGGCATCGCCGAGCAGCATGGGATCCATACGTTCACGGCGGAGGTGCTGGCCCACAACCATCGGATGATCGAGGTCTTCCGCCAGAGCGGCTTCCCGGTCGACATGCGGGCGACCCCCGACGCGATCGCGATCGAGTTCCCGACCTCACTCTCCATCGCAGGCCGTGGCGCGATTCGAGGAGCGGGAGCGGACCGCGGCGGTCGCGGCGGTCACCAGCTTCCTGGTTCCGCATTCGGTCGCGGTGATCGGCGCCTCGAGCCGGCGCGGGACGGTGGGCGGCGAGATCCTGCGCAACCTGCTCTCGAATGAGTTCGAGGGCGCGGTCTACGCGATCAACGACCACGCCGAAGTCGTTCAGTCACTACCCGCCTATCACTCGATCGCCGACGTCCCCGGGACGGTGGACCTGGGCGTCGTGGTTGTGCCCGCGGCGGGCGTCGTCGGCGTCGCCCGCGAGTGCGCGGGCGTCGGAGTCCGTTCGCTGCTCGTCATCTCGGCCGGGTTCGCCGAGGCCGGCGAGGAGGGGGCCGAGCGCCAGCGGGAGCTGGTCGAGATCTGCCGGACATCCGGGATGAGGCTGATCGGGCCCAACTGCCTCGGGCTCATCAACACGCATCCCGACGTTCGCCTCAACGCCACGTTCGCGCCGCACCCGGCGATGCCGGGGAAGGTCGGTTTCCTGTCGCAGAGCGGCGGGCTCGGCATCGCGATCATCGAGGCGGCTGGGCGGCTCGGCGTCGGCCTGTCGTCGTTCGTCTCGGTCGGGAACAAGGCCGACCTGTCGGGCAACGACTTCCTCCAGTTCTGGGAGCAGGACCCGAGCACCGACGTCGCGCTGCTGTACCTCGAGTCGTTCGGCAACCCGCGCAAGTTCTCGCGGCTGGCGCCGCGGATGGCGCGCAAGAAGCCGATTCTGGCCGTCAAGAGTGGGCGATCGGCCGCCGGGGCCCGGGCGACCTCGTCGCACACCGGCGCGCTGCTGTCCGCCTCCGACGTGACCGTCGACGCGTTGTTCGACCAGGCCGGCGTGATCCGCACCGACACGCTCCACGAGCTCTTCAACGTGGCCGCGCTGCTGACCAAGCAACCGGTCCCCAAGGGCGATCGGGTGGCGATCGTGACCAACGCCGGCGGTCCGGGGATCATGTGCGCGGACGCGTGTCAGGCGGACGGGGTCGACGTGCCGGAGCTCGGCGAGGACGTGGTCGAGCGCCTGGCCGCGTTCCTGCCGCCGGCCGCGTCGATGGGCAATCCGATCGACATGATCGCCACGGCCTCGGCCGAGGACTACAGACGGACGATCCAGACGCTGGTCGACGCCGACGCGTGCGATGCGATCCTGGCCATCTTCGTCCCGCCGCTCGTCACCCAGGCGACGGACGTTGCGGTGGCGATCCGCGAGGCGGCCGAGAGCACCGACGGGGTCACGATCGCGGCCGTGTTCATGACCAGCGAAGGCGTGCCCGCGGAGCTGGCCGAAGGCAAGATCGAGGTCCCCGGCTACGAGTTTCCAGAGGACGCCGCGCGGGCCGTGGCCCTCGCGGCCCGGCATGGCCGCTGGCGCGCACGCCCGAAGGGCAACGCGCCCGTGCTCTCTGAGGCCCAGCCCGAGCGCGCGGCGGCGATCATCAGCGAGCAGCTCGCCCGCAGGAGCGATTGGCTCTCGCCCGCCCGGGTTGCCGGAGCTGTTCGAGTGCTACGGGCTTCCGCTCGTGAGCACACGCGTGGTCGCCGACGCCGAGCAGGCCGTCCAAGCCGCCGCCGAGATGGGGCGACCGGTGGCGCTCAAGGCGATCGCAACAGGACTCGTGCACAAGAGCGACGCCGGCGGCGTCCTGCTCGGCCTCGACGGACCGGACGAGGTCCGCGCGGGCGCCATCCAGATCGAGTCGGCGGTGGCTCGGGCCGGCCATTCGCTCGAGGGCCTGGTTGTGCAGCCGATGGTGCCCGAGGGCGTGGAGCTGATCGTCGGCGTGGTCAACGACCGCAGCTTCGGGCCCGTGCTGGCTTGCGGCGCGGGCGGCACGACGGCGGAGCTGATCAAGGATGTGGCCGTGAGGATCACGCCGGTCACCGACCTCGACGCCAGGGAGATGCTCCGCTCGCTGCAGACGTTCCCGTTGCTGGTCGGGTACCGCGGCGCGCCGTCGTGCGACGTCTCGGCGGTGGAGGACGTGCTGCTGCGCGTCGGGGCGATGGTCGATGCCCATCCGGAGATCGTCGAGCTCGACTGCAACCCGCTCGTCGTCTCGCCCGAGGGCGCGGTGATCGTGGACGCCCGGGTGCGCGTCGAGTCGGCGCCGCCACCGGCGCCGATCTCATCGCTGCGGGCGTAGCCGTCGATCGTCGCCACGGTCGCGGCGAACTACGTAGAGAGGGTGTGTATTGGCCCCGATTACAGGGGCGCGGCGCACACCTAGTTTCGTGGTATGACGGAGACGCTGACCGCACTCGACGCGACCTTCCTCGAGCTCGAGCAGCTTGACGACGGCGCCCTGATGAGCATCGGCGGGGCGATGGTCTTCGACCCGCTCCCCGGTGGCGGCGCCCCGACGCTGGAGACCGTGCGCGAGGGGCTCGCCGCTCGGCTCGGGCAGCTGCCGCGCTATTCCCAGCGGCTGTCCTCGACGAGGACCGGCGGCTTCGCCTGGCCGCACTGGGTCGCCGACGAGCGCTTCGAGATCGCCAACCATGTTCGCCACGCCGCCCTGCCTCCGCCTGGCACCGACGCACAGCTGTGCGACTGCCTGGCCGAGATGTTCTCGCATCCGCTCGACCGCTCACGGCCGCTGTGGGAGATCGTGCTGGTGGAGGGCCTCGAGGGTGGGCGCTGGGCGATTGCGCACAAGACCCATCACTGCCTCGTCGACGGTGTCGGCTCGGTCGACGTCGTCCAGTTGCTCCTCGACGACGAGCCCGAGCCTGCGGAGCGGTCCGCGCGGCGGGCGGCAGCCGGGTCCGAGGTGTCAGAGACCTCGTCGAACGGACGACGGGATGCTGCATGTGCCCGATGCGATCGCGCAGGCCGCCGGAGCCGGCACGCACGCTGCGAGCGCCATGGCGCACGCCGCAGTGCACCCGAGCGAGGCGCTCAGGCGCTCGCGGGCGCTCGTCGACCTGATGGTGCGCGAGGGGATCGCCGGCGCGCCGGGCACGTCGCTCAACGTTCCGATCGGCCAGGCCCGGCGGTTCGCGGTCCTCCGTGCGCCGTTGGCCGAACTGAAGGCGATCGGCCGCGACCTCCACGCCTCGGTCAACGACGTCGTGCTCGCTGCCTGCACCACGGGCCTGCGGCGCCTGCTCGAGCGCCGCGGCGAGCGCCTCCCCGAGCGCGGGCTGCGGGCGATGGTGCCGATGAACCTGAGGGACGAGTCGGGGCGGATGGCTCTGGGCAACCAGGTGACCTCGCTGTTCGTCGCGTTGCCGGTCGCGCAGGACGACCCGGCCGAGCGGCTGCGCAAGATCGTGTGGGACATGAAGCGGCTGAAATCCAGCGACGCCGCCGACGGGCCCGACGGCTCTGATGGACCTCGCCTCGATGGCCCCGCCCGTGGTGATTCGCGCTGCGCTGGCGCGGACCTACTTCTCCAAGCGCCTGTTCAACGTGACGATCACGAACGTGCCGGGGCCGCAGCGGCCGCTGTACGCGTTCGGGGCGCAGATGCGAGATCTGTACCCGGTCGTCCCGCTGGCCGCCGACCACTCGGTCGGCATCGCCCTCTTCTCCTACAACGGCGTGATCACGTTCGGGATCAACGCCGACTGCGAGTCGACCCCCGACCTCGAGGCGCTGGCCTTTGGGATCGAGGAGGGGCTCGAACAACTCCGAGCGCTCGCTCCGAGCGCGCAAACCATCGACGAATTGAGGTACTGATGTCCGTCCGGGTAGCTGTAAACGGTTTTGGACGCGTGGGCCGGTGTCTGGTCCGCGCCGCGTATGAGCGAGAGGCGGACATCGAGTTGGTCGCCGTCAACGATCTCGTCGACGCGAACACGCTTGCCCATCTGCTCAAGTACGACTCGGTGTTCGGCCGCTTCAGCGGTTCGGTCGAAGTCGCCGACGATGGGCTCATGATCAACGGCCAGCATGTGCTCGCCCTGGCCGAGACCGATCCGACCAAGCTGCCGTGGAGCGATCTCGGCGTCGACGTCGTGATCGAGTCCACGGGCCGATTCCGCACGCGTGCGGAGGCGGCGAAGCACATCGAGGCGGGCGCGCGCAAGGTGATCATCTCGGCGCCGGCCAAGGGCGATGAGCCGCCCGACGCGACGGTCGTCCTGGGCGTCAACTTCGACGAGGTCTACGACCCCGGAGAAGCACCACATCATCTCCAACGCGTCGTGCACGACCAACTGCCTGGCGCCCGTGGCGAAGGTGCTGCACGAGACGGTCGGGATCCGGCATGGCCTGATGACGACCGTGCACGCCTACACGTCCGATCAGGCCCTGCTTGACGGCCCGCACAAGGACCTCCGTCGCGCACGCGCGGCGGGGATCAACATCGTGCCGACCTCCACCGGCGCGGCCAAGGCGCTCGGGCTGGTGATCCCCGAGCTCGCGGGTCGCCTCAACGGCTTTGCCGTGCGGGTGCCCGTGCCGACCGGCTCACTGGTCGACCTGACGATCGAGGCCGAGTTCGCGACGAGCAAGGAGGACGTCAACGCCGCCATGGCGAGCGTCGCCGACACCGGAGCGTTCGAAGGCATCCTCGCCTACACCGAGGACCCGATCGTCTCGACCGACATCGTCGGATCGCCCTACTCGTCGACGTTCGACGCCGGGCTGACCTCGGTGATCGACGGCACGCAGGTCAAGATCGTCGCCTGGTACGACAACGAGTGGGGCTACTCCAACCGCCTGGTCGACCTGGCCGAGCGGGTGCTGGTCCCGGTCGCGCAGAGCGCGTAGCGACAAGAACACGAGCCGGTTGCTGCGGCGCCCGGGGCATCAGAGCCCCGGGCGCTCGTGGTTCGGCGGCGCGGAGGGGCGCGCGACACTAATCCGGGAGCATCGGCATCGAGATCCCGGGGTCGCGGCCGACGAGCACGCCGCGGGTGATCGATGCCGAGCCGAACCGGTCCCGGACGCGGTCGATCGTGGCGTCGAGCTGCGGTGAGCGGTTGAAGGGAAGCGTGAGCTGGACCGCCCCCTGGTCGGCCAGATTCGTCAGCGCGATCCCGATCAGCGTGATCCCTCGGCGCTCGATCATCGGCCTGGAAGCGCGCAGCAGCGCCATCGCGATCATGAGGATCGTGTGCGTGTCCGAGGTCGGCTCGGCCATCGTGTACGAACGCGTGGCCCGGGAGAAGTCCTCGAAGCGCAGGCGCAGGATCACCGTCCGGCATACCCGGCCGGCGGCCCGCAGCCGCCTGGCCACCCGGTCCACCAGGCCGGTCAGCGAGGCGGCGATCTCCCGCGGGGGTCTTCGCCGCCGGCCGAGCGCGCGTTGGGCGCCGATCGACCGTCTTCGCCGGCGGACCTGGACGGGCCTCGGGTCGCGGTTGTGCGCCAGCGCATGCAGGTGGCGGCCCGAAGCCCGGCCGAGCATCGCGACGAGCCGCTCCTCCTCGAGTTGCGCAACCTCGCGCACTGTCGAGATGCCGCGGCTGCGGAGCTTGCCGGAGGTCACCCGGCCGACGCCCCACAGCCGTTCGACCGGCAGGGGGTGAAGGAACGCGATCTCGGCATGCGGGGGGATCACGAGCAGCCCATCCGGCTTGGCGACCCCACTCGCGACCTTGGCCAGGAACTTCGTGCGCGCCACGCCCACGGTGATCGGTAGCCCGACCTGGGAGCTGACCTCACGCCGAAGTTTCACCGCGATCTCGGTCGGCGTGCCCGAGATGTGGCCGAGTCCGCGGACGTCCAGGAACGCCTCGTCGATCGACAGACCCTCCACGAGCGGCGCCGTCTCCTCGAAGATTCTGAACACCTCCTTGCTCGCCTCGCTGTAGGCGGAGAAGCGCGGCGAGACGACGACCGCCTCCGGACACAGCCGCCTCGCCTGCGAGCCGCCCATCGCCGTCCGGACGCCGCACGCCTTGGCCTCGTAGCTGGCGGCGAGGACGACGCCCGCCCCCACGAGCACCGGCCGGCCGCGCAGCCGCGGATCGTCTCGCTGCTCGACCGACGCGTAGAACGCATCGAGGTCGGCGTGGAGAATCGTCGCCTGGCCTGGCACGAACATATGTTCGCACCCGGCGTGGACGGATGCCCCGCCTACCGCAGCTCGCCGACCCGGGCTGCGACGGCGCGCAGAAGCTCGCCGCTTCCCACCAGGTCCTCGACCGCCGCCAGCTCCGGAGCCATGTAGCGGTCGGGCCCCGGTCCGGCCACCAGCGCTCGCACGGCGTCGAGCGCGGCGGACGTGCCGGGCGCGGGGCGGAGCGGTGCCCTGAGGTCGAGGGCCCGTGCCGCGCAGGTGACCTCGACGGCGAGGATCCGGGTCAGGTTGGCCACGGCGGTGCGCAGCTTGCGCGCCGCGCCCCAGCCCATCGAGACGTGATCCTCCTGCATCGCGCTGGTGGGCAGCGAGTCGACGCTCGCCGGGGCGGCGAGGCGCCGGTTCTCGGCCACCATCGCCGCCTGCGCGTAGTGGGCGAGCATCATCCCGGAATTGACGCCCGCGTCCTCGGCCAGGAACGGCGGCAGCCCGTGCGAGCGGGTGGCGTCGAGCATCCGGTCCGTGCGCCGCTCGGCGATCGCGCCGACCTCGGCCGCGGCGATGGCGAGGAAGTCGCAGGCGAAGCCGAGCGGCGCCCCGTGGAAGTTGCCGCACGACTCGACGCGGCCGTCGGGCAGGACCATCGGGTTGTCAATCGCCGCGCGGAGCTCGAAGCCGGCCGCCCGGTCGGCGTAGGCGAGCACGTCCCGCGCCGCGCCGGTCACCTGCGGCGCGCAACGCAGCGAGTAGGCGTCCTGCACCCGCGGATCGCCGTGGCGGTGGCTGGCCACGATCTCGGAGTCGGCGAGCAGCGTCCGCAGGTTCTCCGCGCTCTCTTGCTGCCCCGGCTGGGGACGGAGCCCCACCAGGTCGGCGGCGAACGCGCGGTCGGTCCCGAGCAGCGCCTCCACCGACATCGCCGCCGAGACGTCGGCCACTCGCAGCAGCCCCCGCAGATCCGAACACGCAAGCACCAGCATCCCGAGGATTCCGTCCGTGCCGTTGATCAGCGCGAGGCCCTCCTTGGCCCGAAGCTCGACGGGCTCGATTCCGGCTGCCGCCAGTGCGGAGGCGGTGTCGCGCCGCACGCCGTCGCGGTCGTCGACCTCGCCCTCGCCGATCAGCGCGAGCGCGCAGTGGGCGAGCGGCGCCAGATCGCCGCTGGCGCCGAGCGAGCCGTACTCCGGGACGACCGGGGTCAGACCCGCATCGAGTATCGCCAGCATCCGCTCGGCGAGGAGCGGACGGGCGCCGGACTGCCCCATGGCCAGCGTCCGCACGCGCAGGAGCATCATCGCCCTGACCACCTCGCGCTCAACCGGCGGCCCCATCCCGGTCGCGTGCGAGCGGATCAGCGCGCGTTGCAGCTCGGCGCGGCGGTCCTCGGGGATGCGGACTGTCGCGAGCGAGCCGAACCCGGTCGACACGCCGTAGGCGGGCTCGCCCGAGCCGGTCAGGGCATCCACCACGGCTGCGCCCTGCTCCATCGCCGCCACAGCGGCCGGGGTGAGCGCAGCCGTTGCATCGCTGCGCGCAACGGCGATCACGCCCTCGGGCGCCAGACCGCGGTCGCCGACCAGCACCGGCGCGGTCATCGGTCGATGAGCCTCGCGCCGGGACCGGGCCGCACTTCGGTCGCCTCGCTGGGTGCCTCGGCATCGCCGGGCAGCAGCCCGAGCACGTGCCCCCCGAAGCCGCCACCGATGATCCGGGCTCCGATCGCCCCCGCGGCGCGGAGCCGGTCGACCGCGGCCTCCACCGCGGGGGTGGAGACGTCGTAGCAGTCGCGCAGGCTTGCGTGCGAGGCGTTGAGGAGCGCGCCGAGCTCGGTCAGGTCGCGGCGTGAGAGCGCATCGACCGCCTGCTCGACGCGGACGTTCTCGGTGATCACATGGCGCGCCCGCTCGGCCAGCGGCGAGGGCAGGCCGTCGGCCATCTCGAGCGTCGCGTCGCGCAGGGTCGCAATTCCGAGCTCCGCGCAGGCGGCCGCGCACTCGGCGCGGCGCTGGTTGTACGCAGACGCCGCGATGTTGTGGTGCTCGCCGGAGTCGAGTGTCACCAGCCGGTGGTCGCCGAGCTCGAGCCGCACCGGCTCGACATCGAGCGAGCGGAAGTCGACCCGCAGGGCGCGCTCGCGCTCGCCGAACAGGGAGGCGATCTGATCGAGCAGCCCAGTCCGAGCGCCCACCCACTCGTTCTCCACCCGCGAGCAGATCTTCGCCAGCTCGATCCGGTCCGGCTCGCGCTCATCGGCGATCGCCACGAGCGCGACGGCCAGCGCGACCTCGAGGGCCGCAGATGAGGACAGCCCAGCGCCGCGGGGGACCGACCCGCTGATCTCGAGGCGGGCTCCCTTCAGCGGGACGCCGGCGGCCGAGAGCTCCGCCACGGCCCCGCGGACGAACGCGCGCCAGCCGTGGACGCGGGGCGGAGCGTCGAGATCGAACTCATCCTGCTGGCCGAGATCGAGCGCTACCGCCTCCACTCGGCGCTCCGGTAGCGGCGACGCGCGGACGGTCACGCCCTCGCCGATCGCGAACGGGAGCGCCAGGCCGTCGTTGTAATCGGTGTGCTCTCCGATCAGGTTGACGCGTCCGGGGCCGAACGCGGTGATGTCGCTGGGCAAGGGGGGCAGTCTATGCAGGCTCAGTCCTCGTCGAGGCGTTGAAGGGATCGGCCGGGCGCGGCCTGAGGGCTTGGCCGCCCGGTGCCCACCGGGTAGGGTGAACGCGCATGCCAGTCAAGTGGGGAATCCTGTCGACCGCGGGGATCAACCGACAGTTTCTCGCCGGCGCGCGACAGTCGGATCAGCTTCGGGTCGTCGCCGTGGCGAGCCGGGACGCGGCCAAGGCCGAGCGCCATGCGCGCGAGAACGAGATCGAGCGCGCGCACGGGAGCTACGAAGCGCTGCTCGAGGACCCCGAGGTGGAGGTCGTCTACATCTCGCTACCCAACTCGCTGCACGTCGAGTGGGCGGTGAGGGCGCTCGAGGCGGGCAAGCACGTGCTCTGTGAGAAGCCGCTGAGCCGCCGGGTGTCGGAGGTCGAGCGCGCGTTCGATGCCGCCGACGCCGCCGACCGGCTGCTGATGGAGGCGTTCATGTTCCGGCACACCCCGCAGACGCGCAAGTTGGTGGAGCTTGTGGCGGACGGGGCCGTCGGCCGCGTGATGATGATCCGCAGCGCATTCACGTTCGTCGCCGGCGATTCCGCCGACGTGCGCCTGAACCCGGGGCTCGACGGCGGCGGGCTGATGGACGTCGGTTCCTACTGCGTGAGCGGCTCGCGCCTGCTCGCGGGGGAGCCCGAGCGTGTGAGCGCCGAGCAGGTGCTCGGTGGCGGCGGCGTCGACGTCGCCCTCACCGGCACGCTGCGTTTCTCGGGCGATGTGCTGGCCCACTTCGACTGCGGGCTGGCGCTCTCGTCCCGCGACGATCTCGAGGTCGTCGGCGACCAGGGTTCGCTTTTCCTCGATGACCCTTGGCACTGCCGCGAGCCGGTGATCGAGCTGCGGCGATCCGACGGCGTCGAGCGGATTCAGTGCGAGGTGATCGACCCCTACATGCTCGAGGCCGAGAACATGTCGGCGGCGATCCGCGGCGAGCAGGAGCCGCTGCTCGGCCGCGACGACGCGATCGGTCAGGCCCGGGCGATCGCCGCGCTATACGACGCCGCCAGCAGCGCCGGCGTCGTGACGCTCTGAGCGCCGGCGCCTACGCGACGCCCTTGAGCGCGGGGTAGAGCGCGCGGAAGCGCTCGCGCCCGGCCCGGTATTCCTCCACCCAATCGCTCACCGGCTCGATCGTCTCGCCGCCGCGGACCGTCGCCGACACCGCCGAGGCCACGTCCGGCCACACGCCGGCGGCGACGCCGCCGAGGAGCGCCGCGCCGAAGGCCGCGCCCTCGTCGACGGCGACGCGCTGGAGCGGGAGCTCGAGCACCGAGGCCACGATCCGTAGCCACTCCTCGCTGCGGGCCCCGCCGCCCGACACGCGCCCGAACTCGAGCCGGCCGCCTAGCTCAGCGACAAGATCGAGCGAGTCGCGCAGGCCGTAGGCGACCCCCTCGAGAACCGCGCGCGTCAGCGCGCCGCGATCGTGGCGGACACTCAGCCCGACGAACGCACCCCGCGCGTCGGGGTCGGCGTGGGGCGTCCGCTCGCCGACCAGGTAAGGGAGGAAGGTCAGCCCCTCGGTTCCCGCGCCCCAGGCCGCGGCCTCGTCCAGCAGAGCGTCGTAGCTGACGCCGGGCGCCGCCGTGTCGCGGAGCCAGCGCAGCGAGCCGGCCGCGGAGAGCATCACGCCCATTGCGTGCCAGGCCCCGGGCACGGCGTGGCAGAAGGCGTGGACGCGCGCCTCGGGATCGGCCTTATAGCGCTCGAGCGCGGCGAAGACGACGCCGGAGGTGCCCAGCACGATCGACGCCGGCCCGGGGCGATCGACGCCGACCCCGAGGGCGCCGGCGGCCTGGTCGCCCGCCCCCGCCGCGACCGGGACGCCATCGGGCGAATGGCCCGAGACCGACGGACTCTCGAGCAGCGACGGCAGCCAGCCCGGCTCGATCTCCAGAGCGGATAGAACCTCCTCGCTCCAGCTCCGCTGAGCGACGTTCAGAAGCAGGGTCCCGGAGGCGTCCGAGACATCGGTCGCGTGCTCACCCGTGAGCCGCAGGCGCACGTAGTCCTTGGGCAGCATCACACGCGAGACGCGCGCGTACACATCGGGCTCGTGGCGCCGCAGCCACACGAGCTTGGGCGCCGTGAAGCCGGGCAGGGCGCGGTTGCCGGTCAACTCGATCAGGCGCTCGAGCCCCACGGTAGCCTCGATCTCCGCGCACTCGGCCGCCGTTCGCTGATCGTTCCAGAGGATTGCCGGCCGCAGCACCTCGCCGGCGTCGTCGAGCACGACCAGCCCGTGCATCTGCCCGCTGAGTCCGATCCCGGCCGGAGCGCCCGCGGCGGCCCGCAGGTCGGCGAGGACGCTCTCGGTGGCGGCCCACCAGTCGGCCGGGTCCTGCTCGGCCCAGCCGGGCCGCGGCGTCGACAGGGAATAGCCGGCCTCGGCGATCGCGAGCACGGCGCCGTCCTGCCCGACCGCGAGCCCCTTGACGCCCGAGGTGCCGACGTCGATGCCTACGAGGGCTTCACGCACCGAGCGCCGCGTAGACGAGCTCGTAGGCCCGGATGGCGTCCTTGCGCTGTTGCGCCTCGCGCAGCGCCGGCTCGTCGATCTTGCCCGCGATCCCGTCGATGAAGCGCCACTGGATGATCGAGCGCCTGACCGCCCCGACCTGATCCTCGGTGTACGGGTAGAGGTCGAACCCGAGCCGCTCGCCCGCGGAGCCGTACCCGCAGCGGCGCAGCTCGAGCGCGAGCTCGAGCGTCTCCATGAACGCCGTTGCGCCGACCATGTTGTCGTCGTCGGTGATGCCCCAGCCTGAGTTCCCGTGCTGGTGGCCGAGCAGACCCTCGGACGCGAGCAGGGCCGCGTACTCCGGGAGGTGCTCGCCGTTCATGATCAGGTGCTGCCAGTCCATGTTGATCTGCACGTTGTCGTGGCCGAGATCGCGGAGCTTGTGGACCACGAACAGGCACATCCCGATGTTCCGCATCAGGATCTTCATCGCCGGCTCGGAGTTCTTGTGCTCGAGGAACAGCTTGACCCCGTGCTGCTTGCAGATCCCGGCCGCCTCGCCGATGCCCTCGATCAGCCACCGCCAGGAGTCGACGTAGGGCGTCTGGAACGGATAGTTGTAGCCCTCGCCACCTGGCCAGATGATCAGGTTGGCGCCGAGCGTGCCGGCGAACTCGGCCGCCTCGCGCACGATCCGCTGCGCCTCGGCGCGCACGCCCGGGTCCGGGTTGACCAGACCGCCGCGGCCGAAGCGCGGGTCGAGGTGCAGGCCGCCCGCGATGCAGTAGACGTCGTGGTCCGGCCCAAGTGCGGCCTTGACCTCGTCGAGGTTGGCGGGGGAGAGCTCGTTCGGGTAGTGGAACTCGTAGCCGTCGATCAGATCCCCCAGACCGTCGACGGCGCGGTGGACCTTCTCGGCCACCGGCTCGGGGTCGTAGCTGTGCTCGGGCTGGTAGCCCCCGGGCACGAACCGCGTGATCATCGGACCGAAGGCCCAGATGCCGAGGCTCGTCTTCATCGCTCCTCCTTGGTCGCCGATCGGCAGTGTGAGCTGATCTTACGTGGCGCCCCCACGCGGCATCACTTCTCCCGGCTCTGCGGCCGTGTACTGGGCGGCCGTCCTCAGCAGCTTCTTGAGTACAGGCGAGAGCCCGGTCCGTGCCACGGGTGCCTCCACCTGCACCGTGCCCGATTCGCGATCTACGATCTCGACCGGGCCGAGCGCCTCGAGCACCTCCAACATCTCGGTGTTCGTCGCCAGTGCCATCGCGGTGAACGTGTCGATGCCCTCGTCGCGGGCCCGCGAGCCGATCAACTCGAGGAGGATCGTGCCGACGCCGCGTCCCTGCCACTCGTCGATCACGGTGACGGCGACCTCCGCCGTATGCGGCCGCGACGGGTTGCGTACGTATCGAGCCACGCCGATGCCCTCGCTGGTCTCGGCATCGAGGGCGATCAGGGCCTCGTGATCGTGGTGGTCGATTGTCGTCAGGTAGGCGATCATCGGCTCCGACAGCTTGGGCATCGGAGCCAGGAAGCGCCGGTAGCGCGATTCTTCGCTCAGCCGCTCGAACCCGCGCAGAAGGAGATCTTTGTCCTCGCCGTGGCCCTGGCGGACGCGGATCTCCGAACCGTCGCGCAGCGTGATTGACGCCCCGACGGCCCTGAGCTCGATGGTTGAGGGCAGGGATGACATTCCTGGATCTCCGGGATACACCAATACACCGGCCGGGCGGTTGCGTCATCGGCCGTTTCCCGCGGCCCAATCGGGATAAATCCGCAGATCCGGGAGATCAGAGGAAGTCCGCAGATTCGCGCTCGCGCACGAACCGGACCAGGGTGCGGTGGCCATCGGCGCCGTCGAGCGCGATCGTCATCGGGGCGAGCATCGTGTCCGAGTCGACCGCGACCCGCAGCGGGTGCGGCACCACGTGTCGAACGAGGTCGGGGGAGGCGCCGTCGCCCCGCGCCGCGGACAGCTCGATCACGTCGCCGAGCGGGTCATAGGTGAGGGCCCTGAAGGCGAGAGCCTCATCGGCGCGATGCCCGTCGTCGAGCTCGATCGAGACCTGCGAATCGAGCAACTCCCGGCTCACGGCATCCAGGTATTCGTCCCAGGTCTCGTGCGAGAGCTCGCGTGCTGTTCCCATGGCCCTACTTGTAGCTCCGATCGGGCCGGCCGAGAACCGCGCTTGTCCGCGCAAGCGCGGCGGGGAAGTACTGAGTTAGCGATAACATCGCCGCTCGAAGGAGAGGGCTTGATGCACGCCTCGGACGACAAGAGCCGGACCGGCCGTCCGCGCGCGGTGGTCATGTCGGACGTGGGTAAACGGGCCGGCGTCTCGCACCAGACGGTCTCGCGCGTGATCAATGGGAGCCCGCACGTCCGTCCCGAGACGCGCGAGCGCGTGCTGGCGGCGATGCGGGAGCTGGGCTACCGCCCGAACCCGGTCGCTCGCGCGCTGGTCACCGGCCGCTCGAACATGCTCGGCGTGGTCAGCTTCGACACGACGCTCTACGGCCCCGCGTCGACGCTGCTGGGCATCGAGCGCGCCGCGCACGAGGCGGGCTACTTCATCATCGTGGCGAGTCTCAAGGCGCTCGACCGCCACTCGGTTGCCGACGCGGTGGAGCGGCTGCGCCGCCAGGGGGTCGACGGCGTGCTCGTGATCGCGCCGTTCGACGACGCCGCGGACGCGGTGCTGCACGCGCCCTCGGCGGTGCCGCTGGTGGCGGTCGAGGCCGGGCCCGACGATGACGACGTGGTCCCGGTGGTGGCGGTAGATCAGGTCGCGGGGGCGGCCAGCGCCACCCAGCATCTGCTCGATCTCGGCCACGAGAACGTGTGGCACATCTCCGGCCCCGCGGACTTCCTGGAGTCGCGCCAGCGGCAGCAGGGGTGGCGGACGACCCTGGAGCGCGCCGGGATCGAGCCCCCGCCACCACTGCTCGGCGACTGGAGCGCGCGCTCCGGATACGACCTCGGTCGGCGCCTCAGCGCCGAGAAGCGGGTCACGGCCATCTTCGTGGCCAACGACCAGATGGCGCTCGGCGTGCTTCGCGCGATGAACGAGGCGGGACGGGAGATCCCGCGAGAGGTCAGCGTGGTCGGTTTCGACGACGTGCCGGAGGCCCCGTACTTCACGCCGCCGCTGACGACGGTCCGCCAGGACTTCGACGAGATGGGAAGGCGGAGCCTGCATCTTCTGCTGCGGACGATCGAGACGGGGGAGCGGCTGTCAGCGGGCTCCCGCGTGCAGACCCAGTTGATGGTTCGAGCGAGCACCGACGTGCCTCAACGCCCCAGCCGTTCACGAAGCGTTGACACTCCTAACGTGTGATCGCTAACATCGCGTGATCTCGCGTGGATGGCCGGAGAGCACATTGGGTCTGAAATGCCTCGCCCGTGGACGGCGCTCGAGGGGCAAATCTGCGCGATCCGTAGTAACTACTCGTCGGCATGCCGTGGCCTGCGCTCATGACTCTGAATCCGCCGGATGAAAGGGTTTGCGCATGGTTAAGTTCAGTGGACAACGCCCCGCGACTCTGAGAGCGTTGCGCCGGCAGTCCTTATCGACCAGAGAAGAGGAGTGAGGATGTCGGATAGCGAGGAATACTTCGGGGACGCGATAGAGCGCCTCGAGTGGGATGAGCGCAAAGAGGACGACACGCCTTACAAGAAGTGGCGCCAGCTCACGCGACGCACCGCCCTGACCGGCGGGGCCGCGGGAATGGCGGCGATGATTCTCGAGGCATGCGGCGGGAGCAGCAAGTCGAGCTCCAGCGCCAGTGCCGCGAGCGGCAGCAGCAGTTCGGCAGCATCCATATTCGGCGTGAGCCAGTCCTACAAGTTCACGCTGGTCAATCACGTGACCACGAACACGTTCTTCACGCCGACCCAGAACGGCGCGGCGGATGCGTGCAAGCTGCTTGGCTGCAGCTATCAGTGGACCGGGTCGCAGACGAGCAACGTCTCCGAGATGGTCAACTCCATGAACAGCGCGATCAGCGCGGGCGTGAACGGGATCGGCGTGTCGCTGGTCGATCTGCATGCCTTCAACGCACCGACATCGGCGGCGTTGAGCAAGGGGATCCCGGTCGTGTCCTACAACGCGGACGCGGTCGACGCAAAGACCGGGGCGATCCTCAACCCGCGGCTCGCCTACATCGGTCAGGACCTGTTCGTGTCCGGCCAGAAGATGGGCGAGCACATCGCCTCGCTGGTTCCGTCCGGCGACGTGGCGCTGTTTATCGCCACGCCGGGTTCGCTGAACATCCAGCCGCGGATCGACGGCGCGCTGGACACGCTCAAGTCGCACCCGAGCATCAAGACCCACGTGGTCGCGACCGGGGCGGCGATCCCGGCGGAGAAGAACGTGATCGACTCCTACGTCACCGGTCACTCGAGCACCAAGGGCATGTTCGCCGTGGACGCAGGCAGCACGCAGGGCGTGGCGCAGGCGATCCAGGCACACAACCTGAAGGGCAAGGTTTCGGGCGGTGGCTACGACCTGACCCCGATCACGCAGAACCTGCTTGCCAGTGGGTACATCCAGTTCACGATCGACCAGCAGCCCTACCTGCAGGGCTTCTTCCCGATCATCGAGCTGTACCTGTACAACGCCAGCAAGACGCTGACCGGCATGGCCGACGTCAACACGGGTCTGAAGTTCCTCGACTCGACCACGGTCAAGCCGTACAACACCACGAAGAGCCGGTTCGAGGGCACGGCCACGAGCCCTGGCGTCGTGACGTCCTAACGCCTAGGATGGCGGATGGAATGCCGATGCCGTCCAGCTACTGATGGCTGTCACGTCGGACGCTGAACGTCCGCAGGCTGAATCTCCCAAGGGTCCGGCGCCAGGCCGGACCCTTGGCAACACTCTGTGGGGAGCTGCCAGAGGCTTCCTGACCCTCCGCGAGGGCAGCATCATCGTCGTCACGCTGGTGACGTTCATTTACTTCGCGGCGACCACCAGCAACTTTGCCAAGGGCGACACGTTCAAGTCGCTGCTGCCGTACTTCGCCCCGGTCGCGATCATCGCCGCCGGCGAGGTGTTCGTGATGATCCTGGGCGAGATCGACCTGTCGGTCGGCGCCGTCTACCTGTTCACGCCGTTCATCTGGGGCAAGCTCCACGGGACGGGGATTGGGCTCTACCCAAGCCTCATCCTGGCGCTGGTGGTCGCGATGCTGCTGGGCGCGATCAACGGGTTCTTCGTCGCCTACGTCGGCATCGCGTCGTTCGTCGCGACCCTGGGGATGTTGTTCACCTTGGATGGGTTAACCCTGGTGATCTCGCACGCGACGCCTATCCAGGTACCGGGCACGAACATCAGCGGGACGGCCACCACGTTCTCGAAGATCTTCGGCGGGGGCACGTACTCGGAGCTGATCTGGGCGGTCGCGCTCGTGATCCTGTTACAGGTGGTCCTCTCGTTCACCCGATGGGGGCTGTACACGGTCTCCACCGGCGGTAACCGGCTGGGCGCCGCCGAGGCCGGCATCCGGACGCGTCAGATCGTGGTGCGCAACTTCGTGCTGGCCGCGCTTATGGCCGGGTTCTGCGGGGTTCTCGAGGTGGTCCGGGTGACCACGGCGACTCCCGATCCGTCCGGGTCCAACACGTTGCTGCTTCAGGTGGTCGCGGCGGTGATCGTCGGCGGCACGCTGATGACCGGCGGCGACGGTACGGTCGTCGGCGCCCTGATCGGGGCGCTGTTCCTGGGGCTCCTGACCGAGGGGCTGACGATCAAGGGCGTGAGCGCGAATTACCTGGATCTCTACCTCGGCTTGGCGATCATCATCGCGATGACGTTGAATGTCGTCGTGCGGCGGGTGCGAACGGGGTCCGGGCGTGCCTGACGAGACAATCACCAAGGAACGAATCGTCGGCCCGGTCTCCGCGGAGGACGACGTCCTGCGCGTCGAGCACGTCGCCAAACGGTTTGGCCCAACCACCGCGCTGCGAGACGTCAACCTCCACCTCCGAAAGGGGGAGGTGTTGGGCCTGCTCGGAGACAATGGCGCGGGCAAGTCGACGCTGATCAAGATCCTGTGCGGCTTCCAGAAGCAGGACTCCGGCACTATGTGGCTCAAGGGCGAAACCTTTGAGCCCAAGAGCGTGATCGACGCCCGCCGCCACGGTATCGACACCGTCTTTCAAGACCTCGCGCTGGTCGACCAGCTGTCCGTCTATCACAACCTGTTCCTGCGCCGCGAGGACGTGTTCCGGCCGATCCCCCTGCTCAATAACGCACGGATGAAGCGCGCGGCGCGCAAGGCGCTGGACGAGATCGGGATCAACATCCCGAGGATCGACGTTCCGGTGGCCCGTCTCTCCGGCGGCCAGCGGCAAGCCATTGCCGTCGCTCGCACAGTGTCGGGCGACGCCGACATCCTCCTCCTGGACGAGCCGCTGGCGGCGATGGGCGCCAAGGAGGGCGGGATGATCCTCGACCTGATCGCGCGCCTTAAGGAAGAGGGCAACGTCTCGGTCATCATGATCCTCCACAACTACGTTCACGTCTTCCAGGCCTGCGATCGCGTCAGCCTCATCCAGGACGGGGTGATCGCGCTGGACAAGCCGACCGCCGAGACCAGCGTCGACGAGCTCAACGAGATCGTGGTGGAGGAGTACCGGCGGGCTCGGCTCGCCGCACGAGCAGGCAACGGGGACGCCCCCGGCGGCAAGCCCGCAGATGCCGCTCCGCCGGCCCCCCAGTGAGCGCGTACTCGATCGGCGTCGACTTCGGTACCGAATCGGGGCGGGCACTGCTGCTCGACCTCTCGAGCGGAGATGAGCTCGCCGTCGGCGTCGTGCCCTATCCACACGCCGTGATCGACCGCGAGCTGCCCGCTGGCGGTGAGCGGCTGGGGCCGGACTGGGCGCTCCAGGATCCCGACGACTGGGTGACCGTGCTCGAGAACGCGATCGCATACGTGATCGCGGAGGCGTCGGTCGATGCGTCAGAAGTCGTCGGTATCGGCGTGGACTTCACCTCCTGCACGGTGCTGCCGGTCGACTCCGAGGGGATCCCGCTGTGCAAGTACAAGCACTGGCGCGCACGCCCGCACGCGTGGCCGAAGCTGTGGAAGCACCACGCCGCGCAGCCGGTGGCCGACCGGCTGAACGAGGTGGCGCTGGAGCGTGGGGAGGAGTTCCTCTCGCGCTACGGGGGGCGCATCTCCTCCGAGTGGTACTTCCCGAAGCTGATCGAGCTGTGGCTCGAGGACCGCGAGATCTACGACGAGGCGTACGCGTTCATCGAGGCGACGGATTGGATCGTGTGGTGGCTGACCGGGAGGGAGATCCGGCAGAGCTGCACAGCCGGATACAAAGCCATGTGGTCGCCTGACGATGGGCTGCCGTCCCGGGACTACTTCGAGGCCGCGTATCCAGGGTTCGACACACCCGGGGAGAAGCTCGGCCGCACGTTCGTGCCCCTGGGCACGCGTGCGGGACCGCTGACGGCGCAGGCTGCCGAGGCGATCGGGCTCCCGGAGTCGGTCGCGGTCGCGGTTGGGAACGTGGACTCGTTCGTCTCCCTGCCCGGAGCGGGCGTCGAGCAGGCTGGGACCTACGTGATGGTTGTCGGAACCTCGATCTGCGACATGGTCATCGACCCGCGCGAGGTGCGGCTGCCCGGGATCACCGGCGTAGTGCGGGACGGGATCCTCCCCGGCATGTACGGGTACGAGGCGGGTCAGGTCGCAGTTGGTGACATGCTCGCGTGGTTCGTGGACACGCTCGCAGGCCCGTCGTACGGCGAGCTCGAGGATGCCGCGTCGCGGCTCGGCCCGGGGCGGACGGGGCTGGTGGCCCTCGACTGGTGGAACGGAAACCGCACGATCCTCGCTGACGCGGACCTCACCGGCGTGATCTGCGGGCTCACGCTCCACAGCACGCCGGCCGAGATCTACCGCGCGCTGCTCGAATCCATCGCCTTCGGCAACCGGCGGATCATGGACAACTTCGAGGAGCACGGTCTCGAGCTGCCCGAGATCGTGGCCTGCGGCGGCATCGCCGAGCGCAGCCCATTGGTGATGCAGCTGATCGCAGATACGAGCGGGCGCACCGTCAAGGTCCCGTCCTCGACCGAGGTTCCGGCGCGCGGCGCCGCTCTGTTCGGCGCCGTCGCGGCCGGACATTTTCAGGACATCGCGAGTGCGATCGACGCCACCCGTCCCGGCTTCGCCCGCAGCTACAGCCCGAACACGGAGGCCAAATCGGTCTACGACGAGGTCTACGAGATCTATCGCAGCCTGTATGAGCGTCTCGGCCGCACGGAGGCGGAGCTGCTGCACGGGCTCAAGCGCATTCGCACTACCGAGAGGAGGCCCTCATGAGTCAGCGGCCACGGATCGGGTTGCTCGGGATCATGCAGGAGCTCTACGACGACATGATCCCCGGCATCACCGACCACCAGGCGCAGTACGCCTCGCGCGTCGCCGAGCAGCTCGCGCCTGCCGCCGAGGTCGTGTTCACGCGCCCGGCGCGCAACCAGGAGGACGTCGAATCGATCGCCCGCGAGCTGGTGGCGGACCGCGTCGACGGGATCATGATCGTGATGCTCACCTATGGGCCGGCGATGCGCACCGTCCGCGCGCTGATGGAGACGCCGGTGCCGCTGATGCTGGCCAACATCCAGCCCGAGCGCAGCATCACGGCGGAGTGGACGATGGACGAGCTGACCTACAACCAGGGCATCCACGGGGCTCAGGACCAGGCCAACGCGCTGGTCCGTTCCGGGGTCCCGTTCTCGGTCATCACCGGCGACTGGCGCTCCGGAGAGTTTGCCGCGGCGTTCGAGGATTGGGCCCGTGCCGCGCAGGCCGTCACGGCGCTCAAGCGGGCAAGGATCGCACTGCTCGGCTACCCGATGAACGGGATGGGGGACATCCGCTACGACCCGCCGGCGATGCTGCGGAGGATCGGGCCGACGATCGTGAGCGAGGATCTCGGGGCGCTGGTGAAGCGCGTTGAGGAGGTGTCCGATGCCGACGTCGAGGCGGTGCTGGCCCGCCACGCCGAGGTGTTCGAGGTGGCCTCCGACCTCCCGCGCGAGCGGCACGAGTACGCGGCACGGCTCGAGTGCGCGCTGCGCGCGATGCTCAGCGACGGCGACTACCGCGCGTTCTCGTTCCACTTCGACTCGATCGGCGGCGACGGGCGCTTCAAGCAGCTGCCGCTGCTCGCCGCGTCGGACCTGATGGCCGACGGTTACGGCTACGCGGCCGAGGGCGACACGAACACCGCCGCGCTGATGTGCGCCGCCCAGACGATGATCGGCGATGCCCACTTCAGCGAGATGTATGCGATGGACTGGGAGCTCGACTCGATCCTGATCAGCCACATGGGCGAGGGCAACTGGAAGCTCGCGCGCGGCGACCGGCCTGTGCGCCTGATCGATCGACCACTCGGGATCGGCCGGCTCGACAACCCACCGACCCCGGTGTTCTCGGCCGAGCCTGGCGTCGCCACGACCGCGGCGCTCGTCCCACTCGAGGGCGAGTTCTACCGCCTGGTCGTCGGGCGCGGCGAGGTGCTCGACACGATCGAGCTGCCGAAGGTGGAGATGCACTACTTCCATCTCCGGCCCGAGCGCGGCATGGAATCGTTCATGGACGAGTGGCTCGCGCTCGGCGCCCCCCACCACTTCGTCACCAACCTCGGCGACCACGCCGGCCGGTGGCGTCGCCTGGCCGAGCTCCTCGACCTCGAATACGAGGAGATCTAGTTGCCGGAGGCCCTGGATGCGCTACGCGAGGAGGTGCTCGCGGCGAATCTGGCGCTCCCCGCGCACGGCCTGGTCACGCTGACCTGGGGCAACGTGAGCGGGATCGACCGCTCGTCCGGGCTGGTCGTGATCAAGCCGAGCGGGGTCGCCTACGACGCGATGCGGGCGTCGGACATGGTGGTCGTCGACCTTGACGGGAGGGTGATCGAGGGCGAGCGACGGCCCTCAACCGACACGCCCACGCACCTGGCGCTCTACCGCGCGTTCGACCAGATCGGCGGGATCGTCCACACCCACTCGACCTGGGCGACGGCGTGGGCCCAGTCCGGCCGCGAGATCCCGCTGCTCGGCACGACTCACGCGGACCTGTGCGCGCATCCGATCCCGGTGACGCGGCAGCTCACGCCGGAGGAGGTGCGCGACGACTACGAGGGGCGCACGGGGACCGTGATCATCGAGACGGTGGCCAAGCGCGGAGCCAGCGAGCTGCCATGCGTGCTCGTCCGCGGACACGCTCCGTTCTGCTGGAGCGGCACGCCGGCGAAGGCGGTCGAGAACGCGGTCACGCTCGAGCAGGTGGCGAAGATGGCGTTGCTGACGACGCTGCTCGAACCCGGTGCGTCGCCGCTCGACGAGCACGTCCGGGCGAAGCACTACGAGCGCAAGCACGGCCCCCAGGCCTACTACGGGCAGCCTTGACGCTGGTCGCCGTCGGCCCTGAGGCGTGGGCACGGCTGACCGAGCACGCGCCGGCCGACGTCCTCGTTGTGATGGACGCAAACACGCGGGAGGCGGCGGGCGAGCAGGTGATGGAAGCGCTCGGCCCCGGCGCTGGCGCCTTCGTCTTCGATCAGCGATCCGGGCTCGTCGCCGGGATCGAGGAGGCGGAGCGGGTCCGCGCGGCGCTCGGTCCGGACACGACCCCGATCGCCGTCGGGTCCGGCGTGATCACGGACATCGCGCGCTACGCGTCCCAGATCTCCGGTCGCGACTTCATCTCCGTGCCCACGGCCGCCTCGATGGACGGCTACGCGTCGACGGTGGCCGCGATGCAGATCCGCGGGGTGAAGGTCACCTACCCGGCGCGGGCGCCGACGGCGATCTTCGCCGACCCCGAGGTCGTGGCCCGCGCCCCGACCGAGCTGACGCGAGCGGGCGTCGGGGACCTCCTGGGCAAGGCGACAGCGCGGGTGGACTGGCTGGCCGCGCACCTGCTCTACGGCGAGCAGTTCTCATCCGCGGCGGCGGACCGGATGCTCGGGCCGCTGTCGTTCGCCGCCGCGAACGCAGAGGCGATTCTGGCCGGCGATTCGGGAGGCGCCCGGGCGCTGCTCGAGGGCCTGATCGAGTCGGGGATCGCGATGGCGATCGCGGGCAACTCGCGTCCGGCCAGCGGCTGCGAGCATCACGCCTCGCACTTCTGGGACCTGCAGGGGGCGCTGGGCCGGCGCGCACACGGGTCGCACGGGCTCCAGGTCGCGTACGCGACGCGCTTCGCGATCCGGCTGCAGCGGTTCGCCTACGGCCTCGATGGCGGCGTGCGCCGGCTGGCCCCCGCGGTCTCGGTATCGGAGCCGCTCGGTCCCGAGGCCCGCCGATGGCTCGGCGACCCCGTGCCCGAGGAGATCGTCGCCGCCGTGCAGGAGAAGCAGCGGTTCGTCGAGCGCGGGATGGTGGGCGACTGGGCGCATGTGCGCCGTGCGCTCGCGCCCGAGCTCGTGCGCTTCGACGCCGTGGAGCGCGCGCTCGATGCGGCCGGCATCCCGGCCGAGCCGGGCTGGCTCGAGATCGACGCGGAGATGCTGCGGGCGGCGTTTCGCTTCGGCGGCCGGCTGCGGGCGCGCTACACGGTGGTCGACTTCCTCGAGGGGCAGGGGGTGCTGGAGGAGGCGGTCGACACGCTCATTCCCCCCGGGCCACCGGTCGCCCCGGATCGGTGATCCACTCGCTCCACGAGCCGGCGTAGAGCGCGGCTGGGAAGCCGGCGAGCTCGAGCGCAAGGACCTCGTGCGCCGCGGTCACCCCCGAGCCGCAGTAGGTGGCGACCTCGACGCCGTCGCGGACCCCGAGCGCGGCGAACGCGTCTCGGAGCAAGGCGCGGTCGAGGAAGCGGCCGGAGGTGTCGACGTTGAGCGTCGTCGGCCGGTTGACGGCGCCGGGGACGTGTCCGGCGACGGGATCGATCGGCTCGTGCTCGCCGCGGAAGCGCTCGGGCGCGCGGGCATCGATCAGCACGCCGCGCTCGGCCACGGCGGCCGCGCCGCCGGCGTCCACCAATGCCATCCCGCCGCTGCGGGGCTCGAAATCACCCGGCGCCAACGGGGCGGATCCCGTCTCCAAGGGCGAGGCCGGCCTGCGTCCACGCCCGCAGGCCCCCGTCGAGGACGCGTACGTCCGGGTGGCCGAAGTAGCGCAGCAGCCACCACGCGCGTGCGGCCGCCGCCGAGATCCCGCCGTCATACACCACGACGCCGCGCCCCGCGGACACTCCCACCGTCCGCATCGCCGCGCCGAACTGGGCCGCCTCGGGGAGCGGGTGGCGTCCACCAGACCCCGGCCGCGCCGCGAGCGACTGATCGAGGTCGACGAAGGCGGCGCCGGGCACGTGGCCCCGCTCATAGCCCGCGCGGTCGGCGCCGCCGGGCAGCTCCCACCGGACGTCGAGGACGGTCACCCGGCCGAGCCGGGCGGACAGCTCAGACGGAGAAAGCAGAACGGACATCGTCCGTACTCTTAACAAGATGAACGAGCTCCCCATGGCCTCCTGCTCGCTGGCCGCCGCCGAGCTGGACGAGCAGCTCGAGCGCTACCGACGTGCGGGCGAGGGCGGGAGACTGATCGAGCATGGCCCGAGGAGCGTCGTCGTGGAAGTCGGTCCGGCGACCAGCGACGACCAGATCAGGCGACTGATCGACACCGAGCGGCGTTGTTGTCCCTTTTTCGAGCTCACCTGGGACCCTGAGCCGCGTCGGCTGAGCCTGACAGTGGCGCGGCGAGACCATGAGCCGGCGCTTTCGGTGATCGCCGGCGCGATCACCAGCGATCGTGGACGTGCTCGCGAATGAGCCGGTCGTAGACGTCGCGGACGCCGGCGATCTGGTCCTGCGAGAGTGGCGGCAGGGAGTCGGCGGCCGCGTTGCCGCGGACCTGCTCGGGATTGCGCGCGCCCGGGATCACGGTGCTCACGCCGGGCTGGTCGATCACCCAGCGCAGCGCGAACCGCGCCAGCGGAACCTCGTCGCCGACAAGCCCGCGCAGCTCGCGGACCGCGTCGAGGCCGATCTCGAAGGGGACGCCCGAGAACGTCTCGCCGACGTCGAATGCCTCTCCGTGGCGGTTGTAGCTGCGGTGGTCGTCGGGAGCGAAGGTCGTGTTCTCGTCGTAGCGGCCGGAGAGCAGGCCCGAGGCGAGCGGGACCCGGGCGATGATCCCCACCCCCGCCTCACGCGCCGCCGGCAACACCTCGTCGAGCGGCTTGAGGCGCAGGCAGTTGAGGATGATCTGAACCGTGGCCACGCCGGGGCGCGAGATCGCAGCGAGGGCCTGTGCACAGGTCTCGACCGAGACGCCGTAGGCGGCGATCCGCCCGTCTGAGACCATCTCGTCCAGCGCGTCGAACGCGGCGTCGTTGGCGTAGACGCCGTCGGGTGGGCAGTGCAGTTGTACGAGGTCGAGCGTGCCCATTCCGAGGTTCTGGCGGGAGCGGTCGTTCCAGGCCAGGAACGCGGCCCGGTTGTAATTCTCGGTGATCTGCTCGACCCGACGGCCCATCTTTGTGGCGACGAACACCTCGGGGTGGTTGCGGTGAAGCTCGCCGCAGAACTGCTCGCTGCGGCCGTCGCCGTAGGCGTCGGCGGTGTCGAAGAACGTGATCCCGGCCGCGACGGCCGCTTCGAGCGTCCCGTGGGCGTCGCTGGGATCGACCGAGCCCCAATCGGCGCCGAGTTGCCACGTGCCGAGACCGACCACGCTCACCTCGCGCCCCAGGCGCTGGATCTGCCGGTGCTCCATTGTTCTTCATCCTTTCACGTCGCGGGCCGTCGCGACACGGCACAATCCATGGCATGAACGACGACAGACTGAGGGCATCCGAGGAGAAGATGCGCGCCGATGGCCAGGGCGAGGAGGCGATCGCGAGCTTCCGCAGCGCGTTCGAGCGGCTCGTGGCCGGCGAGGAGGCGATGATCCCGACCGCGACGCTCGAGCCGGCCGGCACGGTGCACGCGCTGACCGAGCTCGAGCCGCCTGACGACCCGGCGGCGCTCGATCGGTTCGTGACGATCAAGCTCAACGGCGGCCTGGCCACGACGATGGGGCTCCAGCGCCCCAAGTCGCTGATCGAGGCGCGGGACGGGCGGTCGTTCCTGGAGATCATCATCGGTCAGGTGATGGCGCTGCGCCGGGGGCACGGCATCCGCCTGCCGCTCGTGCTGATGAACAGTGACGCGACCCGCGAGGAGACGCTCGCGGCGCTCGAGGACCATCCCGAGCTGGCGACCGATGAGCTCCCGCTCGACTTCCTGCAGAGCATGATTCCCAAGCTCGAGGCCGAGTCGCTGACCCCGGTGAGCTGGCCGCAGGCCCCCGCGCTCGAGTGGTGTCCGCCCGGGCACGGTGACATCTACGGCGCGCTCAGGCGCTCGGGGATGCTCTCGGCCCTGCTCGACCGCGGCTTTGACTACGCGATGATCTCGAACTCCGACAACCTCGGCGCGTCGTTCGATCCGCGCATCGCCAGCCACATCGCGAGCGAGAAGATCCCGTTCCTGATGGAGGTCGTGGAGGGGACCGAGGCCGACCGCAAGGGCGGCCACATCGCGCGCCGGCGGGAGGACGGCCAGCTCGTGCTGCGCGAAACGGCCCAGACGCCGCCCGAGGACGAGGAGTCCTTCCGCGACTACGGGCACTGGCGCTACTACAACACGAACAACCTGTGGATCGACCTCCGCGCCCTGGCCGAGACGCTCGAGGAGCGCGGCGGAGTGATGGGGCTGCCGCTGATCGTCAACCGCAAGACGGTCGATCCGCGTGACTCGGACTCCACTCCGGTGCTCCAGCTCGAGAGCGCTATGGGCGCCGCGATCGGCAGCTTCCCCGGGGCCCAGCTGCTGTGCGTGCCGCGCACCCGGTTCGTGCCGGTGAAGACGACCGACGACCTGCTCGTCCTGCGCTCCGACGTCTACATGGTCAACCACGAACTCGCGGTCGAGCCGGTGCCCGAGCGCGCCGGGAAGCTGCCGTTCGTCGAGCTCGACAAGCGCTACTACAAGATCCTTGACCAGTTCGAGGCGCGGTTTCCCGCCGGCCCGCCGTCGCTCCGGGAGGCGCAGCGCCTGGTCGTGCACGGCGACGTCAGGTTCGGCGCAGAGGTCGTGGTCAGGGGCGAGGTGGAGCTGAGCACAGAGGAGCCGCTCGAGCTCGACGCCGGCACGGTGCTGGGCCCCGTCAGCTGACCGGCCGGGTCGCCGGATTACGGACTACTACGCATTGGCGATGTGGCTGGGACCTGACGCCGGGCACCGGGCTAACCGTCATGCTTGCCAGGGAGATTGCGGAGATGTCCAGACTGCAACAGGTTCAGATCCAGTCCCTGGATCCTCGGCGCTTCGAGAGCGTGCTCACCACAGCTGCCTATGCGGATCTGCGCGACCTGATCGATCGCGGCGCGACGGCGTTGGAGGGCAGGGTGATCTGGAACGTCAACTCGACCTCGAAGGGCGGTGGCGTGGTCGAGCTGCTGCACCCGCTGCTCGGCTACTCGCGCGGGGCCGGCGTGGACGCGCGCTGGGAGGTGATCAGCGCATCGCCCGAGTTCTTCGAGCTGACCAAGCGGATCCACAACCATCTCCACGGCTTCGCCGGCGCGCCAGCGCCGCCCGGCTCCGAGGATCGCCGCCTATACGAGGAGACGCTGGCCGAGAACGCCAGCGAGCTCGTGCGGCTCGTGCGCCCGGCCGACATCGTGATCCTCCACGACCCGCAGACGGCGGGCATGATCCCGGCGGTCAGGGAGACCGGGGCCACCGTCATCTGGCGCTGCCACGTGGGCCGCGACCGACCCAACCGCTTTGCCCGCGAGGCCTGGGACTTCCTGCGCGCCTACGTGATCCAGGCCGATGCGTACGTGTTCTCTCGCGCCGCCTACCAGTGGGATGGCCTCGACCGGGACCGGATCGCGGTGATCACGCCGTCGATCGACGCATTCTCGCCCAAGAACCAGGCCATGACCGCGGAGCAGACGCTGGCCATCCTCTCAAGCGCCGGCATCGTCCCGGAACGCACCTCCGGCCGCGTCGACGTTCACGCGATCCGACGGCAGCCCGGGACGGGTCGACCGCCGCGCCGAGATGCTGGAGACGCAGCCACTCACCCCCGAGGACCGGGTCGTCACGCAGGTCTCCCGGTGGGACCGGCTCAAGGATCCGATCGGCGTGATCGGCGGGTTCGTCGAACACGTCCTCGACGACATAGACGTGCATCTCGTGCTCGCCGGGCCCTCGACCGAATCGGTGGCCGACGATCCCGAAGGAGCGGTCGTGTTCGAACAGGTGCGCGAGGCCTGGGCGGCGCTTTCGGACACCGCTCGCGCCCACGTCCACCTCGTCTCGCTGCCGATGACCGACGTTGAGGAGAACGCCGCGACCGTCAACGCGCTCCAGCGCCACTCCGAAGTCGTCGTGCAGAAGAGCCTGGCCGAGGGGTTCGGCCTGACCGTCGCCGAGGCGATGTGGAAGAAGCGCCCGGTGGTCGGCAGCCGGATCGGCGGCATCCAGGATCAGATCGCGAACGGCAAGTCCGGCGTGCTGCTGGCCGACCCCACCGACCTGGCCGAGTTCGGGAGCGCCGTCAAAGGACTGCTGACCGATCGCAGGCGCGCCCGGGAGATCGGCGAGGTGGCCCATCTGAGCGTGCGCGACCACTTCCTCGCGCCAACGCATCTGGGCCGGTACTTCGAGCTGATCGAGAAGCTGGCACTGACCGAGCCGTCCGACCTTACGCCGGTCGGCTAGCGTCGGCTTCGGCTTTCCCGCATCAGATAGGCGGCTCTACACGGTCGTCGATGACCGCAGGTATGGCGGGAGGATCTGAAGCATGCGAGCACTAGTCGTATACGAGTCGATGTATGGCAACTCCCGCGCGATCGCCGAGGCGATCGCCGAGGGGCTGGGCGACGTGGAGGTGCTCCCGGTGCACGAGGCGGCCGAGCTTGACCTCGACGTCGAGCTGCTCGTGGTCGGCGGACCGACCCACATTCACGGCCTCGCGACCACCCGGAGCCGACAGGCCGCCGTCGAGGCGGCGAAGGACGCGCAGCGTGGAGCCGGGGGCGACGAAGCCGCCCGGGCTCCGGGTGTGGCTACGAGACCTTCAGCGGGGAGACGGCGCGCACGCAGCCGCCTTCGACACGCGACTCGATCGCTCGCCGCTGGTGACCGGAGTGGCGGCGCGCGGGATCGCCCGTCGGCTGCGCCGGCACGGCTACGACCTGCTCGGCTGCGAGAGCTTCCTCGTCAGCGACAACGAGGGCCCATTGGAGCACGGCGAGCTCGACCGCGCCCACATCTGGGGCGCGGAGCTCGCGCGCTGCCTGGACCGCGTGCTCGAGCCGGCCGGCGCCTGACGCTCAGCCGCTCTCCTGCTCTTCGTCCGCGTGCACGATCAGCACTGCGGTACGGCTCGCGTTCAACACCTGGTGGCTGACGCTCCCGAGCAGCACCGATCGCACCTCACCCCGACCGCGTGAGCCCATCACGACCAGGTCGTGGCCGCCCTTGTCGATCTGCTCGAGGATCCGCTGGGCGGGGCGGCCGTGGGCGATGACGGTCGTAGCCGGCATCCCCTCCGGAAGCGACGCGACCGAGCCGTCGATCAGCTGGCGGTACTCGCTCTCGGTCTGCTGCTCGAGCGCCTCGTAATCAAAGCCGGCGAAGCCGGCCCCGCTGACCAGCCAGCTCGATGGGTCCGGGACAACGGTCATGACCGTCAATTTGGCGTTGGCCGATTGGGCGAGGTCGGTGGCGTCCGCCAGAGCCTGCACCGCGTGACTTGAGCCGTCTATTGCAACGAGAATGTTTCGGAACATCCCGGGAGGTTCTCAGATCGGCTCCTGCTTCACCGACCTGCCGATCAGCCGCAGCTCTTCAGGATCCGAGCAGCTGCCGGACCTGGTGGGCGATCTCGAGGTCCTCGCGAGCGCTCAGCACGAGCGTCGCAACTGCGCTTGCATCCGCGCTGACATCGGCGTCGCCGCCGGCGGCGTCGTTCGCCAACTCGTCGAGCGCCACGCCGAGGAAGCCGAGGCCGTCGAGCGCTCGGGCTCGGATCTGCGGGGCATGCTCCCCGACGCCACCGGTGAAGGCGAGCACGTCGAGGCCGCCGAGCGAGGCCGCCATCGCCGCGATCCCCGCGCGCAGGCGATGGACGTAGACCTCGAGGCCGAGTATCGCGTCTGCGTCCGAGCGGCCGAGGATCTCGCGCATGTCGGCGCTGCCCGTCAACCCGAGCAGACCGGAGCGGCGCTCGAGCGTCTCGGCAAGCTCACGCTCGGTGAGCGTCTCGCGCTCGAGCAGCCACAGCAGCAGCCCCGGGTCGACGCTGCCAGAGCGCGTCGCCATCACCAGGCCCTCCAGCGGCGAGAACCCCATCGTGGTGTCGATCGAGGCGCCGTCGGCGATCGCGCACAGCGAGGCGCCGGCGCCCAGATGGCATGAGACGAGCCGGTGGGCTCGACCGGAGGTCATCTCGGCGGCACGGCGCGCCACCCAGGCATGGGACAGGCCATGAAAGCCGTACCGCCTGATGCCCCAGCGCTCGCGCAGCGCTCGCGGCAGGGCGTATGTGAACGCCGCCTCAGGCAGGGTGGCGTGGAACGCGGTGTCGAAGCAGGCGACCGCAGGCGTGCCCGGGAGCACGCTGCTGACGGCGTCGAGCGCCGACAGCGATTTCGGCTGGTGAAGCGGCGCGAGACCCGTGAGCTCCTCGAGCGCCCGGCGCACGTCGCCATCGATCCCGACCGGGCCATGGAACCGCGCGCCTCCGTGGACGATCCGGTGTCCGACGGCGTCAGCGCCGTCGGACAGCCCGTCGCCGAGGGCCTCGCGGAGCTGGCCGGCGTCGGCCGGCGCCGTTAGCTCGCGCGCCACGAGCGTCTCGTCCTCGGCGCCGATCAGCGACAGCTTCACGGTGCTCGAGCCGGCGTTGACGACCAGGACCCGCAGCGGCTACTCCGACGATGGCGCGGGATCGCTCCGGCCGGTCGGGGCGGGGTCGGCGCTCGGCCACGTCCAGTCGCGCACCTCGGGGATGTCGTCGCCGTGCTCGCGCGTGTACGCGCGGGCGCGCAGCCGCGCGTCCGTCATCTCCTGGCGCAGGGCGGCGGCGCGCTCGCCCAGCTCGGGCACGCGGTCGATCACGTCGATCACGAGGTGGTAGCGGTCGAGGTCGTTGAGCATCACCATGTCGAACGGGGTCGTCGTGGTGCCCTCCTCGTTGTAGCCGCGGACGTGGATGTTGTGGTGGTTCGTGCGCCGGTAGGTGAGGCGGTGGATCAGCGACGGGTAGCCGTGGTAGGCGAAGATCACGGGCTGCCGGCTGGTGAACAGAGCATCGAACTCGCGGTCGGGCAGACCGTGGGGGTGCTCGCTCTCCGGTTCGAGGCGCATCAGGTCGACCACGTTGACCACCCGGACGTTCAGCTCCGGGAGGCGCTCGCGCAGGATCGCGCTCGCGGCGATCGTCTCGAGCGTCGGGATGTCGCCGGCGCACGCGAGCACGACGTCGGGCTCGGAGCGGCCGGAGTCCGTGGAGGCCCACTCCCAGATGCCGATCCCGCGCGTGCAGTGGGCGATCGCCTCCTCGATCGTCAGGTAGTCGAGCGCCGGTTGCTTGCCGGCCACGATCACGTTCACGTAGTCGCCGCGAGCGCAGGCAGTGGTCGGCCACCGACAGCAGGCAGTTGGCGTCCGGCGGCAGGTAGACCCGAACGACCTCCGCCTTCTTGTTGACCACGTGGTCGATGAAGCCCGGGTCCTGATGCGAGAAGCCGTTGTGGTCCTGGCGCCAGACGTGCGACGAGAGCAGGTAGTTGAGCGAGGCGATCGGCCGTCGCCAGCCGATCCCGCGCGTCACCTTCAGCCACTTCGCGTGCTGGTTGAACATCGCGTCGACGATGTGGATGAAGGCCTCGTAGCAGTTGAACAGCCCGTGCCGGCCGGTGAGCAGGTAGCCCTCGAGCCAGCCCTGGCAGAGGTGCTCGGAGAGCACCTCCATGACGCGGCCGTCCGGGGAGAGGTGGTCATCGGTGGGGAGGATCTCGGCGTCCCAGGCCCGGTCGGTGACCTCGAACACGGCCGAGAGCCGGTTCGACGCCGTCTCGTCCGGGCCCATGATCCGGAAGCGATCGGGGTTTGCCGCCGCCACGTCGCGCAGCCATTCTCCGAGCACGCGGGTCGCTTCGCTGGTGGCCCGCGCCGGGGTGCCGACCTCGACCGCGTAGCGACGGAAGTCGGGCAGCTCGAGCTCGCGCAGGAGCAGACCGCCGTTGGCGTGCGGGTTGGCGCCCATCCGGCGCTCGCCGCGCGGGGCCAGGGCGGCGAGGTCGGCCCGCAGCGCACCTCCCTCGATCGAACAGCTCCTCGGGGCGGTAGGAGCGCATCCACGCCTCGAGCGCGGCAAGGTGCTCGGGATCCTCGCGCACCCGTGCGAGCGGTACCTGGTGGGAGCGGAACGAGCCCTCGGCCGGCAGACCGTCGACCGTCTTCGGCCCCGTCCACCCCTTCGGCGAGCGGAGCACGATCATCGGCCAGGCCGGCCGCCGGGCCGCTCGCGCGCTCGAGCTGGATCGCTCCGATCTCGCCCAGCGACCTCGTCGAGGGTCGCGGCCATCAGCTCGTGCATCTGCTCGGGCTCGGATCCCGCCGACGAATCGCGGCGCGTAGCCGTAGCCCTCGAGCAGCGAGGTCAGCTCGTGCTCGGAGATCCGTGCGAGCACAGTCGGGTTGGCGATCTTGTAGCCGTTGAGGTGCAGGACCGGGAGCACGGCGCCGTCGCGCGCCGGGTTGAGGAACTTGTTCGAATGCCAGCTCGCGGCGAGCGGGCCGGTCTCCGCCTCGCCGTCGCCGATCACGCACACGGCGAGCAGATCGGGGTTGTCGAACACGGCGCCGTAGGCGTGCAACAGCGAATAGCCGAGCTCGCCGCCCTCGTTGATCGATCCCGGTGTCTCCGGGGCGACGTGGCTGGGGATCCCGCCCGGGAACGAGAACTGCCGGAACAGACGGCGCAGGCCCTCCTCGTCGCGGCCGATGTGTCGGGTAGACCTCGGTGTAGGTGCCCTCGAGGTAGGTGTTGGCCACCAGGCCGGGGCCGCCGTGCCCAGGGCCCGTGACGAAGATCGCGTCCAGGTCACGGGCGCGGATCGCGCGGTTCACGTGCGCGTAGACGAAGTTGAGCCCGGGAGTCGTGCCCCAGTGTCCGAGCAACCGGGGCTTGATGTGCTCGGGCGTGAGCGGCTCGCGCAGGAGCGGATTGTCGAGCAGGTAGATCTGTCCGACCGACAGGTAGTTCGCGGCGCGCCAGTAGGCGTCGAGCAGGGCGAGCTCGTCGTTCATTGTCTTCCGATGCAGAGGATTGCGCAGATCACTCGTCAAAGGGTGCCCATTTGGTTAGCGCCCACACCAGATGAAGGGCAGCCGGGGTCGCGGGCGCACCCGCGACCCCGTCGAACCTAGCCGCAGGGAGAGATGGTCCTGACCGTCTGGTCAGGGCCCTTGTAGTAGAGGAAGTGCGAGGTGACGACGAACTTGTGCGCCGTGCACCTGCCGCTTCTGACCAGCGCCTTTGAGCCGCTGCCGATCGCCGGGATCGTCAGCTTGATCGTCGTGAGGGCGATCCGCACACCGTTGAAGGGCTTCAAACGACCCCTGATCATCTTCGGCACGGCAATGGTCAGGGTCGAACCCGAGACCTTCGCATGCAGGACGTAGATCCAGGACTTGTAGGCGACGATCGTAGGCCTCACGATCAGCAGGATGCTGCCCTTGCCGAGGTAGGCCCTGACCGTGGTGGGGATCTGATACGTCGGGTCCACTGCCTTCTCGGGGATCGGGAAGGTGCTGAACGCACCGGTTCCGCCTGCGATGAAGCTGCTGTTCGGGCACTTGAGGCCGAACTGGTTGCGCAGCTGCTTGTCGGTGCGCGTGCACAGCTTGAGCTTCGGGGTCTTCAGGTTGAACCTGGTGCCGGCGGGGAAATCGATGGTCAGCTTCTTGATCGACTGCGGGACGGGATTGGATGTATCCGTCGCGATCAGGTTCGCGCTGATCCCGGTCGACCTGCCGGCCTTCTCGGTGGTGAACCGGACGCTTGCCGATTGGGTGAATGTCGCGAGCGCGACTCCTGCGAGTGCAAGTGACAGCACCGCGACCGCGCCGCTCAGAAACCATTTACGCATGGGAGTGCTCCTTCTTGGTGTGTCGTGTCGCGGTGCCGTGGCTGCGCCTCGTACGAGGGCGCCGGGCCGGCGCCTTGAGCTTTGCGAGTGCTGTGACCTCGCGGTGCAGCTGCTCGACGATCCGGGCCGGCTCGGGGACGAGGTCGGCGTCGACCATCAGCCCCACCGTGACCTCGCCGCGATAGCTGAAGATGCTGACGCTCATGCCGATGTGGCCCGACGTCGGCGCCCAGAACTGAACTGTCCGGACGGGCGTGCCGGCGACGTAGACGGGCTCGCGCGGGCCGGGCACATTCGTCATCACGGCCGTGCCCTTGGAGGTGAACATGTCGATGATCCGCCGCTCGAGCGGCTCGGGCGTCATGCCGGTCAGGCTGAGCAGTCCGTAGGACATCGCGCCGTCGCGGCCGTTCTTGATCTCCTGCATTCGGCGGTGGACCTCCACCAGCCGGCGGTAGCTGCCGCTCGTGGCCACCGGGAGGGGCAGGAACACGAGCCCGAACTTATTGCCCAGCTCGCGCGGAACCGGCTTGTCGAGCGGACGCAGGTTGAACGGGACCATCGCCTGGATCTCGGCCACCGGGCTGTCGCAGTCCTGGAGGTAGTGGCGCAGCGCGCCGCTGACCGCGGCCAGCAGCACGTCGTTGACCGTCGCGTCGTGCGCGTGCGCGATGCGCTTGACCTGCTCGAGCGGGATCGGCCTGGTCCAGGCGACGCGCCGGCTGACCCCGGGCTCGCCCTTGATCGCCGTCGCGGCGTCGGCCGGTGTGAGCAGCAGGCGCAGTACTGTCGCGCCGTCCCGGGCGACCGCGCCGGCGAGCCGCGGCGCGTGGGTCGGCCGCATTACGATCAACCCGGCCTGATGTGCGAGTGCATTTGAGACGCCGACGGCCGAGCGGACGGCCGCAACCAGCGTCGAATCCAACAGCCCTCCGTCGCGCTCCCTGTACTCCTCCTCGGGCTCGATCCCGGCGTCGGGCGCAGAGTCGGTCAGCGACAGCATCACCCTGGCAAGCGCGATGCCGTCGGCGATGCAGTGGTGAATGCGAGTGATCATCGCCGCGCCGTCGCCGTAGCCGTCGATCATGTACGTGTGCCACAGCGGCTTGCTGCGGTCCAACGGCATCGTCATCAGGTCGCCGACCAGCTCCTGCAGCGCCGCCGTGTCGCCGGGCGCGGGAAGCGCGAGGTGGTGCATATGGTGCTCGAGCCGGAAGTCTTCGTCGTCCACCCACTTGGGCGGACGCAGCGGCAGACGGCTCTCGACTGGCCGCTGCCTGAACCGTGGGTAGCGGTCGACCAGCCGCTGCTGGGTGATCTCCTTGACCCGCTCCCAGTCGACGGGTTCGTCGAACAGCATCACCGAGTTGATCACCATCAGGTTGGTGGGACGGTCCATGTGAAGCCAGGCGGCATCGGCGCTGGAGAAGCGCGAGCTCATGACTGACCTCCTCCGTTCTCGTAGAGGCCGGCGAAGACGCCGGCGTACTTCCTGTAGACGAATGCGCGCTTGACCTTCAGTGTCGGTGTCAGCTCGCCCTCGGCCTGGCTGAGGTCGTGGTCGAGGATCGCGAAGCGCTTGATCTGCTCGATGCGGGCGAGCTTCTGGTTGACCACGTCGACCTGCTTCTGGATCTCCGCCCGCACGTCCGGGTCTTGCGCGAGCGTGGCCGGGTTCGGGTCGATCCCGAGGCGGTGCGCGAGCTTCACCGCCTCGTCGCGGTCGAGCGTCATCATCGCGACCAGGTAGGGGCGGTTGTCGCCGAACACGACCGCCTCGGTGATCAGGCACCGGTCGCGCAGTGCGCTCTCGATATTGACCGGGGTCACGTTCTTCCCGTTCGAGGTGATGATCAGATCCTTCTTGCGGCCGGTGATCGAGACGAAGCCGTCAGGAGCCTTTGCGCCGAGATCGCCCGAGCGCAGCCACCCGTCGTCCGTCATCGCCTCGGCCGTGGCGGCGTCGTCCCTGTAGTAGCCCTTGAACACATGGGGGCCGCGAATCAGGATCTCGCCGTCCGCGGCGATCTCCACCTCGGTACCCGGCAGTGGCCTGCCGACGGTGCCGAAGCGCACCGCCTGCGGCGCGTTCAGCGTGGAGGCGGCCGTGCTCTCGCTCAGCCCGTAGCCCTCGAGCACCAGGACCCCGCAGGCGTCGAAGAACTCCAGCAGCTCCTTGGCCACCGGGGCCGCGCCGACCATTGCCAGTTGCAGACTGGGGCCGAAGACGCTGCGGATCTTCGACAGCACGAGCTGATCGGCGAAGCGGAACTGCGCGTCCTCCAGCAGACCGAGTTTGCGTCCCTCGCGCCGGGCCCGACGAGCTCGGGCCCCGCAGGCCATCGCCCACGCGAACAGGGCGCGCTGGATCCGCGGGGCGTCCCGCATCTTGCCGATGACGGTGCCGTGAATCTTCTCGTAGATCCGCGGCACGGCCGGGAAGTGCGTCGGGGCGAGCTCGGAGAGCTCGTCGACGATCCGGCTCGCGTCGCCGCTCCAGAAGACCGAACGGGCACCCGCCATCAGCACCGTCGCCTGAGCCACGCGCGCCAACACGTGGGCCAGGGGCAGGAACTGGTAGAGCGTGTGCGTGTCATTGATGCCGAGCTGCTCGATGTACATACGGGCTGTCGCGAGCAGGTTCTCGTGAGAAAGCATGCACGCCTTCGGCGGTCCGGTCGTGCCTGAGGTGTAGACGAGCGTGGCCACGTCGTCGGGCTCGATCGATTCAACGCGTGAGTGGATCGAGTGGACCGTGACGTCGGCCGCGCGCTCGCGCAGCTCCGCAAGCGTCAAACCGCCCTCGGCCTCTCCTGAGAAGAGCACGACGTGCTCGAGGTCCGGGCACCGATCGCGGATCTGCTCGATCTTCGCCGCCTGCGCGGCGTCCTCGCAGAACACGATCCGGGCGCCCGAGTGCTCGAGCACGTAGGCGCATTCGTGAGGGGAATTGGTGTGATAGATCGGCGTGACGACCGCCGCCGCGCACAGCGTCCCGTAGTCGGCGAGCACCCACTCGGCGGACGTCGAGCCGAGGATCGCCACCCGGTCCCCGCGATCGATGCCGAGCGAGATCAGTCCGCGGGCGATCTCACTCACCACGCCACCCATTTCCGGGTACGACATGGCCGTGGTCATCGACTGCAGCGCGATGCCGCTGTGGCGCTCGGCCGAGTCGAGAACCATCGCTCCGAGGCTACGTGGCCCATGCCGGACCTCCTGGTCCTGTGCGACGGGGGGTTCGATTCTGGTGAGCGGGTTCATTGTCGCCTCCTATTGGTGAGCTGCGCGCGCGCGCGAGAGCTGTGGGCGGTGAGGACGTGGCATGCGGCGGGTCTTCTGCTCCGGCGGGGCTTCCGGAGGCGGAGTTGGCGGCACGACGCCCTGGGTGGGCCACCAGCCAAACCGCCCGAGCACCGTCTCTGCCGCCGGCATCAGGACCGGCCGCACGATCAGGACCTCGAGGAGGACCGCGACCGCAACGCCGACCCCGAACTGGCGGACATTGATCAGGTCGCTGGCCGCGAACGGGATCAATGCCGCGACCATCACCAGACCGGCTCCGGTCGCCGCCGCTGCCGTCTGACGCAGCCCAATCCCGATCGGCGAGCGTCCTTCGGTCTCGGTCACGAAGGCCTCGCGTGTCCGCATCAGCAGCAAAGCGGCGAACATCGCCGAGATTCCGAACACGACCGCGAAGATGCCGATGATCGTCATCGGGTCCATGTAGCCGGGGCCGCCGAGCGGCGGGTTGGATCCGCCGAACAGGACCTCGAGGACACCGAACGTGGCCGCGGCCACCAGCAGGCTGAATGCGGTTGAGACGATCGGTAGGACCACGGCCCGCAGCGCGAGCATCAGCACGGCCATCAGCGCGATCGCGATGACTGCCACGTCGGCCCAGATCCTGGACTTGGCCACCCCGGTCATGTCACTGAGGTTCCCCGCGGGACCGCCGACGGCGACCTGCGCGTTGTGGTGGACACCGAAGGACTGTCCGATGCCCGCCAGGTAGGTCCTCAGCGCCACGGTCCGCGGGTCGTTCGCGCCGTACTTGGAGATGACGACGATCTGGCCCGAGGTGCCGCCGCGGTCGAGATTGAGCGCGAACGTGGCCGCGTTCCGGTCCGACCCGCGGGCGCCGGCGACGGCCGCGAGGACGAAGTAGCCGGAACTGAACATCCCGGGTGACTGTTTGAACAGCTTCTCGAGATCGGCCGTCGAGGGAACCTGTCCGCGAGCCTTGATCACGCCGGCCTGCATCAGACCGAGCCCGGTCTGGAGCTGCCCGGCTCCGTTCGGAGCCGCGGCCAGGCCGTAGGCGAGCTGACCGGTACCGCTGGCCAGCTGTCCCAGACCCGACTGCAGTGCGCCGGTGCCCGCCGTCAGCTGTCCGAGCGCGCTCGTCAGCTTCTGGCTCCCGCCGTACGCCAGCTGGCCGCCACTGGCAGCCTGCTGGCCGCCACTGGCGAGCTGACCGGTGCCGCTGGCCAGCTGTGCGTTCCCGCTGTGGAGCTTGTCGATGCCAGCCTGGAGGCCGGAGGCTCCGGAGTGCAGCATGTTCAGCCCGGCCACGAGCCCAGGTGCCTGGGCGGCGATCGCGCCGGACAGGAGGCTGATACCGGCCGTCTTGCTCTGAGCGGCTGCGATATCGCTCGAGGTGGTGCCGGCGGCGCCGGCGGCTGAGTTCAGCGCGGCGATCGCCGAGTTGTAGTTGGGATCAGTCTTACCCTTGGTCATTGCCGCCATAGCGTTCTCGGCCGCCGCGATCAGCGCCGTGGTGTGACTCGCATTGCCCGCCGCAGAAGCCATCTCGCCGCTGGCCACCTTGGCCGCGGAGGACACGCCCTGGATGGCCGGCAGGCTCTGCGCGGCCGGAGCTTGGGAGATCTTGAGCCCGGCGAGGAGCTGGGTGGCTCCCTCGAGCGCCTGCGCCGAACCCGCCTTCAGCTGCTGGGCGCCCGAGTTCGCCTGACCCAGGCCGCCGGACAGTCTGTTGAGGCCGCCCGACAGCTGGCCCAGGCCACCGGTCAGCTGGCCGGCTCCAGCCTGGATCTGGGCCGATCCCGAATGGACCTTGCCCGCTCCCGCCAGCGCCTGCCCGGCGCCGCCGTTGAGCTGGTTGGCACCCGAGACCGCCTTCTCGAGGCCGGCCTTCAGCTGCGCCGAGCCGGCGCCTGCCTGGCCGAGCCCGTTGATCAGCTTGAGCAGATCCTTCTTGCTCTGCTTGGACACCTTGACCGAATTGACGAGCCCCGGGCCGAACTTCTTCAGCTGCTTGGCCGTGAGGTTGATCGTTCCCGGTCCGGTGACTGAGTCGACGGTGGGGTTCTTGGCGATCTGCGTCTGCAGCGTGTTGATCGATGCCAGCATCGCCGGGTCGGTGATCGCGCCCTTGTTGGCGACCACGATCAGGTTGAACGGAGTCGCCCAGCCGGGACCCATCACCCGCGTGATCTCCTGGAAGGCGATCCGCGCGCCCGAGTCCTTGGGTAGCTGGGTCACGCTCGGCGCTCCCGAGTTCAGCGCAAAGGCTGGAATCGCAAGTGCGCCGAGGATGGCGGTGGCGGCGAATCCGATGTACACCGCATGCCGCGTCACCCAGTTCCCGCCGTCCAGCACTCGCGACCACGCGCGCGCGAGCGGCGCGGGCGCGGGGAAGCTGAAGGCGTCGATGCGACGGCCGAGAAGAACCATCGCGGCCGGCATGACGACGACGGCGCCGCCGGTGGCGAACATCGCGCAGGTGAGCATTCCGGTGCCGAGCGACACCATCAGCTCGCGCGGTCCGACCACGGCCACGATGCCGAGCGCGATGATCAGGCCGGTCCCCGCGACGAGCACCGCCTTGCCGGTGCCCTCGAGCTCACGCAACGCGGCCGTTGCCGCGCTCCGCGGGTGAACGCCATCCGGCCACTCCTCGCGGTGGAAGCGATCCAGGATCAGCAAGGAAAAGCCGACGCCGAGCATCAGCCCGGTCATCGTCCCCAGTGCGACCCCAACTGGATCGAGGTGCATGAACCGGCCGAGGATCGCGACCTCGCCGAAGCCGGCGAGCGTGCTGATCAGGCCTACCCCCGTGACGAGCAGAGCGGCGATCGGAGCGCGCAGGCCGATCAGCAGCAGCAGGAACAGGATGCCGATCGCGATCAGCTCGGCCTGACGAAGATTGTTTAGAGACGCGTCCTTGAGCGCTCTGTCGATCGAGGGCTGGCCGCTGACGAAGTACTTCACCTGGCCGCTCGTGTGCGTCGCGATCAGATTCTGGATCTGCGGTTGGTCGTACTTGACGACGTCCTTCTCAGCCCGGTCGACGGAGACGATGATCATCGCCGCGTTCGGGCTGGGCCGCAGCCCGGCGCTCGCGGTTCCGGAGTCCCAGGCCGAGAGCACCCGCGTGTGCGGGCGGCTCGTGAGCATCGTGACCAACTTCGGTCCCTGGTAGTTGAGCTGCGTCTTCGGACCCTCGAGCAGGATCGGGACTAGCTGCGTGGGCCCGAACTCCGCATTGGCCAGCTGTTGCGCCTTGGAGGAGTCGGTGCCCGGAACGACCGTGACCGAAGGAGACAGAGAGTGCGAGACGCCAAGCCCGATGAGGCTCAGGACGATGCCGGTAACCAGCCACCCAATCAGTGTCCCGCGCGGTCGTTTGATCGAAAGCTTGGCAAGGGAGATCATCTCTCCACCTCCTAGGCGGGTGGGCGGGCCGCGTGATGGCGCCGCCGGCGGCTGGGTTCGTCATATCTCTGACATCGACGCTACGTCGCGCCAGATGGCGCCGCATCCGCACCTGAAGGCAGATCACGTCAGTAGTTACGTCGCATTTGGGCTCCCAGATGCCCCTAGGGGTCTGCGTGGTGGATCGTCCATGCCGACCTCAACGACTGAAGTCGCGGCTCGATCTCGCCCAGCGGGGTTCACTTCGCGAGCCCTGTGCGCATAGAGTTCCGATCGGTGGATACCGTCGAGGTCATCGAGCGTGCGGACTTCGATGAGTTGCTCGCGGCGCTCTCACGCCGGGGCTACACGATCGTGGGACCCACGCTGCGCGACCAGGCGATCGTGCTCGACGAGATCTCCTCCGCTTCCGAGCTCCCGATTGGCTGGACGGACGAGCAGGACGGCGGCACCTACAGGGTGCGCCGCCGGGATGACGATGCCCTGTTCGGCTACGCCGTCGGCCCGCATTCATGGAAGCAATACCAGCTTCCGCCGGAGCTGACCCTGTGGCGGGCGCGCGTGGATCAGGACGGCGGGCTGGAGGTACTCGATGAGCCCGCGCCGCCGGCGCCGCACTATGCGTTCCTCGGCGCGCGGTCGTGCGATCTGCACGCGATGGGAATCCTCGATCGCGTTCTGCTCGGCGCCGTCCGCCCCGATCCGGCCGACGCCGCGCGAACGGAGGGCGTGTTCGTGATCGCGGTCCAGTGCGCCGTAGGCGGGGGGGACCTGCTTCTGCGTCTCGATGGGCACCGGGCCGGTGGCCGATCGTGGCTTCGACCTCGCGCTGACCGAGATCATCGACGGTGAGCGTCACCAGTTCGTCGTGCAGGTCGGCTCGGAGCGCGGCTCGGAGGTTCTGAGCGACGTGCCGCACCGGCCCTCGACGGACGGCGATCGCGAGACCGCGCAGGCGGTTCACGCGCGGACGGCCGAGAGCATGGGGCGCGAGCTCGACGTCAGCGACATCAAGGGTCTGCTGTACCGCAACTACGAGCATCCGCGCTGGGACGAGGTGGCCGAGCGCTGCCTGACCTGTGGCAACTGCACGATGGTCTGCCCGACCTGCTTCTGCACGACGGTCGAGGACGTGACTGACCTCGACGGAGCTCATGTCGAGCGCCGCCAGCAATGGGACTCGTGCTTCACCGTCGATTACTCCCAGATCCACGGCGGCTCGGTGCGCGGCTCGGCCCGCTCCCGCTATCGCCAGTGGATGACCCACAAGCTCGCCACCTGGTGGGACCAGTTCGACTCCTCCGGCTGCGTCGGCTGCGGACGCTGCATCACCTGGTGCCCGGTGGGCATCGACCTCACCGAGGAGGCACGCGCGATCAGGGAGAGCGAGGGGGAGACGAATGCAGACGATTGAGCAGCTGATCGCGCAGTCGCCGACGTTCGCCGGTCTCGAGCCGTCGCAGTTCGAGCTGATCGCCGGCTGCGCGCGCAACGAGCACATCAGCGCCGGCGATCTGCTGATGCGCGAGGGCGATCATGCCGACAGGTTCTTTCTCATCCGGACCGGAACGGTCGCGCTCGAGGTGGAGGCTCCCGGTCGCGGCCCGCTGGTGATCCAGACGCTCGATCCCGGCGAGGTCGTCGGCTGGTCATGGCTGTTCGCGCCATACCGGTGGGCGATGGATGGGCGCGCGGTCACCGACTGCGGGCTGATCACCTTCGACGCCGCCTGTCTGCGTGGCAAGGTGCGAGGCCGACCACGAGCTCGGCTACCAGCTCATGAGCCGGTTCGCCGCCAAAATCGTCGACCGGCTCCAGGCGACCCGCCTTCAGCTCCTGGACGTGTATGGCCGCCCCGCAGCCTAGCCTCGTGCGGCCCGGAGAGGGTCCGATGGTGCCCCTGCCGTTCGAGGTGCGCTCCAAGCGCCGGGATACGGTCGACACGTGGACGCTCGAGCTCGCCCCGCGAAGCGGCGAGCAGCTGTCGTTCAGCCCGGGGCAGTTCGCGATGCTCTCTGCTGCCGGCTCGGGCGAGGTGCCGATCTCGATCTGCGGCGATGCCGATGAGCCCGGACGTCTCCTCCACACGGTCCGCGCCGTGGGGCTCGCCACCGAGGCGATCTGCGCTGCCGCCGTCGGCGCCACGATCAGCGTTCGCGGACCGTTCGGGACGCGCCTGGCCGGTGGAGGAGGTGGAGGGCAGCGACGTCGTGATCGCCGCCGGCGGCATCGGACTGCCGCCGCTGCGCCCCGCGATCCTGAGGATGCTCGCGCGCCGCGAGCGCTACGGGCGCCTGATCCTCCTCTACGGCGGCCGCTCGCCGGACCAGCTCCTGTTCACCGACGAGCTCGAGCAGTGGTCGCAGCGGGGCCTGGAGGTGCACGTCACTGTCGACAGCGCCGGCCCCGAGTGGCTCGGCCACGTCGGCGTGGTGACGCGGTTGATCGGACGGGCTGGGATCGACGGCGAACGGGCCGTCGGTCATGTCGTGCGGGCCGGAGGTGATGATGCGCTTCCTCGTCGCGGGTCTCGGTGAGGAGGGGGTCTCCGAGCGAGCGGATGTTCGTCTCGATGGAGCGCAACATGCAATGCGGGATCGGCCACTGCGGGCACTGCCAGCTCGGACCGACGCTCGTCTGTCGGGACGGACCTGTCTACCGATGGTCCGAGATCGAGCCGTGGCTCAGGATCAGGGAGCTGTGACGGTGGCAGCCGACAAGAAGAAGCTCGCGGTCTGGAAGTTCGCCTCATGCGACGGCTGCCAGCTGAGCCTGCTCGACTGTGAGGACGAGCTGCTTGCGATCGCCGGAGCGGTCGAGATCTCGTACTTCATTGAGGCCTCGAGCGCAACCGTCGACGGTCCCTACGACGTCTCGCTGGTGGAGGGCTCGATCACCACGCCCCACGATGCGGAGCGGATCCGGGTCGTACGCGCTCAGTCGCGGGCGCTGATCACGATCGGAGCCTGTGCAACCTCGGGCGGAATCCAGGCGCTGCGGAACTTCGCCGACGTGGAGGAGTTCACGCGCGTCGTCTACGCGCAGCCGGATTACATCTCCACGCTCGCCACGTCGACCCCGATCAGCGCCAGCGTCCCGGTCGACTTCGAGCTCCAGGGTTGTCCGATCAACAAGCAGCAGCTGCTCGAGGTGATCAACGCCTACCTCAACGGTCGGCGGCCTCGGATCAGGGCGCACAGCGTGTGCGTGGAGTGCAAACGGCGCGGGACCGTGTGCGTGATGGTTGCGCACGGCACCCCCTGCCTCGGCCCGGTCACGCACGCGGGGTGTGGCGCGCTGTGCCCCAGTTTCAATCGCGGCTGCTACGGCTGCTACGGCCCGATGGAGACTCCGAACACGGCGTCGCTGGACAGCTGGAGCGGACTCGAGGACCGCGATCTGGTGCGCGTGTACAGAACCTTCAACGCGCTGCGCGAGCCGTTCCGAGAGGCGAGTGAGAGGCATGAGCGAGACTAGGACGATCCGCACCGACTACCTCGCCCGCGTGGAGGGCGAGGGGGCCATGTACGTCCGGCTCGACGGCGGCGAGGTGCGGGATGTCAAGCTCCGGATCTACGAGCCGCCGCGATTCTTCGAGGCGTTCCTGCGTGGCCGGGCGTTCAGCGAGGCGGCAGACATCACCTCGCGGATCTGCGGGATCTGCCCGATCGCCTACCAGATGAGCGCGCTGCGAGCGATGGAGGACGCGTGTGGCATTCACATCGACAGCGGCCCGATCCGCGAGCTGCGCCGGCTCATCTACTGCGGCGAATGGATCGAGAGCCACGTCCTGCACATCTACCTCCTGCACGCTCCCGACTTTCTCGGCTACACCGGATTCGTCGAGATGGCGGGCGAGAACCCACAGCTTGCCGAGCAGGGTCTGAAGCTCAAGAAGGCGGGGAACACGCTCGTCTCCGTGGTCGGCGGACGGGAGATCCATCCCGTCAACCTCAGGCTCGGCGGGTTCTACCGCGTGCCCACGCGCGCCGAGCTGCGCCGGGCGCTCGTGGATCCGCTCGAGGAGGCGCGCGAGCTCGCCCTGGCGACGGTGCGGTGGAGCTCACAGCTGGCGTTCCCGGAGGTCGACTGGGCACCGGAGCTCGTGGCCCTCGACGAGCCCGAGCGCTATCCGATCGATCTCGGCCGGATCGTCTCGAGCGGGGGGATCGAGATCGAGCCATCGCAGTTCGACGCCCACTTCGCCGAGGAGCACGTCGAGCACTCCAACGCCCTGCACTCGCGCGTGCGCGGGGGCGGGAGCTATCTGACCGGGCCGCTCGCCCGCTACAACCTGTCCTCGCAGCGGTTGACCCCACTCGCTCGCGAGGCCGCGGCCGATGCAGGGCTCGGCGAGCGGTGCACGAACCCGTTCCAGAGCATCGTCGTGCGCGCGGTGGAGGTGCTGGATGCCTGCGACGAGGCGCTGGCGATCATCGACGCCTTCGAGGAGCCGGAGCGCCCGGCGATCGACGTGCAGCCGCGGGCGGGCGTCGGCCACGGCGCGACCGAAGCCCCGCGCGGGATGCTGTATCACCGATACGAGATCGACGACGCGGGCTCGATCATCGATGCCAGGATCGTGCCGCCGACGTCCCAGAATCAGCTCGCGATCGAGGAGGACCTGCGTGCCGTCGTCGAGCGTTACGCCGATCTCTCCGACGAGGACCTGACGCTTCGCTGCGAGCAGGCGATCCGCAATCACGACCCGTGCATCTCCTGCGCGACGCACTTCCTGGAGCTGACGGTCGAGCGGAGCTGATCGCGAGGGTGCTCGTGATCGGGCTCGGCAACGAGCTGCGCGGCGACGACGCCGCGGGGCTCGAGGTCGCGCGGCGCATCGATCCCGAGGGCTTCGGCGTTCGCGTCCACGCGGGCGAGGCGGTCGACCTGCTCGAGATGTGGAACGGCACGGACGCCGTCGTGCTCGTCGACGCAGTTCGCTCGGGGGCGCCGCCGGGAACGGTGCACCGGATCGACGCGAGCGCCGAGCCGATTCCGGCGCGCCTGCGCCGGACCTCGAGCCACGCGATCGGCGCCGCCGAGGCAATCGAGCTGGCTCGGGCGCTCGGCCGGTTGCCGAGAAGGCTCGTCGTGTACGGCGTCGAGGGCCTCGAGTTCTCGGCCGGCGCGAGCCTCAGCCCACCCGTCCGGTCCGCTATCGCTGAGGCGGCGATTGCAGTCCGGCGTGAGGCGAACTCACTGGCGCGATCGCCGAGCTGATCGCGCGGACGAGCTCCCTTGGCGCCGCGTCCTTGAGCACATAGCCGCGGGCGCCGGCGGCGAGGGCGGCGCGCTTGAAGCCGTGGTCGTCCTCCATCGTCAGACACGACCACGGCCGTCGTGGGTGAGAAGCGCGCGATCCGGGTGATCGCCTCCACGCTGGAGCCGCCCGGCATGTTGAGGTCGAGCACGAGCACGTCGGGCCGGTGGGTCCGGACCTCGCCGAACACCGACTGGATCGTGCCCGCCTCCGCCACGACGTCGAAGCTCGGCTCGGCATCGAGCAGCATCCGCAGCCCGCCTCGCATGACCGCATGATCGTCGGCGAGCACGATGGTGATGGCGCGTTCAGGCTGGACGAGATCGCCCATGCCGTGACCCTACACAAGCGCGGCTCCGCCGTTCGGCGGAGCCGCATGCGACTAGGTAGCTATTACCGAGCGCTCAGCTGCTGCTGCGCCGCGAGGCGGCCGGCTTGCGCGCCGTCCGCGAGCGAGCGGCGGTGGTCTTGCTCGCGGTGGTCTTGCTCGCGGTGGTCTTCTTCGCGGTGCTCCTCGCCGCCGGCTTGCGGGCAGGCGCCTTCGCCGGCGTCTTCTTGGCCGTGCGGCGCGCGGTCGTGCGCGAAGACACCGCCGCCGGCGTCACCGCCGTGATGAACTTGTCGAGGTCCTTGAGCAGGCTCTTGTTGGTCTTGGCCGCGTCGCGGCGCAGCGACTTCAGCGCCTTCTCGACCTCCCTGTATGCGCTGACCGCGCCCTTGCCGAGATCCTGGCCGAGCGTCTGCAGCGCGGCGCTCGCTTCCTCGAGCGCCTTCTCAAACTGAGCGGTTGCCTTCTCCACGTCCTTGCGCGTAACTGCCTTCGGCGCCGACGCGGTCGCGCGGCTGCGGGTGGCTCGACGGGGCGCTGGCTTCTTGGCGGCGGGCATCAGCTGATCTCCTTTGATCTGCGGTGCAGTGTGTTCGTCGTTGGTTGTGAATCGGCAGACTAACCACAAGCGGTAGCAGATTGCTACCGACCGCCGATCGTTTTGCAGCTGCGGTCCGTTTTCTTCGCGGCCCGGTGAAGATTTCCTTGACTCCGCTCAGCCGTGCCGAGGAGCTATGAGGAGGATTCGTCGGCGGGCGGAATGACAAGTACGGGTTGCCGTGCGTGGACGACGACCGCCGCCGATACGCCGCCGAGCAATGCCGACTGCACGCGGGAGAGCCCGCGGGCGCCTACCACGATGGCCGCGGGTGCGAGCTCGTTTGCGACCTCGCAGATCCCCTTCCACGCCTTCCCCTCGAACAGGCGGGGCGTCGCCGTGAAGCCGGCCGCGCGCGCCACCTCGACACCGCGCTGCAGCTTCTCCTCGGCCACCTCGCGTGCGACCTCGTCGAGTCCGAGCTCCCGCTCGCCCAGCTTCGCCACCGCTGCGCTCAGAACCGCGCCCGGGTCGTAGGGCTCCCATACGGACATCGGCTCCCACACCGTGAGCAGGACGGCCGGGCGCGGGCCGAACAGCTCGCCCGCCTTCGCGATCGCGCGGACGGCATCGTCGGAGCCGTCGAAGCAGAGAAGGACCGGAGCCGCCGCGTCGTCAGCCGATGCCATCCGGCGGATTGTGCCGAGAGCTCACCGACCGCGTCGGGTGGGGGTGGCGAACGAAAGCTGGACCCCATGCGGTTTCGGCGTTGCCGGCTTCTGCTTCGGCGCGTCTCGCGGCAGGAGCCGGAGCACGAGCAGATAGACGATCGGGATTCCGGGCGCGAGGACCAGGCAGCGCAGCCAGAGCTGCGTCCCGTCGGACCCCGAGCCGATCGTGTGCACGGCAGAGAGGACCCAGACGAGCACGGTCAACCGGTGTAACTTGCGCCAGCGGCGCGCGCCGATCTGCCGGCGCAGATAGAAGCTCGGCCCGAGCAGCACGGCGAGGTAGCCAGCGATGATTCCGAGTCCCGTGAAGCTCGGCCGGTAGCTCATCGCGAACGGCACGGTGATCCCGCGCCAGCCCGGCTTCAGCCACTTGTCGCCGAGCAGGGCGGCGCCGTGGATCGCGATCGCGACGAGCGCTACGAGCGCGACGTGCTCGTGCAGCCTCGCAACGGCCCGCTTGAACTTCGGGCGGCCGAGGACGCGGGAGGCCATCGCCAGTCCCATCAGCACCGACAGCGATATCAGCACCAGCGCGACGATCCCCGACGCGCGACTGACCAGCCACCAGACGACGTGGATCGGCTCAGACCGTTTCAAGGCGCACCCGCCCCTGGATCGCCTCGTTGGCGTCGTCGTGGCGAGCCTCGATGACCTCGACATCGCCGCCGTCGTGCACGATCGCGCCTCCATGCGCCGAGAGCACGTCGCGCGCGCCCTCGGGACCGAGCAGCAGGGCCATCTTCGAGAGCGTCTCGGCCTCTAGCGCCGAGCCGGCGATCGCGGTGGCGCCGATCAGCCCCGTCCACGCCGGCTCGCCGGTCGCCGGATCGAGCAGGTGATGGCGGTAGCGGCCGTCGCCCTGGCGCCAGATCCGGACGTTGAGGCCCGAGGTCGCGACCCCGCCGCGGGCGAGCTGCAGGGTTCCGACCACGCGCCGTGTCAGCGGGTGCTCGATCTCGATCGCGTAGGGATCGAGTTGCGCGCCGACGCCCCCCACGGCGATGTCGCCCCCACAGTCAACGACGTATCGCGTGTAGCCGGTCAGCCGGTGTGCGACCGCATCGGCGCACAACCCCTTCCCGGTGCCCCCGGTGTCGAGCATCAGGCCCGCTGGGCGCGTGATGATCCGCGCGTCCGGGTCCACATGGATCTCGCGCCAGAGCGCCTGCGGATCGGGCCCGGCGGCCCGGCGCGCCGGTGCCGCGGCCAGGGCCTCGGACAGCGACGCGGGCGTCGCGCCGTCGAGCGAGTCCGCGTAGCCGAGCGACTCGAGCCGGCGCACCAGCGTTGGCACGACGAGTCCGCCGCTGCGCTCCGCCGCCCACACGCCCGCTCCGACCGCCGCGCACAGCAGGTCTGAGGCGGAAACCTCGGTGCGCGGGTCATGGTTCAGGCGCGAGAGCTCGCTGTCCGGGATGAAGCGGGAGAGCCGCTTCGCGAAGTCGAGCACGAACGCCTTCTCGCGGTCAGCCGCCGCGAGCGGTGTCGGTGTGCGCTCGAGCAGCGATGGCCCGATCAGCAGCCGGATGTCACTGCCCATCGCGCGGAACGTGTAGTCGAGTTCGTCTGCCATCTAGGACGTGCGGGTAGTGGGGGCGGCTGCGACCGGCGAGGCCGAGCCCGAGACCGACTGAGTCACGGACGTGGCTCCGCCGCGAACGTTAGTCCCCGGTGGAATGGTCTCGATCACGCGCGTCTCGTACACGCGCCGAAGCACCGTGACCGGGCGGCCCGCCGGTCCCGTGCTGGTCGACTGCACCTCCTTAGCGAGGAAGCCGAGCAGCACGAAGAACGTGGCGAGCGCGAGCAATGCGACTGTGAGGCGATCAGTCACCGCGCGCCGTCGCCTCCGTTGCCATGGCCTCCGCCACCGCCACCGCTGGAGCGGGTGACCGGAGCCGGTCGAGCCACCGGATCCACCGGAGCTGTGGGAGCCGCTGGTGCGTGTCGTGGGTGCACTGGTGCTGGCACCGGAGCTGCCGCCCGAAGTGGTCGGATGTGAGCCGCTCGTGCGGGTCGCGACCGGGGCGCTACCCGAGACCGCGCCGCCCGATGACACGGCATGGGATCCGCTCGTGCGAGTGGCCACCGCGCCGGAGCCCGAGACCGTGCCCGCGCTGCCGCCGTGGCCGCTGGCGCCGGTCCGAACCGATCCGCCGGCACCGTGTCCACCGCGCCCGCCGGCGGCCACCGCGCCGCGGGGAGTTGGGAAGTGTCCGCCGCGCTCGTGCTTGATCACGTGGACCGTGCGCCGGATCACCTGCGTGCGGACCGCCGGGGCAGGCGTCTTCGCGGCGACGTTCGTCGCGGTCTTGTCAGCAGGGCTCAGCGCGTAGATCGCAAAGCCGCCGGCGGTGACGGCCGCCAGCGCGGCAGCCGTCCGGGTATGTCTGGGGCGCATTCCTAATCCTCCGGGTCGTGGAACGGCCGCCACTCTGCCGTCCGGCGGGTGATCCGGGGTCCAAGCGTCGGTAAAGGTTTGGCAAAGGTGGGAGCGCTCTTACCTGCACCCAACCAGGCTTTTACCCGCGCCCGCGAGGCTCCGCCGCGTGACTACAACAAGACATCAGAGAATCGTGATCGCCGGCGGCGGTCTGGCGGGCCAGCGGTGCGCCGAGATGCTCCGCCGCAGCGGTTACGACGGCGAGATTCAAATGCTGTGCGCGGAGTCGCATCGACCGTACGATCGACCGCCGCTGTCCAAGGAGCTCCTGTCCGGCGAGGGCACCGAGGAGACGCTGCCCTACCGCACCGAGGACTGGTACGCGGACGCGGAGGTCGAGCTCAGGCTCGGGACCGCGGCGGCGAGACTGCTCCAGCGCGAGAACCGGGTTGAGCTCTCGGACCGATCGACCCTGGACTACGACAGGCTGCTGATCGCGACGGGCAGCACGCCGCGCACCCTGCCGATGCTCGAACGGTTCCCGAACGTGTCGGTGCTGCGCTCGCTCGAGGACGCCTGCGTCCTGCGCGAGGTGCTGAGGCCCGGGTCGCGGCTGGCCGTGATCGGGGCCGGCTTCATCGGCCAGGAGGTGGCCGCCACGGCCCGCGGGCTCGGCGTCGAAGTGACGATGATCGAGGCCGGGCCGAGCCCGCTGATCGGGATCCTCGGGGCGCGCCTGGGCGACTGGTTCGCCCGCCTTCATCGCGAGGAGGGGGTCGAGGTACTGACCGAGACGACGGTCGCCGGGGTGAGCTCCAACGGGGTGGTCCAGGCCCTCAAGCTGTCCTCCGGGCGCAACGTCGACGTCGATCATGTCGTGGTCGGGATCGGCGTCGCCGCGGACACCCGGTGGCTGGCCGGCAGCGATCTCGACGGACAGCACGGCGTCGAGGCCGACAGAAACGGCCGGACTGCGGATGGCGCGGTGTTCGCCGCCGGCGACGCCGCGGCAACGTATGAGCCGGCGCTCGGCGCCCACGTCCCCGGATCGCACTGGGAGGCAGCCGGCCGCCAGGGCGCGCGTGCTGCCAGGGCAATGCTCGGTCTGGACCCAGGCCCGGCGCCGGTGACGAGCTTCTGGACCGACCAGTACGGGATCCGAATCCAGTACCTGGGGCACGCTCGCCTGGCCGAGTCGCTGTCGATCGACGGCGAGCCCGACGCGCGCGACTTCACGGCCACCTTCACCCGCGACGGGCGAGCCGTAGCCGCGCTCCTCGTCGGTCGCCCCCGACACCTACCCGCGGCACGCAAGTTGATCCAGAACGGAGACAGCACATGACATACCTCGTAGAGGTGGACGAGGCCGCTTGCGCGGCCCACGGCGATTGCGTCGACGTGGCACCGGAGGTGTTCGAGCTCGGCGATTTCGCCCAGGTCGTGGGAACGGCCGACGACGAGATCCTCCTGAAGGCCGCCGAGGCCTGCCCGAGCACGGCGATCCGCGTCATCGACCAGCGGACCGGGGAGCAGGTCTACCCGTAGGCGCAGGTGGCGGGCCGCGGCGACTCTCAGTCGTCGCGCCCGCCGCCGCCGCCCGCCGCCGCCGCCCGAATCGTCGTGCCCGCCGCCCGCGCTGCTCGAGGCGACCCGCGGTGGGGCCGGCGAGTTCGCCGTGGCGATCGAAGCGGTGGGGCGGGGGAGACCCGGCGCCGGCGATGCCGGCGCCCGAGCGGCGGCGCTCGCCGCGACGCCGGTCGTGGCGGTCGTGGCGGTCGCGGTCCCGCTCGGGATTCCGGTACCGGCGGGGGCCGGGCCTGAGCTCGTCGCCGGCGCAGCTGCCTTGCGATGTACCGCGCCCTGATGCGTCGCGCGATCGCGGTGTGGGTTCGAGATGGTCGCGGGGGCAAGCCCCTGGGCGACCGACAGCGGCTCTGCGCTCAGCCCGATCCGCTGGCCTGCCAGCTGACTCGCCGACCAGGCGATCGCGGCCGTGGCCGCGATCCCGGCCAGGGCTGCCGTCGACCACAGGATCGTCTTCGAGGACATGCTCACAACGCTACGTCCGGATCGGTTAAGTCCGGGCAAAATCAGGCACGCCGCTGGCCGGCTCGCGGACAGTCGGCATCGACAGAGTCACGATCGCGCCGCCCCCCGCTCGGGCGGCCACGCTCACGTCGCCGCTCCACTCCCGTGCGAGCTCCCGCGCAATGGCCAGGCCGAGCCCGTTGCCGGGCGGTCCGCGCCGGCCTGCGCGGCCACGGCGGAAGCGCTCGAACACGGCCTCGCGCTCATCCTCGCTGAACCCAGGGCCGCGGTCGCACACGTCGATCCGGCCCGGGCCGGTGAGGAGCGCCACCGTCGTGGTCCGCGGTGCATAGCGCAGCGCGTTCTCGATCAGTGCGTCAAGCGCGCGCTCGAGGTCAGGGCGGGTGGCCCATGCGAGTCCGGGCGTTCCCTCGTCGTGAAGCTCGAGCTCGATCCCCGCCGCCGCGGCTCCCGGCCGCCAGCGTTCGAGCGCGTCGACGGCCACGTCGCCGAGGTCGATCGGGGAGCCCATCGTCTGCCGCTCGCCCGCGCGGCTGAGCAGCAACAGCTCCTCGATCGTGTGCGAGAGACGGTCGACCTCCGCGATCCCAGCCCTCAGCTCTGGCTCGGCGCGTCCGTCTCCAACCGCTCGAGCCTCCTCGAGCCGCAGCCGCAGGCCGGTCAGCGGCGTGCGGAGCTGATGCGAGGCATCGGCGACGAACTGTCGCTGCGCCTCGAGCAGCCGCGAGATCCGGTCGGTCATCTCGTTGAACGACCGCGCCAGCGAGCGCTGCTCGCGGCTGCCCTCGAGCTTTGCCCGGGCACCGAGATCACCGTGGGCCACCCGGCGTGCCACCTCCTCGAGGCGGCGCAGCGGGCGGCTCACCTGAGAGGCGATCAGCGCTCCGGCCAGCAGTCCCAGCGCCAGGACGATGAACGCGATCAGACCCAGCGTGAAGAGGGCGCGGTTGGTTGCGCGAGTGCAGCGCGGCCACGCTCTGGGTCACGCGAACCGCCCCGTCGGGGCGACCGTCGTGGATGATCGGAACGGCAGTGGCGAGGATCTCCTGGCCGAGCGTGTGCGAGGTGCGCTGCACTTGGATCTGGCGCCCGGCCAGCGCGGCCTCGAGCTCGGGCCGGCTCTCGTAGCTGACGCCGACCTGGGGCGGGAGAGCACTGTCGGCGAGCACGGCGCCGTTTCGGTCGACGACGAGGATTCGGCCCCTGACCGAGGTCGCCGCCGTGCGAGCGAGCGTCAACAGCGCGCGCCGGTGACCGGGGTCGAGCAGATCCGCCGCGGTCGCCGCGACGAGGTCGGCCTGACCCTGCGCCTGCGTGCGAACCTCGGCGTTCACGCGCGCTCGCAGGTTGATCGCCAGCGGAACTCCGAGGGCCACGATGGCGAGCAGCAGGACGTATGTCAGCGCGATCAGCAGGCGCGTTCTGATGCTCAGTGACTTGCCTACGGCCCCGGCTCCCGTGCGGCCTCGAGTCGGAACCCGACGCCGCGAACCGTGTGGATGTAGGTCGGGGCGGTGGGGTCGTCGCGGAGCTTGCGCCGAAGCCACGCGATGTGGACGTCGAGCGTCTTGGTCGAGCCGAACCAGTTCATGTCCCACACGTCGGACATCAGCGACTCGCGCGAGACGACGCGGCCGGCGTCCTGGGCCAGGCGTGCAAGCAGGTCGAATTCCTTGCGCGTCAGCTCGAGCTCGTCCGCCGCCAGCCAGGCACGGCGTGCGGCGGGTTCGATGCGGAGCTCCTTGATCAAGATCTCGGACTCGTCGTCGTTTCCGGCTCCACGCCCCCGCCTCAAAACCGCCCGGATCCGAGCCACCACCTCACCGGTGGCGAACGGCTTGACCACGTAATCGTCGGCACCGAGCTCGAGACCGACCACGCGGTCGGTGACCGAACCGCTGGCGGTGACCATGATGATCGGGACGTCGGAGTCGACCCGGAGCCGGCGGCAGATGTCGCGGCCGTCGGAGTCCGGGAGCGCCAGGTCGAGCAGCACGACGTCGGGCGCGCGCTCGCGGAACATTGCGAGCGCCTCCGCGCCGGTCCTCGCCACGGTGGTCGAAAAGCCGCTGCGGGTCAGCGCGCTGGCAAACGGCTCGGCGATCGACTCCTCGTCCTCGACGAGGAGCACTGCCGGCCCACGGCGCGCCGCGGGCCCCGGTGTTGTGGTCGTTGCGTCCATCGCGGTCCCGGTCCTCCGAACAGCAGTATCGGCTGGCTCGATAAGAGCTCGCTTGGAGTCCGATGAGACTTTGCATAGCGTTCCGGCGCGGCGTTCGAGGGAAAGACCGGCGCAGCGAACACCCGGCGATAGACTGAATTCCCCGCCGCGAAAGAGATGGGCGCAGTCAACGACATGGGGCCAGGACTCGACGAAGGACGACTCCGCCGGCTGATCGAGGCCGGTAGGTCGCTGGTGGCCGAACGTGAGCTCGAGGATGTGTTCGAGCGCCTTCTCGACGTCGCGCGCGATCTGACCGGCGCGCGGTACGCCGCGATCGGGATCCTCGACGAGGACCGCGAGAACCTGGCCGACTTCATCACCGCCGGGATCGATCCGGATGCCCACAGCCTGATCGGTGATCTGCCGCGCGGCCGGGGCATCCTCGGCATGCTGATCTCCAATCCCGAGCCGCTGCGGCTGACCGACGTCGGCGCGCACGTCCGCTCCTACGGATTCCCGCCCGGCCATCCGGCGATGACGAGCTTCCTCGGCGTTCCGATCCTGATCCGCGGCGAGGCGTGGGGAAACCTCTACCTCACCGATAAGCGCGACGACGCCTTCGACGACGCGGACGAGGACTCGGCGGTCGTCCTCGCCGCCTGGGCCGCGATCGCGGTCGAGAACGCCCGCCTTTACCGCCAGATGGACCAGCGCCGCGACGAGCTCGAGCGCTCGGTCGCCGCGCTCGAGGCCACCTCTGAGATCGCCCGAGCGGTCGGGGGAGAGACTCGGCTCGATCGCGTCCTCGAGCTGATCGTGAAGCGCTCGAGGGCGCTGATCGAGGCCTCGGGAGTCGCCATCCTGCTGCTCGACGACGATGGCTTCGTCGTCGCCGCCACCGCGGGCGTCGCTCCCGCGCGAGATCATCGGACGCCGCGTGCGAGCCGACTCGGTGGCCGGCCGCGTCGTCTCCACCGGTCGCACCGAGCGCGTTTCCGACATCGCCCACTCGCTGCGCTTCGCGCTGGGCGAGATCGGCGTCGAGGCCAGTGCGGGGATGTTCGTGCCACTCAAGTTCCGCGGCGTCACGGTAGGGGTGATCGAGGCGTTCGACCGACTCGGGGGACCGGAGTTCAATCTGGACGACGAGCGACTGATGCGGCGCGGCCGCCGCAAGTGCGGCGACCGCCGTGGCCACGGCGCAGTCGGTCGAGCAGGAGCGACTTCGCCGGAGCCTGCGCGCCGCCGAGGAGGAACGCAAGCGCTGGGCACGGGAGCTTCATGACGAGACGCTCCAGGGGCTCGGCGGCCTGCGCGTGCTTCTTTCCTCCGCCCGCCGGTCGTCGAATCCCGACAGCCTGCACTCGGCCGTCGAGACCGCGGTCGATCAGCTCGGTCAGGAGATCGCCAACCTGCGGGCGCTGATCACGGATCTGCGTCCGGCCGCGCTGGACGAGCTCGGACTGGCCGCTGCGCTCGAGGCCCTGTTCGACCGGGTCCGGGCGCTCCACGGTCTCGAGGTTCAGGCCCTCGTCGACCTCGACTGGGACAAGGGGCGCTCGGACACGCGCCTCGACGCCGACGTCGAGACCGCCGTCTACCGGGTGATCCAGGAGGCGATCACGAACGCGTCCAAGCACGGTGACGCGAGGAGCGTGACGGTCAGTGTCGCCGAGCGCGACCACGAGATCCGCTTCACCGTGCGGGACAACGGCGGAGGGTTCGACCCGAGCGTGCCCTCGAGCGGGTTCGGGCTTGGAGGCATGCGCGAGCGGATCACGCTCACGGGCGGAACGCTCGAGATCACGAGCTCGGATGAGGGGACGGTCGTGACCGGGAGCGTCCCCGCGGCGAGAGCGGTACGGCAGAGTCAGACCGCCTCAAGCGGCGGCTGAGCCCCAATCCTTGGCAAAACCTCCCTACTCCATCGGTTATTTGTCCAGAACGAGCCGAATTTCCTAGAGATTCGGCAACCAATCGCTCAAGTTGCTCAAGTTGCACTAAACGTGTGCCGATGGAACATTTGCTCGAGGTGAATTGCTCTTCAGGGAGGAGGAGCGGCGGGGCGCCACGAGAGAAATCTCAGATTCCTCGTCCCTCAGGAGAGACAAGTGTTGGGAACTATTCGTCGCCTTCTCGGCGTCTTTTCGGCCTCGTGCGTTCTGAGTGCGATCGCCGCCGTCGCGATTCCGGTCGCGGCCCAGGCCTCGCTCGTAAACGTCGGCCACTGCGACAACTCGTCGCTGTCACAGCCGTTCGCGCAGTGGGGTGACCCCGCGTACTACAAGCTGGCCCCCGGGGCCGACTTCGAAGGCTCGTTGTCCGGATGGTCGCTCCAGGGCGGAGCCGGACAGGGAAGCGGCAGCGAGTCCTACGGCGTGACCGGTTCGGTCGGCTCCTCATCGCTGAGCCTGCCCGACGGCTCCGCGGCGACCTCGCCCCAGACATGCGTCGACGCCGCCTACCCCGACTTCCGCCTGTTCACCCGCACCGACTCGCCCGGCGCGACCGTGACCGTCTCGGTCGTCTACAGCGCCCCGCTGATCGGCACCGTGACGATCCCGGTTGGCGTCGTCGCCCCGACGAGCGATTGGGAGCCGACCGCGCCGATGGCCACCGGCTCGGCGATTCCCGGGCTGACCAACGGCGGGACGGCGAACGTGTCGCTGCAGCTTCTCCGCCAGCGGCGGGACGGTGCAGGTCGACGACGTGTTCGTCGATCCATGGGGCCGCGGCGGTCTGATCCACCGCCACAGCCGGCTCTAGATGGACATCGACTCCTATGAGAGCCCCGACGCAGAAGCGATCTGCTGCGCGTCGGGCTCAACAGGCTCTCGCGCAGCGATCAGGAGCGGCGCGAGCTTCTGGTCCAACACGCTCGGCGCATCGTCGTTCGTCGTCGCGGCGACGCTGATCGCGGTTCTCGCCGACTGGCAGACGCACCCTCTCGCCGGTCAGCGCTGGTTCTCGTGCTCGGCGTTTCCGCGGCCGCCGACGCCGTCAAGCTCCCGGTCTCGCACGGCTGGGCTAGGCCGGCGATGTTCGCATTCGTCCCCGCGCTGTTCATCCTGCCGACGCCCGTTGTGCCGCTGGTCTCGTGCGCAGCGATCCTGCTCAGCACGATCCCTAAGCTCGCTGCGGAGGGAAATCTCGCCGAAGCTGCTGCCGGTCTACGTCTCGGACTGCGTGGTTCACGATCGGTCCGGTTCTCGTGATCGTGCTCGCGGCATGCTCAGAAGTTCGAATGGTCGAACTGGCCGATCTATCTGGCTGCGCTCGTCGCGCTGATGCGTGTTCGACATGAGCGCGGGCCGTGTACGATGGTCGTGGTTCGCGGAGGGAATTCACCCCGCGAAGGTCAATCTGTCGCTGCTCGCGTGGACCTATCTGATCGATGCGACGATCGCTCCGCTCGGGCTGGTGATCGCAGCGGCCGCCGTACAGCATCAGGGTTTGATCCTGATCGCGCTCTCGCCGGCGAGCGATGTTGGCAGCTGCTCGCCCGCGAGCGCCGCGAGCGATTGGACCGGAACGCTCGCGCTCGGCACGGCGTATCGAGGCACCGCTCTGCTCCTCGGCGACATCGTGGAGGCCGACGACCACTACACCGGCATGCACAGCCGCGAGGTCGTCGACCTGTCGGTCGGGGTCGCGGAGGCGCTCGGGCTCGATGCCATCCAGCGGCGGAACGTCGAATTCGCAGCGCTGCTCCACGACGTCGGCAAGATCCGGGTTCCGAAGGAGATCATCAACAAGCCGGGGCAGCTCAACGCCGAGGAGTGGCGGATCCTGCGCCAGCACACGATCGACGGCGAGAAGATGCTCAAGCAGGTCGGCGGCATCCTCTCGAGCGTCGGCCGGTTCGTTCGCTCCTCGCACGAGCGCTACGACGGGCTCGGGTATCCGGATGGGTTGGCGGGCGAGGAGATTCCGATCGAGTCACGGATCGTCTCGGCCTGCGACGCGTTCAGCGCGATGACCACGGACCGCTCCTACCGGCCCGCGCTGGCGGTCGACGCTGCGGTGGACGAACTGCGCCGTTGCTCGGGCACCCAGTTCGACCCGGCGGTCGTCAAGGGACTGATCGCGCTGGTCGGCAGGCGGGTCGCGCCGGCGCGCGACTTCAGCGCCGTCTCCTGACCGCGCCGCGGATCTGTGCCAGGCCAGCGCCCGTTCTCGGCAGGGATTTGCACTGCCGTGCTCGGGCACTAGCATCGCCACATGACTGCCGTTGCGAGAATCGTCCTGGCCGGTGGGGGACCGGCCGCGATCGAGGCCGTGCTGGCGCTGCGGGACCTGCTCGGCGACACAGTCGAGCTCGAGCTCGTTGCGCCGGACCGCGACCTGGTCGTCCGCCCCTACGAGGTGCTCTCTCCGTTCGAGGAGGGACGGGAGCGCCGGTACCCGCTGGCGTCGATCGCCGCGGACCTGGAGTTCGACCTCGTTCGGGACGGGCTTGCCGCCGTCGACCCGGGCAGCCACTCGGTCACGCTTCGGTCTGGGGCGCGGCGGGCGTACGACAAGCTGATCGTCGCGGTCGGCGCTCGGCAGATGGACGCGGTCACCGGCGCGATTCCGTTCCGCGGCTCGAGGGACGCGACCAGCCTGCGCTCGCTGTTGCTCGACTCTCATGCTGGGCTGCACCGCAGCGTCGCGTTTGTCGTCCCCGGCGGGCGCACGTGGCCGCTGCCCGCCTACGAGCTGGCGTTGCACACCTCGTCCTGGCTCTCCGAACGCGGTGCACGATCGGCTGGGCCGCTCGTGCTCGTCAGCCCTGAGCGCACGCCTCTGGCCGAGTTCGGTCCGCGGGCGAGCGACGAGGTGGCGGGGCTGCTGCGCGAGTACGGGGTCGAGTTCGTCAGCGGACATGCGGTTCGCCACCAGGACGGAAGGCTGCTGCTGGCCGGCGGTGGCGATCTCGGCGCTGATCTGGTGGTCGCGATCAGCCGGCTCAGCGGCCCCGCGATTCGAGGATTGCCCGCTGACGACGAGGGGTTCATACCGGTAGGCGCGCGGGGTCAGGTGATCGGCGTCGAGGACGTCTTCGCCGCCGGCGACGCGACCTCGTTCCCGGTCAAGCAGGGCGGTCTGGCGACCCAACAGGCCGATCTGATCGCGCATACGATCACCTCCGAGCTGCGGAGCGGATTCGAGCCCGAGCGGTTCGTGCCCGTGCTGCGAGCCGTGCTGTTCGCGGGCCGCGAGCGGCGCTACATGCTCGCCGAGCTGGGCGATGGACTCGATCAGAGCTCGCGGATCTCGGTCGAGCCGCTGTGGACCGAGCCGAGCAAGCTCGTCGGCCGCTACCTGGCGCCCTACCTTGATCAGGCAGGCACGGGATCGGGCGTCGGATAGGGAACCGGAATCGACGCCAGCATCGTCTGCGGCGGGCCGTCGGCCGCGGTGAGCAGGCCGCCGACCATCCGCGTGCGAGCGTCTATCCGAGCGAACAGCTCGTCGGCCTGTGGGTGCACGCTCGCCCCGTTGTCGTGGGAGGTCTCGATCAGCAACCGTCCGGCGGCGCGATCGAGTATGACCCTCACGGTGACCGGGCCGCGGACGATCGCGAGGATGTCGTCGACGAGCCGGTACGCGGTGGTCTCGATTCTCGGGTCCAGGCGGCCATCGAGCCCACGCGTGTCGAGCGTCACCTGACCGCCGGCGCGACGAGCGAGCGTCTCGAGCGCCGGCTCGAGTCCGAGCTGGTCGAGGGCCGGCGGCCGCAGCGTGACCGCGAGCTCGCGCACCGTTCGCAGGGTGTCGGCCAGGTGCGTGCGCAGCAGCTCCACCTGAGCGCGGGTCGGCTCCGAGCCGAGGTCACGCTCGACGGCTCCCATGCCCAGCTGGATCGCCACCAGCGCCTGAGCGGCCTGCTCGTGCAGCTCGCGCGCGATCTCGGCCTTTTCGCTCTCCTGGCTGTCCAGCACCAACGCGAGGCGGTGATGCTGTTCGGCGAGCTGCCCCTGGGTGTCGCGCAGCTCGGACTCGAGCGATGCGCGCGCTCGCTCGAGTCCCTGCAGGCGCTCGCTCTCGGCGGCGGCGGTGACCTGCAGCGAGAGGAGCTCCAGAGCCAGTCGTTCGTCGGCGGTGAACTTTCCCTGGCCGAGGGGCGGCGCGACCTCGAGCAGCCCGACCCGGGTCAGGCCGGTGCCGAGCGCCAGCGACAGCGTGTCGCCCTCGAGTACGCCCTGCTCAGCCGTCCCGGCACCGTCGATCGTCGCCCGGGCGCCGCGAGCCGATACGAGCTCGACGGTCCGGCGCGCCGCGAGCTGCGGGAGCTCGAGCTTGTCGGGTCGTCCGGCCAGCGTCAATCCGGTCTCGAGCAGTTGCTCCTGGCGCCGGCGGGCGTCACGCATGCGGTCGGCGAAACGGCCCGCGATCGCGGACATGGCGATCAGGGCGCAGGCCCCGACCGCCACATCGGAGGCACTCAACGCCGTGTCCCGGGTCGCAACGGTCACCGCAAGGAGGCATACGGCGACGGCCGCGCCTGCGATTCCGCCCCGTATTCCCAGCTCGAGGGCGCCGAGAGCAATCGGGACTGCGTACAGGAAGCTCGTGCTGTCGGCGGTGCCTGGCCACAGCATCGACACGGCGAAGATCGCGATCAGCAGCAGCACGGCGGCGCCGAGCACAATCTGACGGCGCTCCAGGACACTTCGGACGGGCAACGAGCGCACGGGGTCCTTCATCGGTCCCCGGATCGTAGGTTCGCGACGTCCGCTCGCCATCCGCCCACTCACGGATGTGCGTGAGTATTAATCCGCAATCCGTAGTGGCTACGGATACGCCCGAGTAGCGGGTCACGATTCTCATGCGACTCGCAGCCCATACGGTGCTATCCGTGGCGTCACGACTTCAGCGCAATGCGGGCGAGCCCCACCGCACGGTGGTGGTCGGTGGCGGTGTGGCCGGCCTCGAGGCGCTGATCGCGCTGCGCACGTTCGCGGGCGAGCGCCTCGAGCTCGAGCTCATCTCGCCCGAGCGGCATTTCGCCTATCGGCCGATGGCCGTGGCCGCCGCGTTCGGACCCCGACCGGTCGACACGCTGGAGATAGAGCGCGTCGCCCGCACCGTTGGCGCCACCTGCACGATCGACTCCGTCAAGGCGCTCGACCCGGCCGAGAACCTGATCGCGCTCACGAGCGGCGAGCAACGTTCGTACGACTTTCTGCTCGTGGCGCCGGGAGCCTCAACCGAGGAGGCGATCCCCGGCGCGATCACGTTCGGGGCCGCGGGCGGCATGGCGCGGTTCCGCAGGGTGCTCACGGCGGCCGAGCGCGGCCAGCTCGCCCATCTTGTATTCGCGGTCCCCGGTGAGTCCGGCTGGCCGTTGGCTCTCTATGAGCTCGCGATGCTCACCGCCCAACGGCTTCGACAAGCCGGGGTGAGGGCTTCGATCACCCTGCTGACGCCCGAGCCGGCACCGCTCTCGGTGTTCGGCGGACGCGCCAGCGGCGCCGTGCTGGAGGATCTCGAGGAGCTCGGGATCCATTTCATCGCCGGCCTCTATCCCGAGGAGGTCGCCTGGGGCGAGCTGCGCGCGAGACCGGGCCGGATCCGGATCCAGGCGGACGCCGTGATTACGCTGCCCCGGCTCCTGGGCCCCAGGATCCCGGGTCTGCCGAGCGATGAGCGAGGCTTCATTCCCGTCGACTCTTCCGGCCTGGTCCGGGGTATGAGCGACATCTACGCCGCAGGCGATGCGACCACGTTCCCGGTCAAGCACGGGGCCGTGGCGGCTCAACAAGCGGATGCCGCGGCGATGGCGATCGCCGCCCGCGTGGGCGCCGTGATCGCGCCGACGCCCTTCCGACCCGTCCTGCGCGGCGTTCTGCTCACCTCGGGCGCACCGCGCTATCTCGAGTCGGCGCTCGTCGGCGGAGCCGGCGAGCAGGGCGTCTCGAGCGAGTCACCGCTGTGGTGGCCACCGGCCAAGATTGCGGCACGGCACCTGGCGCCGTACCTCAGCGGCCAGGTGACCGGAGAACCCACGCCGCCGCGAGGCGTCCCTGTAGAGCTCGATTACGAGGAGGCGCTGAGCGCATGAACACTCTCCGGATGACAGATTCCAGCCCTGCCGGCCCCGAGCCGGACGATGACGGGACCGCGGAGCGCCGGGCGATGTCGAGCGCGATCGACGAGGAGGCCACGAGCACGGTTCCGATCACGATCGTGATCGCCGACGATCACAAGGTCGTGCGCGCCGGACTGCGGCTGCTGCTCGAGGCAGAGGAGGGATTCGAGGTGATCGGCGAGGCCGATGACGTCGCCGGGACCGAGCGACGCGTGGCGGCATTCCGGCCCCGGGTTCTGATTCTCGATCTGAACATGCCCGGCGGCTCGAGCCTGCCGGCGATCCCCACGCTGCGGGCGTCGGCGCCGGAGACGCAGATCGTGGTCCTCACCATGCAGAACGACCCCGCGTTCGCGCGCGAGGCGCTGCGTGCCGGCGCGATCGGCTACGTGCTCAAGGAGGCCGCTGACACCGAGCTGGTGCAAGCCGTCCGGCTGGCCGCCGATGGGCGCACCTATCTGAACCCCGAGCTCGGCGCGCGCCTGGCCGCTGAGCCGCCCACTCCGTCGGGGCCGCCCGACGATCTCAGCGCGCGCGAGGTCGAGGTCCTCAAGCTGATCGCCCTTGGCCACACCAACGGCGAGATCGCGCAGACGCTCTTCCTGAGCGTTCGCACGGTGGAGTCGCACCGGGCGCACATCCAGCAGAAGACGCGGCGCACGACGCGGGCTGACCTCGTCGCGTACGCGCGCGAGAACAAACTGCTCTAGTCCTGCTGTAGCGCCGGGCGTCAGGGAGACCAGTCCTGGTCTTCGCCGGGCGTCAGGGAGATCCGGCGCCGAGGTTGCGCGGAATCTCGTAGCGCCGGGCCGGAAGCGAGGCCGAGGCCGGCACCGGCGTCGCGTTCGCTGCGGCGAGCGCAGCGACCCGCCCCGAGTGCCGGGTCACCCAGTTGACCCGGACGGGCGTGTACCGCAGGAGCGCATGCCATGTCGAGGGCCCGATCTGTCCGATCGCCGGGAGCGAGTGTGCGCGCTGGAAGCTCTCGACGGCGGACTTCGTCTTCGGGCCGTAGGAGCCGTCGATCGCCACCCTGTCGCCGGCTGCGACCAGGTGCTCCTGGGCCCAGACGACGAGGTCGCCCTTGGCGCCGCTGCCGAGGCTCGCGAAGGTAGTGTCGGGCCGGAACCCGGAGAGCGAGCCGACCGCCTGCGAGATCGCGTGCCAGCCGAGTCCTCCGAGGCCCTGCCACATCCACCAGCTAACGCCGCCGGCGCCGTACGCGCGCGAGACCTGGCGGAACAGGCGGATCTCCTTGGGCGGCGGCGGAGTCGCGGGTGGATCGACCACGGCCTCGCCGAGGGGGAAGATCGAGCGGCCGTAGATCCGGTTGAACTCGTAGGTGTGCGCGTAGACGCCGCTGACGCTGACGCCGATGTCACGCCAGTACATCTGCGGCGCGTTGTACTGGGCCGCGCCCGGGCCGAGGAACACCGAGTAGGGGAACGCCGGGTGGTAGTCGACGTACGGAAAGCCGGCGAGCGCGAGTGGATAGTTCGATCCCGCCAGCGACCGCAGCTTCTTGATGTAGCTCTGAGCCTGTCGGTACTTACCCTCGTACTGGCCCTCGGCATCGATCATCAGGCAGTCGGCGCCGTTCTTGATCGCCGCGTAGGCCGTCTTCGCTTCGCCGACCGGGTTGTTGCCGTAGACGAACTGCCAGCCGCATACCTTGAAGCCGCTGCGATGCAGCGTCGAGATCAGGCTCCGGCTGAACTGCGACCAGTATCCGGTGCCGTCCCCGCTCTTGATCATCAGCGTGCTGACGCCGTTGCGGCGCGCCCGGGCGATGATCGAGGACACCTTGCCGCCGTTCGACTGCGACACGTACCAGATCCACATCCCGCGCCCATTCAGCGGGTTGGCCTGGGCGCCGTTGGCCGCGGAATGGTGGTGATGATGGTGCCGGCGCTTGTGCGGCCGGCCACCGAGACCGGCGCCACCGCTCGAGGCCAGCGCGGACGCCGACAGGCACAGCAGCACCACGGCTGCTCCAAGCAGATGACGGCGCGCTCGACTTTGCCCCAGAACCCTCCATCCGCACGCCATGCGGTCCGGCAACATAGGGCTGCTCACCGTAGCGAAAACACCGGCGTTTGCACGAATGTTTCGGTGCGCTCGGCGGTTGTGTGGGGCTGGCGGTGGTGGCGTGGGGGCGAGCGGGGGCGGGCGGCGAGCCGGGGCGGCCGGCGAGCGGGCATAACCTCGAAAACCCGGCGCCACGCGCGCGGGCGCGCACGATTAAGTCTGCTCACCAGACCCGATCCGCCATCCCCGCTGTGCCAGATCCGAGTTTCGAGGTTACTCACGCCCCGGACACGTACTAACGCAGCAAATTGGCGCGGCCGAGGCGAGGGAGGCTCAAAACTCCCCGTGGCGGGGAGTTTTGGACCGCGGTCGGGTTCGGGATGCCGGGTTTGCTGCGTTAGTCCCGCTGGGAGCGCCTCGCCACGCCGACCCACGCCAGCACCGGCCCGGACGAAATCTGTACGCCGACACCCCGAATCTGCACGTCTTCTGTACATCCGCTCGCCAACATCCAAAGCAGTCGCAGTTCGATTTCAACGGAGTGAGCCGATGATCGTCCGACACCCTCTCGCTCGCGCGTACGCGGATCCGACCCCCGACCGGAACGACCAAGACTGACGCCGTGTCGCCTGGGGCTCGTCACTGAAGAACCCGGTGCCTCGGCGTTCGGTGCCGGTGACGCACAGCGCGCCCTGCGCCTCAGCGTTCGAATCCGGCGGCGCACGCTTGATCGTCTGATTGCCTCTGGTGTCCGGCCCGACTCCGATGCCGCGCTGGCGCTTCGGGCGCTGCAGCTAACGAGCCCGCACGAGCGACGTTGCGTGGCCGCTGCTCTCGCGAGCCTCCTGGAGGCGGCCGATGAGCGTCACGCGGACCCAGCGTCGCGGTTGATGTTGAATCACGCCGAGGTGCTTGCGGCCCGGCACGAGATCATCGCCCTCGTCGCCGCGCTGCGCAGCGAGCGCGTGCTCGCAGTCCGTGGCATTGCGCTCGCTCGACGGCTCACCGAGTCCGGCGACAGCCCGATGTTGCATGCCGAGCCTGGGCGCTCGGTTCAGCAGGCATTATCGGAAGCGATTTCAGCGCTCTAGCTCGAGATCGCCGCCGCTGGCGGCTCCGTGCCCGTGTCGCCGAGCCGGTACGATCAGCGCCGGGCGAGCCGGGAAGTCTGGTCGGCGCGGTGAAGGCGCTGCCCGAACGGTCCCGACCATGGCTCAGCTTCAGTGATCTCGCTCTTCCCATTGCGCTCTGAGTGGCGTCGCGAGGCGCTGCGGACCAACCTCTGGCTGGTGCCGACGGTCGAGGTGGTTCTGGCGGTTGCGCTCTACTTCGGTACGCACGCGGTGGACAAGGCGGCGCTTGACGGCAGCATCACGCTCCCCGCCTGGATGGAGTTCGGCACCGCGGACGCGGCACGCCAGATCCTGACGACGCTCGCGGCGGCGGTGATCACCGTGGTCGGTGTCGTGTTCTCGATCACGATCGTGACGTTGACTCTCGCCTCGACGCAATTCGGCCCGCGGATGCTTCGCAACTTCATTCGCGACCGCGGCACGCAGTTCACGCTGGGCACGTTCGTCGCGACATTCGTGTACGCGACGCTCGTGTTGGTCTCGATCGGGCCGACGAGCAATGGCAGGAACTTCGTCCCTCACCTCTCGATCACGGTCGCCGTGACCCTGGTCGCGGTCTCGATGGGGGTGCTCATCTACTTCATCCACCACATCGCGGCCTCGATTCAGCTTCCGCGGGTGATCTCGAGCATCGCCAACGACCTGTCGCAGGCGATCGACGCCGAGTCGAGCGACGACGGTGTCTCGCTGGAGGCCGGTCCGTCGCTGCCCGAGCTTCTCCAGCGGATGAATGACGGAGGCGGACCGATCCTCGCCCCCGAGAGCGGCTACCTGCAATTCATCGAGCACGAGACGATGATCGGGTTGGCGGCGAAAAAGGGGGCGGTGATCCAGCTGCATCACCGACCGGGGCATTTCGTTGTGCAGGGCCATCCGCTTGCGACGGTGTGGCCGCCGGGGGCGGCGGAGGCGGTGAGCCGAGCGCTCCGCGCGGCACACATTACGGGCTCGAACCGGACGCTCGCGCAGGACCTCGCCTTCGCGGTCGATCAGCTGGTTGAGATCGCGATCCGGGCGCTTTCGCCGGCCGTCAACGACACGTTCACGGCGCTGACGTGCATCGACTGGCTCGGAGACAGCCTGTGCAAGGTCACGATCCGGTGGCGTCCGGTGCGCGTCCATCGCGACAGTCACGGGTACGTGCGCGTGATCACCGCAGACGTCAGTTACACCCGGCTAGTCGAGCGGGCGTTCGAGAAGATCCGCCAAGCCGGCAGAGGGATGCCCGCGGTCCTGATTCGCCAGCTCGACGCGCTGGCGAAGATCGTCCAGCACGCAACCACGGAGGAACGTCGCCGACTCATCCTCGAGCAGGCGGACCTGATCCTCGAGGCGAGCGAGCAGTCGGTCCCACAGGCATCCGATCGCGCCGACGTCCAACGGGCGTACGACGTGGTCGTGGCTGGAGCCGCAGTTACCGGGGGTCCGGGGGCCGCGGTGCGACCTGCGTAGGCCCGCTCGCCCAGCTCGGAGCGGTCGCTTTTACTGCCATATCCTTTGCAATCCACAAGCTTCCTCCGCTGTCACGTCTATTGCTCGCCGCGAGTCACGGGAGTAGTGACCACGACCACCGGAGGAACCGCAATGCTGGAGAAGGTCTTCTACACGAGCGTGCTCGTCAGCGACCAGGACAAGGCGCTCGACTTCTATACGAACGTCCTTGGCCTCGAGAAGCGGGTTGAGAACCCGACGCCCGACGGGCTGCGGTTTCTCACCGTCGGCGTAAAGGGGGACGACTTCCAGCTGGTTCTCTGGCCCGGGAAACCGGGGCAGGCAGAGCCGACGATGGGTCCCCCCCCACCATCGGTCACGATCGAGACCGACGATTGCCGCAAGACGGCCGAGGAGCTGAAGGCGCGCGGGGTCGAGTTCGTATCGGACGTGCTCGAGTTCCCCTGGGGCTACGTCGCCCAGTTCCAGGACCCCGACGGCAATCGGCTGCAGATTCGAGAGGGCCGCTAGTCCCCAGAGCCGACGCGGCTTGGCGCCTCGGTCGCGCCTGGCGCTGCGGGCTTGCGCTTGACTCGATCGCTGCCCAAAGCTACCGTTTCTAACTCATGTGGCCGCCATGGCTGGCGTGCGGCTCGGGGCCGGGCAGTGCTCGCGTACGCGAACTATTCGGGGCGATCGGAGATCGCCCGTTGCAGCCAGTTCGGCATCCCGCGGCATGGGACATTCGCTCCGGAAACGAGCGCCTGAGCACGCCGCGCGCGCTCCCGTATGGGCTCGGTGGGTCCGCGAGGTGCGGATGAGACAGGGTGCGCGTTTCGGGGTGGCGCTTCTCGCTGTCGTTATTGCTGAGGCGTGCGGAACGACGGCGCCTGCAGTTGCCCAGACTCCATGTCCGAGCGGGTGGACGTTCATCGCCGAGGGGGAATCCGGTATCTGCCAGATGAAGCTCACAACTCCCGGTACGGTCCTGGTGACTATCTCTCAGGGCGCGTCGTCGCTATACTTCGGCCTTCAGGGTGCGGACGGGGGCTGGGATGTTCCAGTCGGCAGCTCCGGTGGGCAGGGGGGATTCGAGGAGGGGTACCTCGCCGTTCACCGGGTGAGCAGTGACCGCGGTGGTCGGCGGCAAGGGCGCATCCGCGTTCAACGTCTGCGGGCCGGGCGCTGCGGGTGGCTATGGCGGGGGCGGGCCGGGCGGCGCATCAGGTGACTATGGGGGGGCCTGCCAGACCACTGAAGGAGCCGGTGGTGGGGGCGGCACCTCGTGTTCGGTCCCGACGGCAAGCTCCTGATCGCCGCGGGCGGCGGTGGAGGCGCCCCGGGCGGCGTGGCTGGGGGCACCTTCTACGTCAGCGGCGGGGGAGGGAATGGCGCGTCGGGGAATGCCGGATCTGGCGTCTACTCGACCCAGACGGGTGGCACCACCCCGGCCCAAGCGTACTTTGGGGGCGGGGCGACGCCCACGGGGCCCGGCGCAGCGTGGTCGTGGTCGGGCGACGACTGTGGCGTTGCTCCCGCAAGCGGCGGCGGACCCGCGAGCTCACCGACGATGTTGAGCACGGGCGGCCATGGCGGGGCGGGCAGCAATGACTGTGGGACGATCTACGGTGCCGGCGATGGTGGTGGTGGCGGCGGCGGCGGCTACTACGGCGGCGGTGGCGGTTTCGGTGGTAACTGGTATGACCCCTCCGCGAGCGGGCTCAGCGGCACTGGCGGCGGAGGCGGCGGCGAGGGGTACATAACGCCAGGCCTGACCTTCCCTTCTTCGACCCTGGGCGCCAGCGGCTGGGCTGACTCCTCCAACGAGAGCGACGGCCAGATCACGATGTCCTACATCCTCCCGACCACTCTGGTATCGGGCCGAATCACGACACCGCTCGGCGACGGATGGGCGGGGCGACGGTCCGCCTCACGGGGACCGACTCGATGGGTCATGCAGTAAGCGAGAGCGCGAGCACGAGCACCACGGGCGACTACGCCTTCGACGTTGGGCCGGGGACCTACACCGTGACTCCGGTGGTTCCGGCGGCGAACCTTCCGACAGGCGCTGACGAGTACACCCCGACTGAGTGCGACAACGGAACACTCGGCTCGAGCAGCTGCGAGAACATGGCGCTTTCCGCTGATCAGGACGATGTCGCCAACTTCACCGCGGCCTATAAGGTCACGGGTAAGGTGACGGGCCTCGACGGCCAGGGGGTCCACGGCGCGACGGTGCGGTTCGTCGACACGGGCAGGGACGAGAACGGTGCAGCACCTCAGTGCGACGACGAACGCGCAGGGGCAGATCGTCACCAGCGCGATGGCGACGTCGCTTGGTGTGCAGCTCGCTCCGGGGAGCGTGGTGGCGTCGGTCAATTCGCTGAGCGGCACGTCGTTCTTCCCAGTGCCGAGCACTGGGACGGATCCGGACTGCGTGCCGGACAGCTCGAATAGTGATTGGTGTGACGTAAATCTTGATCACAATCGCAGCATCGCGTTCTCGGCGTGCGTGGTCCCTGATCCGCATGGGAGCCCGTTACCGCCGCCGCTGGCGGATGATCCGTCGATCCCGATTCCGGGCGCGATCTCGAACCAGAACTTGGAGGCGGTTGGGTGTTGGAAGGACCAGGGTGATCGGAACAGGTTCGTGAGCACGCAGCCGGTGCGGTTGGACGGGATCGATCTGGTGCCAACGGGGCTTGGGACGCGGTTCGTGTTGGACAGGGATGCTGCAACGGTGTCTGTCGAGGGGGCCGCTCAGCTTCGGGTCGGCGGGTACGCGATCTGGCCGTTCGGGGTTGACGCGCGAGGTTCGACTTCAAGGGTTCGAGTGTCGCCGCGACCGACATCGGAGCTGGGGAGGCGATCTGGGTTTCAAAGGCCCTCGGCTTCTGGGCATGCCATTGGTGCTGAGCACCGGCAGCGGGCTGGGGTCGTGGTTGCCGCCGTGGACGCTGTCGCCGGGCCAGACGTCTGTGACCTTCAACCCGGTGCTCCCAAAGTGGAACTCCGCGGCTGGCTGGAACCCGCTGGAGGGCAAGTACCAAGATCCGACGGGGAAGACGATTCCGAACTGGGGGCCGCAATTGACGTTGACGACGACCAACCGGAAGGGGTTGCTGAAGCCGGCGGGGTGCTTAACGGTCGGTGATGTGCTGGCGCCGTGGAAGGCGCTCGAGCCGCTGGGAACGAACGGGCTGACGATCAATGGGATCAACTTCTGCTACGACTTTGCGAAGGGCGAGTGGACCGTGTCGGGGATCCTCGAGCTGCCCACCCCTGGGCCGAACTGGCCGGATCGGTTCAGCGCGTCGTTGACGTACAAAGGGTTTCAGTTGGAGAAGTTCGACACTCAGGTGGACGGGCTCAACGTAAAGGTCGCGCCGTACGTGTACTTCCAGCGCGTGGGAGTGGGCGCTAGCTGGGATCTGAGCAAGAGCCCGCCGCTGGCGAACGCGATTAGGTTCAACGGCGGGTTGTCGTTCGGCCCGCAGCTGAACCAGCACACGGCCGGGCCGCTGGTGAAGGTTTCCGTTCATCGACGGAGTCGAACTGGCTGGCATGAACTTCGAGGGCGTCGGCGCGCGGCCCAGAACCCGTTCGAGCTCTCGCTGAACGGCAACATCGTGGCGTTCCGCCGCACGATCCTGCAGATGACGCTCGCGGGCGGGTACGTCAACTGGTGGCCGACCACGGGCCGGTTCGACTGGGGCGGC
>CAVURH010000005.1:0-735243 GCA_963743725.1 uncultured Solirubrobacterales bacterium
CCGCTGGGCTCCCGACCGCGGTCCACTGGAACCGGCCGTCGGCGGTGGTCGTGTTCGACGTCGCCTTGGCCACGAACACCATTTCGTTGTTCTGAAGGCCGAGACCTGACGTGTGCGGGGTATCGGCCGTGCTCGTCTCGTACCAGACTACCGACGGGACGGTGTCGCCTGTGCCCGTGAACGCTATATCCGGCTCAATCCCGTCCCTGGTCGGATCAACGTTCATGGTTGGATCAGAGCTGACGCGGTCGATCCCGACCTGCTGCCAGCAGAAGCCGTTGATCGCTGCCCCGCCGACAGGCTTCGCCGGATTCGCGCCGTCGAGCGGACATGTCGTGCCACTGGTCGGCTTGACCGCCTTGCTGGTGAAAATCTGCTGCGGACTGCTCGTGCTGGCGGCCCCGACCTCCTGCCACGTGACCCACGGCACCGGCGGATTTCCGGCGCCCGTTGCGCCACCCGCGACGCTGGGATTCTCCGCGTCGCGATTGGTGTGGATGTTGAGCGACGGGACCTGTGTTGTCCCGACGCCACCGGTGCCACGTCCCTGACCGGCGAACAGCCACTCGTTCTGCTTCGGATCGCCGGCCGTGCTGTCGAAGCGACTGGCGAAGATGTTGTTGACGCCGAACCCCGTTCCGGAGGTGTCCTCGTACCAAGTCGCCCAGGGGACGGCGCGCCCGGCGCCCGCAAAGTCGATCGCCGGCGCCTCGCCGTTTTGATTCTGATCGAAGTTCAGAGATCCGCTGGACGAACCGCTCGACCGGCCTCCGTCGGTTCCGATCCCGCGCGTGGTCCAGGTGCCCGCTGCGAACGAACGCACGAAGATCTGATCGTGGCCGGACGTCGTGTGGGCTCTGAAGATTGACCACGGCATGCGGGCTTTCCGGCCACCAGCGCCCCGCCCATGACGTCTGCATTCGTCGGATCCTCGCCACTCACCCCCTTGGTCTTGTCGATCCCCTTCGCCAGGTCGTCATTCACCTGTCCGCCGGAAGGCAGCGCCTGAAACGCCGCTGCGGTGCCTGCGGCTCCGAGCGCCACAATCGCGCTCGCGAGTACTACCCGTCCACGCCGGAACCCCGGCACGTACATCCCCATAGTGACCCTCCTCAGTTGGTCAAGTGCGTACTCCTATCGCACTACGGCCGCGATGGCTAGTCGCGGACCCTGGCCCGATCGGTCCCCGCTAGGCTTTCGGGCGCTGACGGTGCTCACCGGGGCACCACGGGGGTAGTTTCCGTGGAGCCGCCTTCCTTCATCGCCAGCAAATCCGGATTTGCAGGCAAAAGCGGTACGCGCGGACGTAGCTCAGTTGGTAGAGCGTCGGCTTCCCAAGCCGAAGGTCGCGGGTTCGAGCCCCGTCGTCCGCTCTCTAAAAAGGGTCCGATTTGCGGGGCCTTTTGTGTTGCTAGGTTGGCCATCGACTCGCCGAAGCCGAGCAGTTGGACCTGGCCGACCTGGCAGAGGAGTTCTGGGTCCTCACTCCACGCTCCTCGTGGGAACCATGGCACCACAAATACGACCAAGATTTCGCCGCCGCCGGATTCTCCCCGAACATCGTTCAGCGCGGAACCAGCGTGCAGAGCCTGCTAGCGCTCGTAGCTGCCGGTGTGGGCGTGACCCGCCTGCCTCTCTCGGCTCGGACCCTTCGCGACACGGGCGTTGTCTTCGTGCCGCTGAGGAACGATTACGCCGACGTCGTCGTCGCGTGGATCGATGACCGCCCCCGCCCCGCAGTCGAAGCGCTACGCACCGTGATCCACGCCACGGCCCGCAAGTCGGACCTGCTGGCCGCAGGCTGACCGCTCGCTGTTCAGTGACCCAGGTCAGACCCGGCTGAGTCGCGCCGCGGCGTTGGGCTGCGGAAAAACCGAAGGTAGATGCGAGGTAGACCCCGATTACGAGCGCGGGTGACCCGGCTACCGTCGTTGCATGGGTGCTGAAGAAGAACGCCAGGTGCCGTCATACGCGCATGACGGCGGTGCGCCGATCCAGGCGCTGATCGAGAACCGAACCTACGACGAGCTCGAGGTCGGCGAAACCGCCGCTCTCGAGCGCACGCTGAGTTGGGAGGACATCGAGCTGTTCGCGGTGATGTCGGGCGACGTGAATCCGGCTCACGTCGACGAGGAGTACGCGCGGACTGATCTGTTTCACCAGCTCGTCGGTCACGGGATGTGGGGTGCCTCGCTGATCTCCACGGTCCTCGGGACCCGCTTGCCGGGGCCTGGCGCGATCTATCTGGAGCAGTCGCTGTCGTTCCGGCGTCCGGTGACGATCGGAGACACGATCACCGTCTCCGTCACGGTCGCGGCAAAGGAGCCCAAACATCGTGTGACGCTCGACTGCCGGTGTGTCAACCAGCGTGGTGAGACGGTGATCGAAGGAGTCGCGGAGGTACTGGCGCCTACGGAAAAGGTTCGCCGTCCGCGGTTCGAGCTGCCCGACGTGACCCTGCGCGAGCATGGCGTCGGTCCGTCGGCACAAGGGCATGCGTAGTTCACCGAACTGCCTGTGTGGGCGCGGGCGGATGAGGTGTGGCGTTCGCTGATCCAGACTCTTCGCCAGCAGCCACACCATCGTTTCGGTACATCGGTGGATCGCGCTCAGGAGCGCGCCAAGGAGAAGAATCCATGCCTGAAGCAGTCATCGTCGACGCAATTCGTACGCCCGTGGGACGGGCGATCAAAGGAACTCTGCGGGATCTACGGGCCGACGACCTCGCCGCCATCCCGCTGCGCGCGCTCGTCGAGCGCAACCCGGACATCGACTTCCGCGAGACGAACGACGTGATGATGGGCTGTGGCTTCCCCGATCACGAGCAGGGGTATAACGTCGGCCGCAACGCGGTGCTGCTGGCGGGGATCGACCATCATGTGCCGGCCGTCACCGTGAGCCGCTTCTGCGCTTCGTCGCTGCAGACGATCCGGATGGCCTTCCACGCGATCAAGGCGGGAGAGGGTGACCAGTACGTCGCCGCCGGCGTCGAGTGCACATCGCGGGGTGCCGGGATGACCCTCCCGGTGGCGAATCCGCTCCTCGACGGCTCGAACGGCACGGGTTACAACGTCTACATCCCGATGGGCATGACCGCCGAGAACGTGGCCGAGCGCTGCAAGGTCAGCCGCGAGAGTCAGGACGAGTGGGCGGCCCTGTCTCAGCAGCGTGCCGTCGCGGCACGCGGCAGCGGTCATTTCAACCGCGAGATCGTCGGCGTCGACATCCCGGAAACGCACGACGCCGGCGGCGATGTGATCCCCGCGCACACCGTGACGGAGGACGATGGACCCCGCGCGGGCACGACGACGGAGTCGCTGGCAAAGCTCAGGCCCGCGTTCAGGCCGGATGGCTCGGTGACCGCAGGTAACTCTTGCCCGCTCAACGACGGCGCCGCCGCGGTGCTGGTCATGTCGGAGGAGAAGGCTCGCGAGCGCGGCGTCACCCCGCGCGCGCGGATCGTCGCCTCCGCGGTCGCAGCGGTTCGCCCCGAGATCATGGGTCTCGGGCCGATCCCCGCCTGCCGCGCGGTGCTCGAGCAGGCGGGCTTGACGATCGATGACATCGACCTCGTGGAGCTCAACGAGGCGTTCGCGGCTCAGGTGTTGCCATGCCGCGATGAGCTCGGCATCGACCCAGAGAAGCTGAACATCAACGGCGGCGCGATCGCGCTGGGTCATCCGTTCGGCATGACCGGCGCGCGAATCATGACCACCCTGCTGAACAACCTCGACTCGGTTGGCGGCCGCTACGGCCTCGAGTCGATGTGCGTGGCCGGCGGGTTGGGTCAGGCGATGATCGTCGAGCGACTCTCCTAAGAACGAAAGGACATGGACGATGGCTACTACAGATTCCAAGGCTGAGACGGCCCCGCGTGATCGCGATCTCACCGGACGCGTCGCGCTGGTCACCGGGGGTACCCGGGGGATTGGCGCGGCGATCTGCCACGGGCTCGCCGGGGACGGCGCCGTGGTCGCGGCCGGCTACTCGTCAAATCAAGCGCGTGCGGATGAGCTGCGCCAGTCGGTCGAGGCCGAGCGCGGGACGTGCACGTTGCATCAGGGCAACATCGGCGACGCCGAGGACTGCCGGCGCGTGGTGCAGGAGGTGATCGAGCAGCACGGCCGCCTGGACATCCTGGTCAACAACGCCGGGATCACGGTCGACAAGCCGGTGTGGAAGCTATCGCCCGATGATTGGGACAAGGTTCTGAAGGTCGACCTGTCAGGAGCCTTCTATATGTCAAAGCCGGCGATCGAGCACATGATCGGCCGTGGCTCTGGACGGATCATCAACATCTCATCGGTGAGCGGCGAGATGGGCAACGTCGGTCAGGCGAACTATGCGGCCTCGAAGGCCGGCCTGTTCGGCCTCACGAAGACGCTTGCGCGCGAAGCGGCTCTCGCCTTGCGCGTGGCCGGCACGCTCGAGAAGGGGATCGCCATCACCGTGAACTGTGTCACCCCGGGCCTGACCAACACGGACATGGTCGTGACGATCCCGCCGTACATGCTCGCGGAGATGGTGGAGCGGATCCCGCAGCATCGGATGGGAGAGCCGGAGGAAATCGCCCGCGTCGTGTCGTTCCTCGCCCAGGACGCGTCCGGATACATCACCGGGCAGATCTGGGATGTCGACGGCGGAATGAACATGTGAGCGGGCTTCCGTCGTGGGGAAACTACGGAGGGCGCTACGCATTGCGCACGGTTTACGGCGCTCCACTCGCCGCGGACACTAGTCCCGGCGGCTCATTGCGGGTCGCGTCGTGCGCGAGTTTGGAGAGATGACATGACCGAATCCACGAACAGCCCCGGCCCCGGGCGCGTTGTCATCGCCGGCGGAGGCGTTGCCGGCCTCGAGGCACTGCTTGCGTTGCATGCCATCGCGGGCGACCGTGTCGACCTGACCATCGTTGCGCCGAAGAACTCGTTCATCGATCGGCCGATGACGGTTGCCGAGCCGTTTGGCCTCGGATCCGCGGCACAGCTCTCGCTGCCGGAGGTGGCTGCCGAGGTGGGTGCGGAATTCGTACAAGAGACGGCGGCAGGGGTCGATGCCGTGAACCGACGGCTCAACCTCGTGGGCGGATCAGATCTCCCCTTCGACAAGTTGATCCTCGCGATGGGGGCACACGCACGCGCGCCGTTTGCCGATGCGATCACCTTCGGGTTCGAGGGCTCGCGGCAGGCGATTGAGCAGATGCTCGATCGCCTGCGAGGCGGCCAGGCTCACAGGGTGGCGTTCGTCAGTCCGGCCATGACCGGGTGGCTCCTCCCAATCTACGAGCTGGCGCTCATGACCGCGCGTGCGTTGCGCCGGAGCAATGTCGAGGGGGTCGAGTTGCACATCCTCACGCCCGAAGAACGGCCTCTGGCGCTGTTCGGCGGTGAGGTCAGCCGCAGCATCGGCCGTTTGCTGACTGCGGCGGAAATCGAGTTCATGCGAGCGTCATTCGCCAAGCTCCAGGGCGGCGGCCTGACGTATGGCGCGTTCGGACAGGGGACGCCGGATTACGTTGTCACACTGCCGCTTCTCAGCGGGCCGCAGTTGGCCGGTGTTCCAGCCAGCGAGCCCGATGGGTTTATCCCCGTCGACGAGTACGGGCGCGTGAGAGGGCTTGCGGACGTGTACGCGGCCGGCGACGCGGTCGAGTTTCCGGTCAAGCAAGGTGGCCTCGCGGCACAGCAGGCCGACACCGTGGCGACGCACATCGCCGCGGGATATGGCGCGCCTGTAGACCCGGTGCCGTTTCAACCGGTGCTGCGAGGCATGCTGTTCACGGGGGACGACCCGCTGTACATGCGCTCGGACGTACCCGACGCCGACCCGGATGTGCCGGGCGCCTGGTACCCGCTCTGGTGGCCGCCGACGAAGGTCGCGGGCCGTTATCTGCCTCCGTACCTGCTCGAACGGAGCCAGCAGGACGGCCTGGACGGCCCACCGCTGGGATTCGTCGACGTTGACATTCCGCTGTCGGCACTCACCCTGCCGGGCTGAGCAGCGTGTGATCACTTCGGCGGCCGGGACGGCTGCAGGCCCCTGATTGGGTCGTTCCGACCATGGGGCCTGCTGTCGCCAGGGCGCTATGCCGTGATCGCCGTCGCGCGAGCCACGATGCCGTCGCCGAGCAGCCGCCCGATTTCGGCGTCGGAGAGGCCCAGCACGTCGGCCAGCACCTCCTCGGTGTGCTCGCCCAACGTCGGCGCGCGCTGGGGCGCGAGGCGCTCGGCGGCCCCGAAGACCAGCGGCGAGCCGGGCATTCGGAAGGTGCCGATCCCCGGCTGCTCGACGTTGGCGAACAGCGGGTTCGCGGGCGAGCAGCGCGGGTCCTGCTCGACGAGCTCGGTGAACGTCTGGTAGGGGCCCCAGCAGACCTCGTGGGCGTCAAATACCTCGCGCACCTCGGCCATCGAGCGGGACAGCACCCACGGCCTGAGCGTCGCTCCGATCAGCTCGCGGGCGGTGAAGCGCCCGCCCTCGTCGTTCAGGTCGACGTTCATCATCTTCTCGATGCTCGCGCACGCCTCGCCCAGGTCGGTGGCCGCCACGAGGCTACGCCACTGGCGGTCGGTCAGCGCGACGATCATGATGCGACGCCCGTCGCGGGTGCGGAAGTCGCGCCCGAACGCACCGTACAAGTAGTTGCCGTCCTTGACGCGCTCGTGGCGGTTGATCTCCACCTCGGCGATCTTGCCGAGGTTCCCGACCATCCAGAAGGCGACGTCGGACAGCGCGACGCGCACGTACTGGCCGGCGCGGGTGCGCGCGCGGTGGCGCTCGGCCGCCAGCAGCGACGTGGTCGCCAGCGCCCCGGTGATCGCGTCCCATGCGGGCAGCAGGTGGTTGAACGGGACTCCGAGGTTCCGCGGGCCAGTGGCCCAGGGGAAACCGGTGGCCGGGTTGATGGTGTAGTCGACGGCGGAGGAGCCGTCTGCGTTGCCCGTGATGTTGACCATGATCAAGTCGGGCCGACGGGCAGCCAGCGCGTCGTAGGCCAGCCACCCACGGGCCGGGAAGTTGGTCAGGAACAGCCCGGCATCCGGGCCGGGCGCGCCGATCAGCTCGGATATCAGCTCGCGGCCCGCCGGCGATGTGAGGTCGATCTGGATCGACCGCTTGCCCTTGTTCAAACCTGCCCAGAACAGGCTGCGCCCCTCCCTGGTGATGGGCCAGCGTCCACGGTCCAGCCCGCCGCCGATCGGATCAAAGCGGATCACGTCAGCCCCGAGCTGGGCCAGCGTCATCCCGCCCAGCGGGGCGGCCACGAAGGCCGAGCCCTCGACGACCCGCATGCCCTCCAGGATCCCGCTCATTGCGAACCTCCTCGCACGGGCCGCTCAGGCCACCAGCGCCACGAAGCGCCAGTCCAGGACGGGCGCCTCCTCATCATCCGGGCGATGTGCGGAGACCAACGCCCGCAGGTCGACCAGCCCGCCGTCCGCCACCGGCTCGACACCCTCGATGCGCAGCTCCGTGCGTAGCACATCGCCCTCGAAGACCGGACCCAGATGATCGCAGCTGGCCCAGGCCACGATCGTGGCCAGTCTTGGCAGCGCGCGCGTCACGTGCGCCGCCGCGATCGCGATCGTGTGCCCGCCGTAAACGAGACGCCGGCCGTGGGCACTGCCAGTGGCATCTGTGTGCGCCGTGGCGACGTTGAGCGTCAGCCGTGCCAGTTCGGGGGCTCCGGTCACCGTCTCGCCGCCCTCGAACTCGAAGACCGCGCCGGGCGCCAGGTCCGCGGCCCGCGGACCCCCCGCCCGCGCCCGCAGCGCCTCAAGGCGCCAACCCGCCGGCGCCGCTGCGCGCACCGCGGCGCGATTCAGCTCCGCCGGAATGGCGTCCAACGCGTCGGCGTGGCCGGTGCGCACGTCCGGGTCGCGCAAGGGCAGCATCGGGCATCGCCAGAAGTCCAGCACCGGTTGATCCTCCTGATCGGTGGTGCGGATCCGCAGCACGACCAGCCCAGTGGCTGGTGCGTCCTCGCGAGGCCGATTTTGCTTGAGCGCCACCACTTCGGTCCGCGTGCCCAGTGTGTCCCCCAAGAACACCGGGCGCTGGAGCACCAGCCCACGGTAAAAGAGGTTGCCGCGCACGCGCTGGGTCGGCCCTGTGGATTGGCCGATAGCGACGTCGCAGACCAGGTTGGGGTGCGCCAGCAGCCGGTCGCGGCCGGTCACGAGGCGACACAGCGGCTCGTCCAGCGCCAGCCGCAGCCGGTCGCCGGCGATCGCCTGGTGCAGTGCGGCATGGCCCGCACCGAGGGTCAGCGCGGGAGCGTCGTCGAAGACCTGCCCGACCGCGAAATCCTCGAACCACGGCCCACCCACGCGAACGCGCGGCGCCGATCCTGCCATGGTCATGCGCCTACCATCGGCGCCGGCGCGCTGGGCAACTCCGCCGCCTGAGCCCGCGCCACGACCCCCAGCGCCTGCTTGCGCAGGGCCTCGTCGATCATCTCGCCGTCCAACATCACCGCGCCACGGCCAGCGTCCGCCTCGGCCATCTCAAGCGCCGAGATGACGCTGCGCGCGTGCTCGACCTCCTCAGGGGTGGGCGAGAAGGTGACGTTGAGCGTGTCCAGCTGACTCGGATGGATCGCCCACTTGCCGTCGTATCCGAGCGTCCGAGCGTGTGCGGCCCACGCCTGCAGGCCAGCGGCGTCGCCCACCCGCAGGTGCGGCCCGTCGATCGCCTGCAACCCGGCGGCCCGGGCCGCCACCAGCACCACCTCCTGCGCGAAGCTCCACCGGTCAGGCGGCTCCTGATCGTCGGCTGGCCGGCCCAGCGACGCCCGCAGATCGGCATAGCCGAGGATCAGCGCGTCGAGGCGAGGACCGGCCTGCCCGATGTCGCCGGCCCGGCGCAAGCCGGCCGCCGTCTCGACCAGCGCCTGCAAGCGGATCGCCCTCGCGCCGGTGCCGATCGCGTCGAGCAGCCGCGCCACCCACTCGATGTCCTCGGGTGCCTGCACCTTCGGGACCACAAGCGACGTCACAGCGCCGGCCGCCGGGCCATCGGCCAACGCCACGATGTCCCGATGACACCACGGCGTGTCAAGACCATTGACGCGAACGGCAACCGTCCGCCCATCCAGTCCACCGGCGGTGAGGGCGCTGACCACGGCCCCCCGCGCCTCGTCCTTGGCAGACGCCGCGACCGCGTCCTCTAAATCGATCACGACCTCGTCCGCCCGCAGGCCTCTCGCTTTGGCCAACATCCGGGGAGAGGAGCCAGGAACCGACAGACACGAGCGACGCGCACGCATGCGGGACGCCAGCCTACCGCGAGCAGCCGAGCACCAAAGCTGCCGACCATCAGGCTCCCCTCGATCGCCGGTTTGTGGCTCGGCACAAGAGGCGAGCGTGTCGCATCGCGTCATCGGCGGCGGGACGGGACCGGCACCGCCGAGTCGGTCGGTCTCGAAATCGTCCGCTCGCGAGACGCTTCGCGGTTTGTCGGACTGTCCTCATTCTGAGGCGAGTCGGCGGACTGTTGCGAGCAGCGCGGCTGCGGTCCTGCGTACAGGATTCCGCGGGTACGGCGCCGGGGCCACGTCTGAGCAGTGGCTTGCCGGAGCGGTGCCAGCGAGAGCGTACATGCGACCCATCCGCTGAACAGCGTGCTGATGCGGGTGGAGCCAAGAGTCGTCGTCTTCTCAGCCACCACACACGTCGGGGTCTTCACCGACGTCGCGGGACTTCCGTTGAGTCCACGCACCTTCACGACCGTACTGCGGCGCTTTCCGGCGGTCAACACGGGGACGTGCACCGATCTGCAGGCCGGAACGGTCAGCCTGGCTGGGGGCGAGCGCACCGCCAATGTCGTCTTCAAGAACCCGGCCGTTGACGACCGGTACTGCACCGGCCATTACCTGATCACCGTGAACGACGCGAGCGGACAGGTGGCGAGCGGCCCGGTCACGCTGTCGTGACCTGCGGCTGAGCTGACGGTTTGCTACGTCAGCCTCCCAGACGCATTCCGGTAGTTTGGGCCCGTGACAGACGAGGCGTCATCCTCGAGCGTGGGGCCTGTTCGCGGTGTGGCTGCGGATGAGGCTGTTCAGGGTTGGACCGCCGGCTCGACTCCGCATTGGGGCGACGATGCCTGGTGGCAGGCATATATCGACGCAGCGGTCTCTGGCGACGATCCGGTCATCTGCAACCTCAGGATTACCGTTGCGCACCAGGAGCTGTCGCTGGCGCTCCGTCAAACCACCGGCCTCGGAAGTGGGGCGAACTTTCATACGTGGGCGGTGTGGGGCTCGAAGACGGCCGGCCGGACCATTCGTCGGGAGGATCTGCCGCTGCGCCCGCGGGATGGCGAGGTGGTCGGCGCAGTGTTGGCTGCCGGTGCCGCGATCGCGCTGATCCGTGGTGCGGTGAGCCGCCGAGCAGGCTTCTCGGTGCTGATCGGTGCGACAGCGGGAGCGCTGGCCAATTGGGCAGTCGGCCGCCTTGTCGACCGGGCGGCGAGTGACATCTTTGGCGGCAACGCGACGGTGCTCGACGACATCGGCCGGCAAACCGCTCGCTTCCTCAGCGTGTTGTCGCGGCCTGCTTGAAGATCGAGAAGGCCGGCTAGCGGATTTCTTAGCTGAACTCCGGGCCGGGCCGGCGACCAGCGGTGGACAGGATCTCCTGCGGGGCGCCTACCGGCATTATTACGATGCCGGCCGTGAAGCCGACCCCGATCGCCGCGACGAGCTGTTGTTGTACGCGAACCTGCTCGCGATCCTGCATGAACACCAGCGGCTCCAGCCCTACATCGCGGCGTCCGTCCCACGCCCGCTCCGACGATTGGTCACAAAACGCCTTCTCGGCTTCTCCGTCGGCGCGGAGGCGATGAAGGTCAGCATTGACGTGCCAACGCGCGAGGCATCTCCGTTTCCTGACACCCTCATGACAATCGAGGATCCCGAGCTTGAGAGCTTGCTTGACGGCCCTCAAGGATGGGATCGCACGCCCAACAGCACGGCCGGGAGCGCCGCGGGCGATTGGACCAGCCTCTCTGATCGGATGAACTTCATCGTTGACCTGTTTCGGACCCGTCAGGCCGATCCGATGCTATTCGCGCCGCCGTATTCGCGCCGACAACGTGACACGATCCTTTCCGGACGCCTGCCCGACGGTCCGCTCTAACGAACTAGGCACGGGATCGCGGTCAACTCGTCGAGGCCGCTAGAGCGTCCATTCGAAGCGGAGCTTCGTGCTGTCGGTGAAGCCCTGCATGTCGCTGGTGCCCCAGTCGAGATCAAACCTCAAAGCGCCCGGCCGTTTGCTCTGCGGCACCTGAAACACGATGTGACCCCGCTCGCAGCCGGGCTCGCCGAGCAGGTCAAGGTCGTCGGCGAAAACCGTCTGCGGGAACTTCAGCCGCGCCTCCGCGCCATTCGCGAGGATGAGGTGGAAGCTCTGCGGCGCGATCGTCGGCAGCTCGATCGTGGCGATGCACATCCGGACCGCGAAGGCGGCGAAGTGCGTCCCCGGCTGCGGGGTCGCCAGCCCGGAGACGTCGCGCCGCGCCCGGACGCGAGGCAGGTAGCGAACAACCTGCACCTGCAGCCCGCCGGGTCCCCGCAGCGTCTGGCCGACCGCACCGCTGTGGGCGATTGTGGTCGTTCTGGCATCGATGCAGCCAGAGACCACCACGGCGGTGATCAGAAGCTCGGCGAGGACGAGGATCCGGAACGGTCTCACCACCCGACGCCACTCAAGCAACCGTCGCATCGCCGAAACGTAGCTCAGCCCATCCGCGCCGGGTGGCCACATCAGCTATCGGTGAGGCACTGCTCCCGAGCTCTCTCAACCATGTCGGGTTGTAAGACGATGCGACCTCGCAAGCCACCCGCGGACAACCGTTGGTGTGCGGTAGCGACCGTGTCCAGCGGCTGGGTGGCGGCGACGCGCGGTGTGAGCCGGCCCGCATCGACGAGTGCTGCGAGTTCGCCGAGGCGCGAACGATCGCTGCGGATCCAGACGTTGTGCACGCGAGTGCCACGCAGCGGAAGCGGTGCGGCGCCGGCCGCCACGGCTACAAACGAGCCGCCGTCGCGAACCGCGTCAAGCGCTGAGACTCCGAGAACGGCGGCGTCAATGGCACCGTGGACACCACCTGGGACGAGGCCGCGCGCGGCGGCGCCGAGATTGTCCGGACGGGCGAGGAATTCGTGTGCGCCAAGCTGGTGCACGAGTGCCTCGTCGCCGGATGAGGCGACGGCGATCGTCCTCAGCCCTCGCAGCGCAGCGAGCTGCAGTGCGAAGCCTCCGAGGGCGCCGGCGGCGCCCGTCACGAGCAGCCACTGGCCGTCGTGGAGGCCGAGAAGGTCGAGCGCCTGGGCGGCGGTCAGGCCGTTGAGTGGGACGGTTGCCGCCTCGGCCGGCGGAACGCTGCGTGGCGCGGGCGCGATCGCGTCGACATCGAGGGCAACGTAGTCAGCTTGGGCTCCGATCGGCGTGCTCAGCAGGTCGCGCATGCCGATCACCTCGTCGCCGATCTGGAGGCCAGCGGTGCCGGGGCCGAGCGCATCGATCGTGCCCGCGAGGTCCCAGCCGATGCCGGTCTGGCCATTGGCGCGCATCAGTCCGTGGTCGGCCAGCCAGCCGGCGCGGGTCGCCACATCGACTGGGTTCACGGCCGCGGCCTGAACTCGGATCCGCACCTGGCCGGGCCCGGGTTGCGGACTGTCTAGCTCAACGAGTTCGAGCACCTCAGGTCCGCCGAAGCGATGGATAACTACCGCTCTCATAGCATCCTCCTGTGCGTTGGCTTGCTTCATGCACGATACGGCTGTTACTCTCTATTGGGAAGAAGGTACCTGGAAGTGCGTAGCCACCGAGGAGGTGCAAGACATGCCAACCATGACCGCGGCGCAGCGTCGTGAGCGCGCGCGTCAGGCCTACAACGCGTACGTCGCCGAATGCCCCTCCCGCCAGGTGCTCGACGCCATCAGCGACAAGTGGGTCACGCTCGTTCTCAGCGCGTTGGCCGATGGACCGTTGCGCTACAGCGACCTCTCACGCCGGATCGCCGGCGTCAGCCAGAAGATGCTCACGCAGACCCTCCGGCGGCTCGAGCGCGATGGCCTGCTGACCCGGACGATAACCCCCGCCGTCCCGGTCCGGGTCGACTATCAACTCACCGCACTGGGCCAAACGATTTTGCCGGTCGTCGCCGCGATCAAACAGTGGTCTGAAAGTCACATCCACGCGATCCATACCGCACGAGACGCCTACGATCACAAAGCCCTCACCTAGACGATCGTACGCAACCGTTAGGTGAGTTGCGGGGTATCGCCCCGTGCCGCCCTGCGACCAAGGTCTAGCTCCAAACTAGCCCTTCGTCGGTTGCCCTCGCTGCGGGTGGTTTCCGATCTGAACTCTTACCGGCCAAGCTCGGGCCGGAGCGGCCCGCACTCGCCGCTATCGGCAAGGAGTCGGCACAAGCAGACCAGGGAGGAGGTGGATACCCAGATGTGGAGCAGCCTCTATCACCTGCTTGGCGCCTTCGTGGCACGAACGCAGCGCGAGGAAGGTCAGACGATGGCCGAGTACGCGTGGGGAGCTGTCGCCACCGGAAGGTGTGGGAGGCTTCGCGGATGCCATGGGCTCCCGAGCTTTTCTCTTCGCCGGTGCTGCAGCAAATGGAGGAGAAGCGACGGCACAAGCTTGTAGAGGTGCCGTTCTTCGATGGGTTGATGGCCCGGGAGTTTGACGCGCTGGTCGGGTCGTTCGCCGGCGTGCCGGAGTTACATCACCCCGTGCGCGGGCGCATCAGAGGCGCCCGAGCGTTCGAGGCGTACGTCGTGGACACGAACGCGTGGCTCAGCCGGCACAGCGCCTCGGTCGAGGATGTCGAGCACGTCGTCGCCGATGGGGCCGGGTTTGGCGAGGTGGTTCTCCACCTCGCCGGCGAGGCTGAACGGGTCGATCTTCCGGTTGTGATCGTCGCCGCCAAACGCGCTGACGGACGGATCGAGGAATTGCGGATGTACTACAGCAGCTGGCCGCTGACCGGGCGACATGCGAACCGCCCACCGCTGCTGCAGCCCGATCCGGAGCTGCTCGAGTCAGATGTCGTGGCCGAATATCAGGCCGCGCTGGCCGCGGGCGATCTCGAGGCAATCCTCGCGGCGTTCGAACCGGGCGGCTACGCCCGCGAGCCTGCGGGTGGCGAGTACGTGCATAAAGGTCCCGATGGTCTGCGCGCCTTCTACGAGCGATTGTTCTCGAACGACGGCGGGATCCCGCTGGAGCACTGCGCGATCATCGACGACGGCCGCGCGTGCGCGCTGGAGTACAACGTCGTGCGGTGGGGCAAGACGGAGCTACCGCCTGAGGCAGGGGTCGCCGTCTACGTTCGGGGTCAGAGCGGCAGGCTCGCCGCGGCCCGCATCTACGACGACGTCAGGCCGCCTCTCAGCTGACCCACGTCGCTCCGTACGTCAGCGTCCCGCGGCTTGACCCCCGTCGACGTGGAGCGTCTCGCCGGTGACGAAGGTGGCCCGCTCGAGGTACAGGATCGCGTCGAGGACATCTCGGACCTCACCCACGCGACCAAGCGGATGAAGGCTACCCAACGCCTCGTAGGACCCCGCGTCGTGCTCGGGTGTCCTGACGACGCCGAGCGAGACCGCGTTGACCCGGACCCCGTGCGAGGCGTATTCGATCGCGAGCGAGCGGCTTGCGGCCACAAGTCCCCCCTTGGTCAGCGCGGGAAGCGCGGAGGGTCTGCTGCTGTCCGCCTGGTCAACGAGGCTCGTGGAGATGTTCACGACGTGACCGCTCCCCTGGTCGACCATCTGTGCGATTGCCAGTTGGGTGATGTGGAAGAACCCGTTCAGATTCACGGCGCTGATCGCGGCGTAGTCGGCGAGCGTGTACTCCGTGAAGGGCTTGCCGATGTAGATCCCGGCGTTGTTGACCAGCGTGTCGACCCGCCCGAACCGACCCAGCGCCTGCGCGACCACCCGCTGCGCGGTTTCGGCCTTGCCGATGTCCCCGTCGACGACGATGTAGCCGTCGTCACCGGAGGGCGGCATTGACCGCGCAGTCCCCACGACCGCGTAGCCGGCCTGACGGAACCCCGCCGCGAGGCCCGCGCCGATGCCGTGCGAGGCGCCCGTGATGATCGCGACCTTCGGTGCGTCCGCCGTGCGGCGCTCGATCCGCTCCCGGGTGCCTGCTGCGGCCTGCCTGGCCCAGCCATGGAAGTGCGAGAGGGTTCCGGCGTCCCACGCCTCGCGCAGTCCCGGGGTGCTGAGATCCCAGTCGGGACGGAGCTCACGAGTGACCGCCCGCAGATCCCGCCACAGATCGACGAACGAGGGTCGCCCCCAAAACCAGTAGCCGTTGTAGATGCTGTGGACGACTAGCCCCGGTTTGAGCACGAGCGTGTGCGGGATCATCGGGTCGTTCTCAGGATCGGTGTACTCCTGGATGTCGAGGTCCTTCTGGACGACGCGCTCTGGGTCGGAGAGGAAAGGCCACTGGGCGCCTGTCGAGTTGCGGAACTCCTGGCTTGTGTGGTGGCTGTCGGTTGAGATCGTGACGATCCGGGTGTACGCCACGTTGATCTTCGGGTAGTTCGCGGCGAGATCGAGGTGTTGCTGGTGCTCCTTGGGGCAGTAGTGACCGCGCGCGAGCGTGAGGATCATCGGATCGTCGGCCTGGAGGTCACTGAGCTTTCGGGGGACGTTCTCGTGATCGGGCAGCTCATAGTCAGGGAGGACTCCACCCGGTGCGATATCCGCGCGCATCACGGCTCCTTTCGTTTTAGCTCTTTACTGGTCAGGCCACGAACTGTTGCCCACCATCGATGTCGTAAGTCGCGCCTGTGGATGCGGTGCTCATTGGTCCTCCGGCTCACCTCATGACGGTCGCCATCTGTGAATTCACAGGTTTCATCGGGTGCGGCATCGCGCCGATGTCCATGCGCAGCTCCGTCAACGCCGTGTCGTAGATCCCCGAGAAGCTCGGGAAGGGCTGGATCGTGTCGCTCAGCACCTCGAGCGGGACGTGCGCGCGGATGGCGAGCGTCGCCTGCTGCATCCACTCACCCGCCTCCGGCCCCAGCGCATAAGCGCCGGTCAGTCGCTTGCCATCTGAGAGCAGCGTCAGGAACCCGTTGGATTCGGCGTAGGCGTGCGTATAGGTTGCGGTCTTGGGCACCTCTGACAGGGGAGCGGTCCCGCTGAACTGCGCCTCGGCCGCACCCACCGACGCAGCCTGCGGATCGGTGTAGGTGACTCGGGGAACCGCTTCGTAGTTCGCCGGACGCGGATCGCCGAGGATGTTCGCTGCGACCACGTCGCCCTCATACTCGCCTACGTGAGTCAGCGGCCAGATGCCGTTGACGTCGCCGATCGCCCACAGACGCTCGCCCGCGCGCAGGTACTCGTCAACCTGGATCCCATGGGGGTTGGGCTCGACGCCGACCGTCTCGAGGCCGATGCCCTCCACGCGCGGGCGCCGACCAGTCGCCACCAGCAACCGGTCGCCCCGCAACTCTGCACCCCCATCGAAGCCGAGCACGTACTCGTCGCCCTCCCGGCGCGCAGCGGTGGCGTGCATGCCGAGCGTCAGCTCAATTCCGTCCTGGCGAAGGGCCTCGCTGAGCGCCTCGCCCAGCGCCGCCGGCTCGCGCGGAAGCACGCGATCGGCGCCTTCGACGACGACCGCCTCGCCGCCCAGACGTCGCACGACCTGCGCCAGCTCCACCCCGGCCGCCCCGCCGCCCAGCACGAGCAGCCGCTTGGGGATGGCTTCCATGCTGGTCGCCTCGCGTGTGCCCCAGACACCCTCGAGTTCACGGAGTCCAGGGACCGGAGGCACGAAGGGATCGGAGCCTGTCGCGACGACTATGTGCTCCGCGGTGTGCCGGACTCCGTCGACTTCGACCGCTCCGGTCCCAACGAGGCGGCCGGTGCCGCGCAGGAGGTCGATCCCCCGGTCTTTAAGCCAGTGCTCCTGGCCGGCGTCGGAGTGGTTCGACACCATGAAGTCACGCCAGGCGAGCGCCGCCTGAACATCGACTTCGGCCGTAGCCGCAGCCTGGAGCGCGCCCTGGACCGCCTCGCCGGGACGCAGCAGCGACTTCGACGGAATGCAAGCCCAGTACGAGCACTCGCCGCCGACCAGCTCGCGCTCGACGAGGGCGACCCGCATCCCGCGCACAGACAGCGCGGCAGCGCAGTGCTCGCCGGGCGCGCCGCCGCCGAGCACGATGACGTCATAGTCGCTATTCATGTCGGCAGCTCCCCGCCGACCTGCTCCGCCGCCATATACGCCGCGTACCAGTCAGGCCAGTTCTCGTCAGCCTGCCCGGTGCGCTTCTCATGCTCGCCGTGGGCGGCCTCCGCACGCCGAAGCGCGCTCGCTAGGTCCGCAACGGATGCGAATGTGGTCTCAGCCGCGTCGATCCGGCCGGGCAGCCGGGTCGTGATCTCCTGCAGCAGCCAGCCGTTGCCGTCCGGGTCGCTGAACGTCGCGAAGGAGCCATAGCTGTCGTGGTCGGGCGCGGGCCCGTTGACGCGACCGCTCGTGCCATCGGGCTGGAACTGAACCCCCGGCGTCCCTGCGTGGAACACCTCGCTGACCTCGGCACCTCCAGCGACGAGCTGGCTGCGTGCCGCCTCGATGTCAGAGACGATCAGGTAGAGGCCGCGGGCCGAGCCGGGCGCGGCCGAGGTCATGTTCATGCCGAATTGAATCGAACAACCCGACCCGGGTGGCGTGAATTGGACGACGCGGAACCCGTTATCGAAGGGGAAGTCGGCGTCGAGCCTCCACCCAAGGCGCCCGTAGAACTGCTTCGCCCGCTCGACATCCGTGACCGGGATGACGACCACCTCGAGCTTCAGGTCGACGCTCCCGTCCCGCGCGCTCCCGCCCGCCTGGCTGCTCCCGACCTCCGTTGTGCTCATCTACGGCCTCCATCGGTTGGTGGCGCCACAACGGCGATGAGACACGGCCTCGCCGGCCCGCGCGACGCACGGCAACCCGGCGAGAACGCCGATGCTGCGAGTCCTGCGCTGCCGAGAATTGGCACGAGCCGGGTCCCAACCGCCCCTCGGCCGCTCTCGGGCCGAGGACGCCTCGTTGACACTGACACCACTCTTGCTCGCAGCCGAGCGGAAGTCAAGCGGCGTGGCAGCGATCAGTGGAGCGCGCCGGCCGGCAGCACGAAGCGCAAAGGCGCTCGCGAGGCGGCCGCGTCGCCACTGGTGATCCGCGAGCCGTGGAGCCCTCCGCCGCGAGCCTTGGAGACGATCGTCTCCGGCGCCCCGGCGTGTGCGGTGATCCAGCTCATGACCGCGGGAAAATCGGCGCCCGCAGCGAGGATCGCAGCGCGCTCGATGACGACGCCACCTGAGGAGTGCGGCCGCGACAACCTTGTCACGAGCGCGTTGATCTCGAGATCTTCCACGACGCTACTCACCGTACCACGTACCCGGACTAAATCCGAGCGTGACGGTCGGATTATGGTAGAATCGGGGTTGCGCTCAGAGAGCCCAGCTCTTCTCGCTTCCCGGGCGACTTTTTCAGCCAGAAGGGCAGAAAGGCGGTTGGCTATGGCCACCGCAACAAAGAAGTCCCGTGCCAACCGGCCAGTGGCGCGGCGCGCCGCCGGTCGATCCGAGTCGGCAGCGATCACGTTCCGCGTGTCGGAGGACAACGCCGGTGACTATCGGTGGACGATCCTCGGTAGCGACGGCGAGAGCCTCGCGTACTCCAAGCCATACGCAACACAGGATGACGCGGCGCACGCCGCACGCGTCGTCCACGACGGTGCCGGCGCAGGCCGATTCGAACCACTCGCGGCATGACCCACGCTTGCTGTGCCGGCTGCCGGATACGTTTCACTCCGGCGGCATCGGCGTACCTGACGGCTTGCCCTGAGTGCGGCGAGTCGCCGCAAACCCTGGGCGGGCTCGCGGAAGCCGTGGGATATCGCCTGTTCAGGCTCGAGGACGCCGCCCCCGCGCTGCCTGAGGCCGTCGAGGTCTCGATGCCGCTCCCCGATTCCGGGCTGGGGGATCGCTCGACGGCGGCACCCGAGAGCCGGATTGCATCTCCTGAGCAAAGCCAGGGCGGCGCGATCCAGAAAGCACGCTGAACTCAAGTGGGAATGACTGAAGGAGAGAACGATGGCTGCCAAGCACAAGGTGACCGTATCCACACGACCGACGAACAGCCGGGGCAGCGCCGCTGAACGACGCGCGGCGCAGATCGCGTCGCTCTCGACCAGGCAAGCGGAGCTAAAGCAGGAAGCTGCGGAGCGTCGCGCGGAGCGGGCCAGCAAGAACGCCCCGGCGGCATCCTCGCCGCGCAAGGCGGCCGTTGCGAGACGCAGTAACTCGCGCTGATCGGCTAAATCATCTCAGGGTTGGATCAACGCAGTTCACGATTACCGTCGCTTCCCCGGCGGGCGGTGATCAGCATCCTCGGGGCCGCCGTGGTTGCCGGCGCCCTCGGAGTCGAGCTCGCCGGACGGCGGGGGCAGTTCACGGCGGCGATCCACGCCGCTCCGATCTGGATCCTGTCGTTGGTCGTGCTGCTTCAGCTCGTTGCCCTGATCGCGCGCACCGAGGCATGGCACGTGTGCGTGCGCGCGACCGGCGCGACGGTCGGCCGCCGCCCGCTGTTCCGCGCCGCCGGCGTCGGCTACCTGGCGAGTGTGCTCAACGGCTCACTCGGGGTCGCGGCGCGGATCGCCGCGCTTCGGCATACCGCCCCGCGCGACAGCCCGCATGTGCCGGCGCTGCTGGCCGCCGAGGTACCGATTATCAGCGTCGAGCTCGCGTTGACAGCGATCTTCTCCTTCACCCTGATCGGGCCGCTCGGCGTCCCTTGGTGGGCACCCGTGATCGCGGTCGCGGTCGCGGGCGCGGCAGTGGTCGGGCTCGGGCGCCTCTCAAACCGCCGCCGGCTTGGACTCTGGTCCGGCCTTGCGGTGATGCACAGCCACCGTGGTCGCATGGTCGCATTCGTCCTGCTGGCCATCTGCGCGCAGATCGCCCGCAATTGGCTGGTGCTGCGTGCGATCGGGGTGCACGTCTCGCTGCTCGACGCGATCGCACTGCTGATCACGATGTTCACGCTCGGTCAACTCCCAATCGGCCCCACCCTCGGCCCGGCAGCAGCCGTGCTGATCCTCGGCTCGCACGGGGTCGCGGCCGTGGCCGCGGCAGGCGTGCTGCTCACCATCACCTCGATCATCGGCTCCCTCTGCTTCGCCGCGTGGGCGCTCGCCGACCGTTTCGGCGCCCGCCGCCCCGTCCTCAGCCCCGAGCCCTCCGAAGGCCCCGAGGTCGCCGTCACGGCGATCCCGGCGTGAGGCTACCCGCGCGAGGCGAGCGTCGTGAGCGGCGGCCTGTGGGCCGCGGTCAACGACGGTTGGCTGCGAGTTTGGCTTGCTGGTCGGTGGGAGCGATGCGGATGACGTCCCAGGCCAGCCCGAGCCGTTCGAGCGCGTCGATCACCCAGCCGCCGGGATCGAGTTGGTGGCGGGTCAGGCCGTGGTGGGCCGAGGTTGGGAAGGCATGGTGATTGTTGTGCCAGGCTTCGCCGAACGTCGGGATGGCGAGCCAGGCGAGGTTGCGTGACTCGTCGCCGGTCTGGAACCGTCGGCGACCGAAGAAGTGACAGAGCGAGTTGATCGAGAACGTCGCGTGGTGCAGGAACAGGATCCGTACCGCTCCGCCCCAGAGCATCCCGGTCAGGCCACCGATGACCGAACCGGTCAGGGCGACGCCGAGTCCGAACGGGATCAGGAGTCCGAGGATCACCCAGACCGGGAATGTCCGGTTGATCGCGCGGATGATCGGGTCGCCGAGCAGGTCTTTGGCGTAGCGCTTGGGATTGGCGCGGTCGATTCCGCGGAACATCCAGCCGACATGCGCGTGGAACAGCCCACGCAGTGCACCCCTGAACCCGACACCGTGCTCGGTGTGGGGGCTGTGCGGGTCACCGGGCCGGTCTGTGAAACGGTGATGCTTTCGATGTGTGGAGACCCATTCGATCACGGGGCCCTCGACGGCTGCAGATCCCAGAATCGCCAGCAGGGCTCGCACGGTCCGGGTGGTCTTGAAGCTTCGGTGCGTGAAGAGCCGGTGGTAGCCGACGGTCACGCCGGCGACCGTCAAGGTGTAGGTGATAGCGAGCACGACGAGGTCCTGCCAGTGCAGTGCTCCTCCCCACGCTAGCCAGCCGGCGAAGCCCAGCAGTGCGAGCGGGACCACGGTGACGATCAGGTTGGCGACGCGCGTCATCGTCTCGTGTTCGATCACGACTCCGTCGTCGATTTCCTCCGACATGAGGATGATCTCCCTTCCTGGGAGCGGCTGGGGCCTGGCGACCGATCACGGCCGCCAGGTCCTCACGACCTCAGAGGGCTTGGACGTTGACGGCTTTCGGGCCCTTGTCGCCGGCCTCGGCGTCGTAGGAGACCTTCGCGCCTTCGGCCAGTGAGCGATAGCCGTCGCCGACGATCGCTGAGTGGTGGACAAACAGGTCCTTGGACTGGTCATCGGGCGTGATGAACCCAAAGCCCTTTTCGTCGCTGAACCATTTAACAGTTCCTGCAGCCATTGTTTCCTCCGGCGTGGTGACGTGCTGCGAACGCGGAGGGTGCTTTGAGCAACGGCTACGAGCGCTGGCACTGCTTTGTCGGGCGAAAACCGCCCGACCTAATAAATGGAGCCTAGCAGCCGTACTCGGCCCTGAGTCGGTGCCGAGGCGAGAACCTGGCCGGACTGGTACGCGCCCCACACGGTGCGCTAGAGCCTCAAGGACTCCCCCGGCCCGAGCACGACGACCCTGTCGCTGACCGAGCGGGCTCGTTCAAGGGCATCCGGGATGGGGTCGTAGATGCCAGGTATCGCATACGCGCCGTAGTGGATCGGGATCAGTCGCTCAGCTCCCAACAGCTCAGCGACCAGCCCAGCCTCGTCCGGGGTGAGGGTTGCGGGGAGCGAGCTGGCGGGGCGGCGGTGCGGAAACGTGACCCGGGCGCCGTTGATCGGGGCCAGCACCGCGTCGGGCGCGCCGAATCGCTCGACGATGCGCCACCACCAGCCGTGAAAGATTGTGTCGCCGAGGTGGACGATCCGCTGTCCGTCGGACTCGATCAACCAGGACACCTGGGGATCGCCGGTGCCGTCGACGGCTGGGAGCGCGGTGAGTCGAAACGGCCCGGCCTCACGAGTCGTCCACGGCTCGCTGGGACGTCGGCTCAGACCCGATGCGGTCAACTCCGCATCTGCCTGGGCGGTCGCCGCCTGCTCGGCCGGTCCGCCTCCATACCCCTGCGGCTCGTACACCAATGCGTCGGCGCTGAGCGCCTGGGCAAGCGCGTCGGCGTCGGCGTGGTCGCGGTGCAGGTGGGTGACGAGGCCAGCCGCCGCACCGGGCCGTGGTGCGACGATCGCCGGCGGATCGACGGCCAGCCCCCGGTGCTTGAGCGGGGCGAATACCGCCTCTGGCGTCGTCCAGCGGGTCGATCACGACACGCTCGCCCTGCGACTCGACCTCCACTCCGGCCCAGCCCAGCGAACGAATCTCCATGACTCCTCCAATCCCACGAGCTAATGCGTACGGACGTACGCAATATATAGAGTACGGGCGTACGCAATGTAAACTCGCGGCATGGCCCGCCGGCCCGCAGCTGAAGTCGCCAAGTCCCGCGCTCACAGCCTTGACCAGGCCGTGGCGCTGGCCTCGCTGGTCGGTCTGGAGGGTCTGAGCATCGGGGTCCTGGCCGACAGGCTCGAGATGAGCAAGAGTGGGATGGCCGGACGATTCGGCTCGAAGGAGCAGTTGCAGCTGGCGACGCTCGAGCAGGCGGCCGAGGTGTTCCGCCAAACGGTCTACGAGCCGGCCGCGGGCGCGCCTCCGGGGCTGCGCCGGCTGCGGGCCATCTGCGAGTGCTGGCTTGCCTACCTGGCCGACTGCCCGTTTCCGGGCGGCTGCTTCCTTACCACAGCGTCAGTCGAATTCGACGCCCGCGAGGGCCCGGTGAAGGAACGCGTCAAGCAGCTGATGGCGCGCTGGCTCGGGGTGCTTGAACACGAGGCCGCGCGCGCGATCGACGGCGGCGAGCTTCCGCCCGACCGTGACCCTGGCGACATCGCCTTCACTCTGAATGCCCTCGCCGTGGGCACCAACTGCGACTATCAGCTGCACCACGATCGCCGGGCACTCGAGCAAGCGCGACGGATGATGGACGCGGTGCTCGCACCGTCTGGCCGCTGACTCCTTCCGATGACTCGCGTCTCACTTGGCAACCGCCCGCGGAATCTTGCGCCCGTGGTCCTGATGCTGCTCTTGGTGGCGGGCTGCGGAAGCAGCGCTCACAGCTCGACCGGGCGCCAGATCACCTTCACCAGCACCAGTGTCGGCAGCACGGAGACGGTCACCCATTCCGCGACTCGTCCGGCGCGGTCCCCGCGGCGTCGGGCACAGGCCCCGAGCGTCTCGACCGTGGCCAGGCCCCCGATCGTGTGGGATCCGATCCCGTTCGGCCCCGAACGCAAAGCTCAGATGACCGCCTATGCCCTGCGCCACTACGGGCTGGATACCTACCGGCTGATCAACCCGCACGTGATCGTGATCCACTACACCGAGACGCCGGACTTCCAGTCGACCTACAACACGTTCGCGCCGGACACTCCCGACCCGGAGCTACACGAGCTCCCCAACACCTGCGCGCACTTCGTGATCGACCGCGACGGAACCATCCACCAGCTCGTCCCGCTCAACATCATGTGCCGTCACACCGTCGGGCTGAACTGGACGGCAATCGGGATCGAGCACGTGGGCTCCAGCGACGGGCAGGTACTCGACAACCCGCCGGAGATCCACGCCAGCCTCGAGCTCGTGCAATGGCTGCGCTGCCGCTTCCACATCACGGTCAACAACGTGATCGGCCACAACGAAAGCCTCAGCAGCCCCTACCACCGCGAGAATGTCCCGGCGCTCCGCACCCAAACCCATAGCGACTTCAATTACACCGACATGCAGGTCTATCGTCGGCTCCTGACCGCCCGGGGGTCATGCCCGTAAACCCGGACCGTGACCCCCGCCGCCGTCCGTTCAGAGCTTCGCGTCGAACTTCACCTTCGGGCAGGTGCCCTTGTGGAGCTGGTAGGTCCCGGTCGCCTCCGTGTGGGAGACGAACTTGCCGTCGATCGTCACCAGTGAAGTGTGCGCGAGCGTTCCCCCGTTCGGCGTGTTGACCGCGTTCCGGTGAGAGGCGTGGAACTTCCCACTCTTGCTGATCTTGATCCCCCAGATGTAGCTGAACCGCCATTTGAAGTGCTTACCCGTTGGGCATCCGGCGTTGAAGGTGTTGATGCTGCTCTTCCCGGCCAGGAAGATCGTCACGTTCTTCTTCTTGTCGACGTAGATGCCACCCGCCTTGGGCTGTGCCGCCGCCGCGACACCCGCCGCCGCCAGAGCACCGCTCGCCGCCAGCGCAACGAGACGTCCGTTCCTTCGTGCCACCTCGCTCCTCCTTGCTCCTGTCCCAGACTGGGCCCCACGATGCCCGGGACTCGTTTCCCAGGGGCCGAAGTCAAGCACAGCGCAAGCCCTAGTGGATCTTCCCGGAGATGACCTCCTTCGCCAGCTCGATCATGTGCGAGAGGTGCACGTCGCCGCGCTGGCCCGTCAGACCGGCCGTCACCATCAGCTCGAGGCCGTTGCGCTTGTCCTTGCCGTAGCCGTAGACGCCGAAGTGCTCGGCGTCCGGCTCTCCCGCGCAGGCCGGCCCGAACCTCGCCTCGCCCTTCCCCGGCTGGTCGTTGTGCTTGTTGCACTTGCCCTTGCCCGTGAACTGCCCGCTCACGAAGAAAAGCTTCCTGCTGTTTTCGCCGAAGTCGTCTCCGTGCTTCGCCGCCAGCGCCTGCGCTTTGGACTTGGCCGTGTCCCAGACGCTCTTGAAGTACGGGATGACGTCCACATCAAACGTCGTGTGGTAGTGACCCTTGTGCTCGCCCGCTCCGGTGAAGTCGCAGAGGTTGCCGACCTTCTTGCGGAAGTCGAGCCGACCCGTCTGGGCCAGGCTGGCCAGCGCGCCGCGGGAGAGATGCAAGCAGCTCGGAACGTGCGAGTGCGAGTGCGACCTGGCGGGAGCCCCGGAGGGGGCTGACGCAAGGACGATCACAGTCAGCATCGTCAGCAGGACTGACGCGCTGGCCCGTGTTGTGCGACGACCCCGGCTCCCCCAGACGGATTCGCCTGGCCTCATGGCGTCGAATGTACCACCGGATTGGTGGCGTTTCGAGGGCTTGGCTTCTCGCAGCCGCAGGCGCCGCGCGGCGCTCCGCCGCGAACTTCGCAATTCAGGGGCACCCCCTGCCCGTGAATCGCCGTTCATCGCCCGCGGGGCGGGGCGGGCGGCGGCGAGCCCGCGCCACAGGTCGCCCGGGACCGTGTCATTGCAAACGGCCCAAGCTTGGATCATCTTTCGGAGTGCGTGGAAGCGGCAATCTGTCCCTTCTCCGAGACGCTCGTGGCCCCCTTCGACGACGATGTTGAGCGGTTCGCTCGCTCCTGACCGCGCGCGCTCGACGGCCCGGCCGTCGCTGAGCGGATGGGTCGTGGCCGTCGCGGTCATCCAGGCGGCCGTCCTGCTCGCGACCAGCACCCGCTACGGGTACCACCGCGACGAGCTGTACTTCATCGTCGCCGGGTCGCACGCCGCGTTCGGCTATCCGGACCAGCCGCCGCTCGTCCCGCTTCTGTCGTGGTCGATGAACGCCATCGCGCCAGGCTCACTGCTCGTGCTGCGGACTCCGTCGGCTCTGATCGCCGCCGCGACGACGACCCTCGCGGGACTGATCGCCCGCGAGGTCGGAGGAGGCGGTCGCGCGCAGGTGATCGCGGCCCTCTGCACGGCCTCCTCGGGCTTCGCGCTCGCGGTCAGCCATCTCGTCAGCACGACGACCCCGGATCTGCTCAGCACGACGCTGCTCGGATGGCTGGCGATCCGCGCCGTCCTGCGAGGAGGCGGCCCCCCGGTTCTCGCAGCCGGCATTGTCGTCGGCCTCGGGGTCGAGGCCAAGCCCCAGGTCGGCCTGGTGGCGGCCGTGATGGTCGTCACGCTGCTCGCGCTCGGTCCGCGGGCGGCGCTGCGCTCCTGGTGGGCGGCCGGAGGCGCCGCCGCGGCGGTGCTGCTGACCGCGCCCTACCTGATCTGGCAGCAGCAGCATGGCTGGCCCCAGGTAACCGTCGCCCACCACATCGCGGGCAGCCAGGAGGGCGGGCGGGCCGGGTTCTTCCCATTTCAGCTCGTGATGGTGAGCCCCGTCCTGGCCCCGGTGTGGGTTGCCGGGTTGCTCGCGCCGTTTCGACGCGTCGAATGGCGCCAGCTGCGCTTTGTCCCGGTCACATATGCCGTGACAGGGGTGCTGTACTTCATCGGCAACGGCCACGCCTACTACCTGGCCAGCCTCTACCCCCTCCTTCTCGGCCTCGGGGCGATCCCGACGGCCGAATGGATGAAGCGCGCGCCCAGACGCCGATGGCTCCTGGCCACGGCGATCGTGTTCAGCGCCGCGATCAGCGCGGTGATCGCGCTGCCCCTGCTCCCCGAGCGCCAGCTACAGGGCAGCCTGACGATCGCGCTGAATCCGAGCCAGGGCGACACGGTCGGCTGGCCCCGCTTCGTGCAGACCGTGGCGGGGGCCTGGCGCCGGATCCCGCCGGATGTACGGTCCCACACGGCGATCTTCACGCAGAACTACGGTGAGGCGGGGGCGATCGAGCTGATGGGAGCGGCGCACGGCCTCCCCCGCCCCTACAGCGGTCACAACGGCTTCAGCGAATGGGGAATCCCACCCGCCACCGACACGAACGCGATGGTGACCGGCTTCGACGGACCGGCCGATGCGGCGCCCTACTTCGAGCGCTGCCGGACGCTGGCCATGGTCGACGACGGCGTCGGGTTGAACAACGACGAACAGGGGTTGCCGGTCATGCTCTGCCGGCCGGCCGGCAAATGGCCTGCCCTGTGGCCGCACCTGCGCCACTACAACTGAGCGCCCGCCGGCGCCGCGCGGACAGCCAGCTCGAGCTCGCGTGCGCTACTCGGTGTCCGGTAGCGGTACCGAGTGGACCATCGCTACCCTCCACGCGTCCTGCTCGTGGCGAAGGACCATCGACGATGGAGCAGAGAGCCGATGCCGCTGGCCCTCCATCTCATAGGTCTGGTCGAGGACGAAGGTGACCAGGGCCACATCGCCCCAGACCGATGCCTGGAGGTCGCTGAGCTGCGATCGGACGTTTGAGACCGTGCCCTCGAGCTCGGCGAAATAGGCATCGAGTGCCTCCCTCCCCCGGGTCCACCGGCCCGAGATCTCGTCGACTCCCTGCGCGTCGTCGGTGAAGCGCCGGGCAAGCTCCCCGAGCCTCATCGCGTCGAGCAGCTCCATCACCTCTCGGACCTCCTGCTCCGCCGCCGCTGGGGTTCGCTCAGCCATAGCCTGCTCCTCTCTCGATGACGCTTGTAACGCTAGTCGCGCCGCCACATGCGGCGCAACTCACGCCCCGCCGTGAACCTGGAATGCGATGACCCTGCCCTGCGAGGCGGTCGCGGTCACACGCCAGATCGGCGTGCAGGACGGACACGGGCTTTTGACGGTGACGTGAAAGCCGTCGATCCGGGCCGGGACGTCGCGTTGGTGAAGCAACCGGCCCGCGACCGTCGTGGCCACGGCTCGAGCGGTGCTGCAGGTGACGCTCTTGGCCGTGAGGTGCTGGACCCGATCGCTGAACCTGGCACCGTGCGACTGGTAGCTGAAATGCAGGCCTTCGGCACTGCACCCCTGAACCGCCGCGGTCGCGCGACCGGTGCTGGCGCAGGCGGAGGCGAGGAGGGCGAGCGCGGCGCCGGCGGCGCAGACGGCGCACAGCCGCGCCAGTGTCCTTTGCCCCGAAGTCACGCTGCGGACACTACAGCCGCGGTACTGTCTCCATGTGACCGGGGCACCGGATCGGGCGCATGTCCGTCTCGCGGAGCTCGTCGCGGCCCTCTCGCTGGGGATTGATCTCGGGTTCGGGCAGCCGATGGAGCACGTGCTTCGCCAGTGTCTGATCGCGCTGCGCCTCAGCCGACCAGGTCGGCCTCGGCGAGGAGTCGCGCGCCGCGGTGTACTACACGGCGCTGCTGATCAACGTCGGGTGTCACTCCGATGCCCACGAGCAGGCGAAGTGGTTCGGGGACGACATCGGACTGAAGTCGACCAAGTACGACTACGAGCTCGGCAAGGTCAGGGCAGCGATGGCCGGGATCCGCCGGATCGGCTCGGGCAATCCGCCGCTGCACCGCTTCCGGATCGGCCTCGAGTTCGCCGTCTCGGGACACCGCGAGGTCGACGGGATGATCGCCCACCACGCCGCGATCGCGCGATCGCTGGGCGAGCAGCTCGGGCTCCCCGACGACGTCCTCGACGCCCTCAGCGGCGCGTACGAGCAGTGGGACGGTCACGGCTGGCCGGGAAAGCTCAGCGGCGAGAAGGTTCCCCTCCCCGCTCGCGTGGCCCAGCTCGCCGAGTTCATCGGAGGTGGCGTTCCGCGTCGGCGGCGTCGGAGCCGCGCAGGCGCTGGCACGAAAACGGCGGCGGCAAGCAGTTCGACCCGGCCCTGGCCTCGGTCATGGCCGACCACGCCGAGACGATCCTCTCCGGCCTCGACACGCTCGCCACGTGGGATGCAGTGATCGACGCCGAGCCCGCCCTCGCGGTCGTCCTGTCCGGGGAGCGCTTCGACGCCGCGCTCGGCGCGATCGCGAATTTCGTCGATCTGAAGTCGCCCTACACGCTCGGCCATGCTCGCGCGGTCGCCGATCTCGCCGCCGCAGCGGGCGAGCAGCTCGGGCTTCGCCGAGCACGAGGTCCGGACGCTGCGACGTGCGGGCCTGGTCCACGACCTCGGACGCCTCGGCGTCTCGAACTCGATCTGGGACAAGCCCGGCCCGCTCGGCGCCGGCGAATGGGAACGGGTGAGGCTTTCACCCTCACATCACCGAGCGGATGCTGCACCACTCCGAGGCGCTTGCGCCGCTCGGTGCGATCGCCGTCCAGCACCAGGAGAGGCTCGACGGCTCGGGCTACCCACGCGGGCTGACCGGACCGGCGATCTCCCGCCCGGCCCGGATCCTCGCCGCCGCGAACGCGTATCAGGCGATGCGCGAGCCGCGGCCCTATCGGGCGGCACGCGCGGCCGAGGACGCGGCCGCCGAGCTCCGCGCGGACGTCCGGGCAGGACGCCTGGACGGCGACGCCGTCGACGCGGTGATGGCGGCGGCCGGCCATCGCGTCGCGCGCCGGCGGGAGGGCCCCGCAGGTCTGACCGCGCGCGAGATCGAGGTCCTGAGGCTGCTGGCGCGCGGCATGTCTAACAGGCGAGATCGCGGAGCGGCTGGTGATCTCGCCGAAGACGGTGGCCAACCACGTCGAGCACATCTACGCGAAGATCGGCGCCTCGAGCCGCGCGCGGGCCAGCCTGTTCGCGATGCAGCACGGGCCTGCTGCCCGAGGAGGAGTTCGACCCGCATCCGAGCACGCTGCCTGGCGCCGAGGGCTAGCGAGAAGATGGGTCGAACGCCTCATGCGCGCGCGGCGCGGCGCGCCTACCGTGACGCCATACAGTCGAGCATTCGATGAGAGGATGAGATCAATGAGCATCTGGGGTCGGATCTTCGCCGCCGGCTACGACCGGGCTCTGTCCAGGACCGAGAAGGCCGGGCTCGCCGCCCACCGGCAGGCGCTGCTCGGCGCCGCCGAGGGCGACGTGCTCGAGATCGGTGGTGGGACCGGCGCGAACCTGCCGTTCTACGGCGATCCGTGCGGCACGCTGACGATCACCGAGCCGGAGAAGCCGATGGCCCGCCGCCTCAGAAGCGGATCGCCGAGGAGCGACCCGAGCGCGAAGCTGCTGCGCGCCCCCGCGGAGGACCTGCCGTTCAACGACGAGAGCTTCGACATCGCGGTCTCGACGCTCGTGCTGTGCACGGTCGACGACCAGCCGCGGGCGCTGCGCGAGCTGCGTCGCGTCCTCCGGCCGGGCGGACGGCTGCTGTTCATCGAGCACGTCCGCTCAGATGACGAGAAGCTCGCGCGCTGGCAGGACCGCATGCTGCCGATCAACGTCCGCATCGCCCACGGCTGTCACTGCAACCGGCCGACACTCGCCGGCGATCCGCGCCGCCGGATTCGAGATCACGCAGACTCGACCACGACACGCTCAAGCACGCCCCGCCGTTCGTCCGCCCGCTCGTCGTCGGCGTCGCCGAGAAGCCTGTTGGGGCCGGCGCTGGAGACTCGACCGCGGCGGACCGCGTGGCTCCGAACCGCGCCTGAGTTGCCGCCGACCGGCGTGATAGCTTGCCGCCGGAACATAAGGAGCCGAGTCACCGGGTCTCCGTATCCGGTGAGCGGGGGACCCAATGCGATCTCTGATCGCTGGGGCGAATCGCCGTACGATTCGGCGTAGCGCACAGCGCGAGCCCGTCAGCTAACTCCGCAGGCTCAGGAGCCGTCCCAGGAGGAGGGTCTGTGGACACAGTGCGCGACCTCGTTGGCGCTGATCCCTGGCGTGAATCGCTCGACCGTTCGCGCGCGCGCAGACGGCGCCGCCGCGAGCGCCGGACCTCGCGCGCTCACGCCGCGGCGAGCGAACCGCCTCCGTATTGGCTCCTGTGCTGGCGGTCAGTGGCCAGACGACCGATGACGCTGCTCGCGAGCGCAGCTGGGCTGCTGACCGTCGGGCTCCTGGCCACGACCGCACCGAGGGGCGCCACGCCGCGGGTCTCCGCAGTCGGCGTGCGAGCCGCCGCGCGCCTGCGAGCCCACACCTCGTCGCGGGCCGGCGCGCCCGCTCGCTCGATTCCGGCTGCGCCGGCGGCCGCCGGCTGTCGGCCGTCCGACAACGCCGCCGGCTACGTGAACCCGCTCGCCCGTGCGTCGGTCGCGCCCAGGCGAATCGACCAGGGCGTCGACTATGCCGGGTCGGGGACGTTGGCCGCGCTGGGGCCGGCCCGGATCACGTATCTGGCCACGGTCGAAACGGGCTGGCCGGGAACGTTCGTCGAGTATCAGCTCCTGAGCGGGCCCGAGGCCGGCTGCTACGTCTACTACGCCGAGGGCCTGACCCCGGTGCAGGGTCTATACGTGGGCGAGACGATGGCGGCCGGTCAGGCAATCGCCACCATCCTCCCCGGCTCCTCGCCCGGGATCGAGATCGGCTGGGCGGCCAACGACGGGACCAAGTCCTACGCGGCCGAGACCGGACAGTGGAGCGACACGCACGAGGCCGACGACATCCCGAGTGCGGCCGGACTCTACTTCTCGTCCCTGATCGGCGCCCTCGGCGGCCCGCCGGGGCGGATCGAGGGCTAGCCCGAGCACATTCCGGTGGTCACGCCCTGCTGGGCCGGCGGCTGAGGCTCAAAACCGTGCCAAAGGCGACCAAAACTCCGTAGGCCACGAGTGTGCCGAGGAGAAACTGGAGCCCGAAGATGGCGAACGTCGCGGCACTCTTGGAGTTGCCGGCCCCATCGATGCACCGGAAGCTGACGCTCGACTGCGAGGTGTTGCCGAAGCTCGTGTCCGAGCTCTGGTGGACGAGGTGATAGGGGCTCGAGCAGACGATCCCGCCGGTCCACATCGCGCTCGACGGGATCGCCGCGGTCCCCACGGCCCCGAACATGAACCCGCAGAAGATCGCGACGGCGATCACCCAGCCCCTGCGCCACAGGGGCCGTCGGCGCGGAGCGGACGCATCCGTGGCCGTTCGGGGCCCGCCGTCGTGCGAGCCGACGGCCAGGCTCCGAGTCGGAGGCAGCGAGTCGGCCTGCTCTGAGGGCTCGAGCACCGACTCCTTGGCCGCAGCGAACTCCTGGTCGCTGAGCTCGCCGTTGCGGTGAAGAGCCGAGAGCTTCTCCAGCCGGTCGACGGAATCTTCGCTCACGTGAGCGACCTCAGCCGTTCTCTGCGCCTCAGCATGCCCAGCACATCCGTTCGCCGTGCCGTCGGCCCGTCGGTCTACGGACTCTCGGCGGTTCGAGACTGTACTCGCGGGACCGGTCGCCGACAATCCCGCCAGGAGTCCCCCGCTCAGCCGCCGGGTTTCGAAGCCGGGCCGGGCTGAGGGTGCAGCGGCAGGATTAACGGCGGGATCGGCTTCTGCGTGAAGTCGAAATCCTTCGCGAGGTCGCCGAGGACGGGGGCGTTCTCGCGCACGTCGGGTCGGGGGTCCGGCCGTCCGTCGGTGCTCGGGTCGAGCCGCTGGCCACCGAGGAAGTCGTCCTCGATGAACTTGTTGAATGCGTCGAAGCTGAGCGTCTGGTGGTCGACGTACCCGCGCCTCGCGTAGGGGCTGATCAGCAGCGACGGCACCCGCAACCCGTAGCCGTTGACGTCGACGAGGGGCGGCACCACGTGGTCGTAGAAGCCGCCCCAGTCATCCCAGGCCAGGAAGATTGCCGTCGAGCCCCAGTCGGGCCCATGCATGACCGTGTTGATCAGGTTGGTGACGTAGGCCTGGCCGGTCGCGATGTTCGCCGGCGGATGGTCGGAATGAGGCTGATCGGGGACGACCCAGGAGACCGCGGGCAGCGTGCCGGCGCGGGCGTCGGCGAGGAAGTGCGAGACGGCCTGGATGTTGCCGAGCTGCCTGTCCTGGTGGACGTCGGTGAACGACGGAAGTGGATTCCAGATGTCCGGGGTGCCGACGCTGAGCGGCGCGCTGGAGCAGTTCGCGTTGCCCTCCGCGCAGTCCGGCTGACCGCCCGGCGTGAGGAAGTAGCCCCAGCTGACCCCGTCCTTGTGCAGCAGCCAGGTCAGATCGGTCCACGCGTAGTTGTAGCTCGTGGAGGCAAGCCGGGCCAGCTGTGCGTGACGCAGCGCGAGGTTCCTGCGGACGCGCGTCTGGCAACGGGCGATCGCGCGCCGGCCCCTGCGCACGGTGGCACCGTGGGCTCGCTGCGCGAACGCGGCGACCGGATGCGCGAGCAGGCATTCGACGAGCCGCTGCCGGGAAATCCGTCGCAGGCGCCGCATGCGAGCCGCCGCCGCGTGCCCGATACCCCCAATGCCGATGATCTCCTGCGTCGCATAGCCACCGAGGGCGTCGTTGTTCTTGCAGCTCTGCGGATCGCCGAGACGCAGGCACCGCGCCGACCAGCCGGAGACGGTGAACAGATGCGCTGGGAGGCTCCACGATGCATCGGACTGGAACATGTGGTCGCTGAGGACGAAATGCTCGGCGTAGCGCCAGTAGTTCGGGATCTCGCGCGCGTCGTGATAGCCCATCACGTCGGAGGGCGCGCTCGGTTGGCAGACGCCCGCGAACCCGCCGCATCCACGGCCGGCCGCGCTCTCCGACGAGCGCACGAATCCGTCCATCGCTCCGCCGTCGAGGTCAGCTCGGGCCGACCCGGCTCCGTGCGGTCCCCCGCCGTTGATGAGCGACGGATCGTGGAACGGCCGGACGCATCCACCACGCGGATCCGGAACGCAGACCCTGAAGTGGCCGTCCTTGGCCGGAAGCCCGTCGGCGCCTGGGTAGGTCCCGAAGTAGGAGTCGAACGAGCGGTTCTCCTGCATGATCACGATCACATGCCGGATCTTGTGAATGCCGGCCGGAATCGCGGTCGACGTTGACGAGGCTGAGGCGGAGGTCGTCGTGGTCGTGGTGGTGGTGGTGCGATGGTGTCCACCACCGCAGCCCGCCAGCACGGTCGCGGCGATGAACGCAAGAGACAGCGGCCGCAGCAGACGTGCGGCAAGCGGGATGGGCACCGACATCGCGGCTGGAAGCTACAGCGTGAGCACTCCCGGAGGCAGCGATAACGGGGTCGAGCGGCGCGATGACCCCGTGCTACCGGTCGCTCGGTGCCCGGACGCGGGCGGTCGCCCGATGTCGGGTCGGCAGGGCGCCGATCGCCCGGCCAAGCAGAACGAACCCGAGGGCCGCGGCGAGGCCTTCGAACACGCCGCGCTGAACGCCCTCGATCAGCGAGTGCTCCGCGTGGGCCTCGAAGGCCGTCATCGCGAACCCCACGAACGCCGCGACGATGATCCCTAGCCGCCACGGATGCCGGCGCAGCCCGAGCCAGTGGTCGCCGGGGAGGTCGTCGTAGATATCGCCGGCCTGTCCGCCGGCCTCGCACACGATCGACCCCTCCCGGCGCGAGCGCTGCGATGACCGCGAGGAGCGCCGCGGCAGCGAGCGCGGCAAGCCCGCCGACGAGGCCGAGCCACCAGCCCGGAAGCCGGTCGGCGAAGTTCACGACGTAGAGCTCGAGGCCCGCCATCGTCGCCAGGCCGGCGGCGAGGGCCACCTGGGTCCGACCGCGAATCAGCCCGATTTCGGCGGCGGGCATCCGCGCCTCGTGGCGCCGGCGCATCGCGCGGACGGCCGCCAGCGTGCCGGCCACGAGCGCAACCTGCGGCGCGACCAGCATGCCGAACGCGGCCGGCAGGAATAGCCACACCGAGAGACCGTTGCTGTAGCCCGGATAACCGCCTGCGTGTCCGATCGAGAGCTGCGAGACGGCAAGCGCCACAGCCGCGAACGCGAGCGCCGCGAAGGACCGCAGCGCGGATCCGCGCGCCTTCGACGCAGCGAGCTCATCGGCGAAGCTCACCGCCAGGGCCCGCGGATCGCCGAGGCGGCGCTCGCAGCCGGGCTCGCACGCGATGTGGTCACGGAACTCGGCCATGATCCTCGACCGCTCGCGCGCCGGAACACCGCGGGCGCGCAGCTCCGCCTCTAGCTCCCCGGTCCAACTCATCCGATCACCGCCTCCACCGCCCGCGCGAACCGCCTCCACTCCTGCCGGCGCTCCTGCAGCGCCGCACGCCCGCCCCGGGTCACCTGATAGACGCGGCGTCGTCGGCCGCTCTCGGTCGACCACGAGCTGCTGAGCAGACCGTCGCGCTCGAGCCGGTGCAGCGCTGGATAGATCGTGCCCTCAGCGAGGACGAAGGCGCCGCTGCTGCGCAGCTTCAGGCGCTGGAGGATCGCGTACCCGTGCCCGGGGTCATCGGCGATCGTCGCCAGGATCAGCGGATCCAGCTGGCCGTTCAGCGTATCTGCGCTCATGCCTCGGAAGATAAGGCATAGCCGAGCTAGGTGTCAAGGGGGATGCTGCCCCCACGGGCGTGCGGCCAGGTGCGCGACTCAGCAGGGAGCCCAGGACCGCTGCATGAATGTCTTGTCGAGGAGCGCTCCCGAGTTCAGCGTCAGCGTCACGCCCGAGTAGAACTGGCGCCCTCCGGAGCACGCGCGAACGCCGAACATGCGCACCGCGACGAGCGCGTTGTGCACCGGCGACGTCGCACAGTTGGGCGTGCAGCCGTGATACTCGGCGTTGCCGGTCCCGGTCGCCACCGGCCCGCCCCACGAGCTCCACTGCACGCCGGAGACGAACAGCGTCCCGTCGCCGGTCAGCTCGAGCGTGCGCGGCCGCTGCTGCGGGGAGCCGGTGACGCCCTGGAAGTACACCGAGGCGGGAGCCGACGTCGAGGTCGTCGCCGTGGTCACGGTTGGCGTCGACGATGTCGTGAACGTCGAGGTCGTGGTCGGCGTTGTGCTCGTCGTCGCCGATGGGGGAACGACCGTGGTGACTGTCTTGATTTTCGTCGCGCCGCAGGCGGTGAGCATCGGCAACGCGATCAGCGCGATCAGCAGGCCCCGTCTCATGGCGCGGATCATATGCCGCGCGCGGACGGCGGCGGAAACGGCTACGGCACGGCGGACTCGAGGATCGTGCCGGCGAGAACCACGAACGTCTCCTCCTGGTGCCGGTGCCGGTGGCGTCTGCCCCTCGCCCCGGGCTCATAGTGCCAGACGTTCGCGCGGGTGTGAGCGAACCCGGCCGTGTCGCTCAGCTCGGCGACGTGGCGGGCCGGCTCGCCTGTCTCGTGGGGGCGGGTGATCCACTGGTAGTCGTCAGGGTTGATGACGCGAAATCCCATCGCGTCCACTGTAGGCGCTCGAGTCCCGGGCCCGGCTACGCTGCCGCCAATGCCCCTGCATCCGCTCGCCGAGCAGTTCGCCTCCGTCGCGGGGGCGTACGAGCGCGGGCGCCCCGACTACCCGCTCGCCGCGGTGGGCGCGCTCGCCGCCGAGCTGGGTGTGCGCTCGGGCGAGCCGGTGCTCGACCTGGCCGCGGGGACCGGGAAGCTGTCCCGTACGCTCCTCGCCGCGGGCTTCGACGTGGTCGCGATCGAGCCGCTGCCGTCCCTGCGCGAGGTGCTGGTCGAGAAGATCGGCTTTGACCGGGTCCGATACGGCGTGGCCGAGGACATTCCGCTCGCCGACGGCTCGGTGGCTGCGGTCACCGTGGCCGACGCTTTTCACTGGTTCGATCAGCCGCGCGCCCTGGCCGAGATCGCCCGCGTCCTCCGTGCCGGGGGTGGCGTGGCGATCATCTCGATGGTCCCCGACTGGTCGGGCGCGAGCTGGGCCCACGAGCTGGGGACGCTGGTCGCGCGCAGCCGGCCCCAGCATCCGCACTTCGACGGCCCGCCGTGGCAGGAGGCGGTTCGCGCCGCCGGCGGCTGGTCGGAGCCGCGGGAGGTGCGGATCACCGCGGTGCAGCCCTCGAGCCCCGAGCGAGTCGTCGATCATCTCGCCTCGATGAGCTGGATCGCCGGCATGCCGGACGCCGAGCGAACCGCGATCCTCGAGCAGTTCCGCACCCTGGTGAGCAGCGGCGAGATGCCGGCCGAGCTGCCGATCCACGTGGTGCTCGGGCTCGCCGCGCGGATCCTCGCGCCGGCGTGAGCGGACCGCGCGGCGCGACGACCGGCGCGGCGCGTGGCACGATCCCAGGATCGCCCGTTTCGTTGTCCAGCTGCACGACGCGACGACGCTGCACTTCGACCTCAGGCTCGAGATCGGCGGCGTGCTGCGCTCCTGGGCCGTCCCCAGGGGTCCGTCGATGGACCCGGCGGCTCGGCGACTGGCGGTGGCGGTCGATGACCACTCCCTGTCGGCGGGCGAGTTCGAGGGCGTGCACGCGGAGTCCCGGCGGGGGAGCGGAGCGGTGATCATCTGGGACGAGGGCGAGGTCGAGGTCGTGGGCGATGACCCGGGTCACCTGTCGTTCGTGCTCAGCGGCCAGAAGCTGGCCGGGCGCTTCGGGTTGACGCGGACGGGCGAGGAGAACTGGCTTCTGGTCAAGGCGAGGGACGACCGGGCGCGCCCCGGATCGGACGTCGTTGCCGAGCGCCCCGAGAGTGTCCGCAGCGGCCGAACCTGGCAGCAGGTGGCCGCCTCCGGCTCCGACGGGTAGCCGTCCAGAAGCGGAACCAGGGCATAAGCGGCGCCTTTTCCGGGTAGAGCGACGCGGCGATGCATGAGTTGGACATCATCTGGCGCCTCGGACTGGCGCTCGTGCTCTCGTCCGCGATCGGGGTGGAGCGCGAGATGCGGCAGAAGACGGCCGGAGTCGGGACGTATTCGCTCGTCGGCCTCGGCGCCGCGCTGTTCATGCTCGTGAGCATCTACGGCTTCGGCGACGTCGCCGGCCAGCGCCACACGGTCCTCGATCCCTCTCGCGTGGCCGCGCAGATCGTGTCCGGGATCGGCTTCATCGGCGGCGGCATCATCTTCGTGCGCCGCGACACCGTCCGCGGCCTGACGACGGCCGCCGGCGTCTGGGTCACGGCGGCGGTGGGGATGGCCTGCGGCGGCAACCTCCCGATCGTGGCGCTCGCCGCGACGCTCATGTACTACTTCATCGCCTACGGCTATCCGCCCCTGATGCAGCGGCTGCCGCGCTCGCGCGACACCCCGTCCGAGCTCGAGCTCGTGTACGTCGACGGACGCGGGACCCTCCGCGAGGCGCTGTCGCAGTGCGCGCAGCGCGGGTTCGCGATCTCCGATCTCGCGATCAAGCACAACGGAGCGGTCCGCCGCAACGGGGACGCGCGGCCTGAGGTGACCGTGACGCTCGAGCTGCGCGGCCGCGGTTCGATCGCCGAGCTCGCGTCGGAGCTCCACGAGATGCACGGCGTGGTCGACGTCACGGCCGGCGATCTCGAGGAGTTCAGCTACCGGACGACGGGCTTCTCCATCACGTAGTGCGGCCCTATCCCGGAGACCTCGAACTCCGTGGAGGCCACCTCGAAACCGGCGCGCTCGTACAGCGTCAGCGCAGGGACGCGGGCGTTGCACCAGATCCGTGACGCCCCCTCGGCTACGGCATGGCGAACGAGCGCGTCTAGCACCGCCGTGCCGGCCCCGCGGCCCCGGAGCGCGCGAGCAGTCGCCATCCCACGCACCCGCCAGGACCCCGGCTCGGCACCGTCCGGCGCGACGAACCCGACCGCGACCAGATCCTCGCCCGCGAAGCCTCCGACCGCGAACGCGTCTGGCCCCTCGTGAGCGGCCAGCTGCTCGACCGTCATCGTCGGGCGCAGGACGGCCTGGCGAAGGACGCGGGTGCTCGCCACCGGGATCTCTCGGACTTCGATCGGTTCCACCGCTCCGATGCTAATCGCGCGGGATACCGGGACGGGACCGCCACGAGCCCGACGGCAACGCTCCCGCCGGACGTGGTCGAGCTCGCTCGCGCGAACAAGCGCATCGAGGCGATCAAGCGATATCGGGAGCTCACCAACGCCACCGCGGAGGAGGCCCGCGAGGTCGTCATGTCGATCTGAGCGACGTCGCCGCGAGCTCCCGGGTACTACCCTTGCTGGGGCGATGCGCCGCCTCGTCCTCCCCGGTCTCGTCGTCGCCGCGGCGGCGGCATTGCTGGCGCTACTCGCCTTCGGCGTCGCCGGCCAGGGACGCAACGCCTCGATCGATGCTGCGCTTGCGCGCGGCACCCGCCCCGCCGTCCCGGAGGCGCAGATGGCGCTGCCCATCCTCGGATCGAGCCGGAGCGAGCGGATCGCCGACTTCCGCGGCAAGGTCGTCGTCCTCAACGTCTTCGCCTCGTGGTGTGATCCGTGCAAGGCCGAGGCGCCGATCCTCGAACGGGCTCAGCGCGAGCTGGCTCGGCGCAACGGCACCGTGCTCGGCGTCACCTACCTGGACAACTCGAGCGATTCGGAGCAGTTCGTCCACAAGGAGCACATCACCTATCCGGTCGTCCGCGACATCAGCGACAGCTTCGTCCGCTCGTTCGGAACCACGGGCGTCCCCGAGACGTTCGTGATCGACCGCCAGGGCAGGATCGCCGCGGTGCGTCGCTATCAGCTCACGGGCGACTGGCTGCAGCGGACGATCGGCCCGCTGCTCCAGCAGTCATGAAGCGCGCGGCCGCTCTACTGGTGCTGCTGGCGTTCGCGCTCTCCCCCACGGCCGCCTTCGGTCTCACGCCGCGCGCGTCGCTCACCGACATCGAGAACGACGTGATGTGCGTGTCGTGCAAGGAGCCGCTGTCGGTCGCGCAGTCCCCGCAGGCCATGGCCGAGCGCAACTTCATCCGTACCCTCGTCGCCCAAGGCCAGACCAAGGCGCAGATCGAGCGCGCGCTGGTGGCGCAGTACGGCACCGCGGTGCTTGGCCGTCCACCGGCCCACGGGTTCAACCTGACCGTCTACATCGTCCCGCCGGCCCTGGTCGCCGTCGGCGCGGCGATCCTCGCCTTCACGCTACCGAAGTGGCGGCGCCGCTCGCGGGCGGCCGCGGCGGAGATGGCGCCGGCCGGGCCCGCGCTCGAGGCGGCCGACGCGCGCCGGCTCGAGGAGGACCTCGCCCGCCACACCTGATGTCGCCCCGCTACATCGAATCTGGAGCGCTGACGCCGAGCAACTGCAGGGACAGCGCGATCGTCCGCTGCGAGCTCAGCGAGAGGGCGATCCGGAACGACTCGAGCTCCTCGGGCTCGGCGCCGACGACCCGGCAGTCCCGGTAAAAGGCGGTGAACTGCTGCGCCAGCTCGAGCGCGTAGACGGCGATCCGGTGCGGGGCGCGCCGCAGCACGGCCTCGGCGATCTCGTCCGGTAGGGCGGCGAGCTTTTTGATCAGGTCGCGCTCGGACTCGTGCAGCTCCTGCGCTCCCCACGCAGCCCGGGGGGCGATCGCTCCCTCCACCCGTCCGGGATCGAAGCGCGCGAGCATCGAGGCGATCCGCGCGTGGGCGTACTGCACGTAGTAGACCGGGTTGTCAGCCGATTGGCGCTTGGCCAGCTCGAGGTCGAGGTCGAGCGTGCGGTCGTGTGAGCGCTGGAGCATGAAGAACCGCGTGGCGTCGACCCCGATCTCGTCGAGCAGGTCGTCGAGCGTCACGAACGAGCCCATCCGCTTGGACATCGCCGCCCGCTCGCTCCCCTCCACGAGGTGGACGAACTGGATCAGGGGCACCTCGAGACTTTCGGGATCTCCGCCCAGCGCCGCCATCGCCGCGGTCAGCTCCCGGGCGTAGGCGTGATGGTCGGCTCCAACGGGCAGCAGCTGGAGGTCGAACCCCCGATCGCGCTTGTTCTGCAGGTAGGCGACGTCGGCGGCCAGGTACGTCGGCTCGCCGTTGGAGCGGATCACGACGCGGTCCTTGTCGTCGCCGAAGCTCGTCGTCCGCAGCCAGGTCGCGCCCTCCGACCGGTAGAGGTGACCGGCGGCCTCGAGCTCGATGAGTGCGCGGTCGAGCGCGCTCGGGGACCCCTCGTGGAGCGTGCGCTCGCTGAAGAAGTTGTCGTAGCGGACCCCGTAGCGGTTGAGCGTGGCCTTGATCCGGCCGAGCATGAGCTCCACCCCGGTGGCCGCGAGCTGGTCGGGGTCCGCGTCGGCAGCGCCCGGGATCTCCGCTGCGAGCTCGGCCACGTACTCGCCCTGGTATCCCCCTTCGGGCACCTCCTCGCCGCGAGCCCGGGCCCGGACCGATTCGCCGAGGAGGCGGATCTGGTTGCCGGCGTCGTTGAAGTAGTACTCGCGGGAGACCGTGTGGCCGTGGTGGTCGAGGATCCGGGCCAGGGCATCGCCGTAGGCGGCATGGCGGCCGCTCGCAGCGACCAGCGGACCCGTCGGATTGGCCGATACGAACTCGATCAGAACCCGAACGCCGGGGTCTGCGGCGCCGGCCCCGAACTCGTCTCCCGCCTCGAGGATCGAGCGGACCGCTTCCTTCAGCCACGCATCTGAGAGCACGAGGTTGAGGAACCCGGGCCCCGCCACCTCGGCGCGCTCGAGCTGGTCGCCGAGCAGCTCCGAGAGCGCGATGCCGAGCTTCTCGGCGATGACCCGCGGCGGGGCGTCGAGCACCGGGGCGAGCAGCATCGCGGCGTTGGTCGAGTAGTCGCCCTGTCCCGCCCGTTTGGGCCGCTCGAGACCCGGCTGGACGCCGAGCTCGCCGTCGGCGCCGCGCACCGTGGCCGTGGCCGTGCGCACGGCGGTGCGCAGCTGCTCGAGCGGAGCCCGGACGTGGCTGGCACCGGCGCTCATGCCTTCGCCGCCCCGGTGGGCTGGAAGTACACCTCGAGACGCTCGACGGCGTCGGGCGTGCCGAGCGCGACGAGCCTGTCCCCGGACTCGATCACCGTGCCGGGCTCGGGCTGGGGCTCGAGCCGGCCGTCCGGGCGCCGAACGGCGACGATCATCGCGGCGCCACGGATATCGTCGACCGTGCGCCCCAAGCCCTCGCAGCTGGCCGGAACCTCGATCTCCTCCATCCGGTAGTCGGCCACCTGCACCGCGCCTCCGACCTGGGGGTGGAGCGCGATCCGCGCCATCTCTGACCCGGACGTCTTGTACGGCGAGATAACCCGGTCGGCCCCCGCGCGCCTCAGCTTCTTCTCCGAGTCCTCGGCCGACGCCCGGGCGACGATCGCGATGTCCGAGCGCAGCTCCCGCGCGGTGAGCGTGATGAAGATGTTCTCGGCGTCGGAGTCGACGCACGCGATCACCCCGAGCGCATTCTCGATCCCAGCGCGGCGCAGGACCTCGTCGTCGGCAGCCTCGCTCTCGAGGTAGATCACCCCCTCTGACCGCGCGTACTCGCGGTTGTCTGGGTTCTCGTCGACGACCACGTACTTGACCCTGGCCAGCTTCAGGTCGCGGGCGACCTGACGGCCGACGCGGCCAAAGCCGCAGATGATGTAGTGGTCGGTAAAGGAGCTGATCATCTTCTCGATCCGGCGCTGCTCGAGCACGCCGCTGAGCTGGCCGGAGACGAAGAACTCGGCCACCGTGGCCAGCCCGTAGAAGAGCGTACCTATGCCGAATAGCTCGAGAAACACGACCATGGCCCGGCCGCCGCTGTCGTGCGGGTTGGGGATCGCGCCGAGCGTCGTCATCGTGTCGAGGGTCCACATGAATGAGAACGGGATCGAGCGACCCTCGGTGATCGAGAGTCCCACGGTGCCGATCGCGGTCAGCGTCGCCAGCGCGCACAACAGGAACGTGAGCCTGCGCATGAACATGTTGAGCTCGCGACGCGCCCGATGGCGCTGCTCGACCGCACGGCGGCGGGCCAGGATCTCGCTCCGGTCGGCCATCAGTAGTGGTAGGGCTCGCGCGAGAGGATCTTGTGCCCCCGGTAGAGCTGCTCGAGCAGCACCACCCGCGCGAGCTGGTGGGGCAGCGTCATCTCGCCCAGCGAGAGGCGGTGATCGACCTCCTGGAGGTCGAGCCCGAACGGCCCGCCGATCACGAAGCACAGGTCGCGGCCGCTGCGACGTCGATCCTCGAGCCAGCGGCTGAAGTGGATCGAGTCCATCCGCTCCCCGTCGTGGTGCAGCAGCGAGACGAAGGACCGGTCGGGGATGCGGCGCTGGATGTGATCGTTCTCGCGGACCTCGACCAGCTCGAGCCGCACATGACCGGCGATCAGCTTCTGGTAGTGCTGCACGTCGTCGGCGAACGGCGGGCGCAGTCTCCCCACGGCAACGACGACTATGCGCACGATTGGGATACTAGGCACATATGGACGACGATCCCAACCAGCCCGAGCGCCACATCAACATTCATTTCTCGCCGGACATCATGGCCGGCGTGTATGCCAACTTCGCCAACGTCAGTCACTCCGAGTACGAGTTCACGATCACCTTCGCCCGCGTCGACCACGAGGTGGAGGAGGACGAGATTCCCGGCGTGGTCGTCTCACGCATCAACCTCTCGCCCAAGTTCATGCGCGAGCTGATCGACGCGATGCAGGACAACTACTCCAAGTGGCAGACGCGGGAAGGGATCAAGAACCTTCCCGAGTTCGGCGGCCCCCAGGACCCCCAGGACCCACAGGACACCACTACCTAGGGTCGGCCGTTGCCGGTGGCGGCCTGGGCCGCCGCCTGGAAGTTGAGCGCCATCCCGATCCGCTCAGCCGTCGGCGGATGGGTCGCAAGCACGCGGGCGATCCACGACGGCGGATCGAGATCGGCGACGTTCTGAAGTGCGATCGTGCGCTCGAACGAGACGAACGCCTCGGGAGCCTGGGCGAGCTCGAGCGAAAAGGCATCGGCCCGGCGCTCGACGGCACGCGACATCCGGTTGCCGATCAGCCCGATCGGGGCCGAAACGGCGGCGGTGGCCAGGGCCAGCGCGGGCAGCGCGGCGGCGCTGTCGCGAGCCGGTGACAGGGCCCAGCTCAGTCGTTGGACCGCGAGCGCCGTGGCCGGCGCGATCCCGGCCGCGTAGAGAACGCTGCGCGGCACGTCGCGGTGGCGGACGTGGGCGAGCTCGTGGGCGACGACGACCCGCACCTCGTCCCGGTTGTAGCGGTCGAGCAGGGTGTCGAACAGAACCACGCGCTTCGTCGGTCCGAGCCCGGTCACGTACGCGTTGGCAGCGGTTGTGCGGCGGCTCGCGTCGATCGAGTACACCTCGCGGACCCGAACCCCGGCGGCCTCGGCCAGCGCCAGCACGTCGCTGCGTGTCTCGCCCTCGGGGAGCGGGGTGAAGTCGTTGAAGATCGGGTCCAGGACGACGGGGGCCAGCGCGGCCAGCACCGTCCCGACGCACACCGAGCCGACGGCCGCCGGCGCCCACCACCCGCGCGGATAGCGGCGGACGACCGCGACGGTGGCCGCGCCGGCACCGCCGGCCATAACCGCCTGGATGCCGTTCGCCTTGAGCAGATCGCCGCCCCATCCCCGCCAGGACTGAGTGACCAGGCCCACGTCGATCGCCCGCTTGCGCGCGATCGCGGCCAGCGGCAGCGAGGGGGCCGAGAGGACGGTCGCAAGGCCGGCCCCGGCCAGCGCGCCGCCGAGGGGCGGCGGGTCCGGCAGGCGCTCGAGCACGCGCGGACGACGGCGGACGAGCAGCCCGAGCGCGGCCAGATCGATGCCGGCGCGGACCATCGCCAGCGCCAGCTGGGGCCTGGCGAAGCGCCGGCCGCGCGCGATCTCCCCCTCTGTGAAGTAGCGGCTCAGGTCCGCCGGCGCGGATCGGACGGGCGCATCGCGCGGAGTCAGCACCCGCGCGCCGAGCTCCGCCGCTCCGAGCGCGAACAGCAGTGTTCCGAGCACCTTGCCACCGCGATCTCGCCTCACCAGCGAGACTGTACCCGCGTGCGGCTCGCGATCATCTCCGACATCCACGGCAACCGGCAGGCCTTCGACGCGGTCCTCGACGCGATCGAGGCGTCCGACTGCGAGGAGATGTGGTGCCTGGGCGACCTCGTCGGCTACGGAGCCGACCCCGATGCGTGCGTGGATCTGGCCCGGCAGCACGCCGCCATCTGCCTCGCCGGCAACCATGATCTCGGCGTCCGGGGCGATCTGCCGCTGGAGGAATTCTCGCGCGGCGCCGCCCTGGCCGCGCTGTGGACGCGCGAGACGATCGGAGAGGGGACCCGCGAGTTCCTGGCCGGCCTCGACCCCGCCAACACCGAGGAGGAGGTCGGGCTCTACCACGCCAGTCCCCGCGACCCGATCTGGGAGTACGTCCTCTCGCCGCTTCAGGCCGAGCTGTGTCTCGACGCTCAGGAGCACCGGATCTGCCTGATCGGGCACTCGCACGTGGCGCTCTCCTTCTGCCGCGAGGACGGCGAGGCGGCCACCGGCCAGACCCGGGCCGACGACGAGGAGCTGACGCTCAAGAGCGGCGAATGGCTGATCAACCCGGGGAGCGTCGGACAGCCCCGCGACGGGGATCCGCGCGCGGCCTGGCTCGAGCTCGACACGGGTGAATGGACCGCCACCTATCACCGCGTGGAATACGACATCGCCGGCGCCGCGGCGGCGATCCGGGCGGCCCGGCTGCCGGACTCGCTGGCCGAACGGCTTGAATACGGGCAATGAGCACTAACGAGACGCCAACAGGGTCAGCCTCTAGAGTGAGTCCGCGGATGCGCTACGCGCCCCGCGCCCTCCTCGCCGGCGGACTGGGCTTCGCCGTCTCGTTCCTCGTCGCCTGTGGCGGCGGTGCCGACCTGCTCACAGGCGGGGAGGCCTCGAATCTGAACAGCCAGCTCGACGCCGTCTCCTCCGCGGTCGATTCGGGCCAGTGCGGCGCCGCGGCGACCGCGGTGGCGGGCTTTGGCAATGCCGTGGCAAATCTGCACGTCTCGCTCAGCCCCACGCTGCGCCGGAACCTCCTCCAGGGCGCCACGACAGTCGGCCAGCTCGCGGCCGCTGACTGCCACACGACCTCGAGCACGACGGCGACGACCCCGACGACGACCAGCACGAGCACCTCCACGAGCACGCCGACGACGACCTCCACCAGTACCCCGACCTCTTCCACCATCGCTCCGACAAGTACGACCACCTCTGCAACCACTACCTCCACGCCGGGTACTACTTCTACGACCGGCAGCGGGGGCGCAGGGCTTGGGGGCGGCAACGGCGGTGGCAACGGAAACGGTGGTAACGGGCAATGAACGCGACGACAATCGCAGGGCGATACCGGGTCGAGGGTCGGCTTGGCGTCGGCGGGATGTCGACCGTGCACCTCGCCTTTGACCAGCGCCTCGAGCGCTACGTGGCCCTGAAGCTGCTCGCCGAGCATCTCGCCGACGATCCGACCTTCGTCTCCCGCTTCCGCCGCGAGGCCCTGTCCGCCGCACGCCTCGTGCACCCGAACATCGTTCAGGTGTTCGACTTCGGTCTCGACGAGAGCCATCACCAGCACTTCATCGTGATGGAGCACGTCTCCGGCCATTCGTGCGCCGAGCTGCTGCGAGACAGGGGCCACCTCGACACCGAGCAGGCGGTCGACATCGTCGCCCAGGCCTGCCGCGGCCTCGACTACGCGCATCGCAACGGCGTCGTGCACCGAGACGTCAAGCCCGGCAACCTGCTCGTCTCGGACTCCGACGTCGTGAAGCTGGCCGACTTCGGGATCGCCCGGGCTACGGATCAGTCGAGCATCACCCAGGTCGGGTCGGTGCTCGGCACCGCCGCCTACCTCGCACCCGAGCAGGCGCGGGGCGAGGAGGCCGGTCCGCGGGCCGACATCTACTCGCTCGGGGTGGTCGCCTACCAGCTGCTGTCGGGGCGGCTCCCGTACGAGGCCAATTCGCTCTCAGAGCTCGCGCTCAAGCAGCAGCGCGAGTCCCCGACGCCGCTCGACCAGCTCAACCCGCGCGTGCCGCGGGAGCTCGACCAGGCGGTCAGGATTGCCCTGGCGATCGACCAGGAATCGCGCTACGGGGACGCGATCACGTTCAGCGAGGCGCTGCGCAATGGCGTCCAGGGGCTCGCTCCAGTGGGCGCGACCGCTGCCACGGTGCACCTGGGCACAAACGCAGCCACGCGCATGCTCCCGAGCCGCGACGACCCGACCGCGGCCACGCGGATGGCGCCGCCAAGCGCCACGCCGCCCCGTGGGACGCCGCGGGCCACGCCGGCGCGTGCCCGCCAGCTCGAGCCGATGCCGGCGCAGCGCCGCTCCGCCGCGCCCGCGCCCGCGCCTGCCACCGAGCGCCGCCCGAACCGGGCGCTGCGCCGGTTCGTCGCCTTCCTCGCGCTGCTGCTCGTATTGACCGTCGCGATCGTTGTCGCGGTCACGCTCGCGACCAGCACCTCGAACACGGTCGTCCACTTCCGCACGGTCGTCGGTAAGGACGCCCAGAGCGCGATCACGAGCGTACGCAACCTGATCAACCAGTACACGAAGTAGCTCAGCTGACGGCCGCGAGTGCCCCCGGAGCCGCTCCGCCCCGCAGCGCGGCCGTCACCTCGCCCAGCCGCCCGGCGTCGATACCGGTGCGCAGATCGCTCATCAACCGGGCGATGAACGACAGGTTGTGGAGCGTGACGAGCCGCAGCGAGGTGACCTCGCGGGCCCGCAGCAGGTAATGCAGGTAGGCCCGCGTGTAGCCGCGCGAGCAGGCCGGGCAAGGGCAGCCCTCGAGGATCGGCTCGACCGACTCGCGCCACCGACCCTTGGCCAGATCGAGCCGCCAGTGGGTCTCTGTGTCGGGCACGAGGGCCACCCCATGGCGCCCGAGCCGCGTCGGGAGCGCGCAGTCGAAGGTGTCGATCCCCTGCTCCACGCCGGCGATCAGGTCGTCGATGTCGCCGATCCCGAGCAGGTGCCGGGGCCGGTCAGGTGCGTGGCGCTCGAGCGCGGTCGTCGTCCACGAGACGACCTCGCGCATCTGGCTCTTGTCCTGCCCAAGCGAGCCGCCGATCGCGATCCCCTCGCAACCGCTGGCTGCGACCACGGCCGTCGATTCGAGCCGCAGATCCTGCTCCACCCCGCCCTGGACGATCCCGTACACGGCCTGGCTGGCCGGCCCGTGCTCCGAGTGCCAGCGCAAGCACCGCTCGAGCCATCGGTGGGTGCGTTCGGTGGAACGGGCCGTGTACTCACGCGAGACGTGGAACGGGGTGCACTCGTCGAACACAAGCGCGATGTCGGATCCGAGTGCCGCCTGGACCTCCATCGAGGTCTCGGGCCCGATGAACTGCTCGCTGCCGTCGAGGTAGGAGCGAAACCGCACCCCCGCCTCCTCGATCGAGAGGATCGCGCCGTCGCTGCCCTCGCCACCCCGGCCGCGACCCTTGATCTCGTCGGCCACGCCGCCGTGGCCCATCGAGAAGACCTGGAATCCGCCCGAATCGGTGATGATCGGCCGCTCCCAGCGCATCATCTCGTGGAGCCCGCCCAGCCGGCGGACCCTCTCGGGCCCGGGGGCCAGGAACAGATGAAAGGTGTTGCCGAGAATCAGCTCATAACCGAGCGACGCGACCTCGTGAGCCTCGAGCGTCTTGACCACGCCGCGCGTGGCGAGCGGCACGAACGCCGGGGTGGAGACCTCGCCGTGGGCGAGCCGCAGGGTGCCGCTGCGAGCGAGCGTCTCAGGCGAGCGGGTCCGGACCGTGAACACCGGCCCGGACCCTACTCATCTGGAACCAGTCGGTAGCTGACGACCTATGAAGCGGGCTCGGTCGTCTCGGAGCCCTCAATCGCGTTCGGCTCACCGCCGACTGTGATCGAGACCTTGCGCGGCTTGGGCTGCTCGGGCTTCGGGATCCGCACCTCGAGCACGCCGCGATCGAATGTCGCCTTCACGGCGTCCGGGTCGACGCCCTCGGGGAGGGTTAGCGACCGGCTGAAGCTGCCGGACGACCGCTCCACGCGGTAGTAGCCCTCGTTGCGCTCCTCGTGCTCGGACTTGCGCTCACCGGACACGGTGAGCACGTTGTCCTCGAACTCGATGTTCACGTCGTCCTCGGACAGGCCGGGCAGGTCGGCGCGCAGGACGAACTCGTCCTCGGTCTGGAGCAGGTCCATCGCCGGCAGCCAGCGCCGATGCACCGAGACGCCGCTCGAACCCGTCGAGGGGCTGTCGAAGAACGTGTTGAGGAGTCGGTTCATCTCACTCTGGATGCTGCTCAGCTCGCGTACCGGCTCCCAGCGGATAAGTGCCATGTGTCAACCTCCTGGGGTGGATTTCTTACCTGTATAGTAGTAAGAAATCTAAGTCTAGACACATGAGATCATAAAGAAAGCGCGCACGGGCACGCGTCCGCGGACTGCGGCACGGTCTCGACTCCTGGGGCCGGCGTCAGCCCGCGATCAACGATCGCGCGGTCATCGCGGCGGGCTGATCGATGCCGAGCATCTGGAGCAGCGTCGGCGCGACGTCGGCGAGCACTCCGCCCGAGCGCAGCGTGAGGCCGGGGACGGTCACGATCACCGGCACCGGGTTGAGTGAGTGCGCTGTGTTGGGACTGCCGTCGGGCTCGAGCATGTGGTCGGCGTTGCCGTGATCGGCGGTGATCAGGCACGCCCCAGCCGACTCGTGGACGGCCGTCACGACCTCACCCAGGCACGAGTCCGCGGTCTCGATCCCCCTGACCGCGGCCTCGATCACGCCGGTGTGGCCGACCATGTCGGCGTTGGCGAAGTTGATGATGCCGAAGCCGGGCGAATCTGCCTTCCATGCACCGACGAACGCCGCCGCCGCCTCGCGGGCGCTCATCTCCGGCTTGTAGTCGTAGGTCGGCACGTCGCGCGGCGAGGGGACGAGCTCGCGGCGCTCACCCTCGTAGGGCTGCTCCTCGCCACCGTTGAAGAAGTACGTGACGTGGGGGTACTTCTCCGTCTCGGCTACGTGGAGCTGCCGGAGGCCGTGCGAGGCGACGATCCCCGACATCGTCGTCGACGGGTGCTCGGGCGGGAACGCGACCGGGTACGGCCATCCCTCCTCGTACTCGGTCATTGTCGCGTAGCGGTCGATCGTGCCCGCTCCTCCGCGGTCTATGTCACCGAAGCCGGGGTCGGCGAGGGCGCGGGTCATCTCGCGCATCCGGTCGGGCCGGAAGTTGAAGGCAAAGACCGAGTCCCCGGGCCGGATCCGCGCCTCCTCGCCCACGAGGATCGGCTTTATGAACTCATCCGTCTCGTCGCGCGCATAGGCGCTCCGGGCCGCCTCGGCGCCCGAAGCCGCGGTGTGCTCGGCGCGCCCGTGCACGAGCATGTCGTAGGCGAGCTGAATCCGGTCCCAGCGCTTGTCGCGGTCCATCGCGTAGTAGCGGCCGCTCACCGAGCCGACCCGCCCCACGCCGGCGTCCGCCATCCATCCCTCGACGGCCTCGAGGTAGCCGGCGCCCGATGTGGGGAGCGTGTCCCGGCCGTCGGTGAAGGCGTGAAGCACGAGGTCGGGTACGGCGAGCTTGGCGCCGAGCCGGATCAGCTCCTCGAGATGCCCGAAGCCCGAGTGCACGCCGCCGTCGGACACCAGGCCGATGAGGTGGACGCGGGCGGCATCGGAGAAGGCGCGGCGCAGGACCTCGTTGCTGCCCAGTTCGCCCTGTTCGACGGCGAGATCGATCCGGGTCAGGTCCTGCATCACGACCGCGCCGGCGCCGAGGTTCATGTGGCCGACCTCGGAGTTGCCCATCTGTCCTTCGGGCAGGCCGACGGCGCGCCCCCAGGCCGTCATCTGGTTGTGTGGGTAGGCGTTCCAGAGCTCGTCGAAGACGGGCGTGGAGGCGAGCGACACCGCGTTGCCAGGGCCGGCGGGTGCGATCCCCCAGCCGTCCAGCACGATCAGCACGGCCGAGGCGGTGGGCAGACCGGTGGCGCCGGGGGGCACGCTCATGGGGCCGCGGCGACGATCGAGGCCAACGACTCGGCGTCCAGGCTGGCGCCGCCGACCAGTGCGCCGTCGACGTCCGGCAGGGCGAGCAGCTCGGCCGCGTTGTCCGGCTTGACGCTGCCTCCGTAGAGCACGCGCGTCCGCTCCGCCTGCTCCCGCGAGCGGTCGCCCACCAGCGCACGGATGAACGCGACCGCCTCCTGCGCCTGCTCGGCGGTGGCCACGCGACCGGTGCCGATCGCCCAGATCGGCTCGTAGGCGATGACCACGTCGCCGAGCCGCTCAGTCTCGACCTTGGCCATGCCCTCCTGAACCTGGTGGCGGAGCTTGCGCTGGGTGTCGCCCCGCTCGCGCTCCTCCTCGGTCTCGCCCACGCAAAGGATCGGGAGGAGCCCGGCCGCGAGCGCAGCCGGAACCTTGAGCTGCAACGCCCGGTCGCTCTCCCCGAAGTCCGCCCGGCGCTCGGAGTGCCCAAGGACGACGCCATGGACGCCGACCTCGCCGAGCATCGGCGGCGAGACCTCGCCGGTGAAGGCGCCCTCATCCGCGTAGTGCATGTTCTGGGCGTAGACCTGCACGCGCGAACCGCGCGTCGAATCAACCATCGCCTGGAGCGCCAGGAACGACGGGCACACGGCGACGTCGACAGCATCGGCACTCGACACTCGTGGCAGCAGCGCCTGGATGAACTGCTCGGCCTCGGCGACCGTCTTGTACATCTTCCAGTTGCCGGCGATCAACGGGATTCTCATTTGAGCGCCTCGACCCCGGGCAGCGTCCTGCCCTCGATCAGCTCGAGTGACGCGCCACCACCCGTGGACAGATGGGTGACCTGATCGGCAAGCCCGAACCGCTGGAGCGCGGCCACCGAGTCGCCGCCACCGACCACGGTCGTTCCCGGCGCCTCGGCCACGGCGCGGGCCAGCGCCAGTGTGCCGGCGGCGAACGGCTCCGTCTCGAAGACGCCCATCGGGCCGTTCCAGAACGTGGTGCCGGCCGTCTTCACCAGCTCGGCGTACGCGGCGGCGGTCTTCGGGCCTATGTCGAGCCCCATCATCCCCTCCGGCACGTCGACGCCGTCGATCGTCTCGGCCTGCGCGTCCTCAGCCAGCCGGTCCGCGATCACGAGGTCGCGCGGGAGCTCGAGATCGGCTCCGGACTGCGAGGTCAGCTCGAGCGTGCGCCGGGCGAGCTCGACGTCTTCGTCCGCGCACAGCGAGGAGCCCACCGTGTGGCCCTGGGCGGCGAAGAAGGGAAAGCACATCGCGCCGCCGATCACAACCGTGTCAGCGACCTCACGGAAGCGATCGATGACGGCGATCTTGTCGCTCACCTTGGCGCCACCGAGCACGGCGACGAGCGGCCGTTCGGGCGACTCGAGCAGCTTCGTCAGCGTCGTCACCTCGCGTTCAAGCAGGAACCCGGCCGCGTGCTCGTGCATGAGCCTGGCGGCGCCCTCGGTGGAGGCGTGGGCGCGGTGCGCGGTACCGAAGGCATCGTTTACGTAGACATCCGCGAGCGAGGCCAGCTCGGCGGCGAGCGCGGGGTCGTTCTTCGTCTCCCCTGGCTCGTAGCGGACGTTCTCGAGCATCAGGATGTCCCCGGGCCCTAGGTTCCGTGCGAATGCGCGCACTTCGTTACCGACCACGGCCGGGGCGAGCGTCACGTCGGCGCCCGTCAGCTCGGCCAGCCGGTCCGCGGCCGGACGCAGCGAAAGCTCGGGCTCGCGGTCCTTAGGTCGTCCGAGATGCGAGACGAGGATCAGGCTCGCGCCGCGGCTGCGCAGCTCCTCGATCGTCGGCAGGGCCGCCCGGATCCGCGTGTCGTCGGCGACCTGGCCGTCCTTCAGCGGCACGTTGAAGTCAACCCGGACCAGGACCCGCCTGCCCTCCAGCTCGCCCAGGTCCCGTAGCGTCTTCACAGCAGCCTTTGTACGAGGTCGGCGACCCGGTTCGAGTAGCCCCACTCGTTGTCGTACCAGGCGACGACCTTGACCATCGTTCCGTCCATCACGGCCGTGAGCTGCGAATCCAGGATCGAAGAGGCCGGATTGCGGACGATGTCGCTGGAGACGATGGAGTCCTCGGTGTACTCGAGGATCCCCTGCAATGAGGTGGTTCCGGCGGCCGCCTTCAGAGCCGCGTTGATCTCCTCGACCGTCGTTTCCCGCTTGGCCTCCACGGTGAGGTCGACGACGCTCCCGGTGGGCACCGGGGCGCGGACGGCGAACCCGTGGAGCTTGCCGTTGAGCTCGGGGATCACGAGTCCGATCGCCTTGGCCGCCCCGGTCGAGGCCGGGATCAGGTTGACCGCGGCCGCACGTGCCCGTCGCAGGTCCCGGTGGGGCATGTCCAGCAAGCGCTGGTCGGCCGTGTAGGCGTGGATCGTCGTCATCAGGCCGTGCTTGATCCCGACCGTGTCGTGCAGGACCTTGGCCACCGGCGCCAGACAGTTGGTCGTGCATGAGGCGTTGGAGATGACGTTATGGCTATCGCGGTCATACACGTCGTCGAAGTTCACGCCGAGCGCCACGGTCACGTCGGGATTCGTGGCCGGCGCCGAGATAACGACCTTCTTCGCCCCAGCGTCCAGGTGCTTGCCGGCGTTCTCGCGGTCGGTGAACAGTCCCGTGGACTCGATCACCACGTCGGCGCCGAGCTCGCCCCAGGGCAGCGCGGCGGGGTCGCGCTCGGCCAGCACGCGGATCTCGTTGCCGTCGACGCGGAAGCCGGTATCGGTCGCCTCGACCTCGCCCGGGAACGGCCCGTAGGTCGAGTCGTACTTGAGCAGGTGGGCGATCGTCTTCGGGTCGACGAGGTCGTTGACCGCGAGCCACTCGATGTCGGCGCCTCGCTCGTGGGCGGCGCGAAAGACGTTTCGGCCAATCCGACCGAAGCCGTTGATGCCCACGCGTACCGACATTCTCGTGTCCTTCCTTTTCTTCCGGCGGCCAAAAAGATGCCGACTCCCGCCGGCCACAACAGGCTACCTAACGTCGGCTGACGACCTCGACGCGGAGCCGGTCTGGGTCGCGGAGATAGGCGGCGTACGTTCGAGGGCCATACTGCGGCCGCGGCCCGGGCGCGCCGTCGTCAATCCCGCCATTGGCCAGGCCGGCCGCGTGGGCGGCATCGACCGCGGCCTTGCCGCTGGCCTCGAGCGCGATGTGGCCGTATCCCGGGCCCGGCGGCCGTCCCCGGACAACAATCCAGAACATGGGGCCGTTCCTTCCATAGGCGACCGCGTGCTCGGATTCGAACATCCGCCGTCCCCCGAGCGCGAAGAACACCGCGTCGTAGAAGCCGACCGAGCGCGGCAGATCGGAGACCTCGAAGCCGACGTGGTCGATCATCGGATCAGGCCGGCCGGGTGACGTCTCGGTGAACGACCTCGACGAGGTAGTCCTTGGCCGGGCGGTAGCGCTCGGCCAGGTGCTCGGCGATCGCGACCGAACGATGGCGACCGCCGGTGCAGCCGATCGCGAGCACCAGGTGGGCCTTGCCCTCGGCGAGGTACTGGGGCAGGAGGTAGTCCACCATGGGAAGCAGGCGCTCGTAGAAACGATCGAGCGCGCCGCCCTGGTTGATGTAGGCGACGACCCGCGGGTCGTTTCCGGTCAGCGGACGCAGATCCTGCTCGTAGTGCGGGTTGGGCAGGAAGCGGACGTCGAACATCACGTCGGGGTCGCGTACCGGGCCGTACTTGAAGCCGAAGCTCTCGAATGTCACGGCGAGGCGGCCTGGCGCTCGGGTCGGGAGCATCTCCTCGGCCAGCTTGCGCCTGAGCATGGCGGCGGTCAGGCCGGTGGTGTCGATCACCACGTCGGCGCGTTCGCGTATCGGTGCCAGCAGCTTGCGCTCCCGCTCGATCCCGTCCGCGACGCTGCCCGTCGGAGCGAGCGGGTGCCGCCGGCGGGTCTCCTTGTACCGGGTCTGGAGGGTCTGCTCTTCGGACTCGAGGAACAGCACGCGGAGCTTGACGCCGGAGGCGCGCAGGTCATCGAGCATCGCCGCCAGCCCCTCGAAGTAGCTGCCTCCGCGCACGTCGGAGACGACGGCGGCGCGCTCGACCTTGGAGCCTGGGTGGTGAAACAGCTCGACCAGCGAGCGGATCATCTCCGACGGCAGGTTGTCGACGCAGAAGTACCCCTCGTCCTCGAATGACGCCATCGCGGTCGACTTACCGGCGCCCGAGAAGCCCGTGATCACGACAAGGTCGGTGAGCGCGGAGCCCGATTCCCCGTCATCGGAATCCGAAGGCTCGACCTCGTCCAGCTCGTGATCGGACGGCGTGGTCGACGAGGCTTCCATGTTCTGTGAAGTTTGACGCGAATCGCGGACGGGCGGCGCCCGGCGGGACGCGGATCGCGGGCCAGACAAGCCCCCTGTGCCACCATGGGGCTGGTGCACCGCCGCCTCGGCCGCATCGGGATCATCGCGGCGCTGGCGGCGACTCTCGTGCCAGCGGCGGTCGCCCGCGCCCAGACGCCGACCACGGCGACGGTCTCGAGCACGGCGACCGGGGCGCCAATGCCGACCGGGTTCGTCGGCGTCTCGTTCGAGACCCGAGCTCTGCACGTCTACACCGGCCGCGATCCCAGCGCCGTCAACCCGGTGCTGGTGGCGCTGCTCCGGGCGTTGGCGCCCGGTCAGTCGCCGGTGATCCGGATCGGCGGGGACAGCACCGATGCGCACCTGGTGGCCGATGCGCGGCGTGATCCCGCCCGGTGGGATCACCTACTCGCTGACCAAGGGCTGGTTGCAGACAACCCGAGCGCTGGCCGGGGCGCTGAACGCGCGACTGATCGTCGGCATCAACCTGGCCAGCGGCCGGCCCGCGATCGCGGCGGCTGAGGGCCAGGCGATCGTCAAGGGGATCGGCAAGCGCTACATCGGGTCGCTTGAGATCGGCAACGAGCCGGACCTCTACGGCGTCTTCCCGTGGTACCGCGACCGCCGGGGCCGCGTCGTGCTCGCCCGTGGGCGGGGCTACTCGCCCAGCGCCTACATCAAGGACTTCACCCGCTGGCACGCCGTGCTCCCGCGGGTTCCGCTCGTCGGCCCGTCGTTCGCCACCCTGGCGTGGATGAGCAGTCTGGGCCGCTTCCTCTCCAAGGAGCCGGCTGTGCGGACCGCGACCCTGCACCGCTACCCGCTGCATCGGTCGACCACCGATCAGACCGATCCCACATTCCCGTCAATCCCGGACCTGCTGGGCGACCTGTCCTCGGCCGGCATCGCCTCGCAGGTCGCCCCGTATGCGGCGATCGCCCACCGTCACGGCCTTCCCTTCCGGCTCGATGAGATGAACTCAGTCTCAGGTGCCGGCGTCAAGGGCGTCAGCGACACCTTCGCCTCCGCCCTCTGGGTCCTTGACACGCTGTTCAACCTGCGCTCCGTCGGCGTCGACGGGGTGAACGTGCACACGCTTCCGGGCGCCGGCTACGAGCTGTTCACCTTCACCCACTCGGCCTCCGGCTGGAGCGCCTTCGTGCACCCCGAGTACTACGGCATGCTGCTGTTCGCCGAAGTGTTCCCGCCCGGCGCCCAGCTGCTGCGGCTGAGCGCCCCCGCCGGGCCCGTCAAGGTCTGGGCCACCCACGCCACCAACGGCCAGACGCGCGTCGTGCTCATCAACAAGGACCCGTCCGCCGCGGCCACCGTGCAGGTCCGGCTCCCAGCCGCCAGCAGGCCGGCGTCGCTGCAGCGGCTGCTCGCGCCGAGCGTCGCCTCCACCAGCGACGTGACCCTGGGCGGCCAGACGTTCGGGAATCAGACCGGCACCGGCACGCTCGCCGGCACGCCCGCGACCACCTCGGTCATCCCGGTGCTCGGCTCCTACACGGTTGCGCTGCCGGCCGGGAGCGCGGCCGTGCTTACGCCGTAGGTACGCGACCTAGACGCCGGCCTTGTGCAGCTCGCGATAGACCTCGCGGGCGAGCTTGCCCGGGAGGCCTGGAACCGACTCGAGCTCCTCCCGGGAGGCGGCCAGGATCGCGTCCGGAGAGCCGAAGTGGGTCAGCAGCGCGCGCTTTCGCGCGGGCCCGACGCCGGGGAGCTTGTCGAGGATCGAGGCCGTCATCGCCCGGTCGCGGCGAATCCTGTGGTGTGTGATCGCGAACCGGTGCGCCTCGTCGCGGACGCGCTGGAGCAGCTGCAGCTCGGGCGTGTCGTGGGCGAGGGCCAGCGGCGCGGCCCGGCCCGGGATGAACACCTCCTCGATCCGCTTGGCCAGCGAGATCACGACCACCCCGCGCTCGCGAAAGCCCTGGAGCGCACGCAGCCCGGCCGACAGCTGCCCCTTGCCGCCGTCGATCACGACCACGTTCGGGAGGGCCGCGAAGCTGGGGTCGTATTCCTTGTCGTGTGGTGAAACCTCGCGCTGCGCCTCCCACCGGGCGAGCCGGCGGCCGAGGATCTCCTCCATCGCCGCAAAGTCGTCGGGCGCCGCCTCGGCACCGTTGCCCTCGGCGAGTCGGACCTTGAAGCGCCGGTAGTCAGACTTCTTCGGCGCCCCGCCCTCGAACACGACCATCGAGGCGACGGTGTTGGTCCCCATCAGCGTGGAGATGTCGAAGCACTCGATCCGGAGCGGGATCGTGTCGAGTCCGAGCGCCCGCTGGAGGCCGTCAAGTGCCTCCACCCGCTGCTGGCGCCGGCGCTCAGAGCGAAGCTTCTCCTGGTCCAGGGCAAGGCGCGCGTTGCGCTCGGCCAGCTCGAGGATCCGCCGCTTGTCGCCGCGCTCGGCGGCGCGGATCTCGACCGGCGCCGCGCGCCGGTCGCTCAGCGCCTGCGCGAGCACGGGAGCCGCACCGAGCTCGCGCTGGACGACCAGCATCGGCGGCACCATCATCGCGCTCGCGTAGTACTGCAGGATGAACGCCTCAGCCACCTCGGCGATGCTGCCGCCGACCTCGTTGTCGAGATAGAAGCTCTGGCGATCGGAGAGAACGCCGTCGCGGACCTGGAAGACCTGGGCGTTGGCCTCGCCGTCGGCCACCGCCACGGCGATCGCGTCGAGCGTCCCCACCGACTCGTTGGCCACGCGCTGGCGCTCGAGCAGCGAGCGAACGGCGCGGAGGCGGTTGCGCTCGCGGGCGGCATCCTCAAAGCGCTGTTCGGCCGAGGCCTCGCGCATCGAGCGCTCGAGCGAGCGCTCGATGTCCCGGTAGCGACCGGAGAGAAAGTCGATCACGCCGTCGATCCCCCGCCGGTAGTCCTCGCGGCTGACATAGCCGACGCATGGGGCCTCGCATCGCTTGATGTAGTAGTCGAGGCAAGGCGAGCCGCTGCGGCGCCCCGGCTCGGGGCCCTCGCAGGATCGGAACATGAACACCTTGCCGAGCACCTCGAGCGTCGAGCGCACGCGCTTGGCGTTGCTGAACGGGCCGAAGTAGGCGCGGTCGCGCCGATGCCGCTCGCGGGTGAAGTAGACCCGCGGGAAGTCCTCGTCCAGGCTGATCGCGATGTAGGGGTACGACTTGTCGTCCCGCAGACGGATGTTGAACCGCGGCTTGTACTGCTTGATGAAGTTCTGCTCGGCCAACAGCGCTTCTGCCTCGGTCTGAACGACCAGCGCCTCGATGTGGTCGATCATCGGCACCAGGTCGTGCCCCGCCCGCGTGCTCGGGTTCGAGAAGTGCGATGCCACCCGCTTGCGGATCGACTTTGCCTTGCCGACATACAGCACCCGCCCCCTGGCGTTGCGGAAGAGGTATACGCCGGGCTCGTCCGGCAGCTCTCGCCGGCGATCTGCGGGGGTGATCGACATGCTCCATCCGAGGATAGGGCGGGTGTGCGGACGCTCTCCGGACGGACCAGAAAAACGTCGCAAACCCTGCCCCCGCCGGGCGACGACGGTCCGAAAGTCACCGCTACGGGGACTTTTCAGCCTCCCTCGGTCTCGGGACGGCGGATTTGTCGCGTTAGTGCTGCTTCGGTTGGCTCAGGGAGGGCGTGAGTAACCTCGAAAACACGGCGCCGGCCGGCGGGAATGCACGATTGGGTCTGCCCACCAGACTTAACCTCGACCGGCCGCCCGGCGGCGCCGAGCGGTCGAGGTTATGCCCGCTCGCCGCCGCCCCGCGCCGCCGCGCCCGTCGCCGCCCGACCGCGCAACCCGAGTCCCCCTCTAATCCGCGGTGAACGACAGCGCCAGTCCGACCACGCCCACGGCGATGCCCGCGAGGGCAAGCGATCTCCCCCACTCCCGAGGTGGGCGAGTTGGGCGCGTAGTCGGGCACGCTGAGGGATGGGTTGAAGATGTTGGCGCCGTTCGTGGGAGCGTGGGCGAGGGCATGGACGATGAACGCGACCGCGAGCCCGCAGCCTGCGATCGCGCACAGACGAGCGGCGCGGTTGCCGCGCAGGGCCACGGCCACGAGTCCGACCGCGAACACGGCGAGCACCACGTCCGCGATCGAGTACACCTGCCACGCCGTCGGGTCGTGGGGGACGTTGCGAAGCTGCTCCGAGGTCCCCCACGCGGCCAGGAAGGCGGGCGAGAACTGATGGCTCCAGGTCAGAAACAGCGAGCCGAGCAGAGCCGCCGCGCCGATCACGATCAGCCAGTCGGCGACCGTCTCGCGCCGCGCGCGGGTCACCGGTTGGCGCTCGCTGCCTCCACGTCACCGCCCGTCTTCTCGGCCGGCTGCACGTACAGGAACACCCACGCGGCGACCGCGCCGCCGAGGAACGGACCGATGATGTAGACCCAGACGTTCGACCACTTGAAGATGCCGAGCACGAGCGCTCCGAGGGCCACGGCCGGATTGAATGCGCCGCCCGACAGGCCGCCGACCGCAAACGCCCCGGCCACGACGGTGAACCCGATCGCCAGCCCGTAGAAGGAGTTGCCGTCAGTCCCGCGCGCGGTCGCGACGTTCAGGACCACGTAGGCGAGCGCAAACGTGAACAGGAACTCGACGATCAGCATCTTGCCGCCGCTGGCGAAGCTGCCGGCGTGCCCGCCGCCTTCCACGATGCGAGCCACGAGCGCCGCGACGACGCCCGCGATCAGCTGCGTCACCACGTAGGGCCCGAACTCGCCCGAGGTCATCCTGCCGCGGATCAGGACGGCGGTGCTGACCGCCGGGTTGTAGTGGCCCCCGGAGATGTGGCCGCCCGCGAACACCATCACCATCAGTACCGCGCCGATCGCCAGCGGAGCCAGCGCGCCGGCACCGTGAACCGGGTTGGTCGCCATGCAGACGGTGAAGACGAGGAAGAACGTTCCGATGAACTCGACAACCAGCTTGCGGCCGATGGGCATACGGCTTCTCCTTTTCGGGCTCGATTGATTCCTCGCTGAACAGTAACCTCCCTCCGGTCATGTCCGCTATGACTGAGGGGCTGCGCACCGCGCACCGCACCTGTCCGCTGTGCGAGGCGACCTGTGGGCTCGAGCTCACGCTCTCGGGCGACGAGGTCGTCTCGATCCGCGGCGACCGCGACGACGTGTTCAGCCAGGGATTCATCTGCCCCAAGGGGTTCGCGCTGAAGGAGCTCCACGCCGACCCCGATCGCGTCACTGCCCCGCTCATCCGCCGGCCCGACGGCAGCTTCGAGCCGGCAACCTGGGACGAGGCGTTCGCGCTCATCGACGAGCGCTTGAAGCCGATCCTGGCCGAGGACCGTAACGCCGTAGCCGTGTACCTCGGCAACCCGAACGCCCACCTCCTCGACAACATGCTCTACGGCAAGGTGCTGCTGCGGGCGCTCGGGAGCCGCAACCTCTACTCGGCCAGCACGGTCGACCAGTTCCCGAAGCAGAAGGCCTCGGCGCTGATGTTCGGAACCGGAACGACGGTCCCCGTCCCCGACGTCGACCGCACCGATCACATGCTGATCCTCGGTGCCAACCCGCTCGCCTCCAACGGCAGCCTGATGACGGCGCCCGACATGCGCGGCCGGCTCCGGGCGCTGCGGGCACGCGGAGGCAAGATCGTCGTGATCGATCCGCGCCGCAGCCGCACCGCCGAGGAGGCCGACGAGCACCACTTCATCCGCCCCGGCACCGACGCCCACCTGCTGTTCGCGCTCGTGCACGTGCTGTTCGAAGAGGGACTTGCCGACTCGGGCGAGCGCATTGGCAAGCTGACCGACGGGATCGACACCGTGCGCACCCTGGCCGAGCCGTTCACGCCCGAGGCGGCAGCGACGGCGACCGGGATCGACGCCGACGTGATCCGCCGGATCGCCCGCGAGCTCGCGGGCGCCGGCGCTGCCGTCGTGTACGGGCGGATCGGCACCTGCACCCAGGAGTTCGGAACCCTGGCCAGCTGGCTCGTCGACGTGCTCAACGTGCTCACCGGCAACCTCGACCGCGAGGGCGGCGCGATGTTCCCGCTCGGCGCGGCCGGGCATTCGAACGCCGCCGGCGCTCCGGGGCGCGGTCGCGGTACGAGGTTCGGGCGCTGGCAGAGCCGGGTCCGCGGCCTCGACGAGATCTTCGGCGAGCTGCCCGTCGCCTGCCTGGCCGAGGAGATCGAGACGCCGGGCGAGGGACAGGTGCGGGCGCTGGTCACGGTCGGCGGCAACCCGGTCCTCTCGACCCCGAACAGCGGACGACTCGATCGCGCGCTGGGCGAGCTCGAGCTGATGGTCAGCGTCGACGTGTACGTCAACGAGACGACGCGCCACGCCGACGTGATCCTGCCCGCGCCCTCCCCGCTGCGCCGCTCGCACTACGACCTGGCGCTGTACCTGTTCGCGGTGCGCAACGTGGCGAACTTCTCCCCGGCGGTGCTCCCACCCGACCCGGCGATCCCGGACGAGTGGATCACGCTGCTGCGTCTGTCCGGTGTCGCGGCCGGTCTCGGGCCGAGCGCGGACGTGGAGCTGATCGACGATCAGGTGGCGCGGGCGCTGATCAAGCGCGAGGTCGAGACCGAGCAGTCGCCGGTGTATGGGCGTGAGGTCGAGGACGTGCTCGGCGAGCTGGCCCCGCGGACGGGACCCGAGCGGCTGCTCGACCTGATGCTTCGCACCGGCCCGTACGGTGACGGTTTCGGCACCGACCCGGACGGCCTCACACTGGCCAAGCTCGAGCAGGCGCCGCACGGGATCGATCTCGGCCCGCTGCAGCCGCGGCTGCCCGACGCGCTGCGCACGGCGAGCGGGAGAATCGAGCTGGCGCCGGAGGAGATCGTTGGCGACGTCGAGCGGCTGCTCGTCTCCCTGCGCGCGCCGCGCGAACGGCGAGCTCGTGCTGATCGGGCGCCGGCAGCTGCGCTCGAACAACTCCTGGATGCACAACCTGCCCGTGCTCGTGAAGGGAAAGCCTCGCTGCACGCTGCACGTCAATCCGAGCGACGCCGAGCGCCACCGACTGGTGGACGGCGAGGCGGCGGAGCTGCGGTCGCGGACCGGCTCGGTGACCGCCGTGGTGGAGGTGACTGACGCGATCATGCCGGGCGTCGTCAGCCTCCCGCACGGCTGGGGACACGACGTTCCGGGCACCAACCAGCAGGTCGCGTCGGCCAACGCCGGGACGAACAGCAACATCCTCGCCGACGAGCAGCTCATCGACGCGCTCTCGGGCAACGCGGTGCTGAACGGGATCCCGGTCGAGCTTGCGCCGGTGCGGGAGCCGTCAGTAGCGGCGGGCTGAGATCGCGATGGCGATCACGGCGTAGAGCGCGCCGCCCATCAGCACGAACCACACGACCTCGCCCGAGCCCGTTCGCCACAGCCGGCTGGTGGCCGTGAGCGTGACCGCGGCGACGCCGAGCGCCGCGTAGACGGCCAGGCGCTTGTTGTCCCCGAGCCCATAGAGCTCGGAGCGGTACTGGCGGTACATGATCGAAGCGAACCAGCCGAGCGTGGCCAGGAAGGCCAGCGACACGGCCTGGATCGCGATGCTCGCTCCGGTGCCGCCGCCCGGGATCAGGACAACGAGCGCAGCAAGCGCGCAGACGATTGCGATGTTGCGGACGTTCTTCATGCTCAGAAGCTAAGGGTACGCCGCTCGACGCCGTGGAACGCACGCACGGTGACGAGCACGCGGCCGTGCCGATACGGGAGCCGGATCCTGACCAGCTGGCAACCCCCCCCGACATGCCGGCTGCGCAACGAGCGCGCCTTGCGCCGGCCCGAGCGGAGCACCTTGACCGAGACCGTGCCCGGGTGCCAGAGCTTGAGCTCGACCATCGGCCGCCGCGCCGCGCCCCGCCCGATCGCGGCGAGCTTGATCTCCGACCCGGCCGGTAGCCGGCCGTGGCGCGCCCGCGGGACCCCAGGCTCGTAGCACGTGAACGCGTCGGCGCCGAGGGCACGCAGTCCGGGCACTCCGGCGTACCCGAGGTGGCCCAGGCCGAAGATGTCCTCGACGCTGCGCAGCAGCGAGAAGTGGTTGTAGGCGACCTTGTCGACGGTGCCGGGCTCGATGAACGGCGAGAGCAGAACGGCGCCGGTCCGCCCGCCGCCGCGGCCCACGTTGAGACCGCCGTTGTTGGCCGTATTCGGGAACTGGAGCTCATTGCAGCAGGAGCTCGCGTCGCCGCCCGGTGGAACGCCCTTGGGATGGGACTTGACGTAGTCGAGCACGTCCTCGGCCTCGTCGAAGACGATCGCAATCATCCCGTCGCGCTTGTAGGCGGGGGACCTCATGATGCGCGGCACCCACAGACGCAGGAAGCGATCGGCGGCCGGCAGTCCGCCCGTCCGACCGTCCACGCACTTGAGGTCGTGTCCGTCGTCGCAAAGGTTCGGGGTGATGAACGAGTAGTTCGGCGTGGTGGCAACCGAGCGCAGATCGCTCGGCAGCTGCGTGAGCGCAACGTCATCCCGGGCGCACATCGGGGTGTTCAGGATCGAGTCGAAGTACACGAACGGGTTGTGGCGCGCGGCGTACTGGTCGCCGACGCGGGCGCTCTGGGTGGTGTCACGGGAGCCGAGCAGCGGATGCCGGCACGTCTTCGGCTGCCCCGGCGCGTTTCCCATGTCCTCCATGTAGCCCTTCCAGGTCAACCCACTCGAGTTCAGCTGATTGGCGATCGTCTTGACGCTCGCCGGGTACACGCACCCGGTGCCGAGTGCCTGCCCGTACGCGCCGATCTTCGTGCCGACGAACGCGGTGTAGAACTGGCAGTCGATCTGGGTCTGCGGATTGGAGCCCTGGCCGCTGACCATCGCGATGTAGTTGCCGAGGCTCTCGTGCGTGACGCCGTAGTAGTTCGGCACCTGCGCACCCATCTTCGACAGCGTCCTCGCCAGGTACGGGGCGCCCGAGTCGGGGCCGAAGGTCTCGCCGAAGGCCTTGTTCTCGAGCACGATGATGAACACGTGGCGGATCGGCGGAAGGGTCGCGGCGGCGGAGGCGGTGCCTGTCGCGCACAGGGCCAGGCCCAGCGGCAAGATGAGGACGGCGAGCGGGCGTCTCATTGGCAGGATTCGAGCATGTCTACGTAAATGCCCCAGAGGCCGAGGAAGATGACGACTGCGTCTGGGCCTCGTGTTAACGAAGTGTGACGGGATCTTCGCCGGGAGGCGCCGGGGCGGCGTCCGGTGTCGCAGTCGGCGCGGCCGGCGGCCCGCCCGTGTGCTCGGCCGCGAACCGGTAGCCGACCCCGAAGTGCGTGTGGACGTAGCGCCACGATGGCGAGATCCGCTCGAGCTTGCCCCTCAGCTTGCGCACGAACACGTCGACCGAGCGGTCGCCGCGAACCATCGTGTAGCCCCACACGCGCTGGTAGATCTCCTCGCGCTCGAGCACCCGGCCCTGTGCGGATGCGAGCTGGTAGAGCAGCTCGTACTCCTTGCGCGAAAGCGAGGCGACCTCCTCGCCCACGTGGGCGTCGAACCGGTCGGGCCGGATCGCCAGCTCGCCCGCGGTCACGGTCGTCTCCTGCACCGGCAGCTCGCCGGTCCGTCGGCGACGCAGGACGGCCTGGATCCGGGCGACGAGCTCCTCGGGGTGGCAGGGCTTGGCGATCCAGTCGTCGGCCCCGCCGCGCAGGGCGCGGACCCGCTCGGCGACCGGCGCGGTGCCGCTGCACACGAGCAGCGCGAGCCCTGGCAGCGCGCGTGAGACCTGCTCGATGTAGTCGAGACCGGTCAGCGCCGGGTTGACGATCAACGCGTGCAGACGCAGCGAGGAGAGCTGGTCGGGCCCGGCCGCATAACCGAGCACCTCGTGCTCCCAGCGCAGCGCCTCGAAGCGCCGCTCGAGAACGGTCACCAGCCCACTGTCGTCGTCGATCAGGGCGACGCGGACGCGGGAAGGCGACATCGACCGACTGTCCCCTGGATTGGCGAGGCCGGACGCCGAGCGGGAGGACCCGAGGGCTGGCAGAGCCATCTGAACTGGATTTTAGGCGGGTGCGGAGACGGGACAAGGCGTCGCTCAGCCCGCGACCTGCTCCCAGCGCGCGTACAGCTCCTCGACCGTCCGCCGCGCGGCCTCGTGGCGCTCGGCCGAGGCGGCCGTCTTCTTGGGATCGGCCCACGCCGACGGGTCGGCCAACTCGTCCTCGAGCTCGCGGAGCGCCGCCTCGGCAGCCTCGATCTCGTGTTCGAGCGCGGCCGTGTCGGGCCTCCGCTTGGGGCGCTTGGCTGCCGGCTTACGGTCGGGCCTCGGCTTGCCCCGCGTCGCGGGCCGGTGCTTGCGTGCCTGCGCCTCGCGGGCACGCTCCTCGCGCACGCGAACGTACTCTGGCCAACCGCCGACGTAGCTGTGCAGCGATCGAGCCTCGAACGCAACCGTCCTCGTCCCCACGGCGTCGAGCAGGGCGCGATCGTGGGAGACGAGCAGCAGCGAACCGCCGAACGCCTGAAGCGCCTCCTCGAGCGCCTCGCGGCTCTCGAGGTCGAGATGGTTGGTCGGCTCGTCGAGGATCAGGACGTTGGCGCCCGAGTGAACCAGGATCGCCAGCGACAGCCGCCGTCGCTCGCCACCCGAGAGGCCGTCGAGCGGCTTCTCTGCCTCCTCGCCCGAGAACATGAACCGGCCGAGCAGCGCCCGCGCCTTGTTCGGGGTCAGGCCGGTGAGGCGCTGGGTGGCCTCGAGCACGGTCCGAGCGCCACCAGCCGGGAGCTCGTCCGCGTGCTGTGAGAGGTACCCGATCTTCACGTTGTGACCGGTCCGCAGCTTTCCCGCGTCGAGCTCGCGCCGGCCGGCCAGCGCCTCGATCAGGGTGGTCTTGCCCGCCCCGTTGGGGCCGACGAGGGACACGTGCTCCCCGCGCTCGAGCCACAGCTCGGCGTCGTCGAGCAGCGGCTTGCCCGGCGCCGAGATCCGGCCGTCGAGCATCTCGAACACGACCCGACCGCTGCGCTCGGGCGGCTTGAAGGCGAACTGGAGCCCCGCGCCGTCGGACGCATCGCGCGAGAGCCGGTCGATCTTCTCGAGCTTCTTCGCCCGCGACTGGGCCTGCCGCGCACGCGTGCCCGCGCGGAACCGAGTCACGAACCGCTCGAGCCGCGCGATCTCCGCCTGCTGGCGCTCGATAGCCCGGCCCAGGGCGAGCTCGCGGGCGGCTCTCTCCTTGCGCCACGCATGCCAGCTGCCGGGAAAGAACTTGCCCCGGCCGGCCTCGAGCTCGAGCACCGAGGTGCCGACCGCCTCCAGGAACCAGCGGTCGTGGGCGACGAGGACGACGGCGGCGTCGAGCGAGACGAGATGCTGCTCGAGCCACTCGAGCGAGGCGATGTCGAGGTGGTTCGTGGGCTCGTCGAGCAGCAGCAGATCCGGGTCCCCGGCCAGCGCGCGGGCCAGCGACGCACGCGTGAGCTCGCCACCGGAGAACGTGTCGAGCGAGCGGTCGAGATCCCTGCCGTCACGGAAACCGAGACCGTGGAGTGTCTGCAGCGCCCGCTCGCGCCACGTGTAACCGCCCGCGTGCTCGAGCCGGGCCTGAGCCTCGGCGTAGCGCCTCAGCGTCTGCTCGTCGTGAGCGCCGCCGGCCATGGCCTGCTCGAGCGAACCGAGCTCCTCCTCGATCGCAACCAGTTCGCGGGCGCCGGAGAGCACGTAGTCGCGGAGCGAGAGCGCGCGCTCGCGCGGCGGGCGCTGGTCATGCAGTGCCACCTTCACGTCCTTGGCGAAGACGAGCTCGCCGAAGTCGACCGAGGCCTCGCCCGCGAGCATCCGCAGCAGCGTCGTCTTGCCGGCCCCGTTGCGACCGGACAGCGTCATCCGATCCCGGCGCTCGAGCTTGAACGAGATCCCGCGCAGAAGCGGCTCTCCGGCGATGTCCTTGCCCAGATCCGATGCGATGACGACGGCCATTTCCCAGCGATGGTAGGCGGGTACGATCCCGCGATGCCCCTCAAGCAAGCCTGGCCGCCCGAGCCCCCGATCGAGATGCCTCCCGCGCGCACCGTCACGGTTCCCGGGCGAGGTGAGTTCTTCATCCGCGACACCGGTGGCGACGGGCCGCCCGTGATGCTGCTCCACGGCTGGATCGCGACGGCCGACCTGAACTGGTGGCCGATCTACGGCGAGCTCGCCGACGCGGGCTATCGCGTGCTGGCGATCGATCATCGAGGGCACGGCCGCGGGCTGCGGCCGCTCACCCCCTTCCGTTTCACCGACTGCGCGGCCGACGCGGCGGGCGTGTTGCGCGCGCTCGGCGCCACCCCGGCCCACGTGGTCGGCTACTCGATGGGCGGGGCGATCGCCCAGGTGCTGGCCCGCGACCACGCGGACGTCGTCAGCGGCCTGATCCTGAGCGGGACGGCCCAGCACTGGCAGGACGTACGTGCCCAGCGGCGGTTCCGCGGCCTGGGTGCGGTCGGGTTCCTGCTCTCGGTCGCCCCACGCCGGACGCTGGCCGCCGGCCTTCGCCGGTCGGGCATCAAGCCGAGCCGGGAGACTGCTTGGCTGCAGTCCGAGCTGATGCGCCATTCCGCGGGAGACATCGTCGAGGCGGGACGGGAGCTGGGGCGCTTCGACTCGCGTCCGTGGCTCGGATCGCTCGGCATGCCTGTGGGCGTGGTGCTGACCACGCGCGACGAGCTGGTCTCGCCGCGAAAGCAGCGAGAGCTCGCGGAGGCGTCGAGCGCCCAGGTGTTCGAGATTCCGATCACCCACATGGACGTCGGCCGCCGCGGCACCGGCTACGCCGGCGTGCTGCTCCAGGCCCTCGCCGCGGTCGCGCCCAGCGAGGGCGCGAGGGCCGCCTAGGGACCCGCCGGTCAGGTACGCTTGTTGGCGCACATGCGTCGCGCTCGGATCATGACCGCGCTGATCGTCTTCAGCTTCGCGCTGCTGACCTTCGTCCCGGATGCCCTCGCCCGCGACAATGGGGGTCAGGGCTGGTACGGGGAGACCAACGACAAGGTGATCACCAACGCGATGTTCCTCGTGATCATCTTCTTCCCCATGCTGATCCTGCTGCTGTCGTTCGTCCAGTCGCGCCTGGACAAGCGCAAGCACGCGAGAGTGGATGCCGCCAAGCGCCGCGCCGCGAACGCGGACTGGCGTGGTGGCTGGTAGCCCTCTGCGCGGATGACCTACTTCGTCACCGGCGCGACCGGCTTCATCGGGCGTCACCTGGTGGAGCGGCTGCTCGAGCGCAGCGGCTACGTGTACGTGCTCGTGCGCGAGGGCTCGGAGGGCAAGTTCCAGACACTGGTCGAAGAGAAGTGGCCCGCCGAGGCGGCGGAGCGGGTCAAGCCGGTGACCGGTGATCTCGGAGCACCCCGGCTCGGGCTTGGCGACGCTGACGTCACCGAGCTCACCCGGAAGGTCGACCACTTCTTCCACCTCGCCGCCGTCTACGACATGACTGCCGACGACGAGCGCAACCGGATCGCCAACGTCGAGGGCACGCGCCACGCCGTCGAGCTCGCGAACGTGCTCGAGGCGGGGTGTTTTCACCACACCTCCTCGATCGCCGCGGCCGGGATGTTCAAGGGCCTCTTCCGCGAGGACATGTTCGACGAGGGGCAGAAGCTCGATCACCCGTATTACCGGACCAAGTTCGAGTCCGAGAAGATCGCTCGCACGCAGACACGAGTGCCGTGGCGGGTGTACCGCCCCGCGATCGTGGTCGGCAACTCCCAGACCGGCGAGATGGACAAGATCGACGGTCCCTATTACTTCTTCACCGCGATCAAGATGGCCCGGCACTATCTGCCCGGGTGGTTCCCGCTCGTCGGCCCGGAGTTCGGGCACACGAACATCGTGCCGGTCGACTTCGTCGCGGCGGCGATGGACAACATCGCCCATCAGCCGGGGCTCGACGGCCAGGCCTTCCACCTCTGCAGCCCCAAGTCGCAGCGCTCTGGTGACGTGCTCAACGCGTTCGCGCGCGCGGCCCACGCGCCGCAGCTGTCGATCCGGGTCGACACCAAGCTGCTGAGCGCGCTGCCCAAGGGGACGCTCGGGATGCTGATGCAGCTGCCGGCCGCCCGTGGCGTGCGCAAGGCGGTGCTTGCCGACTTCGGCATTCCGGAGGAGGTGCTCGGCTATGTCGGCCTGACGGCCGAGTTCGACACCCGTGACACCGAGCGCGCGCTCGAGGGCTCGGACATCAGCGTCCCGCCGCTCGACTCCTACGCCGACAAGCTGTGGGACTACTGGGAGCGCAACCTCGACCCTGACCTGTTCAAGGACCGCAGCTTCGAGGGCGCGGTCAACGGCAAGACGGTGCTGATCACCGGCGCCTCGAGCGGGATCGGCAAGGCGGCTGCGTTCAAGATCGCCAAGGCCGGCGGGATCCCGCTGCTGGTGGCGCGGAGCGCCGACAAGCTCGAGGAGACCAAGCGCGAGATCGAGGATTTGTTTCCGGCCGCCCGCGCGTACTGCTACACGGCCGACGTGTCCGATCCCGACTCGGTCGACGACCTGTGCGACCGGGTGCTGGCCGAGCACCCCGCCGTCGATGTCCTCGTCAACAACGCCGGGCGCTCGATCCGCCGCTCGATCGCGCTCTCCTACGACCGCTTCCACGACTTCGAGCGCACGATCAAGCTCAACTACCTGGGCACGATCAAGCTGATCATGGGCCTGCTGCCGCACATGCGCGAGCGCAGGTCGGGGCTGATCGTCAACGTCTCGTCGATCGGCGTGCAGACCAATCCGCCACGGTTCTCCGCCTACGTCGCCTCCAAGGCCGCGCTCGACGCCTGGACTCGCGTGGTCGGATCGGAGTGCATCGGCGACAACGTCCACTTCACGACGATCCACATGCCGCTCGTGCGCACGCCGATGATCGCGCCGACGAAGATCTACGACAGCTTCCCGACGATCTCCCCGGACGAGGCGGCCGACCTGATCTGCGAGGCGATCAGGGCCAAGCCTAAGCAGATCAACACGCGCCTGGGTACGTTCGGCGAGGTCGCGTACACGCTGGTCCCCAAGGCCGTCGACCAGATCCTCTCGACCGCCTACAAGGTGTTCCCGGATTCGGCCGCGTCCAAGGGCGAGAAGGATCCGGCCGAGCACGCCTCCACCGAACAGGTGGCGCTCGCGCACCTGATGCGTGGCGTTCACTGGTAGCGGTCACACCCTGTGAACAAACATCGGGCCGTGAGCGGTCCCGCTCAGCCCGAGCTCCTCGATCGCCTCGCGGACGCCCGGGAAATCGGCGTGGCCGTAGTCGTCGAACACGACCACCGAGCCGGGTCCGAGCACGGGCGAGAAGGCGTTTACCTCCTCGATCGTGCCCTCGCGTGAGTGGGAGCTGTCGATGTAGAGGAGACCGACCCGCCGGCCGTCTCTCGGACCGGTGGCGCCGGGTGCTTCGAGGAACGAGATCCGGTTCAACGTCCGGGCACCGACCAGCCGCAGGTAGCGCTCGCGCTCTGGGTGCGGGAACGGGTCGTAGCTGACGACCTCTGCGTGCGGGTCGGCGAGCGCGAGTGAGAGCGTTGTCCATCCGGTCGCGCTGCCCAGCTCGACGACGAGCCCGCGGTCCGTTGCCAGCGCGAGCAGGCGGGCGAGGTTCTCGGGCCGCGTTACCGACACGAGGCTGAACTGGTCGTTGGTCCGCAGAGCGAGCAGGCGGGCGCGCAGCTGGAACCAGGCAACGCGGTACGGAAGCACGCGCAGCCGCGCCGCGTAGCGCAGCTCCTCCATCGTCCGCTGGGCGGTGTTGCGCTCGTCCGCCACGACACCGGCGGCTCAGATCCGGAAAACCGGAATCAGCCGCTGCTCGTGCTCGGCCTCGATCCGGGCGATCACCTCGACGTGCTCCTCGAGCCCCGAGCCGCGCAGCTTCGTCGCCAGCAGCTCGTCGACCTGAAAGATTCCCGCGCTGTTCGACATCGCAATCTCGACGCGGACCGCGCGGTCACGGCCCGGGTTGATCTTGACCTCCTCGATCGCGTAGGCCGACAGCGAGTGGATGTTCTGGTGGCCCGACTCGAACGGCACACGCGAGCGCCCGCGCGCCATATCGAGAGCATCCGCCACGCGGACGATTCCGGCCTCGATCGTGAACGGCGCGCCCCTGCGCCGGTGCCCGATGATCGCGTGCAGCGCCTCGGCGACGATGATCGACCGCTCGGGCTCCTCATAGGCGCCCGCGAGCAGCGATCCGAGCTTGTCGGCGGTGAGAAACAGGCTGTAGCGCTCGTGGTCGTCGCGGTGAATCGACATGCCCACGCAGTGGAACAGGCAGCCCGCCGCGATCACCACCTCCGCGTCACGCTCCGTCATCCCATAGTCCGCGACGATGCTCGGCACGACGCCTCGCCGGAACAACAAGCGCGCCATCCGCAGGCCGATGTTCAGCACGATCTGGATGTGCACCCAGCTGTGGTCGCTCATGCCCAGGCGACGGGTGGCGTTGACGGCCGAGACGTGCCACCAGGCCTTGACCTGATCGTCGGCGTTGACTGCCTCGAGCAGCCGCTCGAGCCGGCGGTTGCCGCGCGTGGGCACGCGGACGCGGACGTCGGCCAGAGCCTCACGCGGGGGCAGCGGCGGGTCGGCTGGTGGCGGCTTCTCAGGCCGGTCGACGTTCACAGCCGGAACGGTATCCGTCCGTCGCGAAGACCGGCCGCTCACCCCGGGTCAGGCCGGCCACCGCGCCGGTGCGGCGCGTGCGCTTCCGCCTTTCGATCGTTGCGTCAGCCGGGTCTCCGGCGCTCACTGCGTTAGACCGCGGCCGGCTTCGTCGCCCACGCTTGAATGACGCGTGCGGCGCTCATCAGCGTCGTTGGGTCGGCGGCTTGGGCGTAGAGCTCGGCGATGGTGTCCGAGATCTCGTCGCTGTCGGCAACGCGTTCAGCGATTGCGGAATCGACGATGCGCTCCAACGTCAGCGGGACCATCAGCTTCACTTCACCGTCTGTAGCGACCGGCTGGGCGATCGAGACTCCAACGTCGACGAGTCCCGCGCCCGTAAGCAGTGCGGGAAGCATGCGACCGAAGTCGGCGTTGCCGCCACGGCGCCGGATCGTCTCGCTGTAGAGCTGGACAAATCTGTCGAAGGCGACAGACGGTGGATGGCACATGACCCCTGAGATGTCCGTGTCCTCTAAGACGATCACACCGCCCGGCCTCATCGCATGCACCAGCGCCCTCACGACGCTGCCCGCATGTCCGACGTGAGAGAGCAAGAACCGCGCAAACACAACGTCGAAACCGGCCACATCGAGGTCGCTGGCGTCGCCGATGCGGAATTCGACATTCGTTATGCCGGCAGCTAGGGCGTCCGAACGTGCCAGGTCGAGCACCACCTCGTCGAGGTCGATCCCGACCACCGCCCCGGTTTCGCCGACCCTTGCCGCGAGTTCGCGGCTTACGTGTCCGCCACCACAGCCGGCATCCAGACAGCGAGCACCATGCTCGATACCGATGCTGTCTAACAGCGCACACGTGAACGGCCCGTGCACGCGATGCAGCAAGTCGAGGCGCTCCTTGCCAGCAACACCTCCGGCGATCGCATACTCCATCGCCAACTTCACACTCCCCCGTTCGGGCTGCCCGGCTGAATCCGAACACAAGGCTACGGGAGCCTCAGCCAGTTGGCAACCGGCGAAGCTGAAGCACGCCGACTGCGGCACTACCTCCGGCCGAGCGCCCTCAGCGGAGCCGAGATAGTCAATTCGCTTCAGCGAGCTTCAGCAGCTGCGGAGACGACACGTAGCTCGCGCTCTCCGATCTGGACGACGTCACCCGGACGTAGCTGTCGGCCTCGGCGTCCTTCTTTCTCCCCGTTTACCCACACCTGCTCGGTGGACAGGAATGCCTTGACCTCGGCGCCAGTGTCGATCAACCCCGCGAGTTTCAGTAGCTGGCCGAGCCTGATCATCGAACCGCGAATCGGAACCTCACATACCATCGATCAAAGCTATCGGGGCGACCGGGGCATCACGCCGACCCCGAAGAACCACGCTGTGTCCCAAATCGATCAACTGGGCACTCTCACCGGCACGAGCGACACTGCTGCTTTGGACGGCGCGGTGCTTGCAACGTGTTGGTCCAAGCAGCACGCCTAGGTCTTTTGGTGCGGCGCCAGCGGGGAAGAGAAGCAGGGCCAGAGCAGCGACGGCCGCGTGCGCGACGCGCCGCATCGACGACGCAGCCGAACCAGGAGGCGCTGCGCGCGCGGGTAGCTTCTTGGCGTCCTTGCATGAGCGGGCAGGAGGCCGAGCTGGCCGCCGACCTTCGCAAGCGAAGCGAGTGACCTTCCGAACATGCTCGACGCAGTAGGCAGACCCGCGGCGCAGCCAGCTAGCCGCGGCGCCGCGAAGCTGGAACGCTTTAGCGGCTGCGGCATAGAACAGGGTGGATGATGGTTTCTGCGGACACCGATGCCGAGGTGATCACGAGCTCGCTCTCAGACCCCGAGCGGTTTGAACTGATCTTCGACCGTCATGCTCCGAGCATCTACCGCTATCTGCGCCGGCGGCTCGGCGAGAGTGTCGCCGATGAACTGACGGCGGAGACGTTCACGCGCGCCTTTCGAGCCAGGGACGGCTTCGACACGATGCAGACGTCCGCGCTCCCGTGGCTGTTCGGCATCGCGGCAAACCTGATCAAGATGCACCTGCGCTCCGCCGAACGGCGCCGCCGAGCGTATCGACGCTTCGACCCCCGGGCGACCGAACCGGCCACGACGAACGAGGTCAACAAGCGGCTCGACGCGCGGGCGCTCGGACCGGCGCTCGCCGACGCCCTCGCCGACCTGACGCACGATGAGCGCGAGGTCCTGCTGCTGAACGCCTGGGCCGGACTGTCGCCGGCCGAGATCGCGCAGGCGCTCTCCGTGCCCGGGGCGATGGTGCGTAAGCGCCTGCACCGAGCGCGTACGAAGGCGGCTGAGCACCTCGAACACGCCTACCACACAGAGGAAACACGATGACTGGACTCGAAGAACTTCTCCAGGAGCGCGATTGCACGGTCCCGAACGGCGATGCTGTCGAGCGCCAGACGCTCGATCATGCCCGTCGAACACTGCGTGCGGCCATCGCCGCCGAGGCGCGGACGCGCGGACCCGCGGCACCTCGACCGGTGTTCCGTCGCCGACTGCGGCTTGCCGTCGCCGGGGGACTCGCGACGGCGATCGCCGTCGCGCTGATTGCGCTGCTTCCCGGCCAGACCCACAACGACTTCGGCAGCCTCGGCCCCGCGCCCGCGTCAGCGAAGGTGCTCCTGCTCCGGGCCGCAGCCCAGATCGAGCGCCAGCCGTGGCACCCGCTGCGGCCCGGCGAGTACTACTACGTCCGCACCGAGGGCCGCACGCCGTACGAGAACGGGCCCACTCCCGCGAGCACCAAGCGCGCCCGGCAGCTCCACGTGTCCGATACATGGATTGGGGCCGGCGGCTTCGGTCGCGTCGTGCAACGCGGCGACGAGGTGCTGCTGTTCCATGCGAGCCCGCAACGCATCGCGGCCGAGCACCAACTTCAGAAGCAGGGGGCCCACCTTCAGGTTCTGGCGTACTCACAGCCGTACCTCTTCGTCGACCGCGACTACGCGCAGCTCATCCGCCTGCCGACGAAGCCGGCGGCGCTCCGGGGCTGGATCGAGCGCAACGCGATCGGCAGCGGTTCGCCCGAAAACAGAGCGGCGCTCTATGCCGGCGCCCTGCTCCAGCAAGGCGCTCCGCTGCCACCGGGGCTCACCGCGGCGTTCTATCGGGTAATCGCAAGCCTGCCCGCGATGCGACTCGTCGGTCAAACCCACGACCCGCTCGGTAGGCCCGGGCTTGCCGTCAGGTTCCTCGGCGCCCGCGGTGGCGGATACTGGGACATGATTTTCAACTCCCACACCGGCGCCCTGCTCAGCGATCGGTACACCCAAGCGGATGGACAACTCTCCAGCTGGGACGCGATCGTGACCACTGCGATCGTCCACGGCGACCAGCAGCTCCCATAGCTTCATGCCGGTTCGTCGTCGCAACGCATGTCCTTGAGCCCGCGCCCGGCCACAGAGCGCAGATGAGCCGGCAGCGCCGCCAACAAGACTCGCCGGGTCACCGCCTACCTTCGGGCGGCAGGTAGAGCGGCAGAGCAGACGCCGGTTCCTCGGGGTGGCTGAGCCTGGCCGCACAGCCGCCACCGACGCGCGGCCCTGCTCCGCTTACGGGAAGAGCATCTCGCTGCTCCGCCGGCCCTCCCTCCAAGCCCGATCTCGGTGTCTGCGCCCGCAGGGGCGATGCGGCTCACAGCGTCGCAGTGCTAGCTGGCCGGCCAACGCCGAGCAAGCAACCGACGGACTCGAAAGCGGAAGTCTCCGCCGATCCGAGGAGACGCTTGCTTCGGGCTAAACCCGACAGCGAAGCCAGGTCATCCTGGCCGACCTCCGAGCCACGAATCGCCCGCTGCCGCTTCCGTCGCGATGCAGGGGCGCGGTGGACGGAGCTCGGAGCGATGAAAGCGAGTGCTGCGGACAGTGCCGCCAAAGGGGGCGGCAGGCCGGGCGGAACCCGGGACACCTCGACGTAGGCCGAGGTATCAGGCTGCGCGCTTTGGGCCAGAATGCTCGTGGTGAAGAGCTTCGCCGATATCTCCGCCGAAGTTCGACGGCGCGTCGACGCCGGGGAGCGGGTGATCCTGATCCTGCTGGACGCGTTCGGGCTGGAGTTCCTCGAGCGCCATCGCGATCACCCGTTGATCCAACGCCTGGAGGTCACCCCCTTGACCTCCCAGTTCCCGTCAACGACGACCGCGCACGTGTCCTCGGTGCATTTCGGAGTGCCCGTGTACGCGCATGGTCTCTACGAATGGAACATCCTCGAGCCGACGCTGGGCGAGATCATCTGTCCACTCCGCTTCAACGCGACCGGCGCCGAGGAGGAGGGCACACTTGTCGGTCGGCTGGAGCCGTCGGTGCTGGCGCCGGGACCAACGTTCTATGAGTCGCTGGCCGTTTCCTGCGTTGTGGCGCAGCCCTTCCGGCTGGCGGGCTCGTTCAGCGCCATCGCGACTCGTGGCGCGCAGGTCGTCGGCTTTCGGCGGCTAAACGAGGGGGTGCGTGCGCTTGGGGAGGTGTTTGCGGCGCCGGGAAGCGATCATCGCTACGCGCTTCTGTACTGGGATCTGATCGACGCGACGGGACACGTCCACGGTCCCGGTTCGTCAGAGTTTGTCGTTGCGTGCAGACGCTCGCTCGATGAGCTATGGGACGCCAGGGAGGCGCTGCGCGCGGCGACGGTGCTGATCACGGCGGACCATGGCCAGGTCGATGTCGGGCCCGACCGCGTCGACTACCTCGACGATCTCTGGCCTGAGCTGCCGAGGCTGCTCTCACAGCAACGGCCGGCGGGATCCTCGCGCGACGTCTTCTTGCACGTTCACGCCGAGCACGTCCCCACCGTCATCGACGAGCTGTCGACACGGCTCGACGGCCGTGCCGAGGTACGGCGTGCCGATGAGCTGTTTGAGTGGATAGGTCCTCGGCTGAAGGCCCGACTGGGCGATGTAGCCGTGCTCCCGGCTAACGGCCGCCAGGCCTGGCTTCGCTGGGCGGCAGCCAACGAGCAGCGGTTTCGCGGCCAGCACGGCGGCTTGCACGAAGCCGAGACCAGCACCTATCTGGCGAGGATGACCAATTGATGCTCGCCGCCTGGACCTGGACCGCGAGCGTGTCGCCGCTCTTCCAACCACCGACACCGTAGTTCCGCTCCGGATTCATGCCGGCGTCTGGAGCAGCACGCCCTCGCGGACCCCGCCACTTCCGATCTGAAGCGAGACGTCGTACAGCTCCGAGACCGCCTGGAGGATCAAGAGCGCGGCCGGAAGCAGCCGCACGCGCTCGACGTCCAGCGTGAACCGGCGCGCCACCTCGGCCACCCGCTCGCGCGACAGGAGTCGCAGCGAGCGCGCGAACGTCTCTGAGTCGAGCGTCGGCCCGGCTAGACGGCTCAGAGACGTGGCGCTCCCGCCCACGGCGACCGCCTCGGACGGGTGGGGAACCCGCACACCGGCGAGGCTCGCCTCCACCTCGGCCCGGGCGCCGGCCAGCTCGTCCGTCGTCGGCGGGTCGGAGCGCAGGCATCGGTAGGCCAGGTCAGCGGATCCGAAGCCAAACGAGGTACTCCAGCGCACGCGGTCCGGGGCCGTGCCCACGACCAGCTCGGACGACCCCCCACCAACGTCGACCACGCCGAGCTCCCCCGCTGGCCTGTGGTCGAGCGTGTGCGCTGCGCCGAGGAAGGCGAGCCGCGCCTCCTCGTCGCCGGTCAGGATCTCGACCGGTATCCCGCAGCGCTCGCGGATCGCGTCGGCGAGTGCAGCGCCGTTGGCCGCGTGGCGGATCGCCGCCGTTGCGACGGCGCGCACGTCGGCCGCGCCGAGCTCCGCGGCGAGCTGAAGCTGCCCCGACACGACGTCGGCCACCTCTCTGATCTTCGCGTCCGGGATCCGCCCACCCCGCTCGAGGCCGTGGCCAATGCGCGTGAAGGCACGCTCCTGGTGCACCTCGAGCAGGTGCTCGCCCTCGCACTCGGCCACCAGCAGCCGCGTCGTGTTCGAGCCGATATCGATGCAGGCGCGCCTTACGGTTCCCATTGCGGGCGAACGCTACCTTCTGCCGGCAGCCGCCGGAGAACGGGTTTCGACCACCGGCTGGTCAGGCGCAGAGAAGAACGCGTGTACGCCGCGAGCAGGCGGCGGTACGCCGGGAGCTTGAGTAGCTCACGCACGACGGCGCGAAGTATCAACGGTCTACCCGCTGCCATCATCAGTGGGGTGCCAGACCTGACGATCGAGGTGCATGGGCTACACAAGGCCTACAACGGCTTCGAGGCGGTCCGCGGGATCGACTTCGAGGTTCGCCGTGGCGAGGTGTTCGGGCTGCTCGGCCCCAACGGGGCGGGCAAGACGACCACCGTGGAGATCCTCGAGGGCTACCGCACCCGGAGCGCGGGCGAGGTCAGCGTCCTCGGGATGGACCCGGGCGTGCGCTCCCGCGAACTGCGCTCCCGGGTCGGAATCGTGCTGCAGAGCACCGGCCTATACCGGCACATCAAGGTGCGCGAGGCGCTATCCCATTTCGCCTCCATGTACCCTCATCCGCGCTCGGTGGACGAGGTGATCTCGGTCTGCGGCCTCGACGGCAAGGAGGACGCTCTCGCCCGAACGCTGTCCGGAGGTCAGCTGCGCCGCCTCGATCTGGCCCTGGCCCTCGTCGGCGACCCGGAGCTGATCTTCCTCGACGAGCCGACCACCGGGATTCGACCCGGCCGCACGGCGCAACGCGTGGGAGACGATCCGCTCGCTGAAGAAGCTCGAGAAGACCGTGCTGCTGACGACCCACTACCTCGACGAGGCCCAGGCGCTCGCGGACCGGGTCGCGATCATCAAAGACGGCCGAATCCTGGTCGAAGGGGCGCCGCGCGACCTCGGCCACGGCGACGGAGAGCCGCGCTACCGGGTCATCTATCGCAACGGCGACGGCGGCTTCGTGGAGCACGAGACCGAGGACCCGACGACGCTGCTGCACGAGCTCACGAGCTCCGCGCTGGCCCGAGGCGAGCGGCTGGACGGCCTGACCGTGACCCGGCCGACGCTCGAGGACATCTACCTGGAGTTGACCGCGGGATCCGAGGACGACGGGAGGCCGGCCGATGGCTGACGTTCTCGGGTTCGCCTGGCGCCAGTACCGGCTCGAGCGCAGGCTGTTCTGGCGCAATCCCAGCGCCGCCTTCTTCAACTTCCTGCTGCCGCTCCTGTTCCTGGCCTTCTTCGGCGCGATCTTCCACGGCAATCAGCATGATCTGAACGTGATCGTGCCCGGGATCGCCGGGATGGCGGTGATGTCGACCACGTTCACCGCCCTCGCGTTCAACATGGTCTTCCTGCGCGAGCAGGGCGTGCTCAAGCGGATGCGGGGTACGCCGATGCCGAGCGGCTCCTATGTGATGGCGATCGCCGGCAACGCGATCACCAACACGGCCTTCCAGATCGCGATCATCACGGTCGCGGGGCGGCTGTTCTTCGGGACCGGCTGGCCGCGCGACTGGCTGGAGCTGTTCGTGTTCGTCGCGGCAGGGGTGATCTGCTTCGCCTCCCTCGGGGTCGCCTTCTCGCACGTGATCCCCAACTTCGACTCGGCGCCCGCCTACGTCAATGCGGTCTTCCTCCCCGTGATCTTCATCTCCGGCGTGTTCTACGACGCCGCCAAGGCGCCCGGCTTCCTCAAGGGGATCGCGCAGGCCCTGCCGCTCAAGCACCTGATCGACGGCCTGTCGGGCGCGATGGTCCACCCCCACTCGGGCCTCGGCGCGAACATCAGCGCCTTGGGCGTGATCGTGGCGTGGGCTGCGGTCGGCGTCTACTTCGCGATCCGCGGGTTCAGCTGGGAGCAGCGGCGGACCTAGGGAGCCCCCAGGAACCGCTCAAGACCCCACCTTCCAGGCGTCAGGCGGCTCGCCGCGCACCTCGACCTCCTCGCCGGCCAGCGCCGTGCGCTCCCACTCCTCGCGCAGCCAGGACATGACGATCACGTCGTGCACCAGGTCGCCGTGGCGGTGCCAGCGCCGCAGCGTTCCCTCAGGCTGGAAGCCGATCCGGGCCAGCGCGGCCTGCGAGCGCGGGTTGTCCAGGTCCGCGTAGGCACCGAGGCGCTCGAGCCCGAGGACTCCGAAGGCCAGGAACACGATCAGCCCCTTGGACGCGCGGTTCACGCCCGTGCCCCAATGCGGGCGCCCGAGCCAGGTGCCGACGACGGCACGGCGGTCGCGGCGGCTGAGCTCGGTCAGCCCGGTCACTCCCAGGGGCCGGCCGGACGACCGCTCGACGATCAGGAAGTCGAGCCGCTCGCCGCGCTCGCGCTCGGCTTCGAGCCCCGCGATGTAGGCCTCTGGCTCCTCGACCGAGGAGTAGGGTCCCCACGAGAAGAACCTCGTGACCTCCGGATCCGAACCCAGCTCGAGCAGGCCCTCGGCGTCCGCAGCCGTGGCGTAGCGCAGCAGAATTGACGTGCCAATTACCTCCACCAGCTCGATGCTATTACTGAAATAGTTGCGATGCTGGCCCTCCTCTACGACGTCCACGGCAACCTCCCGCGCCCTGAATGCCGTGCTGGCTGACGCGCGCGACGCCGGCGCGGACGAGTTCCTGCTCGGCGGCGACTACGCGCTGTTCGGCCCTTGGCCTGCGGAGACAATCGATGCGCTGCGCGACATCGAGTCCGCGACCTGGATCCGCGGGAACGTCGACCGCTGGACCGCGATGATCGACGTACCGGAGGATGAGGGCCTGAGGATCGCGATCGCGGATTGCCGGGGCGCGGTCGGCGAGCGTGTCGCGGCGGAGCTCGGAGCGCTCCCGGAGCAGACGGTCCTGGGCGGCGCGCGCTACTGCCACGCGTCGCCGAAATCGGACATGGAGTCCTTCCTGCCCGATCCGGTGCAGGGCGAGGAACAGCTCCTGGCCGGAGCGCCGGAGCATCTGATCGTGTTCGGCCACACGCACGTGCAGTTCCGCCGGCGCCGCGAGGACGGGGTCGAGCTGCTCAATCCCGGGAGCATCGGGATGCCCCTCGACGGCGATCTCCGCGCCGCCTACGCACTCCTCGACGGCGACGGGGAGATCGAGCTGCGCCGCGTCGCCTATGACAACCACGCCAGCGCGCGCGCCGTCCGCGCGCATTTCGGCGACTCGGAGTGGGCGGTGCGCAGCGAGCGGCGGCTGCTCGAGGCGCGACCGTAGCCCGACCGTCGCCCCCGCGGCACATGTAGGCTCGCGCCGCGCCGATGAAGCAGCTCGCCGATGATCTCTACCTGCTCGACGGGTTTCCGCCCTACGCGATCAACGTGTACCTGGTCGGGGACGTGCTCGTCGACGCGGGCTCGCGCCATGCGGCGAAGCGCATCCTGCGCCAACTCCGCGGCCGCACGGTCAACGCCCATGCGCTCACGCACGCGCACCCCGACCATCAGGGCTCGAGCCACGAGATCTGCGAGACCCTCCGGCTGCCGCTGTGGTGCGGCACCGGGGACGCGGACGCGATGCAGGATGGGCGGATCATGGAGCGCCAGCCCGAGCACCCGATCAACCGGGTGATCGGGAGCGTGTTCCCCGGTCCGCCACATCCGGTCGAGCGCCGCCTCGAGGAGGGGGACGACGTGGGCGGGTTCGAGGTACTCGAGGTCCCCGGCCATTCGGCCGGCCACGTGGCGTTCTGGAGGGAGTCCGATCGCGCGTTGATCTGCGGCGACGTGTTCACCAACATCGACACGATCACGGGCATCCCGGGCCTGCACGAGCCGAAGTGGTTCTTCACGCCGGATCCCGCCCGCAATCGCGAGTCGATGCGCCGGCTCGCCGCGCTCCGTCCCGAGCTGGTCTGCTTCGGGCACGGGCGGCCGCTGCGCAACCCGCAGAAGCTCGCAGCGTTTGCCCAGAGCCTGCCCCGGGACTGAGTGGTGCCATCCTCTTTGGTGATGTCCGCTCGGGCGCGGTCCTGGCACCGCAGCAACACCCACGTCCACAGCGCCTTCCCGGCGCAGCGGTTGGCCGCCGAGTGCACGGCCAGCGTTTCCATCTGCCTGCCCGCCCGCAACGAGTCGCGGACGATCGGGGCGATCCTCGAGCAGCTGCTGCCGCTGCGGGACCTCGGGATAGTCGATCAGATCGTCGTCGTCGACGACTCCACCGACGGAACCGGTGATATCGCGCGCAGCCGCGGGGCGACCGTCTACGACCAGGAGCAGTTGATGCCCGAGCTCGGCCCGGTGCTCGGCAAGGGCGACGCGATGTGGCGCGCGCTGCCAAAGCTGCACGGCGAGGTGATCTGCTTCCTCGACGCCGATTCCGAGGACTTCGGCCCGCACTTCGCCTGCGGGCTGCTCGGCCCGATCCTGTGCGATCAGCGCATCTCGTTCGTGAAGGGCTTCTACCGGCGCCCGTTCCGGATCGGCGAGGTGACGCTGCCCGAGGGCGGCGGCCGCGTGACCGAGCTGACCGCCCGGCCGCTGCTCAACCTCTTCTACCCGGACCTGGCCGCGATCGAGCAGCCGCTGGCAGGCGAGATCGCCGTGCGCCGCGAGCTGCTCGAGAACCTGCCGTTCGTCACCGGCTACGGCGTCGACATCGGGCTGCTGCTCGACGCCTACGAGCGAGTCGGGCTCGACGGGCCTCGCCCAGGTCGACCTCGACGTCCGCCAGAACGCGCATCAGCCGCTGCGCGAGCTCGGCCCGATGGCCTACGCGGTGCTTCACGCGGTGGCAAGCCGTCTGGCGCGCGAGGGACGACTCCAGGGACCGCTTCCCGTCTCGTTCACGACCCTCGGCGAGGACGGTCCGGCCGCATCCGGAGCTGAGCCGGTGGAGCGTCCACCCCTGACCAGACTCCGCGCCGCGGCGTAGGAACTGAGCCGCCTGCCCGGCTTGGTGTGCTGAACTGAGCCTCCATGCGTGTGGCGCGGACGGCACTCCTGGCGGCTGTGGCAGTCGCTGTCCTGGCCGGGTGTGGCTCAGCCCGCCAGACGGGCTCGGCCCTCCCGAGCGCGAGCTCCGGATCCGGGACGGGCTCAACGACGCTTCGGGCCCACCCCCAGGCCGTCGATCCGACCGTCGGCGCTGCGCCGGCGGGGGTGGCGGAATCCGCCGGCGCGCCGGTCGGCGACCCGAACGCCCACGCCCCCTCGCTGGCCGAGGTCAAGCGCGAGCTCAAGATCGTCCAGGAGCTGAACGCGCTCGGCACCGGGCAGGGCTTCGTGTTCCCGATCAGCCCTCGCACCGTGGTCGCGCCGCCCAGCACGTGGTCGCCAGATCAGGGCGTCGACATCTCGACCAGCGGCGGGGCGTGTGGCAACGCGGCCGTGGAGGTGGCGGTGACCAACGGCGTCATCGTCCAGGAGGGGATCTCGGGGTTCGGCCCCTACGCACCCGTCCTGAAGGTGTATGGGGGCCCGCTCAACGGCCGCTACATCTACTACGGACACGCCGCGCCCGATCTCGTGCCGGTGGGGACGATCGTGCACGCCGGGCAGCCGATCGCCGAGGTCGGCTGCGGGATCGTCGGGATGTCGACCGGCCCTCACCTGGAGATCGGGATCAGCGCCGTGAACGGCCCGACCTGCTGTCCGGGCTATCTGCAGACGGCGCCGGCGATGCTGGGCCTGCTCCGGCGCCTGTGGGCCGGATGAGCCGGCGCGCTAATCCCCGCGCGGGAACGCCGCCCGGGCGGCCTTGATCCCCTCGCTCGTGCGCTCCCAGAATCCGTAGGTTCCCTGGTCGTGGAGCTCCGTCGCGGCCTCGACCAGGGAGCCGAGCGCATTGAACGCGAACGCGCCGCCGACGGAGATTCGGCTGACACCTAGCTCGGCCAGCTCGGCCACCGAGGGCGCGCCGGGACGACCGAGGACGTTCACCGGGCCGCCCACGGACTCGACCACGCGACGGATGTCGGCGGCCTCGCGGAGTCCGGGTGCGAACAGCACGTCGGCGCCGGCCTCTCGGAACGCCTGAAGCCTGCGGATCGTGTCGTCCAGATCCGGATGGCCATGGAGGAAGTTTTCCGATCGCGCCGTCAGGACCAGGTGCACAGGGCCCCGGTGGGCGACCTCCACCGCCGCCGCCACCCGCTCCACGGCCGCCTCGAACGGGTAGATCGGGTTGCTGGGGTCACCGCTGAAATCCTCAACCGAGGCGCCGGCCAGTCCGGCCTGGAGCGCCATCGTGATCGTTGTGGCCACGCCCTCGGGATCGTCGGCGAACGCGTTCTCGAGATCGGCCGACACCGGCAGGTCGACCGCCGCCGAGAGCGCCGCCGCGTGCTCCAGCGCCTCCTCCCGGCTGACCGAGCCGTCGAGCCGGCCGAGCGTCGCCGCGTGTCCGCTGCTGGTCGTGGCAATGGCCGAGAACCCGAGCGACTCGATCACGCGGGCCGACCCGACGTCCCAGGCGTTGGCGAGCAGGAGCGGCTCGCCGGGACGGTGCAGCTCGAGCAACCGCCGGGCCTTCTCCGCCTGAGAGCTCATCGTCGAAGAATGGACGGCCGCCGGGAAGCGCTCGCGAGCAGCGTCAATGCTTCCGCCGGCGCAGCAGGATGGCGAGAATGAAGCCGAGTACGAGGGCCACCGGCACGGGGTTGCGGCGGATGCGCTCCGCGATGACGGAGCGCATGAGCGCCACCGCGTCGAGTTGCGCGGGCTCGGGCTCGGCCGCGGGAGCCGGTTCGGGCGGCCGCGACGGCTCCGCCACCGGTGCCGGAGCGCTCGAGGGCTCCGGCGCGCCCGCCGAGGATCCACTCGGGGTCTCCGGCGCGCCCGCCGAGGCCGCCTCGGGAGCCTCCGCAGCCCCCCCATCGGTCAGCGAGTCCTGCAGACGGCGCGCGAACTCGCGCAGCAGACGCTCGGAGATGTCCTCGATCATCCCGCCGCGCCCGAACCGGGCCAGCCGTCCGGTGATGTGGTAGTCGGTGACCACCTCGACGTGCGTGCCCGATCCGGCCTCCGACAACTTCGAGCGGATCACGGCCTTGGCGCCCCCCTGACCGCGCTTGTCGGTTCCGTTCGCGTGCATCGTCGCCGCCCGCGCGTCCTCGTCGATCTGATCCATCTCGAGTTTGCCGGTGTAGGAGGCCGTGGTCGGGCCGATCTTCATCGTGAACGTGCCGCTGTAGGAGCCGTCGTCGTTGCGTCCGGTCACCGCCGCTCCAGGCAGGCAGGGAGCAACGTGCTCCACGTCGATCAGCGCCTTCCACACCCGATCCAGGGGTGCGGCTACGTCAAAGGACTGCTCTAGCTTCATTGCGAATCGCCTCCAGGTCTTCCGGGGTGTCGACGTCTCGCCCCGACGCCAGGTCCGAGCACTCGATCATCGCGCCGGAGGCGAGCAGCCCCCGCGCCCCTTGGTCCCCCTCCAGCTCGCTCAGCCGCGGCCAGCTGCTCGGGCCCGAGCACTACGGGATGGCCTGGGCGGCCGCCGTACATCGCCCGCGTGCCGCCTGGCGCATCGAGGAACCGCGCGATCACCGCCGGCGTGATCGACGGGTCGTCCCCGAGTGTGACGATCACCCGCTCCGCGCCCGACAGGGCCGCAGCGCCGAACCGGAGCGACGCGGCCTGGCCGTCGCTCCACCGCTCGCAGACCACGGGCTCGGCGCGATCGAATTGGACGCGCCCGATGATCTCGTCGGCATAGGCCCCGAGCACGACCACGACGCGGTCGATCTCGGGGACGGCGCACTGAGCCCGGACGGCGTGCTCGAGCAGCGGGCGCCCATCGAGCTCGGCGAGCAGCTTGCGGGCGCCGCCGAAGCGAGTGCCGGCGCCCGCAGCGAGGATCAGACCATCGGTCAAGCCGGCACCTCGTGGATTCGCCCTCGAACTTGCGACAGCCGGCCGCCGTCTCGGCCGTGACGCGCAGCGACCACCTCGGCCAGGATCGAGAGCGCCGTCTCCTCGCCGCTGACCGCACCGAGGTCGAGCCCCAGGGGCGCCGCCAGCCGCTCGAGCTCATCGTCGGTGATGCCCGCGGCGACGAGCCGGTCGCGCCGGGCCGCCTGGGCGCGGCGCGAGCCCATCGCCCCGACGAACCGCGCCGATGAGCGGAGTGCGATCAGCAGCGCCGCGTCGTCGAGCTTGGGGTCGTGGGTGAGGACCGCGATCGACGTCGCGGGGTCGATCCCGCCGAGCCGAGCGAAGGCCTCCTCGGGCCAGGCGGCGATCACCTCCTCGGCGTCCGGGAACCGCTCGGGCGTCGCGAATCGCGCGCGCGGATCGACGACGTAGCAGCGCCAGCCGGCCGCCCGGGCCAGCGTGCAGACGGAGGAGGCGATGTCGACCGCCCCGAACAGGATCAGGCGGGGCGCGGGCCCGACGACGTCGATGAACAGCGGACCGCGCCGCTCGGAGCGCTCCGCCCACAGGAGCTCCTCGGCCGCCCGCGCGGCGTCGTCATCGAGCTCGGGAGCACCGAGCGTGCCGGAGCGGGTGCCATCGGCCTCGATGAGCAGCTTGGCTCCGGGCTGCGCGCCGTCGAGCACCGTCACCTCGGCCGCGCGTCCACCCGTACGGGCAAGTTCCTCGAATCGCCCCGCCGCGTACTCCTGCACCCATACGTCGATCTCGCCGCCGCACGGCAGCCCCACGTCCCAGGCGTCCGAGTCCGGGATCCCGAAGTGCTGGAGCTTCGGCGCCCCCCCGGCCAGAACCTGGTCGGCGATCTCGACCACCGCGCCCTCGACGCACCCTCCCGACACGGCGCCGGAGATCTCTCCGCGTTCGTTGATCGCCATCTTGGCGCCCGGTGGCCGCGGCGCCGAGCGCTGCACGTCGATCACCGTCGCCAGCGCGACCCGGTCGCCGCGCTCGGACCAGCGGCTGATGTCGTCAAGTAGGTCGTTCACATCTCCTCCAATATTGTCGCCAACTGCTCGAGCGAAGCGATCGAGTTGCCCGCAAGCAGCTGATCGATTTGCGGCAGCGCCGCTCGCATGCCGCGGGTGAGCGGTTCGTATTCGGGGCTGGCGGCCAGCGGATTTAGCCACACGAGCTGGTGAGCGCTCCGCCCGAGCCGGGCCATCTCGGCCTCGAGCTGCTCCGGGTCGCCACGGTCCCAGCCGTCCGAAAGGATCACCACGACCGCACCGCGGCCGAGCCGGCGGCCGTGCACGCGGTTGAGCTCGGCCAGCGAGGCGCCGATCCGGGTTCCGCCGGCGAAGTCGACCACGGCACCTGTGGCGCGCTCCAGGGCGCGGTCATGATCGCGCCCGCCGAGTTCGTTCGTGATTCGGGTCAGGCGCGTCCCGAATGCAAACGCCTCGACCCGGCGCCGCGCGGCCACGCACGCATGGACGTACTGCAGCAGCATCCGCGCGTAGGGGGCCATCGAGCCCGACACGTCGCACACGAGCACGAACGGGCGCGGACGTGAGCTCGGCGCCCGCCAGCGGCGATGGATCGGCTCGCCCGCCGTCCGCAGCGATGCCCGCACGGTGCGCCGCAGGTCGGGCGTGTGGCCACGGCGGCGAGCCGGCCGCGTGCGGCGCGAGATCCTCGTCGGACCACGCCGCGCGAGCCGGGCGATCAGCTCCCGAGCGAGCGCCATCTCGGCCTCGGTGTAGCGGGCGAAGTCCTTCGTGCGCAGAAGCTCGACCTCGCTCCACGCCGCCGGCACGGGGTGCCGCTCCGCGGCCGCAGTCTGCGGCCGGCCACCGTCACCAGGGATCCCGGCGCGCGGCAGCGCCGCCCGCTCGATCGCTCCGAGCTCGTCGAGCGACTGCTCCCGCCCCGGCGCCTGGTCGTCTCCGAACACGACCCTGAACGCTCGCTCGAAGCGCTCGAGGTCACGGTGCTCGGAACAGAGGACGGCGCGGAGCGCGAGCCTCGAGTCCTCGCGCGAGCCAGGGTCGATCGCCGCCAGGGCCTGATGGGCCATCAGCAGCTCGCCGACCCCGACGCGCGCCCCCTCGGCCCGGAGCTCTGCGGCCAGGGAGCCGAGCCGGTCGGTGACGGTCTCAGACACCCTCCAGGACTCCTCGCTCCCGCACCCGCAGGACGTCCTCGTGGACCTTGAGCGCGACACCGAGCGTCTCGTCGAGGTCCGCGGTGTCGCCGAGCGCCAGCAGCGCCTGGGCCCAGACGATCGTCTCACCCACGCCAGGGAGCTTGTACAGGTCGCCCTGTTCGCGCAGGCGCCCGATCGCCCGCACGACCCGGGCGGTGATCTCTTCAGGCACGCCGGGGATCCGGGCCTGGACGATCGCCCGCTCCCGCTCCGCGTCCGGGTAGTCGATCCAGTGGTAGAGGCAGCGGCGCTTGAGCGCGTCGTGGAGCTCTCGGGTGCGGTTCGAGGTCAGCATCACGACCGGTCGGCGTGTGGCGCGCACCGTCCCGAGCTCGGGGATCGTGACCGCGAAATCGGACAGGAACTCGAGCAGGAACGCCTCGAACTCGTCGTCGGCACGGTCGATCTCGTCGATCAGCAGGACGACGGCCTCCTCGCCGCCGCTCTGGAGCGCGTCGAGCAGCGGCCGGCGCAGGAGGAATCGCTCTGAGAACAGCTCGCCCTCGTCAACCCCGCCCTCGGCGGCGCGCAGGGCGAGCAGCTGCCGCGCGTAGTCCCAGTCGTAGACCGCATGGTGCAGGTCGATTCCCTCATGGCACTGGAGGCGGATCAGGCGCGCGCCCATCGCCTCCGCCAGCGCGCGGGCGACCTCCGTTTTGCCGACTCCGGCCTCACCCTCGAGCAGCAGAGGCTGGTCGAGCACGACCGCGAGCTGGACGGCGAGGGCGAGCGGTCGGTCGGCGAGGTAGCCCTGGGTGGCGAGCGCGGCGCTCGCCGCCTCAACGGACTCGAACTGTTTCAGCGCCCGACCCTCACGTCAGTCCCGCTGCCTCGGTCAGCGCGCGGCGGCAGAGAACGCGGGACAGGTGACGCTTGTAGTCGGCGCTGGCGTTCAGATCGGCCGGAGGAGTGGTTCCCTCGGCCGCCTGCTCGGCCGCCCGTGCGATCGACTCGCCGTTCAGCGGCTGGCCGCGCAGGGCGTCTTCTACCGCAGTCGCCCGCAGCGGGCACGTGTCCCATGTTCGTGAGACCGACCCGCACGTCCTCGCAGATGTCGCCGGTCTGCTTGACCACCGCGGACACGGCCACCATCGCCCAGTCCTCGGAGCGGCGGTTGAACTTCTCATAGCCGAACCCCCAGCCCTCGAGCGCCGGGACCCGGACCTCGGTGAGGATCTCCACGGCCTTCACGTCGGTGAGCAGGTAGTCCTTGAACAGGTCGGCGGCGGCGACCGAGCGCGGTCCGCCCTGACCGACGACGGTCGCCGTCCCCTCGGTGATCAGCAGCACCGCGGGCAGGTCGGACGCCGGGTCCCCGTGGACCAGCGAGCCCCCGATCGTTCCCCGGTTGCGCACCTGCGGATCCGCGATTGTGCCGGCCGCACGGGAGAGGATCCCAAGCTCGGGCGCGTGCTCGAGCTGTGCGTGCGGGGTCAGCGCCCCGATCCGCCAGTCGCCGTTCTCGCGCTGGACCCCATGCAGGCCGGGGATCTTGCGCAGGTCGACCAGCAGCGACGGCGCCGCCAGACGCAGCCGCATGAGCGGGATCAGCGAGTGCCCGCCGGCCAGCGGCTTGGCGTCCTCGCCGCCATCGGCGAGCGCCTGGAGCGCCTCATCGAGCGTGTCCGGGGCGGTGTAGTCGAACTCTGCCGGGATCATGCCGCACCTCCCTCCGGGCTGGCGCCCTTGGCCTCCGAGATCGCCTCCCAGACCCGCATCGGGCTGAGTGGCATGTTCATGTAGGTGACGCCGAGCGGGCGCAGCGCATCGATGACCGCGTTGGTCACCGCCGGGCTCGCCGCGATCGTGCCCGCCTCGCCGACCCCCTTGGCCCCGAGCGAGTTGACCGGCGACGGGGTCACAGTGCGGTCGAGCTCGAAGCTGGGGAGCTCGGCCGCGGTCGGCAGCGCGTAGTCGACGAACGTCCCAGTCACGAGCTGACCGTCGTCGTCGTAGTGGACGCGCTCGTACAGGGCCTGTCCGATCGCGTGCACGATGCCGCCGTGCACCTGCCCGTCGATCAGCAGCGGGTTGATCGGGTTGCCACAGTCGTCGACGGCCACATACCGAGTGACCTTGACCTTGCCGGTTTCCCCGTCGACGTCGACGATGCAGGCGTGGGCGCCGAACGGGAACACGAAGTTCTCCGCGTCGTAGAAGGTCACCTCCTCGAGCCCTGGCTCCATCCCGTCCGGAACCAGGTTCAGGTACGCCGCGCCCGCCACCTCGGCGAGCGCCATGCCCTTGTCCGGGGACCCTCTGACCGAGAACTTCCCGTCGCTGAGCTCGATGTCCTCGGGCGCCGCCTCCAGGTTGTAAGCGACGATCGCCTTCGACTTGTCGGCCACCTTGTTGGCGCACTTGGCCAGCGCCTCGCCGCCGACCGCAACCGAGCGCGAGCCGTACGTGTTGCGGCCCTCGGGGCCCGCGCCGGTGTCGCCGTGGACCACCTCCACGATCGACGGGTCAACGCCGAGGCGGTCGGCCACGATCTGCGCGAACGCCGTCTCGTGGCCCTGGCCGTGCCCGGACGAGCCCGTGTACGCGGTGACGGCACCCGTGTTGTGCACGCGCACCAACGCCGACTCCCAGCCGCCCGCCTGCACACCGACGCCGCCGGGCCCCGTGATCCGGGACGGAGCCAGGCCGCAGATCTCGGTGTAGGTCGAGAAGCCGATACCGCGGTAGACGCCGTTGGCCCGCAGCTGCTCCTGCTCGGCCCGGAACGCCGGCAGATCGATGATCTCGAGCAGCCGGTCGAGCGTCTTGTCGTAGTCCCCGGAGTCGTACACGACGCCAGTGGCCACAGCGGCCGGGAAGTCCTCCTTGGGAATGAAGTTCTTCCGGCGTATCTCCAGCGGATCCATCCCCAGCTCGGCCGCGAGCTGATCGAGCGTGATCTCGATCATGTGCGTGGCCTCGGGGCGACCCGCACCGCGGATCGCGTCGGTGGGGCACTTGTTCGTGAACACCCCGACGATGTCCGTCTGGACGGCGGGGATCTTGTAGCACCCGCCCATCACAAACGCGCCCAGCGACGGGATCAGAGGCGTGAGGAGCATGTTGTAGGCGCCGAAGTCGGCGATGATCTTCACGTGGTACGCGGTGACCGTGCCGTCGCGTTTGGCTCCGATCTTCACGTAGGAGATCTGGTCGCGCCCATGATGGGCGACGGCCATGTTCTCCGATCGCGTCTCGATCCACTTCACGGGCCGGTTCAGCTTGCGTGAGGCCCAGCAGGCGAACACCTCCTCACCGTAGACCTGCAGCTTCGAGCCGAAGCCGCCCCCGACCTCGGGAGCGATCACCCGGACCCGCTCCTCGCTCATCTCGAGCAGCAGGGATAGGAACAGCCGCACGAAGTGCGGCACCTGGGTCGAGCTCCACAGCGTCAGCTGGCCGGCGCGATAGTCGGCGAGCACGCCGCGCGGCTCGATCGGGGCTCCCGCCGTCCGGTGGTTGACGAAGCGCCGCTCGAGCGTCACCTCGGCCTCGGCGAAGCCGGCATCGAGGTCCCCGCCGGACAGCGTCCACTCGTGGACCTTGTTCGTTCCCAGCTGCTCGTGCACGAGCGGACCGCCCTCGAGCGCAGCCTCCGGATCCGTCACGACTGGAAGCGGCTCGTACTCGACCACGACGTCCTCGACGGCGTCCATCACCGCGTACCGGTCCTCGCCGAGCACCACGGCGACCGGATCCCCGACGTGCTTGACCGTGTCACGGGCGATCGGCCAGTGCTCGGGGTTCTTGACTTCGACGCCCGGGGGCACCCAGGCCATCGGCAACGGACCGCCGAGATCGGCCATGTCGGGGCCGGTGAACACCGCAACCACGCCTTCTCGAGCCTTCGCCGCTGAGGCGTCGATCGAGACGATCCGGGCGTGGGCCTCGGGCGAGCGCACGAACGCCGCCCACGCCGTATCGGGGAGCGGGATGTCGTCGACGTACCGAGCCCGGCCGGTGATCAGGCGCGGGTCCTCCTTGCGCCGCAGCGCGCGGCCCACGTGCGGCTCCGGTGCGCCGTTGCCGACCACCGCGGTTTCGTCGGTGACACTCATGCGGTCACCTCCGGCCGAGTCACGCCGGCGGACTTGCTCTTGGCGCGCGTCAAGCACGGCCCGGACGATGTTGTGGTAGCCGGTACAGCGGCACAGATTGCCCTCGAGCGCGTGCCGGACCTCGTCCTCGGTCGGATTCGGGTTCTCGGCCAGGAAGGCCGACGCGGCCATGATCATGCCGGGCGTGCAGTACCCACACTGGAGGCCGTGGTTGTTCCAGAACGCTTCTTGAAGGGGGTGCAGGTCGCCCTCGGAGCCGAGGCCCTCGATCGTGGTGATCTCGGCGCCGTCCGCCTGAACGGCGAGCACCGTGCACGACTTGACGGCGTTACCGTCGAGGTGAACCGTGCAGGCGCCGCAGTTCGAGGTGTCGCAGCCGACATGGGTACCCGTCAGACCGATGTGGTCGCGTAGCGCATGGACTAGCAACAGGCGCGGCTCCACGTCGAGGTGATGCACTTCCCCGTTGACGTTGAGACGGACAACGACGGTTCTGCTCATGCCTCTCTCCTCGTGAGTTTTCCGGAGCTCCCGCCGACCTTACTCCAAGCGGACTGCGGTGTGAAGGGAACGGGTTACGGGTCGCGGCACCTCCGGCGGGCGTATCCTGTGGGCCGCCGCGCTGGGCGGCGCACGGTCTGCTGAGGAGGTGGGTCTTGTCTCGAAAGCCGCGCTGGGTACTCGCCCTCGCGGCGACGGTGGTGGTGGTCGTCGCCGGTAGCGTCGTCTTGCTGGGCACGGGCGGTTCCTCGAGCGGACGCGGCCAGACCCCGGCGTGGGCGCGCGACGGCGAGGTGCCCAACGCGCTGCACGAGGCGGCCGACGAGGCCCGTCAGGCCAAGTTCGAGCGGGGCCACGGCAAGGAGGGCGACCGCCGCGGTCCATCGAGCCCGGCGGCCGAGCAGGTGGGTGACCGCGCCTACCCGCGCAACTACGTCGACGACCGCCTTGCGATCAATAGCCGCAAGACCTTCCAGAGCCTTCCCAGCGGCCCCACGGCGTCGCGCGTGCCCCGCAGCACGATCGCGAGCGCGCCGGTCAGCGGACCGTGGACCGAGCTGGGCCCGTTCACCCCAAACGTGCCCGGGGCAAGCTCGCAGTTCTTCGATCCCAAGACGTTGACCGGACCGACCACGCAGGAATCCGGCCGGGTCACCGCGCTGGCCATCGATCCGAGCTGCACAGCCGGGGCCTGCCGCATGTGGGTCGCGGCGGCGGGCGGCGGGATCTGGCGCACCGACGACGCGCTGGCGAGTCACGTCCAGTGGATCGCGCCGCCGACTGGCCTGCCGACGAACGCGTTCGGCTCGCTCTACTACGACGCCGCGAACCACACCCTGTACGCGGGCTCGGGCGAGCCCAACGGCTCCAGCGACTCTGAGGCGGGGGTGGGCCTGTTCAAGTCCACCGACTACGGCGCCAGCTGGTCGCTCGTCCCCGGCAGCTTCGCCGTCGCGCTCAGCCGCTCGATTGGAGCGATCGCCGTCGATCCGACCAACGCGAACACGATCTACATCGGGACCGACGTCGCGCGCCACGGCTCCTCGTCGGTCAACGGAGGGCGCTTCACACCGCCCGACGCCCCGGCGCTCGGCGTCTACAAGTCGACCGATGGCGGCGCTCACTTCACGCTGCTGAGCAGCCTCTCCCATCAGACACCGCCGAATCCGAGCCCGCCCGACAGCGGCGCCGACTGGTTCCAGGGTGGAATCAACAAGCTCGAGTTCGATCCGACCAACCACCACGACATATACGCGGCCGTGTTCGGCTACGGGCTGTGGCGCTCGACCAACGGGGGAACGACCTGGAGCCAGGTGTTCCACACCATGAACCAGAACGACTTCAGCGATCCCAACAATCCGATCGGCGACACCACCGGCGATCGCACCGAGTTCGACCTCGTCACGGTGCCCGGAATTCCCGCCCACACGCGCGCCTACGTCGGCGACGCGTCCGACGACTGGGTCCTCGACGGTGACGACACCACACCGCTGCCCGAGGCCTGGCGCGTCAACAGCATCGACACCAAGAGCGCCGCGACGCTCGTCGACGACACCGGCACCGACCCGCAGTCGCTCAATCCGGGCTGGACGATGCTCTCGAACGCGACGAACGGCACCAACGGCTTCGCCGCCTACGGCTTTTGCCAGAACGGCCAGTGCGGCTACGACGAGTTCGTCGCCCACCCGCCGGGGGCGGCCGCGGGCACGGTCTGGTACGGCGGCTCGATGAACTATGACGAGCTTCCGGCCTACGACCAGTACGGCCAGGGTGGGCCGCCGCGCTCCAACGGACGCGCGGCCATCCGCTCCACCAACGGCGGCGCCGGCACCGGGTCGAGCGCCGACACCACGGTCACCTGGCAGGACATGACGGCCGTGCTGTCAGACCCGTCGAAGGCCTGGGGCGTCGCCAACGGCGAGGGCATCCACCCGGACCTGCACGCGATCGCGTTCGCCAACAACGGCAACACGGCCTTCGTCGGTTCCGACGGCGGCGTCGTGCGGATCGATGTCAGCAGCACGCGCGATCAGTCCGCGTCCTGCAGCCAGCGCACCTGGGACTACAACTCGAGCGACCCAACCGCCGCCCCGACGCCGCTCGTCGCTGCCGACCTGGCCGACTGCAGCGAGCTGCTGGGCGGCGTCCCGAACTCGATCGCTCCGATTAACGACGGGCTGCGGACGCTCCAGTTCCAGTCCGTGTCGTTCAACCCGCAGAACCCGAGGGGCGACCTGCTCGGCGGGACGCAGGACAATGGCACGTGGGCGTTCAGCGGCTCGCCGAGCTGGCAGGAGACAATCGGCGGCGACGGCGGGCAGTCCGGCTTCAACGCGGGCACGCCGACGATCCGCTTCCACAACTACTTCGACGCCACGCCCGAGGTGAACTTCAACGGGACCAACCCGAACACGTGGCTCGACATCTACGACCCGCTGCAGACGACCGACGAGGCGCGCTCGTTCTACACACCGTTCACCGCCGACCCGAAGGTTCCGGGGCGCCTGTTCACCGGCCTCGAGCACGTGTGGCGAACCGACGACAACGGCGGTAACGAGCAGGAGCTGATCGCCAATGGGTGCCTCGCCTACAACCTCGACCCGTTCCGCGCCAATCCATGCGGCGACTGGGTGCAGCTCGGCGGCAATCTGACCAGCAGCGCGTTCGGCAACGACCGCACCGGGGACTACGTGGTCGCCGCGGAGCGTGCCCCGAGCGACAGCCAGACGCTCTGGGCGGCGACGCGCACCGGCCGCGTGTTCGTCACCTCGAATGCAGGCGACACGCCCGGCGACGTGCAGTTCTGGCGGATCGACAAGCCAGCCACGCCGGGGCGGTTCGTGTCCGGCATCGCGATCGACCCGGGCAATCCCGACCACGCGTGGATCTCGTACTCGGGCTACAACGCCTACACGCCGTCGACGCCCGGCCACGTGTTCGACGTGCTCTACAACCCGAGGACCCACGCGGCCACGTTCACCGACATCTCGCACAACCTCGGCGATCAGCCGGTAACCGGGATCGCCGAGGACGAGGTCTCCGGAGCCGTGTTCGCTGCCACCGACTTCGGCGTGCTGGAGCTGGCCGCCGGCGCCACGTCATGGACGCGCGCCGGGACCGGGATGCCACTCGACTCGGTGTTCGGGCTGACCATCTCGCACTCGGGGCGGATCCTGTACGCGGCCACGCACGGCCGCGGCGTCTGGAAGCTCGCGCTGCCACCCGCGCCCCCGAAGCCTCCGACCGGGGCGATCCACGGCCCGGCCACGCTCGAGATCGGCCACAAGGCGACGTTCACGGCCACCGGGAGAACGCCGAACGGCGGATCGCTCTCCTACAAGTGGACCCTGCCTGGCAAACCGGCCACGGCCACCGGCGGACACGTGAGCTTCACGCCGACCAGGCTCGGCGTCCGCACGGTCACGGTCAAGATCACCGATCGAACCGGAGCCTTCACTACCGTCACCCAGTCGGTCAGGGTCAGGGACACGCACAAGCCGACGCTGCGGCTGCAGCGGATCGGCTCGGTCCGCCGCGGCAACGCCACGACGATCCGGGGCTTCGCCCACGACGCGAGCGGAGTCAAGTCCGCCACGCTGTCGTTCGGTGACGGTCACAGCGTCAGGGTGCGGCTGTCGAAGTCCGGCACGTTCACGGTCCACCACACGTACGCGAGGGCCGGCTCCTATCGCGTCAGGCTCTCGGCCACCGACCACGCTCGCCATAAGGCGTCCGTCACCGGCACCGCCACGGTCAGGCGACGCTAGCCCTCGGGCCGGTGCGCGAGCACCTGGTAGATGGACGCCCAGCCGGTATCGAACCCCTGGCGCGCCGCACGCAGGTACAGCCGCCACACCCGGGCCCGCTCGATTCCGGCGATCCGGATCGCTTCGTCGTAGCGGCGCTCGTAGCGCTCGATCCAGTGCGTGAGCGTGGTCGCGTAGTCGGCGGCCAGTCCCTCCACGTGAGTGGTCACGAACCCCGCCCGCTCACATGCGAGCTCGATCCGCGAGAGCGGCAGCGGAACGCCGTCCGGGAACACGAAGCGCTCCGAGAACGCGCCCTCGTCGGTCGTGTCGAAGTCCTTCAGCTTCGCGATGCCGTGGTTGAGCAGGCGTCCACCGGGGCGCAGGCGCTCGAACAGCGTGCGCGCGTAGAGGTCGATTCGCTCCTCCCCCACGTGCTCCACCATCCCGATGCTCGAGATGGCATCGAACGGCCCGTCGCGGAGCTCGCGATAGTCGGCCACGCGGAACTCGACTCGATCCTCGAGCCCCGCGTCCTTCGCCCGCCGGCGCGCCATCTCCACCTGCGGCTCTGAGAGCGTGACGCCGAGCACGCTCACGCCGTGGTGCGCGGCCGCGTGCAAAGCAAAGCTCCCCCAGCCGCAGCCAACGTCGAGGACGCGCTCGCCGGAGGTGAGGCCGAGCTTCGTGCACACGAGTTCGAGCTTGGCCGCCTGCGCCTCCTCGAGCGTGCGCGCGCCCCGGGAGAAGAGCGCGCAGCTGTAGGTCATCGAGTCATCGAGGAACAGCGCGAAGAACTCGTTGCCCGCGTCGTAATGGTGGCGCACGGCGCGCCGGTCTCGCGCCAGCGTGTGGCGCTCGCCGCGCAGCCGCAGCTCGATCGCCGGCCGCCGGGGCGGCATCGTGAGACCGGTGGCTCGGACGAGCGCCAGGCCGAGGCGGACCCGCGCGCCGAGCGAGAGCGTGGGCGGCTCGAACGTGTCAACCACGCGCAGGGCCAGGTCGAGGTCGTCGACCTCGAGCACGCCATCCACGTACGCACGGCCGATCCCCAGCTCGCCGGGTGCCCTGACCACGTGCGCGAGCGCACGTGGCGATCTGAAGTCGAACGTGGGTGCGTCGGGCCCAGTCGCCTCCACTGCCGAGCCGTCCCAGAAGCGCAGCGCGAACGGCCGCTCCGGGAGCGCCGAGGTGATCTCGTCGCGGAGCGGCTTGGTGCTACTGAGCAAGCTAGGACTGCGACGCGAGCGCCATCCGCGCCTCGCGCGCCGGATCGACTCTGACCACATCCCAGACGAGTCCCATCATCTCCAGCGCGCGGATGATCGCGGCCGAGGGATCGATCTGCCAGCGACGCAGCCCGTGCCGATAGGAGCACGGGAACGCGTGGTGGTTGTTGTGCCACGCCTCGCCCCAGGTCGGAATCGCCAGCCACGCGAGGTTGCGTGACTCGTCGCCAGTCTCGTAGTCGCGGCGGCCAAAGAAATGACAGAGCGAGTTGATTGAGAACGTCGCATGGTGCATGAGGAAGATCCGTGCCGCGCCGCCCCACAGCAGTGCGGTCAGCCCGCCGAGCACCGACCCGGTGAGGGCGACGCCGAGGCCGAACGCCAGGGCGAGCCCGGCAAATACCCACAACACGAACGTGTCGTTGACGAACCGGAGCATTGGGTCCGCGAGCAGGTCCTTGGCGTAGCGATTCTCGTTGGCCACCTCCATGTCGGAGAAGACCCAGCCGACGTGCGCGTGGACGAGTCCACGCAGCGCGCCGCGAAAACCGTGACCGTGGCCGACGTGCGGGCTGTGGGGGTCACCCTCGGCATCGGAGAACTGGTGGTGCCGCCGGTGCGTCGCGACCCAGTCGATCACCGGTCCCTCGGCCGCCGCCGAGCCGAGCGCGGCGAACCCGGCGCGAAGGAGGCGGCTGCACCTGAAGCTTCCGTGCGTGAGCAGGCGATGAAAGCCGACCGTGATCCCTGTGCCGATCACCGCGTAGCAGACCATCAGGATCACGATGTCCTGCCACTGGAGCAGGTTGCCCATCCACCCGAAGTACATCCCGATCAGCAGCATGATCGGCGGCGCCGCCGTCACGACCCCGCTCGCGAAGCGATCGAGAGCGGGTGTTTCGACTGGTCGTACGCTCGGAACGGCTTTCGTGGTGGCCATCTGGCTCCTGGGTAGATTTGACGCCCCCCGGTGGCGAGAGCCGCTGCGGCAGCGCGGCATCCTATCGGCCGAGCCGCAGGGAGGCTCTATCAGCGCTTCAACGTGTGCGGCGAGTCAGACGCAAGAGGCGACGGTCGTCAGTCTGAGCGGCGGCCCGGTGACGGTGCGCCGTGGCGGTAGCGTTTCGCCAATCGTGTCCACGGAGCGGCTCTTCACCCCTCGCGGCGCCGGCACCGGCCTTCGCCGGGTGATGGCGACCCGTTACGTGGCGCCCCTGCGCGAGGGAGGGTCGTTGCCCGGGCTCGTGGAGGCCGACGACGACGGGCTCTACGTGATGAAGTTCCGCGGCGCCGGGCAGGGCGTGGCCGCCCTCGTCGCCGAGGTGGTCGCGGGCGAGCTGGGGCGAGCGATCGGCCTGCCGGTCCCCGAGCTCGTGCTGGCTGAGCTCGATCCCGCGCTCGCCAAGGCCGAACCCGACATCGAGATCCAGGAGCTCGCGGCCGCGAGCACAGGGCTGAACCTCGGCGTCGACTTCCTGCCCGGCGCGCTGCCGTTCACCGCCGCGGCCGCCGGCGCGCTCGATCCCGACCGGGCTGCCGACGTTGTCTGGTTCGACGCGCTCACCACGAATGTAGACCGCACTCCGCGCAACCCCAATCTGCTGGCCTGGCACGGCCGGGTGTGGCTGATCGATCACGGCGCCGCGTTCTATCGGCAGCACGGCGCCGCCTCGCTTGCCTCCACTGCGCGTGCGCCCTTCCCGCTCATCCGCGACCACGTGCTGCTCGACCGGGCGAGCTCGATCGACGGCGCGGACGAGCGGCTGGCCGGCCTCGCGAGCGCCGCCGTGGACGACGTCATCGAGCTCGTGCCGGACACATGGCTCGGTGACGATCCGAGCCGGCGGCGGGCCGATTTCGCGTCCTTCCTGCACGGCCGGCTCGAGATCCCGCGCTCGTTTGTCGAGGAGGCCGAACGTGAACGGGCGTGACGCGTTCCAGTACACGATCCTCCGCGTCGTCCCGCGGATCGATCGGGGCGAGTGCATGAACGTCGGCGTGGTGCTGTTCTGCCCGCAGCGCCGATACATAGGATCGCGAATCGAACTCGACGAGACGCGCTTGCGCGCGCTCGCGCCCGACCTCGAGCCGAGCACCGTGCGCCCGCACCTCGAGGCGATCGCGGCGGTTCTCAGCGGCGATTCGTCGGGCGGAGCGCTGGCCGGGCTCAGCCCCTCCGAGCGCTTCGGCTGGGTGGCGGCGAACTCCTCGACCATGATCCAGCCGTCGGAGGTGCACACCGGCCTCACGGACAACCCGTCGGGGACGCTCGCCCACCTGTTCGAGTCGCTGGTCCCGGTCTAGGCCGTTGGCGAGGACGATCCAGGCGGTCGTGTTCGACCTCGACGGGGTTCTCGTCGACTCCGAGCACGCCTGGGACCAGGCGCGGCGAGCGGTGGTCGCCGAGGCCGGCGGACGCTGGCGAGAAGAGGCGACGCGCGCGATGATGGGCATGAGCGCGCCCGAGTGGTCGCGCTACCTGCACGACGAGCTCGGCACCCGGCTCGAGCCGGATGAGATCAACGAACGCGTCGTCGGTCGGCTGCTGGAGAGCTACGCGCGCCAGCTGCCCCTGCTCCCCGGGGCGATCGCAGCGGTCAGACGGCTCGGAGCCCGCTGGCCGCTGGGTCTCGCATCGTCGGCCAACCGGCCCGTGATCGACGCCGTGCTCTCGGGAGCGGGGCTGACCGGCGAGTTCGCCGCCACGGTCTCGGGCGAGGAGGTCGATCGCGGCAAGCCGGCCCCTGACGTGTACCTGGCAGCCCTCGCCAAGCTCGGCGTGGAACCGGTCCGCGCGGCCGCGGTCGAGGACTCGACGAACGGCCTGCGCGCCGCGGCGGCAGCCGGCATGGCGGTGATCGCCATCCCGAACCGCGACTATCCGCCCGCCGAGGACGCGCTCGGCCTCGCCGAGGCGGTGCTCACCTCGCTCGAGCAGCTCGACGCGGCCACGGTCGAGGCGCTGTAGCGATCCGTCGTGGCTATGTTGATGACGAAGCCGGAAACGAATTGAGGAGAGCGACTTGACCGACGACCAACCTTTCCACGAGCTCGGCGACGGCCAGAAGATCCCCGTGTTGGGTCTCGGCGTCTGGCAGATACCCGACGGGCCGGAGTGCGAGAACGCCGTGCGCTGGGCGCTCGAGCTCGGCTACCGCCATATCGACACGGCGCAGGCCTACGGCAACGAGGAGAGCGTCGGCCGGGCGCTGCGCGATAGCGGCGTCCCCCGGGAGGAGGTGTTCATCACGACCAAGTTCTTCCCGCGCCACTCCGATCCGGCGCACGAGGCCGAGAACAGCCTCCGCCGCCTCGGCGTCGACCACGTCGACCTTTACATCATCCACTGGCCTCAGGGGGGGCCGACGTGGGCCTGGCCGGGCATGGAGAAGGCCAGGGAGCGCGGCTACGCCCGCTCGATCGGCATCTCCAATTTCAGCATCGCCGAGATCAACGAGCTGCTCGGGATCGCCACGACGCGACCAGTCGTCAACCAGGTCCAGTTCAGCCCGTTCGAATACCGCAGCAGGTTGCTCGCCGCGTGCAGCGAGCGGAACATCGCGCTGGAGGCGTACAGCCCGCTCGGGACCGGCCGCCACCTCGGCGACCCCGCCGTCGGCGAGGTGGCCGACCGCATCGGCCGGACGCCGGCCCAGGTGCTGATCCGGTGGTGCATCCAGCGCGGGACGATCGTGATTCCCAAGTCGACCCGCCGCGAGCGGATCGGGGAGAACGCCCAGGTGTTCGACTTCGAGCTCTCGGACGATGACATGGCGACGCTCGACTCGCTCGACGGGACCGGAGGAACCGACCTCGCGCGCGAGGGGAAGTGGTGGTGATCGGATGACCGACCCTCTGCTCGAGGTTGGCGAGCTCGATGCGGCGCTGGCGCTTGCCGCCGAGGAGGCCCGCCGCTACGTCGCGACGCTCGACGACGCTCCCGTTGTGCCGCCCGGGGCCGAGGCAGCGATCGAGCGGTGGCACGACCCGATGCCGGAGCAGGGCGACGGGTCGCTGGCGGCCATCGCCGAGCTCGCGAGCCGCGGCGCTGACGCCGCACTGCGCTCGAGCGGGCCCCACTTCTTTCACTTCGTGATGGGGGGCGGCACGCCGGCGGCGATCGGGGCCGACTGGCTGACCTCCGCGTATGACCAGGTCGCCTACGCATGGGCATCGTCGCCGTTCGCGGCGCGGATCGAGCAGGTGGCGACGGACTGGCTGCGCCAGCTGTTCGAGCTGCCCGACGGCTTCGGCGGGGTGCTGACGACCGGGGCCACGATGGCGAACCTGGTCTCACTTTCGGCGGCGCGCAATTGGTGGGGTGAGCGGCTCGGGCGTCGACGTCGAGGCCGAGGGCCTCGTCAACCTGCCCGAGCCGCTGATCATCTCGAGCGGCTACATCCATCCGAGCGCCGTGCAGGCGATCGGCATGCTCGGCCTCGGCCGGGCGAGGATCCGGCGTCTGAGCAGCGACCCGGTCGGCCGGATCGATCTCGCGGCCGTGGAGCGCGAGCTTGCCGGCAGCAAGGTCCCGGCGATCCTGATCGCCAACGCGGGCGAGGTCAACGCCGGCGACTTCGATCCGATTGCCGAGCTCGCCGACCTGGCCGAGGGACACGGGGCCTGGTTGCACGTCGACGGCGCCTTCGGGCTGTTCGCCCGCCTGGCGCCGGAGACCCGGGCGCTGACGGAGGGCGTCGAGCGTGCCGACTCGGTGATCTCCGACGGGCACAAGTGGCTCAACGTCCCGTACGACTGCGGCTTTGCCTTCGTCCGCCAGGTCGAGCGACTGCCGCGCGCGCTGAACGTCGGCGCCGCGTACCTGCCCTCGTCCGAGGATCCGCATCCGAACTTCGGCTTCATGGCGCCGGAGAACTCGCGGCGGGCCCGCGCGCTCTCCGTATGGGCGACGCTGAGGGCGTACGGGCGGGACGGCTATAGGCAGATGGTGCAGCGTCACCTGGGCCTGGCAGCTCGCCTCGCCGCCCAGGTCGACGCCGCGCCCGAACTCGAGCGGCTGGCCGAGGTGCCACTCAACATCGTGTGCTTCCGCGCGCGCCCGCCGGGACTCGACGAGCACGAGCTGAACGAGTTCAACCAGCAGCTCGGGGACGCGCTGCTCGCCGACGGCCGCGTCTATGCCGGCACGACGACGTACGCCGGCCGGGTGGCGCTCCGCCCCGCGATCGTCAATTGGCGGACGACCGAGCGCGACATCGACCTGTTGATCGAGGTCGTGCGCGCGCTTGTCGCCGACGCAGCCTGACGGTCGCTATCGGATCGTGAACGTCAGCTTGACCTTGTTCGAGCGGTGCCCGGAGGCGTCGACGGCCGAGACCTGAGCCGTATACGTGCCCTTCGGCAGCTTGCCCGTCTTGAAGGCGAACGCATTCACCCCCGCATTGGCCTTGAAGTGGACGGTCCGCTTCAGGTGCACCGTGCACTTCGCTCCGTGCTTGGCCTTGGTGCTGCACCTGTGGTGAGCGAGGTGTCCGTGCACGGTGCGCGTCACCAGCACCGTGACCGTGCCCGACTCCGACAGCGTGAACCTCAGGTGGGTGCCGCTCTTGGCCTTGAACGCACGAGGAGCAAAGCGCACGTTGGTCAGCTTCGGCGCCGACGGCTTGGTCGACGGGCAGTTGGCGAGCGTGATCGGCAGGCTGGCCGTGGCGGTGAGGCCGTTCTGGCCGCCGAACGAACCACCGAGCGTCCCGCTCGGCGTGTTGCAGGCGCCGGCCAGCAGTGACTTCGGACCACCGAACAGGGCCACGGTCAGGTTCGTGACCGGCACGTCGGGGATGCCCGAGAACACGACCGAATGCTGGGCCAGGCTGACGCTGCCGACCAGCGTCAGCACGGCCGGCGGCGGGAAGCGGAGCGTCAGGGTCGGCGAGGTTGGGCTGCCGGTGAAGTACACCTTGCCAACGAGCGGCGTGGGCAGCAGCGGCGTCGCGGTGCTCGCGCTCCCGACCGGGATCGGCTTGTTCTCCAGGCCGAGCGAGGAGAAATTCGGCGCCAGCGTCGGCCAGGGCAGCAGCAGCGTGGTCGAGGAACTGGCCGCCTCGTCTGCACCCTGGGTGACCGTCGTGGTCACGGCCGTGCCGGCGTCGTGCAGGTCCTTGACCGCCGAGCCGGTCAGCTTCGGATGGAACGGCAGCGACGCGCAGCCCGTGGGCTTGAAGTCGGGTGAGGCCGTGCTCGTCTCGGTCTTCTTCGCGTAGGTGATGGTGAGCTTCGAGGAGCCGGGCGAGCAGTTCGTCGGCATTCGCGTGAACGGCTTGCCCTGAAGCGTCCCGTCGACGGTCAGGCTCATGCCCGTGATCGCCCCCTGCAGACCGTTGAGGCTGGCGAGATCGAGATGCAGAACGGTCGAGACCTTGCTGCCCCCCGTCTGGACCAGCGCGGCGCCCGCGTGCGTGACCATGTTCGGTGCGAGGTCACGAGGTCGATGCCGACCAGATCGCCGCTGCTCGGCGGCTTGACCAGGTATGCGTTTCAGCGGGATCTTCACCAGGCCGAGCGCGGTGGCCGAACCGGTGCCGATCTGGCACGCCGAGGTGTACTGCGGAGCGCCCTTCACGCAGCCCGGATTCGCGCTCACGCTCGCCAGCACGCCGGGTGCGAGCGTGATGCTCACCTTCCCGGGGCTGCCCGCCGATGTGTCGAGGCTGATCCCAGTCGTGTAGGTGGGATGCCGCCGGCCGGGAAGCCGGTCGGCGAGGTGACCGCGAACGACTGCGCCGCGGAGGCGAGCGCCGGAGTGGCGCACAGGATGAGCGCTGCAAGCAGCGGTATTTGCACTAGGCCGGAAATTTGTCTCTTCATCGTCAGCGAACGGTACAGCCGGACCCTAATGCATGCGCCGATCAGACCCGGACGGCCGCAGCTGCGCAGCCGGCCCGCCGCGCGACCCGGGCAAGGATCCGCCCGACGGCGACCCGATGTCCGCCGCTGTCGATCACGAGCGTCCGGTAGATCCGTCCGGTGACCCCCGGGAACGCCGCCGACGATCTCGCGCTCAGCCGCGTGCCGCCCGATGCGATCGGCTCGAGCTCAAAGCGGAGCTCGTAGTCGGAGAACCGGTGGCGTCCACGCAACCTCAGAAGCCGCGGCGCCGCAACCTCGTCCACCGCGAAGCCCGGCACGCTCTCGCCAGACTCGACGGCCGTGTCCCACACGCCGCTCCGCCTCCTGGGCTCGAGCCCCCAGGCGGTGGCGAGCCACCACGGCGGTGTCGGCATCGTGTTGCGCAACGTGACCAGGAGGGCCCGCCAGACCTGCTCGGGCGCGGCCGGGATGCGCCGCGCGTGGGTGTCGATGTACGGCAGAGCCTGCATCGGTCAGTACGAGCCTGCGACCGGTGGCAGCGTCACCGGTCGAGCTTGACGTCGATGCCGCCCATCGTCGCGTCGACGAGCCGGCGGCCGAGGTCGTACGTGCTCCCCGGGTAGGGCAGCCCGGCCAGCGCGTACCACGAGCGGTTGGCCTCCGGATGGGGTCCGCTGACCCCCACCGTTCCCTTTCCGAACGGGACGACCATGGCGGCAATCAGGCCATTGGTGTAGCGGGCGAGCACGCGTCCCGTGGCGCCGCGACGAAGCCAGAAGTAGGGCCCGTCCTGGTAGAAGACTCGGCGCATCGGCGCGCGTGGGCGGCGCCGGCCAGTCGACGGTGATGACCGCGTTGCGGGCATCGTGCACCTCGGCGTGTCGCGTCTTCGTGTAGTCGTCGCAGTTGCCCGGCAGCAGGTCGAAACCCGGCCCGGATCCGGCCAGATAGCCGCCCATGCAGATGCCCAGGTATCGACCACCCCGACGGATGTAAGTCGCGCAGGGGTTCGGCATACGCCCTGACCGAATCCCAGGCGGCCGCGTAGTCGTCGCCCCCGCCCGGTTGCACGTAGAGCGAGGCGCGGGCCAGCGTGGTGGCGTTGACCGGCTCATCGCCCGCGCGCGGGCCGCAGAATTCGATGCGGAATCGCTGCGAGCACGTGCGCAGGAACCTCTCCGTGTCCGCCGGTATGCCGGGCGACGAAGCAGGCCCGCGATAGACGAGCGCCAGGGGCCGGGCACCGCCCTGCTGCGCTCGAGCTCCCGGCCTGAGCGCCAGGCCGGCCGCGACGGCAGCCGACGTGACCAGCAGTCCACGACGGGTGACGCGATGGTCGTTCGCGATCCCCATGGGCCGGGCGTCCTTGCCGTCCTCGTCGTAGGTCATGGCGGTCTCTGGGAGAATGCTACGGGGCGCCCGCGGCCGGACTAGGATGGCGGCTCTCGTGCCAGGCCGTCGGTAGCCCACGCGCCCTACCCGCCCACGCGCGCCAACTGCCCACCGTCCACGGGGAGCACGGCCCCGGTGATGAATTCCGCCTCGTCGGAGTGCAGGAACAGACTGGCGTAGGCGACGTCCCAGCCGCTGCCCATGCTGGTGCGAAGCGGGACCAGAGCCTCGCGCTGCGCGACGACCTGCTCGCGGGCAACGCCGAGATGCGCGGCGCGAGCGTCGACCGCCATCGGTGTGTCGAGCAGGCCGGGCATGATCGTGTTCACCCGGATGCCGTGCGCGGCGTTGTCGATCGCCAGCGACTGGCCGAGCGCATTGATACCGGCCTTGGAGATCTTGTACGCCGTCAATCGAACCGCGGCAGCCAGCGCGGCGATCGAGGAGATGTTCACGATCGAGCCAGATCCCTGCCCGCGCATCACCGGCACGACAGCCTGGCAGGAGAGCACGCAGCCCTTGAGGTTGACCGAGATGATCCGATCGAAAGCCTCCTCGCTCAGCCTGAGTGGCGTGTCGTCGCCGGCGCCGATCCCGACGTTGTTCTGGAGGAAATCGATCCGCCCCCACGCGTCCACGCACGCCGCGGCCATCGCCTGGCAGTCCGCGGCGCTCGTCCAGTCGGTGCGCACGCATTCGGCCACGCCGCCGGCGTCGGTGATCATCCGGGCCGTCTCCTGGGCCGACGCGAGGTCGCGATCCGCGAGCAGCACGTTCGCGCCCTCACGCGCGAACACGATCGCCGCAGCGCGCCCGGTGCCGATCGTCTCGCCGGGCGACTGGCCGGCGCCGACGACGATCCCAACCTTGCCTTCGAGCCTCATCCGCCGATCCCTGGCCGGCCTGGCTGGCGTCCGCCCAGGGTCTGCCAGCCGATCGGCGGCTCGTCCTCGAGCTCGACTCGAGTCGACTCGAGGAACCTGCTGACCATGTTGTAGTAGCTCACGAGCAGGATCACCTCAGCAGCTTCGCGCGCGCCGTAGCGCTCGATGATCTGCTCGAGCGTCTCGTCCGACAGTCGTACGTCCCGGCTCACCTCATCGGCCACGCGGCAGATCAGGTTGCCCTCGTCATCGAGGCTGGAGACCGGCTCCTCGGTCGCGACCGCGTTGATCTCCTCGTCACTGACGCCGGCGTTCCGAGCCAGTCGCTCGTGCTGCGCCCGCTCATAGCCCGCGCCGGTCGCATGCGCGACGCGCAGCACCGCGATCTCGCGGCGCCGGGCATCCATGGAGCTCGAGAGCACGACGCTCCCGAGCTGCAGGAACGGCCGCAGGCCACGCTCGGTGCCGGCGACCATGCGAAACACGTTCAGCGGCGGCAGCTTGGCAAGGATCTCTCGGTGCTCGGGGGTGAGCTCGTCGTCGGTGGGGAGCGGAATTCGCGGCGGCATGCGGCGCCTCCTTGGGTCTCGTGACTCAGCGGTCTATGAATCCGAACAGGTGGCCGGCGACGTTGCGGATCTGGATCTCCTCCGAGCCTTCGGTGATCCGGTACCGGCGGTGGTGGCGGTAGATGTGCTCGAACGGCTTTGCGCGCGTGTAGCCGAGCCCACCGTGGACCTGCATCGCGCGGTCGGCGGCATCGCAGGCGAGGCGGTTGGCGCGGTAGTTGCACATCGACACCCGGTCGCTGACGCCGCGGATCCGGTCTCCGGAGTCCATCTCCGCGGCCGTCGCGCGGACGAACGTGCGCAGCAGCGCAACGTCGGTCGCGAGCTCGACGAGCGGCCACTGGATCGCCTGGCGCTCTGACAGCGGCTTGCCGAACGTGTTGCGCTGCTTTGCGTACTCGACGCTCTCGCGGACGCAGAAGTCGGCCACGCCGACGCCCGACGCAGCCTGACGGATCCGGTTCTCGTGGACGAAGAACAGCGCCGTCTCGAGGCCACGGCCCTCCTCACCGAGGATCGCGGTGTCCGGGACACGCAGATCGTTGAGCACGACCTCGGCGTGGTCTGAGGGCATGTTGAAGGTCCAGTGGAAGTAGGGGATCTCGTAGCGCGGGTCGCTTGTGTCGACGATGAACGCGGTGATGCCGAGCGGCTGGCCCGGCTCGCCGGAGGTCCGGGCGAACACGATCGCGTGCTGCACGATCCCGCCGCCGCTCGCAAATCTTTTGGCGCCGTTGATCACCCAGTCGTTGCCGTCTCGCACTGCGCGCGTCTCGAGCCAGGTCGCGTCTGACCCGTGATTCGGCTCGGTCAGGTTGAAGCCGAACCCGGCTTCGCCCGCGATCGCCCCAGCCATGAACTGCTGCTTCTGCTCGGGGGTGCCGAACCGGTCGAGGATCAGCGGGAACACGAGGTTGCCGACGACCGAGGCTTCGTTCTGCAGGTCGTTGTGGAGCCCGAGCCCCTTCGCCGCGAGGTGGTCGCGGATCACGGCCATCCCCAGGTTTGTGCCGTCGAGCCCGCCCATCGAGCTCGGCAGCGCGTAGCGGAAGAAGCCGGCCTCATCGGCCCGTCGGCGCATCTCGCCCAGCAGCTCGAGCCATTCGCGACGGTGGACGCCGCCGTTCTCCCAATCGGTTCGCCGCCACTCGCGCCGGTGATCGAAGAACTCGATGTGCTCCTCCTCGAGCGGCTTGATCTCGCGCTCGATGAACTCGTCGAGCCGGGTGACAAAGTCCGCGAGGTCGGCGGGTATCTCGGTCATCGATCCTCCGGGAGTAGGTGGCGTGGGTTTGAGATGCGCAGCTTCGCGACGACGGTCTCGCGGATCGCGTCGTATACCTGCGCGAAGTCGACCGAGCCGGCACGAATCGCCGCGCAGATGTCAGCGTCGCCCGTCGTGTCCGGAAGGCCGCTCTCCAGCTCGCGCTCGATCTGCGCCATCACGTTCGCGGCCACGCGCGCGTGGAAGCTGAGGCGGCCCTCGGTCGCGGGCATCACCTCCTGCTCGAGGAACTCGCGCACGGCACGGGCGAGCTCGGCACTGGACGGAATCCCACGGCTCATGGTGCGAGCGCCAGCAGCACGTCGTACTCCTGCTCCCACACGCGCCGGCCGATCGCCGCCAGCTCGACCGAGCGGCTCCGAGCCCGAAAGATGGCGCCACGCCTGCAGCATGCACGCGCCTCCCCACCAGACCGTTCCGAACACCTCCCACCAGCGAACCGTGTTCCGGTCGACGGTGCGCCCGCTGACGCGCTCGTAACCCCGGTACAGATCCTCGTAGGTGCCGAAGCCGCCGACCGGGTGCTCGCCGCCAAAGCGCCACGCGCGCACACACAGGTAGCCCAGGTCCTGGAACGGGTCGCCGCGGTGGACGAGCTCCCAGTCGAGCACTGCCCTGACGCCGTCGTCTCCGATGATCAGGTTGCCGAGGCGAAAGTCGCCGTGCAGCACGACCTCGTCCTGCGGCTCTGGGCGGTTGCGCTCGAGCCACGCCAGCCCGAGCTCGAGCGCCGGGCTCGGATCTTCGAAGGCGTGGATCATCGCCGCCGTTTCGTGGAGCGGGTCGGGAGCGTCGAGGTCGGGGATCGCCTCGCGCGGGATCGAGTGAATGCGAGCGAGAATCTCGCCGCACTGCTCGGCCAGGTGCGGGCGGACAGCGGCGAACTGCTCGTCGCGGAGAATGCGCCTCGCGATTGTCTCGCCCTCGACGCGCTCCATGATTAGAAACGAATCGCCGCGCGCGACGATCTCCGGCTCGGGCACGCCCACGCGGGCCGCGGCCTCGAACGCGAGCGCTTCGAGGGTGATCGGTCCGCGGCCCGCGCGATCGCTCCGGAGGACGAGCGGTCTCCACGCGCCGTTGATCAGCGCGTCGAACGACCACGTCTCGCGGCTGGCGCCGCCGGTCAGCCGCTTCACCTCGCGTATCTCTGCGGCGTCAGGTACGAGCTCGAGGAGATGCTCGGACAGCATCGGTGCAGTCCATCAGAACGGAGGCCTCTCGCGCTGGAAGTCACAGCGGATAGTCGCCGTCGTTTCGGCTGATGTGGCCGTAAGGCGAAATTCCCAGGCGTTAAACGGCAAAGAAGCCGCCCTGGACAGACCGAGTGTCCAGAACGGCTGGACATCACATCGAAAACCGGGCGGTCCGTCCGATGACAGAAGCAGAGACGCTTCTGATGAGAACCACGGTCCGCATCCCACTCCGCACGCTGCTTCTGGCCCTCCTCGGCGCCATGGTCGCCTTCGCGCTCGTCTCAGCCGCCGGCGCCCGCGCCAGCCAGCTGCTCGGCACCGTGCAGCTGGACGCGCCCGCATACACCGTCTCCGAGCACGCGGGCGACCTGAAGGTCACGATTACCCGCACCAGCCCAGTCGGGGACGAGTGGGTTGGCTATGGGGTCAGGCGCAACGACGCCGTGCCGGGACTGGATTTCGACCCGATCTCGAACACACGCGTGCACCTCGCCCCCGGGCAGACCAGCTACAGCTTCGACGTCCACGTCTACGACCAGCACATGAACACCTCGTCGGTGGTGCACGCCGCGATCTACATGTACGGCGCCTGGCCGCAGCCGCTCGGGCCCGTGCACAGCGCCCGTATCACCATCCTCCGCGACGACCCGCTCGACGCCCGCGACAACTCCAACCCACTCGGACTACCGGCGACTCCGTCCGGCAACGTGCTCTACCAGGCGCCCTTCTACATCGCGGGGCCCAAGTCAGAGGCCGGCATCGCGGCCGCGCACACGACCGACCCGACCGCGAGGCACGAGCTCCAGTTCCTTGCCGCCGCCCCGAACTCGCGCCGGTTCTGGTACTGGAATGAGCCCAACCCGACCAACCTGGTCGCGAATTACCTGGAATGGACCCAGCGTGTGCAGCCGGGGTCGGTCGTGCAGCTCTCCACCTACTCGCTCGTGCACGCCGGCATCTGCGGCTTGACCGCGAACCACGCGTTCGCGGCCAAGTACCGGACCTGGATCGACGATCTCGCCAACGCCATCGGCAACTTCAAGGTCGTCATGTACTTCGAGGTCGACTCGGTCATCACCGCGGGCTGTTTGACCCCACGGGAACGCTACGTGCGCTTCCATGACGAGCTTTCATGGGCCATCAACCGGCTGGAGCGCGACCCGCACCTCGTGCTCTATCTCGACGGAGGCGCTGCCGACGCCGCCGGTTGGCACACGACCGCCGCCTGGCTTCAGCAGGCCGGCGTTCACCAGGCCCAGGGGTTCTTCCTTAACTCGACCCACTTCGACTGGACGACCACGGAGCTCCACTACGGACAGCGCATCGCGCAGGCGCTCGGCGGAGTTCACTTCGTGGTCGACACGCAGGGAGGCGGCCGCGGCCCGCTGAAGACCGCCGACCCGGCCAAGGACGGCAACGAGGTGCTGTGCAACCCGCACGGCCGCGGCCTCGGCCCGCTATCCACGAGCACCGGCTACCAGTGGGCGGACGCGTTCTCGTGGTTCGATGAGCCCGGCATGTCCGGCGGCACCTGCCGGCCCGGCGCGCCGCCGATTCCCTACTTCTGGCCGGCGTACGCGGAGATGCTCGTCGCCAACCGCGTGAGCAGTGTCACCGGCCCTTCCTATCCGCTCGCGCATCAGGGCACGTTCGTTGGCGCTGAGCCCGAGACCGAAAACACGCGGGCGGCGGCCGGGACGAGTCGTCTGACTGGCCGGTGGGACCAACTTCCAAACGCCGCTAGGTAGTTTGCGCACTCGCGCCCCGTAGTTATCGCCGACGACATCGGCGGAGCGCGAGCCGATGTTCTTGCTGTGACCCGAACACCGACGCTGGCGTACGCTACCGCGCACACACCTGTCCAGGATCGCTCTGCAGGCCTTCTGGAGTTCGCGCCGGACGCGATCGTTGTGGTGAACGATCAGGGCCGGATCGTTCTTGTCAATCTCCAGACCGAGAAGCTGTTCGGCTACGAGCGCAGCGAATTGCTGGGTCGACGGGTCGAGATGCTCGTACCGGTGAGCGCTCGATGGCGACACGGAGGCCACCGATCGGGCTACGCGTCAGACCCTCATGCTCGCGGGATGGGGACGGGGCTGGAGCTGCACGGCCGACGCAAGGATGGGAGCGAGTTTCCGGCTGAGGTGTCGCTGAGCTCGCTGGCGACCGAGGACGGGACGCTGTTCTCCAGCGCGATCCGTGATGTAAGCGAGCGCAAGCGCCTTGAGGGTCTAGCCGCGCACCTCGTGGCGTTGGTCGACTCATCGGCCGACGCGATCATCAGCACGACGACCGACGGCACGATCGTCACGTGGAATCCCGGCGCGCAGCAGCTGTACGGGTATACCGAGGCCGAGGTCAAGGGGGAGTCGATCTCGCGGCTGGTCCCCAAGGATCGCGATGCCGAGGTTGCACTGTTGCTCGCCCGGGTGGCTGACGGAGAGGGTGTCGATCAGTTCGAGACCGTGCGGCGCCGCAAGGACGGGTCGTTCGTCGACGTATCGCTGACGATCTCGGCGGTGTGGGACACAGACGGTCATGTCGTCGGTGCGTCGACAATCACGCGAGATATCACCGAGCAGAAGCGCTCCGCGCAAGACCTCGAAAAGGCTCGTCGCGAGATCGATCGCTTCTTCAATCTGTCGCGCGAGTTGATGGCGATTGCCAACGATGCGGGGCACTTCGTGCGTGTGAACCCGGCGTTTGAGCAAGTGCTCGGATACTCCTCGCAGGAGCTGGTCGAGCGACCGTTCACCGATTTCATCCACCCCGACGACCTTCAACGCACCCTTGACAACTACGCAGCGCAAGCGGCGGGGGAGGCCTCGCCCTGTTTCGAGAATCGCTATCGCTGCAAGGACGGCTCGTACCGATGGCTGCTGTGGAATGCCACCGAGACGTTGGAGGACGGACTCATCTTCGCGACAGCTCGCGACGTCACCGAGCAAAAGCGCATGGAGCAGCGCCTACGCCAGCTCGCAGACCAGGACGGCCTCACCGGGATTCACAACCGGCGAACCTTCGACGAAGCCCTGATCCTCCAGATCGGGCGCTGCCAGCGATACGGCGAGACCGCCACGCTGCTGTTGCTCGACCTCGATGGCTTAAAGCAGATCAACGACACGCACGGCCACAAGACCGGCGACGATGTCCTCAAGGCCGTGGCCGGCGCAATCGAGCAGAGTGTGCGCTCGACCGACTTCGCGGCACGCATCGGTGGCGACGAGTTCGCCGTCCTGTTGCCGCATACGCGCAATGGCAACGCCAGGATCGTCGCCCGGGCTATTGAGGACGTCGTCGCCCAAACAACTGTTCACGCAGACGCGCATGACCTTCACCCCAGCGCGAGTATCGGGTTCGCGACCCTCGATGAGAACACGCCCAACGCCGAGGTGGCCCTGGTTCGAGCCGACCGCTCGATGTACGCAGCCAAACGTCGAGGGGCGTCCGACACGGCCACCGGCGAATTGGCCCGGGCGGGAGCCCAACCGGGGAACCATGCGTCGTCCTTGGGCGGCGGTCCGGATGTGGGAACATCAACTGTTGCGACGATTCGGGAAACGACCGATACCGCCCAGTGAAGCCGAGCGTGAGGCGGCCGCAGTTGACCTTGAGCGCATCGAACGTGGCGGAATCCCGCTTGGAGCCGAACAGCGTCTGAAGACGGTTGCTTCGGCGGGGTCGCCGGTCTTCAGCAGCGATCTGAGCGCCAAGGAGTACGCGATCGCGGAGGCCTCGGGCCTGAGGCCGATCGCGCAGATTATGGGCTCCTCCGTTGTCCAGCACGGCTGGCAGAACTACGGGTGGTCCTCCTCCGGTGCAGGGATCCAGGAGATGCCCTCGTTCGCAATGCCGTGGAACCTGTCACGCCAGCGTTCGTTCGACCGTCTGCGCCAGGAGGCGGAGTTCGCCGGCGCGGATGCCGTGATCGGTATCGAGCTGACTACCAACAGCTTTCTCGGCGAACCGGGAACCGTCGAATACGTCGTCTTCGGCACTGCCGTACGAGAGACGGTGCTTGAGCGCGATGACGGCCGCGGGCCGCGAATGTGCGCGCTGTCTGGCCAGGACGTAGACAAGCTGCGCCGCATCGGAGCCGAGACGCTGGCCGTCATCGGTCACACGTCAGTGGTGACCGTGGCACTCAGCATGCAAGCCAACCAGCTGATGCGCTCGTGGTGGGGCAACCAGGAGATGACCGAGGTGACCCAGGGCGTCTACGCGGCTCGACATCTAGCGATGCGGGAGGTGGTGAGGCAGGCGCGCGAGGCCGGCGCGAACGACATGGTCATCTCGACGTTGACACACAACATCGATCACTACGAGTACGAGCGCCTCGGCTTCGCGGCGCACTTCTTCATCGTGTCCATGCACGTGCTGGGCACCGCAATCCGGCTTGGTGCGCATGAGCCTCATCCAGCCCCGCTGGGGACGCCGGTGATGTCGATCAACCTCGGCGCCTAGTCCACGACCACCTCAGGAGCATCCGATGCCGGCATACGACCCAACCAGTACCGAAGGCCTCGCCGAACACGCGAGCGAACGTCTCGAGATGAACGCTCGCGGGCTGTTCACCTCAGATCTCTCCGTGAACGAATACCTGTGCGTGGAGAAGGCCGGCTTCGAGCCCGTGGGCCTGGTGGTGGGGTCGAGCATCTACCACATCGGCTTTCAGGCGGCCAACTGGAAGGCGAGCCAGGAGATGGGCGTTCTCACCCAGGCGATGTACTCGGCCCGAGAGCTCGCGATGACGCGCATGGAGGAAGAGGCTGATCAACTGGGGGCCGACGGCATCGTCGGGGTCCGCCTGGACATCGGACGCTACGAGTGGGGGGCGGACATGGCGGAGTTCATCGCGGTCGGCACCGCTGTCAAGCACAAGGGAGGCAAGGTCCACCGCGCGCCGAACGGGCGGCCGTTCACCTCAGATCTCAGTGGCCAGGCGTTCTGGACGCTGATGCAGACAGGCAAGCGGCCGGTCGGCATGGTCATGGGCAACTGCGTCTATCACGTCGCACACCGCGGGATGATGCAATCGCTCCGCCAGACCGGTCAGAACGTCGAGCTCGAGCAGTACACCCAGGCTCTGTATGACGCGCGCGAGCTCGCGATGGAACGCATGCAGAGAGAGGCCGAGGAGATCGGGGACGGCGTTCTCGGGATCGTGGAGGTCAAGCTCAATCAGGCCAACCACGGTTGGGGCAGCCACGTAATCGAGTTCTTCGCCATTGGTACTGCCGTGGTGCCGAACGAGCACGCCGAGTCAGATCAGCGGCTGCCCGACATCACACCCGTCCTCGACATCAACGACTGAAGCGGCCCTCGAGGCTGCGCCCGCTCAACCGAGCAGTCGCTCGAGCGACAGTCGCGCGGCCTCGGAGCGCTGCGCCTCCGCACCAAGCGCGTCGCTCAATGCGTCGAGCCACGCGTCGAGCGGCAGCTCCTGGCGCTTGATGACGACTCCTCTTACAGTCTTGGCCCGGCTCGTCTCCGCCTTTTCCCCCGACAGCGACAAGACGAACGTGTCCTCACCGAGCCGCACCTCAACGCTCTCCAGGCGCTTATCTCGGGAGAGCAACCGCCCGCCACGGCGTCGGATCTTAGTCTGATCGGGAAGCGCCTCGCCTAGCTTTGACGCCAGCGCCTCGGCCAGCGCTCGCGCGTCCGAGGCGTCGGCACGTAGCGACGACGCTGCGAGATCAAATTGGCGCTCCGCCATGCGGCGATAGTAGGACCTTGTGTCTGTCGATCCGTTTTTGTCCGGGGCTCAGCGACCGTCCGTGGCTCGCTCGAGCCGTCTGGCGAGCGCTCGCAGGTGCTGAGTCAGCTCGGGCGGCTCGTGAACCTCGAACTCCACGCCGAGCATCGCTATCCGGAGCGCGAGCCATGCGAGGTTGTCGTCCCCGCCTCGGTATTCGCACGTGTGCGCGTCGACCGGCTTGATCGTGCCGCCGTAGAGCGAGCCGCGACCGACCAGCTCCTCCGCAGAGACGCGCAGCGTGACGCGGGCTTCGAAACGATTCGGCGCGCTGGCGATGCTCTGCTCGACGTAGGCGGCTGCATCCTTTGCAGGCAGCTTGCGCGGGGCAAAGCGAGCGCCGGCTGTTGCTGGCCGGGACAGCCGGTCCACGCGGAAGGTCCGCCAGTCCTCGCGGTCGCGGTCCCAGGCCACGAGGTACCACCGGCGCCCGAGGTTGGCGAGCGCGTGGGGCTCGACGACCCGGAGGCTATCGGTGCCGTCACGGCTTCGATATGCGAACCGCAGGCATTCGCGATCCCGGCACGCGGCGGCGATCACCATCAGCTGCTGCGGCTCGACCGTTGGACCCGCGAGTGGCGGCGAAACGGTCGCCGAGCCGAGCGCGTTGACGCGCCTACGCAGGTGAGCCGGGAGCACCTGCTCGAGCTTCACCAGCGCGCGTACAGCCGTCTCCTCGATCCCCGTCACTGACGCGCGCGCGGCCGTCCTCAGCCCAACCGCGATCGCGATCGCCTCGTCGTCGTCGAGCAGCAACGGCGGCATAGCGGTCCCGGCGCGAAGACGGTAGGCGCCGGCGGGGCCGGTCACCGACTCGACCGGGTAGCCGAGCGCACGCAGCCGGCCGACGTCGCGGCGGATCGTCCGTCCAGACACGCCGAGTCGGTCAGCGAGCTCGGGCCCGTGCCAATCACGGCGCGCTTGGAGCAGCGCGAGCAGCTCGAGGAGCCGGCTCGAGGTCTCGGTCACGTTCTCATGCGTCGGTGAAATTGCGGACAGATCCTGACCTAAATCGCGATTACGGTGCGAGAACTGACAATCTCCCGAAAGGAGCAGCAAGTGCGCGATGGCTACATCCCAGGTGTCCCGTGCTGGGTGGACACGAGCCAATCCGATCCCCAGGCCGCGGTCGAGTTTTACGGCGGGCTGTTCGGCTGGGAGTTTGAAGACGTGATGCCACCCGGATCGCCGGGCAGCTACTTCATCGCCCGGATCCGGGGAGCCGACGTGGCGGCGGTCAGCTCGGCCCCGGAGGTCGGACGCGACACCGCGGCGTGGAACACGTACGTGTGGGTCGAGGATGCCGACGAGACCACGTCGAAGGTCACCGAGGCCGGCGGGACCACGGTGGTGGAGCCGTTCGACGTGATGGAGGCCGGCCGGATCGGGGTGTTCGCCGACCCAGAGGGCGCCGCGTTCTGCGTTTGGCAGGCCAAGCAGCACAAGGGCGCCCAGATCGTCAACGAGCCGGGGACGCTCAACTTCAACGGCTTGAGCACCCGCGACGCCGAGGCGGCGAAGTCGTTCTACGGTGCAGTGTTCGGGTGGAAGACGCTGGCGATGGGCGGCGGCTTCGAGATGTGGACGCTTCCGGGCTACGCCGACCATCTCGAGCTCTCCGATCCAGGGCTGCGGGAGCGGATCGGCGAGATGGGCGTCCCGGTGGAGTTCGCCGACGTCGTCGCGAGCATCAACCCGATCTCCGCCGAAGAGGTCGATGTCCCCGCACACTGGAACGTGACGTTTGCGGTCGAGGACGCAGACGCAACTGCTCAAAGGGCCACCGAGCTCGGCGGGACCGTCGTCGTTGCGCCGTTCGATGCACCCTGGGTACGCACGACGGTGATCGCGGATCAGGCCGGCGCGACGTTCATCGCGAGCAAGTTCGAGCCTGAGAACCGTGAGATCGCGAGTCCCACGCGGTCGTCGGCGAGCGCCGCGTGACGCTCCGCAACCGCGTCAACGCCGCTCGGCGGGTCCTGATTCCGGAGCCTAACCCGCCAGTACGGTGTGCGCGAAGCGCACGGCGAGGGCGCCGTCGCCGACCGCACCCGCCACCCGGTTTGTCGCCCCCGCGCGCACGTCACCCGCCGTGAACACTCCCGGACGGACCGTTTCGAGTAGATGCGGCTCGCGGTCCTTCAGCGGCCAGGAAAGGTGCCCGTCGCAACCCGCTGCGTCGCTGCCGCACAAGAGGTACCCCGTCGAGTCGAGGGCGAGCATTCCCTCTGCCGCCTCACTGCACGGGACCGCGCCGATCATGACGAAGACCGCGGTCGCGGGCACCGTTCTGGTGGTGGCGGAGCGACGGTCATGCAGGCTCACGGACTCGACTGTCGCGGTGCCGTGCACCGCGGCTAGCTTGGTCTCGGTCATCACTTCGATGCGGGGCGAGCGCTCGATCCGGTCGATCAGGTAACGCGACATCGTCGAGCTGAGTGCCTCGCCTCGCACCACGACACGGACGCTGCGCGCCCGCGAAGCCAGGTGTACCGCCGCCTGGCCGGCAGAGTTGCCGCCGCCGACGACGATCACGTCCTCGCCCCGGGAGCGCTCGGCGTCGGTGTCCATTGCCGCGTGGTACACACCGGCGCCGCGGAAGCGCTCGATGCCCTCGGCGTCGAGCTCTCGCCAGCGTGCGCCCGTCGCCATCACGATCGAGCGGGCGAGCACGTGTTGGCCGTCGTCAAGGTCGACGCGTAGGAGGCCCTCGGGTCCGTCGGCCATCTCGACAACGCGGTGAAAGCTCGATAGCACCGCATCGAACCGGCGTGCTTGAAGGGTCGCGTTGCGGGTCAGCTGGGCGCCGGAGATGCCGGTCGGGAAGCCGAGGTAATTCTCGATCCGCGTGCTCGTCCCGGCCTGACCGCCGGGCGCCCAGGCCTCTGCGACGAACGTTCTCAGCCCCTCCGAGCCGCCGTACAGCGCGGCAGCGAGGCCGGCTGGACCGCCGCCGAGCACGACCAAGTCGAAGCGCTCACCCTCCACCTCGGCGCGGAGGCGAAGCGACCGCGCGACCTGCGCCGCGGAGGGGTTGCGCATCACGTCGGTCGCGTGAATCAGGACGGGCGTCTCGGACCGCGGGATGTCGAGCCACTTCAGAAGCGAGGCGCTCTCCTCGTCGGTGTCGACGTCAAAAAAGCGCACCGGCAGGAGGTTGCGCTCCAGCAGATCACGGACCTCGAAGGCCCGGCGTGACCCGCGGGGGGCGATAAGTCTCATGACGCCCTGCCCCCTGGCCTCGTGCCATGCCCGCCGTTCCAGCAACGTGGCGAAGACGTGCTCGCCGAACTCTGGCCACCGGGCGACCATCTTCCGCAGCTTGGACTGGTCGAACTCGATCACGTCCGTCGATTCGACGGCCACGCAAGCGCTGATCGTGGGCTCACCGGTGAACATGGCGATGTCACCGATGAATGTGCGACTGTCGGCTTGGGCGATGTACACATCCTTGCCCGGCTTACGATCGATGAACTCGACCAGCCCCCGCTCGATGATGAAGAACGGCGCGTCGCGGACAGCGTGCTCGTACAGCACCTCACCGGCCGCCACCGTGCGTCGGCGACCGTGCTTGCCCAACCACGCCAACTTGGCGTCAGACAGTCGCGGGAAGAGCACCTCGTCACTGAGGTCAGGGAACTGCTCGCTGCGAATCGCCTGCGTCGTCGCCATGGCAGGAGGCTAGCGCCGAACCCAAGCGCGACGGTTGGACGGCTAATCGGCTGATCCCTGAGCCAATTCAGCCACGGGCTGCCATTCGCGCCAGGTCTCCAGCCGGCCCTCGTAGTCCGCCTCGGCGATACCCAACGGCGCCGTGCCGAAGAACACCCGCAACGGCGGGGGGTCGGCGTCGACGACACGCATGATTGCCGCGGCTGAGGCGGCCGGGTCACCCGGCACGTTGCTGGCCCGCCATTGCTGCTGACGCTCGCGCAGTCCGTCGTAGGCGGGGTTGGGATCTGAGCGTTTGGCCGACGGTCCGCTCCAGTCCGTCGAGAAGCCGCCGGGCTCGACCAGCGTGACGTTGATCCCGAAGCCCTTCACCTCCTGGGCGAGCGCCTGACTGATCCCCTCAAGCGCCCACTTCGATGCGTGATAGATCCCCACGCTGGGGAACGCCGAGATCCCCCCGATCGAGGACACCTGGACGATGTGACCCGTGCCCTGCTGGCGCAGGAACGGCAGTGCGGCCTGCGTTACCCATAGCGCGCCGAAGAGGTTGGTTTCAATCTGGGCGCGAGCTTCCTGCTCGGAGATCTCCTCCACCATCCCGAAGTGGCCATAGCCCGCGTTGTTGACGACGACATCGAGGCGCCCGAAATGCTCGTGGGCCTGACTGACGGCGCCGAACGCCGCCTCGCGATCGGTCACGTCGAGGACCATTGCGAGCAGCGAATCGCCGTGTTCGGCTTTGAGGTCCTCGAGCGTGCTCGTGTCCCGCGCGGTGGCGGCGACACGGTCGCCACGTTCCAGAGCCGCCTTCGTCCACTCGCGACCGAAGCCGCGAGACGTTCCGGTGATGAACCACGTCTTGTTAGCCATGCGCCGATCCTATTAGCCCGATTGGCGGGCGGCCGCTGAGGTGGCCCACCGGGCGATCACGAGCATCGACGCCCTGGCCTTAAAACAAACCGCCCTCCAGTGCGGAGGGCGGTTCGAATTCTTTGCAAAGGTGGAGACGGCGGGAATTGAACCCGCGTCCGCGGTCGCGCTAAAGGTGGCGTCTACGAGTGTATCCGGCGCTCTGGTCTCGCTCCCGGCTCACCGCGCCGGCGGGGTTGTCGGGGGCCAGCTCCTGAAGATGTCCCCGGATCGGTAGGAGCGGGCCTCACCGGGTAAGCCTGCTGGTTGATCCCGGCACCCCGCCGCAGGCGAGCAAAGGGCCGAGACGAACCTAGGTCAGCTGACTAAGCGGCAGCCAGACCGAGGTCGAAATGGTGCGTATCCGCACTTATGGTTTTCCCGGGTGTTTTACGAGGCCTCCCGGGACCTCGACTCGCAACCACCCCCACGAACCGACCACGTCGAAGCCTGTCGTCCCCGGGGGTTATGTGTATGCACATACGAGTATAGGCCCCCGCTCCGTGGCCGAAGACTGCCCGCGACGAATCGAAAAAGATCCTAAGAGCGGCGGACCGGCCGGTCCCGACTGCCACAATCTGTGGTACATGGAACCAGACTCGACCTGGCTCGCCCCGCCTCCGGCTCCGCTCTCGCCGAGCTCGACGCCGCCACCGGGGCTGCCCGGGGCACCGGGCCACGACGACGAGCAGTACGGCTCGCCGTTCGAGGAGCGCAAGCCGTCGCTGATCAAGCGCACCTTCGGGCCGGTGATCGCCGCCCTCGCGGCGCTGTTCGCCAAGCTCAAGGCAATCCTGCTGCTACTCCCGAAGCTGAAGCTGCTGACGACGGCCGGCACGATGTTCGTCTCGATCGCCGCCTATGCGTGGATCTGGGGATTCCCGTTCGCGGTCGGGTTCGTCGTCCTGCTGCTGGTCCACGAGATGGGCCACGTGATCGCGCTGCGGCGCGAGGGGATCAAGGCCAGTGCGCCGATGTTCGTGCCATTCCTGGGCGCGGTCATCACCAGCCGCTCGCTGGGGGACAACGCCGCCGCTGAGGCGCGCGTCGGGCTCGCCGGCCCGATCCTCGGCAGCATCGGCGCCGCGGCCTGCGTGCTCGTCTGGCACGCCACCGGCAACGACATCTGGCGCGCCCTCGCGTTCACCGGATTCTTCCTCAACCTGTTCAACCTGATTCCATTGGTGCCGCTCGACGGCGGGCGCGCGATGGCCGCGATGGCGCCGTGGATGTGGGCGCTCGGGCTGGCCGGCATGATCGCCCTCGGCCTCGCCTTCCACAATGTGCTGATCTTCGCGTTCGCCGTGATCGGCGGGTATGCGAGCTACAACCGGTGGAAGCAGATCAAGCGCGGCGGTGCGCAGCAGCAGGCCTACTACCGGGTCAAGCCGGTCGACCGGCTCCTGGTCGGGGCCGTCTACGTGAGTCTGATCGCACTGCTCGTCTTCGGGATGCACGCGACGAACCTGCCGCGCACGTTCGCGTAGCCGGGCGGCTCAGCGGTAGGTCGAGGGCGGGCTCAGGACCCGGGCCTCCTCGCGCCTCTCGCGCCACGGCGACCAGAACGTGAACAGCAGGGCCAGCGGCAGGGCCACGAGGCCAACCACGAGCAGCACGGTCCCCGTCGTCTGGAGGTTGATCCAGTCGACCTGGGCCGTGACCGCCCACTTCAGGATCGCCCCGGTAGCGATCAGCACAAATGCACCACTAATGTCCATGGCGCTCACGTCTACCCACCCTCGCGATGGGTAACCACGAATTTGCCGCCTCGTCGGGCGGAACCCCGGCGACGCCGCGCGGCGCCGTTCAGCGCCGGGCGGCGCGGTCAGCGCCGGTCAGCGCCGGTCAGCGCCGGTCAGCGCCGAGCGTCCCGAAGCTCGCGCTGGACCTCCCGCGCGACCTCGCGCTTGCGAATCGTGTCGCGCTTGTCGTGGACGTCCTTGCCGCGCGCCAGCGCGATCTCGACCTTGGCCCGGCCGTCTCGGAAGTACATCCGGGTCGGGACCAGCGTCAGCCCGCGTTCTCGGATCTTGCCGTTCAAACGATCGATCTCGGAGCGGTGCAGGAGCAGCTTGCGCGAACGCTCGGGCTCGTGGTTCTCGCGCGAGGCGGGTCCGTAGGGCGGGATGTAGACCCCGATCAGCCACATCTCCCCGTCGCGGACGGTCGCATAGGAGTCCTTGAGCTGGGCCTTGCCCTCGCGCAGCGCCTTGACCTCGGTCCCCTGAAGCACGAGCCCGCACTCGAAGCGCTCGAGCAGGTTGAAGCGGAACGACGCCTGCCGGTTGGTGGCGATGTCGCCCGGAACCGCTTTTCGTTTGTGTCCCTTGGCCATCGTTCAATCCTCCCACGCCGGGACGAGATCAACCCTGCCGCGTGGGGCGTCGATTTTGTCGACGCGGACGCGAACCGGGTCCCCGAGGCGCAGCGCTCCGCCGTTGCGAGTACCGACCAGCACGGTTCCCTCCTCGTTCAGCTCCCACCAGTCGCCGCGCATCCGTCGCACGGGGAGCATCCCCTCGTAGGCCAGGTCCGGGCCGAAGGCGACGAACGCACCGGCGCCGATCACGCTGACGATCTCGCCGTCGAACAGCGCATCGCCGCCTTCGAACAACTCTCGCTCGAGGACGAAGCAGCGGGCCACGTCATCGGCGTCGCGCTCGATCACCATCGCCTGGCGCTCGCGCGCCGAGCACCACGGCCCGGCCGCGGTGACCCAAGAAGCGTCGGGCGCAGGCTCGTCGCCGGTCACCGCCGACAGCAGCGCGCGATGGCAGATCAGGTCGGGATAGCGCCGGATCGGCGAAGTGAAGTGGCAGTAGCGCGGGGATTGGAGCCCCGCGTGACCTAGGTTGCGGTGGTCGTAGTAGGCCTGCTTGAGCGCCCTGAGCACAAGGCGGGTGAGCGCAATCCGCCCTCGACCTGCGCGCCTCACCCAGTCGTCCACGAGAACCGATGCCTCCCCGATGACGTCCGCAGCCTGCTGCGAGGTCAGGTGGCCTCCGGACACCGCGGGCGTCGGTACGCCGAGCGAGGCGAGCTGCTCGATCAGTCGCCTGGCCGCGGCCTCGTCGGGCCGCTCATGGACGCGATAGAGCGCCGGCACGTGCCGCGACTCGAGCAGCGATGCCACCTGCTCGTTGGCCGCGATCATCAGGTGCTCGATCAGGCGGTGGGACTCGGTCTGGGGCTCGGGCTCGGCGGCCACCACGTTGCCGTCGCGGTCGAAACTGAAGTTCGGCTCCGGCGAGTCGAGGAGCAGGGCTCCCCGCGCCGCCCGGCGCTCGCCGAGCAGCGCCGCCGCGGCGCGGGCCGCGGCAAGCGACGGGCCCCAGGGTTCGCCCGCGAGCTTGCTCCCAGCGAAGATCCGATCGACCTGCCCATATTCCAGGCGCTGGTCCGAACGGATCACCGAGCGGTAGAACGCGGGGCTCCGAGCCCCCGCGTCACCGATCACCATCTCGACCGTCACCGCGGGACGATCCTCCCCCGGGACGAGCGAGCACGCGTGGTTGGAGAGAGCCCCGGGAAGCATCGGCTCGACCGCACCGGGGACGTACACGCTCGTCCCGCGCCGGTAGGCCTCGCGGTCGACCAGGGAGCGCGGATGGACGTACCACGACACGTCGGCGATATGAACCCACACGCGCCACGTGCCGTCGTCCTGGACGGAGGCCGAGATTGCGTCGTCGAAGTCGCGCGCCGTGTGCGGATCGATCGTGAACGTCGGCAGCGAGCGCAGATCGCGCCGGCCGGCAAGGTCGAACCCCGCCTCCCGGGCCTCGCGCTCCACCGCGGGGTCGAACGCGCGTGGCAGCCCGCGATCGATCATCAGCGCCTCGATCACGTCCCGCGCGACATCGGGGCGACCGAGCCGGCGGGCGACGACCCCGCGCCCGGAGCCCCGATTCCCGCGGGCCGGTGCGGGACGGATGATCACGAGATCGCCGACAGCGAAGTTCCGGTCCCGGGTGAGCGCCATCCGCGGCCCGGGCCCGAAGAACGGCTCCGCGACGAGGAATTTGCCCCGCCGCGCCACCAGGGCGACGCGCGCGCCGCCGGGCGCAGCGGACGTGGAGGGGCTCAACGTTTCGAGGTGACCACGCGCTCGGCCACCGCGAGCGCCTCATCCAGCGTCGTGCGCGGGTTGTCGAGCGCAGAGACGGTGGGCGAGATTCCGGCCCCCTCGCGCACCCCGCCGCCGCCGAGGTTGTGGCCATCCGGGGTGAAGTACTCGCCCACCGTGATGTCGAGCGCGCCGCCGTTCGAGAGTGGCTGGATCTCCTGGAAGACGCCCTTGCCGTACGTGTGCTGGCCGACGACGGTGGCGCGGCCCCGGTCCTTGAGGGCGCCGGTGACGATCTCCGCCGCGGACGCCGTGCCGCGGTCGACGAGCACGACCATCGGGATGCTGGTCGGGATCGCACCCCCCTTGGCCGTGTACACCTGCCGTGGCTGGTTGCGCCCGTCGGTCGACACGATCGTGCCGTCAGGGATGAAAACGCTGGCGACGTTGACGGCCTCGTCGAGCAGCCCGCCGCCGTTGTCGCGCAGGTCGAGGATCACGGCCTTGGCGCCGTCGTGCAGGACCTTCTCGACCTGGGCGCGGACGGCCGCGCCGGATCCGTCGGTGAAGCTGGTCAGCCGGACGTCGCCGATCTTGGTCCCGTGGTAGTTGATGATCCCGCCGCTCGTGACGAGCACATTCGCGCGCTGGATCGTGACCCTGCGCGTCTTTCCGCCGCTCACGACCGTGAGCGTCACGCTCGTTCCCTGCTGGCCGGTGATCAGGTTGGTCGCCGTCGTTCCGTGGCCGGCGAGCGACTTGTTACCGACCGCGGTGATCAGATCGCCGGCCCTCAGCCCGCCGCGGGCCGCCGGCGTCCCCGGAAATACGGCGACGACGCGCAGACCCCGCGGGATGGGGAACACGTCGATCCCCACGCCCGCGACGTGCGGGTTCGACACGGTCTGGAAGTGCTGGTAGTCGCCCGGGGAGAGGTAGTGCGAGTAGGGATCGTTGAGGCTCGCCACGGCGGCGGTCAGGCCCTTGTTGACGAGATCGCTGCGGTTGATCGGCCGGTAGTAGTCGCGGCTGATGATGTCGAGCGCCTCGTGCACGAGACGGCCGTCGCTGTCGTCGAGCAGCGCACTACGCAGCGGGGCCGGGACCCAGCTGGGATGCCCGCCGATCCAGATGCCGAGCACGAGCACAAGCAGAAGCGCGACGACCGCGGCCGCGATCCCAGGCATGCGTGAACGACGTTGATACATCGATCGGAGAGTAGCCGGGCCGCGAGTGCGACCCGGCCATCCCCGCGCCGGCTAGCTAGTGCCGGTGATGCCCCCGCCCCGCGGTCCCGAACTTGTAGACGGTCGCCGAGCTGAACGTCTGTCCCGGATTGAGGACGACCGACGGCCAATTCGGATCGCCGATGTGGTGCGGCGTGTCCGGGTAGTGCTGGGTCTCGAGCGTGAACCCGTCCGACTGGCGGTACGTATTGCCGCTCGTCCCGACCAGGTCCCCGACGAGGAAGTTGCCGGTGTAGAACTGCACACCGGGCTCCGTCGTGTAGGTCCACAGCACCCGTCCGCTCCCCGGATCCTCGGCGACGGCGGCGAGCTTCATGCCCGAGCCGTTCAGGACCCAGTTGTGGTCGTAGCCGTGGGCGAGCACCAGCTGGTTGCCCTGCGGAGCACTCGCGTCCCGGATGTCGCGGCCGATCGGCTTCAGGTGCGTGAAGTCGAACGGCGTTCCGGCGACGGGCGCGAACACGCCCGTTGGGATCAGGTTGCTGTCGATCGGGGTGAACCGGTTCGCGTTGATCCTCAGCAGCTGACCGTATACGTCACCGGACCCCTCACCCGCCAGGTTGAAGTACGTGTGGTTGGTGAGGTTGATGACGGTCGGGGCGCTCGTGGTCGCCCGGTACCGGATCCTCAGCGCGTTGCCATCCGTGAGCGTGTAGGTCACCGTGTTCTGAACCGTTCCGGGGAAGCCGTTCTTGCAGTCCGGATCGGTGTAGGTGAGCTCGAGGCCGACGGAATGCGCTCCTGAGATCGGAGTCGCGGACCAGACCTGGGTGTTGTACGAGTCCGGCCCGCCGTGAAGCAGGTTGGACCCGTTGTTCGGCGTCGGCGTCGACGGGCACGGCGGTCCCGAGCCGAGCGGATAGTTCTTGCCATTCAGCGTGAACTCGGCGCCTGCGATGCGGTTCGCGTAACGACCGACGATCGAGCCGAAGTAGGTGTCCCCCGATCCTCCTGTGGCCGGCCACGGCTGGTTCTCGAAGTCGTTGACGTAGTCGCTGAGCTTGTTGAACCCCAGCGCGACGTTCTTGACAGCACCCGAACGATCAGGCACCCAGATCGACTGGACGACACCACCGTAGTTGGTGATCTTGACCGTCATCCGGTGGCCGTTCCTGAGCGTGAACAGCTTGACCGTCTGCCCGTGGGCGGTCCCCCAGTTCCGGCTGGTGATGCTAAGACCCCGACCTGCTTGGCGCGCTTTGTGCCCCGAGCGCGAGCCGCGTGCTGTCGCCGAGCCTCCCACGCTGAGGAGCACCGCGGCGACGAGCAAGGCCCCGATCGACAGAGGCACGAACAGCCTCCGGCGACCTCGCAGGGCAGATGACATGACTCCCTCCCTTCTTCCTGCTTGCCCGACCGTGAAACAAGCGATGGGTTGACCCAGTTGTCATACCCAGTGGCGACGAATTGTGAACGCTCACATTTCGTCAGGAATTGGAGGGCGCCCGCGCGGTCAGGCCCGGGCCCGAGTCCTCGCTAGACCCGGAGGAAACGCCGCAGCGACAGCCCGGAGCCGATCGCCGAGACGAGCACTCCGGCGCTCAGCAGCACCGTGACCAGCGCCGAGAACGCGATCGTGCGGATCCCACCGATCAGCGTCCAGCCGGCGAACAGCGGGTCGAGCAGGAGGACCTTGGTCAGGCCGAGCACGGAGATCGCAACCAGCGCCCCGGCGGCGCCGACGATCACGCCCTCGATCACGAACGGCCAGCGGATGAACCAGTCAGTCGCGCCGACCAGTTTCATCACCTCGACCTCACGCCGGCGAGCGTAGAGGGAGAGACGGATCGTGTTGGCGATCAGCAGGATCGACGCGATGATCAGCAGCGCCGAGAACACGATCCCTCCCCACTTCACGGCCGACGTGAGCTCGAGCGCCTTCTTGGTGTAGTTCTTCTTGTTCGAGACGCTCTGGATAGAGGGATCGATCACGCCAGTGTCGTTGCGCGTGAGCGAGCTGCGAATCGCGAGCACGTTGGCACCGTTGTCGGGGACCACGTGGAAGGTGTCCGGCAGCGGGTTCGAGCCCAGGAGCGCGTACGCGGCCGGATCGGCCTTCGACTGCTGCGCATAGGCCTTCTGCTTGGAGACGAAGTCCACCGCCTTCACGTGCTGGACGGCGAGCAGCTCCCGTCGGACGCGCGCCTCGTCGGTCGGAGAGGCGTTGTTCTTCATGTAGACGTCGACGAGCAGGCGGCTGCGCACGTCGTTGGCTGCGTTGTTGGTGACCTCGACGGCCGGGATGAAGACCCCCAGCACGAGCATCGTCACCACCACCGTGGCCAGCGCCGCGAACGCCGGCGCGGCGTTGCGCCGCATGGCGCGCAGAGATTCGCGCAGGAAGAAGCCGATCCGCATGGCCTAGATCCCTTCGGGGCGGCCGGCCGGACCGCGCATCCGCTGAGCGAACTCGCGCGTTGTCTCGTCGCGCGCGTAGAGGCCGGTGGCCTCGTCACGGACGATGCGTCCGCGCGATAGCTCGAGCACCCGGCGGCGCATCTTGTCGACCATGGCCTGGTCGTGCGTGGCGACCAGAACGGTCGTGCCGGCGCGGTTGATCCGGTAGAGCAGCCGCATGATGTCGATGCTTGTCTCCGGATCGAGGTTTCCGGTTGGCTCATCGGCGAGCAGCAGAGGCGGATGGTTCACGAACGCACGCGCGATCGAGACGCGCTGCTGCTCGCCACCGGAGAGCTGATCCGGGTAGTTGTGCAGCTTGGTCGAGAGCCCCGTGAGGCGCAGGATGTCAGGGACCTTGGAGCGGATCTCGCGCCGCGAGCCGCCGGTCACCTGAAGCGCGTAGGCGACGTTGTCGTAAACCGTGCGGTTGGCCAGGAGCTTGAAGTCCTGGAAGACGACGCCCAGGTTGCGCCGGTAGAAGGGGATCCGTTTGCGACGGATGTCGGACAGGTCGTGCCCCGCCACCCGAATCGTCCCCTCGCTCGGATCGAGCTCCTTGATCAGCAGCCGCATGACGGTGGACTTGCCGGATCCCGTCGAGCCGACGAGGAACACAAACTCCTCACGATCAATCGAGAAGGTGGCCTGATCGAGGCCGACATCGCCGGCGTAGTGCTTGGAAACGCCGCGGAACTCGATGACCGTGGCTCCTGTTATTGCCTGCTGTGGGACCCTGTTCGGGCCCGGGGCGGCGACTGGAGAAACACGCCGCCGGGTGCGCTGCTGGGAAGAAGATGACGTAGCCATAGGGTCGGAGGAGCGTAGCGGGCCAGCTTGAGCGATGTCCCCCGAAAGGGGGTCTTGCAACGCGATTTGCAGGGGGTTCTCTAAATCGGGCATAAAGATCGTGGTCTTGCGGCCCGGCGGAGTGGCGCAAATTGGAGCCGTTTGCGCTCGCCACCTCCGGTCGCTACCGGGCGGCTGTCGCTACCGTTGTCGGTGATGTCTTCGATTACGCAGACGGACCTGACGAACGGGCTGCCGCTGTACAAAATCGCGGTCGAGGGTACCCACGCGGTCACGCTCTTAGTCGCCTTTGATGCCGGCTCCCGCACCGAGCGCCCAGAGGAGAACGGGATGGCCCACTTCCTCGAGCATCTGGTCTTCAAGGGCGGCGAGAAGTACCCAACCTATCGGGACGTCAACGAGGCGGCCGAGAGCATCGGCGCGGTCCTCAACGCGTATACAAGCCACGACCTGGTGGCCTTCCACATCACCGCGCGCGCGCAGCGGGCCGCGGAGGCGGCCGATCTGTTGAGCGACTTCGTCGGTCGCCCGCGGATCGATTCGGCTGAGCTCGACCGTGAGCGCGGCGTCGTGGTCCAGGAGATCGCCCGCGCCAACGATCAGCCGGCCACCGTGGCCGAGCACCTGATCGACGAGGCGGCGTTCGGCGATCACCCGCTCGGGCGGCCGGTGCTTGGGACGACCGAGCACATCAGGGACACCTTCACGCGCGACGGCATCGTCGCCTTCCGCTCGCGCCGCTGGTCGCCGCGCCGCGCGGCCGCGTTCGCCGTCGGCAATCTGGAGAGCCTGAATGGCCAGCTCGAGGAGCTGTTCGGGCGCTTTCAGGCCTCCCCGGAGCCGGCCGGGTTCGAGCCCGCGCCGGCCTTCACGCCGCGCGTCCTGGTCCAGCAGCGCGACTCCAACCAGTCCCATCTGCGTATGTCCTATCGCCCCGAGGTCAAGGTCTCGAGCCCGCGCGAGCGGGCCGCGCTCGCGATCTACTCGACATTGCTCGGCGGTTCGATGGGCTCGCGCCTGTTCGACGAGATCCGCGAGCAGCGCGGCCTGGCCTACTCGGTCCACTCTGTCGCCCACTCCTACGCCGATGTGCCGATTCTCCAACTCTCGGCCGGGCTCGAGTCGGGCAAGGCGGTGGAGGCCTACACCCGGATGCGAGAGATCGTGACCGAGCTGCGCGAGCAGGGGCCGACCGAGTCCGAGATCGAGCGAGCCCGGGCCTATGCTGCCGGCGCGCGCACGATCGCGTTCGAGAACAGCGGCGCCGTCGCCCGATACGCCGCGCAGCAGGCGATCGTCTACCGGGAGGACGTCGATCCAGAGCGCACGATCGAACTGCTCGACCAGGTCGCGATTGGGGAGGTCAGAGAGGTTGCCGCCAACATCGATGACCGGCTGTCGGTCGCCTGCGTGGGCCCGCACACGCCGGCCGATTTCGACTGACCGTGTTCGTCGTCCCGATGCGCCATCCTTGACGGCGTGAGCAAGGGGATGGTGGGAAGGGCTTCGGCAGTGGGCGTCGCCGCGATCTTGGTGGCGGGCGCCGCGCTCTCCGGCTGCGGCGGCAGCTCGAGCGCCAAGGATCAGGTCGCGGCCAGCGGAGCACCGGTGGTCAAGCGGGATCTGGCCAGGCGCCACGCAGCGCCGTCGCCGACGCTGATCCGGCTTCGGGCCGAGCTGCGCAAGGCGCTGCGCAAGTCAGGGCGCGATTCGGGCCTCGCCGTCTACGACCTGAGCACCCGGCAGACGCTGTTCGAGTGGGGCGGCGAGGTCAGGCGCCCGCCGGCCTCGCTGGAGAAGATCTACACGACGGTCGCGCTCGAACGGAAGCTCGGCCTCTCGGCCCGCCTTCGAACATCCGTACTCGGGACCGGTCACCTCGACGGGGCCGGGGTGTGGCACGGCGATCTATACCTCCGCGGGGGCGGAGATCCGACCTTCGGCGACGGAACGTTCAACCGGATCTGGGAGTACGGATACGGGCCGACCGCGTCCGAGCTCGCCCGCGACCTGCGCGCGGCGGGGATCGTCCGGGTCACAGGTCACCTGATCGGCGACGAGTCTCTGTTCGACACCCGTCGCGGCGGACCTCAGACCGGGTATGGACCCGACCTGCCGGACTTCGGCGGGCAGCTGACCGCGCTGGCGTTCGACCACGGGGCTTCCGCGCCCCATTTCACGCCGGCGACGTTCGCGGCCAAGCAGATGGCGGCCACGCTACGCGCCCAGCACGTGCAGGTCACGGCGGCGACGGTCCCCGGCGTCGCGCCGCGCCACGCCCGCCGACTGGCCAGCGTCGTCTCGCCGCCGATGTCCGTGCTGCTGAAGCTGATGGACGTACCGTCCGACGACCTGTTCGCCGAGCTTCTGACCAAGCAGCTCGGCGTCCGCTTCCGCCACCACGGGTCGATCTCGGCCGGCGCCCGCGTGATCTCGAAGGTGATCGCCTCCTACCACGTGCACCCAACGATCGTCGACGGCTCGGGCCTATCACGCGACGACCGCTCCTCCCCCGTGGAGATCGTCGACCTGCTCCAGCGCGTCTGGCACACCCCGGCGGGACACGGCCTCGCTCGATCGCTGCCAACCGTGGGCGTCAACGGCACGGTCCGCCGGATCGCCGTCGGCACCACGGCGCAGGGTCGCTGCATCGCCAAGACCGGCACGCTGAACTACGTCACGAACCTCGCCGGGTACTGCGCCGGCCGGGGCCACCAGATGGTGGCTTTCTCGTTCTTCATCGACGGACCGTCGAACGAGCAGGCGCTCGTGCTGCTCGGCCAGATGGTCAACGCGGTGGCCAAGTACTGACCCCGCCGGCCGTCGCACCGCGAACTTGCGTTCGCCCACGCGCACGCGCGACAATCGACCCGTGGAGCCGGAGCCGAGTCTGAACCGGCGTGAGCTGCAGAGCTACCTGGACCGCGTCGGCGATCGCTGGCCGATCGACGTGGCGCTTCTCAGCGGCGCGCGCGTGGCCGACGAGCGCGGCGCACCGGCTCAACGCGAGCGCGGGCCCGAGTTCATCGTGATCCTCGTCTCCTCGTCGTATGAGGGAATGCCCTGGCTCGAGCGCGTGTATCAGGCCGGTTCGCTGTGGGACGCGCTCGAGATGGGCGCGCCGGCCGAGGTTCACTGCTACACCCCGGGCGAATTCGAGCGCAAGCGCTCGATGCTGCGCGCCGTCAGTGAGGCCACGGAGCGGGGGCTCGACCTGCTCGCGCTGTCCGCAGTGTGAGAGCTCAGCCGATCGAGACCATGCGCTCGATCGGGACCCGGGCACGCTCGGCGACGGCGACCGGGACCTTGACCTCGTGCACATCGTCACGGAGCGCGTCGCGGAGCTTCGGCAGCGTGATCATCTTCATGAAGCGGCAGTGCGCGGCCTCGTTGGCGGCGATGAACTCAGTGTCCGGAGCGGCCTGGCGGAGCGGATAGAGCATGCCCGTCTCGGTCGCGACGATCGCCGTGCCGCCGTGGGTTTCGTGCGCGTATCGGAGCATTCCCCCGGTCGACAGCATGTGCACGCCCTCCGCATCGACGTCACCGGCCGCCACGTACTCCATGACGCTGGTCGAGCACCCACATTCGGGGTGGATCAGGAAGTCGGCGTCGGGGTGGGCGGCGCGAACGGACGCGATGTCGTCGGGCCGGATTCCGGCATGGACGTGACACTCGCCGTCCCACACGTGCATCGAGCGCCCCAGCGTCTTCTCAACGTACGAGCCGAGGAACATGTCAGGACCGAACAGGATCTCGGTGTCCTCGCCGTGCTCGCGGAAGATGTGCTCCACGACCTTCACGGCGTTTGCGGACGTGCAGCAGTAGTCGGTCTCGGCCTTGACCTCGGCCGTCGTGTTGACGTACATGACCACGATCGCGCCCGGGTGACCGGCCTTCCACTCGCGCAGCTGCTCGGCGGTGATCGAGTCGGCCAGCGAGCAGCCCGCCTCGAGGTCGGGGATCAGGACGCGTTTCTCCGGGCACAGCACCGAGGCCGTCTCGGCCATGAAGTGCACCCCGCAGAAGACGATCGTGTCGGCATCGGCCTTGGCCGCCTGCTGTGAGAGGCCCAGGGAGTCGCCGACGTAGTCGGCCACATCCTGGATCTCGGGGAGCTGATAGTTGTGGGCGAGAACCACAGCGCCGCGCTCACGAGCCAGCGCGCGCACCTCGTCCTTCAGCGCGGGGAGGTTCTCAAGCAGCAGCGGCGCGTCGGTGGCGCCGAGCATCGGCAGATTCATGACAGGGGCTGGAGGATCAGGGACAGGTCGAGCGCCGGAGCGCTGTGGGTGAGGGCACCCACCGATATGAATTGTAGGCCGGTGCTCGCGACTTCCCGGAGCGTGTCCAGGGTGATGCCTCCGCTCGCCTCGAGCTCGGCCCTCCCGCCCACATGAGCGACGGCGGCACGGAGCTCGTCCACGGACATGTTGTCGAGCAGGATCCGCGGCGCTCCCGCGGCCAGCGCCTCGTCGATCTCATCGATCGTGGAGCACTCGACCTCGAGCGGGATCCCTGGCGCCTGCTCCCGCGCCAGCCGGACCGCCACCCCGACCCCGCCGGCGATCGCGGCGTGGTTCTCCTTGATCAGCACCTCGTCGTAGAGACCGGTTCGGTGATTGCGCCCGCCGCCGGCCCTGACCGCCGCCTTCTCGAGGGTCCGCAGGCCCGGGGTGGTCTTGCGCGTGTCGAGGATCTGGACACCGGTCCCCTCCACGGCCCGAACGCACCTGGCCGTGAGCGTCGCGATCCCCGACAGCCGCTGGAGGAAGTTCAGCGCCGTGCGCTCTGCCGTCAGGATCGCCCGCGCCGAGCCCTCCACTCGCACCACCGGCCCTGACTCGCGCCACCGCCCCTCCCCCACGAGCCGCTCGATCGCGATCGTCGGATCGAGCTCCCGGAAGGTCAGCTCGGCCGCATCGAGCCCAAACACGACCCCGGGAGCCTTTTGGCTGATGAGCGCGCGGGCGCGCGCGTCGGCGGGCACGGTCGTGGCCGTCGTGACGTCGCCGTCGCCGACGTCCTCGGCGAGCGCGCGCGCAACCACGTCGGCAAGCGTGTCGGGGCTCATCGGGGTGAACGATACGGGCCGGGGCGGGGTGGCCCGAGCCACGCGATCCACTTCTGATTTGCGCAGGGTTAGGCAAGGCTTGACACCCGCGGCCTCCGAGGAGAGGGTTGGCACGCCAGCAAGCAACCTTTGGGGGTTTTATGAGAGGGCGAAGAGGATTTCTCGTTGCGGCCTGCGCGGCCGCCGTTGCGTGCGCGGCTCCGTCGGCCGCAAGCGCGCTGACCAAGACCGTCACCGCCGGACCGCCGCAGTCGGCGATGGGGACGGCGGCCAAGGTGCTGGGCGTGAAGTTCCTGAAGAAGTACAGCCCGGAGCCGACGCAGTTCTTCCTGGAGAAGACGACGGTCAACGTGGGCGATACGGTCTCGTTCCAGATCAACGGCTTCCACACGATCGACCTGCCGGGGAGCAGTGGCGAGGACCTGCCGCTGATCCTTCCGAGTGGGAAGGTCAAGGGCGTCAAGGACCCGGCCGGCAAGCTGTTCTGGTTCAACGGCAAGCCGAGCATTGGTTTGAACCCGGCGCTGTTCGCGCCTCAGGGCCCGACCACGTATGACGGTACGACCCGGATCGACAGCGGCCTGCCGTCCGGCAACGGAGCGCCGAAGCCGCTGAACGTGGTGTTCACCAAGGCGGGCACGTACAGGTTCTTCTGCGACATCCACCCCTTCATGTCCGGCGAGATCGTCGTCAAGCCCACGGGTCAGTCGATTCCGTCGGCGGCTCAGGACGCCACGGCGCTCAAGAATCAGGTCTCGACCGACCTCGCGGCGATCAAGAAGGTGTCCACGCCGAAAGTGCCGAAGAACCATGTGCAGGTCGGCGGTACGAACGGAAGCGGAATCGAGTTGCTCCACATCTTCCCGTCGTCGTTGAAGGTCAAGGCGGGAACCGTGGTCACGTTCTCGATCCCGCGCGGCTCGCGCGAGGTGCACACGGCCACGTTCGGCCCGAAGAAGTACATCTTCAAGCTGTCGAACAACCTGTTCGGCCCGCCCGGGCCGACCGCTGAGGGTGTCTATCCCAGCAGCAAGACGATGCCGATCCTTCTGACCCCGACGTCACACGGGAACGGCTTCGCCAACATCGGCCTGATCGACCGCGATCCCGGCACGCCGACAATTGGTGCATTGGGCAAGATCAAGTTCTCGACGCCTGGCGTCTACCACTTCATCTGCCTGATCCACAACAACATGCACGGGACGATCATCGTCACGAAATGAGCTGGTGCGGCGCTCGGGCCGGTCCCGGGCGCCGCATTTCCATTGCCCGGAGGCAGTTGCCGGTAGTCGGGGGTGCCCAGCGCGGCTCGGGGCCAGCCCCAGCCCCCGCAGGCATCGCCGTCGCGTAGTAGGGTGCGTGGCGCAACCGTTTGGCCGGGAAGTTGGTTGCGCGGAAAATCAACTCCCTGGGGGTGTTATGAAGAGAGTTATTGGGGTGGCGATCGCCTGCGCGGCGCTCGCCACGACGGCTCTGCCAGCCGGTGCGGCAGCCGCCACCAAGAAGGTCTACGCCGGTGGCCCCGCCAAGTGGCAGAACGGCATCAGCAAGAAGTACGGCGCCGGGGTGGACAACTTCCTGGTCAACCGGGTCACGGTCCACGTCGGTGACACGGTCGTCTGGGACAAGGCGTCCCAGGGTGCCGGCTTTCACTCGGTCGACTTCCCCGCCAAGGGCGGGGCGGATCTGCCGCTGTTCGTGCCGGGCAAGATCGTGACCGGTGTGAACGACTTCGCCGGCAACCCGTTCTGGTTCAACGGGAAGGTGCCGGGGATCGGGTTCAACCCGGCGCTGTTCGCACGCACGGGTGGCACGACCTATGACGGCTCAGCGCGAGCCGACTCGGGTCTGCCGCTGTCGCCGAAGGGCAAGCCGTTCTCGCTGAGGTTCACCAAACCCGGCGTCTACAAGTACTACTGCGACGTCCACTACGGAATGATCGGCTACGTCGTGGTGAAGAAGAGTGGCCGGGCGATTCCGAGCGCCGCGGCCGACCGCAAGACGCTGGCCAAGGAGCAGGCTGCCTACGTCAAGGAGGCCAAGACGGTCGACAAGACGAAGGTCAGCGGCAACAAGATCAGCGTCGGCGCCTCAGGCCCCGGTGGCCTAGAGGTGTTCGCGATGTTCCCGGGCAAGCTGACGGTCAAGACCGGGACGACGGTGAAGTTCTCGATGTCGAAGGACACGCGAGAGACGCACACCGCGTCGTTTGGTCCGGTCTCGTATCTGACGCCCCTGGCCAACTCGTTCGCCGGTCCGGCCGCGAGCCCGATCGCCGCGTACCCGAGTGACCCGCCCGGGACGATCCAGCTGAACGCGACGAGCCACGGAAACGGGTTCGCCAACACGGGTGCGCTCGATCGAGACTCCGGCACGCCGAACGCGGCCTCCGGACAGATCAAGTTCACGCAGGCGGGCACGTATCACTTCGTGTGCCTGATCCACCCGTTCATGCACGGGACGGTCGTTGTGAAGTAGATCGGTGTGGGTGCCCGGGCCCTCGGGGGCTCGGGCACCTGCGCTGCTAAACGCCGGCGGAGGCTCCGTCGGCGGGCGCGGCCGCGGGCCCGGAACCGGACTCGCTCCGCACCAGGACCCGGACGGTCTCGAACGTCGGGTCGGCCGCGCCGTGCAGCCGTGCCCCGGCCGCGGTCAGCTCGCGCAGGTAGGCGATCAGCTCCGCGGTGATCCGCTCCCCGGGCAGCAACGCGGGGACGCCGGGCGGGTAGCCCGCGATCGACTCGCACGAGATCCGGCCCACCGCCTCGTCGACGGGGACAGCCTCGCTGGTGCCGAGGAAGGCGTCGCGGGGCGAAATCGCCGTTTCGTGCTCGAGCGCCGCGGGAGGCCGCGCCAGCGCCGGTGAGACGCCCGGCCGCGACATCCGCCGTACCGTCTCCGCGAAATCGTGCGCCAGCCGCTCCAACGGCTCGACCGGCTGTGCGATGCCGAGCACGAGCACCAGCGTCGCATGGGTCGCCAGCTCGATGTAGATGTCATACGCCGATCGCAGCGCGGCGGCGAGCTCGTAGCCGGTGCAGCCGGTCCCCCGCACGTCGATCACGATCCTCAGCGGGTCCCAGCCGGCGATTCCCGGCCGACCGACGAAGCCCTCGTTGACAACCGCGCAGCCCGGCACGGCGTCGATCGCCGCCCGAGCTCGGGCCGACGCTTCGATTGTCCGCTCGAGCAGCGCCTCACCGTGTATGGCCAGATGGCGGCGGGCGGCGTCGAGCGAGGCCATCAGCAGCGAGCTCGGGCTCGTTGAGCGGACGAGCCGGACCGCACGCCCGACGGCGCCGGCGTCGATCCGCTCGCTGTCCGCAACGAGCAGCATCGCCGACTGCGTGAGGCTGCCCACGATCTTGTGGGTGGAGGCGACCATCGCATCGGCGCCGAGACGCAGCGGCGACTGCGGGAGCGCGGGATGGAAGCCGAAATGCGCGCCCCAGGCGTTGTCGACGATCAGCGCCGCGCCGGCCCCGTGGGCGACCTCGGCGCATCCCTCCACGTCGGCCGCCATCCCGTAGTAGGTGGGCGAGACGATGAACGCCGAACGCGCCTCCGGAGCTCTGTGCAGGACGCGTTCGAGCGCCTCCGGGGTGACCCCGTGGGCCATCCCGAGCTCGGAGTCGTACTCGGGCGCCACGAACGTCGCCAGACCGCCGCTGAGTACGAGCCCGTCGATCAGGCTCGCGTGCGAGTTGCGCTGGAGCACGACGCGCTGGCCGGGGCCCGCGAGCGCGAGGCACAGGGCGTGGTTGCCCTGGGAGGCGCCGTTGGTGAGAAACCAGGTCCGAGCGGCGCCGTATGCCTCCGCGGCGAGCTCCTCGGCCCGGTCGTACGGCGTCGGCGCCGGCCCGACGTCGATGCCCTCGATGTCCTGGGGCACGTCGAGCAGCAGCGCTCGCGGCCCGAGCGCCGTCTGCAGTCCCGGATCGGCTCCGGCCCCTCCCTTGTGGCCGGGGACGTGGAAGCGGGTCGAGCCGCGGAACCCGTACGCAGTCACGGCCTCGAGATAGGGCGCCGACGGCTGGGCGGGCGGCTCGCGCTGGGTGACCGGCCGGGGCTCGGGCTCGCCGTCCGAGGCGGCCCCGGGACCGCCTGAGAGCTCGCGGGGATCGATCTCGGGCGGGCTCATCGCGCAGCGGCGTGCAGGTAGGCGTGCACGAAGCCATCGAGGTCGCCGTCGAGCACGCGGTTGGCGTCGCCCATCTCGAAATCGGTCCTGTGGTCCTTGACCATCGTGTACGGGTGCAGCACGTAGGAGCGGATCTGCGAGCCGAAGTTCACGTCCTGGGCCTCCCCCTTCTCGCGTGCGATCTCCTCGCGGCGCTTACGCTCCTCGAGCTCGAGCAGCTTGGAGCGCAGCATCGTCATCGCCTCCGCCTTGTTCGATGACTGCGAGCGCTCGTTCTGGCACTGCACGACTATGCCCGTCGGCCGATGCGTGATCCGCACCGCTGAGTCGGTCTTGTTCACGTGCTGCCCGCCGGCGCCACTGGCGCGATAGGTGTCGATCTGAAGGTCGTCCTCGTCGATCTCGACGCCCGCCGCCTCCGGGACCACGGGCGAGACCTCGACGCCCGCAAAGCTGGTCTGTCTCCGGTGCGCCGCGTCGAACGGGGACAGGCGCACGAGCCGGTGGACTCCCTTCTCGCTGCCGTAGAGGCCGTAGGCGTTCTCGCCCTTGACGAGGAAGGTCGCGGACTTGATCCCCGCCTCCTCCCCCGGCGAGGCCTCGAGCAGCTCGACCGCGAACCCGCGCTTCTCGGCCCAGCGCATCTCCATCCGCAGCACCATCTCGGCCCAATCCTGGGCGTCTGTCCCGCCGGCGCCGGCGTTGATCGTCACCAGCGCGTCACCGGAGTCGTAGGGTCCGGCGAACATCCGCTCCTCCTCGAGCGCGTCGAGGCGACTCTGCACGGCGTGGATCTGCTCCTCGAGCTCCGCCGCGATCTCCGGATCCTCCTCCGCGAGCTCGGCCAGCGGCTCGAGATCCTCGACGTCCCGCTCGAGCTCGCGGAACATCGACAGCTTGCGGCTCGTGCGCGCGTGCTCGGCGCTGAGCAGGGCCGCACGCTCCTGGTTCTCCCAGAAGCCCGGCTCGCCCATCTCCTTTTCGAGCGCATCGGAGCGCTCGCTCAGCTGCAGCTGGGTCAAAGATAGTCCGCGAGCAGCTTGAGCTGTTCGCGGATTGCCGCGAGACGCTGGGAGAGCGGCTCTGAGGAGGCGGTGGCCATCGACGCGCAGGCTAGCAGCGCACCCGCGCGCCGATGGTCCGTGACCCTCTAGGACTCGTCGGCCGCGTGGTAGACGCAGGCGATCGACGGGACGATGATGGTTGGGCTGTTGACCGGCTCGGGGATCAGCGCGACGATGCTGCCGCTGTTGACCTCCGCAGCGTAAGCGGTGGAGTTCGTGAACGGGGACGCGCCCACGGCGATCTGGCTCGTCCAGAAGGTGCCGGTCGCTGAACGGGCTTCCGCCCCCCGCGGCGGCCGCCTCGATCTCGGCCGGCGAGGCGAGCGTTGCCGGCGTTGCGCCGCGGGCGCGGCACCTCGCGACCGCTTCGGCCCACGTTGGGCCGCTGGCCGTGAGCGCGAAGAAGCACTCGTGGCGGTTGTCGAGGCCCTCGTCGCCGGCGGCGCATTGGAACGCCGCGCCGGTCAGCGACCCGGGGACGACGTTTGACTCGGTGACCGAGGCCGGGGCGAGATTGGTCCCGGTGACCGAGCGGCGGCGAGCTTCGTCCCGGTAACCGCGGCGTTGGCGATCTTCGAGGTCGTAACCGCATTGCCCGCCAGCTTCTTGCTCGTCACCGCGCCGTTCGCCAGGTCGCTCGTGTGCACGGCACCGTCCTTGATCTTCTTGCTCGTGACCGAGTTGTTCGGCAGATTGAACGCCGCGTAGCTCGTGCCTCCGAGCGCGAGCATGACCGCGATCGTCGACATCACGTTGGCATACGTCAGGCGTGGGCCCCGGATCCTTCTCATGGCAGCTCTCCTCGTGCAGTTGTGCCCTACGGGCGTGATCCTCGCAGATCAGAGGCGGCGGCCGCCGCCGTGACGGCGGCGGTTGTGCGGGCGTGAGCCATGGTGGCTGCGCTGCCGCTGGCGCCTGGCCAGCTCCGCCTCGACGCGGTCGATCTCGGGCGACGGCCCATACAGCCGCCAGCCGTTGCGCAGCAGCGGGATCAGGGCGATGAGCGCGACCCAGATCGGCCAGAACGGGCCGACAGCGCCAGCTGCGACCCAGATCGCCGTGCAGACCACGAAACGCCCCGACCCCGCCTCCCGCCTCCTGGAGCAGCCTTCGCTGCAGCTGGCTGCGGCGGCGGGCGAGCTCGGCCCGCTCGTTGGCCGGCAGCGCCGGCAGGTCGGTCCGAACCGCCGCTAGCTCGGTGCCCGTCCGCGCGCTGTAGACGGCGCTCAGCCGGTCGCTGAGCTCGTCCTCGTTCAGGCGGCCGGCGGCGTAGTGCTCGCGGATCTCAGCCGCAGCCCGTTCGCGGTCCTCATCGGAGACGCGAACACCGTCGGCGGCGCTCATGGCCGGCTAGGCACCGTGGCACTTCTTGTACTTCTTGCCGCTCCCGCACCAGCACGGGTCGTTGCGCCCGATCTGCTCGGTCTCGTCGACACGGCGCTGCTCGACGACCGGCGGCGGCGGCGGATCGTCCTCACCGTAGCCGCCAGCCTCGCCCGCGCCGGCGCTCGCCGCGGCCATCGCGAGCGCGCTTGGCTGAGCCGTTCCGCCGCCCGAGTAGGTCACGTTGCGGTTGCCGGTCGATGAGCTCGAGCTCGCGCTCGGCCGCCGCGTGGCGGGCGGCTGGGCCGCGCCCTCCTCGCCCTCGATCGTCACCTCGACGTGGAAGATCATCCGCGCGAAGTCGCCCCAGACGCTGTTCATCAGGTCGCGGAACAGGTCGAACGCCTCGTTCTTGTAGGCGACGAGCGGCTCGATCTGGGCGAAGCCGCGCAGGTGGATCCCCTCGCGCAGGTAGTCCATGTCGTACAGGTGCTCGCGCCAGCGCTGGTCGATGATCTGCAGCAGCAGGAAGCGCTCGAGCGCGCGCATCAGCTCCGCCCCGAGCTCCTGCTCGCGCCGGTCGTACTGGGCCAGCGCCTCCTCCTGGAGGCGCGTGGTCAGGTCCTCGCGATCGACCGTCCGGGGGTCGATGCCGGCGATCGCCTCGCTCGGGGTGAAGATCTCCTCCACGCGGCGCAGCAGCCCGTCCACGTCCCAGTCCTCGACGAAGTCGCCGGCCGTGTACTCGTCGACGAGCCGCTGGATCAGGCTCGACGACCTCCTCGCGCGCCGCATCGCTCATGTCGCGGCCCTCGAGCACCTCGTCGCGGTAGGTGTAGATCACCTCGCGCTGCTGGTTGAGCACGTCGTCGTACTCGAGCGTGTGCTTGCGCATCAGGAAGTGCTGCTCCTCGACCTTGCGCTGCGCCTTCTCGATCTGCTTGGAGAGCATCCCGGCCTCGATCGGCTCCTCGTTGCCCTCGTCGTCGGTCGTGCCGAGCCGGTCGAGGATCTTGTAGATCCGCTCGCCCGCGAACAGCCGGACGAGGTCGTCCTGGGCGGAGAGGAAGAAGCGCGACTCGCCCGGGGTCGCCCTGGCGTCCGGCGCGGCCGCGGAGCTGGTTGTCGATCCGCCGCGACTCGTGGCGCTCGGTGCCGATGATGTACAGGCCGCCGGCCTCGAGCACCTCCTCGCGGCTGGCCTCGAGCCGCCGCTCGATCTCCGGAAGCACCTTCTCGTAGTGCTCGTCGTAGTCCGGCATGCCGGGCTGCAGGCCGAGCTTGGCCACCTCGAGCCGGGCCAGATGCTCGGGATTGCCGCCGAGCTTGATGTCGACACCGCGGCCGGCCATGTTCGTGGCGATCGTCACCGCGCCGGGAGCACCGGCTTCGGCGATCGTCTCGCCCTCGCGCTCGGCGTGCTCGGGCTTGGCGTTGAGCACGGTGTGCTTGATCCCCTTGCGGGTGAGGCTCTGCGAGAGCAGCTCGGAGACCTCCACCGAGATCGTTCCGACGAGCACCGGCTGGCCCTTCCCGTGGCACTCCTCGATCTCGCGCACGACAGCGCTCCACTTGCCGTCCTTGGTCTTGTAGACCTGGTCGTTGCTGTCCTTGCGGACCATCGGCTGGTTGGTCGGGATCTGGACGACCGCCAGCTTGTAGATCTTCATGAACTCGGTCGCCTCGGTCAGGGCCGTTCCGGTCATGCCCGCGAGCTTGTCGTACATGCGGAAGTAGTTCTGAAGCGTGATCGTGGCCAGCGTCTGGTTCTCCTCCTGGACGCGCACGCCCTCCTTGGCCTCGACCGCCTGGTGCAAGCCCTCCGACCAGCGGCGGCCCTCGAGGATCCGGCCGGTGAACTCGTCGATGATCTTGACCTCGCCGTCGATCACCGCGTAGTCGACGTCCTTCTTGTACAGCGACTCGCGCCTTCAGCGACTGGATCAGATGGTTGACGAGGTGGCCGTTCTCGGCCCGGTAGAGGTGGTCGATGCCGAGGAAGCGCTCGGCCTTGCCGACGCCCTGCTCGGTCACGGCGATCGTCTTGTGCTTCTCCTCGAACTCGTAGTCGAAGTCGGCCACGAACTCCTTCTTCATCCGCGGATCCATGCCGTCGGGCGTCTTGCCGGGCTGCAGCTGCGGAGCCAGCTTGGCGAACTTGGCATACAGGTCGGCGGCCTGCTCGGGCGCCCCGGAGATGATCAGCGGCGTGCGCGCCTCGTCGATCAGGATGTTGTCGACCTCGTCGACGATCGCGAACGTGTGGTAGGGCGACTTGCCCTCCTCCGGCTTGGGGCGCCCGCCGTGCTGGACCTTCTCGTCGAGCGAGGTCGCCATGTTGTCGCGCAGGTAGTCGAAGCCGAACTCCGAGTTCGTGCCGTAGGTCACGTCGGCGGCGTAGGCGTCGCGCTTCTCCTCGTAGGGCTGCATGTTCTGCAGCACGCCGACGTTGACGCCGAGCATGTCGTAGATCGGCTTCATCCACATCGCGTCGCGGCGGGCCAGGTAGTCGTTGACGGTCACGACGTGGACGCCGCGGCCGCCCAGGGAGTTGAGCACGACGGCGAGCGTCGCGGTCAGCGTCTTGCCCTCGCCGGTCTTCATCTCGGCGATCGCGCCGTCGTGGAGCACCATGCCGCCGATCAGCTGCACATCGAAATGCCGCATCCCCATCGAGCGCCTGCCTGCCTCGCGCACAAGCGCGAAGCACTCGAACAGCAGATCGTCGAGCGACTCGCCGCCGCGGGCGCGGTTGCGCAGCTCGTCGGCAGCCTCCCTCAGCTCGGCATCGGTGTAATGCTCGAGCTCGCCCTCGAACCCGTTGATCCGGGCGACGCGCTGTTCGTAGGTCTTGAACTTCTTCGCCTCGCCCATGCGAAGCGCGCGGTCCAGGAAGGACATTGGCTTAGCGTAGCAGTGGTTCTCGGGGGGTTTCTAAGCGATTCCGAAGGCCATCGGGCGGCCCACGGCCGTGCACGACTGTGGCGTTATCGGCAGATCGCGCTCACGGCCTGAACGGCACTCCCAGCGCCCGGAAATGGTCTCGAAGCCCAACGCCGAAGGGCGTCGGAGTCCCGTCGTAGCTGGTGATCAGCGAGGGGCCGCCCCTGCACGTCCAGCCGCCATGCGCGTCCCAGGCCCAGCCCAGGTAGCTGATCCCGTGCCGGTCGGCCCACGGCATCATCGCGTCGATGTATCCCTGGGCGCAGTCGGTCTCGCCGAGCTCGCCCATCACGATCGGGACGTGGCGATGGGTGGCGAGGACCGCGGCGCGGCACGGCGCGCCGCACGGGGCCAGGACGCCGTAGTTGTGCTCGCTGGCCACGAGCTGATGCCGCGGATCGTGGGGCTCGTGCGCGATCCAGCCGCTCAGGTCGAGCGACCAGCTGACCCCGCCGAGCATCAGCGGCTGGCGGGCGCCCGTCGAGCGGACCGCGTCGACGAGCTGCTGCATCCCGGCGGCTCGGTAGGCCGGCTCCGGCCCGTAGTCATTGTTGGCCGGGATCTCGCAGCCGTTCCGCCAGCAGTTCCAGTCGATGTCGTGGGGCTCGTTGTAGAGATCGAAGAGCAGCGCGTGGTTGCGCTTGAACGTGCGCGCGACCGAGCGCCAGAACGCCGGCGCGTGGTCGGCGTCCGGCATGCGGAAGATGTTCAGCGACTTCACCGATCCCGGGGCCGCCACAGTGCAGATCGAGGACGACGTAGAGGTCGAGCGGCGACCAGCGCGTGGACGTAGCGCTCGACGATCCGCCGGTAGGGCGCCCCGCCGCGCCCGGGCGGCGTGTTTATACCCAGCCAGCAGTCCTCGTTGAGCGGGACGCGGACGACGTTGATGTCCCAGCTCTTCATCGCGGCGATCATCGCCGGGTCGTCGATCTGGTCCGGGTGGGGACTGTCGAAGAAACCCCACCCCTGGATGCATGCGTACTCGAGGCCGGAGCGGTTTACGCCGCGCAGCTGGACCACGTGCCCGGAGCCGGGGCCGTCGACGAGCCGGTTGCCGCGGACCCGGAGGTTCGCGGCCCGTGCGACAGCGGGCATCGAGGCCGCGGCGGCGAGAGCGAGCACCGCCAGTATCAGGCGTCCCTGCCGCAGCACCGCGGTGTTCAGGCGGCCGGCGAGACGTCGCGCGGACGTGTCTCCGGCAGCTCGGGCGGCGAGCTCTCGACGCTCGCCGCAGCGCGCGACTCGCGCCGCTTGCGGCGCTTGTCACGGTGGCGCTTGACCTGCACCGCGAGCTCGTCGGCGCACAGATTGATCGAGTGGACGATGTCCGGCGAGGCGTCGCGGGCACGCAGCGTCACGCCCTTCAGATGCAGCGTCGCCTCGGCGACCTGCGAGTCGGCGATCGCCGGGTTGCGCTCCTCGAACACCTCCACCTCGAGCTCGGCCAGCTCCGAAACCTGCCTCGCGACCTTGCGAAAGCGCTTCGCGACGTGCTCCCTCAGCTCATCGGAAACGGGCAGATTGCGGCCCTTTACCTCGATTCGCATCGGCCGACCTCCTTGCTCGGAAGGATGGATGTGCGTTGCAGATTCAGACTAGTCCCCCACCGACCGTTTGTCGATTGGGAGAATTGCGGGTGTGAGTCCGCAGATCTCCTGGTCGTTCGAGCCGGGCGTCCTACTGCTGGTCCTGGCGCTGGCGCTCCTGTATGTGACGCGCCTGGCGGCGCGCCCGGCAGCCCGGGGAGCCGCACCCGCCCGGCGCCGGCCGGCTGCTGCTGTTCGGCATGCGGCCTGACCGCGGTGCTGGCCGCGCTGGTCTCGCCGATCGACGTGCTCGGCGAGCAGCTGATGGTGATGCACATGCTCCAGCACATCCTGCTGCTCGACATCGCCCCGATCCTGATCATCCTCGGGCTGACCAAGGGGCTGCTGCGCCCGGCCACGCGGCACCTGAACGTGGCCGAGCGCCGAGCGGGCTTCATCGCCCACCCGGTGTTCGCGGTGATCGCCTACGCCGGGCTGATGTGGCTCTGGCACGTGCCGGCGATGTACGACGCCGCTCTGCGCCACAGCGGCGTGCATGTGCTCGAGCACCTCTGCTTCGCGCTGGCCGGCGGCCTGTACTGGTGGCACGTGCTCTCACCGATCCGCAGCCGTATGCGTCTGGGCGGGATGGGACCGATCGCCTACATGACCAGCACCAAGCTCCTGGTCGGGATCCTCGGCATCGTGCTCGCGTTCGCCCCCAACTCGATCTATCCCTTCTACCAGCACCAGCCTCACTACTGGGGCCTCAGCCCGCGCGAGGACCAGAACATGGCCGGCCTGCTGATGGCGCTCGAGCAGTCGATCGTGATGGGGATCGCGCTCGTGTGGCTGTTCGTGCAGATGCTCTCGGAGTCCGAGCGCGAGGCCCAGCGGGCCGAGCGCTTCGAGGTCGCGTAGGCGCCCTGGCGGACCCTCCCCGACCGCCGCACCACGCCTTTTAACGCGTAACGCGGCGCCGCCCTCGCGTGGGCGACGCCGCGTGTCGGCGCCCGGCGCCGCCCCAGAAAGCGGGCGGCGCCTGGCCTACAGGTACTTCAGATCAGCACTTCGCCGAGCCCTTGACCGTCGACGAGCTGCGGTTGCTGCCGTTGGTGGTCGAGGTGAACGTGACCGACCACGGACGCTTGCCATGCAGGCAGCCGATGGACAGGTTGTTGCCGACCGTCTTGCCGTGGACCTTGGTGGTGACCTTGGCCCAGTTCAGCGTCTCCTTGATCAGCGAGCCGTAGAAGTTCGGCTGGTTGGCGACCTTCGTCGAAACGTCGGGCGGCAGCGGCACGTTCGTGACCTCGTACTTGCCCTGCTGCTTGACGGTGCCGGGGTACGGCGGCGTCGCGCCGGTCGTCAGGCCGGCGCACTGCAGCGCGGAGCTGGTCGTGAAGAAGAACCACAGCTTGCCCTTGCCGGCGTTGAACACGTCGAGGTCGGGGTTGCACTTGACCCGGCTGCTCTTGTCGAGGCTCGGGTTGCCGAGCAGCGAGTTCACGAGGCCGTGAGCGAACTTCGACTTCTTCGGGCAGAACGAGTCGGACTTCAACGTCTCCATCTTGGTGGCGCTACAAGTCGGGAAGCTTGACGCGTTCGACTTCAGGCCGTAGATCTTCGTCTTGATGTTGATGAGAACCTCAGCGGCCTTGGTCGAGTCGGTGTTGTTGGCCACCAGGGTCTGCTTGAAGCCCGACGGCGACCGGCTTCTTCGGGCTCCCGGCGCCCTTGCTGAAGCTCATCGACGGTGCCGACATAGCTGTTGGCGGCGAGCGCCGCGGCTGCTCCGACGAGCATGCAGACAGCGGTGATGGCCGTGACTTTCCGTCTCAAATCAGTCCTCCTTTAGGACTTGGGGCAGTTGTTCGGCCCGCCGTCTGCCGGCCGTGCTCATGGCAGGGGATTGAGCTCTTGGGGATTCATCTCTCCTCGGCGAAGCGGGCTGCCCCGTTCGACCCAACCTCTCCGCGGATTCACCTCTATAACTCATGGCAAGGGCTTGAGTTGCGGGAATGTCTGATTTTGGTTCGTTGTGCTCTGGCCGAGGGGCGGCTGAGCCTTGCACGGGGGCCGCCCGACTTGGTCGTGTAGTACACGTTCTTGAGGTCGGCGACGAGGTTAGCCGGAATCGTCGGGCCGATGCTCGGTTGTGGGTTGGCCGTGCACACGTAGTTGCCGAACACGGACGAGCCCGTTGATCAGCTGCTGGTAGCCGCCGGGCGCCATGTACGGGTTGCCGCGGTTGCTCTCGAGCCGGCGCTGGTAGCCGGTCAGCGTCTCCGGGTTGACCGGGTTCGAGATCCGCAGGTAGTGCAGCAGCTTGGTCTGGGTGATGTTCTGCGCCGGTCGCTTCGGAGACCGCTGAGCTGTTGGCGAAGAACGCGGCGAGCTCGCGGCGGTAGGTGTTGATGTAGTTGAAGATCGGCACGAAGTTGCCGAGGTACGGCGTCAGGCGCCTCAGCCAGGGCACGCTGACGGTCAGGAAGCGATCGAACGCCGGTACGCCCGTCTTCGACGCCTGGGTCAGCGGCGCGAGGTTGTCGATCAGCGTGAGCAGCTCCGGGGCCAGGATCACGGTTTTCTGAAGCGTGGGGGTCAGCTGCACCGCCGCGGGCCGCAGCTCGTTGATCAGCGGCTTGGCCAGGGCAGCGAACCGATGGACGCGGTCCACCGTCAGGCGCGTGGCGACCGTGAATGCGGGGAACGCCCGGATCGCAGCTGCCAGCGCCTGCGTCGCGTGCGGCCGTCGAGGCGAACACGGCGTTCGAATTGCGGACCAGCCCCTGGAGCTGGGCGGGCGAACGGGCGAGCGCGCCGAACACCTGCCCGCCCTCGCGCAGCAGCATGCTCGTCGCCGCATCGTCGCGCCGGATCACACTGAGCACCTTGTCGACGTTGGTCGCGAACGGATACAGCTCGGCGAAGGCGGCGTTGAAGTCCTGCCCGCGGTTGGTCAGCGCGATCCCGCTCCTGCGGCAGCCACGTCGAGAACGCCTTGCGGGTCGCCGGGTCGAAGGTCGAGAGGATCTGGTCGAGCTGGACGGTCGGGGCGATCTGCGCCGGGGGCAACGTCGCCGCCGTCGGGCAGCTTAGGGCCGTTCATCGAACCCGGCGAGAGCTCGATGTAGGTCTCGCCCAGCAGCGACTTCTGGCGCAGGATCGCGCGCGTGTCGGCGGGCCGCGGCGCGTACTTGGACTGTCGATCTGGAGGACCGCCTTGGTCAGCCCGGTGTGCCGATCGAGTGAGACCGAGACGACCTTGCCGACGCTGACGCCGGAGATGCGCACGTCCGATTCCTGCGCCAGCTGGACGGCCTGGTCGAACTCCGCCTGCAGCCGGTAGCCCTGCGGCGCGAACGGGACCGAGCCGCCGAACGAGATCCACAGGAACAGGAGCAGGCCGATGCACGAGGCCGCAAACAGGACCATCGTCAGGATTCGAAGCCGTGCTCGGTGCCTGCTTGTTCACGGGATCACCGCCGTCGGGCAGAACTTTCCACCGATCGTGCTCCAGTCCGGCGCGTTGAGCAGTGCCAGCAGCGGTTTCAGCGCCGGATTGGCGTTGGCCAGGCCGACCTCGAACAGCTGCAACTGGCTGCAGGTGCCCATGAACAGCCCGCGCACCATCGAGCCCATGCGCGTCCTGGAGGCTCGTGAGCGAGTTGGCGATGTGGCTGAGCCACGAGCCCCAGAACAGGTAGCTCTGCGCGCCCGTGGGGCTGGAAGGCAAGCGTGTTGAACAGCGCGTTGAGCACCTTCACCGAGCGCGATCAGCAGCAGGCGTGGCGACCCTCAGCTTTGCCGACGCCGGGTCGAGGATCTTGGCCAGCGGCTGGACCGCCACCGAGAACGGGCGGAGCTGGTTCCGGATCACCGGCGTGGTGTCGCGGAACAGCGGCGTCGCGGCGGCGAGCGCCGGGCCGAACGCGTGGGCGAACGGCACCAGCCCCCGGAGCGCCGGGGTGCTCTGGTTGGCGAACGCCTGCACCTTGCCGAGCGTCTGGCGTGGTCACGGCGAGCGTGCCCGGAAGCAGCGTCAGCGCCTGCTCGAGGTTCGCGTCCTGCGAGGAGATGGCGGAGAAGTTGGTGTTCGACGAGTTGATCAGCGAGGTCAGCTTCCCGTCGACCGAACCGAGCGCCCGGGTCACCTCCTGGAGGTTGTGGATCGAGCGGCGGATGTTGACCGTGCGGTCCTTCAGGAGCGCTCGTGAACGTGCGCGTGTCGCGGTTCAGCGGCGCGAAGCGCTTGAACGTGCCCCGCAGCGCGGCCACCGCCGCCGGGCTGGGCGCGGCGACCGTGTAGCTGCCGTTGTGGAACACCTGCGCGCCGCCGGCGAGCAGCAGCAGCAGATAGTTGCGCGTGTCGACGTCGAGCGTGGAGAGGATCTGCTCGACGTTGATGTCGGGATTCGTGCTGGCCGCCGAGAGCATTCCGCCGGTCGGCACCGCTCCTGCATTCGACGTACCCGGGTCGAGCGACAGGTACATGTCCTTCAGGGGCGTGCGCGGGCGCAGCAAGACGGTGGCGTTGTGGTAGATCGGCTGGTACTTCTTGTAGATGTTCATCGTCACGACCGCGCGTCCGCCCTGGAGCGTGACGCCGCCGACCTGTCCCACCTGCACGCCCGGCGACGTCGACCGACTGGCCCTGACCAGCGGTCACCGCCGCGCCGCTGGCGAACTGGGCCTTGACGGTGTAGTAGCTCTTGCCCAGCCCGAACGAAGGCTGGTGCTGAAGGATGTAGCCGGCGACGGCGATCGCCGCGACGACGAGCGCGAGGATCGCGACGAAGTCCTGCCGGTGGACGATGATCGCGCGTTTCACGGGCCCGGTCCCGTCTTCGCGCTGTTGAGCGACGCGGGAGCGTTGCGGAAGCAGGCGACGCCGCGCTGAAGCGGGGGCGGGCTTGCTCCGACGGCGAACGCCGGGCGGGTCCCGAGCGCCGGCACGACCGCGTTGCCGTACGCCGGGCCGGCGCCCACCAGCGGGGGCGTCTGTACCCGAGTCCCGCCGCCTCCCGCGTTGCCGCGGATGTAGCGCCCGTTGCCGTCGAAGTTCTGCGCCGCGCCCGCGAGCCCGACCGCGCTCTGGAACAGCTCCCGGTAGACCGGCTGGCCGGTGGCGATCGGTGGATCCGAGATCACCTCGTTACCGGTCGGCACGATGTTGTGGTCAAAGCAGCGCCCCAGCAGGTCGGCCTGGTTGAGCAGCGAGATCGTCGGGCCGATGGTCGCGCCCGTGTTCTGGACCGCCGGCGTCAGGTAGTGGACGAGTCCGCCGAGCTCCTGGGGCGAGATCAGCAGCGTCGCCTGCTCGAGCCAGGGCAGCCCCGCGGCGATCGTCGGGCCGAGCTGCGGGATGCCCGGGAGTCAGCGCGCGGGCGAATTCCTTGGTCGGGCCGAACGAGCGCGTCGAGCGCGGTGTCCGAGGTCTGCGTGCGGACTGCAGGAACGGCGGCAGCAGCGCGATCGTCTGCGCGAGCTCCTGCTGGCGCGCGTCGAGCGCCGCCATCGTGGCGTTGAACGTGGTCACGAAGCTGGCGAGCTGGGTGCCGCTCGCTGCCAGCGCCTTGGAACACCTGCGGGTTGCCCGAGACGACGCTTCGAGAGGTCGTGCGGCTTGGTTCCGAGCAGCGCCTGGTTGACAATCGCCGATGCCTGGAACGGCGTCGGGCGAGTACTTGAGCGAGAGGTTGAGCGACTGGCGCGGCGGTCAGGCCGCGGACGATCGGGTCCTGGGTCGCGTCCTGGGCCGGGGTCGAGGGTGCCTGGAGGGCCGCGCCGAAGCCGCGCAGCAGCGTCTGGAGGTTGGTGCGCGCGCTCGAGGTCAGCGAGGACAGCAGGCGGTCGAGCTGCACCGGCCCCGAGGTGGCGCCCACGGGCAGCGTCGCCCCGGTCGAGAGCACCCGTGCCGACGGCGAGCCCGGCGCCAGATCGACGTAGAAGTTGCCCTCGAGGAAGATGCGCGGGCGGATCTTCGCTGTCGCGTTGGCGTGGATCGGGAGGCCGTTGTTGTTGATGCTCATCGTTACCAGGCCGTCCTGCGAGGAGCCCCGGATATGGGTGACCGAGGTCACCTCGCCGACGTCGACGCCCGCGACCCGCACGGGCGACGGGATATGCAGCTCGGTCTCGCTGGTGAACACGGCCTTCAGTTGGAACGGGGTGCCGGAGAACGGGAGCGAGCCGCCGAACACGAGGTAGCAGGCGATCGCGATCACGACCGCGCCGATCACGCCCGCGCCGATGTTGGAGACTCGTGGCTTGCGGCGCCTCATCCCGTCGGCCTCGTCGTCTTCGAGGTTTTGGTCCCGAGATTGCCGGGCGGATTACCGATCACCGCGTGCGGCATGTACGGCTCATTGCCGGCCGCACATTCGTGCACCTGCCCCGGGGCCGCGGTGTTCGGGTACGGGTTGACGTGGAGCGGTCCGCTCTCGCCGTTGTTGCCCGGGCCGCCCGGCGGAACCGGGTTGATGTACGGCTTCTGCGACGGGACGCCCTCTCCGCCGAGCACGTCGTCGATCACGACCACGTTGAACCGCAGCGCCGTCCCGTTGCCGAACTTCTCCTGGAGCGTGCTGCTGGTGTTCCGAAGGAAGATCGTCACGTAGTTGCACACCGACTGGGCCGGCGTGAGGAACGCAAGCGGCGAGCGCAGGCTCTTCGCCGTCACGGTGAGGCGCGTCGAGGCCGGCGCTGACGGCGGGCGTCTGCCCAAACGCCTCGAGGTGCTGCGCAAGGCTCAGCAGCTGCTGGTTGAGCACCGTCGTGCCGGGCAGGTTCTTCGCCCCGGCGGCGAACGCGTCGGCGAGCACCGGCGCGCTCTGGTTGAGCGTGGCGAAGCCCGGACGGAGTTCTGCGAACAGGCCGGCCGTGTTGAGCAGGAAGCCCTGGAGGCTCGGGCTGTCGGCGATCACGGTGCTGAACGTCGGCGGCGTCTGCGAGATCCAGTCCTGCAGGAATGGCACCGCAACCGATGCGATCGCCTTGAACGTCGTATCGAGGTTCACGTACAGGTCGGCCTGGGGCTGGGCCACCGGGGCCACCGCGCTCGAGAACGACTCGAGGCCGCGGAAGAAGCCGCCGAGATCGGTCTTGCGCGACGACAGGTTGCGCGCCACGGGGCCGAGGTCGGTGACAAGCGGGATGAAGGCTCCGATCGCGTTGTTGATGTCAGAGCCGCGCCCGGCGAGCGCGTCGCTGAACCCGATCGTCGTGGCCTTCACGCCCACGCGCGTCTTGGGATCGAACATCCCCAGGACCTGGTCGAGGTCGACCTCAGCGCTCGACTGGGTCAGAGGGATCGTCGCCCCGCTCGGCCACGTGCGGCTCGACGTCCCCAGGGTTATCGCGAGGTACTTGAGGCCGATCGCACCCTTCAGCCGCACGACGAAGCGCGAGTCGATCGGAAGCGGCTGGACCGTCTTGTCGAGGGAGAGTTTGAGCAACGCGATCGGCCTCCCGGCTGCGTCTCGCGCGGCGTCCACCGTCGTCACGTTGCCGACCAGGGCTCCGCCCATGTGCACCTCGGCCCCGTGCGTGAGCTCGCTCGCGTCGGCGACCTGGACGTTGAGGTTGTACTTAGGGACGAACGGAAGCCCGTTGTTGGCCTGGTAGGCGAGGCTGACCGCGACGATCGTCGCCAGCACCGTCAGCGCACCGATCAGGATCGGGTTGCCGAGCATGCCCGTTTCGCGTCGGGTTCGGCGTTTCACCGGCCACTACCGATCAGATATCCGAGCAGGCCCTTCATCACGCCCGCGGTGGGCGTCTTGACCTGCCAGGTCGCGTCCTTGACCACGCGCGCGAGGCGGCCGTGGACCGCGGTCGGAACCGTCCCGACGTCAGGCGCCGCGATGGCCCCGGCGAAGTTGGCCGAGCAGCCCGGCGTCACCGTCTTGACGTAGGCCGCACACGCGCCGACCATCGGCTCGGCCCGGGCGTAGTGCCCGAGGCTGTCGAACGAGTTCGTTGCCCCGACCCCGTAGTAGAGCAGCGACATCAGGTACTCGATCGCGCCCGTCTGGTCGAGGCTGCTCGTGAGCTTCCGCAGCGACGCCGACGCCGGCTTGGCCTGCGTGCCGAGCTGATCGAGCTGGCGGGCGAGCGGGATCGTCGCCACCAGCGCAGGCTGGGACTGAGCCGACTTGTTCCCGAGATCGATCAGCGCCGGGCGGGCCGCCTTCGCGAATGGCGTGAGCTCCTCGAACTGGCGCGAGACGGCGGAGGCACTCTGGGCCAGCGTGGCCATCAGCGGCGTGCCCTGGTCGGCGAGCTTGCCGAGGTCAACGACGAGTGGCCGCAGCTGGCGCAGGAACGACGGGAACAGCTGGAAGGTTCGCGAGATGTCGTTGGCCCGCGCGGCGCTCGCGACCGAGGACGTGTTCGCCTGGACGATGAAATCGGACAGCTGGTTCTTGGCCTTCGCGAGCGGCGCGAGCACGGTGTCTGACTCGGTCGCCAGCCGCGCCAGCACCTTGTTCTCGTGGGCAAGGATCTGGAGCACCTTGTCCGTCTGCCCGAGGGCCGGATTCGCGCGGCGGATCACCGCGTTCAGGTCCTCTCCTCGAGCGGCCAGTCCGGTGCCCAGCTCATTGAGGATCAGCGCGAAGCGATCCCGGATCGGCTGCTGCGAGATGTCCTGGACGATGTCCGAGTCGACCGGCGAGCTGGTGTTGGCGAGCGGCAGCAGGTACGCGCCCTTGCCCGGCCCGCTGGTGATCTTCTGTAGCGCCGGCGCCGACCGCGATCCGGGCAGGCAGTCGACGTACTTCTCGCCGATCAGCGACTGCGGCCGGATCGAACAGTGGGCGTCGGCGTAGAACGGCGTGAAGCTCGAGTTGTCGATCTCGATCGTGACGGCGGCCTTGTTCTGGGGCGACCCGGGCGGGCACGGGGCCATGCTCGAGGTGCAGACGTCGAGCGCTTGGATCGAGCCGACAGGCGCTCCGGCGACCCGAACGTCCTCGCCCGGAACCGCGAACGCAGCGTCGTCGAAGATCGCCCGGACCTCGTAAGGCGATCCGCTGCCACGGGACGAGCTGCTGACCACGGCGGCGACCCCGACCACGGCGACGAACGCGAGCAGGATCGAGGCGAGTCGTCTCATGGGCCCGCGGGGGTGAGTGTCTTGTTACAGCCCGGGCACCGCGACCGGCGATGAGCCATCCGGGGACGGCTGGATGGCGCCACCGGGGCAGCGGTTCTTCGCCGTCTGCAGGCCGTTGAAGCGCTGCGACGGCGGACTGGCTCGTGAGCTGGTTGGCACCGTTGACGCCGAACGCCCCGAAGAACGGTTGCGTGCGCGCGTAATGCCCGTTGGCGTCGTAGTAGCCGCTGATCTGGCCCAGGTTGCTCAGCGCCGCCGACGACATCCGGCGTGTACTCGCGGAAGTAGTTGACCTGGGCCTGCGAGTCGTTCATCGACTTGATCAGGCGCGGGAAGACGCGCGGCCGCGGTGTTGGCCAGAGACGGGGCCTCGTGCAGCAGTGTGATCAGATCGCCGCCGCCGGAGGGATTCCGGATCAGGGCGTTGAGGCTGCCGACGGTCGGGATCGACGCCGTGGTCAGCCGCCCGAGCGAGGCGGCGAACTCGGCCAGGTGCCGGGAGGCGGGGATCGAGGCGGCGACGAGCGGGCTCAGGACGTCAAGCGTCGAGCGCAGACCGGCGAACGTGGCCGTCGAGTGGTTCAGCGTCGGTCCGAGCAGCGTGAGCGCCGTTTCCAGCGCCTGGCTCTGACTCGCGATCGCGGCCGTCGTCCCGTTCGTGTTGGAGACCAGCTGTGTCAGCTGCAGCGTCCGCGAGCCGAGCTGTCGCATCGCCTGCGCGCCCTGCACGAGCAGGCTGTCGAACGTCGGCTCGCTCTTCGCGAGCTGAGCCGTGATGTTGCTCGTGCTGGTCAGCGCCGGCGCCAGGTAGAGCAGCGTCTTGTGCGCCTCCTTCGCGCGCCCGTTGATGCTCGCCGCCTGGCCGCGGATGAAGCGGCTCAGACCGAGCCGTGTGAGTGGATCGAGAGCGTCGAACAGCTGGTCGAGGTTGACCGAGGCGTAGGTGTGGTCGGAGGTGATCAGGCCGCCGTCCGGAATCGTGCCCGGCCCCGTCCCCGGCTCGAGCACGACGTACTTGTTGGCGATGCCCGAGAGCGAGTTCTCGTAGATCCGCGCGACAGTTCCGTCGGGCATGTGCCCGACGTTCGAGTCGAGCCCCATCGCCACCTGGGCCTGCCCGTCGGGGGTCAGGCCGATCGACGACACCGAGCCGACCTTGGCCCCGCCGATCAGCACGTCGTCGCCGGTCACGAGCCCGCCCGCGTCCAGGAAGTTCGCGCGCAGCGCGTACGGTCGAGCCGCTCGTGAACAGCACGAGAAACACGAGCACGAGCGCGCCAACCAGCGCGCCCAGCGCCGCGATCCTGGCGATCAGGCTGGGACGCTCAGCGATCGTCCCCGCCGGTCGCATTCATCCTCTCTCCTCCGTGGCGTTCCTGCCGTTTGATCCGCGTTTGTTGCGTTCCTTCCCCTCTGCCACCAATGGCCCGCTTCGTCATCCTGCCAGAGTCCGACGCAACCTGGCAACGATGAACCGTCATCAAGGCTCCGCCCAACCTCGCCCGACTCAGCGCCGGGCCTGACGGGCGAGCAGCGCCGCGCCGACGGCCCCGCCCAGATCACCGAGCGCCGCAACCCTCACATCGGGCGGGTGCTGGTCGTTGAACAGGTGTGGCTGCATCGCCTCGGCGATACGGTCCGCGTAGGGCTGGCCGAAGCGGACGCCGAGCCCGCCACCGATCACCACCGCCTCCACGTCGAGCAGGTTCATCGCAGAGGCGACGCCGGCGCCGAGCGCGTCGATCGCTTCGTCGATGATCTCCTTGGCGAGCTTGTCGTCGCGCTCGAGCGCGTGCGCCCAGATTCCGCTCGTCAGTCGCGTCCGGCCGCGCTCCTCCATCAGCTTGAACAGGTCGGTCTTGCGTCCCCTCTTAGCGCGCCGCCGCGCGCGCGCCTCCATCGACCCGCGGCCGGCGTACGCCTCCAGGCAGCCCTTCCGGCCACAGGTGCAGCGCGCGCCGTCGATCTTGACCACCATGTGGCCGATCTCCCCCGCGCCGCCACGTCCGTCCACGGCTTGCCGGCGAGGATGAGGCCGCCGCCGACGCCGGTTCCCCAGAACACGCCGAGTATCGACTTGTACGGCTTGCCGGCGCCCAGCCGGTACTCGGCCTCGGTCGCGACCTGCACGTCGTTGCCGACGAACACCGGCGTGCCGAGCTCCTCGGAGAGCACCGGCGCGAGCGGAAACGTCCCATCCCAGTCGGGCAGGTTGCGGGCACTGGAAACGGTTCCCGCCTCGGCGTCGATCACGCCCGGGGATCCGACGCCGACCCCGCTCAGCTCCGAGGCCCCGATGCCGGCCGCGCGTGCCGCCTCGTCGACGGCCGCTGCGAGCTGACGCGCGATCGCGGCTGGACCGCCGGAGGTCGGCGTGGAATGGCGCGCGGTGCCGAGCACGTTGTTGCGCGCATCCACGATCACGGCCTCGATCTTCGTCCCGCCCAGGTCGATACCCCCGCGGACCACTTTCGTGGCTACTGGCATGGCGGGATGCTTTCAGAAACCGGCGACGCGAGCTAGTGGCGCACGCGCGCGCCCGAGCTCGGTCCCTGACCCCGCCGCGTTCAGCCCCAGGACTCGCGGTAGTGCGCCTGCTCGGCGGTCGGCTCGTCGATCTCAACGCCGAGCGCCGCGAGCTTCAGGTGCCCGACCTCGCGGTCGATCGCGGCAGGTACCGGCTGGACGCCCGCGGGCAGGTCAGAATCGCTCGTCGACGAGCGCCTCCACGCACAGCGCCTGGAGCGCGAACGACACGTCCATCACCGCGGCGGGATGACCTTCAGCGGCGGCGAGGTTGACCACGCGGCCGCGAGCCAGCAGGTTCAGGCGCCTCCCGTCCTCGAGCTTGAACTGCTCGACCAGCGGTCGTACCTGGCGCGCCTCGCCGGTGGCGAGGTCGCGCAGCTCGTCGAGATCGAGCTCGACGTCGAAGTGCCCGGCGTTGGCGAGCAGCGCGCCGTCCTTCATCCGCTCGAAGTGCTCGCGGCGGAGCACCCGGCGCGAGCCGGTGACGGTGATGAAAATGTCTCCGCGCTCGGCCGCCTGCGAGCGCCGGCATCACCTGATATCCGGCCATGCGCGCCTCGAGTGCGCGCAGCGGGTCTACCTCACAGACGATCACCGCGGCGCCGGCGCCGCGCGCCCGCTCGGCTATTCCCAGCCCGGTCCAGCCGTACCCGACGATCACGACCGTCTGCCCCGCGAGCAGGACGTGGCTGGCCCGGATGATCCCGTCGATCGCCGACTGGCCGGTGCCGTGCCGGTCGTTGAGCGCACGCTCGGTGCGGGCCTCGTTGACCGCGAGCACCGGGCAGGGGAGCTTGCCCTGCTCCTCCAGGCGGCGCAGACGAACGAGGCCCGTGGTCGTCTCCTCGGTCCCCCCGATCAGGCCCTCGACCAGCCCGCCCCCCGCCTCGTGCGCGGTGACGAGCAGATCGGCTCCGTCGTCGATCGTCACCTGCGGCTCGGTTGCGAGCGCGGCGCGGACATGGGAGGCGTACGTGTCGAGGTCCTCGCCGCGCATCGCCCACACCCCGACCCGGTGCTCGAGCACGAGACCCGCGGCCACGTCGTCCTGGGCCGAGAGCGGGTTGGCCGAGCAGAGCGCGGCCTGCGCGCCGCCGGCGATCAGTGTCAGCAGCAGGTTGGCGGTCTCCGCCGTGACGTGCAGGCAGGCCGCGATCCGTCTCCCCTCCAGCGGACGCTCGCGCGCGAACCGGTCCCGGATCTGGCCCAGGACGGGCATCTGCTCCGACGCCCAGGCGATCCGCGCAGCGCCTTCGGCGGCCAGACTCAGGTCGGCCACCTCGTGCGCCGGTGCGGCCGCCCGTGGCATCGGCGCCGGAGCGAGGCTCCTAGTAGCGGTAGTGGTCCGGCTTGTACGGCCCCTCGAGCGGAACGCCGAGATAGGCGGCCTGCTGAGGCGTCATCTCGGTCAGCCTCGCGCCGAGTGCGTCGAGGTGCAGCCGGGCGACCTTCTCATCGAGATGCTTGGGCAGTGTGTAGACCCGCTTCTCGTAGATGTCGGTGTGACCGTAGAGCTCGATCTGCGCGATCACCTGGTTGGTGAACGAGTTCGACATCACGAAGCTCGGGTGCCCGGTCGCGTTGCCGAGGTTCAGCAGCCGTCCCTCGGAGAGCACGAGGATCGCGTGGCCGTCGGCGAACACCCACTGGTCGACCTGCGGCTTGATGTTGATCCTCTGCACGCCCTCGGTCTTGGTCAGGCCGGCGATGTCGATCTCGTTGTCGAAGTGGCCGATGTTGCCGACGATCGCCAGGTGCTTCATCCGGGCCATGTGGTCGGCCGTGATCACGTCGCGGTTGCCGGTCGCGGTGACGAAGATGTCGGCGGTGTCGATCACGTCCTCGAGCGTCGAGACCTGGTAACCGTCCATCGCCGCCTGCAGCGCGCAGATCGGATCGATCTCGGTGACCACGACGCGCGCGCCCTGGCCGCGCAGCGAGTCGGCGCAGCCCTTGCCGACGTCGCCGTAACCGCAGATGACGGCCATCTTGCCGCCGATCAGCACGTCGGTGGCGCGGTTGATCCCGTCGATCAGCGAATGGCGGCAGCCGTACTTGTTGTCGAACTTCGACTTCGTCACCGAGTCATTGACGTTGATCGCGGGGAACAGCAGTGTGCCGTTCTCGGCGAACTGGTAGAGCCTGTGGACACCGGTCGTGGTCTCCTCGGTCACGCCCTTGATCTCGGCCGCGACCTTGGTCCAGTTCTGCGGATCCTGCGCGAGCGTGCGCTCGAGCAGTTCGAGCACGACCCGAAGCTCATCCGAGTCGGCACCGGCCGGGTCCGGGACCGCGCCGGCGCGCTCGTACTCGACGCCCTTGTGGACGAGCAGCGTGGCGTCGCCCCCATCGTCGAGGATCATGTTGGGGCCGGCGCCGTCTGTCCAGCTGAGCGCCTGCTCGGTGCACCACCAGTACTCCTCGAGCGTCTCGCCCTTCCACGCGTACACCGGGACGCCCTGCGGGTCCTCGGGCGTGCCCTCCGGACCGACGACGACCGCCGCCGCCGCGTGGTCCTGCGTGGAGAAGATGTTGCAGCTCGCCCACCGCACCTCGGCTCCGAGCGCCACCAGCGTCTCGATCAGCACCGCGGTCTGGATCGTCATGTGCAGCGACCCGGTCACGCGGGCGCCCTTCAGCGGCTGGCGCTCGGCGTACTCGCGGCGGGTCGCCATCAGCCCGGGCATCTCGTGCTCGGCAAGCTGAATCTCCTTGCGCCCGAAGGCGGCGAGTTCCAGATCGGCGACCTTAAAATCGGTCTTGGCGGCGGTCGTGCTCATTAGGTCTCCAAAGTTGAGATGATCAAGGTTCCAGGTATTCGATCCTCAGGCGACAGAAAGCAGCTTCTGGTGCTTCTCCTGCTCGAAGCGAAGCCAGTCCTCGGTGCCGACATCGTCGGGACGCCGCGGCTGCGCCTCCAGCCAGCTCTCGACCGCCGCGCGCAGGTCCGCGTCGTGGGCCAGCCGCGACGCGAACGCCACGTCGGACAGCTGAATGTCGAACCCGGCGAGCAGCTCCTTGAGCGTGCGGAGCCGCTGAAGCTCGGCCGGTCCGTACAGGCGATAGCCGGTCTTGGAGCGGGCCGGCGTCACCAGACCGGTGCGCTCGACGTAGCGCAGCATCCGTGCGGACCAGCCCGTGGTCTCGGCCGCCTCGTGGATCGTGAGTCCATCCATTGCGGGCCAAACATTACCACGCCTGTGTCAAGGTTTGGGGCAACCTGGGCCAAGATCGACCCGGCGCCGGCCAGGCGGCGCGCCGCGAATATACCTCCAATCTGCGGGGATTCCTGCTCGAACAGTTGTCTAGGTGTGGGCCGTGCCGCGGCGATAGGCCCTAGGATGCACAGCACGTCCACCGAAGGAATCGGAGTCGGAGCGGGCACCAGACCGGTCCGGGAACGACCAAAGTGAAAGCACGGAGCAAGGGGATCTGCGCGGGAATCGCCGCCGCAATATTGGGTTGCGCGTCGCTCGGCGCGACGGCGGCGCTCGGCCGCCCAGGAGACCATGGCTCCGGGGCGCACGGCCCGTTCGCGCAGGTGACGCACGGCAGCCCGCACGGCGGCGGCGCCTATCCCGGCGCCCCCGGCGGCCAGTCCGGCGGACCAGGGCCCGGCGGCCAGCGGCTATCCCGGCGGCCAACGGCCAGCGACCGGCGGCAGCGCCGGCGGTCCGCACGGCGGCGGACCGCCCGGCGGGGCCATCACCCGGGGCGGTCCGCCGCGGCGGCGGTCCTCACGGTGGCGGTCCCCCCGGCGGCGGTCCCCCCGGCGGCGGTCCCCCCGGCGGCGGTCCCGGCGACCAGGGCAACGGCGGCAACCCGGGCGATCAGGGCAATGGCGGCCACCCGGCGGACCCGGGCAACGGCGGCAACCCGCATGCGCCCGGCACCAGCGGCAACCCGCACCAGCCCGGCACGAGCGGCAATCCCCACGAGCATCGCGGCCTGACGCCCACTGGCACGACGACAGGCACGGGCACCCCGACCGGTACCGGGCACCACCACGGGCACCGGCACGGGAACCGGCACCGGCACCGGCACGGGAACCGGCACCGGCCGGAACCCGGCAGCAGCCCCGGCACGGGCACGGGAACCCTGGCGGCTCGCACTCCGACCCCGGCAACCGGCCCGGGCACGCCGACCGCTCCGGTCGATCTCCCGGAGGCTCAACGCCCGCGGCCCCGGGCAGCTCGAACTCGAACACCTTCAGCTCCACGGCGTCGCTCGGCGGCGGCCCGCTCGTCGGCTCGTTCTCCTCGGCCCTCGCGGCCACGCTCGGCGGCGGCGCCGCCGGTGGTACGGCCGCCTCCGGCGGCGCCGCGGGCGTGTTCACCTCACCGCTCGCGCCGGGTCTCGCCACGCTGGCCCCAACGCTGACGGCGTCCGGCCCGCGCCTCGCGGGGACGACGACCGGAACGGCACGCCATTCCAACGGCGCGGCGGCCGGTCAGTCGGCCGGAGCGCGCAACAATGTCGCGAGCGTGATCGAGCGCTTCGTCAATGTCATCCCCGGGTTCGTCTGGCTGGCGATCGGCGTCTCGCTCGCCCTGGCCGCCCTAGGCGCTGCGGCGGCCCTGCGCTCCGGTCGCCGCGCGCGCCTCCAGGCCGGCCAGATCGCCGCGGTCAGCGCGGCCGCTCTCACCGACTCATTGACTGGCATCCTCAACCGCCGCGGCTTCCTCGACGCGGCCGAGCGCGAGCTCGCGCGTGCCAGGCGGTACGGCCGGCCGCTCGTGCTCGCCTACGTCGACGTGCGTGGGCTCAAGGCCGTCAACGACACCGAGGGCCACCGCGCCGGTGACCGGTTGCTGAGGAATGCCGCAGGGCTCCTGCGCGAATCCGCTCGTGCCGACGATGTGGTCGGGCGCCTCGGCGGAGACGAGATGGGGCTTCTGCTCGCCGAGCAGGGCGCCGAGGGCGCAATCGCGGTGACGAGCCGGATCTCGTCGCAGGTCCCGGTCCGCCGCCGGGCGCTGAAGCTCCGCTCTCACTGGGATCTGACGATCGGGACCGCGACCTTCCCGCGCGACGGAAGCACGGTGGACGAGCTGCTCGCCACCGCGGACCGGCGGCTCTACGAGCAGCGCGGGATCGCCCTCTCCTGACCGTCGCGGCCGCGTGCCCGACGATCAGCCCGTCGCGAGCATTCGCTTGAGCCGCATCGAGTGCGTCGACCGGCGTCGGGTCGACTCCGCGGAGCGCGGCCAGGTAGACGGACACGAGGTCGCCGAGCAGGACGAGGGAGACGAGCCGTTCGGTCCGGGTCTCGCCGATCGTCTCGACCCGGTAGGTGCCGGCCGCGTGCCCGGCGATCAGGCCGCGGGTCAGCTCGATCCGCTGGCGGACTCGCGGGTGCAGGTCGGAGTCGTCCAGGAACACGGCGCTGAACCGTCCCACCTCTGGCGCGCCCTCCCAGCCCGCGATCTCGTTGTGGTCGAGCTCGGGCAGCTCGTGGGAGAAGCACGGAATGTTGGCGTTCTCGTTCAGCTGCGTCTTCCACCGATAGGCGATCGGCGCGGTCAGCCCGGCGCCGGCGATCTGCGGGATCGTGCCCAGCAGGCCGCGCGCGAGCGCCTTGGCCAGGCAGTCGGACGGCGCGTCGGGGCCCCAGCTCGCGACGAGGTCCTCGGCGTGCGCGGCGGCGACGTCGATCTCGGAGTGAAGCTGCTCGCCGGCGCCGCAGATCCCGGCCACCTCGAGCGCGACGACGAACAGGTAGGCGACTGCGGAACGGGGCTGGAAGCCGCCCGGGATCGGTATCACTGCAACGCCCTCGGCCCGCGCCGATTCGGCGAGCTTCCCGCCCGTCGTCGCCACGATCCGCCGCGCCCCGAGCGCTCCGGCCGCCTCGTAGACGGCGAGCGTCTCCTCGGTGTCACCGGAGTAGCTCGTGCACAGGACGGTCGTGTCGGGCGTCGTCCAGGCCGGCAGCGCGTAGTCCCGGGCGAGGACGATCGGACGCGACGCGCGGTCACCGAGCGCGGCCCTCGCGAGCGCTCCGCCGATCGCCGATCCACCCATCCCCGCGACGATCAGTCCACCGGGGGCGTCGTGCGGCTCAAGACCCGCCGACTCGACGCGCCACATCGCGTCGCGCAGATGGTCCGGCGTGCCGAGGATGTCCTCGAGCAGGCGCGACTTGTCAATCGCGGCGATCGATTCGCGGTCCAGCTCAGTGGTGATGCTCAAAACTTGATCGCTCCGTTGGGCAACTCGACGCCCGGGAAGATACGCGCGCCGGCCGCCAGGATGTTTTCTGAGCCGATTCTTACTCCCTCGCCGATCACCACCCCGCCCTGGATGTGGCACCCGTCGCCGATCGTCACGCGCGGGGCGAGGATCGATCCGCGGATCGTCGAATGGGCTCCCACGGTCGTCCCATCGAGCAGCACGGACCCCTCGACGTGCGAGCCCTCCCCCACGGTCACGCCGGGCCCGAGCACCGCCCGGCCGCCGACGATCGCCCCGGCCGCGACCACCGAGCCCTCGCCGGCCAGCGCCGGCGCGACCAGGCGCCCGTCGATCCGCCCGCCCTCGGTCAGCGTCAGCCCGGCCTGGCCCAGACGCCGTCCGATCTCGGTGTCGACGTTGCCCTCGAGGATGTCGTAGGTCGCCTGCAGATAGCCCTCAGGGGTGCCGATGTCGAGCCAGTAGCCACCGGAGGCATGGCCGTAGAGCCCAGAGCCGACGAGAGCCGGGAACACTTCGCGCTCGATCGAGATGTTCGTGCCCGCCGGGGCCATCCCGTCGAGCACGTCGCGCTCGAGGATGTAGGCGCCGGCGTTGATCAGGTTGGTGTCGATCTGCTCAGGCCCCGGCTTCTCGAGGAACTCCTTGACCGAGCGGTCCTCGTGCAGGCGGACGAGGCCGTAGCGCGACGGATCGTCCACCGCCACGAGCGCGAGCGTCGCCCGGGCGCCGGTTCGCTCATGCTGCTCGAGCTGCGCGGTCAGGTCCATGTCGGTCAGGACGTCACCGTTGAGCATGAAGAAGCGCTCGTCGAGGAGCTCCTCCGCGAACTTGAGCGCGCCGCCGGTCCCGAGCGGCCGCGGCTCCTCGAGGTAGCGCAGCCGGATCCCGAACCGCTCCCCGTCACCGAGGACACCGCGCACGCCGTCGGCCATGAACCCGCACGAAAGGATCACGTCGTCGACACCGTGACGCCCGAGCCATTCGAGCATGTAGGCGATGAACGGCCGGTCGACCAGCGACACCACCGGCTTGGGAACGGTCGAGGTGAGCGGGCGCAGGCGCGTACCCTCACCCCCGACCAGGATGAGGGCCTGCACTAGTGGCGCTCCTGTAAACGCTTGCGTGGTTTGACGGCTGCGAACCGTCGGCTGGCTTCGTCCTCGGAGTCTCGCGTGGCGCTGCCACGCCACGACTCCTGCGTCCTCGCCATCCTCGGTTCTCGCGCGTCAAACACGTCAAGCGTTTCCAGTCGCCCCACTATCGGCCGATGCCTTCGTACGTGAGCCCCGCGGCCCGGACCTTCTCGGGATCGAGGAAGTTGCGACCGTCGATCACGGTGGTTCCCGCCATTCGCGCGGCCGCCTCGCTCCAGTCGAGCTGGGCGAACTCCGGCCATTCGGTCACGATCACGCACGCCTGGGCGCCGGTCAGCGCGTCGAGTGCCGAGGACGCGAAATCCACGCCGCCCATCATCTTGCGCGCCTCCTTCTCGGCGATCGGGTCGTAGGCTCGGACGGAGGCGCCGTCGGCCTGGAGGCGGGCGGCGAGCACGAGCGAGGAGGCCTCACGCATGTCGTCGGTGTTCGCCTTGAAGGCCAGACCGAGGAGCGCCACGGACTTGCCGACCAGCGAGCCTAGGTGCTTCTGCAGCTTGCCGACCACGCGGCGCTTCTGAAGCTCGTTGACCTCGATCACGGCGGTGAGCAGCTGAAAATGGTAGCCCGAGTTGCCGGCGAGCTGCTTGAGCGCCGAGACGTCCTTGGGGAAGCAGGAGCCGCCGAAGCCAATCCCGGGCTTGAGGAAGCTGGTCCCGATCCGCTCGTCGAGACCCATCCCACGCGCCACCTCGAGCACGTTGGCGCCGGTCTCCTCGCACACATTGGCGATCTCGTTGATGAACGAGATCTTGGTCGCCAGGAACGCGTTTGCGGCGAGCTTGATCATCTCAGCGCTGGGGACGTCCGTACGCATCAGCGTGCTTCCGAGCGGCGCGTACAGCTCTGCAACCGCGTCGCCCGCCCAGTTGCCGTCGTCACCGACCACGACGCGGTCCGGCTCGCGGAAGTCCTGCAGCGCCGAGCCCTCCTTGAGGAACTCGGGGCACGAGACGTAGGCGAAGCCGGCCTTGCCCTGTTGGCTGAAGATCCGCTTGATCGAGGCGCCCGTTCCGACCGGGACGGTCGACTTCATCACCAGCGCGTGACGATCGGAGGCGGGCATCGCGTCGACGACGGCGTTGACCGCCGACAGATCGGCATCGCCCGAGTAGGTCGGCGGCGTGCCGACGGCCACGAACAGCAGGCGAGCGTGCTCGAGCGCCGGAGCGAGATCGGTGGAGAAGTGGAGCCGTTCGCCGTGGCGCGCGATCGCCTCTTCGAGGCCCGGCTCGAAGATCGGCACGTCGCCGCGCCGCAGCCGGGCGATCTTCTCCGCGTCGATGTCGACGCACCAGACCTCGCAGCCGAGCTCGGCGAAACCGACCGCTGTGACGAGGCCGACGTAGCCGGTGCCGATGACGGCGATCGGTTCGCGCTCTGCGCCCATAGACCGCGGGAGGGTAGCGGGGGGCGGGAGTTCAGGGCGCGGTGGCGGCGCCCTACCCTGCGGTCAGCGACCCGGCGATCGCCACCATCTGGGCGTTGGTCAGGTCGGCGGTCAGCGTGTTCGAGATCCAGTACACGCCGTGGGGGGTGCGCCAGGCGACGAGCGCGAGCTTGCCGCCGTTGGTGTAGAGCGAGAGCTTCTTGCCGTTGACCGTCTTGGTCTGGTGGATGCCGTTGAGGATCGGCGGATTCGGCCAGTTCGTCCCCTGGACGCCGTAGTACTGACCGAGGATCGGGTTGATCACGAGTGTGAGACGGTAGGCCGCATGCAGGTGGTGGCGCTGGTCGCGGATCGGATACGCGCGGGGATACGAGTTGGCCACCGGTCCGATCGCGCAGGTCGCGTTGGTGCAGTACCGCGACCCGGCCCCGATCACGCGCGGGAAGTACACCTGCATCCCGGCGCCGCCGAGCGCCGCGACCTGGGCCTTGCCGTCCGGGATGTCGCCCGTGACGGCCGCGCCCTTGGTCGACGGGGCGGCCGGTTTGGCGCCGCTCTGATGCGCGCCGCCGCCGTGCGGGTGCGTGTGCGTCGGGGTCATGAAGGCGTGGAAGGTCGCCCGGAGCGGGCCCGCCTCCGCGGTGACGAAGCACGGGGCCACCCCGACGGGAGCGTGGGTGCCGAACGCCGGGACGAATCCGCCGCCGCACGGCTGCAATACGGCCGGGAACTTGATCTGTTTGATCGTGTGACCGGCTGAGAAGGCGACCAGGTTGAACAGGTTGATCAGGCCGTCGATGGTGTGGAGGTCGTGGTCGGTCTGGGCGTGCTGGCCGAAGATCTTGAGCAGCCTGTCGCGGTTGGCGATCAGCGCCGAGGCCCCGTACTGCGCCTTGGCCCAGCGGACGAATGCCTGCTGGCGCGCGTTTCGAACGAGATCGTTGTCGGTGTGGCGGAAGCGCACGAACGACAGCGCGTCGGCGCCGCACAGCTTCTGGTATCCAGGCTGGATGTCGATGCTCGAGTAGTCCGTGTAGGCGGTGTTGTTGTAGTAGCGGTGGTCGACGTCGGTGTAAACGCAGCCGATCGCGTTCACGAGCGCCTCGAAGCCGCCGAAGTTGACGTCGACGATGTGGTTGACCTGAAGCCCTCGGAAAACCTGAGTCTTGAGCACCTTCACGAGCAGGTTCGGTCCCCCGACGGAATAGGTGGCGTTGATCTTCGATGAGTACGTGCCGCCGGTGCCCGGCAGCTGCACCTTGAGGTCGCGTGGGACCGAGAGCACGTTGATCGTCGACGAGTTCGGGTCGAGCCGGACGAGCATCATCGTGTCGGTGTTGGCTGAGCGGAATGGCTCGCCGGCGCGGTGATCGGATCCGATCACGAGAAGCGTCTGCGGGTTACCGGGGTTGGCGATTGTCACGTTGGCGTGCGAGATCGCCGGCGTACCGCCGATGTCGGTGGCCAGCTGCTTGAACTGGAGCAGTCCGGCGACGGCGGTCGCGGCCGCGGTGAAGGCGACGACGATCACCGCGCCGAGCAGCGCCCGCCACAGCATCCCGCCGCGCGATTCGGGGATCAACTTCACGCCAGCCCACCCTCGATCGCCCGCAGCTCGCCGGCCGAGCGCTCCCCCTCCTCTAGCCGCAGCGGGAGCGTGCGGATGAAATCGCCGAGCGCGCGGCGGTAGCGGGCCAGGGAGGCGAGCGACACGAACTCCTCGGGCCCGTGGTGACCCGCCCCGGCCGGCCCGAACTCGACCGCAGGGATGCCCGCCTCTATGAACGCCGCGGCGTCCGACGCTCCGTCTCGTCCCACACTCATCGTCTCCGCATCGGGGCTGGTGCGCGCGACAGCGTCTCGAAGCGCGCGGACGAACGGGTTGGTCCGCGCCACAGTGACCGGCGGGTGGATGAACGTGCGCGAGACCGAGATCCCGGGGATCGCCCTGACCTGCGCGAGAATGTCGCCCGGATCCTGGCCGGGCAGGTAGCGCACGTCGACCGCCATCGTGCAGGCGTCGGGGACCTTGTTGAGCGCGTCGCCGCCCTGGATCCGCCCGAGATTGATCGACGGTCGGTCGAACATCTCGGAGGACTCGCGGCTGAAGGGCAGCGACTCGACCGCCCTGAACACGTCGACCGCTTTGAGGATCGCGTTGTCGCCGAGCCACGGCGTCGAGCTGTGCGCCGCCCGGCCCTCGACCTCGATCCGCATCACCAGCACGCCCTTGGCCTCGACCCCGATGTGCATGTCGGTCGGCTCGCCGGTGATCGCGAAGTCGCCGCCGAGACCGCGGCCCACGAACCCGTCGGTGGAGCGCTCGTCGAGCTCCTCGGACTCCTCGTCGGGAACGCATACGAGGCGCACGCGCACGCGCTCCTGGCCCTCGAGGTCCTTGAGCGCGCACATCATCACGGCGAGACCGCCCTTCATGTCGTAGGCGCCCCGCCCGATCAGGCGGTCGCCCTCGACCCGGGGCTCGAACTGGTCCGGATGCCCGGGCACCACGTCGAGATGACCGTGGAACACCACGGTCGGCACCTCAGCCTCGCGCGGCCCGACCTCGGCGACCAGCACGGGCAGCCCGTTGTGCTCGTGATCGCGCACTTCGATATCACGGGATTCGAGCCACCCCTTGACGAATCCTGCCGCCGCGACGATCACATCAGGCCGCGACGTGTCGTAGCGAATCAGCCGCTCCGCCAGAATCCGTTCGTCGAGCATCGGCGCCAAGGATAGGTATCCGACCTAAAGAGGGCGCCCCCGCCGGCGCGGTCTAAGAGCTCTCGGCGATTCGCAGGAACTGCTCGGCGCGGTCCTTGTCGCGCTGGGCGACGCGGCGCTTCTCGGTGTCCTCCCCGGCGCTCTCAAGCTCGCGCTCGGCGCGCTGGACGCGCTCGCGCAGCTCCGCCGAATCGAGCTCGTTCGGCGGGTGCGCTTCTTCGACGAGCAGCAGTGCCCGGTTCTCGGCGATCTGCATGTAGCCCTCGGCCTGGGCGAACCGCACGACCTCGGACTCGCTCGTGTAGAGCCTCAGCTCGGTCGGGTCGAGCATCGCCAGCACGGGCTCGTGGTTGGCGAGCACACCGATCGATCCGGCGGCCGTGTGGGTCGAGACCATCTCGACCTCGTCATTGAACACCTCGCCCTCCGGGGTGAGGACCTCGACCTGGAACTTGGTCCGGGGCACTAGTCCTTGTTGGCTTCCTCGACCACCGCGTCGATCGTGCCCTTCATGAAGAAGGCGCGCTCGGGGATGTCGTCGTGCTTGCCATCGAGGATCTCCTTGAAGCCGCGGATCGACTCGGCCACGGGCACGAACACGCCCGCCGTGCCCGTGAACTGCTCGGCCACGTGGAACGGCTGGGAGAGGAACCGCTCGAGCTTACGCGCCCGGCCCACGGTGAGCCGGTCCTCATCGGACAGCTCGTCGATTCCGAGAATCGCGATGATGTCCTGGAGCTCCTTGTAGCGCTGGAGCACCTCCTTGACCTCGTTGGCCACCGCGAAGTGCTCGTCACCGAGGATCTCGGGCTTGAGGATCGTCGAGGTCGAGTCGAGCGGGTCGACGGCCGGATAGATCCCCTTCTCCGAGATCGCGCGGGAAAGCGTCGTGGTCGCGTTCAGGTGGGCGAAGACCGACGCCGGCGCCGGATCGGTGAGGTCGTCGGCCGGCACGTAGATCGCCTGGATCGAGGTCACCGAGCCCTTGCTGGTCGACGTGATGCGCTCCTGGAGCTGGCCCATCTCGGACTCGAGCGTGGGCTGGTAGCCGACCTGGGAGGGCATCCGTCCGAGCAGCGCAGATACCTCGGAGCCGGCCTGCACGAAGCGGAAGATGTTGTCGATGAACAGGAGCACGTCCTGGCCCTCCTGATCGCGGAAGTACTCCGCCATCGTCAGGCCGGAGAGCGCGACGCGCATGCGGGCTCCGGGGGGCTCGTTCATCTGGCCGAAGACCAGCATCGTCTTGTCGAGGACGCCGGACTCCTTCATCTCCAGCCACAGGTCGTTGCCCTCGCGGGACCGCTCACCCACGCCGCAGAAGGCCGACAGACCGCCGTGCTCCTGGGCGAGGTTGTGGATCAGCTCCTGGATGATCACGGTCTTACCGACGCCGGCGCCGCCGAACAGCCCGACCTTGCCGCCCTTGGCATACGGCGCGAGCAGGTCGATCACCTTGATCCCGGTCTCGAACATCTCAGTGGTCGGGGTCAGCGCCTCGACCGTCGGCGCGTCGCGGTGGATCGGCCAGCGCTCGACATCGGCGGAGATCGGCTCCCCCAGGTCGATCGGCTCACCGAGCAGGTTGAAGATCCGGCCCAGCGTCTCGGGACCAACCGGCACGGTGATCGGCGCGCCGGTGTCGATTACCTCGGTGCCGCGGGCGAGACCGTCGGTGGTGTCCATCGCGACCGCCCGGACGCGGTCATCGCCGAGGTGCTGCTGCACCTCGCAGATCAGCCACGGGTCATCGTGGGCGGCGATGTCGACGTCTTCCTCGGCGCTCGCGGCCGCTGGCCGGCGGACCTTGATCGCGGTGTTGATCTCGGGCAGCCTGTCCGGGAACACGGCCTCGATCACGACGCCCTGGATCTCCTCGATCCGGCCCGTGTTCTCCGTGCGCTGCTCGGTCCCCTCTGAACTCTCTGTTGTCGTAGCCATGTAGCTCTCCAGTCTAGGTGTTACTCGGGTCTAGCCCGCAAGCCCTTCGGCTCCGGCAACCACTTCCATGATCTCCTGCGTGATCTCCGCCTGACGAGCGCGGTTCATCTCCAGGGTCAGATCCTGGATCAGCTCGCCCGCGTTCTCCGATGCGTTGCGCATCGAGGTCATCCGCGCGCCGTGCTCGGACGCGGTCGACTCGAGCAGCGCCCGGTAGATCGACACTTCGACGTAGTCCGGCACCAGGCGCTTGAGGATCTCCTCCGGGTCGGGCTCGTACTCGACCAGTGCGCGCTTCTCCGGGCGCTCAGGCTCGGATCCGTCGCCCTCGGGCTCGGAATCGGAATCGTCGGCCAGCACCGTCGCCTGCTGCAGCGGCAGCAGCGTCTCGCGTCGCACCTCCTGGGAGATCGGCGAGATGTAGCCGTTGTAGAAAACCTCCACCCGATCCACGTCGTTGTCGATGTAGGCGGCCATCAGCCGGTCGGCGATGTTGCGCGCGTCGGCGTAGGCGGGGCGATCGGTGAAGCCGGTGAAGCTTTGGGCGGGCTCGAAGCCACGGAAGCCCAGCGACGATGCGACCCGGCGGCCGGAGGCGAAGTACACGATCTCGCGCCCCTCGGCACTGTGCTCGCGGCCGGCCGCGACACCTGCGCGGATGATGTTCGAGTTGAACGCGCCGGCCAGCCCGCGGTCGCCGGCGACGAGCAGGATCCCAACACGGCTGAGCTCGTCGTGCTCAGCGAGGATCGGGAGCCGGGGCACGCTGCCCGCCGCCTCAGCCGCCTGGCGCGTCATCCGGCGGATCGCGCTCGCGTACGGGCGCAATGCCTCGATCCGCTGCTCGGCCCGGCGCAGCCGGGCGGCGGCGACCATCTCCATCGCCCGCGTGATCTTCTGGATGTTCTTGACCGCGCCGATGCGGTTGCGAACGTCGCGCTGTGAGGTCGCCATACCCCTGGGCCGGAGGCGGCGCTAGGCCGCCTCGGCCTCCTCCTCGTTGTCTTTGCCGGACTGCTCCTCCGAGCGCCGGCTGCGCGGCACGTCCTCGGAGTCCTCGAGCGGGTGACCCTCCTCGTCGAGGTCGAAGCCGAAGTCCTCGGCGTAGCGCTGCACCGCCTCCTCGACGCCGGACTGGGTCTCGTCTGACCAGTCACCGCCGGCGATCTTCTTGAGCAGCTCGGGCTCGTTGCCGCGCACCGACTCGGTCAGACCCTCGAGGAACTTGCCGACCTTCTCGACCAGGATCCGGTCGAGGTAACCGTTGGTGGCGGCATAGATCTGGACCACCTGGTCCTCGGCCGGCATCGGGCGGCGCTCGGCCTGGTTCAGCGTCTTGACCAGACGCTCGCCGCGGGCCAGGGTGCGCTGGGTCTCAGGGTCGAGCTCGGAGCCGAACTGGGCGAAGGCCTCGAGCTCGCGGTACTGCGAGAGCTCGAGCTTAAGTCGGCCCGCGACCTTGCGCATCGGGGCGATCTGGGCGTTGCCGCCCACACGCGAGACCGAGATACCGACGTTGATCGCGGGCCGGACGCCCGAGTAGAACAGCTTCGGCTCGAGAAAGATCTGGCCGTCGGTGATCGAGATCACGTTGGTGGGGATGTACGCCGAGACGTCGCCGGCCTGCGTCTCGATGATCGGCAGCGCGGTGAGTGACCCGCCCTTGAGGTCGTCGTTGAGCTTGACCGCGCGCTCGAGCAGCCGCGAGTGCAGGTAGAAGACGTCGCCCGGGTAGGCCTCGCGACCCGGCGGCCGGCGTAGCAGCAGCGACATCTGGCGGTACGCGTAGGCGTGCTTGGTCAGGTCGTCGTAGATCGCCAGCGCGGCACGGCCGTCATAGAGGAAGTACTCGCCCATCGCGCACCCGGCGTATGGGGCTAGGAACTTGATCGGTGCGGCCTCGTCAGCGGCGGCCATCACGATGATGGTGTTCTTGAGCGCGCCGGCCTCCTCGAGCGTCTTGGCAAGCGCGACGACGGTCGACTTGCGCTGCCCGATGGCCACATAGACGCAGATCAGGTCGCGGTCCTGGTTGTTGATGATTGTGTCGATGGCGATCGCGGTCTTGCCCGTCTGGCGGTCGCCGATGATCAGCTCGCGCTGGCCGCGGCCGATCGGGATCATCGAGTCGATCGCCTTCAGCCCGGTGAGCATCGGCTCCCTCACCGGCTGGCGCTGGACGACGCCCGGGGCTTTGTGCTCGGCCGGACGCATGCCGGAGGAATGGATCTCGCCCTTGCCGTCAAGCGGGTTGCCCAGCGGGTCGACGATCCGGCCCAGCAACTCGTCCCCGACCGGGATCTCGAGCAGGCGCTTGGTCCGCTTGACGGTGTCGCCCTCGCTGATCCTCTCCCAGTCGCCGAACAGCACGGCGCCGACGTTGTCCGACTCGAGGTTCAGGGCCAGGCCGGTCACGTCGTGGGGCAGCTCGAGCATCTCGAACGACATGCAGTTCTCGAGGCCGTGAATGCGGCAGATGCCGTCGGCGACCGACAGCACCGTCCCGACCTCGGTCAGGTCGGCGCTGGAAGTGTCCAGGCCTTCGATCCGGCTCTTCAGGATTGAGGTGATCTCGTCGGGCTTGATCTGCATCAGGTGTTGCTCCTTGACGGGCGCGGCTCGCTCATAGCTACGCCTGAGCGACTTGCTTGCGAAGTTGTTCCAGACGGTTCCGGATCGAGGCGTCCAGGATGAAATTCCCAACTCTGAGCACGATTCCCCCGAGGATGTCGGGATCGACCGCGCTGGAGAGCTCTACGTTGCGGCCGGTCTGCTCCCGGATCCGATCGCCGATGTTTCGGACAATCCCCTCGTCCAGGCTGACCGCGCTGGTCACCTCGACGGGAAGCAGCCGGTTCTCCTCGTCCCAGAGGCTCTCGAACCGCGTGCGGATTCGGAAGATAGCGGGCATCCGGTGGCGCTCCAGCAGCGCCTCGAGAAAGTTCATGAGCAGTTCGTTGGCGCCGCTCACGGCGCGCCCGAGCCCATCCTTCTTCTCCTGGGTGGAGAAGTAGGGCGAGAAGAAGAACACCGCCAGATCCCGGTTCTCCGACAGCGCGTCGGCGAACTGGCCCAGCTGCTCGCGAATCTCGTCGAGGACGTCGTGCTCGCGGGCGGCCTCGAACATCGAGCGGGCATACACCTGAGCGATCTCTTCCACCGCTACTCACTTCCTCCCGGGCTGAGCGCGGCGAAGTCGAGCTCGCCCAGAGCCTCCTGCACGAGGCGGCGCTGGTCCTCCTCGCTCAAGGTCTTGCGCGTGACCTTCTCGGTCGCCAGCACCGTGAGGTCGGCGACCTCACGGCGGATCTCCTGGATGGCCCGACGCGTCTCGGTCTCGATGTCGCGGCGGGTCTGCTCCAGCAGCTGCTCGCGCTTGGCCTGGGACTCCTCCTGCGCGTCGCGCTCGTGGACCTCGGCGGCCTTGCGGGCCCGGTCGACGATCTCCTCCGCCTGCTGGCGGGCGTCCTTCAGGCGCTCGCGATACTCGGCGAGCAGCTCGTCTGCCTCGCTGCGGGTGCGCTCGGCCGCGTCGATCGAGTCCTCGATCGCGTGCTGTCTGCGCTCGAGCGCCTCTGAGATCCGCGGGAACGCGACCTTGGCCAGGACGTACATCGAGATCCCGAACAAGAGCAACGTCCAGATCATCAGGCCGACGTTCGGCGTGATCAGGAACGAGCCGCTGGATGCTGTGTGCAGCACGGGCGGCATCTACTTGAGCACGTAGGAGATCAGGCCCGCCACGAGCCCGTAGAAGAAGCACGCCTCGGTGAGCGCGAATCCGAGCCATTGGATGCTCGTGATCTCGTCGCGCATCTCGGGCTGGCGGGTGACCGACTCGATCACCTTGCCGAAGATGATCCCGATGCCGACGCCGGCGCCGAGGGCACCCAGACCGCCTCCGATGCCGATTCCGAGCCCCGCTCCGACCCCGGAGGACGCGGCCAAGTGGAGGATTGGTGTTAGCACTGTGAGCTCAGCTCCTTGTGGTTAGTGGTGAGAGACCGCGCCGCCGAGATAGATGGCGGACAGGGTCGCGAAGATGAATGCCTGCAGCGTGGCGACCAGGCCGAGTTCGAACATGTAGATCAGGATCCCGGCCGGGAGCGTGAACCAGCCCAGCGCCTGCAGGCCCAGGATCACGGCCAGCCCGCCGGTCATGAACAGGATGATCATGTGCCCGGCGAGGATGTTGGCGAATAGTCGGATCGTCAGCGATATGAGTCGCATGAACGTGGAGATGATCTCCAGCGGCGCGATCAGGATCAGCATCGGGCCATGGACACCCTCGGGGATCAGGCTCTTGACGTACCCGAACAGGCCGTGGTGTGCCTTGAGCCCCACCCAGTTGAAGGCGATGAACACGATCAGAGCGAGCACCAGCGGCACCGAGATGTTGGCCGTGGCGGCGTAGAGCGCAAACGCCGGCAGGTGTACGCCGAAGATCGCGACCTTCTGCTCCGTGTTGCTCGGCAGCGGGAGGTAGCCGATCAGATTCGAGTACCAGATGAACAGGAACAGGGCGCCCAGGAACGGGAACCACCTCGCCGCCATCTCGTCGGACATGTTCCCGCGCGTGATGTTGTCGCGCATCAGCGAGAAGATCACCTCCACCGCGGTCTGAACCTTGTTCGGGCGTGTGTGCATCCGCCGCGCCACGTAGACCATCGTGACCGTGGTCAGGATCGCGGCGATGAACAGGTAGAGCACGGCTCGGTTGATGCTGAATACGCCAAGGGCGACCCAGTTGACGAGCTTGAACTCGTTCTGGACCTGGAACTCGTTGTTCTTGTGCTGGGTGAACCCATAGATCAGGATCAGCGTGACGAAGCCCAGGAGGTAGAAGGCGAAGATGCCCAGGAAGAGCTTGCGGCCCTTGCTCATTTCGACCTCGGGCGGGTCAGGGCCGACGTCCCCAGCTGGACGGTGAAGGCGAACACGATCACCGCGAGCGCGGTCAGGCCGGCGTCCTTGCCGTCGGCCTTGCGCACGAGGATCACGGTGATGGCGAGGGCAAACAGCCGGCCGAGCATGTACCCGAGCCGGAGTCCGACCTGGCTGCGCGCGTCCCCTGAGGCGTCGGCGACATGCTCGACGGCCACCCCGATAGCCCGCAGCGCGATCCACACGCCCGCGGCGATGCCGTAGCCGGTGGCCGAAACGCCCAGCAACAGCATGATCGGCGCCGCCACAACGAGCACCACGACATCGAAGTATCGGAGCACCGGCATCGATGACTCAGAGACGGTCGGAGTGCTCAGCGACACGGCGTAACCCCAGAGCGAGCCGCGCCGCGGTGCCGATGAGGCTTCTCGCGCGCGGACGGCAGGTCGTATTCATGGTGTCGATAAGGGCTGGTCAAGCTGAGCAGGGGTCGGAGGGGCGCGAAGGGTACTGGCACGGCAACGAGGGCGTCGCCTGGAAACAGCCCCAGATCGCTTTTGCCGACCACCGAGTCCGGCAGGTCGGGAAGAAGGCTGAACGTTAGCGCGAGGTTAGCGCCAACGCTGCCTCATACGCCGGTCTCAGCGCGTGCGCGGAAGCGCGGGCTTCCACAGCTGGCCCTCGGCCCACAGCGCCGCGATGCCGGTACGGGGCAGCCCGAGCGCCCCGTCGTAGACCAGGTAGCGCGGCTCCCAGCGAGGGAAGAACTTCGCGTTGAAGCGGTACAGGCTCTCGATCTGGAAGAAAGGGTTCCCCAGCGCGATCAGCTTGCCGAGCAGCCGTTCCGAGGTCTTCTCCGGGCTGTGGATCCACCTCGCGAAGGCGGCGAAGTTGAGCGACATCTCGCTCAGTCCGCGGTCGCGCAGGAGCTCGACCGCCTTGACGACCAGGAACTCGGTCATCCCGTTCGGCGTTTCCGGGTCCCGGCGCATGAACGAGAGCGACACGGTCGAGCGGCCATAGCAGGGGACGAAGTGGAGCACGCCGCGTATCTGTTGGTCGGCGTCCCGGGCCAGGACGACGAGCGTCGTGTGGTCGTCCTGGCCTCGGATCGAGTCCATCGCCATCGAGAAGCCGCGCTCGGGGGCGCCCTCACGGCCGCGCTCGAGCACGTCCTCGATGTGCGCCACGGTCGTGGCGTCGAGGTCGCGGAGCTCGTGCAACTCGGCGCTGAAGCCGGCCTTACCGAGTCGGCTCACCGACTGGCGCACCTTGCGGATCGCGCGACCCTCGAGCGAGAACTTGTCGAGCTCCACGATCGCCTCGTCACCGAGATAGATCGTCCGCAGGCCGAGCTCCTCGTAGAGCGGGCAGAGCTCCTCGCTCGCGCCGACGGCCCCGAGCTTCAGCCCGCGCGTCTCGCCGAACGCGCGCAGTTCGCGCAGCAGCCGCGGGAACGCCTCGGTCGGGCCGACGGGGTCCCCGGAGAGCAGCAGCACGCCGTTTTCGATCCGGTATCCGACGAAGGCACCGGTGTCCTCGGTGAAGAAGTACTGCTTGTCGCCGCGCAGCTTGAAGAACGAGAGCGTGTCGGTGCCGTGCGCGCGGACGATCTCAGCCGCCGCAGCGCGGGCGCCGGGGCCGGGCAGCGTGCGCGGCGCCGCCAGTGGCCGGAAGATCACGTATGCGATCGCCACCAGCGTGCACAGCTCGATCACGTGCACGCCGAGCGGAAGCCACGCCCACGGATGGTGGAAGTGGACCGGGCCGCCCTGCCATTGGAGCAGATCGCCCGTCTCGCGCAGGATCGTGGCCGGCGACGGGTGGCCCTGGGAGGCCCACGTGGCGACCGCCGCGAGCGTTACGCCGACGAGTCCCAGCAGCGGCACCCGCCAGATCGCCGAGCGCAGGCTGATCGGGTCGTGGCGGACCTGGAATGCGGCGCCGCCGGCGAGCAGCACCGCGGCCGTGGTCCATGTGATCGCGGTCTCCTCGAAGTCGAGGCCCTTGAGCAGGTCGAACAGGCCGAGCGCGAGCATCAGCACGATCGCGACCTGCCAGGCGCGGCGCCGGCGCTTGAGCAGGTACGGGGAGACGAGCAACAGCGCGGTCCCCGCCGGCAGCGCCAGCGCGTGGAACAGCCGCATCGCCTCCACCGGCTCGAAGTTGAGCAGCAGGTGGCCGCGCCAGCGGATGTTCGGCGTCAGCGCCGAAGCCATGTTGACGAGGCCGACGAACGCCGCAGCCAGCGCGGCAAGGCGCGGCAGCCAGCGGTAGATGCGTGGACTAGAAAGGGTCACTGGTTAGGCAGGACGAGGTGATGCCGGAGCCGCCCGAGACCGATGCGAGAGTTATGTCAGGCCACGGATCGGCTTCCAGGACCAAGTACCGAGCCGCAGGGTGATTGTTACGTCACTTTGGGCCTGGATCCTGCTCACCAAGGCCCTCTGAGGCGCCGAAAACGGCGATGCGCAGGCATTTCTGCCCGCCGACGGGCGGCTACTCGGCCGGCACGAGCCCGCGCCGGCGGCGGCTTCTGATCGCGGTCGTGCGCGAGCGCGGCAGCGCCAGCGTCAGGGCGAGCGCGCCAACCGGGAGCAGCGCAATCGTGACGAAAACCGAACGCAGGCCGTGCGCGTCGGCGAGCACGCCGAGCAGAGGTGCCCCGACCCCGCCGAGGCCGATCGAGAGCCCGATCGTGACGCCGGCCGCCATGCCCAGCCGCCCGGGCAGGTACTCCTGCCCCATCACGATCGTGACCGCGAAGGTGGCGATCGTCGCCGCGCCGGCGAGCGCCGCGAACACGAGCGCGAGCGCCGGTCCCGAGAGGAGAAAGCCCGTGAGCAGCGGCGGCAGCAGCAGCATCGAGCCGATCAGCACCGTGCGGCGGCCGAAGCGGTCGGCCAGCGGGCCTCCCACCAGCGTCCCGGCGGCCCCGCCGACCAGCATTGCCGCCAGCGCCGCGTTGCCGAGCGCCTTGCCGGTGTGCAGCACGTGGACGTAGTAGAGCGGGATGAATGTGACGAGCCCGAAGTAGATGAACGAGCGCAGTGCGATCACGCCTGACAGCAGCGCGAACGGGCCCCACGCCTCGTCCTCGTCGCCGCGATGGACCCGGCCGCCGACGACGTCGGTGCGGAACTGCCTCAGCCGCGGCAGCTCGTGGGCGAGGACGAGCGCCATCAGGCCGGTTGGAATGATCAGGAACGCGGTCCCGTGCATGCCGAAGACGAGCAGCAGCGGCGTGAGCAGCACCGGTCCGAGCGCGAAGCCGATGTTCCCCCCCACGCTGAACAGGCTCATGCCGCTGGCGCGCCGGGCGCCGGAGACGTAGTTGGCGAACCGCGAGCCCTCGGGGTGGAAGGCGGCGACGCCGATCCCGCTGACTACGATCGCGGCGAAGGTGAGCGCGTAACTGGGCGCGAAGCCGGCCAGCGCCACGCCCAGGCCGGCGAGCACGGGGCCGATGGGCATCAGCCACGGGAGCGAGATCCGGTCGGAGAGGTGTCCGAACAGCGGCTGGATGACGCTGCTCGAGATCGTCGCGGCGAGCACGAGCGCGGAGGCGGCGGCGTAGTTGAGGTGGTCCGTGGCGACCAGGAACGGCAGCATTGCCGGGATCGCCCCCTGCGAGATGTCGGTGAACAGATGTCCCGCCGACAGCGTCGTCATCGCCCGCCGGTCGACGCCCTCGAGCGCCACGCTCAGAGCTCCCGCAGCCTCTTGTTGACCAGCCGCCGGCGATCGATCAGCTCGGCCTCGAGCCGCTCGAGCTCCTGGCGCCGGCCGCGCACGAGCTCGAGCTGGGTGGCGATGTGGCCGAGCGCCTGATCGAGGATCCGGCGGCGCGCGTCCGGATCCTCGGTCTCGTGATATTCGCGCTTGAGCTCGGCCCGGGCCGTCTCCGCCTCGAGCAGCTGGCGCAGCTGCTCGAGCGACAGGCCGAGCAGGTCGCGCAGCCGCACGATCTCGTTGATCCGCTCGACGTCGGCGGCCGTGTAGCAGCGGTGCTGGCCCTGGGGACGGTCGCCCGCCCCGGGCAGGAGCCCGATCTCCTCGTAGTACCGGATCGTGCGCGGCGTGGTGCCGGTCTGCTCGGCGACCTCGCCGATCCGCAGCGAGCGCTCGGTGGTCGCGCTCACGAGATCACCGTCTCGGCCTGCGGGACCGCGGCCGCCTGCTCGGGGCCCGGTTCGGCCACGTGCTTCGGGCGCGCGGCCGCGACAAAGGCGCCGAGCACCGAGATCGCGGACAGGCACCACAGCGCCGTGTGCATGTTGGCAATGAACGGCGTCAGCTGGGTATTGGTGATGTGGTTCGCCAGGCCCGAGAAGACCTTGAACAGGACCGTCTTCGGTACCGAAGAGGTGACGACCGCCAGCACGAAGGCGATCGAGATCACCGCGCCGGTGTTCTGGACCAGAACCCGGGCGCCGGCCGCGATCCCGCGGCGGCTCGGAGCGACGGTGCCCATCATCGCTGCCGTGTTGGGAGAGTTGAACATGCCCGAGCCGAGGCCGACCAGGAACAGATAGCTCCCGGCGGCAAAGTAGCTGGTGCCGCGGCCGAGTGTGGTCATCAGCGCGAGCCCCAGGGCCCCGACGAGCATCCCGGCCACCGCCATCCCGCGCGAGCCGCGACGGTCGGCCCAGATCCCGGCCAGCGGCGAGGAGATCAGCATCCCCAGCGCCAGCGGCGCCAGCTTGATGCCGGCGAGAATAGGCGAGTCGCCCTGGACCCCCTGGAAGTAGAACACGAACAGGAACATCAGGGCGAACCGCGACAGGCCGTTGATGAACGCGGCGGCCGAGGCAGCGGCGAACAACCGGTTCTTGAAGATGGTCAGGTCGAGCATCGGAGCCCGCTGGTGCTGCTCGATCCACACGAACGCCGGCAGCAGCACGACGGCCGCGATCAGAGCACCGATCACGGCCGGCGAGTTCCAGCCCGACAGGCCGCCCTTGGACAGGCCGAACACGAGTCCGGTGAGCCCGATCAGGAACGTGATCGTGCCGAGTGCGTCGAATGACTTGTCCTCCCCGCGGGTGGACAGCTCGCGCAGCACAAGACCGGCCCAGAGGCTCCCGATCAGCGCAAACGGAACGTTGAACCAGAACACCCAGTGCCAGGAGATCGCCACCAGGGCGCCGCCGAGGACGGGCCCGATCACGAGCCCGATCGCGGCCACCATCGTATTGGTGCCCATCGCCAGACCGAGCTGCTCACGCGGGAACGAGTCGGTCACGATCGCCGCGGCGTTGGCGAACAGGAACGAGCCGCCGATCCCCTGGAGGATCCGCCACACGATCAGTTGAGTACCGCTGCCGGCGAAGCCGGCGCCGAGCGAGGCCACGGCAAAGACGAGAAAGCCCACGATGTAGGCCTTCTTGCGCCCGAACTGATCCGACAGCCGCCCGGCGCTCAGCACGAGCACGGTCGAGGCGATCATGTACACGAGGATCACCCAGACCAGTTCGAGCAGGCTGGTGTGCAGGCTCCGCTCCAGATCCGGCAGCGCGATGATCAGGGTGCCCGAATTGATCGTCGCCAGCAGCATCCCGAGGCTCGTGCACGACAGCGCCCACCACTTGTAGGAGCTGTGTTCGGCGTGGACGCCAAACCGGCGAGTCGTGCGCTGGCGTGGGGCCTCTAAGGTCGTCAGGGCGGTGTCCTCCTCAGGTGGTCTCCGCGGCCGGCCCGGGCCTCGGCGTCGACGTGTGAGTCGCCCTGGCCCGCCTTCCGGCGAACTTGATTCTTACGTAAACGTAAGATAGCAGGCGTGGTGCGATGCGGGGCGGCGCCGCGGGCGGGCGGCGGCGCGCTGGGCCGCGCGTGGCGCGGCCGGGCGACTGAGGCGGTTCACCTCGGACGGGTCGAGGTAGAACGCCAAAGTTCGTGAGTGGCCGGCGAGGCCCTCGCCGAAATCGGTGCCCGAGCACGCCTCCGGCCCACGGGAGCGGCGGATAGCCCCAATAACCTCGGAAACCCGTCCGCGGCCCGCGAGCAGTCGAGATCAAGTCTGCCTGGCAGACCCGAGCCGCCCCTGCCGGCTCCGGGGGTCCGAGATGGCGAGGTTTCTCACGGTCTCCCCCGCCTACTCGAACGCGGCGACCGTCGCCAGGATCACGAACGTCGCCACCAGGGCCACGCCTTCGAACGCCGTCGCCTCGCCGTCCCCCGTGATCTGCCACACCCCGATCGCCGTCAACAGCAGGGCACCGATGTAGACGGGCGCCAGGGCGAAGGTCAGCATCGTGGCCGTCAGCAGCGAGACCAGCACGAGCAGCGGGTACAGGAAGGCGGCGATCTGAGCGACCGAGTTCTTGACCACGGAGATCGCGAGCTCGGAGTTGCCCTTGTAGGCCAGCACGATGCCGACCACGTTCTCGACCGCATTGCCCGCAATCGCGACGATCACCAGCCCCGCGAATGCCTGGGAGATGTGGAGCGTGTCGATCGTCGGCTGGAGCGCATGGACGAACCAGTCCGAGACGAACGCCGAGGCCCCGCCTGCGATCGCGAGCAGGACGAGGCTGACCGTCATCGACGGCCCGCGACGGTGCTGCTCCACATTAGGCGCCTGGTCGGTGCGGAGGTACTGCTGGAGCCAGACGGCGTAGACGATCAGGATCGCCACGGCGCCGATGATCGAGATCGTCTTGGTGTGGTGACTGGCCGGGTCGTGCGCCGCGTCGGCCAGGCCGATGAGGACGATGATGAAGGACGCGACGAGCAGCAGCGTCGCGGTGTCGTTCGGCAGACGCACGCTGAATCTCATGATCCCGTCGCGAGCCCTCCACGCCCCGACGACGATCACGAGCCCGAGCACGAGCAGCGCGTTGACGAGGATCGAGCCGAGGATCGCCGTCTCGGCGACCACGCGCTCGCCGGCGTTCAGGGCGAAGATGACCACGAAGAACTCGGGCAGATTGCCGAGCGTCGACTGCATCACCCCGGTCGCGGCCGGGCCGAGGCGGCTTCCGACCTGCTCGGTCGAGAACGACACGACCCAGGCGAGGCCGGCCAGCGAGATCGTCGCCAGCACGAACGCGAGCACCTCCGAGACGCCACTCGCGTAGCGCGCGATCCCGGCGAGCACGGTCACGACCGCGATCGCGCCGAGCACGGCCCGCTCGATCCGGGTCAGGCCGCTCAGCTCAGCGCCCCGTCATCACGGTGTCGTCGTCCGAGTAGGCGGGGGCGCAGCAGCAGAGCAGTACGAGGGGCTCGGACGACGGGTTCCACAGCTTGTGCGGCGTCCCCGGCACGATCACCACGCAATCACCCGCGTGCACCTCGGCCTCCTCGTCCCCCAGACGCATCCGGCCCGAACCTGACACGAAGTAGTAGAGCTCCTCGCTGCGCGGGTGATGGTGCTCGGCCGTCTCCCCGCCGGGCGGCACGGTCGCCTCGGCCAGGCTCTGGTGGCGGGCGTCGGTCCACGACGGTCCGGCCAGCTCACGGATCCGGGAACCGTCGAGGGTCGTGAACGCCTCGAGCGCCGTGAGGGAGGCCTTCTGCATCGGCGGCACTATTCCACGCGGTCGAACTCGCCGGTCTCCAGGTTCTGCCGGACGCGCTCGTCGATCTGGTGCTCTGAGGTGTCCGGGTCGGTCCGCCGCATCGCGCGCGCGGTGCGATTACGGAACTTGAGAATCTCAAGCACATAGACGAGGTACACACTCGCGGCGATCACGGCCAGGGCGATCGCGATCAGCAGCAACAGCCATCCGACCCGGTAGTGGCCGTGGTGATTCGAGTACGGGATGAACCGCAGCGCGATCGCGAGACCAGCCAGCAGTACGGTCCACGTGTACAGGTAGGCGACCGTCTTGCGCTGGCTGAAGCCGATGCGGGCCATCCGGTGGTGGAAGTGGTTGGCGTCCGCCGACCACGGCTTGCGCCGGTACTTGAGCCGTTTGGCCACGACGAAGCCCGTGTCGAGGAAGGGCACGGCGAGGATCATCAGCGGCACGATCAGGGCGACGACCACATTCGTCTTCAGCGAGCCGACGACTGCCACCACCCCGAGCAGGTAGCCGAGCAGGTTCGAGCCCGAGTCCCCCATGAAGATCGACGCCGGGTGGAAGTTGTGGAACAGGAACCCGAGCGCGGCGCCGGCCGTGATCGCGGCGAGGATCGCGGCGCCCGTCACGTCGAGGTCGAAGGCGATGATCGAGAAGGCGATCCCATCGATCGTGCACAGCCCCGCGGCCAGGCCGTCCACCCCGTCGGAGAAGTTGACCACGTTCATCAGCCCGACGAGCCAGATCGCGCTGAGCACGCCACCCGTGTTGGGGAACTGGAGCGCCCCGACAAAGGGCAGCGTCACATCCGTCACCTTGACCCCGGCGTCGACCGCGATCACGGCCGCCGCGATCTGTCCGGCGAGCTTGAGCACCGGACGCAGGTCCCAGGTGTCGTCGATCGCGCCGACAATCGTGATCACCGCCGCCCCGGCGATCACCTCCCAGGTGTCGACGGTCCCACTCGAGCCCAGCCGGCCGGCCGTGCGCGGCAGGCGGATCTGGTCCGGCATCCAGATCGCGGACGCGACGACCAGGGCGGCGAAGATGGCCAGCCCACCGAGCAGCGGCGTCGAACGGGTGGCCAGACCACGCTCGCTCGGCATCGCGATCGCCCCGACGCGCCATGCGACGCGCGCGGCGAGTGGCGTGAGCAGTACCGCCACCGCCGTCGCGGCGAGGAAGGCGTAGACGGCGTCCCAGTAGCTCATGGGTCGGGGCGTAGGATGTCAGCCGGGGAGGATCGCGCGCAGGGCACGGTCGGATCGCGCGCCCAGACGGGGCACCGCGAGGGGAAGCCCAGTCAGCGCGCTACGCCGTCACGTGGGCGCCGAGGCCCGCGTAGAGCGGGTAGCGGTCGGCGATCGTCTCGGCCCGGGCGGCCAGCTCGGCGCGGCGGCTCTCGAACTCACCGGGCTGGAGCGCGGCACCCATGATCCGGCCGATCTCGACGAAGTCGTCGAGCTGGAGTCCGCGGGTGGCGAGCGCGGGCGTGCCGATCCGCAGTCCCGAGGAGACGGCCGGCGGGCGCGGGTCGAACGGGACCGCGTTGCGGTTCACCGTGATCCCGACCGACGCGAGGCGATCCTCGGCCTGCTGGCCGTCGAGCTCGGACTCGCGCAGGTCGCACAGCACGAGGTGGACGTCGGTGCCGCCGGTGAGTACGTTCACGCCGCCGCCGGCGGCCACGAGCTCTGAGGCGAGGGCGGACGCACCGGCGAGCGTGCGCTCCTGGCGCTCGCGGAAGGCGTCGGACATCGCGATCCGCAGCGCGACCGCCTTGCCGGCGATCACGTGCTCCAGCGGCCCTCCCTGCTGGCCCGGGAACACGGCCGAGTTGATCTTCTTGGCGAACTCCTCCTTGCAGAGGATCATCCCGCCGCGGCCGCCGCCAATCGTCTTGTGGGTCGTCGTCGTGACGACGTCGGCGTAGGGGACCGGTGAAGGGTGGAGCCCGACCGCCACGAGCCCGGCGAAGTGGGCCATGTCGACCATCAGGTACGCGCCGACCTCGTCGGCGATCTCGCGGAATCGCTCGAAATCGAGGAACCGCGGGTAGGCCGACCACCCGGCCAGGATCATCTTCGGCTTGCGCTCGAGGGCGACCCGGCGCACCTCGTCCATGTCGATCAGGCTCGTCTCTCGTTCGACCTGGTAGGGCGCGATTTCGTACAGGCGGCCCGAAACGTTGATCTTCATCCCGTGGGTCAGGTGGCCCCCGTGGGCCAGCTCGAGTCCCATCAGAGTGTCGCCCGGCTGCAGCAGAGCGTGGTAGACGGCAGTGTTCGCCTGGGCACCCGAATGGGGCTGCACGTTGGCGTGCTCGGCGCCGAACAGCTCCTTTGCGCGGTCGATGGCCAGCTGCTCCGCCACATCGACGTACTCGCAACCACCGTAGTAGCGCTTACCCGGATAGCCCTCGGCGTACTTGTTGGTCAGGACCGAGCCCTGGCACTCGAGCACGGAAACCGGGACGAAGTTCTCCGAGGCGATCATCTCGAGCGTGCGCTGCTGGCGTTCGAGCTCCAGCGCCAGCACCTCGGCGATCTCGGGGTCCACCTCGGCGACCGATCGGTTGAAGAAGTCGGGCGGCAACTCGACGCTCACGGGTTCCGACGATATCAGTGGCGCTGGCGGCAGACCGGCGAATCGGTCAGCCGGGCGGCCCGAGCGCCTCCTCGAGCTCCTCGCCGCCGACGGCTCCGAAGCGGATCACCGACCAGGCGCCCTCGGCCTCGAAGCCGCGGAGGTCGACGACGGTCGACGGCGTTCCCGGAACCTCGCCCCCGTCGATCACGAGGTCGGCGGCGTCTCGGATCAGCTGCGGAACGTCGGCGAGACGGGTGGGGTCGGCGCCTCCGGCCCGGTTGGCGCTCGACTGGAGCGCCGGCCAGCGCACCCCGGCGAGCGCGGGAACGTCCGGAACTCTCAGCCCGAGCGTGCCCGGATCGTCCCCGCAGGCGAGGGGGAAGCGCCCGCCCGGGTTGGCCACGAGCAACGTCACGGCGCCCGGGAGCAGCCGCGCGGCCGCGGCGCGCGTGCGGGCGCCGAGCTCGGGAAGCGCCGCGAACGCGAGCTCGAGGTCGAACAACATCACCGCCGAGGGCTTGTCGAGCGGCCGGCGCTTGAGCAGATACAGCCGCTCGACCGCGATCCGGTTGTCCGGATCGCAGGCCAGCCCGTACACCGTGTCGGCCGGGAACACCGCGACACCACCGACCGCGAGGCAGCGCTCAAATGCCTCAGAGGAGGAGGAGTCGGTCATCGCCGCCCAACCACCACCCGCTCGATGCCGGCCAGGTCGCGCAGCCGCCAGACAGACGCGAACCCGGCCGCTCGGACCATCGCCTCCACGGCCTCGGCCTGGCCGAGGCCGATCTCGAGGCCGAGCAGGCGCGCGCCGCCGACCTGCCCGACGAGGCGCCGGATCACGGACAGTCCGTCAGCGCCCGCGAACAGTGCACCGCGGGGCTCATAGCGAGCGATCTCCGGTGGCAGCTCGGCGCCGTCCTCCACGTACGGGAGGTTGGCCAGGATCGCGTCGTATCCGCCCGGGCGGGCCAGCAGGTCCGAGCGGGCGAGGCGCACGTCGAGCCCGAGCCGGGCCGCGTTCTCGCGAGCGACGGCGAGCGAGTCGTCGCTCACGTCGAAGCCGGTGACGACGAGATCGGGGCGCTCGTCCTTCAAGGCCAGCGCGACGGCGCCGCTGCCAGTGCCGACGTCGACGACCGCGGCCCCGCGTTCCAGCGTGAGTCCCACCTCCACGAGCAGCTCGGTCTCGGGCCGCGGGATCAGGACCCGCCGGTCGACGTGCAGGGTGATGTGGCGGAACTCCCTCACGCCGGTGATGTAGGCGACGGGCTCGCGCTCGCAGCGCCGCGCGACCATCTCCGAGAAGGCGACGCCGTTCGGAAAAGGCTCGTCGCGGCGCAGCACGAGGCCGGCGCGGTCGCACCCAAGCGCCGAGGCGAGCAGGACCTCGGCGTCGAGGCGGGGCGTGTCCGAGCCGGCTCGCTCGATGCGCGCCTGGGCGTCTCGAAGGGTGTCTCCGACCGTGGCCGGCATGCCCCCACCGTAGCGGCCGCCGGCGCCTACCTCAGGGTCAGCCGGACCCGTTTTCTCGAGCGGTTGCCGACGCGGTCGACCGCCACCACGGTGATCGTGACGGCCAGCGTGCGCACGTTGCCACGGCCGAGCGCGCGCCGCGCCGCGCGGGTGAACTCGAGCCGCAGCTTTGCCCTGCCGGGCGAGCGCAGCGAGCCCTTGCCGGAGGCGATCTTGACCAGCCCGGCGCGGGCGATCCCAACGCTCCTCGCCAGGTGCCGGCCGAGCGAGAGCGTCGCGGTCAGCTTGACCGCCTGCGAGCAGGTGACGCGCATCGGGAGCCCGTGGCGCAGGAAGGCGGCCACGCGGCCGCGCCCTACGCCGATGTGGTTGCAGCGGGGCTTGGTCCGGTCATGAAAGACGTTGATCACGACCACGGCGACGCCGCCGGCGCCGGTCGCATCGGTCGCGCGAAAGACGATCCGGTCGAGTCCGACATACGAGGTCTTCGGCGTGTAGAGAACTGTGCCGGCGGCGCTCAGCGGGCCGAGCTTCCCGTGGAGCGGTCTGACGAGGATGGCGCGAGTGAACGGGTCGGCGTTCGGGTCGCGGCAGCTGAGGGCAATCGAGGTTGGCTTTGCCTGCCTGACCGCGACGAGCGCGCTCGCGCACACGGGCGTCGTCTGGCGCGCGAAGGCGGCGAACCCGCCACCGGTCACGGTCTGCCCGGACGCGTACACATTTCCCCCGTCCGGGCTGACGACCACGTCGTAGGTGTCGGCAAGGGCACGGCCGGGCGTGCACGTGTTCAACCCGGCCTCGCTCGCCCCGTCATTTGAGAAACAGCCGGGCAGGCCGGGGAGCTGGGTCAAAGCCCCGGTCGACGGATCGCGGCTGAACACGCCGAGGGCGCCCTGCGTCTCGAAGCCGGCCGTGTAGACCGTCCGGCCGTCCGGGGAGACGGCGGGCGTCTGCATGAGCGAGACGGCCCGGCCGACCGTGCAGGTGTTGGGCCCGTCCTGGCTGGCGCCGTCAGCGCTGATGCAGCCCTGCGTGCCGGGGAGCTGGGCGAGTGTGCCGTTGCTCTGCCGCTTGAACACGACGAGCGCGTCGGCGTCATACGCGCCGACGTAGAGGTTGGCCCCGTCCGGGCTGATCGCCGTCTCGTAGGCACCGCGAAGTGCGCGCACCTTCGTGCACGGCGATCCATCCGGGCCCGTGCCGGTGCTGGTGAAGCAGCCGGCGGTGCCGGCTAGCTGGATGAGCGCCCCGGTGCTCGGATTGCGCTCGAGGGCGATCGTCCCCGACGTGGTGCTGATGCCGCCCTTATGGAAGGCGGAGAAGTAGAGGTTCCGGCCATCCGGGCTGAGAACCGGATCCTCAACCGAGCTGCTCGAGTCGATGCCCCTGAGCTTCGCACACGGCTGTCCGGTCGCCTCGCTCAGCCCATCGTTGCTCAGACACCCCGACGTGCCGGGCAGCTGGCTGAGCGCACCCGTGGACGCGTTCCGCGCGAATACCGCGAGCCCCACGTGGCTGCCGTCGTAGCTGGCCACGTACACGAACCGGCCCCGCGCGTCGGGGCTGATCACGATGCCCGTCGCCCCCGTCAGGATCCGGCCCGCCGCGCAGCCCGAGAGCACTGCGCCGACGGGGTTCACGCAGCCTGCGGCCCCTGAGAGCTGGGTCAGAGCACCGGTCGTTCGGTCGCGCCGGAAGACCGCGACGCCGCTGGGGCCGCTGTCGCCCTGGCTGACCGCGTAGACGAACTGATCGTCGGGGCTGATCGCGATCGACGTGCCGTCGCCGCTGCCGATCGTCCTGCCCGCCGTGCAGACTCCGGAGGTGCCGTCCTGCGCCCCGTCCTCGGTGAAGCACCCGGGCTTCCCCCCGAGCTGCACGAGCTGCCCGCCGGGCAGCCTCTGGTACGCGCTCAGCGCGTCCTCGCCGGTCGAGATGCCGTACGAGCTGCCGTAGGCGAACTTCCCGTCGTGCGTGATCGCCAGCGACTCCGGCTGGTCGATCGCACGCCCCTTGACGCACCCGCCGGAGCCGTCGAAGGAGATACACCCGGCCGTTCCGCCGAGCTGTGTCAGCGTCCCAAGCGGTCCGCTGGCGCCGGCTGTCGGGCATAGAACGCCGCCTCCGAGCAGCATCAAGACGACTATCCGCGCGGTCCCTCGCACACCCACCTCCGGGCTACCTCAGTTCGGGCCGCGAGGATACTCCCGCGGCCCGCGGCTGTCACGCCGCGGTCTTCTCGGCCAGCCGGCGGCGCTTCTCGTCGTCCTGGAGCGCCGCGGTCAGCTCGTCGAGCTCTCCGAGCAGGATCGCGTCGAGGTTGTGCACGAGCAGGTTGATGCGGTGGTCCTTGACCCGCTTCTCCTGGAAGTTGTAAGTGCGGATCTTCTCCGCGCGCTCGCCGGTCCCGACCTGGGCGCTGCGGCTCGCGGCCAACTCCGCCCGCTGCTCGGCCAGCGCCCGCTCGTACAGACGCGCGCGGAGCACACGCATCGCGCGCTCGCGGTTCTGTAGCTGAGACTTCTCGTCCTGCATGGAGACGACCATGCCGGTCGGCTTGTGCGTGATCCGGACGGCCGAGTCGGTCGTGTTGACCGACTGCCCGCCGGGGCCCGAGGAGCGGTACACGTCGACCTGCAGGTCGCCCGGATCGATCTCGATCTCCACGTCCTCGGCCTCGGGCAGCACCGCGACCGTCGCGGTCGAGGTGTGGATCCGGCCCTGTGACTCGGTCTCGGGCACCCGTTGCACGCGGTGCGTGCCGCCCTCGAACTTGAACACGGAGTAGGCGCCGTCGCCCTTGACCGCGAACGTGTAGGACCCGTCGCCGATCGACAGCGGCTCGACCGTGAACCCGCGTCGCTCGGCGTAGCGCGTGAACATCCGGTAGAGGTCGCCGGCCCACAGGCCCGCCTCCTCGCCGCCCGCACCCGGGCGGATCTCGACGATCACGTTCTTGTCGTCGTTCGGGTCGCGCTCGACCATGGCGAAGCGGATCTCCTCCTCGAGCGCCTCGATCCGCTCGCGGGAGGTCTCGAGCAGCTCTCGGAGCTCAGGGTCGTCGCCGCCCTCGTCGAGGAGCTCGCGCGCGCCCGCGACGTCATCGGCGACGCGGCGGTACTCGCCGGCCAGGCGAGCGGCCGGCTCGAGCTCACGGTAGGCCCTCGAGAGCGCGGTGAACCGCTCCCGGTCGCCGATCACGGCCGGGTCGGAGAGCTCGCTCTCGAGCTCGGAGAACCGCGTCTCGATCTGGGATACCAGCTCGTCGATCATCGCGAGCCGAGTGTAGGACGCGGATCAGGCGACGACTTCGACGCCGACCAGGTCGCGCGCCGAGGTCTCGCCGGGCGTCTCCACCTCGAGCACGGCGTCGAGCGCCGCGATCGCCACCGCGAGCTGATCGAGGTCCGGCTCGCGCGTGGTCAGCTTCTGGAGCTGGAGGCCCGGATACATGATCGCGCGCACCCAGCGCTTGCGCCGGTTGCGCCCTGCCCACTTGATGACCTCGAAGGAAAGGCCCGCGATCAGCGGAACGCCGAGGATCCGGGTCAGAACGAGGATCCACCAGGCCGGCAGGCCGACCGGCGCGAACACGAAGATCGCCATGATCATCACGATCAGCAGAAAGCTCGTCCCGCAGCGCGGATGCAGGCGCGAATAGAGCTTGGCCCGCTCCGGCGTCAGCTCGTCGGAGGCCTCGTAGCAGGAGATGACCTTGTGCTCGGCTCCGTGGTACTCGAACACCCGGCGCAGGTCCTTGATGCGCGAGAGCAGCAGCAGATAGCCGAGGAAGATCGCGGTGCGGAGCACGCCCTCCACGAGCCAGAACAGCACCGAGGACCCGAGTTGCTGCTTGACCAGGCTGGTGAGCCCCACCGGGACGACGAAGAACAGCCCGATCGCGAATACCAGCGCGAAGATCACCGTTCCCGCCCAGGCCCCGCTCGAGATCTCCTGCTCGGACTCCGGGAGCTGTGCGTTCGCGGAGATCCCGAGCGCGCGCAGCCCGATGCCGAGCGACTCGACCAGCGCCACGACGCCGCGAATGACCGGCCAGCGGTAGATGCGGTGCCGCCTGGCCCACGGGACCAGCGGCGTTCTCTGCACGGCGATCTCGCCGAGACCGATCACCGACGGCTTGCGCACGGCGACCGCCCAGTTCGAGACGCCGCGCATCATCACGCCCTCGAGCACCGCCTGACCGCCGACCGGCGCATCGCGCGATGCGGTCAGCGGGCCGTCGGGCAGGGGCGCCGGCGACGCGGCCAGGCTTCCGTTCCCGACCTCAGCTTGCATCCCCGCCAGATCGGCTAGGCGCCCGTCGGGGCCTTGGCCGCGCGGCGGCCCTTCGCCACCCGTCGCTGGAAGCGCTCGACCCGGCCACCGGTGTCCACAAGCTTCTGACGGCCCGTGTAGAACGGATGGCAGGCGGAGCAGATCTCGACGTGAATCTCTTCTTTTGTTGAACGAGTCGTGAATTCGTTGCCACACGTGCAGCGCACGTGGGCTTCCACATACTCGGGATGAATGCTCGTTTTCATAGCACCGTTGAGTCTAGCGGCCGCCGTCGTCACGCTGGGCACGTGGCGGTGAGCGAGTTGTTGTTGCGGTTGAAGTCGTCGATCAGTCCGTTCGGATCGACGATGACGGTCGGCGGCGACTGCGCGTTGCACAGCGGGCCGACGAACTTGACCACGGTCTTCGCGAGTGGGCGGCGAGCGCCGGGATCGGTCGCGCGTCTGCGGACTCGCTGCCGTCGCTGATCTCGACCTCGAACGGCTGGTCGGTCGAGCTGGCGCCGGCGTTGCGGATGACCGCCGAGTAGAGGTCGCGCTTCGGGTTCTTCGTGCTGGGCTGATGTGGATCGCGACGACCTGGAGGTCGGGCCGGAGCTCGGGCTGGAAGCAGGTGGCCGAGTACCGCACGGCGGTTCCGATCACGTGGTTGTGGGCGCCGAGCCAGCGGAAGCTGACCTTGAACCTGTAGAAGGCGGGCGCGAACTGGAGCTGCGCTACCGGGTGGTGGACGATCCACACGTCACCCGGCCGCTGCCCGAGCGTCCTGTTCTTGGGGTAGATCCAGGTGCCGAGGTCGCCGAAGTGCACGGCCGTCGCCGGACCGTGCTTGTGCGGGCGCTCGAGCAGGTCGAAGCGAAGTGACAGCCGCTGCGTGTGCGCGAGCGGCCGCATCACCGCGGTGATGCTGACCCCTCGGGTAGCGGGATCGCGAGCGGTCTGGCAGACGTAGCTGCGCAGCTGGGCCTTGGGCACCGACGCGGTCGCCGCCCCACCGGCGAGCGAGGCCGCGAGGCCGGCGGCAACCACAAGCAGGGCAATGATCGAGAACCGCTTCATACTCATAGAACAACGTTGTCCCCTGGAAGTTCCTCCCCTCGGCGAATGTACGCCTCCCTACATAGGCGGAAACGTCCGCGGCCCGGGGGCGCCTAGGTCAGCGTGTACAGGGGCCCGTCGCCGCCCTCGGGCGGGGTCAGCCGCCCGCCCTTGGCCGTGATCGCCCCGCACTGCACGCAGTTCGTGTAGTTGACGATCACGTCAACCGGACCGTCTTCCGGGGCGTCATCGGGGATCTCGTAGACGCCGGCCGGGCACATCCACCGCCACCCCTCCGCGATCTCGCGCGGCACGTTCTTGTGGACGCGGATGTGGTTCGGCGCGTCGTCGCGGGTCGCGTTGCCGCTGATGTAGACGCTCGAGAGCTTGTCGAAGATGTACTTGTTGTCGGGCTTGGGGTACCGCTCGCGCGTGTCGCCGACGAACAGCGGCTCCTCGTCGTCCCGGTGCCAGGCCTTGCGCCCGGGCGGGAACTTGCCCTTGGACATGATCGACATGCCCGCCACCGGGCTGCCCCGCAGGAACCCCTTCTGGAAGGGCTGGCGGGTGTTGCGGACCTGGTAGAGCTCCTGGCCGATCGAGGACTCATCGACAGCGTTCTCGTAGCTCTGAAGCGACTCGCCGGTCTTGAGCGAGCGGTAGATCGCCTCGGCGGCCAGCATCCCGGACCGGATGCAGTGGTGCACGCCCTTGAGCGCCGCCGTGTCGACCATGCCGCCGGCGTCGCCGACCAGCAGCGCGCCCGGCATCGAGAGCTTGGGCATCGACCAGTAGCCGCCGCCCGGCAGCGCCTTGGCGCCCCAGGCGACGCGCTCTCCGCCCTCGAGCACGCCCTTGACCAGCGGGTGGAGCTTGAACGCCTGGAGCAGGTCGTGGGCCGAGGTGGTCGAGTCGCGGTAGTTGAGGTCGACCACGAACCCGATCGAGACCAGGTCCTCGCCCGTCTTCTCGTCCTTCATCGGGTACATCCAGGTCCCTCCGAGCTGACCGTACTTGGGGGACAGCTTCAGCGGCCACGGCTGCGTGAACGTGTGGATCACGCGGTCGAGCGGCTTCGGAACCTTCCACACCTCCTTGACCCCGAGCTCCCACACCTGGGGCTCGCGGCCGTCGGCGAGCTGGAACTCCTTGATCGCCGCGCCGGTGAGGTGGCCCCAGCAGCCCTCCGCGAGCACGGTCGCGCGTGCCTTGATGTCGGTGCCGGGCTCGAAGTTGCCCAGCGGCTCGCCGTCCTTGCCGCGGCCCTTGTCGCCGGAGCGAACGCCGACCACGCGGCCGTCCTCGACGATGAGCTGGGTCGCCGAGGTCTCGGTGAGGATGTAGGCGCCGGCCTCCTCGGCCATCCGAGCCTGATAGCGCGCGAGCGCCGCGACCGAGACGATCTCGTTGCCGTGGTTCTTGAAGTTCGGAACCATCGGAATCGGGACCCGGAGCTTGGTCTTGGCGCTCGGCAGCACGTACACCGACTCCTTGGTCACCTCGCCGAAGGCGAAGTGCTCCTTGCGCCAGTCCTCGCGGGACATCTCGGGGAACAGCTCCTGGAGCGGCTCTGGCCGCATGACCGCGCCGGACAGGTTGTGCCCGCCGCACGTCTTCGCCTTCTCGATCACCGCCACGGGGACCTCCCCGAGCTTCTCCAACAGCTCGGGGTCGTCGCCCAGCAACTGCAGCAGACGGTTGGCGCAGGCCAGGCCCGCGGTGCCGCCGCCGACGATCGCCACGCCGACCTCGATCAGCTCGTCCTCGGGGTCAAGCTTGCGCTTGACGAACTCCTTGATCGAGTCGACCGGCGGCGGGTACTCGCTCGGAGCGTGGTGACCGTTCAGCGACGCCATCGCCTAGGAGTCCTTCTTCGCCTTGATCGCGTCCGTGAGCTTGGGGAGGATCTTGTTCAGGTCGCCGACGATCCCGAGGTCGGAGAACTCGAAGATCGGCGCGTTCGCATCCTTGTTGATCGCGACGATGTTCTCCGAGGACTGCATCCCGACCTTGTGCTGGATCGCGCCCGAGATTCCGGCCGCCAGGTACAGCTTCGGCGACACGGTCTTCCCGGTCTGGCCGATCTGCGCCGCGTACGGGTACCAGCCCGCATCGACGACCGCGCGAGTCGCCGCGACGGCCGTGTTGCCGCCGAACGCCTTGGCCAGATCCTCGGCGAGCGAGAAGTTCTCGGCCTTGCCGAGCCCGCGTCCGCCCGCCACGAGGACATCGGCACCCTCGATGTCGACGTCGGCGCCGCGCTGCTCACCGCGCTGCACCATCGTCGCCTGCGTCGAGAACGGCGACAGATCGATGTCGACGTCGACCACCTCGGCCGAGCCGCCGTCGCCCTGCTTGATCTCGAACGCGTTGATCCGCCCGATGATGATCCCGAGGTCGCCCTGGTAGCGGGAGACCGAGATCTTCGAGTCCTGGAGGATCGGCCGCTCGGCCACGAGCTTGCCATCCTCGGCGCGGACCGCGGTGACCTCCATCGTCACACCGGCCTGCTTGCGCGCGGCCAGGCCGGCGCCGATCTCGAATCCGAGCAGGCCGCCGCCGAACAGCGCGTAGCCGTGGCCGCCGTCGTCGATCGCCTTCGCCATCACGTCGACGACCGGCTGGGCGAGGCCCTCGGGGCCCTTGCCGCGGAATACCTTCGTGGCGCCGTAGGCGCCCAGGGTCTGGCACAGCTCGTCGGTGAGGTCGTCACCGCCGACCACCACCGCGTGGCACTCGCCGCCGATCTCCTGCGCGCGCGCTGCGCCCTCGGACACCGCGCCGAGCGAGTTCTTGTTGAAGGCGCCCTCGTAATGGAGGACGTAAACCAGAACATCCGGCATCTAGATCAGCTTCCTTTCATCAAGCCAGGCGACGATCTTCTCGACCGTCTCGTCGGTGTCCTCGTCCTCGATGATCTGGCCGGACGCCTTGGCCGGCGGATCGTGGAAGTCGCCGCACTGTACGCGCGACCCGGACTCGCCGACGAGCGACGCGTCGATCCCGACCTCGCCGGCGCCGACGGTCTCGAGCGGCTTCTTCTTCGCGCCCATGATCGCCTTCAGCGACGGGTAGCGGGGCTCGTTGATCGCGTCGCCGACCGAGATCACGGCGGGCATCGCGACCTGGACGGTGTCGTAGCCGTACTCGGCCTGACGCTCGCAGCGCAGGCCGCCGTCCTGGACGTCCATCTTGATCACCTGCGTAAGCGACGGCATCTTCAGGTGGTCGGCGACGACTGCGCCGATCGTGTAGCACTCGCCGTCGTCGGACTGCTGCCCGAGCAGGACGAGGTCGGGCTGCTCCTTTCTCGAGCGCCTGGGCCAGCGCGTAGCCGGTGGCGGCTACATCTGAGCCGGCGAGCGCATCATCGGACAGGTGCAGCGACCGGTCGGCGCCGAGGGACACAGCCTTGTGCAGCGCACGCACGGCGGATTCGGGACCCATCGTGACCGCGACGATCTCTTCGACGTCGACCGATCCGCCCTCGCGGATCTGCATCGCCGCCTCGATCGCATGCGTGTCGTAGGGGTTCAGATTCTTTTCCCCTGAGCGGTCCATCCGCCCCGTCGAAGGATTGATCCGCTTCTCGACGGCGGCGTCCGGCACCTCTTTGACCAGGACGCAGATCTTCAACTGTGCCTCCTATTTATTCCTTGAATGGCGGCAGATATTACCCGGTTGACTGACGAGTCAATCGGTTCTGTGGACCGTGGCGACAGGCGGCGCATTCGAAACCCCTTCAGCTAGGCGCGTACGGCGCCGCGGATGAAGTCGATCGCCTGCTGGGTCGGAGCCCCTGGGGTGAACACCTCGGCCACCCCGAGCTTCTTGAGCTCCTCGACATCGTCGGAGGGAATCGTCCCCCCGACGGTGACCACGACATCGTCGATCCCCTGCTCGGAGAGCAGCTCCATGATCCGCGGAACGAGCGTCATGTGCGCCCCGGACAGGATCGAGAGCCCGACGGCGTCCGCGTCCTCCTGGATCACGGTCTCGACGATCTGCTCGGGCGTCTGGTGCAGGCCCGTGTAGATCACCTCCATGCCGGCATCGCGCAGGGCGCGAGCGATGATCTTGGCGCCGCGATCATGCCCGTCGAGACCGGGCTTGGCGACAACGACGCGGATCTTCTTCTCGGTGGAGGAGGCCATCGGATCGGGGCGGCCGCGCATGTCTGCGACCGCGGAGGGCCGGGATTGTAGTTGGGTCAGCGATCCGATCGCGTCGCCACGGCTAGAAGGCGGGCGCCTCGCTGTAGGTGCCGAACACCTTCTGGAGCGTCTGGACGATCTCGCCCTCGGTGGCCTCGGCGCGAGCCGCCTCGACGAGCAGCGGCATCAGATTCGTGCCCCCGCCGCGCGCGGCCCGCTCGAGCGCATCGAGCGAACGCTCGGCCGCGGCCGCGTCCCGGCGCGCCCGCACCTGGCGCACGCGCTCGATCTGCTGGCTCTCAAGCGCGGGATCGATCCTGAGGATCGGCGTCTGCCCGTCGTCGCTCTCGGCGTAGGCGTTCACGCCCGACGACGCGGCGGACCCCGGATTCGACCTCCTGCTGGTACTGGAACGCGGCGTCGGCGATCTCGCGCTGCGGGAACCCGCGCTTGACCGCCTCGACCATCCCCCCGAGCTCGTCGATCTTGCGGAAGTACTCGTACGCCTGCTCCTCCATCCGATCGGTCAGCGCCTCGACGAAGTAGCTGCCGCCGAGCGGGTCGATCGTGTTCGCGACACCCGTCTCCTCGGCGATGATCTGTTGCGTTCGGAGCGCGACCCGCACCGCCTCCTCGGTCGGCAGCGCGAGCGCCTCGTCGAATGAATTGGTGTGCAGCGACTGCGTCCCGCCGAGCACTCCGGCCAGCGCCTCGATCGCCGTCCTGACGATGTTGTTCAGCGGCTGCTGCGCGGTCAGCGACACCCCGGCCGTCTGGGTGTGGAAGCGCATCAGCATCGAGCGCTCGTCGCGGGCCCCGAACGTGTCGCGCAGCTCGCGCGCCCAGATCCGCCGCGCCGCCCGGTACTTGGCGATCTCCTCGAAGAAGTCGATGTGAGCGTTGAAGAAGAAGCTCAGACCGGGGCGCGAACGCATCCACATCGAGTCCGCGGGCGACCGCCTGCTCCACGTACGTGAGGCCGTCCTTGAGCGTGAACGCAAGCTCCTGCACCGCCGTCGAGCCCGCCTCGCGGATGTGGTAGCCCGAGATGCTGATCGGATGCCAGCGCGGCATGTGCCCCGCGCACCATTCGATCATGTCCGTGACCAGCCGCATCGCCGGATCGACCGGGAAGCACCACTCCTTCTGAGCGATGTACTCCTTCAGGATGTCGGTCTGGATCGTCCCCGCCAACCGGTCGCTCGACACACCCTGGCGCTCGGCCGCGACCACGTAGAACGCGAGCATGATCGGCGCCGGGGCGTTGATCGTCATCGACACGCTCACCTGGTCGAGCGGGATCCCCGCAGAACAGCGTCCTCCATGTCCTGCAGCGTGTCGACCGCGACCCCCTCGCGCCCGACCTCGCCGAGCGAGCGCGGATGATCGGAGTCATGCCCCATCAGCGAGGGCATGTCGAACGCGGTCGAGAGGCCCGTCTGCCCGTGGTCGAGCAGATATCGGAATCGCGCGTTGGTCTCCTGCGCGGTCCCGAACCCCGCGAACTGCCGCATCGTCCACAGACCGACCCCGATACATCGAGCCATACACGCCCGCGCGTGTACGGATACTCGCCGGGCATCCCGATCGCCGCCTCGGCATCCGCGGGCAGTCGGCGTCGGTGTAAAGCGGGCGGATCGGCTCGCCCGAAATCGTCGAGAACGGCGCATCGCGCTCCGGCGCCCGCCGGAAGGTCTCCCGCTCCCAGCGCTCGAGATCCGTCAGCCGCGGTTCAGTGGCCACGGTCGAAGTCTACGTCCACTGCCGCCGCCAGACATCGCGCTGCCGGCGCCGCCGACGGCCGCTGCGCCGGCGAGCGCCGCGCCGGTCATCAGCCGGCGCCTCAGCCGGTCGAAGCGCAGGATCTGCCAGCCGCCCTGGCGCGCGGCTCGGGCGAGCGCGCGGTCGGGGTTGACCACGACCGGGTGGCCGACGGTCTGGAGCATCGGCAGGTCGGACTCCGAGTCCGAGTAGGCGTAGGACTCCGACAGGTCGATGCCCTCGCGCTCCGCGAGCTCCTGGATCGCCCGCGCCTTCTCGCTGCGGTACACGAACAGCCCCGTGGGCTCGCCCGTGTAGACGCCGTTCTGGACCTTTGAGAACGTGCTCCCGATCGCGCCGTCGAGCGCGAGCACGTGGGCGAGCAGTTCGGCCAGATCCTGCGAGGCGGCGGTGACGATGTACGCCTTGCCGGCCCGCGTCCTGGTGCTCGTGTGCGAGCGACAGCATCTGCGGATAGATGCGGGGCAGGATCCCGGCCAGCACGTCCGCCCCGATGCCGCTCCATATCGACGCACCCGTGCTCCGGCCAGCGAGGCGGAGATCCGATCGCGCAGGGCGTGCGTGTCGGCGTCGGTCGATCCGCGCAGACGGAAGCGGACGTTCGCCCACCCGTCGGCGAGCAGCCGGCGGCGGTTCATCAGCCCGGCCCGGTATGCGGCACGCCCGAACTGGAAGGCCGAGGAGCCCTCCATCAGGGTGCGATCCAGGTCGAAGAAGGCCGCGGCAGTCGCGGGCATACGGCTAGCCGCCGTTGACCTCCACGATCACCGCGTCGCCCTGGCCGCCGCCCGAGCAGATCGCGGCGCAGCCGAGCCCACCGCCCCGGCGTCGCAGCTCGTACACCAGCCCGCCCAGGATGCGGGCGCCGGAGGCGCCGATCGGATGCCCGAGCGCGACCGCTCCGCCGTTGACGTTGACCTTGTCCTCGTCGATCCCGAGCATCCGCATCGAGTTCAGCGTCACCGAGGCGAATGCCTCGTTGATCTCCCACAGGTCGATGTCCTCGGCCTTCAGGCCCGCCTTGGCCAGGGCCTTCTCGGCCGCCTTGGCGGGGGTCCGGGCCAGATAGGCGAAGTCGTCGGCGACCTGGGCCTGGGCGATGATCGTGGCCAGCACGGCCTTGCCGTTGCGCGCGGCCCACTCGTCGCTGGCGAGCACCAGCGCGCCGCCGCCGTCGTTGACGCCGGGCGAGTTGCCCGCCGTGTGCGAGCCGTCCTTGGTGAAGATCGGCCGGCAGCTTGGCCAGCGTCTCGAGGGTCGTCTCACGGCGCGGCGCCTCATCGATCTCAACCACGGTGTCGCCCTTCTTGCCCTTGATCGTGACCGGCACGATCTCCTCGGGCAGGCGGCCCTCGTCGGTGGCCTTGATCGCGAGCTGGTGCGAGCGCAGCGACCAGCGGTCCATGTCCGGGCGGGTGAGCTCGAGCTCGGAGGCGACCTCGCTGGCCTCCTGGGCCATGTGCTTGCCGGAGAACGGGTTGCGTCAGCCCGTCGTTGATCATCGAGTCGATCGCCTTGGCGTCCCCCATGCGGAACCCAAAGCGCGCCTGCTTGAGCAGGTACGGCGCGTTCGACATCGACTCCATCCCGCCGCCAACGCCGACCTCGAGGTCGCCGGCGCGGATCGCCGCGTCGAGCAGCCCGGCCGCCCGGATCCCGGACGCGCACACCTTGTTGATCGTCTCGGAGGAGACCTCCTTGGGGATCCCGCGCCTTGATCTGCGCCTGGCGCGAGGGGATCTGCCCCTGACCGGCCTGGAGCACCTGGCCCATCACGACGTGCTGGATGTCCTCGGGCGCGACCTCGGCGCGCTCGAGCGCGGCTTTGATCGCGGTGCCACCGAGCTCGGTGGCGTCCAGGCTCGACGAGGCCACCGCCGAGCTTGCCGATCGGTGTGCGTGCTGCGGAAAGGATCACGGTCTTGGGCATTTGAACTCTGTTTCTCCGGGTCGCTGGCTGACATCAATGCTAGTGAGGCGGGAGTTCCGCGCGCGTTGCAGGTAGCTTCACGGCTGTGCGCGTCGAGGCAACGACCACGAACCCGCCCCAGACCGACGCAGACACGATCGCGGTCGGAGTGTTCAGCGGCGAGGACGTGGCCCACGACCTACCCGGAGGCGAGCTCGGCGCACTGCTCGAGTCGGGCGAGGCCTCACACGAGCTTTGCCGTCTTGCGGTGACGCACGCCACCGGGCGCCGGTTCGTGCTCGTCGGCCTTGGTGCCCGCGGGGAGCTCGACGCCGAGCGCGCCCGGTGCGGCGCGGCGGCGGTCGAGGGGCGGGCTCGAGAGCTCGGTGCGAAGACGCTGTGCTGGGAGGTGCCGCACCATGTCGGCGACGATGTCGTGGCCGGCCTGGTCGAGGGGACCCTGTTGCACGCGTACCGCTTCGACCGCTACCGGCCCGCCCGCCGGGCGCGGAGCGCTCGAGCGGTTGCTGGTCAGCGCTCATCACGACGTCTCGAGGCCCGCCGAGCGTGCGGCCCTGGTGGCGCGCGCGCAGAACCGCGCCCGCGACCTCGGCAATACACCTGCCAACGACCTGCCGCCGGCGGCGCTGGCCGACTACGCGCGTGAGCGGTCCGAACGGCTCGACGGAGTTGCGTTCTCGGCCCTCGACGAGGCGGCGATCAGGTCCGCCGGAATGGGCGCGTTCACGGCCGTGACCCAGGGCTCGGAGCAGGAGGCGCGGCTGATCCGCCTCGATTACGACGGCGGTGGCGAGGGGCCGCGGATCGGGCTGATCGGCAAGGCGGTCACGTTCGACTCCGGAGGCCTGGCTCTGAAGCCCCGCGCGACGATGCACGAAATGAAGTTCGATATGTGCGGCGGGGCGGCCGTGATCGAGGCGATCGCCGCGCTGGCCGAGCTGCGCGCCCCGGTGCGCGTGACCGGGATCATCGGCGCGACCGAGAACATGCCGAGCGGAACCGCGGTCAAGCCCGGCGACATCGTGCGGGCCTCCGACGGCACCACGATCGAGGTCAACAACCCCGACGCCGAGGGACGGCTGGTCCTGGCCGACTGCATCACCTACGCGCGGCGCGAGGGCTGCGAGCGCCTGATCGACCTCGCCACCCTGACGATGATCGACATGGCCCTCGGGTCGACCTATGCGGCGGTGATGGCGAATGACGATCAGCTGGCCGAGCAGCTTGTGTCGGCGGGTGAGCGCACGGGTGAGCTGCTGTGGCGGATGCCGCTGCACGAGGACTACCGCGAGATGATCAAGGGTCGTTACGCGCAGCTGACGAACCGGTCCGAGCGCCGTGAGGCGATGCCGCTGACGGCCGCGGAGTTCCTCCATCACTTCGCCGGGGACACGCCGTGGGCCCACCTCGACATCGCCGGCACCGCATGGGACGCAAAACGGCCCTACCTGGTGGGGAAGGGCGCCTCCGGCTACGGCGTCCGGCTGCTCGTCTCGGCGCTCACACCCTGATCAGGGCGAGCCACCGCCGCAGCAGGCCGAGCCGGCCCTCGATCCGCACCCGGCGAAACGCGACCATCCCGAGCGCCGCCCTGCCCTTGGCCCGAACCGGGCTCGGAAGCCCGCCGACCAGGGGGGCGACCATCAGGCTGATCAGGTCGGGGAGCGACCCCTCCACGCGGAGGTCCGGACGCTGGGCCTCCCCGTCCTCCACCAGCACATGGGCGCCCGCGAACACGATCCGGACGGGTGGGAACTCGCCCGCGGTCGAGAGCTCGACCTCGGCGCGAAGCTGAGACGCGAGCGCCGGGCGGTGGTGGACGCCGCGTTCGACGATGGCCAGGATCGCGGGCGCCAGGCTCCCCTCGCTCAACGTGCCGAGCCGAACGCGCGGGACGTGATGAGTGGGGTCGGCGGCCATCTCGCGGTGATCCTAGGCGCCCGGCGAAGTGGCCAGCGCGCAGACGGAGGGCTAATGCCCCCGAAAAAAGGGTCGATAACAATGGAGCGCGGGATGCGTTTCTCAGGCGAGGACGCTTCCGCGGTCACAGCTGCCGCAAAGGAGTAGTGGGGATTTGCACGGGGCCATAGACGATCAGCGTGGATTCACGTTGATCGAGTTGCTGATCGTGATCCTGATCATCGGGCTGCTGGCCGAGATCGCGATCCCGTCCTTCCTCGGCCAGGCCGCCAAGGCAAACGACGCCAGCGCCAAGTCGGCCGTCCGCACGGCGCAGATGGCCACCGAGGCCTACCGGATCGACAAGGGCGACTACTGCGGCGTCACCCCCACGATCCTCAAGCAGATCGAGCCCGCGCTCCTGCAGGCAAGCACCCTGAGTGTGAACGTGACGAGCTGCGCGTCGGGTGACGCCAGCGAGTACTCGGTGTCGGTCACCTCCCAGTCGCAGCTGGCGACCGTCTATACGGTCACGGTGGCCGGCGGCCAGAGCCTGCGCACGTGCTCGACGCCCGGGCAGGGCGGCTGCCCCAAGGGCGGTACCTGGTAGCGCCCGGGTCCCGGCGGCTCGCCGTACGCAGCACAGGGCGCGACGCACCACCTCCGTCCCGGCTGTGAGAATCCGGCGCATGGAGTTCGACCTCGCAGATCATCACCGCCTCCTGCGCGACACCGTCCGGGACTTCGCCAACCAGGAGATCGCCCCCGTCGCGGAGGAGCTCGATCGCACGAAGCAGTTCCCCTACGACCTGGTCAGGCGCCTCGGCGAGCTCGACCTCATGGGGATCCCGTTCCCCGAGAAGTACGGTGGCGCCGGCGGCGACTCCCTGGCGTATGCGCTTGCGGTCGAGGAGCTGGCTCGGGTGGACTCGTCGGTGGCGATCACGCTCTGCGCGCACACCTCGCTCGGCACCCAGCCGATCTACCTGTTCGGCAACGAGGAGCAGAAGTTGACCTGGCTACCGCGCCTGTGCAGCGGTGAACGTCTCGGCGCCTTCGGCCTGACCGAGCCCGAGGCGGGATCGGACGCAGGGAACACCCAGACGCGCGCCGCGCTCGAGGACGGCGAGTGGGTGATCAATGGATCGAAGCAGTTCATCACCAACGCGGGCACCGACATCTCCGGGGTCGTCGTGATCACCGCGGTCACCGGCGCCGAGCGTGAGATCTCGAACATCCTGATCGAGAACGGGACCCCAGGCTACGAGCAGGGCGAGCCGTACCGCAAGATGGGCTGGAACGCGTCCGACACCAGGCCGCTGTCGTTCGGCGACTGCCGCGTCCCGGAGGCGAACCTCCTCGGCCCGCGCGGCGGCGGCCTGCGTCAGTTCTTCCACGTCCTCGACATCGGGCGCATCGGTGTCGCGGCGATGGGCGTCGGGTTGGCACAGGGGGCGTTCGACCAGGCCCTCTCCTACGCCCGCGAGCGACGCGCCTTCGGCCAGGCGATCTCGAAGTTTCAGTCGATTCAGGCCAAGCTCGCGAACCTCTCGACCGAGATCGACGCCACCCGCATGCTCGTCCACAAGGCCGCGTGGTTGAAGGACCAGGAGCGCAACTTCACGCTGACCGCCGCTCAGGCCAAGCTCAAGAGCGGTCGCCTGGCGGTGCGAGCCGCCGACGAGGCGGTCCAGATCCACGGCGGCTACGGGTACATTGAGGAGTACCCGGTGTGTCGCTTCTACCGGGATGCGAAGATCCTCACCATCGGAGAGGGCACGGATGAGGTTCAGGAGATGGTGATCGCACGGGCGTTGGGGACATGAGGAGACGGGTTCTGGGGACAGTTGCCGGTCTTGCGCTGCTCGCCGCGCCGGCCGCCGCCGCGCCGACGGTCAGGCCGGGCAACGCGCGGCTCGACAGCCAGTTCGCGATGACCGGCAAGGTCACCGCGGCGGTACGGGTCCACGGCGAGCACGTCGGGAAGATTGTTCACCGGGCGTGGACCTTCACCTCGTCGTGCGCCTCCGGGCCGTGCTCGAGCGTGCAGCTCGTTCGCCAGCGCCAGTCCGGCACCGACACGCTGAGGCTCAACCGGATCTCCCGCGGCTACTACGAGGGCAACGGAAAGTTCTTCGCCCCGCTCCGCTGCGCCGGCCGCGTCTACCACCGTGGCATCTCGGTGCCGTTCACGATCCAGGTGCACGTAACCGGCGCGGCGCTGTCCGGCGGCCAGGTCGTGGCCAGCCGCATCCGAGCCTCCTACACGAACCGCTCACGCCGCAATCACACGCCCTGCATCTTCATCCCCGGGCACGATGCCGCCAAGTACACCGGGGTCGCGACCACCGGTCTACCGACCGGGGACGCCGCCGCGAGCCCTAGCGGCCAATCGCCTGCGGGAAGTTGAAGAAGTGGTGCGGGTCGATCGTCTTGCGGATCGACTGCAGGCGCGAGTAGTTGCCGGCGTAGTAGGCCTGCTGCCAGTGCGGTAGGTCGCGGTCGATGTAGTTCTGGTAGCACTGGCCCGAGACGTACTTGTGCATGCTCGAGCGCGTCTGCTCGAGCCATGTCTTGGTCCCGTTGTAGGACAGGTACTGGATGCAGAACAGCGCGTTGCGGTGCGCGAACGCGGTCGCGTCGGGCGCAACCCGATTGATCGCGCCGCCGTAGCAGTCAAACAGGATCGCGCCCGACCCAGGCTGCGAGTTGCGCGTCTCGATCGCTGAGATCAGCTTCTGCCGCGCGGTCCCCGACAGCGCCTTGGTGACGTAGTCGGACTTGGCGCGGAAGCTCTCGCGCGGAAGCGTGCCCCCGGTCGCGGTGCCGGTCGTGTGACATGCGGTCACCCCGATGTGCGCGCAGCCCGCGAACAGCATCTGGAGGTTGAAGTAGCTCTGCTGGCCGGTCGAGACGCTCGCCCCCGGAACCGAGCGCAGCGGTGCCAGCAGCGAGTTCAGGTCCGACGCGCGGCCCATGTACTGGCCGCTGACATCGAGCGAGTTGCCGCTGCCGGCGTTGAGGTGGAAGATCGAGGTGAGCTGGTCGCGAGCGTGTGGCGCCCAGTGCTGCCAGGCGTCGAGCGCCTCCGAGGCCGACGACCAGGGCCAGTTGACGAAGAAGTAGGACGCCGCCTTCGGCAGCGCATGGGTGCGGAAGGTGAACTCGGTGACGACGCCGAAGTTCCCCCCGCCGCCGCCGCGCAGCGCCCAGTACAGATCGGGGTTGTTGTGCTTGTCGACCTTGCGCAGCTGGCCGTCAGCGGTGACGATCTTCGCGCCGAGCACGTTGTCGGCGGTGAGGCCGAACGCGCGCGCCGCGAGCCCCATCCCGCCGCCCAGGGTCACGCCGGAGATGCCGACCGACGGGCACGAGCCGCCCGGCACGGTGACGCCGTTGGCGGCGAGCTTGTTGTAGACGTCGATCAACTGGGCGCCGGCGCCGACCGTCGCCGTCCTGGCGCGCTTGTTGACCGAGATGCCGTTCATCTTGCGCAGGTCGAGCATCACGCCGCCGGGCACGGTCGAGTACCCCTCGTAGCTGTGGCCCCCGGAGCGGGCTCGCAACGGCACGCCCTTGGCGACCGCCCACCGCACCGCCCCCTGCACATCGGAGGCGCCGATCGGCCGCGCCACGTACTGCGGCATGACCCAGTCGAACAGCTCGTTGTAGACCAGACGGGCTCCGTTGTAGCCCGCCTGCCCCTTCTGGAACACGTGGCCCTTCATCGCCTGCTGGAGACGGTTGGGCACCGCAGCGATCAGTGGCCTGCGGCGCTTGGCCGCAGCCGCGCCGGGCACGGTCAGGGCGAGCGCCGCACCGCCGGCCGCGGACAGGAACGTCCGTCGGTCGAGCCCCTCTGGCAACCCTTCCCCATCGTTGCGCTGCGCCATCGCACGCACAGCCTCTCACATGGAGCGGCGACCGGCCAGCGCGCGCGGCGTCAGGGGCGGGCCGCGACGCGCAATGACGAGAGCACGTGGTCGATCGCCGCGAGCTGACGGCGCCGGCCGGTGCGCGGACCGGCGACCACGACGTAGAGGCAGAACGCCCGCCCCGACGAGGTGAAGAAGTGCTGCATTCCGGCCTGGCCCGGGCGGGGGTGGGCCAGCCCAGCCGACGAGAACGCGGACGGGTCGAGCCGACGTGGGATCCGGTTCGGCGAGAACAGGCCCCTGCCGGGCTCGAGCCCCGAACCGGGTACGTATTCGGTCAGGGCGAGGAACGATGCGCCGGCGTGCATGTGCGCGGTGCTCTGATCGCCGAACTCGCCGTCGCCGAGCGGCAGCGGGAAGCTCGCGACGTGCATCGTGGCGGCCGAACCGGAGCGGCTGAAAACCCGCCCGCTCCAGCCCCGCGGGAGCTCAACGCCGATGCCATGGCCGTCGAGCCTCACACCAGGCTCCCGATCAGGGCGAGTCCGAACACGGCCAGGATCAGCGCGTGGCCAACCGTCCCGCTGGGCCCGCGCAGGCGTGCCAGGCGCGCGGTGCAGCGCGATCAGCTGATCGGGACGGCGCACGTGCGCCGCGGTCAGGATCGTGAGCCCGCGAACCAGGCCGAACACGCCGGTGACGATCGCCCCCCGCACCGGATCGCCGGCTAGGAAGGCCGCGAACAGAGCGACGTACATGGCCGCACTGGAGACGATCGTGCTCAGACCGAATCCGAGCTGGGCGCCGAACCCGAGGCCGTACACCCAGCCCCGGAACTCGTCCAGCCAGCGCTCGTTGACCTGGCGGTTGGGGCCCGGCACCCGGAGTGGGCCGAGATCGATCAGGAGCGCCATCAGCGCCGCCGCGGCCAGTGCCGCGAGCCGCCAGTGCGCGCCGCCGCCGAGCAGCGACCCGGCGAGCCCCATCAGCGCCCCGAGCGCCGCGCCGGCCACCGTCGCCCCGAATACGAAGGCGGTGACGGTGACGCCCCATCTGGAATCACGGCCCCGCTCGCCGAGCGGGGTGATGCTCGCGAGCATCGATTCGCCTCAGGGGGACCACGCGGACGCCACGGCGCCCACGATCGCGGCCACGCACCCGAGGACGACGAGCTCAGTCATCGCGGCTTGGAGTCCCGCCCGGGTACAGGCTCGGATGACCGGGACCGATACCGGCCCCGGCGAGGGTCTCCTCGACGTGCCGCGCGCGGGCCGTGCCGTTGGCGCCCGGGACATGCTCGCGCTGATCCTCGATCGCGTCGCTGACCAGCGAGGACACCGCCTGCCAGGTCGTGGCCACGCCCTCGCCGCGGATCACCCCGTCGACGAGCACGAAGTACGGCGCCCCGGGCACGCGGTAGTCCGCCCACGCCTGCGAGGACATCACGACGGGGACGTTGTCGGGCGAGAGTGAGCGCAACCGCGCCGGGCGCTCGCGCTCGGCTCCGTGGGCGACGATCACGGTTTGCACGCCGGACGGGAGCCGTGGCTCGCCCAGGCTCTCCCAGAAGCCGGCGCACGTGCTGCAGCCGCTGGTCAGGAACGCGAGCAGGGTCGGCGCCGAGCCCGCGCCCTCGAACGACAGGCTGATCACGTCTCCGCCCGGAGTCGTACCGGCCAGGGTCGGCGCCTGGACCTGTTCGCGCCGTGCCTGGGGCGGCGAGGGAATCGGGGGCGTATCGGTCTCGGCGTCGCCGGGGCCGAGCCGCCGCAGGATCTCGGCGTGACTGCGCAGCAGCCCGGCCACGAGCACGACGAGCAGCACGAGCAGCACCGTCTCGACCGACACGATCGCGGTCGTCACGCGCCGCCTCCGCCGGGCAACTGGGTCGCGACCGTCTCGAGGCAGCCCATCTCGTGGTTGCACGTGTTGTCGTCGACCATCAGCGTGTCGTTGCAATTGAACTCGGCGTACTCGGACGGGCTCTTGCACACCACCAGACGGCACACGACCTCGGTCGTGCCTTGAATCTGCGTGTTGCACTGGCCGTAGCGGAAGTGGTTGCAGTCGACCCGGCGACGGTTGCAGTCGCCCCTCGCGCATTGGCATCCGCCCGGGAAGCCATGGCCGGGTTGCCGGTTGCAGTCGATGTAGTAGCGGACGCCCTCCTTGTCGCACAGCCCGCCGCCGTTGTACGCCGTGCATTTCCACCAGCCCGCAACGTAGGTCCCGTTCGGGCAGGCGTTCTGCCCGTGCTCGATCTCGCAGCAGAACGCCGTGTATCCGTCGAGGCACAGGCCGGACGAGCAGTTGCCGGGGCCGATCACGGCCCACGCGGTGCCGGGCCGCACGAGGTAGCGGATCGGCGCGACCGCGAACGCCGAACCCGCGATCGCCGCCTTGGTGACGGCGCTGCGGCGCGACACTCGCCGCTCGAGCAGCGAGCCGACGGCGGTGGCAAGACGCTCCGCGACGCTCATCTCGCGCTCCATGATGCCCATGCGAGCGGCAGATCGGTATAGGCGACCACGATTGCGTACGCCGCTCCGAGGATTCCGAGCGTCAGCGTGAGGGTGGGACCGATCCCGTGCCCCAGTACCCAGCCGATCCCGTGCGCCCCCCGGATCGCGACGGCCAGTGCCACGAGTGCCAGGACCGCGCTCAGCGCCGATCCGAACCACGAGGCCGGGACGTCGCGCTCGCCGAAGCAGCCGCAGCTCGCACGCCTGCGCGCGAGCTCCAGGCTGACGACGGCGAACAGCGCATACAGGACGGCGACGGGTACCGCGGCGCGGCCCGGATCGACGACGGCGAGCGCGCCGACCGCCAGCTCGCAGGCCGCGAGAATCCGGATGCCGAGACGACTCGGCGGCAGACCTAGCGTCGAGACGGCGAGGGCGGCGGGGGACGGTGAGCGCAGCTTGGCCACGCCGGCCGCGCACAGCACCAGTCCCGCGGCGATGATCAGCGGCGTCAGCGCGCTCACTGTTTCACCTGCGTCTCGAGGATCCGCGCGGCGGCACTGGCGGGGTCAAGCCGGCGGGCTACGACCTCGTCGAGGAGCTCCTGGATCTCGGGGTCCTCGCTGATCGAGGCCTCGAGCTCGCGGCGCATCCGATAGGTCGCGATCGCGAGCACCTCGTTCATCAGATTGCGCCGCCGCCGCTCGGTCAGGGTCCCCTCCGCCTGGATGTACTCGCGGTGCTCGCCCAGACGGTCGACGAGCTCCTCGATGCCCTCGCCGCGGACCGCCTCGGTCCGCACGATCGGCACCTGCCAGCCCTCGCGCGGGCCGAGTGCCAGCACTCCCTTGATCTCTCGAATCATGGTGTCGGTCAGCGGATGATCGGCCTTGTTCACGACGATCACGTCCGGGATCTCCATCACGCCGGCCTTCAGCGCCTGGATCGAGTCTCCTGATCCAGGCATCAGTACCAGGACGACCGTGTCCGCGTGGTCGATGATGTCCACCTCCGCCTGGCCGACGCCGACCGTCTCGAGCAGGACCAGGTCCCGGCCGGAGGCGTCCATCAGCAACGCCGCCTGCAGCGTCGCCTCGCTCAGCCCTCCGAGTGCTCCTCGACTCGCCATCGAGCGTATGAACACGCCGGGATCGAGAAAGTGATCGCTGAGACGGATCCGATCGCCGAGCAGCGCCCCCTTGGTGAACGGAGAGGAGGGATCGATCGAGAGCACGGCCACCGTGTGTTCCCGCTCGCGCTCGAGCTTGGTCAGCGCGCCGAGCAGCGTCGACTTGCCCACCCCCGGCGGGCCGGTGAAGCCGACGATCGCGGCTTTCCCGGTGTTCGGATAGACCTCTCGCACCAACTCCCAACCTTCCGGGTCGTCATTCTCCACGAGCGAGATCGCGCGGGCCAGGGCACGCTTGTCCCCAGAAAGCAGGCGCTGGGCGATGGACTGCTCGGCGTTGGTCATGAGGGCGAGCAGTCTAGGTCTCACGGCAGCAGCGCGCGTGTAGTCGGCTCGAAGTCCGGGGAGGCTGCAACCATGGGATCGACAGACAGGCTGATCGGCGACGGGGTCGAGGCCGCGGTCAGGGCCAAGCACCGGTGGCGCTTGCGCCGACTCGGACAGGACCACGCCCTGCGCCCGAGCGGGACGGGCGGGTGGGCGCAGGCGCGCACACCGCCGCGCTCCGGTTGCGAGCTCGAGGTGCTGATCGACGGCGCGGCCGCGCTGCCGGAGATGGCGAGCGCGATGCGCTCCGCCAGGCGCTATGTCCACATCACCGGCTGGCACGTCGCCGCCGCCTTCGAGGTCGAGCGCGGGCGGGAGCGGACCGTCCTCGGCGCGCTCCTGGCCGAGCTCGCCGAGACGATCGACGTACGGGTCCTGGTCTGGGCCGGCGCGCCCGTGCCCGCCTTTCATCCCACCCGCGGTGAGGTCCGCGAGGCGGTCCAGAGCCTCGTCCGCGGCACACGCATCCGGTGCGAGACCGACCCGCGCGAGCATCCGTTCCACTGCCACCACGAGAAGACGATCGTCGTCGACGGCGAGCTCGCCTTCGTCGGCGGCATCGATCTCACCGACTCCGCGGGCGATCGGTTCGACTCCCAGGCCCACCACGCGCGACGCCGGCTCGGCTGGCATGACGTCGCCACGCGACTTCGCGGTCCGGCGGTGGCGGACGTGGCCGACCACTTCGCGCTCCGCTGGCGGGAGCTGACGGGCGACTCGGTCGAACCGGCGAGCCCGCCGGCACCCGCGGGCGAGAAGACGGTTCAGGTCGTGCGCACGATCGCCGAGGGCATGTACGACCACGTCCCGCACGGCGAGTTCAGCGTCCTCGAGAGCTATCTGCGGGCGCTCGGCGCGGCCCAGCGGCTGATCTACATCGAGAACCAGTTCCTGTGGGCGCCGGAGATCGTCGCGGTGCTGGCGGACAAGCTCCGCAATCCGCCCCACCCGGACTTCCGCGTCGTGCTCGTGCTCCCGGCCAAGCCGAACAACGGCCGCGACGACACGCTCGGGCAGCTCGGCCTGCTCGCGGAGGCGGCGGGCGACTCGGGCCGGCTGCTCGCGGCGACCGTGCGCTCGCGCTCCGGCGGCCGCGACGACCCGCTCTACGTCCACGCCAAGGTCGCGATCGTCGACGATCGCTGGCTGACCGTCGGCTCCGCCAACCTCAACGCACACTCGCTGCTCAACGACACCGAGATGAACGTCGTCTGCGACGACCCGGGCCTCGCCCGCGACACGCGGGCGCGCCTGTGGGCCGAGCATCTCGAGCTCGAACTCGACGAGGTCGCCGGGTCGGACCCGTCGTCGCTCGTCGACGAGCGCTGGCGGCCGATCGCCTACGAGCAGCTCGAGCGCCGGCGGGCGGGCGCCGCTCCGACCCACCGCCTGCTCGCCCTACCCGGAGTGTCGCGGCGCTCGCGTCGGCTGCTCGGACCGCTGCAAGGCCTCATCGACGACGGCTGACGCGTACGATCTGCGCGTGCAGCCGGTCAGCACGCCGCAGATCAAGAAGCCGCCGCGAAAGCCACCCACGCTGCCGGCGTTCGTGCGCTCGGAGCCACCGCCGCTGCACGGCGGACTGCTCACCTTCCTGCGCTTCGCCAAGTCGCACCGGATGCTCAGCGTGGGCTACGTGTCGCTGTTTGCGCGGTGGCTGTGGCTGAAGCTGCGCTGGCGCGGGCGACTGCAGACCGACGGCATGTGCTTCGTCTGTCCCGGGGTCAAGTTCGAGATTGGCCGAGGTGCGAAGGTCACCCTCGGCCGCTGGTCGTGGATCGGTCACGGGTGCAAGATCCGCGCCCATGAGGGCGAGGTGTCCTTCGGTGCGAAGTCGGTGATGGGACAGGAGTGCACGATCTCGGCCTTCCAGCACATCTCGATCGGCCGCGAGTGCATCATCGCCGACCGGGTGATGATGATCGACTTCGATCACGGGATGGTCGAGGTCGAGCGCCCGATCCGCGAGCAGGGCATCTACAAGCGCGACGTCGACGTCGGCCATAACGTCTGGATCGGCTACGGCGCCTGCGTGCTGCGCGGGGTGCAGGTCGGCGACAACTCGGTGATCGGCACGAGCTCGGTGGTCACCTGCGACGTGCCCGCGAACGCAGTCGTCGGCGGCGCGCCGGCGCGCCTGATCCGGAAGCGCGAGGCGCCGAAGACGTTTCGCTGGAGGTAGGGGGCGGCCGGCGCGGGTGCGGGGGCGTGGCCGGAGGCGCGGGCGCCGCGTGGCCGGAGGCGCGGGCGCCGAACTGAGGCGATTCACCTCGGACAGGCCGAGGTAGTACGCCAGAGATCGTGGGCGGCCGGCGGCGCCCCCGCCCGCCCGCGGACCCACTCAAGCGCTCCCTACTCCCCCCACCCGGCGAGCTCCGGCGCGAGGTTCCGCAGCGCCGGCCTTAGCTCCTGGCGCCTCGTCCAGCGCCAGCTCCAGTGCCCGGGCGTGAAGACGCGCCCGCTCGCGCGGGTACTCGCCGGCCATCTCGCGGGTGGCGAGGAACGCCCAGTCGCTCGACTGCAGCGCCAGCAGCTCGCGCAGGGCGCGCTCGCTCGGCCGGCGTCCGAGTGCGAGGAGGTGAAGCTCCGCGGTGCGTGTCAGCCACGCCATCTCCGCCACCGCCGGCCCGCTCCACGTGCGCAGGTCTCCCCCCTCGCCCCACGTGCTCACCGCCAGCTCTGTGGGCGCGGGGATGGGGTCGTGCCGTTCGAGCGCGTCGTCGAGCGTGGTCAGCGGGAGGCCCTGTCGCGCGGCCTCGTCGACCACGGCTGACAGCCAAGCGACCCCCTCGTACCACCAGTGGCCGAGGAGCTCGGTGTCGAGGGCGCACACGCAGACCCCGCCACCGGCGACCCGCTCGCCGACATGCTCCACAAAGTCCCGTGCGTGCTCGGCGACGAGCGCGGATGCCGCGGCATGGTCGTACGGCGCGCCGTCGTTGCCCCAGACGCGGTGGTGGCGGGCGGTCAGCTCGTGGTAGTCGCGGTACACGGGAGCCGACGGGTAGCCCTGCTCGCTCCACACCAGCGCCATCGTCTGCCGATCTATCGGCCACAGGACCGGGCCGTCGTCGGTCTGCAGCGGCCTCAGGTGCCGCTCGTCGCCGAGGCCGAAGACGCCGGTCAGCTCGACGCACGTCGAGCGCACACCCGCCTCCTCCAGAAGTGGGTTGAGCCACGACGCGTGGCCGCATTCCGGAAGCCAGAACCCACCCGCCCAGTCGCCGAAGCGCCGCCGATGCGATGTGATTCCGGTCTGCACCTGCACGGCCGCAAGCGCGTCGCTGGCGAGCAGCGGCATCAGCGCGTGGGTGGCGGATGACGTCCACGTCGCGTGCACGCCGAGCGCGGCCAGGAGTCCCGGACCGAGCGAATCGAGCCGCTCGGCGGCGGCCGCATATTCCCGAGCCGAGCGCTCGAGCTCGGCCACGAACTGCTCCTGCCCGTTGGCGCGGAACGCCTCCACGTCGAGCCGGTGGGACTCGGGGCGGATCTCCCGGAGAAACTCAACGCACCGCTCGATCGCCCCCGGCGCCTCGAGTTGGTCGCACAGGACCGGGCGTCAGTGACAGCGTGATCGGCGCCCGGCCCAAGACCTGGTCGAGCAGCGGCAGGTACGACGTCGCGATCGCCTCCCACAGCCATTCCTCGCCGAAGGGCCAGGTCCCAAACCCCTCGGGCTCTCGTACCGATCCGTCCTCGGGCGGCCACTCCGCGCCACCCTCGACGTAGGGCATGTGCGTGTGAAGGACGATCGCGAGCTCGCCGGCCGGTCGCATCGGTGGGAGGCTATTGCTTCGCCCATCGGCCGGCCAGCGGGCCCGGTCTACGACCGGCAGACGGCGAGGAAGTCCAGGGCGCCGTCGAGCCCCTCGTCACGGAGCCGGAAGTCGCTGGTCGCGATCGCAGGCGTGAACCGGTCGTAGAACGGCTTCGTGATGTGCAGCGCGGCGTGGACCCTGTCCCAGCCGAGCCGCAGCGCCAGCTCGTGCACGCGCAACCTGCGGGCGTGGAAGAGGCCGAGCAGCTCGACTCGATCGAACACCGACGAGCACAGCTCGGAGAACTCCGCCGCCCGGTACTCGCGCAGGTGCCAAGGGTTGCCGGACTTCGGCGCGCCTGGCGGCGCGAGCGTGAGCAGGTTCGGCGTGGAGACGTACGCGACTCCGCCGGGGCGCAGGAGCGCGCGGAAGTGCTCGAGCACTCCGGCCGGGTCCTGCACGTGCTCGATCGTCTGCAGGAACACGATGGCGTCGAACTCGCCCGGGGACCCGTACGACTCCACGAGGCCCCGCGCGAACGAGAGACCCGGCCGCTCGTAGCGAAGTCGCGCGTGCTCGAAGGCCTCGGGATTCCCGTCCACGCCGACGACGCTCGAAGCGCGGCGCGCGAGCACGTCGGAGCCGTATCCCTCGCCGCAGGCCATGTCGAGGACGTCGCCGCCGGCCACGCGCGCGGCGATCCATTCGTACACCGCGAGGTGCCGCCGGAACCAGTAGTTCTCGGCCGGAACGTCGGGCAGCGTGCGCTCACCGGTGAGCTCCAGCGGCGGGACCCCGGGGGGCTGATTCTCCTGAACGTAGATGTTCAATGGCGTCGCCGACAGGGTAATGTGACGGCCGCCATGGAGGCACTCCGGAGTGCGGACGAGATCCGCGATGTCAACACGCGCTACCACGACGTGGCTGCCGCGAGCTACGACTCCAAGTGGGGCATCGACTTCGGCTCGGTCGGTCAGGCACAGGTGCTCGGCAAGCTGCGAAAGCTCGTGGGCGACGAAATCGATCGCGGCTACGGCCGCTCGCTCGAGATCGGGGCCGGCACCGGCTACTTCAGCCTCAACCTGCTCCAGGCGGGCGTCGTCCGCGACGCCACCTGCACCGACATCTCCCCCGGCATGGTCACCACGCTCGGCTCGAACGCCGCGCGTCTGGGCCTCAGCGTGAGGACCGCACGGGCGGACGCGGAGGCGCTCCCCTTCCCCGACGAGAGCTTCGACCTCGTGCTCGGCCACGCCGTGCTCCATCACCTGCCCGACCTGCGCCGGGCGTTCTCCGAGTTTCATCGCGTCCTCTCCCCCGGGGGCCGCCTCGCGTTCGCCGGCGAGCCGTCGCGCTCGGGCGATCGGATCGCCTCGATCCCCAAACGGGGTGCGAACGCGCTCGCCCCGTTGTGGCGACGGGCCATCGGCGCCGGTCCGGCTTCGGGCGCCTCGGGGAGCCGGGACGAGAACGATCACGAGTTGGAGCGGTTCGTCGACATCCATGCCTTCGCGCCCGGAGATCTCAGCCGGCACGCACGGCGGGCCGGGTTCACCGACGTTCGCGTCCGTGGCGAGGAACTGGTGGCGAACTGGTTCGGCTGGTTCAACCGCGCGCTCGAGGCGACGGCCAATCCGGACGACGTGCCGATGCTCTGGCGCCAGTACGCGTTCAACGGCTACCTGCTCCTCCAGCGCCTTGATGAGCGCGTGTTCGAGCCGATGCTCCCCCCGGCGATCTTCTACAACCTCCTGGTCACGGCCCGCAAGCCCTAGGAGCGTTCCTACACTCAGCCGTGATGCAGGACCGGCTTCAAAGCGACTTTCCGCTGTTTCCGCTCGGCATCGTCGCGCTCCCGGGCGAGATGGTCCCGCTCCACATCTTCGAGGAGCGCTACAAGACGATGATGAACGAGTGCCTCACGGACGAGCGCGAGTTCGGGATCGTGTGGCTCTCCGATGACGGCTTGCGCGAGATCGGTTGTGCGTGCGAGATCGACCGCGTGCTCGAGCGGATGGAGGACGGGCGGATGAACCTGCTCGCTCGCGGGACCAGGCCGTTCCGGGTCGTCGAGCGCCAGGGCCATCTCGCCTACCCCGCCGGCGTGGTCGAGTTCGTCATCGACCGCGTCGAGCAGATCGACCCGGACCTCGTGCAGATCGCGCACGAGGCCTACGCGGAGCTGGTCAAGCGCGCGACCGATCGCGATCCCGAGGAGGACGAGCTCGCGCCGATGTCGGCGTACGCGATGGCGGCCACGGTTGACTTCGGGCTCGATGCCAAGCAGGGCCTGCTCGACCTGCGGTCCGAGAACGCGCGGCTGCGGCTCGTGACCCGCCTGTTCCGGGCCGCGCTCAAGCGGCTCGACTTCGTCGATCGCGCGCAGACCCGTGCTCGATCGAACGGCAAGGTTCGCTTCGGCTGACGCCTGATCAGCCGGGAAGCCGGCAGCCCTGTTGAGCAGCCTGTACGGCGAAGAGCTCAGCCTGGGCGAGCTCGGAATGGCTCGTTCCCGCCGTGTCCGGGAACGAGATCGTGCCGTCCTGGAGCTTGATCGAATAGGTCGCGACACTGTCGCGTCGAGGCGGTATCCGGAGCCCTGCCTTGGCGTCCGTGTTGAGGGTCGAGGCGAGCGCGCGCGCCTGGATCAGGAGCGGGTCGGGGAGCATCATCGAGCGCCCCCCGTTGCAGCGAATGGTTCCCCCGTCGTTGACGAGCATCGTCAGTGAACGTGGCTGGCCGGTGCGGGTGAGCACGAACAGGTCGGGAGAGGCGACGTTCAGCCCGCATCCGGTAAGCGCCGCAGCGGCGACGGCGATCATTAGGAGAGTTCTCATCCTTTACTGAATCGTGCCTTATCGGGGCGCTGGCTATCATCGGCCGCCGCGCCCGAGCATCTGGCGGCGCGTTCGCACGTCGCTATGCATCCGATCTCTTACTTCCAAGCAATTGTGCTCGGACTGCTCCAGGGAGTGTCGGAGCTGTTTCCGATTTCGAGCCTCGGTCACGCGGTCGTGGCCCCGCGCCTCTTCGGCTGGAACATCCACCAGAACGACAAGTTCTTCATCTCGTTCCTGGTCGCCGTCCATCTTGCCACGGCGATCGTGCTGTTCTTCTTCTTCTGGCAGGACTGGAAGCGGGTTCTCACCGGCATCGGACGCTCACTGCGCAACCGCGAGGTCGGCGACGACGCGGACGCCCGGCTCGGCTGGCTGCTCGTGGTGGGCACGATCCCGGCCGGAATCCTCGGTCTCGCGCTGGAGAGCGCTCTGCGCAAGGTGTTCGCGTCGCCGACCGCCGCGGCGGTCTTCCTGCTCATCAACGGCCTCATGCTGTTCGGCTTCGAGGCGCTGCGCAGGCGAGCCCCGGACGCGCCTGAACAGGAGCGCGACGAGGACAACCGGATCGCCCATCGCGTCTCGTGGGCGCAGGCGAGCGGCGTCGGCGCCGCCCAGGCGCTCGCGCTGATTCCGGGCATCTCGCGCTCCGGGGTGACGATGGGAGGCGGCCTGCTCGTCGGGCTCAACAACAAGGACGCGGCGAAGTTCGCGTTCCTGCTCGCGACGCCGATCATCGGCGCGGCCGCAGCTCTGAAGCTGCCCGAACTGCTGGGCAAGGACGGGAACGGGGTGCGAGGCCCGGCGCTCGTCGCAGCACTGTGTGCCGCGGTCAGCGCCTACCTGTCCATACGCTTCCTGATGCGGTTCTTCGAGACCAACCGGCTGACGCCGTTCGCGATCTACTCCACCGCGGTCGGAGCGGCGCTGACTGTCGGATTCATCCTCACGTGAAACGGAAGACGCTATGACCAAGCATCGACAACTGATCATCCCGGCCGTGATTCTCGGCACGGTCCTGATCGTGATCGCAATCGTTTACTGGGTCTCCACCGCCAGCAGCCTGCCCAGCTTCTTCCCCGGCCACCAGGCCGGATCGAGCACGCATCACTTCAAGCACGGCATCGCCGCGTTCCTGCTCGGGATCGCCTGCTACGTGTTCGCTTGGTTCCAGACCGGGCCGGCAAGCTCGAAGACGACGCCCGCAGGTCAGGACGGCTAGACGCGCACGACGATCGCGGCGCCGCCGCGCCGCGGGTCGCCGCCGCCCCAGAACTCGCCGCTCGTGTCGCGCTCGACGGCCTGCACGCCGCCGAAGAAGAGATTCAGCTCGCGGAAGCGGCCGATCGCGCGGCCCGAGGACTCCAGTGCGGTGGTGTCGATCCCGGGCTCGGCGTAGACGACCCCATCCTCGAAGTGCACGCGCGGCGCACGCACGGCCTCGTTCGCGCGCAGGCCGTCGTCGAGGACGCGGAGGATCGTCTGCAGGATCGCCGACCGGATCCGGTTCGAGCCGGCGCTGCCGAGAACCAGTTCGGGCGCCCCGTCCCGCAGGACGATCGTCGGCGCCATCATGCTGGGCAGGCGACGGCCGGCCGCATGGCGGTGAAAGCCGAGCGGGTTGAGGTCCTGCTCGCCGAGCATGTTGTTGAGGTGCACGCCCGTGCCGGGCACGATCACGCCCGAGCACGAGCCGTTGGAGCAGGTCACCGAACACGCCGCGCCGTCGCTGTCGATCACCGCGATGTGGGTGGTCGAGCCGAGCGACGGTCCGGCCCGGAGAAAGCGCTGCACGAATTCGGGGTCGTCGAGACCCTCGAGGAACTCAGGCGTGCGCTCGTCCTGGGTTCGCTCCATCGCCGCCACGGTCCGCTCGAGGTCGGGCGTTTCGTCCTGGGCATCGAGCAACGCCAGCGCGTACGCGATCAGGATGCCGCCGGCCGACGGCGGCGGGTTGGTCAGCACGTCCCGGCCGCGATATGGGGCGCGCACCGGAGCCCGATCGAGCACTCGGTAAGCGGCGAGATCCTCCATCGTCAGCATCCCGCCGCGCTCGCCCACCCACTCGACGATCGCCGCCGCGAGGTCGCCGCTGTAGAACGGGGCCGGCCCCTCGGCTCCCAGCCGCTCGAGCGCGTCGGCGAGCTCGGGCTGGCGGATCAGGCCGCCCGGCCCGACCAGGTTCCCGTCCGGCGCGAACAGCGCGGCGCCCTCGGGAGTCGAGAGCACGATGTCGCCGAGGATCTCGATCACGTACGCCTGCTGCGGGTTGACCTCGACGCCATCGCGCGCGAGCGCCGCCGCCGGCCCGACCAGGTCAGCCAGCGGAATGCGGCCGAAGCGCGCGGAGGCCTCGGCCAGACCGGCGGCCATGCCGTAGGTCCCGACCGAGGCAGCGCCGATGTTGAAGATCTGGATCGCGTCGCCGAACGAGACGCTGATCGGGATCAGCTCGGCGCGCCGGCCCGCATCCGCGCCCCGGCCGGGCGCCTCGACAAAGAAGTCGAGCAGCGACCGGATCCGAGTCCGGCGTGACGACCAGCATGTACCCACCCGCACCGAGCCCCGTGAGCAGCGGCTCACAGGCGAACGACGCGAGCATCGCGCCGAGCGCCGCATCGACCGCGTTCCCACCCTCGCGCAGGACCTCCGCCCCGGTCCGCGCAGTAACCGGATGGCCGGCGGCGATGACGCCCCGCGAAGCTCCAGACGGGCTAGAACCAAGCATGGCAAGGACGCAGGGAGCGACGTGTGCTCCGCACACGAGCAACCGAGGACGCAGCCATGCGCCGGTTAAAGCCCGTCAGCGCCGTGGGATGAATTCAGGGCACGTCGAGCTCAAGCGACGTCTCCGACGAGCGCCGCCCGCGGCTGACGCGAGGCTCGCCGCGCGGCTCGCTGATTGGCGCCCGCTGCTCACGCTCTGCACCCGGATCGAAGCGCTGACGGCTGCGCGGCTTGCCGTTGCCGTGGCCGGTCGCAACCACCGTCACCCAGACCTGGTCGTCGAGCTTTTCGTCGACCATGGCGCCGAAGATGATGTTGGCGTCGGGGTGGGCGGCCTCGGCGACCGCCTTCGCCGCCTCGTTGACCTCCCATAGAGATAGGTCGCGACCGCCGGTGATCGAGAGCAGGATCGACCGGGCGCCTTCCATGCTCGTCTCGAGCAGCGGCGACGCTACTGCCTGCTCGGCGGCGTCGATCGCCCGGCGCTCGCCGGTGCCCATGCCGATGCCGAGCAGCGCGTTGCCGGCGTCGGACATGATCGTCCGCACGTCGGCGAAGTCGAGGTTGATCAGCCCGGGCAGCGTCACCAGGTCGGAGATGCCCTGCACTCCCTGACGCAGGACGTCGTCGGCGACCCGGAACGCCTCGACCATCGACACGTTGCGGTCGAGCACCGACAGCAGCCGGTTGTTCGGCACGACGATCAGCGTGTCGACGTCGTCGGCAAGGGCGTCGATCCCCGCCTCGGCCTGCTCGCGCCGGCGGGTGCCCTCGAACTGGAACGGCCGGGTCACGATCCCCACGGTCAGCGCGCCCAGCTCACGGGCGATGGTGGCGACGATCGGCGCCGCGCCGGTGCCGGTCCCGCCGCCCGCGCCGGCGGCGATGAACACCATGTCCGAGCCACGCAGCAGCGCCTTGATGCGGTCGTACTCCTCGCGCGCGGACGCACGGCCGAGGTCCGGGTTCGACCCGGAACCGAGCCCGCGGGTGATCGAGTCGCCGATGTGCAGCGTCTCGTGGGCGGCCGACTGCTGAAGCGACTGCAGGTCGGTGTTGATGGCGAGAAACTCGACGCCCTCGATCTCGGCCTCGACCATCCGGTTGACAGCGTTGACCCCGGCGCCGCCGACGCCGACGACGCGCAGCACCGGCCGGCCGACGGAAGGCGACGACGCGTAGGCCTCTGCGGAGCGCTCCGGCCGCGCGTAGACGTCGCGCGGCGGCTCGGCCTCGCGCCGACCGGGCGGCTCGAGCAGGTTCTCGGGGATGTCGGATGAGAACGCGTGCCGCAGGCGCTCCTGCGGCGAGGGCACGTGGCGCTCCTCCTCGACCGGAGCGGATGCCGCCTCGGCGGCAGGTGCCTCGAGCGCGGGATGCGGATGGCCACGGCGCTCGCGCTCGGACGCCGGCGGCGCCGGCTTCTGCCTCCTCGGGAGCCTTCGCGCCAGTGTCCTCGGCGGTCTTGCGGAACAGGGCCGCGAGCGGCCCCTCGCGCATGCTCGCGCGCTTACCGGTTGGCATGTGAGAGGACCTCCTTCGCGAGCTGGCGATACGCGTGGGCGGCCATACCGTCCGGATCGTACTTCAGGACGGACATGCCTTTCACGGGCGCTTCGGCGAAACGCACCGTTTTGCGGATTCGCGAGGCGAACACCAGGTCGCCGAAGTTTTCCTCAAGCAGCTCGATCGCCTCTTTCGCGTGCAGCGTCCGTGAATCGACCAGGGTCGGCAGGATGCCCTCGATATCGACGTCCGGGTTCAGGTTCTCGCGAATCATCGCGAGCGTGTTCTGAAGCTGGATCAGCCCGCGCATTGACAGATACTCGCATTGGACGGGGACGATCACCTTGTCGGCCGCGGTCAGCGCGTTGATCGTCAGCAGCCCGAGGCTCGGCGGAGTGTCGATGAAGACGAAGTCGTAGTCCTCCTCGACCTCCTTGAGCGCCTTCTGCAGCGAGCGCTCGCGGCCGATCATCGTCGACATCGCGATCTCGGCGCCGGCGAGGTCGATCGACGAGCAGGCGACGTCGACCTCTCGCTTGCGGATCACCTCGCGAATCGAGACGTGGTGCACGAGCACGTCGTACATCGACTTCTCGAGCGTGTCCGGGTCGATGCCCTGAGACATGGTCAGGTTGCCCTGCGGATCCATGTCGCAGCACAGAACGCGGTGGCCCTCCTCGGCAAAGGCCACGGCGAGATTGAGCGTGGTCGTGGTCTTGGCGACGCCGCCCTTCTGGTTGGCGAACGCGATCACCTTGCAGGTGGCCGTCACGGGAGTCTCCGATGCGTCGGGGAACTCATACGCGGCCTGTATTCGCAGGCCGGGCGCGGAATCCTCCGTATTCTGCGAGCCCGTGTCTGCGCTGCTGCAAAGACGTCTGATCTTCGTCACCGGCAAGGGCGGCGTCGGTAAGTCGACGGTCGCCATCGCGCTCGGGATGCTGGCCGCTCAGCTCGGGCTGCGGACGATCGTGGCCGAGCTTGCCAGCCAGGACCACGTCCAGCGTGCGTTCGACCACGAGGGCGCGCATTTCCGCGAGGTCGAGCTCGCCCCCGGCCTGTTCACGATCTCGATCGATTCCCAGCGCGCGATGGACGAGTACCTGCGGATCAAGACCGGCCCGCTCGGCCACGCGATTGGGTCGACCAAGATCTTCCAGGCCTTCGCCATGGCGACCCCGGGAATGCGCGAGCTGCTCAGCATGGGCAAGGTGTGGGAGCTGGCGCAGCTCGAGCGCCAGACCAAGGCGGCACCGTACGACCTCGTCGTCGTCGACGCGCCCGCCACGGGCCACGGCGTCGGCATCCTGCGCACGCCGACGACGTTCGCCGAGATCGCCCGCGTCGGCCCGATCGCGCGCCAGGCCGGCCGGATCGCCTCCACGATCGCCGACCGCGAGTTCACCGCCGTGGTGGCGGTCGCCACAGCGGAGGAGATGCCCGTCAACGAGACGCTGGCCCTCCACGACGCGCTCGCACAGGATGACCTCGGGCTCGACGCGGTGATCGTCAACTCGCTCTATCCGGAGCGCTTCATCGACGCCGAGGTGGGACAGCTCGCCGGCGCGGTGGCGCGCACGGACGCGCGGCTCGAGCGCAGCGCGCTGCGGGCGGCGCTGTCCGAGCACCGCCGCGCCGAGACGCAGCGCCGGCAGCTCAGCCGGCTGGAGGAGGAACTCGACGTGCCGCTGATCGGGCTTCCCTACGTGTTCGCGGACGAGCTCGGCGCGGACGAGCTTCGGGCGATCGCCGAGGTCCTCGAGGAGGCGCTGGCGTGAGCGTCGCGGAGCTGCTCGAGGGAAAGCGGGTCTGCGTGTGCGCCGGCTCCGGCGGGGTCGGCAAGACGACGACCTCGGCGGCGGTCGCGATGGGCATGGCGGCCCGCGGGCTGAAGGTCGCGGTGGTCACGATCGATCCGGCCAAGCGACTCGCGAACGCGCTCGGACTCGAGGAGCTGGCCAACGAGCCGCGGCGCGTCGACCCCGAGCGGATCTCCTCCGAGGGCCTGAGGATCCAGGGCGAGCTGTGGGCGATGATGCTCGACCCAAAGCGGACCTTCGACGAGCTGATCGAGCGGGTCGCGCCGAGCCCGGCGCGGGCCGAGGAGATCAAGGCCAATCGCGTCTACGGCGAGCTCTCGACCGCGGTCTCGGGATCGCAGGAGTTCACGGCGATCGCGAAGCTCTACGACCTCGATCAGCAGGACGAGTTCGACCTGCTCGTGCTCGACACGCCGCCGTCGCGCAACGCGCTCGACTTCCTCGACGCTCCCGGACGGCTGACCTCGTTCCTCGAGGGGCGTGCGCTGAAGGCGTTCCTGCGTCCGACCGGCATCGGCATGCGGGTGCTCGGCCGCGGCGTCAGCCCGTTCCTCGCCGGGCTGCGGCGGGTCACCGGCGTCGACCTGATCGGCGACCTCAGCACCTTCTTCGAGCTGCTCGGCGGGATGACGGAGGATTTCGGAGCCCGCGCCAAGCAGGTGGAACAGATGCTGCGCGCCCCCACCACGGCTTTCGTGCTCGTCAGCTCGGCCCAGACCGAGCCGACCGATGAGGCGATCTGGTTCCGGCGCACGCTCGCCGAGAGCGGCCTGCCGTTCGCCGGCGTGGTCGTGAACCGCGTCCACCACGACCTGCTCGGTGAGGGCGAGGCGGCCGACCTGGCCCCGGCACTGGCTCGCCAGCTCGGCGGCCGACCTGGCCCAGCGTGTGGCCGAGAACTTCCGCGACTATCACGTGCTCGCCCGCCGCGACACGCGGAACATCGCTCGCCTCCAGGCCGAGCTCGACGACGAGCCGCTCTTGCTCGTGCCGCAACTCGACGACGACGTCCACGACATCGACGGCCTGCTGCAGATGCACTCGTTCCTGTTCGCGTCCGCCGCGGAGCGCGAACGGCTGATCGCCGAGGTGGTCGCCTAACCGCTCGGCAGCTCAAGTCGCGGCGCGATCGGCGCCGTCCCCGTCCACACATCCCAGTCGAGGACGACCGCCTCCCACCCGGAGGGGTCGACCGGAACGTCGCCGAGAACCAGCCGCACCGAACCCAGGTGCAGCAGCTCCCACACCGCTCGCTCCGCCACCGCGAGCCGGTCGCTGGCGCGCCAGCCCCGGTAGCGCATGTGCGCCAGTCCGACCACGTCATGCAGCGACAGCGGCGCCGTCCCGGAGCGATCGACGATCTCGGTCTTGAGCCATTCGGTCGCCTCATCGGCCGGAGTGGCCGCCGGCGCCTGCGCCTCTTGGAGCATCTGCTCGGTGACGTCGCGACCGCTGCGCGTCACCTCGCCCCAGCCGCGCCCGAGTCCCAGCTGAGCTATCTCCAGTTCCGGCGCCTCGTAGATCACCAGCTTCGCCTTCTCGGGGGACCACTTCCGATCCTCCAGCTGGAATGTGGACCGCGAGAGCCAGTGCCTGAGAATCCCGTCGCGCAGCTGCACCGGCGACAGATTGAAGGCATGGGCGACATTCAGGGCCTCCCGGAGCTCGACGTGATAACAGGTCGGGGCCGTCACGCGGCGGGCATTGCCGGCGGGCGTCTCAGGTCGAGCATCTCGAGCGGCTGCGGCTTGGCGATGTAGAAGCCCTGGGCGTAGTCGACGCCGTAGCGCCTTGAGCAACTCGAAGCTCTCCTCGTCGCCGACGAACTCGGCGATCGTCCGCTTGCCGAGCCCGCGCGCGATGTCGACCACCGACTGGACGACGAGCTGGTTGACGCGACTCTCGGCCAGGTTGCGGATGAACTCGCCGTCGATCTTCACGTAGTCGAACGACCATGTGCTTGAGGTAGTAGAAGGAGGCGAAACCGGCGCCGAAGTCGTCGAGCGCGAACTCGCAGCCAAGCTCGCGCGAGCAGGTGGGCGAAGCGCTTGGCGCGGTCGATGTTGACGATCGCAGCTGTCTCGGTGACCTCGACGCAGAGGCCGTGCCCGTCGATGCCCGGCGTTCTGCAGCTGCTCGGCCACGAACCCGGGCAGGCTCGGGTCGGTGACCGACTTCGCCGACAGGTTGACCTCGAGGTGCAGGTCGCGGCCGGCTCGCTTCTCGCGCCGCGAGCAGCGCGATCGCCTCGCCGCAGCACCCAGCGGTCGATCTGCTGGATCAGGTCGAAGCGCTCAGCGATGTAGAGGAACGTCCCCGGGGGGATCAGATCGTCGCCCTCGCCCAGCATCCGGATCAGCAGCTCGTGACGGGGTATCGGATCGTCGGCGCAGAGACAAGATCGGCTGGGCGTGGAGCACGAAGCGGTCGTCCTCGAGCGCGTCGCGGATGCGGTCGGCCCAGGTCAGGCGGGCCTGCATGCGCTCCTGGCGGTCCTGGGCGCTGTCGTACACGCCGACGCGGTCGCGCCCCGCCTCCTTGGCGTCGTACATCGCGATGTCGGCCTCGACCAGCAGCTCCTCGCCGGTCAGCCGACTCGCGCTCGAACAGGGCGATGCCGATGCTGGCGGTCACCCGGCTCGGATGCCCGGCGGCGGTTCGGCAGCGCCCCTCCTCGCGCAGCGCGCCGAGCAGGTTCTCGCGCCACGAGCACCGCCTCGTTGCTGGTCGGCGCCGGGGAGGATCACCGCGAACTCGTCGCCGCCGAGCCGCGCGATCATGTCGGTGTCGCGCAGGCGCGTTGCGGAAGATGCTCCCCGCCCGGCTGATCAGCTCGTCGCCGACCGAATGGCCGAGCGTGTCGTTGACGTACTTGAAGTGGTCGAGGTCGATCGCCAGCACCGCGCCGCCGCTGCCGTAGCGGGCCGCCCGCGCGAGCTCGCGCTCGAGCTCCTGCTCGAAGCGCCTGCGGTTGAACATGCCCGGTCAGACGCGTCGTGGTCGGCGAGGTACTGGAGCTGTCCCTCGAAGCGCTTGCGCTCGGTGATGTCATGCGACCTGAGCGAGGAAGTGGCTCGCCATCGCCGCCGCCGGCGCGGATCACCGCGACGCTCAGATCGACCGGCACAGGATGGCCGGCGGCATGCATGTAGCGACGCTCGGCGCGGTAGTGCGAGGCGTCGCCGGCGACCAGCCGCTTGATCTCGGCCTCATCGTCATTGACGTCGTCGGGATGGGTGATCGAGGCGAGCGTCGTCGACTCGAGCTGCTCGCGCGAGTAGCCGGTGATCGCGCACAGTGCGCGGTTGACCTTGACAGACGCCCGTCGAGGCTGGCGAGCGCCATGCCCCCCGGCGCCTCCTCGAACGCGGTCCGGAAGCGCTCCTCGGCCTCGCGCAGGGCGGCCTCGGCGCGCTTGCGGTCGGTGATGTCGCGGAGCGCGGCCGAAACCAGCAGCCCCTGGTCGGTCTGGAGCGGTCCGAGGCTGATCTCGACCGGGAACCAGGCTCCCGTCCTTACGGCGCCCGTAGAGCTCCATTTCCACGCCCATCGGGCGCGCTCGCGGGTCGCGCACGTAGCCGCTGAGATGCCGTGGTGGGCGCTTCGCGCAACTGCTTCGGGGATCAGCTCACCGATGGGCTGGCCGATGATCTCCTCCCGCCGCCAGCCGAACAGTCGCTCCGCCTGTGCGTTGAACGAGCTTGATGTGCCCGTGCCAGTCGACGATCACGATCGCGTCCGGAGCCGCCTCCAGCGAGCGCGCTGAACTTCCGCTCCGAGCCGGCGACGAGCGTGTCGCGCCCGAGCAGGCGCGCGGCCACACGCCGATAGCGCTGCGTGGAGCCGAGTCCGCAGCGAATCGATCGTGATCGCCGACCCAGCGAGCTATCTCCCCGAGCGTGCCCACTCAGCCTGCGATACGCGGTTTGATGTGGGGTTTCCTGCACGTCGCTCACCACGTCGGGGTGTAGCCGCTCGTCAGCTCGGCCCGCGGGTGGCGCCAGTCGGGCTCCCGCTCGAAGTGCTTCTGCAGGTTGCGCTCGCGGAAGTAGCGGAACACGGGGCCGTAGGTGAAGCGCTGGAAGTTCGCGGCGGTGTTCCCCCACGGTCGGGGTCCATGAACGGCATGTAGCGGTCGGGGAACGACGGCATCGTGCACGCGATGCAGATCCCCCCAACGTTCGGGCAGCCGCCGATCCCGCTGATCCAGCCGCGGGTGGGTACGTTGCAGCGCGCGACCGGACCCTTGCAGCCGAGCTTGACCAGGCAGCGCGGGTCGGATCCGTACTCGGTGGCGAACTTGCCCTGCTCGGTGAACCCGGCGCGGCTGCACCCCTCTCGCGTCGTCCGCCCGAACAGCCATCTCGGTCGCAGCATGCTCGTCGAGGGCCGGCGGCGGCGACATGCCGCCGAGGTGCATCGAGCAGGTAGAGCAGCGTCTCGGTGATGTTGTCGGGCTGCGCCGGGCAGCCGGGGATGCAGACGATCGGAAGGCCCGAGCGCGAGCGCCAGTCCCAGCCGAGGAAGTCGGGCAGGCCCATCGCGCCGGTCGGGTTGTTCTTCATCGCGGGGATCCCGCCGTAGGTGGCACATGTCCCGACAGCGATCACCGCGGCCGCCTTCGGCGCCAGGCGGTCGACCCACTCGTTGGTCGTGATCGGCTGGCCGGTGTCCGGGTTGACCCCGAGGCCGGACCAGTGGCCCTCTCCGTTGATCAGCTCGTTCGGGATCGACCCCTCGACCACGAGCACGAACGGGTCAAGCGCGTTCTGCTCGGCGTCGTAGAACGGGCGCATGAACTCCTCGCCGTTCTCGAACGCCAGCACGTGGTTGTGCAGGATCATCCGCGGTGCGCCGGGGATCGCCCCCCGCAGCAGTTCCTCGACGCTCGGGTTCATGGCCGAGGTCATCGCGAGCGTGTCCCCGTCACATCCGAGGCCACTCGTCAACCACAGCACGTGAACCGTCAGTTCCTCGGTCTTCTTGTGCCTCGCGAACGGGTCGGTACTCACGTCGTCTCTCCTTGACCTCCCGCCGGACCCACGGGTCGGGGCGCAGCCTATCGCGGGCGGCAGCGGCAAGTCCAACTCCCGGTGCGAAGGGAGTCGCGGCGGACCGGTGCCCGGGTCCTGAACCGGTGGGCGAGTCGCCTGAGGCGAGATATGCTCAGCCGTGGAGCGGTGAGGCTCGCTCTTTGAACCGCGGCGCAGCCCGCCAATGGCCTCTACGTCACGTATTCATCAGACGCGGAGGTGACGAATGTCCGGAGATTCACGCGAGCTTGCCGCCATCTTCGTGGGCGGCGCGATTGGCGGTGCCGCGCGAACCGGTTTGGTCGCGCTTGCACCGGTGCACGCGGGGGCGTGGCCGTGGACGACGTTCTTTATCAACATGGTCGGGTGCTTCCTGCTCGGCTACTTCGTTACGCGCCTGCAGGAGCGCCTTCCCGTCACCGCGTACCGGCGGCCTCTGCTCGGCACCGGCTTCTGCGGCGCGCTCACCACCTTCTCGACGTTCCAGCTCGAGCTCGTACGGCTCCTCGACCGCGACGCGTGGCTGCTCGCGACCGCGTACGCGGCGAGCAGCCTGGCCGCCGGGTTTCTCGGGGTCGTTCTCGGAACCGCGCTCGTCCGCCGCGCAAGGCTGACCTGGTGATGACGGCGCTGCTCGTTCTCGTGTGCGGCGGGGTCGGTGCACTGGCCCGTTTCGGGGTTGACTCGCTCGTCCAGTCGCGCCGGCTCGGCGAGTTCCCGCTCGGCACCCTGGTCGTCAACGTCAGCGGGTGCCTCCTGCTAGGGCTGCTGAGCGGCCTGCACCTCTCGAGTCATGCCATGACCCTGCTCGGCACGGCCACGCTGGGCTCCTACACGACCTTCTCGACCTGGATGCTCGAGACGCATCGCCCGGCTCAGGATGGCGAGTCCGCGCTCGCCTGGCGCAACGTCGGGATGAGCATCGCCGCGGGGCTGGCGGCGGTCGCGCTCGGACGCGCGATCGGAGGTGCGCTGTGAGCGAGCCCGGCATCAAGCTCACCACCTATTTTGAGGAGCGAGACCGATCCGGCGGCGGGTTCTTGGCCGACGCGCTGTTCGATGTCTACGAGCGCCACCGCATGCGGACCAGCGTCCTGCTCCGTGGCGTACTTGGCTTCGGTCAGCGGCACGAGCTGCACACCGACCGTCTGCTCACGCTCTCGGAGAGCCTGCCGGCGGTCTCGATCGCGGTCGACACCCGGGAGCGGATCGAGCGTGCTCTACCCGACGTCGTGGCCGTCACCAGCCACGGGATGATCAGCCTCGAGCGTGCGCAGCTCGAGTCCGGCGGCGAGCTCTCAGCGCTGCCGATCGAACCGGGCCGGCAGGGCTTCAAGCTGACGGTCTACGGCGGGCGCTCGGTCCGCGCGCGGGGGCAGGCGGGATATGTCGCGGCGGTCGACGCGCTGCGTGAGGCGGGGGCCGCCGGCGCCTCAGTTCTGCTCGGCGTCGACGGCACGCTTCACGGCGAGCGCCAGCGGGCGACCTTCTTCGCCCGCAACGCCAACGTGCCGCTGATGCTGCTGGCGATCGGCGACGGGGACGCTCTGCGCCGCGCGCTGGGCGAGCTCTCCGAGCTGATCGCCGAGCCGGTCGCGACGCTCGAGCGCGTCCAGATCTGCAAGGCCCAGGGGGTCACGCTCGCCGATCCCGGCGGCATTCCGGTCCGCGACGAGTCCGGGCTCCCGATCTGGCAGAAGATCATGGTCCACTGCGAGGAGCAGGCGAAGGTGGAGGGGCGACCCCTGTACGTGGAGCTGGTCCGCCGCCTGCGCGAGTCGGGCGCCGCCGGTGTGACGGTGCTGCGCGGCGTGCGCGGCTTCTACGGCGGGCTCGAGCCGTTCGCCGACCGAATGCTCGCGCTCCGGCGAAACGTCCCCGTGCACGTCGTCGCCGTCGATCGGCCCGACGCAGTCCGGCGCTGGTGGCCGATCGTCGATCGGCTCACCGCGACGGCGGGGCTGGTGACCAGCGAGCTCGTGCCCGCCTCCCACGCCATCACCACCGGCCGCCCGCACCGGCTGACGCTGGCGCGCACGCCGACCACCTAGTTCATTGAACCCCGGGCGACTGCCAGGCAGGCTTCACAGCGAGGCCACGGCGGGTTCCACGGGTAGTCGGTGACGTCCTTCCCGCACAGCGCGATGTTGTGATCCTCGTCGGTGACGAGATGGCACAACTCCTCGAAGCCGTCTTCGCCGATGCGCGGAACGTTCACGCATCCAGGATGCACATTCGGTGTTCTGGCCGGTGCCGACACCGTGTCAGGATAGCTCCGCTACGCCGACCGGCACGCGTCCGTTGGCGAACTCCAGCGTCCCGTCCTCGAGCCTGCCGTAGCGCAGAGCGAGGAGGTCGAGGGCGTAGTTCTGGTACAGCCGCCACGGCGCCCGCGGGCCCTGCTTGGGGAAGCGGTCGATCGAGCGCTGGACGTAGCCGGAGCTGAAGTCGATGAAGGGCTGGCGCTCGACTCCCGGACCCGGGTCGCGCGGCGTGCACTGGCGATAGCCGTGGGCGGCCATGTGGTTCAGCAGCCGGCAGACGTACTCGCAGGTGAGGTCGGATTTCAGCGTCCACGACGCGTTCGTGTACCCGAACGCCGACGCCAGATTGGGCACGCCCGAGAGCATCATTCCCTTGTAGCCGAGCCGCTGCGAGACGTCCACGCGCTGGTCGTCGACTGAGATCTCCAGCCCGCCGAGGGGGAGCAGGTTCAACCCGGTGGCGGTGACGATCAGATCGGCCGCCAGCTCCTGGCCGCTCACGAGCCTGATCCCGCTCGGTGTGAAGCGGTCGATGCGGTCGGTCACCATCGACGCGCGGCCCTCGCTGATCGCCGTAAACAGGTCGCCGTCAGGCACCAGGCAAAGCCGCTGGTCCCACGGGTTGTAGAGGGGTTTGAAATGCGTGTCGACGTCGTAGCCCGCGGGCAGCTGATCCGCGATCCAGCGCCGGATAAGCCTCTTCATCGCCTCCGGGCGCCGGCGGCTGAACTGGAAGTGGAGCATGGTCAAGACGACGTTCTTCCAGCGCACCAAGGCATAGGCCAGGCGAGGGGAGAGCAGCCGGCGCAGGAGACCCGCGACCGCATCCTGTGCGGGCAGCGAGATCACGTAGCTGGGCGAGCGCTGGAGCATCGTCACGTGGGCCGCCGAGGCGGCGAGCGCCGGGACCAGCGTGACCGCCGTCGCCCCACTGCCGATCACGACCACCCGCTTGCCCGCATAGTCGATGTCATCGGTCCAGTCCTGCGGATGCACGATGGGTCCGGGGAAGTGCTCGCTTCCGGCGAAGGTCGGGGTGTAACCCTCGTCGTAGCGGTAGTAGCCGCTGCACATGAACAAAAAGCCGCACGTCAACTGCTCCGTCTCGCCGGTGTCGGTTCGTTCCACGTCGAGGGTCCAGCGCGCCTCGGGCGTCGAGAACCGAGCCGCAACCACCCGGTGATGGAACCGGATCCGCCCTGAGATTCCGTACTCGCTCGCAGTGTCCCGCACGTAGTTGAGGATCGACGAGCCGTCGGCGATCGCCTTTGATTCCCCCCAGGGACGAAACGGGTACCCGAGCGTGTACATGTCGGAGTCGGAGCGGATGCCCGGATAGCGGAAGAGGTCCCAGGTGCCACCGATGCAGTCCCGGGCCTCGAGGATCGCGTAGCTGCGCCCCGGGCATTTCGTCTGCAGGTGGTATCCGGCCCCGATGCCCGACAGACCGGCCCCGACGATCAGCACATCCACGTGCTCGCGTGCCATTACGCGACATTGTCGCCTGCCGGACCGTGGCGGCGCCACCCGGGCCGATGCGACGCGGCGTTAACACAGAACGAGCGGGCCGTGAGCCCGCTCGCAACTGTGAGGTCGCGCTCCCCCTAACTTCTTGGGAGCCCCAGGACTTACGTGTTGAGCCTGGCGGCAAAACACTCCCAGCCCCTTGACGGGACCGAGTAGGGAGCGGCCTCCCTTCAGCCTAGCGGCTCTACCCAGCCGCGGTGTGAACGCGCGTCGCCGCCACCTCTGCGATCAGCTGATCGGCGACCGAGCGCAGATCGCTGTCGAGGTGGCCGCAGACGACGTCGCGCAGGAGCGCGCGCAGATGCTCGGACAGCTCGCCGACCAGAGCGTCGACGCCGGGCTCCGCCGGTGCCAGGCCGGCGATCACCGCGCGCTCGAGCGAGATCGCGTGCGCGACCCGCTCGGCGAGCGTCGCGCGCTCGTCCGGCTTCGCGCAGATCGCGGCCAGCCGGCCGGCCAGCCTTCCGCTGTTCGGCCCCTCGGGCTCGAGCAGCGCCCGCAGCGCCAGCAGGTAATCGGTCAGCGCCTCGAACGGAGCCAGGCGCTCGCATCCCATCTCGAAGCGGGCCAGCGCCCACGCGACCTCGCCGCCGTTGGGGAGCCTCCGCGCGACCAGGTTGCAGAACGCCCGCAGCTCGTCCTCGTGCTCTGAGTCGATCTCGGTCACGAACCTCGGGCGCCCGCTACCGCCGAGCGCCACTGGCCGCCAGACGCTCGTGTCGGTCCGGGTCCAGGCCAGCGGCCCAAGCGCATATCCGCCGCGCTCGAACAGCCGCAGAGCGGTCAGCACACGCCGGAAGCGCGTACGCGCGATCGACACTGGTGGCCTCTCCGCGCGCTCCCGCGTCAGGGTGAAGACGATCAGGACATGCGGCTCCTCACCCTCGTCCCACACGGCGTCGGCAGGCGCCTCCTCGAGCGCGTCGCCCCTGACGAGCGACAGGCCCTCGCTGAGCTCGAGATGATCGGAGGCGGGATCCAGCGCGATTCCGAGCAGGGGGGCGATCACCGTGCTGACGCAGCGCCCCTCGTAAAGCGCGTTCTCGAGGACCCCGTAGGCCGCCTCGAAGCGATCGGGGTCATAGCCGAATTCGCTTCGCTCGGCGAACACGTCGCCGAGGAACGAGCGCAGCGCGGCATCTGCCCGCTCGCGAGAGTCGGAGGGCACACGCGGCTCGCCGCGCTCGCGAAGGTACGTCTCGGCGCCCTCGAGCGCGGTCAGGGCTCGCGCGGCCGGGGCGTAGCTGGGCAGCGCCACGAGCACGCCGAGTTGCTGGCGGATGAAGGTGCTGGTCAGCGGCCGGTAGCAGTAGAGCGGGACGCGGCCGCGCGGGCCGCTTTCGGCCTCGACCAGCTCAAATGGGATCTCGGCACCGCCGGCGGCCTCGGCGCTGAGCTGGGTCGCGGCGTCGGCGGTGAACGTCTCGAGCGTGGAGTGAAGGCTGCTGTTGCGCACAAGCGCCGTTTCGCGCTCAGCGGTTGCGATCCTTCTCGATCTCCTCCAAGTGGGTCACGTTCTCGACGTCGCTCGCCTCGTGGCTGGGTGATCCGGCGAACCATGCGTCGAGGATCTCCTCGAGCTGCGCCGGTGAGGTCAGGCGAAGGCTCAGCGCCAGCACGTTTGCGTTGTTCCACCGACGCGCGCCATCCGCGGTCTGCGCATCTGCGCACAGGGCCGCTCGGACGCCTGGGACCTTGTTCGCGGCGATTGAGGCTCCGGTACCGGTCCAGCACGCGATCACCGCCTGCTCCGCCCGGCCCGCGGCCACGTCCCGGGCCGCGGCCTCACTCGCCCATGCCCAGTCGGGCCGCTCCCGGGACTCGAACACGCCGTGGGGCACGGGCTCGTGGCCGCGCCGTCGCAGCTCGTCTGGGAGCGCCGCCGCGATGCCGGTCAGCTCGTCTGCGGCGATCGCGATCCGCATTCGCGGTCGCTCAGGCAGTTACGGCGGGCTGAAGCTCGTGCAGGGAGGTCTCGTCGACGTCGCAGTCGACGCCGAGCCATTGCCGGCCGTACTTGCGCATGTCCTCGATCAGAGGCACAAGAGCCCGGCCCTTCTCGGTGAGCGCATACTCGACTCGCGGCGGCACCTCGGGAAACGTCTGGCGCTCCACGACACCCTCCTCCTCGAGGGCGCGAAGCCGCAGCGACAGCGTGCGCGGGCTGATCCCTTGGAGCGAGCGCTCGAGCTCGCAGAACCGGGAGCGCCCCTCCGCGAGGTCGCGGATCACCAGAAGCGTCCACTTGCCGCAGACGATCTCAGCCGTGCGGCAGACCGGGCACGTGTCGTTGGAAGCCATCAGAAACCCCATGTTAGCGCAATGCTTCACGAACTGAAGCAGGCGGGGCGGGCGCGCGAGGCGGGGCGGGCGGTGCGGCGCCGGGCCGAAGCCTAGGCCGGAATCTGCGGTGGCGGCGCCTGGCTGACCGACGGCGGCTGGGTGCTGGGCCCGGGCGGCTGCGGAGCCGCCGGAGGGCCGGGGCGCTTGAGAGTCACCGGGCCGGCGGCGGAACGGCCGGCATCGGCGATGTCGTCCATCGAGGTCGCGGTTCGGCCCTCCGCGGAGACCAGCAGCTTGAAATCGTGCGGACTGCTGGCGACCCGCAGCGCATCCTCCATCGCGACCCGCCCTGCCTGGAAGTGACGCAGCAGCGCCTGGTCAAAGGTCTGCATTCCGTAGTACTCCCCTTCGGCGATCACCTCGCGCAGCCGTCCGGTCTGCTCGGGGTCCATGATCATGTCGCGGACCCGACCGGTCATTCGCAGGATCTCGCACACCGCGACGCGGCCGTCGCGATCGGGGGTCTGCACGAGGCGCTGCGAGACGACGCCCTTGAGCGTGCCGGCCAGCATCGCCCGCGCCTGGCTCTGCTCGTGCAGGGGGAAGAAGTCGATGATCCTGTTCACCGTCTCGGGAGCATCGAGCGTGTGGACGGTGGAGAGCACGAGGTGGCCTGTCTCGGCGGCGGACAGGGCCGAGCGGACGGTCTCCTCGTCGCGCATCTCGCCGATCAGGATCACGTCGGGGTCCTGGCGGAGCACTCGGCGCATCGCCCGCTTGAAGGACTCGGTGTCCTGGCCGACCTCGCGCTGGTTGATGAGCGAGTTGCGGTCCGAGTGCAGGTACTCGATCGGATCCTCGATCGTGACGATGTGGCGCGACTTCGTCTCGTTGATCTGGTCGATCATGGCCGCCAGGGTGGTCGACTTGCCCGATCCCGTGGTCCCTGTGAGCAGGATCAGGCCGCGCTCCTCGTCGGCCAGCTCGCCCATCACGGGCGGGAGCCCGAGTTCGTCGATCGTCCGCACCGCGAACGGGATCACGCGCGCGACGATCGACACCGAGCCGCGCTGGCGGAAGGCGTTGACCCGGAAGCGGGCCAGGCCCTCAACCGCGTAGGCGAAGTCGACCTCGCCGTCGCGCTCGAACTCGATCAGCTTCTCGGCTTCCGTGAGCATCTCGCGCAGGACGCGCTCTGTCTCCTCAGCGATCAGGAGTTCGTACTGCTCGATCGGCTCGAGCCGGCCGTGGATGCGCGCGATTGGCCGCGACCCGACCTTCATGTGAAGGTCCGAGCCCTCCTTGCGCACGACGTATCGGAGCGCCTCTTGGAGATCGAACATCTACGGCCAGATCGGCTGCGGACGGCGAGCGCTTGAGCGCTGGGCGCCAATCCGTGGACACGGGCGGTGCGAGCGATGACATGGACCCAGGCGCCCGCGCGACTCCGCGCGCGAGGTCGTCGGCGACGAACATCAGTAGTTCGTCGGGACTCTGGCTGCGGGTTCGCCCGAACCGTAACGGGCAAATCGGCGTCGATAAATGACTCGAGTGTGGAGCGATCCAATGACCGACGGCGAACCTAATCCTGAAGCAACCGACGCACGTGCCCCCAAGGCGGACACCGAGCGACTTTGCATGGAGAACTTGCTCGAGGCCCCCGATGTGCGGGTCTTCTTCAAGGATCGGGACAGCAGGTTCGTGCTCGTGAGCGCCGGCTTCGCCGCAGGCTTGGGACAGGGGCGGTCGATGGACGAAATGATCGGCCTGAGCGACTTCGACCTGTTCAGCGAGACACACGCCGTCGAGGCGCTCGCGGACGAGCGGCACATAATCCACACCGGCGAGCCGATCGTCGGAAAGGTGGAGCGGGAGACCTACAGCGACCGTCCCGACGCTTGGGTCTCGACGACCAAGCTGCCGCTCCGGGACGACCAGGGACAGATCACCGGCACGTTTGGCATATCCCGTGACGTGACCGCGCAGGTCGAGGCGCAGGCTGCGCTCGCGCATCAGGCGCTGCACGACCCGGTGACCGGCCTCGCCAACCGGGTCGCGCTAATGGACCGCCTCGAGCAGGCGCTGGTCGCGCTCGACCGCCGTCGCGGGCAAATCGCGCTGCTGTTCATCGACCTCGACGATTTCAAGAGCATCAACGACACGCTCGGCCACGAAGCCGGCGATCGGGTGCTGACCGAGGTCGGCGCGCGGCTCAAGCGCGTCGCCAGACGCACGGACACCGTGGCCCGCTTCGGCGGCGATGAATTCGTGATGCTGTGCCCGGCACTGCGCGAGGACGATGACCTGCGGCTGATGGTGGATCGGATCATGCGCGCACTCGGCGCACGGTTCACTTGCGGGCGCGACATCCAGGTCCAGGGGAGCCTCGGGGCGGTTTCGACTCGCGACCCGATGGCCGATCCCGCCGAGCTTCTCCAGCAAGCGGACTTCGCCATGTACGCGGCCAAACGCGCCGGCCGCAACCGTTTCGAGATCTACGACGCCAACCTCCACGGAATGGTCGCGTCTTCCCGCGGGCTTGCCACCGACCTCCGCCGCGCCGTTGAGCGCTCCGAGCTCTACGTGGTCTATCAGCCGCTGTTCCGCCTCGACGATGGCGTCCTGACAGGGGTCGAGGCGCTGGCCCGCTGGCGTCACCCGGAGCGAGGAGTGCTGCTTCCCGCCGATTTCATCCCGCTTGCGGAGCAGCACGGCCTGATCGAGGCGGTCGACACGTTCGTGCTCGACGAAGCCTGTCGCCAGCTCGCCGTCTGGACGAACGAGGATCGATCGTGGGAAGGGTGCACGATGGCGGTCAACATCTCGGGCCGCCAGCTTCGTGATCCGGGCCTCGTCGGGCGCGTGCTCGCGGCGCTCACCCGCCACGACGTCGAGCCCTCGCGTCTGTGCCTCGAGATCACAGAGACCGCGCTGATCGGCGAGCTCCACGACGCCGACGTGATCGAGTCGCTGTCCGCGATCGGTGTGCGAATCGCGCTCGACGACTTCGGCACGGGCTTCTCCACGCTCGCTCACCTGCAGCAGCTGCGCGCCGACATCCTCAAGATCGACCGCAGCTTCGTCTCGCACCTCGGACAGGAATCGCGCGACCGCGAGATCATCGCCGCGGTGACGGCGATGGCACACGCGCTCGGGATGACCGTCGTCGGCGAAGGCGTCGAAACCACCACCGAGCGCGATCAGCTCAGAGCGGTCGACTGCGACGAAGCGCAGGGATACCTGTTCGCGGCGCCGCTGTCGCCGTCCGAGATCGCAGACCTGTGGGCGCGCTCCGGTTCCCGTCGGCTGGCCGCCGACGTAGCCTCAGCGCCAGCCTGACGGCGTCCGGCGCGAGCTACGCGACGTCGCGCAGCTTCTGCGCCTCAGCCAGCGACTGAAGCTTCTTGAGCGACTGGTTCTCGATCTGCCGGATCCGCTCGCGCGTGACGTTGAACGTCCGCCCGACCTCGTCCAGCGTCCGCGGATGCTCGCCTCCGAGTCCGTAGCGCAGTTCGAGCACGCGGCGCTCCCGGTAGGAGAGGTTCTCGAGCGCCTCGCGCAGAGCTTCCTTGGTCAGGATCTCCGCCGCACGCTCGTACGGCGACTCGGCGCGCTCGTCGGCGATGAACTGTCCGAACTCGGACTCCTCCTCGTCGCCGACCGGCTTCTCGAGCGAGACCGGCGCCTGGGCGGAGCGTTTGATCGACTCGACCTCCTCAGGCTCGATTCCGGTCACCTCAGCGATCTCCTCAGCCGTCGGCTCGCGACCGAGCTCGGTCACCAGCTTGCGCTCGGCACGACCGATCTTGTTCAGCTTCTCGACCACGTGCACCGGGATTCGAATCGTGCGCGCCTTGTCGGCGAGCGCCCGGGCGATCGCCTGGCGAATCCACCACGTCGCGTAGGTGGAGAATTTGAAGCCCTTGCGGTAGTCGAACTTCTCGGCCGCGCGGACGAGGCCCAGCGTTCCTTCCTGAATGAGGTCGAGGAAGGGCAGGCCCTGGTTGCGGTAGTTCTTCGCGATCGAGACGACGAGCCGGAGGTTCGACTCGACCATCTTCTGCTTGGCGTCGAGGTCACCGCGCTCGATTCGTTTGGCCAGGTCGACCTCCTCCTGCGCCGTGAGCAGCCGCACCTTGCCGATGTCCTTCAGGAACAGCTGAAGCGAATCGGTCGTCATGTCCGGCTTGAGGTCAAGCGCGGTCTTCGGCTTGCGCCGGCCACGCTTGTCAGGCGCGCGCTCGACCTCGGCGGCCGCAAGCGCGGGATCGACTTCCTCCACGAGCTCGATCTCGGCCCGTTCGAGGAACCCGTGCAGCTCTTCGACGTCGGCCTCGTCGAGATCGAGTTCCGAAACCGCGCCGGCGATCTCAGCGTACGTCAGAACACCAAGCTGCTGGCCGCGGTTGACGAGGCCCTTGATCTCTTCGAGTTCCTGCAGTTCCGCTACTGACATCTGGTTCCGTTTCCGTCGTGCGCGCCGGCCCTGGAGCGCCGGGCGGCGCTGAGTATCAGACAGCGGGCGCGGCCACCAAGGGCGCACACCCGCCACTCAAGCATACGTTGCAGTATAGGCGCTATATTTCCTGAAGTCTAGGCGCTACGGACGGCGTCGTGCCCGGATTCTCGGGGGCCGTCAATCGCCAAACGCCGCGCTCGCGGCGTCCTGTTCAATGTAGTACGTAGAACGGGCCCAGCCGTTTCAAGTTGCGCCGCGAAAAAAGTTCCGCAAATGCGCACTCGAGCGGATGGGGTTGGCTCGATTATCGGGTATCGGCGATCTGCGCTTGAGGTTTCGGGGGTTTGTGCATTAGATCTCGGCACAGCCGCTTGGGATCTCGGCACGGCCGGTTCACATCTCGGCGCAGCGACGGGACCGTCAATGCGCGATGATTGGGTCGTGGCCGAGAAACGCCCTCCCGAGGTGCTTGGAGCGCTGCCGCGCAGGCGGCCGCACCGCCGCAGCGATAAGCGCGCGGCCCGGCCGGCGGCGCAGGGCGCGTCCGCCTCGGTCACCCCGATCACCGGCGAGAGGTCCCCCGGGGCGCCGGCAGCCAAGCCGCGTACCGCCTCCGCCAAGCCGCGTACCGCTTCCGCCAAGCCGCGCACCGCCGCCGGGGCCAAGCCTCGCGCCGCCGCCGGGGCCGCCGCCGCCGGGGCCGCCGCCGCCAAGCCTCGCGCCGCCGCCGGGGCCAAGCGACGCGCGACCGCGGCGAAGCCCAAGCTCCGCCAGCCCGCGCAGCCCGGAGGCACCCCGGCGACGCCGAGACCGGACAGAACCCCTGCACGCGAGCCCGATGTCTCTCGTCCCGACATCCTCGGCACGGCCGTCCAGGCCGCCGCGGAGCTCGCCGAGATCGGGCTGGCCGTGAGCGCTCGAGCGCTGCGCAGCGCGGTTTCGCGCTTACCGCGGCCCTAGCGCGGGTAATAACGCGCGCACACTTTCGTATACTTCCGCCACTTCCAAGCCGAGCGATCGTCCGTCAGCGGACGGTCGGCGGGGGAACCACTTGCGGCCCGCGAGGGTCGCAGGGGCGAATCGGTCCAAGCTAGGACCGTAGCGCCGGCCCCTTAGGCGCGAGCCCGTCAGCTCACCCCGTAGGCATCAGTGAAGGAACGCAAAACCAATCGTGAAACGTCGCGCAAACGCCTATGTCATTGCCGTGCTCGTGGTCAGCGCCACCGCGCTGGGAGGCCCGGCGCTCGTCCGCGCGGCATCGGGCGGCGGCGGGCTCGGCGGCTCCGGTGGCGGCTCGGGCAAGTCCGGACCGAGCTCGAGCCGGAACGGGACCGTTCAGCGGGCCGACGTCAGGGTGACCGCCAACGGGAACGGGATCTCGTTCAGCACTCGGGCCTCGGCGCTTCTGCACCGGGCGGCCACGTTCAGCGGGAACGTCGGCTCCTCGTTCGCGGGCGAGACGGTTGAGATCGAGCGCAAGGGCCGGGAGACCGGCGGCCAGTGGGCCAACACGGCTCACGGCATCGCGTCGTCTGGCGGGTCGTTCACCGCGGTCTGGCCGACCAACCACATCGGGCAGTTCGCGATCCGCGCGGTGATCGTCTCCCACCGCTCCTCGCGCGCCGCATCGGCTTCGCCCAGCCTCCGGATCACCATCTACCGTCCGGCGATCGCGACCATGTACGGACCGGGTTTCTGGGGCAGCCGCACCGCCTGCGGCGAGATCCTGAGGCGCAGCATGATCGGCACCGCCAACCGCACGCTGCCGTGCGGCACGCCGGTGGCGATCTACTACAACGGCAAGATGATGGTCGTCCCCGTGATCGACCGCGGGCCCTACGCGAACCACGCCGACTGGGATCTGACGCTGGCCACCGACAAGGCGATGGGCATTCCCGGGACGGCCACGATCGGCGCCGTCTCGGTCTCACGGCACTGATCATCCTGCGGCACTGATCACCCTGCGGCCGGCGGCCCCTCCCCCGGCTTCGGGTGGTCCTCCGGCATGACCGCCACGCCCGTCGATGCCGCCGCGAACTTCGCCTCCTCGGCCGCCTCCATGAGCCTCGCCGCGTCACGGCCGTCCTCGCCGAACACCGCGACCCCGACGCTCACCGTCATCGGGGCGCCCCGCCAGGGCGGCGCCTGCTCGACCGCCGCAGCGATCCGCGACGCTAGCGCGTGAGCCCCCGCACGGGCCGTCTCGCGAGCGATGATCCATGCGCGCGAGTCGGTTTCGCACACGAGCAGGTCCTCGCGCCGGACGACCGTGCGCACCGCCTGGGCGAACTGGCTGAAGGTGGCGCTGCGCACCTGGCTCGGTTCCGCCGCGTGCACCCGGTCGGCGTCGTTCATCTCGGCCAGCAGCAGCGACAGGGCGCTCCCAGACCGCTCGGACCGGCTGATCTCGTCCTCGATCGCGCCCATCCACAGGGGATCCGCCTGGGGGGCCGCGGAGGACGGCGGAAAGACGACCGGCGCCGGCTCGACCGGCGCGGGCTCGGCCGGGGCGGGCTCGGCCGGGGCGGCGGGCTCGGGCTCGGCCGGGGCGGCGGGCTCGGGCTCGGCCGGGGCGGGCTCGGCCGGGCCGGGCTCGGGCTCGGCCGGGGCGGCGGGCTCGGCGAGATGCGTGACGCGCAGCGCCGGCGCGCCGCCGACCGGAGTCGGGCGGGTCGGAGCCTCGTGGCCGTTTGCCGGCTCGCGCACCGGGACACGTGGCGTTCGCAGGGCGGCCGCGCGGACCTGTTCGCTGACCAGCGTCAGCCGCTCGGCCAGATCAGAGATCTGCTGCGCCTCCGGCCACGGCATCTGCGCGCGGAGCGCACTCCAGATCACAGCCTGGAGTGCGTCGACGGCCCGGGCCTTGGCCTCGGGACCCTCGGCCCCGGCAATCTCGCCTGCGCGCGAGACGAGCGGCTCGAGCGACCCGCCGGGCTGGATCCGGCGCAGATCGGCGTCGTCCGCCAGGGCTCGCACAACGGCGTCGCAGATCCGCGGCCCGTCGCGGGTCAGGTCAGCCGCCAGGATCCCCGGCGCGTGGTCGAGCGGCGCCTGCTCGAGCAGCGCCAGCAGCCAGCCCTTGGCCAGATCCTCGACCGCGACAAGGAGCGCGTCGATGGGAGCGTCGGCCACGGGCCGCGCCCTGCGCCTCCGTGGCGGTCCGTACTCCATTCTGCGGTCTTCTATCACGACCGCCAGTCGCTCAAACGTCCGCAACGCGACAATACCTACGATGCCTGACGGCCTGATCTCGATCCGAGCTGCCCAGGAATCGGCGCTGCGCAGCGCCCGCCGGCTGGGCTCCGAGCGCGTCGCGATCGACAACGCCCTCGACAGGGTTCTGGCCGAGGACGTGAGCGCTCAGGGCGACGTGCCGCCGTTTGCGTGCTCGGCGATGGATGGATACGCGATCGCCCCCGGCCCGGCGAGGCGGACGCTCCAGATCGTCGGTGAGTCACGCGCTGGCGCCCCGTCCGATCAGCGCCTCGCCGACGGCGAGGCGATTCGGATCTCGACCGGGGCGGCGATCCCGGCCGGGGCCGCGGCGGTGATCCCGCAGGAGAACGTCTCTCGTCAGGACTCGCGGATCGAGACCCGGGCCGACATCGCCGAGGATGAGAACGTGCGCCGGCCGGGCGAGGACATGAGGGCCGGGACCCTCGTCCTCGCCGCCGGGGTGAGGCTCGGAGGGGCCGAGCTCGGCGCCGCCGTCGCGGCCGGGGCCGGCTCGGTCAAGGTCGCGGCGAGGCCGCGGGTCTCGGTTCTGTGCACCGGGGATGAGCTGCGCGCGCCCGGGGAACCGCTCGGCCCGGGCGAGATCCACAACTCCAACGCGCCGATGCTGGTCGCGCTCGCGACCCGGTGCGGGGCCTCCGTGACTCCCGCGGTGCGCCTCCCGGACGACCGCGAGTCCACCGAGACCGGGCTTCGCTCGGCGCTCGAGCAGTCCGACGTCCTGGTGATCTCAGGTGGCGTGTCGGTCGGGCCCCACGACCACGTCAAGCCGGCGCTCAAGAGCCTCGGCGTGAGCGAGGTGTTCTGGGGCGTGGCGCTTCAACCGGGTAAGCCGACCTGGTTCGGCACCAGAGACGAGAAGCTCGTGTTCGGACTCCCCGGGAATCCGGTGTCCGCCGCCGTCACGTTCTCCCTGTTCGCGTGGCCGGCGCTGATGGCGATGCAGGGCGCCAGCCGGCCCCGAGGCATCGACCCGCGCGCCGTGCTCGGCACCGAGGTGCCGCGCAACCGGCGCCGTGAGCAGGCGATCCGGGTCCGCCTCGAGCCGCAGCCGGGGAGCGATCCGGTGGCGACTCCCAACGGCCCGCAGGGCTCGCACATCATGAGCTCGCTGCTCGGCGCCGACGCGCTGGCGCTGATTCCGCCCGGCGACGGCGTGCTTGAGGCGGGGACGGTCGTGACGCTGGAGCCACTCCTGCGCTGAGCGCAACGAAACTGGGCAGAATGCCCCGGCGTGCCCCAGTTCGTGCTTGCCCTGATCGCCGCCCTCGCGGCGTTCGTCCTTACCCGCCGGCGCCGCCGCAGCCGGCTGCCGGCTCGTGCGGTCATCATCTCGCCGCGCAAGTCGACGGTGATCGCCAAGGACGGCGCGGTCCGCTCGGTCCAGACCGCTGAGCTGACGATCCGGCTCGACGACCTCGAGCGCCTCTGGAGCCCGGTCAACCTCGAGAACCTCGCCCGCACGTACTGGCGCTTTCTCAGCCGTGTGACGCTCGGGCTGGCCCGGGTCGTCTACGGCGAGAGAGAACGCTCGGTCGTGCTGCTCGCCCGCCCGCTGACGCTGTTGCGATTCGACCTACCCGAGTACACGCTCGAGGGCGATCACGGATGCGTCCGCTGGCGGATCCGTGATGGCCTGCTCGTCGCCAGGAGCGGGCGCGGGAGCGGCTATCTCCAGCTCGACGTGAGGATCGACCCCAGGCAGCGGTCCAACGGCAGCGCGACCCTGCGGATCGAGGTCGAGGTGGCGAACTTCTATCCGGCGATCGCCGCCGGCTTCAGCATGCCCGTTTACGAGGCGACCCAGTCCGCAATCCACGTGCTGGTCACGCACGCATTTCTTCGCTCGCTCGCGACGCTCGTGCTCGCCGAGTCGCGCGTCGGCACGCTGGCCCCGGAGCCAGCCGACCCGCCGGATCCGCACGCCGGCGATCCAGGATCGACGAGCGCTCAGCCGTAGCGGACGCCGGTCAGCTCGCGCAGCTTCGTGCGGTCGTGGCGCGCGGAGACCCGGCGCACCGTACCGGAGCGCGACCGCATCACCAGCGACTCGGTCGTCGCACCGCGGTCGCCCTGGTAGCGAACGCCCTGCAGCACATCGCCGTCGGTGACCCCGGTGGCGGAGAAGAAAACGTCGTTGCCCGCCACGAGATCGTCGCACGACAGCAGCCGCGAGAGGTCGTATCCGGCGGCGGCCGCGGCCTGGCGCTCCTCATCGCTGCGCGGCCACAGCCGGCCGAGCAGCTGGCCCCCGATGCACTTGATCGCCGCTGCCGAGATCACTCCCTCCGGGGTGCCCCCGATCCCCCACAGCAGGTCAACCGGGGAGTTGTCATCCACCGCCAGCAATGCGGCCGACACGTCGCCATCGAGGATCAGCCGGACGCGGGCGCCAGCCTCGCGAACGGCCGCCATCGCCTCGTGGTGGCGCTCACGGTCGAGCATCACGACCATCACGTCGCGGACGTCGATCTTCTTGCGCTCGGCGACGAGCTTGATCGTCTCCGGCAACGGCCGGTCGAGGTCGAGCAGATCGGCGATCTCGGGGCCGCCCGCGATCTTCTCCATGTACACGCACGGGCCGGGATCGAACATCGATCCCCGCTCGGCGAGCGCGATCACGGCGATCGCGCTGGGCATCCCGAGCGCCGTCAGCCGCGTCCCTTCGAGCGGGTCGACGGCGACGTCGACCTTGGGCAGGCTGCCGTCGCCGATCTGCTCTCCGTTGTAGAGCATCGGCGCCTCGTCCTTCTCGCCCTCGCCGATCACGACGATGCCGTCCATCGAGACCGAGTCGAGCACGTACCGCATCGCGTCCACCGCCGCCTGGTCGGCGGCCTCCTTGTCACCGCGTCCGACCATCCTCGCGGCGGCCAGAGCGGCGGCCTCGGTCACGCGTACCAGCTCGAGGGCGAGGTTGCGGTCCGGCCGGACGGATTCCTGGGTCGTCATCAGAGCACTCCTGGGGGTTTGCGCCGCGCTGCGCTCTCCCGCGAGCGCCCAATTGAGCCGATGAGTATCAGAAACCCGCCGACAAGCGCGACCCACCAGCCATAGTTGATGCTGATCTCGCCCGGAGGCGAGCCCGGCCTGTCGATCACGCCGCGGAAGAACGTGAACGTCAGCGCCGCCAGCGCCGTGACCGCGGTCAGCTCGCCGCGCGGCCACGACAGGGCGTGGCCGCGGATGATGACGTAGGTGAGGATCGCCGGCGCGATCGCAGCAAGCAGCAGCAGGTAGCGCAGGATCGAGAGCGAGTCCCAGCCCGTGCATGTGGTGTGCGGCCCGTGGCAGCTGTTCAGGACCGCGTGGTTATTTCCGAGCGAATACCACGGGAGCAGCAGCGAGATGCCCAGGATGATCCCGCCCGCGGTCGCAATCAACTCCCCCCTGTCGAGCTGCTTGAAGTCCATCGGCGCGGAGCCTAACCACTTCCCGGCGCGCCCGTTGCAACTGCGGCGGCCCGGAGATCGGTGCCGCCGGGGCCTGATGAGCGCCGCGGCAACTCCGGCGGCGGATGCCCGTGGGCGACTGCTAGGTTCGGCGCTCGCGATGGACTTCCGCCAGCTGCTCCCCGAGCCCGCCACCGTCGATGCCGCCGAGCTGCTGGCGTCGCTGGACCTGGCTGCCCTCGCGCCGGTTGACCGTCCATACACGCTCGCCAATTTCGTCGCCACGGCCGACGGCCGCGCGACCGTCGGCGGCCGCTCCGGCCCTCTCGGTGACGACGGCGACCGGGTGATGTTCCACGGGCTTCGCGAGCAGATGGACGCCGTGCTCGCGGGGACGCTCACGCTGCGCGCCGAACGCTACGGACGGATCCTCGGCAAGGAGGAGCGCCGTGCGCGCCGCGTGCAGCGCGGACTCACCCACGAACCATTGACCTGCGTCATCACCCGCAGCGGCCACGTGCCGACCGACATCCCGCTGTTCGGCGAGCCCGAGGCCCGGGTAGTCGTCTTCGGGCCCGAGGGGATCGAGCTCGGCGACGTCACGGCCCAGGTCGACGTGGTAACGCTCGAGCCCGGCGAGATGACGCTGACCACGGCGATGGGCCGGCTGCGGCGCGACTACGGCGTGCGCTCGCTGCTGTGCGAGGGCGGTCCGACGCTGTTCGGATCCCTGCTGGCCGAAGGGCTGGTCGACGAGCTGTTCCTGACGCTGGCCCCGAAGCTTGCCGGCGGCGGGAACGGGCCCACGATTTCGAGCGGCTCCGAGCTGTCCGAGCCGCAGACGCTGAGGTTGCTGTGGCTGCTCGGACGTAACGAATCCCTTTATCTGCGGTACTCGCTGCGCCAATCACGCTAGTTTCGATTCTCGTCATCTCGGGGATGGGACAATGAACCGATGAGCACGCGTGCCGCAGCTCAGACGGACCTGCCGACGGCAGACGTGATCAGCGCCCTCACCGAGGCCCGGGAGCGCACGCTGGCGCTCGTCGCATCGGTCTCCGACGACGACCTCGAACGGGTCCATTCGACGCTGATGAGCCCGCTGGTGTGGGACCTGGGGCACATCGCGGCCTTCGAGGACCTGTGGCTGGTGCACCGATACGGCGGCCGGCCGCTGCTGCGGGAGGGCCTGGCCGAGATCTACGACGCCTTCGAGACCCCGCGCGCGAACCGCGGCGACCTCCCCTTTCTCCGGCCGCAGGAGGCCCGCGACTATCTCGACGAGGTCCGTGCCCGCACGCTCGAGGTGGTCGAAGAGCGCGGCGGCGCGGACGGGCCGGTGCCCGAGATGGTGCTCCGCCACGAGCACCAGCACGGCGAGACGATGCTCCAGACACTTCAGCTTGCGCGGCTCGGCGACTACGAGCTCGCGGACCGTCGCCCGGCGCCCGCGGCACCCACTCCGGCGTTTACGGGGCTCGAGTTCGTGGCGGTGCCCGCCGGTCCCTGCACGATCGGGGCCGCGCCGCAGAGCTTCTCCTACGACAACGAGCGCCCGCTGCACCGGACCGACGTGCGCGGCTACCTGATCGGCCGCTCGCCGATCACCAACGCCACGTATCTGACCTTCGTCGAGGGCGGTGGGTACCGGCGCCGTGAGTGGTGGTCGGACGAGGGCTGGGCCTGGAAGGAGAAGTACGACATCACGCGTCCTGGATCGTGGACCGCGGACCTTGGCGCGGAGTGGCGACTGGGTGAGCTCGAGCCACTCCACCCGCATCGGCCCGTCGTCCACATCTCCTGGTTCGAGGCCGACGCCTTCGCCCGCGGGAACGGAGCTCGCCTCCCCACTGAGATCGAGTGGGAAAAGGCGGCGACCTGGGATCAGGAGCACGGAAGACGCCCTGATTTACCCGTGGGGGAACGACGAGGCCGACGCCCGGCGTCCATGCAAACGTGGACCACGCTCGGCTGCGGCCCCGACCCCGCCGGCGCGCATCCGGCCGGCGCCTCGCCCTACGGCTGTCTCGGCATGCTCGGCGACGTCTGGGAGTGGACGAGCAGTCACTTCGATGGCTATCCGGGCTTCGTCGCCCACCCGTACCGGGAGTACTCGGAGGTGTTCTTCGGCACCGATTACCGGGTGCTTCGGGGCGGCTCCTGGGCGACGCGGGCCAGGGTTGCGACACCGACTTTCCGCAATTGGGACTACCCCCAGCGCCGGCAGATCTTCTCGGGCGTGCGACTTGCGAGGGACCTATGAGATCAGTGCTTGAAACCGACGAGATCCGGATCGACTCCTGGCTGTCCGAGGTCGACGACCGATGTTTCGCCAACGACGTGCTCGACGGCCTGACCCGTCCGTTCAAGGAGCTGCCGCCCAAGCACTTCTACGACACCCGCGGGTCGGAGCTGTTCGAGCGGATCTGTGAGCTGCCCGAGTACTACCCGACCCGGACCGAGAAGCAGATCCTCGAGGAGTCGCGCCGCTGAGATCGTGACGCGGACCGGCGCGGGCGAGCTGGTCGAGCTCGGGTCGGGCGCTGCCGACAAGGCGCGGATCCTGCTCGAGGCGATGTCGGACGCGGGGACGCTGCGGCGCTACATACCGCTCGACGTCTCGCAGCAGGTCGTGGAGGACGCGGCCCGCCAGCTTGTGGAGCAATACGACGAGCTCCAGGTCCACGGCGTCATCGGCGACTTCCAGCGTCACCTCGATCGCGTGCCCGCGCCCGACGGCACGCCGCGGATCGTCGCCCTGCTTGGAGGGACGATCGGCAACTTCCCGCCGGGCACGCGACGGAGCCTGCTGCGCAACATCGCCGCGCTGCTCGGCCCCGCGCGACCGCCTCCTCCTCGGGACCGACCTGGTCAAGGATCCCTGTCGTGATCGAGGCCGCGTACGACGACGACTCCGGGATCACGGCCGAGTTCAACCGCAACGTGCTGCACGTCATCAACCGCGAGCTCGACGCCGACTTCCAGCCCGAGGCGTTCGACCACGTCGCCTTCTTCGACCGCCGACACGAGTGGATCGAGATGCGCCTGCGGGCCAAGCGTCCCTGCAGCGTCCTGATCGGCGATCTCGACCTGCGCGTCGAGTTCGCCGCCGGCGAGGAGCTCCGCACCGAGATCAGCGCGAAGTTCACACGCGCCCGCGTGGAGGCGGACTTCGCCTCGGCGGGCCTCGAGATCGAGCAGTGGTTCACCGACGCCGACGAGCTGTTCGCGCTCTCGGTCGGGCGGCCCGCGTAGTCGGGGCGCCCCCCGGCCTACCCGCCTCTCACGCCCACCTTCCCGACCGCGAACCGCAGTCCCTCGCAGTCCACGCAGCCGACGCAGCAGAAGCATCCGCGGCAGCGCACGCAGGCCAGGCACCCCAGGCAGCCGGCGCACGCCAGGCACAGCGCCGTCAGCAGCGAGCCCGCGGTCGCCACCGACAGCACGGTCCCGCCACTCCCAGCGGTCGCGACCGAGTACGCCGTGCCGAAGCTGCCCGCCGTCGCGACGCTGTTGACGGTGCCGAGGCTCATCACCGTCGCGCGGCTGCGGCGCGTGGCCAAGCTGAGACGGTCCGAGGAATCGCTCACAGTTGAACAGTAGGGTTTCACCCCATGCAAATTCACGACATTGGAGCGCTCGTCGCCGGCGGCGCGTCGGGCCTCGGCGAGGCGACCGCGAGGCGGCTGCACGCCGACGGAGCGAGCGTCGTCATCGCCGACCTCAACGAGGACAAGGGCCGGGCTCTGGTCTCCGAGCTGGGCGACCGTGCACAGTTCGCACGTGCCGACGTGACCGACCCGGACAGCGTGCAGTCGGCAGTCGAGGCGGCGGCCGCGCAACCCGGCGGGCTGCGCATCAGCGTCTGCTGCGCAGGGATAGGGTGGGCCGAGAAGGTGGCGGGAAAGCGCGGCGCGCACACGCTGCAGCCGTTCGAGACGGTGATTCGCGTCAACCTGATCGGCACCTTCAACGTGCTGCGGCTCGCGGCTGCGGCGATGCTGGCCAACGAACCGACCGAGGACGGAGAGCGCGGCGTGTGCATCAACACGGCCTCGATCGCCGCCTTCGACGGCCAGATCGGGCAGGTCTCCTACTCCGCCTCGAAGGGCGGGATCGTCGGGATGACCCTTCCCGCCGCCCGCGATCTGGCCAGCGTCGGCATCCGCGTCTGCACGATCGCCCCGGGCACATTCGACACGCCGCTGCTGGCCGCGCTGCCCGAGGAGGCCCGAAACGAGCTCGGGAAAGCGATCCCGTTCCCCGCCCGGCTCGGAAGAGCCGGAGGAGTTCGCCGCTCTGGCCACGCATATCGTCGAGAACGAGATGCTCAACGGTGAGGTGATCAGGCTCGACGGGGCGCTCCGGATGCCGCCCGAGGTGACCGAGGCGCTCTCGCCGGCTGATCGCTCCTCGCTCGCCGCCGAGCGAGGAGCCATCAACATGGCGGTCGGCGGTCTGCTCGTGTTCGACGCCGAGCCGCAGCTGACGCGCGCGATGGTGATCGACCGGATCGCCGAGCGCATCCACCTCGTGCCGCCGGCTGCGGCAGCGACTGGAGGAGCCGCCGCTCGGGATCGCCAACCCGGTGTGGACCGACGACACGGGATTCGACCTCGAGTGGCACGTACGCCAGGCGAGCCTGCCCGACCCAGGCGGCGACGCCGAGCTCGGCGCCGCTGGTCGGCCGCGAGTTCTCGCACCGGCTGGACCGCTCGCGTCCGCTGTGGGAGGCGACCCTCATCCAGGGCCTCAGGGACGGGCGCGCCGGACTGCTGATGAAGGTCCACCACGCGCTCGTCGACGGCATGGCCGCGATCGGGATGGCGGCGCTCGTGCTCGACCCGAGCGAGGAGCCCCTCGAGATTCCCCCGCCCGAGCGGGAGTGGTCGCCGCGCAAGTACGACATGCGCCGGCACGTCACCCGGCTGGCGAGCGGACCGCTGACCCGAGCGCCGAGGATGATGCTCGACGGGATGCTGCGCGCGCTCGACCCCGATCCGCGCCGCGCGGCGGCCGACATGCGCCGCGCCTCGGGCGTCGCGCTCGAGCTTGCGAGGGCCAGGCCGCAGGCCCCGATGACCCCGCTCAACCGTCCGATCTCCCCGAACCGCCGCTTTGCCGTCGGCCCACGTGGAGCTGGCCGACCTGAAGCGCATCCGGCGCGAGACGGGCGGCACGATCAACGACGTCGTTCTCGCCGTCGTGGCCGGGATGCTCGGCCGCTACCTTGCCGCCGCGGGACCCGACGCCTTCCAGCCCGACGACCGGGCACCGGTCGCGCTCGTGCCGGTCAGCGTCCGGGAGGCCGACGATGCCGGCGAGCTCGGGAACCGGATCTCGACGGTGTTCGTCGATCTTCCCGTCGAGGAACGCGATCTCGTCAAGCGGGTTCAGGCGATCTCCGCCCAGACCTCGGAGCTGAAGGACTCCGCGGCCGTGCAGGCGGGGGCGCTGATGGTCGGCGCGGCCGGCTGGGCGCCGCCGCTTCTGTCCGGGATGCTCGCCCGCGCGATGGGCGCCGTGCGCGCGTTCAACCTCGTCGTCTCGAACATCCCCGGGCCGCAGCAGCCGTTCTACCTGAGCGGCGTGCGGATGCGCGAGGTGTACCCGGTGGTGCCGCTCAACCCGGGCAACCAGGGCCTCAGCATCGGCATCCTCAGCTACGACGGCAGCGTCTGCTTCGGCATCCTCGCCGACCGCGACCTCGACCCGCCGCTGTGCGTCGCCGCGGCGGGGCTGATCGCGGCCCTGGGCGAGATCCGGGCCGCGGCCTAGGGGCCCGGCCAGATCTACTTGAGTCGCTCGACCAGCATCGCCTGGCCCATGCCGCCGGCGACGCACATCGACTCGATCCCGTAGGTCCCGTCGAGGGCCTGCAAGCCCATTGAGCAGCGTGGTCATGATCCGCGCGCCGGTCATCCCGAACGGATGGCCGAGGGCGATCGCGCCGCCGAAGGGGTTGAGCTTCTCGTCCGGGATCCCGAGGTCTTCCTTGCACGGGACGATCTGGGCGGCAAACGCCTCGTTGATCTCGACGATGTCGATGTCGTCGATCGACATGCCGGTCTCCTTGAGCAAGGCCTGGATCGCCGGGATCGGTCCGAGGCCCATGATCTCCGGGCGGATCGCCGCCACGGTGGACGCGATGATTCGCGCCTTGGGCTTCAGCCCGAGCGCCCTGGCCTTCTCGTCCGACATGACCAGCACCGCCGCGGCGCCGTCGTTGAGCGGGCACGAGTTGCCGGCCGTGACGGTCCCGTCCTCCTTGAACGCGGGCTTGAGCTGCGAGAGCACGTCCATCGTCGTCCCCGGGCGCGGTCCGTCGTCCTTGTCGACGACGGTCTCGGGCACGTCGATCTCGTTGCCCTCCCGGTCGACGATCCTTGTGGGCGGGGACCGTGACGGGCACGATCTCGGCGTCGAAGTGGCCGCTGTCGCGCGCCTCCACGGCGCGGTTCTGCGAGATCACGGCCCACTCGTCCTGCTGCTCGCGGGTGACGTGGCAGCGCTCGGCAACGTTCTCGGCCGTCAGCCCCATCGGGATGTAGACGTCGTACGGGGAGCTGTCGGCCCCGCTGAGCATCGGGTGCTTGGCCTCCTCCATCATGCCCGCGCCGAGCCCGGCTCGCGAGACGGCCTCGACGCCGGCAGCGATGTACTGGTCGCCCTCGCCGGCCTTGATCGCATGCGAGGCCATCCGGATCGTCATCAGCGACGAGGCGCAGAAGCGATTGACCGTGCAGCCGGCGACGTGGTGGTCGATGCCGGCCAGCAGCGTCGCGTTGCGCCCGACGTTGTAGCCCTGCTCGCCGATCCCCGAGGCGGCGCCCATCAGCACATCGACGGTCTCGTCGAAGTTCGACCTCCGGGTTGCGCTCGATCAGTGCCTTGAGCGGGATCGCCGCCAGGTCGTCGGCGCGCACGCTCTTCAGCGAGCCCTTCATCGCGCGCCCGATCGGCGTTCGGATTGCGTCGACGATCACGGCTTCTGGCATGTTTCCGGCCTCCTCAGGTTCAAGATGGGACGGGGATGCTAGAGCGCGCGAGCGCCGGGGAGCGCGGACGCTCACGGACCTGCGGCCCCAACGCGCGGCCGCTGACGCGCTAGAGGCCCAGACCGCGGACGCCGTTCTCGTCCCACCCGAGATGGTGGGCGAGCTCGTGGCGGAGCGTGCGCGTGACCTGCGCCTTGAGCAGCTCAGGGTCGTGGCCGAAGTCGCGCAGGAGCGTGTCGCGGAAGATCACGATGCGGTCGTGGAAGTAGTCGCGGGCGACCGTGTCGCCCTGGTAGAGCCCGTAGGCCCGCCGCCGGCGGCCGCCATCGGAGATGACGACCGCCACGTGCTCGAGCGCCCGGTGGAACTCGAGCGGCAGATCGTCGATGGCCGAGCGCACGAGCGCCCTGAAGTCCGCCTCCTCATGCGTGTCGAAGAGGTCGTCGTCGTCCTCGTCGAAGGCCGACTCGTAGTCCTCGCTGTCGCCCCACGAGTCCTCGGCCGCGAGCCGCTCCGCCCGCTGCACGAGCGCCTCGAAGTCCTCCTCGGACTCAGGATCGCGCCAGCCCGCGAGATGGATCATCGCGAGCACGACCGCGCCGCCGATCACAACCACGCCGGCACCGAACACCAAGAGGCCCTGCATCAGGCGTAGCGGGAACGAGTCGCTGAAGCCGGCTATCAGGCTCGCGGCCCCAAGCCCCAGGACCAACGCCGCCAGCGCTGAGAGCAGAATTCGGCGGGGCGTGGGCGGCGTTCCGGTCACAGCTCACTTCATGGTTCGCGCGATCACGAGGCGCTGGATCTCGTTGGTGCCCTCGTAGATCTGGGTGATCTTGGCGTCGCGCAGCATCCGCTCCACCGGGTACTCCTTGACGTATCCGTAGCCGCCGAGCACCTGCACGGCCTCGACGGTGACCGCCATCGCCGTGTCCGAGCAGAACAGCTTGGCCATCGCCGAGTACTTCCCGAGGTCGGCGTCGCCGCGATCGATCTTGGCGCAGGCCTGGTAGAGCAGCTCGCGGCTGGCCGCACAGCGCGTCTCCATGTCGGCGAGCTTGAACTGGATCGCCTGGAAGGAGTTGATCGGCTTGCCAAATTGCTGCCGTTCGCGGGCGTAGGCGGCGGCGTAGTCGGTCGCGCCCTGGGCGATCCCCAGCGCCTGGGCAGCGACGCCGAGGCGCGAGCGGTCGAGCGTCGCCATCGCGACCTTGAACCCGCCGTTGACCTCGCCGATCACGTTCTCCCGCGGCACGCGCACCCCATCGAAGATCGGCTGGCCGGTGGGCGAGCCACGGATGCCGAGCTTGTGCTCGAGCTTGCCAACGCTGAATCCGGGACGGTCGGCCTCGACCACGAACGCCGTGATCCCGCGCGAGTGCCCGGCCACGGTGTCGGTCACCGCGAAGACGACGTAGAAGTCGGCGATCCCCAGGTTCGTGATCCAGTTCTTGGTCCCGTTGATCGTCCACTCGTCGCCGTCGAGCGTGGCCTTGGTCAGCATTCCGCCCGGATCTGAGCCGGCATCGGGCTCCGAGAGGGCGAACGCCGGGCTCCACTCGCCGGAGGCGCAGCGAGGCAGGAAGCGGTCCTTGAGCTCGTCGGTCCCGAACAGTTTGATCGGAAGCGTGCCGAGCTCCTGGACCATCAGGATCAGCGCCGTCGAGGCGCAGGCCTTCGCGATCTCCTCGACGGCGATGTTCAGCATCAGCGTGCCGGTCCCGGTGCCGCCGTGCTCGGACTCGAAGGGCAGGCCGAGGATGTCCTGCTCAGCCAGAAGCTTGCGCAGGTCGTGTGGATACTCGGCCTTCTCGTCGATCTCGGCCGCCCGCGGGGCGATCCGCTCCTGGGCGATCTGGCGGATCGTGTCCCGGAAGTCGACGTGCTCCTGCGGAACCGTGTAGAGCTCTGCGAGTGCTGACATCTCTCCGTGGATCGTAGTACGCGACCCCAGTTGTGAGGTTCTGTACGATCGCCGCTCAGGTGGCCCTTGCTTCGGGGCCGCGCCCGCAACATAAGGGGAGTGAGATGAAAGGTAGGGTCAAGCCCGGCCGCCGGGCCGCTGCATTGGTGCTGGCGATCGTGGGGTCCTGCGCGCTGGCCGCGGGCGCGCTGGCCGCGACGCTCCACGCTCGTGCCCATCCGTCGACAGCGCATGTGAACTCGCCCGTGACCGTGACGCTCAGCGGCACGTTCAAGAAAAGCGAACTCAAGGGAAGATCACACAAGGCCGAACTGATCTCGTTCGTCCAGCTGAACGCCGCGCCGTGCAAGTCCAACGGGGCGAAGGAAGCGGCGGCGGGGGCGAACCTCTACTACGCCGCCGCGATCAGCCACTCGCCATTCAGCCACTCGGATACCAAGTCCGGCAACCGTGTGACGACCTTCCGGATCTGCGCCTATCTGTATCCGCGGCAGATCACGAAGACGACGCACGACAAGCCGCTGGGGCGCGCGACCGTCAAGTTCACGATCAAGCCCTGATCGACCGGCTGCGGCCCGGATACCCGCCGTTCGGCGGGTATCCGGCGCGCCGTGCGCCTACCAGCCCCTCGGGTGCCGGTCGATGAAGCCGGCGTTCGAACGGCTCTCGGTCGTCCACCGCGAGCCCCCGGTTGAGCTCTGGGCGCTGGTGTCGAAGCGCAGCCCGGCGACGTACATGTACGCATGGCCCGCGTTGGTCCAGATCGTGATCCAGCGGCCCTTGCCGGCCTTGCCGTACGACTCGAAGCTGGACGAGTCCAGCGGCGAGGACAACAGCCCGCCCCCGTGGAGCGCGTAGCTGACCGAGCCCGAACAGTCGTATCCGCTCGAGTTGAAGCTGCCGTGGCCGCCGCCGAAGATGTACGGCTTGAAGGCGATCTTGTTGGCCGCGGCGATCACCTCGCGGATGACCGGCGGAGCATTCAGGGGCGGGACGGCGAGGCCGTGGCTGATCGTCCCCCGCCCGACCGGCCCGTTGCCCTCCTTGATCGCGACGAGCGAGCGCAACTTCTGCGAATCGGCATAGAAGAAGACGCCGTTTGCGGTCAGATGATTGGCGCTCTGGAACGCGATCACGCCGCGCTTCGTACCGGGACCGAAGTACCCGGTCACGCGGGTGCGGTACCCGGCGATCGTGAGGAAGTCCTGGAGCACGCGCACGTCGTGGCCGCGCAGCCCCTCGTAGAGGACGCGGTCGCCCATGTGCTGGGCATCGCCGGCGTAGTGATGGCCGCTGCGGTCGATGACGGCCGAGGCACCGAGGCCCGCTCCGCCGCTGCGCGGAGTCCGATTTGCGTGGGCGACGGCGGGGAGCACCGCCGCGGCGGTGATGGCGATCGTCACGCCATGCGTGACCCGTCGAAAGCGTAGGTACCTCAACACGACCCTTCTCTTTCGTTGTGCCTACGGGGTTAGCTGTCGGGCTCGCGCTGAAAGAGATCGCGCTACGCCGGAACTTCGGCGATTCGCCCCAGAGGCCGGTGGCCTCAATGGGTTCCCCGTTTCCCGGACGCGTGGCGGCCGGGAACTCGGCTGGTGTCTGTCTCGGCCGGGCAGGCTACAGCACCTGCAGGATCGATGTCACCAGCACCGGTTATGTAAACCATCCCCTGAGTACGCTGGGGTGATGCGCACCCCGGACGTAGAGCTGCTGTGGTGGGAGGGCTGCCCCTCCACCGAACGCGCCCTGAATGAGCTCCGCGCCGCACTCGCCGAGCTGGGGCTGGGCGGCGCCGACGTGCGCACGACGGAGATCCGGACCGACGCCGAGGCGCAGACGGCCGGGTTTCGCGGCTCCCCGACGATCCTCATCGACGGGACCGACCTGGCGCCGCTCGGACACGAGGATCCCCCGGGCCTGAGCTGCCGCGTGTATCGGCGCCGCAACGGGCGCATCTCCCCCACCCCCGACCCCGACGACCTGCGGGACGCCCTGCGACGGGCCGCCCGGTTAGAGGAGGCAACGCGATGACCCTGGCGATCGGCGAGCCGGCCCCGGAGTTCGAGCTCCCCGACACGAGCGGGCAGGGCTGGTCGACGAGCGACGGCGAGGCGCCCGGTGTCGTCGTGGTCGTGTTCACGTGCAACCACTGTCCCTACGCCCTGGCCTGGCACGACCGGATCGCCGAGGTGGCGCGCGACTATGCCGGGCGCGGCGTGCAGCTGGTGGCGATCAACTCGAACGACGCCGACCGCTACCCGCGCGATTCCTACGAGGCGATGCGACGCCGGGTCGAGCAGGAGCAGTGGCCGATGCCCTACCTCCACGACTCCACCCAGGAGGTCGCGCGCGCCTACGGCGCCAAGACCACGCCCGACGTGTTCGTCCTCGACGGCGAGCGCCGGCTGCGCTACCGCGGCGCCCCTGACGCCGACTATGACGACCCGGGCCAGCGAGCCGCCTGGCTCCGGGACGCGCTCGACGCCGTGCTCGAAGGAGCGGAGCCCGAACGACCAGAGACCCGCCCGGTCGGATGCTCGATCAAGTGGAAGCCGTAGGCCCGCAGGCGCGCTCAGGGCGCGACGTAGCCGCCGTCCGGCTCCATTGGCAGCCCGGCAGCATGCCATTCGAGCAGGCCGCCCGCCATGTTGTGCGCGTCGAAGCCGGCGCCGCGGAAGGCCTCGGTGGCCATCGCCGAGCGGGAGCCGCTGCGGCAGTAGAAGACGACCGGACGGTCCCGGTCGATCGTGCCGGCCTCTGCGGCGAGCTGAGCGAGCTCGATCAGCCGCCCGCCCGGGATGCGTCCCGCGTCGGTCTCGTCGGGACCACGAACGTCGATCAGCTGGATCTCCCCCCGGTCGAGGAGCTCTGCCACCTGCCGCGGCGTGTAGTCCGTGTCCATCGATTCAGCGTAGCGTCGCCCAAACAGATGAGGCCGCCACGGTGGCGGCCTCATCGTGCGACGAGCACATGGGCGTCGGGTGACGCGCCGGCTGCCTCGTCTTCCTCCGGGGGCGTCGGAAGCTCGCTGCTCTCAACGGAGCGTGTAAGGCGAAGTTGGCTGGTTGGGCAAATTTATGCCCAGTTGCCCGGATGCGCAAGACCTAGGACCAATTACCACTGGTAACCGGGTCCCGGCGGGTCGCATCATGGGTGGGCAAACGGAAAGCAAGGGAGACAACCCATGACCCCCAGTGAGCGGATCACGAGCGAAGTCACTTCGTGGCCGGGTGTCGAGGCCGGCCCCGGACGGCGTGGCGAGTTCGCGTTCAAGGTCGGGAGGTTCGAGATCGGCCACCTGCACGGCGACCACGCGGCCCATTTCTTCTTCCCGAAGGAGATCTGGAACGAGCTGTTCGTCGAGGGCCGGCTCACCCACCACCCGGTGTTCCCGGACCGCGAGGGCCCGGGCGCCCGCAGGATCGAGACCGACGACGACGTGCGTGACGTGATTGCCCTGATGCGTATCAACTACGACCGGATCATCGCCGCACGCGGGCTGCCGGCCGAGCAGGAGGCACGCGTCGCGGCCCGCTAGAGACGCCGGGGGCGCTTACGCCACGGTCCAGGTGTCGCCACTGAGTAGCAGCTCGGAGAGCTGTTCCTCGGAGGCGGACTCCGCGCTGACGATGCCACCGCGCCCGTAGACCGGCCGATCGACGTCACGGAAGATGCCGATCGGCGTGGGCCCGGTCGGGTCCTCGGCGAGCTTGGCCAGCGAGAAGGCGAGCCCGGCATCGCCACGGTGGGGATCGTGCACGAGCAGCTCGCGGTCCTCGACGCCCGTCGCGTCGATGATCTCGAGCCGCCCGTCGGGCGCGAGCCGTACCCCGCGCTCCCCGTCGGCGCCAAAGCGGATCGGCTGCCCCGGCTCGAGCCGGATCTGGTTGGCGTCCTTGACGTCCTTCTCGGTCAGGGCGGAGAAGGCGCCGTCGTTGAACACCGGGCAGTTCTGGTAGATCTCGACCAGCGCCGAGCCCTCGTGCGTGGCCGCCGCACGGAGTACGTCGGTGAGGTGGCGCCGGTCACGGTCGATCGTGCGGGCCACGAAGCTCGCCTCGGCCCCGAGCGCCAGGGCGATCGGGTTGAACGGGTGGTCGGCGACACCGAACGGGGTCGACTTCGTGATCTTGCCGAGCTCGGAGGTCGGCGAGGCCTGGCCCTTGGTCAGGCCGTAGATCTGGTTGTTGAAGAGCAGGATCTTGACCGGGACGTTTCGCCGCAGGGCGTGAATCAGGTGGTTGCCGCCGATCGAGAGCGAGTCGCCGTCGCCGGTGACGACCCAGATCGAGAGATCCTCGCGCGCGGTGGCCAGGCCGGTGGCGAGTGCTGGGGCGCGGCCGTGGATACCGTGCATCCCGTACGTGTTCATGTAGTACGCGAACCGCCCCGCGCAGCCGATCCCGGTGATGAACACGATCCGCTCCGGCGGGATCTCGAGCTCAGGCATGAACTGCTGGACGGCGGAGAGCACGGCGTAGTCGCCGCAACCCGGGCACCACCGCGTCTCCTGGTCGGACTGGAAGTCCGCCTTTGTCAGCGGGGCCGACGCGCCGCCGTTGCCGTGCGTGACCGTGCTCATTGCCGCTCCCCGATCTGCTGCTCGATCTCGCCCGCGAACAGCGGTTGTCCCTGGACCTTGCAGAACGACTCGACGTCGACGAGGAACTTCGCCCGCAGCACCTGCGCGAGCTGGCCGGTATTCATCTCCGGCACGAGCACGCGGTCGAACGAGCGCAGCACGTCGCCCGTGTTCTCGGGCAGCGGATTGAGGTGGTGCAGGTGCGCGCAGGCGACCCTGTGGCCCTCAAGCCGCGCCCGCCGCACGCCCGCGCGGATCGCGCCCTCGCTCGAGCCCCAGCCGAGCACCAACAGGGTCGCGTCGGGCTCGGAGTCCACCGTCAGCGGCGGGATCTCGCCCGCGATGCCCTCGACCTTGGCCGCGCGCAGCTCGGTCATGCGCGCGTGGTTGGCGGCGTCGTAGGAGATGTTTCCGCTGCCGTCGGCCTTCTCGAGGCCGCCGATCCGATGCTGCAACCCAGGAGTCCCCGGAACGGCCCACGGCCGGGCGAGGTTCTCGTCACGGCTGTAGGGCAAAAACGCCTCGGCGCCGTCGCCGGCCGGCTCGAACGCTGGGTCGATCTCACCCAGGTCGTCGACCGACGGAATGCGCCACGGCTCCGAGGAGGAGGCGAGGAACGTGTCGGAGAGCAGGATCACCGGCGTTCGATACCGGACCGCGATCCGGGCCGCCTCAAACCCGGCGTCGAAGCAGCCGCCCGGGGTGCTCGGCGCGATCACCGGGAGCGGCGACTCGCCGTGGCGGCCGTACAGGGCCATCAGCAGGTCCGACTGCTCGGTCTTCGTCGGCATGCCGGTGGAGGGCCCGGCACGCTGGACGTCGACGATGATCATCGGCAACTCGAGCGCAACTGCGAGGCCGATCGTCTCGGCCTTCAGGTCCATGCCCGGGCCGCTGGTCGCGGTGACAGCGAGGCGGCCGCCGAACGCAGCCCCGAGCGCCATCCCGGCGGCCGCGATCTCGTCCTCGGCCTGGATCGTGCTGACTCCGAACTTGGCGTGCCGTGAGAGCTCGTGCAGCAGCTCGGAGGCGGGCGTGATCGGGTAGCTCGCGAGCACAAGCGGAAGTCGGCTGCGCACGCTCGCAGCGACCAGGCCGAGCGACAGTGCCGTGATTCCGTTGACGTTGCGATACACGCCGGGCGCGACGTCGGTCGCCCGGTTGACGTGGTACTGGACGTCGAGCAGCTCGGTCGTCTCGCCAAACGACCAGCCGGCGTTGAACGCGGCCAGGTTGGCGGCCAGCGCAGCCGGCTTACCGCCGAACTTCTGCTCCAGCCAGCGTTTGGTGACGTCGATCGGTCGCCCGTACAGCCACGAGAGCAGTCCGAGCGCGAACAGGTTCTTGGCCCGGCCGGCGTCGCGCGTCGACGCGCCCTCGATGCTCTCGACCGCCCGCGTCGTCAGCGTCGTCATCGGGATCCGATGCACGCGGTAGGCGCTGAGCGAGCCGTCCTCGAGCGGATTACCGTCATACCCCGCCTTCTCGAGGTTGCGCTTCGAGAACGAGTCCTCGTTGACGATGATCGTGGCGCCGCGCTCGAGCTCGGGCAGGTTCGCCTTGAGCGCCGCGGGGTTCATCGCCACCAGCACGTTCGGCGCATCTCCCGGGGTCAGGATGTCGCGCGAGGCAAAGTGGATCTGGAAGGCCGAGACGCCGGCCAGCGTGCCGGCGGGGGCGCGGATCTCAGCCGGGAAGTTCGGCAGTGTCGCAAGGTCGTTTCCGAACACCGCCGTGGCGTCGGTGAAGCGACTGCCGGCCAACTGCATGCCGTCACCCGAATCTCCAGCAAAGCGAACGATTACCCGCTCGCGTTCCTCAACCGTCTTCGCCATTCGTCTCGTTTCGTGCGCCCACAGTTTGCCGCTTGCAGAATCTCAGCCGCTTACCGATTGTAGGCATAGGCGCCGACGCGCCCGGTCACCGCGGGTCGTCGGGCTCACCGCGGGTCGTCACCTCACCGCGGGTCGTCGCGGTCGACGTTCCAATACCTGAGCACCTCGGCGCGCTCGCCCTCCATCTCCGGCCAGTCGCTGATGCCGAACCGGACGATCGCGCGCTGGCCTCCCTCGTGATCTCCGTACAGGAGGTCGACCATCACTCGGTGGCGGCGCTCGGCGGCGTCGCGCAGCACCCTGTACTGAGGGTCGGATCGCTCGCGGACCGCTCCCTGCCAGAAGCCAGTGTCCCCGGCGGGGATGTAGAGGTCGCGCTGCTGGCGGCGGAAGTCGTCGACCGAGGGCCGGCTGCGCTCGCTGATCCGCTCCGCCACCTCGATGTTCCAGCCGTGGATCACCGCCAGGCCGGTGCCGCCGTTGCGCAGCGCGATCGCCATGTACACGTGGTCGTTCTCCAGCCGGACCGCGCCGCCGTGGCCGGGGACGGTGAGGATCACGCCGTCCCCGAAGCGGACCCGCTCGGGCGCGTCCTCCTCGCGGGACGGGATCAGCAGCGGGCGCAGCCCGGCGAGCAGCGACAGCTCGGCCACCCGAGCGGCACGATTGGCCGACCTGACCGAGCCGAACGTGGCGAACGCCAGCACGAGTGTGCCGCCGGCCGTCGCCAGTGAGGAGATCGTCGTCCAATCAGCCATCGGCGAGGGGCGGCGCGCCCGCTCGGAGACCGCGGCAGATAACGGAAAGGGCCCGGTGACCGGACCCTTTCATAGTCGTCATCGCGATGTGGGCGACCCTAAATCTTGTTGACGTTGATCGCCTTCGGGCCCTTGGGCCCGGCCTCCTCCTCGTAGGACACCTTGGCGCCCTCCGCGAGTGAGCGATAACCATCGGACTGAATGCTCGAGTGGTGGACGAACAGGTCGCGACTGCCCTCATCGGGCGTGATGAAGCCGAAGCCCTTCTCGTCGCTGAACCACTTGACGGTACCTGTTGGCATGTGGAGTACTCCTCCGTAGCTCGAAGTGCTGCTACCGCGGAGGATGCTCTGCACGTACCCCGGGGCCTGCACCTGCTTCTCGCCGCGTCTTTCGCGGCCTTACGGCGGCGCACGGTAGCACGGTGGCCACCCGGTGAGCCCGCCAACGGCCCGGAGGTTCACAAGCCGCAAACAGGTCATGCTTGTGGCCATGGAAGATCCGATGCACGTGGGACGCCACGCCGCGATCCCCCTCCGCGAGGTCAACCTGCGGGTTTCGCGCTCGTCCGGGCCCGGTGGCCAGCACGCGAATGTCACCGCGTCGCGCGTGGAGGCCGTGTTCGACGTGGCCGCATCGAACTCGCTCAGCGATGTGCAAAAGCAACGTGTGGTCGCGCGTCTTGGGCCCCGGGCGGTTGCCGTGGCGCAGGATGCGCGCAGCCAGGCTCGCAACCGCGAGCTCGCGCTTGAGCGGCTCCGCGCCCGACTCGAGACCGCGCTCGCGGTCCAGCGGCCTCGGCGGGCGACGAAGGCGACGAAGGCGTCGCGCCGCCGGCGGCTCGAGGCCAAGCGCCGCCAGTCACAGCGCAAGCGCGAGCGACGGACGCCGGACGGCGCGGACGGCTGAGTAGCCTCACGGGATGCGCTGGCTGATCGACGGCATGAACGTGATCGGGACCCGTCCGGACGCCTGGTGGAAGGATCGCGACGCCGCGATGCTCCGTCTCGTCGACATGCTCGAACGTTGGGCGGCGGCCGATGGCGAGGACGTCACCGTCGTGTTCGAGCGCCCGCCCTCCCCACCGATTCGCTCCACCGTGATCGACGTTGCTCACGCGCCTCGGGCGAAGGCCAACGCGGCTGATGACGAGATCGTCCGGCGCCTGCGAGCCGATCCCGACCCGGCCAACGTGCGGGTCGTGACCTCCGACCGCTGGCTCTCTGACCGGGCCTCGGCGGCTGGTGCGAGCGTCGAGCCGGCGGCGACGTTCCGCTCGCGCCTTGAAGAATGAGTGAAATCCGCCAAGCCGAGCGCCCGGGCTTGCGACAATCAGTCCATGGCAGAGGAGCAACCCCGCCGCAGCCTCCCGCCGCGTAACCGCGGCGGTGGACAGGAGTCCCAGCCACCCGGTTGGAAGGTCACCCCGGCTCCCAACGGACGCGGCACGGCGAAGCCGGGCGCCACACCTCCGAGCCGTCCGAATCCTCGCTGGCTGATCGCCGTTTTGGTCGTCGGCCTGCTGGCGCTGAACCTGTGGATCTCCTCGCAGGCGCTGCAACCGAATGCGCGCGTGCGGATCCCGTACTACCCGACCTTCATCAGCCAGCTGAAGGACGGCAACGTGGGCGAGATCTCGTCCACAGCGGACGCGATCCAGGGCGTGTTCAAGCAGAAGGTCAAGTACCCCTCGAACGATCCGAATAGTCAAGCGACGACCGACTTCTCCACTCAGGTGCCGTCGTTCGCCAACCGCGCGCAGCTCTCGAGCCTGCTCGAGCAGGAGAACGTCACCACCGACGCGCATCCGCCCGACACCGGCCCGTCGTTCCTCGAGAGCCTGATCTATGGCTTCGGGCCGACGCTGCTCCTGGTCCTGCTGTTCGTGCTGATCATGCGTCGCGCGGCCTCGGCGGCGGGGGGCGCTGGCGGCGTGATGTCGTTCGGACGCTCGCGCGCACGGCGCGTGGAGGGCAGCGAGCAGCCGGTCACGTTCGAGGACGTCGCGGGAATCGACGAGGCCAAGGAGGAGCTCACCGAGATCGTCGACTTTCTCAGGAACCCGGACAAGTACCTGCGCCTCGGCGGACGGATCCCTCGTGGCGTGCTGCTGAGCGGTCATCCGGGTACAGGCAAGACCCTGCTCGCGCGGGCCGTGGCGGGCGAGGCCGGTGTCCCGTTCTTCCAGATGTCGGCCTCGGAGTTCGTCGAGATGATCGTCGGCGTCGGCGCCTCGCGCGTCCGCGATCTATTCCAACAGGCCAAGGAGGCCGCTCCCGCGATCATCTTCATCGACGAGCTCGACGCCGTCGGACGCTCGCGCGCTGCGGGCGGTCCGAACATCTCCGGCGGGCACGATGAGCGCGAGCAGACGCTCAACCAGATCCTCACCGAGATGGACGGGTTCGATCCCCGCACCGGGGTGATCGTGCTCGGCGCGACCAACCGTCCCGAGATCCTCGACCCGGCTCTGCTCCGGCCCGGGCGCTTCGACCGCCGGGTGTCCGTGCAGCCTCCCGACCGCAACGGCCGGGAGGCGATTCTCCGTGTGCACACGCGCTCGGTTCCGCTCTCGCCGGAAGTCAACCTCGGCGCGATCGCATCCGCCACACCGGGCATGGTCGGCGCCGATCTGGCCAACCTCGTCAACGAGGCGGCGCTGCTGGCGGCGCGTCGCGGCCACGAGAAGGTCACGCCCGACGACCTCAGCGACGCGCTCGAACGGATCGTGCTCGGCGCCGAGCGGAAGGTCATGCTCAGCGCCGAGGACAGGCGGCGCACGGCCTATCACGAGTCCGGGCACGCGATCGTGGGGATGCTCACGCCCGGGGCCGACCCGGTGCGCAAGGTCTCGATCATCCCGCGCGGCCAGGCACTGGGCGTCACCTTCTCAGCTCCCGACGCAGACCGGTTCAACTTCGACGAGCGCCACCTGCTGGCCCAGATCAAGCTCGCGCTAGGCGGCCGCGTGGCCGAGGAGATCGTGTTCGGCGACCTGACCACGGGGGCCGAGTCGGACATCCAGCACCTGACCCGGATCGCCCGCCACATGGTCGGGCGTTGGGGCATGAGCCGAGCGATCGGCCCGATCGCCGTGATCCCGATGGAAGGGATGAGCTCGCTGCTCCCCGGCGCCTCGGAGACCTCGGAGGCGACGCAGCGGCTGGTCGACGAGGAGGTCCGCCGGATCGTCGAGACCGCTCACGCCGAGGTCAGCGAGCTGCTCCGCTCCCACCGCGGCAACCTCGACTCGCTGGCCGCGGCGCTGCTCGAACGCGAGACGCTCGACGAGGCAGACGCCTATGCTGCCGCCGGCCTCCCCCGCGACCCGGCCGCCGTCACGCAGCAGGATCCGGAGCCGGTCATCTCCTGAGCCGCCCTAGAGCGGTTTGCGACCGGCGAACCCGGCTTCGGGCTCGTGCCAGAAGCGGATCTCATCCTCGTCGAGCAGCCAGCAGAGGTAGACCTCCTCGCCATCCCGAATCGAGGGGAAGTCGATCAACCCGCGGTCGATGTCCCGCACGACGATCTCGACCGCCTGCAACTCGCCCAGCGCGCGGCTGAGCTCGACCAGCGGAAGCGCGACGGCGCGGCCCGGATAGGAGCCGCCGTGGTTGGGATCGAGCGCGGCGATCGCGTCCTGGGCCGCGCTGCCGATCGCCATCAGCTGCGAGCGCGCGTCGCGGATCCAGGTCACCCGTTGCAAGACCCAGCCGCGGACGGCGCTGGCCTGTTCGAGTGTGTAGTGGCGCTCGTGGAGCACACGCCAGTGATACCCGATCGGAGCTGGCTACGCGCCCCGGCCGCCGAGGCGACCGGGGCGCGCGTGATGCCCAGAGAACTGCGCTTAAGCCGTGGTCTGCCTCGTGCGCAGGTTGAGCGCGAGGCCCGAACCGGCGAGCAGGAGACCGACCAGAAGCACCTTGAGGATGTCCTCGCCGGTGAATGGAAGCGATCCGTGGGATGCGCTCTGCGGCGCTGGCCCCGACGGCCTCCCCGTTCTCGCCGTTCTCGCCGGTTCCGTTCTCGTTCGACTCGCCGGAGACCTCACCCGTGCCGGCGCCGGCAGGCGCGCAATCGCGCTCGCCGGCCTCGGTGGTGCACGTCACGGTCGAGCCGCCGTTGCAGTCCTCGCTGGCTTCGGTGCAGCCGTGGTGGGCCTTCTTGCCGCTCACGGATCCGCCGCCGCCGTTGCCGCCGCCGCCGTTGCCGCCGCCGTTGCCGTTGCCGCCGCCGCCACCGCCGCCGCCACCGCCGCCGCCGCCACCACCGCCGCCGCCACCGCCGCAGCTGCCGCCGGTGCAGGTGCTCGCGGGAGCCACGGCGTGCGACTCGCTGCCGGCAACCACGGTCTTGGCGAGCGAGGTCCCGGCGGCCGGAAGCACGACCGCCGTCAGCGCCTCCCTCACGCCGGACGGGGCCGCCGCCTCGGTCGTGTCATAGGCGTTGCAGATGGTGCTCGCGAGGCCGAGAACGTTCAGCACCGTGTTCGGCGTGCCGTTCGCGCACCCGGGGGCCGGGAGCGGCAGGCCGGTCCCGGCGAGCCCGACCACGGTCGAGCTCGCGGTCTGCGTCGGCGTCCGGCCCGAGCAGGCGGTCGAGCTGCTGCTCGACTTGCCCACCGTCGCCAGCGGCCCGCCGGAGATGTTCACGTTCGCGATCTGGCTCGAGCCGGAGGACGTTTGGCAGCCCCCGGAGCTGCTGATCGAGCTGTCCGATCCGGCCGCGCCGACGTCGATCCCGTGCGTGCCCCCGACGGTCGCATGCGCGACCTCGAAGTGCGTGCTCGCCCCGGTCGACGTCGCGGACGTGTCGGCGGCCAGCACGGAGAGACAGACCATCGTCCCGGTGCCCGTGCAGAGCGCGTTGAGGATTCCCTTCTGGACCGCGTTCAGCGGGCCGGTGTTCGACTGGCCGGGCGTCGCATCGACGCCGAGCACCTCGGTGCCGAGGAGATCGACGATCGAGGTGTGGGCGTGGTATGCGCCACTCGAGGTCTGCTCGCTGCGACCTCGGCCGATCGCGATCTCGCCAGGGTTGCCACCCGGAGAGTATGTGTACGGCACGTTCGTGCTTGGGGTGAGCTGGACGCTCGACACGGTGCCCTGGCCGTGCGGGTTGGTCCCGTACATGGCCGGGGTGTTCGGCGACCCACTGCCCGCGCGGGGCGCTGCCGCCGAGGGCGACGCTGAGGCACCCGAGCTCGGCGCGGGGGCCGCGGCCGGCGCGGACGCGGGCGTCGGAGCCGTAGCCGGAGCGACCGGCTGCACGATCTTGTGAACCGTGGATTGAACGGTCCCGGTCACCTTCGGCACCACCTTCAGCACCGAGCCAACGGCGCCGGTGAGCGACGGGCTACCGGACCCGAGACTCACCAGTGGGAGCACCAGCAGCAGCGCCAGCGATGCTCCGAGAGCACTTGCGCCGTACGTGATCGTACGGCGTGACGGTGCCGAAGCACGACTGCGTGTAGCGAGTCGCCTCGACCCTTGACCAAACGACATTCGGCCGCCTCCCCAACATGTTTTCGAGTGAGTGAAGGGGTCCACGCCACCCCTGCCTGGATGCACCGGATTTTACGCCCTCGCCGAATATTCAGGCGCCGGTTTCAGGATTGAGCAGGTTCGCTCCGCTATTCGCCAGAAAAACGGTGCTTCGAGCTAAAAAGGGTGACGCTGCGAGCCATTTCGGGGCCTCGTCGTCCCACCCGCTCTCGTCCCCCGTTCAGTCACCCAGCCGGGTCATGCGCGCCAGCGCCTCGTGGCACTCGATCACGCGCTTCTTGACCGGATCGCTGTCACCCCGGTCGTGCACGAGGTCCCAGGTGCGGTCGGCGATCTCGCGCGCGTTCTCCGGGGTGGCGCCCTCCCACAGCCGGTCGACCAGCTTCAGCTCGAAGCTCTCGATCTGATCGGCGGGGTCGCCTGGCGCGAGCCGCGGCAGCGGCTCGCCGGTGGCCTCGCGCCACATGCCGGTCGCCACCAGCAGCCGGTTCCTGAGCGTGATCGGATCCATCGGGATGCATCCTAATGCGCGGAGCGCCGCGGCTTCAGGCTGATCCGGGCGGCTTGATCTGTGTGCGCAGAAAAGCGTCGAACCCTCGGCCGCCGAGCGTTCCCCGCAGCACCGGCAGGATGCGCGAGATCGCGGTGACCCGGTAGCGAGGACGGGGGCGCGAGGCGGTCAGCGCCCGCGCGATCGTCTTGGCCACGTCCTCGGCGCTACCGGCCAGGAAGCTCTCGTCGGTCTCGGCGTCGCCCTTGGCCACGGCGGCGTGATACGCGGCGTAGGGGTCGTCGACCGCGGCCCCGGCAGCGTCGTCCGCAACGGCGTCGTCCGCGGCGGCGTCGTCCGCGGCGGCCTCGAGCGCCGCGTTCGCGGTCCCGGTGAACGCCGTCTTGATCGGTCCGGGCTCGATCACCACAACCTGGATGCCGAAACCCTTGACCTCGAAGCGCAGCGCATCGCTGACCGCCTCGATCGCGTACTTCGAGGCGGCGTAGGCGCCCGCGCCCGGCATCGTCACGCGTCCGGCCACGGAGCTCACGTTGACAATTCGGCCCGCGCCTCGCCGGCGCATGCCTGGCAGCACCAGCTGCGCCATCTGCAGATATCCGAACAGGTTCGTCTCGAACTCCTCGCGCACGGCATCGAGCGAGACCGCCTCGATCGCCCCACTGACCGCATAGCCGGCGTTGTTGACCAAGCCACCGACCGACCCGTGCTCAGACTCGACCGCCGCCACAGCGGTGGTCATCGAGTCACGGTCGAGCACGTCGAGGGCCAGCGTCCTCGCGCCCGCGTGCTCGAGGTCGGCGATCGTCTCGAGCCGGCGGGCCGTGGCGTAGACCGTGTGACCCTTGGCGATCAGGTGCTCGGCGGCCGCCCGGCCGATGCCCGACGAGCAGCCGGTGATCAGGATCGCGCCCGGATCGCTCACGGCGTGACCGTGCGGTCGATCTGGTTGATCGTGAGGCTGAACTGACGGCTGGCCTCGTTCGTCGCGGAGAGCAGTTCCGATGCCGCCTGCGGCTCGCTGCTCGCCCGCCTCGCCGCTCGCGCGGCGACGGCCAGACGTGCCGCGTAGGTCCGCATCACCGCGATCAGTCGGTCGTGCAGGGCCCGCACCGGCACGGGCGGCGGAACCGCCTTCAGGTCGGCGGCCAGGCGGCCGATCGCCCCTGCCAGCAGCGAGATCGCCCTCGACAGCGCGGCCGGCGTCGGCGCGTGGCGCGGCAACCGGTGCTCCGCCGCGGCGAGCTTCTGCTGCTCGCGCTCGAGCAGCGCCAGATACTCGGCGCTGGACGTGGCCGCCGGACCGGAGCTCGCGGCCGCGGTTCGCGTGGTCGTCTGCGACCGGGTTCCGGTCAGCAGCGCGGTCGAGCCGCAGCCGCCGAGCGCGATCGCGGTGGCGATCATCGCCGCGGCCCGCCCCATGTCTCCTCTCCGGCCAATTTGGGCGAGCCTAACCGATCGTCATAGGGCCGGGAGGCTCTGGACGATGCTCAGCGCGGGCCCGAACAGGTCCCCGTGTTCCTCGATGCGCGCGAGGACCTGATCGGTCTCGAAGCGCAACAACTCGGGATCGGCGCCGCGGTGGCAGGCCTCGACCTCATCCCAGGCGACGGGTGTCGAGACGGTCGGGCGCTCGCGCGCGCGCACGGAGTACACGTTCACCGTCGTCTTGTGCTCGTCGTTCTGGCTCCAGTCCACAAGCACTCGGCCTGGGCGCAGGCGCTTGGTCATCCGAGAGACGACCAGCTTCGGCATGCGCTGCTCGAGCAGCTCGGCGACGCGCTTGGCGAACGGCTTCGTCTCGGCGTAGCTGGCGCGGCTGTTGAGCGGGACGTACACCTGCAGGCCCTTCGACCCGGACGTCTTGACCACCGTCTCGAGTCCGAGCTGCTCGAACAGCCCGCGCAGCACGAGCCCCACCTGGGCGCACTCAACGATCCCGGCGGGCTCGCCCGGATCGAGGTCGAACACGAGCATCGTCGGCGCCTCCGGGGCCCGGGCGTAGGCGAGCGAGGTGTGGAGCTCGATGTCGGCGAGGTTGCCGAGCCAGATCAGAGTCGGTCGATCCTGCGCCAGCGTGTAGTTGACGTCGCCGAGCCGCGCCGTCTGGACCCAATCGGGCCGGTGCGAGGGGGACTGCTTCTCGTAGAAGTACTGCTCCTCCACGCCGTTGGGATAGCGCTTGAGAGTCAGCGGCCGGTCGTGCAGGTGCGGGACGAGCACCGGCGCGATCCGCGCGTAGAACGCGATCAGGTCTCCCTTCGTGAATCCGGCCTGGGGATACAGGACCTTGTCCCAGTTCGTCAGCTTGAGCCTCCGCCCGTCGGTCAGCACCTCGAGCGCTCCCTCCGCAAGCGGGCGCACCTCATCGAACAGCCCGGCCGGGTCGTCGGGATCGGCAGCCGTTTCGGACCCGTCCGTCTCGATCGTGACCTCGCGAGGCGCCTTGTCGTCGCGCAGGCCCTTGTACGAGGGCGCGCGCATCACGCCGTCCCTCGTCCATTCCCGAAACTCGACCTCCGCCACCAGGCTCGGCTCGACGAATTCCGCCTCCGGCGGGAGCTTCGGAGCGTCGGCGAATGGGCTCGTCTCGCGCCGGTGCGGAGCCAGGCGCCGGGCCAGCTCGTCGAGCATCGCCTGTGTGAAGCCGGTGCCGACGCGCCCCGCGTAGACGAATGCCCCGTCCCGGTGGTAGCCCATCAGCAGGGCCCCGATCCGGTCCGCCCGGCGTCCCTCGCCAGGGATCCAGCCGCCGATCACGAGCTCCTGGCGCAGCGTGTTCTTGACTTTGATCCAGGCTCCGCCGCGCCGGCCCGGCTCGTAGCGCGAGTCGAGCCGCTTGGCCACCACGCCCTCGAGCCCCTGTTTCTCGGTGGCCGCGAGCAGAGCGGCGCCCTGACCCGAATGAGCGGCCGGTACGCGCCATGCGGATCCGCCGAGCTCGAGCGCCTCGAGCGCGGCCCGCCGCTCGACATAGGGCAGCCCCATGAGCGACCGCCCGTCGAGGTGGATCAGGTCGAAGATCGCGTAGACGACCGGCGTGCTCGCCGCCAGCCGGCGCACCGAGGCGGGCGCGGTCACATGCATCCGGCGCTGGAGACGCTCGAAGCTCGGGCGGCCGCCATCGTCGAAGGCGACGATCTCGCCGTCGAGCACGGCGTCGTGCATCCCGAGCTGGGCGATCAGCCCGCGCACCTCCGGATAGCCGTCGGTGATGTCATTGAGGTTGCGGCTCTCCAGCCGCAGGCGGCCTGGCTGGACGTAGGCGATTGCGCGTACGCCGTCCCACTTGACCTCGAACGAGTAGTCGCGCTCGGGTTTGGGGATCTCTCCCGCACGGGCGAACATCGGGAGCACGTGCTCGGGCATCGGCTCGCGGTCCGGGTCGCTGGCGGGATCCATCCGGTGGATCATCCAGTCGTTCTCGTTCTGGCCCGGACGCCCGATCGGGAACAGGCCGTAGCGTCCCCGCAGCCGCTCGCCGTTGAACGTCACCTCCACCTTGCGGGCTTCCCACTTGTGCAGCTCGTACGTGCCGCGGTCCCAGATCGTCATCTCGCCGGCGCCGTACTGGCCCTTGGGAATGACGCCGTGAAACTCGAGGTATTCGAGCGGGTGGTCCTCGGTTCGGACGGCGAGCCGGTTCTCGGACGGGTCGGGCGGGATCCCGTTCGGGACCGCCCACGACGCGAGCGCGCCGTCGTGCTCGAGCCGGAGGTCCCAATGCAGCCGGGTGGCGTGGTGCTCCTGGATCACGAAGCGGTTGCCGGAAGCGTCCGACTCGGATGCCCCCGTCGGTTCAGGAGTGCTCTCGAAGTCGCGTTTAGCGCGATAGCTGCTCAGTTTCTCCTTGGCCATGCGACTCGATTGATTCTGCCTGCTCGCGGGCGTAGCATTCTGGCTCGTGGGGATCGGGACCCGCATCGCAGGACCCTGGAGGGTGGTGCTCTTGCTGGCGATCGGCGGCGCCGGGGGTGCCGCGGCGGTCGCCGTGGCCACCGTGCCCGACTCAAACGGCGTGATTGACGCGTGCGTGTCGGTGAGCACGCAGAACGGAACGCTCGTGCCGCGATCGCCGGGGACCCCGACGATCATCGATCCTGGTGCCGGACAGCACTGCATTTCCAACGACGGGACGATCACGAACCAGACCACGTTGACGTGGAATGCCACGGGGCCCGAAGGCCCGCCCGGTCAGACCGGCGCCCAGGGCGCTCCGGGCAGGACCGCGACGGTCACCTCGGGCCATACGCTCACGTTGGCGGGCGGCCAGGTGCTCACGGTCGGCGGCGGCACCGGGAACACCTACACGATCACCAGTCCTCCGTTCCGGCCGAGCGGGAAACAGGTGACGCTCGATCTCGGCACCCTGACCGTCCCCATCGCCGGGCTCAGCCTTCTCAACTCTCGCACCGGAACCGGCGGTGGTGGTGGAACCGGCAAGGTTCAGGTCCACGATATTTCAATCACCAAATATGTCGACAAGGCCTCGCCGAAGCTTGCGCTCGCGTGCGCCAACGGCAAGCACTACTCGACGGCGAAGATCACCGTACGCAAGGCCGGACGCGGCCAGCAGGAGTTCCTTACGTACAAGCTTTCAGACGTGCTGATCAGCTCCTACCAGTCGGGTGGCAGCGGCGGTGGGAAGGGCGCGACGCCAACCGAGAGCCTCACGCTCAACTTTAAGAAGATCTCGGTCGAGTACAAGCCACAGACCAAACAGTAGATGCGGTTGACCGACAGGATCCGGCTCAGCAGCCGCGCGGTGCTCCTGCTGGCGATCGGCGGCGCCGGGGGTGCCGCGGCGGTGGCCGTGGCGACCGTGCCCGGTAGCGATGGCGTCATCCACGCGTGTTACACAACCGCCCCGGCCTCCGGCCTTCCGATCACCACCGGTCCAAATCTGCGGATCATCGACGCCGGAGCCGGACAGACCTGCAACACGATTGCCGGCGCCGCACCAGTCGAACGCCCGATCACCTGGAACGTCCAGGGACCGCCCGGCACGCCTGGCGTCAACGGCAAGTCCGTCACGGTCGTCTCTGGTCACACGCTGACGCTCGCCGGCGGGCAGGTGATCACGGTCGGCGGCGGGACGGCCCCCACCTACACGATCATCAATCCTCTGCCCAAGCCGAGCGGAAACCAGATGACGCTCGACATCGATTCGATGACGCTCCCGATCCTTAGTTTCAGCTTCGCCTCCGTCATTGGCGGTGGCGGTGTCGGCCGGCACGGCACCGGCGGCGGTGCGGGCACGGGCAGAGTCAACGACATCTCGGTCACGAAGCTCCTTGACAAGACCTCAGCGAAGCTCGCACTCGCGTGCAACACCGGCACGCCCTTCAAGACTGCGACAATCACACTTCGCAAGGGCACGAAACTCGTCAAGTACCTTCTGAGCACCGTGTCGATCGTCGGCTATCAGGCCGCTGGCCACGGCAGCGGCGGCCAGTTGACTGAGACGTTCACGCTGGCGTTCGCCAAGGAACAGATCAAGTACTCGAAGTAGGCTGCGCTCGAGAACTCACCGAGAAGGGGTCGCGATGGCCGTCAAGCTTCACCGCTGCTCGACGATGTGGATCAAGGGACCGCACCCGTGCTGGAAGGTCCAGAAGGCGCTCGACGATGCGGGGATCGACTACGTGGTGGTCAAGCAACCGGTCAGGCGATCAAAGCGCGACGAGTACGTTCAGCTCACGGGGCAGAAGCTCTACCCGGCGATCGAGCTCGAGGACGGGACCGTGATCAGACGCGAGTCCAAGGAGATGGTCGAGATGATCGAATCGGGCCAGATCACGGCGTGAGCCTGCGCAAGCGCTTCTTCACGAACTTTTACGCGTAGGCGCGATCATTTGCGAATGGCGCGCGTACTCGTGGTGGACGACGAGCCTGCCGTGAGGCGGGCGCTCGAGCGTGCGCTGCAGCTCGACAGCTATGACGTGACGCTCGCCGCCGACGGCGAGGAGGCGCTCGACGCGATCGCCCGCAAGCCCGTCGACGCCGTCATCCTGGATGTCTCGATGCCACGGCTCGACGGGCTCGAAGTGTGCCGGCGCATGCGCCAGGCCGGGGACCGGACCCCGATCCTGATGCTTACCGCGCGCGACGCGATCGACGACCGCGTCCGCGGCCTCGACGTCGGCGCCGACGACTATCTGGTCAAGCCGTTCGCGCTCCGCGAGCTCCAGGCCCGGGTCCGCGCGCTGCTGCGCCGCTCTGGCGAGGGCCCCGGCGAGGCTGAGGTCCTGCACTACGGCGACCTCGTCCTCGACCCCGTCGCCCACGAGGTCCGGCGCGGCGACCGGGTGATCGAGCTCTCGAAGACCGAGTTCCTGCTGCTCGAGCTGTTCATGCGCCACCCGCGCCAGGTGCTCACGCGCTCGACCATCTTCGAAAACGTCTGGGGCTACGACTTCGGCCCCACCTCGAACGCGCTGGGCGTATACATGGGTTACCTGCGCCGCAAGACCGAGACCGACGGCGAGCCGCGCCTGCTCCACACGGTCCGCGGCGTCGGTTACGTGCTGAGAGATTGACCATGTCGTTGCGCAAGAGGCTTTCGCTCGTCGCCGCCGCAGCGGTTGGCGTGGCAATCGTGCTCGCCGCCTGCGTCTGTTACCTCGTCGTCCGCGACCAGCTGCGCAGCCAGGTCGACAGCGCGCTCAAGGGTCAGGGCCTGCTCGTCCACCAGGACGGCAACTTCGCCCTCTCGAGCCCGATCCCCGGCCTGCCGCCGAGCGCCGGCGGCCGCGCTCCCTACGCCCAGATCGTCTCCAGCAACGGCTCGATCCTGCTCAACCGAGGGGGGCTGACGCTGCCGGTCGACACCTCGGCGCGCGACGTCGCGGACGGCCACCTGTCGAGCAGTTTCCAGGACTCGACCATCGGCGGCGTGCACCTACGCTTGTACACGTTCCACGGGACGGCTGCGGTTCGCAATCCCGTCGACGGCAGCGCGCAGGTCGAGCCGGTGGCGATCCAGCTCGCACGCCCGCTGGCGTCGGTCGACCACGTCCTCTCGCATCTGCGCCTGATCCTTCTGCTGCTGAGCATCGGCGGGATGGCGCTGGCCGCAGCGCTGGGCCGGATCGCCGCGCGACGGGTGCTCGCGCCGCTCGCCGAGGTCGCGCAGACGGCCGAGCAGATCGGCGAGACCGACGACCTGTCGCACCGCCTTCGCATCCACGCCGACGACGAGGTCGGGCAGCTGGCCATGCGCTTCAACCACATGCTCGAGCGGCTCGAGGCCTCGCGCGCGGAGCTCGACGACTCGGTGCGGGCGCAGCGGCAGCTCGTCGCTGACGCGTCGCATGAGCTGCGCACGCCGGTCACCAGCCTGCGCACGAACATCGAGGTGCTGCTCGCCGGCGCCGAGCTCGGCGACGAGGACCGGCGCCGCCTGCTGACCGACGTCGTCGAGCAAAGCGAGGAGCTCAGCGCGCTCGTCGGCGACCTGATCGAGCTCGCCCGCGGCGACCTCCCGATCGAATCCGCCGAGGACACGCGGCTGGACCGGATTGTGGATGACTCGGTCGCGCGGGCGCGGCGGAACTCGCCCTCGATCCGGTTCGAGACGGAGCTCTCGCCGGCGGTCGTCGAGGGCGTGCCGGAGCGCCTCGGGCGCGCGATCAACAATCTGCTCGACAACGCCGCCCGCCACTCACCACGCGACGGCACCGTTGACGTGATCGTCGACTCCGGCGGCGTGCGCGTGCGTGACCACGGCCCCGGGATCGACGAGGAGGACCTGCCCTACGTGTTCGACCGCTTTTTCCGCGGCGCCAACTCCCGCGGCAAGCAGGGAAGCGGCCTCGGCCTGGCGATCGTCCGCCAGGTCGCCGAGCAGCACCACGGCTCGGTCACGGCCGAGAACGTCCCCGGCGGAGGCGCGCTGTTCTGGCTGCGCCTGCCGACCGTATCGACCGACGCCGAGCGCGGCGAGACCGAGCCGGCGACGCACCCCGAGACCTCGCCCGAGGTCCCGGTGAGAGGCGCGCCGACCGGTCCGTAGGCGCCGGGCTGGGCTCGTCGCCTCGCGCACGCTGCTGAACTCGTCGGCTCGCGTCCTCGCCCAGCATCTACGTGACCCACCTGCGCGCCCTGCCCGCTCGCGCGTGCCGGGCGATCTGAAAGCGCCGGCGCAGGAACCATACGAGCAGCGCGAACACGGGTAGGGCGGCGGCGAGCAGCACCGGCCCGCGGTTGCGGCGATCGGTGCCGATGATCGACACCAGCCCGATCCCGATCGCCACCGACGGGATCGCCGCCAGCAGCGTCGTGTGCGAGCGATAGCCGGAGAAGTGCTCGCGAGCCGTCACCTCGACGACCCCGAGCGCGAGGACGGCGAGGCCGACGATCAGCGTCACCGTGCCGCCCCGGATCAGCCACACGACGATCGCAACGAGCCCGGCGAAGATCGCGATCTCCGACACCGGCACGCCGCCGAACGGGCTCGGCGGGCGCTCGCCCACGGTCCCGAGCTGGCGCGACTGCGCGCGCATGGTCCGCTCGGCCGCGGCCTGTTGCTCGGCCCGCTCGTCGCGGCGGGTCGACGGAACCGCCCGGGGGGCGTTTCCGGCCTTACGTCGCTTGCGCGAGCTTCGCTTCGACTTCTGCGCGGCCAAGGTCGCGTCAGGATAGAGCCTGCCCCCCGCTCGCTCGACCGCCATTACAGTTGAGCCATGAGCGTGCAGAAACCGCTCGAGCTGATCCTGGCCCGGAACCTGCTCTCGAGCATCTCGACGCCCGCGTTCCTGGTCGGCGAGGACGGCGCGCTGCTGTTCTACAACGAGGGCGCCGGCGCGCTGCTTGGGCCGGCGCTTCGAGGAGACCGGCGCGATGAGCGCGACTGAGTGGACATCCGAGTTCGGGCCGTTCGGCGAGGACGAGTCGCCGATGCCCTACGACGAGATTCCGGCCACGGTGGCGGTGCGTGAGAATCGTCCATACCATGGAAACTTCCGCATCTGTGCCGCGGGAGGCAATCATCAGGACATCGTCGCCAGCGCGATTCCGATCGTCGGGCCGGGCGGCTCGAGCCGGCGCAATCGTGATTTTCTGGCCGGTGACGGCAGACGAGGAATCGGAGGGAGAATGAAGATCAAGGTTTGGGGTGCGCGCGGGTCGATCCCCGCCCCGGGGCCGGAGACGATGCGCTACGGCGGCAACACCTCGTGCGTTGAGGTCACGCTGTCTGACGGCAGCACACTGATCCTGGACGCCGGCACCGGCATCCGCAACCTCGGCCTCGCCCTCCCCCGCGTTGAGCAAGCCGATCCACATCCTGCTCACGCACCTGCACCTCGACCACATCCAGGGCCTGATGTTCTTCGCGCCCGCCTTCCGACCCGAGTCGGAGATCATCATCTGGGGCCCGGCCTCGCCCGAGGCGTCGCTGCGCGACCGCGATCGCGCGATACATCTCGGCTCCGCTCGCGCCGGTGGAGGTGCGCGAGCTGCCGTCGCTGCTCTCCTTCCGCGAGGCCGAGCAGCGTCGAGTGGGAGATCGGCCCGGCCAGGGTCCGCGCCCAGGCGGTCAACCATCGCGGGCCGACGCTCGGCTACCGGATCGAGGACGGCGACACCGTCGCTCTGCTACATCCCCGACCACGAGCCCGGCCTCGGCGCCCCGCTGGCCGAGCTCGACGACGACTGGATCTCGGGCTTCGCCCTCGCCCGCGGCGCGACGATGCTGATCCACGACTGCCAGTACACCGACGAGGAGTACCCGCAGCATCTCGGCTGGGGCCACTGCCCCGTGTCGGATGCGCTCGGCTTCGGTCACCGGGTCGGCGCCGAGCGGCTGCTGCTGTTCCACCACGACCCGCTCCACAGCGACGACTTCCTCGACGGTCTTCGCGACGACATCGCGGGCCGCTGGTCGGCGCTCGGCCGTCGCAACGAGCAGATCGAGCTGGCCGCAGAGCGCAGGGAGATCGTGATCTCGGACGCCGCCGCGCCCGCGGTCCGCGCGGCGACGGCGTGAGCGTCGCGCGGCGCGTCGCCGCGCTCCTGATCGTCGCCTCGGCGCTGGCGGGCTGCGGCGGGTCCGGCGGCCAGTCGAGCCGTCGGGTTGCCGGGGGACTATCGGCCGATCCCGGCCGGGCGCGGAGCTCGGTTCCGGCTGCCGCCGCTGTCGGCGGCGGCGTCGCGCGGCGTCCCGATCAACGGGCTGGCCTGCACGCGGCATCATCCGCACGCGTTCGCGATCCACCTCGAGCTGTACGGTCGCGGGCTCGTGCTGCCGGTCCCGTCGGGAATCGGGATCGCGCCGCCGGTGCGGCGCAGCGGCGCCTACGTGCGCGGCGGCCGCTGCAGCTATCCGATCCGCACGCTCGAGCCGACCGGGCTCGTACGTGGTCGATCCCCACCGTCGCCTCACGGTCGGCGATCTGTTCGCGATCTGGGGACAGCCGCTCGGACTGACCCAGCTGGCCGGCTTCGGCGGCCCGCTGTTCGCTTATGTCGCCGGGCATCGGTGGCGCGCGGCGCCCGAGCAGATCCCACTCCGCCGCCACGCGCAGATCGTGCTCGAGGTCGACGGTTACGTGCCGCCGCACCCGAGCTATACGTTCCCGCCCGGCCGCTGACCCGCGGCCTCTAATCTCCAACCGAATGCGCCGCGCTCTCGTGCTCGTTCGTCGCCGCACTCCTGATCGCCCCCGCCGGCGGCGATCGCAGACGGCGACCCCGCGAGCGACGTGCTGCTGGGCGAGAACGTCTTCTATCCGTACTCGCCGCCGGTCACGCGCGAGATCCAGAAGAACCTCAACGCGGTGACGCTGGCGGCGCGACGCGCGGGGTTCCCGATCAAGGTCGCGTTGATCCAGTCGCCGGTCGACCTCGGCGTGATCCCGGACCTGTTCGGCAAGTCGCAGAAGTACGCCGACTTCCTGGACCAGGAGATCAGCTTCCAGACCAAGCAGCCGCTGCTGGTGGTGATGGCGACCGGTTACGGAGTCCAGGGCGTCAGCCCGAAGGTGGCGGCCGCGGTCACCGGGCTGAGCAAGCCCGCGGGAACGAGCAGCAACGCCCTCGCCACCGCGGCCACCGCGGCCGTGGCCAAGCTGGCCGCTGCCGACGGGCACCCGGTCAGCGGCGGCTCCGGATCGTCGAGCTCCAAGAGCAGCGGGTCGGCCACGCTCGTGATCGTGCTGGCGGTGGCCGCCCTGCTCGTCGCGATCGCGCTCGTCGTGATCACGCTGCGCGGTCGGCGCGCCCCGGCGTAGCGCGCGGGCGTAGCGCGCGGGCGGCGAGCAAGAGCCGGCTCAGTCCCAGCGGTGCCGGCCGGCCCGGAGCGCTCGGAGCTCCGATACCTCGGCGGCCGCGGCGAGCGCCTCCGGTGCGCGGGCACCGGGCAGGTCGCGCACCGGCAGCTCTGCCTCGTGCACGCCACCATGATCATCGGGCACCACCCGCAGCACGCGGGCCCCGGGCCGCGACGCGACGCATTCGTGCAGCGCGGTCCCGCGTGAACACGAGCGCCGCCCCGTCGTCGGCCGCGTAGCCCGGACCGAGCTCGCCGGCCGCGATGGCGGCGCGGTACACGGGCAGGCGCTCTGACTCGCCGCCGAGGTGGACCGAAAGACTGCCCGCGAGCAGCCCGAGGCCGGCGCACACCTCGGGCGCGCCGCGGCTCATGCTGATCCCGCCTTCAAACCAGCACATCGCTCCCGCGCTCAGGCCGGCGAGCAGGATGCCCCGTGCTCCATGCCTCGCGCATCGCGCGATCGACGCCATGCTCGCGCCAGATCGCGAGCATGTTGCGCATCGAGCCGCCGCCGACGTAGATCGCGTCCTGAGCAAGCAGGTGCTCGATCGGATCGACCCGGTCACGGCCGAGGTGGAACAACGACAGCGTCGAGGGCTCGCACGGCCAGTCGCTGAAGCGCTCGTAGAAGCGGGTCACCTGCTCGCGCGGGTCGCCGCTCGCCGTGGGCAGGAAGCAGATCCGCGGCGCCGGCTTCCCGGTCAGCTCGAGCACGAGCCGGTCGAGCGCGTCGCTGCGCTCGTCCATCGTGAAACCCCCGCCCCCCATCGCGAGAATCCGCCGCGCGGGCGCACGGCGGTCAAGCCGCGATCACCTCGGGACACTCGGCGGCACCGGGCACGGACCCAAGGTACCGCACCGGAAGCTCCCGCTCGAGCGCTCCTCCCTCACCGTCGGGCGAGACGTAGAAGGCCTGCGCCCCCGGACGCGAGCTGACGACCTCGGCCAGCTCGGTCCCCACGAATCTCAGTGCGGCGGCGTCCGAGGCGCCGTAGCCGGGCGGCATGCCGGACGCCACCGCGTCCACGAAGCCGGCGCGACGGCCGGGCTCGTTGATGTAGTGCACGGCGTTTGACCAGGGCAGGAAGCCGAGCCCCTCGACCTGCCGCGCAGGGCCCTCGTGAAAGCCGCTGAGCGCGCTGCTGAAACCAGCACAGCGAGCCCGCCGACCCACCGCACATGACGACGCCGGCGTGCCACGCCTCGCGCAGGGCGAGGTCGACGCCGTGCGCGCGCCAGGTTCCGAGCAGCGAGACGACGCTGCCGCCACCGACGTACACCAGATCCTGGGCGAGCAGATGCGCGCGCGGGTCCCCGACGCCGGTTTCGCGCCGGAACAGCGAGATGTGGGACGGCTCGCACCGCGACGCCGGGAAGGCGCGGTAGAAGCGCACGATGTAGTGGTCCGCGTCGCCGCTGGCCGTCGGGAGGAAGCAGACGCGTGGGCGCTCGACGCCCGTCAGCGCGAGGACGTGGTCGTCGAGCAGGGTGTTGCCCCACTCCATCGAGAATCCTCCTCCTCCGAACGCCACGATCTGAGGCGGCCGTGCGCGCATGCGTGCAAACGTACGGGTCATCGCGGGCACGGTCATTGGCCCGTTGTCCAAACCTCGCGAGCGAAAACGCGCCAACGGAAAGGCGCGGTGCGGGTCGCGCGTCAGGGGCGACGCGCCGGCGTCCCCAGGCCGAGCACCTCACAGGCGAGGATCGCCAGCGTCCCGGGCTCCGGCCGGCGCGCCGGGTGGACCTCGAGCTGCAACGGCGCGGCGTGGCGCTCGAGCAGGCCCCGGCAGCGATGCGAAGGGGACGGTGCCCGCTCCGGGCGAGAGGTGGAGATCGAGCTTGAGCGGCTCGATCCCACCCGCGCGAGGTGTTGTCAGGCGGGCACCGAAGTTGTCGTGGACGTGGAACAGGACCACCTCGCCGAGCAGGGGCTCGACCAGCTCGGGCAGCGGGCATCCGGCGTTCTCGGCGGCGATGTGGGCGTGGCCGAGGTCGAGGCACATGCCGACGCTGCTCGGACTGCAGGCGGCGAACCAACGCCGCGATCGCGGCCGGGTCGTGACAGGCGAGCCTCGGGCTGTCCGGGTACACCGGCGCGAGGTTCTCGATCGCTAGCCGCACGCCGGCGGCGCTCACCAAGTCGGTCATCTGGCGCAGCGAGCTCTCCTCCTCGGCGAGCCGCGCACGCCGCCCCGGCCGCGACGCACATCCCGTGGTAGACGAGCACCTCAGCGCCGGCCCGGCTCGCGTACTCGAGCGCGCCGGCGAACTGACGGTCGCGCTCGCGGTCGCCGACGGTCAGGTCGTCGGGTGCGTGGAGGATCAGCCGGAGCCCGGTCAGCGGCCAGCGCGTCGCGCAGCGCTCCGGCGTGCACCGAAATCGCGATCGTGTCGGCGAGCAGTCGCCGGGGCGGCATCCGCGCCTGGACGTAGTCGAACCCGGCGGCCTCGTAGGACTTCAGCCGCGACGCGGTCGGCCACCAGCCCGCGGGCTGGTCGAGCCCGAGCCGATGCCCCTGGTCGGCCAGTGGAGAGAGTTCGTGCGCGACCGAAACCGCCACGGCCTCGACGATAGGGAGTCGCAGTTCTCCCGGTGTTGAGTTTCGGTGACCGGTGCCGGTGGCTACGCCGGCGCCGTCTCCGACGACGCCGACGCCGACGCGTCGGCGAACTCGCGGAACAGTCCGGTGACCACGAACACGACCTGCTCGGCGATGTCGACGGTGTTGTCGCCGATCCGCTCCAGACAGCGCGCGACGAGGATCATGAACATGGCCCACTCGCGCATGTCCAGGTTGTCGCCGACGTCGACCGCCCGCTTGAAGATCTCGCGGTTGAGCCGGTTGATCTCGGTGTCCTGTCGGACCATGTCCTGGGCCAGTTCGACGTTGCGCCCGGAGAACGCCTCCTTCGCCTGTGACACCTGAGAGCGGGCGAGCTGCCCCATCCGCTCGATCGCGTCCAGGATGTCCTTGTCCTTCGGCGCCTCGTAGCCGGACAGAGGAACGAGCTTGGCGATGTTCACGCACTGGTCTCCCATCCGCTCCACGCAGCGGATCGTGTGCAGCAGCGCCGCCACGACGCGCAGATCGCCCGCCACGGGCGCCTGGCGGGCCAGCATCGAGAGGATCCCCTGGTGGACCTCGAGGTAGCGGCCGTCGATCCGGTCGTCGTCGAGGACGACCATCCCGGCGAGCTCGACGTCCTGGTAGCTGATCGCCTCGAGCGAGCGGTCGAGCTGCTGGATCACGAGGTCCAGGCCCCCGAGCGCCTGGTCCTCGAGCTCCTTGAGGGTCTCGCGAAACTGGTGCCGTGTCTCCTGCATTGCGCTAGCCGAACTTTCCGGTGACGTATCGCTCGGTCCGCTCGTCCTTCGGGTTGGTGAAGATCTCGTTGGTCGGCGCGTGCTCGACGAGCTCGCCGCTGAGCATGAACGCCGTCGAGTCGGCGACGCGCGCGGCCTGCTGCATGTTGTGCGTGACGATCACGATCGTGTAGCGCTCCTTGAGCTCGTCGATCAGCTCCTCGACCTTCAGCGTCGCGACCGGGTCGAGCGCGGAGCACGGCTCGTCCATCAGGATCACCTCGGGCTCGACCGCGATCGTGCGCGCGATGCAGAGGCGCTGCTGCTGTCCGCCCGACAGTCCGATCCCGGGCTCGTTCAGCCTGCTCTTGACCTCGCCCCACAGCCCGACAGCCCGCAGCGAACGATGCACGCGCTCGCGAAGGTTCTCGCTCTTGGTCCCGGTCAGGCGCAGGCCGGCGGCGACGTTGTCGAAGATCGACATCGTCGGGAACGGATTGGGCTTCTGGAACACCATCCCGATCAGCCGGCGCACGGCGGTCACGTCGACTCCGGGCGCATACACGTCGAGCTCGTCGAGCATCACCGAGCCCTCGGCTCGGGCGCCGGGGATCTCCTCGTGCATCCGGTTGATGCAGCGAACCAGCGTGGACTTTCCGCAACCCGACGGCCCGATCATCGCGGTGACCTTGTTGGCTTCGAAGTCGAGGTCGACGCCCTTGATCGCCTCCTGCTCGCCGTAGAAGGCATGCAGGTCCTTCAGCGAGACGCTGTGCGCTCCGCTGGCCGCCGGCGCCGCGGACGGAGCGGCGGCTGTACTGGCGGCTGTCTCCGACTCTGGGGGTCTGTCGGTCATTGGCGAATTCGGTCCGGTCATTGCTCTTGGTATCGGGAGGGATCATGCCAGGCGACTCCTTCTGGATGCAAAACGCGCGATCACGTTCAGCAAGAGGATCATCAGGACCAGCGTAAGCGCGGCCCCCCAGGCCCGCGTTACCACGTCGTTGCGGGGCGACTTGATGTCGCCGAAGATCTGCAGCGGGAGCGCGTTCATCTGGCTGCTGATGTTGAACGTCAGCGCCTGAAGGCCAAACGCCGTGAACAGCAGGGGCGCGGTCTCGCCGGCGCCACGGGCGATCGCGAGCAGCGAGCCGGTCACCAGGCCGGAGAGCGATGTCGGCAACACCACCTTCGTGATGACTCTCCAGCGGGGCGCTCCAAGCGCGAGCGCCGCCTCTCTCAGGCTCGACGGGACCAGGAGGAGCACCACCTCCGCTGAGCGCACGACGATCGGAAGCATCAGCAGCGCCAGCGCGATCGCGCCCTTCCAGCCGGCGAACCCGGTCCCGCCGACGTGGCCCAGCACCAGCACGACGTAGATGAACAGCCCGAACACGATCGACGGCACGCCGGTCATCACGTCAACGAAGTAGCGCACCACGTTGGCGAACCACGAGTCCCTGCCGTACTCGGTCAGCCACAGCGCGACGCCGATGCCGATCGGCACCGAGATCAGGGTTGCCAGCGCGACGATCTCGATCGTGCCCAGGATCGCGCTGCGCACGCCGCCGGGGTAGCCGAGGAAGTTGCCGTTGGGATCGGTGGTGAAGAACTTGACGTTCCATGCGCCCAGGCCCTTGTGAAACAGGTAGTAGATGCACGAGCACGAGCGGGATCAATGCGATCCCGGTGAGCGTCGCCAGCAGGCCACGCATGAACTGATCGGTGCGCCGTCGCCTCGGGCTGATCGTCGGCAGCCCCTCGGCTCCGGAGAGCGCGCTCATGCGCCCACCGTCGCAGCCTGCTCGCCGACGTACACGTCGCCGCCGCACCCGCTTGCCGCGCGCGCCGCGAACGACGAACCGCCGGGCGATGATGTTCACGATCAGCGTGAGCACGAACAGCACCAGGCCGGCCGCGAACAGCGCCGAGCGGTATACCGGAGTCGATGCGGCCTCACCGAACTCGTTCGCGATCACCGCGGCGAGCGTGTAGCCCTGCTGGAAGATCGAGTGCGTCAACGTTGGCGAGTCGCCGATCACGAGCACGACGGCGATCGTCTCGCCGATCGCTCGGCCAAGCCCCAGCATCGCGCCGCCGGTGATCCCGGCGCGCGAGTACGGGAGCACGGCCATCCGGATCATCTCCCACCGCGTCGCCCCGAGCGCGAGCGCCGCCTCCTTGTGCTCGGACGGCACGGTCGCCACCACCTCACGCGCGATCGCGGAGACGATCGGCAGGATCATGATCGCCAGCACCAGACCGGCGAGGAAGTAGCTCGGCCCCGCCACCGTGCCGCCGACGAAGGGCAGGAACGAGAGCGCGCTCGAGAGCGACGACTGAAGGCCCTTCAGATGCGGGATCAGCACGAACACGCCCCACAGTCCGTAGACCACGGAGGGGACCGCGGCGAGCAGGTCGACCAGCATCGACAGCGGCCCGCGCGCCCGGCGCGGGCACAGCTCGGTCAGGTAGAGCGCCGTGGCCAGCGCGACCGGGACGCCGATGACCAGCGCGATCGCCGACGTGATGATCGTGCCGATCAACAGTGGCCAGGCGCCGAACGTGCAGTGCGCCGACGACGCGGTCGTGCAGGCGGCGCCCTGCTGTAGCTGGGACACATCCCAGTTGTTGCGGAAGAAGAAGTTGAAGACGCCGATGTGGCCGAAGGCAGTCGAGGACTGGCCGATCAGCCGCACGAAGAAGTAGCCGATCAGGATCAGCACCCCTGCGGCCAGGGCGCTCAGCCCCCACTTCAGGAGCCTGTCCGGGAGGCGGTGCAGCGGCGACCGCTCGAGGACCGAGCGGCCGCCGCTGACTGTGGCGCTTGCCTCCACCTATCTCCCTACGACAGCGGCGAGCCGTTGCAGGTGAACTTCTGCAGCTGCGCCGTCGCCATCGAGAGCAATGACGCGGGCAGCGGCGCGTAGTCCAACTGCTTCTCCACGCCCTGTCCGGCACCCAGCCCGTAGGTGATGAACTTCTTCACGCCGGAGGCGACCGACTGGCTGAGCCCGGCCTTGCACATGTCGGTGTAGGCGATCACGAACGTCTGCGACGTGATCGGGTACGCGGCCGGGTTCGGCGAGTTGATCACCGAGATCGTCAGGTCTGGTGGGACCTTGATCCCCTGGGCCGCGGCTGACGCCGCAGACAGGCTCGGCACGATGTACTTGCCGGACGAGTTCTTGATCGAGGCGAACGTGAACCCGTTCTGCAGCGCATACGCCTGCTCGACGTACCCGATCGCGCCGGGCGTCTGCTTGATCGCGGCGGCGACGCCTGAGTTGCCCGACGCGCCGGTGCCGGTCGGCCATTTGACGGTCTTGTCAGGCTTGCCGGCGGCCGCGGTCCACGCGGAGCTCGTAGTCGGACAGGAACGTCGCGAAGCCCTTCGTCGTTCCCGACGAGTCGGAGCGGTGCACGACCGTGATCGACGTGCTGGGCAGGCTGATGCTCGGATTGAGCGACTTGATCGCCGGATCGTTCCACGTCTTGATCTTCCCGAGGAAGATATTCGCGAGCGTCGGCCCATCGAGCTGCAGCCCGGTCTTGACCCCGGACAGGTTGTAGGACACGGTGATGGCACCGAAAGCAACCGGGAACTGGAGGACCGGTCCCTTGGCGGCCGAGACTTCCGTCGACTTCATCGCCGGATCACTACCGGCGAAGTCGACCGTGCCCGCCTGGAGCTGAGCGATACCGGCCCCCGAGCCGACGGCGTTGAAGTTGACGCTCAAGCCCTGGGACTTGAGGTTCGATCCCCATTGCTGGTAGATCGGGGCGGCGAACGTCGAGCCGGCGCCGTTGACGGACGAGGATCCGCCGCTGGAGCCGCTCGAGCTCGTGCTCGTGCCCGAGCCGCCACTGGTGCTCGAGCTGCTGCTGCTGCTAGAGCCGCACGCCGCGACTCCCAGCGAGGCGGCAACAACCAGCGCCACCGCGGAAATACGACTTCTGGTCAAGGTCATCTCCTTCAATTTGAGGTAGGCGGAGTGTCTGCGCAAAGATCGGGCCGGGTGTTAACCAGATGTGAACCGCTCGTTCGCGTGCGGTGTTTCCTCGGCCGCCAGCCGGTAGCCGAACCCGAAGTGGGTGTGGATGAAGCTCCACTCCGGAAGCGCCTCCTCGAGCTTCACGCGAAGCTTCCGGACATAGACGTCAACCGATCGATCGCCCGGTCGCATCTCCTTGCCCCAGACGAGGATGAACAGCTCCTCCCGCGCCATGATCCGGTCAGCGCGGCGCGCGAGCTCGGTCAACAGCCGAAGCTCGCGGATCGAGAGCATCAGCGCCCGGCCGCCCGCGCGAGCCAGATGCTCGTCGGGGAGGACCTGGAGCGGGCCGACCTCCAGCACCTCCCGGCCCGGCTGTGCGCTGAGGAGCATCGCGTCTGATGGTCTTCGCGTCGGGGCGCAAGCGCGTTACCGACTCGTGACGCGGATGTGAACAACTTGTTACCGAGGCGTTGTCGGTGCCGCGGTCGAGGGCGATCTGCGGGTGGTGGCGGCTAGCCCGTGAGGGCCGGATCCAGGTCGCTGGGATCGTCGAGCAGATCGCCGACGGCGGGGACCGTTTCCGCGCCGCCGCGCGTCGCGCTCCGGCGCGAACCGGTAGCCGACCCCGAAGTGCGTGTGGATGTAGCTCCACTGCGGCGATGCCGTCCGCAGCTTCTGGCGCAGCTTGCGTACGAACACGTCGACCGAGCGGTCACCGTGGGCCATCGCGTAGCCCCATACCCGCTCGTAGATCTCCTCGCGCCGCAGCACGCGGTCAGACTGCGAGAGCAGGTGCAGGATCTCGAACTCGCGCGCGGTCAGCTCGAGGCTCGCCTCGGCCGCGTAGGCCTGGTACAGGTCAGGGCGAATCGTGATCTCGCCGACGGCGAGCTGGTCGTCGAGGTCGGGCATGTCGTTGCGGCGGTGGCGCCGGATCGCCGCCTCGATGATGCAGATCAGCTCCTCGGCGTGGCACGGCTTGGTCACCCACGCATCGGCGCCTAGTCGCAGTCCCCGCACCCGCTGGGCGACCGACGAGGGACCCGTGCAGACGATCACCGCCAGCCCCGGGAGCCGAGCGCAGACGCGCTCCAGGTACTCCCAGCTGCCGGGACCGAGCACGGTCACATCGACGACGAGCGCGTTCAGCCGCATCGCCACGAGCGCGTCGGGCGTCACGGGCGTGGACAGCGAGCGGTGATCCCAACCAAGCGAGTCGAGCCGGTTGGCGAGCACCTGCATGAACCCAGGATCGCGGTCGATGACCGCCAGCCTGAGCCGGCTATGCGAGCGCTGCGGGGCCGCCTGCAGCCCCGTCGGCGCGTCGCTCGTCTCGGGCGACATGGTCGTCACTGTAAAGCAAGGTTGCCCTCGACCGCGCTTGGCCATGGTCCCGGACACAGGATCTTTACACGCAACTAGCGGGTAAACAAACCGTCGCGGCCGGAGCCCCTGTGTTCTCCAATCGGTCACGACGTGTTCACTGATTGCGCGGGCGCTCGACGTAGCTTGCAGGACGGTGATCGTCACGCTCGCGCCGGACATCCCACATCGTCCCGACTCGCTTCGCTGCGGCAACCTCGAGATTCATCCCGGCGAAATGCGGACCGTGCTGGCGGGCCGGCCGATCGAGCCTCACTCGCGCGAGTTCCAGCTCCTGCTGGCGCTGGCCCGGCGGCGAAACCGTGTCGTCGCGCGAGGAGACCTGTACGAGGTCGTGTGGCGCCGGCGGATGCCCTACCGGGACCGCTCGGTCGACGTGTTCGTGCGTAAGCTGCGGATCAAGCTCGAGGCTGCCGCCCCGGGCTGGGCCTACATCCACACGCATTTCGGGGTCGGGTACCGGTTTGCGCCGGAGCGGCTGAGCTAGCCGGCGCGGTACCCTTCGGCCGGGTGCGGGCCGCAGAGCAGTCGTCCCGGGTTGGTTCCCGCGTTCGCGGCGCTCTGCTGATGCCGATCTCGGCGCTGGCCGTCCACCAGCTTCGCTACTACGTCGCCTTCGGATCGCGCGCCCCGGCGCACCTCGCGCGCGACGGTCACGCCTACCTGTCGACAATCGAGCCGTTCGCGCTGCTGTGCGTGGCACTCGCGATCGGAGCCCTGGTCGGGAGGCTGGCGGCGTCGTGGCGCCATCCCGCCACCGGCTCGGCGCCACCGTTCGCCCGCGTGTGGGCGGTCTGCGCGCTGACGCTGTTCGCGATCTACTGCGGCCAGGAGCTGTTCGAGGGCCTGTTTGCCGTCGGTCACCCGGCCGGGGTGGCCGGCGTCCTCGGTCACGGCGGCTGGATCGCCCTGCCCGCGGCGCTGGCGATCGGCGCCGCGCTCGCTCTCACGCTTCGCGTCGCCGAGCGGCTGGTCGCGCTTGTCGGACACCTCGCCGCGCGGAGTCGCCCGGCCGCCGCCCCGCTGCTCGCCCGCTCCACCGGTCGCCGTCTCGACTGGCGCCTCGCTCCACTGGCCGGGATCACCGGATCCCGCGCGCCGCCCCGGGCCCTCTCGCCCAGCTGATCCACCACTCCGAGAGGACCCCCCGCGACTTGCGCCTTGCCGTACCCGCGCGCGTGCGCGCGACGCGTCTCATCACCCATATCGCTGTTCTCGGCGCTGCCCTGACCGCCGTTCTCGTCGCCTGGCCGCAGGCGGCGGGCGCGCACGGCCTCGTCGGCCGCGCCTATCTGCCGGTGCCCACGTGGCTGTTCGCGTGGGCGGCGGGCGCCGTGCTCGTGCTGTCGTTCGTGGCCCTGGCCAGGCTGTGGTCGACGCCTCGCCTCGAGCGCTCCCGCCCGCGGCGGCTGTTCGGTCTGCCGCGGATGCTCGAGCCGGTCTGCGGCGCGGTCGGGGTGGCGGTGTTCGTCGCGGTCGTCGTGTGCGGAGTGTCGGGGAGCCAGATTCCGACCGCGAATCTGGCTCCGACCGCCGTGTTCGTCCTGTTCTGGGTCGCCACGCCGGTGCTCAGCGCGCTCCTCGGCGATGTTTTCCGCCTGTTCAACCCGTGGCGCGCCGCGGCGCGCGCCGCCTCCGCGCTCGCTCGCCGCTGGCCGCCCAGTCACCGCGTGCCGCGGGCGCTCCGCTACCCCGAGCGGCTCGGGCATTGGCCGGCGTTCGCCGGGATCATCGGCTTCGCCTGGCTCGAGCTCGTGTTCGTCGGGCGCGAGCATCCGGCCACCCTCGCCGTGCTCGCGGTTGCCTACGCGCTGGTGCAATGGGTCGGCATGGCGCTGTTCGGAATCGAGGCCTGGACCGAGCGCGGCGACGCGTTCGCGGTCGCGTTCAACATCTTCTCGCGCCTCGCGCCGCTCGAATGGCGCGACCGGGCGCTCTTCAGCCGCGCGCCCCTGTCCGGGCTGACCTCGCTTCGGGCCATCCCGGGAACGGTGGCGCTGCTGTGCGCGATGATCGGCACGACCACCTTCGACGGCTTTCTCAACGGGCCGGTCTGGCGCTCGTTCGCGCCCTCGCTCGAGCGTGACCTCGGCGGCGGGCACGGCCGGGCTCGAGCTGACCTTCACGCTCGGGATGGCGGCGTGCATCCTGCTCTGCTTCGGCCTCTACGCGGCCGGGGTGCGCGGCATGAGCTATATCTCCGCCGACCACCCTGCCCGCCAGCTCGCCCGCGCGTTCGCGTACACGCTGGCGCCGATCGCGTTCGGCTATCTGCTCGCTCACTACTTCTCCCTGCTCGTCACGCAGGGACAGGCGACCGCCTCTCTGGTCTCGGACCCGATGGGTACCGGCGCCAACCTGTTCGGAACGGCTTCGAGCCGGATCAACTACGGTCTCTTCTCCGCCGCGATGATCTGGTACGTCCAGGTCGCGGCACTCGTCGGCGGCCACGTCTCAGGGCTCGCGTTGGCACACGACAAGGCGCTCGTCGTCTACGGCGACGCCGAGGATGCAGCGGCTTCACAGCGCTGGATGCTCGTCGTGATGGTCACGTTCACGTGCCTGGGCCTGTGGCTGCTGTCGGCCGTCAACACATGAGGAACGAAATGATCAAGATCACAAAAGCTCCCATCGCCGCGGTCCTTCTCGCGGGTCTGCTGGTGGCCGGTTGCGGCTCCTCGAGCTCGCACTCGTCCTCGCCGTCCGCGGCGCAGACGCAGACCACAACCCAATCTCAGACTCAGACCAGCGCCGGGCTGCCGCCCGCGGTCGACGAGCTCAGCGCGGCCGAGAAGCCGAGCGCCTCGCAGTTCCCGCCGGCCAAGGGTCACTCGCTCCAGCAGCTGGCGACGCTGGTCAAGTCGAGCGCTCAGCTCGGCGCCGCCACCGGCACCTTCACGCCCGGCACCGGTCGCCGCTTCGCGTTCGCGCTCAACGCCCACTCGGGCGCCTTCATCTACGCCCCGACGGCGATCTACATCGCCCGCACGCCGAGCAGCCCGGCCAAGGGGCCGTTCCTCGCCCCGGCGGACCCGATGACGGTCCAGCCGGCCTACCGGAGCAAGCAGAACACCGGGCCCGGCGGGATCCAGGCGATCTACGCCGCGCATCTGCCGGTCCCCAGCAAGGGAACGTGGACGGTGCTGTCGCTGACCCGGACGCCGAGCGGACTGATCGGAGCCCCGGGGCAGCTGGCCGCGGCCGCCTCCTCGCCGATCCCCGACGTCGGCAGCCGCCCGCCCGCGATCGCCACCGACACCGCGGCCACGGTGGGCGGCAACACCTCGCTGCTGACCACCCGCGTCCCGGCCGAGAACATGGCTCAGGTGTCGTTCAAGGACGTGCTCGGCAAGCGTCCGGTCGTGCTCCTGTTCTCGACCCCGCAGCTGTGCATCTCGCGCGTCTGCGGGCCGGTCACCGACATCGCGGTTCAGCTCCAGCACCAGTACGGCAACCGAGTCACCTTCATCCACCAGGAGGTGTACGTGGACAACCAGCCCAGCAAGGGCCTGCGGCCGCAGCTCCACGCGTTCCATCTCGAGACCGAGCCGTGGCTGTTCGCGATCAACCGACACGGCGTGATCGTGGACCGGCTCGAGGGCTCGTTCGGCATCAACGCCGTCACGCAGGCGATCAAGGCCGCGATGCAATGAGACGCGCGGCGATCTCCGGACTGCTCGCCGCTGTCGCGCTCGCCGGGTGCGGGAGCAGCTCGGGCGGCACCGTGACCGCTCCGACGGTCGCGGCCGCGAAGGTGTTCACGCTCGCCGGCTTCAAGCCCAGCGGCACGATCACGCCCGGGCGCCCGACCACGGTCTCGTTCACCGTGCAACTGCCGGGCGGCAAGCCGCTGACCACGTACAGGACCGGCAGCGGCCCGCACACCGGCGTGCACCTGATCATCGTCCGCAAGGACCTGCGCTACATCATCCACCAGCACCCCCCGATCGGACCGAACGGGCTGCTGACGCAGAAGGTGACGTTCCCGGCGCCCGGGCCCTACCGGGTGCTCGTCGACATCTACCCGAACATCCCCGGAGGCCAGCCCAACTTCCAGCTGCTCCACAACGTGGTCGTGAAGGGCGCATACCACCCGCAGCCGCTACCGGCGTTCAAAGCCGACCAGGTGGTCGACGGCTACCACATCGACATGCACGGTCACCCGAGCCTGCACGCGATCCAGGCCCAGTTCGTCCACGTCGACGTGACCGACCCGCAGGGCCACAGGGTCACGTTCGTGCCGTGGTTCGGCGCTCTCGCGCACGCGATCTTCTTCCACGAGGGATCGCTCGACTACTTCCACACGCACGTGTGCGCCCCGAACGCGCCCAACTGCGGCAGCCTGCCGGGCGTCGCGGCCAGTCGCATCAGCGGCCGCTCGACCGGCGCCCGGGAAGATCACGCTCGGGGTGCTGCTCCCGGTCCCGGGGACGTGGGAGCTGTTCCTGCAGATGAAGCTCGGCGGCCACGTGATCACGGCCCCCTACACGCTCAAGGTGGGTTCCTGAATGCGCCGGGCGCCGCTGCTCGCAATCGCGGTGCTGCTGCTGGTGCCGGCAATCGCCTCCGCGCACGCCGAGATCAGCCCGGCGGTGTCGCTCAAGGGCCGGCTTCAGCTCTACAGCCTCGCCGTCCCGACCGAGAAGGAGAACGCCACCACGACGAAGATCGTGCTGACGCTGCCGCAGGGGTTCTCGATCGACTCGTTCGTCCCCAGCCCGGGCTGGCACCGGGTGCTGCAGCAGACCGGCAGCGGTGAGAACGCCGTGATCCAGAGGGTGACCTGGACCGGTGGCCGGACTCCGACCGAGGAGGACTCGCTGTTCCAGTTCCTCGCTGCACCGGCGTCGGCCGGTACCTACCGGTTCACTGTGCAGCAGACCTATTCGGACGGGTCGATCGTCAACTGGGCGGGCAGCGAGTCCTCCGAGGCGCCCGCGCCGACGATCGAGGTCAAGAGCTCGTTCGGCGGCGGCGGAACATCCGTGCTGGCGATCGTCGCGCTCGTGGTTGGCATCCTCGGCCTGCTGGTCGGCGGCTTCGCGCTGTTCGGAGCAAGCGGGCGACCGCTGGCGTGAGGCGGGCCGCGCTGATCTTCGCGCTGGCGCTCGCGGCCCTGGCCGCGTTCGCCTCCGCGGCATCGGCGCACGCCTACCTGGTCAAGACCGCCCCGGTCGCGAGCGGCGTCCTCGACACCCCTCCCACCCAGGTAGCGCTCACCTTCGACGAGGCGGTCGAGCCGCGCTTCGCAATCATCTCGGTCACCGACGCCTCCGGGCATCAGCAGACCACCGGGCCCGTCGGCCGCTCCTCCGCCAACCCGGACACGATCCTCGTCCCCGTGCGTCCGCGCCTGTCCGAGGGGTGGTACCTGGTCTACTGGCGCGCGATCTCGGTCGACGGGCATCCGGTCCAGGGAGCGTTCACGTTCGCCGTCGGCCCCAACCCGGGGCCGGCGCCGCAGTTCCCGGTCCCCCACCTCTCGGCGACCGCAAAGACGCCGCAGCTGCTGATCACGCGCTGGCTCATGTTCGCCTTCGTGATGAGCGCGATCGGGCTGCTGGTGTTCCGCCTCCTGATCGCGCGCCCGGTGGCGCGGCGCCGTCAGGGCACGAGCCTGCGCCGGGTCTCGATCGCGTTCGTCGTCACCTCGGTCCTGGGGCTGATCGCGATCCCGGTGTACCTCGACTTCGCCATCGCCAACGACTCGTTGCGCTCCGTGTTCGACCTCGGCGCGCTGGTGCCGCTCTACCGAGTGACCGCGTTCGGCCGCGGATACGTCGACCTCGAGCTGTGCTTCGCCCTCTTCTGCCTCGCCGGCTGGACGGCGCTGTGGCTGGACAACCCGGCTCGCGAGCGACGCTCGGTGGCCGAGCTCGCCTCGGGGACGGGTGCGCTGCTGGCGGCGGCCGCGGTGCTGGTGATCCCGGGAACCGTCGGCCACGCTGGTCAGACCTCGCCGCGCGGGCTTTCCATGTTCTTCGACCTCACCCACCTCGCCGCCGGGTCGGTGTGGCTCGGCGGGCTGATCGGTCTGCTCGTGCTCTGGAGCAGCCTCCGCGCCGAGGGGCGGGCGCCCGCGCTGAACGTGGTCGTGCCGCGGTTCTCGAACGTCGCGCTCGTCTCGGTGATCGTGATCTTCGCCACCGGGACCGGGGCGACGATCGTGCACATGCCGACGCTGAACGCGCTGTGGCAGACCGGCTACGGGGTGGCGATCCTCGTCAAGGCCGGGCTGCTCGCCGGGGCGATCGTGCTCGGGTCCGTCCAACTGCTGCGGACCAAGCCGCGGCTCGCCGCCTCCGAGACGCGCCCGGCCCTGGGGGAGCCGGCCTCGAGGCTGCTGCGGCGCACGGCCAGCGCCGAGGTGGTGCTCGTCGGCGGCGCCGTGTTCACCGCCGCCGTGCTGTCGAGCCTCGCCCCTCCGCCGCCGTCGTTTGCGCTCCAGAACTCCGCCGTGGCCCGAGTCGGCCCCGGGCGAGTGCTCCGCACGGTTCAGCTGTCCGGCTACCGGCTCCAGGTGCTGGTGACGCCGAACAAGGCGGCGGCCCCAGACTCGTTCGCGCTGCGGATCACGCACGGCGGGACGCCGGTCCGCGGCGCCAACGTCACGCTCACCTTCAACCACACGGAGATGCAGATGCCACAGCAGGAATACCAGTTGCGTGAGACCCAGCCCGGGATCTACTCGCGCTCGGCGCCGGCGCTCGTGATGGTCGGTCGCTGGGCGCTCGGCTTCCAGGTCACGCCGCCCGGGGGGAAGCCCTTCGACGCCCTGATCCTCGACCAGGCGAACGGCTGATGAGCCCGCGCCAGATCCGCCTGCGCCTGCTCGCCGCGCTCGCCGCGCTGTGCTGCGGTGGCGCGGCGCTGCTCGTCGCTATCCTCCTCGTGCGGGGGGTTCTCACGTAGTCATGGCTTCACGGACCAAGCAAAAGGAAGAAGCTCGAGCCAGGCGCCTCGCCGAGGAGCAGGCCCGGGCTGAGCGCGAGCGCCGCCAGCGCCGGATGCAGATGCTGGGCGGGCGTCGTCCTCGCCGCGCTCGCCGTCGTCGGCGTCGCGATCGCGATCTCCAGCAAGGGGGGTGGCTCCAGCGGCCTGCAGAAGGGCGCCGCTTCGAACAAGACGGTCGCCTCGGTGAGCCAGCTGCTGAACGGGATCCCCCAGTCGGGCAACGTACTCGGCAACGCCAAGGCCCCGGTGTCGGTCGACTACTACGGCGACCTCCAGTGCCCGGTGTGCCGTGACTTCACGCTCAATGGCGGCTGGCCGCAGCTCGTCCAGAACGAGATCCGCCAGGGCAAGGTCAAGGTCGCCTATCGCGCCTTCGAGACCGCCACCCGCGATCCCAGCACGTTCCAGACCCAGCAGGTCGCGGCGCTGGCCGCGGGCAAGCAGAACCGCTTCTGGAACTACACCGAGCTCTTCTACCACGAGCAGGGCGCCGAGGGCACCGGCTATGTCAACGAGTCGTACCTCGACGGCCTGGCTCAGCAGACCCCGGGCCTCAACGTGAGCGAGTGGCGCACCGCCCGCAACGACCCGGCGCTTGTCACTCAGGTCCAGGCCGACGGCACCGCCGGCCAGACCGCCGGCGTGTCCGGCACCCCGACCCTGATCGCCAAGGGGCCGAAGGGCACGGTGCCCGTCCAGTCGAGCACCGGCGTGCCTACGCTACAGCGAGATCCAGCAGGCGATCAAGGCCGCCGGCGGATGAGCGCCGTCGCCGAGGCGACCGCGCCGCGGCCCCTGATCACCGACCGGCGCCTGGTGATCGCGATCGTCGTCCTCTGCCTGCTCGGGATCGGCGACGCGGGCTATCTCACCTACGTCCACTACTCGGGCATCAAGGTCGCCTGCCTGGCCAGTGGCGGCGGCTGTGAGAAGGTGCAGGCGTCGCAGTTCTCGAAGCTCGACGGGGTCCCGGTGGCCCTGCTCGGGCTGATCGGCTACATCACGATCCTTGGCTCGCTGGCGATTCGCGGTGAGCTCGGCCGGGCGATCGGCTTCGGCATCGCCCTGATCGGCTTCGGGTTCTCGATGTACCTCACCTACCGCGAGCTGTTCACGATCCACGCGATCTGCCAGTGGTGCGTCGGCAGCGCGGTGCTGATGACGTGTCTGGTGATCGTCACGGCGACGCGCTTCCTCCGTGGCGACGCCGTGCCGTGATCGTCTCGGCGCACCTCGGGCACTGGTACGTGCAGCTCGCCTTCGCCGTTCCAGCGCTGTTGCTGATCGCCTACATGACCCGCGACTCGCTCCGGCGAAAACGACAGGAACGGCGTAAGAACAAGTCGCGATGAGGCGCGTCGCAGTCGTCGCTCTGATCGCACTGGCCACGCTTCCGCCGAGCCTCGCCCTCGCGGACGGGGATCCGGCCAGCGACGTGCTGCTGGGGCAGAACGTGTTCCTCCCCTACAGCCCGATCTCGCAGACCATGGAGCGGCGCCTGTACGCGATCTGCGACGCCGCCCGTCAGGCCGGCTATCCGATCCGGATCGCCCTGATCGCCGCCAGGACCGACCTCGGCGTGGTGCCGGCCCTGTTCGGCCGGCCGCAGGCATACGCGCGCTTCCTCTCCTCCGAGCTGACCGGCGTCGTCAACGGCCCAGTGCTGGTCGTGATGCCCGACGGGTTCGGGCTGAGCGCCCGGGGGCGAGCCCTCCCCGTCCAACCGCTCGTCGGCGTGTCGATCGCACCCGGCGCCGACGGGCTCGGCGCGGCCGCCGTGGCGGCGACCGAGCGCCTCGCCGCCGCTTCGGGCCACGCGCTGCCCGCCTCGGCCGCCACGGCCTCCGGGGGACTCGGCGCCAGCGCCTCGACCGTCCGCCATGCGCTGGTGGCGATGGTCGTGCTGGCCGCGCTCGCGGCGGCCGCGATCGCCGGCGCCTTCGTCCTGCGGGCGCGGCGCGCGGGCTGAACGCCTCCGGCGCGCGGGCTGGCCGGCTGCGGGTTCGGATTCTCGACCCTGATCGTCGATCTTCTCGCACAGTGCGGGAACGACGCCGGCGAGCCGTCCGCCATGCGGCGGATGATGGCGCCGTGAGCTGGCGATCGACCCGCGCTTCGGGGCGAGCGGCGGATACCAACCGCCAGGTTGCCGTCATCGACCTCGGCTCGAACTCGTGGCGGCTGGTCGTCTTCACCTACTCACCCGGCGCGTGGTGGAAGCGCACCGACGAGCTGTATGAGACCGTCCGGATCGGCGCCGGCCTCGGCGCCTCGGGACGGCTGAGCGAGGAGGCGATGTCGCGCGGGGTCGAGACCCTGGCGGTGTTCGCCCGCTTCTGCCGCGCCAACGCGCTCTCGCCATCCGACGTGCACACGGTGGCCACGAGCGCGATCCGCGACGCCTCGAACCGCGACGAGTTCATCGCCCGCGCGCAGGCGGAGAGCGGGCTCGAGATCGAGGTCCTCTCCGAGGAGGACGAGGCGCGCTTCGGCTACGTCGCGGCCGTCAACACTTCGACGCTGACCGACGGCGCCGTGCTCGAGCTTGGCGGCGGGAGCATGCAGCTGATCGAGGTCGAGGACCGCCGGGCGCGTTCGCTCACCTCGTTCGCACTCGGGGCCGTGCGGCTGACCGAGGAGTTCCTCTCCGGGTCCGGCGTGCCCAAGAAGAAGGAGCTTCAGCGCGTTCGCGACCACGTGCGGGAGACGCTCGAGGGGCTCGACTGGCTGGCCGGCTGCGGGCCGCGGATCGTCGGCGTCGGCGGCGCGGTGCGCAACCTCGCCGCCGCCGCCCAGCACGAGACCGATGCGATCGACATCGGCGTACAGGGCTATGTGATCACGCCCGAGAAGATGGCCGAGCTCGTGCAGCAGCTCGCCGGTATGACAGCCGAGGAGCGCGGCGCGCTTCCCGGGATCAAGCCCGGCCGCGGCGACATCATCCTGGCCGCCGCGCTGACGCTCGAGACCGTGATCGAGCTCGGCTCCTTCGACGGCCTCGAGGTGACCGAGGCCGGCCTGCGCGACGGCGTGTTCCTCGCCCGCACGCTGCTCGACGGTCGCGAGCCGCTGCTCGGAGACGTGCGCGACGCGGCGGTCCGCAACCTCGCCTTTCAGTACGAGTCCGACATGACGCACGTCGAGCACGTCGCCCGGCTCGCGCTCCAGATGCACGACTCGCTCGTGCAGGGCGGGCTGTTCGAGCCCGAGCCCGGCGAGCGCGAGCTCCTGTGGGCGGCCGGGATGCTCCACGACGTCGGCATGACGATCTCCTACGACGACCACCACAAGCACTCGCGCTACCTGATCGTGAGCGCCGAGCTGCCCGGGTTCGATCCGCGCGAGCGGGCTCTGATCGCCCAGATCAGCCGCTATCACCGCAAGGGCGCGCCGAAGCTCGGGGAGATGTCGTCGCTCGCGCGGGACGGCGACGAGGAGCTGCTCGATCGGTGCGCGGTGATCCTCCGCCTGGCCGAGCATCTCGAGCGCGGCCGGGACCAGTCGGTCAGCGAGGTCCGCCTGCGCGCCAACGGCGCACGGCGTCGACCTGCACCTCGAGGCGGCCGGCGACCTGACCCTGCCGCGCTGGAGCGTCGAGCGCTACGGCGACAGCGAGGTGTTCGAGCGGGTGTTTGGACGGCGGCTGCTGATCGGGTAAGGCGTCCTACCGTCGTCCGGTGCAACGGGGGTGGCCCGTATGTGAGCGCTCGCAGCGTAGAGTTAGGGCGTGCTCTGGTTGCTCCGACATGCGGAAGCGGTCGATGGACTGCCTGATTCGGATCGGCCGCTTAGCGAGCGCGGAATCCACCAGGCCGAGTCCGCCGGCCGAGCCCTAGCGCGCCTCGACGTGCGCCTCGACGTGTGCCTGACCAGCCCAAAGCTCCGCGCGGTTCAGTCCGCCCAGCTCGCGTGCGAGCTGCTGGGCGTGACGCCGACAGTCGAGCCCGCCCTCTCGGGCGAGCCGTTCGACGTGCATTCGCTGATCGCGGGCCTCGAGGACGTGATGCTGGTCGGACACGACCCGTCGTTCACGCTGCTCGTGCACGACCTCACGGGCGCGCAGGCGCGGCTGCGCAAGGGCGGACTGGCCGGCATCGCCAAGGGCGAGCTGGTCGTGCTGCTGCGTCCGACCGAGCTGGCCGCGATCGCCGCGGTGCAGGAGCGGGTTGCGTGAGCGACACCGCGGCGGCGCCCGAGGAGGTGACGGTCGACGTAGAGGAGCTGACCGGCCCGGATCTGTTCGCCAACCGCGAGCTGTCCTGGCTCGACTTCAACGACCGCGTCCTCCAGCTCGCCGAGGACGACTCGCTGCCGCTGATCGAGCGGCTCAAGTTCCTCGCCATCTTCGTCACCAATCTCGACGAGTTCTTCATGGTCCGCGTGGCAGGCGTGCACGACCAGGTCGAGGCGCGAGTCGACGCCCGCGGACCCGACGGGCTGTCCCCGTCCGAGACGCTCGAGGGCATCTCGCAGAAGGTCCGTGAGCAGGATCGCCGTCACGCCCGGGAGTTCGCCAACGTGGTCCGGCCGGCGCTCGCCGAGCACGGGATCCAGATCGTCGGCTGCGACGAGTCCGGCGCCCCACGGGACGTGATCCAGCGCCGATTCCGCGAGCAGATCTTCCCGGTGCTGACCCCGCTCGCGGTCGGGCCGGGTCGTCCCTTCCCCTACATCTCGAACCTGTCGCTGAGCCTGCTCGTGCGCCTGCATGACCCTGCCCTCGACCACGACGCCTTCGCCCGCGTCAAGGTGCCCAAGGAGGTCCTCCCGCGGTTCATCGAAATCAGCAGGAACGTGTTCATCCCGCTGGAGGAGATCATCGCCTCCAACCTTGACGTCCTGTTCCCCGGGATGGAGATCCTCAGCTATGACCTCTTCCGCGTCACCCGTGACGCCGACTTCGAGGTCTCCGACGAGGCCGACGACCTGCTCCAGGCCGTGGAGGACGAGCTGCGCCGGCGCCGCTTCGGCGAGGTGGTCAGGCTCGAGGTCGGCGCGGCCATGGACCCCGCCCTGCGCGGCCGCCTGATCGATTGGCTCGACGTGGAGGAACAGCAGGTCTACGACGTCGAGGGGATGCTGGACCTCGGCGATCTGTGGGAGATCGCCGGGATCGACGTGAGCCCCGAGCTCCGCCAGGCGCCGTGGACGCCGCTCACCCATCCCGCCTTCGGTCCCGGCCCGGGCGACCGCGACGAGAAGCCCGACGTGTTCGCGCCCATGCGCCGCGGCGACGTGCTCGTCCACTACCCGTACCAGTCGTTCGCGACCAGCGTCGAGCGGTTCGTCCAGCAGGCCGTGGAGGACCCGAACGTGCTCGCGATCAAGATGACCGTGTACCGGACCTCCGACGACTCGGCCCTCGTGCCGTCGCTGATCGAGGCGGCCGAGAAGGGCAAGCAGGCGGTCTGCCTGGTGGAGCTCAAGGCTCGCTTCGACGAGCGCCAGAACATCCGCTGGTCACGCGCGCTCGAGGAGGTGGGCGCCCACGTCGTGCACGGGATCCCCGGGCTCAAGACGCACGCCAAGGCGATCCTCGTCGTCCGCCGCGAGCGCGACGGCGTGAGGCACTACGTGATGATCGGCACCGGCAACTTCCACGCCAAGAACGCGCGCCTGTACGAGGACTTCGGCCTCTTCACCACCGACCGCGAGATCGGCGAGGAGGTGGCCAACCTGTTCAACACGCTGACCGGCTACGGCCACCCCGAACGCCAGCGCAAGGTCCTGGTCGCGCCCGGGTCGATGCGCGAGCCGCTGCTCGAGGAGATCGAGCGGACGGTCGAGGCGCACCGCGCCGGCCTCGACGCCCGGATCCAGATGAAGATGAACTCGCTCGTCGACCGCAAGTGCATCCGCGCGCTCTACCGCGCCTCGCAGGCCGGCCTGCCGATCGAGCTCAACGTGCGCGGCATCTGCTGCCTGCGCCCCGGCGTCCCCGGCGTCTCGGAGACGATCAGCGTCGTCTCGGTCGTCGGCCGCTTCCTCGAGCACTCGCGCATCTACACCTTCCACCGCGGCGATGAGTCGATCTCCTACATCGGCTCGGCCGACATGATGCCGCGCAACCTCGACACCCGCGTCGAGCTGCTGACCCCGGTCGAGGACCCGGAGCTCCGCGCCGAGCTCGACGACACGCTCGAGCGCTGCCTGGCCGACAACACATTCGCCTGGACGCTCGAGCCGGACGGCACCTGGAAGCGCCGCGAGGGCGGTACCCGCTCGGTCCACCGCGAGCTGATGGAGCACGCGCTGGCCCAATCGCCGGTGACCACGTAGGGCCGCCCCGTCGTTAAACCCGAGACGGCCCGGGCGCTTGGGAGCTAGCGCCCGGGCCTGCCTTTGCTCGGGAGAAATGCGGCGTTATCCGCCGCTGGGGGAGGAAGAGGGCCGTGTGCCGAGCGTCACCGTCACGGTCTTCGTCTGACCGCCACGCTTGATTGTCATCGTCACGCTCTGGCCCGGCGTGTACTGGTCGACCGTGGCGATGAAGCCCTCGGTCGAGGTGACGGTCTTGCCGTTCACCGAGGTGATCACGTCGCCGCCCTGCAGACCGGCGCTGGAGGCCGGCGAGTTCTGTTGGACGGTGCTGACCTGAGCGCCGCCGGTCGAGTTGCCGTTGAGCTCGACGCCCACGTACGCGTGCTTGACCGGGTGGCCACTGATGATCGCGTTGGAGATCCGAGCGACCGCGTTGGACGGGGTCGCGAACCCAACGCCGGCACTCGAGCCCGAGTTGGTCTGGATCTGGTCGTTGAGGCCGAGGACGTGGCCGTCGGCGTCGAGCAACGGACCGCCCGAGTTACCGGGGTTGATCGCCGCGTCGGTCTGGAGCGCGCCCGGGATCGTGTAGTTGTTGGGCGCCTGGATGCTGCGGCCGACCGCGCTGACGATGCCCGTGGTCGTGGTCTCGGGGAGGCTGAACGGGCTGCCGATCGCCACCACCGGGTCACCGACCTGCGCGCTGCCCGAGTCCGCGAACGGAATCGGGTGCAGCTCGCTCGCCGGTGCGTCGACGTGGATCACGCCGACATCGGTCGAGGGATCGGTGCCGAGCACCCGAGCGGACGTCTTGTAGCCGTCCTGGAACTGGACGGTCACCTTGGTCGCGCCGGCAACGACGTGCTCGTCGGTGAGGATGTCGCCCTTGGTGTCGTAGACGACGCCGGCGCCCTCACCCTGCTGCTGCTGGCTTCCGCCGAACGGGCCGAAACCGCCGTTGCTGGTGGTGGAGGTGACCTGGATGTCGACGACCCCCGGGCTCGCCTGGCGATAGATCTGGTTGATGGTCAGGCCCTTACCAGCGGTGAACGAGCTCGGAATGCTCGTGCTGGGGGCGGATTTGAAGACGGTTGTGGTGGTGCTGGAGTGGCTCGTGCCGCCACCCGCGATCACCAGTGCGATCACGCCACCGGCGACGGCGCCGGCGATGATCGGGATCAAGCGGCTCATACGGCTCATGATCGGTTTCTCCTGAAGGAAGTCTTCGTCATTTCAAAGTCCAGTACAGCATCCGTCCGTGAGAAACCCTTCAGAGAGGGATGAGAAGTGCGTAAGAGGTGGCCTATGAGCCGGCCGGCGCGTCAGTAAGTGACCGGCGGCGGGCCGACGGCCAGCGAGGCTGGACCGGGCGGAGGCATGGGCGGTCCGCCGGCGCCGGGGCGCCAGGCGCGGCCCGCTGCATTGCCGCGGAAGAAACCGAAGCGCGGCCCGTAGCCGGATCGGCCGATCTTCCGGTTGATGATCGCCGGGATGTGGCTCAGGATCCGCTGCTCCTGCGCACTGCTGATGATCTTGGCCGAAACGGCCTTGTCGAGGCGCGCCTTGACCGCGGCGACCATCGCCTTCTGCAGCCCAGCCACGGACTTGTGCTGTGACTGGGCCACCTGGGCCAGCGACTTCCCCGCCATCAGCTGCTTGAACAGCTGCGGGGGCGTCATCCCGAGGTAGCTCGCGGCGGCCGCGAGCGGCCCGGCGATCATCGGGCCGACCATCCCCGGACCGCCGGGGCCTCCTGCGGCGCAGGAAGCCGCGGTGCAGCCCGAACCGGCCCGGTCCGCCGGGTCCGATGAACGGCACGCCGCCGTGTTTCTGGATTTCGCGCCCCAGCGCGTTCGCCTGAGCCTGCGTCAGCTTGCCCGCCTTGACAGCGGCCTTCAGCTGATCGAGCGCCGCGCTGGTGAGCGCAGAGTGGAGCTGCTTCGGGCTCACGTTCAGGCGCTTGGCCACGTCGTTGAGGAACGCCTGGCGCGGGTTGGTGTTCGACTGGGTCGCCGCGTAGGCACCGCCGCCGACCGCGACCGCCGCCAGAACTGCCCCTCCGATTGCAAGCTTCCGCCTGAAAATGCTGGACACAAATACCTCTTGCAGTTGGCCGGGCGGCCGGACGAACCAGCGCGCCCGTGCGGCAATCTAATCAGTGGAGTTTGAGAAGAACGTAAGAGTTGGGCCGCTCCTGGACCGCGTCACGCCGCCCTGGGCCGGACCTCCCGTCGGCGCTCCAGAATCCGGTGTAGGCGCTCCGCCTCGCGAGCCGGGCTTGTCCGGATCCGCCGCCACGTGATGCGGACGGTCTCGATCCCGAACTGGAGCAGGTGGGCATCCTTGTCGCGGTCGTGCTCGAAGGCGCCGCGGTCGCTGTGGAAGCCCCAGCTGTCGAGCTCGACCGCGACCTGGTGCTCGGGGAACCAGGCGTCAACCTCGTAGCCGTGGACCCGGGCGTTGATGACCGGTTGCGGCAGCCCGTGGCGCGCGCAGAACTCGGGGAACTGCTCCTCCCAGTCCGAGCGGCTCGGGCCCCGGCTGCTGTCGAGGTAGCGGTTGAGCGGGCCGGCGCCCGGATGGCGGGGGAAGCGCTCGAGAACGTCGTTCAGCGCCTCGAGCCGGAGATAGCTGTGCTGGGCGTCGCCGAGCAGACGCGGCAGCCGGCGCTGGTCGAGGGTCGGGGCGACGTCGAGGGCCGTGCGGGCCGGGCTCGTGACGCGGATGCCCAGATGGGTGCGGAAGTCGGCTCGTGTGAGGCTCGTGCTGAGGTGGACGATGATGCCGGCCCGGCGGTGGCGAGTGGGCGCGGTGACGTGGAAGGGCGTCTCCCACGGACGGAGCCAGCCCCACAGGGTCGCCGCCGAGGTGTGGGACAGCGCGGCCCTCGGGCCGGAGGCCAGGATCGCCCCCGCTGCGCGGTCGATGGGGTTGGTGGGGACGTGGCCGACGGCGTAGATGCCGGCGTAGACGGGGATGAGGCGGGCGATCGCGACTCGGTACTCGATCGCATGGCGGGTCAGGCCCAAGCCGAGTAACTGAGCCCGCGTGATGTAGCCATGCTGGCGGTGCGCCAGCGCCACGATCCCGTTCTCGGTCAGCTCAGCCACGCGGTCCCCTCCGGAGGCTGGTCAAAGCAACGGAATAATTCCGTCAAATTGACCATCCTCCGTCCCTGGGCCGCGCGCATCGCGTACCCACGATCGCACCCGAAGGCCCGGGCGGCGCGAAAAGTCACACTTCTTTGACCAAGTCCTCGAAGTAGTCCAGGGCCTTCGGGTTCGCGAGCGACTCGCGGGAGGCCGCCTCGGAGACGGGCGTGCCGGTGAGAATGCGCTTGACCGGGACCTCGAGCACCTTGCCCGACAGGGTTCGCGGCACCTCGGAGATCTGGCGGATCTCGTCCGGCACGTGGCGGGGCGAGCAGTCGGAGCGGATCCGGGCGCGGATCTGGGCGATCAGCTCATCGTTCAGCGACGCGCCATCGCGCAGAACGACGAACAGCGGCATCCACCCGTCGGTCCCGGGCCGAGGGACGTCGACCACAAGCGCATCGACAACCTCATCCACGGACATCACGGCACGGTAGATCTCGCTCGTGCCCATCCGCACGCCGCCGCGATTGATCGTCGAGTCCGAGCGCCCGTAGATGATCGCCGTCCCCCGCTCGGTGATCTCGATCCAGTCGCCGTGCCGCCACACGCCGTCGTACATCGAGAAGTAGCTGTCCCGGTAGCGCCTGCCGTCCGGGTCGCCCCAGAAGTAGATCGGCATCGAAGGCATCGGCTTGGTGATCACGAGCTCGCCCACCTCGCCGATCAGCGGGTGCCCGTCGATGTCCCACGCCTCCACCGCCGCGCCGAGCGCGCGAGCCTGGATCTCGCCTCGGTAGACCGGCAGCGTTGGCACGCCGCAGACGAACGCGGTGCACACGTCGGTGCCACCCGAGGTCGAGAACAGCCACGTGTCCGAGCCGAGCTCGTCGTAGACCCACTGAAAGCCCTCGGGCGAGAGCGGCGATCCGGTCGAGCCGACGGCGCGCAGCGACGCCAGCGATCGTCCCTCGCCCGGCTTCAGACCCTCCTTCATGCACGTTGCGATGAACGCGGCGCTCGTGCCGAAACAGGTCATCTCGGTCTGCTCGGCCAGGTCCCACAGCGTCCCCAGGTCGGGATACCCGGGATTGCCGTCGAACAGCACGATCGAGGACCCGCCCAGCAGCACCCCGACGAGGAAGTTCCACATCATCCAGCCGGTGGTCGAGAACCAGAAGTACCGGTCACCGGGCTTGGCGTCGAGGTGCAGGTAGGTCTTCTTGAGCTGCTCGAGCAGGATGCCGCCCTGGCCGTGGACGATCGGCTTGGGAAGGCCCGTCGTGCCCGAGCTGTACAGCACCCACAGCGGATGGTCGAACGGCAGCGAGGCGAACTCGAGCGGCTCGGACTCGGAGCCGAGGAAGCCCTCCTCCCAGCCGGAGCCGTCGAGGTAGCCGAGCTTCACCACCCGTGCCGTCCCGATCTCGGCCGCGATCTGCTCGACCACCTCGCGGCGGTCGAAGTCCTTTCCCCCGTATCGGTAGCCGTCGACCGCGAGCAGCACCTTCGGCTCGATCTGGGCGAAGCGGTCCACGACGCTGCGAGCACCGAACTCCGGCGCGGCCGATGACCACACGGCGCCGATCGACGCGCAGGCAAAGAAGGCCGCGACGGTCTCGGCGATGTTCGGCAGGTACGCGGCCACCCGGTCGCCCGGGCCGACGCCCAGCCCGCGCAGGCCGGCCGCGATCGCCGCCGCGTGCGACCGCAGCTCGCCCCAGGTCCACGAGTCCAGCGGCCGCAGCTCCGAGGCGTGGAACAGGGCCACATCGTCATCGGCGCGGTCACGGAAGATGTGCTCCACGTAGCTGACTCGCGAGCCCGGGGAACCATTCCGCGCCGGGCATCTCCGAGCGCCCGAGCACCGCCGAGGGCTCCTCAGACCACCGTACCCCGCAGAACTCGGCGATCGAGCTCCAGAACCCGGCCAGGTCATCGACCGACCAGCGCCACAGGTCGTCGTAGGTCTCGAACCGCAGCCCGCGCTCCTTCGCCAGCCATGCCTGATAGCGCGTGATCGTCGCCGCGGAGATCCGATCCTGCGATGGGGTCCAGAGGAGCTCGGCCATGACAGGGAGTATTTCGTACCCGGTCTGCTGGGCGAGGCCGGGCCGATCGTCGAGGCGGGTCAACCCTGTAGTAGCCTGGCCGCGGTTGCCACGAGAGTCGATGGAAGCTGCTCGGATCGACGAGCTGGATACGCCGTCTCTGACGGTTGACCTCGACGTCTTCGAGCACAACGTGCGGCTGTGCATGGAGCGGCTCGCTGACGTCCGTGTGCGGCCTCACCTGAAGACCGCGAAGAGCCCAGAGGTGGCACGGCTGCTTCTGGATGCCGGGGCCGTGGGCGTGTGCGTGGCCAAGCTCAGCGAAGCCGAGGTGATGCTTGCCGGAGGGATCGATGACGTACTGATCACGACCGAGCTCGCGGGCCCGATCAAGGCACGCCGCCTGGCGGCGTTGGTCTCCCGCTGGCCTGCCGCGCGCGTGCGCGTGGTGGTGGACTCATGGGAAGGAGCGTCGGCGATCGACCTCGCTCTCCCACGCCCGCTCGAGACGCTGATTGACGTGAATGTCGGGCAGGACCGCTGCGGCGTCGCTCCGGACAACGCGCTGGCGCTCGCCGATCGCATCCAAGAACTGAGTCGGCTCAAGCTCGTCGGGTTACAGGGTTACGAGGGCAACCTCCAGCACGTGCGCGACCTCGGCGAGCGGCAGAGGCGGTGCGACGGTTCGATGGAGCTCCTCGCCGCGGCGGCGAGGGATCTGCGCGCCGCCGGACACACGGTCGACGTCGTGACCACCGGCGGGACCGGCACCGCCGAGTTCTGCGCTCGGCACGAGGCGGTGACCGAGGTTCAGCCAGGATCGTTCATCTTCATGGATGCCGACTACCTCGACACGGCCGGCGTTCCCTTTCAGCCGGCACTCACGGTGCTCGCCACCGTGATCAGCCGCCCCGCCCTGGATCGCGCAGTGATCGACGCGGGGCTCAAGACGCTCTCGAACGATTCCGGCCCCGCGCGTCTCACCGATGCACCGGGCTGGTCATACGAGCATGCGGGAGACGAGCACGGCACGCTCACTCCCGCCGGCGGCCCGGAACGTCGCAAGCTGGCAGTAGGGGACCGGGTGACCCTCCTGCCCTCCCACATCGACACGACGGTCAACCTGCACGACGCACTCCACGCCCACCGAAGTGGGCAGATCGAGGCGCTCTGGCCAGTCGCCGCCCGCGGCAAGGTGCAATAGGTCGCCCGTCGTTGGTCGCGCTCGGCGGAGACTATGTGGTGGTCGCCGCGAACAGATTCCAGGTGTCCGGCACGCCTTTGAGTTCAACAAGACCGCGATCTTCGAACTCGATGCCTGAGCCGTACACCAGGTCGGTCACGGTTCGAGATACGAGCACTTCATCAGGACCGGCGAGGGCCGAGATTCGTGCGGCGATGTTGACGGCCACGCCGGCGATGTCGTCGCCGATCATCTCGCACTCTCCCGTGTGTACGCCGGCGCGCACGGTGAGGCCAAGGCCATGCGCGCGGTCTCGAATCGCACCCGCGCAGGTGACCGCGCGGGCGGGGCCGTCGAAGGTGGCGAGAAACCCGTCTCCGATCGTCTTGAGCTCCCGACCGCGAAAGCGCTCTAGCTCACGGCGCACGAGCGCGTCGTGCTCACCGAGCACCTCTCGCCAGCGGTGATCTCCGAGCTCGGCGAGCTTGCGGGTTGAGTCGACGATGTCGGTGAACAAAACGGTCGCGAGGATGCGGTCTTTGACCACGTTGCGGCGAACGCCGGTGAGAAACTCCTCAACCTCGTCAAAGATCGCGTCGACGTCGCCGACGAACCAGAGGTGATCCTCGCCCTCGAGCTCGACGTACTTGGCGTTCGGTATGCGCTCGGACATGAAGCGCGAACTCTCCGCGGGGATGGCGCGATCACCGGCCCGATGGATCAGCAGCGTCGGCACCCGGACACTGGGCAGGATCTCTCTGACATCGATCTCCAGCATCGCCAGTAGTGTTGCCACGCCCATCGACGGACTCGCGCCGAGCCGCTGAAACGTCCCCCAAACCTCACGCATCCGCTCGTCGTCCGCGCAGGACGGTGCGAACAGCTCAAGCAGCACGCCGTCGCCCCAACCATCACGCACGGCTTCCTGCGCCGCGTCGTTGTAAAGCTCAGGCCGGATACCCCAGGTGTAGTCCGGAGCCCACGCCATCCGCGGAGCAGCGCCGTAGGTTACGAGCGCCGAAACCCGCTGCGGGTGCGTCGCCGTGAACAGGATGCTGAGCGGCCCGCCCTCAGACACGCCAAACAGAGCCGCCTGCTCGGACTCGGCGGCGTCGAGGACTGCCAGCATGTCGTCCATACGCTCTTCAAGTGGGGGCAAGTGAAGGAGCGGGTCGGACAACCCGGTGCCGCGCTTGTCCCACGTGATCAACCGCGCATAGGAGGCGAAACGCTCGATGACCGCGGCCACACCCGGGATCTCCCACAGATACTCCACGTTAGACACAAATCCCGGCACAGCGATGAGGTCGAACGGTCCGTCACCGATCACCTGGTAGGCAATGCGAGCGTCGCCGCTACGCGCGTACCGCGTCCTGGGCATCGACGATCTCATTTTCTCAACGGTGTCGATCCTCACGCAATGCGGAACCGGGGATCGCCGGCTCGAGATGCGCGAATCGTGTCCGAACCATTCTCCCACGCCCGACCGCTCTGCCGATAGGACGGCCGATCCAGCGGGGGGGTAGGGTTCAGGACATGAGCGAGACCGCTGCGATCCGGTCAGGCGAGCAGGCCGACGCGCTGGCCGACGTCGTCCTGCCTGACCAGGACGACAACGGTGTCCGGCTCGGCGATCTGTGGGCGGAGCGGCCTGCGGTGCTCGTCTGGCTCCGCCACTACGGGTGAATTTACTGCCAGGCCCACGCGGTCCAGTTGGACCGCGCACGTGAGGAGTTCGAGGCGGCCGGCGCCAACCTCGTGCTGATCGGCCAGGCAACGCCGCGGCAGGCGGCGCACTTCCGCCGTCGCCGTGAGATCGATTTACCGGTCCTCGCCGACGAGAGACGCCAGACCTACAAGATCGTGGGGCTGAAGGTCGGAAGCTTGATGGACCTGCTCGGGCCAAAGGTGGTCGCCAAGGGCGCGCTGACCACCGCGCGCACCGGGATGCTGCAGGGCAAGACGATCGGCAACCCCGCCCAACTCGGCGGCGCGATGGTGATCGACCGCGGCGGCCGCATCGTCTGGTCTCATCGGGCCAAGGACGCGAGCGACAACGCGAGCCCGCAGGAGCTGCTCGAGGCGGTGCGCGGGCTGGGCTGAGTCCGAGCCAGCCCAGCCCATGCGGACCGCAATCCCGCAGCCGACTGCGCGATGATCCCCGCGTGCCATCCAGAGATCTGATCGCTCCGTTCGCCGGCACGGTGATCGCGATCGCGCACCAGCCCGATGAGCCGGTGCCCGCCGGCGCTGCCGTGATCGTGCTCGAGGCGATGAAGATGGAGCACGAGGTGATCGCCGATGCGGCCGGGATCGTGCGCAGCATCGAGGTCGCACTCGGCGACACCGTCGAGGAGGGCCAGCGGCTGGCCGTCCTGGCCGAGGGGGAACCCTCGGATGAGCGCACGAGCGAGCCGGAGGAGCGGGACGGCCCGCGCGAGGACCTCGAGGCGGTCGTCGAGCGCCACGCGATCGGTCTCGATGACGCCCGCCCCGACGCGGTGGCCAAGCGCCGCGAGCGAGGACGGCGCACGGCGCGTGAGAACCTCGCCGACCTGGTCGACCCGGGCACGTTCGTCGAGTACGGGCCGCTGATCTTCGCCGCCCAGGAGCGCCGGCGCCCGCGGCAGGAGCTGATCGAGCGCACGCCGGCCGACGGCCTGGTGGCCGGGGTCGGGGACGTCGAGGGGCGGCCGACGGTGGTCATGTCCTACGACTACACGGTGCTCGCGGGGACGCAGGGGATGCGCAACCACCTCAAGAAGGATCGATTGTTCGAGATCGCCGAGAAGCGCGAGCTGCCCGTGGTCCTGTTCGCCGAGGGCGGGGGTGGCCGGCCCGGGGACGTCGACTGGCCGCACGTGGCGGGACTCGACTGCCGTGCCTTCCAGTTGTTCGCGCAGCTGAGCGGGCTGGTGCCGCTGGTCGGGGTCGCCTCGGGCTACTGCTTCGCCGGCAACGCCGCCCTGCTCGGCTGCTGCGACGTCGTGATCGCGACCGAGGACTCGAGCATCGGCATGGGCGGCCCGGCGATGATCGAGGGCGGCGGGCTCGGCGTATACGAGCCCGGCGAGGTCGGTCCGATCGACGTCCAGTACGCCAACGGGGTCGTCGACCTGCGGGCGAAGGACGACGCCGAGGCGGTGACCCTGGCCCGGCGCTACCTGTCCTACTTCGGAGGACCATCCGAGCCGCCGCAGGAGCGCGACCAGACGGTGCTGCGGAACCTGATCCCGACCAACCGCAAGCGCATCTACGACGTCCGCCGGGTGATCGAGGCACTCCTCGACGACGTGCTCGAGTTGCGTCGCGGCTTCGGCCTCGGCATCGTCACCGCGCTGGCGCGCGTCGACGGCCGCCCGCTCGGCGTGGTCGCCAATGATCCGTCGCACCTCGGTGGTGCGATCGACGCCCACGGGGCCGACAAGGCGGCTCGGTTCATGCAGCTGTGCGACGCGTACGGCCTGCCGCTCCTGTTCCTGTGCGACACGCCCGGCTTCATGGTCGGCCCGCAGGCCGAGCGGACCGCGACGGTCAGGCACTTCAGCCGCATGTTCGTCACCGGCGCGAATCTGAGCGTGCCGACCGGGACGGTCGTGTTGCGCAAGGGCTACGGGCTCGGCGCCCAGGCGATGGCCGGCGGCGGCTTCAAGGCGCCTCTGTTCACGATCGGCTGGCCGACCTCGGAGTTCGGCGCGATGGGACTCGAGGGGGCGGTTCGCCTCGGGATGCGTCGCGAACTCGAGGCGATCGAGGACCCGGCCGAGCGCAACCGGGTCTTCGAGGCGACGGTGCAGGCCGCGTACGACCGGGGCAAGGGGATCAGCATGGCCGAGTACGGGGAGATCGATGACGTGATCGACCCGGCCGACACACGCCGGTGGATCAGGACGCTGCTCGATGCGGAACGGCCCGGGCGAGGGGGCCGACGGCCGTTTGTTGATACGTGGTGAGCCACCGCGTAGGATGCGCGACCGAGGGGGTGCTCCGTCAGCTCAAGGAGGACCTAGATTGGGGCGTACCAGGATTGCTCTTACCGCGGCGTGCGCGCTCGCGGCGTTTCCGGCGAGCGCAGGCGCAACCTGTGCCAACTTCAACAAGATGCTCAAGGTGAAGTCCTACGGCGGGACGGCGAGTACGTCGTACGTCACCGGCACCCTGGTCGGTCCGCCACCGCCGGGGCTCGGAGCTGACAGCGCAACGCTCTCGATCGACCGCAGCGCATCGAACCTCAAGATCGCGGACCTGAGGTCGCGAGCGATCGAGGGGGCCACGTTCGGCAGCAGCTCGCAGCCGACGGGTGGGTCGATCAGCATCAACGACTCCTACCACGACCCGAGCACGGACGACAACACGCATCAGACCGCGTCCGGGCCGACCAGGGCCGGCGGCGACGGCAACGGTGTGCAGATCCTCGCCAACGGGTCCAAGTGCACCTATCAGCTCCTCATCTCCTACGGGATCAACACGGTCACGACCGGCACCTCGGCCGACCCCGGTGTCGCCGACAACGCCACGTCGCCGATCAAGCCGATCCCCTCCAACCTGGTACTCAAGGGCAGCGCGACGATCGTCGCGTCCGGAGGCGGCGCGAGCCCCGGAACAAGCGGCCTCTACGACATGAGCGGCGACCCCGTCTACGGCCTCTGGATCGATTACGTGACCGGCGGGAAGCCGAAGGGGACCGCGAAGATCAGCTGGGACCTGAACCCAGCCGGCGGCGGCTCCAAGGCGGGCTGCGTTGTGCCAAAGGTCGCCGGCCGGACCGAGAGGGCGGCCGCCAAGGCGATCAGGAAGGCCGGCTGCCGCGTCGGCCCGGTCACGCGGGCACACTCACACAGGGTCGCCAAGGGCAAGGTGATCTCGAGCCATCCGAAGGCCGGGCGCAAGGAGCCGTCCGGCACGAAGGTCGGTCTGGTCGTCTCGAGCGGTCGATAACGGCGGTCAGTCGCAGCGCCCGCAGGCACCGCGGAGCAGCACGTCGTGGCTGTCGACGCGAACGCCGAGGCGGGCGCACACGCGATCGATCGCGCGCTCAAGGCCCGGGTCGTCGAAGGCGACGAGGCGTCCACAACGCTCGCAGACGAGGTGGTGATGGTGGGCCCCGCCGAGCTCGGCCTTCTCGAACCGCGCCTGCCCGTCCCCCACCTCGACGCGCTCCACCAGCCCGTGCTCGACGAGCAGGTCGAGCGCCCGGTACACGGTGGCGCGGCCGGGCTGACGGCCGGACGCTCGCAGCGAGGCCTCAATCTCGACCGCGCTCAGCGCGCACGGCTGTGAGGCGAGGAGGTCGATCACGCGGTCGCGGGCGCCGCCCCGCTTGAGCCCTGCTTGAGCGAGGACGGCGTGCACGTGCTCGTTCCAGTCCATCGCCCGCCAACACTAGCGCGTTTGTAACAAGAATGAGACTCATTCCCATTCTTGTGGTAGCGTGCTTGCCGTGTTCGGTTGGGTCAGAAGCGCAGCGCGGAGCCGCCCGGCGCGGGTAGGCGCAGGGCCGGGCCGGCCGGCGCGGGCAGGCGCTGCGACGGCCGCCGCAACGGCCGCCGCGCTCGCCATCTCCGCCTGCGGCAACAACCCCCTCCCCCGCGGCCTCCACGTCGTGGCGGCGGAGAACTTCTGGGGCAACATCGCCGCTCAGCTGGCCGGGACGCACGCGAGCGTCCGGAGCATCATCGTCAACCCGGCGCAGGACCCCCACTCGTATGAGCCGACGGCGGCCGACGCACGGGCGCTCGCGTCGGCCAAACTGGTGATCGTCAACGGCGTCGGATACGACCCGTGGGTCACGCGACTGCTGAATGCCAACCCGGTCCCGGGCCGGCGGATCCTCAACGTTGGCAGCCTCAGCCGCCAGGGTGACAACCCGCACCGCTGGTATGACCCGGCCGAGGTCACGCGGGTCGCCAACACGATCACAGATGACCTGACGGGACTTGATCCGAGCGACGCCGGCTACTTCGAGCACCGAAACGCGATCTTCCAGACCGAGGCGCTGGGCCCCTATCACCGCGCAATCGAGACGATCCGGGCCCGCTACGCCGGCACTGCCGTCGGCGCCTCGGAGAGCATCTTCGCGCCGATGGCACCGGCCCTCGGCCTCGACCTGATCACCCCGCCCGGGTTCATGAAGTCGATCAGCGAGGGCACCGACGTGACCGCGCAGGACACGCTCGTGGCCGAGCGCCAGATCGACGCGCGCCGGATCCGCGTGTGGATCTACAACGTCCAGAACGAGACGCCGGCCGTCGAGCGGCTGACCGCTCTCGCGCGGGCACACGGGATCCCGACCGTCGCCGTCACCGAGACGCTCTCGCCCGAGACGGCGAGCTTCGAGCAGTGGCAGCTCGCCCAGCTCGAGCGCCTGCAGAGCGCCCTCCACGAGGCCACGGGCCGATGAGCGCCGCGGTAGAGCTGGCGGGCGCCGAGATCCGGCTCGGCGGGCGCACGATTCTCACCGACGTCTCGCTGTCGGTGCGGCCGGGCGAGTTCGTCGCCGTGCTGGGCCCCAACGGCGCCGGCAAGTCGACGCTGATGCGAGCGATCCTCGGCCTGGTCCCGCTCAGCGCGGGCACGGCCACGGTCCTCGGGGGCAGGCCGGCGACGGCTCGGGCGCGGGTTGGCTACCTCCCCCAGCGTCACGGTTTCGATGCCTCCGCCCGCATTCGCGGCGTCGACCTTGTCCGCCTCGGCCTCGAGGGCGACCGCTGGGGCGTACCGGTTGGGTTCAGCGAGGCAGCGCGCGACCGCCGCCGTGCCGAGCGCGAGCTGGTCGATTCGACGATCGCCCTGGTCGGCGCTGCCGATTACGCGACACGCCCGATCGGCGCCCTGTCGGGCGGCGAGCAGCAGCGACTGCTGATCGCGCAGGCGCTCGTCCGGCGACCCGACCTCCTGATCCTCGACGAGCCCCTCGACAGTCTCGACATCCCCAGCCAGATCGCAGTCGCGGCGCTGATCAAGCGGATCTGCGCGGCCCAGGACGTGGCCGTGATGCTGGTCGCGCACGACGTCAACCCACTCGTCGGCTACCTCGACTGCGTTGTCTACCTGGGCGGCGGCCACGCGCTGAGCGGCTCCGTCGCCGAGGTGATCACCGCGTCGAAGCTGACCGAGCTCTACGGCACCCCGATCGAGGTGCTGCCGACGGCCGACGGCCGCCTCGTCGTCGTCGGCCAGCCCGAGGCCCCGCACCACCACGGACACCGGCACGAATGAGCGCAGCCCCGTCACTGAACCCGATCGACGACCTGAACCAGCTGCTCACGTTCCCGTTCATGGTCCACGCGCTGGAGGCCGGGACGATCGTTGCGGTGATGTCGGCGATCGTGGGCTGGTACATGGTCCTGCGCCGGCAGGCGTTCGCCGGCCACACCCTGTCGGTGATGGCGTTCCCGGGGGCGACCGGCGCCGCGCTGGCCGGGCTGCCGACCTCGCTCGGCTACTACCTAGCGTGCGGCGCGGCGGCACTCGTGATCGGCCGTGCCCGCAGCAACCGGGCGGGCGGCCACGCGATGGAGACTGCGCTGATCGGCACCGTGCAGACCGCGGGCCTGGCCGCCGGCTACCTGTTCCTGAACCTCAACCACGATGTGCTCAGCGGCCCCGAGTCCCTGCTGTTCGGCACCTTCCTCGGGGTCACACAGGGGCAGGTCACCGCCCTGCTCGCGGTGGCGGTAGTGGCGCTCCTGGCCACGATCCTGATCGCCCGCCCGCTGCTGTTCGCGAGTGTCGACCCGGACGTTGCCCGCGCTCGCGGCGTCCCCGTCGCCGTGCTCGACGTCGGCTTCATGCTGATCCTCGGCCTGACCGTGGCCGCGACGAGCCAGATCACCGGGATTCTGCTCGTGTTCGCGCTGCTCGTCGCTCCGGCCGCCGCCGCGCAACGGATCACCGTCCGCCCGCTGGCCGGGCTGGCCATGAGCGTGGTCTTCGCGCTGCTGATCGCGTGGCTCGGCCTCGCCGTCGCCTACTTCTCGATCTACCCGGTCGGCTTCTACATGACGACGTTCGCGTTCGGCCTCTACGTGCTCGTGCGGGTACTGCGCTGATGTTCGCCCACGCCTTCGTTCGCAACGCCTACCTGGCCGGGACGTTCGTCGCGCTGGCGTGCGGCTGCGCGGGCTGGTTCGTGGTGTTGCGCGGGCAGCTGTTCGCCGGCGACGCGCTCAGCCACGTGGCCTTCGTCGGCGCGATCGCCGCCGCCGTGCTCGGACTGAGCGTGCAGGTCGGACTGTTCGCGCTGACGATCCTGGTGGCCCTCGGGATGGCCGCTCTCGGCCCGCGCGCACACGCCGACGACGCGGTCATCGGGACGGTGTTCGCGTGGATCCTCGGAATCGGCCTGCTACTGCTCACCGTGCTCGCGACCAGCAGCGTGGGCGCCAGCGGGATCACCGCCGTCAACACCCTGTTCGGCTCGATCTACGACCTCAGCGCCGGCACCGCGTGGCTGGCCGCCGCGGTTTGCTCCGCGGTCGTGGCGGCGATCGGCCTCGGCTTCCGGCCGCTGTTGCTGAGCTCGCTCGATCCGGAGCTCGCGGCTGTGCGTGGCGTCCCGGTCAGGCTGCTCGGCGTCGCGTTCCTGGCCGCGCTCGCGCTGGTCACGGCCGAGAGCACCGAGGCGGTGGGGGCGCTGCTGCTGCTCGGCCTGCTCGCGGCTCCCGCTGGGGCCGCGCACATGCTGGCCCCCAATCCACGCGTCGGGCTGATCCTCTCGGCGGCACTCGCCCTGGCGGCGATGTGGATCGGGCTGGCGCTCAGCTACGCGATCGGCTCGCTCCCGCCGAGCAGCGCGATCATCGGCCTCGCGGCCGCCGAGTACGGCGCGGCGGCGCTCATCGCCCGGCGGCTGGCACGGGCCGCTACGTCGCGCGTAGCGCCTCGGTCGGGCTGAGCCGCGCCGCCTTCGAGGCGGGATACAGGCCGGCGATCGCCCCGATTGCCAGCCCGGCCAGCGGCGCGGCCACGAGCGCGTAGCCGGGCACGACCATCGGCTGGTTCTGGGCCAGCGAGTAGACCCAGGTGGCGATCGCGCCGAGCAGCAGCCCCGCGACTCCGCCCAGCGCCGCGAGCAGCGCGGACTCGGCCAGGAATTGCGAGCTGATGTGGCGGCGGGTGGCGCCGAGTGCGCGGCGCAGCCCGATCTCGCCGCGGCGCTCGAGCACCGAGATGACCATGATGTTCGCGATCCCGATGGCGCCGACCAGCAGCGCCACCGCTCCCAGGCCGAGCAGGAGCGTGGTGAACTGGCCCTTGGCGGCGGCGCGCGCCTCGAGCGCGTCGGACGGCCGGCTGACCTGAACGCCGTCCGGGTTCTGCGGGTCGGAGGTGGGCGCGAGCAGGTTCGAGACCTGGGTCACCTGGTTGACGTTCGCGCGCACGTAGATCTGGGACGCACTGGGCTGGGTCTGGAACAGACGCTCGGCCACCGGGAGCCCGATGAACGCGGTCGCGTCGAGCGTCGGATCGAGGACGACCGGCTTGAGGATCCCGATCACGTTGAACCAGGTTCCGCCCAGGAACACCTGGAGATGACCGGTGACGCTCGAGATCTGGAGCGTGCTCGCCGCCTGGGCTCCGAGCACAACGGTCGGGAACTGCTGGGTCGCGGCGCCGAGCCACTGGCCGGCCGCGAGCTCGCCGCCGACCGTGGCGAGCAGCTGCGGGTCGGTGGCGTCGACGCCGATCCCGCCGGTCTGCTCATCGGGCACGTACGGGGTTCGGCGCACCGTCGCGCTCGAGACCTGGTAGACGGCCGAGTCACGCTGGACGGCCGGCATGTGATCGATCATCGCCTGTGCCGAGCTGGGCAGGACCTCGTTGGCGCCGAGGAACGTCTGCCCGGGGGCGACGGTGAGAAGGTTCGTCCCGAGCCGGTCGATCGTCGCCAGCAGGTTCGCCTGGCTCGAGGCCGAGACGCCGACGACGGCGACCATCGCGCCGATCCCGATCGCGATCCCGAGCGCCGAGAGCGCGGCGCGCAGGCGGCGTGTACGCAGGCCCTGCACCGCCACCGACATCAACTCGTGCGGCGGTATCCTCGCCGGCCGGCCCGGCGCCGCGGCAGCCGCGGTGCTCACGAGCGCTCGTCTCCGACGATCTCGCCGTCGCGCATCTGGATCCGGCGCGGGAAGGTCTCGGCGATCGCCTCGTCGTGGGTGATCAGCGCCAGGGTCGCGCCCTCGGATGCGAGCTGGTGAAGGAGCTCGATCACCTCCGAGCCCGACTTCGAGTCGAGGTTCCCGGTCGGCTCGTCGGCGAGGATGATCACCGGGTGCTTGGCGAGGGCGCGCGCGATCGCCACGCGCTGGCGCTCGCCGCCGGAGAGCTGCTGCGGGCGGTGGGTGAGCCGGGGACCGAGCCCGACCCGCTCGAGCGCCTCGGTCGCCGCCGCGCGCCGCTCGCGCAACGGCATGCCGGTGTAGAGCATGCCCGTCGCGACGTTGTCGACCGCGGTCATCCCGTCCTGGAGGTGGAAGCCCTGGAACACGAACCCGATCTCGTGCGCCCGCAACCCGGCCAGCTCCGAATCCGAGGCCCCAACCGCGTCGCGCCCGGCGACCTCGACGGTTCCGCTGCTCGGCCGCTCGAGCGTCCCGAGGATGGTCAGCATCGTCGTCTTGCCCGAGCCCGACGGGCCGACCACGGCCACCTGGTCGCCGGTCTCGATCTCGACGCTGACGCCGCGCAGGGCGTGCACCCCGCCGGGGTACTCCTTGACGACGTCGTGGAGGCGGAGCGCGACGCTCATCCCTGCGAGTCGGTGACCTCGAGGCCCGAGTAGATCCCCGGTCCGGAGATCTGCACGTACCCGGCCGCGAATAGCCCCGGCGTAACGGGGATCAGCCGATGGGGGGCCGCCGCCTCCTGGACCGCATAGCCACCGCCCGCGGTGGCGAGCAGTGCCGTCACGGGCACGGACAGCACGTTCTTCTCGACCTGCTGCTCGAAGTTGACGCTGACCGCCGCCTGGTCGAGGCCGGCGACGTGGTGATGGCCGCGGATCGCGATCGTCACCGGGATCGTCGCCGACGGGGCCGAGGACCCCGAGCCGCCCGACGCTCCGGCTCCAGCCGCGCCACTGGAGGCCGAGGAGCTGCTCGACGAGCTCGACGAACTCTGCGCCACCGGGCTGACCTGAGTGATCCGGCCGGGTACGGTGCTGCCGTCGGGGAGCTGCACGGTGACCGGCTCGCCGACCACGGCCTCGGTCTGCTTGGTGGCGTCGAGGTCGACCGTGACGACGACCTTGGTCGAGGTGGTCTGAAGGATCTCGGCCGCGCTCGCAGCGGCGGCAGAGCTACTGCCGGTGCCGACGGCCCCAGCCCCGGAGCCGCCGGCACCGCCTCCGCCGCTCGAGCCGCCACCGCCCGCCCCGCCTGAGCCACCACGCCCGCCGCCGCCCGACCCGAGAGCCGAGGCAGAGCCCGCGGTGCCGCCGCGCCCCCCGCTCGTCCCGCCGGCGCCGGCCGAAGCCCGCGTCTTGGCGAGCTCCAGCGTCTCCGCACGAAGCAGCGCCAGCAGTGCGGCGAGGGTCTTAGGGGACTGCTTGCCGCGGCCCTTCTGAGCGGGCGACGGCGTGGTCGTGGTGGAAGTCGTCGTGGTCGTCGTGGTCGTCGTCAGATCGACGAACTCGGCATGGGGCGCGACCGTGGTGCTGACGCCCGTGCCCGTGCCCGTGCCGCTGCTCGAGCCGGTCGATCCGAGCGAGGACTGCACCGCGGTGATCCGCTGGGCCCCCGGGAGGAACACGATCTGGCCGAGCGTCACCGACCCGGTCTGGGTCTGGCCGAGCGAGGCCTGCCAGCGGTCGACGGCGTCGGCGGTGGCCGCGTCGAAGGTGTCGTTGATCGTGATCTGGTGGCTTGGGTCGAAGCCGAGCGCGACCAGGTTCTGCTTGAGCTCCTTGATGTCGCCGCCGTCGCTGACCCCCTCGGACAACGACCGGTAGGCGGGGACCGTCCCGTTCATCAGCACCACGGGCGATCCGTCGACCCTGTACAGCGCCTGTCCGGGCTTGATCACGTCACCGATCTGCGGCAGCCAGGTGAGCGTGCCGCTGATCCGATTGAAGACGCTCTGCGGGTCGGCGTAGCTGAGCGTGCCGGACTCGGTGTCGGTGGCGACGAGGTCGCGGCGTTGGACGGTCGTCGAGCCGGAGCTCTTTGAGGGCGTGCTTGCGGCGCCGGCGTTCGAGCCCGACCCGGAGGCGCTGACGATGAACACTGCCGCCACCGCCGCGAGCAGGACCGCGGCGGTGGCGACGATTACGCGCCGCTCAGGCACCCGGACCCCCGCCGGGTCCGGCGCCGCCGCCTCGGCCGAAGCGGGGTCGCAGGCTGGCACAGGCCTGCGAGGCCGACTGGAACGCGGGGCTGTTGCGGTCGACCGAGCGGAACTGGCGCGCGAACCCGAAGCCGCCGCCGGTGGTGGTGCTCGGGTCAGGGACGTTGACCCCGTGCGAGCGCATGCACTCGGCGAACTTCACGAGCTGCTGGCGGAACTGCGCCTGCTGAGCCGGCGAGAGGTTGAGCCGCGGGAACGCCTGCGCGAAGTACTGCTGGCAGGCCTGCCGGGCCGAGGTGACCTGCGCCTGCGAGTACTGGCGCAGCTCCCGGAACACGCCGCCACCGCCGGCGGCCCCTCCGCCTGGCGACGGGTCGGGGACGTTGAGCCCGTGGGCGCGGAAGCATTTTGCGAGGTTCAATCGAGCCTGGAACTGCGCGCCCGTGGTCCCGTCGGTGCTCGTCCCGGTCGACGAGCCCGACGACCCGCAGGCGGCGAGTCCGAAGGCCAGGATCAGGCCGGTCGAGCACAGCGCGAGGGCGCGCCGAAGTGTGAGAGCAGACAGCATTTCGTTTCTATATCTCCTGAAGTGGGTCGGGCGGGTTTGTAGCGCCCGGGCTGTCAGCTCTTCGTAAGCATCCCGCGGACCGGGTCCGGCGCCCGGTCCGGGGCCGTGCGCGCGGGCAGCGTGACGCGCACGCGGAGCCCTCCGCGGGCCGGCGCGCTCACCTCGACGGCGCCGCCGTGGGCCTCGGCCACCGAGCGCACGATCGACAGGCCGAGGCCGAAGCCGCCCCGGCCGCGCTCGAGGCGGCGAAACGGCTCGGTCAGCTTGGCCGCGTCCTCGGGCGCGATCACCTCGCCCCCGTTGTTGACCGTGAGTACGATCTGCGCGCCCTGGACCGACGCCGCGACATCGAGGAATCCACCCGCCTCGTTGTGCCGGATCCCGTTGTCCAGCAGGTTGGCGACCATCCGCTCGAGCAGGCGCGGATCGCCGACGGTCCACGTGCCCTCGAGCCGCGCACGCACGTCCACCTGAGCCTCCTGGGCGCGGGCACGCAGGTCGGTGACGCAGTCCGCGACGATTGCCGAGAGGTCGACCGGCTCCTCGCGCCCGGAGGCGCCCTCGCTGCGCGCGAGCACGAGCAGGCTCGCGAGCAGCCGCTCGCAACGGTCGACGGTCTCGCGGATCGCCTCGGCCATCGAACGCAGCTCTGTCTCGCTGGCGTTGGGATCGGCCAGCGCGACGTCGACCTCGGTGCGCATGATCGCCAGCGGGGTGCGGAGCTCGTGCGAGGCGTTGGCGACGAAGTGGCGCTGGCTCGCGAACGCGCTGTCGAGCCGGGCGAGCATCCCGTCGAACGTATCGGCGAGCTCCTTCAGCTCGTCGGCGGGGCCGCTGAGGGCGATCCGCTCGCCGAGGTTCTCGCCCGAGACGCGGCGCGCGGTGGCGGTGATGTCGCGCAGGGGTCGCAGCGCGCGGCCCGCCAGCAGCCAGCCGGCGGCGACCGAGACCATCGTCATCGCGCCGAGCGCGAGGACGTACTCGACCACGAGGCGGTGCAGCGCATCGGCTTGCAGCTGCGCGCGAATCGCCGCGGCGACACTGGCTTCCGGGGATCCGGGGGCGAACAGCAGCGGCCGCCCGGAGAAGATCGACCCGGGCGGCGCCAGCCCAAGCCTCTGCAGCTCGGCGCGGATATTCCCGTGCGGGGAGAGGTTGTTGCGCACGAGCAGGTAGCCGATCGTCAGCAGGACCGCGCCCGTGACGAGGAACACGAGCCCGTAGAGCACGGTCAGCCGCAGGCGGACGGTCGGGGCGGGCCAGGCCGAGCGCGGCATCACGTCATCCGGTACCCGACGCCGATCACCGTCTCCACCACCGGCGGCTCGCCGAGCTTTCGGCGCAGCGTCATGATCGTCATCCGCACCACGTTCGTGAACGGGTCGGTGTGCTCGTCCCAGACACGCTCGAGCAGCTCCTCGGCCGAGACGGTCGCGCCGGCGGCGTCCATCAGCGTCTCGAGCACGCCGAACTCCTTGCGCGCGAGCTCGATCGGCCGGCCCGCGCGGGTCAGCTCCCGGCGCGCCGGATCGAGCTCGAGGTCGGCGTGGAACAGGACAGGCGGCCGGCTCGGAGTCGAGCGCCGGGCGAGCGCGTGGATGCGGGCGACGAGCTCCGCGAACCGGAATGGCTTGGCCAGGTAGTCGTCGGCGCCGAGTGACAGTCCCTCGACCACGTCCTCGAGTGTCCCGGCGGCGGTCAGCATCAGGATTCCCGTCTCCGGCCGCTCGCCCCGGATCGCCCGGCACACGTCGTCGCCGTGAAGGCCCGGCAGGTCGCGGTCGAGCACGAGCACGTCGTAGCGGACGACCCGCGCCTTGACGAGAGCATCGGATCCGTCCGGCGCGAGGTCGACCGCCATCCCTTCCCGACGCAGCCCGCGCGCGATCGCATCGGCAAGCCTCCGCTCGTCCTCTGCGATCAGCACGCGCATCTCAGATCCTCAGGATGACGGGCGCCATGTAAGAACTGCATAAGAGGGCGCGGGCCCGGCCTTCATCCGAATCGGATGAGGCGCCGGACCGACTTCCCTGGTGTGATGCTCTCGCCCATCTCCCACCCCAAGGAGCGACTGATGGAAGGCAGCAACGAAACCCCCGTCCTCGACCTGCTCGCGGCGATGACCGTCGCATCGGTTGAGGCGTCCAGCCTCGACGAGCAGACGCTCATACTCACGCGGATCGCGGCGCTGGTGGCGGTCGACGCTCCGCCGACGTCGTATCTGATGAACCTGGGCGCCGCGGGCGACCTCGGGATCGGCGTCGAGCAGGTCCAGGGCGTCCTCGCGGCGGTCGCCCCGATCGTCGGCACCGCGCGCGTGGTGGCCGCCACCGGCAACATCATGCGGGCGCTTGGATTCGCCCTCGACATCGCCGAGGCGGAACAGGAGGGCTAGCAGCCCAGCCGTGTCGTGCCGGGCCGGCGTGTCGGCCCGGCACGTCGCCCACCGCGACCTCCGCCAGCGGTTTCCGCTTAGATATACGCCGTCGTTCAGGATTACACTGATCGATGTCACATTGAAATGTGACGCCCGACTTCCGATCCAGAATGCCTCAAACGAACATCGCCGAGCGCGGCATGGCCATGGGTCTGCGCGCGCTGAACCGCCTGGCGGCCTCTGACGTCGTCGACCGACTCGGTCTGCGGGATCCGACCGAGCGGCTGCTGCACGGCGCGTCGAAGACCACGATGCGCACCGCCGCCCGGGCCGGGCGGACCTTCGCTGCGGCCCAGAAGCTGTCCAAGCCCGCGCGCCAGCCGCGCGCGAAGCGAACCGACCTGTTCGACCTGAACCCGACCGACGAGCAGCAGATGCTGCGCGAGTCGGTCCGCGACTTCGCGCTCGCGAAGCTCCGCCCCGCCGCCGAGCAGGCCGACGCCGACTGCAAGGCCCCGGACGAGCTACTCGACCAGGCCAACGAGCTCGGGCTGACGATGGTCGGCGTGCCCGACGAGCTCGGCGGCGCCGTCGAGCAGCGCTCGGCCGTCACCAGCGTGCTGATGAGCGAGTCGCTCGCGCTCGGCGACATGGGAATCGCGGTCGCGTGCCTGGCTCCAGCCGGCGTGTCCACGGCGCTCAGCCTGTGGGGCGACGCCGACCAGCAGGCGACCTACCTGCACGAGTTCGTCTCCGACAGCGTGCCCTCGGCAGCGCTGGCGGTGCTCGAGCCGCGCGCGCTGTTCGACCCGTTCGAGCTCCAGACCCGCGCAACCGCCACGAGCGGCGGCTACACGCTCACCGGCACCAAGTCGCTCGTCCCCCGAACCCAGGACGGCGAGCTGTTCATCGTCGCCGCGGAGCTCGAGGATCGCGGCCCGGCGCTGTTCATCGTCGAGCCGGGCACCAAGGGAGTCAGCATCGAGTCCGAGCCCGCGATGGGAATCCGGGCCGCCGGCACCGGCAGACTGATCCTCCGGGACGCCACGCTGCCGGAGGGCGCGCTGCTCGGCGACGCCGATCCGAAGACCTACGCCGAGTGCATCCAGCTCGGCCGCCTCGGCTGGTGCGCCGTCGCCGTCGGCACCGCCCAGGCCGTGCTCGACTACGTGATCCCGTACGTCAAGGACCGCATCGCGTTCGGCGAGCCGATCTCCAACCGCCAGGCCGTCGCGTTCACGGTCGCGAACATCGCGATCGAGCTCGAGGGCATGCGCCTGGCCACGTACCGCGCCGCGAGCCGGGTCGACCAGGGCCTCGAGTTCGCCCGCGAGGTGACGCTCGCCCGCCGTCTGTGCGGAGAGCGCGGCGTGACGATCGGCTCCGACGGCGTCCAGCTCCTCGGCGGCCACGGGTACGTCAAGGAGCACCCGGTCGAGCGCTGGTACCGCGACCTCAGAGCCGCGGGGCTGATGGAAGGGGCGCTGATCCTCTAGTGACGATCAACCTGGAAATCCCCAAGAAGTTCGGCCAGCTCGTCACGCAGGCCAACCAGGTGGCCGAGAACGTCTTCCGGCCCAACAGCCGCAAGTACGACAGCGCGGAGCACTCGTATCCCAAGGAGCTCGACATGCTCGCCGCCGTGATCGACGGCATGAACGAGTCCGGCGCCCTCAGCGGGGCGGGCGCGGGCACGGTCGGTGGCGGCAACGGAAACGGCAACGGCGCATCGCCAGAGTCCGAGGACGGCAACCGCAACGGCTCGAACATCGCCAGCCTGCTCGGACTGATCGAGCTGTGCTGGGGCGACGTCGGCCTGCTGCTGACGATGCCGCGTCAGGGCCTCGGCCAGGCCGCGATCGCCGCCGTGGCCAACGAGGAGCAGCTGGCGCGGTTCGGCGGCAAGTGGGCCGCGATGGCGATCACCGAGCCCGAGGCGGGCTCGGATTCGGCCGCCATCCGCACCACGGCCCGCCTCGACGAGGAAGTCCCCACCGGCGAGTACGTGCTCAACGGCGAGAAGATCTTCGTCACCTCAGGCGACCGCGCCGATTTGATCGTCGTGTGGGCGAGCCTCGACCGCGACCAGGGTCGCGCCGCGATCAAGTCGTTCGTGGTCGAGCGCGACAATCCCGGCCTGATGCTCGACCGCCTCGAGCACAAGCTCGGGATCCGGGCCTCGGATACGGCCAACTTCCGCCTCGAGGACTGCCGGGTGCCGAAGGAGAACCTGCTGGGCAGCGCGGAGATCGCACCGAAGGGCGGCTTCTCGGGCGTCATGCAGACGTTCGACAACACCCGCCCGCTCGTGGCCGGGATGGCCATCGGCGTCTCCCGCGCGTGCCTCGAGCGCACCCGCGAGCTGCTCGCGGAGGCCGGCGTCGAGATCGACTACGACCGGCCGCCGCACTCGCAGTCGGCGGCGGCGTCGGAGTTCATCGCGATGGAGTCAGACTGGGAGGCAGCGCGGCTGCTGACCCTCGAGGCGGCGTGGCTGGCCGACAACCGCAAGCCGAACTCGCTCCAGGCCTCGATGGCCAAGGCGAAGGCCGGCCGCACCGGCACCGACATCGCGCTGCGATGCGTCGCGCTCGCCGGGACGGTCGGTTACGGCGAGGGCGAGCTGCTGGAGAAGTGGGCCCGCGACGTCAAGATCCTCGACATCTTCGAGGGCACGCAGCAGATCCAGCTGCTGATCATCTCGCGGCTGCTGCTGGGCAAGACCTCCGCCGAGCTCAAGTAGCTCAGCGGCCGTCGCGCATCGCGATGATGCCGCCGATCACCCCGAGGTACTCACTCCCGTTGCGGGCGAGCGCGATCCCGGCGTAGTTGTTGTTGTAGCTGAGGCTGCCCGTGCCCGAGAACTGCTTGTAGACGAGCTTGCCGGTGCGGAAGTCCAGGGCTGTCCAGTACCACGGGTCGAGCACGCCCGGGCCCTTGGTGTACGTGTAGACGAGCCCGTTGGCGAGCGAGAGCTTGGGCACAACCGTGGGCGCGATCACCGACCGGTTGGTCCACACGAGGTGGCAACCGCGGCCGTTTCGGTTGATGTCGACGCGCGCGAAGCCGGGCGCCGACAGCTTGCCGCCGGTCACCGCGGCCGGCCCGGTGTATCCGTAGTTGTTCTCGACCAGCATCGCGCGGCCGGCGACGATGAGCGAGTTCTCGGTGTCGCTCGCGCCCTTGGAGAAGACGGGCACGCGGCACAGCATCCGCGGCAGCTTGACCCGGTGGCGGTGCCCGTGGCGGACGACGACGCGGGTCGGCTTCAGCGCCGTGCGATACACGACGACGTCCATCGGATCGGCGTTGTCGGTGATGTTGACGTAGCCGCCCGGCATCACGCTCGGCGTCGTGCCGGTGCCGTCGTCGACCTGCCCGGGCTTGTGCTCGAAGCTGTTCGGATAGGCGATCTGCCAGGAGATCCTCGGGGCGCCGCCAGGGCCGGCGTGGAAGCGGTAGAGCTTGCGGTTGGTGGCGACGTAGACGTCGCCGTGGACGCCGACCGCGAACGAGTTCTCGATCTCACCCAGCGCGCCGTGGCCGAGGTGCATGGCGTGGATCGCCCCGGTGGTGAGGTTGAGCGTGCCGATGACTCCGTCGGTCTTGGTCACGAACCACAGCAGTCCGTTCGAGTCGGGCAGCGCCGAGGTGATCTTCTCGCTGGTCGTGATCACCTTCGACAGGTCGTAGTCGTGGACGAGATGGAACCCGGGCGTCCCCGGGTTCTCCGCGATCACATAGATGTGCTTGGTCGTGGTCGCGGTGACGACCCGGTTGTGCGCGTCGAGGTAGAAGTAGCCGCCGCCGGTGAAGTCCTGGAACAGGTTGGTCGGGATCCCCTGGCGCGGGGGCAGCATGAACGTGGCCAGCGTGCCGAGCGTGCCCGGGTCGAACATGTACAGCTCCGGGCCGGCGATCCCGACGCACACCGACACGATCCGGCCGTGGCTGTCGAAGGTGAGCGAACCGCAGTCGCGGTTCAGCAGCGAGGACAGCGTCTTAGGCGAGCGGCCGAGCGGCCCTCCCCAGCTGTAGGCGTCCGTCTGCCATCCATTGTTGTGGATCTCCGAGCTCCCGTTGGGGGCCATGAAAGGGTTCCGCGGTGTCGGCGGGATTCCCCTGATCGGGTGCGGCGTGGCCGGGGCCCCGACATAGGCCGGCGATACCGGCATCGACGGGATCGGGAGCGCTGAGGCCGCGGCCGGGAACGCGAACGCGGCGAGGAGCGCAGCGAGCCCGAGACGCCTCACGACAGTGCCTCCGCCTCACGACGCAGCACGTCCCAGGCGCGGCGCACGTCCTCCACCCGCGTGTTCATCTGACCCACAGCCAAGCGCAAAACGTAGCGATTGTTGAGGTTCGCGTGCGAGATGAAGATCTCGCCGCCCGCGTTCACGCGCTCGAGCAGCTGCGCGTTGCGCTCGTCGGAGCCGCGCAGGCGAAAGCACACGACAGAGAACCGGCGCGGCGCGCACAGCTCCCACTCCGGCGCCTCCGCAATCCATGACTCGAACCGCTCCGCCAGCTCGATCCCGTTGCGGATATGGGCCTGGAGACCCGACCGCCCGTGGCAGCGGAGGACCGCCCAAAGCTTGAGCGAGCGGAATCGGCGCCCGAGCGCTGGGCCGTACTCGCTCAGGCTGAGCGCGTCCTCGGCGTCCGGCGTACGCAGGTACTCGGGGATCAGGCTGAAGGCTTGGCGGAGGTCCGCCGGGCGCCGGCTCCACAGCAGCGAGCAGTCCATCGGCGTGAGCATCCACTTGTGCGCGTTGACGACCAGCGAGTCGGCGCGCTGCACCCCCTCGAACGCCCAGCGGTGCTCGGGACAGACCATCGCCGCGCCGGCGTAGGCGGCGTCGACGTGGAGCCACGCGCCACTTCGGGCCGCCGCGTCGGCGATCGCCGGCACGGGGTCGACGGCGGTCGACGCCGTCGTCCCGACCGTGGCCACGACGGCCGCCGCGTCCGACAGCTCCCCGATCGCCCCGGGGTCCATCCGGAACTGATCGTCGACCGGCACCTTGCGCAGCCGCAGTCCGAGCATCCGCGCGGCTTTGTCGACCGACGAGTGCGCCTGCTCGGAGCAGACGACGAGGTTGCGGCCGGTGGCCTCGCGGGCGGCGACCAGGGCGGTCAGGGTCGAGGTTGAGGCCGTGTCCTCGATGTGCCCGTGCCAGCCGTTCGGGAGCCCGAGCAGCTCGGCCACCCACTCGAGGACGACCGCCTCGAGCTCCGTCGAGGCGGGCGATGTGCGCCACAGGATCGCGATCGAGTTCAGCGCGGCCGCGAGCAGCTCGGCCAGGATCGCCGGCTCGGACGCGCTGGTGGCGAAGTAGGCGAAGTAGCGCGGGTGCTGCCAGTGGGTGATGCCGGGGAGCAGGATCTCGTCGAGGTCGCGGAGCACGGCCGCGAACGGCTCGGGCTCGTCCGGCGCGCTTCGCGGCAGCCGCTCCCGGATCTCGCCCGGCCTGACCCGCGCGAGGACCGGCCTCTCTGACACCGTCTCCAGATAGCGCGCCGCCCACTCGAGCGCCGCCGGGCCGTCTCGCCGCAGATCGGTCAAGCGCTCGTCGCGGGCACCGTGAACTCGTAGTCCACGCCCGTGAGCTGCTCGGAGATCTGCCACAGCCGGCTCCACTTGTCCTCGTCGTAGGCGCGGCCGGCGGCGGTGACTATGTGCGGGTGGCCGCGCTGCTCCATGAATCCGTCGGGCCCGATGAACGCCCCGCCGGGGAGGTCGGGCGCGGTGGCCGCGAACAACGTCGGCAGCGCGCCCATCTCGGCGCTCTGTCCGAGGATCGGATTGCTGATGCGCATGATCCACTGCTCGTAGAGATGCGGGCCCGCGAACTGAAGGTTGGTCCGAGCGTAGCCGGGGTGGGCGGCCAGGCTCTTGAGGTTTGTGTCCGCCGCGGTGGCCCGCTTCTGGAGCTCGAAGCAAAACATCAGGTTGGACAGCTTCGACTGCCCGTACCAGAGCCAGTTGTTGTAGCGCCGCTCGCCCTGGAGGTCGTCGAAATGGATCGAGCCGATCCGGTGAGCACCGCTCGAGAGCGTGACCACGCGCGGCTCGGGCGCCGCGAGCAGCCGACCCAGCAGCAGCCCGGTGAGCGCGAAGTGGCCGAGGTGATTGGTCGCGAACTGGCTCTCGTAGCCGTCCTTGCTCACCCGGCGGGGCGGCGCCATCACGCCGGCGTTGTTGATCAGCAGATCGAGCCGCGGCTCCTCGAACGACTCGGCGAACGCGCGCACCGAGGATAGGTCGGCGAGGTCGAGCTCGCGCACCACGGTCTCGCCGCTGATCGTCCTCGCGGCGTCCTCGCCCTTACGCGTGTTACGGCAGGCGAGGACGACTCGGGCGCCGGCCCTGGCCAGTTCGCGCGCGGCGACCAGGCCGATGCCGCTGTTCGCGCCGGTGACGACGACCAGCCGGCCGCTCTGGTCGGGAATGTCGGCGGCGGTCCAGCGTGGGGCCACGGCTCAGGATCCCATCCGGCGGGCGACGGAGTCCGAGTACGCGTCGTGGCGGAAGCGCAGCACCGGGTCGTTCGAGAGCTCGATCCCGTCGACCACCCGCGTGGGGTCGAACACGAGCACGTCGTCGCCGGTCTCGCGCTCGGTCTCGAGCGCGGTCAGCTCGAGCGCTCCCGCATTCACCCGCCTGCGCTCGGCCGGCCACACGGAGGCCGGGTCGTCAACCTTGTCCCCCGCCTCTGCAACCTGCAGCTCGAGCGTGAACCGAATCGGCGCCCGCGCAACCCGCTCGCGGATCTCGTCAACCAGATAGTCGCGGCCGCGGCGCCGGGCCTCGCGCTGGCCGATGCGCCGATCGCCGGCCTCTGGGCGCAGCGTGTAGCGCACATAACGGGAGCCGCCCTGGGCGTCGAGGAACTGGAAGGCGTGGATCGCGTAGTAGGGCACGGTGGCGTAGCTCTCCGGCGGTCGCAGCGCCTTGAGGTTGGCGGGCAGGCCCGGGAGCGCCTCGGGATGGCGGACGAAAAAGACGGGCATCTTCCACGCCATCGACGGGCCGGGCTTCTGGGCCAGCAGCAGCTCGATGAACGCCTCCGGCGTGTGGACCGGGAAGCGCGGCGCGCTCTGCGCGACGATGTCCGTCCGCGACCCGTCCGCAAGGTAGAGCTTGACCGCGAGCCCGCGGACGTCGGCACCATAGTCGGGCGCGTCGGGGTTGCCGAACCCGTTCGAGACGCGCGCGGTGACCGGGACCGGCTCCCCCTGCATGTGGCCTGCGCGGGTCAGCGCGGCGGCCTCGGGCGTGGCCGTGAAGGTCCCCTTGAGCAGCAGGCCCTTGGCGTGCAGGGCGCGGAAGCCGGGATGGCGGCCGAAGACCTCGTTGGCTGCGTCGATGGCCTGCGATGGGGTGGCGGTCATCGCACGACCTCGAACTTGATCCCGGCACGGTTCAGGCGGTCGATCAGCGGCTGACCCATCGCCACCGCGGTGGTCAGCTGCCCGGCGCGCTCGGGAAGCTCGTCGTGGGCCAGGCACAGCGCGGACTCGGCCAGCATCTTCGAGGTCTCGCCGTAGCCGGGGTCGCCACCGCTGACCTGGGTCTGAACGCGACGGCCGCCCCCCTCCCCGGCGAAGCTGACCCGGAACCACGCCTTCTCGCGCTCCTCGGCCGTCGGACCGTCGCCCGGATCCTTGATCTTCAGCAGCACCTTCCGGGTCGCCGGCAACTGGGCCAGCGCGATCGCGCCGCCAACCGCAACCGATCCGGCTACGACGACCGATAGGCGCCGGAGCACGAGATAGTGGCTGTAGGTGAAGGCCGGGCCGTAGCGATCGAGCATCCGGGCCGAGCGCAGAACCGTCTGCGGGTCGATGGTCGGAAACGGCACGACCCAGCCCTCCTCGGGGTCGCGGTGGGGACGCCCCGAGACCCCCTTGACCCGGCGGCCGCCGGGCCGTGGCTCCTTCTGCTTGCGCTCGCGCGCGACGCGGTAGTTCTCCCGCAGCCGGCTCATCGCGTGGATCGCGGAGTGAAAGGTCCCGCCGGAAAAGGTCCCGCCCATCCGCACGAAGCACGTGACCTCGAGCGGCACGTCCTCGGGCAGCTGGTCGACGGTGAACAGCGTCCCAAGGTCGTAGGGGATCGAGTCAAAGCCGCACGAGTGGACGATCCGCGCCCCGGTCTGCTCGGCCTGCGCGTGATAGGCCAGCCACATCCGGTCGACGAACTCGGGCTCGCCGGTCAGGTCGACGTAGTCGGTCCCGGCGGCCGCACACGCGGCGACCAGCGGCTCGCCGTAGAGGATGTACGGGCCGACGGTGGTGATCACGACCTTGGTCGCCTCGGCGACGTTGCGCAACGACACCGGGTCGTGGGCGTTGGCCTGAAGCAGCGGCATCTCGGCCAGCTTCGGGTTGATCTCGGCCAGCTTCGCCCGCGTCGCGTCGAGCTTCTGCGGGTTTCGCCCGGCGAGCGCCCAGCGCGTCGTCGCGGGCGCGTTACGCGCCAGGTACTCCGCGGTCAGCCTCCCGGTGAACCCGGTGGCGCCGAATACGACGATGTCGTAGTCGCGGTCAGCCACCGACCGTCACCTCGCGAGCCTTCGCGAGCGCCGTCACCGGATCAACGCCGGCCTTCGCCGCGACCCAGCACGCGACCGGCGCCGCCACCCGCTCGGAGGCGTGCGCGGCCTCGCCGGCCAGGTCCAGGAGCACCTTGAACTCCTCAGTGGTGGGCGGATCCACGCCCAGCTTCTCGGCGTAAGCGGCAAGCCATTCGCGTGCGTTCATCGGCGCCGCGGACTCTATCCGTCTCAGCCTGGAGGAGGCTGGACCGTCTGCAGAAATTGGTCGGAGGCGGACGCGCCGTGGGTCGTGTCGCCGGCGTAGTGGGCGGTGATCGTCCAGACGCTGTCCGTGGTAAGCGTCGGTGACGTCCACGCATCGGAGAAGTCGCCGCTCCCCGAGGTGGTGATGGTATGGCTGAATCGATCCCCGTACGTGCTGTAGTCGATCTCGATCGTCGCGTTCGGCGGCCCGCCGTCGAGATGGCCCTCGGTGTGAAAGGTGTCACCGTAGAAGCAGCAATCGAACGCGGTGCCGGTGACGCGCGTGATCGTGAGCGACGTCGGCGGCACGCGCGGCGGCGGCGGATTCGGGCCGCGCCCGAAGCGCGTGTAGAGCCAGTCGGCGACGGGGAAGGGCTCGCGGAGTCCGGTGGTGGTGAAGGTGTTTGCGGCGACGAACTGCGTCGGATCGTCGTAGTCCCGAGCCAGGCCGGCGTAGTCGCCCTCAACGGCCTTCGCGGGGCCGAGTGAGACTGCCGCCCGCAGCGCGAATGGCCGATTCGTGATCACGCCCACGTACGGAGAGGGCATCGAATGGGCGTCGGCGCCCGCGAACGTGATTGCGACATCACCGTCTGAGTTCGCGGCCAGGATCGGGTCGGTGTAGGCAAAGGTGCGGCTCCAGATGAAGTGCTCGGACAGCAACGGGAACGCCCCCGTCGCCACCGCGTGGCGAAGGTTCGACGTGTCGTAGACGGCGATCTGGATGTGCGGCTGCGGCCAGGTGGCTCCCCCGTGTGCGCCGGTGAAGTCGCGCCCGGCCGCCCACGCAACCCACAGGTCGCCCCCCTGCATCGTGGCGCCCTTGACGACCGGCGAGCCTGCTCGGTCGTTCCAGTTCTGGCCGGAGGCCGTGAGCGTCGAGTATCCATCGTCCGGCCGCGTCGTGTGCCGAAGCCCGAGTGCGTAGGGCGCCGGCCCGCCGTCCGGCCACACATAAGCGAGGTCGCGGCTGTCGGTGTCGTTCTTGAGGAAGATGCCGTTCGTCCCGGAGTCCTCGGCTGTGCGCCAGAAGATCCCGCTGCCGCGGAACCACTGCGCAGACGGCGGGCCGGAGGCGAGCAGGTCGCGCAGGGGCAGACGGATGTTGAGCCCACCGACACCGACCTCGTCGCAGCTGATGTAGAGCTCGCTGGTCCCGACAGACATGTCCGGGTAGTCGAGCCAACTCGACGAGGAGAACGAGCTCGCCGTGAGCTCGTACACGGTCCATCCGTGCGTGGGATCCTCCCGATTCGCGAGCAGTTGCGCCGGGCTGATCACGGCGATCCGGTAGCGGTTGTCCTTGTTCTGCACCCGGTCGCAGTCGGTCACCGCCTGGCCGTTCAGCGTCTCGGGCGGACACCAGTACTGAAACAGCCAGATGAAGCGGTCGATCGAGGGTGCGTAGCGAACGACGCTGTCGCAGCAGATCGTCTGATCGTTGCCGAAGACCCGGTTCGGGTTGAGCCAGTCGAAGGTAGATCCACCGTCGAACGACACCAGGCCGTAGCTGTTGCCGCTGTAGAGAACGACACCGCCCTTCTGAGCCACCTCCGGCTCCTGCGGATAGCGAAGACCGCCGAGGTCGCCGAGATCGACCGAGCCGAAGATCTGGAGCGGGTCGGTCACGTTCGCGGTCGTCCCGGCGCCGGAGCTCGTGACATCGGTCGGCGCGCCGCGGGGCCCGGTCGGCTTGGCATGAGGATCACGGGGAACCGAGTAGTCCTCCTCCCCACCCTGCTCGTGAATCAGCGGTCCCGGCGGCGCCTTCGCATCAAAGCGCGGACGAAGTCGCCTCAGCTTGACTGAGCGCACGCGCGGAGCGCACGCAGCCGTGCCCGGCAGACGTTGCAGCGCGCGCACGGCACGTGCGATGTCGCCGGCCAGACGGCGATGGACCTTGCCGCGCGTCCGGTGCGTGGCCAGCCACGCCTCACCGACGGCGACCGCCGCCGCACAGGGGCCACGCCGTGCCGAGAGCCGCCGCGCGCTCGCTCGGAGGTCCGCCGCGACGTGCCTGCGCACATCGTGAGCGATCGGCGCCCGCGCGACGTCGGCGGCCAGCCGGCTGAGTGCCACCCCAGCCTGCTTGCGGGGAGGTCTCGTTTGCGCGCTCGCCGCCGCCGCGCCCCACAGCGCCAGCATCAAGCACAGCCCCACCAGTACTCGCCGCACGGCCGGAACCTAACACCCGCGCGGGCGCGCGTCCAACCGACGCTACGCGGCGACGGTGAGCCCGATGCCCGTGCGGTCGGCGCCCATCGCGCTCTCGAGCTCGGCCGAGCCGGGCGGAAACGAACGCGCGACCGATTGATCGAGCCACGCGAGCTGCTCGGCCAGGGCGGCGCGGCGGACCGCCGGGGTCGTCTGCTCGAGTCGCTCGAGCGCAGCCCGCAGACGTCGGCAGACGTGCAGCGAGGACGCACCGTAGAACCGGATCTCGTCGAACGCGAGCGCCAGCAGGTCCGGCCACCTCTGGCCGCGCCACACGAGCCGCACCACACCGTGCTCGTCAGTGCCGTGCGACGCCTCGAGGTCCCGCCCGGCCAGCTCCCCGACCAGGACCTCGAGCGCGTCGATGCCGTGCACCGCGGTGGTCGGATCGTTGACCGCGGGCGACAGCGCCCGGATCGCGGTGTCGACGATTATCCGTACGGCGAACGCGGGGTCGTCCTCGATCGTGCGCTCGTCACCGATCGACACCGAGGCCCGGACCAGGTGCTCGTCGACGCTGCCCTCGCCATGGATCCTGAACAGGGGCTGGCCGCGCCAGATGAACTCGCCGATGCCGGGAACCAGCTCGAGCGTCACGCCGGCGGCGCGCGCCAGCTTCACGAGCACGTCGGCATCGAACTCCGCCACCACTCCGGTGACGTGGTCCTGGCGCAGCTCGCGCGGCTCGGCCGTGCGCCACCCCTCGGGCTGGGGTCGCTGCTGCTCTGCCAGCGGCGGGTACAGGGTCCGCGCAGCTCTGATTCCACTTCGCGCCACGCCCGAGTACAGCGAGCGCGGGCGCAGCTCGTCGAGCACACGCTGGAGCAGCACCAGGAACAGGACCGCAGCGCCGAGCAGCAGCACGAGCGCGATCGTGACCGTGACGTCCGGGTTGTAGAGAACCCGCTCGCGCTCGATCTCGCGCAGCGCGACGAGCGCGAACAGCGGCGCGGCGAGGAACGAGCCGACAGCGTGCTTGGCCAGCGGGTCCCGGCCGAACCACAGCACCAGCCGCGGCGAGTACTGCCCGGCTGCGAACTGGACCACGAGCAGCACTGCGGTCACCGAGGCGAGCCCGACCGCCGCTCCCGAACGGCCACCGATCGCGTTGTCGATCGTCGGCGTGAGCAGCCCGAGCGCGACCGCGAACACAAGGTAGGCGCAGGGGATCGGTACGAAGCTGCGTCGCGGCCAGTCCCGGAGTCTGCGCATGCGTAACCGAAGCGCGGTCACGGATGTGTGTTTCTGCGGGCCGGGAGGGAATCCCTGTCTGGCGGTCGCCGGCGGGGGACACCGCATTACCCCCGCGCCCGGTGCTCTGACGCGGTGCGCGGCGTCGCCCCGATCTCCGCCCCGCGGGACATTTGTTGGCAGAATGCCAACAGTTACAGCGAACGAAAGGCAAGCTTGATGACAGTCCTCGATGGCAAGGTGGCGATCGTCACCGGTTCCGCTCGCGGCATCGGCCGGGCGACCGCGGAGCTGCTCGCCGAGCAGGGAGCCAAGGTCCTGATCAACGACCTCGACGGCGACGTGGCAGAGCAGACCGCCTCGGAGATCCAGGGCGACACGCTCGTGTTCGCGGGCGACCTGACCAAGCCGGGCGTCCCCGACGAGCTCGTCCAGAAGGTCGTCGGCGAGTGGGGCCGGGTCGACATCCTCGTCAACAACGCCGGCTACACGCTCGACGCCCCGATCCACAAGATGAGCGACGAGTGGTTCCAGCGGATGCTCGACATCCACTCGATCGTCCCCTTCCGGATGTGCCGCGCCGTCGCCCCGCATTTGCGCGAGCCGGCCAAGAAGGAGCGCGAGGAGGGCCGCGAGGTGTTCAGGAAGATCGTGAACGTGTCTTCGATCTCCGGGACCATGGGCAACGCCGGCCAGGCCAACTACTCGAGCGCCAAGTCGGCCGTCGTCGGCCTGACCAAGACGCTGGCCAAGGAGTGGGGTCAGTTCAAGATCAACGTCAACGCCGTCGCCTTCGGCTACATCGAGACGCGCCTCACGGCCTCCAAGGACGACTCCAACGTGATGGAGATCGACGGCGAGAAGGTTCAGCTCGGAATCCCCGACCAGCTCCGCGGCATGGCCTCGATGCTGATCCCGCTCGGCCGCCCGGGCACGCCCCAGGAGGCCGCCGGCGGCGTGTTCTTCCTGTGCTCGCCGTGGTCGAACTATGTCTCCGGCCAGGTGCTCAACATCACCGGTGGTCAGTTCACAGGGATGACGTCGTAGGAATGTGCGCGGTTGCGGGCGGCGTCCTGGTTACGCCGCCCGCACCTCGTAGTCGCCTGCGTCGAAGCGGCGCGTGCGGCGCCGGAACTCGGCCGCGAAGCCGGGGTAGATCGCGTAGTTGCGCCCGGCATCGTCGGTGTAGTACGCCTTGCAACCGCCGTCGGTCCACACCGAGCCGTCGCTGCGACGGTCCATCTCGGACACGTAGCGGTGCAGCGACTGCGCTTTGACCTCGAGGCGCCGGGCCCGCCCGCGGTCCATGGTCTTGAGCGCCTCCATCACATAGCGGATCTGGGACTCGAGCGTGAAGATCACCGAGTTGATCCCGATCGCGTTGGGGCCCAGCAGGATGAACATGTTCGGGAACCCGGGCACGGCCGCGCCGAAGTAGGCGCGCGGGGATTGGTTCCAGACCTCGCCCAGCGACACCCCGCCGACCCCTGACAGCCGGTCGACGAGCAGCGAGCGGTTGTAGCGGTAGCCGGTGGCCGAGATGATCGTGTCGAGGTCGTGGACCGTCCCGTCGTCCGTCCTGATCGAACGCTTGTTGACGCGCGCGATCCCGTCGGTGATGAGCTCGACGTTGGGCCGGGTCAGCGCCGGGTAGTAGCTGTTGGAGAGGATCGGGCGTTTGCAGCCGAACCGGTACCGGGGAGTCAGCTTCTCCCGCAACTCCGGATCCGCCACTTGGCGGCGCAGATGCCGTCGCCCGAGCGCTTCGATCGGCGCGATCAGCTCGGTGCGCCCGCGGAAGCCGACGCCGATCACCTCGTGAAGGGCGAAGATCAGGTTGCGCTGCACGTCCTGGGCGCCCGGGAGCATGCGGTAGAGCATCCGCTCGGCTCCCGACACCGGCCGGTCAGGGTGGGGCACGACCCACGGCGGCGTGCGCTGGAAGACCAGCAGCTGCTTCACGCGTGGGGCGATCCGGGGGACGAACTGCGCCGCCGCGGGCCCGGTCCCGATCACCGCCACGCGCTCGCCGGTCAGGTCGTGCTCGTGGTTCCAGCGCGCGGAGTGAAACGTCGTTCCGGCGAAACTCCGCCACCCGGGGATCGACGGGTCGTAGGGCTCAGCGGTGGCGCCGATCGCGCTGACCAGCACGTCGCAGACGAGCTCGCCCTCGGTCGAGGTGCGCACCCGCCAGGTGCCGGCGTCCTCGTCCCACTCGGCGCGCTCCATCTCACAGCCGAAGCGGATGTGGGGCGTGACCCCGTACTCGTCGGCCGTGCGCCGCACGTACTCGAGGATCTCCTGCTGGCGCGGGAACAGGCGGCTCCAGTTCGGGTTGCGTGCGAACGAATACGAGTACAGGTGAGTCGGGATGTCGCACGCGCAGCCCGGATAGGTGTGCTCGAACCAGGTCCCGCCCACCGACTCGTTCCGCTCGAGGATGACGAAGTTCTCGATCCCGGCCTGGCGAAGGCGCACGCCGAGGCCGACGCCGGCAAGTCCGGCGCCGATGATGACCACGCGGTGACGCTGCGGGGTCGCGCTCACAGCGGCTGCAGCCTCGCGAATGCCGCCTGCACCGAGCCGGGGGCGAAGCGCATCACTCGGAACGCGAACGCCGACTCGATTCCGACCGGCACGATCTCGCGGTTTCGCTCCACGGCGCCGACGATCGCCCTGGCCACCAGGTCCGGCGAGTGGCCGAGCCGGAATGCGCGCTGCGCGCGCTGCTGCTTTCCCGCCATCGCCCCGACCATCCGCGTGTGCGACGGGATCGGCGTGTTGATCAGGCCCGGGCAGATCACGCTCACGCCGACCCCGAGCTTCGCCCAGTCGGCGCGGAGGCATTGGGAGAGCGAGATCACCGCGGCCTTGGTCGCGCAGTAGGTGGCCAGGTAGGCCTGCGGCGTGTACCCGGCGCCCGACGCGACGTTGACCACGTGGCCCCGTCCGCGCGCCACCATCCGGCCACCGAACACGTGGCAGCCGTGGACGACTCCGTCGAGGTTCACGCCCCGGAGCCACTCCCAGTCCTCGAGGCTGTTCTCGAGGAACGGGCCGGCCACGCCGACGCCGGCGTTGTTGACGACCACGTCGAGCGGACCGTGCTCGTTCTCCACCTGCTCGGCCAGCGCGGCGAGCGCCGCCGCGTCGGAGACGTCGCACGTGTACGGGACGGCGCGGCACTCGGCGGCTGTGTCCGCCGCCGCCTCGCCGTTGATGTCGACGGCGATCACCTGGCCCGCCGTGCGCGCGCAGCGGATCGCCGTCGCGCGGCCGATCCCGCTGCCGGCGCCCGTCACCAGCACGCGTGTGCCGGACAGCCTCATGTACGCCTCCGAGCGATCATCCGCAGCCCGTGGCGCGGCCTCAGCGTGAGCGTCGCCTCCGGCTCGACCGGATGCCCTGCGACCAGGTCGTAGACGAACTCCCGGCTCATCGCCGCGGCGATCAGCGTCGCCTCCATCAGCGCGAAGCTCGAGCCGATGCAGATCCGGCGCCCGCCACCGAACGGTAGGTAGGCCGAGCGGTGGTGCGTGCGCGCGTTCTCTGGCATGAACCGCGTCGGGTCGAACACTTCTGGATCGGGCCAGAAGCGCGGGTCGTGATGGAGCCGGTAGATGGGGATCAGGACCGAGGATCCGCGTGGGATCCGATAGCCGTCGATCACGTCATCCTCGACCGCGGTGCGCGGGATCACCCAGGCGGGCGGGAACACCCGCATCGCCTCCTGAACACAGGCCGAGGTCCAGCGCAGCTCTCGCAGGTCAGCAAGCGGCGGGCCGGCGTCCGCCGAGGACCTCGTCGACCTCGGCCAGCATCCGGTCGCGCGCTTCTGGGTTGAGCGCGAGCAGGTACCACATCCAGGAGAGGGCGTTGGCCGTGGTCTCGTGGCCGGCGAGCATGAACGTCGTCGCCTCGTCTCGGACTCGCTGGGCCGGGAGGGGCTGGCCGTGCTCGTCGCGGACGGTGAGGAGCAGGCCGAGCAGGTCATCGGCGCCGGCCGGGTTGGCCCGGCGGTCGTCGATCACGTTCCACATCATCTCGTCGACCGTCCGCATGATCGTCTGCAGGCGGCTGAGCGGCGGCGGCAGCAGCGGCGCGTGGTGGATGAAGTTGGCCGAGGCACGCGTGAGCCACCAGGGTGGGTTGATGAGCATGATCAGGCGGGTCGCGCGCTCGGCCGCCCGCAGCGCCGAGGTGACGGCCGGCCCGATCCTCCGAGCCAGGTCGGCCATCCCCCGTCCGAACAGGGCCGAGCCGACCACGTCGAGCGTGAGCTCGGTCATCGCGCGGGTCATGTCGATCTCGATCCGATTCGCGCCGGTGTCGAATCTGGCAACGAACTCCTCGATCGGGTCGATCATCAGCTCGCACAGTCCGTCGACGTGGCGCTTGGCCAGCACCGGGTTGAGCATCATCCGGTGCTTGCGCCATGAGCTGTCCTCGTCGGTGAACAGGCTCAGCCCGACCACCGCGCGCAGCAGTTCGTACTCGATCGACTTGTGGTAGCGGTCGACGCCGCCGTGGAGCACATGATCGGCGTAGTCCGGGTGGCCGAGCGCAAACACCCGGCGACCGGCGAAGCTGAAGCAGGCGATGTCGGCTCCCTCGAGCCCGCGGACCAGCCGCCCATCGGTCGCGAGTCCGTCGGCGGAGCGTCTCCCCCGCGACCCTGAAGCCGCTGATCGTGGGGGTCGCGCCGGGGCTGCCGCGGCCGTGGTCATGCTCAGCGCGGCCGCAGTCGGATACGGGCGGTCGGAGAAGAACTCGGCCTCGGCCCGGCCGAGCTCGCTTCTCGGCTCATCGCCGAACAGCCACTCGCGCGCGACGTCGAGCCAGCGGCCCCGGGCGCGGAGCTGGCCGAGCAGGCCGATCAGCAGCATCACGGCGCGCATCAGCACGAAGTGCTCGGCCGGCAGGGTGAGCGCGTCGAACCCCTCGAGCCGGCGCATCGAGTTGTACGAGCGCATCATCGCGCCGGTGACCGAGCCGTCGACCGTCACCTCGCGGTCGACCAGGAGCCAGCCGAAGATCGACTGGTAGTTCTCGCAGGAAGGGCTCGGCCAGGCGCCGGTCCGGCGGCAGCGCGCCGAGGCCCGTGATCACCTCGAACAGCGCGTCGGCGTCGGCCTCGTAGGTGGCCTTCGTGGACGCGATCAGCTGCACGACCTCGGCGTCGGAGAGGTGCTTGAAGAAGCCGAAGTCGATGAAGGCAACCCGCCCGTCGGCGAGGAACAGCGAGTTGCCCGGATGCGGGTCGCCGTTGAGCAGGCGGTGGCGCAGCGGGCCGTTGATGTAGAAGCGGATCAGGATCTCGCCGATCCGGTTGCGGGCCTCGTCGGAGTCGTCGCGCAGCTCGTTGAAGCGGCGGCCGTCGACGTACTCGGAGACGAGCACGCGCTCGCGGCACAGGCTCGTCACGACGTCGGGGACGACGATGAACGGATGGTTCGCGGTAGGCGCGCGCCATCGCCCGGTGGTTCGAGGCCTCGAGCTCGTAGTCGAGCTCCTGCGAGATCCGCTCGCGGATCTCCTGCGCGATCGCGCCGGTGTCGATCCCGGGCGCGATCACGCTCAGCAGCTTCAGCCCCAGGCGCAGGTTCTGCATGTCGGCGTGGATCGCCTCGGCGATCCCCGGGTACTGGACCTTGACCGCCACGTCGCGGCCGTCGCGGAGCGTGGCGCGATGGACCTGCCCGATCGAGGCCGAGGCGATCGGCTCGGCGCTCGAACTCCTTGAAGTGCTCGCCGAGCTTGTCCTCGAGGTCCTCCTCCACGACCTTGCGGATCGTCTTGAACGACACCGGCTTGGCGTCGTGCTGAAGGCTGGCCAGGATCTCCTGGAACTGGGGCCGGATCTCCTCCGGGACGAGCCCGAGGTCAACCGCTGAGAGCGTCTGGCCGACCTTCATCGCCGCGCCGCGCATATTCCCCAGGACCTTGACCAGCGCGTGCGCGGACTTCAGCTGCTGGCGCGAGGCCGCCGCCCGGCGGGTGTCAGACCCGCCGCCGACGAGCATCGCCCGTGCCGTCGCCTCGCGGGCGGCGATCGCCGGCCGCCGTGCCGGTCATCGTGGCCGCCCGCCGCAGCCGGGAGCCCCTGATCTCGTCGTCGCTCAAGACGTTCTCCGCTGGGTTTCGTTTCACCGATCATGCGATCGGTGAGTGCGATCAAGATATCATGTCGATCACGTGATCGACGAAATCGCAGACGCCCCCGCGCGGCGGATCACCCGCGCCGAGCAGCGCGCCATCACGCGTCGGGCGCTGATCGACGCGACGGCCGAGTGCCTGATGCGAGGAGGGCTACGCCGCGCTGACCACGCGCCGCGTGGCCGAGCGCGCCGGGGTGGCCCAGAGCACCCTGATGCACCACTTCGAGACCCGCGAGGCGCTGCTTGTGGAGGCGGTCAGCGCGCTGGCGATCGGACTCGCCGAGCACGCGCTGGACGAGATCGACCTCGCCGCCCTGCACCAGCCCAAGCACCGCGAGGCCGTGCTCGACCAGGCCTGGCGCGAGTTCACCTCGCCCCAGGCCCTGGCCGCGGCGCAGCTGTGGGTCGCGGCATGGGACGAACCCGAGCTCGCCGCCACCCTGCGCGACCTCGAGCGTCGGATCAGCACGATCCTGATGGCCACCGCCGGCACCCTGTTCCCCGATCACCACGACGACCCTCGCTTCCCCGCCCTGATCGACGCCTCCGTGTCCCTGATCCGCGGCCTCGTGATGGCGATCCCGATCTCGGGCCGCGAGATCGTGGACGCGCGCTGGGAGACGATCAAGCCGCTGCTGCTCGAGTCAGCCTCGCAGTTCTTAGACAGCTGAGGTCAAGCTGGTCTCGTAAGGGGTGGTGAGCACCACCCCTAGGGCCCCTGGCGCAGTCCCTCGCTAGTGATGACGATGCTTGGCATCGAACAACCACCGGAGGTAGGAGCCCCTTCATGTACAAGCACAACGTCCACCGGATCACCTTGGCGATCGCCGTCGTCGCCGCCGTAGCCCCAGGCGCCGCCGTCGCGTCGACTGGTGCCCGGAAGCATCATCACACCCCACGCCACCACCGAGCAGTGCACCACGCGCGTGCGCAGCGGCATGCCGGCGATGTCAAGCTGACCGTCGCCAGCGGCGGTGTAGCGGCCACGCGGAAGACGAACTCGTCGACGAGCACCGCCCCGCTGAAGATCACGTCGGGTTCGCTCGGAACGATCCCCGCCACGACGATCGGCGGTGGACTCACACTCAGCAGCCCACCGAAGGTCACGGCCTTCGACAAGGTGTCGAGCTTCTCCACCGGCGAGCCCGGGTCGGCCAGCGACTCGATGTGCGCCGGCCTGGCCAATGACGAGAACGACGCGCTCGATCAGTCAGGCGCAGACTTCGATGAGAACGACACCGATGGCGGGGTGCATTGGTACGGGATCGCCTCGAACATCCAGGACTACGCGGAGACCCTGGGCTGCGTGGTTATCAATCCGATCGACTGACGCTCGCAGCCCGACCGGACTGCGGTGTGGGATCTCAGGTGCGTATATGAGACCTGAGACCCCACACCCACCCGTGGCTGCGCCACCCCGACCCGATCCGCCCGGATTAGGTCACTCTGGCGCGACGCTCGGGCGCGAAAGTGGCGTTTCCACCCGCCCACCGAGGCAAACGTACATCTCGAGCCCGCGAGCGGCTCGAGTGTGACGTTCTCCCGGCCCCGCCCCGCCCAAGCACCGCCAGCCGCCCCCCAAACCCCCTTATTGGCACTCTGCCAACTTCTGCTAGCCTGGCTTCGATGGTCGCCTCCAAGAAGGCTTCCGCCGATCCCGCCCGCCCGCAAGGGCCGGCGATGACCAGCGCCACCCCTGCCCCGCGCTGGCAGCGGCTCGACCATGACGAGCGCCGGCGGCAGATCCTCGCGTGCGCGCGGCGGCTGTTCTCGGAACGCAACTACGCCTCGGTCTCGACCTCGGAGATCGCCCGGCAGGCCGGCGTCGCTCGCGGGCTGCTGCACCACTACTTCGGGACCAAGCGCGACCTGTACCTCGAGGTCATGCGCGGCGTGGTGCAGATGCCGTCGAATCCGGTGCCGCTGCAAGCACCCGGGCGCGGCATCGAGACGATCATCGACGAGAGCGTCGATCGCTGGCTGACGATGCTCGAGCGCAACCGCGGCACCTGGCTGGCGGCCATCGGCGCGCGTGGCCTCGGCCGCGACCCCGAGGTCGAGCACATCCTCGACGGCGCACGCGAGCAGGCGGCCGACCGGCTGATCGAGGCGCTTCAGACCTATGAGGCCAACCAGGCTCCCGACGAACTGCGGGCCACGATCCGGGCCTACTCGGGCTTCGCCGAGGCGGCGAGCGTCGAGTGGCTCGAGCGCAACAGACTGACGAGAGAGCAGACGCAGACGCTGCTCGTCCAAGGCTTTCTTTCGATTGTCAACGACGTACTTCCTGTAGTACAGAAATCAAGGAGCACACAGTGAGCAACAAGACCTACGTGATCGGTGTCGGGATGACGAAGTTCGACAAGCCGGGCACCAAGGAGGGCGACTACCCGGACTGGGCCAAGGAGGCCGGGGAGAAGGCGCTTGCCGATGCCGGCGTCCCCTATGACGCGATCGAGCAGGCCTACGCCGGCTACGTGTACGGCGACTCGAGCTACGGCCAGCGGGCCGTGTACGAGCTCGGCCTGACCGGCATCCCGGTCCTCAACGTCAACAACAACTGCTCGACCGGTTCGAGCGCGCTGCTGCTCGCGCGCAACGCGATCAAGGGCGGGCTGGCGAACTGCGCCCTGGCGATCGGCTTCGAGAAGATGGAGCGCGGCTCGCTGGGCATGAAGTACACCGACCGCACACCGGCGCTCGACAAGCACATGGCCCGCATGTTCCAGATCCGCGACCCGGAGACCAGCCCGTTCGCGCCGCAGATGTTCGGCAACGCCGGCCGCGACCACATGGAGAAGTACGGCTCGAAGCCCGAGCACTACGCGTGGATCGGCTGGAAGAACCACAAGCACTCGGTCAACAACCCGTACGCGCAGTTCCAGACCGAGTACACGCTCGAGGAGATCAAGGACGCGCCGATGATCCACGAGCCGCTGACCAAGCTCCAGTGCTCGCCGACCTCCGACGGCGCCGCCGCGGCGATCGTTGCCAGCGAGCGGTTCGTCGAAGATCACGGCCTCTGGGACCAGGCGATCGAGATCGCCGGGCAAGCCATGGTCACGGACCTGAAATCGTCCTTCGACGACAGCGCCGACTGCATCAAGATCGTCGGTTACGACATGTCCAGGGAAGCCGCGAACAAGGCCTATGACGAAGCCGGCGTCGGCCCCGAGGACATCAACGTCGTCGAGCTGCACGACTGCTTCAGCGCCAATGAGCTGATCACCTACGAGGCGCTCGGGCTGGCCGCCGAGGGCGAGGGCCATAAGCTCGTCGAGCGCCAGGCCACGACCTTCGGCGGCGACGGCCCGGTCGTCAATCCGAGCGGCGGCCTGATCTCCAAGGGTCACCCGCTCGGCGCCACCGGACTGGCCCAGTGCTCCGAGCTGACCTGGCAGCTGCGTGGTCAAGCAGACAAGCGACAGGTCGACGGCGTTAGAGTCGCGTTGCAGCACAACATAGGTCTCGGCGGCGCCGCCGTCGTGAGCATCTACAGAAAGGCCGCGTAGCGATGGCGACCACGACTGAGCAGCAGACAAACGGAAGCCCCGGGAGTGCGGACTCGATCGTCGTCGAGAACCCGGCCACGGGCGAGGTGGTAGCCACTCTGGCCGCGGCCACCGAGGCCCAGCTCAACGAGATGGCGGAGCGCGGCCGCCGGGCCCAGCCCGCCTGGGAGGCGCTCGGCTTCGAGGGGCGCGCGAAGGTCCTGCGCCGGATGCAGAAATGGGTCCTCGACAACGACGAGCGCTTCATCGACACGCTCGTCTCCGAGACCGGCAAGACGCGCGAGGACGCGGTGCTGGCCGAGCTCGGCTACGCCGCCGGCTCGTTCGGGTTCTGGGCCAAGAACGCGGCCAAGTACCTGGCCGACGAGAAGATCAAGACGAGCTCGCCGTTCCTGATGGGCCGCAAGGTGATCGTCCGCTACGCGCCCGTTGGGCTCGTCGGCGTAATCGGGCCGTGGAACTACCCGTTCACCAACACGGTGGGCGATGCGGTCCCGGCGCTTGCGGCCGGCAACTCGGTGATCGTCAAGCCGTCGAGCGTGACGCCGCTGACCTCGCTGCTGATCGCCGAGGGCCTGCGCGAGTGCGGCATCCCGGATGACGTCTTCCAGGTGCTCGTCGGCCGCGGGCCGATCGGCATGCCGCTGATCGACCTGGTCGACTTCGTGATGTTCACGGGCTCGACGGAAACCGGGATCCTCGTCGCCGAGCGGGCCGCCAAGACGCTCACGCCGGTATCGCTCGAGCTCGGCGGCAAGGACCCGATGATCGTCCTCGCCGACGCCGACCTCGAGCGCGCCGCCAACGCCGCGGTGTTCTGGTCGATGCAGAACACGGGCCAGACGTGCATCTCGGTCGAGCGGGTCTATGTCGAGGAGCCGATCTACGACCAGTTCACCTCGCTCGTCGCCGACCGCGCCCGGGCGCTGCGCCAGGGCGTGCCCGGCGACTTCGGCTCCGTCGACGTGGGGTCGTTCATCAACCCGCCCCAGGTCGACATCGTGGAGGAGCACGTCAACGACGCCGTCAAGCGCGGCGCGCGGGTACTCGCCGGCGGCCATCGCGGCACCGAGAAGGGCGCCTTCTTCGAGCCGACCGTGCTCGTGGACGTCGACCACTCGATGGAGTGCATGCGCGAGGAGACGTTCGGGCCGACGCTGCCGATCATGAAGGTGTCGGATGCCGAGGAGGCGATCCGGCTGGCCAACGACTCGCCGTATGGACTCCAGGCGTCGGTGTTCACCAAGGACATCGCCAAGGGCGAGGCGGTGGCGCGACGGATCGAGGCCGGCGCGGTCGTGGTCAACGACTGCAACGCCAACTACATCGCGCTCGAGGCGCCGATGGGCGGCTGGAAGACGTCGGGGATGGGAGTGCGCCACGGTCCCGAGGGGATCCGCAAGTACAACCATCGCCAGACGATCCTGCTAACCCGCTTCGCGATGAAGAAGGACCTCTACTTCTTCCCGTACAAGGCGGGGACGAGCAAGCTGCTGCTGCGCCTGCTGAAGCTCATATACGGTCGCGGCAATCGCGACTGACCTTCGACGCGGGCAGGGGAAATGAACGCGTTCGAGGTCGTGACGATCGTCGTCAGCATCGTGGCGATCGCACTGGCCGCCACGACATACTTCCGCCTCAGCCGAGTTCTCCAGGAGCTCGGCCGGGGCGGCATGTCCTCGTACCGCGGCCGCGATGCCGACATCGCGGCCGCCCCGAACGAGGACGAGCGCGACGCGCCGCTCCCTAAGCGGCCGATCCGCGGACGTCCCGAGTAGCACTCGGAGCGTCTCCCGAGGTCGCTACAGCCCGAGCGTCTTGCCGATGATGTCGCGCTGGATCTCGCTCGTGCCGCCGTAGATCGTCGTCACCACCGCCGTGCGGACCTGGCGCTCCATGTCGTACTCGACCGCGTAGCCATAGCCGCCCATCATCTGCATTGCCTCGAGCGTTGTGCGCTTGGCCGTCTCGGTCGCCTTCAGCTTCGACATCGACGCCTCGCGCGGGAACAGCGCGCCCGGGTTGGCGTCAACCGAGGCAGCGGTGTTGTAGACGAGCATCCGGGTGGCCTCGATCTCCGTGGCCAGGTCGGCGAGACGGTGCTTTAGCGCCTGGAAGCTGCCGATCGGCTTGCCGAACTGCTTGCGCTCCTTGACGTAGGAGAGCACATCGTCGAACGCGCGCTGGGCCATGCCGAGCGACTGCGCGGCGATGATCAGCCGCTCGTGGTTGAGCCCTGCCATCAGCTGCATCCACGCCTGGTCCTGGTCGCCGATGAGGCGGTCAGCCGGGACCTCACAGTCGGTGAAGAAGATGTCGTTGACCTCGCGGCCGCCCATCGTCTCGATCCCACGAACCTCGATGCCCTCCGAGCCGGTCGGCACCGAGATCATGCTCAGCCCCTCGTGCTTGTTGCCGGTCCGGTTGGTGCGGCACACGAGCAGGATGTGGTCGGCGGCGTGCGCTGCGGTGATCCACGTCTTCTGCCCGTTGATCACGTAGCCGCCGTTGACGCGCTCGGCCCGGCAGGAGAGGTTCCCGACGTCGGAGCCGGCCTCCGGCTCGGACATCGCGATCGCCTCTACGCGTCCGTGCACGATCCCGCTCAGCAGCTCCTGCTTGAGCGTCGTCGGATCCGAACCGGTCCACGGCGCCGGCGGTGATCATGCTCACGGGGAAGAAGCCCATCGGGATCTGCCCGCGCGCGAACTCCTCGCACAGCAGGCACATATCGGTCGCCCCGCCGCCCGAGCCCCCGTAGGCCTCGTCGATCGCCACGCCGAGCCAGCCCAGATCGGCGATCCGCTCGTACATCGCCTGGTTGTGCGGCTCTCGCCCGTTGTCGGTGAGCGCGTCGCGCTGCTCGCGCGTTCCGCACTCCCGCCGCGCGAAGTCTCGAATCGTCTCGACGAACGCGCGCTGCTCGTCGGTCAGGGTCTGGATGTTCATCGCTCTCTCCGGTTCGTGGGGCCGCGCGTACTTTGGCACTTGGTGAGGGTGGTGGGGTGGTACGGGTGGTACGATATCTGCATTCTGCGTACCATGGGAGGTGCCGAGAGATGACAGCAGCGCTGTTCCCGAGCGAGGCCGAGATCGAGCAGCTACTGGTCGGACCGGAATCCGTCACCTGGCGGTTCGCCAGCGACGTGAGGCTGTACGCGGTGATGCTCTATCCGCTGCTGCTGCAGGTCGCGCATCCGACCGTCGGGGCCGGCGTGCGCGACTACTCGGATTTCGAGCGGCGGCCCTGGGACCGGCTGGTGCGCACGCTGGACTACGTGAGCCTGCTCGTCTACGGCGGCGCCGACGCAATCCCGGCCGGACGCCGACTGCGCGCGATCCACAAGGGCTTTCAGGGCACGCGCGACGACGGGCAGCGCTACTACGCGCTCGAGCCGCGCGCCTACGCGTGGGTGCACGCCACGCTGCTCGAGAGCTACGTCGCGGGGCACGGCCACTTCGGGCGGCCGATGAGCGGGGCCGAGCTCGAGACCTTCTACCGCGAGTACCGCGGCCTCGGCCGCCTGATCGGGGTGCGCGACGGCGACCTGCCCGAGGACTGGGCGGGCTTTCGCCGCTACTTCGCCGAGTGGTTGACGGCGAGCTCGAGCGGACCGAGTCGGTCGACCGCGTGCTGCGGTCGGTGAGCCGGGCCGCGCGCCCGCCCGGCCCCATTCCCGACGCGCTCTGGCGGGCCGCCAGGGCGCCGGCGGGACGCGCGCTGTGGCTCGGCGGCGTCGGTCTGATGGAGCCGCGCCTGCGTCAGCGGCTGGGGATCCCGTGGACGCGGGCCGACGAGAGCGCGTTCCGCACGCTCGGACGCCTGAGCCGAGGGCTCGAACCGGTGCTGCCGGCGCGACTTCGGGTGATGGGACCGGCGCAGCTGCGCTGGCGCCGCAGGGCGATCGCCCGCGGGCCGCTCGGCGCGGGCGCGGCGAGAACCAGCGGCGCGGCGGCGGCCGCCGCCTAGGAGGACCGTGCCCGCCGAGACGGCCAGGCTGCTCGCGCTCGCCTTCGACCCCGAGGTGCGGACCGCCGACGACGCGATCTCGACCCGGATCCTTGACGCCGCGCTCGCGCTGGCCGCGGCCTCCGGACTGCGCCACCTGACGATGGACGACGTCGCTCGCCGGGCCGGGGTCGGGCGGATGACGGTTTACCGGCGATTCGGCTCCAAGTCGGCACTCGTCGACGCGCTGGCCGTGCGCGAGTGCCGGCGCTGCCTGGCTCGGATCGCCGCCGCGATCCCGGATCAGGGCGAGGCCGACGAGCGCATGGCGGCGCTGTTCGTGGCCACCCTGCAGGTGATCCGCGAGCACCCGCTGCTGGCGCGGCTGGCCGCGGTCGAGCCCGAGGCGCTGCTGCTCGAGCTGACGCGGGACGGCAGCGCCGTGTTCCGAATGGTGCGCGACTTCCTGATCGGCCTGGTCCGCGAGGGCCAGGACGCGGGTGAGCTCGTCGACGCTGACCCTGCTGTGCTGGCCGAGCTCGGGCTCCGCCTCGGAGCCAGCTTCGTGCTGATGCCGGACAGCGTCCTCCCGCTCGAGGACCCGGCCGCGCTGCGCCGGCTGATCGGGGCGATCGTCGGCAGCCGTGCTGTAGCCTGATCCGGCGCGGGACAGGACGCGGAGGCCCTGGCCGTGCGTCGGTGACCGAGCCGTCACCCCCAGGCGTACCGGAGTGGCCGCCCGGCGCGCGACCTTTCAGATTGCGTTCATCTAGGTAGACCATGCTCATCCGCCATGCAGATGCTCATCGCGATGCCGCGGCCTGCGCGGCCATCTACGGCCCGTTCGTGAGCGACTCCGTGATCTCGTTCGAGGAGCGCGTCCCCGACGAGCAGGAGTTCGCGCAGCGGATAGCTCGCCTGACCCAGACGCATCCGTGGCTCGTGGCCGAGGATGACGGCGAGACGATCGGCTTCGCGTACGGCTCGCCGCACCGGGAGCGCTCCGCGTACCGGTGGGCAACCGATGTGACCGTGTACGTATCGCCCACGCACCATCGGCGGGGCGTCGGCCGCAGACTGTACGAGGACCTGCTCTCAGAGCTCGCCGAACAGGGCTTTTACGTCGCCTGCGCGGGGATCACGCTGCCCAACGAGGCCAGCGTCAGCCTCCACAACGCGCTCGGGTTCACCGAGGTCGGGGTGTACCGGCGGATCGGTTTCAAGTTCGGTGCCTGGCGTGACGTGGCCTGGATGCAGCGCGAACTGCGCGAGCCCCAGGCCCCCCCGGCCGAGCCGGGACCGCCATGTGAGCCGGCGTCGCCGCGATGAGCAGTCAGCCTCCGCCCAGGGGCCGCAGGGAGCCGCCACGCCGCCCGCGGCCAGGCCACCCGCCGGCACGGCGCCGGTTTCGGCGTGGCCCGGTGATCCTCCTCGTCGCGGCGATCGCCTGCATCAGCGCCGCAGCCGGCGTGGCGCTCTCCGGACGCGGCGACCACGGAACCTCGCTGCCGACGATCGCCGGGCACCCCATCCCCGCCGTTCACGACGGCCGCCCGAACATCGTCTTCGTGCTCACCGACGACCTGTCGATGGATCTCCTGCGCTACATGCCACACGTGCTGGCGATGGAGCGGGGCGGCCTCACATTCAACGACTACTTCGTCTCGGACTCGCTGTGCTGCCCGTCCCGCGCGTCGATCTTCAGCGGCAACTTCCCCCACGACACACACGTGCTCGGCAACACGGGCCCGCACGGCGGGTTCAAGGTCTTCTACCAGCGCGGTGAGGAGCGCCACACGTTCGCGACGACACTGCGGCACTCCGGGTACCGAACCGCGCTGATGGGCAAATACCTCAACGGCTACCTGCAGACGAAGGGCGCCGCCCACGACGGCACCGCGGCCAATGTCCCGTCGAACTACGTGCCGCCGGGCTGGGCGCAGTGGGACGCCGCCGGGTACGGCTATCCCGAGTTCGACTACATCCTCAACTCGGACGGCGAGCTCCAGTTCCATGGACGTCAGCCGTCGAACTACCTGACCGATGTGATCGCCGGCCGCGGAATCGACTTCATCAACCGCTCGGCCGAGGCGGGCCGCCCCTTCTTCCTCGAGCTGGCGACGTTCGCTCCCCACTCGCCGTACGTGCCCGCCCCGCGCGACCGGCACGACTTCCCGGGCCTGCGCGCGCCCGAACCGCCGAACTTCGACCGGCTGCCGACGCATGCGCCGAGCTGGCTGCGCCGGCGCCCGCCGCTGAGAGCCGGCCAGATTGCGCAGATCAACCGCGTGTTCCGCAAGCGGGCGCAGTCGGTCCAGGCGGTCGACCGGATGATCGGCGAGATCGAGCAGGTGCTCGCGGCCGACGGGCTCAGCAACAACACCTACATCGTGTTCAGCTCCGACAACGGGCTGCACACCGGCGAGTACCGCCTGATGCCGGGCAAGCTGACCGCGTTCGACACCGACATCCATGTGCCGCTGGTTGTCGTCGGCCCGGGCGTGCCGCCGGGCACCTCGACGAACGCCCTGGCCGAGAACATCGACCTCGCCAAGACGTTCGCCGCGATCGGTGGAACCTCGCTACAGAACGACGGGCACAGCCTGGTGCCGCTGCTGCTCGGCGCGCGCCAGCACCACTGGCGAAACGCGGTGCTGATCGAGCACCACGGTCCGCACCAGGCACCGGCCGACCCTGACTTCCAGGAGCCGGCCAGCGGCAACCCGCTGAGCTACGAGGCGATGCGCACGAAGGACTTCCTGTACGTCGAGTACGTCGATGGCGAGCGCGAGTTCTACAACCTCCGCCAGGACCCCTTCGAGCTGCACAACCTGGCCCGGTTCCTCTCCCAGGCCACGCGCGCCCAGCTCCACGCCGACCTCGTCGCGCTCGAGAACTGCCACAACGGCCCGGCCTGCTGGCAGGCGATGCACATCCGCCCCGTGCGCGTCACGTTTGCGCGGGTCACGGCGTTCTCCCACCCCTGAGAACTGCCCCCGGCGATCGGCTTGACCCGCGCCGACGCCCCTCGTAGGGTTTCCACCGTGCCGGTGCAATGGGTGGACCTGGGGCCCCGCGGACTCCTCGTGGCGTCGGCGGATAGGGCGTGGCTCCAGAATCACCAGCTCGGGGCGTTCGGCCTTGACCGACCGATGTCGTCGTCGCTCGAGGCCACGCCCGAGACGACGACCAGGCTGCTCGACGGGGCGATCGCGGCCGCCGAGCGCGGCGCTCCCCCGCCCGCACCGCCGCCGATGACGGCCGTGCGCTGGGCCTGGGATCTCGTCAATCAGTGGTACATCGCCCATCACAGCGTCGGACTCCTGCGCGACAGCGTCGGCCGCTACGACGAGGTCGACCGGCCCGACCTCGCGGCCTTCGCGGCCGCCCGGCTGGACGGCGAGGAGGGGCACGACCGGTTCCCCCTCGACGATCTCCACGCGCTTGGTTACGAGGCCGAGCGAGCGGTCGCCGCGGTGGCGCCGGATCCGGTCGCGGTGAGCCTGATCGCCTTCGCGCACGACGCCCTCGCCGCCCCGGAACCGGTCGGCTTCCTCGGCTACATCCATGCGATGGAGCGCCACGCGATCCGTGTTCCCCACGACTGGTTCACGACCCTCGGCGAGATCCTTCCCCCCGGCGTCGATGCGACGTCCGGCCTGCGGGCGCACGCGACCGACCTCGACCTCGAGCACGTTGAGCAGGCGGTCGCCTTCTTCGCCACGCTGCCGGCGAGCGACCGGGCCGAGATCGCCCGGGCGTGCTTCCGCACAGCGCAGATCCGCTGCGCCTCGCCGGGCCACCCGTCCGAGGAGCAGCTGGCCGCGATGCTTTCGCCGTTTTCACTCAGCCCGCGTCCGTCGGCGCGACGGAGCGATCATCAACAGAAAGGAGCCTTGAGGTGAGCACCGATCCTCGAGACAACCGGGGCTACGAGATCCTGCAGGGCGTCGTCGCGCAGGCCACGGTCGACGACGATTTCCGACGCCAGCTGCTCGAAGACCCGAAGGGCGTGCTGCGCGACGCCGGCCTGACGATCTCCGACGAGGTCGAGATCGAGATCCACGAGAACACCGACAACCGCGTTCACTTCGTGCTCCCCGCGGGGCCGGCCGACGTGGAGGATCTCGACATCGACGAGGTCGACATCATCGCGATCGCCTACCACTGGCCGGTCTGATCCGGCACTAGCCGTCCTCGAGCACCCGGCGGAGCGCGCCGGCCGCGGCGCTCCCCGGGCCGTCGGCCTTCGTCGCGTAGAGCTCCGCGGCGGTGGCGGCCTCGACGAGCGCCTCGTCGCGACGGCCGATGCCGTCAAGCACGCGGGCGAGCCCAAGCCGGGCGTCGGCCTGGAAGGCGACGAAGTCGGTCATCGCGGCGTACTCGATCGCGCTCCGGGCCAGCCGCTCCGCCGCCTCTGGCTCGCCGTCGGCGAGCGCGAGGCGGGCGCCCACCTCGGACGTGATCGCATGCACGGTGACCTCCTCGGGCGCGGCCAGCTCCTCGGCCAACCCGAGTGCGGCCCGCGCCGCGGCTGCGTCGCCGATCAGCTCGCACGTGCGCGCGAGCAGCGCCTGCGTCGTCGATCGCAGTGAGCGCTCGCCGAGCTGCGAGAGAACCCGGTCGCAGTCGAGCAGCAGCTCGCGGGCGGCGGTGGCGTCGCCGCGCGAGAGCTCGATTCTCGCGCGCAGCTGCCGGGAGCCGGCGGCCATCAGCCGCATGCCGAGCCCGCGGAAGGCCTCGAATGCCCGGTCGGTCAGCTCCACCGCGCGCTCGAACGCGCCGCGCAGGCGCTCGACCTCGGCTCGGCCCAGCTCCACGCACGCGGCCAGGTAGGGCCCCGGCTCCTCGCGCGCAATCGCGTCTAGCGCGCTTGCGATCGCGTCCGCATCCTCGGGACCGTACATGAGGGTGGCGATGTGCCAGCCGAGCGCGCGTGCGCGCAGTCCGCCATCCCCGGCCGCGTGCGCGTGCGCGGCCGCAAGGCGGGATTCGGCGGCGGCGAGCCTCGCGTTGTTGGCCGCCCAGTGGCGCCAGAAGAACAGCATGTGCGCCTTCGCCAGGCCGCGGTCACCGCCGGTCTGCGCCAGGCGCTCGAGCAGCTCCGGGAGCCGAGCGTCGATCGCCTGCGCGGCCCGGTCCGGCTGGGCCAGGACGAGCCACTCGAGCCGGTCGAGAGCGGCCGCCGCCGAGAGCTCGGGCATCGCCTCGGCGAGCGCGAGCAGCTCGTCGGCACGGCCCAGCTCGCCGGTCTCGATCAGGCGCTCGGACAGCGCGAGCGCGATCCAGCCGCGATCGGGCTCACCCGCGGGCATCAGCTCGAGCGCACGCCCCAGCAGGTTGCCGGCCGCGGCGGCGTCGCTTCGCTCACCGGCCCTCCGGCCGGCCGCGTACAGGTGATCCGCAGCCCGCCGAGCGAGACCGGGCTGGGCCTCCCGCTGCAGCTCGCGCTCGTAGCGGACCGCCTGCTCGAGGTGCCATCCCGCGATCTCGTCGAGCTCCAGCAGGCCCCCGGCGACCTCCTCGAGCCACGCTGCGAAGCGTTGGTGCAGCTCGGCGCGAGTGGCCATCGGGAGGCGCTCGTAGGTGGCGTCGCGGATCAGCAGGTGGCGGAAGCGGAATGCGTCCCCGCCGAGCGGCGTGCCGGAATGGGGTCGGATCAGATCCTTGCGCACTAGCGCGTCGAGTCGCGCCGCGACGTCATCCTCATGCTCCCCCGCGCCGAGCGCGCTGACGGCGGAACGGTGGAACACCTGGCCCTCCACCGCGCCCCGCTCGAGCGGGCTCCGCTCCGGCGCGGCCAGGCGCTCCAGGCGCGCGGCCAGCAGCGCCTGAATCGTCGGGGGGATGGCGTCGCCCACGCGCTCGCGCGCAAACGCGACCATCTCCTGGAGGAACAGCGGGTTCCCCTCGCTGGTCCGGATCGCGTGCGCCCGCGCCTCCGGGTCGAGGTCGCCGCCGAGCTCGTCCAACAGCCGCTCACACTCCTCGCTGCGCAGCGGATCGAGCACGAGCTCGCTCGCGTTGTCCGACCCCCGGCCCCAGTCCGGCCGCTCCTCGAGCAGCTCGGGGCGCGCCGTGCAGAGGACGAGGATCGGGGCCCCGCGCGAGATCAGGACCACGTGCTCGAGCAGCTCGAGCAGCATCGGCTCGGCCCACTGGAGGTCGTCGAGATTGAGGATCACGGGACGGCGGCGGGCCAGCGACTCGAGCAGAAGCCGCACCTCCATGAACAGCTCCTCGGGGGTCGCCACGCCCCCGGCAGCGAGACGGTTGCGAACCGGCTCGGCCTCCTCGCTGAGGCCGGCCATCGACTCGATCAGCGGCCAGAAGGTGATCCCCTCGCCGTAGGGCAGGCAGCGGCCGCTGAGAATCGTCGCACGCTCCTGCGCCTCGCCCAGCAGCTCCGAGGCCAGCCTCGACTTCCCCGCGCCCGCCGGCCCGATCAGTGTGAGCAGGCGGCAGCCCGACGAGGCGATCACCCGCTCCCAGGTGTTGCGGAGCAGGCCGAGCTCGCGCTCGCGGCCGATCAGGTCGACGTCGAAGCGCCGGGCCAGCCCCGGGGCGGTGGGATCGACGCTCAGCAGCCGGAAGGCGCGGAGCGGCTCGGACTTCCCCTTGACGCTGAGCGGATCCAGATCCTCGACCTCGACCGCGTCACGCACGTGCCTGAGGGTCTCGTGGCCGAGCAGGATCTCGTCGGGCGCAGCGGCCTGCTCGAGCCGAGCCGCGACGTTGACCGGATCCCCCAGCGCCAGCGAGCGCCCCTCGTCCGTGAGCACGAGGCCGGTGTTGATCCCGGTCCGGAAGCGCAGCTCGACCCCGACCTCATTGGCCAGGGAGGGCATGCTGCCGTGGATCTCGGCCGCGGCGCGGACCGCGCGCAGCGCGTCGTCCTCGTGCACCTGCGGGATTCCGAACACCGCCATCACCGCGTCGCCCGCAAACTTCTGCACCGTCCCCCCGTGCCGCTCGATCGTCTCGCTGATCGACTCGAAGTAGCGGTTGATGACGTTGCGCAGGACCTCCGGATCGAGCCGCTCGCCGAGCGCGGTCGAACCAGCCATGTCGCAGAACAGCGCGGTGATCACCTTCCTCGTCCCGCCGCGACGCTCATCCGCCGGCAGCGCCGCCCCGCACGCCCCGCAGAAGCGAAAGCCGCTCGGGCTCTCTGTGCCGCAGCGCTCGCAGATGACCATGGGACCCCCAGTAAGCCGGTCCGGACGCGACCAGTCCCCGGCATTCTGGCATGCCGGACCCCGCCGGCCCTAGCTCAGCGCCGGCGGTCCTCGTCGAGCAGCAGGGCCAGAGTCGGGCACGCGTCCGCGGCCTTGCGAGCCAGGCCGACGAGCTCGGGCGGCACATCGGCTTCGTCGATGATCGGATAGCCCCAGTCGTCGAGGCGGATCAGCTCGGGCAGCAGCTCGGCGCACATCCCGTGCGCCTCGCACATGACCGGGTTGACGCGCAGGCGGGCGCTCATCGGGCACCCGCTCTGACCTTGCGGTGCTCGGCCGTCGGGTGGCGCCGGTCACGGTCGACCGGCAGGCCTGCGGCCGGGGCGACGCAGCGCGAGTTGCGGTGCCACTCGATCTCATCGCCGAACACGTCGAGCGCGCTTTCGACGAACCGGGCCGCGCCGTTGGGGTGGTGGCACGCGCCGCGACCGTTGACCTCGGAGGTCCAGCGCAGCACGCGGTCTCGCTCGCGCTCGTGGGCGACGCCGTCGGCGAGCGCGCCGACCGCGTCGGCGATCGCGCGCAGCCCGTACACGCACGGCCCGCACTGGCCGGCCGACTGGCGGGCCAGGTAGTCGATCACGCGCGCGCTCTCGTGCAGGCCGCACGAGCTCTCGCCGAGCGCGATCAGCACGCCGGAGCCGAGCGAGCAGCCTACGGAGCGCAGGTCCTCGCGCGCGAGCCGCAGCTGGAAGGCCCGCGACGTGTCGACCCAGGTGCCGAAGTAGCCGCCGACCAGCAGCGCCTGGAGTGGCTCGATCGAGCCGCCGGCGGCGGCAAGCAGATCGGTCATCGGCGTCCCGAAGGCAAGCTCGTAGACGCCGGGAGCCGCGACCGCGCCGGAGATCGTGACCAGCGCCGATCCCGGATCGGCCTCGGTCCCGAGCTCGCGATACCAGTGGTCGCCGTAGCGGGCGACGAGCGCGATCTGAGCCAGCGTCTCGGGGTTCTGAATCAGTGTCGGTCGGCCCCGGTAGCCGCGCTCGAACGGCCGCGGCGGGATGAAGGTCGGGATCGCGGCGCCACCGTTGAGGTAGTGGACGACGGCGCTCTCCTCGCCCATCACGTACCCCTCGGGGCCGGCGGCGAGCTGGAAGTCCACGCCGTCTCCGTTGCGGACCGCGATCGCGCCCTCGAGCGCGCGCAACTGCGCGTTGGCGGTCTCGCCCACCTTGACGATCACCTCGCGGGCGCCGACGGCCCGCGCGGCGAGCACGGCACCGTCGAGCACGAGGTGCGGGAGCCGCGAGAGCAGCAGCCGGTCCTTGTTGCTGGCCGGCTCGGTCTCACTGCCGTTGACGACCACCGTGCACGTGCCGCGCCGCTCGGCGACCGCGCGCAGCTTGCGGGCGGCCGGGAAGTCGGCTCCACCGCGTCCGCGCAGGCCGCTGCCCTCGACGGCGTCGATCAGCTCGTGCGCCGAGGGCCGCGGGAGCGGTCCGTGCGCGCGCTCATGGTCAGCGAGCGTCATCACCTCGCCGGTCGGCTGCAGCCCGGCGAGGAGCCGCGGCAGGCCACTCGGGCCGGCGTCGTAGCTGACCGCCATCAGCCGCCCCCGTCCGTCGCGTGGAGTGTTCCGCTCACGCTCCCGGTGCTCTGATCGATGTTCAGGACGGCATGGAGGTTGAGCGAGTTGCCGTTGATGCTGGCCACGTGGGCATCGAAGTGTTCGCCCTCGAGCGAGATGATTCTCCCCTCCATCACGGCGGGCATCCCAGCGGCCAGCAGGTCGACCTGGCTCCCGGTCATCGACAGGCCGCCGGTGCCGATCGGCGCGCCGGCGAGCCTGATCCGCAGCCGCCCTCGCGCCCCGCCGCTGAGGCGCAGCGCGAGGTCGACGATCGCGCCGCCGGGCTCCGGCGTCTGCGTCACCTTGCCGTCGACGCGGGCCGAGAACGGCGCCTTGAGCGTCTTCGTGGCCTGCGCCTGCGCCGGCGCCGTCGGCACGCGCGCGGCGACGGGCGTGAACGTCTTGCCGAGCAGGTGAGCCGGGGTGCCGGCGCGGCGCGCCCAGTGCGGCGCCAGCGGTCCGGCCACCGTGAAGATCACGAGGACGATCGGCACGGCGATGCTGAGCACGACCGCCGGGGCCCGGAAACCACCGTCAGGGTCGGCGCGGGCGATCCGCACGAGCACGGCCACGACCACCGCCCCGACGCACGCCGCCGTGAGCAGCAGCATCCACCACACCTTCGTGTCGCTGCCGGTGCCGAGGCCGTGGAACACCGCCACGGGCCAGGCCGCATAGGCGAGCCAGTGAACCGCACGCCAGGTGCCGTAGCCGAGGCGGCGGCGCAGGAGGCTGGTCACGACCAGCGCGATCAGAAGGTCGAACGACAGAGCGCCAAACCCCATCCAGAGGGGCCGGTAGGCGGACGCGAACGGGATCACCGCGTCGGTGATCTTGATCGGGGCGAAGCTGTCGAGGACGCTCGTGATGATGTGGACGACGAGCAGGGCCAGCACCATCAGCGACACATCGCGGTGCAGCGAGTCGATCGCGAATCGCGGCCAGCGCGGCGCCGCGGCGTAGCGCAGGGAACCGAGGATCCCGAGCACGACGCTGATCGTCAGCAGCAGCAGCGACACCGCGCCGGTCCCGCGGGCCAGGTACCAGTAGGCGCTGGGCCCGGCGGCTGCGATCACGCTGGTCACCGGGGAGATCCTCCCGCGAACACGGGCGTCGGCTCCCTGACCGCTGCGAGGTCGTCGCCGTCGGACGGCCAGGCAGCCAGATGGCGGACGCTGGCATCGACCCCGACGAGCCGGCTGGGAAGCTCGAGCGACTCGAGCCAGGCCACCGCGCGCTCACCGCGGACCATCGCTGCCGTCGTGGCGATGTTGGCGTCGAGGCAGTTGGCGGCGCACACGCTGACCGTGCGCCACGCAGTGGCAAGCGGCCGGCCGTTGGCGGGGTTGACGAGGTGGTGCGCGGTCCGCCCGGCAGTGTGCCAGCGACGCACGGTGGTGCTCGATGTGGCCAGCCCCCCGGAGCGGAGCGTTATCCACTGCCCCGGGGCCTCGACACCGGCTCGGTGGTCATCGGTGACGCGGACGCGCCATCCGTTCCCGGGCGCCTGACCGGCGATCGAGATGTCGCCGCCGAGGCTCACGAGTACCCCGCATCCGGCAAGCTCGTGCGCCGCGGCCGCGGCGCGGTCGGCGGCGAGCGCCTTGGCGGTGGCGCCGAGGTCGAGCATCACGCCGCTCGGCACGCGCACGGTCGAGGCTCGGGTGTCGACCTGAACGGTGCGCCAGCCGGGGACGGGGACGATCGTGATCTCCCTGGCCCGGGCCTCGGGCGTGGCGAGCTGATCGAAGTCACGGTCGTAGCCGAGCGCCACGAGCGAGCGCCCGACCGTGGGGTCGACGTCGCCGTCGGTCAGCCGGGCCGCACGGAGCGCCTCGAGGACCGCGTCGCGGAGCACCGGTCCGACCGCAACGGCCTCACCCGCCCCGGCGTTCACGGCCGAGAGCTCGGAGTCCTCGCGAAAGCGCGAGCACGCGAGGTCGAACTCCGTCACGGTGTGCTCAACCGCCTCGCGCGCTCGCTCGAGCCGAGACGGCTCGCTCACGAAGAGCACCGCGATGCTGCCGAGCGCCGGGAAGCTGACGCTGCTTTCAGAGGTGGGCATGGTCGCCGCTCAGGGGTCGTTCATGACCCGCCGGAAACGGCCGGGGCGGGCTGGGGCTGCGGTGCCGGGGCGGCGGCGGCCGGGCTCGGTGCTGACGGTGCCGGGGCGGGCGAGGATGGCTGCGGGGCGGGAGCGGGCGTCGGGGCGGCCGCCGGCTGGGGCGCGCTCGACGGTCCCTGGAGTCCGAGGTCGCCGGCCGAGGCGAGCGGCGGCATTTGCAGGTGGGCGGACTCGTGCCTGGGGGCCGAGCGTGGCGCCACGTAGGCGGTCGCTCGCGTTTTGGCGCCGAGCGAGCGGCCCGGCGCGATCGCCGAGACGAGAGCCGCGAAGCCGGCCGTCAGGGCGGCGGCGCCGAGGAGCGCCCACCGCCGGGCCCGGGTGACCCGGGCGATGGCCGCATCACGTTCGAGCTGGGCGAGCGATTTGCTGCGCCGCGTCATCTGATGCTGTGCGCCGATCACGTCCACAGTATTCGCCTAAGAGCATCACGTTTCAGTAAGAGCAGTATGAGAATTCGTCCATGTGGTCGGCCTGCCTACAGGGCCGGAAGCTCGATCGTGAAGGCTGATCCGTCGACCTTCACGCCCCCGGAGTGGTGCTCGGCGATCGCAGCCACAATCGACAGGCCGAGACCTGATCCGGGTCGCTGCCCCGCCTCCGGGCCGCGCCAGAAGCGCTCGAACAACCGCTCCCGCTGCCCCGGCTCGGGGCCGGCTCCGTCGTCGCGGACGGTCAGCTCGGCGCGATCGCCGTCCTCCCGCAGGCTGATCTCCACGGCCCCGTCTGGCGGGCCGTGGACGAGCCCGTTCTCGACCAGGTTCTCGAGCGCGCGACGCAGAGCCTCCTCGTCGCCGCGCACGCGCACCTCGTCCACGACTCCGAGCCGCACGCGTCCGTCGCGCTCAGCGTGGGCCTCGGCGACCCCGCGAACGAGCTCGTCGAGCCGCAGCGGCTCGGCCTCGGGCTGGGCGCCGGCCGAGCGTTCGAGCACGAGCAGGTCGTCGACCAGCCGGGCGAGCCGGGTGGCGTCGGCGCGCAGCTCGCCGACCAGCTCCTCATCGGCGCCGTGGCGGGCGGCGTACTCGACGTTGCCGAGCAGCGTGGTCACCGGCGTGCGGAGCTCGTGTGAGGCGTCGGCGAGGAAGCGGCGCTCCTTCGCCCGCGAGTCCTCCAGCGAGGCCAGCATCCGGTTTAGCACCCCGGTCAGCTGACCGATCTCGTCGGCGTCCTGCGGTTCGCCGAGCCGGCGCGACGGGTCCGCGGTGCGCTCGATCTCGCCCGCCTCGTCGGCGAGCCGCCGCAGCGGCCGGAGCTCGCGCCGAGTCAGCGCGCCGGCCACGAACGCCGCCACGAGCGCCATCACCGCCCCGATCAGCCCGAGCACAAAGCCGAGGTGGTGCACGGTGCGACCGATGTCGGTGGTGTCGGAGGCGACGAGCACCGCCCCGCCCGCCGCGGGGCCGCCGGCCAGCGCGATTGGGGCCGCGTACATCCGGAACCGCCTCGACGACAGCTCGATGTTCTCGAACTGCGCCCTGCCCTTCAGGCGAGCCGCCCGCGCCGCGTTGTCCTGCGGCAGCAGGCTGGCGCCGAGGGTCAGTGAGCGGGCGATGATCCGCCCCCGCGCGTCGATCACCTGGACGGCGATCTGCCGCCCTGAGACGGGGCTCTCGAGCGCCCCCGGACTGGTGAGCACGGCCGGAGCCGACACGGCCAGCTGAGCAACCTGCTGAGCACGATCGCGCAGGGCTGTGTCGAGCGAGCTGCGCAGCTCGTGGCCGACGAGCGCGACCGTGACGACCGCGAACAGCGCCACCGCGGTGAGGATCGACGCCGCCGCGGCCACCATCAGCCGGCCACGCAGACTCCGCGCTTTCAGGTGGAATTTGCGCAAGCAACCAACTCCAGAATCAGGTGTGACTTAACGCGGTAGGCAATTTTTGATAAGAAATACGAGCCTTTACCAGCTAAAGGGGGAAATTGCGCCAGGACGCGCACGGCTTGGATGAGCCGGCACGGGTGCTTCTTATCGAGGACGACGCTCGCACGGCGATCATGATCGGCGAGGTGCTTCGTGCCACCTGGGACAACGGGCTCGTGCTCGCAAATACGCAGCGACTGGCCGACGCGACGCAGGAGTTGCTCGACCGCAACGCCAGCTGCGTGCTGATCGACCTCTCCACGCAGGCTGACGACCCGCTGGGTGCGATCGAGCAGCTCAGCTCGGCGGCGCCAGAGGTCGCGATCATCGTGCTCGCCGAGGCCCACGATCCCGAGCAGGCGCTCGGTGCGATCCGGCGCGGCGCGCAGGAGTACCTGGTCAAGTCCGAGATCTTCCCGGCCCTGCTCAGCCGCGCCGTTCGCTACGCGATCGAACGCAAGCGCACGGAGGTGCGGCTCGTTCACCAGGCCCTCCATGATCCGCTCACGGGCCTCCCCAACCGGGCGCTGTTCCTGGACCGGCTCGGCGTCGCGCTCGACCGCTCGCGCCGGACCAACGGGACGGTGGCGGTGCTGTTTCTTGACGTGGACAACTTCAAGGACGTCAACGATTCGCTCGGGCACACGGCCGGCGATCGGCTGCTGGCGGAGCTCGCCGAACGCCTGCGCGCGATGCTGCGGCCGATGGACACGGTAGCCCGGTTCGGCGGCGACGAGTTCACGCTGCTGTTCGAGGACCTGTCCTCCGAACGCGAGGTCGTGCGGATCGCCGAGCGGATCAGCAGCGCCGCGGCGGCACCGATCCGGATCAACGAGGGCGAGGAGTCGATCACCGTGAGCATCGGGATCGCGATGGTGACCGATCCCTCGATCCCGCGCGAGACGGTGATCCGCGAGGCCGACGCGGCGATGTACCGGGCCAAGGAGCTCGGGCGCTCGCGCTACGAGCTGTTCGACGATGCCTCGCGCCAACGGGCGGCGGACCGGCTCGAGCTCGAATCGGCCCTGCGCGAGGCCGTCCAGCGCTCGCAGCTGCGGGTCCACTACCAGCCGAGGATCTCGCTCAACGGCCATGTCGGCGTGGTCGGCTTCGAGGCACTGGTTCGCTGGGAGCACCCGGACCGCGGCCTGATGACGCCGGACGAGTTCATCCCCCTTGCCGAGGAGACCGGCATGGTCCAGCCGATCGACGAGTTCGTGATCCAGGAGGCGCTGCGCCAGATCTGTCGCTGGCGCCAGACACGGCCGGAGGTCACGGTGTCGGTCAACCTGTCGCCACTCGAGCTCGAGGACGCCGGCCTCCTGGGCATGCTCGCCCGCGCGATCGAGACGACGGGCGCCAGCCCGGACGCGCTCTGCATCGAGGTGAGCGAGCAGGCGATCGCGCATGATCCCGAGGCGTCGATCAGAGTCATGCAGGGATTGAAGGCGATTGGCGTCCGCCTGGCCATCGACGACTACGGCACCGGCTCATCGGTGCTGTCCAACCTGCGGCGCCTGCCGATCGACACGATCAAGATCCATGAGAGCTTCGTCAGCTCGCTGGGCAGCGACCCCAGCGACGCCAACGTCGTCGGCGCCGTGGTCGAGCTCGGCCACGCGCTCGGGATGCGCGTCGTCGCCGAAGGGGTCGAAACCGACCTCCAGCTCGCCCAGCTCAAGCAACTGGGGTGCGACGGCGCTCAGGGCTTCCTGTTCAGCCCCGCGGTCCCGCAGGAGGAGGCAGACGTCCTTCTCACGGCCGGCTGATCGCGGTTCACGCACGCAGCGCGAAGCCGGCCCCGCGGATCGTGCGAATCAGCGGCGGCGTGCCGAGCTTGCGGCGCAGGCGGGTGACGTAGCGGTCGACGACGTTTGCCTCGGCGGCACCGTCCCAGATCTCCTCGATCGCGCGCTCGCGCGTGATCGTGCGGCCCGGCTCGCGGAGCAGCAGCTCGAGCAGCGCCGTCTCGCGCCCGGTCAGCTCGATCGTGCGGTCGGCCCGCTTGGCCGCCCGCGCCTCGACGTCGAGCACCAGGTCCGCGTAGGCCGCGATCGGCTGCGGATCCGAGTGCCTGCGGGTCAGCGCCCGGATCCGAGCGATCAGTTCTGAGACCGCGAACGGCTTGACCAGGTAGTCGTCGGCGCCCGCCTCGAGCCCGGCCACGCGGTCGGGCACGGCGTCGCGCGCGGTGAGCATCAGGATCGGCGTCGGCAGCCCCTTGCTGCGCAGCCGGCGGCACACGGCCATCCCATCGAGGCCGGGCATCGCCACGTCGAGCACGATCACGTCCGGCGCGGCGCGCTCGGCCGCCACCAGCGCCGCTCCCCCGTCCGGAGCAGTGGCGACGTCGAAGCCCTCGGCCACAAGCGTCCGCTCGAGCATGCGCCGCAGAGGCGGATCGTCGTCTACCACGAGCACCCGCTCGCGCAGGGACTGGGCGTCATCCACCGGCTACGTCGCGGCGCAGGAAGACGAGGTAGGCGGCGGTCAGCGCGGGCAGACCGTACAGCGCGGACACCCAGGCGGCGCGGATGATCGGCGCCCAGTCGATGGGTGTGCGCAGCAGGCCCTGCCAGGAGTTGAACTGCGTGCTCAGGAGGTACGGCTGCAGCCCAGTGAGTCCGGGGAGGATTCCGATCAGCTGGATCAGCAGCGAGATCATCAGCGTTCCCACCACGGCGGCGGCGCTGTTGCGGGTGATCGCAGACAGCATCAGGCCGATGCACACGATCGCGCCGATCGGCATCAGGTACACGAGCAGGCTCACGTACACGAGCTCGAGCGCCTTCGGCGCCGAGACGACCGTCCCGGAAAGGCTGGTGAGCGGATTGAACCCCGATTCGATGCTGCCGGCGATCACCGCCACGGTCCCGCACAGGGCGATCGCCGCGATCGCGTAGGTGGAGGCGGCGAGAGCCTTGCCGGCGAAGATCTGACCGCGCTCGAGCGAACGGGTCAGGATCGTCTTCAGCGTTCCGTTGTGGTCCTCGGAGGCGATGATGTCGCCAGCCACGAGCGCCGTGATGAGCGGGAACATCCAGACCGCTCCGAACAGCAGGATCACGAGCGGAATCGCGAGGCCGCTGCTGTGGATGTAGCTGCCGAAGGGGACGTCATTGGGGCCGCCGCGCCGGAAGTGGGTGGCGACGACAAACAGGATCGGCACGAGCGCGGCGGCACCGAGGCCGAGGTAGGTCCGCTTCTGGTAGCGGAGCTTGGTCAGCTCCCAGCGGTAGACGGTCGCGACGCCCGGGCTGCTCATGCCGTCGCCGCCTGGGTGTCGGCATGCTGCGGGGCCGGCGGCTCGCCCTCCTTGCCCTCGGTGAGCGAGAAGAACAGGTCCTCGAGCGTGACCGTCTGCGGGGCCAGCGCCTTGATCAGCGCGCCGGCCTCGATCAGCGCCTGCGAGAGCTCGGCTACAGCGCCGTCGTCGCCGGTGAACGAGATCCGCTCGTGCTGGACGCGCACGTCTGCGATCCCGGGCTGGGCCCGGCAGACCTGAAGCGCGCGCTCGTCGTCGGTCGTCTCCAGCCGGTACGTCGTCCCCGCGCCGCGCTTCAGATCGGCGATCTCGCCCTCGTAGACGATCTTTCCCGTCCGTACGATCGCGACGCGGTTGCACACCTCCTCGACCTCGGCCAGCAGGTGGCTCGAGAGCACGACCGTCATGCCCTGGTCGGCGAGGCGGCGGATCAGCACGCGCATGTCGCGCATGCCGCCGGGATCAAGGCCCGTGGCCGGCTCGTCGAGCAGGAGCAGCTTGGGGTCTCGGAGCAGCGCGGCGGCAATCCCGAGCCGCTGGCGCATGCCGTGCGAGTAGCCGCCGACACGGTCCTTGGCCCGGTCGGTCAGCTCGACCGTATCGAGCGCCTCGTCGATCCGGGTGCTCGCGCCGTCGCCGTCGAAGGCCGCCAGCAGCTCGAGGTTGCGGCGTGCGTTGAGGTAGGGATAGAAGGTCGGCGCCTCGACGAATCCGGCCACCCCCTCAAGCGCGTGCACGGTTTCCTGGGGGTCGCGGCCGAACAGCCGAACGGTGCCGGCGGTCGGCCGGATCAGGCCGAGCATCATCCGCAGCGATGTGGTCTTGCCGGCTCCGTTGGGGCCGAGGTAGCCGTACACGTCGCCGACGTTCACGGTCAGGTCGACGCCGCCGACCGCGGTCAGCTCGCCGTAGTGCTTGACGAGGCCGCGGACCTCGAGTGGAGTCGGTCCGTGCGGCCAGGGGCTCATAGCCCCCGTGCCGCCTGATCGGCGGCTACGGGCGGCACGGAGCCGATGACCGTGTAGGCGACACCGTTGCGGGTGAAGCGGACGACCGTTCCGAGCGCCGTGTCGAGCTCCTGGCCGGTGGCGCCGTTGATCGAGACCGTCGGCAGGCTGAACCCGCGATGGTCGCCCTGCGGATGGCTCAGCGGCATCGCATGCTTGCTCGCGGTCTGCTCCAGAACCGCGATCCCGCCCAGGTTCTGACCGTAGGAGACCAGGGCCGCCGGGGTGCCGCCCCAGTCGAGCAGCGCCACGCCGCGGCGCTTCAGCCCGACCAGCGAGCTCGGGGCGTCGAGCTTGAACGGAAGCTTGGCAGCGACGGCCTTCACGCCCGCCACCTCGTGATGGGACCGGTGCCGGAGGCGGTCGCGGGCGGCCTTGGGGCCAGTCGGATTCGTGCCCGTGGGCGCTGCAATCTTCACGACCTTCGCCGTGGGCGGCGGTGCGACGTTGAAGTCGGATGCCGGGACCGCGCCGTATGAGATGTCGGTCGCCTTCAGCTCGAGCACAGGCAGGCTGTCGTTGCGGGCGTAGACGGCGATCCGCAGCGGCACACCCCGGATCGCGTCCCAGGCGAGCTCGCCCGCGCCGAGCAGGCCGGCCGAGTGCTTGGGCCCGACCCTGACCGTGTAGGCCGCGTGGCCGGCGACGTCGCCCGGGATCGCACCGGAGAGATCGATTCGCCGTGCAACCCGGTTGATGTCGGCCTGGATCTGGGCGACGGAGGGCAGCTTGTGGGCCTTCGCCTTCGTGGCCCCGTCACGGTGGTTCGGGAGCGTTCCCTCGTACACGGTGTGAGCCGTGGGGTCATAGACCCAGAACGAGCGGTTGTTGACGACGAGCTGCGCGTCTCCCCCGCCGCTGTCGGACTGGAGCTCGAGCCGCAGGCGATGGGTGCTGGGCGAGATCCACAGCCGGCCGGTGGCGCCACTCAGGATCGGGTCAGAGCCCTGGAAGTTCGAGGCGGCGATGAGACGGTTGTTGAAGGTGATCCGAGCGGTGATCCCGGTCACCGCTCGCGCGCCGAGGACCCCGTGGACCGCCTGGGCGAGCGGCTTGCGCGGTGGCACGGGCCCGTTTCCCGCCGCCGCCAGCGCGATCGCCGTGCCGGCGATGATCGCCGTCGTGAGGCCGGCGATGATGGCCAGCAACCGCCGTGTCGAGACCGTCCGTAGATACCGCGTCATCACTCCGCCTTTCTCGTGATGGCTCCAAGATAGGCCCGAAGCTTGAAATTACTTTGACAGATCGCCGTGCCGGGCCGGAAGCCCTATCGCGCCGGCGGCCCGGCCTCGATCCGCTCTCGCACAATCTCCTGCGAGCCGCGGAACCAGCCCAGCTTCTCGATCCACCAGGTCAGCCCCACCTCGGCGTACGCGGCGACGAGGTCCGGCGCCGGACCATCCGACTGCGCCTCGACCGCGACGTCGAAGGCCCCGGCCTCCGGCGCCCGCTGGGAGCGGACGAACTCGACCACGTCGCTGAGCAGCTCGGGGCTCGGGCGGTCGGTGTGTCCGAGCCCCTCGAAGATCGGAAACACACCGTCGAACCGGGCCGCGCGGCGGAACGGGCGGCGCGCCGGCCACCGCCCCGCCACCCAGATCGGGATCCGTGGGCGCTGGACCGGGATTGGCTCGAACACCGTCTCGCGCACCGAATAGTGCTCACCTTCGAACGAGAACGGCTCGCCGCTCCACAGGCCGAGGACGATCTCGAGGCCCTCGTCGAGGCGGTCGGCGCGAGCGCGCGCGCTCATGTCCTCGCCGAACGCGGCGTAGTCCTCCTCCGGGGCCGAGCCGAGACCGACGCCAACCACGAGACGGCCGTGCGAGAGCGCGTCGAGCGTCGCCGTCTCGCGGGCGAACTTCCACGGCCGGCGGCGGGCGAGCTGGCTGATCAGCACGCCGAGGCGTATCCGCTCGGTGCGGGCCGCGATCGCCGCGACGACCATGTACGGATCGGCCACGGCCCAGTTGTCGCGGTAGGCGACGTGATCCCAGACGAACACGCCGTCCCAGCCCGAGCGCTCGGCCAGCTCGGCCAGCGACAGCAGTAGCTCGGGGTCGCCGTACTCGCCGACGTTGGGCAGTCCGACCGCGCAGCGCACCGGCCCTTTATAGCCGGTCGTAGAGCTCGAGCAGGTGCGCCCGGGCGCGGCGCCAGCGCCGCTCGATGTCGGCCGGCTCACCGGTGAAACGCAGTAGAGCGAACCCGCGCATCGTGGCCAGCGACATGTCGAGGAGCTCGCCCGCCCGGGGCCGGGCCATCAGCTCGGGGAACATCTCGACGGCGCCCTCACGGATCAGGCGCGTCACGTCGCGGGCCACCTCGTCCATCGCGGTACCGATCTCGCTGTCGGTGCGCGCCGCCACCCACAGCTCCATCGTGGCCTGGAACACGGGCCCCTTGTGGATCTCCCAGACGTGCTCGAGCAGCTCCTCGAGCCTGCGGCGGTCGCTGCGCGCGTGCAGCGAGTCCTGCTCGCGCAGCTCGGCCGCAAGCTTGAACGCGACGTGCCGGACGGCCTCGGCGACAAACTGCGCGCGCGTGGGGAAGTAGTGCATCTGCGTCCCCTGCGAGACACCCGCGCGCTCGGCCACGTTCCGCGTCGTCAGGCCGGCGTAGCCCTCCTCGATCAGGCACTGCAGTGCCGCGTCGAGTAGCGCGGCGCGGGTGGTCGCGCGACGCTCGGCCTGCGTGCGGCGGCCCGCCGGCGCGGCCAGGGGCTCAGGCACCGGCGTGGAGCTCTCGCAGCTCGCGCTTGAGGACCTTGCCGGTCGGGTTGCGCGGCAGCTCGTCCAGGAACGTGACGTCGCGCGGAACCTTGTAGCGGGCGAGGTTCTCCTTGACGAACTCGCGCACGCTCGTCCTCGCTCAGCGAGCGGCCGGGCTTCAGCACGACGAAGGCTGCCAGCCGCTTGCCGAACTCGTCGTCATCGACGCCGATCACGGCCGCCTCGTCGACCGCCGGGTGGGTGATCAGCAGCTCCTCCACCTCTCCCGGGAACAGGTTCTCGCCACCCGAGACGATCATGTCGTCGTCCCGGCCGTCGATGAACAGCCGCGCGGCAGCGTCGAAGTGGCCGACGTCGCCTGTGCTCATCAGGCCGTCGATCACCTCCTTGCCGCCGCCGCCCGTGTAGCCGTCGAACTGGAAGCCGTTGCCGACGAAGATCCGCCCCGTCCGGCCGACCCCTTCCACGAGCCGCCCGTCGAAGTCATACAGCCGCACGATCGCGCCGAGCGGGACCCGGCCCGCGCAGCCGGGCGCCTCGCGGAGGTCGTCGGGCGTGGCGAACGTGGCGTAGGCGACCTCGGTCGAGCCGTAGAAGTTGTAGAGGACCTCGCCGAGCGTGCCGCGAGCGCGCCGGACGAGCTCAGCCTCGAGCTGGGCGCCGGAGCAGAACACGATCCGCAGCGAGCTCGGTGTCGTGGCGGCCGGGCTGCTCCTCGAGCAGCGCTCACGATCCGCGACAGCATCACCGGCACCACCACGAGCGCGGTCGGCCGGTGCGTCGCGATCGCCTCGAGCACGCGCTCGGGTTTGAACCGCCGCTCACAGATCGTCGTCGAGCCGAGGATCACCGCCAGCGCCATCTGCGTGTAGCCGAGGCCGTGGAACATCGGCGCGGCCACGTACGTCGATTCGCCGGATCGATATGGGACCTTCGACAGCAGCGCGCCGACGGGCGAGAACGAACGACTGGCCGACCGCGGCGCGCCCTTCGGCGTGCCGGTCGTGCCGCTCGTGAGCAGCACCAGCGACGCTTGCTCGGACGGCGGTGCGGGGACCTGGCCGGCGTAACCCGAAATCATCGCCTCGAGGGAGTCGAGCGGGCTCGGGTCGCCGTCGGTCCAGGCGAGCACACGCCCGTACCGCGGCTCGATCGGCGCCACCAGGGCGTTGTACTCCTCGTCGTGCACGAGCAGCGCAACGTCCTCGCGCTCGCACACGTCGCGCAGCTGCGGTCCGCCGAAGTCGGTGTTCAGCAACAGGATCCGCGCCCCGAGCTTGCCGGCGCCGAAGTTGATGTCGATCAGCCCGCGATGGTTCCGGCACAAGATGCCAACCGAGTCGCCTTCGCGCAGCCCGCGGGCGCGCAGCGCGCATGCGAGCGCGCTCGAGCGCGCGTCCAGCTCCTCGAACGACAGCGTGCCGAGCTCGTCGATCAGCCCAGGCCTGTCGGCGTCGCGCAAGGCCGCGATCATCACTGCGCTGGCGAGCTGCCCGTACTGCGCGCTGAGACGCAGCCCCTTGATCGTCTGAACCGGCGGGTCGCCGCCGATGATCCCGGCACGCCGGATGTGCGAAAGCGCACGGACTTCGACCGCGGCCTGGCGACCGAGGCGGACCGCACCGTCGAGCGAGGAGCGAAGGTCGGGCACGGAGCCGCACTCTACCCAAAACTAATCAATCGACTGATTTGTTTGTGGTAGCGTCCCGGCGATGAGCACGACGACCCATGAATTCAACGCCGACGCGATCGGCTCCTGGAGCGATCCGGCCCCGTTCGAGGTCACGCGGGAGCGGATCCAGGCCTATGCGGCCGCCACCAACGACCCAATCGCGCCGCACATCGCCGGCGACTTCGCCTCGCCGGTGTTCGCGATCGTTCCCGCCTTCGCCACGGCGGGACAGGCCACGCTGTCGGTGATCCCCGGCGAGCTTCTGATGATGGTCCTGCACGGCGAGCAGGACTTCCATTTTCACGCGCCGATCCTGCCCGGCACCACGGTCACCACGCGCGCCGCGCCGATCGGGCTTCACCCCCGCTCCTCGGGCGTCACGGTCACGGTCAAGTCGGAGACGCATGACGCCGAGGGCCGGCTTCTCGTCGAGCAGTACATGACCTCGTTCGTGCGCGGTGCGCAGACCAAGCACTCGGTCGGCGAGAGCGCGCCCGGCCACGCGTTCGACGAGTCGCTGCGCTCGCGTCAGCCCGACGCGGAGATCTCGCAGACGTTCGACGCCGACCAGACCTACCGCTACGCCGAGGCGTCTGGCGACCCGATGCCGATCCACACCGACGACGCCTTGGCGAAGTCGATGGGCCTGCCCGGGATCATCATCCACGGCCTGTGCACGATGGCGTTCACCTCCGTAGCGGTCATCCAGCACGCGTGCCCGGACGACCCACAGCGGCTGGCCCGGTTGGCCGTCCGCTTCGCCAAGACGCTCCAGCCTGAGCAGACGATCACGACCCGGATCTGGGACGGCGGCGGTGGCAGCTACGCCTACGAGACCGGATCCGATCAGGACGCCGTGGTGATCAAGGACGGTCTCGCGCAGCTCAGGAACTGAACGCAACGGGAGGAACCATGCCGACTGTCACCCACTCGCTCGACATCCCCGCCGAGGCCGATCAGGTCTGGGCAATCGCCACCGACATGAGCCGCTACGGCGAATGGAACGTGACCCACACGGGCTTCCCCGAGGGGCCGCCGCAGCCCGAGCCGGGCGCGAAGTTCAAGGAGCAGATCACGATCATGGGCATGCCGGGCGAGGCGAGCTGGACCGTCACCGAGACGATCGCCCCCACGCGCACGGTCTGGGACGGCGAGGGCCCGATGGGGATCCGGCTCGGCTCGAGGCTCGAGCTCGCGCCCAACGGCGCGACGACGACGGTGACGATCGAGGTCAGCTTCGACGGCGGCCCTCTGTCCGGCCCACTCGGCGAGTCCCTGGCCAAGTCGGCCGAGAAGGGCGCGGCCGCGTCGCTCGAGAAGCTGAAGGCCCTGGTCGGCTGAGCGTGTGACACCATCGCAGGGGTGAGCGCAACCGAGGGCACGCTACCTCCCGGCCCTGCCCTGCCGCGCGTCGTGCAGACCGCGGGCTTCCTGATCGCCGGCCCGCGGTTCCTGGAAGCGTGCCGCCGGCGCTACGGGAACGCGGTCACGTTCAGCACGCTGTTCGACAGTCGCTTCGTGATCCTGTTCGACCCCGCCATGGTCAAGGAGGTCTTCCAGGGCTCGAACGAGCAGCTGCACGCGGGCGAGGCGAACGCGCTGCTCGGACCGGTGCTCGGCGAGCGCTCGGTGCTCCTGCTCGACGGCGGCGAGCACCTGCGCCACCGACGGCTGATGCTGCCCCCGTTCCACGGCCGCAGGATGCAGGCCTACGAGCAGGTCATCCAGGAGTCGGCCGACCAGGAGATCGAGTCGTGGCCGGTCGGCGAGCCGTTCCGGCTGCTCGGCAGCATGCAGTCGCTCACCCTGCGCGTGATCATGCGCGCGGTGTTCGGCTACGAGGGCGGGACGGCCGGCGACGACCTGCGCGAACGGCTGCGGGCGATGATCCAACCGATCGCCCGTCCACGCGGGATCCTCGTGCTGACGATGCTGACGGCCGGGCGGCTCGGGGCCGACCGCGCGGGAGCCAGGCGCTTCGAGGAGAGCCGCCGCGCCGTCGATCAGCTGCTGTTCGCCGAGATCGCGCGCCGGCGCCAGGAGCCCGACCTTGACCAGCGCGACGACGTGTTCTCGGCCCTGCTCCTCGCCGAGGACGAGAACGGCGAGCGGCTCTCGGACCGCGAGGTCCGCGACGAGCTGGTCACCCTGCTCCTGGCCGGGCACGAGACGACCGCCACCGGCCTCGCCTGGACGTTCGACCTGCTCCTGCACGCGCCGATGGTCCACAAGCGCGCGCTCGAGGGCGACGACGCGTACCTCGACGCCGTCGTCAAGGAGGCGCTGCGGATCCGGCCCGTGATCCCGGGCGTCGGCCGCGTGGTCAAGAACGAGCCGTTCCAGCTCAACGGCTACCGGATCCCGCCCGGCGTCGAGATCAACCCGTCGATCAGGATGATCCACCATCGCTCTGACCTGTATGAGGATCCCGAATCGTTCCGGCCCGAGCGCTTCCTCGGCCCGGACGCTCCTGATACCTACACCTGGATCCCGTTCGGCGGCGGCACCCGCCGCTGCCTCGGCGCGAGCTTCGCGATGATGGAGATGCGTGCCGTGCTGCGGCGCGTGCTCCAGCGCACGGCGCTCCAGCCGGCGAGCCCCGAGCTCGACAAGGTCCAGTTCCGCGGCATCACGCTGGCGCCGCGGGACGGCGTGCAGGTGGCCCGCCCCAGGACCGCGCCCGCGCGAGCCCGCCGCCCGGGTGTAGCTCACACCACACCTTGGGTCCCTGGGAGGCCGGTCCACCGACCGGCACAGTGTCGGGCACACCACCCGCCCACCTGCAAATCAAGGAGAACCCACATGCGCAAGCCTCGAATCCTCACCGGCCTCGCCGCCGCCGCCGCGCTGTCGCTGTGCGCGACGCCGGCCGCGCTGGCCCAGACCGAACACCGTCGGCAACTCCGGCCGGCAATCCGATCATGAACGTCTGCGTCGCCTCGATCGACTGCACGTACATCAACTTCCACAACGGAAAGCCGACCGACGTCGTCAAGCACACCGGCACGCTGAAGAACTGGACCCTGCGGGCCGACAGCGTCGGCGGTGACGTGACAGCTGCGGATCCTCAGCCCGGCCGGCGGCGGCAAGTTCAAGGTCGTCCGCTCGAGCTCGACCCACACCGTGACCACAACCGGCCCGAACACGTTCTCGGCCAACATCCCGGTCAAGGCGGGTCAAGTGCTCGCGCTGCACCAACGACACGAGCGGCCTGTACATGGCCAACGCATCGGGCCACACCTGCATCCACTACTTCGATGCCGCGATCGCCGACGGCTCGACCGGCAAGCCCGACCGCACGGCGAACAACCTCCACATGCTCCTCTCGGCGCACGTTCGCTTCTAACTGCGCCCCACCTCCGAGCGACCACCGGAGAAGGGCCGAGACCATCGCCGTCCACCTCAACGGTGGGCGGCGATCGGCCGTTAACGCACTCCCGTAGCGGTGCGATCGGGTAACAGCCCTCGAACCCGCAACGTTTCTCGGACTCCACGGACGGCGATCACGAGGTGGGTCGATAACTGTGATTGAAAGACTGGTGGCATGGGCGCGCGCCGTGTAATCGGTGCGCTCGCGGCGCTGATCCCGGCTGTGCCGATCATCGCTGGATTGGTGATCGCGTCGGGCGGCGGCACCACGCGGGCCGCGACGCTGCCGGCCTACGCCCCGCTGAGGTCGCGATCGCCAGCAGGACGACCGTCCTCGCATCTTCCCGCCGGCTCAGGCGCGCTGGTGGCGCTGGTTCTGCACACCACGACGCTGCGCAGGCGCCTGCCGGGCCCCGCCTCGCGAAGCTGCCGACCCGAACCCCGTTCGGATCGCCCCGGCTCTGTAGGTCGTCAAGCATGTTTCGGCTGGCTGGGTGTGATCACCACCCTGGCGAGCAACGGGAAAGTCGGGTGGATCCGCAGCGCGACGCGTCGCTGAGCCGTGTCCGTTGGGAGCTGCGGGTGTCGCTGTCGAGTCGGCGCCTCACCGTCCTCGAGGATGGCAGGGTCCAACGGCAGTTCACAGTGGCCGTCGGCCGGCCGGATGCGCCGACGCCAACCGGGCGTTTCGCCGTTACCGACCGCCTGAACACCAACGATCCGACCGGTCCCTCCGGCTGCTGCATCCTCGCGCTCTCAGCTCAGTCGCCACATGCGATCCAGGGTTGGGGCGGCGGGAACCGGATCGCGATCCACTCGACTCCCGATACCGCGAGCATCGGGCTGCCAGGTGGGTCATGGCTGCGTGCGCCTCACGCTCGCCGAAGGCCGCTGGGCTTCTGAACCACATCCCGCTTGGGACGCCGACGCTGATCTAGCACGTAACATTGGGGCGGCAGAGGCCCGCCTCGGTTCGCTCCGCCGCCGCGCTGAGCTCGCGGAAGTGGCGGCCTCGGTCTCGACGCCATCTCGACAGGGCGAGCGCCGCCTGTCTCTCCTCATCACTGTCCATGAACGGCGCGCTGCTCTCGTAGCGCTCCGCGAGCTCGAGGCTCATGTCCGCGAGCAACTGCAGCTCGTCCGACACGAGCATCTCCGCGCGGGCATCGACGCTAGCTGGTCCCGTGAATGACACTCTTGCCATTCCCCTCTCTATGTGCGCCTACGGGGTTAGCTGTCGGACTCGCGCTAAGAGATCGCGCTACGCCGCAAGATGCGGCGATTCGCCCCTGAAGCCGAAACGGCTCCGATGGGTTCCCCGTTCCCCGCGCGCGTGGCACGCGGAGACTCGGCTGGGCTTATGTATTGGCGCGGCAGGGTATCGCGACCGCGAGACGACGCGACCCCAAATGCCGGATATTGCGCTCGTTTTCCGCGATTCCGAGCCCCTTGCGATAGTGCGCACGGGCCGGCGGCGGGAGAGACGAGAGGAGCTAAGGCCGCCGGTTCGCCACCTGCACCCGCGCGCTGGTGGTGCGCCTGAGTCGGCCCGCCGCCGGGTGCCGCGTACGCCCGAAGAGGTCGCGGCGCGCCGGCAGGACGACGACATCGAAACCGTGGGCCGAGACGAACTGCTCCAGTTGCTCGGTCTCGTCGAGCATCTCGCACTCTGCGTCCTCTCCACTGCGATTGAGAAGCGCTCGCGCGTGTGCGAGGTCGGCAGCCACGGAGTCTCGCACCGCAACGTTGTACTCGAAGGCGGAATTGCCGCAGCGTGACCCGGATGGTGCGCGCGGCGCCACGGCGGCAACCGTGAGAGTGGCCCCCTCCTCTTCCACCAGCCCGCGCGCGATCGCCAGCGCAGCCTGGCCGCCGCGCCCAGGTTCGAAGAGCACCAGCACCCGCATGCACTGCATAGCGATGGACCCGAGTCTAGTCCGGCGGCGCCCGATGGGTCGCCGCCGGCGCCACGGATACTAGGGTTCAGCCCATGCTCCTCTACAACTCGCAGGTCTCGGGCAACTGCTACAAGGTCCGCCTCCTGTTCGCGCATCTGGGGATCGATTACGAGCGACGCGAGCTCGACGTGATCGACCGCTCGAACAGGCCGGAGGTTCTGGGGCGTCTGAACCCCGCGCTGCGGGTACCGACGCTGGTGATGGACGACGGCCGCGTGCTGGCCGAATCGAACGCGATCATCAACTACTTCGCCGAGGGCACGGAGTACCTGCCGGACGATCGGTTCGAGCGCGCTCAGGTGCTCCAGTGGCAGTTCTTCGAGCAGTACGACGTTGAGCCGAACATCGCCGTCGCCCGCTTTTGGCGAATCGCCGGGATCGCGCCTTCGCCCGAGAACCTGACGGCGAAGATGCGAGGCGGTGAGGCGGCGCTGAAGGCGATCGAGGGTCGGCTGACCGAGCACCCGTTCCTCGTCGGCGACCGCTACACGATCGCCGACATCACGCTCTACGCATATGCGCACGTGGCGCCCGAGGGCGGGTTCGAGCTCGAGCCCTATCCGGCGATCAACACCTGGCTGGCGCGGGTCGGCACCCAGCCTGGCCACACCGCGATCACCGACTGAGCGCCTGTGGAGCGTGTGGGTACCGTTCTCGGAACATGGACGTAGAGGAAGCGATCAGAGACCGGCGCACGCACAAGGCGTTCGCGCCGGAGCCGGTGCCGCGCGAGCTGCTCGACGAGCTGCTCGAGCTAGCGCGCTGGGCCCCGAATCACCATCTGACCAACCCGTGGCGCTTCCGGGTCCTCGGTCCCGCCTCACTCGAGCGGCTAAAGCACGCAGCCGGGCCCGAGGCGGCGGCCAAGCTCGACCGCGCCCCCACGCTGATCGCCGCCACTCAGGCCCGCGCCCTCGATGATCCGGTGCAGGACGAGGAGGACCTGTGCGCGACCGCGTGCGCCGTCTACGCGGTGTTGCTCGGCGCGCACGCCCGCGGACTGGCCGGCTACTGGCGCACGCCAGGTGTGCTCCGGACCCCGGAGGGCCTCGACGCGCTCGGCATCCCACCCGACGAGCGGTTCGTGTCGCTGCTGCATCTCGGGTGGCCCCGCCAGGAGAAGGCGCCACCGGAGCGTGCGCCGACGAGCGCGATCGTCTCCTACCTGGACTGAATAGGGGGCGGCGGGCGCTGCGCGCCACGCCGCCCGGGTTTGGGCCTCCCAGCTCAGTGCCCCATCGGTTCTCCCGTCGACGGGTTCAGGAACAGCGTGTGGTCATGGTCGCCGCGACCGTGCGAGGCGAAGTCGAACATGTTGTCCAGACTCCCTGCCCACGCGTCCGCGGAACCGCCCTCCACACGCTGGCCCGCAAGCCAGTTGTCCTCGACGAAGCGCACGATCGAGGACTGGTCGGTGAACGTCCCGTCGACGAAGTTGCGCTTCGCGTACGGCGAGACCACGAGCAGGGGCTGTCGGGGACCGACGCCGCACCGCGCCTGCTCGGAGCTCGGCACCTTGGCGGTGTTCGACCCGCAGGTGCCGGTGCCGCTCAGCGCGTCGAGCGACGTCTGCGACTGCGTGGTGATCGGCCCGATCTGGTGGTCGTACCAGCCGTCGCTGTCGTCGTAGGCGATCACGACCGCCGTGCTGCGCCAGCTCGGGAGGCGCTCGAGGTGGTTGATCGTCTCGGCGAGCCATGTCTGCTCATCAAGCGGATCCGAGTAGCCGGCGTGGCCGTCCTGATAGTCGGCCGCCTTCAGGTAGGAGACCGCGGGCAGATCGCCGGAGCCGGCGGCCGCCCAGAAGTCCCGCAGGTCGTACTGGTGATTGGCCTGGTCCTGATGTCCGATCTCGGCGATCGAGGTCGGCGGCAGGTGCTTGGGGTTGGCCGTGGAGGCGTAGTACTGGAACGGCTCGTGGTGGGGGTTGTAGTCGAGCTGGCTCGCGCCGCCGACGTTGTTGTGAGAGCCGGTGCAGACGGCGCTCAGATCATCGGTGCTCGGCTTGCCGGGAACGTACCCCGGGCTCGCGAAGCCGCCCTGGAACCAGCCCCAGCTGATGCCGGCCCCGCTCAGCAGGTCGCCGATGTTCCGGCCCCCCATCTGGATCGTCTGCGCGGCCGTCTTCTTGTCCTGCGTGGACGAGCAGATGTCGTAGTTCGGATCGGCGTCGCTGTACACCGTCTCGGTGCCCTGTGGCTGCGAGGTTCCGGGGGTGGCGGCCGCCGTGCCCGGATCCGCCGTGCACGGCGTGCCCTGGTAGACCGCGCTGGTCGGACCGCAGATGGCGCCGTAGGTGTTGCCGGAGGTGACGTTCAGCGCTCCGGGTGTCGAGGGTCCGAACGTGGTCGAGTACGAGTTGTCGCTCATCGCAAAGTGCTGCGCGTAGTTCCACAGCCCGGTCACCGTGTTGCCGTCGTAGTAGTCCATGACGAGGTTCGGCGCCGTCTGGTCGGGCGGCGAGCAGCTCTCGACATCGGTGTTCTGGATGAACTTGTCCATCAGCCCCATGTCGAAGGCCTTCTGCTCGGCCGTGTAGCCGTGGTTCTGATCGCAGGTCAGAGCCTGGGCGCGGCTCAGGCGCTGCGGATTGGCTCCGTTCGGGTTGTTGGTCAGCAGCGGACCGGCCAGCCCGTTGACGGCCGGCGTGTCCGGCGCCGGATGGAAGGCGGGCTCGCCCGACGGGTTGGTCGCGTGCGGATAGGTCCCGAAGTAGTGGTCGAACGAGACGTTCTCCTGGAAGATCACGACGATGTGCTTGATCGGCGTCTGCGTCCGAGACCGGTCGGACTGATGCCGCCTGACTCCGTGGTGATGGCGGTGGCTGCGCAGCCTGTGCGCGGATGCTCCGCCGATCACGATAACGCTCGCTGCCACGGCAGCCAGTGCCACCGACAACATGAGGACGATGCGCTTGCGCGCCATGTGAGCGACTCCTCCTGGTCGAGTTGTGATGTGGCCCCCGCCACCTGGCGGCAGAGGACCACACAGGACTCTTCCCACGCTCGTCCGCGAGAACGTGACCAGCCTGTGAACGCGCTGTTGCGTGGTGGTGATCGTCCGCGCAGAATCCAAACCCGGCCGCTCGCCCCTACCATGACGCGCTCGTGACGAGCGGCACCGCATCTCCCCAATCGGCCGAGCACGCGACCCTGCGGGAGGTCGTGGAGGCGCTGGCGCCACTCGAGCGCCGCGCCGGCTCGGAGGGCGAGCGGGAGGCGGCGCACTGGATCGCCGACCGCCTGCGCGAGGCGGGTTGCCAGGCCGAGGTGGAGGAAGAGCAGTTCCTCGACGGCTACGCGCGCCCGATCGGCATGCTCGCCGCCGGCGGCGCGATCGCCGCCGCCGCCGGGCTCACGCGGCGCTGGCGCAAGCTCGGCGGCCTGGCTGGGGCCGCGGTCACCGCGGCGATCGCCGACGACATCTCGAACGGCCCCCGGGTGTTCCGCCGCGCCACCAGCAAGCCGCTGACGACCTGGAACGTGATCGCGAGCTGCGGCGACCCCGAGGCCGAGCGCACCCTGGTCGTGCTCGCCCACCACGACGCCGCGCCGACGGGCGCGATCTTCGACCCCCGCGCCCAGGCCTGGCTTGGTCGAGACCTTCCCCGGGATCATCGAGCGGATCGACACCTCGCTGCCGCTGTGGTGGGCGATGCTGAGCGCGCCGGCCATGGCCACGGTCGGGGCGCTGAGCGGGCGGCGCGGACTCGCGGGCGCCGGCCTCGGCGGCTCGCTGCTGGCAATGGCCGTGTTCGGCGATGTCGCCCGCAGCCCCGTCTGCCCGGGCGCGAACGACAACCTGACCGCCGTCGCGGTGCTGGTCGCGCTGGCCGCGCGGTTGCGCGAGCAGCCACTCGAAGGGCTTGCGCGTGCTGCTCGTCTCCTGTGGCGCCGAGGAGGTCCTCCAGGGCGGGATCCACGGGTTCACGCGCCGGCATCTGAGGGCGCTCGACCGTGACCGCACCTGGGTGCTGAACCTCGACACAGTCGGCTCCCCCAGGCTGATTCTGCTCGAGGGCGAGGGCCCGGTCGTGATGGAGGACTACGTCGATCGCAGCTTTCGCGATCTCGTCGTCGCCGCCGCCGACCGCGCCGGAACGCCGCTGCGCCGCGGGATGCGCTCGCGAAACTCCACCGACGCGCGTGGTCACGAGCCGCGCCGGCTATCCGACCGCCACGCTCACCTCGATGAACCGTTACAAGGCGCTCTCCAACTACCACCAGATGAGCGACGTTCCCGAGAACGTCGACTACACGACCGTGCTCCAGGCGCTGGTGGTGGCCGACGAGCTCGCCCGCGAGCTCGCGCGCAACCGTTGGCTCGGGCGACCGAGCAGCCGGTAGGCTCGGCTCTGTGCCCCTCGCCGCCGAGCTCGACCTTCCCAGCCTCGACCACACCGACCCCGCGCTCCAGGGCGATCGCTACCGCGAGGCGATGTCCTCGCTCCACGGCCGCGACGGCTGGCTCGCCGCCAATCCGTTCGGGTTCACGGTGCTCGACCGCGAGTCCGGAGAGTTCTTCCTGCGCACCAAGGAGGCGCTCTTCCCGGGGCTGACGATCGCGGAGCTGTTCTCGATCAACTCCGGCCCGCTGTACGAGGAGATCGTCAAGAACATCATCAACGTCAACGGCGATGACCACCGCCGCCTGCGCAACCTGGTCAACCCCGCGCTCTCACCGCGCGCGGTCGACCGCTACAGGCCGGCGATGCGCGGGTTCCTCGAGCAGCTGCTGACCGCGTTGCCCGACGACGGCCGGTGTGAGTTCATCGGCGACTTCGCCAAGCCGTACCCCTCGCTCGTGATCGCGGCCGTGATGGGCGCTCCGCTGACCGACGCGCCGCGGCTGCACCACTGGTCGAACTGGATCCAGCGCCAGTTCGACGCCCAGAGCCTGATCACCGAACGCGCGCTGATCGAGCGGGCGGTGGACGAGTTCTACGCCTACGAGGACGAGCTCATCCGCGCCCGGCGTGGAGATCCCGGCGACGACCTCATCTCGGCCCTGATCGCGGCGGAGGAGCAGGGCGATCGTTTCGGCGACGACGAGCTGCGCAACCTGATCCTGAACATCCTCGTCGGCGGCGTCGATACGAGCCAGAGCCAGCTCGCGCACGCGGTCCGGCTGCTGGCGATGCATCCCGACCAGTGGGAGCTGCTGCGCGGCGACCCCGACGGGCTCGCGCTCGCGGCCGTGGAGGAGGCGCTCCGCTACGAGCCGATCACGCCGTTCACCGCCCGGATCACGATCGCCGAGGTCGAGCACCGGGGCGTCACCTTCCCGGCCGGCACGGTGATCCTCGTCTCCGCCTGGCACGCCAACCGCGAGGGGATCGAGGCCGACGCGTTCGACATCACCGCCGAGCGGCCGCGCTCCCGCGTGCTCACGTTCGGAGCCGGGATCCATTACTGCGTCGGTGCGAACCTGGCCCGCGCGGAGATGCAGGAGGGTCTCGCCTTCCTCGCCCGCAACGTGCGCACCGTCCGGCTCGACGGCGACCCCGAGTTCGGGACCCCGTCCGGGATCTATGGACTCGAGCGGCTGCCGCTCGCGCTCGGCCGCTGATCTACGCGCGCGCCCAGATCGCGCCGTCGCCCGCCTGACGGCGGACCGCCGCGCCGGCGCCGACGAGCTCCAGCAGCGCACGCTCGGCGCGCTCCGGGTCGGGCGACTGGTTGTTGCCCGCCATCAGCGCCGCCACCTCCTGGGTCGTCAGGCCCTCGCCGAAGTACTCGAGCAGCGGCTCGGGGGTCTCCGGCTCGGCCCGGCGATCGAGCGTCGGGTCGAGGTTGACAACCAGCACGTCGTAGGCCTCGACGGGCTGGAACCCGCCGGCGACAAGCCGCGTGCCGTTGGACGTGAACGCGACCGACGGGGCGGTGAAGCGGACGGGTCCGTCGCTGTTCGCGGTCTTGCCCTGTAGCTCGGCCGCCGAACCGGCGGCGCTGCGGGCCTCGGCCCGGTCACGGTCGTAGGCCTCGCTGACCTCGGGCGCGTCGAGCCTGGCGACGACCTCGGCCGGGTCGAGCTCGGGCACGATTGCGAGCGCGGACTCGATCTGCGCCTCGTCGTCGAGCAGCATCGGCGTCGTGAAGTTGGCCAGCTGCAGCGCGCGCAGGACGGCCCACTCGCTCCCCGGCCTCGCCAGGCGCGCGGCGACGATCGCCCGGCAGGCCCGGGCGGTGGCGCTCATCCGGTCCTTCGGTGCGAGCTCGAACGGCATCCCGTAGCGGCGGAACGACATCTGGCCGAGCGATCGGCGGACGGGCGTGTAGCCGTTGGCGACGTAGCGCTCGGTGCTCTCGCTCAGGCCGATGACGACGAGGCGCCAATCGAGCTGCGGCCCGTAGCGCCAGCGCAGGACCGACAGCGCGGGGATCTCGGAGTACGCCCACGGACAGCCCGGATCGGTGTATAGGGTGGCCTTGATCATCTGGTTGATGCCTCAATTATATGCGCCAGTCCGCTGCCGGGGCCACGGGTCTCAGGCGCCAGCGCGGCGGCTCGGTGGACGCGCGCCTGGGCGAATCCGGCTTCGATCAGCGCCGCCTCGGCCTCACGCGCGTTCTCGAAGTGAAGGTGTACCCGGCCGCGCACGAACGCAGACAGCAGCACCCTGAACGCGCGCACCTGCGAGGTCTGGATCCCGCCGAGGTGGAGATCGGAGAAGTAGCGCCCGGCGCTGAAGCTCGCGCACGCGGCGGCGAACCGCCGCCAGATCGAGTCGACCGCATCACTGGGCAGGTAGCCGAGCAGCCCCTCGGTCACGATCGCCAGACCGCGCTGCGGATCGAGCTCGGCCGCAACCGCGGTCAGGCTCTGTGGGCCACCATCGCGCAGCGCGTCGAGCTCGGCGACGCGATGCTGCTCGGACAGCGAGCCCATCCGCTCCAGCGCGGCCCGCTTGCGCGCCGCCATCGCCGGCAGGTCGGTCTCGAGGTAGGTGATCCGGTCCCCGTAGCGCTGGGTGAACCGCCACCCGCGCGGCGAGAGCCCGCACGCGACCTCGATCACCTGGCTGATCCCGCCTCGCTCGATCGCCGCCTCGAGCAGCGCGTCGATCGCCCGGTGGCGCGTGAGCAGGTACGACTCGAGCGAGCTGCCGCCCAGCGTCCGGCTGACGGCGATCACCGGCCGCAGCGACTCGAACAGACGCGCCCCTCGAGCGTCTCGAGCTCGGGGTGCGAGAGCCCGTTCCGGGCCCATACGTACCCCGTGTAGTGCGCCGTCGGGCTGATCGCGTCGGAGCTGCTCATGCGAGCCGTTCGCTCAGCCGCTCGAGCAGCTCGGCCTGGGCCGGGTTGATCTTCTCGCGGGCGGCGGCGAGGCCGAACCACTCGGCGCGATCGACCTCGGGGATCTCGAGCGTGTGCCCGGACCGCGGCGGCCATTCGATCTCGACCGTGTTGCTGGTGATCGAACTCGCGTCGAGGTCGCCCTCGAGCGCCCAGCCGCGCACGAGCTTGCCGGACTTCTGCCTCACCTCTCCGAGGTCGAGCGCCGCGCCGTCGGGCGCGGGCATGCCGAGCTCCTCCTCGAACTCGCGCCGCGCGGCGGCCAGCGGATCCTCTCCGTCGGAGTGCTCGCCCTTCGGGATCGACCACGCGCCGGCGTCGCGCCGCGCCCAGAACGGGCCTCCGGGATGGACGAGCAGCACCTCGAGCGCATCGTCGCGCGTGCGGTGAAGCAGGATTCCGGCGCTCCGGGCGGGCACCCAGGCATCGTACGAATCACGGCGCCTCGCGGCGCCACGAGCTCAGCGCAGCCGCAGCTCGTAGTGCTGGTAGACGATCGGCCGGCCCCAGTCCTGCGCGCGCGCGCTCGGAGGTGACGCGGAAGCCGGCCTCGCGGTAGATGCGCGCTGCCGAGGTGAGGGCGCTGAACGTCTCGAGCCGCAGCGTGTGCAGTCCGGCCGAGCGGGCCTCGCCGATCACCTCGCCGATCAGCCGCCGGCCGAGCCCGGTGCCGCGGAGCTCCGGCATCAGCACGAACCAGCGGACTCGGCCCACTCCCCCGCCCTCGTCGGTCAGCGCCGTGCAACCCCACAGCTCGCCGTCGTGGTCGGCCAGACGGACCGCGCCGGAGCGCTCGGGCCAGCCGGCCGCGTGCGCCTCGCGGATGCCGTCGCCGACGCGATCAACGAACGTGTCGTTCATCCCGAACTCGGGCTGATACACGCGACGGTGCAGCTCGATCATCTGCTCGACGTCGCCGTCGGTGAGCCGGTCGCGAATGCGGAGTTCGGTGGTGGCACCCATAGCCATCAGTTTGCCTGACCGATTCAGCGTTGCAACACAAGTATGTGAATGGATTGATCTTGTATTACGATCAATCGCCTCGGATGGACGTTCGCCAGCTGCGCTACTTCGAGGCCGTCGCCCGGCACCGCCACTTCACGCGCGCGGCCGACGAGCTCCAGATCGCCCAGTCGGCGCTGTCCCACCAGGTTCGCGGGCTCGAGCGCGAGCTCGGTATCGAGCTGCTCCAGCGAACGACGCGGTCGGTCCACCTGACCGAGGCGGGCGAGCTCGTGGTCACTCGCGCTCGCGCTGTGATCTCGGAGATGGAGGCGCTGCGGGGGGAGATCGACGAGCTCCGTGGCCTGCTGCGCGGCCACGTCACCGTCGGGGCGCATCTGTTCGGCGGCGAGCTCGACATCCCGGCGATCCTCTCCCACTTCACGACCCGCTTCCCCGAGATCGAGATCACGCTGCGCGAGGGGACCGCGCGGCGGATGGTCGAGATGCTCGACGACGGCAGTCTCGACGTGACCTTCGCGCTCGAGGCCGAGCCGCCCTCCGATCTCGAGCGCCTCGAGCTCTCGAGCGAGGAGCTCGCCGCGGCGATGAGCCCGCGCCACGCCCTCGCCGGCGAGGGGCCGCTCCCGATCGCCGCTCTCCAAGGGCAACCGCTGATCGCGTTCCACCGCGGCTCCTCCACCCGCGACGTGGTCGACGGGGCGCTCGCCGACGCGCGCGTGTCGACCGCGGATCGCGCTCGAGTCCAACGACTTCGCGCTCGTGCGCTCGCTCGCGGCGCGCGGTGTCGGCATCGCGCTCCTGCCGCGCTCCTTCCTCGAGCAGGCCGGGGCCGAGGATCCTCGTGCGACCGCTGTCACCTCCGCTGCGCATGTCGGTGGCGCTGTGGTGGCGCCGCGGGCGGCGGCTCTCGCCCGCGGCGCAGGCCTTCGTCGCGTTCGTCGCGGCCCAGCGACCGCGCAGCTAGACGGCCCCGCGGCCGGTAATCAGGCGGCCAGCGCCTCGGCCTGCTCGGCCTCGGCCTCGGCCTCGGCCTGAGCCATGGCCGCCGCGGCCAGACCCGTTGCAGTCTCCTCGTCCGTCCGAGGACGCGGACGGAGCTGGAGCACCGCGACCGCCGCCGCCACCAGGCACACCGCCGCCCCGACCTCGAAGGCGACGCTGAAGCCGCTGGTCAGCGCATCGAGCCGGCCGCCGCTCGCCGCATGGGTCTCCGAGGTCGCGATCGTGCTCAGCACCGCCAGCCCGATCGCGCCGCCGAACAGCCTCGAGGTGTTCAGCAGCCCCGAGGCCAGCCCGCTCTGGGCCTGCGGTACGCCCTGCGTGGCCGCGATCGTCGAGGGCACGAGGCCGAGGCCCATCCCGAGGCCCGCGAGCATGCCGCCGGGGAGCACCGCCGTCACGTAGCTCGCGCCGGGCGTGACGCCGGCGAGTAGGAGCAGGCCCGCGGTCGCGGACAGCATCCCGGTGGTGACCACCGTCCGCACGCCGAAACGCGCGACCAGGCGGGGAGCCAGCGAGGACGCCGTGAACACGCACAGGGTGATCGGGAGGAACGACAGCCCCGCGATGAGCGGATCGTCGCCGAGCACCTGCTGGACGTACAGGGTGACGAAGAAGAACATCGAGAACAGCGCCGCGTACATCAGCACCACGACCGTGTTCGCGGCCCGGAGCTGGCGAAGCCGGAAGATCGACAGCGGCACCAGCGGTGCCCGCGAGATCCTCGCCTCCACAAGCGCGAAGGATGCGAGCAGCGCCGCCGATGCGGCGAGCGGGACGAGCACGCCGGTCGCGCCCCAGCCGAGCGCGTCGGTGCGGACGATTCCGTAGGTGACGGCGACGAGCCCGCCGGTCATGAGCAGGGCGCCGGCGACGTCGAAATGCCGCGGCCCCTTCACCCGCACGTCGGACGGGATCACGCGCAGGCTGAGCACGATCACCAGGATCCCCAGCGGCACGTTGATGGCGAAGATCGCCGGCCAGCCGAGCGTCTGGGTGAGGATGCCGCCGAGCAGCGCGCCCGACGAGGCACCGAGGCCTCCGATCGCGCCCCACAGGCCGAGACCGCGGTTGCGCTCGGGGCCCTCGGGCAGCGAGGAGGTGATGATCGACAGCGTCGCCGGGGAGACGACCGCGCCGCCCAACCCCTGCAGCGCCCGGGCGCCGATCAGCAGTCCGCGCGAATTGGCCAGCGCGCAGGCGAGCGAGGAGAACGCGAACAGCGCCGTGCCGGCCACGAACACCCGCCGACGTCCGAGCAGGTCAGCGGACCGGCCGCCGAGCATCAGGAACCCGGCGAAGGTGATCGTGTAGGCGTTCACGATCCACTGCAGGCCGGTGGTCGAGAAGTGCAGGCTGTTGCGCATCGACGGCAGCGCCACGTTCACCACGGCGACGTCGAGGATGACCATGAACTGCGCCAGGCAGACCACGAACAGCAGCGCGTTCTTCGAGTTACGGGTTCTGTTTTGAAGGAGTCCTGTTGCGCTCACGATGATCAGTGTGCGACAATGCTTATCCAGGTACAAGAGAGGGGTTTATCCTGGTACTAGATGTGACACCCACAGCTGCACCGACGATATAACGGACAACGGAGCCTCCCCGCGTGAGACGAACGGCAACGGCGCCCGGCGACGCGAGGAGCTGGCCGACTTCCTGCGCAAGCGCCGCGAGAGCATCCGGCCCGAAGACGTGGGCCTGCCGAGCGGCGGACGGCGGCGCACACCCGGCCTGCGCCGGGAGGAGGTCGCCACGCTGGCCGGGGTCGGCACCACGTGGTACACGTGGCTCGAGCAGGGACGCGACGTACGCGCGTCGTTCGAGGTGCTCGAGGCGATCGCCCGCGCGCTGCGCCTGACCCCCGCCGAGCGCGCGCACCTGATGCTGCTCGGGCGCGGCGAGGAGGCGCCGCCGTGCAAGCCCCCGGCTGAGCGCGTGACGCCGTCGCTGCGGCGGCTGGTCGAGAACCTGGGCGCGAACCCGGCGCTGGTGCTCGGCCGTCGCTGGGACTACCTGTCCTGGAACCGGGCCGCGTGCGCGCTGTTCGGCGACATCGAGAGCCTTCCGAAGGCGGCCCGCAACCACCTGTGGCTGATGTTCATGGACCCCGCCCGGCGTGAGCTCGTCACCGATTGGGAGCAGGCGTCGCGCCTCGCGGTGGCGAGGTTCCGCGCCGACAGCGCGCATCCATCTGGGCGACCCCTCATTCGAGGAGCTGATCCAGGCTCTGCGCCAGTCGAGCCCCGAGTTCTGCAAGGCGTGGAAGCGCCACGAGGTGGCGCGCGCGAGCGAGGGCCGCAAGCAGATCGAGCATCCCGTGGTCGGGACACTCGTGTTCGAGCACGCGGTCTTCCATCCTGCGGAGGCCCCCGAGCAGCGGCTCGCCTCTACACCCCGGTCCCCGAGGAGGACACACCGCGCAAGCTCGCGGAGCTACTCGAGGCCGAGCCGCGACCGCTGTCGCTGGCGGCGGCGCGCTAAGGTCGATGTCGGTCAGGGGCTCGCCCGGCACGCTCGGACGCGGCGCCCCCCGCGCGGTGTGACAACTGTCACCGCGCTTTCAGACAACTGTCAGGGATCGTCGGGAGAATCGCCCACGGCGATCATGTCCCTGCGATTCGCGGACGGAGGTACCGCCAGATGAGAACTCTTGCCAGATGGTGCTTCAGACACAGGCGGATCGTCGTACTCGCATGGATCGTCGCCCTCGTTGGTGTGACCGCGATCCACTCGGCCGCCGGCAGCGGCTACAGCGACAACTTCAAGCTTCCGCACACGGAGAGCTTCGACGCCGTCCGCCTGCTCCAGCGCAACGCGCCCAAGGCCTCGGGCGACACCGATCAGATCGTGATCGCCGACCAAGACGGGGCAAGCTCACCGATCCCGCCGTCCGCGCACGGGTCCAGTCGGTGCTCGCGCAGGTGGCCGCGTCGCCTCACGTCAGCGAGGTCGCATCGCCGTACAGCGCCCTCGGCGTCAAGCAGATCTCCCCGTCCGGCCAGATCGGCTTCGCCAACGTCACCTTCGACATCCAGCCCAACAAGATCTCGAGGTCGCAGGCGAAGGATTCGTCTCCAAGGTGACCTCGCTCGTCGGGTAACGGACTGCAGTTCGAGGTCGAGGGCCAGATCGCCCAGGCACGGCCAGCAGGACAACTCGTCCAACAGCCTCGTCTTCGGCTTCATCGCCGCCGCGGTGATCCTGTTCCTGGTCTTCGGCTCGTTCCTCGCGATGCTGCTGCCGCTGCTCACCGCCGGGCTTGCGCTCGGCACCGGCATCGCGGTCGTCGGCCTGCTCTCGAACGCGATCACGATGGCCTCGTTCTCGAACGAGCTCGCGCTGCTGATCGGACTCGGGCGTCGGCGTCGACTACGCGCTGTTCATCGTCACCCGCTACCGGCAGGGAGTCCTGCGCGGACTGAGCCGCGAGGACGCGGTGGTCGAGTCGATCGATACCTCCGGCCGCGCGGTGCTGTTCGCGGGGATGATCGTCTGCATCGCGATGCTCGGGATGTTCGCGCTCGGCGTGAGCTTCCTCTACGGCGTCGCGATCGCGGCCTCGATCGCGGTGGCGTTCACGGTGCTCGCGGCGCTGACGCTGCTGCCGGCGCTGCTCGGCTTCTTCGGTCGCTACGTGCTGCGCCGCCGCGAGCGCCGCGCGGTCAAGCGACGGCGAGCTGCGGACCAGCGACGAATCGCCCGCCTGGGTCGCGCTGGACCGGCTGGATGGCCAAGCGCCCGGCCGTGTTCGCGGTCGTCGCCGCCGCGGTGCATGATCATCATCGCGATCCCGTTCTTCTCGATGCGGCTCGGCTCGGCCGACGCCGGCAGCGACCCGGCGAACACGACCACCCGCAAGGCCTACGACCTGCTCGCCAAGGGCTTCGGCCCCGGCTACAACGGACCGCTGCAGCTCGTGGCGCAGATCAACAACCCGGCGCAGCGCGCCGCATTCCTGCGCGTGCAGCAGGCGGTCGCACGTACCCCCGGCGTGGTCGGCGCGGCCGCACCGCGCTTCATCCCCGGCACGAACGGACGGCCGGGCGTGGCGATCGCCGAACATCTATCCGAAGGGCTCCCCACAGGACGCCTCGACCGCGGACCTGCTGCACACGGTCCGCAACGAGGTCGTCCCCGCCGCCGAGGCGCGGCACCGGCCTGCACGTGCTCGATCGGCGGCCAGACGGCGATCTTCGACGACTTCAGCCACGTGCTCTCGCGCAAGCTGCCGCTGTTCATCGGGATCGTCGTGCTGCTCAGCTTCCTGCTGCTGATGGCCGTGTTCCGCTAGCATCGCGATCCCGCTCACGGCCGCGGTCATGAACATGCTCTCGGCCGGCGCCGCCTTCGGCGTCGTCACCGCGGTCTTCCAGAACGGCTGGGGCGCGTCGCTGCTCGGGATCGACAAGACCGGGCCGATCGAGGCGTTCCTCCCCGTGCTGATGTTCCCGATCCTGTTCGGCCTCTCGATGGACTACGAGGTGTTCCTCGTCAGCCGCATCTACGAGGAGTGGCACCGCCGCCGCGACAACACCGCCGCGGTCACCCACGGGCTCGCCGCCACCGGCCGCACGATCACCGCCGCCGCGGCGATCATGGTGCTCGTGTTCGGCGCGTTCATCCTCGGCGGCAAGCGGGTGATCGAGCTGTTCGGCGTCGGTCTCGTCGAGCGCGGTCCTGCTCGACGCGGTGATCGTCCGCTCGGTGCTCGTGCCGGCCGTGATGATCATGCTCGGCGACTCGAACTGGAAGCTCCCGCAGTTCCTGGACCGGCTGCTGCCGCACCTCAGGGTCGAGGGCAAGGCTGCTCAGGACGCGGCCGGCGTCGGCCCGCGCTCGGAGCCGGTTCCCGAGCCCGCCGCCGGCTGAGCGCCACGCCGTGATAACACCTCTCGAGTCGCTCTCGGCGAGAATCCACGCCGAGAGCGACCGGGAGAGGAACATTGATCGTCGATTGCGCCCATTACCGTGACGGCCGACGCCAGCATGGCGGGCCGATGGAGCTCGACCAGGCAGCGAGCATCTGCAGGGGAGCCGACAGCGGCTTCGTCTGGCTCGGCCTGTTCGAGCCGAGCGAGGCTGAGCTCGCGGACGTTCAGGCCCAGTTCGGCCTGCACGATCTCGCGATCGAGGACGCGCAGAACATGCACCTGCGCCCCAAGCTCGAGCTGTATGACCAGGGCGCGACGACGTTCGTGGTGCTGCGCACGGCGCGCTACGTCGACGAGACCGAGGAGGTCGAGTTCGGCGAGGTCAGCGTATTCATCGGCCGACAGTTCGTGCTCGCGATCAGGCAGGGTGCGGCCAGTCAGCTGGTCGACGCCCGGGCCCGGCTGGAGGACCGCCCCGATCTCCTCGCCGAGGGCCCCGACTCCGCGCTGTGGGCGATCATGGACAAGATCGTCGACGACTACACGCCGGTCATCCACGGGCTCGAGCGCGACATCGAGGAGATGGAGGCGACGGTGTTCAAGGGCGACGTCGTGCCGAGCGAGCGGATCTACAAGCTGCGCCGCGAGGTGACCGACTTCTACCGGGCCGTGCACCCGCTGCTGCTCCCCCTCGACGCGATCGAGCGTGGCACCCAGGTGAGCATGAGCTCGAAGCTCCGGCCGTTCTTCCGTGACATCAACGACCACATCAAGTTCGCCGAGGAGGAGATCATCGCCCAGCGCGAGGCGCTCGCGGTGATGCTCCAGACGAACATGGCCGTGATCTCGGTTCAGCAGAACGCAGATCGCGAACCGCCAGAATGAGATCTCCAAGCAGCTGACGATCATCGCGACCGTGTTCCTGCCGCTGAGCTGCCCTCACCGGCTTCTTCGGGATGAACTTCAGCTGGTTGACCGGGCACATCGACGGCTTCTGGGAGTTCCTGATCTTTGGCATCGGCAGCCTGGTCGTCTCGCTCGCGATCCTCTGGGGCTTCTTCCGGCGGCGCGGTTACTTCGAGGGCAGTGGCGACTGAGCGGCCTGCGTCTTCGTCTCCTCTTATCCGAAATTCACGTAGCCCTCGCGGTCCGGTGGTGCAGTTTGACCATGACCACCTACGCGCCACCCAAACCGATCCACACGGCGCCGATCGAAGCTCCCGCAGACGAGCTGATCCTCGATGCCGTTCCACTCCTCGACCATCGCACACAGGGCCGGCTCACCTCAGAGCGACTCGCTCGCGGCGGTCCACATCTCGCCTTCGGCGACGGCGACGAGAACCTCCTGCTCGAACTCGAGTCGAGGATCACCCACGTCGGCCGAGGGCTGACGGCGGATGTCCGCTTCGAGGACCAACGGGTCTCGCGCGATCACGCGATCATCGTCCGCCACGGCCGCTTCGCGCGGCTGCTCGACAACCGGAGTGCCAACGGCACCTTCGTCAACGGCCGCCGCGTGATCGTTACGAACCTCAGCCACGGCGACGTGATCCGGGTCGGGCCGGTGGTCATGCAGTACCTGGAGCTCGACTGAGTCAGCCCTCGACGGGCGTCTCGGCCACATCGCGGGCGACCAGCGCCGCGTACAGGCCTCCCCGCTCGAGCAGCTCCTCGTGCCGCCCCCGCTCGACGATCCGTCCCTGGTCGATCACGACGATCTGATCGGCATCGCGCACGGTCGAGAGGCGGTGGGCGATCGTGATCGTCGTGCGGCCCTCCGCCAGTCGCTCGAGCTCGGCCTGGACGGCCGCCTCGGTCTGTGTGTCGAGCGAGCTCGTCGCCTCGTCGAGCACCAGCACCGGCGGGTTGCGCAGGATCGTTCGCGCGATCGCCATCCGCTGCTTCTCACCGCCTGAGAAGCGGTATCCGCGCTCGCCGACGACGGTTTCGTAGCCGTCCGGGAGCGAGTCGATCAAATCGTTGATGCGCGCCGTGCGCACCGCCTCCGCGATCTCCTCGTCGGTCGCGTCCGGCCTGGCGAAGCGCAGGTTCTCGCGCACCGTGGCGTGGAACAGGTAGGTCTCCTGCGAGACGACTCCGACGGTGGCCGCGAGCGATTCCAGGCTCGCGTCGCGGACGTCGACCCCGTCGATCGTGACCCTCCCCTCCTGCGGCTCGTACAGCCTGGCCACGAGGTAGCCGAGCGTCGTCTTGCCCGCTCCCGTCTCGCCGACGATCGCGGTCCGGGTGCCGGCGGGTACGTCCAGGTCGATTTCCCGCAGGGTCCACGCCTCATCGCCGTAGCGGAACGAGACCCTTTCGAAGCGGACCTCGCCCAGGACCTCATCCGGGCGAAGCTCAACGGGGCTCTCGGTCTCGACGATGTCGACCGGCAGATCCAGGTACTCGAAGATCCGGTCGAACAGCGCCAGGGATGCCTCCACGTCGGCGCCGGTCGAGAGCAGGCTCTGGATCGGGAACAGCAGGCGCGTCTGGAGCTGCGTGAACGCGACCACGGTCCCGATCGAGATCGCCGTCCCGCCGTGCACGAAGCTCTGTCCGGCGATCCAGTAGACGAGCGCGGGCTGGATCGCGAACACCATCTGGATCGTCGACATGACCCAGCGGCCGGCCATCCGCGAGCGGACCTCGATGTCGGCGATCTCGCGCGACTCGCCGTTGAACCGCTCGGCGAGATCAGGCCCGCGACCCATCGTCTTGCCGAGCATGATTCCCGACACCGAGAGCGATTCCGACACGAGCGCCGACAGGTCGGCCAGCCGGCCCTGGCGCTCGGTCGTGATCCGCCGGCGCACCTGCCCAACCCGCCGCGTCATCAGCACGAACGGCGGCAGGAACACGAGCGAGATCGCGGCCAGACGCCAGTCGAGTATGACCATCGCGACGATCGTCGCGATCACCGTGGTGGCGTTCTGGGCGATCGACGTCGCCGTCGTCGTGACGACGCTGTCGATGCCGCCGATGTCGTTGGCGATCCGCGACTGCACCTCGCCGGTGCGCGTGCGGGTGAAGAAGGCCAGCGACATCCGCTGCAGGTGGCGGTAGACGGCGGCGCGTAGGTCGTGCATCACGCGCTGTCCGATCACATTGGAGATGTAGGTCTGCCAGACGTTGATCGCGGCGGTGGCGATCGCGATCCCGATCATCCCGAGCACGAGCTCGGTGAGCAGGGGGCCGTTGCGCTCCGGGAGCGCCGTGTCGAGGATCGCGCGCAGCAGGAAGGGCGCGATCATCCCCAGCCCGGCGCCGAACACGATCAGCGCCATGACGGCGGCAAGTCGCACTCGGTAGGGCGTGAACAGGGCTATGACCCGCCGCTTGTCGCGCTTGCGCTCCGGGTCCATCAGTTCCGGCTGCTTGCGGTCCGGGCGTGACACGCTGCGCATCCCGCCGGGCCCGTGACCGCCTCCAAAGAATGTGTTCATCTCTGACCATGATGACAAGTGGGCGATCGATTCCCGGAGGGTTTGGCGAGTCGACTGCCTAGACTCGCGGGACGATCATGTCCGGAACCGACCTCGGACTCGCCATATCGGTTTTCCTCGCCTGCGCGGTCGAGGCCGTGGAGGCCCTCACGGTGGTGCTTGCAGTCGGCGTCACCAGGAGCTGGTCCTCCGCGCTCACGGGCGCGGGTGCCGCCTGCGTGGCCCTGGCAGCCGCCGTCGCGGTGCTCGGCCCTGCGATCACGTCGTTGCCAATCAACGTGCTGCGCCTCGTGGTCGGCGCGCTGCTGCTCGTCTTCGGCCTGCAGTGGCTGCGCAAGGCGATCCTCAGAGCCGCCGGGCTGAAGCCGCTCCACGACGAGCTCGCCGAGTACGAGGCCGAGCGCGCTGCGGCGCGGGCGGCCGGGGGGCGGGCCGCGAACTTCGACGGCTACGCGTTCACGATCTCCTTCAAGGGCGTCCTGCTCGAGGGCCTCGAGGTCGTGTTCATCGCGCTCACGTTCGGGGCCAACCAGCACCGGGTCGGCCTCGCCGCCGCCTCCGCGGCCGCCGCGGTCCTGCTCGTCGCGGTCGCCGGGTTCGCCGTGCGCCGGCCGCTCGCGCGTGTGCCCGAGAACACCATGAAGTTCTCGGTCGGCGTGATGCTGACCTCGTTCGGCACGTTCTGGGGCGCCGAGGGTGCGGGCGCGTCCTGGCCGGGAGGCGACGCCGCGCTGCTCGTGATCGTGCCGCTGGTGGCTGCGATCTCGGTCGCGATGGTCGCCTGGCTCCGCGTCGAGCCCGAGGCCGGCGCGAAAACCGAGGCCGGCGCCCTCAGGGAGGCCGCGTGACCGCATTCGCGCGTGGGATGTGGGAGTTCGTCGTCGGGGACGATTGGATCACCGCGGCCGGCGTGGTGGTGGCGCTCGGCGCGACCGCGCTCGTGGCGAGCGCCGGAGTCGCCGCCTGGTGGGTGATGCCGGTGGCCGTGATCGCACTGCTCGCGCTGGCGCTCAGGCGCGCCGCGCGGAAGTGAGGGCGCTCAGCGGTCCCGCGTCCAGGTGTCGGGCGGGAGTAGCAATGACCACAGGCGACTCGGCGGCCGCGGCGTGAACGGCCGTGGCGGCGGAGGCGACACCGGCGGCTTTGGCTTCGCCGCGCCGGTGCTCCCGGCCGGCTTCTGGGGGCCCCCGACCTTCATCGCGCATCCTGGCGAGAACGTTGCATTGGGCACTTGATACCCGCCCGCGCGGATCCAAAACCCAAGTTCCCTGTAAATTGGCGAAAATCGGCCGGGGCGTGGTGATTGTGGAGCCGGGCGACGCGGTGATGCGCGTGCGATGGTGCGGTTCCGCGGCCTGAGTGCATAGCCTTCGCACGTGAGCGCCACTCCCGCTTTGTTGCTCGCCGCCGGTGGTGTCGGCTTCGGCCACGCGGTGCTGCCCGACCACTGGGCTCCGCTCGCCGTGGTCGGGCGCACGCAGCACTATCCGCTCTCCAAGGTCGCCCGCCTGTCCGGACTGGCCGGCCTGGCCCATGTAGCCGTGTCGGTGCTCCTCGGCGCGCTGATCATCCTCGTCGGCCTCCACTTTCGATCGACCGTCGAGCACGCCCAGGACACGATCATCGGCCTGCTCCTGATCGGCACCGGGGTCGGGTTCCTGGTGCTCGAGCTCACCGGCCACGGCCACGGGCACGAGCACCCGCATGATCACGAACATGACGATGGGCACGAGCATTCCCACGAGCCCCGCTCCCGCTTCGCCTCGGCCGCCTCGATCATGGTCCCGTTCGGTGCCGCCGCCTCCCCCGACCTGACGATCCTGCCCGTGTTTCTCGCCGCCACCAGCGTCGGCGTCGGGACCGCGGTCGGCTCGGTCGTGGTGTTCGCCGTGGTGACGATCGCGACGATCGTCGGGCTCACGCTCGCCGCCACCGCCGGCGGGTACCAGATCCAGGCCGGCTGGCTCGAGCGCTGGGGGAACCTGCTCACGGCCGGGGTGCTGATCGTGATCGGCGCTCTGGTTCTCGCCGGCCTGCTGTAGCGGGGTCCGGCGAGGCGGTCGCAATCCACCGCCCAGGCCTAGGCCGCCGCCGCGTCCTCGGCCTGCCTGGGGCGCACCCGGTCCGCGAAGCGCCTTCACGTCCCAGGCCTCGAGGTCGGCGCCGCACTTCGTGCACCTCCGGCGGCCGTCGATCTCGCCGCCGCACCTCTTGTGCACAAGCACGACCGGGGGACCGTCCGGCGCCTCGTAGCGATCGCCCCAGTGCAGTAGTGAGACGACCACGGGCCACAGGTCGACGCCCTTGGCGGTGAGCCGGTACTCGTAGCGTTCAGGCCGCTCCTGGTAGCGAACCTTCTTCAGAATCTCCGCCTCGACCAGCCGCTGAAGCCGGGCCTGGAGCACGTTGCGCGCGACGCCGAGATTGCGCTGGATCTCGTCGAACCGGTAGGTGCCGAGAAACGTCTCGCGCAGGATCAGGATCGTCCAGCGCTCTCCCACGACCTCGAGCGCCCGGGCGATCGAGCAGTTCTGGTCGGAGTAGTCGGCTCGCAGCATCGAATCCGATTCTAGCCGAGTTCGGGTTGCATCACGCAACTGTGTATCCTCAGCGTTGCTTCATGCAACTGACTGGTCTCGGGCGTCAGCTACGGGGCCGGACGCGACGCCGGAGGGTTCGCTGATGTCACGACGCGCCAAGGTCACGCTCACGGTCTCGGTCGGGGTCTTCATGGCCTCGCTCGACCTGTTCATCGTCAACATCGCCTTCCCCGACATCCAGCGCGAGTTCGGCGGCACGAGCCTCTCGACCCTCTCCTGGGTGCTGAACGGGTACGCGATCGCCTTCGCCGCCCTCCTGGTCCCGGCGGGCCGGTGGGCCGACCGGGCCGGACGCAAGCGGAGCTTCCTGCTCGGGCTGGGGGTCTTCAGCCTCGCCTCGGCGGCCTGCGCGGCCGCGCCCAGCGTGGGCGTCCTCGTCGCGGCCCGGATCGCCCAGGCGGTCGGCGCCGCGTTCCTGCTCCCGACCTCGCTCGGGCTGCTGTTGCCCGAGTACCCACCGGCACGGCGCGGCGCCGCGGTTGGGATCTGGGCTGCGGTCGGAGGGGTCGCGGCCGCCGCGGGCCCGCCACTCGGCGGGCTGCTCGTACAGGCTGGTTGGCGCTGGGTGTTCATCGTCAACGTGCCGATCGGGCTGGCCGCAATGGTCGCCGCTTCTCGGCTTCTGCACGAGGTCCGCGAGCAGTCCGGGCCGCGGCCCGACCTGGTCGGTGCCGGGCTGTTCACGCTCGGGATCGGCTCGCTCACGCTGGCGATCGTGAAGGGCCCGGCGTGGGGCTGGAGCAGCGCGAGCGTCCTCGGTCTGCTCGCGCTCGCCGGCGCGCTGGTGCTCACCGTCGCCTGGCGCTGCCTGCACCACCCCGCCCCGCTGGTCGAGCCCGAGATCGTCCGCAAGCGCCCGATCGCGCTGGCAAACACGGCCGCGCTCCTGTTCTTCTGCGCGTTCGGGTCGCTGCTCCTCGGCAGCGTGCTCTTCCTCACCTCGGTGTGGCATCACTCGGTCCTGCGGGCCGGTCTCGAGATCGCCCCGGGTCCCGCGATGGCGGCGATCTTCGCGTTCCCCGGCGGCGTGCTCGGACAGCGCTTCGGACAGCGCTTCGTCGGCGCCGTGGGCGCGCTCCTGTTCGCCTCGGGCGGGATCTGGTTCCGCACCCACATGGGCGCCTCGCCCGATTACGCGACCGAGATGCTTCCAGCCCAGCTCCTCGGCGGCGCGGGCGTCGGCCTGGTGCTGCCGAGCCTGTCCGCCGCCGCCACGGCGCCGCTGCCGGCGCCCAGGTTCGCCACCGGGACGGCGATACTCGGGATGTCGCGGCAGCTGGGCTCGGCGCTCGGCGTGGCGGTGCTGGTGGCGATCATCGGCCACCCCACCCCGGGAGAGCTGCTGTCGGCCTTCCGCTCCGGGTGGATGTTCCAGATCTGCTGCGCGCTCGCCGCGGGTGCGCTGCTGCTCGCCGTCGGGCCGGTGCGGATCGGCGCAGCGACAGCGGTCGAGGAGGTCGCCGAGCCCGCGGCCGCCGCCGAGGCCCTGGCGGCGTGACGCCAGGTGGTGCTAGGCCGCGGCTTCGCTGACCCGGCGCTCGCGCTCGGACTCCGAGGCGACAACGGTGAGCGGGCCACGGCGGCTGGCGAAGCTCTGGCGCAGCTGTGCAAATGCGATCGTGCCGCCGAGCGTGGGCACCCACAGGGCGATCGCGTGGTACAGGATCACGGCCGCGGCCGTCGGAGCCGCGGGCAGTCCGTAGAGCAGGAGTGCGGCGAGCAGGCCGCCCTCGAGTACGCCCAGGCCTCCCGGGATCGGGATCAGGTTGGCCAGGTACCCGACCTGATAGCCGACGATCAGCGCCAGCGGCGGCGCTGACACGCCGACGGCCTTGAGGCACACCCATAGGACCGCGATGTCGAAGAGCAGGTAGCCGACGGCGCCCAGCAGTCGCCAGTTGGGCGTGAACGCCGTCGTCTCGGCCGACCTCACCCAGGTGCCCACACGTCCGAGTGCCGACTTCAGGCGCCGGCCCGGCGCGCGCCGCGCGAGCCCGCGCGGAAGCAGTAGGAAGAAGCCCATGCCGGCCGCCACCGCGAGCGCGGGGACGAGGCCGTAGACGAGACCCGTCTTCGCGCTGCCGACGCCGAGCCACACGCCGATGCCCGCGAGCACCAGAACGGCACCGTTGATCGCGGTGGTGAGTAGGAAGATCACGGCAGAGCGATTGGCGATCCGCGACCAGGCGATCCCCCACGCACGCATCGCCCACGCGCCGACCGCGAGGCCACCCGCGCCGCCGACGGGAACCACGGCGCCGAACGCCATCTCGGCCCACGCCAGCCGGCGCACCTCGCGCGCCGGGCCGCGATTCAGGACCAGGCGGACCGTGGCGACGTAGCCCAGGCACGAGGCCACCTCCAGCGCGACCGCGAGCACCAGCCATCCCGTCTCCGCGTGCGCGACGCGCCGGAGCACCTCGCGCAGGTCCGGCACGGCGAGCCCGATCGCGAGCAGCAGGACTCCGAGGGCCATCGTCGAGATCAATCCATTGCGGAGGCGATGGGCATCCCGCTCGGGGCTTGCCGTAGCTTCGCGACGCTGCTCCACGGAACTCCTTCGCTCGCGATTGATCCCACAACGATTGTACCACCGAATGGTACGTGACCTCAAGTATTCACAGATCGAGGAGCCGGCGCGAGGACGCGCGGCGAGGCGCCGCCGAGGCGGCACCGAGGCGGCGCCGCTTGGGGGCCCTGGGGCGAGAGCCGAGGCGCGGCCGGCTGACGAAGGTCGTTCTAGGCGGCCTTGGGGCCGAGCCTGACGGGCATCGTCTTGAGCTGGTTGAGGAACGCCGACTCGACCATCACCGACCGGCCGTCGATCTCCATCTGCGGGTAGCGCCTCAGCGTCTCCTCGAACAGGATGGTCAGCTCGAGGCGCGCCAGCGCCGTGCCGAGGCAGAAGTGCCGGCCGCCGGCGCCGAACGCCTGGTGGTCTGGGTTGCGCGTGACGTCGAAGCGATGCGGGTCCTCATAGCGCGACTCGTCGCGGTTCGACGAGACGTACCACATGACGACCTTGTCGCCCTTCTTGATCTCCTGACCAGCGAGCTCGGTGTCGCACGTGGCCGTGCGGCGGAAGTGGGCGAAGGCGGGGTACATGCGCAGCGACTCCTCGACCGCGCTCGCGATCAGCGCCGGGTCGTCGAGCAGCTGCCGGCGCTGTTCCGGGTGCTCCATCAGCGCCCGCATGCCGCTGCAGTACGTGGCCTTGGTGCTGTCGTTGCCGGCCGCCACGAGCAGGAAGAAGCCCATCACGATCTCGTGCTCCTCGAGCATGTTGCCATCGATCTCGGCGTGGACGAGGACGCTGGTGAGATCGTCCGTCGGGTTCTCCCGGCGCTCGGCGATCATCTTCTGGCAGCGGGCGAAGATCTCAGGGATGTCGTTGGCGACGACGCTCTCGATCCCGTCGGGGTTGAGGTCGGGGTCGCCGGCCGCGAGGGCGGAGTTCATGAGCGTCGCCCACGCAGCGTCATCCTCGGGCGGGATGCCCATGAAGCTGCCGATCACGCGCGAGACGGCCGGCTGGGCGACGTCGGTGACGAGGTCGCACGTGTCGCGGCCGTCGAGCTTTTCGAGCACGTCGATCACGATCGCGCGGATGGCGGACTCGTGCGCGGCGATCCGCTTCGGGGTGAAGCCGGCCTGGAACAGCATCTTCAGCCGGTCGTGCTTGGGCGGGTCCATGCCGATGAACATCGCCCGCATCAGCTCGATCGGGAACACGTCGGTCACCGCGGTGACGCCGCCGACCTCCGAGGAGTACGTGCGGAAGTCGCGGCTGACCGTATGGATGTCGTCAGCCCGCGTCACCGACCAGTAGCCGGCCTCCTCCGGGTACTCGCTGATCCTCGACGTCCAGTGCACCGGACACTCGGCCCGCAGCTGAGAGAACAGCTCGTGCGGCGGCCCCTCCAGCCACTGTTCGCGCTCGCTGACCTCAATCTTGTCGAGATCGCTCTTGGTCGATGACATCTGAACCCTCCTAACCCTAACTCAGCGAACGTGGCAATTCAGCAGGGCCGGCGGACGGGCGCCGGCATCGCCGCGCGGATCACCCTCGGACGCGCCCGACTGGCCCGCGATCGGCGGCAGAGATCGTACTGGCTGGCTGGCCAGCTTGGAAGGGTGGGGGCGGGTGGCGGCGCGGGGCGGCGGCGGCGGGGCGGGGCGGCGCGGGTCGGGCGGCGTCGGCGCGGGCGGCGTCGGCGCGGGCGGCGCCGGCGCGCGGGGGCGGGCATAACCTCGGAAACTCGGTCCCGGCGGGCCGACCGGGCGAGGTTAAGTCTGCTCAGCAGACCCAAACCGACATCCCCACCCCGCCAGACCCGAGTTGTCGAGGTTACTCACACCTCCCCCCGTACTGACGCAACAAATTGGCCCGGCCGAAGCGAGAGAGGCTGCAAACTCCCCGTGACGGGGACTTTCCAGCCTCGGTCGCCCGCACCGACACGATTTGTTGCGTTTTTCTGGCGCCGGGCGACCCGGGCGACGCCGCCGCGCGACCCGGGCGACCCGCGCCGCGCGACCCGCGCGACCCGCCAACCCGCAGCCCCGGAGCGCACTAGTGTTGAGCGTGTGCACGCCCGCCGCGTGCGCACGCCGGCAGCCAACAAAGGAGCGCGTCCCAGTGAAGATCCGCGCAGCGGTGCTCGAGGAGTTCGGTCAGCCGCTCAACGTCACCGAGGTCGACCTGGCCGAGCCGAAGGAGCGTGAGGTTCTCGTGCGCCTCGAGGCCTGCGGCGTGTGCCACACCGACATGTACACGGCCTCCGGCGCCGACCCGTCGGGGTACGCGCCGACGGTGCTCGGCCATGAGGGTTCGGGGATCGTGGAGAAGGTCGGCGCCGAGGTCACCGGCGTGGAACCCGGCGATCGCGTGGTCACGCTGTTCAGCCCCCAGTGCCGCGAGTGTGAGCACTGCCTCAGCCCGAAGACGAACCTATGCCTGGCCATCCGCGAGCAGCAGAACCTGGGCTACCTGCCCGACGGCACGACGCGCCTCAGCCGCGACAGCGACCCGATCCGCCACTTCATGGGCACGAGCACGTTCGCCGAGTACACGGTGATGCCCGAGATCGCGCTGGCCAGAGTCCCGTCCGACGCCTCGCCCGATCGTGCGGCGCTGTTCGCCTGCGGCCTGTCGACCGGCCTCGGCGCCGCGATCAACACGGCCGGGGTCGAGCCCGGCTCGACGTGCGTCGTGTTCGGCGCCGGGATGGTCGGGCTGGGGGCCGTCGCGGGGTGCCGGCTCCAGGGGGCCGAGCGGATCATCTGCGTCGATCTCTCGGAGGACCGGCTGAAGCTCGCCGAGGGCCAGGGGGCGACCGACACCTGGGTGGGTGGTCCCGACACCGTTCAGCGGGTGCTGGACGAGACCCGCGGCTTCGGCGCCGACTACACGTTCGAGGCCACCGGGCTGACGCCTGTGATGCGCCAGGCCGTCGAGTCGGCCCGGATGGGCTGGGGGCTGTGCACGGTCGCCGGCGTGGCTGGCAGGGGCGAGACGCTCGACATCGTGCCCCGCTACCTGATCACCGGCCGCCGCGTGTGCGGCTCGTCGTTCGGAGGCGTCAAGGGCCGCGACCAGGTGCCGGAACTCGTCCAGCTCTACCTCGACGGCCAGCTCGACGTCGATCCCTTCATCTCCCATCGCGTCACGCTCGAGGAGGTCAATCACGCATTCGAGCTGATGGAGCGCCAGGACGGGATCCGCAGCGTGATCATGTTCAACTGATCTCACGGCTACGGGCGGCGAACCGTTGCAGACGCACATGACGCGCACGGACACACCCGTCGGCTGGCGGGCCGAGTTCGTGATCCTGGCGTCCATCTGGGGCTCGAGCTTCCTGTTCATCAAGGTGCTCGGGGAGCACTGGCCCGCGCTGTGGGTGGCGTTCGGCCGCGTGGCGCTCGGGGCGGCGACGCTCGTGCTCCTGACCCGGCTGCGCTCCGAGCGCCTCGGGTTCGACCGGCGGCTGTGGGGCCACCTCGTCATCACCGCCCTGCTCTTCAACGCCATGCCGTTCACCCTGTACGCGTACGGCGAGAAGCACGTGACGTCGGTGATCGCGGGTCTGTGGAATGCCACCACGCCGCTCTGGGTGCTGCTCGGCTCGCTCGCGATCCTGCCCGAGGAGCGCCCGACCCCGGCCCGCCTGCTCGGGCTCGGCGCCGGCTTTCTGGGCGTGGTGATCCTGCTCGGCCCGTGGCACGGGCTCGGTGGCAACGAGCTCCAGGGCCAGCTCGCCTGCGCTGCGGCCGCCGGCTGCTACGGAGCGGGGTTCCTGTACACGCGGCGCCACCTGGCCGGACGCGCCATCAGCGGCGTCGCCCTCTCAGCCGGCCAGCTCATCTGCGCGACCGTGATCCTCGCCGTGCTGCTTCCGTTCGCGAGCGGGCCGACGAGCCACATCGGCCTCGACGGTCTCGGCAGCCTCCTCGCCCTCGGCATCCTCGGAAGCGGCGTCGCCTACGCGCTCAACTACGCGATCGTCCGGGCCGCGGGCGCGACCGTCGCCTCCACCGTCACCTACCTGATCCCGGTGTTCTCGACCGTGCTCGGCGTTGTCGTGCTGGGCGAGCCGTTGGCCTGGAACCAGCCGGTGGGAGCGGCGGTGCTGCTCGGCGGGATCGCGATCTCGCAGGGACTGCCGCGCCCAGGCCTCAGCGCCGGCGCCGATTCTGACGCGCGGGTGGCGTCGACGCGGCCGCGCGTCTACGCTGACGAATCCTGATCGCCACGCCGATCGCGGCCCCGATGAAGACCGCGCCGAAATACCAGGGGCTCACCACGATCGCGACCGCGATGCCGAGCATCGCGAACCAGATCGCCGGTCTGTAGTCACGCCAATCTCCGGTCACAGTCGCCTAGTTTCCATGGAAAACCCGCACAGCGTCCACCCGGCGTCCGGCGCGGGCGAGACTTCCCACCGTTTCGGCGTGCCGGGCATCGAGATGCGAAGCCAGCGCGATGAACACCTGGGCGGTCGTCAGGGCGTCGCCGAGCGCATCGTGTGGCCGGTCCGCAGGGAGCCCGAGCTCGCTCGCAAGCTCGCCGAGCGAGATCCGCTCGCGCAGCCGATCACCGCGCTCGTGAAGCCACAGGGCGCCCAGCACCTCCGTGTCGACGATCGGCCCGCGGAGGCGAAGACCGACCGTGCGCAGAGCGTTCCCGAGGAACACCCGCTCCACGGCGGCCGTGTGGGCAACGAGCACCGAGCCGGTGATCGCCGGGAGGAGGACCTCGAGCGCGTCGGCGAGCGGCGGGGCCGCGTCCAGGTCGGCTGCGCGGATGCCGTGCACCGGGATCGAGTCGGCTCCGATCTCGCCCTCGGGTCGCACCAGCCCCGAGACGGCGTGGCGCACCTGGAGGCGACCGTCCTCGATCGGAATCGCGCCGAACGAGATGATCTCATCCTTCGTCGGGTCGAGCCCGGTGAGCTCGAAGTCCAGCGAGCACCAGGCCGCCGAGCGCCAGGGCGTACGCCGGCGGGGGAGCGCCGCGTCCGCGTAGGCAGCGGCGCCGCTCGAGCGCCCGGTCCGGCGAGGTGTAAGCCTCATAGGCTCCGGACGCTCAGCTCGGCGGCGACGCCCTTCTGAATCGACGAGATCGCCCGGAAGGCCACCCTGAGGTGGCTTTGCGTCAGGTTGCTGAGTTCGCGCGGATCGACGTAGTCGTCGAGCTCCTCGCCGGCCTGCAGCTGGCGGACCTGATGCTGGAGCCGAAGCGAGCTGATCAGATCGAACGCATCCTCGAGCGTGTGGGCGTCGGTGACCGACAGCGTGCCGGCGGCTCCGGCCGCGTGTAGCCGCTCGATCGTCGTGGCGCTGGTCACGCCCGCCGCCATCCCCGCCCATCGAGCGAGATCGACGATCGGGATGATCCCTCCGTGCTTGAGGTCGAGACGGCCGCGGTGCTCACCCGAATGCTCCACGACGAGACCACGCAGGAAACCCGTGGGTGGACGGTGCGAGAGGGCAAAGCGGGCGAGCATGCGAAGCAGCTGCTCGTTTCCCGGTGCAAGCCGGAACGAGTCCGCCACCGGCGTGCCCGTGTGGATCCCCCAGACGGGGCGACTGTCCACGAGCACCGAGGCGAGGATCAGCGCCTGTTCCTGGGTCGGATCCGCGATCCAGCTGCGAGCCGCGTGCTGCCAGGACGCGACCGAGCGAACGAACAGCCGATCGGCCGCGGACGCTCCGTGGGCGTCCTCGTGAAAGCCGCAGCGCTCGAGGTCACGGACAACGGCCTGGCCGAGCTCGTGCAGCCGGGTGCGTGTCTCCTCCTCAGGCGCGTCCCCGAACCATACGATCGCGCTGTCGATGTCAGAGCTCGGGACCGCCTCGCGCCGCGCCTGGCTGCCGAGCGCAAGCCACGCAAACGAGGCCTCCGGCTCCCCGGACTCGTCGACCTCGATCTCCAGCAGCCGGCGAGTCAGTGCGTCGACCATGACCGAGTAGACCGCCATCACGTTGATCGCGGCAATCCGCGCCTCGTGGAGGGCGATCACCGCCGGACGGAGGTCGGCCGCGGCCGCAACCAGATCGTCGACGCTCTGCGCTCTGGCGATTCGCTGGCGAAGGAAGAACGGGGACCGGGTCTGGGCGGCGACGAGATCGATGTCCTCGACGACGCCCAGCACCTCGCCCGTCGCGGACACGACCGGGAAGTGGCGAAACCCCCGGTCCAGCATCTCGAGCAACACGTCACCCCCGAGCCGCTCGGGCCCGACCATGTAGGCCGGGAACGACATCGCGGCCGAGACCGGGTCGTCACCCGAGAGGCCGTCCGCGATCACGCGCGAGCGCAGGTCGCGGTCGGTGAGGATCCCGAGGGAGCCGTCCGAAACCCGGACGACGGCCGAGGTGGCGGAGGTCGCCGTCATCATCTGCGCAGCCTCGCGGATCGAGGTGTCGGGATCACAGAGAACGGCGCTCGCGTGGACCAGTCCGCCGACCGGCTGCTCGGCGGGCTCGTTCGGGGTCTCGTAATCCGCCGAGGCGGAGGCCTCGGACCAGGGCTCGAGCAGCGACCTGGCCACAAATCGCAGGCCGGCCGGAGCCGCCAGCAGCTCCTTGGCCGCGCCGGCCGCGAGGCGGTAGCAGAGCGTGTCCTCGGCGGCGCGAGCCTCGAAGCCCGCCGGAAGACCCGACAGCATCGATGCGTGCCCGAACAGCTCGCCCTCGCCGAGCAGGTCGAGCACCCGACCGTCGTGGATGATCTCGACCGCACCGCTGCGGACGACGCGCAGATGCTCGACCGGGCCGGTGCCCTGCGAGAAAATCGTCGTCCCGGCGCGGTGAAACTCCACCTCGAGCTCGCCGGCCACTCGTTCCACCGCGCCGGCGGGGAGACCGTCGAACGGCGGACGCTCCCGCAGGAAGCGGATGACCTCCGGGGGCGCCGCGGCTGTGCTCAAGCCACTGCTGGTGGCGCGATGACTCCCGCGGCTGCCTCCGCGTCCCGCTTGATCATCTCCGAACACTTCTCACCGATCATCATTGTCGTGATGCACGGGTTGATTGCCGGGAGAAACGGCAGAATCGAGCCGTCGGCAATCCGCAGGGAGCGCACGCCGCGCACTCGCAGACGAGGATCCACCACCGCCATCGGATCCGAGTCCGGGCCCATCTTCGCGGTGCACGCCGGGTGGTACACCGTGTTGTGGGTCTTGTGCATGTAGTCGATCAGCTCGTCGTCGGTCTGGGCGTCGGGCCCGGGGGCGAGCTCGTTTCCGGCCCATTCCGCCATCGCGGGCTGCGAGACGATCTTCCGGGCCAGGCGCATTCCGAACGCCATCACGCGCTCGTCGTGGCCGTCGGGGTCGGTGAAGTACCGCGGATCGACGCGGGCTCGGTCGCGATAGTCGGGTGAGCGAAGCCGGACCGTCCCGCGCGAGCGCCCGCGACACACGTTGGGAGTCAGGCAGAACCCGTTCTCGGTGGTCGGATAGCCCCACCGGGCGGTGTTCATGTCAAACGGCACCGAGCCGTAGTGCATCATCAGGTCGGGCCGGTCGAGCCCCTCCTCGGAGGTCGCGAACAGCCCGATCTCCCACCACTGGGTCGAGGTGCGGATCATCGGCTTCTCGGCGTCCCACTGCACGATTCCCTCGACGTGGTCGTCGAGGTTGGAGCCGACGCCGGGGGAGTCGACGAGTGTCGGGATCCCGAACTCCTGCAGATGGTCCCCCGGACCGATCCCGGAGAGCATCAGCAGCTTGGGCGTATCGATCGCGCCCGCGCTGAGGATCACCTCGCGCCGGGCCCTGACCGAGGCCTGCGTCAAAATGTCCGGCGTCAGGTATTCGACAGCAGTTGCTCGACCGTCGTCGATCGCGACCCGCTTGACCCAGCAGTGAGTCCGGATCTCGAGATTCGGGCGCGAGCCGATGATCGGGTGCAGATAGGCGTGCGACGCGGACATCCGGGTGTTGTCCGCCGCGGAGTTGATCTGGAACCAGCCCGCGCCGTTGGTCACGGTGTGACCTTCGTTGAACCGCGACGTCGGCAGGCCTGCCTCCTCGGCCGCCTCGAGGATCGACACGCCGCACGGATCGTTGGGCGGCACCGTGCGGATGTTGACCGGGCCGTCGCGGCCGTGGTGGTCGCCCGGACCATCGTTGGTCTCCAACCGCCGGATCAGGGGCCAGCATTCGGCCGAGCTCCAGCCCTCGCAGCCCATCGCGGCCCATTCGTCGAGGTCCTCCTTGGGCGTCCAGAACGCGATGCAGGAGTTGTGCGACGAGCAACCGCCGAGGACCTTGGCGCGGGCGTGCCGGAGAAAGCTGTTCCCCTTCTCCTGGGGCTCGACCAGGTAATCCCAGTCATAGCCCGAGTCGAGCAGGAACATCCAGTCCTCGAGCTTCAGGACCGCTGGGTCATCGACGTCCGTAGGTCCCGCCTCCAGGAGGCATACGCTGACCGACGGGTCCTCGGAGAGCCGCGCGGCGACGACACACCCGGCCGTGCCGCCGCCGGCGATCACATAGTCGAACTCACCCGCGTCGATCACGGCGCGGCATCTCCCAGCGGAGCCGGAACCGGCGCTTCGGGAATGTCAGCCCGATGCTCCGCCAGCACATCCGGGGACTTCTTGGCCTGCACCAGGAAGTAGTACAGCGTGCCGATGATCACCACGCCTCCGATGAACAGCACCGGCGACCACTGCCAGTACCAGTGTGGCGTGCCGAGGGCGTTGTAGACCGCGTTACGCGGCCACGCGATGTTGATCGCGACGAGCGTGCCGTACGCAACGGCCGCGATGTTGACAGGGAGCCCCCAGCGCCCGAGCGAGAAGTACGGCCCGTGGTCTGGCTTCGGCCAATTCCCGCGCAGTCGACGCAACAGCATCGGGGCGGTGACCCCGAGGTAGGCCATGTAGAACATGATGATCGCGATCGAGGTGATCACGAGGAACGCGTTCTGGTTGCCGACGTTTATCCCCATCAGCACCAGCGCCAGAATGCCGGTTACGAGCGCCGGCACGACCGGAACCTTGCGGTGCCCGGACACGCGGGCGACCTGACTGCCGAATGGCAGCCGGTTGTCACGCGCCATCGAGAACAGCATCCTGATCGTGGCCGCCTGCACCGCCAGGCAGCAGACGAAGATCGCCAGCGCACAGTCGGCCAGGAAGATGTTTCCGACCGTGTTTCCGAACGCCTGCTTCATCACGTAGGGAAGGCCGAGGAGTCCGACGTTCTTGTCCAGGATGTTCTTGTTCGCCATCGAAGCGAACAGGATCACGAGACCGCCGATGACCGCCGCCGCGGCGATCGCGCGGATGATCGCCGGCGGCGCGTGCTTGCGCGGGTTGTTGGTCTCCTCGGCGAGCGTCCCGGCCGTGTCGAACCCGTACATCACGTACGCGCTCAGAAGACCGCCGACCAGCAGCGCGCCGAAGTAGCCCCATTTGTGGCCGGCGCCAAAGCCGTAGCTGTGGAAGATGATCTGCGGTCCGTGGTGCGCGTTGAAGAGCAGAAGGATGACGAGGACCGTCGAACCGATCAGCTCGGCCATCACGCCGACGTTGTTGATCCGCGACATCAACTTGACGCCGAGCATGTTGATCGTAGTGGTGATCGCCACCAGAATCGCTCCGAGCAGCAGCGCGTTCTCCGCCCCGCCCTTGGTCAGGAAGGTACCGGCGTCGGCCGAGCTCCCGAAGAACTGGAACTTCGTCGTGATCTGCGGCAGCACGACCTGCCAGTCCACCGCCACGGCGGCGATCGTCACGATCGCTCCGACGATGTAGATCCATCCCGTCATCCACGCGGTGAAGCCGGTGGAGAGTTGCTTTGACCATTGATAGACAGAACCCGCGATCGGATACTGAGCCGCCAGCTCCATGAAGCACAGCGCGACCAGGATCTGGCCGCCGACGACCACCGGCCACGTCCACCACACGCCCGGGCCGGCGTTGAGGTAGCCGAACGAGTACAGCGCCGTGACCCCGGTCAGGATCGAGATGTAGCTGAACCCTGCCGCGAACGCCGAGAAGCTGCCCAGTGAGCGGTCGAGCTCCTGCTTGTAGCCGAAGCCAGCGAGTTCCTGGCTGTCGGCCGCCTCCGAGGTCGCCTTCGGAGCCTCTACGGTTGCCATCAATCAACCTCCCCGGTCCGCGCGCTCAGCGCGGGTCGTTCGGAATACCACCATCAGTCCCGCGCCGTCACGCCGCGCCACCCGCACACTCCTGTGATTGACCCAGGCCTGATCGGCCTGTTATATATCAGTTGTCTAACTGTGTCAACGCGCCCGTCGCGACGGTGCGGAGCCCACTCCGCGACAGTCTTGGCCGGGCCGTAGGACGAGGAACGAGCCGATGGCCACTTCCACCGAGCAGCAGATGTTCGTGGACGGAGATTGGCGCTCGAGTGCGAGCGGCGAGACCTTCGAAGCGAGCAGTCCCGCAACCGGCGAGACGATCGCGACGCTCCCCCAGGGCGACCGCGACGACGCCCGCCGAGCGATCGATGCCGCTCGGGCTGCAGCCGACGGCTGGGCGCGGGCGACGGCGTTCGAGCGCGCCGCGAAGATGCACGCGGTGGGCGACATCATCGAGTCGCGCCGCGACGAGCTCGCGCGAACGCTGACGCTCGACCAGGGCAAGCCGCTGCGGGCCGAGGCCTACGGCGAGGTGGACGAACTGGTCGAGTACTGGCGGATGGCCGCCGAGGACGCCAAGCGCCTCGGCGGCGAGCTGCCGAACTCGTTCTCGCCGGGCAAGCGTGTGATGCTCGTGCGCCGTCCGCGAGGCGTTGTCGGCGTGATCAGCCCATGGAACTGGCCGTATACGATGCCCGCCGAGCTGGTGGCGCCCGCGCTCGCCTGCGGCAATACGGTCGTGTGGACGCCCGCGCCCTCCACCGCCGTGTGCGCTGTCGCTCTGGCGCGCTGCATCGCCGACGCGGACCTCCCTGGAGGCGTCTTCAACCTGGTCACCGGTCCCGGGCCCGTCGTCGGAGACGAGATCGCACGTAACCCCGGAACCGACGGCGTCGCCTTCATCGGGTCGACCGCCACCGGCCGCAAGGTCGCGGAGGCTGCGGCAGGCAAGTCGACGCTGCTCGAGATGGGCGGCAACGGCCCGATCGTCGTCCTACAGGATGCCGATGTGGAGGCCGCGGTCGAGGCGACGCTCACCGCGTGCTACCTCTGCGCTGGACAGAGCTGCACGGCGGGGGAGCGACTGCTCGTGCATCACGCGATCAAGGAAGAGTTCGTCGAGATGCTGGCGCGCCGGGTGACCGAGCGGGTCCTGCTCGGCGACCCGTTCGAGGACGACACGACGATGGGGCCGTTGAACAACGAGCCGGTGGCAAGCAAGATGGACGAGCACGTCGGCGAGGCGGTCGACCGCGGCGCGAGCGTGGTGACGGGGGGCTCGCGTGCGAGCGGCTTCGCGACCTCGCTGTACTGGGAGCCGACCGTGCTCAACGACGTCCCCTCGGACGCCCGGGTCGCCGTGGAGGAGACGTTCGGGCCGATCGCGCCGGTCGTCGCGATCGACTCGCTCGAGCAGGCGGTGGAGCTGACGAACGCCTCGCCGTACGGGCTGCTGGCGGCGATCTTCACCGCGGATCTGGCCGCCGGGCTCGAGTTCGCCGACCGAGCGCGCACGGGCTGGGTCAACATCAACGAGTCGAGCAACTACTGGGAGGCTCATCTGCCGTTCGGCGGCCGAGCCGGGACCGACAGCGGCAACGGGCGAGTCGGGGGAGCGCATGTGATGCACTCGTTCACCGAGTTTCAGACGGTCGTGCTGACGCCCCAGACGCGTCGCTCATGACGGCGACCGAGTCGGTCGACCACGCGGCGCACCTGCTCGCCCTCGTGCTCGAGCGATCGCCGCGTAACGTGACCGAGCTCGCCGACGCGGCGGGCCTCGAACCGGTCGAGGTCAGCCCGCTCCTCAGCACGCTTGCGCGCCATGACCTCGTCAGCCTCGACAACGACCATTCCGGCGTGCGACCGGGAACCGCGGCGCTGCGCTTCGCCCGCTCGGGCGTCGGCCGCGAGGACCTCGTCGAACTCGCTCAACCGAGCATGCGCAGGCTCGCGAGCGAGAGCGGGGAGACGGCGAATCTGATCGTGGCGCGGCCGGCCGGGACCGAGGCGATCGCCCAGGTCGACGGTAGTCACCTGCTCGGGGCGACGAACTGGCTCGGACGAGAGCTCGGGCTGCACTGCACGGCGGCCGGAAAGGTGTTCCTGGCCTTCGGCGCCGCGGAGCTCCCGTCCGGCGAGCTCGAGCAGGTGACCGCGAGCACGGTCACCGACCGCGATCGACTCGAGCGCGAGCTGGAGGCGATCCGAGACCAGGGATACGGCACGATCGTCGACGAGCTCGAGCCGGGGCTCTCGGCCGTGGCCGCACCGGTGCGCGACCGCGGCGGCACGGTGATCGCGGCCCTCACGGCCTCGGGCGCGTCACTTCGGCTCGCGCCGCAGCGCCTGCGCCTGCTGGGCCGCGTCGCGCTCGAGCAGGCTCACGCGCTGTCCAACCGCCTGGGTCACGACGCCCCGCTCGACGAGTACCTCGCCTCCAGGCCGCGGGTCAGCTAGCCGAGGTCGCCTGGAACACGCAACGACACCGTTCGCTGACCGTGATCACGCAGTCGGTGCCGTCCGGCAGGCACGCCACGTCACCGGACTCGAGCAGCAGCGTCTCACCCTGCCCGGTCTGGATCACCAGACGACCGTCACAGACCACGAGCAGCTCATCGCCCTCGATCACCAGCTCGATGCGTCCTGGCTCGCACTCCCACAGTCCAGCGACCGCGCGATGATCACGGGCGAGGATCCGGCCGCGCACCTCCGGCGCGCCCTCGATCACCGCGCCGTCGGGGATCGGCCACGGGGCGAGGCCGCCCGCGCCCGCGGCGACACCGATCGCTTGTGACCAGTGGTCGGGACGTACCGTCGGTGAGCTGAGCTGCATCATCTGAAAACCACCGTTCTGTTGCCTGTGACCAGGACGCGGTCCTCCAGGTGCCAGGCGACCGCCCGAGCCAGCACCGTGCGCTCGATATCGCGTCCGATTTGCGCCAGATCGTCGGCGCTCGCCCGGTGCGTCACCCGAGCGGTGTCCTGCTCGATGATCGGTCCGGCGTCGAGTTCCTCATTGACGTAGTGCGCCGTCGCCCCGATCAGCTTCACGCCGCGCTCGCGCGCCCGGACATAGGGATCTGCGCCCGCAAAGGCCGGGAGAAAAGAGTGATGAATATTGATGATCGGCGTCCGTACGGCGGCCAGAAACTCCGGGCTCAGGACCTGCATGTAGCGCGCCAGCACGATCAGGTCGTACTCCGCTCCGAGCAGCTCGAGCAAGCGCTGCTCCGCGGCGTGCTTGCGCTCCGGCGGTACGGGGAGGTGGACGTATCGCACGCCGAACATCGCAACGTCGGCGCGCAGGTCCTCGTGATTGGAGACGACCAGTGGGATGTCGCAGCCGAGCTCACCGCGCCGCCAGCGCCACAGAAGATCGAGCAGGCAATGATCGGGGCGCGAAACCATCAGCGCGACGCGCTTGCGCTCGCCGGAATGCGAGAGCCGCGCGTCCATTTCGAACTCGTGGGCGACCCTCTCGAACCGGCCCGGGAGCGACTCGAGCTCCCGCTCGCCGATCGAGAACTCGAGCCTCATGAAGAAGGTCCCGCCCTCCGGATCGGTCGAGTACTGATCTGATTGGATGATGTTGGCGCCGCTTTCTGTCAGGCAGCGCGAGACCGCGGCCACGATCCCACGGCGGTCCGCACACGAGATCAGCAGCCGCGCGATGGGCACCGTTCGCAGCTGCGTGCCGGACGCGAGGTCATCCATGGCGGTGGTAGTCATTTGCGACCGCCGGCCCTACAGCGCGGCGCGGATCTCGTGTTCAAAGATGGCGATGTGCTCGGCCACGATCGCCCGCGCCCGCGCCGCCTCGCCGGCGGCGATCGCGCGCAGAAGATCATCATGCTCGTGCACTCGCGCGAACAGATGCGGCAGCCGGTCGATCACGAGGTGCCAGATTCGCAGCGAGAGGTTGAAGTAGCGCCCGAGCGTCTCTTCCAGGTACGGGTTGCCGGTGCAGCGGTAGATGAAGCGATGCACGCGCGCGTCGAGCGCCATCAGCGCCTCCACGTCGTCGCTGCCCGCGCTGTGCGCGAGCTCGTCGAGCAGCTCCTCGAGCTCATGCCGCTGCGCGTCAGTGATCCGCTCGGCCGCCCGGTATGCCGCATGTCCCTCGAGCACGGTCCGAACGTCCGAGATGTCCGCGAGATCGGTGATGTTGATCTCGGAGGCGAACGTACCGCGCCGCGGAAATACGGTCACGAGGTTCTCGAGCGCGAGCCGCTTGATCGCCTCGCGCACCGGCGTTCGCCCCATCTCGAGCTCCCGGCCGAGCAGGTCCTCGTCGATCGGGGCACCCGGCGCGATCCGCAGGGTGACGAGCCGGTCGCGAAGCTCGACGTAGGCGCGGTCCGCGAGCAACTCGCGGGGCGCAGCGATCACGGAGTCAGTGTCGCCGCCGCTGCTCATTGGCTCACATCCAGCCCAGCCACCGTTTGACCCACCCCACACCAGCTGATATATGAGTCATGGATTAGAAGTGTAACAATGGATTCAGCCCCGGCCAAGCGCCCGCGCGCTCGCTACAGAGGCCCGTCGTGAACGCCGACCGCACCGTCGGCGTAAGCGGGGCCGACACCGTCGTGAGCCGGATCGAGGCCGGCGACGCCCTCCGTGCACGCGGAGTCGTCGCAACTCTGGCCCGCCACACGCCGATGCTCAGCTCGCGCAGCCTGGCCGAGCGCTGCGGCCGCGGCGACGTGCTGCTCAAGGCCGAGAACCTGCAACGCACGGGGTCGTTCAAGCTCCGGGGCGCCCTCCACAAGATCTCCCGGCTTACGGATGCGTCGGGAGTGGTCGCCGGCAGTGCCGGTAACCACGGGCAGTCGCTCGCCTACGCGGCCAGGTCGGCGGGGCTTCCGTGCGAGGTCTTCATGCCCGAGGAGGCCGCCGTCGCAAAGGTGGCAGCGGTCGAGGCCTTCGGCGGCACCGTGCACCGCGGTGGCTCTTCGGTCGACGAGTGCGTGGCGAAGGCGAGGGAGCGGGCCGCGGAGACCGGCGCCGCCTTCGTGCACCCGTTCGATGATCCCGACGTGATCCTCGGACAGGCGACGCTCGGCCTCGAGCTCCTCCAGGATGTGCCCGACATCGCTGAGCTCGTGGTTCCGGTGGGCGGCGGAGGCCTGATCTCCGGTGTGGCGGGCGCGGTCAAGAACGCCCGCCCGGGGGTCCGGGTGATCGGGGTCCAGGCCGGCGCGTGCGCCCCGTTCCCTGCCTCGCTCGAGGCGCGCTCCCCGGTCCAATGCGACGCGATCCCGACGATCGCGGACGGGATCGCGATCAAGCGCCCCGGCGAGATCACGCTCCCGCTCGTCGAGCGATGGGTCGATGAGATGGTCGTGGTCGACGAGGACGACGTCGCCGAGGCGATGGTGTGGCTGCTCGAACGCTCGAAGCTCGTGGTCGAGGGCGGCGGGGCCGTGGGAGTGGCGGCGCTGATGGCGGGAAAGCTGAGTCCTCCGGACACCATGGATCGACCGTGATCGTGCTGTCTGGAGGGAACGTTGACCCCGGGCTGCTCGCGGCCCTCGCGCAGCGCCACGAGACAACGGCCGGGCGGCGGCTGCGCCTGTACACGAGGATCTCCGACAGGCCCGGTGGACTGGCGGGCCTGCTGTCGCTGATCGCTGCCGGCGGGGGGAACGTCGTGCACGCCGATCACGTGCGCGAGGCGGTTCCGCTGCACGTGCGCGAAACGGGCGTCGAGATTGCTCTCGAAACGCGCGGCGCGGAGCACAGCGCCAAGCTCGTCAGCGCGCTCGAGGCCGCCGGCTACGAGGTACGCCGGCTCTAGCCCTAGTCGCCCAGCTCCGCACGCCGGCGCACAACGAACTCCTCGAGCTCGGCCCGGACCGCCTCGTCGATCGGGGGCTGCTCGTAGGTCTCGAGCGTCGCCTTCCAGATCTCCGCCGCGCGCGCGGTCGTGTCGCGGCTGCCGCGCTTGGACCAGCGGTCGAAGTTCTCGGTGGAGGAGAGCAGCGGGCGATAGAAGCATTCGCGAAAGCGCTCGAGCGTGTGCGCGGCGCCGAGGAAGTGCCCACCCGCCCCCACCTCGACATGGGCATCGAACGCCAACGACGCCTCGTCGATCTCGAGCGGCGTGAACTCGTGGCGCAGCTCCCGCAGCAGCTCGACATCGACGATGAACTTCTCGTAGCAGGAGACGAGGCCTCCCTCGAGCCAGCCAGCCGAGTGCATGACGAAGTTGGCTCCGGCGAGGAACGTCGGCAGGAGCGTCATCAGCGACTCGTACGCGGCCTGGGCGTCGACCGTCTGGGAGGCGTTCAGCGCTCCGCCGCCGCGCCACGGCAGACCGAAGCTTCGCGCGATCTGACCCGTGCAGAGCACCCCGATCCCCGACTCCGGCGTCCCGAACGAGGGCGAGCCGGACTGCATGTCGGTGTTGGAGAGAAACGAGCCGAACACGACCGGCGAGCCCGGCCGGATCAGCTGCGCGAGCGCGATCCCCGCCAGCGCCTCGGCCATCTGCTGCACGAGCGTCGCGGGCAGCGACACCGGCGACATCGCCCCCATCAGCAGGAACGGCGTGATCACGACGGCCTGGTCCGCCTTCACGTACTCGAACATCGCCGCCAGCATGCGGTCGTCGTAGCGCAGTGGGGAATTTACGTTGATCAGCGAGATCGACGCGGGCGCCCGCTCGATCGCCTCGCGCCCGCCGAACAGGATCTCGCCCATGGCGATCGTGTCGGCGGCGTTGGGGCCGGATGTGACCGAGCCCATGTATGGCTTGTCGGACAGCGTCTGGAGCGCGAACACCATGTCGAGGTGGCGCGAGTCCAGTGGCCGGTCCTCGGGCTCGCAGATCGTGCCGCCCGGCGAGTCGAGCTCTCCGAACGCCTGCGCGAGCTTGACGAGATTCTCGAAGTCGGCCATCTTCGCGTCGCGGCGGACGTCGCCCTCTCGGATGAACGGGCATCCATAGACCGGGGCGAACACCATGTGGTCCCCGCCGATGTGGGCCGTGCGCCCCGGGTTGCGCGCCTGCAGCTCGAATTCCGTCGGCGCCTTCGCCACCTGCTCGAGGATGAACTCCGGGTCGAACCGCACCCGGTTCTCGTCCTCGACGATCTGACCGGCCTGCCTGAGCAGCTCAACCGCCTCGGGGAGCAGGAACTCGATCCCGAGCTCGGAGACGATCCGCCGCCAGCCGCGGTCGAGCGTGGCCATCGCCTCCTCGCTCAGGATCTCGTAGCGCGGCATGGAGTTGACGAACACGATCGGCCTCCTCGGTGAAAACCCTTGACCCAGCGCCCGGCAGCCGTAATATAACTCTCGTGGAACAAGAGTTCCAAACTGTCTCGAGCCACGGCACGACCGCGGTCGACAGCAGGCGCCGATCTCCTGCTGAGGGTGCTGGAGAGGGAGCGCCCGGTCGCGCTCACCGAGCTCGCTTCGGCGACGGGCATCCCGAAGAGCACCGCGTCACGGCTGGTGAGCGTGCTCGAGCGGCGCGGGCTGATCGAGCAGGACGGCAAGCGTGGGCGACTGCGGCCCGGCCCGGCGATCCTTCGCGTGGCCGAGCGCGGGATGCTCGAGCGCAACATCGTCGACCTCGCGGGTCCCTACCTCGAGGCGCTCTCGCAGGCGAGCGGAGAGACGATGAACCTCGCCGTCCCGGCCCCGATGGGCGTCGAGCACGTCGCCCAGCTCGACAGCCGGCACTTCCTCGGCGTTGGCCAGTGGCTCGGCCGCTCGGTCGACTTCCACAGCACGGCCAACGGGAAGGTGTTCCTCGCCTTCGGGCGCGCCGCCGCTGCCGGCAGAGCTCGCTGCCGCGCGGACCGAGCACACGATCATCGACGCCGAGCAGATGCGCGCCGAGCTGGATCACGTTCGCCGCGTCGGCTACGCGGCGGCGGTCGACGAGCTCGAGGTGGGCCTGGCCGCGATCGCGGCGCCGGTGCGCGGCGCGCGTGGCGACGTGATCGCCGCGCTCAGCATCTCCGGGCCGACGCTGCGGATGACCCCCGAGCGAATCGCCGAACTGGCACCCGGTCCTGATCTGCGAGGCGGACACGCTCAGCCGCCGCCTCGGCCACCGTGAGGAAGGAGAGAACGCGCGCATGACGCACGAGGAGACTCCTGCAGATGCTCTACGACGAGACGCTCGTCGGCAACGCACCGGCCGTCAAGGACGGCGTCAACGAGGGACTCGCCGACGGCCTCGAGCCCGAGCGCATGCTCTACGACGCGCTGATCCCCTCGCTCGAGGAGGTCGGCGCGCGGTTCGAGCGCGGCGACTACTTCGTCCCCGAGATGCTGATCGCCGCCCGCGCGATGCAGGGCGCGCTCGACATCCTGCGCCCGCTGCTCGCCGAGACCGACACCCAGCAGGTCGGGACGTTCCTGATGGGAACCGTCAAGGGCGACGTCCACGACATCGGCAAGAACCTCTGCAACATCATGCTCGAGGGCGCCGGCTTCACCGTCATCGACCTCGGCGTCAACGTTCCGCCGGAGAAGTTCGTCGAGCAGATCGAGGAGCACAAGCCCGGACATCGTCGGCTTCTCGGCCTTCCTCACGACGACGATGCCGATGTTCAAGGCGAACATCAACGCGCTCGAGAAGGCCGGCATCCGCGATCGAGGTGATCGTGATGGTCGGCGGTGCCCCGGTCACCCAGGAGTACGCCGACGCCGTCGGCGCCGACGGCTACTCGGCCGATGCCTCCTCCGCCGTCAAGAAGGCCAAGGAGCTGATCGAGCTCCGCCGGGAGAAGGTACCGGCGTGAGTGCTCCGGGAGGCCGGGCTGCCGTCTGATCGCCCGGGCCGAGCACGTCGTCAAGGGCCCGGTCTGGGGCTGCCAGATGTGCGGCCAGTGCGTCCTTCACTCCACCGGTCTGACGTGCCCGATGAACTGCCCGAAGACGCTGCGAAACGGCCCGTGCGGCGGGCGTGCGCGCCGACGGCGGCTGCGAGGTCAAGCCCGAGATGCGCTGCGTCTGGCTGAAGGCCGTATGAGCGCTCCGAGCGGCTGCCGCTCTGGCGGGGCCACATCGACGACCTGCGCCCCCCGGTGGACAACCGGCTCGAAGGGGACCTCGGCATGGATCAACCTGATCACGGGCCGCGACCGTCGGGTACCGGCCGGTTGGATGGCGCGCGATGTCGAGGACGCTTGAGCGCAAGCTCCTCGCCGGCGAGTTCGTCGTCACCGCCGAGCTGCCGGTGATCGACGCGCGGCGGCCACGACGAGATACTGCGCCAGCTGGAGCCGATGCGGCCGTTCGTCGACGCCTACAACGCCACCGATAACCCGTCCGCCCACGCCCACGCTCCTCGCTGGCGGTCTCGATCGCGCTGCTGCAGGTCGGGCGCGGAGCCGGTCATGCAGCTCGCCTGCCGCGACCGCAACCGGCTGGCGCTGCAGGCCGACCTGATGGGCGCCTCGATGCACGGCGTCGTCAACATCTCGCTGCATGACCGGCGACGACGTCACCGCCGGCGACGAGCCCGAGGCGCGGCGGGTGTTCGACCTCGACGGTCCGCAGCTGATCGCGCTGGCGCGCGTCCTTGAGAGCGGGCACTACCTCTCTGGCCGGCGGTTCGAGCGGCGCACCGCACTTCTTCATCGGCGCGGTCGAGAATCCCGGCACGCCGCCGTTTGAGTATCGCGTCCGCCGCGCGGCCAAGAAGGCGCTGGCCGGCGCGCGCTTCCTTCAGCTCCAGATCTGTTACCGCCCTGAGCTGCTCGAGCGCTTCATGCGCGCCGCCCACGACACCGGGCTGACCGAGCAGCGTGGCGCTGATTCCCTCGATCTGCATCCTGCGGACGGTCGGCGGCATGCGGTTCGTCGCCACCAAGGTGCCTGGCGTTGACGTACCGGACGAAATCGTCCGGCGAGTCGAGGAGGCCGGGGACGCCGAGAACGAGTGCTTCGACATCGCGCACGAGCTCGCCACGCACGCGCTCTCGATGCCCGGCGTGGCGGGGCTTCACTTCATCTCGTTCCGCAAGGACGCCGGGCATCGCGAAGCTCTGCACCCGCCTCGGCATTCCGCCCAAACTCGAAAGGGAAACCAATGGATACAGTGCTTCGGTCGCGGTCTAAGACCGTGACAATCGGCGCCGGGCAGCCGTTCTGCGTCATCGGCGAGCGGATCAACCCCACCGGGCGAAAGACGTTCGCCGAGCAGCTGCGCAACGGGGATCTTTCGACCGTGTCGGCCGATGCCGTCGCGCAGGTGCAGGCCGGTGCCGACATGCTCGACGTCAACGCGGGGATCCCGCTGGTCGACGAGCCGGAGCTGCTGAAGGCGATGCTGGGGGCCGTCCAGGATGCGGTCGAAGCCCCGATCTGCATCGACTCCTCGGTGATCGAGGCGCTCGAGGCCGGATTGTCCGTCTACGAGGGCCGTGCGCTCGTCAACTCCGTGACTGCCGAGGATGAGCGGCTCGACGAGATCCTGCCGCTGGTCGCCCGCCACGGCGCCGCGGTAATCGGTCTCGCCAACGACGAGACGGGCATTCCCGAAACGCCACAGAAGCGGCTCGAGTGCGCCCGGAAGATCGTCGGCGCCGCCGGCGACCACGGAATCGCCGCCGAGGACGTGATCATCGATCCGCTCGCGATGACGGTCGGTGCCGACACCGAGGCGGTCACGACGACCCTGGCGACGATCAGCCTGATCCGCGACGAGCTCGGCGTCAACATGTGCCTGGGCGCGTCGAACGTGTCCTTCGGCCTCCCTCGCCGTCACACGCTCAATGCCGGCTTTCTGCCGATGGCGATGGCGGCCGGGCTCACCAGCGCGATCATGTCTACCGCCGAGGTCTGCGTTGAGAGCGTCCGGGCGGCGGACCTGCTGCTCGGGCACGATCCGTGGGGAGCAAGCTGGATCGCCGCGCACCGCGCCCGTCAGGCGGCGCTCGAGCAGGAGACAGCGGCGGCGCCGTGAGCGCTCCGCTCGCCACGGCGCGAGCCGGCGCAGACGGACGTAGAACCCGGCGACGGCACCGCACGGGTCCGGCTCAGGTTCCTGCCGGACGGCGCGGACGTCCGGGTTCCGAGCGGGACGCCCGTGTTCGACGCCGCGAGCTGGAACGGGATCGCGATCGACTCCACGTGTGGCGGTCACGGCACCTGCAAGAAATGCAAGGTCCGGATCGTTTCTGGCGAGGTTCCGGTCGGGTCCGTCGATCCACGGGCATTCACGCCGGACGAATTGCGTGACGGCTGGAGGCTCGCCTGTCGCGCCAATGCACGAGGCGACCTGGTCGTCGAGGTGCCACCGCTGCAAACGCGGCCCAAGGCCGCGCTCGTGGGAGTCGGGCGCCATGTGATCCTCCGTCCTTCGGTTCAGAAGCGCCATCTCGTGCTCGAGGAGCCGACGATGGAGGATCAGCGCTCAGATCTCCAACGCCTGCTCGATGGACTCGACGACCTCGAGCCGCGGGCCTCGCTCGAGCTGCTGCGGTCGCTCGGGGGCACGCTGCGTGCCGCGAACTTCGACGTCACCGCAGTCGTCTGTGACGAGGAGCTGATCGATATCGAGCCGGGCGATACAACCGCCAGGCGGTTCGCGATCGCGTTCGACCTCGGAACGACGACCGTCGTCGCAACGCTGCTCGACCTTGACAGCGGCCAGCCGGTCGCCGTGCGGTCGATGCTCAACCGCCAGCAGCCCTACGGCGCCGACGTGATCACCCGGATCTCGGCGACGATGATGGACGATGGCGCACTCGGGGCGCTCCGGGAGCGCGCGCACGAGACCGTGTCCGAACTGGTGGACGAGGTCTGCGCCGAGGGCGGCGTCGAGCCACGTGAGGTCTACGAGATCACCGTATGCGGCAACGTCACGATGATGCAACTCGCCCTCGGGATCGACCCGGAACCGCTGTCCATGGCGCCGTTTGTCGTGTCCACGCACAGCTTCCCGCCGGCGCTGGCAAGCGACTTCGGCGTCGAGGTTCACCCGCGTGCCCCAGCATTCGTATTCCCGTCGCTCGGTGCCTATGTGGGCGGAGACATTGTCGCCGGGATGCTCGCCACCGGCCTCACCCGCGACCAGCGGTTGCGGCTGTTCATCGACGTCGGCACCAACAGCGAGATAGCGCTCGGCTCGAACGAGCGCGTGCTGGCCACCGCGGCGCCGGCCGGTCCGGCATTCGAGGCCGCGCAGATCAAATGCGGAATGCGTGCGGCCGAGGGTGCGATTGAGGGCATCAAGATCAACGGCGACTCGCTGGAGCTCGAGGTGATCGGCGATGTGGAAGGAGTCGGCATGTGCGGGTCGGGCCTCGTCGACGCAGTCGCCGAGCTTGTGCACTGCGGACTGCTCGATCACTCGGGTCGATTCATCCCGGACGAGGAGGCCGTGACCAGCCATCCCGGACTCGCGGAACGCCTGACGAAGATCGGGGAGGAGCGCGTGTTCATGCTCAACGACAGCGTCTACCTCTCCCAGCGCGACGTGCGCGAGCTCCAGTTCGCCAAGGCCTCGATCGCGACCGGGTGGATGATCCTGCTCGCGGAGCTGGGCGTCTCTCCCGGCGACATCACGCAGGTGCTGCTGGCCGGCAGCTTTGGCGCCTACCTGACGCCGCTGAGCGCTGTCCGGATCGGGCTCGTCCCCCCGCTCGCACTCCCGCGGATCGTGTCGGCCGGGAACGTCGCGGGCGAGGGGGCGAAGATCGCCGCGTTGTCGCTCCGCGAGCGGGCCGAGGCGTACTCGATCCTGCGTGAGGTTGAGTATGTCGAGCTGTCCGGGCGCGCCGACTTCAACGACATGTTCATCGACCAGCTCGCGCTCCCGGGATGAGCGCCACCGCGGTTCTCGCCTGCGGAGCACTCGCCGCCGAGGTGAGCTCGATCGCTCATCGGCGCGGATGGGAGATCGACGTTCACCCCATCCCCGCGCTCCTGCACAACCGCCCCGAGCGGATCGCCCCGGCGCTGGGCGCTGAGCTCGACCGGCTCTCGAGCCGCTATGACCGGGTGGCCGTCGCCTATGCGGATTGCGGCACTCAGGGCGCGATCGACGCGATCCTGGAGGGCACCGGAATCCCGCGACTCGCCGGCGACCACTGCTATGACGTCTTCGCCTCCGATGACGTCCGAGCGGCGCTGGCCGAGGAGCCCGGCACGTACTTTCTCACCGACTTCCTCGCCCGCACCTTCGAGCACACCGTCGTGCGCGAGCTCGGCCTCGACCGCCATCCCGAGCTTCGAGACTCGTACTTCGGCAATTACCGCCGAGTCGTGTGGCTGGCACAGCGGCCGACGCCGGCGACCCGCGAAGCGGCCGAGCGCGCCGCGGCTCGAATCGACCTCCCGCTCGAGGTCCGCACCGTCGGAAACGGTGAGCTCGAGCGCCAGCTCGAGCGGCTCCTCGGTTAGTGTCCTGCCCGCGCGAGCAGCTCCTCGAACTCCGGGGATTCGAATTCCGCCACCGCGCGCGTCCACAGCGCATCCGCCCATTCGATGATCTCGGGATCGCCGGTGGTCCCGATCCGAATCGATCCCCACAGGCTCCAGCCGTACTTCGACATCAGTGACGACAGCCGAGCGCGCGCGAGCTGCACCGGCTCCTCACCGCCGTGGTACTCCGTGACCAGCTGCTCGGCGCCCGCGGGATCGAGCTCCAGCTCGTTGATCGCGTCGCCGAGGTCGTACATCGGGTCGTTGTTGCCCGAATACTCGTAGTCGACAATCCACAGCCGGCTGCCGGGCCCGTTCGACTCGATGAAGTTGCCCGGCATCAGGTCGTTGTGACACGCCGCCGTGCGCGTCCGGGTCCGCGCCAGAACCGCGCCCATCCGCTTCGCCCGGTCGGCATAGCGAGCGTAGTCGGCCGGGAGCGGATATCCGTTCTCGACCACGATCCGGTGGTAACGGTCCTGGACCTGCACCATGTCGAAGTCGCGGGCGAACGGAGGCGCCGCGTGGAGCTTTCGCAGCGCCGCGGCCAGCGCCGTGACACGCCGGCTGTCGGCGGCGAAATCCGCCGGCTCGAGCGTGGCCCCATCGACGAAGCCGACGACCAGCGCCTCCGGATCCGCCACGCGCGCCACCACCGGCGCCCCCACGCCCGCGTCCGCAGCCAGCACCGAGTTGTGGTGCTCGTTGTCCCGGTCGATCCCGAGTTCCCCGGTCTCGCGCACGCTGATGCGCACGACGTAATCACCCCGATCGGTGCTGACGCGGTAGTTGCGGTTGGTCATGCCGCCTTCGATCGGGGTCACCCGTCGCTGCGGCGCGGCCAACTCCGGGACCTGCTCGCAGATCCGCTCGAGGTCAGATCCGATCATGTCGCCGGCCCCAACTCCAGGATCTCGGCCAGCGCATCGCGGTCAAGACGCTCGATGACGATGTCGGCCGCTGCGCTCGCGGGGTCATAGCCGAGTCCGCGGATCGCGGCCACGTGCATTCCCGCCGCGCGCGCCGCCCGTGCGCCGTCGGTCGCGTCTTCAACCGCGACGGTCTGGCTCGGCTCGATCGGTGCGTCGCCGGGCGCGCGGGCGTTGAGCTGCGCGAGCGCCTCGCTGAACCCCTCCGGATCGGGCTTTCCCTTGTCAACGTCGTCGATCGAGACGACCGCTTCGAAGCACTCGCGGACTCCGGCGGCGAGGAGCACGTGCTCGATCTCGCTCCGGAACGCCCCGGAGGTGATCGCCAGCCGCACGTGTTCGGCGGCGAGGCGGACGAACTCGATCGCGTGCTCGGCGATCGGCGGCTGCTGCGCGACGGCCGCCAGGTAGCCGTGCAGCCGTGCCTGCACGAGCGCGTCGCGGCGCTCCTCGTCGATCGCCAACCCGGCCCTCCGCAGCGCCACGGCCGAGACCTGTCGGTCCGGCATCGCGGCAAACTCGCGGTGATATTCCTCCACGGTCAGGGGCACGCCCACAGACGCAAACATGTCGACGTAGAGGGGCGCCACGAGGTGATCGTCCTGCGCAAGCGTTCCATTGAAGTCGAGCACGATCGCCCTGATCCGGTCAGCCACGGATCCGCACCCCAGCCGGGTCGTACAGGACGTCGCGCTCCACCCACGCCGGGACCGCGCGCTCGAACACGTCCACGGTCAGCGGTGTGCCGAGCTCGAGCTCGGATGGAACCGTCGCCAGGGCCACGTTGCGTCGAACCGTATATCCGTAGCCGCAGCTGCGCACGCGACCTATCACCTCCCCGTCGAGGCGCACGGCCTCGCCACCGTAGATCGTCGCGTAGCGCTCGTCTCCGATGGTCAGCGTGCGCAGGCGGTGCAACGGTGTCTCGGCGCCGGGCTCGCACAGAGAAGCACGGCCGTTGAACTCGGGTTTGTCGAGCGCCACGCAGAACCCGAGCCCACTCTCGAACGGCGTGTCGGACGACGTCAGGTCGGTCCCGAAGTAGCGGTAGCCCTTCTCCAACCGCAGCGATTCGAGCGCGCGATAGCCACCGGGGGTCAGCCCGGGCTCGGAGCCCGCTTCGAACAACCGATCCCAGACCTGCACGGCCCATTCCCGTGGGACGTACAGCTCGTACCCGAGCTCGCCGACGTAGGTGATCCGCTGGGCGAGCACCGGCGCGCCGCTCACCTCGATGCTGATCGCGCGACGGAACGGCAGCGCGTCGTTCGAGAGATCGTCGTCCGTGCACGCGGCGAGCACGTCCCTCGACGCCGGGCCCCAGATTCCGATCACCGCCAGCGCATCGCTGACGTCGCGGATCTCGGCGCCACCATCCGTGTCGCGCCGATTCAGCTCGAGCCAGCCGCGGTCGCTGTCGACGGTCGCGGCGCCGGTGATCACGCGGAACTCCTCCGGCCCGAGGCGTGTCACGGTGACGTCGGCGACGATCCCGCCCCGGGCGTTGAGGAACTGCGTGTAGATCACGCTCCCGACCGGCCTGTCGATCCTGCTGTCCGCGACCCGCTCGAGGAGCGCGAGCGCGCCCGGTCCCGTGAGCTCGAGCTTCCCGAACGATGTCATGTCGATGATTCCTGCGCGCTCGCGAAACGCCTGATGCTCTGCCCGCACGCGGTCAAACCATGGGGGCTGGGCGAACCCATAATCACGCTGGTCCGCGCCGCTGCGCCGCCACCTCTGGCCCGGTTCGAAGTGGTCCACCCGTTCCCATCCGTTCTTGGCTCCGAACACTCCGCCGAGCTCCTGCTGGCGCGCCTGGAGCGCGCTTGACCGCAACCCACGACCCCACTCGTCGGCGTCGAACGGATAGCGCAGCCGGTAGTAGTAGCGGTATGCCTCACGGGCACGCTCGGCTGCGAACCACGGGTCCTGGTAGGCGGCGCCGAAGCGCCAGGCGCGGTATGCATTGAGGTCGAGCTCGGGCTCCCCCTCGATCATCCATTCGGCGATCGCGCGGCCGATCCCGCCGGCGCCGCCGAAGCCGTTCAGCGATAGCCCGGCCACGACCCAGAACCCGGGCGTGCCGGGCCACGGCCCGAGCAGCGGATTCGCATCGGGCGTCATCGCATCCGGGTGGCACAGGAGACGGATCACGCCGGCGCGATCGAGGAACGGGAACCGCCTGATCGCGCCCTGTAGCAGCGGCACGAACCGATCCATGTCGGACTCGACGGGGCTGGCACCGTGCGCCCACGGAACCCCGTCCGACCAACGCGCCACGGGGTTGGACTCGTAGCCGCCGACCAGCAGCCCGCCGGCCTCATCCTTTCCGTAGACGAGGTTGTCGGTGTCACGAAAACAGGGGCTGCCACGTGGCACCTCCGCGCCGGGCACGGCCTGCATCAGCACGTGCTGATGCTCGACCGGCACCGACACGATCCGCGCTCCGACCATCTCCGCCACCTGCGGCGCCCAGACTCCGGCGGCGTTGACGACCTGCTCGGCCTCGACTCGTTCCTCGCCCATACGAACCGCCCTCACCTCGTGCGATCGGCCCAGCTCGATGCCGGTGACGCGGGTTCGGGTTCGGATCTCCGCTCCGAGCGCGCGTGCTGCGTTGGCCACGGCATAGGTCGTGATGTGCGGGTCGACGTGACCGTCGCCGGCCACCCAGACCCCCCCGTACAGCGACTCGGGCGAGGCGAACGGCAGCCGCTCGAGCACCTCGTCAGGACCGAGCAGCGCCACGTCCATGCCGAGCGCCTGCGCGCGGCTGACCCCCCGCTGCAGGTCGAGCAGCGAATCACGGCTCGAGGCGATTCGCACGCTCCCAACCGTGTTGAACACCCCGAGCTCGTTGTACAGGGCGACGCTGTAGAGACGAAAGCGCATCATCGTCGCCGACGGGTTGAACTGGGTCACGAGTCCGGCGGCGTGATGCGTGGAGCCGCTGGTCAGCTCCCCTTTCTCGAGCACGAGCACGTCATGCCATCCGGCCTTGGCGAGGTGGTAGGCGACGCTGCATCCGGTGATGCCGCCTCCGATTACGACGACCCGTGGCACCTACTCCTCGTCCCCGGCCGCCTCCAGAAGCAGCGTCGCGACGTCCACGACCCTGAGGTCCTCCTCGGCGGTCTGCATCCCGTCCCCCAGCATCACGGTGCAGTACGGACACGCGACCGCGAGCGTGTCGGCTCCCGTGGCTGCCGCCTCGCGCACTCGCTCGACGTTGATCGGCTTGGCCCGTTCCTCCATCCACATGTGGGCACCGCCCGCGCCGCAGCAGAACGTCTGCTTGCCCGAGCGCTTCATCTCCGTCGGTTGGCCGACCGCCGCGACAAGCTCGCGTGGACCCTCCAGCACGTCGTTGTGCCGCGCCAGATAGCACGAGTCGTGGTAGGTGACGCTGAGCTCGCTGGAGCGGTTCGCCTTCAACTTCCCTTCGCGGAGGAGCGAAGCCAGCAGCTCGGAGTGATGGATCACCTCGTAGTTGCCGCCGAAGTCGGGGTACTCATTGGCGAGCGTGTTGAAGCAGTGCGGGCAGTTGGCGACGATCTTCGTCACGCCGGCCTGGTTCAGGGTCTCGACGTTGTGCTCGGCGAACGACTGGAACACGTACTCGTTGCCCATTCGCCGTGCTGGATCGCCGGTGCAGCTCTCGCGCGGACCCAGGATCGCGAAATCGACGCCGGCCTGCGTGAGCAGCTTCGCGGTCGACTGCGCCGTCTCGCGCGCTCGCTCGTCGAACGAGGAGGCGCAGCCAACCCAGTACAGGTACTCCGGCGGCGGCTCGCCCGGCTCGAGCACCCGAACGTCGAGCCCGCTCACCCAGTCGGCGCGCTCGGATTGCGCCTTCCCCCATGGATTCGATGCGCGCTCGACGTCTCTGAGCATCGGCTCGGCCTCGGGCGGGAAGCTCGACTCCACCATCACCAGATGCCGCCGGAGGTCGACGATGTGGTCGACGTGCTCGATCGACACTGGGCACGCTTGAACACACGCGCCGCACGTCACGCAGTCCCAGACCGACTCCTCGGGCACCGCGTTCGGCACCAGCGCATCGTCGCCACCGGCGAACACCTGGTCGCGCAGGCCCATGATCACGAGCTTGGGCGAGAGCAGCTTGCCGGTGGCGAACGCGGGGCAGACATCCTGGCAGCGGCCGCATTCGGTGCAGGAGAAGGTGTCCAGCACCTGCTTGCGGGTCAGGTCGAAGGCGGTCCCCGCGCCGAAGCGCAGCTGGTCCTCGGGGACGTCCGGGTCATCGAAGCTCAGCGGCTCGAGGCGCCCACCGGGCCCGGTGTGACCGAACCACACGTTGATCGCGGCGGTTGCGATGTGCAGATGCTTCGAGCGGGGCAGGTAGGCGAGGAACGCGAGGATCGTCAGCACGTGGATCCAGACGAACACGCGCTCCAGAACCCGTGTCGCCTGATCGTCGGCGAACAGGTGCGAGAGCAGGTTCGACACCGGCGCGTCCGACGCCGGCCATTCGTTCAGTCCCAGCGCGATGCGGGTCGCGTGCCAGAGCAGGAGCGTGGTGGCGATCGTCCCGATCATGGCCAGGATCAGATCGGCTTCGCCGAGGTGGCTTCCCTCGAACCGGCGCGGGCGCTGCACCTTGCGGATCCACAGCGCGCCCAGCACGCCGACCAGCACCAGCGTCGCGAACAGGTCGACCAGGAACGCGAACCAGCCCTGGTGGCCGAGCCACGGCAGCGTCGAGTGCTTGTCGACCACGCCGATCATCGCGATCAGAATCGTCGGCAACAGCACCATGAAGCCCCAGAAGATGAAGGCATGCATCAACCCCGGCCCGAGCCGGTAGAGCAGCTTGCGCTGGCCGAGCACGATCGTCACCTCGTTGCGCACGCGCCGACCCGGACGATCCGAGCGATCGACCGCGGGCGCGGCGCGGACAAGCCCGGCTAGGAAGAGTGCCCGCCGGATGAACAGCGTGCCGCTGACGGCAATCGCCGCGGCCAGCGCGACGGCGGCGGCGGCGGTCCCTATGTGCCCCTCGCCTTCCTGATCTCGCTCGAGATCGCCGGCACCACCTCGTGCAGATCGCCGATCACCGCGTAATCGGCGTGGGCGAAGATCGATGCCTCGGCGTCGGGGTTGATGGCCAGCAGTTTCTTCGCTCCCTTGCACCCCGCCATGTGCTGCGTCGCGCCGCTGATCCCGCACGCGATGTAGATCTCAGGCGCGACCTTCGTGCCGGTCTGACCGACCTGGTCGGTGTGCGGCCGCCAGCCCGCGCTCGTGACCGCGCGCGAGCAGCCGACGGCGCCACCGAGCAGTGTGGCGAGCTCCTCGATGATCCCGAAGCCCTCCACCGACCCGACGCCACGGCCGCCCGAGACGACCACGTTTGCCTCGGACAACGACACGCCCGCCGTCGCCGTCTGCACCCGCTCGCTGACGGTGACCGCTCCGTTGGCCGGAGCACTCAGCTGCTCGATCTGAACCCTCACGGGCTCCGCCGCCACCGCATGCGGCGCCACCGTCATGAGGACCGGCGAGCCATGGATGCGAGCCTCCTCCAGCAGGCTCCCGCCCCACCGGATCCTGGTCACCGACGGGGGATCGCCGGCTGTGTACGCCGTGCAGTTGGAGGCCAGCGGCTGGTCGAGCTGCGCTGCGAGGTGCGCCAGGACCTCGTTACCGCGATCGGTGCCCGGAGCGAGCACGGCCTCGGCGGTCGATGCACGCTCGGCGAGTGCCGCCCCCCAGGCGGCCGGCGCATACGGCGCGTCGATCGTGACGGCTTCCACGGTGTCTCCCAGCCGCGACGCGAACGCCAACGCCTGCTGCGAGACCTCGTCCGACGCGTCCTCGACGTACACGAGCACCGACATCACACCAGCCCCAGCTCGTTCAGGACTCCGACCACGGCGGCCGCTGCCTCGGGTCCGTTGCCGAGCACCTCGACCCGTTTGCCGGATCCAGGCGGAAGCACCAGGCGGACCATCTCGAGGCGCGCGGCGGGTCGCGACGGCGTCGAGGCGTCGAGTGGCTTGCGCTTGGCGCGCAGGCGCCCTGGAACCGACGGGTAGCGCGGCAGGTTGATGCCCTCCTTGACCGTAACCACGGCCGGCGTCGGGACGAGATACACATCGCGCCCGCCGGCGACCTCCTGCTCGCAGCGAAGCCGCCCGTCCTCGGTGAGCGAGATTCCCTTGATGCCGGTCACGCACGGAAGGCCGAGCACGTGCGCGACGCGGATCGCGACCTGATAGTTGCCGGCATCCGCGGACTCGTTGCCGAACAGGATCAGGTCGGGCATCTCGGGCTCACGCTGGATCGCTTCCGCGATCGTGCCCGCGGTGGCTTGCGGATCCCACTCGGATCCATCCGTCACCAGATGGATCGCGCGGTCAGCCCCGATCGCCATCATGTCGCGCAGCTGCTCCTCGGCCTCCGGCGGGCCCAGCGTCAGCACCGTCGAGGAGCCGCCATGCCGTTCGATCAGCCGGACAGCCTCCTCTACTCCACACTCCTCGTGAGGGCTGACAGTGAAGCCGAGATGGCGAGTTGAGATCGCCCGCTCGTCGTCGGTCAGGACGATCTTGCCCCCGGTCAGCGGCACGCGTTTCACGCACACGAGGATGTTCATGAGCGGACGCGCGTGTTCTCGGGATCGAACAGCGCCGTCGAGTCGGCCGTCTGCACCGTGGCGGGGTACTGCTCGCCCATGTATTCGACCGCCAGCTGGCCGCCGAGAACCGCGTGCTCGGGCGGCAGGTAGCTCATCAGGATGTGCTTGCCGATCGACGGCCCGGCACCGGCACTGGTGACGTACGAACGCCGCCCTTTCCGGTCCGTGAGTGGCTGACCGTCGCGGGTGAGGATCGGCTCCCCGCCGAGCATGTAGCGCTTGACGCCGGAGCGTGAGGTGTGGTCGTCGACGGTCAGCGCGCACATGATCGCGGCCGGCTCGTCCTCGCGATGCCGCGTGTGAGCCGCCTTGCCGATGAAGTCCTCTTCCTTCACCTTGCCCCACGCCATGCCGGCCTCGACGACGTTGTACTCGGCCTCGAGCTCGGCCCCGTACGCGCGGTAGCACTTCTCGAGCCGGCCGGTGGTGCCATACACACCGATGCCGCAGGGAACGATCCCGTGCGGTGCCCCGGCCTCGGCCACAATGTCCCACAGCCGCGCCCCCTGCTCGATCGGCACATACAGCTCCCAACCGAGATCGCCGACATAGGAGATCCGCGACGCGAGGACCTCGAGGGGCCCGATCTCGATCGTCCGGCACCGCGCGAACGGAAAGCCGTCGTGCGAGACATCGGCGCTGGTGATGCTTTCAAGCAGGTCCCGTGCGCGCGGACCCCAGACACCCAGCGTGCACCAGGCGTTGGTCTGGTCGTGAACCTGAGCCGAGCCGTCGGCCGGAAGGTGGTCGGCGAACCACTTCAGGTCCGACATCCCGTAGGCGCCGCCGGTCACGACCCGGAATACGTCCTCGTCGAGCCGCATGATCGTGAGGTCCTGCTTGAAGCCACCGCTCGGAGTGAGGATCGGCGTGTAGACGACACGGCCGATGGCGACGTTCATCTGCCGCATCGCGAGCCGCTGCACTGCGTCGAGCGCCGCCGGGCCGGTGACGTCGAAGATCGCGAATGCGGTCAGGTCGATCATCCCGCATCGGTCGCGCATCGCCAGGTGCTCGGCGTTGATGATCGGCGACCACCAGCGCGAGTCCCACTCGGCCTCGCGGTCGTTGATCTGATCGCCGTATTCCTCCAGCAGCGGCGCGTTTGACTCGTACCAGTTCGGTCGCTCCCAACAGGCGGTCTCGATGAACGACGCCCGCAGAGCGCGCTCGCGCTCGTAGAACGGCGAGAGCCGCACGCCTCGGTTGGACTCCCACTGCTCGCCGGGATGGACGATCCCATACATCTTGTTGAAGCCCTCGGAGGCACGTGCGGTGATGTGCTTCCTGGTCCGCTGGCAGCCGTACGCGCGGGCGATGTTGGACTCGAACGTATCGATCTCGGACTCTCCGTGAACCATCAGCTCGGCGACCGTCTTGCCGGCGCCGGGGCCCTCCTTGATCCAGATCGCCGCCGCCGACCAGAGTCCGGACACCTCGGGCGTCTCGCCGAGCAGCGGCATCCCGTCGTAGGTGACCGAAAGCACGCCGTTGATCGCATACTTCACCCCGACGCTCTCGTCGGCGACGATCTCGGGCATCAGGTCGAGCGCGATCTCCATCTGGGGATCGAAGTCCTCCTGCGTGAACGGCAACTCGGTCGGCGACAGGGCCGACTCCTCGATCGAAGGGATCTCGTCGGCCTCGAGCGTGATCGGGCGGTGCGCGTAGGAGCCGATCTCGAGGCCCGTCCCCTCCTGGCGCTCGTACATGTTGGTGTCCATGTCGCGGACGATCGGGTACTCGATCATGCCGGTGGTGTCCGCGAACCGCGGGGCCGGACCGATGTCGATCATCTGATGCACCATCGGCGTGAGCGGAATCGACACGTGGGCCATTTGCGCGAGCCGCGGGCTCCACGCGCCACATGCGATCACGATGCGCTCGGCCTCGATGTCGCCCTTCGTGGTGCGGATCCGCCTCACCCGGCCGCCCTCGACGTCGATCCCGAGCACCTCCGTGTTCGCCGAGACGATCAGGCCCTGCTCCTGCGCGCGCTCGCGCATGATCGTCGCCGCGCGCAGCGAGTCGACAACCCCGGCCCCCGGCGTATAGAAGCCACCGATGATCAGTCGCTCGTTGATGAACGGCACGTGCTCCTTGACCTCTTCGGGCGTGAGCATCGAGACCGGCTCGATGCCCCAGCTCTTCGACGAGGCGACGCGGCGCGTCAACTCCTGCATCCGCTCCTCGCCGCGCGCGATCTCGATCCCACCGCTCTCGATGAACACGCCGAGCTCCTTGTACTGGCGCACGCTCTCGAGCGTCAGCAGCGTCATCTCCTTGGAGTGGTCGACCGGGAAGATGAAGTTCGAGGCATGGCCGGTCGACCCGCCCGGGTTCGGAAGGGGGCCCTTGTCGAGCAGCGTCACGTCGCCGACCCCGAGCCGCGTCAGGTGGTACGCGAGGCTGTTCCCCACGATCCCCGCTCCGACGATGACTGTGCCCTGGGCAGCCGGCAGCGCCTGTGAAGACTCTGAACCAGTGGCCACATCAGTGATATATCAGATGCAGGTCAGGGTCGTCAACGCGGGCAGGATCCGTCTGGCGCGCATAGAAGATTGCGTCCGTGGGAATAGAGGACCACCGTGGCCCGGAGGTTCCGCACGTCCAATTCCACGACGCTCGCTTCACGCGCGCGCGAGCGCGCGCACACGAGGGGATGCCCCGCAAGCTAGCGATACCGCGAGCCGCGACAGCCGTGATCATCGGCCTGATCGCGCTCGGCGGCCTGATCGCGTCCGTCTCGCTGGCCCAGCGGGGGCACCCGAAGGTGCGGATCGCGCGCGCCGGACCGACGATTCCGGCCGGCGGAGCCCGTCTTCACTACGGCGCGGCGATCAGAGGCACGTGTCTCACGGTCGACCACGCCCAGCGCAACGAGATGCGCGGGTGGGGCGTGTACACATTCGATCCGGGCCGCGACCCGGTCATCGGTCCCGCTCACCGCCGGCTGGTGCCCGGCCGGTTCGCCGCCGGCCCCAACCCGCCAGGGCTCGACGCGTTCGCCTCCGGCTCGACCCGCCCGGCCGACCTGTCCGACTGGCAGGTGTCGGGCGTCGCCCGCCAGCTACCCGCGAATCCCGAGGCCCGGTGCGCGGGCTCGATCGCCGTGGCCACGCCCGACGCGAGCGCCGCCCGATCCTCGATCGTGCTCAGGCGACCGGGGCCCTACGTGTACTGGACCTTCGACCACACGGTCCGCTGGGTGAAGGTCGGCGAATCCGCCGTGGAGCCGACCCCCCGTCCGTGTCCGCAGAACCCCGACCAGTCGGCGACCTCCCCCGCCCCTACGGGATCTCCGCCGTCGGTCGGCGGCGCCACGTGGCACTGGGCGGTGAGCTCGTTCTGCACGACCGTGAGGTGGTGGTCCTTCTCCGTGCTCGGCTCGCCCGGCAGCTGCGCGCAGGCGGGCTCGAGCTACATCAACCAGTACGCAGCCGGCGTGCGCCTCCATCTGCCGCTGGGCCGCGGCAAGGCCGGAGGCAACGCGTGCGGGCCGTCCGCGCTGCTGATGGCGATGCTTCAGTCCCGGCGCAGCGCGGCGCGGCACCACGGGACGAGCGCAACGACGCTGCCGGATCTGCAGCGGGTGTTCGACGAGACGATGGCCCTGCCACGGGCCAAGGTGAGGCCGAACACGGCCAACGAGTTCATCGGCTCGAAGGCGGGCGTGCTGTTACGCCGGCTCGGCTGGGGCCAGGCGGTGATGGGCCGTCTGGGCACGAGCGCTGACAGCATCGTCAACGAGACGACCGACTCCGACGCCGACTCCTCCAATCAGGCGGTTATCGACCGTGCGCTCGACCGTGGGCCGATCGTGATCAGCACCGACCTAGGCACCGAGCCATGGGGACAGACCGGCGACGGGCACATGATCGTCGTGCTCGGTCGCGACCCTGCCAACCCGGGCGAATACATCGTCTACGACCCAGCGGGCAACTACTTCTCCGATCCGGTCGGCCATTACGGTCCGAACTCGTGCGGGAGCGGCGTGCTCTATCCGCGCAGCTGGCTCCTGGCCTACACGACCGGGTCCTGGTACCTCTCGCTCGGGGCCCCGCCCGGCAGGGCCTCGACGTAGGGCACCCCGGGAGCTAAGGGTTTCCTTCCGGCTGGATCGTCGTCAGCGGCGCGTCCTCGCCGCGCGCGGTCTCGAGCGCCGGCTCAAGCCCACGCGCCGTGGCGAGCTCGACGACGTGCTGGGCGAGCATCCGGACCGGCAGCACGGCGGCCACCCAGCGCGGCGCGACGACCCGGCGGGAGCGGCGCACGATTCCGCGCTCGATCGCGTCGATGCCATCCTCGAGCGGCGTGACCCGGGTGAACGGACCGCGGGCCTGGTTCAGCATCTCGGCCGCCTTCGTCCCGAATCCACGGCGCGTCATATCCGTCTCGAGCTCACCGAAGTAGGCCACACCGACGCGCGCGCCGCTCGACGCGAGCTCGATCCGCAATGCATCTCCGAGCGCCTCGACCCCCGCCTTCGACGCGCTGTAGGCGCCGAGCAGCGGCGGGTGCACCGCGGCCGCGAGCGAGGCGATCGCCAGCGCGTACCCTCGCGGGTGCGAGATGTGCGGCGCGGCGGCGCGCAGCGTGTAGTAGACGCCGAGCAGGTTGACCTCGACCGTGCGCTCGAACACCGTCGGATCACCGCCGAGCAGCGGCAGCTGCGCCGCGACGCCCGCGTTGGCGATGACGACGTCGAGCCCGCCGAGGTGCTCGACCGCCCGCGCGACCGCCGCCTCGACCTGCTCCCGGTCGCGCACGTCGCAGACGATCGCCGGCGCGCCGCCGCACTCGGCGGCCACCTGGTCGAGCTCCGCCGGCTCGATCCCGGCCAGCGCCAGCCGGGCCCCACGCGAGTGAAGCCGCCGCGCGGTCGCTGCGCCGATGCCGCGCGCCGCCCCGGTGATCAGGACGCGCCGCCCGGACAGGGCGTGCTCGGGCGCCTCACCGACCGTGTCGGGCTCGATGCGCAGCGAGTTGATCGTCATCGCCAGCATCTCGTAGTGGCCGACCAGCATGCACAGCTCGATCAGCTCGGCGTCCGGGAGGAGCTCTCGCAACGACGTCCACAGCTCGTCCGAGAGATCTCGCCGGTCGTGGAGCTCGTCGGCGGCGCGCAGCAGCAGCGCCTGGCGGCTCGTCCAGCCGTCGGCCGACGCGCCGACGCGCACGCGATCGATGTCCTCGCGGGTCAATCCCGCGGCCTGGCCGAGGTGCTCGTGGTGGCGCCACTCGTACTCGCAGCCGCAGTTGTGCGCCACGCGCAGGATCAGCAGCTCGGTGTCACGGCGCGGCAGCAATCCGCCCGGCATCAGGCGGCCCGCGAACCGCAGCCACGACCGGTACAGCCGGCGGTGCCGCGAGAGCGTCGTGAACAGGTGCGGTGGACCGCTCGTCCCAGCCGCGCGGCCGATCGCACGCGCGATCACCGTGTTCACGAGGCCGATATCGCGGCGGGTGCCCGGCTCGATCCTTGCCGTCATCGAATCGTGACCGCGGTTGAGAAGACCTTCGTCCCGGTCGCGGGCCCGTCGAGCGGGTACTCCTGGACGGTGTTCGACGGCCCCAGCGGAACGGTGATCGTCAGCCGCCCCGACCGATCCGCCCGCTCGGTGACCTTGTTCGTGGCGCTCGCGGAGGAGATCGTGACCGTGTACCGGTGCCCGCGCCTGAACGAGCCGGGCGTACGGACCACCGCCGAGCCGCTGCCCTCCAACTCGAACCCCCCGGCCCATGCGCCGCGCAGGTAGCTGAACTCGCGCACCTTGCGGCGCGTGGTCACCTGCCAGCCGTAGACGGAGTACTGCGGATCGGCGCTCGCGAACTCGATTCGCTTCGGCACCCTGGCCGGCGGGTGGGCGAAGTCGCTCATGATCGGCCCGATCGACTGGCGCAGATCACGCGCCCAGTACGGCCAGCTGTGCGAGCCCGGGCCGTAGTCCTCGTAGAAGCTCGGGATCCCGAGCTTCTGCAGGCGCTGGTGGAACAGCAGCGTCAGCTCGTGGACGCCGTTCTCGATCACGTCGGCGCCGGGGTTGACGGTGCGGTCGAGCGGCCCCGGGGTGCCGTTGCCCGTGTACATCAGCAGCTTCGTGGACCGGAGGTTGTCGGCCAGCGTGGTCGGGTCGTGCGCGGCCCAGTTGATCTCGTTGGTCGTGCGGCTGCCGAACATCGAGTTGGCGGCGACGTGGTCGAGCGCGGTTTCGGTCAGATTGATGATCGGGGTGACGAGCGTTTGTGCGACCGGGTCATAGGCGATGTCGGGGGCGCCCGAGTACGACAGCGCTGTCCCGAACAGGTCCGGGTGCCGGGCCGCGTAGCTCATCGAGCAGAAGCCGCCCTGCGAGAGGCCCGCGATCGCGCGTCCCGTCCGTGACCGAACCGTGCGCAGGTTGGCATCGACCCATGGGACGAGCTGCGAGATGTGGAACGTCTCCCACCGGTACCTGCCGTCAGGCCAGTTCGTGCACCAGCCGCCCCCGTCGTCGTTCAGCGCGATGTCCGGCATGACCACGATCAGCTGCCGGCCCGCGGTCGTCTTCTCCGCGTCGCCGACCGTCGTCCAGTCGGCCGCGCCGCCGCTCGTGCCGTGGAGCAGGTACAGGACCGGGTACCGACGCCGGGGATGGGCGCCGTAACCGGAGGGCAGGAGCACGCGCACGTTCGCCGGGCCCGGAAGCGCCGCCGAGTGCACGCTGAGCGCCCACAGGCGACCGTCGAGTCGCTTGGCCGAGAGCACATGCAGCCCGTCGCCGTCCCGGAACCGAGGCGCTGCTGGCGGCGAACGCAGGCGCGAGCGCCAGCAGGACTCCGGCGAGGATGCCAAGCCCGAGCACCGCCTTGCCACGCACGATTCTCACGGGCCGGACCCTAACCGGAAACCCATCCACGCGCGCCGGCTCACCCCCATCGGGTGATCACGCCAGGCAACGACTGGCATAAGGTCGCCACTGATGAGTGTGATCGGATTCGACCGGCGCTGAGCGCGTGGTTTTACGACGGATCGGCGTGGCGGTCTCGGTTGGCTTGGCTGACTCGCTGAACCCCAGCACGGTCGGCCCGGCGCTGTATCTGGCGAGTGGCCGGCGGCGGCGCGTCCTGCGCGTGAGCCAGTTCACGATCGGCGTATTCGCCGTGACCTTTGCCGGTGGCCTGGTACTGCTAATTGGGCCCGGCCGGCTGCTTCTCGGACTTGTCCCGCATCCCCGGGGGACCGTCAGGCACGTGATCGAGATCGTCGCGGGAGTGGTTGTGCTCGCTGTCGCGGTGGCGCTCTGGCTGGGGCGTCGAGGCCTGGCCCGGCGCGCGCTCCCAGGTCGCGGCGGGGGAGCTGGTTCGGCGTTCATCACGGGGGCGTCGATCGCCGCCGTCGAACTGCCAACGGCTGCTCCGTACTTCGCGGTTATCGCTGGGATCGTCGCGTCGAGCGCCAGCGTTCCCGAGGAGCTTGTGGTGCTGGCCATCTACAACATCGCGTTCATCCTGCCGCTGTTGGCGATCATCGCCGTGCTCCTGTTCGGCGGGGAGCGTGCCGACGGGTGGCTAACCGCCGGCGGAGCCTGGCTGCAACGTCGGTGGCCGGTCGTGCTCGCGGGGCTCCTTCTGTTCGTGGGGGCGATCCTGCTCCTGCTGGGCGGAGTGGGTCTCCTCAAGCAGTAGGCCGTTACTACCCCCTGACTCTCGCCATGGCCGGGCGTTGACCCTCTGGCGGGCGGCTCGTCAAGCGTTCCCTTGCGGTCGCCCGCTGATTCAGGGAGAGCGTCTGTGCGCCCGGTCCTCACCTACGTGAGCCGGCGTTCGCCCCTGGCGGTGAGATCCCCCAGCGACGCATTACAGCCCGCACTCTGTGCTCCGCTGCTACGAGGTGGCGGAACGACGGCCTGACCGCGTGGAGCAGTCGCTTAGTTGCGACGCGGAATGCGTAGACCGTCATCGCGAGCACGATCAGCGCGGCGGCGAAGGGGGTGTCCCTAGCCGGATGTCCCGCGATGCGGTTGACCGTCTCCCTCGCCGCCGCGGCTCCGATCATCGTGTCGCCGACGGCGGTCGGACTGGATCGGGCTTTGCGCACCTGGGTGCCTGGCGCCGCCGCGGAGCGCTGGAGCGCTCGCACGAACGCAGCGATTACGAACAGCGTCAGGAGGTTCGAGTGCTCCCTGGGCATTCCGAAAGCCCGAGACATGATGCGGTGGCGTGCCTCGTCCAGCAGCCGGAACGCGATTAGCGCGTCGCCGACAAACAGCCTGGCGCTACTGAGGTGCTCGAGGGCCGAGAATGCGTGTCTGACACCGCGACTGTCATTCTGACCGGGGGGCGGCCCGACTGCAGCTCACCCGGCTGACGTCACGGCCGCCAGTGGGGCCTCGATGGGCTCATCACGAACATCAGCCGGGCACGGCCCATCGTTGCCCGCCACACCTACGCCATCCAAGAGTCCAGTCGGCCTCGTCCCTCGGTCTCGAGTCTTCTCGGGCTTTTGTCTCAGCGGGCGCACGATGAAGAGGTAGACGAATGATGCCCATCCGAGGAACGCGAGGGCCGGGATCATCGGTGTGAGCCGACGCCGGCTGCCTTGGGCTCGATGCTGGAACGCGCGATGCTCCACCTGAGATAAAGGCGAGCCTCCTCGGCGTGACCCTCGGTGTCGATCCAGGTGCTGTTTAGTGAGTTCAGTTTCATCGGTTCTTCCTTGGTTTGTGGAAGCAATGGGCGGACCCGAGAGCCCGCCCATTTGCCTCACTACGCTGCCCCCGATAGCACCCGTGCTAGCGCCTATGCTAGCGGAAGCGCTAGCACGAGAACCACTTTCCTTACGAAGTTCTTCGCCGCCCTCGCGCCCCGCCCATTGATAGCATCGGCGCTAGCAGACGATATGTTGAGGATCTCTTCGTTAGCTCTTCGCCATGCCGATGACACGCACCACCATCAGCTTCACCCGCGAGGGAATGAAACTGATCCAAAAAGCGGCCAAGCGCCAGGGCTCGAGCGTCTCGCAGTTCGTCCGCGAAGCCGCGCTCATGCGCGCCAGGATGGCCACCGACGACAACCCCTACCCGATGCGCACCCTCGCCGAGCAACTCCGGGCGATCGGCGATCAGGGATATGCGCTCGCGGACAAGGCGCTGAAAGTGGCCGAGGACGAGGCCGAGCGCAAGCGGTGACGTTTAGCCTCTAGTACGACGATCGTCGAACTAAGGCCGGGCTCAGACATGCGCGGGTGCCGACTGCGGGCTGAATCCGGACCCCTCCCCCGTTACCCGACAGGTAATCGACACGCCCCCGCTTCGCTGGGACCGTGCTCGGCATGAGCACAACGACACACATCCAACTCCCCGGCGCGTCGCTGCGCGCGAGCCGCTGGGCCCCTCTACCCATCGTCCTGTCCGGGATCTTCATGGTGGTCCTGGACTTCTTCATCGTCAACGTGGCGCTGCCGTCGATTCAGTCCGGGCTGCACGCGTCGATCAGCGCGATCGAGTGGATCGTGGCCGGCTACGGGCTGACCTCGGCCGTATTCATGATCACCGCGGGCCGGCTCGGTGACCGCATCGGCCGCCGCCGGACCTTCTCGATCGGTCTCGCCCTTTTCACCGTAAGCTCCGCGGCCTGCGGGGTGGCGAGCGGGGCGATGATGCTCGTGGTCGCGCGGCTGGTCCAGGGCGTGGCCGCGGCGCTGCTGATGCCGAACGCGATGGCGATCATCGGCGTCGTTTACACCGGACCCGACCGCGTGCGGGCGCTCTCTGCGTACGGCATGGCGGCCGGTTTGGCCGCGGTCGGCGGCCAGCTGCTCGGCGGCGTGCTCGTGCAGGCCAACATCGCCGGGCTCGGCTGGCGCAGTTGCTTTCTGATCAACGTGCCGATCGGCCTCGTGGCACTCGCGCTGACACCCAGGCTGGTCCCTGAGTCCAGAGCGGCGCAATCAAGCCACCTCGACATGGTCGGCACCGTGCTGGTCACGCTCGGGCTGACCGCGATCGTGCTCCCCCTCCTCGACGGCCGCCAGCACGGATGGCCGGCGTGGACGTGGATCTCGCTCGCATCCGCGCCCCTGATCCTGGGAGCGTTCGCCGCCTACCAGCGTCGCCTCGCCCGGACGGGCGGAGCACCGCTGCTCGATCTGAGCCTGTTCTCGGACCGCGCGTTCAGCGCCGGGCTGCTGGCTCAGCTCGTGTTCTGGTGCGGGCAGGCGTCGTTCTTCCTCGTGCTCGCGCTGTACCTGCAGCAGGGCCGGGGCCTGAGCGCGATGCACGCCGGGCTGGTGTTCACGATCCTTGCCGCCGCCTATCTCGTCGCGTCGTTCGGCGCGCCAGGACTGGCGACCCGGCACGGGCGCCGCGTCCTCGCCGCGGGGGCGCTGACGCTGGCCGCCGGGCACGCGATCCTCGTGGCCACCGTCGCCGAGGTCGGCGTCGGCGGCTCGATCGCATTGCTGGCACCCGGTCTGATCCTGGTCGGGGCCGGAATGGGGCTCGGGATCACGCCGCTGGCGACGATCATCCTTGAGGGGATGCGCCCGGAGGACGCGGGCTCGGCCTCCGGCGTTCTCACCACGATGCAGAACGTCGGCAACGCGCTCGGCGTGGCCGTGATCGGCGTGATCTTCTTCGGCGCGCTGCATTCCGGATTCGCCGAGGCGTTCCAGCTGAGCCTGGCCGTGCTGGCGGGAATCCTGGTCTGCGTCGCGGCGATCACGCGGCTGCTCCCAGCGACTGTGAGGACGCCATGAGCAGCGCTACGCTCGCACTGATGAGGGACAACCGGGTCGGAACCCTGCTCCGTGACTGGCGCCAGCGCCGGCGGCTCAGCCAGCTCGACCTAGCGCTCGAGGCCGGGGTCTCGACGAGGCATCTCAGCTTCGTCGAGACCGGCCGCTCGAGGCCGAGCCCCGAGATGGTGCTGCACCTGGCCGAGCAGCTCGAGGTCCCGCTGCGGGAGCGCAACCAGCTGCTGCTTGCGGCCGGCTACGCACCGCAGTACGGGGCGCGTTCGCTCGAGGACGCTGACATGTCACCGATCCGCGATGCACTCGGCCGCGTGCTCACCGGGCACGAGCCGTACCCTGCGCTCGCGGTCGACCGGGACTGGAACCTGGTCGCGTCGAACGCCGCCCTCGGCCCGCTGCTCGAGGGCGTCTCGCCCGAGCTGTTGCAGCCGCCTGTCAACTGCATGCGCCTCGCGCTTCACCCCGACGGGATCGCACCGCGGATCCTCAACCTCGGCGAGTGGCGCGGGCACCTGCTGCACAGGCTCGACCGTCAGATCGCGGCGACGCGCGCCGAGGGCCTGCTCGCACTGCGCGAGGAGCTTCTCACCTATCCCGGTCCGGACGGGGATGGCACCGAGCCCGGCTCGGGCGAGATCATGGTCGAGCTGCGGCTGACGAGCGACGAGGGCGAGCTCGCCTTCTTCAGCACCGTGACAACGTTCGGGACGGCGGTCGACATCACGGTGTCCGAGCTGTCGATCGAGGCGTTCTTCCCCGCCGACGGTCGCACGGCTGAACTGCTGGGCGCACTCGCCGCGATCGGTTGAGGGCGGCGGCGCTCGTCCTCGCCGTCTCGCTCGCCGGCTGCGGCGGGTCGAGCAGTTCCACAACCACGCGGTCGGTCAAGCGGACGGTCGCGCCGACGCGCACGACCGTCAGCCGCCCGACCCCGGTCGCGCTGGCGGCCACGCACGGCCCGCGCCTGCCGGCGGCGCGCTCCGGAGTCGCGGCCGCGGCGTTCCGGGGCAGGCTGTTCGTGATCGGCGGCCTGTCGGACGCCGGCACCTCCACCGACACGGTGTTCGCGGTCGACCCGGGCGGCCGTTCCGTCACCGACCCGCCGCTGCCGGGCCCGGTTCACGACGCCGCGGCGGCGGTCATCGGCGATCGCCTATTGCTGTTCGGAGGTGGCGAGTTCGAGGGCAGCAACCGCATCATTCAGGTCATGCCGGGAGGGCCGCATGTCGTCGGGACCCTCCCGCAGGCGCTGTCGGATCTCGACGCGGTGACGATCGGCGCCGTCGCCTATGTGGTCGGGGGGTGGAACGGGTCGGCGACCAACCGCAGCGTGTACGCGGTCCGCGCAGACGGAAGCGTCAGCGTGGCCGGCCGGCTCCCGATCGGCGTTCGCTACGCGGCGGCGGGCGCGCTCGGCGGACGGCTGATCGTGGCCGGCGGCGAGATCTCATCGGGGGCCCCGATCACCCGAGCATGGTCGTTCGACCCCCGCAGCGGGCGCGTGTCCCGCCTCCCCGATCTCCCGGCCCCGATCGACCACACCTCCGGGATTGCGGTCGGCACCACCTTCTACGTCCTCGGCGGCCTGCGCGACGGGGCGTTCAGCTCGGCGATCCTCGCCTTGACTCCCGGCGCGCACCGCTGGCACCTCGCCGGACACCTGCCCGGTCCGGTCGCAGACGGCGGAGTGGCGCGGTTCGAGGGCACGATCGCGCTCGCGGCCGGGCGTGACGACGCGGGCAAGCGCGATGGGGTGACCGTGCTGCGTCCGCGGTGAGAACCGGGTCAGGCGGCCGGCGGCGCCGAGATGTCCGCCAGGGCCTCCCGGCCGACCCGCTGTAGTCCGCGCAGGTAGTCGAGGTGGACGGCCCAGCGCGGGTCGGCGACCAGCTCGTCGGCGAGCCTGGTCGTGTCCTCGTGCGCGTCCAGCAGCTCGTACACCAATTCGGTGAGGTACTCGACCGGCGTCACTCCGATCGGCTTCGCGTGCAGCATCTCCGCTCCGGACACCCAACCATCAGGCATTGGCCACACCAGCGAACACAATGGTGAACGGACCGTCGGACGTATCGACCGCGCGCCGAGCGTGCCTACCGACGCCGCGCCCGCGCCTCGAGGTCGGGGTTCGACCAACCGCCGTCGGCCGGGTTCACGTTCACGCCGGGCGGGACGATCTCGTCGATGCGGTTCAGGACGTCGTCGGAGAGGGTGACCTCGGCCGCGGTGAGCTGGGACTCGAGGTGCTCCATCGTCCGCGGTCCGATGATCGCAGCGGTCACGGCCGGGTGTCTGATGACCCAGGCGAGCGCCAGCTCGATCGGCGTGATCCCAGCTTCTTCCGCAAGCTTGGCCAGCGCGTCGGCGGCCTCGAGCTTGCGCTGATTGCCGGGCAGCGACATGTCGTAGCGGCTGGGGATGCGCTGGGCACGGTGCGAGTCGGGGAGGTCCGAGCCGAGCCGGTAGCGGCCCGTGAGCCAGCCGCCGGCGAGTGGGCTCCACGGGATCACTCCCATGCCGTAGCGCCGGCAGGTCGGGAGCACGTCGTTCTCGACCCCGCGGACGAGCATCGAGTAGGGCGGCTGCTCGCAGATGAACCGCTCGCGCCCCCGCCGCCGCGCGACCCACTGGGCCTCGACGATCTGGCTGGCCGGGAAGGTGGAGGAGCCGATGTAGCGCACCTTTCCGGCGTGGATCAGGTCGCTCAGCGCGCCGAGCGTCTCGTCGATGTCGGTGTCCTGCTCCGGACGGTGGATCTGGTAGAGGTCGATCCAGTCCGTCTTCAGCCGCCGGAGGCTGTTCTCGACCTCGCGGACGATCCAGCGGCGGGAGTTGCCGAACTCATTCGGGTCGTCCCCCATCGTGCCGTGGATCTTGGTGGCGAGGATGACGTTGTCACGGCGACCCCCCGCCAGCGCCTTGCCGACGATCTCCTCTGACTCACCCCGAGCGTAGACGTCGGCCGTGTCGATGAAGTTGATGCCGGCGTCGAGCGCGCGGTGGATGATGCTGATCGATTCGTCGTGGTCCGTGTTGCCCCAGGCGCCGAACATCATCGCGCCGAGGCACAGCGGGCTTACGCGAACTCCGGTGTGGCCAAGCGTGCGTGGTTCCATGACCTCACCCTAGCGGGAGCGTCAGGACACCAGTCCGAGGCGCTGGGCTCGCTGCACCGCCTCGGTCCGGTTGCGGACGCCCAGCTTCCGATAGACAGCGCTCGTGTGCTCCTTGACGGTGTGCTTGGACAGGTGCAGCGCCTCGGCGATCTCAGGGTTCGTCGATCCCCCGGCCATCAGCTCGAGCACCGAACGCTCGCGGTCGGAGAGCCCGAGCGTCCCCGAGCGGTCGTGGCGCTCGAACACGGTCTTGCCGAGGCCGACGAGCCGCACCGCGCTCGCTATCCGCCGCGCCGGCCAGTCCTTGTAGGCGAACCCGGAAGCGCCGGCCGCGCGCGCGGCCTGGGGCGAGAGCTCGCCGGCGCCCGAGAACAGCAGCACCCGGGTCCGCGGCTCGGCGGCGCGCAGCTGCTCGCAGATCTCGGCGCCCGACTCCTCGCCGATGAACAGGTCGACGAGCGCGACGTGGGGGCGGTAGCGACGGGCGAGCTTCAGCGCCTGCTCGCCGGATTCGGCGCTCAGGCAGCGCTCGACCCACGGCTGCTGGGTCAGCATCAGCCGAAAGCCCCAGTGGACGACGTCGTGGTCATCGACGACGAGGACGCTAAGGCGCTCGGGGCTGCGGGTCCCGTCAGCCACCGTGCGGCACCACCAGGCGCACCTGCCAGGTCCCCGGGTCTCGTTCGCCGAATTCGACCACGCCTCCGCTCTGCAGGGCCTCGAGCGCGGCCAGCCGCAATCCCATTCCCGCTCGCCGCTCGTGACCGATGACGCCGTCGTTGACGATCTCGAGCACGAACGTCCCGTCGGTCCGGCCGACCCTCACGCTCACCCGGCTCGGGCTCGCGTGCTTATGCGCGTTGCGAACCGCCTCGGACAGGACTGACTGGGCCAGCGGCTCCAGTTCCGCGGGCACGTCGCCATCGACGCCGCTCTCGAGCGTCACAACGAGGTCCGGATGGACGCGGGAGAGCCGCTCGACCTCAGCCACCAGCGTCGTCCCGGTGGCCCGCGGCGCCCGGCCGAGCGGCCTCTGAAGCGCGATGCGCAGATCGGTGAGCGCGCCCTGCGTCTCGACCGCGCATCGCTCCCGGGCCTGCGCCGGGAGGTCGCCCTCGCCGTCGAGCGCCATCGAGACTCCGAACAGCCGTTGGATCACGCGTTCGTGGATCTCGCGCGCGAGGTCGATCCGATGCTCGAGCTGGCGGGACTTCTCGGCCTCGGTGGCGACGATCCGGGCAACCGAGGCGAGGGCGGCGGCCTTGCCGAGCGTCCACAGAAGATGCTCCTCCGCCTCGTCGAGCGCCGGCTCGCTGAGCAACCGGTCGGCCAGGATCACGCCCATCGCGCGCCCCGCCGCGGTCATCGGCGCACACACGAACCGGACCGGCTCCGGGATCAGCGCGGCGAACTCGGCCGGGATCTGACCAGTGACCTCGCCGGTCACCTCGACGACGCGGTCCTCGGCCAGCGCTGCCGCGGCGATCGGGGCCGACTCGACGGTCACGTGCGCGCCGGCGAACTGCTCGATGTCGAGGCCGTGGGCGCCGACGGCGCGGACGCGGCGGCGGGCGCCGTCGTAGCGAAAGATGACCGCGCGGCGCATCCGCGCGAGCCGGCAGACGGCCTCGCAAAGCCGGTCGTAGAAGTCGTCACCGCCGCCGCGCTCGGACTCCGATAGCACCTCGACGAACAGCTCGAGCGCCTCGATCCCGACCCCGGCGGGCTGGTCCCCGACCCCGGGAGCGGTCATCGTCCCGCGCGGCTCAGACCGCGACCATCAAGCCAAGTCGCAGTGCCTGATCGGGCGCGAGGTAGACGCGCCAGCGCTCTGCACATCGCGGGCACCAACATTCCACCGAGGGATCGTATCCCTCGAGCGTGGCCTCCCACTCGACCTCGTCGCTGTGCAGGCACAGCGGGCAGGCGAGCGACGCGGTGACGAGCGCATCCGGATCATTGGCGCGAAAACGCGCGGTGTCGGCGAGCATGGGCACGGTACGACCATGCCCGCTGCGCCCGGGCCCCCACAACCCCACCGCCGCGACAACCCCCCGCCCGGGGGGTGCTACACGGCCGCCGCGTCGACGCGCGCGATCGGCAGCTTGCCCCAGCGACTGCGCGTCGCGAAATCGAGCAGGCGCTCGAGGTAGTCGCTCAGCGGCGAGACGCGCAGGCCGAACGGCTCGAGCCGCCCGCGCGTGAATGCGTCCTCGAACATCGTGGCCACCGAGAAGTACGGGAAGTAGGCCCTCCCGCCCTCGATCGCCGCGCCGGTGAACTCCGACGGCCTGCAAACCACGGGAGCGGGTCGCTTGAAATACCGGCTGGCGGCGTTGGCGAGCTCCTGGATCGTGCTCGCCTGCGAGCCGGCGATCAGGTGATACGTCGCGCCGACCCCGCGCCCGGACTCGGACAGGGAGTGGATCGCATCGGCCACGTAGTCGACCGAGACGACGTCGACCGGGGCGCTCGGCACCGCCGGCACCTCGGTGAACATCCCGCGAGAGAAGGCACGCAGGGGCCAGTACAGAACGTTGAACGCGGACGTCCAGCCGCTGCGGCGATCGCCGACGACGATGCTGGGTCGAAGGATCGAAAACGGGATTCCGGGCTGGGCACGCACCAGCCGCTCGGCCTCGAACTTCGACTGCTCGTAGGAGTTGCGGAACTCCTGGCCGAGGTCGAAGTCACGCTCGGCGAAGGCGCCGGCATGGGTGCCCGCGACGTACGCCGTGGAGATGTGGGCCAGGTGCTCGAGCCGCGGCGCGCGCGAGGCCAGCTCGAGCACGCGCCGGGTGCCCTCGACGTTGATCGCCCGCGCCTCCGCGAGCGGCAGGTCGAACGACACCGAGGCCGCGCCGTGGACGATCAGCGTGACGCTCCCGGCCAGCTCCTCGTAGCGCGCCGGGGAGAGGCCGAGGCCGGGGGCGGTCAGATCGCCGCGCAGCGCGGTCACCCGCGGGCGGTGACGCGCCGCGTCGGGGCCGAACAGGTTGGCCAGCACGTCGTCCATGCGCTCCTGGGCCGCGTCGTCGCTCGGCGCCCTGATCAGCGCCACGATCTCTCGGTCCGAGCGCTCGAGGTAGCGGACGAGCAGCTCCATGCCCAGGAACCCCGTCGCGCCCGTAATCAGCATCCGGCTCATTTGTCATCCACACGATGAGGCAGCGGCGGCGCGTCCTCCAACCGATTCGGGGCGCTAACCCGACAGACGGGGGGAAGCCGCGATAGCGTGCCGGTCACGATGAGCGAGGGCGCGCCTGCACTTCCGAGTCCGGGACGGCTCGCTCGCTGGCGCCACGCGCTGAGCACGGTCAACCCGCCGGCCGGCGAACTCGATCAGGTCTCGCGGTGGCTGGTGATCACCCGCGCGGGCGTGCTGCCGATGACGATCACGGCGGGCGCGATCGCCGGGCTGCTGGGGGTACGCCATCACGCGTTCGCGGCCGGCTGGTACGCGCTCTCGTTCATCGGGATCGTCCTCGCCCACGTCTCGAACAACCTCGTCAACGACCTGTTCGACACCGACACGGGCCTCGACTCCGAGAACTACCCCCGCGCGCTCTACGCCCCGCACCCGATCCTCTCGGGAATGATCAGTCGTGGCGGGCTGATCCGCGCGGCGGTCGCGGTCAACCTGGCCGATGTCGTGATTCTGGTCGCGCTCGTCGCCGCCCGCGGCTGGGTGGTGCTCGCGTTCGGCCTGGCCGGCGTGCTCCTCAACGTCGCCTACACCGCGCCCCCGCTGCGGCTGAAGAAGCGCGGCCTCGGCGAGCTCGACGTGATGCTCGTCTGGGGCCCGCTGATGATCGCCGGCACGTACTACGCCGCGATCGGGAGCATCCCGTGGCAGGTCTGGCCGGCGTCGATCCCGTACGGCCTGCTGTGCACCGCCGTGCTGATGGGCAAGCACATCGACAAGCTCCCATGGGACGAGGCGGCCGGGGTGCGGACACTGCCGGTGATCCTCGGCGAGCGCCGGGCCCGGGTCGTAACCGAGGCGCTGATGATCGGCTTCTACGTGACCGTGATCGCGTGCGTGATCGCGACGCCGCTGCCGTGGCCGGCGCTGGCCGCCCTCGGCGGGCTGCCGCTCCTGCTGCGCGCGCTCAAGGCGCTTCGCCGCCCCCGTCCCGAGAAGCCTCCCCGCGGCTTCCCGATCTGGCCCCTGTGGTTCGCCGCCTTCGTCTTCACCCACACCCGGCGGGCGGGAGCGCTCCTGGTTGCCGGGCTCGCGGTCGCCGCGGTGTTCGGGCTCGGGCCGAGCTGGATGGGTTAGCGGGTCGACCGGGAACGTTTCCGGGAGACCCATGAGTTCTTTGCGGCCGGGAACCGCCGGACGCCCCGCCCAGAGGGCGCCCGGCTGATCCCCGTTGCTCCCGCGAGCTACAGGCCCGGCAGGACCCGCGTGCCCTCGATCCGGACGGCGTCCAGCCGGTCCGGATCGAGCCCGAGCAGCCGGAGGATCGTCGGCGCGATCTGCGTCGTCTCGACCCACCGATCGGATGCCTGGGGCTCGACGACACCCGGGGCGTAGACGACGATCGGGACGTCGCGGTCGCCCGGGTTGTCGCCCCCGTGCTCGGCGATCTTCCCTTTGCCTCCGGTGTACACGACGCCGACCTGGACCGTGCCCCAGACGTCTGGATGGCGCGGGTCCGACACCGGCACCCCGAAGAACCGCGCCGCCGCCCTGCCGGCATAGATCCTCCTGAGACCCGAGTGCGCGAGCGTCCTCGAGCCGCCGCTGGCCGTGTTCCCAGTCGCGGTGTGGGTCCAGAGGTAGTGCCTGACGAAGTCCGCCGCCCTCTGCGTCTTGACCGACAGGTAGCTCTGCCACGCGTCGTCATCGGTGCCCGCGACGATCAGCGGCCCAGCGCCCGGATGCTTCGCCGTCCACGCCGCGTTGATGTTGCTGATGATCGGACCGTCGTCGATGCGTGTCAGCTGGTTCGGATCGAGCGGCGATTGGCCGTGCTTGGCGGACACAACGATCGCGGTCGAGTCGGTGAGTCCCTGTGAGTGGATCTCGTCCGCCATCGTCCCGAGCTGCGTGTTGACGTAGTCGAGCGCCCGCTGCAGCAACGGCCCCGGGGTGTCCGTGCCCGGCAGATAGCCGCCGGTGAGGCCGTCCGAGCTCGGCAGCTTCTCCGCCGTCGAGACGGTCTGGAAGTTCATCCCGAAGATCGCCGGGACGCCCACCCTGTTCGTGCGGCTGTGGTCGTATCCGTCGATCTCGTTGATCACGGCCTGGACCTTGTAGGAGTCGTACTGCATCGTCGCGGCGTTGTCCGACGTCCACGTATCACCGTTGTACGGGGTGCCGTCGTGATGCAGCGCGACCGAGTCGATCTCGGGCGCGAAGAAGTCATCCATGCCGTTCCCCGCGGGGCCGTTGAACGACTCGTACACGGCGTGCTTGTCCGACCATGCTGTCCGCAGCCCCGCGTCGTGGATCACGTTCATGATCGTGTTGACCTTGAGGTACGAGTGGGGGTAGATCGGCTGGCACGTCGCCGGATCGACCGGGAAGGTCGCCGGGTTCAGCAGCAGCGTCGGCGGCTTGATCGGGTTACCGGTCATCGCCAGGATGTTGTCCGGCAGGCCCGGCAGGCCCTGACCGGCGTCGAGCTTGTTGACGTCGATGTCATCCGGCGAGTCGTAGATGACGTCCGCCCCGCTCGGCTGCCCGTGGCACGAGGTCGTGCCCGGCGGCAGCAGGTCGTGGTTGTACTCGACGTCGTAGTAGACGCCGGTCGCCCGCGGGTCGCCGCCGGTCATCTGCGCCGTCATCCCGGGATCGGAATCGGACGGCACCGGCGTGTGGGCGTCTGTGTAGGCGGCGCCGCCGGCCGTCAGCTTTGCCAGCTCCGACGTGGGGTGATTGGCGACGTACCAGTCCAGATCCGACTGGTGCAGACCGTCGACCGAGATCAGCAGCACGTGCGTCACGGTCCGGCCGTGGTGCCCATGTCGTTCGTGCCGGTGATGACCGTGCCCGTGAGCCGAGACGGCCGCGACGGGTATTCCAACCGCAGCGAGTGCCACAGCTCCCGCGCCGAGCCACTTGCGTCCACGCATCGAGAAACTCCTTTGTTGGGGGCGCCCGACTTATATGGACCGTTCGGCGCGGCGACGTTGCCGAGCTGTGAACTTAGGAAGCGCTAATCAGTACTCGAGCGCGGTGTCGAAATCGCCGCGGCCCTCGGGCGTGTGGTCGAGTGCCGCCCATATCGGCCACATGTAGTCGACGTGCCTCGGGCCCTGGCCCGCAGGATGCTCGGCGAACCACAGCTCGCTGCTCCACCAGTGGTGGATCCTGCCGTCGCGCCGGACGAACACCGTGGCCAGCGGCCACTGGTTCCCGTCTCCCTCCTCGGCGCCGTACTCACGGCTGTAACCGCTTCCGACCGTTGACAGCAGCCGGGCGTGACGCCAGCCGCGCCCCGCGCCGTGCGTCTCGAACGCCTCGATCGGCGCGTGAGCCCCGACCGCGAACGCGAGCCGCTGGGTGATGTGCGGCACCGCGCCGTCGAAGCCGTCGATGATCGAGGTGCACGACGGGCAGGGACCGACGAATCCGAGCCCCTGAGATTCCGGCACCCACATGAAGCTGTAAAGGAACAGCGTGTCCTTGTCCCCGAACAGCTCTGAGATCCGCACTTCCCCCGAGCCGTCACGGAACGCGTGATCGGTGCTCAGCTCTCCCCCGAGCGGCAGCGCCCGTCGCTGCGCGGCCACACGTTCGATCTGGGCGCGCAGCTCGACCTCGGCAGCCAGCAACTCGTCGCGGGCCTGGCGGTACTCGTCGCTCTCGCCTGGGAAGCGGGTCACCGTCGGTTGAGCTTAATGCACGCGCGGGGCGGGGGGCGCACGCGGCGCGGCGGCGCGGACGTGGCCTAAGCGACCGTGAACGGCAGCCTCAGCGTCACCGTCTTGGTCTTGTGCGTGTGCCCGGGTTTGGGCTTGGCCTTGGAGCGCAACTTGATCACGAGCGTCAGCGTGTGCTTGCCCGCGCTGAGGCGCCCGACCGCCAGCCTGATCGCGCCAGCCTTCGAGGTTACGAGCACGGGCTTTCGCTTGCTGTGGGCGAGCGCTCCCGCGAATATCGGCTCGCCGACCGAGAGCGTCGAGCGATCGGCGGCCGCTCCGCCAAGATCGAAGTAGAAGCTGTAGCTGACGACCTTGTACGACTTGCTCGAGCCGGACTTGGTGAGGTTGACGGTCAGCTTGCCTGCGGGGCTGACGGCGCGGCCCGGGGCGCCGAGCGTGAACTTGAGCCCCGCTGCGCTTCGCGTCGTCTTGTGAGGCGGTGCCGAGCTGGCCGTGACGGTGTAGCTGACGCTCTTTGTCGCCCTTAGGCCGTCCTTGCTCGTCGCGGTGACCGTGATCGTGTGTGACCCGGTCGTCGCCGTGTCGATCGCGGCCCCCGAGCCGTGCCCGCCCTGATCGGCACAGCTCCTGATCCCCGGGCCGCCGCTGCCGTCGCTGCACGTGAAGCTCGAGTGCACGACCTTGCCCTTCGTGTAGCTCGCGCCGCTCGTCGGTAAGGCGATCTGCACGCTCGGTCGGTTAGCGGCGTAGTACGTGACGCTCGCAGAGAGCACCTGACTGGCGTTGTTGTTGACCTTGCCACTGACCGTGAACGTATGCGTGCCCGGAGTGGTGCTGATCGGCGGTGCCCGGACGCGACCGTGCCGGCACAGTTGTTGCCTGGTCCGAGCGCCGGTCGCGCCGTCAAAGCCACAGCTCCAGCTCGCATCGACCGACTGGCCGGGCGAGTACACGGCCCCGCTCGCGGGCGCGTCGATCTCGATCGCCGGGATGAACTTGATGAACTGGTCGCCGGTGTTCCCGAGCACGCCGGGCGCACGCGGGAACTGCACCTGGTTGGCGGCGAAGCTCGACCCGCCGGCGCCGCCCTGTCCCCCGCCCGCGTCGTTGCACGCGCCGCCCGGGCTGCTGTTGCAGGTGTCGTAGCCCGTCGCCCCGCCGCCGGCGCCGAAGTAGCCGCCCCCGCCGCCGCCACCCGAGCCGGCGTCGGCGCACTGGATCCCAGTGCAGCTGCCGCTGAACGGGGGCAGGCCGCTCGCATCGCCGCCGGTGCCGCCATTCGGCCCCGAGCCCGGGCTGCCGGCGACGCTGTCGGAGTACGTGATCGTCGGATGGCCACCGCTGCTCGAGCAGCCGGCGAGGACACCGCCGGCTCCGGCGGTCGAGCTGCCGAACGCCGCGTCGGTCGTGCCGTTGGTCGTCATCACCGAGCATGTGGTTGTTCGATGCGAACCCCGGGATCACGATCCCGGCCGAGGTGACCACCGGTGCCGGTCCGCCCGGCTGCGCGTTCGGGAGATCGGTCTGGTGGTTGTCAGCCGTCCCCGGCATGAGCGGTCCGGAGCACGTCGGCGAGTTGCTGTTGCCACCGCCGCCGAAGCCGCCGCCGCCCGCGGCGACGATCAGCGCGCGAGCCGAGCGAGGTGCCACCTCCGGAGCAGCTCGCCGCGTGCAGCGAGCAGCTGCGTACGTCGCTGGCGCCGCCGCCCGAGTTCGCGTACTCGCCGAGCCCGCCCGAGATCGTCGGCGGCGGCTGGCCGGCGGCACCGCCGCCGCCGAACGTCGCGCCGCCGTTGTAGGAGCCGTTCTGCCCGACCTCGGCGAACAGCGATTGTCCGGGAGTGACGGTCAGGTATCCGGTGATGCCCTCGCCCTGCTGGCCGACCCCGTTGTCCTCGCCGCCCCACGCGCCCTGGACCGCGACCCCGACCGCGAGCACATTGCTCGGGATCGTGTACGTCTGCTCGCCGCCCGTGTAGCTGAGCGTCGCGGGCGACGGGATCGCGGACGCCGGGACCGCGGCCACCAGTAGTCCGGCCACCACGAGAACCTGCGCGAACACTATTCGCGCGGTTGCGCCCCAACGATTGACATGCGGATTACCGTGCCCCACGGAATGCCTCAAACGTAATGCGGGGATTAGGTTACCTCCAGCGGCTGGCGGAGACAAGGTTAGGTTTTGTTAGGAATGGCGCAGGCGTCTACATCGCGGCGCGCCAGGGTCCGCGCCCTCGAGGGGCGCGGACCGCACGGCCATCGACCTACTGCACCGGCACGAGGAACCCGGTGATCGCATGCATGCGGCCGTCACCGGCGAGCACGGCGAAGTCGACGCCGACCGCCACCGGGTCGCCGCCGTTGTCACCCAGCGACCAGCTGAAGCGGAGCCGGTCGTGGTGGGCGTCGGGGCCGGAGGCGAGCCGGAACTGCAGCCCGGGGAACTGCTGCTGGGCTCCGCCGATCATCGCCGTGATCCCGTCGATGCCCTCGCCCGTCATCACCGGATCGACGTACGTCGCGTCATTGGTCACCGTCTCGGCGACGATCGCACGGCGGCGCGCCTCGTCGGGCTCATTCCACATCGCGATGTAGCTCTCAACGATCTTCTCTGGACTCGGCATTTGGTTACTCCTTGTCGCGTTGCTGATGCCGGCAAGGTCGCACGCCGGCGCTTGCGCGTCGATTACCGGGTAGGTAAAGGGCGGTGTCACAACCACGGCCCGATCATCGTCCTAGCCTCGAAGCCATGTTCGATGAGCTGCGCCCGCTCCTGTTCTCGATCGCCTACCGCATGCTCGGCAGCGTCGGCGACGCCGAGGACATCGTGCAGGAATCGTTCCTGCGACTGGAGCGAGCGAGGCGCGACGGGACATCGATCGAGTCACCGCGGGGCTATCTGACCACGGTCGTGACCCGGCTGGCCATCGACCAGCTGCGCTCGGCCCGCGTCAGGCGAGAGACGTACTACGGCCCGTGGCTGCCCGAACCGGTGCTCGCCGCCGACGAACCAGACCCCGCAGAGGTGGCCGAGATGTCAGATTCGCTGTCGCTGTCCTTCCTCGTGCTGCTCGAGACGCTCTCGCCCGTGGAGCGCGCGGTGTTTCTGCTCCGCGAGGTGTTCGACTACGGCTACGACGAGATTGCCGAGATCGTCGACAAGAGCGAGGCGAATTGCCGCCAGATCTTCGCTCGCGCGCGCCGGCGAATCGACGAGGGCAAGCCCCGCTTCGAGACCGACCGTGCACAGCAGGCGGAGCTCGGCGAGCGGTTCGTGGAGGCGTTTCTCAACGGCGACGTGCAGGGCCTCATCGAGCTGATCGCTCCCGACGCCGTCTTCTACGGCGACGGCGGCGGCAAGGGCCGCGGCCTGCCGCGCCCGATCTACGGCCGCGACAAGATCGGTCGTCTGCTCGGTGCCTTCGAGGCCGAGGGACGCCGGCTCGGAGCCAGGAGCCGCCCGACCTGGGTCAACGGCCAGCCCGGCGTGATCAACCTCGACGCCGATGGCGCGCTGATCAACGTGATGGCGTTCGAGATCTCGGATGGTGAGGTGCAGGCGATCCGCTCGATCATCAACCCCGACAAGCTCGCGCACCTCGGCCTGCCGCTGTCGCCCCTGGCCCGGACTGTCACAGGCCGCGGCGAGTCCTCGTCCTAACTTCCGAACCCGCGAAAGGAGCTGACGATGAGAATCTTTGTTGCTGGTGGCAGCGGCGCGATGGGCAAGCGGCTGATCCCGCAGCTGACCGCACGGGGCTACGAGGTCACTGCGATGACACGTTCAGCCGGAAATCAGGACCTGCTCAGCCGCCTCGGCGCGGAGCCGGTCGTGGCCGACGCGCTGGACCGCGACGCCGTGATGACGGCTGTGATGCGGTCCGAGCCCGACGTCGTCGTCCACGAGCTGACCGCGCTGAAGGGACTGAGCGGTTTCAAGCACTTCGACCGCTCGTTCGCCTTGACGAACCGGCTGCGGACCGAGGGGACGGATCACCTGGTCGAGGCCGCTCGGGCGGCCGGCGCGCGGCGCCTGATCGCCCAGAGCTACGCCGGCTGGAACTACGAGCCGGCCGGCAACGCCATCAAGACCGAGGAGGATCCGCTCGATCCGGACCCACCCCGAAACCAGGTCGAGTCGCTGCGGGCGTTTCGCCATCTCGAGACGAGCGTCCTCTCAGCCGAGGGCCTCGATGGGATCGTGCTCCGCTACGGCGGGTTCTACGGCCCAGAGACGGGTCTCTCGGCCAGCGGCGAGATGACCGAACTCGTGCGCAAGCGTCGCGTCCCGGTCGTCGGCGACGGCGCCGGACAGTGGTCCTTCATCCACATCGACGACGCCGCCGCCGCGACGATCGCCGCGATCGAGCACGGTCGGCCCGGCATCTACAACGTCGTCGACGACCGGCCAGCGCCGGTAGTCGATTGGCTCCCCGAGCTCGCACGGGCGCTCGGGGCCAAGCCGCCTCGGCACCTCCCCGTGTGGGTGGGACGGCTGGCCGCCGGCGAGGTCGGTGTCTCGATGATGACCCGGATCCGGGGGGCGTCGAACGCCAAGGCCAAGCGCGAGCTCGGGTGGTCGCCCCAGTTCCCGAGCTATCGGGAGGGCTTCGCCGCCGGGCTCGGCTAGTGATGGCGTGTGCTCGGGCGTGTGCTCGGGCGCTGATCGCTGGTGGCGGTGTACTGGTCCCGGCAGTGCTCAGAGCAGAAGTACTGGGTGCGCCCATCGAGCTCCGCGGTCACGGCTCGCGAGCGATCGACCTTCATGCCACACATGGGGTCGGTCGCTCCGCGCCGCATCGTCAGCGCGAACATCGCCGCGAACACGACCGTCCCGAGGATGTTCAGGAACAGCTTGTAGTTGACGGCGATCGAGCCGAAGATGTCGGCGCGTGAGGGGCGCGGACCGCTCGGGATCGCGCCCAGCAGGTCGAACAGGCCGGCGACGATCAGGGCGGCGATCGCCATCGTGACGAACATCAGCGCGGTGATCCGCAGCGCGAACGGGGTGCCGTAGTACTTGATGTAGATGGCGATGATCGGCAGCACGATCAGGTCCGCGAACAGGAACGCGAGCACGCCGCTGAAGCCAATCCCTCCCGACCACAGCACGGCGGCCAGCGGGACGTTGCCGACCGAGCAGACGAAGCTGAGGATCGCGATGATCGGGCCCACGATCACGTTCTCGATCGCCGGCAGAGGATCGGGTGCGTTGTGCAGGAACAGGCTCTCGAAGAAGTGGTTGCCGAGCTGGGCGACGAACCCGGCGAGCAGGAAGCCGATCGCTATCTCCTTCCACACCATCTGCCAGTCGGCGCGGAAGTTGTGGGCGACGTCGGACCAGCCGCCGCGTCGAGGTGAGGCGCTGGCGCCAGCTGAGTCCCCCGCCCGAGCTGCGGTGTTGGTGGCCGGCGTCGGCCTCCTCGGCGTGCTCGCGAGCCCTGGCTTCCAGCCGCGGGCTGACGAACACCCTCAGCATCACCGTCATCAGCGCGATCATCACGATCCCGCCCAGGTACTCGGCCAGCGTGAACTGCCAGCCGATCAGGACCCAGAGCACGAGGCCGAGCTCCCACACGAGGTTGGTCGAGGCGAACTGGAAGGCGAGCGCGCTGGCGGCGCTGGCGCCCTTCTGGAACAGTGACTTGGCGATCGCGATCGCGGCGTAGGAGCAGGAGGACGAGGCGGCGCCGAGCACGGTCGCCAGTGCCACGGGGCGCGAGCTGCCGCCCCCGAGCGAGCGCTCGATCCGCTCCCGCGGCGCCCAGGCCTGGACCATCGCGGAGATCGCGAAACCCAGGACCAGGGCCCACCAGACCTCCCAGGCCATCAGGAAGGCGTCGCGGAGCCCATGCCAGATCACGTCGAACATGTCCACTCAAACTATACCCCTAGGGGGTAGTGGTATGCTCGTCGACATGGCAACACGTGGCTACACCGCAACCAAGGACCAGCTGCTCGCGCGCCTGCGCCGGATCGAGGGTCAGATCCGCGGCATCGAGGGCATGGTCGAGGACGACCGCTACTGCATCGACGTGCTGACCCAGATCGGCGCCGCCCAGGCGGCGCTCGACAAGGTCGCCCTGGGCCTGCTCGACGACCACGCGCACCACTGCGTCATCGGCGCGCCGACCGACCGCGAGCGCGACGAGAAGACCGGGGAGCTGATGGCCGCCGTCGGCCGACTGATGCGGCGCGGTTAGGCGCCGTCCGCCTGCCGGGGCGCTACGCCAGGCCCATCAGCTCGGTGATCGTCTCCGGCGTGGCCTCCTCGATCGGGACGGCGTCGGACAGCAGCTGATCGATCTCGGCGCGGTCCTGGTCGGACAGGCTCAGCTCGGTCGCGCCAAGGCTCTCCTCGATGTGCCGGCGCCGGCGCGAGCCGACGATCGCGACATCGACGGCGGGGTGCTCGAGCGTCCAGGCGATCGCAAGCTGGCTGATCGTCCACCCCCGGTCCCCCGCGAACCCCTGCAGGCGCTCGACCACCTCGAGGTTGCGGTGGAATGTCTCGCCGGTCAGCGACGGGCTCACGCGCCGCCAGTCGTCCTCGTCGAACGTGGTGTCGCGGCCCATCGCCCCCGTGAGCAGCCCGTGCGCGAGCGGTCCGTACACGAGCACGCCGATGTTGTGCTCTTCGCAGTACGGCAGGATCGAGTCCCCGATCTCGCGGTTGAGGAGCGAGTACGGCGGCTGGAGCGTCTCGACCGGCAGCGTGAGAGTGAACTCGTCCATCTGCTCGCCGTCGAAGTTCGACACGCCGACGTGGCGGATCTTGCCCTCGTCGACCATCTCCTTGAGAGCCCCCGCCGTCTCGGCGAACGGGACATCGGGATCGGGCCAGTGGACCTGGTAGAGGTCGATGTAGTCGACGCCAAGCGCCCGCAGGCTCTGCTCCACGCCCTGGCGCAGCCATTCCGGGCTCGAGTCGCGGAGCAGCCCTCGCTCGTCGTCAAGCCGCAGACCGCCCTTCGTCGCGATCACGACCTCATCGCGCGGACCGTCCTTGAGCGCCTCCCCCAGCAGTCGTTCCGATTCGCCGAAGCCGTATGCCTGCGCCGTATCGAAGAAGTTCACCCCGCGCTCTCTGGCAAAGCGGATCGCCTCGATCGCCTCGCGCTCGTCGAACTTGCCCCAGTCGCCGCTCAGCTGCCAGGTGCCGAACGCGATCGGCGAGACCTCGAGTCCGCTGATTCCGAGTGTGACCTTCTCCATGTCCGCTCCTTCGTGGTCGAGTCCTGGCAAGTTTCCCGCGCCGGGGGTGAGATATGCGGGGCGGGGTGTTGGGGGCTTAGGTCTGATATGCAGACCTGAGGCCCCAAGGCGGTTCGTGCCGGGGGTTCCGGGGCCGCCGTCGACGGGCGGCCGGCCGGGGCGGCCCGGGCCCCCGCCCGCCCCCACCGCGTTAGTTGCGCAGACAACTACCGTGCTATGCTCACGCACCATGGAACTTGGCGTCGCGACCTTCGCCGATATGAGCTCGGGCGTCTCCCCCGAGCAGCGGATGCGCGACCTGCTCGAGGAGGCGGAGCTCGCCGACCAACTCGGCCTCGACGTGTTCGCCATCGGCGAGCACCACCGACCCGACTTCCTCATCTCCTCGCCCGCCACGGCCCTCGCCGCGGTCGCCGCCCGCACCGAGCACGTCCGGCTCGCCAGCGCGGTCACGGTGCTGAGCTCGGACGATCCGGTGCGCGTCTTTCAGCAGTTCGCCCACGTCGACCTCCTCTCCGGCGGCCGCGCCGAGATCTGGGCCGGCCGGGGCTCGTTCATCGAGTCCTTTCCCCTGTTCGGCTACGACCTCGACGACTACGACGAGCTGTTCGCCGAGAAGCTCGAGCTCCTGCTCGCGATCCGCGCGGACACGCACGTCACCTGGTCCGGCCGGCACCGCGCCCCGCTCCAGAACGTGGGCGTCTGGCCGCGCCCGGTCCAGGATCCGCTCCCGGTGTGGGTGGCAGTCGGGGGTACGCCGCAGTCGGTCGTCCGCGCCGGCAGCCTCGGCCTCCCGCTCGTGCTCGCGATCATCGGCGGCCAGCCGGAGCGCTTCGCCCCGCTGATCGACCTCTACCGCCAGGCCGGCGAGGCCGCAGGCCATCCGCGTGAGCAGCTCAAGGTGGCGATCAACACGCACGCCTTCGTGGCCGAGACTTCCGAGGAGGCCGACCGGGCGTTCGAGCCGTCCTACCTGGGGATGATGAACCGCATCGGCCGCGAGCGCGGCTGGCCCCCGTCCGGCCGCCCGGAGTACGAGGCGCTGCGCTCGCCGCGCGGCGCGCTGGCCGCCGGATCGCCCGAGCAGGTGGCCGAGAAGATCCTCTTCGAGCACGAGTTGTTCGGCCACCAGCGCTACGTCGGCCAGATGAGCGTCGGAGCGGTCAATCACCGCGACGTGCTCCGGTCGATCGAGCTGTTCGCGACCGAGGTCGCGCCGGTCGTCCGCGCCGAGGTGGCAAGACGCGAGGCGCCGGCGCAGGCCGCTCGCTGACCGATGCGCCTCTCGGTCCTCGATCAGTCGCCGATCTCGCAGGGCTCGACCGGCGCCCAGGCGCTCCACAACACGCTCGACCTCGCCCAGCTCGCCGATTCGCTCGGCTACCACCGCTACTGGGTCGCCGAGCACCACGGCGGCCCGATGCTCGCGAGCGCCAGCCCGGAGGCCCTGATCGGACCGATCGCCGCCGCCACCGAGCGGATACGCGTCGGGAGCGGCGGCGTGATGCTGCCCCACTACAGCCCGTTCAAGGTGGCCGAGACGTTCACGATCCTCGCCGCCCTCTACCCCGGTCGCATCGACCTGGGGCTCGGACGCGCCTCGGGCACCGACCCGATGACCACGTTCGCGCTGCAGCGCGACCGCCGCCAGGCCGCCCCCGACGACTTCCCCCAGCAGCTGGCCGAGCTCCTGGCCTACTTCGACGACGCGCTGCCGGCCGACCACCCCTTCCAGCGCCTCGCCGCGACGCTCCCCGGCCGCCCCGAGCTGCCCGCCGTCTGGCTGCTCGGCTCCTCGCCGCAGAGCGCGATCTGGGCGGCCCAGCTCGCCCTCCCATACGCGTTCGCGGACTTCATCAACCCGGGCGGCGAGGAGATCGCGCGCGTCTATCGCGAGCGCTTCGAGGCCGTCGAGGGACGCTCGTCGGCGCCGATGACGGCTGTCGCCGCCTGGGTCCTATGCGCCGACTCCGATGAAGAGGCGCAGCGGCTGGCCGCGAGCAGCCGGATGACGCTGACGCTGCTGCGTCGCGGCGAGCTGATCCCGGTGCCGCCGCCCGAGGAGGCGATCGCCTTCCTCGAGCGCGAGGGCAAGGCGACCACGGGCGCGCTGCCGGGGCGCCGCGGGATCATCGGCTCACCGGAGACCGTGCGAGCGGGAATCGACGAGCTGGCGGCGACATACGGAGCCGACGAGGTGATCGTCGTCACGATCACCCACGACCACGCGGCCCGCCGGCGCTCGTACGAGCTGATCGCTGACGCGATCGGCCTGTCCGTGGCCGAGGCCGGTGCCTCGGCGGCGGGCTGATCCGCAGCTCGATGTGAAAAGACCCCCTGAGATGGGTAGCACCGGTTTGTGGGAGAACAGACGGTGCTCGTCTTCCTGAGCGCTGGTCAGTGCGGGACTGAATGGCTCGCCGAGGGTCTTCGGACCCTCTATCCGGATCTCGAAGTCGAGCACGAGCCGATCGGCGCGATGTATCGGCCGCGCGCTTACTTCCGGCGCTACGAGGACCCGGAGTCGATCCTCGAGGTCCCCGAGGTCGCGAGGCACGTCGAGCGGATCGAGCACACGCCGAGCGTCTACGTTGAGACCGGATGGCCTCTGTTCGCCGCGCTGCCACTGTTCGCGCAGCGTCTGGGCCCGCGGTTGCGCGTCGTCCACCTCACGCGCCACCCGGTCCCGACGGCACTCCTGCACCTCGCGTCAGGCCTCTACGCCGATAGCGACCGGGCCGATCCGCTCAGCGCCCACGCGACGCTCAGCGCTCGCGACCAGAACGTGTTCCAGTCCTACTACGCCGGCTGCTGGGATCAGCTCAGCCCCTACGAGCGCTGCCTCTTCTGGTGGACGGAGATCAACCTGTTCGCGATCGAGTTCCCCGGTCGGACCGCGAGCGTTCCGTTCCTGCGCGTCAAGTCCGAGGACCTGCTGACCGGCCGCCATGAGGCGGTCGAGCAACTGCTCGAGTTCGCCGGCCTGCCCTGGGAAGCGGACTGGCTGGGCGACTCGCGCCGTCAGGTCGATCGCTGGCACCATCACACCGAGGACCGTGTCAACGCGCTTGAGGTCCACCGCCATCCCACCACCGTCGAGGTGGCGCGGCAGCTCGGCTACGACGTCTCGCACCTGAACGTCGGCGAACTCGAGGCGCACTACCGCGGCGAGCCGTTCCCCGGATAGCCGTTCCGCCCAACGGCTGCCACGGGGCGTATCTTCAACTGTGTGCAGCGGTTCCTGCTAACGGTTCTCATCAACTGCGCCGGCCTGGCGATCGCGGCGGCACTGATCGGCCCGATCACCTACGGCGGCAAGTTCGGCACGCTCGTGCTGGCCGGGCTCGTGCTCGGCGTCGTCAACTTCGCCATCCGCCCGATCATCGTGCTGCTCACGCTCCCCGCGGTGATCCTCACGCTCGGCTTCTTCCTGCTCCTGATCAACGCGCTGATGCTGTGGATCACGAGCAAGATCGTCACCGGGCTGCACATCGGCGGCTTCTGGTCGACGCTCGGCGGCGCCTTCGTGCTCTGGATCGTGAACATGGCGCTCCGGCTCTGGGTTTCGACCTCACAAAAGGACCGCGGCGGCCGTTCCAATCGTCGAGTTGACAATCAGCGAACGGAGCGATGATGGTGGAAACGATCTATACGACGGTCGACAGCCCGATCGGCGAACTGCTGCTCGCCGGCGACGGGGCGGGGCTGCAGCGGCTCGATATGCGAGGCGGGCGGCGCCCGATTCCGATCGCCGCCGAATGGGTGCGGCGCGATGACGCGTTTGTCGCCGCGCGAGCCCAGCTCGACCGCTATTTCGCGGGCGAGCTGCGCGACTTCGATGTCCCGCTCTCGATGGCCGGAAACCCGTTCGAGCTCCGCGTCTGGGCGGCGCTGCTCGAGATCCCGTACGGAGAGACCGTCAGCTACGGCGAGATCGCGCGCCAGATCGGAGATCCGAGCGCGGCCCGCGCGGTCGGGCTGGCCAACGGGCGAAACCCGATCGCCCTGATCGTCCCGTGTCATCGGGTGATCGGCGCCGACGGATCACTCACCGGCTACGGCGGCGGCCTCGAGCGAAAGCGCTTCCTGCTCGACCTCGAGTCGGGTGTGGCTCCGCTGATCGCGGCCTAGTGTCCTGATTCACGCCACTAACGACGTCTCGCGCCCAGCGGTTGGCCCACTGGTCGAGCGGGAGCAGCAGCTCGATCAGCGCGGCCCCGCGCGGGGTGAGCCGGTAACCGCGTTCCTCGAGCTCGAGGATCCCAGCCCCTCGGAGCTCGCGCAGGCGATCGTTGACGACGCTGGAGGAGGCGCCGTCGCAGCGCTCCTGGAGCTGGCGGAAGGTCAGGGTCTCGCCTTCGCGGAGCTCCCAGCCGATCCGCAGCGCCCAGCGCCGGCCGAGCAGGTCCAGCAGAGCCATGATCGGGCGCCCGCTCGCGGAACCGCGCACAGGCCGGCCGGGTGTGGGTTGTTTCGATGGCATCGCTTGCGCTTTGGATTCCGAAGCGTTACGATAGCTGCTTCGGAATACGAAGCAGGAGGATAGCGATGCCAGCCGACACGACCAACCATCGGATCGCCCCGATCGAGCCGCCCTACGACCCCGACGTTGCGCGCACGCTGGAGCGGATGATGCCGCCGGGGATGGAGCCGCTGAAGCTCTTCCGCACCGTCGCCCACAACCCCCACATCCTCGACAAGCTCCGAAGCACGGGCGCCTACCTATTGAACTTCGGGACGCTGCAGCCCGCCGACCGCGAGCTCGTCATCCACCGCACCTGCGCGCGCTGCGGCTGCGAATACGAGTGGGGAGTCCACGCCGCCATGTTCGCCCGGCAGGTCGGCCTGACGGACGAGCAGCTCCGCGCGACCGTGACCGGGTCGGCCGGCGACCCCGCGTTCTCGCGCGAGCAGGGACAGCTGATCGCCTTCGTCGACGCGCTTCACGACCAAGCCGACGTCCCAGAGACGCTCTGGCGCGAGCTCGCGGACCGCTACTCCGATGCGCAGCTGGTCGAGCTCGTCGCGCTCGTGGGCCAGTACCACGGCGTCTCGTTCACGGCCAACGCGCTCGGCATCGAGCTCGAGGAGAGCGCCGAGCGATTCCCGACCGCATAGGATCCGCGCGTGCCCCCGCTGCTGCTCGTCGACGAACCCGCCCCGCACGTCCGGCGTGTGGCCCTGAACCGTCCCGATCAGCTCAACGCGATGACCGCCGAGTTGTGCGAGGCGCTCCACGAACAATTGCGCGAGATCGCCTCCGACCGCTCGTGCCGCGTGGTCATCCTCACCGGTGCCGGCCGCGCGTTCTGCGCCGGGCTGGATCTGAACGGCTACGGGTCCTCGCCGGACAACGATGGCAGCGATGAGCCGCGGGACCGGCTCGCCAACCAGCAGCACATGTCGACACTCGTGCTCGGGCTGCGCGCGCTCCCGCAGCCTGTGATCGCCGCCGTCAACGGCCCGGCGGCCGGCCTCGGGATCGCGCTGACCCTCGGCTGCGACATCCGCCTTGCCGCCCGCGAGGCCGTGTTCCGGGTCGCGTTCATCAACATCGGCGTCTCCAACTGCGACATGGGCACGAGCTGGCTCCTGCCCCGCCTGATCGGTGCCTCGCGGGCGCACGAGCTGATGCTCACGGGGCGGCGCGTCGATGCCGAGGAGGCGCTCAGGATCGGTCTCGTCGCTGACGTGGTCGAGGCCGATCAACTCGAGCAGCGCGCGCTTGACGCGGCGCAGCAGATCGCCGCGCTCGCCCCCTGGGGCGTGCGCCTGACCAAGCGCGGGATGTGGAGCGCGCTCGAGATCCCATCCGAGCAGGCGGCGGTCGAGTACGAGGATCGCCAGCAGATCATGAGCACCTTCGGCCGCGCGCTCCCCGAGGCCGTTGGCGCGTTTCTGGAGAAGCGACCGGCCGAGTTTGCCGACTGACGATGAGCGATCTGTTCGATATCTCCGGCAAGACGGCGGTCGTGACCGGCGGCTCGCGCGGCATCGGGCGGATGATCGCCACCGGACTGCTCGATGCCGGTGCCCGCGTGGTGATCTCATCACGCAAGGCCGAGGAGCTGGAGCAGACCGCCTCCGAGCTGTCCCCGCACGGCGAGTGCCACGCGATCCCGGCCGATCTCTCGCGCCCGGAGGGCGCAGCTGCGCTCGCCGAGTCGGTGCTCAGCCACTTCGACGCCCTCGACGTCCTGGTCAACAACGCCGGCGCCACCTGGGGCGCGCCGCTCGAGGAGTTTCCCGCCTCGGGCTGGGACCGGGCGATCCACACCAACGTCGAGGGGATCTTCCATCTCACCGTCGCGCTGCTCCCCGCGCTGCGCCGTGGTGCCAGCGAGCCCGATCCGGCGCGCGTGATCAACATCGGGTCGGTGGACGGGTTGCGCGTGCCGGCGGTCGAGAACTACAGCTACAGCGCCAGCAAGGCCGCCGTCCACATGCTCACGCGCCACCTGGCCAAGCGGCTCGCCTCCGAGCACATCACGGTCAACGCGATCGCTCCCGGGCCCTTCGAGAGCAAGATGACCGCGTTCATGCTCGACAGCCAGGACGCGCGCGACATGGTCGAGCAGATGGTCCCGCTCGGCCGGATCGGCCGACCCGACGACGCGGCCGGTCTCGTCCAGTTCCTCTGCTCCCGCGCCGGCTCCTACCTGACCGGCACGGTGATCCCGCTCGACGGCGGCATCACCGGCTGCGGCTGAGCGCCCGGGCCGCCGCCTCCACGAACCCCTGGGCCATGTCCGCGCCGATCCCGCCGACCGGCAGCAGGCGCGGCATGGACAGGTTCGCCCGCAGATCGAGGTCGATCCGCCCCGGCGCGATCTTCCACATGACCTCGAAGCGCTCGAGGTCGGACGCCTCGTGCGGCACACGCGTGAGCTTGACATGGTCGGGCGGCTCGGCCGCCACGGCCAGGAGCAGGTCGAAATCGCGCACGAGTGGGCCGTAGGACGCGTGCAGATGCGCCCGGGCGGCGAGCGGCCGGCCGTCGGGTGATCGCTCGACCACGGAGACCTGCTTGACCATCTCCGGATACCAGCTCGGGTACTCCTCGATGGCCTCGACGAGCGCGAAACACTCCGCCACCGAGGCGCTGACCTGGGCGCTCGCCGCCCCCTGGAGCTCTTTCATGAGATGGATGACACGTGCTGGACCGGGCTGATACAAGTCACGCTATCGCCACGACCGCGCCGACGCCCCTACGCGACCACTGCCTGGCCCCCGGGCGCATCGATGCGCCGCTTACCGAGGGTGGCCGCTATGGGCGCATGTTCGATCTTCCGGCGCTCGAGGCGGACGACGAGCTGCTGCACCGGATCGGCGCCGCTGGGGGGTTCTGCGACGGCGGCGATTGCTTGGGCGACGCGAAGGTGGAGGCGGGCTGGCCGTTCTTCGGTCAGTACGTCGCGCACAACCTCACGGCCGACCGCTCGCCGCTGCGCGCCCACGTCGACGTGACGACGCTGATCAACGTGCGCAGCCCGCGGGCCAACCTGGAGTCGCTGTACGGCGGCGGTCCGACGGGCACCCCGTTCATGTACTCGCGCAACGATCCGGCAAAGCTGCTGGAGAACGACGGCGACCTCCCGCGCAACCAGGAGGGGTTCGCGCTGATCGGCGACCCGCGCAACGACGTGCACACGTTCATGAACCAGATGCAGGTCGCGTTCATCCGCGCTCACAACCTGCTCGTCGACCGCCTGCGCGACGACGGCTGCGCCGAGTCCGAGCTGTTCAACGAGGCCCGGCGCGCGCTCTCCTGGCACTACCAGTGGGTGATCGTCAACGACTTCCTCCCCGGCCTGGTCGGACCCGAGATCGTCGATCAGGTGCTGGGTGAGGGCGCCCGCTTCTACCGGCCGCCGGGCGAGCCGTTCATTCCGGTCGAGTTCGCCGACGCCGCGTTCCGCTACGGGCACTCGCAGATCCGCCAGCTCTATCGGATCGCCGAGGGCGGACCCGAGCTGGCCGTGTTCCCCGACCTGGTCGGGTTCTCCGCGCTCGGCGACCGCCGCGTCGACTGGGCGCTGCTGTTCGACGTGCCCGGACGCGAGCCGGCCCAGCGCGCCAAGCCGATCGACGGCCAGCTCCCCCGGTCCCTGGTGGAGCTGCCCGAGGTGATCACCGGCGCAGTCGACGACGACGCCTACCGTTCGCTCGCCGCCCGCGATCTCGAGCGCGGCGAGGGCACTGGGCTGCCCTCGGGCGAGAGCATCGCGCGCCTGATGGGAGCCGAGCCACTTACCGCGGACGAGCTCGGTCTGAGCGACCACGGCTGGGTCGGCGAGACGCCGCTCTGGCTCTACCTGCTCCGAGAGTCAGCCGTGCGCGAGAGCGGCGACCGCCTCGGCGAGGTGGGCGGACGGATCGTCGGCGAGGTGCTGATCGAGATCGTCAAGCGCGACCCCGAGTCCTACCTGGCGGTCGAGCCGACGTGGAAGCCGACCCTGCCCGCTCACGCCGACTCCTTCCGCCTGCGCGACATCCTCGTCCCCGCGGCGTAGAGCCCGACCCATGCGTTGCCGTCCGGGGCCCGGCGTACGGTCCACGAACGCATGTTCGACACGGCCCTCTCGATCGACCAACCGACGAGCCGTCCCTGGCTCGACGAGCTCAATCCCGAGCAGCTCGCGGCGGCCACGCATCCGGGAGGGCCGCTGCTGATCCTCGCCGGCGCCGGGACTGGCAAGACCACCACCCTGTGCGCGCGGGTGGCGTGGCTGATCTCCGAGGGCGTCGCGCCGGAGCGGATCCTGCTGCTGACCTTCACGCGCCGCGCCGCGCGCGAGATGCTCCAGCGCACGCGCGCGCTGGCCGCGATGCCGGCCGGGTCGGGCGGCGTGCTCGGCGGAACCTTCCACTCGGTCGCCCACCGTTTCGTCCGTCTGCACGCCGCGTCCCTCGGGCTCGCCCCCGGGTTCGCGGTCCTCGACGCCGGCGACGCCGCCGACCTGATCGACATGATCCGCGAGGAGCACGGGCACGCGCAGAGCAAGGTCCGCTTCCCGAAGAAGAGCACGCTCCTCGACATCTACTCGCGCACGGTCAACTTCCAGCGCCCGCTCTCCGAGGTGGTGGACGAGGCGTTCCCCTGGTGCGAACAGCACGTCGAGCCGATGGCGGCGCTGTTCAAGGCCTACACGGCGCGGAAGCGGGCGCTCGGCGTGCTCGACCTCGACGACCTGCTCCTCTACTGGCGCGCGCTCGCGGCCGACGAGCTGGTCGGCGCGTCGATCGACTCGGGCTTCGACCACGTCCTGATCGACGAGTACCAGGACGTCAACGGCCTCCAGGTCGAGATCGTCCGCGGCCTGCGGCGCAACTGCCGCGAGGTGACCGCGGTCGGCGATGACCTCCAGGCGATCTACGGCTGGCGCTCGGCCTCGGCCGAGCACATCCTCGAGTTCCCCAGCCACTTCCCCGAGGCCGCGGTCCTGACGCTCGAGCGCAACTACCGCTCGACCCAGCCGATCCTCGACACCGCCAACGCCGTGGCCGCGCAGGCGACCCGGTCCTACGAGAAGCGCTTACACGCCGACCGCGACGGCGGCACCCGGCCGGAGCTCGTCTACTGCCGTGACGAGTCGGCTCAGGCGACCGAGGTGTGCGAGCGGATCCTCGCGGCCCGGGAGCTGGGCATGGAGCTGCGCCGCCAGGCGGTGCTGATGCGAACCTCGCACGACAGCGACCTGCTCGAGCTCGAGCTGGCGCGCCGGCAGATCCCCTTCGTCAAGTACGGCGGACTCCGGTACCTCGAGGCCGCGCACGTCAAGGACCTGATGGCCCTGTTCCGGCTGCTCGGCAACCCGGCAGGTGAGCTGTCCTGGTTCCGCGTCCTGCAGCTGCTCGACGGGGTCGGTCCGGTCACCGCCCGCCGCGTGCTCGACGTGCTCGTCACCGGGCCCGCGGCCGATCCGCTGCTCGCGTGGGAGCAGGCGCGTGAGCAGCTGCCCGCAGCCGCGCGCGAGCCGGCGGATGCGATCGTCGCCGCGCTCCGACGGGCCCGCGAGGCCCGGAATGCCGGCACGCAGGCCGAGGGTCTCCGGGATGCGCTGGCCCCGTTGGTCAAGTCGCGCTATCCCGATGGACCGCTGCGCCTCACCGACCTCGACCAGCTCGTGGCCGCCGCGCGCGAGTCCAGCGACCTCGTCCAGTTCGCATCCGAGCTCGCGCTCGACCCCCCGCAGTCGAGCGCCGACCTGGCTGGCCCGCCCCACCTCGACGACGACTACCTCGTGCTCTCGACGATCCACTCGGCCAAGGGCCTCGAGTGGGACGGCGTGCACGTGCTGGCTCTCTACGACGGCAACTTCCCCGCCTGCATGTCGGCCGGCACGAGCGAGTCGATCGACGAGGAGCGGCGCCTGCTGTACGTCGCCATGACGCGCGCCCGGCGTGAGCTTCACCTCTACGTGCCCGTCCGCTACTACCACCGGCCGCGGGGCATCGACGACGCGCACGGGTACGGGAAGGCGTCGCGGTTTCTTACCGAGGAGGTTCAGCGGACCTGCGAGACGGTCAGGGGCGACGAGATGGCCGGCGCGTTTCAGCGCCCGGGCGGCGAGCTGAGGAGGATCACGGTCTCGGTAGATTCACTCTTTCAGTGAGCGCCTCGGGCGAAGCGACCCGCTACGACGCCGTGATCATCGGGGCCGGTCACAACGGCCTGGTCGCGGCCACGCTGCTTGGCCGGGCCGGTCTGACGGTGCTCGTGCTCGAGCGCGGCGCTCAGGTTGGCGGCGCGGCGGTGTCGGGCACCCCGTTCGCCGGCGTCGACGTGCGGCTCTCGCGCTATGCCTACCTGGTCGGGCTGTTCCCGGCTGCGCTGCTGCGAGCGCTCGGCTGCGACCTCGAGCTGCGGCGCCGCCGGGTCTCCTCGTACACCCCGGCCGGCGAGTCTGGACTGCTCGACCGCGGCGGTGAGCTGCGCGGGAGCGAGGATCTGCCCGGGATGCTGGCACGCGTCGCCGGGCGGCTGTTCGGGACGCTCACCGAGCCGCTCCGGAGCCGTGCCGACATCCAGCGGCTGCTCGGCGACGATCACGCCTGGGAGGCGCTGTTCGAGCGGCCGCTGTCGGAGCTGCTCGAGCGGTCGTTCGACTCCGAGCTCGAGCGGGGCATCGTCCTCACCGACGGGACGATCGGAACCTTCGCCCCCGCCGGCGACCCGCAGCTGCGCCAGAACCGCTGCTTCCTCTACCACGTGATCGGCAACGGCACCGGGCGGTGGGACGTGCCCGTGGGCGGCATGGGGCGGCTCACGCGTCAGCTTGCCGACCGCGCCGCGGAGGCCGGGGCCGAGATCCGGACCCGGGCGGCCGTCACGCGCGTCGATACGGATGGTTCCGTGGCGGAGGTCGAGACCGCCGACGGCGAGCGGATAGCGGCGCGGCATGTGCTCGCCAACGTGGCGCCGCACGTGCTCGCAACGCTCCTCGGGGAGCCGGCGACCGAGCCGTCGCCCGAGGGCGCCCAGCTAAAGGTCAACATGCTGCTGAGGCGGCTGCCGAGACTCCGCGACCCAGCGGTCGAGCTCGAGGACGCGTTCGCGGGAACCTTCCACGTCAACGAGGGATACGAGCAGCTCGCCCGCGCGTACGAGCAGGCCGCGTCCGGGGAGATTCCGGAGCTGCCGCCGTGCGAGATGTACTGCCACTCGCTCAGCGATCCGAGCATTCTCTCGGCGGAGCTGCGCGAGGCGGGCGCGCACACGCTCACCCTGTTCGGACTTCACATGCCGGCCCGCCTGTTCACCGGCCCTGACCCCGCGGCGGCCCGCAGGCAGGCCGTCGACGCGACGATCGCCTCGGTCGACTCCGTCCTCGCGGAACCGCTCGAGGACTGCCTGTGGCGCGATCCCGACGGCCGCCCCTGCCTCGAGGCGCTCACACCGCCGGAGCTCGAGTCCGAGCTCGCGATGCCCGGCGGCCACATCTTCCACCGCGACCTCAGCTGGCCGTTCGCCGAGACCGATGAGGACGTCGGCCACTGGGGCGTCGAGACGCATCAGGCGAACGTGTGGCTGTGCGGCGCCGGGGCCCGCCGCGGCGGTGGCGTTAGCGGGATCCCGGGGCACAACGCCGCAATGGCCGTGCTGGGGGTCGTCCCGTAGGAGGATTACGTGACCGGGCCGGCGGCGATCACGATCGACGCGTGCGTCTCGCCTTCGGGTCCGACGATCCAGCGCCGCTTGCCCGAGGCGAGCACCGTCTTCTCGCCGGGCTGGGCCGGGGTGCGGTACTCCATCTCCACATCGAGCGAGGACGGTTCGGGCCCGGCGAGCAGCTCCTCCTCGAGCACGGTCCAATAGGCGGCGTTGTTGATGTGCTGGGCGATGTCGCTCTCGCTGCCGCGAAACCTCCACGCGCTGCGTCGCTCCACCTCGCCCGGGGCGGGATGGCGCAGCCGGGCCGTGATCCGCCGGTCACCAGCGGTCTCGCCGTAGACCGCGATCTCCTCCTCGGTGAACGGCGCCGGCTGCCACGTCGCCGGGTCGAGGTGGACCCACAGCGATACGGACTCGATATCGCTCGCCGCCTCGCCGACCCGGGTGACCCACGTGCGCCGCTCCGCCCAGGCGCGACCGACGCCGCTGCAGAACGTGCCCAGCTCGGCCCTCTCGCCGAAGCGGGGAAAGCGGGCGATCCTCAGCCGCGCGCGCCTTACCACCCATACCGCCTGCTCGGCGACCCCGGCGTCGTCGACGTCGTCGTAGGCGACGTCCTGGAGCCAGCGGGCGATCGCGTCGAGGCGCATCCGCCCGGACGGGGCGCAGTCGCCGAGCGCCGCCCGCCGCGGCTCCCGGAACACGCGGCCGTGCTCGGGCGGCGGGATGATCTCGGTGAACGGCCGCGGGTTAGGCACCGCCCACCCACGCCACGATCTCGGCGCCGACCACATCCGGCCGCTCCAGATGGAGGTAGTGCCCGGCGTCCGGAACGATGACGAGCCTCGATCCCGGCGCCAGGTGCTGCGCGGCGTCCTTCACCAGCTCGGCATCTATGCACCCGTCGGCGGCGCCGTGTAGGTACAGGGTCGGTTGAGGTGCCATTCCTCGCACCGACTCCTGCTCGGCTCCGTAGCGCTGATCGCGGTCTCCGTTCGAGGTCCCCATCGCCGCCCGGTAGTAGCCGATCGCCGCCGCCAGGTTGGCCGGATCGCGGAGGCAGTCCTTCACGCGCCGAACATCCTCTGCGGCGTCGTATCCGGGCGACCAGGCGCTCCACAGGTGGTCGATGAAGGCCAAGTCGTCGGCCCCCACGACCGCCGCCGCGAACGGCACCTGGAGGAAGAAGAAGTACCAGAACCGCTGCAGCTGGCCGACGTCGGAGAACAGCTTCAGGTCGAGCACCGCCGGCGGGATCGCCAGCGTGACCAGGCGGTGGAACCGTTCGGGCGCGAACGCGCCCGCGCCGTACGCCGCCTCCGCACCCCAGTCGTGACCGATCACGACGGCCCGCTCGTCGCCTCCAAGGGCATCGTGGAGCGCGACCGCGTCGGCGGTCAGCGCACCCGTCGTGTAACAGTCGTCCGCCGCGATCGCGCTCGGCGCGTAGCCACGCATGAACGGCGCCACGGCGAGGAACCCCGCGTCGGCGAGCGCCGGGAGCAGATGCCGCCACGTGTGGGCGCAGTCGGGGAATCCATGCAGGCACAGGGCCAGCGGCCCGGATCCCGCCTCGAGCACCGCGAATTCGCCGGTCGCCGCCGTGACGGTCCGGGTCTGGACCTCCGTGCTCATCGCGCCGCCGCCTCATGCTCGAGATCGAGCTCCGTGTGGACGCCGAGTTCGTGCAGCGCCTCGTTGGCGGCCTCGAGGCTCGGAGCGTCGGCAACGGCGCGGGCGAGCCTTCCCACCGACCGCAGCGTCGCCTCGACGTCGAGGTAGAAGGTGACCGACGCGACCGGGGTCAGCTCAACGCTGCGCATCCCGCCTCGGATCTGGACCTGGCCCGAGGCCCCGCGGAATGACCGCACCGCCTGGGCGCTGGCCTCCGTCGGCACGAGCTCAATCGCTCCCTCGAGCCTGCTCGCCACCGGCTCGGTCAATCCCCTCGCGCCGCACAGGCCACCCGCGGCCGCGACCGACCCGAGCAGCGCGAGCACCTCCGCCGGCGTCAGCTCGGCGTCGCACCCGATGCCGAACACGCCTGCCAGCACGGGATGCCCGCGCTCGGCGATCACGCCGGCGGCGGCCAGCATCATGGCGTCGCACAGCGGGCTGCGCAGGCCCGGCTCATCGCCCTGGGCGAGCACATCGCCCCCGACGTCGATGAACACGAGCAGGTCGCAGCCGAGCTCGCCGGCGGCTGCGGTCAGGCCCTCGGCCACGGCGCGCGCGCCCGGATGGATATCGATCAGGACCGTCTCGCGGCCTAGGAACTCGGCCATCCGTGACTCGGCGAAGTGGACGTCGCGCCCGCGAACCCGGGTGCCGGGCCCGGCCAGCATGATCCCTGGCGCCAGCTCGGTCGCCTCCGCGATCTCCTCCGTCCGGCGCGGGCCCGGCACGGGATCGATCGGCCGGCGCTCCCAGCTCAGCCCGCCGACGATCGGATCCGCGCCGTCGTAGACGCGAGCCAGCTCGGCCGTTGCCAGCGCGCCGACGACGTCGCCGCCGCCGCCCATGCCGATGACCATCGGGCGGCGAGCCTGCCGGAGCAGCCGCTCCGCGTCAGGCATCTGCCGCGAAGCCCTGCTCGCGCAGCCAGTCGATGGTGTTCGCGAGCCCCTCATCGAGGCCGACGCGCGGCTCCCACGCCAGCAGCCTGCGCGCCTTCGCGATCGAGTAGGTCCCCGTCCGCAGCAGGTAGCGGACCGACCCAGGGTTGATGTCGTTGTCCCCCGGGGACAGCTTCGCCATCTGCTGGACGACGGCCGCGAACCCGATCGCGACCGGCGTCGGCGTGGTCATCAGCCGCCGGCCGACGAGCGCCGCATACGGCGCGAAGAACTCGCGATAGGGGACGCCGATCCCGTCGGACAGCGTGATGATCTGACCGATCGCGCCATCGGAGGCGGCGGCCGCGACGACGCCGTCGACGAGGTTGTCGATGTAGATCGGCGAGTGGAGCCCGTATCCGCCGCCGGGCAGCGAGAACCGGCGCGAGCGGATCAGCTGTGCCGGAACCGTCGCCCACGCGCGCGAGCGCGGGCCGTACACGTCGCCCGGACGGATGATCGTGCACGGCACCCGTCCCTCCACATGGGCCTGCAGCACGACCTGCTCGGACGCGATCTTGCTGTCGGGATAGGGGACGTAGGTGTTGTGGACCGGGTAGGACTCCTCAACCTGGTCGGGAAAGTCGAAGCCGAACGCCGTCACGGATGAGAAGTGGACGAACCGCCCCACCTCGCCGCGCTCGGCCGCGGTGAGCGCGTTCGCGGTGCCGAGCACGTTCGCGCGCCAGATGTCCTCGCGACGCTCCATCCGGAATGAGACCGTCGCGGCCGTGTGGATCAGGAGGTCGGACCCGGCGGCACGCTCCTGCCATGCGCCGGTCATCGCGACGTCCCCGGCCACGACCCCGCGCTCGGGATCGGCTTGGAGATCGCAGCCTCGGACCTCGTGGCCCTCGGCCGCATACCGCTCGGCCAGGGCGCGGCCGATGAATCCCGAGGCACCGGTGATGAACACGCGCATCGTCCCCCGGACTGTATCCGGGTGCCACGCTTGGGCTGAGCGTCGGACGGACCGGCGCGCCTTGCCTACTTCAGGACCAGAACGCTGACCACCCCTCCGTGATCGGAGGGATGTCTGCCCGCGGCCGTGGTCTCGCGGCCGGTGATGAACGAGCGCAAGAGCTTGACCGCCGGCTTGGCCATGATGTGGTCGACGATGTGATTCCACTTACCGGTCTTCAGGTCGTCGTTGAAGCAACAGTTCGGGCGTGAGGTCCGCTCGTCGGTGAAGCCGGCGGCGGCGATCGCCTCGAACGGCGGCCGGTCGGCGGCGTTCGGCAGGTTGGCGCTCGAGTTCAGGTCGCCGACCAGGATCGTCTGCAGCTTCGACTTCAGCGGGCCGGCCACGAGCTCCTGCGCCTGCTGGAGCCGCGCTCCGGTCGAGTACGCCTCGAGGTGAGTATCAACGAAGTGGAACCTGGCTCCCCGAACCGTGGCGTCGAGCGCGATCCAGCTCCGACTCACCGTGACGCTGCCCAGCGCAGGGGTCGGGAACACGAGCTCATGCTTGAAGTCCGACGAATGCACATGGGACACCTTGACCCCAGTCCGCACGAGGATCGCGTTGCCGTCGTAGAAGCCGACCTCCTGAGAAACCCCCTGCCCCTGCAGATGCAGACTCAGGCGAGACGCCGCCACGCGATAGGGGGCGTGCAGGCGCTTCAGCTCGGACATGATCGTCCTCAGATAGTCGATGACGACGTGCGTGGCGTTGTGGCCGGCCGCGCCCGTGCTCCAGCGAGTGGCCTCCTGGAGCCCGACGAGATCGGGCTTGGCGCTCGCGATCTCCTTGGCGATCAGCTTCATCCGCGCCACCGGCCCCGTCGACTCGGCTCCTGCTAGCGCCGTGTCGACAGCGTGCTCGAACGGTGCGCCGGGCGCGGTCGTGGCGAGCGGGAGCAGGTTGGTCCCGAGGTACAGGTTGCGCGTCATCACCGTGACACGCGTGGCCGGCTTGGCGGCGGTCTTCGCGGTCGTGGCGACGGGGACGAGCGCGAGGGCGACCGCAATCGCGGTCATGGCGAGAATTGGGCGTCGTATCTGCATGGTTCGACGCTACGTCGGACGAGCCACGGCGATATCCGTAATCCTCCGACGCGCCCACACCATGGACTACGGATGCGACGTGTCCAGCCCCGGGCTACCTTGCCCCGCTATGCCGACGAGCTTCCCGATGGCATGGCTGTTGTTCGGACTGCCGTTCGCGTCCGCAGCGGTGATCGCCGGTATCCCAGCGCTGACGCGCCTGGCCGCCCGGTGGCCGGCGGCGACGCTCGCCGTCGGCATCAGCGGCATCGCCCTGTTCTTCGTCGCGCTGCTCGGCCTGCTGCCAGGCTCCGTGACCGTGGCCGCGGTCTTCGGCGGCGCCGCTCTGGGCGGGTTCTCGTGCTTCTGGGGCTACGAGACCGATCGTCCCGGCAGCGACGACGACTGGCGTCGTCCGCGAGCCTTCGACGACGATCCGCCCCCGTCCCCCGCGGGGGATCCACGGATCGACTGGGGCGAGTTCGACCGTCTGCGCGCCGAGTGGGACGCCGTCCCGCGCTGAACGCCGGCCTCAGTCGCCGGCGACGACGCCCGCCGACGCGCAGGTGACCAGCGCCAGCGGCAGGTCGCCGGGAGCTACCCCGCGCAGATCCGGGTGGTCGGGATCGATCTCGATCCTGGTGCCGACGTCGAGCCCGAGGCTGCGCAGACCGTTCCGGCACAGCTCCCCCCACAGGTCCCCAACGCCGGCCAGCAGCCCCGAGCGGAGCTCTGACTCGCGCCGTGACCCGGTCTCGAGCTCACGCGCCTCCTCGAACGGGTCGATCCGCACCTGGGAGTCGCTGCCGATCGCCAGCGGCACCCCGGCGCGCAGGTACTCCATCGCCGGCAGGTAGCCATCGCCGAGGTTCCCCTCGGTCGTCGGGCACGAGACCACCGTCGTCCCCGAGCCGGCGAGCAGCTCGACGTCGTGCGGCGTGACGTGGATGCCGTGGATGACGCTCGTGCGCGGGCCGAGAAACCCGGAGCGCTCGAGCAGCTCGATCGGAGAGCAGCCGTGCTCGGCCTGGCACTGCTCGATCTCGCGGCGCTGCTCGTGCGCGTGCACGTGCCGGACGAGGCCACGCTGCTCGGCGAACTCGGCGATCGGCTGCAGCCACGAGGCCGGCACGGCCCGGACGCTGTGAGCGGCGATCCCGACGTCCACGCCCTCCACCTCATCCGCCCACCGCAGCAGCTCATCGGCCCGCCCCAGGAAGGCATCGACATCCGGGTCGCAGAATCGCCGCTGGCCGGGCAGCGGCGGCAGGTCGCCGCCGTCCCAGCCGTTGCGGTTGTACGCGGCTGGGAGCAGGACGATTGGCAGGCCCGCCGCCCGCGCCCCCTCGGCCACGGCGCGGGCCATCTCGTTCGGCTCCGGGTACGGCGTTCCGTCGGGCTGGTGGTGGACGTAGTGGAACTCGCCCACGGCGCCGTAGCCGGCGCCCCGCATCTCCGCGTAGGTCTCCTCGGCCAGCGCCCGCATGCGCTCGGGATCCAACGACCCGGCGAGCTCGAACATCTGCGTACGCCAGGTCCAGAAGTCGTCGTCGCGATCGGGTGCGAGGCGCTCGGCCCGTCCGCGCAGCCCGCGCTGGAATGCGTGCGAATGGGCGTTGGGCATGGCGGCGATCGTCGTCACCGCGGACCCCCATCCAGCGCCCGGGCCAGCACCTCCACCGCCACGTCCGCATCGTCGAGCGCGACCCGCTCCTCAGGCGAATGGCTCACGCCGGTCGCGTTTCGTACGAGCAGCATCGCAGCCGGGATCCTCTCCCCGACCACCCCGGCGTCGTGCCCGGCGAAGCAGACCACCTCGGGCACCGGACGGCCGACGACTGCCTGGCCGGCCCCGGCGAGCGCGGCTCGGAGCTGCTCCGAGAACACATGGCCGCGCGAGCGCGAGGCGATCGTCAGCTCGACCTGTGGGCGCTCCTCAGAGGCGATCGCACGCGTCCGCCGCAGCCACGCGTCGATCTGCCCCGGCTCCTCCGAGCGCGCGTCCATCCACAGCCGCACGCGCGAGGCGATCGTCGTGGAGGCGTTGGGCTCGGCGATGATCCTTGAGGTCGTCACGGTCAGCTGCCCGAGCTCGTCAGCAATCCGGTCGGCTCCGACAATCAGTCGTGCCGCCGCGAGCAGCGCGTCCCGGCGCTCGTTTGGCGGCGTCGTGCCCGCGTGATCGGCGCGCCCGCGCACGTCGACCTCGAGCCTCAGCCGATGCGCGAGCGATCCGACCACCCCGACGGGGAGCCCGGCCCGCGCGACGTCCGTGCTCTGATCGATGTGAATCTCGGCAAAACCGGACAGTTTCTCGAGCCATGCCGGCGCGTCGCGGATCCGGCTCAGGTCGACGCCGAACGCCTCCATCGCCGCGCCGAGCGACACCCCGTCTGCGTCGGTCCGCGCCAGCACCTCAGGCAGCTCAAGGCGGCCGGCCAGCGCCTTGCTGCCGAACGTGGGCGTGTTGAACCGCGCGCCCTCCTCGTCGGCGAACGAGATGACCGCAATCGGCCGCTCGGACCGGACGGCGAGCTCGAATCCGCTCGCCACACCAAGCGGCCCGTCGAAGCTGCCCCCGCCCCGCACGCTGTCGAGGTGCGAGCCCACCCCGAACCAGGGCGGATCGCTTCGCGGGCAGGCCCAAAGATTTCCGGCCGGATCGGACGTCGGCTCGAGCCCGCACCCGGCAGCCTGCTCGGCGAACCATGCCCGGCAGGCGCGCGCCTCCTCGCTCCAGGCCAGGCGGACAATGCCGTCCGGCGTCTCGCCGATGCCCTCGAGCCCGGCCAGCCGCTCCGCGAGGCTCACCTCCGCACCCGCCACGACTGGTCCGCCCGGACGTGAGCGAGCACCCCGCCGACGAATACGGCTGCCACCGGGTTGTGCCCGAGGCGATAGGGAATCTGCTCGATCGGCCCATCGACGATCACCACGTCCGCGAGCTTCCCGGGCTCGAGCGAGCCGAGCAGGTCGGACAGGCGCAGGACCCAGGCGGCGTTGAGCGTGCAGGCGAGCAGCGCCTCGAGCACCGACCAGCGGTAGCGGCGAACCGCCAGCCCGATGATCAGGGGCATCGAGGCGACGGGCGAGGTGCCCGGATTCATGTCGGTCCCGAGCGCGCACAGGGCCCCGGCATCGGCCAGAGCCCGCCCCGGCGCGACGCGCTCGTCTCCAAGCACCTCCGCTCCCGGCAGCAGCACGGCCGCCGTCTCGGCGGCGGCGAGACCGCCGACCTCGTTTTCGGGCAGACACGCGAGGTGATCGGCCGACCGCGCGCCCAGCTCGACAGCGACGGGGACGGAGTGGTTCCAGTTGAACTGCTCGACGTGAGCGCGCAGGAACAGCGAGTGCTCGGCGGCCAGCTCCCCCATTCGCCGCAGGTTCTGGTTGCTGAACGCGACCGTCTCGACGTAGATGTCCAGCGCCCGGACGTCCCCGGCGCGCAGGACGTGGGGCAGCATCTCCGCCACGGCGTCCATCCACCCGTCTGCGTCGTACCCGTCCGGGACCGCGTGGGCGAGCAGCGCGGTCAGGCGGACCCGCTGCGCGACGCGGTCACGCAACATCCCGGCGAGCCGAATCGCGCGCTCCTCGCCGGCCGGCGAGAGCCCATAACCGCTCTTGGACTCGAACGTCGTCGTCCCGTGCACCAGCATCTCGTCGGCCAGCGACCCCGCCTGATGCAGGACCTCGCTGTCGCGGGCCTCGGCGAGGGCACGCGCCGAGGATCTGATGCCGCCGCCGCCGCGGGCGATGCTCTCGTACGACGCGCCCGCGATCTTCATCGCGTACTCACCCTCGCGCCAGCCCGCGAATGGGAGGTGCGTGTGACAGTCGACGAAGCCCGGGATCACCGCGCAGCCGCCCGCGTCGATCTGGATCTCGGCATCGGCCGAGGAGTCGAAGGCAGAGATCAGACCGGAGTCGAGCGCCAGCGACCCGGGCTCGGCCGTCATCTCATTCGCGCGGTCATGGCGCAAATGGGCCAGCCCCTCACGCGGCGGGCGCAGGATCTGCGCCGCGCCGTTGATGCTCACGCTCGGCGCTTCGCTCACCCTCGTGCCGGCTCGGGATCGAGCATCGGCATCTTCAGTCCCGACTGCTCGGCGAACGCCACCGCCTGCTCGTACCCGGCGTCGGCGTGGCGGACCACGCCCAGCCCGGGGTCGGCCGTCAGCACTCGTCGCACCCGCTCCTCAGCGAGCGTGGTCCCGTCCGCCACGACGACCTGCCCGGCGTGAATCGACTTGCCCATTCCGACCCCACCGCCATGGTGAACGGAGACCCAGCTCGCGCCGCAGGCCGTGTTGAGCAGCGCGTTCAGGATCGGCCAGTCGGCGATTGCGTCCGACCCGTCGAGCATCGACTCGGTCTCGCGCTGTGGAGACGCGACCGACCCCGAGTCGAGGTGGTCTCGGCCGATCACGATCGGGCCCTTGAGCTCGCCGGACGCGACGAGCTCGTTGAACCGGAGTCCCGCGAGGTGGCGCTCCCCGTAGCCGAGCCAGCAAATGCGCGCCGGCAGGCCCTGGAAATGGACCTTCTCGCGCGCCAACCGGATCCACTGGGCGATGTGCTCCTGGTCGCCGAACAGCTCGAGGATCGCCTCGTCGGTTCGGTGGATGTCGGCCGGGTCGCCGGACAGCGCGACCCATCGGAACGGTCCCTTGCCCTCGCAGAACAGCGGCCGGATGTAGGCGGGAACGAAGCCCGGATACGAGAACGCGTCCTGGTCGCCATGCTCGGCCGCCAGCCCGCGCAGCGCGTTGCCGTAGTCGAACGCCTCGGCGCCGGCCGCCGCCAGCGCGCGAATCGCCGCGACGTGCGCCAGCACCGACTCGCCGACCCGGCGCAGGTATTCGTCCGGGTCGCTGCGGCGAAGCACGTCCGCCTGCTCCACGGTCAGACCCGCCGGCACGTAGCCGTTGAGCGGGTCATGGGCCGAGGTCTGGTCGGTCACGACGTCGACCGTGACGCCGCGGCGCACCAGCTCGGGCAGCACCTCGGCCGCGTTGCCGAGCAGGCCGATCGACAGCGCGCGGCCCTCGGCGGCGGCGGCCGACAACCGTGCCAGGGCGTCGTCGAGGTCGGCCGCGCGCTCGTCCAGATAGCCGGTCTGCACCCGGCGTTCGATCCGCTGCAGGTCGACCTCCACGCACAACGCGGTGCCGCCGCACATCGTGATCGCAAGCGGCTGAGCGCCGCCCATCCCCCCGAGCCCGGCCGTGACCACCAGCCGCCCGCGGAGCGTCCCGCCGAATCGCTTGCGGGCGGCGGCCGCGAACGTCTCATACGTGCCCTGGAGGATGCCCTGACTTCCGATGTAGATCCACGATCCGGCCGTCATCTGGCCGTACATGATCAGCCCGGCCCGATCGAGCTCCCGAAAGTGCTCCCACGTCGCCCAGTCGGGCACGAGGTTGGTGTTGGCGATCAGCACCCGCGGCGCGCGCTCGTGCGTCTCGAACACGGCCACGGGCTTTCCGGACTGGACCAGCAGCGTCTCCTCGTCGCCGAGCCGCGTCAGCTCCCGCCGGATCGTCTCGTAGCTGACGTGGTCGCGGGCCGCCTTGCCGATCCCGCCGTAGACGATCAGCTCGGCCGGGTTCTCGGCCACGTCTGGGTGCAGGTTGTTCTCGAGCATCAGCAGCGCCGCCTCCTGCTGCCAGCCGCGGCAACGCATCGGCGTCGCGCTCACGCCGCCACCCGGCTCGAACCCGCTGCAGTCTTGGCCATCGGTGAGATGTCTAGCCGCCCGAGAGGCGACTTGCAAGCGCGGCAGCGTCCTCGAGCCGATCGTCGCCCCAGAACAGCTCCTCGCCGACGGCCACGGTCGGCACGCCGAACACGCCGAGCTCGTTCGCGGCGTCGGTTGCGGCCCGAAGCTCGGCCTTGATCTCCGGCTCTCCGATCGCCGCCTCGACCCCCTCGGGGTCCAGTCCAGATTGGCGCGCCGCCTCGAAGACGTGTGCCGGAATGCTCAAATCTGCTCCGCTCTGGAAGGCCCGGCGGAACGCGTGCGTCGTGAACGAACGACCATGCTCGGATCTGAACGCAAACGTGGCCGCGCGCATCGCCACCAGATAGTCGCTGGGCCACGGGTCCGGCCAGCGCATCGCCGGCAACCCGTAGCCTCGCGCCCGGCGCTCGATCTCGGCCATTCCGGACTGCCGGCGCTGGTAGTCGCCCAGCGCCCACGAGCTGCGGCCGGTGAGCTTGAACAGACCGCCGAGGAGCACCGGCTGCCAGCTCACCGTCTCTGGCAGCAGCGAGTCCAGCCGCTCCGCCGCGAGGTAGGCGTACGGCGAGCCGAGATCGAAGTAGAAGGTGATCCTTGGAGCCACGGACACCGTTCATTATACTGAACACATCGTTTCTTATGTTGGATGACCATGTCCAGGACCTGTTGGCAGCGAACCTCCGCCGGCTGCGCATCGCGCGCCACCTCTCGCTGTCCGAGCTGGCCCGCGCGACCGGCATCAGCAAGGCCACCCTGTCGAGCATCGAGAACGCCCGTGCCAACCCGACCGTGACCACGCTTTCGGCCCTCGCCGACGCGCTCAGGGTCCCGCTGACCGAGCTACTCGAGGAGCTGCCGATTGGCGAGGTCCGGGTCGTCCGCGCCGCCCGCAGCGCGGTCGAGCCGGGCGACGGGATCCCCCGGCGCGAGCTCGACGAGATCGAAACCCTTGCGGTGAGCGAGATCTCGCTCGCGGCGGGCCGGACACACGAGGCCGAGCCCGGGCCGGCCGGATCAAGAGCGCACGTCTACGTGATCGCGGGCAAGCTGATCGCCGGCCCCGTCGAGCGCGTCACCGAGCTGGGCGCGGGCGACTACGCCTCGTTTCCGGCCGACGTCCCGCACGTGTACGAGGCGCGCCGGCATCCGGCCCGCGCGCTGCTCCTCGCGGCGGGGCCGAGCTGAGATGGACGAGATCGTGGTCCGCGAGCTGACGCCGGCCGATCGCGCGGCGGTGGCCTTCTCGCTGCGCCGGCTCGGCGACCGCTCTCGCTACCAGCGCTTCCTGCGGACCGACAGCTGGATCCCGACCAACGAGTTGCACCGGCTGGCGGGCGTCGACCACTGGCATCACGAGGCGCTGATCGCCTTCTCGCCGCGGCCGCGCACGCCGATCGGCCTCGTCGAGTACGTGCGCCTCGAGCCATTCGACCTGGCCGAGCTCGCGGTCACGGTGGCCGACGGTTGGCAGCGCCAGGGGGTCGGGCGCGAGCTCGTCCGCGCCCTGCGCACGCGGGCGATGGCGGCCGGGATCCGGCGCTTCCGGGCGACGATCATGCGGGGCAACCGCGGCGCGCTCGCCCTTGCGCGCGAGCTGGGGCGCTGCACGATCCTCTCCAGCGACGGGAACACGGCCGATTGGCTGGTGGAGCTACCGTCCGGTTTGCGAGACCACGATCGGGGGCATTCCGGAGAATCCAATGCCAAGGCTGATGATCATCATCGCAAGCACCCGGCCCGGCCGGGTCGGACTGCCGGTTGCCAGGTGGTTCATCGACCGCGCGTCGCGGCACGGAGGGTTTGAACTCGACGTCGTCGACCTCGCCGAGCTCGATCTGCCGCTGCTCGACGAGCCCAACCACCCTCGTCTGCGCCAGTACACGAGGGACCACACCCGGGCCTGGAGCGCTCAGGTCGAGGCCGCCGACGCGATCGTGTTCGTGACCGCCGAGTACAACTACGGCTATCCGGCCGCGCTCAAGAACGCGATCGACTATCTACACCACGAGTGGCTCTACAAGGCGCTCGGGTTCGTCTCCTACGGCGGCGTCGCGGCCGGGACGCGTTCGATGCTCCAGCTCAAGCAGGTGGCGGGCTCGGTCAAGATGGTCCCGGTGATGGAGGCGGTCAACATCCCGTTCGTGCGCCAGCTCATCGGCGAGGACGGCGAGCTTCACGCCAACGACGTGATGGAGGAGGCGGCCGTCGCCCTGCTCGACGAGTTGCTTCGCGTCGACGAGGCCCTGCGGCCGCTGCGGGCCGTCACGCCGCCGCCTGGAGCATGATCCCCTGATGCTCGCCGCCTACGCGACCGACATGAACCGGGACGACCCGCTCTCCGGGCTGAGCATCGGCGAGCGCCCCGAGCCGGAGCCCCAGGACGGCTGGCGGACCGTCTCCGTCAGGGCGACCTCGCTCAACCACCACGACCTGTGGTCGCTGCGCGGCGTCGGGCTCGCGCGCGAACGGCTGCCGATGATCCTCGGCTGCGACGCCGCCGGCCTCGACGAGGACGGGAACGAGGTGCTGGTCCATTCCGTGATCACGAGCGAAACGTGGCGCGGCGACGACACGTTCGATCCCCGGCGCTCGATTCTGTCCGAGGTGTACCCGGGGACGTTCGCCGAGCGGGTCGCGGTCCCGGCCCGCAACGTGCTGCCCAAGCCGCCCGAGCTGTCCTTCGAGGAGGCGGCCTGTCTGCCCACGGCGTGGCTCACGGCCTACCGGATGCTGTTCACCCGCGGCCACCTCGTCCCCGGGCAGACCGTGCTGGTCCAGGGCGCCTCGGGAGGCGTCGCCACCGCGCTGATCGTGCTCGGCGCCGCAGCCGGGATCCGCGTGTGGGTGACCGGGCGCTCCGAGGACAAGCGCACGCAGGCCCTCGGGCTCGGCGCCGATCAGGCGTTCGAGGCCGGGTCGCGCCTGCCGGAGCGCGTCGACGCGGTGATGGAGACCACCGGCCAGGCGACCTGGGCGCACTCGCTGCGGGCGCTCAAGCCCGGCGGCGTGCTCGTGGTGTCCGGGGCCACCACCGGCGACGCTCCACCGGCCGAGCTCTCGCGCGTCTTCTTCCTTCAGCTCTCGGTCGTCGGCTCGACCATGGGCACGCGCGACGAGCTCGAGCGGCTCGCCCGCCTCTGCGTCGAGCGCAACATCCGCCCCGTGATCCACGCGACGATGCCGCTGGCCGAGGCGCGTCAGGGATTCGAGACGATGCTCGCGGGCGACTTTCTCGGCAAGATCGTCTTCACCGTGTGACCTCCTGGACGAGCCAGCCGTTCCCGTCCGGATCGCTGAAGGACAGGAACGAGCCGTAGCTCCGCCGCTCTGGATCGAGCCCAGGCGTCTGGCCCTGGGGTCCGAAGTGAAACGGCTCGCTCACCTCGACGTCGCGGGCGAGCAGCTCGGTGCGCGCCTGCACCACATCGGACACGATCAGGTGCAGTCCCTGCACCGCTCCCGCCCGCTCGTCGTTGCGCATCAGCGTGATCGAGCAGGCTGATCCAGGCGGGGTGAGCTGGACCACGCGGAAGTCCTCGCCCTCTCGGTGGTCCACGTCGACGGTGAACCCGGCACGCTCGCCGTAGAACTCCTTGGCTCGATCGACATCGGTGACCGGCATGACGATCAGTTCAAGTTTGAAGTCCATGCACGCTCCTCTTCTAGTAGTGGTCTGCAATGCGAGACCACCCGCCAGGCCGAAACTCATCGGCTCACGGCGCCCCCACCCTGGTCAGGCACTCGGCGCCCATGCGAGCGCCCAGAGCGGCCGCGTCCGCGACAGTGCCGCCCGAGGCGAGCCCGAACGTGAAGCCGGCCGCGAACGAGTCGCCGCACCCGTAGGAGTCGCGCGGCCGTCCCGGCAGCTCGGCCGCGCGCCACGTGCCCCCGCTCTGGCCCGACCAGCGGCCGCCACTGGCGCCGTCGGTCTCCACGAGCAGTCGCGCCTGCGGCTTGATCACCTCGGCCCAAGCGGTCTCGTGCTCGTCGTCGCCGCTGAACACGAGCGCGTCGATCGGCACGCCGGACTCCGAGAGGCCGTGGCGGGCCCGAGGCGATGCGACGAGCCTCGACGCGTCGCGGGCGTGGCCCATCGCGCCCGCGTCTCCGGCGGTCACGTAAACGCCGTCCGTTCCGCTGAGCCGGTCCCAGTCGAGCTCGTCTGATCCGCGCGGCTCGAGCCGCTCGCCAATCGTGACGATCGTGCGCTCGCCCCCCTCCTCGAGCAGCGTAATCGCCCGCCGGGTCGGGTCCTCCCGCCACGCTACGTGCGTCCTCACCCCCTGCTCTCGGAGCTGCGCCTCGGCGGCCCGCCCGTCCGCATCCCGGCCGAGGGCGAGGAAGAAGTCGACCTCGGCGCCCAGGCGCGCGAGTACCACCGCCGCGACGCCGCCGCCTCCGGCCGCCCGGGTGAACCCGCCCCGCGCATGGATGACCTCTCCCTGGTGCGGCAGCCGCTCCACGGATATGAAGTCAACCCACTCGATATGTCCGACCACCGCGACGCGCACGGCCGCAAACCCTACGATGAAATCGTGGAGCGCCACATCGCCGCGCGGCGGGGGCTAACCGGCGGCGTGCAGAGCGCTCTGCTGCCGCCGGTGCCCTCGTCCGCGGAGCCGGCCTAGGCGGCTTCCTCGAGCTCGATCGCCTCGGGGAGCGCCACGGCCTCCTCGGGCTGCGCATTCGGAACGCGCAGCAGGCTCACGGCCAGGCCGATCGCGGCGATCAGCAGCACCGCCCCGATCGTGAAGGCCAGGTGGTAGCCGCCGGTCAGTGAGCTGGCCACGGAGCTCCCGTCATGGCGGAGCGTGTTCGTCCGCGTGCTCGCCAGCGTCGCCAGGACCGCCAGCCCCAGCGCGCCGCCGACCTGCTGGGTCGTGTTGACCAGGCCCGACGCGAGCCCGGAGTCCTCGGCCGTCGCGCCCGACATGGCCAGCGTCATGAGCGACGGGAAGGCGAGGCCCGCGCCGACTCCGAGCAGCACCATCGTCGGCAGCAGGTCGGAGACGTAGTGGGCGTGAACCGGTGAGCCGCGGAACAATGTCAGCCCGATCGCCATCAGCACCAGGCTCGGCACAAGCGTCGCCTTGGCGCCGAAGCGCTCCATCAGCCGGGCCGCGAACCCGAGCGACATGACCGCGATCCCGAGCGCGACCGGGAGGAACGCCAGGCCGACCTGGATCGCGTCGTAGCCGAGGACGCGCTGCATGTACAGGGCGCCCAGGAAGAACATCCCGAACAGCCCCGCGACCATCAGCACCTGCACGAGGTTCGCGCCGGTGACCGTGCGCGAGCGGAACACGCGCAGCGGCATCAGCGGGTTAGCCGCGGTCGCCTGCCTGGCGATGAAGCCCGCCAGCAGCGCCACCGAGACGGCGCCGAAGCCGATCGTGTGGGCCGAGCCCCACGAGTACCGGCTCGCCTCGACGATCGTGTAGACGCCCAGCATCAGCGAGCTGACCAGCAGTACGGCGCCCAGCGCATCGGCGCCTCGCTCGAGGCCGATCCCGCGATCGTCCGGCAACAGCCTGGTCGCGGCGAAGGCGGTGGCGATCCCGATCGGCAGGTTGACGAAGAAGATCCAGTGCCAGTTGAGGCCCTGCGTGATGACGCCGCCTAGCAAGAGCCCGATCGCGCCGCCGGCCGCGGCGACGAAGCTGTAGATGCTGATCGCCTTCGCCCGCTCGCCCGTCCGCGGGAACATGGTTACGATCATCCCGAGGATCACGGCCGAGGTCATCGCCCCGCCGATCCCCTGGACGAACCGGGCACCGATCAGCAGCCCCTGGCTCTGCGACAGGCCGCACAGCATCGATGCCGTCGTGAACAGCGCAAGCCCGGCGAGGAAGATGCGCCGCCGGCCGATCAGGTCACCGAGCCGGCCGACCAGCAGCAGCAACCCGCCGAACGCGATCAGGTAGGCGTTGACAACCCACGCCAGGCTCGACTGCGAGAAGTGCAGATCGTTCTGGATCGAGGGCAGCGCCACATTCACGATCGTCTGGTCAAGGATGATCATCAGAAAGCCCGCGCAGAGCGCTACGAGCGCTACCCAACGGCGCCGGTCGTCGCTGCGCGGCAGCTGGGGGAAGGTGGTTTCCGGACTTTGACTCATCGACTATCTCCCAATTCAGTCTGTTCAAGAAGGGACGGTATCAGATCGTCTGTTACGGGATGATCTTGGACGGGACATGTGTTGTGTCCCACGTTGCGCTGCGGAAGCGTCGCACCGTGGGGCCGTCGTCGGAATGGGGCTCGCCCGTGTCTGCCGGTGCGGCTAACCGCACTTGGACAGCGGACTACCGTGGAGAATCGACTACGCCCACGGATGGCACATCGGGAGATCGGAGAGCGTTTGCTCCCGGTACCCCTTACCCGAGCCGGGCGGGGCCTTAGCGGCGCCTCGCGTTGGCGCTAAGCGCGACGGCGAACCGACTGCTCACAGGCGACCGGCTCCGAGAGCCGGCCGCAGGCGAGCGAGCCGAGCACGCGGAGAAACACGTCGCGGTCCCTCGCGGGCAGGCCGGAAAGCACGTCCTCGCGCACGCGATCCATGACCGCCTCGGCCTCGCGGACCTTGCGCCTTCCGGCCGTGGTGACCGCGATCACCCGGACCCGGCGGTCGGACGGTGACGGCCGGCGCGCTGCCAGCCCGGCGGCCTCGAGCTCGTCGACCGTGACCACCATCGTCGTCTTGTCCAAACCGACCATCCGCGCCAGCTCGGTCTGGGTGTATTCGCCGGCCATCGCCGTGGCGAGCACGCTGTGCCACCGCGGGGACATCGCGCTGCTCTCGAGCGCCGCCGTCAGCTCGGTGGTCAGCGCGTGGCTGGCCCGCGCCAGCAGCCAGCAGAGATCCGAAGTCAGCGGCGTCGGCGAGGTGGGGCTGGGAGCTGGGACGGTGGCCATGTGACGTATGTTACTCCGAGACCGTCCGGCCACGGGAAGGTCTGCACCGGAACTATCTGCTGCGGTTCTACACCGTCTCGCCCGGGCGCTGGAACACGATCTCGGGGACCACGCAGGCCGGCGAGACGCGCAGCAGGAAGTGCAGCGCCTCGGCGATGTCCTGGGTGCGCAGCATCTCCTCGGGCGGCACCGTTTGCTTGACGAAGTCGGTCATGTCGGTGTCGACGAACCCCGGGCAGAAGGCGACGCTCTTGATCCCATCGCCGTTGAGCTCCTTGTTCATCGACTGCGTGTAAGCGACGACCGCGGCCTTCGTGGCCGAGTAGACCGACAGCCACGGCTGCGGCGACTTGGCCGCGATCGAGGCCAGGTTCACGACCAGTGCGCTCTTGTGCTCGGCTCCGGCCGCCCGCAGCATCTCCGCGCACTCGCGGTAGAAGAGCACGATCGCCCGCAGGTTGACCCCGAGCTGGAGGTCCACGTACTTGGTCTGGTGCTCGTGCGCCGCCGCGCCGATCCCGACCCCGGCGTTGTTGATCAGCACGTCGAGCCGGCCGTAGCGGTCCCGGTGGAGCTTGACGACCTCGCGGATCCCGTCCTCGTCGGACATGTTCGCGGCCATGAACTCGACGTCGAAGCCCTTGCCGCGCAGCTCCTCGGCGGTCTGCTCGAGCGTCTGCGGCTTGCGCGCGGTGATCGTCAGGCCGTAGCCCTCGTTGGCGAGCGCTTCTGCAAGCGCCAGTCCGATCCCTCGCGAGGCTCCGGTCACGATTGCTGCGCGTTCTGGCATTGGGTGCCCCTTTCTGGCGTCGAGCGGAGCGGGAAATCTACTGCGGGTGACTACGGAGTGGGAGCGCGGCAATTTCCGGCTGCGGAACGGCCACCGCCACCGCTACCTTCGGCTCCTGAGTTGCAGGTCCGGTCGTTGGTGTTGCAGGTCCGGTCGTTGGTGGTCTACTACGCGAGCAGAGGGTTGAAAGATGGGACAGTCCAAATGGGTGTATGACTTCGCGGAGGGCTCGCGGGACATGCGCGAGCTTCTCGGCGGCAAGGGCGCGAACGTAGCGGAGATGACCCGCGTGCTCGGCGTCGATCTTGTCCCGCCGGGGTTCACGATCACGACCGAGGCGTGCGTCGCCTACATGCGTGAGGAACGCGAGCCCGACGGCATGAAGGATCAGGTCGCTCAGGCGCTCGGACGTCTCGAGAGCCTGTCCGGCAAGCGCTTCGGCGACGATTCCGACCCGCTGCTCGTATCCGTGCGCAGCGGGGCGCGCGAGTCGATGCCCGGGATGATGGACTCGATCCTCAACCTCGGGCTCAACGACCAGGCCGTCGAAGGGCTCGCCCGCTCGACCGGCAACGACTGGTTCGCCTGGGACTCCTATCGCCGGCTCGTGCAGATGTTCGGAAACGTCGCCTACGGCGTGCCGGGCGACCGGATCGAGGAGGCGATCGCCGAGGTCAAGCAGGCCGCCGGCGTCCACATGGACACCGAGCTCACGGTCGGCGACCTGCGCGAGCTGGTCGGCCGCTTCAAGACGTTCTACGACTTCCCCCAAGATCCGCAGGAGCAGCTCGCTCAGGCAATTCGCGCTGTGTTCCGCTCGTGGATGGGCGATCGCGCGGTCTCGTACCGGCGCATCAACCGGATCCCCGACACTTGGGGCACGGCCGTCAACGTCCAGCGAATGGTGTTCGGGAACATGGGCGACTCATCGGCCACCGGTGTCGCGTTCAGCCGCGACGAGGTCACCGGCGAGCCCAGGCCCTCGGGCGACTTCCTGATCAACGCTCAGGGCGAGGATGTCGTCTCCGGCGTGCGGACGCCCCGCAACCTGCCCGAGCTCGCCGACGCGATGCCCGAGGCGAATGCGCAGTTGATGGACATCCTGCGCACGCTCGAGTCGCACTACCGGAACATGCAGGACACAGAGTTCACGGTCGAGGACGGGCACTTGTGGATGCTCCAGACCCGCAACGCCAAGCGGCCCGCGCAGGCGGCTGTGCGGTTCGCGGTCGACGCCGTGGAGGAGGGCCTGCTGAGCCGCGAGGATGCGATCGCCACGATCGACCCAAATTCGCTCGACGCGCTCCTGCACCCGACGTTCGACCACGGCGATGGCTACAACGTGCTTGCCCACGGCGTCGCCGCCTCGCCGGGTGCCGCCGCCGGCACGATCGTGTTCAGCGCGCCGGACGCCGTCGCGGCCGCGGCCGATGGCCGCAAGGTCATCCTCGTGCGGCCGTTCACCGAGGCCAACGACGTGGCGGGCTTCCACGCCGCCAAGGGCATCCTCACCTCCGAGGGCGGCAAGGCTTCCCACGCAGCCCTCGTCGCCCGCGGCATGGGCGTGCCGGCGGTGACCGGCGCGGCGGTCGAGATTCATCTGGACCTCGGCGAGGTCCGGATCAACGGGAGCGTCTTCCACGAGGGCGAGGAGATCGGAATCAACGGCTCCGACGGGACGGTCGTGGAGCCGGGTGCCAAGCTGATCGAACCCGAGCTCGACGAGCGCTTCGAGACGGTGTTGAAGTGGGCCGACGAGATTCGCCGTCTGGGGGTCCGCGCCAACGCCGACACCCCGGAGGATGCCGCGCACGCTCGTGAGCTCGGCGCCGAGGGGATTGGCCTGTGCCGGACCGAGCACATGTTCATGGCCGAGGACCGCCTGCCGAAGATGCGCGCGATGATCATGGCCAACGACGGCGAGGGCCGGCGTGCCGCTCTGCGCGAGCTGCTCCCGCTCCAGCAGCAGGACTTCGAAGGCATCTTCGAGGTGATGCAGGGGCTGCCGGTGACGATCCGTCTGCTCGACCCGCCGCTGCACGAATTCCTCGACGATCTTCCCGAACTGCGCGCCCACGTGGAGCGTGCCCGGATCGAGCAGTCCGACGATCTCGATGAGCTCGAGCACCTGCTGACCCGCGTGGAGGAGATCCACGAGGGCAACCCGATGCTTGGAACCCGTGGCTGCCGGCTGGGAATCCTCTACCCCGAGATCTACGAGATGCAGGTGCACGCGATCATGCGCGCCGCGCTCGCCGTGGAGCAGCCCCCGCACCCAGAGATCATGATCCCGCTGGTCGCCTACGAGCACGAGATCGAGATGATGCGCGACCTGGTCGTGCGCGTCGGAACCGAGCACGGGATGAAGGAGGGTGAGGACTACACGGTCGGGACGATGATCGAGCTCCCGCGGGCCTGCTTCGTCGCCGACCGCATCGCCCACCACGCCGACTTCTTCTCGTTCGGCACCAACGACCTCACCCAGACCGCGATCGGCCTCTCGCGCGACGACGCCGAGTCGAAGTTCGTCCCCAGGTACATCGAGGACAAGATCATCGACCGCTCGCCCTTCGAGACGATCGACGCGCCCGGGCGTCGGCTGGCTCGTGCGGCTCGCCGCGTGGGTTGGGCGCGAGGCCCACCCCGGGCTGAAGCTGGGGGTCTGCGGCGAGCACGGCGGCGACCCTGACTCGATCGCGTTCTTCCACATGGCCGGACTCGACTACGTCTCCTGCTCGCCCTTCCGCATCCCGATCGCCCGGATCGCAGCCGCGCGGGCGGTGATCGGCTCTACCGAAAGCGACCGATAAGGCTCGCGACCGAGCCGATCGCGTCGAGCAGCAGCCGCTGCGGCGCGCTGGCGAGCCTGAACTCGGCCTTGTAACCGGTCAGCACGAGTCCCTGCTTGAGCGTCGAGCCGGCCTTGGCGAGGTCCTCGAACATCTGCTCGGTGCGCAGCGACGGCCGCACCTCCCAGGTGAGCACCGCCTCCTCGCCGCCGGGGTTCCAGAACGAGTGGTTCGCTCCGGGCGGGATCGTCACCGTCTCGCCGGGACCGATCGTCCGCTCCACCCCATCGATCCTCGCCCTCACCGTCCCGTTGATGCCGCTGAACCGCTCCTCCTGAGCGGGATGGTGGTGCGCCGGTGGCGGCTTGGCCCCCGGCCCATAGTGCGCCTCCATCGCCAGCAGGTCGGCGGTGCTGGTCTTGATCACGAGCCACTCACTGACGGTCAGGTGGAGCGTGTCGCCGGGCTGGGACATGGTTGGAGGGTAGCTTCGGGGTTGTTGGTTGGGGCGGGGCCTTGCGCCCCTCCCAACGCATCTGGTACATTCACGTACCGTGTCTGTGGCAAGCGCACCTGTCAGGGAGATCGAGGAGCGGTCCGCACCCACCTCCCCGGCCGGCCCGGTCGAGCCCGGGACGCCGCTGCGGCTGCCGCCGATGCGCGCCGGCAACCGGCTCGTGCAGTCGCTGCAGTTCGTCGCCGACCCGCTGACCACGAGCCTCCGCGGGCGCGAGCGCTACGGCGACGTGTGGCAGATCGAGCTGCTCTCGCGCAAGGAGCCCTTCGTCGTCACCACCCACCCGGACCACGTCAAGTCGCTGCTCACGGCCAAGCCCGCGGACGCGCCCTCGCTGACCGGCGAATCGCCCCTGCGCCCGATCCTCGGCCCCAACTCGGTATTGACCTCGGTCGGCGACCGCCACATGCGCCAGCGCAAGCTGCTGCTCCCGGCCTTCCACGGCGACGCCGTCCAGCGCTACGTCGAGATGATCGCCGACGCGGCCGACCGCGAGATCGACCGCTGGCGGCCGGACAAGCCGTTCGCCCTCGCGCCGCGCATGCAGGCGGTGACCCTCGACGTGATCATGGGCGGGATCTTCGGCATCGAGAGCACGCCTGCCCGCGGCACGGCCGAGTACCGGATGCGCGAGACGATCCGGCGGATGCTGAACGCCTCCACCAACCCGCTCTACCAGCTGATCGAGCTCCAGAACGCGGCGCGGCCCGAGCCGCGGGGCGTCCTGAAGGCGGTCCTGACCATCGTCGATCGCCAGATGTACGAGGTGATCCGGGCCCGTCGCGCCAATCCCGGCGAGGGACACGACGTCCTCTCCCTGCTCCTCGAGGCCCGCGACGAGGACGGCAAACCGCTCACCGACCAAGAGCTACGCGATGAGCTCATGACCCTTGTCCTCGCCGGACACGAGACGACGGCAAACTCGCTCGCCTGGACCTTCGAGCGGCTGCTTCGCACCCCCGACGCCTACGACCGCCTGCGCACGCTCGTCCGCACGGGGGCCGACGGGGCCGACGAATACGTCGAGGCGACGGTCCACGAGGGCATGCGCATACGACCGGTCATCCCGATGATCGTGCGGATGGCCAAGCGGCCGTGGCGCTTCGGCGAGTACGTCGTGCCGGCCCAGACGCCGATCGGCATAAACATCGTCGCCCTGCACCACCGCGAGGACGTCTACCCCGACCCCCACGGCTTCCGGCCCGAGCGCTTTCTTGACACCAAGCCCGGGACGTACACGTGGATCCCCTTCGGCGGCGGCATCCGACGCTGCCTCGGCGCCACGCTCGCGATGGCCGAGCAGCGGGTCGTTCTGCGGGCAATCGCTGCCCGAGTCGACCTCGCGCCCGCAAGGCCGGCATCCGAGCGCGCCCAGCAGCGCAACGTCACGATGATCCCGCGCCGAGGTGGCCGCGTGATCGTCGAGCGCAAGCGCTAGCCCGCTCACCGCCCGCCCCGAGCGCTACCGTCAGGCCCATGGCCACCCAGCAGAGCACCGCTGCACGCGAGGGCGCGACCCATCGCGAACGTCTGATCGACGCGATGGCGCGCTCGATCGAGGACAAGGGCTACCGAGAGACGACCGTCGCCGACGTGGTGCGGATCGCGCACACGTCGCGGCGTACGTTCTACGAGCACTTCGAGGATCGGGACGCCTGCTTCCTCGCCCTGTTCGACGCCACCAACGACGCGACGATCGCCTCGATCGCCGCCGCCGTGCAGCCCGAGCTGCCGCTCGAGGAGCAGGTCGACCTCGCACTCGAGGCCTATATGGACAGCATCACTGCCCACCCGGCCCTGTCCAAGAGCTTTGTCCGCGAACTGCCGGGCCTCGGCCAGCCCGGCGCCGACCGCCAGCTCGCCGTGATCGAGCGCTTCGCCCAGCTCCTGGTCGACCTGGTCGAGTCGGGCCGGCGCGAGCAGCCCGAGATCGTCGCGCGCCCGCTCAACCTCGACGTCGCGATCATGATCGTCGGCGGCATGCGCGAGCTCGCCGTGATCTCGCTCCAGAAGGGCCGCGACGTCCGAGAGATGCACAAGAGCGCCGGCGAGACCGTCAAGGCGATCCTCAGCGGAGCGCTTCTTTAGGGGTCGCCCGGCCGCCCGCGGTATGGTAACGTACCACGGTACGCGGACGTACCGGGAGGCCATCGATGAAGACCGAAAAGCACCACGAGATCGTGATCGCCGGGGCCGGCTTCTCCGGCCTTGGGCTGGCGATGGAGCTCAAGCGGGCCGGGATCGATGACTTCATCGTGCTCGAGCGCGCCGGCGACCTCGGCGGGACGTGGCGCGATAACACCTACCCGGGGTGTGCGTGCGACATCCCGAGCGTCCTCTACTCGTGGACAGGCGAGCAGAACCCGAACTGGAGCCGGGCGTTCGCCGGCCAGCCTGAGATTTGGGACTACATGCGCGAGGTGGTCGCACGCCACGACCTGTCGGGCCACCTGCGTTTCGACCATGAGGTCGAGTCGATGCGCTGGGACGAGGACGAGCAGCGGTGGGAGATCGAGACCAGCCAGGGCACGGTGACGGCGGAGGTCGCGGTCTCGGCCGTCGGCGCGCTCGCCGATCCCAAGATCCCGGAGATCGACGGCCTCGAGAGATTTCGCGGTCGCGTTTTTCACTCGGCCCGATGGGATCACGACCACGACCTCACCGATCGCGACATCGCGGTCATCGGCACCGGCGCCTCGGCGGTCCAGTTCGTCCCCGAGATCCAGCCCCAGGTGCGGCGCCTGCACCTGTTCCAGCGCACGCCGCCGTGGGTGATGCCGCGGGCCAACCCCGACATCCCAGCCACCTGGCAGCGGCGCTTCCGGCGCAGCCCGCGCGCGCTGCACGCGCTGCGCAGGGCGGTGTTCTCGCTGCTCGAGTCCTTTCACGTGATGTTCACCCACCCGCGCCTGACCCGGGTCAGCGAGCGCCGCGCCCGCCGCCACATCGCGCGGCAGGTCCCCGACCCGGCACTGCGCGAGCGGCTGACCCCCGACTACCGCCTCGGCTGCAAGCGGATTCTCGGCTCTAACGAGTGGTACCCGGCGATCTGTTCGGACAACGTCGAGATCGTCAGCGACGGGATCCGCCAGATCACCGAGGGCGGAGTCCTCGACGCGCGCGGCGTCGAGCACAGAGTCGACACGATCATCTTCGGCACCGGCTTTCAGGTCACCGACCCTCCGATCAGCCACCGCGTCGTCGGTCGCGACGGCGACACGCTCGCCGAGCGCTGGGCCGGAAGTCCCAAGGCGCACCTCGGGATGGCCGTCGCGGGCTACCCGAACTTCTTCATGCTGCTGGGCCCCAACACCGGGCTCGGTCACAATTCGGTCCTGCTGATGATCGAGGCCCAGGTCAACTACCTGATGCAGGTGCTCCGCCACCGGCGCGCTCGCGGCGTCGCGACGCTCGAGCCGAGCCCCGTCGCGCAGGCCGGTTTCATCTCCGAGCTCGAGCGCGGGACCGAGGGCAGCGTGTGGACGGCCGGCGGCTGCGTCAGCTGGTACCTCGACTCGACCGGGCGCAACTCCACCCTGTGGCCGGGGAGCGTGCGCGCCTACCAGCGCCGGCTCGCGCGCTTCGACCCCGGCGACTACCTGGTCACGCTCCCCCACGCGACACCGGCTCGGGTCGCGGCATGAGCGAGGAGCTCATCGATGTCGGCCGCGGCATCACGCTCTGCTACGAGCGTCTCGGGTCGGAGTCCGACCCGCCCTTGCTCCTGATCATGGGTCTCGGTCAGCAGCTGACAGCGTGGCCGGAGCCATTCGTCGACGGCCTGGTGGCGCGTGGTTTCCAGGTCATCCGCTTCGACAACCGCGATATCGGCCGATCGACCCACGCCGCCAACCGGCCGCCGCGGCGCAACCAACTGATCATGCGCCGAATCGACGACGATCAGTACGACCTGTTGGACATGGCCCGCGACACGGCCGGGCTGATCAAGGCCCTGGATCTCGGTCCCGCTCACCTCGTCGGCGTCTCGATGGGCGGGATGATCGCTCAGACGGTGGCCGCCGAGCATCCGGATCGCGTTCGCAGCCTGGCCTCTCTCATGTCGTCCACGGGGTCGCTGACCGCGGGCTGGGTTGCCCCGTCGACCCTGCGACTCGTCTTCCGTCCGCCGGCGCGTGATCGCGACGCCGCGGCCGAGCGCGCTGCCACCCTTTTCCACCACATCGGCTCGCGCGGGTTCCCCTTCGACGAGGAAGCGATCAAGGAGCGCGCCCGGCTCGCCTTCGACCGCGACCCCCGCGCCGCCGCGGGGACCGGCCGGCAGATGGCAGCGATCATCAAGGCGGGCGACCGGACCCGCGAGCTGCGGCGGATCTCCGTGCCGACGCTCGTGATCCACGGCGACCGTGACCGCATGGTGCACCCCTCCGGCGGCCGTGCCACCGCGCGGGCGATCCAGGGCGCCAGGCTCGAGTCGATCAAGGGCATGGGTCACGACCTCCCGGCCGGAGCGCTCGAGCGCCTCGCCGACATGATCGCCGATCACGCGCACAGCGCTGACCGCGCCCGGGCCGTCGTCTGAGCATGGCTCGCAGGCTGATCGACGGCCGCACGGCTTACGTGTCTGGCGCCGCCTCGGGGATCGGCCAGGCGGTGGCGCAGCGGCTGGCTGCCCACGGGTGCCCGGTGGCGATCGTCGATCAGGACGAGGACGGCCTCCAGCGCGTCGCCGAGACGCTTCCGACCCCGGTCCTCGCGCGCAGGGTCGATGTCAGCGACCGGCACGCGCAGCTCGCGTTTGCGGCGGAGGTCGCGGAATGGGCACCGTCGCCGCTCGGGATGGTGTTCAACAACGCCGGCGTCGCGACCTCGGCGAGTGTGGCCGAGGGCTCGGTCGAGGATCAGGACTGGGTACTCGACGTCAACCTCGGCGGCGTGATCAACGGCACGCGCGCCTTCCTGCCCATTTTGCTCCGGCAGAACGAGGGCGTGATCGTCAACACCTCGAGCGTGTTCGGTCTGGTCGGCATGCCCTACCAGAGCGCCTACTGTGCCTCGAAGTTCGCGGTGCGCGGGTTCACCGACTCGCTGCGCCAGGAGCTGCGAGGCACCGGCGTGGGCGCGGTCAACGTCCATCCGGGCGGGGTCAAGACGAACATCGTGCGCAACGCCCGGTACCGAGGCGATCCCCGCGGGCGCGACATCAACCAGGACGAGGCGGCGAGGCTGTTCGATTTGATCGCTCGCACCACCCCTGAGCGTGCCGCCGAGATCATCCACCAGGGAGTCAAGGCCGGCAAGAGCCGGATCCGAGTGGGGCCGGACGCCTACCTGTTCGATGCGCTAGCCCGACTGGCGCCGACCAGGTACTACGCGCCGTTCGCGTTGCTCGAGAAACTCGCCGACAGGCGTCTCGGGCACTCGACCGCCCCAGCGAGTGCTCGGACAACGACGGTCCCGGAGGACGCTCCGACAACTTCTGGTTAGCGTTCACATCCCCCGGGTACCGAGGTTCTCGGAGATGGGATGTCGGTCCTGTGTGCGTCGGTGGTTGGTCGTGACTCTTGCCGTCCTCGCGTCGATCGCGACCTCGTCCTCTGCGTCGGCCCAAGCCGCACGCGGGCATACGATCAGCTTCGATAAGTACTCGTTGATCCTCGACGGGCAGCGCACCTTCATCTGGTCAGGCGAGTTTCACCCGTTCCGCCTGCCCAGCCCGTCGTTGTGGCGAGACGTGCTCGAGAAGATGAAGGCTGAGGGCTACAACGCCGTGTCGATGTACTTCGACTGGGGCTATCACTCCCCCAAGTCGGGCGTGTACGACTTCAGCGGCGTGCGCGATATGGACGAGGTGCTCGACATCGCACAGCAGGTCGGGCTGTATGTGATCGTGCGCCCCGGGCCGTATATCAACGGCGAGCTCGATGCCGGCGGGTTCCCGGGCTGGCTGCTCACGCAGGCCGGCCGCGCGCGTACCGACGCCCCTGACTACCTCGCGGCCGTCGATCAGTGGCTAACCGCGATCGACGCCGTGATCGCGCGCCACCAGTACACGGATGGCAAGGGCTCGGTGATCCTGTACCAGGTCGAGAACGAGCTCGGCAGCGCCGGCACCGCGCAGAAGAACTACATGAACCACCTTGTCGCGAAGGTGCGCAGCGACGGGATCACGGTCCCGATCTTCCACAACGACAAGGGCCGCAACGGCCTCTGGGTGCCGGCCAGCTCCACCGTTCCGGGCACGGTTCAGGGCCCGGTCGATCTCTACGGCTTCGACGGCTACCCAGGCGGCACATGCCACACCGACGGCACCCCCGGCTCCCCGAGCACCGCCCCGGACTGGGGTATCTGGGGGCCCGGGGGCGCGAAGGGTGGCGCCTCGGCCTCCCCGAACACGCCTGGGCTCACGGCCGAGTTCGGGGGTGGCTGGTTCGACTACTGGGGCAGCGTCGGGACCTACCAGTGCATGGCGGTGCGCGAGGGACCGGGGTACGAGCGAGTCTTCTACGAGACCAACATCGCCAACCGGCTGACGCTCGAGAACTTCTACATGACCTTCGGCGGGACGTCGTGGGGCTGGCTACCCGCGCCGGTGGTCTACACCTCCTATGACTACGGCGCGGCGATCAACGAAGCGCGGCAGCTGCGTCCGAAGGCGACCGCGATGAAGGAAATCGGGCTGTTCCTGCAGAGCGTCCCCGAGATTGCCAAGGTCGACCCGGGTCCCGCGGTGACGCCGAGCTCACCGTTTATCAGGGTCTACGACGATGTCAATCCCGACACCGGGACGCACTTCTACATCGCGGTGCACAGCCCGTCGAACCTGACCACGAACGACTCGTTCACATTCCCGATCTCAACCTCCGACGGCAACTACACCGTGCCGCAGTCCGGCACGCTTCGGATCAACGGGCAGGACGCCAAGATCCTGCTCGCGGACTACGCATTCGGCGGACAGCATCTCGTCTATTCGACCTCACAGCTGATGACCCAGATGAGCGAGGGAGGGAAGGACGTCGCGCTTCTGCACGATCCCGCCGGCGAGGACGGCGAGACCGTCCTGCGCTACGACGACCGGCCGCACGTCGACGTTCTGAGCGGCAGCGTCCAGAGCACGTTCGACCCGTCCACCGGCGACCTGCGCCTCGACTACACCCACAACGGGCTGACCGAGGTCAGCATCCACGGCGGCAACCGTCCGCAGCTGCTTCTGCTGATCGCCGACGACGACACGGCGGGCACCTTCTGGCGCCAGGACACGGCCGCCGGCCCGGTGCTCGAGCGCGGACCCGAGCTGGTGCGCACCGCATCGATCGCGGGCGACTCGCTCACCCTCACCGGCGACACCTCCCAGCCGAGCGACCTCGAGGTGTGGGCGCCGTCGCAGGTCCACCAGATCAGCTGGGACGGCTCGGCCGTCGGCGTGCACCCGACCGCAGCGGGCAGCCTCAGCGCCGCTGCGCAGCTTCCCGGTCCGGTGCCGTACACGCTGCCGAGCCTCGACGGCTGGCGCTACTCGCCGGAGTCACCGGAGGCGCAGCCATCGTTCGACGACTCGAGCTGGACCGTTGCCGACCAGACTCAGACCAACAGCACGACCAAGCCACCGGCCGGCCAGCCGGTCCTGACCGCCGACGACTACGGCTTCCATCACGGGGACGTCTGGTACCGCGGTCGTTATTCCGGCGCCGGAACCGCGACCACGATCTCACTGCACTACGGAGGCGGCGGCGCGGGCATGCTCCAGGCCTGGCTCGACGGGCAGTACCTGGGTCAGAACGTCCTGCCGACGAATCTGAGCGCGCCGCCCACCACCGGCACCGCCACCTTCGCGGTTCCCGCAGATCTCCAGACGGACGGGCAGCACGTGCTTTCGGTGATGGTCCGCGACGACTCCCACAACGAGGACGGCGGCATCAATGATGCTCAGAAGGAGGGTCGCGGCCTGATCTCGGTCGCGCTCGCAGACGCGAGCTCGAACGCCGTGGCGGCGCCAATCGCCTGGAGGATCCAGGGCAGTCAGGGCGGCGAGGACATTCCCGATCCCGTCCGCGGCGCGGTCAACAACGGCGGTCTCTACGGCGAACGCGCCGGCTGGTACCTCCCGGGCTTCCCGGACCAAAGCTGGCAGGCGGCATCGGTTCCCGCCGCGAGCGCGGTCCCGGGCACGTCGTGGTACCGCACCACCTTCCGCCTCGATGTGCCGCCCGAAGACGACGCCTCGCTTGGGGTCACGATCGGCGATCCCTCCACCCCACGCTCGTCGGCGAACTACCGCGCACTGATCTTCGTCAACGGCTGGAACATGGGGCAGTACATCGCCAACGTCGGACCGCAGCACACGTTCGTCGTCCCCAATGGCGTGCTCGACCCCCACGGCGATAACACCCTCGCGATCGCCGTCACCAGCGACGGCGGCCCGGGGAACGGTCTCGAGCGCGTGGCGCTCACCGACCTCGGAACCGTTCGCGGCGGCGTCCCGCTGACGCTCGACGATTCGCCGGGGTACGCGCAGCTCCAGTCCTCGCTGCTTCACTGACGGCCCATGTGGCCGGCGGGGTTGGAGGGCGGGCGGCGCGGGGCGGGCGGCGGGGCGGGGGCCGGGCGGGCGGCGCGCCGGGGTTCGGCCGCCGCGGCGCGGCGCGGGCGGCCGAAGTTAGGCCGGGGTTAGGCCGGGAGCTGGGCTACGAGGTGGGCGAGATCGTCCTGAGCGGCGTCCGCCCGATCCTGCGCGGCTCGGTAGACGGCGTAGGCGTCGCGAGTCGACATCTTCCGCCAGTCCTCGTAGGCCAGGTCGGCCTCGAGCTGCGCTTCACGGCGGACGAAGCCGAGCTCCTCGAGCATTGCGTACTGGTGGGTTGACGCGTCCGTGCCGACCATCGCGGCTCCCGGCTCCGCGATCAGTGCGCGCTGATATGGGCTCATAGCCACCTCCGTGTCCGGTCCTTGCAGGGCCCCATTACCCACTGAAACGCATCTCGACGCCAAAACTTTCGCAAACCTTGTTCACGCTAACAAAGGATCAATGATCGGGCCTATGGCGGACGGACCGCTGCCAAGGGTGGCGGGTGCCGGCGGCCGGCGTCTGCGGGGGCGGCGGCGGGGTCGTGCGGGGGCGGTCGCGGGGTCGTCTGGAGGGCGTGGTCGGGGGGCGTGCTTGGGGGCGGAGCGCGCGGATGCCGGCCCGGCGAGCGGGCATATAACCTCGACAACTCGACGCCACGGACGCGAGCAGCCGCGATTAAGTCTGCTGAGCAGACCCAAACCGCCATCCTCGCCCCGCCAGACCCGAGTTTCCGAGGTAACTCACGCCTCCGGCCCCGCCGGAGCCGTACTAACGCAACAAATTGGCCCGGCCGAAGCGAGAGAGGCTGAAAACTCCCCGTGGCGGGGAGTTTTCGACCTCGGTCGCCAACGCCGACACGATTTGCTGCGTTAGTCCCGCCCCGCCTCAGCCCCCCGCGGTCGCGCCCCCCGCCCGGCCGCGCCCGCCCGCCCCGCCGACCCCCGCCCAAACCCCGACCCCCGCCCCAAACCCTCAGAAAGACACCGGACGGATTCGAACCGCCGTTTCGCACCCGAAGGACGCGAGCCTCACCACTCGGCCACGGTGTCTGCACCCAGCTCGCGCGCGCATCAGAACCAGCGCTGGTGCGCGACGGGCCTGGGAGATTTGGCTGAGCCCCGCGGCAGATGGACCTGTTCGCCGACCTGGGCCAGGAGCCTGGTCTCGGCGCCGGTCATCTGACGCGTGCTCGTCTTGCTGCGCAGTCGGCCGCGCCGGCGCCCGTATGAGCCCGCACGAAGGCCGACCGCCTGTGAACTGGTCACTGGAGGTACTCCCTACTCGTGTGTTTTTGAGCAGGTGAAACCGGCCCGGTTTGAGCCGGCTTCACCTGCGCGATGTGTAACTGTGTGTTCTCTCGACCGGGTCCGCTCGTTGACACGGCGGACCCATGTGACATGAGCGGTGGATTACGTGGTCTTCATGGCGATATCACCCTCGATCTTGAAATTGGCAATAAAAAAGGCGGTCCGTCTGGACCGCCCTCGCTCGTCTCGGTATGTGCACCTGTACTTCTAGGGCGCACGCCTCCTGGCGAGGGCAGCGGTGGCAGCGGGAAGGCGCGTCATGGCGTGATTCGGGCACACGACATCCGGGGCGCCGACAGCGGCCTCGATGCGATTGATCTGTGTGTTCAGGAAATTGGCCATAACAGAAAAGGGGGTCGAAGGACCTCGGTGCAAGGTAACGCAGGGCCCGGAGGTTTTCAAGAGAAGCGAGTGAAATATTTCGCGCGGGTGCGGGGATCTGACACCGCGCACCGCGCGGCGAACCCGGCCGTCAGCTGGTGCCGACCCCGCCCGCCCGGCACCGCGCAACGAACCCGGCCGTCCCCCGCCGGCGGACACCGCACCGCTCACCGCACACCCGAAATGGTGAGCAGCGCGGCACTCGCCGCTGGGACCGAGATCGTGTAGCGCCCGCCCGCGGCCCCGACCTTCTCCCCACCTTCCTTCAGCGTCCCGGAGTCGGTGTCGGTGCCGAAACCCTGGCCGCCCAGCGTGACCCCGCTGCGGGTGCGGACCGTGGGCGCCTCAAGGCGGGTGACGGTCGCCGATCCGAGCGACCCGGGTACGCGGACGGCCACGACGTGGCTCTTCGCCGGGTCCTTGTTGATCAGCACCACACGCACCGATCCGTCGGCAGATGCTGTGGCCCACGCCTTTAGCGTCGCCGGGCGCGGACCGGCGACCGGCACCAGGTGCGACCCGGCTGGGGCCGCGCGCGCGAACAGCAGCAGCCCGTAGTACTCGGGCCACACCATCGCGTGCCAGTGGCCGCCCACGTCGCGGAAGGTGAACAGGTCGTAGCCGGCGCCCGGGAAGGTGTGGACGTTGACGCCGTCGACGCCGGCGTGGACCAGCTCGAACAGCACGTCGGCCGCCCACAGAGCCGAGGCGAAGGTGTGGCTGACCGCCTTCACCGCCCCGCACGACACCGTATTGAACTCGTCGATCCGCAGGGGCAAATGGTGGGCGTGGGCGATCGCGGCGAAGCCGGCGAACCGGTGTGCGAGGCCGCTCGAGGCGCCGGCGGCCAGCAGGTTGGACACGGTCGCGTAGCGCGGCGAGTCGGGGTGGATGAAGCAGCGCTGCAGTGGATAGCGGTGCAGGGTCGCGAGCCCGAGCCCGGGCTGCGCAGAGAGAAACGCGTTCAGGTTCGGGGTCCAGACAAGGTTCCCGAACGCGGGCCCGGCCAGCGGCACGTGCGGCAACACGGCGGCGACGTTGCGGTAGTCAGCGGCGAAGGCCGGATAGTCGTAGCCGGCCGGCCGCCCCGTGACCCGAGTCCCGTCCGGCGCCCGGTAGTAGCCGAAGCTTCCGTACAACTCAGGCTCGTTGCCGGGCTCGAGCGCCCGGATCGAGGCGCTCCCGAGTCCGCTCACGAGCGCGTTCGCCTCGGTCTGGGCCAGGGTCGGGCTGTTTGCCTCCAGGTTGATGCCGAGGATCAGACGCGCGTTCACCGCCCGCGTGAGTGCGCGGGCCACGGCGAGCCAGCGCTGATCAAGCGTGAAGCGGATTCCGGGCGGCGCCCCCACGCCGGGCTCGGGCCACCAGGTGCGGTCGGTGCTGTCGCCGCCGATCCGCAGAACCGGCGCCTGCCCGGAAGACAGGTTGCGGATCAACTGGACGAGGATCGGGTTGAGCGCGGACGGATCCGTGCCGGCGTAGCGCTCGAGCGACGTGTACTCCATCGACAGCCCGAGGAACCCGGCCGGGACCGGCCGACCGGGCACCGAGCGCTGCACGGTCAGCGCGACGTCAGCCCGCAGCGTCCGCGACGAGGAATCCGCCAGCGAGAGCAACGCGATCAGCAGAACGATGACCGCCTCGAGCACGAGATCGGTCTTGCGGTAGCGCCCGCGGAACGGACCGTCGAGGGCTGGTGCTTTCACAGTGAGATCCTCGCCCGGCAAACCCAGGCGCAGGTAAGCGTCTCACTGGGACCTGTCGTCTACTGCGACCTGTCGTCTACTGCGGCCACCGCCAGCACATAGGCGACGCTGCGCAGGGGCCACGGCAGCCTCATCGCGTGATCAGCGCGATCGCAAGGATCAGGAGCACGAGCGCCATGCCGGCACCGGCCAGCGGAGGCCACTTGTTGCGCCAGAACTCGGGCTTGGCGCGGTCACGCGTGTAGCGGCCCTCGGGCGGCTCGCCGACCCAATCGTCGTCGTCGTTGAAGCCGGCCATAGGTGGACAGTACCGCGCCGCCCAAGCCGGATCGTTCGAACCAACGTCGGCTCAAGCCGCTACTTTCGAGGGCAAAGTGCGTTATCCGTCTATGCACGCAGCCAAGCCACCGCGGCGGTGGGCCGCCACGATGGCGTTGGCAGCCATGATTCTTTGCTGTCCGTCCGTCGCGTTCGCGAGGTCGGTCCACTACGCCGGCCACACGATCAGGATCCCGGCCGGTTGGCCGGTCTACGACCTCAAGGCCAGGCCGACGACGTGCGTCCGCTTCGACCGCCACGCGGTCTACCTCGGCTCTCCGAGCGCAACCCAGCGCTGTCCCGCCTTCGCGATCGGGCGCACCGAGGCGATCCTGGTCTCGTCGGCCGGCAGGATCACCGCGACCTGGAACCGGCATCCGGCGCTGATCCGGCAGGCCCTCGGGCGGCTGCCGTCGGCCTCCTCGACCGCACGCCCTCGCCCGACCGGTGACCGCACGCGCGCCGACCGGACCGCCGCGCGGAGCGCGCGCGGCACGGTCGCGGGCGCGGTCTACACCGGCCTCGGCTTCGACGCCTGCACGGCCCCCAGCCCGGCTCAGATGTCGGCCTGGAGCTCGAGCAAGTACCACGCGATCGGCATCTACATCGGCGGCACGCAACGCGGCGTGCCTGGGCTCGAACCTGACCGCATCGTGGGTGAGCCGGGAATCCGCGGCGGGCTGGCACCTGATCCCGACCTACGTCGGGCCTTCAGGCCCCAAACGGCTCGTGCGGCTCGTGCTCGGCGATTAACGAGCGCAAGGCGGGCGCCGAAGGGACTGCGGCCGCCAACGACGCGATCAAAGAAGCCCAATCCCTCGGACTCGGGGCCGGCAACCCGATCTACTACGACATGGAGGCCTATAACCCCGGATCCGGGACGACTCCGACGGTGCTCAAGTTCCTCTCGGCCTGGACCGCGCAGCTTCACTCAGCCGGCTACGTCTCAGGCGTCTACAGCAGCGGCGCCTCGGGGATCCAGGACCTGGCGGCCAAGTACGGCACCAGCTACCTCGAGCCCGACGATCTGTGGGATGCCGACTGGAACGGCAAGGCGTCGGCCTCGGACCCGTACATCCCGGCCGCGGACTGGACCGCGCATCAGCGCATCCACCAGTACTCGGGCGGCCAGCAGCGAGACCCACGGCGGCGTCACGCTCGACATCGACGGCGACTATGTCGACGCGAGCACCGCCGGCCCAGCCTCGGTCGCTCCCGCCCCGCTGCCGTCGGTCAACGTCAGGCCGGCCGTCGACGGTTCGGTCCGTCTCAACGCCACGTGGCCGGGGGCAACGAGGATCGCGGCATGGCAGGTGCTCGCCGGTCCGAGCTCCGACGCGCTGACGCCGCTCGGCACACCGGCCACCGGCGGGGCCACCACCGCGATCACCGTGCACAGCCAGTTCGGCTACTACGCCGTCGAGGCGCTCAACTCCACGGGTCAGCTGCTTGGGACCGCGCCGGCCAAGGCAGCGCGGGCTCATCTGGCGATCTATGGGCGCAGTGCCTTCGTTCCGGCCCGGGGGCTGGGCGGTCTCCCGGCCGGCTGCTTCACCGGCGCCGATTGCCAACTGACGACGACGATCACCGACGGCAAGACGGTCGTCGCAGCCGGCCGCAGCCAGCACATCGCCGTGCAGAGCGGCGGGATCCTCCACTTCAAGATGACCTCGGCCGGGCGCTCGCTGCTCCGAAGCGCCAGCGGCCACCTGCGCGTGAAGGTCCGGATCGCGGACGCCTCCGGGACCAGGGCTACGACCGACCTGAAGCTGATCTCGTTCTCGACCGGCGGCAAGGCGCCCCCGCGAAGCGTTGACCAGGCCTCCACCCTCCGCTTCCTCGGCGTGACCGATTTCGTCTACCGCAACTCCGTCGGCGGGATTCTTGCCTCGTGCCCGGCGACCGTCCCCTGCGACGTGACCACGACGATCAAGGCGGGGCGGCGCACGATCGCGACGGCCGGCCCGCAGTTCCTGGGTTCCAACGAGCTCGGCTATCTCACCTTCAAGCTCACGCCCGCGGGCCGCAGGCTGATGGCCCACGCCCACGGCAACGTGCTCGCAGCCAGGGTGACCCTCAACGACGCCACCTCGTCTGCGGTGGCCACCGCACACATCGCCCTCGTCGGCTACCGGTAAAGAAATCGCCTCCCCGTCCGAGTTCTCGGGTGAAGAGTCGATCTAGGAGGCGACAGACATGACCCCCATGGAGCTGACCTGCGATCCCGAGGTACATCTCGGTTGCAGCGTGTCGTTCTTTGACCGTGACCTCGGCGCCCAGCAGACCTTCGCGCTGGTCGGCCCGCACGAGTCCTCGCCGGCCGAAGGCCGGCTTTCGATCATCTCGCCGATCGGCCGCGCGCTCGTCGGCCACCGAGTCGGGGACCGGGTTGAGGTGCACACGCCGCGGGGCGCGCGACCGCTGGTGATCGCGGCGATCAGCTAGGCATTGCCTTGCGGTCCCGCGGCTCGAGGAACGGCCCCTCGTCCTCGGGATGGCCCGCCTCGATCTGGCGGCCGCGCTCGATCTCGGCGTTCAGCTCGGCGCCGAGCAGGATCGCGATGTTGGAGATCCAGAGCCAGACCAGGAACACGATCACGCCACCGAGCGCGCCGTAGGTCCTGTTGTAGGAGGAGAAGTTGGAGACGTAGAACGCGAACGCGGCCGACGCGGCGATCCAGAGGAACACCGCGATGATCGAGCCCGGGCTGAACAGCTGAAATTTCGGGCGCTTGACGTTTGGCGAGATCCAGTACAGGAGCGCGATCATCGAGATCACGACGATCAGGATCACAGGCCATTTGGCGATCTCCCACACGGTCACGGCAGTGCCGTGGACTCCGAGCAGGTCCCCGACGCTCGAGGCGAGACCGCCGGTGACGGTCACGCCGACGCCGACGATCGCCACCATCGCGAGCAGCACCACCGTGGTCAGCACGCGGGTGGGCAGGGTCTTCCAGATCGGCCGGCCCTCGTCGATCTCATAGATCGCGTTCGATGCGCGCATGAATGCGCCGACATAGCCCGACGCCGACCAGATCGCGCCGACGATGCCGACCACGAACAGGACGCCGGCCGCCCCACGGCTGCTCTGGAGGTTGCGGATCGCGTCGGTGACGATCTGCGTCGCGGGACCCGGCGCCAGCGAGTGCAGGTTGTCGATCAGGGACTGCGTGGCGGAGTGGCCGATCAGGCCGAGGACCGAGACGAGCGCCAGCAGCGCCGGGAAGATCGACAGAATCCCGTAGTAGGTGAGGGCGGCCGCCCAGTCCATCAGGCCGTTGCGCTGGAACTTGCTCACGGTCCGCTTGAGGACCGCCATCCGCGAATCGCGCCCGCCATCGCCCGGAGACTGAGCGCGGTCGCCCGGGGACTTCCCTCTGGTCTCGTCACTCTCCTGCTCGGTCACCGATCCCATCCTGACAAGGCATTCCCGCGCCGGGGCCAGGTAAACGAAACCACACCCGGTGAGAGCGGGATGGGGTAAACCGGTCGGCCTGGGATGGGATCGGCCGGCGGGGGCGTAGGATGGGATAAGCGATCGCTTAGGTGCGGTTGCAAGTTGCCGCCCCCGGCGCGAGCATGATCGAGGCCGGGCGGGACGTCACGACAGGAGAGAGGCGGTGCAGGTCCCAGCACCCTTTCAGTACGAGCGAGCCACGAGCGTTGACCACGCGCTCGAACTGCTCGCTCGGCTCGGCCCGGAGGCACGCCTGCTGGCCGGAGGACACTCGCTCCTGCCGATGATGAAGCTGCGCCTGGCGGCGCCCGAGCACCTGATTGACATCGACGGGCTCGCGGGCGACCTCGGCTACATCGCCGAGCGCGAGTGCGAGATCCGGATCGGGGCGATGACCCGGCACCGCGAGCTGCTCGAGTCGGAGCTGCTCGCCTCCAGGCTGCAGATCTTCACCGACGCCGAACGGGTGATCGCGGACCCGGTGGTGCGCAACCGGGGGACGATCGGCGGGGCCCTGTGTCAGGCCGATCCGGCCGAGGACCTGACCGCGGTTTGCGCGGCGATCGGCGCGAGGATGGTGATCCGCGGCCCCTCCGGCGAGCGCGCGGTCGGGATGAGTGAGTTCCATCGCGGCGCATATCGCACCGCCGTCGGCCCCGACGAGATTCTCCTCGAGATCCGGATCGGACTCACCGGCAGCGTCGGCAGCGCCTACGAGAAGGTGGAGCGGCGAGTCGGCGACTGGGCGGTGGGTGCGGCCGCCGCATGCGTGACGATCTCCGGCACCAGGATTGAGCGCGCAGGGATCGCGCTGGCCGCCGTGGGAGCCGGCGTCACGTCCACAGAGGCCGAGGAGCTGCTCGCCGGCCGCGAGCCCTCCGAGGAGCTGTTCGCCGAGGCCGGGCGCGTGGCCGCGGACGCGTGCTCGCCCGTGACCGATCAGCGCGGCTCGGCCGAGTACAAGCGGCATCTCGCGGGCGTGCTCACCGAGCGCTCGCTTCGGCGGGCCGTGGAGCGGGCGCGGGCGGTGCAGGCGTGATGCAGGTCACCGTGTCGGTCAACGGCCGTGAGTACACGCGCGAGGTGGAGCCGCGTTTGCTGCTCGTCCACCTGCTCCGCGACGAGCTCGATCTCACCGGCACCCACTGGGGCTGCGACACGTCGAACTGTGGCACCTGCGTCGTGCTGATGGACGGCGAGCCGGTCAAGTCATGCACCCTGCTCTCGGCGACTGCGGCCGGTCACGAGATCCGCACCGTCGAGGGCCTCGAGCAGGGCGGCGAGCTCGACTCGGTGCAGCTCGGCTTCCGCCACGAGCATGGCGTGGGCTGTGGCTTCTGCACGCCGGGGATGCTGATGACCGCGCGGGCGCTGCTCGACCGCAACCCGGACCCCACCGAGACGGAGATCCGCGAGGCGATCTCGGGCCAGATCTGCCGTTGCACGGGATACGCGACGATCGTCCGCTCGATCCGCTGGGCGGCCGAACGCGAAGCGGAGAGGGTCGCGGGCTGATGCGAGGCGTGCTCGAGACGATCGCCGCCTGGTCCGAGCATGGCGACGCGATCGCGACCGCGACCGTCGTCTCAACCAAGCGCTCCGCCCCCCAGCCCCCGGGCACCAAGATGGCGGTCAACGATCGGGGCGACGTCGTCGGCGCCGTGTCCGGGGGATGCGTGGAGGGAGCCGTGGTTGAGGTGGCCGAGGGCATCCTGCGCGGGGCCGATCCGGCCCTCCTGCACTATGGGATCGCCGACAGCGACGCGTGGGACGTCGGCCTTCCGTGTGGAGGTGAGATCTCGATCTGGGTTCAGAGATACGACCGCGACGGCCTCGATGCGAGGTTTGCGGACCTCGCGCAGAGCGGCGCCAGGGCGGCTCTGGTCACGGCCCTCGAGAACTGCCCCGAACCGGGAGCCAAGCTGCTGCTGGCCGAGGGCGGCGAGACGAAGGGCTCGCTCGGCAGCGCCGAGCTCGACGCGGCGGCGGTCGAGCTCGCGACCGAGGCGATGTGGTCCGAGCGGAGCGAGCTCGAGCACGCCGACGGCGCGACGCTGTTCGTCGACACGGTCGCCCCGCCGCCGCGTCTGATCGTCGTCGGGGCGGTCGACTTCGCCGCCCAGCTCAGCGAGGTCGCAGCGCTCGCCGACTGGCGGCCGTTCGTGGTCGATCCGCGGGGGCGCTTCGCCACCACCGAGCGCTTCCCGGCCGCCGAACGGGTGATCGTCTCGTGGCCGCAGGAGGCGTTCGAGGAGCTCGGTCCGATCGACCGTGCCACGGCGATCGCGGTCCTCACCCACGATCCCAAGCTCGACGACGCGGCGCTGATCGCGGCGCTGGCCAGCGACGCCGGCTATATCGGGGCGATGGGGAGCCGGCGCGCCCAGGCGCACCGGCGCGAGCGCCTGCTCGCGGCCGGCGTCGAGCCCGCGGCGCTCGACCGGATCGCGGCTCCGATCGGGCTCGACCTCGGCGCCCTGACCTCGGCTGAGACGGCGCTCTCGATCATGAGCGAGATCATCGCGGTGCGGCGTGGCCACTCGGGCGGGCGTCTGGCCGAGGCGCTGGGGCGGATCCACGAGGCGACGCCGGCATGATCCTCTTCGGTCACATCGCCGGGATCCCGGTCGAGGAAACACTGCTGAGCGTCGCTCCGATCGGAGCGGTCGGGATCGGGGCCGTCGCGTGCGCCGCAAGGGGGCGCCTGCGCCGGATCCTGCGCCGGCGCCCGCGCCGGCCGAATCACGACACTAGTAGTAGTCCGACACCCTGACCGACCAGTCGGCGGTGTCCGCCCCGGGGGAGATCGAGACCTGGTAGACGCCCGGGCCCGAGGTGAACGTCCGGGCGTGCCCCGAGCCGTCGCTGAGGTCGAACTGATCGACGGTCGCGCCGGTCGTGACGTTGGTCACCGTGGCTGTCGGGCCCTGACAGATGAAGATCAGCGTGCAGGTTCCCTGGTAGCTCATCCCGTAGACGATCTGCCAGCGGCTGCCCCGGATCCGGAACGGCACGGAGCGGCTGCCCGTGAAGCTGGTCAGGCCCCGCCAGCTCGGCGCCTCGGCGACCGATAGAGAGACGGTCGAGCCGGGCGCGATCCGCCGTCCCGGGCCGGGCGACTGATGGGTGACCGTGCCAGCCCGCGTGCCCGGAGCCGAGACCTGGCTGACGGCGGAGTGCAGCCTGATCGCGCCCAGCGCCACCTGCGCGTTGGAGGCCGAGTCGCCGGTGACGTTGGGAACCGGGACCGGCGCCGGACCAGCGCTGAGTGTGAGCCGGACCGTCGTCCCGTCGGTTACGCGCGTGCCCGGCTTCGGTGACTGGCCAATCACCGTCCCGCGCGCGGCAGCGCTGTAGCGATGACCGAACTGTGCCTGGAGGCGGTCGTGATGGGCTCGGCTCGCCGCACGCGAGCGGGTCATGCCGTGCAGGTCAGGGACACGGGCGTGGCCGGGGGCGAGCGCGAGCGCGCCGACGATCATGCCCGCCGCGAGCAGGATCGCGCATGCGAACAGCGCCAGGCGCTGGCGGCGCTCGGAGGGGTTCACGTTGCGTCGGGGCGAGTAGTTGTTGGCCACCCGGGTCGGAGCGGCGGCGGGAGCGGGCTTGGAGATCGGGCGGACCGCGGAGGAGGGAGCTCGTTTCGACGGCGGGGCCAGGAGCGTTCCACCACCCGAGCGCAGCGGCTCGTCGGCCTCGGCGTCCTGGAGCGCGTCGGCCATCGCGCCGCCGTCCGGGAAGCGGGCGGCAGGGTCCTTGGCCAGCGCGCGCTCGACGACGGCTGCGAGCGCGGGCGGCGTGGTCTCGGGCAGCGGCGGCGGCGTGTCGTGGACATGGTGGAACGCAAGCTCGACGGCGGAACCGCCCTCGAAGGGAGCGTGGCCGGCCAGCATCTCGTAGAGCACGACACCGAGCCCGTACACATCGGTGGCCGGCGTGGTCGCCCCGCCGCGAGCCTGCTCGGGAGCCATGTAGCGCGGCGTGCCGACGATCGTGCCTGCCACCCCGTCGCTGCTGCCCTCGGCGAGCTGCGCGACGCCAAAATCCGCCACCTTGATCCGGCCGTCGTCGGTCATCAGCACGTTCGCGGGCTTGACGTCGCGATGGACGACGCGACGGGCGTGGGCGCTGGCCAGGGCACGGGCGAGCTGCTCGGCGATCTCGCACGCCTCGGCCGGCTCGAGCGGGCCCTCGCGCAGCCGATCGACGAGGCTCTCGCCGTCGACCATCTCGGCCACGTAGTAAAGGCCCTCGGGCGCCGAGCCCACGTCGAAGATCTGGACGATCCCGGGGTCGTTGACCGAGGCCAACAGCTGCGCCTCGCGCTCGAAGCTCCTGACCCAGTTTGGGTCCTCGGCCCACCACGGCTTGATCACCTTCACCGCGACCCGGCGCGCCAGCCGGCGGTCAAGCCCTCGATAGACGCGCCCAAACGTGCCCTCGCCGATTACGGCGTGGAGCTCGTATCGCCCGTCGAGGGCCGTGCCAGAGAGGTCAGGGGCGTGCGGCATTTCGCCTAATGATGGCTGATGGCGGCCGCACCTCTGGAATTTACAGGTTTACGGATGCCATCCCGGCCTCGTCGTAGCGATCGCCGGCCGCCCGCGGGAGCTCGGCATCGATTCGCGCCAGATCGTCAGCGGTCAGCTCGACGTCGACCGCAGCGGCGTTCTCCTCGAGGTACTTGCGACGCTTCGTGCCTGGAATCGGGACGAGATCAGCGCCCTGGGCAAGCACCCAGGCCAGGGCCAGCTGGGCCGGCGTGACCCCCTTCTCCTCGGCGATGTCCGCGACCTTGGCGGCGAGCTTCAGGTTGGCCTCCAGGTTGTCGCCGGTGAAGCGCGGCCCGCGCTTGCGGAAGTCGGTGTCGTCGAGCTCGTCCGGCGACTTGAAGCGGCCGGACAGGAATCCCCGCCCGAGCGGCGAGTAGGGCACGAACCCGATCCCCAGCTCGCGGCAGGTCGGCAGAATCTCCGCCTCGGGGTCACGGCTCCAGAGCGAGTACTCGGTCTGGACGGCGGTGATCGGGTGCACCGCGTGGGCGCGCCGGATCGTGTCGGGCGCCGCCTCACTCAGACCGATGTGCTTGATCTTTCCCTCCTTGACGAGGTCCGCCATCGCTCCAACGGTTTCCTCGATCTCGACCCTCGGGTCGACCCGGTGCTGGTAGAAGAGATCGACGTGGTCGACGCCGAGCCGCTCAAGCGACCCCTCGATCGAGCTCCGCACGTGGTCGGCGGATCCGTCGAGCGGGCCGAGACTCGACATGTCGCCGGCCGTGGCGGAGTCCATCCGGCGGGCGAACTTGGTCGCGACCACGTACTCGTCGCGGCGGCCCTTGATCGCTCGCCCGACGAGCTCCTCGTTGGTCAGCGGCCCGTACAGCTGCGCCGTGTCGAGGAAGTTGACCCCGACCTCGGGCCCGCGCTGAATCGTGGCGATCGACTCGGCCTCGTCTGTGGAGCCGTAGAACGCCGACATGCCCATGCACCCGAGCCCGAGCGCGGATACCTCGAGCGACCCTAGTTTGCGCGTCTTCATGACTGCTCCATTCTTTCGCGGAAATCAGCTACCTACCCACGATAGGGCTTGGAGCATGCTCTAAGTCAAGGCCTGAGACGATGATCGTTAGGGTTGGCGTGTGGGCCCGTGGTCATCGCTGAACGAGACTGATGTAGATCCCGACCCGGTGGTCCAGTTCCAGAACTGGTTCGATCGCGCGCGGGAATCGGGTCTCGCGATGCCGGAGGCAGCCGCAGTGGCCACCGCGACGCCCGAAGGGGCCCCGTCGGTGCGCATGGTGCTCGTCAAAGGGGCTGAGGCGCGCGGCTTCGTGTTCTTCACCAACTATGAGAGCCGGAAGGCGGGCGAGCTGGCGACCAATCCGCACGCGGCGCTCCTGTTCTACTGGGGGCCGCTGGGCCGCCAGGTCCGCATCGAGGGCCCGGTCGCCCGCGTCGGCACGGAGGAGACCAACGCGTACGTCCGCAGCCGCCCTCGAGACAGCCAGCTCAGCGCTCTCGCCTCGCCGCAGAGCCGAGTGGTTGAGAGCCGGCGGTTCCTGGAGGAGACGGTGGCCGAGCTCGGGGCCCGCCACGAGGGCACAGACCTGCCCATACCGGACAACTGGGGCGGGTTTCGCCTGGCGCCGGAGATGTACGAGTTCTGGCAGCAGCGCGACGATCGCCTCCACGATCGCCTCGTCTACCGGCGAAGCGGCGCCGACGGCTGGCGGATCGAGCGGTTAGCGCCGTAGCGCGCCGGACCCCGGCCCTCAGTGGCCGGCGATGGCATGGGGCACGTACGGCTCCTCGAGCCGCGCCATCTCGTCCTCTGAAAGCGTCAGCTCCTCGGCCTCGAGCGCGTCGTCGAGGTGCTCGAGCTTGGTCGCGCCGACGATCGGGGCTGTGACGCCCGGCCTGGCGAGGAGCCAGGCGAGCGCGACCTGCGCCCCCGGGACGCCGCGCTCGGCCGCCACCTCGACACACCGGTCCACGACGCTGAAGTCGACCTCGGGGTTGTAGAGCATGTCCCCGAAGCGGTCGGTCTGAGCTCGCGTGGTCAGCTTCTCCCCCTCGCGCGTGCGGTTGCCGGCCAACAGACCACGGGCGAGCGGACTCCAGGGCAGGACCCCGACGCCCTGGTCGAGGCACTGCTGGATCATCTCGCGCTCCTCCTCGCGGTAGATGAGGTTGTAGTGGTTCTGCATCGAGACGAACCGGGTCGCGGCCACCGCCTGCGCCTTCGCGAACTGCCACGCGTACATGCTGCTCGCCCCGATGTAGCGCGCCTTGCCCGCCCGGACGACATCGTGCAGAGCGTCCATCGTCTCCTCGATCGGCGTCGTCGGGTCCCAGCGGTGGATCTGGTACAGGTCAACGTAGTCGAGCTCGAGCCGCGCCAGCGAGGCGTCGATCGACGCCATCACGTGCTTGCGCGAGAGGCCCCAGCCGTTCTCTCCCGGCATCGTCTGGCCGTGAACCTTGGTCGCGACGACGTACTCCTCGCGCATCCCGAAGATCTTGCGCAGCAGGCGACCGGTGATCACCTCGCTCTGGCCGCCGTTGTACACGTCGGCGGTGTCGAAGAAGGTGATCCCAGCGTCGACCGCGCGTTGCACGATCGGTTCCGCCTCGGGCTCGTCGAGCGTCCATGGGCGCGTCTCGTGCCGGCCGTAGCTCATCATCCCGAGACACACGCGGGAAACGCGCAGGCCGGTGTTGCCGAGGTTGACGTATTGCATGGGCTGTCTCCTTCGCTCGGGATTGCCATTGTGAAGCTGCGTTATCTTGCAACCATGCGGTTGCTCGTCCTCGGCGGCACACTGTTCCTCGGCCGCCACGTCACCGAGATCGCGCATGCCCGCGGACACGAGCTGACCCTGTTCAACCGCGGCGTGACCCCGTACGACGCCCCGCCCGGAGTCGAACAGGTACACGGAGACCGGGACGGCGGACTTGATCTGCTCGGCGACAGACTCTGGGACGCCGTGATCGACACCTCGGGCTACGTGCCGCGCGTCGTGGCCGAGTCGGCCCGGCGGCTCGCCCCGAGGACCTCGCACTACACGTTCGTCTCCACGATCGGCGCCTACGGTAGCCATCCGAACGAGGGCATCGACGAGCGCACGCCGACCGCCTCGCTGCCTCCCGGCGCCGGGGCATCGGAGGACGTCGCGGCGTTGTACGGCGAGCTCAAGGCGCAGTGTGAGCGCGAGGTGCAGAACGTGTTCGGCGAGCGGGCGCTGATCGTCCGCCCGGGGCTGATCGTCGGCCCGCACGATCCGACCGAGCGCTTCACCTACTGGGTGCGAAGGCTCGCACGCCCGGGGCGGGTGCTCGTGCCCGATGCCCGCGGGCAGCCGGTCCAGGTGATCGACGGGCGAGACCTGGCCGCGTGGCTGATCGATCTCGCCGAACGCGGGCAGACGGGAGCGTTCAACGCGACCGGGCCGGCCGTCCGCCTCACCTTCGGCGAGCTGATCGAGCTGATCGACCAGGCGGCCGGGGACGGGGCGGAGCTCGTCCGGATCCCCGAGGACCGGCTCGCCGAGGCGGGAGTGGAGCCGTGGGACGAGCTGCCGCTGTGGCTCGATCTGCCACGCAACCCCGAGTACCGCGGATTCCTCGCCGTCGACATCGGACGGGCGCTCGACGCCGGCCTGCAGCTGCGGCCGCTCGCGGACACCGTCGCTGACACGCTGGCCTGGATCCGGGAGCGAGCTGCGGTGCCCGTGAAGCGCCAGGGCGTGCCGATCAGGCCGCCGGGCCTCGACCCGGCGGGCGAGCGCCGGCTGCTCGACGAGCTCGGCGCCTAGAAGGCCGGGCGCGTCTCAACGGAGTGTGCGGAGCGTCTTGCGGTCGATCTTTCCGACCGGCGTGAGCGGGAGCGTCTCGAGCAGGTGAACCTCGCGCGGGTACCTGTAGCCGCCGATGTGCTCCCGCGCCCACGCGATCAGGTCGTCCTCGGTCAGCTCGGCCCCGTCCCTCACCGCGACGAACGCCACCACCTCCTCGCCGTGGACCCGGTCGGGCTTGCCGATGACGCCCGCCATCTGCACGTCGGGGTGCTCGACGAGCGCATCCTCGATGTCCCGCGGGTACACGTTGAAGCCGCCGCGGATGATCAGGTCCTTCTTGCGGTCGACGATGAACAGGTACCCCTCGTCGTCAAGGTATCCGACGTCGCCGGTGTGCAGCCAACCGTCGCGGATCGCCTCGCCGGTCGTCTCGGGGGACCGCCAGTAGCCGCGCATCACTCCCGGCGAGCGGCTGCACACCTCGCCGATCTCCCCGGCGGGGAGTGGCTGATCGTCGTCGTCGACGATCACCAGCTCGACTCCCGGCACCGGCAGCCCGACCGACCCGGCCTTCTCGCGCCCGGCCGGGTTTGTCGTAAGCAATGCGCCGGTCTCGGTCAGGCCGTAGCCCTGGCGAATCGACACCGAGGGGACACGGCGCACGAACTCCTCCTCCACCTCGCGGGCCAGTGGGGCGCCGCCGGAGCTCAGGTACCGGAGCGAGGACAGGTCGTAGTCCTCGAGCGGCTTGCCGAGCAGGATCTGGAGCATCGACGGGACGACCGCGCTGAGCTGGAGCTCGTGCTCCTGAATCAGGGCCAGGAACGCGTCGGGATCGAACCACCGCAGCAGCACGCCGACGCCGCGCTCGACCGAGTGCATCCCGGCGAGCGTCACCAGCAGCCCATAGGCGTGCGAGAGCGGCAGCGTGGCCAGCGCCCGGTTGACGCCGGGCACGTGTCCCGCGTCGTGTGCGGCGCCCCCGGTGAAGAACAGGTTCTCGTGCGTGAGCATCACACCCTTCGAGCGCCCCGTCGTGCCGCCGGTGTAGAGGAGGGCGGCGAGCTCGTCGTCGGTGCGAGCCACGACCGGCTTCGGCGATGCCGCCTCGAGCGATTCCATCGAGGCGGTCCCGTCGCCGGCTTCCTCGGTGCAGATGATCAGACGGACGTGGTCAAGACCCGAAGCCGCGCCCCTGACCTTGTCGACGAACTCGGGCGTCGTCACGACCGCCGCCGCCTCGGCATTCGAGATCACGTGCCGGAGGTCCTCCGGGGGCAGCAGGAACATCGCCGGGGTGACGACCGCGCCGGCCCTCCATACGGCCTGGTAGGTGATGCCGACCTCGGGGCAGTTGGCCATCGTCACGACGACGCGATCGCCGGCTCCGACACCGTGCTCGCTCAGCCCGGCGGCGAAGCGGCGCGAGCGCTCGAACAGCTCGGCCGAGCCGTACCACCGGCCCTCGAACAGCAGCGCCGGGTAGTCACCCCTTCGCTCGTAGGCCGCCTCGGCCAGAGCCCCGAGGTGATGCTCGCCGGACACGCTCATCGTCCGGCGCACGATACCCGGCGCCGCGATCTCGGACGGTTGAACCGCGGCCCGGGCTCGGCATAAGCTCTGCAGCACGATGTTCCAGATGACCGTCGACGACGTCTTCTCGATCCGAGGCAAGGGCACGGTCGCGACCGGGGTGGTCGAGGAGGGGACGCTCCACGTCGGCGACGAGGTGCTGATCAACCGGCACAAGCGGGTGCGCGTGGACGGGATCGAGGCGTTCCGAAAGGTGCTCCAGTCGGCCGAGAAGGGCACGAACATCGGGGTTCTGTTCTCAAAGCTCGACCGCAGCGAGATCGGGCCGGGCGACCTGCTGACGGGTGCGGCGTCGGACGCGGAGGTGGCCCCGCCCGCGCCGACAGAGCCCTCGCCCGTGCCCGCGCCGCAGACCATGTCCGTACCGGAGCCGCCGCCCGCGCCGGCCCCGCCCCCGGCGGTGGCGTCTGGCCGTGACCCGCGCTTCGCCGAGACCGAGTCCCAGCTCATGCAGTTCCGCTCGATGCAGCAGGCCGGGCTGATGGACGAGGCGCAGATGGACGACAGCCTGCGCAGCCTCAGCTTCAGCGCCGCCGGCCGCCAGTGGGTCCTGCACCGGGACGGCTCCTGGAGCTCGTCCGTCGACGGGCGCGAATGGCGGTCGGATTCGCCTCCTGGCTAGTCTCAGGATGTGGACCGGATAGGAAGGCTCTTCGCGCTGGCGATCCTGCTGGCGCCGATTTGGCTCGCCCCCGCGGCGCGCGCCCAAGGCGGCCTCGACACCGCCTCGCCGTGGCCGGAGATGCACCACGACTCGCACAACACCGGCGTCAGCCCAATCGTCGGGCGCTACCACGGCGACCGTCCGTGGGCGTTCCGCACGGGCCGCGGGATCTTCTCGACGCCGGTGATCGGCGGCGACGGAACGATCTACGTTGGCTCGGCCGACACCTACTTCTACGCCATCGGCGCCGGCGGCAGGCTGCGCTGGCGAATCAGGACCGGCGGCATCATCGATGCAGCGGGAGCGCTCTCGGCCTTCGACTCCGCGATCGGCTCGGCACCGCTCACATTCGGCTCGGCCGACGCGAAGCTCCGCCACGTCACGACGCCGCGCAGCGGTCGTCCCCGCCTCCTTTGGACCTTTCGCCCCACCGTCCCGCCGGTCAAGGGACAGCAGGTCGATTGGTGGGAGGGGAATGTCGCCGTCGGGCCGGGCGGGAACCTGTACGTCGGCAACACGGGTGGGACCGCCTACGCGCTGCGCCCCAACGGCAGGGCCCTGTGGACCTTCACGGCTGGCAACTCGGTCTGGACGACCCCTGCGTTCACGGCCGACGGCTCGAGCTTCTGGGGCTCGCTCGATTTCAACATCTACCGGCTGAACCCACGCGGTCACCCCGTCTGGCATACGTTCACGCCCGGGTTCGTCGTCTCCTCGCCGGCCATCGGGTCTGACGGGACCGTCTACATCGGCTCGTTCGACTCCAAGCTGTACGCGCTCGATCCCGCCACGGGGACGCCGAGGTGGACGTTCCCCACCAGCGATCACGTCTACAGCTCTCCGGCGCTCGGACACGACCGTCAGGGCCACACGAACGCGATCTACTTCGCCTCCACCAACGGCTCCGTGTACGGCCTGTCCCCAAGCGGAAAGCTCCGCTGGCGCTACGACACCGGCGACCCGGTCCGCTCCTCGCCCGTGCTCGGCACGGGGCCCTCCGGGCACGGCCAGATCCTCTACGTCGGCTCATCCAACGGCAAGCTGTACGCGCTCAACGCGTCCACCGGGCGCCGTCGATGGTCGTTCGACACGACCCCACGCGATCCCGCCCTGCGCGATCGCAACGACCTCAATGCCTCGCCGGCGCTCGGGAGGACCGGCGTCTACATCGCCGGCGAGCACGGCTACGTCGACTACGTGCCCTACGACTACTGCCTGCACCGTCGCGACCGGCGCTGCTCCACCAATCCGGCGCAGGAGTTCGGCAACAGCCTTGACCGCATCTTCCCCGTCAGCGCCGGCGGAAGCACGCTCGACACCACGACGCTGCGCGACGTCGCCCGCGCCACCGTCATCAACCTGCGCCTGATCGTCCGCCGCCACGACACGACGGTCAACGCGTCGATGCTCGACCCGAACCGGGTCGTGAGCGTCACGCCCCGCTTCCCGTTCACGATCCAGGAATCCGGCGATGGCCATTTCCTCTACCTGGCGCCGCGGGGATTGCTGCGACCAGGCACCGCCTACCGGCTTCGGGTCGCCGGCCACTACACCGACAACGGCGTGCACATGGGCAACTTCAACCCTCACGGCGCCGTGGCAGGCAGCTTCGCCCAGACGATCACCGTGCGTACGCGACCGGCCGCGCGCGGGCAGTTGCCGCTGAGCGTGAGCGCCGAGCGCAGCTCGGCCCTGACGATCCGCCGCCTGGCGGTGCCGATGCCGGCGTTCCTGCCCTCGGTCAACCAGATCGGATTCGACAGCTACGACTGGATCGCCTCGACCGTGGCTCGCACCCACTCGCACGTGCTGATGTGGGTGATCGGCGCGTCCAAGGATGCACACGGGGTCGAACGGGTCGAGCCCCACAGCGCCTTCTCGTTCCCGCTCGCGGGCCAATACGGCGGGCGCTCGGTGATCCTCTCGAGCCCGAGCGTGCCGCTCTCCTTCAGCTTCGGTGTCGTCCCGCTGCGGCGCTTCGAGATGCGCGGCGAGCTGGCCCCCTCGCTCAGCTTCCTCCCCGGCGCCGCCCTGTACGCCGAGACCGTATGCGCGACCGTCCCCAACTACGGCGCCGAGCTGACCTTCACCGGGATCTGCAACCCGAGCGGGGTGCTCGCCGCGAGCGGCACCTTCCTATCGAGCGCCTACCAAGGCCCCGCCGACCGGCGACCGGCCGGCCTGCACCTGGCCTCGCTCCGGCTGCGCGCTCCGACCGGGACCGGCCCCGGGAGCGCCGACGCCCGGCTGGCGGGGCGGCTGCCGCTGGCGGCGCACCATGTCGCGGCCGTGCTGCTGACAGATGCGGCGAGCGGGACTCCGGTGGCGATCGACTACCACTCTCAGAGCTCGCTGGTCAGAGGCTCGGGCGGCACGATCGCCGGCGTGCACGTGACGATTCCGGCCGGCACCTCGCTTCCCGCCCGCGTGCGCGCGTACATGATCGTCGACGCGTTCCCGCTCGCCAGCCGTCTCCTGTCCGGCTAGATGAGATCAGAGCGGCCGCAGACCCTGGCCACTGAGCGTGGCCTGATAGCCCGTGTGCGCGGCGTTCTTGGCGAACAGGATCCAGGCCGGCGCAAGGCCCGGAGGCGAGGTGAGGACGGCGTAGTCGACATGGCGCACGTGGTAGCGGCGCCCGAGTTGGGTCACGAGGCTCGCGAGTGTGTTCGGGTTGACCTCCGAGATCGGGATCGGGATCTGCCCGGTGGAGGACGTCACGGACACGCTGGTCCCGCTCGGCCCGAAGTAGATCTGCTTGCTGCCGTGACCGGGACGCGACGCGTTCACGCTGAGCGAGTCCGAGTCGACGCGCAGCAACGTCAGCCGTGCGCCGGGAGCGACCCGCCGGACTCGCGCCAGTCCCGCGCGCAGCCCACCGGCACGCAGGTAGTTGACCTGCTTGGGCGGCGCCGGCGAGGCGCCCGAGGACCCGGTTGACCCGGAGGTGGAGGTCTGGCCGAAGTTGAACGACGGGACCTTGACCGAGTGCACGGCGCTCTTGATGCTGGAGACGATCGGGACCCCGAAGGCCAGGATCAGCACGCCGAAGATGGCCAGCCTGACGATCACGGGAGCGCCGTAGATAGCGGTCCGCCGTCGCTGCGTCATGCGGCTGGGCCGGTAGGAGCCGACCGTGGTAGGGGGCGGGGCCGGAGGCCGCTCGGGCGCGGTGAAGGTCGAGCTAGGCGTCGATGTCAGGGACGGCGAGGGAGGCACGACCGTGGGGGTCGGCGCCGGAGCGGCCGGCGGCATCGTCGCGCTCGACGGCTGGACGGTGACGCTTTGCTGGGGCAGCGTCGCCGAGGGTGGCGTGTCGACCATCTCCGATCCCAGGCCGATGTCGGACGCCGTCGTCGGTGCGCTCTCGTAGGTGGCCCCCTGCTTGAGCGCCGCGAACGGGTCCTCCTGCTCGCCCTTCTTCCTGCCGAACACGATGGGCAAGGTATCCGCTCGAACGGAATCGCGCAGTATCGGATCAGTCTCGGCTTGCTTTCGCGCGCGCGGCTACGACTGTTCGTGCAGCGCGACCCAGCGCTCGATCAGAAAGCGCGCGATTGAGACCGGCGAGGGTAGCTTGAGGTTCGGGTTGCGGCCGTGCACGGCGTCTCGGACCTCCTTCAGCGGGACCCATCGCACCTCGGCCAGCTCGCCGTCGCGCGCTCGCGGCTCGCCGCCGTCGGATCGGGCGTCGAACCCGAGCATCAGCGAGGACGGGAACGGCCATGGCTGGGAGGACACGTAGACCGGATCCCGCGCCACGATTCCCGACTCCTCACGCACCTCGCGCACGACCGCCTCCTCGGCGGACTCGCCCGGCGAGATGAACCCTGCGAGCACGGAGCAGCGGCCCTCGGGCCACCCAGCCCGCCGCCCCAGCAGCAGGCGCCCGTCGTGCTCGACGGTCATGATCACGACCGGATCGGTGCGTGGGAAGTGCACCGCCCCGCAGCTTGGGCACCGCCGCGAGTAGCCCGCATCGGCGATCTCGGTCGCCGTCCCGCAGTTGGCGCAGAAGTGATGTCGGCGGTGCCAGTTCAGCAGCGCGGTGACGTACGCGGCCAGGCCCGCCTCACCGCGCGGCAGCTCGATCCCGGCCTCGCGCAGCGAGACCAGGCTCGCCCGCGAGAGCAGCGCGGCGCGGCGAGCCGCAGGCAGCGCATCGAGGTCGAGCGCGAACAGCCCGGCCCCGTCCGCGACGCCGAGCAGGATGGGCTCGGAAGCGGACCCCCGCGGCGGCTCGGATCGCAGGAGCGCGCCGTCGCTGACCACGACCCCGTCGCCGCCGGCCAGAACGGCGCGCCCGGCCGGATCGGCGAGCAGTCGGCGCACCCGTTCCGGATCCTTGCGCTCCGATTCGGCACGGTCGAGGACCATGCCCGTGAATGGTCGCTCCGTGGGGGTGGACATGAGCCTCATCTAAGCGCACGTGAGTGCTCACGGCGTGTGAAGCCAAACCTAAACTGGCGTCAGTAGCTCATGTGCGCGTCGGCGATCGAGTTGAGCTCGCCGACGAGCGGCCGCAGCGATCGCGGGATCCGGCCCTGCTGAAGACGAGCGCTGTGCGCGTGGTCGACCAGCCAGTAGATGTAGAGGTTGATGTTGCAGCAGCTTGTGTTGCGCAACGGAGCATGGGCCAGCAGATTCCGGACCCGGCGCAGCTGTTCGTCAGTGAGGCGGAACACGTGCTTCTTCTCGCCGTCGATCCCGCCCAGCGTGATGATCGCAACGGCGCGACCGTCCGCGTACACGGTCAGCTCGCTCGACAGCGGGTCGAACCCGACCGTCCGCTTGAAGTAGACGAGCTTCGGGACGGTCGCGCCGGGCGCGCTGGGCGCGCTGGGGGTGACCGACCGCGCTGTGCTGCCGGCGCCGCATCCGGCGAGCGTGAGCCCGCCAGCGATGGCCGCCGCTGCGAGGATCCGTCGCATCTAACCTGTAGATTACCCTTAATAGGTTAGATGCAGTCGCACTACGAGATCGTCGACGGACTCAGGCTGCCGGCCAAGATCAGCGGCCATCCGGCGCTCGACTTCTGCAACACCTGGGTCGGGTGGGACGGCCGCGACACGTCGGACTACCTCGTCGGCTACGAGCACCTCGCGCTCTGGGCCGGGTTCGTCGGCCTGCTCCCAGCGGAGCGGATTGCGGCCCTGAGGGATCGCGCAGCGCTCGAGCCCTCGGCGGCCGGCCTGGTGCTCGAGCGTGCGCGGGTGCTGCGAACGGCGCTCTACGGAGTGCTCGTGAGCGGAGCCGAGGCGCCAGGGTTCGACGTGGTCGACAGAACGGCCGCGGATGCCGCTGGACAGCTGCGACTGGCCGGCTCCGGCGCAGGATTCGCCCGCGCGCTGGCAGACGACGCAGGACTCGATGCGCCGCTGCTCGCCGCCGCCTGGTCAGCATCCGAGCTGCTGGTCTCGCGCGAGCTCTCGCTCGTCCGCGCGTGCCCGGGAACCGGCTGCGGCTGGCTGTTCCTCGATCAGCGCGGCCGCCGCCGCTGGTGTGTGATGTCGACCTGCGGCAACCGCGCCAAGGCGCGCCGGTTTGCCCAGCGCCAGCGCGATGCTGGCGAGTGACGCGCCAGGGCGCCGAGTGATGCTCCGGGCCTGTTTCTAGCCGGGCCTGGACAACAACCAGACGCCCGGCTGATACATGCGTCCAGCCCAGGACGCCGCGCTGCGTGGGTCATCCGTCGATGACGAGAACTGTCGGGACCGGCAAGGAAGTCCGGCCGGGCAGGCGCTCGTCCGCCGCTTTACGTCCAAACAAACGCCGCGCCCCGCGGCCTGGGGAGGATCCATGATGCATTGGAGCATTTAGGCCCAAAACGCTTCAAATCGCGCAGTCCACGGACCGTTGATCAAGGTTCTGCCGTTCGAGCCGACAATGTGTCTGTGCGTCCCGGCCCTCCGCCTGCCGCAAAGGTCGGAGCCGTCGCACTGCTGTCCGTAACGGTCGCCGGCGCGGCGATCAGCTCACACGCAGACGACTGGCATCCGCTCTGGCTGTTCGTCACCCTCGCCGTCCTGGGGGTGCTGGGCGATCGGGTGCATGCTCGCACCGGGCCGATGCGGCTATCCGCCGGCCTGACGATCGTCGGACTCGCGATGGCTTTGCTTGGACCGGCGCCGGCCGTGACGATCTGCTTCCTGTCCCGCATTCTCGATGCGATCCAGACGGACGGGATCAGGCTTCGCGGCCGGCGTTGGGCGTTGATGTGGAACCTCGGCATGTACATCAACGTCCTGGCCGGCAGTCTGCTCATCCAGCTGGCCCTGAACGCCGGCGTCGCCCGCGGAAGCGGCGCCTTCGCGCTCGTCGTCGTCGGCGCGATCAGCGTCGCCAACCTGATCAACTTCGTCCTCGCCGCGCTGTGGATCCGGCTCCACGGCGGCGACCGGATCGACCAGCAGCTGCGACGCAACTTCATCCCGGCGCTGCCCTGGATCGCGGCGCCGAACTTCCTCGCCGGCGCGCTCGTCACCCTGTACTACCGCGCCGGGCCCGCGTCGCTGCTGCTCTCGCTCGGCCTGCTGGCCGCCTTCTACGTGCTCCTCGCCGAGCTGCTGAGCGCCCAGCGCCAGCGCGAGGAGCTCGAGCAGCGGACCTTCGAGCTGGCGTCGATGCAGGTGGGCGTCCTGGTCACGATGGTGAGAACGCTGTCGATGCGCGACGAGTTCACCGCGCGCCACTCGGCGGCCGTGGCCCGCTACGCGCACGCGATCGCGATCGCCGCCGGCTGCACCAACGAGGAGCTGCGCACCGTGCACACCGCCGGGCTCCTGCACGACCTCGGGAAGTTCGCCTTCCCGGACCGGATCCTCCTCGCGGACGGCCCCCTGAGCGAGGAGGACCTCCGCCTCGTTCGTGACCATCCCGCCAACGGAGCCGAGCTCGTCCGCAGCGTCCAGGGCATGGAGGAGATCGCCGCGATCATCCTCGCCCACCACGAGCGGATCGACGGCCATGGCTATCCGTATCGCCTCGCCGGGGAGCAGATTCCCAAGCTCGCGCGGATGATCTCGGTCGGCGACGTCTACGACGTCATGACCGCCCGCGACACCTACCGGGCGCCCGTCTCCGCCCGCGAGGCGATCGGGGAGCTGCGCCGCGTGGCCGGCACCCAGCTCGACGCGCAGTTCGTGGAGCTGTTCATCGGGATCCTCGAGGACGAGCACATCGCCTTCACGCACACCGAGGACTCCGACTTCGAGGCCGAGCTCGAAATCGAGCAGCGGATCCGCGAGCTCGCGCTACCGCGCGCGGTGGCCTGAGCGACCCGCGTGTCCGGACTGCGCGCATCGCTCCGGGTGGCCGAGTTCCGCGCCCTGCTTATCTCCTATGCGATCAACCGAGCGGGCGATGTCGTCGGCTCGCTTGCGCTCGCGGTCGTCGTCCTGTCCGTCACCGGATCGGCACTCGCCACGGCGCTGCTGTTCCTCGCCACCCAGTTCCTCCCCGGCCTGGTCGGGCCGGGGATGGTGGCTCGGATCGATCGGATCGCCCCCGGTCGGATCCTCCCGGCGATGTACGCAGTCGAGTGCGGCCTGTTCCTCGTCCTGGCCGCGATCGTCCACCGTGTCGGGGCGGCGCCGCTGATCGCCATCGCCTTCCTCGATGCGCTGATCGCTTTCGCCGCGCGGACGATCACCCGCTCGGCCACCGGCTCGACGCTCGCGCCCCACGACCTGATCCCGGAGGGAAAGGCGGCCTTCAACGTCGCGCTGGCGGCGGCGATGATCGGCGGGCCGGTGATCGCGGGGGTCGTGCTCGAGCTCGTCGGCCCGGCCGCGGCGCTCGCGATCGACGGCCTGTCGTTCCTGCTCGCCGCCGGATTGGTGCTACGGGCCCCCGGGCTCCGGGTGGCCCCGGCCGAGCACACGGCCGGGCCCGCGAGGGGGCGCCTGCGCGAGGGCCTCCGCTACATCTCGCGCCGCCCGGAGTTGCGGGCGTTGATCTTCGGCGAGGGGCTCGCGTTCGTGTTCTTCTATTTGGTCGTACCGGTGACGGTCGTCTACGCGACCGAGTCGCTACACGCCGGGGCGGGTGGCTACGCCGCGATCCTCGCTGCGTGGGGCGTGGGAATCGCGCTGGGCTCCGCGATCCAGGTCCGCCTCGCCCGCGCCGCTTCCGCGTCGATGATCATGATCTCGACCGGCGCCGTGGCGGTCGGCTACATCGCCACCGCAGCGGCGCCGACGCTGGCCGTGGCGATGGTCGCGAGCGTGATCGGCGGGATCGGCAACGGCACCCAATGGGCCTCGGTCGATACTGCTGTCCATCGCCTCGTCGACGAGGCGTTCCGGGCCCGGACGGCGGCCGTGCTGGAATCGCTGGCCGCGATCGCACCCGGGATCGGGATCGTCGTCGGCGGTGCGCTGACGGCGCTGCTCTCCCCTCGCGCCGCCTATCTCGCGGCCGGGCTCGGACTGCTCGCGCTGATCGCTGCCGCGCGGCTAACCCACCTCGAGGCGCGCGAGCGTGGAGAACGTGCACCAGTACAGGTCGCGCTCGAAACCGGGGGCGGGGAACAGCACGGACTGGAACATGCTCGGCACGCGGGCCCGGCCCCGCTCGTCACCGCTCTCGATGTCGACGATCAGCACGTCGTCGCCTGAGCCACGCGCGAGCGCGCCCCTCACGCGAGCGGAGTGGGCCGGAGCCGCCCACCGGCGGCCGAGCGCGTGCGACAGCCGCGTCCGCGTGATCGCCGGCGAGCGGAAGTCCCCGAGCACGAGCTCTCCCGTGTCTGCGAACTCGATCATGTGGGCGGCGTGCGACAGCTCGCGCTGCCACAGAGGCTCGAGCCGGCGGCCGAAGCGAAACGCCGCGACGACGCCGTTGCCCGAGTCATAGGCGATCGCGATCCGGCGGCGCTCGTCGTACAGCGGCGGGTCGGTGACCGTACCGCGCGGCCGCCCGCACACCTCGACGGTCTCGCGGTCGTCGGGATCCTCGAGCGAGGCGCGGATCAGCCGCACCGGGCCGGGGGCGATCCCGGCCCCGCGCATCGTCGTCGAGTAGCCGTGGGCGCCGTTGTCGAGGAACCACATGTGCCCGCCGGCGATCACCGGGTCCCAGCCGTAGCTGTGGCGGGGACCGCCGTGGTAGCGGAAGGTCCACGAGTCGTCGCGCTCAAGCGTGGCGCCGTCCCACCGGTAGCGCCACGCGTTGTTGGCGCCGACGACGTAGATCATGTCGCCGTCGGCGGCGAGCCGTGCGACCGAGGGCTCGATCAGCGGCGTGTCGGCCTGGCGCGGCTCGAGCGTCTCGGGGTCGAGCAGCGTCAGCAGCGCCGGCGCGCGCAGGTCACGGTCGAGATCCTTCATCGCCAGCGTGCCGTCGGCGAGGACGACGAACGAGTTGTATGGCCGCGGCCGCGGCAGCTCGCGCGAGGCGAGCAGGCGGAGATCGGCCGACAGCCGGTGACAGTGGCGCCCGAACACCACGTGCAGCGACCCGTCCGCGTGCGCGGCCATGCCACCGGGCCAGAACGGGCCGCCGGGTAGCTCGGGCGAGCGGGCGACCGGCGCCAGCGTCAACGGATCGATCCGCTCGACCCACGCATTTGCCGGGTCCTCGAGCGGCCGGCGCCCCATCGTATGGCGCAGGACGAAGACCTCACCCGGGTCGCGCAGGACGACCATGGTCGTCGCGTAGGCGTCGCGGCGGGCGGCAAGCCGGAGCGTCTCGCCGGTCCGGAGGCCCAGCCCCGGCCGGTTGTGCGGACGCTGCTGGCGGCGCGGCCCCCCATCCTCGGCGGGCCACGGGCTCGGCCACAGGCTCAGAGCTCGCCCTCCTCGCCTCGCTCGCGCACGCGCTCCGCGAGCGTCGCCACGGCCGAGGCGATCTGCTCGCGGATCGCCTCGTCCGCGATCGAGCCGTCCGCTCCGACATCGCCGCGCTCGACCGGGATCCGCACGCAGGCGTCCTCGACGATCCAGGCGTGGACGTAGCCGAGCACCTTGCGCAGCGAGTCGTGGGCGTCGGCGGCGCCGGTCGGGGAGGCGAGCCCGGCCGCGTTGATCCAGGCCACCGGCTTGCGATAGGTGCTCGCGTCACCGACCGTCCATTCGAGCAGGTTCTTCATCGCCCCTGGCAGCGCGCCCGCGTACTCGGGCGTGCAGATCAGCACGGCATCGGTGTCGGCCAGGGCGGCGCGAAGCGCGCTGACCTCGGGACCGACCGGCTCGCCCTCGCGATCGTCGTCGGGGTTGAAGTGCGGCAGGCGGCTCATGCCACCGTAGGTGATGGTCGCCACATCGGGCGGCGCCACCTCGGCCGCGGCACGCAGCACGGCAGCGTTGGTCGAGCCCTCACGCAGGCTTCCAGACACGAGCAGGATGCGGCATCGATCCACGCCTCCTCACGCTAGCGGGGCGCGCCCTCAGGCGACGATCGGCCGGCACGCGACCAGCCGAGAGTCGGCGAGGGCCGCGGCACGATGCCCGTGGACCTCGAGGTACGCGGGGTCGCTCGTCATCTCGAGAAACGCCTGGCGGGATGGGTACTCGGCCAGCAGCACCATGTCCCACTCACCGTCGACCGGCCCGATCACCGACTCCTCGGCGTCGAGCGCGATCAGGAGCCGACCGCCCACGCGGGAGAGGTGCTCCTGCACCGCGGCTCCGTAGCGCGCATACGCCTCGACGCCTGTGATTCCGTCGGCGGCGTCGATCCCATCGGCGCGGTCCTTGAAGCGCAGCAGGTTCAGCATCACGACGGGGCCCGAGTCCTCGGAGGAGGACGAGGCCAGCCGCTGGATCTGCACGGGTGTTGGTTCGATGCTCATTTCGCCCTCGTCGGGTAGGTCGGCAGGAACACGGGGGAACGCGGCGTCTGGGAGAAGTTGAAGTCCTTGACCAGGTTGCCGAGGCCGCGTGCGTTCTCGCGCACGTCGGGTCGCGGGTCGGGACGGCCGTCGGTCTTCGGGTTGAGCCGCTGACCGCCGAGGAAGTCGTCCTCGATGAACTTGTTGTAGGCATCGAAGCTCAGCCGCTGGTGGTCGATCATGTGGCGCCGCGCGTACGGGCTGATTACGAGCGCCGGGACGCGGAAGCCATAACCGAGAGCGTCGATCCTGGGCGGGCGGACATGGTCGTAGAACCCTCCCCAATCGTCCCAAGCCAGGATGATCGCCGTGCTCTTCCAGTCCTTGCTGTGCCCGATCGCGTTGATCAGGCCGGTCACGTAGGCCTGGCCCTTCTTGATCGAAGAGGTCGGGTGCTCGCTCACGATCCCGTTCGGGATCACCCATGAGACGGCCGGCAGCTTGCCTGCCTTCGCGGCCGCGTAGAACGCGCTCGTATCACGGATGTCGGTGAGCTGGTTGTCCTGGCGCACGGTGTCGAAGCTCGGGAGCGGGTTCCAGATTCCGGGAGTGCGCGGGTCCTGAGCCTGGTACTGGCAGAACATCTTGGCGCTCTCGCAGTCGGGCTCCGGGCCCTTCTTGATGTAGTAGCCCCAGCTCACGTGGTGCTTGTGCAGCAGGTAGGTCATATCGGTCCACGCATAGTCCGGCGGCGCGTTGTCGTGGGGCGGCCCGATGTCGGTCGGCAGCCCCGGAACCTCGATGTTGGACGTGCAACTGAACGGGTCGCCAGCCTTGAGGCACTTGGCCGACCACTCGGAGACCATGTACAGGTGCGAGGGCAGGCTCCACGATGCGTTGGGCTCGAACATGTGGTCCTGGAGCACGAAGTCACGCGCGTAGGCCCAGTAGTTCGGGATCTCGTGCTGGTTGTGGTAGCCCATCATGTCGGGCGGGATGGTCGGGATGCAGTCCCTCGGGTCGAGCGGGTTGCCGCACGTCTCGCGCGCCTTGATGAACCCGTCCATCTTCCCGTTGTCGTAGTCGGTGGTGAACGCGTTCTGCTCGTGCGGACCGCCGTTGTCGACGTCCTTGGTGTCGTGGTACGGCCGCTTGCAGTCGTGGCGCATCGGATCGGGGACACAGGCGATCGGCACGCCGTGGCGCATCGGGATCCCGTCGGCGCCGGGGTAGGTCCCGAAGTAATTGTCGAACGACCGGTTCTCCTGCATGATGATCACGATGTGCTTGATCTTGTGGATGCCCTGCGCAGCCGTGGCCGGGCCGGCCGCAGCCAGCGCCACCAGGAGGCTCCCGAGCACCGTCAGACGGCGGGTCACGACGGGTGCACCTCCGGGGACCGTGCGAGGACCTTGCCGGTCGAGCTCAGCGCCCGCACCGCGAACGTGTTCGCGCTGCTGCTGAGGTCGATCCGCGTTTCGAAGCTCCCGTCGCGCACCGTGGCCACCGGCTTACCGTCCGCGAGCACCTGCCAGCGGGCGACCGTGGTGGCGCCGTTCCAGCTCGCGTAGAGCGAGACGTGCCCGCTCGAGGTCCGCTTCACGGCCAGCGCCGGCCGCGTCGTCGGCGTGGCGTGCCACGGGTAGGCGAACTCGCGGTAGCTCCCGTCGTCCTGGGGCAGAGTCGCCTCGAACCTGATCGAGCCGTCGGCCGAGAACTCCGAGAAATAGCGCGAGGCGCCGAAGCCGACGAACACGTTGTGGTTGGGGAGGGTCTGGAAGCTGCCCTCGCTGGAGGCCGGCGCGACCGTGCCGGGGAGCCGATAGGCGTGGACGACGCGGGCGGTGTGGTGCTTGGCGTCAAGCCCGAGGACCAGTCCGCGCGAGTAGGGCGCGAAGATCGGCGGCCCTGCCTCGTCGTCGAACAGGCTCACTCGGTTACCGGGCAGCAGCGACGCGTCGTGCTGGAACCAGAAGCGCGCCCCCGGACCGAGCCTGAAGCTGCTCGCCCTGCCGCCGAGCGTCCAGATCACGTGCCCGGTGGTGCGATCGATCTCGTAGACCGCGCTGGTATCGCGCGCCGACACGAGCAGGCGGTTGCCCGGCACCGGCTCGATCGAGTTCAGGTGGTAGGCGTCGAAGTAGGCGCTGGTGGCGGGCGTCGCATAGGAGTCGCTGAGCGGAATGTGCCCGAGACCGTGCCACTCCCAGACGACGAGCCCGGTGCGGACGTCGACCTCCTGGAGGATCGAGTCGAGCATCGGCGAGAGTTTGCCGGGGGCCGTCCCAGGGAGATGGATCATGACCAGCGAGTTGGCCGTGAACAGCGCGTCGCCCGACGAGGTGAGCTTGAACTCATGGATGTCGGCCTCGTATCCGTTGCCGGTGTGAACGGTCCTGAGCGTGTGGTAGCGCGTGTCGGCGATCACGCCCTCGCCGAGGCCGAAGGCCGCGATCGTGACCTTGCCCTGCCACCAGGTCAGGACCTCGCGGCCGTCGAATCGCTGGGGGCGGAAGTTGGCCGCCACCAGCGGCTCCGGCAGCTGCTTGAACCACACGAGCCGGCCGTTACCGTCGAGGATCATCGGGCCGCCCGGCCCGACGGGATTGATCGTCAGCGCGTTGTTGCTTTCGGGATGGATGATCGGCGAGGGCAGCGGCGCGAGAAACACATCGCCGGACGCCGACCCGCGGCCGACCGCGATCCGCGGTGGCAGCAGGCTCGGCTCCGAGACGAAGTGGTCGAGCTTGGTCGGCTGCTGCACCGGGATGTCGAGCACGGGCGGCACAGGAGCCAGCCGCGCGACCGTGAACCGGTACGCGATCGGCCTGCGCGCGGCGATCCGGATCGTCACGTCGACCCGCTCGCCCTGCGTGAGCGGCCGGCGCAGGACGAAACTCGCCCCCCGCCGGCCGCTGTACGCATGGAACGCGCCCCTCACAAGTCCGCTGGCCGAGCCGACGACTCGCACCGAGTCGATCCGGCTCGGCGATACGCCGAGAATGCTGATCTGAGTGTCCGGCGATGCGTCGGGAGTCCCTGGCTCCGGCGAGATCGTGACCGGAGTCACCGGCTTCGCCGCCGGCGCCACCGGCCGGGACGAGAAGGTCTTGCCGCTCGCGCCCGCCGTCGCGGCTGCGCCCGCGGGAACAAGGAAGGTCGCGACGGCCACCATGGCCCTCAGTGACACGCTGTCTGACAGCACGGCACAACTTATAGATGACTCGTGACACCTTGTCAAACACCCTGTCACACACGGTGGTATGATCGACGTTCATGAGTTCGGCCGCTCAGCGCACACGCCATCGCGAGCAACGTGAGAGCACCCGGCGCGAGATCCTCGCCGCGACCGACCGTTTCCTGCGCGAGAGCCCCTATCGTGACCTTACGGTCGACGTCGTGATGGCCCAGACCGGCCTGACCAGGACCGCCTTCTACCGCCACTTTGACGACACCACCGACCTCGTCCTGCGGCTGTTCGCCGATGTCGGGCAGGAACTGATCGAGGTCGGCCGGCAGTGGAGCCTTCAGGCAGGTGCGAACTTCCCCGCTCCCGCTCACGCCGGCCTGGTCGGGATCGTCGACTTCTTCGTCGCCAACGGGCCGCTGGTGCGCGCGATCGCCGAGGCGGCCGCGACCGACGAGCGGATCGAGCGCGCCTACCGCGGCTCGATCGAGGCGTTCATCGTGATCACAGCCCAGACGCTCGACCGACTTGTCCAGACCGGGGCGCTGGAGGTTCCGGACACGCTGGCTCTGGCTCGGGCGCTGACGCTGATGAACGAGGCCTATCTGCTCGCCGAGTTCGGCCACGAGCCCCCGGGCGACCGCGACACCGCGATCGCGACGCTCGAGACCGTCTGGTTGCGCGTCGCGGGACCGCCCGCGTCAAGCGTCGCATGACCCTGCGACGAACCGCATGGCTGCTGGCCCTGGCCGGCCTGTTCGGGCTGCTGCGGGTGCTTCCGGCGGCCGGCGCGGCCCCGGTCCACCCGAGCGCCGGCCTCCAGAGCACGGCCGCCTATAAGCGGGCGCTGACGCTCGGCGTGCAGGCCTACGTCTACGGGATCCCGCTGCTCGACACCAACCGGGTGTTCCGCACCGCCACGAGCGTCAATGTCCCGGACGGAAAGGGCGGCGGTCCGGTCAACCAGTTCAGCCACTTTCGCCGGTTCACGAACCCGACGGACAAGACCGTCGTGGCGCCGAACCGCGACACCCTCTACTCAATGGCATGGCTCGACCTCTCGCGCCAGCCGATGATCATGCACATGCCCGTCGTCCACGGCCGCTTCGTCGTGTTCGAACTGCTCGATCCGTACACGGAGAACTTCGCCGCGATCGGATCCGTCGGCTATCCAGCGGGCGACTACGCGATCGTCTCGCCGCGCTGGCACGGCCACCTGCCCCATGGCGTCCGCCGGATCAACTCGCCCCAAACGCGGGTCTGGGTAATCGGCCGCACGTACATCAAGGACGCGGCGGACACGCCGAACGTGGTGCGGATCCAGAACGAGTACTCGATCACCCCGCTGAACCGGTGGGGCACGAACTACCGGCCACGGAAGCCGCGCCATCCGGATCGCAAATCGTTCAAGTACAAGGTGCCGGGGACCGGCCCACACGCCAATCCCCTCGCCTTCTTCGACGCCCTGGGCGACCAGTTGAAGCTGTTCCCGCCGCCGGCGCGCGACCGGCCGCTGCTCTCTCAACTCGCCTCGGTCGGCATCGGCCCGGGCCGTCACCCGAGCGGCGAGTCCGGGCTCAGCGCGGCAACGCGGGCCGGTCTTGGGGCCGCCGTCGCGGCCGGTGCGAAGCAGGTGACGTCCGACCTCGACCAGAAGTTCATCCAGGGCGCAGCCAAGGACAACGGCTGGTTGGTCTCGCGCACAGGTCGCTACGGGACCGATTACGCCGGCCGGGCGGTCGTCGACAAGATCGGCCTCGGGGCGCCCGTCTCATCGCTGGCGATCTACCCGTTCACGATCACCGACCACAACCTCCAGCCGCTGACCGGAACCAAGCGCTACGTCGCTCACTTCTCCAAGCAGTACCTCCCCTTCCCGGTTCGCGCCTTCTGGTCGATGACGCTGTACGACTCACACGGCTTCTTCGTCCCCAACAAGGCGCACGTGTACCTGATCAACAATCGCTCGCACGTGCACTACAACGCCGACGGCACCCTCGACATCTACATCCAGCCGAACAAGCCGACAAACGCGCTGCAGCGCGGCAACTGGCTCCCCTCCCCGGCCGGCCGCGCCTTCCGCCTGATCATGCGCCTGTACAAGCCGGTCAACGTCGCCGGCATCCTCAGCGGCACGAGCTGGCGACCGCCGTCCGTGTTGCCCTGCCTGCCGACCGGCATGACCGCCGACGGCGTCGCCTGCGCGAGTTAGCCCGGCCGGCTACGGAACCGCCACGCCCTGGAGCACCACCGGACCCTTCGTCGGGTCGAGCTCGGTCGACTGCATCACGCCGGACGGTGGGATCGTGTCGATCACCTTCGGCACGCTCCCCGGGCCGACCGAGCAGATTGGGCTCATCCCGCCCGGCGCGCACACGCCGAACAGGAACGGTTGCGGCGTGGGATCGAACCCACGCGCCTGGTCGCCGCTGAAGCCGTCCTGTCCGGTGAGCGTGACTGTGAACACCCAGCCGCTGCCCACGGTGCCGAAGGCGCTCTTGGGAAGGATCAGCGTCACCGTGCCGCGCGAGTTATCGACCACCGTTTGGAGCGCTCCGAGCGATGATCCGCCGGGGTTCACCCAGACGGGGTCGGCGAAGCCCTGGACTTCGATCCGCTCGCTCCAGGCGCCCGAGCTCGCGATCGAAAAGTTCCGCGACGCGAACGGAGGCTGGGTCGAGGTCGTGGTCGCTCCCGGATCGTGGACGAACACGTCGAGCAGTTGGGCGCCGAATGGATTGCCGAACGTCGCCGCGAGGTTGGCGATCGTGGCCTGGACGTACACGTTGGCGTCGTCCTGCGTCACCCTGAACCTGGTCAGGTCGAACGCACCGGGCTGGAAGTCGCCGCTGGTCGGGTACTGGTAGGTACCCGGGCCGTTGTCGTCGCCCGTCGGGTCGGTGACATCAAGCTCGGTGGTGCCCGGCAGCGCGAGGTTGTGGACCGAGAGCTGGTCGTAGCCCGTGCTCCCGCCGCGAGTGGCCGTCACCGTGATCGTGGTGGCGCCGAACCCGACGGGCAGCTGCAGGGACCAGTTGCCCGAGTGATCGGCCGTGGTCGACGCGGTCGACGCGGTGCCACCGGTCGAGTCCGAGGCGGCCGCGTCGACCCGCGCACCGCGGGTGGTGGTGCCGGTGACCGTGACAGTCGAGCTGTTCACGGTGGCGCCGTCGGCGGGCGACGCCACCGTCACCGGGAGCGTTCCCGGCATCCCCGCGACGACGTAGCGATCCCGGACGATCGCCGGCGTCTCGAGGTCGCGGCCCGAGCCGAGCGCCAGGGCGAGGCGCGCGTACTGCGCCTGGGCCCAGGTGAGCGGGCTGGCGGAGCCGGCGGGACGGCCCGGGGCGAATCCGATCGAGGCGGTGGCCGGATCAGAGCCGTACGGCGAGGCCGGGAGCGCCGGGTCCTCCCAGGCCTGCTCAGGCTCGAGGTAGTGCCCGGAGGTCATCGCCGCCATCGCGCCGAGCAGCGCCGACGCGGCCGACGCGTGACCGGCGGCGACGTCGTACTCGCCGTGCTCGCCTGCCAGCACCGGCCACAGATGGCCCGAGCCGCTGTCCGTCGGTGGCCACGGCGCGCCGGTCGGCGAGCAGCTGGTGGCATCGGGCTCGAAGCAGTCTCCATACCCGTCCTCGGAGCCCTGCGCGCTCGTGCCGTAGCGGTAGAACCCGGCACCGCGGATCGTCTGGCGCTCGATCACCTGATCGACCACGCCGACCGAGGCCCTCACGTCTGGATCTGAGGCGGGGAGGATCCCCAGCCGAACGAGCTCGAGGAAGCCGGCGTCGACGACCGAGCGCTGGTCGGCGGTGATGCTGCCGTTGCCGAGGCTGTAGCTGATCGCGGCGTTCGGGTCCCCGGTCTTCGAGACACGGATGAAGTACCTGGGCGCGTAGGGCCCGGTCGTCGTGACCGTCCAGCCCTTGATGCTCCGGGCGAACTGATCGGCGGTCGCCTGGTATATCCGCGAGCGGACCGGATCGTGGTGCCTGGCAGCGATGTGCGCCGCCGCGGTCAGGCCAGCGATCTCGGCCGCGATCGTCGACGGCGAGTACCCGTTCTGCTCCTCCCAGCGCTCGACGCCGTCCGAGGGCCCGTGCGCGACGAGGAAATCCGCCGCCGGGACGATGTGATCGCGGTACAGGCCGGCATCACCGGCCAGGCCCGACTGCCACGCCATCAGGATCGGGTACGAGGTCTCGTCGAGCTGCAGGCCGCCCGTGTCGGGCGCGGGCTTGCCGTTCTCCAGCGAGTTGCGCGGCATCGAGCCGTCCGCCTGCTGCTGGCGGTCGAACAGGAAGCGCGTCGCGTCGCGCGCCGTGCCGATGTCTCCCGCCACCAGCAATCCGGTGAACGCCTCGTACAGATCGCGGGCGAACACCTCACGGTAGGAGCCGAAGTACATCGGCTTGCCGCCCGGCGCGGTGTTGGCAGGCACCGACTGCCCCCACGGCGACGCGAGGCCGGCGGCGATCGCCCCGGCGAAGGTCTTGTCCTCGCTCGCCTTCACGACGTTGACCGACCGGTAGTACTGCTCCACCGCGCCCCGGCCGATCCGGCGGCTCGGACGGTGCAGGCCCGCGTCGTACCGATGCCATTGCTGCTCGTAGCGCTGGCGGGCTGCGTGGAACGGCTGCCCGGCCGCGGTGCCCGCCGTCTGCAGCGCGCTGGCCTCGGTGGAGCCGAAGCCGAGCGCCAGCGTGACTCGGCGGTTGTGCTGCAGCGCGAGGCCGGCGGTGAGCGCCACGTGACCGTCGGGAGCCGAGTCGTAGCTCGTAAGGCTGTGATCGGAGTCGAGCATGCTGACGCCGTCGCTCGCGGTTCCCGCGTAGCCGACGCTCGCGCTCGAGAACGGCGTCGACGCGCGCAGCGCCTCGTAGGTCGGCACTGCGTAATCGCGGTTGACGGCGGTCGTCGTCGTGTTGGTGTTCAAGGCCACGGGCACCTGTCCGCCGGACGGCACGAGCTCGGCGCTGTTTGCGCCCGCGTTGGCGGTCCCGCCGCCACCCGTGCCGCCGGCCAGCGGGTCGAGCCGCACGTAGACGTGATCGCTCTTGGGGCCGTGGAATTGGATGCTCATCACAACCGCGTCGCGCGCCGGATCGGCGATGTAGGTGGTGACGATCCGGTAGTTGTGCGCGCTGCTGGCGGCGGTCACGGTGCACGACATCCCGGTTTGCGACGGCCTCACCCGATAGCTCATGTCCCGCGTCTGCAGGTCCGTGAACGTGCTGCCGTCGGTCACCAGGTACTGCAGCGTGTGGACGTTGGTCGCGTCGACGGTCGGCCAGTAGACATCGGAGAGGACTCCGTCGGCGACCGTGAACCAGACCTTCGAGCTGGTGTTGCGCGCCGTTCCGACACAGTCCTTCCGGGCCAGATCGAAGTAGCTCTGGACTCCCGGCGGATCGGGTGCGACCGTCGCCCGTGCCGCGCCCGCGCCAGCGGACGCGAGCAGGCCAAGGCACACCAGGACACCCAGCAGACGGCGCTTCATTCCCAACCTCCCTCGCTGCTGCGGCCTCCACGCGGGCCGCTCAGCCGTTCTAGCAGAGGCGCTCGCCGGGTGTCAATGGCCGTGCGCGAACGCGCGCTGCCACGTCTCCAGATACGCCTCGGCCGAGTGGAACAGCATCCCCAGGGCCCTGCGTCCGGCGCTCGTACGCTGCATATCGCCGAATAGGTCGGGGAGCAGCCCGTATTGGGCGACGCCGTCTCGGTTAAGGTCAAACGTGCGCGTCCCCGTCTGCTCACGCGCGAACGTGACGTGACATTCGAGCAGCGTGAACGGGTAGTGCAGAGGATGCTGCTTGGCATCCGGTGGCGGGCCGGGCTGCGATCCGAGGCCGTTCGTGTCGGTCCCGAGGCCAACGCCAAAGCCTGGCTTGTACCGCCCCATCTTCAGGATCTTCTGAACGAGCTTCGGAGCGACGTCGGGCGTCACCGCGGCAAAGCCGCCGAGGCGGAACAGCTTCACCAGCTCGGCGGGTGTCCACGTGCCGCCGGTCCCATTGTGGCTCGAGATCAGCGGGTAGTGCGCCTTGGCCGCGATCCCGAGCAGGGTGTCACGCGCGCGTTCGCTCAGGTGGTCGACCTCGATCAGCATGTGGTTCGCGATCAGACGGGAGATCAGGTAGCGGCCGAGCGGTGTCAACCCCTCGGTGTTGCACTGCAGGCCGGCCGGGTAGCTCGGCATACCGTGCTCGGCCAGCCGCGTCGCCGCTGGGAAGAACGCCGACAGCAGCTTCAGCGTGCCCTGGCTGAGCGTCTGCATCTCCACTCCCTGGCCCTTGCCCGGACACGGCCCGGTCTTGAAGTAGCTGCCGGTCGAGAAGCGGTTGAGGATGTTGATGAACAGCCCCTTTACGCCGCCCTCGAGCGCCGCACCGCTGAATGCGTTGTTGACCCAGTGGGCGACGAACATGCCGCGGACGCCCAGCCGGATGTAATGCGCGAGCCGTTGGTCGATCTCGGCCCGCGTGCACTGGGCCTTGCCCTCCCGCACGCCGCACCCGAGCAGGTCGGAGGACTCGATCCCGATGATCACGGCCAGCTTCCCGCTCTCGATCACCCGCCGCGCTTGTGCCGGGCTATAGACGATCCGGAAGAACCCCTTGCCGGGCCCGCCGGACTGGGCGTCGATGTAGGTCTGCATCTGCTTGAGCCGAGCGATCTGGTTCTCGATCGAGCGGGTCTCGTTGCACGTGAACCGCCGGCGCGGCACGAGCCGGCAGAGTCCACGGTCATCCACCGTTTGCGCGACGATCAGCCGCTCGCCCCCCTCCCACGCCCGCTTGAGCCACCCCCAGTACACCTGCTGATGCGTCTGTGAGTTGTAGGTCGGCCACCCGGTGAACGTCGGCCATCCGTGCGTGTCGTGGGTGCCGACCGGGACCCCGGTTCGAAGCAGGTTGCCGGTCAGGTCGAGGCTTCCGTTCTTACCGTGGATCTTGGCGTCCTGACCGAGCGCCTGGACGATCCCGAAGCGGTTGAACGCCTGCCCGGAGATCACATCGCCACCGGCCCGCATGTCGCCGGTGATGTGCAGGTGATCGTCGACGAACCCGAACACGGTCCCGTTGCGGTTGGTGCCGCGGAACGTACTTCCGGTCGCGTCGAGTCCCGCCTCCGGGAACCGGCGGCAGCCCGATCCCGGGCGGAGGGTGAAGGGCGCGCCCGGGAGCTCCTCGCCGGCTGCGGTCGCGCGGATCTCGTAGGCCGTTCGCGCTCGGTCCGGTGTGATCCGCCACTGCGCCTGCGGCCCCGCGGTGGCCGTGGTTCCGCCTGAGGCAGCGCGCAACCGGCCCCCGCGGTCGTACAGCATGAACGTGCCGAGTCCGGTCGGCTCGAGGTAGTACGGGCCACTGACCCGCCCGCCGGCCGAGTGGACCGAGAAGCAGCGGTTGGCCAGCGCGTACACCGAGCGCTCGCTGACGCGGACCGGCGCCGCTCCGCTCGCCGCCACCGCCGATGTCGCGGCAGCCGCAAGCGCGACCGCGATCAGGACCCTCTTTCCCCTCAGCGAGCGTGCCATTTGGCTTCGGCGCGAGTCTAACCATCGTCCAGTCCTCGCACCTGAATCTCAAGCAGCGGCCCACCCAGCCGACCTGACGCGTAGGACGAAGTGCAAAGCCAGCGGGCCACACGCTCGGTATGACCCACGCGGCGCAAACTGAAGGTGCGGCGCATGTGTGGGGTCTGCGGCATCCCCAACACCATGCGAAAGACCTTGACATTCCTCGTAGCGACCGCGGCGCTTGTGCTGATGAGCAGCCCTGCGATGGGCGCCGTCACAAGCAACGTGACGCTGCCCGGCAAGGTCTATTTCACGCAGTCTCAGTACACGGGGCACGAGAACCAGGGCTACGTGACGCTGACGATCCACCGCACGAACGCCGTGCCGACCGAATGGATCCGCTACGGCGTGCGGCAGGCGTCAGCGCTCGACCACAAGGATTTCGACGTCATCCCGAACAGCCTGGCCACGTTCCTACCGGGCCAGTCCGACTACAGCTTCCGGGTCCACGTCTATGACCTGGGGATGCAGGCCCCGCCCGTCCACGCGACGGCCTACCTGTTCGGTTCCTTCCCCCAGACGCTTGCCGCCCCCCACCAGGTTCCGGTCAACATCCTCCGCGATGACCCGCTCCAGGCCCGGGACCAAAGCAATCCGCTGGCGCTCACCCCTGCGCCGACCGACGGCAACGTGCTCGAGAACGCGCACTTCTTCGTCGCGGGCGAGACCTCGCCGGCCGGCATCGCCGCGAGGGCGCTGCGCGCGGTCAGTCCCGGCATCGCCCGCGCTCTCGGCGTGATCGCAAACGCCCCGGGTGCCCGCCGGTTCTGGTTCTGGAACGAGCCCAATCCGGAGCACCTGGTAGCCGGCTACCTGCAATGGACCCAGGCGCAACAGCCCGGAACCGCGGTGCAGCTCTCCACCTATTCGCTCGTCCACGGCCACTGCGCGCAAGGGCATTCCGATTCGCCGGCCTTCGTCAACCGGTACCGGCGCTGGATCGACCTGCTGGCCAGGGGAATCGGCAACTTCAAGGTGGTCATGTTCTTCGAGATCGACTCGCTCATCACCACCGGCTGCCTCTCCCACCACGGAGTCTACGTCCGCCTCCACGACGAGCTGAAGTGGGCCGTCGACCGGCTCGAGCAGGATCCGCACGTCGTCCTCTACCTGGACGCCGGCGCCGCAGACGCGAAGCCATGGCCCCAGGAGGTGCGGCTGCTCCGCGGGGCGGGAGTCCACGACGCACAGGGGTTCTTCCTCAACGCAACCCACTTCGACTGGACCACGACCGAGCTCCACTACGGACAACAGATCGCCCGGGCCCTCGGCGGCGTGCACTTCGTGATCAACACGGGCGAGAACGGCCGCGGGCCGCTCGTGCCCGCCAATCGCGCCCAGCACGGGAACGAGGTGCTGTGCAACCCGCCCGGTCGCGGACTCGGGCCCTTCTCCACCGACACGGGCTACAAGTGGAACGACGGCTTCCTGTGGTTCTCGAACCCCGGAGGATCGGGCGGCACGTGCCGGCCCGGCGCGCCGCCGGTGGCCCACTACTGGCCGCAGTACGCGGCTATGCTCGTCCACAACGCCGTCTACCGGGTCACGGGCCCACACCGCCCGCTGATCCGCACGGCGACGACGGCGAGCGACTACTTCCCACCGAAGTGAGTCTCCGCTTCGGGGCCGGTCGAGCGGCGCCCGCCCGGACGGCCTTCCGGAGCGCGGCAAAACCCTGACGCGGTCGGGGGGCTCCCACGGGCGAAGGACCGGGTCGCCCCGCCGATCTCATACTCGTAAGCCCTGTCTACAACCCTGGTCCCGTGCCCACAGAGATGAACGACCACCTGACGTCGGTCTCACCAAGCCGGGAATTGGACGCCCGGACATCTCTGGACCCGGACGAGGCGGACTTCCGCGTCAAGACGGCGCGAGCCGGGGCCTGGGTCACCGTCGTCGTCTGCATTCCTGCGCTGATCTATGCGCTCACGAGTCCTCCCGCGCGACGGGCGATCCTCGTTACAGCATGGGTTCTGACTCTGATCTCCGGGTTCATGGCGTTCGTACTGCCCTGGCGGCGGATCGTCCACTCGCGCTGGCGCGAGGCGGCGTTCTTCATCTGGACGCTGCTCGACGTCCTCCTGGTCGGGTTCGTCGCCGTCCACGACGGTGGTCCGGCGAGTCCATTCATCGCCCTCCTGTTCGTGCCGGTCGTGTTCGTCGGCGCGTCCTACCCCACCTGGTCGGTCAACCTGATCGCCGCGCTCACGCTGTCCGGATACGTCGGGCTCGCGGCGGTCTACGGCGAGAGCTGGCGCTCCACGCTGCTCGTGCTCGGCGGCCTCGGCGGCGTCGCGCTGATGAGCTGGTGGCAGGCACGCAACCATGCCTACAGCCGGCGCAGGCTGGCCGAGGCGTCGATCACCGATCCGCTCACCGGCGCTCTGAACCGGCGGGGCTTCAACCAAGCCGCGATCCGCGGCCTCTCGGCACTCGACCGGCACGACACCCCACTCGCCCTCCTGATCATCGACCTCGACGAGTTCAAGTCCTACAACGACACCCGCGGTCACCTCGCGGGAGACAACCAGCTGGTGTGGGTCGCCGAGACGATCCGGCGCACGCTGCGCCCGATCGACTCATTTGCGCGGATCGGAGGCGACGAGTTCGCCGTCCTTCTCGCCGCCTCTGACGTTCACGACGCTCGCCGCGTGGCCGAGCGCATACGCAGGGCCTGCGAGCCGCGGGCGCCACACTCGATCGGTATCGGTACGGCCCCTGGCTCCGGTCGCGATCTCGACTCGCTCTACCGCGCCGCCGACCGCGCGCTCTATGCGGCCAAGCGCCGCCACCACGGCGCCGACCGGCTCCGCGCCTTGGCGTCGGACATGTCGCTGTACGGCGCCTAGGCGCAGCTCGTCGCGGTCGCCTTGCGCGTGCAACGCTCGATCTGGAGGGCATGCTGCGTGAATGCGCCGAGTGCGGGCTTCGCGCTGACCGCGCCGCCTACGTACTTCTCGAGTCCGGCGAAGTCAAAGCCGTACGCATGCTTGCCCGGCGTCTCGTTGCCCATCCACGTGTACCAGTAGAAGCCCATCAGCCCGAGCTTCGAAGCGTTGGCGCTCAGGAGCGGCATGACCTGCGCCAGGCGGCGGGCCTGCTGGGGCTCGGTCGTCGATACGCCGAACTGCGGCGGCGCCTTGCCCTCCGACGACGGCCATGTGATCTCGGTGGCGAGGATCGGCTTGGCGCTGTCGCCGTTGCGGTCCATCACCTGCCGGGCGCGCTGGAGGATCGTGATCACCCCCTGGGGCGTGGCTGTGTACGGGTGGATCGCGACGATGTCGAACAGGCCGCGCGCGTTCGGGATTCGGTAGATCTGCTCCAGGTAGCGCCACGAGAAGTCGGCCAGGCCGGCCAGCACGACCGTGGCGCCTGGGTCGGCGGCCTTGATCGCGGCGTGCGCCGCCTGCAGGAGCGCCACGTATGAGGCCGCGAACGGCTGCGTCGTCCAATAGCTGACGAAGTGCGGCTCGTTCCAGACCTGCCACATCCGGATCGGCACCTTGGGGATCTGCGGATGCGCGCTCCAGAACGTGCCGTTCGGCCCATAGCGGTCGATCAGCGCGGTCAGAGCCGCGGCATACGGAGCCGTGTCCTTCGGCGGCGAGGCGAGGTTGCCCGGATGCGTCGCGTCCCAGGTCGGCGTGTACTCGAGCACCGGCAGGAGCGGGAGATGCCGCTGCGCGGCCAATGCGACAAGCCGGTCGAGCCCGGCAAACCGGGTGGGCACCCCTCCCGCGGTCACGAACAACGACCGCTGGCTGGCGGGGACGTCGCTCGGCGTCCGGTAGGGCTGGAGCTCGGCCCAGTTGATCGCGACCCGCAGGCTCTCGACCCCGCTCGCCACGGCGCGGTTCACCTGTTGGGAGAGGTCGACATTCGGGTACAGCACCGGGCCGTCAAAGGTCACGCCGATCACCGGCCCAGCGACCGGCTTGGCCGGCGCCGTCGTCGTCGTGGACGTGGACGTGGACGTGTTCGAGGATCCCGAGGATCCGCAGCCCGCCGCGACGGCGCCCGCGAGGATCACGCCGACCGCGGGCAGCAGGAGCGTCCGGCGGAACATCGCGGCGAGTGTAGAGGGGCGGGCCTGGATGGCGTCCCGCGTCAGGACGCGAGCGCGCCCGCGTCGTCGGGCGCGCGCATGACGGTCACGCTCTCGTCGGGGAACACGGCCGTGACCTCGAGGTGGCCGCCGAGCGCCGCGACGTAGCGCGCCAGCGTCGACAGGTAGACATCGTCCTCCCGCTCGATCCGCGAGATGTTCGGCTGGCTGACCGCGAGCGCGTCCGCGATCGCCGCCTGGCTGATCCCCCGGCGGCGGCGCAGCTCGGCCAGCCGCGTCTGTGCCTCCATCAGCCGCCGGTAGGTGGCGACCCGCGCCTCGTTCAGCTCTCTCTGTCCGCGGACCTGCCGCCAGGTCTTGGTGGTCTTGTCGGCGATGCTCCCTCCCTTCCGAGTCCTCGTAGGTGTTCGTCAAAGAGCCGGTCGGCTCGTGGAATGCTGCGGGCGTACCAGCCCTTCCAGTGTCCTGCCTTGTCGCCTCCGAGAAGCACGATCGCATGCCGCCTCGGGTCGAACGCGAACAGCGCCCGCAGATGGCCTCCGATCGACCTCAGCTCCTTCATGTTGTGGTGGCGCGAGCCCTTGATCGAGTCCACGAATGGGCGACCGAGCGCCGGGCCGGTCCGCTCGAGTTCGTCGAAACCAGCCGCAATTCTGTTGGCGTCCTCGGGCCCGAGACCCATAAACCACCGTTCAGCGTCCGAGGTGAACTCAACCTGCCATGCGCTCCGCCGTTCATAATGCATTCATTATACCCCTGCGAATCTCTCAGCCCAACAGCGCGTCTCAGACACGCAGATCAGGATGCGCCAGTGTGCTGTGCCAGAACAAGACGCATTTGTGCCGTCTGTGCGTCAGTTTCGTAACGCCTTTGGCGTGTCCGGTTCGCCCTTGGGATCTCAGGTTCGTATATGAGCCCTGAGATCCCAACACCCTCGTAGAACCCGCGAATCTACGCAGGGTCGCACGACCCGATGAGACCTCGCGCGCCCGCGATCCCCCAATAGGCGTGGCCGCGAGGCGCGGGGTACCCGCACCCGGCACGCCCACCATTTCCAACCCGAGCCAACCGGACACGCACTACGCGCCTTTATCCTCCACCCATGAGCGAGGTTCGGCTGCGGCCGATGACCGACGGGGAGTTCGCCGCCTTCCGGGCCGAGGCGATCAGGGAGTACGCGGCCGAGCACGTGCGGGCCGGGGATTGGCGGGCGGAGGAGGCCGAGGCGTTGTCGGCCGAACAGACCGACGGGCTGTTGCCCGCTGGCGCTCGGACGGACGGGATGCTGATCGTCGTCGCGGAGACAGGGGCCGGCGACGCGGTGGGGACGGCATGGGTCGACCTCGACCGCGACGGGGTGGGCGGCGCCTGGATCTACTCGATCGAGGTCGCGCGCGAGGCGCGCGGCCGCGGACTCGGGCGCGCACTGCTGAGCGCGCTCGAGCAAGAGGTGGGCGCGCGCGGCGGCACGTCGATGGGCCTCAACGTGTTCGGGTCGAACAGCACCGCGCGGGCGCTGTACGAGTCATCGGGCTACGAGGTGACCTCGATGCACATGCGCAAGTCGCTCAGCTGATCGTGCCCCAGCGCGTGAACGTTGGCCACGCGTCAACGACATGGCCCGAGCGGACGGCGTTCAGGGCGCCGAAGTAGTCGATCCCGTCACCGCCCTGGTTGGGCCAGCAGAGCACGTAGTCCGACGTGTTCAGCTCGCCCGGAGGCGCGTAGACCATGCAGCGACCGCCCTCGCGCTCGTCGTCGTTGACGCCGCGCGGATAGACGAACGCGGGCTGGATCCCGCCCTGGTCGGGCCACGTCGACCCCTTGAGGAAGTACTCCTCGCCGGTGATGGGCGGGATCGGCACCTTGGTGAATAGCGTCGACGGATACGGCCCGACGTCCTTGAGCACCGGCGCGGCCTGGGTGAGCGCCCGCGCAAGCCCCTGGTTGTCGAAGCCCTTGGCCAGGTAGCCCGCGTACACGAACGCGGAGCCCGGGCTGATCTCGTTGATCTCGGGCTTGCCGGCCCAATTGTGATAGTTGGCGCTGCCGGGTCCGTTGCGGATCAGCGTCTTTTCGTCGTAGAGGTCGCCGCCCTCGGAGCGGAGGTGCTCGAGGTAGCCCTTGAGGTAGCCGCTCGCCTGCTTGGCCACGGACGTGCGCCAGCTCTCGGCGGCGGTGGCCGTGGCGTGGCCGTCATAGCAGAGGACGGCCCTCAGTCGCAGGACTTTGCGTTCGCGGCGCAGCAGCTTGATCGCGGCCGTGATCTGAGCCGGATGGTGAAAGCCGCCTCGCCCCTCTCCGGAGTCGAACTCGAGGCCTAGATGGAGTGGCACCGGCCGCGCCGTGTGCTTGGCCAGCCGCGCCATGTCCTCGAGGATTTCGAGTGAGCTCGCCAGCAGCGTGAGCCGGTGCGGACGCTGGCCGCGGGGCGGCGCCGAGGTCATGTAGTGCTGGAGCTCGCCCCGTGTCGGCGGGTAGCCCATCAGCAGGTCCGTGCCGGCGGGCGCCGCGGTCATGATCTGGTCCACGGTGCGGAGGTGGAACACGAGCCCGCGCGGCTCGGGGAGCAGATGCAAGATGTAGGCGCACAGCCGCGGCGACTGGAACACCTTTAGCGCGGGTCGCACGTGCCAGCGGTTGGCGCGTGCGAAGTCGAGGATCAGCTTCGCGTTGCGGTCGACGGCGGCGAGGTCGACGAACATGATCGGCTCACCTCGGCCGTGCTTGCGCGCGAGTGCGGCCAGCCCGGCGTTGGTCATCGGCGCGCCGCCCGAGCCGAGCGCGCTCGGGAACGCGCTCGCGCTCACGGGCCCAAGTGTGATCGCCCCGGCCGACCGCGCCGGGAGCATCGTGCCGGCGGCTAGCGCCCCCGCCGCGGCCATGAAATTCCGTCGGCTGACATTCGATGTCGCCATCAGTTGTAGACGTCGATCGGCAAGTTGCGTGGTGTCCATCGTCGCGACCGACTTTGCCGACTGACGGTGAGCCCCACATCGTGGGCTTCCCACACGGCGCTTCGGGGGGAACTACCGCGCGGGAACCGACAGCAGCGCGGCGGAGAACGCGGGTACGAACACTCGGTAGAAGCCGCCGTGCTCGGGCACGGGCCTGGCGTCGCGGTGCCCGAGCCAGTGCCCGCCCGCGCCGAGCCGCTGCCCGGCGAGCGTCACTGTGCTGTTGGCGGAGATCGAGGGCGCGTCGAGGCGCTCGAGCCGGCCCGAGGCGGTGGCGGTCGTGGCCAGCCTGACGTAGGCGGGGCGGCTCGACTTGTTGATGTAGAGGACGTTCAGCCGCTTGCCCGTCCGGACCGCCCAGACCTTCAGCTCGCTGAGCCCACCGTGGCGCGAGACGCGCATGATCCGCGCGCCCGGTCCGAGCGTCCGCGCGAACGTCGCCATCCCGTAGAACAGAGGCTCGGCGTAGATCTGCGAAGCCTCGTAGCCAAGCGCGCTGTTCAGATACCCGGCTCGGAGGTGGATGTTGACGCCTTCGACGCCCTGCAGCACCAGGTGGAAGAACAGGTCGGGTGCCCACAGCGCGGTGGCGAAGGTGTCAGTTCGGCCCTCGATTCCACCGCACACCGACGAGCCGACCTCGGTGAGTCGTACGGGGATCCCGTGGGCGCTGCTCGCCTTCACGACGAAGCGCTCGGAACGCGCCACGCCGCGGGCGTTCGAGTCCTTGAGGTAGCCGGCCGGTACGGGGTATTTCGGATCTCCGGGCGACGCGCAGCCCTCGAACGGCGGGTAGTTGTGGGCCGTCACCAGCGAGACGTTGCGGGCCTGTGAGGAGCCGACGAGCTCGCGCACCCACTGCGGTGCGCGGCTGATGACCGACGGACCGGCGAACTCGGCGTTCGGGATGACGGCCCGGATCGCTCTCACGTAGGCCCCGAACCAGGTGACGTAGTCGGCCGGGACGAAGCTTAACGCCCACGCATTCGGGCCATTCGACTCGGCCCGCGTGAACCCGACCAAACCGTGCTGATAGAGGTCGGGCTCATTCCCGATCTCGAAGTCCTGGATGCTGCGCGAGGGCAGCGCCTTGCGCGCGGCGAGCGCCACCTCGGCCGCCATCTGGGGTGAATGTGCGGCGAGATTGAGGTCGAGGATCACCTTCAGCCCGGCGGCGCGGACCAGCGCGCCGAGCTGCGCCATCCACGCCGGCGTCAGGTCGATGTAGCGGGCCTGTCGGTAGGGGGCCGCTACCAGCGCCCACGGGTTCGAGCCCCAGAACGAGCTGTCGGCGCTCTCGCCCCCAACACGGAGGACGACCGGTGCACTCGCGCCGGGCGGGCGCAGCACATCGAGCAGCCGCGCGAAGCTGTTCAGATAGTGCTCGTAGGAGGGAAGCTCGCTCGTCTCCACCGAGATGCCGAGGAACGATCGCGGTACCGAAGCAAGCGTGCCGCCGACCGAGACGCGCAGCTGCGCGGCCGACTGGGCGAGCGCGCTCGCGGGCCCGAGCACCACGAGCGCGGCGACGAGCATGCCGAGCACTCGCAGCCGCTTGGCCGCGCGCGATCTCGCCGAGTCGTCCCCGCGTGCAAGCAACGACGACCCCTTTGCGCCTCTTCGAACCCCCATATCGGCTCGGGCAGTGTAGCCGCCGGAGGGTGGCCGGCGAGGTGCTACGCGGTCACCGCGGGCAGCCCGACCCCGATCACCTTGAGCCGGCGCGAGAGGGCTGTGAAGGCGAACTCGTTCATCGTCTGTCCCGAGTACCCCAGGTACTCGTAGTCGTCGCCGACCTGGTGACCCTTCGGGACGAGCACGCCCGCGGCCGACGGCAGCGTCTCGACGAGCTTGTCCTGGATCCGCTGCGCGAGCTCTGGATCGCGAGCCTTGCTCTTGAGGAACCATGTGCCGTAGGCGACGTGACGATGCTCGTCCTTGCTGATGAGGTTGAACGCCTTCAGGTGTCCGGGGAAGATCCCGCGGGTCTCCATGTTGTCGGTCTGGAAGTACTGGCCGGTGAGCGCGAGCGTGCCCTCGATCACCATGTGGTAGAGGGTGACGAAGTCGACCTTGGCGCCGACGTCTCTCGGATTGGAGAGCAGCGCCTCGTGCGCGTCGACCAGATACCCGTCGAACAGCTTGAAGTAATCCTCCGTCAGGTCCTCGCGCGCACGGTCGAGGCGGTCCTCGAAGGTGCCGTCGTAGGCGAACACCTCCTCATAGAGGCGGTTGAAGTGCTGCGCGTGACGGGCCTCGTCGACCTGCTGGGTGAGCAGGAACGCCTCCTCGTGCTTGTCCTCCGCCGCGAGCACAAGACCCGAGAACTGGTTGGTGACGCGCTCCTCCCCGACGAAGAACGCGGACAGGCCCCACGCCATCTCCTCGCGCAGATCGTCGGACATCGCCTCCCAATCCCGGCGGTCCTGGCTCAGGTCGATCTGGTGGGAGCTCCAGCTCTGCCGCTCCCACAGCCGGTAGAGCTCGAGCGGTCCCATCAGCTTGATCTGGGGCAGCTTCGACTCATCGGTGATCGTCGCGACGTCACCCTGAACGGTGAGGTCGAGCAGGCTGGACAATGGAGACCTCCTGTCGTGCGAACTAGTCCAGCGCGAGTCTAACCGCGCGGACACCCCGCCGTTAGGCTCTGCGACCGATGAAGACGCGCGTTCTCATGCTCGCGTTTCTCGCCGCGCTCACCCCGACGGCCGCCGTGGCCGCGCCGGCTCGCCTCTCCGCCGATCGTGCGCCCGCCGACGTCGCCTCGACGTACGGCAGCGGCTCATTCGGGCGCTGGCTCGTCGACGGCTTCGGCATGCCCGCGTTCCGCTACGAGGTGGACGAGCAGACGGCGCCTCGGGCGCGCCAGCCAGAGCTCAACGGAGCCACCGCGGCACAGCATGAACTGGGCAACGACAACATCGTCGCGGACGCATTCAACGACGGCTACACGCAACTGTGGAGCCAGGCGCGTCTCGCGCAGTGGGCCAACCGCTACGACCCGGCCCACCAGCACTACGCCGGTGGGTATGGGTACCTCAACGTCGGCGGGCGCACGCTCAGCACCCTGTATCTAGACCGCCCGCCAGGGGCGTCCACGGAGCGGCGGTTCGGGATCGGCTACTACCAGCGGCTGCTGCGGACCGACGGCGTCGCGGTGCGAGAGGACGTGTACGCGCCGTTCGGTAACGACCCGGTCCTCCTCCACGACGTGACGATCCGCAACACGACGCGGCATGCCGAGCGGGTGTCGTGGTTCGAGTACTGGGACGTCAACCCGTACAACCAGACACTGGCCAAGCCGCGCGGGCTCGGCGTGCCCGATTGGAACGCGGCCCAGCGAACCCTCACGGTCGCCCAGGCGCCGGGCGACGGCGACACGCGTCCGCTGAGCATCTTCGCCGCGTCGCTGCACGGACCGCTCGCCGGTCACGAGACCTCGGTCGATGCGTTCTTCGGCAGCGGCGGCCGCGGCTCGCCCGCCGCCGTGCGCCAGGATCGCCTCCGCGGCACGACGGCCCCGGCGTCGCCCGAGGGCACGCCGGGCCGGACGCTGTTCGCGTTCCGCGCCCCGCTGCATCTGCGCGCCGGCCAGTCGGTCACGCTGCGCTACGTCTACGGGATCGCCCACCCGGGACAGATCCCCGGGCTCGTCCGCCACGTCAGGCGCGCGGCGAACCCGTTCGCCGCCAGCGAGCGCGCGTGGAGGGCCTGGTTGCCCAAGGCCTCGTTCGGCCCGCGCTGGCGCTGGGTAGCGCGCGAGCTCCAGTGGGACGCCTACCTGCTGCGCGCGGCATCGGTCTATGAGGAGGTCTGTGGCCACCACACGATCACGCAGGGCGGCTACTACCAGTACTCGACCGGGCTCAACCTCGGGTCGCGCAGCTGGCTTCACTACCTGCTCCCGATGGTCTACGCGGATCCCTCGATGGCACGCGAGATCCTCCGCTACACGGTCTCGCTGCAGTCGAGCAACGCCAACGACATCCCGTACGGCACCGGCCCGCTGTGCACGCTCTACAACGCGCTCGGCACCTCGGACGACCTCGACTTCTGGCTTCTGCTCGCCTCCGCCGAGTATGGGCTCGGCTCGCGCGACGTCGCCTTCTTCTCCGAGAAGCTGCCGTTGTACGGCAGCCACCGGCGGGTGAGCATCTGGCAGCACATCAAGATCGCGTTCCGCCACCAGGAGTCGCTGCGCGGTCCGAACGGCGGGTACCTGGCCGGGACCAACGGCGACTGGTCGGACTTCTCGGCCACGTTCCTTCACATGAGCGAGTCGATGCTCGTGCCCGCGCAGCTCGCCTACGCATACCCGCGCCTCGCGGCGCTCGCCGATCTCCGCGGCGACCACCGGTTCGCGGCCCAGCTGCGCGCCCGCGCCCGCCAGCTCGTCGCCGTGCTCCGGCGCGAGTGGACCGGACGCTGGTACCTGCGCGGCTACTCGGGCTCGAAGCCGATCGGCGACGGGGCGATCTTCGGCGAGCCGCAGCCGTGGGCGATCCTGGCCGGCGCCCCGAGCGCCCAGCAGGCCACCGTGCTCGTGCACAACATCCGCCGCTTCCTCACCGGCATCGGCGCCCCGGCGGTGATCGACGGCCCGGCCAAGATCGGCTCGGCCCTGTCGCCCGCGGCCCGGGACCCGGGCGTGACCGAGCCGCCGACCGGCGGCGCGTTCGACGGAGCCTCCCAGTACGTCGGCGGCGTGTGGTTCGACGTCAACGGATGGCTGACGTGGGCGCTGTCGCAACTCGACGGGGTCGTACCCGGCGCCGCCGGCTACGCGTGGAGCGAGTACACGCGCAACACGCTCGCCGCCCACGCGCACGCGTTCCCCGATCACTGGGACGGAACGATCTCGATCGACGACGCGTGCAACGCGTTCTACGCCCACCAGCCCGCCCGCTGCGGCATCCCGCTCTACAGCACCTACGAGGGCCAGATCACCGAGCAGCCGACGTGGATGGTGATGGGGGCCATCCACCTGGCCGGGCGTCACCGCGCTCGAGCACGGGTTCGTCGTCACGCCCCACCTGAAGCGCTTCTCGCTACGACTTCCCGATCTCGGCGTCGCGCGCGCCGCGCACATGGAGCGCGGTTACTTCCGGATCGAGCGCAGCGAGCGGCTCGTGCTCGAGGTCGGCGGCGTCCCGCCAAGCGCCCGCGACGTGACCACCTGGGCCTCCGGGCGCCTGGTTTCGCATCACCGCCGTGGCCGGCTCGTGGTCTTCACGCTCGCTGCTCGAAGCATGAGCCCGGCAGACTGGGCGGTGACATGGCGATGAGCGATCCGCACGACGGGCTCGACCTGCGCAAGTGACCGGCGTCAGCCCGCGGTGATCGTGACCGCTCGGTCGGTCGCGCGAGGTCCGGTGTTGACGGTCAGCGTCCCCTCGCTCCAGGCGAAGGCGCGCGTCCGGCGTCCGTCGATCTCGACCGCGCTCGGCCGCCTGACCCCGACAAGTCGTACCACCCACGCCCGGCGCTGCAGCGCGCCGGGGAAGTGGCCGCGGGCCGCGCCGATCGTCACCGTGGAGCGACGGCCGTGCTCGGTGTGGGTGATCCGCGTCCACGTCGCGCGCGCGTGGGTGTACCCGAAGCCGGTCCCCTGATCGTCGTAGAGCACGAAGCTGCCGCGTGCGCCCGGATAGGCGGTCAGCGTCAGCGACGGGTTCGGGCCGGGCCTGGTCGATGGCGCGTAGGCCTGGGTCGGGATGACCGCACCGGATCTGACGAGCACCGGCATCTGATCGAGCGGGACCTCGAGGGAGCGGACCTCCGGACCGCGGAACCTCTGGCCGGTGAAGTAGTCGACCCAGCTTCCGGGTGGGACCCAGAGCGTCGCCGGGGCCGGATTGCCGCTCGCCGTCACCGGCTCGACAACCACGTTCGGGCCGAACGTGTACTCGGACGGGTGCTGGTAGGCGCCCGCCTGCCCGGGCCAGCTGAGGTAGAGCGCCCCGGTGATCGGCAGTCCGGTGTCATAGGTGCGGCGGGCGACCGTGTAGGTGTAGGGGTCGAGCGCCTCGCGCAGGCGCAGGAAGCTCGCGGCGGCGGCGTTCGCGGCGCGCCCGTACTGCCACGGCAGACGGTCGCCGTGGTTGGAGTGCAGGCGGTCGAGCGGCTGGAAGGTCCCGAACGCGACCCACCGCGCGTACAGGTCGTCCGGGAGGTGCTCGTTCAGCAGCGCCGTCTGCGCCGAGCACACGCCCGCCGACGGCTGCCCGTTGAAGCTGCCGATGTCGTCGCTCACGTACGGGAGACCGACGTTGCCCTCCTCGGCGCTGAAGCGGGCCTCGAAGCCGAGCATCGCCCACGTCGCGCAGGTGTCGCCGGTGAACTGGATCGTGTACCGGTGCTCGGCGAAGATGCCCGTGCCGCCGTTCTGCCCGTCCCCGTCGTCAGGCAGCGCGGCGCTGTACGACGCCCCGGCCCGCGCGAACGCGAGCCAGCGCAGACCACGGGCGCGCTCCTGCTTGGCGTAGAGCGAGTTGATCCACGTGTCGGCGGTCAGCCCCGGAGCGTTCGCGCTCGAGGCATCGCAGCACCAGTCGAGCCAGAAAAAGTCGACGCCGTCGCCTGCGAACGGCTGATGGAGCGCGAAGTAGGCCCTGACCTGGCGCGGATTGGTCCAGTCGAACACGTGGCACTTGCCCGTCGGATCGGCCATCAGGATCTGGCACGTGCCGCTCGACTCGGGCAGGCCGCCGGCCTGGGCGGCGGCCGCCGCATACCTGGGGTCGCTGCTCGAGATCGAGGGATGGATGTTGACCGTGACCGACAGGCCCTGGCCGTGCGCCCAGCTCAGGAAGCGTTTCGGGTCGCGGGAACAGGCTCGTGTCCCACTCCCAGGAGTTCCAGCGCGTACGGCCGGCCCGGAGCGCCGGCGATCGGCGCGTAGATCGCGGACACGGCGGGGTCGAGCTCGCGCTTGAAATCGGTGTCGACCGACAGCGTGTCGAGCGGCACGCGGTTGGCCCGGAACTGCGCCAGGAGCGCGTGGTAATCGGTCTCGGAGTAGGGCCAGTAACGCGAGAACCAGACGCCGAAGGCCGACCGCGGGAGCAGCGGCGCCGGCCCGGTCAGCGATCTGAGGTCGCGCAGGGCGCCGGCGTAGTCACGGCCGTAGGAGAACAGGTACCAGTCCTGGTAGGCCCCGCTGTGGGCAGGCCGGACCGCGAACCCGGCCGCCGTCACGAGTGCGGTGCGGGTGTCGTCGAGGACGTACCAGCCGGCGCGGGTCAGAAGGCCCGGATGGAGCGCGACCGGTGCGGACAGAAGGTCGAGGGCGCGGCGCCAGCCGCCGAGGTTGTCGGTGTCGTCGGCCGCGGTCGGGTGGACCGTACCCGTACCCATGCGGAGGGTCAGGTTGGACGCGCTGAACGGCACCCGAACGGAGGCGGTATGTGAGCGTCAGCTTCGCCGTTCTCAACGTGATCATCGTGCGTGTGCGGCGAACGGTGAAGCGCGCTGTGGAGACCGTCGACCGCGTGGCGGTCATCGTCGGCCGGTTCTCGAAGTGGCCGTCCTGCGCGTACTCGAGCCGGATCAGCGTGGGCGTCAGCACCTCGAAACGGGCCGCGCCGGCGTCGACGACGCTTGGCCCGGCGGCCTGGGCGGCCTGGGCGGCCTGGGCGGCCGACGGGGCCACGACGGCGAGGGTCGCTGCGATCAGGGCTGCTCTCACTAGGATCGCCATTAATGCACGTCACCAGCGCCCGCATACGTGTGCGATAGCGTCGTAGCGGTCGCGGAGGGCCGCGTGCTGCTGGCCAAGAACTCGGACCGGGATCCGAACGAGGCACAGGTCCTCGAGTGGCATCCGCGCCGGTCGTGGGACGCCGGCGAGCCGCTCCGCTGCACCTGGATCGAGATTCCGCAGGTCGCCGAGACGTACGCGGTGCTGCTGAGCAGGCCCTTCTGGATGTGGGGCGCCGAGATGGGCTCGAACGAGCACGGCCTTGCGATCGGCAACGAGGCCGTGTTCACGCACGAGCCCTATGCTGACACCGGCCTGACCGGCATGGACCTGCTCCGCCTGGCGCTCGAGCGCGCGGCGAGCGCCGCGGAGGCCGTGTCGGTGATCACCGACCTGCTCGAGCGCCACGGTCAGGGCGGCGGGTGCGGCCACGAGAACCGGTCCTTCACGTACCACAACAGCTTCGCGATCGCCGATCCCTCCGGCGCCTACATCCTCGAGACGGCCGGCCGCGACTGGGCGATCGAGCCCGTCCGCTCGGGCGTGCGGAGCATCTCCAACGGGCTCACGATCCCCGGCTTCGCCGAGCGCCACGCCGACCGGATCCGTAGCGCCGTGTCGGCGTGCCACGCGCGGCGGGCGCTGACCATGCGCGACGCGCCCGCGTCGGTCCCCGAGCTGATCGCCGTGCTGCGCTCGCACGGCCGCGGGCCCTGGCCCGAGTACTCGATCGTCAACGGCGCGATGGCGGCGCCCTGCATGCACGCCGGCGGCATCGTCGCCGCGTCGCAGACGACCGCCTCGTGGGTTTCGGACCTGCAGATCGACGGCAGCGTCCACTGGGCCACGGCGACGGCCGCGCCGTGCACCGCCCTGTTCAAGCCGTTTCGCGTGCACGACCCCGTCGACCTCGGCCCAGCGCCCGACGACCGCTTCGACCCGCGGACGCTGTGGTGGCGACACGAGCTTCTTCACCGCGCCGCGCTTCGAGCCCCGTCCACGACCTTCGGCCTGTTCACGCCCGAGCGTGACGAGGTGGAGGCCGGGTGGTTCGCGCGGCCGCCGTCCGGGGCGGAGGCCGTCCTGCTCGGCAATGAGCTGCTCGAGCGGTGGACCGAGGCTGTGCGCGGACCTTCGGCTTCGATGCAGGACGTCCGGCCCTCCTGGGTCAGGCACTACTGGGACGTGCGCGACCATCGGGCCGGAGCGGGAGAGCCGGTCGCGTTCAGGTGAGCGGCTCGGCCATGACGTGCTCGGGGCTGAGCTGGCCCGCGCCTTCGAGCTGGAGCAGCGCCGCGACCGCATCCTCGGTGAACTGCTGGCCGGCCAGCGACACGCACTCGGCGAGCGCGACGTCGACGCTCTTCGGCACGCCATACGGACGGCTCACGGTCATCACGTCCCACGCGTCGGCGAGCGCCAGCAGCGCCCCGCCCTCGGGGATCTCCTCGTCGGTCAGGCCGTCCGGATACCCCTCGCCGTCGGGCCGCTCGTGGTGGGTGCGAATCCACTCGACCTGCTCGGCCATCAGCACGTCCTCCACGATCCGGGCCGAGAGCTCTGCGTGCTCGGTCACCTGGAGGCGCTCGGCCGGCGTCAGCGGCTCTGTCTTGCGGAGCACCGCGTCGGGGATTCCGATCTTGCCGACGTCGTGGACGAGCGCCGCCTCGCTGAGCAGGCCAGCCCGGTCCGGCGGCCAGCCGGCCGCCCGCGCGAGCTTGGCCGCCAGCCCGGCGACCCGCTCCGAGTGCCTGCTCGTCGCCGGGTCCTTGGCGTCGATTGCTCGGGCCAGCGCTCGCAGGCCGAGAAGCGCCTGCGAGCGCTCGAGCCGCTCGGCCCGCTCTTGGGCGGAGAGCTCGTTGACGATCTCCGGGTCGTAGATCCAGCACTGGTTCCGGCCGTGCGCCTTGCTCCAGTAGAGGGCACCGTCAGCCAGGTGGATCAACTCGGCCGCGTCCTGGGTCACGGTCGTGTCGCAGATCCCGGCCGACACGGTGATCCGGGATGGAGCCGTGCTCACCGAGGAGATCACGCGGCGCGCGCGTTCGACCGCGACGAGCGCCTGCACCCGGTTGGTCTCCGGCAGGATCCAGGCGAACTCGTCTCCGCCGACGCGGGCCAGCGTGTCCTCCACGCGCGCCAGCTTGGTCAGGCAACGCGCGACCTTGGCCAGCACCTCGTCACCGGTCTCGTGTCCGCCCGTGTCGTTGATCTGCTTGAAGTGGTCGACGTCAATCACCGCCACCGACAGCGGATCGCCGTGGCGGTTGGCCCGGGCGACCTCGACCGCCAGCCGCAGCTGGAGCGCCCGGTGGTTGGCCAGCCCGGTCAGCGGGTCGGTCGAAGCCTGGGCGGCGAGCTTCGCCCGGTCCTCGATGCTCGCGATCGCGGTCGCGAGCAGATCGCCGAAGGCGAGGAGCCGATCCTCGTCGCGGGCGGTGAACAGAGGCTGCGTCGCCGCCACCGCGAGCGCGCCCCACGGCCTGCCGCCGACGTGGATCGGGGCGACGATGCTGGCGGTGTAGCCGAGCCGGTCGACCGGGCTGCCCGTCGGGTGGGCATCGATCCGCACCGAGTGACCCGTTTCCCGGGCCCTGGCCACGTCGCTGTCGGGCCTGATCGGGACCGCGGTTCCAGCGTCGTAGCGGCCGGACATCCTGTCGGCCCACGAGCCCATGACCGTCGACATCTCGGCGTCGTCGAAGCGGAGGATGCCGGCCGAGCCCGCGTGCAGCAGGAGCGCGAGCTCGCGCGAGACGAGGTCGTAGATCAGCTCCGCGGATTCGCCGTCGACGACCGCGGTGGCGACCCGGCGCAGTGCGCTCTGCTCAGCCGCGAGCTGATCGGAACGCGAGCGCAGCTCGAGCGTCAGCGTCCGGCTGCGGACGATCGCGCCGCCGAGGATCAGGTAGGCCGGCGCGGCGATTGCGACCTGGGCCAAGAAGTCCCGGCTGATCGCGTTCGGGTCGTAGAGCAACGGCAGCGTCTGCACCGCGACGCAGCTGAGGATGTAAGGAATCGCCAGCCGCGGCTGGTAGAAGTAGGCCGCGAATACAGCGGGCAGGAGTAGGTAGACCCAGGCCGGCGAGTTGGCACCACCGGTGCACGCGACCGCCACGGCAATCAGCCCCAGCGCGGCCGAGTGGGCCATGTGGATGAGCCAGCCGGGGGCCTTCCGCCAGTCGATCAGGAAGACCGAGATGAGTCCCCAGATGACGGCGGCAGCCGATATCGCCAGAACCGTGGTGCGATGCGTGTCCGAGCCGCCCGGGAGCACAATAAACAGCGCCAGCGTGACTCCACCGAGCCCATAGAGCACGCCGCTGACCACGCCGGCGAGCCTTCGCTCCTCTGGCGCTACGACCGGATATGAGGGCAGCGCACCCAGACGTTTCTTCACTTTTGATGGGTCCCCGGACGATCGAAAGGTCGTCGATTTGTCTTTATCGGGCGATTGCGGCCCATTTGTTGAGCATTCGCCGCGTATCGGCATGCCCCTCGTTGCCCTTTGCTCATCAAGGCTGATGAACTCGCGGAGGCGAGTTCGCCGTTACGGCGCGGGGAGCGCCGCGAGCACCGACTCGACCCGCTCGAGCGCCCAGTTGAGCTCGTCCGGCGCGACGGTCAGAGGGGGTGCGATCCGCACGATCTGATCGTGCGTGTCCTTGCACAACACGCCGCATTCGAGCAGCCGCTCGCACACCTCGCGCGCGGTCGCGGATGCGGGTTCGATCTCGAGCCCGATCCAAAGGCCGATCTGGCGGACCTCGGTGACGGCCGGAAACGAGTCGGCGCTCAGTCTCTGCGCGGCCTCGCGGCCGAGCTCGGCCGCATCTGCGGCCATGCGCCCGTCGGCGAGCAGCGCGGACGACCTCGCGTCCGACCGCGCAGGCCACCGGGTTGCCACCAAAGGTGCTGCCGTGCTCGCCTGGGCCAAGCACGCCGAGCACGTCCTCGTCGGCCACCACGGCCGAGACCGGGACGATGCCTCCGCCCAACGCCTTGCCGAGGATGTAGACGTCGGGGCTCACATCGGAATGGTCGAAGGCGAATCGCCGCCCCGTCCGCCCGAGTCCCGTTTGAACCTCGTCGGCGACGAGCAGCACGTTCGCCTCGCTGCAGATCTCCCGGATCCGCCGCAGGTAGCCGGCGGGCGGGATGATGACGCCCGCCTCACCCTGGACCGGCTCGACCAGGAAGGCGACCGTGTCGTCGTCGATCGCCGCCTGCAGTGCGTCGGCGTCCCCGTAGGGCACCGCCGCGAACCCGGGCGCGTAGGGCCCGAAGCCCTCGCGCGCAAGCGGGTCGCTCGAGAACGAGACGATCGTCGTCGTGCGGCCATGGAAGTTCTGGTCGCAGACGACGATCTTGGCCCGGTCGCGCGCGACGCCCTTGCGCTCGTACCCCCATTTTCGCGCCACCTTGATCGCGCTCTCGACGCCCTCGGCTCCTGTGTTCATCGGCAGCACCATCTGCTTGCCGCAGTAGGCGGCGAGCTCCTCGCAGAAGTGGCCGAGCTGGTCGTTATGGAAGGCACGGCTGGTCAACGTCAGCTTCCCGAGCTGTGCGATGGCGGCTGCGATCAGGCGCGGGTGGCGATGGCCGAAGTTGAGCGCCGAGTAGGCCGCCAGCGCGTCGAAGTACCGACCCCCCTCGACGTCATGGACCCACACGCCCTCGCCGCGCTCGATCACGACCCCGAGCGGGTGGTAGTTGCGCGCGCAGTGCTCGGCCTCGAGCGCGAGCAGGGTGTCTGTCTGGCTGCGAGCCTCGAGCATCCTCAGGCCCGGGCGGCGATGATCGGTGCGAGCACGGTCTCGATCGTCGGCTCGCCGATCTCGCGCAGCTCGTAGCTGACCTGGCGGATCGGGTGCCGGGAGTCGACCAGTCGCGCGAGGTCGACCGGCGTGCCGGCGATCACGACGTCGCACTCGACCGCGTTGATCGTGGCCTCGAGCTCGTGCAACTGCGTGTCCGAGTAGCCCATCGCCGGAAGCACGGCGCCGACGTGTGGGTAGCGCTCGAATACCCCGGCGATCGATCCAACCGCGAACGGGCGCGGGTTCACGATCGTGCCGGCGCCGGCTTGGAGCGCGGCGACGGTTCCAGCACCAGACGGCATGCCGCCGTGGGTGATCGTCGGCCCGTCCTCCACCACCAGCACCGTCCTGCCGTCGATCGGCGGTCCCTCGCCGAGCGTGACCGGCGACTCCGCACGGATCAGGACCGCCGCCGGGTTCACAGCGGTGACCTCGTCAATCAGCTCGCGCGCCTGCTCGGGCGTCGCGCTGTCGAGCTTGTTGACGAGCACGACGTCCGCCATCAGCAGGTTGGTCTCGCCCGGGTGGTACGACAGCTCGTGCCCGACCCGGAGCGGGTCGACGACCGTGATCAGCAGGTCCGGGCGGTAGAAGGAGAAGTCGTTGTTGCCTCCGTCCCAGATGATCACATCGGCCTCGGCCTGCGCCTGCTCGAGGATCGCGCCGTAGTCGACGCCGGCATACATGATCAGCCCGGCCTCAACGGGGCGCTCGTACTCCTCGCGCTCCTCGATCGTCGGATCGGAGCGATCGATGTCCTCGACGGTGGCAAAGCGCTGGACCCGCATGGCCTCGAGGTCGCCGTAGGGCATCGGGTGCCGGACGAGCGCGACCTTGAGCCCGGCGCCCACCAGAACCTCCCCCACGCGGCGCGAGGTCTGGCTCTTGCCACTGCCCGTGCGCGACGCGCACACCGCCACCACCGGCTTGTCGGAAACGAGCATCGTCGAGCGCGGGCCGAGCAGGGTGAAGTCGGCGCCCGCCGCCAGCACCCGCGATGCCTTGTGCATCACGTCGGCGTGGGCGATGTCCGAGTAGGCGAACACGACCTCGTCGACGTCCTTGGCGATGATCAGGTCCGTCAGCTCGTGCTCGGGGCGGACGGGGATGCCGTCGGTGTAGCGCGGCCCGGCGAGCGACGGCGGATATACGCGGTCGTCGATATCGGGGATCTGCGTGGCCGTGAACGCGACGACCTCGACGTCGGGGTCGTCGCGGTACGCCACGTTGAAATTGTGGAAGTCCCGTCCCCCGGCTCCCATGATCACGACTCTACGCACGCTTCCTCCATTCCGGCGCCCCGCCCTCGCAAACGATAGAACCTGCGCTGATGCGCGGCAAAGACAGGTCGGATTAGCTCGTGCGCGTCGTCGTCGCGCTTGGCGGAAACGCACTGTTGCGCCGCGGCGAGCCCGCTGATGTAGCCACACAGCGCGCGAATGTGGTCACCGCCGCGGCTGTGATCGCCGAGCTGGCCCGCGAGCACGAGGTGGTTGTGACGCACGGCAACGGTCCCCAGGTGGGATTGCTGGCGCTGCAGAACGAGGCCTTCGCCGACGTCGCCCCGTACCCCCTCGACGTGCTTGGCGCCGAGAGCGAGGGCATGATCGGTTACCTGCTCGATCAGCAGCTGACCAACGAGCTCGGCGGGCGATCGGTGGCGACGCTGCTGACCCAGGTGCTCGTGTCGGCCGACGATCCCGCGTTCACTGCCCCGAGCAAGCCGATCGGGCCCGTGTACGACGCCGCCACGGCCGAGCGCCTGGCCGCCGAGCGCGGCTGGTCGATCGCGCCCGATGGTGATGTGTACCGGCGGGTGGTCCCCTCGCCGGAGCCGAGGTCGATCGTCGAGCTCACGGCGCTGCGGCTGCTCGTCGAGGCGGGTGTGCTCGTGGTCTGCGTCGGCGGCGGAGGGATCCCGGTCGTGGTCGACGAGGCGGGCATGATCCGCGGCGTCGAGGCCGTGATCGACAAGGACCTGACCGCGTGCCTGCTCGCCGGCCTGCTCGGGGCGGACGCTCTGCTGATGCTGACCGATGTGGCACATGTCGAGGACGGCTGGGGCACGGCCGAGGCTCTACCGCTGCGGTCGCCGACGGTGGCTTCGTTGCGGTCGATGAGGTTTGCCGCCGGGTCGATGGCCCCGAAGGTCGAGGCCGCGTGCCGGTTCGTCGAGCGGACGGGCGGCGTGGCGGCGATCGGGGCGCTCGAGGACGCGAGCGCGCTGCTGCGGGGCGAGCGAGGGACGTTGATCAGGGAGTGAGGTGTTGGGGCTGGCCGGGTCGCCGCCGGCCGGGATTACCCGCGCCCCAGGCGTGCGGGGGCGCCGCCGGCCGGGATTACCCGCGCCCCAGGCGTGCGGGTCGCCGCCGGCCGAAATTACCCGCGCCCCAGGCGTGCGGGGCGCCGCCGGGATCACCTACGCCGGGACGGCGCCGAACCACTCGGCTGTGATCACCTCGAGCGCGTCGCGCAGCGCGGCCATCCGCTCCTCGCCGTAGCGCTCCGCCCAGTCTCGCTCGACCTCGTCGACCACTCCGCGCCCGAACGTCTGCGCCAGATGGCCGCGGTCGGTCAGCCGGATGATCTTCGCCCGACCGTCGTCCGGGTCAGGGGCGCGCTCAACGTAACCGCGCTTCTCGAGGTCGCTGGCCACCTCGCCCACCGACTGCTTGGTCATCCGGGCGCGCTCGGCCAGGTCGGTCAGGCGCGACCCATCGGGGTCGATATTGCTGAACACACATCCGTGCCCGGGTCGAAGGTCCTCGAACTCTGAGCTCTCCACCCGCGCGTAGACATCCCCGGAGAAGTTGTCGAGCGCGACGCTCAGGAGCCCGATCAGGGCCGTCCCAGGAGTGTGAGGAGAATCACTTGGCATTTCGTCAGGTTACCTGATAAGGTCGCCGAACTATCAGGACACCTTACAAGGTTGCCTGACAATTATAGCCAGAAGATCGGAGGCCAAACGTGGCTAGAAAATGGTGGACCTTGATTGCGGTGAGCGTGGCTACGTTCATGCTCCTGCTCGACATCACGGTCGTGAATACGGCTCTCCCCTCGATCGAGAGGGACCTGGGAGCGAGCTTCACCGACCTGCAGTGGGTGATCGATGCCTACACGCTCGCGCTGGCGGCCGTTGTGCTGACCGCCGGCTCGCTCGCCGACCGCCTCGGGCGCCGAGCGCTGTTCGTCGTCGGACTCGGGATCTTCTCGATCGCCTCGCTGACCGCCGGGCTCGCCCCGGACGCGACCTTCCTCAACATCTCTCGCGCGGTCCAGGGGATCGGCGCCGCGGCGATGTTCGCGGTGTCGCTGTCGCTGGTGGCCCAGGAGTTCGCCGCCGGCCGCGAGCGCGGCCTGGCGATGGGCATCTACGGCGCCACGATCGGCGTCGGCGTCGCCGTCGGCCCGCTCGTCGGCGGCGCGATCACGAGCTGGTTCGGCTGGCGCTGGGTGTTCTTCCTGAACGTGCCGATCGGCATCGCGGCGATCGCGGTGACCTTCGCCAAGCTCCGCGAGTCGCGTGACCCGGCGGCGTCGCAGATCGACTGGCTGGGGCTCGTGAGCTTCAGCACGGCGCTGCTGATGCTGGTGCTCGCGCTCCTGCGCGGTAACACCGACGGCTGGGGCAGCCCTCTGATCCTGAGCCTGCTCGGCGGCGCCGTCGCGATGCTGATCGCCTTCGCGATCATCGAGCAGCGCGTGTCCGAGCCGATGCTCCCGCTCGGCCTGTTCCGAGGTCGGGCATTCACGGGAGTTCAGCTCGGGGCGTTCGCCGTGTCGGCGTCGCTGTTCGCACTGTTCCTGTACCTGACCCTGTACCTGCAGGACTACCTGGGCTACTCGCCGCTCCAGGCGGGGCTTCGGTATCTGCCCGTGACGCTCGCGCCGTTCCTGGTCGCGCCCGTCGCGGTCGCCCTGATGGCGCGGGTGCAAGCGCGCTTCATCATGGCGATTGGGCTCGCCGGGGTCGGCGGTGGCCTGATGCTGATGTCCGGCCTCGACGCGAGCTCGGGCTGGACGGCACTCCTGCCCGGTTTCATCGTCGCCGGGATCGGCGTCGGCCTGCTCAACCCGGTGATCGCCGACGTGGCGGTCAGCGTGGTGCCGAAGGAGCGCAGCGGAATGGCGTCCGGGATCAACGACACGTTCCGCCAGATCGGCGTCGCGGTCGGTGTGGCAGCGTGGGGCGCGATCTTCCTCGGCCGCGGCGCCGACACGATCACCGCCGCCACCGCGGGCACCCCCGCTGCGGCCGGCGGCCACTCGCGCCAGCTGCTCGAGGCGGCGTCCGACGGACAGCTCGGCGCCGCGCTGGCCCACGCGCCGGCCGGCGCCCAGCACGCGCTCGAGGTGGCGACCCGCCAGGGCTTCCTCAACGGCCTCAATTCGATCCTCACGATCGGCGGCATCGTGGCTCTGGCCGGCGCCCTGCTCTCGCTCTGGCTCGTGCGCGAGCACGAGATCGAGCGCGAGGAGGTCGAGGTCGGGGCTGAGGTCGGCGCCGAGGTCGAGCTGGCGGTGGCGTGAGTTAGGCCGGCTTCGTCTGGCCAATGTTGCGGGCGCGGAGGGTGGTCGAGAAAACGACGTATATCGTCGCTTCTCGACCACCCTCCGTTTTGCGCGCCACTTCGGGCGGGGGGCGCGGCGGTGGGGCCGTCGCGCGCCGCGGGGGCGCGTGAGCGGGCGGCGGGGGCCGGCGAGCGGGCCGGCGAGCCGCCCGGGGAGCGGGCATAACCTCGGAAACCCGGCCCAACGGACGCGGGCATGCACGATAAGTCTGCTGAGCGGACCCAAACCGCCATCCCCGCCCCGCCAGACCCGAGTTGTCGAGGTAACTCACGCCTCGGCGCCGTCGAACCGGACCGGAGCCGTACTAACGCAACAAATTGGCTCGGCCGAAGCGAGAGAGGCTGAAAACTCCCCGTGACGGGGAGTTTCCAGCCTCGATCACCCAGGACGGAGCAGTTTGTGACAAAAGTCTGGGTCACCGACCCGCGAATCGCTCTCCCCGCGCCGGCACGCGTGCGGCTGCGCACAGTCGGTACTTCTTCGGGGTCGCGGATGTGGTCTGGTGCGGATGAACCGGGCGACGTGCCTGCGTTAGCGTGGCTTCTTCCGATGAGGTTCCGTGTGGGTCTTCTGCTGTCTGCCGTTGTGGCGCTGTCCGCCGGCGCGGTCGCCGCGCGCTCGCACGCTTCGCCCAGCGTCCGGATCAGCGGCACGGCGTACGAGTTCAACAACGTGCACACGGTGCTCGGCGGCGCCACGATCCGGGTGGCCGAGTTTCCAAAGCTGAAAGCGGTGGTCCGGCCCGACGGCCGCTACGAGCTCACCGTCCCCGACCACGCCAAGATCACGCCATACATCGTCGACGCCGGCTACCACACGATCTACCTGCAGACGTTCATGGCGAATGGCGAGGACCTGGTCAACGTCAACTTCCAGACGCCGACCGAGAGCGTCTACCGCGGCCTGGTCGCGCTGCTCGGAGTCCCGATCGACGCACAGGGCAACCTCAAGCAGTGCGCAATCGTGTCGACGTTCAACACCCGCAACGTGCGCGACCTGAGCTACGCCCGGTTCATCGCCTACGGCGCACATGGCGTCGCCGGCGCGACCGCGAGCACCAGCCCGAGCCTGCCGAAGCCCATCTACTTCAACGCCAACGTGATCCCCGACCGCACGCAGAAGATGTCATCGCAGGACGGCGGCGTAGTGTGGACGCAGGTGCCCCGTGGCGTATACACGGTCACGGCACACGATCCGGCCACGCGGTTCGCGAGCTTCGTTGCCTCGTGCCGGCCCGGACGGGTCGTCAACGCGAACCCGCCGTGGGGCTTGTACCAACTCTCGCCCCGGAACCCGGCGCGCGTGTCGGTCAGGTGGTCGGTCCGCGGCGGGTCGGTCGCGGCGCGGTCGCTGACCGTTTCGCAGCTGCCGGCCGGCGCGGTCGTCCGCACGTCGTGCTCGGGGCCCGGGTGCCCGACGCGATCGCGTCGGACGTTCGAACCAGCCTCGCCACAGGTCAACCTTCTCAAGGCGCTCGGCGGGTCGCTCAAGTTCGCCGCCGGCGACGCATTCTCGGTGGCGGTCTCCGCACATGCGGTCAACGGCGCGGTGTGGCGGTGGAAGATGGTGCGTGGCCACCCGCCCAAGACGGTGGCGCTGTGCGTGACCCTCGGGTTCGAGAAGGCGCGGAAGACGTGCGCGACGGGATGAAGCGGCCTATAAGGATCGCTTGAGGGCGAGCACGCGCTGGTAGGACTGGCGAATGTGATCCAGCGAGATCGCGCCGTGCGTCGCGCCGGTCAGCATCGCGCTGTACGCGCTCTCTCCCCCGGTCTCGGTCGTCGAGGCGAGGACGATGTCTGCGCCGGCCGCCGCAGCGCGGGTGGCCGCCTGGCCCGTGTCGTACCCGGTCGGCCGCTCGAGGTCGTCGGTGATGATCACTCCCTGGAAACCCATGTGGCTGCGAAGCAGGTCGGTGATGACCGCGTGTGACAGCGCCGCCGGCTCTGTTGAATCGACGTTCTGGATCACTCCGGTCGAGACCATGATCATCGGGATCCGGTCCTGTATGAGCTGGCTGTAGGGAGCCAGGTCCCGCTGCTCGGCGGTGACGTGCTGGAGGGCGTAGTCGGTGTCAACAAGAGCACCACCGAGGCCCGGGAAGTGCTTCGCCGTCGGAGCCACCCCGGCCTGCTCGAGCCCGTTGGCGAACGGGACCGCGCTGTTGATCACGGCCGACGCCGACATCCCGAACGACCGCCCCTGCTTCCAGATGAACACCGACGGGGAGTGGGCGACATCGACCACCGGCGCGAGGTCGACGTTGATCCCCTCGTGCTTGAGCGCGTCGCCGGTCTGAACGCCCTGGGTCTCGGACGTCTGCGTTCCGTCGGCGCCCATCTGCGGAGGTGGCACAGTTGGCGGCGCCCACGGCAGCCGCTTGACCTGTCCGCCCTCCTGGTCGGTTGAGATCAACAGCGGCGGGTTGCCACCGTCGTGGGCCGCGTGCTGGAGCTCGGCGGTCAGCGAACTCAGCTGCCCGGGCGAGACGATGTTGTCGGCGTACAGGATCACGCCGCCCACCGCGCCGCGTCGGATGCGATCGAGCAGCACGGGGTCGGGTGAGGTGCCGGCCATCCGCACCATCAACTCCTGGCCGAGCATCCGCGCGATCGTCGGCTGCGCCTGCGCGGGCGAGCTCGGGGCGGCCGCGACCGTTCGGTGCTTCGCCGCCGCCCGCGCCTGATGGTGCGGCGCGGTCGCCGTCGACCGGGGCACCGGCAGCTGGTTCGGGCGCGAGATCGTGATCGCCGGCGCCGACGGATGCTTGCCGCTCGACCCTCCGCCGACGATCTTCGCCAGCGCGACTACGCAGATAAGGCCGCTGATCACGAGGATCGCGACCTGGAGGCGGGTGGTGGAGCGGGGTCGGGTCATGGATGGGTCTTCACGGGCCCGCCGCCAGAGGGTGGGTGCGGATTGCGTGTCGGGCCGGTTTTCGTACCCGCGGGCGACGTCGATGGGCCAACTGTGGTGGTCGTGACCCTTCGACTACCCGTGACATGTACCACCGTGACCGCCGGTGCGTGCGATCTGGCCCGCAGCAGACGGCTCTGGATCTTGGCCAACGCCACGGCGCGATTGGCGCTGGCGCGCTGGGCGGCCGAGAGCGATCGCTCGATGCTCTGCGCGGCGGCGTCCAACGGATCCTTCCCCGACACCCCGTCCCCACCAGCTGCCTGCGCCGGCGACACCTTCGCGGTGCTCGGCACAAGCACCCGCGGTGCTGTCGTCTTCGCCGAGATTGGCATCAGCTGATCGAGCAGGGCGAAAGTGGCCAGCGCCGCGGCAAGCGCGAGCGCGATGCCGGGGAGCAGGCCGATGCGGCGGACCTGGTCCGCGAGCGACTCATGGACCACGGGTGATCACCGTAACGGTCGTTTGAGCGCCGCCTGAGGCAGCGGTTGGGCTGACGCCGTCCCCGTTGCTGACGGCGAGGATGATCGCCACCGCCACGCCGGCGAAGGCGATCACGAGCACCGCCGCGATGCCGACGATCAACCCGACCGGCACCGGCCGCTCGTGCCCAGCGACGGGGTGCCACACCGGCGCCGGCTGGACCGCGAGGCCTTGTGATGCCAACCCCGGCCCAGGCGCGCCCGACGCAGGGCTCGGACCCCGTCCCGGCGCGCTCCCACCGCCAGTGGCCGGAAGCGGCAGCTGGCGACCGCACGTCGCACAGAAGCGATCCTTCGGCGTCGGAGCAGGCGTCCCGCAGCCCTCACACAGTCGCGCGCCCGTGGTTGAGCTAGCAGTGGTCGACACGGTCAGCAGTTCCCCTGCAGCGTCGCCGCGACGATCGCGATGCGCTGCCGCAGCAGTGAGACCCGGGCTGGAGGCACGCTGGCCGAGACCGCATATGTGTTATTGCACGAGCGGACGACGTAGTACGCGTTGCTCGTCCCGCGAGCCTGGTAGGCGAGCTCCCACGCCTGCCTGCCGCCCGACAGGGTCAGCCCGGTGGAGGCATCGCGCTGGAACGACGGGAGATTGCTCGCAGTCGAAAGCAGCCGCGCGCCCTCGGCGCTCAAGGTCTTCGACGGATGCGCAACCTGGCCGACCGTGATCGTTGCGCCGCTGTCGACTGGGCTCTGAACGGTGATCGCGTTGACCAGGTCACTGTTCGAAGTCCCGATCTGACGCCATCCGGCCGGCAGCAGAGTCGAGTAGGACGCCTGCTGAGTCGGGACGTAGAGCTGACGGCCGGCCAGCAGCGCATCGGTCAGCCGCGTCGACTGCGTCTTCAGACTCTTCGCCTGGTTCGACGGGCTGCCGCCCAAGGCTATGAGGATGACGGCGCCGATCGCGAGTAGAGCAGCCACGACAGCCGCTGAAACCGCGTACGGCAGCCACGACCGCTTGGTCGGGGCAGCACCCGCCAAGGGTCCTCCCCGAGCCGGCGGCGCCGTGGGCTCGGCCTCGACCCGCACGGCGGTCGCGACGCCGCCAGACTCGAGTGACGGCTCTCCGTTCGTGCGCGGGTTCTCGACGCCTGGCTCATGGGCCTCTTCGCCCGCGGCCCCCGGGCCCGTGTACGCGGCGCCGCAGGATGTGCAGAAGCTGCCGGCTCCGACCGACGCGCCGCATCGCGTGCAGAACTTGCCTGACATCTCTAACCCCCCAGTGCTTGAGCGATAAGGAACGCGAGCGCTCCGAACGTGACGCCGCCGAGGGCCAGCACGCCTGTCGCGGCGTACGGGAACCCGGGCTTAGGAGCGTGCGTGTAACGGCGGGCGACCGGGCCCTCGGTGAGCTGGACGAGTCCGCCCCGGCCATCCGCGTACAGCGCGGCTCGGTGGCTCAACGAATCGACCACGAGCAGGATCTGGCCCGGTCGGCCGAACCAGCGGGCATGGTTCGCGACGTCCTGTGGAATCAGGCCCGTCCCGTGCCCCGGGCGGCTGACGTACCACCCCACCGTCTCGAGTCCCGGGTAGTAGCGAGCCATCGTCTCGTTGATGTGGGCCCAGGTGATGTGCGCGAACATCGAGGCCTCACCGGGCACGAAGCCCTGCGTGGCGGGAATCGCGGCGCGCACGACCGGCAGCCCCGTCTCCGATTGCTCGGCGGGGCTCCCGACCAGCACACCGGCCACCTCCCGGTCCGGAGAGGAGAAGACGAGCTGATAGAGCGCGCGGAGGAGCTCCGAATCCCAGTCCGCGGTCGACTCGGTCAATGCGGCTTGTGAGGCCTCCATTGGATCAGCAGACGAGGTTCGTGACGGCGCAGAGCCCCGAGTTGAACCCCTGGTTGTAACCGCTGCTCTGGCCCTGGTTGAAGCCCTGCTGTTGGCCCTGCTGGAATCCGTTCGCCTGGCCGGCAGCCTGGCCCTGGCTGTAGCCGGCCTGCTGACCCTGCTGGTAGCCCTGCTGCTGGCCCTGGATTCGGCCCTCGCGCAGTCCAGCCGACTCACCCGACCGGCGTGCCGCGCCGACGGCGCGAGCCTGCGCGGTCTGGTCGACGGCCTTCTGACTGCTGAGCGCCTGCTGCGCGGCGATCTGATCGGCCTGAGCCTGCTGGGTGATCTTGCTCTGCGCCTCCTCGTTCGAGAGCCGCGTGCCGCGGCCGATGAAGAAGCCGGACAGCAGGGCGAGGATCACTCCGGTCGCGATCGCCGCGGTGATGCCGACCCAGAATCCCGGGCCGCGGCGCGGTGGAACCGGCGGGACGTATCCGTACGGACTGGGCTGATATGCCGCCGCGGGGTAGGTCGCCTGAGGCGAGACCGCGTAGTGACCGCCTCCGTTGCCCGGCGGAAGCGGTGGATATTGCTGTGTCGGTGGTAGTGACATGAGTGTGTCTCCCGGAGGTGGGTGAGTGCGTCAGCAGGTCGTCCCGTTGAGATTCGCCTGACTGATCAGCCAGCTGCCGCCGACCTTGGTCAAGTCGTACGAGCCGGTCCAGTTATGACACTGGGGTGCCTGCTGGCCGACCGTGTTCAGGCTCACCAACGGGACGGTTGCGCTCGTGGCCGAGTGCATGTCCGCCGAGCCGACAACCAGGTTCGAGACGACCGGCCGATCCGTGTTCTTGTCCGCGATCCAGGTGCTTTGGTTCTGGTATCCGGATACGAACAGCGCGTAGGCCGCCTCGTAGTTGCCCTCGCCGATCAGCGTCCAGTGGTTGAAGACCGTCGCCCTCGCGGCGGCGGCGTCAGCCGGCGAGGCCGACGGCGGGGGCGGTGCGGTTGTGCTCGTCGGCCGCACCGGCGGAGGCACGGGGATGACCCGCTGCGTGCGGTGATGGGGCCGGGCATGTCGCGTGTTCGATCCGCCCGTCGAGGGCGTCGTCGGGACCGTCTGCACTGCCGCGTTCGTAGCCGTCGAGATCGTCGGGCCACTGCTCCCGCCGCTCGAAGCCAGGATCACGACGGCTGCCACCGCTCCGAGCGCCGCGATAACGGCAGCGATCAGCGCGATCAGAAGGCCGGTGTGCGAGCCGCTGCTGGGCGGCTCGCCGGCGTACGGATAGGGGGCGTACCCGGGTGGTGGCGGCGGGCCGAGCTGCATCCCCTGGAGCCGCCCGCGGCGGGCGGCGCCTGCCACGTCGGCTCGCCTGCTGCGGCTGCCCACTGCGCGGTCGGCTGCTCGGAACTGTCCTGTGCCGCGTCAAGCGGCTTGCCGCACTCACCGCAGAACTCAGCGGTCGTCTCCGACTTGGTTCCGCACCAGCGGCAATAGCGCGGCTCGGCCGCGCTGGTCGCTGAGTGGGTGCGCTCGGAAGCGACGCCCACCCCGGCGTTCTCATCCATGGTTTTTCGCCCCTCTTGAATTTGTCCTGCGAGGCCCAGCGGCAATCAGGGCTCTCGATAGCTACTCAAACTAACCGAATGCAACCTGTTGTGCAATAGGGTTTAACCCTAGGATTTGCGACGCTTTCTACGGGGCCCGCAACCGCCATTGCCTGCCGCCCCCTAAGTGAACACCTTCACGCCACCGCGCCCAGCCGCCTTTGCCTTGTAGACGGCTGCGTCGGCGTTGCCGATCAGCTCGTCCGGATCGCTGTGGCCGAGCGCGATGCCGATGCTGGCCGACATGCGTTTGCCGCGCTCGCCGATCTGGATCGGCTGGCGGAACGCGTCCTGGAGTCGCTGCGCGACGGCGCGGGCCGACTCCACGCCGATCTCCTCGCAGACGACGACGAACTCGTCACCGCCGAGGCGGGCGATCGTGTCACCTGGTCGCACCGCGTTGCGCAGCCGCTCGCCGATCTCGACCAGCACCGAGTCGCCGGCGGCGTGACCGTACTCGTCGTTGATCCGCTTGAAGTCGTCGAGGTCGACGAACAGGACCGCGGTCTCGTCGCCGGAGCGCTCGGAGCGGGCGATCGCGTGCTCGAGGCGGTCGCGCAGCAAGGTGCGGTTCGCGAGCCCGGTGAGCGGATCATGGACCGCCTCATACCGCATCCGCTCCTCGCCGCGCAGCCGCGTGAACGCGGTCGCGAGAACGTTGGCCACCGCGCGCACGAGCAGGTGCTCCTCGTCATCGAGCTTGCGCTTCGCCGCGACGATCAGCTCATCGCCGGTGCCGATCGGCACGCGGATGTCGGCGTGCTCGATCGAGCCGAACGATGCCAGCGAGATGCCGCCCTCGAGTCGCACCTGCGCACCTACGAGCGGCAGCGAGGTGCGCATCAGCTCGGAGGCGTCGGTGGCGAGCTCCGCCGGCCCGGCGCCGGCGAGTGCGCGGTCGCCCATCGCCGCGACCGCGCGCAGGCGTGCCTCTCGGGTGCGGCGCTCCGAGACGTCGCGGCCGACCGCCAGCAGGAGTGGCCCTCCAGGGGTCCCGACGACCCCCCAAGCCATCTCGCCGACGAACTCGGACTTGTCGCGCCGGAGTCCCCACGCCTCGGTCGAGAAGCGCATGGGGTGCCGGCTGGAGAAGTAGCGTTGCATGTTGTTCGTGTAACGGAGACGCAGACGCTCGGGCCAAAGCGTCTGCACCGGCTCGCCGACCAGCTCCCAGCGCGGATAGCCGAACAGCTCCTCCGCCTGGGCGTTGATGAACATGATGTGACCGTCCGGCGCGGCGATCACAACCGCGTCAGGAAGTCCCTCGAGGATCGCCGTCAGCGCAAGCAGAAGCTGCTTGAGCGTGTGCTCCGAATTGGGGGCGTCCTGTCCTTCGGGTTCCTCGGCATCCATGACCCAGGCTCAATCTGAGCGTACCCCGTGGACGCTTGGATCAATTCGTTTGCGCAGCTATGTGGACGTATGGACGAGTCGCTCAGCCGAGCCGCATTTGGGGGTCAATCAGTCTGCGGGCGGCCGCGTGCGACCCAGGCGCGGGCCGAGATCGTGAACGGCGCGGGTTCTAGCTTCTCCCGGCACAGCTCGCGAAGTCGGTCTCGATGTGCAGCGTCCAGCCGTTCGACGTAGGCGCCGGCGGGACCGACGCCGAGCAGGTACGGCTCCCACCACTCCTCGAAGCCCGCGTACTGGACGTCGACCACGAGCGCGCCCTCATCGATCTCGTGCCCGCCGGCGACCTGCAGCAGCTCGGCGAGGTGGCCCTGGCGCACGCCGGCCATTTCCGACTCGCCCCGGGTGCTTGGATCGATTTCGCGCGCGGCGTCCCAGAACGGCCCAAGTGGACCGCCGCGTCCGCCGGCGTGATCCCAGACGCAGGCGGCGACGATCCCGCTCGGATCGGTCACCCGCAGCATCTCGCGCAGCCCGGCGACCGGGTCGGCCATGAAGTGGACGACGAGCTGGGCCAGCGCCGCGTCGAAGGACCGGTCCGCGAATGGCAGCTCCTCGGCAAACGCGCGCTGTGCGGCGACAGCCGGGTACCGGCCCCGCACCGCCTCGACGAATCGCTCCGACGGATCCACCGCCGACACCGCCTGATCGCCGAGCCGCCTGATCAGCTCGCCCGTTAGCGCGCCGGGACCACAACCGACGTCGAGCACGCGCGTCGCTCGCCCGACGCCGGCGAAGTCCGCGAATCGCTCGGCGAGAGGGGCCGAGTACCGGCCCATGAATCGGTCGTACGCCTCCGCCCCGACGGTGAAGCTCACGCGAGCGAGTTTATGCGCGCCGGTGTCCACGCAGGGACTTTCAGCGCCAGTGGATGGTGGCGACGAGCCGGCCGGGCTTGCCGGCCGGGCGAAACAGGGCGACGCGAGTTCGCGCCGTCAGCGCTCCTCCGCTTGTCTGCCTCGCCAGGCGCGACGTCACCGCCCGGGTGCTTTCGGCTACCGATCCGCCTGGGCGAGGCGCGGGTTTGTCTGCCGCGGTCCCTGTTTCCGATCGTGTGCGATCCATGCGCAGATCGTCGACGACCCGATGTCGCGCGAACAGCCACCCTAGGTGTGGAACCAGTCAGCCCTTGGCCGACCAGTGGACCTTGCCGGTGTCCGCGGAAGCGCACCCGGGCACCGCGCCCTTGATCCGCAGCGTCCCGGCAGCCTTGTGCAGGGTCAAGAACCGGCCGCTCACCGTGTAGGTGAGAAAACCGCGATTGGTCTTCTCGCTGGCGTGGAACGAGCCCTTGCTCGATACCCGGATGCTGTGAGCGAACTTGTCCGATACGGCTGTCGGCGCAGACCCCTTGCAGCTCGCCGGGATGTTGTTGAACTCAAACCGACCGATCGTTTTGGCGTGCCCGTGCTTGATCGCGAACGCGACGTCGACACTGGCTTGTGGGCCCGACCCGGCCGGTCCGTGCAACACGCGAGCAAGTACGACGGCAGGCAGGGCCAGCGCGCCAAGTACCGCGACAACAGCAACCCCAGTTCGCCTCACGCGGCGAGCCTAGCCAGCGCGAAGCTGGTTCAAGGCTTGTCCGCCGCCGCCGCCGGCACCGCCGCCGCCGGTACCACCGCCGCCGCCGCCGCCGCCGGCACCGGGCGCGGGGCCGGCCGCGGCGCGACCGGCTGGGACTCGCGGCGCTCGAACCACTCCTCGCCCTCGATTGACAGCGGCGGCGTGATCCGGTCGAGCCAGCGCGGTATCCACCACGTCGCCCTGCCGAGCAGCGACAGCACCGCGGGTACGAGCACGCACCGGATCAGCGTCGCGTCGACCGCGACGGCGGCCGCCATCCCGAGGCCGAACTGCTTGATTGTCGGGCTGCCGTTGAGCAGGAAGGCGGAGAACACGGCGACCATGATCAGCGCTGCCGAGGTGATCACCCGCGCCGTTCCGGCCAGCCCCTCCACGACGGCCTCGTGAGAGTGGTTCGTGACCCGCCACCGCTCGCGCACGTGCGTCATCAGGAACACCTCGTAGTCCATCGAGAGCCCGAACAGGAGGACGAACATCATCAGCGGCACGAACGAGACGATTGGCGCCGTCCCGTCGACGCCGACCAGCCGCGCGCTCCAATCGTGGCCGAAGAAGTAGGTGACGACGCCGAACGCGGCGGCGATCGAGAGCAGGTTCATCACCACGGCCTTGAGCGCGACGAGCGGCGCGCGGAACGCGGTCAAGAGGAGCAGCGAGGACAGCAGCAGCACGATCGCGATCACGAGCGGAAGGCGATTCGAGATCGCGGCCGAGAGATCGATGAACCCGGCTGTCGTGCCACCAACGTACGCAGTCAGACCACTGCCGCGCGTGGCCACGGGGATCACGACGCCGCGCAGGCGGTGGACGAGCGCGGTGGTCGCGTCGGCCGACGGGCTGGTGGTCGGCGTGACCGAGACCACCGCCTCACGTCGGTCCTTCGAGAACAGTGGCGGGCTGACGGCGGCAACGCCGCGCTCCGCGTGGAGCGCAACGGCGAGCCGGATGGCAGCGGCCTCGGCACGGGGGCCGGGCCGGGTCACCGAGGCGGCGACGAGCAGCGGGCCGTTGAACCCGGGCCCGAACCCCCGGTTCAGGAGGTCGTAGGCCTGGCGGGCCGTCGTGTTGGTCGGGAGCTGACCGCTGTCGCTCTGTCCGAACTGGAGCGAGCTCATCGGAGCCGCGAGCACCGCGATCAGAAGGAGGGCCACGACGAGCGATGGCCACGGCCGCCGGACGACGAACCGCGCCCAGCGCAGCCAGGCCGAGGGGTGCTTATCGTGGTGCAGGCGAAGACCGGGAACGCGGACCGAGTCGATGCGCCGGCCGACGAGCGCGAGCGCGGCCGGCAGTAGCGTGATCGCAGCGAAAACGGCGACAACGACCGCGATCGCGGACAGGTATCCCATCTGCGCGACGATCGGGATGCCGGACAGAGTGAGTGAGCAGAGCGCGATGGTCACGGTCGCTCCCGCAAACACGACCGCGCCGCCCGAGATCGCGACCGAGCGGGCGATCGACTCGCGAACCTCCATCCCCTCATGCATCTGGGTGCGGTGGCGGGTGACGACGAACAGCGAGTAGTCGATCCCAACGCCGAGACCGACCATCGTCGCCAGCGCCGGCGCGCTGCTCGGAACCTGGGTGACCTGACTCAGCAGCGCGATGATGCTCAGTCCGATCGAGAGTCCGAACACGGCGGTCAGGATCGGCATGCCCATGGCGACGACGGTGCCGAACGTCACCAGCAGGACGACGATCGCGGCGAGCAGCCCGATCGCCTCCGAGTTCCCCGAGGGCGAGTTCGAGAGCTCCTGCCCGAGGTAACCCCCGGCCGCGACCTCCACGCCCGCCGCGCGAGCCTGCTGGGCAATCGCGAACAGCTGCGTTGCCTGGTCGTGGGTGAGCTCCGTCGCTCCAGGCTGGAGCGAGAGCGAGAGATATCCGATCCGGTGATCGCGCGAGAGCTGGGCGGCACCCGCCGGCGTGAACGGATTGACCACGCCGACCACAAGCGGCGAACGCGCGAACTCGTCGGCGACGCGCGTCACCGCGGTGTGCGCCCGCGCGTTGGTGAGCAGGGTCGAGCCGGCGGGAGCACGGAAGACGATCGGATTGGTCCCGTTCGAGCCGGCCGATCCGAACCCTCGCTGCAGGACGTCGCGGGCGTGCTGGCTGCCGGTGCCCGGCAGGGTCACGTTGTCGGTTACCTGGGTTCCGCCGAGTGCGCTCGTCCAGATCCCGAGGCCGATCGCAACCGTGAGCCAGACGCCGATCACCGTCAGCCGACGCTGCACAGCGAGTCGTCCGATGCGATACAGAAGCGGGGTCATGAGCGTGTTCGGGACTCATCGGCCTGGCGCACGCGAAGCTGAAGACGCGGCGGCGGCGCCCCGCGGGGTCCCGACGGGGCGATAATGGCGGGCGCGCCAATGAGCGAGCCTGAAACCACCCTGCATTGCGGCCAGATCCCAGTTGCCCACACGCCGCCGGGCGGTTACGGCAGGGAGATGCCGCCGCCCGTCCTGGCCCGCTGCGCCGACCCGCTGGTCACGGGCGCGCCCGACCTGCGGGGACTGTGGCGGGCGGTCTCGGTCGAGGTGGACGGCGAACCCGCCTCCACCGATCACCCTGGCCTTCGACACGTCGAACGGATCGAGCAGTGCGGCGACCGGATCGTGATCACTGCGGGTGGCGTGGTCCACGACATGCGCTGTGACGGGAGCGAGGAGAACGGCGTGAACGACGTGGCGGAGTTCGACTTCAGAACGCCGATCACGGTCGTCGCGACGTACGAGAACGGGGTCCACACGCTCCGCCCGGTCGGCTTCCCGATCGAGGTCACGCGACACCTCGAGGGGGAGCAGCTCGTGTGGAAGTACCTGACCTTCACGGCCCGGCTGGAGCGCGTGCGCGAGTCCGGCCCGCCGGCATGAGCGCAGAGTTGATCCGCACGCCGGACGAGCTCACGGCCGAGTGGCTCGGCGCCGCGCTCGGCCGGCGGGTGACCGAGCTGTCCGAGGTCGAGCGGATCGGAACCGGGCAGATGAGCCAGACCCATCGCGTGCGCTTCGCCGGCGACGGGACTGAGGACTCTGTCGTGGTCAAGCTCGCCTCGGACGATCAGACGAGCCGTGCGACGGGGGTCGGGATGGGCGCCTACCTGCGCGAGATCGCCTTCTACCGCAATCTCGCCTCCCGGATCGGCGGCCCGCTGCCGCGCTGTCATCTGGCCGAGTACGACACGGCGGAGGGCTGGTTCACGCTCGTGCTCGAGGACGTCGCCGGCGCCGTTCAGGGAGACCAGATTGCCGGCTGCACCGTGCCCGAGGCGCGGCTCGCGCTGAGGTCGCTGGCCCGGATCCACGCGCCCGTGCTCGGCGATCTCGCGCTCGGCACCGCCGATTACCTCAACCAGCCGAACCCGCTCACGCAGGAGGTGCTGGCGATGCTGCTGCCCGGCTTCCTCGATCGCTACGGCGGGCGTGTCGCTCCCGAGCACGCCGAGGTCTGCCGTCGCTTCATCCAGGTCCTCGGCCCCTGGTCCGAGGAGCAGCGTCCTCCGCTCGGGCTCGTCCACGGCGACTATCGGCTCGACAACCTCCTGTTCGGCGACGGGGTTTGCCACGTCGTCGACTGGCAGACGATGACCTGGGGACCGGCGATGCTCGACTGCTCGTACTTCGTCGGGCTCTCGCTGCGCACTGAGGATCGCCGCGCGCACGAGCAGGACCTGGTCCACGCCTACCACGACGAGCTAATGGCGCAGGGGGTGAACAGCCTCTCGTGGGATCACTGCTGGGAGGAGTACCGGCGGCAGGCCTTCTACGGGGTGCTGCTCACGGTCGCGGCCGCGATGGTCGTCGTGCAGACCGAGCGCGGCGACGAGATGTTCATGACCTCACTGGCTCGCAACGCTCAGCAGATCCTCGACCTCGACGCCCTGTCGCTGCTGCCCGAGCCGAACTCTGCGCCGGTGGCGCCGCTGCGCCCACAGCCCGCGGACGAGGGCACGCACGACCCGGGGCCCGAGGCGCTGTGGAACGAGTCGTGGTACTTCGACGGGGTCTCCGACGACGGGTCGCTGGGCGTGTATCTGCGGCTGGGCCGCCTGCCCAACCAGGGGATCAGTCTGTACACGGCCGCGATCTGCGGACCCGGCCGGCCCGCTGTGATGCTGATCGCCCCCGATGCGCCACTTCCCGACGCCGCCGACGAAGCCCAGGCGATCGAGACCGAGGGCCTGCGCTGCGAGCAGCGCTGCGAGCGCGCGCTCGAGCGGTTCGCCGTGCGGGCGAGCGGCGCGGCGCAGGCGTTCGACGACGAGTCGGCTCCTCTGCGCGGCGAGCATGGGACGCCGGTGTCGGTGGAGCTCGACCTTGTCTGGGAGACGGTCGGGATCCCATACGCGTGGCGCCAGGCGACCCGCTACGAGATTCCCTGCCGGGTCACCGGCGTCGTTCACATCGACGGCGAGGAGGTGCAGTTCGCCGGCCCCGGCCAGCGCGACCACTCGTGGGGCTCGCGCGACTGGTGGGCGGTGGACTGGATGTGGAGCGCGCTTCATCTCGAGGATGGGACGCACCTCCACGCAGTCGGAGTGCCGCAGATGCCGGGCTATGGCGTCGGCTACGTGCAGCGCGACGAGGACATCGCCGAGGTCAACTCGCTCCAGATGAGCGAGGTCCTCAGCGAGAACGGATTGATCGAACGCGCCCGGATGGTCCTGGGACCCGGCGAGCTGGGCCTCGAGATCGAGCCGCTGGCCTTCGGCGCGCTCCGGCTCGAGGCTCCCGACGGCCGCGTGTCCCTGTTCCCGCGCGCGATGTGCCGGGTGCGAACGAGCGATGGGCGGGTCGGCTCGGGCTGGGTCGAGTGGAACCGCGTCCAACACGCCACCTAACGATTGCCTAAAACCCTGAGGGTGGCGGGGAAGGATGCAGCCCGCCTGGGGTCGGTCTTTTTAGGGAGCCAGCCAGCTCCAAAAACGCTATGCCCTACATCGGCCGGGGAAAGGAACTCATATATGAGACGCCATCAAAGGGCCCTCGTCTTGGCGTTGGTCGCATCGGCATTCGTCGCCGCTGCGTCCGCCGCCTCCGCCAAGCCGTTCATCGATCGGTTCAGCACGCTCACCACGCTCCACTCGGCTGTGCCGTCGAGCGGACCGGCGAAGGGGGACGAGAACCCATACGGGGTCGCGGTGGTTCAGAGGACGACGGGGGACCTCCGTCGCGGCGACGTACTCGTCAGCAACTTCAACAACTCGCAGAATCAGCAGGGCACGGGCTCGAGCATCGTCGAGGTGTCGCCCAGCGGCCACGCCCACGTGTTTGCGGTCGTCCCGGCGCCGACGTCGACGATGGCGGTCGGCCTGACCACCGCGCTGGTCGAGCTCCGGAGCGGGTTCGTCATCGTCGGGAGCCTGCCGGCCCCCGGCGGGATGTCGTCGGCGGCCACGGCTGGCGCCCTGACGATCCTCAACTCGCATGGCCATGTCGTGAAGACGCTGTCCGGCGGCGACATCAACGGCCCATGGGACATGAGCGCCGTCGAGCACGGCAACCGCGCGACACTGTTCGTCACCAACGTGCTCAACGGCACGGTCGCGGCCGGCGGCTCGACGGTGAACAAGGGGACGGTCGTGCGGATCACGCTTCGCGTCCGCCACAACCACGTGCACGTCACCTCGAACCGGGTGATCGGCAAGGGGTTCGCTGAGCACACCGATCCGGGCGCGCTCGTCGTCGGTCCGACCGGCGTCGGCCTCGGGCGTGACGGCGTGCTCTACGTCGCGGACTCGAACGGGAACCGGATCGCCTCGATCCCGCACGCGATGACGCGTGATTCGGCGCTCGGCGGCGGCGGTCACACCCTCTCGTCGGGCGGATCGCTCAACGATCCACTCGGTCTTGCGATCGCTCCGAACGGCGATGTCGTGACGATGAACGGCGCCGACGGCAACGTGGTCGAGACCACGACCAAGGGTCACCAGACGACGAAGACGCTCGTCCCCAACGGAGGCGGCGACCTGTTCGGGCTCGCCATCGCCCCGGGGAACTCGGGGATCTACCTCGTCAACGACTCCGGCAGCGGACCAGCTGCCAACTCGCTGCAGTTGCTGCACTGAGCTGAGCTAGGGCGCGCCGCGAGTCGGGGAGACGCGCGGCGCGCCCGGGACTCATCGGGCTGACTACGCTCACTGGATGCCCGAACTCCCCGAGGTCGAGCACGCCCGCAGGACGCTCGAGTCAGCGCTCGAGCGGACGATCGTGGCGGTCGACGACCGCGACTCGTACGTGTGCCGACCGCACCCACCGGGCGAGATCGCCGGCGCCCTGGTCGGGCACCGGCTCCACGCCGCGCACCGGCGCGGCAAGTTCATGTGGCTCGAGACCGAGGACGGGCCGGCGCTCGGGTTGCACCTCGGGATGGCGGGCCGGATCCTTGTCGACCCTGAGGACACGACGCGGTGGGACCGGTTCACGGTCGAGTTCGAGGACGGCGGGCGGCTCGTGCTGCGGGACAAGCGCCGGCTCGGCCGCGCGGTCCTCAACCCCGACTACTCGCACATCGGCCCGGATGCGGCGCTCGTCAGCCGCGACGAGTTTCGCCGCCGGATCGGCACCGGCCGCGCGCCGATCAAGGCACGCCTGCTCGACCAGGGCGCGATCTCCGGCGTGGGCAACCTGCTCGCCGACGAGGCGCTTTGGCAGGCGCGGATCGCCCCGACGCGCGTCGTCTCCGCGCTCTCGACCGAGGAGCTCGACCGCCTCCGGCGCAAGATCCGCGCCGCCGTCCGCTCGGCGATCCGCAGGGGCGGCGCGCACACGGGCCGCTTCGTGGCCGCCCGCGGCCGTGACGGCGTCTGCCCGCGCGACGGACACCTGCTCGAGCGCGCCAGGGTCGGCGGCCGGACGACCTACTGGTGCCCCGAGTGCCAGCTCTGACTCACGGGCAAATCGACAGCTCCGGTGCGGGATCAGGCCTCGAGCGGCTCCTTCTCGAGCACGATCTCGTAGCGGTCGATGATCGGCGGGCGGTTGCGGTCGACGCCGCCGCGCGTGACCGCCGCGGCCCGGACCTCGTTGGCGACGGGATCACTGGCGTGCAGCGCCTCGAGCGACTCCCAGTAGGTCACGGCGATCGCGCGCCCGCCGGTGAAGTCGACGCCGCACCAGACGCCGCGATAACCCGATTGCTCCTCGAGCTTGGGGAGGTTGAGCTCCCTGAACTCCTCGAGCGTGGCCTTGATGCGTTCCGGCGCGAGCCCTGGGAACGTGGTGACCCGTGCATACATTCGGCGACACCTCCGAGTTGTGCGTTGCGCGCAGCCTACTCCGCACCCGGCGCGCCGTCGACGTTTTCTCAACCCTTGGGGATCCGGCCCGAAATGCCGATAACCAGCCTGATGTCACCCCCGCATCCGCTTCTGCTCACCGCCGGCGTCGCGGCGGGCATCCTCAGCGCGTTCGGCGTGTTCGGCCCGTTCGTGTCGACCGTGCTGCTGATCGGATGTGTCGCGGTGGCGTGTGCTCCGGGCGGCCCGCTCGTGGCCCTGATGCTGCGCACGTTCGGCGCCCCTCGCAGCCGGCCGTAGCCGGGCGGCGAGCGCGCGAGGCGCGTCACCTAGCGAATCACGAGAGCCACGCCCCCAGGACGGTCGCGCCAGTTGAGTTCCGACGCCGGCCGGGTCCACTTGTACCGCCACGCGCCGGGCAGCCGAAGCCCTTCGTCGAACCAGACCGGGATCCCGTGCCGCGCGGCGACCACAGAGAAGTTGGACGGCGGGACGCGGCTCCACATCGTGTACACATGCGCGGACAGCGCCTGCACGCCCGGCAGGCGGTCGTAGGCGATGTCGGCGAAGAAGACCGTGCTCCACGGCGCAACCTCCCCGGCGACCCGGATCGCATGCGGCGCCTCGGCGGCGACAACCGGCTCAACTGCTCGCCATACCGATGCGTACTGCCGCGGGGACAGCGGTCGGCCCCCGATGCCGATCTCCTGCTCGTTGCCGACGCTGACCGCCCACGCCCACGAGGTCTGGGCGAGCACCTGCTGGTAGAAGTAAACGATCGCCGGGGTCGGCATCCAGTTCCACCACTCGACGACCACGTGCACCATGTAGCCCTCAGCCTCCGCCGCGCTGGCGCAGCGAGCGGCGCCGAGCGCAAACGTCGTGGGGTTGATGATCACGCGGAGCACGCTCGCCTCGGGGTATTGCCGGAGGGTCGGCCCGGGGTCGCCGCCTTCGCGGCAGCCTGGGACACCGCCGATTTCGACGAGCGGCACGGGCGCAGGCGGGGGCGGGGGCGGGGTCGGCCGAACGACCGACGGCGCTGGCGCCGGCGCGGGCGCGGGCGCGGGCGGCACTTCCCAAGCCGCGATGTGCCCGAGCCGCGTCAGATGGACGTGGGCGTCAGTGACCGCGGGTACGGCGAGCGCAACCAGGATGGCGGCGGCGAGGCACTCCAGGGCGCGGCGCAGTGGCCTCATTTGGCTCAGCGCACGAGGCAGCTGGAGCTCGGCGACTGGCCCTCCGGGAAGGCGTGCGCGAGGCCCTGGGAGATGCGGTGCGCGCGGGCGATGTAGCCGGGCGTGTAGTAATGGATGCCGTCGGGGATGAACCAGCGCCGCTTGGCCCAGTACGGCCAGTCGAGGATTCGCATGTTTGGATAGCGGGCGCACGCGGCGAGCAGATCGTGATTCCAGCGCTGCATCCCGTCCTCGGAGTAACCGGTCGACTGAAGCAGCGTCACGACGCTAACCCAGAGGACGGGCTGGGTGCCGATGATCTTCATCACCTTGTTGATGCGGTCGATATAGCCGACCGTCGAGCCGTCGTGGACGTTGGCGACGTCGTTGGTCCCGAGCGCGAGGATCCAGCAGCCGTGAAAACCCGATGCGACGTGGGCCTGGGCGACACTCGCGCCGTTCGGGAACCCGTGCCACGTCTCGAAGATCGACCGGGCGCCGGAGATCTCCGAGTACGTCGTGGTGACACCGACCTTGGCCAGCTGCGCCTGCAGCCGCTGGCGCGGATTCGGGATGTAGTTGGTGGAGATCTCGCCCTCGGAGGTCGAGTCGCCGATGTAGACGACCGAGCGACAGGATGACCGAGTCGGGAGGCTCGCCAGCGGGGTCGGCGTGGCCGGAAGCGTCGTGGCGCCGGTCCTGGCCGCCGAGCTTGTGGTCGTCGTGCCGCTCGTTGTCGCTCCGGTCCTCGCGGTTGCGGTCGTCGTCGAGCCGCCGGTGGCGGGGATGGCGGTCAGAAGCGAGCCGCCGGCCGCCGTCGCGGTGCCTGAGGAGGCAACGGGCAGGCCGCCCGAAACCCCGACGATGGCCAGCGCCAGGATTGCGCCAAGCCCCACCGCGGGGAGGGCGAGCGCCCGCGCACGCGCGCGGCCACTCTTCTGCGCCCGCTGCGCGCGCTGCCATAGCTCCCTGAGTGCCCCCTGCCGGATCGGGTCCTCGATGTACTTCCAGGACAGGCTCGCGGCGAGCACCGCCCCTGCGACCGACGGCACCGCCGTGGTCCAGTGAAAGCCGGTCTGGTTCGGGGCGGCGAGAACGATGATCGGCCACTGCCACAGGTAGATCCCGTAGGAACGCACGCCGATCCACCGCAGCGGCCGGCAGCCCAGCGCCCGTCCGAGCGCGCTGGCCGGGCAGACGACCGCGGCTACGACTGCGGCCGTGCCTAGCGACAGGAGCACGAACCCGTACGGGTAGAGGAAGGCCGTGAACGAGTTCGTCGTGCAGACGAGCACGATGATCGCGATCAGCCCGACAACGCCGAGCACGTCGAGCCGGTGGGCCATGAACGACTTACTGCGGCCGGCGCGCCGCCCGCCCCAAACCATCGCCATCGCGGCCCCGATCAGCAGGCCGAAGGCGCGAGTGTCGGTGCCCTCGTATGCGCGCGTGGGATCGAGTCCGGGCTGGAAGAAATGGCCCATCAGCCAGGCCGAGACAACGGCGAGGCAGAGCGTCGCGATCGCCAGCCGCCTGCGGGTGCGGAACATGTAGATCCCGCCGAGCAGCAGCCACGGCCAGATCAGGTAGAACTGCTCCTCGATCGCCAGCGACCACAGATGGTCGAGCGGCAGCGGCGCGGCAAAGCGAGCGAAGTAGGAGCCGTTGTGCGCGATCGTCGACCAGTTGCCCACGTAGAGCGCGGCCGAGATCACCTGCCGGCGGACCTGCGAGAGCTGCGATGCGTCCATCACCGCGACCCAAACCGCGACCGCGATCAGGACCACGAACAGCGCCGGGAGCAGACGCCGCGCGCGCCGGACCCAGAAGTTGGCCAGCCCGAGGTTGCGGTGGCGCTTCCAGTGGTCGAGCAGCAGGTCGGTGATCAGGTAGCCCGACAGGGTGAAGAACACCCCAACGCCGAGCATCCCACCACGAGCCCCCGGCAGCCCCACGTGGTAGGCGATCACGCATATGACTGCGATCGCACGCAGGCCGTCCAGCCCAGGGACGTACCGTCGGGAGCTCTCGATCGGCTTTGGCACTGCTAGCGCCCCTCAGGCAGGACGGTCGGTATTTCAGGACGGTGTTCGGCGAAAAAGACCTGCAAGTGGGCAAGTGTGCCGAAACTCGTCGCGTCGCGACTGCTCAGCCGCGTTTGATCACCACCTCGTTGCGGGAGTCGTTGAGCGTCACCAGCCACCGTTTCTCCGTTCGCAGCCCTCTCCTGGGGATCCGCACGCTTATGGAACACACCGTTGCGCCCTCGCTGAGGGCGAACACAGGGATCGTTCTTCGACAGTCGGCACCGTTGTCCCGCTCCATCCGGCCGGCTGCACGGTCTATCCCGGATTGGAGGGCATCTCGGTGCCGCATCAGCGCGCTGCGCTCGGCCTCCGCGCGCTCGCGGTCGGCGCGGGCAGCCGCCTCGCGCCGCTCCACGTACCTCAGTCCGTCGTCCAGTTTGGCGCGCCAGGCCGAGGCGTCAGTCGCGAGGGTTCGCGCGAACGGCAGGAGCGTGGCCAGCTCGGCCCTGAGCATCAGCTCGTCACGGCTCTGGAGCACCGCGCGCGCAACCGACCCTCGGAGCGCGGCGAGCTGCCGCCCGAGCTCATGGTGGGCGGCGTGACCCCAACGCGGGTATCCGGGCTCGACCGCCGACGGGTGTGCGTTCAGCTCTACGTCGATCGCGGCCGAGTCGCGATCGATCGCTGCTCGCAGCCGGGCGATCTCGTCGGCGAGGTCATCCGAGACATCTGACGCGAAACCAGATTCCGTAGCCATACCGCAAACACCAAACGTAGAACGGCCGAACGCGATGTTCGCAGACGGAGGTGTGTGAGTCGAGGCGAGCTCAGCAGCAGTACGTCACGGGATCAGGGATGAGCTGAGCCGACACAGGCCCGCGTTCTCGACGATCCCCTTCAGCTCCTGCGGCCCAAGCGGCTCCGCCGCGACGCCTGCGGCCATCGCCACCAGGCCGGGAGCGACGACCTCGCCCGGGCCGGCCGCCTCAGCGGCCCTCGCGGCGAGGTTGACGACCGGGCCGAAGACGTCGCCGTCACGGAGCAGGACGGCGCCGCTGGCGATGCCGGTGTGTACCTGGGGAATGATCGGATGATCATCGAGGGCGCCCGCCAGCTCGAGTGCGATCGCACAGGCGGAGGCCTCGTCGTTAGCCGTGAACAGGACCGCGTCGCCGATCAACTTCACGACCCGCCCGCCCTGCGATGTCACGGAGTCGGCGACCACATGCTCAAACGTGGTCAGCAACGCCCCGAGCGCCCCGATAGAGAGGCGCTGCGCGAGCGCCGTCGATCCGACCAGGTCGACGAATCCGACCGACAGAAGCTGGGTCTCGAAGCCCGCCTCCGAGGGGTCACCGAAGGTCGTGCGCCGGGCCGCGATGACGTGCTGACGAAGCAGGATGTCGAGTCCGAGGTTGGCAGCCGGGATGAGCCCAGCCGCCTCGGCGTTGGCGCGAGCGAGCGCGATGCTCGAGTGCTCCTGCACCCGCGCTCGCGGCTCGATATTGACCAGGAACATCGAGACCATCGCGCTGGCCAGACGCGCCATCGCGGAGCCCATCACGCGCACGAACTGGAGCAGAGCCTCCTCGCCGAACACGACTTCCGCCGCCGCCATCCCCGGCACGAGACCTGCGAACTGCTCGCTCACGACGCGGTCATCGGGCCCCGGCTCGGGGAAGCCGGCCGCGCGCATCACGCGCAGCAGCTTCTCGAGCGGAACACCGACGCGCTCGGCCGCCTGCGCCGCGGTCAGCGCCGGTCCGCCGCGGACGACCAGCACCGTCGCGAGGCCCGGGAGCTCGTTGCGGTAGTCGAGGAGATCCTGGTCCGACGCCCCGAGACCCACCAGGTACTCGAGCAACTCGAGATGCTCCCCGGCGTTGGCGGCGCCGGGGTCGTAGAGACCGAGCGCCTCGAACTCGTCCGCGCTGAGCTTGGGCACCGAACCGTCCAACCCGCCTCGTGCTACCCAGGCCGGTCCGCCCAATACGCCTCGGCCTCGGATTCCATCGCGGCCAGGCGGGTGTAGTAGTCGGGGAACTCGTTGAGGTGAGCGCGGGCGATCTTGGCCGTCACGATCACATCGTCGTCGGTCACGTTCGTATCGGGATCCTGCCTGCCGTGTTCTAGCTCGACGTCCATCCCGCGCCGGAACTGCTCGATGTCGAACCGCGACGTCGCCCAATCGACGCCGATCTCCTCGCCAGCAGCGCGCGCTTCCTCGCTCGTGAACGACGGCTTCTCGGTCATCGTTTCGAAGCCTATCGCTGCGATCAGCACCTATCGGAGCGCAGGGGTCTTCCGCGGCTCCGCGTCCCCGCGACCGGTGCGGTCGGCGAGCTGCTCGAAGAACCTATCCGCGCCGAGGGCGGCTACCGCCCAACCGGCAACCCGAGGCGCGAGCTCCTGGACCGCCAGGAGCGGGCGCATCGGCCAGTATGTGACCAGCGTGTCGGGCCGGTCTTGGCGGATCGCCTCGACGACCGCGTGCGCCACGCGCTCGGGCTCGACCGCGCGGACGGCGATCGGTGCGTTTATGCCGAAGCGCTGCATCTCGGCGTACATCCCGTCCCGGGCGATGAACCCTGGGCAGATGACGCTGGCACCGACGGATGTTCCGGCGAGTTCCGCACGGAGCGAGCGGCTGAAGCCGACCAGCCCCGCCTTGGTCGACGCGTACAGGACGTTGTACGAGTTGCCACCGCGGCCGGCGAGCGACGAGACCGTCACGATGTGCCCGCGGTCTCGGGCCAGCATCCCTGGGAGCGCGTGCCGCGTCAGGACCATCGGAGCAACCAGATTGACGCGGGTGACCATGGCCAGCTCCTCATCGGTGAAGGACTGGAACGCAGCCGGCAGTTCGAGGCCGGCGTTGTTGATGAGCAGGTCGAGCGGGCCGATCGCGGCCTCCGCGTCCTCCACCAGTCCCGCCGTCTCCGCGGGGTCCTCGAGGTCGGCGAGCAGCGGAACGGCGTCGGCGCCGTGGTCTCGGCGGAGCTCGGAGCAGAGCTCGAGCAGCGGCTCTTCGCGCCGGCCGGAGACCGCGAGCCGCACCCCCTGCTCGGCGAGCGCCCGGGCGATGTGCCGGCCCAGGCCCCCGGCAGCGCCGGTCAGCAGCGCGTTGGCTCCACTCAGGTCATCCACGCTGCCGACCGTAACGCGGGTCAGATGGCCGCACACCCGTAGTCCTCCCCGATCTCGATCCGTAATCGGAGGCTCGATTCAGGCGCCGCCCGCTCCGGCGAAGCTGCTGAGCACGGTGGAGGCGGGCGCGCCGTAGTCCGGGTGGTCGAGGAGATCGACTCGCTCCACCCACTTGACCCATTGATAGCCGCGGGCGCCGGGGACGACGAGCCGGACCGGGGAGCCGTGCACGTGGCTGAGCGGCTCGCCGCCGACATGTGTGGCCAGGAGGAGGTTGTGGGCGTCGCTGAGCGCGAAGCCCCAGCGGTACCCGGTGCGTGAGACAACGCGGAGGTGGGTGGCTCGTCGTTGTATGCCCGCCTGTTCCAGGAGGGAGGACACGCGGATGCCGCTCCAGCGCTGGGTCGAGTAGAAGCCGCCGGTGCAGTCGAGCGTGGCGACGAGGTCGTCGTTTCCGGCGAGGCGGTCGAGCGTCAGGTGCTGCGTCGTCTGCACCAGCCCTGTCACGCTCAGGCGGTAGTCGCCGAGGTCGATCTCGGATGGGTTGTCGGCCACCCACGAGGTCGACGGGAAGGCGTTCCCCGCGAACGAGTCCGCCTCGTAGGAGCCAGTGAAGCGGCGCTCGGCGCCCCGCAGGCCGAACAGCCTCTCGAGCGGTCGCTGCGCACGCCAGAAGACGAGCGCCCCGACCGCCACGCCCCCCATCGCCAGGAACTGGCGGCGGTGGGCCAGGTCCCGGGCGCGGAGCCGCTTCGCCCTGACGACCATGTGGGCCACCACGAGCACGGCGAGGATCGCGCCGAGCGCGTCGTGCCAGCTCAGCAGGCTGTAGCCGGCTGGACTGGGCGTGACCCCGCTGGCCCACAGGATCCCGGATGCGAGTCCAGCCACGGCGATGCCGGTGGCGACGACCGCGAGGGGCGTGCGCGAGTCCCGGCGCGCGGGCGTGGTGACCCGAGGCCACACGCGGTACAGCTTGAGCGCGAGCATGACGGCGATGGCTGCGCCAAGTCCGTCGTGGACGTCGTAGACCCAGGCGTCGTGCGGCGCGCCGGCGAACAGCATCAGCGCCCCGGTCGCGACGAGTGCCGCGACCAGCACTGCAAGCGCCCAATCAACGACGCGGGCTGACACGTCTCGAGTCTACGCCGGGGCTATCGCGTCCTGATCGCCTGGACCACGTTCACCGTGTCCTCGACACCGTTGGTGAACGCCTGTATGCAGCCGTCGTTGATCGCGGCGACGATGCTCGTCGGATCGGCGGCGCCGCTGGCCAACGGGCCGTGCTCCCTCACGTACAGCCTCGCGTAGGCGTCCTGCTTCGTCTGACTGGCGGAGCTCCACCCCGAGCACGGCGTCGAGTCGATGACGGTTGTCGCGCCCGCGCCGAGCAGCCCCACCCCAATCGCCGCGACCATCGCCACGAGCAGTGCCAGCACCCCGATCGTGAGCGCGCGGTTGGCGCCCATCATCTCGCGCGCGCTCAGACCCGGGGCCGCGGACATCAGAGTGTGAGGGTCGTCGGGCCGATCTTTCCATCCTGTCATCGGAGTTGCCAGTCGGTCAAGGCCGCGATTGCGGCTAGGATCGCACCGTGAGTGAGACCGAGCCGGGCGGCCGCGGCCGGCCGTTGTCGCCGGAGGAGCTGAGGGAGCGCCGCAATAGGGCACGCGCACGAGCCGCGATTCGGCGCCGACGCGCGATCGCCCTGTTCGCGATCGCGGTCGTGCTCGTGGTGGCGGCCCACGAGGTGCTCTCGTCCGGATCGCCCGCCGGGGGTCTGACCGCCGCCGGCCATGGTGGGACCCGCTCCGGGCGCCACGTCGCTGCGCCGAAGCCGGTGCGCATCGTCGTGGAGGCCAGCGGCGACCTGCTCATCCATTCGCCGGTCTGGGATCAGGCGCTCGTCCTCGGCGGCGGCAATCACTACAACTTCGCCCCGCTCTTCTCCCACATCAAGCCCTACATCACGCGCGCAGATCTCCCGCTGTGTCACGTCGAGACACCGATGACGCCGTCGCCGCCGACCGGCTATCCGATCTTCAACACGCCTCCGGAGCTGGCGACCGCGATCCACCAGACCGGCTGGCGCGCGTGCTCGACCGCAGCCACGCACTCGCTCGACCAGGGTCAGCGGGGCATCGACGACACGGTCAAGGCGCTCAACGACGCCGGCGTGTTGCACACCGGCGAGTTCGCGTCAGCCGCCGCTCAGCGGACCCCGCTGATCATCAACGTGAAGGGCATCCCCGTCGCCTTCCTCTCATATACCGAGCTCACGAACGGGATCCCCTCCCCGCACCCGTGGTCGGTCAACCGAGCGAACGCGAGTCAGATCATCGCGGATGCCCACCGCGCCCGGCAGGCGGGTGCGAGGGTCGTCGTCGTGAACATCCACTGGGGCGATGAGAACGTTCCCGACCCGAGCGGCTTTCAGATGAACCTGGCGCGGAAGCTCACCGCCTCGCCCGACATCACGGCGATCGTCGGCCAGCACGTGCACGTGCCCCAGCCGATCCGCACGGTCAACGGCAAGCTAGTCGTGTTCGGCGAGGGCAATCTGATCTCGAACCAGACCGTGGCGTGCTGCCCCGAGGCCTCACAGGACGGAATGATCGCGCTGCTGACGATCGTCGTCACCGGGCAGAGCGCCCGAGTGACGTTCGTGCACTACGTGCCGATCTGGGTCCAGCACCCGAGCTTCGATGTTCTCCCCGCGGGCATCGCCTGGCGCACTGACCCGGCCGACGCGGCGGCCCTGCGGGCGTCGTATCGCAGAACGGTCGCGGTCGTGGGTCGCGGAGGAGACGTGCAGCCGATTCCCGACCACCTGGGGTAGGTCCGTCTACGCGATCGTGAACGCCTTCCTCGCCGGGCTGCGGTCGGATCCCTTGGGGCCGACCGCCCGAACCAGGAAGGTGTAGCTCCCGCGCGACAGTCCCCGGTAGGACTTTGGCGAATGGCAGGACCTGAACTTCGCGTGCGGATGCCGCTTGGACCGAAGCGCGCACTGGAAGCCGGTGGCCCGACCGGCGGACCTGAAGGTGAAGGTTGCGCTTCGCTTGCTTGAGTTGACCGTCACTTTGCTGAGCGTCGTGTTGGGTGGGCCGATCGCGAACTTCGCGGTCACGCTCACGTCGGAGCCGAGCGTCACCGTGCACGAGCCCTTCCCGGAGCAACCCCCGCCCGACCATCCCGCAAACGACGATCCTCCGGCCGCGCTCGCCCTGAGGGTGACCCTCGTGCCGGCGGCGTATGGGTGCGAGCACACGGTTCCGCAGTTGATCGCTCCGTCGGCCGACCGCACCGTGCCCGTGCCCGACCCGGCCCGCGCAACGATCAGCGTGTGCTGCGCCGCCGTCGATGTGTAGACGAACGTGATCGAGGGAGAGCCGGTGTTGTCGACGCCCAAGGCCGTGTTGAGTGTTCCGGTGCCGAATCCGTTGGAACCGCCACCGCCGCCGCCGCCGGCGCTGCTACCGCCGCCACCGCCGCCGCCGTAGATACCACCACCACCGCCGCCGCCGCCCGCGCCGGGCCCGCTGCACGCCGGGGTGCCACCCGCCCCACCCGTGCCGAGCGCACCGGCCTCGCCCGCGCACTCGGCCCCGCCGCCGGGCATCCCCGGCCCGCTTCCCGTACCGGGCTGTCCCGCCCCTCCGTCCGAGGCGCCGCCGGCACTTCCGGCATCGCCGCCGTGGCCGGTGCTGCCTGCTCCCGGATCGTCGCAGCCTCCTCCGCCGCCCCCGCCGGCGGCGGTGATCACACGAAGAGACTGCGAGGTGCCGAGCGTCCGAGACGCCAGACGCACGTCCGACGCTCCGCCCCCGCCGCCGCCGTCGCAGCCGGGTCCAGGTCCGCCGAGTCCACCGCCGTTGAAGCCCGCCGTGCCTCCGGCATCGCCCGAGACGCCGTTCCCCCCGACCTCCACATACAGAAGCTGCCCGGGCGTGACCACCAGGTCGGCGCTGACCAGCCCGCCAAACCCGCCGGCTCCACCCGACGACCCACCGGCCCCACCCCTGCCGCCGACCGCGACCACGTGCACGCTGCCGACACCGGCCGGCACGGTGAACGTCTGCTCGTGACCGGTCGGCAGAAAGCTGGCGACGGTGGCGTTGGCAAGGGCGGGAGCGATCAGCCCGGCCAAGCACACCGCGGACGAACACAGCGCTGCACGATGTTTCACGAGTACCCCCTCGGCGTTTGGTAGGTCTAGGCCGAACGTGAGCTTATATGGCTGGGTGCGGGCCAAGTGCGGGAATCGCATCAGCTCACATCAAGCACGCCGACGGGCTCTGACTCTAGGATGCGCCTCGTCATGCGGACAGCCATGCCCACCCGCTTGGGCGTTCTCGCGCTCATTTTGGTCTGCGTCTCCGCTGGGGACGCGAACGCCGCGACCCTGAAGGTGAGCACGAAGACCGATTCGCGTGGCCACAGCTGCTCGTTGCGAGAGGCGATCACCGCGGTCGACTCTCCCGGCGTCCGGACCGCGTGCGGGAAGGCCGGACGGGCCGCGAACACGATCGTGCTTCGCGCGGGGCGCTACAGGCTGACGGTCAGGCCCGCCGGCGTGGATGACAACACCAGCGGAGATCTGGACGTGACCCGTTCGACGCGGCTAACGATTTCCGGCGCGGGAAGCGCCTCCACGGTCATCGACGCCTCGAGGCTGGGCGATCGGATGCTGTCGATCTCTGGAGGGGCGAGGGTCACGTTGAGCCGGCTGAGGATCAGCGGTGGCCACGCCCCGGATGCGAGCGTGAGCTGCGGGGCCGGAGGGAACGGGGGCGCGATCTCGAACGGCGGGAGTCTGCTCCTGGACACCGTCGTGGTGGCCGGGAATGCTGCGGGCGCCGGCGGGCCCTGTACCGCGGGGAACGGCGGCGCGGGCGGCAACGGCGGAGGCATCTACAGCACCGGCCGGCTGGCGCTGACCAACTCAACCGTCCGGGCGAACACGGCCGGCACCGGCGGTCCTGGCGCCGCGGGCGCCAGCTCCGTCGGGACGGGTGGCTCCGGGGCCAGCGGTGGCGCCGGCGGAGCGGGCGGCGGCATCGACAACCAGGGCCGGCTTTCAGTGACCGCATCCTTCATCTTCGGAAATCGAGCTGGACGGGGCGGAGCCGGAGGGGCGGGCGGAGCCGGAACCCTGGCGCGCGGGCCTGGAGGCGCCGGTGGTTCAGGAGGCCCGGGAGGCGGGGTGGTCAACAGCCTCGGCACGCTCCGGATGACGAACAGCACCCTGGTCGCCAACCTCGCCGGCGCGGGCGGCGTCGGCGGTGCCGAGACTGGCACCGGTGGCGCGGGCGGCAGCGGCGGCGCGATTGCCGTCAGCGCCGGGTCCGGCACGCTCCTGAACACGACCGTCGCGCACAACGAGGTCGGGCACGGTGTGGCCGGTGGTCGCAGCGGCTCGGGCGGTGGCCTCTCGGTGCTGTCCTCGATGCGGCTCGAGAACACGATCGTGGCCTCGAACGTCGGGGCGGGCTGCGCCGGCAACACTCGCTCGGCGATCGCCAACGGCGGTCATGACCTGAGCTACGGCGACGGGACCTGCCCCGGTGGTCGTGGCAACCCCAAGCTTGGTGCCCCGAAGGACAACGGCGGCCGCACCGAGACCCTGGCGCTGAGGCGGGGAAGCGCGGCGATCAACCGGGTTCCTCGTAAGGGGGCCCACTGCCCCGGAACCGATCAGCGCGGCGTCAGGCGGCCCGAGGGCGGCCGGTGCGACATCGGCGCGTTCGAGTTCGCGCTCCCCCAGATCACGATCATCCGGCCCGGAAACCGCGGCTCCTACGAGCACGACTCTCGGGTCCGCGCGCGATTCCACTGCACCGAGGGCGGGATCGCCAGTCCGATCGCCACCTGTCGGGCGACCGTCCGGCGCGGCCACGGGATCGACACCCGCTCGGTGGGGACCAAGCACTTCCGGGTCATCGCGATCGACAAGACCGGCAACCGGACCGTGAAGACCGTCCACTACTCGGTCTGGGCCTACGTCAATCCGCTCAGCGCGGTCAGCGGCCTGCTCCCGTATCGGATCGACATGGGCGTCGACTACTCCGGCTCAGGTCCGCTGCTGGCGCTGGGCGACGCCAAGATCACGTTCGCCAGCAACAACGACGGGGGGCCGCCCAGCTGCTGGGGGATCACCTGCTGGCCGGGCGGCGGCGCCGTCGTATACCGCCTCACCGACGGCCCGTTCGCCGGCAAGTACGTCTACTACGCGGAGAACGTCACGGCCACGGTGCGGGTCGGGCAGCGGGTGAGGGCGGGCCAACAGGTCGCGATCGAGCACCTCGGCTCCCCGAACATAGAGATCGGCTGGGGGTCGGGACGAGGGCCGGAGACGCTCGCGATCGCCGACGGACACCAGGCCAGCGGCGATCCCGGCGGCTGGTCGGCGATCGAGGGACGCAACTTCGACAGCCTGCTTGTGCGCCTCGGCGCGCCGGGCGGGTTCCTGCAGGCGACTCCCAGCCAGAGCATGCCCCGGGGCTGGCCGGCGTTCCCGTCCAGGCTCAACGGGAGGCTGATCCGGGTTTCGCCCGCTCGCATGACGAGACGCGCACGCCCAGGCTGGGGCGAATAGACGCACGCCTTGCCGTGACCCTGCGCGGAGGCTAGGCTGCGGGTTCGGATATCCACTGGGGGTCAGCTTGAGGATCGGATTGAGGGGAATTGCACCGGCGGTCGTGATCGCCGCGCTCGTGATGCCGTCGGCGGCGGGTGCCACGTCGATCAAGGAGTTCCCTCTGCCCTCCAGCAGCGACCCGCTCGGCATCACCGCCGGCCCCGACGGGAACCTGTGGTTCACCGACGGCGGCACGACCAGCGCGATCGGTCGGGTCACGCCGGCGGGTGCGATCAAGGAGTTCACCAAAGGCTTCACCAGCACGGGAAAGCCGGCGGACATCACCCTGGGGTCCGACGGCAACCTGTGGTTCACCACGAGCGGGAGCCCCGCGAACGCGATCGGGAAGGTGGCGCCGTCCGGTCAGGTCACCGAGTACCAGAAGGGGCTCAACCCGATGTCCGCCCCGAGCGCGATCACCGTCGGTCCCGACGGCAACCTGTGGTTCCTGGACAACGGAGTCACGCAGGCGATCGGTCGCGTCAAGCCGGACGGGACGATCATCGAGTTCCCCGTGCCCGACCTGATGGCCAACCTCGAGGACCTCACGGCAGGTCCCGACGGCAACATGTGGTTCACCGACCGGGGCAACACGAGGGGGATCGGACGCGTCACGCCGAGCGGGATGATCACCGAGTTCACCGGCACGCTGAATCAGATCGACAGCCAGCCGAACGGGATCACGGCCGGCGCCGACGGCAACCTCTGGTTCACTGACGAGGGGTCCCCGACCGCGGTCGGCAGGGCCACGGCAAGCGCGACAAGCACGCTGACCGAGTTCACGGGCGGGCTGCAGACAGGCGCCCAGCCCGACGGGATCACGACCGGCGCGGACGGAAACGTCTGGTTCGAGGACAACTACGGCGTGCAGCGCGCGATCGGTCAGATCAAGCCGTCCGGCGCAATCCATGAGTTCACCAAGGGGCTCGGCACCGGCACCCAGGACGACATCACGCTCGGCCCCGACGGCAACGTGTGGATCGAGCAGTCGACTCCCGGCGGGATCGCGCGGATCACCCCGGCGGGCACGATCACGGAGTTCACCAAGGGTCTGCTCCCCGGGGCCGGCAGCGACGGCGACCAGCTCGCCACCGGGCCGGACGGAAACCTGTGGTTCACCGACCGCGGCGCGAAGGCGATCGCGAGGGTTTCGCTCGAACTGCCCCCAACCGCGCGCACCGGCTCGACCAGCAAGCTCTCGTTCGGCACCGTGACCCTCGCCGGGTCCGTTACACCGCTCGGCGCCAGCGCCAACGTCAAATTCGAGTACGGGAAGAGCCGGAAGCTCGGGTCAACGGCCGGAGCGATGACAGCCCAGGCGAGCACGAACGCGGTCGCGGTTCAGGCGGTGCTGGCGAAGCTGCCTCCGTCGACCGTCATCTACTACCGCGTCGTCGCGAGCAACCCGTTCGGAACCGCCACGGGCCAGGTCCGCTCGTTCAAGACCAAGGCCGGCCACGTCACGAGGGCGAAGATCGGCCACCAGCGGATCGCGCTGGCGACGCCGCCCGTGGCCGGCTGCGTCCGGGGGACGCGTGGTTGCGTACCTGACGTCGCACGGCAGCAAGCCGCGGTTCAAGAGCGCGACGTTCTATGTGGGATCCAAGCGGCGCGGCACCGCGCGCCGGCTGCCGGCGCTGCTTGGTTTGTCGTTGCGGGGCGTGCGGGCCGGATCGCATCAGCTGAAGGTCGTACTCAGCTATTCCGGGCGTCGGACGAAGACGATCAAGACGAGCTTCCGCGTCTGCTGAGAACGGACGGCAGTCAGTCGGTGCTGAACGCCGCCGCCAACTCAGCTCGCGACCGGATGCCGAGCTTCTGGTAGACGTGTCGCAGGTGGTACTCGACCGTTTTCGGACTGAGAAACAGCTGGGCCGCGGCTTCCCTGGTCGTGTAGCCCCGGCTCAGGAGCAACGCCACCTGGTGCTCCTGGGGCGTCAGCTGATCGAGCGTGGAAACGTCGCGCCGACGCGCGGTCTCGCCGGTCGCCGCCAGCTCGGCCTCGGCCTGGGCCACCCACGGCCGAGCGCCGAGCCGATCGAAGATCTCGTGCGCGGCGCGCAGCTCTTCGCGCGCCCGCACCCGCCGGCGGGCCCGGCGCAGCCGCACCCCGTAGGCAAAGTGGGTGCGCGCCCGCTCGAACGCGTCCGGTGTCTGCGCGTGGAGCGCGAGCGCCGCGGTGAAGCACCGGTCAAGGTCTTCGTCGGCGGCCAGCAGCCCGGCGCACCTCGCCGCCCGCGCCCGTGACCACGGCTGGCCCTTGGCCTCCGCCTGGGCGGCGTAGTCCGCGGCGATCTGCGCCGCCGCGTCGGCCTGGCCGAGGCGGACCATGATCTCCACCAGCTCCGGCCCTGGGGACAGGTCGACGTCGTCGATCCCGAGTTCCGCGAGCAGCGACCGCAGGTTGGTCAGGTGCTCGAGGGCGGCGTCCGGCCTGCCGAGCCCGAGCTCGAGGTCGGCCAGGGCGGCGAGCGTCCACGCGCGATGTGTGCCGACTCCGGCGCCCGCCGCCACCGCCTGCGCCTCGGCTGCGTGCGCCCGGCACTCCTCCTCCTTGCCCTGGCGGGCCTCGACCCAAGCGAGCCCGGCAAGGGTCGCCGCCAGGTCCGTGCCGGAGCGCGTGTCGCGCGCCAGCACGATCGCCTCGTGGAACCCTGCCACCGCAGCCGACCACCGGTCGGCGGTGGCGTCGAAGCGCGAACCGAGTTGGAGCAGGTCGGCGACGATCGCCACGGCCGCCTGGTTGCGCCCCTCGGTGACCGCCCGGTCGATGACTGCGCGGCTGGCCGCGTCCCGGAGCCACAGCGCCCCCAGCGCCGCCCAACGCAGCAACGCCGGGTCCTGCTGGAGCTCGACCGAGGCGTCGAGGTCCGCCAGAGCGCCGCGGATCCGGTCGGCGCCGGCCTCTCCGTCGCCGACGAGCACCAGCGCCATCCCGTGGGCGACCGAGCAGGCGAAGGCGACGTTCGCGCGCGGGTGGGACGGCAGGAGCTCAAGCCCGCGGGCCGTCGTCGCCGCCATCGTCGCGGCCTCTCCCGCGTAGAAGCACGCGGCGGCAGCGTCCGCGAGGATCATCGCCCCGAGCTCGGGCGCGCCGGCGGCCGCGGCCAGCTCGGCAGCACCGACGAGCACGCGATGGCCCTCCATCACCGGGCCGCGGCGGACTCGGAGCTCTCCGCGCAGACGCTCGATCTGCGCTTCCAGCAACCCCTCCGGCTCGAGCGCCCGGGCCTCCTCCACCAGAGCCTCGGCCCGCTCGGCGGCACCCCCGAGCCACGCGGCGTCGGCCGCGGCGTGCAGCAGCTCGAGCCCGAGCGCGTTGTCCAACGTCAGCCGCGCCGCGCGCTCGAACGCCGACGCAGCGGTCGCGTAGGCGCTGCGACCCCGGGCGCGGACGGCCGGCCTCGCGCAGTGCCGCGGCGGCCGCCTCGTCCGGGCCGACGGCCGCGGCGGCAAGGTGCCACGCCCGGCGGTCGGCGTCCCGATCGGGAAGCGCGAGGGCAAGGGCGCGATGGGCCGCGCGGCGTTCGTCGACCGGGGCGTCGTTGTAGATCGCCGCGCGAGCAAGTGGGTGGCGGAATTCGACGCTTCCTTCGCGCAGTCGGACGAGTCCGGGCTTCTCGGCCGGAAGCAGATCGGTGAGCTCGAGCCCCAGCGAGGCGGACGCACGCGCCAGCACGGTCGTGTCGCCCGCGTCGGCTGCAGCAGCCAGCACCATCGCCCGCCGTGTTCGCTTGGGCAGCGGCGCCGAGCGGTCGATGAACGCCTCCGCGATCCGGCTCGAGACCGGAACCGGGACCTCGATCCCGGTGGCGGTGAGCTGCTCGGCCGACGGGGCGATCTCCAACAGCGCCAGCGGGTTTCCTGCCGTCGCCACGTACAGTCGCTCGGCGACCTCGGCACTGACGGGCATCCCGGCGGCGCGGCCGAGCAGCTCGATCGCACGGCCCCGTTCGAGTCCGGCGACGTGGCGGAGCGGGAGATCGGAACCGTCCAGCAGCGATGGCCGGCCGTCGCGCGCGGCGAGCACGACCGCCACCGGGTCGGCGAGCAGGCGCCGGAAGGCGAACAGCAATGCTTCGGCGCTCGACGTGTCGAGCCAGTGGGCATCGTCGATCAGCACCAGCACGGGTCGCACCTCCGCGTGCGCGGCCAGCAGGCTGAGGGTCGCCGCGCCGACGGCGAAGCGGTCGACTCGCGCCCCCCGGCCGCAGCGCGAGCGCGCTCTGGAGGGCCAGCGCCTGAGGCCCGGGCACCCGGTCGAGCGCACCGAGGGCTGGCCGCAGCAGCTCGAGCAGGCCGGCGAACGGCACGTCCGCCTCGGACTCGATCCCCCGCGCCCGCAGCACCTGCATCCCTTCCGCGAGCTCGGCGGTGAGATCGAGCAGCGCCGTCTTGCCGATGCCCGGCTCGCCGACGACGGCGACGACTCCCGCGCGGCCAACCCGAGCGTCCGCCAGCAGCTGCCCCAGCATCTGCGTTTCAGGCTCCCGGCCCAGCAGCATCGGCCGATTCTAGGTCGGCCCCGGTGCCGACGCATGGGAGCGCGATCACGACTAGGTGGCCCCCTGATGCGACCGGAACGGAGCGCGCGTACGGTCGTCGCCCGCATCGTCCAACACCGAAGGAGATGCATGTCAACGATCGAACAGTCCCGGCCCGTCGACGAGGAGCAGCTGATGGCGTTCGTGTTCCGGGCCGTCGAGGAGGTCGGGGCGACGCTCAACGCCGCGCTGGTCGTGATGGGCGACAAGCTCGGCCTCTACCGCGGCGCTGGCGGCCGGGGGTGCGCAGACCGCCGACCGAGCTCGCCGAGCGCACGGGCCTGGCCGAGCGCTACGTGCGCGAATGGTGCAACGCCCAGGCCGCCGGCGGCTTCGTCGATTACGACCCAGAGGGATGCCGGTATTCGCTGGCGCCCGAGCAGGCGATTGCGCTGACCGACTCCGACAGCCCGGCCTTCCTGCCCGGGTTCTTCCAGGTCGCGCTCGGCTCGGTGCTCGACTCGCCGCGGATCATCGAGGCGGCGCGGAGCGGCGCCGGCGTCGGCTGGCACGAGCACTCCCACGACGTCTTCGACGGGTGCGAGCGGTTCTTCCGGCCCGGCTACAACGCCAACCTGGTGCCGAGCTGGCTGCCGGCGCTCGACGGCGTCGTCGAGAAGCTCGAGCGCGGCGCGAAGGTCGCCGACCTCGGCTGCGGCCACGGGTCGTCGACGATCCTGATGGCGCAGGCGTTCCCCAACTCGACGTTCGTCGGCCCGACTACCACGCCGGCTCGATCGAGACCGCCCGCGAGCGCGCGGAGGAGGCCGGCGTCGGCGATCGCGTCACGCTTCGAGCAGGCGCCGGCCGCGAACCATCCCGGCTCCGGCTACGACCTGGTGACGATGTTCGACTGCCTGCACGACATGGGCGACCCGGTCGGCGCCGCCCGGCACGTGCGCGACGTGCTGGCGCCGGACGGAACCTGGATGATCGTCGAGCCGAACGCGGGCGACCGCGATCGAGGACAACCTCAACCCCGTCGGGCGCGCCTACTACGGGTTCTCGACGCTGCTGTGCACGCCGGCGTCGCTCTCGCAGGAGGTCGGGCTCGCGCTCGGCGCGCAGGCCGGCGAGGCGCGGATCCGCGACGTCGTCACCGCCGGCGGGCTGACCAGGTTCCGCCGCGCGGCGGAGACGCCGTTCAACCTCGTGTTCGAGGCTCGGCGCTAGGCGGCGCTCTAGGATCGACGGATGGGCCGGACCGCCACCGAGACCCCCGCGCGCCTCCCGGACGACAGCGGATACGTCGAGCGCGACGGGGTCCGGGTCTGGTGGGAGGCGCTACGGCTCCGGCCCGTCCGCGATCCTGCTGATGCCGACGTGGTCGATCGTCCACTCGCGCCACTGGAAGGCGCAGATCCACTACCTGGCGCGGCACTTCCGGGTGGTCACGTTCGACGGGCGCGGCAACGGCTACTCCGACCGGCCCGGACACCGAGGCCGCTTATGCAGACGCCGAGATCGTCGCCGACGCGGTCGCCGTGCTCGACGCCGCCGGGGTGGCGAGGGCGGTGGTCGGCCGGGCTGTCGTGCGGCGGGCGCTACGCGCTGGCGCTCGGCGGCGGTGCATCCCGAGCGCGTCGCGGGGGTCGTGGCGATCGCGCCGTCGCTGCCGACCCTGACGCCGCCGCATCCGTGGCGGGCCGAGCACGACTTCGAGGCGCCGCTCGAGGACTACGAGGGCTGGGCGAAGGACAACCGCCACTACTGGCTCGAGACTACCGCGGCTTCCTCGAGTTCTTCTTCTCCGAGCTCCTCAACGAGCCGCACTCGACCAAGCAGATCGAGGACTGGTCGCGTGGGGCCTCGACACGACGCCCGAGATGCTGCTGCTGACCGAGTGCGGCAGTGGTTCGAGGACCGCGAGGGCGCCGAGGCGCTGTGCCGCGGCGTCCGCGCGCCGGTGCTGGTGATCCACGGTGACCGCGACCGGATCTCCCCGCCCGAGCGCGGGGCGCGGTTGGCCGAGCTGACCGGCGGCCGGCTGCGTCGTGCTGGAGGGGTCCGGGCACGGCGCCGCAGGCGCGCGACCCCGTCCGCGTCAACCTGCCTGATCCGCGAGTTCGCCGACGAGGTGCTCGGGACGCCGTCGGCCGCTGCTCGGCCGCCGGCGCCGCTGGGTCCGCGGCGCGCGCCCGGCCGCGCCGGGCGCTGTACGTGTCCTCGCCGATCGGCCTGGGCCACGCGTGGCGCGATGTCGCGATCGCGGACGAGCTGCGCCGCCGCGTGCCCGACCTCGAGATCGAGTGGCTGGCCCAGTCGCCGGTCACGGCGGTGCTGGAAGCGCGGGGCGAGAGGATCCACCCCGCCAGCGCCGAGCTGGCCAGCGAGTCCGGGCACTTCGACCGCGAGGCGGGCGACCACGATCTGCACGCGTTCCAGGCGCTGCGGCGGATGGACGAGATCCTGTGCGCCAACTTCATGGTCTTCCACGACGTCGTCACCGACGAGCAGTTCGACCTCTGGATCGGCGACGAGGCGTGGGACCTCGACTACTACCTGCACGAGAACCCGGAGCTGAAGACGGCGGCCTACGCCTGGCTGACCGACTTCGTCGGCTTCCTCCCGCTGCCCGGGTGCGGCGAGCGCGAGACGTTCCTGACCGCGGACTTCAACGCCGAGATGATCGAGCACGTCGAGCGCTATCCGCGCGTGCGCGACCGCGCGATCTTCGTCGGCGACGCCGACGACATCGTGCCCGGCACGTTCGGTCCCGGACTGCCGGCGATCCGTGCGTGGACCGAACGGCACTACGACTTCAGCGGCTACATCCCCGCAGTGGACCCGGCCTCGCTCCCGGACCGCGGGCAACTCCGCGCCGAGCTCGGGTTCGGCTCGGACGAGCTCGTCTGTCTCGTCGCGGTGGGCGGCACCGGCGTCGGTGCGACGCTGCTGCGGCGGGTGATCGACGCGCTGCCGGCGCTCCGCGAGCGCCTTCCGGAGCTGCGGATGGTCGCGGTCGCCGGACCGCGGATCGACACCGCCTCGCTGCCGCAGGCAGATGGGCTCGAGCTGCGTGGCTACGTCCACGGGCTCCACCGTGAGCTGGCGGCGTGTGACGTCGCCGTCATCCAGGGCGGTCTGACGACCGGGATGGAGCTGATCGCCGCCCGACGCCCGTTCGTCTACGTCCCGCTCGCCCGCCACTTCGAGCAGCAGTTCCACGTCCGCCACCGGCTGCGGCGCTACGGCGCCACGGAGTCCCTCGAGTACGCCGATGCCACGCCCGAGGCGCTGGCCGACGCGGTCGCCCGCGCGGTCTCGAGCGCCGGTCGACTATCAGCCGGTTACGGGGCGACGGCGCGGCCCGGGCCGCTGAGCTGATCGCAGAGCTGCTGTGAGGCCCTCAGCAGCGGGCCAGGTTCGCCTCGGCCATTTGCTTGAGCCCCGTGCGGTTCAGCTTGCCGGTCGCCGTACGGGGCATCTTCTCGAGGAAGACGATCTCCTCCGGAGCCTTGTAGCCCACCCTTGCGCGGGCGAACTGGATCAGCTCCTGGCTGGTCACGCTCCCCGCGCCGTCAACGAGCGTCACGTACGCGCGGACGTTCTCGCCGTGCACGAGGTCGTGGATTCCGACCACCCCCACTTCATCGACACCTGGGTGCCCGAGCAAGGCGCCCTCGATTTCCTGGGGGTAGATGTTCGAGCTGTCGTGGACGATGATCTGCTTGCGGCGTCCGCAGAAGAAGAAGTATCCGTCCGCATCCGCTCGCATCACGTCGCCTGAGTCGAGCCATCCGTCGCTGAACGCGGCCTTCGTCGCGTCCGGATCGTTCCAGTAGCCGACGGTCGCCGACGGAGTCCGTATCCATAGACGGCCCTCGCCCCCGACTCCGAGCTCGTCGCCCGCCTCACCTCTGACCGAGAGCGCGACGCGCGGGACCACCCGGCCGACCGAGCCGGTCTTGATCTGACCCGACGGTGGGCTGACGGTGACGATGCCCGTCTCCGTCAGCCCGTACGCCTCGTCGATCACCATGTCGCTGAGCGTGTTGAATTCGCGCTCCAGCTCGGCCGAGACCGTGTCGCCCGCAGCGCGGCAGAGCCGCAGCGAGGCGAAGTCGTCATGACCCGCGTCGTGGTCACGCGTGAGCGCGAACAGCGCGGACGGCAGCATCGAGAGCAGCGTCGGGCGGTCCTCCCGCAGCAGCGGAAGCAGCTCGTCGCCGTCGAACGTGCGGGGCACGATCGCGGTCGCGCCGGCGCTCAGAGCCGCGAACGTCACATAGAACGCCCCGATGTGCGACAGCGACGAGCCCGCCAGAAGCCGATCGTCGGCGGTGAACTCGAGCGCGGCCGCCGCGTTCGCAAACATCCAACCGAGGGTCTGAGCCGTGTGGGTGACCCCCTTCGGCTTGCCGGTGCTACCGGAGGTGAAGAAGATGGCCGCCGGCGCGGAGGGAGCGATCTCGGACATGCGTGACACCGGGCGGTCGGTCTCGACGAGCTCCTCAAATGCCGGGTCGGTCCCGCCCTGGGCCTCAAACGTGATCCGGCCGAGCGGGAGCTGCCCGACGAGACGGCTCGCGGCGAGATCCGCGTCCCGCTCGGCGTGCGCGAAGATCACGCGTGCTCCGCTCACCTCGAGCGCATGATCGATCTCCGGCGCTGTGTAGCGGTAGTTCAGCGGCGTGGCGACCAGCCCCGATTTGAAGCACGCGAGGTAGTGCACGATCAGCGCTGGGCGATTCGGCATCAGCGAGGCGACCCGGTCACCGGCCTCGAGACCCAGCCCGAGCAGCCCCTGTGCCAGCCGATCGCTCATGCCCTCGATAGCCCTCCATGTCCAGCGCGCGTCGACCGAGATCAGGGCCGAGCGGTCGGGATTGGCCTCCACTCCGGGGCGGATCAGATCCCGCACGTTGACCGGGCGCGCCAGCGCGCCCACGGCATTCTGAGACACACCATCCTCCTTCGCCCCGCGGAAGCTCGGCGCCGCCCGCGTCTGGGCGCCAGCCTAAGCGGTTCGAGCGCAAATGTCGAGACGTCGCGTCGCCGGCGAGCAGCGGGCAGGGTCGACCAGTAGTGTGGCGCCGTGCCCCGTGCGTTGCTTCTGATCGACATTCAGCGCGACTACTTTCCAGACGGGCGGCATCCGCTAATCGGTAGCGATCGCGCCGCAGACGCCGCATCGAGCGTGCTCGCCGAGTTCCGCGCGCGATCCGAGCCGATCGTGCACGTGCAGCACTCCTGGGACGAGCCCGGCGCCGCGTATCTGAAGCCTGGCACGGCCGGGTTCGATCACGACGAACGTGTGGCCCCGGCGGGCGGGGAGCCGGTCGTGATCAAGGAGTCGCCGAACGCGTTCGTCAAGACCGATCTCGAACAGCGGCTTCGTGGCGACGGGATCGACCAGCTGGTCGTCGCCGGAATGATGACCTCGATGTGCGTCGATGCCACCGTGCGGGCCGCCGTGGATCTCGGTTTCGAGGTGACCGTGGTCGGCGATGCCTGCGCGGCGCCGGACCTCGCGCACGCCGGCGTCCACGTGCCCGGGGAACAGGTCCACGCAGCGTTCCTGGCCGCGCTCGCCGACGGCTACGCCGCGGTTGTAGACGCAGGGTCGCTCACGGACTGAGCGTCAATCCGTCTGCCCCCGGGCTCCCCAACCTCATCCTGGTGCTCATCGCGCCGATATAGGGCCAGTGAGCACGTCGGTTCCGCCTCCCGGCTACGTTCCCCCACCCAACTCCTCGCCGCGTCCGAAGCTGATTGCCGGCGGGTTGGCGATCGGCGCGATCGTGTGCGCGGCGTTCCTGCTCTTCGGCTCGTCGAGCGTCCAGTTCACCGGGCCGATCGCGCGGGCGGCGACGGTTTCCGAGGCCACGCCGGGCTATCGGATGCACATGACGATGGCGGTCACCGTCCCGACGCTTTCGGCGCCGGTCACGGCGTCGGCCGACGGGATCGTTGATCTCAGAGATCACGTTTCGTCGATGTCGTTGGCGATGGATTTCTCGCAGATGCCACAGGCCGCCCAGGCACTCGGAACCACGACGATGCACATGGGTTTCATCCAGGACGGTGGCGTGATGTACGTGAAGCTCCCGGATGCCCTCGCCACTTCGGTTCCGAGCCTGGCGGGAAGGCCGTGGGTCAAGATGGATCTGGCCAAGCTGAGCGGCATCCCCGGGCTCTCCTCGATGATGAGCAACCCGACGATGAGCGACCCCACGCAGATGCTTCGATATCTGCGCGCCGGCTCTGACGGCGTGACCAACGAGGGCCAGGAGCGGGTCGACGGCATCGTGACGACGCACTACCGCGCGCAACTGAGTCTCGACCGCCTGACCGCCGGCCTACCGTCGGCCGAGCAGGGCGCGGTTCGCGCCGCGCTGTCACGGCTCGAGCAGGCGGCCTCGGTGCTTGACTTCCCGATCGACGTTTGGATTGACGGCCGCCAGCTCGTCCGGCGCGTGGTCATGTCGCTCAATCTGTCCTTGCCCAACGGCCAGGCGCTCCAGGAAACGGTGACCGCGGATCTGACTGACTACGGACCTCAGCGCCGTCCGAGCCCTCCGCCGGCCGACCAGGTGCAGGATTTCAGCGGCTCAAGCACGTTCGGAGCGGCCGGGGGTTCTGCAGGCATTCCGGGCGGCTGACGCGCCCGGCAAGCGCGGTCCGATCTGCAGGCCGTCTCAGCGCTCGTCAGCTCGGTTGCCCGAGTCGGCGAAGCGCGCGGTTCAGGTCGTCGCGGGTGATCGGCCCGTCGTAGCGGGTGCCGTCGATGTAAATCGCCGGCACGGAGTGGGCGCCGCTGGCCGCGGCGTAACGGATCTGCCCCGCCACCGATTCCTGGTAGCGGCCGGTTTCAACCTCCTCTGTCAGGCGGGATGGATCGGCCACACGTCGGGTGGCTCGCTCGATCAGATCAGATTCGTCCCTGACCGCGATCATCGCAAAGTCGTGGAGCAGCTCGAAGAACGCGTCCTGAGCGGCGGCGGCCTCCAGCACCTCCGCCGCCGGCAACGCGAGCGGATGGACATCGGCCAGCGGCAGCTGCCGCACGGCCAACCGAATCCGCTGCGCGTCAACGAACTGCGACAGGAGCTGGTACGCGCTGCGACAGGGCTCAGACGACACGTCCAGGTAGACGGCCGTCGTCGGACCTTCGGCAGATCCGCGGATGTGGTCAGCCGAATCGATCGGCGGAGACAGGAGGGCCGGATTGCGTGAACGTCGCCACTCCGCCAGCGCCTCGGCCACGGCGTCCGGCGGTTCCGGAATCTCGGCAGACCGGTGAACCGCATGGTGCCCCTCGGTCCCGCGCTGCCACTCGCGGACATTCTGGTGGGTCACGTCGTGCGCGAGCTCGCTCGGCGCCTCGGGCGGCGCGTCCGGGTGTCGGTAGGGCGTCTGGCTGATGCCGCTGCCGCGCCGGGTGTAGTAGCCGAACACGAAGGCGAAGAAGAACAACACGATCACGGCGGTGAAGATCAGCGTGCCGCCCGCCAGCGCAAACGGGATGACGACGCCGCTCAGCATCGAGCATCGATCCTTGACCAGTTGTGGCCCACGACAGGTGTGAGCCTACGCCCTGCCGGGGCCGCGGATCAACCGGCCCGGGCGGAACCTTGCGCCAGCGGCTCACTGCACGGTCAGGATCGCGTGCATTCCCCGCGCCTCGTGGGACTGCGGCGTGCCGGCGTAGAGCGAGCAGATCAGTCGGTAGGTCCCCGGCCGCAGGGTCTCGGCGATCCGTGCCGATGCGCCGGACTGCATCATCACCGTCGTGATCGCGCCGTGAGGCCCGATGATCTCCATGTCGTGCGCGTCCTGACCACGGTCATACGCGGTGAAGTGCACGACACCGGCCGCGACGACGGTCTGCGACGGCAGAACCGACCATTCCTTTTCGTCGACGGTGAGGCTATGGGGCAGGTCCGGCACCGGGCGGTGGAGTCGGTGCAGACGGCTCGCGGCAGGCGCCGCCGCGACTGCGGCGAGCGCGATGACGAACAGGGTCGCGCCGGCGCGTCGCATCACTTCATCAGGCTCGTACCGCCGTCGTAGCGCTGGATCCCGGGGAACGGCCCGGCGGGCAGAATCGCGGCCGGGTCGCCTCCGAGCCATTCGCTGATCAGCGCCTGGTAGATCGTGCGGTAGTCGGTGATCGGGACGAGGTTGCCCTCACCGTCGTCCACGAGCACACCCGGATGCTCGCCCGCGAGGCCGCCGCGAACGCTCGAACCGCTGACCAGCACCAGCCCGCCGGCCCCATGATCGGTCCCCGCGGAGTCGTTGGAACCTATCCGTCGACCGAACTCCGAGAAGACCATCGTCGCGACGTTCTGCTCGAGGCCGCGAGCCGTGAGGTCCGCCTTGAACGCGGCGAGTGCGCTCGAGAGCACAGCGAGCTGTGGATCCTGCGCGCTCACCTCGTCACCGTGGGTGTCAAACGAGCCCCAGTCGATCGTGATCACGCGAGTTCCCAGGTTTGCGTCCAGCAGGGTCGCCGCCAGCTGAAGCTTGCGGGAGAGGTCGGAGTCGGCCGGGTAGCCGGATGCCGGCTGGCCGGCGCTCACCCCGCTGAGCTGTCTTGAGACCTGCACCGTCTCGCCGTAGATCGCCCGCGCCCGCGCGAGCGCCTCATTGCCCGCCTGGGCCGGTACCGCGGCCAACTGGGCGATCTGAGGATTCGCGTTGAAGCTGGTGTTCTCGACCTGGAAGCTGATGCCGCTCAGGTCCTCGATCGCACACACCGGTGCCTTCGCGGTCCGGATCTGCTTGGAAAGGCTCGAGTCCAGGGAGATCGCCTGGAGCGGATTCGAGGTCGAGCCGTACGCGTCCAGCCAGCGGCCGAGCCAACCGGTCTGGAGCTCCTCGAGCGCCCCCGCGAACCAGTAGTCGCGGCTCTCGAAGTGGGACAGGTTGGGCGGCGTGTAGTCGGCGGCCGGGAACACCGCGAGATCGGAGCCGGAAGCACCAGAACCGTCTCCGTAGAGCGTGTCAAAGCCCTTGGTGTCGGCGTTGTTGCCGGCTCCGGAGACTCCGGGGTTGGCGAACGCGAGCGTCGCGCCGGTCCCGGGCATCACGGTCGTGCCGACGCTGTTGCCGGTGGACGGGCCGAGCCCGCGAGCGATGTTCCCGCGCTGGTTCACGTAACCGGCGTACTGATTTGACGCGACCGGAACGATCATGTTGAGGCCGTCGTTGCCCCCGTTCAGATAGATGCAGACGAGGCTCTTGCCCGCCGGCTGCGCCGCGTCTGCCGCGGCCGCGTCCCAGATCGATTCCTGGCTGAGGCGAGTCATCGAGTAGATCGACGCCACGCCGATCGCGCCGCCGCGCAGGAACGCACGCCGGTTGACGCCACGTCGAGGCCTCGGCACCCCGTCCGGAAAGCCCGACAGCGCCTCGGCCGGGATTTCGACCGCCGAGGTCGGCGCGAGGTCGGTCACGCGGCTGTCCGACCGCGCGCAGTCGGCGCAACGGAGCGCGTGGATTTCGGTGCTCTTGCGGGTTGGTTTCATCACATCACCTGTGCGTCGGGGCCGGCAAGGATCAGGGTGCGCAGCGCGCGCTGGCGATCGATCCGAGCGTTCGCGTCGCTCGAGTCGACCGCCCCCGCGAAGCCGCGCAGCACGGTCTGGGTGCCCGGCGCGAGCCACGGCTTTCCCACGGCGGCATACGCGCGGTTATAAGCCGCGGCCGGGCTCTCTCCGGGAACGTCGTTGATCTTCGCGTCGGCGAGCAGTGCCGAGACGAAACCGAACCGTGCCAGCGCCGTATCGGTGTTCAGCCACGACAGACCACCCTCCCAGCCGGCCACGTTTGGCGGGAAGTACGGCGTCTGGCCCATCGGGTCGAGGTAGTCGGTGGCGGTCGTGTCGGTCACGTTCACCCCGAGCGCTCGCATCGCGCCGACCACGAACACGACCGGTGGCTTGACCAGGTCCGGTTCGCTCACCGACGCGAACAGCGCCGGATTCGTGAGGATCTGCTGGATCAGCGGCTTGATCTGGAACCCATTCCCTGTGTAGGTCCGGATCAGCTTCTGAAGCGTGGCGGCGTCCGGCGAGCCGCCGATGAACTCGTCCCACAGCTCGGTGACGATGAACGCCGGATGGGCGGGTCGGCTGAGCACGAGGTTGACGGCGTCCGCCGAGTTGTAGTTGCCGAACGTGCCGAACACGAGCTTCGGGCCGTCGTACCAGCGCGACTGGGTGAAGTAGGCGTGGACGGCGTCGGGATTCGTGTCGTCGATCTGCCATCCCGACAGCGCCTTGGCCAGCTGCTCCACGTCCTGCTGGCTGTAGTTCGGCTGGCCCGCCGCGTTCGTGACGCCGAGCGTGAACAGCTCCATCACCTCGCGGGCGTAGTTCTCATTGGGTGCACCCCTGACGTTGAGCTCGCCGGTCAGGTAGCGCAGCATCGACGGGTCGATCGTGACCGCGTAGGCGAGGTTCTTGAACGAGGCGCGGGGGTTGGCGGCGAGGTCGGCGTAGCTGCGGAACAGGCGGTTCTGAGTCATCAGCAGCTGCGGCGGCGAGACCGACTCACGCGAATTGGCCCAGTGCCGGTGCCAGAAGAAGGTCAGGCGCTCGACGAACGGGTTGATCGCCCGCACCATCACGTCGATCCAGCTGAGCACGAGGTCGGTGTCGTTGCCGGTTGGATCGAGCGGGCTGCCGTTGTCCGTGCCCGGGATGCCCGCGACGGCGGCCGGCGTCGAGAGCATCCAGTTGACCGCAGCCGCCACCGGCCGTCCTGTCCACGTCGCCCGATCGTGCTCGGTCGGCCCGAACCCGGCTCGCCAGAACAGGCGGTCGACCATCGCCTCGCTCAGTAGCGGCCCGGTTCCGCCGCCCGGCCCGCGACCAGGGGGACGGTGGATGCGGTGGCGGCGCGGCTTGGCCGGCGGACGCTTGCGGTGGTGGTGGCTCGTCTTGTGCTTGTGCCTGTGCTTCATCGACAGCTCTCCAGGAGAAGGCTGCGGAACGCAGCGATGACGAGCGACCCCTGCAGTCGGAAGTCGCCGTTGGGGTCGTTGACGTCGTACCAGACGACGCCCGCGAGCTTGGGCATTCCCGTCGTCCCGAGGCTCGCGAGTGACTCAATCCAGCCGGCCTTGTCGCCGCCGGTCGTCGTCGAGCCGGTCTCCGCGAGCCAGAACGGCTTCGGCGCAAGCGACTCGATCGTCGTGTAGGCGGAGGCGAACAGAGCGCCTGGATCGGTCCACTGCAGCGGCGCAACCGCGCCGAAGTTGTAGCCACTGGCACCGACCAGATCCACCTGCGAGGGCCCGGGGAAGTAGGCGTGTGGCTGATTCGCGGCCGTGTCGGGGATGCTGCTCGCGTACGGGGCCCACAGCAGCTTCACCCTCCGCCCTCCCGGCGCTGAGCGAACGACCCGGCGCACGTGCCGCCACGCGGACACGAACTGAGCCGGAGTGTTGCCGTTGACCGCGCCGGACCATGCATACCAGGGCGTGTTCATCTCCGGCATCGGACGCAGCACGGCGCCCCGGTGCACGGCCGCAAGCTGGTGCACGAGCGCCCGCAGCGACTTGTCGTAGTGGCCGCCCGCGACGTTCTTCAGCCGGTAGCGAGGCTGGTTGGCACCGTCGTAGCCTGCGTCGGGCTCCCACGTCACGACCAGGCTTGCGTGGCGGCGATTGGCGGTGTCGATCAGTGACTTCGAGAGCGGCCGGCCTGCGGTGATGTAGGTCGAGATCGCGGTGATCCCCGGGCCGGTGCTCCTCTGCAGTGCGACGAGTGAGCTCCCTGGATTGTCTTGATAGACGCCGACGGTGATGCACGCCGAGGCGGTCGGCGCCACGAAAAGCGCCGCGGCCGCAGCGGTCGCGAGTCGGAGCGGCCTCATCGGGCGACCTCCAGAATCGTGGTGGTGGTGGAGTGGCCTCTGCCGTTGGGTGAAGTCGTGACGAGGCGTAGGACATAGCGCCCGCGGTGCATGACCGGCGCGCGCAGACGCAACATCTGGGACCCCGAGCCTGCGAGCCGCGCGGATGCCGTCGCCAACGAGGCGTTCCTGCCGATGCGCTTGAGCGTCGCCTGGAGCGTGCCGAGCCCGCTCGTCTTCACCGAGACGTTGAGAACCCAGTTCGCGCGCCTCAGGCCGCGCAGCGAGCGTTGCTCGTGTGCGGGGGCGAGGACGCGCGGCGCCTCGGAACAACCCTGGTTCGTTGATGGGGCGCGGACGTATGCGACCGGCGGCGAGGGGTCGGATGTCCACCCCATCAGGACGTTCACGGCGACCACGGTGAAGGTGACCGGCGTGCAGAGCGGCGCGGACAGCTTGAGCCTCGATGTCGCGGAGGTCTCGAGCACGGTCTGCGGCGGGGCCCCACCGATGCTGCGCAGCACGCGGTAGCGCTGCGCATCCTGGCTGCGTGAGGTGAAGCTGAGCAGGCCACTCGAAGCCTGGATCGAGAGAGCGGTCGGAGAGGACTCCTGCTGCTCATGGCCCCCGGTTCCGGTCGGGTTTCCGTCGCCGCCGTCGCTGTCAACGACCTTCTGAGCGTCGAACAGAGGCGCGTTGGTCCACGCGAAGATCGGACCTCCGGCACCGCCGGGACCCTGGACGTATCCGTAGTCGCCACCATTTCCACCGCGCGACGAGAGCGAGACAACGGGACCGATCGCGCGGGCGACGACGTCGATGCGGCCGCCGCTTCCACCGCGGCCGCCGAGCTTGCCGTTGACCGAGTCGCTCGCGCCTGAGCCACCCTCCGCGGAGGCGTCCGCGGCGAGGCTCAGGGTGCCGGCGGCCGCGCGGAGCAGGATCTTTCCGGCGCTTCCGCCGGCGAGCGGCGGATCGGCGCTTCCGTTGGCGTCGGAGCCGCTCGCGTCCAGGCTGCCGCCCACGGTCAGGTCGCCGAGCGCGGACAGGGTGATTGGGCCGCCGCTCATGCCGGGACCGTCATTCGTGTAGCCGGCCTGGGACCCGGCATCGCCGACCGATACCGCGCCCGACGTGCTGGTGACCGCAATCGCGCCGCCGGCGCCGGGGATCCCTCCGCTGTACGCGTTGCCGCCGCGTGCGCGAACTGAGCCGAGCGAGGCGCCGCCCGGGGCGCTGACCGCGATCGTCCCGCCCCGCCCGGCGCGTGCGCCCGGAGTCCCGGGCGTGTCGCCTCCGACCGCACTGAGCGTTCCGGTCGTGACCGCGGCGCCGCGGAGGTTGATCGCCCCGGCCGCCGACCCGCCTGTCGGTCCCTGCGCGCCGTCGTCGTAGATGCTGCTCCCGGCGGTGAGCGGCCCGGCGGCGCTGAGGGCGATGTTCGCGGCCGGAGTCGGGCTCCCGGTGGCGCCGTTCTGGCCGCTGGCGTCTAGCTGACCGAATGTGTTGAGCGATCCCCGCGCGGTGACGGTGATCCGGGATGAGGCTCCGGCGACCGACGCCCCGCTTCCCCCGCCGGTCGCGTATATCGCGCCGGTTCGGACGTTCGAGCCGGTGATCGTGACCGGTGCCGCGTTCCCGCCCCCGAGGCCGCCAAGGGTCGGGGCATCTTGCCCGTACGCATTGACATCCCCGTCGATTCGCACGTTTCCGGCGCTCGAGCCGACGGCCACGGGGCCGGCGGACGGCACGCGAGCGGGATTGGTCGAGGCGATCTGATTGTTGCCCTCGGTGTCGATGTCGTCGCCGACGTCGATCCAGCCGTGCGCGCCCAGTGTCACGCTGCTCCCGGGGGCGTTGATCGCGCCGGTGGCCAGCGAGCTGGCCGACGAGATCGAGACCCGTCCTGACGACGCGCCACCCGAGCCCGCCGTCGTGATGTTGCCGCCGACGGTCACCGGCGACCCCGACAGCGCAAGGTTGCCACCGGGCTGCACCGTGCCGGAGCCCGCGGTCAGGTCGATGTCGTTGGCGACGGTGAGCGGGCCGTTGGCACGGAGCGTCAGCGAGCGCCCGGCCGTGCAGCCGCTGTCACCCGTGCCGGCGACGAAGCACGTCAGCAGGTAGGCGTTCGGGCCGAAGTAGATCGAGTTCGCGGTGATCGAGGTGTTTCCGGCCAGTCGCAGATCCCCGTCGACGTAGACGAACCCGTACCGCAGGTTGCCCGAGAGGGTCGCGCTGTCCCCGCTCAGCAGCAGCAGGTCGTCGGCGCGCGCGGCGGGCGCCAGGACGCTCAGACCGAGCAGCGCGGCGACCAGCGTGTGCCTGAACGAGCGGCCCCGCGTGGACGTTGTCTCAACCTCCCCCATCGATCATGGGGTGCGTCGGCGGCCGCCGGTTTCGCCTTGATCGCCTAGGTGCTCGGCCGGACGCTTGGCTGAGGCGGGCTTGGTGAGGTTTGAGCGAGCAGACGACGGGCCGTGTCGCGGTCGTCGAACGGGCGTGGCTGTCCCGACCGATCGAGCAGCACGCCCGACAGGCTGCCGCGACCGAGGATCATCACCAGGTCGCCGGGGCGTGCCGCGCGCAACGCGTGCTCGATCGCGTCGGAGCGGTCGAGCACGACGTCGCAGCAGCCGATCGGCCGCACCCGGGCGCCTGCCTCGAACCCCGCCGGCAGCGTGGCCGCGGCGTCGGTCTCGGGCCAGCGCTCGGTGGTGAGGATCAGATGGTCGGCCATCGATGCAGCGATCTGTCCCATCATCTGACGCTGGTGCTCGTTTCGGATCCGCGGCGCCGAGCACACGACCCGCAGGCGAGCGCTCGAGCCGCGCGCGGCGATCAGCGCTCGCCCAGCCTCCAGGGTGCGGCGCAGGCCATCGGGATTGTGGGCGTAGTCGACGATGACATCGAATGGCTGATCGCACTCGATCACCTGGAAGCGACCCGGTACTGCCGCGGTGGAGCCGATCGCCGTGGCCGCCCGTGCGGCGGCCACATCCAGCGCGTCTGCGAGCGCGAGCGCAGCCAATGAGTTGAGCGCGTTGTGCGGCCCCGGCAGCCGGGTGCTCAGCTCAACGCGGCCGCGCGGGGTATCGGCGCAGACCCATCCGTCACTTACGCTCCAGCTGCAGTCGACGAGGCGATAGTCGGCCCTCGGGGTCTCGCCATAGCGCAGCGCAGTCCCGCCGCGACTCCGGACCTCCTCGGCGAGCCTGGCCCCGAAGGGGTCGTCGACGTTCACCACCGCAACGGGGACGAAGTTGCCGGCGCGGACGAACATGCGGCGCTTGGCGGCGCCATAGCGTGCCATCGTCACGTGCCGGTCTAGGTGCTCGAGGGTGAGGTTTGTGAACAGCGCCACCTCGGGCAGAAACGCGGGACATCCCTCGAGCTGGAAGCTCGACGCCTCGCAGACCACGACGTCGCCATCGTGGTGAGAGAGCTCGGTGAACGCCGGTCCCGGGTGGACGTTGCCGGCGAGTACGGGATCACCACCCGCGGCGCTCAGCAGCGCTACCGCCAACGAGGCGACGGTGGACTTGCCGTTTGTCCCGGTGACGGCGACCACCGGCCGGCCGTCCAGGCGCCAGCCCAGCTCGAGCTCGTCGATCACGGCGATCCGACGCCGGCGCGCCTCGGTCAGCAGCGGCACACTCGGCGCGATTCCCGGGCTCTTCACCACACAGCCCGGTCGTGCGTCGAGCAGTGCCCGACCGTCGCCCCCGACCACCGCCCGGACGCCGTCGCGCTCGAGGTCCCGTGCGGCCACGCGAACCGCATCGCGACTGCTCGCATCCCACGCCGTCACGGCGTCGGGGCCACTCAGCGAAACCAGGCGGCGGGTCGCCGCGCGCCCCGCTCTCCCCATCCCCGCAACCAGATAGGGCCCCGGCGGCGGATCCGGCCGCGCTGAGTTCAGCTGCACCGCGGAGACGGTACTGTTCGATCGCTTGGTGATCCAACCTGAGGGCAGATTCACCAGCTCGACCGGGGAGCGGACGAGCGCTCCTGCGGAGTGGCCGCTGCGCATCGAGCCGCTCCGCGACCTCGCCGAAATTGGGCCCGCGGAGTGGGATGAGCTCGCGCGGCAGTCCGGAAACGTGTTCGCCACGCGCGAGTGGATCACGACCTGGTGGGAGGTTTTCGGCGGACAGGGGTCGCTGCTGTCCTTCGACTGCCGCGGTCCCGCGGGGCGACTGGTTGCGCTGCTCCCGATGTACATGCGCGCAGGCGAGCTGCGGTTTCTCGGTCACGGTCTGGCCGACTCGCTCGGCCCTGTGTGCGCTCCGCGGGATCGTCCCGCGGCCGCCGACGCGATGCGGCGTGTTCTGCACGAGACCCGGGGGCTGTTCGATCGCTTCATCGGCGACGACCTTCCCGAGCGGGACGGGTGGGGCCTTGCCCTCGGCGCCCGAACGGTGCGCCGTACGAGCAGCCCGGTGCTGCGCGCAGGAGGACGGGACTGGACGTCGTTTCTGGAAACCCGGAGCGCGAACTTCCGCCAGCAGACGCGCCGCCGCGAACGCAGGCTCGCTCGCGCCCACGCCCTCCGCTACCGGCTCGCCGACGACGCGTCGCAACTGGACGCCGACATGGACGAGCTCCTGCGGCTGCACGAGGCACGGTGGGCCGGCGTCTCGAGATCGTTCGCGGGCAGGCGGGCGACGTTCCACCGCGCGTTCGCCGCGAGGGCGCTCGAGCGAGGATGGCTGCGGCTATGGATCGCCGAGCTCGACGGCCGGCCGGCCGCCGCCTGGTACGGCTTTCGCTACGCCGATGCAGAGTGGTACTACCAGGCTGGTCGCGATCGGCGCTACGACAAGCTGTCAATCGGCTTCGTCCTGCTCGCTCACACGATCCGCGCGGCACTTGACGATGGGGTGCAGGAGTACAAGCTGCTGCGCGGCGATGAGGGCTACAAGCTGCGGTTCGCCAACGACGACGCGCCGTTGGAGACCGTGACGCTCGCGAGTGAGGCGGCGCGTGACTGAGGTACGTATCGCGGTCCTGTCTCCCCACCTCGACGACGCGGTGCTGAGCGCCTGGTCGGTGCTCCGGGGGCCGGAGGAAGTGCACGTGGTCAACGTCTGCAGTGGTCTTCCGCCGGACGATCTGCTCTCGCCCTGGGACCGCCTCACGGGCGCGACCAGCTCACACGCGCGGATGCTCGAACGACTGCGCGAGGATCGCGAGGCCCTTAGCCGGGCCGAATGCCAGGCGACAGCACTCGATTTCCCCGAGGCGCAGTACCGCCGTGGGCCGCTCGATTCCGAGGCGCTGGACGGGGCGCTGGACAGGGTCCTGGATGGTGTGGCGGAGACGTGGGCGCCGGCCGGGATCGGAGGTCACGAAGATCATCTGCAGGTCAGGGAGGCGGCGTTGAAGCTGGCTCGGAACAGTGGCTCCGCGCTGAAGCTCTACGCGGACGTCCCGTACGCCGTCAGGTTCGGCTGGCCGGGCTGGGTGAGTGGGCAGGATGACGACCCGCACCTGGTGGTCGAGGAGTGGTGGCGGCGGTTTCTCCCTGCCGACCTTGAGTTGTCTGTGCGAAGACACCCGCTTTCCGCGGACGAGGTGGAGCGGAAGCTTCACGCGCTGGCCGCCTATCGCACGCAACTTCCCGGGCTGGGCGGCGGACCGGTCGAGCTGCTGAAGCGTCCGGACATCATCGGCCACGAGGTGAGTTGGGCGGTCGGTTGACGCGCCGGCTGGTGATAGTGCACGAGCAGGCCGCGGACCTGGGAGGACAGGAACGAGTCGTCCAGGCCCTGCTCGAGCGCCACCCGGCCGCCGTGGCGGTGGCACTGGACTTCGCCGCGACCAACCGTCCGGCAGAACACCGCGCACCCTGGGACGGGCGCACCGTGCTCATCGGTGGCCGCCGCGCGCGCCGCCACCCGTTTCTCACGCCCGTGTACGCCAAGCGCGTCGCGCGCGCGGGACTACTTGAAGGAGACGTCGTGCTGTCGATCACCCAGGGCGGCTGGAGCCTTGCGGCGCGCGTACCCGAATCCGCGCCTCACATCTGTTACAGCTCGGGGCTCCCCCCGCAGCTCCACGGATACTCGCGCTGGTACCTCGACGACCAGCCGTGGATGATGCGGCCCGCACTCGCCGCCGCGCTTCCGGCCCTGCGCGCCTACGACCGCCGACTGATGCGCCGCCCCCGCCGGCTGATCGCCAATTCTCAGTTCTCGGCACGCGAGCTCGAACGCGTCCACGGACGGACGGCCGACGTCATCCATCCGCCCGTGCGCACGCAGTTCTTCACCCCGAGCCCGACGACGGTGCGGCGAGCGTTCCTGGTTGTCGCGCGGCTCGTGTCCTTCAAGCGCGTCGAGCTGGTCGTCGAGGCGTTTCGCTCACTCGAGGAACAGCTCGTCGTAGCGGGCGACGGGCCCGCGCTCGAGCGGCTGCGTCGCGTTGCTCCCCCCAACGTCACCTTCGTCGGAGCGTGCGACGATGCCGCCCTGCTGAACCACTACCGTTCGAGCCGCGCGCTGATCTGCCCGTCGGTGGAGACCTTCGGGATTGCGATGGGCGAGGCGCAGGCGTGCGGGGTCCCCGTGATCGCGGCACGGGCCGGGGGCGCCCCAGAGGTCGTGCGGGAGAGAGTCACGGGGATTCTGCTCGACCAGCCCGATTCACGCTCGATCGCCGAGAGCGTCAGAGCACTCGACAGCGCGGCGTTTCAGCCCCGCGCGTGCCGAGAATCGGCCGTGCGTTTCAGCGAGGAGCGTTTCACCCGCGCGATCGACCGTGTCCTGAACGAGGAGCTCTCGGCGGTCGGCTGAGGCGGCTGCGCAACCGGTCCAGCGGCGCCGCGATCCGGCAGGCAAGGCGATACCGGCGGGTGCTGCGGAACGCCTCCAGCTGCTCGGTGGCGACCCGCGCCGCACTCTCCACGTGGGTCAGCCTGGCCTGAGCCTGGTCCAGCAGCGAGCTCAGCCTGTCCGCCTCGCCGAGATTCGCAACCGCCCGGGACTCGCTCTGCCACTGGAGCCGAACAAGGCGTGCGAGCTCCTCGCCGAACGACGGCTCGACCGGCGGCGGGTCGCCCAGGTCGCGGGCAAGCTTCACCAGCTCCACAGCGTGCTCGCGCGCTGTGTGGTGGGCAGCGGCGAGGTCCCGGTTGACCTGTCCCATGCTCTCTCGCCAGGACCGCAGGTCATCGGCCAGACGCGCGCCGTCGATCATGACGCTGCTCGCTGAAGTGCCCGCGAACCCGTCGGCCTCCATCGCCTCATAGCTCTGCGGCGTCACCCAGCCATCGCCTCCGATCACGCCGTAGACGTACGCGGCGCGGCCGGCCGCCATCGCCTCGAGCACGCTGCGACCCAGTCCGATTACGAGTCTCGAACCCGCGATCGCGAGCTCGGGAGACGGGCTCGGGTTGCTGGAGCCAATCCACCTCACGTCCAGTCCGTTGGCTCGACAGGCGCTCTCGATCAGCTCCGCTCGGGATCCTGCGAGATAGTTGCTCAGGACCAGGGCGGTGCGGGCGGTTGCACGCCCGGATTTGATCCCGTCAAACCGGAGCAGGTCGACCGGCTGACGCAGCCTCACGATCGGCGCGTGCCAGGCCCTTGCTTCCACGGCACGCCGGACACGATCGTTGAGCACGACCACCGCTTGACAGCGATCGCCAAGCTGCGGGGGAGCCTGCAGCGCGTAATCCGCGGAGTGGGCCACGAAGATCCGCACCGCCTCATGGCAGCGCTCGGCCAGCTCATGGCAAGTTGCGGCGTCCGAGCAGAACAGCACGTCCCATGAGCGGGGAAGCTCTCGCCTGCCGACGACGTTGATGCCCTGCGTGCGGGCGTGCTCGGCCATCGCGCCGAGGTTCGGGGAGTAGATCCTGACTTCATGGCCCAGCCGGTCGAGCTCGGTCGCGACGGTCAGGTTGTAGCTCTCGGTTCCACCGAAGCCGGCGAAGCTCTCAAAGCTCAGCAGGATGCGCACCGCCGCCGACGCTACACAGCGCCCTTGAGAGCCGCAAGGCGCGCAATCGGGACGCCTGGCTGCGGAAATTCGGGAAAGATCCGAGCGTGATGCGGATCCTCGACGTCTCACCGCGGGCGGTATGGCCGCCAGACAACGGCAGCACCTACCGGATGTACCACCTCTTGCGCGAGCTGAGCGAACGTCACGAGGTTCGACAGTTCTCACAGCCGCTGTCGACCCAGGTGCGCCAGCCGGCGTTTGCGACCGACGTGTGGCCGGCCGAGTCCTACCGAGAGCACCGCAATCAGAGCATGATTGCGGCGGCTGCGTCGGAGCTGTGCAATCGCACGTGGATCCGGCCCCAGGCGATCTTCAGCGGCGCGTGCCTGGAGCTGACGCGGCCGGCATTGCTGCGCGAGTGGCTCCGGTGGGCAGACGTGGCACTGGTCGAGTACCCATGGCAGTTTGCGTACTGCCGCCGTGCGGCCCCAGCGCTACCGATGGTGCTTGCGTCGCACAACATCGAGATTGCGACCCGGACCTCCAACGCGCGAGCTGCCGGCGTGGCCGTCGACCGCAGCGTGATGCTGCGATGCGTCCGGCGGTTCGAGGAGCACGCGGTGGCACGCGCGGACCTGATCCTCGCGGTCAGCGACGAAGACCGCCAGGAGTACGTGAGGCGCTTCGGTGTCGACGACGACCGGGTCGTCACGGTGCCGAACGGAACGGACGTCGAGGGTCTGTTTCCGCTTGAGCCACAAGCCAGGCGCGCGCTGCGAGCGAAGCTTGGGCTTCCCGATCGCACCACGGTGGTCTACCTCGCCGCCGGACCCAAGATCCCGGACGTCGAGGGCTTGAAGTGGGTTCGCCGAGTCGCCCGGGGGCACCGAGACCTCGGCTTCGTGGTCGTCGGAGGGATTTCGCCTCACCCGTACGTCGAGGACAACGTGATTGCAACTGGTTTCGTTACCGACCACCGTCCCTACCTACAGGCTGCCGACATCTCGCTCAATCCGATCGAACACGGCGGCGGGACAAAGCTCAAGGTGTTTGATGGCCTCGCCGCCGGGCTCGCGACCGTCGTGTTCGCGGAGGCGATCCACGGAACGGAGCTGCGGGATGGTGAGCACGTGATCGTCGCTGAGAAGGACGAGGAGGCGCTCGGACACGCCGTTCGGCGGCTGGTCGATGAGCCGCGCTTCGCGAGCGCCCTTGCGGCTGCGGGCCGGGAGTTCGTATGCGATCACCACGATTGGAGGGCGATCGCGCGCGAACTCGAGTCAGTGCTGATTGAGTTTCTGCAGCGCGCTCGCGTCCCCGTTGAGGCAGCTTGAATCCCTCCTTGGCGCGCTCGTTCCGGCCGAGGGTGGGCCAGAAGCAACGGTATTTGTCGCTCGTGCGTGTCCGGTTGGCTCGGGTTGGGTGCATGGCACGCCGGGTTTGTAGTCCGGTGCGACGGGAGGGCATGAGTAACCTCGAAAACTCGGACCTGGCGCGGCGGGGATGGCGGGTTAAGTCTGATCGGCAGACTTAACCTCGACTGCTCGCGGGCCGCAGCGGAGTTTTCGAGGTTATGCCCGCTCCAGCGCCCGCTCCCGCCCCGCTCCCGCCGACCCGGCTCCGCGGCCTCGGCTCCCGGCTCTCGGCCTCAGAAAACGTCACGCTCGGCGCGGCGGCGCGCGCGAATGTGACGATGACCCCCACCATCGGCGCCAACGTCACGCTCGGCTCCGGGCGCGAACCGAGAGTGGCGTTATCCGGGCGCCTGCCCGGGCCGCGGGCGCGCTCGCCGGCCCGCCACCCAGTCACGCGCCCATCGCCAACCTGAGCAAACCGGATACGCACTTTGTCGCTTTCTGACCCACTCCCTCATCCCGGGTGCCTCCCAGAGCTTGCGGATGCGTGTACTAGGCTCGGTCAATGGCCGCGGACGACGACGACGACGACGAAGCTCGCGAGGCAGGCAAGCTGCCGACGGGCCGGATCGCCCGTTCGGCTCGGGTGGGCGGACTGGTGACGGGGCAGGGCCTGCGGTGGGCCGGGATGCGAACGGCAAACCGGGTCCGGACGCCCGAGCGGGCAGCGGCCGCCCAGAACGACCGCACCGCAGCGCTCGCCAAGCAGATCGTTGAACAGCTCGGGCAGATGCGCGGCGCGGCGATGAAGGTCGGCCAGATGCTCTCGATGGTCGAGTTCGACGGCCTTCCCGAGGACCAGCAGGACGAGCTGCAGAGGAGCCTCGCCGCGCTGCGCGACAACGTCCCACCGGTGCGCTTCGCGGATCTCGAGAAGCTCATGCGTCACGAGTTCGGCGGTCCGCTGGATCGCGTGTTCTCGGACTTCGACGAGCACGCGTTTGCCGCTGCCTCGATCGGCCAGGTGCACCGCGCCACCACCGTCGAGGGCCACGACGTGGCCGTGAAGATTCAGTACCCCGGGATCGCCGAGGCTGTCGAGACGGACCTTCGCAACGCGATGGTGCTGCTGCCTCTCGTCAAGCGGTTGGCCCCAGGGCTCGACGCGAGCGCGCTCGCGGCCGAGATGCGGGAGCGGATCGGCGAGGAGCTCGACTACGAGCTCGAGGCCCAGAACCAGCGCCGCATCGAGCGACTGATGCGGGGACATCCGTTCATCCGCGTGCCCCGCGTATACACCGACCTCTCGACCCGGCGCGTGCTCGTGTCCGAGTACGTCGAGGGAGACCGGTTCGAGTCCGTGCGCCAGGCCGAAGAGGCACAGCGCGACCGTTATGGCGAGATCGTCTTCCGCTTCTACTTCGGGCTGGTCTATCGGGACCGGATCACCCTCGGAGATCCTCATCCCGGCAATTACCTGCTGTGCCCTGACGGTCGGGTCTGCTTCCTGGACTTCGGCCTGCTGCGCGACGTCGATGCCGCCCGTGTTGACGCCGAGCGGGCGATCGCTTCGGCCGTCCGCGCCCGCGACGCCGCAGATCTGAAGACGGCCATGATCGCGGGCGGCTACCTGCCGGCAACTCGGGCCGACGCGGTCGACGCCGACTTTGCGCTGCGGCTGATGCGGATGGCGATCAAGTGGTATGCAGCTCCCGGAGAGCGTCGTTTCTCACCAGACAACGAGCCTCGCCATTGGGATGGGGAGCGTCCAGACGGTGAGCAACGTGCCGCATTCAGGGAGCAGGTCAACCAGTTCACGCTGCCGCCCGAAGCGATCCTGATCCGGCGAATGCACGCGATCGTCGCCGTGGTTCTCGAGCGACTCCGAGCCGGCGCCGACTGGGGCGCGATCGCCGCGGAGTACCTACATCATGAGCCGCCGGCGACCGCGCTGGGTACGGCCGAGGGCGAATACTTCGCGAGCCGCGGCCGGAGCCCCGCGCAGACGTCGGGCTAGTTGGCCAGGCACTAGAGCCAGCCCAGCACGACCCCGAACACGATCGCCATCGCCAGGTCGATCGCGGCGAGGACGCCGAGGCGCGTGAACCGCTTGCGTGGCGGCGCGTCGTAGACCCAGGCGGCGTAGAGGTAGAACCACAGATAGCCGAAGATGAGGATCAGCAGGACGAACGGTGTGTTCCACCACCAGTACTCCCAGTGAAATGTGCCGCTGGCGTGGAGAAACAGCTCGACGGCCACGCTGATGACGGAGAGCCCGAGAGCCACGGCGAGACGGTTGGGCATCCCGAGGATCCGAACCGTCCGGTCGGCGGGTAGCAGCTTGGCGTAGACGATGCCCGCCACGGCGAACATGAACATGATCTCCACGTTGAGACCGATGAGGATCTGGTACGCGGTGGGACCGGTCGCCGTCCACAGCGCGGCCCGGTTCGAGGCGTGCAGCACGAGCGCGTTGACGATCTCGTTGAACCAGTCCGCGAGCCACACGGCGAGGCCGGCCGCGATCACATCCCAGCGCTGCCGCTCGACCTCGACGGCGTAGGCGTAGACGACGAAGGCCAGCAGCGCGACCGCATACCACTTGAACAGGTGCGGGTCGCGCAGCTGCCGCAGAGCTTCGAGCGTGAAGCCGGTCCGGGTCCCGAACAGCCAGTGCATCCGCGCGGAACCCTAGCCGCGGACGACGCTGGGATCAGGGCCCGTCCTTGCGCTCGGCCAGCATCGCGGCGGTGACATTGGCGGCCGCCTCGGCCGCCGCGGTTGGATCGAGACCGCGGTTGCGGCCGATCAGGTGCGCGACCATGAACACATCGCCGGCCCCGGTCGTCTGCACGCCCGCGACGACCTGATCGGGCGATACGTGGCTCACAGCACCACCGCTGCGAATCTCCGCGCCGCGGAACCCGACCGTGAGGAGCAGCTCCGGGACAGCGGAGAGGGCATCGAGCGCATGCTCGCGTCCATTCGCTCCAGCGAGCACAGCGGTCTCATCCTCCGAAAGCTTGAGCACGGTCAGGTGTCTGAGCAGCTCGGGGTCGTACCGCGCATCGAGCGTCAGCTCGCCGAGCTCGGGGGCGCGGACGAGCCCCTGTCCGTCGTACGCGATGCGGTGCCCGCGAGCGGCCAGCCGGGCCACGGTCGCCACGGGGAAATCGCTACGGACGAGCGGCGCGAGGTGCACCCAGTCGCTGTCGATCTCGAGCCGGTCGACGTCGGCTTCTGACCATTCGTGACCGATCGTACGGAGCACCATCTTGCGGCTCTCGCCGAACTCGCCCGAGTAGTCGAGATCGAACCGTGTCGTGGTCGTCGCCCGTGTGAACTCGAGATCGACCGGTGCGTCGCCCGCCAACCCACGAAATGCCGCCTGGTCCTCGTCCGCGCACGAGGTGTGGATCACCCCGCGGGCATCCAGGTACTCGAACCCGTACGTTGCAAATGTCGGGCACCCCCCGCGCGTCCAGCGGCCCCGATTGACCCGGTCGAGCGCCACGTTCGCGATCACCGTCAGTTCCACACGTGGCAAGAAAGGATCATTTCACACGGGGCCCGCCGTCCGGGGCCGGGCCTCGATGTGATGCGCCCGGCCCCGAACGGGGCGTCCGCCGGATCCGGTGGTGAGTCACTACACCCTGGCCACCGCGAGCCACTCTTCGAAGCTGGGGCCGGCGAGCTTCGCGCCCGGGTTGGGCAGCGCGGCGCCATCCGCATAGGCCGCCGCGTCTGGGTCGCCGGGCTCCGCCAGCGTGCCGCCGCTGCCCTCGCGGATCTCGAACGAATCACCTCGGCGGGCGAACAGCGCCGCTGCCGCATCTGCGAGACGCTCCTCCTGCGGGCCTGCGACCTCGGTGATCCTGCCGTTCTCGATCTCCGTCTCCTCGGCCGCGTCGGCGAGCGTTTCGGCGACGGCGCGGGCGGCCACGAGCTGCGTTCGCATCTCGGGCACGTGGGCGACACCATCCTGGATCGTCCATCCGACCAGCGGACCGACGAACTCGTGGAACTGGGCCGCGCGAACAATCCGGACCGGGAGCGGGCCTTCGAGCAGCGTCTGCTCCTGCGCCAGCTTCGCCGCGTTGTAGCCGCCCTGGAACTTGTCGATCCCGATGATCGAGACGACGACGATCCGCTTCGCCCCGGCTGCGGCGCCGGCTCGCTGCAGGTTCCGCGCTGAGGCGGTGAAGAATGCCGTCGCCTCCTCCTGGTCGGGCGAGGGCCCGGTGGCCGTGTCGATGATCGTCTCGGCTCCGACGAGCGCCTCATCGAGACCCTCGCCACTGACCACGTCGACACCCTTGGAACGAGCGATCGCGACCACATCGTGTCCCCGCTGAGCGAGGATCTCGACGAGGTGCGATCCGACCCGCCCGGTGGCTCCCGTGACTGCAATCCTCTGGCTCCTGTTTTCGGTCTGCATCGTCCTTCCTTTCTCAGCGCCGGCGGCTCGGCACCGGCGGAATCGATCTGCCACTGGTTAGACACCCGGCCGGATGAAGATGTGACCGATGGCAGGCCATTGCGGTGACCCTTAGGCGGTGGGCGTATGGTTCGCTGCACCGGTGGCTGGGCGGGCGCAGGAGGGATCGGAATATGTCGAGGGTGCGTTCTCATCTGACGTTCTCGAACGTCATCGCCTGTCTTGCGCTGTTCGTCGCGCTCGGTGGCAGCGCCTACGCGCTGCAGGCCAACACCGTCGGGACAAGGGCGCTAAAGGATGGTGCGGTCACGAATGCCAAGCTGCACGCGGGTGCCGTGACTGCCGCAAAGATCACCGACGCGACGATCACCGGGGCGCAGGTCAAAACGGGTTCGCTGCTGGCGGGAGACTTCAGGAGCGGTCAGCTGCCGAAAGGGCCTCCCCGGACCTCCCGGGCCGCAGGGGCCGAGTAATGCGTACCTCCGGACGATCAACCTGCCGACGTCTATCAGCACCGGCGGTGACGTTGCAATCGGATCGATCGACAAGCTGCCGGCGGGCAAGTACGCGCTCTACGCGTCGGTCTGGGTGCAGAACGACAACAGCTCGTCACAGACAGTGCAGTGCGAGTTCGGCCTCGGCGCTGTTAGCTCGCAGTCGGTCGCTGAGGCGACGCTTGCCGGCGGCCCGCCGGCCGCATCGCAGGAAGCGACGCTCCCGATCGCTGACACGGTCACGCTCACCCAGGCGAGCAATTCGGTCTCGGTCGCGTGTGACGCCGAGCTGACCAGCGCCAGCGTCCTGACCGCGAGCATCCTCGCCATCAAGGTTTCGAGCCTGACTGAGACTCGCGATCCGAACCGGGGATGATGCGGCCCGCGCCGCGGGCGGCCCGCGCGCGGCGCGTGCGGCGGGCGGCTCGCCCCTCCGGGCTTTACTTAAGTATTTACTTCTGCTATGCTTCTTTTTGTAAGCAAACTAAGGAGTATTTAGTGGATACCACTTCAAACCCAACCGAAACGAAGTACCAGCAGGTCACGGTCGATGTGCCGGAGGACCGGATCGCGGAATTCCACGCGTTCTTCGGTCGCTTCCTGGCCGGTCGGCCGGGACGAGGCCGCAGAGGACGGCCTGGACGCCACCACCATCGTGCCCACGGGCGCGACTGTGGGCGGCGCCGCGAGGCCACCGAGCAGTCTCAGGAACAGGCCACCGGAGCCACTGAGCTCTGATGGCCGACAAGGAGGTCACAGTCGCGGTCCCCGAGGAGCGCGTGCCGGAGTTCTACTCCTGGTTCGCCGCCTTCCTCGCGGCCGAGCCTGGGACTCCACCCCCGTCAGGGGGACGTGGACGCCACGGCCCACGCGGGTTGCGGCACCGCGCAGAGGCGAGCGCCTGGTCGGCGGAGGACGCCGACCAGGCCGCCTGGCTCTACCGCAAGCTCGCGCCACCCGCACGCGAGCTGTTCGACCTGCTGATCGACTCCCCGGGCGACCGCGTCGGGGGCGAGCAGATCGCAAAGCGGCTCGGCCTGGAGAAGGGCGCGCACGGCGTTGCCGGCATCCTCGCCTGGCCCGGCAGGTACTCCCGCCACCTCAAGCGAGTGCTGCCAATCTCCACCGAGGGCCGGGCTGACGGGGGCACCGATTACTACATGGACCCGGAGACGGCCGAGCTGTTCGCGGCGGCACAGCGCGTTCGGCGTGACGGACGCACGCGCTAGCACGAGTTCCCGGTTGTGACCCACGGGACGGTCGTCGCCGCGGGTTACCCGCTCACAGGGCGACCTGAGAGCCCATCACCACGGTGCGGTCGCCCGGCAGCTCGAAGTGCTCGATCGGGCTCGACGCGTTGCGAGCCATCGCGATGAACATGCTCTTGCGCCAGCGCTGCATCCCGGGGGCATCGGTGGCCGTGATCGTGATCCGCGAGACGAAGTACGAGGCGTGCTCCAGGTCCAGGTTTCGCTGGAGCAGGCCCTGCTTGCGCGCCAGCACCAGCGACTCGGGCACGTTGAGCTTGTCCTGATAGCCGACGCGGGCGGTCAGGTGAAAGACCTTGAACAGGCCGTGACCCAGCACCTCGACCGCGAACCTGTCGCACAGGTCGACGTGCGGGATGCTGACGGTGTCGACGGAGACGATGACCACCTTCTCGTGCAGCGAGTGTGTGTGCTCGACGTCGGCGCGCAGCGCCAGCGGCGTGGTGTCACTGTCGCGACAGAGGAAGACCGCGACGCCCGGCACCCGCGCCAGCGGCGGGTCCTTGGCCGCGAGCCCGTCGAGAAACTCGCTCAGCGGGCCCTCCTGGGCAACGCGATTGCGCGTGACGATCACCTGACCTCGGCGCCAGTTGATCATCACGATCGAGAGCAGGAGCCCGATCACAAGCGACAGCCACGCCCCGTGCTCGACCTTGGCGATGTTGGAGCTGAAGAACGCCACCTCCACGGTCAGGAACAGCACGGCCACCGGCGCCAGCTTGGCCTTCGACGTGCCCCACAGGAATCGCGCGACGGCCAGGAACAGCAAGCGTGTTGAGGATGAAGGTTCCGGTCACGGCGACGCCGTAGATGTCTCCCAGCTTGTCCGCGGAGCGGAACACGAGCGTCAGCGTGATCACGCCGATGCACAGCGCCCAGTTGACCACCGGCACGTAGATCTGACCCTCCATCTTGGAGGTGTGACGCACGTTGAGCCTGGGGAGAAAGCCGAGCTGCACCGCCTGCTTGGCCACCGAGAACGAGCCTGAGATCGCGGCCTGCGAGGCGATCACCGTCGCGACGGCGGCGAGCACCACCAGCGGCCAGAGCATCCAGCGCGGCGCCATCTGGTAGAAGGGATTGAAGGTGCTCGGATCCTTCGTCAGCGCCGGATGGTGGAGGATGAAGACTCCCTGGCCCAGGTAGTTGAGCATCAGCGCGGGCAGTGCGAGGCCGAACCAGCCGAGGCGGATCGGGGCCGCACCGAAGTGGCCCCGATCCGCATACAGGGCCTCGGCCCCGGTGACTGCCAGCACCACGCCGCCGAGCACGAGGTAGCCGGCAAAACCGTGGTCGATCATGAAGCGCACACCCCAGCTGGGCGAGAGTCCCTGGATCACGGCGGGATCCTTGAGCACCTCGCTGAGGCCGAGCAGACCGATCACGATGAACCAGACCAGGATCACCGGGCCGAACAGCTTGCCGATCGCGCCGGACCCGAACCGCTGCAGCACGAACAGCCCGATCAGGATCACCACCGACAAGCGGCACGACGACGTGCGCCAGCGCAGGCGTCGCGACCTTGACCCCCTGGATCGAGCCGAGGACCGAGATCGCCGGGGTGATGATGCCGTCGCCGAAGAACAGCGCGGCGCCGAAGATCCCGAGCGTCACCAGCAGCGCACCGCGACTCACCCTGTGACGTTGAAGCAGCGCCGTCAGAGCCATGATGCCGCCGTCGCCGCGGTTGTGCGCGCGCATGATGAAGCCCGCGTACTTGATCGAGACGACGATCATCAGCGCCCAGAAGATCAGGGAGGCGATGCCGTACACGGTGGCCGGGGTTACGTGCGCCGTCGCCCGGTAGGAGCCGAAGATGACCTGCTCGGTATACAGCGGGCTTGTGCCGATGTCCCCGTACACGACACCGAGCGCGCCCAGCGCCAACACGGCCTTGCCGGCGTGGGCGACGACATCTCGATCGGAGTCGGCAAGCGCCGCGAAGCGCCTGCGCGCACCGTCCGAATCCTGTTCCTTGGCAGCCTGAGGGCTCCGGCGCCCAATAGCCGAGCTTGTGCGCCCCCTCGTTCAGGGTGCGCTTGGAGGGAACGCTGACCTTGGGAGGGGCCTCAGCGGAAGGACGCTTGCGTAGCGAGCGGCTCACGGCTCGAGTGCCGCCGCGGCGGCACGGAGCCGGCTGGCAAGCTCGCCAGTAGCACTTGGCTGATAGAGGGGACTCGCGGCGTCGGTCAACAGCACTCTCAGCAACGCCATGCCACGCGCGGTAACGAGCTCGGAATCCCTCAAACGGGCCTCGAGCGCGGTCAGCACCGCGCTCGCATCGCGCAGCTCGCGTGCCTGTGGACGGACGGCGGCGCTGAAGCCGGCGGTGCCGTCCGTCGCCCGGCTGAGCGCTCCGGCGAGTCCGTCGATGACGAGCTTTCGGCCCCGCGGACCGGTCAGCCGGCGGGCTCTGACCGCGAGGACCGCGTTCGTCTCCGGCTCGACGCCCGCCGCGAGCTCGCGGTCAAGCGTGACGCCGCGCAGAGCCGCGCTGAGGTGGAGCACCACCCCATCGAGCCGCGATGTGGCCCAGCTCCACGCGCCGCGGCGCCGACGATCGTGCCGGGCTGGCAGCGGCGCTGTCTGAGACCGATGGGTGGCGGAAAGAGGCACACCACCATGTTCGGTCACCGTCCGTCAAGCTCACGGTAAGAATCGGGCCGAAGGCGTTGAGATTTCGTATAGATTCGCCCGGTCGGGCGATTGTGAGCGTCAGCCGACGGCGTGACCGGCAGGCGCACGGACGCGGGCCGCTTGATCCGTGGACTCGGAGCGCAGCGAGACGTGGATCCGCGTGCCGTGTCGCGGTGAGAGCGTCACGTTGCGCCGGGTGGCGTACTCGGCCTGGCGACTGGCGGCGTGCAGGACGCGGCTGCGCAGCATCGTGCTCAGCACGACTCGCATCTCGAGTTCGGCGAACGCGGCACCGAGGCAGCGGCGCACGCCACCGCCGAACGGGACCCAGCCGTAGGTCGTGGGCGGGCTGTCCAGAAAGCGCTCCGGCCGGAATGCGAACGGCTCGGGGTAGAGGTCGGGGCGGGTGTGGGTCAGCCAGATCGCCGGCGTCACGTCGGTGCCCGCGGAAAGCGTGAGTCCGTCGACGCGTAGCTCGGAGGCGAGGCGCCTGCCGGCCAGCGGCACCACCGGGCGCAGCCGCAGCGACTCTTGGATCACGGCGCGCAGATACGCGTCATCCGCCGCCTCGTCGATCTCCGCGGTCAGGCGCTCGAGCGCCGCCGGGTAGCGCAACAGCAGGTCGACCGTCCACGCCAGCGCCGTCGCGGTCGTCTCGTGGCCTGCGAGCAGCAGGGTGACGAGCTGATCGCGCACCTCTCGATCGTCCATCGCGCTGCCGTCCTCAAACCGCGCGACCGTGAGCATCGAGAGGATGTCCTCCCTGTCCCCCACCGCCGGGTCGGCACGTCGCTCCGCGATCTCCGCCAACAGCAGATCGTCGATCCCCCGAGTGAGCTCGCGCAGCTTCGTCAGCGGCCCCGGGCGGCCGACGCGCCGCGCCAGCACGAGGCGAAACTGATTGCTCCCCGACGAGGTGCTCTCGAGCAGCCGCGGCAGCAGCCTGCGCAGACGCTCGCGCCGCTCCGGGTCGGTGACGCCGAAAACCGCACGCAGGATCACCTCAAGCGTCACGGCCTGCATCCGCGGGTGAAGCGCGAACGTCCTCCCGACCGGCCAGCTGTCGATCTCACGCTCGGCGACCTCACCGACCGTGTCCTCGTACGCGCGCATCCGCTCGCCGTGGAACTGGGGCAGCATCAGCCGCCGGCGCGCCAGGTGCTCGGCGCCCTCGAGCAGCAACACCGACCGCGGCCCCATCACCGGGCGCAGCGCGAACGTCCGGCCCGGCGGCAGACCGTGCTCACGCCCGGAGTACAGCGCACGGATCGCCTCCGGATCGGACACCATCACCAAGGGCGTCTGGAACCCGACAAACCGCACGCTGAACGAGTCGCCGAACCGATCCCGGCACGAGTCCAGGAACGCGATCGGCCGCATCAACCATCGTGCCGTCTGCACGGCGGGCGACTCAGACGGACCAGGAGGGAACGAACTCACCGTCCCACAGCATCGCAGGAGCGGGACGGCGGCGAGATGGCCACGCAGTTCCTACGGACGCGGCCGACAGCGGTTTACGGATGGCGAGGGCGGACTTGTGGCCTAGCGTCCGAGTCCACGAAGCCAATCGCTTGGAGGAAGGACTGTTATGCCTCAACCGACGACCAAACGCCGCACTGGCGCAAAGGCCCCGGCCAGTCGCAAACGCACCACGCCACGCCGCGAAGGCCCCGGCGAGCCGCAAGCGCACCACGCCCGCCGCTCGTCCCACGACCGCCGGTCGACAAGACGGCGAAGTTGTCCGAAGAGGTCCTCGAAACCGATTGAGAAGAGTCAGCGGGTCGCGATCGAGTCCGTACGCAAGTTCGTCGACACCGTCGACCACGCGTTGCCGGCGCTGCCATACAGCAAGGGCCCGTCGAGTCGCCAGGAGATCGTCGACTCCGCGCTGGAGATGGCCGACCGACTGATCCACACGCAATATGACTTCATCCGCAAGGTGATCGATAGCGCCTCCAAGTCACTCAGCGGGCCAGACGAGCCGAAGTAGACCCATCGACGGCGGCGTCGGGGCGATGTCAGGTCTCGATGAAGTCTGCGTGCGAGCGTAGGAGCTCTGCCCAACGCTCGATCGAGAACGTCGACGGTTCAGTGGTCGCCATGAAGTCGTCCACGACGTTGACGAAGCGCTCGGGTTCGTCGAGCTGAGGAAGGTGACCGGCGTCGTCGAAGATCTCGAGCCGGCTGCCCGGGATGGCGTCCTGGGCGGCGTGTCCGTGGTCGACGGGAAGCACGGCGTCGCGCGCTCCCCATACGATCAACGTCGGCATCTGCGCGGCGAGGTAGAGGCGGTCGCGAGCGTCCACGAGCTGTCCGCGCGTCCCGACCACCCCGCGCAGGGTGCCGAGGAACGCCGCACGCGTGTCGGGCTCGGCGAGCGCCGCGAACGCGCGCGCGTAGTGCTCGGCGTCAGCGGCCGCACGGATCCGCAGCAGCTGTCCGGCGCTGCTGGCCAGGTCGAGGAGGCGGCGAGCCGCCGGCGCGCTCAGGGAGAGGAAGAGCTCGCTGCCGGGAAGGGTGGCGAGGCGAAGGATCAGGCCGACGTCGGGGCCGAGGCCGCCGCTGGAGACGAGCACCAAGCGCTCGCAGCGCTCGGGGAACTGGTAGGCGAACTGCATGGCGATGCCGCCACCCAGCGAGTGGCCGACCACGGTCGCGCGCTCGAGTCCGAGCGCTCCGCCGAGGTCCCGCAGGGCGCTGGCGAGCGCGCCGAGCGAGTAGTCGCCGGCGCCCTTGGCCGAGCCACCGTGGCCCGGCAGGTCGACCGCCACGACGTGGTGCTGCCGGGCGAGCCCGTCGAGCACCGGTTCCCAGGTGCGCCAGTCGCCACCGATGCCGTGAATCAGCAACAGGGTGGGGCCCTCGCCGCCGACGACGTAGGCGACTTCGCGCCCGTGGAGGCGAACAGAACGATGATCGAGCGCCATTTCTGTAACAGAGGTTAGACGCCCTTGGCGAACGCCGGACGAGATCAGCCTTTCACTGGATGACGACGTTGTTTCCGGTTCCGCCGTCGAGCGTGTCCTGGCCGGGACCACCGTTGAGGATGTCGTCGCCGGCTCCGCCGAGCAGCGTGTCGTTCCCGTCGCCGCCGTTGATCACGTCCGCTCCGTCACCACCGTCAGCCCGGAAGCCGATCGAGTCGGCCGTGAGTCCGGTGCCGTCGATGACGTCGTCGCCGCCGAGCCCGTTGATCGTCAGCTGATCCTGGGCCGCGTTGGGGTTGGCGATGTCGACCGTGGCGGCGAGACCGGCCACGCTGACCTTGCCCTGGCGGCCGCTGGCCGTGATCGTGTCGCCGCGCTCGGTGCCGTTGACGACGACCTGGTCGGCCGCACCGTCATCGGTCTGACCGGGGCCTCCGCTTAGGTCGGGCTGGATCTCGGTGAGATCGGTGCCGGACACATCGTTGACGGTCAGACTGTCCGCGCCGCCGAGGGCTGCCAGATCGATCTCCTCGATCCCGGCCAGATCCATATCGATCGCACCGACATCGCGCGTGAAGCGCACGCGGCTGCCGTTGGCCGAGACGCCGAACTGTTCCGCGGCGTTCGAGCCGTTGAACGTCATCGTGTCGTGGCCGTCCTGCCCCTCGACGCGGTCGCTGCCGTCACCGGGATTCCACACGAAGCGGTCATCACCGGCACCGAGGATCGCCACGTCGGCGCCCTGGTTGCCGGCGACCGTGTCGTTGCCGTCGCCGCCCCTGAGCACGTCGGCTCCTGCGCCGCCGAGCAATGTGTCGTCGCCCGCGCCACCGTCGGCGCCGAGCTGGATCGCATCGGACTTCAGTGCTGTTGCGTCGACGCGGTCGTTGCCACCGAGCGCGAAGATCCCGAGCTCGTCGCGGCCGGAGTCGGCATGAACCACGTTCACGGTGGCGGCGAGACCGGTGACAGAGGCCGTTCCAGCCGCGCCGGAGACCACGATCCGGTCGGCCGCGTTGGTCCCGTTCACCGTCGTCTCCGCGACCCCGGCGCCTGGTGTGATCCCACCCAGCGTTTCAGCGAGGTCGTTGTTGACCGTCCTGACGTCGGTGCCGGTGAGGTCGTCGACGGTCAGCTGGTCATTGCCGCCGACAGAGGCGACATCGACCTGCTCGACGCCGACGAGGTCCATCCTGATCGCGCCGACGTCACGGGTGAACAACGCGTGCGAGCCGTCCGCGGAAAGCTCGAACCGTTCGCGCCGCGGCCGCTCCGTTGAAGGCCATCGCGTCATGTCCGCCGCCGCCCTGGACGATGTCGCTGCCGTCGCCAGGATTCCACACGAAGCGGTCGTCGCCCGCCCCGCCCAGAACGGTGTCGTTACCCGCGCCGGCGTCGGCCGTGAGCTTCGGCGCGTCGGCCCGGAGGCCGGTCGCGTCGATGCGGTCGTTCCCCGCCAATGCTGCGATGGTCAGGCCGTCGCGGGTGTTCGCATGCAGGATCTGCACCGTGGCCGCGAGTCCGCGCACGGTTGTCGTGGCGCTGCCACCTGCGGCGACAACGGAGTCAGCCCCGGGAGTCCCGGTCACGACCGTCTGCTCGGCCGCCGTGCCCGGCTCGGTGCCGCCGGGGACGGTCGCCAGGTCATTGCTGACGCCGGTGACGCCGGTGCCACGCAGATCCCCGACGGCGAGCGAGTGATTCCCGCCGAGCGAGCCGACATCAACCTGCTCGACCCTGCCGAGCGTGAGACCGACCGTACCCGCGTCATGTCGCAGCGTCGCGTTCCGGCCGTTTGGGGCCAGGCGAAAGCTGTCCGCCGCCGAGGCGCCGTCGAACACGAGCCTGTCCCGGCCGGTGCCGCCATCGACCGTCGTCCTGGCGCTCGGCGTGAACTGGCCGTGGGACTCGTCGATCCGGACCGAGTCAGTCCCCGCGCCCGTGGTGATCCGAATTGCGTTGAAGCGATGGCGATTGACCTGGAAGTTCGGAGAGCCGTTGTCGCCAACGTCGATCTGCACCGTTTGCGGGTGGTGCGGGCGCAGCCGAAGCGCAATCCTGTCCGACCGCGCGGTGCCGCTGATCATGAGGGTTCGGTGCTTGACGACCACGGTGACGCCGGAGTGAGCCGCTTGCGCGGCGGGGGCAAGCCCACCGCTCAGCGACCCGACGATCAGCGCGGTTCTCACGATCCGGTGCCGTCGCGCGGCCCGTGCCCTGCTCGAAAGGTCCATGTCTGGGTGCTCCGGTGTTGGGTGGGTGATTCGGGTCTGAGTTCTCTCAGACGCCCACTCGGAGCAGTTTCATCCAGAGGCGCCGGCAATCGTCGCGACCAGGGCCTCCCCGGCCCGAGCGTTTCGCGGTCTTCGGCGCCGCCCCACCCGCTCATGTGGTTTTGTACGGATGAAGGACGCGGCCCGGGCTGCGACGTTGAAACGGATGGCCAGACACGAAGCCCACACCCGGCTCCAATGAAGCGCCTCAGCTCTCAAGACACGTCGTTTCTGCACTTGGAAGATGGGGTCAGCCACATGCACATCGGCACGGTGGCAGTCCTCGAGGGGCCACCGCCACCGTACGGCCAACTCGCAGAACGGGTCCGGGCGAAGCTGCCGGGCATTCCCCGCTACCGGGCAAAGGTTCACTTCGTTCCGTTCGCGCTGGGTCGGCCCGTATGGGTCGACGATCCTCACTTCAACCTCCAGTACCACCTGCGCCGCACCGCACTTCCGGAGCCGGGCGATGACGAACAACTGCGCCTACTGGTCGGCCGCGTCATGTCCCAGCAGCTCGATCGTCACAAACCGCTATGGGAGATGTGGATGATCGAGGGGCTCGCGGAGGGTCGGTGGGTGTTGCTTGGCAAGGTCCACCATTCGATGGTCGACGGCGTCGCGGGCGCAGAGCTGATGTCCGCGATTTTTGACACCGAGCGAGAGCCGGAACCTGCGCCACCGGCGAGCTGGCGCGCGGAGCGCCAGCCGCCGGGAGCCGAACTCGCCATCCGGGCTCTTGCTGACCGCGCGCGGAGTCCGTTCGAGGGCTTGCGGTCAGCCCTGGACTCGCCGCGCGCCACCGGGCAGCGCTTGATCGAAACGGCCGAGGGCCTCCTGACGCTCAGCGGAGTCCTGCGGGCACCACCCGGATCGTCACTCAACGGTCCGATCGGACCGCATCGCCGCTGGGATTTCGCCCGCTCGAGTCTTTCCGAGGTCAAGCTGATCCGCGATGCGTTGGGAGGCACTGTCAACGATGTCGTGCTCACCGCAATCGCCGGCGGCTTCCGTGAGCTGCTGATCTCGCGGGGCGAACCGGCTAACCGCGTCGTTCGCTCGCTCGTGCCGGTGTCCGTCCGCGCGGCAGATGAGCACGGCGCATACAACAACCGGGTTTCGGCGATCTTCGCCGACCTACCGGTCGAGATCGAAGATCCGCGTCCAGCGGCTTCTCGCGGTGAGGAGGCAGATGAAGCACCTCAAGCGCTCGCACGAGGCCGTCGCGGGCGACGTCCTCGTGAGCCTTTCCGGGTTCGCTCCAGCGATGTTGCTTGGGGTCGCCCTCCGGACCGCGACACATATGCCACAGCGAAGCGTCAACACCGTCACGACCAACGTTCCCGGCCCTCAGCGTCCGCTGTATGCCGCGGGCCGGCAGATGCTCGAGTGCTTCCCGTACGTTCCGCTGGCCGGACATGTGCGGGTCGGCGTGGCGATTTTCTCGTACAACGGAGCGCTCAGCTTCGGCGTCACCGGGGACTACGACCTGGCCCCTGACATCGGAGTCCTCTGCAGCGGAATCGAGCACTCGATGCGCGAATTGGCAAGGGTCGCGGAGGCGCACAAGCCTCGTCCGCGCGGGCCCGCGCGACTGAGACCTCAAGATCGAGCAGGACATACAGCCGGATCCTGACCGATTGTGGAGGCGTGATGACGGCGCAACCGAGCTTCATACGAGACCTCGTCGATCGCTTCGATCACTCCGTGTTTGATGACGCGCGGCGCCCGCGCACGCGGATCCGCCTGACGGTGCAGGATGACGGCGCCAGGGACGTCGTCGTGACGGAAGGGAACACCGCGATCACTGACGCCACCGGGCGCCCGGACGCCGTGCTCACCGCTGACGCGAACACTTGGCGGCAGATGGCCGCCGACGTACGGGCCGGAATGGCCGCATATCAGCAGGGGCGTCTGTCAGTGCGACGCAACCTTCACGCGGGCGTCGGTTTCCTCGCCGCGACGAGCGGCGCGTCCGGCCCGGGGCGGCTGCGGTTTCGAACGATCGCAACGCGGCGCGCCCGGTTGTCGATCATGGAAGCCGGAGTCGGCACTCCCGTGCTGGCGCTGCACGGCCTCGGCGGGACGATGGGATCCTTCCTCCCAACGGTCACCGCGTTGGCCGGACAGTTCCGCGTCATTGCCGCCGACCTCCCCGGCTTCGGCGACTCCGATAAGCCGATCGGTGCGCCGATATGACGCGCCCTTCTTCGCCGGCGCGGCGATCGATCTGCATCGATGCACTCGAGCTCGATCGCGTGGACCTGATCGGCAACAGCCTCGGTGGCCGCGTTGCGCTCGAGGTCGCGCTGCGGCGACCGGACCGCGTTCGCCGCCTGGTCCTGCTCGCACCTGCGCTGGCGTGGCGGCGCGGCCGGCCACTGCTTCCCTTGCTTCGTCTCACGCGGCCGGAGCTCGGACTCGTCCAACTCGCTCCAAGGCCGATCGTCGAGGCACTCGTTCATCGCCTGATCCCCGGCGCCGATGACGGCTGGACCGCAGCCGGCGTTGACGAATTCCTCCGCGCCTACCTGACCCCAGCCGGTCGCGCGGCCTTCTACGCCGCCGCCCGCCAGCTCTATCTGGACGAGCCAAACGGCGAGGGCGGATTCTGGCCCAGGCTGGCAACGCTTCAGCCGGAGGCGCTGTTCGTCTGGGGTCGCCACGACCGGCTCGTCCCCATCGCGTTCGAGCGTCACGTCAGCGAAGCCCTCCCGCGCGCGCGTCATCTGGAGCTCGACTGTGGGCATGTACCGCAGATCGAGCGTCCACGGCAGACCCACGCTGCCATCATCGCGTTTCTGTCGGAGCGCTCAGAGGAAGCGGCGGGGCCCGCACGCGAGCACGATCCCCTGGTGGATGACCGCGGCTGACCGCCTTTGGCTGGCGTCTCTCGGAGCCGCCGGGCTGATCGCCGGCTGCGGCGCCGGCGGCGGCGCGACGACCTGGAAGATCAGCGACGAAGGGCCCGCCAAGGCGATCGAGGGCTACGCGAGCGCCGTCAGCGTTCTACCCGGACAGCAGTTCCGCCTGTACGTCTCGACGACGTCGCCGAGCTTCCGCGTGCGGGCGTTTCGGGTCGGCTGGTACGGCGGCGCGCTGGCGCGCCAGGTGTGGGAGTCCGGTCGCGTGCCGGGTCACGTCCAGCCGCCGGCCGAGCTGATCGCGGCGACGCGCACGATCACAGCGCCGTGGCGACCGAGCCTGTCGGTGACCACCGGGGGATGGAAGCCGGGCGCCTATCTGCTCCGGCTCGAGGCGTCGAGTGGAGCGCAGCGGTACGTGCCGATCACGGTGCGCTCGCCGAGCGGCGCGGGGAGGGTTGTGATGCTCGAGGGAGTCACGACCTGGCAGGCATACAACCAGTGGGGCGGATATGACCTGTACGCCGGACCCCGGGGGTACGGCGATCGCTCCTACGCGGTCAGCTTCGACCGTCCATATGACGAGCTCGGCACCGGCGCGACCTGGTTTCTGTCCTTCGATCAGCCCCCCATCACGCTCGCCGAGCGCACGGGACTGCCACTCGCGTACGAGACCGACGTCGACCTCGACGAGCACCCGCGGCTGCTGGCCGGCGCGCGTGCGGTGATCTCCCTTGGGCACGACGAGTACTACTCCGCTGCGATGCGGCGCGCCATGTTCGCCGCTCGCGACGCCGGGACGAACCTCGCGTTCCTCGGCGCCAACGCGATGTACCGTCACATCAGGTTCGCGTCCTCGTCGCTCGGAGCCGATCGGCGCGAGATTGCCTACAAGGTCGCACGGCTCGACCCCGAGTACGGCCGCGACAACGCCGCCACGACGCAGGATTGGCGAGATCCGCCCGATCCACGACCCGAGAGTGCGATCACCGGCGTGTTCTACGAATGCGACCGGGTCAGCTCTCCCTACGTCGTCCACGACCCAGGCAACTGGATCTTCGCCGGAACGGGCGTGCGGGCAGGAACCGCGTTTCCCGGCCTGGTCGGACCCGAGTATGACCGCCTGAACCCGGCCGCGCCCGTCCCGCGGCCGATCCAGGTACTCGCCCACTCGCCGGTGCGCTGCGACGGGCGGCGCAGCTCCGCGGACACGGCTTACTACACGGCACCGAGCGGAGCAGGCGTGTTCGCCTCGGGAACGATGCGCTGGGTTTGCGCGATCCGCGGCCCGGCATGCGGTCACGGCGTCGGGCTGGCAGCCCGCAACTTCGTCGACCGCGCAACGATGAACCTGCTGCGTGCGTTCGCCCGCGGCCCCGCCGGCCGCGCCCACCCCGCGATCGACAACCTCGAGCAGCTGAGGCCGCGCGCCGGCCCGGTCGATTGGCCCTAGGCCGGGCGCACAACTCTCCGCGCCGGAGCGGCGAGCGCTGCGATCCCCGCCCATCCGGCAGGCTCGGTCGGCGTAAGCTGACCACTGCGGGGGGCGCGCCGTGACCTGATTGGAGTCCGACGATGACAGCGAACACGTTCACCAAACTTGACCGCGAGCGGATCCGGGAGCTCACCGAGCGAGAGCAGGCGAGCCTCGAGGAGCGCACCCCGGGCTCACGCGACATGTACCAGCGCGCCCGCGAGTCGCTGAGCGGCGGCGTCGCGTCGAGCTACCAGGCGCTCGAGCCGTGGCCGATCTATCTGACCACCGGCGAGGGAGCCGTCGTGTACGACGTCGATGGCAACCGCATGTGGGACTTCCACAACGGGTTCGGGTCGATGGTCCAGGGCCATGGGAATCCAGCGATCGTGCGGGCGGTGCGCGATCGCGTCGGGCTGGGCACGCACTTCGCCGCGACCACCGAGGACGGGGTGATCGTGGCCGAGGAGCTCAAGCGCCGCTGGGGCCTTGACAGGTGGCGCTTCGTCAACTCGGGATCCGAGGCGACGATGGATGCGATCCGAATCGCGCGCGGCCTGACCGGGCGCGAGACGATCGTCAAGATCTTCGGCTCCTACCACGGCCATCACGACGCGGTGATGGTCTCGATCGGCGTCGAGTACGACAAGATCGGCGACCGCGAGAACTACGCCTCGCTGGCCTACGGAGCGGGCATTCCCCGCGCGGTCACCGAGCTCACGATCGCGGTGCCGTTCAATGACGCCGGCGCGATGGAGCGCCGGATCGAGCGCCTGGAGTCCGAGGGGCGCAAGCCGGCCTGCGTGATCATGGAGGCGGCGATGATGAACCTCGGCGTCGTGCTTCCGGAGCCGGGATACCTGGAGGCGGTGCGTGAGATCACCCGCCGACACGGAATCGTGCTGATCTTCGATGAGGTGAAGACGGGCCTCGCGGTTGCCGCGGGCGGAGCGACGGAGCGCTTCGGGGTCAAGCCCGACATGGTCACGCTCGCGAAGACGCTCGGCGGCGGGCTGCCCTCCGGCGCGATCGGCGGCACCGAAGAGACGATGCGCCCCGTCGAAGACGGAACCGTGTACCAGGTGGGGACCTACAACGGCAACCCGCTCGCGATGGCCTCGGCCCGTGCGAGCCTGCTCGAGGTCCTAACGCCCGATGCCTACCGGCACCTGGACGCACTGAACGACCGGATCGTCTCCGGCTGCCAGGGGGTGGTCGACCGTTACGGCCTCCTCGGCTACGCGATCGGCATCGGCGCCAAGGGGTGCGTGACGTTCTCGCCGACGCGGGTCGTCGACTACGAGACGTTCAAGGTCAACCAGGACGTGGAGCTAACTGAGCTGGCGTGGCTCTACAACATGAACCGGGGCATCTTCATGACACCCGGCCGTGAGGAGGAGTGGACGCTGTCGGTGGCTCACTCCGACGAGGCGATCGACGCCTACGTCCAGGTCTTCGACGACCTGGCGCGCGAGCTGACCGAGTAGTTCTCGGGGTTCACGCGTCTCGGGGTTCACGCGTGAGCGTGCTCTGAGACGAACCGGCTGCCGTGGCGGCTGACCAGCACGGCCGACTTCAGGGCGCTGCCGCGCACCCACTGCCTCCAGTTGAGGAACCACATTGTCCAGCCGTTGTCCCAGGTGCCGGCCTTGGGGCTGCCGGTGACCGTCACCGGATCGCCGGGCACAGCCATGTTGTAGAAGGTCTGGGCGTCGGCCGGCGACATGTTCACGCAGCCGTGGCTCACGTTCGTGAACCCCTGCTCGCCGACGGACCAGAACGCGTCGTGCAGGTAGTCGCCGCTCCAGGTGAACCGCACGGAGAACGGCACCTCGAGGTTGTAGCCCGGGCCGACCATGTCGACGGGGTTCGCCTTCTCAATCGTCATGTAGGTCCCGTCCGGCGTGTCGTCCCCGGGCCGTCCGCTGCTGATCGGCCAGTGCGCGAACAGCTTCTTGTCCCGGTAGACGTTCATCGTGTGCGAGGCGGTGCTGACGGATACCGTCACGGCGGAGCCGATCGTGAAGCTCTGCGTGAGCGTGTGGTGCCCGTACACGCCCGGGGCGACCTGCACGCCATCGAGGTGGCCGACGAAGCTGACCCGAGTGTGCGCCGGCCAGTAGTGGCGCGGACGGAAGTAGGCGCAGAGCGGAGCGGTGCCGCACTGGCTGTCCCAGTACCACGCGCCCACGACCCGCTTCGAGGACTTGATCTGCAGCGACCGCTCGACCGCCGCGGTGTCGCTGATCGTCCGGCTGAAGTACAGGATGATCGGCATTCCGACCCCGTAGCTCTGCCCGTAGCCCTCGACGATCCTGGTCTCGAAGGTCTGCGCCGGCGTGAACGTGTGGAACGAGCTCGTCTTGGTGACCTGTCCGCCGCCCGTTGCGGCCGCGGTGGCCGTGACCGTGTAGTGCTGCCCCACGTTGAGCGCCCATTTGCTGTGCCACGTGGTGTGGTCGGTGTTGAACGTCCCCGTTACGGCGTCGCCCGACGTCCTAACCGTCACGTTCCCGATCTTGCCGCCGGCCGCCCGCACCGTGATCCCGCCGTCGGTGCGAGCGCACGTTGCTTCCGCCGGCCGGCGCGATCGACAGTTGCACGGAGTTTGGGGATGTGCCGCCGGACTGTCCGCTCCCGCTCGGCTTACCGCCTCCCGCGGCCGTGGGCCCTCCCCCGCCACAGGCGGCGAGCAGGAGGGCGGCTGCAATGCACGCGGCAAGCGTCGCCGGCCCTCTCGAGAACCAGCGATTTCGATCTCCCGCGATACCCCCTGGGCGCAACCTTCGGACCTCCGAATTCGAGTCGGGGTTAAGGGTAGCGCTGCGGTCGATTGGTCATAGGTGGATCGTCGCGACTGCCACGGCCGATCGCCCCTTGCTCGCAGCCAACACGACGCGCAGGGTCACGGTCTGAACCGCGCCACTGACACGCAGCGAGTGCTGATGATCAAGCCGTTCGGCGACGAATCGACGCCCGCGCCTGATCGCCACAGCCAGCTTGCGGTGGCTCAGCGAACCCCGAATGCTGATGTGGATACGCCGGCCCTGGACGCGGAACGTTGCCGAGCCGGGCGCATCGGCGAGGAACAGCATCTTGTCTTGCTGCGAGGTGCGCAGGGGGCCGTTGCACCTCGGCTGGGGGATCACCCGGAGCCGCGTCGAGCCCATGAACGGCATCGACGCGAGCTTCCGCCCGTCGCACGTGACGCTGGTGCCGCTGCGGATGATGACTGCGCTCTCGCTCGCGCTCCTGGCGGTCTGGGCGCCGCTCGGCCGGCCAGCTGTTCGGAGCGGCACCGTGACCTGGTTTCTTGCCACACCTCTGATGAATGGCGGCCCGCCCGTGAGTGTTGGTGGGAACGCCGGATTCGGACAGGCGGTGGCGGGGGGCTGGCCGGCAAGCGTCTGCTCGACGTCCGTGGCGATCTGGGGATCGTTCAACAGGCTGTGCTTGACGCTCGGGACAAACGGTAGAAACGTGTTGCTGTGCACGTCGGGGAAGGCCGGGAAGCAGGAGAGCTCGGGGATAACGCCGTTGGCCTGAAGCCCCACCGCCTGCGCACTCTGGATCCCCACCAGTAGGTCGTTTGGCGATATGTATGGGCTCGTCAGGCCTTTGATCGAGACCGCGTCGCCGCCGATTGCCGTGAGGGGAATGCCCTTCAGGGAAGCTCCCTGACCGGGATTCCACTGCGCAACCGCCGCAGCTGTGACCTGGCTCATGGCCGGTTCGAAATACGAGTCGCGGAAGGCGATCATGAGGTAGGCAATCGCCCTGCAGCCGAGGTCCGTCCCGCACAACGATGGATCGACGGCTTCCCCGATGTCGGCCATGAAGCTGCCGAGGTGGGGAGTTCCGAGCGTGGTGATCGATTGCACCTGCACGGCCGGGAAGTCGGCCGACGCGAGTCGCATCGCCCCGCGTGTCCACAATCCCCCATAGGAGTGAGCCACGAACCGGACCGTGTTCACTCCAAAGTGTGAGTGCAGGTAACCGATGAACGAGGCCAGCGCTCGGGCATCGGCATAGATGTCTCCGCGCGAGTTGATCGTCATGCTCGCCGGCAGCTGAGAAGGACAACCGGAGAATTGCGGCGGATCGGACTTGACCGGGCCGGCGCCAAAGTTGACCGGCGCCGTATACACCCTGTAGCCGGCGGCGGCGAACCGAGCGCCGTGGTACGTCCACGTGGTACCGCGCGGATATTTGCCCGTGCACACGGCCCCGGGAGACGTGAACGGGGTCGTGGTGGTGATGCCCGACACGAGCACGACCGCGTCCGGCGCTCCGGGGGCGGCGGCTCGCGAATTGAGCGGGGTCCCGGCAAAAATGAGCGCGGCAGCCAGACCGGCCAGCGCCAGCCGCCACACCCGCCTGTCGATCGTCCGCGCCGGCGCCCCTGCCCCCATCACCCTCTCCTTCTCGGATTGACGCGAGCGAAGCCTAACGCACGGCAGTGACTGCGAGCCGTCGGTGGGTTACGCGGGACGTGCGTGATGACTGCTTGGGGCACGGTCATGACCCCCGTCCGGCGCAGCGATCAACACCCCCCAACACCGTCGATCGCGCTGTGCCGGGTCCCCGGTTCAAATGCGATTTGGACTAGTGCTGTCTGCGGTCGTCTCGAACGCTCCCGCTGGAGCCTTCTGGCGCGGGTGCTCTTGCTCTACGACGACCCCTAGCTCGTCGGCGTGGAAGGTCGGGTTCAGCCTCTTGCGGCGGGTGTGCGTGCTGCCGTCGGGCGTGTTGCATCGCTCGCCGACGCGGGCGTTGCAGCTACGGACTGGGCAGCGATGTGTGTAGACAGAGCGGTGGGGGTCGAGCATCGGAGCTTCCTTTCGCGGGAGTTGGGCCTCATAAATCACACGCGCGGCGGGCGATGGGGTTACGGGTCGCGCAAGGACTCTTCGGAAGGTCTTCGTTCCGCTGCCGTGCTAGTCCCGAGATCTCGCCTCCTGGTGAGGCAGATTCCTCGTCGAAGCCCTTCGTGTGGCCGGCGCAGAGTCCGCCGGCGGACCTGCACGTCCGAGCGTCCGCAGGCGGATCTGCATCAGCCCACGCGGCGTACCGCGGACGACACCGGCGGGTGCCCGGACCGACGCCGGTGTCGAGGTGGATTGCACGGCCGCCGGGACCGCGCGACGCACACCGGCTTGCGCACGTCCTCGGAACCGGCGGCGTGCATCTACTCGGCGGCGCCTCGCGGCAGCGTCCGCAGTGCTGTCGTGTCTCGCTCTAGTGCCGCTGGTTCAAGCAGTAGTCGGTCCCGTCGGTCAGATCTACCGCGACCGAGTCCTGGTGCCTGCTCCCCGCCCACTCCACCGCGCCGAACATGACTGTAGGGGAACACCCGATGCGAACCGGAGCCCGCCGGAGCAAGCTCGAGCGGAACTCGACAGACCTCGGGCAATTTCGCCCCGCCCGGGAGCGTTCGGATGGCAACCCATGAGAAAGCACTTCAAGGAGTCGAGGATCGGCGCATTGCTTGCGTCCTTGGCCATTTGCCTGGCGCCGGGAGCCGCGCGGGCTGACGTCGGCCCGAGCTGGTCCACCCAGAGGATCCCCACCCCAGCCGGCTCGCGAGACGTGGCCCTGAATGCCGTGTCGTGTGCATCCGACGATGCGTGCACGGCCGTCGGCTTTTGGGATCGCAATCGTCTCTACGTACATGCTTTGGTGGAACGGTGGGACGGCGTTCGCTGGTCAATGGAGAAGATCCGAGATCTGTCCCCCGGTTCAGATGCTCTGCTCACCGGCGTGTCCTGCGTCTCAGACGAGACGTGTGTCGCGGCCGGTGTCGCCACGTCGAGCAACCCGTTGATTGCTGGCTGGGTGCCGATCGCGATGAGCTGGAACGGCGCGAGATGGTCGATTGAGCGGACGCCCCGGCTCGACAGCACGATCTTGGGGTACGCGGTCTCGTGCACGACCCGGTCCTTCTGCAGCGCGGTGGGCGGACTGATCAACGGCGCTCCGGCCGCCATGCGGTGGGACGGAACCCGCTGGTCGGTTCAGCGGACGGCGTTCCCCTATCCCGGAAGCCCGGTTCAGTTACAGAGCGTTTCCTGCGTCTCACCGCGATGGTGCGCGTCAGCCGGTTGGGACGACGTCGGGGCCGCGTGTACGGCGGACTCGGACTACTCGATCGCGGTGCTGGGAATCCTCCGATCGGGCGCGTGGTCACTCCTGCGCAACCCCGAGCTCTCCTGTGCCGGCAGTGGCAGGGGATACGACCTCCACGGGGTCTCGTGCACCTCGATCAGGGCGTGCACGGCCGTGGGTGCTGCGACCTACACATGGAACGGGCACCGCTGGTCGATCGAGGCGCGGATACCCCAATCCGAGCGTCTGAACGCAGTCTCATGCACAACCGCCAGCTCGTGCGTGGCCGTGGGCTCAGGGCCGCAGGGCGCCCTCGTGACACGGCGACGTGGGTCAAAGTGGTCGAAGGTCCGCGTCCCGACCGCCGCCGCGCTCAACGGCGTCTCCTGTTCGTCGTTCTCCATCTGCGTGGCGGTTGGGAACGGCCCGCTGGTTGAGTCGACCATCCGCATCGGCTGAACCCCTACATCGCGGACACGCGACGGCTCCGCGGCAACGCGTTCAGCGACGCATCGGCGAAAGCATCAGCGGCTGGCGCGGCCGCTGATTGAAGTTGAAGTCGCGTGCGAGGTCTCCGATGCCCGGATTGTCCTCGCGTACGAAAGGACGTGGGTCGGGACGCCCGTCGGTGCGCGGGTCGATGCGCTGCCCGCCCAGGAAATCGTCCTCGATGAACTTCGTGTAGGCGTCGAAGGTCAACTGGTGATGATCGATGTAGTGGCGTCGAGCGTATGGGCTGATAACCAGTCCCGGCACACGAAACCCCAGATAGAGCCCGTTGAGTTCGGTGGAACGACGTGGTCGTAGAAGCCGCCCCAGTCATCCCACGCGAGGAAGATAGCCGTGCTCCTCCAGGCGCGGCTGCGGGCTACCGCGTTGATCAGACTTGTGACGTACGACTGGCCGTCGCTGATCAGCGAGGGCGCGTGCTCGCTCACCGTGCCGCTCGGAATGACCCACGACACCGCCGGCAGATGTCCGCTCCGGGCGGCGCGGTAGAAGGCGCTCGTGTCCTGGATGTTGCCGAGCTGATGGTCCTCGTGCACCGTTGCGAAGTACGGAAGCGGGTTCCAGATTCCTGGGGTACGGGGCGCCGTGCCGTTGTATGGACACGTCGCGGCGGCGTTGATGCAGTCCGGCTCGGGCCCCTTCTTGACGTAATAGCCCCAGCTGATGTGGTGCCGGTACAGCAGGTAGGTCAGGTCGGTCCAGGCGTAGTTCGGAGCGACGTGCGGCGCGCGCCCATAGTCCGGAGGGTTCTGCGGCTCGGTGATGTCCGTCGTGCAGCTAAGAGGGTCGGCTGGCCGGACGCAGAGCGCAGACCATTCGGATAGGAGCCAGAGGTGAGCCGGCAGGCTCCAGCTCGCGATCGGCTCAAACAGGTGATCCTGGAGCACGAAGCTGTGCGCGTACGCCCAGTAGTTCGGGATTTCGCGTTGGTCGTGATACGCCACAGCCTCCTTCACCGCCTCGGCGTGGCACGGCGGCGCATTGGCCTCGGTCGAGCAGATCGAGGCGACGCGGGCGAAACCGTCCATTCGCCCGTGGTCAAAGTCGTCGTAGAACGACCAGGCATCGTGCCACTGGGGATGGTCGCGGTCGTTCGGATCGTGCCACGGTCGCACGCAGTTCCGCAGCGTCGGCGCGGGAACGCAGACACTGGGCCGGCCGCGCCGCATCGGAATGCCGTCGGCTCCGGGGAAGGTGCCGAAGTAGTCGTCGAACGAGCGGTTCTCCTGCATGATGATCACGACGTGCTTGATCTTGTGGATGCCGGTCGCGGCCTGCGCTTGCGACGCCGTGGCGGCGAGCAGGACGGCTGCGGCGATCAGTAGCCGCCGGCAACGCCGGATGCACTCGCGATGCACGTGGGGAGCATCCGGCGCAGTACCACGAGTTCACATCAGGTGAACCCCTACATTTCGGGCGACACGGCCTCCCTCGTAGGGAAACACCCGATGCGACGGCTGCCGTGACTCCCTGACGCTCCGGCGCACTGAACCGCTGGCCCGCCCCGCCTTGTAGTCGCGAGGCGAGGCGCCGTCGGAAAGGAGTGCGTCGTGAAGCGTCGCGTTTGCGAGACGAGGGGCGTGCGGAGCGCCTCGATCCGGGCCGGGTTGGCCGTCGCCGCCTTCGCGTGCGTGGCGATCGTGGCTGTCAGCGCCGGCGCGGCGGCGACGGGCCCTCGCGCAAGTCGCGCGATGTACAGCGGGATGACCTCCGGTCCCATTCCCACCGGGATCCACAAGATCAAGCATGTGGTGATCATCATGCAGGAGAACCGGTCGTTCGATTCGTACTTCGGGACCTATCCCGGGGCCGATGGCTTTCCCACCCGGCACGGTCACTTCACGGTATGCGTTCCGGATCCGGCACAACGCAGCTGTGACTATCCGTATCACGATCCGGCGCCTGTCAACGTGGGCTCGTGGCACACGTCCTGGGCGGCAAGGGCGGACATCGCTGGGGGCAAGATGAACGGCTTTCTCGGCGTGGCGGAGTGGCCAAGGAACCGACCTGTCAAGACTGACGTGATGGGCTACCACGACGCGCGCGAGATCCCCAACTACTGGGCTTACGCCCACGACTTCGTGCTCCAGGACCACATGTTCGAGCCGACGGCGACCTGGAGTCTGCCGTCGCACCTCTATCTCTTGTCCGAATGGTCAGCTGCATGCTCGAGCACGAGCCCGTGGAGCTGTCACAACGACAACGAACAGGCCAAGCTCGGAGCACGAGATGCATATCCGCGGCGCCAACCATCTGCGACGTCCTCAGCTGCCGCACTCGGCCGTGTTCGCCTGGACCGACATGACATATCTGTTCTACAAGCACCACGTCAGCTGGGCGTACTACGTCGCACCCGGAACCCCGCCCGACTGCGCCGACGACGCAGCGCTGTGCAAATCCAAGCCAACAGGGGGACCCGACACTCCCGGGATCTGGAACCCGATGCCCAACTTCGAAACCGTCCGGACCGACCATCAGGAGGGCAACATCCAGACGACCACGAAGTTCTACGCCGCCGTCCACAACGACACGCTTCCCGCGGTTTCATGGCTCGTGCCGAGCGAGCCCGAACTCGGAGCATGCTCCGGCGGCGGTCAACCAGGGGATGAGCTACGTCACCGGAGTAATCAACGCGATCATGCGCAGCGGCGAGTGGAATTCGACCGCGATCTTCCTGACATGGGATGACTGGGGCGGCTTCTACGACCACGTCGCGCCGCCACACGTCGATCAGAACGGCTATGGCATCCGCGTCCCTGGATTGGTCATCAGCCCCTACGCTCGACAGGGCTACATCGACCATCAGCCACTCAGCTTCGACGCCTACAACAAGTTCATCGAGGACGACTTTCTGGGCGGACAGCGGCTCGACCCGAATACGGATGGCCGTCCTGACCCACGCCCCACCGTGCGTGAGAACGCGCCGGGGTTGGGCAACCTCCTATCGGACTTCGACTTCAGTCAGCCGCCGCGCAAGCCCGTGCTGCTGCGGCTGGACCCAGGACCGGGGCCGGCGTCGAGGCCGTAGATAGCGGATAGGACTCTCGGCCCGACGCCGTTTGCGGCGTCCCGTCCCCCACGCGTTCGGCCCGCTGGCACGGGTTGTTCGGATGTGCTCTACTTGCCGGATCCGCGTCTGAGGCAATACGACCGGACCCGGTACACACGCTTGTTGAATCGTGGGGTTAACGGGTGAGCGATCAGGCCCGTGATCTGTCGGCGAATCCGCCCGCCCCTCACGCCCGCTCGGCGGCCGAGCTCAAGAGCATCATCGGGGCCGAGCGCATGGGGCTTCCCTTTCTGCTCTGGCGCGACCCGGACGGACCACAGCAGATCTTCACGCTGAGCGAGCGCCGTCACGCGACCGTTGGCCGCCGCTCCTCAAACGACATCGTGCTCTCAGACGACGGCGAGGTCTCGCGTACCCACGCCGAGCTCGCGCTGGTCGGTGAGGACTGGACCATCAGCGACGACGGTCTGTCGCGCAACGGCACCTTCGTGAACGGCAAGCGGATCACGCAGCGCCGCCGACTCGCGGATGGCGACGTGCTCGTATTCGGAACGACACTCGTCGAGTTCCGTGCGCCGGGCGAGGGCTCCACGGCGATCACGGCCTCGGGCTCGTACCTGCAGAAGATCCAGGAGGTTTCCGAGACCCAGCGAAAGGTCCTCATCGCGCTCTGTCGCCCGTACGAGACCGGCGGCGTGTACGCGACACCTGCAAGCAACCAACAGATCGCGACCGAGGTCTGCCTGGGTGTCGATGCGGTCAAGAATCACCTGCGGCTGCTCTTCCAGCGCTTTGAGATCGCAGACCTGCCGCAGAATCAGAAGCGAGCGCGCCTTGTCGAGTGTGCGTTCCAGTGGGGCCTGGTGGCGGACCGAGACTTCTGAGCGGCCCAAGGTGGCAGAGGCTTAGCCAAAGGGTGTCTAGCGCTTCACCGCGTTGCGAACGACCATAAGTTCAGGCCCTGAAGCACTCAGGGAGTTCACACCCCGCGAAGGATGTAGCGCACGATGCCGTGGAGAGCACCGGACTTCCCCTCCGACGACCGAACCCCGCCGCCCGCGAAGCGCTCCAAGGCGGCGGATGAGCGACACCAAGCTCGGAGCGGCGACGGCGATCGCACGCCTACGGCGCTAGCCACGGGAGTGTCCGGACGTCATTCGGTCAAACCACCTGGCGCTGGCGGCGCTCGATGCTCCACCGGAAGTCGTTCTTGGCCAGTTGATATGCGAGCGGCACCAACTGACCCCGAGCGCCTCGGACTGTGGCCCGTGGCGGGTAACGGTCCCGCTCGTCGGGACGCTGGGCGCACCAGCAACCTGGTCCCGATTGCCTCGGCCAACCAGCAGCTCGGCCTTCGCGCTTGCGCGCTGCTGAACGTTGCCGCGCTGGAGGCCGTGCGAGGGCGCGACACCGCCTGCCGGGCCCACGCGGCCGAAGCCGGCACGCTCGCCCTGCGGACTTGCTCGGGCGTGCTCGAGGTCTGGGTCGATCACGTCATCGGCTTGCTCGAGCTCTCCATGGGGAACATCGCGGCTGCCGCATGGCAGCTCACCCGGTGCGCGCGCCAGGTCCGGGCCTCGGGATTCGAGGATCCGTTCGTGGTCCGATACGAGCCCGACCTGGTCGAGGCGCTCGTCGCGCTGGGTCACAGAAACGACGCGGTGGCGGTGGCCGCGACGCTGGAAGCTCGGGGCAACCGCTTCCGCTCATCGTGGGCTCGAGCCGCATCCGCTCGGTGCCGCGGACTGCTTGCCGACGAAGCGGAGTTGGCCCGTGAGTTCACCTCGGCCCTTGCGCTGCACGGCAGCGTCGGGAGTCGGTTCGAGCTCGCCCGAACAGAGCTCTGCTTCGGGGAGCGGCTGCGGCGTGCGCGGCGACGCGCAGACGCCCGCGACCACCTTGCGGCGTCGCTTGCGACGTTTGAATGGCTGGGGGCGAGCCCGTGGACAGAGCGGGCAAGGCGTGAGCTCGAGGCAACGACGCTGACCGCGCGCCCGCGCCGCGACCTGAGCACCATGGACGATCTCACCCCGCAGGAGCGGCAGGTCGCCCTGATCATTGCGAACGGCGCCACGATCCGCGAGGTCGCCGCCCAGCTGTTCCTGAGCCCCAAGACGATCGAGGCGCACCTCGGCCGTGCCTACCGAAAGCTCGGGGTGCACAACCGCGCCCAGCTCGCCACAACGCTCAGCCGGCAAGTCGCAAGCGCCGCGTAAGCCAACGTCTTACAGCGGGGGCGTCGTGTAGGTGTAGGTGGGAGGCGGGGGTTGCGGGTGCTTCTTTGGGGGCGGCTGTGACGGCGTGGTCGTCGGCTGGGAGTTCGTTGGCGGCGCCGACGTTTGCGTCGGGGAGGTGGACGCATGCGTTGGACTGGTGACCGAGGGCGCCGTCGTGGTGGGAGTGCCGCCCGTCGAAGGCGAACCGCGTGGAGACGTAGCGGCCGCAGGCAATCCGGGAACCTTTAGGGGCGGCAGGCCGAACGGGAGGATGCCGTCACTTCTTGCCCGTTGGTCCGACGCGTCGAGGTCGCGGCTCGCCTCCGCCACCGCGGCGGCAGCGATTGCGTACGTGCGACGGTCACGTCCTTGAGCGACGCGTGCGAGCGCCGTGAGCGCCCGAGCTTCACCGCCGAGCGCGACGGCCAACCCGGAGACGGTGGGCTGGTAGCGCGCCGGAACCTTCAGCTTGCCGAGTGCCTCTGCCGCGCGCCTGTCTGCGCTCGCGATCGCCGTCGCCGTGCCGGCAAATCGGCGTGGATGCGCGCGGTCCGCACGCGCCAGACTGGTCCTACCCGCGGCGGCGTCAGCGACGATCCGGCGCAACGAGCGGGCCAATCCGAGGTCTGGGCCGACCGCCAGAAGCGGGACCCCGGTTACTTGCGCGCGTGCCGCCGTCGCCGCGCACGATTGCCCGGCGGCCGGGGCAGAGCAGATGATGGCGAGGTCGCCACGAGCGGTCGGAATCACCCATGTTTCGATGTCTCGCCCGTCGTTCAGGATCCACCGGTACACGACAGCACTGGACCCGCTCGTGAGCCGGGTCCTCGTCGTACGAGCCGGGTGTCCGAACCGGGACACCAAGGCGGGCGGAGGGCCGCCGGGGATGACCGCGGCGTCGACGAGCGCGCCGGCGGCGAGCGTCTCGCCGCCCGATGCGAGCTCGATCGGGGCCGCGGTGTCGGAGCCGCCCGCCGGGGTGACCGCAAAGGCCCCGAACGCCGCGTGGGTCCCGATCCACGGCCGACGGTAGTTGATTGACAGGGCGCCAGAATGGGCGACCCGCGACGAGGCAGCGGCACGCCCTCCGCCGCTGAGCAGCACTCCGGCGATCACGCCCGCGAGGATCGCGACGCCGGCAGCGAGCGAGACCATCCGACCCTTGCGCCGGCGTGTCAGACCGCGAGCAGGCTCGTGTGGGTCGGTCTCGGCCTCTGCCGCCGTCTCACTGCTCAGCGCTCCAGCAGCTGCGGGCCAGGCGCCGCTATCACTGTCGGGTGTTCTTGGGCGCACACCGCCAGCTGAGAATGTGGGTCGCTGACGCAGGCGTGCGGGCGGAAGGTGTTGCAGAGCGCTCTCGGTAGCCGTGATCAGTTCGCCGGCACTGGGATAGCGCTCAGCCGCATCCTTCGCCATGCCCTTCGCGATCATGGCGTTGAATTCGACCGCGTCGGGCAGCGGCACGTGAGGCGGCGGCTCGTGGACCTGTGCGTAGAGGACGCCGACGTCCGTGTCACGGGGGTATGGAACCGTCTCCGGTCAGACACTGATACATGACCGCGGCGAGGGCGTAGACGTCCGTCGCGGGCTCCGTCGGTCTCCCAAGCGCCTGCTCCGGCGCGGCGTAGTGACAACTCCCGACGAACCCGCCTGGGGCGGTGAGCCCAGCCGTCTCCACACCCTTTGCGATACCGAAGTCGGCCAGGTACGGATGGCCACGCTCGGTGATCAGGATGTTCTGTGGCTTGATGTCGCGATGCACGAGTCCGATCGCGTGGGCGGCATCGAGTCCGTCGGCGATCGGCTTGAGGACGCGAACCGTCTCCTCGGCCGGATAACGGCTCGGCGCGCATGCGTTCTGCCAGAGTCATTCCGACCACGAGGCGCATCGCCAAAAACAGCCGCCCCTGATCGGCGCCGGCATCGTAGATCGGGATGATGTGCGGGTGATCCAACCGCGCGACGTTCATGCCCTCGCGGCGGAATCGGCTTGAAAACTCCTCGTCCCGGCTGAGTTCAACGGAGAGCACCTTCAGGGCGACCTCACGGCTGAGCGACATCTGCTCGGCGCGATAGACCACTGCCATACCGCCGACGCCCATGACCTCACCGATGCGATAGCCGCCGAGGGTCTCGCCGGGAGGCAAGATGACTGCCGTTGCTGTCATGTGCGCGGATGCCCCGTAGAACCGATCCCCGAGTCCGCCCGCCCGGGTGGTCCGGACGGATGTTTGGGGGGGATCGTAGCTCGCGGGCTGGAGCTCCGCCAACCGTCCGTCGGTTCTAGACGCGGACGCACAGCGCCCAGCAGCACGGTTCGGGCCTCGCCGGACGTGTCGGCCGCCCGGCGAGGATGTCGGCGTGGCGTGCGGTCATCGACTGATGGCCGCTGTGGGCTGCGAGCCCAGCTGGGACCCCGGCTGAAGGGACCCTGTGTAAAACGATCCCGTGAATCCCCAAAGCCGGCTATCCCTTCCCTTCCAAAACACGTCCAGTCCCCCGTCGGGGTGGATCACAGCGGCCGGCGCCGATCCAAGCTGTCCTGAGTTCAGCGGGACCGATGCGGACCAGTGGCCCTCTGTGCCCGACAGCTCCCAGAGCGACCTGTCCGTGGCCCCTCTCCAGAACACATGCTGGAGGCCTCCCGAGTCGACCACCGCGCTCGGACCAGAGCCCAGCGTGGCAGCCGCCTTCTGGTAATGCGAAGCGCCCCAGGTTTTGGTGTGGCGTATCTCCCAGAGCCTGTTGTCGGTCCCTTTCCAGAAGACGTCCACCTCTCCATTTGGGTCGACAACGGCCGCCGGCGAGGACCCGAGTGGTCCGGAATTCACCTCGTTGGATACAGACCACCGACCGGTTGTGCCGGTCATCTCCCAAAGCGACCCGTCGGTGCCGCGCCCGCGCCCGGTGCCGCGCCCACGCCAGTACAGATGCTCGACGCCCCGAACATCCAGCACGGCGGTCGGAGCCGAACCCAGGCGGCCGGCGGAGGGCACCTTGACGGGGCCGTGCCAGGTTGCGATGTACCACATCTCCCGAAGCCAGCCGTCAGTTCCTCTCCAGAAGACGTCCACCTCTCCGCTCTGGCGCACGGCAACGGTCGGAGCCGAGCCGAGCCGTCGTGAGCCAACCACTGGGACGGGGCCGTCCCACAGACCATTCGTGTACTGCAGCTCCCACAGCTCGCCATCGGTCCCCTTCCAGAGCACATACTCGGTGCCGTGAGCGGGAGGTGGCTCAGCAGGGCACCGTACCCTCTGGATCGTGGAGGGGTCGTTCGCCGCGAGCGTAGGACAGCAACTTGACCGTATTCGGCATGCACCCTGCGTTCAGAAGGACAAATCGCTGGCGATGGAGCCCGATCAACTTCCAACGACCGACCAACCCCGAGGAGGTAACGCCGACGATGACTCGCATCTTCGGAGCTACCCGGATGGGCCGCGATGGCCTCAGGACGACCTCGCCCTTAGGCCCACTGGCCTGCGTCAGGTGGGCGCCCCCGCAGACTGAACACCCACTCGTGACGCGCTCGCCGGGACCAACTCCGAACAGCTCAACAGCTGTGAGCGTCCGCTGCCGGTAATGCCGTTCGGTCTTTCCGACCACCTCCACGTCGAACCGACTGACACCCGCCGACGCCTGGGATAGAGCCACGCCGGGACTCGTCTCTGAGAGCAGGGTCAACAGCAGCGCCGCAACGACGACGGCGAGGAAGAGGCGGACGAGCTGGGGTGGGGTGAGCGCGCGGGCCCCCGGGCTCCGCTGCATCGGCGCATAGTAGCGCCGGTTTCCCGGTCGCGGGAATCTTTAACAACGCCCGGCGGGAGCGATCGGTATCGAGGGCCCGCTGAAGCCGTTAGGGCAATTCTGACTTCACGGTCTCGCGGAGCGCTGACCGCCCGCGCCACCCTTGCCGGCGATCGGCAGCGACAGCCTGACGCTGCCACCACGGCGCCGCCGTAACGCGATCCTCGACACCGTCAGCGTATGGCCGCGGGCAAGTCGCGAAGCGTCGATCGGAAGCGGTGCGGCGCGGCTGCACGGCCGGGACGCGGACGGGCTCAGACCGAGCGCGACGTGCACGGGGGCCACGTGATCGGCGGGCACGGCGATCGGAGCCAGAATCGCGAGCGAGTCGCCGCCCTCGACCGTCTGCCAGCCGTGGTTCGCGAGCCGCTGGCGACGGGCCTCCTGGCCGGCCTCGCGCCACAGGCCGCGCAGCGCTAGCGCAGCGATCAGGAGCGCCGGAATCCCCATCAGGATGATCCTGAACAGCCGAACCTGAAGCGCCATGAAGACGTATCCCAGATACGGGATCGAGAACACAACACGGTCGATCGACGGCCGGTTGAGCATGAACCGCCAGACGTCCGGGGCCTTGTTCGCGTCTCCCTTGGTTCTGAACACGCGCTCCCCGTTGGGACCGCGGCCGATCGAGAAGATCCGGTGGGTGACCCGGGCCTGGCCCGTGAAGCCGGGCGGCGGCGAATAGGTGATCGGGTCGCCGACACGGAGCTGGGCGACCGGAAACGGGCGGTCGAACACGATCGAGCCGCGATCATAGGTGCCGGTCATCGAGCCGGTGAGGATTACGTAGCGGTGAAGCCCGAGTACCGCCGGCAGAAGCATCACCAGCGCCATCGCGAACATGGCGAGGACCAGGAGGTTGGTGACGACCTTGGCCAGCAGGGAAAAGCCCGATGACCAGCGTGACCGGCCGTCGTCGGGAGCCGCCGGCTGATTGGGCGGCGTCGGGAGCCGCTGGACTACGACTGTGTCGCTGTCCATCGGAATTCAGCTCTCGTCGAGGCCCCGCCGTAGGGGTTGTCCGCCCCGCCCGAACCGCTGTCGGGGAATGTCACCTTGAACCGGTACTGGTGGGCGACCCCGGCCGCGAAGCTGCCCAGTGGGACCGTCCCGAGCGACGCGAGCGGACCGGAGTAGAGGTTCACCGCAGCAGGACAGTTGCTCACGCACGACGGATCGCCGAGGTCGTCGATACTCAGGATCAGCTTCGCTGAGAACGGCGGTGTGGTTGGGGTGTCGACAACGTTCGCAATCGAGAGCTGGAAGCCGGCCGGGACGTTGCCGCCGTTCTGGATCGTCACCGTCCCGGTCGCCGACCCGGCGGGCGCGAGTCCGGTCACTGTCAGGACGGACTGACCGGCGAGCGAGTCCGAGACCACGATCTTGCCGCCTGTGATCATCGTGCCCGGGTTGGCCGAGGTCGCATTGAAGTTGGCTCCGGAGCTGATCGCGACGGCGCTCGCGATCAGCAGCGACGCGAGCCCGATGAGCACACGCCGGAGGGACCATGGGGAGATCGAGGCCTGCCGTGCGGCCGGCATCGCGCGCCTCAGCTCTCGGCCGCGGTCTCCACCGGCTCGGCGCGACCGGCGATCACCGGCGCATCGAACCAGGCAACGAGCTCCGCGAGCGGTAGGGGGCGGCTGAAGTAGTAGCCCTGGGCCATATCGCACTCCAGCGACGCGAGCTGTTCGAGGGTTTCGGCGTCCTCAACGCCCTCGGCGATCACCGTGATCTCGAGCTCGTGCGCAAGCACGATGGTGGAGCGGACGATCGCTTCGTCGCGGGCGTGGTCCGCCATCCCGGCGACGAACTGGCGGTCGACCTTGAGCTCGGACACTGGCAGGTCGCGCAAACCGGCCAGCGACGAGTAGCCGGTTCCGAAGTCGTCGATCGCGATCCGGACGCCCATCCGGTCGAGCGCCTCGAGCATCAGCTTCGCCCGCTCCGGATCGGCCCCGATCGCGGTCTCAGTCACCTCGAGCCCGAGCACGTCGGCCGGAATGCCGCGCGCCCCGAGCAACCGTCCGATCTGTTCCGGGAGCCCGGCATCGAGCGCGTTGGCAGCGGACAGGTTGACGTTCACCGATGCGTCGACGCCACGATCACGCCACGCCGCGCAATCGTTCAGCGCAAGGTCGATGACGTGCAACGCGAGTCGCGCGTTGAGCTCTTCGCCCACGACGGCCGGCAGGAACTCGCTGGGGGCAAGCAGCCCGCGCCGCGGGTGGCGCCAGCGCAGCAGCGCCTCGACGGCGACGACCTTGCCTTCGGCGAGACCGATCGTCGGCTGGTAGTGGAGCAGCAACTGATCGCGGTCGAGAGCGAGCTCCAGCTCACGGAGCAGCGCCTGCCGCCGAGGGTCGGTCTGGCTTCGGACCGCTTTGGATGCTCGGAGCAACCGCGGCCACAGCAGCCCGTAGAACAGCAACGCCGCACCGACCAGGATCAGGTCGATCCGCTGCGTGTCGCTTGAGATCTGCTGGGCGACCGGCGCGTACGAGAGCATCACCTGAGCAACCGCGATCGGCGCTGTGCGTCCGTGCCGGTAGAGCGGCACCGAGACGTCGATCTGACGTCCCGAAACGCGAAACAGTCCGCTCGCGGGTACTTGACGGACCGTCGCGACGGTGCGCCCGGACGCCGCGGCGGCGACGCTGGGTGAGGCCTGCTCGACGCCCCCGATCAGGCGGTGGTCGGTCGAGTAGAGCACGTGGTAGCCAGGGCCCCAGATGGCCACGGCATCGAGTCCCGCCGTGCGGCGCGCGGCGAGCGAGGCCTGGTCGAACGCCTTCAGCGCCGCTCCGTCGAGGGGGCTCCCGGGCGCGGGCAGGCGCGGCCCGAACGCCGAGGCGGCCAGCAACTCGGCCGAGCTGGTCGCGTTCGCAACTTGCTCCGAGCGAATGCTGCCCGACTCGAAGCGCGAGATCACGTATGCCAGCACGCCGATGCCGATCAAGCCCGCCACGCTGACGCTCAGCAGAAAGCCCGGCCGTAGGCGCAGGCGCAAGGTCGACAGGTCCGGCCGTTTACGTTCGGTCTTCGCCATCACTCCCTTGATCGGCAACCGAACGGCCGGCGGGAGCGGCAGTTTCTACGCGCTCCGAACGGGGCCGACTACTGACATCGGATATGGCCCCGGAGTCGATACGAAAACTATTGAGACAAATCCGATCGCCCCCTCTTGCGAGGCGATCGAGTAATAGGCAAAGGAGTGCCAATGGGACGATTCAAAGCGCTGTGGAAGGCGTCGCCGCGGAAGGTGCTTGGCGCCTTTGCGGTCCTGATGCTGGCGGCGGCAATTGCCGTCGGTTCCGGAGCGAACTTCAACTCGACCAGCGCCAACCCGAGCAACGTGTTCTCGGCCGGAACGGTCTCGCATTCGAACTCGAAATCGAGTGCGGCGATCCTCACGGCGAGCAACCTGGTGCCGGGGGGAAGCGCGACGGGCACGGTCGACATCAAGAACACCGGGAACGTGACGGGTAACTTCACCCTGACCCACGCGAACCCGGTTGACACCCCCGCATCGCCCGGTCTGTCAAAGAAGCTGACCGTGGCGATCCAGGATCTTGGTGATCCGAACTGCACGATGAGCTGTCCCGCCGCGGTTTCGGTCTACTCGGGCACGATGTATGCGATGCCCGCGTCGATCACGCTCGGGGCATTCCCAGCCAACGCCACTCACCGGTATCAGTTCACTGGTGAACTTCCCTGACTCGGGGACCGGTGGCGCCGACAACGCCTACCAGGCGGCGTCCACAACGGTCGAGTACGACTGGGCCTCGACAAGCTGATCGAGGCTGGGTGGCAAATGAATAGCAAGCCACCAAGCGCACAACGGATCGCGGTCAAGCTCGCCTCAACGGTGGGCCTGATCGCGATTTGCGCTGTCCTGGCCGGCGCCGCGACGTGGTCGAACCTCAACGCGACGGCAACCAACCCGTCGAACTCGTTCGCGGCCGGCACGGTCCAGATCGCCACCAACTCGAGCGGGTCCGCGGTCCTGACGCTGTCGAACGCGAAGCCCGGCTCTGCGGTCAGCGGCTGCGTCAACGTGACCTACACGGGCAGCCTTGGGGCCAACGTCAAGCTGTATGGGACCGGGGGCGGCACGGGATTGAACCAGTACCTGAACCTCGTCGTCACCCGGGGTTCCTTCAGCGGCTCCCCCGCCGCCGGGTCGTGCACGGGCTTCACCGCCGACTCGACCAACTACCTCGGCCAGGGAGCCGGCGTGATCTACAGCGGCACCGTCGCCGGCTGGCCGTCGAGCGCCGGTTCGGCGCTCGTCGATCCGACCTCTTCGAGCCCCGCGACGTGGAGCGCGAGCACATCGCACGGCTACCAGTTTCAGGTCACGGTCCAGAACAACAACTCCGGCCAGGGGCTGACCGGGACCCAGACATTCACGTTCGAGGCGGACAACGCGTGATGCGTGTGGCCGACCGCATCGCCAGCGTCGTCTGCGTCGCTGCGGCGGCGCTGCTGATCGCGCTGCTCGCGGGAATGCTGCTCGGCTACCGGCCGCTGATCGACCACTCGGGGAGCATGCGGCCGGCGATCAGCGCCGGCGATCTTCTGATCACCCGCACGGCGGCGGCCACCTCCGTCCGACCCGGTGCGGTCGTGTCCTTCGACGATCCGGCGCTCGCCGGCAAACTGGTGACGCACAGGGTCGTCCGCGTCGTCAGCGGTTCGTCGTCGAGACTCGAGTTCCTCACTCGCGGCGACGCCAACCCCGTGCCCGAGAGCTGGTCGGTGTCACGTGGCGCGTCCGTTCCCGAGGTGGTCGCGACGGTTCCGGGTGTCGGCTTCGGACTCGCGTGGATGGATGACCGCTGGGTCCGCACGGCGCTTCTTACGCTGGTCGCGCTCGTTCTCAGCAGCGTGCTGCTGAGGCGCATCTGGAGGGCATGATCCATGGGGCGCTGGATCCCGCGCGCACTCGTGTCGGTCCTGGCCGTGGCGGCGCTCTGGTCCGTCTTCGCCGGCAGCACCGTGTCCGCATACTCGGACACCGTGACCACCGGTACGAACACGTTCAGCGCCACGACCGACTGGACCGCGCCGACCGTCAGCGCCTACGCGATCGGCCGTACGACCGCCTACGAGACCGGCACGATCAAGCAGGGTGCGTCGTACTACGTGTACGCCAACGTCACCGATGCGGGCAATCCCTCGAGCGGGATCGGGAGCGTGGCCGCGAACGTGACCACGTTGACCACCGGCACCACGTCTCTGGCGCTGATCGCCGGGAGCTACACCGCGGGGGGCGTCTCCTACAACTACCGCAGCGCCGCCAAGAGCGCCAACAGCACTCTGTCGGCCGGCACCTACACCTCGAGCGTGACGGCTACCGACAACCAGTCCAACGCCACCAGCCAGAACATCTCGACCACGGTCGACAACACCGCCCCAGCCGGTTCTGACGTCCAGAGCACGAACGCCTCCGGCGGGACGGTCGGCAAGGTCGAGCAGGGCGACGCGCTGACGCTGACGTTCAACGCGACGATGGATCCGTTCTCGATCCTCAGCGGCTGGACCGGCGCGGCCACGACCGGGATCCAGGCCAACCTCTACGACGGCGGCAGCAGCTCCGACTACATCCGCATCTACACCAGCACCAGCTCCCCCGCCCTGGTCCCACTCGGGACGATCACGCTCACCAACAACAACTACCTCAAGACCGGTACCGGAACCTCGGTCACGTTTGGCGCCAGCGGCGCGAGCGTACCCTCGACGATGACGCGCAGCGGCAGCACGATCACGATCACGCTCGGAAGCGCGAGCGGGGCCACGCCGATCGCAACCGGGAGCGCGAAGATGACCTGGGTGCCGTCGGCGACCGCGACCGACATCGCCGGTAACGCCTGCTCGACGGCGACCGTGACGCAATCCGGCACGAGCCACCTCAACTTCTGACGGCGGCGATCAAGGCGTCGATGACTCGAGCCGTGGGTCCGTCCAGCGGCTCGGGGCGGCGAGCAAGGTCGACCCGCCGCAGCTCCTGCGGCTCCCCGCGCACGGCCAGGATCTTGATCCCGTCTGGGATCGAATCCAGGGCAACCGGCGCGATTGTCGTTATCGCCAGGCCGGCGGCGACGATCTGGAGCTTCGCGAGCCAATCGCGCACGACGTAACGGACGTCCGGTCGCTCGCGCAGACCCGGCCACACGCCGAGCAGCGTGTCGCCCGCATCAGACCGGCTGGCGACCCAGGTCTGGCGTTCCAGCTCGCTCGACCTCGACGGCCTTGGCGCCGGCCAGCGGATGATTGGCGGCGACCCCGATCATGAGCTCGCGCTCGGAGAGCGTCGTCAGCTCGAGCGCCGGCGAATCGGTGTCCGGCGGCCGGAAGGGCGGCTGGCGGGCGATCACCGCCAGGTCGAGCGTTCCTGCGCGCAGCGCCCGGGTCAGAGCCGGCGTCGTGGCCTCGCGCAGCGTTACCTCCAGTTGCGGCGGCAGCGACGCGAGCGCCGTCGGCACCAGACCGGCGGCGGCCGTCGCGAATGCGCCGAGCCGCACCGGCCGAAGCATGGTCTCATCGCCCGTGAGCTCGCGGCGTGCCGCGTCGAGCTCGTCGAGGACGCGGATGGCGACCCGAAGCAGGCGGGTGCCGGCGGGCGTGAGGGTGGCGCCGCTGTGGCCGCGTTCACAGAGTGTGCGTCCGGCCGCCGCCTCGAGCGTAGCCACCTGGCGTGAGACGGCGGATTGCGTGTAGCCGAGCGACTCGGCCGCGGCCGAGAAGGACCCCGCGTGCGCCACCTCTCGCAGGATGCGCAACCCTGTCGGCGAGAAGTCAGCTGCTGCTGGGGTCATGCGTTCTACGCATGCTACACATGCGCAATTCTCGTTTTCAACATGGTCCGGAACGGCTACGGTGGGACCATGACTACTTCTCGAATCGCACTTGTCACGGGCGCCAACCAGGGTCTCGGCCGCGCGCTCGTCGAAGGTCTCGCCGCACGGTTGTCTTCCGCGGACCGTGTCCTGCTCACCGGCCGTCACCCGGACCGGGTCTTCGCCGCCGCCGACGCCATCGCCGATTCAGGCGCCGTCGCCCGAGTCGAAGGTCGCGTCCTTGACGTCCGCGATGCCGATGCCATCACGGCGCTTGCCGCCGAGCTCGGCCAGGTGGACATCGTCTTCTCCAACGCAATCTCGCGCATGAGCCCGGATGCCGATCCTGCGGACGAGGTCGACGCCCTCGCTGAGACGAGCAATCTCGCCACAACGACGATCCTGCGCGCCTTCGCTCCGCGCCTGCGACCGGGTGGCAGGCTGATCATCGTCGCCAGCGCGCTTGGCACCGTGGACAAGCTCTCTGACCGCATCGCCGGGCGCTTCGCCGAAGCCGCCGAGCAGGACCTCGACGCGATCGATGCGCTCGTCAGCGACTGGCGAGCGGCCGTCCACGACGGCCGAGCCGAGGATGAGGGCTACGGATCCTGGCTCAACATTCCCTCCAAGGTTGCCCAGGTGGCGGCCGTCCGCGCGCTCGCCCGCGAGCGCCGCGCGACTGACCTCGCTGAGAACAGGCTGATCGTGGCGCTCTGCCCGGGGTTGATCGACACCGACGCCTCGCGACCGTGGTTCGAGGACATGAGCAGCGCCCAGACCCCGGCCCAGGCCGCGGCCTGGCCCCTCGAGCTGGCCCTCTCAACCACGTTCAACCCCGCGTTCTACGGCGAGCTCGTCCAGTTCGGCAAGGTCCTTCCCTGGGAGACCGGCATTCCGGTCCCGCACCGGGCGTCCGCATGAGGGTGGGCGCCGGGTCCCGCCCGGCGCCGCGACGCACCCGATTTCGGCCCTTGGAAAGCCCACATCGCGCGGAGTAGATTGCAGTTGAACCTGCGCTCGTCGACTCCAGGGAGGTCGAAACATGTACGAGCACAACGGAGAGAAGTACTTCGTTGTCGATGGTCACGTCCACTTCTGGGACGCCAGCCCAGCGAACTGGGTGAGCGGCCAGGAGCAGTACGCCAAGGGCTGGATCGAGTGCTTCCACGCCTACCAGGGCCTCGGCCCCGCCGAGACGCACTGGCCGCTCGAGAAATTCCAGAAGTACTCGGAGGAGGACTTCGTCAAGGACGTCTTCGAGGACGGTTGCGTGGATGTCGGGATCTTCCAGTCGACGTATCTGAAGGAGTGGTACACCGAGGGCTTCAACACGCTCGAGAAGAACGCGGCGATGGTCGAGAAGTATCCGGGCCGGCTGATCGCCAACGGCCGCTGGGATCCCCGTGAGGGCGAGGCGGGGCTGAAGCAGCTCGAGGAGGACGCCAAGCGCTACGGCCTGAAGGGCGCGAAGCTGTACACCGCCGAGTGGTACCAGGGCTCGCGCGGCTGGAGGCTCGACGACGACGCGTGCGAGCCGTTCTACGAGAAGTGCCAGGAGCTGGGGATCAAGAACATCCACGTCCACAAGGGCCCGACGATCTGGCCCCTGGACAAGGACGCGTTCGATCCGAGGGACGTCGACCGAGCGGCCACCGATCACCCGGACTTGAACTTCATCATCGAGCACGCCGGGATCCCGCGGATCGAGGACTTCTGCTTCATGGCCACGCAGGAGCCGAACGTCTATGCCGGCCTCGCGGTGGTGATCGGCGGACTGATGCACGCGCGTCCGCGGTTCTTCGCGAAGGTGATGGGTGAGCTCCTGTTCTGGGTGGGCGAGGACAAGATGCTGTTCGGCAGTGACTACGCGATCTGGGAGCCGCGCTGGCAGGTCGAGGGGTTCGTCACCTGGGACTACCCCGACCAGGACTACTCGGACTACCCCGAGGTCACGACCGCGACGAGGCGGAAGATCCTCGGCCTCAACGCCGCGAAGCTGTACGGCATCGAGGTTCCGGCCGAGTACCGGCTGCCGGCCTCCGAGGGCGAGCCCGCGGCGAGGGAGGACGCGCAACTCGTCGAGTCGCCGTGAGCATGCGCACCGAGGTTTTCGCGGCGCTCGGCACGGTCCACGACCCCGAGCTCGACGAGCCGATCACCTCGCTCGGGTTCGTGAGCCGCTGCGAGGTGTCCGATGACGGACGCGTGTCGGTCGGGCTGCGGCTGCCGACGCCACAGTGCGCACCGAACTTCGCGTTCCTGATGGCAGCCGACGCGCGCACGGCCGTGCGCCGGCTGCCCGGCGTCCGCGACGTGACCGTGGTGCTCGAGGACCACTACACCGAGACTGAGATCAACCGGGCGGTGGGTCGGGGACTTGGATTCACGGGCGCGTTTCCCGGGGAATCTGCAGACGATGACCTCGACGCGCTGCGCTCGCTGTTCCAGCGCAAGGCACTGCTCGCCCGGCAGGCGGCGCTGTGCGAGGAACTGCTGGGCAGCGGTGCCACGGCGGCGGCGATCTGCTCGATGCGGGTCTTCGAGCTGCCTGCCGGGCCCGGTGCTCGGCGGTGCCTCGAGCTGCGGGAGGTTCTGGGCCTCGCCTGCGAACCGGACTCCCCGGCGTTCGTCCGTCCCGATGGAGCGTCGCTTGCCGCCAGGCGAGCTCGAGCGCTGGCTGAGGATGGCGCGATTGGTCCGGACGAGTCTCGAGGCCAACGGCGGCATCTGCCGCTCACTTCTGCAAATCCGCCACGGGGTGGCGGTCCGAGATCGACAGGAGGTGGTGACTTGAATGCCGCAAGGCTCCACGCCTACCGCGAGGCGCTGAAGCTCGAACAGATCGACGAACCGAAGGTCGATGGGCCGCTGGACGTGATCGTCCGGATCGGAGCCGCCGGCCTATGCCGGACCGACCTGCACATCCAGGAGGGTCAGTGGGCCGAGAAGTCCGGTGTCAGGCTGCCCTACACCCCGGGCCACGAGAACGCAGGCTGGGTCCACGAGATCGGCGCCGCGGTGACGAACGTCGAGGTCGGTGACACCGTCATCGTTCATCCGTACATCTCGTGCGGGCTGTGCGGGCCCTGCCGCGCCGGCGACGACATGCACTGCCTGAACGGCTCGTTTCCAGGGATCGATCGAGACGGTGGCTTTGCCGATTTCCTGAAGACCTCTGCCCGTTCGGTCGTGAAGCTCGACCCCTCGCTCGAACCCAAGGACATCGCGGCGCTCGCCGACGCCGGGCTGACCGCGATTCACGCCGTCAAGAAAGCGATCCCGGTCCTGACCGCGGGCACCCGGGCGGTTGTGATCGGCGCCGGCGGTCTCGGCCACATCGGGATCCAGTGCCTGAAGGCGATGACGCCGGCCGAGATCATCGTGATCGACCCCTCGGAGCCCGCGCTGGCGCTGGCGCGCGAGCTCGGCGCGGATCAGACGCTGCAGGTCGACGGCACGCACGTGGACAGGGTCAAGGAGATGACCGACGGCCTCGGCGCTGAGGCGATCATCGACTTCGTCGGCGAGAAGGGAGCGATCGAGGACGGCATCGCGATGGTCCGCGACGGCGGCTTCTACTACGTGATCGGCTACGGCGAGAACATCAACATCCCGACGATCGACGTCATCTCGCGCGAGATCTCGTTCATCGGGAACCTGGTCGGGACCTACAGCGACCTCGCGGAGCTGATGACGCTGACCGCTCAGGGCAAGGTCAGCCTGCACACGAGCACCTATCCACTCGACGCGATCAACGACGCGATGGCCGACCTCGATCAGGGACGGCTTCAGGGCCGGGGCATTCTGGTGCCGGCGTAGTTCCATTCCACGACCAAGGAGAGAGAGATGGCGCGCACACCGCAGGAGGTCTTCCAGCATCACGGCGCGGTGCTGGTGGCCGGGGATATCGACGGAATCGTCAGCGACTACACCGACGATGCTCTGTTCATCACGCCAGCCGGCACCCTCCACGGCAAGGATGGCGTGCGCGAGGGCTTCGTCAAGCTGCTGAGCGATCTCCCTCACGCGAACTGGGAGCTGCCAACGCAGATCTTCGAGAACGACGTCCTCTTTCTCGAGTGGCGGGCCGAGTCCGAGCACACCAAGGCCGAGGACGGGATCGATACGTTCGTTTTCCAGGACGGGCTGATCCGCGCGCAGACGGTGCGGTACACGTTGCAGCACAAGGGATGAGAGGGTCTCGCTGGCGAGTCGCGCGGCGAAATATGATCCAGCCCGAATCTGCCTGCAGCCACCGTCGGATCCCGTCGAGCCCGAAAGCGAGGTGTGTCGATGAACGAGAGCCCAGTACTCGTCCACGTGTGGGAGGTTGATCCCGCAGAAGAAGCTGCCGCCCTTCAGAGTCTCAACGAGATGTTCGGCGGCGTCGTCAAGGATCCCGAGTTCGTGTCCGCACGAGTTCTCCAGACCGACGACAAGACCTCGATCGCGGCGATCGTGGAAATGCGATCGGCCGAAGACCGCCAGCGCCTCGAGCAGCTCCCCGACGTTCGCGACACGCTGCACCACCTGCACGGCACGGCGAACTTGGTCATCAGGCTCTACAACGAGGTCGGGGCCTACGGCGCTTAACGGCCGTCGCGGTTGCGACCCAGCCTCGCCACGTTCCGATCAGGCGAAGGAGCAGACTAGACTTAGAAGCAGTCTCCACCGCCTGAGTGCCCCGCTCTGCATTCTTCCTGTGGCCGTCTTTCCCAGCGGAGCGATGAGGAGTTGCAGCACGTGGCGAAGCAGAATCAGAAGCCGGCCCCGGTTCGTGAACACCCAGGCCCGGGCCGCTCGACGTCGGAAGCGGCCTTCAACGATCTCCGCAAGGAGATCGCCCAACGTAACGAGCGAGCGCATCAAGAGGCCCGCAAGCTTCGCTCGGCACGCGAACGCAAAGAGCTGCTCCAGCGCCGCGAACGCGATTTCTAGATGCACGCTGGTAGCACCTGATCCAGCACGGTCGCCGGTGCGCCCCGGGACGCTGGCCTAGACTCGAAGCCATGTCCAGCCTGCACCTTGACGACCTCCGAGTCCAGGCTCAGTACGCCCGCCAGCGTTACGACCTGTACAAGGCCAAGGCCTACGGACAGCGGCCCACCAGCCCCGCACGCGAGCGCGAGCTCCAACGAGCCAGCGAGCAGGCGGAAGCACGCCTACGCGCCGCCGAGGCGGAGGAGCGGCGTGCTCACACCACTGGCGAGCATCCGCCGAGTCCGAGCTGACGTGCGACCGCACCTCTGGCTATTCGGTTTTACGAGGAGTAGGCTCGTCGGAGTCGATTGAGAGTGCGGCGGTCGGAACGGCTGAGCGCGCGATCAGGAAGGGGATCGGATGATCCCCACGAAGGGACCGGCTGGTCAAGCAGTGCGCTTGGCGGTTCGGAGACTCAAGCTGGCGGCGGGTTCGCGATGATCGCGAGCGCCGTCTGATCAGCTCGTGCCGCGGTTGCGCGGCGTCTCGCACGCAGTCGCGTCCGTGGTGGCCGTTGCGGCGGCTGTCGTGGCCGTGGCGCTCGCGCCGACCACCCGCGCGATTGTCCCGCTTGGCATCTACGGCGCGGGTCTGATCGCGCTCTTCGGCGCCAGCGCGCTGTATCACCGCTGGCCGGGACCACCGCGTTTCCAACCGTTGCTGCAACGGATCGACCACAGCACGATCTACGTGTTTATCGCAGCGAGCTACACCCCGATCGCCGTCGTCCTGCTACACGGCGCGGTCGCCTGGATGGTCCTCGTGGTCGCCTGGGCGGGCGCCGCGGCCGGCGTGGCGTTCGCGCTCGGGTGGATCGATGCACCGCGCGCCGTCGTCGCGGGCAGCTACCTCGCGCTCGGGTGGGTCGCGGTGATCGCACTTCCGCAGCTTCTCCAACTGCTCAGTCCTCTCCCGCTCATCCTGCTTGGTGCCGGCGGCCTGCTCTATTCGGTCGGGGCGGTCGTGTACGCGACCAAGCGACCGGATCCGTGGCCGCAGACGTTCGGCTTCCATGAGGTCTTCCACGCGCTCGTGATCGTGGCCGCGGCCGCGCAGTACATCGCGATCGTCGGCTGGGTGCTGCCGGCCTCTTGACGATGCACGTAACAGTCGCCAACCCTGTAGTGGCCCCAGCCGTCCGAGCATCGGCTCCTCCCCCGAGCCCCGCACAGGTGCCCGGGCGATCCTCCCGTCGACCTTCACTCGGTGCAACCACGCTATTTGAAGTCCCGTTCGCCAGCGCGATGAGCGACCTCGACCTCACGTTGCTCGCGCGCACGCTGGACCTAACCACGCGCAGGCACGCCAAGATGGATCCTCGTCCTGACAGCCCCGGCTTCGCGCGCCTTGACCACCACTCCGGGCTGTTCCTGGAGTGCGGTGCGGCCGAGGGACAGTGGATGCTCCAAGCCCGAACCTGGGGCCACCCAGCACCGGAGAGCGTCCACGAATGGCACGTGGTCACCGCCGGCGCCGCGCACCATCTCGACCCTACCGTCGTCCTTCCCGAGCGCCTGAGCGCCATCTCGCCCAAGATCCCGGACCGTCAGGTCGGACGAGCCGCCAACAAGCACCGCTCCCGGCTCCGCCGCCGCATGGCGGGGATCCGGTAGTGCGGCACGATCACTACCGGCTGTGAGCGTGGATCGCCTGCTCCTGCGCCTCGGCATCGTCGAGCGCCCAACCCATGCGCTCGACGAGCTGGTCAGCGTAATGCTCGTTGCTGAACACGTCGGCCGGGACGTGCTCGGTCAGCACGACCTCGTCGGGACGTCCCTGCACTTCAGCTAGAACCTGAACTCTCGGCATCTATGCTCCTTCCTTGCGTTGAAATGGGGTATCGGCAGGCGCCCGTGTTAGTCGTGCGATCGCGTTGGCTATCGCGTGGCGGGGGTTGGGACGATGCCGATCGGCTTTCGTCGCGCCGCGATTCGCCCGGGACGTCGTGAGGCGTCGTCGAGCATGAACGGCCCGGTCGAACGCTCGCGATCCGCGATCGCGAGCCCCCTCCCCTCGCCTACGTGCTGCCTGATTGTCTTGCCTTTGCGTCATGGCCTCTGGGCCTTCCCGTCCCTCTATGGAGCGCCGCACGGAGAAAGAGGGCGAGGATCCCCGTGCGTTGATCGAGTAGGGACGCGACCACCGAGTCGGTGGGGAAGCGCCGTAGAAGTACGAGCACCGGCCCCGCAGTCAAAACCAGTAACCCGAGCCTCCCGCCTCGTGGCGGCGGATCGCGCCGTTGGTGGCATTCGGGCTTGGGCTGAGAATTCTGGCCGCAGGGCCAGTTGCCTTCGACACTACTCCTATTCCGGCGGCTGTGGGCGCCAATCCCAGAATTCGTTGCCTGGAACCTGGAAGCTCCCGGAGGCGATGCCAATTCGGCCGGTTACGAGCCTTGAGAAGGAGTACTCTGAACTCAGGGCCGTTATCGGCCGCTGTGCTCGATTCTCTCGCGCAGGCCCCGGCGGGCTAGACGCCTTTCGCTGACCTGACGGGCCGTTTCGTCCAAAGCGACAGAAACGCCGTTCACAAGCCGGACCCGTCCCAGTTCTGCGGGGGTCCGGGTGGAAGGTCATCCATGACGATCCGGCAAAAGCCGTTACAGAGCGGCGACGGGCACGCCGCAACTGTGCGCCACACCGAGGCCTGGGAGCACGAAACCTTCGCGGAGGAACAGGCGCGATGGGAACGAAGCGATCCAGCCTACGCCCGGATCTGTGAAGCGGTCCGAGAAGCAAGGGACGGGAGCGAGGAAGCTTCACAGCGCGCCGATCAGGCTAAGGGGGAATGGGATGCTCGCGTTGCTACGCAGCGTGACGCGAACGATGACGCCCAGAGAGCGCACCATGCCCTGAACCCCACGCTGCGCATGGCGGCGGTGGAGTAATGGCCACCCCCGAAGCAGCAATCCTGACCGAGAACGAGCAGCTCGCCGGCATCAATGCCGACTACGAGCAGCGCTACGGATTCCACGACGCTGAGAACTACCTGTACAAGGCGCCGAAGGGGCTGAACCGGGAGATCGTCGAGAAGATCTCGGAGTTCAAGTCCGAGCCGCAGTGGATGCGCGACTTCCGATTGAAGGCGCTCGACCACTTCTTGGCTCGCAAGCAGCCCACGTGGGGATCGCCGATGCTGGCCGAGCTCGACTACGACAACATTCGATACTTCGTGCGCGCGTCCGAGACGCCCAGCCGGTCTTGGGACGACGTGCCCGAGGACGTCAAGCGGACCTTTGATCGCCTGGGTATTCCCGAGGCGGAGCGGAAGTTCCTGTCCGGCGTCGGCGCGCAGTACGAGTCAGAGGTCGTCTACCACCAGATTCACGAGGACCTCGAGAAGCAGGGCGTGATCTTCACCGACATGGACACTGCGCTGCGCGAGCACGAGGAGCTCGTGCGTCAGTACTTCTCGACGGTGATCCCGTCGAACGACAACAAGCTCGCGGCGCTGAACTCTGCGGTCTGGTCCGGTGGATCGTTCGTGTACGTGCCCGCAGGCGTCCACGTCGAGATGCCGCTGCAGGCGTACTTCCGGATCAACACCGAGAACATGGGACAGTTCGAGCGGACGCTGATCATCGCCGAGCCGGGCTCGTATGTTCACTACGTCGAGGGCTGCACCGCCCCCACCTACAGCTCTGACTCGCTTCACTCCGCGGTGGTCGAGCTGATCGCCCTCCCCGGCGCACGGATCCGTTACACGACAGTCCAGAACTGGTCGACCAACGTCTTCAACCTGGTCACCAAGCGCGCCGTCGCGCATGCCGATGCCACGGTCGAGTGGGTCGACTGCAACCTCGGGTCCAAGCTGACGATGAAATACCCGAGCATCTACCTGATGGGTGAACGCGCTCACGGCGAGGTCCTGTCGATCGCCTTCGCCGGCGCCGGCCAGCACCAGGACGCCGGCGCCAAGATCATCCACGCCGCGCCGAACACGACCTCGAACATCTTCGCCAAGTCGATCAGCAAGGACGGCGGCCGCGGGTCCTACCGGGGTCTGCTCGAGATTGCAAAGGGCGCCCACGGCTCCAAGTCCAAGGTCGTCTGCGACGCACTGCTGTTGGACGACCGTTCGCGCTCAGACACCTACCCCACGATCCGGATCGGCGACGACGACGTCAACGTCGCCCACGAGGCGACCGTCTCGAAGGTCGGCGACGAGCAGCTCTTCTACCTGATGTCGCACGGCATCCCTGAGGAGGAGGCCTCAAAGCTGATCGTCAACGGGTTCATCGAGCCGATCATCAAGCAGCTCCCGATGGAGTACGCGGTCGAGATGAACCGGCTGATCGAACTGCAAATGGAAGGCTCGATCGGCTAGCTGATCTGTGCGGGCGACCGCAGCGCGTTCTCAAGACTGCGGGTGGTGTGCCGATACGGTGGCGTGGGCATTGAGCAGCGACGCGCTTGGCGGCGCAGCATGGCCGGCCAGGTGCAACGGCGTGTGGTTGCGGCCGCGTGCCTGACGTTCGGGGCGGCTCTCGTCCTACCGGCGAGCGGCGCCGCCGCGGTCAAGCTCTCGGTGCCCTGCCACGGTGCCAAGGGCGGCGTGCCGGGTCTGATCGCCGCCGTTCAGCAGGCCAACCGGCATGGCGGCACGATCACGCTGGCGGGCGATTGCACCTACACCCTGACGAGCCCGCGGTTCGGCACCAAGCACAGCCCGATTGGCCTCCCGCCGATCGCGGCACGCGTGACGATCCGGGGCCGGCGCACCGGCATCGTGCGGCGCACGAGCTCACCGCAATTCCGGCTGCTCGAAGTCGAGGGCACGAGCTCGGCCTCACTCGACATCACCGGCCTCACCCTGAGGGGCGGCGACGTCGACAAGACGGGCAATGGCGGCGCGATCCTCGTCCTCGACCACAGCTCCCTGACCGTGCGCGACTGCGTCCTGATCGGGAACTCAGCCATCAACGGCGGTGCGATCGGCGCCGGCGGCGCAGCGGTGAAGATCACGCGAAGCCGGTTCAGCGCAAACAACGCTCTGGTCGCCGACGGTGTTGGCGGCGCCGTGCTCGTCGTGTCAGGGCCGCTGACGATCGACTCGAGCGTGGTCACCGGCAACCATTCCTCGGGCGGCGGCGGCGGGATCAGCGGCCAGTCGGTCGGCCTCCGCTCGCAGCTGCTGCGGATCACCAACACGACGATCTCTGACAACCACTCGTTCGAAAACGGCGGCGCCGGGGTGCAGGCGTTCGGGCCCGAGCGCGTCGTCATCGACCGCAGCACGATCTCCGGCAACGACTTCGCCGGGGTGGGTGCGGCGGGTGCGGGCGGAGGAATCTTCAACGCAGGGCGGATGACGATCACCGACAGCACGATCTCGGGCAACATCGCCGGCGGACCTCGGTTCCAAGACGCCAATGGAGCAGGGATCTTCAACACCGCCTCGGCCACGGGCACGATCACCGCCACGACGATCGCCGGCAACCGGTCGATCGGACCCGGTGCCTCAGGCGGTGGAATCGTCAACGGGTCACGACTCACGCTGACCGCGACGATCGTCGCCAACAACCAGGGCGGTAATTGCACCACCCACGTCCGCGACGGCGGCTACAACCTCGAGACGGGCACCAGCTGCGGTTTCGCCAAGCACGCCGTGAGCGCCAACCCGCGCCTGCGACCGCTGGCCTCAAACGGTGGGCCGACGATGACGATGGCACTGGCCCCCGGAAGCCCGGCCATCAACTGGGTCCCCCCGCGCGCAGGGCTGTGTCGTGGAAGCACCGATCAGCGCGGAGTGCCGCGGCCCCAGGCCCAGAGGTGTGACATCGGAGCCTTCGAGGTCGTGGCCACGAAGACGGCGCTGCGGGTCGCGAGACGTGGCAATCGAATCCGGCTGACGGCCCGCGTCATCCCGGCCGTGGCGATCCCCGGCCTGCCGCAGGGCGTCGTGGTGTTCCGAAGCGGGACCCGGATCCTTGGTATGCGCAGGTTGGACGGGCATTGCCAACGAACGCTGCCGCCCTGACGGTCACGCGCCCGGCGACGAAGCAGAGACTGACCGCGAGCTACCAGGGCTCAGCGCTGTTCCTAGCCAGCATCAGTCGCGGCGTCGGCCCGCGCTGATCAGCTCGGGCAGTAAGGACGCTCCTCCTGGATGGTGCTCGGCGTGGTGTACGTGCCTCCTCCGCCGTACAGGCTGTAGTCGTAGTGAACCGAGGCAGGATGGCCGCCGAGGAAGACGAGCTTGCCCATCACCTCCCCGTACGTGTCGGCCGCTGAGCTCCGGCCCAACGGGATCAGAAGCTGGCTCGAGCACACGACCTGCAGCGGAGCCAGCTCGGGCAGACGTGACGCCTCGGAAGCGCATGGACCCTGCGGCACGCCTGGCCTGTGCAGTGCCTTGAGCGCCTCCCGACGCCAGGCGCGCTCGGTGGCAGCGAGCTGTGCTGCGGGCGGAGCCGAGGGGCCGTTGAAGTGGCGCTCGACCAGGCCGATCGCGTACTCCTGCGCGCCCTGCCCGGTAGCAACCACAGCGGCGAAGCCCTGCTCGGCGTACACCGAGAGCGACACCGGCACCGGCTGGCCGCTGTAGCTGGCGATGACGGGATGGCCGGAGATCGGGCCGGCGCACAGCTTCATCCCCGCAACCCGCAAGCCAGTGTCGATGCCCTGACCGGCGCCCGCGACGTTCGGCTGACTGCTGCTGTTGCCGCTACTACTGCTGCCGCCGCAGCCTGCGAGCACTACCGTGCTCGCCGCCAGCGCCCCGATGATTCGCCACCTCACGCGGGCGACGCTACCAACCGCACGCTGTCCCGTCCACGAAGGCCGGCGAGTCGTCGCCGTCTGGGAGGGGCGAGCTCGGCTCAGTCGCCAGATTCGTACTTGAACGACACGTTCAGACGCACGCGGTAGCCCGTCACCTTGCCGTCCTCGATCGTGACGTCGAAGCGATGAGCCTCGCCAATCCGCAGGTCCCGCACGGTTTTCGACGGCCGTCTCGATCGCGTTACGGGCAGCTGCCTCCCACGATTCGTCACTGACGCCGACCAACTCGGTTACGCGATAAACGCTCCCAGACATGCCCAGCTCCTCTCTCGATTGGTCCCCGAGGCGAGACTATTGCAGGCCGAGACGGCTGTGCGTTTGGAGCGTCGGTTGGGGCCTCGTCGCCGGCCGGCGACGCCGCGCGAGCGGCGCGCGGACGGCCCCCCAGTCGTCGGGATGCGTCAGGTCGCAGGGCCTCCCGGAAGCAGACCGTAGAGTAGGCTCTGACCGAGATGGACGCGTGAGCGCAGTCCGTTGCCACTGCACCTCCACGTGCCGAATAGGAGTCCCTGATGTTGGACCAAGCGCCAGTACCTGACGTAGCCGAAGTGCCCGACGTAGCCGCAGTACCCGACGTAGCCGATGTGGCCGAAGTGCCTGAGACGCACCCGGCGAGTCGTGTTTATCGAATCTTCACCGGACTGTTTGTGTTCGGTCCGCCCGCCCTGCTGGTTGCGTCATTCCGGAAGCGGTGGTTTCTGGCAACTCCCACCAACCGTCGGATCTTTGGTGTGTTCTACTTCCTGAGCGGGTTTGGCATAACGGCGGGCTATCACCGGCTATTCACACATCGCAGCTTCAAGACCTACCCGGTAATCCGAGGCATCTTTGCCGTTCTCGGCTCGACGGCGATTCAGGGGTCAGCCCCCGACTGGGTGGCGGACCATCGCAAGCACCACGCTTACGCGGACGAGGCGGGCGATCCACATAGCCCCCACGTCGGCCACAAAGGTGGCCGGATGAGGGGCTTTGTCCATGCTCACTTCGGCTGGCTGTTTGCCGACGAGAAAGCATCGCGGCACCGCTATGTCCCGGATCTGCTGGACGATCCAGTCGTGATGGCGGTCCACCGCCGCTTCGCTCTTATTGTCGTGCTGAGTTACTTTGTCGCACCGTTCACCGCCGGGCTGCTCCTCACCAGGAAGCTTCGTGGTGGGCTCGGAGGTTTCCTGTGGGGTGGCGCAGTGCGCGTGTTCTTCGTGCACCACGCCACCTGGAGCGTCAACTCGGTCTGCCACCTCTGGGGCAAGCGCCCGTTCGAAACGCGCGATGAGAGTCGAAACAATCCGTTTGTCGCCCTTGTGGGACTTGGCGAAGGCAACCATCACAACCATCACGCCTTTCCGAGGTCAGCCAAGCATGGGTTGCAGAGCTGGCAGTTCGATCCGACGTGGTGGCTCATCTGGACGATGGAGAAGACGGGCCTGGCATGGGACGTGCAGCGCGTCACCCCGGAGGCGATGGAGCGCAAGCGCGTAGCCGAGCCAGTCGCGGTCTCGTATCCGCGCGAATCGCCTGCGGAATCGATCCGTGAGCCCGGGACGATCGACGTTGCGTAGGCGCGAGCCGGCGCAACCTGCGTCATAGATCTCGCCGGTCCACCGGAGCCAGCGCCACCGCATCGGCCGTCAGGGCGGAGGCCGGCACGCTCTGCTCCGCGACAGTGAAGTGGTCGACGCCTGCTCAGCTCTCGAAGCTACAGAGGCTGCCCGTATTCCTCTGCCACCTGTGAGGAAGCGGGCTCGTCCGGGCGGGTGCGTTCGAGGGTCTCGGTGAGCCCCCCGCGCGCCCCCTGTCCGGCCAGGTCTAGCTTGCCGTAGGCGTGCGACAGATGCGTCTCTACGGTCTTGATGCTGAGCCACAGCTCCTGCGCAATCTCGGTGTTGCTGCGCCCTGCCGCGGCCAGCCGGGCGACGCGCAGCTCGCTGGCCGTGAGTGACGCCACGCCGGTGACCGCCTCTCGCCTCGGTCGCGCCCCGGCTGTGCGTAGCTCCTCCCGGGCGCGTTCCACGAGACGCGGGGCGCCGCAGCGGTGGGCAAGCTCCAGGCCGGCCGACAGCGGTCGTCGCGCTTCGGTGCGATGCTGGTCGCGACGTAGTGCGGCGCCCAGCTCGACCAGCGCGCGGGCGTGCTCCAGCCGGGCTTCGGTGCGCTCCAGCACGTTCACCGAACGTTGCAGGGCGCGGATGCCGCGTTCGCCCGGGCGCAGCACGCCGGCCGCTCGCAGGGCGATGCCATACGGTCGGGGCAGTCCGGTCCTCTGGGCGAGGGCCAGCTCCTCGGCGACCAGGCGCTCTGCTTCGCCGCGAGCCTCCAACGGCAGCGCCAGGGCCAGCGTCGAGCGCCAGGGCGACATCGCCGGGCCCACGCGCAACGCCGCGCACGTCCGCGCGAAGGACTGAAGGTCTGCCAGCGCTGGGGCGCGCTCGCCTCGGGCGAGTCTGATCCGGCCCCGAGCGCCGACGAGCATCGCGCCGGACCAGGAGGCCAGAAACTCGTGCTCCAGCTCCATCGGCTCCATCATTGCCGCGACGTCGTCGAGCGTGGGTCGCTCCAGGATCGCGTCCTGGAAGAAGTCGAAGGCGGTCGTCAGCATCATCGGCATGCCGGCCTGCGCCACCATCTCGAGGCCGGCGCGAAGCTCGGCCTCGGCTTCCGGGAGCTGGCCGCGCCGATTCAGTACGTATCCGCGCGCCCCCAGCGCGCTGGCCGCAGCGACCAGCGAGCCAACGTCGCGAGCGTTGCGCGCGAGCTCGGCGGCGGCGGCGAGCGCGCGGTCGTACTCGTCGACGACCAACAGGGCCAGGAGGACCTGCATCGAAGCGAATGCGCCGGCTCCTCGCTCGCCGAATAAGCGACCCCCGCGCAGCGCCCGCTGCGCGAGAACCACGACCTCGCGCGCCCGGCCATCGTGAATCGCGGCGGCCGCGGCGAGCGTCGCGTCCAGCGCACGCGCTGGCCAGCTATCGCCCATGGTCAACGTCTGAAGCCAGTCCCGTTGGGCCGCAAACTCGTCGGCCAGCTGCGAGTCGTACAGACAGGCAACCGCCCACAGCGCGCGGACCTCCAGAAGGATTTCCGGTGCCTCATCGGCTAACCGCCGCAGCGCGGCGCGGAGTACTTCCTGCATCCGTTGCCATTGCCCGGCGTTCGACAGGATCTCGGCCAGCGCTGACGCTACCCGCGCGTACCCCGCCGGGTCTTCCGTGAGCCTCAAGTGCTTCACTCAGATGATCGACCGCCGCCAGGTCCCGGTTGGCGGCCTCGGCAAAGCCCAGCTCGGTCAGCAGAGCAGCGCGTCCCGGCTTCGGCGCATGTTCGTCCAGGGCCCGTCCGAACAGGCGAATCGCGGTGTCCGGCGCGGCCATTGCCAATGCCTGCCGCGCGGCCTGGGCGAGGGTGCTGGCGATCGTGACCGAACCGCTGGGCCGCACGGCGGCCAGGTGGGCGCCGATTGCCGCGACCGGCGCGCCCTGGCGACGCAGGATCTCGGCGGCGGTCAGATGTGCCGCGTCACGTTCGGTGACCGACAGGCGGTCATAGACCGAGCGCCGCAGCACGGGATGGACGAACTCAAACGGATCCTCCGCGGCGAGCACGTCGATCCGCTTCAGCTGCCGGGCAATGTCGGCGGCTCGGTGCTCGTCTAGGCCGGCCAGGTCGGCCGCCGTGCGCAGCCGGCCTCCGTCATCCAGTACCGCCATCGCGCTGAGCAGCGCAAAGCCGTCAGGAGCGACGCGCGCGACCCGGCGCACCAACCGGTCGCCTAGGGAGGGCACCGCTGCGGCGTAAGCCTCGTCGGGCGTGATCCGGTGAGACGGGAGCGTGCGCAGTAGCTCGCGGAGGTACAGCGGGTTCCCGGCGCTGGCGGCGTGACATGCGGCGCACAATTCTGCGGACGCGTCCGGGATTCTCTCTCGCACCAGTTCGGCGGCCGAATCGTCGCTCAGGGCCTTCAGCGTCATGCGCCTGACCGCGGGTTGATCGGCCAGCGCGTCGAGCAGCGCGAGCGGCGTCCCCGGCTCGGACGGGCGCACAGCCACGACGACCGCGATCCTGGCGTGGCCGATCCGCGCGGAGACATAGCTGAGGGCGCGCAACGACGCGGGATCGACCCAATGGAGGTCGTCGACGGCCAGCATCAAAGGCGCCTGTGCGGCCAGGTTCAGCGCGAGCCAATGAATGCCGTGCAGGACGGCGAAGCTGCCGCCGGCCCGCTCGGACCGGGCCTCGCCATCGGCCTCTGGAGCGATCACCCATGCGGCCGGGGCAGCGGCGGCGGCCAGCAGCAGAGCGCGTTTCGGCTCCGCGGCCGCGGCCAGAGCCGGTTCGAACAGTCGGCGGATCGTCCCGAACGGGAACTCCCGTTCCAGCTCGTTGCCACGCGCATCGAGGACGCACATCCCGGCGATCGCCGCGTGCTCGCGGGCGACCGCCACGAGCGAGCTCTTGCCGGCTCCCGCGGGCCCCTCCAGCACCGTCAGACTGCCAGCGCCCCGCACAGCCTCCCCGATCGCATGGTCGAGGGCGCAAAGCTCTGTATCGCGTTCCAGGAGCGTCACATCGAGCTAAAGAAAACTTAAGGGTAGCCCCCTGAGGCGCCGCGCCCGACGAGGTGCCACCCTGCCAACCGTGAGGGCGAAACTTTGCCTCGCGGGGTTCCTCGTCGGTGTGGCTCTGTGCTTAGGGGTGCCGATGGCGTCTGCCGACTCGCCGCAGTTCGCCGATTGGACCAACATCGCCGGCACCACGACGGCGACGGGGACGCTGCTGGGCGGGTCGATCTCGTTGTCAGGCTCGCACGTCTTTCCGACGCCGATCAGCAGGCTGGACGGCACGTGGACGTTCTTTGACGGTCCCGACTTCACCCCGCCGCTGGCCAAGACCGACGAGATCCAGATCGGCGGGCTCCCCGGAGATTCCTACACCCTCCAGTTCGGCGCGCCGGTCAAGGATCCGGTGCTGGAGATCGGCTCGATGGCGGACAACATGACCTTCCCCGCTGGAACCCAGATCACCAAACTCAGCGGCCAGAGCACCTTCACGGTCGCCAACAATGTCGTCACCGGCATGCTGAATCCCGCTCTCGGGCCCGACGGCGTCAACGACTCCAATGGAACAGTCCAACTGACAGGCACGTTCACGTCGATCCCGTTCACGGTCGATCCGACCTACGTCCCGGGCAACGAGGACGGGATCATCATTCAGGTCGGGGCCTCGCCCGCTCCTCCGCCCCCTCCGACGGTCATCTCGGTGCAGCCGGTGAGCACGCCGGTGGCCGGCAGGCCGTTGATCCTCCATGCCCTGTTGAGCGGAGCGGCCCAGAAGCTGCTGTGGACCGTAGGCACCAAGTCGTTTGTGGGCCTGGCGGGGAATACGTTCCTGCGCTTCCGGCCCCCGCCCGGGCCGACGCCGGTCACCGTCCGCGCCGTGTCACCGTCTGGGCGGATCGGACCTGCCCTGACTCAGACGATCTTCGGCCCGCCACGGGTTGCGGGCGGACTTGGAGCGCGAATCCAGAGTAGGCTCGGGACGACTCCGGGCGTGTTCGCCACGGGCCCGTCAACGCTCATCGGCCGGGGTGTGTTGACCCAGCTGGTGTGCGCTCTGTTCCCGACGACGGTGACCTCGGGCGCGCTACAGGTACGGGGCTGCCTGCGGCCCGTGCAGTCGCTCGACGACATCCCCTCGGCCGACCGCGGGATCGTCGAGAACCTCGCGAGGCAACTGCACATCAGCACCGACGCACAGGCGATCGACACTGCCATCAGCCTCACCGACGCCTACCAGAGCACAGGGCCCTGTGCAGATCAACGGACTGACGCTTACTCCCCACGATGGCGCCGCGATCGTGATCTACCCGCAGGCGAACTCGATCGCGAGCTCCGACGCGAGTCTGAGCGTCGGCGGGCTCACCACCGGCACAATCAAGCTCGGCACACCACGCGCGTTCGTGATCAGCACCAGGCCGTTCTTCGGTGGGATCAACCTCGGCACGTTCACGCGACTCGCGGGGGGCCTCGACAGCATCGGGGCGTTCAAGTTCGCGGGCGACGTCAGCGTGAATTTGGTCGGTGGTGGCGCGGTCATCGCCGCCAGCCTCCAACTGCCGGACTTCCTGAAGCTCGGCGGCGTCGATTTCCAGGGTCATGTCACGCTGCACGCGAACAACGATCAGGGGCTCGTGGTCGACAACGCCACGATCGGCCCGCTGAACGCCGAGCTCGGCGGCCTCTCGGTGCAGCAGTTCAAGATCAGCTACAACGGAGCGGGCAACGAGTGGCGTGGACAGGGCAGAGCCTGTGTCCTGGGCGGCACCTGTCTCGACATGATCCCGCCCAACGGGAGCGTCGTGATCCGTGACGGCGGGCTCAGCTTTGCCGGCGCCAGCCTGGGATTCAAGCCGCCCGGAATCCCGCTGTTTCCGGGCGTATCGCTGGAGCGGATCGGATTCGGCGTGGGCCTCAATCCCACCCGTTTTACGGGCAACGCCCGCATCGACGCGCTTCAGATCTACGCGATCGACGGGCGGCTCGGGCTCGGGTTCCCAGCTGCCGGGCAGGCGTATGTCCTTGACCGCAACGAGGTGGGCGGCGGGTTCCCCGCCAGCTTCTACGGCCGTCCCTACTACACGCCGACGATCGGGATCACGGCGGACGCGTTTCTGAACGTCCCGGTGATCGGGGACGTCAAGCTCGGCAACGGCTACTTCCTCTACAACTACCCGGACTACCTCGCCTTCGGAGGAGGCACCAACCAGTCGTTCGGGGGCGTGATCTCGATGGAGGGATCGCTGGACGGTGCCTTCAAGGCCAGCACCGGACAGTTCCGTATCGGCGGACACGTTCGCGGCTGCATCATCGGCGTGATCTGCCGCGGCGCCACCGGCGTGATCTCGAGCCACGGCGCTGGAGCGTGCCTCGAGGTCGGGCCGGTGAACATCGGCGGCGGGGTCGTCTACCGGCCGTTCGAGATCAAGGTCTGGCTGCTGGACGGCTGCAAGTGGTCCCGCTTCGATGAGATCAGCCTCCGAGCCTCCGACGCGAGCGCGGCTCGCATCATCCGGATCCCACCCGGCAGACCGAGCCGGATGATCCAGCTCACGGGCAGCACCGGCGCACCGCAGGTGAGGGTCACGGGCCCCGGGGGTCAGGCACTGCAGAGCACCGCGACCTCGGGGTTCGCCAGCAAGGGCGCGATCCGAATCCTCCGCTCAGACCAGCTGAAGCTGACCGCTGTCGGACTGCAGGACCCGCAGCCGGGCGTCTACCGGATCGAGCCGCTGGCGGGCTCGTCATCAATCAAATCCTTCGGTGAGGCGAGCGACCCGCCCAACGCCAAGGTGACCGCGAGCGTCCGGGGAACCGGCGCCCGGCGAGCGCTCTTGTATGACATTCGCCGCCGGCCCGACCAGCGCGTCACCTTCTCCGAAGTCGGCGCCGGCGGCAGCACCCACACGATCGGAACCGTGAACGGCGGCGGCCGCGGGCGGCTGCGCTTCTCACCCGCCCCGGGGCGCGGAGCACGCCACATTGTCGCGCAGTTCGAGCTCGCCGGGCTCCCGGCTGAGAGCCTGACGGTTGCGCACTTCTCGCCGCCCTCGCCCAAGCTTGCGAGACCCCGCGGCCTAATCGTCCGCCGCCGCGGGAACGCCCTGCGGGTGCGCTGGTCCGGTGTGCCGGGCGCTACTGACTACGAGGTCGTCGTGACGCCGACAGACGGTGCTGTGCAGATGAAGAAGAGCCGCACCCTCGAGACCACGATCCGCGGGATCGCGCGTTTCAGCAGCGGCTTCGTCAGCGTCCGCCCGGTTGCTCCGCTGCGTAACGGCAGCGCGGCGGTGGCTCACTTCCGCGCTGTTGCACGGCGTCCAACCAGGTTCGGACGGCTGGCGCACTGCCGCGGGACGGCGAAGCTGGTCTGCAGGTAGCCGCGGACCAATCGGGTCGACCTGCCAGCGCCATTGGGACCGAGCAGGGCAACGGTGGCTCCACCTGGCCCAACGGCTGGGACGGAGGAAGAGAGCGAGGGCACTAAGCGGTTCGGGCGCTCCGGCGGCGCCGGCCTGATCACTCATCCGGTGCGCCGCTGGCCGGGCGCTGCCGCTACGGGTGCCCGTCGGAAGCGCGCCGGCACCGTTTGAGCTCGCAGTCGTCTAACCGGTGCTGCCCGACATCTCAGGGGTAGAGGCAGAAGGTGTTGGCTTTGGTCTGCTGGCCAGCTCTCACCGTCGCCCGACCCCGACAGCCGCCGCTCATCAGCGTGTAGCTGCCGGACGGCATCACCAGCGTGTAGCTGTGGCCACCGGCCACCGTCTCGCGGGCGGCTACCGATCCGCCCGAATCGAGCGCCTCGATCGTGTACCGCTGCGAGAGGCACGCGTCCATCCCGGGAAACGCGCCCCCTTCGCCGTAAACGCCGCCGGTGATCCAGCCGTCGCCGCTGGGCACTCGTGAAGGCGGCGAGGGTCGGGAGCAGGGCACATAGGCGGAGCCGACCGCCGAGGGCGCGGGGGTACTCGCGACCAACACACGGCCTCGCCGGCGCGCGGCCAACCGCAGCGAAATTGGCCCGATCGCCATTCCCTTGGCCACGGTCCAGCGGACGGTGACGACCCCGTGTCGGCCGACGGCGCGGCGGGCGAGCCTGGCCCAGCCGCCGCTCCGCTTGCCCTGGAGCACGGCGGTGCTGCCGACCGGTACATCGTGAGCACGGCCTCTGATCAGGACCGACTGACCAATCCGGACCACGCCGGGGGGTGGTTTCGCGAAGGCGATGGACGGCGTGAGCGACGTGCTGGCTCGGCCGGGCGCAGCGACGACCAGCGTCGTCGCGATCGCCACGACCGTTCCTGACACGACGACTCGCGGGCGCGGAATTGGCACGCAACCATTATGCGGCCAGGCCGCGAGCCACCTGCAGAGCCCCGACGGCGGCAAGCGCGACGACGGCGATCGTGCGACCGTGACCACCGAGCCATGTCCTGAACGACACCACCGCGCCCTGCGTCCGCTCCGGGGCGAACACGCAGGCGAGCAGCGGCAGCTCGAGCAGCACCTGCTGCATCACGCAGAAGTACAGGATCAGCAACAGGACCGAGAGCGTCGATGGTCCGAGGTGCGCGATGTGGTCGAGCGCGTTCAGGTAGCTGACGCCCGGGAAGCTGACGACCGCGCCGACCGCGAACGTCAGCACCGCGGAGTTCTTGGCGAACATCCGTTGCGTCCACGACCCCTGCTCGCGCCGCTTCCCCTCCTTGCGATGTGTCCGCCACCTCTGGAGCGGGGCGTCGAGGCCGAACACCAGCACGAGCGAGATCGCCAGTGCCACGGCACCGATCGCGAGATCCTCTGCCGGGCTGGCAGCGTGATTGGAACTGATCACAGCCCCGGACCCCTCGAGCGAGAAAACGACGGCGAGGCCCGCGACGATGCTGGTGGTGTACGCGCCGAGCAGGTAGCCGAGCATCAGCCGCTTGGGATTCGGGAGCAGCATCATCACGGTCACGGCGGCGAGCAGGGATGGGTTGAGCATGGCCAGCACCGAGGCGAAGAAGACGATCGCCAGGTCCCGGCTCATCGGGGCGACCCCGCTCCGAGCGTCTCAAGAGAGCCGACGGACGTCCGCACGTCGACCTGCTTGCCGGCCAGCAACCGCACGATCGAGACGCCCGACCAGCACTCGACCCGGCCGCGCGCCGTCCCAACCGTCGCCCGCCAGCGCACGACGACTCGGTCCTCCTCGGCGATCTGGTCCTCGATCTTCACGTACAGGTCGGGGTAGACCCGGCGACCCCTCAACACGAGCCGGCGCAGCTCGGCCGGTCCGACCACGGGCGACGAGACCCCAGTCAGCTGACCGACGAAGTCCGCCGCCACCAGCTCCTCGATCAGCTCCAGCCGGCCCTCGTTGAGCACGGCCTCGACGAACAGCTGCACCTTCTGCTTGTTTCGCTCGGTCACGGACTTCACCCAGCGGGATGATGGGCATCCGTAGCCCGGCGACAAGGGAGGATCCCCGAGGGTTTCCCCTAGGGTTTTGGGCGGAGACGAGCGCCGGCGCCCGCCGTGTATCTTCACCCTGTGTCGCTCGGTGCGCTGGGAGCTCTGCTGGAGCGCGAGCGCGAGGTTGGGATGCTGCGGGAGGGACTCGATCGCGCGCGCGCCGGAGAGGGGACCCTGCTCCTGATCGAAGGGCCGCCGGGCGTCGGCAAGACCGAGCTGACACGCGAGGCGCGCATCGCGGCCGAGCCGGCACGGATCCTGCTCCTGCAGGCGCGGGGCTCGGAGCTGGAGCAGCAGTTCGCGTTCGGCGCTGTCCGCCAGTTGCTCGAGCCGGTGATCGGAGATCCGTCCTCGCGCGCCGATCTGTTCGCCGGCGCCGCCGCTCCGGCGGCGCGGCTGTTCGAGCTCGACGAGCGCCGGCGAGCCGACGCGGACGGAGATTTCGAGGCGCTTCACTCCCTGCACTGGTTGGTCGTCAATCTGGCCGAGCAGACACCCTTGCTCGTGCTGGTCGACGACTGCCACTGGCTCGATCGCGATTCGCTCCGCTTCCTGGCTTATCTGGCCCAGCGCGTCGAGGACCTGCCGATCGCGATGGTTCTGGCAGGGCGTACACCGGAGTCGGCGGCATTCGAGATGGCGACGCTGTGGGCGCAGATCGCCTCGCGCCCGGCGGCGGTCGTGATGTATCCCCGGCCGCTGAGCGAGTCAGCCACGAGCTCGCTCACCCACGAGCGCCTCGGGCCGGAAGCCGAGGCGGAGTTCTGTCGCGCCTGTCACACGGCTACCGGGGGAAACCCGCTGTTTCTGGGGGAGCTGCTGCGAGCTCTCGAAGCGGCGGGGGTGGCCCCGTCGGCGGCTGCCGCGGACGAGGTGCAGACGGTCGGGCCGGCCGCGGTCAGCCGCTTCGTCCTGCATCGGCTCGCCACGCTGGGCGCGCCCGCGACGGAGCTCGCGAGGGCCGTCGCGGTCCTCGGGGATGACAGCGAGCTGACGCTCGCGGCTCGCGTGGCGGGCGTCGGCGAGGACGCTGCGCGCGCCGCCGGCGACGAGCTCGTTCGAGCCGACATCTTCGTCCGCGCCCAGCGACTCGGATTCGTCCACCCGATCGTCCGTGCCGCGTTGTACGAGGACCTCACGCCCGGAGAGCGACAGGCGCTCCACGCGGCCGCCGCGCAGGCACTCGCGTTTGAGGATGCCTCGCCCGAGCGCGTCACCGCGCAGCTTCTGTTGACTGGGCCGACCGGAGACCCGGAGCGGATTCAGACGCTCAGGGCGGCCGCAGACAGCGCGGCCGGCCGGGGCGCGCCGCGCGTGGCAGCAGAGCGGCTGCGCCGCGCATTGCTTGAAGCGCCGGCTGAGCCGGATCGCGCGGAGATCCTGACCGCGATCGGTCGTTACGAGTTGGCCTCGATGGAGTTCGCGAGCGCGGAGGGGCATCTCCGCGAGGCCCTGGCAACGACCGGCGCGACGCTGACTACGCGAGCCGAGGCAGCGTCGTGGCTCGGTCGATGCGCGATCGTCTCTGGCGGGCGCTTCGCCGACGCCGCGGCCGACGCGCTGACCGTGCTGTCCGACGAGCTTTCACCGACGGACGCGAAGCGCTCGCTCGAGCTGGGCACCGATCTGTTGTCGCTCAGGAGCGTGCTGCCGGAAATGCGCCGCGGGCTCGCGGCCGAACGCGAGCGCTTTCGGAAGCGGGCAAGGGGGCATCCAGAGTTCGAGGCCGTTGGGCGGGTCTACGATGCTCAGGAAGCGCTCGTCGGGGGCGGCTCGGCCGAGGATGCGGTGGGCGAAGTGCTGGCGGCGCTCGCGGTCGGGCTCCCTCCGGCCTCGCAGACGACCGCGGGCCTGATCGCGCTACTGACGCTCGGCGTGGCCGAGCGCTACGACGTCGCCTCGCGATTGCTCGAAGCCGCGCTCGAAAATGCCCGGAACGAGGGCCATGCGACGCGTCAGGGGATCATCCACGGGCTGCGCGCTGCGATCGCGCTGGCGATGGGATCACTCCACGACGCGGAGGTGGAGGCCGAGACCGGGATGCTGCTGCTCGAGGAGCCCCATTTCGTCGTGCTCCAGCTTGTGGCGACCGCGATCGTGGTGCACGTGGAGCGTGGCGCGCTCGAGACCGCCGCCGAGCTGGCGCAGACCGGCGGCCGGCTCGCGGTCTCCGGTAATCAGGTCTACGCGGTCGAATACATGACCGCGCGGGGCCGCCTGCGGATCGCCCAGGACGAGGTTGAGGCGGGGGTCGAGGACCTGCTGTGGTGCGGCGAGCAGCGCGAGGCGATGGGGATGCTGTGGCCGAGCGATTGGAAGACGTTCGCGGCGCCGGCGCTCGCGTCGTTGGGCGAGCACGCTCGGGCCGCCGAGCTCGCGCGTGAGCAACTCGAGATGGCCCGGCGAGTCGGCGCGCCCGGGGCGCTTGGTAGGTCGCTGCGGGCGGCCGCGCTCGCCACCCCGGACGGCGACCGCCTGGCGCTGCTCGAAGAGGCGGTCGCGGTGCTTGAAAACAGCGCGGCGCGACTCGAGCTGGCCCACGCGCTCGCCGACCTCGGGGCGGAGCTGAACCGGCTGGGCCGGCGCCGCGAGGGCCGCGACGTGGAGCGAAGGGCGATCAGCCTCGCCGGCGATTGCGGCGCGGTTGCACTCGTCGAGAGTGCGCGAGTGGAGCTCCAGGCCGGACCCGGGCGGCGCGCACGGGCGGAGCTGACCGGGCCGAACGCGCTGACCGCCGCGGAGTGGCGCGTCTGCCGCCAGGCTGTCGAGGGCCACACGAACCGCGAGATCGCAGAGGCCCTGTTCGTAACCGAGAAGACGATCGAGCGCCACCTGAGCAGCGCTTACCAGAAGCTGGGGATCCGCTCCCGGTTTCAGCTCGCGGCGGCGATCGAGCAGTAGCGCTCGCAAAACGTTGGGGTAAACACGCGGGGGGCCCCCCTTGTTTGGGGCAGCCGCCGCTCAGACCATGTCGGCCAGAGCTGTACTCACGAGTTGCGGAGAGGAAGTGGCCGGTCATGACAGGTGTGCTCTACGGGTTGGCGCGTTTCTGTGCGCGCCGTCGGTTCGTGGTTTTCGGCATGTGGATGGTGGTGGCGGTCGTGTTGGTGGGGGTCTCCCAGCGGCTCGGTGACAACACCAATGACAATCTGTCGCTGCCCGGGACCAACAGCCAGCGCGCCACCGACGCGCTGAGCAAGTCGTTCCCGAACCAGGCGAACGGCACCAGTCCGATCGTGCTGCATGCGGGGAGCGGAAAGCTGACCGACTCGAAGTACGCGAACGCGGTCAACCAGGCCGCGGCCGACGTGGCCAAGGCCCCCGACGTGGCCTCGGTGGTCAACCCGCTCACCTCCCAGGGCGCGTCTGCTCTGAGCAAGGACAAGGCGACCGGCTACCTGTCGGTCACGCTGTCCGTCAGTCCCGGGGCCCTGTCCTTGGATGACGCGCACAAGATCATCGACGCCGCGAGCAAGCCCGCGGAGGCGGCGGGGCTCCAGGTCGAGACCGGCGGCCAGCTGGGTCAGAAGGTGTCCAAGCCGGCGACGGAGTCCAGCGAGCTGATCGGACTTCTCGCCGCGATGGTGATCCTCACGTTCACGTTCGGCACCGCGGTGGCGATGCGTGCTGCCGATCTTCAACGCGATCCTCGCCCTGGCCTGCACGCTGTCGATCGTCCGGATCCTCAGCCACGTGATGACGGTCTCCACGGTGGCGCCGACGTTGGCGACGATGATCGGGCTCGGGGTCGGGATCGACTACGCGCTGTTCATAGTCACGCGACACTTCCGCGGCCTCGACGATGGCCTGGAGCTGCGCGAGTCGATCGCCCGCGCGACCGCGACCTCAGGAGGCGCGGTGGCGTTTGCCGGGAGCACGGTGACGATCGCCCTGGTGTCGCTGGCGGTGGCCAACATCCCGCTGGTCACGACGATGGGCCTGATGGCCGCGGTCGCCGTCGTCGTCGCGGTGCTCGCGGCGCTGACCCTGCTTCCGGCGACGCTCGCGATCTCGGACGTGCACATCAACTCGCTGCGGGTGCGCAGCGACAAACCCCGTGACCCCAAGAAGGGCCTGTGGGCGCGGTGGGCCCACGAGATCGCGAGCCGGCCGGTGCTGTCCGGGCTCGTCGCTCTGCTGATCCTGATCCCGCTGGCGATCCCGCTGCTGTCGCTGAACCTGGGACAGAAGGACACCGCCGCGCTCTCGACCACCACGACCGCGCGCCGGGCATACGACCTGATCTCGAAGAACTTCGGCGCGGGCGTCAACGGCCCGCTGATCGTGGCGGTTTCGCTCGGCTCGCCCGCGAGCGGGACCACCGACCCGCGGCTGCAGACGCTCGAGAAGGACGTGACGGGCACCGCCGGCGTGGCCGGGGTGAGTCCGGTTCAGCTGGACAAGGCGGGAACGACCGCGTACTTCAACGCGATCGCCACAAAGGGCCCGTCGGACCAGGCCACGTCCGACCTGGTCAACCAGCTGCGCTCGAGCGTGATCCCCTCGGCTGAGAAGGGGAACAACATGAAGGCCTACGTCGGCGGCACCACCGCCGGTTACATCGACCTGGCCTCGAACATCTCGAGCAAGCTGCCGCTGCAGATCGCGGTCGTGATCGTCCTCAGCTTCATGCTGCTGGTGCTTGCGTTCCGGACGGTCGTCGTCCCGCTCCAGGCGGCGGTCATGAATGTCCTCTCGATCGGCGCCGCCTACGGCGTGCTGACCGCGATCTTCCAGCTCGGGTGGGGGCACAGCCTGATCGGGCTCAGTGGCTCGGTGCCGATCGTCTCCTACGTGCCGCTGTTCATGTTCGCGATCCTGTTCGGGCTCTCGATGGACTACGAGGTGTTCCTCGTCAGCCAGATCGAGGAGCACGTCCACGCGGGCGAGGACAACAAGAGCTCGGTCGTCTCGGGCCTCGTCACCAGCGCCCGCGTGATCACCGCAGCCGCGATGATCATGGTGTTCGTGTTCGGCAGCTTCGTCCTCAACGGCGACCCGACCGTCAAGCAGTTCGGCATCGGTCTCGCCGTGGCGGTGATCCTCGACGCCACGATCGTCCGCTGCCTGCTCGTGCCGGCGGTGATGGTGATGATGGGCAAGTCCAACTGGTACATGCCGCGCTGGCTCGACCGCATCGTCCCGCGCCTCAGCATCGAGGGCGCGGAGTTCTTCAAGGCGCGCCAGCGGGCCGCGAAGACGGCGCCCGAGCCGGAGCCGGAGCTGGTTGGAAGCGTCTCGGGGTCGTGAGGGTTCGCGGGCGGGCCATGGAACCGAGCGCGGGCGAGAGATAATCGCCGCGTGTCGATCTTCCTCGCCCGCCCGGAGCGGCCCGCGGACGGGATCCCGCTGGCCGTCAAGGACCTATTCGACACCGCGGAGCTCGTCACGACGTACGGCTCGATCATCTTCGCCGAGCACCTGCCCGAGCGCACGGCGGAGGCGGTCGCCCGGCTCGAAGCCGCGGGGTACGCAACCGTCGGCAAGACGAATCTCCACGAGTTCGCTTACGGCATCTCGTCGCAGAACCCGCATTTCGGCACCGTGCCAAATCCGGTCGCGCCGGGTCGCTTGGCGGGCGGTTCGAGCGGCGGCTCCGCGGCGGCGCTTGCGGCCGGGCTCGCGGACGCCGCGCTGGGGAGCGATTCGGGCGGCTCGATCCGGATCCCCGCCGCGTGGTGTGGCGTCGTGGGCTTCAAGCCGAGTTACGGCCTGGTGCCGCTGGACGGTTGCTTCCCGCTCGCCCCGAGCTTCGACCACGCGGGCCCGATGGCCCGGTCCGTCAAGGAGTGCACATCCATGCTCACGACCCTCGCGCCCGACGTCCGAGCGCGGAGTCTCGAATCGCTGGACGAATTGAGGCTTGGCATAGCGTGGAGCGAGCTCGCCGACCCGCTCGTGCGCGCCCGCGTCGAGGAGGCCGGCCAACACTTTCCGCGCGCCAGTCGGCTCGACCTTCCCCTGCCGGAGCGCGTGGCGAGCGTGTTCATGCGCGAGGTGGCCGAGGTCCACCGGGACCTGTTCCGCGAGCACGCCGCTAGCTATGGCGAGAACGTTCGCGTCAAGATCAAACGCTGCCTGGAGGTCACCGACAAGGAGCTCGAGGAGGGGCTACGCGCCCGCGAGGCCTACCGCGAGCAGTGCCTCGAGCGGCTCGAGGAGGTCGATCTGCTGTTGACCCCGACGACCTCTTTTGTGGCTCCGCCCGCCGACACGGACGAACTGACGATCCGAGATGCCGCGATCCGCTTCACGTACCCGTTCAACGTGCTCGGCTGGCCGGCGCTGGCGATGCCGTGCGGCCGGGCAGAGAACGGCCTTCCCGCGTCCGTCCAGATCGTAGGACGACCGGGCGACGACGCGCTCGTGCTCGCGGCGGGCGAGCAGCTCGAGCGCGCCGCGTCTCGTTAAACCAGCCACCTCGCCCAGCAGGGTCGCGAGCCCGCGCGGCCTGGACTGCACCAATCTGCGGAGATCTCTCAGATCCCCAGCGCCGCGGAGCGAGCTGGGACAGCAAGCGTCAGGGCGCCGAATGGATGTCGTCGACCCAGTGGACCTGCTGCGGGTTTGGCTCGACGTCGGCGAGGTCGAGATTCACGACGACCGGCTCTTGGCCGGAGCGCGCCAGGACGCACGAGAGCGGCTCCGACGACTCGGCGTTGATCTCTTGGTGGGGAACATATGGCGGGACGTAGATGAAGTCGCCAGGCCCGGCCTCCGCGACGTACTCCAAGCGCTCGCCCCAGCGCATCCGCGCGCGGCCGGACACGACGTAGATGACGCTTTCGACCGGACCGTGGTGGTGCGCGCCCGTCTTTGCGTCGGGCTTGATGACCACCGTGCCCGCCCACAGCTTCTCGGCGCCGGTGCGGGCGGTCGTGACAGCTGCCGCGCGCGTCATGCCCGGCGTCTGCGGCGTGTTGAGGTCCAGCTCGTCGCTGCGAACCACCCGGACACCGTCGGTGCGCCAGTCTGTCGGCACGCTGTGAGTATCTCACGGCCTGCGCGAGGGCATCGATGCAGAAACGACGCTCGCCCAGTGCTACTTCGCGCTCGGGTTGCGCCGCGACAGATCGACGCGGCACCAGCAGCGCGGAGCTCTGGGCGACACTGAGGGCTGGTGATTGTGTTGCTGGAGCCGGCCCGCGGGAGTAGGCTCGCCACGATGGTGAGAGGGGTCAGGGTGGTGATGAGAACAGCCGCGGACGCGTGATGCTCGGGCGTAAAGCCATGGCGAGGGCATTGTGGTGCGCGCTCGCTGTTGTCTTGGTCGTGCCGCCCTCCGGGTCTTTCGCGCGGCTTCGAACGGGGGCAACAATCTTTCGCGCGTTTCGTACCGACGGGACTCCATCCATTCCTGTCAGCCGTAGGAGTGGTTACTGCTGGATCGGGTCGCTCGCGGTCAACCGTTACGACGCTTGGCGATGCGCTGCGGGACACGAAATTGGGGATCCATGCTTTAGCTCGGCCCTCGCGCCGGGATATGTCGTGTGTCCTAACGGCTACGTGAGCCGTGGCGTCGAGATCCGGTTGACAAGGCGCCTGCCATATAGGTACGCCGACTCGGGCACTCCCAGCCGACGGGCGCATCCGTGGGCGATCGAGACCCTCAGTGGCCGGCGCTATGTAATGCTGACCGGTGCGACGAAAGTTGTCGACGGCCAGCGCCTGAACTACGGGCTGTCTTAGGCGTGGTTGCGGCAGCGCTCTCTGGGGCGGGCCCCGGCGGAACACCGAACCGTGGACGATTCTCTGGGCACCTTTCGACGCGACGAGTCTTCGGGAGCTCGCCAAGATCCGACGCGTGTGGACCTAGACACGCCGAACGTTTGGAGGCGCAATGCCTATTACGAACCACCTTGCAGGCACTTCATCCCGCGAACCCATAGCTAGATTCGTTCCCACACGTCTGCGGAGGAACGGCGCAACCGTCGCCGCAGTACTGGTGTTAGGAATCATCGCCGCATGGGGCCCCTCGACGGCCACGGCGAGCTATCGCTGCGGCTCGTTCAGCGTCTCTGGACTCCTTACCCCAGTCCACGTACGAGTGGCTCGTGGGTCGGTGGCCTGCTCAACGGCGAGACGGATAATGCGGTGGGCGTTCACCACCTACGAGTACTCGTACGTCAGACATCACGACGGGTGGCGGGTGCTGGGTCCGCAGACCTGCTCTGCCTCGGCAACAAAGCGTGGTAAGAAGATCACGGGGCAGTGCTAGCGGGGAATGACCGATCACTCAGTACGAGAGCGTCAGGGCCCACTGCCAATGAGGGTCCAACGGCTGTTTAGGGTGGCGTGAGCGCCGTGGATGCACTGAGCCAGCGGACGTGGCGCGGATTCGCACTCGTCGGGCTCGGCCTCGGAGGGTTGCTCATGCCGCACATGGCTGTTGGACCGGCAGCACGTGCCGCCTCGACTCCTCGCTGCCAGGCCGCGACGCCTTCACCTCAAGCTACGAGGAATGACTGCAGGGTCCGGGCACGCATACCTGGACATGAGTTTGGCGGGCAACCGAGGCCCGATCTGTCGACTCCGCGGCTATCCAAGAGTCGCATTGCTGGACAGATCGGGTGAGGTGTTGAGGTTGCCCGTGGGCCGCCGGCATATTCGTGTTCGAACCGTCGTGCTAGAGACCGGTCAGCGCGCTTATTTCACGCTGGAGTACACCAACCTGGGTTTCTGTTCGCCAAAGTCGCGGTTTCGGCGGTCCGATTCGAGCTACCAGGTGGAAGCGCTCGGCTAACGCTCGACCACAGATTCTCGGTCTGTACACCTTCGCCCGGCGCGTACATCTATCCAATCGCGCGAGCGCTGTGCCTCTGGAGATCGACAACAAAGCTGGGCCTGTCCTAGCGGCTGCGGAGAGACCCTCGGTTCACTGCGGTCGCATCTTCTGGCGGTCGATCCGGAACGGCGACCAGATATGCCCGCGCTTCCACAGCGTCCTTCTGACTGGGATTGGAAGCGGCTTCGGTGGACGCGGTGGAATGACCGCGAGGCTTTCGGAACCGGACTGGCCGTACATCAGCTCGGAGGTCCGGTTGACGCTCGCGATCCCATTCGCATCAGGTTGAGCAGAACGGTCCGTTGCCCTGACGGTCGGCGCATATACACGCGCATACACGTCACGTGGGATTACGGCGGAAGCGTCGGAACACGCAGCTACCGGTGGCCGTACTACTGCAGGGCCCGACCCACGAAGGGCGCCGGCGCAGGCGGAGGATGACTTGACAAAAGCTTTGAGCTCGCAGCAAGCGCTGAGACCGCCTACGCCCTACGCGCGCGAGTACCGCAACCGTCGACCGAAATTCGCGGCCAATCACGAGAACAGCCCCGACCTACGAGCTGGTTACGATCGCCAGGTGGCCAAAGCGGGCGGTGGGGTCTCGAGCTAACGGGGAGGGTTATGGTGAGGAGGACGATCCGCTTACGGTGGCGCTCCTAGCCATGTCGATCAGCACCCTGTACTCCGCCGGGGTGAACTTGATCCCGCGCGGCAGGTACGAGTCGGGGCGCCGGTGCCGTACACGCCGCCAGTCGGAGGTCGTCTCGGCCGCATACACCTCTGCGCCGATGGGTGCGTTGAGATCTCCATTGAGGTTCCGGCAACTGAGCGCTGCGCCGGCCGTCTCGCAGATCACGTACTCGGGGACTCCGGCCGGAGGGACGAGCTCTCCGCGGCTGCTCTCCCCCCCGCTGACCGTGGAGAAGTGGCTGGCCAGCCGCAGCTCGGTAAAGAAACTGTCCGGTACTGCGGCCACGTCGGCCCGGAACTTCGCCGCTAGCGCCGCCGGCATCGTTCCGGCGGCGAGCGCGTGTGTGATCGTGGCGTTGAAGTGGGCGCGGCTCGAAGAAGGATGCAGGTCCGGGCGATTCGATCGTGTCGATCCGCATGTACAGCCGACCGGACTTGCCTGCCACGCAGCGAAAATCTCCCGTCGAGCTTGGGCGGCAGGCAATAACTTGGGCGGTCGGAGTCCGGACATGCAGCGCCGGATTGACTCCGTACCGCGCTGTATCGGGATTCGCGCTCCACCAGCCAAACGGATCGGTGCCGGCGAGTGCGCCCCCGGTTCCCAGCACCAAGGCCGCGAGAACAAGAACCAAACCGCGCGGCGAGCGAACCTGTCGCCGCTCGACTGAGGCCCGGGCGAGCCGGGATCAGCGAGAATCCGCTCGAGCGCGGCGAGCGCGACGGTGCTCTCACCGCGATCGTTCTGGACGCGAGCTGGGTTGGCGGCGCGCAGGCGAGACAGCGCGTTGGGCATCGTGGGTGACATCAGGCCTCGGATAGCTCGGCGGAAGGAAGGGACTCGGCGGCGGCAAGCAGGCGCTCCAACCGGCGGCGCGCGCGATGCAGGCGGACCGAGAAGACGGGCGCTGAACACCCGAGCGCGCAGGCAGCATCCGCCACCGGAAGCTCCTCCCAAGCGACCAGCGCCAGCACCTCGCGGTCAATGGGACGCAGCTGCTCCCACGCCTCCCACAACCGCGAATCCCCAAAGTCCTCGAGGTCAGAGTGTGCCCAGGTCGGTTCACGAACCAGCGCAGCGGATGCTTCATGCTGGCGGGCGCGGCTGGTGTGGTGACGCATCACGACGTTGCGGGCCACGCCATAGAGCCACGGAAGCGGCTCGCTAGGCAAAGCCTCGAATCGCCGCCACGCCACCAGGAACGTCTCGGCTGCGATCTCGTCAGCCGCTTCGACTCCGGCACGACGCGACGCGTAAGCATGGATCGCGCCGTAACTCGCCTTGTACAAGGTCGCGAATTGAGTCGCTCGATCGCTGGGTTCTGAGCTCACGTCTTCCTAATCATCGATTCCAGGTCCAATCTTTCACACACCGAACTTTCTTCTTCACCTCCCTTAACTGAGAATCAGGCTGGACGTGCAGGGCCGCCAAGGAAAATCCTGGGCTTTACCGTCACGGTCGGGCCGACCGGCCCTCTGCGTACCGAGTACTCCTCGCGCGCGTGGGCGTCGAGATTGCAGACGAGACGCGAGTTCACATCATCGAGCCGCCGCCTCACCCCACAGCCTCTCCCTCAGCCCCGACGCCCGCGCCACCGGCCGCGCCACAGCCGCCCGAATCGCGTCCTCGGTCGCGACGAGGATCAGCGCCTTCTGCGCGCGCGTCACTGCCGTGTAGAGCAACTCGCGGGTCAGGATCCGCGACGTCGCCGGTGGCAGCATCACAGCGGCGGTCTCGAATTGCGAGCCCTGGCTCTTGTGAATCGTCATCGCGTACACGGTCTCAACCGCGTCGAGGCGGAGCGGGCTGAAGGTGAGCAACTCGCCACCGCGCTCGAACACCGCGCTCGGACGCCCCTCGTCATCCGCAACGATCACGCCGGTGTCGCCGTTGTAGAGACCAAGCTCGTAGTCGTTCTCGGTGACCAGCAGCGGACGTCCCACGTAATCGCGCTCGCCGAGGTCGAGATCAGCTACGGCAGAGCCGAGCCACGCCTGGAGCCGCAGACTCCAGTTGCTCACGCCGTGCGGACCTCGCCGATGCGCGCACAGCAGCCGGAACGCGCCGAGCGCGCTGAGGGCATCCATCGCGGCCCCTGCTCGGGCCGCCTCGAACATCGACCGCCCCGCCTCGACCGCCGGGGTCCTTACCTCCCGTAGGTCCTCGCCGGTGTCGGAATCTTCGATATCCACGCCCAGCCAGGTGATCTCGTCCGGAGCGGCCATGAGGGAGGCGATCGTGCCGTCGCCATCGCCCTGACGGATTGCCTCGGCCAGGGCGGCAATGCCGCTCCCGTAGCGATGCACGCGGTCGAGCACGACGATCCCGTCGCCGATCCGAACGTCGGGCGGTGAATCGTCGGCAGGCACTTCGTCACCTGTCACCTCGGCGAGCCGGGCTCGCGCCCCGGCTGTCATCTGAAGATGCTCGGCCGCCGGCCCGACGACGTCTCCGAGCACGACCCCCGCCTCGATCGAGCGCAGCTGACCCGGATCGCCGACCAGGACCAGGCGCGCGTCGGACCGTACGGCCTCGACAAGCCGCCCCATCATCGAGAGCGAGACCATCGAGGTCTCGTCGACGATCACCACGTCGTGCGGCAGCCGATTGCCTCGGTCGTAACCAAACCGACTGTGGCTCCCACGCTTCCACCCGAGGAGGCGGTGGAGCGTTGAGGCCTGAAGGCCGACCAGCAGCGTCCGCACCTCCTCTGTCACGTCCAGATCTATCGCCTCCGCGTGGACGGCCTCCTGCAGCCTGGCGGACGCCTTGCCGGTCGGTGCGCACAGAGCGACGAGCGGCGGCCGCGCACCCTGGGCGATCGCCTGCTCCGCCAGCAACGCGACGATTCGCGCGACCGTGGTCGTCTTCCCGGTTCCGGGACCGCCCGCGACGACCGCGAACCTCCGGCAGACCGCCGCCGCCGCTGCCAGCCGTTGTCGCACGTCAGCCTGCTGCGGAAACAGTCGTTGCAGGCCGTCCGCGAGCACGTCGTAGTTGAGTTCGACTGCGTCGTCATCCGCGAGGGTCAGCAGATCCGCGGCCACCGATCGCTCCTCCCGCCAGTAGCGGTCGAGGTACAGCCGGGTTCCGATCAGCCGCAGCGGCCGGTCGGCATCCGGTGCGTCCTCGCCGGCGGCGACCAGGCTGCTGGCGACCACCGCGTCCACCCACGATTCGGGTGCCGGCCATGCCAGTTGCCCGAGATCGAGCGGCTCCTCCTCGGATTCGAGGCTGGCGGTGTCGTGGATCGTGACCAGGTCGACGAACACGTGACCGAGCCGCGTCGCGCGAACGGCGAGGGCCAGAGCGAGTTGAACGCTCTCGTCTGCCTCGCCGACCAGTTCCGTTACCCGCGCCGCCACGTGCACGTCGGCCGCTGATAGGAGCCCGACCTCGTTGAACGCCGCCAGGCAGCCCGACGGCATTACGCGCGCGGCGAGCCGAGAACGCGTCCTCGCGTGACTGTGCCTCCGAGACGCTCACACCGCTCCCCGATCGAGCACATCACTCAACGCCGCCACGAGCGCACCCGGCGGTCGCCACGCGAAGACGCCGCACGGATTGCCGGCGATCACCGGCGTCTCGGCTCCGGCCATTCCGCGCAGGAACAGGTAGAGCACTCCCGCGAGATGGCTGTCCGGGTCATAGCCGGGCAGCCGCCAGCGCAGGTAGCGGTGAACCGCGACCGTGTAGAGCAGAGCCTGCAGCCCATAGTGTGCGCGAGCCATCTCCTCGGCCAGCGCAGGCGGCTGATACCGGCTGAGCGTGAGCTCCTCGTCAAACGGGCCGAGCCAGTTGGTCTTGTAGTCGACGATCGCGAAGCGTGGACCGTCGAGCCGGAACACCATGTCGATGCTGCCGGTGAGAAAGCCGCGAACGGTGGCGCGCAACGCCGGATCCTCGAGCCGGTCGGCATATGCCGCCATCGGATCGCCCGCTGGGAGATGCGCGCGCAGAACGCCGGCGATCGCCTTCAGTGTCAGCCGTCCGCTGGGATCATCGCCGCCGACCAGCGGCAACTCGAACTCGAGTTCGTCGAGCCGGTCTGCCCGCTCGATGTCGCGCAAGCGCGTGCCGTCGACCAGCCGGCCCGAGCGGAGTTTCGATCGCCGCTCTGAGGCCATTGACCGCCTCCCCCGGGCCGGTCAGCTTCAGCGCCCCTCGCGCCCCGGTGGCGGCAACGCGCTCCGCGAGCTCGGCGTCGAGGTCTTCCGCCGCGTAATCGGTTTGCTCGAGCACGCGGTGAACGAAGGTTCCGAACTCGGCGCCGAAGGGCATCGTTCCGAGCGGCGAGGCGTTCTCAAGTCCAGGCACCGCTTCGCCCTCTGCCTGGGCTCGGGCGAGGCGACCGGACCCTCTGGCTCGTCACCCAGTATCGGCTCATCCGGCTCGCTCGAGACGAGGGCTTCGTGACTCTCGGCAGTGATGTCGCTGTAGGACGTGCGTCGCCAACGCAGATCGAGCCGGCGATCGAAGCTCGCGGCATCGAGGTCGGGTGGTGACGCCTGGGGAGGCTCCCACGTGAGCTGTGGACCCAGAACCGAGCGCTCGATTTCGATCCGCCCCGGCGCCTTTGCGGCGAGCACGTTGAATCGCTCAAGCGCCTCCGCATCGCTCGGGGTGGAATGTCCCTCCCACGCCACGTTGCCGGCGTCGTCGCGCGCGAACAGCAACCGGCTGAGCGGTGAGTGTCGGCTGTCGCTCGAGCCCGCCCACCAGATCACCGCCTGGTGCCTGGCTCGCGTCAGCGCGACGTAGGCCATCCGCAGGTCCTCGCCTCGCTGCTCGATCAGGTGTTGGCGCCTGTGCGTGGCATATGAACGCTGGTCGAGACCCACGTCGAGCTTGCACACGTCGCCTGCGTCGGGATCGTGAAACAGGACCGGCGCTGCGTCACGCTGGATGAACGAGTCCCACAGGAACGGGCAATAGACGATCGGGAACTCAACCCCCTTGCTGCGGTGAATTGTCAGGACCTGGACCGCCTCCATGTCCGACTCGAGCCGCCGTGTGAGCTCCTCCTCTCCGCCCTCGCGCTCGGCCTCGGCCACTCGCTGCGCGAGCCACCCGCGCAGCGCGGTCACGCCGAGCCTCTCCGCCCTCGCTGCCTGGTGAAGGACCTGCGCGAGGTGTCGTAGGTCTGTGAGCTTGCGCTCACCGTCCGTCCCGGACAGCAGCCGCGCGGGGAGATCCTCACCGATCATGATCGCCTCGACGAGAGCCGCGACGCCCCTGTCTCGCAGGATGCGGCCCCAGCGGTGAAGCCGCCTGTGCACTCCCTCCCACTCGAGCTCGGATGCCGCCGCAATCCGGTCGGGCGCTCCACCCGAAGAACGCTCCCAAGGCGGCCGTCTTGGCCCGAAGCGCCGAGGCCGGCCATTCGAGCGCCTCGAGCAGGCGCAGCCAGTCGCCGGCGGCGGCGGTCGCGAATACGCTGCCGGCGCCATTGATGACAGCGGGAACGTGAGCTTCGGCGAGCGCATCGCGGACCAACTCAGCATTGGCATTCGTCCGCACGAGCACCGCGACGTCACGCGGACGAACCTCCTCTCGCCCAACTGGTTCGCCGGTTGGGGAGCGAAGCTCGATCTGCGCCCCGGAGGCCAGCAGCTTCACGACATCGGCGGCAAGGTCATCGGCGACGTGCCTCCGGGCGGAGGGTGCGGTCGCGTATCCATATTTCGTCTTGATGATCGAGTCCTGATCCCGGATCACGACGCGCACACGGAGCGGCGCGTCGCTCGGTGCACCGCTTAGGCGCATCGTCTGATGCGCAGGATCGGCTCTCACCTGCCTGTACACGATCCCCTTGTGACCGAGCGTGGCGCCGTCGAACAACGCGTCGTAGGCGTCCAGCAGCGGCTGATCGCTGCGACGGTTCACGCGAAGGGTCGATTGAACCTGGGCGGTGCTGGCGGCGACCAGGTAGGCGTAGACATCAGCTCCCCGAAACGCATAGATCGCCTGCTTGGGGTCGGCGATCAGGACGAGGGTCACGCCTTGCTCTGCAAACGCGCGCAGGAGGATTTGCCACTGAATCGGGTCGGTGTCCTGGAACTCGTCGACCAGAACGACCTGGAACCGCGACCTCAACCGTTCGCGCGCGATCTCACCGTTCGGCCCGACAAGCGCGGACTTCAGGCGCGTCAGCAGGTCGTCGTAGGTCATGATCGAAAGCCGGCGCTTACGCCGCTCGACCTCGTCGCGGATGCGTGATGCCAACCGATACCGCATCGCTGCCTTCGACCCCGTCGGCTCATCCTGAGGCTCGAGGTCGGCCATCGGGTTGAAGACCGCCTCGCGTGCGATCTTGAGCGCCTGGTCGCGGTCAAACGCCACCTGGTCTTCCCGATAGAAACGCCTGACGTAGAAGTCGTCGAGCGCTTCGTTGACCAGATCGGACACGTCTTCCACGAACGTCGTTCCGGGCTCCAGATCGCCAACGGTGCCGAGTTCGGCCAACACCTCCTGGCAGAACCCGTGGGTCGTGGCGATCGTCGCGGCGTCGAAGTCGGCGACCGCGCGCGCGAGCCGGTCGCGCCGGGTCATGACCTCCTCGGCGGACCCGGTCGCGAGGAGCGTCACCACCGGATCCGTCTCGGGGTCGGGGGCGCCGTTCAAGAATCCGCGAAAGCTCTTGCTCGGTGTACACCAGTCGCTCCCGGACGCGGTCGCGCAGCTCGCCCGTGGCCATCCGAGTGAACGTGATCAGCAGCAGCCGCTCGAGCGGCATGCCGTCGGCGACATATCGAGCCGCGAGGGCCGCGATCGTGTAGGTCTTGCCGGTCCCTGCGCTCGCCTCCAGCACGGTGACGCCCGATGGAAGCGGCCCGCAGAGATCAAACTCGGCTGGTTCGACGGCGGTGCTCATTGGTCCTTGACCACCTCGCGCGCGAGTAACGGAGTCCATAGCCGGCGGGCGTAGCGACCGAATCGGGTCGACTCGGCCTCGTCCCAGCCATCGCCCTGCTCGTCCTCCCGCGGACGTTCGTCGAGCAGGTCGTCGAATGCGATCTCGTCTCCGAACACGACCAGGTGCTCGGGCTGTTGATCCTCCTTTGGGATTCGGTACCCGCTTTCCCACGCGTCCTGGCCCGCTGCCTCCGCGTCCTCCCCTGTCGCCGCGGCTTGGGCGTAAGCCGCGGATGCCTCGCAGGCGAGTGGCAAGGGCTCTCGCATCCCACGGCCGTAGAGCTCGATGAGCTCGATTAGCGAGTCGAGCGCGGCCTCCCGGCGCGCTCCTGGATCGTCGGCCAGTGGCTGGATCCGGGCGATCGTCACCTCGGCCACGTGACGCGCGGCCGAGCGAGCGCGCCCGATAACCAGAGATTCGAACGGCCGCTCGGGGCGGGTGGCGGTCAGCGCGAGAAGCCACACCCAGGCGCGGAGGCGGTCCTTTGGCTTCACGCGCGAGTAGGAGACGATGCGCACCGTGTCGTTGCAGATGCCGGGGACAGTGCCCGTGAGCCGGCGCCCATCCGGTAGCTCGAGATTGACGTCGAGAGACGACGGCGAACCGTCTCCGACCTGTTCTGCCGCGCGGGCGATCAGATGGGCACGGTTGGCGATCGTCTGCATCACCGGCAAGCCGAGCTTTCCCGGTGGGAGCGAGCCGCGGGCGACCTCTGCCTTCACGCAGTTGTTGATGTCCTGCCCCGCGAGCACGCCCTCCAGCACCCTTTGCCCAACCTGCCATTGCTCGAGCCCGTCAAGCTCGACCGGCAGGCCGTCGTCGACCTCGTCAGAGAAGTCGGTCACGCTGATCTCGAGCCGGTCGCGAAGGAACGCTTTCGCCGGGTGCTCGACGAATCGGACCAGCCGCCGAAGCTCGATCACCTGACCGTCGTCTGCAGGGAGCGGACTTTCGAGGAATGGCGGAGGCTCGGCGCGCTCGCCGGTCAGCGCACGGGCACCGGCCAATGAGACCTGATCGAAGCTCCACCGTCGCTCGGGCACGAGTGCGCCTTCGCTGAAGTTGCGCGGATCGAATGGCTGGAGCGGATGGCGAATGACGACACGGTCCCGCGCGAGCCCGTCCGGGGAGCTGACGCTTCGGTCAACGACGTCGAGGAGCTCTCCGACGGGGACGGCCGGCGGGCGCGGCAGGTTCGTTCGCTCGTCGTTGCCGGTGTAGGTGATGATCACGCGCTCGGTCGCGGCCATGAGCGCATCGAGCAGCATCTGCCGATCCTCGGTGCGAGGATCGCGGTCGCCGACGTGCGGATCGCGCAGGATCAGGTCGTCTCCGTCGCGCGGAGCCTTGCGCGGAAATGCCCCGTCGTCGAGGCCAAGGATGCACACCACGCGGTGCGGCACCGATCGCATCGGCACCAGCGTGCAGATCGTCAGATGGCCGGTGCGGAAGTTCGCTCGCGTTGGCCGTCCGCGGAGCCGGTCGGCCAGCAGACCCTGGAGGTCCGCGAGTTCGAGCACCGCCGGACTGCTCCCGCCAGCTTCCCCGGACGCCTGATCGACCATGTCGTCGAGCAGACGCTGCAGCTCGGTCCGCTGCCACGAGTCGCGCTCGCTAGTGGCCGTGAGCGAATCGGCGGCATCCGCGAGCGTGTCGGCCCAATCCGGGATTGCCTTGCCGTGCTGCAGCCCATCGACAGCGGTGCGGACGCGATCGACGAACTCGGCGAAGCGGCCCGCCAGATCAATGACGCCGCTGTCCACGTCGTCCAACGGCAAGACCTTCTCGAGCAGGCGCAGATCGTCCTCGGTCATCGTCACGCCGAGCAGGATCCGATCAAGGCCGGATCGCCAGGTGTTTGCCTCCAATGAATCGAGCTTGAACGGCTCGCGGTGTGGCGCATCAAACCCCCAGCGGATGCCACTCGCCACCACCCAGTCGCGCAGTTGCGCGATGTCATCGTCGTCGAACCTGAACCGCCGGCGCACAGGCTCGCGGTCGGCGAGGTCGAGCAGCTGCGATGCAGTAGCCCGCTGCTCGGCGAGCGTCAGCAGCTGAGAAATGACGCCGAGCAGAGGGTTGGTCTGGCGCAGCGATCGATCGGCCAGCCTCACCCGGAGGTCGGGCGGGCGCTTCCCGTCGGAGTCCGGTTCGTCGTCATCTGCGGGTCGCCCGTCTGCCGGTCCCGAAGGTGGCCTCGATCAGCGGCGCGAACGTCTCGATGTCAGGGCACATGACGATGATGTCCCGCGGCTCGAGCGTCGGGTCGTCCTCCAGGAGGTGCAGAACGGCGTCGCGCAGGACCTCGACCTGACGGGCTCGGCCGTGGCACGAGTGGATCTGCAGGCTGTCGTCGTCGGGGCTGTAGCGTGGGTCTCTTGTCCTGCTGTTGCGGCAACGGTTCCCCCGGCGGCGGGATGTCGGCGCGGATGCCCTCCTGGATGACTTGCAGAAGCGTGCCGGTCGTCGTGCGCGTCTGAGTGGTGATCGTCGGTTGTTTCGCCGGTCGATGCCGAGGACCAGCTGAAGCTCTCGCGCGTCGCGGCCCCAGGACGCGAGGAGGCGGTTGGACGGGCATGTCCGCAGTTGGATCTGCCGCGCGCCTCGTGATGGGAGCTTCCGTGTCGAGGGCTTCTTCGACCTTCGTCCAGAGCGCCGGCGAGGGATGCAGAACGAATAGATGGACGTCGCGGGAGTGCGCGATCGCCGCGAGCACGTCGAGGTAGCTGCGCGGGATGCGGGTCAGGCCGAATAGCGACAGGCGAGGCGGGAGGTCGAGCAGGTCGGGGTGAGTGCGGATTGCGTTGCACGCCTCGGCTAGGCGTTCGGCCGGGCTCGGGGCGTTGATCTTCGTTGCGAAGGCGCCGCCAAAGTTCAGGCTGCCACGGGGCCTCCGCCGCGTCCGTGTCTGCGCCGGCCGCCCAGCTGCGGATCATCTCTGGGCGGTGGACGCCGTAGTGGTCGAAGAGGTCGGCGATGTGGCGGACGACCCCGAACCGTCGGACCGGATCGTCCGGCTCAGGCCGCGCTCCGTCCAGGTGCGCTTTCAGCGTTTCCAGCCACGGCTCGTCGATGCACTCGTCGACGAGCTCGAGGAGCGGCCAGACGGACCGCTCCGGTCGCCAGGCGTCGTAGTCGGGGTCAATGCCGGTCGCCGTTGCGAGGGCGCCGACGATGAGGCGTCCGGGGAATGGGAAGTCGACGTTCGCGCAGATGCCGTCTTCGCGGCCTTCGGCTGACCCCGAGACGGGTGGAGAGTCGCTGCGCCAGCCAACGTTCGATGCCGCGGGTCGGAACCGCCACGACGTCCGCCATGAACGGATCGTCGAGCGGGGTTATGAGCGTCGTCGCCAGTCCGTCCGCCAGGCGGTCGGCGCGCTCCGCTCTATGGACGTGCAGCATCTGTCGCCTGCCTGTTGTGATCGGGTGTCACTCGCCCCTTCCTCCCATGCAGCATCATTCTTGCGGCGTCGACGGTCGTGGCGTGGGGCGAAGCTTCAGAACGGGGGAGTCGGGCGCGTCAGTCGCACCATCGAGCTCGTTTCGGCGACCAAGCTGGGGCGGCGTAACGAGGCGACATTCGAACCGCGACCTTCGGGTTATGAGCCCGGTTTGGCACATTTATCCTGTACGGCTGGATGCCGCTGGATCCCGCGGGTACTGGGGATCCGGCGCTTTTCGATTTAGCCGCTCCTGGCTCGAAATCGGCCCGTCCGGGGCGGTTCGTTTGACAAATGTTTGACACGGGCCTGGCCATGGCCGCGGTGGCGCGCCGCTCGGTGATCAGGGGCACGGTGACGCCTCGGCTCCAGCGTCGGTGATCGCCGGAGAGCGAATCCCGTTCCAGTGATTGTTCCCGAACAGGAGATCAAAGACTTTCTGTCGGAAGACGGGCCCGGATGGGCCGTCTTTCGACAGGAAGTAACCCCCGGAGCGGACGCTGGAAGCAGAGACGCGTCTCCCGAATTCTACAGCCGTCGGCCTGGTATACCGGCCGGACGAGGCCCTGGATGCGGTTCTCGAAAACCTAGCGCGGTGCGTGACCGGATCAGGAAGGTGGCGAGCAACATGTCTTCGCCGCTCGGTGAATCCTCGGACCAGTGACGGCGCGACCGAGTTGTCGCCATTGCGTTCATCGTCCTCGCGACGGGCGGCCGAGCAGAGCAATCGTCTGCGGCGCTGGTCTCGCCTCGCCGTGAAGGCGCCTCATGTCGCCCAACGTGCACAGACCCCGTTTGGGCTGCCTAGCCGACGCGTGTGATGTTCGCGCTCACCCCATTCAACGAACCCGCAACGTCGGCAACGGCGTCCTGCGGTCCCCGCCGACGAGCGCCCGTCCTGCGAACCCGGTCGCGGCGGTCGCGGTGACTCATTGCTCTCGCGAGCGCAGGACGCCCAGGGTCCGGATGACGACATCGGCCATCTCGGCGGTCGGCTGGTGCTCCCACATGCGAAGGACGGTCCAGCCGGCGCGCAGCAGGATGTCATTGTTGCGGCGGTCTCGCGCCACGTTGGCCTCGAGCTTGGCGCGCCAGTAGTCGCGGTTGGCCTTGGGCGCCGATCCGTGCTTGGGACAGGCGTGCCAAAAGCAGCCGTCGACGAAGATCGCGAGCCGTTCTGTCCGGAAGGCGACGTCTCGGCCTTGCAGCGAAGGCCGGGGGCGGGCGCATAGTCCTTCCGGAAGCGCTCGCCTCGCGCGTGCAGCGCGCTGCGCAGCGCGCGCTCTGTAGCGCTCTCGCGCCGGTTGCCGAGCATAACCTTACGGGCCGTCGCTGAGCTCGGTGGAGGCGCTGGAGGCACCCGGACCGTCGTGCCGTGCCTCGTGGCGTTGCCTTCCTCGCCTCTATCCTGGAGCACCGCAGCGGCTTGTTCGGTGTGTAGGGCGGAAGCGGCGTACGTCGGTCGTCCGAAGTCGGTCATCGCCGTACCTCAGAACGGCAGGGGCAGCGGCGGGTACCAGCGGCGTAGGTCAGCGTACGCCTCGCATTCGGCGTCCTTGAGGCCGTTGAGCTGCGGCGGCTGGCCCTGGCTCATCAGGTCGTTGAGCGTGTTACCTCCCGCGTCGACAGCACGGGGACGGTGACCTCCAGCGGATCGGCGCCATCGCGGAATTGCTCGAGCCGTCGCATCGAGTCGTAGGCGGCGGAAAGGGCGGCCGACCCGTCGTCGAGGAGGGCTGCCCAGAAGAGCATCGGCGCCGCGTCGGCGTAGCTGACGAGCATGGCCTGCCTCAGCTTCAGCGGGGTGGGTCGGGCGGCGGCTGCGTCGCCGACCTGCTCCATAAGGATGCGTTGTTGGACCTTCGGTAGCCCAGTGCGATCGAGGTCCTCCTCGGCGACGTCGCCTGGCACGAGGTCCTCGCCGAGCAGCGTACGCAGGGTCGTGAGGCGCTGGTCTTCGCGACCCGGGTGGGCGTTGACGGTCGCGGCGATCACGCTACCAGCGGGCAGCAGTTCGGGCAAGCAGCCGCAGGTCGCGGATGACGGAGGAGCGGAGAGGGACCACGTAGTCGAGCCATGCGATCGTCGGGACATTGGGGTCGAGCAGTTGCAGGTGGTCGTAGGCCTCACCGAACTCCAGCCGAACCTCAGAGAACGGGAGGTTGCCCTCGAAGCGGGGGCGGTCGCTTGTGTTGCGCTCGATGCTGACCATGTGGACGATGCCGACCTCGCGGCGCATGAGCTCGAAGTCGACGAACTGCCAGTGGCCGAGCCCGACGTAGAGGTACTCGCGCATCGGTCGGACGACCCGCAGGCACCGCAACGCATCGCAGAGCATGAGCCGCTGGATGCGCTTGGCCGGACGGAAGGCGTAGGGCGCCTCGGGCAGCCGAGGCGGGATCTCAGCCATCGAAGTCGTTGTCGACCTCTCGACGCATCCAGTATCGGAATGTGCGCTGACCGATCTCCGACGGTCTGTCGGTCTCCAGCGCCTCGGCGGCCTGGGCAAACACGGCTTTCGCGATGCTGTAGGAGATCTTTTTCGTCTGATTGATGACCTTTGGAGGTGGATCCGGTACGACCCAGGTTCGTTGTGGCTCGAGCGCCTCGACGACGCGCGGACGAGCCGCCGTGAGCGCAGTGACCAACGGACGCTGGTCGGGGGGCATGCGCTCAACCTCGCGCTTGATGCGGTTCATCACGGTCACAGATTTGCGCAGGGCGTCGACGATGCTCCGCCGAACGTGCAGCCACACGATGCTGTCCTCATCGACGTCAGTCTTGGTCGTGTTCCAGGGCATCGCGCGGCTGTCGCCGTTGAGGTAGACGAACCCGCGGAACCGTCGGTACTGCGGGTGGTAGCGCGGGGCCTCGTCACCCCAACCCGTCAGGCGGCTTCGGTCGGCGAAGACGAGTGCCCGGTCGTTGCAGAAGACGTACCAGCCCGCGCAGTATCGCGACCGGTGAACAGGCCTGGGTCGTCGGTGTCGACTTCGTCGCCGCTGTCGTTCCCTGGGTCGTCGAGCGTCGTGAGTCCTGCGTACAGGCGCATGGTAAGCGCCGGCAGCTCCGCGTCGGTGGGGACGTCCTCGACATAGGTCAGCGGCTTGACAATGTCTGACTCCAGGAGCTGAGCGGGTCGAGGCGTGAGCGGCCGGTCGTTGACCGAAGATGCTCAGCCCCTGCTCGAGGGCGATCGCGTGACGCATCGCGATCTCCGAGGTGACGCGGCCGACGAACGCCTGCCGATCGAAGCGCGAAGCGGCGCTCGGAAGCAGCTGCGTCGAGGACAGCACGGTGCCGCGTTGCCCGTTGACTTGCAGCGACTCGATTGGAAACGCCCACGGCCTGCCGGGCTCAAGCCAGGTCGGCACATCGACGGTCACCTTCCAGCGCTCGTCCTCGTGCTGGCTCTCGACAGCAAACGCGCTGCCGAGCTTGAAGCGCGCGCTTCATACCGACACCGAACTGCCCGACCTCGCCTTCGCTCGGCGGCTGGTCAGTCGGTGCCCGAATCGGAACGCGTAGTCCGTGGCGACCTCGCGGGAGAAGCCGCCGCAGTTGTCGGAGATCTCGAACGAGTCCGGCTTGAGTGTGAGGTTGACGTGCAGGCCGTCGAATCGCCCCGCAGCTTTGTCGGCGTTTGCGCCGCCGTTCCCGTCGCCCGCTGGATGCGCTTAGCGCCGTCAACGCTGTTGTCGACGAGGTCGATGACAGCGGGCGCGAACTCGATGTCGCGCGTGAGCATCTCGACAAAGAAGCGCTTCTCGGGCCGCGCGTCGACGTAGCCTTCGGGCGGAGAGTCGTCTATCGCTGTCATCGACTGAAGCCTACGTCGTCTGGAGCTGGGTGTGCCCGCCGTGCTATGAGCGGCCCGTGCGCGGCCGGCCTCCTCAGCGCTGGGCGCCGACGGCGTCTGCCGCAGCCTGGTGAGCTGGGCTTTTGCGGCCGAGCGCCCGCCCCCTGATGCCACGCGAAGCAGCGATGCCTCGCCTAACCCGACCCGCGTTGACGGCGTTACGCGTGGCAGGTCTAGCGCGTCCACAACGGCCTCAGCTACGGCTCGAGCTACAGGCGGGCACACAGAATTGCCGACCTGGCGGAAGCCGTGCCACTTTGCGGTGCTGAAGCGAAACCAGTCCGGGAATCCCTGCAACCGTGCCGCCTCGCGGACCGAGATGACGCGATGAAACCTGGGATGGATTGGACGAGGCGCGCTGAAGCTGCCCCGGTCGGGGGTGCTGCCGGCGCGCAGCGTCGGTGCGATGCCCTGCTTGTGCAGCCGGACGAATCGGCTTACGGGCTCCCGCTCGCCCGGCGACGTCGCGGCGAAGCGCGCGACGACGTCGTCGGAGTGGACGGTTCGCAGCGACGCGGTGAGCATCGAGGGCGACCGCCTGCGCGGCCAGCTGCGGTCCTCGTCGTCCATCGTGCCGCAGCTCAGCGCGCGTGCGTATCCTGAGGCCTGCTCGAGGAGCGCCGTGCGCTGGGCAGCCGGGATGATCGCGCACTCGCAACGCAACAGCTCGGCGAAGCCGTCGAGGTCGGGAAGACCCGAGAGGGCGTCCTCGACGGTGGGGCCCCCGGGCAGGCGCGGGTCGGGTACTTCGTGGCCATGCTCGCCACGGGACGGGCATCGCTCCGGATGCTTCGGGTGCGGCGCGACCCACGGGGCTGGGGCCGCGGGCGGCGTGTCTGCCTTCCTGGTGCCTACGATGAGAAGGCGGCGCCGATCCTGAGGGACGCCGAAGCGGCTGGCGTTGAGGGACCATCGGAGCGCCGACCGCGTAGCCCGCGCGCTCCATGCGGTCCGCCAGCCACTGCGGGAGCGAGGTCGCCTTTCCGGGAAGGGCGCGCGACGCCATCGCCGGCACGTTCTCGAGCTGGGACGAACGCGCGCGGCTTGGACGGCCAGCACGAGCCGGACGAACTGCTCGATCAAGCCGGTTGCGAGGGTTCGTTGGGGTTCAGCAGGCCGCCGACGGAAAAACCCTTGGCACGGCGGCCCGCCGAACACGACGTCGACTGAACCCTTCTTGGCACGTGCCCATAATTGCGGCGCCCCACCCCGAGTTGCAACGGAAGGTCGGAGCCTGGCTGCTGCGTGACGTCAGCAGCGTCGGCCTCGACCTACTTCGCAGCACGGGAAGTTGAACTCGGTGGACGGCCGCATGCGTCCCATCGGAACTCGAGCGGCCGCCACGACGTCGAAGCCGGCCTGCTCGAAGCCGAGCGACATGCCCCCCGCGCCGGCAGAAGAGGTCGACGGCGAGTCCAGGTGGGGCGGTCTGCACAGCGTTAGCCAAGCCCTCGAGCTCCTCGCGTCGGCTCTCGTGCAGGAGTCCGAGGTGTTCAAGCGTCGCCCGGGCGCGCCGCGCTGCGGCTTGGGCACCGTCCTGCTCCGCTACCGGGTTGTGGTAGCTGGCGATGTCTTTGAGCGCACGTCGAAGTTCGGACGGCGATCACGCGAAGCTCTTCCTCGCTGTACATGAGATCGTGAATACCAGACAGATCGGACGAGGGAAGTCGAACGCAGCTTGGCGGCCTAGCGACCTTGGGCGGCGAGCGCCGTGGAGCGCAGGCGCGCGTCGTCCTCGCGGCCCTTGTGGTGCAGGGACACCGGTCCGCCGCCCTAGCTTGCGGGGGAAGCGAGTCGCGGCTGATGATCGCTTTCATGTTCAACGTCTCGCCTGACCGCACGATTGCAACGGTGACGCAGCGTTCGTCGACGAACGGGCCTATTGCCGATCGATTGGGCTCGGCAATCAGGCGACGCGTCGATTACGGATCCACGGGGAGACCGGGGCAATCTTCGATCATGATGCACGTCTACCCGCGGCCCCGCGCTCGACAGACGGTCGAAGGGCCTCAAGTTCGCGCCGCATCTCAGCCGCAGTTTGAAAGCGAGCTTCACGGCTGGGCGCGCATGCCTTCCTGAGAAATGCTGACAAACCCGCGCTGAGGGTCGGCCGGAACTGCCGAGGATCGCGCACGCCCATCGACCGTCGGCCGAGCTGCGGGTACGGGTGCTCGCCGTCGCAGAGCAGCTCGTAGAGCGTGACGCCGACGGCGAAGAGGTCGGTTGAGACATCCCAGCGCGTGAGGTCGGCGTCGGGCGGTTGGTAGGCGGCGTGCCCGAAACGGTCCTGACCGGGTCGCCGACTCCGAGGCGATGTTGAAGTCGAGCAGCTTGGCGCCAGAGCGAGTCAGCATGATGTTCTGGGGCTTGATGTCGCGGTGCACGAGCGCGTTCTCGCTGAGCGCCATCAGCTCGTCGTACTCCTCCGCCGGTGATCTCGCCTTCGCGCTTCTTCTGGTCGAGCGCTTCGAGTCGTTCGGTGTCGGGGTGGATCGCGATCGAGCGCGTCGAGCACGTCGAGCGCGACGTCGATTGCTTCGCGGTCGCGCAGATGCTTCTTGCCCGTGGCGTAGTCGGCGAGCAGCTCGCCTTCGACGTACTCCATGATGAGGTACCACTCGCCCTGGTCGGTGCGGTCGGCCCAGATGACCTTGACGACGTTGGGGTGGTGGACCTTGCGCAGCGCGCCGATCTCCCGTCGCACCGCGTCGTAGCCAGCGGCGTTGTCGAACAGTTTCAGCGCTCGTTCTTCGCCCTCGACGACGTCGCGGACTCGGTACACCTTCGAGAAGCCGCCGCTGCCGAGCACCTCCTCGACCTCGAATCGGCCGCCGATCGTGTCGCCCACCGCGTAGTCGCGAGCCGGCGTCTTCGACGAGACGTCCTTCGGAGTCGGGCGCCGGCAGACCTCGCCGTCAGCGCTCTCGGCCGTCGGCCGGTCGGCTCGGCCTCGCTCTCCATCCGCGCGCGATGCTTGCAGCGACTCGTCGCAGTAGACGACGACTTCCGGGCCGCCGCCGATGCTGAACGACAGGTCGGTCTCGCCGAATTCGTCGGCGCCGATGAACGCCTGGGCTTCCTTCACCCGCCGACGCAACTCCAGCGCGATGGTCGCCGCCCAGGCGAGGAACTCATCCGGGCACATCCATCTCGGGGTCGGGGTAGAGCAGCCGCAGGAGCCCGTCGACGGTGTTGTTGGCGGCCTTGCGGTCACGGCCGCTAGCTGGCTGCCCCACTCCAGTCGTCCTTGGAGCACATCGAGACGGGAGGTTCGACGGAGCTGGCTCCACACCTCGGCGAGGAAGTCGCTGACGAACCCGAAGTGGTCGGTGAAGTAGCACGGGTCGAGCTTCGGGACGTCCCAGCCGGGGATGTAGGCGTGGATGCGGTCCATGAACGCCGTGTCGTCGCGCATCTCCTTCGGCAGCGGTCCGAGCAGATGGCCGGTGCGGAGCTGGTGCCAGACGTCGACGTCGAAGTTGCCGACCATCACGATCCCGCCGTCGGCGCGGATCGACTCCTTGCCCCGACTGAACTCGCCGGACTCCATGTAGCCCTTGAGGATGTTGACGCCCTCCTTCTGGTCGAAGGAGACGCCTGAAACCTCGTCGAAGCAGATCACGTCGTACTGGGCGACCAGGCCGCGCCGCCCGGTGTTCATGTTGACGAACATGTTGGCGATCGTCGCCTTGCCGCCCGAGACCAGGTGGGCGTAGGGCGACACCTGCTGGAAGAGGTGCGACTTGCCGGTGCCGCGGGTCCGAGCTCGACGGCGTTGTAGTTGTTGACCACGAACGGGACCATCCGCAGCAGCAGGATGTCCTGCTCCCGCGGGGTGAAGCGCGCGGGGTCGAAGCCGACGCTGCGCAGCAGCAGATCGCGCCACTGCTCCAACGTGAAGTGCTTGCGACCCGACGACGAACTCGCCGAGCGCATCATGGGTCGACATCTGGATCGGTCGGATCGCCTCGACACGGAATGGCTGGCCGCCCTGCTGCTGGGCGAGGGCGGCGATGTACTCCAGGGTGACCTCGGCGTAGAAGCCGCCGGTGAGCATCCGCTGGTGCTCGTCGACCAGCTCGGCCGAGATGTGGATGTCGTTGAGCTGCAGGCTTGGCAGCTCGGCCTTATACGAATCGCTCCTGGAGTCGAGACGCGCCCGCAGGAGGTCGATGATCTTGACCCGCCCCTTCTCGCGGGCGCGGTGCTTGAACAGCTCCTCTTCGCCGGCGCGAACGGTGCGTTCCTGCATCGAGCGCTGGACCATCTCCAGTCCGGCGGCGATCTCGTCGGGGTCGGTGGTCGCGCAATAGCGGCCGAGGAGGAACTCGCCGACGTAGGTCGGCACCGGGATACTGGCCGCGGAACTGCTGGGCCAGGTCCTTCTTGACGAGGTAGCCGTCGAAGACCTCGGCGGCGAGCTGGTCGAGGTCGTCGAGTTGGGTCATCGGTTCTGTGCCACCGTGGTCTCGCGTTGGAGGAGGACGGTGCCGTCGGCGTGCGACGACGACGAGCTGGGCCGGTCTCGCCCTCGAGGTCCTCGTCCTCGACGAGGAGAATGACCTTGCCGGTCCCGCCCGTCACCCGGGCAAGGTCGGCGATGCTCGATCCTGCGTCGCCGGCGTGGCGACGCAGGTCGACCTTCGCACCGTCGGGAAGGTCGGTGAACTCGACCACAAGCGTAAGCCCGCGCCACTTGATGCTCGTGATCTCCGCCGTGAGGTCGGCACGGACTCGGCAGGCGGTCACGGTGAGTCGGGGGACGACGCACTCCTGCGGGCTGACCCCGCCGTGCTCGTAAGTCTGGTTCGCCTCGAAGCACGAGATGCCCGGCGCGACAGCGATCCGCACGTCCTTGTCCCAATGCCACGGCACGGTCGGGACGTCGACCGCGGCGCCGTCCTTCACGCGCGCGCACCGGCCCTTCTTCGTGACCGTCGCCGCGACCGGCAGGCCTCGTTCTTCGGAAGCCCCGATGGCAGCAGCATCCAGCCGTGGTCGGTGACGACCGTGACCGTCGACCAGCCGGCGTCGAGCAGGTCACGGATCCGTCGTGCGATCCGCGACACCTCGTCGTTGATCTCGTGAGCGAGTCGGATGCCCAGGTCGTGGCCCTTGTGATCGATCTCGCCGGTCTCGGTCCATGCTCGGCCGCTCGGGATCACCGGTCTCCTGAGGTCCGAGCACCTGCACACCCGCTTCGGCGAGCAACGAACGCAGCACCTGCACCCCGGCGGTCGCGCCGCTGGAGGCTCGGCAGGCATCGAGAGCCGTCGCCCGGGCCGAGCAGCGCCTGGTCGATCGGGACCAGCACCGGCTTGGCGGTCTGGGTGACCGTCGGCAGCGCCGACAAGCCCACCGACGTTGAGACTGACGCCCCGGCTCCTCCAATCGCTCGGCCAAGAGGTGGGCGACGTCGAGCCGTAGCCCATCGACGAACACCACGACCTCGCCGTTGGCGGGTTTCGGCGCAGAGCTTGCCGACGTAGTTGCCCGAGTTGGCCTCCGGACCCGACTGCCTCCTGAAGCGCCTTTGCTGCCTGGTCAAGCCACGGCCGGTAGATCGCGTCGAGCGCCGCCGAGACGGCGGCGAGGTCCTGCGGCTTCGTCGACCTCATCGAGCGCGCGGAGCGCTGCGAGGTCGGTCCTCCATCCTCCGCCGGCATAGCTAGTCGACCACAGCGGTTACGTCGGACCCGGTCGAGGCGCGGCTGCCGGTCTTCGAGGCCAGCGCTGGCCAGCTGCTCCAGCGCGAGTGCAAGGGGGGCCTGACCGAGTTGCGCCCAGACCGTTGCCCGCCGCCATCGGTGCTCCTCCTCGAGCTGCGACTATCTCGGATCTCGGCACCGCTGGCGGTAAGGATGCGGCAAGTCCAACAGGCGTGCCCGCAGCTGATCCTCGCCTGCTTCGTTGTCCTGTGGCCAGGCCAAGCTGCCGATGCGGTGAACAGCTCAGCAGGGCGCGCATCCCGCAGCCGGTCGGGAATGCGTTCGGATACTCCGCCGGTGATTCGCGGAAGCGCTGCCACACCTGCTGCCAGGCGCCCTCGGCCTCGCCGAGCCGTCGCGCTGCCTCGATCACGCCGGACGCTGCCGGGTCGAACCCATAGTCCGCTTTGCATTGCGCGACGAACGCGTCCCACGCGGCGCCAGCGAGCTCATGTTGCGCACTACTCGGATCGTCGATCCAGCGCAGCAGGAGCCGCACCGGATCAGGGTTCAGCAGCCCGTTGACGAACGTTGCGTCGATGTGCCGACCTTCAAGACGCGACAGCGGGTTCCCGGACGAGATGGTCGAGACCTGCGACCAGCGCCGCTGCGGTGGAGTCGTCGCCGGCCACGTTGAGGCCGAGACCGCGGTCCTTGTTGGCAAGCAGCGCACGAACGGTCCAGTCCTTGCCGCTGCTCTGCGTGAACCACTGACTCCGGTGCTGCAGCGGCGCCAGGGGCGCAAGCGCTTGATCATCGGCTGCCACCGACCGCAGGTCGTCGCGGGACACGCCAGGGAGGTACACGACGGGAAGGCCGTCGGGTCCGTCGACCGCCACAGTGCCCGCGACGACGCAGCGCAGCCACAGCGCCGGGCCGACTCCGATGTCGGGCTGGTGCGAGCCCGAGTGTGAGCACGCGGCGGCAGTTGCGCAGGCTCTCGATCGCGCCCTCCCACTGCGAGCCTTGTCGGGCCACAGCAGCGCTTCGGGCGGGACGACGACGTTCCCATCGCTCTTGGCCGCGTCGTCAAGCGCCACCACCAGTCGATCAAGCACGGTCTCAGTCACGTCGCTCACCTCGCGCCGCTCGCTTCTCGGCGGTGGTGAAGTGGAGGTCGTTGAGGCGTTCCGAGCCGTCAGGGTTCTTACCGCGGTCCTTGTCGCCAGTGAACGTTGAACGGCGAGCGCAGCACGCCGGCCTCGACGAACGGCCGCACGTTCAGGCGCACGCCGTCGTTGAGGTCAGGATCCCAGCCGATCGGCTGCTCAGCCAGCGACTTCCACCGCACGTAGATGTCGAAACGGCGGTTCGCCTTCCAAGATCAGCTCCAGCGAGCTGCGCAGCTTCGATGCGGCAGCGAGCCGCGCTTCGGCGCCCGGCCGTCATCGTCGCGCACCTCTGCACGCTGACGCTCGATCCAGTCGCCCAGGTAGGTGTAGGTGAGCTTCTCCAGTGTCTTGCGGTCGAGGCGGTGGTAGTTCACCAGCGCCGCGAACCCATCGCGCTGGCCGTCCCAGATGTGCCAGACGAACGGCCGGTTCTCGAACAGCTGCGCAGTGCTGCTTGAAGAAGTCGTCCCGAAGCCAGTCTCGAGGTTCTTCTTCTTGCACCCGTGCCGCTCGAACAACTCCTTGCGCTTCGCCGGCGACCACGACTCGCCGAACGCCGCGGCAAGCAACTGCTGGAGTCGATCGGCCGCCGGTCGCCTCGCCAGCCACTGACGGCAGACAGACAATGCCATCGTCGTCGGCAAGCGCGTCGAGGTCGTCGGACTCAGCCTGCTCTGGCCACCGATAACCGAGCAGGCGCGCGACAGCGACATGCAGCGGCGCCGTCGACACTTCCGGCCGGCCCTCGAACAGCCACTGCGTCGGATCATCCGACCATGGCTCCGGCAAGCCGCGGACACCGCTCCGCGGCGACGCCGTCGCCAATGATCGACATCAAACGGGCACCTGTGCGAGTGGTCGCGTTCGTGACCTTCAGCTTCTGATCGATGCTGCGAACGGTCGCGTGAACTCGTCGGACGAGCAGAACGCACCAGAGCGCCGGGAGATCGTCTGGTCGTCGTCGGGACGATGACCGCGGCGTTCGTCGTCGAATAGCTCGCCCGCGTAGAGCGACGCACTGGAAGGTCGCCCATCTGCGACAACGACGATCCCCGGTCTGCCCCAAGCCTCCTGCCCTCGACGGCGCCGAGCTCGGTCACGCCATGCACGCCCGTGACCTCCTGCCACAGACACTATGACCACGCGGACCGTCCGACATACGGCGTGTCGACTCCGACGACCGTGCAGCATGCTGCCAGGCCGCGCTCGATTCGCTGGCACCTCCCAGAATCGTCGACCGAACCGGGCGTCATCGCCCGTGCTAGTTCCTTGCAGACGCAGTCGCGCGACTTCGTCAAGCAGCGGCGCGTCCAGCGAGTTCAATGCCGAGGATCCGCGCGTCAGGGTTCTGCGTCTGGCCAGCTGTGAGCAGTCTCGCGATCGACGACGTCTCTGAAGTCCGCAGCTTTGCGTCTCGGCAGTCGCCGTTGCGTCCAGACGTCCAAGTCAGCGAACCGATGCTCATCGGACGACAGTCGCTCGAATGACCGACAGAACGATCGACCTTAACGACCTCGCCCGATGATCTGCCCGAAGTGCTGCCGGACCCGAGTCGAGCAACAAGTCGACCAGGCTGCTGCAGCAGTCACGTCGCGAAAGCCTCGTACGTACTCATGTAAGCCAGTTCTGCGGCGTCACGAGCGCGAGAGTACGACCGCTGCCAGCACTCCAGGCAGCGCATCGAGCATCGCCCAGGTCAAGGTCGTAGCGAGGTCAGCGATCCGAGCTAGCGCGATCTCGCAGCGTACGCGAGCGACGTCGCACCTGCTTCGCCTCGATGAGGTACGGAACATTGGTGGTCACCAGGGTGTAGCTGCGTGACAGGAAGTCGAGCGGCACGAGCGATCGCCGAGGCATCGGCGCCGAGGACGGCGGCCGCCGGGTCAGTCGCCTCTCGTCGCAGCAGGGCCTCGAGCAGGAGCGGTGCGACGTCGTCCCAGTCGACATCCTCGAATGATTGCTGCAGGCCAGTCGGATCCGCGATCTCGATCGCCCGCTTCGGGTCGATCAGGCTGCCGAGGGTGTCGGCGTCGCGGAACAGGATGTGGAGCCGGACGAGCGCGTTCTCGAGTCGCTGGTCGCCGTCGGCGAGCGCCCTCCACTCCTCAGACGGCGCCTTGACGGGGATCCCGGAGCAGGCGATGTTCGGTACCGGAAGCTCCCGCCAGCCGCCGCCGGCCTTCCACGCCTGCAGCGCGACGGCGAACATCGCGATCTGCACGCAGCGGGGGTCGAGCTCGAGTCCGAACAGGTTGTCGCGGAGCACCGCATCCTGGGCGGCGACCGGGCGAGAGCCCTCCTCTTCGGCGCGCATCCGCCACAGCATCGAGAACGCCTCGACGAGGAAGTGGCCGGACCCGCAGCACGGGTCCATGACCGTGACCTCGGCGACACGGTCGGGCCAGCCGTCGAACGATCCCGCGGCCGGCGCGCCGTCGTCGTCGAAGCGCAGGTACTCGAAGCTCGTTGACGAGCGGGCTGTCGGGGTGACGGGCCGCCCACCACGCGCCGAGCGAGTTCTCGAGCAGGAAGCGGACCATGTAGTTCTCGGTGAAGAGCTGGGTCACCGGGCCGAGGTCCGCTCCGCCGATCTTGCGCTCCGAGGCGTTGACCTCGTCCTTCTTGTCCTTCTGCCAGAACTGGTAGACCCAGCCGAGCGCGTCGTCCGCGGCGAAGACCTCGGCCGGCAGGCCGGCGAGGATGCCTTCGAGGGCGAGTCGGCCTTCGGGCGCGAGGCGTAGCCGGACGCACGGGTCGTCGAGCCGGAAGATGCCCGGCAGGATCTCGGCGGCGAAGCGGGCTGCGACCGACCAGCCGTCGGGCTCTCCGAGTGCCTCGGCGAGCTCCTCGCAGTCCTCGAGGGTGACCGGCGCGCGGTACTCGGGGTGGATGAGGAGGTTGTTCTCGGCGAGGAAGCGGGCGAACAGCAGCCGGTGCCACTGCTCGTAGGCGCACTCGGCGACGAGCAGGTCCAGGTCGTTCCCTGTGTCGCCGAGCTGGCGGGCCTTGGCTCGCAGCCCTCGGCGGAGCTGTCGCTCGTCTTCGTTGAGATGCGCTGGGGGGCGCTCTGCCGTGACGGCCAGCGAGGTCAGGGCGGCGCGTACGGCTTGCTCGGCCGCGCGCCGGCCCTTGGTGCAGGCGTCCTCAAGGGTCTTCCGCTGTTGGGAGGCGAGTACCGGCACCGTTCGTGTCCTCAGATGATGATGGTTTCGCCGTTGGCGACGTGTTGGATGAGCTGCTCTCGAAGCTTGGCGAGGTAGGCGTCGACCTCGGCTTCGGTTCGCAGGGTCGCTGGCTGGCGCGGCGACGGTGACGGACTTCGGTTCGAGCTTCTTGGCCGCCGCGGCTCCGAGTGTCCGCGATCTTCGCGGGGATCGCTTGGCGACGCTCGGCCCAGGCGAGTCAGAGACGTGGCGTCAAGCGCCTTGAGCAGTTCGTCGTCTGGTTCCGACGGCTGGGGACGTGCGGCTGTTGACAGGCCCGACGGCGCGAGGAGCGACGCGCGGTCGGCGGGATCGAGCTGCTGCCACTCGGCAGAGGCTTCGATGTCTGCGAGCGCCTTCTTCTGGTCTTCCTGGACGCTTTTTGCGGCGTCGGTCACGGCAGCGCGCAACGCGTCGGACAGCTCACTTGATAAGGGGCGCGACGGGGTCCGGGTCGTGCCATCAGCAGCCGGTCGGCTTCGATGGCGTCGCGCTGTGCCTTGATCGACGTGGCGAGGTCGAGCGGGCGGCGTGGCTCGAGCAGCCGATCGAGGGTCCGCCACGCCTGCTTCCCGGTCGGCTCGCTGCGTACCGGCAGCCAGACCAGGTCTTGATGTCCTGGCGAAGCTGTTCGGCCTGCTTCGCGACCGCTCGCACCTGCTGGTTTCCGGCGAGCGCAGCGATGCCGTCGAGATGTGACGTGTCGGGCGGCTCGGGCAGCGGTGGCGGTCCACCCGCCCGCGCCGCGAGGTCGAGGAGGTGCTGCACAAGCCCGCTGATCGCGGCGCCTTCCTTGCCCGGCCGTGTAGGGCACCTTCGCCTCGGTGAGCACTCCGCGAACCGCGAGCTGTTCCTGCTTGGTCGGCGGCTCGTCCTCCTTGAAGAACGTCGCCTTGCTGATCTGGGTGGCAGGAAGCTCTTTGGGGCCGTCGACGGGATGGCCGTCTCGCTCGGCGCGGATGTTGCCGCTGGCGAGCAGGGCGAGTAGCGCGCCGTTGATCGAGTCCTTGGGCCAGCCGAACGGCGCGTCACCGAGATCGCGCTGAAGGTCGCTGCCCTTGGTACCCGAGCCGGAGGTGCGGGCTAGCACCTCCTTGCATACCGGATTCGCCGGCACTTCGCCCTGCCAGCCGACCGAGCGCGAGGGCGTCGGGTGCGCCATCGCGCGCCTTGGTGATCACCTTGCTCCACGCGGGGTCGTCGGCAGGCCCGAACTTCGGGAACAGACGAGCAAGAGCGTGGTTGCCTGCCGTCTCGACACCGTCTCGCAGGTTGCTGGTGGTCAGCTCGTTGCCGCCTCCTTGGAAGACCCTCGCCTTTGCGACCACCGCGGCGAAGAGGCCCTCGAGCCGCTGCTGGCCCTCGATTACTCGCGACTGCATCCCCTGCTTGGCTTGGCGGCCCTCGTCGGTTTGGGGCTCGGGTCGCTGGTTCACCGTGTCGGTCGCTGCCGCGTAGCTGGCCAGTGCGTCCGCGATGGCTTCGGCGTCGATCTTCGGCAACAGCACGAACACGATCGGGCTGTCGTTGCCAGCTGCCGCGGCGGCTTCTCGGACCTTGCTCTCGGTGACGCCCCACTCGTCGCGGATCCAGATCGGGACCGTTCCTCCGTCGGTGGTCGGTGCGTCGTCTCCCCAGTGCCGGGCGAGCTTCCTCGGGGTCTTGCTCTTGCCCTGGACGAGCTTGAGGCCGGCCAGCTCCTCGTCGACCTCTTGTTGGAGCCAGTCGTTCCGAAGCGACGACATCCGCGCAGCGTCGGCGCGAATCGAAACGCGCCGCTGGTTGAACTCCTGGGTCCACTCGGCGCCTTCGGCGGTCTGGAGCCGGAACTCGTCGCCGAGCTTCATGACCCGGCCGTCCTCGACCAGCTCCTCCATGATTCGAGGAACGTCCTTGCGGAGCTTGCGCCCCGTCGGCGGCCAGGTCCTCCACCAGCAGGTCGGCAAGGATCGGCGCGGTGGCGCGCACGCCCGTGTCGCCGACGCCGTCGTGTGGGAGTTGCGAGATCAGGAACACGAGCGCGGCTGCTCGGGACTTCAGCTCACCATCGGGGGTGCCGTCGTCGAGCCCGCGGATGAGCTCGTCGATCTCCTTCAGGAGGACGCCGCTCTGGAGCATGCTGGCGGACTCGGATCGGAACACGAAGTCGCCGCCGATGACCGTGCCGAGAGGCTGGTCGGCGACGCTGCGCGCCGCTTCGTGGACGATCTTCAGCTGGGTGCGCAGCACGCCGGCCTTGCCAGCCTTGTCGATGGCGCGCAGAGCTCGTTCCCAGAAACGTCGGCGGGTCGGCAGCAGTGGGTAGTCCGCGACGAGGGTGGCCTTGTCCGCGCCTTTGGCTTCGATGCGGGTACCGCCGAGTTGTCGGTCGATTTCGCCGGACACCTTGTCGAGCGTCGTCTCGATGTCGGCGACCTTGTCGGCCTTCTTGCGGAGCACAACCTTGCGGACGACGGTCTCGACGTCGGTGTCGGACAGGGCGACGGTGACCGAGAACCGGTCGATGAGCTTCTGCAACGTGGGGTTCGCGGTGAGCGCGGCCTGGCCGGTGGCGACGATGAGGACCTGGCTCGCGAATCGGGAGGAGCAGTCCTCAGCGATGAATCTGGACTTGCTCGGCAACCTTGTTGTCGTCGTTGATGAACTGCTGCATCTCGTCCAGGACGACGAGCGTCAGGGGCAGCTTGCCGTGGGAATTGCTTTGCAGCTTCAGGACGTCTTCGAAGGTGTCGAGCATCTCGGCTCGATCGATGTCGTCCACCATCGGGAACTGCTTCTGGAGAGCCGCGCTGACCGCTGCGGGCGTTTCACCGAAGCTTGCGCCCGCGTCGATCAGGGCCTGGGCGAGGACCGGTGAGACATAGAGGTTGCGAAGCTCGTAGGTGAGGCTCTTGCCCTTGGCTTCGACGGCATCGCGCACCTGGTCGTAGAGGTTCTCCTGCTTCATCCACAGCGCGAGACGGGCCGGGCCGTATTGCTGCGGGAGGCCGGCGGCGTCGAACACGACGCCGAGAAAGGCCAAGCCGCACCGACCCGGAAGCCCCCGACCCAAGCGTCCCGGCCGCTGACCACAGACCTCCGGCTCGCTTACCGGCGATGGAAAGCTCCTTGAGGTGCGCCTCGATGTCCGACGAGAGCGTCGTTAGCGACCGCGCTGAGGCTCCCGACGGGAACTCGTAGTCGCGCCACAGGTACTCCAGCACGCGCATCAGGTGCGACTTGCCGCTCCCGTAGAAGCCGCTGACCCACACCGCCGGTTGTTCAGCCTGGCCGAGATGGCTGAGGAACTGATCGAGAATTCGCTCAAGGCCACGCTCGTACTCGCCTTCGCACACGAAGCTGCGCAGCTCCCACTCGAGCGTTGCCCAGTCACCAGCGTCCTCGGGGTTCTTGACCTTCGCAACTCCGAGGTTCGGGATGTCGCCCTCGGTGGGGTCGATGGCGAAGACATCGCGGTTCGTCAACGTCACAGGATTCATCCCCCTGTCGGCAGTAATGAGAATGGCGTGGTAGTTCCAGCCGTCGCGCCCGTTGAGCAAGCGGTAGTTGTTCTGCTCGACTTCGCCGGGAAAGAAGACGAGCAAGCGGCCGGCGATGAGATCCTCGATTCGATCGACCAGGGCGGACACCTTGACGCGGTCGCCCAGTCCGAAGAGGTTCCCAGCGCCGAGCAGACCAACGATCGTGTTCGGGCCACCGATGGCCTGCAGCTGCTCTCGCACCTGTTCCACTAGCGACGTCGAGGAATCCAGCGAGCTCGGGCTGGATCAGCTTCGGGTTGTCGAAGTACGCGTCTCGGTACTCGTGCGCTGCCATCCACTCCTCGAACGAGTTGGTGATGTCGATCTAGCGCCCAGTCGTGGCCAGCCGCAGTGGATGCGGTCTCGAACTCCTGAAGGTGTAGCCGAAGGCGTCGTTCGTCTTCAGGCGGGTATACGGCCATCCAGACCCGCTGGGCAGGCGCGAGGCCCGACGGCCAGGGCAGCTTGGCGAACCGCTGGTAGTTCGAATCAGATCGTCGATGCGGCTCACAGCAGATGCCCCTCGATAGGCCGAAGAAGCTCCGTGAACTTGACCTCGGTGATCCCCCCGCTATGACGGAAGTCGATCAGCGACCGCTGCGACGCGACGACGGCGAGGTCAACGAGATGCGCTCGAGGATGGTCGAGCGCCCGTGCCCAGACGGTGTCGAACAAAGGCTCTCCGGCAACGCCCTCCAAATGGCCTAGGAACAGCGCGAACGCAGTCGTCGACGCGGTGCAGATTGCGCGTCGTCGGACCTTCCTCGTTCGAGCAACGGCTTCGAGGTGGCCAGTCTGCTCCCACGACGACAAGGTGTTCCGGCCGATCTTCGCCAGCGTGGCGTCGCTGTAGGACTCGGGAAACGACTTGCGCCACGGCCCCGGCAAGGTCAGCGCTCGTCACCTCGTCCCCAGGCTCACTCTCGAAGATCGCCGGAGTGCTTGCCCGAAACACCGGGTCACGAGCCAACGCACACAAGCCGGCCAGCAGCGGCTGGCCCGCAGGGTCGTCGTTCCAGAGGTCACCTAGCGTCCGGAACAGCAGAGAGTCGTCCCGCAGCACGTACAGCTCGCGCAGGTAACGCAGCGTCCTCCGTCGAGACTCCGACTGTTTCCTTGCCGAGAACGTTGTCCTCGAGCACCGCTCGCTCATACGAATCCGCGGAGGCGCGCGTGCCCACTTGCGAGAGAAGCGCTTGGAGCGCTGGCACCACGATCGTGTGGCTCGTCGTTGCCCCACCACTCTGCTCCCCGCCAACAATCTCCACCGTCCTCACTACCGCGTCCTGTTCCTGGCCCAGCTCTCGATGTCCTGCCGCCGCCACAGCCGCACCCGACTCGCGGGCACGTCGACTACTGGCCTTGGGAAGTCCGGATACCGGCGCAGATAGGTCGTCACGCTGCTGGGATGCGACAGACGGAGGAGCGCAGCGACCTCGGCTGCCCCGACAAGATCGTCTGAGTCCACTCGGCTCCCCACATGTCCAGTCTAGACTACTCGACAGCAGCGAGGTGCCACGGGCGAGTCCGCATGCTGACTATCGCGCGCGCTGGATCGACCGGAACGCGGCGCGCGCTACCTGCCGTCTCCTCCGCCGTATCTCGCTTCTAATCCGTTAGAGATCCGCGCAAAAACAGGCCGAGCGTCGCGCGTTCTCGCACGACGCGGCTTACCGCGGAGGTGCGGCGTAGTCCGCGCTCGGAACGCGCAGGACTACCGTCCCCTCTGGCGCAAAACGCCCGCGGTTACGGGGATTCCGAGCACCCAACGGCGGAGTTCGATGTAAGCCGGAGCGGAGACTTGGGTACGTCGGAGTGGATGGACGACGTCGGCTCGAGGGGCCTAACTCGGTTGTCGGCAAGTCGCGCCGCACTTGCCTTGAATCTGCCAATGGCCGTGTTAGGGTCGGAGCTCTCGATTGACGGCTTGCTCACGTAGGGCAGCCCCTCGCACTGACGAGGCCCCGAGACCGCAGAACATAGCCCGGACCTCCAACCGCACCGTCCCGGCGTCCCCAGCAGCGATAGCCAGCGGCTGGCGCTCGTTCGCGCGTGATCTCGCTGCGATCGTCCCGTCGGCTGCCGCGCTTGCATGACGCCCGTCGCATCCGCAAATGGACGCCCCGACGCCGTTCTCAGTCCACGCTCGACTCCTTGGCGGACGCGTCGATCGGCCTTACAGGTCTCGGTGTCCGCGTCGATCCTCGCGTTGCAGTGCCACAGCTCGGCAGGGCCGCGCACCGCGGCCGCAGTAGTCCCAATGATTCTGACCGGTGTCCGGCGGCTGACGCCGGGTCGCCCATCCGTCCCTACAAACACGTCGACCCCGAGGTGATGACTCGGGGCCGGCGACAAGCCTCGAAAGGAGGCCTCGATGTGCAGAAGGAACCGTAGCACTCGCTCGGGCGGCATCCCGCTGCTCGACGACCCCGTTCCGGCGAAGGGGCGACGGCGAGGCGACGGCGTCGGCCGGACGATGCGCGCGCTCGTCGAGCTGGCGCGCTCGCGCCGGCGGCTGGCCCACGTGCCGACGCTGATGCAGGTCCGCGCGCTCGCGCACTTCGACGGGCGCGAGCCGTGCTCGTACCTGCTCGACCCGGCGGTCAACTACGTGCCCGAGCTGCCGCTCGGCGGCGAGGACCCGATCGGCCGGCACGCGCTGCGCTTCACCGGCCGCCACCCGGACAGCGGGCGGCGGTTCGAGCTGGTGACGCTGCCCGACGGGTGCGCGTTCGACCTGCTCGGCATCAGCGGCTGAGCGCCTGACACGACACGACGGCCCGGAGGGCTCGCCCCGATGCGATCGGGGCGAGACCTCCGGGCCGTTTTTCGTTCCGCTGCCGGTGAAGGCGCGACGGACGACGCGGTCCGCAGGGGTCGCTCACGGGAGCTCGGGCCCGCGGATGAGGCATCGCCCGACCACAGAACGCCTCGGCCGTGAATTGCGAGCTCGACGCTGGCGCTCCGCTCGATGCTTCCTGCCGGTGTAGCTGTCGTCTCATCAGCCGGTCGAACTCGGCGCGCGTGACCCGGACGTTGCGGCCTGATCCGGATCGCACGCAGGTACCCGGTCGATCCAGTTCCTCACGGTCTGGGATTCAGCTTGAGGATCCGGGCGATGTCGTCGACCGTGAGCAGCGAGTCCGCCGATGGTTTGGGGGGCTCGCACGGGCGCGGTGACGTTAGCTCGCCCGCCGCCGGCTCGACGGCGAATCGAGACCGCCAGACGACTGTTCAACAACGAAGGAGGTGGTCGAAGATACGCTCGACATCGATGGACCCTGACGACCCGATCGTCGAAGAGGTGCTGCGGTTCGAGGACCTGCCGCCCGGCTCGCTCGCCGAGCCGCCGGGCGGTCGTTCGCTGGAGCGACGGCACCGAGGGGGAGGCGGTCCGCTTGTACAGCGACGAGGTCAATTTCTCGGAGGGCGACTTGGTCGGCAAGAGCCGCGAGCAGATCCGGTCGCTGCACTTCCGCCGCGATCGCGACTGGCTGCAGTCCTGACGCCGCGCCGCCGGGGCGCGGTCAGTCGGTGAGCCCGAGCGACGTCGGGTCGCAGTGCTGGCAGCGCAGGCTGCGCAGCCCGAAGCCGAGGTTGGCGACCGCCCACTGGTCGAGCTCCTTCGGGTCCGGCGAGCAACCTTGATCTGCTCGCCGGTCTGGACGCCCCGCCACCGAAGCCAGGCTCGAGCGTGAAGCAGCCCGCTCGGTGGAGCCGGGTGTTCTCCCGGTCGGAGTAGTCGCGGTGGGTGTTGAGCACGTAGCCCCGCGGGCGCTTGGCGACCCACTCGCGGAACTCGTCGTCCTCGCCGGCGAACTTGCGGACGCCCACGGGCAGAACCTAGCAGCGGCGCCGCCGTCCTCAACGGCTCGGCGAGACGTTCGGGCCGGACGCCGACCGGGAGTCCGCCAGCCGGCGGATTGGCGCTTCAGAGCGTCCCCGAGCAGCTGGCCCGTCCGACCTGGGCGGTGATCCGCCGACCCGAGGCGTAGCCGCCCGACTTGAAGTAGACGTCGGCGTAGCCCGGAGCCGTCGGTGTGCCAGGTGTCCGAATGGCCGTAGGCGTCGGTCACCGTCACCGTCTGGTCGGGCTGGTTGGAGTGGACGTAGACGTCGTAGTCGTTGTAGTGCGGAGCTGTAGGTCGCGCTGAGGGTGCACTCGGCACCCTGCGCCGGTGCGCGACGGGGCGGCCGGGCCGGGCGGCGCGGACGGCGAGGACGGTTGGGCGAGCCGGACCCAGTTGGTGACGATCTCGCGCTGCGCCTGGGCGAGGCGTGATCTGCCCGTCGCACACCTGCTGGCGCAGCTCGTTCTCGACCGCGTCCTTCGGGTTCGGCGACGCGCCCGGCTCGGGCCACAGGTTGCGGGGGTCGTTCGTCGCGCCGCCGAGCTCGAGCGGCACGAAGTGGTCGTACTCGTAGTCGCCGAGCGAGCCGGTGTCGCCGTAGGCGGCCATGCTCGCGGCCTTCTCCTGCTCGGTGATGCTCTCCGGCGGGCGGACCGTGGCTGTCCAGCCCTCGACGCAGATCGTCCGGTCGATCGTCGCCTGGGTGACGGCCGGGTTGAGGGCGCCGGGCGTGCAGGTCGGGTCCGGGCGCGAGTAGAGGCCGGTGCCGATCGCGTGGCAGGAGCCCGGTGCGGGCTGCGGCTGCACGACGTCGTTGCTCGCCGTCGAGTACGCGAGGGAACCCGAGCGAGGCTGGCCGGCGGCGCTGGGTGACGACGGCGCGGGCGGCCACGCTGGTGACGGGGTCGTTTCGCCGGATGAGTCTCGGGCGGTCGGTGGCCGCCGTCGCCGGCGGCGAGGCGGGCTGCGCCGCGGCCGAACCCGTCGTGCTGGCGCCGGCTGCGCATCCCGACATCCCGAGTGCCGCCGCCAGTAGCCGGCGAGCAAAGCGAAGCCGCTACGGCGGCGCGTGGCGGCGGGCGGACGTTCATGGATCTGCGGTCGTGCGAGCAAACGGATCTCTGACACGCGGTCGCAGCCGGAACAGTTCGGTCCGTACGCTGCGTCGCGCGCGCCTTAGTCCTGATCGGCCTGCGCTCGAGGCATCCGCGAGTTCGAGCTGACGCTCGGCGTCCTGGACGGCAGCATCGAGCCAGCCCGGCGTCTTCTTCGCCGGCAGCAGCACCGCCCGACGAATCGCCTCTCGCGGCGTCGTCGCCTCCGCCCAGTCGTGCGTCCCGGTGCGTCGTGCGAGCCAGAACTTGTCCAGCCGCTGCGACTGCCCAGGCCGCGCATCTCCTGGTGCATGACGTCGATCCGACCGCGCGGGGTCGTGACGTTGACGATCGGGGAGCGATTGCGATCGGCGCTACCGGCGGGCATGGGAATCGAGCATACGGAGGCTCGGCGGGAGCCGGGCGTCCGACAGCTGGCCTAGTGCCGCGGCCCGGCGATTACCGCGACGCCTGGGTCCGGCGCAACACCAACTACCTACGAGGAGAAACGATGAAGCGCACACCGCTTCGCCGGCGCGCACAGCTGCGCGCCCGCACACCGCTGCGCCGAACGACGCCGCTGCAGCGAACGCCGTCGATGGCGGCGACCGACAGCCAGCGGCTGCCGTCGCCGGCAGGGCCTGCATCGTCTGCGGCGCGACGCAGCGGCGTCGACCCCGCGCACCTGATCCCGCGGTCGCTCGGCGGGTGCGGGGACCCGCTCTGCGTCGTGCCGCTCTGCCGCCGCCGTGTCATCGCGCCTACGACTCCGGCGAGCTCGACCTGCTGCCCTACCTCGAGCCCGGGTGGCGGGCCCAGCTCGCGCACGCTGTCGGGCACGTCGGGCTGATCGGCGCGCTGCGGCGGATCAGCGGCACGCGCGACCGGAAGCGCGTGAGCGGCGCGGTCAGCCGATGAGCGCCTCGATCGGGCGCTCGAGCTGATGGGTGAGCAGCGTCTCGAACGGCGGTCGGCAGCGCGGGCACTCCCGCGGGCAGCGCTCGGCCCGATGGACACCGCCGCGCGAGACCGGGACCGCATCCGGCGGCAGGTCGCGAGGAGCTCGTCGCAGTCCGCGCGGTGGGCGACGCCGCCGACGATCACGGCGTCGACGTCGAACCTGAAGCCGAGCGGGAGCACCAGGCGACGGTAGCGCCGCCCTCCGGGCTGAACAGGAGCCCGGTCGGCGCTGCTACGTCCGAGGAGGAAGGCGTCGTCCGGATGGCGTGGCAGCCGGTAGCCGCGCTCTGCCTTCTCGACCTCGCCGGACTTCGCCAGCTTCGAGAGCGTCGTCGACACGGTCGCGCGCGCGAGGCCCGCCTTCGTGGCCACCTCGCCTGCGGTCATCGCCTCGCCACCGGCGAGTGCGGCGAGGACGGAGGCCTTGGTCGCGCCCGGCGGCGTGCGTCGAGGGGAGCCGTCGCCGCCGTGCTCGTCGGGCGGGTCGGCGTCGGCTTCGACCGTGAAGGTGCGCTTGCGCGTAGTCGTCGCGCCGCCGCGAGGAGCGGGCGTGGCCGGTGGCGCCTTTGAGGATCCGCGGGCCGAGCGCGGCGAGCGCCTTGCGGAGCCGGTCGGCTTCGCTGGACAAGCTGGTCGAGGCGCTCCTGGATCTGTTCACGCAGGCGGTCGATCACGTTCAACTTCCTCGCAGAGTAGGGGCGGGCGATCGTACACGCCGTCGGCCGACGAGGCCGTGGTGTCCGCGCCGCTCAAGGGACGGTGCCGAGCAGGGGCGAGAAGTCCTGGATCCACTCTCCGAGTGCTTCGCGCCGGCGGAACTCCGCCTGTACCTCGGCGAGGTAGTCCCGCACCCGCTGGTCGTCCCAGTCGTTGACGCGCGCGAGGTGGCGGAGAGCGTTCTCGTAGATCGATGGATCGCCCTGCTGCCTGGCCACCAGCCGCGTACGCGCCAGATGCTTGACAGCGTGGCAGTCCGGGCACAAGGCGATCAGTCCGACGACCTTCTGGCAGGGAGGCCGGCTCGTCTCGTCGTACTCGTAGCGCTCGTGGATCTCGACCGGGTGGCGCTTGCCGACGCCGCCACAGATCTCGCAGCGGTTGCCGGCCGCCTCGCAGACCCGCTGACGGTGCCGCTCCCACATCGCCCGGCCCATCACGGTCCGTGGGTTCTTGCCGTGCAGGCTGGTCGGGATGATCTCGACGGTGAGCCGCGGCTCCCCCGTCATCGGGAGGCGACGGCGGCGGGCAGCGGGCGCGTCTCGTGCCGTCGGCCGTCGGCCGATCGGTGGCCGGGCACGATCTCGCGCAGCACGGCGTCTCGGACGGCGCCGTCGGGGAGCCCGTGGACGGATGCAACCACCGACACCTCCGGCGGATACCAGGCGACGGCGCCCCGGCGACGTGCGGGCAGCTCGGCGAGCCGGCGATCGAGCTCCTGCATCAGATCGGGCCGGAGCCCGAGCTCGATCGACCCCGCCCGGATCAGCGAGCCGTCGTCGAGCTGGCGGGCGACGAACAGCGCCTCCGTCCTGCCGTCCGGGCGGCGGCGGACGCCGGTGACCACCAGGCGTTCGTCTCTGCGGAGCTTGTGCTTGATCCAGGCGGCGTCCGCCGGCCCGGCGTGTAGCGCGAGTCCAGGCGCTTGGCGACGACGCCCTCGAGACCGAGCCGGCGACTTCGGCGACGAATGCCTCTGACCGCTCGAGAACGATGCTGGCGGGTGTGCGCCAGGCCGGGCCGTCGAGTGCCAGCTCGTCGAGCAGAGCCCGGCGCTCGCGGTAGGGCAGGCCGCGGGTCGAGCGGCCGTCGAGGTGGAGGACGTCGAAGACCTGGAGCAGCGACAGGATGGCGGTTCACGTGGCTTCCGGTGAGGCGGTGGCGCAGCCGCGCGAAGTCGGGGCGCCCGTCGTCGCGGAGGCACACGAGCTCGCCATCGAGGATGACGCGGCGCTTGCCGAGCGCGTCACTGATATCCGTCAGCTCCGGGAAGTCCTCGGAGCACTCGCGGCCGTTGCGCGTGCGGAGCGTCGGCGCGCGCCCGTCGTAGCGGAGCTGCGCGCGGCAGCCGTCCCATTTCACCTCGAGGGTCCACGCCCCGCCGCAGGGCACGGCCCGGCGGTCAGCAGCATCGGCGGGACGAAGGTCGGGTGTGACTCGCGGTGGCTCACCGGGACGCAGCGTAGCTGTGGGCCACGGGCCGTTGGCCATCCCGCTATTCCGCGATTAGGGTACGTCCGGTGAGTACACCGGTCGTAATCAGCGTGATGGCTGCGGTGCTCCTCGTGATCGTGCTCGCGGTGGCCTCAGCCGCTCGCGGTCGCGGACCAACTTCAAACTCATCAAGCGCGCGCATGAGAACGACAACGTGGCAGCGCCGATGGCGGACGGCCCACTCGAAAGCGATGAGCTCGTGCTCGTCCCGCTTCCGAATCGTCTCAATGAAGCGCTCGTGCTCGGCACGGAGCAGGCGTTAGGCGTGCTCGACGCGAGCGGGCTGAGCAGCCGGTCCGCGCCAGGCGCCGGAGGTGCGCTCCCACAGCTGGTGCGCTCGGCGATGGCGAGCGGAGGGATCGAGGCGAATCGCCGCGCGCAGCGTGGGATCGACTCAGGTCGGATCGTCGCCCTGTCAAAGGAACGATGGAGCATCTCGACAAGGGCAAGCCGGTCTACGACAAGGCTCACAACATGCTGGGGATCGTGAAGGGCGAGAAAGGCAAGATCAGCCACGTGATGCGGCTCGATCGAAATGGCGCCCAGGCGGTCGTGGCGTCCAACGCGGCAACGCTCGCCGTGACGGCGGCACTGAGCCAGCAGCTTGACCACATCGCCGAGCAACTCACCGAGATCAGCGACACCCTCGGTGGGATGGTCCGCGACAAGGACCGCGAGCGCCTCTCGGAGATACTGGCTGCGAACAAGTCTTATGGAAATCGCCGAGACCGTCCGGCGCCGCGGGATGACCGAGACCGATGCGAATCAACTCGCGGCGCTGAAGCTGACTGTGACAGCGAAGCACCTGGAGGCTGAGTTCAAGTTCGAAGAGGTCCTAGCCTCGATTCGTCAGTAGGCCTGGGGCCGTAGGTGGGCGGCGGGCTGAAACGTCCGCCTGAGCAGGGAGGATCCGGTTGCGGTTCGTCGATCCCCCCGCTCAGGAGGTTCACCTTGAAGGTGATGGGACGTTGGAGTGTCAAGACCGTAGATGTCAGGGCGGACGGCACGGGTTTGTCGTCTCGTGCCGGGACCTCGCTGCTGGCGCTGGTCGCTGATCGGGTGGGCCTCACGGACGGGTTGTGCGACGCGCTCGAGGTCACGCGGGAGCGTCGTGGCGGCCATCGACCGGGGCGGGTGTTCGGCGACCTGGCGGTGATGCTCGCTGACGGCGGCCGGTGCGTCTCGGATGTGGCGGCGCTCGCCGGTCAGTCCTCGCTGTTCGGGGAGGTAGCGTCGGTGTCGACGGCGCGGCGGGTGGTGCTGTCGGTCGGCGAGCGCGAGTTGGCTGGGATCCGCGCGGCGAGAGCGGCGGCCCGGGCGCGGGCTTGGGCGGCGGGAGCCGCGCCGGAGCGGGTGATCCTCGACTTCGACGCCACCCCGATCGATGTGCACTCCGAGAAGGAGCGGGCGGCTGGGCATTACAAGGGCGGGTTCGGCTTTAACCCGCTGCTGGTCACTTGTGGGCGTGAGGTGCTCGCGGGGATCCTCAGGCCGGGGAACGCCGGCGCGAACAACGCTGAGGACCATTTGGAGCTGTTGGATCTGGCGCTCGAGCAGCTGCCCCAGAGCGCGCTCGAGGGGAGATCCTGGTCCGTTCGGACTCGGCCGGCGCCAGCCATGATCTCGCCGACGCCTTGAGCGAGACCGGCATCCGCTTCTCGTTCGGCTACCCGCTGAGCGAACCGGTCCGCCGGGCGCTGCTGGACCTCGAAGAATCCGCGTGGCAGCCGGCGATCGACCAAGACGGCCAGCCTCGCGACGGGGCGTGGGTGACCGAGCTGACCGGCCAGGTCAACCTCGAAGGCTGGCCTGAGGGAACCCGGCTGATCTGCCGGCGCGAGCGCCCGCACCCCGGCGCGCAGCTGACCTTCACTGACCTGGACGGGCATCGCTTCCAGTGCTTCATCACCGACCAGACCGACGAGGACATCGCCGCGCTCGAGGTCCTCCACCGCCAGCACGCCCACGTCGAGGATCGCGTCAAGACGCTCAAGGCGACCGGCGCCGACTACCTGCCGTTCCACTCCTTCCAGGCGAACGCCGCGTGGCTCGAGCTCGCGCTGTGCGCCCACGACATCACCGTCTGGACGCAACTGCTCACGCTCGACGGCGAACACCGGCTCTGCGAGCCCAAGCGGCTGCGCTACCGGATCCTGCACGTCGCCGGGCAGCTCACCCGCCACGCCCGACGCGTGACCCTCCACCTGCCCGCCGACTGGCCCTGGGCCGACGCGATCCTCCGCGCATTCGGACGCCTGCAAGCGCTCCCCCCACCCGGCTGAACAGCCCGCGCGGACCCCACGACGACGATCGCCGCGACTCGACGTTGACGGCTACCCGAAAACGGCCGCGGCCGCGACGAGAAGCAGGCCAATCACGACCGCGACCACCGCCGGCGCCAACCCCAACAACCAACCCGAGCACCGACACCCACACCGAGCCCGACCGCAGTGTCACGCGACGGTTACCGACGAATCGAGGCTAGGCGACGGGTTCGAGAAGCTCACCCGGACGGAACGGCTGGAGAAGCTCGACGAAAGATCCATGGAGAAGAGCCGGCTCATTACTGGCTTGCCGTTCGCGTCCGAGCAGACTTGCACGCACGAGGTCTGAATCTGTTGACGCTCTGCTGGGAACACAAACCACACCCAAATCGGCGGCTGCGCTGGACGAATCAACAGCCGCAGCGGTTCCGTGAACGACAGCGACGCCTGGCGGCGATAGGACAGACATTGCGAGCTTCCGCTACCTGCGGCGAGAACCCCGACCACGATCCGTTCCGCCAGTTGGCTCGCTACCGCCTGGGGAAGGAACGCGAGAAGCTCGACGCTCTCCTTGAACAACACGGCGACGCGTTTACCGGACCGGACGCCGATCCGTACAGCCTGATCGAGGGCACGACCACACCCCACGCGTTCCCGCAGCAGTGTCATAGCCAGCGTCGTCAGCCAAGGTCCCGCGGCCCTCAAACTCGTGGATGCTGGTGACCGGATTTGCTCGTTGGTGATCAGCTCGACGGCGCGGACGTGGGGATGATCCAGTACCGCCGGACCTCCTTTCAGCACCCAGGTCCACTAGCACGCGGAAATCTCCCTCGTCCGACGAGCTTGAGCTCCTTACCGATCCGGTGCGCGTAGGCGTACGCGGGGGTCCGGGGCTTGACCTGAATGCGCGCATGCAGATCGCCGGTCGGACGCGAAGCGAGGCACATCGACGTCCGGCGTTTCTTGGCCGTGAAGTCGCGATCGACCTGCGCTCAGTCGGCGGCGACGAAGAACTCGCCGGCGATACCGGTGCGGATGCTACTGACCACGGTCTTGTCTTGGCTCAGGTGGCATATCGCTCTCAACGAGTCCGGACTGATCCGGCGCCCAAAATGCAGCAAGGGAGCTGCACCCTACTGGGCACGCACTCGGCTTCCTGAGCCCTCACCGGAGCTCACGCTGAGGCAGCAACCACGTCCTAAGCGGCCACAAAGGGCCGCGACCACTCAACCAGGAGTACGGCCGCCCCGGTCGGGACGGCCGTGGAGACCAGGCATGCCCTCGCGAGATCACTTGGCGGTGACGCGGGGGCCGGACCCCAGGAGGTTACTCCAGTGCATACCCCGTCAACACGGATCCTGTCCGCGGTCGCCTACGACTGCGGCATCGAGGACTACGACCCGACCGATCCGGTCTGCCTGGAGCTGGTCGACGCGCTCACGCTGGCCGAGCACGCGGCCGTGATCGGCGAGGACGGACCGTACGAGCGAGCACGCCAGCGCCGGCGCGAGCGCCGCCAACGGAAAGCGATCCCGGAGTGGTTCTCGGCCGAGGACCTGATCGCTGCGCCGTGGGAGCCCGCGGTCGCGCGGTTCCTCTGATCGATCGATGAGATGGCTCGGGCGCGCGTTCGAGTGGTGCGCCCAGCCGGCCGGCGGTCAGTCATCCGCTTCGTACGGCTGGCCGTGGGCGCGGATGATTCCCGACAGCAGCTGGTATTCATGATCGTCGATCCGCCAGTGCGAGCCATTCCAGAACCGCTTCGCATAGCGGTCGGCGAACTCGGGTGCGTGTTCCCGCAGTTCTGGGGCGGTCGTCAATGGCGAGCAGTAATAGAGCGTCTTGACCGCCAGTCGGTGGGGCCAGCGATTCGTCGGTGAGCCGGGCGGACCCCGCCGCGGCTTGATCTGCGGCGGCCCGTCGACCTCCTGCTCGGCGACAAGGACTCCCCACCCGACTGCATAGAGGATCAGCCGTCCCGGGCGCCAGATGTCGCTCGGCGACTTGTTCCACGGGAACCAGACCTCGGTGAAGTTGAACGGCTCGTCCTGCGCCCAGAACTCGGCCAGCCGGCTGTCGGTCGCACCGACCAGCTTGAACCACGCAGGCACGGGCTTCGGGTCGGGCTCGTCGGTCATGCAGGCCACGACTCTAAGCGAGTCCAGCCGCTCCCAAGCGGCGCGCCGCGGGCCAGCCCTCTCAGCTTGGCTCGCCCCGGCGAGCCACGGGCTCGACGCACATCGTTCCTCAACCCACCCAAGGAGGTGGCGAACCATGACACCTACCTCACTCACGACCATCCTCGTCGCCGAGGAGCACGACGCCACGCGCGCGTTCCTCGCCGACAACCTGACCGCCGACGGCTACCGGGTGCTGGTCGCGCCCGACCGGGCGAAGGCGCTCGCGCTGCTGAGCACGGCGCATCCGGACCTGATCCTGGTCGACGTCAACGGGCAGACGCTGGCGCTGTCGACGCGATCCGCTCCGGCGAGGGGCTCGCCGGCCGGGTCGACCCGGACACGCCGCTGATCGTGCTGAGCCGCGACGCCGACCGGCTGCAGCGGATCCGGGTGCTCGAGCGCGGCGGCGACGACGTCGTCCGCAAGCCGTTCGCCTACCCGGAGCTGCGCGCCCGGATCGCCGCGGTGCTGCGGCGCTCGCGAGCTGCGCCGGCGGCACGGATCCTGCGGGCGGGGCCGATCGTGATCGACGTCCGCTCGCGCGAGGTGCGCGTGCTCGACCGGCCGGTCGAGCTGTCGGCAAGGAGTACGACCTGCTGGTCACGCTCGCCGGCGAGCCGACCCGGGTGTTCACGCGCGGCGGAGCTGATGCGCGGCGTCTGGGGGCAGCAGACGTTCGGGCACACGCGCACGCTCGACAGCCACGCGTCGCCGGCTGCGGCGCAAGCTGTGCGGCGACGGCGACGACAAGCTGGTGATCAACGTCTGGGGCGTCGGCTACCGGCTGATCGACGGGGAATTGCATCGGACGCAAGCCGCCGCGTCGGTCCGATGAGCGACCGGCGACCCGACGCCGCGCGAGCGTCGTCGCGCTCTACCAGCAGCTCGCCGCCGAGCGGGCCGGCGCGCGCGGGCGGCGCTCGCGCGCGAGCGCACGGTCGAGGGGCTGTTCGCGCACGAGCGCCGCGGCGCTCGAGGACGCCGCCGGCGCGCTGCTGCACGCCGCCTACACGTTCATCGCGCTCGACGGGCCGCTGCCCGGCCTGTTCGCCGAGCAGGCGGGCGCGCTGCTCGCGGTCGCGGCGCGGTTCGAGGAGGCCGCCGACCTGACCCGCGCGCGGCGAGCCGACTGACAACCGAAGGGAGGAACGATGAGAGAACCCGCGATCGGGAGCTACCGCGACGCGGACGGCGCCCGGCACGAGCTCGTCGTCCGCGAGACCGCCGACGGCGACTGGCACGTGCTCGACCTCGACGTCGACGCCGACACGGCGCACGTCGTCGACGCGCTCGCCGACGACCAGGACGGCCGCCCGCAGGCCGAGGCGATCGCCCGCGACTACCTGGCCACCGTCGGCGGCTCCGAGCCCGGGGCGGGACCGGCGGCCGGCGAGCCCATACCTGAGCAAGGAGGATCCGATGCCCGCAGCCACCGCCGCCCCCGCCCGGCACCGCGCCAACACCGCGCGCGAGGGGCTGCGCTGCCGCGTGCGGCTCGCTGACGGACGCGTCTTCGCCGGGGCGCTCGCGCCGGAGCGCCACCGCGCGCTGCAGCTCGGCATCCTGCACGAGCAGACCGGCGGGCTGGTCGAGCTCGCCGCCGGCGCCCGGCGCGACGGGCGGCTGCAGATCACGACCCGCCGCCGCGCCGACCACTTCCTGCCCGGCGGACAGGCCGGCGGAGGTGACTGGCTGCGAGCCACTGCTGGCGCTCGCCGCGCGGCACGCCGACGCCGGCGAGGAGGTGTTCCTCGCCCCGGCCGTCCGGGCGGCGGCGCGCGGGCGACAAGCACGCGGTCAGCGAGACCCGCTTCCTGTGGGTCGACGTCGACCGAGCCCGACGGGCTGCCGGCGCTGTGGGCGTTCCTCGCCGAGCGGCCCGTGCCATCTGCTCGTCGAGAGCAGCGCCGGCCGCGCGCACGCCTACTGGAAGCTCGACGAGCCGCTGCCGGCGACCAGGGTGATCGAGTCGACCGGCGAGCTGGTCGAGCCGATCGAGCGCGCGCACCTGCGGCTGATCCACCACCTCGGCACCGGCGCGGACGGCAAGCCGAACGTCGCCGACCCGGCGTGCGCGGAGCGCTCGCGGGTGCATGCGCCTCGCCGGCAGCGTGAACGGCAAGACCGGCGCGCACGCCCGGATCCTCGAGGCCGACCTCGCGCTGCCCGCCTACCCGATCCGGCAGCTCGTCGGCGACCTGCCCGACCCCGTCGACGTACTCGCCGCCGCGCCCGTCGACGCCGAGCGACGAACGCCGGACCCGTACAAGCGGATCGGCCCGCGCGAGTACTTCGAGCGACTCGCCGGGATCGTCGTCCCGCGCGACGGGCTCGTGCACTGCCCGGCGCACGAGGACCGGGTCCCGTCCTGCTCGGTCGGGACGGACGCGAGCCAGGGGTGGCGCTGCCACGCCGGCGGCTGCGGGGCGCGGGGCGCGATCTACGACCTCGCCTCGGTGCTGCTCGGCGGGCCGTGGGGCCCGCAGCTGCGCGGCGAGGCGTTCAAGCGTGCCCGCGCGTACGTGATCGACGCGTTCGGCGAGCCAATCGAAGACCACGACGGGACGGCGAGCGGCCGACCCGGTGAAAGGAGCACACGATGAAGCACACGAACGGCGCACAGGCGGCGACCGACGAACATCCCGACGCACCCAAGGTTGCCCCGCGGTTCACACGTGCGGTGAACGCCGAGCGGTCGCGGCTCGAGGACAAGCGGGCGCAGCTGCTGCTCAAGCGCGAGGCGGCGCAGGCCGAGCTCGGGCGGATCGATCGAGCCGTGCAGGCGACCGATGAGCTGCTCGAGCTGCTCGCGCCGCTGCTCGCCGGGAACGGCAGCGAATCTGCGGCGGCCGGTGACGGCAGCAACGCGGAGGCGGAGCCTGGCGGATCCGGATCGAAGGGCGGCGAAGCCCATGAGCGCGACACGGAGCTGTCGCGATGACGCGGCATAGGCAACAGCCCAGGCTCACGCCGCGGCAACGAAGCCTGCTGCAGATCGTCCGCTCATTCGGCCCGCGCGGCGGGACTGCGCGGCAGATCCAGCTGCGCGCCGAGCGCTGGGCCGCCGGGCGAGGGAGCAGAAGATGAGAGGACGCAGGCAGGACTACACCGAGCGCGCCGCCGCGGCGGTGGTCGAGGCGGCACAGGCCGAGCATGACTTCGGCGGCTGGCTCGCCTCGGTTCTCGCGGCCGCTGCCGCCGAGCTCGGCTCCAGCCGGGCGCTGATCGCGAGACGTCCAGGCAGCTGGGAGGCCGACCTCGTCATCCAACTCGTCTGCGGCACGGTCGGGTGGAACGACGAATACCTGCAGCTGGCGCCGGACGGGGACGCCCAATGACAGGTCTCGAACCGAGCGGTGGCCCGATCAGCGCCCCACCAACCGCAAGCACCAGCGAAGGAGTGAGAGCGATGGCAACACGACCCAGACGGATTCCGCGGCCGCGCGCGACGTACAGCGTCGACGACGCGCTGATCCACGCCGCCGACGCGATTGCCGACATGGCCCAACGCGTCCAACTCAACGGACCTGAACCCACCTACGCGAGCGAGAAGCTCGGGCACGCGCTGTCTAAGGCGGCGGAGGGGCTCGCGCTGTGCGACGCCTCGCTCGAGGAGGTCACCGAAGAGGCGCGTCGCGGCCACCTGAACGGACTGCTGATCAGGGAGGAGCTGCGATGACGCTGGCAGGAGTGAAGGCCGGCGACATCGTGCTCTGCGACCGGATGGGCCGCGTGTTCTACGCGATCGTGATCGAGCGCCACGAGCGCGAGCTCGAGGTCGAGCCGATCGACCGGCGCGTGACCTACCACCGCGTGAAGGCGCGCGAGGTGCTCGGGATCTGGCGCAAGAGCCGCGCTCAGAACGGGCGCGTCGTCGAAGCGCTGCGGTCGGCATCATGACAGCACTCCGAACGGCAACGGGTCCGGCGTCGCGCCGGTCGCCGAGCTCGTCGTCGTCCACGTCAGGGACGCGATCAACCCAACCCTCGCCGGCCGCGGAGACGCCAGCTACCAGAGCCCGCCGCAAGCACGCGATGACGCTCTGAACCTGGTGCGGCTACTGCTCGGCCGCAACGAAGCACCGAATGCCAGCGAGCCGCGCTGGACCTGCCCGATCGCGGGCGGCCAGCGGACGGTCACGCTCACGCCCGCGCCCAACGGCGCCGAGCCCGCTGCCGGCGGCTGAGCCCAGAGCTCACGCCGCCCCGCCGCGCTCCCAGCTGTCGGCTGAGCGCGGTCACCACGAACTTCTCACTGAAGGAGGCATGTATGACCCAGGCCAACCCGGGCGTGCGCGATCACGCGCCGCCCGGGACCGAGCGCCTGCTCGCGGGACTGACCCCCGAGCAGGCGCAAGCCGTCACGTTCGGCTCCGGCCCGCTGCTGTTGCTGGCCGGGCCGGGCGCCGGCAAGACCAGGACGCTGACCCACCGTGCGGCGTATCTGCTCGCGAGCGGCCGCGCGCAGCCGTGGGAGATCCTCGCGGTCACGTTCAGCGTCCGCGCCGCCTCAGAGCTGCGGCTGCGGCTCGCCGACCTGCTCGGCGAGACCGTCGCGCGTGCCGTGATGGCGGCGACGTTTCATTCGGTGTGCGCGCGGCTGTTGCGCGAGCACGCGAGCGTGTTCGGCCGCACCGAGCGCTACACGATCTACGACCAGGGGGACATGCGCCGGGTAATCGACTGGCTGCTCTCCGACGCCGAGCGCGGGGACATCCAGCGGGCTCTTGCCGACTACGGGCAGCCCGCGAGCGCCGAGGTGCTCGCCGAGATCTCGCGCGCCAAGAACGCGCTCCTGTCCCCGGACGCATACGAGCGCTCCACCTCACATCCGGGCGCGCCGCTGATCGCCGCGGTGTGGCGCGAAAGCGAGACCGAGCTGCGGCGCTGCAACGCGTTCGAGTTCGACGACCTGCTCGCGTGCGCGGTCAGGCTGCTTTCAGAGCATCCGCACCGGCTGGCGTGGCTGCGGCAGCGGTGGCGATGGCTGCTGGCCGACGAGTTCCAGGACACCAGCCACGCGCAGGCGACGCTCGTTGACCTGCTCGCCGGCCCGGACGGGAACCTGTGCGTGTGCGGCGATGACGACCAGCTGATCCACGGCTGGCGGCACGCCGACCCACGGCACATCCTCTGCTTTCACGAACGGCATCCGAGCCGGGCGCAGATCGTGCTCGGGCGGAACTTCCGCTCGCGCGCGGAGATCCTCGAGGCGGCCGTCCGCTGCGTGAGCCACAACGAGCGCCGCGCCGGGAAGGCGCTGATCGCGATGCGCGGCCCCGGGGGCCAGGTTCGGGTCAGGGCGTTTCAGAACGAGTACGCCGAGGCGAACTGGGTCGCCGCCCAGATCGCGGACGCGCTCGCCGGCGGCACGCCGCCGGCCGAGATCCTCGCGCTCGCGCGGACCGGGTACGCGACGGAGCCGCTGCAGCGGGCGCTCGCGCACGCCGGGATCCCGCACCGCGTGCTCGGCTCACTCGGGCTGTACGAGCGCACCGAGGTCCGCGACGCGCTCGCGTACCTCACGCTGATCCAGAACCCGCTCGACGCGCAGGCGTACCGCCGCGCGATCGGCTCGCCCCGGCGCGGGATCGGTGCCGCGACCGTCACGAAGCTCGTCGCCTGGGCGCGCGAACATCACCGCGGAGACCTGATCGCTGCCAGCGCCCGCGCCGGCGAGCACGACGGCATCCGCACCCAAGCCGCGCGCATGCGGATGGTCGAGTTCGGCGCGGCGCTCGAGCAGGTCCGCACCGAGCTAGCCGCCGGACGATCGACCGGCCATGTCGTGATCGCGACCGTGACCATGCCGGGCGGGCTGGTCCGCCACTACCAGCATGAGCGCGACCACACCCCCGACCCCGACCGCCGCCGCGACGCCGAACGGGTGCTCGAGGACCTCCGCTCGCTGTGCCGCGCCGCGCAGGCCCACGACGAGCACGACGAGGACGCGACGCTCACCGGGTTCCTCGAGCAGGCGGCCGGCCTTCACTCCCAGGAGGTCGACGCCGCCAGCGACCGGAGGATCACCGTGTCGACGATCCATCGCGCCAAGGGCACGGAGGCGCAGGCGGTGGCCTTGCTCGGCTGCGAGGAGGAGCTACTGCCCTCGTGGCGGTCGATCTCCTCACCGGACCCGGAGCGGCTGGCGGAGGAGCGCCGGCTGTTCTACGTCGCCGCCACCCGCGCCAAGGACCGGCTGCTGATCACCCACGTCGCCGAGCGCGGCCGGCGCCCGACCGGCGGCCCCTCCCGGTTCCTCGCCGAGGCCGGGCTGCAGCAGATGCCGAGCTCACTGGCCGCCTGAAGCGGTCAGACCACACCGCCGGCCGGCGCGCCGCACCAGTGCGCGTCCGCGACCGGCCCGCTGCACACCAACTCTCAAAGGAGACTCATGTCCAACCACTCGCACACCCCGGCGAACCCGCCCGCCCGCACACACGCCGAGGCGGCCGCCCTGTTCCGCCGCCCGTTCGCGCCCGGCGCGATCGGCTTCCGCGCGATGACCAAGGTGCCGTACAACGGCCAGCCGTACGCCGGCGCGCAGGTCGCCGCCTACCTCGGCGCCCAGTCGGTGATCCAGCGGCTGAACGCGGTCGTGCCCGGCCGCTGGCGCCAGCAGTTCCAGTCGATCCCGGCCGAGTTCGTCCCCGCCGGCACGCGCCGCGTGTACCTCGCCTGCCGGCTGATCGTGACCCTCCCGGTCGAGGAGGGCGGCCCCGACGTCGACGCCGTCTTTGAGGACCTCGGCGAGATGGATCCGGGCTCGTTCGCCGGGCTGAAGGCGCTCTACTCCGACGCGCGCAAGCGCGCCGCCGTCGCCGCCGGGATCGGCGCCTACCTGTACACCTCGCTCGAGGCGGTCGTGCTGCCGATCGGCCCGCACGCGAGGCAGGTGCAGGCGATCCGCCGCCAGGGCAAGAGCGACCTGCTCGTCGCTCTCCCCGGAGACCGAGCAGTGGCTGCGCCACGGCTACCAGACCCGGATGAGCACCGAGGCGGTCCGCCGCGACCTCGGCGAGATCCTCGCCCACGGCGAGCCCGAGAACGGGATCGGCCAGGGCGAGGTCGCCGACCAAGCCGCCCAGCCCACCCCCGAGCCGCCCGCCGCCGAGCCAGCCAGCCCGGCGACGAACGGGCACGGCGAGGTCGTCACCGTCGACTTCGGCGACCTCGGACCGGCGGCCGCGTGATGAGCCCCCAACAGCTCACCCCCGCACCGGCGGACACCGGCGGAACCGCCGCCCCGATCCCGAGCGCGGCGCAACTCGCGGCCCGCATCCAGATCCCGCGGCGCCTCCCACCGCGCTACGACGGCCAGCCGCTCCAGCACCTCTCGCACTCGAGCTACAACCGCTTCGTCCTCTGCCCC
>CAVURH010000006.1:0-777840 GCA_963743725.1 uncultured Solirubrobacterales bacterium
CGCCCGCTCGAGGACTGGCGAGGGCGACACGACGCGCGAGGGCGCGAGCTGAGGGCGACATGGATCGGCGTGGCCGACGAGCTGGCGGCGGCAGCGGACCTCGCCCGGACCAAGGACGGACAGCAGCCGGCCGTCGTCCTGACCGGCGCCGGGCGCCACGTCACGCCCGAGGACGGCCCCGGGGCGCAGGCCCTGATCCGGCCGGAAAGCGAGGACCTGTTCAGGTAGGGTCAGCGGCGGCCCAGCAGTCGAGCCCCGGAGGTAAGGATGAGCGAGGACACGGTCAAATACCTGCTGCCCGAGAGCGAGATCCCGACGCATTGGATCAACCTGCTCCCGGACCTTCCCGGGGAGCCGCTGCCGCCGCTTCACCCGGCGACGCTTCAGCCGGCGGGACCCGACGACCTGACGCCGATCTTTCCGATGGCGCTGATCGGTCAGGAGGTCTCGCCGGAGCCCAAGATCGAGATCCCCGAGCCGGTGCGCGAGGCTTACAAGATATGGCGCCCGACGCCGCTGTTCCGGGCGCGCCGCCTCGAGCGCGAGCTCGATACGCCGGCGCGCATCTACTACAAGTACGAGGGCGTCTCGCCCGCCGGCTCGCACAAGCCGAACACGGCCGTCGCCCAGGCCTACGAGAACGCTCAGGCCGGGATCAAACGGCTCTGCACCGAGACCGGTGCCGGCCAGTGGGGCTCAGCCCTGGCGTTCGCCTGCGCGTTGTTCGGGCTCGAGTGCGAGGTCTTCATGGTCGGATCGAGCTATGACCAGAAGCCCTACCGTCGCTCGATGATGCAGACCTGGGGGGCGACCGTGCACCGCTCGCCAAGCGACCTCACGGAGGCGGGCCGCGCCAACGCCGAGCACGCTACCGGCTCGCTCGGGATCGCGATCTCCGAGGCCGTCGAGGTTGCGGCGCAGCGGGAGGACACGAACTATTCGCTCGGCTCGGTCCTCAATCACGTCTGCCTGCATCAGACTGTGATCGGGCAGGAGGCGGCGGCCCAGATGGCGATGGCGGGCGATCAACCGGACGTCGTGATCGGCTGCGTCAGCAGCGGTTCGACTTCGCCGGTCTTCGCTTCCCGTTCATCCGCGATGTCCTGCGCGGCAACACGAAGAGCGCGCTTTTTCGCCGCCGAGCCGGCCGCCTGCCCAACCCTGACCAAGGCGTCTACCGCTACGACTTCGGCGACACCTCGGGCTCACGCCGCTGATGCCGATATTCACGCTCGGACACGACTTCATGCCCCCGCCGGTTCATGCGGGCGGGTCGTTACCACGGCAATGCGCCGATGCTGTACGGGCTCGTACGGGCGGGGCTCGTCGATGTCAGGCGTACGGCCAGACGAGACCTTCGCAGGCGGCGGTGCGGTTCGGCCGCTGCGAGGGCATCATTCCCGGGCCCGAGCCGGCGCCGCGATTCGGGCGGTCGAGATCGAGGCCGAAGCGGCCAAGCAGGCAGGCGAAGGCGAGGGTGATCCTGTTCAGGCTCTCAGGCCACGGTCACTTCGACCTAGCCGCGTACGACGCTTTCCTGGCCGGCAAGCTCGAGTGATCCAGAGGTCTCCGAGGCGGACATGGAGGCGGCGCTGGCTCGCCTAGCCGAGGCCCCGGCGATCGCCTGAGAGCGGGTCGCGATGATCGGCGCGAGCGGCACCAGCGCGACGCCGGGCAGCTGCCACCCGTCGGGCGATTCGCTGAAGATCAGCGCCGCAAGCACCACCGCGCCGATGGGCTCGACCGTCAGCAGCAGCGAGGTGTGTGCGCGGCCAGAGCCGCGGAAGCGAGATCGTGATCAGCGGCCAGCCGAGCACCTGCGAGGTGAGCGCGAGGGTCGCGGGCCAGGCCGCACCGGGCCAGTCCGGCGCCAGGTCGGCATCCCCGATCAGCACCCGGCGATAACGCATACGACCGCCGCCGTCGCGGTGGCGTCGAACAGCGGACCCGCCGGCCGACGCAGATCCGCTCCTCCGTGGCGCAGCAGGAGCAGGAATCCGACGTACGCGATGCCGGCGCCGAGCCCGTAGATCGCGCCTCGCGTCGGGTTGTGGCCGTATGCGCCGTGCTCGAGCGCGCCCGAGATCAGGAAAACCCCAGCAGCGCGAGCGGCAGCGCGGCCAGCACGCGCCGTCCGGGCCGCTCCGCGAGCACGAACCAGGCCACCAGCGGGACGAGCACGACCTGCACGTTGGCGAGCACCGTCGCGAGCCGGCCCCCACGTCACGGATCGAGTGGTGCCAGAGAATCAGGTCGACGGCGAAGAACAGGCCCGCGGCGATCGCCACCCGCCGGGAGGCCCAGGTCCGGCGACCGTGGCGCCGGTCCTCGACCCAGGCGAACAGTCCGAGCAGCGGCAGCGCGTACGCGCAGCGGAAGATCGCGGCCGTGGAGGGCGAAGCGTGGCTGAGCCGAACGAGGATGCTCGAGAACGCGATCGCGAGCGCGCCGAGCAGCGCGCACACGCGCACGTTGCGCTCTGTCTCCAACCACCGCTCCATGCCCCCAACACTAGTGGCGTGAGTCATAAACGGGACGCCATTCGAGACGCCCCTCGCGGCGTGTGGCGTCGTCCTCGTCGGCTCGCGGAGCGCTGCTGCGCGTCGCCTCCTGCGTCCTTGCCACCCACCACCAGTGACGTCTCTCGGTGGCGCCGAATTTCCGACTCACGCCACTAGGGGTCCGGCGGTGCGCCGACCGCGTGGAAGCCGCCGTCGACGTGGAGAATCTCGCCGGAGATCGCGCGCGCGTGGTCGGAGAGAAGGAAGCACACCGCGTCGGCGACCGGCACCGGGTCGGCGACGTCCCAGCCGAGCGGAGCCTGCGAGCGCCACAGCTCGGCCAGCCGCTCGAAGCCAGGAATGCCGCGCGCTGCGATCGTGCCCAGCGGTCCGGCGGCGACGAGATTGACCCGGATGCCGTCGGGTCCGAGTTCACGCGCGACGTAGCGCGATACCGACTCGAGCGCCGCCTTGGCGACCCCCATCCAGTCATAGATCGGCCATGCGACGCCGGCGTCGAAATCGAGTCCGACGATGCTCGACCCCGACCCCATCAGCGGCCTCAGCGCCGCCGCCAGGGCCTTGAACGAGAACGCGCTGATGCCGAAGGCCTGCTGCGCGCTCTCTGCCGGTGTGGACATGAACCGCCCGCCGAGCGCGTCCTCGGGAGCGAAGGCGATCGCATGGAGCGCCCCGTCGACGCCACCCCATCGTTCGCGCAGATCGGCGGCGAGTTGGTCGAAGTCGTCGGGATTGCTGACGTCGAGCTCGAGCACATCGACGGGCTCGGGGAGGCGGCTGGCGGTCCGCTCGGTCAGCCGCCGCGCCCGTCCGAAGCTGGTCAGGACGACCGTTGCGCCCTCCTGCTGTGCCCGCGAGGCGACATGGAACGCGATCGAGTCCTTGGTCAGGACCCCGGTGATCACGAGCCGCTTGCCCTCGAGGATCACAACTGCGGCCGCGGCCGCGACAGCGCGCGCAGCGCCTGCGCGAGACGCTCCCGCGTCTCCACGGGCTCGACGATCTCATCGATGAAACCCGCGGCCGCAGCAGCGTCGGCGCGCAGGTGCTCGTCGGCATAGGCGTCGGCCAGCGCTTGCGCTCGGCCTCCACGTCGCCCGCAGCGCGCAGCTCGCGCCGGTGCACGATCCCGACCGCCGCACGGGCGCTCATGATCCCGAGCTCGGCCTGGGGCCAGGCGAGCACCAGGTCGGCGCCGAGGTCGCGCGAGTTCATCGTGATGTACGCGCCGCCATAGGACTTGCGCAGCACGACCGTGAACTTGGGGACGCGCGCGGCGGCGAACGCGCGCAGCAGTCCCGCGCCCTGCCGAATCACCCCGGCGCGCTCCTGGCGGGAGCCGGGCATAAAACCGGGGGTGTCGACGACGGCCACGAGCGGGAGGCCGAAGGCATCGCAGAAGCGCACGAAGCGCGCCGCCTTGTCCGACCCCTCCGCGTCGAGCACGCCGCCGAGGTGACGGGGCTGGTTGGCCACGATCCCCACCGGCCGTCCCTCGATCCGGGCCAGCGCGGTGACGACGTTGCGGGCCCAGCGCGGGAACAACTCGAGCAGCGAGTCGCGGTCGACGATGCCGTCGAGCGCGTCGCGGACGTCGTAGGCGCGCCGCGGCTCGGAGGGCACGGCGGCCCCGGGGTCGCTGAGCGCGGGCGCCAGTGGAGCCGAAAGCGGCGCCATCTCCTCGGCCGAGGACGGCAGGTAGCCCAGGAGCTGTCTGACTCGGAGCGCGGCGGCCTCCTCGTCGGCCTCCACGAGGTGGCAGACGCCGTTGCGGTCATGAACACGCGGCCCGCCCAGCGACGCCGCATCGATCTCCTCGCCGAGTGCGTCGCGGACGACACCGGGCCCGGTCAGGAACATCGCCGCATCCTCGGTCATCAGGATCAGGTCGGTGAGCGCGGGCGAATACGCGCCGCCCCCGGCCGACGCGCCCGAGACAACGGAGATCTGTGGAACCACGCCGGTCAGGGCGACGGTCTCGCGGAAGATCCGTCCGTAGCCGGCGAGCGCCGCCGTACCCTCCTGCATCCGTGCGCCGCCCGACTCCACGAACCCGACCACGGGGATCCGGGCGCGCGCGGCCGTCTCGAGCACCCGCACAACCGTCTCGGCGTGCCGCTCGCCCAGCGAGCCACCGAGGAAGCCGCCGTCCTGCGCGTAGCAGGCGATCGGCCGTCCGTCGACCGTGCCCGTGCCGCCGACGACACCGTCGCCGGGGGTCGCCCGGGCTCCGAGCCTGGGCGAGATCACGCGCGAGCGGATGACCTGGATGCTCCCGGGTCGCAGAGAGCCTCCAGCCGCTCGAGCGGACTGCGCCGGCGCGTCGGCTCGCGTGCAAGTGTGGCGCTCACGAATCGGCGCCCCGGAGCACGAGCGCGACGTTGTGCCCGCCGAAGGCGAACGAGTTCGAGATCGCGACCGGCGGGCCGCCATTGACGGCCAGCAGTGGGCGAGCCTCGCCCGGCACGTAGTCGAGATCCAGCTCGGGATCGGGGACCTCGTAGCCGAGCGTCGGTGGGATCACCCGCGTCGAGAGGACCTGCGCCGTGGCCACGGCCTCCACCGCGCCCGCGGCGCCGAGCAGATGGCCGATGGCCGACTTGGTAGAGGACACGGGGATCTGCCTGGCGCGCTGTTCACCGAGCGACCGTTTGAGCGCGACTGTCTCGGCCGCGTCGTTGAGCTGCGTCGAGGTGCCGTGCGCATTGACGTAGCTGACGTCCTCGGCGGTGATGCCGGCGTCGGCGAGCGCGAGCTCGATCGCCCGGGACGCCGCGCTGCCGGTCGGCTCAGGGGCCGTCAGGTGATAGGCGTCGGAGGTCGATCCGTAGCCGGCCACCTCGCCGAGGATCGTGGCGCCGCGCGCCTGCGCCGCGGAGGCCTCCTCGAGCACCAGGACGCCGGCTCCCTCCCCCATCACGAACCCGTCGCGGCGAGCGTCGAACGGCCGCGAGATCCCGGTCGGGGAGAGCGCCTGCATCGAGTTGAAGCAGGCGAAGCCGAACTCCGTCAGGGTCGCCTCGGCGCCGCCGGCCACAGCCGCGTCGGCGTCGCCGTACTGGATCATGCGCAACGCTGAGCCGATCGCGTGGGCGCCGCCTGAACAGGCCGAGACGACGCCGTACATCTGTCCCTTGAGCCCGTGCTTCATCGCCACCGCGGCGGCCGCGGCGTTCGGCATGTAGGCGGGGATGCCCAGCGGCGAGACCGCCCGCGTGCCCTTCTCGCGCATGATGTCGTGCTGCGTCTCGACGGTGCTGATACCGCCGATCCCGGTGGCGATCACGCAGCCGATCCGCATCGGGTCATACGGCTGCTCGCCGTTCCAACCAGCCTGCGCGAGAGCCTCGGACGACGCGACGAGCGCGAACTGCGAGAACCGGTCGAGTCGACGGGCCTCCTTGACCGACAGGAACTCCTTCGGCTCGAACTCGCGACAGGCGCCCGCGCCGTCGGCGATGCCGCACACGCCCATCGCCCAGCGCTCGTGCAGCGGCTCGGCGCCGATGCCGAGGGGCGAGACGGCGCCGAGGCCCGTGATGACGACTCGACGGCTCAAGCAGCCCTCGCAGCGATCAGGTCGATTACGTCACCAACGGTCTTGAGGTCCTTCATGTCCTCACCTTTGAGCACGACGCCGTACTCGTCCTCGACGATCTGCGCCAGCTCGACGAGGTCGAGCGAGTCGATGTCCAGCTCCTCGAACGTCGCGGTGCGCGTGATCTGGCTCTCGTCCGGGCCGAAGCTGGCGAGGGCCTCGATGACGCGGGTCTCGATCTGCTCGTTGGTCACAGTTGACATGGATTGGGTCTCCTTAGCTTGGTTTGGTTCATGCGGCCAGGCCACCGTCGACCGAGAGCACCGCCCCGGTTACGTAGCTCGCCTCTTCTGACACGAGGAAGCGTACGCAGGCGGCGACCTCATCTGGGGTCCCCGCGCGTCGGGCCGGGACCGCCGCGAGCAGATCGGTGGCGATGCCGGCCGTCATCCCGGTGTCGATCCAGCCGGGCGCGACCGCGTTGATCGTGATGCCGCGGCGTGCGACCTCGATCGCCGCGGTGCGCGTCAGCGCGATCAACCCGGCCTTCGCGGCGGCGTAGTTCGCCTGACCGGCGTTGGCTCGCAACCCGACCACGGAGGAGATGTTGACGATCCGCCCGGCGCGTGCCCGGAGCATGCCCTTGAGCGCGCGCCGCGTCATCCGGAACGCCGCCGTCAGGTCGGTGTCGAGCACCGCCTGCCAGTCCTCGTCTCCGAGCGACGGTGTGAGATCGTCGCGGCTGATGCCGGCGTTGTTGACGAGCGCGAGCACAGGCTGCTCGAAGCCCGATTCGAGGGCCTCGAACAACGCGTCGGGCGCGGCCGGATCGGTCACGTCGCCGGCCAGCGCGATCGCGCGGCCCCCGGCGCCCTCGATCTCGGCGACGACGGCGTTCGCTGCATCGCGATCGGCACGGTAGTTGACGCCCACGGGCCAGCCGTCGCGCGCGAGTGCGCGGGCGATCGCGGCCCCGATTCCGCGGGAGGCCCCGGTCACGAGCGCAGGTCCGGCACGTTCAGGCATCGGCCCCCCATTCGATCACGCCGCCGCCCCAAGTGAAGCCCGCGCCGAATGCGCTCAACAGAACCCGCGCTCCGGGCCGCAGCCGGCCGTCCCGCTTGGCCTCGCTGAGCGCAAGCGGAAGCGTCGCGGCCGATGCGTTACCAAGCGTCTCGATGCAGTCGACGACGCGCTCGTGCGGGAGCCCAAGCCGGGTACCGAGCGCGCTCGTGATGCGCGCATTCGCCTGGTGATAGACGAACAGATCGATGTCGTCGAGGCCGCAGCCCGCGCGCTCGACGGCCTCCAGCGTTACCTCGCTCATCCTCGCCACGGCGTGGCGGAACACCTCGGGCCCGTCCATCCGGATCAGACGATCGGAGTGATCGGCGATCAGCTTGTCCCCCTGCGAACCATCGGCGCCGAGCACGATCGGACCGATCGCCCCACGTCCGTCCTGTGCTCGGCCCAGCACGACGGCGCCTGCGGCGTCGGCGAACAGCGGGGCCGAGTTCTTATCACGGTAGTTGGTGATCCGGGTGATGAAGTCGGCGCCGACGAGCAGGATCAGCTCCGCCCGGCCGCTCTCGATCTGAGCCGTGCCCACCGCAAGCCCGGACAGGAACGCGGTGCAGGCGGCCCCGACGTCGAACGCACCGGCGCGGTTCGCGCCCAGCGCGTGGGCGACCAGCGGAGCGGTGTTCGGGGTCAGCTCGTCCTGGGACATCGTCGCCACGATCACGAGATCGAGATCGGCGCCGTCCACGCCGGCCCGCTCCAGCGCCGTGCGTCCAGCGCGCGCGGCGTAGTCCGTCAGGCGCTCGTCGGCGCCCGCCCGCCGGCGCTCGCGAATGCCCGTGCGGGACAGGATCCAGTCCTCGCTGATGCCGAGCTGCTCGGCGATCTCCGCGCTCGTCAGCCGGTCCGGCGGCAGCTCGGTGGCCACCGACAGGATCGACGCCAGCGGCCTCTCGGTTGCGCGTGCCGCGCTGATCGTGGGGCTGGGTGCCAGCACCGTGTCAGCCATACACGAGCTCCACGTCCCGGAGGGTCCGCTTGACCAGGCCGGTCAGCACGCGCCCCGGCCCGACCTCAACGAACCGGCCGGCGCCGCGCTCATGCAGCGCGAGCATCGTCTCCCGCCACCGCACCGGCATCGTCAATGCCTCCGCGAGCCTCGCCGGCATGTCGTCGAACGGCGTCGCGGTCACGGCCGACATCACGGGCACGCGCGGTTCGGCGAACTCGACACGGTCCAGCGCGGCACGGAACTCCGGCACCGCCGCCTCCATCATCGGCGAATGAAACGCGCCGGTGACCGGCAGCTCCATCGCGCGCAGTCCGAGCTCCTTGGCGGCCGCGGCGGCGCCCGGAAGGGCGGCGCGCTCACCCGAGAGCACGACCTGCACAGGCGAATTGTCGTTCGCCACCGCTAGACCGTTTGCCTCTGCCAGCGCTGGCGCATGATCCGCCGCTCCGGAGCCGAGCAGCGCAATCATCCCGCCCTTCCCCGCCTCCTGCATCACCCGCCCCCGCAGGGCGACCAGCTCGAGCCCGTCGCGCTCGCTCACCGCCCCGGCGGCGACGAGGGCCGCAAGCTCCCCGAGCGAATGGCCGGCCATGACGTCGCCGGTGGGAGAGCCGAGCGTGCTCCACCCGGCAAGGCTGGCGCAGAAGATCGCCGGTTGGGCGTATCTCGTGCCCTCCTCGACGAGCGCGAACGGGTCCTCGCCGACCACGTCGAGCACCTGCTCGAGCAGGTCGGGCCGGGCCGACGCGACGGTCTCGCGCATCTCCGAGGTCTGGCTTCCCTGGCCGGGGAACAGAATCGCCGTTAGAGCCATGCGCCGAAACCTACGCACGCAGAACGTCGCGGATACAGGGCCCGGAGAGACTTCCCCCCGTTCGGGGGGCGACAGCCGCCCGTGCTCCCCCCAGCCGGGGGGGTGGCGGCGGCGCTGCGCTCGCGCCAAGGCGATAAGGTCGGCGCTCTGAGCCCTCGCGGGAGAGCGTGCAGAAACGAATGAGCCTTCCGAAGCCCTCATCATCGTCGGCAGCGCTGATCACCGGCGCGTCGGCCGGGATCGGCCTCGAGATCTCGCGCCAGCTCGCCGCCCGCGGCCACAGCCTCGTGCTGGTGGCGCGTCGCAAGGAGCTGCTGCGCAAGGTCGCCGATGAGCTGTCGGCGAGTTACGGCGTGCGAGCCGAGACGGTGGCGGCCGACCTGACCAAGGAGGCCTCGCGCCGGCGAATCCCGGGCCGGCTCACCGAACTCGGGCTCGATGTCGAGATCCTGATCAACAACGCCGGCTTCGCCACCAATGGGCGGTTCGATGAGGCCGACGCGGACCGCGAGCTCCAGCAGGTCCGGGTCCTCGTGGAGGCGCCGGTGGCACTGATCACGGCGTTCCTGCCGGGAATGGTGCAACGTGGCCGCGGGGCGATCCTGAACGTCGCCTCCACCGCCGGCATGCAGCCGCTTCCCTATTCGGCCGGCTACTCGGCCGCGAAGGCCTACATGCTCACGCTCTCCGAGGCGCTCCACGTCGAGCAGCGCCCCAACGGCATCACCGTCACCGCGCTCGCGCCCGGACCGGTGGCGACCGACTTCTGGCAGATCTCGGGCTGGGAGGTGCACGGCGGGCAGAGCTTCGAGAATGCCGTTCCCCGGCCGGCGTGGATCTCGCCCGAGCAAGCGGCGCGGGCCGGGATCGAGGGGCTCGATGCCGGCCACCGGGTGGTCGTACCCGGCCTCCGGGTGCGCACCGCGATGCAGGCCGCCAGGTACCTGCCGCACGCGGTCAAGCTGCCTGCGATCGAGTGGATCATGCGTCGACGATGAGCGAGCTGCTCCCGCGCCCGATCCGCCTGCTGCTGGGCGCGACCAGCGCCGGGATCGACGACCGTCGCCTCAGCGCCGCCGTCGACGGGAGGGTCGTGCTGATCACCGGCGCCTCGTCCGGCGTCGGCGAGGCAACCGCCCTGCGCCTGGGGCGTGCGGGCGCGACCGTGCTGCTGGTGGCCAGGCGCACTGCGCTCCTCGAGGAGGTGCGAAGCGAGATCGCCGCGGCTGGAGGCACCGCGTTCGTCCATCCCTGCGACCTTGCCGACGCCGAGGCGGCGGGGCGCCTCGCCGAGCAGGTGCTCGAGCAGCACGGGCGTGTCGATGTCGTCGTGTCGAACGCCGGCCTCTCGATCCGGCGCTGGATCTCGCAGTCGTATAACCGCTTCAGCGACATCGAGAGAACGATCAACGTCAACTACCTCGGCCCAGTGCGGCTGCTGCTCGGCCTGCTGCCCTCGATGCGGGAGCGCGGGAGCGGCCACATCGTCAACGTCGCCACCGTCGGCGTCGACCTGCCGCCGCTTCGCTGGAGCGCCTACATCGCATCCAAATCGGCGCTCGAGACGTGGCTCGGCGGCGTCGCGCCGGAGATCCGGCCCGATGGGGTGACGACCAGCTCGATCCACCTCCAGCTCGTGCGCTCGCCGATGCTTGGGCCGTTCCGGATGTGGAACTACCTGCCGGGGATGAGCAGTGAGGAGGCGGCCGGGATCGTCGCCCGCGCGATCGTCCAGCGGCCGCGCACGATCTCCCCACTCTGGGCGCGGGTGGGGGGGTCGATGTATCACCTCGCCCAGGCCCCGGTCGAATCGGCGCTGGCCGGACACGCCCGGCGCGCCAACCCGGACAGCCGCCGCCGGACGCAGCACGCACCACTGCCCCCGACGCACACACCGGCCGCGCTGGCCGCCGCGTCGGCACGACTGGCCGCTGAGTCCGTGGCCGGGCTGATCACGATCGCCTCGATCAGGGTGCTCCGGCCAATCCGTCCCGACCGGCTCGCCCGGGTGCTGCTCGCCCAACGCCGCTTCGGTGGATCGATCGCCTTCGCCGCTGCTGCGGCAGCGGAGCTGCACGGCGAACAGCCGGGTCTGATCGATGAGCGCGGCACGCTGACCTTCGCGGAGCTCGACCGCGACGCTCGCCGCCTCGCCGCCTCGCTTCATTCGCACTTCGACCTCGCGGCCACAGACCGGATCGGGATCATGTGCCGCAACCATCGTGGCTTCGTGCAGGCGACCGCGGCGGCCGGGCGTCTCGGCTGCGACATCGTCCCGCTCAACACCGACTTCGCCGGCCCCCAGCTCGCCGACGTGCTGGCCCGCGAGCGGGTCGCCGCCGTCGTCTACGACCAGGAGTTCGAGCCCGTCTTTGACGCAGCCGGGTTCGAGGGCACGCGCGTGATCGCCTGGGTCGACTCCGAGATCGGCCGCCCAACGATCGGCGCGCTGATCGATGTCGCCACCGGCGAGGCGCCGCCCCCGCGGGCGCCCGGGCGCACGATCACGCTCACCTCCGGGACGACCGGGACACCGAAGGGCGCGACCCGGACCGTTTCGGCGCGGGCGTCGGTTTCGCTGGCCGTGGCCGGGTTGCTCGATCTGGCTCGTATCCGCCCGACGCCCCGCGCCGGCGAGCCGATCGTCGTCGCGCCGCCGCTGTTTCACCTCTACGGGATGATCGGCATGGGGCTCGGGTTCGGCCTGGGCTCGCCGATCGTGCTCCGCCGCCGCTTCGATCCCGAGGCGACGCTCGAGCAGATCGAGCGCACGCGGGCGGGCATCCTGCTCGCCGTCCCGACCATGCTGGGCCGAATCATGGACCTGCCGGCGGCCACCCGCGAGCGCTACGACACGTCGTCGCTGCGGATGATCGTGAGCGGCGCCGCTCCACTCCCGCCCGAGCTCGCGACCGCCGTGATGGACCGGTTCGGCGAGATCCTGTTCAACGGCTATGCGTCGACCGAGGTGGGCACTGGGACCCTGGCCACGCCGTCCGATCTCCGCGCCGCGCCCGGCACCGTGGGCCGCCCGGCGGCTGGCGTGCGGATCAAGATCCTCGATTCCGAGGGTCTCGAGCTCCCGCAGGGCACGACGGGGAGGATCTTCGTTGGCAGCCCGCTGCTGTTCGACGGCTACACCGGCGGCGGTGCCGGCAAGGAGATGATCGACGGGCTGATGAGCAGCGGCGACGTGGGCCACTTCGACGCCCACGGCCGCCTCTTCATCGACGGCCGTGACGACGACATGATCGTCTCCGGCGGCGAGAACGTGTTCCCCCAGGAGGTCGAGGACCTGCTCGTGATCCGCGACGACGTGGCCGACGCCGCCGTCTACGGCGTGCCCGATCCGGAGTTCGGGCAGCGGCTCGCGGCGATGATCGTGCCGCTCGGCGGCGCCGAGCTCTCCGAGGACGAGCTCAAGTCCTTCGTTCGCGAGCGCCTCGCTCGCTACAAGGTTCCGCGCGAAATCACGTTCGTCGAGCAGCTGCCCCGCACCTCGACGGGCAAGCTCCAGCGGCGCAAGCTCTCAGAGCGCCACCAGCGCGAGGTCTAGAGGCCGCCACCTAGTGTCGCGAGTTGAAAATTCGGTGGCACCAAGAGCGGCAACTGGCGGTGATGAGCAAGGACGCAGGAGCCGACGCGCAGCGGCGCTGCGCGAGGCGACGAGGACGCAGCGCAGCGCCGCCAGGGGCTGCTCGACTGCCATCCAATTTTTGACTCACGACACTAGATCCCCGCGACCTCGCGCGTTCGCTCCGTGGCGGACGCCGCCGCCGCCCCGCGCTTGGCCACGAGGTCCTCGTACTCGCGCAGCGCCTCTGGGGCCCGCTTGCCCGCCGCGCGCTCGGCCAGTGGTGAGGCCAGCAGCTGGCGGAGCGCCAGCGCCTTGACGAACCAGCGCGGGTAGGACAGCCGACGGCGGCGACCGACGATCGCGGCGACGATCTCCTCGATCGCGGGGTCGAGCGGGTAGGTGCGCGAGATGAACTTCGGCATCTCCGCCTTGGCGTGCTCGAGCATCGGCATCTCGCGCTCGGCGTCACGGACCATGTCCGTGTCGAGGAACAGGAAGTAGGCCACGCCGACGTCCACGCCGAGGGAGCTCGACTCGATCCGCAGGCAGTCGCTCATCGCCTCCACACCGGCCTTCGCCGCGCAGTACGCGCTCATTCCCGGTGCACGCAGGACCGCCGCAGTGGATGCGATGTTGAGCAGATAGCCTCGGCTGCGCTCGAGGTGCGGCAGCGCGGCGCGATCGGTGTACATGACGCCGAGCAGGTTGACCTCGATGACCCGCTCCCATGACCGGATGTCCTGCGAGCGCAGCGGCCCACCGGCGGCGATCCCGGCGTTCGCGACGACCACGTCGAGCCCTCCGAGCGCCTCGGCAGCGGCGTCGACCGCCACCGTCACCTCCTCGAACTTCGAGACGTCGCACTCGGCCACGAACGTCTCCGGGCCGCAGCGCGCGGCCGCCTCAGCCAGGCGCTCGGGTTCGAGCCCGACAACGTGCCAATCGGGCCCCGCGGGAGGCCAGCTTCTGCGCCAGCGCGGCGCCGATCCCGCGAGCGGCGCCGGTGATCAGGATCCTTCGACCGTGTAGAGAGTCCATCGATCTAGGCGGCCTTGCGCAGGCCGGTGCCCGCGGCGGCCGGGCCGGCCTTCGCGCTGTTTCGCTGCGCCTCCAGGCGGCGGGAGATCCAGTCGACGGCGATCGGAGTACCGGCGATCGCGCCGCTGATGTGGTCGACCCCGCCCCGGGTCACATACAGGCGAACGTCGGCGCCGAGGTGGCGCCAGTCGTCCCGCAGGCCCGTGCTCTGCTCGAACGAGACGATCTGATCACGCCGGGCATGATGCAGCAGCACGGGGGCGGCCGGCGCAATGTGGCCGAGGCGGTTCTCGCGCAGCCGGAGGCGCCACTCCGGCAACTCGAGCACGTTTGGCTGGGTCAGGTCCGAGGCGCGCACGAACCGTGGGCCGAACAGCGCAGCCTGGAGGATCGAGGACTCCCGCAGGGCGGCGATCCCGCGGCGGGCCATCGGGGTCAGGTGGGCGTCGAGGTCGAGCTCCGGATACGCGGCGGCGTATCCGATCCCGCCGTAGGCGATGAAGAACGAGAAGAAGCTTCCGTCGAGGCTCGGGCCAGCGGTCTCCACGTCCGCCGCAGCCGCACCGGCGGCCACCGCGACCAGCGGAACGTCGGGGGCGTACTCGGGCTGTAGCTGTGCGGCCCAGGCGGCGGCGGCGCCACCCTCCGAATAGCCGATGATCGCCGCGGGACCCTGCGCGGGCAGTTCGGTCGGCCAGACCGCGCGGGCGGCCCGCATCGCGTCAAGGACATTCGGGCCGAGCGCGCGCCCGACCATGTAGGTGTGGTCGCCAGGTGTGCCCAGTCCCTGGTAATCGGTGATCGCGACGGCCCAGCCGCGGGCGAGAAGCATCGCAATCAGCCCCGCCTCCCACTCGAGTCCGCGGCCGAGCAGGCGTGAGGGAGCCGCGGCATCGCCGATGCCGTGCGTGCCGACGGCATAACCGATCAGCGTTCGCGTGCGATTGCGACGCCAGCTGGGCACGAGCACAGTCCCGGAGACGGCGGTCGGCTCACCGGTCGCGCCGGTAGACCGGTACAGGACGCGCCAGGCTCGCGCGCGGATCCGCACGCCGGGCACCAGATATGCGTCCATCGGCTCGGCGCGGATCACATCTCCGGGCTCGCCGGGCGGGAGCGGGTCCGGCGGGACGTAGAAGTCATCGGCCGTGGCCGAACGGCGCCGTGGCGGTGAGACCAGCATCAGCTGCGACCCGGCTTGCCGCGCGACATCGATCAACATCACAGCGCTGCTCTCCTCTCGTACGAGATGAGACGCTCGAACGCCCCTCTCTCGTCGCTTAACACTTTATTGGACCCGGGTGTCGGGTATCCAGCCCGAACCGTCAGGCGAGGAGAGCGGCGAGCCTCGCCTCAGCGGCGGCGTCGGCGCGATGAGGTTCCGCGGCTCCAGTCCTTCATCTGCCATGGGGAGTCGAGCGGGCTCTCGCCATCCATCTTGCCGGCACCCGGCGCATCGCTCTTCCCGTAGGGGCGCTTGTGGATCCCGCTGCCTGCGACCGTGTACCAACCGACGATCACGCCGACGAGAACCACGACGACTCCAATGACCATCAGCATCGTGACGGCAGACTAGCGATTGGCGTGCCGAGCCGCGCCGACCGCCAGCGGCCCGTGCGGGCGCCTATGCGAGCAGTCCAATCCGCTGGGCCAGCTGAACGGCCTCGGCGCGATTGCGCGCCCGCAGCTTCCGGTACAGCGTGCTCGTGTGCTCTTTGACCGTGTGCGGGGAGAGGTACAACCGCTCGGCGATCTCGCGGTTGGTCGAACCCGCGGCGATCAGATCGAGGACCTCACGCTCGCGCTCGGTCAGCAGAGGCGCGGGCTGCTCTGCCTTCGGCGCGAACGTCGTCATGCCGAGTCCGACCATCCGCACGGCGGCGGCGATCTCGGCCGCCTCGAGGTCCTTGGAGACAAAGCCCGACGCGCCGGCAGCGCGCGCCGCCGCGGGCGACATGCGGCCGGCGCCGGAGATCAGGAGCACACGCGTCGAGGCGCAGGTCTTGCGGATCGAGTAGCACAGCTCGGCGCCGGACTCGTCGGAGAGGAACAGGTCGACCAGCGCCACGTGCGGCTCGAACGTCCTCGTCAATGCGAGCGCCTCCGCCCCGGTCCGCGCGGCCAGGCAGCGCTCGACCCAGGGCTGCTCGCCGAGCAGTACGCGGAAGCCCCAGTGGACGACGTCGTGGTCGTCGACCACGAGCACCCGGAGCCTGCGGTCGGGCAGCCGGTTCACGGCTACAGCCGCTCCAGCGGAACCACCAGGCGAACGCGCCAGCCCGAGCCGTCGATGGCGCCGAATTCGACCATGCCACCGTGCTGCAGAGCCTCGAACGCCGCGAGGCGCAGTCCCATTCCTGCTCCGCGCTGGCCCGAGCGGACGCCGTCGTTGCAGATCTCGAGCGCGAACGTGTCCGCATCGCGCGAGACCAGGACGCTGACGCGCGTCGGCTCAGCGTGCTTGCCGATGTTCCGCACCGCCTCGGCCAGAACTGACTGGGCCAGCGGGTCGAGGTCGCTCGGCACGGTCATGTCGTCGGGCCAGACGACCTCGAGCGATGACCCGCGTGCCGCCTTCAGCCTCTCGATCTCGGCGGCCAGTGTTGTCCCTGTTTCCAGCGGCAGCGGCGCGAGTGGTCGCTCGAGCGCGCGGCGCAGGTCGCTCAGCGCCTCCTGCATCTCGATCCGGCAGCGCTCGCGCTCGCTCGTCTCCAGTGGTGAGGCGGCGCTCAGCGCGAGCGACACGCCGAACAGCCGCTGCATCACGCGCTCGTGGATCTCGCGGGCGAGATCGAGCCGTTCGGCGAGCCTTCGGGCTTGTTCCTGCTGACGTGTGGCGTTGCGGGCCGTGGCCACCAGCGCCGCAGTCTTGCCCAGGGTCCAGAGGAGATGGCGCTCCCCGTCCGAAAGCTCGAATCGGCCGCCGCCGCGATCGGCGCAGATCACGCCGTAGGCGCGTCCGGCCGCGCTCAGCGGTGTGCAGACGAGCGTCGTAATCCCCAGAACGTTGGCGTAATCGGGCGGCACGGCGTCCTCGATCCCGTCCGAGATCACGACGACCTGGTCCTCGAGCAGCGCACGCTGGGCGATCGGCGTGTCGCCCAGCGTCGGACGGAGTTCCGAGAGCTGCTCGAACGAGGTCCCGTGCGATCCGACCGCGCGCACGCGCCGGCGGCCAGGCTCGGCCATGAAGATCGCCGCCCGCCGCATCGTCGTGAGCCTGCAGATCGCCTCGCAGATCCGGTCGTAGAACTCACTTGCCGCGGTCTCGGTTTCGATCTCGGCCAGCAGCTCCACGAACACCTCGAGCGGCTCGACGCCGGCGAACAGCGAGGCGACCGCCGCCGGCCGCCCGCCCGGGCTCGCGCCGGTATCTACGTTCATGCCGCCCGGCGCAGCTCGTACCGGCGCCTGATCTCGTAAAGCGTCGTGCGTTCGGCCGCGGGGCGGCCGGCGCGGTGGGCGGCCGCGATCAGGTCTTCGGGGGTGAGCATCACGCCGTGGTAGCTGCCGGCCATCCGGGAGATCGATTCCTCCATCAGCGTGCCGCCGAGGTCGTTGACGCCCCAGCGCAGTGATTCGGTGGCCGCGTCGAGGCCCATCTTCACCCAGCTCGCCTGCAGGCTCGCCACCGTCCGGCCCAGGGCGAGGCGGAAGACGGCGGTGTGCTTGAGGTTCTCCTCGCGCGAGATCTCCTCCACGCCGTGGGTTCTGCCGAGCAGCGTGTGGAACGGGATGAACGACAGCGGCACGAACTCGGTGAACCCGCCGGTGCGCTCCTGCAGCTCGCGCACCACTCGCATGTGCTCGGCCAGCTCCCATGGCTCCTCGATGTGACCGAACATCACCGTCACGGTCGAGCGTAGCCCGACCGCGTGCGAGGCCTCGATGATCTCGACCCAGCGCGCCACCGGCAGCTTGTTCGGGGAGATCCGCTCCCGGACGCCGTCGTGCAGAACCTCGGCCGCCGTACCCGGAGTGGAGTCCAGGCCGGCGTCGCGCAGTCGCGCAAACACCTCCTGCGGGGGCAGGCCGCTCACATCGCACATATGCGAGACCTCCATCGGCGAGTACGCGTGCAGGTGGATCCCCGGCGCGGTCCGCTTCGCCACGCGCAACCACCGTTCGTACTCCTCGAGCCCCCAATCCGGATGGATCCCCGACTGCATGCAGATCTCCGTGGCGCCGAACTCGACCGCCTCCTCAACGCGGCGGACGAACTCCGCCTCGGAGTGCTCGTAGGCGTCCGGGGAGCGACGCGCCTGCCCGAAACCGCAGAACGCGCACCCGACCACGCAGATGTTCGAAACGTTGATGTTGCGGTTGACCACGAACGTGACCGTGTCCCCCGCCAGCTCGGCCCGCAGCTCGTCCGCCGCGCCGCGCATCTCCTCGATCACCTCCGGCCGCTGCTCGCAGAACAGAGCGGTCAACTCATCGGCGCTCAGCGCGAGACCCTCGCGCGCCCTGGCGACCGCCCGCGGGGCAGCGTCATCGGAGACAGTGACCTCGGCACGGCGACCCGATCCCCGGCGCGGGATGAACGACCAGTACGTGCTCTTGATCACGTCGAGCACCGGCTGAGCGATCCACTCCGGGTCGATGTACTCCGGATAGACGCACAGCCGCTCGGTCAGCGCCAACCCCTCCTCCCGCAGCCGCCGGCGCACCTGCGACGGCGAGGGAAACGGATGCTCAGGCGAGATGTGATCGCCGTTCGCGCTCAACCCACCCAGATCGGTGGCTCCCGCCCGGACCAGATCGACCCACCAGTCCGACAGGTTCGGCGGAACCTGGACGCCCACACCGGGCAACAGCCGCCGCGCCTCCGACACCAGGCGCTTGCAGTCCTCGAGCGTCACCGGCGTGGCCCACTCCGGCGCATCGAGGTGCGGGCCGCTAGCCACCCCCGTGCGCCAGTAATCGCGCGCCGCCGCGTCGGCGATCTCCGCCGGCTCGCGCCCGTAATAGCTCTGATGCGGCACGAAGTTCTGGATGATCAGCTCCTGCAGATGGCCGTAGCGCTCGTGCAGGGCCGCCAGCACCTCGAGGGCCTCGATCCGCTCCTCCTCGCTCTCGCCGATCCCGACCAGGATCCCGCTCGTGAACGGGATCCTCAGCTCCCCCGCCGCCGCGATCGTCTCGATCCGTCGCTCCGGCGCCTTCGTCGGCGAACCCTGATGCACGACCAGATCCGGATTCACGGACTCGAGCATCAACCCCTGCGATGCCGTCACCTCACGCAACCTCAACAGATCCGCGCGATCCAGCACACCCAGATTCGTGTGTGGCAACAGGCCACGCTCTAGCGCCCGCTCACACACCCACACCACGTAGGCCGTGAAATCCTCGAACCCAAACGATGTCAACAGGTCGCGCACCCCCCCGCTGACGTCCGGACGCTCCCCCGTCAACACAAGCAACTCCTTGACACGACGCTTCGACACCGCCTCGTCGAGGATCCGCTCCACCTCCTCAGGGGAATGCAGATGCGGCCTGTGCGTCGCGAACGCGCAGTACTTGCAATAGCAGCGGCACGTCCGCGAAAGCGAAAGCGTGAGGTTCCGGCTGAACGTAACGCGGCGACGCATGCGGTGCGGTTGATTCTACGGAGCCCGTATTGTGCCCGGCCGATGCGGGTCCGAGCGGCAATGATCCTGGGCGCCGTGACGGTGCTGCTGGGCGGTTGCGGCGCCGGCTCCACGGTCCCGCTGGAGCAGAACGCCACCATCGTCCTCGATTTCACGCCGAACGCGATCCACGCCGGCATCTACACGGCGATCGCTCGCACCTTCGACCAGGGCGAGGGCGTCCACCTCCACGTCGTCGCGCCCTCGGCGTCCACCGACTCGGTCAAGCTGCTCGAGACTGGCCGGGCCGACTTCGCGATCCTCGACATCCACGACCTGGCGATCGCGCGCGAGCGCGGCCAGGACATCGTCGGGATCATGGCGATCGTGCAGCGGCCGCTTGCGTCGGTCATCGCCGCGCCTGCGATTCGCGATCCGCGACAGCTCGAGGGCAAGACCGTCGGCGTGACCGGCGTTCCGAGCGACACGGCGGTACTCGACTCGATCGTTAGCGGGGCGGGCGGGAACCCGCGCCGCGTGAGGACCGTGACGATCGGCTTCAACGCCGTCCCTGCGCTCCTTTCGGGCCGGGTCGCCGCGGCGACCGCCTTCTGGAACGACGAGGGCGTCGCGTTGCAGCGTCGCCGCCCCGGCTTCCACGTGTTCCGGGTCGACCGCTACGGCGCGCCCGCCTACCCGGAGCTCGTTCTCTGTGCAACACGCTCGAGTCTGAACCGCAACCCCGCGCTCGCCCACTCCGTGGTCCGGGCCCTGGTTCGCGGCTATGGCGTGGTCCTCACGGACCCAGAGGGAGCGGCGGCGAACCTCGAGTCCGAGGTGCCGGGCCTCGACCCGAAGCTGGTCGCGGCCGAGCTGGGCGCGATCGAGCCCGCGTTCGTAGCTGCGGACGGGGCCTTCGGCGAGCTCGACCTGGCCCAACTGCGTGCCTGGGCCCGGTGGGAGGCGCGCTTCGGGATCGTCCGCCACCAGCCGGACGTCAGCCGCATGTTCGATTCCCGGTTCGTCGCCGGGACCTCGTCACTGATCGGGAGCTGAGAGCCGCTCCACCAGCGCGACGCCCTCTCGGGCCATCCGCGAGCGGGGGACGACCAGGTCGATTCCCGCCGCCTGGGCGCGCTCGCGGACGTCGCTGTCCACGTGGGAGTAGAAGGCCAGGGTCCGAACGTCCGCAGGAGCGTCCTGGCGCACCCGGGCCAGGCGCTGCTCGTCGTCTGCGGTCAGATCGATGACGAGGACGTCGGCGCCGGCCGCAGATGACGGGTCGGCCACGAAAGCCACCTCGTGCCCGGCCGCCTGCAGCGCGCCGACGACGTTCGAGCCGAACAGGAGGTCAGGGATAAAGGCCGCGACGCGCGCCACTACTGCGCGCGGAGCCGCTTGAACTCTTGGCGGACTGACTCCGGCCGGCCCCAGAGCTGGAGCACCTCGGCCCGCCCGGCCCGGACCTCGCGGACCGCGAGCTCGCCGTCGATCCCCGCGTCGTCGAGCAGCTTCAGGGCCGAGTGCACAGCCGGTACCGCCGAGGCGTGGCCGAAGCGATGCGCGATCACCAAACGCCAATGCCAGTCGTACTTTGAGTAGGGCTGGGCGTTGCAGGTGACGAGCAGGGTCGCGGCGTCGACGTACCGGCGCTCATCGAAGATCCGCACGTCGATCTCGAGATCCGTCCAATCATCGGGGAGGGAGTCGAGGATGTCCGTAAAGGTGTCGGCCAGCGCCATCTAGAGGACCACCTGCGCGATCAGGAACACGTTCAGCGCCACGATCAGCCCCGCGACCATGAACGCGAGCGCACTCGTCGCGCGACGGTTCACATGGACGCCCATCACATCTCGGCGGGCGGTGAGCGACACGAGCGGCACGAGCGCGAAGGGTATCCCGAACGACAGCACGACCTGGCTCAGGACGAGCGCGCTCGTCGGGCTGACGCCGAGCGCGAGGATCACGAGCGCCGGGACCATCGTCACGGCCCGCCGCGCGATGACCGGGATCCGGATCCCGACGAACCCCTGCATCACGACCTGGCCCGCGTACGTGCCGACGCTCGATGACGACGTGCCGGAAGCGAGCAGCGCGACCGCGAACGCCAGTGCGGCGCCACCGCCAACCAGCCTCGTCAGCTCGGCGTGAGCCGCCGGGATCGTGTTGATACCCGTGAGCCCGCTCGTGTGAAAGAGCTTGGCGGCGAGCGCGAGCATCGCCAAGTTGATCACCCCCGCGAGTGCGAGGGCAATCATCACGTCAAGGCGTTCGAACCGCAGGACGCGGTGGCGCTCGGCGTCGTTGCGAACCGGCATCCGCCCGCCGGTCAGGGCCGAGTGCAGGTAGATCGCGTGTGGCATCACGGTCGCGCCGATGATCCCCACGGCCAGATAAAGCGACCCCGACCCTCTCAAACCGGGCATCAGGCCGCCGAGCGATTGATGTACGGACGGCCCGATCTTGAACGTCTCGTACAGGAACCCGACAAACACGAGGCCCAGCAGCCCGGTGATCGCGAGCTCGAAACGCCGGTAGCCCCGCGATTGCAGAGCGAGCAGCGCAAACGCGATCACGCCCGTGATCGCTCCCGCCGGGAGGAGCGGAACGCCGAACAACAGGTTGAGCCCGAGCGCAGCGCCGAGGAACTCTGCGATGTCGGTCGCCATGGCCATCGCCTCCGCCTGGATCCAGAGGCCCCAGGTCACCCAGCGGGGGTAGCGCTCTCGACACATCTCCGGCAGGCTGCGGTCCGTCGCGATCCCGAGCTTTGCCGACAGGTACTGGATCAGCATCGCCATCAGGTTCGCGGCCAGCACGACCCAGAGCAGCAGATATCCGAACTTGGCGCCGCCCTGGATGTTGGTGGCGAAGTTGCCCGGATCGACGTACGCGACCGAGGCCACGAACGCGGGACCGAGCATCGCCAGCGTGGCGCGCATGCGGCCGCGCGCGAGTAGCCGCTCGAGCGGGCTCGGTACGCCGAGCGCGATGCTCTGACCGTCGGCCCCGGCACCCTCGAGCGCCGGTGTGACGATCGGCGGGGGCGGCGGCGTCACCTGCTCAACTCAACCCGCATCGCGCGCGCCAGGGTGCCGCCGAGAACATGGACATGGTCGTCAAAACGGACGAACAGCGGGCCGTCGAAGGGCTGCTTCTCGACGACCTCGAACCCGGCGCCGGGCGCAATGCCTCGTTCGGCCAGGTAGCGCAGCATCTCGGGCTCAGAGTCCGAGACGCGGGTGAACGTGCCGCGGTCGCCGGCCTTGAGCACCTGCATCGTGACGGTGCTCGTCGCCTCGATCTTGAGCTCACGGGTCGGAATCGGGTCTCCGTGCGGGTCGTGGGTCGGATCGCCGAGCTTCGCCGCGATCAGCTCCTCGAGCTCCTCGGAGAGCACGTGCTCGAGCACCTCGGCCTCCTTGTGGACCTGATCCCAGGGCACGCCGAGGCTCTCAACCAGGTAGAGCTCGAGCAGCCGGTGGTGGCGGATCACCTCGAGCGCGACCCGCCGGCCCCGTTCGGTCAGCCACACGCCGCGGTAGGGCTTGTGCTCGACGAGCCCCAACTCGCCCAGCCGCTTGACCATGCCCGAGGCTGACGCAGGCGTAACGCACATCCGCTCGGCCAGCGCGTTCGTACTGACGGAATCGCCCGCCCGCTCCTCCAGGGCGTAGATCGCCTTGGCGTAATCCTCGATCGCCGACGAAATACCCGCATACTCCTGGTGCGCCATCACGTAAGTTATGGTACGCCTAAAAATCTGTTTTGGCAAGGACGGATCGGGAGGGCGCGCGGTTCTTATATTTGGGGGTGTGACTTCCACCGACGCGCTGTCCGCCGAGTACCGGGCCCTGACCGAGCACTGCGGGCTGCTCGACCGCTCGGAGCGGGGCAAGCTCGCCCTGGCCGGCTCGGACGCCAAGGGCTTCCTCCAGGGCCAGGTCAGCAACGACATCGAGGCGCTCACCGCCGGCACGGGCTGCTACGCCGCCTTCCTCACCCCCAAGGGCAAGATGCTGGGCGACCTCAGAGTCCTCGACGCCGATCACGAGCTCCTGCTCGACACCGAGCGCAGTGCGCTCCAGGAGCTGTTCAACATGATCCGGCGCTTCAGCATCGGCTACGACGTGGAGCTCCACAAGCGCACGCTCGAGCGCGGGCTGCTCTCGCTGATCGGGCCGGAGGCACCCGCGCTTGCGCGCGCGAATGGGCTCCCGCAGGCCGAGCACTCGCACACCCCGCTGACGGTGGCCGGTATCGAGGCGCGGGCGATCCGAACCGACCTGGGAGTCGACCTGCTGTGCGACGCCGCCGACACCGAGCGCCTGAGCGAGGCGCTTGTCGAAGCCGGGGCCGTGCCGGTGGGACCTCAGGCTGCTGAGATCGTGCGGATCGAGCACGGACGCCCCCGCTACGGCGTCGACCTCGACGACACCGTGATCCCTCAGGAGGCCGGCCTGAACGAGCGCGCGGTCTCGTTCACCAAGGGCTGCTACGTGGGGCAGGAGACGGTCGCGCGACTCCACTACCGCGGCAAGCCGAACCGGCACCTGCGCGGCCTGCGGCTCAGCGCTCAGGCCGAGCCCGGCGCACCGATCACGTTCGGCGGGAAGAGCGTCGGCGCGCTCGCCAGCGTCGCCACCTCGCCCCGGCTCGGGGCGATCGCGCTCGCGCTCGTGCGCCGCGAGGCGCCGCCGGGGTCCTCGGTCTCGATCGGAGCCGAGGCGGCCCCGGCCGAGGTCGTCGAGCTGCCGTTCTCCTGAGCGAACCGCCGCAGCCGCTCCCTGTCGGGGGCGGGGTCGAGCGACAGCTGCAGCAGGTCGGGATGGGACGCCAGGTAGGTGGCGACGATCCGCACCTCGTCGACCTCCTCGGGCGGCACGTGGGCACCGAGTTCGCCGGTCCGCCCACCGCGCACGAGCGCGGCCTGCGTGCGCTGCTCGAGCTCGTCGAGGCCGGGCGCTGGGCCCCAGTCGAGCAGGCGGCCCGAGACCATCCAAAACGCGTCGAAGCGCGGCTCGACCGGATGCTCAGCGAGCAGCAGGCGCGGGCGCGAATGCGTCGCCTCGAGCACGCCCCCGAGGCGTTCGAGGATCACCGACAGCCGCCGAGCGCGACGCCGGAGCCACCCGGCCCGCTCGTAGCGCCGCTGCGCAGCGGCGTCGCGCATCTGCCTCTCCACGTGCCCGATCAGCCGGTCGGCCGCGTCGCCGCCGTCGACGAACAGCCGCAGCGCTTCGTCGAGCCGGCGCCGATAGAGGTTCGGATCGAGGTCGCCGAGACAGGGCGACAGGCAGCGGCCCATCTGCCCGTAGGCCGAGGGATGCTCCCGCCGCGGGAGCCGGCGGCCGCAATGGCGCAATCCGAACAGCGAGTCGAGCTGCTCGACCAGCTCAAGTGCGAGGCGTCGGCCGCGTAGCGGCCCGATCGTGACCGCATGGCCAGCGGCCGGGTTGGGCGAGACCTCGAGGATCGGGAAGGCAATGTCGAGGCGGCATCGGATGTAGACGAGCCGGTCATCGCGGCGGACCAGGCGACGGTTGCCCGGCGGGCGGTGGCGCTTGATCAGTCGGTTCTCGAGCACGAGCGCGCCGAGCTCTGACTGAGTCCCGCGGTAGTCGACGATCTCGGCGTGGGCGGTCCAGTCGGCGGCCGGTGTCGAGGGGGCGAAGTGGGCGCGGGCGCGAGTGCGGATCGACACCGACTTGCCGACGTACAGGGTCGACCCGTGGGCGTCCCGGAAGAGGTAAACGCCGGGGTCCTTCGGCAGCTCGGAGAAGTCGACCGGCGGTCGCCTGGGTACCGCGGGCCGTTGCCCCCGCCTCGGGGTCCTGGCCCGGCGCCGGGCCGAGAGCAGCGCGACGGCGTCGGAGATCGTGACCGCGTTGGCGCACAGCTTCGGGAACAGCGCGCACAGCACGCGCGCGCACGTTTCGGCGTCGACGAGCGCCCGGTGGGCGCCCTCGATCTCGATCCCCAGCGCCTCGGCGACCGCCCCCAACCGACGAACCCGCTGCAGCGGAAGCATCTTGCGCGCCAGCGCGGCCGTGCACAGCACGGGAGGATCGGGCCACTCGAGTCCCTCGCGTTCGAACGCCTGACGCAGCACGCGCCGGTCGAACGGGGCGTTGTGAGCGACCATCACGCGGCCGCGCAGCCGAGCCGCGATCTCCGGCATAACCGTGCCGGGCTCGGGCGCATCGTCGACCATCTGCTGCGTGATCCCCGTGAACCGCTGGATCCCGCGCCGAAGCGGCATCAGGGTCCGCACGAGGGTCGAGAAGCGGTCGTGCAACTCGCCGCCGCCGACCAGCACTGCCCCGACCTCCGTCATCTCACAGGAGTCGGCGGCCAGCCCGTTCGTCTCGGTGTCGACGACGAGGAACTCGGCCGTGGCGATCGGTTGCTCGATCAGTTCCAAGACACGCGTGATACGCCCTGGCCCGGACGGCGTGCACGGGCGGCTGCACGCCGGTGCACGATCACAACCGGGGCATGACGACCGCAAACAGGGGTAGCATCGCTTCCCACAGAGCTAGGAAGGAGTCCTGACGTGACCGCAATCGCCCCCGACAGTGACAAGCTTCGTGAGCTCGACGATGACACCCGCCGTGCGTGGAACGCGTACAACGACCGGCTTCGCGAATTGACCGGCGAGGAGTACGAGCGCGCCGAGCGTGAATCGTGGACGGAGCTCCAGACCGAGCTTCGTCGCGTCGACCGTCGCCGTCAGTCGCTCAATCAGACCTCCACCTGAGTTCTCAGGCAACGACTTCCTCGCGCACCGGAACGCGGTGAGTTAGGGTTCCGGCGGGATCGGCCACTCGGCTTTTGCAGCGGTCTTTTAGAGGAGAGACGAAACCAGAATGCGCACGACGACGGTCGGCCTTTTCGTGGCGATGCTCGCCGTCACCGGCTGTGGCAGCTCGACCAAGTTTGCGAACAAGCCTCGTCCGGCGACCCCGGTCGATCTGACCGTCTACGTCAACAACAGCCGCGTGTCCATCTCCCCGAGCCAGGTCGGCGCCGGCGAGGTCATCTTCATCGTCACCAACCAGGCCGACAAGGCCGAGTCGGTGATCATCCACCCGACCAGCAACTCCTCGCGCCAGCTCGCCACCACCGGCCCGATCCAGCCCCAGGCGACGGCCCAGGTCACGGTCGACCTCGGTGTTCCGGGCGAATACACGGTCGCCACGGTAACCGGCGGCCAGTCCCAGGCCCAGCTCGCCACGGCCGCGAAGATCCAGTCGGCCTCCCTCCACATCGGCCCACGCAGGCCGAACTCGAGCAGCACGCTGCTTCAGGCCGTAGGGCCCTTCCATTTTGCAAAATAGAACTTGCATGCAATACTTGCATGCGTGCAAGTAACGAACACAAGTGCCGATACCGCGTCCGCGGCCGCCGCCCTCGCCCCGGGTGACCTGGCCACCGACCTCTACGCGGTTGTCGTCTTCCTCCACAAGAACTGCAACTCCGACCTGTTCGAGGCCGTTGGTGCGCTGGAGCTGACGCTGACCCAGATCAAGTTGCTGCACCACCTCGAGGACGCCGAGCAGGAGCTGACGCTGAAGCAGGGCGCCGAGCTCGTGCACGTATCGCTCCCAGCCGCCAGCCGCATGGTCGATGACCTAGTGCGGCGCGGGTACGTCGAGCGCAACGAGGACGCCGAGGACAGGCGGATGAAGCGGATCCGGATGACCGACGACGGTCGCTCGGTGATCCGCCGGCTGAACGCCGCCCGGCTCAACGGCCTCGAGGAGTTCATCCAGACCTTGAACACGCCCGAGCGCGCCAGCCTGGCCAAGGCCCTGGGGCAGCTGCTTCAGCGAGACGACGTGGCGGCGTGCAGACCAGAAGGACTCACTGAATGACCGATCGCATCATGGCCCACCGACACCGCCTTATAAACGACGAGAACAGCCGCTGGTGGACGCTCGGGGCGATGTGCTTCGCGCTGTTCATGGTGATGCTCGACAACACCGTCGTGAACGTCTCGCTGCCGTCGATCCAGCGCAGCCTGCACGCCTCGCTGTCCGCGCTCGAGTGGACCGTTAACGCCTACACGCTCACGTTCGCGGTGCTGATGGTGACCGGCGGACGGCTTGGCGACATCTTCGGTCGCCGCCGGATGTTCCTGTTCGGCGTCGCCGTGTTCGGAATCTCGAGTGCCGCAATCGGCTTCGCGCCGACGGACACGGCGCTCGTCGCCTTCCGGGCGGTTCAGGGGATCGGCGCCGCATTCATGATGCCCGCGACGCTGTCGATCATCACTCAGGCGTTCCCGGCTGAACAGCGCGGTACGGCGATCGGCACCTGGGCTGGGGTCAGTGCGTTGGCGTTGGCGATCGGCCCGGTCGTCGGCGGCTTTCTGACCCAGCAGGTGGGCTGGCGGGCGATCTTCTTCATCAATCCACCGATCGCGATCATCGCGACTGCCGTGACACTGTTCGCGGCCCGCGAGACGCGCGATGAGACCGTCGGCAAGAGCGTCGACCTGCCTGGCATCGCTGCGATCACGGTCGGGCTCACCGCGCTGGTGCTCGCGCTCGTGGAGGGCAACCGCTGGCACTGGGGCTCGGCCAGAGTGATCTCCCTGTTCGTCATCGCCGCGCTCGCCCTACCGGCGTTCGTCGCGATCGAGCGTCGCAGCAAGGCCCCGATGGTCGACTTCAACTTCTTCCGCTCTCGGACGTTCCTGGGCGCGAACCTCGTCGCCTTCTTCGTGACGTTCGCGATGCTGGCCCAGTTCTTCTTCCTGGCGCTCTACATGCAGAACATCCTCCATTACTCGCCGCTCCAGGCTGGCGTGCGTTTCCTGCCGGCCACGGTGGTCATCATCGGCATGGGCCCGCTCGCCGGCCGGCTGACCGACCGGATCGGGCCGCGGCCGCTGATCACGCTCGGCCTGGCGGTGGTCGCGAGCGCCCTGTTCATCCAGTCGCAGCTCACGATCCACACCGGCTATGGGCTCCTCCTCCCCGGGTTCGTCCTGATGGGGCTGGGAATGGGACTGGTGATGTCGCCGATGAGCACCGCCGCGATGAACTCCGTCGATCGGACAAAGGCCGGCGTCGCCTCGGGCGTGCTGTCGATGAGCCGGATGGTCGGCGGCACGTTCGGCGTTGCGGTGATGGGGGCGCTGGTGACCGCGATCGGCCGTTCGCAGATCGACCAGAAACTGCCCCAGCTTCCCGCGGCGACGCGCGCAACGATCGCAAATTCGCTGGGCGGTGGCGGTGCCACCGGGCACCACGCTTCAGCCCAGGTCGTCGCTACGGTACGCGAGGCGTTCGTCTCGGCGCTCGGCACCGGCCTGATGATCGGTGCGATCGTCACGTTGATCGGAGGCGTGGCCGCCTGGACGCTGATCCAGAGCACTTCCGCGGCCAAGGTCAAGGCCTCCGCAGCGGAGCCAGCCGAGACGTCCGTGCCGGCGGAGATCGCGGCCTGACGCCCTCACAGGCGCTCGCTCGGCTTGGGTTCAGACCCGCCGGACGCTGACTCCTTTACGATCTTCCTTCTTCCGGGTACCCGACCAAGTGAGGCATCGTTCGTGGCCGTCGATCTGAGCCAAGTTGCAACCGTCGAGACCGAGCCGGGTGAGCTCCCGTCAACGATGGCCGCGTGGGTCATCCGTCAGGAGCGCGAGGGCGAGCCGACCGACGCCTTCCAGCTCGAGGAGATGGAGGTCCCCGAACCCGGCGCCTTCGAGGTCGTCGTCCGCGTGATGGCGGCCGGGGTGAACTTCAACAACGTGTGGGCCGCGCTCGGCGAGCCCGTCTCCGTGTTCCGCTACCACCCCAACGAGGACCATCACATCGGCGGCTCCGACGCCTCGGGGATCGTCTGGAAGGTCGGCGAGGGCGTGACTCGATGGAAGCCCGGTGACGAGGTCGTGATCCACTGCAACCAGGCCTCCTACGAGGATCCCGAGGTCCACGGGCTCGATCCGCTCGCCGCCCCGAGCCAGCAGATCTGGGGCTATGAAACGAGCTGGGGCTCGTTCGCCCAGTTCTGCAAGGTGCAGGCCCAGCAGCTGCTGCACAAGCCCAAGCACCTGGCCTGGGAGGAGGCGGCCGCCTACGGACTGACCTACTTCACCGCCTACCGCATGCTGATCGACCGCTGCAAGCTTCAGGCCGGCCACCGGGTCCTGATCTGGGGTGCCGCCGGCGGTCTGGGCGTGTTCGCCACACAGCTTTGCAAGATGACCGGCGCCGACGCCGTCGGGGTCGTCTCCAGCGAGGAGAAGGGCAGGCTGATCGAGCAGCTTGGTGCGATCGGCTACGTCAACCGCTCCGAGTTCTCGGGCATGATGCGACGCGGTCACGAGACCGGCGAGGAGGAGAAGGCGCGGTTCAAGGAGTCGCGGCGCTTCTGCAAGCACGTCGAGTCGCTCCTCGGCGGCGCCCCCGACATCGTGTTCGAGCACGTCGGCAAGGCCACCTTCCCGACCTCAGTGCTCGCAGTCAAGCCGTTCGGGAAGGTCGTGATCTGCGGCGCCACCTCCGGCTACCAGCTCGACTTCGACGTCCGGTACCTGTGGATGCGCCAGAAGGAAATCCTCGGCTCGCACTTCGCCAACGCGTGGGAGGCGACCAAGGCCAACGAGCTGATCGAGGAGTCCAAGATCCGCCCCGTTCTGTGGCAGACGATGGGCTTTGAGAAGGTCGCCGAGGCCCACCAGTTGCTGCGCGACAACAAGCACCTGGGCAAGATCGCGATCCTCGTCGGGGCGACCGACGAGGGTCAGGGCAAGACCGCCGAGGGTCCGGGCGCGATCCGGGCTGAGGTGGGGGCATAGGTCATGGCGGGCGTCGTCTGGGTCCCCTGGTACGCCACCGCGTGGCGGGACAACTCGTTCGCCGACGAGGTGTCGCGCATCGCCCCGCTCGTGCTCCGCTACGGCGCGACGCAGTACTCGGTCCATCGCTCGCGAGATGACCGCTACAAGATCACGCAGATGGCGTGGTTCGAGTCCAAGGAGGACTGGTACCGCTACTGGGACGGGCCGGAGATGATCGAGTTCCGGGCTCGCCTGGCCGGGCACTTCACGATTCCGGTCATCTACGTGTGGAACGACGAGGTGGTGGCCGGCGCGCTTGGCCCTGAGGTTCCGAACCTCCCCGCCCCCGAACCGGAGCCCGCACCCGTACCCCCGGCCGCCGCCTGAGGCGCGACGCGCCTCAGCGGACCCGAATCGCCAGCTCGAGCCAGAACCGCTCGTCCGGATCGTCGAGTGCGTCGCCGAACAATTCGCGCAGGCGGCCCACGCGATAGCGCGCGGTCTGTGGGTGGATGCCCAGCCGATCGGCCACCCGCGCGAGACGTCCCTGCTCCGCCAGCCACACGGTCAGCGTCTCGGTGAGGCGGGAGCTCGATCCGGCCGGAAGCTCCCGGAGCGGGCTGAGCCGGTCGCGCGCAAGCTCCTGGGCGAGGCGCGGGTCGCTGTGCAGCAGCAGCTCGCCCGCCCGCTCGCGCGCGACGATCAAGGCGGGTGAGCCACCGGCGAGGCTCAGGGCGCCGCGAGCGCGCGAGAGGCTGAGCGGCGCCTCGTTCCAGCCCACCCTCGTCCCCAGTCCGGCGCTGGCCCCGGCGTCGAGCACAGCGCGCTCGATCGCCGCCCGGCGCCCTGGACCCTCGGGATCGGGGACGATCGCGCAGATCAGCTCGCCGATCGCCTCGGCGATCGCGTCCGGAGGCAGCCGCGAGGCCGCAACATCGCGGTGCTCGCCGCCGATCGCGATCGCGGCCAGGGTACGCGGCAGCGGCCAGTCGGCCTCCACGGCGGCGGCCTCGACCACAATCGGGTCCGGCCGCGGCTCGCGCACCAGCAGGCGCACGAGGCGCCGGCGGCGGAGGTCCGCCTCACCGGCGGCTGCCGACTGCTCGAGCGCGTACCCCTCGGCCGACTCGGCCGACAGCGCATCGATGTAGGCGAACAGCGACTCGGCCAGCAGATAGAGGGTCTCGGGCCTGACGCCCGCCTCCACCCCGACGGCGGCGAACCGCCGCCACGCCACCCGCGCGCCGAGCCGGTAGGCATTGAGGAGGGATTCGAGACTCCGCCCGGCCCGCATCTCCCCCCGTCCGAGCGTCACGTACACGTCCGAGCGCGGCACCGTGCCGCCGGCAGCGATCTCGGCCAGGAAGTGCCGCAAGGCCTCCTGTACGCCGGCCCGCAGCCCGGTCCCGAAGGGCCCGTCGAGCGGCCGGGCGTAGGCCGGGATCGTCCGCACCGCGTCGATCACCTCGTCGGCCACGTCGGAGAGCACAGGACGCAGCACGTCGGCGATCTCGCGCGGGAGTGCGTGCCAGGGCTGGTCCGCCATCTCATACGAAAGTTACAAGTTTTCCCCAGCCAATCGTGGCAACGGTAGGAGAATTTTGCGGTGTCGAGACGTATGCTGACTTCAGTCGATGTCTCGAGCGCACAAGATCGCGAACCTGATCGGCGTGCCGCTGCCGCTCGTCGGGCTCGTGGTGGCGATCGTGCTGCTGTGGGACCGGGCCGTCGGCCCGCTCGAACTCGGGCTGTTGATCTTCCTGTACGTGATCACGGCCTTCGGCGTGACGCTCGGCTATCACCGGATGTTCACCCACCGCGCGTTCGAGTCGTCGCGCGCGTTCCGGGCGGTGGTCGCCGTGCTCGGCTCGATGGCCGTCCAGGGCTCCGTGATCACGTGGGTCGCAGACCACCGCAAGCACCACGCCTACACCGACCAGGACGGCGACCCGCACTCGCCGCACCTGAGCGGGCCCGGATTCGTGGGGGCGATCAAGGGCCTGTGGCACGCCCACGTCGGCTGGCTGTTCGAGTCGGTCGGCACCGCCGAGCGCGAGCGGTTCGCCGGCGACCTGGTCAAGGACGGGGTCGTGCGCGCGGTCGACAAGCTTTTCTGGGTCTGGGTCGTGCTCGGCTTTGCGATCCCCTTCGCGCTCGGCTGGATCGTCGGCGGCGGTCTCGGTACGGCGCTGACCGCGCTCCTGTGGGGTGGCTTCGTCCGTGTCTTCCTCCTGCACCACGTGACCTGGTCGATCAACTCGGTCTGCCACTTCTTCGGCCGCAAGCGCTTCGACATCGAGGATGAGTCGCGCAACGTGTTCTGGCTCGCGCCGCTCTCGATGGGCGAGTCCTGGCACCACAACCACCACGCCTTCCCGACCTCCGCCTTCCACGGCCTGCGCCCCTGGGAGCGCCTCGCCGACCCGACCGGGCTCCTGATCTCCATGCTCGAGAAGCTCGGGATCGTGTGGAACGTGGTCCGTGTCAGCCCCGAGCGCCAGCGGTCGAAGGCGCTGCCAGGCCGGACGTAGGGCTTTCGCAGGACGTAGGCTTTCGTCGGACTTCGGGGAGGGCGCCCGTAGCCGACCGCCGGAGACTGGTCAAAATGACGGAACTATTCCGTCACATTGACCACCGTCCGCCGACGGGCCACCCCACCCCGCCTCGAACCTAACCCGCCTCGAGCGGCGCCATCGTCAGCCCGGCGCCGTCGAGCATGTCCCAGTACATCTCCGCGTCCTCGCGGGCACCACTCCAGACGATCGCGCAGCCCGAGTTGTGGATGCGGTCGGCGAAGCGGTAGCCCTCGGCGAGCGTCACGCCCGGGATCACGCGGGCGAGAGTCTCGGCCACGTGGTCGAACGTGTTGAACTCATCGTTTAGAACCACGACCCGCCAGAGGCCGCCGACTCCACTCCCCGGACCACCGACGCGCGGCAACTCGACCGTCTGCGACATGCGAACCTCAGGATACCCGCGCCGCGTCGGATTCTGACGCCGCGCGCTTGCGCCAATAGCGTTGCAGGCCGGCGTAGAGCTGCTCCGGAGGCGCGGCCTGGGTGAAGGCGGGCCCGAGCTCGGCATCGGCGCCGCCCGCGATCTCCGATCCCACGAACGCGATGAAGGCGTCCTGATCGAGGTCGCGGGCCCGGTCGGCCCACTCGTCAAGGCGCTGGCCGACCTCGTCAAGCTGCGCCCCGACGTCCTCGCACGATCCGAAATGGGTCATCGCCAGGGCCCGCGGCTGCCGCGCCCGGATCTGCTCGATCGAGTCATGCCACGCCTCGACATCGATATCCGGCGGTGGCGTCGGCGGCACCGTGAGCGACGAGCAGCTGATCCGGACACCGCCGACGTCTCCGACGAAGGCCGTGCCCTGGTGCAGGTAGGAGACATGGTGCGACGCGTGCCCAGGCGTGTAGAGCACCTCGAACCGGCCGTCGAGCAGCCGCTCGCCCCCGGTGAGCACGCGCAACGAGGACTCGGGCACCGGCAGCATCTCACCCCACAGTCGGTCCATGTCCTCGCCGTACAGCCGCCGGGCGCTCTCCATCAGCTTGCCCGGCGAGGTCATGTGCGGGGCGCCGCGCTCGTGCACATAGACCTCGAGGTCCGGCCAGCGCTCCACCAGCGCCCCGCTCGCCCCCGCGTGGTCAAGGTGGATATGGGTCAGCAGGAGCGCCCGGGGCCGCCAGTCGCCGAGTGCGCTCAGCAGCGTGGGCAGGCACGAGCCGGGGCCCGGGTCGACGAGCACATCCTCGACCTGCCAGCACCCGATCACGCGCTCGCGACCGAGGTGCATCGCGTCGATGAGTCGCATGTCTGACGTCCTCAGTGCGAGCCGCCGGGTTCCTCGGAACCGGGAAGTTCGCCCTGGGCCGGCTCGTCCGGCGGACGGACCGCAGTCGCGCCCTCATCGGGCGGGAGGATCCGCGTCGCGCCCTCGTCGTCGGGCGGCAGCACCGTGGTGGCGGCATCGGGGGACTCGTCGGGCTCGACCTGGTCCTCGGGAGGCTCGAGACCCGGGTCCTCGAGTGGCTCGCGCGGCGAGGCCGGCGAGGCCGCGTCCGCGGGCGCCGAGTCGGGCGCAGCCGCCTCCTCGGCCGCCGGGAACCGCGTCACCGCCTCCTCGGCCAGGCCCAGCAGCTGACGCGCCAGCGTCCTCGCGTCCTCGACGATCCGCTGGCGCTCGGACCAGATCCGGTCGGTCTCGGCGTCGAGGTCCTTGACCCGGATCTCGGCCGCCTCGGTGATCTGGACCGCCTCGCGCCGGGCAACCTCGAGCCGGTCCTCGGCCTCGCTGCGTGACTGGCTCGTGATCTGGCCGGCGGTGTCGTGGGCACGCTGGAGGATTCCCGAGATCTGCCCGCCAACGCGCTCGAGCGCTCGGCGAACCGCGGCCTCGGGCGAGCGGGTCGCCTGAAGCTCGGCGACAAGCTGGCTCGTCTTCTTCACGTAGGCGTCGACGGCAACCCGGTCGTATCCGCGAAGGACGACGGCAAAGTCGGTTTCGGCGGCGATCGGAACCGGATCGTCAGGGAGGCTGGAGAGCGGGGCGGTGATCTCCTGGATGAGCGCGTGCTCGCTGGCGGCTTCGCTTTGGTCGGGCATGGGACTCACGTTACCCCTTCCCCCCAAGAGCTCAAGCGGCCAGCTCGTAGGCCCCCGGCTCGAGATGCGCGGTCCGCCTGCGGTAGGTGCTCCACATCCACGGCCACTGGTTGGGGTCATTGCCGTCCTCGTCCACGTACCAGTTCGTGCAGCCGGTGTGCCAGACCGTGTCCCTGAGCGCCTCGCGCAGCTCCTGATCGAAGCGCTCGAGGGCCGCGCGACGAATCTCGATCCGGCCGGCCTGTTCGCGGTCCATCTCCCTCATCGCCGCGATCACGTGTCTGATACCGGACTCGATCGTGAAGATCACCGAGCCCGTGCCGCCGTTGGTGTTGGGCCCGTAGATGAGGAACATGTTCGGGAAACCGGGGACGGTCAGGCCGAGGTACGCGCGCGGTACCCCCGCCCACTCGGCGGCGAGGGTCCGCCCGTCGGCGCCGGTGATCTCCATCGGAGCGACGAAGCCGTGGGTGGCGAACCCGGTCGCGAGCACAAGCACGTCGGCCGGCCGCTCGCGTCCGTCCACGGTGCGGATCCCGCCCGGCACGACGGTCTCGATCCGGTCGCTCACGAGCTCGACGTTCGGCTCGAGCAGCGTCGGGTACCAATCGTCGGTCAGCATCACGCGCTTGCAGCCAATCTCGTCGGTCGGCGTCACCTTGGCGCGGAGCGCCGGGTCCTTGATCGCCTTGTTGATCTGGTGGCGGCCGACGGCCACGAACGCCTTGCGCAGCCACGGACGGCTCGTCATCGCGAGCGCCCCGACCTCGTGAAACGCAAAGTTGCCCGCCCGGTCGAGCCGCTGGAGGGCCGGGTACCGCGCCAGCATCCGCTTCGTCCGCTCGCTGTAGGCGAAGTCCATGCGCGGGAAGGTCCATCCGGGCGAGCGCTGGTAGATGTCGAGCTGGCGGACCACGGGCTGGATCGCCGGCCCGCTCTGGATCGCGCTGCAGCCGGTGCCGACCAGCGCGACGCGCTTTCCCTCCACCGGCACGTCGTGGCGCCACTCGGCTGTGTGGAAGGCCGGGCCGTCGAAACGCCCGAGGCCTGGGATCGGCGGGATCTGGGGAACCGACAGTTGCCCGCACGCGGTCAGCAGGATGTCGGCGCGGCGCTCGCCGGCGCTCGTGTCGAGCACCCAGGCCGACCCGTCCCACCGGGCGCCCCGAACCTCGACCCCGGTGCGAATCCGGTCCAGGACCCCGTTCGAGCGCGCCACGTCCTCCAGGTAGGCCTGGATCTCGGCCTGCGGCGCGTAGCGCCGCGACCAGTCCGGATTGGGCGCGAACGAGAACTCGTACAGGTGCGAGGGCACATCGCAGGCGGCGCCCGGATACGTGTTGTGGTGCCACACGCCGCCGATCCGCTCGCCCTTCTCGAACACCGTGACGTCCCGGTAGCCCGCGCGCCGCAGCATCACCAGCGCGCCCACGCCACCGAATCCGGATCCGACCACAGCAACCGATCTCATCGCCGAGAGAGTATCCGCGGCGCGATCGTCCATACAATTCGACCCCCATGTCCCAGACGCCGTCAGCGCGCCTTCCGGAGCCCGATCGCCCGTGGATGATGCGGACGTATGCCGGGCACTCGGACGCCAAGCGCTCAAACGAGCTGTACCGGCGCAATCTCGCCAAGGGCCAGACCGGCCTGTCCGTCGCGTTCGATCTGCCAACGCAGACGGGCTACGACCCCGACCACGAGCTGGCCCGCGGCGAGGTCGGCAAGGTCGGTGTGTCGATCGCCCACGAGGGCGACATGCGCACCCTGCTCGACGGGATACCGCTCGACCAGATGAACACGTCGATGACGATCAACGCCACCGCAGCCTGGCTGCTGGCGCTCTACATCGCCGCGGCCGATGAGCAGGGCGTGCCGCAGGAGAAGCTCCAGGGCACGACCCAGAATGACATTCTCAAGGAGTACCTGAGCCGCGGGACCTACGCCTTCCCGCCCGGCCCGAGCATGCGCCTGATCGCCGACACGATCGCCTACACGGTCGAGCACGTGCCGAAGTGGAACCCGATCAACATCTGCTCGTATCACCTGCAGGAGGCCGGGGCCACGCCGGTGCAGGAGATCGCCTACTCGATGAGCAACGCGATCGCCGTGCTCGACGCGGTCCGCGACCGTGTGGGTGGGCGGGATCCGAATCTGATGGGCAACGTCTTCGGCCGCATCTCGTTCTTCGTCAACGCCGGCGTCCGGTTCATCGAGGAGCACGCCAAGCTCCGGGCGATGTCGGAGCTGTGGGAAGAGCTCGGCCGCGAGCGCTACGCCGTCGAGGATCCGAAGCATCGCCGCTTCCGCTACGGCGTACAGGTCAACTCACTCGGCCTGACGGAGGCCCAACCGGAGAACAATGTCTACCGGATCGCGCTCGAGGCCCTTGCCGTGACGCTCGGCCGCAGCGCGCGAGCACGGGCCATCCAGCTCCCGGCCTGGAACGAGGCGCTCGGGCTGCCGCGCCCGTGGGATCAGCAGTGGTCGCTGCGCCTGCAGCAGGTCCTCGCCTACGAGACTGACGTGCTCGAGTACCCCGACATCTTCGAGGGCTCCAAGGTGATGGACGGCCTCGTCGCGGAGCTCATGGAGGGGGCGCGCGAGGAGATGGCGCGGGTCGCGGAGCTGGGCGGAGCGGTGGACGCGGTCGACTACATGAAATCCTCGCTCGTCGAGTCCCACCGCGAGCGCTGGCGGCGGATCGAGGCCGGTGAGCTGACCGTGGTCGGCATGAACCGCTTCACCTCCACCGAGCCCTCGCCGCTGACCGCCGACGGCGACGGCGGCATCCTCGTCGTCGACCCCCAGGTCGAAGCCGACCAGCGCGAGGCGCTGGACCGGTGGCGGGCAAACCGTGATCAGGCCGCGGTCGACACGGCCCTCAGCGAGCTCGCCCGCGTCGCCGCGGATGAAAGCGAGAACATCATGCCGGCCACGATCGCCGCCGCCCGCGCGGGCGCCACGACCGGCGAGTGGTCGCAGACGCTCAGAGACGCCTTCGGCGAGTACCGCGCGCCGACCGGAGTGGGCGAGGCGGCCGCGATCTCGAGCTCCCAGGTGGCCGAGCTCCACGACGAGGTCGAGCGAGTGAGCGAGGCGCTCGGGCGCAGGCTCAAGCTCCTGGTCGGAAAGCCGGGCCTCGACGGCCACTCCAACGGCGCCGAGCAGATCGCCGTCCGTGCCCGTGACGCCGGCATGGACGTCGTGTACGAGGGCATTCGCCTCACCCCCGCGCAGATCGCGACCTCGGCCGCGCAGGAGGGCGTTCACGTGATCGGGCTCTCGATCCTCTCGGGATCGCACCGCGAGCTCATCCCCGCCGTGCTCGCCGCGCTGCGCGAGGCCGGCGTGGACGACATTCCCGTGATCGTCGGCGGCATCATCCCCGAGGCCGACGCGGTGTGGCTAAAGGAGGCCGGCGTGGCAGCCGTCTACACGCCCAAGGACTGGGACCTGAACGGGATGATGCGCGACATCATCTCGCTCGTGGCTGAGCGCAACGGCATCACCGCCGCCACCTCCGCTTGACCCCGGCCGCCCGAGAACCGGACGGTTCGGAGCTTGCACGCAGGCTGCGTGACCGGGATCTCAGCGCCGCGCCGGCGGTGCTCAACCTGGTCGAGAACCGCTCGCCCGAGTCACGTGCGCAGTCCGCCGCGCTCCTCGCCGACGTCTCGCCCGCCGCGCTCGGAGGCGAGGCGCCGGGACACATCGTCGGGGTCACGGGCCCGCCGGGGGTCGGGAAGTCGTCGCTGCTCTCGCGCCTGACCAGCGAGTGGCGGGGGCGCGGACGCTCGGTGGCCGTGCTCGCTGTCGACCCGACCTCGCGGCGCTCCGGCGGCGCCCTGCTCGGCGACCGGGCCCGGATCGACGTCGACCCGGCCGACCGCTCCGTGTTCATCCGCTCGACCGCCGCCGGCAACCGGCTCGGCGGTCTCGCGCCCGCCACCCGCGCGGCCGCGTCGGCGCTGGCCGCGGCCTTCGACGTCGTAGTGATCGAGACCGTCGGGGTCGGTCAGTCCGAGACCGAGATCGCCGATGTCGCCGACACCGTCGTCGTGGTCGTGCAGCCGGGCTCCGGTGACGTGCTCCAGTTCCTGAAGGCGGGGATAATGGAGGTTCCGGACGTGCTCGTCGTGACCAAGTCCGACCTCGGCCGCGTCGCCATCCGCTCGCTCGGAGATCTTCGAGCGGCCCTACGTTCGCTGGGCGAGCGCGAAACCGCGGTGGTGGCCGTGTCCTCGGTCGCGCCCCCGGCCGGCATCGCCGAGCTCGTCGACGCGCTCGACGCCCAGTGGGCGGGGCTCGACCTTCCGGCCCGTCGGCTGCGCTCGCGGCGGATGCACGCGCTGGGCGACTTCGTCTCCGAGTTCGGCGAGCGGGGGCTCCGAGCGCTCGGTGGGCGCCGCGCCGCGCAGCGGTGGCTCGAGGACCGGGACCCGGGCCTCGACATGCCCTCGCTCCTCGCCGCGCTCGAGCGCGAGGCTAGGCTACCGCCGCAACCATGAGCTCCAACATAGTCCTCGTGATCGTGATCGTCACCGCGGTGGGGTTCGACTTCACCAACGGCTTCCACGACACCGCCAACGTCGTCGCGGCGGCGATCTCGACACGCGCGATCCCGCCGCGCCTGGCGGTGGCGTTCGCGTCGCTGCTCAACTTCGTCGGCGCCTTCATCTCGCTCAAGGTCGCCGCCACGGTCGGCCAGGGGTTCGTCGACACCGCCGCCGTCACCCCGACGGTCGTGTTCGCGGGCCTGATCGGGGCGATCACGTGGAACCTCGTCACCTGGTACTACGGCCTGCCCTCGAGCTCGTCGCACGCGCTGATCGGCGGCCTTGTCGGCGCCGTGATCGCAGCTCAGAGCACCGCGTCGGTGGACTGGAGCGGGCTGCTCGGGAACCTGATCGTCCCCGCGATCGTCGCGCCGTTCATCGCCTTCGCGGTTGCCGGCCTGGCCATCGTCCTCGTCTACCGGATCGTCGGGCGCCTGCGCCCGGGCCCGGTCGGCCGCGGGTTTCGCCTCGGCCAGATCGCCTCCAGCGGCCTGCTCGCGCTCTCGCACGGGACCAACGACGCGCAGAAGACGATGGGCGTGATCAGCCTCGCCCTCGTCGCCAACGGGGACATCTCCTCCCAGCACTTCTACGTGCCCACGTGGGTGGTCCTGATCTCCGCCACCGCGATCGCCCTGGGAACGTTCACCGGCGGCTGGCGGATCATCCGCACGGTCGGGACTCGAATCATCAAGATGGACCCGGCCCAGGGCTTCGCCTCGCAGGGGGCGGGCGCCGCGGTCATCCTTGCCGCGTCGAGCGCCGGCTACCCGCTCTCGACCACGCACGTGATCTCGGGCGGGATCATGGGTGCCGGAGCGGCCAAGCAGCTCTCCGCGGTGCGGTGGGGCGTGGCCGGGAACATCGTCCGCGCCTGGGTCCTGACGCTGCCCGCGGCCGCGGTCGTGGGCGGCGCCACGTTCGAGATCTCGAGACTGTTCGGCAGCGGCGCGTGGGGACCGGCGATCATCAGCTTCGCTGTGCTGGTCGCCCTCACGGCGATGTTCGTGCGCCGGCTCCAGCACCCGACCCCCGCCCCCGCCACCTGATGATCACCGCCTCGATCAACGGCGGCGCGCTGCTGAAGATGCTCTACTCGTCGCTGATCGCCGGCGTCAGCGTCGCCGTCGTGTTCTCGCTCGCCGTGCTCGGGGCTACCCGGGCGGGCGACATGCGTCGCGAGCGCCGCGCCGCGGCGAGTATCGCCTTCGGGGCGCTGGCAGTGCTGGCCGTACTCGCCTCGGCCGGAATCGTCGTCTACGGGCTGATCCTGCTCACGAGCAAGTAGGCGCATTCGTCGACGGCCGCGGTCCGTCAGAATCCCCCTCGTGCTGATCGACCTGGCCTACATGCTGGGAGCGTTCGTGCTCGCCAGCGCGCTCGCCGCGCTGTTGGGGGCGGTCAACCTCGGCACCGCGCTCACGTTCGGGCAGATCGCATTCGCACTCACGACGGTGCTCGTGATCGTGCGGCGCCCGTGAGCCGGGTCGTCCTGCCCGGCACTCCGCTCGTCGACGGCGCCACCGCGCTGCGGCCCTGGCGCGACTCGGACCTGCACGCGATCGTGGCCGCGTGCCAGGACCCGGAGATCGCGCGCTGGACCAGGGTGCCCTGGCCGTACGGTGAATCCGACGCGCGCCGCTACCTGCTCCAGCGCTTCGACGCGATCCACTGCGGCACATCAGCCCCGTTCGCGATCGTCCGAGCCGGCGCCGACTCGGTCCTGCTCGGATCGATCTCGCTGATGGCGCCCGAATGGAGCGACCGGCGCGCCGAGGTCGGCTACTGGCTGGCGCGCGAGGCCCGCGGGCACGGGCACGCGACCCGAGCTGTGCGGCTGATCTGCCACTGGGGCTTCGAGTCGCTCGGGCTCGAGCGCATCGACCTCCTGGCCGCGAGCGCCAATGGCGCGTCCCAGCGGGTCGCCGAACGGGCCCGCTTCACCCGCGAGGGGCTCCTTCGCTCCTACATGTCGGGCAAGGAGGGCCGCCAGGACATGATCGCCTTCGGCCTGCTCTCGAGCGATACGGCCTCAGCCGCCGATCAGTAGCTCGAACTCTGGGTCCTCGCGCAGACCCTCGAAGTCCTCGTCCTCGCGCGCCCATGCCGCCGCCTCAGGGCGGGCCTCGATCGCCGTGCTCAGCGCCCTCAGCGCCTCGTCGCGGCGTCCGAGCACGGACTCGAGGCAGGCCAGGTTGTAGTGCAGCGAAGCCGAGTCGGGGTGGATGGCGAGCCCCTCCTCGAGCAGCTCGCGCGCCCGGTCGGGGTCGGTGCGGATCTTCTGGGCCGCCTGAAACCCCCACTCCCACGCGGAGGGCTCGAACGTCGGCGGCCCGCCAAAGCTGAGCACCGTGGTGCTGGGCTCGGCGGAGACGGCGTGACGGTGCGAGGCCGGATCGGGGACGAACACGTAGGTGCCGGCCGGGGCGTCGTGGCGCTCGCCATCGATCGTGAACGTTGCCCGCCCGGCGGCCACGTAGTACAGCTCCTGGTGGCCGAGCTTCGGATCCTCGGTGTGCGGCTCGACCACGTCCTGGCCCGCGTCGGCCGCGGTGTAGGCGTTGCAGCCGAAGGCCCGGACCCCGAGCTCGAGGCGGACCGGTCGCCACGTCAGGCTCCCGGGACCACGGATCTCGGGCAGCTGATCTAGGTGTACGACCTTCGGAGGCTGGGGCACGCTATCCGCTCGCCGGCTGGTTCAGGGGCGAGGCCAGCGAGGACACGCGCCAGCCGTGCAAGGTCTTGACCAGGTCGATCGCGTCGAGCGACGCCTGCTGCCCCTTGGCGGCGCTCAGCGTGATCGCCTGCGCCGTACTGCCGGTGACCACGATGCGCCCGATGCTGATCGTCGGGTCGATCACGGTGCCGAAGGCGATCCGCATCGCCTGCCGGCACGCCACCCCGGCATCGGCCAGGCGCGTGATCAGACTCGGCGCGAGCACGTCGGCGCAGATCGTCGCATAGTCGCGGTGGGCAGCGGCGGTGGCGAGCTGCTCCACCTTGTGACGGACCTGATCGCGCTCGCTAGTTCCGCACCCCGCCAGCGCAAGCGCCGTGCCCAGCGCCACGATCCCCGGTGCGACCCGCATCGGCAGAAGGGTAGCCTTTGTCCGATGGCGCTAGAGCCCCTCCGCGACGGCCACGGCCGTCTGATCGGCGATCTCCGCGTATCGGTCACCGACCGCTGCAACTTCCGCTGCCAGTACTGCATGCCCGCCGAGGGGCTGCCGTGGCTCGAGCGCGAGGAGATCCTGACCTTCGAGGAGATCGAGCGAATCGTGTCGCTGCTGGCCGCGATGGGCGTCTCAGACCTGCGTCTGACCGGCGGCGAGCCGCTGGTCAGACGGGGTTTTCCGCAGCTTGCGGCGATGCTCGCCTCGGTCGACGGGGTCCGCGATCTGAGCGTGACCACGAACGGTTACCTGCTCGAGCGCGATGCGGCCGCGCTCGTGGAGGCCGGCATCGATCGCTTCAACGTGTCGGTCGATTCGCTCCAGCGAGATCGTTTCTTCGAGCTCACGCGCCGCGACGCGCTGCCCCAGGTGCTGCGCGGGCTCGAGGTGTTGAGCGCGTTCCCCGAGGCCCATCCGATCAAGATCAATGCGGTCGCGATCCGCGACTTCACCGAGGAGGAGGTGATCCCGTTCGCCGAACTCGCCCGCCGCACCCCCTACGAGGTCCGCTTCATCGAGTTCATGCCCCTTGATGCGGATCACGCCTGGACCCCCGAGCAGGTGCTGACCGGCGCCGAGATCCGTGACGCGATCAGCGCCGTGTTCCCGCTCGAACCGCAGCCCCGGGAGCCGAGCGCGACGGCCCGCGTCTACCGCTTCGCCGACGGCCAGGGCAAGATCGGCTTCATCAACCCAGTCTCCGAGCCGTTCTGCGGCGACTGCAATCGGATCCGCCTGACCGCTGACGGCCGCCTGCGCACCTGCCTGTTCTCGCTGGGCGAGACGGATCTGAGGGGCCCGCTGCGCGAGGGGGCCGACGACCGCGAGCTCGAGCGGATCGTCCGCGACGCGGTCTGGCGCAAGGAGCTCAAGCACCATGTCGGGGAGGCCGGCTTCATCCAGCCGACGCGGACCATGTCCGCAATCGGCGGTTAATCAGTTCGCAATCCTTGAGCAGCATCATCGGTAGCGCAGATGGTGCTACTGATGCTGTTCGCTTTGATCGCCGGCGCGGGGACGGCCATCACCCCCTGCGTGCTCCCAGTCCTCCCCGCGCTGCTCTCGGCCAGCGCCGTCGGCGGCCGCCGCCGCCCGCTCGGCATCGTCCTCGGCCTGGCGCTGACATTCACGATCGCGATCGTCGCGCTGGCCCAGCTGGTCAAGGGCGTCGGCCTGGCCAGCGGCGCCGCGCGCACGCTGTCGATCGTCGTCCTGATCGGCTTCGGCATCGTGCTCATGATCCCCGAGGTGGCCGCTCGCGTGCAGGCGCCGCTCTCGCGGCTTGCGCGGTTCGGCCCCAAGACCCGCGGTGACGGCTTCTGGTCGGGGGTCGGGGTCGGCGGCGCGCTCGGCTTCGTGTGTGCTCCGTGCGCGGGCCCGATCCTGGCCGCCGTCACCTCAGTCAGCGCCTCGAACGGCGCCTCGGCCCGGATCGTCGCGGTCGCGATCGCGTACGCGGTCGGCCTCAGCGCCGTCCTGCTCGTCTACGCGCTGGGCGGCCGGGCGCTGATCGCGCGGATCCGGCGCTCCGCCCGCGGGCACCTGGTCGAGCGGACGCTCGGGGCGATCCTGATCGTGACCGGCATCGCGATGGCCGCCAACCTCGACGTGCGCTTCGAGGAGGCGCTCGCCAAGGACACCAGCCTGCCCGCCTTTCTCGTCGATCCGACGCGCTCGCTCGAGAACTCGAGCGCCGTCCAGAACCGGCTCGCGTCGCTGCGACCGCAGTCGCGCTTCGCCCTGCGCCAGCGCGAGGCCAGCGTGCAGCCGGTCGCCACACGGGTCGGGGTCTCGATTCCTGGGGTCAAGACGCCCTCGCTGCGCGAACCTCGGCGCGGCGCCGGACTTCACCAACACCGAGCGCTGGTTCAATACTCCGTCCGGGCGGCCGCTGAGCCTGGCCGGGCTGCGCGGCCACGTGGTGCTGGTCGACTTCTGGACCTACACGTGCATCAACTGCATCCGCACGCTCCCGTTCCTGAAGGGGCTGTACGCGAACTACCACCGCTACGGGCTCGAGATCGTCGGCGTCGAGACACCGGAGTTCACCTTTGAGCAGGACGCCGGCAACGTCCAGCAGGCGATCCAGTCGGACGGCCTGCGCTACCCGATCGTCCAGGACAATCGGTTCGGGACCTGGAACGCCTACCAGAACCAGTACTGGCCGGCCGAGTACCTGATCGACGCCCGCGGCGAGGTCCGCCACACCCAGTTCGGCGAGGGCGACTACAAGCAGAGCGAGGCGGCGGTGCGGGAGCTGCTCTACGAGGCGGGCGCCCGCAGGCTGCCCCCGCCGATGACCGCCCACGCGATCATCCCCGCCGCCCAGCTGGCGACTCCGGAGACCTACCTCGATCCGGGCCGGGCTCAGGGATTCGTGACGCCGCTTGCGCCGGGCGTGCACTCCTACCCGGGCGCGAGCTCGATCGGCTTGAACCAGTTCGCGCTGAAGGGCACCTGGAAGCTGACCTCGGAGTTGGCCACGCCGGTGTCCCCCGGGGCGTCGATCGAGGCCGGCTTCCAGGCCGCCGACGTCTACCTGGTCATGACCTCGGCGGGCAATACGCCCCGGAAGGTTCGCGTCCTTCTCGACGGGCGGCCGATCCCCGCCGCCTCGGCTGGGGCCGACGTCAGCAATGGGACGGTCACGGTCCAGGGCCAACGCCTGTACGCCCTCGTCCATCTGCCTCAGGCCGACCAGCACGCGCTGACACTCCAACTTCCACCCGGCGTCAGCGCCTACGACTTCACCTTCGGCTAGATGGCCTCGCGTCGATCAGCGCGGCCGCGCGCAGCAGGTCCTCCGGCGCGTTGACGTTGAACAGCACCTCGGGATCCTCGACCTCGAGCCGTACCGCAACGAGCGCCCCGACGGCGTCGCGCAGACGCGGCAGCGCGGCTGCGCGAAGGGCGTCAGCCAGGTGCGGGCCCGCCGACTGCTCGTAGCGGGCGAGCAGCGGCTGCACGATCTCGCGGCACCCGGTCACCACCGCCGACGCCCCGTGCGGCGCGGCCACGGCGAGCCTGGCGATCAGCTCGGCGGTCACGAACGGCAGGTCAGCAGCGCACACGACCACGGGGCGTCCGGCCGCCGCGCTCAGTGCCTCGACGATCCCGACCAGCGGATGGCGCAGCGGGTTGGACTCCACCCAGACCGTGACTCCGGGCAGGCTTGGCAGCTCCGTGTCGGCCTTGGCCAGCACCATCACGTCGCTCAACGACGCCTGCATCGCCTCGAGCGGATAGGAGATCAGCGGGCGCCCGCGGAGCTCCACGACCGCTTTCGCGCCCCCGATCCGGCGGCCCAGGCCACCGGCCAACACGATCCCGACCGGCTGCGGTCCGTGCATCCTCACGCCCTCGCCACGAGGTTGCTCACGGCGGGATCGTAGAATCAAACCCATGGAGGGATCCACCGAGGTACGAAGCTGGCTGCGCTGCTACCGCTGCTGGTCGCAAAATCTCGAGGTGCAGGTTCACTACGAGGGCATCCACCGCATCGACCCTGAGAGCGGCGAGCGCGGCGAGGTCGTCGACGAGATGCAGGAGGCCGTCGTCCAGTGCCTCGAATGCATGCACGACCAGCCCCATCTCGGGTTCCACAACGGTCGGGTCGAGCCGATCGAGGACCGCTGGGAGCGGATGATCGCGGGCACGCCGTGGGTCGCCTCGTGCACGGTCACGGTCGACGCCGATGACGTCGAGACCTGCTCGGGCCCCGAGGCCGGCGATGCGCTGAGCTACGCCGCCTTCGGCGACCACGGAACCCGCGAGTTCTTCACCCACGTCCGCTTCCACAAGCACGACGACGACCGGATCGTCGTCCACCTGCTGGTCGAGCTCTACGCGCGCTCGCCCGAGGAGGCCACCGAGGTGCTCGAGGACGCGGCCCGCGGGACGCTTGCGATCACGTCTCTGGCTGAGGAATCGAGGCCGCCGGCGTCGACCGACGACGGCCAGCACTAAACCGCTGCTGCAGTTCCACCGCTATGAGCGCCAGCGCCACCGGCACGGTCGCCGGCAGCTCGTCGACGACGAAGAACAGCAGGTCGAACAGCGCGGCGATCACGAACGTGAGCAGCGCGGCGCGGCGCTGCACCCGCGGATCGCTCGCCAGCACGGCCCCGAGCACCGCGGCCACGAACAGATCGCCGTAGCCCATCGTCACCGTTCCGAAGATCTCGGTCTGGAGCTTCGGCAGGCCGCCGCCCGGGTGCGCGGCCACCAACGTCGCGTTCGGCGACTGGAGCAGGTCTGAGATCACCAGCCACGCGTCGGCCGCGGCCATCGCCACGATCCCGAGCTTCAGCCAGGTGGGCGGCGTCACCGCCGCCAGCAGGACGCCCAGGGTCACGCAGCTGAGCGCGGACAGGATCGCCGCCGACGCCTCGCCCACGAGCGAGTGATGCGCGAACCAGGCGAGCAGAAACAGTGGCACCGCGGCCAGGGCGAGGAGTGGCACGGCGCCCCGCATCGCCCACCCGAGCGCCAGGGCGGCCAGAGGCGGGACGGCGATGAGCGCCAGGTAGGTGAGGCCCGTCGCCGTGTCCGAGACGTAGCGGATGGCGAAGATCACGACCACGATCGAGCCGATCGGCACGAACGCCCAACCGCGCCCGCGCAGGCGCTCGAACGCCCGGATCCGCGCGATCGCGCGTGGCGCCGCGACGGTGCCGGCCTGCAGCGCGAGCAGGCCGGCGTCTGAGGCTACGAACGGAAGGGCCACACGGTTAGGTTAGGCCCGCAAATGAAGTGGTTGCGAAGTGCCTGTCAGCTCGACTTCAAGGCGTCTTCCAAGCAGGCTGAGCTGAGCGTCCAGCTCCGACGGAAGACGGTCGCCGAACTTGGCGTAGTGCTCACGCACCTGAGGAAGCTGCTCGCGCCAGGCTGCGGGGTCGACCCCGAGCAGCTCGGTGATCGCCTCAGGGCTGATATCCAGGCCCTCGGTCTCGATGCCATCCAGCGGGGGCAGCAGGCCAATCGGGGTCTCGACCGCGTCGGCGACGTTCTCGCAGCGGCGGAAGATCCAAGCCAGGACACGGGAGTTCTCCCCGAAGCCGGGCCACAGGAACTTGCCGTCATCGTCCTTGCGGAACCAGTTGACGTAGAAGATCTTCGGCAGCTGGGCCCCCTCGCGGTGGCCGACCTTGAGCCAGTGCGCGAAATAGTCACCCATGTTGTAGCCACAGAAGGGCAGCATCGCCATCGGGTCGAACCGCAGCTGGCCCACCGCGCCGGCCTGCGCAGCGGTCGTCTCCGAGGACATGATCGACCCGAGAAACACGCCGTGCTCCCAGTCGCGAGCCTCGTGGACGAGCGGCACGACGGTCGCGCGGCGGCCACCGAAAAGGATCGCATCGATCGGCACGCCGGAGGGATCGTCCCACTCGGGCGCGACCGACGGACACTGCGCAATGCGGACCGTGAACCTCGCGTTCGGATGCGCCGCCGGGGTTTCGGAGTCGGGCGTCCAGTCGTTGCCACGCCAATCGATCGCGTGGGCCGGCGGCTGACCGGTCAGCCCTTCCCACCAGATGTCGCCGTCGTCCGTCTTGGCGCAGTTGGTGAACACGGTGTCGCGGGAGACCATGTCGATCGCGTTGGGGTTCGTCCGCGCCCCGGTTCCGGGCGCCACTCCGAAGAAGCCTGCCTCCGGGTTGGCCGCATACAGCCGACCGTCGTTGCCGAACTTCATCCACGCGATGTCGTCGCCGATCGTCTCGACCTTCCAGTTCTCGAGGGTCGGGATCATCATCGAGAGATTCGTCTTCCCGCACGCGCTCGGGAATGCGGCGGCGATGTACTTCGCCTCGCCCTCCGGCGAGGTCATCTTCAGGATCAGCATGTGCTCGGCCAGCCACCCCTCGTCACGGGCCATCACCGAGGCGATCCGAAGCGCGAAGCACTTCTTGCCGAGCAGGGCGTTGCCGCCGTAGCCCGAGCCAAACGACCAGATCTCGCGCGACTCGGGGAAATGCACGATGTATTTGTTCTCCGCATTGCAGGGCCATGACACGTCCGGCTCGTCCTCGGCCAGTGGCATCCCGACGGAGTGCAGGCAGGGCACGAAGGCGCCGTCCTCGCCGAGCACGTCGAGCGCCGCCTGGCCGGTCCGCGTCATGATCGCCATCGACGCAGCCACGTAGGCGGAATCGGTGAGTTGCACACCGACGTAGGAGATCGGCGATCCGAGCGGACCCATGCTGAACGGCACCACGTACATGGTGCGCCCGCGCATCGAGCCCTTGAACAGGCCGTTCAGCTTCGCTCGCATCTGATCCGGGTCGGCCCAGTTATTGGTCGGGCCGGCGTCCTCTTCCTTTGCGGAGCAGATGAACGTCCGGTCCTCCACCCGGGCCACGTCCGCCGGATCCGACAGCGCCAGGTAGGACCCGGGTCGCTTGGCCTCAGAGAGCTTCTCGAACGTCCCTGCCGCGACCAGCGTCTTCGCGAGCCAGTCGTACTCCTCAGGCGATCCCTCGCACCAGTAGACCTCGTCGGGCTGGGTCAGTGCGGCGACCTCATCTACCCACGCCTGGAGTCGTGCGTGATTGGTCGTCGCTTGATTCGTCGGTGCGGTGTGAGCCATTGGGTTTCAGGCACTCCTTAGCTTCGGTGGCGTAGAAAATCGTACCCGGGAACGGCGTAAAACAGCTTCCGTGGTAACTACTCGACGTTGGTCTCGGCACCCTGGACGGCGCCTCCGGGGTTCCTACGAGGAACCAGCACAAGCCGCTTGAACTCGGCCACCAGGACCCCGTCCTGGTTGAGCACGCGGGTGTGCACGCGGACCGTCCCGCGGTCCGGCTTGGACTGCGAGGGCTTGACCTCGAGCACCTCTGACTCGCAGAACAGTGTGTCGCCGTGGAACACCGGAGCCGGGTGCTTGAGCTCCTCGGTGGCCAGGTTCGCGATCGCCTTGCCGCTGACATCGGACACGCTCATCCCTAGCGCGAGCGAGTACACGAGCGAGCCGACCACGACGTTGCGCCCCTGCTGGGACTGCTGCGCATACACATCGTTGATGTGCAGCGGGTGGTGATTCATCGTGATCAGACAGAACAGGTGGTCATCGGCCTCGGTCACGGTCTTCGCCGGCCAGTGCTTGTACACGGCCCCGACCTCGAACTCCTCGAGGTAGCGGCCATAAGGATGCGCGCCCGAGGCCTCGCGCGCAGCCTGGTCTGTATCGACTTGGTTCATGCGCGGAGGATGCCAGGAAGGACGCGCGGCGTGCGCCGTCCTGAGCACCTCACTACTGTTCTGAGATGCGAAACCCCCGTGACTTTGGAAAGCCCCTGGCGATCGGCGCGCCGCAGCCGATCCTCGAAATCCCCTTCAAGCCCAGCCGGATGATCCATTTTCTGGACTTCTCGAACGAGAAGATGGTCGCGAAGGTCCCTGACATCGCGCCGACGGTCGACATCCTGCTCGGGAACCTCGAGGATGCCGTCCCCGTGGACCGCAAGCTCGCCGCACGCGAGGGCCTGGTCCACGTCGGCAGGGAGATGGAGCTCGGGGACACGCAGCTGTGGACGCGCGTGAACAGCCTCGAGTCGCCCTGGATGCTCGACGACATCACGACGCTGGTGACCGAGATCGGGCACAAGCTCGATGTGATCATGGTCCCGAAGGTCGAGGGTCCGTGGGACATTCACTACGTGGACCGCCTGCTCGCCCAGCTCGAGGCGAAGGCCGGGCTCGAGCAGCCGATCCTCGTCCACGCGATCCTCGAGACGGGGCTCGGCGTGGTCAACCTCGAGGAGATCGCCACCGCGAGCCCGCGCATGCAGGGGATGAGCTTTGGTCCCGCCGACCTCGCCGCCTCACGACGGATGAAGACCACCCGCGTCGGCGGCGGTCACCCCGGCTATCGGGTGATCAACGACCCTGACCCGGACCATCCCGACGCGCCGCGCCCGACCGCCCAGCAGGATCCCTGGCACTACTCGATCGCGCGCATGGTCGACGCCTGCACCTCGGCCGGGATCCTCCCCTTCTACGGCCCCTACGGCGACATCCGCGACGTCGAGGGCTGCGAGACCCAGTTCCGTGCCGCATTCCTGCTCGGGTGCGTCGGCGCGTGGTCGCTGCACCCGGTCCAGATCGAGATCGCCAAGAAGGTGTTCAGCCCAGACCCCGAGGAGGTCCTGTTCGCCAAGAAGGTGCTCGAGGCGATCCCGGACGGTCGGGGCGTGCACATGATCGACGGCAAGATGCAGGACGACGCGACCTGGAAGCAGTGCAAGGTGATGGTGTCGCTGGCCGAGATGCTCGCGCAGAAGGATCCCGAGCTGGCGGAGGCCTACGGCTTCACGCCGACCGCGGCGTAACAATCCAGCGATGCGGATCTCAGCCAAAGTCGACTACGCAGTACGGGCGGCGGTCGAGTTGGCCGCCGCAGACGATGAGAAGCCGGTCAAGGCGGAGCGGATCGCGAACGCGCAGGACATCCCGCTCAACTTCCTCGAGAACATCCTCGGCGAGCTCCGGCACGCCGGGATCGTGCGCAGCCACCGCGGCGCCGAGGGGGGCTTCCGGCTCGCCAAGCCAGCCGACCAGATCACCGTGGCCGACATCATCCGCGCCGTCGAGGGGCCGCTGGCGAGCGTCCGCGGCGGCCCGCCCGAGGAGGCGGCCTACGCGGGCGCGGCGGAGGATCTGCTGCGGGTGTGGATCGCGGTCCGGGCCAACCTGCGCAAGGTGGTCGAGCAGGTGACCGTCGCGGACATCGCCACGGGCAAGCTTCCCAAGTCCGTCGACCGGCTGGCCGAGGACCCGGAGGCCTGGGTCACGCGGTGAGGACGGCGGCCTCAGCCGGAGGCCGGACGTAAACGATGTCCCCTCGGGCGAGCTCGAGTTCCTCGGTCTGCGCTCGGGTGAGCTGGGCCCTCGCCACCTCTCCGCCGGGCATCTCGAGCTCGATCCGGACCTCGAAGCCGAGGTGCACGACGCGTAGCACCATCGCCTCGATCGAGTCGGAGCCGGGGGTCAGCGAGACGGCCACGTCGTGCGGGCGCACGAGGCGACCGCCGAGGCGGCTGACCGGCCCGATGAAGCCCATCACAAAATCGGTCGCAGGCTTGTCGTAGACGTCTCGCGGTGAGCCGACCTGCTCGATCTGGCCCTCGTTCATCACCGCCAGGCAGTCCGCGACCTCCATCGCCTCCTCCTGATCGTGGGTCACGAGCACGGTCGTCACGCCCTGCTCGTCGTGGAGCCGGCGCAGCCACTGGCGCAGCTCGGCGCGGACGTTCGCGTCGAGGGCCCCGAACGGCTCGTCGAGCAGCAGGACGCGCGGCTCTACCGCCAGCGCGCGGGCCAGCGCCATCCGCTGGCGCTGGCCGCCCGACAGCTGTCCGGGCGCCTGGCCACCCCAGGCGGTCAGGCCCACGAGATCGAGCAGCTCATCGACGCGCTGCTTGATCTCCTGCTGCGGTCGCTTGCGGATCCGCAGGCCGAACGCGACGTTCTCGCGCACACTCATGTGCGCGAAGGCCGCGTAGTGCTGAAACACGAAGCCGATGCCTCGGTCCTGGGGGCGCGCGGCCGTGACGTCGGTCCCGTCGATCAGGACCACGCCGCTGTCGGGAGTCTCGAGCCCGGCGATGATCCGCAGCAGCGTCGACTTTCCGGAGCCGCTCGGTCCGAGCAGCGCGGTCAGCGAGCCCTCAGGGACCTCCAGCGTGACGTCGCTCAGGGCCCGGAATTCGCCGAACTGCTTCGACACGTCGTTGACGTCGATCCTCATGTTGACTGCGGTCTCCTTGGTCCTAGAACGGTCATGCCGAGCAGGACGATCAGCGACATCACGGCGAGCTCGGTCGCCGCGGCATATGCGCTCGTGATCGCCTGCGAGCCGAGATCCGAGCTGCGCGAGTAGACGAGCAGTGGAAGCGTAAGCGTTGAGCCGGCAACGTTCGAGCTGACCACCAACACCGCGCCAATCTCCCCCAGGGCGCGCGCCGTCGTCAGCACGACGCCGTAGGCCACGCCCCAGCGAATCGACGGCAGGGTCACGCGCCAGAACGTCTGCCAGCCCGAGGCGCCGAGCGTGGCCGCCGCCTGCTCCTGCTCGTCCCCGACCTCGATCAACACCGGCGCGACCTCACGCACTACGAACGGGAGCGAGACGAAGATCGTCGCCAGCACGAGGCCAGGAACGGCGTAGATGATGCGCACGCCATGGTCGGTGAAGAACCTGCCGAACCAGCCGTCGACCCCGTAGACCAGGATCAGCGCCAGCCCGACGATCACCGGCGAGACCACGAACGGGAGGTCGATCAGCGCGTCGAGGAAGGCTCGGCCGCGGGTCTTGCTGCGGATGAGCACGAGCGCGCAGCCGACGCCGAAGATCGTGTTCAGCGGAACCGCGATCACGGCCACCAGCACGGTTACCCAGAAGGCGCTGACCGCCGCAGGAGTCGTCATCCACCCCCACGCGACACCGAAGCCATGCTCGAATGTCCGCCCGAACACGACCGCGAGAGGCAGCAGCAGGAGCAGCGTCAGATACAGCAGGGCGAGCGCCCTCAGCGACAGGGTGGTTCGGCGGCTAATGCGCAACGCGGCCTCCCAGGCGGCGCAGCAGGACCAGGACGATCAGCGCCAGGGCCAGCAGCACGACCGAGAGCGAGGCGGCCGCCTGCGGAGCATCGCTCTCGATGTCGGCGAAGATCACGATGCTGGCGATCTGCACCTTGCCGACGATCAGCACCAGCGAGCCGATCTCGCCGACCGAGCGCGCGAACGCGAGCGCGGCGCCCGAGAGGATCGCTGGACGCAACGACGGCAGCACGATGCGCCGGAATGTCGTGGCGTTGGAGGCGCCGAGCGAAGCCGCGGCCTCCTCCACCTCCTGGTCGAGCTCGATCAGCACGGGCTGCACCGAGCGCACGACGAACGGCAGGGTCACGAACAGCAGCGCAACGATCACGGCGGCCCGCGTGAAGGCGAGGTGCACCCCGAACGGGCTGTCGGGCCCGTACAACGCCAGCAGCGTCAGCCCGGCGACGATCGTCGGCAGCGCGAACGGCAGGTCAATCAGTGCGTTGATGAAGCGCTTGCCCGGGAACTGGTCTCGCACCAGGACCCAGGCCACGAGCGTCCCCGTCACCGCCCCGATCGCCGCCACGATCAGCGAGACGACGAGCGTGATCGCGAGCGCCCTGATCGCGAGCGGGCTGGTGACCGAGTCCCAGAACGTGCTCAGGCCTCCGGAGAAGGCCTTGACTGCGACCGCGGCCAGCGGGATCAGCACGATCACGCTCAGATAGAGCGTGCACAGACCGAGCCCGAGCCCGCCCGCAGGAATGCGCCGACGGGCCCGCGCAGTGCGCGGGCCCGTGGAAGCGCTGCTGCCTGTCCGCTAACTGGAGGCAGTTGGGACTCCAGCCGCCACTTCGATCTTGGTGATCGATCCGCTCGAGGGATCGAAGAACGTCTTCTTGACCGAGGTCCAGCCGCCCAGGTAGCTAATCGTGAACAGCTGCGGCGGGGTCGGGAACTCGCTCTTGAACTGCGACGCCACCGACGCGAGCACCGGGCGGTAGCCCTGCTGGGCCCAGATCGTCTGTCCCGCGGACGTCCAGAGCCAGTTGACGAACGCCTGCGCCTGACTCTGGTGCGAGCTCTTGCTGGTCACGGCGATCGGGGTCTGGATCAGGATCGTCTGCTTGGGCACGATGTACTGGATCGCGTCGCCGGCCTTCTGGGCCGCGATCGCGTCGCTCTCGTAGTCGAGCAGCACGTCACCCTTGCCGCTGGTGAACGTCTGCAGGGCCGAGCTCGCGCTCGACGGCTGCACGCTGACGTTCTTGGTCAGCAGCGTGTTCACGTACTGGAGCGCCTCGGCCGGCGTCTTGCCCTCCTTCAGCTGGGCCCCGTACGCGGCGAGGATGTTCCAGCGCGCGCTGCCCGACGTGGACGGGTTCGGCGTGACCACGTCGACGCCCTGCTTGATCAGATCGTCCCAGCCGGTGATGTGCTTGGGGTTGCCCTTGCGGACGACCATCACGACGACCGAGTTGACCGCGATCCCCTTCTGCGGGTTCGCGTCCCAGCTGCTCGAGACGATGTTGTCCTTGACCAGCCGCGTGATGTCGGGGGTGGTCGAGAAGGCGACCACGTCCGCCGGCTGGCCCGAGTCGACGGCGCGGCTCTGCGAGCCCGAGGCACCGAATGAGCTGCTGAACGAGACGCCCTTGCCCTGCGCGGTCTGCGCGTAGGCCGAGGTCAGCGCGTCGTAGGCCTTCTTGGGCGTCGAATAGGCGACCAGCGCCAGCTGCGTGCCGCCGCTGCTGGTGTTGGCGGCGTTGGTGCCGCTGGCTGCTGTGGAGGTCGTGTCAGACGAGCCACCGCAGCCCGCAAGCAACCCCGCGCCGGCGAGAACGCCTATCGCGGCGCGTCCGAACTTCGATGCTCGTGTCATGTGCTCCTCTTTACTAATTATCGGTTTGTCGATCCGGTTTATCGACTTGGTCGGCGACGTTTGTAGCACAAAGCCGACTGACTTGCTGGTGATTATGTCGCGCCCCCCGGCGGTAGCAAGTTGGCGCGGGTTGGCTCGAAGGGTGGCGGGCGGGCGGGGCGCGGCGCGCGCGGGGGGGCGCGCGCGCCCGAGGCGCCACGCCCAACCGCGGACCCCGGACAGATATCGTCACACTCGATGCGCGCGACGGGTCGAGACTGACGTTTGCCTCCGTCGTCGGACGAAACGTCACGCTCACCGAATGTCGCGATGCGAAAGTGACGTATCCGCTCCCCGGCCACGTGCCCCGGCGTGTGGCGCCCCGACTAGCCGCCAAACCCCGGTCGTCGTGGAGCCCCCGGACGTCGCTCCCCGCGCCCACGGCTCACTGAATCCGTCGATCATCTAGGCTCCGGCGCCGTCACATGCGCTTCTTCGAGTACGAATCGCGCGCGGTTGTCGCCAAGGCGGGGATTCCGGTCACGAAGCACGGCTTCGCCAAGACCCCGCAGGAGGCGCGGACGATCGCCGAGGAGATCGCCGGGCCGGTCGTGATCAAGTCACAGGTGCTCACCGGCGGCCGGATGAAGGCGGGCGGCGTCCAGTTCGCCGACACGCCCGACGAAGCCGTCGCGCATGCCGAACACGTGCTCAACCTCGAGATCAACGGCCACATGCCGCGCGGGGTGCTCGTCGACTCGCGCGCCGCGGTCAAGCACGAGTACTACGCCGGGGTGGTGTGGGACGGGATCCGTAAGCGCCCCGTGATGCTGTTCTCGGACATGGGCGGGATCGACATCGAGGAGGTCGCCGAGCAGCATCCCGACCACGTCGCCAGGCGCCACTTCTCCACCCTGCGTCCGTTCTCGGACTGGGAGGCCAAGCAGCTGATCGCCTCGCTCGGGATCACCGGGTCGGCGCTCAACCGCCTGACCCCGATCGTCGCCCGACTGGCCAGGCTGTTCCTCCATTACGACATGACGCTGGCGGAGATCAACCCGCTGGGCGAGCTCGAGGACGGCAGCTTCGTCGCGCTCGATGCCCACATGGACATGGAGAACGAGGCTCGCCCGCGCCAGAAGGCGGTGCTGAAGGAGCTCGGCGTCGGCGACGAGGAGACCCGCCAGGCCCGCGAGGCGACCCCGTTCGAGCTCGCCGGCGAGGAGGTCGACGCCCAGGACCACCGTGGCGTGGCCGGCAACGTGACCGAGTTCGACGGCAACCTCGGGCTCGTGATCGGCGCCGGCGGCGGCTCGCTCACCCTGTTCGACGCCGTCCGCGCCCACGGCGGCCATCCGGCCAACTACTGCGAGATCGGCGGCAACCCGTCGGTCAGCAAGGCCTGCGGGCTGGCCAAGCTCGTCCTCCAGAAGCCAGGGGTGGACAAGATCGCGGTGATGATGTCGATCGTCTCCAACACCCGCGTCGACATCGTCGCGCGGGGTGTGATCAAGGCCTGCGTCGAGCTCGGCTACGACCCGGCCGAAAAGATCGCGATCTTCCGGATTCCCGGCGCCTGGGAGGAGGAGGGCTTCAAGATCCTCGACAAGTACGGCGTCGACTACGCCGACCGCAGCGTCTCGCTGCACGAGGCGGCGAAGCGCGCGGTGGAGAAGATCCAGGGGGCCCCCGCGTGAGCATTTTGATCGGCGAGGACACGACCTTCATCGTCCAGGGCATCACGGGCCGCGAGGCGGTCAACCTGACCCGCGAATGCCTTGATTACGGCAAGGGCGCGAAGATCGTCGGCGGCGTCACCCCAGGTCGTCTCGGCCGGGACGTCCACGGCGTGCCCGTGTTCGACACCGTCGCGCAGGCGGTCGAGCACCACGGCGCCCCGATCGACGGGTCCGTCGTAACCGTCCCCCCCGCCTTCACCAAGGACGCCGTGTTCGAGGCGCTCGAGAACGGCGTCAAGCTCGTCGTGATCGTGACCGAGCGGATCCCGCGCGGCGACGTGGCCGAGATGGTCGAGCTGGCCGGCGAGCACGGCGCCCGGATCATCGGGCCCAACTGTCTCGGGATCATCGTCCCCGACGTCGTCAAGATGGGCGGCATCGGCGGCCCGGCCAAGGATGCCGCCAAGTCCTACACGCCCGGCCCCGTCGGCGTGATCTCGCGCAGCGGCGGGATGACTACCGAGATGTCCTCGACCCTCTCCGCGGCCGGCCTCGGGCAATCGACGGCCGTCTCGATCGGCGGCGACGCGATCATCGGCTCGACCTACGCCGAGCTGATGCCGCAGTTCGACGCTGACGAGCAGACGCGGGCGATCGTCATCTACACCGAGCCGGGCGGCCGGATGGAGGCCGAGCTGGCCCGGTATGTGACCGAGACGAACTCGCGCCTGCCGATCGTGGCCTTCATGGCCGGCCGCTTCATGGACGAGATGCCTGGCATGAGCTTCGGACACGCGGGCACGATCGTCGAGGGCAAGGAGGACACGGCGAGCGAGAAGATCGCGCGCCTCGCCGACGCCGGGATCGTGGTCGCCGAGCAGATATCCGAGATCCCCGCGATCGTGAAGGACAAGATCGGAGCCGCGGAATGAGCGAGGCCTTGTTCATCAACGTCGAGGTCGACGACTCGGTGGCCAGGGACCCCGAGCTCGCGGCCAAGCTGGCCGAGGTCTGCCCGGTCGATATCTTCGCCACGAACGAGGATGGCTCGCTGGCGATCGTGGAGCGCAACCTCGACGAGTGCGTCCTCTGCGAGCTGTGCATCAACGCCGCCCCGGCTGGGACGGTGAAGGTGATCAAGCTCTATTCGCGCGAGACGCTCCCGGCCTGAGCCGGTCGCTCAGCGCCCGATGTGCACGGTGCGACGCACGAGCGTGCGCCCCGCCCGAGTGATACGCAGCGTGTAGGTCCCGCTCGCCAGGTGGTGGCTTGGATGCAGAGCGCCCACCGCGACCGCACCTCCGGCGGCGCGCATCATGCTCCGCCGTGTGTATCTCCGCTCGTTGGTCAAGTTTTTGGGACTTTATGCGGATCGGGGCGCGCGCGTGTCACCCACCGGTGAACCGGATCCGGATAGGATGCGCCCCCGATGGCGGAGAAGGCACTCGTGCGTGGGTCGATCATCCGGGCGCTTTACGGCGTCCTCGCACTGTTCTTCCCGAAGCTGCTGCTGACCGGATCGGGCATGACCGAGGAGGACCTCGGCGCCGAGGCCCGCTACTTCAACCGGCTGTTCGGTGGCCGTGACCTACTTGTCGCCGGGGCCACCGTGATGGCCGTCCGGGCCGGGGCGCCGGAGCCGGCGGTCAAGGCCAACCTGGTGGCCGAGTTCACCGACACGCTGTCGCTGGTGGAGGAGATGCGCAGCCGCGGCGGGTTGGACCGCACGCTGGCGATCGGCCTGGCCTTCAACGTCGGTGGCTATCTCACCTGGCTGCGCGCGCTCCGCGCGCTCAAGCGCTGACCAGCCGCCGATGCGCGGCGTCGGTGAGCGGCCGATAGGCGTCACCGCTCGCGTCCAGGTACCAGGCCTGGCGATCCTCATCGGAGTCCGGCACGCCGGCGGCGCGCAGGTCCCGCGTGATCGGTCTGAACCACGTGGTGACCGGAATCCGGTCGATGATCTGGACGATCGACGGGCGCTGGCCGGCATCGAGCTTGCGCAGGGCGCTGCCGAGGTCCCGACCCACGAGCTCGGCCCCGGGGCGCAGCGTGACGGCGGCGACAGCGAGCTCGTGGTCTGAGTCGGGAACCGGGACCCCATAGACGACCGCGAGGTCGACGGCCGGGATCGAGGCCAGCGCGTCCCGGATCGGGGTCGTGAACACGCGCCCCTCGGCGGTCGAGATGACGTCGGCGAGGCCGTCCACCCGCCAGTAGTCGCCGTCGGCGTCGCGGCGGAACAGGTCGCCAGTCAGGAGCCATGCGTCGTCGGGCGAGAACACGCCGCGCATCGGGATCGAGCTCGTGGGGTCGGTCGGGCGGACCTTGGCCAGGAGCATCCCGACCTCGTCGACCGCGCACTCCTGGGCGAAGCCGTCCTTGCGCAGCACGAGCCCCTGGTGCTCGAGGTCATAGGAGGCGATCCGGACCGGCGAGCTGCCGGGCAGCGGCCTCCCCATGCAGCCCTCCTTGCTCCCGCTCAGGTTGACCAGGATCGCACCGGCCTCCGTGGAGGCGTAGAACTCGAGCACGCGGGCGGGGGTGAACCGCACCTGGACCCGACGCCACAGGCCGCGCGGCATCCCCGAGCCGATGAACAGGCGCACCGAGTGGTGGCGCTCCCCCGCGTTCGGCGGCGCCTCGACCAGATCGTGCAGGAGCGTCCACGTGTAGGAGGCGACGGTCACGCCGTATCGCCGCGCCTCGTCCCAGAAGGTCGAGGGGTCGAAGTGCGAGGCCATCGCGAGCCTGGCCCCGCCCGCGACCGCCCCGCCGATGCTCATCAACAGGCCGGACGGGTGGTACAGCGGCGTGACGCTGTACACGGTGTCGGAGCCCGAGAGCGCCGCTGACGATGCGGTTCCGAATGCGGACAGCGCCCACCGCTGGTTGGTGATTCGGCTCATCCGTGTGAACTCGCCCTGTCCGGTGAAGAGGATGAACGCCATGTCGCTGGCCCGGCCCGGGTTGGGGCGGTACCACTTCGGCAGCTCGACCGCCTCGGGATCGATCTGCTCCATGTCGGTGGCGGGCGCATCGAGGTCGCGCGGGGCTCCACCGCCGCCCAGGACGAACGTGTGCAGCTCGCCCAGCCCGGCGGCCAGGCCGGCGCGCTCAGGATCGGCGATGATCCGCACGACCTGACCGAGTTCCGCCTCGCGGCGGACGTCGCCGTCGGGCCGCAGCATCACGGCCACGGCACCGAGGCGGCTCAGCGCGACGGCCAGGGCCAGGGCACTCGGACGGGTGCCCATCAGCACACCGACGTGCTCGCCGCGTCGGACGCCGATCGAGATCAGGCCGCGGACGACGTTGTCGATCCGCTCGTTGATCTGGAGCGAGTTGTAGGCGCGGTCCTCGAACAGGAAGAAGATGTCCTCGGGGTTGTGCCGCCGCCGCTCGGCCACCAGCAGCCCGAGCGAGATCCGCGTAGTCGGCTGGATCTGCTCGAGCCGCGCCAACCGCGGTAGCTGACCGGCCGCTTCCCGGCTCAGCTCGCGCACGCCGCGCAGCGTGCCGCGCGCCGTCCTCACCGCGGAGCGCGCCATCCCGGCCCCGACCCCGCCGGCCAACTCGAGGCCGTAGCCAACGCGGTTGCGAACCTCGGGCGCACGTTCGAGCACGCTTTCGTCGGGGATCTCGGTGACCTCGCCGGGGAGCTCGCCCTCTCCCGAGCGCCAACCCACCCAGCCCGCGACGGTCGGCCACGTGATCGCGTTCGAGGTCGACCCGACGACGAGGCCAAAGTGGCCGGCTTTGAGCGCGAGCTCGTACACCTCGGCCCGCGGAGCGGCCTGCCGGATCGCCCGCACGCCGGGAGCCGGGGCGAGCTCGTCGACCGTGCCGACCACGGACAGGATCGGGCACTCGATGTCGGCCAGCGTGACCAGGCGATCCTCGATCACGAACCCGCCCTCGAGCATCCGGTTGTGGGCGATGAACTGGCGCAGGAAGTCGGCCATCGCCGGGCCCGGCCAGGCGACCCAGCCATCCGCCTCGAGGAACCGCCGCTGGCGCTCGCGCGGGAGCAGCGCCTCACGATCATGGAGGGCGAGCAGGAAGTCGATCCGGCTGCGCAGCGACTTGACCGGATCGAGCAGGCGGAAGCCGGTGCGGCTCGCCCACGCCGGCAGCGCCCAGCCGCCGAACACGCGGTCGGCGAGCACCCCGGCCGCGCCCGCCGCGAACTGCTCGGGGATCCCGAACGGCATCGCCAGCCGGGTGTCGACCGGGCTGCCGAACGTGATCACCGAGGCGAGCGACTCGTTGCGGCGGTAAGCGGCTGTCTGGTAGCAGAACATCCCGCCCTGCGAATAGCCGCCGAGATGCACGTCCCGCCCGGTCTGCGCGCGCACCTGATCGACGGCGTCGGAGACCGCGAGCACGTGGTCGGCGAGCGTCCGCTCCAGGCCGCCCACCTCGTGCTCGGGCGAGCCGAAGTCGACCACCCACGGGTCGACGCCGTTCTCGTGCAGGATCGTCACCGCGCTCGTGTTCGGGGACACGTCGTAGACCTCGGCGGCCAGCATCATCGGCGGGACGAGCAGGATCGGCGCCCCGCGGCCCTCGCCGTCGTCGGCGTAATAGCGCCTGAGCTTGTATACGCGGTGCTCGTGGGCAACCTCATAGGGCGACGGCTCCTGGTGAGTCTCGAGGCCGCCGAAGCGGGCCACCTCGAGCGCATTCTGAGCCGCCGCGCCAATCCGCGCGACCGGTGCGGTGATCGTGTTGGGCAACAAATCCATCGGCGCCGTACACATCTTCTCGGAACTTCCGCCTCGCCGCCGTCCCGCCGGGCCGCCGGTATCGTGCGCGCACTGTCCGATCCAGTGCACATCAGAGCTGCGCAGCGCGCCGACGTGCCGCTCGTGCTCGGTTTCGTCCGGGAGCTCGCCGAGTATGAACGGGCTGCGGATCATGTCCTCGGGACCGAGGAGCTGCTCGCCGAGGCGCTGTTCGGCGCCGATCCCGTGGCCGAGGCGCTGATCGCCGACGTCGCCGGCCGCCCGGCCGGCTTCGCTCTCTTCTACCGCACCTTCTCGACCTGGCTGTGCCTTCCGGGGCTGTGGCTCGAGGACCTGTACGTGTCGCCCGCCCAGCGGCGCTCCGGGGTCGGCCGCGCGCTGCTCGCACACCTGGCCCGGCTCGTACTCGACCGCGGTTACGGGCGGCTCGAATGGTCGGCGCTGCGCTGGAATACCCCGGCGCTCGACTTCTACTCCTCGATCGGCGCCACCGAGCTCGAGGAGTGGCAGCAGTACCGGCTCACGGGCGCCTCGCTGCGGGAGGCGGCAGGTCGCGGCGCGTGAGCGGGTCGCGGCGTCCGAGCGGGTCCGGGCCTGCGGACGGGTCCAGGCGTGCCGGCGGGTCGGATCCCGCGGGCGCCGAGTCGCCGACCAATCGCGACGTTCGCGTCCCGCTGGCCGAGGTCGCGCGCGAGTGGACGCGTATCGGGGTGATTGGGTTCGGCGGCCCGCCGACCCATATCGCACTGCTCCGCCGGCTCGTCGTCGAGCGTCGGGAGTGGATCGCCGAGCGTGACTTCGAGGATGCGCTCGCCGGATGCAACCTGCTTCCCGGTCCGGCCTCCACCCAACTCGCGATCTTCTGTGCCCGGCGGGTCGCCGGCCCGGCCGGGGCGGTCGTCGGAGGACTCGGGTTCGTCGTCCCCTCGGTCGTGGCGATCATCGTCCTCTCGGCCCTGTTCCTCGCCCACTCGCCGCCCGACTGGATCCGCGGCGCGGGGGCGGGGGCCGGCGCGGCTGTGGCCGCGGTCGCCGTGAGCGCGGGCCTGGGCCTGCTCGGCCCCAGTCTTCGGCGGACCCGCGGGAGCAGGGGCGAGCGCGCGCGCTGGGTCGTCTATCTGGCGGTCGGAGCCGTTGCTGGCGCAAGCCTCGGCACATACCTCGTCCTCGCGCTGATCGGGTGCGGGCTGGCCGAGCTCGCCGCCTCGAATTGGCGCGGGCGCGAGGCGCACTCGATCGGGGCGCCGTTCGTGCTCGCGAGCGCCGGCGCGGGAGCCGGCGGGCTGGGCGCGCTCGCGTGGGTGGCGTTCAAGGTCGGCGCCCTGTCCTTCGGCGGCGGGTTCGTGATCGTCCCGCTGATGCGCGGCGACGCCGTCCACGTCTACCACTGGATGACCGGCTCGCAGTTCCTCAGCGCCGTCGCGCTCGGGCAGGTCACGCCGGGCCCGGTCGTCGCCACCGTCGCGGCGGTCGGCTACGCCGCCCACGGCGTCGGCGGCGCGATCCTCGCCGCCGTGGTGGCGTTCGTCCCGTCCTTCGCCCTGATCCTGCTCGGCAGCCGCCATTTCGAGCGGGTGCGCACCGACCCCCGCGCGCGGGGTTTCCTCGGCGGGGCCGGGCCGGCCGCGATCGGCGCGATTCTCGGTGCCGCGATCCCGCTGGCCGGGGAGCTCACGGAGACCTGGCAGTTCGTACTGCTCGGCGCCGCGGCGCTGGCGCTGCTGGTCGCGCGGCGTGGGATCGTGCCGACGCTGCTCGCCGCGGGCGCGGTCGGCGTGGTTGTGGCGCTGGCCGGCGGCCCGCTGCCGTAGGCGATGAGTGGCGGAGGCCTCGCATGGCTGCGAGGCCTCCGCGCACGCGATCGTTTACTTGCCCGTGTCGCCTGGCGCGTGACCGCCGAAGCTGAGCACCTGCTGGATGCCGCTCGGGCGGTTCGTGTAGCGCATCGTCAGCGGGAGCAGACCCGGGACGAACTTGATCCGCTCGGCGGTGGCGTCGGAGCGCCAAGCCTGCGGGTTGGAGCCCTGGGACTTGGTGAGCGCGTTGCCGGCCCGGTCGATCGCCGACCATAGCTCGGCGCGGCAGCGCCTGATGTTGCCGTCGCCGCAGTAGCGGACGGCGAACTTGCCGCGTACGTGCTCACCGAGGATCGTCCTCAGATCCTTGTTCATGTAGATGTGCCAACCGGTGTACTGGCCACCCGGCGGCTGGTCGAACTGGCTCACGAACGTCGACAGCTCAGCCGACAGCTTTGCTCCCAGGACCGAGGAGGCCCACGCGTTCGCGAGCATCGGCCACGCCGTGTCCATGATCGCTGCACCGGGGTCGGTGATCTTCCCCATGCCCGAGGGGTCGGTGCGATCGAGGCGACTGCCACCGTGGCGAAGCCAGGCGTCGAGCAGCGCCAGCATCCGGGCATCGCGCGCGTTCGGCGCATGTCCGCCGTGGAGCAGCTTCGACAGGACCGGCTCGAACGTCATTTCGCGCACGTCCTGAGTCGCCGCCTCGTTCATCGCGCTGACGATCCGCGCCGGCGTCAGGTGGTTGCCGTGCCCGAGGTTGTGGAGCAGCAGGTCGACCCGTTGCACGGCTCCGAGCGACCAGTTGTCGTCCGGTGCCTCGTAGCCGGCCTCGGGCCGGTTGTTCCAGTTGACGATCTCGCCGCTCGGCGGGTTGATGCCCTGCGGGTGGTTCTTGAACGAGACCGTTCCCCGCCATTCCTCCTTGCCGCGACCGTCGATCGGCAGCGCCGGGTCGACATTCGACGGCCTGATCGGGATCAGACCGCTGGTGAAGATGCCGATGTTCTTGTCGTCCATGTAGAACGAGTTGAACGTCTGCGGCGTCAGGGACGCGGCGTGGAAGAACTGGTGGATGTTGTGCACCTTTCCGTGCGCCAGGTCGTGGTAGAAGAGCAGGTCCTTTACGTCCTTGCCGTAGCTGGAGCGCTTGCTCGACAGCGCCACGAGGCGGCCGTGCACACGCGCATAACCGATCACGGATCCGTGCACGGTCTTGTAGAACGTGAGTTCCTTGCCGCCGAGCGAGCCGGCGTCGAAGAACTCCATCTTCCGGCACTTGCCGTCGAACAGGTACATGTGCGTGCTGTGACCGCACAGCGTCTCGACGTAGGTGTCGATCTGGTCAAGGCCGGCCGAGGTCAGTGACCAGGCGGCGTCCTGGCTGCGGCCGATGAACACGTAGCCGGGGAACGGCGCCGAGGTGGCACCGCGCTGATGGATGCCGGGTCCCTCGAGGTCGACCTCCATCGTCAGGCCCGGAAAGAAGTAGCCGATCTGCGGGCCGGCGACCATGATCGGATGGTGCGTGGCCGAGCGCTTGCCCGAGACGAGCAGGGCGTTGCTCATGTGCGTGCGGCCCTTCATCATCGCGGCCTGTGCCTGTGTCGCGGTGGTCGAAAGGCTGCCCGCGTCGAGGATGACGTTGCCCGAGGTGCTCTTCGGGCGCGGCTGGAGCTGGACGTGGCCGGGCACGCTCGCTGGGGCCTCCGGGTCGTTTGGCTCGCGGAGGTCGTTCCAGACCTTGAGCCCCTGCGTCGCGCCGAGCTTGTGCTGGAGCGCCGAGAGGAACTCGGAGCGCTGGGCCTCATCGCCGCCGCCCTCGCCCACGAACTGGTCCTTCAGCGCGTTGAAGGCGTAGATGTCGGTCCGGGTGAAGTTCCCCTTCTGACCATGCGTGTTGAGGTAGGTGTTGATGCCCTGGAGATAGACGTCGATGTCGTGCAGAACCGAGCGGCCCCGCTTGCCCGCGGCCAGGAGCACGTTCGTCTGCTTCGCGACCACGCGCTCGGTCTGGGCGCTCGGCGTGAAGTTCTGCAGGTTCGAGATGAGGCCGAGGGCGCTGACCCCCGGCGCGTCGATCGCCGCCACGAGCGAGTCGTAGCGCGCCTGCTGGATCAGGAGCCCACGGTCCTCGGCGAGCACCCACCCGGCACCCCAGGTGACGTCGTCATGGGTGACGCCGTAGACGTGGGGAACGTCGAAGCTGTCGCGGAGGATCGTGACGCCCGCATGCGGGACGTGCTCGACCCGGACCGGGCTGCTGAACGCCGAGCCAAGCGGCTCGGGCTTGAAGTCTGCGGCCACATCGGCCGGCGTCACGTGATTGAACAGCGGCGTGAGAGCGTCGTACATCTTCGCCTGCTGCTCATCCTGCGCCAGGGTCGATGCGGTGGGAAGCGCGCCCGGCTCGCCGGACGGGATGATGTCGCGCGCGATGATCGAATAGTCCTTGGCGGACGTCGGCACTGCGGGCGCGGCGGACGCAGTGGCTGGGGCTGTAGCCGGTGCGATCGCCAATGCCGCGATCGCACTCACTAGGCCTCCGAGTTTTCTCGGCAAGGCTCCTCCTTATTTTTCAGGGCAGTCGGAGCCTCCCGGCCAGGACTCTTTAATAAACCCAGGCTAACCGAGAAAGTCTCGGTTGGCTGGACAGCCAGTCCTGCGGCGGGGCCGCGGGGCGGCCTAAACGCTCACGAAATAGAGAGGCCCCGCCGGTGGCGGGGCCTCTCCGTAGCAGACCTGTAAGCCGGATCTTGTCGAGAGCAGTCATCCATCTACGCGGCCTACCCGGACCTTGGCGGGCAACCTGCAAACGGTCCTGCTTGGCCTAGCATCAGGTGGGGTTTGCCTGGCCGCCACGTCGCCGTGACGCCGGTGCGCTCTTACCGCACCATTTCACCCTTACCGGCCTGGAGCTCTGCAGCGGCCCCAGGCTTAGGCGGTGTCTTTTCTGTGGCACTTTCCCGCGGGTTTCCCCGGGTCGGCGTTACCGACCACCTTGCCCTTTGATGTCCGGACTTTCCTCGAAGGCATTTACCTCCGCGACTGCTCGGTCTGCGGAAGTCAAGGATAGAGGCGGACGGCGGCGTCGGTGCAGGAGTCGTGCCGGACGATGGTTTCGGTGCAGGAGGGCGTGCCGGACTGCGGTCCCTGCGGATCCGGCCGGTCGGCGCGGGCGCGGACGGGCTCCGACGATCAGATGACTTCTCACGTTTTCCGGCGTCCGGGCCGAGGCTGGTCGAGAAACCGACCTATGTGGTGGATTTCTCGACCAACCTCTCCCGGGGTGCCCGCGTTCCGGGGCGCGCGATCCCGCGCCACCGCGCCCGCGATCCCGGGACCCGGCCCGAACCTCCCGCCGCGCGCCCGCGCCCGCGATCCCGGGCGCCCGGACCCGAAGCCGCCGGCGCCCGCGGCCCGCGGCCACGCGGCGCGTTCACCGCTCCCGAGCGCTCAGCTGAGCGTCGACCCGCAGCCGTTGCAGCGACCGCCGACCGGCCGTGAGTGCGCCGCGTACTGCGGGCGCATCTCGTCGCCGCACACCGGGCAGGTGACGGTCGCGTGGACGGTGAGCCCCTCCCATACGCCGGAGACCAGATCCTCCAGCGTCGGCTCACCGCCCAGACCGTCGAACAGGCTGGGAGCGCGCGTCACGAGCGCCGCGGTCATGCCACGCCGCCCATCACGTCAAGCTCCGCATCAGCCCGACGACCTTCCCGAGAACCCGCACGTCACGGCTGCGGATCGGCTCCATCGCCTCGTTCTCGGGCTGAAGACGCACGTGGTCGGCCTCCTGGAAGAAGCGCTTGACCGTCGCCTCCTCGCCGACCAGGGCAACGACGATGTCGCCGTCGGAAGCCGTCTCCTGCGGCCGCACAACAACCAGGTCGCCCTCCAGGATTCCCGCGTCCTTCATCGACTCTCCGCGGACGCGCAGCAGGTACTCACCGTCCGCGCCACCCGCGTACGGCGGCGTCTGGACGTAATCCTCGATGTTCTCCTCGGCGAAGACCGGCTGGCCGGCCGCGACCTGACCCACCAACGGCAGGCCCGGCTTGACGAAGCCGCGAACGCCGGCCGCGGCGCGGTCCAGCAGCTCGATCGCCCGCGGCTTCGACGGGTCACGGCGCAGCAGGCCGATGCGCTCAAGGTTGGCCAGATGGGCATGCACGGTCGAGGATGACGCGAGCCCGACCGCCTTGCCGATGTCTCGGACGGTGGGCGGATACCCGTACTTGGCCGAATAGCGCTTGATGAAGTCGAAGATTTCCTGTTGACGCTTTGTGAGGTCCATCCGTCACTCCTTGCTGGCTAGGCCTACGTCGAACATGTGTTCGGAAATGTAGCGCCGGCCACGGACAGACTCAAGGCGAGCGGAGCGTCCGACCCCCCTTAGGCGCCACTCGCCACGTGCTGGCCGGAGTCCTCTTCAGCCCCTGGCCCGGGGCTATACTGGCCGCCCCAACGCGCCTGTGGCGGAATTGGTAGACGCGCAAGGTTGAGGGCCTTGTGGACTGAATGGTCCGTGGAGGTTCGAGTCCTCTCGGGCGCACTGGGAAAGCCCCGCTAGGCGGGGCTTTTTCGTGCCCACCTGCGGCAACCCGCTAGCTGGCGGGGTTAACCTGGGTCGCATGTATCGGGGTGTCCGGGGAGTCCGCGAGGCACGCTCGCCGGGGATCGTGTCGGCGCGGCGCCTGTTCGTCCTGCACGAGCGTTCCGAGCGCACCGGCATCCCGCTGGATGAGGTTCTCGGGGCGGCCGAGGCGGAGCGCGCGCGAGAGCGTGCTCGCGTTGCCGGCGGACAGACCAGGCGTGAGCTGCTGATCGGCGCAGGCGGGCTCGCCGCAGGGGCGATGCTGGCCGGGAGCTCCGCGGCCGCCTTGGCCCGACGTCGCTCGCGGACGTCGGCGCGACCGCGGATCGCGATCGTCGGGGCGGGCCTCGCCGGTCTTCGCTGCGCGCACATGCTGTGGACGGAGAGCCCGGCGAACCTATCCACTCGGCCGTGTACGAGGCCAACGCTCACCGCGCCGGCGGTCGCTGCTGGACGCTCAGGGGGTTCTTCGCCGACGGGCTGATCACCGAGCACGGAGGGTCGTTCCTGAACAGCAACCAGACGCCGATCCGCAGGTTGGCGGCACGGCTCGGCCTGAAGGAGCAGGTCGTCAACGGAGGCGACCTGCTGCGCGGAGAGGAGGTCTTCTTCATCGACGGGCGCGTCTATAGCTATGCCGAGGCGAACTCGGACTGGCACGACGTCGGCTTCCCAGCGTTCCGAGCCGCCGCGAAGCAACTGCAAAGCGCCGCTGGCGCGACGCGGCTCGACCGGATGTCAGTGCCGGAGTGGCTCGACAGCACGGAGATCGGCGCGGGGAGCCGCTTCGGCAAGCTGATGATGGCCAACACGGTCACCGAGAACGGCGGCGATCCGGGTGACCAGTCGGCGCAGGACCTGATCTATCTACTCGTCGGTAACCCCCGCTCCTCGCTCCAGCCGCTCCCCGGCGACGATGAGCGCTTCCACATCGTGGGCGGCAACGACCAGCTCGTCTCCCGGATGATCCGCCAGCTTCCGCCCGACACTGTCCGGCACGACCACGTGCTCGTGGCGATCCGAGAGCAGGCCGACCGCGCGATCCGGTTGGTGTTCGACGTCTCCGGCAAGAGCGTGGAGAAAACCGCCGACCTGGTCGTGCTGGCCCTGCCGTTCAGCACGTTGCGCGACGTCGAGCTGCAACATTCCGGGTTATCCAAGACCAAGCGTCACGTGATCCGGACGATGGGCATGGGCACAAACGCGAAGATCCATCTCGAGCTCAGCCACAAGACCTGGCCTACCCTCGGCTACAGCGGGGCGACCTACGGAGAGTGGCAGCGTTTGGCATGCGCCTGGGACGACGTCGTCCAGCTCGGGCCCGAGGCCAGCCCAGCCCTGTACCTAGCGTTCCCCGGTGGGCGGGTCGGTCGGACCGGCATCACGGGGAAGGCGCACGCGAGGGCCCCGACGCGCGACGTCAGCTGGGCGCTGAGCGAACTGGAGAACGTGTTCCCCGGCACGAGTGCGGCCTACACGGGCCGGGCATACGAGGACCACTGGGCGCTCGACCCCTGGGTGCGCGGCGCCTATTCCTACTATCGCGTGGGCCAGTCCGACACCTACGGCCAGCTGGCAGGCGCGAGCGAAGGTCGCTTCCTGTTCGCCGGGGAGCACACCTCGATCAACAACATCGGCTTCCTGGACGGGGCCGTGGAAACCGGTGAACGGGCCGCGCGACGGCTGCTGCACCGGGTCGGCGCCTGACGGGTCGCTCGGATCAGGCTCCGGCCAGCGTTTGCTCCGCACCGGCGCGTCCTGCGGCTGACGCGGTTTCGCCGCATCCATCTGCGTGCCAGAGGAACATGTGCCGATGGGCGAGGTCAATCCAGAGGAGTCACTCGAGATCGGTCCGGGCGTGTTCAAGCGACTCGGGGATTGCACCGGCTCGGAAATCGAATCGGCAATACGTTTGATTGCGCAAAAACGGGTCGACCGCGCCTGGATTGCCGAGCAGGCGGCAGGACCCGACCGGGGGGAGCTGACGATCGCCCGCCGGTTCTTCGCGAACACGAGCGACGCAGAGAGGGATCTCATCGCCTACTGGCAGATGGTCAAGCTCGTTGAGGAAGCAAGCCTGCGCTACACGACGGAGGGCGAGGCATGACGGCGGCCAGGCTCAGAGACGGTCGGGCGCTGCGTCGACGCTTTCCGGTTGGTTGTCGTTGGGGGCGTCCACGAGTTCGAGCACGAACGACTCGATCGCCACGTCCGGGTTGACGTGGTTGGAGCTCATGAACGCGGATACCGTCCTACCGGTCAGACGCTCGACGATCTCGATCAACTCCACGCGCATCGACTCCTGGTAGGTGCGGCGAATCGCGAGCACGGCTTCTTCTTTGCCGTCGCGCACGAGGCTGCGCTCACCCTTCGTCATCGAGTCGTGCAGGACGGTGACGATCAGGTTCTCGTGCACGTAGGTGCGCGACTGTGTCGCGCCGCGACCGGTGTACTCGGCGAACAACGCGACGATCGCGTTCGAGAGCGCGGCAGAAACCTCTCCCGAAGTGCCGGTCATCGGGCTCCCGACATCACGGGCCGCCGTGGGTCTCCCCGGGTTCGAGGAGCTCGAGCGAGCCGAACCCCTCGAGTGGTCCGTCGACGAAGAAGATCTCCATTGTGATGTCGGGGTCGACGTGGGCTTGTGAGAGGAACGCGAGCACCCTGCGGCCTGTGAGCTCCTCGATCGTGCCTGTGAAGCGCTTGGTCATCATGTGCTGGAACTCGTGCCGCATCGCAACCACGCGGTCGGGCTCGCCGCTGTCCATGATCGTCTTCTCAAGCGGGGTGAAGCCGCTGCCGCGCATCACGACGACGATCAGGTCATCCAGTGCGTAGGTCTTCGCCTTCATCGGACCGCGGCCGTAGTGCTCACGGAGGATCGCGACGATCCTGGTCGAGATCTCAGCCAGCAGCTTCCCGCCGCCGAGCGGCTCCGGTGTGGCGTGTCCTGAAAAGGCTTCCATCAGCTTCGCTCCCGTGTCCGGTGGGGCCTGCAAGGCCTCGCCCGTCCGTCGATTGCGCTTTCTCGGGCCTGGTTATGTGGCGTCTAGAACCACAATCCGTGCCGCCAGCGAAGCGTAGCGTGCACCGGCTGGGCCTTCAATCCGCGAGGGACATGCTCGCTCCGCCGGATCCTGGGTGTATGATTTTGGTGACGATCTCACGGCGAAGGCCCCAGGCCACGTTAGAGGTTGTGTGTGGTAGCGCGGAACGCACTCGTCGGTCGCAGAGCGGCCGCCACCCCCGGTCCGTCACGAGTCATCCATGGGATCGGGCGGATCGAGGCCGTTCGTGCGTCATCTCTCATCTGCGTACACGCAGCAGGCTCGGGGGCAGGACCCGCAGGGTGGACTGCCGGCTCTCGAATGCGCCGGCGGCGATGAGCTTTGTCTGATCACGCATGATGCGGCGCTGAGAACGGGCGCTCTGACCGGGCTGCTCATCGTCTCCAACGAGGCAGAGGATCAATTGGATGTGCTCTGCTCGTGCGGGACCGCGCCGCGGACGGACCGCCTATCGCTTCCGGCGAGATGGTCCGGGTTTGCCGGCCGCGTGCTCGAGTCCGGTTGCACGGCCGGCGAGCCGATCGATGCGAAGACGAATTCATACTTGGCAACAGCTGCGTCAGGCGCGCGCGCGGGCTACGCTGCCGGCGCGCCGGTTGGCTCACCCGGAGGCCCCCGCGGCGCCCTTTGCGTCGGACTGCCGGGCAGACCGCCGGACCCGGCGACCACGATCTGGGTTATCGAGTCCTATGCGCGGATTGCTTCGCTGTGTCTGCACGACAGAGGCGCGCTTGGGGGACTCCTCGCGGCTGCTCGCCTCGACGGGCTGACCGGCTGCCTCAACAACGCCGCGATCAGGACCGAGCTCGAGCGGGAGATCGAGCGCTGCACACGCCACGAGCGGACCGTGTCGTGCTGCTTCGTCGATCTGGACCGGTTCAAGCAGATCAATGACCGTCACGGTCACCCCCACGGCAGTCGGGTTCTTGGGGACATCGGTGCGATCCTGCGTGCGGGGGTCCGAAGTGGAGACTCCGTCGGACGATACGGCGGCGACGAGTTCATCCTGGTGCTGCCGGACACCGACCGCGACGCCGCTCGCACGCTCGCGGCGCGGTTGCGCGCTCGGATCCGCGGCGCACAGCAGGCCGAAGGCTCCGAGCCGCTCGACGCTTCCATCGGTGTCGCTCAGTGGCGAGCCGGAACGACCGCTGCCCAGCTGCTCGCGGCGGCCGACGAGGCGCTTCGAAGGGCAAAGCTCAGAGGCGGCGGATCCGTGGTTACAGCGGATGGTGTCGCGGCCGGGGCCGACCGAGACGCTGCGGAGGCCACCGCTTGACCGCTTCCACACTCGATCCATCAGAGTCGCAGGGCTCGATCTCGATGCGGATTCATGGCGGCGCCAGCGCGCCGTCCCGTGCCCGCTCGTCGATGCTGTCGCATCTCGGCGGGGAGCTCGCCAACCCTCGCGTCGGTGATGCTGCGCTGATCGTCAGCGAGTTGGTGACCAACAGCGTGCTCCACGCAAACGTGGGCCCACACGAGATCCTCACCGTCCAGTGCGCGACACTGAAGGACCGGCTGCGGATCACCGTGACCGATCCCGGGTCGCACCTCGTACCCCACATCCGGCAATCCGACGACCGAACCCCCGGTGGGTTTGGCCTGAAGATCGTCGACAATCTGTCCTCGGCCTGGGGAATCGAACGCGACGGCGCCGGGCGCACGAGCGTCTGGTGCGAGGTCCCGCTCGACGCTCCTCCCCGGGGCGTCGGGCCTGCGTCGTAAAGGTGTTACCCGCCGTCTAGCGCTGGGGTGCGGGCCGTGCCCAGGGGCAGCGTGCGGCGTGCCTGCGCGAAGCTCACGAGCTTGCCGCTGTCCTCGTCCCACAGCTTGAACTTCACGGTCTCGAGCGCCGTCCAGAATGAAAGCGTCGGCACGTCGTGGAAGACCTCGTTCTCGTCGTGTGCTCGCTGAAGGTTGTAATTGGGAATGCGCGCGTTGAGGTGGTGCACGTGGTGAAGCCCGATGTTCCCGGTGAAGAACTGCAGGACCTTCGGCAGCTTCAGGTAGGAACTGCCCCGGAGGGCCGCGTCGGCGTAGTCCCAGTCGCCAGGCTGCTGCCAGTAGGCGTCCTCAAACTGATGCTGTACGTAGAACAGCCAGATCCCCGCCGAACCCGCAAGCATCGCCGCCGGCAACCACACGATCAGAAACTTGTCGACCCCGATCAGCGCACAGAGCCCGCCAACGACCGCCAGCAGCGCCAGGTCAGTCAGGAGCACGCTGTTGCGCATTCGCGGCCGCTGCGAGCGCGTCGCGATGCGCGGCCCGACCATCATCGCGAATATCGGGCCCAGTCCAAACATCACAAACGGGTTGCGAATCAACCGGTAGGCGAGACGCCCGCGCCACGAGCGCGCATAGTATTCCGACACGGTCAGCGTGATGACGTCACCGACGCCGCGGCGCTCGAGGTCGCCGGAGCTCGCGTGGTGGACCGCGTGGTCGTGGCGCCAGCGTTGGTACGGGCTGAGCACGAGGAATCCCGCCACCCGGCCGACGTATGCGTTGGCGCGCTTGGAGCGCCAAAGGGAACCATGCCCGCAGTCGTGAAAGACAACGAACGTGCGCACGAGAAATCCTGCGGCTGGGAGCGCGAGGGCGAGCGTCAAGAGTGCGGACACGCCGAGAGTCAGATACATCAGCACCGACAGTGCGAGATATGGCACGACCGACGTCGCGAGATCAAGCGCGCTGCGAGCAACACGAGGCTGGGCGTACTCTGCGAGCGTAGGGCGCTCGAACCGACGAGTCGATGTATGAGGCATCTGCTTCTCCGGTGCGAGGATGAACGTTGCTCGGGCGCAACGCCCCCGCCAGCGGCCACCAAACCGGGACCGCCACGAGCGCGAGTGCCTCCTTGTTCGAGACGATCCCCGCGGCACGCGGGTGCCGCCGAGAAGCCTCGACCTCGCGAAGCTTAGCCGATGATCGCGCTACACTGCGATTCTGATCGAGCATCCGCTCGATTGATCACACGGTGTCATGCGTTTCCGTTGTCGTTGCGCCTACGCAACGTCCTCTGCGTCGCGCTGTACACATGTCCCCCCGGAGGAAGCACAATGGCAACAGGAACCGTCAAGTGGTTCAGCGACGACAAGGGCTTTGGATTCATCACGCCCGATGACTCAAGCAAAGACGTGTTCGTCCACCACAGCGCGATTCAGGGCAACGGCTTCAAGTCGCTGGCCGAAGGCGCGAAGGTGAGCTATGACACTGAGCAGGGGCCGAAGGGTCCCTCGGCGGCGAACGTCCAGACGCTCTGAGCAAGCGGGCCGCTGCGGCGCGGGGCTCGCGCCTCGGTCGTTCGTGGCCACCTGCCAACAACGATCACGCTGAGCTGGACACGGCGCGCGCGCACGGTTGCGCGCGCGCACGATCTTCGGCGAAGCTCGACACGTAAGGACGGCAAGTATGGCGTCACGCAACAAGAGGACGACCATGGCGAAGCTCGCTCGCGAACACAAGCTTCGCGAGCGTCGAATCGACAAGCAGGCCAAGAAGGACGCCCGCAAGCAGGCCGCATCGAACGACCCCGAGCACCTCGACGAGGTGCCGGAGCCCAACGAGGGCGAGATGGTCGATTCCACGACCCCGCATGCCGGATGAATCCGGTTGAGCTGACACCCGTGTGTCGTTCACCAATCCGGTTCGTCTAGAAGACGATCAGTCCGCTGAGGCCGACCGCCAGGAGTGCCGCGCCCGCGAGGGCGGCCACGCCGCTGAGCGCAAGCTGCCCGACGTACCGCAGCCGCGCCTCGGCCGAAGCGATCCATCCGTCCAACCGCACCCCGGCCAAGCGACGGACCACCAGCAAGACGACGAGTGGCGCAACGAACAGCCCGTTGTAGACCACCACCAGCGAGATCTCAAGCGGAGCCGCCAGACGTGCGGCGAGGATCGCCGAGATCGCACCGAAGTACATGAACGCCGTCGGAAGCTCGATCGCCATGATTCCCGCGCCGAGCGCGAACGCGGATGCGTGCGTCTGAGGCCGGTGCGCGCTGGGCTGCCAATCCCCGTCGGCCCGTGAGCGCCACAGGGCAAACGCGGCCGCGAGCACGAGGAGCCCGCCCACGGCCTCGAGAACGTGCTCGAGCGGTCCGTGGAGGTGGTGCAGAGCATTGATCAGGACCCGTCCAGGACCCAGCAGGAGAACGAGTCCCCCGATCGTGTAGACGGCGAACACGCCGAGCGTATAGCTCGCGAGCCTGCCGGCGCCAGGGGCGGTCGCGAGCCAGAGTCCTGGGATGAGTGTCGATGGGTTGACCGAGTCGACAAGCGCGATCGACACGACGAGAAGAGTGAGTGCAAACATTCGACCTGCGAAGACTCAGGGCCCGCGGTAAGGGCCACCGGTGTTCGCGACTCCGCGGCGATTTAGAGCGGCTGGATGTTGACCGCCTGCGGGCCCTTTGTTCCAGCCTCGGCGTCGAACGAGACTCGAGCGCCCTCGGCAAGTGAGCTCTGACCGGTCGCGGCAAGCGCTGTCTGGTGCACGAATAGGTCCTTGTCACCCTCGTCGGGAGTGATGAACCCGTAGCCCTTACGGTCGCTGAACCATTTCACGGTTCCACTGGCCATGGCTGTTCTCCTTCGGTGATGTGCCGCGTACGAGGAGAGCTGAAAGAGCGATGACCTGCGAGCGCTGAACACGATGGCGGGTCCGGGAACGGACCCGTTACACATCCAAGGCTACCAGCGGGTTGGAGCTGAAATCGGAAACTTGGAACTTGTTTCGTCGATGCGCGCGTTGGCGGTTAGACTCGACTGACCCCATGAGGCGAGCCTCGCCTCATGGCGGCGAGGGCCGCTCCGGAGACTACGGGCGCGAGATCTGACCGCGTGAAGGCCAGGATCAGGACGGTCCCAATAACAGGAGGCACGATGACAGCGCTCCACCCGGCTGGTGCCGCATCTGCGGTGCGCCCCGTATCGATGCCGCTGCTCGATCGAATCGCCAGTGGGGTGGTCACGGCCGTTCCGCCGATCATGCTCGCGATCGGCATGTGGTTCGGCTGGGCCGGCAACCTGCTCAATTGGAAGGACATCCTCGTCCTCGCGATTAGCTACGTCGTGATCGGGACGGGCGTCACGGTCGGCTTTCACCGCCTGTTGACGCACCGCAGCTTCAAGACCAGCCGCCTACTGCGCGCTGCGTTTGCTGCGCTCGGTTCGGCAGCCGCGGAAGGGCCGGTCATCGACTGGGTCGCGACCCACCGCAAGCACCATCAGTTCTCCGACGTGGACGGAGACCCGCACAGCCCGCACGTCGGCCACGGCTCTGGCTGGAGCGGCGCGTGCCGCGGGCTTATGCACGCTCACGTCGGCTGGGTGTTCACGGACATGGAGGTCGCCGACGAACGCCGCTACGCCAAGGATCTGCTGGCGGACCCGATGATCCGGTTTGTCGACCGCACCTTCGTGCTCTGGGTGGTCGCGGGACTGGCCTTCGCGTTTGGGCTGGGCGTGGCGCTGACCGGATCGGTGATCGGCGGCCTGACAGCGCTGCTCTGGGGCGGCGCCGCGAGGATCTTCCTGCTCCACCACGCAACCTTCAGCATCAACTCGCTCTGCCATTTCTTCGGCCGCCGCGACTACGAGACCGGCGATCAATCCCGGAACCTGGCGTGGCTGGCAATCCCGACGTGGGGAGAGGCGTGGCACAACAACCACCATGCTTTCCCGACGTCGTACCGTCACGGCCTCCGCCGCTGGCAGCTCGACCCATCGGCCGCTGTCATCCGCGGGCTCGAAATGCTCGGGCTCGCGTGGGACGTGGTGAGAATCGATGACGCACGGTTACGCCGCGCGACGGGGCGCGTGACGGCGGCCGGCTAGGGAGCTAATCGGCGGGAATGCGAAGCAGGACCACGTGCTCGGGGTTGATCCCGATGCGCTCGCCCGTCTTTACTTCGAGGAACCACGCAAGCTCCATGATCGAGCCCCTGGCGGCGTCAAGAATCGAGCGCTCGACACCCTCTGGGGTGCCCTCGACTATGTAGCGATCCCCACCGACGACGGTGATCTCCGTCGTGATCATTGTCCGCGGTGACTCCACGCTCAGAGGGCCCCAGGCGCAGATGCGGTGTGGCGTGAGCGCGTCGAGCGATTGGAAGGTCGTGGCATCCGGTCTGCGTTCGGCGCCGTGAACGACCGGCCCCGCGGGTTTCGATTATGAACCTCGGCTCCCACGCCTCAGCGCGGGTGCGCATCGGTTGACAGCTGGCCCAAGGCTGAATGAGGCCCGCGGGGTCAGCTCAACAATCGAGCGTACTCCTTTGGTTGGGACCTGGCAAGAACCGCCGGGGGCGCGTGCTACGGTGGATGAGGGTGGCGCCTGTCGCCCCCCGGGGTTCATCGAGCCGACGCAGCGAATCCCCAACGAATGTCACGGCGCCGGCGAAGGGAGAAGTGCAATGCCCAACCCACCGTGCCGAGCCGTCTGATGAAGACGGCACGAGAACGCGCCGAGGAGAAACGGCAGGAGAAGCTGGAGTTCGTCCGTGAACAGGTCGAGAACGGGGATCTCGTCATCCGGCAGATGACCCAGGAGGAGCGACGGCGTTATCCGCCACTCCCGGCTCCCTCCAAGCGTCCCGCGAAGGGGTGAGGTCATGCGTGACCGAGAGGGCCTGATTGCACGGATTCGACAGATCCGCCGCTCGGCCGAGGCGTCGACCCCGGCCCCGGCGCCGCGAAACGTCGCCCACACGGACGACACGATCGCGGTCCAGGCTCTGCGGGCGCGAGTCGAGCATTTGGAGCAGCTTGTGGTGGCGCTTCAGGATTCCGTCCATCGGGAGTCTGAGCGACAAAGCAGGCGGATCACCGAGGTCGAGGCTCGAATGCAGCCGACCGCGCTCAGCGCCGCGCTGAGCCGGGACGCCCGCGAGCGCGGGCTGTAACTGCGGATGACGGCGTTCTTCATTCCAGGGATCGCCGGTACCGACGACGGGCGCGGCATTGAGCTTGCATACAGCGACCTGCAGAGACGGGTGGAGCTCGAGATGGGCCATCCTCCCCGCCCGCGGCGAATCGAAAAGCTGTGGACGCGCAGGGGAAGCATCGACTGCATGACGGTGGTGGGCAGCCCCGACCCCCTCCGCGGCGGGACCGTCCTGGCGATCTTCGACATGGGCACGCGCGAGCCGTTTGTGGTGTGGCGCGCGGCGGATCGCTCGACCGGGGGCGAAAGCCACGAGGTTCTCGGCTGGAGCGCGTACTCCGTTCTCGAGTTCGACACATGAGCTCCGTAAGGGACATCGAGCTGCTCGAGGCCAACGCGCGCTACTACCAGGACAGGGTCGCCCTTCTGCGGGCCAAGCTGTACAGATGGGGTCTGGGAGCAACGCCCCGACTGCAGGAGCTCGAGCGGCGTTTGGCCGGCGCGGAACGACGGGTGCGCGAGCAGCGTTCGCGCGACCGCAGCTGACCTGACGCTACGGCGAATCCCAGCCGGCACCGAATCGAGACGGGCGCGGAAGCTGCTACGTTCACTAAAGCGGTCGACGTCCGTCGGCCGCGAGGCAGCTCGCTTGGGTCCCGCAGTCAGCGGTTCGGGTCAGCAATAGCCTCCCGAATCGTTCGCGGCCCCAGCGCCGCCAAGGAGTCCTACATGTCTACGCAGTCCTTTGCCGATCTCGGCGTTTCGAACGCCGTGCTTGGTTCGCTCTCTAAACAGGGATTCACTGAGCCGTTCGCGATCCAGCGCGACGTGATCGGTGACGTCCTCGATGGCCGCGACGTGCTCGCGAAATCCCCCACCGGCTCGGGCAAGACGCTCGCCTTCGGAATCCCGCTCGTCGAGCGGATCGAGGCTGATGCCCGGCGACCGGCCGCCCTGGTTCTCGCACCGACGCGTGAACTCGCCACCCAGATAGTGGCCGACATTCGCGCGATCGCTCATGCCCGCGCGCTCAGGGTCACAGCGGTGTACGGAGGTGTCGGACTCGTCAACCAGGCCCGGGACGCAGCCCGATCGCACGTGCTGGTTGCGACCCCGGGACGTCTCGAGGATCTCCTGGCCCGAGGCGCCTTCACACTCGAGAACATCCGCATGCTCGTGCTCGACGAGGCTGACCGGATGCTTGACATGGGCTTTCGGCCCGCGGTCGATCGGATCGTCGCGCTCTGCCCGGCGACGCGCCAGACGCTGTTCTTCTCGGCAACGCTCGACGGCGAGGCCGGCCAGGTGGCAAGGAGCTACACGCGCGAGCCGGCGATCCACGAGCGTGGTCCGACGGCCAGGCGCGCGGCGATCGATATCGAGCACCGCTTTCTCCAGGTCGCACACGAGCACCGCCTCGAGGCGCTCGTCGGCGAGCTTAAGCGCGACCGAGAGCTGACGCTGGTGTTCGTGCGGACCAAGCACGGCGCCGACCGTCTCGTCAAGCGCCTCCGCGCTCACGGGGTGCAGTCTGTCGCGATGCACGGCAACAAATCGCAGCGCCAGCGCGAAAGGGCGCTCGCACAGTTCGAATCCGGCGCGATCGACACGCTCGTCGCCACCGACGTCGCGGCCCGCGGGATCGATGTCAGCGGAATCTCCCACGTCATCAACTTCGATCCCCCCGCTGACGGCGACACATATGTTCACCGGATCGGCCGGACTGGCCGCGCCGGCGCGAAGGGCATCGGTATCACGCTCGTCGCTCCGACCGAGCATCACGATGTGAGCCGGCTCGCCACCGGGCTGGGTCTCGAGCACGGCCTTCCCACGACGGCCACCGAACGCCGCGCGAGCCCCTCGCGCCCGAGCCCACGGTCACGGCGCCGGCCCAGCCGCCGCCGACCCGGCCGCTGAGAGCGCACCCCACGCTCCGCTGAGGTAGCGGGTTACTGGAGGTAGCGCTCGACGGTTGACCCGTCGCGGGCCTGCGCGTCGTCGGGATTCCCGCCGGCGTCCCGCAACGCGCGACGCTGCCGCAGCAGGTCCCAGCAGCGATCGAGCTCGACCTCGAGCGCCTGGAGTCGCTCCTGATCATCCTCGAGCTTCTCCACATCGTTGCTGTCCGCCTGCTCGCGCGTGCGCAGCTCGTGCTCCTCGGCGACAAGCCCCTCGATTCGCCGGGCGATGCTCTCGTCACTCATGGCTCGAATCCTAATGCCCTGATTCAACGCTCGCACGCCGCGTCGATGTACCGGACGGCCGAGACCAGGTTGGCCATTAGCTGCTCGTCGTCCTCGGAGGCCTCCAGCGCCTGTGCGAGGCCCTCGGCCTCCTCCGCGGTTATCGGCACCGTTGTCTGCTCGCGGATCGCGCGAGCCAGGGACGCTGCCTCGATGCGGATCCCGTCGACGTGGCTCATCGATCAGACAGACGCATCACCGTTCGCCATCCTTCCCGGCCGCGGGAAGCAACCGGCGGGCGAAAGCGTCCTGGAATCGTCGGACCAAGACGATTTCGAGAGGACGGCAGCATGCGTGCCACCAGCCCAACCCGTGTCCTGATCATGGCTGACCAGACGGCCGACAGCCCACAGCTGTTCGAGGCCGTGGCGCGTCGCGCCTCGGAGGGCGCCTGCGCCTTCACCCTGCTCGTGCCGGCGCGGGCCCCGAGCCTTCACCATGTGATGGGCTCTGACGGTCGCAGCACAGCCGAGGCACAGGTTCGGCTCGAGGATGCGCTGCCACTCCTCTCACGGGCCGCGAGGCGGGAGGTCGTCGGAGTGGTCGGGTCGCATGAGCCGTTCGCGGCGATCCAGGACGCGCTCAACCTGTTCGGGTTCGACGAGGTCATCATCTCGATGCTTCCCGTACGACGCTCGACATGGCTAGATCTCGACCTTCCGCGCAGGGTCCGCGCCCTCGGGGTCGAGGTGACCGAGGTCACTGGCGCCGAGGGTCGGATGACGCACCTCCCGGCGGCTTGACCATACGTCGCGATGTCTCTCCTCCCGATCCCGGGAAGGTAGAGGCGCGCTACGGCGTCAAGCAAGAGAACCGTCCACGATCTTCGAGGGAGCCAGATGAAGCACTTCAACAAGCGTCGCCGCAACCTGCTCATGCCGATCGTAGCCCTCGCGGGCGTGGCGACCGCCCTGCTCGTGGGCGTCGCACTGGCCCGGACGTTCACGCTGCAGGTCGCCAAGAACGCCAAGGTCACCAATACCGCCGGCAAGAGCTCGAAGGAGAACATCGTCGTCAACTCGCGCGGACGGGCGGTGTACGACCTCACCGGAGACAGCAAGAAGCACCCCGAGTGCACCAAGGCCAATACCTGCTTTATGTTCTGGCACCCGGTCACCGTCTCCTCGGCGAAGAAGCTGACCAAGGCCGCTGGGATCAAGGGCAAGCTGGGCACCTGGCATCGCAATGGCTTCGTGCAGGCGACCCTCGGCGGCCATCCGCTCTACACGTTCGTGGAGGACCGCGCGAAGCATGTCGCCATCGGCGAGGGGATCAAGAGCTTTGGCGGCACCTGGCACGTGTGGAGGACTTCGGGCAAGGCCGCCCCGACCCACACCACGTCCTCCAGGACCACGACGACCACGACGACGTCCTGCGGTCTCTACTGCTACTGAGCCTCCCTCACCCAGCGGGCCCGCGGCGCCGCCGCTACTGACGAGATAGCGCCTCGATCCACCGACTAGGACCCCTTCCAAGGCGGCCGCAACGCCGCGATCCCAGTCTCGGGCGGCTGTTCTTCCGGTTCGCAGCCACCGGTCTGGCGGCGATGATCGTGATCGGCGCCGTGGGTTTTGCGGTTGTGCGCGCGTCCGCCACCTCGAGCGCGGTGCGCCAGGCCAAGGACCTGAGCGAGCTGGCCGGACGGGGCATCGTGGCGCCGTTGGTCACCCCCGCGGTCCTCCGGGGAAACCGGGCGGCGCTGACGCGGCTCGATCGCGTCGTGCGCCAGATGATCCTGCAAGGAACGCCGATCGTCCGGGTCAAGATCTGGGACGCACGCGGACGGGTGGTCTATTCCGACGCGCGGGGTCTCACCGGCTCCTCGTTCGCGCTTGGCCGCGACGAGCTCCAGATCCTTCGGGCGGGAGGCGTGGTTGCGAACGCGAGCGACCTGGCTCGCCCGGAGAACCGGTCCGAGCGCGGCTTCAGCCGACTTGTGGAGGTCTACCTGGGGATCCGCGCCACCAACGGGGAGCGCCTGCTCTATGAGGACTACGAGCGGTCGAGCACCATCTCCGCAAGCAGTCGGCGCCAGTGGCTCGCTCTCCTGCCCGCGTTGGCCGGGGCGCTGCTCGTTCTGTATCTCGTACAAGTCCCGCTCGCCTACTCGCTGGGCCGCCGGCTGCGGGCGCGCCAACGCGAGCGTGAGCAGCTGCTGCGAAGCGCAATCGAGGCCTCCGATCTGGAGCGGCGGCGGATCGCCGCCGAGCTACATGACGGCGCCGTCCAGCGCCTCGCCGGGGTATCGCTCTCGCTCGCCGCTTCCGCCGCCCGGGCACCAGAACCTGCGAACGGAGCCGGTCCGCGGTCTGACATCGCTCGCGCCGCCGCGGAGACGAGAGAAACGATCCGCGAGCTGCGTACGCTGCTCGTGGACATATACCCGCCGACGCTCGAGCGCTCAGGCCTCCGCGCGGCGCTCACCGATCTCATCGCACCGCTGAGGGCAGCCGGCATCACCGTGACGCTCGACGTCGTCGACGATGTGGAGCTCCCACACGCCACCGACGCGCTGGTCTATCGAGTGGCTCAGGAGGCGATCCGGAACATCCGCTCGCATGCCCAGGCCAACGCGGTCGATGTCCGCGTCCGGGTGCAGGGTCCCATCGCGATCCTCAACGTGCTCGACGACGGTGACGGCTTCGCGCCCGATGTATCGGGCACGACGGGAGTGAGCAAGCACTTCGGCTTGCGCCTGATGCACGATCTGAGCGACCATGCCGGCGGTCGCCTCCGGGTGCAATCGTCCCCCGGCCACGGCACGTCCGTCCAGCTCGAGGTACCGATCCCGTGACCAGGCTTCTGATCGCCGACGACCATCCGCTGGTGCGCGACGCGCTCGTGAGCCTGCTCGATGGCGCTGATGACATCGAGGTCGTGGGAGTGGCCAGCACCGGGCGAGCGGCAGTGAGCATGGCGCTCGAGACCTCTCCGGAGGTGGTGCTGATGGACCTCGAGATGCCCGAGCTAGGGGGAATCGAGGCCACCCACGCACTCAAGGAGGCCGGGTCGAGCGCCCACGTGGTCATCCTGACCACGTTCTCGGACCGCAATCGCATCCTCGGGGCGCTTGACGCCGGAGCGCTCGGATATCTGCTGAAGGATGCCGAGCCGGACGAGATCATCCGGGGCGTTCGCGCCGCTGCTCGCGGCGAGTCTCCGCTCGCTCCGCGAGCGGCGCACGAATTAATCGCCGACCGAGCCCAGACCGCCTCCGATCCGGACCTGAGCGCGCGGGAGCTCGAGGTGCTCGCGCTCGTCGCCGAAGGCCTTCCGAACAAGTTGATCGCGCGGCGGCTCGAGATCAGCGAGAAGACCGTGAAAGCGCACCTGACCAGCGTGTTCGCGCAGATCGGGGTGACCGATCGCACGCAGGCCGCACTCTGGGCGCAGCGCCGCAAACTCCCCCGGTAGGCAATCCGGGTGCCGCGCGCGTAATGCGCTCACGCGGCACCCGGCCTAGATGCTCAGCGGTGGTTCGGGCCGTCGTCGCGGCCTCCACGCTCGTGCCTCGCTCCATCGTCCCGGTGATGGCGGGCGTGGTGCGAGAGCTGGCTGTGGTGCTCGCGGCGCACGTGCGCCGCCGGATCGTCGGAGCCGTGCCGGGCCTGAGCGACAGCCGGCAGCGCAAGGCCGGCCACCATCGCCATTGAAAGCAGGGCCCTGGGGATACGAGTGTGCATGGACGTTCCTTTCTCGAACGGATTCACTTGTTGCACCATGGTTCGCGTTCGCGGGTCCCAATTTCAATTGGACCTTGGTCGGACTGCCCGCCGGCCGGGGGCGGGCTCCCGCGCCTGCCAATGTCGGCGGCTACGCGAACAACGCCGTCCACGTCGTGACGGTCACCGTGATCCGCGGCCGGGGCGCGGCGGCCGAGGGGCCGGCGGTTCTGCGCCGCCGCCGAGGTCGCGCGCCGCCGTGAGCTGCTGGCGCCGCGTGTCGACAAGGGACGTCTGCGGGGCGTCGATCACGCGCGTGCGGGCGATCCAATCCGGGAACCCACGGCGCCTGAACAGGATCGGGTAGTAGCCGGCGAACAGCGGCACCATCGCGAGGTTCATTGCGATCCATCGCAGCAGCGCGCGGCGCGGCTTGAGCTTTCCGCCCTGACGCGTGATCAGGCGGATCTGCATTATCCGCGCGCCGGGCGTCTGGCCGGTGATTGACCAGAAGGCGATGAAGTAAGCGGCGGCCCACAGGATGTAGCTCACGCCGGCGGCCGCCTCCAGAGCCGGCTTCAGTTTGCCGGAGAGTGGAAAGATGCTGAGCACCAGCGCGATGCCGAGCGCAGTGATGATCGCCACCAGATTGATCACCAGGGCATCCATGATCCACGAGACCGCGCGAGTGACCAGCCCGATGTAGCGGCCGTCATCGAGCGCGTCTACCGCCGGCGCCGTGGTCGTCGCGGTGTCCGCCACGCTGGTCACGACTCGTGACCTCCGGCTTCCTCGTCTCCGCGGTGCGCCAGCCGGCCGGCGGTCCGCTCCACGCGGCGATCGGCCCGGCTCGTCCGCTCACGGAGCGCGCTGCCGACCTGATCCGCGAATCCAAGGCTCTGTTGCGAGAGCGCCGCCCGGACCGAGTCGCTCGATGCGATCTCGTCGACCAGTCGCCAGAGCGCGTCGGCGGCGAGCAGCTCGTCGATGAACAGATTGAACAATCCACTGTCGAAGAAGCGGCCGATCACCGTCCGTGCCCCTTCGCTGTCCAGCACCCGCCCGAGCATCGCCCGGAGTCCCTGGTCATCGAGGATCCCGGTCACAAAACGCTCGAACTCATCGCTCTCGAGTGCGCTATCGAGCGCCCGTCGCTCGACGTCGAGCCCGGCACGGACGGTGGCCTTCATCGTCCCGGTGACCGGACGCAGCGCCGTCCGCGCAGCCCGGACAGCCACTCGCACCGAACGGCCTCGGGCCCCGCGATCGGGAGTTCGTTACGGGATCGGGGGACATCGCCTTAGGTGCGCACCGGACTCCGTACACCGTCGCCGTGGCAGTGCTTCCATTTGCGCCCACTTCCGCAGGTGCACAGCTCGTTGCGTCCGCGCATCGCGTCGCGCGACGCATATTGGCCCATGATCTCGGCGGGCGCACGACTGGCCGCGAGCAGGTCGGCCATCGCACGCATCGGCTCGCGCACGTGCTCGAAGAACAGCTTGAAGGACGGACACAGATAGTTGAGGCCGGGCTCGCCGTCGGGGGTGGTCGTGAAGCGGTCCTTGGGGCACCCACCGTGGCATGCGAAGCGGACGTCGCACTCGCGGCAGTAGCGAGGCAGGCTGTCGCGCTTGTCCAATCCGAACTGCTGCTGCTGCTCTGAGGCGACGAGATCGACCAGGTGCCGGTCGGAGATGTTGCCGAGCAGATAGCGAGGCTCGACGAAGTGGTCGCACGAGTACACGTCGCCCGTGTGCTCGAGCGCGAGCGCGAGACCGCACGTTTCGCAGTGCACGCACAGGCCCGGTTGCTCGCCGACCCAGTTCGCCAGCGCGGTATCGAACATCTGCACGTACACACTCGCCACGTCGCTGCGCACCCACTCCTCGAACGCGTCGATCAGGAAGCGGCCGTAGCCGTCCGCGCTCACGGACCGGCCGGTGACCACATCGCCGTCCTGCACGTACAGCGGGCGGTCCCGCCACGAGGACCACGGCACGCTCCCGTCCTCAGAGGCTTCGGCCACGCGCTCGATGATCGGGATGAACTGCATGAAGCGCGCGCCGCACTCGTCGCGGAGAAACTGGTAGACGTCGCGCCCATGGCTCTGGTTGGCCGAGTGCACGGTCGTAAGCGCGTTGAACTCGGCCCCGGCGGCACGAAGGTGCCCCAGGCCGCGCATCACCGCATCGAAGCTGCCGCGACCGCCCTTGGTCACCCGAAACGTGTCGTGGATCTCGCGCGGACCGTCGATCGAGATCCCGACCAGGAACTCGTGCTGCTTGAAGAACTCGGCCCACTCGTCGTCGATCTTCGTGCCGTTGGTCTGGATCGTGTACTCGGCGGTCTGACCCGGCCTCAGATACTGATCGACGAGCTCAACCGAGCGACGGAAGAAGTCGACCCCCATGAGCGTCGGTTCGCCGCCCTGCCAGGCCACCTGGACGACGGGCACGCGGGCGTGGGCCTCGATCAGCTGCCGGACATACCTCTCAAGCAACTCGTCGGCCATCCGAAACCGGCTGCCGGGGTACAGCATCTCCTTGGAGAGGAAGAAGCAGTAGGAGCAGTCGAGGTTGCAGACCGCGCCGGTCGGCTTGGCCAGGAGGTGAAACGCCGGCGGTGCTGGCGCGCTCATGGTCACCATTATCCGGCGCGGGAGGGCGGGCGGGTCACCCAGATCGGATGAGAGGCGGTGCTCACACGGTCAGGATGCCGCTGATGATCATCGCGGCGCCAACGCCGAACGAGATCGTGAGCACGATCGTCCGCGCGTTTCGGCGCGCCCAAGCCTGCACCGCGCCGATGGCGTTGCGTGCAATATCCGGCCTGGTCAGGCAGATCGCCAGTGCGGCAAGCGGGAGCGCGAACCAGACGGCGTTGTAGATGAGCAGCTGCAGCACGCCACGCGGGACGCTCGGGTCGCGGGCGACGATCAGGTTCAGCGCGATCAGGTAAAAGAGCCCGGGAATGTGGGTGGCGGGGCCGGCCACCGCGGCCACACGGAGCGTGAGGTGGTGTTCGAGCAGATCGTTCCAGCGCCCAGGAGCGCGCGGTGACTCCACCGGCCGACCGCCGCCGACCCTGCGGGTCAGCACGAGGACGCCGAACAGGATCGCCAGGCTGCCGCCGATGATCTCGGCGACCCCCTTGGCCGGACCGCTGCCGGAGCGGATGTCGATCCCGCTGAAGGCCCAGATCACGAGCAGTCCGATCGCGATCGTGAACGCGAGGCCCGCGAGCACATACGCGCCCATCAGCCGCCGCGGCGAGCCACTGGCCAGGAGCGCATAGACGGCAGCGAGGCTGGTCGGACGGATCGCGGTCCCGAGCGCGAGCAGGATCAGCTCGATCGTCACGAACGGGCCCGGTCCGATGTGCTTTGTCTAGGCGTCTTCAACGACCGATTGGGATCACCGACGGCAACGGGTTAGGCTGCCACAAGAACCTCCGGGTCGAGGGCCCATTATTCCGTGAGCGATTCACCTCGAGAGGCCGGCGGAGCCAAGGCGGCCGTTCGAGACGAGCCGCCGGGCGCCCGGCACCCATTTCTCCGCGGGCGGCGAGCCGGCGCCGGACCTCGGCGCCGCGCCGGCAAGCACGCGGACGAGGGGCACGACCTGAGTCTCCCCGAAGGGCTTGCGGCGCTGAGTCTCGACGCGCTCTCGAGCGTCGCCTACGGGCCCGAGGCGATGGTGCTCGTGCTCGTGCTGGCCGGCACCGGGGCCCTGAAGTTCACGGTCCCGCTGACCCTCGTGATCGCCGGGATGCTCGTGTTGCTCGTGCTGTCCTACACGCAGGTGATCGCGGCGCATCCCGAGGGCGGGGGGGCGTACGCGGTCGCGAAGGTGAACCTGGGCCGGGGTTGGGCGCTGCTCGGCGCCGCGTCGCTGGTCGTCGACTACATCCTGACGGTCGCCGTCAGCCTCGCCGCCGGTGCGGCCAGCCTGGGCAGCGTGTTCCCATCGCTCGCTCACCATCTGCTCGCGATCTGCCTGATCGGCCTCGTGCTTCTGACCGCGATCAACATGGTCGGGATCGCTGAGTCGGCCCGCGTGCTCATGCTCCCGGCTGGAGTGTTCATCGTGAGCATCTTCGCGGTGCTCGTGGTCGGGCCCTTCCACCCCAAGCCGGTGGCCGAGATCGGCACGCCGATCCCGATCCACGCCATCACCACCGTGAGCATCCTGCTCCTGCTCAGGGCGTTTGCCGCCGGCTGCTCGGCGGTGACCGGCGTCGAGGCGATCGCCAACGGCGTGCCCGCCTTCCGCAAGCCGCGGATCCGGACCGCGCAGCGAACCGAGATCTCGCTGGGGATCCTGCTCGGGGTGATGCTGATCGGGCTCGCGGTGCTGATCCGCGCCCACCACGTCGTCCCGCGCGGGCACGTGACGCTGCTCGCTCAGCTCACGGCGGGCGCGTTCGGCACCGGGTGGCCGTTCTACGTCTCGAACATCGCCGTCACGCTCGTGCTCGGCCTGGCCGCGAACACGAGCTTCGGGGGCCTGCCCGTGCTGATGAGCATCCTGGCCAGGGATCATCGCCTTCCCCATCTTTTCTACCTGCGGGCCGAGCGCCCGGTGTACCGCCACGGGATCGTGGCCCTCGCGATCGCCTCCGCGCTGCTGCTGATCGCGGTCAACGGGGAGACCAACAGGCTGATCCCGATGTTCACGATCGGCGTGTTCATCGGGTTCACGATCAGCCAGGTCGGGCTCGTACGCCACTGGGCGCGGAAGCGGCCGCCCGGCTGGAAGCGGCGCGCCGCGTTGAACGGCGTCGGGGCGGTCATGACGGCCGTCGCGGTCGCCGTCGCGCTGACGACCAAGTTCGTGGAGGGCGCCTGGGTGGTCGTCCTGGTGATCCCGGTCCTGATTTGGCTGTTCGCGCATACGGAGACCTACTACGCAAAGGTGGCCGCCGAGCTCCGGCTCGGTAAGACGCCCAGAATGCCGCGCCGGCAGGACAGCGTCGTGATCGTGCCCACCTCCACGGTCAGCCTGCTCACCGAGAAGGCGCTGAGCGCGGCGCTGTCGCTGGGCGATACGGTCGTCGCGGTGGCGGTCGCGGGGGATGACGACGAACGCGCGCAGATCATCGAGAACTGGGACCAGTGGCGGTGCTCGGTCCCGATCGAGGTGATCATCGACCCCCACCGCTCGCTCGTTCGGTCAGTGCTGCACTACATCGAGTCGATTCCCGAGGAAGGGATCACGATCACGGTTCTGATCCCCCAGATCATCCCGACCAAGCGCCGCCGCGAGATCCTGCACAACCAGCGCGGGCGGCTGCTCGAGGCGGTGCTGAAGTCCCAGACCGACGTGATCGTGGCCACGCTCCCGTTCCACGTGAAGGACTGACCGCGGGGCTGCGATAATCGCCGTAATGGAGAGGGGCGTCAGATTCGCGCAATGCGCGGCCGCGGTGGGGCTGGTGTGCCTCGGGATGGCGTTCCCGGCCGCGGCGCAGACGCTGAGCGGGCTGCGCGTGTCCGGCGCCCACCTGATCAACGGGAGCGGCAGGCGCGTGGCGCTGCGCGGCGTCAACCGGGCCGGAAACGAGTACGCCTGCATCCAGGGGTTCGGGATCTTCGACGGTCCGAGCGACGAGGCCTCGGTGGCGGCGATCGCCAGCTGGCACGTCAACTTCGTCCGGGTCCTGCTCAACGAGGACTGCTGGCTCGGGTTGAACGGCGTCAAGCCGGCCTACGCCGGCCGCAACTACCGCCAGGCGATCGTCAACTACGTGAAGCTCCTGCACCGCCACGGCATCTACGCCGAGATCTCCCTGATCTGGGGCGCTCCGGGACACGACCGCGCTACCTATCAGCCCCGCTCCCCGGACGAGGACCACTCGCCTGCGATGTGGAGGAGCATGGCCTCGACGTTCAAGCACGACCACGACGTGATCCTCGCCCCGTGGGGCGAGCCGGTGGTCAGCGCGAGTTGCCTGCTCCACGGCGGCAGCCCCTGTCCCGCCACGCACGGCCCGACCAGACGCCATTACAGGACCGCGGGAATGCAGCAGGCCGTCAACGTGATGCGCGCCTCCGGCTACCGCGGGCCGATCGCGATTCCCGGCCTCACCTACGCGAACGACATGACACGGTGGCTGGCCTTCAAGCCGCACGACCCCCTGCACCAGCTGGTCGCCGAGGCACACGTGTACGGCAAGAACGCCTGCAGCTCGACCGCGTGCTTCAACCGGACGATGGCGCCGGTGGCCCGTCGCGTGCCGCTGATCTTCGGTGAGACGGGCGAGACCTTTGACGCGTCCAGCTGCGCGGCCACGAACATCTCGATCTTCCTGCACTGGGCCGATTCGCACGGCGTCGGCTACGCCGCGTGGACCTGGGACACGTGGGGCAACTGCTTTGCCCTGATCACGGACTACGGCGGCGATCCCGCCAACGCCTACGGGATGTTCGTCAAGAGCTACCTCGCCGCCCTGGCCCCTGCGCCGCCGTCGGGCCCGTAGCGCGCGGCGGGCCCGTAGCTCCCGGCTCTCAGAGGCTGGCGATCCCGTTCAGGGCGGCGATCATGCCGATGAACACGACCAGCAACCCGGCGATCGCGATCGCCCACCGGGCGGTGTCGGAGCCACGCTGGGCCTCGGTCGCCGGCTCGCCCGCGCTCGGCGCCGCCGCTCGGCCGGCCGCTGCTCGGTCGGCCGCTGCTCGGTCGGCCGCCGGCGACGAGGCTGCCGCGCCGCCAAGCGGCGCCGCCTCGCCCGTGGCCACGACCGACCACCGATCGGCTCGCCGCAGCCCACCCGCGGCCACGAGCGCGGCCTGCCCGAGGTCGCCGGCCGAGGGGTAGCGGTCGTCGGGGTCCTTGGCCATCGCTCGCCGAACGACGTCGTCGAACGCGGGCGGCAGGTCGGGGCGCAGATCGAGTGGTGACGGGGGCGGCGCATCCACGTGCGCGAGCACGGCCGGCCCTCCGGTCCAGCGGGCGAACGGAGGCTCTCCGGTGAGCGCCTCGAACAGCAGGCAGCCGAGCGCGTAGACATCCGCGCGCGCGTCGACGCGCTGGTTCAGGATCTGCTCGGGCGCCACGTACTCGGCCCGCGCCACCACGGTCCCCTGCCGCGTCAGGGCGTCGAGCGACTCGGCCGGCTTGGCCAGCCCGAAATCGCTCAGGTACGCGTGGTCGCGGCGCGCGAGCAGGACGTTCGACGGCTTGACGTCTCGGTGGATCATCCCTCGAGCGTGAGCCGCATCGAGCGCCGAGCCAACCTGCCGGACTATGCGCCCCGCGCGCAGCGGCTCGAGCCGGCCGGCGTCGATCTGCGCGCGCAGGTCGGTACCACGGACGAGCCGCATCATGATGTACAGGACGCCGTCCTGTTCGCCGGCGTCGAACACGGGAATGATGTTCGGGTGGTCGATCGCGGCCGCGATCCGCGACTCGCGACGGAAGCGCTCGCGAAAGCGCTCGTCGCTCGAGTACTCGCGCACGATCACCTTCAGCGCGACCGGGCGCTGAAGCGCCAACTCGTCCGCCCGGTACACCACGCCCATGTCCCCGCGACCGATCACCTCCTCGACCCGGCAACCCGCGAACACGGCGCCCGCGGGCAGCTCGCCGTGGTCGCCGGGTGGCACGGGCTGCGGTGGGGGCGGGGCGGGAGCGGCGCGGGCCGGAGCCCTCGGCGGCTCTGGCGCCCTCGGCGGCTCTGGCGCCCTCGGCGGCTCGGGTGGCCGCGGCGCCGAAGGCGGGGCGCGGACGGGCTGCGGCGGCGGCGCGGCGGCGACCGCGCCGCCGGGCGCGGTCAGCTCGAGCGTCGTCGAGCCGACCCTGACCGAGTCGCCGATCGCAAGCGCGCGCCGGTCCCGGACGCGCTCGCCGTTCACGAATGTCCCGTTCGCCGACCCGAGATCCTCGATCGTCAGGCGCCCGGCCGGGTCACGGACCACGCGGGCATGACGGCGCGAGAGCTCGAGATCGTCGCTCAGCCCCCCCACTCCGCCGACCGAGCGTCCGATCAGCAGCTCGGTCCCACCGACGGCCAGGCGCCGCCCGAGGCCCTCGCCGGCGGTGATCACGAGCTCCGGCGTGGGTTCCGGTGGGGCCGCCGGCTCAGGGTGCCCGGGTTGGTCCGCCGCGACGGAGGACTCGTCGGCAAGCGTGGGCTGGGCAGGAGCGGCCACCTCCGCGGCGGCGCGCGTCACCTCGAGCACGGTCCTGCCGACACGAATCACATCTCCGGGTTCGAGCACCCGCGCCGCGCGGATCTGCTCGTCGTTCACGAATGTCCCGTTCGCCGACCCGAGGTCCTCGATCGCCAGCCGTCCGTCGGCTCCGCGGGACAGGCGAGCGTGGCGTCGCGAGATCTTCGGATCGCCCCCGAGCCTCCCATCGTCCTCGGAGGCGGCGCGCCCGAGCAGCAGGTCGGAGTCGACGCGGAGCAGCCGGCCCTGGTCGGTCCCCTCGATCACGCGCAGCTGCTCGCCGGCCATCAGGGTCGAAGGGTAACCCGCTTCCGGGGCTTGCGCCAGCGTCGCTGGTCAGGCTCGACGCCGCCCGCTCGCTCGCCGGGAGATAATGAGCGGGTGTCCCCCCATGCCGGCGCCCAGTCCAGCTCCGAGTCGCAGACGATCGCCGAGGCCGAGCGCTCGGGTCGTCCGTTTCTGGTCTACCGCGACGGCGCCGGCAAAGAGCGGGTGTTCGTGTTCACGGCCGGCGTCGACTCCGCCTCGGTCGGGCGCCGCTCGGCCTCGGATCTGGTCCTCGATTGGGACGAGCAGGTCTCGCGCCTGCACGCACGGTTAGAGCGAACCGACGGTGCCTGGCTGATCGTCGACGACGGCCTCTCGAGCAACGGCACGTTCGTGAACGAGCAGCGGGTGAACGGCAGCCGGCGCCTCCGCGACGGCGACAGCATCCGGTTCGGGACGACGATCGTCGCATTCCGAGCCCCCACCCCGCCGGCCGCTCCGGCGCCGGTGAGAGCGCCCTCCCCACCGCCGCCGTCGGCCGCGCCAGGGGAGGAGCGGGCCCGCGTCGCCATCTCCCTGTCGAGCACTCAGCGGCGCGTCCTCGCCGCGCTGTGCCGGCCGTTCAAGGGCGCAAGCGGTTTCTCAAGCCCGGCCACCGACGAGCAGATCGCCGAAGAGCTGGTCCTCTCGCCCGGGGAGGTGCGCGCGCATCTGCGCGTGCTCCACGCCAAGCTCGGCGTCCCGGAGCAACCGCAGCACGATGCGCGGGCACGCCTGGCCGAGCGGGCGTTCGCGGACGGGCTGATCTCCGAGCGCGACCTCTGACCGATGCTCTCCCCCGGCTCCAGATTTGGCGGCTACGAGGTCGAGAGCGTCGTCGGTCTCGGCGGGATCGGGATCATGTACCGCGCCCGCCAGCTCCGCCTCGACCGGCCGGTCGCGCTCAAGCTCGTGGAGTCCGACCTCGCGCGTGACCCGGTCGTGCGCGAGCGCCTGCGCCGCGAGGCGCGAACGGTCGCCGCGCTCGACCATCCGAATGTCGTGCCCCTGTATGAGGCGGGGGAGGAGGACGGCACGGTGTTCATCGCCACCCGCTGGGTCGACGGAACCGAGCTCGGGACACTGATCCATGACGAGGGCCCGATGGAGCCCGCCCGGGCGGCGGAGACGGCCGCGCAGATCGCCGACGCGCTCGAGGTCGCGCACGAGCAGGGAGTGATCCACCGCGACGTGAAGCCATCGAACGTGATCGTGACCCGCGAGGGGCACGTCTACCTGACCGACTTCGGGCTGGCCAAGCGGGCCGAGACCGCCCCCGGCCTGACGGGCGCCGACCAGATGCTGGGTACTGTCGACTACGTGGCGCCGGAGCTGATCGAGGGCAGCGAGCCCGACGCCCGCAGCGACATCTACAGCCTCGGCTGCGTGCTCTACGAGATGCTCACCGGCGCGGCCCCGTTCGCCGATCAGAGGGGCGGGATGGCCAAGATGTGGGCCCAGGTCAACGCCGAGCCGGCGCCGCTGCGCGAGCGACGCCCCGACGTGCCGGCGGCACTTGGTTCGGTCGTCACAGGCGCGATGGCCAAGGCGCCCGCCGACCGGCCGACCGCGGCCCGATTTCGCTCGAGCGTGCTCGCCGCGGTCGGCGAGCCGGCCTGATCGCGGCCCGCTGGGCGCGACTATCCGCCGCAGGCGTCGAGCAGCCTCGTCGTCAGCATGATCCGACCGAGTGCCACCCACGCTGCGCCGTAGTAGGTGGGGAACCGCCGATCGAGCGCCTCGGCCTCGTCGAGGAGACCGTCTCGGGCCGCGTGCTGCCCGGCGGCGTCGGCGGCGCCCGCCGCGGACACCAGCACGACCGGATTGAGCGTGTTGCCGACCGGCTGTCCGCTCAGCTCGTGTTCAACCGGGAGCCGGGTGGGGTCCTGGTTCTCGAACGCGGGCCAGGCTCGGGCGGCGATGTCGCGGCCGGCCGGGCTCGGGTCCTCGGCCATCCGCACCAGCGTGCGCACGGCGTCGAAGCCGAACAGCGGCCGTGTCTGGGGCGCGCTCGGCGAGCCGATCGGCACCGGATGATCGCCCTCGAGCCTCGCCCAGTCGGGCGGAAGCCGCGAGGCCGACGGCATCAGCTGACCGGTCAGCGAGCGCGAGCTGGCGGCCAGCGCGCTCCAGGCGGCGTTGCCGGTGGCAGCGCGCAGGGCGAGGAAGCTCGCCGGCGAGAAGTAGCTCGGGTTGATCGTGATCGGCGCCGTCACCGCCCATGGGCCGGCCGTCAGCACCGGGGCGCCTCGGAACGACGTGACCTCCACGTGCATGATCGAGTTGCCGAGCGCGATCCCCTGCTGGCGCAGGGTCGGCTGATGGAAGCGACACGAGGCGACCAGCAGCGCCCGGCTGGCATCGAGGTCGGCGTCCGATGCGGCCTGGGGGTCCTGGACGTGTCCGTTCTTCCACAAAAACGAGATCAGGCCGTCGGGCCGGCGCAGGTTGGCCTTCGTCCAGTTCCAGATCGCGTCGAAGCGGCGCTGGTCGCCGATCGCCGCGGCCAGCAGCATCCCGTAGGCCTGCCCCTCGCCGACCGTGTCGCCGCCCTGATCGATCCGCACGACGCGGCCGTCGGACTCGACGTAGCGGTCCAGGAAGTGCTCGGCCGCCGCCTGGGCACGATCCTGTGGCTTCGGCGCGCCCGGTCCGCTCGAGCTCGTGCCGGCGCTCGAGTTCGAGCCGCCGCATCCGGACAGGAACCACACCGCGACCCCCGTGACCGCCACCGCGCCGAGGATCAGAAGCACTTCTCTCACGGACCTATTCAAGCCGGGACCTCGGCTGGCACGAACGACCCGGCGGCGGCCGCCGGCGGTTTCTGCAGCGCCGCCCAGCAGCCGGTCATCAGGATCGAGACGTGGACGGCGGCGAACGACACGTTGTTGATTGTGGCCGAGTCGGGGTTGGTGACGAGGCCATAGACGCTCGCCGCGACCAGAATCCCGACCGCCACGAGAGCCGGCATCACCGCCCCGGGCTGGCGTGCCTCGGCGCCCTTCTTCGGGGTGACGACGAACGAGCCCTTCTTGCGCAGGACGGTGTAGATCGTGGACAGGATGTGGATCCAGAAGTTGGCCGCAGCGAGCGCGAAGGCGGCGAACGTGTACGAGCCGGCACCCGCCACCGCGGCCATCGTCAGCGCGATCGCGTAGTAGGGCACGAAATGGAGCAGGAACACAGGTGCGTCGATGTGCCCGATCGGCTGCCCGCCTCCGAGCAGCCGCACGACCGGGAAGGTCATGTAGATGAGGACGGTCCAGCCGGACAGGAAGTACAGGCCGGAGAGCAGGTACTGGGCCTTCAGCTTCAGCGGGAGGCGCGCCTTGAGCGCTCGTGGGATCCCTGACAGGCAGCCGCGCGCCCACCGCTGCTGCTGGGAGACGTACGCGGCCGTGTCCTCGGGCCCGAGTCCCCGCGCGAGCACGTCGGGCACGTAGGCGGAGCTCCAGCCCCGCTCGTGGAGATGGATCGAGAGCTCGAAGTCCTCGGTCAGGGAGTTGGTCGGGAATCCGCCCACGCTCTCGAACGCCTCCCGGCGGAAGAGGACGTTCGTGCCGCAGCAGAAGACCGCGTCGAGTCCGTCCTTACCCCGCGCGATGGCCCCGAAGAACAGCGCCTGCTGGGCCCATGAGGCAGCGGCGATCCGGTTTCCCTCGGTGTTGGCGTAGTACTGCGGCGTCTGCACGAACGCGATCTTGGGCTCCTCCATCCAGCCGAGCGTTGCCTCGAGGAACCCCGGATCGGCCACGTGGTCGGAGTCGAACACGGCGATGAACGGGGCCGAGGTCTTCGTCAGCGCGTGGTTGATGTTGCCCGCCTTCGCGCCCGTGTGCTCGGCGCGGCGGATGTAGCCGACGCCGTAGCGCTTGGCGAGTTCGCGCATCGCGTCGTCGTTGCCGTCGTCGAGCACGTGCACCCGCACCTCGGCGCCGCGCAGACCCACGGCCGCGGCGACGGTCAGGTCGACGATGTCGACCGGCTCCTTGTAGACCGGAATGAAAACGTCGACGGCCTGGCGCGTGGTCGGTGCGCGCTTCTCGCGCACACGCTCATGTGAGACGGTCCACCAGAAGCCGAGGGCCTGCATCAGGTTGAACAGCTCGGCGGCGATGAGGATCCCGTAGAGCACGGGGGTGCCCACGCGGTCCGGATTGAGCAGCCAGCCGAAGTACCAGATCACGCACGGCACGCCGAGCGCGATCAAGATCCGCACTCGCCCGCGCACGCTCCACCCGGTTGGCACCGGATCCCACGTCACCCGTCGCAGCCGGACGTCCCAGGGGCGGCTGCTCACTGGAACTCCCAGACCAGGGTTTGCGGCGTCTTGAAGCGGCGCACGAGGTGTCGGAAGAAGGTCAGCTGTCCCACCACCTTGTTGGTCTCGTTGAAGAACTGTCGATTCTTCTGGAATGACGCGAGGACGAACACCGGGCTTCCTTCGCGCGCGGCCGACACCCCGCTGGTCAGCGGCTGGCTGTGCAACTGCGGCGCGTAGTACTCGAGCACGTACCGCATGTCGCCTGGCTCGTAGAGGACGAGGCTGTTCGGCCCGGCATTGGCCCTGATGTCGGCAATCGCGCCGCTGAAGTCGAACAGGCGCGGGTTCGCCTTGTTGAGCTGCTCGTCCGTCAGCCCGATCAGCAGCGTCAGCGCGACCCCACCGGCGACCAGCAGACGACCGCGCGGGTTGCGGATCCATCCGGTGATCAGACGGGCTAGCAGCAGCAGCACGAGCGGCACCAGGACAAGGAAGTTGCGCACCTCGAACAGCGAGTGGTCGAACACGGAGGCGACGATCAGGAGCCCGACGAGAACGACCGCGGCACCTGCCAGCGCCATCGTCTGGCGCGACCCCCCGCGTCCGAGCAGGACCAGCGAACCGAGCAGGAACAGCGGCCACATCGCTGACAGCAGCACCGTCGTTGCGTCCGGCTGGTAGCCCCAGAGCGACCACGCCATGTTCGAGAGCACGGAATAGAAGGACAGGTAGTCGTAGGTGCCGCTCGGCGAGCCCGCCGCCGCCGAGGTCGACGCGTACTGGTGGTGGGCGAACACGATCAGCGGCACCAGCTGCATCACGAGGACGGCCAGCGAGTAGGCGAAGCCGAGCGCGAGCGCCCTCGTGTTCTCGCCGGCTCGCCGGCGGTGCACGATGACGCCGACGAAGACGAGCTGTTGCACGAGGATCAGCAGCAGGCCGAAGTAGTGCGACCACAGCAGGGCCGCCGTGGCGAGCATGTAGGCGGCCCAGTTGCCCATGCTCGGCTTGCGGATCACCCGCAGCTGGGTCAGCAGCGCCAGCAGACCGAACAACGCCGCGAACTCGTACATCCGGACTTCCTGCGAGTACCAGATCAGCAGCGGCGAGACGGATGCGAACGCGGCAGCAATCAGGCCCGTCCGGCGGTCGTAGAGCTCGCGCCCGAGCTCGTACAGAACCGGGATCAGCAGCGTCCCGGCGATCAGCGACGGGAGTCGGACGGCGAACTCCGAGTGCCCGAACACGCGGATCGTGAGCCACAGCGTCAGGTGATAGAGCGGCGGCTGGCGGTCGCCGTAGTAGAGGTTTCGGAACAGGTCGTGCAACGACAGCCGTGCCTGGTGGATGCTGATCGCCTCATCCAGCCAGATCCCCCGCGGGACGGCCAGTCGCAGTGCCAGCCCGACGATGATCAGCCCGACGAGGATGAGCAGCGCCGTGTGACGGCTCGTGTCCGGCTCGCCCCGTCGCGGGACACGGCCGCGAGGGCCGAAGAGCTCCGCCTCGTGGGCGCCGCGGAGCCGCTGGAGGAACGATCCGGCCGGCTTGCTCTCTGGCGGATTGACCGTCTGCACTAGTGGGCTCCGCCGAAACGTTTCCCGGGAAATGGCGAGACCCGGGGGTCGTCAGGCAAGGACGCATGATCCGACGTGCAGCAGCGCTGCACGAGGATCCGAGGACACAGCCGGGCGGCCGTCCGGGGCCGCCATAACCGGTGGAATCTTTCGGTGGGGTCCACTAAACCGGGCGCCTTCTCATCAGACCGTGCTGCCGGGAAGGTCGAGCTCGGGCTCGCGGGATAGAGCGTGCAGCTCGAGCTTGCGCTCAGCCGTGATCACGTGCACAACGGCGTTGATCAGGGCCAGGTGCGTGAACGCCTGCGGGAAGTTGCCCAGGTGCCGGCCGGTGATCGGGTCGATCTCCTCGGCGTACAGGGCAAGCGGGCTCGCGTACGAGAGCAGCTTCTCGCACAGACCCCGCGCCCGCGCCAGCTCGCCGATCTCGACCAGCGCCGAGACCAGCCAGAAGGAGCAGATCGTGAACGTCCCCTCCTCGCCTGAGAGCCCGTCGTCGGTCTCCTGCACGCGGTAGCGGAGCACGAGTCCCTCCTCGGTCAGCTCGTCGGCGATCGCGAGCACGGTGTCGCGGATGCGGGGGTCCTCGGGCGGGAGGAAGCGCACGAGCGGCATCAGCAACAGCGAGGCGTCGAGCGCCGACGTCTCGTAGTGCTGGACGAACACGCCCCGCTCGTCGAGCCCGCTCGCGCAGATGTCGGCGTGGATCTCAGCCGCGGCCTCCTCCCAGCGCCGCGCCGCCTTCTCGTCGTGACGAATCCGGGCCAGCCGCGCCCCTCGATCGGCGGCCACCCAGCACATGAGCTTCGAGGAGGTGAAGTGCTTGGGCTCACCGCGGACCTCCCAGATCCCGCGGTCCGGCTCGCGCCAGTGGGCCAGGGCCGCCTCAACCTGGCGCTTGATGATCGGCCACAGCCGGTCCGGGAGCTGATCGCGCGATCGCGTGTGCAGGTAGATCGAGTCGAGGACCGCCCCCCACACGTCGTGCTGCCGCTGGTCGTAGGCGCCGTTGCCGATCCGCACCGGCCGAGCGTGGTCGTACCCGGACAGATGCTCGAGCACCTGCTCCTGGAGCTTCTTCTCGCCCCCGAGCCCATACATGATCTGGAGCTCACCCTCCTCGGCCTCCACCACATCCGCCACAAAATAGAAGAAATCATTGGCCTCCTCGTCGAAGCCGAGGGTGTACAGCGCCCACAGCATGAACGTTGAGTCCCGAATCCAGCTGTAGCGATAGTCCCAGTTGCGGTCGCCTCCCGGCGTCTCGGGCAGTGAGGTCGTGGCCGCCGCGATCATCGCCCCCGACGGCGCGTAGGTCAGCCCTTTGAGCGTCAGCGCCGAGCGCTGCAGGTAGGAGCGCCATGGATGGTCAGGGAAGTTTCCGTGCTTCAGCCACTCCTGCCAGTAGCGCGCGGTTCGGGCCAGCCACTCCTGTGCCTCCTCATAGCTGGCGGGCAGCCCGTGCTCCGACCAGCCCAGCGCGACGAACGCCTTCTCGCCCTCGTGCAGCATCGTGCGCGCGCGAGCTCGCGGACCCTCAAACCCGATCCGCAGGTCGCTGGCGAGCCGCAGCTCGAGGGCCATGCCCTCCGATCGCGCCAATGCCTCGTTGTAGCCGGCTCCGTGGTAGGACCAGTCGGCGGCGAGGCCGCCGTAGTCAAAGGCCGGCTCGCACTCGAGCTTGATCTCGACCGAGCCCTGCACGCATTCGATCAGACGCAGCATCACGTGGTCGGCGTCGTGGTCGGTGGGCGAGCGCCGGTGCGTCTCGGAGCGCTCGGTCTGATGGTGCCAGGGGCCGATGCTGAGGGCGTCACGGACGATCACCCAGCCCATTCGCGTTTCCCAGCTCGTCTCGAGCACCATCGTCCCCGGCACGTAACGGCGGGCCGCCGGAACGTTCAGGTCCGCCGGGCCGACCCGGAAGCTCCCGGCGTCTCGATCGAGGATCGAGCCGAACACGCTGGGCGAGTCCATGCGCGGCAGGCACAGCCACTCGACGTTGCCGTTCGGCGCCACGAGGGCCGTCGTCTCGCAGTCCGACAGGAACGCGTACTCGGCGATCGGGGGAAACGCGCTGATCCGGTTCCCATGGTCAAAGGCCCCCTTCACCTCATACGATTCTGCTGGCGTTCCCCATATGTGTCAAGGTAGCCCGCTCGTGGAGCCCTCGGCCAACCTCACCTCGATCGACGTGATCGCCTCGGCGCTCGAGCCGCTCACGCCGGCGATTGGCAGGCTGAGCTCCCCCGACGGGGCGCTGACCCTGATGCTCAGCGACATAGCCGGCGCCGACACGGTCGCCGCGCAGCTCGGCCCCGAGCGCTGGGAGCAGCTGTTGGGCGATCACCACCTGCTCGTCGAGCAGCTCGTCACCCACCACGACGGGCAGGTGGTCAGGTTCGAGCGCGACGGGTTTCTGGCCTCGTTCAACAGCGCCCACGGCGGACTGCACGGCGCGATCGAGCTGCAGCGCACATTCACCGGACGCGATGACGGCGGCGCGCCGGCGATCGAGCTGCGGGTCGGGCTGCACTCGGGCTTCGTGATCGCGGGGGGAGAGAATCTACTCGGGCGCAATGTCGTTCTCGCCACCCGGATCGCCGCCCACGCGAAGGCAGGACAGATCCTCGTCTCCTCGATGCTCAAGGAGTACACCGAGAGCGACCCGAGCTTCCGCTTCGAAGACCGAGGCGAGCACCATTTCAAGGGAGTTCTGGGCGAGCACGAGCTCTACGAGGTGCCGTGGCGCTAACCACCCGGGCGGCGTTCTTGACTACGCAGCCCGCCCCGATAAGCTCTGGAAAGGCGCGCTGGGGGACCCGTCCGGCGCAACATTTCTCACAGTGCGTGGGCGGCGGTCCTGAGAGGATCAGACGATGGCAGTAAGAGGCGACCAGCTGCAGAGCGGCTCCGTGATCGGGGGCTACCGCGTTGACGAGCTGATCGGCCGCGGCGGCATGGGCCTCGTCTACCGCGTCACGAACGTCGCGCTGCACCGGATCTACGCGCTCAAGGTGCTGGCGCCCGCGCTCGCCGAGGACGAGCAGTTCCGCCAGCGGTTCCAGCGCGAGACGCGCATCGCCGCCTCGCTGCATCACCCGAACATCGTCGGGATCCATTACGCGGGCGAGCATGAGGGGATGCTGTTCTTCGTCATGGACTACGTCACCGGCACCGACCTCCGCGAGGTCCTGATCAAGCAGGGGGCGATCGAGCCGACGCGAGCGGTCGAGCTGCTCGAGCAGTTCGCGTCCGCGCTGGACGCCGCCCACGGCCGCGGCCTCGTGCACCGCGACGTCAAGCCCGCGAACATCCTGATCACGGTCAAGGACGGCGAGGAGCACGCCTACCTGACCGACTTCGGACTGGCCAAGAAGTTCGACACCGTTTCGGGACTGACGGTCAAGGGAGCGGTGGTCGGCACGGTCGACTACATGGCGCCGGAACAGATCACCGGGAGCCGCACGGACGCCCGCACCGACATCTACGCGCTCGGCTGCGTCTTCTACCAGATGCTCACCGGCCGGGTTCCCTACGAGCGCGACAACTCGGTGGCGACGCTGTTCGCACACGTCCACGACCCCCCGCCGCAGCTCGAGGGGCACGTCAGCGACACCCACCCGGCCTTCGCCGCGGTGCTTGCCAAGGCGATGGCCAAGGAGCCGGGCGATCGATACCTGTCCGCCGGCGACATGGCCCGCGACGCCGCCGCGGCCCTCAAGGGGGTCCGCGACGAGTCACCGCCGACGATCGTCGGCACGGGCGAGGCGACGCCGCTGCCGCGGGAGGTAGACCGCTCCGAGCTGGCACCGTCGGCCGAGCGCGAACAGACCGTGCCGCCGCCGCCCGCCGCGACCACCCCGCCGCAGGCCACCGCCCCGCCGCGACCGCCCGCCGGACCGAGCCGCCGGCCGCACCCGCCCGCTCACCCCACCGCCACCGGCCGCGGAGCCCGACGACGCGACCGCGCTCACGCCGGGAAGCGAGGTGATCGCGCCGGCCGCAGCCGCAGCCGCAGCCGCCACGGCCGCAGCCGCCGCGACGCCCCCACCGTCCGTCCCCTCGGCCGCCTCAGCGACGCCGCCACCATCCACGCCGGCGACGCCCCCGCCATCGGTCCCGTCGGCCGCGTCCGCGACCCCTCCCCCATCAGCCCCATCCTCAGCGGATGGCCCGGGCGCGCCCACCCCAAAGAAGCGCTCGCTGCTGCCGGTCCTCGGTGTCCTCGTGCTCATCGCCGTCGCGGTCGTCGTGGTGATCGTGGTCAGCTCGGGCGGGTCATCGAAGCCGTCCGGTCAGCCGTTCGCGGCCACCCTCCAGCCGGTACCGACCAATCAGGTGACCGGCGCCGGGTCGGGCACCGTGTCACTCAACGGCGACGTCGCCACCGTCGACGTCAACGCCCACGGGCTTCTCAACGGCGCGCCACACGCGATGCACATCCACGCCGGCGGCCGCGGCATCTGCCCGCCCGCATCGGCAGCGCGCAAGCACAACGGGCACCTGGCGATCAGCACGACCGACGGGATCAAGTTCTACGGCCCGCCCCAGGTCTCGCTGACCTCCTCGGGCGACACGAGCCCGAAGAGCATCGTCGACTTCTCGCGCTACCCGGCGACGGGGACCATCCACTACACACGCGCGATCACGATTCCGGCGGGCGTGGCCGATGCGATCCGAGCCGGCAACGCCGCGCTGATCATCCACGGGATCGATTACAACCACAACGGGATCTACGACAACGTGCTCGACCGCTCAGAGCTCAAGAACAGCCTGACCGGAGAGTCGACCGCGCCGGCGGTCTGTGGCCCGCTGGTCCCGACCAAGACCGCGGACGTGTCCGGGCACATGGTCACCACGTACGCGTTCGTGCTCGACCGCCGCGCGGCGATTGCGGAGCTCGGGGAGCACGAGTACGTGCTCCTCTGCCACCTGCTCGGGATCAACCCGGGAACCGCAAGCGACCCACGCACCGCCGGCAGCCCGACGCCGAGCTGATCGGCGCCCGGCTCAGGACGATACGACGATCGTCGCCTTCATCCACGGGTGAAGCGTGCACACGTAGTGGATCGTCCCCGCCTTCGTGAGCGTGATCGAGAACCGCTTGCCGAACGTCAGCTCGCGCGAGGAGCGAAACGCCGGGCCGCTTACGTAGGTGACGTTGTGCGGGGCGGCATCATCGTTGGTCCAGACGACCCGCTGTCCGACGTGGGCGTCCATGGCGAGCGGGCTGAAGTCGAGGCTCTTCATCACGATGTGGACGACACCGCCCGAACCCGCGGCTGAAAAGTCCGTCTGCGTCGTGGACCCGTTGCCGAGGTCCGAGCCGGTCCCGCACCCGCTCACAGCGAGCGCGAGCGCCGCGACGATAGGCAGGCAGAGGCGGGCGGTTATCGACATGATCGGCAGCCGTCAGCCGGCCAGGTCCGGGATCGGGACGCCGGCGGCGAGCGACAGCGAGCGAGCGAACTCGATGCTGGTCCGCGGCCGCTGCGCCGGATCCTTGCGCAGCGCCGCACTCACCACCTGCGCGAACTCCGGCGGGATCCCGTCCGCCCGCGAGGACAGGTCCGGAGGCTCCTCCTGGAGGTGGGCCCAGAGGACCTGCATCCCCTGGCGATCGGCGAACGGCGGCCGACCGTCGAGGCACTCGAACACCACGCATGCGAGCGAATAGATGTCGGCGGCTCCGGTCACAGGGTCGCCGCGGATCTGCTCGGGCGGCATGTAATCCATCGATCCGAGCGGCTGGCCCGGGCGGGTGAGGACCGTTCCCTCCCTGTCCTTCGCGAGGCCGAAGTCGGTTATGTACGCGTCGCCCTCCAGGTCCAGGAGGATATTCCCGGGCTTGACGTCGCGGTGCACCATCCCGGCCTGCCACAGCGCGTGCAGGCCATCCGCCACCTGCGCGCAGATCCCGACCGTCGTGGCCAGGTCGAGCCTCCGCTCCAATTCCAGCTTCCGATCGAGCGCCGCGCCCTCGACGAACTGCGCCGCGAGATACGGGATACCGTCCTGCTCGCCGGTGTCGCGGACCGGGACAACGTGACGATTGCGGACTGTCTGGGCAATCCGCGCCTCGCGCCGGAAGCGGCGCCGGAAGGTCTCGTCGCGGGCGAGGTCCTCCTTGACCACCTTTAGCGCGACCGGCGTGCCGTCTGGAGCCGTCGCCCGGTAGACCCGCCCCATCCCGCCCACGCCGATCAGCGAGTCAACCCGGTACTCGCCGAAGGCGGTTCCGACCCGCCCGTCGGGCGCGAGCTCGTCCGGCTCAGGGCTCATCGCGCACCAGCGCCTGGTCGAGCAGGCCCTGCGCCTGCTCGAGGATGCGCTCCAGATGTGACCGACCGCTGAAGCTCTCGGCGTAGAGTTTGTACACGTCCTCGGTCCCGGACGGACGCGCGGCGAACCAGCCGCTGGCGGTCACGACCTTGACGCCACCGAGCGGCGCGCCGGACGGAGCCGCCGTCAGCACCTGCTCGATCGGCTCGCCGGCCAGCTCGGTCGCGGTCACGTCCTGCGGGGAGAGTCCGCTCAGGATCCGCTTCTGGTCGACCGTGGCGGGCGTGTCGACGCGGCGGTAGACGGGCGCGCCGTAGCGGGCGGTCAGCTCCTCGTAGCGCTCGCCCGGGTCGTTGCCGTCACGGGCGGTCATCTCGGCGGCCAGCAGACACATGATCAGCCCGTCCTTGTCGGTGCTCCAGGCGCTCCGGTCCTGGCACAGGAAGCTCGCGCCGGCACTCTCCTCACCTCCGAAGGCGAGGGTGCCGTCGAGCAGGCCGCTCACGAACCACTTGAAGCCGACCGGCACCTCCTCGATGCGGTGTCCGAGGCCCGCGACGACCCGGTCGATGATGCTGCTCGAGACCATCGTCTTGCCGACGCCCTGGTCGGACCGCCACGCGCTGCGCGCGCCCCCGAGCAGGTAGGCGATCGCCGCCGCCAGGTAGTGGTTGGGGTTCAGCAGACCCGCGCGCCGGGTGACGATCCCGTGGCGATCCGCGTCTGGGTCGTTCGCGAACGCGATGTCGAACCGGTCCTTGAGCGAGATCAGGCCGGCCATCGCATCCGGCGAGGAGCAGTCCATGCGGATCTTGCCGTCGTGGTCGAGCGGCATGAACGAGAACGTCGGGTCGACGCGATCGTTGACGACCTCGAGATCGAGCCTGTAGCGCGTCCCGATCGCGTCCCAGTAGGCGACGCTGGCGCCGCCCAGCGGGTCGACCCCCAGTCGGAGCCCCGCGCGCTCGATCTCGGCGAGGTCGACGACGGCCGGTAGGTCGTCGATGTAGGAGGTGCGGAAGTCGTAGCGACGGGCCTTCCCGATCGCGTCCGCGAAGCCGAGCCGGCGAATACCGCTCAGGCCCGCCCGCAGCAGCTCGTTCGCGCTGTCCTGGATCTCGCGTGTGACGCTCGTGTCGGCCGGGCCGCCATGAGGCGGGTTGTACTTGAAGCCTCCGTCCTCCGGCGGATTGTGCGACGGGGTGATCACGATCCCGTCCGCCCTCGCCCCGCTTCCGCGGTTGTGCTTGAGGATCGCGTGCGAGACCGCCGGGGTGGGCGTGTAGCCGTCGTCAGCATCGACCGCGACATCAACCCCGCGAGCGACCAGGACCTCCACCGCGGTCCGGAACGCCGGCTCCGAGAGGGCGTGCGTGTCGCGCCCTATGAACAGGGGCCCATCGATTCCCTCGGCGGCCCGGTAGCGCGCGATCGCCTCGCTGATCGCGATGATGTGGTCCTCGGTGAAGGTCCCGGACTCCGAGCTTCCACGATGGCCCGAGGTCCCGAAGGACACCGCCTGCATCGGATTGGCCGGATCCGGATGCTCGTCGTAGTACGCGCCGATCAACCGGTCCACGTCGATCAGGTTTTCCGCGTCGGGGTGCCTGGCCGTCGTCATCGCCCAGCCGACCTCCTTTTGAAAGTGCCGTTCATGCCTCCACCACTCCGAGGCATGAAGGATGACACCCCGCGGTGCAGACGACGCCTAACGGCGTGTGGCGTCGCGGAGCGTGACGGGTCGGTTGGCCGCGGAGTGGCGCTCCTCGGCGCGGCGCTGCGGGTGGCTTTGCTGCGAGGCGCGAAGCGTGTGGGCCCAGTTGCGCCCGTGCCCGCGGGCGATGATGCGGTAGCTGGCGGTGGCGCCGAGGTCTCGGGTGAACATGGGTCGCTCCTGGTCGGTTCGGGGTCGTTGCACGTTCATCGTCCAATACCGGCGGCCGACCGACCAGCGACCCTAGGGTGGGTCCGCACGCCACCTCAGCGTCTAGTCGCGGGCCATCTCGTCGATGCAGACGGTGGCCGCGAGGATCAGCGCGTCATCCTCGCCCGACGCGATCTCGATCCCGTACGTGTCACGGACCCGGAACCAGCGCTTCGAGATCTCTGCCACCTTGTCTCCGTCCCGCTCGATCTCGAATTCGTGATCGACCACGTTGCCCTTCGCGCTCAACTCACCCGCGCCCTCGACCTCGATCTCGAACCGATCCCGCAGGGGCGTGATCAGCGCCTTCTTGATCGTGGCCACGGTCTCCCCGTCGCGCTCGATCTTCATCGTGTCGCGGACGCGGAGCTTCTTCTGCTGGATCTTGTAGAGCTCCTCGCCCGAGGGCCCCTCGAGTACGAACGTCTCCCGGACCCGGAGCGCCTTGCCATCGACCTTGAACGCACGCTCACCGTCACCGGTCTCGATCCAGAAGTCATCGCCGATCGAGAACAGCTTCTCACGCATCTGGTAGCGGGTGCCGCCGAGGTCATCGTGTCTGTGCAGAAGTCCCACGTGTCGTTCCTTTCAAACGCCCAGCTCGGTCGGCACCTCGCCATCCTGGGCCGCCTCTGCCAGGCGCCGGTAGTCCAGCTCGTTCTGATTCGCGTAGGCGGCCGAGAAGTCTGCGATCGCTTCGTCGAACCGCCTGCCCTTCCCGAGGTAGGCGGCGATGGCGAGCCGATCACCCGAGCGCGCGTGGGAGCGGGCCAGCGACCAACCACACGCGCGGGTGTACGCATGCAGGCCCGAGTAGCCCATCGCCGAAAGATCGATCGAGGCCTTCCAGTCCCACAGCTGGCGGATGTAGAAGTCGTGGTCCTTGCCGTCGAGGCCCACGCTTCGCTGCCATCCGAGGAATACATCGCTCGCCGCCTGGTCCATCCGCTGCCCGCGGACCACGCGCTCTCCGTGGTGGGCGTACTCGCTCGCCCCCAGATGGGCCTCGAGTACGGACGCCTGCGCCTCCTTCATCTGCAGGACGAGCCCATCCCTGCCGCCGCGGCCGACGAACAGCAGGATCCAGGCCCGGGTCCCAACGCTTCCCACGCCGACCACCTTGCGGGCCAGATCGACGAAGCGGTAGGTGCTGAACAGGTAACGGCGATCCTCGTCGAGGCTGGCGACGTAGGCGTCGAGGAGGTCGCGGACGTAGTCGGACTCGTCGCGGGGGTCGTTCGGATCGTGCAGGTATCGAAACGGGACCAGGAGCGGTGGCACGTGCCGGAAGCGCGGGTCGCCGTCGACCCGCTCGGTCAGCTTCCGGACCGCGCGGACGCTGGTCTTCCGGCGGGCCTTGGCCCACGGCGCTCCGAACAGAATCCGCCCCTGCCTGCCCAACCGGCCGCCGAAGCGGCTGACGAGCTCACTCGCGTTGATGCGCTCGTACCAGACGTCGAGGTGGCTGATGCCGGCGAACTCGCGCATCGCATCGCGGTACTCGCGCACGCACGCAACGACGATCTTCCGCCGGCGCTTGGCCGAGAGCCCCACGTCGCGTCCGGCGATCTCGGCGCTGGCCGCCATCCGCTTGACGTCCCATTCCCAGGGGCCGGGGAGCGTTTCGTCGAAGTCGTTCGGCCCGAAGATCAGCCTGCGGTCGGGCGCGGCAAACCCGCCGAAGTTCGAGATGTGAGCGTCACCGCAGGCCTGGACGATGATGCCGGAGTTCGGCGTGGCCGCAAGATCGGCCGCCATCACCGCCGCCGCGCCGCGATAGAAGGTGAACGGGGAGACCAGCATCCGGCCGTAGCGGATCGGCACCAGCTCCTGGACCCGCGTCGCCGCCTGAGCCTGGAGGAGTGTCACGGGATCGGGACGATTTGCCGCTGGGGCCCACTCGCGATGGGCTGAGCGCGGCGTCGTGGAACGCGCCTCGCGTCCGCGCTGCGCCGACTCGCCCGACTCGAGCACCGAGGGCGGCGGCGCGCCCGCGCGAGGACGCCTCCTGGTGCCGGCTCTGGATCGGGCGGAATTTCGTTGGGCGGGGCTCACGTAGCTCAAGCGTGGATCGTCAGCCACACCTTACCGTCACCCGATTCGTATGAAAGGGAGTCTGGGAGCCGGTACGAGCGCTCCCAGACTCCTGACCTCCGTGTCTAGGCGGCTGCCCTCTCGTCCTCGCCGAGGACCATGAGTCCGTGCAGGATCCACAGGCACAGCGCGAACACGCCGAGCGACCAGAACGGGGAGTTTCCGCCCACGGCCAACAGCGCCTCCAGCGCGCCCAGCGCGGCACCGATGATCCCGATCACGCGCCCGAACGCATTGCCGCCCAGCAGCGAGAAGCCCGCCGCGAGCTGGATCACGCCGAGGATTACGGTGATCCATCCCCACGTGTGCAGATTCGCGAACACATACGACGTGCCGCTAGCCGTGAAGAAGTGGGCGTTTCCAATCGCCCCGAACCCGTAGATGATGTTGAGAAAGCCGGCGATCAGCAGCAGGATCGCTACGAACATCGCGCGACCGACACCTCTCATATGAGACTCCTCTCTTAGCCCGGACCTGCCAGGCCGTTAACCCGGTTTTGCCATCGAACAGTTCGCGGGCAAGGCGCCTGATCCTGCGTTTGGGAAAGCACGTGCTGGGCGCAGGCTGTGCGAAACCGGGGGGCGCGGGCTGTGCGAAACCGCAGCGCCGGCTAGGCGGGCGGCGACTCGGCCGCGCTAGGGCTGTCCGCGACCGCGGCCCGGAGCGCATCCGCCGCCTCGGGCGCGAGGTGATGACGCACGACCCGGCCGGCCGTGCCCTCGAGCGCGGCCGCCATCGCGTCGACGTCGCCAGGCGGCGCCAGCGCCATCACCGCCGAGGACCCCTCCGGCACGTCGCGTCTGACCTGGTCGAACAGCGCGCTGCGCAGGTGCGGACCCGAATGCTCCGCAGACAGGCTTCCGGCCAGCCCCCCTCCCACGAGCCCGGCGGCAAATCCGGGCGGCCCAAACAGCGCTCCGACCGCCGCCCCGCCGAGCGCGCCCTCAACCGTCCGCGCACCGATGAATTGCTCAGCGTCGTCTGCGTCGACGTAGTGGCCGGCGACCGTCCCCCGGACCACGATCCGGTCGTGGCGATGGTGCTCCACCAACGCGACCTCCCGGGTCCATGCGGCGCCCTGGGCCCGATCGAGCACATCCGAATACGCGCGCTCGGCGCCCTCAGTGTGGTCGAACACGATCAGGGCGAGATCGAGAGCCTGAGCCTCCATGACAGGGCAGACGCTATGCACGCCCGAGCGCAACCGCGTCATCCGAATCGGATGATCTTTGACGGCGTTTTCACAAAATCGGCTGGTGTGCATGCTTGCGCTCGCGATCCGTGCGAGCAAAACTCGTGGACATGGCGAACACGCCTGAGCACCGGCGGCTGGAGGAGGCGCGAACCGGACGGGCTCCGTGGAAGGCCTGGGGCCCCTATCTCAGCGAGCGCCAGTGGGGCACGGTGCGTGAGGACTACAGCGAGGGCGGCGACGCGTGGAACTACTTCACCCATGACCAGGCTCGGTCACGCGCCTACCGCTGGGGCGAGGACGGCATCGCCGGCATCTGCGACGAGCGCCAGCGCCTGTGCCTGTCGCTGGCTCTGTGGAACGGCGCCGATCCGATCCTCAAGGAGCGGATGTTCGGGCTCACCAACAGCGAGGGCAACCACGGCGAGGACGTCAAGGAGTACTGGTTCTACCTCGACTCGACGCCGACGCACTCCTACCTGCGCTGCCAGTACAAGTACCCGCAGCGGGCGTTTCCCTACGAGGACCTGATCGAGACGAACCGGCGCCGGGGCAAGCAGGATCTCGAGTACGAGCTCCTCGACACCGGGATCTTCGACGACGACCGTTACTTCGACGTGACGGTCGAGTACGCGAAGGCGAGCCCGGACGACATCCTGATGGTCGTCACCGCGGTCAACCGCGGCCCGGACGCCGCGCAAGCTCCATGTCCTCCCCACGCTGTGGTTCCGGAACACGTGGTCGTGGGGCGACGAGACGCCGAGGCCCGCGCTGAGGAATGACCCCCGGAAAGGGCTCGCGTCCGCGATCGCCTCGCATCACGAACTCGGCGAGTGGCGCCTGAGCGCCGACGCCGGCGCCGAGCTCCTGTTCTGCGAGAACGAGACCAACAGCTCGCGCCTGTTCGGCACGCCGAACGCGTCGCCGTACGTGAAGGACGGGATCAACGACCACGTCGTCGGCGGAATCGCCGCTGCCGTCAACCCGGACCGGACCGGCACGAAGCTCGCCGCCCACCACAGCCTCGAGCTCGCGCCGGGCGAGAGCCGCGAGATCAGGATCCGGCTGACCGGCCCTGGCTCCCCAGCTGCCGACGGTCCACTCGGGGCCGGCTTCACGCGCGTCCTCGGCGCCCGCCGCAACGAGGCTGACAGCTTCTACGCCGAGGTGATCCCGCCGGGCCTCGACGCCGACGCGGCGCTCGTCATGCGCCAGGCGCTCGCCGGGCTGCTCTGGGGCAAGCAGTACTACGAGTACGACGTACATCGCTGGCTGCACGAGCACGGGGTCAACCCCTGGGACCCGAACGCCCCGTCGAGCCCGCTGCGCAACGTGTCCTGGTTCCACATGATCGCCGGCGATGTGATCTCGATGCCGGACAAGTGGGAGTACCCGTGGTTCGCGGCGTGGGACCTCGCCTTCCACTGCGGTCCGCTTGCTCTCGTCGACGTCGACTTCGCGAAGCACCAGGTCGAGCTGCTGTTGCTCACGCGCTACATGCACCCGAACGGCCAGATCCCCGCCTACGAGTGGAACTTCAGCGACGTCAACCCCCCGGTCACGGCCTGGGCGGCACTCTTCGTCTACGAGCGCGAGGCCGAGATCCGCGGCAAGGGCGACCGGGCGTTTCTCGAGCGCGTGTTCCACCGGCTGCTGACGAACTTCACCTGGTGGGTCAACCGCAAGGACCCAGACGACCGAAACCTGTTCCAGGGCGGGTTCCTCGGGCTCGACAACATCGGCCTGTTCGACCGCTCCGCCCCGCTCCCCGGCGGAGGCAAACTCGAGCAGGCCGACGGGACTGCCTGGATGGCCCTCTACTGCCAGTGGATGCTCCAGATGGCGATCGAACTGGCCCGCGAGGACGAGGTCTACGTCGACATGGCACTCAAGTTCGTCGCCCACTTCGCCTGGATCGCTCTCGCGATCAACCCGCCTGACGGCACGTCACTGTGGGACGAGCAGGACGGCTTCTACTACGACGTCCTGCGCTGGCCCGATGGCAGCACCCAGAAGCTCAAGGTGCGCTCGGTTGTCGGCCTGCTGCCGCTGTGCGCGGCGACCGTGTTCGGGGGCGATCTGGCCGAGCGGCACCCCGAGTTCGTCGAGCGCCTGCTCGCCGGGCTCGAGCGGTTCTCCGACGCGCTCCCGCCACGCGCGATCGTGCCCGAGCCAAGTCCGGAGGGGCGCCGGATCGCGTCACTCGTCAACGAGGAGCGGATGCGGCGCATCCTCGAGGTGATGCTCGACGAGGACGAGTTCTTCGGCCCGCACGGGATCCGCGCCATCTCCCGCGCCCACCTCGCCCACCCCGTCGAATTCGAATGGGAGGGCCAGCACGACGAGGTCCGCTACCTGCCGGCGGAGTCCGACACCGGGATGTTCGGCGGCAACTCGAACTGGCGAGGCCCTGTGTGGTTCCCGGTGAACTTCATCATCCTGCGCGGTCTCGTCCAGCTGCACCGCTACTACGGCGACCGCTTCAAGATCGAGTGCCCGACGGGCTCCGGCCATGAGGCCAACCTGCTCGAGGTTGCGACCGAGCTGGGACGGCGCCTGGCCGGCATCTTCACCGACGACGAGGACGGCCGCCGACCCGTGTTCGGCGGGATCGAGAAGTTTCAGTCCGACCCCAACTGGCACGACCTGATCCTGTTCCACGAGTACTTCCACGGCGACAACGGAGCCGGGATCGGGGCCAGCCACCAGACTGGCTGGACCGGCCTGGCCGCGAACCTGTTCATGCTCGCGCCCCGTGGCTTTGAGGCGGCCGAGCAGCTCGGCGACGCGCTGGCGGAGTGACCGCGCCGTGCGCATCCCACCCCGCCCAACCGTCTACGAGATCAACACCGCGGTCTGGCTCGAACGACTGGGCCGCGAGCGCGGCTCCGCGCTGACGCTGAGCGAGGTCCCGGCCGACCAATGGGATCGGCTCGCCGCGCTGCCCGTCGACGCGGTCTGGCTGATGGGCGTCTGGCGGCGCAGCCCGACCGGCGTCGAGATCGCCCGCCACGACGAGGGGGTGCAGCAGGGGAATCGCGCCGCGCTGCCCGACCTGAGCGACGAGGATGTGATCGGATCGCCCTACTGCGTGCGCGAGTACGTCGTCGACGACCGATTCGGCGGCCCGCCTGCGCTGGCCGCGGCGCGGGCCGCGCTCGCGGAGCGCGGGATCGCCCTGATCCTCGACTACGTCCCGAACCACGTCGCACCGGACCATCCGTGGATCACCACGAGCCCCGGCTGCTTGTTGTCCGGCACCGAGCAGGAGCTCGCCGAGCACCCGGAGGCCTTCATCGCGACCTCCGGCGGCGTGTTCGCCAACGGCCGCGACCCGTACTTCGCGCCGTGGCGCGACGTCGTCCAGCTGAACGCGTTCTCCCGCGAGCTCAGGGATGCCGTCGCCGCGACCCTGATCGACGTCGGCAACCAGTGCGACGGCCTCCGCTGCGACATGGCGATGCTGATGACCAACGAGGTGTTCGCGCGCACGTGGGGCGAGCGCGCCGGGCCGATGCCCGAGACGGAGTACTGGCCCGAACTGATCGGCCGCGTGCGCGCCGATCACCCCGACCTGCTGTTCATGGCCGAGGCCTACTGGGACATGGAGTGGACGCTCCAGCAGCAGGGGTTCGATCTCTGCTACGACAAACGACTCTACGACCGCCTGGTCCACGACCCGGCCACGGCCATCCGCGGGCATCTGCAGGCCGACCCGGCCTATCAGGAGCGTCTGATCCGGTTCATCGAGAACCACGACGAGCCGCGCGCGGCGGCCACCTTCGCGCCGGGGCAGGCGCGGGCGGCGGCGGTCGTGATGTCCTCGCTCGAGGGGGCGCGGCTCTATCACGACGGCCAGCTCGACGGCCTGCGAACCCACATCCCGGTGTTTCTCCGCCGCGGCCCCGACGAGCCGGCCGACGCCGAGCTGCGCGCGTTCTACGAGAGGTTGATGCGGGCGGTCGCGGACGGGGACCTGCGAGAGGGCCGGTGGCAACTGTGCGACTGCACCGGCTGGCCGGACAACAACTCGGCCCAGCAGCTCATCGCCTGGTGTTGGGAGGCCGGCGACACGCGGCGCCTCGTGGTCGTCAACTACGCCGACGCCCCGGCCCAGGCCCGCATCCACCTGCCGTGGCCGCAGCTCCGCGGGGAGGAGTGGGAGCTCTCCGACCAGCTCAGCGACGTCCAGTTCACCCGCGACGGCGACGAACTCGCCGGCGATGGCCTCTACGTCGGCCTCGATCCATGGGCGTTTCATTTCCTCGCCTTCGAGCCGGGGGGACGGGCGGAGGCGGAGGCGGTATCGGCGTCGGGGGCCGCGGCCACGGCGTAGCGGCTGGCCCGTTGGCTCCGGCTGCCGGGGGTCGGGGGCGGCGGGGCGGCGGGGCGGACTTTCGGCACAAACTCGCACCGCCCGCCGTGACCGAGGCTGAAAAGTCACCGTCAGCGGGAGTTTCCCGCCTTGCTCGCGATGCGAGACGCGAATTTGTTGCGTTATTCCCCGGGCCGGCCGCGCTCCGGCCCGGCCCGCCGTCCGGCCGACCCCCCGGCCCGCCGGACGCCCCGCGCATAAACCGCCGTGCGGGCCTCACGCTGTCGCATATGACAACTGAGCCCCCAAGGCCCCGCCTTCGCACATCGCACGCCCCGGCCCGGGAACTCGGCAACCACCGCTGCTGAGACCGTCGCCACTCGTCAGTCCATCATCAGTACTTCGATAGAATTACTCCGCGCAGTGTCCGCCGGCCCGGGCCCAACCGAAGCGCGCGCCAACCCCCCACGCGAACAACAGGAGCCTCCCATGAGCACGACCGACGAGCTGCTGAAGAACAACGATGCCTACGCAGCCTCCTTCGACAAGGGGGAGCTGCCGCTGCCGCCGGCCAAGAAGGTGGCCGTGGTCGCGTGCATGGACGCGAGGCTCAATGTCTACGGCGCGCTCGGGCTGGCCGAGGGCGACGCGCACGTGATCCGCAACGCCGGCGGGGTGATCACCGACGACGAGATCCGGTCACTGGCGATCTCCCAGCGGCTGCTGGGGACCGAGGAGATCATCCTCATCCACCACACCGACTGCGGGATGCTCACCTTCACCGATGACGAGTTCAAGGCCACGATCCAGCAGGACACCGGGATCAAGCCTGAGTGGGCCGCGGAGGCGTTCGGCGACCTCGACGCCGACGTGCGGCAGTCGATCGCGCGGATCAAGGCCTCGCCGTTCATCCCGCGCAAAGACTCGATCCGCGGCTTCGTCTACGAGGTCGAGACGGGGCGTCTGCGCGAGGTGGCGTAGGCCGCCGCGCGACCCGGCGTCGCCTCGCCGGCGTCGGTGATCAGCCGGGCACCCCGGCCGTGGGTGACGAAGCTGACGGCCCAGCGGATCAGGACCAGCAGCCGGTTCTCGAACCCGATCAGGTAACGGAGGTGAACGAGCAGCCAGATCGCCCAGGCGATGAAGCCGCTCAGCCGCAGGCCTCTGATGTCCGCCACGGCACTGGCGCGGCCGATCGTGGCCAGGTTTCCCTTGTCGTGGTAACGGAACGACCGGGGTGGGCGGCCGCGCAGCCGGTCCCGAACGACCCGTGCGGCGTGGCGGCCCTCCTGCATCGCCACCGGCGCAAGCCCTGGCAGCACGGTGGCGGCTCCGTCTCGCCCGCGAACGCGGATCATGTCGCCGATCGCGAGCACGTCCGGATGGCCAGGGAGCGTGAGATCCTCGAGCACCTCGACGCGGCCCGCCCGGTCTACCCCGACGCCCGCCCGCTCGCCCAGCACGCGCGCCAACTCGGTGGCCACGACGCCTGCGGCCCACACCACCGTGCGCGACTCGACCCGCTCCTCGAGGCCGTCAGCGTCACGGATCCTCACCGACCGGGCGTCGACGCCGGTCACCTCGGAATCGAGCCGCGTCGTGACCCCGAGGCGGGTCAATGACCGCAGGCCGCGGGCGGACAGGGAGGGCGGGAACGTGCTCAGCACCCGGTCGCCCGCCTCCACGAGCAGGATCCGCGCTCGGACGGCGCGCAGCGATACGAACTCGGTGCGTAGGTCGCGGGCGATCTCGGCGATCTGGCCGGCCATCTCGACGCCGGTGGGGCCTCCACCAACGATCACGAAGGTCAGCCACGCCGCTCTGCGCGCGGCGTCGGGCTCGACCTCCGCAGCCTCGAACGACCTCAGAACCCGCGCGCGAATCGCCAGCGCGCCCTCGATCGTCTTGAGGTCGGCCGTGCTGCGCTCCCAGTCCTCGTGCCCGAAGTAGTTGTAGCGCGAGCCGCCGGCGACGATCAGCGTGTCGAACGGCACCGGTCGCGGTGCCACGCCGGCCGCGTCGCGCGCGAGCTCAACGCGACGGCCGTCGAGGTCGAAGTCGCTGACCTCGGCCAGGACCACGCTCACGTTCGGATGGCGGCGGAAGATGCGCCGGAGCGGGTAGGAGATCTCGGCCGGGGCCAGCGCGCCGGTCGCCACCTGGTAGGCGAGCGGCTGGAAGAGGTGGAAGTTGCGCCGGTCGATCAGCGTCACCTCCACCGGGAGACGCGCCAGCTTCAGCGCGGCCTGAAGGCCACCGAAGCCACCGCCGACGACGACCACGCGCGGCCGGGCGCCGGCCGGCGCCGCGTCCGCCTCGGGCCGCGGCGTCACGCGCCGGAACATGATCGCGGCGAGGACGACGCCACCAGCGAAGATCGCGGCCGCCCACCCGAAGCCGACGGCGTAGCCGTGGACTGCGGCGTGCGCCGCGAGCCGGGAGACGTGATGGCCGCCGTGCGCGTAGCGGCTTGCCGCACTCGCCGCGACCGCCGACAGGAGCGCGATCCCGAGCGACGCGCCCACCTGCTGGGAGGCGTTCACGGTCGCCGATCCAACGCCCGCCTCCTCGTGCGCGACCCGATCGGTGGCCTGGTTGATCGAGGTCGAGATCACGAGACCGAGACCGACCCCGATCACGGCGAGGGCGGGGAGGATCGCGCCCGCGTAGGAGGAGTCCACCTCGAGCCGGGTCAGGTACAGCATCCCGAGACCGCCGAGGAGCATCCCCGTGACCACGAGCGGCCTGGGGCCAACGCGTCTCTGGAGCTTGGTCAGACCGATCACCGCCGAGACCATGATCGTCGCGGTCATCGGAAGGAAGGCCAGGCCGGTGCCGATCGGCGAGTAGCCGCGGGTCTGCTGCAGGTAATAGGTGAGGAACAGGATCACGGCGAAGATCGCCGCGCCAGAGATGCCGATCGACAGGAACGCCGCACCCCGGTTGCGATCCGCGACCACGCGCAGCGGCAGCAACGGGCTCACCGCCCGTCGCTCCCACGCCACGAACGCGGTGAGCAGGAGGAGGCCGGCGGCGATCATCGTCACGGTGAGCCCGTTCCCCCAGCTCGTCGTCTGTGCGTGCGCAAACCCGAAGACGAGCGCGAACAGCCCTGAGGACACGGTGAGCGTACCCGGGAGATCGAGGCGCGGCCGGGTCTCCGGGCGCGAGTTGCGCACGAGCTTCAGCGCGCCGAGGACCGCCACAGTTGCGAACACAAGGTTGACGTACATGCAGTAGCGCCAGCCCAGCGACTGGGTGAGCGCTCCGCCGAGCAGGAGGCCGATCGACGCGCCGCTGCCGGCGATCGCCGCGAATATGCCGAAGGCGCGGGCTCGCTCGGCCGGGTCGGTGAACGTCGTCGTGAGCAGCGAAAGCGCCGACGGGGCCAGGAGCGCGCCGAACGCGCCCTGGAACGTGCGCGCCGCCGCCAGCATCCCGAACGACTCGGCCGCCCCGCCCGCCGCGGAGGCAAGCGCGAACCCGCTCAGGCCGGCGATCAGGGTCCATTTGCGCCCGAACCAGTCGCTCAGACGGCCCCCCAGCAGCAGCAGGCTGCCGAACGCGAGCGCGTAGGCGGTGATGACCCATTGGCGGTCGCCGGAGCCGAAGCGCAATGCCCGCTGTGCTGACGGAAGCGCGATGTTCACGATCGTCGCGTCGAGCACGACCATCAGCTGTGCGGTGCCGAGCACGGCGAGGATCAGCCACCGCCGCGCGGAGTGGGAATCTGCGGATGTCATTCGGGAACCTCCATCGGTAGTGGAGACGGATTGGGGTCCGGTCCCGTGACAGCCCGTCTTCAATCACGACCCTAGGTCGCGGCGGTCGCGATGTGAAAGACCGGTTCGTGCTCTCTTCAGCACGGCGCGGCATCACCGCCGGGCGGCCACGGCCACAGGACGGTGTCGCGGCGAGCTAAGATCGGCCCCGTGACCGATCTCCGTCGGTTGCAGTACTTCGTTGCGGTAGCGCGGGAGCGCAACTTCACGCGAGCGGCTGAGCGGCTGCACATCGCGCAGCCGGCGCTGAGCCGGCAGGTGAGGCTGCTCGAGCAGGAGCTCGGGGTCGAGCTACTGCACCGGACGACGCACGACTTCGAGCTGACCGAGGCCGGACGATTCCTGCTCGAGCGGGGCCCGGCGCTGCTGAGCGCCTCGGACGAGCTGTGGCGCAATGTGCGGACGTACGGCACCGGCGAGCGCGGCGAGGTGATGGTCGCGTACGGCGGCAGCGCCAGCTACGAGACGGCGCCTCGCCTGCTTCGAGGCCTGGCCGAGCGTCATCCGGGGATCGCGATGTCAACTGCGGTCAGGTCGGTCGACGAAATCGTCGCCGGCCTGAGCGACGGCTCGATCGACCTCGGCCTCGTGCGCTGCCCCCCCGCGACTCCACAGCTCGATACGCGCGTGATCCGCATGGAGCGCCAGGGGCTGATGTCACGCCGTGACCACCGGCTCGCGACCAACCCGACCGTCGGCGTGGCGGACCTGGCCGAAGAGACGCTGCTGCTCCACCCTCGTGAGGCGAACCCGGGCCACTACGACGCGGTGCTCGAACTGTTTCGCGAGCGGGGAGTCGAGCCGCGGATTCTGCTGCGCAGCCTGAGCTTCGACCTCGCCTACACCCCCGTGCTCCAGGGCGAGGCGGTGGCGATCACCGGAGAGTCATCGGCCGCCCTCGGGTTGCCCGACGAGCTGTGTTGGCTCCCGCTGACTCCGCCGGCCAGCCTCGAGGTGGCGTTGCTCGCCCGCCGTCACAAGCGCTCTCCGACGGTCGACCGGATGCTCGACTCGGCGGCGGAGATCTCGAGCGACCTCGGCTGGACATAGACCTCGGCTGGACCTAGCCCTCCGCGTTCATAGCGCCGCTAGCTGAAGACATGCCGGAGCGGTCTTTCCGTTCCGGCACGTCCGCGCCTACGGTGCGTGAAAACGAAAGACAAGGAGCCCAGCCATGAGTCACGCAACCGATGGCAGAGCCGTCGTGCGAGCCTACGTCGAGGCAGTCGCGGCCGGCGATATGGCGACGATCCGTGATCTCTTCGCCGACGACGCGACCTGGAGGATCGATGCCGGCCATCTCCCGATCTCCGGTACCTGGGAGGGCCGGGACGCGATCATCGACGAGTTCCTCGGCAGCGCGATGTCGCACTACGAGCCGGGGTCGGTCAGCCTCGAGATCACCGCGATGATCGCGGAGGGCGACCGGGTCGCGCTGCAGTGGACGAGCCGCGCGCGCACGCGCTCCGGAGCGCCCTACGAGAACGACTGCCTCGGGGTGTTCACGGTCCGCGACGGAAGGATCCAATCGGTCCGCGAGTACATGGACACGCTTTACGCCGCCGAGACGGCCTTCGGCGACCCCGTCCCAATCAACCGCTGAGCTAGGAGGTTCAGATGCCAGTCGTAACCGTGTTGCAGGGCCCGCGGGACAGCGAGCAGAAGCGCCAGCTCGTGTCGCGGATCACCGAGGCGTTCGACGCCGCCTACGGCCTGTCGGCCGAGCACGTGCAGGTATGGATCCAGGAGTTCCCGGCGGAAAGCTGGGGTGCCGCGGGCAAGCTCAGGTCCGACTCGTAGCGCCGGGGCGCCCCCTCCGGGAGCGGGCCACTGCGCCCCTCCGGGAGGGGGCCGCGCCGTCCCCGCTCCCGGAGGCGGCCCGAACGTCCCTTTCACCCCATGCGGGTGATGCGGCCGACGCCACCGCGGAGGAACTTGACTGGCGGCAGGCGTTTGCGGAAGGTCAATGAAGCCCCGAGGAGGTCGGTGAGGAGAGCGCTGACCAGGACGAAGCGGTGCGAAACTCAACGGTGATTGGAAGGGTCGCCGCCGTCGCGGCAGTGGTTGTCGTGCTGGTGGCCGTGTTCGCGATCGTCCTCGGCGGCGGTAGCGGCTACCAGGTCCGCGCGATCTTCCTGAACGCGAGTCAGATCGTCACCGGCGATCAGGTCGTCGTGGCCGGCAACCCGATCGGGAGCGTGTCGAGCATCTCGGTCACCCCGCACGGGCAGGCGCAGCTGACGCTCGCGATCACCGATCCGACCTTCGAGCCGCTGCGAGAGGGAACCCAGGCGACGGTACGCCAGACCTCCCTGTCCGGGATCGCGAACCGCTACATCGACCTGCGCCTGGGGTTGGAGACCGCATCCCGGATCCCGAACAACGGGGTCATCACAACCACCAACACGACGAGCGCGGTCGACCTCGACCAATTGTTCAACACGTTGGATGCGCCCACGCTGAAGGGGCTTCAGGCCGTGATTCAGGGGTCGGCGTCGCAGTACGCGGGTCGCGGCCGTCAGGCGCAGGTCGGCTGGGCCTACCTCAACCCGTCGATCGCCGCGAGCAGCATGCTGTTCCGCGAAATCAACCGCGACTCGAGCAAGTTCACTGGCTTCATCGTCGCCTCGAGCAATCTCGTCACCGACATCTCGCAACGTAGTTCGGACCTGTCCGGTCTCGTCCAGAACCTGGCGACTACCACCGAGGCGCTGGCCGCGCAGCGCACGGCGCTTGGCGAATCGATCCAGCGGCTCCCCGGCTTCATGCGCCTGGCCAACACCACGTTCGTCAACCTCCGGCGCGCACTCGACGACCTGACCCCGCTCGTCGATGTAGCCAAGCCGGTTGCTCCCAAGCTCGAGCAACTGCTGGTGCAACTGACGCCGCTGGTTCAGGACGCCGTGCCCACCGTTCGCAACCTGTCCTCGGTCGTGCACCGGCCCGGGCCGAACAACGACCTGATCGACCTGACCAGGCTGGGGGTGCCGCTGGCTGCGGTCACCGTCGAGCCGGTCAGGGCCAACGGGAAGCGGCGGCCCGGAGCATTCCCGCAGTCCACGGTCGCGCTGAACGACTTCATCCCTGAGCTCGCCACCGCCCGCCCCTATGCGGTCGACCTGACCGGGTGGTTCGAGGGGTTCTCCCACCCTGGCACGATCGATGCCAACGGTGGCGCGAGCCGCGTTGCGGCGACGCTGGGTGTCCTCTCGGCCACCGACAGCGCGCTGCTGAGCTCGCTGCCCGTCCCCCAGCAGCTGACCAAGGTCGTCCAGTTGCTCACCGGGCCCGGCGGTGGCCTGACCGCGTTCCAGGGCGACCGCTGTCCGGGCTCTGTGGAGCGCGGCGCGGTCTTCTATCCGATGCGGGGCTTCCCGTGTAACCCCAACCAGGTCCCCACCGGTCCATGAGGAGACTGCTCCTGGGCATGACGGTCGTCGTCGCGGGGGTGGTATTCGCGATCGCCTCGGGGGCCGCCACCGGCGAGAGCAGCGCGACGGGGACCTACCGAATCGAGTTCGACAACGCCTTCGGTCTGGTCACCGGCGCCGACTTCAAGGTCGCCGGCGTTCGCGCCGGAACGATCTCGGCGATCAGCCTGCCCTCGTCCTGCCGGGACGGGAACACGAGCGACTGCCACGCGCTGGTGACGATCAACGTGACGCAGAGCGGGTTCGGCGCCTTCCACGCAGACGCGTTCTGCCAGTCGCGCCCCCAGTCGCTGATCGGCGAGTACTTCATCGACTGCCAACCGGGACGGTACGGCCCCGTGCTGCCGCCCGGAAGCACGATCCCGGTCACCCACACGCAGTCGACGATCCCGTCCGACCTGCTCCAGGACGTGATGCGGATGCCGTACCGGGAACGCCTGACCCTGATCATCAATGAGCTGGGAGCCGGCGTCGCCGGACGCTCGGGCGACCTCCAGGCGGCGCTGCGGCGAGCCGTTCCAGCGATCACCCAGACAGACAACCTGCTGAGGCTGCTCGCCGGGGACTCGCGCACGCTGCAACAGCTGACCGTGAGCGCCGACACCGTGGTGACGGCGCTGGCCGACAACCGGGGTCAGGTGCAGCGCTTCATCACCGAGGCCAACAACACCACGACCGCGACCGCGAGCCAGCAGGCGAACCTCCGCTCAACGCTGGCGTTGCTCCCCGGGTTCCTCGAGCAGCTTCGCCCGGCGATGGTCCAGCTCGGCGCGGCGGCCCAGGCAAACCAGCCGGTGCTCGTCCACCTCGGCGCCGCGGCATCGCAGCTTGCGCTGCTGCTCCGGAACCTGACCCCGTTCGCGAGGTCGGCGCTTCCCGCGATCCAGTCTCTCGGACGGGCATCGGCGACCGGCATCTCCGCGGTTCACGCCGCCGCTCCCACGGTGCAGCTGCTGAAGACGTTCTCGGAGCCCACGCCAGAACTGGCGCAGAACCTCGCCATCGTGCTCCGCGACCTCGACAACCGCGGCCGCGCGGTGGAGCCCGACTCCCGCAGCCCGGGCGGCACGGGCTTCACCGGGCTCGAGGCGCTGCTCCAGTACGTCTTCAACCAGACGCTGGCGATCAACACGTTCGGCCCCTTCGGGCACATCCTCGCAGTCGACTCGTTCGTCGATCCCAGGTGCTCACCATATGCCACGCCCGCGACGATCGCGCTCGGCCTCAAGCAGTACGGCAAGAGCTATCGCAACTGCTACGCGTGGCTCGGCCCGAATCAGCCGGGGGTCAACGAGACCGACCCCTCCAACCCCCACGCCTGCGTGCCCGATCCGGGCGGCGCGCCCCCCGGACAACAGGGCCCGGCCACGACGGCCTGCCGGCTGACGGCAGCAGACGTGGCCGGCAACGCGACGGTCAGGCATCGCACCAGGACGCTCGTCAAGCAGACGCGGGCCCCCGCTCACGCGGCCGCCTCACCGTCACAGCAACCCAGCACCGCCGGGCCCGCCAGCACCGCCGGGCCCGCCCAAGCCCTCTTCAACTACCTCGTCGCGCCCTAGCCGGATGAGACGAAACACGCGATCCTCCCTGGCGAACCCGGTCCTGATCGGAGCCGCGACCGTGCTCGCCGTGATGGCCGCGGTGTTCCTGGCCTATACGGCAAACAGCGGCCTGCCGTTCCTGCCGACGCGCGAGCTGAAGGCCGACTTCACCAACGGCGCCAACGTGGTCGTCGGCAGCGACGTGCGCGAGGGCGGCTACAGGGTCGGGCTCGTCTCCGCGCTGTCGCCGATCGAGCTGGCCAACGGTCAGGCCGGCGCGCAGCTGACGCTCAAGCTGAACAACATCTACGGCCGGGTGCCGAGCGACTCGACCGCGTCGATCCGTCCCATCTCGGTGCTCGGCTCGAAGTACATCGACCTGCACAAGGGGATCTCCGAGAGCACGATCCCAGACGGCGGGACCCTGCCGATCTCGCAGACCAACGTGCCGGTGCAGTTCGACGAGATCTTCCAGGCTTTCAGCCCGCGGACCAGGCGCGCGATCCAGGAGAACCTGGTCGGCATCGGCAACACGCTCGCCGGCCGCGGCTCGGCGCTCAATGACACGATCGCCAGCCTGCCGGCGCTGCTCGGCTACCTCGGGCCGGTCGCTCGGTACCTGTCCGATCCGCGCACCGGCCTGACCCGGTTCATCCGCTCGCTGAACACATTCACCGGAACCCTGGCGCCGGTCGCGCCGGTCGCGTCGCGGCTGTTCACCGACATGGCGACGACCTTCGAGGCGATCTCGCGCGATCCGAGCGCGCTCGAGCAGACGATCGCGCTGTCGCCGTCGACGCTCGCGGTGGGGACCCGCTCGCTCGTCGTCCAGCAGCCGTTCCTGGCCGACGTGACCACCCTGGGCCAGGCGCTCGACGCCCCCACCGCACAGCTCCAGACAACGCTTCCGGTGCTCAACCCGGCGATCGAGGCCGGCATCAAGACGCTCGCCCGCACCCCGATCCTGAACGCCAACCTCGAGCAGTTGCTGCGCGCCGTGCAGTCGCTCGCGCTCGCACCGGGGACCAATCAGGCTCTGAACGGGCTCAACTCGACCGTCCGGACGCTGAATCCGATGGTCCGCTACCTCGGCCCCTACCAGACGGTGTGCAACGACTGGAACTACTGGTGGACCTACCTGGCCGAGCACCTCTCCGCTCAGACGGAGTTCGGCTTCGCGCAGCGCGCGATGATCAACCTCGCTGCGCCCTCAGGCGGAGGGGTCGGGCAGCAGGGGGCGACCACCCCGGTCAACGGCACCTCCGGGAGTGACACGCCGCCGCTTACGGTGTTCGGCGGTCTTCAGTACCTGCACGCGCAGTCCTACGGCGCGGCCGTCGACAGCCACGGCAACGCCGACTGCGAGACGGGCCAGCGCGGCTGGCCGAAGAAGCTCAACCAGTTCGACCCGCAGGGACGCAACCTGGCCCTCGATGCCCACACCCCCGGTGACCAGGGACCCACTTTCAAAGGTCGCGCCCGCGTGCCGGCCGGCGAGACGTTCAGCCGCAACCCGACGACCGGTCCCCAGCTCCCATGAGACGCCGGCGCAGACGCAACGGCATGAGCACGTTCGCCGCGGGGGTGATCGGGATCGTGGTGATCGTGCTGCTCACCTATCTCGCGTTCACGAAGTTCGCCAACCCGTTCTCGAACCCGTACACGATCCACGCCACGTTCGCCGCCGCCAACGGCCTGCGGCCCGCCTCGCCGGTCCGCATCGCCGGCGTGAACGTCGGCAAGGTGCAGAGCATCAGCAAGGTGCCGGGCTGCCGGCCAACCCTCCTCGCGCAACCGCGGTGCCGCGCCGCGCAGGTGACGATGACGATCGACGAGGGCGGCCTGCCGCTGCACACCGACGCCACGTTCAAGATCCGGCCTCGGATCTTCCTCGAGGGCAACTTCTTCGTCGACGTCAGCCCGGGCACCCCCGAGGCGCCGAGAGCACCCGACGGCTACACGTTCCCGATCCAGCAGGGCTCGCAACCGGTGCAGTTCGACCAGGTCCTGACCACGCTGCAGGCCAACACCCGCGCGAACCTCCAGATTCTGCTCCGCCAGTACGGGATCGCGGTCAAGTTCGGCGGGCCGGGCTACAACGCGTCGATCCCCTACTGGAAGCCGGCCTACAAGTACTCCTCGATCGTCGCCCACGACGCGCTCGGCATCGAGCCGCACGACCTGTCGAACTGGATCGCCGCGCAGGCCGTCGTCGCGCGCGCCGTCGATCAACACCCACAGGCTCTCAAGAGCCTGATCACCGACTTCAACACGACCGCGGCGGCGTTCGCGCGCGAGAACGTGGCGCTGCAGCAGTCGGTCGCCGAGCTGCCGCGGACGCTCGCGGTCGCGGTCCCGGCCTTCAACGCCCTGAACGCGGCGTTTCCGCCCGTGCGTGCGCTGGCACGCGCACTGATCCCCGGAGTCGTCTCGGCCGGGCCGGCGATCGACGCCAGCCTGCCCTTCATCAAGCAGCTCCGGCTGCTCGTCCAGCCCTCGGAGCTCGGCGGCCTGTCATCGGACCTCGCGGTGGCCGTTCCGGCACTGGCGAACCTGACCAGTCACACGATCCCGCTGATGCGCGACGGGGTCCGGCCGACCTCGAGCTGTCTGGCCACGGTCGTCTATCCGTGGTCGCAGCTCACGATCAGGGACCCGCACTTCAACGCATCCAACGGCTTCCCACCGCATAAGGCGTATATCGAGGCGGTCGACTACCTGCCCGGCCTGGCCGGGGAGTCGCGCAACTTCGACGCCAACGGCTCGTACATCCGCGTCCTGTTCACGGCCGGCTCGCTCACCTACTCGCTCCAGCCGGGCGCGTTCGGTCAGGCCGTCGCCCCGCTCGTCGCCACCCAGCCGACCCTGTCGCCGGGTGGCAGGCGCCCGCCACTTGAGCCGAACGTGCCGTGCGAGACCCAGCCCCCGATCCACGACCTGTCGGCCGCCACCGGCCCGGCCCTGGCCCCGGCCAAGTAGCGATGAAGCTCGCGATCAAGAAGCACGCTGGCGACTTCGCGGCGGTCCTCGCGCTGCTCGTCCTGTCGGTCCTCGTCGCGGGCTACATCCTCAGCCACGAGCGCCTGCGCTTTCCCCTGATCGAGTCCTCGCCCTTCACCCTGAACGCCGCGTTTTCGACCGCTCAGGCCGTCACCCCCGGACAGGGCCAGTCGGTCCGGGTCTCCGGTGTGCAGATCGGCGACATCGGCGCGGTCAAGCTCGAGAACGGGCTCGCCGTCGTGCGGATGGACATCAACCAGCCCTACAAGCACCTGATCCACACGGACGCGAGCGCGCTGCTGAGGCCGCGCACCGGGCTCAAGGACATGTTCATCGAGATCAACCCGGGATCCACGGGCGCCCCGATCGCCAAGCCCGGCTTCACGATCCCAGTCTCGAACACGCAGCCCGACATCAACGTTGACGAGATCCTCTCCTCACTGGACGGTGACACGAGGGCCTACCTGAGCCTGCTCGTCAACGGGGCCGGACAGGGCCTGAAGCAGCCCGGCGGCACCGAGTTGGCCCAGGTGCTCGATCGCTTCGAGCCCACGCACCGGGACCTCGCGCGCGTCAGCCGGGCGCTCGCGGTGCGGGGCACCAACCTGCGGCGTTTGATCAACTCGCTGCAGCGCCTGAACACGGCGCTGGCGGCCAAGCAGCATCAGATCGTCTCGTTGGTCGACACGAGCTCGACCGTCTTCCGCGCCTTCGCCTCCGAGGACCAGAACGTGAGCCGCGCGGTCGCCGACCTCCCGGCGACGCTGAGCCAGACGACCGCGACGCTCGTCCAGGTGCGCGCGCTGGCCGACCAGCTCGGCCCGACCGCGAGCAGCCTGCTTCCGGCGGCTCAGGCGCTCCCGAGCGCCAACGCGGCGCTGACCGCGCTCGCCCGGCCCTCGACGCCGATCGTGCAAAACCAGATACGCCCGTTCGTCGTCGCCGCACAGCCGGTCGTGCGCGACCTCACGCCGGCGGCCGTGAACCTCGCCGCCGCGACGCCGAACCTGCAGAAGGTGTTCGGCGTCCTCGGTCACCTGGTCAACATGCTCGGCTACGCCCCGGGCGCCGGCCAGCACGGATATCTGTGGTGGCTGGCGTGGCTCTCGCACAACACCAGGACGTTGTTCTCGGTCCAGGACGCCAACGGCCCGTATCGCCCGGTGTTCATCCAGTTCAGCTGCTCGCAGATCCAGCTCATCACCCACACCGGGTCGGCGTTCGGCCTCGTCGGCACCCTGCTCAACCTGACTCCCCTGCGAGCGCACTGCGGACTTGCGCCCGCGCACGACACCGGATCGCGACTCAAGCGCAGGACGCTCCGCTGATGGTCACCGCACGTCCGTCACTGGCCAGGATCATCACGATGGTGCTGTTCGCGCTGTCTTGCTTCGGACTGCTGCTGTTTTTGTGGCTGTCGTTCGGCGGGGCGATCCCGTTCAACCCACAGGGCTATCGCTTCCGCGCCTCGTTCCCGAACGCCCAGCAGCTCGCCACGCAGGCCGACGTGCGGATCGCGGGCGTATCGGTCGGCAAGGTCGTCGACAAGTCGCTCGATCCGCTCGGCAATCGGACGATCGCCACGATCGAGCTCAACAAGCAGTTCGCGCCGATCCACGTCGACGCCCGGGCGATCCTGCGCGAGAAGACCATCATCGGCGAGACCTACGTCGAGCTGACCCCGGGCTCGCCGACCGCGCCGGTGCTCCCCGACGGAGCGCTCCTGGCCCGGACCAACGTCCAGCCGGCGGTGCAGCTGGATGACATCCTCAATGCACTCGACCCGGTGACCCGCCGGGCCTTCCAGGTGTGGCAGCAGCAACTCGCGATCGCGCTGCGGGGCAACGACCAGAACCTCAACAGCGTGCTTGGCAACCTGCCCCAATTCTCGGCCGACGCGAGCGACGTCCTCCGGGTCCTCGCCGTCGAGCACGCCGCCACCGTGCGCCTGATCCGCAACGGCGGCACCGTGTTCGCGTCGCTGACCCGCAGCCAGTCGGCGCTTCGCAACCTGGTCACGAGCGCGGGCGCGACGTTCGCCACCACGGCCGCGGTGAACAACCAGCTGGCGGACACCTTCCACGTGTTCCCGACCTTCCTGACCGAGACGAGGGCCACGTTCGCGCGCCTTCAGCGCTTCGCGCTCGACACCGATCCGCTCGTCCGGGCGCTCGTCCCGGTGGCACACCAGCTCGGACCCACGCTCAGCGCTCTCCAGGTGCTCTCGCCGAGCCTGCAGACGCTGTTCGTCAACCTCGGACCGCTGGTGACCGCTTCCGAGACGGGGTTCCCGGCCTTCCGGCGGGTGCTGCTCGGTGCCGAGCCGCTGCTCGCGGCGCTGGCGCCGTTCCTCGGCCAGCTGAATCCGATCCTGAACTGGCTCTCGCTTCATCAGCAGCTGACCTCCGACTTCATCTCGCAGGGGGCCGTCGGCGTGGCGGCCAAGACGACCGCGTACGGCGGCGGCGGGATCAAGTGCTCGGGCGTCCCCTGCGGGCACTACCTGCGCCAGTTCTCCCCGGTCGGTCCCCAGACGAGCGGTCTCGCCTCGACCCGGAGCACGAACAGCCGCGGCAACACGTATCCCCCGTCGCTGTGGCTCGCGGACCCGAACAGCTTCTCCGCCGGCGGACGGTACCCGGGCAGCTTCACGCTGCCGGCGTGGGACTGCGCCAGCACCGGCGCGCCCGGCAACGGGTCGAGGCCGGCGACCACGACCGACCAGGCGTGCTGGGTGGCACCGACGCTCCCCGGCGCCAAGCCCGGGCAGATCCCGCACATCCTCGCCGCGCACTATCCGAGCAGGTAGCGCCCGTGCCAGGACTGGCGCTCGCGGTCGTGGCGATCGCGCTCCCCGACTCGCTCAACCCGTCGCTGATCGCCGCGGCGGCGTACCTCGCCCTCGGCCCGCACCCGTTCCGGCGCACGCTCGCGTTCACGATCGCCGCGTTCGTCGTGACGCTGGTCGGCGCCACGCTTGTCGCGCTGGGCCTGGGTGACCTCGTCGTCTCGCTGCTGCCGACGCTCTCGCGGTCGCTGAAGTGGCAGCTGCTGGCGGTGCTCGGGGTCGCGCTCGCGATCGGGGGCGTCGTGCTCTGGTTCCGGCGCAACTCGCTGGCCGGCGAGCCGCCCTCGCACCGGGAGGCGGCCAGCGGCTCGGCGATCGTGATGGGCGGCGGGATCGCCGGCGTGGAGTTCCTCACCGCGTTTCCCTACTTCGCCGCCATCGCGCTTGTCGTCGGGTCATCCGAGTCGTCCGCCGCCAAGGCGTCCCTGATCGTCCTCTACGACGTCGTCTACATCCTGCCGCTGGTCGCGATCGTGGTCGCCTGCGGCCTGCTCGGCGATCGCGCCGGCCAGTCGCTGGCCCCGGTCGCCGATTGGATCTCCACGCGCTGGCCGATCGTCGTCGCCCCGCTGGCCGGCGCGGCCGGGGTCGGCCTCACGGCCTACGCGATCGCTCAGCTGGCGTGACGCCGAGGCCGGCCTCCTCAAGCACCCGCTCGTAGTCCTCCCAGGTGTCGACGTCCCGCGGGATCGGACCGGGAACCGGCACGTCGACGAGGACCGACGCCCGCCGGTCGAGCAGCTTCCACACCGCCTTGTCGCCGTGCATCGCCCCGAGCTCGGCGAACGTCTCCCGCGCGAACGCGAGCGGATGTCCGCGTCCATCGGCGTACGCGCAGGCCGCGAGCGGCGCAGCGCCGATGCCCTCGACGAGCGCGCCGACCGTGGTCGCCCGTACACCGGGTTGATCGCCCAGCATCAGCACGAGCACGTCGGCGCGCGGATCGAGCGCGGCCAGCGCGACGGCGATCGAGGACGAGCAGCCCTCGCCGAACTGGATGTTCTCGACCAGCCGGACGCCGGTGAAGTCGACGCCGCTGCGCACCGCCTCGGCGCTCCCTCCGACCACGCACAGGAGCTGATCGAAGGCGCACTCTCGAGCGGTGTCGAGCACGTGCCCGAGCAAAGTTCCCGAGCCGTAGGGGAGCAACTGCTTGGGCCGCCCGAGCCGGCTCGAGCCGCCGGCGGCGAGCACGAGCCCGCTGATGAATCGGGGTGTCATCGCCGGGACGCCGCCTGCATCGCGTCCCACACCCGCGACGGCGTGCACGGCATGTCGAGGTGGCGGACCCCGAGCGGAGCGAGCGCGTCGCAAATCGCGTTGATGATCGTCGGCGGCGAGCCGACCGTCGCCGATTCGCCGACGCCCTTGGCGCCGATCGGGTGGTGCGGCGAGGGCGTGACCGTCTCGTCGGTCTCCCAGTCCGGGACCTCGGTCGCGGTCGGGATCAGGTAGTCCATCAGCGAGCCTCCGAGGCAGTTTCCCTCCTCGTCGAACGCGATCAGCTCCATCAGCGCCATCCCGACGCCGTCCGTGAGGCCGCGGTGGATCTGACCCTCGACGATCTTGGGGTTGATCCGCACGCCGCAATCGTCGACGGCCACGAACCGCCGCACCCGCACCTTCGCCGTCCCAGGATCGATGTCGACCACGCACACGTAGGCGCCGAACGGAAAGGTCAGGTTCGGCGGGTTGTAGACGCTCTCGGCGTCGAGCCCGGTCTCGACGCCGGCGGGGAGTTCGACCTGCCCGCGAGCCGCCATCGCGATCTCCTGGATGGTCGCGCCCTGCTCGGGGTCGCCCCGGACGAACCAGCGCCCCCTGGTCCACTCCAGGTCCTCCGGCGCGGCCTCGAGCATCGCCGCGGCCACGATCCGCGCGCGGTCGCGCACCTTGCGCGCGACCAGGGCGGTCGCCGCGCCGCTGACCGGCGTCGAACGCGAACCGTAGGTGCCGAGCCCGAACGGCGTCGTGTCGGTGTCGCCGTGGACGACGTCGACATCCTCGGGTGGGATCCCCAGCTCCTCGGCGACGATCTGCGCGAACGTCGTCTCGTGCCCCTGGCCCTGGGTCTGGACGCTGATCGCCAGCTGCGCCTTCCCGGTCGGATGGACCCGCAGGGCGGCGCCGTCGTTCATCGCCAGCCCGAGGATGTCCATGTGCCGGCGCGGACCGGCGCCGACCGCCTCGGTGAAGCACGCGACGCCGATCCCCATCAGCTCGCCCCGGGACCGTCGCTCCGCCTGCTCGCGTCGAAGCTCCCCGTAGCCGGCGTTGGCAAGTGCCTTGCGCAGCGTCAGCTCGTAGTCGCCGGAGTCGTAGACCCACCCGGTCTTCGACTCGTACGGGAACTGCTCGGCCCTGATCAGGTTCGCCATCCGCAGCTCGGCGGGGTCGGCGCCGAGCTCGCGGGCCAGGCAGTCGACCAGCCGCTCGACCAGGTAGACCGCCTCGGTGATGCGAAACGAGCACGAGTAGCCGACTCCTCCCGGCGCCTTGTTCGTGTACGCCCCACGCACCCGGCAGTGGGCCGCCTCGAGGTCGTAGGAGCCGGTGAAGACATGGAAGAAGCCGGCGGGGAAGTTCGTCGGCTGCGCAGCCGCGTTGAACGCTCCGTGGTCGGCGATCACGTCCGCGCGGACGGCCAGGATCCGGCCCTCGCGCGTGGCCGCGATCGCGCCCCACATCCGGTAGTCCCGGGCGAACCCGGTCGACATCAGGTTCTCCGAGCGGTCCTCCATCCACTTGACCGGACGGCCGGTGAGGATCGCGCCGACCACGGCGCAGACATAGCCCGGGTACACCGGAACCTTGTTTCCGAAGCCGCCGCCGACGTCCGGTGAGATGACCCGGATCCTGTGCTCGGCGATCCCGGTCAGCAACGCATAGAAGGTCCGATGGGCATGGGGGGCCTGTGTCGTACACCACAGCGTCAGCTTGCCGGCGGCCTGGTCGTATTCGGCGAGCGCCCCGCACGTCTCCATCGGGGCCGGGTGCGAGCGCGGGTAGAGCATCTCCTGCTCGACCACGACGTCGGCCCGCCGGAACACCCGCTCGGTCGCCCCGCGCTCGCCCGCCTCCCAGTCGAACACGAGATTGGTGCGCTGTTCGGGCCGGTCGTCGCGGATCACCGGAGCGCCCGGCTCGAGCGCCGAGCGCGCGTCGACAACCACCGGCAGCTCCTCGTAGGAGACCTCGATCAGCTCGAGCGCGTCGCGAGCGGCGTAGCGGTCGTCGGCGATCACGAACGCGACCTCCTGGCCCTGGAAGCGGACCTTGTCGGTCGCCAGCACGGCCTGCGTGTCGGCCGACAGGGTCGGCATCCAGGCGAGACTTCGTTCCTCGAGATCGGCGCCGGTGATCACGGCGTGGACGCTCGGGTGCTGGAGCGCCGCCGAGGTGTCGATCGAGACGATCCGCGCGTGCGCGAACGGGCTTCGCAGCACCGCCCCGTGGAGCATCCCGCTCAGCTTCACGTCGTCGACGAATCTTCCCTGGCCGCGGATGAAGCGCGCATCCTCCTTGCGCTGGAGCGGGCCGAAGCCGGCCGGAGCCTCTGCTCTCGCGCTCGTCACCGCGGACGCCGCCCGAAGCCCTTGCCGTAGTCGACGCCCTCCTCCTCCACCGCCACATTGACCGTCCCGCACCGCGCGCAACGTACGCGCACCTTGCGGTTCATGTACTCGGCCGGCATCGAGGCGGCGAGCACGTTCCCACACTCCACGCAGACGTAGTCGAAGGGCCCATTGCCCCGGAACACCGGGCGATCGGCGTCCTCCTGGACGGCCGTGCCGCCGTCGCGCGGGACCTCGCCCTCGCGCGGTCGACGCATCGTCTTGGCCGAGCGGTCGCTCACAGCGTGGCGAGCTTCCCGGTGAAGTCCTGGATCAGGGCGTCGAGCACCGTGACCATCACGCCCTCGCCCATCGAGGCCGCCTTGCCGGAGATCTGGGCGGCCGTGTGGATCGTGCCACCCCCGTTCGCGAGTGCGAACGTGACGTCCGCGTTCGCATAGCCCTGTCCGCCGGCCTCGCGCGACTTGATCCTGAGCAGCGCCTTGTGGCTGCCGGGGTCCTGCTCGGCGATCTCGACCGTGCCCCTGAAGGTGAGCGACATCGCGCCCATCTTGACCTTGATCTCGGCCTTGGCCGACTCGGGGCCGGTGCGCTCGGTCACGCTTCCGCCCTCCACGCACGGGATCAGGCGATCGAGGTCGAGGATCGCGGGCCAGAGCTCGTCGATCGGCTTGTCGCTGGCGAAGGAATGGTCTAGCTCAACCATGGCTGCTGTGTTCTCCTTGGGTATGTAAGAGTGCGGGCATGGCACTCACGTCTGGTCGGCACAAGCTCGGGCCTGCTGACGGCAGGCTGTGGGTGAGGACGAAGAAGGCGGGCGCGGCGGCGATGGCCGGCCACAACCTGCTGATCGAGGTGACGGCATGGGAGGCGACGCTCGACGTCGGCGATGACGGGGCCCCGGCGAAGATCGAGCTGAGCGCCGACTCGCGCTCGATGAAGGTGCTCGAGGGCACGGGGGGCGTGGCCAAGCTCGACGACGACGACAAGGCGGGCATCGCCCAGACGATCAACGACGAGGTCCTCAAGGGCGCGACGATCGCCTTCTCCTCCACCGAGATCGGCGGCGACGGACGTGTTCAGGGTGATCTGGAGCTGGCCGGCCGGCACCATCCGGTCGCCTTCGAGCTTGCCGCCGGCGACGACGGCCGCCTGTCGGCCAGCGTGACCATCAGACAATCTGACTGGGGGATCAAGCCTTACTCGGCGCTGTTCGGGACGCTCAAGGTGATCGACGAGGTGACGGTGGAGGTCTCCGCCGAGCTGCCGCAGGCCGAGCACTAGATGATTGATTCCAAATTGGTTGGGATCGGCGCGTTCGGGGAGCGAGCGGGGCGCGGGGGACGGAAGGCGACGCGTAGCAGCGCTACGCGAGCCGACCGGCCGGCGCGTATCCGCGAAGCTAGCCCGGACGCGCCCGGACCGAACGATTTGGAATCAATCATCTAATCCGCGTAGACGGTCTGCGCGTCGAGGCCGCCCTCGACGCCCGGCGGCAGCGGCCCGCTTCCGTGGGCATACAGCGCGAGGTCGGAGATCGTCCTCGCCTGGGCCGGGTCCCCAGCGCTGACGAACGCCCCGTTGTCCCAGCTGAGCTGGTCAGCCGCGGTCTCGAGATCCATCCCGGCCAGCTGCTGGGCCTTGGCGCGGATCTTGCCCGTCGTGCTCGTGATCGCCGCCAGGGTGCCCCCGGACGGGCTGGTGTTGAACCCGTGACCGGTCCCGAACCGGTCCTCGTCGGCCGGCACCACCTTGACGTCGAGCGCCGGAACGCCGAGCTCGTCGGCGACCTGCTGTGCGTACCTCGCCTCGTTGCCGTCTGATTCGGTGGTCAGGCTGAGCACCATCTTGCCGGTCGGATGGACGCGCAGGAAGACTGCCCGGTAAGCCTCGTTAGCCATCACTGAACCTCCTCGGATTCTCGTCGCGCTCGCGCTCGAGGCGCTGGCGCTCCTGGTGCGCGGTCAAAGCGTTGTGGTCCTCGCGGTCGCAGAAGCTCGGCTGCGGTCCGCCGAGCGGATGGGGCGGTACGGCCGGACGATCGCAGCCTGGATAGATGCACCGCTTGCCCTCGGTCTCGCTCATCTCCGTGGAGACCCCCAGCCCGGTGTGGTCCGGCCCCGGCTCGGGCCATAGCCACTCGGCATCGCCACCGAGCTGCCCGCGACGGGGGTCGCGCTCCCCCACGGCTCCTCCTCCGGCTCGGGCTCAGGCCCGGCGCGCGGCGGCGCCGGGGGCGTCGTAGCCCCGATCGCTGTGACGACCTCGTCGAGCGCCTCGAGGCTGTGTCCGCTGACCAGCGCGTCGACGTGCGGCAGCGCGGCCGCCATCCCGCCGGTTCGCGGCACGAATCCGCTCGCCGCGGCACGGGGGTTGACCCACACGATCCGGTGGGCGAGACGCCGCAGGCGCTCCATCTCCCGCCCGACGAGCGCCGGATCGCCTCGCTCCCAGCCGTCGGACAGGATCACGATCACGGCACCGCGGGCCATTCCGCGCCGGCCGTGGCGATCGTTGAACTCCTTGAGCGCGTCGCCGATCCGGGTTCCGCTCGACCAGTCCGGAGCGGTGACGGCGGCGCGCTGGATCGCCCGTTCCGGGCTGCTCGCGGCGAGCGCCCGCGTGAGCCGCGTCAGGCGGGTCGCGAACGCGAACGCCTCCACCCGCGGGCCGCTGCCGGCCGCGCAGGTCAGGAACTGCAGATACGCGCGGGCGTAGGGCTCCATCGAGCCGGAGATGTCGCACAGCAGCACGAGCCTGCGGCGGACGATCCGCCGGCGACGCCGGGCGATGCGGATCGGATCGCCGCCGGTGCGCAGGCTGCCCCGAAGCGTGCGGCGCAGGTCGATCCGCTCTCCGTGCCGGTCGCGCCTCGCGCGCCGCGTCCGCCGCAGCGGCGTCACCAGCTCGAGCCGCGACATCAGGCGGTAGAGCGCGGCCAGCTCGCCCGGCTCCAGCGCGTCGAAGCGCTTCTGGCGCAGTACCTCCTCGTCGCTCGGTGCGAGCGCGACCGGGACCTCCCGTCCCTCGTCCGGCTCGGCGTCACCGGAGCTCGCCGACGCCGACGCCGGTCCGAAGGGGTCGACCCCACCGGACTCGGTGCGCGCCGTCTGCGAGCTCTGGCGCTCGTCCGGCGGCGCCGGCGTCGCGCGCGCGTTCTGCCCGGGCTCGGGCTCGCCCGGTGGCGCGGCTCCGCCGAAGACGCGCGCGAACACGTCGTCGAATGCCCGCACGTGCGAGGGGTCAGACACGAACACGGCCCGCGCCGTCCAGTACAGGCGACGCCGTGACACCGGCCTCACCAGCGTCAGCGCCGGTCGCGAAGTGCGCCGCCCGCTCGGCGGTCGAGGGGACCCCAGCCTCGTGGAGGCGCCGGCTGAAGGCACCGACCAGTGCCGGCAGATCGAGCCATTCCGTCTGCACCCGGAAGGGATCCGCCTCAGTCATGGGCGCTCACCAGCTGCCCCAGACCAGCGGCTCGAACCACGTCCTGGTCCTCGGAGTACTTGAGCACGGACCCGAGCGTGCGCTCGATCGCGGCCTCGTCCAGCCGCTCGACGCCGAGCAGGTCGAGCGCGGCCAGCCAGTCGATCGCCTCGGCGATCCCGGGCGGCTTCTGGATGTCCGAGTCGCGCATCCGCGCCACCGCGTCGGCGACCTGCACGGCGAGCGTCTCGGAGGCCCCCTTGACCCGGCGGCGGATGATCTCCACCTCGCGCTGCGGGCCCGGATAGGGAATCCACTGGTAGAGGCAGCGGCGCTTGACGGCGTCGTGGAGGTCTCGGGTCCGGTTCGAGGTCAGCACGATCACCGGCGCGTGCGTCGCCGTCACCGGACCGAGCTCCGGGATCGTCACCGTCGCCTCGGCGAGCAGCTCGAGCAGGAAGGCCTCGAAGTCGTCGTCGGCCCGGTCGATCTCGTCGATCAACAGGACGGCCGGGCGCGGGCCCGGATGCTCGAGCGCGCGCAGGAGCGGGCGGCGGATCAGGAAGTCGGGCCCGAACAGATCGTCCTCGCTGAGCGTGGTGCCGCTCGCCTCGGCCAGCCGGATGCTGAGCAGCTGGCGAGGGTAGTTCCACTCGTACAGCGCCTCGGAGGCGTCGATCCCCTCGTAGCACTGAAGGCGGATCAGCGGCGTGTCGAGGACGGCGGCCAGCGCCTTGCCCGCCTCGGTCTTGCCCACCCCCGCCTCGCCCTCGAGCAGCAGCGGCTGCGGCAGGCTGAGAGCCAGGAACATCGACGTCGCCAGCCCCTCGTCCACCAGATAGTCGACCGCCGCCAGCCGCTGCGCCAGCGTCTCGATGTCCGGAGCGAGGTGGCGGATCTCAGCTCGCGACGGCGGCGTCACCGTGTCGTTCCTCGAACTTCAACCGGCAGCCGAGGCAGCAGAAGTAGACCGGTTGCCCGGCGTGCATCAGCGAGGGCGTGTCGGCTCCGACCACGATCGTCATCCCGCAGATCGGATCGACGGCCGTGTTCGGGCGTGCCACCGCCGGAGCCGGTCCGGGCTCACGCCGTCGCACCCCCACGATCCGCGCCAGGATCGAAACCGCGATCTCGGCCGCCGTCTGGGCGGAGATGTCGAGCCCAGCCGGCGTCTCGACTCTGACCAGCTGCTCCTCGGCGATTCCCTCCTCGCGCAACTGGTCGATCACCGCCGCACCGCGCTTGCGCGAGGCGACGAGCCCCACGTACGGGACACCGGCCTCGAGCCCGGCTCGGAGCACACCCAGCTCATCGCGCCCATGGGCGGCGACGACGAGGGCAAGGTCGCCCGGAACCGGCCCACCACCCTGCTCGTCGGCCGCCACCACGGCCAGCCCGAGCTCGGGCCCGATCCTCCGCAGCGCCCCGACGATCGGCGAGTCGCCGGCGAGCAGAACCCGCGGCGCGGGGAGCACCGGCTCGAGGAACACCTCGATCGCTCCGCCGGACAGGCACGGGTTCTGGACCGTGACCGTGCCTTCCTCGTTCGAGAGCTCCTCGGTCCGCGACGGGTCCTCCTCTCCCTCGTCGCCCGAGCCGTCGGGCATGATCCGCAACAGCAGCGGCTTGCCCGCCTCGATCGCCTGGAGCGAGTAGAGCCGCACGCTGTGCTGAGCGCAAACCCCGCCGACGAAGCCCTCGATCGTCCCGTCCTCGCGCACCAGCGCCACGTCACCCGGATCGACGCTGGTCGGGCGCTGCACGCGCACGACCGTGGCGATCACGAACGGAGAGCCGGCCTCGCCCAGCTCCTTCGCGGTTCGGCTGAGGGCGCCCGAGATCATTGCGGCGGCTCGGCTCGTCCCTGCATCGCCGCCCAGACGCGCGCCGGGGTGCACGGCATGTCGATGTGGTCAACGCCGTGGGTCCCGTGGAGGGCATCGATCACCGCGTTGACGATCGCCGGTGGCGAACCGACGTTCGGCGACTCGCCGACGCCCTTGGCGCCGAGGGGATGATGCGGACACGGCGTGACGGTCTCGCCGAGCTCGAAGTCCGGACATTCGAGCGCGGTCGGCAGCAGGTAGTCCATGAACGAACCGTTCAGACAGTTGCCCTCCTCGTCGAACGTGATCACCTCCATCAGCGCAATGCCGATGCCCTCGGCGAGGCCGCCGTGGATCTGGCCGTCGACGATCATCGGGTTGATCCGCACGCCGCAGTCGTCCACGGCGATGAACCGCCGGACCTTGACGTGCGCGGTCTCCGGGTCGATGTCGACGACGGCGATGTAGGCCCCGTACGGATAGGTGAGGTTGGGCGGGTCGTAGATCACCTGCGCGTCGAGGCCGCCCTCCATGCCCGCCGGCATCGGCTCGCCGCTGTAGGCGCGCTGGGCGATCTCCTCGATCAGCACGCCCTTCTCCGGATCGCCCTTGACGTACCAGCGACCCTTCTCCCAGGCGAGGTCCTCCGGCCGGGTCTCGAGCATCGTGGCGGCGATCTGACGCGCCTTGTCGCGGACCTTGCGGGACACGACCGCCACCGCCCCTCCGCTGACCGGCGTCGAGCGCGAGCCGTAGGTACCCAGCCCGTAGGGCGACTTGTCGGTGTCGCCATGGCGGACCTCGACGTTCTCGGGCGGGATCCCCAGCTCCTCGGCGACGATCTGCGCGAACGTCGTCTCGTGGCCCTGCCCCTGGGTCTGGGCGCTGATGCTGACCACCGCCTTGCCCGACGGGTGCACGCGCAGATCGGCTCCGTCGTTCATCGACAGGCCGAGGATGTCCATGTGCTTGCGCGGCCCGGCGCCGACGCCCTCCGTGAAGAAGGCCACGCCGATCCCCATCAACTCGCCGCGGGCTCGCTTCTCCTGCTGCTCGCGCAGCAGATCGTCGTAGCCCGCCATGTCCATCGCCACCTGCATCGTCTTGGCGTAGTTGCCCGAATCGTACGTCCAGCCGGTGGTCGTCTCGTACGGGAACTGCTCGGGCGCAATGAAGCTGCGCATCCGCAGCTCCGCCTGGTCGACGCCCATCTCCATCGCCAGCGCGTGGACCATCCGCTCGACCAGATAGACGGCCTCCGTGATCCGGAACGAGCACCGGTAGGCGACGCCGCCGGGCGCCTTGTTCGTGTACACCGCCTTGACCTTCACGTGCGCCGCCTCGAGGTCGTAGGACCCGCACACGATGTGGAAGAACCCGGCCGGGAACTTGGTCGGCTGGGCGGTGGAATCGAACGCCCCGTGGTCGGCGATCACGTCGACCCGCAGGCCGGTGATCTTCCCGTCCTTGGCGCACATCTCGGCCTTCATCACGTAGTCGCGCGCGAACCCGGTCGACATCAGGTTCTCGGAGCGGTCCTCGATCCACTTGACCGGGACCCCGGCGACGATCGAGCCGGCGATCGCGCACACGTAACCCGGGTAGACGGGGACCTTGTTGCCGAAGCCGCCGCCGATGTCGTTGCAGCGGATCCGGATCATGTGCTCGGCCAGGCCCGCGACGTGCGCGTACACCGTGCGGTGGGCGTGCGGGGCCTGGTTGCCGTTGTAGATGTCGAGCTGGCCCGTCTGCGGGTTGAAGTCGGCGATCATCCCGCACGTCTCGAGCGGCGCCGGGTGGCAGCGGGGATAGATGATGTCCCGCTTGACGATCACGTCGGCCTCGGCGAACGCCTTGTCGGTCGCCGCCTCGTCACCGGCCTCCCACAGCGGGCTGGCCAGGTTGTCCGTCTGACCCTCCTTGTCGTCGCGGATCAGCGGGGCGTCGGGATCGAGCGCCTTGCGCGCGTTCACCAACGCCGGCAGGGGCTCGTACTCGACGTCGATCAGGGCCAGCGCATCGCGGGCGATGTACTCGTCGGTGGCGATCACGAACGCGACCTCCTGGCCCTGGAAGCGGACCTTGTCGCCGGCCAGCACCGCCTGGGTGTCGTAGGAGATCGTCGGCATCCACGCCAGCCCGAGCGTCTCGAGGTCCTTCGCCGTGATCACGGCGGCGACCCCCGGATGCGCGAGCGCGGCCGAGGTGTCGATCGAGACGATCTTCGCGTGCGCGTAGGGACTGCGCAGGACCGCGCCGTGCACCATCCCGGGCAGGCGGATGTCATCGAGGTAGTTGCCCTTCCCGCGGATGAACCGCGCGTCCTCCTTGCGCTTCAGGCGCCCGAAGCCGATCGGGCGCTCCTGTCCGGGGCTGGGAAGGTTCTCGACGGTCGTTGCCACGGTCATACCTCCTGTTTCGCGGCCGCTTCGTGCTCAGCGGCCCAGCGCACGGCCGCGACGATGTTCTTGTAGCCGGTGCAGCGGCACAGCGAGCCAGAGATCGCCACCCTGATCTCCTCCTCGCTCGGGTTCGGGTTCTCGTTCAGGAGCGCCCGCGTGGTCATCAGCATCCCGGGAGTGCAGAAGCCGCACTGGAGCGCGTGCTTCTCGTGAAAGCCCTCCTGGATCGGATCGAGCCTGCCGTCGCGCTCGAGCGATTCGACCGTGCTGATCTCGTGCCCCTCGCACATCGCGGCCAGCGCCGTGCAGGACTTGATCGGCTTGCCGTCCATCAGCACCACGCAGGCGCCGCAGTTGGACGTGTCGCAGCCCCAGTGCGTCCCGGTCAGCCCGGGCGTGTCTCGGATGAAGTGGACCAGCAGCTGGCGCGGCTCGACGTCGCGGGTCACCGGCTCGCCGTTGATGTTGATCGTCAGTTGCATGCGGTGTCTATGCCTCCTGGTGCAGTGCTCGGGACGCCGCACGGCGCAGCGCGCGGGTGGTGAGGACGTTGGCGAGGTGGCGCTTGTAGTCGACCGGGCCGCGGCCGTCCGCCATCGGCGAGCAGTCCTCGGCGGCGATCTGACCGGCCTGCGCAAACAGCTCGTCGGAGGGCGATGCCCCCCGCAGCAGCTCCTCGGCACGTTTGACCTCGATCGTCGTCGGCCCGGCGGCGCCGAGCGCGATCCCTGCGTCGCTGATGGTCCCGCCTGAGATCCAGACCGCGGCCGACGCGGCCCCGATCGCGAAGTCGCCCGCGCGCCGCTCCACCTTCTCGTGCGCGCTCCCGGCTCCGGGGCGGACCGGGACCCTCACCTCGGTGAGCATCTCCGCATCGCCGACGGCGGTCATGAACGGACCGACGTGAAAGTCGGACATGCTCACCGTCCGCTCGCCGCCCGCGCCGCGGATCACGACCGTCGCCCTGAGCGCCGAGCAGACCGCGCTCAGGTCCTCAGCCGGATCGGCCTGGCACAGGCTGCCCCCGATCGTCCCGCGGTTGCGCACGATCGGGTCGGCGATCACCTCCTCGGCGTCCCGGAACACGGGAACAGGCGCGCGAGCAGCTCCGAATCGAGCAGCTCGGCGTGCCGGGTCAGCGCGCCGATCCGGACCTCGCCGCCCTCCTCGCGGATGTAGGAGAGCTCGTGCAGATCGTTGATGTCGATCAGGTGCTCCGGCGTCGCCAGGCGCAGCTTCATCATCGGGATCAGGCTGTGGCCCCCCGCGATGATCCGCGCGCCCGACCCGACCCGCGTCAGGGCCGAGATCGCGCCCTCCACGCTGGTGGCCCGCTCATAGTCACATGGCGCTGGGGTCTGCATCAGCTCTCACCTCCCGCTCCGCCCACCGGCATCCGCCGGCGGACTCCGGGCTCGTCGGTTGGCTCGTACTGGACCGGCGCGTCGGTGCCGATCACCGGTGAGCGCGGCATCGACGCCGGATGCGTCTGCCGGCCCTCGGGATACAGCAGCCGCGCCTCGAGGCTTCCGCGCTCGACGTTGCGAAGCGCGGGGCCGTTCGGGCTCGCCGCCGCGATCGGCGCCTCGCGGCCCAGACGCGCCAGGGTCAGCGTGCCCTTGGTGTAGACCTCGGAGATCCGGGGCGCCTCGATTGTCTTGCTGTCGGGGAAGTTGCGCAGTCCGTCCTTGCCGGCTCCCGGGTAGAGGCCGTCGATCAGTCCGACCGCATCCTCGAGTCCGGCCTTCTTGACCAGCAGGCCCTCGAGCAGATCGACGCCCGCATCGAGCTGCTGGTTGATCGTGGTCACGATCGAGTTGACCGGTTCGCTCTTCTGGACGATCTCGCCCACGGCCTCGATCGCCTCGTCGAGGCCCTTGTTGATCTTGCGCAGCGCGAGGATCGTCGCCACGAGGAACACCACGATCGCGGCGATTATCAGCACCACCGCGACGATCATCACCCATCCTGCTGCCGGCATCCTCTCACCCCCTCACGCGTCGTCGACGATCACGTCGAGCGAGCCGCCGTAGGCGGCGACCACCTCGACCGTTTTCTTGACCTGGTCCTGCGTCGTCAGCAGCAGTGGCGCTGCGTCAAGGTCCTTCGAGCCGGCCTGCGCCGCGCTCGCGATCCTCTCCACGCTGGGAACGATGCTGATCGCGGCCCGAAGCACGCCGCTCAGCAGGTAGATCACCACCGGCAGCAACACCGCCGCCAGGATCACGTCACCGATCCATTCGAGCGTCACTTCGGCCTCCTCTCCGCGACGATGGCCGCCTTCGAGGCGATGCCCGGCATCGCCCCGAGGATGATGTCGAACTGGGCGTTGATCGCCTTGACGGCGGGCTCGAGCGGTCGCAGATGCTCGGACTCCACCGTCTCGAGCGCACCCGCGAGCGTGGCCAGGTTGTTGGAGATCGACTCCAGTCCCATCCGGATCCGGATCAGCGCGCCGGCGAGAACGACGACGATCACCACCGCGAGCACGACGCTGAGGACGATCAGTGTGCTCTGGCTCATTTCCCACCGTACCCGTCGGTCAGGGCGTTCATATAGCCGTCTTGGACCACTGCCTCCTCCACGATCTGGCCCAGCACCGGCGCGGTCGCCTGGAGCTGGGGGATATTTGCGGTGTTCCCCGCCACCTGCCCGGCCACCTCGAGCAGCTTGGCGGCGGACTTGTCGATGTCGATCACCGAGCGGATCAGGACCACCAGGAGCGCGGCGACGATCAGCGCCGCCACGAGCCCGATCACGAGCGCGATCCCCCACACGTCATGGTTGGTGAGCGCAGCTACTGGAACGCTCATCTGCCCACCGCCGCCTTTCGCAGCGCGCGCGCCGAGTGCAGGATCCGGATCCCGGAATCGTTGATCCGGGCGATCCCGTTCAGCTCGGTCGTCTGATCGCGCACCTTCTCGACGCCGCCCACCGCCGTGTGGGCCTGGGTGGCGATCCGAGCCGCCAGCACGACGATCGTGATCACGATCGCGGCCGCGACGAGCACGACCACGATCCCGAGCGCCAGTCCTATGCCCCAACCGGTGGAGGCACCGATCACGACAGGCATCTCACAAACCTCCCTGGTCGAATTGTCGAGGTTTTGCGAAGCGCAGAGACTCGTGCGCGCGGGCGGCGACTGTCGCCTGCTGGTGCCGGAAGCCCGCTGAAGGTTGCACTGCTCGTGTCTCTCCTCACGCGCACTATCGCCGATGACCGCCCTACGGCAACTTGAGATAAGCGATCGCTTAGGCCACGAGGAGACGGGGCGATATGGTCAGGAATGGTCAGTGACGCTCGCCCAGCTTCAATCCTTCGTCCTCGTCGCCCGATTCGGTTCGGTCAAGGCCGCCGCGGCCGAGCTCGAGGTGACCGAGCCGGCCGTCTCGGTGGCGGTGGCGGCGTTGCGCAAGGAGCTCGGGGATGAGCTGTTCGTGCGCGATGGACGGGGCATCGCGCTCACGCCCGGGGGCCGGAGGCTGGCCCGCCTGGCTGAGGAGATCCTCGCGCTCGCGGAGCAGGCACGCCGGACCGTGCACGACTCCCCCGGCCAGCCACGTCAGGTCCAGGTGGCCGCCACGAGCCTCGTGGCCGAGCACATCGCACCGCTGATCGACGCGTTCGGAGCCCGCGAGGACGGGCTCGAGATCACGGTCGAGACCGTCCCCGGCAGCTCATTGGCGAACCTGCTCGACGGCCGCCGCGCCGACATCGCGCTCGGCCCCCACCCGGGCCCTGAGCGCTCGACGACGATCGCGTCGGTGCCGTTCCTGCGCTGCCGGATGATCGTCGTCGCGGCCGCGGGGCACCCGCTCGCGGGGCGGGAGGCCATTCCACCAGCGACCCTGGCGGCGGAGCGGTGGCTGATTGGCCCACCGGATCTCGACCCGACGGCGACGACGAGCCTGTTCTTCGCCCGCAACGGCTTCGCGCCGGGCGACGTGGCCATGTACAGCAGCAACGCCGCCGCGCTCGCCGCGGCCGCGGCCGGCGAGGGGATCGCGCTGACGCTCGCCCAGACGGCGCTGGAGCCGATTCGCAGACGAACTCTCGCCCGCCTCGATGTGCGCGGCACCCCGCTGGTCGAGCTCTGGCACGCGAGCACGCTGGGGCTCGGCCGGGCGCTGCCCGCCGCCCTCGCCCTCCAGCGGTTCGTGACCACGCCGGAGGCGACCCACGCGATCTCGACCGGCCGCGCCGGCACCGTGCCGGCGCGAGTGCGCCCCCGGGTTCACGTCACCCTCTGGCAGACCGTTGCCGCGTCACGAAGATGAGCGGCCACGGGCGGCGATGAGCTCGTGCGCGATCCTCTGCGGGGCCGGGCTCACGCCCATGAACACACATGCGTCGCCGGCGCCGAGGATCGACTCGAGCCGGTCCAGCGCCGCGTCCGCCTCCGGCTCGTAGAAGACCGCATCCAACCGGGCCGATGCCGCCTCGGCGATCGTCCGCCCCGACACGCCGGGATGGTGCTGCCCCGCCTCGCTCCCCTCGAACAGCCCGAGCACGATCAGGACGTCGGCGCCCGCGAGTGCCGCACCCAGGTCCGGCGCCATCGCGCGCATGCGTGTGAACAGAACCGGCTCAAAGACGACGACCACGCGCCCCGCCTCCACGGTTCGCAGCGCGGCCAGCGACGCACGCACCTCGTTGCCGTGGTTCGCGTAGTCGTCATAGATCCGGGCTCCCCCGGCGCTCACGCCGATCGGCTCGAGCCGCCTTCTCGCCCCGGCATACGTCGACAGGCTCGCCGCCGCCTGATCGAGGTTGATCCCGAGCAGGCGGCACGCCTCAAGCGCGCCGGCGGCGTTGCGTGCGTTGTGCTCGCCTGGGACGCGCAGGCGCACCGAGCGCCCGTCCCACGAAAACCGGCTGCCGCCGGGATCGAGGCGGATCTCACCCGGGTCGAACGTGGCCACCTCACGAGCGCCGCACAGCGCGCGGAGGTCAGGCCGGTCGGCGATCACGATCCGCTCCGACCGGCTGACAAACGTCTCGAACGCGCCCAGCAGATCGCCCAGCGTCGCGTAGTTGTTCATGTGCTCGAAGGCCACGTTCGTCACCACCGCGATCTCCGGCTCGATCGCCAGGAACGTTCGATCGGACTCGTCGGTTTCGACGATCAGCCACTCTCCGGGCCCCCAGCTTGCGCTCGGCGAGCCATCCCGCAGCGGCGCTCCGATGACGTACGCGGGTGGCTGCCCGGCGCTGCGCAGCGCATGCACGATCATCGCCGACGTGGTCGTCTTTCCGTGCGTGCCGGCCACCGCCAGGCAGCGGCGCAGCCGCGTCACCTCGCCGAGCAGCTCGCCGCGGCGGATCTCGGGCAGGCCGAGCTCCCGGCCGCGCTCGCGCTCCACGTTCTCGCTGCGAACCGCGGATGAGTAGACGAGCTCGGATGAGTCCGGGACGTTCTCCGGCAGGTGCCCGATGCTCACGCGGACGCCGGCGGCGCGCAATCGACCGAGGTGCGGTCCGTCGGCGCGGTCCGATCCGCTCACCTCGGCGCCGAGCTGGGCGCACACGAGCGCGAGGCCGCTCATCCCCGTCCCTCCCACGCCGACGAAGTGCAGCCGGCGCCCGCGCCAGGCGGCCTCGCCACGTGCCGGGCCGATTGACCGCTCGGCGGGGCGAGGATAGGCTGCGGCAGGGATCGGATCGGAACGTGCGGGGCGAGGCATGGTGAACGAGGCGGACGCCGGAAGCGCACCGGATTTACAACGTACACCCGGCGGAACCTCGCTGTTGCCGGGGGCGCTGGGGCCGTTCTCGGTCACGATGCAGAGCATCAGCTTCGTCGGCCCTGCCTTCTCGGGCCTGCTGCTGTTTCAGGTGATCGCGAGCTACGCCGGGGTGTCGGCTCCGTTCGCGTTCCTGGTCGCGGGCGCGATCATCGTGATGCTGGCCGTATCGCTGGGCACGCTGGCGGCCAGGCTGCCGTCGGCTGGCGGCTACGTGACCTACGTGACCCGCGCCGCGGGCGCGCGGGCGGGCCTGCTCATCAACTGGATCTTCCTGTTCTACGCGCCGATCGCCCCCGGGTTCATCGTCGCCTACACCGGCTACGTGTGCGAGCGGGCGCTCGAGGCCGAATACGGCTTCCGGCTGCCGTGGTGGGTCGTGCTCGTGGCCGTCCTCGCGCTCGTCACGTTCGTCGTCTACAGAGGCATACGACTCTCGACGCGCACGCTGATCGTGCTCGGCGTGATCGAGGCGGCGCTAGTGCTCGCGCTGGCTCTGTGGGGTTTCGCCAACCCCGGGCCCGGCGGCTTCTCGTTCGCGCCCCTGTCGCCCGGCTCGGCACCGAGCTTCCACGGCGTCTACCTCGGTGTCGTCTTCTCGCTGTTCGCCTTCGCGGGCTGGGAGGGAGCGGTCCCGCTCGCCGAGGAGAGCCGTCGGCCGGGTCGCTCGGTTCCGATCGGACTGGTGTCTGCGGTCCTGTTCATCGTCGCGCTGTTCGTGATCACGAGTTGGGGGTTGATGATCGGGTGGGGAACGCGGTCTCTGCCGTCGCTGCTCGGCTCCGAGCAGGCGCCGCCGCTGGCGCTGGCGCACCGCTACTGGGGCGGCGCCTGGCTGCTCGTCCTGGTCGCGCTGCTGAACTCGGTGATCTGTGCGTCGATCGCCTCCTTCAACACAGTCACACGGATGTGGTACGCCGCGGCTCGATCCGGGATGGTCCCGGTCCGGCTCGCCCGCCTGCACCCGCGCTACCGGACGCCCACCTACGCGGTCGCCGCCCAGGGTCTGCTGGCACTCGTGGTCGGGCTCGGATTCGGGTTCTGGCTCGGCCCCTTCGACGCGTTTCTCACCCTCAGCCTGCTGACGACGCTGATGCTGGTCGCGATCTACGTCGCCGGAAACCTCGCCGTCGTCCTCTTTCACCGTCGCGAGGGCGTGCGGTTCAGGCCGTTCCTGCATCTCGTCTTCCCGCTCGTGACGAGCGCGGCCGTGCTCTGGGTCGGCTTCAAGTCGCTCGATCCGCTCCCTCCCTCGCCGATCCGCTGGGCCGCCTTCGCCGCGGGCGCCTGGCTTGTGCTCGGCCTCGGCGTCCTGCTCCTGAGCCGGCGGGAGCGGCGTGATCGCTGGGCCTCCGACGCCCGCCTGGGGCTGAACGAGCGGATCGCCCTCGGGCTCCAACCGGAACCCGACTCGAGCGGCTGACATTGACTTCGACGGTCGCAGCGCAACAATCCCGGGACCCGACCGCTGACCTTGGAGAAGCCATGAGCACCGACTACACGCTCGCCTACGGGACTCACGCGACGCCCGAGGAGGGCCGGTGCGCGATGGAATGGGTCAGCTTCCTGGCCGGCGAGCCGCACGGCGACGACCCGGCGTGCGTTAGTCCGGTGCTGCGCGCCTACTGCACGACGCTGAACGACAGCCTCGACGACGCCCCGCGGCAGCTTCTGCGCCCGTATCTGGCCCGGACGATCGGCACCTCGACCGACGGGCTCGATGAGCAGCGTTCGTGGATGGCGATGGACTGGCTGATCCGCACCTATGCTCCGGCCTGGCTCGCCGTGGCCGATCTGCGCGGGGCGGCACGCGGCCTCGCGGATCTCCCCCCGGTCCTCGACGCATCCGTGCTGCCCGGCGCACTGGCCGCGCTGAGGGACGCGCGCCGGCAGACGCGGGCATCCTGGTCGTCCGCGCTCGGCCCGGCCCGGGCCGCTGTCCGCTCGCCGTGGGCGGCCGGACGCGCCGCGGCTCGGCAGGCGGCGTGGAGCTCGGCGGGTGCGGCCGTCTGGGCCGCGGCGCGGGTCGCGGTGGGCGATCTCGCCGGTGACCGGGCGCGCGCGATCGTGCGCGAGATCGCGGGCGACTGTGCGGCGACCGTCGCCCGGGCCGCCCGCCTCGGCGCCGAACGCGCGGCCGCCCGGGATGCGGTCCGCTCGGCCCTCGCCCCCACCCTGCTCGAGCTCGAGCACTCGGCCTTCGCGCTGCTCGACGGCATGCTGCCGACCGAGCCGCTCGACGGCTACGCCGAGATCGACCCGCGCACGGCGCGGGAGTTCTCAGAAGTGCCCGTGTAGCCCGTTGGCCGAGATGTGCCGGACATCGTCCGGCGCGGGCCGGAGGATCATGATCTCGGCCGGCACGCGCTGAAGCAGCCATTGCAGGTCATCCCCACTGAGGCCGACCTGCGGACTGTCGGTGGCCGAGACGATCACCCGGTCGACCTGCTCCTCATCGAGCAGCCGCCGCAACGCGTCGCGGTATGTCCGCCCGCGTGCCACGCGGGAATCGACGGCAACTCCCTGGGCGCCGGCGCGTTGTTCGATCGCCTCGAGCACCGGCATCGCCTCAGCGCACTGGGCCGGCAGCGGCGAGTCGATCGGCATGTTCCTCGGCACGCGCGCCAGGAACGCCGGCATGATCGTCGCGTTCTCGGCCCTGGCCAGCCGCACCGCGGCCTCGAACGCCCGGCGCGAGATCGACTGCCCGGTGAATGGGAGCAGGATGCGGCGAACCGTTGTCGGCTGCTGCGCCGCGGGACGCCGGCCATGAGGAGGGAGCCAGTACCCGGCGGCCAGCCCGGCCGCTACGCACGCGACGGCCACGACGATCACAAGCACGACGGTCATTCGTCTCCTGACGGTTTGCGGCGACTGCGGTCGGCAACGATCCGGACGTCGACGCCGGGGAGGAGCTCCATCAGCCGCTGGGGCAACGGCGTGCGGAGCCGGGCCAGACCGCGCACCGGCCGACTGCGGCCCATCAGCACGTAGGTGCTCCGCCGCCGTCGGGCGACTTCGGCGATGGCCTCGGGCAGCGCGTCCGACTCCTCCACGATCAGCCGCGTGCCGAGCATCGAGGCGAGCTGGCGCAGCGCGGTCAGGGAGCGCTCCTGCTCGTCGGTCAGATCGCGTCCCGGCGCCCGGACCCAGAGCAGGTCGACGTCGGCGCCGAGCCGCTGCGCCGAGCGCCAGGCCCGGCGAACCAGACGCTGGGCTCCCGGGTAGGGCTCGACCAGCGCGAGCAGGCGCTCGGCGATCGCCTGAGGGGCCCCCGCCGCAACCGTCTCCTCGCGCGATGACACGACCGGCTCAACCGTGGTCAGGCGCTTCTGCCCCTCCTCCTGGGCGACCTGCCTCAGCGCCACCTCCCTCAGCGCGGAGAGGTTCTCGATCCGGAAGAAGTTGTTCAGGGCGGCATCGATCCGCTCAGTCCCGTAGATCTTGCCCGCGCGCAGCCGGTCGAGGAGCGCCTCGGGGGTGATGTCGACGAGCACGATCTCGTCCGCGCGACCCAGCACGGCGTCCGGGATCGTCTCGCGCACCCGCACCCCGCTGAGCTCCGCGATCTGGTCGTTGAGCGACTCGAGGTGCTGGACGTTGACCGTCGACAGCACGTCGATCCCGGCCGCCAGCACGTCCTCCACATCGTCGTAGCGCTTCTGGTGCTCGACGCCCGGCGCGTTGGTGTGCGCGAGCTCATCGATCAGGCAGAGCTCCGGTGCCCGGATCAGGATCGCCGGCAGGTCCATCTCCTCGAGCATCGTGCCCCGGTAGTCGACCCGGCGCCGCGGAAGCATCGGCAGGCCCTCCGCCAACCGCGCGGTGTCGGCGCGCCCGTGTGTCTCGAGCAGACCGATCACCACGTCACGGCCGGATTCCTGCTCGGAATGGCCCTCGAGGAGCATGCGGTAGGTCTTGCCCACGCCGGCGGCCATGCCGAGAAACACGCGGTGGTGGCCACGGTGGGTCAGGTTCATCTCCAGCTCCCGCGGACCGACGGACGGAGCGGCCGTTAGTTCGCCGCGTCCAGCCATCTTGACACCTCTCGCAGCGCCGGCCTCATGCCCCAAGGATGTTGTGGATGATCAGGTCGATCAGCTTGATGCCGATGAACGGGGCGATGATCCCGCCGAGCCCATAGATCAGGAGGTTGCGGCGCAGGAGTGCGCTAGCGCCGATTGGGCGGTACTTCACGCCATGGAGCGCGATCGGAATCAGCAGAGGGATAACGATCGCGTTGAAGATGATCGCCGAGATCACGGCGGAGCGGGGGGTGCCGAGGTTCATGATGTTGAGGACGTGGAGCGGGCTCTTGCCGCCCTTGGTCGTCGCCCACGTGGTGACGAAGATCGCCGGGAGGATCGCGAAGTACTTCGCCACGTCGTTGGCGATCGAGAAGGTGGTGAGCGCGCCGCGGGTGATCAGCAGCTGCTTACCCACCTCGACGATCTCAATCAGCTTCGTCGGATTGGAGTCGAGATCGACCATGTTCCCGGCCTCGCGGGCGGCCTGGGTGCCGGTGTTCATCGCGACGCCGACGTCGGCCTGGGCCAGCGCCGGGGCGTCGTTGGTGCCGTCGCCGGTCATCGCCACCATCCGACCGCCACCCTGCTGGTCTCTGATCAGCTCGAGCTTGGCCTCTGGCGTGGCCTCGGCGAGGAAGTCGTCGACGCCGGATTCCTCGGCGATCTTCGCGGCGGTGAGCCGGTTGTCGCCGGTGATCATGATCGTGCGGATCCCCATCGAGCGGAGATGGTCGAATCGCTCGCGCATCCCCTCCTTGATCGTGTCCTTGAGGTAGATCACGCCGAGCACCTGGGAGTCGCGGGCGACGGCGAGCGGCGTGCCGCCCTCGCGGCCGATGCGGTCGAGCACGGGCTGCAGCTCGGCCGGTGGGCGTCCGCCCTCGGTGTTGACGAAGTTGATGATCGCGTCGCCGGCACCCTTGCGCAGCTGCCGTCCGTCGAGATCGACGCCGCTCATCCGCGTCTGCGCGGTGAAGGGCACGAACTGCGCGTGCAGGGTGCCCATGTCGTGCTCTCGGATCCCGTACTGCTTGGCGAGCACCACGATCGAGCGGCCCTCCGGGGTCTCGTCCGCGAGCGAGGAGAGCTGCGCGACCTCAGCGAGCTCGGCCTCGGCGATGCCCGGCATCGGGATGAACTCCGACGCGAGGCGGTTGCCGATCGTGATCGTGCCGGTCTTGTCGAGCAGCAGCACGTCGACGTCGCCGGAGGCCTCGACCGCCCGGCCGGACAGGGCGAGCACGTTGCGGCGCACGAGCCGGTCCATGCCGGCGATCCCTATCGCCGAGAGCAGCGCGCCGATTGTTGTCGGGATCAGCGCCACCAGCAGCGAGATCAGCGTTGTCTCCGAAATCGACGTACCGGCGAACAGGCCGAACGGGCGCAGGGTCGCGACGACGATCATGAAGACCAGGGTCAGGCCGGCGAGCAGGATGTTCAGCGCGATCTCGTTCGGCGTCTTGCGTCGCGCGGCGCCCTCGACGAGGGCGATCATTCGGTCGAGGAACGAGTGCCCGGGCTCCTGGGTGATCTCGACCACGATCCGGTCAGAGGTCACGCGAGTGCCGCCGGTCACGGCACTGCGATCGCCGCCGGACTCGCGGATCACCGGGGCCGACTCGCCCGTGATCGCCGACTCGTCAACTGTCGCGATTCCCTCGATCACGGTCCCGTCTCCGGGGATCAGCTCGCCCGCCTCGACGACCACGACGTCGCCCTTGGCCAGATCTGAGGCCTGCTTCTCGGTCCCGTCCCGAAGGCGGGCGACGGTCTCCTGGCGCATCGAGCGCAGCGTGTCGGCCTGTGCGCGCCCTCGACCCTCGGCAAATGCCTCGGCCATATTCGCGAACACGACCGTCAGCCACAGCCAGAACGAGATCGTGAACGTGTACCACGCCGGCTCGTGGCCACCGCCCAGCGGCCGGCCGCCGAACACCTGGATCAGCCACGTGACCGTCGTGATCACAGCGCCGATCTCGACCACGAACATCACCGGGTTGCGGATCTGCACGCGCGGATCGAGCTTCACGAGGCTGTCGATCAGCGCGCGGCCGACGATGTCCTTTCGGAACAGCGAGATCGCGCGGCGCTCGGAGGGCGTGCTGCCCGGGGCAGTGTCAACTGACATCAGTGGCCACCTGTGAGACGGTTGAGAGCGAGGTTGAGCTGAAGCACGTTGACCCCCGTCTCGCCGACGAACCCGACGCCACGGCCATGCGTGTGCTGCGAGACCAGCGACATGACCTGCGAGAGCGCCACGTGCCGAACCGCGGCCACGCGATGCGCCTGGATGTCGGCGTTCGCAACCGAGATATCCGGATCGATGCCCGACGCCGAGGTGTTGACCGCGTCGACCGGGATCTGCGCGCTGTTCAGGCTCGGGTCATACGGCTTCTCGAGCGCGAGGTACGCCCGCATGTTCGAGGCGATCGCCTGCTCGAGCACCTTGCTGTTCGGGCCGAGGTTCGAGAATGTCGTCGCGGCGGCGTTGTATGCCGGAACGGTCGCCGAAGGCCTGCTCTGGAAGTACTTCGGATCAGGGACCGTGACCGGGTTGCCGGCCTTGTCGACCTGCGCCTTGCCGTTCTTGTAGACCTGGTCGGTGAAGGCCTGGCCGATGATCTTCGATCCGGCCAGCTTGCCGCCCACGTAGATCTTCTGGCCGTTGGCGTTGCCCGGGAACGCGACCTGGCTCACGCCCGTGATCACGAGCGGATACAGGATCCCGAGCAGCACGGTCAGCACGAGCACCGAGAGCGTTGCGTTGAGGATGTTCTTGCGCATGTCAGTAGAGGTGTCCGGTGAGTCCCTGCACGAGCGGACCGAGCAGGAGAGCGGGGAAGAACGTCAGCGCCCCGACGAGAACGATCACGCCGATCAGCAGCACGACGAAGGTGGCGTTGTCGGTGCGCATCGTCCCGAGGCCGGGCGGGCTGATCCGCTTGCCGGCGAGAGCACCTGCGATCGCAAGCGCGAACAGGATCGGCGCGAACCGAGCGAACATCATCGTCAGGCCACCGAGGATGTCGGCTAGCTTGACCCCGTGGGCCCCGAGGTTGCCGGCGTTCGGCTGGATGTAGCCGGTGTAGCCAGCGAACGCCGAGCCGTTGTTGTTGGCCTGGGACAGGTATGCGTAGAAGGTCTCCGAGAAGCCCTGCGGGGTGCCGGCCGCGGCACTCGAGATCGAGGCCCGACCGGCGCTGCTGGCAACGCCGAGCGAGGTGGCGAAAAGCGCCGAGAGCGGCGTGATCAGGATCCCCAGCGCGACCAGCTTGATCTCGCGCGCCTCGATCTTCTTGCCCAGGTATTCGGGTGTGCGACCGACCATCAGCCCGCCGAGGAACACGGCGAGGATCACGTACATGAGGATCGAGTAGAGACCCGTGCCGACGCCGCCGAAGATCACCTCGCTGGCCGACAGGTTGGCCATCGGGATCGCACCACCGATGCCGGTGAACGATTCAATCGCACTGTTCACAGCTCCGCACGAGGTGACGGTCGTGATCACGTCGAACAGTGCCGAGCTCGCGATCCCGAACCGCTGCTCCTTGCCCTCCATGTTGCCGCCGACCGAGCCGTGGATCACCCCTGTGTGAAGCCCGGCGGCGTGCTGCGCGGGTGAGCCGTGCGCCTCTGCGACATACGCCACGACGACGGCGCCGAGGAACATAATCATCATCGTCGCGTAGATCGCGTAGCCCTGGCGACGGCGGCCGGACATACGGCCGTAGGTGAAGACGATCGCCGCCGGGATGATGAGTACCAGCAGCATCTCGAGCAGGTTCGTGAAGCCGGACGGATTCTCGAACGGGTGCGCCGAGTTGACGTTGAAGAACCCACCGCCGTTGGTCCCCAGCTCCTTGATCGCCTCCTGTGAAGCGACCGGGCCCTGGGCGATCGACTGCGTCCCACCGGTGACGGTGTGCGCCAGCAGGTAGTGCGAGAAGTTCTGGATCGAGCCCTGGAAGACGAGCAGCAGCGCGCCGATGATCGAGATCGGGAGCAGCACGTAAAGGACGGTGCGGACCAGGTCCTGCCAGAAGTTGCCGATGGTCTTGCCGGAGCGCGAGACGATTCCCCGGATCAGCGCGACCGCAACCGAGATCCCGACCGCCGCCGAGAGGAAGTTCTGCACCGTGAGCCCAGCCATCTGGCTGAAGTAGCTCATCGTCGTCTCGCCGCTGTAGTACTGCCAGTTGGTGTTGGTGACGAACGACGAGGTTGTGTTGAACGTCACGTCCCACGTGCCCGAGTGGAAGTGCTGGGGGTTCAGCCCCGTGAAGTTCCACAGCGTCTGCGTGCGCAGGACGAAGTACAGGACCAGCCAGCCACCAAGCGAGAACAGGATCAGGCACTTGGCGTAGACCTTCCAGTCCTGACCGTCCCCCGGGTCGACGCGCATCAGCCTGTACAGCAGCCGCTCGAGCCAGCCGAGCGGCCGATCCAGGAACGTGCGCTCGCCCGTGTAGACGTGCGCCATGTGGCGCCCGAGCGGGAGCGCGGCCAACGTCAGGATCGCCGCGAAGCCGAAGATCGTGAGCCAACCCAAGAAGGTCATCTAGAACTTCTCTCCGCGGAGCAGCGCATACAGGAGGTAGATGCAGACCAGCAGCGACACAACCAACCCGCAACAGATCGGCGGCGCTCATATCCGCTCGATCCCGAGGATCAGCGCGTACAGAACAACGAACGTGATGACCGCGAGTAGCACCGCGACAATGTCCATGCGCTCATGATGGGACCCCCGTCGTGCAGGCCGCATACAGAAATCCGCGGTTTTCGTACAGATTCCGTACAGATGGCCGCGAGGGCCCGGTGCTACTTGGGATCGAAGCGGTAGCCGATGCCGGGCTCGGTGCGGATGTAGTGCCGGCGTGGGGCCGTGGACGGCTCGATCTTGCGTCTCAGGTTCGCGATCTGGCCGCGCAGGACGGTCACGTCATCGACGTATTCGGGCCCCCACACGTCGAGGAGCAGGGCGCGGTGGGTCAGCAGCCGGCCGCGGTTGCGGACGAACATCCTCAGCAGGCCGAACTCGGTCGGCGTGAGGTGGACCTCGGTGCCGTCGCGGGTCACGCGGTGCTCGGCCAGATCGACCCGGAGCCCGGCCGCCTCCACCGCGCTCACCTCGGGTTCGGTCGATGTCCGGCGCAGGACCGCCTCGAGCCGGGCCACGAGCTCCTGAGGGCCGAACGGCTTGGTCACGTAGTCGTCGGCCCCGGCTCGCAGTGCCCGCACCTTCTCCTCCTCGTCCCCGACCGCCGAGAGCACGATGATCGGCATCGAGCTCCATTCCCGAAGGCGCCGGCAGAGTTCGATCCCGTCTCCGTCGGGCAGCAGCAGGTCGACGATCGCGGCGTCGACCGGCGACACCGCGGCGACGTCCAGACCCTCCTCCATGTTGGCCGCGGTCAGAACCTCGTAGCCCTGTGCCCGAAGCGTCGCCTTGAGCGCACGGAGGATCTGCAGTTCGTCGTCCACGGCCAGAATCCGTCGGCCGGTCGGGGCCGCGCTGGCCATCAACTGCCCTCCTCGGCGGCGGGCAGCTCGACCACGAATGTGCTCCCCTGGCCAGGTGTCGATTCGACCCAGATCCGGCCGCCTCCGGCCTCGACGAACCCCTTGGCGATGGCCAGTCCGAGCCCCGAGCCCGGGTGTCGCTCATCGGCCCCGGAAACCGATCGGTAGAAGGGTTCGAAGATCCGACCCTGATCGGCGAGCGCGATCCCGGGTCCGCGGTCGATCACGCGGACGATCACCCGGTTGCCCACCGGCCGTGCCCGGATCACCACAGGCTCACCGTCGGAGTAGCGGGTGGCGTTCTCCATCAGGTTCGCCAGGACGCGCTCGATCTGGACGAAGTCGGCTCGCACGGACGGAGTCTCCGCGTCGATGCGGACGTCGAAGTCGGCCTCCCGCGGCTGGGAGGCGAGCGCCGCGTCGATCACCTCCTCCACCGAGCACTCGGCGAGCCGCGGCGCGGCCGTGTGCGCCTCGAGCTTGGAGAGGTCGAGCAGGTCGTCGATCAGCCGGGCCAGGCGCGCCCCCTCGTCGACCACGAGCCTCCCCAGCTCGTCGCGCTCAGCCGGCGTAAGCCCGGCGGCGCGGACTGCCGAGCCCGCTGCCACCATCGCGGTCACCGGGGAGCGAAGGTCGTGGGAGACGGCGCGCAGCACGGCCGTCTTGACCGCCTCGCTGCGGCGCAGCCCCTCGGTCTGGACCGCCTCGGCAACCAGCCGTTCACGGTCGAGCGCGATGCCCAGCATGGCCGAAAGCGCCGGGACGACGCGCTCGTTCAGCTGGCCGACGCGCCGCGCCGGCACTGTGGCCGGGAGGACGAGCGTCGCGAGGCGGCGCTCGCCGGCCCGCAGCGGGATCGCCATACGACGGCCGTCGCCGCTCGTCTCTCCGAGCTCGATCGTCGCCCACGGCAACTCGAACACGATCGCCAGCCGCCGGCCGATCAGCCCCAGGGCGTCCTCGACACCCGTCTGAGCCAACAGGAGCTGGGCCATCTCCGAGGTCAGATCGGCCTCGGCCCTGCGCCGCTCGGCCTCGAGCGTCCGCAGACGCGCGCGTTCGCTGACCGTGCTCGTCAGCACCGCGGCTACGAAGAAGGCGGCCAGCGCGACCCAGTTGCGGCTGTCGGCGATCGTGAAATGCCCGACCGGTGGCAGGTGGAAGAAGTTGAATGCCGCCGCGCTGAGCAGCGAGGTCGCAACCCCCAGCCACAGTCCCCAGAAGGCCGAGATGATCACGACGCTCAGCAGGTACACCACGCCCAGCGAGGCGACCGCTGTGACGTGCTTCAGCGGGTAGACGATCGCCGTGCAGACACCGACGAGCACGACCGCGGCCACCACGCCCAGCAACAGCGGCGGGCGGCGTCCGCGGATGAGAACCGATCCCGTGTCTTCAGCCACCGGGCTGAGCGTAATACGGTCGCATCACGCTCACGCCCTTGGAGTTCGCGCGGCCGGCGGGCGCCGGCCGCGCGGACCACAGAGCCTCAGTGCTTGATCACGCCCTGAACGAGCATCAGGCAGCCGTCGACCCCGCCGGAGCTCCGGAAGCCGTGACCGACGGTCAGTGTGGGGTCGAACAGCAGCTGGCCCGGGGTTCCGTCCGAGCAGTACTCGGCCGTGTTGCTGGTCGTGTCGACCGCCAGCTCCTCGCCCTTCTGCACCTTCAGCTTGACCTTGAACGACTCGATCGGGAACGAGGTCGCGCTCTGGCTCGGCCCATTGATCTGGAACTTGCGGCTCTTCGCGACCGCCTTCGCCTGCCCCTGCTTGTGATTGGCGGAGACGCGGCGCACGCGGACGACCTTGAACACCATCGTGGTCGGGCCCTGGGCCTCCACGCGGATTTTGATGATCGTCCCGCTCACCGGCGCCGCCGCGCGGCCCGAGTGGCCCGGGTAGAAGGAGCCGACGTGCGTGCACAGCGCCGGGCCCATTACCCCATTCTCGGCACACGTGCTGCCGGCGTTGGCCGGCGAGTGATCGAGACTCGACCCGAACCAGGTCGTGCGGGCGGAGGCCGCGGCGGGCACCACCGCCAGGGCGACGAACACCACCGGCAGTGCGCGGACGATGCTGCGATGCGTGCGAATCATTGCTACCCCCCAGATTGAGCGAAACCGGCCAAGGGCCCCCGGCGTTGCGAGCGGCGCGGTCAGGATTTCGACCGATCGTAGGCCATTCGGGCCCTGGAGGCCAGCGGTTCCTGGGTCGTGTTCCCGCGACCTTCGCTCGCTGGCGCGGCCATCACCCGATTGGGAGGATGTACAACCACCATTCCGGCGTAGCGTCACCACGACGCTGGCGAAGAAGGAGGACCGAGCATGAGCATCCCGCGGCGGCAGCTGATCGCCTTCACATTCCCACCCGGATCGAGCTTCGAGGGACAGCTCGTGGGAGCACTCGAGCGAATCGAGAGCGGTGGCACGATGCGCATCCTCGATGCGCTGTTCGTCGGCCGGGAGGCCGGTTCAGGCGAGCTGTCCGTCGCCTCGCTGAGCGCCGACGGCCAGGCCGGTGCGATCGGGCGACTGCTCAGCTTCCGGCTCGACGACTCCGCGCGCCGCCGGGCCTCGGAGCGCCTGCTGGCCGGACCGGCGGGTGATTGGGCGCGGGCGCTCGCCGAGGATCTGGAGCCCGGCGGCGCGGTCGCCGCCGTCTTGATCGAGCACTCGTGGGAACGTGTCCTGCACGATGCCGTGGGCCGGATCGGTGGAGTCGCCCAGGCCGACAGCTTCGTCGAGTCCGATCAGCTCGCCGACCACCTCGAAAAGATCGGCGGCGCGGCGACCCCTGAGGCCGGCCAAGACGCGGGATGAGGCAGGCCGGTCCAGCCGCGCCCGGAGGAGCGGGCGCGGGGACAGCTCCTGAGCGCGCGGGCTGGGTGCTCGCGGCGCTGATCCTGGTCGCGGCCGTGGCCAACCTGAACCTTTCGGTGGCCAATGTCGCGCTGCCGGACATCGGCAGGCACTTTGACTCGAGCCAGACGAGGCTCGACATAATCGCCGTTGGCTACTCGCTCGGGCTCGCCTGCTCGGTGCTGTGGCTGGGCGCGCTCGGAGACCGATACGGGCGCAAGATGATGGCGGTCGGCGGAACTGCGCTGGCCATCCCGATGTCACTGCTGGCGGCGTTCGCGCCCAGCGACATCGTGCTGTGCATCGCGAGGATCGGGGGCGGATTTGCCGCCGGTATGGCGTACCCGACGACCCTCGCCCTGATCACGGCCCTTTGGTCCGGAGCCGGAAGGACGCGCGCAATCGCCCTATGGTCCGGCATCGGAGGCGCGATCGCGGCCCTCGGCCCGCTCTGCGCCGGCGCGCTGCTCGAGCACTTCGACTGGGGATCGGTGTTCCTGCTCACGCTGCCGCTGGCGCTGGTCGCGATCCCCTTGGCCTGGAGGATGATTCCTGCCCACGTCAATGAGGCAACCGAGCCGGTCGACAATCTGGGTGGGATCCTCTCGGTCGTCCTGATCGGGGCGTTGATCCTGTCGATCAACTTCGCACCCGTCCCGAACAGGACGACGCTGACGCTCGTGCTCGCTTTCGTCGCCCTGGTCGGCCTGCTGCTGTTCTACCTGCGCCAGCGCCGCGCAACAAATCCGCTCTACGACCTCGACGTCGCCGCCCGACCGACCTTCTGGGTTGCGGCCTGCGCGGGGATCATCGTGTTCGGCTCGCTGATGGGAGCGATGTTCGTCGGCCAGCAGTTCCTTCAGAACGTGCTCGGCTACTCGACGCTCGACGCCGGCCTGTCGATCCTCCCGGCGGCGCTCCTGATGGTGCTCGTGGCCCCCAGATCGGCCAAGATCGTCGAGCAGCACGGCGCCCGGATCACGCTGCTGTTCGGCTACCTGTTCGTGTTCCTCGGATTCCTCACCATGCTGCTGCTCTGGAAGGAGGGCATCTCCTACTGGAAGGTCGGGCTCGCGTACGGCTTCATCGGGATCGGCGTCGGGCTGGCGGGCACGCCGGCCTCGCACTCGCTGACGGGATCGGTGCCGGTGCGGCGCGTGGGGATGGCGTCCGGGACCGCCGACCTCCAGCGCGATCTGGGCGGCGCGATCATGCAGTCGATCCTCGGCGCGCTGCTGACGGCGGGTTACGCCGCCGCCGCCGGCGCCGAGATCGCCTCCTCGGGCAAGAACATCTCGACCAGCGTCCAGAGCGAGCTGACGAAGTCGTTCTCGAGTGCGGCCGACCTCGCACATCAGTACCCCCAGTACGCGAGCCAGATCATCAGCGGCGCCAAGGCGGCGTTCCTGAAGGGCGACAACTGGTCCTACCTGGCTGGCATCATCGCCGTCATGCTCGGCGTCGTGCTCGTGTTCTTCAAGTTCCCCAGGCGCGATGAGGAGCAGCGGCTGCTGGCCGAGTACGACGCCGAGAACCGCACCTCGACGATCGGAAGGGGCGCGGGTGCGGAGCCATCGGCGTCCGCCCAACCGGCACCGGCGTGAGCGACACGGCCACGAAAGCATCCAAGGCCTCGGGCCTCGTCCTGCTGACGCTGGCCTCCGGCCAGTTCCTGATGACGCTCGACACGGCGGTGATGAACGTCTCGATCGCCACCGTGGCCAAGGACGTCCACACGACGGTCACCGGGATTCAGACCGCGATCACTCTCTACGCGCTGGTGATGGCATCGCTGATGATCACCGGCGGCAAGATCGGCCAGATCATCGGCCGCAAGCGTGCGTTCTCGATCGGCTGCGTGATCTATGGCTGCGGTTCGTTCACGACCTCGATCTCGCAGAGTCTCGGCGTGCTGATGTTCGGATGGTCGTTTCTCGAGGGAGTGGGTGCGGCGCTGATCCTCCCGGCCATCGTCGCGCTGGTGGCGTCGAACTTCGCCACGGCGCGACGACCCGCCGCGTATGGGCTGGTCGCCTCGGCCGGGGCGATCGCGGTCGCGGCCGGACCGCTGATCGGCGGGCTTGCCACGACGTATGCGTCGTGGCGTTGGGTGTTTGCCGGCGAGGTGCTGATCGTGATCGCGATCCTCGCCCTCGCTCGGCGGATCACCGACGCCGAGCCTGAGACCCGCCCGCACCTCGACCTGGTCGGAACCGCGCTCTCGGCACTGGGTCTGGCGTTGATTGTGTTCGGGATCCTCAAGGCGGGTTCCTGGGGCTTCGTCCAGCCGAAGCCCGACGCGCCGAAGTGGGTCGGACTGTCGCCGGTGATCTGGCTCGTACTCGCCGGCGGACTCGTCGTGTGGTTGTTCTTCCGCTGGGAGAACCGGCGCATCGCGAAGGGTGCCGAGCCGCTGATCAACCCGGCGATCCTGCGCAACGTCACGCTGCGCGGCGGCCTGCTCTCGTTCTTCTTCCAGTACCTGCTCCAGGCCGGCCTGTTCTTCGCCGTGCCGCTGTTCCTGTCGGTGGCGCTCGGGCTCTCGGCGATCGACACGGGCGTCAGGCTGATGCCCCTCTCGATCACGCTGCTGCTCGCTGCGGTCGGCGTCCCAAGGCTGTTTCCAGACGTATCGCCGCGCCGAATCGTCCGGCTCGGCTTCCTAGCCCTGCTCGCCGGCATCGTCGTGATGGTCGCGGCGCTGGACGCGGGCGCCGGACCGGAGATCGTGACCTGGCCGATGCTGCTCGCCGGGCTCGGCGTGGGAGCGCTGGCCTCGCAGCTGGGTAGCGTCACCGTGTCGTCGGTCCCCGACGAACAGACCGGGGAGGTCGGAGGCCTGCAGAACACGGTCACCAACCTCGGCGCTTCGATCGGCACCGCGCTGGCCGGCGCCGTCCTGATCTCCGCGCTGACGACCTCATTCATGACCGGGATCCAGGGAAACCCGGCCATCCCCGCTGACCTTCAGTCCAAGGCCCAGGTCGAGCTCGCGAGCGGAGTCCCGTTCGTGTCCGACGCGGATCTGCGCTCCTCGCTCGAGAAGGCCGGAGTTCCCAAGAAGACGACGGACGAGATCGTCGCCGTCAACTCCAAGGCCCGGATCACCGCGCTGCGCTCCTCGCTGTCGGTGCTCGCGCTGATCGCGCTGTTGGCGCTGTTCTTCGGCGGCCGGATCCCGGACAGGCAGCCCGGCGCGAGTGGGGCGGACTCAGCCGAGGCGTCCGAGGAGGCGGCCGTAGCGACGGTTGAACCGGAGCCGAGCTCGGCCTGACGAGGTACGGGCCCCGCGCAGTGCTCGTCTGGCGGTCGGCCCCGTCATGCCACCGATCACGGCGAGCAGGACGAGAGAGCCGAACAGCGGCGTCTCGCGCGACTGCGGTCCTCCAACGTCGTACACGAGCTCGCGCAGCAGCGCCCCGCCGAGCACGGCGTCGACGCGTGTCGGGCCGCCCGGCCCACGCAGCATCCTGTCGGCGTGCTCGTGCAGTCCCTCCGCCGCCATCATCATCAGCACCAGCGTGAGCGCGTTCGCCTGTTCGCGCGAGATTCCGAACGCGCGCTCGAGCGCACGGTGGCGAACATAGTCGGCCAGCAGCACGCCCGCTCTCAGATCGGTCCGCAGGCGCCTGATGCCCCCCAGGTTCATCCGTTCCAGGTGCTCGCGCGGAGCTCTGGCCGCTGCTGCGGGGGTGGTCGTTGGGGATGTGGAGGCGCTCTCGGTTCTGGCCATGGCCGTAAAACCACGCTAGACCCGGGCGAGCAGGGCTCCATCCGTAATCGGTCCCGGGCCCGGTCCGTAGAAGATGTTGACGGTCCAGACTCGCGCCCGTGTCACCCGATTTGGGTGACACCGTCGTCCGCATGCGCCAGAATCCCGCGCCTGATGCACGGGACACCCAGACCGGCCGGTCGCGCGTGAGCGTCGCCGCCTACAGCGAACCCCAGGCCGCCGCGCGCACGCCGACGCTGTTCGGCCGTGTGATGGCGCTGGTCGCGCTCACCGTCGCCGCCGCCACGCTCGGCGTGTTCCTCGCCCGGAGCTGGGGCGGGGCCGGATGGTTCATCGCCTGGCTTGTGGCCCTCGGGTGCCTGTTCGGCCTCCAGGCCGCCAATGCCCGCGGCAACACCGGGCTGGCGATGGGATTGCTCCTCGCCTTTGGGTTGCTGATCGGAATCAGCGTCTCCGCCACGGTCAACTACTACGCGGCGACCGACCCGACGGCCGTGCGCCAGGCGTTTGGCGCCACCGCCCTGTTCGTCGGCGCCCTCGGCGCCGGCGGCTACGCGATCCGGAAGGACCTTTCGTTCCTCTACCGGATCCTGTTCTGGCTCCTGCTGGCGCTGATCGTCGCCGGCATCGTGCTGATCTTCGTCCGCATCCCGGCCGCGTACACGATCTACGCGATCGTCGGTCTGGTCATCTTCGGGCTCTACACCGTCGTGGACTTCAACCGGCTCCGGCGCGCGGGCAATCAGGAGGCGATCCCGCTCGCAGCCGGGATCTTTCTCGACGTCCTGAACATCTTCCTCCTCTTCCTCAGGCTGTTCGCTCGCTCGTCCTAAGCCGATGAGCCAGTCGGAGCCGCCGGTCTCGACCGATGAGAGCCCTCCCCCGCCCGCCGATCCCGACCAGGCCGAGGCGGCGGGCAGCCGGATCCGCCGGATCTTTGCCGGTTCGAAGGCGCTGGTCCGCGTCGTCTACCGCGACCCCGAGCATGTCCCCGAGCGGTTGACGTGGTACGCCGTCGACCATCTCGCTGAGGAATCGCGCTACTGGGCTGCATCGGCGCGCGCCGCCAACCCTGAGACTCCGCGCGCAAAGATCGCCGATGACCTCCGCACCCGCTCCGCGCAGATTGCGCGCATCGACGGGGCGATCTCCGGGACGCCGTTCTTCATCGCCCTGGTCCCCGGCTACCTCACCTACCTGATCCAGGAGATGCGCATGACGATGCGCACGGCCGCACTCTATGACCGCGATCCGGGGATCCTGCGCACGGCGGCCGAGATGCTCGCGCTGCGGGGCGTGCATCCGACCGTGGAGAGCGCCGAGGCCGCGCTCGTCAGCATCCGCGACACGCCGATGCCCGAGAAGCCGCCGGAACGCCGCCCACTCCGGCACTGGATTCACAGCGTGTTCCTGCTGCTCGTGTTCGGCGGCTTCATGTCCCCCTCCAGCGGCGAGAAACGCGAGGGCGTGCGGGGATGGATCCGGGCGGCGTTCGGCCTGGCCGTCGGCATCGGGCTATGGGTGATCACCTGGGTGTTTCCGGTCACCTTCATGATCGCCATGGCCTGGGGCTGCGAGACCCACACCCGCCAGCTCGGCCGGCGCACGCTCGTCTTCTACGACGGCGAGGAGGAGCGGGTTGACGCGGCAATCCGCGCAGCCGACAAGCACGAGGACCGCGGTCACGACACGCGCACGATCCTGCGGGCGGCCGCGCTGTTCCTGTCCCTCGCGGTTCCGATCGCGTTCATCGCCTACGTCGACCACGTGCGCAACACGACCGGAGTCAACTGGCTCGGCGCGGTCGGCGCCGTCATCGCGCTGTCCCTGGTCATGGCGACGATCGTCCTGGCCAAGCGCAGCTAGTTCAACGCTCAGGCCGGTGCGGGCGGGGGCTCGGGCGGCGCGGGCGGACGCTGGGGCGGCTCGTGCCCGGCGGTCAGGCTCGCGCTCATCTTGATCGCCCTGACCGCTCCGGTGGCGCCGGCCTGGAGCGTGACCCCGACGGCGATGACCACGATCCCGGGGATGAACAGGACCTTGGATCCGAGCATCAGGATGCCGAGGCGGCCGAGCAGGTACGGCGGCGTGCAGACCGTCGCGCCGATCACGCCGCCGACCGTTGTCGTGGCCAGCTTGTCGCGTCGTGACTGGTTGCGCTTGACCCCGATCAGGCGGGCGGGTACAGCGACATAGCCGACCATCATGAGCCCCACGACGATTCCCAGCGAGATCGTGAACCACGGCCGTCCCCAGCGGGTCACGATCGCGGTGGAGAACGCCAGCAGGGCCCCGGCCACGAAGCCGGCGCCGAAGATCGCCTTCCTGTGCCGGCGGGCGCGGGCGACGGCGGGGCGGATCTCCGGGCGACCGGGCTCCGCGATCGCGAACGCGAACACAGCGTTGAGGAAGAACGCGGCCATCGTGATCGCGATGATCACGAGGCAGATCGGGATCAGGATCGGACCCCGGAAGACGTGAAACGAGTGGCCGTGCAGGACGTGCACCTTGATGTCGAACATGGCCAGCCAGATCCACATCGCGGGCAGGATCTGGATCAGCGTCAGGCGCCAGTTCGAGAGCAGCAGCTTAAGCCCGTTGAACAGCAGCGCGAACGCCCCGACCGCGAGCGCGAGCGGCGCGAAGATCCTGCGCCTGCGGCTGAGGCGGAGGATCGCGTCCTCGATCTGGGCGTCGTCGTTGGTCTGGATCGCGACCACCAGCGAGGAGACGCGGGTGACGAAATTGCGCGTGCGTGCGCGCAGACCCCGGGGCGGCGGCTCAGGCATCGGGGCCCGGTGGCCCTCAGCCGCTGACCGTGACCGGCTTGGCCGGCGGCTTGACGACGAACTTGGCCAGGCGATCCTCTCCGTCGCCGACAACGCCATACGTGGACTCCGGAAACTCGTGCCACGCCCCCGGGAGGTCGCCGAGTGGCTCGGAGACGACGAGTCGGGTGTTGTCGGAGATCTCCTTGAGGATCTCCCGGTCGGGATACAGCTTTCTCAGCGTCGGGACGTGGCCCGAAAAATACAGCGTCCGCGACTTGCCCTCGCTCGAGTAGCGGAACGCCCACGTGCGCTCACCGTCGGTCGTGGCGATCGTCCCCTGGAACGGGTACTTGATGCCCTTGCGGTGGCCCTCGGCCTCCACCAGGCCGATCGCCTTCGCCACGGCCTCGGCTGGGTCGTCCTCGAGGCCCATGCTCAGCGCAAGGTAGAACAGGACCTCCGTATCGGCCTGTCCGGCGATCTCGGTGTAGAGCGACTCGTCGATCGCCATCACAAGGTCGCGCTTGGTCGCCGCGAACCCATCGATCATGCCGTTGTGCATGAACAGCCACCGCCCGTGGCGGAACGGATGGCAGTTGGTCTGCTGGACCGAGGAGCCGATCGCGGCGCGGATGTGGGCGAAGAAGTGGGGCGAGGTGATGTGAGTGCCGAGCTCGTGCAGGTTGCGATCGTTCCAAGCCGGCTCGATGCTCCGAAACACGCCCGGCTCGGGGGTGTCGTCATACCAGCCGATGCCGAAACCGTCGCCGTTGGTCGTCTCGGCGCCCATGCGGGAGTGCAGGCTCTGGTCGATCAGGGAATGCGCAGGCGCGTACAGCGCATCCCCCAGCACGATCGGCGAGCCCGAGTATGCAAGCCAGCGACACATTCGGAAGCTCCTTTCTCAGGCGTGGATCCGAAGACAATAGTTCGACCGCCGCGACGTCGATCGCATCATCCGGATCAGGTGATGGAGCCCGTCCTCGATCAGGATGACACGAGCTCCGGGCCGCCGGTGGCCACCGGGTCCTGGCGCGCGGCGTGTTCCTCGCGTGCGGCCTCGGGCATCAGCAGGGCGGCGGCGACCAAGAAGCAGATCCCGCCCAGCGCGGTTCCGGCGTTGGCGATCCTGGCGCTGACGAGATCGCCCGAGGCCGGCTCGGTGAGCGAGGCCACGGCCGAGACCCCGAAGGCGATCGAGCCGAGCAGGTTGAGCGCGACGATCTTCCAGGACAGCGTCCGGTTGCGAAACGACACCCAGCGATGGCAGACCTCGGCGAAGGCCAGCTCGCTCGAGATCAGGAACGCGATCGAGCCGAACACGTCGGGTGCCCAGACGCGCGCGTTGACCTGGTGGGTGCTCAGGTTGGTGTTCATTGCGGCGAACGTGCTGAGGTTGAAGAAGACCGTCCCGATCAGCTGGATCAGCGCGGCGAGCCAGTCGATCCGGCCCGGCTCCCACGATGCGGGCCGCCAGCGGCGCCGGCGCACCTCTGGAGTGAGCGAGTGGTCGACGTTGACCGTCTCTGCGTACTGGAGGTAACCGGCCGAGGTGAAGAAGATCGAGCCGACGAAGAAGGTGATGCCAATCGCCGAGCCCGAGGCGGAGGACCACTGCGAGGCGATCGCGCCGGCGGTGAAGCACGTCGCCCCGACGATGAACAGAAGCGCCATCCACCAACTGCGACGGTCGGGGCGCCACCAGATCCCTGTCCGCGCCCGCTCGCCGGGCTTGAGGCGTGCGGGCGCACTCTTGCGGTGTGCCCGAGACTGCCAGCGGACCGTACTGCCGTCGGGCCGGCGGAACACCTCGGTGGTAACGAACGGTCCCGGGCCGTCCGCGGAGACACGTTCCCAGCCGTCCGGGATCTCGAGATAGCCGCTCACGCGAGCACGCTCGCCCCCGCCGCCCGGTGCCGCATCCTCCGAAACGGGTGAAGGCGCCGACGCTTCACCCCGATCAGGTGATGCAGCGGCGATCGGCCCCCCGCACGATGGCCGCAGCGCTCGAAATGAAAGGCCGCCGTGATGTCAGATGAATCCAGCGATGTTCTCGTAGCCGGATACGAGGACATCGACACCGCCACGAGGGACTTCGAATCACTGGTCGCCCTCGTCTCCGACGACAAGGTGGCGATCGAGGGCGTGATCCTCGTGACCCACGCTGAGGACGGCAGCGTGGCCGTCCGCCAGACCGGCGATCACCTCGGCCGCAAGGGCGCCGGCTGGGGCGGCGGCGTCGGCGTGGCGGTCGGCCTGTTCGCACCCCCGATGCTGGCCTCGGTCGCGGTCGGCGCCGTTGCCGGCGGGGTCGTGGGCAAGTTCGTCGACCACCGCCTTCAGAACGAGATCCACGACAAGATCGGCGAGAACCTGCCACCCGGATCGGCCGGAATCATCGCCGTGTTCGACGACCACCAGCGGTTGGCGGTCGAGCGGGCGCTGCCCGGCTCGCTGCTGAAGTCAATCGCGCAGAGCGACAAGTCCGGCGTCACGGCCCTGAAGGAGTCTCTGGGCGAGGCGATGGGCAAGTTCAGCCCGGACCGCACCGTGCTGCCGATCCCCGACCGAAACTTTGGCGGCACGATCGGCCGAAGGATGGACGAGTCGGTGCCCGACTGGTCGATCGTTCCGGGACCGTCGGCGCCGGACGGCGCGCCGAACGTGCTGATCGTGCTGATCGACGACGCGGGCTTCGGCCAGCCGGACACGTTCGGCGGCGGGATCCGCACCCCCAACCTGACCCGCGTGCAGGAGGCGGGCGTCACGTACAACCGCTTCCATGTGACCGCGCTGTGCTCGCCGACCCGGGCTGCGCTCCTGACCGGGCGAAACCACCACCGGGTCGGGTTCGGCTCGATCGCCGAGTATCCGGGCCCGTTTCCCGGCTACACGGCCGCCCGGCCGAAGAGCTGCACCCCGCTGCCACGGATCCTGAGCGAGAACGGATACGTGACCGGAGGGTTCGGCAAGTGGCACCTGACGCCGGACAACGTCCAGGGCGCGGCCGGACCGTTCGACCATTGGCCGCGATCGTGGGGGTTCGATCACTACTGGGGCTTCCTCAGTGGCGCCGCGGGCCAGTACGACCCGATCATCACCCAGGACAACACGACCCTGGGGGTTCAGCCGGGCAAGGACGGAAACCCCTACTACTTCCCGGACGACCTGACCGACCGGTCGATCGAGTGGCTTCACGCCGTGCGAGCCCAGGACCCGGCGAAGCCATGGTTCATGTACTACTCGACCGGGTGCGCCCACGCGCCGCACCACGTGGCCAAGGAGTGGGCCGGCCGCTACAGGGGCGAGTTCGACGACGGATGGGACGAGTACCGCCGCAAGACGCTCGAGCGCCAGAAGCAGCTCGGCATCGTCCCGCAGGACACGGTGTTGACGGAGCGACCTGATCTGTTTCCGGCCTGGGACTCGCTGAACGACGACGAGAAGAGGCTCTACGTCCGCCAGATGGAGGTCTATGCCGGCTTCCAGGAGAACGCCGACTGGAACGTCGGCCGGCTGCTCGACGCGGTCGAGGGTGTGGGCGATCTCGACAACACGCTGATCTTCTACATCTGGGGTGACAACGGCGCCAGCATGGAGGGGACGATCACCGGCTCGTTCAACGAGATGACGTTTCTCAATGGGGTCGTGCTCGAGCCCGAGCAGCAGCTCAAGCTGATCGAGCAGTACGGCGGCCTCGACGCGATCGGCGGCGATCACACCGCCCCGCACGTGGCGGCGGCCTGGGCTCACGCCGGCAACACCCCGTTCCAGTGGGGCAAGCAGATGGCCAGCCACCTCGGCGGGACCCGCAACCCGATGGTGGTGGCCTGGCCTCGGCGCCTGAAGCCGGACTCGGACATCAGGACTCAGTTCACGCACTGCATCGACATCGCGCCGACGGTGCTCGAGGCGGCGGGGGTGCCCGATCCCAACCGGGTGGACGGGATCGAGCAGGAGCCGATGGACGGCACCAGCTTCCTCTACACGCTCGACGAGCCGCAGGCGGCCGGGCGCCACACGGTTCAGTACTTCGAGTTCGCGGGCGCGCGGGCGATCTACAGGGATGGCTGGTGGGCCTGCGCCAAGCTCGACCGGATCCCCTGGGACTTCTCTCCGGAGACGATGCGGCGCTTCGCACCCGGCGTCTACGACCCCGAGCTCGACGTATGGGAGCTCTATCACCTGCCCGAAGACTTCTCCCAGGCGCACAACGTCGCCGAGCAGCATCCCGACAAGCTCAAGGAGCTAAAGGAATTGTTCTGGGAGGAGGCCGAGCGCAACCGCGTGCTGCCGCTGATGGGCTGCATGTCGATCTTCTTCGGCCTGCTTCCGCCGTTGCCCACGATCACCCGCTACACGTTCAACGGCGATGTCCAGAACATCCAGCGCGGCATGGTCCCCCGGGTCGCCGGGCGCTCGTATGCGATCGAGGCCGAGCTTGAGATACCCGAGTCTGGCGCCGAGGGGGTGATCGTCGCCAACGCGGACTTCATCGGCGGCTTCGCGCTGTGGGTCGACGAGCAGCGAAAGCTGCGGCACACGTACTCGTTCCTCGGCGTGGAGACCTATAAGCAGGTATCCACGGAACCGGTCCCGACCGGCGAGGTCACCGTGAAAATGCTGTTCGAGGCCGACGAGAACACCCCCGGCACCGGGGGCAAGGTCACGTTATGGTCGGGCGACAGGCAGATCGGCGAGGGCACGATGCCTCGCACCGTGCCGGTCGCCTTCACGTCCTACGCCGGCATGGACATCAGCCGCGACAACGGTCTCGTCGTCGACCTCGACTACGAGCCGAAGGCGCCCTACGAGTTCACGGGCAAGGTCAAGCACGTCGTGTTCGACCTCAAGCCTGCGGTGCACGACGACGAGCACGCGCTACACGAGCACGCGAGCGTCAATGCGATCGCCCACGGAGTCGGAGCGTGACGCCGCCACCTACCACCCGGGAAGAGGAGGCACGACCATGAGCAGCATCGGCGACAGCCAGTTCGAGAAGGGACAGCCGGTCTGGGTGATCGACCCGGACGGCTCGCGCCGCGAGGCCGACTATGTCGGCGAGGGCGAGACGAGCGCATGGTTCGGCGGGCCGCCCACCGTCTACGTCGTCTACCTCGACACGCGAAGCGGCGAGGCGGTGGAGGTCGACCGCGTCGTCCCGCGCGACGCCTAGGACGTCGCCGGGCTCTCGGCGCCCGCCGGCAGCGCCGGGGCCGCTTCATCCCGGAGCGAGGTGCGCCAGCCGACGAGCACGTCATGGACGGCCGCCGCTCCGACGACCGGCTGTTCCGGCATCGGCAGCTCCACCGGGCGCAGGATGAAGGGCTGCGTCTGCGGACCGCCGAGGCCGCCGTGGAACGAGATCAGCTCCTCGAATGCGCATCCCTGCTCGAGATCGGAGTCGTAGAAGCTGTTGACGAGGATGTCAGGGACGTGCTCGAATCCGTCGGTGCGCCGGATATGGGCGGCGGCGTTCGGTGGGAACGCACCGAGCGGATCCTCTCCCTCCACCGTGTCGTCGTCGAGATAGCGCCGGCCGCCGGACCCGAGCACGACCGGCCCGCGTTCCCGTGAGCGCACAACGATGAACCCGATGTGCGGGTGGCGGCGCAGGGCGTCGAGGAGCTTCGGGTGGCGCTCGTCGATCTCCTCCATCGACATCCGCTCGGTCGTCTCCATGAGGTAAATCAGGCCGAGATTGCCGGAAGCGAGCACGATCACGTCCTGGTCTCCGAGCCCGTCGCGGCCTTCGCCCTCCTTGCGGCCCGTGGCCTCCGCGAGGGCGTGGCCGACCGCGACGTCGTTCTCGTCGCCGGTGCCGAGAAGAGCCACCCTGCCGCTGCTCAGCGAGCGCTCGACGAACTCGTGCAGGTCATATCCGTTGCGCTGCTTGAACGTCGCACCCTGGGTCTGTCCGTGGTCGGAAAGGACGACGATCTTGTAGGGGCGGGGCGCGAACCGCCGGGCGCGCTCGATCCGGCCGAACTGCTGGTCGAGCTTTCGGAGCGCCTCGAGCGTGTCGGCGCGCTCGAGCCCCGAGTGGTGGGCGACCTCGTCGTAGCTCGAGAACGTCGCGTACACCGCGGGTCGTCCCTGCATCATGTCGCTGAGGACGCCGAACACGATCAGGTCGCGCACGCCGACGCACAGGGCGGCGCGCAGGAACGGGTACAGACCGCCGCGATGGCCTCGGGGCCAGACCTCGCGCCGTCGCTGCCGGACCGCGGCGACCACCTCGAGCACCACCTCCCAGAAGAACAGCACGAGCACGCGGGTGACGTTGAAGCCGTTGGCGAGGAAGGCCCGGTAGCCGGGATTGGCGCGCTTCTCGGCGCTCATCCGGCTGACGGTCAGGATCACCGCGTCGGCCTCGCCCGAGAACAGGTTGCCGCGGCTGGCGCCGTTGTCGGTGAGGAGACCCACGCCGCGCGCGAGCCTGCGTTCGATCTCGGCGCAGTCGTCCGGTGAGGAGCACGTCATCACCTTTCCCGTTGCCTTCTCGACCCAGCGGAAGGCGGGGATGTTCTCGTTGGATCCGAGCAGGATCCCGGCCTGGCTGGCGCCGGTCTGCGAGCTGAGGTCCGGCTCCCACTCCTCGAGGCGGTAGTCGCCCGAGGCCAGCCAGCTCGCCATGTGCGGCACGTTCCCGTCCCGGATCGCACGCTGGAGAACCGGCCGCGCGAGGCCGTCGATTTCGAGGAAGATGATGCCCGGCGTGTCCGTGTCGAGGGTTTTGCCGCGGCGGCGGGCGATCCGCCGTATGACCCGCAGCGAGTAGGTGTCGTCGTCGTTGACGCCGAAGATCACCTCGAGCACAACCATCGTCGCCGAGATCACGAGTGCGGCCAGCAGCGCCCAGCCGAACGAATCGACCTGAATCGACCGCGTGCTGATGTGCGAGGCTGCGATCAGCATCAGCGCGTCGAGCACGAGGATGATCACGAAGCCGAGGGCCAGCGTGAACGGCAACCGCAGCGCCGCCACGACCGGCGGCAGCACGGCGTTGAGCGCCGCGATCAGCACCGCGGTGGCCATCGCGTCGCCGAAATTGCCGATGCTCACGTGGGGCACGATCGCCGCCGCGACGAACACCGCGACGCCGGCGACGAGCCACGTGATCAGCAGGTGGAGCAGGCGATACCGCGGCGGCTGCGGATTCCACTTCATCAGCTCGCCGTAGGACCTGTCTGGGGGCGTCAGCACAATCTCAGGATGGCTTCTGGGGTCGGTTCGCGTCAAGCTGGTGGGCGGATCGCTCGCTCGCATCATCCGATCGGGGCGATGCGCGCTGCGTCGGCGTTCTGCAACCTCACGCCATGAGCGCCGTGTCCGAGAAGGAAAAGGCAGACCAGGACGAGCGGCGCACCCGCTTCGGCGTCCTCCTGCTCGCGATCATTATGGCCTTCGCGATCCAGGGCATCGCCACCCCCGGCCGCTGGGAGCAGCTGATCGTCGCCGTCCTGCTCGCATTCACGCTGATGCTGTCGCTCACCGTGGCCGAGGCGAAGCCGAGAGTGAGGACGCCGTTCGCGATCCTCACCGGCCTGCTCGTACTTTTGAGCCTGTTGGAGACCCTGTTCGGCCAGGCCGACGGAGCCGTCACCCGGCTCGCCAACATGCTGCTCGTGACGTTCGCCCCGCCGGCGATCGTGGTGGGGATCGTGCGCACGCTCCGCGCCCGGCAGCGGGTGACGATCGAGGCGGTGTTCGGCGTGCTCTGCCTGTACCTGCTGCTGGGGATGTTCTACGCGGCCCTCTACAGCGCAATCGGACGGATCGACGGCACCTTCTTCGCCCAGAGCGCCCAGGTCACAGTCGCGCATTGCCTGTACTTCAGCTTCACGACGCTGACCACCGTCGGCTACGGCGATCTCACCGCTGCATCCAACCTCGGTCACACGCTGTCCGTTTCCGAGGCGCTGGTGGGCCAGATCTATCTGGTCACGGTCGTGTCGGTGATCGTCGGGAATCTCGGCGCCAGGCGGCCGCGCGGCGCCGATCCGCGCGCGGCGCTGGGCCCGTTGCGCGACCGCAGTGGCTGACCGCTACAGGCTGCTCGCGACGATGACCATTGAGGCCACCGACAGCACGATCGCCGCCGCGGTCAGCCACGACACCGTCGGCGTCGTGAGCTCCTGGAACGATCCCTGCCGCAGCGACTCCCTCGCACGCCGCTGGCGGGCGGCCCCGATGATCAGGATCGCCACGGACAGCAGGCCGTAGCCGATCCCGAGGAGCCGGAATGGCCAGGTTGGTCCGTGGGCCAGGCCCGGCAGCAACCGCCCGATCGCAACCGCCACCGCGCCGACGGCAATCCCTGACCGCCACCAAGCGAGCCAGGTCCGCTCGGCCGCCAGCCATGTCCGCCGCGTCACATCCGAGTCATTCGTACCCGCATCGGGCATGCCAGAGCAAACCTACACGACGGGATCTCCGTAGCTATCCCGGATTTCTTGCGCATGACTACGGATGGCCGCGGACGCCGGAACCGCGATCTTGGTCGGATGCTCGAAACCGACGTAGTTGAGATCTGTTCCCGGTGCATGGTCATGGCCGCAATCCACCAGGGAGAGCCCGATGACGTCGACCTCTACGCGACAGCCCTGGCCCGCGACCTGACCTACGCCAATGCCGCCGAGGCCGGCGACCTGGTCAATGCGGCGTCGTCCGAGGCGATCGCCGTGATGGACGCGTCCGATCTCGATGCCCGCGAGTTCGCCACCGCGCTGCGCCGTCTCGCCCAGATCCGGTCCGGTGTCGAGAGGCGGCTCTTTGGCGCCGGCCACTCGCACGGCTCGCAGATGCCGGCCTGACCGGACTCCTTTGGTTGCTCAGGCGACGGTTCGCAGCTCGCGGGAGGCGTTGTTCAGACGCCGGCCGCCCGCCTCGGTGACCGTGACGATGTCCTCGATGCGTACGCCGAACCGGCCGGCCAGGTAGATCCCGGGCTCGACCGAGAAGCACATGCCCGGTGCCAGCGGCCGGGTCTCCCCCTCGATCATGTACGGCGGCTCGTGAACCGTGAGCCCGATCCCGTGCCCAGTGCGGTGGATGAAGCGCTCGCCATAACCCGCGTCGGTAATCACCCGGCGCGCGGCGCGATCGACGTCCTCACAGGCGGCACCCGGGCGAACAGCGTCGAATCCGGCCTGCTGGGCCAGCCGCACGACCTCGTACACCTCGCGTTCATCGGCGGTCGGCTCTCCAACGTGCACGGTGCGCGTGATGTCCGATCCGTAGCCATCCCTGACGCCGCCGAAATCGAGCACCACCATGTCCCCCACCTCGATCATCCGCTCGCTCAGCTCATGGTGGGGGTTGGCGCCGTTGGGACCGGAGCCGACGACGGTGAAGTCCACCCGGGAGTGGCCGTGCTCGCGTAGCAGCGACGCCAGCACGGCCCCAACCTCGCGCTCGCTCCGGCCGGCGAACCGGGCGCTGTAGATCTCCTCCGCACAGGCATCGACCGCGGACGCCGCCGCAGCGAGCAGCTCGAGCTCCCGGGAGTCCTTGATCGCGCGCAGCATCGGCAGCGCTCCAGTCATTGACGCGTAGCTCGAGCGCGGCAGAGCGCGCTGCAGCTCGAGCACATGCATCGCCCAGGCCGAGTCCGAGATCGCGTAGGCGCCGTCAGGCTCGAGCAGATCGGCGACCAGTCCGTAGGGGTCCTCCCCGTCCGTCCATTCGATGAAAGTGCATGCCTCGGCCCCGGGGCACTCTGCGCATCCGAGCGCTCGAGGATCGGGACGATCAGCGCCGGATCGCCTGCGGCGCCGATCACGAGCAGCGTGAGCCGCTCAGTGATCGCGAACGGCGCGTAGCCGGTGAAGTAGACGAGATCGGGCCCGGGGGCGACGAGCACCCCAGCCAGCCCCGCGTCGCGGGCGGCCGCGGCCGCGGCCGACATCCGCCGTGCGAAGTCCTCGGGAGCGAACTGGGGCATGGTTGGGAAAGTACCGCGTCACCCATTCCGGGTGACGCAGGCAAGGTCACCGTGCGCCAACGTCCCGATCACGGCCATGTCGGCCGGCATTCGACATCAAAGGAGTACTTGACATGGACGAAGTCCGAGGCCTCGGCCGAGCCATCTTCGCGGCTGTGCTGCTGATGGTCGGTGCTGTGCTCAACATCATCTACGGAATCGCCGCGATCGGGAATTCACACTTCTTCAATCACACAACCAACACCCACTACGTCTTCGGCAGTCTGAAGACGTGGGGCTGGGTCACCCTGATCCTCGGAGTGCTCGAGGGAGCCGCGTCCCTCTCCCTGTTCGCAGGAGGCGCGTTCGGACGCTGGTTCGGGATGTTCGCCGCCGCGCTCGTCGCGATCGGCGCCCTGCTCGATCTGCCCGCCTACCCGTTCTGGTCGCTGGCCGTGTTCGCGCTGAGCCTGTACATCATCCACGGCCTGGCCATCTTCGGCGACCCGGACGACATGAGCGGCGCTCCGACCCGCAGTGCGTCAGAGGTCCGCCCCACGGCTCCCCCACCCCCGATGTAGGCCTGACCATGCCTCCCTCGCACCCCCGATCGCCGTCAAGAGAGCATCGCCTTACTGCCGCGGCCGGCCTTCGCCGGTCGGTCGCTGCGAGCGCCGCGACCCTCTCGCTCGTGCTGGTCGCGGGGTGCGGGGGGAGCAGCAAGCCCGCCTACTGCTCGAGCGTCGCCAACCTCAAGACGTCCGTTCAGGCCCTCACGAACGTCAACGTCGTCCAGAACGGGCTCAGCTCGGTCAAGTCGGCCGTCCAGAAGATCCAGAGCGACGCCAAGACGGTCGTGAGCTCGGCCAAGAGCGACTTCCCGAGCGAAACCAGTGCGATGGAGACTTCCGTCAACGCCCTCGTGAGCACGGCCAACCAACTCTCCGCCTCGCCCTCACCCGCGACGCTGGCGACAATGGCCACTGAGGCAACCGCCAGCGTGACGGCGATCAAGAACTTCGCCAGCGCGACGTCATCCAAGTGCGGGTGACGCGGGCGGGGGGCTGGGCGGGAGGCGGGCGTCTGGGCGCCGGCGCCCGGTGGGCGCCGGCGCGCCGGGACTAATGCAGCAAATCGTGTCGGCCCGGGCGACCGAGGTCCAAAACTCCCCGCCACGAGGACTTTTCAGCCTCCCTCGCCTCGGCCGGTCCAATTTGTTGCGTTAGTACGGCTCCGGCGCGGTCGGAGGCGTGAGTTACCTCGGAAACTCGGCTCTGGCGGGGCGAGGATGGCGGTTTGGGTCTGCTGAGCAGACTTAATCGTGCATGCGTGCGCCCGTGGCGCCCGGTTTCCGAGGTTATGCCCGCCCACCCGCGAGCCCCCGCGCCCCGCGCGACCCCGCGCCCCCCCGCGCGCGCCCGACCGCGCTCACGCCCCCTGGAGCAGGCGGCTCTTCGCGGCCGCGTACTCCTCATCGGAGATCGCGTGCTCATCCCGGAGCGTCTTGAGCCGCTCGAGCTGCTGCGGGAGCGAATCGCCCTCGCCCCGCCGAGGACGACTTGTCGCGCTGGCGTCGCTCGCGGTAGCCCTCGACCCGTGCCCGCATCGCCGCCGTCGCCTCGCCGGCGCGCGCGTCGGGGAACTCCTGCGCCGTCTGCCGGCGCAGGACCTCGGTGCCGAACATCGCCAGCAGGAAGAAGACGAGCATTCCGACCGGTTTGCCCGTGGCCGGGATCGGGTCGATGATGAAGACCAGGACCATCACCCCGGCCACGATGCCGAACGCCCAGCCCGGACGATCCTCCAGGGTCGGTGCGATCGCCCGCCGACCGGACGTCGCCAACCGTCCCGGGCCGGCGAACCACGCCGCCAGGACGACGATGATCCCGACCAGGATGAAGGCTCCCGAGATCTCGTTGATCATCGAGGTACTGATCGCGAGCGTCGCCTGCGCGGCGGGTCGCACCGAGGCGTCCTTGACCAGCGAGTTGGTGATCTGCGATTCGAGCAGCGAGCGCCCGAGCAGTCCGATCACGCCGGCGAAGATGATCGCCAGACCCACCGTCATCAGGGTCCGCCTGCGATGGTTGCGCGCGAGGAAGATCGCCAGCGCGTACAGCAGCGGGACGAGGATCGTCAGCAGCAGGGCCAGCCCCTTGACCGCCTTGCCGCCGTTCTGGACCAGCTTGATCTGATCTGACTTGAGCACGGTCAGGTTCGCGACCGAGGGCGGCAGCTTCGCACCGAGGTCCGAGGGCAGGCCCAGCCGGGTGGCGACGTTGTCGACGATCGATGCAAGATCGAGCGTCACCACCCCCTGTTTCACCCCCACCGGACCCTTGCCGCCGTTGACGACGGTGATGAACGTCTGATCCGCGGCCCGGTTCGCGGTAGCCCACAGGCTCTGGACGCGAGGGCGGCTCAGCGCGAGCTCGACGCCCTGGACGGCGGCGTTGCGCAGCGCGCCGGCGGCCGGTCCGGCCAGCGGCTGCAGCTGCGGCGGCAGCTTCTGGCCGAGTAGGCCGGCTACGTTCACGTTGGCGTAGATCTGATCGACCACGTAGTTCGCGGTCGCGCTGCGGATGTCGCTGTTCTGCAGGAGCTGAGTGCTCGTGTTCTCCCAGTTGTCCGGGTTGAAGAGGAGCCGGTTGGCCCAGATCGAGAAGATCGCCACCACGGCGAGCAGCGTGGTGATGCCGATCAGCACGTTGATCCAGATGAGCCGGCCGCGTCGGATGTGCTGCTCGGCGGCCGGGGTGGCCGTGACGGGGTCGATCGGGGTCGTGGGGGCGTCGGCAGCGTGCGCTGGCGCCTCGGACGTCGCGGCCGGCTCCGTGGGACTCGGCGTCCCGGGCGCCTCGGACGCGCTCGCGCTCGTCGGCTGCGTGTCCCCACCGCTGTCGGAAGGCGTGTCCGGCTCAGTCTTCTCTGCGTCGTTCGGGCTCATCGGATCCCTCGCTGTACTTGTTTGAAGTCGATCCTGGCCCGGCTGCCCCCGCCTGGCATCGCCTCAATGGGGTGATATCCACGGCGTCCAATACTGTGACAATGCAACGCACAAGGGCCCGATGAGCGACGATCCGAGAGCCTCCCAGGGGCAAAGTCCCCTCCGACCGCTGGCCGCGATCGGCGGCCGCGCGGCGTCGATCGCCCTCCGGCCGCTCGCTGGTGTCGCGTCGGTGGCGGTCGACGCCGGACTCGACGTCACCCAGCGCGTCGTCGACAGCGGCGAGCTCGAGCGGCTGCTCGGCGCGGCACTCGACAGCCCGCGCGCGCAGGACGCGGTCGACCGCGTCCTCTCGAGCCCGGTGGCTCACCAGGTGATCGACAGCTTCTTCGACAGCGGCCTGTTCGACGAATTCATCGATCGGCTGCTGGCCAGCCCGGCGCTGTGGCGACTGGTCGACGAGGTCGCGGCCAGCCCCGCCGTCAATGCGGCGATCACCCAGCAGAGCCTCGGCTTTGTCGACCAGGTGGAGTCGGAGGTGCGCAGTCGCTCCGGCCGGGCCGACGCACTGCTCGAGCGCATCGCCGCCCGACTGGCCAGCCGCCGTGCCCGGACGTCACCCCCTCGCCCCGCGCTGGCCGGCCCCGACGAGTCCTGAGCTGCGATGGAGGACAAGCGTCAGAGACGGCTCGAGGAGTTCATAGCGCCGTTCCGCGTCGAGCCTGGAGCCAAGGTCACGCTGGCCAAGGATTTCGATCCGTCCTTCAAGGCCGGCGTGAGAAAGAAGAAGGACGGCCGGGCGCTGCTGGCTGAGGGCGTGCGGCTCCTCAGCGAGTATCAGGCGCGGCTGGCCGCCCAGGACACGTGGGGAATCCTGGTCGTCCTCCAGGCCCTCGACGCCGCGGGCAAGGACGGGACGATCCGTCACGTGATGAGCGGGGTGAACCCACAGGGCGTGGAGGTGCACAGCTTCAAGGTTCCCTCGGCGGAGGAGCTCGACCATGACTTCCTGTGGCGCTATGCGCGGCGCCTGCCCGGGCGTGGCGACATTGGGATCTTCAACCGCTCCCACTACGAGGAGGTGCTCGTGGTACGGGTCCACCCCGAGAACCTCGAGCGTCAGAACCTCCCCGGGCACGCGACGAAGGGTGACGTCTGGCAGCGACGCTATCGCGAGATCAACGACTGGGAGCGCTATCTGAGCGACAACGGCTTCCGGATCGTGAAGCTGTTCCTGAACCTGTCGAAGGAGGAACAGCGCGTCCGCTTCCTGAGAAGGCTCGACCTTCCCGACCACAACTGGAAGTTCTCCAACGCCGACGTCCGCGAGCGCACCAAGTGGGACGCCTACCAGAAGGCATTCTCGGAAATGCTCTCGAACACGAGCACGGAGTGGGCGCCCTGGCACGTGATCCCCGCCGATCGCAAGTGGTTTGCGCGGATCGCCGCCGCCTCGGTACTCGTCCACACGTTGATGGACGTGGACCCCAGGTTTCCGACCGTCACCAAGAAGCAGCGCGAAGCATTGGCCGAGGTCCGCCAGGCCCTCGAGGCCCAGGCGCCGAAGGGAGCCGCGCCGGATCCGTTCAAGCAGGAGATGAAGGATCGAAAGGCCGGGGGGAGCTGAGCGTTCGCCGAGCCGAGCCGAGCCGAGCCAGCCGCAGTGGCTCAGTGCGACGCGGCCGGGTCTCGGCCGAGCACGATCCGCGCGAGTACACCGATCGTGCCGCCGGCCGAATCGGGCGCGTCTGCCGACGGTGAAGCGCCGGGGTGGATGCGGGCGATCCGAACGTGCAGCGCGCCGGGACGAGTATGGAAGCGCAGGGGCGGCTCCAGCATCGCCGCCTCGCCGTCGATCCCAGCCGCCACCGAAGCCCCTGACTCGACTTCGAACACGGGCGCCGTCCATTGCTCCCAGGAGAGGCCGGCGCCCTGTGCAGAGCCGTCGCCGCCCCTCCGCCCCATCACCGCAATCCCAAGCAGCCCCCGGTCAAGGCGGGGACGCGTGCCCGAGGCGACAGCACGACCGAGCCGGTAGCGGTTGTTCGAGACGAGGATCGCCACTCCCGACTCCGCTCCGTGCGGGCCGGTCCAGGTGATCGCGGGCGGCTTGGCTTCCGGACCCATGACGTCCGGGACCGTGTTGAGCAACGTGCGGAGCTTCGCGTCGCGGTAGCCCTCGCTCTGCACCGCCTCGGCATAGAGGCCCAGCGACACGTTGTTGACGAACACGCGGCCGTTGACATCGGCAAGGTCGACCACACGCTCGCCGCCGTCGACGAACGCGTCGAGCGCCCCGACGACGTCGTCGCGGTCGACGCCCAGGTCGAGCGCAAAGTGATTCCTCGTCCCCGACGGGATGCACGCGTACGGGAGCCCCGTCTCGGCCGCGACCATCGCCACGACCGCCTGCGACCCATCGCCGCCGGCCATCGCCAGACCGTCGGCTCCGGCGGCGACGGCGTCGCGGACCAGACGCTCGAGATCGTCCCCCAGCCGCAGCTCGATCGCCTTGATCCCGCGATTCTCCGCCTCCTCAGCGACGTGAAACTTGGCCGCCTTGCCGCCGCCGGACTTCGGGTTGTAGAACAGGACCGCGTGCTCCGGTGGCTTGGCGGGCGGAAGCTTCACGTGGACGCGAAGGGCCGTCCGAGCGGCCGCGAGGGAGGCCAGGAAGGCGACCACGACGAGCACGTCGAGCAGCAGCTTGCCCTCGACGAACACAAGGACCAGCGCGCCGATGACCAACACCGCCGCGATCGCCGCAAGAACGGTTCGGGCCGCGCCGCGCCGGCTCACCGCCTCCCACGCCGCCAGCGCGGCCAGAACGAGGCAGGCGAGCACGGACAGGCCGCGGGGGAAGCGCGTCACGGCAACCACGACGGCGATCACGACCGCTACGGCGAACAGCAGCAGCGACGCCAGCGCCCACAGTCTGCGCGCGGTCATCGGCGCCTCACACGCCCGTCTCGGCGGCGATCCGGCCCGACTTGACCGCCTTCGCGAGATCCTTGTAGTCGCTCTCGTTCTGATCCGCGTAGGCGCGCGAGAACTCGAGGATCGCCTGATCGAACTTCGCCCCGCCACCCAGGTAGGAGGCGATCGCGATCCGATCTCCGCTGCGCGCGTGAGCTCGGGCGAGCGTCGCGCCGCACAGCCTGCCGTAGATCGTCATGCCGGCCGGGATCATCTGATCGATCTCCACCGAGCCCTTCCAGTCCTTCAGCTGGCGGCCGTAGAAATCGCGGGGGTTGCCATCCGCGCCGGCCTTCACATGTAGCCAACCGAGGAAGATGTCGCTGGAAGCCTGCATCAGGCGCTGTCCGGTGACGACCCGCTCACCATGGTTCTTGAACTGGCTCGGCCCGGCGGCCTCCTCGAGCACCGACGCCTCCGCCTCCTTCATCTGGAGGAACAGCGGGTCATTCGAGTCGCGCCCCATCAGCAGCGCGATCCACGCGCGCGTGCCGACACTGCCGACGCCCACGACCTTTCGCGCGAAGTCGACGAGGCGGAACTCCTCGAGCAGGACCCGGCGATCGAACTCGAGGCTCTGGCGGAACTGCCGCACTAGCCTCCCCAGCTCCCCGAGGAGGAAATCGCGCTCCTCTCCCGGCGCGAGCACGTCGAGCGGGACGATCAGGGGGGACTGGTCGACGATCCGCGGCTCGCCGTCCACGAGATGGGTCAGCTTCGCGAACGCCGACATGCTGTCACGGGTGTGTGCCTTGGCCAACACCTTCTCGGTGCGCTTCACGGTCGACGGGCGCGAGATCGGCGCTGCGCTCGCGCAGCAGCTCCTCGATCTCGATGTGCCAATACCACACGGCAAGGTTCTCCATCGCCGCGAACTCGCGCATCGCCGTGCGGTACTGCTTGACCGTCGTGAGCACGATCGCGTCCTGGTCGCGCGCGCGATAGCCGTTGTCTCGAGCCGCGATCAGCATGCTCACGGCGAGCCGCTTGACGTCCCACTCCCACGGACCCGGGAGCGTCTCGTCGAAGTCGTTGATGTCGAAGACCATGCGGCGCTCGGGTGATGCGAACACGCCGAAGTTCGACAGATGGGCGTCTCCGCAGCACTGGACCGTCAGCCCCGAGCGCGGCGTCGCGGCCAGGTCGTGCGCCATGATCATCGCCCCTCCGCGATAGAAGGTGAATGGCGAGACGAGCATCCGGCCGTACCGGATCGGAACCAGCTCGGGGACGCGGGTGCGCGCCTGGCTTTCGAGCAGGTCGACCGGGTCGATGCGTGTCGCGGGCGGCTCGAAGCGAGCGTGGCTCGAGCGGGGCACTTCGGACCGAGCCGCCTTGCCGCGCGCGACCCGCTCGGCGACCGTGAGATGGGGAACGACGGGGGGCTTGCGCCGGCGCGTGGGCGTCCTTCTGGCTGTAGGCATGGCGAACATGCTTCCAGGGCACGGCACGAGAGCATCATCCGATGCGGGTGATCGCGCTTGCATCACAGCTCGGTCCGCTGACCCGGTGAGAGCACACGCACCTCGACCTCCGGCGACGCGCGCCGGACGGCCGCCTCGAACTCTCGTGCAGGCCGGCGCGGATCCGCGGGCCGCCGCGCGGGCCAGGAGAGGGCGAACGTGCCCCAGTGGATCGGGATCGCCACCCTGGGCCGGATCAGCTCGGCGGCCGCGGCCGCGCGCGCGGGGTCGAGGTGGCCCGGCCCGAGCGTCGGGCCCCAGCCCCAAACCGGCAGCAGCGCCACGTCGATCGAGCCCCTGAGCTCGGACATCGCGTCGAACAGATCGGTGTCGCCGGCGAAATAGGCAGAGCGCGAGCCGCGCACCGCGAACCCGATCGCATCGGCGACCGGACCGCGCGGCCATCGTCGCCCCTCGTGCACCGCCGGTGTGGCGGCGATGCGCACGTCTCCGACTCGCGCCTCATCGCCCGGAGCGAGCTCGCGCACGTCCCGAAACCCGCGGCTCCGCAGCCACTCGGTCGCCCCCGTCGGTGCCAGGATCGGAGCCTGCCCGCTCACCCGGCGCAGCGAAGGCAGATCGGCGTGGTCGGCGTGCAGGTGCGAGAGCAGCACGGCGTCGACATCCCGCGCGGCGCCCGCGTCAGGAGGATCGGCGACCCGCACCAGCGGCCCGATGCGATTGCGCAGCACGGGGTCGGTGATCAGCCGCACGCCGTCGAGCTCGATCAGAACGGTCGAATGCCCGAGCCAGACGATCGACGGCTGCGCGGGTCCGTGCTGACTGGACATCGTCATAGGGCAGATCTTCGGCGACATCGCGTCATCGCCCCATCGGGGTGAACGCCGGGACGCCGCGACGCCTGATAAACGACGGTCAGATGAACACGCTTACGCCGAGCCGGGAGGGCTGAGTGGGCCGCGTCTTCGTCCTCGCACTGGCGGCTGCGTTCAATCCGACCCTGGTCACGGCCACGACGGTGATGCTGCTGTTGCCCAACCCCAAGCGCCTGATGCTGGGGTACCTGGCCGGAGCCCTGATGACGAGCATCACGCTCGGGCTGATCATCGTGTTCGCGCTCGAGGGGTCGGGCGCGACCAGCACGACGCAGCATGCGCTGAGCCCGGCTGCCGATCTCGCACTCGGCGGGATCGCACTGACGATCGCGTTCGTGATCGGCTCCGGTCGCCCGACCCGGGTCACGCAGCGCCGCAGCCGGAAGTCCAAGGAGGACAAGAAGCCACCGCGCTGGCAGCAGGCGGTGAGCAGGGGCTCGCCTCGCACGACGTTCCTGATCGGTGCGATGCTGACTCTGCCCGGGGCGTCGTACCTCGCGGGCCTGGCCCGGATCGACTCGCTGAACTACGCGGTCCCGGCCACGGTGCTGACCGTGATCGGCTTCAACCTGGTGATGCTGCTCCTGCTCGAGGCGCCCGCTGCTCAGCTTCGCGGTGGCTCCGAAATGGACGCCCGTGGCGATCGAGCGGATGAAGGCGTGGATCGGACGCCATGGGCGCCGGTTCGCCGTCGCTGGCCTCTCGGTGATCGGCACCCTGCTCGTGGCCAAGGGCATCGCCGGCCTGCTGTGACGCCATGCCGCTCACCCGATTGGGGTGATGACCGATCCGGATCGACTGGGCAACGTTTCTGTCGGTGTCTCCACCCCAGAGCTCGACGTGGCTAAGGTGAGCGCCGGATCTTGAACCCAACACACAGAAAGGAGACCGTATGGCAACGTTGGTTGCGATCGGCTATCCGGACCAGGGAACTGCGGAACAGGCCAGAGCGACGGTCGGTCGTCTCGAGCAGGAGCTGATCATCCAGGCCGATCAGGTTGCAGCGATCGAACGCGACGCCGAGGGCAAGTACCACGTCCACACGAGCCATGGCGGCGCATCGACATCCGGTGGTGCCGTTTGGGGAGGCTTCTGGGGCCTCCTCTTCGGACTTCTGTTCTTCATCCCCTTTGCGGGCTGGGCGGTGGGTGCCGGGCTCGGCGCATTGTTCGGCCACCTCGGTGAGAAGGGGATCGACAAGGCGTTCCAGGAGCAGGTCCGCGAGTACCTGAAGCCGGGCACGTCGGCTCTGTTCATGGTGATCGAGCAGGTGACCCCGGACAAGGCCACCGCAGCGCTCGAGCAGTACGGCGGAACCGTGATCAAGACCTCGCTGTCCGACGAGGACACCCAGAAGCTGCAGGAAGCCCTGAAGCCGCCGGAGGGCGCCGGCGCGGCCTCCTGACCTGAAGGCATAAGCCGACGCGGCTGCCGGCGGAGCTCGCGCCGGCGGCCGCGTCGAAAACGAACACGAAAGGAGATCACATGCCTGTTGTCGGAGCTGACACTCACACGACGCTGTCCGGCGTCGCGGCCGGAAAGCTTGATGTGCTCGAGAACGCGATCGGCCTGCGCGAGCTCAACCGCGAGGGCAGTGGCCTCGACGGCCGTACGTTCGCCCTGGTCAAGGTCGCCGCGCTGATCGCGCTCGATGCGCCCCCGTCGTCATACGCGTGGCAGATCGCCAACGCGCTCGAGGAGGGCGTCACGCCCGAGGACCTGGTCGGCGTCCTGCGCGCCGTCGCGCCGCAGGTCGGCGGACCGCGGATCGTCGCCGCGGCGCCGGAGATCATGCTTGCGCTCGGGCTCGCGCTCGACGAGGAGGGGTAGCCGCCATGCCGTTCATGCGCAGACGTCCGCTGCTCCGCGCGGCAGCCGTCGGAGGCGGTGCCTACGCGCTCGGAAAGCACCGCGCCCGGTCGCAGGCCGAGGACCAGGATGAGGCCTACCAACAGGGTCAGGTGGACGCGTCCGCGGCTCCGCCGGCCGCGGCTCCCGCCGCCGCCCGCCATCGCCGAGCGGGATCACCAGCGAGGACACCCAGCGCCTGGCCGAGCTCGGCAAACTGCACGAGCAGGGCATCCTCACCGACGAGGAGTTCAGCAAGGAGAAGGCGAAGATCCTCGGTATCTGACCGAGAGCCGAGCGCAGCGCGTCGGGTCAGTGACACGCCCCGCGACGACAACTCGGGCTCCGGAAAACCACTGTGCGCACGGGGGTGCGCGCACGGTGGTCGGCTCGCTGGCGTACGCCCTTGTGGGGGCTCTGTCCGGCGTGCAAGATCCTCCCATGGCAACGATTGCCGACCGGCGCCCCGGCGACGGGCTCGTCCGGCGCACGGAACTGATCGAACGCCTGGCCGTGAGCCACGAGCATCCGCTCGCGCTACTCGTCGCTCCGGCCGGATACGGGAAGACGACGCTGCTCGACCCAGTGGGCCGCCGATGAGACAAGGGCCGTCGCATGGCTGACGCTCCAGCGCGAGCACGACGACGCCCGCGCCCTGTTCGATGCCGTCGCGGATGCGCTCGCGTTGCTCGGGTTCGAGGGCCGCGACGCCTGGAGCGGCTCTCAGTTCCTGCTCGTGCTCGACGATGCCCACGTGGTCGGCTCCAAGGTGCTTCGCCAGGTGCTCGACCCGCTGATCCGGCGGCTGCCGCTCGGATCGCAGATCGCGCTGGGCTCGCGCACCGAGCCGGACCTGGCGCTCGGCAAGCTCCGGGCCGAGCGGATGGTCTTTGAGCTGACCGCGAGGGACCTCGCGATGTCGTCCGAGGAGGCGAGCGCACTCCTGCGGGCGGCCGATCTCGAGCTCGCCGCTCCGGCCTTGGATGAGCTGCTCGTCCGGACCGAGGGCTGGCCCGCGGCGCTGTACCTCGCGTCCCTGTCACTCCGCACTCGCGCATCGGATGACGGCGAGCCGCCCTTCGCCGGCGACGACCACTTCATCGTCCAGTATGTGCACGACGAGTTCCTGGCCGAGCTCGCACCGGCAAAGCGCCGCTTTCTGAGCCGGATTGCGATCTTCGACCGCGTCTCGGGCCCGCTGTGCGACTCGGTGTTCGAGATCCATCGATCCGACCGGCGACTCGGCGACCTGGCTCGTTCGAACCTACCGCTCGAGGCGATCGATTCGGGCCACGAGTGGTACCGCCTGCATCGCCTGGTCAGGCAGTCTCTGCTCGGGCAGTCACGCCGACGCGAGCCGGCCCAGATTCAGTCGCTCCAGCAACGAGCCAGCATCTGGTACGAGGAACACGGCGACCTTGACCGCGCGATCGACCACGCCGTCGCGGCTGGTGACGTCGAACGCGTCGGCAAGCTCCTCTGGGACAGCCTCCCCGGCTACCTCGAGCGTGGTCGCCTCGGTCGCGTCGAGGGTTGGCTGGCCAGCTTCAGCGAGCACCAGCTCGAGAGCTCCGACCGCCTCTCGCTGGCGTCCGCGTACGCCCACCTGGCCCACGGGAGCATCGAGGACGCGATGCGCTGGCGCGCCGCAGCCGACGAGGCGAGAGCGCGTGAGTCCGAGGATGCCGCGGAGGCGGATCAGCTGGCGGCCGCGAGCGCGGTCATCGACGCCTGGTGCGCCGTTGGCGGGGTCGCCGCGATGCGCGAGAACGCCGATCGCGCGGCGCGCCTGCTGCCCGACCACAGCCCATGGCAACCGAGCGTCAGCTTCCTGCGCGGAACCGCGGCACTGCTGGCGGGCGATCGCGCCGATGCGCGACGCCTGTACACGCTGGGCTCGGACGGAACGGCTGGGCGCACCCCGCACGCTGCGGCTCTGTGCCTGGCGGGGCGCGCCGCGATCGAGATCGACGCCGGCGCCTGGGACGAGGCCGACGATCTGGCCATGCGGGCCCTGCGGATCACCGAGGACAGACAGCTCTCTGACTATCCCGCCTCGGCGATCGTATTCGCCGTCTATGCGTACGTGTCCGCAGTGGCATCGCGCGTCGACGAGGCCAAGGCCCACGCACGACGCTGCTCGGCGCTGCTCCACAGCCATGACGACCTGGCCCCATGGTTCGGAGCCCAGAGCCGCATCCTGCTCGCCCGCACACTGATCGTCCTGGCCGACATCACCGACGCCCGCGCGCTCCTGGCCATGGCCTCGCGGCTGGCCCGCAGGGCGCCCGACGCGACCGTGTTTCCGAGCTGGCTCGACGCCGCCTGGGGCCAGATCGACACGCACGCCGAGACCGCGCTCAGCGGCGCGTCGTCGCTGACCACGGCCGAACTCCGCGTGCTGCGCTTCCTCCCCACGCACTACTCGTTCCGCGAGATCGCCGACCGGCTGCACGTCTCCTCGAACACAGTCAAGACGCAGGTCCACGCGGTCTACCAGAAGCTCGGTGTCTCGTCGCGCTCCGAGGCCGTCCGTGCGGCCTCGGCCGCCGGACTGCTCGAGACGTCCTGACGATCCGTGGCGGAGCCGGCTCGATCCTCACATCCGGCCAAGGAGTGGCTGCGAGAGGCCGGCAGGGTCGATACAGCCGTCTACGATGCGATCGCGCAGACGCCGACCGAGTCGCTCGACCGCTCGCTCTCCCGGCTATCGAGGGCCGCCGATTACTCGCGGATCTCGATCGCCGCGGCCGCGCTGCTCGCCGCCTTCGGGGGACGTCGCGGACGCTCCGCGGCCAGGTCGGGGCTGGCTTCGGTTGCGGTCACCTCGGCCTCGATGAACCTCGGGCTCAAGCACCTGGTACGACGTCCGCGCCCGGATCAGCTCGGAACCGTCCCGACCGAGCGGCACATCCCGATGCCCACCTCGGCCTCGTTCCCGTCCGGCCACTCAGCGGCGGCGTTCGCATTCGCCAGCGGCGTCGGCGCCGTGCTCCCCGCCGCCTCGTTCCCGCTACGCCTCGTCGCCGCGCTGGTCGGCTACTCGCGCGTCCACACCGGGGTCCACTACCCGGGGGACGTGGTGGCCGGCGCGCTGCTGGGCGGGGCGCTGGCGCAGGTCACGACACACGCGCTCGCCCGCCGGTTTCCAGGCTCAGCGAGCCGAGGTCTTCAGGACTCTCCTCCTGCTCGGCCAGGAAGATGAGCGCCGCCTTGACGCGACGGCTCACGTGATCGGAGTCGGTCGCCGGTAGTCCGAGCTTGACGAAGATCGAGTTCACGTGCTTCTCGACCGCCCGCTTGGTCAGCACCATCGACGCCGCGATCGCTGCATTGCTCTTCCCCTCGGCCAGCAGCTTGAGCAGCTCGAGCTCGCGCGGGGTCAGTCCCCGCAGCGGCGATTGCTCGGCCCGGCCGCGTGCCCTGATCAGGAGCTCGACGAGCTTCGGGTCGAACACCGACTCGCCCCGCGCCACCGCCTCGATCGCCTCGAGCAGCTCCTCGCGATGACGGATCCGCTCCTTGAGCAGGTAGCCGCGATGGCTCGCGCCGGTCTCGAGCAGCGACTCCGCATATGCCGGGTCGCCGTACTGGCTGAGGATGAGCACGCCGAGCTCCGGATGGGTCTCGCGCAACCTCCGGGCAATCCTGATGCCCTCGGGCCCACGCCGTGGGGGCACGCGGATCTCGGTCACGATCACCCGCGGCCGGGTTCGCTCGATCAGCGCGCCCAGCTTGTTGGAGTCGCCGCACACCCCCACCACCTCCACCCGGCCGTCGCCCGAGAGCAGGTGAACGAGGCTCTCTCGGATCAGGTAGGAGTCCTCGACGATCACCACGCCGATCGGCGCTCCGCCGTTCTCAGAGGATTGGTGTGGGGGGTCTTTCTCGAAACTCATGAGTGCTGCCCGTCGCTCCGATTTCGCCAACCGAGTATCGAGAGCGGCCTTCAGAGCGGCATCCGCGTTCGTTAACAACCCGGGTACGTGGAAACTACGGACATGATTTCACCCCATCGGTGTGATGCGCATTCGGTCCCACCCGCCATTGTTCACCCAATGGGACGTGCAGCGCAAGACGATTTTGGATCAAACGGCGCTGCCCAGCACGCCTCTGACGACAAGGAGCCGCCGATGTCGGTCGACCCGTCTCTGATCGGCGACCGCAACTTCACGCTAATCGTGAACGCGGCGTCGGAGATGGCGAGCCAGTGGCGGCGGATCGAGTCCGAGCTGCGTCGCTCCCGGCGCCGCGCGATCGCGGCGGCCGACCTCGAGCGCGAGCGAATCGAGCGCTACCTGCACGACGGGGCGCAGCAGCGGCTCGTCGCGCTCCGCGTGAGGCTCGGCGACGTCCACGACCTGTTCGAGCGTGATTGCCCGCAGGGTGCGCAACTGCTCGTGGAGCTCGATCGGGAGCTCGAGCTCGCGATCGACGAGCTCCGCGCGCTCGCCCACGATCTGCACCCCCACCTGCTAGCCGACCTGGGAATCGTCGACGCGCTGCGCTCGGCGGCTCGACGGGCCCCCGGACCGGTGACAGTTCAGGCCCAGTGCGTAGGCCGCTACTCCGCCGAGGTCGAGTCGGCCGTGTACTTCTGCGTCCTCGAGGCGCTCCAGAACGCGAGCAAGCACGCCGGCGCTGGATCCGCCATCTCGATCCGGCTCGTCCAGGACCGCCAGCTGATCCGCTTCGAGGTCTGCGACCGCGGCCTCGGCTTCGATCCCCGCGAGTTCACCGACGGGATCGGCCTCCGTCACATGCAGGACCGGATCGGTGCCGTCGGCGGCGAGCTCTCGATCAACTCGGTCCCCGGCGTCGGCACGAGCATCAGCGGGTCGGTGCCGGCGTTGCCGATGCTGGTGTAGGACCGTCTGCCGCCCCCGCGCGCGCGATGAATGGCGATTCACGGGCAGGGGGTGCCCCTGAATTGCCGAAGTTCGCGGCGGCGCCCACGCCACCGAAATTCAGTGCAACATCCGTGCGTACGGCGCAACGGCGGTTGCTGGTTGTGTATTTTTCCGTCCGCGCCTGGGCAGGGACCTCAGGACCTGTACGGAGAAATGGCCGAGACGGAGGCTTGGATGCGACTGCGGGACTGGGCACTGGGTGGAGCCGTGCGCCTCGTCGGATGCCTGGTCGTGGTCGTCCTCGGTGCCGCGTTGCCTGGTCGCGCCGACGCGACCCCCCGCTACCGCCAGCCGCCCCAGACCTGCGGCGGCGAGGTGCCCGTGCCGAAGCCGGACGGTAGTCAGTGGACCTGCTCGTTCGACGACGAGTTCGACTCCAGCACCGGCGACGCCTCGGCGCTCAACGCGTCGTGGTGGGTGCCTCAGGAGACCGCTACGAGCGGCTTCGTCTCGGGCCCCGACGGCGATCACGCGTGCTACGTGAACTCGCCCAACAACATCTCGGTCTCCGGTGGCGCGCTGCACCTGACCGTCCGACGCGAGGCGGGGCCGTTCACCTGCGGCTGGTTCACGACCCAGTACACGAGCGGGATGGTCAGCACCGACACCAACTTCAACCAGACCTACGGCCGGTTCGAGGTCCGGGCGCTGCTGCCCCAGACGACCGCCGCGGGACTGCAGGAGACGCTGTGGCTGTGGCCGGTCAACTCCTCGAGGTACGGATCGACGTGGCCCGACTCGGGCGAGGTCGACTTCTCCGAGTTCTACAGCTCGTATCCGTCGCTCGACGTCCCGTACGTCCACTACAACTTCGATCCCTTGACGGTCGATGCCTCGTCCGCCACGAACACCGGCACCGGCGACTGCCAGATCTCTCTGACGCAATACAACGACTATGCGGTCGTGTGGGCGCCCGGGAACTTGACGATCACGATCAACGGCAACCCGTGCCTGGTCGACGACTACGTACCGGACGGCGGGCTCTCGAGCCCCGAGCCATTCGACCAGCCGTTCTTCGTCGCGCTCACGCAGGCGCTCGGCGTTTACGGCAACGCCTTCAACCCGGCAACCACACCCCTCCCCGCGACGACGTCGGTCGACTACGTGCGGGTCTGGAGGTAGCCGCTCACAGCATCTCGATCCGCGCCGGCTGGCCCAGCAGCAGCCGGCCGGGCAGCTCCCAGCTCGCCGAATTGACCTGGAAGTGCGCCGTCGCCGTCAGCGCGTCGCGCAGGCGACGCTGGAGCGGCGAGTCCTCGTAGATCGCGCTGCCGCCGCCCAGGTCGTACATCGAACGCGTCACGCTCGCGGCGCTCTGCACAGCGTGCGTGGCAGCCAGGCGCAGCGACATCCGCGCCTCCAGCGGCACCGGATCGCTCGCCTGCGCCGCCGACCAGGCCTCTGCGATCGCGCCATAGAACAGCGCCTCGGCGGCCCGCAACGTCGCCTCCGCCGCGGCCACGGCGGATTGCGTCGAGCCTCGCTCGGCCAGCGACCGCCTCGAGCCCTGGCCGATCTTCGAGCCGGCCAGCTCGACCAGCTCGTCGATCGCCCCGCGCGCGATCCCCAGCGCCGCGGCGGCGATTGACAGGGCGAAGAAACCGAAGATCGGGAAGCGGTAGAGCGGGGCGTCGACGACCAGCGGGCCCTCGAGCAGCGACAGGGTCCGGGAGGCCGGGACGAACACGTCGTCGGCGACCGCGTCGTGGCTCCCGGTCCCGCGTAGACCGCTCGTGTGCCAGGTGTCGAGGACCTCGAGTTCCGCGACCGGGATCGCGGCGATCCGCAGCTCCGGCGGTCCGTCCCCCGCGTCCGTCCCCCGCTTGACCACGGTCCCGGCGAACAGATGGCCCGAGTGCGTGATCCCGCTGCAGTACGCCCACCGCCCGGAGACTCGGTAGCCGCCGTCGGCCGGCACGGACACGCCGGTCGGCGCCCACACACCCGCGGCGACCAAGTCGGGAGCGCCGAACACCTCGGCGGCGGCGTCGGCCGGCAGATATGCCGACAGCAGGCTGCTCGTGGCGGCGATCGACACGCACCAACCGGTCGATCCGTCGCCGCGCGCGATGATCTGGGCGCAGCGCAGGGTGACGTCCGGAGGCGCCTGGGGCCCGGAGAGAGTGTCCGGCACGCACAGGCGAAGCAGGCTGCGGGCGCGCAGCGCCTCGACCAGGTCGGGAGTGAGCCGGCGGGCGCGCTCGTTGGCCACTGCGGCCTCGGCGGCCAGACCGGCCGCCTCGGCGGCCGCCGCCTCGAGCTCGCCGTGGCGCGAGTCCGATCTGTTGCCGGTCAGCGTCATCCGCGCCGTTCACCCTACGCGTCCGGCGCAATCCATGCACGGATTCGGCCGGCCGGACGCCCGCCTCCCAGCAAGCACCCCGGCCCAAGGCGGAGGCACGCTACGGTTATTGCCATGTCCGGCGAGTCGCATCGCTCAGAGCGCGTGCACCCGACGCTGATTCTCACCGTTCTCTCGATGGCCGGGCTCGCCTACGCTGTGCTGAGCTCGGCGGTGATCCCGGCCCTGCCCTCGTTCCAGCACAGCCTGCACACGAACGAGACCGGCGTGACCTGGCTCCTGACCTCGTTCCTCGTCTCGGCCTCGGTTGGGACGTCGATCATCGGCCGGCTCGGGGACATATACGGCAAGGAGCGGCTGCTGTTGTGGACGCTCGGCGTGCTCGCAGTCGGGACCCTGCTCGCCGCCGTCTCGCAGACGCTCGCGATGCTGATCGTGGCCCGCGTGATCCAGGGCGTTGCCGGCGGCATCTTCCCGCTCGCCTTCTCGATCGCGCGGGACGAGTTCCCGCCCGACAAGGTCGCTGGCAGCATCGGCCTGATGTCCTCGATCCTCGGCATCGGCGCGGGCATCGGGCTCGTCGCAGGGGCGCTGATCGACGAGCACCTCGGCTGGCACTGGCTGTTCTGGATCCCACTGCTGGTGACGCTCGTGGCCGCCTACTTCACCTGGCGGTTCATCCCCGAGTCGCCGGTTCGCGCGCCCGGCCGCGTGAACTGGCTGGCGGCGAGCCTGATGGCGATCGGCATCAGCGGCGTGCTGATCGCGATCGCTCAGACAACCTCGTGGGGATGGGGGAGCCCCAAGACGCTCGGGCTGTTCGCCGTCGGCATCGCATTCACGGTGGCCTGGATCGTCGTCGAGGTGCGCAGCCCCGTGCCGCTCGTCGACATGACGATGATGCGGATCCGTGGCGTGTGGACGACGAATCTGTCTGCCTTCCTCCTCGGCGCGGGCATGTACGCCTCGTTCATCGTGTTCCCGCAGTTTGCCCAGCTGCCGAAGAGCACGGGCTTCGGGTTTGGCGCCTCGACCGTCGTCTCAAGCCTGTACCTGCTGCCGAGCGCACTGGCGATGGGGCTGCTCGGAGCCGGGGCAGGGCGGATCGCCCATCGCTTCGGCTCCAAGTCCGCGCTCGTGTGCGGGACCGCGATCTCGGGAACGGCGTTCGGCTTCGCCGTCGTCGCCCACCAGCACCCCTACCAGATGCTGATCACGACCACTCTGCTCGGCATCGGGATCGGCCTCGCCTTCGCCGCCCTGGGCAACCTGATCGTGCAGGCGGTCCCGCCGACTCAGACCGGTGTGGCGAGCGGCATGAACACCGTGATGCGAACCCTCGGCGGGGCGCTGGGCGGACAGCTCTCGGCTACGTTCATCGCCAACAACACGGCCCACGGGTATCCCACCGTCACCGGGTTCACCGACAGCTACGTCATGGCCACGGTGTTCCTCGTCGTGTGCGTGCTGTCCGGACTGCTCGTGCCCCGGCTCGCCCCCGCGCGCCGGACGCCCGCACTCGACGGGACCCTGGCCGGCGTCCCGGAGACCGGGTGAGCGCGACGGCCTCCGAGGCCGGACGCGGGGCTGCGGCAGGCGTTCGAGCGGGACGGCATCCTCACCTTCGATCCGAAGATCCCCGACAGGGTCATCGACGGTGCCATCGCCGACGTTGAGCTCGGGCCTCCCCGTCGGTGGGCCCCGTTTCTCCGACACCCACCCGTGTCGGACGTCGGACGAGCGACCGACGCCTGGAGCATCTCGGCCAACGTCAAGCGGATCGCGCTCGCGCCCGCGGTTCTCGAGCTGCTCGCCACGCTCTACGACCGTCCAGCGCACCCATTTCAGACCCTGAACTTCAAGTTCGGCACCCAGCAGCGCCCACACGCCGATGCGGTCCACTTCAACACCGAGCCGCCCGGGCTTGTGTGCGGCGTGTGGGTGGCGATGGAGGACATCGACATGGACTGCGGGCCGCTCGTCTACTACCAGGGTTCGCACAAGCTGCCCTATGCGTCTCCGAGCGAGGTCGGAATCGAGGTCGAGGCCGGCCGGGAATCCGTCTCCCAGGCGGAGTACGAGGCTCGGTATGAGCCCTACATCGAAGAGATGATCAAACGCGAGCGGCTGGAGCCCCGCTACGCCACGCTCGTCAAGGGGCAGGCTGTCGTGTGGGCGGCGAACCTGCTCCACGGCGGCTCGCCCGTGCGCGTCCCCGGCAGCACCCGCCGGAGCCAGGTCACCCACTACTACATCGATGGTGCGCGACTGTGGACCCCGCTGCTGTCCACGCCAGACCACGTGGTCTGGCGCGAGGCGCCCGTCATCGCGTAGACCGCGCGGCCCCGTCCGCGAGGTGGACGATCGCCGCGTCCTGCGCCGCCGCGGCGCGAAGCCTATGCTCGTCCGGATGAGAGTCGCCATCACAGGCGTTACGGGCCTGATCGGCAGCACCCTCGCCGGCGCCCTGCGGTCGCGCGGGGACCACGTGATCGGACTCACCCGCGATCCCGACCGCGGCCGCTCCAAGCTCGGAGACGGGGTCGAGCTGGTCACATGGGCCGATCCGCTGAGAACCCCTCCCCCCGCCTCCGCGCTCGAGCACGCCGACGCCGTCGTGCACCTCCTCGGCGAACCGATCGCCCAGCGATGGAGCGAGGACGTTAAGCGGGAGATCCTGGACTCGCGCGTGCTCAGCACCCGTTCGCTCGTCGCCGGCATCGCGGCAATCCCGGAGGACCGGCGCCCGGGGGTGCTCGTGTCGCAGTCGGCCACCGGCTACTACGGCGCGCACGGCGAGGAGGTGCTCGACGAGCACGCCGGCCCCGGAGATGACTTTCTCGCCGGGGTCACCGTCGCGTGGGAGAAGGAGGCCACCGCGAGCCCCTCCGCCCGGCGGGTGGCGGTGGCCCGCACCGGAGTCGTGCTGTCGCCGAGCGGCGGCGCGCTGGCGAAGATGCTCCCGCCGTTCAGGGCGGGGGTCGGCGGTCCGGTCGCGGGGGGCAGGCAGTACGTCCCGTGGATCCACATCGACGACATCGCCGGCGCGCTGATCCACTGCGTGGATGACGAGCGGGCTTCGGGGCCGGTCAACGTGACGGCGCCCACCCCCGTGACCAACGCCCAGCTGTCGCGGACGCTCGGGCGTGTTCTGCACCGGCCGGCCGTCCTCCCGGTTCCCGGGTTTGCCCTCAAGTTGCTCTACGGCGAGATGGCCTCGATCGTCCTGACCGGCCAGCGGGCAGAGCCGCACAGGCTGCTCGAGCTCGGCTACAAGTTCTCCTATCCGGACCTCGAGGCGGCCCTGCGCGACGTGCTCGGCGGCGGATGAGCATGCATGGCCGCGGGTCCCGAAACCTCGAACGTTTTCGGAGACTTCCGTACGGGTAGGAACCGCGCGACGATGAGCCTAATCGAGCCCGGGCACGTCACTCAGTTCAGACAGGCATCAATCGATGTCGACCCGATGCCCGTGCGCGAGTCCTACCCCGCCGTGACCACCGCGATCCCTGAGGCCCGCGCCGCGATCACCGACTTCGCCCTGGCGGCGGGTGCCGGCCCGGAGCAGCTCGAGGAGATCCGCCTCGCCGTCTCGGAGGCGCTCACCAACGTCGTGCGCTACGCCTACCCGTGGAGGACCGGCCACATTTACGTGACCGCCCGGGTGGCCGGGGATGAGCTGTGGATCCTGATTGCCGACAACGGCTGCGGGATCCACGCCGGCCGCGAGAGCGACGGTCTGGGCCTCGGACTCGCGTTGATCTCGCACCTGACCGACGGCTTTTCGGTCGTCGAGCGGTCGCTCGGCGGCACCGAGCTGCGCCTGCGTTTTGCAATGTCGGCGCGGCGGTCAGCCCGGCCTCCCCGCGGGCGCGGGCGTGGCCACGGCGGTCAGCTGCGTGGGTCGGTGGCTTCGGCGACGTTCCCGGCGGCGTCGCGCTTCTCCACCACCACGTAGTCCCCGTGAGTCTCGATCACGGTCTCCGCCTCGGGGATGTCGTGATTGACGGCCACCAGAAAGCGCCGTGGGTGGGCGCGAACGCGCTCGTACTCCTCGCCGCTCATCTCGATCAGGCGGCTGCACCCGAGCCTTCCGCACTCGCAGCGGAACGCGATCGGCACGGCCTCCTCTCCCGGCCAGTGCCCCCGCTTCAGGGCCTCGTTGACATCGCGGAAGGTCGCCTCGTTGCGCGCGATCCTCCGTTCGAGATCGTTTTCCATTACGGAATCCTCCCACCTGCCGCGAGCCATGGGCGGCAGGTGCGCTAGAGCTCGAGCGGCGGGTAGTAGTTCTCCGCTCCGAGCGCGCGCACGTCGGTCAGCCAGTCGGACTCGTAGGCCTCGCTCGGACCCTGCAATGGATCGGCGAGCGACCAAGCCTGGCGCTTGTAGGTCCAGTTCTCAGGAGCGAGGCGATGCGCCTCGCGGAACCAGCGCTCGGCGTCGTGCGGATGTCCCGCCCGGTACAGATGCTGGGCGAGTTCGAAACACGCGGCCGCTCTGGAGATCTCCTCGCCCCTAGGGCGCGACCGAGCGAGAACCGCCTCCGGCTCCAGCGCGTAAGCCGAGCGCTCGCCTTTCTCCACCCAGTCCCGCAGTGCGGCCACGTAGCGCTCCGGTTCGATCCGCATGTTGTTCGCCTCCCGCAGTTGCTCGACCATCAGCTCGGGCAGCTGCGCCAGCAACTCGTCGCTCGGCTGGCGGGGCCGCCACGGGAAGGCCGGCTCTGGCGGCCGGACAATCATGCCCCGCTCGTCGATCCAGATGCCGCTCGGAACGTTCACGACCCCGAGTAGGCGGTCGAGCAGATGAGCCTGGTCGATCAGCGCCGGATGCGTCGTCTTCGCCCGTTCGATCCACGGACGGGCAGCGTCGGTCCCGCCCGTGTCGAGCGCCACGCTGACCACCTCGAGCCCCCGCGAATGAAGCTCCTCTCTCAGCCTCCGCCACCCGGGCAGATCGAAGCGGCAGCCTCACCAGGAGGCCCAGGCGATCATGAACACCTTGGTGCCTCGGAGCGAGCGGAGCTCAAAGTCTCGGCCGTCGACGTCGGCGAGGGTGATATCCGGCAGCTGGACGTCGGACAGCGCGCGCCCGCCCGACTCGGGGCCGAGCGCCCACACGTCGTGGTGCTCGTCATGGACGAGGGCCATCCCCAGGCGATCGGCGAGCCGGCGCACGTCGAACGGCGCGCCCAGGGGGACGCACATGTCTGCTCGGCACGCCCCCTCGGGCGTGATCGTCCACCCGGTCTCGGCCTCGAGCTCGGGTGGCGGCTGGTCGAGCCGTTGGAGGATCACCGGATCATGCGGCCCGGGCGGCCATGGTTGAACTGCTGGATCGGTCCGTGCGCCGTGTCGGCCTGGAAGTAGACGTTGGCCTGCTTGGGATACACGTACCAGTGGAACACGCGGTTGATCTCGTCGATCCGCACCTGCATGAAGTTCAGCCCCGACACCGGCACGTGCCCATGTGCGGCGATCCGCCTGGCCAAAGACGGCGGGACGTTCGCACTGACCTGAGACAGGGTGAACACCTGCCCACTCGAACGGTTGCTGTCCGACGAGCTCAGGTACTCACCGTCGGCGCGCGCGATGATCGAGAGCTCGGAGTCCGACGTCTCGACCGTCATCTCGAGCTGACCCGGGAACACCTCCACCATCTTCACGTCCGCGTTGCGTCCCACGTGGCCTCGCACGAGGGCGAGCGCTCGGGCGAAGTTCGCCCCCACGAACAGCGAACGCGGGTCGGCGGGCTTGACGCTGTCGGGCGAGAAATTCGGCGTCGGCTTGCTCCCCGAGGTGGTCGTCGCGGCCTTGGCCTGCTCGTTGTGCACCGTGTGGGCGACCGAGCTCGAGAGCGCGACCCCGCCCACGATCGCGCCGGCCCACACGACGATGGCAATCAGGAGACGCATGGTTCAGGACGTGGGCGGCTCACAGCTCGGTGAGCAGCTTGGCCTTCTCCCGGCTGAACTCGTCGTCGGTCAACGCTCCGCTCTTGTGCAGGTCGGAGAGCTTGGCGATCTTGTCGAGGACGTCGGCGTTCTGGGGCGAGCGGGGCGACGTCACCGGCGCGGAGGTGAACCCGGGAGTCGATGCGGGCGCGCCTGCCGTGTAGGCGCCGAGAATCGCATCCGGGGTGCTCTCGCTGGTTCCGAACGGCGATGCGGTTGCACTCGTGCCGGCGAGCGCGGCCGACGTGCTCGGAGCCGAGAAGGCCGGCGCCGGCTGTGAGTGGCTGAACAGCTTTCCCGCTCCCCGCCACGCGATCACCAGCGCCGGGATCAGCCCAGCCAGCAGGAACGCGCCGCCGAAGATGAGCCCGAACGTCTTCGAGCCGGATGAGGCGTGCGAGTCGAATGCGACCGTCAGCGACCCCGCGCCGATCGCGACGAAGATCACGGGCACCAGCAGCACGACGGTCGACCCGCCGCTCACAAACGCGCCGATGATGATCAGCATGATCCCGCCGAACAGGAACGCGAACCACCAACCCGTGCCCTTCGGGCAGTACGGCACTGGTCCATAGTTGGAGCTGTATCCGGTCGATGAGCAGGTGCCGGTGGCGACCATGTGGTGCAGCCCGACGCCGAGCAGGATTCCCCCGAAGAGAAGGAGTGCGATGCCGATGATGGTCCCGGTGCTTGGCTGAAGACGCCCCACGCCTGTGCTCCCTTGGTAGGCGGGGGCACATGCTACCGCCGGACGATGACGTTCGGATTTGTCTGGCCGGCCAACAAGGACTAATCTTTCGGGCCGCCGCCAGGCACGGGAAAAATCATGGCGGCACCAGACAGGGAGAGCGCCAATGATGAATGGTGGACGACGCGCGTCCGGAGTGGCCGCGTACGCTGAGGCGGATCCGGACCCCGGCCGCGGGCTGTCGCGGCGACGGTTCCTGGGCTATCTGATCGCTGCGCCGACGCTGGTCGCAGCGGCGGAGCTGACGACCGGCGACGCGCGAGCGGCGATCCCCACCGTCCAGCCGGTCGATGCCTACGATCTGAGTGACCTGCTCAACGATGCAGCCGCCCCGACGTCGGGGCTGATCACGGTCGTCGTGAACACCGACAGCACGGTCTCGTTCGCGCTCCCGCGCGCCGAGGTCGGCCAGGGCATCACCACCGCCGTGGCAATGACGATCGCCGACGAGATGGACCTGCCGCTCAACCAGGTCAGGGTAACGCTCGCCGATGCGCGCCCGGAGCTCATTTGGAACCAACTCACCGGTGGCTCAAACACGATGCATTCGATCTACACCCCCGTCCGCATCGCCGCCTCGATCGCGAAGGGCCAGCTGCTTCAGGCGGCCGCGGATCTGCTCGGCGAGGCTCCGGCTGATCTCGGGATCCTCGACGGCGTGATCAAGGCCCCGAACGGCCAGACGATGACGCTCGGGGCCGTCGCCAAGCACGCGGCCGTCTCGAAGACCACGGCCGTACGCGCCCAGCTCAAACCGCTGTCGGCGCAAAGCCTCGTCGGCAACCCCCAGCCCCGGATCGACGCGCGCGAGATCGTCACCGGCCAGAAGCAGTTCGCCATGGACCTCGACGTGCCCGACGCGCTGCCGACCATGGTCTGCCGGCCGCCCACGATCAACGGCACCGCCCAGTCGGTTCGCAATCTCGACCAGGTGCGATCGATGCCCGGGATCACTGACGTGGCGATCATCCCCCACACGGCCAACGTGCCGGGCGGGGTCGCGGTGCGGGGACGGACCTTCGGGCAGTGCATCGACGCTGTCGACGCTCTCGACGTCGTCTGGGGGCCCGGCTCGGCCGACGGAAAGTCCGAGGCCGACGTGCTCGCCGACCTCAAGAACGCGGAGCTCGCCGTCACTCCCGCCCTCCCGCTCACCAAGACGGTCGAGCAGCAGTTCGTCTTCCACTTCCGCCCCGGCGACCCGCTCGAGACCAACTGCGCGATCGCCGATGTGCGCAGCGGGAGCGCCGAGATCTGGTCGGCGCTGAAATCGCCGATCTGGGCGCAGGAGCAGCTCGCGCTGAACCTCGGCCTCCCGGTGAGCGCCGTCACCGTCCACGTGACCCAGGCCGGCGGCTCGTTCGGACGTCACCTGTTCGCGGACGCCGCCTTCGAGGCGGCCGCGATCTCGAAGGCGCTCGGCAAGCCGGTGAAGCTGATGTGGCATCGGACGGACAATTTCCGCCAGGGCCGAGTGCACCCGATGGCGACCTCGCGCGTGCGCATCACCTACGCCAAGAACAACGTGATCGCGTTCGACCAACGCCATACGAGCGTGGCGACGGACTTCAGCATGGGCTTCGGCGAGCTGCTGAGCGCGAACCTCGCCACCCTGCCGGCGGCCAACTCGCTTGGCTACTCGCAGGCGATCTTCACCCTGACCCAGAACGTGCCCTACAACTTCGGCCCGGTCACCCAGCTGCTGAACGAGATCTACAGCTACGACACGTACAACACCGGCAGCGTCCGCAACATCTACAGCCCCAATGTCGTAACCGCGACCGAGCTGATGGTCGATCAGGTGGCCGCCGCGATGGGACAGGACCCGTATCAGTTCCGCCACGCGTTCGTCCGCGAAGCGCGGATGAAGGCGGTCCTCGACAAGGTCGCCGCCGCCGGCAACTGGGGACGATCGATGGCCGCGGGGACGGCTCAGGGAATCGCGATCCACAACGAGTACAAGAGCCGTGGAGCCTGCCTGGTGGAGATCGACTGCCGCCCCGCGACCGTCAATCGCAACATCCCCAACGCGTACACCGGTCCCCGGGTGACCAAGGCCGTGTTCGTCGTCGACGTCGGCCTTCCGATCAATCCGCTCGGCCTCGAGGCCCAGATGATGGGCGGGATCATGGATGGGATCGCGCAGGCGCTCACCTACAGCCTGCACCTCAAGGACGGGCATTACCTGGAGGGAAGCTGGGACAACGCGTATTACACGCGGCAGTGGAACACGCCGCCTGACGTAGAGGTGATCGTGATGCCGGCAACCACCAGCCAGCCCGGCGGCGCCGGCGAGCTCGCCGTCGCTCCGTCGATGGCGGCCGTCGCGTGCGCCTACGCTCGCGCCACCGGAAAGCTGCCGACGAGCTTCCCGATCAACCACGACCAGCCGCTCGGGTTCACGCCCTACCCGACGATCCCCCCGCTGCCCGAGTCCCCGACCGACGAGCTGCCGTAGTCAGAGCAAGGAGCACGCGTGCCTACACACACATTCATCCTCAACGGCAAGAAGGTCAGCGTCGACTGCGAGGACGACGTTCGCCTGCTCTGGGTGCTTCGGGACCTGCTCGGAGTCACGGGGCCGAAGTACGGCTGCGGTCTCGACGTCTGCAAGGCCTGCACCAGCCACATCAACGGCAAGGCGTTCAATCCGTGCTCGGTGTCGGTCTCGAATATCCAGGCCACCGACGAGGTCACGACGATCGAGGGCCTGCCGGACACCGTCGGCCAGCCGCTGCATCCGATGCAGCAGGCGTGGCTCGACCACGATGTGGCCCAGTGCGGCTACTGCCAGCCGGGACAGATCATGGAGGCCGTCGCGCTGGTCAAGCAGGCCAAGGCCGAGGGACGGTCGATCACCGACGACGACCTCGACCAGATCCGCAATGTGTGTCGGTGCGGCACCTACGCGCGGATCCGGCAGGCGATCGAAGCCGGCGCCGCGAACATGTAACGCTCAGCCGGCGGCCGGCTCATTGGCCTGCACCTCCCGCAGCGCGTGGGTGTCGACGTCGTACACGAAGCCCCGGATCGCGTCACGATGGAGCAGGAAGGGCGACTGGAGAAGGCGCTGAAGTGACTGGCGGACGTTCGCCTCGAGGTCGGTGAACGACTCGACCGCGAACGCCGGCGCGATGCCGGTCGCCTCCTGGAGCTCGGCCCGGAACCCGTCGTCGGTGATTGTCTGCATGCCGCAGTTCGTGTGCTGGATCAGCATCACCTCGCGCGTCCCCAGCCGTCGCTGCGAAACGGCCAACGAGCGGATCATGTCGTCTGTGATCACACCGCCCGCGTTGCGCAGTATGTGCGCCTCGCCTCCGGCGAGCCCGAGGGCCGAGAACACGTCGATGCGCGAGTCCATGCACGTGACGATCGCCAGGCGCAGACTCGGCCGGACGTCGAGATGCGAAACCGAAAGCGAGCTCGCGTAGGCGACGTTGTTGGCCAGCAGGGCTTCGATCGCGTCCACGCACCGCAGCCTAGTCGGCAGGCGGCGCCTGCGCCCGCCCGGCCAGCGGCTTCATTACAGTGACGAGCGTGGATCTGTGCCTGATGATCGAAGGGCAGGAGGGCGTCAGCTGGCCACAGTGGAAAGCGCTGGCCCAGGCGTGCGAGCAGCACCGGATCCCGGCCCTGTTCCGATCAGACCACTACCTCAACCTCGACGGCCGGCACCCGGAGCGCGTCGCACTCGACGCCTGGTCGACGATCTCGGCTCTGGCCGCGTGCACAACCGAGCTGAGGCTCGGCACGCTCGTCTCCCCCGCCACCTTCAGGCACCCGTCGAACCTGGCCAAGCTCGTCGCCACCGCCGATCAGATCTCGGGCGGGCGGATCGAGCTCGGGCTGGGCGCCGGCTGGCACCAGCGCGAGCACGAGGCCCACGGGTTCCCGTTCTCGTCCACCCGGGAGCGGATGGAGGTGCTCGAGGAGCAGCTCGAGGTCGTGCTTGGCAACTGGGCGGCCGAGCCGTTCTCGTTCGCCGGCCGGCATTACCGGCTGCACGAGCTCGAGGCGCAGCCAAAGCCGGTTCAGAAACCCCATCCGCCGCTGATCATCGGCGGCAGCGGGGGCCCCCGAAGCGCGGCGCTCGCCGCCCGCTATGCCGACGAGTACAACACTCCGTTCGCGACCCTGGAGGACGTCCGCGAGCGAAAGACGCGCGTCGACGAGGCGTGCGAGCGGGCCTCCCGGACGCCGATGCCGTTCTCGGTCATGACCGGTCTGCTCGTCGGATCCGACTCCGCCGAGCTCGAGGGGCGGGCGCGGCGCCTCGGCGAGCGCGCCGGCATGGATCCCGGCCTGCTTCTGGCCGATCCGCCGCCGGCATGGATCGTCGGCACACCCGACCGCGCCCTGGAGAAGCTCTCGGAGTTCAAGCGGGCAGGCGTCAGCCGCATCATGTGCCAGCACCTGCTCCACGACGACCTTGATGTCGTCGGGCTGCTCGGCGATGTCCTCGCCCCCGGCGTGGCCTGAAGCGGGCCGATGCTCGACCTGGATCTGGGAGACCAGCGTCGGCTGAGGCTGCTGGAGGAGACCGACGCCGACGAGCTGTACGCGGTCGTGGCCGCCAACCGGGAACACCTGTCGCGGTGGATGCCGTGGGCGCCGACGCAGACGCTCGAGCGCACGCTCGAGTTCATCCGGATGAGCCGTCGGCAACTGGCCGAGAACCAGGGCTTCCAGGTGGGGATCCTCGATCGTGACGCGATCGTGGGAACGATCGGCTTTCACCGGATCGACTGGCTGAACCGCTCGACCAGCGTCGGCTACTGGCTCGCCGAGCCCGCCCAGGGCTCGGGCACGATGACCGCGGCCGTGCGCGAGCTCGTTGACTACGCGCTCGGCCGCTGGCAGCTGAATCGAGTGGAGCTCCGTGCCGCGGTCGGGAATCTCCGCAGCCGGGCCATCGCTGAGCGCCTGAGCTTCACCGAGGAGGGACTCCTGCGCGAGGCCGAGCGGGTCGGGGGCCGCTACGTCGATCACGTCGTCTACGCGATGCTCGCCCGGGACTGGCCGACGGCGTAGCCTTGACCGCGGTGCCCGATCTACCCCTTACCGGCGGCTGCAACTGCGGGGCGGTCCGGTTCGAGGTGACGGCGCCCCTGCTGGGCGCTAACTACTGCCACTGCACTCGCTGCCAGCGCCGGACCGGCACCGCCGCCTCGGCCAACGCGCAGCCTGCTCCCGGCAGCTTCCGGATCGTCACCGGCGAGGACCGCCTAAGGGCCTGGAGGCCCGGCGACGGCTTCGAGAAGTGGTTCTGCGGCGACTGCGGCTCGTCGCTGTTCAGCCGCAGCCCGACGGACCCTGACAGAGTCGGCATCCGGCTTGGCGGGTTCGACCGCGATCCCGGCGTGCGCCCGAACTCGCACCAGTACGTCGCCTACGCGGCTCCCTGGGAGCCGATCCCGGACGACGGCCTGCCGCGATACGCCGAGCGCCGGCCGCGCTGAGCGCTCACGCGATCGCCGGCCGCCGGTCGGCCCACGGCGCGGCACTTTCGATCTGTCCCGCGAGCGCGTAGAGCACGTCCTCGGCACCCGGCCGGCCGACGAGCTGAACACTGAGCGGGAGGCCATCGGAACCAACCCCGGCGGGAAGCGCGATCGCCGGCTGACCGGTCAGGTTGAACAGCGGCGTGAACGGGGTGAACCGCCCCGCGATGTCGATCGCCATCGGCGCGGGCTTGCCGTACCCGCCCTCGGCGGCGATCGCGGTCTTCGCCAGCCCCGGCGTCACGAGCACGTCGAACTCGTTCCACAGCGCAATGATCCGCTGGGACGTGGCCGGCCGCTTGGCCAGCAGCGTCTCGCGGCGGCGCTCGGGCACGAGGTGCTGACCGGCCCACGCCATCTGGCGCGAGAGCGATTCGAGCTTGGAGGGATCCGGTAGCGTCGAGGCCTCCTCGTAGATGCCGCGCATCCACATCTGCAGAAACTCGATCTGGGCGAGCCCATAGGCAGGATCGCGCTCGGCGACGTCGTGGCCCAGGTTCTCGAGCAGCTTGCCGGTCCGCTCCCACGCTCCGCGCTGGTCATCCGACACCCTTGCCAACAGGCCGGGGGGAAGCTTGCGCGAGACGGCGATCCGGAGCCGGCTGGGTGCCCTCGCCGCCGCATCCACATAGCTGCCGTCGAACGCAGGCGCGCTGTCCGCGTCGCCCGCGACTGCGCCCTGCATCACGTCCAGCATCAGCGCGCTGTCGCGAACCGTCCGCGCCAGCCCTCCGTACACGCTCAGTCCGAGCCATCCCCGGGCGGCAGGCTGGGTCGAGACGCGGCCGCGCGTCGACTTCATACCGACGAGACCGCACGCGCCGGCCGGGATGCGAATCGAGCCGCCGCCGTCCGAGCCGGTCGCGCACGGGACCATCCCGGCAGCGACCGCGGCCGCCGACCCTCCGGAAGACCCGCCGGGCGTCCGGCTCGGGTTCCATGGGTTGCGCGTGATCCCGTTGGCGTCGGTGGCCGTCCAGGGGAAGATCGTGAGTTCGGGCACGTTGGTGATCCCAACCGGGATCGCGCCGGCCGCCCGGAGCCGGCGGACGCACTCGGCGTCGCTCGTCGCCGGCGGGCCGTAGGTGCGCGATCCGCGCGTGGTGGACTGGCCGGCGAGCGGGACGTCGTCCTTGACCGCAATCGGCACGCCTGCCAGCGGCCCCTCGGCATCGGCGGCGTGCTCCGCCGCCGCGAGGGCCTCGTCGCCCAATGTCGTCCTGAACGCGTTGAGGCGGGGATCGAGCGTCTCGATGCGCCGCAGGCACAGCTCCACGAGCTCGCGCGGGTGGACCTGCTTCGTGCGCACGAGCTCGGCGAGCTCGAACGGTCCTGCGAAGGCCAGCTGTTCGTCGGCGGTAGTCGTCATTCCCGTAGCCTCGCAGGCCTGGCGCCTGAGGCGCAAGCCGCTAATCCGCCAGGGCCATCACGAGCTCGCGGATCGCGCCCGGGTAGCGGTAGATCATGCCGCCGTGCCGACCGTCGAACAGCTCGAGCGTATGCGCGACGCCGAGCTTCGAGAGCTCGGCTGAGAACGCCTGGGCGCCGAGGTCGAGGAAGTATTCGTCACCGCGGCCGGCGTCGAGATAGATCCTGCGCATGCCTCGCAGCTCCTCGCCATGCGACGGTGCCATCCGCACCGGATCGTGCTCGAGCCACTGCGCCCAACGCTCACCGATCACGTGTCCGGTCTCGATCTCGAACGGAAGCAGCGCCTCGCCCGGCCGGGCCGGGTCCGGCGTGTAAGCGCACGCGTACCCGTACATCTCGAACGGCTTGCCGAAGCGGCCGTAGTCGAAGTGGTCGGTGGCCGCCAGCTGCTCGAAGAAGACATCGTAGGAGCCGTCGAAGTGGTCGCGCAGGCTGCGCACCACGAGCGGGAAATCACGCAGGTAGCAGTACTCGAACAGCGCATCGCCGGCGTGCGAGGCCAGCGCCCCGAACACATCGGGCCGGTGCATCGGCACAATCATCGCGCCGTAGCCGCCGGACGACTTGCCGGTGATCGCCCGATGGTCCCGGTCGCCGTGGGTCGGGTAGCGCTCGTCGACGAACGGCACCACCTCGTCGCACAGATAGTCCATGTAGCGGCCGAGGCTGGGGGAATTTAGGTACTGGGAGCCGCCGCGCGACGTCCACGCGTCGACGAACACGACGATCGCGCCGGGGCAGTCACCCGCGGCAAACATCGCGTCGAGCCTCTCGATCATCGTCGGCTCGAGCGGGTCACGGCCGACCCACGAGTCGACCTGGCCCGTGAACCCCTGGATCACGAACACGCAGGGCACGGGACGTTCGCCGACCCCGGGAGCCCGGTAGACGTACAGCGGACGTCGGGCCGGATCATCGAGCGGGTTGCCGGCCAGCAGCTCGGACTGCACGACGAGCTGATCGAGCGTGCCGGCGAGCTCGCGCGGCCATGGCGGTCCGGGCAGACCATCGACCTCGCGCAGGGACATGGCTCGCACCGTAGCGGACCCCCCGGTTGGGGGATCGGGCCGTGGGTATAGTGAACCGTCTGACCGCGGATCTCGAGAATCGCCAGGGAATGACCGATCGAGTTAAGAATCCCGGCACGAACGGCGCCGGTGCCGACCTCGATGCGGTAGAGACGAGCGAGTGGGTCGAGGCGATCGATGCCGTCGTCGAGCATGACGGCCCGGAGCGCGCGCGCCAGATCCTGACCCGCGTCGTGGAGCGGGCCCAGAGCGCCGGCACCGGGCCGATCGCGAGCCTGACGACGCCGTACGTCAACACGATCCCCGTCGACCGCGAGGCGAAGTTGCCGGGCGATCCCGCGATCGAGCGCCGCCTGCGCTCGATCATTCGCTGGAACGCGATCGCGATGGTCGTGCGCGCCAACAAGCTCTCCTCCGAGCTCGGCGGCCACATTGCCAGCTACCAGTCGCTTGCCACTCTCTATGAGGTCGGCTTCAACCACTTCTGGCACGCACCGTCGACCGAGAACGGCGGTGACCTTGTCTACTTCCAGGGCCACTCCTCGCCCGGCAACTACGCGCGGGCGTTCCTCGAGGGCCGGCTATCCGCGGAGCAGCTCGACGCCTTCCGCCAGGAGGTCTCGAAGCCGGGCGGCCTCAGCTCCTATCCGCACCCGTGGCTGATGCCGGAGTTCTGGCAATTTCCCACCGTGTCGCTCGGGATCGGCGGCATCACCTCGATCTACCAGGCCCGGTTCATGAAGTACCTGCGCGCCCGGGGCCTCGCCGACACGGAGGGCCGCAAGGTCTGGGCATTCCTCGGCGACGGCGAGATGGACGAGCCCGAATCGATGGGCGCGCTCGGTTTCGCCGGTCGCGAACAGCTCGACAACCTGATCTGGATCGTCAACTGCAACCTCCAGCGCCTCGACGGACCCGTCCGCGGCAACGGCAAGATCATCCAGGAGCTCGAGTCGGACTTCCGTGGCGCCGGCTGGAATGTGATCAAGGTCGTATGGGGTTCGCGCTGGGATCCCCTGCTCGCCGCCGACACCGACGGGCGACTCGTCTCGGTCATGGAGGAGTGCGTCGACGGCGACTACCAGACGTTCAAGTCGCGCCACGGCGCCTACGTGCGAGAGCACTTCTTCGGGCGCGACCCGGTCCTGCTCGAGCGCGTGGCCCACATGTCCGACGACGAGATCTGGCTGCTCAACCGAGGCGGCCACGACCAGCAGAAGGTCTATGCGGCCTATCACGAGGCCGTGCGGCACACCGGCCAGCCGACCGTGATCCTGGCCAAGACGATCAAGGGCTACGGCATGGGGGTCTCCGGCGAGGGCCAGATGATCACCCACCAGGCGAAGAAGATGACCGAGGACGCGCTGCTCGCGTTCCGCGACCGCTTCGAGCTGCCGTTGACCGATGACCAGGTCCGGGCGGCCGAGTACTACAAGCCGCCCGACGATTCGCCCGAGATGCGGTTCCTCCGAGAGAGCCGGGCCGAGCTCGGCGGGTCGATGCCCGTCCGCCGCCGCGCCGCCGAGCCGCTCGCGGTCCCCGAGCTGTCGACCTTCGAGTCCCAGCTCCAGGGCACCGGCGAGCGCGAGATATCGACGACGATGGCGTTCGTGCGCGTGCTCGCGGCGCTTCTGCGCGACAAGCAGATCGGCCGCCACGTCGTCCCGATCATCCCCGACGAGTCGCGCACGTTCGGGATGGAGGGCCTGTTCCGGCAGGTCGGCATCTACTCCCCGGTCGGGCAGCTTTACCAACCCCAAGATTCCGAGCAGCTGATGTTCTACAAGGAGGACGAGCACGGCCAGATCCTCGAGGAGGGGATCACCGAGGCCGGCTCGATGTCCTCATTCATCGCCGCCGGGACCTCCTACAGCGCGCACGGTGTTCAGGCCGTGCCGTTCTACATCTACTACTCGATGTTCGGCTACCAGCGCGTGGGAGATCTGGTCTGGGCGGCCGGAGACTGCCGCACGCGCGGCTTCATGCTTGGCGGCACCGCCGGGCGCACGACCCTCAACGGCGAGGGCCTGCAGCACGAGGACGGGCACAGCCACGTGCTGTTCTCGGTGGTGCCGAACTGCCGAGCCTACGACCCCGCGTTCGGGTACGAGGTCGCCGTGATCGTCCAGGACGGCCTGCGCCGGATGGCGGCCGAGCAGGAGGACGTTTTCTACTACGTGACCCTGATGAACGAGAACTACCGGCACCCGGCGATGCCCGACGGCGCCGAGGATGGGATCCTGCGCGGTATGTACCAGCTGTCGGCGGGCGAGGGCGACGGCCCCCGGGTGCGGTTGCTCGGCTCCGGGACGATCCTCCGCGAATCGATGTTCGCGGCCGACCTCCTGGCCGAGTTCGGCGTCGCGGCCGATGTCTGGAGCGTCACATCCTTCACCGAGTTGCGCCGCGACGGGCTCGCGGTCGAGCGGTGGAACATGCTTCACCCGCTCGAGGAACAGAGGGTTCCCTACGTCACGGCGTGCCTCGGTTCCGAGCCGGGGCATGTGGTCGCCTCGACCGACTACATCCGCGCCTTCGCCGACCAGATCCGACAGTGGGTACCGGGGTCCTATCGCGTGCTCGGCACCGACGGGTTTGGGCGCAGCGACTTCCGCAGCGGACTGCGGCGCTTCTTCGAGGTCGACCGCCACTACGTCGCCGTGGCCGCGCTCAAGGAGCTCGCGGATGCCGGCGCGGTGCCAGCCGAGCGAGTGGCCGAGGCGATCGAGCGCTTCGAGATCGATCCGGAGGCACCGAACCCAACCGCGGTATGACGGCCACCGATCTGATCTCGATCGAGGTCCCGGACATCGGCGACTTCGAGAACGTCCCGGTGATCGAGCTGCACGTCTCGCCGGGCGACACGGTCGCGGTCGATGACCCTCTGCTGACGCTCGAGTCCGACAAGGCGACGATGGACGTCCCGGCCCCGTTCGCCGGCACGATCCGCGAGCTCCACGTCTCGATCGGCGACCACGTGTCCCACGGCATGCTGCTGCTCACGATGGAGGCGCCCGGGCACGCGTCCGCTCCCTCCAGAGCGTCGGCGATCGCGTCCGAGGGCGTACCCAACGAGGCCTCGTCCCCCGATGCGATCGAGAGCGCGCTCGAGGTGGAGCGGGTCGGGCCCGGTGGCGCCGAGCAGTCCTCCGCCCCGATTCCGGGTCCCGCCCACGGCCCGATCTACGCCAGCCCCTCGGTTCGCCGGATGGCGCGCGAGCTGGGAGTCGACCTGACCGGCGTCCAGGGCACCGGCCGCAAGGGCCGGATCGTCCGCGACGATGTGGAGCGCGCCGCTTCGGGCGGTCCGGCGCCCCCGTCGGCAGCGCCCGGCCCGGGCCTCGACCTGCCGCCCTGGCCGACGGTCGACTTCGCGAAGTACGGGCCGATCGAGCGCGTCGCCCGCTCGCGCATCCAGAAGATCTCGGCCCCGAACCTCGCCCGCAACTGGGTGATGATCCCCCACGTCACTCACAACGACGAGGCCGACATCACCGAACTGGAGGGGTGGCGCAAGCAACTCAACGCCGAGCAACAGGAAGCGAAGGTGACGATGGTCTCGTTCCTCGTCGTCGCCTGCGTGGCGGCGCTGAAGGAGTTCCCGATTTTCAACTCCTCGCTCGACGGCGACGACCTCGTGCTCAAGCGCTACTACAACATCGGCTTCGCGGCCGACACGCCGGGTGGGCTCGTCGTGCCGGTGATCAAAGACGCCGATCGCAGGGGCCTGCTCGAGATCGCAGTCGAGCTCGGGGCGCTGTCGGCCAAGGCCCGGGAGGGGAAGCTCGGCCCGGCGGACATGCAGGGCTCCACCTTCACGATCTCCTCACTGGGCGGGATCGGAGGGACCTCGTTCACCCCGATCGTCAATGCTCCCGAGGTCGCGATCCTCGGCGTCACACGGGCGACGATGAAGCCGGTCTGGAACGGACAGGAGTTCGCGCCGAGGCTGATGGTCCCGCTGTCGCTCTCCTATGACCACCGGGTGATCGACGGAGCCGCCGCCGCGCGGTTCGTCGTTTACCTCACGCGAGTTCTCACCGATCTGCGCAGGGCGCTGCTGTGAGCCCCGAGCTCCAGGTCCGCGTCCCCGACATCGGGGACTTCACCGACGTCCCGGTGATCGAGATCCACGTCGCGCCCGGCGATTCGGTCGGGATCGAGGATCCGTTGGTGACGCTCGAGTCCGACAAGGCGACGATGGACGTGCCGGCGCCCAGCGCGGGCGTGGTCAAGCAGCTCGGGGTGAAGATCGGGGATCGCGTCTCGGAGGGCAGTCTGCTGCTGGTCCTCGAGGGCGAGGCGGCGGCCACCGAGCGGCCTGCCTCGAACGGCGCCCCGCCCGCCTCCTCCGCGCCCTCCCCCGCTCCGGCGACTCCGGCGGGATCGCACGACGGTTCCGGCGGCTACGACGCCCAGGTCGTCGTGCTCGGTTCAGGACCGGGCGGCTACACGGCCGCATTCCGAGCCGCCGACCTCGGTCTGAACACCGTCCTGATCGAGCGATACGAGGCCCTCGGCGGGGTCTGCCTGAACGTCGGGTGCATCCCGTCCAAGGCGCTCCTACATGCCGCTCGCGTGATCGCGGAGGCCGAGGAGATGGCCGAGCACGGGATCAGCTTCGGCAAGCCTCGGGTCGACGTCGAGGCTCTGCTGTCCTGGAAGCAGTCGGTCGTGGACAGGCTGACCGGGGGCCTCGCCGGCCTCGCCCGCCAGCGCGAGGTCGAGGTCGTGCACGGGACCGCGCGCTTCACCGGACCGCACTCGATCGCCGTCGGCGAGCGCGAGCTCACCTTCGAGAACTGCATCATCGCCGCGGGCTCGGAGGCCGCGACGATCCCCGGACTGCCCGACGATCCCCGCGTGATCGACTCGACCGGCGCGCTGTCGCCGACCTCGGTCCCCAAGCGGCTGCTCGTCGTGGGCGGCGGCATCATCGGGCTGGAGATGGCAACCGTGTACGACGCGCTCGGCTCGCGGGTGACCGTCGTCGAGCTGCTCGATCAGCTGATCCCCGGCTGCGACCGCGATCTCGTCTCCGTCCTGCAGAAGCGCATTACGGGCCGCTACGAGGCGATCATGGTCGAGACCAGCGTGACCGGGGTCACCGCCCAGAAGAGCGGCCTCAAGGCGGCGTTCTCAAACGGCGACACCCAGATGTTCGACCAGATCCTCGTGGCCGTCGGGCGGCGGCCGAACGGCAACGCGATCGACGCCGCCGCCGCCGGGGTCGACGCCGACACGGCCGGCTTCATCCCGGTCGACAGCCAGCTTCGCACCAACGTCGGCCACATCTACGCGATCGGGGACATCGTCGGCGGCCCGATGCTCGCCCACAAGGCCTCGCACGAGGGCAAGGTCGCGGCCGAGGTGATCGCGGGGCTCGGAGTCGAGTTCGACGCGCGCGCGATCCCGTCGGTCGCCTACACCGATCCGGAGATCGCCTGGATGGGGCTGACCGAGACCCAGGCCGCGGCCGACGGCGTCGAGGTCGAGAAGGCGGCATTCCCCTGGGCGGCATCGGGTCGAGCCCTGTCGCTGGGCCGCGCCGACGGTCTCACCAAGCTCCTGTTCGAGCCGGGCAGCAAACGGCTGCTCGGCGCCGGAATCGTCGGCGTCGGAGCGGGCGAGCTGATCGCCGAGACGGTGCACGCCCTCGAGATGGGCGCAGACGCCGAGGACATCGGGCTCACCGTCCACCCACACCCGACGCTGAGCGAGAGCGTGATGTTCGCGGCCGAGATCGAGGCCGGCACGATCACCGACCTGATGCCCTCGCGCCCACGGCCGGCGGCGTCGTTAAAGAACTGACACGCGCTGCGCGCGCCTGCGCCGGCGCCGCGCCACGAGCATCAAGAGCCCCAGCGCGATAAGCGCGACCAGGGAGCGATGCGCGTGGGAACCCGGGATCAGGCTCCCACCTGAGGCCGGGCGGGCCGCAGGCATCGGAAACTCCTCGGCCGCGAGGACGTCGTGCGGCTCGGGGATGCCGGTCGGATCCTCGGGCGGTCGCACGGGCCCGTGATGAAGGTCGGGGTCGGCGGCCGGCATGCCATACATCTCGGCTGCGAGGACGTCGTGCGCCGGCTCTTCGGCCGGAGTCCTGGTCTCTGACATCGGCAGCATGATTCCAGATGTGCCGAGGGCTCGCTCGTCGATCGCTGCGGGTGTCGATGCGCGCCCGTTCGGAGCCGAAAACGGGTGCGCAATAATCTAAGCCTGCTCGACTTAGATTCCCCATAGCCAACCACCTTCAGACTGCTATTCTTTCCTTATCTGTCGTAAGCAACTAGCGAAAGTGAAGACTCACCGTGTCCACTAGCCGCCTACTTCTTGTCCCGATGGACGACGCCGTCGTCTTCCCGGGCATGTCGCTCACGCTCGCCGTGGACGTCGGCGACGAGGAGCGCGTCTTCCTCGTTCCCCGGCACGAGCAGGAATTTGCCAACGTCGGGACCGTCGCAGAGGTTTCCGACCGCGTTCGTCTGCCCGGCGGCGCACGCGCCGTGACGCTCACCGGCCTGCACCGGGGTATCGCCGGTGCCGCGCAGACGCTTCCCGACGGCCGTCTCTACGTCGAGGTCGAGGAGCGGCCCGACGACGAGCCCGTCGACGGGCGCACCCGCAACCTCGAGCGCGAGTACCGCGCACTCGTCGAGGAGATCCTCGAGCTGCGCGGCGATGACGGCCGTGTCTCCGCGTTCCTGCGGAGCATCACCGAGCCCGGCTCGCTGGCCGACACCAGCGGCTACTCCCCCGACCTCAGCTACGAGCAGAAGGTTCAGCTTCTGCAGACGGTCGACGTCACCGAGCGCCTCGAGCTCGCGCTGAAGCTCCAGCGCGAGCGGCTGGCCGAGCTCCAGGTGCGCAAGCGCATCCGGGACGACGTGGAGTCCGGCGCCGAGCAGCAGCAGCGGGAGTACTTCCTGCGCAAGCAGATGGAGTCGATCCGCAAGGAGCTCGGCGAGGATGAGGGCTCGATCGTTGAGGAATACAGGACCAAGATCGAAGAGGCCGGGATGCCCGACGATGTCCGCGAGCAGGCCGAGAAGGAGCTCGGACGACTCGAGCGGGTCGGCGACCAATCGGCCGAGTCGAGCGTGATCCGCACCTACCTGGACTGGCTGATCGCGGTGCCGTGGAGCAAGCGCTCCGAGGAGCGCCTGGACCCCGAGCATGCACGCGAGGTTCTGGACACCGACCACGCCGGCCTCGAGGACGTCAAGGACCGGATCGTCGAGTACATCGCGGTCAAGAAGCTGCGCACCGAGCGCGGGATCAACGAGGACAAGCGCTCCGGCGCGATCCTCACCCTGATCGGCCCGCCCGGCACCGGCAAGACCTCGATCGGCGAGTCGATTGCTCGCGCCACCGGCAGGGAGTTCGTGAGGATGTCCCTCGGCGGCGTCCGCGATGAGGCCGAGATCCGCGGCCACCGCCGCACCTACATCGGCGCGCTTCCGGGCCGGCTTGTCCGAGCCCTGCGGGACGCGGACACGATGAACCCGGTGATCATGCTCGACGAGGTCGACAAGGTCGGCGCGGACTGGCGTGGTGATCCCAGCGCGGCTCTGCTCGAGGTCCTCGACCCAGCGCAGAACCACAGCTTCCGCGACCACTATCTCGACGTCGAGCTCGATCTGAGCGGCGTCCTGTTCATCGCCACCGCGAACGTCGCGGACACGATCCCCGGACCGCTGCTCGACCGGATGGAGGTCATCCGCTTCGACGGCTACACGACCTCCGAGAAGGTCGCGATTGCCCGCGGCTACCTGTGGCCGCGCCAGCTCGAGCGCAACGGCCTCCGGGCCGAGGAGGTCGAGATCGCGGATGAGCTACTGCAGACGATCACCACCGAGTACACGCGCGAGGCCGGCGTTCGCCAGCTCGAGCGCGATCTCGGGACGCTGCTGCGCAAGACGGCGACGCAGGTTGCCAGCGGCAAGGCGACGGCTCCGGTGACGATCGACATCGAAGCCGTGAGGGACGCGCTCGGACGCCAGCGCCACTTCCAGGAGTCGGCGATCCGCACGGCGGTCCCGGGCGTTGCCACGGGTTTGGCCGTGACGGGTGCCGGCGGCGACGTGCTGTTCGTGGAAGCAACAGCGATGCACGGCAAGCCGGGACTCACGCTCACCGGCCAGCTCGGCGACGTGATGAAGGAGTCGGCTCAGATCGCTCTCTCATACGTGCGCGGACACGCCGACGAGCTCGCGATCGACCAGAGCGCGTTCGACGAGCAGTCGTTCCACGTGCACGTTCCGGCCGGCGCGATCCCCAAGGACGGTCCGAGCGCGGGCGTCACGATGGTCACCGCGCTCACCTCGCTCCTGTCCGGCCGCCCCGTGCGCCACAGCGTCGGGATGACCGGCGAGGTCACGCTCCAGGGCCGTGTGCTCCCGATCGGAGGGGTCAAGCAGAAGGTCCTGGCCGCGCACGCGGCCGGGCTGACCGATGTGGTCCTTCCCGAGCGCAACCGCGGCGACCTGGATGACGTTCCCGAGGAGGTTCGCGAAGCCATGAGGTTCCACTTCGCGATGACCGTCGACGAGGTACTCGGGGTGACGCTCGAGGCGGCGCCGCTGCAGTCCGCAGCGGCCTAGCGTCGCCCCCACCGCGGCTCTCCGCGAGGTGTCAGATCCTGGCGCCTCGCGGAGGCCGCTCCTTCAGAAGGTCCGGTAACCCTGGATCGAGATGAAGAAGCCGTGACCGGTGACGTTGTTGGTACACGTCATCCCGTTGGTGGCGCTCGCACACGTGATCGAGTCCACGCGCGACGAGCTCCCGTAGCCGAGCGGCGTCGCCTGCGGGTTCAGCGCGGTGTCGCCCGCGCAGACGAGGTGCCCGGTCCCTGAACGCCCGACCTCGAGTCCCTGTCCGTAGTCGAGCGGGCAGCTCGCCGGCCTCGGTGGCGGGCTCCAGTTGCGCTTGGCGATGTCGCACCGGGCGAACCCAGGCACCAGCTCGCAGCCGATGTTGGCGCTGGGCGAGCGGAACGTCGTCAGGTGAAGCGGGGCCGCCGTCGTGCTCGACGACGTCGCCGTGGTGGCCGTCGTTGTGGTCGGCGTCGTAGATGTCGTCGTCGGGGTGGTGCCGGTCGTCGCTGCGGACGATGAGGTGCTCGTGACCGTGACCGTCTGGGTCTTGCTCGACCCGCATCCGGCCAGCGCAACTGCGAACGCCACCGCAATCAGCCCCACGCGCTTCACGCGCGGAGCCTATCGGGGTTGGCCGAACGGCGGCGTGGGGTAAGTTCTGCTCATGACAACGATCTCCGCCTCAGAAGAGCAACGCATCCTCGACCAGGTCCCGAAGCAGCTGTACATCGGTGGTGAATGGCGGGACGGTGCCAAGGGCACGCTCGGCGTGGAGGATCCCTCCACGGGCGAGACGCTCTGCGAGGTGGCCGACGCGTCCGCCGAGGACGCCCGGGCAGCGCTCGGCGCCGCGGTCGCGGCCGGGGCCGAGTTCGCGACGATGGCGCCGCGCGAGCGGGGCGAGATCCTGCGCCGGGCGTTCGAGACGATCTCCGCCCGGGCCGACGAGCTGGCGCTGCTGATGACGCTCGAGATGGGCAAGCCGCTCAAGGAAGCCAAGGCCGAGATCATCTATGGGGCTGAGTTCCTGCGCTGGTTCTCCGAGGAGGCGGTGCGAATCGACGGGCGCTACGCGGTGGCGCCGAACGGCCAGGGACGGCTGCTGACGATGAAGCAGCCGGTCGGGCCGTGCCTGCTCATCACGCCGTGGAACTTCCCGCTGGCGATGGGCACCCGGAAGGTCGGGCCCGCGATCGCGGCCGGCTGCACGATGGTCGTCAAGCCAGCCCAGCAGACACCGCTCTCGATGCTGATGCTGGTCAGGATCCTGGAGGAGTCGGGCCTCCCGAGTGGCGTGGTCAATCTCGTCACGGCGTCCTCCTCGAGCGAGGCGATGGCGCCGCTGATCGCCGATCGTCGGCTGCGCAAGCTGTCCTTCACGGGCTCCACCGAGGTCGGCCGCAGGCTGATGGAGCAGGCGTCGGAGAACCTGCTGCGCCTGTCGATGGAGCTGGGCGGCAACGCGCCCTTCATCGTGTTCGACGACGCCGACATCGACTCGGCCGTCCAGGGTGCCCTGATCGCCAAGATGCGCAACATCGGCGAGGCGTGCACGGCGGCGAACCGCTTCCACGTCTCGGCCTCCGTCGCGAACGAGTTCGCCGACAAGCTGGCCGACAAGATGGGCGCGATGAAGGTCGGGCGCGGCACCGAGGACGACGTCGAGGTCGGGCCGCTGATCGACGACAGCCAGCGGAGCAAGGTCGCGGAGCTGGTCGACGACGCGGTCGGGCGCGGCGCCCGCGCGATCGTCGGCGGCCACGCCCGCGACGGCGCCGGCTACTTCTACGACCCGACCGTGCTCACCGACGTGCCGGACGATGCCGCGCTGCTCAAGGAGGAGATCTTCGGCCCCGTCGCGCCGGTCAAGGGCTTCGACGACGAGGACGAGGCGATCGCCGCCGCCAACGACACCGAGTTCGGCCTCGTCGCCTACGTCTACACGCGCGACATCAAGCGCGCCCTGCGCGTGGTCGAGAAGCTCGAGACCGGAATGGTTGGCCTCAACCAGGGCATCGTCTCCAACCCCGCCGCCCCCTTCGGCGGCATCAAGCAGTCGGGTTACGGCCGCGAGGGCGGCCCCGAGGGCATCGAGGAATACCTCGAGACGAAGTATGTGGCTGTGAATTTGTAACCGGGATAGGCGTTAAGGGGCGGGAAATCTGCCGAGCGGATGCGCGGTCAGCCGAGCGCCACGCCGTCGACCCCGCTCGACGGCATGGGGTCGGGTAGGCGCATCATCCGGAATGAATTGAACAGGCCGATGAGCCCCGCGAGGATCGGAACGAGTAGCGCCACCTGAAGGGCGGTGTGCCTGGCGTCGGTGTTGATACGGATGATCTCGGCCTTCACGTCCCGGGGTTGACCGGCGAGCTGCTCCTCGAGCTGAGTGTTGCTGACCACCTGTGCGTCGTCCTCGAGTGCATCCGAGACCTGCTGCTGCTGGGTGGGCGACAGCACGGCGCTCGCGTCGGCCATGTTGGTGAAGGCGATCGAGAGGGTGGCGAGGAGGATCGCGCCGCCGAATGCCAGTCCGAACGAGAGCCCGAATGATCCGCCGGCGGAGTTCACGCCTGCGGCCTCGCTGACCCGCTCCTCCGAGATCGGGGACAGCGTGTAGTTGTTGAGTTGCGACACCAGCAATCCCAACCCCGATCCCGCGATCGCGAGCGGGACAACGAGGTACCAGCCGGAGCTCGCCCGGGGCACAATCGGAATCAGCACCACCAAGCCGGCGGTGAGTAGACCAAAGCCCAGCCGGATGATGCTGCTCGGCCGCCGGTTCCCCGCCTTCTTGCCGGCCAGCAGCGCGACCCCGAACATCGTGAGCGAGAGCGGCGCGAGCGAGAGGCCCGCCTGCAGGGCGTTGTATTCGAGCACGATCTGCAGGTAGATCGGCAGCGCGATCATCATCGCACCCAGCGCGATCTGCTGGAGCAGCTGCTGCGAGATCCCGAATCGGTATCCCGCCGACTTGAACAGATCCGGGTCCAGCAGCATCGGCTTGCCCTCGCGCTTGCGGCGCGCGATCCAGTAGAACAGTCCGGCCATCGCGAGTGCACCGACGACTATCAGCAGGACGACGTAGTCGCCCCCTTCCTGCCAGACCAGGATGCCGAGCACGATCCCGCCCATGCCCAGGACCGAAAGCCCGGCTCCGACGGGATCGACGCCTCGCGGTCCGGTGTATGGCGCGTCGCGGACAAGTCCGATGCCGGACAGGACGACCAGGATCACGACGTCCTCGAGCAGAAACGCGACCCGCCAGGACAGATACGTGGTGATGAGGCCCCCGATCAGCGGTCCGACTGCGGCGGCGATCGCGGCGGCCGCCCCGACGAGGGCGTAGGCCTTGCGTTGCGCGTCGCCTTCGAAGTTGCCATGGATCAGGGATTGCATCGCGGGTAGCAGCAGCGATGCACCGAGTCCGCCGATGATGGCCCAGAACACGATGACCGCAGTCAGGCTCTGAGCCAGCGCCATCGCCAGCGCGCCGATGGCGTAGCCGAGCAGGCCCAGCACGTAGGCACGCTTGCGGCCGAAGAGGTCGCCGACCTTACTGCCGATCAGGATAAACGCCGCGGACACCAGCGCCTCGAGCGCGATCGCCGACTGCACGCTGCTGACGGTCGTGTGGAGATCGTGCACCACCGCCGAGATCGAGACGTTCATCACCGACGTGTCCACGACGAGCACGAACATCGCCATCGCCAGCAAGATCGCCAGCCGTCGAGGGCTCGCGGCCCCCTCCGGCACGGTGGCGCCCGATACGTCCTCGCGCCCGCTGGAACTCGATTTCTGCTCAGCCATCCTGGGAGCTTCCTCGCTCAGGCCCTCCGGTGCCCCTTGTAGGGGCAAGGACCCGGGACGATGTTGTCAGCGTCTTGTCGGGCAACGCGCCTTGTCGATTGCAGGCTGCGGCGTCGACTTAGGGGGGAGTCGTTCCTGCCTGGCTTGAGACCGCGCCCACCGCACGAGCCACGATCTCTGAAGTACTGGGCTCCCAAGTCACTCCGGTGTCGCTGGTCTGGGCACGGCATCCGAGCGAGATGTCGGTCGGCGAGTGGAGCGTTACGAAATACGTTACCTGCGGAGTGAGGGTCGGTCCTTCAGGAGCGTCGTTCTGATCGGGGCCGGTGGACTGGTCATAGCCGCTCTCTTGTAGCGGTCCTACTCCGCCAAAGAGCCCGCACTGGAGGTCGACTCCGTGGGTCAGCGCAGAGAAGTTTATGGTGGCCGTCCCGGTTACCTCCCAGGTCCCCAGAGCAAGCGACGGCATCGTCAAAACAGTCGTGTACGACCCACTGGTGGCCACCTCGGGACCCGAGGCTCCGTAAGCGATACGGGCCGACGAGGGGCCCGTATCGCCCTTGACGCCCTGTAGTCCCCGCTGACCGAGCAGTCCTCTCAACCCGCGGGGTCCTCGCGGTCCGGTCACATTCCAGCTGACGGTTCGCTCGTTGGCGTGACAGCGGGAGCCTCGGGCGCGCACCCTCAGCGCTCCACCCCGTTTCTGCGCGCACGCATTGATTCGCGTGCCGGTCCCATGACTCGCGGCCAACGCCACCGAACCACCCGCGACCGCAATCGTCGCAGCGGCAAATGCAACACGACTTCCGGAGAAGAACCGCAGAACTCGACCCATGGGAAACCCTCCTCGCGCGACGCGTCGTCGACAGCACAGCCCCTCGGTTCGAGGACTATAGGTCGTTGCGCCGGCCCCCGCCAGCGGCTGCTTCGAGCTACGAGCAGCAGCGGATGGGCGTTAGCTGATCCCGATCATCACGTCAGACGCCTTGATCACGGCGACGATCTCTGACCCCGTCTCGAGGCCAAGCTCCTGCACTGCCTCGACGGTGATCGAGGCGACGAGGCGCTGACCTGCGACGTTGAGTTCGACGTTGGCGATCGCCTCGCCCTGGTTGATCGAGGCGACGGTACCGGCGAGCTGATTCCTGGCGCTGAGCTTCATCCTCTGCTCCTTGGATCGGGGTCGATCCAGTAAACAGCAAACCGGTGGCAACGGGTTCCAAGGATCTGAGTCGCGGGCGGGAGGCTGGGCGCGGAGCGCGCGGTACCCGTCCCTACGGCGTGTCGACGCGGCTCGCCGCAGTGGGTTAGGTCGTAGCCGCCGAAGTGGGCAACGCGTTCGGTAAAGGCCGTTGTGGCGAGGACCTCTCCGAGCGCGTTGATCCCGGGATGCGCGAGCCAGCGCTCGTTGACCCACACCTCCACGACATGGTCTTCCAGGCGCAGGAAGCGCAGGTCGAAGATTCTGGCGGCTCCTTCGGTGGTGACTGCCGCGCCGCCGAGGGTGGCCGCGACACGGGCGGCGTCGAGGTGCCCGGTCGCCTGTGGCCCGGGTGGGAGTGTCTCCGATCCCGGCGGCGATCCGCGCGCGTTCGAATGCCTGCTGGCTGGCGGCTGCCGGGTCGCGCTGCGCAATTGGCACGCCGCTGCGCAATACCGCCTCGAACGAGCGACCCCGGAGCTTGGGTGACACGGCGAGTCCCACCTGCCAGCGCGCGAGGTGCCAGCGCATGACCGGGACGGGCGGCTCGGGAAGCTCGTGTGGGACGCCGTGCACAACCGCCGCGTGTACGCGACCGCGCTGTAGCGCGCGAAGGGCCGTCCCCGTCGATGCGGAGATGGCGAGCAGGCTCCGGGGGCCGAGCCCGTCGAGCATCGCCTCGGCCACACCGAACGCGGGGTCGCAACCCGCGAGAACCACACCTGCGGGGCTCGCGCCCGGGAACAGTCGCAGCCTGCCGCCGTCGAGCACGCCATCGGGTTTCGCCCAGGCGGCTCCGGCGATGCCGTGATCGGCCAGCTCCGTGGCCACCAGTTGGTCGGCGACGCGACCGACACGGACGGCCGCGCCGTCACGCAAACGATCGCCCAGCGCCGCGACCACGTCGGGAGACCGGTCGGCGAAGAGCTCCTCGACCGTTGTCGCCAAGGCTCGCGCGAGGCCGATTGCGGCATCTACGGCAGGCGTGTTGCGACCTGCCTCGACCGCCGCGATCGAGTTGGCGGCTCACGCCTGCCCGAGCGGCCAGCTCGGTCTGTGTGAGGCCGCATTCCAGTCGGCGCTCACGCAGGGAAGACTCGGGCGTCACCGCCAGGATTCTAGTAGGCTGCTCGGATTCTGTCGTAGGACACGAATCGAGACCCCGAGGAGGAGCATCCCATTGCTGAGCTCAAATCCGGCGAGACGTGCTGCCGTGGTGCTCGCGGCCATCGGGATCTCGGCTCTTGCTGTGGGTTGCGGGAGCAGCAGCAGCAGTTCGAGCGCGAGCGCGTCGGCGGCCGGGACAACGTCTGCGTCGACGACGGCGGCGTCCGGCGGCTCGACACCGACAGTGTTTGCGGCAGCGTCGCTGACGAAGGTGTTCCCGATGATCGACCCGAGCGCGAAGTACACGTTCGGCGGTTCGGGAGCGCTTGAGACGCAGATCGAGCAGGGCGCGCCGGCCGACGTGTTCGCGGCGGCAAGTCCGAAGCAGCCAGCTGCGCTCTACGCCAAGGGGTTGGTCGACAAACCGGTCGAGTTCGCCACCAACACGCTGGTGCTGATCGTGCCGAAGGGCAACCCGGCTCATATCAACTCGGTCAGCGACATCACCAAGCCGGGCGTGAAGCTCGTGATCTGCAATGCCACGGTGCCGTGCGGCGACTATGCCCGCACCGCGTTCGAGAACCTTGGCATCACGACCGCGGCGATGAAGAACGTCGTCAGTCAGACGACGGACGTGACCCAGACAGTGGCGGACGTCGCGACCGGCCAGGCGGACGCCGGTTTTGTCTACATCACCGACGCGAAGGCGGCGAACGGCAAGGTCGAGGTGGTGAACCTTCCGGCGGCGGCGAAGCCGGAGACCAAGGACGTGATCGCCGTCGTTAAGGCCGGCAAGAACCAGTCCGCCGCCAACGCGTTTGTGCAGAAGGTGCTTTCGCCGCAGGGCCAGGCGACGCTTCAGGCAGCAGGCTTCGGCAAGCCGTGAGCACCGCCGCTAACCGCGGCGCATCGGTCGACGGCAACGACGGCGGAGCGTGGCGCCCAGCGCTCGGGCGCGTCGCCGTCGCCGTCGGCGGGACGGTCGTGGTCGCCGTGGTGATGACGTTCCTGATGCTCCCGATCGTGGCGCTGTTCACCTACCAGCCCGTGCATGAGCTGGTTGACGGCTTCGGGGCGAAGGTCTCCACCGACGCGATCATCGTGTCGATCAAGACGAACCTGATTGCGTTCGTGTTGATGATCGGGTTCGGCACTCCGTTCGCCTACATACTCGGCCGGCGCCGCTTCAGCGGCCGAAGCGTCGCGATCACACTTGTGGAGGTGCCGCTCGTGATGCCGCCCGCGGTTGCCGGCCTCGCGCTGCTCGTGGCGTTCGGTCGGCTGGGGCTGCTCGGGCATTCGCTCAGCGTGCTCGGGATCGATCTCGCGTTCACGCAGGGGGCCGTGGTGATCGCGATCCTGTTTGTCGCAAGCCCGTTCTATCTTCGAGGGGCGATCGCAGCGTTCGAGGCCGTCGATCAGACGCTGCTCGACGTCGCGGGCACGCTTGGTGCAGGGCCGGTCCGCCGGATGCTGCGCGTTGCGATCCCGCTCGCCGCCGGCGGGCTCGGCGCGGCCGCGGCGGTCGCGTTCGCGCGCGGGATCGGCGAGTTCGGCGCGACGATCTTGTTCGCGGGCAGCTTCCAGGGCACCACCCAGACGCTGCCGCTCGCCGTGTACTCCCTGTTCGACGCCAACCTCGATCAGGCGGTCGCGATTGGCGTGCTGCTCATAATCGTAAGCGCTGCGATCCTGCTCACATCGAAGCTGCTCGTTCGCTCATGGACCTCCTCGACATCGACATCGCCCTCGCTCGGCGAGCGTTCGATCTTTGCGCGGCACTGAGCCTCGGCGCCGAGACGATCGCAATCGTAGGACCGTCCGGTGCGGGCAAGACCTCGCTGCTGCGAACCATCGCCGGCCTGGAACGCCCGTATGCCGGGCGCATCGCGCTCGGAGGCGAACTCTGGTTCGACGCGGAACGGAACATCAACCTCAGCGCGGAACGACGTCGCGTCGGCTACCTCCCGCAGGATTACGGGCTGTTCCCGCACCTCACCGTTGCCGGGAACGTGCGCTTCGCCGGCAAGCGCGACCGTCCAGACCTGCTCGAGCGCCTTGGGATCGGGCACCTCGCCCGCGCGCGACCGCGGCAGCTCTCAGGTGGCGAGCGCCAACGGGCGGCGCTTGCGCGCGCTCTCGCACGCGAGCCCCGTGTGCTGCTGCTGGACGAGCCATTCGGTGCGCTCGACACGATCACGCGCCACCAAGTACGCGACGAGCTCGCCGACTTTCTCGCCACAGCTGCAGCTGTCCACACTGCTCGTGACCCACGCGTTCGACGACGCCGCCGTCCTCGCACAGCGCATCGGAGTGATCGACAACGGTCGCCTGGTGCAAGCTCGCCACATCCACCGAGCTGCTGCGCCACCCCGCCAACGCGATGGTCGCCGCACTCACCGGCGCCAACGTCTTGAAGGGAACCGCCGCACCCGCCCCATCGGGATCGACCGTGACGCTCAGCGGCGGAGGCGAACTGGCGAGCTCCACGCCGGCCGAAGGCCCAGTGCAAATCGCCGTCCACCCCTGGGAGCTCGAGCTCGCCGACCCCAAAACAAGCACACTCACCGACAGCGTAGTCAGCGTGCACCACGACCACGGCGGGCTCCTCATCCGACTCACCCGCTTCACGATCCAGACCCAGACCCACGAGAACGGCCATCCCGCCATCGAAGAAGGGTCAACCGTCGGCCTGCGAGCCGCGCCCTCCGACGTCCGCGTGCTTCCTGAACGTCGGTAGTTTCCCGCCGCGCGCGTGGGTGAGACCGGATGACCCCGGAGCGTGGGAGTCGGAAAATACGTCCATGCCCGACGGACAGGTCATCGTCCGCACCCAGGACAACCGCGGTCGCATGGATGACGGCGGGGGCGCCGCAATGAGGAGATCGACCGCACGACGATCATGCTTCATGGCCGGCCTGTGACTACTGCAGGCGGGGAGCGGCCCCGTGCTGCTGCTGATCGACGGGATGGGTGGCTCATTGGAAACTGGCGGGCGGTGATGAGCCGCTGGCGCGGCAGTACACCGTGGTTGCACCCGACCTGCCCGGGCAGGCGGGTCAGCTATCGGTGCCGGCGACTACTCGATCGGGACGTTGGCGGCCGGACTGCGTGATCTGCTCGTCGCGCTCGGCCACGAGCGCGCGACACTGGTCGGTCACTCGCTCGGCGGTGGGATCGCGATGCAGTTCGCTATCAGTTCCCCGAGGTCACGAGCGCCTGGGCTCGTTCCAGCGGCGGCTTGGTCCCGAGGTGAGCGCGATCTCCGCGCCGCGCGCTCCCGGGCGCCGACTGTTCATCGCCGCGACCGCCGCGCTGGGTAGCAGCTGGGAGCAGCGGTCGGCGCGGCCCTGGCGGTCGCGGGCTGCGGCCCAGCACCGACGTGGCGGAGGTCGCACGCGGCTACGCGTCCTCGCCGACCGCGACCGTCGGGCGGCCTTCCTCGCGACGCTGCGCGGGGTGATCGGCACTGGCGGCCAGCGCATCCACGCCGGCGACCGGTCACCTCGACGAGGGCATACCCATGCTCATCATCTGGGGCGGTGCGATAGGATCGTCCCAGTCCACCACGGCCAGAGCGCCACGAGGCGATCCTGGCAGCCGCCTCGAGATCTTCGAGGCGGTCGGCCACCTACCCAGCTCGAGGCACCGGGGCACTTCATCGCGGTGCTGGACCGATTCATCACCGAGACCAAGCGGTCTCGGTTGACGTCCAGCAATGGCGCGATCGCCTCCGTTCCGCGAGCGGCCAATAATTAGCCCCCGGCACCTGCGGCTAGGAGAACCGCTCCGCGAACTGGGTGGTGGAGGAAAAGCCCTGGGTCCCGACCGCCGCGCACACCCCATCCTTCAGGCACGAGATGCCGAACAGGGTGCCGCCGGCTCCAGCCGGGTTCGGCGTGCGCTGGACCGACCACGTCCCGTGGAACAGATGCTCTGCCAGCACGAAGGAGCGAAGCTGCTGGTTGGCGGAGTCGCCCACCGCGATGCACGATCCGCGCCTGCCGCAGCTGATCGCCTCCAGTTCGAACATGTTCGAGCGCCCGTTGGGTCCATGCACGCGCTCGATCTTCCAGCGCTTGCCGTTCCAGTGCTCGATCAGGCCGAAGAACGTCGCACCGTTGGACTGCGTGTAATCCCCGGCGGCCTCGCACCACGATGGCGACGAACACGAGACTGCATTCAGCTCGAACCCACCGCCGATCGGATTCGGAGCGCGCAGCTCCGTCCAGCGTCGCCCGTTCCATCGCTCGGCGAGAACTCCGGTTCCGAGCCCGTAATCGCCGACGGCCATGCAGGCGTCAGGCGCAGTGCAGGACACCGCTTTCAGTTCCCCGCCCGAAGCGCCGTGCGGTGCTGGGACCCGTTCGCGCGCCCAGCGCTTCCCGTCCCACAGCTCGGCCAACGACATGGCATCCGTGTCGGACCCCGAGAACCCGACGGCCATGCAAGCGTGCCGGGTCGCGCACGAGACCGCGCGCAACCGACCTACAGCCCGCACCGTCTGCAGATACCGGAAGTGCCATGAGCCGCCACTCAGTCGGTCAGACCACAGCGATGAGGAACCGCCCACTGCCGTGCAGGTCGTCGCCGATGGGCACGAGACGCCATTGAATCCAGCGTCGTGACGCGGGTTCGGCGTCGGGCGCGTTGACCAACCCGAGCCGTTCCATCGCACGACGAGGTCGCGGTCGAAACCGCGGCGATTGGTATAGGCCCCGGCGGCAAAACAGACCGAATCGCTGGCACACGACACTGCGTTCAGTGCACCGTCCTGCTGCCCGGGCACCGCCGGAGTTCTCTGCAGCCTCCAGGACCGCCCCGCCGCCTCCCCGGCCATGCTGCACATCAGCGCGGCGACCACCAGGGGCACGCTCCAAAGGCGCATCGCGCGAGTCTAGCTCCGCACGACCCCCGGCCTCGCGCGCGCTCGCTGACCAGCTCAGAGCAGGGTGATCAGCCCTCTCACGATCAGCACCAAACCGATCGCGCCGGCACCGATCACCGCGGCGCTTCGACCGCTGCGCGCCATCCACGCCTTGAAGCGGGTCACCCTGTCCCGTGTCGAGTCGGGGCGAACACGTATCCGAGTAGGGGTAGCTCGAGCAGGATCTGCTGCATCATGCAGAAGAAGATGACCAGCAGGACGGTCGGCACCGTTCCCGGGTTGAGCTTATGGATGTGATCGAGTGCATCGAGGTAGGAGACGCCCGGGAAGCTGAGAATCGCCCCGACGACGAATGTCACCTTGGGGTCACCCTTGCCGAGCATCCGCAACGGCAACGACTCGGTTGGCTTGCCGGCCTCGACTTTGGCCTTCAGCTTGGCGTCCTTCTTTTCCCGCCGGCGCTCCTGGAAGGGCTGATCGCGCCCTGTGGCAAGCACGAACGCGATCACCACCGCGAGCAGCCCGACGACGATGTCCTCGAGCGGGCTGATCGTGTGCTTGGAGGTGCTTGCCGCACTGGAACCGTTGAGCGAGAAGACGACCACCAGGCCGAGGGTGATGCTCGTCGTGTACGCCCCGAGCAGATACCCGGCCATCAACCGCTTCGGGTTTGGCAGCAACAGCATCACCGTCACCGCGGCGAGCAGCGTCGGGTTGAACATCGAGACCAGGGACAGCAGGAAGACGTCAACCAGGTTGCTGTTCATCAGTGAGGCTCCCGTGGACCGAGCTTCAGACCTCCCGCCCCACGATCGGCCTACTGACCAAATCAAACCCTGGTCACGACGCCATCACCCTAACCAGGTGATGCGCCCCAACGACCTGCGTCCACACTTGTACCTACCGAAGCCCGCAACACCGGAGAAAGAGGCGAGATCGATGTCTGTCGGACCTGTTCAGCTGATCGTCATTGGCTTCAACCACCCCGAATTTCACGGCGAGATCATCGCTGAGCTCGAGCGGTTGCATGACGAAGACACCGTCCGCGTGATCGACGCGCTCGCGGTTCACAAGGACGCGGACGGAGAGATCGCGGTCCAGCATCTCAGCAACCTGACCAAGGACGAGGCGATCGAGGTCGGCAGCAAGATCGGCGCCCTCATCGGTCTCGGAATCGAAGGAGAAGAAGGAGCCGAGGCAGGCGCTGCGGCGGGAGCCGAGGCGATGGCCGAGGGCGCACAGGTGTTGCCCGAGGAAGAGGCCTGGGACGTGCTCGAGGAGATCCCCAACGACTCCGCGGCGGCGCTCATCCTGCTTGAGCATCACTGGGCGGTGCCACTGCGCAATGCGATTGCGCGAGCTGGTGGCTTCCGGATCAGCGACGGCTTCATCAGCCCCCTCGACCTGGTCGAGCTAGGGCTCCACACGGCCGACGAGGCCAACGAGCTGCACGCACTCGAGACCGCCGGGAACGCCGGCTAAAGCACACAACCAGGAGGCAAAGAAATGTTTGGATGCCGCAGAGTGGCCCGCCGCACGTCCCGGCGCGTAGCGCGCCGGCGCTAGCCCGATAGTCCGCTGATCCCCTGCCCGATCAGCACCACCGCGAAGACGAGCAGGAAAACCGACGTCACGGTGTGATCCAGCCCGCCGTCACCCAGATCGGATGATTGGGCCACCGCCGAGCAACGCGCGGTCGATCACCGGTCGCCCCATTTTGTGTCCCCGTTGGAGCTGACCTCGAACCATCGGCGTCGGGTCATCGCCTGATCGCGAACCTCGAGGCGAGTCGTGCCGCTGTCGTCGGCCGCCTGAAGCAGCCTGACGGCAGCGGCGACCGTCTCCTTGTCCCCTTCGATGCCGGCGGCCGAGGTCGTCAGCAGAGCATCTTCGAGCGCCGTCTCGGCGCCATGATCATCGCCCGCGCTGCGCCGGTCCTGCACCGCCTTGACCGCGTCTCGCAGCTCGGCGCCCTCGTCCGCTGGCATCACACCCCCATCTGGTTACGTGCCGCCGCCCGTGCTCGTTTCGTCCTCTCCGGGAGGGGCGACCTTCCCCTCGTCGATCTCCACGGAGAGCTTGGCCTTTTCCTCCCGCTCCCCTGGGGTGAGCACCCCGGATCCGGCCGCGTGGGAGATTGGATCTCCTCCGCGGCCTCGGAGGATGATCGCGCACCCCACCGCGATCGCGGCACCCGCCAGCGGGCCGACCACATACACCCAGTAGGCGGTCCAGTCGCCGCTCACCAGCGCCGGGCCGAACGAACGCGCAGGATTCATCGACACGCCGCTCACCGGCGCCGCCCACAACCCGGCCAGCGCGATATAGCCACCGACCGCGAGCGCTCCGAGCGCCCCGACGTTCTGCGCCGCCGACGCCGTACCGAGGATCACGCTGAGCAGCACGCCCGTGAGCGCGATCTCCATCAACAACGCCTGCCAATCCTTGTAGCCAGGTCCGGGAAGGGTGGCGCCGAGATGCTCGACGTTGCCAAACACCGCCAGCAGGAACAAGCACGCCAGCGTCGCGCCGAGCAGCTGCACGATGATGTAGCCCGGCACCCGCTTCCACGGAAAGTCGCCCCGCACCGCGAACGCAAGCGACACGCCGGGGTTCAGGTGCGCGCCCGAGACCGCGCCCATGAACAGAATGATCGCGAGCACCATCAACCCCGGCGCTACCACCGCCGCCGCGAGACTGATCTGCCCCTTGGCGTGCAGAAGCCCACCCCCGGCCGCCACCAGCACCAGCATGAACGTGCCGAGCAGCTCCGAGAACAACCTCCGGTACTCGAGCCTCGGATCGTCGAAATCCTTGCGATCCCCGAACTCCAGCGTCAGCAGACGCTGAGCCCGCGGCAGATCGTGGACCACGAGATCCGTACGTTGTTCAATCGGCATGGTTAGAGGCCCGTTTCCACTTTGATACGGCCGGTTTTCGCGGCCGTGCTGAGCGCCGCGTAGACCACAGACGGCGTAGAGCTCGGCGAAGTCGGCCAGCGCCGGTCGATCGGGTCGCGAGCGAGGTGGCGGCGATCGTGACTCGCCGACGGCGAGCCGCGGGAGCGGACGGCCGCGATCCGGCACACGACGGCGAGCTCCTGGGCTTCAGCCCTCGATGATCGCCGAGCCCTTGTTATCAGAGCTGGCGCATGTAGAAGTCCCACTTGACGCCATAGGGGCCGGTGATGCGGTTCCAGCCGAGCATGATGTCGCTCGCGCCTGCATCAGCCGCTGACCCTCGACCCACCCGCTGGCCGTGATTGGCGTACTGGCTCTTACTGAGAAACGGCTCGAGCACCGAGGCCTCCGCCTGCTTGTGCTGAGAACAGCGGATCCTCGTTGTCGCGGCGAGCATCAGGATGATCCACGCGCGGGTGCCGACGCTGCCGACACCGACGACCTTGCGCGCCGCGTCCACGTAGCGAAAGCGCTCCAGCAGATGCTTGCGCTCGCCCTGCAGAGAGCGCCGGTAGCCGCGGCTCACACCCGCGCTCGAGCGCCTCGAATCGCGGCGTCGGCGGTCCTCGATCGGCACGATCAGCGGCGGGTACGACGATCCGCGGCTCGCCCTCGCCGATCGGCGTGGGCTGAGGAACACCCGCAGGCTGTCCACCGCGAGCGGCTTGGCGAGGTACATCGCCATCGGCTTGCGGCGCTGGCGCTCGCCGCGACGCGGAATGGGCGAGCAGCGCCCGGCATCGACCCGCGAGAACAAAGATCGAACGTCTTCATCGACGCGAGACCCCGCATCGCCTCGCGATACATGCGCGTCATCGCCAAATTCACCCCGCGCCGCTGATCTGCGGCAAAGCCGAGGTCGCGACCGGCGATCGCGAAGCTCGCGACCAGCCGCTTGAGATCCCACTCAAACGGCCCCGGCAGCGTCTCATCGAAATCATTGACGTCGAACACCAACCGTCGATCAGGCGCCGCGAACGCGCCGAAGTTCGACAGATGCGCATCCCCGCACAGCTGCACGTTCAAACCGGTCCTCTGCGAGCCGGCGAGATCCGTAGCCATCAAATACGCCGCACGCCGATAGAACGTGAACGGCGAGACCAGCATCGGCGATAGCGGATCGGAACCAGCTCCGGCACCGCGAGGCCTTTCGAGCAACGTGCTGGCCGTTCTCATCTGCGCGGTCGGCGTGATGTTGTTCGTCGAAATCCCCTGGTGGCGATGTTCGTGCGGCCCGAGGGGGTCGTGACCGGGATCAACCGCTTCGAGGCATGGTTGAAACGCAACGGCTGGAGTCTGGCAGCGGGTCTCTCGCTGATCGCGGGCATCTACGCGATCGTCAAGGGAATCAACTTGCTCAGCTGAGCCACTCGCGATCGAGCGCCACCGCGGGCTGGGAACGCTCAGGCGGCCAGCTGGCGGGCCCAGTCGGCCAGCTCGTCCTGGGCGGCGTCGGCTCGATCCCGGGCGGCGATATAGATCGCCCATGTCTCGCCGTTCGGCGAGTCGCGCCAGTCAGCGTAGGCCTGGTCGGCCTCGACCTGCGCCTCGCGGCGGACGAAGCTCAGCTCCTCGAGCATCGCGACGTCGCGCGCCGATGGGCGGGTGACCTCGAACTCCCGCGGCTCACCCGCGACCTGGAGCCGGGTCCGATGTAGCTGCTCTCCCACTCCTCCCCCATTCCTGGACGCTCTTCCTAGGTCCCACCGGGAATGGTCACCTCGGCGCGTTGCCAGCGCGTTTCCGGGACGTTGCCCGCCGCCCGCGCTCTCCCAAGCGCCCGATTCAGTCTGCGGCCGGGCCGCGCCCGAACCTGCCGCTCGGTCCGACGAGCTCGGCCACGAGGAGCTTGCCCGACATCCGGCCCAGCTGGCGAGCCGTGGCCGCGACACCGACCGCGTCGGGATCGCCCGGAGACGCCACCCGGGGGTTGCGAAGCTCGTAGGTGCGACCCGCGCGGACGACCTGCCCGCCGCCCGCGAGCACGTTGAGCACCCAGTCGGACCGCTCGCCGTACAGGATCACCACGGCCAGCGTCGTCCCCCGGCGGTATGCGTTCACCGGAGTCCGATACGCCCGTCCAGAACGCCGTCCCCGATGGCAGATGACGACCCACGGCGGAATCAGCCATGCATAGGTGAGCTGAAACGGGTTGTTGATGCGTCGGTTGAAGCGCGCCACGCGCCGAGAAAGCTGCAGAGCCATGCAACGGCAAGTTTCGCACCTCGCGCTGCCTCCCCTGTACCCTCAAGTCCAACACATGGCATCTGCCGAGGAGAGCAGCGGCGCTTCGCCGCGTGGGGATCGACAGCACCGCGCTAGCCGGGGAGTGGCGTCGGCTGCGGCGTGCCGCAACCGCGGTGGCGCTGTTCACGAGCCCGATGTTCTTCGTCGTGCTCTACGACCAGCTCGGGTTGTCGATTCTCGGGGCGCTCGCGGCGACGGTCGGCGAGCGTGATCGCGTTCCGCGGCCTGATCGACGTGATAACCCGGAAGCTGCTGCCGTGGCCGAGCCTGTACGGGGTCGATCGCGAGATCGCCGAGGAGGACGTCGTCGCCCGGCGCCGGACCTGGTTCTGGCGCCGGCTCTACCGCTTCGTCGTGATCGTCGCCGTGGTCCTCGCCGTGATCGGCGGGATCATCGCGCTGTTCGGGCACAACAGCTGGTGGGGCGGCGTCCAGCAGATCTTCCACGTTCATCGGCCAGATCGGCGGCCAGCTTCCGACCCTCGCCATCAGCCTGCGTCGATCCTGTTCTTCGGCAACATGCTGATCCTGTTCGGCCCGCTGCTGATGGCGAACCTGCGGCAGGTACGCGGCTACGAGCCCGGCGACGCCAGCTGGGGCGTGGCGATGGAGGACGTCCGCGGGCAGGCTGAGCCCAAGGAGGAGGTCGCCCGCGTCGTGCGCCTGTGGCAGTCGGGCGAGGAGTTCGAGAAGGCGGGCGGCAAGCGCGAGCGCGGCCTCCTGTTCCTCGGCGCCCCGGGCACGGGCAAGACGATGCTGGCCAAGGCGATCGCGACGAACTTCAACTGCCCGTTCGTGACGATCCCCGGATCGGGCTTTGCCGCGACGTTCATCGGGATCGACGTGATCGTCGTCATGTACCTGATCCGCAAGGCGAAGCGCCTCGCGCGCAAGTGGGGCGGCCAGTGCATCGTGTTCATCGACGAGATCGACGCCGTCGGCATGCCGCCGCGCGAGCCTCGGGCGGCGCCAGTGCCGGCGGGATGATGCACTCGGCAGCCAGAGCTTCGAGGACTACTGCTTCTTCGGGCCGTGGGGTTCGCTCACCCCCTCCGGCGACCTGATCCTCGAGACGCGGGCGTGGCGCGAGCGGCTGTTCTCCCAGCGCGCCGAGCCGAGCCGCTCGACGATCCCGCCGCTGTTCATCAAGCCGGCCGAGTGGATCGCAGCGTTTCATGTTCCCCGGGATGGGCGGCGGCATGGGCGGCCTGGCGCTCAACCAGCTGCTCGTGCAGATGGACGGGATCGGCGAGGCGCGCGTTCATCCGCCAGCAGTTCACCAAGCGGATCAACACGCTGCTCGACGCGGTCTACTTCGTCCCGCGCAAGATCGGGAAGCACTCGCTGCGCTTCCCCCCGCCGAAGCCCGCCCCCGAGCAGGTGTTCTTCATCGGCGCGACCAACGTCCCGATCGACACGCTCGACCCGGCGCTGATCCGGCCCGGACGGATGGGCCGCCACGTCTGGTTCCGCACGCCGACGCTCGAGGACCGCAAGGACATCTTCAACCTCTACCTGGGCAAGGTCGACTCACCAGCCCGACCTCGACACCGACCGGCGCCGCGACGAGCTGGCACGGATCACCAACGGCTACGCGCCGGCGATGATCGAGCAGGTCTGCTCGCTCGCGCTGACCTACTCCCACGCCGACGGGCGGCAGGTGTTCGGCTGGGCGGACATCGTCGAGGCGATGACGACGGTCGAGGCGGGCACGGCGGTCGCGATCGACTACATGCCCGAGGAGACCCGCGCGGTGGCAATCCACGAGGCGGGCCACGCGGTCAACGGCCACCTGTACATGAAGGACGTGCTCTCGACGCGCCTGTCGATCCGCAAGCGCGGCGAGTCGCTCGGCCACCACCAGGCGATCGAGACCCAGGAGCGGTTCTCCTCGTGGCGCAGCGAGGAGTTCGCCAAGCTCGTGTGGACGCTCGGCGCGATGGCGGCGGAGCACGTGTTCTACAGCGAGAACTCGACCGGGGTCGGCGGCGACGTGCAGAGCGCGACGCTCGCGCCGCCTGGATGGTCGGCATGTGCGGGATGGGCCCGGACCCGAGCTCGATCAACGGCACGCTTCGGCGCCGGAGGAGCAGATGGAGCGCGCGTACTGAACAGGCTCGAGCGAATCGGCGACCACGATCATGAACCGGGCCAGGTCGAGCGGGCCGATGGCGATCCGACCCGATGCCGCCGTACTCGGCGACCGCGACAAGCGCCAGTCGGCGGCCCAGCTGCTGGGCCAGGCCTACCTGACCGCCTACGCGACTGTCGACGGCGAACCGGATCGCGTTGAGAAGGTGGCGGAAGCGCTGATCAAGCGCAAGGAGATGCACGGCGACGAGGTCGTCGACCTGCTTGAACAGCGTCGTCTCTGACCAAGCCCGAGATCGAGTTGCTCGACGAGCGCACCTGGCCCCGCGTATGAGCGACGACGGACCCCGCTTCAGAGCCGCCGAGGAGCACGTGGCCGAAGCGCCGCTCCGCCAGCCGCGGCGGCTCGCCGCGGCTGAGCGGCGGCCCGCAGGCCGAGCCCTCGCCGGCACGCCCAGCAAGTTCCGTGCGGTGGCCGCCGGCCTGATCGCGATCGCCGTCGCCTCGATCGTCGTGGCGATCTCGCTCAGCGCCTTCGGGGGCAGCAGCGCGAAGTCGAGCGGCGGCACCTGGTCGGCGTTCTCGCCCCAGGACTCGGGCCTCCAGGGTGCCCAGGAGATCGCCGACTTCGTCTCGCCGTACTACCGCGCCACCCCCGCCTACCAGCTCGCGGTCGTGACGGCCATGAACCTCAACGACCCAAGCAACCCGCTCGAGGTCGTGGTTCCGTCATCGAGCGCGCCGGCGGCGTCGCCGCGCTCCCGGCCAAGAGCACGATCGCCTACAACCTGTGCGGCCTTGGCAGCCACGACTGCTCGATCGGCGTCGGCACGGCGTCGACGCAACCGCCTGCTGCTGCTGCGCCGCGAGGCGCTCGAGCTCGCGCTCTACACGTTCAAGTACATCCCCGGGGTTCATACCGTCGTCGCGATCCTCCCGCCCGGACACACCGAGAGCTCGAGCCGGCTCAGCGCCAAGCCGCCGACGGGCAGCCAGGTCTCGTCCAACAACACCAAGTCGGTCGACCTCGCGCTCGCGTTTGACCGCAAGGAGCTCCAGCCGTGGCTCGACCGGCCGCTGCGCGACGACCCTGCCCGAGCCGCTCCCGCCGACGCGTTCAGCAGATGGCGAATGCGCCCGAGGCCGAGCTCGTCAGCGTGATCACGGCGCACGGCCTGTTCTCGGAGCGCACCGAGCAGGCCCAGGACGGCAGCAACCTGCTCGTCCTCAGCCCGCAGACGCCGCAGTGATTCAGGGTGGTGAGGTCCGCCGAGCGGGCTCCCATCCCTCGCAGCGCCGCACCGGCAGCCGCGGGTAGCGAACGAACCGCTCGGGCTCGGTCCGCGAGCGCAGGCAGAGCGAGAACTCCGAGCCCCGGGTGTTGCGAATGATCTGCTGGTGGCGGCAGGAGTCGCACAGACCGGCCGGCGGCCTGGCCATCAGGACACGCCGACGGCGAAGCGCCGACACCGGCCGCGGCGGTTGAAGCGGACCGACAGCCGCGCCACCGGCCGAGGCAGTACGTGTACGCGCGGCCGGCTCGGGAGAGCGGCTGCCCGGCGGTGTACAGGACCGACTCGAACGACGTCCCTTCGCGGAGCCGCTGCACCGTGTGCCGCGGACAGGCAGTGCTCCTCCGGCACGCCGTAGGCCCGCTCCCACATCTCCAGGTACGCCTCGGCGCCACGGAACATGTCGGTCAGGATCGGCTTGCCGGCGAGGACCCGCAGCTCCTGCAGCCAGTCGGGATACATGCCGTAGTTGGCGACGCCGTCCTTGTTCAGGTCGAACACGCGCTGGCCCCAGGTCTCGCGCGTGAACGACACCTTGCCGTCGTAGGACGTGAACGGGTAGGAGATCGGGCTCCCGGACGTGGGCTGACTCTGCTCGGCCAGGCCGTTCATATCGGCGCCATAGCCGAACCCGGTGCCGTTGTAGAAGCGCTTGTTGCGGATCAGCCGGCTGGCGCGCCATTGGGCGATGAAGGACTGGGGCGAGGCGCCGGCGATCGGGGTGACGAAGCCGCCAAGGTTGTAGATCCGCGGGTTCTCCTGCGGCGAGTCCCAGCTGTGGGCCGAGATCACGCCCGAGTAGTGGTGGGCCTCGAGGATCGAGAGCGTCGAGTCGGCCGTCTTGGCGTCCATGTGGTCGAGCTCGACGATGAAGTGCTCCTGGATCATCTTGTTGATCAGGTACGCACCCAGCGACGTCAGGCCGCGCTGGTTGCAGTGCGGAGGAGGCGGATACAGCGGCAGTGGCGCCCCCTGAGTGAGCTTGTTGGTCAGGCCGTTGATGAGCCCGCCCAGGGATCCGAGCAGCGGCAGCGTCAGCTGGGCGCTGTCGTGCTCGGGACCGGTGCACGTCTTGACGTCCCAGAAGCTCCCTGTCTCGAGATGGTTGCCCGCGTTCACGAGCACCCCGAGCTCACCGCTGTCCATCTTCGTGCCGCCGAACGCGTTGTCGAACTTGTGGATCGGGAAGAAGGTGCTGACGCCGAGCCCTCTGACCTCCTTCAGGCCGGCGTCGATCTGCGCCTGGCTGCACAGCGGCTTGCCGAGGTACTCGCCGCAGTTGAACAGATGTGAGACCTCGATCCCCTCGACCACGGCGAGCTTGCCCTCGTTGACCACCTGCCGGGCCTGGAACGGGTTCGTGACGATCCGGAAGAAGCCCTTGCCCGGACCGCCGGACTGGGCGTCGACGTAGTCCTGCAGCGCCTTCAGATCGCGAGCCTGCAGGTCGGACCGCGTCCATGTCGTTACACGGGTTGCGACGCGTGGTCATCAGCTCGCACAGGGCCTCGTTGTCGACCAGTTGCGTGACCATCACACGCAGCCCGGCCATCCAGGCCCGCTTGATCCCGGTGTAGTAGTCGCCCTCCTCGGCCAGGTCGGTCGGCAACGGCCATGCCCTGAACGTCGGCCACCCGCGCGTGTCGTGGGCGTGCCCGGGCTGGCCATAGTCGAGGAAGCTCTCGACCTGTCCGTTGCTGCCCTGCTCATACGGGGCGCAGTTCGGCAGCGCGTAGGGCACTCCGATACGGGGTGCCAGGGCCGCCCGCAGTGAAAGTCGCCGCCGAGGAACTCGAACGCGGTCACGTGCGTGTGGGCATCGATCGTGCCGTTGACCTGCGACTGCGGCGCGACGCCGTGGAACGGCCTCCCGGTGGCATCGACACCGGCCTCCGGGTAGGTGGCGCAGCCGCGGGCCGCGGTGAACGTGACCGGCATCGACCGCCCCGTGCCCAGGTTCGTCATCCGGAAGTGACCGTCGACGCGCCACACGGTGGACGAGCTCGGCGCCGATGCGAGCCCGAGCCCCGAATCGAGGAAGCGGCGGCTGGTGCTGTAGAGCAGGTACTCGCCGAGGGTCGTCGCCTGCATCCGGAACGGCCCCAGTGCATGGCCGGAGGCCGGGCGCACGGCGTAGCAGCCGTGGACCAGCGAGTAGCGGGTCAGCGGCGCCCGGCGGTGGTGGGGCTTGGCGGTGGTACGGGTTCCCGCCTGCGCGACGAGCGCCAGCGAGAGCACGAGCACCGACAGGACCACGAGTCGTCTCATCGCGTTACAGCCTCCAGCGTCAGAACGAACGATTCATACGGCTTGCCGGTCACCTCTCGCAGGGCGACCTCGCACGTGCGATTGCTCGACACGCAGGCGCCGAAATGCCGCCCGTCGAGCTCCTCGGCCACGTCGCGGAGGGCCGACTGCGGAAGCTCCGGATGGAGCCACCCCCTGTCGCCGGCCATGCCGCAGCAACCGGTGGCCGCCGGCACGACCACCTCGTCGGCGATCGCACCCGCGATTTCGATCAGCTTGCGCGAGAGTCCGAGGTGGTTGGCCGCGCAGGTGGGATGAACGGCGATGCTCGCGAGCCGGCGCCGTACCTCGAGTCGAGAGAGCAGGTGGTCATGGACCCACGCGATCGAATCGAGCACCTGCACCCCGTCGACGCCGATCTCCGAGATCAGGCCGTGCGCACACGAGCTGGCGTCGATCACGACCGGACGTCGGCCGCCGTCGCTCCAGCGCGCCAGCGAGTCGCGGACCCGATCGGCCATCAGCTCGTGGCCGGAGCGCATGCCCTTCGAGCTCCACGGCGTCCCGCAGCAGTTTCCGGCGACGTCGTCGGGGATCCAAAGCGGCAGGCCGGCCCGGGCGGACAGCGCGACCAGAGCCTCCGGCAGCGAGGGCTGCTGCGAGGCGCGGTGGGCGTTGCCGAAAATCCGGTTGATGCAGGCCGGCATGTACGCGGCGGCGGCGCCCTCCTCGGTGGTGAACGGGAGCTGTGAGGGGGCGGCCGGGGGAACGCTCCTGCGCACCGCGCGGACACCCGGGCCGAGCGCGCGAAGGCTCAGTCGCGCGCCGCGCTCGACGAGCGCATAGCGGTCGGCCAGCTCGCGTCCGGCTCGCTCGGCGCGGGCACCGTGAGCGGCGTGTCGCAGATCCTTGACCAGCCTGCCCGTGTCGATGCCGACCGGGCAGGCCAGCATGCACGACCCGTCGGCGGCGCAGGTCTGCACGCCGTCGTAGTCGAACTGCGCACGCAGCGCCTCGGCCACGGGCGATCCGGCGCCCTGGCGGGCCATCTCGCGCCGCAGGACGATGCGTTGTCGCGGTGTCAGAGTCACGTTCCGAGACGGGCAGACCGGCTCGCAGAAGCCGCACTCGATGCACTTGGTCGCCACCTCCTCGATCTCGGGCGTCGACTTGAGGTCGCGCAGGTGGGCGCCCTCGTCGCGGCTCAGCACGATTCCGGGCCCGAGGACGCCGTCCGGATCCGCGAGTTGCTTGACCCGCCACATCATCTCGGTGGCCTTCGCCCCCCACTCCCGCTCGACGAACGGCGCCATGTTGATCCCGGTTCCGTGCTCGGCCTTGAGCGAGCCGTCATAGCGGTCGACGATCAGCTCCACGAGCTCGTGCATGAACGCGTCGTAGCGCTCGAGGTCAGCCGGCTCTCCGAAGTTCGGCGTGAGCAGGAAGTGCAGGTTGCCGGCGGACGCATGGCCGGCGAGACCGGGCAGGAAGCCGTGCTTGCCGAGCAGCGCCTGTAGGTCCTTGGCCGCCTCCGCGACCCGCGGCGGAGGCACGCAGACGTCCTCGATGATCAGGGAGACGCCGGGCGGCCGCATCGCCGCGATCAGGCCCTGCATCCCCTCCCGGACGCGCCAAAGCATCTCGATCTCCTTGGGGTCGCGGGAGAAGCGCGGAGGATCGACCAGCTCGTGCCCTCGCAGGATCTCGAGCGCCGCGGTCTCCGCCCGATCGAGCTCAGCGGGGTCCTGGACTCGGAATTCCACCAGCAGCGCTGCCGACTCGGGAGGGAGCGTCTGCCACCGCTCCGGGGTCCCGGCCATGTTGTAGGCGGCCGCGATCAGGGTCGGGGCCACCATCAGCTCGGTTGCAGTCGCGCCGGACTGCACGAGCGCGTCGACGGCCGAGGCAGCGGCATCGAGGTTGGGGAAGAAGGAGAGCGACATCGTGGCGTGGCGGCCAAAGGGCACGGTGTCGAACACGGCCTCAGCCACGAACGCGAGCGTCCCCTCCGACCCGATGATCAGGCGGCGGAAGATCTCGAGCGGGGTGTCGGCGTCAAGGAACGCGCACAGGCGGTATCCGGTCGTGTTCTTGATCTCGAACTTCCGGACGATCCGGGCGCTCAGCTCGGCATCGGCGCGGAGCTCGTCCCGGATCTCCAGCAACCCGGCGGCGAGCTCGGGAGCCGCGCGCGCGAAGCGCTCCTCGCCGTCCGCCGCCGCGGTGTCGATCACGGCGCCCGACGGCAGGACGAAGGTCAACGAGCTGACGGTGCTGTAGGAGTCGGCGGTGACCCCGCAGCGCATTCCGCCTGAGTTGTTCGCCACAACGCCGCCAATACAGGCGATGTCCGTGCTCGCCGGATCGGGTCCGAGCCGGCGGCCATAACGCGCGAGCATCCGGTTGACGTGGCCGAGCACCGCCCCCGACTGGGCCCGGGCGCGAGCTCCGTGATCCTCGATCCGGATCCGCTGCCAATCGCGGCGCACGTCGGCGAGGATCGAATCGGTCTGGGATTGCCCGTTCAGCGATGTGCCCCCGGCCCGGAAGACGATCGGCGCCGCGCGCTCGCGGGCGAACCTGAGCAGCTTGATCACGTCCCCGATGTCGCGCGGCATCGCCACGGCCTTGGGGATTCGCCGGTATGGGCTCGCGTCGGACGCGTAGGCAACCAGGTCGAGCGCACGCGTCCGCACGCGCTCCTCACCCAGCGCGGCGATCAGGTCGGTGCGAAGCGGCTCGGGTGTGCCGCCGGCCACCCAGTCCGGCGCGCGATCGTCCACTACTCCATCCACATCCCGGAGGCAACCCTCACCTGTATGAGCCGCGGCCCGTCGTCGGCGGGAATCTCCTCCCGCAGCGCCTCGGTCAGCTCATCCCGGCCGGATACCTCGCGGGCATTCATCCCGTACCCGCGGGCGACGGCCGCGACGTCGAGCCCCGGAAGCTCGAGCCCCGGAGCCCCGCCCACCTGCTCCATCGTTGCGAACCACTTGAGGATCATGTACTCCTCGTTTCGGAGCACGAGGAACGTCACCGGCACCTTGTAAGCCACGGCCGTCCACAGCGCGGTGATCCCGTACTGTGCCGAACCCTCTCCGAGCACGCACACGACCGGGCGTCCCGGCTGCGCCAGCTGGACGCCGACGGCGGCGGAGATCCCGAAGCCGAGGCCGCCACTGGCGGAGAAGTAATAGCTTCCGGGAGCAGAGAGTCGAAGCCGATTTCGCAGCGCGATCGTGGAAGACGGCGTCTCGACCACGGCGATCCCGTCCTGCGGCCACGCATCAGCGAGCGCCGCCATCGCCTGTGAGCCGCTGATCGGGTCGGCCTCGGGCGGATCCCCGGCCGCCGGCCTGGGTTCGGGCGCGGGACGACCGGCCTCCCCCACCAGCTCGACGAGCTTCTTGAGCGCCAGCGCGACGTCGCCCAGGATCGCGTCGCCCATCGGCGCCCGCGCGGCCTCGGCCGGATCGCTCGTGATCTCGACCAGCTGCGTTCCCTCGGCGAGCAGGGCACCCGGGATGTACGGGTAGTACGGGAACACGGAGGATCCGACCACGAGCACCACGTCATGGTCCTTCAGGGTCTCCGACAGGGGTCCGATCGCGGGCGGCAGAACGCCCACGAAGTTCGGATGGTTCTCGGGGAAGCCGAGGCGCCCGCCCCCGGTCGCCGGCGTCGCCCACACCGGCAGGCGCTGGCGCTCGGCAAGCGCCACCGCATCCGCCCAGCCCCCGCTGGCGTCGATGTCGGGGCCGGCCACGAGGACCGGGTTGCTCGCGGACTCGAGCAGCGCCGCGAGCTGAGCCAGGGCGGCCGGGTCCGGGAGGGCCCGACCGTTCACCACCCGCCTGGTCGCCTGCCGCGAGCGGTCCTCGTCCGCCTCGACCCCCCAGTCGTCCATCGGGATCGAGACGAACGCCGGCCCCCGCGGCGGCAGCGTCGCGTGATGGATCGCGCGGGCGATCGCCGCCGGAACGTCCTGGGCCCGCGACGGCTCGTGGCTCCACTTCACGTAGGGCTGAGGCCCGACGGTGGCGTCGCGGTTGGTCAGGTTCGCCTCCATCGTCACGTGCGCGCGCACCTGCTGACCGGCCGTGATGACGAGCGGCGACTTGTTCGCCTGCGCGTTGAAGATCCCGCCGACGGCGTTGCCGACTCCCGGGGCCGTGTGCAGGTTGACGTGCGTGGGGCGGCCGCGGGCCTGCGCGTAGCCGTCGGCCATGCCTACCACGACCAGCTCCTGGAGCCCGAGAATGTAGGAGAAGTCGGCCGGGAACTCGGCCAGCATCGGAAGCTCCGTCGACCCGGGGTTCCCGAACATCGTCGTCATCCCGTGGGCGCGGAACAGCTCGAAGGTCGCTTCACGCACGCTCGGCATCAGGCCCGCTCCTCCTCGATCTCATGCCCAACGGGACCCTACAGTCCCGCGAGCACCTCCGCGGCCGCCCGCTCGCCTGAGCGCACCGCGCCGTCCATGTACCCGTTCCAGTAATCCGAGGTCTCGGTTCCGGCCCAGTGGATCCGGCCCACCGCCTCGCGCAGCCGTGAGCCGTAGGCCAGCAGCGTGCCCGTCGCGGGGATGCCGACCGGGCATCCGCGCGTCCACTGCTCCCCCGCCCACGTCGTCTCGAAGAAGGCGGTCGGCTTCCTTGCCCTGGATCCGAAGAAGCCGGCCAGCTGGTCCAGAACCGCGGCGCGGCGCGAGGCGGGCGACATCGATGCGTAGCGACGCGCGTCGTCGCCGCCCACGAATCCGAACACGACACCGGGCTCGCCGCCCGGGGGCGAATCGTCGAAGGTCGCGCTGATCGGGCCGTTGGGTGAAATCGCGAACCCGTTCAGCCCTGCCTCGCGCCAGAACGGCTTCGGGTAGACCGCGGCAACCTTGGTCAGGGTGCCCTGTCCGTATCGCTGGGTGAGCTGGTCGCGTTGGAAGGGCAGGATCGGCTCGTAGTCGATGCGGGCAGCGAGCGCCGGCGGGACGGCGACGATCACCCGCTTGGCCCGGATCGTGAGCCGGTCCGACTCGATCGTGACCAGCGAGGAGCCCTGGACGATCCGGCGAACAGGCGAGCGGAGCAGCACCCGCTGTGCGAGCGCAGCGGCGACCTTGAGCGCGATCGTCTGCGAGCCGCCGATGAACCGCGACTGCTGCGCGCCGCCCTGGGTGTTGAAGTTACGCTCAAACGTGCCGGGATGGGTCGCGTCGCCCGAGGAGGCGATGTAGAAGAGCACGAACAGCAGCGGCAGCTCACGGGGCTCGGCGCCGAACACGGGACGCGTGACCACGGGGACGAGCGCCCGGAACTGCGGCGTCAGCGTGTGCTGGGAGATCCATGTCTCGAGCGTCTGGCCATCCCACTCGGCGGCGTTGGGCGCGCGCCATGGCGCCTGGACCGGCACCGAGCGGGACATCTGATCGAGCTCGGAGACGACGAGCGCGAGGTCGGGCAGGATCAGCGGGTCCGGCGGGGCGGTGCCCGTGGGGCCGGTCCCGCTCCAGGTGAGTCGGTGCTTCCCCGAGAGGTAGACATTGTTGCCCTTGATGTAGGTGGGGAAGGTGCCGATCCCGAGCTCTCGCGCGAGCGCCATCACGCGGTCCTGCGTCGGGCCGACGAACGTCCCGCCCCGCTCGGAGATGTGGCCCGCGCCGAGATCGTGGTTCCAGACCCTGCCCCCGACACGGTTGCGCGCCTCGAGGACGATCACGGAGCGCCCCGCGCGATGCAGGTCGCGGGCGGCCGTCAGACCGGCGAACCCGGCCCCGACGACGACCACGTCGACGCTTCTGCGTGGCGGCCTGCGCTTACGGGGCCGCTTGGCGGCTGCCTCGGCCGACGACGGGAGCGCGACTGCCGCGCCCGACGCGAGCGTCCCGGCGACGAAACGGCGGCGGGAAACCCTCTGATTCTCGGCGTTCACCGTGAAAAGGTTATTTCTTCGGCAGCGCAGCGCGCGTCACATGCGGGTAGTAGCCGCTGGCGATCCCATTGCCCCAGTGGAATCCCGGCTGAACCCGGCAGGGGACGTTCTTGAACAGCGTCGGGACCTGGGCGGCGTTGCCGGTGTTGTTGCAGTTGCCTGCCAGCAGGCCTCCGTTCGCGACGTTCGCCAGCTCGCCGGGTGAGAAGTAGGTGTTGTTGCGGTCCGTCGGCTCGCGGATCGTCTGGCCGTAGATCGAGTCGTTGCCGAGCCCGATCACCGCGCGCAGGTAGCTGGCCGTTCCGCTCGTCGTGTTCGCGGTAGTCGTCGCCTCGAGGTCGGCAGCCAGGTTGGCCATCGCCGGCGACGAGCTCACGGTTGTAGATGCCGAGGAAGCTGATCACCGGCGCCAGCTGCTGGGCAGCCGGGAGGATCGCGTCGACGGCGGGCTTGAAGGCCCGGCTGAAGCGGGTGATCGACGGCAGCGCGGCGTCCGCGGCGTTGAGCAGCGATGGTGCCTCGTGGAGCAGCTTGACCGCCGGTCCAGAGAGGGCGATCAGCTCGGTCAGCGCCGGCGTGAGCAGCGGCGCCACCGGACGCAGAGCGTCGAGCGAGGGCTTTGCGATCCCGAGCGTCGTGTTGAGCGTCCCGAGCGTCGTGTGCAGCGCGGTCTCAAACGGCGGCAGCGAGTTGACCGTCGCGGTCAGCGCCGTGTCGCGCGCCGCGGTCGCCGAGAGCACCTGCTCGCCCGCTCTGACGAGGCTTTGCAGATCGGCTGAGCGGTTGCCGAGCGTGGTCAGGACGGTGGCCGAGTTGCGGATCACGCCGCGCACGTTGGAGCTCTGCTGGTTGAGCACGCCGACGAGCGCGGCGAGCTCGGTGAACGTCGGGTCGAGATTGCCGATCGCGTCGTTGAGGTCCTGCCCGCGTCCGGCGAGCGACAGATAGGTGCCGTTCAACAGGGCCTGCAGGTTGCGCTGGGTCGGCTTGTCGAACGAGCCGAGAACCTGGTCGAGCTGCTGCGTGTCCTCGACGTGCGTCGAGGGGATCGTGCCGCCGTCGGCGAACTTGGGGCCCGCGCCGGTGCCGGTCGAGAGCTCCACGTACGCCTCACCGAGCAGCGTCTTCTGGCGCAGGATCGCCCGCGTGTCGACCGGAATCGGCGCGTACTGGTGCTGTAGGTCCATCGGTCACGTACGAGTTGACTCCGCGGGCCTGGACCGAGGCCACCTTGCCGACGTTGACGCCGGCGATCCGCACGTCGGCGTTGGGCACCAGCAGCCCGGTCTCCTTGAACAGCGCGTGGATCCGGTACCCCTGGGGACCGAACGGGATCGTCCCGCCGAACTGTGTCCAGACGAAGATCATCAGGCCGATGCAGGAGAGCGCGAACGCGACGGCGGCGAATACGGCCGAGCGCTTGGGTGCCTGGGTGACCATTACGCGGCCTCAGCATCCGAAGCTCGTGCCGAGCAGCAGCTCGACGATCGGTCCGAACGAGAACGACTTCAGGCCCGCGCACGTCGCGAGGGCCACCGACCGCCACGCCGGCCCGTTGGCGTCGGAGTTGGAGATGAACGAGTCGGCGTTGTGGGCGAACCACGGCCAGCCAGTAGAGGAAGCCCGGGTTCTTGCCCCCGGGGTTGTAGGCGATCTCGTTGGTGACGTAGGCGAGCACCTTGAACGACCTCGTCAGCGGCGGGCGCGGCCTTGGTCAGGTCGGCGGCCAGCGGCGGCAGCTGCTTGGCCAGCGGGAGCACGGCGCTGACGAACGGTGGGATCTCCTTTAGCGGGAGCAGCGCGGCGCCCTGGAACAGCGTCTCCGAGTCGTTGAGCGTGGTCGGCAGCCGGCGGGCGGTCGGGATCAGCGCCGTCGCGGTCGGGACCGAGCGCGTTCGCGAAGGTGGTCACGTCGACAGCGTCTTGCGCGTGGTCGCGAGCGTTCCCGGAAGGCGGAGAATCGACTCGCGGAGCGCGACGTTCTGGCTCGCCAGCGCGTTGATCGTCAGATCGCCGGCCCGGACCGCGGTCTGGAGCTGGGCGTCCTTCTCGCTCGTCGCCTTGGTGAGCACGCCGAGGTTGTGGACGATGTCGCGACAGCGCCACGCGGCGAGCGGCCAGCAGGTCGCCGATCTGGCGCAGCTGCTGCGAGGTCGGGCCGAGCGTTCTGCAGCAGCGCCCTGATGTCCTGAGCCCGGCCGGTCGTGCCGTTGTTCAGCTCGGTGACCAGGCTCGTGAACCAGGTCCGGGTGTCGGCGTCGAGCGAGTCGAGCAGGTCATCGGAGTCGACCGGCGACGTCGTCTGCGCGACCGGGATCGTCGCCCCGTGGCGCGAGCACCCCGGCCGATGGGTTGCCGGGCGCGATGTTGACCTGCATGTCCTTCAGCGGCGTGTTCGGGACCAGGTTCGGCTGACGCGTTCGCGATACAGCTGCGTCAGCTTCGACGGATCGATCTCCATGTGGATGACGCCGCGGCCGTTCTGAAGCGACGTGCCCGTGATCTCCCCGACGTGCACCCCGGCCACGTTGACCGGCTCGCCGAGCCCGGGCACGACCGCGGCCGCGGTGGGGAACTCGGCGTTGACCGAGTAGAAGTTCTGGAACGGGTTCGGGCAGCCGCTGCTGGAGCAGGATGTAGAAGCCCGCCGCCGTGCCGACCACCATCAGCGCGAGCAGCGATCAGCGAACGAGCGCCCGTAGCGCCTGATCTGCATTCCGGCGCGGCCCTTCACCGGACCGTCCTCGGCTTCGAGAGCTGGGCGATCTCGGCCTTCGCACGCGTAGCCGTACGCCGAGAGCGGCGGCGACGCGTGCCTTGAGGCCAGGTCGCTGGCGACGGCCGGCGCTCCGAGGCTCGGGACCTTCTGCGTGGCGCACGCTGACGTCCGGACGGAAGTCCGGACGGCGTCAGATCGCCGACCCAGGCGGGCCGGGCGCCGAGAAGCGAGGTGCCGCCCGGCCGGCGCAGTCGCCGACGAGCTGCCCGAGGAGCGGAATCTTGCCCAGGATCCCGCCGCTCAGCGAGTTCGTGCCCGCCCCGAGCGAGCATCGCGTGTACGGCCCGTTGCCGTCGAAGTGCCGCTGGCGCCGGCGACCGCCGGGCAGGAAGTGGAGGAAGTCCTGCCACACCGGCGCACCGGTTGAGAGCGGGCCGTCCGGGACGCTGCTGCTGAGGATCGGCAGTGACGTGGTTCTGCAGGCAGTCGGTCACCTGCTTGGTGATCGGGAACGCCGCCGCGAGCTCGTGGAGGATCGTCGGGAACTGCTGGAACGTGGCCTTCAGCGAGGTCAGCAGCGCGCCGCGCTCGGCCGGGGCGAGCACGGTCGCGCCAGCTCGTGGACGTCGCCGGTGAGCTTGTCGATGATCGGCGGCGCGACCTTCAGCGAGGGGTCGAGCGCGGTGGCCAGGTTGACCACCGGCGGCAGCGAGTGGTCGATCGCGCGTCAGCGCCGCCGGTGCCACCTGCAGCGTCTGGTCGAGGCCCGAGATCGACTGCGCCGAGCGCGCCGTCGCTCGCGACCAGCGCGCTCGAGGTGAGGTTCAGGCTCGTGACCAGGTCGGCGAGCTGCGAGGAGCTGCCGGCGAGCGTGCTCGTGACGTCGGAGGCGGAGCTCGAGCAGGTTCTCGAGGTCGCCCGGCTGGGTGCCGCGCAGCGCCTGGGTGATCCACGCCGTGTCCTTGAGCGCCGGGGTCAGCTGCGGGACGCGCCGTCTTGAGCCCACCGGCGCCGCTGTCGGACAGCGGCTGCCCGGGCGCCGGGCTGAAGCCCTGGTTCAGCGTGTCGAGCAGGTTCTTGAGGCTGGCCCGCGTGGCCACGTCGAAGGTCGACAGGACCTTGTAGAACTGGACCGGGGTCGAGGTCTGCGACAGCGGGATCGTGTCGCCGTCGTGCAGATCGGGCGCGCTCGGGCTGCCCGGGTCGAGCTCGAGGTAGTAGCCGCCCTCGAGGAACAGCCGGTCGCGGATCGCGGATCGTCGCGTCCTTGTGGATCGGGAGCCCGCTGTTGTCGAGCGTGAAGGCGACCTTCGTGGCGCGTCGCCGCCGGCGCGACGCCCTCGACGCTGCCGACGTCGATCCCCGCGATCCGCACAGGCGAGTCGGCGCGCACGTTGACGCTGTTGTTGACCAGCGCGTACAGCGTGAAGCTGGTGCACGAACGGAAGACCCTGCATTGAACGCGTAGTAGGTCACGAACACGGTCAGGAAGATCGCCATCAGCGCGACCACCAGCGGGTGGATTCCCCGCCGGCGCCGCCGGCGCGACTTCCGCCTGCTCGGTGCCACGGCGCTCATGGCACGAGACCCGACCTTCCTGCCTCGCGCCAGCACGCCGGGCGGCGGCGCCGTGTTGTCGACCACCGTCGAGGTCGGGCCCGGATCGCCGATCCGCTGCGCGCCGCTGTAGACCTCGTTTCCGGCCTGGCACTCGCTCGAGTTCTCGTTCGGGTAGGAGTTGAGGTGCAGGTCGGGTGACGGGCTTGGCTGCTGGAAGGACTGGCCTGAGGTGCCGCCGCTGAGGTCGAGGACGGGGCGAACCGGAGCCAGGCGGCCGGTGCTGTCGCCCTCGCTCAGCGAGGAGGCGAAGTTCCGCACCCAGAGCCCGGCCACGTTGCACGCGAACTGGGCCGCCGCGACGGCGTTGAGGATCGCGCCCAGGCCGACGAATGCCGACGAGCCGAACGTCGCCAGGTCGCTCGAGCCCAGCACCTTGAAGGTCTGGGTCGAGGCCGGGTCCTTGGCCAGCGCGTCGACAGCGACGAGCGCCGTCTGGAGCTCGCTCGCGAGCTCGGGGCACGTCGCTTGAACACCGGGGTGGCGCCGCTGCACGATCGCGTCGAGTCGCTGTCGACGGCCGTCGGCAGCAGCGCGGCCGCCAGGCTTCAGCGCCTGCACGACCGAGGCGGCCTCGGCGAGCACCGGCTGCGACGTTCGTCAGCACGGTGGTCGCCGAGCGACTCGGTCGGCGGGCAGCTGGTCGATCGCCTGCCCGAGCGCCGGCGTGTCGAGCGCCTGGAAGGTGGTGGCGCCGTCGGTCAGCAGCGCGCTGATCGTCGGGCGCCACCGGCGCCAGCGCGCCGGTCGTGGCCGCCAGCCCGCTGATGAAGTCCGGACAGGCGCGTGCTCGGTCGAGCGAACAGCGCGAGCAGGCTCTCGAGCGGGCCGATCAGCTGGTGCAGCGAGGTAGATCGAGTCGTTGAACTGGGTGCCGCGCCCGGCGACCGCGTCGCCGAGCTCGGCCGACGGCCGAGCGCAGGCCCCGCTGCGTCTTGGGCCCGAACGTCGCGAACGCCGTGTCGAGGTCGACGAACGGGATGTTGTGGTCGAGGCGCGGATTGGTGTTGAGCGTGAACGTGCCGCCGTCCGGGCAGGCCCCGGTCTTGTCGTCGTGCCGGGGATGATCTCCACGTACTTGCCGCCGAGCACCGAGGCCAGCCGCACCTGGTAGCGGGTGTCGGGCGGCAGCGGCTCGAGGTTCGCTCGAGCGAAAGCGCGAGCCGGGCGAACGGATGCGGCCACTGCTTGGTCGCGCGGCTCGGGCGTGATCGTCAGGACCTGGCCCACCCGCGCCCCGCCGATCCGTACGTCGGCGTTCTTGACCAGCTCGGCCGCGTTCGCGACGTCGACGTTGATGTTGTACGTCGGGAGGAACGGCAGCCCGTTCTCGGCGATGTAGCGACAGGTACACCGCCACGATCACGACCAGGATCGTGATCGTCCCGATCAGGATCGGGTTGTCGAACAGCTCGCGAGGCTGCCTGGCGTCCGCGATCTCATTTGAACAGGTAGTTGACGAGGTTCTGGAGCGTCTGAGCCGTCTGCTGGATGGGACCGGGGGTGGCCGTGGAGGTGGTCGTGGTCGTGGTCGGTGGTGGCAGACGCGGTCGTGGTCGTCGTGCCGGCGGCGCTTGAGCCGCTGCCCGACTGGCGCGCGCCTCGTGGCGCGCCCGGGCTGTTCGGTGACTGCGGCTGCCGTCCGGACGCATGTCGCGGACAGAGCCCCTGCCCGCCGACGCAGCCCGAACCGCGCCCATGCGCCCGGGCGGTCGCCGCAGCGACCGGCTTGTAGGCCGGCTGTTGCCGTAGTGGGCGCTGCAGCCGGCGACCGGCTTGGTCGCGTATGGCGTCGCACAGCCCCGTTGTGCGCTCCGACGAGCAGGATCGCCAGCAGGTGCGAGGTCGTGTCGAACCGCGCCAGCGCCGAGGCGATGTAGTACATGATCGAGAGGAAGTTCTCGACGAATCCGTGCTGCTGGAGGTTCTCGGACAGCTGCGCGAAGCTGCTGCGTTCCGGGCAGCGAGCGGTGGGTGTAGCTGCGCAGCGTCGCGACCAGCGGCGTGGTGTCGCGGATCGCCGGGATCGCCCTGCTTGAGCGTCGCGGCCGAGCTGGGCCAGGCCCGGCTTCGCCGCCGACGACGAACGGACCGAGGTCGTTCGAGGCCTGGTTCAGCGCCGGGACCGCGGCGTGGATCTGCTGCACCAGCGGGCGTCCCGTCGACGGCGACGGTGTCGAGCTGCTGCAGCGCGGGCTGCGGCGGCCGCGAGCAGCGCCGGCAGCCGCGTGATCGTCTGCGAGAGCGGGTCTCGATGTGCGCCGCGGTCAGCGTGCTCAGCGCGGCGGCCTGGTCGAGGAAGCTCTGGACGTTCGCCGTGTGGCTGGCGCCCTCGCGCGGCGATCGTGTTGGTCGCGTCGACGATCGTTGCCAGCTGGCTGCGCTGCCGGTCGAGGATCGAGATCACCTGGCGCGCCAGCGCCAGCGTCGGGTTGGCGCGCCGCAGGATGTCGTTGAAGTCCTCGCCGCGACCGGCGGTCCCGATCCCGAGCTCGTTGACGATCGCCTGGAAGCGCTCCCGGGTCGGCAGGTTGAAGATGTTGAACAGGTCGAGCAGGCTGACCGGCTCGGTCGGTCCTGGTGACCGGGACCGTCGGCGGGTGGCCGTCGGAGGCCTTCAGCGGCGGGCTGTCGGCGGCTGCCGGGGTCGCAGTCGACGTAGTTCTCGGCGATCAGGCCCTCGGGGCGGATCGTGCAGGTCGCGTCCTGGTGGAACGGCATGAACCGGCTGTCGACGGTCGCCTCGATCGCGCGCCTTGAAGTCGGGCGTGACGACGACGTTCTGGATCGTGCCCGCCTGCGCGCCCGCGACCTTCACGAGCTGGCCGCCGATCAGCCCGCGAGCGTCGTCGAAGATCACGTCGAAGCGGGCGCTCGAGCTGCCCTGAGCGCTCGAGCCGAACACGAGCACGGCCGCCAGCGCGCCGGCGGCGACAGCGTCGCAATGATCAGCGGCCAGGCGTCTCATTTCTGGTCGTCCGCCGGGTTGCAGAGGTTGCCCGTCTTGGCCAGCACGTCGGGCGAGTTCCAGGGGTTTGAGCTGGTCGGCCGCCGGCGGGCCGCCCCCGCCGGGGCAGGGCGCGAGCAGGCCGACGCGGCCGCCGTTGAACGGACCGAGCTTGCCGGTCAGCGGCCCGAGCAGGCTGAGGAGTCCGGTCAGCGACGCACCGCCGTGGGCTGCACGGCCAGCTCGGATTTCAGGTAGTGCCCGTTGGCGTCGTAGGTGCCACCGCTGGCGCCGCCGACGCCGCTGAAGAACCCGGCGACGACATCCGGGGCGTAGGGCCGCAATGCCGGCCAGGATCGGCGTGATCGGCCCGCAGCGACGTGGTCAGCGACTTGACCGCCGGGGTGGCCTCGCGCTCCACCGGCGGGAGCCCGAGCAGCGCCGACTTGGCGCTCGGGACGAGCGCCTGGACGCCGGCGATCGTCGGGATCGCGTTGCGCGCCGCGGGCACGAGCTCGGTGCAGCAGCGTGCGCGAGCCTCGGCGCCACCGGCTGCAGGTCGACGAGCGACCGGATCGAGCGATCTTGAGCGTGTAGTTGACGTCGTCGAGCACCCCGGTGCCCTGCTGCAGCACCGCCGGCGCCCGCGCGATCGCGTCCTCGAGCGCGGCCCGCTCGGTCGCGACCTCGCGCAGCGTCGCGGCCGTGCTCGTGACCGCGCCGCCGAGATCGCCGTTGCGCGCGGCCAGCGCGCTCGCCACCTGAGCGGTCGAGGAGACCAGGCGGTCGAGCGCGAACCGGTCGGCCACGACCTCGGCGCCGAGCGCGTGCGTCTGGCTGAGCGCCGGGTTGAGGTACTGCGAGCGCCTGGTTGAACTGCGAGCGCGGTCGGCTGATGGACGAAGTAGGCGCCCGTCCTGAGGATCTGCTGAAGCCGCGACGCGCACCTGCGGGGTCAGCGCGTCGAGGAACGTGTCGAGGTCGACGATCCCGCGCGTCTGGGTCGAGCGGCAGCGTGCCGCCGCTTCGGATCGGGGCGCCCGCCGCCGCGGAGCGACAGACCGACGAAGCGGTTGGCGACCCCGGTGAGGCTGAGCTGGCCGATCGTGCGCGATCGTGTCCTGGCGCGACAGGCGTGATGCTGCCGAGTCGGAGATGTCGAGCTCGACGTCGGCGAGGCCGTTGTCGGTCAGCGTGATCGCGCCCACCGAGCCGACCTGGTGACCGGCGACGGTCACCAGGTCGCCGCTTGACGAGCTGGCCGGCGTCGAGGAACTCGGCGTGCAGGACGTACGTCGAGCCGCCTGTGAGCAGCACGATTCCGATCGCCACGGCGGCGATCCGCGATCGCCACGAACGCGGCCAGCAGCGAGACCTGCTCGCGGGTCAACCGGTTCGCTCGCTCATCGGTGACGGCGTCGTCTGGGCCACCGCGGTCAGCCCCCGATCGGCGCGCGCGCGTTCCCGCCCCAGAACAACTGCGTGCCGACCATCCCGATCAGGTGGATGCCGATGATGTTGGCGACCATCGACTGCGCGGTGGCCTTGCCCACGCCGACCGGCCCTCCGGTCACGTGGTAGCCGTAGTAGATGCAGACGAGCACGATGAAGGTCGCCATCGCCATGCACTTGATCCCGGAGAAGAGGAAGTCCTGCGGGGACTGGAACTGCCAGAACAGCTGCAGGTAGCCGCCCGCGGACACCTGCCCGAGCTGGATCACGGCCGCCAGGTAGGAGGCGAAGAAGCCGACCGCGACCGAGATCATGTACAGGAACGGGAGCACCAGCCAGGTGCCGAGCAGCCGGGTCGAGCCGAGGTAGAGGATCGAGTCGAAGCCCATCACCTCGAGCGCGTCGATCTCGTCGGAGATCCGCATCGAGCCGATCTCGGCCACGAAACCCGGTCCCGACCTTGGCCGCCATCATGTATCCGAACGCGTAGGGGATCACCTCGCGCAGGTCGCACAGCGCGGTGATCGCGCCCGTCGCGGAGGTCGCGCCGACCGGACTTGGCGGCGTAGGCGCCCTCGATCCCGCACTGCAGTCCGAGGATGAACACGAGCCCGAGCACGATCACCGCCGAGCCGGTGATCAGGATCCCCGCCTGGCGGAGCGTCTCGCCGATGAACTTGAGCACGCGGCCGTTGAAGACCTTCCAGACGATCTTGGCCGCAGAACTGCGACGCCTCGCCGAACGACGATCAGCGCCGGACAGCGGCCGGGTGAGCGACGTTCATCGGGGTCCTCATCGCGGCGTGTTCAGCGCCGGGTGGGTCGCCAGCAGCGTCTGGGTGAACGCGTAGTCGATCGCCCCGATCCCGAGGAAGGCGATCACCACCGCCTGGTTGACGGCCCGCCCGACGCCCTCGGCGCCGCCGGACGCGGTCAGGCCCTTGTAACAGCAGACGATCGCGATCATCGCCCCGAACAGCGTCGACTTGACGAGCATCGCCTCGAACTCGGCCGTGCGTCGCCTGGGCGAAGAAGGTCGAGAAGAACGGGCCGACCTGGGCGCCGTTGGAGAGCGTGACCAGGACCCCGCCGAGCGTCCCGAACAGCAGCGCGTAGATCGTGAACAGCGGCGTCAGCAGCATCAGCGAGAGGAACCGCGGCACGACGAGGCTCTTGATCGGGTCGACGCCGAGGACCATCAGCGCGTCGAGCTCCTCGCGGATCTTGCGCGCGCCGAGGTCGGCCGTCATCGCCGTGCCGGCGACGCCCGCCATCACGATCGCGCACACCAGCGGCGCGAACTCCCGCATCACGATGATCACGAACAGCCCGCCGAGCCGATCGAGCGCGCCGAGCAGGTTGAGGAAGTCGCCGACCTCGATCCCGGCCGGCCCGTAGGTGAAGGCCAGCGAGGCCAGGATCATCGGGAACCAGCCCGAGCCGCAGCGCGAACAGGAACTGGTCGACGAGCTCGGGCCCGTAGTTGTACGGCGGGCGTCAGCGCAGCGACGAGCGTGCGGCGCAGCAGCAGCACCATCGCGCCGATCGTCTCGATGAAGCCACGGACAGGCTCATAGCCGAACCTCAGGACAACGTCCATTTGCCGGTCCGCTCCTCTCCGCCTGCCTAGCCAGTTCCGGTACAAGCGGACGGCCATCATAAGCGCCCCGGTTAGCAGGGTGGCAACAGGGAACCGTCGCTTAGCTACGGCGGTGTGACAAAGCACGGAGGTTGGCCGACCCGAACCGGGTTCCTATACTTTATGAAGTATGCCGACGTTCAGGCGTCTGCTCGGCTTTCTGCGGCCCTATCGGAGAGGGCGTCGTGTGGTCGTTCGTGCTCGCCGCCGGCGCGATGGGCGACGACGGTCCTGATCCCGTACCTGACGGGCAGGCGATCAACGCGATCCGCGCGCATCACCGTCACGCGCTGATCGTGTGGGCGATCGCGATCGCCGTCGCCGGCGCTGGCGCGCCTGGTGCTCAGCGTGTTCCGCCGGCTGTCGCCGGACGCGTGTCGCTCGGCGTCGAGCTCGACCTGCGCAACCGGCTGTACGGGCAGCTCCAGCGAGCTCGAGCTCTCGTTCTTCGATCGCCAGCAGACCGGCCAGCTGATGTCGCGCGCGACCGTCGACCTGCAGTCGGTGCGCTTCTTCCTCGGCTACGGGCTGATCTTCATCGCGCCAGTCGGTGCTCACGATCCTGCTCGCCGCGGTGGCGATGTTCATCGCTCCAGCCGGCGCTGGCCGCGTCTGGCGCTGGCGCCGGTGCCGTTCGTGGTCCTGATCGCGTATCAGCTACGGCCACCGCTCGCGCCCGGCGATGCAGGAGGCCCAGCAGCGGATCGCCGAGCTGACCGCCGAGGCCGAGGAGAACGTCTCCGGCGTCCGCGTGGTCAAGGCGTTCGCGCAGGAGGAGCGCCAGCTGGACCGCTTCGACCACTCGGTCTCAGCGGGTGTTCGACCAGCAGATGTACGCGACGCGGATCCAGGCGCTGCTACAGCCCGATGATCAGCTTCCTGCCCAACCTCGGGCTGGCGCGATCCTGCTCGTCGGCGGACGCGAGGTGATCAACGGCACGCTCACGCATCGGCGACTTCACCGCCTTCTACGCCTACCTGCTGATGCTGATCTCGCCGATGCGGACGCTCGGCTACATGCTCGGCGCCGCCCAGCGCGCGACGGCCTCGGGCGCGCGGATCTTCCAGATCCTCGACCGCGAGCCGCGATGACCGTGCCCGAGGACGCGCCCGCGCTGCCCGACGGGCCCGGCGCGTGTCTCGCTCGACGGCGTCGAGCCTGACCTTCGACGGCGCGCCGCCACCCGGCGCTCCGCGACATCGACCTCGAGATCGAGGCCGGCTCAGCACGGTCGCGCTGGTCGGCGCGATGGGCTCGGGCAAGACCGCGCTGGTCTCGCTGCTGCCGCGGCTCTACGACGTGAGCGCCGGATCGGTGCTGATCGATGGCGCCGACGTCCGCTCGGTCGATCTGGCCAGCCTGCGTCACGAGATCGCGGTGGTCAACGACGACCCGTTCCTGTTCTCGGCGACCGTCCACGACAACATCGCCTACGCCCGGCCCGAGGCCACGCGCGAGGAGGTCGAGCGCGCCGCTCGGGCCGCGCAGGCGGACGGCTTCATCGAGCGGCTGCCCGAGGGCTACGACACGCTCGTCGGCGAGCGGGGCTGACGCTGTCCGGCGGCCAGCGCCAGCGGATCGCCATCGCCCGCGCGATCCTCGCCGATCCGCGGATCCTCATCCTCGACGACGCGACCTCGTCGGTCGACGCCTCGACCGAGCAGGAGATCAAGCTCGCGCTGCGCGAGGTGATGGCCGGACGGACGACGTTCGTGATCGCCCACCGGCTCTCGACGATCGCGCTGGCCGACGAGATCGTCGTGCTCGAGGACGGCGAGGTGGCCGCGCGACGGCAACCACGACGAGCTGCTCGAGACGCTCCGACCTGTACCGCGAGATCGTCGAGAAGGGCATGCCGGACCAGGTCTTCATGACCCGCAAGCCGCTCGAGGCGGAGGTGGCCGGGCTATGAGCGCGGCGGCGCGCGATCCGAGCTGCGCCGCCGCCTGCGCGCGACCGGCGGGCGCGGGCGCAAGCTGCGCGGCCTGGCCGCAGCTGCTCGCGCCCGTACCGGTGGCGCGTGCTGGCGATGTTCGTCTCGCTGGTCGCTCGCCACCGCCGCCGCGCTGGCGCCGGCGCCGCTGGCCAAGCTCGCGATCGACAACGGGATCCAAAACCAGGACGACGTCGGCGACGCTCGACCTGGTCGTCGTCGGCCTTCCTGGTCTCGGCCGTGGTCTACGCGGTCGCCACCTACGCCCAGACCTATCTCGTCGGCTGGGTCGGCCAGCGCGCGCTCCAGGATCTGCGCGCTGCAGCTCTTCGCGCACCTGCAGCGCTGTCGATCGGCTTCTACTCGCGCAACCGCGCGGGGGTGATCATCTCCCGGATGACGAACGACGTCGAGGCGCTCGACCAGCTCGTCGAGGACGGGCTGGCCACGCTGTTCCAGTCCGGCCTGACGCTGATCGGCGTCGTCGTGATCCTGTTCGTGCTGGACTCCCAGCTGGCCCTGCTGACGTTCATCGCGCTGCCGCTCCTGGCCGCTCGGCGGCGGTCGCGTTCAGGATCGCCTCGGCCGACGCCTACCGGCTGACCCGCGAGAAGATCGCCTCGATCACCGGCTACCTGCAGGAGACGCCTGTCCGGGATCCGCGTCGTGCGCGCGTTCGGGCAGGAGCGCCGCCACATCGCCCGCTTCGGCGAGCTCAACGAGGAGAACCGCGCCGCCAACATGACCACCGTCAACCTGAACGCGGCCTACTTCCCCGGCGGTCGAGCTCCTCTCGGCGCTGGTCACGGTCGAGATCCTCGTCATCGGCGGCATCGAGGCGATCAACGGCCACACCTCGACCGGCGTCGTGTTCGCGTTCATCGCCGCGCTGAACAACTTCTTCGACCCGATCCAGCAGCTCTCGCAGCTCTACACGACCTACCAGTCGGGGATGGCGGCGCTGGACAAGATCTTCGAGCTGCTCGACGAGCAGCCCGAGCTGGTCGACGCCCCCGACGCGCTCGAGCTGCGACCGGATCCGCGGCGAGCTGCGCTTCGACGACGTGTCGTTCCGCTACGGCTCCGACGACGAGGGCGCGTGGGCGCTGCGCGACATCGACCTCGTGATCCCGCCGGGGCAGACGGTGGCGCTCGTCGGGGAGACCGGGCGCCGGAAAGTCGACGTTCGCCAAGCTGGTGGCCCGCTTCTACGACCCCACCGACGGGCGCGTGCTCGTCGACGGCCACGACCTCGCGATCGGTCACCGCGCACTCGCTGCGCTCGCAGATGGGCATCGTCCCGCAGGAGGGCTTCCTGTTCAGCGGCACGGTGCGCGAGAACATCGCCTTCGGCCGCCCCGACGCCTCCGATGACGAGATGCGCGGCGGCGGCCGCGGCAGTCGGCGCCGACGGGTTCATCGAGGCGCTCGAGCACGGCTACGACACCCAGGTCGGCGAGCGCGGCGTCCAGCTCTCGGCCGGCCAGCGCCAGCTGCTCGCCTTCGCGCGCGCGCTCGTCGCCGACCCGCGGATCCTCGTCCTCGACGAGGCCACCTCCAACGTCGACGTGCACACCGAGAGCCTGATCGAGCAGGGGCTGCGCCGGCTGGTGGCCGGCCGCACGGCGATCGTGATCGCCCACCGGCTCTCGACGATCCGCCACGCCGGGCGGATCGTCGTCCTGGAGCACGGGCAGATCGTCGAGCAGGGCACGCACGACGAGCTGCTCGACGGCCCAGGGCCGCTACTGGCAGCTGTACCGCGACTGGGCCGAGCAGGCGGCGGCGTGAGGGTCACCGCCCTCTCGGTCACGCCGGTCAAGGGCACGCGACTGCAGCAGCGTGGATCGCATCGAGCTCGCGCGCGCCGGCGCGCGTCGGCAACCGCCGCTTCTTCGTCATCGACGCGCGCGACCGGATGGTCAACGGCAAGATCGCTCGGCGAGCTGCAGACGGTGGTCGCGCGACTGCACCGGCGATCGGCTGCGGCTGACGTTCCCGGACGGCCGAGCGTGACCGACGCGCCGGTCGCGCTGGGAGAGCCGCTGAGCGCGCGCTTCTTCTCGCGCCAGGTCGAGGCGCGGCGGCTCGACGGGCCGTGGGCGGAGGCGCTCTCGGAGCACGTCGGGCAGGCCGGTACGGATCGTGGAGGCCGACGGGGTCGGTCGATCGCGGGCCGGCCGGGGCGGCGTCGCTGATCTCACGCGCCTCGCTGCAGCGCCTGGCCGAGGTCGCCTCCGAGCCGTCGATCGACGGCCGGCGGTTTCGGATGCTGATCGAGGTGGACGGCCTCGCGGCCCACGAGGAGGACGGTTGGGTCGGGCGGCTCGGTCCGCGTCGGCGAGGCCGAGGTGCTGCTTGCACGGCCACGTCGGCCGGTGCCTGATCACCAGCCGCGACCCCGAGACCGGCGTCGTCGACCTGCCGACGCTCGACCTGCTCGGCAGCTACCGAGGCGATCTGGACACGACCGAGCCGCTCCCGTTCGGCATCTACGGCGAGGTCGTGCGCGAGGGAGCCGTGCGGGTGGGAGACGAGGTCGCGCTCGCCTGAGTAGGGTTTCTGCAGGCGATGAGCTCAGAACGGGTCCGGATCGAGGTCGCAGACCACGTCGCGACGGTCACCATGACCCGGGCCGACAAGCACAACGCCCTCGACCTGGCGATGTTCGAGGGCATCATCGCCGCCGCCGAGCGGCTGATGAGCGAGCCCGGGGTCCGGGCCGTCGTCCTGCACGGCGAGGGTCCCAGCTTCTGCTCTGGGCTCGACCTGGTGAGCCTGATGGCGTCCGGCGAGGGCCTCGACGGGATCGGCAAGCGCGCTCGAACGGCGAGGTCGCCCAACTGGTTCCAGCGCGCCGCCTACGACTGGATCCGCGTGCCCGTGCCCGTCATCGCGGCCATCCACGGCAACTGCCTCGGCGGCGGTCTCCAGATCGCCCTCGGCGCCGACATCCGGATCGCCGCGCCCGACGCCCGGCTGTCGGTGATGGAGGTCAAGTGGGGCCTCGTCCCCGACATGTCGATCACCCGCACCCTTCCGCGCCTGGTCGGCATCGACGTCGCCAAGGAGCTCACCTACACCGGCCGCGTGTTCAGCGGCGCCGAGGCGGCCGAACTCGGCGTGGTCACGCGTGTCGCGGACGAGCCGCTCGCGGCAGCGCAGTCCCTGGCCGCCGAGATCGCCACCCGCTCGCCCGACGCCGTGCGCGGCGCCAAGCGGCTCTTGGACGAGTCGTGGACCGGGACGGCCCGAGGAGACCCTGGCGCTCGAGGCCGAGATCCAGCTCGGCCTGATCGGCTCGCCCAACCAGCTGGCGGCGGTCACGGCCGGGATGACCAAGCAGCCGGCCGAGTTCACGGATCCGGAACTAGGGCCCACGCTCGCCCTGCCCGGCGCTACTGCCCGGGATGGATTCGAACCACCGTTCCGCGGTCCAGAGCCGCGTGTCTTGCCACTAGACGACCGGGCAAGGTCGTGCTTCGGACGTTAGCGAATGTAACCGTCTCGGCAGTGCCCGGACCGCCCTGAGCTACTGTCCCTCAGGTGCGCATCCTGGGTCTCCCAGTGCAGTCGCCGCAGGCGATCGTAAACCGGATGGTCTCCGATCTCGGGGCGATCGCGCGGGTCGCCCGGACAGCGCCGGCACAGCTCGAGCGGATCCTCGAGATCGGGGAGGAGGTCGCCCTGATCGGCCGGAGCATGCTCGAGATCGCCGAGCGGCTCGACCGCCGCGCCGAGGCGACGATGCTGCTCGGGGAGCGCCTTGACATGCGGGCGGCGGAGCTGATCGAGCTCGGCGGCGCGATGCACGAGCTCGGCCTGCGGATCGACGTACGCGGCGCCGAGATCGTGGACGGGGCGACGCGCGTGGCCGACACGGGCGATGAGCTCCTGACGGCCCTGCCCTCATTCGAGCGGGCGCTCGACATGGCGACGCCGCTCGAGGGTGCGATTGACCGCTTCGGCCGGCTCGTCGACCGCCTCCCGGGCGGACGCAGACCGCCCGGCCTGGGGCCCGACATCTCCCCCCGACCCACTCCGGAGCCCGAACTCGGCGACGCGTCCGAGACTCTGGCCGAGCAGGCCCGCCAAACCGAGCCCAACCCACCCGTCGCCGAACCGGGCGACCGTGAATCAGGGTACTAGAGCGACTCGAGGTCGCTGTTGAGGTCCTCGAGCTCGTCGACGCGGCCGCCCACTTCGTCGCCCGACGCGATCAGCCGGCGGGCCGTCTCGAGATCTTCGGAGCGCCCCACCGACAGCGCGGCCGCGACACGACCGTCCTTCAAATACCAGAGGCTGAACTCGCCGGCGTCGATCGAGCCGCGCACGACCTCCTCGTCCCACTCGGTCGCGGGGCCGACGTACTCGAGCGAGGCCCAGTCGGAGAGGTCGGAGAAGAAGTAGGGAACGACGTCGTGGGGCTGGTCTCGGCCGAGCATGTTCAGGGCGGCCGTCTTGCCCTGATTGAAGGCGACGTCCCAGTGCTCGACCCGCATCCTCCGGCCACCGTGCACGACGCTCTCGTACTCGGCGATATCGCCCGCCACGTAGATGCCCGGCACGGAGGTCTCGAGCCGCGAGCTCGCGAGCACACCCCCGCTTTCGCCGAGCTCGAGCCCGGCCGCGCGGGCCAGCTTCACATCGGGCGCGGCGCCGACGCCGAACACCACTGCGTCGGCGTCGAGCTCGCGTCCTCCCTTGGTGATCACGCTCGTCACGCGCCCGTCGGATCCCTCGACCCGGTCGAGCTCATCGTCGCCGAACACGGTCACGCCGTGCTCCTCGAGTCGCGACTGGAAGAAGCGCCCGGCCTGCTCGCCGAATCCCCGGCTGAGCGCCACCGACTCCTGCATCACCATCGTGCACGAGCTGCCAAGCTCGGTCAGCGAGGCGGCCACCTCGCTGGCGATGTAGGAGCCACCGATCAGCACGACGCGCTTGCCCGCGGCGTCGTTGCGGATCGTGTCGCTGTTGCCGAGCGTGCGCAGGTAATGGATGCCCTCGAGCTCACAGCCCGGGACGTTCAGCCGGCGCACGCCTGAGCCGGTGGCCACCAGCGCCTTGTCGAAGCTGACCACGTCGCGGTTGGAGAGCTTGGCCGTACGGGCCCCCGTGTCGAGCGATTGGACCGAGGTGCGGGTCAGCGCCTCGACGTTCTGCTCGCCGTACCAGTCGGCCGGGCGGAACAGCGTGTCCTCGCGCGAGTCATCGCCACGCAGGTACTCCTTCGAGCACGGAGGGCGGTTGTACGGCAGATCGGGCTCACGTCCGACCAGCAGGATCGAGCCCTCGGCGCCCTCCTCGCGCAGCCAGCGGGAGCAGTTGCCGGCGGCGAGCCCGCCGCCGATCAGCAGATAGTCGACCCGCCGCTCAGCCATCCGGACCGGTGCCGTTGGGCGCGAACTGCGGCGTTATCTGAGACTCGAGTCCCGGGTCCAGAATCAGCAGCACCTGATCGCCCGCCTCGATCACCGAATCCGCCTTGGGGACAAAACCGGCCCCGCCCCGCAGCACGGAGATGATCAGCGAGCCATCCGGCAGCACGACCTCCTGCACCTGCCGGCCCGCCGCCGCCGCGCCCTCGGCCACCTCGAGCTCGATGATCTCGAGATGCTCCTCCTCGAGGGCGAGGAGCTGGATCAGGCCGTACTCAGGCACCTCGTGCTCAATCAGGCGGAGGATCAGGTCGGTCGCCGACACGGCCGGCTGAATGCCGAGCAGCTTGAAGTGCTGCAGGTTGCGCGGGTTGTTGACGCGGGCGACGATCCGGTTGCAGCCGTACTTCTCCTTCGCCACCTGGCAGATCAGGATGTTGTCCTCGTCGTCGCCGGTGACGGCGATCACCAGGTCGGCGCGCTGGATCCCGGCCCGCTCGAGCACCCAGAGCTCGGTCGCGTCGCCGTACTGGACGGCGTGCTCGAGCTCCTCCTCCACCACGCGGAACCGGTTGTGGTCGGACTCGATCAGGGTCACCTCACGGTCCTTGGCGATCAGCTCGCGGGCCAGGTTCCACCCGACCTTGCCCGCTCCGGCGATGATCACGTACATCTAGTGGGCTCCGTCGAACGCGACCGCGAGACGCTCGGCCTCGTCGATCGCCTGTTGAGTGGGGCAGATCGTCAGCAGACCCTGCTCGGCGTACCAGGCCGCGCGGCCAGGGTCGGCGACACGCACCACCACCCTGGGCACGTTGAACCGACGCTGGGCGATCTGGGCGATCACGAGGTTCGTATTGTCCCCGCTCGTCGCGGCGAGAAACACGTCGGCGTCCTCGATCCCGGCCTCGATCAGCCCATCGATCTCGAGCGCGGTCCCGACCGTGAAGCGACCACCGGCGTCCTCCCAGGTCGTCGCCTGATCCTTGTCGAGGCGCTCGTGCGAGAGCGGGTCGCGATCGATGACCGACACCTCGTTGCCGGCATCCAGCGCCCGCTTGGCCACCGCGGACCCGACCCGACCGCACCCGACGATCAAGATGAACATGGCGCGCAGCCTAGCGCCTCCACCACGCCATGTAGTTCAGCACGTCAAGCACGTCCGGGGAGCAGGGGCCGCCGCCCTCAGAGCCTTCTCAGGTAATCAAGGGGATGATCAGGAGCGCGACGATGTTCGCGACCTTGATCATCGGGTTGATCGCCGGCCCGGCCGTGTCCTTATACGGGTCGCCGACCGTGTCGCCGGTCACCGCCGCGGCGTGAGCCTCGGACCCCTTGCCGCCGTACGCCCCGTCTTCGATCAGCTTCTTGGCGTTGTCCCAGGCACCACCGCCCGAGGTCATCGAGATCGCCATGAACAGGCCGACGACGATCACGCCGATCAGCAGGCCGCCCAGCGCCTCGACGCTGATCAGCCCGACGATCAACGGGATCAGGATCGGGATCATCGCCGGGAGGATCATCTCGCGCTGAGCGGCCTTCGTCACGAGGCTGACGGCCGTCCCGTACTCGGGCTCCTCGGTCCCCTCCATGATCCCCGGCTTCTCACGGAACTGCCGCCGGACCTCCTCGACCACCGCAGCCCCTGCGCGTCCGACCGCCTCCATCGCCAGCGAGGCGAACAGGTACACCATCATGCCGCCGATCAACAGCCCGATCAACACCGGCGGGTTGTCGATCGAGAAGTTCGGGACCTTGCCCTTGCCTATCAGCTCGCGCTCGAAGGCGTTGAACAGCACGAGCGCGGCGAGCGCGGCGGAACCGATCGCGTATCCCTTGGTCACTGCCTTGGTCGTGTTTCCGACCGCGTCGAGCGGGTCTGTGACGTTGCGGACCTCTTCCGGGAGGTCGGCCATCTCGGCGATGCCACCCGCGTTATCGGTGATCGGGCCGAACGCGTCGAGCGCGACGATCAGACCCGTCAACGACAGCTGGGCCATCACGGCCACGCCAATGCCGTAGATGCCCTGGCCGCTCCCGCCCGCGAGCTTCCACGCGCCGAAGATTCCGAGCGCAATCACGATCGCCGGCGGCGCGGTTGACTGAAGTCCCTTAGCGAGCCCCTGGATGATGTTCGTGGCGTGTCCGGTCTGCGATGCACGGGCCGTGCTCTTGACCGGCGCGAAGCGCGTCGAGGTGAAGTAGTCCGTGATCACGAACAGGCACGCCGTGATGGCGACGCCAATCAGCGCGCACAGGTAGTACTTCCACCAGTGCGGGGCCGCCAGACCGCTCTTGAACGTGAGACCGTTCATCATCCAATAGGTGATCGGGAGGAACGCGAGCGCGGCCAGCACGCCCGACGCGATCAGGCCCTGATAGAGCGCGCGCTCGACGTTCCCGGCCTTCGACCTCACCGCGAACGTTCCGATGATCGAGGCCACGATCGATACCGCACCGAGCACGAGCGGGTACAGCGCCACCGCGGATGTCTGCCGGAACAGCAACACGCCCAGCAGCATCACCGCGACGGCGGTCACCGCGTAGGTCTCGAACAGGTCGGCGGCCATGCCGGCACAGTCCCCGACGTTGTCGCCGACGTTGTCGGCGATCACGGCCGGGTTGCGTGGATCGTCCTCCGGAATTCCAGCCTCGATCTTGCCGACGAGGTCGGCGCCGACGTCGGCCGCCTTCGTGAAGATGCCGCCGCCGAGCCGGGCGAACACCGAGATCAGTGAGCCGCCGAAGCCGAGCCCGATCAGCGCGTCGACGGCGCTCCGCGGGCTCTCGCCCACGGCCCAGGTGAGGATGCCGTAGTAGCCGGCAACGCCGAACAGCGCCAGGCCGACGACCAGCATCCCGGTCACCGCGCCGCCGCGGAACGCGACATCGAGGGCCTTCGACACGCCACCGCGCGCCGATTCGGCGACACGCGCGTTGGCGCGCACTGAGACGTTCATGCCGATGTAGCCGGCCGACGCGGACAGCAGACCGCCGATCGCGAAGCCGATCGCGACGCGGATGTTCTGGATCGGGATCAGGACGATGAACAGGACCACCCCGACGCCCGCGATCGTCGCGTACTGTCGGTTGAGGTAGGCGCGGGCGCCCTCTTGGACCGCCGCAGAGATCGAGCGCATGCGCTCGTTTCCGGGCGACAGCGCCAGCAGCGCCTGTGACGTCAGAACGCCGTAGACCACGGCGGCTGAGGCGCACACGAGGGCTACGAGGACGCCGTGGTGCGTCAGGAAACTGGTCAAGGAACCCTCCGGGGAAGTTCTTAGTTCGAGTGAGGCGCGCGTGTCTGCGCAGCCAGACAACCACAAACGGGCCACCACCCGTCGCTGCGAGCGGAGGCCCGGGAATTAGGCCGCGTGAGTCTAGCGAGGACGCCGCGAGACTGTCCGCTCGTCGGCCCTCGCGTCGGCGCCGCGGGCCGGTCCTGACCTAGGAGCGCGGGCTACTGACCGGGCACCCAGAGGCGACCGCTGCGCTGGGCAGGCCCCGGGTCGCCGGATTGCGCGTCGGGCGCGGCCGGCTCGGCGCCGGGACCTGGAGGCGGCGTCGCGGTGTCACCGGCCGGGGCACCACCCGCCTCGGCCGACCCTCCAGGGGCCTCGCCGGCCTGGGCGTTGCCACCGATGCGGACGTACGCCAGCTGCAGCTGCGAGAGCGCGTCGCGAATCGGGGCCGCCTGCGCCGGCACGGCCTGCTCGACGAGCGGGAGCAGGGCCCGCACGCCCTCGATCGCGAGCTTCACCTGATCGGGGTCGCGCTCGCCCTCGGTGCCCGGGGCGAGGCCCGTTCGCCGCATGCCCAGGTTGACCATGGTCACGATCTGCTCGAGCAGCACATGCTCGACCCGGATCTTCTTGAGCTCGGCCTCATACGCCGCCCGCAGCTCCTCCTCGGTCGGCTGTGCTCCAGTGAGTTCGTCTTCAGGTGTGCTCATCGCGTGACCTCCGCAGTGCTTCCGAGAACTGGAGCATACGTCTCACGCGTGTGGGTGACCATCGCCGCGTAGACCGCCTCGAGCGGCATCCCGGACTCGATCATCCGCCGCTGGCGTTGGGCCCCGTTCTGCTCGGGGAGTGACACGTCGATCCCAAGTTCCCCGCGCACCGGTGCCGTCCAGTCGAGCAGCCGATCGGCAGTCTCAGCGGCTGGGAAGGGCTCGCCGCGCTCGAGGTCAAGGAGCTCGCCGTCCAGCCCGAAGCGAATCGCACGCCACATGTTCTCTTCGATCAGCCGCCCTGGCTCGTCCACGACCGGGACGCCGGCATCGATGTCCCTCGCCGCCTGCGCCACGCAGGCGACGATCAGCGCCGCCAGGCCCTCCGACTCGCCCGCCGTGGCCTGCGCATCGCAGATTCGCACCTCGACGGTGCCGAATGAGAAGTGGGGCCGCACCGACCACCACACCTGCGTGTACTCCACGATCGACCGGGTCCGGACGAGGAATTCGATGTAGTCGACGTACGTGTCCCAGCTCCCGAACGCCTCGGGAACGCCGCAGCGCGGAAAGCTCCGGGTGAAGATCTGGGTGCGCGCGCTGTGCAGGCCGGAATCGCGGCCATCCAGGAAGGGCGAGTTGGCTGACACGGCCAGCAGGAGCGGGAGCACTCCTCTAAGCCGATCGCAGACGAGCACGGCCCGATCCGCTCCCCGGATCCCGACGTGCACGTGGAGGGAGAACGTGTTGTTCCTCCACGCCACGTACTTGAGCCCCTCCTCGACCCTGCGGTAATGCTCGGTGTCGATGATGTGCTGCTCGCGGTAGTCGGCCCAGGGGTGGGTGGCCGTGGCGCCGAGCGCGATCCCGAGCTCGGCCGCGACCGCGAACAGCCGGCGCCGGCGATCCCGCTGCAGCACGGTTGCGCTGGCCAGGTCCTCGGCCCGCCCGGACCGGATCTCGATCTCGGAGGAGATCAGCTCGCCGGCCACCGACTCGGCGAGCACCGAATCGGCGACGGCGGCGTCTCGCAGCTCCTCGAACCGCTGGACGAGCGCGAGCGAGCGGGGGTCAACCAGCGCGAACTCCTCCTCGAGCCCGACCGTGAAGTCGGTCGACGCCTCGAAGGCCGCGCGAGCGGTGTCCAGTTCTAGGTCCACGTCGGGTGCGAGCTCAGGTGAGATAAAAGTACAGCGCGTACAGGAGATCGACGGCCGGACTCGAGGTGTGGACCGTGACCTCGGGCGGAACCTGGAGCAGCGCGTCGGAGTAGTTGAAAATGATCTTGACGCCCGCGTCCACGAGCTGATCGGCGAGCTCCTGGGCCGCGCCGGATGGCACCGCGAGAACAGCCACGACGATGTCGTCATCGTCGATCGCGACCCGCACGTCGCGCATCGAGCGGACCTCGAGCGAGCCGATCTCGGTTCCCACCTTGCCCTCGTCGGTGTCGAACACGGCCACGACACGGAAGCCGTGGTCGGCGAAGATGTCCGAGGTAGCGATCGCCGTACCCAGATGGCCCGCCCCGAACAGCGCGATGTTGTGCTGTCCCGAGGTGCGCAGGATCTTGCGGATCTGGGTGACCAGCGATTCGACGTTGTAGCCGACCCCACGCTTTCCGAACTTCCCGAATCCGGACAGGTCGCGCCGGATCTGGGTCGAGTTCACGTGCGTGTAGTCGGCGAGCTCCTGCGAGGAGATCGTCTCCTTGCCCATCTTCCTCGCCTGCGTGAGTACCTGCAGGTAGCGCGACAGCCGCGCGGCGACTCCGAGTGAAAGCTTCTCCCCCGGCTTCTCGACGCCCGGCTGAGCAAGTGACGGATCGTCGCGGCCGACCGTGTAGCTCATCCGATCTCCACTCTACTAGCGCGACCCTGCCTTGCGAGGTTCATTCAGCCTGCGATCGAACTCTTCCTCGTCGACGAACAGCTCGAAGGCCTCCATACCGTCGATCGTAACGACGGGGATCCGTTCGAGGTATGCGCGCAGGAGGCTTTCGTCAGCTTCGATGTCCTTTTCGACCAGCTCGAAGTCGTGCCGAGCCCGGGCGCGGACAAGCACCTCGCGGGCGTCGTCGCAGAGGCAGCACCCCGGTCGGCCATAGAGGACCACGTGCCGCATCACGCAGCCAGCGGTCGCTCACCGCTCGCATAGACATCGAGCGACAGGTAGCGCGGATAGGCGAGCGGCTCGACGTAGCGCGCCGCCGAGGCGATCATCGCTGCGTTGTCGGTGCACAGCGCGATCGGCGGCACGTCGAGCTCGGCGCCGAGCTCGGCCAGGCGCTCCCTCAGGACCCCATTGGCAGCCACGCCGCCGCCGATCGCGAGACGGTCCATGCCGGTCGCGGAAAGTGCGCGCCGCACCCGGATCACCAGCGCCTCGACAATCGCCCGCTGGTAGGACGCGGCAAGATCGGCCCGTCGCCGCTCGATCTCGGCGTCATCGAGCTCCCGGATCCGGTAGAGCAGGGCCGTCTTCAGGCCCGCGAACGAGAAGTCGAGGCCGGCGAGCCGTTCCCCGGCCGGAAAGACGAAGGCCTCCGGATCGCCGTCCCGGGCAAGGCGTTCGAGTGCCGGGCCGCCCGGATATCCGAGTCCGAGCAGCCGGGCGCCCTTGTCGAACGCCTCGCCGGCGGCGTCGTCGAGCGTCTGGCCGAGAACCTCGAAGTGTGGTCCCGCGTCGCGTACATGGGCGAGGAGCGTGTGACCCCCGCTGGCGATCAGGCCCAGAAACGGCGGCTCGAACGGATCCGGCTCGAGCAGACCGGCGGCCATGTGACCGTGGAGGTGGTCGACCGGCGCGAGCGGAAGCTCGTACGCGGCGGCGATCGCCTTGGCCGTGGAGACGCCGACGAGGAGCGCGCCGACGAGGCCCGGACCGCAGGTCACCGCCACCAGGTCGATCTGGTCGAGGCTCAGATCGCCGCCGGTGCGCAGCGCCTCGTCGACCACGTTCCCGACCAGCTCAAGATGGTGGCGCGACGCGATCTCCGGCACGACGCCGCCATAGCGGTCATGGACGCCTTGCGAGGAAATCACGTTCGAGCGGATCGCGCCGCTCCCCTCTACGACCGCCGCGCACGTGTCGTCGCAGCTTGTCTCGATCGCCAGGATCATCCCGACCAGCCACTGCCCGACCGAGCCTCGGACTCACGCCACATGATCATCGCGTCCTCGCCGGTGTCGTGGTAGTACCGGGGCCGGGTTCCCGCTGACCTGAATCCGAACCGCTCGTAGAGTGCAATGGCCGAGGCGTTCGAGGTGCGGACCTCGAGCGTGAAGGGTTGGTCGGGGCCGGCTCGCCGGAGCATCTCCTCGAGCATCGCACTCGCGTACCCGTGGCGCTGAAGCGAGGGATCGACTGCGACGTTCATCAGGTGCCACACGTCGGCATAGCGCGAGCAGATCAGATATCCGACAACGCGCTGATCATGGATCGCGGCGAGGCAAACGCCGGATGGCTTGGACAGCTCGAGTACGAACATCGCCAGCGACCAGGGCGTTGGAAACGCCCGCCGTTCGATCGCGATCACCTGCGGCAGATCGCCGTAGGCAAGGGGGCGGATCGATGTCGCTTCATTGCTCATTCGCTTGTCTGGTGCGTCGCGCGATTTCTGCGTCGGGTAAGCGCAGGTACTGCGGCAGAACCTCGTCAGGATCGACAGCTCTCAGAGCGCCCGCGAGCCTGCAGTGATTGATCGCCGTGACCCTGTGGAGCCGGGAGTCGTCCTTCGGGACCAGCGCTCCTGAGCGCTCGAGAACTGGCCTGAATTCTATCGCTCCGTCACCGATGGCCAGAACGCTCCGATCTAGCCCGGAGACCGACTCGGCCAGCGATTCCGCATCCAGCGCAGCCGCCTGGAGCACCGGCTCGGCGCTGTGGACGCGCTCGAGCGGCCACGCGGCGGCGAAAGCCTCGCGGCGGCGCGCATCGAGGACGGCTAGGACAGTGGCCGTGCCCGCCTCCCCGACGGCGTTGAGTGCCAGCGATCGGAGCGTCGAGACTCCGGCCAGCGGCAGGCCTCGCGCGTGGGCCAGGGCGCGCGCGGTGGCGATCCCGATGCGAAGTCCGGTGAACGTCCCCGGGCCGGTGCCCACGGCCAGCAGGTCGATCGACTCCCACCCCCCGCCGCCCCGCTCGAGCAGTTCGGCCACCATCGGCAGCAGCGCCGTCGCGTGATGCGGCCGCTCCCCGGCCGGTGGGTCGTCGCGGAGCTCGAGCTCCAATCCCGCGGTGGCGTCGAGCATGGCGACCGAGGTCGCTCGGGTCGAGGTGTCGAAGCCGAGCACCCTCATTCGATCTCCACCACCCTGCGGTCGCCGCCGGCATGGCTGATCCTGACGTGCGCCACGACTCCACCCAGCCCAGCCAGGCCGGCCCTCGGCCACTCGACGAAGGCGATCGTGTCCGGGCCGAGATATTCCTCGAGGAGGTCGGGCTCCTCGTTCTCGAGATGGTCGATCCGGTAGAGGTCGATGTGCGCCACGGGCACGGGGCCGGGGTAGCGCTGGCCGACCGTGAACGTCGGGCTCGTGACCGTGGCCGTGACGCCCAGCGCTCGGCAGGCTCCGCGCACGAACGTCGTCTTGCCGGTGCCGAGCTCGCCCTCGATCAACACAACGTCGCCCGCCTCGAGCGTGCGGGCCAGCTCAGCGCCCACGGCCTCGGTCTGCTCCGCAGCGGTGGTCTCGAGGCGGCGCCGCACACTCAGGGCTGTCGGATGCGCGCCACCGCGGCACGGCTGCGCAGCCCGAGCCCGCAGGCGAGCATCGCCAGGCCGACGGCGGTGATCGCCCGCAGGTCGGCGCCGGTCCGTGGCAGCGGTCCCGATGCGGCCGCGCGCGTCGGCCCGGAGGCGGCGGTTGGCCGGGACCCGTGGCCGCGGACGCTCGGCAGCGACACGGGTGGATTGTGGCTGAGCTGCGCCGCGTCGTTGACGGGCACGGGACGCACCGCGGCCGGCGCCGATCCCGCGCAGGCGAGCACCGTCATCAGTCCTAGGAGGAGCGCCGCAGAGCGGATCCGCATTCCGCGACACTGTAGTCAAGCGTTCGGCGTGCAGACGGCCCCGTTCGCTACCGTCACAGCGCTATGTCCGCGTCGCCTCAGCAATCCGGTCCTGGCCGCATCGCCATGCTCAAACAGCGACTGATGCCGGCCGAGGGAGGGCTGAGAGACTCGGAGACGGCGAAGGCGGTCGGCCTGGCCGGAGCGATGATCCTCAACAACATCGTCGCGCTCGGCTCGACGTTCGTATTCGCGCGCGAGCTCGACGATTACGGGTCGCTCGGTGCGCTGATCAGCTACCTGCTGATCCTGACCGTGTTCGGGCAGGCGATGCAGGTCGCCACGGCCCGCGAAGGGGTCCTCGGCCACCTCGGCGTCGGCGACGACCTACTCGCGACGATCAAGCAGTGGAGCAAGGTGCTGCTGATCGTGACCGTGGTGCTGACGCTGGTCTCGATCGCGCTTCAGGCGCCCATCGCCGCGGCGGTCGGCGTCAAGAAGTACAGCTGGGCCGCGGCGGCGGGCATCCCCGCTGGATGCATGTACCTCCAGGTCTCGATCCTGCGCGGGGCGCTTCAGGGCATCGGTGACTACAAGTCCGTCGGCGTCAGCCTGGTCGGTGAGCAGACCGTTCGTCTGATCGCCGGTGCGACCCTCGCGGCGACCTTTCTCGGCGTGACGGGCGCCTACCTCGGCTCGCTCCTGTCCTACGTCGTGATGTCGCTCTACTGCTGGACGCAGCTGCGCCGGCACGTCGCGCTCTCGCCGCGCCGTACCGACGGTCGCGTGACGCTCGGTTTGTGGACCCACTTCAGGCGCGCGTGGGCCCCGATCGCCGGCCTCAGCGTGATCGCCGTGCTCCAGAACATCGACCTGATCTCGGCCAAGCACCAGTTCTCGAAGGACACGGCCAGCGCCTACGCCGCGACGGCCGTGGCCGCCAAGGTCCTGATCTGGGTGGCGATCGGCGCCGGCTTCTACCTCGTGCCGGAGGTCTCGCGGCGAAGAGCCGCCGGCGAGGACACGCGCCCTGTGCTCGCGGGCGGGTTGGCGATCGTCGCCGTCTGCGCCATCCCCTGCCTGCTGATCTTCGCCGGCGCGCCGCATCTGCTGCTCAGCGTCGCCTTTGGCTCCAAGCGCGCCACCGCCTCCGGGTCCCTGCTCGTGCTCGGAACCGCGTTCACGGTGCTGGCCGCGACGTATCTCGCGATCCAGTACATGCTCGCGCTCAAGCGAACCTGGTTCCTGATCCCGCTCGCCATCGTGGCGATCGCCGAGCCGATCGTCCTGTCGCAGAGCCCGCGGCACCCAACCGGCTTCGCCGCCACGGTGCTCGCGATCCAGGTGCTCGGCGCGATCCTGGCCTTCGCGATGGCGCTGCGACGGGGGCCGAGGTCTGCCGAGGCTGCGCCCGATGCCGCGGGCGCTGAGGCCGTCAGTTCCGCTCGGCCAGATACTCAGCAACCCGCTCAGCCGCAGCGCGCAACCGTCTGAAGTAGGCCGCCCGGCTGAGCGAGAGGTCGATCGCGGCCTGCTCGTGGCTGGGCGCCGGCTCCAGGTAGCCGCGGATCAACACGCGGCGGAGCAGCTTCTCATTCTCGTTGTCGCCGAACGCTCGGTCGGAGGCCTCGCGAAGCAGCTCGCGGACCGACTCGGCCCGCTCCTCGGCGCCGTCCCCGGTGGCCAGCGGGCTGCGCGCCAGCTCGTGCGGGACGCGGAAGTTGCGCAGGGCCTCGCGGACCGCCTCGAAATCGCGCTTGGGTTCGCCCTGAAGCGGCCGTGGCGACGCCAGGCCGAGCTCGGCGTAGACGACGGCGCGCTGGGCCGCCACGAGCCCGCCCGGCCCGTAGTCGATCCGGTGACATTCGATCCGGCGGGTCCCGATCTCGAGGTCGAGCTCGGACAGGTGCTCGGCACCCAGCGCCCGCGCGAAGGTCAGTGCGTCCGGGTTCGTGGGGTTGATCGGCATATAGGCGAAACGCGGGTTCGCGATCCCCGAGCGCAGGACGCCGGCCATCCCGAGCATCGCCTGGACGCGGCCGCGCCGGTCCTGGGTGAAGTCGACCGAGCTGTGCCAAAGCACCGACTCGCCGAGCCGGCCGTCGGTGCGGGCGTGTGCGATCCACGGCCCGACCAGGGGGTCCTCGAGCGCGAACTCCGGCGCGGTGGCCGGGCTCATGCAGACCATGAAGCCGACCAGGCCGTCCTCTCGGTCGCGCGCCACAGCCACCCGCTCGGGTGACTCGCTGAAGAACCGGCGCGCGAGCCGCCACCACTCCTTGAAGTGCCTGGACTCGAGCATCGCCGCGACCTGGTCCGCGTCGCCCGGCCTCACGTCGTCGATCCGGTAGTCGACGCTGCCCTCCCAGCCGAATCCCCACTTGATCGCGGCGTTCTCGATCAGGTGCGCCATCTCGATCGAGATCAACGGGTCTCCCCCGCGCGCCCGCTCGTAGAGGTGGTCGACGATCCGGCGGCGCAGCTCGCGCTCGCGCTCCTGGTCGCGCCGCCGCAGATCGGCGTGGATCGCCCGCCGGACGAGGTCGTGGAGCGTGAGTCCGTCGCCCAGCGGCTCGGTGAAGGTGAGCGCCCGCAGCCGCAGATATTCGGCCTCCGGGTCGCTGTCCGGCAGCACCGCCCGGAGCAGGTCGACCGTCGTGACCCTGGCGATCGCGGCCACGCTGAGGGCGGAGAGGCGGACGTCGCTCAGCTCGGACTCCACCAGGCGCCGGATCAGAGAACGGACGATCTCCGGCTTGGCGACGCCGGTCTCGGGCGTCCAACCGTTGTCGGCCGCTGCCGTCTCGGCCGCCAGCGCGAGCGCGAGCGGGGAGCCCTCGGCCCATTCGGCGACCGGCTCGGCACGCTCGTCGTCGAGGCCGTGGCTGGCGAGCAGGTCGAGTGAGTCGGTCGGGTCGAATGCCTCGAGCTCGAGCTCGGTGGCGACGCCCTCCCAACCGCCGGCGAACCAGTTCGAATCGGGTGCCCCGCGCCCCGCGATCACGATCACCGTGCGCTCGGGCAGCGACGGGAGCAGGCCGCGACGCAGATAGCCCCCGAGGGCGGTCATGCGCTCGTAGGTGTCGAGCAGGACGACCGGGCTCTCGCTGACCCGCGCTCCGGCGAGGATCGCCTCGAGCGCGTCGGGCATCGGCGGAAGCTCACGGCCCTCGACGAAGAACGTCTCCCGCCCCCGCAGCTCGGCCCGGCGCGCGAACTCGCGGAGCAGCGTGCTCTTGCCGATCCCGCTCGGCCCGTGGACGAGGATCACGTTGGCCGGCGGGTTCTCCTCGAGGCAGCGCTCCAGAAAGCCGAGCTCCGCCACGCGGCCGACGAAGCGATTGCGGTCGCGATCGACCATTCTGGCCGCGAGTGTGCCGCCTCCCTTGCCAGGTGCGGGCGCTGGGCGATGCCCCTTGTCCTCCACCTCCCGGAAGATTAGCCGTCGGGAGGGCGTTTTCGGCGACGGTTGGACGTTCGGTCGAACCCACGCCCGCCGTGCGCCCTGGCGGGGTAGTGTCGCCTCAGAGTCGTTCTCGGATTGGAGGTGAGTTGGCGGTCATCAAGATCATCGAGCTCGTCGGCAGCTCCCCGAGCAGCTCCGACGACGCCATCAGGGCCGCGCTGAGCGAGGCGCAGTCCACAATTCGCAACATCAAGGCGTTGGACGTCGTCTCGATCGGACTTCGAGGCGACGACCTCTCGGAGTGGCGTGCGCACGTGCGCGTCGCGTTCCTAGTGGAGCGCGTGAGCGAGTAGCGCCCGCCCGGGATGGTTGATTCCGGGCGCCAGCGGGCGCCCGTGGAACCTCGGGAGCCCGCCTAGAACAACCCGAGCTGCGCCGCCGGCTCGGGCATCGCCTCAGCCGGCGGCTCCTCGGCCTCGAGCAGAGGCTCCGGGACCTCCTCGAGCTCCTCGGGGAGCTCTGGCACGGGTTGCGGCTGCTCGGGGGCCCCCATGGCCACGAGCTCGGGAATGCGCTGGAAGTCGGCCCGCAGCGCCTCGAGGGTCGAAGGCGTGTAGAGGGCCGCAGCGGGGTGATAGAGCGGGTAGAGGCGGACGGCACGCGGGCCGATCACCCGCACCTCTTCGTGTCCGTGGAGGCGCGAGATCCCGGTGCTGTCGTGGCGCAGGAGCTTGGTCGAGAAGTTCCCCAAGGTGCAGATCACGACCGGCTCGATCAGGTCCACCTGGCTGCGCAGATAGTCCTGGCACGACTCGATCTCGTTCGGATGCGGGTCGCGGTTCTGGGGCGGGCGGCACTTGAGCACGTTCGCGATGAACACGTCCGAGCGCTCGAGCCCGATCTCGATCAGCAGCTTGTCGAGCAGCTTCCCGGCCTGACCCACGAACGGCAGGCCGAGCCGATCCTCGTTCGCTCCCGGCGCCTCCCCCACGAACATCAGGTCGGCATTCGCATTGCCGGCGCCGAATACCACCGTCGTGCGGGTCTGGTGCAGCGGGCACCTCACGCACCCGCAGGCCTCCTCGTAGACGGCCTTCAGTAGCTCGCGCCGCTCCGAAGCGCTTCTCACCTTGGTGATGGTAGAGGCGGGCGGCGACGCCTTCAGGGCTCCGGGGAGGCGAAATGTGCGCAAGGTGCGGGGTGGGCGGGGTGGGGTCGGTGCGGTCGCTGACGTGGCGGGCCGCTGTGGCGGGGCGGGGGCGAGGGCCCGGTGGGGCAGATCGTCACACTCGGTCATCTGCACGGCGCGAGCGTGACGTTTGGTCCGTTAGGGGGCGTAGTTCGTCACTCCCGCCGCGGCGGCCGAGCCCACCGTGACGTTTCGCCGCTACGACATCGCCGTCGTACGACCGCGCCCAAGGGGGCCCCGATGTGCCACCCCTGAGCGGCGAGCGGCATAACCTCGAAAACCCGGCGCCGCGGGGGCGGGCATGCACGAATAAGTCTGCTCAGCAGACCCAAACCGCCATCCTCGCTTCGCCGGAGCCGAGTTTCCGAGGTTATTCACGCCTCCCCACGTCCTCCCCACGATCACACCGGACCACGACACCCGGCATCCCACGCACCCGCAACTGGATCCAACCCGTTGCCCACTGCGTCGCTTTGGCCGGCCACCCCCCAATCCCCTGCAGGGCGCCACCCCCTTCCGTGACGGATCGCACACGAACCGGGTGTCCGCTCTCCGGCCGCGGGGTATGATTCGTGACGAGGCCGTCACCTTCGGACGGACCTCTCCCCAAAGGCCACCATTCACCACCACCGACCGGTATCTCAGATGCGGGAACTGGAACGGGAGTCCTCCTCCGACCCCCCCTGTAGGCGACTGGCCGTTATCGGCCGAGGCCGCCTCGGCACGGCACTGGCCGCGGCGCTGAGCGACGCGGGCTACGAGGTCGACGGACCCTTGGGACGGGGAGCGGACGGACGCGGTGCCAACGCGGTGCTGCTCTGCGTCCCAGACGGCGAGATCGCGGACGCCGCCGCGCTGGTCGAGCCCGGCCCTCTGGTCGGGCACTGCTCGGGCGCGACGGGCCTCGAGCTGCTCTCCCCGCACGAGGCGTTCTCGCTGCATCCGCTGATGACGGTCACCACGAACGGCGCCTGTTTCGACGGCGCCGGCGCCGCGATCGCCGGCGCGAGCGACCGGGCACTCGCGCTGGCGCGCGAGCTCGCAGAGGCGCTCGGGCTGCGGGCGATCGAGATAAACGACGAGGATCGGGCGGCCTACCACGCCGCGGCATCGATCGCCTCGAACTTCCTGATCACCCTCGAGGCTGCCGCGGAGCAGCTGGCCGCGACAACCGGCGCCGACCGTGACCTGCTCGTACCGCTCGTGCGCGCGACGGTCGAGAACTGGGCTCGGCTCGGCGGCGAGCGGGCCCTGACCGGTCCGGTCGCGAGGGGCGACGTCGCCACCGTCGGCGCGCAGCGCGCGGCCGTCGCGGAGCGGACGCCGGAGCTGCTGGAGCTGTTCGACGCGCTCGTGGCCGCCACGCGCGCCCTCGCCGCGTCCGGGGAGTCGGTGGCGGCATGAGGACGGTCCGCAGCGTACGCGAGCTCCGGGCCGCGCTCGGAGAGCGTCGCCGGGCCGGCCAGTCGATCGGCCTTGTTCCGACGATGGGCGCGTTTCACGAGGGTCACCTGTCGCTGATCCGCCGCGCGCGGGAGGACTCGGATGTCGTGGTCGTGTCCCTGTTCGTCAACCCCACTCAGTTCAACGACTCGAGCGACCTTGACGCATATCCGCGCGATGAGGCCCGAGATGCCGCGCTCGCGGCCGAGATCGGCGCCGACTACCTGTTCGCGCCCTCTCCACTCGAGGTTTACCCGAACGGCTTCGTGACGACGGTGTCGGTCGCCGGCCTGACCGAGACACTCGAGGGAGTGCACCGCGGACGCGGTCATTTCGCGGGGGTCACGACCGTCGTGGCCAAGCTCTTCAACATGGTCGCGCCGGACGTCGCCTACTTCGGGCAGAAGGACGCCCAGCAGGTGATCGTGATCGAACGCATGGTCCGCGACCTCGACCTGGCCCTGCGGATCGAGGTCTGCCCGACCGTGCGCGAGCCGGACGGGCTCGCGATGTCGAGTCGAAACGTGCACCTCTCGCCCGCCGATCGTGCGCGTGCCGCGGCGCTCAGCCGAGCGCTGGACGCGATCTCGCAAGCGATCGAGGCGGGCGAGCGCGACCCTGCGGCGGCGATCGCCCGCGGGCGCGCCGAGCTGGAGCCTGTGCAGATCGAGCCCGAGTACCTGGAGCTCGTCTCGGCGCAGACGCTGGAACCCGTGTCCCGCATCGACGGCAACGTGCTGGCTGTGATCGCAGCGCGCGTCGGCGGGACGCGGCTGATCGACAACCACACGATCCATCTGCTCTCGACCGCCCGTGGGGCTCGGCAGGAGCCCCTGCTTCGGACGGCGGGAAGCACAGAAACGAATGGGAGACCCTGAATACATGCAGCGCACGATGCTGAAATCGAAGATCCATCGGGCCACCGTGACCGACTGCGATCTGCACTACGTCGGCTCGATCACGATCGATCCGGAGCTGCTGGAGGCAGCCGATATCCGCGAGTTTGAGCAGGTGGCCGTGGTCGATGTCGACAACGGAGCCCGGTTCGAGACCTACACGATCGCCGGTGAGCGTGGCTCCGGGGACATGAAGCTCAACGGCGCCGCCGCACGGCTGGTTCATCGCGGCGACACGATCATCGTCATCTCCTATGCCGCCTACGACCCCGACGAGCTCGAGAACTACAACCCGCGGGTCGTCCACGTCGACACGCACAACGAGATCATCAACATCGACAGCGAGGTGGCGACCCTTCTTGCGGCGCCAACCTCTGCGTAGATCGGAGATCCACATGTCCGCAACACCTCACACCGTCGTTCCGCGCAACCTCGACGAGCCGCTGCCGATGACCCTGCCGCGGCTCGCGGAGAAGAAGCGCCTCGGCGAGCAGATCGTGATGGTCACCGCGTACGACTATCCGTCGGCCCAGGTGGCGCAGGAGGCGGGCGCCGACGTGGTTCTGGTCGGCGATTCGGGCGCGATGACCGTGCTCGGCTACCCGTCCACGGTCCCAGTCTCGACCGACGAGATGCTGATGCTCGCCGCCGCCGCGCGGCGCGGGCTGAGGACGCCGTTCCTGGTCGGCGACCTCCCGTTCGGCTCCTACGAGGGCTCGGACGAGCAGGCGGTCGCGACCGCACAGCGGTTCATCAAGGAGGCGGGCTGTGAAGCGGTCAAGCTCGAGCGGGGCGGGACCTCCGCCCAGCGGGCGAGGGCGATCGTCGACGCCGGCATCCCGGTCATGGGCCACGTCGGACTCACCCCCCAGACCGCGACGGCGCTCGGTGGATACCGCGCCCAGGGCCGCACCAGCGATCGCGCGCTCACCGTCGCCCGCGACGCGCTCGCGCTCCAGGAGGCCGGTTGCTTCTCGATCGTGTTCGAGGCGATTCCGGCGTCGGTGACCGAGCTCGTGATGGAGCGGATCGAGGTTCCGGTGATCGGGATTGGCGCCGGTCCCGCCGCGGATGGTCAGGTGCTCGTGTTCCACGACCTGCTCGGGATCTACGACGGGCACGCGCCGCGTTTCGCGAAGCGATACGCGGACATCAAGGCTCAGATGGTGGCCGGCGTCGCCGAGTACGCCGCCGAGGTCCGCTCGGGCGCCTTCCCGGCCCCGCAGCACACCTACTCGATTGACGACGAGGAGCTCGAGCGCTTCCGCGCGGCCCTCGCGAGCGAAGCCTGAGCAGCGCTCTGCGCATCGGGGATGGGGATTGTGGTCCGGCGTGGACCACAATCCCCATCTCGGTCACGAGCCGAGCCCTCGCCAGCGGCTAGCATCCTGCGGATGCCGCGCCTCGGGCGAGCGTTCACGCCGCGTGACCACATTTACTTCGAGCTGTTCGAGGAGGCCGGTCAGAACATCCTCACCGCTGCGGACCTGCTCGACCGGCTCCTCACCAACTACCCGGACAACAAGGAGCTCGCCCAGGAAATCCGGGTGTGCGAGCACGAGGGCGACCGGATCACTCACGACATCATCGATCGGCTCAACCACACGTTCGTGACCCCGATCGACCGGGAGGACATCCTTTCGCTCACGTCGGCGCTCGACGACATCGTCGACTACACCGAGGAGGTTGCGGACTACCTCGGGCTGTACAAGATCGAGGCCCCGATGGACCAGGCGATCAAGCTCGCACATGTCCTCAGTGCCGCCTCCAGGCAGATCGCCGAGGCTATCCCCCGCCTGCGCGGCTTCCGCGACATCTCCCACCACACCGTCGAGATCAATCGCCTCGAGAACGAGGGCGACCGGATCTCGCGCGCGGCCGTGGCGGCGCTATTCGACGGCGGCATCGACCCGATGGTCGTGATCCGCTGGAAGGACCTCTACGAGCGGCTCGAGGCGGCGATCGATGCCACCGAGAAGGTGGCCTACATCATGGAAGGGATCGTCATCAAGAACTCCTGAGGGGCCCCGGCCCGGCGCAGATGCCTGAACCCTCGCCGACCCCGACCAGACCCCTCAGTACTCGATCTGCTTGAGCACCCGGGCCGGCGTGCCCGCGGCGACGCTGAACGCGGGGATGTCGGAGGTCACGACCGAATTCGCGCCGATCACCGTGCGCTCGCCGATCGTCACCCCGGTGGTGATCACCACATGGGCGCCGCACCACACGTTGTCACCCACGCGGGTGGGCCCCTTGGACGTGAAGCCCTGCCAGGTCACCGGCCGCTCGGGGTCGTCGAAGCGGTGGCTGGCGTCAGTCACGAAGCAGCCGTTGGCGAACATGCAGTGCTCGCCGATCTCCACCAGCTCGTGGGCGGCGATCATCACGCCCATGTTCAGGAAGCTGCCGCCGCCGATCTGCACCCGGGCGGAGCCCGGCGCGGTGATCCATACGCCGGGCTCGAACAGCACGCCGGCGCCGATCTCGAGCCGCCCCTCGGTCAGCGCCTCGAGCACGTTGCCGTGTACGGGCCAGCGGACGAACGCCTCCCGGCGCGCGAACTCCCAGTGGATCCGCGCCCGGTTCCAGGGCAGCGAGTTGCGCTCATACCAGCGCCATTTCTGCGTCCACAGCCTGAGCCGGTCGACCTCCGAAGGCATCGGCGGGCCTGATCTCAGCCCGTGGCCACCGCGGTGCGACCCCGGCGGGCCCGGCCTCGGCTCGCCCTGACCGGCAGCAGGTCGGCGAGGAAGCGCCCGGTGTAGGACCGGTCGACCCGCGCCACCTGCTCGGGGGTCCCGGTGGCGATGACCATCCCGCCCTCGTCCCCTCCCTCGGGTCCGAGGTCGATGATCTGGTCGGAGACCTTGATCACGTCGAGGTTGTGCTCGATCACGACGACTGAGTTCCCGGCCTCGACGAGGCGGCCCAGCACCTCGAGCAGGCGCTGGATGTCGGCGAAGTGCAGGCCGGTGGTCGGCTCGTCGAGGATGTAGATCGTCCGGCCGGTGGCCACCTTGGACAGCTCGGCGGCCAGCTTCACTCGCTGCGCCTCGCCGCCGGACAGCGTCGTCGCCGGCTGGCCGAGTCGCATGTAGCCGAGTCCGACGTCGTTGAGCGCCTCCACGCGCCGGCGGATCTTCGGGATGTGGGCGAAGAACTCGAGCGCCTCCTCGATCGGCATCTCCAGCACATCGGCGATCGTCTTGCCCTTGAAACGGACCTCGAGCGTCTCGCGGTTGTAGCGCTTGCCGTGGCACTGTTCGCAGGGCACGTACACGTCGGGCAGGAAGTGCATCTCGATCTTGATCTGCCCGTCGCCGCGACACACCTCGCAGCGCCCACCCTTGACGTTGAACGAGAACCGGCCCGGCTTGTAGCCCCGCGCCCGTGCCTCCTGCGTCTTCGAGAACAGCTCGCGGATCTGGTCGAACAGCCCGATGTAGGTGGCCGGGTTCGAGCGCGGGGTGCGGCCGATCGGCGACTGGTCGACCGAGATGATCTTGTCGAGCTGATCGAGGCCCTCGATCCGCCGATGCACGCCGGCCCGCTGGCGTGTGCGGTGCAGCCGGTTCGCGATCGCCTTGTAGAGCACCTCGTTGACCAGCGTCGACTTCCCCGATCCCGACACCCCGGTGACGCAACAGAACACGCCGAGCGGGATCTTCACGTCGATGTTCTTGAGGTTGTGCTGGGAGGCGCCCTCGATCCTGACGTGCCCGGCGGGCTTGCGCCGCCGCTTCGGCACCTCAATCGCCCGCGTTCCCGCGAGGAACTGACCGGTCAGCGAGTCCGCCACCCGCGCCACCTCGTCGGCGGTCCCCTCCGCGACGACGTAGCCGCCATGCTCGCCGGCCCCAGGGCCCATGTCGACGAGATGGTCCGCGGCGCGCATCGTGCCCTCGTCGTGCTCCACCACGAGTACGGTGTTGCCGAGTGCGCGCAGTCGCTCGAGCGTCGCGATCAGCCGCTCGTTGTCCCGCTGATGCAGGCCGATCGATGGTTCATCCAGGATGTAGAGCACGCCCACCAGCGACGAGCCGATCTGCGTGGCCAGGCGGATCCGCTGGGCCTCGCCGCCCGACAGGGTCGAGGCGGCGCGCTCCATCGATAGATACCCGACCCCCACGTTGTCGAGGAACTGGAGGCGCTCCTCGATCTCGCGGAGAACGAGGCGGGCGATCCTCCGGTCGTGCTCGCTCAGCTCGAGTGCCTGCACCCAGCTCAGCGCCCGCTTGGTCGGGAGCGCGGTGAACTCGTGGATCGCCGTCTCGCCGACCAGCACGGCCCGCGACTCCGGCCGCAGGCGGGCGCCCTTGCACTCCGGGCACGGCCGCAGCGTCATGTACTCCTCGATCTTCTCGCGGGAGAAGTCGGAGTCGGTCTCGCGGTAGCGCCGCTCGAGGTTTCGCACGATCCCCTCGAACCGCGTCCCATAGGAGCGGCGGCGGCCGAAGCGGTTGCGGTAGTGGACCTGTACGCGGTCGCCGTTGGTCCCGTAGAGGAAGAAGTCGCGCGACTCCTCGTCAAGGTCCTCCCACGGTGTCTCGAGGTCGACGCCGTAGCGCTCGGCGATCGCCTGCGTGAGCTGGTCGTAGTAGTCCGACGCGCTCACCGCCCACGGCGCGATCGCCCCCTCACCGATCGAGAGGGTCGGATCAGGCACGACGAGCTCGGGGTCGATCTCCATCTGCGACCCCAGCCCGGTGCAGCGCTGACAGGCGCCGTGAGGCGAGTTGAAGCTGAAGATCCGCGGCTCGAGCTCGACCAGGCTCGGCCCGTGGATCGGGCAGGCGAACCTCTCCGAGTAGGTCTGGATCTCTCCTGAGTCGACGAGCTCGATCTCCACCAATCCGTCGGCCAGCGCCACCGCCGTCTCGATCGAGTCGGCCAGGCGCTTGCGCAGCTCGCCCTTCATCACCAGGCGGTCGACGACGACCGCGATGTCGTGCTTGTACTTCTTGTCGAGCGTGATCTCCTCGTCGAGCCGGCGCAGCTCGCCGTCGACCTTGACCCGGGAGAAGCCCTCGCCGCGCAGCTCCTCGAGCTGCTTGCCGTATTCGCCCTTGCGGCCGCGGACGATCGGCGCCAGCACCATGAACCGCGTGCTCTCGGGCAGCTCCATCACCTGATCGATGATCTGCTCGGCCGACTGGCCGCTGATCGGCCGGCCGCAGATGTGGCAGTGCGGGTGCCCGATCCGGGCCCAGAGCAGGCGCAGGTAGTCGTAGATCTCCGTGACCGTGCCGACCGTCGAGCGCGGGTTACGGGAGGTCGTCTTCTGATCGATCGAGATCGCCGGCGAGAGCCCCTCGATCGAGTCCACGTCCGGCTTGTCCATCTGCCCGAGGAATTGGCGAGCGTAGGCGGACAGTGACTCGACGTAGCGGCGCTGCCCCTCGGCGTAGATCGTGTCGAAGGCCAGCGACGACTTGCCGGACCCGGACAGCCCGGTGATCACGGTCAGCGACCCTCGCGGGATCGCGACGGTGATGTCCTTCAGGTTGTGCTCGCGGGCACCCGCGACGACCAGCTGATCCATCAGTGTCTCCCGCGGCGGGTTCGGTCGCACCGAGAGCGACGACTGACGAATGCACGGCAAGGACGCAGGACCGAAGGTGTAGCAGCGCTACACCGAGGTCCGAGGACGCAGCTGGGCGCCGTCAGGCGGCGCTCGAATGCGGGTGAACTCGGCGTGGGAGGCACCTAAACCAGTCTAGTTGCCCGAACAGACGTTCCCGTCGGCGACGGGGCCGGCGGCCCCGCGAAACGCGCCCGGCTCCGTCACCCCTCGACGCTGGCGTACACCTCGTCGAGCAGCGCGCCGCGGTTCGAGAGCTCGAAGTTCTCGGCCAGGTAGCGGTCGGTCTCGTCCCGCGGCGTGCCGTTGAGCGCCATGTTGAGCGCGATCAGGCGCGCGCCCTCGGCGTCTTCGGCACCAACGGCGGCACCGGCCCCCGCCTCCTCGGCATCGGCCCCGCCTCTGCCTCTGCCTCTGCGACGGCCTCGACCAGCGCCTCGGCCTCCTCCGGATCGGACACCTCGACCGCGATGTACTCCTCCTCCACAACCTCGACCTCGACCTCGGGCAGCGCGGCGGACTTGTCGTACTCCTCCGACTCGAATCGCGGCCGCGGGGCAACGGACTCCCGAACGTCGCTGAGATTGCCGTCGAGCAGCTGCAGATCGGCATTGAGACGGTTCGAGCCGGTGCGCAGCGACTCGACCAGCGCACCGAGCTCGCTCTCCATCGCGTCGAGGCGCTGGAGCATGACGGCGGTCGACTCGGACACCTTGCCAACGTAATCGCGCGCCTGGGCGGTGGCCTGCTCGCGCGTGCTCTGGGCCTCGCTGCTCGCCTCGGCCCGGATGTCGCGCGCCTCGTCCTCGGCCTGGCGCTGGATCTCGGCCGCGCTCGTCTCGGCCGCCTCGACTATCGCCCGGACCTGCTCGCTCGCGGTGGAGGCGAGTGTCTCCGTGCGCCGGCGGGAGGAGCGCCTCAGCTCATCGACCTCCTCGGCCAGCGAGGCGAGGTGGGCGTCAACCGCGTCGGGATCGTACCCGCGGCGGCCGATGGGGAAGTCCTTCTTCTCGATGCTCTGTCGGTCCAGGGCCACGCGAACTACCTCCGTATCAAGGTCTCGGAACAAGCTCGGGCAGCGTACCTGAACGTGTCACCCGATCGGCGCGCGTCCCTGGTCGAGCGCCCGCTTGAGGTCCCGGATCTCGTCCCGGAGCTTCGCCGCGTACTCGAACCGCAGCTCCTCGGCCGCGACGAGCATCTCCTCCTCGAGCTCGACGATCGTCTTCTCGATCTCCGCCGGCGGCATCCCGTCCGCGGGCGCCTTGCGACGCCGGCGGGAGCGGGGCACCTTGGAATCGCTCTGCAGGAATTCGGCGATGTCGGAGATCCCCTTGACGATCGTCTCAGGAGTGATCCCGTGCTGCTCGTTGTACTCGCGCTGGATCACGCGCCGGCGGTCGGTCTCCCCGATCGCCGCCCGCATGGCCGCGGTCTCCTTGTCGGCATACATCAGCACCGTGCCCTCGACGTTCCGGGCCGCGCGCCCGATCGTCTGGATCAGCGAGGTCGCGCCGCGAAGGAAGCCCTCCTTGTCGGCGTCGAGGATTCCGACGAGGGAGACCTCGGGGAGGTCCAAGCCCTCGCGCAGGAGGTTGACGCCCACCAGCACGTCGAATTCGCCCAGCCTGAGCTCGCGGATGATCTGGATCCGCTCCAGCGTGTCGACCTCCGAGTGCAGGTACCGAACGCGGAAGCCCATCTCGAGCAGGTAGTCGGTGAGATCCTCGGCCATCTTCTTGGTCAGCGTCGTCACCAGCGTCCGCTCGTCCCGATCCACCCGCACCCGGATCTCGTTCATCAGATCGTCGATCTGGTTGCGCGTCTCGCGCACCTGCACGTCTGGGTCGACGATCCCGGTCGGCCGGACGATCTGCTCGACGATCCGGTTCGAATTGTTGCGCTCGTACTCGCCCGGCGTGGCCGAGACGAACACCAGCTGCGGGGTGATCGAGAGGAACTCCTGGAAGGTCTGGGGTCGGTTGTCGAGCGCACTGGGCAGCCGGAATCCGTAGTCGATGAGCGTCTGCTTGCGCGAACGGTCGCCCTCGTACATTCCTCCGATCTGGGGCACGGTCTGGTGTGACTCGTCGATGAAGCAGACGAAATCGTCGGGGAAGTAGTCGAGCAGGCAGTACGGGCGGTCGCCCGGCTGGCGACCGTCGAGGATCCTCGAGTAGTTCTCGATCCCCGAGCAGAAGCCCAGCTCACGAAGCATCTCCATGTCGTACTGGGTCCGCTGCCGCAGCCGGTGCGACTCCAGCAGCTTGCCCTGCGCCTCGAGCTCGGCGCAGCGGGCGTTCAGCTCGCTGCCGATCTCGGCCACGGCGTCATCGATCATCCCCTCGCGGACGTTGTAGTGGGACGCTGGCCAGATCCCCACGTGCTCGATGTCCTCCTGGAGGATCTCGCCGGTCAGCGGGTCGAACTCCTGCAGCGTCTCGACCTCGTCGCCGAACAGCACGATCCGGAAGGCCGTCTCGGCATAGGCGGGGAAGATCTCCAGCGTCTCGCCGCGGACCCGGAAGGTCCCCCGGCCGAGCGCGGTGTCGTTGCGCGTGTACTGGATCGAGACGAGCTTGCGCAGCAGCGCGTCCCGGTCGACGAACTCCCCCTTGCTCAGCGTCTGCAGATTCTCGTCGTAGGTCTGCGGAGAACCGAGACCATAGATGCAGGACACGCTGGCCACGATCAGCACGTCGCGACGGGCGAACAGCGCCGCTGTGGCCGAGTGGCGCAGGCGGTCGATCTCCTGGTTGATCGCCGAGTCCTTCTCGATGTAGAGGTCCCTGCTCGGGACGTACGCCTCGGGCTGGTAGTAGTCGTAGTAGGAGACGAAGTACTCGACCGCATTGCGCGGGAAGTAGGTGCGGAACTCGTTGCACAGCTGGGCGGCCAGCGTCTTGTTGTGCGCGATCACAAGCGCCGGCTTCTGGACCCGCTCCACCACGCTGGCCATCGTCATCGTCTTGCCCGTCCCGGTGGCGCCGAGCAGCGTCAGGCCCTGCTCACCGGCGAAAATGCCCTCGGCCAGCGAATCGATCGCGGCCGGCTGGTCGGCGGTCGGGCTGTACGCAGCGTCGAGCTCGAACTTCGGCATCCCTTCCCAGGGTAGCGGCGGCCACGGCGCTCTTATACTCGGCCGCCGTGCCGTCGTTCTCCACGCTCATCGGGACCGCGCGGCGCGCAGCGGGCCGATTGCTCCGAAGGATCAGCGAGGCGACCACACCGACCCGGGAGCTGGACGATCGTGTGGCTGAGCTAACCCAGCGCGTCGGGAGCCTGACCGAGCACGTCAGCCATCTGAACGCCGTCGTGGACCGGCTCAATAGGCAGATGCAGCCACTTCAGGACGAGCACGGCACTGTCCTCGCGCGCTTGGCCGACCTCAGCGACCTGGCCGCGATCGACTCGGTCACGCGCTGGATCCGCCACGCGACGCTCACAACCCAGCCGCTCGTCTCCGTAATCCTGCCCACGCTCAATCGCCCGAAGCTGCTCGAGCGCGCGATCGTCTCGGTGGTGAGGCAGCGGTATGAGCGGTGGGAGCTGATCGTGGTCGGGGACGGCGACCAGAGCGATGGGCGGCGAGTGGTCGAGGCCGTTGCCGATCCCCGGGTGCACTACGCGGAGATCGCCAGGCAAGGTGTCGCAGCCGCTCGCAACACAGCGCTGAGGCTGGCCGTCGGCGAGCTGGTCACGTACCTGGACGATGACAACACCATGGATCGGGAGTGGCTGCGCGCCGTGGCCTGGGCGTTTGAACAGCGACCCGATGTCCAGGTTCTGTACGGCGCATTCGTGGTCGATGACGTTCTCCGTCTCGACGGAGGCGCGTCCGGCGCGCTACCGCGCAGTTTCCTGCACCGCTTCGACCGCGCGGCTCTCAGCGAGGGCAACCTCGCGGACATGGGCGCGATCGCGCACCGAGCAGGCCTCGAGGGCGCGTGGTTCGATGAGGGTTTGCGAGAGATGGGCGACTGGGACCTCCTGCTCCGGCTCACCGCAAACACCGAGCCGCTCGTGCTGCCGGTCGTAAGCCACTACTACACGACCGACGCCCCCCACCGGTTGACCCATGGCCCCACGCACGAGCGCGACCGAGCCACTGTGCTGGCCAGGGCCACGGGGTCCGAGCCATGACCGAACGCGACCAAGTGGCGCTGCTCGCGTTCGACGCGATGGATCCCGGGATCGTGCTCGTCGATGGCCGGAGAGGGGCACCTGCCTGCGTTCGCCGCCCTGATGGAGTCCGCGGCCCAGTGTCCGGTGCGCAATCCATTCGGCCTGTTCGTCGGAACCCTGTGGTCGACGTTCTTCACCTCCCTGTCGGCCGCGCGAACGGGCTTTCACTGCTGGGAGGAGATCGTGCCCGGCTCGTACGAGCGGCGGGAGACGACCGCCGACTCGATCAATGGGACGCCGTTCTGGGAGACGCTCAGCGATGCGGGCAAGCGGGTGGCGGTGATAGACGTGCCCCACTCCCGGGCCGGGAGGCCGCTGGACGGGATCCAGATCTCCGAGTGGGGCTGCCATGACAGGCACTTCGGCCTGCGCACCCACCCGCCGGAGCTCGTGGACGAGCTCGTCCGCCGGTACGGCACACACCCGATCCTCGGAGCCGACGCAAGGTCCGTACGCGAGTGGGCGCCCGACGACTACGTCCTGCGGGATGGACCGCTCCGGACCAGCGCCGAGGAGGAGCAGCTCCTGGCGGGGATGCTCGCCGGGGCCGATGCGAAGGCGCGGCTCTCGGCGTCCGTGCTCAGCGAAGGGCCGTGGGACCTGTTCGTGTCCGTATTCGGTGAGAGCCACTCGACCGGACACCAATCCTGGCACGTGCACGATCACGAGCATCCACGCCACGATCCGGGGCTGCTCCAGCGAATCGGCGATCCGCTGGAGCAGGTCTACGAGCGGCTCGACCGTGCACTTGCCGAGCACCTGGCCCTCCTCGGCGCCGACACCACGCTACTGGTCCTCCTCAGCCACGGGATCGGACCGCATTACGACGGCACCCACCTCCTACCAGAGACGCTGCGGCGGCTTAACGCCTGCTACCGCGGCCAGGTTCAGCGCTCGTGGCAGGGCCGCGCGTTCGGAGCTGCCTGGCGCACGATGCCGGCCGCCTCTCGCACCGTCGCAAAGCCGCTGGTCGCCGGCGTGCTGCGATCACGCGCGAGCGCGCGGCAGCTGGGCATCGTCCGTGACACCGAGACCGACGATGAGCGCCGCGAACAGCTGTTCTTCATGTCTCCGAACAACTTCGTCGTCGGGGGAGTGCGGATCAACCTGCGCGGCCGCGAGCGCGAGGGGCGGGTGGCGCCCGGCCGCGAGTTCGACCAGCTGTGCGACCGCCTGGGCGAGGACTTCCTCACGCTCGTCAACGTCGACACCGGAGCGCCCGTCGTGCGCAGCGTGGAACGGACGGACGAGCACTACTCGCGTGACCACCTCGATGCCCTGCCCGATTTGCTCCTCGAGTGGAACCACGATCATCCGATCGAGACGATCTGGTCGCCCCGCTTTGGGTTGATACACGGTCCCTACACCCACTGGCGCACCGGGGACCACCGGCCGGGCGGCCTGCTGCTGGCCCGCGGACCGGGACTCGAGCCCGGCGGCCGACGGCCCGGGATCGGGATCGAGGACATCGCCCCATCGGTCGCGGCTCGGCTCGGCGTCGAGCTGCCCGACGTCGATGGGCAGCCGGTGTCGTGGCTTTCCGGGCTCCCTGCGGCGAGCGCTCAGCCGGCGTAGCGAGCCGACCCGGGCCCCCGCTCATAGGCAACGACGTAGTCGGGAAGCGGCTCCTCGCATCCGGTGTCGGGCACCGGCGCGCCCGGCGCCAGCGCCAGCGGCAGCTCTCCCGCCCAGGTGGGGATTTCCATGTCCTCGGAGCTGTCTACCGGCGGCCCGGAGCGGATCTTCGCCGAGGCCTCGCGGATCTCGATCGCCACCACCTCGGTGGCGGCGAGTTCCTGCTCGCTGGGCCCGCGCACGTCGTCGGAGCGCCCGCGGGCGACGTGCTCGACAACCGTGCGCAGCGCCGCATGCTTCTCCGCCGGCTTTGCCACGACCCGTCCGTCGCCTAGAACGACGACCGAGCGGTAGTTGAGCGAGTGGTGAAAGGCCGAGCGGGCGAACACCACGCCGTCGAGCAGCGTCACCGTCAGGCACATCGGCACGCCGCCGGCGAGCGTGCTGAGGAGACGGCTCAGCGGCGAGCCGTGCACGTAGATCTGCTCGCCGTCGCGCGCGTAGAGGACCGGAAGGACGAACGGCTGGCCGTCGACTTCGATGCCGACGTGTCCGACGAGCCCCTCGTCGAGGATCCCGTCGATCACCTCGCGCTCATGGCTGCCACGGCCGGCCCGGCGCCTCACGGTCACCCTCGGAGTTTTGTTATAGTACGAACTCATGCTTGAGGTAGAACAATATCATGGTATCGGTGGGTCGACCGCGCGGGCGATCGCCGCGAGCGCCGAGACCGCGATCACGCGAGGACGGCTCCAGACCGGCGAGGCGCTGCCCACGGTCCGGGCGCTGGCCGAGGGGCTGGGGATCAGCCCGGCCACCGTGAACTCCGCGTACCGGACCCTGCGCCATCGCGGTCTCGTGATCGCTGACGGCCGCCGGGGCACGCGCGTCGCGCCGCGCCCGGCATTGCGGATCGGGCAACCGGCTCGCCCCGTGCCACGCTTCCCCGGGCGCCGCGACCTGACGATCGGACTCGCCGACCCGGAGCTGCTCCCGCCGATTGGCCCGGCGTTGGCGCGGATCGACCTCGACAAGCTTGCGCTCGAATCCGCGGACCCCGACCTGCTCGAGATCGGGGCCGCCTCGTTCGCGACCGACGGTGTACCCGCGCAGACGATGGCTGTCGTCGGCGGCGCCCTCGACGGCATCGAGCGCGCACTCCAGGCCCACCTGCGCCCGGGGGACCGGGTGATCGTCGAGGACCCCGCGTACCCGCCGACTCGTGACATCCTGCTCGCGCTCGGCCTGATCCCGGCCCCCGTGACGGTCGACGACCGGGGGCTGTTGCCGGACGCCCTCGAGGCAGCGCTGCTCAGGGGCGCCGAGGCGGCGATCGTCGTACCGCGCGCCCAGAACCCGCTCGGCGCCGCCGTCGACCACGAACGCGCCGCAGAGCTGCGTGCACTGCTCGAGCCCCATCCCGATCTTCTGCTCGTCGAGGACGACCACGCGAGCGCGGTCGCCGGAGCGCCGTTCGTCAGCCTCAGCTCGGCCGACCGGCCGCGCTGGGCCGTGGTCCGCTCGGTGTCGAAGACGCTTCACCCCGACCTGCGACTCGCGCTGATCGCCGGCGATGAGACCACGATCGCCCGGGTCGAGGGCCGGCAGGCGCTGGGCCCGCGCTGGGTCAGCCACATTCTCCAGGCCACGGCAGCCGAGCTGCTCCGCGACCCGGCGTTCGCCGAGACCTCGGAGCGGGCGAGCAAGACCTACGCCCGCCGTCGCACAGCGCTTATCGACGCGCTGGCCGAGCGTGGAGTGGCCGCGTACGGGGCCTCCGGCCTCAACGTGTGGGTCCCCGTGGTCCAGGAGGCGCCGGTTGTGAAGGCGCTCGTCGACGAGGGCTGGGTCGTGCTCGCGGGTGAGAACTTCCGTTTCGCCGCGCCACCCGCGATCCGCATCACAATCTCGACTCTGGCCGAGGACGAGGCGCGGGCGGTGGCCGAGGTGATCGCCGCGGTCGAGCACAGTGGCCGGCCCCGGCGCGCGTACTGATCAGCGGTATCCGAGCTCGGTCGCGTAGGTGCGGCGGTAATCGCCCTGTGCGTTCAGCACCTTGCGCACATAGGCCTGCGTCTCCGGGAACGGAATCTGGGAGATCGTCAATCGCCGCGCGTGCGCCCGGGCGCGTGCGACCCAGTTGTCGACGTTCGCCTCTCCCCCGTTGTACGCGGCCACCGCGAGCATCTTGCTGCCACCGTAGTGGTCGAGCAGAAAGCGCAGGTAGTAGCTGCCGTAGGCGATATTGACCTCCGGCGTCCCCAGGTCGGAGACCCTGAACGTCGTGGCGCCCGAACGGCGGGCGAGGAACTCGGCCGTCTGCGGCAGGATCTGCATCAGGCCCTGGGCCCCGGCCGAGGAGGGTCGCGGATCAAACTTTGTCTCGGCGTAGATCACCGCCGCGATCAGCGCCGGATCGATGTGCTTCGCGGCGGCCTGCTGGCGGATGATGTCGGCGTTGGTGAGCGGGAGCGTGAACTCGTTCACCGCCTTGCGGAACAGCGGCATCGCAACAACGACGGCCACCGCCGTGATTCCGACGGCGAGGACCACGAGCAGCGAGCGGCGGCGGCGCGCGGCGGTTCGCCGCCGGGCGGCGGCACGACGGGCACTCTCTCGGCTACTGCTGACTGTCGCTGTGGGTGGGCTCACTGGCTCAGGATCTCAAGAACGGCCGACAGCTTGTGCTCCAGCTCTTCTATCGTTCCCTCGTTCGGCACTACATATGTCGCACGCTGCGCCTTTTCCTCCTGGGAAAGCTGGCGGCCCGAGCGCTCCTTGAGATTCTGATGCCCACGCGCGCCCGCCCGGCCGGCTCGCAAGCCCTCCTCGGCGACGATCACGAGCGTCGCGTCGAAGGCAGCGTCCATGCCAGCCTCGAACAGTAGCGGTACCTCGACCACCGCTGCACGCGGCGGCGGGGCTTGCCGCTCGAGCTCCTCCCGCCAGGCGTAGATGCGGGCGCCGACCCGCGGCCACAGCAGCTGCTCGAGCCAGGCTCGGTCCTCGGCCGTCGCGAACGCCGCCCGCGAGACCTCGCTCCGGTCGATCATCCCGCCCGGTGCGACGCCCGGGCCGAAGCGTGCGGTCACGGCGTCGCGGACCTCCGGGTCGTCGTAGAGGTCGTGCACGACCTGATCGGTCGAGAGCACGGCCGCGCCGAGATGCTCCAGCGCTTGAAGGGCTGTCGACTTGCCGGCGGCGATCCCGCCGGTCAGCCCGACGAACGGAACCCTCAGGCCTGTGTGTCCTCTGGCTGGGCAGCTTCCGCCACGTCGGCCGGCCCGTCAACCGAATCCTCGCCCTCGGGCTGCGGCTCGACGGAGGCGTCGGCCGGCTCCGCCTCGACCGGCTCAGCGGCGGCCGGCTCCTCAGCCTCAACGGCAGGCGCTTCAGCTTCAACGGCTGGTGCTTCAGCCTCAACGGCGGGTGCTTCAGCCTCAACGGCGGGCGCTTCAGCCTCAGCGGCGGGCGCCTCCTCGACCGGCTCGGCGGGGGCGGGCGCCTCAGCCTCAACGGCCGGCGCCTCAAGGTCAACGGCCGGCGCCTCAAGGTCAACGGCCGGCGCCTCAGCCTCGGCCTGTGGCTCATCGCTACCCGCAAACACGTCCTCGGAGAGACCGAGTTCGGGCACGTCGTCCAGATCGGTGACATCGCCCTCGGCGGGCGGGACGATCGGACGCACGGGAAGGACCTGGCCCTCGACACGCTTGATCGACAGCGACAGTCGGCGGCGCTCGGAGTCGATCTCGAGGATTTTGACTCGCACCGGGTCGCCCGGCTGGATGATCTCGCGCGGATTCTCGACGTGGTGCTGGGCGAGCTCGGAGATGTGGACGAGCCCCTCGACGCCGTCGAGGATCTCGACGAACGCGCCGAACGTGACCACCTTGGTGACCACGCCCTCGAGCTCGTCGCCGATGTTGTAGGTGTCGACGACGCGCTGCCACGGATCCTCCTGGGTCTGCTTGAGGCCCAGCGAGATCCGCTGACGATCGCGGTCGATGTCGAGCACCTTGACGCTGACCGTGTCACCGATGGAGAGGATCTCCGACGGGTGGTTAACGTGCGACCAAGACAGCTCCGAGATGTGGATAAGGCCGTCGATGCCGTCGAGGTCGACGAACGCGCCGAAGTCGACGATGTTGGAGATCGTTCCCTCCACGACCTGACCGGGCTGCAGCCGGTCGAGGATCCGCTCGCGGTCCTCCTTGCGCTGCTCCTCGAGCACCGCGCGGCGCGAGAGGACGACGTTGTTGCGGGAGCGGTTTAGCTCGATCACCTTGCACTCGATCGCCTGCCCCATGTACTCGTCAAGGTTGGGGACGCGACGGATGTCGACCAGCGACGCGGGCAGGAAGCCGCGCACGCCGAGGTCGATGATCAACCCGCCCTTGACCACCTCGATCACGGTGCCCTCGACGGGCTCCCCGGATTCGGCGGCGGCCTCGATCTTCCGCCACGCCTTCTCGAAGCGCGCGCGCTTCTTGGACAGGATCAGCCGGCCGTCCTGGTCCTCCTTGGTCAGGACCAGCGCGTCGACCTCCTCGCCGAGGCTCACCTCGTCGCTGGGATCGACCGACTTGCGGATCGACAGCTCGCTCGAGGGGATGACCCCCTCGGACTTGTATCCGATGTCGACGAGTACCTCGTCGTTGTCGATCCGGACGACGTGGCCGGTGACGACGTCACCCTCCTGGAAGGGATGGAGCGTCGCGTCGTAATTGGGGACGATCTTGCCGTCGATCTCGAGCAGCAGGCCGTCGGAACCTTCCACGACCTTCGCGTTGGACTGCTCGGCGGGTGGGGTCAGGGTTGATGTTGAGGACATGGCTTGTTCGGAGGATAGCCAGGTCCATCGGCAAAAGGGTCTCCGTATCATCGTGCGCCTCATGCCTGTACGAGCCACGAAGCGCGGCGAGGACCGCACGCCGCTCGATCGCGATTGCGACGTTCTCATCTGCGGGGCCAGTTTTGCCGGTCTCGCGGTGGCGCGCGAGCTCGCGCAAAGCGGCGCCGATGTGCTCGTGATCGATCGCTACGAGATTGGCGAGCGACAGACCTCAGCGTGCGGGATACCGACCGCCTGGCTCGCCGCGCTGGGCCTCGAGGACTCCCGGCAGCAGACCTTCGGCGAGCTCGTGATCCACTCCCCGCACGCGACCGCCCGCTACGACCTCCCGTGGACGTTCTCGACCTTCGACTACCGAACCCTGTGCCGGCTGCTCGCCGACCAGGGCTCGTTCGACTTCGAGACCGCGAAGGTCGACGGCCGCTCTGGCTACACAGTCAGCACCGACCGCGGCGAGATCCGCGCGCCGCTGATCGTCGACGCGCTGGGCTGGCGGCGGGTGCTCGGCGCCGGGGCGAACATCCAGCCGCCGGATGCGCTTCTCTCCCGCGGCCTCGAGGTGCACCCATTCGGTTCCGGCCAGGACCTCGAGGTGTGGATCGACCGCAGCTACGTTCCGGCCGGCTACGGCTGGAGCTTCCCGGCCGGAGAGGAGCTGCGGATCGGCGTCGGCTCGTTCGACCCCCGCTTTCACGTCAAGGAGCCGACCAACCGGCTCGCCACCGACCTGCACGCCGACCGGGTGCGCTATCAGGGCAACTGGATCCCCCACGCGCTGCGCGAGGCGACCGAGGACGGCGTGTTCTTCGCCGGCGACTCGGCCGGTCACTGCCTTCCGCTGACGGCCGAGGGGATCAGAACTGCGCTCTACTTCGGGATCGCCTGCGGCCGCGAGCTCCGCGCGGTGCTCGCGGGGGAGCAGACGCGCGAGCAGGCGCTCGCTCGCTACCACGCCTTCTCGGCGGGCCACGCGATGGCGTTCCGCTGGATGCTCCGCGTTCAGCGGCTCATCCCTCGGGTGGCGCCGCGCGTGCTCGGGGGCTCCCTGCGTGCGATGCGGAGCAAGCAGTTCGTCGACTGGTCGTTCGGCCACTACCTGAACATCGCCCACCCGGACTTCGTGGCCGCCGGGGCGGCGCCCACTCCGCCTCAGCGACGGCCGACGGCGACCGTCCGCGCTGAGAGCACCCAGTTGTCCCAGCTGTCCGTGCCGCGGGCGACCACCCGGTAGCGCCCGGCCCGCTTGAACCTGTGGTGAACGCGGCGACCGTGACCCGCGCGCCCGTCGCCGAACCACCACCGATACGAGACGAGGCGCGCCTGGGGCGCGCTGCCGTGCGCGGTGAACAGCCCCCGCGCCTGGGCGCGGATCCGGGCCGGGGCGGAGAACGAGAGCCTGTCCGGCCGCGCTCTCGGCTGGCACGAGCCGTCGGCGTTGCTCCACTCCTCCTGGATGAAGTAGTGGTGGCCGTGGATCACCTCGTCGTACTCCCCCGACCCCGACCCGCCGAGCGCGGGTCCGTAGCTCGTGATGCACAGGTCGCCGTCCTCGGCGAACGATCCGTCGATCCACGCGTTGCCGAACGGGTCGGTCACCGTCTCGTTGTGCTCGTGACTGATCGTGGAGATCGTGGGGTCGGCCGTGCTCCCGTTCGGGCGCGGGTTGGTCGACTGGCAGTGGCCGCTCAGCGCGTTGTACGGAATCACCGCGTAGAGGAGCCCGTCGGAGGTGGAGGAGTGGTAGCCGCAGTACCCGCTGTAGGTCTCGCCTCCGAGGGCGCAGTCATATGGACCCCCGGACTCGCAGCTGCCGAGCCCCCTTGGCGTGACGAGAAAGTAGATATCACCACGGTTCTGTGGGAGATGACGGCTCCGTACGACATGGTAGAATCTCGTTCGCAAGCTGCTGATCCGTCATGCAGTGAGACCATCCGAGGAGGACGAGGAATAGCGGCTCAGCGCACTGGCTGCGTGGCAGCGAATCGGTGTCCAGGATCGAGCCGGCGAACGTCGACTGGTACGCCGCCGGGCCCCGCGAGTCCGTGTACTGGCCGCTCAGGCCGTACGGGTTCGTGGGCCTGTGGCTATCGGCCGCCACATCGGCGAGGAACCGGTCGACCAGCGCCGTGTAGCCGCCGTCGAAGCCGAGGCCCGATCCCGACGGCTGCCAGAAGATCACGTGGGCCCGGTTGGAGTGCAGGACGGGGCCGCCGCCGTAGGGAAGGTTGGCCGCGTGCGCCAGGGGCTGGGCGTGGACACGGCCGCCCGCGACCACGTCCGGGACGACGCCACCGAAGAACTTCTTCGCCCCAGCCGCCGGCGCGAGCGCGAGCGCGAGCAGCGCGGCAAGCGCCGCCGCCACGCGCCTCATTTCGCGGCCAGCCAGTCCGTTCCGATGCCGGCGTCGACCGCGAGCGGCGGGTCCATCTCGAACGCACCGGCCATCTGCTCGCAGGCGATGTTCCGCACGGTCTCGGCCTCGTCGGCCGGGCCCTCGAACAGCAGCTCGTCGTGGATCTGGAGGATCAGCCGGGTTTGCACCCCGGCGGACGCCAGCGCCTGATCGCAGCGGACCATCGCGACCTTCATGATGTCCGCCGCGGTCCCCTGGATCACCATGTTCACGGCGAAGCGCTCGCCTTGCTTGCGGAGCTCCCAACGGCGCGCGCGCAGCTCGGGCACCTGACGGCGCCGGCCGAACAGGGTCGAGACGTACCCGTGCTCGGTCCCCTGCTCGATCGTCTCCTCGATGAACCGCCCTACGGCCGGGAACCCCGCCAGATAGCGCTGAATGAACTCGTCCGCCTCTGACTGCGGTATATCGAGCCGGTCCGCCATGCCGTACGCGGACAGGCCGTAAACGATGCCGTAGTTGATCATCTTCGCCTTCGATCGCATGCCGGGGTCGATTTGCTCCGGTGTGACCCCAAACACACGACAGGCCGTTGCGGTGTGCACGTCCTCGCCGCGGCGGAAGATTTCCTTCAGCACGTCCTCGCCCGCGATGTGCGCCAGCAGGCGCAGCTCGACCTGTGAGTAGTCGGCCGACACGAGCAGGTTGCCCGGCTCAGCCACGAAGCAGGCCCGGATCTCGCGCCCCAGTTCCGTGCGGATCGGGATGTTCTGCAGGTTCGGGTTGTTCGAGGACAGGCGACCGGTCGTTGCCGTCGTCTGGCTGAACGTCGTGTGCAGCCGCCCGTCGTCGCCGATGTACTCGGGGAGCGCGTCAAGATAGGTCTGGGCGAGCTTCGTCAGCTCGCGGAAGCGCTCGATCTTCGGAATCACCGGATGCTCGTTGCGGATCGACTGCAGCACTCGGGCGTCCGTCGAATAGCCGGTCTTCCCGCGCCGCTTGCGGGACAGTCCGAGCTTGCCGAACAGGATCTCCTCGAGCTGCTTGGGCGATCCGATCGTGAACTCTTCGCCGCTGAGCTCGAAGATCTCGCGCTCGAGCTGGTCGGCCTCGGCCTTGACCCGCCCCGAGATCTCGCGCAGCCGCCCCGTGTCCAGCCTCAGCCCGGCCCGCTCCATCGCGCGCAGGACGCGGACGAGCGGGAGCTCGACCTCGTTCAGCAGGTCGGTGAGCCCACGGCCGCGAATCTCCTCGCGCTGCCACGCGGTGAGCGCCTGCACCAGGATCGCGTCCGCCGCCGTCGGATCCTCGACCTCCGTGCCCAAGCCCCGCTCCTCGCACAGCTCGCGGAACGGGTACCCGCGCCGCGCGGGTTCGAGCAGGTACGCCGCGACCTCCGTGTCGTGCGCCAGGTTGGACGGGATCTGACCCAGCGCCTTGGCGTCGTGGGCGATCACGGCTCGCCGGCCGAGCGCCTCCACGACCTCCTCGGGCGCGCCCGCGACCCCGGAGAGCACCGAATTGCCGCCCTGGTAGATCCCGAACCGCCAGCCGTTCTCCTCCGCGAACAGTGCGCCCTCGGGCGTCTCGGGCGCGGTGACGGCGAGCGCGGCCTCCCGGTCGGGGAGCCGGCGGACGTCCGCGAGCGTCCCCTCGCGCAGCCGCGCGCTCAGCGATTGCTCGGCGACCGGTGCCGGCGCGGCCGCGTCGGCCGAGCCGAGCGCCTCCTCGAGGCGCCGGAGCGGGTCGCGCAGCTCGAAGCGCCGGAACGTGTCGCGGAGCTGCGAGCGGTCGGGATCGCTGGATACGAACTGCTCGAGGTCGAGCTCGATCGGCACGTCGCGCTTGGCCGTGGCCAGCTGCTTGGAGATGCGCGCCGCGTCGGCGTGCTCGGTCAGGTTCTGCTTGCGCTTGGCCCCGCTGATGTCGTCGATGTGGTCGAGCACACCCTCGAGCGATCCGAAGCGCTGGAGCAGCTCCGCTGCCGTCTTGTCACCGATCCCGGGGACCCCGGGGATGTTGTCGCTCGTGTCGCCCTTGAGCCCGATGAAGTCGGGCACGAGTTCGGGCGGGATCCCGTAGCGCTCGACCACGCCCTCGCGGTCGTACACGCGGGTGTCGGTTATCCCGCGGCTCGTGGTCATGATCTTGACCACGCCGTCGTCGACGAGCTGGTAGGCATCCCGATCGCCGGTGACCACCATCACCGGGATCTGCGGATCGGCCGTCCGCGCCCGCTCGACGATCGACGCGATCACGTCGTCGGCTTCGTAGCCCTCGACGGACAGGTTGCGATAGCCGAACGCCTCCACCAGCGGCGCCAGGGCGGGCCACTGCTCCTTGAGCAGGTCGGGACGGCTCGAGCGCTGCGCCTTGTATTCGGCGTAAATCTCCTTGCGGCCGGTGTACCCCGCGTCCCAGACGACCACGGTCGCCTTCGGCCCGTAGTCGGTGAGGATCTTCACGAGCATCGACGCGAACCCGAAGATCGCGTTGGTCGGCACGCCGGTCGAGGTCGCGATCGACTCGGGCAACGCGAAGAACGCGCGGTACGCGAGGCTGTTGCCGTCGATCAGGAAGAGTTCATCAGCCACTGTCTGTCAGGCTATCTAGCCCGATGGCGGCCACACCGAGTGCCCAGTACAGCCTGACCCTCAGGGTCGAGATCGACCATCGGCCCGGAATGCTCGGCAAGGTCGCCAGCGCGATCGGCGAGGCGGGTGGCACGATCGGGGCCATCGACCTCGTCCAGGTCGAAGGGTCGCACACGATCCGCGACATCACCGTCGAGACCGCCGACGCCGCCGACTGGCCCCGGATCACCGATGCCGTCAACGCGGTTTCCGGGTCCCGCGTCCTCGACGCCACCGACCGCACCTTCATGCTCCACGTGGGCGGCAAGATCGAGCTGCACAACAAGAGCCCGCTGAAGACCCGGGACGACCTCTCAATGGCCTACACGCCGGGAGTGGCGCGCGTGTGCAGCGCGATCGCCGCCGACCCGGACAAGGCCTTTCAGTACACGATCAAGCGCAACACGGTCGCCGTCGTCTCCGACGGCACCGCCGTGCTCGGTCTCGGGGACATCGGGCCGCGGGCCGCGATGCCGGTGATGGAGGGCAAGGCGATGCTGTTCAAGGAGTTTGCCGGCGTCGACGCCTTCCCAATCTGCCTCGACACGCGCGATCCCGACGAGATCGTCTCGATCGTGCGCGCGATCGCGCCGGGCTTCGGCGGGATCAACCTCGAGGACATCTCGGCGCCACGCTGCTTCGAGATCGAGGACCGGCTGAAGGAGTCGCTCGACATCCCGGTCTTCCACGACGACCAGCACGGCACGGCCGTGGTCGTCCTCGCCGCCCTGCTCAACGCGCTGACGCTGACGAGTCATCGGATCGAGGAGATCCGGATCGTGATCGTCGGGCTCGGCGCGGCCGGGATCGCGGTGAGCCGCATCCTGCTCGCGGCGGGCGCGCGACACATCATCGGCTGCGACTCGCGAGGCGCGCTGCACACCGGGCGCGAGGATTACGTGAACGGGACCATGCACTCGGCCAAGCGAGAGCTCGCGGCCGCGACCAACCACGAGCGCCGCTCGGGCGGCCCGGCCGACGTGATCGAGGGCGCGGACCTGCTGATCGGGCTGTCGGGCGCGCGCGTGCTCGACGCGTCAGCGCTCGCGCGCATGAATCGGGACCCGATCGTGTTCGCGATGGCCAATCCGGATCCCGAGGTCTCGCCCGAGGAGGCGTCCGCCTACGCGCGGGTCGTCGCCACCGGCCGCTCCGACTACCCGAACCAGATCAACAACGTCCTCTGCTTCCCCGGGATCTTCCGCGGCGCGCTCGACGTCCGTGCAACCCAGATCACCGAGGAGATGAAGATGGCCGCGGCCCGCGCGATCGCCGACATCGTCTCCACGGACGAGCTTCGCGAGGACTACATCATCCCGTCGGTCTTCAACCGAGACGTCGTGGGCGCGGTGGCGTCCGCCGTCGCGGATGAGGCGCGGGAGAGCGGGACCGCCGAGGCGGGGGCCGAGGTCGGGTTCGCCTCGACCGAGGAGTGGCGGGTCCTCCCGAGCCGCTAGTTACGCGGTGAGCTTCGCTTGCGCCGGGGGATCGGACCCTCGACCTTCCACTTCGAGCCGGGCCGTCCCGGCAGCAGCAGCACGATCAGCAGACCGACGACCGTCAGCAGCAGCCCGAAGGTCAGGCCGACGCGCTCGCCGTAGCCCTTGCGCTCGGACAGCCACGAGCCCGCCGCGGCTGAGATCAGCCACAGGAACATGAGGTACAGGGCCTTGGCGCCGATCAGTGCGAATACGGTCATCGCCTCACGTCCCCAGGTACGCGCGCTGCACTTCGGGGTCGTCCCGGAGCTGGTCGGAGTCGTTGGCCAGGGCCACGCGTCCGGTCTCGAGCACGTAGCCCCGCTTGGAGATCTCGAGCGCGTAGTTGGCGTTCTGCTCGACGAGCAGAATGGCCACGCCCTGGCGGTTGATCTCCGAGATCGTCTCGTAGATCCGCTGGACCAGGATCGGCGCGATCCCCATCGAGGGCTCATCCAGCATCAGCAGCTTCGGCCGGGCCATCAGCGCTCGCCCGATGGCCAGCATCTGCTGCTCGCCGCCGGACATCGTGCCCGCCTTCTGGTTCTCGCGCTCCTTGAGCCGAGGAAACAGCTCGAAGATCCGATCGAGGTCCTCAGAGGTGTCCACCCGCCGGCGGTGGTAGGCACCGAGATCGAGGTTCTCGCGGACCGTCATGCGAGCGAAGCAGTGTCGGCCCTCGGGCGAGAGCGCGATCCCGCGCTCGACGATGTGATGTGACGGGACCCGCGTGATGTCCTCACCGGCGAACGTGATGGTGCCCGAGCTCGCCGGCGTCAGACCCGAGATCGAGCGCAGCGTGGTCGACTTCCCGGCCCCGTTCGAGCCGATCAAGCGTGACCACCTCGCCGTCCTCCACGGACAGCGACACACCCTTGAGGGCCTCGATCGCACCGTAGTACGCGTGGATATCGGCGACATCGAGCAGCGCCATCAGTCCTGCTTTCCCAGATAGGCCTCGATCACCCTCGGGTTGGCCCGCACCTCGGCCGGCGGCCCCTCGGCGATCTTCTCACCGTGATCGAGCACCGTGATCCGCTCAGAGACGTCCATCACGACCTTCATGTCGTGCTCGATCAGCAGGATCGTCAACTCGAGCTCCTTTCGCAGCTGCCGCATGAAGTCGGTGAGCGCCGCGGACTCCTGCGGGTTCATGCCGGCGGTCGGCTCGTCGAGCAGGAGCAGCTTCGGCTCGGCGGCGAGCGCACGCGCGATCTCCACGCGCCGCTGGTCGCCGTAGGAGAGCTGCGCGGCCAGGCTCCCGACCGCGTTTCGGCGCAGCCCGACGTACTCGAGCAGCTCGCGCGCCCGCTCACGGGTCACCCGCTCCTCCCGCCGCACCCGGGGCGTGTGGAAGATCGAGCCGAACACGCCCCCCCTGGTCTGCGAGTGGCGGCCGATCATCACGTTCTCGAGCGCGCTCATCGCGCCGAACAGGCGGATGTTCTGGAAGGTCCGGGCGACGCCCATGGCCGTGATGCGGTCCGGACGCGCCCGCGTTATGCCGCGGCCGTTGAACACGATCCGCCCGTACGTCGGCTTGTAGAGGCCGGTGAGCATGTTGAAGAACGTCGTCTTGCCGGCACCGTTGGGCCCGATGATCGAGACGATCGAATGCGGCTGGATGTCGAACGAGATGTCGTTGACCGCCACCAGCCCGCCGAACTCCTTGGTCACGTTCTGGGCATAGAGCAGAGCCGTCGTCTGAACGTCGGCGTCGGGGGCCGGTGCGTCCGCGTGCACGCTCATTGCCGGGCCTCGAAGTCGGTCCGCAACTGGGGCTCCTCGAAATCGGTGTCGCCGACCCCGATGCCTTCGGCCAGCTCGAGCTTGCGTCTTCGCTCCGGTAGCAGGCCCTGGGGCCGCAGCACCATCACGAGCACGAGCAGGAACCCGTACACGCCCAGGCCGATGTCGGTGAGACTGAAGCTCAATCCCAGATCCCCTGGGATGCCGTTGAGCACGTCCGGAATCAGGTACTGGTTTATGTACGAGATCAGCATCGCGCCCAGCAGCACGCCCCAGATCGATCCCAGCCCGCCCACGATCACCATCGAGAGGATGAAGATCGAGAAAGTGAAGCGGAACTGGTCGGAGCTGACGTCGGGCACGAAGCTGGCCAGGAACGCCCCGGCGATGCCGCCGAACGCCGCCCCGATCGCGTAGGCGCTCAGCTTCGTCCGCACGAGCGGGATGCCCATCGAGACGGCCGCCACCTCGTCCTCGCGCAGGGCGACCCACGCGCGCCCGACCCGCGAGTCGCGCAGCCGTACGTTGACGAACAGCACGAGCATCAGAATCGCGAAGATGACCCAGTACCACGGTCTCAGGTGCAGCTCGTCGAACGTGCCGATGCCGGGGAAGTAGATCGGGTCGATCGAGCTGATGCCGATGCTGCCTCCCGTCAGCGTCTGGCCGCCGCCCACGTGCACGCTCTGTCCGTTGATCGCCACACGGTCGATGATCTCGCCGAAGGCGAGCGTGACGATCGCGATGTAGTCACCGCGCAGCCTCAGCGTCGGGAGGCCGATCGCGGCGCCGAACCCGGCAGCGATCACCATCGCGATGACCAGGATCAGGATGAAGTTCAGGTGGACCCCGATCAGGTTCGAGACGTGCGGCGAGGCGAGAACGTGGATGTGCTCGTTGAAGAAGAACTCCGAGCTGAACCAGCCGGCCGTGTAGGCCCCGAGCGCGTAGAACGCGACGTAGCCGAGGTCGAGCAGGCCCGCGAAGCCGACCACGATGTTGAGCCCGAGGGCCATCACCGCATAGGCCAGCGCGGTGATCGTCGCGGCCAGGAACCCACTCCCCTGGGTGAACAGGAACGGGAAGATGATCCCGAACACGATCAGCCCGCCCGCCAGCGCGCGACTCCACCACTTCGGGAGCCGGGCCTGCACGCGCGCCGTGAACGCATGCCACGATTGGCGCCACTCCCGGAACTGGGCGATCAGCTCTTCCATGGCCTCACCCCGCCTCGCGGGTCTCCTCGCCGAGCAGGCCGCGCGGTCTGAGCACCATGACCATGATCAGGAAGCCGAACACCACCACCGGCGTCCACTGCGGACCGAAGCGGGCGTCGGAGAGCTGCTGGATGCAGCCGATGATGATGCCCCCGAGCACCGCCCCGCGGACGTTGCCGATCCCACCCATGACCGCGGCCGTGAACGCGATCAGACCTGCCTCGAAGCCCTGGAAGTACCAGATCGTCGTCTCGTAGAGCGCGAAGATCAGACCCGCCGCGCCGGCCAGCGCGCCGCCGATCAGGAAGGTGAGCGAGATCGTCGTGTTGACGTTGATCCCCATCAGCCGCGCCGCCTCAGGATCCTGGGCCGTGGCCCGCATCGCCCGCCCGAGGCGCGTGCGCGCGATGAACCAGGCGAGCAGGATCACGAGCGGGATCGTGATCACGACCGCGAGCACGTCGGCCCGGTGCACGACCACGGCCGAGATCGTGAATACGGTCTTGTTCTCGTTGATCAGGTCGTTGACGCCGGCCTGGTTGCCGCCGAGCCAGAGCAGGCCGACGTTCTGCAGGATGAACGAGAACCCGACCGCGGTGATCAGCGGTGCGAGCTTGGGGGCGTTGCGCAGGGGCTTGTAGGCGACCCGCTCGATCAGCACGTTGAGCGAGCCGCACACGGCCATCGACACGATCAGCGTCAGCAACAGTCCGAAGATCAGCCCGAGCGGCCCGGTGGTCAGGCCAAGCCCGATCGAGCCCCAGAACCCGGCCGCCGTGAACGAGCCGATCATGAACACGTCGCCGTGGGCGAAGTTGATCAGCTCGATGATCCCGTAGACGAGCGTGTAGCCGATCGCGATCAGCGCCCAGATCGCCCCGTTCGAGATCCCCTGGACGAGGTTCGTCCCGATGTAGGTCAGGTCGTGGTTGGTGGTGGCATGACCATGGGAGAAGCCGGCGTATCCGGCGGTCAGGTCATGGATGGCGTAGATCAGCGGCAGCGCCAGCAGGGCGATCGGCAGCGCCCAACCTCCGGCCACACGCCGGATCTTTGCGAGCGATCCGGCTGCAGCCGATGAACGTGATGGCGCGGTTGAGCTGGCTTCCACCTTGAGGGCTTGTTGTACGGGTCCAGTCCGGGGCTGGCGCCTAATCTACCCGCAACGCCGCCGGGAAATCGATGGTTCGACCGCTATTGGACGCCATCGGCGCGAGACGCGCAAGTGCGCGCCTCGCGCCTCCGGCAAATCCGTCTACGGCGTGACGGTCCGCTCGAACAGCGGGTTACCGTCGCTACCGACCTTGTACAGGCCGTATGCCCTCAGGGTCGTATCTCCGTTGGAGTCGAACCCGAAGTTGCCGATCACCGAGTGGACCTTGTTCGCGAACAGGGCGGCCAGCACCGCAGAGCGGTCGTTGCCCTTCGCTGCCAGGCCCTTGATCGTGCTCAGCGCGAGCTGCATGGCTGTGTAGCCGTAGATCGCGTACGGATCCGGGCTTGCCGTCCCGTACTTGGCCTTGTACGCCGCCAGGAAGTCACGACCACCGGGGTAGGCCGGGAGGTCCTGCGTGGCGACCGTGCACTGCACCTGCGGACCGATGCTGGCCGGAATGCCGTGCATCGATGGGTTCGTGTACGACCCGGTGCAGATGCCGTCACCGCCGTAGATCTTCACCTTCGGAATCGCCGCGGCGACGTCCTTGGTGATCTGGACGGCGCCGTTGGAGACGATGCCCGCGAAGTAGAAGCAATCCGCGCCCTGCGCCTTGATCGTCGACGCGTAGGCACGGAAGTTCGGGGCGGTCGGATCGATCCCGGTGTTGCTCGTGATCGTCATGCCGTACTTGCCCTTCTGGAGCTCGAGCAGCTGAGCCAGCCCCGCTCCGTAGGCCTCCTTGTCGTTGGCCACGGCGATCTTCGTGCAGCCATCGTGCTTCATCGTGATCAGACCCGCTGCGGCCTGGATCGTGTCGCGCGGAACGATCCGCACGTACGTCCGCTTGCCGGTCGGGTAGTACTTCTGCGGCTCACCCGGAGCGCTTCCCGGCTCGTTCGTCGTCAGGCCGACGTACGTGTTCGCCGGGCTCATCTGCGGGACTCCGGCCTGGTTGAGGATCGGGATCGACACCTCGCTCGCGCCGGAGTTGAACTCGCCGATGTACATGATCGCCTTCGGGTCCTCGGCCACCTTGCGGGCGTTGGCCGCGGTCTGGGACGGATCCCACTTGCCGGCCGACGCCGTCGAGTCGTCGAGCACCGTGTAGTTGACGTTGAAGCTGCCGGCCTTGTTGCCCGCCTGCGAGAGCGCGAGCTTGATTCCGTTCACCAGCGGGACGGTCTGAGCGCTCGAGGCACCCTGCATGGGCAGGCTCGAGTAGATGTCGACCGTGTTGCCACCGCTCGAACTGCTACCGCTCGAGCTGGCGCTGCTGCTACTGCTACTGCTGCTGCTGCCGCAGGCTGCGAGGAACACCACCGCGCCCACGAGCGTGCAGGCCGCCACCATTACCTTGCCGAGTTTTCGCATGCTCCTCCTCTGTGTGTCGAGCCCGAGCTCTCGGAAGCCCGGTAGCGGCAGACTAATGACGTGGCCGGACTGCAGCAAGGCAGCGCGCCGGAGTCCTAACGGAACCACAATCGCGCAAAAACCCTCAGCCTTCTAGGTCTTTCCAGTACGTCAGCCTTCCGTTGACGATCCGGTACACGCCGTAGCGCCGGATCGTCGTGTCGCCGCTTGGCTCGATGCTGTAGGTCCCAAGCACGCTGTGCCGTCCCCGCGTGTCGAAGATCGAGGCCAGCACCTGAGAGCGCCGCGCCGGGCGGCGCCCATCGTGCGTGGCGCGTGCGATCGCGTCCAGCAGCAGGCTCATCGCCTCATAGCCGTAGATCGCGTCCGGCTCGGTCTTGCCAAAGCTGTGCGCGTAGGTCGAATAGAACTGCCGCGCCGACCGCGGACCGGGCGGGGCCGCGGTCAGCAGCACCCTCGGGTCGAGCGATATAGGGATCCCGCCCTGCGCCGGGTCCGCATAGGTGCTCTCGGCCAGGCCGTCGCTACCGAAGATCTGCGCGCTCGGCATCGCCGCGGCCAGTGCCCGCGTGACCGCGGCGGCGCCGGAGTCGGCGATCGCGCTGATCAGCACGCAGTCCGCTCCGGTCTGGGCGATTCCGGCCGCGAACGGCCGATAATCGGTGGCCTTTCGCTCGAATGACTGGACCCCGAGGACGTCGAGCCCCGCCGCGCGCGCCGTGAGCTGGAAGCTCGTCGCCATCGCCTCGCCGTCGACCTCACCGTCATCGACGACGAACGTCCTGTGACACCCCGCGGCGCGCTGGAGCGCGACCTGGACCTGAGACTGGACCGTGTCGCTCGGCATCACACGGACGAACGTGCGAACCCGGGTCGGGTAGTACTTCTCCGGCTCGCCGGGCGAGGCCCCGGGACTGCGCTGGGTCAGCCCGACGGCGGTGCTGGCTGGGCTGATCTCCGGAATGCCGACGCGGTTGAGCAACGGCAGCGCGACCGCCGTGGCCCCGGAGTTGAGGTCGCCGATGTAGCCGATCGTGTTCTGGTTCTGGACCGCCAGCCGGGCGTTGATGGTCGTTTGGCCCGGGTCCCACATGCCAAGCTGCGGGGTCGAGTCGTCGAGTTCTCGCAGCACGATGTGGTATCGGCCGATCCGGTCGCCCGCCCGGGTCAGGGCAAGCTCCTCGCCACGCAGAGTGGCGTTGCCGCTCACGCTCGAGGCGCCGTGCATCGGCAGGCTCGAGTAGATCGTCAGCGTGTCGCCGTGGATCGGGTCCCCGGACACCGACTTGCTTCCGCAGCCCGAGATCGCGACGGCCACGGCTGCGAAGACGGTCAGTGCAGCGACGCGGTGGCGGCTCACCCCTGCGGCGTGACGGACGTGAACGGGACCAGTGCGCCGCCTCGCAGGCGGCTGAAGACGAAGCTCGTAAGGCTCGTGTCGCCGTTGCTGTTGATCGAGTAGGTGCCGATGACCGACGATGGTACGTCCGTGATCCCGAAGAACTTCTTCACCACGGTCGCGCGGTCGCTGACCGACGAGCCGGACTGGTGGAGCGCGTACAGAACCGCCTGCATCGCGGCGTAGCCGAAGATCGCCTCGCCCGATGGAGCGTGGCCGTAGGTCTTGGTGAAATCGGAGACGAAGGTCCGGCCGGCCGGGACGAGGTCCTTGGGCAGGAACCCGGGCGAGGAGATGAATACGTTGCGCGCGGTCGGCCCGAGCGCCGCCGCGAAGCGTCGGCGTGTCAAGCGCGGAGGGGCCGAACAGCTTGATCGCCGGGTTCGCCTGGGCCGCGGCGCGCGAGGGCCTTGGCGGCCGCCACGCGCCGAGTCACCGCCGTAGAACATCGCGTCGGCTCCGGATGCGCTGCTCTGGATCGTGATGCCGGGGGCTGCGGCGGTCTTGACCGCGGACGCGATCGCCTCGCCGTATGGGCTGCCGTCGTTGGCCACGTAGAGCCGCGTGACGTTCTGCGCCTTCATCTCGGCCACCTGCACCTTCGCCTCCACCGCGGTCGAGGGGACAACGCGCGCGAACGTCCTGTCCGTACGTCTTGAGCGACTCGTAATAGCGATTCGGGCGTGTTCGAGATCGCCGGCGTGCTCTGGGTCAGCTCGAGCGCAGTGTCGGTGGGAGTGACCTGGAGCAGGTCCTGGGCGTTGGTGATCCCGAGCGACTGGGCAGAGGTACCCGGGTCCGTCTCGCCCAGATAGGCCACCGCGCCGGTGTTCTGGATCGCGGTGCGCGCGTTGTCGGACAGCTCCGCACCGCTGACCTTGACCAGCCGGACCTGATACTTGCCGATCGCGCTGGCGCCCGGCGTCTGCTGGAACGCGAGCTGCTCGGCGTCGATCACGTCCTGGGCCTGGGCGCCACCGCCCGGCGGCACGCTCAGATAGATCGAGAGCGTGGTCCCGGACGCAGTCACGCTGGAGTTGCCGGTGCTGCCGCAGCTCGACACGCCGGCCGAGCAGAACGCCGCCGCGCATACGCCGAGCGCCGCGACGCGAACGCGTGCCTTACGCCACATGGCCGCGAGCGTCAGTCCCGCCGGCCCGGCAGGAACGGAAGCAGGTTGCGGACCCCGATTGCGATGATCACCATCAGGATCGCGATCAGGATCGCGTCGAAGCCGCTCACGTTGAGCGACCACAGGACGATCCAGAGACAGAGGCCTGCGGTGGCGGTGAGGATCAGACCCATCGGCCGGACGGATGCTACTTCAGCGCCCTGGCGAACGCCCCCACGAGCTCGCCCACCGCGCGGTCCGGCTCCTCCGCCTCCGAGGCGGCTCGAACGAGGCGGGTGCCGACGATCACGCCCTGGGCTCCCGCCTCGGCCGCGGCCGAGGCCTGCTCCGGCGTGGCGATGCCGAACCCGACCGCGATCGGGACCTCGGTGCACGCGGCAGCGCGTGCGATGACCGCCTCCAGGCCGCCGTCCAGCCTGGCCCGCTCGCCCGTGGTCCCGGTGACCGAGACCGTGTACAGAAAGCCTCGTGCCCTCGCCCCGATCGCGCGCAGCCGGTCGGGCGGCGTTGTCGGCGCGGCGAGCGGGACCAGCGCGAGCCCGCGCGCGTCGCACGCCGCCAGAGCCTGGTCGGACTCCTCGATCGGCAGGTCGGGGACGATCAGCCCGCTGGCGCCGGCCTCGACGAGCGCGTCGGCGAAGCGCTCGAGGCCGCGGGCCAGGATCGAGGTTCGAGTAGCACATGACCACGACCGGGACGTGCTGCGCGATCGTCTGGCCGACGGTGAGCACGCCGTTCGGCCTCGTCCCGGACTCGAGCGCCGCCGACGCCGGCGGCGTGGATCACCGGACCGTCGGCGAGCGGGTCGGAGAACGGCACCCCGAGCTCGATCAGGTCGGCGCCCGCCTCCACGTAGGCGAGGCCGATGCGCTCCGAGGTCGCGAGGTCCGGGAAACCGCCCATCATGTAGGGCATCAGCGCGGCGCGGCGCCCCTCGGCGCGCGCTGATTCGAAGGCCTCGGCGATCCGATCGATCCCGGTCATCAGCGGTTCAGGAGCGCGAGCGCCTCTTCCAGGTCCTTGTCTCCGCGTCCCGACAGGCAGATCAGATCGAGCTCGCTCGGCCCGTTGGCCAGCGACCAGGCGATCGCGTGCGAACTCTCGAGCGCCGGGATGATGCCCTCCAGTCGCGCGGTGAGGGCAAACGCGCCGAGCGCCTCGTCGTCGGTGACTGCGAGGTACCGGGCCCGGCCGCTGTCGCGCAGCCAGGCATGCTCGGGCCCGCTTCCGGGATAGTCGAGGCCGGCCGAGATCGAGTGCGCCTCGAGGATCTGTCCGTCCTCGTCCTGCATGATCGCCGAGTAGGCGCCATGCAGCACTCCGGGCGTGCCGGCGGCAGTCAGCGGGGCGCCGTGGCGGCCGGTCTCGATCCCCTCCCCCGCCGCCTCGACACCGACGAGCTCTACCTCGGCGTCCTCGACGAACGGGATGAACATGCCGATCGAGTTGGACCCGCCCCCGACACACGCGATCACGCGCTGCGGCAGCCGCCCGGCCGCCTGCAGGACCTGAGCCCGCGCCTCGTCCCCGATCACGCGCTGGAGGTCGCGGACGAGGGCCGGGTAGGGCGCCGGGCCGACGCACGAGCCGATGATGTAGTGAGTCGTGTCGACGTTGGTCACCCAGTCGCGGATCGCGGCCGAGACGGCCTCCTTGAGTGTTCGGGCGCCGGCGTCGACCGGTTCCACGGCGGCACCGAGCAGGCCCATCCGCTCGACGTTCGGCTTCTGGCGCCGCATGTCCTCGGTGCCCATGTAGACGATGCACTCGAGGTCGAGGAGCGCGCACGCGGTGGCCGAGGCGACGCCGTGCTGGCCCGCTCCCGTTTCGGCGATGATCCGGCGCTTGCCCATCCGCTTGGCCAACAGCGCCTGCCCGAGCGCGTTGTTGATCTTGTGCGCGCCGGTGTGGTTGAGGTCCTCGCGCTTGAGCAGGATCGGATGTCCGGCCGCCTCGCTGAGGCGGCGCGGCGCGGTACAGCGGGGTCGGCCGGCCGACGTAGTCGCGGAGCAGACGATCGAGCTCTGCCCTGAAGTCGGGATCGTCGCGCGCCTCGATCCAGGCCTCCTCGAGCTCGCTCAGGGCCGGCATCAGCGTCTCGGGGACGTACTGGCCCCCGTAGGGGCCGAAGCGGTGCTCGACCGTGCTCATCGCGCGGCGCTCAGTGGCGTGCTCGTGACCGCGGCGGCGAACGCCTCGAGCTTCTGCGGGTCCTTCCGGCCCGGGCTGGCCTCGACGCCGCTGGCCACGTCGACCGCATAGGGGCGGACGACCTCGATCGCGTCAGCGACGTTCGCGGGCGTGAGCCCGCCGGACAGGATCAGCGGGACGGTTCCGCGGTGCGAGCGGGCGGTCTCCCACGCGAACGTCTCCCCGGTGCCGCCGGGGACGCCGGGGACGTAGCTGTCGAGGAGGTGGTAGTCGGTGTGGAAGATCGAGAGAGCCTGGAGGTCCGCACCGCCGCGCACCCGGACCGCCTTGATCACCTTGCACCCGGTGCGCCGCGCAGCCTCGGAGCAGAACGCCGGGCCCTCGTCCCCGTGGAGCTGGATCATCGTCAGGCCGACCGCGTCCGCGGTCCTGGCGAGCTCGTCGAGCGTCGGGTTGACGAACACCCCGGCCAGCTCGGCCCGCCGCTTGACAACGGCCGAGATCTCGGCCGCCGCGTCGAGCGTGCAACGGCGAGGCGAGTGCGGCCACAGGATCACCCCGACCGCCCACGCGCCGGCACCCAGTGCGCGCTCCGCGTCGGGGACGTTGGTGATCCCACAGAACTTGATCCTGGTCGGCATGAGCACATCGTAGGGGCGCGGCGGGGCGGGGCGGCGGCGGCGGGCGGGGCGCCGGGCGGGGCGGGGCGGGGCGGCGGCGGCGCGGCGGGGCGGGCGCGGCGGGGCGGCGCGGGCATAACCTCGGAAACCGGGCGCCACGGACGCACGCATGCACGATTAAGTCTGCTCAGCAGACCCAAAGCGCCATCCTCGCCCCGCCAGACCCGAGTTTCCGAGGTAACTCACGCCTCCGGCCCCGCCGCAGCCGTACTAACGCAACAAATTGGACCGGCCGAAGCGAGGGAGGCTGAAAACTCCCCGTGGCGGGGAGTTTTGGACCTCGGTCGCCTGGCCCGACGCGATTTGCTGCGTTAGTCCGGCGCCGGCGCGCGGCCCGGGCGCCGCGGCCACGCAGCCCCCAAACGCCCCCCCGAAACGCCCGCAAACGCCGCCCCCAACAAACGCTCCCCCCCAACCCAAGCCCCTACCCCGTCGACTGCTGCGCCGGCTGCGCTCCGAGCAGCGCCCGCAGCCGCATCGGGTGGCCGCGGCGCAGCGCGCGGATCGCGACGCCGGCGCCGGGGAGGTGCGCCGCGACGACCGCCTGCAGATCGTCCATCGTCGTCACCCGGTGACCGGCGATCGTGCGGATCTCGTCGCCTGGCCGCAGGCCGGCGTTCGCGGCGGGGCCTCCGGGCTCGACGGTCTGGACGCGGACGCCGTGGTGATCGGGCGCGATGTCGCCGCCCACGCCGAGATACGCGACCCTGACCTGGCGGCCGGTCTCGAGGTTGGGAAGGATCTGCTTGGCCGTGTTGATCGGCACGGCAAAGGCGATCCCCACGCTGCCGTTGCCGCTGTCGCCCGCGGTCGCGATCTGGGAGTTGATCCCGATCACTCGCCCGGCGGCGTCGAGCAGCGGGCCGCCGGAGTTGCCGGGGTTGATCGGCGCGTCGGTCTGGATCACGTTGTCGATGCTGAACCCGTTTGGGGCCTGGATCTGGCGCTGCAGCGCGGAGACGATGCCGCTGGTCAGCGTGCGGTCAAGGCCGAACGGGTTACCGATCGCCAGCGTCGGGTCGCCGACGCGGACCGTGGTCGAGTCCCCGAGCTGCAGCGGCTGGACGTTGGGCAGGCCGGCCGGGTCGACCTTGAGCAGCGCCAGGTCGTTGTTCGGATCCTGTCCGACGACCATGGCCCGGCGGCTCACGTCGTCCTCGAACTGGACGGTTACGCCGGTCCGCCGGTCGGCGCCCTGGACCAGGTGGAAGTTGGTCAGGATGTGGCCGGCGCGATCGATCAGGAAGCCCGACCCGGTCGAGGTGCTGCTCTGCTGCTGGGGGAACAGGTCGAATGGATCCTGGACCTGCTCGACCAGCTGTGCGCGGACGAACACGACCCCCGGCGCGTCGCGCACGTAGATCTGGTTGGGGGTCAGCCCCGAGCTCGTGCTCGACGCGGGCGACCCGGCGATCGGCGCCTCCTCGACGATCGTCCGCGTCGTGCGGTGGCCGGTGAAGCCGAACAGCAGGAACACCACGGCCACGATCAACCCACCGAGGACGGATGACGCAAGGTGGGAGCTGAACATCCCCTTCATCCTCCCCCCAAGTGTTGGCCATCCGCTGAAGTGAAACTAAAGGCCGCCGATCAGCTCCCGGCTCGCCGCCCCGATGTCCGGCGCCCGCATCAGGGCCTCTCCGATCAGCACCCCATCGACGCCCTCCGAGCGCAGTCGCTCGAGGTCCGAACGATCCCGAAATCCCGATTCCGCTACGACGATCACTCCCTCCGGGATCCCCCCCAGCAGCTCGAACGTCCGGCCGGTGTCGACCTCGAGGGTCGCCAGATTGCGGTTGTTGATGCCGATCACCGCGGCCCCGATGCTCGCCGCCGCCTCTAGCTCGGCCGCGTCGTGGACCTCCACCAGCGCCGCGAGCCCGAGCCCGCCCGCGACGGCGTGGAGCTCGCGCAGCTCACCCGGGTCGAGCGCCGCGACGATCAGCAGGATCGCGTCAGCGCCGGCGGCCAGCGACTCGTGCACCTGGTACTCGTCGACGACGAAGTCCTTGCGCAGGATCGGCAGGCTCGACGCCGCCCGCGCGGTGCTCAGGTCCTCGAGCGAGCCGCCGAAGTTGGGGCCCTCGGTGAGAACCGAGAGCGCCGCCGCGCCGGCCCGCTCGTACGCGCGCACCACCTCGGCCAGCGACGCCCCCTCGCGGATCACGCCTGCCGACGGGGAGCGGCGCTTGTGCTCGGCGATCACCGACAGTCCGGGACGCGCGAGAGCGTCGCCGAATCGGCGCAGATCCCCCGCCCGCTCCGAGCCGCGCCGCATGAGCTCGGCCAGCGGCGTCGTCGCACGACGACGCGCAACCTCCTCGCGGGTCGCCGCGATGATCGGCTCGAGCCGGTTCATGACGCCGCGAGCCGCTGGGTCTCGGCCACGAACGCGTCGAGCGCCCTCGCCGCCGCACCGGCGTCGATCGCCTCCTCGGCGGCTCGGACGCCGAGCTCGAGCGAATCGGCGCTGCCGCCCGCGTAGATCGCCGCCCCGGCGTTGAGCACAGCCAGATCTCGGGCCGCCCCCGCCTCGCCGCCGAAGATGCGCCGCGCCGTCTCGGCGTTCTGCTGCGGGTCGCCGCCGGGGACTGCCTCGGCCGGGGACCGCTCGAGGCCCACATCCTCGGGAGCGATGACGTAGCTGCGCAGCTCATCCGCGACCACCTCCACGACCCGCGTGCTGCGCAGAGATGCTCAGCTCATCCACGCCGTCCTCGCCGCTGACCAACAGTGCGTGCTTGGTCCCGAGCCGGGCCAGCGCACCGGCCATCGTCTCCAGGTAATCGGGGTCGGAGACGCCGATCAGCTGGCGCGAGGCGCCCGGCCGGATTGGTCAGCGGCCCGAGGAAGTTGAAGATCGTGCGCACCGCGAGCTCGCGCCTGACCGGCACCACGTAGCGGGTCGCCTGGTGGTGGGCGGGCGCGAACATGAACCCGAACCCGACCTCCTCGATGCACCGCGCGACCGCCGCGGGTCCGAGGTCGATCCGCGCCCCGAGCGCCTCGAGCACGTCGGCCGAGCCGGACAGGCCGGTCGCCGAGCGGTTGCCGTGCTTGGCCACGGTGCAGCCGGCTCCGGCCGCGATCAGCGCCGCCGTCGTCGACACGTTGAACGTCCGGCGCCCGCCGCCCGTTCCGGCGGTGTCGAGCAGGTCGTCGCTCGAGACCTCGACGCGAGCGGCCAGCGAGCGCATCGCCTGCGCGAGCCCCGCCAGCTCATCGACCGTCTCGCCCTTGGTCCGCAACGCGATCAGGAACGCCGCGATCTGGATCTCCGACGCGTTGCCGGCCATGATCTCCGACAGCACCGCGGCGGTGTCCTCGAGGCTCAGATCGCGGCCCGAGGCGACCTCGTCAATCGAGCGCGTGAGCAGGTCCGACCCGGGATCGGTCATCGCGCGCGCTCCAGGAAGTTGCTCAGCAGCTCGCGGCCCTGCTCGGTGAGCACCGACTCGGGGTGGAACTGGACGCCCTCGGCCGGCAGCTCGCGGTGGCGCACCGCCATCACGATCTCGTCCGCCGACGCGCTGCGCTCGAGCACATCGGGCAGGTCCGGATCAGCGATCAGCGAGTGGTAGCGGCCAACCTCGAGCGGCTCGTGCAGGCCGTGGAAGATCGTGCGACCGTCGTGCTTGACGATCGTCGTCTTGCCGTGCACCGGCTCGTGCTGGATCACCCTTCCGCCCCATGCCTGCACGAGCGCCTGATGCCCGAGGCAGACCCCGAGCGTCGGCGTGCCGGCGAGCGGAAAGCGGCGCACCGCCTCGAGCGAGATCCCGGCCTGATCCGGGGTGCACGGACCCGGCGAGACGACGACTCGGTCATACCCGCGCACGAGCAGGTCCTCGACGGTGGCGTGGTCGTTTCTGACCACCTCGATCTCGGCTCCGAGCTCGCCCAGGTACTGGACGAGGTTGTAGGTGAAGCTGTCGTAGTTGTCGAGGACGAGGACCCTCATTCCCACTCCCTCTGGGCAACGGCGAGCTCGATCGCGGAAGCACTGCGCGGGCCTTGGCCACCGACTCTCGGTACTCGTAGTCGGGCTTGGCGTCCGCGACCGTGCCGCCGCCGGCCTGGATATGGGCGACGCCGTCCTTGATCACGACCGTGCGGATGTGGATGCAGGTGTCGAGGTCGCCGGCGTAGCTGACGTAGCCGATCGCGCCACCGTAGCCGCCGCGCTTGACCGGCTCGAGCTCGTCGATGATCTGCATCGCCCGGACCTTGGGCGCGCCGGACAGGGTTCCGGCCGGCAGCACCGAGCGCAGCGCGTCGAGCGCGCCGACGTCGGGACGCAGCGTGCCGGTGACGCTCGAGACGATGTGCATCACGTGGCTGTAGTTCTCCACGGCCATGAAGTCCGCCACCTCGACGCTGCCGTACTCGCACACGCGGCCGAGGTCGTTGCGGCCGAGGTCGACAAGCATCACGTGCTCGGCGCGCTCCTTCGGGTCGGCGAGCAGCTCCTCGGCCATCCGGCGGTCCTCCTCCGCGGTGAGCCGCGGGGACGGGTGCCGGCGATCGGCCGCGTCGAGACCTGCCGGCCGCTGACCGTGATCAGCGGCTCCGGGCTCGCGCCCGCGACCTCGAAGTCGCCGAAGTCCAGGAAGTACATGTACGGGCTCGGGTTGACCGCGCGCAGCCCGCGGTAGATCGAGAACGCCTCGACGGGCACCGGAGCCGACCACCGCTGCGAGGGCACCACCTGAAACGCGTCCCCGGCGTAGATGTACTCGACGATCCGCGCGACCATCGCCTCGAACTGCTCGCGCGGCATGTTGGGGGTGAACTCGGGCGCCCGTCGGTCGGCCGCCGGCGGACGGGCCGGTCGCGGGACGGGTCCGGACAGGCGCCAGCGGACCTCGGAGATCGTCTCCAGCGCCCGCTTGTAGGAGGCCTCGAGCTCCTCGTCGGCATAGACGTTTGCCAGCACCGTGATCGTGTGCTTGAGGTGGTCGAACACGACCAGCGTGTCGCTCAGCATCAGCGCCAGGTCGGGCAGGCCGAGCGGATCCGGGTTGGGCTCACCGAGCGGCTCGACCGTCCGGACGAGGTCGTAGGCGAACATCCCCACCGCGCCGCCGGCGAACGGCGGCAGGCCCTCGAGCGGCGCCGCGCTGACGCGGCTGAGCTCGGATGCCGCGAGCTCGTAGGGATCACCGGGATCGCCGAGCGACCAGCGGATCACCTTCCGGGGGCGGAAACCGATGAACGAGTAGCGCCCGACCCGGCCCTGGTCGGCCGACTCGAGCAGGAACGCGGGCCCGGCCTCGCGCAGCTTCAGGAACGCGGAGACGGGCGTCTCGCAATCGTCGATGAACGTCTCGCGCAGCGGGATCAGGTTGTGCTCGCGCGCCAGCGCGCGGACCTGCTCCAGCGACGGCGAGCTCGTCTCAGCGGCGGCGACGCTCATCCAGCACCCGCTCTGCGTCGGCCAGCGACAGGCCCCGGCTCGCCAGCAACACGGCCAGGTGGTAGAGCACGTCCGCTGCCTCCTCGGCCACGCGCTCGTCGGATTCCTCGGCCCGGGCCCGCGCGACCTCCTCGGCCTCCTCCTGGACCTTGAGCCCGATCCGACCGGGGTCGGCCAGCAGCTGCGCGGTGTAGGAGCCATCCGGCCGGATCCGGGCCCGCTCGGCGATCGTCCGCTCGAGCTCCGGCAGGGTCTCGTGCGGGGCCTTGGGCTCGAGCGCACCACGATGAAAGCAGGTCCGTTCGCCCGTATGGCAGGCGGGACCGCGCGGCTCGCACCAGCGCCAGCAGGGCGTCGCCGTCGCAGTCGTAGCGCAGCTCGACGATCGCCTGAGTGTTCCCCGACGTCGCGCCCTTGTGCCAGAGCTCCTGCCGCGAGCGGCTGAAGAAATGCATCTCGCCGGTCTCGCGCGTGAGCCGCAGCGACTCGGCGTTCATGTAGGCGAGGGTCAGAACCTCGCCGGTGCGCCAGTCCTGCACGATGCACGGAACCAGACCGCGCTCGTCGAATTCGATCTCAGAGTCGTCCACGGGGCGGTCGATTCTAGGGAGCGCAGTCGCTACGGTGGCCGCATGCTCCCTGTCTTCGACGGCCACAACGACGCGATCACGCGCGACGACCACGCCGGGATCGTCGCCGGCCGGCCCGGCGGACACCTGGACCTGCCGAAGATGAGGGCCGGCGGGCTCCGCGGCGCGATCTTCGCGGTCTTCAGCCCGTCGGACGGCGACGGGCACGAGCCGATGCCCCGCGAGGACGGGGTGCTCGAGTTCGAGTACGCGCCGCCGCTCGCCCACGAGGCCGCGGCCGCCGACGCCGCCGCGGCGGCGGGACGCCTGCTCGCGCTCGAGCGCGCCGGTCACGTTCGCCTCGCCCGCACCACCCGCGACCTCGACGCGGCCCACGACGACGACGGGCCGCCGGTCGCGATCCTGCACCTCGAGGGCGCGGAGGCGATCGACCCCGGGCTCGAGTCGCTCGAACTGTGGTACGCGGCCGGCCTGCGCTCGCTCGGCCCGGTCTGGAGCCGCGCCAACGCCTTCGCCCACGGCGTCCCGTTCATCTCGCCCTCGAGCCCGGACACCGGGCCGGGCCTGAGCGCGGCCGGCGAGGAGCTCGTCCGGCGCTGCGGAGAGCTCGGGATCCTCGTCGACCTCAGCCATCTCAACGAGGCCGGGTTCTGGGACGTCGCCCGGATCGACGCCGGGCCGCTCGTGGCCAGCCACTCGGCCGCCCACGCGCTGTGCCAGTGCTCGCGCAACCTCACCGACCGCCAGCTCGACGCGATCGGCGCCTCGGGCGGGCTGGTCGGCATCGTGTTCGCCGTGCCGTTTCTGCGCCCGGACTTCGCCGACGAGCCGGACACGCCGATCGAAGTCATCGCCGAGCACGCGCGCTACATCGCCGACCGGATCGGGCCGGAGCACGTGGCGCTCGGCTCGGACTTCGACGGAGCGACGATCCCCGCGCCGGTGGGCGACGCGTCCGGGATGCCCGCGGTGCTCCAGGTCCTGTCCGAGGCCGGCTTCGGCGAGTCCGAACTCGAGGCCGTGGCCTGGGGCAACTGGCGCCGGGTACTCGGCGCCTGGTGGACCGGCTGATCAGCCCCGGCCGCGTGCCAGCGCGGCGAAACCCGCGGCCACGCCGAGGTTGAACGCCCCGCTCATCCACAGGCCGGCCTTGGCACCGGGCCGGGAGACAGCGGGCGAGCGCGACCAGATGATGTCGGTGGCGATCTCCGTGCCCCGCAGCCAGCGAGCGCCCACCAGTCCTCGGGGCGGTCGCGGGCCGCCGCCACGGCGTGCGCGGCGGCGAAGGTCAGCCAGATCGGTCCGCAGCGGCGGAACAGGTGCAGCGCGTCCTCCGATGGCGCCCCGTGCCCGAGCACCTTCAGGGTGGCCGTGGGCGCGAGCAGCGCGCCGGTGCCGAGCGCGAGATCGAAGCCGATCATGGTGCGGTTGGTCCGGCGAAGATGAGTCTCGAGCGCTCCCACGCGCGCGGACCCTACTCGATCCCGAGGCGGTCGAGCAGCCGCTCGTCGGTGCGCCAGTGGCGGCGGACGCGGACCGAGAGGTCCAGGTGCACGTGCGTGCCGAGCTCGCGCTCGATCGCCTGCCGCGCCGCCACCCCGATCGCCTTGATCATCCGGCCGCCGGCGCCGATCAAGATCCCCTTCTGGGACTCGGTCTCGGCCAGGACGACCGCCTCGACGCGCGCGAGATCGTCCCGAGGCATCGAGATCGACTCGATCTCGACCTCGACCGCGTGCGGGACCTCCTCGCGCGTCCGGGCGAGCACCTGCTCGCGGATCAGCTCGGACAGCACGACCTCGCGAGACTGGTCGGAGTGCTGGTCGGGCTCGAAGTAGAACGGCCCCGGCGGGAGCAGCGAGACCAGGTGCTCGACCAGCACCGGGACGCCCGACCCGCGGCGCGCCGACACGGGATAGATCTCGTCGGCCACGTCGAGCTCCTCGGCGGCGGACAGCGCGGCGGCGGTGCGCCCGCGATCGGCGCTGTCGATCTTGTTGACCGCGATCACGACCGGCACGGGCGAGGCCTTGAGCAGGCTGGCGATCCAGCGGTCGCCCGGCCCGATCCCCTGTTCTGCGTTGACCACGAACAGGCAGCCGTCGGCGTCGGCCAGCTCGCTCTCGACTCGCCTCTGCATCCGTTCGGTCAGCGCGTCGCGGGGGCGCTGCACGCCGGGCAGGTCGACCAGCACGAGCTGCCAGCCCGGTCCGTTGGCCACGCCGCGGATCGCCCGGCGGGTGGTCTGCGGCTTGTCGGAGACGATCGCGACCTTGGCGCCGACGATCACGTTGGCGAGCGTCGACTTGCCGACGTTCGGGCGGCCGGCCAGAGCGATGAACCCCGAACGCGTGTCGGCCATCAGCGCACCCAGCGCATCAGCTCGGCCTGAAGCGCGAGCATCTCACCGTCATCGCTCTCGTGGTCCATGCCGGTCAGGTGCAGGGCGCCGTGGAGCACGGCCTCGCGCAGGTCGGCTGTGTGACCGGGGCAGATCACGATGTCGCCGAGCTCCCGGGGCCCCGCCGGTACGCCATCCTCATCGACTCCAAACGACAGCACGTCGGTCGGTGAGTCGATCCCGCGATGGCGACGGTTCAGATCGCGGATCCGCTCGTCGTCGACGAACTCGATCGCGACGTGCCCCTCCGCGATCCCGGCCGAGGCGAAGGCGAGCGCGCACAGCTCCTCGACCTCCACGCCCGTGGGGTCGCTCACGGCGGACGCCTCGAGCCCGATCACCTCGATGTCGAGCAATGTCCCGGGCCTACGCCCGCTTGCGCGGCCGCAGCTCCGGAGCCAGGCGCTGAGAGTGCTCGCTGTAGGCCGCGACGATCCGCCGCACCAGCTTGTGGCGCACGACGTCCTCCTCGCCGAAGCGAACGAACTCGATCCCCTCAACCTCGCTGAGGATCTCGGAGACGACGACCAGTCCCGAGTCCTGCTCGCGCGGCAGGTCGATCTGGGTGATGTCGCCGGTGACGACCACCTTCGAGTTGAACCCGAGCCGCGTGAGGAACATCTTCATCTGCTCGGGGCTTGTGTTCTGGGCCTCGTCAAGGATGATGAAGCTGTCGTTCAGCGTCCGCCCGCGCATGAACGCGAGCGGAGCCACCTCGATCACGCCGCGCTCGAGGTGCTGCGAGACCCGCTCGGGTTCGAGCATGTCGTGCAGCGCGTCGAACAGGGGCCGCAGATACGGGTCGACCTTGGCCATCAGATCGCCCGGCAGGAAGCCGAGCCGCTCGCCCGCCTCGACGGCCGGACGGGTGAGGATGATCCGGTTCACCTCGCGGCGGCTGAGTGCGGCGGCCGCGAGCGCCACGGCCAGGAACGTCTTGCCCGTGCCCGCCGGCCCGATCCCGAACGTGATCGTGTTGCGCCGGATCGAATCGACGTAGTACTTCTGGTTGACCGTCTTGGGCGCGATCTTCGTCGTCCGGTGGCGCCAGACGACGTCCTCGAGGATCTGCGCCGGCGACTCGTGCGCGTCCAGCGCCCGCGTGACCGCCTCGATCGTGCCGGGCGCGATCTCGTGGCCCTGGTCGATCAGCTCGGACAGCTCGCGGACGACGGCAGCGGCAGCCTCGACCGCGGCCACGTCTCCCTCGAGCGTGAGCACGTTGCCGCGCAGGAAGACGTCGCAGTCGAGATGCCCTTCGAGCGTCTTCAGGATCGCGTCCCCGCTGCCCGCGAGCTCCGCGGCAACGGTGTTGTCGAGCTCGAGCTGCTTACGCACTACGCCGTCAGTGCCTCCCGCACGCGCTCGGAGGCACGCTTGCCATCGGCCCTGCCCCCGGCCCTGGCCATCACGACCTTCATCACCGCGCCCATGTCCTTGGGCCCGCTCGCGCCGGTCTCCTCGATCGCCGCCTCGACGATCGAGGCCAGCGCGGCGTCGTCGAGCTCGGAGGGCAGATAGCCCTCGATCAGCCTCGCCTCGCTCTCCTCCTGCTCGGCCAGCTCAGGGCGCCCGCCATCGCGGAACTGGACCGCGGCCTCGAGCCGGCGCTTGCGCTCGCGGCGCAGCACAGCGAGCTCGTCGTCGCCGCCGTCCTTGGCCGCTTTCTGGAGCTCGGAGAGGACCAGCCGCAGGGCGCCGACACGCTCCTTCTCACCAGCCTTCATCGCGCTGGTCATATCGGTGCGAACCTGCTCGAGAACCGTCACTACAGGTCAGGATAGCCCGGCGGGAGGCTGAAGCCCTCAGGTCGGGCGGCAGGCGATGCCGTCCGCGTGCAGCTCCCGGCACGACACCTCGAGCAGCTCGCCCCGCTCCGCGGCCCCCGCGGGCAGATAGCAGCGCGTGTAGTCCGCGGTGTATCCCGAGCACTGGGTGTCCGCGACCTTGTCGACGAGCACGCACTCGCGGCGCCCGAGCTTGCCGCTGCGGTGCAGGCGCGACCGCACCTCCGAATGCCCGCGCAGCTCGCGCGAGCGGCGCTTCTTCTCCTCCGGCGCCACCTGGTCGCCAAGGCTCTCGGCCACGGTTCCCGGCCGCGGCGAGTAGGAGAACGTGTGGACCCGGGTGATCCCTGCCGCATCGACCGCGGCGAGCGTCCGCGCGAACGCGTCGTCGGACTCGGTCGGGAAGCCGACAATCACGTCCGTCGTGACGTTCACGCGCGGCACGGCCTCCCGCAGCGCGGCGATCCGCTCCAGGTAGCCGGCGGCGTCGTAGTGGCGCCCCATGTCGCGCAGGACGGCGTCGTCGCCCGACTGCATCGGGATGTGCAGGTGCGGGCACACCTTCGGTTCCTCGGCGAGGGCGCGGAGCAGCGAGTCGCGGACGTGGATCACCTCCACGCTCGACAGCCGCACGCGCTCGACCCCCTCGACGTGCGCCACCTCCACCATCAGCTCGCCGAGCTCGAGCCCGCGCTCGGGGTCGAGGTAGTCGCCGACGGAGATGCCGGTCATCACCATCTCGGGCTGGCCCTCACGCACGCGCCGGCGCACCTCCTCGAGCACGGCCGATGCGGGACGCGAGCGAGCCGGGCCGCGAACCGTCGGGATGATGCAGTACGCGCAGTGGCAGTCGCAGCCGTCCTGGACCTTCACGAACCCGCGCGTCCGCGAGGCCTGCTCGGGACCCCGCCGGGGGAGCACATCGTGCTCGAGGTCGGCGCAGCCCCCCACGTCGGCGACGATCGCCGCGGCGACATCGTCCGCGGTGCCCACGAACGCGCGCACGCGGGGATCGATCTCGGCGAACTGCGTCGCGTTGAGGTTCACCGCGCAGCCGGCGACCAGCACCTCGCCGGAGCCGCTCAGCGCGCGCCGGACCGCCTGACGTGATTTCGCCTCGGCCTCACGGGTGATGCAGCACGTGTTGATCACGTGCAGCTCGGCGCGGTCGTCCGGTACCTCCTCGTGCCCGGCCGCGAGCAGCTCCTGCCGGGCGAGCATCGCGTCCGCCTGAGACACCTTGCAGCCGAGGAACCTGACCGCGAATGAGGTCACGGCCGCGCACGTTAGCGACCGGCGCCGCGCGCGCTACCCCACGCCGCTCGCGACCGGGGGACGTTCGTACTCCATCGCCGCCGTCGTGGTCCATGGTGTCCTCGGGTCGGCGCGTGAGGAGAGGAGAGAGGACTCCCGCGCAAAACCAGCCCGAGGCTTGGGCCGTGGTACGACGACATCGAGCAGCAGGCCACCGAGAGTCACACCGATCGCGAGCGGGTTGGGCAACTTGTTCACCTCCTTGGACATCCTGGATCGAAGCGTCGCGGAAAGGATGCTTCGATCGGCGCCGATGGACATCGGCCCGGTGTCCAAGATTCGGCGCCCGGGCGTTATCCACGTGGGCGGGCCACGTCGTCGAGCAGCGGCGGATGCCCCAGCTGCCCCATCTCCGCGGTGTCGCGGCGGAACCAGAAATCGACCGTCCAGTCAGCGATCAGCCTGACCTTGCGCCGAAAGCCCGGCATCCATGCCAGGTGGTAGAAGCGGCAGATCGCCCACGCCGGGAAGCCCCGCACCCGCGCGCCCATCAGGTTCGCCACCGCGTTGTGCCGTCCGAGGTCGGCGAACATGCCGAGCGTCTTATAGGTGAATGGCTTTACCTGACCGCGATCACCCAGCGCCGCGACCACGTTCGCGGCCAGCAGCTTGCCCTGGCGGATTGCGTGCTGCGCGGTCGGCGGGCACGGCAGACCCGGACGGGCCGGGTCTGGGACCGCGGCCACGTCGCCCACGGCCCAAACGTTTTCGAAGCCGTTGACCCGCATCTCCTCGTTGCAGGCGATCCGGTCGTTGTCGAGCGGCAGGCCGAGCCGCGCGGCGATCGGGTTGCCGCGCACGCCGGCGGTCCAGCACACGGTCCGGCACGGCACCGTCTCGCCCGTGCTCAACGTCACCTCGGAGTCGGTCACGCGCGCGAGCTGCGTCTCCACCAGGATCTCGATCCCACGCGCCCGCAGCGTGTTCTGGGTGAACTCGGCCAGCGACGGCTGGATCTCGCGCATGATCCGCGGCGCCGCCTCCAGCAGCATCCAGCGCATCCCCGTCTGCCGGCAGCGGGGGTAGTAGGCGAGCGCGTCGAGCGCGAAGTCGTGCAACTCCGCGACACCCTCCATCCCCGCATAGCCCCCGCCTACGAACACGAAGCTCAGGTACTGGCGGCGCAACTCCGGATCCTCGGTCTCCTCGGCCGTCTCGAGGCAGCGGACGACGCGGTTGCGAAGCGCGATCGCCTCGGCGATCGTGGTCAGCCCGATCGCATGCTCGGTCAGCCCGGGCACCGGAGCCGTGCGCGAGACCGACCCGAGCGCCACGACCAGCTGGTCGTAGCCGACCTCGACCGCCTGGCCGGCGATCAGATCCACGTTCAGCAGGTTGTTGGCCGGGTCCCCGCCGGTCACCCGGCCCAGGCGCAGGTCGGTGCGCTTCAGCCGCTCGCGCAGCGGCACGACCACGTGGCGGGGCTCCAGCGTGCCCGCGGCCGCCCCGGGGAGGAGCGGCGTGTAGAGCATGAAGTTGACGTCGCTGATCAGCGTGATCTCGACATCAGGCGGCGCCAGGCGCTCGAGCCCGCGAGCCGTGTAGAAGCCGCCGAACCCGCCTCCGGCGATGACGATGCGCGATGGCATGGCGCCAAGGCTACCCCCGGTCAGCGCGCCCCAACAGGAGCGCCGACCACTCGCCGCGACTGCGCCGCTCGAGCTCGACCAGCCCGGCGGCGGCGAAGGCGTCCGCGACCCGATCGGTCTCCTCGGTCAGCACCCCGCTGGCGACGAGCCGCGCCGGCGGGGCGATCAGGCGCGGCGCCCACTCGAGCAGCAGCGGCGCGAGCAGGTTGGCCGCGATCGTGTCCGCAAAAGGGGTCTGTTCCTCGCGCAGGTCGTGGCGGCGAACTTCGAGCGTGACGCCGTTGACGGCCGCGTTCTCGCGCGCCGCGGCCACGCTCGCGGGGTCGTAGTCGAGGGCCAGAATCGGCTTGAACCCGAGCCTCGCGGCGGCGATCGCGAGCACCCCCGAACCGCAGCCTAGATCGAGGAACGCGCCGCGCGGCTCGAGCTCGAGCAGCAGCTCGAGACACAGTCGCGTGGTCGCGTGTGCGCCGGTGCCGAACGCCTGGCCGGGGTCGATCACGAGCTCGAGCGCTGCGCCGGCCGGTGGCTCCCATGGGGGGCGCACGGCGAGCCGGTCTCCGATCACAAGCGGCCGGTGGAACTCGCGCCAGCGCTCGGACCAGTCGTCTGCGATCTCGGTCGTGGTGATCTGGACCAGCGCCTCGCCCGACGCGGCCTCCACATCGGGCAGCGCCGGGAGCTCACCCGGCGGGCCGTAGACCGCGTATTCGACCACGCCATCGTCGACGTCGGTCTCCTCCACCCCGCTCGGCGCGAGCTCGAGCAGCTCGGCGAGCACGATCTCAGCGTGCTCGCGCCGGACACGGATGGCGAGCCGTATCAACCGTGGTGAAAGGCGCGGCGCAGCTTGTGCAGGACGCCCTCGCGAGTGCTGAGGTTCTCCTCGGTCATCGTCGCGGCGAGCTGCTCGAGCAGCTCGCGCTGCTCATGCCCCAGACGGCGCGGGATGATCACATTGACCACGACGCGCAGATCGCCCGTTCGGCGTCCGCGCAGGGCGGGCATCCCGCGCCCGCGGATCGTCAGCATGTCGTGCGGCTGGGTCCCGGCGGGGATCTCGAGCTCCACGGGCTGATCGATCGTCGGCACCTCGACCGTCGTCCCGAGCGCGGCAAGCGGGGCCGCGACGTCGACGGCCGTGACGAGGTCATCGCCGTCACGCACGAAGCGCGGGTCCTCGCGGACGTGGATGAGGACGTAGAGGTCGCCCGGCGGACCACCGCGATCGCCGGCGTGCCCACGGCCCGCGATCCGGATCCGCTGGCCGTCGGCGATCCCGGCCGGGACGTCGACCGACACGTTCTCGCGCTCCACGCGGCGGCCGCGGCCGTCACACACCTTGCAGGGGTCGCGCGGCACCTTCCCCTCGCCTTGGCAGACGTCGCACACGGTCGCGCGCACGACCTGGCCGAACGGGGTTCGGGACACGGCCCGGAGCTGGCCGGTGCCGTTGCAGCGCGGGCAGGTTTCAATCGGCGTGCCGGGCTCGGCCCCGTTCCCGCGGCAGTGCTCGCACACGGTGATCCCCTCGTAGGAGACCTCCACCGGGCTGCCGTGCGCCGCCTGCGCGAGGTCCACCTCGGCCGTCACGGCGACGTCGCCGCCCTGCATCGGGCCGCTCGCGCGGCCCCCGCCGAAGGCCGAGCCGAACGCGCCCCCGCCGAAAAACGCCTCGAAGATGTCCGCCACCGACCCGAACCCCTCGAAGTTGGGGGCGTAGCCACCGTTGCGCAGGCCCTCATGACCGTAGCGGTCGTAGGTCGCGCGGCGATCGGAGTCAGACAGGACCTCGTACGCCTCGGCCGCCTCCTTGAACTTCTCCTCGGCCTGCGGGTCGTGGCTGTTGACGTCCGGATGCAGCTCGCGCGCGAGCCGGCGGAACGCCTTCTTGATGTCGGCCTCGCTGGCCCCGCGCGAGACGCCCAGCACCTCGTAGTAGTCGCGGGTGGCGCTCATCGCTCGTCGTACACGTCGGCGACATAGCTGGAGAGCTGCAGAGCGGCATCACGGACCGACCTGATCGCGCGCCCGTAGTCCATCCTCAGCGGGCCGATCACCGAGACCGCGCCGAGACGCCGCTGCGGGAGCCCGTAGCCGGCCACGACCAGCGCCAGCGAGCGGAGCGCCGGAGCGTCGTTCTCGGCGCCGATGCGAACGAGCACGTCGCGCTCGCCGAGGGTCGAGCGCAGCATGCCGAGCAGCGTCACGCGCCGCTCCAGCATGTCCATCAGCGAGTTCAGCTCGCTCACCTCGGACAGTCGCTCGATGCTCAGCAGGCGTGCGGTCCCCTCGACATAGAGCGTGGCCTGCCCGGACTCCTCGAGCTCGGTGAACACCGGGCAGAGCGCGTCGATGAACTCGGTCTCGGCCTTCGAGAGCGACGGGTCGTGCAACCGCTGGTGGAGCATCCGCGCGCCGAGGCCGAAGCCCACGAGCCGCTCGTTGAAGTAGCTCGCCGCCCAGTCGGCCAGGCCGGCGTCGACGGCCCGCTCGAAGGTGAACAGCCGCTTGGTCACGCCACCCGTGGAGGTGATCACCACGACCATCAACACCTGCGGCTGCAGGACCAGCACCTCCACATGGCGGATTGTCGAGGTCTCGATCGGGGGCGCGGTCACGATCGCGAGCAGGTTGGTGACCTGCGAGAGCGTCTCGCTGGTAACCCGCATCGCCTCGTCGAGCTCCCGCTGCACGAGCGACAGCGACAGCCGCGGCGCGCCGTCGTCGGCCGGGAGCAGGCGATCGACGAAGTAGCGGTAGCCCGCCTCCGTCGGCACGCGGCCGGCCGAGGTGTGCGGATGGGCGAGCAGGCCGCGCTCCTCGAGATTGGCGAGCTCGTGGCGGATCGTCGACGGGCCCCATTCGAACCCCTCGGCGAGGGCCTTCGAGCCGACCGGGGCTCCGGCGGCGAGATAGTCCTCCACGACCTTGCGCAGGACGAGTTCCTGGCGTTGACTCAGCACGGATCTGATTGTAGGTCGGGCGCGACCGGCCTCCGGGCCGGCGCATCCGGAACCGAGGCTCACAACTGCTTCACTGAACGTTCACGTTCGGATAGGGTTCCGAGCCGGCCGGCGAGCCATCCACTCGCCGCGAACGAGCAGAGGAGCAGGGAAATGAGCCGTGAAATTACGCGCCGTGACGTGCTGCGCGCCGGAGCGCGGGGTGGTGCCGGGCTCGGCGCCGCCGCGCTGATGTCGAACTCGCTGATCGCCCGCGCGCTGGCCAATCCACCTACCTGCGGGAGCCTTGACGACATCGAGCACGTGGTCATCCTGATCCAGGAGAACCGGTCCTTCGATCACTATTTCGGGTCATACCGTGGCGTGGCCGGGTTCGCCGATCCGAGCGTGCAGCCGCTCGGCGACGGCAGCGGTCTCAGCATCTTCGCCCAGCCCGGCTACCCGGGCGGTTTCGCCGGCGATCACCTGTACCCGTTCCACCTCGACTCGTACAACAACGGCGAGTGCACGAACGACATCGACCACAGCTGGGGCCCGCAGCACACCTATTGGGACGGCGGCAAGCTCGACGGGTTCGTCACCGGCCACATCGCCGCCGACGGGAGCGGCAACGGGCCGTTGACGATGGGCTATTACACGCGCGCCGACCTGTCGTTCTACTACGCCCTGGCGGACGCGTTCACGATCTGTGACCACTACCACTGTTCGGTGATCGGCCCGACCGATCCGAACCGGCTCTACAGCATGTCCGGCACGCTCGACCCGTCGGGCAGCGCCGGTGGGCCGATCCTGTCGACGAGCTCGACGCGTGTCGAGCGGTTCGGCACGCTGTCGTGGACGACGATGCCCGAGCAGCTCCAGGCTCGCGGCGTCTCGTGGAAGGTGTACGGGAGCCCGGACGGCAACTACGGCGACAGCGTGCTGCCGTACTTCAAGCAGTACCAGACCAACCCGACGCTGGCCGCGAACGGCCTCACCCCGACCTACCCGGGCACGTTCCAGGCCGACGTCCTCGCCGGCACGCTGCCGCAGGTCTCGTGGGTGCTGGCGCCGCTGATCTCGAGCGAGCACCCGCCGGCGCCCGAGATCTTCGGCGAGTCGGTGAGCGCGAACATCCTCAACACGCTGGTCTCGAACCCGAGCCTGTGGGCGAAGACGGCCCTGTTCATCACCCACGACGAGAACGGGGGCTTTTTCGACCACGTGCCGCCCCCGACCGCCCCGTCAGGCACGGCGGGCGAGTACCTGACGGTGAACCCGCTGCCCTCCGACGCCGCCGGCGTCGCGGGGCCGATCGGGCTCGGCTTCCGCGTGCCGCTGCTGATCGTCTCCCCGTTCAGCCGCGGCGGCTTCGTCTCCCACGACGTGTTCGACCACACCTCGCTGCTGCGCTTTCTCGAGACGCGCTTCGGCGCCGAGGTCCCGAACCTGAGCTCGTGGCGGCGGGCCGCCACCGGCGATCTGACAAGCGCGTTCAACTTCGTCAAGGTCGATCGTTCCGTGCCGTCGCTACCCCAGCCCAACCCAGCCGACAAGCGGATCCTGCTCAGTACGTGCGCCACCAGCGCGCCCTTCGACCTGGCCACCGACACCACGAACAGCCTGAAGACGCTCGAGCAGACGCTGGTCGCGACCTACCCCGTGACGGTCAACTCCGCGGCACCGCCGCAGGAGCATGGCAGCGCGCCGAGGCCCAGCGGCCCGGTCGCCTGCTCGAACTAGCCGGCCCCTATCTCGGCCACCGCGTTGCGGATGATCCGGTGGCCGGCCTGCACGGCCTCGGAGTCGACGACCGCGATGTCGCCCTCCACCTCGCGCACAGCCCCGCTGACGACGATCTCCTCGCCGAGCTGGCCCATGCCGCGGAACTGGACGGCGAGCGAGTGCAGCCGGTCCGGGCCGCCGGCCGCCTCGGTATGGGCGCGTGCCACCTGGGCCATCGTCCACAGGCCGTGGAGAATGCGTCCCGGGAGCCCGACGCTGCGCGCGAACTCCTCGTCGATGTGGATCGGGTTGAAGTCGCCCGACGCGCCCGCGTAGCGGACAGTCACGTACGGGTCGGGCGTGACCCTGAGCTCGATCGTGTCCCCGGGCCTCACGACGCACCCCGCACGATATTCGTCCAGGTGCCGGTGCAGACCGTCTCGCCGCCACCGTTCTTGGACACCGACTCGAACACGTAGAAGGCCATGCCACCGCGGTCAGAGATGTCCTTGACCGTGGTCACGGTCGTGATCTCGTCTCCGGCGACGACGAGCGGCCCCCAGCGGAACTCCTGGCCGCCGTGAACCATCATCGCGAAGTTGATGCCGACCTCGGGGTCGAAGATCGCTGGGCCGACCGAGCGCCCCGCGTACACAACCGCGAACATCGGCGGCGCGACGACGTCGGCGTAGCCCGCGGACCGAGCGACCTCGACCTCGAAGTGCAGCGGGTTCGTCTCGCCCACCGCAGACGCGAACTCGCGGATCTTCTCGCGACCCGCGGCGTAGAGAACCGGGTCGTAGGTCTTGCCGATCGCCTCGGTCTTGACAGCACTCATCGGCGCGGCAGTCAATCAGATGATGAGCGGGACGGCCCCGCCGTCAACCGACCACGCTGCGCCGGCCACGTTCGAGGCGAGCTCCGAGCACAGAAACGCGACCACCGACGCGACCTCCTCCTCGGTCCCCATCCGACCCAGCGGCACCCGTGCGGCTGTGTCCTTGAGCACCTGCTGGCGCGTACGTCCCTGCGCCTCGGCGGCCTGGTCGGCCATCCCGCCAGGCGCCAGCCAGAGCTCGCTCGCGACCGGTCCGGGCGCGACCGCGTTGACGAGCACTCCCCGCGCCGCGTACTCGTCAGCGAACGCCCGCGACAGCGACAGCTGCGCCGCCTTACTCACCGAGTAGGCCATGTTCGTCTTCGACGGCCGCTTGCCCGACGAGGAGCAGATGTTGACCACCCGGCCCCACCCCCGTTCGGCCATCGCCGGGCACGCCGTGCGCATCAGCCGCATCGGTGCGATCACGTGGAGCTCCCACTGAAGCTGCCAGTCGGCGTCGGTCAGCTGCTCGAGCGTCTTGACCTCGCTCGTGCCGGCGTTGTTGACCAGCGCATCGATCCGGCCAAAGCGCTCGAGGCACGCGGACAGCACGCGCTCGCCGGCGTCGGGGGCGGTGACCTCCAGGGCGAGGACCTCGGGACCGACCTCGGCCAGCCGCTCGGCGCTGCGCCCGACGTGGAGCACGGCCGCGCCCTCGGCCGCCAGGGCCAGCGCCGTCGCGCGGCCGATCCCCCGCGAAGCACCCGTCACGACGCACACGCGATCTCGCAGGCCGAGCTCCATGACCGATGATTCTCACATCCCGCCCGGCAACACCGCCCCGACCGGGAACCCGCGCTGCTGGTACTCCTCGTAGTAGTCGCGCCAGCGCTCGGGCGGGTCGGGGCGCTGGGCCTCGTCGCCGTCGAGCCTGCGCTCGAGCGCGTCGAGGCAGAGGTGCCATCCGGCGCCGTCCCGAGCCGCCTTGTCGCGGGAATCGAGCTCGACGGTGAAACGCAGCAGGCACGCGTCGCCGTCCTCGATCGGCTCGAGCGCGAAGTGCAGGTGATCGTCTCCCCACAGGAACGAGAACCGGGTCGGGGGGTCGAGCTCGGTCACCTCGCCGAGCATCGTCGAGGCGGTGTCGGGCAGCGCCATCGCTTCGAACACAAACCTCATCGGGCCGCCCAGACGGAGGTCCACCTCGACCTCGCACGGGAACCAGTGCGCGAGCTCGTCGGGCTCGGTCACGGCGCGCCACACCGCCTCGACGGGGTGCGCGAGCCGCCGCTCGAAGAAGAGCGTCGGACGGTCGTCGATCGACTCGTAGGTTCCGAGCATGTCAATCCTCCCTGGTTCGTTCGAGGTGCCGCGCGAGCGCGTCGAGGCTCTGCTCCCACAGGTCCCGGTAGGGAGCCAGCCACGCGTCGAGCTCGGCCAGCGGCCGGGCGTTCAGCTCGTAGACGCGGCGCTGGGCGTCCGCGCGTGCGTTCACCAGGCCCGCCTCGCGCAGCACCCGGAGGTGCTTGGAGGTTCCCGGTTGCGAAAGGCCGGTGAGCTGCACGATCTCGCCGACAGCCCGCGGACGCTCGCGCAGCAGCGCGACCATCGCCCTGCGGTGGGGATCGGCCAGCGCTGTCCACGTCGCCGTTGGCATCGGCCTAATATAGCTAGTCGGTTATATGACTGTCAAGACATGCTCGCGGAGACGGACTCGCGCAGCAGCTCACCGGCGCGCGCCAGTGCGGGCTCAGGCGCGTTCGCGAATCCGATCACGAGTGCGTCCCGCGAGAGGCCCTCGACCGCGACTCCCCGCCTCGAGGCCTCGCTCAGCACGCGCGCCTCATCAGCACCGTCGGGGAGCCGCACGAGCACATGCAGTCCGGCGGCAATCCCCTCGACCGGCAAGGGCGATAGCGCGGCGGCCAGCGCCTCGCGCCGGCTCCGGTAGCTCAGTCGCATGCGACGCAGGTGGCGATCGAGCTCTCCGCGGGCGAGAAAGTCGGCCGCGGCCCACTGCTCGAGCACCGGGCCGCCGCCGTCCGCGACCCCCCGCTCGTACGTGAGCTCGCCGGTCAGCCACGAGGGCGAGAGGATCCAGCCGATCCGCAGCCCGGGGGCCAGCCGCTTGCTCAGCGAGCCAACGTGGCAGACCCGCTCGGGCGACAGCCCCTGGAGCGCGCCCACGGCGAGGCGGTCGAACCGCAGCTCGGAGTCGTAGTCGTCCTCGACGATCAGCGCGTCGCGGTCCTCGGCCCACTCGAGCAGTGCGGCGCGACGTTCGGGCCCCAGCACGGCCCCGGTCGGGAACTGGTGGGCGGGGGTGAGCACGACCACGTCGCAACCGGTCCGCCCCAGCGCCTCGACGTCGATCCCGCCGGCATCCACCGCGACCGGGACGGGCTCGAGCCCGGCCCGCTCCGCGATCAGGCCATGGTTCGCGTAACCGGGGTCCTCCACCGCGATCTGCTCGACGCCGCGGCCGTGCAGCGACCGGCACAGCATCGCGAACGCCTGCGTGAAGCCCGAGCAGACGATCGTGTGCTCAGGCTCCGGGGCGGCGCCGCGCGCGCGTCCCAGATAGCCCATCAGCTCGTTGCGAAGCCTCGCGCTGCCCCTCGGGTCGCCGGGCCCGAGCGCATCGAACGGCGCGTCGCGCATGGCGGCGCGCAGGGAGCGCATCCAGGCGTCGCGCGGGAACGCGGCCAGGTCGGGCAGGCCGGGTCGCAGGTCGAGCTCGTGGCGGCGCTCGAACGAGCCGGCCGGAAGCGGCGGCCGCTCCGCCGTGGCCGTGGCCGCGACCCGCGTCGGCGCCCCCTGCGAGGCCGACAGGTAGCCCTCGGCCGCGAGCTGCGCGTAGGCCTCGAGGACGACGCCGCGCGAGACCCCGAGCTCCGACGCCAGCGCCCGCGAGGACGGCAGCCGGGTCCCGGGCGCGAGCTGGCCGCTGCGCACCCCGTCGCGCAGACCACGCTCGAGCTGCTCGTGCAGCGTCCCGCCCCCGCCGCCGCCCCGCTCCAGTGACAGCAGCAGCTCGAGACCGCCAACTGGCTCTGGTCCTGAACCCACAACTGGACCTTAACACCGAGCCAGTTGCCGCATACGCTGCCGCCATGGACGCCATCACGGTTGTCGGCGGCGGTCTGGCCGGCCTGACGGCAGCGATCTCGTGCGCCGAGGACGGTTCACCTGTCCGGCTGCTCGAGGCCCACGAGGAGCTCGGCGGACGCGCGCGCAGCACGAGCGGTCCCTACAAGGCGAACCTGGGTCCGCACGCTCTCCTCTCCAACAGCCCGTTCTGGAAGTGGCTCGGCGCGCGGCAACTGCTTCCCCCCAACGCCCGGCCCCCGCTGTCGGGCGTTCGCTTCCGCTGGCAGGACGACATCCGCCGCGTACCGGCCGTCGGCGCCGCGGTGGCCGCGCTGCGCCTGCGCGGGCGCTCGGCCCCGGTCGACCTCGACTTCCGCACGTGGGCCACAAGCCACGTCGGCGCCGAGGCGGCCGACGTGCTGGCCCGCAGCGCCGGGATCCTCACCTACCACCACGATCCGGGTGAGCTGTCGGCCGCCTTCCTGTGGGAGCCGCTCGTCCGCGGCCTGCTCTCGGCTCCGCCGGCGGCGCGCTACCCGATCGGGGGCTGGAGCTCGATCGTGACCCGGATGCGCGAGCACGCGCTCGCCCGGGGCGTCGAGATCGTCACCTCCACGCGCGTCGACCGGCTTCCCGCGGCGCCGGTGATCGTCGCGACCGAGCTGTCCGACGCCCGCGCGCTGCTCGGCGACGACAGTCTCCGATGGCAGAGTGGCAACGCGGTTTGCCTCGACCTCGCCCTGCGCCACCGGCGCGGCGACCCGTTCGTCGTCGTCGACCTCCAGGAGACCGGCTGGGTGGAGCGCTACACGGCGGCCGATCGCTCGCTCGCGCCGTCGGGCGAGGAGCTGATCCAGGCCCAGATGCCGATCCGTCCCGGCGAGTCGACCGACTCGGCCACCGACCGCCTCGAGCGGCTGCTCGACGCCGCCTACTCCGGTTGGCGCGAGCGCGAGACGTGGCGCCGCCGGCAGGTCATGAACGGGCGCACGGGCGCGCTCGACCCGCCCGGCAAGTCGTGGCGCGATCGCCCGGCGGTCGACCGCGGTGGCGGCGTGTTCATCGCCGGCGACATGGTCGCGGCGCCCGGGTGCCTGTCGGAGATCGCGTGGGCGAGCGCGATCGAGGCGTCGCGGCTCGCCGTCGCGGCCTCGCGGGCCGGAACGCTTGTCGGCGCCTCCGCGCCGCGCTAGCCTTGGGCGCGTGGCAAGGCGCAGCGCGATTCGAGCCTCTGATGCGGACCGAGAGACGGTCGTGGAGCGTCTGCGCGACGCCGCCGCGGAGGGCCGGCTCGCCGCCCACGAGCTCGAGCAGCGCGTGATGCAGGCGCTCCGGGCCACCACCTACGGCGAGCTCGACGCCACCGTCCGGGACCTCCCGAGCCCGCGCTCGGGCAGCCGCCGACGTCGCGCCACCACGCGGACGGTGACGCTCGTCCGCGAGCATCCGATCACGCTGCTCGCCGTGATCCCGATCGCGATCGTGATCGTCGCCGTCTTCGTCGCGATCGCGATGATCGGCGCAGCCGTGGCGGTACTGGCGCTGATGCTCGGCCACCGCCGGCGCGTGTACGTCAGGCACGCGTACCGGCGCCCGCTTCCCTGGGTGTAGCCGGACGGGCGCGCGCATGCGCGCGCCCGCGGTCGGCGCATGCGCCGACCGACCGGGGGTGCATGCACCCCCGGCTTACTCGCCCAGTTCGAGCACGGCCAGGAACGCCTCCTGGGGCACCTCGATGCGGCCGACCTGCTTCATCCGCTGCTTGCCCTTCTTCTGCTGCTCGAGCAGCTTGCGCTTGCGCGTGATGTCACCGCCGTAGCACTTGGCGGTCACGTCCTTGCGGAACGCCTTGATCGTCTCGCGGGCCACGATCCGTGAGCCGATCGCGGCCTGGATCGGGACGTCGTACTGCTGGCGCGGGATCTTCTGGCGCAGCTTCTCGGCCAGCGTGCGGCCGGCGTCGTAGGCCTTGGAGCGGTGCACGAGCATCGACAGCGCGTCGACCGGGTCGCCCGCGAGCAGGATGTCGAGCTTGACCAGGTCGGAGTCGCGCAGCCCGATCAGCTCGTAGTCGAGCGACGCGTAACCCCGCGTGCGCGACTTGAGCTGATCGAAGAAGTCGAGCACGATCTCGGCCAGCGGAAGGTCGTAGGTCAGCTGCAGGCGCTCGGAGCTCAGATAGTGCATCCCCGAGTGGTCGCCGCGCCGCTCCTGGCAGAGCTCCATGATCGCCCCGACGAACTCCTTCGGGGTCAGGATCGAGGCGCGGATGTAGGGCTCGCGGACCTCCTGCACGATGTTCGGGTCGGGCATGTCATTCGGGCTGTGGACGGGGACGACCTCGCCCGTTGTCAGCGTCACCTCGTACTCGACGCTCGGCATCGTCGCCAGCAGCTCGAGGTCGTACTCGCGCTCGAGGCGCTCGCGCACGATGTCCATGTGCAGTAGCCCGAGGAACCCACAGCGGAACCCGAACCCGAGCGCGTCCGAGGTCTCCGGCTCCCAGCTCAGCGCGGCGTCGTTGAGGGTCAGCTTCTCGAGCGCGTCGCGGAGGTCGGGGTAGTCGTCGGAGTCGATCGGGAACAGCCCGCAGAACACCATCGGCTTGACCTCTCGGTAGCCGGGCAGCGGCTCCTGCGCCGGATTGGCCCTGGTCGTGAGCGTGTCGCCGACGCGCAGCTTCGTCACGTCCTTGATCCCGGTTATGAGGAAGCCGACCTCGCCGGCGTGCAGCTCGTCGGCCGAGGTCATCTGCGGGGTGAAGAACCCGATGTCGTCGATGTCGGCCTCGGTGCCGGCCTGCATCGCCCGGATCGCCTCGCCCTTGGTGAAGGTGCCGTCGACGACGCGGATGTAGGCGATCACGCCGCGGTACTGGTCGAACTCGGAGTCGAAGATCAGCGCCCGCGGGGCGCCGTCCGGATCGCCATGGGGTGGTGGCACGCGCGCGATCAGCTCGTCGAGGACCTCGCTCACGCCCTCGCCCGTCTTGGCGCTGATCCGCCGCACCGCGTCGGCCGGCTCGCCCAGCAGCTCGGCCACCTCCTCGGCCACCCGTCCGGGCTCGGCCCCGGGCAGGTCGACCTTGTTCAGGCACGGGATCAGCTCGAGGCCGGACTCGACGGCCAGGTACGTGTTGGCCACCGTCTGCGCCTCCACTCCCTGGCTCGCGTCGACGACCAGCAGCGCCCCCTCGCACGCGGCCAGCGACCGCGACACCTCGTAGGTGAAGTCGACGTGCCCGGGGGTGTCGATCAGCTGCAGCTGGTAGGTCTGCCCGTCCCCGGCCTCGTAGAACACGCGCACCGCCTGGGCCTTGATCGTGATCCCGCGCTCGCGCTCGAGGTCCATCGAATCGAGCACCTGGGCTCGCATCGACCGTGGGTCGACGGTGTGCGTCAGCTCCAGGATCCGGTCGGCCAGCGTCGACTTGCCGTGGTCGATGTGGGCGATGATCGAGAAGTTGCGAATGTGGGCCTGGTCAGCCATGTCCTGTGGTCGGGGGTGGGGGTTCGGCTGCACCGAGAGTAGTCGCGGGCAGAGTCTGGCGAGGACGCAGGGAGCGACGCGTACCTGAAAGGTACGCGAGCGATCCGAGGACAAAGCCAGGCGCTGTCCGCGGCTGCTCGAATGCATCCGCACCCGCGCCGTCGGCCACCACTAAGGGTATTTCGCCGACGCTGCGGGACTACTGTCGGCTCGGGAGCCGCTCCCTGACCAGCGTCTCGATCTGGCGTGCCTCGTGAATGCGCATGGTCAGGACCGTCTTGGCGTAGAGGAGGCCACCGGCCGTGATCGCCACGCCGACGGAGATGATCTGGGCGATCAGCGACGTGCCCAGTAGCGAGTCGAGGCCCTTCCAGATGACCCACGAGACGCCGGCCATCAGCGCCGAGGCGACGAGGATCCGGACCGTGATCATCGTCGTCAGCCCCCCCTCGAGCCGGCCGTTGAAACCGTCGCGCAGGCGCCGGATCTGCAGCGCGGTCATCACCGCGTTGGCGGCCGCGGTGCCAATCACCAGCCCGGCGATGCCGAGGGGCTTGTACAGGGCGACGCTGACGATGATGTCGACGATCATGTTGAGCGCCGCCAGCCCGGTCGGGATCCACGGCCGCCGGACGGCGAAGAACGTCCGCGTGAGCAGCAGGTTGATGCCGCCGAAGGGGAGGCTGACCGCGAACCAGAACAGCGCGATCGAGACGAGGTGGGTCGAGTGCGCGGTGAAGTGACCGCGCTGAAAGACGAGCCGGGTGATTGGCGTCGCCAGGACCATCATCAGCGCCGCGGCGGGGATCAGGAGCAGGTTGATCTGGCGCATTCCGTTGCCGACCGCGCGACGCATCCCGGCCACGTCGCGGCGGGACGCCTGGCGGCTGAGCGTGGGGAACAGGACCGTGGCCACCGCGACGCTGAACACCCCCTGGGGGAGCATGTAGATCCGGAACGCGTTGTCGATTGCGCGCGGCGCCTGAGGCGAGACGAGCGTGCCGAACACGGAGTTCAGGAGCTGGTCGAGGTTGACGATCCCGAGCCCAATCGTCACCGGGAGCATCAGCGTGAACACCTGGCGCACCCGTGGGTCGCGCCAGTCCATCGCGAACTGGAGGCGGAAATCGATCCGCCGCAGGGCCGATGCGACGATCAGGAACTGGACGACGGTCGCGGCCAGCCAGGCGATCGCGTACGCGTACACACCATTGCGGCCGTGGTAGGTGCTGTGCAGCGCGACCAGCAGGACGATGATCACGAGGTTCCAGATCGCCGGCGCCAGCGCCGGGATCGAGAACTCGTCGTAGGACTGGAGGATCCCGACCAGCAGCCCGGTCAGCCCGAGCAGGAGCACGACCGGGAACAGGACCTGGGCGAGCCCGGCGGTCAGGTTGTCGAGCACGGGGCCGAACGTGCTGCCGGTGAACAGCGGCATGATCGTGCCGGCGAGCAGGATCCCGACCGCCGTCAGCGCGCCGAGGACGATCAGGATGATCCAGAACAGCGTCGAGGCGAGCTTGAATGCCTCACGCTTGCGGCCCTGCTGGAGCAGGTCGGTGAACACCGGCACGAACGCGGCCGACAGCGCCGCCTGCGCGAACAGGTTCGCCATCAGGTTCGGAATCTGCGACGCGATCGTGAACGCGGAGGCCGGGCCGCTGGTGCCGAAGTAACTCGCCGCCACGATCTCGCGGGCCAGGCCGGCGACCCGCGAAAGCCCCGTCGCAATCGCGAAGATCGCCGTATTCACGCTGAGCCGGCGTCTGGGCGGTGTCGCGCTCACGGCGGTGGAGTCTCTCTGCACGCGGCCGCTATAGTACGGACGCGCCGTGGCGAAACTGTCGCGGCGCTTTTTACGGACTGACCCATGGCGAATATCCATTCACAGAAGAAGCGGATCGAGCGCGCGGAGCGTGAGCGGCTGGAGAACCGGCGCTACACGTCGCGGATCAAGACCTACTTCCACCGCCTCGAGGACGCCGTCGCCGGTGGCGACGACACGACCGCCGACGGCGAGCACCGCGTGCTCGTGCGGACGATCGACAAGGCGGTCAAGCGCGGCGCGATCCACCGTAACAACGGCGCCCGCAAGAAGTCCCGCGCCGCCCGCATTCGCCGCGGCGAGTCCTAGACCCGTCGCGCGCCGACGCGGGGCTGGTTTTCCCGCGACTGATTTTCCGCATATCGGGGTAGTTACGCGCGGATGGCACAGGCGCTAGAGGCGGCGACCGCTGCCACGGCAGGGATCTACTTCGAGCTGGACCGCTTCGATCTGACCGACGATCGCCGGCGGATCGAGCTCACCGGTCGCTGGTTCGGGGTCCGCGGACGGCGCTTCGTGCGGCCGACGCTGACGATGCTGGCCGGCGGCGAGCGCCGGCGCCTGCTCGCCGACATCGCCCACAAGCCGTGGGCGGCCGAGGACGGCAAGCCGTGGATCGCCTCGTTCCGATGGGATCTCGACGGCGAGCCTGTGACCGAGCTCGAGCTCGGCGTCGCACCCGACATCGCAATCTCCCTGCCGGCGCCCGGTTCCGAGCCCCAGCGATCCGACGTTCGCGCCCACCGCGCGATCGAGTTCCAGCGCCGCGGCCCGGGCGCCGAGTCCACGCTGGCGCTCGAGGCGGCGCGCCATGAGACCCAGCGCCTTCGGGCCGAGCTCGCCCAGGCCGAGGAGGCGAAGGTGGAGACCGTGGCCGCAATCGCCCGCCGCGACACGGCACTGAGCAAGCTCGAGGAGCTGAGCGCCGCCCAGGACGCGGCGCGGCGCGAGCTCGGCGAGGCCGTGGCCGAACGGGACGTCGCCGTGGCCGAACGGGACCGCGCCGTGGCCGAACGCGACGCCGCCGTGGCCGAACGAGATCGCGCAATCCAAAGCCGTGACCAGGCGCTGGATCGGTGCGAGCAGATGGTCAGAAAGAACGCCGAGCTCCAGGCGCGCCTCGACGAGGCGCGCGCCGCGGCGCACCACGCCGAGACCAAGAATCGAACCATGCAGCTCGCTCGTGAGCACACCCAGGTGAGCGCGGTGGCGCGCAGTGCGCTGGCGGCCAATCCCCCGGCCCGCCGGCGCCACTTCGGATGGGCGAGCCCGGCCGCTACCGGCGAGCGCGACGCCAGCTGGGGCGGACGGACGATCGCGGTGGTGGTGCTGGTCGCGGTGCTGCTGGCAATGGCGCTGATCGCGCACCTGATCTGAGCGCTAGGCGGCGATGCGGGCGATCGTGCGGATCGCCGCGGTGTCCTCGCTCGCGCCGCCCGACCCGCCGCCCCGTGAGGCGAGCTCGAGATCGGCGATCTCCTCGAGCGCCGTCCGGAGATGGTCGGCCCCCCGCTCGCGGGCGTCCGCGATCAGCCGGTCCGCGGCGCGCGAGGGCATCCGCAGCCGTCGCTTGACCTGGGCGATCGGCTCACCGTCCTCGACCGCAACCGCAATCTCGTGCGCGGTCCGCAGGCGTTGCGACATCCAGTAGAGCAGGCCGGGTACCCGCTCGCCCTGGGCGCGGAGCGCAAGATAGACGCGCACGGCTGCGCCACCCTCTCCGGCGACGAGCGCGTCGGCCAGTGACCACGCCTTGCGTTCGGCGGATGGCGCCGTCAGCTCCTCCACCTGGGCCGCCGAGATCTGCGCGCCCGCGCCCTCCTCGATGGCGATCTTCTCGAGCTCGCGCAGCAGCCGCTGCTGGCGGTCGCCGACCTGGGCCACCAGCGCCCGTGCGGCGTCGGGCTCGAGCGTCAGCGCGAGCTCGCTCGCTCGCGCGATGACCCATTTGGGCAGCTCCCACGGCTTGACGCTGTCCTCGGCGCTGATGTCGCCGCCAGCGCTGCGCACCGCGGCGTGGAGGCGTTCCGGCGCCTTGACCCGCCCTTCCTCGCGGGCGAAGAAGGCGACCGTTGTGTCGGGCGGCATCGAGGCAAGCGCCGCCTCGACCGGGTCGAGATCCTTCTCCTTCCAGCGCTCGACGCCGTCGACGACGATGAACCGGCGTCCGAGCGCGAACGTCATCGCGCTCAGCGCCGCCGCCACCGCGTCCGGGGTGGCGGCATCGCCCTCGAACAGCTCCATCCCCTGCACCCCGCTCTCACTCTCCGCGAGCGCGCGCAACCGGCTGCGCCGCTCGGCGATCCGGCCGTGATCGTCGCCGTGGATCAGGTACGCGGGCTTGTAACGCGGGCACCGCAGCGAGTCTACGGCGACCTGCGGCCAAGACCGCTGGCGCTCACGCGCGGCGGGCGAGCTCGACGGCGCGCCCGACCGCCGCGCGGGGCGTGTCCACCGCCTCGACCCCGTCGATCTCCCACGTTCCCAGCCCGATTACCGGAACCCCCGTCTTCAGCGCCAGCGCGACCTCGGACAGGGTTCCGTAGGCGCCACCCACCGCGATCACGGCATCGGCACTGCGGACGACCAGCCCGTTGCGCAACTCACCGAGGCCGGTCGCGATCGCGATCCGCACCCACTGGTTGGCGGCGCCTCGATCGAGGCCGGGCAGGAGCCCGACCGTGGTGCCGCCGGCACTCGCCGCTCCGCGACACGCGGCCTCCATCACTCCCCCAAGACCGCCGCATACGACCACCGCTCCCGCCTCGGCGAGCTGGCGCCCGACCTGCTCGGCGGCGCCGTCCTGATCCGGCGTTGCCGCCCCGGGACCGACGACCGCAACGTATGCCGGCATCTAGGAGACGACGACGTTGACCAGCTTGTCGGGGACGACGATCACCTTGGTGATCTCGTGACCGTCGACATGCGCTCGAACCCCGGGAGCCTCGAGCGCGAGGCTCTCGAGCACCTCGCGTGGGGATCCGCTGGGAGCGGTGACCCGGTCGCGCAGCTTGCCGTTGACCTGGCATACGAGCTCGAACGAGTCGGCCTGCAGCATCGCCGGATCGGCCGCCGGCCACGGCTCCTCCCACACGCGCCGACCGGTCAGCAGCTCGTACACCTCGGCCCCGAGGTGCGGTGCGAACGGGAACACGAGCGAGGCGGCCACGGCGGTGGCGAACCGCCGAGCGGCCGGGTCGGCGTCCGGGTGGCGGTAGATCTCGTTCACCAGCTCCATGATCGCGGCGATCGCCGTGTTGAAAGCGAATCGCCCGGCCATGTCGCCCGTGACCTTGTTGATCGCCCAGTGGGCCTTGCGGATCAGCGTCAGATCGTCTCCCGTGGCGCCCGCCGGCTGCGCGGCGAGCAGCGGTTCGGTTCCGCCGTCTCCCACCGTGGGGCTGAGGCTGACATCGCTCAGCTCGCTGCCCAGCCGCCATAGCCGGGCCAGGAACCGGAACACGCCCTCGAGCGACTTCTCCGACCATGCCGCGTCCTGATCTGCCGGCCCGACGAACAGGATGTAGCAGCGCGCCGCATCGGCCCCGTAGCGCTCGACGATCGGCGTCGGGCTGACCACGTTGCCCGCGGATTTGGACATCTTTGTCCCGTCCGGGCCAAGGATCATCCCCTGCGTGAACAGGGCTCGGAACGGCTCCTGCACGTCGAGCAGCTCCATGTCCGCGAACGCCTTGATCCAGAACCTCGCGTACATGAGGTGCAAGATCGCGTGCTCCACGCCGCCGATGTACTGATCGACCGGCATCCACTCGGCCAGCACGTCGCGGTCGAACGCGACCTCCTCGTTGTGGGGGTCGCAGTAGCGCAGGAAGTACCAGCTCGAATCGACGAACGTGTCCATCGTGTCGGTCTCGCGCCGGGCCGGCCCACCGCAGCTGGGGCAGCTGACGTTGACCCAGTCCTCGGCCGCGGCGAGCGGGGGGCGACCCTTGGGCTGGTAGTCCTCGATGTCCGGCAACTCGACCGGCAGGTCCTGGACCGGAACCGGGACCATCCCGCACGTGTCGCAATAGATGATCGGGATCGGGCATCCCCAATAGCGCTGCCTGGAGACAAGCCAGTCGCGCAGGCGGTAGGAGACCGAGGCGAAGCCCCGGCCCTCGCGATCGAGCCAGCCCACGATCGCCTCATAGGCCTCGCGGTTGTCCATCCCGTCGAATTCGCCCGAGTTGGTCATCGGACCATCGCCCGTGTACGGCAGCTCCTCCTCCTCGGAGCCGATCACGCGCCGGATCGGCAAGCCGAACGCCTCGGCGAACGCGAAGTCACGCTCGTCATGTGCGGGCACGGCCATGATCGCCCCTGTGCCGTACTCCATCAGCACGTAGTCCGCCACGAACATCGGGAGCTGCTCGCCGTTGACCGGGTTGGTGACCGTGCGGCCGAGCGGGACGCCCGTCTTCGGCCTCTCGATCGCGCCCCGGTCCTCCATCGACTCGGTGAGGGCGCGATTGACATAGTCGCGGACCTGCTGCTCGTGGTCGGTTCCCTCGGCCAGCCGGAGCACGTCCGGGTGCTCGGGCGCCATCACGAAGAAGGTCGCGCCGAACAGCGTGTCGGGACGGGTCGTGAACACGGGGTAGTCGATCGGGTGGGTGGGATCCAAGTCGTCGCAGCGGAACACGACCTCGGCGCCCTCGCTTCGTCCGATCCAGTTGCGCTGCATCGCCTTGACGTGCTCGGGCCAGTCGATCGTGTCGAGGTCGTCGAGGAGGCGGTCGGCGTAGTCGGTGATGCGGAAGAACCACTGCTCGAGCTGCCGCAGCTCGACCTGGGCGCCGCAACGCTCGCACCGGCCGTTGATCACCTGCTCGTTGGCCAGCACCGTCGCATCGTTCGGGCACCACTTGACCGCCGCCTCCTTGCGATACGCCAAGGTCGCGCTCGAACAGCTTGAGGAACAGCCACTGAGTCCACCGGTAGTAGCTCGGCTCGTGCGAGGCGATCTCCCGCGACCAGTCGATCGAGATCCCCCACCGGCGGAACGCCTTCTGGAATGCCGCGATCGACTCGTCGGTCGATTTCCGCGGATGGACGCCGGTCTTGATCGCGTGGTTCTCGGCCGGCAGCCCGAATGCGTCATAGCCCATGGGGTGCAGGACCCGCCGCCCGGTCCGGCGGTGGAAGTGCGCGATCGCATCGCCGAGCGCGTAGTTCTTGAGGTGCCCGATGTGTGGCTCGCCACTGGGGTACGGGAGCATTTCGAGCACGTAGGACTTCTCGCGCGTGTCGGGGTGGTCCGGATCCTCGTCGCGGTTGTTGGAGACCTCCCACGTGCGCTCGCGTGCCCACAGGTCCTGCCACTTGGGCTCGATCTCACGCGGTTCGTAACGACTGTCTGCCATCGCCCGTTGCAGGTTACTTGGGGCGTTGGAGGGGCGGCCTGCCCGCGGTCCCTTTCTTGCGTAACGCCCTCCGGCTCACGTCTACCATCCGCTCCGTGAGCAACAAATCCCCTGGAAACCGCCCAGTCAGCAGCGCCGCCGAGGCCGCCGACCGCGTCGCCACGATCGTCGCCGCCGCGGAGGAGTCCGCGCGGCGGATGGTCGAGCAGACCGAGCAGCGCGTCCGCGACCGGATCGCCGAGGGCGACCGCGCCGCCGACAACCGCGTCCGCGCCGCCGAGGAGGAGGCCACCGACATTCTCCGCGACGCCCACGCCGAGGCCGGCCGCCTCGTCGAGTCGTCCCGCGCCGACGGCGCCAAGGCCGTGTCGGACGCGACCAGCGAGGCACTGACCGTCATCGCCAAGGCGCAGGAGAGCGCCGACAACGTGCTCGACGAGGCGAAGGCCGACGCCGCCAAGGCCGTGGCCGAGGCCGAGCAGCGGGCCCGCGACCTCCTCCGCGACGCCCGCAGCACGGCCAGCGACGTCCGCACCGAGGGGCTCGAGATCGCCGGCAACCTGCGCGAGATGGGCGACTCCCTGCGCTCCAACGCCGAGCGCCTGCTCCGCGACGTGCAGATGATCCACTCGCGGATGGTTGCGGAGATCGATCGTGCGGACGGCGGGCTCGGAGCGCTCTCGAGCTACAGGGCCTCGCGCCCCGAGCCGCCCCCCGGGGCCGGCGCGACCGCGAGCCGATCGACGGCGGCGAGGTGCTCGACGTTCCGGAGTTCATCCCGCCTGGTTGAGCGCCGGCGGGCTTTGAGCGTCGGATGCGCGGGCGACGGTTCGAGGTCCTGAGCTGCAAACGTGTTGCCGTTTTATATGCGTTTGCAGGGCTTTTCCGTCCGGGAGGCGTGCGAACATATGTTCTATGGTCGATGTGAACGTCAAGGGTGCTGTGGCCGAGCAGGCGATCGTTCTGGCGGCCACGAGGCTCGGAGTCCCGGTGTTCCGGCCGGTTGGAGAGCACTCGCGTGCCGATCTGGTCTTCGATGTCGGACGCAGAGCGTGGCGCGTTCAGTGCAAGTGGGGTCGGTTGAGCCGAGGGCGAGACACGGTGGTCGTGAAGGTCGGCGGGTCGAGGCTCTCCGCGGCCGGATATGTCTTGAGCACCTACTCCGTCGACGAGATCGACCTGCTGGCGATCTATTGCGGCGAGCTGGATCGCTGCTTTATGGTGCCGGCGAGGCTGGCCGTCGATCGCTACGAACTGTGGCTGCGGCTGACCGCCCCGCGTAATGCCCAGCGAGCATGTATTAACCTTGCAGACAGCTTCGATTTCGAAGGGGCTATAGCTCAGCTGGGAGAGCGTTCGGCTGGCAGCCGAAAGGTCGCGGGTTCGAGCCCCGCTAGCTCCACCTCACAGGACCACCCGGAGCCGACAACCGTCGGCTCCAATCCATTCCGCGATCGCCTCGGCTACTGGATGGAGCGCGTTGCCCACGGTGAGGAGGTGCTTGTCACCTTCCGCGGGCGGCCGCGAGTCCGCCTTAGCCCCGCCGGGCCCAGGCGCTAGACGTTCGCCAGTGCTTTCAGTTGGTCGAACTCGTCCGCGATCGCTGCGCCCAGCAGCTCGAGATCGGGCACCGCCGCGAAGTCGGCGTTGATCCCGAAGACAAGCTCGCCGTCGTAGGACACGATCGCGATTCCGACGGCGTGGTCGGCGAACAGTGGGACGAGCGGGAGGATCCGGCGCATCCGGCAACCGAGTGAGTACAGCGGAAGCTGTGGTCCCGGGACGTTGGTGACCGTCAGGTTGAATAGCCGCGGGGCGAACAGCATCTTGGAGATCGACTCGTGGAGGACCGGCGGCGCGATACCGGTGGCCAGGACGAGCGTCGAGCCGCCCAGCGCCGCGGTGCCGGACTTCAGCTCCATCGCGGCCTCGCGCGTGCGCTCGTAGCGCGCTCGGAGGCGGGCCTCCCCGATCGGCAGCTCGAGGAAGAGCGACGTGACGCGGTTGCCCATGTCTGAATCGTCGTCGGCACGGAGGTTGACCGGCACCATCGCGCGGAGCGGGCTGTCGACGGTCTCACCGCGCTCGCGGAGGAGCGCGCGCAGGCCGCCTGTGGCGACCGCGAGCACGACGTCGTTGACGGTTCCGCCGAGCTCGCGCTTAACCGCCTTGACCTCGTCGAGGTCGAGCACGACGGAGCCGAAGCGGCGTGTGGTCCCGATCGGGACGTTGAGGCTCGAAGAGCGTGCGGCGTTGACCTCGTCCTTCCACAGGAGCTCGCCCATCGCCACGGCGGCCTCGCCGGCGTGGAGGAGCCGCTCCGGATGCCGGACCACGCCACCCGCGCTGCGGGCAAGTCGAGCGGCCGCGGCCGCCTGGCTCGCGCCGAGCAGGTGCAGACCGCCGTTGTGCGAAGCGCCGTTCGAGGCTTCCGCGTCGTCTGCGGACCCGGGGCGGCCGTTCGCCGAGCTGATGTGTCCGTTCGTCGACCCGTTCCCGGCAGGCGGTCGACGCTTCGGGTGCCGCTCGGCGTCGAGCAGGATGTGCCCGATGTCGACAGACCCCACCCCGTCGACCATCGCGTGGTGGGTCTTGGTCGCCAGCATCCAGCCACCGTCGGCGAGCCCATCGACGAGCGTCATCTCCCACAGCGGGCGGGCGCGGTCAAGGCGGTGCGACCAGAAGTCGGCCAGCCACTCGTGCAGATCGGCGTCCGTCCCGGGCGACGGCAGCGTTGCGTGACGGACGTGGGCTCCGTTGTTGTAGGCCTCGTCCTGGACCCAGGCCGGGCGACGCAGGCCGTGGACGCGCGGCTCCGAGAGCCGGCGCCGAAAGCGCGGCAGCAACTGCGCGCGCTCGTCGAGCAGCTCGCACAGCTGCTCGGGCTTGGGCGTCCGTCCCGACTCGTCGGGCTCGAACAGCAATGCGCCGCCGATGTGCATCAGCGCGCCCTCGTCGACCTGCTCGAGCTCGAGGAAGGTCGCATCCAGCGAGGTGAGCCGCTCCTCCGTTTCGTGCATGCCCTGCACGCTATGACGCATCGCGCGCCCGCACTAGCGTGCTAGCCCGAGGCCGTGGGCGCACAGACTACGGCTCCGCTGTCGGTGGTGGTTACGGGCCCGGGTAGGCCCGCGCTCGGGCCCGGCTCCGGCGCGCCTAGGGCCCGGCTCCGGCACCCCTAGGGCCGGGCTCCGGCGCCCCTAGGGCCGGGCTCCGCGCCCCTACGTCCCTTCCTGCTTCGCCGCCTCGAGCGCCGCCGGCGGGTCGAGGCTGCGGTCGCCGGACGCGAGCTCGAGCGCCCGGTCGGCCAGCTCCGCCGCCTGCACGCCGCTCAGCGAGTCGTCTCGGAGCGCCAGTGCGAGCAGTGCCTCGCGCATCAGCTCCGGGTTCGCCGTGTCAGGGGGCGGCCCCGCGGGCGGGAGCGCCCCGACGGTGGTGGCCAGGCGGGAAGCGTTGACGCCGCCGCCGAACAGCCGACCCGGTTGCTTCTCGGGGATCGTGACCACGACGCCGCCGGTCGCCGGGTTGACGACGTTGACCTTGCTGCGCAGCCCCACGCGCTCGAGCGCGAGCCGGTAACCGGAGAGCCGCATGTAGCCGAGCTGCGCCGCGAGCTGGGTGAAGCCGGCCATCTCGGCCTCCTCGCGCAGCTTGGTCTGATGCAGCGAGATCTGGGTCCCGGCGTCCGGGAGCGCGGGATCGGGGTCCGGGGCCACGAGCAGAAACGCCTGGGTGCCGAGACGGCCCGCCCCCACGCCCGCCACGTCGACGAGCAGCTGGTAGCCGGCGAGGCCGAGCGATCCGAGGATCCCGGGCGGGAGCGGATGCTCGGATAGGTATCCGGAGCCGAAGGCCATAGCGCGGCTCAGTTCTTGAGCAGGCCGCCGACGATCCCGCCGAGCAGGTCGCTGCCGCCCTCGCGCGTGGCGTTGCCGCCGCCTCCCTCAGCCCCGGGCGGGTGGTAGTAGGCGCTCTGCAGGCCGACCCGACCGGGGCCCGTGAAGCGATTGAACACGAGCTGGCCGCCGCCGCCAAGGAGACCGGTCTTGAAGCCGTAGACCTCCTGGGTCATCGGTCACCGAGTGATCGCGGAACACCCAGCCCCCGGGCTCGATGTCGATCGTCTCGCCGGCCTCCAGCTGCTTCTCGAACACGTTCCCGTAGCCATGGACCCAGACAACGCCCTCGTGGTCGCCGGCGAAGAACTGGTCGACCCAGAAACCGCCGCCGTACATCATGTTCGCGAAGCCCTTGATCCGGCTGTAGTCGTATTGCACGTTCGCGGTCGCGGCGAGGAATTGATGCTCGCGTGCGACGATCCCGTCACCCGCCTGGAGGTGGAGCGCGGACGATGTGGCCGGGAGCATCGCGGCTGAACGCCAGCTCACCGGCCGACTGGGCCTCGAGCAGCAGCAGCGGCATGCCGCCGAACGCGCGGCGCTTCAGGCCCTTCTTGAGGGGATGAAGCCCGATCTGAAGACTCGGGTACTTCCACAGCAGCACGTGGTGCTCGAAGTACACCGGCACCTGGCCGTCGAGCTGCATGTGGAGCGCGGGCACGAGCTCGCCCTCGAGCCGGTAGCTTGACGCCCGGAGCCGTGCCCTCGGGGATCTGGGTCGGAAGGATCTGTGGCGCGGTCGGCATGTCCCCTCAATTCATCTCAGGAGTTACCCGGCGGCCTCAGCGGCCGCCCGGGTGTTCAGAACTGGACGGTATCGCGAGCGGGTCTCCGCTGTACAGCCCCGGATCATCATCGGCAATCGGTCCCCGTCAGGTGAGGGGTGCGGCTCTCGCGTACCACAGCGCAACAGCGAATGCGGCGTTTTGGCGAGATAATCGAGCTGCCTTGTCACTGATTTACGTCACCGGCCACCGCAACCCTGACACCGACTCGATCGCCAGCGCGATCGGCTATGCCGAGCTGAAGGCGCGAATCGATCCGCGCAACGAGTACGTGCCGGTCCGGCTCGGCGACTGCAACGCGCAGACCCGGTGGGTGCTCGAGCGCAGCGGCGCCCCCGAGCCGCGTTTTCTCCCCCACGTGATGCTCCGCGTCCGCGACCTGATGCAGACGAGCTTCCCGATCGTCGGCGCGGACGAGCCGATCCGCACGGCCGGCATGGCGATGGCTCGCGCCGACCTCGAGCTGGTCCCGGTCGTGGACGAGGACGGCGCGCTCGAGGGCGTGGTCACCGAGCGCACGCTCGCACGCCGGTACGTGCGCGAGTCGCGCCAGACCTCGACCCTCACCGAGGCGCCGACCCGCGTGCAGGCGATCGTCGACGTGCTCGAGGGCGAGCTGGTGGTGGGCGAGGACGCCGAGCTGGCCGGCCGCGTCTGGGTGCACTCGATGGACCCGGCCTCGCCGAGCGGCATCTCGGACGGGGACGTCGTCGTGCTCGGCAATCGGGCGGACGCGCAGCGGCTGGCGATCGAGCTGGGCGCCGCGCTGCTGGTCATCTCCAACGGGTCGACCCCGACGGCCGAGATCACCGACCTCGCTCGGCGCCACCGAGCCGCGGTGATCGTCTCGCCGCTCGACACCTACGTCTCCGGCCGGATGATCACGCTCGCAGCCCCCAGCCGGGCGTTCATGGAGAGCGATCCGCTGACGGCGACCACCGAGTACCTCGTGGCGGACGTCTCCGAGCAGATCAAGGAGACGCACTATGGGGCGGCTGTCGCGGTCGACGCCCAGCGAAAGCCGGTCGGCCTGCTCACGCGCTCGGACCTGGTCTCACCGCCGCGACGGCGCGTCGTGCTCGTCGACCACGCCGAGCAGAGCCAGAGCGTCCCTGGCATCGAGCACGCGGAGATCGTCGAGATCCTGGACCACCACCACATCGGCTCGATCGAGACACGCGTCCCGGTAACCGCCACCTTCGACCCGGTCGGCTCGACCGCGACCCTCGTGGTCGAGCGCTTCCGCCAGAACGGGATGGAGCCGAGCCGCTCCACGGCGATTCTCCTGCTCGGCGCCATCATGTCGGACACCGTGATCCTCAACTCGCCCACCACCACCGAGCGCGACCACGCCGTCGTCGAATACCTCGAGCGGGTGCTCGTGATCGACGCGGAGGAGGTCGGCCGCGAGATGTTCGAGGCCACGTCCGACGTCTCTGACCTCAGCGCGGACGAGATCATCGGTCGGGACGCCAAGCGCTATCAGCTGCAGGGCGGCCAGCTGATCTGCATCGCCCAGGTCGAGGTGGTCGGCGACTCCCTGCTCGAACGCAAGTCCGAGCTGCTCGAGGCCATGCGGACGGCGCGCCAGGACAAGGGCTTCCAGCTCTACGCGCTGATGATCACTGACGTGCTCAGCAAGGGGACCGAGCTGCTGGTGGCCGGCGACATGGCGAGCGTGGCGCGGGCCTTCGGCGCCGAGGCCGAGGACAGCTCGATCGAGCTCCCCGGCGTCATGAGCCGCAAGAAGGAGGTCGCTCCGAAGCTCCTCGCGGCGCTGTAGGAGGACGCGTGGCCGGCAGGCGAGCGCGGCGGCGAGGCCGGGGCGGCCAGGCCGGGGCGGCAGGGCCGGGCGGGGTGTCGAACGAGCGGCGGAGCGGCGAGCAGGTGGCCAATAACCTCGAAAACAAGGCACCGCAAGCGCGAGCATGCCCGTTTGAGTCTGCTCAGCAGACTTAAAGCCACACCCCCGCCCCGCCGGACCTGAGTTTTCGAGGTTATTGGAAGCCCTCTCCGGCTCCCACAGCCGGGCGCCGCCGCCCCGGAGCCCCGCCCCGCGCCGCCGCGAACTGGACCCCCGCGCCCCGAAAGCCGCCGCGAGGGCCAGTCCAGCGATCAGCTGGAGCCGGCCCCAACCGCGCTCAGCGGCGCCTCCCCCCACAGCTGCTCGAGCCGGTAGTACTCGCGTGTGTCCGGAGTGAACACGTGCACGACCACGTCGAGGTAGTCCATCAGGATCCAATGGGCCTCCGACAGCCCCTCGACCCGGCTCGGGAGCAGGCCGTGCTCGGTCTTCATCCCGGCGTGGATGGCGTCGTGGATCGCCTTCGCCTGGCGGTCGGTGCGACCGGTGCAGATGACGAAGTAGTCGGTGTAGCCGATGGTTCCGCGCAGGTCGAGCTGGACGATGTCCAGGGCCTTGCGGTCAGCGGCGTACTCGGCGACTGCGGCTGCGATCTCTTCCGGCGTCATTGAGTGCTTATACCCCCATACAGTCCGTGTTCACGTATGTAGCCGGCGACGGGATCCGGCACCAGGTACCGGATCGGCTCGCCAGCGCGCGCCCGCTCGCGGATCGCGCTCGAGGAGATGCCGATCGTCGGCATCGGGAAGAACGTGGCGCCGCCCGCACCGGGCACCTGGCTCAGGGCCGCATCGACGCTCGCCCGACCGGTCCCCTCGCGCTGTGCCACGGCCAGCGAGGCCAGCTGACCACCCGCTCCGGCTCGCGCCACCGCGGCAGCCCCGCCGCGACGTCACCGCCGACGATCAGGAACAGCTCGGTGTCTGCAGCTTGCGAGTTCAGTTCCTCAAGAGTATCGACCGTGTACGACGGCCCCTCGCGGCGGGTCTCCAGGTCGGAGACCGTGAAGCGCTCATCCCCCTGCACGGCCAGCCGGCAGAGCTCGAGCCGCTGCTCGGCGCCGGGCTCGTCCTGGACCGGTTTGTGCGGGGGTATGCGTGCCGGAATCAGCATCACGCGATCGAGCCTCAGGTGAAGGTACGCCTCCTGCGCGCACACGAGGTGACCAAGATGTGGCGGGTTGAAGGTGCCGCCGAGAATTCCGAGGCGCACGGACGCTGGGGCGGCTAGGGGCGGATCTGGCCCGCGCCCTCGACCAGGTACTTGAACGTGCACAGCTCCCGCAGCCCGATCGGCCCGCGCGCGTGGAGCTTCTGCGTCGAGTTGCCGATCTCGGCGCCCATCCCGAACTCGCCGCCGTCGGTGAACCGCGTCGAGGCGTTGACGTACACGCAGGCGGCGTCGACACCGAGCTGGAAGGCGCGCGCCGAGCGCGTGTCGTGCGTGACGATCGCCTCCGAGTGGCCGCTGCCGTGAGCGTTGATGTGAGCGATCGCCTCCTCGGCTGAGTCGACCACGCCCACGGCGAGCTCAAGCGCGAGGTACTCGGTGTCCCAGTCCTCATCGGTGGCGGCATCGATCGCCACACCGGGGGCCGCGGCCCGCGCGCGATCGTCGCCGTGCAGGGTCACGCCGGCCTCCTGCAGCGCCGCCAGTGCCCCGGGCAGGAACGCCTGCGCCACGTCGGCATGCACGAGCAGCGTCTCGGCGGCGTTGCAGACGCCCGGCCGCTGGAGCTTGGCGTTGAGCACGATCGCCTTGGCGTCCTCGAGATCGGCGCTGGCGTCGACGTACACGTGGCAGTTGCCCGACGCGGCATAGATCACCGGCACCGTGGCGACGCCCTTGAGCGCATTCTTCAGCCCCTCGCCCCCGCGCGGGATGATCAGATCGACGACCCCGGTCTGGGTGGCGAGCTCGGCCAGCTCCTCGCGCCCTCCCCCCGCGACCAGCGCCAGCGCGCCCTCGGGCAGGCCGGCACGGGTCGCCGCATCGGCAGCGACGCTCGCCAGCACCGCGTTGGAGTGCGCGGCGGAGCTCGATCCGCGCAGGACGATCGCGTTGCCCGACTTCAGGCACAGCGCCGCCGCGTCGATCGTCACGTTCGGACGCGCCTCGTAGACGACCGCGATCACGCCGAGCGGGACCCGGACCTTGCGCACGTCGAGGCCGTTCGGCAGCCGGAACCCGTCGATCACCTCGCCGACCGGGTCGGGCAGGGCGGCGATCGTGCGCACCCCGGCGGCCATGTCGGCGATCCGGCGCTCGCTCAGGGCGAGCCGGTCCAGGAGCGCCGCGGACAGCCCGCTCTCGCGCCCGGCCTCGAGGTCGCGCGCGTTGGCCTCGAGGATCTCCGGAGTCCGCTCGAGCAGGGCAGCGGCGATCGCCTCGAGCGCCTGCGTTCCTTGACGTCCGAGCCGAGCATCGCGAGCTCCCGCGAGGCGCGCTTCGCCGCCGCGCAGATGTCCGCGACCGATGTCGTCGTCGTCGCCATCGCCCTTAAGGTTACGCGAGCACGAAGTAGTCCCGGTGAACGGCCTCTTCGCTCGCCCGGCCGATCAGCTCGCGGACAGTCGGCTGATTTCAGGCCCCGGATCTGCCGCAGCTCCTCGGCCGAGTAGTTGCAGATGCCCTTGCCGACCTCGTCGCCGTCGTGGGCGATCTCGACCGCGTCGCCGGCCTCGAATTCCCCGGAGACCTCGACCACGCCGACCGGCAGCAGGCTGGTGCCGCCCTCCCGTAGCGCCCGGGCCGCGCCGGCGTCGACGACCACGCGGCCGCGGACCGGCTTGGCGTACTTGAGCCACAGCTTGAAGCTCGAGTAGCGCGCCGACTGGGCGGGGAACCGAGTGCCGACCGGCTGCTCCGACGGCGGCGGTCAGGATCGCGTCGGGCCGCAGGCCGCTCGCGATCACGGTCGGGATGCCGGCCGCCGTGGCCATCTCGGCGGCGACGATCTTCGAGCGCATCCCGCCGGAACCGAGCGGCGAGGCCTCGTGGCCGATGTCGAGCCCGTCGAGCTCGGCGAACTCGCCCACGTGCGGGACCAGCTCGGCGTCCGGGTTCGTCGCGCGGATCGGCGGTGAACACGCCCTCCGCGTCGGTCAGCAGCACCAGCAGCTCCGCCCCGAGCAGGATCGCCACCTGGGCGGCGAGGAAGTCGTTGTTGCCGAACGAGATCTCATCCGTGGTGGTGGTGTCGTTCTCGTTGATCACCGGCACGACGCGCCAGTCGAGCAGCTTGCGCAGGGTCTGGCGCGCGTTCAGGTAATGCGTGCGGGCGCTCATGTCGAAGAACGTCAGCAGCACCTGTGCGGTGCCCACGCCGCGCGCTCGCAGCAGCTCGTCGTAAACCTGGTAGAGCTTGCCCTGGCCGACGGCGCTCGCGGCCTGCAGCTCGTCCACCGCCCGAGGCCGGATCGGCAGCGCCATCACGCCCATGCCGCGGGCGATCGCGCCGCTGGTGACCACGATCAGAGGACGGCCGGCGCGGTGCAGCTCGCTCAGCTGATCGCAGATCGAGCCGAGCACCTCGGTTCGGACCTCGCCGCGGTCGTCCGCGACGAGGCTCGAGCCGAGCTTGACGACGAGACAGCTCATCGCCGGGAGATTAGGGCCCGACGACCGGCCGCCGACGCGCTTGGGGAGCCCGCGGGTGGCGGGCCCCCCAGTCATGCCTCGCTACTAGTGGTGCTTGCGCACCGGGCACCACGGATTCTTCGGGACGCCCTTGCATGGGTTGCGCATCGTCTTCAGCCCCTTGGGGAGGGGATGCATGACGATCTTCGTCTGCCGCGGGTACTTGTCCGTCGGCAGGCAGCCGAACGGCGGGAGATTCACCTGCGTGTCGCAGACGATCTCGTTCAGGAACGGCCCGTTGAGGTTGAGCTTGTCCGGAGTCCCGTTGCACTTCGGGTACGACTTCTCCAGCTGCGCGGAATCGCTGTTCAGGTGTCCGCTCGCGTCCGTGTTGCCGGCGAAGCAGTTCGTCGGATGACCGCCCTCGAGGTTCAGCGTCTCGAAGTCACCGTTGGTCGGATTCTTGAAGAAGCCGTCCCCCGAGAACTTGTTGTTGACGACCGCGTTGCCCCAGTCGTCGTACAGGCAGCTGCCCTGGGCCCAGCAGCGCCGCGTTCGGCGTACCGCCCGTGCACGGCGGACCGCTGTCCGGATAGGCGATGACCACGACGCCCCAGGCGCCGTTGTGGACGAAGCGGTTGTGCATGACCGTGTCGTTGCGGCCGCCCGAGACGGACATGCCGGTTCCGACCGGTCCCGCGGCGGCCGAGCCGGCGGCGGGGACGTTCGGGTTGTTGTTGTCGTGGACGAAGTTGTCCATGAACACCCAGCACGAGTGCGTGTGCGTGATCGGACTGATCTTGTTGCCCGGGCACGCGCCGTTCTGCGGCGGCGGGTTGTCGCCGTTCTGGCTGTTGGTGTCGAACCCGTCCTGGTTGTTGTCGAACTCGGAGTTCTTGACCACGAGGTTGCCGCCCGAGTTGGAGCCCGAGTAGCCGAGCACGTTGAACTCAGCGTGCGCGCGGTTGACGACCTGGTTGCACTGCTGCTTGCAGGCGCCGATGTAGTAGCCCGAGTCATTGAAGTTGCTGGCGTAGGTCTGATCCCACGTGCCGCCGTTCCAGTTGCTCGAGAAGATCCCGTACTGGGCGGCGGTGTTCTCGTCCTTGAAGAACGTGCTCGTGGCGTTCAGGTACGAGCCGAGGTAGCCGATGGCCGCCGATCCTGCCCGCGACGCTGCCGTCGCCACCGTTCCACCAGATCTCGTTGCCGGTGTCACCGGAGCCGTGCAGGAAGTTGCAGGCGGTCAGGTTCTGGACCCACACGTTCGCGGCCTTCCAGACCATGATCCCGTTGAGCCCGAGGGCCTGTCCCTTCGAGTCCTTGGGACCGAAGTTCTGGGCCGAGTTCTTGCTTGCTGCATACCGAGGATCCGGGCTTGGTCCCGTCGACGATCACCTTGTTGCGGTTCATGCCGCGCAGGTAGACGTCGCGGGTGGTGATCAGCACCCCGGCCGGGACGTCCGAGGCGCCGGCGGGCGCCTTGCTCGAGCTCGTCTTGTAGTCGCCCGGGCGCGACCAGGATCCAGTCACCCGGCTTCGCGTGGTTGACGGCGGCCTGGATCGTCTTGTACTGGCCGGGAGTTCCCTTGTAGGTGCCGACTCTCAGCACCTTCGCACTGGCGGCGGGCACAACGCCCACCACCGTCGCGGCTGTTACCGCGAGGATGACTCTTCGCATCCGTTCTCCTATCTCCTCAATGTTGGCTATCCGGCCAGTCGGCGATGCTACACGTTCGGGTCGAGTTCGAACGCGACGCCGGCGATCTCGACATCGTCCCCGGCTTCGAATCCCTCGGCCTCGAGCGCGCCGATCACGCCGATCCCCCGCAGGCGCCGCTCGAGGTGCGCCATCGCCTCCTCGTTGTCGAGGTCGTAACGGGCCACGAGGCGCTCGATCCCGCGCCCGCTGACGCGAAAGCTGCCGGGCGCGAGGCGCTGCACCACGTAGGCGCGCTCGGCGGCCGGGCGGAACACGCGGTGCTCGGCCAACTCGTCGATCGAGACCGAGGATCTGTCCTCTCCAGGCTCCTCGTCGGCCACCTCGTCCGTGACCGGGACGCCCGCGCAGCATCAGCACGGCGAGCTCGTCGAGGCCCTGCCTGGTCACACACGAGGTCAGCAGCACCGGCACGCTCGGGTCCGACCCGCTCGATCCAGGCCCGGCGCTCCGCCTCCCCGGTCTCCGGGTCGAGCAGATCGCACTTCGAGAGGGCGAGGATCCTCGGCAGCGCGGCCAGCCGGGGGTCGTGGAGGGCGAGCTCGCGCTCGATCGTTGCGTGGTTGGCCACCGGGTCGGAGCCGTCGAGCGGCCGCACATCGAGGACGTGGACGAGCAGGCGCGTGCGCTCGACGTGGGCCAGGAACTCGTGTCCGAGCCCAGCGCCGCCGCTGGCCCCCTCGATCAGGCCCGGGATGTCGGCGATGACCAGCTGCCGGTCGTCGCGCTGGAGCGTCCCCAGCACCGGGGCGAGCGTCGTGAACGGGTAGTCGGCGACCTTCGGCTGCGCGCGCGTCAGCCGGGCCAGCAGCGACGACTTGCCGGCGTTGGGGAGCCCCACCAGCCCGACGTCGGCGAGCAGCTTGAGCCGCAGCGTGAGCCAGGTCGCGTCCCCGGCCAACCCCCGCTCGGCGAACCGCGGGGTCTGATGCGTGGGCCCGGCGAAGCGCTTGTTACCGCGCCCGCCGGGGCCGCCCCGCGCCAACACGGCGCGCTGACCGGGTGCAACCAGGTCGTGGCGCGTGCCGTCCTCCTCGACGAGCACCTCGGTGCCCGGCGGCACCGGACCTCGAGGCCCTGTCCGTCGGCGCCATGGCGGAGCGCGCCCCGCCCGTGGCCGCCCCGGCCGGCCTTGAAGTGCGAGCGGCGGCGAAAGCTCTCGAGGTCACGCAGCGAGTCGTCGCAGACGAGCACGACATCGCCGCCCCGCCCGCCGTCTCCCCCATCCGGACCGCCCTTGGGCACGTGCGCCTCACGTCGGAAGCTGAGGCAGCCGTCGCCGCCGCCGCCGGCCTGAACGTGGATGCGCGCGCGATCCTGCATGCTTCCAATATGACCGATTCCGATCCTGTCTTTCTGATCACCGGCGCCTCGAGCGGCATCGGCGCCGCCACCGCCCGCCACGCCTCCAAGGCCGGCTACCGGGTCGTCGCTGGCCGCACGCTCCGTCGATCGGCTGAGCGACCTCGCCTCCGAGCTCGGCGGCGAGGATCGCGCGCTGGCCGTCGGCTGCGACGTGACTGAGTGGGAGCAGCAGCAGGCGATGGTGGCCACGGCGCTCGAGCGCTTCGGCCGGCTCGATGTCGCCTTCGCCAACGCGGGCTTTGGCGCCGCGCGCGGATTCCTCAAGGAGTCCCCCGAGCACTGGCGCTCGATGGTGCTGACCAACGTGTACGGAGCCGCGCTCACGATCCGGGCCACGATCCCGGCGATCAAGGAGACCGCGGGGCACATCCTGCTCACCGGATCGGTGGCCGGCCGCCGCGCGCTCCCGGGCTCGCTCTACTCCTCGACCAAGTGGGCGGTCACCGGGATGGGCGAGTCGCTGCGGCAGGACATGAACGGCACCGGCGTCCGGGTGACGGTGATCGAGCCCGGGATGGTCGACACACCGTTCTTCGACAACCCGGTCTCGAACGGGCTGGAGCCTGACGACGTCGCCCGGGCGGTCATGTTCGCCGTCTCACAGCCGCCGCACGTCGACGTCAACGAGATCCTGATCAGACCGACGGCCCAGGAAGGCTGATCAGCCGGCGCTCGCCAGCGGCACGTAGGCGCGGCACGGCTCGCCGCGCAGTCCCGGGCACGGAGGCAGGCCCGTGGGCACGTGTACGCCCGGGACGAGCGGCAGAATCAGCGCCGAGGGCATCGAGCTCGAATGGGCGATCATCACCTTCGCCGGATGCTTGGGCACGGTGTTGGCGAACGCCCAGATCGGCTGATCGCCGCTCGGGGCCGCGATGATCACCCGAATCCGCGAGCCGGCGCGGTAGACGTGCCCCTCGTAGTAGAGCGGGACCGTCAGCTCGGTCCACCGCCCCTTGGGCAGCCGCCTTGCATCGCTGCGCCGCTCGGTGAGAACCGGCGCCAGCAGCGTGCTCTTAGCCGGGTCGAGCTTGCGCTCGCTCGCCCGCAGCCAGCCGTCCTGGACGAAGGTCTCCTTGCCGTCCGGCCTCACCTCGGTGATCGTGGTCTGAAGGTCGACGTCCGGGGCCGAGGACTTGATCCACAGCCGCACGGCGCCGCCGCCGACGATCGTCGTGTTCGACTTCAGCGGAGCGGTCAGGTAGGAGACGGCCGTCCCAGGCGGGTTCTGGTCCCAGTGGTAGGTGGGCGTGGCCGACCACAGGCCGCCCGGGCCGCCACCGGTGTTCCCGGAGAAGCTGGTGGCCGGGCGGGCGGTCTTGTTCCAGGTGAAGGAGTCCACCCCGAGCTTTGAGGGCTTGCTGCTCGTCAGCGCGCCGGCGCCGCCGAGGTAGAGCCACTGCGCGCGCGTGCCGGGCAGCGGGAACCGGGCAGAAGGACTGCTCGAAGCCGGGCACCGGGTTGCCGGGGACGCTGCTACCGGCACCGTTGTCGAACAGGATCCGGATCGGCAGGAGCTTCTCGAACGCAGCCGAGCGCGGCACCGAAGCTCGGCTCGGCCTGGATCGGGTCCGGAGGCAGAGTCACTCCGTTCACGCCCATCGCGGTGCTGAAGATCACCGGCGCGGCGGATTTCGCCGACGCGGGCAGGCTCGGCCGCTGTCGGGCGACGAACAGCTCGAGGAAGTCGTACCAGCGGTTGAAGGTGGCCGGGTCGAGCGAGTCGATGTGGGCGCCGTTGGTGAACGTGAACCACTTGTGCGCGGTGCCGGTGAAGTGCTCGGCGAGATCCGCGCAGTGGCCACCGGTCTGCTCGTCGGTGAACTGGCAGGCCATGTACACCGGCGTCTTGATCTTGTGCACGAACGTGATCGGCGCCAGCGGGTTCGCCACCGACGGGACGTAGTAGCGGTTCGCGTGGACCTTGGCGATCAGGTTGGCCGCCTCGGGATGCAGGGCCTGATTGGCCTTGCACACCGCGTCGCCACCCTGGATGCGCTTGAGCGCCCACGGCTGGCCGCCGGTGGCGGACGCCGGCAGCGCGTCGTGGACGCGATCCTCGGCCCAGGAGAGCGCGAACCCGGTGTTCAGGATGCCGCCCGGATAGAGCGTCGTCGCCGTGTTGTCGATCACCGACAGCGGCGCGATCGCGGCGAGATGCGGCGGGTTCGTGGCCGCCACGAACAGCTGGCTGATCCCGCCGTAGGAGATCCCCATCATCCCGACCTTGTGGTGCAGGACCCACGGCTGCCTCGCCACGGTCTCGATCACGTCGTAGCCGTCGAGGCTCTGGAGCGCCTCGAAGTAGTCGAATGCCCCGCCCGAGCAGCCCGTGCCCCGCATGTTGACATCGACGACGGCGAAGCCGAGCAGGTTGGCGATCGTCGCGATCCCGCTATCGGGCCCGTTGTAGGGATCCGCGTAGCCGTACCCGGCGTACTCGATCAGCGTCGGATAGGGACCCGACCCAGTCGGGAGGTGGACGTCGATACGCGAGCTTGGTCCCGTCCCGCGTGGTCAGATAGCCGTAGCCAGACGGTGGGGATCTTCTGGTTGTAGATCTTCGTCGTCGGGGGCGCCGGTCGGTCTGAGAAGACGGTGATCGGTCCCGACGCGGAGCCGCCCAGGCGCACCCGGTAGCCGTGACCTGGCTTGACGTTGCGGAAGAGCAGGCCGCCGAGCGAGTCGACGCGTGCCGGACCTGACGAGCTTGCCGTGATGGTCGATCAGCCTGAGCCTCGCGTGCGGCGTGGCGCCCGTGACATACACCTGCTCGGCGCTGCCATGGGCCGAGAACGGCACCCGGGCGGCCGCGCTCCCCGCCCACAGGGCGGCGATCGCCATCAGCGAGGCGATCAGAGCTGCGGCCAGGGCCCTGCCGCGTCGCTGCACTACGTCGTTGCGCTGCACACCTTCAGCATGGCACGTCGGCCCCCGCCGCATCGGCGCATAGGCTTGACGCACGCCAACCAAACAGCACAGGAGGTCCCGCGGGCCGTGTCGCTGCTCACTGAGTTCAAGAAATTCCTGTTTCGCGGAAACGTCGTCGACCTGGCCGTGGCGGTCGTGGTCGGAACGGCCTTCACGGCGGTGGTGAAGGCGCTCGTCGCGGATCTCGTGACGCCGATCATCGCGCTCATCTTCGGCAAGCCGAACTTCGAGACCCTCTCGTTCACGATCAACGGCAGTCACTTCGCCTATGGGGACTTCGTCAACACGCTGTTCACCTTTTTGACGGTCGCAGCGGTGATGTTCTTCCTGATCGTGACTCCGATCACGAAGCTGATGGAGCGCCGCGCCGAGGAGGATCCGGACACGAAGGAGTGCCCGCAGTGCACGAGCGCGATCCCGCTCAGGGCACTCCGCTGCCCGCTGTGCACCTCGGAGCTGGCGCCGGCTTAGTGTCGGCTACTCGCCGTCGGCGCCGGGGACGACCGAGATCACGCGGCCGCGACGACCGCGGGTGAACTGCACCGTCCCCGCCGAACGGGCGAAGATCGTGTCGTCCTTGCCGATCCCGACACCGTCGCCGGGCTTGAAGCGCGTGCCGCGCTGCCTGACGATGATCTCGCCGCCGCTCACCGACTCGCCGGCGAACACCTTCACGCCGAGGCGCTTGGCGTTCGAGTCGCGGCCGTTGCGCGACGATCCAAGTCCCTTCTTATGCGCCATTGCTTTCCTCCGCGGCGGCCTTCTCGCCCGACGGCTCAGCCGCCACTGGCTTCGGCGCGTCCTCCTTTGCGGCGCGTGAGCGCCGAGCGGCGACCTTGATCCCGGTCACCTCGAGACGCGTGAGGTCCTGGCGGTGGCCGTTGCGGCGCTTGTAGCCGCGCTTGGGCTTGAACTTGACCACCCGCAGCTTCGGCCCGCGCTCATGCGCGAGGACCTTGGCCTCGACCTTGACCTTGGACAACTCGCCGCCGTCGAGCACCGTCTCGCCATCGACATAGAGCAGTGGCTCGAGCGTCACGCGAGCGCCGTCGTCGTCGGGCAACCGCTCGACGAGCAGGGTCTGCCCCTGCTCGACGCGGTACTGCTTGCCGCCTGTTTTCACGATTGCGTATGTCATGTCACTCAGAAGCCGATGAGGCCGACTCGGCCTTTGCACCGGAACGGCGCCGTCCGCCTCTGCGGCCGCGGCGCCGAGGCTTTGATTCTAGGACATCGTCCGAATCGTCCGAGGTCGAGGCGTTCTCGCTCTCGCCCGGCGGGCCGGGCGTGACGTCGACGAGCGAGGCGCGCGCCTGTGTGCGGCCGACCTCCTCAATCCGCACGAGGTGCTTCTCGCCCACGTACGGCGTGCCGCCGGTGACCGCGATTATGTATCCATCGATCTTCGCGATGGCGTCGCCGGGCGTGTACATGTGCGGCTCCACGATCTCGACGTGCACCTCCTCGCCCTCGCTGAACGGGACGGCACGCTCCAGCACCTGATCGCGGTCTCCCTCGAGCAGCACGTCGAAGTGCTCGAGCGGCAGCCCCTCGGAGCCCTCGAACACGAACACCTTGCCGGTGTCGTGCTCCACGACGTGGAGGACGCGGGCGTCGTCTCGGGTGAACTCGGCGCTGACACGCGGGTTGATCTGGAGCAGGATCGCCTCGGCGTCGGTCTTCGAGGCCAGCTCTCGCATCCGGCGCTCGAACTCGATCGCGATCGTCTCCTCGGACTTGATCACGCCCTCGCCCCCGCAGGTCGGGCAGGGGCGGGTCATGATCTCGCGCACGCCATCGGTCACGTTCTGGCGGGTCATCTCGACCAGCCCGAGCGGTGAGATCTCGACCACGAAGGTCTTCGTGCGGTCCTCGTCGAGCGACTTGCGCAGGGTCTTCAGGACCGCGTCGCGGTTCCGGGCCCGCGCCATGTCGATGAAGTCGATGACGATGATCCCGCCGATGTCGCGCAACCGCAGCTGGCCGCACCACCTCCTCCGCGGCCTCGAGGTTGGTCTTGGTGATCGTGTCCTCGAGGCGGGCGCCCTTGCCCCGTCCGATGAACGAGCCCGAGTTGACGTCGATCACCGTCAGTGCCTCTGCGTAGTCGATCATCAGATAGCCGCCGCTCGGCAGGTCGACGCGCCGCGACAGCGTCGAGTCGAGCACCTTCTCGACTCCGAACGCCTCGAACAGCGGCTGCTTCTCCTCCCACAGCTCGACGTGGTCCACGAGCTCGGGCGCCGTCCGAGAGAAGAACGACAGGAGCCGGTGGTGCTGCTTGGGGTCATCGACGATCGCGCGCTCGAACGCGTCGGAGTAGATGTCGCGCACGACCCGCACCGACAGGTCAGCCTCCTGGAAGACGAGCGCTGGCGCGGGCGTCTCCGCTACCCGCTTCTGGAGCACCTCGTTCAGCTTGAACAGGTACAGGAGCTCGCGCTCGAGATCGGCGCGCTTGGCGCCCTGCGCCGCGGTGCGGATGATCGCGCCCGATCCCTTGAGGTCGAGCTTGGCAGCCTCCTTGCGCAGGCGCTCGCGCTCCTTGTCCTCGAGCCGGCGCGAGACGCCGACGCCCTCGCCGTAGGGCGCGAGCACCATGTAGCGGCCGGCGATCGTGAGATCCATCGAGAGGCGTGCGCCCTTCGTCTTCAGCGGGTCCTTGACCACCTGCACGACGATCTCCTGGCCCGGCTTGAGCATGTCGGTGATCTGCCGGCCCTCGCGGCTGCCACCACGGCCGCGCCGGGGCGCCTCCACGCCGGGGAGCACGATCTCGTCGACGTGCAGGAAGCCGTTCTTCTCCAGCCCGATGTCGACGAATGCGGCCTCGAGGCCGGCGAGCACATTGTCGACGCGGCCCTTGTAGATGTTGCCGACGATCGAGCGTGCGCCACGGCGCTCCAGATAGAGCTCCGCGACGTGGTAGCCCGCGGCGGGATTGGTCGTCTTGCGGCGCCGGCGGGTCGCGCCGGAGCTGGTCTTGCGTGCGGCGACGGTACCCGTCGCCTCCATCAGCGCGACCCGGGTCTCCCCACGGTCAACGCTGACTAGTACTTGCTTCTTCAATTGTCAGTCAGTCCTTTTATTTGGGCGCCCGGCGCACGCGGGGCAGCGCGGGCAGTCGAATTCGCCGGGCGCACGACGTGCGGCGCAGGCGAACATGAATGGATGTCAAGAAATCAAGGTCCTTCCCTTTCCTGCAGATGCGATCCGTGCTTGTACGTAAATCGACTGCAGGAGCCCGAGGGCGATGAAAGTCACGAGAACCGATGAGCCGCCATAGCTCATCAGTGGTAAGGGTACGCCGGTGATCGGCATGATCCCGATCGTCATTCCAACGTTCACGAACACTTGGAACATGATCATGGCGAGGATGCCGCCAACGATCAGCGTTCCGTATAGGTTCTTCGCCATCGTGAGGATGCGTAACGCCCGCCAGATCAGGAGGGCGTACAGGGAGAGGACGAGCGCGGCACCCACGAAGCCGTACGTCTCCCCCACCACCGCGAAGACAAAGTCCGTCTGACTCTCCGGCAGGAAGTGCAGGCTCGTCTGCGTCGCGTGGGCGACGCCGCGTCCCGTCTTCTCGCCAGAGCCGATCGCGGTGATCGACTGGGTGATGTTGTAGGTCTGGTTGCTCGGATCGTGGGATGGATTCAGGAAGCCGGTCAGCCGCTGCACCTGGTAGGGCTTCAGCACGTGCACGCCCAGCGCCGGCGCGACGGCCAGCACGAGCGCGACGGCGACCACGAACATCGCCACGAGGGCGGTCAGCTGCTTCCACGAGGTCCCGGCGAAGAACAGGATCGTGAACGCGATCGCCACGTAGACCATTCCCGTGCCGAGGTCCGGCTGCGGGATCACGATCATCGCCGGAATCAGCGCCAGCAGCATGATCCGCGCCGTCGTGCGCCGCTCATTCAGCCTTCGCGAGCGGTCCACCGTGAACGCGGCCAGCGACGCGATCAGCAGCGCCTTGCCGAACTCGGAGGACTGCACCTGAAAGAACGGAAGCGGGATCCAGCGTTGCGACCCGCGCACGGCCGGCATCCCGAACACGACGATGTTGAGCGCGATGATCAGCCCGTACATCCCGAACTTGTACTCACGCAGTCGCGAGTAGTCCATCCGCATCAGAACGAGCGCCACCACCAGCCCGATCGCCGCGTAGATCGCCTGGCGCTCGACGTAGTACAGCGGTTGGCCGCGGATCAGGTTGCTGGTCGCGCCCTTGAGCGTGACCAACGAGCAGGCCACCAGCCCGAATGCGGCCAGCATCAGCAGCGGATCGAACACGAGTGTGCGCACCCGCGGTGCCGCGACCTCCTCAGTGGCTCTGATCGGAGTGACGCTCATAGGGTCTTCGACGATCCTGCGATGAACTGTCCGCGCTTGCCCATGAACCACTGAGAGAGGATCTGTCGCGCCGCCGGGGCCGCCGCCTGGGCGCCGAAACCGCCCTGCTCGACGGTCACCACGACCAGGATCGGCCGGACGGGATCGGGGACGAAGCAGACGTACCACGACTGGTCGGCCTGGTTCAGGTGCTCGGCCGTTCCCGTCTTGCCGTAGACCGGGTACTGGTTCTGCGGCCAGCCGGCGAACACATCGGCCGAGGTCCCGCCGGGCTGCGAGGCCGCCTCGTGCAGGCCGGTGCGGATTGCGTCCAGGTTCTGGGGCGCGATGTGGACAAAGCGGGCGGGCGGCGGGTCGATCTTCTGCAGCAGCGTGCCGTCCGGGGCGTCCACCTCGAGCCCGACGTGCGGGCGCACGACCTTGCCGCCGTTCTCGAGCGCGGAGTAGGCGACCCCGAGCTGCAGCGGCGTCGCCTCGAGGTCGCCCTGGCCGACGGCGAGGTTCTCGTTGTCGCCCACCGACCAGGCGCGGCCGTCGGCGATCCCGCACGTGGTGTGGCGCCCGTGGCCGCGGAACGGCCCAGCTCCGCGCTCGCACTCGAGCTCGAGCTTGTCGCGCTTGGCGCGCCATTCGGGGGTGGGCAGGATCCCACCGTTCTCGCCGCCGAGGTCGATCCCGGTCGGGCGGCCGATCCCGAACGCGCGCGCCCATTTCTGCAGCGCGCCGCCCTTCGGGGTGTCGCTGTTCATCAGCCGACCGAGGTTGTAGAAGAAGTCGTCCGAGGAGACCATGATCGCCTGGGTCAGGTTGAGTACGCCGTAGGACGCGTGGCCGGCGTTGTGGCGGGTGTCCCCGGGGCCGTTCTGGTAGACGCCGGTGTCGTCATAGGTGTCGCCCAGTGTCCAGGCGCCGCTCTGAAGCGCCGCGGTCGAGGTGATGCCCTTGAACGTCGAGCCGGTGGGGTACGAGCTCTGGATCGCGCGGTTGAACAGCGGGTAGTCGCTCGAGGCATTGTTGAGCTGCTGATAGACCGACTCCGGGACCGGTTTGGTGAAGATGTTCGGGTCGAAGGTCGGATAGGAGCCCATCGCGTAGACCTCGCCGTTCGTCGGGTTCAGCGCGACGAACGCTCCCGCGGGGGCCGGCGGGTTGTTGGCGATCGCCTGGGCGAGCGCCTGCTGGCCGGCCTTCTGCAGGCCCAGGTCCAGCGACAGCTTGAGCGTGTGGCCGGCCGTCGGCTTGACCTGGGAGAGGTAGCCACGGAAGCGGCCGAGCGCGTCGACCTGCACCTTGTCCGCTCCATCCTCGCCGCGGAGATACTTGTCGTAGTACCACTCGAGCCCGGACTGCCCGACGATCGCCTGACGCGACACGCCCCGGTAGCGCGGTTGCTTGACCTCCTGCGGAGTGATCGGCCCGACGGTTCCGAACAGCTGGGCGGCGAGATCGTGCAGCGGGTAGCGGCGCAGCCAGACCTGCTCGATCTGGACCCCGGGGAACTGCTCCTGGCGCTCGGAGAGGTAGTAGAGGACATCGCTTGGCACGTCGGTCTTGAGCGTCACGTTCGCGTAGGGCAGAAGCGCCACCTGTTGGGCCACCGCGCACGGAATCGGCGCGAGGTGCTTGACGCCCTTGCCCGGAACCTGACAGCGCTTCGGCGTCGTGCTCACGCTCAGCACGCCAGCCAGGCTGCGGTACAGGTGGCGCCGCGCCGGCAGCTGAATGCGGCAGGTCCGGCGGGGAGATCTGGACCGCGATCGCCGGCTTGGAGTCGACGAGGATGTTCCCCGCGCGGTCGACTATCTCGCCTCGAGGAGCCGGGATCCCGATGTCGCGCACGCGGTTGACGCTCGCCGCCTGCAGGTACTTGTCGCCCGAGAGCACCTGCAGGAACCAGAGGCGGAAGAAGATGATCGCGAACAGCGCCAGCGCGAAGCTGCCCAGCACGGCCACGCGCAGGGCGAGCTGCGGCGTCAGGGGCGGACGTCGGTCTTCGGGGAGCTGGATCATCTGCTCGTGCGGGGCATCGGGCCGAGCCGCTCGGAGGGCCGCTGGAGCGGGCTGAGCCCGCCGGTCGTGTAGGCGCGCCGGCGGCGGCGCCTCGGATCCTGAGGCAGTGCGGGCTCGACGATCCGCCGGACCACCGCGTAGACGGGGATCGCGATCAGGGTGTTGACGAGGATCGAGATGAAGATCTGCTGGAGCAGGAGCAGGCTCACCGGCGCATCGACTCCGAGCAGGAACTGGATCAGGGCCATGCCGATGCCCGCGAACGCGGTCGCCGCGGCGCCGAGCGCGAGCGGCACCAGCCCGTGGGCCGGATCGCGCAGCTCACGCAACCGCCCGGACCAGTAGCCGATCGCGATGTAGAGCAGCGAGGTCACCCCGAGGGTCTGCACGAGCACCATGTCCACGAACAGTCCGATCCCGAAGCCGGTGATCGCGCCAAACATCGACCCCGTGAGCAGCCCGACCGACATCACGACCAGTGGGGTCAGGTCGGCGCTCACGCCGAAGACCGAGATCTGCGAGATCGCGGCCTCCTGAAGCACGACGGTCACGAAGCCGAGCGCGACGAGGCGGACGGGGAGCTTGAATGACTCGTTCATGGCACCTGCGCGTGGACGGCGCCTGCGTGCGGGGCGGTCAGGATCTGCACCGCCGGCAGGTGGCGGAGATCGGCGGCGGGCGTCACCTGCACCTGACCGTTGTTGATCAGCGTGTTCTGGTTGGCGCCCGAGACCTGCCCGATCGGAATCCCGGCCGGGAACAGCGAGTCGAGCGGGCCCGACTTGAAGCCGGCCGTGACCACCTGCTGGCCGACCTGAATCGGCGCGTGCCGGGGCAGGTACTGAAGCAGCAGCTGGTTCGGGTTCCCGACCGCCGGTATCAGCACCCCGGTGTCGCCGTACTGGTCCTGGACCTGGGCCGTCACGGCCGAGGAGTGGTCGGTGATCAGCGTGACGATCGACACCGTCGGGGCGACGGTCGTGACCTTGCCAACGAGGGCGCCGTCGCCGAGCACCGGGTTATTGACCCGCACGCCGTCGTCGGAGCCCTTGTCGACTTCGACGGTCAGGTACCAGAGCGTCGGGTCGCGGGAGATCACCTGCGCGCCGACGGGCTTGTAGGAGGAGATGCCGAGGCTGTTGTCGAGCCCGACCTCCTTGGTCAGCTGCTGGTTCTCGATCCAGGCCTGCTTGTACTGGGCGACCTCGCCCTGCAGCTTCAGGTTGGCCTTGCGGAGCTGATCGGCCTGGGACTTGGCGTGGATCGTGTCCGAGAACCACCCGGCGATGTCCCGCACCGGCTTGAGCACCTTGCTGGCGCCCTCCTGGATCGGCGAGAGGACCTCGACGATCCCGCGCTGCACGGTGTGCAGCGGGCTGTTGGGCGACTCGCCGAAGTATGCGGTCAGCAGGATCAGGGAAATGCCGACGAGCAGCGCGAGCACTGCGCGCCGCCGCCGAACTTGCTTGTCATGCACGAGATGGCTATCTCCGAAAAGTGTGTGCTCATTGCCTCAGGTAACAGGCCGGAACCTATTACCGGCGGCGACGATTACGTGAATTCTTGCTCGAACGGTGGATCGCCTCGAATTCCTCCAATGACCGTCCCGATCCCACCGCAACGCACGTCAGCGGGGACTCCGCCAGGTGTGCCGGCATCTGCGTTTCGTGACGCAGACGCTCTTCGAGACCCTGTAGCAGCGAACCGCCTCCCGCAAGCATGATGCCACGATCCATGATGTCCGACGCAAGCTCGGGCGGTGTGCGGTCGAGCGTCTCCTTCACCGCGTCGATGATCTGCGATACGGGCTCCTCGAGCGCGCCGCGGATCTCCTCGCTTGTCAGCACCACGGTCTTGGGCAACCCCGAGACCATATCCCGCCCGCGGATCTCGGCCTGCACCTCTTCGCTCATCGGGAAGGCCGAGCCGATCTCAAGCTTGACCTCCTCGGCCGTCTGCTGGCCGATGAGCAGCTTGTACTCCCGCTTGACGTAGTTGATGATCGCCTCGTCGAGCTCGTCCCCGCCCACGCGGATCGACTGCGAGACGACGATCCCGCCAAGCGAGATCACGGCGACCTCGCTGGTGCCACCGCCGATGTCGACGACCATCGAGCCAGTCGGCTCCCCGACCGGGAGACCGGCGCCGATCGCAGCCGCCATCGGCTCCTCGATCAGGTACGCCTGACGGGCTCCGGCGGACAGACAGGCCTCCTCCACGGCACGCTTCTCGACCCCGGTCACGCCGCTGGGGACGCACACGACCACGCGAGGGTGCGCCCACCGGTTCTGGTGGACCTTCTGGATGAAGTGCCTGAGCATCTCCTCCGTGACCTCGAAGTCGGCGATCACGCCGTCCTTGAGCGGCCGGATCGCCGAGATCGTGCCAGGCGTGCGCCCGAGCATCCGCTTCGCCTCGATTCCGACCGCGTGCACCTCCCCGGTGCGCGAATCGACCGCCACCACGCTGGGCTCGGAGAGCACGATCCCGCGGCCGCGAACGTACACGAGCGTGTTGGCGGTCCCGAGATCGACCGCCATGTCGCGGCCACCGAAGCCGGTTAGGTACGTGAAGAAGCCCATAGGTCAGGGGAAAGCGGCGGACGATGCGGCGAGATGCGGCAAGGGCCGCGCCCGGGCTGCCCGCTCCGTCCTGGCGTGAGTGTATCGAACACCCGTGCGTCAGGAACATGCGCCGCCTGGCTCGTGAGCGAGAAAACTGCTGGAAAATGGCTAAACGGCGAGTAAAGAGGCCGCTCAGGGCGCCACCGACGACCGCGGGCCGCGCACTCAGAGCAGATCGGGCAGCAGCTCGAGCAGGGTTGGGACCGGTAGCCCGACGACATTCGAGTAGTCGCCCTCGATCCCCGCGACCAGCGCCGCGCCTCGACCCTGGATCGCGTAGCCGCCCGCGCGCTCCCGCCACTCGCCGCCCGCGACGTACCAGTCGACCAGCCGTTCGTCCAGGGCTCGGAACTCGACCAGCGTCTGGGCGGCGGCCGTCCGCGGCCCGCGCTCGGGGTCGATCACGCACACGCCGCTGGTCACGATGTGCCGGCGGCCGGCGAGCGCCGTCAGCGTGGCCCAGGCTTGCTCCGGCGAGTCCGGCTTGCCGTACAGGGTGCTGCCGACACTGACCACCGTGTCGACGCCGAGCACGACGGCATCCGCGGCGTCCGCCGCGATCGGGCTCGCCTTTCGGTAGGCGTTCTCGATCGCAACCTCGTTCGGCGGCCCGTGCTCGAGCTCCTCCACGTCGGGCACGCGGATCTCGAACTCGACCCCGAGCTGCTCGAGGATCGCCCTGCGCTGCGGCGAGCGCGAGGCGAGGATCAGCGCGCGCACCCCGCGGTCAGCTGAGCTCTTCGAAGAACAGCGCAACCTCGCGCGCGGCCGACTCGGTCGAGTCCGAGCCGTGGACCATGTTCTGGCCGACGGCGATCGCGTAGTCGCCCCGGATCGAGCCCGTCGTCGCCTGCAGCGGGTTGGTGGCGCCGATCACCTGGCGCGCGGCCTCCACGGCCTGCTCGCCCTCGAGCACCATCGCGACCAGCGGGCCTGAGGTGATGAAGCTGACCAGCTCCTCGAAGAACGGCTTGCCGTCGTGCTCGGCGTAGTGGCGCTCGGCCAACTCGCGCGTCATCGTCATCTGCCTGAGCGCGGCGAGTCGGAGTCCCTTGCGCTCGAAACGGGCGATGATCTCGCCGGTCAGATTGCGCGCGAAGGCATCGGGCTTGACAAGGATCAGCGTGCGCTCCATGTGCGGCCTAGGACACTAGGTTGCTGTGGAGGTGCCGGCCTCGGGCGCCGTGCCGGAGACCGGAACGGTGCCCGCCGCAGGCTGCTCGGAGGTCTCGCGGCGACGACGGGCACGACGCGGCGCCGGCGGTGGCGCCCCGATCTCGGACTCGCAGAACGGGCAGATCTTCCAGCTCGGATCGAGCGGCTTGCCACACGTGGCACACGGATCCTTGAGCTTGCGCATGCAGTTCGGGCAGCGCAGGAAGTCCTTCTCGACCTCGTAGTCGCAATGCGGGCAGAGGTGATATCCGAGCTCGGCGAGCCGAGCCTCCGCCGCCTGCATCTCGAGCTCGCGCTCGCGCACGTCGTCGAGATATTCGGGCGGTCGCACGATCATGTAGACGATCGTCCCGACGAACGGGAACAGCGACGCCGCGGTGGCACACCCGATCAGCATCGGGTCGCCGATCCGCGGCGCGCGTCGGCATAGGTCCAGTAGACCAGGGCCAACCAGATCACCACGAGGAACAGGATCAGCAGCGACACCACGAGGTTGATCGTGCTGTTCTTGATCCCGAAAATGCCGGCCAGCGAGAGCATTAAGTTGGCGAGTGTAGTGGTCCCGGTGGTCGTACCGCTCCGGCGACGCTAGAGGAACAGTCTCCCAAATAGGTACCCAATCCCGAAGAAGACCAAGATAACGACCGCCACGATCAGCGCGACGAGGCCGATCATCGTCAGGAAGCTTGGGTGTTCGTCCTGCTCGTTCACAGCATCGATGCGCGGCGGTCGCCGGCCGGTGTCAGCAGGTCGGCGACGAGGTAGATGGAGCCGGTTGCCAGCACCACGCCGCCCGGGCCGGCGAGCTCGCGAGCACGGGCGAGCGCAGCGCGCGAATCACGGACCACCTCGGAGGGCGGACCGGATAGCTGACCGCTCAGCGATTGCAGCGTCGGTGGTGGCAAGGCGCGAGGATTCTGACTGCTCGTGAGGACGACCGCATCACACGCTGGGAGCAGCGCCCGCAGCATCCCCGCCGCATCCTTGTCGTCAAGGATCGAGATGACGGCCACGAGCCGGTCGTGACCGCGCAGCAGATCGGGCAGTGACTCGGCCAGCGCGCTCATCCCGTCCGGGTTGTGGGCGCCGTCGAGCAGCGTCAGCGGGTCACGGTCGACCACCTGCAGACGGCCCGGAACAAGGACTGAGGCCGCCGCGGCGGCGACCGCCTGCGGGCGCAGGGATCCGAGATAGGCTGCCGCGGCCGTTCGCGCCAGGGCGAAATTTCGGCGCTGGAATGCCCCCAGGGCCGCCACCGGCACCTCGGGGTCCGAGCCCGCCACCAGCACCGTGGCGCCTCGCTCACTTGCCACGGCGTCGGCGATCTCGAGCGCGTCCGGATGCAATCCGGTCCCGAGCACGAGCGTCGCGCCGGGCTGGACGACGTCGAGCTTCTCCCGGGCGATGTCGGCGATCGTCGGCCCCAGCCAGCGCGTGTGCTCGAGTCCGACGCTGGTCAGCACCTGCACCTTCGACGGGATCACGTTGGTGGCGTCGAACCGGCCGCCGAGGCCGGCCTCGATCACCGCAACCTCCACGTCCCGCCTGGCCAGCTCCGAGTACGCCGCCGCGGTCAGGGCCTCGAACTGGGTGACCCGGTCGCCCTCGGCGAGCGAGTGGTCGACGAGCTCGGCCGCGCGGGCGGCGCGTCCGACCGCGGCGCCGAACGATGCGGGATCGAGATCCTCATCGCCGATGCGGATGCGCTCGGCAAACGACACCAGGTGGGGTGATAGGTAGCTGCCGGTGCGCAGCCCGTGCTCGGCCAGGATCGCGGCGATCATGCGCACGGTCGAGGACTTGCCGTTCGTGCCGACCACGTGGATCGAGTCAAACTGCCGCTCCGGGTGTCCCAGCGCGGTCATCAGGCGGCGCATCCGGTCCAGGCCGAAGCGCATTCCGAACAGCTCCAGCGAGAGCAGGTAGCGCTCGGCCTCGACGAGGGTCGGCGGCGCGCTCACAGCGCCTCCAGCTCGGAGCGCAGGCGAGCGAGCTTGTCACGCTCCCCCTGCACGAGCTCGGCGGGGGCCTTGGCGACGAACCCGTCGTTGGCCAGCTTGCGTTCGGAGCGCTCAATCTCCACCTCGATCCGGCTGCGCTCGCCCGCCTGCTTGCGCTCGAGCGCGGTGGGATCAAACTCGTCGGTCGGCAGAATCTCGATCGCCCCGCCGGGCACGGGAACGGAGGCCACCGGATCGCCGCCGTCGGCGGAGAGCTCGACGCGCGCGAGCCGGGCGACCTGCTCGGCCGTCTCGTCGTAGCCGCTCGCCGCCAGGCGGGCCGGAACCCGCGCGGCGGCCCGCACGCCGGCGTGGTCGCGCCAGCCGCGCAGCGCCTGCACGGCCTGGATCGCCCGGGCGAGTGCCTCCTCGGCGGTGCTGTCGGGGACGAACGCTTCGCTCTCGGGGATGCCCGCGGCCAGCAGCCCCTCGCTCCCGGGGACGTAGCGGTAGATCTCCTCGGTGACGAACGGGATCATCGGGTGGGCGAGCGCCAGCGTCTCCACGAGCACGTGCAGCAGTGTCTGGGCGCACGCCACCTCGCCGTCATACAGGCGCGGCTTGACCAGCTCGAGGTACCAGTCGCACAACTCGCCGTAGACGAAGTCGTAGAGCCCGAGCGCGGCGTGGGAGAAGTCGTAGGCGTTGATCCGCGCGGAGATCGAGGCCTTGGCCCGCTCGAGCCGCGAGAGGATCCAGCGGTCCTCCACCGTCGCCGGCATGACCGCGGGCCGGACCTCGGGATCGATCCGCAGCAGGATCAGCCGCGAGGCGTTCCACAGCTTGTTGGTCAGCTGCTGACCCTGGGCGACCTTCTCCTCGCTGAAGCGAACGTCCTGGCCCGAGGACATCGCCAGCAGTCCCCAGCGCGTGGCGTCGGCGCCGTAGGCGGGGAAGTCACCTCCCTCCGAGAACGCGGGCGGCCGCGGACCGCCCTCGATCAGCGCCATCGGATCGATCCCGGTGCCGAGCGACTTCGACATTCGCCGCCCGTCGGGCGCCTGGATGATCGAGTGCACGTAGACGTCGGTGAACGGGACCTGGCCGGTGAACTCGATCCCCATCATCACCATCCGCGCGACCCACAGGAAGATGATGTCGCGGGCGGTCGAGAGCACGTCGGTGGGGTAGAACGCGCGCAGCTCGGGCGTGTCGCCGGGCCACCCGAGGGTCGCGAACGGCCACAGCGCGCTCGAGAACCACGTGTCGAGGACGTCGGGATCGCGCTCCCAGCCCTCGCCCTCGGGGTCCGTGGTCCCGACATGGACCTCGCTGCCGCGGTACCAGACGGGGATCCGGTGCCCCCACCACAGCTGGCGCGAGATGCACCAGGGGCGGATGTTCTCGAGCCAGTCGAGGTAGCGCCGGCGCTCGGAGTCGGGGTAGATCCGGAGCCGGCCGTCGCGGACGACGTCGATCGCGGGCTTGGCGAGCTCGGTCCATGCGCATGAACCACTGCAGCGAGACGAGCGGCTCGATCCGCTCGCCGGAGCGGTGGGAGAACGGGACCGCATGGGTGTAGCTCTCGGTTCGCGCGAGCAGGCCGTCACGCTGCAGGGCGGCGACCACGGCGTCGCGGGCCTCGCTCACGCTCAGGCCGATGAACTGCTCGGGGGCCTCGGGGGTGATCCGGCCGTCCTCGCCGATCACGGTGATCTCGGCCAGGCCATGGCGCCGGCCGATCTCGAAGTCGTTGGGGTCGTGCCCGGGCGTGATCTTCAGCGCACCGGTGCCGAACTCCGGCTTGACGTACTCGTCGGCGATGATCTTCAGCCGGCGCCCAACGAGCGGCAGGATCGCGCTCTCGCCGATCAGGCGCTGATAGCGCTCATCGTCGGGGTGCACGGCGATCGCCGTGTCGGCGAGCATCGTCTCCGGTCGCACCGTGGCGACCGTGATCGCGCCCGACCCGGAGACGAGCGGATAGTCGATGTAGTAGAGCTGGTCGGTCACCTCGACGTCCTCGACCTCGAGATCCGAGATCGCCGAGCGGCTCCCCGGATCCCAGTTGACCAGGTACCGGTCGCGGTAGATGTAGCCCTTCTCGTACAGGGCGACGAACACGCGCAGGACCGCCTGCACGTACTCGTCATCGAGCGTGAACCGCTCTTCGCTGTAGTCGCAGGAGGCGCCGAGGCGCTTGAGCTGCTCGATGATCGCGCCGCCGTACTGGGCGCGCCACTTCCACACCCGCTCCACGAACGCGTCGCGCCCGAGCTCGGCCCGGTCCGCGCCCTCCTCGGCGAGCGCGCGCTCCACCTGCGTCTGGGTGGCGATCCCGGCATGGTCGGTTCCGAGGATCCACTTGACCCGCCGGCCGCGCAGACGCTGGTTGCGGATCAGACAGTCCTGCACCGAGTCGTTCAGCGCGTGGCCCATGTGCAGCAGCCCGGTCACGTTCGGCGGAGGGATGGCGATCGAGTAGTTCTCCGCCGCGGCACCCGTCGGCTCGGGGTGGAACAGGCCGGAATCGAGCCACGCCCGCGCGATCCGCGGCTCGACGGCGGAGGGGTCGTAGCGGGTCTTCTGTTCGAGGTCGCTCATCGAGGAACGGAGTCTAGGAGGCCGTGTTTATGTGGAGTTTGGAGCCGGGTAACAACTTCGTCGCACCCGGCCCGCGGGATCCGTTCATCATGACCGACGAGCTTCTGCCGGGGAGGATTCGAAGCCCCCCGGCAGTGTGAAAAGGCCTCCGCCGCGCGGGGGCCTTTTCGCCTCTAGGCCGCCTCTTCCTCGGGAGTAGCGACCGTGACGAGCGTCGGAGGCGTGGCCTTGTCGATCGTCTCCTTGGTCACCACACACTTCTGTACGTCCCGGCGGGAGGGGAGCTCGAACTGGACCTCGAGCAGGACCTCCTCGATGATCGAACGCAGCCCCCGGGCGCCGGTCTCACGCTCGAGCGCCTTGTCGGCGACGGAGGTCAGGGCGTCGTCGGCGAACACCAGCTCGATCCCGTCGAACTGGAAGAAGCGCTGGAACTGCTTGACCAGTGCGTTGCGCGGCTCGGTCAGGATCTGCATCAGCTCGTCGCGCGAGAGCTGGTGGATCGCCGACATCACAGGCAGGCGGCCGATGAACTCTGGGATCAGGCCGTACTGGATCAGGTCCTCGGGGAGGCAGTGCTCGAAGATCTCGCCGGTGTCGCGCTGATCCTTGGACTGGATCACCGAGCCGAAGCCGACCCCCTGATGCCCGATCCGGCGCTCGATCACCTTGTCGAGGTTCGCGAACGCACCGCCGCAGATGAACAGCACGTTGGTGGTGTCAATCGAGAGGAACTCCTGGTGAGGATGCTTACGGCCTCCCTGGGGCGGGACGCTTGCCGTGGTCCCCTCGAGGATCTTGAGCAGCGCCTGCTGCACGCCCTCGCCCGAGACATCACGCGTGATCGACGGGTTGTCGGCCTTGCGGGCGATCTTGTCGACCTCGTCGATGTAGATGATCCCGGTCTCCGCCTTCTTGACGTCGTAGTCGGCAGCCTGGATCAGCTTGAGCAGGATGTTCTCCACGTCCTCCCCGACGTAGCCGGCCTCCGTCAGCGCGGTCGCGTCGGCGATCGCGAACGGGACGTTGAGGATCTTCGCCAGCGTCTGGGCGAGCAGCGTCTTGCCGCAGCCGGTCGGGCCGAGCAGGAGGATGTTGGACTTCTGCAGCTCGATGTCGTTGTCATCGGACTGCATCATCTGGACGCGCTTGTAGTGGTTGTAGACGGCGACGGAGAGCGAGCGCTTGGCCTGCTCCTGTCCAACCACGTACTCGTTCAGGACGCCGTAGATCTCCCGCGGCTTGGGGAGGTTCTCGATGTCAAAGCTTGGCGGAGCGGTGAGCTCCTCGTCGATGATCTCGTTGCAGAGATCGATGCACTCATCGCAGATGTAGACGCCTGGGCCCGCGATCAGCTTCTTGACCTGACGTTGCGACTTGCCGCAGAAGCTGCAGAGAAGCTGTTCGTTGGAGTCCGTCGGACGTGCCATGCGATTCCTCTCCCGGAGTACGAAGCGTAACCGCCCGAACTCGCCGCACCTAAGACTAGCCGCTTAGTGCTGCGAGATCACGCGGTCGATGATTCCGTAGTCCTTGGCCTCCTCAGAGCTCATGAAGTAATCCCGCTCGGTGTCAGCACGGACCTTGTCCAGGTCCTGCCCCGTGTGCTTGGCAATGATCTCATCCAGGCGTCGGCGGACGTCGATGATCTCTTTAGCGTGGATCTCAATATCTGTAGCTTGGCCCTGAAAGCTGGACGAAACCTGATGGATAAGGATCTTCGCGTTGGGCAGAGCCATCCGCTTACCGGCCGCGCCGCCTGACAGGAGCAGGGCGCCCATCGACATCGCGATCCCGACACAGATGGTCTGCACGTCGGGCTTGATGAACTGCATGGTGTCGTATATCGCCAGGCCCGCGTAAACCGATCCGCCGGGCGAGTTGATGTAGACGGAGATGTCCTTGTCCGGGTCCTCAGACTCCAGGTGGAGGAGCTGGGCCACGATCAGGTTGGCGATCTGATCGTCGACCGGGGTCCCCAGGAAGATGATCCGCTCGTTCAGAAGGCGGCTATAGATGTCGAACGCGCGCTCCCCACGGGAGGTCTGCTCGACGACCATCGGTACGAGTGGGCTCATGGTCCTCGCTTCTTTTGCTTGTACGCCCGGATTCCTGCCGAATGTAGCAATCGCCCGAGGGCGCCCCTCCGGGTCACTACCGCGGTCCCGTCAGGAGCCCGGCGTCCAGATCTGGCCCGCTCCGCCCTCCGAGTCCTCCTTGCCCGGAGTCCACAGCTTCTGGCGTGCCTTCGCCTGCTCGACGCTGATCGGCTTGGCCTCGGAGACCAGCAGCTCGATCGCCATCGTCTCGGCCACGTCTGTGCGGAGTCGCTCGAGCTGACCATTCTTGCGCACGCGTTCGAGGAGCTCCTGGGGCGAGCCGCCGGCGCGCTCGGCCGCCGGCTCGAGCTCCTCGAGCAGCCGCTCGTCGGTCGGCTCGATCCCCTCCGCCTCCACAACCGCTTCGAGCACGGCCTCGCGCCGCAGTGCCTTGGCGGCCTCGGGCTCGGCCTCGTGGGCGAGCGTCTCCTCGTCCTTGCCGGCGATCCGGAGGTAGGCGTCCTTGGAGATCCCCTGGCGGGCCAGCGCGGTCAGCGTCTGCTCGAGCAGCTCGTGTGCGCGCGCGTGAACCAACTGCTCGGGGATCTCGATGTCGGCCTCCGCGGCGGCCGCATCCACCACGGCCTCGCGAAACTCGCGCTCGATCGCGCGCTCGTCCGCCTCGCTGAGCTGCTTGGAGATGTCGGCGCGAAGCTCGTCGAGCGTGTCGAACTCGCTCGCCTCAGATGCGAAGTCGTCGTCGAGCTCCGGCAGGCGCTTGGCCTTCACCTCGCTGACGGTCACGTCGAATGTCGCCGCCTTGCCGCCGAGCTCGCCCGGGTAATCGTCGGGGAACGTGACCTCGACGGCCCGCTGCACCCCTGCCCCGGCGCCGACGAGCTGCTCCTCGAAGCCGGGTATCAGGCGTCCCGAACCGAGCTCGAGCAGCTGGTCGCGCCCCTCGCCGCCGTCGAACGGCTCGTCCTCGATCTTGCCGACATAGTCGATCACCACGTGATCGCCCTTCTCGGCCGCGCGCTCGACAGTCTCGAGCGTCGCGAACCGGTCACGCAGGCTCTCGACCTCGGCGTCCACGGCCTCGTCCTCCACGTGCGGCTCGCGCCGTCCGACCTCGAGGCCCTTGTATTCGTTCAGCGACGCGCGTGGCCGCACCCCGATCTCGATCGAGAACGCGAGCGGCTGGCCTTCCGCGGGGAGGTCCCCGAGGTCGAGGTCCGGCTCTCCGACGGGGGTGATCCCGGCCCCGTCGATTGCGTCGACGTACCAGGAACCCAGCGACGAGCGCACGGCCTCGTCGAGCACGGTGTCGCGGCCGAGACGACGAATCACGACCGGCGGCGGCACCTTGCCCTTGCGGAAGCCTGGGATCCGCATCTGCGCTCCCAGCTGTCGGGCGGCCTGCTGGACGCGGCGCTCGACCTCGTCGGCGGGCACCTCCGCCTGCACGCGCACGCGCGACTCCGGAAGCTCGGTGACGGTTGTCTTCAGCGACGAGGGCATGGGTACTCGGCGCAGACGATAGCTTGAGGCGATGCTCAGGCGACTCGCAGCCCGCGCCGTCACCGGGCCGGTCGCGTTCCTGCTCGCCACGGTCATCGACCTCGGAGCGTTCGCGCTTGGATCGCTTCTGCGCCGCAGAGCCGCCCGGTGACCTCAGTCGATTCAGGGCCCCGGCGCGGCCGGCGCAGATCGGCCTCTAACATCTTGGCGGATGGGCGTCCGACGGAGGATCTCGAGGACGGCACTGGCCGTCTGCGCGCTGTTGTGCGTGCTGCCGGCCCATGCGCTGGCCTCGCACACGCAGCAGTCGATCCTGATGGACGACGACCAGTTCATCTACTCCGACGCCGGCCACGTGGCCCGGGCGCTGTCAGAGATCAAGGCCCTGGGGGTCGACCGCGTGAAGGTCTCGGTCGTGTGGTCGCTCGTCGCCCCCGACGCGGCCTCCACGCACAAGCCGAACTTCGACGCCACAAATCCGGACGCGTACCCCCCGGGCGCCTGGGCGCGCTGGGACCGGATCGTCACCTACGCGCGCTCGATCGGCCTTGGGGTCTACCTCCAGATCGTGCCGCCGGCCCCCCTGTGGGCGGTCGGGAAGGGCAAGCCAACGCAGGGCTACGCGTCGTCGCAGACCCCGTCGGCCTCTGACTTCGGCAAGTTCGTTGAGGCCGTGGCGCGCCGCTACAGCGGAACCTACGTCGCGCACTCGGCGAGCGACCGCCCGCATCCGGTGCCCGACCTGCCGGTCACCGTCCCCGGCGTGTTCCCCACCGCGACCGATCCGACGCCGCCGATCCCGAAGGTCGACTTCTGGGGGATCTGGAACGAGCCCAACGAGGCCGGCTGGCTGAACCCGCAGTGGACCACCGTCCACGGACGCCGCCAGTTCGACACCGCCCCGGCGATGTACCGCCATCTGGTCGACGCGGCCTACCACGGGCTCGCGGTCACCGGCCACGCGTCGGACACGATCTTGATCGGCGAGCTGGCGGCGCGTGGCTACATCTATCCGATCCCGTTCATGCAGGAGCTCTACTGCGTCGATTCCCGCTCGCGCCCGCTCACAGGGCGTGCGGCACGCGAGATCGGCTGTCCATCGTCGGGCAGCCGCTCCGCCTTCGAGGCCCGCCACCCGGGTCTGCTTCGGAGCACCGGCCTGGCCTATCACCCCTACTCGTTCGACCAGCCGCCGAACGTGCCCATGTCCGACCCCAACTGGATCACGTTCGCCAACCTCGGCCGGCTCCAGCGAACCGTCGATCATGCGTTCAGTGCGTACGGGCAGCACCGCCGCGGAGGTGTCCCGATCTACATGACCGAGTTCGGTTACAAGAGCAATCCCCCGAACCCGTACGTGAAGACCTCGCTGAGCGAGCAGGCGATGTGGCTGAACCAGAGCGACTATCTCGCCTACCGCAACCCCCGGGTCAAGAGCGTTGCCCAATTCCTGCTCGTCGACGACCGTCCCCGCGCCGGCGCGGCCGTCGGCAGCCGCGCCTACTGGAGCACGTTCCAGAGCGGGCTTCGCTACACCAGCGGCAAGAAGAAGCCGTCGTATGCCGCCTATCGACTTCCGATCTGGATCCCGCACGCCCGCCACGGGTCCCGCGTTTTCATCTGGGGCCAGCTGCGGCCGGCCAACCACCATCAGCGACAGTCAGCCGTGCTCCAGTACCGGGCGTCCGGGTCACACCGCTGGAAGGCGGTCAAGACGCTCCAGACCACGAACTCCGAGGGCTACCTGGCCGTGTACGAGCCGATCCGGTCCGCCGGGCACGTCCGCCTCGCCTGGGTCGATTCCGCCGGGCATACGTACTACAGCCGTAGCGTCGCGATCTCCTAGTCAGCCGGCCATGGTGGCCGACGCAGCGCCCGGGGGGCCGCCCTCGATCGCGCCGCCACGGATCAGGTTGCGCACCTCGCGCAGCGCGACCGGGAGCGTCGTCGTGTCGTAGCTGCGAGACGCCTTGATGTCGGCGAGCATGCTCAGGCAGCGCTCGAGCGCCGCGCCGTTGCGGTGTGACCATGCCTCGATCGCCTCGTCGGAGTCGGCGTGGCGCCCGCCGGTCTCGAGCACCTCGCGGGTGAGCAGGCGGTGCAGGCTGTAGAGGTCGTCGCGCAGCGCGGCGCGGGCCAGCGCCTGCCAGCGATTCGCGCGCGGCAGCTCAATGATCCGGTCGCGCAGCCAGTTGAGCTCGAGGCGCGAGCCGAGACTGAAGTGCGTGGACATGACCACGCCGAGCTCGCGCTTCGTCGCCCGCTCGACCTCGACGATGTCAAACACGGACAGCTGCGACGGCATCCCCGCCACTCGCCTGGCCAGCGCGATCGGGACGCCGGACTCCTCGAGCTCGGCCACCCGGGCGTCGAACGCCACGCGGTCGACGCCGTCGAGGACACCGGGCATCGCCTCCGAGAGCATCTCCGCCCCCGGCTTGTAGTAACGATTGGTGATCGCAATGTCGATTCCGCGCGGGTTGTTGCGCACGAGCCAGCGCGTCGCGCGCTCGACCAGGCGGCGAGCCTCGATCAGCATCTCGAGCTGCGTCTGCGCGTGGACTTGATTGTCGAGGCCCTCCACGGCCTCCCAGAACGGGAGCATGTCGAACACCTCCCGCGCGACCGCGTACCCGCGAGCCAGATGCGAGGGCGACGCCCCTGTCTCCTCGATCAGTCGGAACGCGAACGTCGTGCCGGCTCGGTCGACGAGCTGGTTGGCCACGACGGTCGAGATGATCTCCCGCCGCAGACGGTGCGAGCGCATCTGCTCGCTGTAGCGCTCCGGGAGCGGCGGCGGGAAGTAGCGCTCGAGGTCGTGGGCGAGGTAGTCGTCCTCGGGCAGGTCGGACTCCAGCAGCTGCGTGTAGAGGTGGATCTTGCAGTACGCCATCAACACCGCGAGCTCGGGCGAGACGAGACCGCGATGCTCGCTCTTGCGGTCGTTGATCGCCTCCTCGCTGGGCAGGAACTCGATCTCGCGATCCAGCCCCGCGACCTGCTCGAGATACCGGATAAGCCGACCGTGGACGTCGACCATTGGCACCGCCTGGGCCAGGGCGAGACTCATCGCCTGCGTCTGGGTGTAGCTCCCGTACAGCACCCGCTCGGAGACGGCATCGGTCATCTCCACCAGCAGCTCGTTGCGCTGCTTGCCGGTCAGATCGCCGGCGGCGACCAGGGAGTCGAGCAGGATCTTGATGTTGACCTCCTGGTCCGAGCAGTTGACGCCGGCCGCGTTGTCGATCGCGTCCGTGTTGATCCGGCCCGAATCGAGCGCGTACTCGATCCGGCCGCGCTGGGTGAGACCCAGGTTGCCCGCCCTCGCCGACGACCAGGCAGCGCAGCTCCGAGCCGTCAATCCGGACCGCGTCGTTGGTCTTGTCCCCGGCGTCGGCGTGCGTCTCGTCCGACGCCTTCACATAGGTGCCGATGCCGCCGTTCCACAGCAGGTCGACCGGCGCCCGCAGAATCGCCGCGGATCAGGTCGTTGGGCGAGAGCTTGTCGGCCTCGATCCCCAGCGCCGCCTTGACCTGGTCCGAGATCCGGATCGACTTGGCGCTGCGCGGATACACGCCGCCGCCGGTCGAGATCAGCGCGTCGTCGTAATCGCTCCAGGTCGATCGCGGCAGCTCGAACAGCCGGCGGCGCTCCTCGAAGCTCGCCTCGGGATCCGGGTCAGGATCGAGGAACACGTGCATGTGGTTGAACGCGGCCACCAGCTTGATGTGCCGTGAGAGCAGCATCCCGTTGCCGAATACGTCGCCGGCCATGTCGCCGATTCCGACGACCGTGAAGTCCTCCTGTTGGATGTCGGTCCCGAGCTCGCGGAAGTGGCGCTTGACCGACTCCCACGCACCGCGCGCCGTGATCCCCATCTGCTTGTGGTCGTACCCGCGGGAGCCGCCGGAGGCGAACGCGTCGCCGAGCCAGAAGCCGTACCGCGCCGAGACCTCGTTGGCGATGTCCGAGAAGCTCGCCGTGCCCTTGTCGGCGGCCACGACCAGATAGGGATCGTCGTCGTCGTAACGGACGACGCGGTCTGGTCCGACCACCTCGCCGCCGACGATGTTGTCGGTCAGGTCGAGCAGCCCGGACAGGAACGTCTTGTAGCACTCGACCGCCTCGGCCTGGAGCGCCTCCCGGCCGCCGTCGGCCGGCGGCCGCTTGACCACGAAGCCGCCCTTCGAGCCGACCGGGACGATCAGCGCGTTCTTGACCATCTGGGCTTTCATCAGGCCGAGGATCTCGGTCCTGAAGTCCTCGCGACGATCGGACCAGCGAAGGCCTCCCCGGGCCACCTTGCCGCCGCGCAGGTGGTCGCCCTCCACGCGCGGCGAGTAGACGAAGATCTCGAAGCGGGGGCGCGGCAGCGGGAGGATCGGCACCAGCGACGGGTCGAGCTTGAACGACATGTAGGCCGGGGAGCGGCCGCGCTCGTCGCGGCGGAAGAAGTTCGTCCGCAGCATCGCCCGCACCACGGCCAGGAAGCTGCGCAGGATCCGGTCCTCGTCGAGGCTCTCGACCGCGTCGATCGCCTGCTCGATCTCGCGCGCCGTGTCCTCGGCTCGGCGGGCATCGCGCCGGTCGGGGTCGAAGCGAGCCGCGAACAGCCGCACGAGCATCGTCGCGATGTCCGGATGGTTCAGCAGCGTGCGCTCCATGTAGCGGTCGGAGAAGGCGATGCCGGCCTGGCGCAGGTACTTGGCCACGGCGCGGATCACCGTGATCTCGCGCGCGCTCAGCGCGACCGCGAGCACCAGCCCGTTCAGCCGATCGTCCTCGAGCTCCCCCCGCCACACGCCGAGGAACGCATCCTGGAAGGCGTCGCGAACGCGCTCGACGTCCTCGGCCCCGACCCGGAGCCCGAAGTCATAGATCCACACCGGGTCGGCGCCATCCGGAGTGATCTCGTACGGCCGCTCGTCGACCACCTTTGCGCCCAGGTGCTCGAAGGTCGGGAGCACGTCGGAGAGCAGCACCCCGCCGGAGCTGAACAGCTTGCAGCGCACGAGCCCCTCCTGCGCCTCGAGCGGGCGGTACAGGCTCATGATCGGCTCGTGCGAGCTCTTGAGCTCCTCGATCCGGCCGATGTCGACCACGGCCGAGCGCGCGACCCAGTCCGAGCGGTAGCCGGGCGGGAACGCGCGCTCATAGCGCCGGTAGGTCCGCAACCCGCGCTCCTCCCCGTGCTCCTCGATGAGCGCGTCCCGGAGGTCGTCGCTCCATGCGCGCGTGGCGATCACCATCCGCGACTCGATCTCGGCCACGTCGTAGTCCGGGGCCACGCCGTCGGGGCAGTGGACGATGTAGTGGACCCGGACGAGCAGTGATTCAGAGAGCTGCAGAGTCCAGTCCAGATGGGTGCCGCCGAACTCCTCGAGCAGGATCCGGCCGACGCGCTCGCGGTTCTCGGTGTTGAACCGGTCGCGCGGGATGCAGGCGAGGCAGACGACGAACCGGTCGAGCTGGTCGCGCTTGACGAACAGGCGGACCCGCTGGCGCTCGCCCAGTCCGAGGATGCCCATCGCGATGTCGAACAGCTCATCCGTCTCGGTCTGGAACAGCGAGTCGCGCGGGTACGACTCGATGATCTCCAGCAGCGCCTTCGCGTCGTGGCTGTCGGGCGGGAAGCCGGCCCGTTCCATCACGTCCGCGACACGGCCCCGCAGCAGCGGCACGTCCTCGGCCCGCGCCTTGTAGGCGGAGCTCGTGTACAGCCCGAGGAAGCGTCGCTCGCCGACGACTCGCCCTCCTTCGCCGAACTTCTTGACGCCGATGTAGTCGAGGTACGCGGGGCGGTGAACCGTGGCCCGTGAGTTGGCGTTGGTGAGAACAAGCGCGTGCGGCGCCTGAGCGAGCGCCGCGGCGCGCGGGCTGAGCTTCGTGTAAGGGGACTGCGGTGGCCTGCGCAGGATCCCGAGCCCGGTGTCGGGCAGCGCCCGCAGACCCGAGTCGCCCTCGTCATGGACGAGCTCGTACTCGCGGTAGCCGAGGAACGTGAACTTGTCATCGGCCACCCAGGCCAGGAACGCCTTGACCTCGTCGAGCTCGTGCGAGTCGATCGGCGGCGGGCTGTCCTCGAGCTCGGCGATCAGCGCCTCGGCTCGCTCTCGCATCGGCTTCCAGTCGTCGAACGTGACGCGCACCTCGTCGAGCACGCGGTCGATGCGCTCGCGCAGCAGGTGCAGGCGCTCACGATCGGGCTCGCGTGCGATCTCCACGTGGAGGATCGACTCGGCGACCGCGCCGTCCCGCCCGGCGCCCGGCTCGAGCACCTCCGATCAGGCGGCCCTGCTCGTCGCGCCGCACCCGGATCACCGGATGGATGACCAGGTCGATTCCATACCCCTGGCGCCCGAGCGCCATCGTCACCGAGTCGACGATGAACGGCATGTCGTCGCTGACGATCTCGACCACGGTGTGCGGCGACTGCCAGCCGTGATGCTCGAACTCGGGGTTGTAGACGTGGACCTTCGCCTGCGACGGCTCGCGCACCTGCCCCAGGTTCCAGTGCGCGACCGCGGCCCCGTAGAGGTCGAGCGGGCTGCGGCCGGCCAGATCCTCGGCCGGCACCCAGTGGTAGTACTGGCGCACGAACGCCTCGCACGGCGCGACCTGCTCGTCCGGGAGCCGCTCGCGCACCCGCGCGCAGACTGTGTCGATCAGTTCTGTCTCGAGGTCGGCCGCGTTTAGCGCCATTTCTCCTTCTTCCATTGGAGCCTACCTCGTGTCCGTGGCCTCCAACAAACGTCGGTTGAGCGCTCTCAAATGCGGTGATTCGGGCGCGGCCTGCCGACGCAGGCTCTGTGCCGCATGAAGCGGCCCGTCAGGCCCGCAGGAGAGCCACCATGAGGAAACTGCTGATCACGCTGGTCGCGGCACTGCCACTTGCCCTTGGCACGGCCGCCGCGAGCGCCGACGGTTTCGGACCGTCCGATGGACCGGGGGGTCCAGTCGTTCCCGTCGTTGGCACGGTCGTTTCGACCGACGCCACCAGCGGCTCATTCGTCGCCAACGCCTTCACGCCGCGCGCAGGGCGACGAGTTCGGCGGCGGCGACGATGGCGATTACTTCGGCCAGCCGCCGACCACCACACAGGTGACGATCACGACCGACTCGAACACGCGCATGCGCGTCAACGACGGGTCGGCCTCGGTCGCCGACATGTCCCCGGGCGACCAGTTCGTCGCCTTGTTCACGGGGTCGCCTGGCGACTCGATCGACACGCTGGTCACCAATCCGGCGCTTGCCGTGTTCGACCGCGCCGCTCCGAAGGCACACCAGCTGTACGCGTTCGTCGGCACGGTCACCGCCACCGACACGGTCGGGGGAACCGTGACCGTCAACGTGACGCGGTCGCTGCCCGCCGATCTCGTTCCGGCCGGCTCGAGCCCGATCCCGTTCACTGTCGGACTCCAGACGCTCGTGCTCGGCGGGACTTCGGCCAGCCTGTTCGGCGGATCGCTGGGCGACGTCTCGGTCGGCGACATCGTCGCCGGCGGGGTCGCTGGCGACGCCGGCGAGACGCTGGCCCAGGTCGAGTCGAGTCCGCTCAAGGTCCTGCTCGACCTCCCCGCGCCGGCCGGTGGCTCGACCGGAGCCCAGACCGGGGCGCTGAACCGCGCCCTGTCGCTGCTCGGCGCACCGCACAAGGCGGTCAAGGCGCACAAGACGCACAAGCACCACAAGAAGCATCGGCGCTCGCACCACTCGAGCCATCACAAGCATTCCCCAAAGCACGCTCGGAGGGCGTGATCCCGCCGCGATAGATCCCAGGAGGCGGGTACGGAATGGGGCGGCGCCGGGGGGCGCCGCCCCATTCAGTTTGGGGACGCTCGGCGTGGAAGTCACGTGGCCGATCGCTTGACAGTTATACGAACATATGTTCGTGACGAGCGACGGCAATCCCTACACCCGGTTTCGCCGGGCCCTGCAGACGGGCAACGAGGCGCTGGTGACGGCCGCCGCCCGCGAGCTGCCCCGGATCGCGCTCGACGACGCCCTGCGGATCTGCCTCGTCCTCCGTGGTGGCGATCCGGAACGGTACGAGCGCGCCGCCGTCCGCTGGCTCGGCCGCTTCGCACTCGAGGCGCACGACGTGACGATCGATGATCTGCGCCTGGCTGCCAACGCGCTGGACACGCTCCCCGATCGCGCGACCGACGCGATGGAGCGCCTGCAACGGCTGTGCGTCGCCCGCGGGGTGGCATGAGACGTCCCGCGAGCCCTGCAAGCACGATTGCGACTGCTGCCGCGATCGGCGACAGCTGGTAGCGTCGCCGGACGGCGGGACCGATCGATCACGGTCCCCCATCCTCACGTATGCACCGCTTCACCGCCTCACGCTGCGGCGCGATCGCGCTCGTCGCCGTACTGGCCGCCGCCGGAGCCCTCCGGCTCGCTCCGGCCGGCCTCGCCGACCTGAATTCACAGCAGCAGTCGCTCCAGCAGTCGATCAACGCTGACAACGGCCGGATCGCCGGCTACCACGGCAGGCTGCGCGATCTCGAGTCGCGGCTGGGCGCGCTTCAGTCGAGCCTCTCGGTGCAGCGGGCCGCGCTCCTGCAGATCCGCGGCCAGCTCGACGCCGCGCGGACCCGTCTTGGACTGCTGCGGCACGATCTCGTGCGCGACCGCGCCATCCTCGCCTCGCAGCTCATCTCCCAATACGAATCGCCCTCGCCCGACATCGTCGGCGTGGTGCTCGAGTCCCACGGGTTCTCGGACCTGCTCGATCGCGTCAACCAGATGCGCTCGATCGCCCATCAGAACGCGAACGTGATCAAGCTCGTGGCCCGAATCAAGTCCCAGGTCAGCGCCCAGACGGCGAGACTGGCCGACGCGCAGGCGCGTCAGCAGCGAGTAACCGCCGCGATCCTGGTCGAGCGCGACCAGGTTGCGACCGTCCAGTTCGCGGTGCTCAAGCAGGAACGGGTCGCCGTCGGTGACCGGGCGCGCAAGCAGGCGCAGCTGCGCAAGGTCCAGCACCAGCTCGCCGTGTTACAGGCGCGCGCGGCCGCGGCGCAGCAGGCCTCATTCGGGATTGCCGCCCCTGCCGGAGCGCATTTCACGGGCGGCGGCTTCGTCCCGCACGGCGGTCCGTACGGCTTCTTCCCTGCGCCTGGCACCAACTACAGCGTCGGGCAGGAGCCCGAGATCGCCGCCCGCCTCGATGCGCTGGCCAAGGCTCTGCACCTGCACCTGATCGGGCTATCCGGCTACCGGACGCCCCAGCACTCGGTGGAGGTCGGCGGGTTCGCCGACGATCCCCACACCCATGGAGAGGCGTCGGACACGCCGGGGGTCGAGGGCGTGCCGGAGTCGACGCTGCTCCAGTTCGGCCTGACCCGGCCCTTCCCGGGCCCGGCAGAGGCCGACCACATTCAGCTCGCCTGAGAGCCGGGCGGGCTCGCAGCCTCGGCGCGGCGGATCTGCCAAGCGCGCCAGGCTCCGACCGCGACCAGCCCGATAACGATCACGGCCACCTTGAGCGGCCGCTGGGTGGCATGCGAGAGCGAGGTCTGGTGGATGCCCCACACGATCGCGCCGAGCAGGGCACACACAAGGAGGCAGACGATGTCGCGGGTTCTTGCCGGCATGGGCGGATCTTCGGCGCGTTCGCACGCCTTCGAGAGGGTTCCGGACGGATGTGCGAGGCCGGCCGGACGCTTGACCGCCTGGTCCGTTAGGCATATGCTGAACAGAGGAGCCCTGGGGATCTGAGCTTGGAGGATGGCGGGCGTCGTGAGGACCGGGATCAGAATCGCGCTTGGCGGAGTGCTGGCCGCGCTGGCGGCGCCTGTCGCGCCGGCGTTGGCGGCTCCCGTCGTCACGGTGTCCGAGAACAATGCGAGCCTGGACACCTTCCAGGCGCTCAACGGCACCGTGACGAACAGCCTGGACAAGAACGGCGACAGCTTCTTCCGCTTCACCGAGAACCTGCTGCCGCCGACGCTCACCGGCGGCGAGGGCAAGGCCGACGCGTTCGCCCAGCAGGCCTCGACGGTCGTGACCTCGGCGCAGCCCCCGTTCCCGGTGGCGCCCGTCAACGGCATCTCGCTGTCCGGCCGCGTCCGCTCCACCGCGACCAAGGCGAACAACACCCTCCCCGGCGTCCCGGTGGCCGATTCGACCGGCTCGATGAGCGTCCTCTTCGCGGCCAGCGCCTCCACCCCATTCCAGTTCTCGGGTGCGCTGCTGGCCGACAACAGCGATCCGAACGATTGCACCGTGATCACGGTCAAGCTGTCCGGCCCGGTGAGCAGGTCGTTCGCGGCGCAACGGGGCGGCGACTGCCCGGCGTCCGGGCTTCCGAACACGCCCGCCTTCGTCGTCACCGGAGCTCTGCCGGCGGGAAGCTACGAGCTGGACGTCGACTACGAAGCGGAGGTCGATCCCGAGAACCCAGGCAACAGCTTCTCCAGCCTGGGTGAGGTCGAGGTCAACCTCCAGTTCCTGCCGCCGAACACCTCGGCCGTCCACGCCAAGATCAGCTCGAAGCATCATCAGGCGACATTCCGCTTCGGGACCACGGGCAGGACCAAGGGCACCCAGTGTGCGCTCGCGCACGGCAAGGCGGCGCTCAAGTTCAAAAGCTGCACCTCGCCGAAGACCTACCGGCACCTCAAGGCGGGGCGGTACACGTTCGAGGCCCGGGCGATCGGGCTCGCCGGACCCGACGCGACGCCGGCGATCCGGAAGTTCCGGATCAAGTAGCGAAGCGCCGCGCCGGCTTTCCCGCCAGAGCGCAGACGATCGGCGATCTGTCCCGGCAGGTAGCTTTCACCACCTGCATGACTGACCTGACCGAACCTGATCGAGCTGCACCGGGCGGGCTGATCGTCGAGAGCACTCACGCCGATGGGCGCGTGCTGGTCGAGTTGCGCGGAGAGATCGACGTGGCCTCCGCCGCCGAGGCCGAGCGTGAGCTCGCAGAGGCACAGGCGCTCGCGCCACGGGAGATCGTGGTCGACCTGCAGCACCTCACGTTCATGGACAGCACCGGCGTACGCATTCTCATCCAGGCCCTGCTTCACGCCTCGGACCACGGGTACGAGCTGCGCCTGCGCCGCGTGCCCAACCAGCCCAGGCGCGTGCTCGAGATGTCGGGCACGCTGTCCCGCTTCAAGATCAGCGATTGACGCGGTCCGGCCCGACCTGGGGGCACCATCGGAGGCGAGCGCAGTAGCATGGCCGTTCGTCGGGGGCGCAATCTCAATCACGGGGAGACGTAAATGTCCGGATGGTCCAGGCGGCGCGTGGCCGCATTCACAGCTTTCGGAGTCGCAGCCCTGGCTGGCTCCACGGGTCTCGCCGCGGCATCCGGCGGGCCCTCGTCCAAGCAGCTGAAGGCGATCGGCTCGACCTCGAAGGCGGCGCACAAGCAGCCGAACAAGGGTGTCGGTTCGTCGTCGTCCACGGCACCGCTGATCGCCGTGTCGTTTGCCAACGGCAAGGCGACGGTGCTCGGCGGGAGCGCGGTCTCGGGTCACGCTGCGGGCGATGCCCACATCGCCAACATCCCGATCTCGGCCGTGCAGTGCTCGGTCAACTTCACGACCAAGAAGACGCAGGCATCGAACAAGAAGTCGGTGACCGCCCGCTGGTTCGCCGGGATCGGCTGCTCGCGCTCGGTCGAGCTCTACGGCCAGGCCTTCCTTGCCGAGAGCGCCAAGAAGTTCGACGGCAAGGGCAAGTTCTACAAGGGCGTCATGAAGACGGCCTCGAGCGGCCAGTCGGCCACCGTCATCAACGAGTCCAACCCGTCGCTGTACATCTGGTCTGCGGTCAACATCTACTTCCAGGAGAAGCCTGCCCGCGGAGTGTTCGTGGTCGTCCCGAGCGCCAACCAGTCGATCAACGGCGCCACGAGCTGCAAGGTCGTCAAGTCGAGCTTCGGCCTCGGCGTCCACTGCGACCTGTACACGAACCGGTTCTGAGCAACTGACTCCGGCACGCGCACGCCGTCTCTGATCGGGGCGGCGTGCGGCCGGCTAGCTCTTGATCCTGAATCCGGCGCTCGCGGCGCGTCCGCGCAGGCCGCCGGCGGTCGGGATGGCGGCGAGCCGGTAGCGGCCCGGCTTGAGCTTGTGCCCGCCGATTCGACCGGTGAAGTGGAACCTGTTGGGGCCGCTGCGACCGGTGAGCCTGAAGCTCCCGGCCACCGGCACGAGTCGCGTGCACCGGTGGGCCGTGCGGTTCTTTCGGGTCGCCCTCACGCACTTGCCGCCCTTGCCCCTGCGACCCGTCTGGACGTGAAGCACGGTGAAGCGCACGCTTGCCGCCTCGTTGAGCGTGTAGCGGACCTTGGTGCCGAAGTGGCGTTTCGCAGCGGCCGCGGACGGCCCGCGGGGCGCGGCCGGGAAGGCGCTCGGCGAAAGCGTCTCCGCTGACACGACAGGCGCGAGATCCTGTACCTCGTAGGCTCCGATGTCGCACGCGCTCTCACCCTTGTCGGGGCGTCGAAGACCGCGCTGATCGGTCGACGGGCAGCTGTGCGAGACATCGATCACCGGGCTGCCGGTGGCGGGGGCCATCGTGGGGGTCGGTCCCCCGTTGCCTCGCAGCGGTCCGAGCAACGGGTCGGAGGCGAGCGGGGAGCCGGTGATCGTGGCCGCCCCGATCGAGTGCATCGAACGCACCAGATCGAACTGGCCAACGTTCAGGTCGGCACTGCCGAGGTTGGTCGCACCCGAGGTCGTGTTCGGCATGAACGAGGTCGCGGTGAATGGCGCGGTGCCGTTGTCGACGATTGTGTCGATCAGGCTCATGGTCGCCACGCGCGTGGTCGCACCGTCATAGACGAGGTTGTAGAGCGAGCTCCCGTCATCGGAGGCGGTATTGCGGGCGAAGGTCCCGGCGTCAATGTTGACCGCGCCGCTGAGGTTGAACACGGCTCCGCCCAGCCCCTTTGCGTGTACCGGAACGTTGTCGTGGCCTGCCACCGCGCTGTTGGCTGTGAAGGTCGAGTCGATAACGCCGAGCTGCCCCTGCATGTTGAAGATCGCCCCGCCCATTCCCGCGCCGCCCCCGCCGCCCTGCGTCTTCGTCGCCAGACCACCCCCGAAGCCGGGCTCGCCGCCGCTGTTGGGGCCATATCCGCCGCCTCCACCGAAACCGCCGTCGCCGCCGTTGGCGGTGGCGCTGCCGGTGCCGCCGCCACCGCCGAAGCCTCCGCCGCCACCTCCGTCGCTGCCGCCGCTGCCGAACGCCGAGCCGCCGCCGCCGACGCCACCCCCGGCGCTGCCGCCTCCGCTCCCACGAGTGCCGCCGCTTCCGAAATCACCGCCAGGGTCGCCGACACCCCCTGCTCCGCCGCCGCCACCGTCCCCGCCACCCGCGCCGTTCTTGCCCTGTCCCGCTCCACCGAACCCGCCGAGTCCGCTCAGCGGACCACCACCTGGGCCGGGGTTGCCGAACATATCCGCCGAAACGCCGTTCTCGCCGGTGCGAAAGCCCGCCCCACCGCCGCCTCCGCCGCTATTGGCGCCGCCCCCGGTTCCGCCCTGGCCGAAACTTCCTGTCCCGAACCCGCCGCCGTCCCCGGTAGCGGGGCTGTCCGACCCGATGCCGCCCCCTCCGATGCCGGCGAAGTTGTTGTCGGCCGAGCCTCCCTGGGCGACGTTGCCGGCAAGCGTGCTGTGGTCGATCACAACGTCTCCCTGGCTGAAGATCGCACCTCCCATCCCTCCGCCTCCCCCGCCGCCACTCGAGTCGCCTCCCTTGGCCAGGCCGCCGGTCAGCGTGACCTGCTCCACGATCAGGACTCCGGGCCCCGGGGAGACGTACCCCTGGTTGACCAAGCCGTTGGAATGCGCCCCGACGAAGAACAGCCTGAAATGAGGCGCACCGGCCGCACGGGCGATCGTCGCGCCGTTGCCTTCGATCGTGATCTGGCTGGCGATCGGTGGCAGGCCGTTGGGCCCGTACCAGTCGTTGTCGACGTTCGTCAGCGTGTAGGTGCAACCGGCGCCGAGCGCGACCGTGTCCGCACCTGGAGCGGCGTTGGCGAGGTTGATCGCCGCTGCGAGCGACACGGCATCTCCGGTCCTGCCCGAGCAGGCGGCGGTGAACGTCGCCGCCCGCGCGGCACCGGGTGCGAGCATCAACGCAAACCCGCTGAGCAGGCACCTCGTCGCCCTCGACAGTCCCGGCCCCAGCCGATGACCGCGCGTCGCACACAGCTCCCCAGTCTCCATGCGCGTCGGAGGCTACTCGCAGTTCTTGCTCTCGACAAGCAGCTAGATCGGGCCGGCTTTCCCGGCGGTGAGCCTTGCCTAGTTGGCGGATGAGGAGCTAGGGCGATGCGCAGACCGCGTAGGCGGTGACCGTCCCGGCATCGGGGGGAGTTGCGGCGCCGCCCGCGACCTCCCAACCGGTCGATGCGCCGGTCTGGGGGGAGGGCCGCGACTCGAAGAGGAGCTGATTTCCCACCGCCGTTCCACCGCCGCCGGTGGCGTGGGTCCCGGCCGGGCACGTCACGGCCGCGATATGACATGGAGCCGGACCGCACGTCTTACCGACGACCGACAGGTTCGTCGCCCCGGAGTTGCCCTTAACGCCCGGGTATGCCAGGCGGCCCTTGGACTCCGCGTGCACCGCGGAGCTGCTTAACCGCCGCAGGGCTCAGCGCGCTGAGCGGAATCGAGTGCTTCTGGATCGACTTTCCGTTCAGCGCCTTGGCCACAAACGCGACCGGGTTGGCTCCTGCTGAGCTGCTCAGCGCCACCATCAGCGCCAACAGCGCCACTACGAGGGCAGGCGAGGGATCGGCTCATCGATGGTGCTCAGGCCGAGCGTGGACTCCGGTTTAGTTCCCGCTTCGGCGACGCCGGCGGGTCCCGAGGTGGCCGTTCCTTCGAGGATGTAGCGCACCGTGTTCCCGGTCGTCTGGTTGGCGCCGAGCAGCGCTTCCAGCGTGAGCGGCTGGAAGAGCTTCTGGACAACGCCGGGCACGACCTGCGGCACCGGGAGAAGCCCGCCGCCGGTGCCTGATCCCGGCGAGCCGGCGCCCTCCGTCAACGTGCCCTTCATCCCGAGGGGCGAGCCGCCGACCTCGATCATCCCGGTCGTGAAGCTCTTGCCGCGCGAGGCGGGATCGCGGATCGCCTTGAACCCCTCGCTATTGACGAACCGGCTGCCGGGATCGTCCGCCGCGAAGCCGCCGGCGAAGCCCTGCTGGCCCGCCGGGAAGGCAGAAGTCATCCCGAGGGACGGCCCGAGCGCATCCAAGGACTTCTGAAGCTCGCCGCGCTCCTGGGCGCGATCGAGGAGATCCTGGACATAGAGCCGCTCGTCGGTGGTCAGCGCGCGGTTCTGTCGATCGGCCGCCTCAATGACGCCCTGCGTCTCGGCCGCGAGGCGTGCTGCAGTTCTAGACATCGAACTTCCCCTCTCTAGGGTGACTGGTCGATGCCGGGGATTTGTCCCGCGCTGCGGCCCTGCGGGCGGGGGTCCTATTCCCGATACCTGCGGGCGCTGCCGGTCCCTTCTCTTGGCGGCGCCGATCCCCTCTTGCGCTGTGGCCCGGCTATTCAGTTGCGCCGATTATCGCGCACCCGGCGAGGCGGCCTCAAGCCGGCGGCGCCGGCCGGCTGCAGATCCAAAGGCTTCTGCGAGACAACGTAGCCCCCTCGCCGGAGTCCGTTCCCGACGGGGGGGCCTAGTGCACGCCGAGGGGGGGCGATCTGGCGCGCACGCCTTCAGGGATCTGGCGTGACGAATCTTCCGAAGCCCGCTGCCCCCCAGCGGGCCTCCGAAGAACCCCCAATCTCTACCCCAAAGTAACGATAGTTACATTCGGCCACGGCCACAATCCGTAAGAACTACGCGGCCTCAACCCGTAAGAGCTACCCGGCCTCGACCCGGCGGAGCCGCCCGATCGCGAGGGATCCCGGTTCGCCGCGTGTGCCGAACGTGCGAATCGCAACTTTCAGGCCACAGCATGGTTGAAACCTCGGGGGTGGGATTGCGGGCGGCGCCAGGATCGAGGAGGGACTCGGATCTGGTGCCGCCCAAGTCTGGATCCATCTCTAACCCGCCGGCGGTCGGGCTTAGGCTTTGCCTATGCCACCCTCCCGAACCCTCCGCTGTGCTGTGCCCCGTTGCAACCATCCCGAGATCATCACCCGGGGCGGCAATGCCGGACTCTCCCCTGTCCATGCTCGGCTCATCTTCGACTTTGGGCAATGGATGCGCTACGGCGGATTCGATGACGGCCGCCCAGCGCTCGAGCGGGTGATCGCCCGCCGCCGAGCAGCCGAGTCCGGTAGCTAGCGGCTCCGGCGGCCGGAACGCGTTCGTTCCGCGCCAGCCGCCGTGAGGCGGCAGCGACTTGCCGCGCCCTAAGACGCCGCGCTCAACAAGCATCTGCAGCGCCCGCGGCGCGGCGAGCGGCTCCCGGAGGCATAGCAACCCATGCGCCGAGCGACAGCGCTGAGAGAGCGGTACGTCGCGGTATTCGAAGTCGGCGAGCCGAAGGCCGATCCAGAAGGCGATCTCATTTACGAGCCGGCGCAGCGCGGTCGCGCGCTTCGGGAGGACATCCGCATTGAGGGCAACCGGGATCGGATCGAGCATCCCCGCCCGCCAGCGATCGATCCGCTCATCCATCGCATCCGTGTCGTCCGCGCGCTCCCGAGGAGTGCTTACGAAGGCAGACCTCTCTCTATCCCCCTTCCGTAGCCACAGACCTTGGTCCTTGGTCCTTGGTCCTTGGTCCGGGGCATGTTCTCGCTCGCCCCTTGGGGCATGTTCTGGTTTCGACAGCACACCGGGCCGATTGAGCGATCGCGAAGAACCGGCGGCACTCAGCTCGACTTCGCGCGGCGCCCCCGCTCTCGACACGGGCGCTGGGCTCTGCTGGCCCCTCTCGCGGTCGGCCGCGGGGGTTTAAGAGGGTGAGCGAGGGTGTCTGGGTTCAGGACATATGTCCCAGGTGATAGGTCTCTCATGAGTCGGGACATAGGTCACACCTTCTGGAGGCTGGGAGGGGTTCCGGCGGTCGTCGCGGAGGCGCGAGCCCGGAGGGCGAGTGCCGCAGCGGCGATCGCCGGGCGGCCTGTCCGGGGGTGGGCGGACAGTCGCGGGCATGTCCCGAGCTCGCGTTGCTGTTCTTCAAGTCGTTTCCAAGCAGCTGTCGGTCACTGCTGCTGCTGCCGAGTACGGGTTCTCCCGCCGGCATCTGCACCGTCTCCTCGCCCGTTACCGGGAGGGGGGTCTGGACGCGCTGGAGCCGCGCTCCCGGCGCCCGAAGACGACACCGATCGCGACGTCCGAGGACGGTCTGTGGGCGGGTGATCGAGCTGCGAGCGCAGCTGACCGCTGACGGGCTGGACGCGGGGCCGGTCACGATCGCGCTGGCACCTCGAGCGGGAAGGGCTCAGGGCGCCCGTCGACCGTCGACGATCCGCCGGATCCTGCACCAGGCCGGGCTGATCACGCCCGGAGCCGCGCAAGCGTCCGAGATCGTCCTACATGCGGTTCGAGATGGCGCAGCCGAACGAGATGTGGCAGTCGGACTTCATCCACTGGCGGCTGGCGGACGGGACCGATGTGGAGATCCTGAACTGGCTCGACGACCACTCCCGCTACCTGCTGTCCTGCACCGCCCACCAGCCCGTCAGCGGGCGATGACGTCGTCGCCGTTTTCCTAGACGTCATCGACGAATACGGCGCCGCCGGCGAGCACCCTGACCGATAACGGCAGCGTCTACACCTCCCGGTTCACCGGCGGTCGCAACGCGTTCGAATACGTCCTGCCGCTGCTCGGTGTCCGGCAGAAGAACGGATCCCCAGGACACCCCCAGACCCAGGGCAAGACCGAACGGTTCCACCAGACCCTGCAGCGCTGGCTCAGCCGCCCGACCACCCGCCCGCAGCATCGCGGAGCTGCAGCGCCAGCTCGACGAGTTCCGCGAGCACTACAACGAGCACCGCCCACACCGCGCGCTGCACCGCGACACACCAGGCGACGCCTACCGCGCCACCCCCAAAGCCGCCCCCGCCAGCAACGGCCACGCCCAAGGCCACTACCGCCTCCGCTACGACCGGCTCGACACCAAAGGCAAGATGAGCCTCCGCCGCGCCGGCCGAATGCACCACCTCGGCGTCGGCGCCGCGCACGCCCGCAAACGCGTCCTCGCGCTCGCCGACGACCACCACATCACCGTCATCGAACTCGCCACCGGCGAGATCCTCTCCGTCCACCTGATCGAGCCGCGACAAGACCTACTGGCGCAACCAAAACAAGAAGCCCGGCCGCTGGCCGGGCTCCCCGAACTGAGACCTATGTCCCGACACATGTGAGACCATGTCCCGAGACATCACAAGAGGGTGAGCGAGGGGACTCGAACCCCCGACCGCCTGGACCACAACCAGGAGCTCTACCAACTGAGCTACGCCCACCGTGGAGATCCTGAATCTAGCAGCGCGAGGGGCGACGGCACGGCGACTGACGCGCCTCATTCCTACCTCCCATTGTGGGCCTCTGGACACCTGCCCGGGGCACCAGGCGGAAAACCCGCGGCGCGTTGGCGAGGACCGCCGAAGATCTAGATAATCCCAGCTGCATGATTCCCGCTCTTTCCGAGGCCGCGAGGATCCGATGAGCCTCCCACCGCCCTCGCCGGGGCTGAGCGTGCCGGGGGGCGTGGGACCCGGGCGGTTCGGCGCGCGTTTTCCGTCGCAGCGGCGTCGCTTGCGTCGTCGGCCTGAGCATCGTCATCGCGGGTCCGGTCGCAGCCGCGGGTTCGAAGCGGGCCGACAACGCCGAGCCCCGCGGCGGTCCTCGCGATGCGGTCGGCAAGCTGTTCCTCCGCTTCACGGACCGCAGGCGCTATATCTCGATCCCCGGCCACGGCCGGGTGCCGAGATCCTTTCTGACCGTGGTCCGCTACCCGGCGGTCGGTAGCGCTTCCCGCGTCGACGCTTACGGCGCCAGACCGGCTGCGGGCGCGTTTCCGCTGATTGTGTTTGCGCACGGGTTCGCGGTCGAGCCGTCGACCTACGCTCGGCTGATGCGGACGTGGGCGCGCGCTGGGTACATCGTCGCGGCGCCGGTGTTTCCGCTCACCAACGCCCACGCTCCGGGTGGCCCGAACGAGTCGGATCTGGTCAACCAGCCCACCGACATGAGCTTTGTGATCACCCGCATGCTGGCCGTCAGCGCGAGGACGCACGGGAATCGCTTCGGGCGTATCGCCCGGCATGAGATAGCCGTCTCCGGGCAGTCGGACGGCGGCTCGACCGCGCTTGCCGCCGCGTACAACCAGCACTACTTCGACCGGCGCATCCGCGCGGCGATGATCCTGTCAGGGGCGGAGATCCCCGGCGTCGGTGGGTACGACTTCCCATCCCCCAGCCCACCGCTCCTCGCCGCGCAGGGGACTGGCGACGTGGTCAACGCGCCGGCCTCCACGTATCACTTCTTCGGACTCGCGCACCGGCCCAAGTTCCTCCTCTCGCTGCTCGGGGCGCCCCACCTGCCGCCGTACACCGACGAGGAGCCCCAGCTTGGGATCGTCGAGCGCGTGACCGTCGCGTTCCTCGACCACTTCCTCAAGCATCGCCGAGGGGCTCGCGCACGGATGTGGAGGGACGGCGACGTCCCGAACGTCTCGACGCTGAGCGGGTGAGGCATCCGTAGGGACTACGCAGCGGACCCGTTGGTTTGCACCGTTGCAGACCACGATTGCCGATGCGAGTGTGACTGTGCAAGACGCTGTATCCGCGCGAGGCCCGCGCTTGCGCCAGCTTTGCGCTGAGGTTGCCCGTTACATACCTGAGGAGAAGAACCACGTGCCATTCGGAAGACGTAGGCCGCTCGTGCGCGCCGCTGTTGTTGGCGGTGGCGCATATGTGGCGGGCAAGCATCGCGCCCAAGCCCAAGACGAGCAAGCATCTGACCAGCCAGAGCAGGACCAGAGCGCCAGCCCGCCCGAGGCGCAATCGCCCGAGCCGGCGGCGCCGGCAAGCCCTGCCGGTTTATCCGAGGATGCGATCGCGCGACTCAAGGAGATCAGCGATCTACACGAAAGCGGCGTGCTCACCGACGAGGAGTTCGCACAGCAGAAGGCAAGCCTGCTGGCGTAGAGCTGGATCGAGCTCGAGATAGCCGGGCCCGCGCGAGGTTCGCTTGGGCCGGCGTTGCGCACGCGCGAGGCCGGAGTAGTGCTCCAGGCACTACCTACAATGCCCCCGGCAGGACTCGAACCTGCGACCCACGGCTTAGAAGGCCGTCGCTCTATCCAGCTGAGCTACGGGGGCCTTGCGAGAATGTAGTCATGTTCATCCGCCGAATTGCAATGCGCGTGCTGCTGGCCCTCTCGCTCGTGGCCGCGGCGACGGCCGGCATCGTCGCCGCCGGCGCCGGTGCGCGAACCGCGCGCCATCCCCAGAAACCCCAGAAGCACTGCCTCGTCCCCGGCTACAAGAAGACGATCAATCAGCTTTGGAGTCCCGACATGGCGGCCGCGAAGGCGTACGCGCATTCACGGACGGGTGACATCGAGTTCGCGGTCCGGACCGATCACACCTACCACGCCTATCGCGCCGACCACGTCGAGTGGTCGGCGAGCGTGCTCAAGGCGATGCTGATGGTCGCTTACCTCAACCGGCCGTCGGTCCGCAGCCGCGCCCTCGACGGCTACGACAAGTCGCTGCTGTACCCGATGATCACGCACTCGGACAACACCGCGGCGTCGACCGTGGACACCATCATTGGCGACGGCGGCCTCGACGCTCTCGCCCAGCGCGTCGGGATGAAGCGCTTCCTCGCCGTCTCGCCGATCTGGGGCGAGAGCCACATCGACGCGGCCGATCAGACGCGGTTCTTCTTCGACATCGACAACTTCATCGTCAAGCGTCACCGTGCCTACGGCATGCACCTGCTCGCCTCGATCACGCCCTCCCAGCGCTGGGGTATCGGCGAGGTGGCGCCGCGCGGCTGGCACCTCTACTTCAAGGGCGGCTGGGGCTACGGCACCGGGCTGATGGACCACCAGGTGGTGCTGCTCAAGCGCGGTTGCGCCCGCGTCTCGTTGGCCGTCCTCACCATGTACGACGGATCCCACCCGTACGGGAAGGACACGCTCAAAGGCATCTTCGAGCGGCTCCTGCACAAGTTCCCGCAGCCGGCGCGCCGGCGGCATCACAAGTAGTTCGGCGGCGGTTTCGAACCGGCGAGCGAGTCGGTTCTACATCGGGGCGCCCGGATTCGAACCGGGGACCTCCGCCACCCAAAGGCGGCGCGCTACCAGGCTGCGCCACGCCCCGTCTAGGTGCCGAGTCTAGACGCCGCATGGCGGCCACGCCTCCGCTGCCCACATGGTGATCGGCGGGACGCTGATCCGCGGAACCGGCCTCGGCCCGGGTCGAGTAGCCTCCGCCGCCGCGATGGCCGATATCCAACCGCTTCTGGCGCTGCGTTACGACCCCGAGAGGACCGGCGGGCTCCAGAACGTGGTTGCCCCGCCCTACGACGTGATCGATGCCGAGCAGCGGGCGGCGCTCGAGGCCCGCTCGCCCTACAACGTCGTCGGCATCGACCTCCCACAGGGGAACGGGGACCGGTATGCCCACGCCGCGCAGCTGCTCGCGCAGTGGCGCGATGAGGGCGTGATCGTCCGTGACGAGCAGGCGGCAATCTGGGCACTGGCCCAGGACTACACCGGACCCGACGGCCGCGAGCGGACCCGCCGCGGATTCCTCGCTCGCGTCCGGGTGGAGGACTATGGCCCCGGCCGGATCCGGCCACACGAGCGCACTCATCCGGGGCCGAAGGAGGACCGGCTGCGGCTCACCCGCGCCACGCGCGCGAACCTCTCGCCGATCTTCTCGCTGTTCTCGGATCCCGACCAGCGCGCGTGGTCGGCGCTTGCGCCGTTCACGGAGCAGGATCCGTGGGCGGAGACCCGAGACGATGACGGGACCGTCAACCGGCTCTGGCGGGTCACCGACACGGCCGCGATCGAGGCCGTCCAGCGGGCGGGTGCGGAGGCAGAGCTGCTGATCGCCGACGGCCATCACCGCTACGAGACGGCCCGGGTGTACGCCGAGGAGATTGGCGGCGATGGCCCGCACCGCTACGTGCTCATGTGCCTTGTCGCGCTCCAGGACCCGGGCCTCACCGTGTTCCCGACCCACCGGCTGATCCGCGGCCTGAGCCCCGATCAGCACGAGACGCTCGCCCAGGCGATCGGCCGGGACTTCGAGATCGAAGCGCTCGAGGACACCGCCGCGCTGACCCCCTCGCCCACCGCGACGCCTCAGCATCGGCTACATCGACGCCCATTTCCAGAAGCCGTTCCGGCTGACGCTGAAGGACCCGGCGATCGCGGATGCGGCGCTCCCCGATCATGCCGAGTCCTACCGGCGGCTCGACACCGCGGTGCTCGAGGCGCTGATCCTGAAGGGGGCGCTCGAGATGACCGACGAGGACATCGACCACCTCGCCGGACTGGGCTACGCGCGCGACGATGCGCAGGCGCTCGAGCTCGTGCAGGACGGTGAGTACGACGCGGCCTTCTTCATGGCGCCGACCCCGGTCGAACGGGTGCAGGAGGTGGCCGCGGCGGGCGAGAGCATGCCGCCCAAATCGACGTACTTCTTCCCCAAGGTGCCGACCGGGTTGGTGTTCAACCCGCTGGCGGATTAGCCCTGGTCACGGCGCTACGATCAACACATAACTTGACTCGACAACCAAGGAACCGGAAATGAAGGCCAGCGCGCGGCGCATTGCGAACAATTCGTTCACTCATCAGCTTGAGGTCAGGGGTCATCAGCTGCTAGCCGATGAGCCAACGGATCACGGGGGCGACGACGAGGGCCCGAGCCCTCAGGAGCTGCTCGCTGCCAGTCTCGCCTCCTGCACGGCGATCACGATCGAGATGTACGCCAAGCGCAAGGGCTGGGATCTCGGCACGGTCGAGGTCCAGTGCGAATACTCGCCGGCCGAGCGCGGCTGTCCGACCAAGTTCCGCCTCGACTTCAAGCTCTCCAGCGGCTGCACCGAGGACCAGGTCGAGAAGCTGCGGGCGATCGCCGCGAAGTGCCCCGTGCACCGAACGCTCGATGGAGAGGTCCTGTTCGAGGACCACATCCACGTCGTCGCGCCGGCCGCAGGCTAGGCGCGATCCGAATCAGCGATCAGTCGCCGCCGGTTCCGGACACGGACCCGCCGTCGGATCCGCCGCCCGAATGATCGCCGCCGCCGGTCGCGGACTGGGCGATGTCACCGCCGTCACCGCCGGCGCCGCCTGAGGTCCCGCCGTCGGTCCCACCCGGCAAAGCGCCGGGCGTGCCACCGGTCGTGCCGCCTGAGGTCCCGCCGTCGCTGCCACCGGAGGACCCGCCGTCGCTCCCACCGGAGGACCCGCCGTCGGTGCCACCGGAGGACCCGCCATCGCTCCCACCCGAGGACCCGCCGTCGGTGCCACCGGACGAGCCGCCGCTCGTGCTGCTGCCGGAGCCGCCGCCGTCGCTGCCGCCTGATGAACCGCCGTCGCCGCCTCCCGAGCTCCCCGGGGAGCCGCCGCTCGGCGGACCTCCAGGTGACCCGCTCCCGCCCCCGCTGCTCCCGCCAGACCCACGCGGGACCTGAGGAACGACCGCCGTTCGACGGCGATTGGGCATCGTGCCGCGGCGGCGCTGCGACAAACAGAGCGCTGCCCGTCTGGGTCCGGGTGCCGGTCGAGCCGCCGCCGGCTGGCCCACCGGCTGACGAGCCACCCGCCCGCGACAAGTACGCGACGCGAACCGCGGTCGACCCGCCGGTACCCGGTGAGCCTGGCTGCGCGTGGCCCAAGTCGTGGGCCGGGCGCGCCGCCACCAGCGGCCCGGCGCCGGCGCGGTGGCGGCCGTGCCGGAGCACCTGAAGCGGCGTCAGCCCGGCCGCGGTCGCGAGCGCGCCGGCGGTGGCGACGATCGCGCTGCCCTTGATCAGGAGCCCGCCGAGCCCGGCCGTGCCGCTGCCCGCCACCGCGTCGTAGAAGCCCGATGACCCGCCTGCGCCGCGCACCTCATGGCGTGCGGCCCAGCCGATCACCGGGCCGGGGATCACGGCGGCCGCGGCTGCGCGAAGTGCGGCTCTGGCGCGGTAGATGAGACCCCGAACGGCGCCGTGGGTGAGTCCGAGCAGCGCCGCAATCTCCTCGTGGCTGCGGCCCTCGAGCGCGGTGCTCAGCATCACCCGGCGCTGGAGCTCGGGGAGGGCGGCCAGCCCAGCCAGCGCCTCGCGTGCAGCGAGCCGGCTCTCGACCTCGGAGTCGGCCCCTCCCATGCCCTCGGTGCCGACCAGCTCCACCGGATCGGCCCCCGCCCGGCGGATGTTGCTGATCGCGACGTTGTGGACGATGCGGTACAGCCAGGGGCGCACGTCACGGATCTCGGCGTCACGGCCCATCGCCACCCACGCCTGCAGCAGGGCCTGCTGGAGCACATCCTCGGCTGTCGCCTCGCCCGCGATCAGGCGCCTGCAGTAGGCGAGAAGCTCCCGGCGATAGCGGTGCACGAGCGCCTCGAAGGCCCGCTCGTGTCCCTCCTGCGAGAGTTCGACCAGCCGCGCGTCGCTCTGGGTCTGAAGAAAACGTAGTGATGTCGCGAGTGGGCTCATGCTCGTGTCACCGGCCTGGCGGGGCGCAACCTAGCTCCGTGCACCGATAGACGGCCGTCGGCGGGCGGAACTTCCCCGGTTGGTCCACATATTCGACACACGTACGTCCGCTTTCCCGCCCCGAACGTGGGACAGGCGGCTCCCGCGTGGGGAGCCGCCTGTGATCCCCGAGGTCCGGCAGGCGGTCCGGGGCGCGTGACCGCCTGCCTTGAACGTGACCTCGCCTGGCCGCCTAGGACTGGAGCTCGATCTTCTCCCAGACCGCTCCAGAACTGTCAATCCTCAGCTCGGCGCCGAGCACGACCGCGCCGGAGGTGAGATTCGCGGTCGAGCAGCTCTGGCCCTCGCCCTGATCGTCACCGCCGTCGTTGCCGTTGTCACCGCCGCCACCGTTCTGGTCGCCGGGTCCGTCGCCACCGCTCTGGCCACCGTCACCGTCCTCGCCCATCGAGGGCTGCCATCGCCCATCGACTGGCATTCGATCTCGGTGTCGCTGGTGACCATCCCCGTCTCCGTCGTGGTGCCGTCCGCCAGCGTGATCACGAGCTGGCCGGTGGTGGGGTCAAACGACGTGACAGTGCCGGCCGTCCCGGTCGATCCGGGCGTCGTCGGGGTGGTCGTGCCCGGGGCGGTGAAGCTCCCGAACCTGTGCGTGCGCGCATGCGGGCGCACGTGATGACGCTGATGGTGGCGATGGTGGCGGTGGTGTCGGTGACCCTTGCGCGCCATCGCGCTGGCCGGGACGAACGCGAACACCGCGACGCTCGCCATGACCGTGAAGAAGACTCGTCTCATTCACATACCTCCTTGCAGCTCCGGCTCACCACCGGCGCCTCGCGTTTGATCGACAGTGCTGAGACGCGGGGCGCGGGAAAACTTCACGCGCCGTCGACAAAAATCCTGCGCCGGAGCCGGATCAGCGCGGATGCATGCCAGTCACCAGCGCGACGCGGCCGGCGAGCTCAGACGACGTCAACGCCGGCCTCGCGCAGCTCGGCGACGGCGCGATCGCCGTCACCCCTGTTCACCTCCACCGGCCGCGTCGCGTCCCGGTGGACGATCACGCGAAAGCCGGCGCGAGCGGCATCGAGCGCGGTCGCCTTGACGCAGTAGTCGAGCGCCAGGCCGCCGACGTGCACCGCGTCCACGTCGTGCTCCCGCAGGAGCTGCTCGAGATCGGTGTGCTCGAAGCCGGAGTAACCCTCGTGGTCGGGCTCGCGGCCGGCATCCACGAGCGCGTCGATCCGATCGGCCTCGATTCCGGGGTGCAGCTGCGCACCTGACGTGTCGCGGACGCAGTGCACCGGCCAGGGGCCGCCCTGGTCGACGAACGAGTTGTGATCGGGCGGGTGCCAGTCGCGGGTCGCGACGACGTACGTGGTGTGCGCGGCGAGTTCGTTGATCGGTCCGATCACCGCGTTCCCGTCGGGCACCTCGAGGGCACCGCCGGCGCAGAAATCGTTCTGCATGTCGACGATGATCAGCGCTTCCATCGCCCCCGAATATAGTCACGCGATGGCGACCGACGCGGGATCGATCAGGGAGGACATTCGCCGCGTACTGCTCAACACCGGCGAGGCGATGCGGCTCGATGTCCGCGGCCGGACCGACGCCGCGGTGCTGGTGCCGCTGTACCTGCAGGACGGCCGGCTCCATGCGGTCTTCACCAAGCGCCGCGAGGACCTGCGGCGGCACGCCGGCGAGATCTCGTTTCCCGGCGGTCGCTACGACGAGGGGGAGCCGGACCTCGTCGCGACCGCCCTGCGGGAGGCGGACGAGGAGATCGGGCTGCCCATCGATGCGGTGGAGATCCTCGGCGCCCTGCAACCGACGCCGACGATCGCCACCGGCTACGCCGTGTATCCGTTCGTGGGCCTGATCGAACCGGGCCGGACGTGGACGCTCAGCGCCCGCGAGGTGGCCGAGGTGATCGAGTTATCGCTCGGCGAACTCCTGGCCGGCTACGGACGTCGCCGGCTGGTCCGGCGAGGGCTGCCGATCCGGACCGACACGTACGTCGTCGGCGAGCGTCTGATCTGGGGCGCGACGGCTCGCATCCTGGCCGACCTGTTCGACCGCATCGCCCCGCTACTGACCGACTGAAAAGGAGAAGAGGTGCCAGAGCAGATCACGACCGAGGTGCAGGACGGAATCCTCACGATCACGCTCAACCGCCCCGAGCGGTTGAACGCGTGGACGCAGACGATGTGCGGCGAACTGATCGCCGCGTTCGATCAGGCCGACGCCGATGACGACGTCCGGGTCGTCATCGTGACCGGTGCGGGCCGCGGTTTCTGCGCCGGCGCGGACCTCGAGGCCGGCGGGGCCACCTTCGACTGGCGCGAGCGCGGAGCGCGGTGGCCCGGTCCCCGAGGACAACGGCGGTCAGTTCACGCTGCGCGTGTTCGAGTCGCGTAAGCCGGTCATCGCCGCCATCAACGGCCCTGCCGTCGGGGTCGGCGCCACGATGACGCTGCCGATGGACATCCGCCTGGCCGCCGACGACGCTCGCATGGGCTTCGTTTTCGCGCGGCGCGGGATCGTCCCCGAGGCCTGCTCGAGCTGGTTCCTCCCTCGCGTCGTCGGGATCAGTCAGGCGATGGAGTGGGTCTCGACCGGACGTGTGTTCTCGGCCCAGGAGGCGCTGGCGGGAGGCCTCGTGCGAAGCCTCCACCCAAAGGATGGGCTTCTGGACGCGGCGCGCGAGCTCGCGCGCGAGATCGCCGACAACACCGCACCGGTGTCCGTCGCCCTCGCGCGCCAGATGCTGTGGACGATGCTCGGAGCCGAGCACCCGATGCTCGCCCATCGCGCCGACTCGCGCGCGATGTTCTCTCGGGGCCAGTCGCCCGATGCCGTCGAGGGCGTGACCTCGTTTCTGGAGAAGCGCCCTGCCCGGTTCCCGGGGCGGGTCAGCAAGGGCCTGCCGGACATCATGCCCGGCTGGGTCGCGCCGGGGTTCGAGTAGCGCCGGCGGCCCGCCGGCGGCCGGGCGGTCCGCGCCGCCGCCCACCGCGACCCTGGTCGAGAAACCGACGATATACGTGGGTAGTGCGTATCCGGTTGGCTCAGGGTGGGTGGTCGGAGCTCGCCGCGTTTGCGTGGTCCGCGCCTCGCGGCTAGCCGGCTGGGGATGGCGGACGATGAGGTCCCGTCGGGTCGCGGGTACCCAACGCAGCCTCGCGGTCCAACAGGCCGTTGGGAACTCCGGGCTGCGATGTAAACCGCACGATCCCGATGGGACCTCGTGCGTCTCGCCATCCCCGCAACAGACGTGGCCCGCGAGGCGCTCGGGTACGTCGCACCCGGCACGCTCCACACACCCCACCCTAAGCCAACCGGATACGCACTACGTCGGTTTCTCGACCAGCCCCCGGAACCCCGGCACCGGCGCGCAGCCCCCAACACCGCGAAAGCCCTACCCCCCGAGCACCGAGTCGACCGCCGCGAGCGCCGCGGCGCGCCACGGCTCGAACTCGCCGGGTGGAGTATCGAGGAGCGCATACGGGATCAGCGAGTCCTCGCACGCCGCCCGCACACGCTCGGCCCCGCCGGCCAGGACGGCCGCGTCGACGGTCCCGGCGGACTCGTAGACGATGCCCCGGACCGTGGTGTCGATCAGCTTCGTCAGCAGCATCTCGAGACGACTCCCGTGCAGCGCCCCCAGCGCCTCGGCCGGTCCGGTGGCCGATCCCATCAGGACGAACACGACGCTCACATGCTCGAACGCCGGCGCCAGCGTCACGACCCGATCGGGGTCGCCGATCACGGGCTCGATGCCGGCCGCCTCGAGTTCGGCGGCGGCGTCGGGGTCGCGGCTGGTGCCCCGAACCGCGTGCCCGCGCTCGATCAGCGCCTCGCCGAGCGCACGCCCGCGACATCCGCACCCGACGATCAGGCAGCGCGCCAAGCTCAGGCTTTGGGCGAGGGCCCCGGGCCGAACTCGCGCTCGACGTCCGCCCGAGTTCGCTCCGGGAGCCCGCGCGCGCGCCGGCGGGCATTGGTCGCCTCGAGCATCTGGTCGACCTCGCGGTCGGCGAGGTAGGCCTCGAGGTAGGCCTCGCGCCGCTTGCGCTGCTCGCGCACGTCCTCCATCACCCGCAGCTCGAGGTCGGCGACCGTGACACTCGGACTCGCCCCGCGCCTTGCGCCGGGCGTTGTGGGCATTGAGCATCTGGTCGAGGTCCTCGGCGTCGAGCGCCTCGCGGGACTCGGAGATCTCCCGGGCCGAGCGGAGGCCGAGCTGCTCGAGCCCCGAGCCCGGGTAGTACTTCCCCAGCAGCCAGACCCACAGGATCAGCGCGACCAGACCACCCAGGAGCACCATCGCGAAAGGGTCCACCGAGTGCGAGTCTACAGGCGGTCCGAGCCAATTGGAGCCCAATCGCCGGCTCGTGCCGAACGAGCGTCCGGACGCCACCGGTGAGCCTCCCGAGACCGATCCGAGACCGAAGCGCGATTGTCAGCGGCCCGAGCTGCCCATAGCGTGTCGGAAGCAGTGGTTCTGACACGGGGAGTAGACGGTGAGCAATCTCAAGCCGGCCCGACAGAGGGCGAGCGGCCTCGCCGCTGAGCACCAGAAGACGGCCATGCTGATGACGAGCGGCATCGCCGGCCAGGCCCGGATCGACCAGGTCAACGACACCGGCACGACGATCAACGACAACCCGCGGGTCCAGTTCACCCTGACGGTGACGATCCCGGGCCGCGAGCCATACCCGGCCACCCTCACTCAGGTCGTCAGGCGAGAATCGCGATCGGCAGCTTTCAGCCGGGCGCCACGGTCCCCGTCAAGGTCAGTCCCGAGGACCCGCAGACGCTGATGATCACCTGACGCCCACCACATCCCGGGGGCTTGGCCTCCGGGCGGAACGGGTCGCAATGGCCCCACCGCCCGGAGGCCGAAGATCCGGATTTGGATCGCACTTGCCGGCACCGCAACTTTCTCGCGGACGGGCTGTTTCCACGGACGTAGACGCCTTCGCCTGGGTGGGAGCCGGAATCCGGTGGAGGCGACGCCAACAGCCACCGTCCGGGTGGGAGCCGGAATCCGGCGGAGGCGACACCTACCAACGCTGGGAAAGGAAGGGCCGTAATGCGCCTACGCTTTGCCGTGCTCGCGTCAGTGCTTGACCGCACTGGTGGTCGCCGCGTTGCCCGCGTCCGCAGGTGCCGCGCCCAGGCACAACAACGGGCTGACGATCAACGCCGCGCCCAACCCGATCATCGCCGGGGAGGGCGGTGCTGGTCTACGGGCAGCTGAACGCGCCGCCCGTGGCGGGACAGACGATCATCCTCTACCACCATGTGGCCGGCTCGCACCTGGGCTTCACACGGATCGGCCGGACCACGACCGACGCGCACGGGTTCTACTGAGTTCCCGCGTGCCGACGGCATCGTCCAGACGAACCGCAGCTGGTTCGCGCGGGAGCTCGGCGGGCAGCACGTTCACAGCCGCACGGTCTACGAGCGCGTGTCGGCGCTCGTCAGCCTGACGGCGAGCACGACCAACGCCGACACGCGTCACCCGATCCTGTTCACCGGTCACGTGACCCGAACCACGCGTTCGAGCTCGTGTATCCTGCAGGAGCAGAACGGGGCGAGCGACAACTGGCACGACGCTCAAGAGCGCGTCGGCTCGGTCCCGGCTCGAACTACTCGATCACGTATCGCTGGCGGATCCCGGGCGCGCGCGACGTTCGCGCGCGTGTTCCGCGGCGATGCAGCGCAACATCCGGGGCGAGTCCGACCCGGTGACGGTCACGATCCAGCAGCACCAGGTCGCCGACTTCACGATCAACACCTCGGCCCCGATCATCCCCGAGGGCTCGACGGCGACGATCTCCGGCGTGCTCGACCAGCCGGGCACGACGCACGCCGGAGCCGAGCACGAGCGTGACGCTGTGGGGCCGGACCGCCGGCCAGGCGCACTTCATCGGCGCTCGAGTCGACGACGACCGGCAGCGACGGCAGCTACAGCTTCACCGAGAAGCCGGCGCAGAACACGCGTGTACCAGGTGCGCACCACGTTCAAGCCGCACCGCCACACCGCCGTCGCTGTTCGAGGGCGTCCGTGACGTGCGTCGCGCTGACGGCGAGCCCAACGAACGTCGATCTCGGGCCAGCCGGTGACGTTCACCGGCTCGGTCACGCCCGACAAGGCGGGCGACGTCGTCTACCTCCAGCGCCTCGGCGCCGACGGCGACTGGCACACCGTCGCGCGTCCAGCATCGTCCGGCACGACTCGACGTTCCAGTTCGTGCGGACGTTCGGCAGCGGCGGGCGCGAAGACGTTCCGGGCCCGGATCCCGGGCGATCCCGACGAACGTCGGCGGCGCCTCGCAGCGCGGTCACGATCAACGTGACGCGTTCCGCCGCCCTCGGCCCTGTAGAGCAACCGGAGCCAAGCGCAGGGATCACGGCCCTCGCCGCCCACACCGGGCGGCGGGCGGCCGTCGCGCTGGCGAGAGGCGGGACCGGCGGCCGGCCGCCTGCTCAGGAGCCCGCGACGGCGAACAGCCGCCAGCGTGCCCGGGCACGCCCTTGAGCTCGCGCTCGCCGCGATCCTCGAACGGCGATCCCGGAGCCGACGACGAGGTCCTTGACCGTGCCCGAGACGAGCACCTCGCCGGGACCGGCGCTGTCGCCCCGACGCGCGCCCCGATGTGAACGGCGATCCCGCCGACGTCGTCGCCGATCACCTCGATCTCGCCCGGTGTGCAGGCCGCTGCGCACCTCGAGCCCGAACTGCGAGCGCGCGCGCGTCACGGATCGAGGTCGCGCAGCGGATCGCCGCGCGCGGGGCCGTCGAACGTGGCGAGGAAGCCGTCGCCCATCGTCTTCACCGCCCGGCCGCGGAAGCGCATCAGCTCGCGCCCGACCGCCGTCTCGATCGACTCGAGCAGATCGCGCCAGCGCCGGTCGCCGAGCTCGGCCGCGCGCGTGGTCGAGTCGACGATGTCCGAGAACATCACCGTGGCGAGGATCCGCTCGGCGTGCGCCGGCGCTCCGCGCGCCGGTCAGGAACTCCTCGATCTCGTCGAGTTCCTCGGCCGCGCTCCGGGCCGAACGAGAGCGCCTCGTCGCCGCGGCAGCTCGACCAGCCGGGCGCCCGGGATGTGCTCGGCGAGGTAGCGCGAGTGGCGGATGTCGATCATCTTGTCGCCCGCTGCGATGCATGACCAGCGTCGGCACCTTGATCGACGGGCAGCACGGCCCGGACGTCGACCTGCGCGTTCATCCGCATCAGCTTCGCGGCCGTCCCCGGGCTCGCCGCGAGCCGCTCGAGCCGCCCGTACCAGCTGCGCAGCCGCGGGTTGCCGGCCGAGTTCGGGGACAGCGCGAGGATCCGCGAGCCGTCGCCCCACGTGTCGAGGCCGCCGTTGCTGACGATAGCGCTCGCGCTCCTCGCGGCGCAGCGCCCAGTCATAGTCGGGCGCCCACGACATCCGCGGCTGGGCCTCGTAGAGCACGAGCGCGCTCGTTCGCTCGGGATGGGTGGCCGCGAACAGCGCCGCCATCGCCCCGCCCTCCAGCAGCGCGAACACCGCCGCGCGCTCGGAGCCGGCGGCGTCCATCACCGCGACGACGTCGTCCATCTGCTCCTCGAGCGTCGGCGCGCGCGAGCACGCGGGTCGGACATCCCGGAGCCGCGGCGGTCGAACATGATCAGGCGCGAGAACGAGGCCAGCCGGTTGAAGTACCGCGCGACGCTCGGCTCCTCCCAGTAGTGCTCGACCTGCCGAGATCCAGCTCGGGACGTAGACGAGGTCGATCGGTCCGTCGCCGACCACCTGGTAGGCGATGTGGAGATCGCCGCTGCGCGCGTACCTGGTCTGGGGCGCCATGCAGACCCGCGAGCGTACCTCTCAGATAGCGTCCCGGATCCATGGACTTCGAACTGAACGACGAGCAGCGCCTGATCCGCGAGACGGCGCGCGCATTTCACCGACAACGAGATCGTCGAGCGCGCGCGCGAGAACGATCGCAACGAGCACTTCGACCTCGAGCTGGTGGCGAAGATCGCCGACCAGGGTTACCTCGGCGCGATCGTCCCGCGCGAGTACGGCGGCGCCGGGCTCGACTACCTGACCTACGGCCTGATCGTCGAGGAGATCGGACGCGGCGACTCGGCGATGCGAACCGTGATCTCGGTGCAGACCTCGCTCGTCTGCTCGGCGATCCTGCGCTGGGGCACCGAGGAGCAGAAGCAGCACTACCTGCCGAAGCTGTGCTCGGCGAGTGGCTCGGCTGCTTCGGCCTGACCGAGCCCGACACCGGCTCCGACGCGGCCAACCAGCGGACGCGGGCGCGCAAGACCGACTCGGGCTGGGTCATCAACGGCGCCAAGATGTTCATCTCGCTGGCCAACCACGCCAAGGTGGCGCTGATCTTCGCCCAGACCGACCCGGAGAAGGCCCACCGCGGCCTGGCCTGCTTCCTCGTCGACACCGACCAGCCCGGCTTCCAGCCGCAGGCGATCCACCACAAGCTGGGCCTGCACGGCTCCGACACGGCGGCGATCTCGCTCGACGACGTCGAGGTCGGCGACGACCAGATGCTCGGGCAGGTCGGCGACGGGTTCAAGGTGGCGATGAGCGCGCTCGACTCGGGCCGCTACAGCGTCGCCGCCGGCTGCGTCGGGATCTGCCAGGGCTGCGTCGACGCGTCGGTGACCTACGCCAAGGAGCGCGAGCAGTTCGGACGCCCGATCGCCAGCTTCCAGCTCGTGCAGGCGATGCTCGCCGACATGAAGGTCGAGACCGACGCCGCGCGGATGCTCGTGTGGCGGGCCGGCTATCTGAAGGACACCGGCCAGCCGAACACGACCGAGACCTCGATCGCCAAGCTCTACGCCACCGAGGCTGCGGTCAACTGCGCCAACACCGCGATCCAGGTCCACGGCGGCTCGGGCTACGTCGACGACCACCCGGTCGAGCGCTACTTGCGCGACGTTCGCGTGACGACGCTGTACGAGGGCACCTCGCAGATCCAGCAGCTGATCATCGGCCGCGCGCTGACCGGGATCAACGCGCTCGTCCCCCAGTGAGCGCCACCGCGCCGAAGACGATCGGCGTCTGCGGCGCCGGGACGATGGGCGCCGGGATCGCGCAGCTGGCCTGCCTGTCCGGCGCGCAGAACGCTGCTGCACGACCCGGTCCCCGAGGCGCTCGAGCGCGGCCTGGAGCGGATCCGGCGCCAGCTCGACCGCGGGCGTCGAGCGCGGCCGCGCTGACCGCCGCGGACCGCGATCGGGCGCGCGAGCGGCTCGAGCCCGCCCCCGAGCTCGGCCGGCCTCGGTCCCTGCGAGCTGGTGATCGAGGCCGCTCCCGAGCGCCTCGAGCTCAAGCGCGAGCTGTTCGCGCAGCTGGCCGCCGGCATCGTCGCCGAGGACTGCGTGCTGGCCACCAACACCTCCTCGCTGCTCGTCACGGCGATCGCTGCCGGCCTGCCGAGCACGCGCGAGCGCGTCGTCGGCATGCACTTCTTCAACCCGGCGCCGGTGATGAGGCTGCTCGAGGTGGTCGCCGGGGGCTGACTCCTCGGAGGCCGCGCTCCGCGGTCGCGCGCGCGGCCGGCGAGGCGATGGGCAAGCTCGTGATCGACGCCGTCGACGGCCCCGGCTTCCTGGTCAATCGCTGCAACCGGCCGTTCGGGCTCGAGGCGCTGAAGCTGCTGCAGGAGCGCGTCGCGACGATCGAGCAGATCGACCGCATCTGCCGGCATGGGCGGCGGCTTCCGGATGGGCCCGTTCGAGCTGATGGACCTCGTCGGCGTCGACGTCGGCCTCGACGTCTCGCGGTCGTTCTACGAGCAGAGCTTCGGCGAGCCGCGCTGGCGGCCGTCGCCGATCACCGCCCGGACGGTCGCCGCGGGCCGGCTGGGGCGCAAGTCGGGCCGCGGGTACTACGACTACCCGGCGGATGGCCGGCACCGGGACGACGGACCCCGAGCGCCCTGCCGGCGGGTGACGGCGACGGGCTGATCGTGATCGCCGGCGACTCGCCGCTCGCGATCGAGCTCGAGCGGGCCGCCGAGGCGGCCGGCTGGCGGGTCGCCTCGCCGGCCGAGGCGACGGGCGATGACCCCCCGTTCCTGATCCTCGACCTCAGCGGCGGCGACGAGCCCGACGCGCCGCTCCAGGGCGGCCCGCAGGCGATCTGCTGCGCGGCCGGCTCGCTGGCCGCGCTCGACCCGGCGGGCGGCGCGGTCGGGTTCCACGCGCTGCCGCCGCTCGCCGAGTCCAGCGCTCGTGGAGCTGACCCGCGGCCCGGACACGCTCCCAGGCGGCCGCCGACGCCGCCGAGCGGTTCTTCGCCACGCTCGGCAAGCACACCGAATGGGTCGCCGACGCGCCCGGGCTGGTGCTCGGGCGGATCGTCTGCCAGGTCGTCAACGAGGCGGCGTTCGCGCTCGGCGAGGGCGTCGGCAGCGCCGAGGACATCGACGCCGGCCTGGTCCACGGCCTCAACTACCCGCGCGGTCCCTCGCGCTGGGCCGACGAGATCGGCCTCGACCACGTGCTGGCGGTGCTCGACGCGCTCTCCGACGAGCGGCGCGAGGAGCGCTATCGCGCCGCGCCCGCGCTGCGGCGGCTCGTGTTGTCGGGCCGGCTCGGCCGCCAGACCGGCGAGGGCTTCTTCGGCCACGAAGACTGACATGATCCCCGCCCCATGAGAGCCGTCACCTTCCAGGCCCCCCGCGAGGTTCGGGTCGAGGAGCGCCCGGAGCCCGAGCTCGAGTCCGCGAACCGACGCGATCGTCGCGATCGAGGCGAGCGGCATCTGCGGCTCGGACCTCCACATCTACCACGGCCGGGTCAAGATCGAGCCCGGCTTCACGATCGGCCACGAGTTCGTCGGAACCGTGCTGGCAGCCGGCGACGACGTCACGCGCGTGAAGCCCGGCGACCGCGTGCTGGGCTGCTTCCACACCGCCTGCGGCACCTGCTTCTTCTGCCTGCGCGGCGCGTACCACAAGTGCGACCACGATGCGGGTGTTCGGCCACGGCGAGCTGCTCGGTTCGCTCCAGGGAACGCAGGCCGAGCAGGCGCTCGTCCCGATGGCCAACCTGACCCTGCGCAAGGTGCCGGACGGAGTCTCCGACGACGTCGGCGCTGTTCGCGGGCGACGTGATGGGCACCGGGCTATCACGCGGTCGAGCAGGGCGGTGTCCGTCCCGGCGACAGCGTCGCCGTGCTCGGGCTCGGCCCGGTCGGGCTGTGCGCGGTGCAGGTGGCGGTCGCCGCCGGCGCGGCGCCGGTGCTTGCGATCGACAGCGTCCCGGCGAGGCTCGAGATGGCGCGGAGCTTCGGCGCCGTTCCCGTCCACCTGACCGAGCAGAACCCGCGCGACGAGGTCCGCGCGTTGACCGAGGGCCGCGGAGTCGACGCCGCCGATCGACGCGGTCGGCCACCCCGACGCGCTCGACTTCGCGATCCGGCTCGCGCGCAAGGCCGGCACAGCGGTCGCGATCGGCGTATACGCCGAGCCGCTGCGAGGTCCACATGGGCCTGGTGTGGATCAAGGCGCTGACGCTCCACAGCGGCCACGCCAACGTGATCGGCCACGTCGACCGCGTGCTCGGGATGCTCGCCGCCGGCACGCTCGATCCCACCCCGCTGGTCACCCACCACATGCCGCTCGACGACGCCGCCGAGGCGTACGCGGTCTACGATCGGCGCGAGGCCCTGAAGATCGTCCTGACGCCATAGACCGCTAGGAGACGCGATGTCGACCACCGCCCTTCCCGAGCAGCTCTCGGACGCCGCCCGCGAGTTCGCCGGGCGCGCACACGAGCTGCTGATCGACGGCGAGCACGTGCCTGCGGCCGACGGGCGCACGTTCGAGACGCTCGACCCGGCCACCGGCCGGCCGATCACGACCGTCGCGCAGGCCGGTACCGAGGACGTCGACCGCGCCGTGGCTGCCGCTCGCCGCGCCCTCGACGTGGGCCGTGGGCGAACGTCAGCGCCGCCGAACGCGCCCGGATGATCGCGGGCTCGCCGACCTGGTCGAGGAGCACGCCGACGAGCTCGCCGAGCTCGAGTCGCTGGACAACGGCAAGCCGGTCAAGCTGGCCAAGATCGTCGACGTCGCTTCGAGCGTCGCCCAGCTCCGCCACTTCGCCGGCTGGCCCGAGCGCATCTTCGGCGCCACGATCCCCGTCCGCCAGCCCGACATGCTCTGCTACACGCGCAAGGAGCCGGTCGGCGTCTGCGGGCAGATCATTCCCTGGAACTTCCCGCATGCTGATGGCGGCCTGGAAGCTCGCGCCGGCACTCGCCGCCGGGTGCACGGTCGTGCTCAAGCCGGCCGAGCAGACGCCGCTCAGCGCGCTGCGACTCGGCGAGCTCGCGCTCGAGGCGGGCATCCCGCCCGGCGTCGTCAACGTCGTCACGGGCGACGGCGAGACCGGCGCGGCGCTGGTCGAGCACCCCGGCGTCGACAAGATCGCGTTCACCGGCTCGACCGAGGTCGGCCGGGAGATCGGCGCCAAGGCCGGCCGCGCGCTCAAGCGCGTCACCCTCGAGCTCGGCGGCAAATCCCCCAACATCATCCTGCCCGACGCCGACCTCAAGGCCGCGGTCGGCGGGCTCGTTCCAGGCGATCTACTTCAACACCGGCCAGGCGTGCAACGCCGGCAGCCGCCTGTTCGTGCACCGGGACCAGTTCGACGACGTGGTCGCGGCGCTCGCCGAGCGGGCCGGAAAGACGCGTGTCGGTCCGGGGCTCGACCCGTCGACCAGCTCGGTCCGGTGGTCTCGCGCGAGCAGCACGAACGCGTGCTCTCCTACATCGAGAGCCGGCCGCGACGAGGGCGCCGAGCTGGTGACCGGCGGCGGCACCGGTGAGGCGGAGAACGGCGGCTACTTCGTCGAGCCGACGCTGTTCACCGCCACCAGCGACGATCTCCGGATCGCACGCGAGGAGATCTTCGGGCCGGTGCTCGTGGCGCTTCCGTACGAGTCGCTCGAGGAGGTCGCGGCGCGGGCCAACGACACCGAGTACGGGCTCGCCGCCGGTGTCTGGACGCGCGACGTCGGCAATGCCCATCGGCTCGCGGCGCTGCTGAAGGCCGGCTCGGTGTACGTCAACTGCTGGGGCGTCGAACGAGCCGGGCGCACCGTTCGGCGGCTACAAGGCCTCGGGCATCGGCCGCGAGCACGGCCGGGAGGGTCTCGAGGCCTACCTCGAGACCAAGACGGTCTGGACCAACCTCGGCTGACGCCGAGGCGCCCTGCACGAAGGTCTAGAGCACCTCGACAGATGTCGTAGAGCTCGAGTGTGAGCCTGGCTGCTCACGGCGTGTCCTCCCGATGCAGAGAACATGCGTGGATTCTCGAAGCTTACGTTGGCCTGGGCGGCACCCGTGCTCGCCGCGCTCGTGTTGTGCGCTCCCGGTGCCGCCACGGCAACCCCGCCGGCATCACGCCGCCCAGGCGGCGCGCGCGTGCGCGAACGCCAACCGTCCTGCCACCCGGCCTCGACCGGGGCGATGCGGGCGGCGGTGGTCTGCCTGATCAACCGGCAGCGGGTCAGGCACGGGCTCCCGGCGCTGCGTACCTCTGCCCCGCTCGACCGCTCCGCGCAGGCGTGGACCAACTGATGGTCGCGCACGGGCAAGTTCTGGCCACGGCATCAACTTCGCCGCCCGGATCACCGCCGTCGGCTTCGCTGGCAGGACGCGGGCGAGAACATCGCGACCGGGTTCGGCACCCCGGCCGGCGTCGTGGACGCCTGGATGGCCAGCAGGGACCACTGCCAGAACATCCTCGATCCGCACTACACCGACGTGGGCACAGGCCTCAGCCGCCATCCGGTCGGCAACTTCGCCAGCGGGCCGTCGACCTGGACCCAGGATTTCGCGCTCCCGATGCTGGGCCACGCGCCCTCGCACAACAGCGGGCCGACGAACGGCTGCCCGTACCGCTGAGACTGGATCAAGCGGGGCCGCTATACGGCCTCGGCCACGTCCTCGGTCAGCGGAAACGGGGTGTCGCGCAGATACCACTCGGCGTCGAGGGCGGCCTGGCAGCCCGAGCCGGCGGCGGTGACCGCCTGGCGGTAGGTGTGATCGACGAGGTCGCCGGCGGCGAACACGCCGGGCAGGTTGGTCAGCGTCGAGCGGCCCTTGGTGACCACATACCCGGCCGGGTCGGTCTCGACCTGGCCGTCCACGAGCTGAGACTGCGGCTCGTGGCCGATCGCGATGAAGGCGCCGGCGATCTCGAGCTCGCGCTCGGAGCCGTCCTCGGTGTTGCGCAGCCGCGCCACCTTCAGCGACCCCTGTTCACCGGCGTGCGAATTCCTCCACCACGTACGGCGTGATCCACTCGATGTTCGGGATCGCCCTGGCGCGCTCGAGCATGATCTTGGAGGCGCGGAACTCGTCCCGGCGGTGGACGATCGCCACCTTGGAGGCGAACTTGGCCAGGAACATCGCCTCCTCCATGGCCGAGTCGCCGCCGCCGACGATGATCGTCGGCACGTCGCGGAAGAAGGCCGCGTCGCAGGTGGCGCAGTAGCTCACGCCGCGGCCGCCGAGCTCCTCCTCGCCCGGGATCCCAAGCTTGCGGTGCTGGGCGCCCATGGCCAGGATCACGGTGCGGGCGACGTGGACCTCGTCGCCGACCATCACCTTGTGCACGCCGCCGTCCGGCGAGAGCTCGACGCTCGTCACGTCGTCGGTCAGCAGCCGGGCCCCGAAGCGCTCGGCCTGATCCCGGAAGTGCTGCATCACGTCCGGGCCCATGATCCCCTCGGGGAAGCCTGGGTAGTTCTCGACGTCGGTCGTCTGCTGCAGCAGCCCGCCCCACGCGAACCCCTCGATCACGAGCGGCTCGAGGTTGGCGCGCGCCGTGTACAGGCCGGCCGTATACCCGGCCGGGCCACTTCCGACGATCACGACGTTTTCAATCCGCTGTTCAGTCACTTCATTAAAGTATAGCTAGGGGCCTCGGTCGTTCGCCAGCGGTGGACGGTACGCCGCAGCTGCAGGTAGGCGAACGCTCCCGGGATGGTCGGCAACCAGAATGCTATGCCGCGATACGCCAGCACGGCCACGACCGAGATCTCCACCGGCACCCCGAACGCGGTGAAAGCGCCGATCATGCCGCCGTCGACCCCGCCGATCCCGCCCGGCGAGCGGCAGCGTGTTGGCGAGCATGCCCACGAAGTAGGCCATCACGATCACAGCCTGAGGCGGCGCGTCGCCGAACGCGTGGAAGCACGCCCACAGCACGGCGATGTCGAACCCCCACCAGGCGATGGCTCCCAGCAGGTAGGGATCGCGCGTGCGCACGAGCGAGATCGCCGTCCGGACTCCCGTCGAGGCCGTCGCCGGCGCCAGCGCGAGCGAGCGGGCGAAGCGACCGAGGCGCCCGGAGCCCTTCGTCCCGCGAGCGACGAGGCGCTCGAAGTCGCCTGGCAGCAGCGACACCGCCAGAAACAGGGCGATCACCACTCCGCCGAAGATGGCCGGGATCACGGTGATGGCGAACGGCGCCGGTCCGGGAAAGAGTCCCAGGTATAGGCCGAGGCCGTCGATCACGAGCGTGGCCATGTAGACGCCGTAGAGCAGCGCCATGAAGGCGATCATCCGGCAGGCGACGATCCGCGCCTCCATTCCCGACCGCCGCAGCGCCCACGCCGTCAGCGCGATGCCACCGGCGCCGGCCGACGCGAACAGTCGCGTCGCGGCCAGCCCGGCCATCGTGATCTGGTAGCTCTCGCGCCAGTCGATCCGTGACTGCCCGCGCACGAACACGGCCCGGAACAGCACGATGTAGCCGGCGAACGAGCAGAACTCGAGGAGCACCGCGAGCCCGAGCCACCAGACGTTCCCGCTCTGGATCCGGTTCCAGGTCTCGCGCAGGCCGAGCAGCTTCGGGAGCACGAAATACAGGAAGGCGACGGTCGAGACAACGAACACGATCGACAGCAGCACCCGCCGGCGCGTCAGGCGGATGCGCGGCATCTCCTCCTGGGAGGCGTCGTGCACATCCGGCCGGAGGTTCTCGCCGGTCGCCTGCCCGGTCACCGGCGATCCAGCCGGCCGGTGGAGATCGGCGTCGCCGGCCACGGGCGCGCTATCCCCCGGCACGCGCCTCGAGCGCCTGCACGACCCGTGACAGGGCGCCGACCAGCGGGCTCGACGCGCGGCGCTCCGCCGCGGATCGACTCGGCCAGCGTCGCCCCCGCGATCAGGTCGATCGCGTAGTGCTCGCCGAGGTAGACGAGCGCGAGCCCGAGCAGGGCGACGTAGGTCCACCCGAGCGAGCCGGCGACGGGACCAACCTCGGAGAGCAGATGAGCGCCCATCACGGAAGTGGCGAAGTGCAGCGACGGCATGGCAGCAAGCGGATTTCCTCCAAGAACATCGTAGAGGGCACCCCAGCGGTCACCCCAGAACTGCTCGCCGTACTCGATCATCATCCGACGCGCGCGCACCGGGTGGCCGTCCGCAAGACGGCCGTGGGTCGCCGCCCACCATGGCGGCGCGGTCGGGATCGTCCAGTAGAACACCGCCCCGAGCGTCGAACACCGCGTACATGCGGGCCGCGGCCCGCGGGAACGCCTCGGGCCGGCGCAGGAGCACGTAGCCGACGCTGCCGTGCGGGACCGCGAACCACATCCAATGGCACCAGACCAGCACTCGCTCAAAGCGGTTGATCGAGCCCGGCGCGGCGAAGGCGCGCTGCAGGCGCAGGGTCGGCGGCACGCCCAGTCCGAGGATCCGGTCGGCGGCGATCGGGTAGTCGACGCGCACGCGCGCCGCGAGCGCGTCGGGGTCGTCGTTGGGCATCTCGTAGGCGGCCAGGTACGCCCACATGTTCAGGACGCAGACGGCGATGTCGCGCGTCCGCGTGCGCCTGGTGGCCACGCACAGCGCGACCGGAGCGGCCGCCCCGGCGCCCAGCACAACGCGCGGCGGCAGGCTCAGCCGCCGTCGCAGGACCGGCGCCGCCACCCCCACCGCGACGAGGGCCCAGGCAAACGTTCGGATGCCCCTCGTCTTGCGCAACGAGCGGCCAGTATACGTTCGCGTCAGCCACGCCCGACGAAGCCGGGCCCCTCCTGGATAGAATCCCGCCGCCTTGAGACCCGACGCGACCGACGCCAAGTCCCATCGCACCAGGCGCCGACTAGGTGTTGTCCTGGCTCTCACCACGATCGGCTGCCTGATCCTGGCTCCAAGCGCTTTCGCGAACCTGCTCACCCCCAAGTCGGGTGGGTCGCCGAACGCAAACCAGATCCACAGCCTGTACACGGTGATCCTGTACATCGCCGCCGTGGTGTTCGTGGTCGTCGAGGGGGCCCTGCTCTACTCGGTCTACAAGTTCCGGGCCAAGAAGAACCCTGTGGCGGCCCAGATCCACGGCAACACCCGGCTCGAGGTCGGGTGGACGGTCGCCGCCGGCCTGATCCTGGTCGTGCTCACGGTCGTCACGTTCGTCAAGCTGCCCACGATCATCAACCCGCCGAACTCCGGCCCGAATGGGCTCGTGCTGTCCGCCTCGCTGACCGAACCCAACCCGCCGAACGGCCAGAAGCTCACGATCTGCGTCCAGGGACGTCAGTACATCTGGCGCTACACCTACGGCGCGCAGTGCAAGAACGGGGCGTTCGGCGCCAACCTGCCCTACTCGTTTACGGAGATGGTGGTCCCGGCAGACACGACCGTCGTGCTCGCGATCCAGTCGACCGACGTGATCCACTCGTGGTGGATCCCCTCGCTCGGCGGCAAGGTCGACGCCGTGCCCGGCTACACGACGTACACCTGGTTCAAGGCCTCGAAGGTGTCGACGCCCGGCCACCCGGTCATCTTCCACGGCCAGTGCGCCCAGCTCTGCGGCCGCCAGCACTACGCGATGCTTGCGCGGGTGAAGGTCGTGAGCGCGGCGGCCTACCAGCAGTGGCTGAAGGACCAGAAGGCCCAGATCGCCGCCGCCAACGCGCAGGTCGCGGTGCTGCGAAACATCCTGAGAGCCCAGGGACAGCTCCAGTCCGCGAACGGAACCCTGTAGGAGGACGATGTCAGCCACCGCACCAGCCTTGAAGCCGACCCCTCAGGTAACGGCCCGCGACGTCGTCAAGCCGCGGACGACCAAGCGCTGGGTGGAATGGATCACGACCACCGATCACAAGAAGATCGGGATCCTCTACCTGGTCACGACGTTCGTGTTCTTCATGCTCGGCGGCGTAGAGGCGCTGATCATGCGCACGCAGCTGGGCGTCCCGAACAACTCCCTGGTCTCGGCCGAGCACTACAACGAGCTGCTGACCATGCACGGGACGACGATGATCTTCCTATTCGTCGTGCCCGTGATGGCGGGCTTCGGCAACTACTTCGTCCCGCTCATGATCGGCGCGCGCGACATGGCGTTCCCGCGCCTGAACGCGCTCTCCTACTGGCTGCTGCTGTTCGGCGGAATCGTCTTCTACGCCACCCTGTTCTGGCAGCCGCCTCAGGCCGGCTGGTGGAGCTACCCGCCGCTGTCGAGCATCCAGTTCTCCCCCAGCGGCGGCCAGGACGCCTGGATCTTCCTGATTCACCTCACCGGCATCTCGTCGCTGCTCGGCGCGATCAACTTCTACGCCACGATCGTCAACATGCGCGCGCCCGGCATGAGCTGGGGCCGGCTACCGCTGTTCATATGGGCGATCCTCGTCTACGCCGTGCTGCTGATCGTCGCGCTGCCGGTCGTCGCCGCGGCGGTGACGATGCTGCTCACCGACCGCCACTTCGGCACCCACTTCTTCGATCCCACCGCGCACGGCTCGCCGATCCTGTGGCAGCACCTGTTCTGGTTCTTCGGCCACCCGGAGGTCTACATCATGATCCTGCCCGGCTTCGGGATCATCTCCGAGGTCATCCCCGTGTTCTCGCGCAAGCCGATCTTCGGCTACAAGGCGATCGCCGCCTCGACCGCGGTGATCGCCTTCCTGGCCACGCTCGTATGGGCCCATCACATGTTCGCCTCGCCCGTGCCGATCGTCGTGCTCGGCTTCTTCATGCTGAGCTCGTTCCTGATCGGAATCCCGACGGGGGTGAAGATCTTCAACTGGATAGCCACTCTGTGGCGAGGCTCGATCGTGATGACCACCTCGCTGTACTTCGCGGTCGGGTTCATCGCGATCTTCGTCCTCGGCGGCATCACGGGGATCTTCCTGGCCGTGTTCCCGGTCGACTGGCAGCTCACCGACACCTACTTCGTGGTTGCCCATTTCCACTACGTGCTGATGGGCGGCGCCGTGTTCTCGATCTTCGCCGGGATCTACTACTGGTTCCCGAAGATCACCGGGCGGCTGCTGAACGAACGACTCGGCAAGGCGTCGTTCTGGGTCATGTTCATCGGCTTCAACACGACCTTCTTCGTCCAGCACGCCCTCGGTCTCTCCGGGATGCCGCGCCGGATCTACACCTACCAGCCGAATACCGGCTGGGGCACCTATAACATGATCTCGACGATCGGTTCCTACATCCTGGCGGTCGGCATCTTGATGACGATCGGCAACATCGTCCGCAGCCTCAAGGCCGGGAAACTCGCCGGACCGGATCCGTGGAAGGGCAACACGCTCGAGTGGTTCGTCCCCTCCCCGCCACCGGTGAACAACTTCGACACGATCCCGCGCGTGCGGTCGGTCGAGCCGATGCGCGACATCCGGCGCCAGATCGAGCGTCAGACCGGCGTGACCCAGAAGACCGGCGGTAGCGAAAGGTTCGCGCGGGTCTCGTGAGCACCTCGACGGCTGCCGTCCGCGCGTCCGCCGCGTTCTCCGGGGCGCGGCTTGTCGTCTCCGACTACGTCGAGCTGACCAAGCCGAAGGTCCAGACGCTCCTGCTGCTGACCACGGTCACGGCGATGGAGGTCGCCGGGAGCCCATCGGTGAGCCTGATCGCCCTGACCTGCGCCGGAGGTTATCTGTCGGCCGGCGGCGCCGGGGCCGTGAACCACTACTACGACCGCGACATCGACGCGCAGATGCGCCGCACCGCCTCGCGCCCGATCCCAGCCGGTCGCATCGCGCCCCGCGCGGCGCTGGTCTACGGCATCACGCTGGCCGTGCTCTCGTTCCTGCTCCTCTCGCTGACCGTGAACTTGCTCGCGGCCTCGCTGGCGCTGGCCGGATTCGTCGGTTACGTGGGCGTGTACACGATCGGCCTGAAGCGGCGCACGCCCCAGAACATCGTGATCGGCGGCGCCGCGGGCGCGGTCCCGCCGCTCGTCGGCTGGGCGGCGACGCGCGGATCGCTCTCGTGGACGGCCGTTTACCTGTTCGCGATTGTCTTCTACTGGACGCCGCCGCATTTCTGGGCGCTCAGCCTGCTGATGAAGGACGAGTACGCCAAGGTCGGCGTACCGATGATGCCGGTCGCGAGGGGCGAGCGCGAGACCCGCCGGCAGATCCTCCTCTACACCCTGCTGCTGTACGCGATCTCGCAGCTCCCGTTCTGCGCCGGGGCATTCGGCGGCATCTACCTGGTGGCCTCGATCGCGCTCGGGCTTCTGTTCATCGCCGGCGCGGTGCTCCTGTACCGCCGCGCCGATCGCCGGACCGCCCTGCGTCTGTATCTGTTCTCCCTGGCCTACCTCGCTCTGCTGTTCGGGGCGATGGTGGTCGACGTGAAGCTTTAGGATTGGAGTCCGATGGACCGCAAGCTAGCCCGTAAGAACATTCGCTCCGGACTGATCGCCGGCGCCGCCTGCATCTTCATGTTCGGCATCACGTTCGTCGCCGCCGCGATCTACGTCCACTCGTGAGCGACGTCGAGCCCTCCGTCCCCGAGTCCGGCGAGGAGATCCACCTCCCCGGTCCGTCGCTGCTCCCGTTCCTGTGCGCGATCGGCCTCACCCTGATGGTGATCGGCACGACGATCTCGTGGCTGATCTCGATCGTCGGCCTGATCATCTTCCTGCTCACGACGATCCGCTGGATCCGCGACACGCGGCGCGACGTCGACGCCCTCCCCGAAGAGCACCCCTGAGCTAGGCGCGCGCGGCCGCCGGCATCTCCGAGGTGGCGCCGTCCTCGATCCAGCAGCGAACGATGTCGCGGATCGAGAGGATCCCGACGAGCTCGGAGCCCTCGACCACGACCAGATGCCGGAAGCGCCCGCGCACCATCGCGGCAGCGGCCCGCTCGAGCGACCAATCGGGCGCGGCGAAGGTCAGCTTCGAGGTCAGATGCTCGGCCACCCGCTCCTCGTCCGGGTTCTCTCCCGCGCCCACGGAGATCAGGATGTCGCGCTCGGTTATCACGCCCGGCCCGGGGGCATCTGGATCGACGACGATGGCGGCCCCGACGTGGCGGGCGGACATCGCCGCCGCCGCCTCGCGCAGCGTGTTGCCGGGGCCTACGGTCAGCACTACGTCAGACATCCCATTTCGCACCTGCATGACGACTCCCAGTAGTTTGCAACGATTGCCGCAATCATAATCGCAACGCAAGTGAGCTGGGCAGGGCGCTGACGACCTGCCCGACGCTATGACGTCGTTCGTCGCGCAGAACCCATAGGATGGCGCCCGAATCGATGGGCTACGTCCTGGGACAGCATCGTGCGTAACCGGCCGATCCTGCAGATGGTTCTCATCGGCGTGATCGCGACCGCGATCGGGATTCCGATCGCCCTGATCATCCCCTGGTTCCCGACCGAGGCCTCCAAGCAGGCCGGCAACGTTCGGACGCTCTACTACGTGCTCCTGATCGTTTCGGTCCCGATCTTCGTAATCGTCGAGACGGTGGTGCTGTTCTCGGTCTGGAAGTTCCGGATGAAGCCGGGCGAGGAGGACAAGGACGGGCCGCCGATCCATGGCAACACGCGGCTCGAGGTGATCTGGACCGCGCTGCCGGCGCTGCTGGTCGTCTCGCTCTGCACGTTCGCCTACACGAAGCTGCACGCCAACGAGGCCAGCAAGTCGAACGAGGTCACGGTCAACGTGACCGAGCGCCAGTTCGCCTTCGAGTTCTCCTACCCGCTGGCGAGCGGGGGCCAGATCGTCTCGCCCGAGCTGTACATGGCCAAGGACCAGCCGGTCGTGTTCAGGATCCGCTCGCTGGACGTGATTCACAGCTTCTTCGTACCCAATTTCTCCGAGAAGATCGACGCCGTGCCGGGCATCACGACCACGCTGCGGGTCACGGCGACCCGCCTCGGGACCTACCCGGTCGAGTGCACCGAGCTGTGCGGCGCCGGCCACTCGCTGATGCGCTCGGCGGTCCACGTCCTCACCCCGGCCGCATTCACGAGCTGGCTGCGCTCGCAGAAGCCCAACGCGCCCCCGCCGGTCGGCATCCCGCCGCCGAACGCGGCGGAGTCCTGCGAGCCCGGGGCACCCCCGAATGCCCCCGCCGGGTCCGCTGGCAACGCCTCGAAGCCGATTCCCTGCACGCCCGGAATCTCGGTCCCGGGAGGCAGCGCCGCGACCACGACGACCACCGCCACCACCAGCGCCGCCACGGGCGCGGCCAACGCCGCCGCCACGTCCCCGGCCGCCGGCAAGGTCGTGTTCACGGGCTCCTCGGGCTGCAGCGGATGCCACACGCTCGCCGCGGCCGGGGCGACCGGGACCACCGGCCCCAACCTCGGGACTCAGGTCGTCCCCAACGCCAAGACGGCCGGCATGCCCCTGAAGCAGTTCATCTACGAATCGATCACCAAGCCGAACGCGTTCATCTCACCCGGCTTCCAGCCCAACATCATGCCCCAGACGTTCGCGCAGACGCTGTCCGCGACCCAGATTCAGGCGCTGGTGAACTTCATCGCGAGCGTGACGAAGTGATCCGCGCAACAATGAGGACCAGCGTGAACGCGTTCCGCACAGGGAAGGAGATCGGCTGATGGCCACCACGGCATCCGTAGCCCCCGAACCAATCGCAGACCGCCCGTCGCGTACCCGCGTTCCGCTTCCGCGCAAGCTGCGCCGGCCGGGCTGGTACCGCGCCGCGCTGTTCGAGGTGCTCGGATTCGCCTTCGCCTTCGGCCTGACCGTGCTGATCCGGTGGCTGATGCACGAGCACCCGGTCGTCGACGGCAACGCGATCACGATCGTGGCGCTGATCGCGGTGCCGCTGTTCTTCCTCGCCGGGATCGGGACCATGGACTACTGGTTCTACTGGGTCTCGGGGCGGCCGACGCGGCCGGAGGACCACTCGGCCCACGGTGCGCACACTTGGCGCGACTACTTCCGCGTCAACACCGACCACAAGGTGATCGGCATCCAGTACACCGTCACCTCGTTCTTCTTCCTGTTCGTGGGTGGCCTGCTGGCGATGCTGATGCGCGCGCAGCTCGCCAAGCCGGGGATGCAGTTCCTGACCCCGGAGCAGTTCAACGGCGCCTTCTCGGTTCACGCGACGCTGCTGATCTTCCTGTTCGTGATCCCGGTGTTCGCCGGGCTGGCCAACTTCGTGCTGCCGCTGATGATCGGTGCGCCGGACATGGCCTTTCCGCGCCTGAACGCCCTGTCGTTCTGGCTGCTGCCGCTGGCCGGAATCATGATGCTGATGAGCTTCCTCGCCCCGGGAGGCTCGTTTGCAAGCGGTTGGACGGCCTACGCGCCGCTGTCGACGACGATGCCGCTGGGCCAGCTGTTCTTCACGATCGCGGTGCAGCTTGCCGGCGCGTCCTCGATCGCGACGGCGCTGAACTTCCTGGTCACGATCATCACGATGCGAGCGCCCGGAATGAGCTTCTTCCGGATGCCGCTGCTCGTTTGGGCGAACTTCTCGACCTCGCTGCTGGTCGTCATCGCCACCCCGTTCATCGCCGCCTCGCAGTTCTTCGTGCTGCTCGACCGGGCGCTCGGCTTCCACTTCTTCGACGCCTTCGTCGGGGTGGGCAGGAACGGCAACGTGATCATGTACCAGCACGTCTTCTGGTTCTACTCCCACCCGGCGGTCTACATCATGATGCTGCCCGGCTTCGGGATCATCTCCGAGGTCCTGGCCGTGAAGTCGCGTAAGCCGATCTTCGGCTATCGGATGATGGCCTTCTCGCTGCTGGCCATCGTCGTGCTCGGGTTCACGGTGTGGGCGCACCACATGTTCGTCTCGGGCATGGCGCCATGGATCCGCATCCCGATGATGATCACCACGGCGATCATCGCGATCCCCACCGGGATCAAGATCTTCAGCTGGCTGGCCACGCTGTGGCGCGGCGTGCTGCATTTGGACACGCCGATGCTGTTCGCGCTCGGCTTCCTGACCATGTTCACGCTCGGCGGGATCAGCGGCGTGATGCTGGCGATGATCCCGTTCGACATCCACGTCAGCCAGACCTACTTCATCGTCGCCCACATCCACTACGTGCTGTTCGGCGGCTCGCTGTTCACGATCTTCGCCGGCGTCTATTACTGGTTCCCGAAGATGACCGGGCGGATGTTCGACGACCGCCTGGGCAAGCTCCACTTCTGGATGACGTTCATCTTCTTCAACCTCACCTTCGGCCCGATGCACCTGATCGGGCTCCAGGGGATGCCCCGCCGCGTCGCCGAGTACGCGTCGAAGTTCGCGGCCTGGAACCTGTTCATCTCGATCTCGGCCTTCATCCTCGGCCTCAGCACGCTGATCTTCCTCTACAACATCGTCGCCAGTTGGCGCGGCGGCCCGCGCGCCGCGGCCAACCCGTGGCGCGGGCTGACGCTCGAGTGGCAGGTCTCCTCCCCGCCGCCGATCTTCAACTTCGATGCCGTCCCGACCGTGGTCGGCGGACCGTACGAGTACGGCGTGCCGGGCGCCGTGCACGGGATCTTCAAGTCGCCCGCGGAGGCGAGTAAGACGGTCGCGGCCGGGGCTTTGGCGACGCCGCCCAGCCAGGAGACGCACCATTGAGCCTGAGAGCCCCGGATCCCGAGACGAAGACCATCCTGGTCGTCGCCAACGAGACCCTCGGCGGCCGTGAGCTGATCGACGCTATCCGTCAACGGGCGGCTGACGACGTGCGCTTCGTCCTCTGCGTTCCCCAGAACAAGCCCAGCGCTGGGCTCGTGATCTACACCGACGCGGTGTTCGACGCTGCCCAGGTGAGGGTCGATCTCGCGCTCGAGGTCATCCGCGGGATGGAGATCCGCGCGATCGGCGAGGTCGGTGACCCCGACCCGTACTCGGCCACCCTCGACGCGGTCGGCGAGTACCGCCCGGTCGAGATCATCATCTCCACCTACCCCGCGACCCGGTCGGGCTGGCTGCGCCGTGACCTGATCGAGCGGGTGAGGGACGCCACCGGAATCCCGGTTACGCACATCGTCAACGATCTCGACAAGGAGGGCCTTCCCTTCCACGTCACGCTGGCCGTGGCCAACCGCACGGCCGCGGGCGACGAGCTGCTCGAGACGCTCAGGGCCCGGGCGGAGAAGTTCTCCGAGGAGGAGCGCCGCCAGCTGTTCATCGTCGTCGTCCCCCAGGAGGGAGGGGACGGGCAGGCCACCCGGCGGGCCCGCACCCGCCTGAAGCTCGTCCTCGACCGACTCCGGGTACGCGGCCTCTACGCCGCCGGGATGATCGGCGACCCGGACCCCTATACCGCGATCCTGAACACGCTCCAGTACTTCCGGGTCGATGACATCGTCATCTCGACGTTCCCGGAGACCAAGTCCGGCTGGCTGCGCGCCGATCTGATCGAGCGCGTGCGCCGCACGACCGGCAAGCCCGTGGAGCATGTCGTCCAGTCGGACACCACCACGGCGGCGGCGTAGCGATGGAAGCCGCGTCGGTCGCCCACGCCGAGCACCACGGCCCCCCACCCGCCCACCGTTCGTCGCGGGCCGAGCCGGCGACCCTCGGGATGCTGCTTTTCATCGTCTCCGAGGTGATGATCTTCGGGGCCTTCTTCACGGCCTACTTCTTCATCCGGATCGTCAACCACAACCCCTGGCCGGCCGCCGGCACCACGCTCCCGGAGGCCGTGGCGGGAATCAACACCGCGATCCTGCTCTCGTCCTCGCTGACCATCCACTGGGCGCTGCACTCGGTCAAGACCGGCAACCGCTGGGGGCTGAGGGCGGGCATGCTCACAACCTTCCTGCTCGGCCTGACCTTCCTCACGGTCCAGATCAACGAGTACATCCACCTCGGCTTCGCGCCCCACAACTCCGCCCAGGCGACGGTCTTCTACTCGCTCACCGGTCTCCACGGCGCACACGTGTTCATCGGCCTGTGCCTGCTCCTGATGGTGACGGTTCGCGCCTTCCGCGGCCACTACTCACCGGAGGAGCACCGCGGCATGGAGGTGCCGGGGATCTACTGGCACTTCGTCGACATCATGTGGGTCGTCGTGTACACGACCGTGTACGTGCTCTAGAGGGGTTCCGGTGGGCTTCAACCCGCTTCGCAACGAGGCGGACATGTTCCGGGTGCTGATCTACGTGGTGGTCGTGTTCGCCGTGATCGTGGCCATCGTGCTGATCGCCCGCGCGCTCTAGTGGGCTGAGAACATCGTCGCCGTGGCACCATTGGTCCGTGCCGCTGACGCTCGCCACGACCGGCCCCGGGGACGCGATCGCGCTCCCGATCCTCGCGCTGCTGTGGTGGATCCCGTACGCCATGCGGACGCGCACCCTGGCCCACGAGGGCCGTCCCGTGCCCGCCTGGCGGCAGGGCTGCTATGCGAGCGGCCTGATCGTGCTCGCGATCGCGCTGAGCCCGCCGGTCGACAAGCTCGCCGACCAGCTGCTGGTCGCGCACATGGCCGAGCACCTGCTGATCGGCGATATCGGAGCGCTGCTGATCGTGCTCGGCTTCACCGGACCGCTGCTGGCCCCGATGCTGCGCAACCCGGTACTGGGCAAGCTCCGCGTCCTCACCCACCCCGTGGTGGCGCTCGTGCTGTGGGCGGTCAACTTCTACATCTGGCACATCCCGGCCCTCTACCAGGCCGCGTTGCGCCACGACCCGATCCACGCGCTCCAGCACGCCACCTTCCTGGCCTTCGGGATGGCGATGTGGATGGCGCTGCTGGGCCCGCTCCCGAAGCCGGCCTGGTTCACGAACAGCTGGCAGCTCGTGTACATCATCGTGGTGCGACTGACCGGGACCGTGCTCGCCAACGTGCTGGTGTTCGGCAGCGTCTTCTACCCCTACTACCACGGCGGAGACGCGCACTGGCACATCAGCCAGCTCGCCGACCAGGTAGCCGCGGGGAGCGTGATGATGGTGGAGGAGAGCCTGTTGACGATCGGCTTGTTCTGCTGGCTGTTCCTCAAGGTCGCGCGCGAGGGCGAGCAGCGCCAGGACCTGCTCGACTACGCGAGCTCGCACGGAATCGCGCTCGACGAAAGCCGCGCCGCGCGCGCGGTGGCGGCCGGGCGGGCGGATGAGCTCTGGGAGCGCCTGCGCGCCCAGGCTACTTGACGGTCAGCGTGCCCTTCATGCCGGCCGCCTCATGGCCGTCGACCGAGCAATAGAACGTGTAGGTCCCGGGCTTCAGGTTGGCCGAGACCTTCGAGGTACCGCCGTTTGAGACGATCGCGCCGACCTGGCTGACGCCGGCGCCCCTGATCGCGATGTCGTGCGGGACCGTGGAGGCGTTCTTCATCTGAATCGTCACCTGGCCGGAGCTGGCGCTCGCGCTCGAGGCCAGGAACTTCAGCTGCCCGGTCGGATCCGCGTTGATCTGCAGGGTCCCGTTCTTCTCGACCGCCGGCTTCTGAGAGACGCTCGCCACCGCGGTCCCGAGCGCGCCCACGTCGGTGCCGGGGATGGCCGCCACATGAGCCACATAGGCGGCCACGTTCTCGGCGTTTTGGCTGCTCAGGCAGAACGGTGAGCCCTTCGCACAGTTGGCCGGCATCACGCCCTCGGAGTTCGGATAGTGGATCCAGTAGGAGATGAGCCCCTGGATCGAGGTGCTCTTGACCCCGTCCGTGCGGTCCTGGCGGAACGCGTCGTCGAGGTTGGGCCCGACGGTGCCCTGGGAGGCAGCGTGGGCCAGGGTGTGACAGGAGCCGCACTTGGCCACAAACAGCTGCTTGCCGGTGACGAGATCGGCGGTCGGGTGCTTGATATTGCAGCCCCCGAGCACGAGCAGAAGCGCTGCGCTCGACGAGAGCGCGAGCAGGCCCCTTGGTATCCGTGCAAAGCCGTTCACCGTCACTGCGGGCGGCACTCTATCCAAGCTTCCGGCATCGCGGCTGCGCGACGGGACCGTTCACGAGACGCCTCGACGGTGACCACTGGTAGCATGGCGCCGGATGAGGACGCGCCAGAAGTACAGGATGCGGACGCCCTCGACGGGCCGGGAAGTGATCATCGAGGCCGAGCCAGACCGCGAATACGTGGACCGCGACACGGGCGAGCAGCTCGAGGTCGTCGCACAGCTGCTCCCGCTGGCGCCGACCCCCTCTGAGCTCCCGTGGTCGGTGGAGAATCTGCGTTTCTGCAACTGGTGCGACCAGCTGGCCCAGAAGGACCTTAACGACTGCCCGCACTGCGGCAGGCGTATGGAACCGCTCGGTTCCTGAAGCCGTCAAACCCGCCATGACCCGCCCGACCACGAGTATCGCCGCGTTTGTCGTTGGGCTCGTGCTCGCCCTTGGATTGGTTGCGTGCGGGAGCGGCTCGAGCACCTCGGACACCAACGGCGCCCCACCGCTGACCGTGCCCACGGGCGCGTCGGCGAGCGCCGCGGTGACGGCCTCGACCGCGTCGAGCACCACCTCAACCAGCTCGGCCGCGACGACCGCGCCGCCGGCGACCACGACCCCGGGCACCGTAGCCCCGTCCAGCGGCGGCGCCAGCCCGCTGCCCAGCACGGGCGCCACCGGCAACGGGCCGGCCTCGGGCGGCGCCAGCCCCACGAACACCGGGACGACCCCGCCCGGGACCACGACCTCGAGCGGCGGCGCCGGCCTCGGCTCCGCGTTCTGCCAGCAAAACCCTGGCGCCTGTTAGATGGCCTAGTCGGTCATCAGCGTGATCGCGTGGTTCCACGCGCCGCGCTGGAAGCCGACCTTCACCCACAGGATGCACAGCGACTCGAGCTCACGCGATCCTTCGATGCCGCCGATGTCGACCGGCTCGGGCCAGCCGAAGCTCCGCAGCAGCAGCGCGACGGTCGCCTTGGCCTCCTCGTCGTCGCCGGCGATGAACATCCTCGGCGTCCCCTCCGCCAGTTTCGGGTCGACCATCAGGGGGTTGCCGATCGTGTTGAAGGCCTTGACCACCTTCGCCTCGGGCAGAGCCCGCTGGATCTGCTCGCCGAGCGAGTCCTGACCGCCAATCGCGAGTTTCGGGGGCGGTCCATCGGAGAAGTCGAGCGGGTTGGTCGCGTCGATCACGACCTTCCCGCTGAAGTTCTCCGGCCCGGCGGTGGCGATCGCCTCCTTCGCCGCGGTGCCGAGCAGAGCAAGCACGAGCAGCTCGCCGAACGCAGCCGTCTCGGCCATCGTCCCGGCGCGCACACCGGCTCCCTCGCCCGCGATCCACTCCTGGAGCTCGGCGTTCGCGGGGTCGCGCGAGCCGATCATCACCTCGTGGCCGCGACTTTGGAATCCGACCGCGAGGCGCCGGCCGACAGCGCCGCGTCCGAGAATCCCGACCTTCATTGGCTGGAGACTACAACCCGGCGCCCCCGCTGATACTCAGGCCACCGGCCCGCGGCGCCCACGCCGAGCGGGCGACGATGTCGGGCGCATGCACGTAGTTCTTCGGATGCGTCGGGTTGGTGATCTCGGTGGCGCTGTACTCGACCCTGGTCCCCGGGTAGTTGCACCCGTACGAGGCCTTCTGCCCCACGGTCACCTGAGCCTGCGGGGTGTTGGGCGGGTTGGCGCAGTTCGCCTTGCGGCTCTGCCGGTAGGCGAACTTCTTCGCGCTCTGGAGAATCGAGAGGGCCGGGGTCCAGGTCGGCGTGGTCAGTGCGATCACGTCCTTGGGCTGGACGGCCAGCGAGGTCTGGAGCGGGAATTGGGGCACCTCGCCGAGATACGGCTCCACGTGGATGGCCGGGCTCTCGCCCACCACCTTCCAGATCCGCTTCTTGGCGGAGCCGACCTGGCGCAGGACCGTGACCTGGACCTGCGCGGTACCTCCCCATCGCAGGTCCTGGTCATGGATCAGCGACTTGCGCGTGGCTCGATCCGGTGACAGCGATGAGAGCCCCACCGTGAACGCGACGATCTGTCCCGGCTTGCGGACGGTCGTGGGATAGGCGAGCCCATCACGGACAGTCTCGAGAGCGGTCGAGCGCGCGAGGATGATCGTGCACTGGGCCAGCGGCAGATTGGTCGGGCAGATCGGCGCCGTGACGGCGGTTTTGGTGGCGCCGAGCTCGATCACGGTGGCGCCTGCGGAGCTGGGCGCAAGCGCCATTGTGAGCACGGCAAGAGCCGCGCCCATGAGGGACAAACGTTTCATTGCACCATTGAACACGACTGGGCGGCCGCAAGTTGCGCGGCAACGCCCGTTATCCCGCGATCCGCGAGGGCCGGCAGGCGGTCCTAGATCTTCTGGACGTTCACTGCCTTGGGGCCCTTGGGGCCGGCCTCCTCCTCGTAGGTGACCTTTGCGCCCTCGGCCAGCGACCGGTATCCGTCGCCTGTGATGCCGCTGAAATGAACGAACAGGTCGCGGCCGCCATCGTCTGGCGTGATGAAGCCGAAGCCCTTGTCGTCACTGAACCACTTGACCGTCCCGGTTGCCATTTACTCCCTCTCGGTGCGACTGTCTTTTCCACGTTCCGGGCCCATGTGGGCCCGAATCGGGCAGAAAAGTATCAGGGCGCCGGGCCCGATGCTCAGCGCAACAGCTCGGCCGCGGCGGCGATCTCTTCGGCGTCGCCCGCCTGCGGCGTCCACGGGAGGCGAAGCGGGTCGTTCTGATAGCGCGGGATCACGTGCAGGTGGAAGTGGAAGACCGTCTGCCAGCCGGCGCTGCCGCAGGAGTTGAGCACGTTGACGCCGTCCGCCCCCAGTCGCTCCGTCACGCGGCCGGCCAGCCGCTGGGCCGCGACGATCGACGCCTCCAGGTCCTCGCGGGGAATCTCCAGAAGGTTCTTGGAGTGTCGGCGCGGGACCACCAGCGCGTGGCCGCGCGTGGCCGGGCTGATGTCCATGAACGCGATCGTCAGCTCGTCCTCGTCGACGATCGTCGCCGGCAGCTCTCCAGCCACGATCTTGCAGAAGATGCAGTCGGCCTCGCTCACGACCGCCAGCCTACCGGCGCGCTCACCCCGCCGCTCGCCGCTCGAGCAGCTCGCGCCCGCGCTCGAGCGCCTGCTCGTGGCCTCGGATCTGCCCCGCGAAGCTCTCCTCCTCGAGCTCGGCCAGGACGCGCCCTATCTCCGGCCCCGGCCTGATCCCGGCCGCCCGGGCCAGCTCATCGCCGCGCACCGGCGGCCGCGGCGGATCCTCGACCCACTGAAGCGCCTCCCCCACCAGCTCACGCGCGAGCTTTACGTGCTTTGCGATCGCCACCTCCGAGCCCTTGCCGCGCGTGGCCAGCCGGTCGGCCACGCTCAGCACGGTGACGTCGACCGGGACCGGATCGCACGCCTTGAGGTAGCGGTAGACGGCGCGCCTGTCCAGCGGCATCTCGTGGACCAGGAAGCCAAGCCGCAGGTGGTGCCTTGTGAGCGCCGCGACGTGCTCGCACAGCCGCTCGCTGGCCCGCAGGCGCCTGAGCGCTGCGACGGCCATCTCGGCGCCGGCCGCGTCGTGACCGAAGAATGTGATCCGCCCGCCGGCCGCGACCGCGCGCGTGCTCGGCTTGGCGATGTCGTGGAACAGCGCCCCAACACGAAGCGCCTGCCCGCGCGTGAGCTCGTTCGCGAGCGGCTGGGCGAGGAACTCATCGACCGCGGCGGCGTGCTCGCCGAACACGGGCCCTGGATCGCGCTCGAGCTCGATCGTCTGCTCGAGCACGGCCCGTGTGTGGTCATGGACGTCGAGGTGGTGGAAGTGGCTCTGCTCCACGCCGCGAAGCCGTTGGAGCTCGGGGAGGATCGCGGGCGTCACGCCGAGCTCATCGAGCAGGTCGAGCCCGGCGAGAGCGCGGGGTGAGGAGATCAGCAGCCGTAGCTCCGCGAACACCCGCTCCGGGGCCACCGAGGCGCTCGCCGCGCCACTCGCCGCCGCCGCGGCCGCGGTCTGCGCGTCGATCGCGAACTCGAGCTCGCAGGCCAGGCGGGCCAGGCGCAGCGTGCGCAGCGGGTCGCTCTCGAACGCGTCCGGTGAGACCATCCGCAGCACCCGGCGGCGCAGGTCGCCGAGCCCGTCGAACGGATCCACGTACTCGCGCCCGGGCAGGGACTGCGCCACCGCGTTGATCGTCAGGTCGCGCTGGCCGAGGTCGTCCTCGATCGTCTCGCCGGCCAGGGGCGTCACGTCGAGCTGCCAGCTGTGGTCGCGGGCCACGACCCGCCAGGCGCCGAACGTCTCCGAGAGCGCAAACGGGTGGGCTCGCGCGACCCGGGCGAAGGCGCGGGCGAGCCGGCTCGGATCGCCGGCATAGGCCACGTCAAAGTCCGTCGTCGGACGGCCGAGGAGGTCGTCGCGAACCGCGCCTCCCACCAACCACATGCGCGCGTCGCCCAGCCCGGCCAGCTGCTCGAGGTCGACCGTCATCCCAGCTCGACCCCGTCCCGGTGGTAGCGCCGCGGAACCCGTCCGGAGATCCCGCACATGACCTCGTAGTTGATCGTCCCGATCCGTCGCGCCATCTCCTCCGCGCTCACCCTCTCCGATCCATCGCTACCGATCAGGATCCCGCGGTCGCCGACGGCAACGTCCGTGTCGGGCCCGAGGTCAATCGTGATGTTGTCCATGCTCACCGCGCCGACCAGCGGGTACCGGCGGCCGCGGACGAGGAGCTCGCAGTTGTTGGTGAGCGCGCGCCTGACCCCATCGGCGTAACCGATCGGGAGGGTGCCGATCCAAGTCGTGCGATCGGCCACGAACCGGCGTCCGTAGCCGGCGCTATCGCCCGGCTCAGCGCGCTTGACGGCGGCGACGTACGAGCTCAGCTCAAGCGCGGGCTCGAGCCCCACGTCGTCAGCGTCGTCGTTCATCGGATCGCCGCCGTAGATCGCGATCCCGCAGCGCACGAGGTCGAGGTGGCTGGCCGGCGCGCGGAGGGTCGCGGCGCTGTTGGCCGCGTGTGCGACCAGTTCCGGGCGCTGCCCTCGCAGCTCGGCGACGAACGGCGCGAAGCGCTCGAGCTGCGCGGCGACGAACTCCTGGTCGCCGTCGGCGGTGGCGAAGTGCGTCATCGCCCCGGTCAGCTCGAGCGCCGGCCCGGCGGCCAGGACCGCCGCGGCCACGCGCAGGGCCGCGCCCCGGCCACGCGTGCCGAGCCTGCCCATGCCGGTGTCGAGCTTGACGTGCACGCGGACGGGCTCGCGCGCCTGCGCCATCACGCCCTGGACGAACTCCTCGCTCCAGGCCACCAGGTCGGCGCGGGCGGCCAGCGCCAGCGGCAGCTCCTCGCGGCTGACCGCGCCCATCACCAGCACCGGCCCGCCTATGCCGTCGGCGCGCAGCTCGATCGCCTCCTCGGCGGTGGCGACGGCGAGCCACCGGGCGCCTCCGGCCAGCGCCGCACGTGCCGCCGGCACCGCACCGTGCCCGTAGCCGTCGCCCTTGACCACCGCGCACAGCGATGTGCCCTCCCCGAGCTCGGTGCGCAGGCGAGCGACGTTGCGTTCGATCGCAGCCAGGTTGACGCGGGCGAGCGCGCGGACCATCCCGCCCTCCTAGGCGTCCTGACGGGCGGCCAGGGCGCGCGGCAGCGACTCGATCACGTCGCTCGCAATCACGCCCTCCGGCCCGATCGCCGTGGCCGCCAGACGGCCCGCGGCGGCATGGACGAACACTCCCGCGCAGGCGGCGTCGAACGCGTCCATGCGCTTGGCCAGCAGCGCCCCGATCACGCCCGAGAGCACATCGCCAGTGCCGGCGGTCGCCAGCGCCGGCGCGTCGCCGCGATTGACCGCCGCCTGTCCCCCCGGCTCGGCCACGATCGTGTCGTCACCCTTGAGCACGACGATCGCGTTCGACAGCGCAGCCACCTCGCGCACCGCGCTCAACCGGTGAGCCTGGACCTCGTCGCTGGGTCGGCCGAGCAGGCGGCCCAGCTCGCCGGCGTGCGGCGTCAGCACCGTCGCGGCCGAGCGCTGCGAGAGCACCTCCGGTTCGCCCGCGTGTGCGCCCAGACCGTCGGCATCGAGCACCAGCGGCAGCGGAGCGCCGGCCGCGACGTGGCGCGCGAACGCGGCCGTCTGCGGCGCCCGGCCGAGTCCCGGCCCGAGCACGAGCGACTGCACGCGCTTGGTCCGCTCGAGCACCTCCGAGGCTGCCTCGAGGCCGAGCGAGCCGTCCGAGTCCGGCAGCGGGGCGCTCATCACCTCGAGCAGCCGCACCTCGAAGACCGTGTTCAGCGAGCGCGGGACGCAGGCGGTGACGTACCCGGCGCCGGCTCGCATCGCGGACTGCGAAGCCAGCGAGGGGGCGCCAGTCAGGCCGGTCGAACCGCCGCACACGAGCACACTGCCGGCGGCGAACTTCGTCGAGTCCGCGCCGCGCCGCGGGATTCCGGCCAGCACGCCGGGGCCGATCAGGCCCACGAGCGGCTGCACCGGGCCGCCGTCAGGGATCCCGATGTCGATGACCGTCACCTCGCCCGCGTGCCCCTTGCCGGGCGCGATCCACAGGCCGGGCTTGGCGGCATGAAAGGTCGCGGTGGCGTGCGCGCGGACCGCCGGGCCCTCCACCTCGCCCGTGGACGCGTCCACGCCGCTGGGGACGTCGCAGGCGACGACCACCGCGTTGCCACCCTCGCGGGCCGCGTTGATCGCTTCGATCGCGCCCGCGGCCGGCTCCCTCGCCACGCCCTGAAAGCCGGTTCCGAGAATCGCATCGACGATCCCGTGAGCGCCGCCGAGCGCCGCGGCCGTGAACGCCACCGGCGCGGCCCCGGGCAGACGCTCCAGGTTGGTCCGGGCGTCACCCCGCAGCTCGTCCGGAGCGCTGAGCAGGAACACGTCCACCTCGCGGCCCTGCTCGCGCAGCAGCCGGGCGGTGACGAACCCGTCGCCGCCGTTGTTGCCGCGGCCGCAGACGACGGCGATCCGACCCGCGGGCACGCGCTCGGCCACCAGCTTGGTAAGGCCGGCCCCGGCGCGCTCCATTAGATCGAGCCCGGGCATTCCGAGGTCGCCGATCGCCCATTCGTCGAGCGCGCGCTGCTGCGCGGCGTCAGGAAGCGGCTCGAGCCAGTCCGGGAGGGTCATGCCGCGATCGCCACCGCCGTGGCCGAGTCTTGGGTGTGCGAGAGCGAGATCCGCACCGTGACCCCCAGCTCCTCCGCCCGCGCGGCAACGGCACCGTGCAGGACGACCCGGGGGGCCCCGTTCTCCGCCGCCACGACCTCTACGTCGCGCCAGCTCCACGCCTCGAGCTCGAGCGCCTTGGCAACGGCCTCCTTGGCGCAGAAGCGCGCGGCCAGGTGCTGGCCCGGCCGCGCCCGCGCGGCGGCGTAGGCGCGCTCGCCGTCGGTGAACAGCCGCTCGGCCAGCTTCGGGCGTCGGGCGAGCGCTCGCTCCAGCCGTTCGATGTCGAGCAGGTCGATACCGATGAAGTGCTCCGCAGGGCTCACTCGACCGTAACGGTCTTGGCCAGGTTCCGCGGCTGGTCGACGTTCAGCCCGCGCCGGCGAGCGATGAAGTAGGCGAGCAGCTGGAGCGGGATCACGGCCAGCAGGGGCGCGAGCATCCACTGGGTTGCCGGGATCCAGATGACCTCGTCGGCGTGCTGGCGAATCTCGTCGTTGCCCTCGGTGGCCACCGCGATCACCTGGGCGCCCCGGGCACGGACCTCCTGGATGTTGGAGATCACCTTCTCGAGCACGGGGGAGTCGTTGGCGACCACGACCACCGGCGTCTTCTCGTCGAGCAGCGCGATCGGACCGTGCTTCATCTCCCCGGCGGCGTAGGCGTCGGTGGCCACGTAGGAGATCTCCTTGAGCTTGAGCGCGCCCTCGAGCGCCACGGGCAGGCCCACATGGCGGCCGAGGTAGAGGAAGAAGTCGGCCTCGTAGTGGTCTCCGGCGACGCGCTCACAGTCGTCCACGGCCCTGGCCATCAGCTCCTCGATCCGGTGCGGCAGCCGCTTGAGCTCGGAGATCGCGGCCTTGAGCACGTCGGGCGCGAGCGTCTCGCGAAGCTCGGCCAGCCGCAGCGCCAGCAGGTACATCGCCGCGACCTGGCTCACGAACGTCTTAGTCGCGGCCACCCCGATCTCCAGCCCGGCGCGCGTGTAGAGCACGCCATCGGCGTCGCGCGTGGCCTGCGAGCCCATGATGTTGGTCAGTGCGAGCACATGCGCGCCGGCCTGCCCGGCCGTGCGCATCGCCGCGAGCGTGTCCGCCGTCTCCCCCGATTGGGAGATGCCGACCACAAGGTCGCCGGGCCCGACGACCGGATTGCGATAGCGGTACTCGGAGGCGATGTCGACCTCGACCGGCACCCGGGCCCATTCCTCGATCGCGTAGCGCCCGATCAACCCGGCGTGGTATGAGGTCCCGCAGGCCACGACGACCACTCGGCGGACGGTGCGAAGCAGCTCGTCGTCGATCGTCCCCATCTCGCCCAGGTCGATGCCGACGCCGCGGGCCGCGCGCTCGCCGATCGTTTCCGCCACGGCGTCGGCCTGCTCGTGGATCTCCTTGAGCATGAACGTCTCGTATCCCTGCTTCTCGGCCGTCTCCGCGTCCCAGTCGATCTCTACCTGCTCGCGCTCCAGCGGCTCGCCGAGCGGGGTCTGGAACTCGACCCCGTCCGGGCGCATGACGACGATCTCGTCGTTACCGATGTATTGGACGGTGCGCGTCTCGCGCAGGAAGGCCGGGATCGCCGAGCCGATGAACTGCTCGCCGTCGCCCCGGCCGATGATCAGCGGGCACTCCTTGCGGGCGCCGACCAGGAGCCCGGGATCGTCCGCGCTCATGGCCACGAACGCGTAGTGGCCGCGCAGCTCGGCGTAGGCGGCGCGCACGGCAGCCACGAAGTCCTCGCCTGTGTAGTTGTGCGCGATCAGATGGGCGATCACCTCGGCGTCGGTCTCGGAGGTGAAGTTCGCCCCCTCGTCGAGCAGCCGCCGCTTCAGCGAGACGTAGTTCTCGACGATTCCGTTGACGACCACGTGGACGCGATCGCCGGTGTCGAAGTGCGGGTGGGCGTTCTGCTCGGTGACGCGGCCGTGCGTCGCCCAGCGGGTGTGGCCGATGCCGGTGCTCGGCTGCGGGCGCTCGGCCACCGCCACGGAGCCGTCGCGGCGCTCGTCGAGCGCGTCGATCGCGCCCTGGAGCGCGCTCAGGTTGCCGACCGCCCGGATGGCGTCGATCCGGTCGCCGTTCAGGACCGAGATCCCGGCGCTGTCATAGCCGCGGTATTCCAGCTTCTCGAGGCCGGCGAGCAGCAGCGGACGAGCTTCGCGGGGACCAACGTAGCCGACGATGCCGCACATGCGCTTGGCTCCTGAGTCGAATTGTCGAAATTCAGCGAGTCGAGCCGCAGCGGCGGCCCGCGCCCCCCGCATCCACCGAAGAGCGAAGCCCTAACTGTAGACGGTGGATAGGCTGCCGGCCGATGCCGACCCTTCCACGGCTCCCGCTCATCCCCGATCCGCTCCGGCGGATCCGCGTTCCCCGGGACCTCCCATCGGTCACGACGATTGGAGCGGAGGCCGATCCCGAGACCGTCGGGCTCTCCCCCAGGACGATCAACCGGATCTGGGCCGCCGGCCGCAACCTGTACAAGACCGGGGTCCATCCGGCCGTGCAGCTCTGCCTGCGCCGCCACAGCGAGGTGGCCCTCGATCGAGCGATCGGTCACGCCAGCGGCAACGGCCCGAGCGACACGCCGGACGCGCCCAAGGTGCTGGCGACGCCGGACACCCCGTTCTGCGTGTTCTCGACCTCGAAGGCGATGACCGCGATGGTTGTGCACCTCCTGCACGAGCGCGGCGCGCTGAGCATCTTCGACCGGGTCACCGACTACATCCCGGAGTACGGGCGCCACGGCAAGGGCGACACCACGATCGCCCACGTGCTCTCCCACCGAGCCGGCGTGCCGACGCTCCCGCGCAGGATGCTCGACCTCGACACGATCGAGAACCGTGAGCAACTGACCGAGTCGATCTGCGACGCGAAGCCGTTCCACAAGCCGGGCACGCTGCTCGCATATCACGCCGTTTCCGGGGGTTTCATTCTCGGCGAGATCGTCCAGCGGGTCACGGGCAAGAGCATCCGGGCCGTGCTCGGCGAGTCGATCCTGGACCCGCTGGGCTTTCGTTGGGGCAACTACGGCGTGGCGCCCGAGGACGTCGCGGAGGTCGGCCTCAACTACGCAACCGGTCCAAAGCTGATCCCGCCGCTCTCAAACCTCGTGTCCCGGGTCCTCAGCCGCCCGGTCGACGAGCTCGTCGAGATCTCCAACGACCCCCGCTTCCTCACGGCCGTGATCCCCGCCGGCAACCTGATCACAACCGCAAACGAGCTCTCGCGCTTTTTCGAGATCTTCCGCGCCGGCGGCGAGCTCGACGGCGTTCGGGTCATGGCAGCCGCACACGATCCGCCAGGCGATCGAGGAGCAGTCCCGGCTCGAGATCGACCTCTCGCTCGGCTTCCCGACCCGGTTCAGCTACGGGCTGATGCTCGGCGCCAAGGTGCTGAGCCTGTACGGGCTCGACACGGACCTGGCCTTTGGTCACCTCGGGTTCATCAACATCATCGGCTGGGCGGACCCGGAGCGGGCGCTCTCGGGCGGCCTGATCACCAGCGGGAAGGCGATCATCTATCCCGAGCTGCCCCGGTTCATCGGCCTGATGCAGCTGATCGCGTCGGAGGTGCCGAAGGTGCCAGCGAGCGAGCGCCTGATCTAGCGGACCACTAGCGCCTGTGCTTGGGCAGCTTGAGGGTCCCATGGGCCACGGTCTCGCGGGCGGTGAGCCGCAGCGTGATCGTCACCGCGACGAAGGTCTTCCTGCCGAGCTTCGCGAGTGCCCCAGCCGACAGCTTGACCTCAATCGTGACCGTCTTGGCGGCGCGGATCCTGAAGTGCGCCCGGCCCAGCTTGAGCTTTCGGTGCGAGAGCGTGAGCGTGCCGACGCACGGTGCCTTACGGCAGCGGAGCTTTACCGCCGCCTTGCCGTGTTTGTCGACCAGCTTGGTGCTGAGGAGGACCACGTTCGGCGGTGGTGATGGGCACGGCGGCGGCGGGATCAAGGCCTCGAATGCCCCCATGTCGACGTGCGGCGGAGGGGGTTTGCTGGTGCAGCTAAAGCCCGGCGTGATCCGCGCGTTGCCGGCCAGATCGGTCTTGAGCCCGGCCGGGACGAGCGCGACCGACCCCTTGGCGATCGTCGGGCTGACGCCGAGCGTCTCGACTCCGCCAGGGTTCAACTTGGGGTCCTTGCAGATGTTTCCGACGCCGGACACCGTCGGTCCGCCGCTCTCTGTGCACACGTCCGAGTACGCGAACACCGGCGGGTGTGAACCGAACCAGCTGATCTCGGGCTTCGGCGCGTTGCCGAAGATGATCGAGTTGTTGACGGTCAGTATGTCGTGCAGCGAGCCCCACAGCGCGCCGCCCTCGCCGCCTGCGCCGGCGTCGACGTGGTTGCCCACGACGGTCGAGTCATCGAGGGTGATCGCGCTGCCGGGGCATCCCGGGCCGGGTGGGCAATCGGGCGTCGGCGCGCCGACGTAGATCCCCCCGCCCCACCCCCCGGCGGCGGTCGAGTTGCCGGTGAACAGGTCGTCGCGGCCGGTGAACGCCGCCGGCTCGGCTGGCGCGCCGTCGATCGGAGCCGCCGCGATCGCGCCGACGCCGCCGCCCTCCGGCGGCGCGCCGTCGTTCACCGCGACGCGGTTGCCGACGAACCGATCGGCCGTGCTCGTCACGCGCAGCCCCGAGATCCACTCTCCGGCCCCGCCGGCGGCCAGGTTCGAGAACCCGGTCGCCTCGGTCTCGTCGATCGAGTTCTCGGCGAACGTGTTGTGCGACTGCGTCACCGGGTACGGGCCATGACCGGGGTAGAGGCCGAGGAACAGGCCCCCGCCCTCGCGCGCGGTACTGCCCATCGCCGCCCCGGTGACCCGGTCGTGCTCGAACGTATTACCGGTCACGGTCAGCGGCTGTCCGTCGACAAGCCAGATGTACGCGCCCCCACCCTGCCCCGCGGTGGTGTCCCCCGCTGCGGCCGTCGGCCCGCCGAACGTGTTGCCGCTGATCACCACGGGGTTGGTGCTCGCGGTGGCGTTGATCGCGTAGATCCCGCCGCCGCCGATCCCGGCATCGATGGCGCTGTCGGCGGTGAACTTGTTGTTCGAGAGCACCAGCGGCTGGCCGCTGTTCCACGCCACGGCGCCGCCGCCGGACGAGCTGTCGTTGGCGAACACGTTGCCCGTGATCACGGTCGGCTGGTTTGCCGCCTGACCGATTTCGTAGACCGAGATCGCGCCCCCTACGTCGGGGGTCTCGTCACCGGCGAACACGTCGCCCTTGACGGTCACGGCCTCGCCATTGCCCGGGCCGAGAGCCAGGGCTGGGGCGTGCGACCCGGTCAGCTCGAGGCCCGAGAGCGTGAAGTGCACGTCGACATTGCTGAAGATGATCGAGCTGCCCGTCTTCGTGGTCTGCGGCTCAAGGATCGTCCCACCGCCGGTCGCGCCCTCGAGCGTGAACGCGGCCGTGTCCGTGATCGTCAGGTTCGTCTGGCACGTGCCCTTCGGGAGCTGGAGGACTTCGCCGGCGGTGGCGCCATTCACGGCGGTCTGGAGGTTCGCGCAGCTGACCTGCGTCGGGGCAGCGTGTGCCGCTGCCGCGAGCGCAAGCGTCAGCAGCGCTGTCACCACCCCGGTCACGGCAACTCTCACTTCGCCGAACTCTACTGGGGGGTCAGGACTCCCTCGACGACGGCCGTCAGCCGGCCGCACACATCGTTTGTCTCCTGCTCGCTCGGAGCCTCGACCATCACCCGGATCAGCGGCTCGGTGCCCGACGCGCGGACCAGGACCCGCCCCCGACCACTCAGCGAACTCGATTCGCGCTCGATCGCCGCGCGGACGGCGGCGTCCTCCATCGCGGTCGACAGGGCCGCGCGGTCCTCGGCCCGGATGTTGACCAGCCTCTGCGGCAGCTTCTCCATCGCGTCGCGCTCGGCCAGGTCGCGGTCCGAGAGCGCCTCGAGCGTCAGCAGCGCGCTCGCGATCCCGTCCCCGGATGGCCCGAAGCCGAGGTCGATGATGTGGCCCGACTGCTCGCCTCCGAGCGCCCAGCCCCGGCGCCGGAGCTCGTCCAGAACGTAGCGGTCGCCGACGGCCGTCGTGGCCACGTCGACCCCGGCGGCCTTCATCGCCGTGTGAAAGCCGTAGTTCGTCATCACGGTCACCGCCACGCCGTTGCCGGGCAGCCGGTCCCGACCGCGCAGATGAATCGCGGCCAGGGCGACCAGCTCGTCGCCGTCGACCACGGTGCCCGTGCGATCGACCGCGAGCAGGCGGTCACCGTCGCCATCGAACGCGAAGCCGATGTCGTGCTGGCCGCGCTGCATCCGGTCGACGGCCAGGTCGAGGTGGGTGGAGCCGCATCCGTCGTTGATGTTGCGACCGTCCGGCTCGTCCGCCAGCACCTCGACCTCGGCCCCGAGGCGGCGGAAGATCTCCGGCGCCGCGCGGTAGGTGGCGCCGTTGGCGCAGTCGAGCAGGACGCGCCGGCCGCTCAGATCGAGGCCCGAGAAGCGCACGTGCAGCTCGCGCAGGTAGTCCTCGAGCGCCCCGTGGAAGCGGCGCACGCGCCCGATGCGGTCCGGCGCCTCGAACTCCCGGCCGAGCTCGCCCTCGATCGCGTGCTCGGTGTCGTCGTCGAGCTTGAAGCCGTCGGCCGCGAACAGTTTGATGCCGTTGTCCTCGTAAGGGTTGTGAGAGGCCGAGATCACCGCGGCGAGCTGGAGACCGTGCCGGCGCACCAGCAGCGGCGCAGCGGGGGTCGGGAGCACGCCGGCCAGGAGCGCGTCCCCACCGGCCGCGGTGACGCCGGCGGCGATCGCCGACTCGAGCATCTCGCCCGACTCGCGCGTGTCTCGCACGATCAGCACCTGGGGCCGATCGACCTCCATCCGGTGCACAGCCGCCTGCGCGAGCTTCAACGCCAGCTCGGCGGTCAGGAAATGGCCTGCGCGACCACGGACGCCGTCCGTGCCGAATAGCTGGCGCGCCATACGGTCGGCTTGAGCGCCTAGCGCTTCGAGAACTGCGGGCGCTTGCGCGCCTTCTTGAGGCCCGCCTTCTTGCGCTCCTTGACGCGCGGGTCACGCGTCAGGAAGCCACGCCGCTTGAGCTCTGAGCGGAGGTTCGGATCGGCGACGAGCAGCGCCCGCGCGATGCCGTGCCGCAGCGCGCCTGCCTGGGACGAGACGCCTCCGCCGTGCATCCTCGCGACGACGTCCATCCGCGCCTCGTATCCCACCGTCTCGAGCGGTTGCCGGATCATCCGCTGCAGCGTCTCGCGGGGGAAGAAGACGTTGAGCTCCTTGCTGTTGATCTCGTAGCTCCCCGACCCGGGCTTGAGGATCACCCGCGCGACGGCCGTCTTGCGCTTGCCGGTGGCCGTGTAGCGGGCGCCGGCGGCCAGGTCGATCGCGGCGTCGGCGATCGGGCGCGACTCCTCCTCGGAGTCGTCGCTCTCGCGCGCGGCGGCTGCCTCGGCCTCGGCCTCGGCGGCCGCACGAGCCTCTGCGTCGAGGAACTCCTCGCCCTCGGGGACGATGTCGGGGATCAGGTCGGCGCCCGGGATCTCGGGACGCTGACGCGGCGCGACCTCCTCGATCTCCTCGTCGTCGGCCTGCGGGACGCCGGCGGCGGGCGTCGGCGTGGGCGCGGCCTCGCTGGCTGCGGCCTCGGCGGCGGGTGCGGGTGCCGCGGGGGCCTCGGCCTCGTCAGCCGCGGGCGCCGTGGCCTCGTCAGCTGCGGGGGCCGGGGTCTCGGGCGCGGGGGCCTCCTCAGCCGCGGGGGTCTCGGGGGCCGGGGCCTCCTCAGCCGCCGGGGCCGGGGCCTCCTCAGCCGCCGGGGCCGGCGCCTCCTCTGCGGACGGCTGCGGCTCTTCGGTCGGCTCCTCGGCCGCGGGCTCCTGCGCCGCGACGGGCTCCTCTTCCTCGCTGCGCTGCTCGTCCTCGGGATGCTCGTTCACAGCTGAATCTCCATCGGTTGCGGCTTCTGGGCGGTGTGGGGGTGCTCAGGCCCCGCGTAAACCTTCAGCTTGGTCAGTTGCTTGCGCGCCAGCCGGTTGCGGGGCAGCATGCCCTTCACGGCCAGGCGGATGACCTCCTCGGGGCGCCGCTCGAGCATCTCGTCGAGCGTCCGCGACTTGAGCCCGCCCGGATATCCTGAGTGCCGGTAGTAGCGCTTGTCCGAGCGCTTGTTGCCCGTCACGGCGATCTTCTCGGCGTTCACCACCACGACGAAGTCGCCCGTGTCGACGTGCGGCGTGTAGGTCGGCTTGCGCTTGCCGCGCAGCGCGTCAGCGATCTGCGTGGCGAGTCGGCCGAGTATCTGGCCCGAGGCGTCGACGAGCAGCCAGTTGCGCTCGCGATCGGTGGGAGTGGCTACGTAGGTCTTCATGGCACGCACAAGCCGCGCGTGGTTCGCGCGGCTCGCGGCAATGATAGCCACCCCCGTCCGTACCCTGCTTTTATGCACCTTCCGGTTCCGGTCCAGCGCCGCGGATACCAGCTCGCCTACGCCCTCCTGTGCGTCTACTGGTTCGTGTTCCGCCCGGACGCCAACGGCGTCAAGTGTGTGTTCACGGACGGCGACCAGGTGCTGCTGGTGCGCCACAGCTACGGGCCACGCGGGTGGGAGATCCCGGGCGGCGGCATCCGCCGCCACGAGCCTCCGATGCGCGCGGCCGGGCGCGAGATGCTCGAGGAGCTCGGCCTCGACGTGTCCGAGTGGTCCGAGCTGGGCACGATCACCGGGCGCATCCACCACCGCGAGGTCAGGCTTCACTGCTTCCACGCCGAGCTGAGCGATCCTCGGCTCGAGCTGGCTCGCGGAGAGCTGGACGCGGCCGGCTGGTTCGACCGCCGCGACCTGCCACCGAAGCTCGGCAAATACGTGCTGGGCGTGCTGGCCCTGCTGCCCGGCGCATAGGGCTGGCGGCCCGGGCCGCAGCCTCAGCTCCGACGCGCCGCCGCTACTCCCACTCGATCGTGCCGGGCGGCTTGCTCGTGATGTCGAGGACGACGCGACCGACCGGCCGGATCTCGGAGATCATCCGGCTGGCGATCTGCTCGAGCAGGTCGTAGGGCAGCCGCGCCCAGTCTGCAGTCATCGCGTCGTCGCTGGTCACGGCGCGAATCACGATCACGTTGCCGTACGTACGCGAGTCGCCCTGGACCCCGACGGACCGGATGTCCGGAAGCACGCAGAACGACTGCCACAGCTCGCGGTACAGACCGGCCTTGCGGATCTCGTCCTGGAGGATCGCGTCGGCCTCCCGCAGGACGTCGAGACGCTCGCGCGTGGCCTCGCCCCCGACGATCCGGATCGCGAGGCCCGGTCCGGGAAACGGCTGGCGCCACACGAACCGCTCCGGGAGCCCGAGCTGCGCGCCGACGGCGCGTACCTCGTCCTTGAACAGCGCACGGAGGGGCTCCACGAGCTCGAACTCGATGTCGTCGGGCAGGCCGCCGACGTTGTGGTGGGACTTGATCGTCGCCGCGCCGGTACCGCCGCCCGACTCGATCACGTCGGAGTAGAGAGTTCCCTGCACGAGGAACTGGACGTCGGACAGCTTGGCCGCCTCCTCCTCGAACACACGGATGAACTCGGCCCCGATTCGCTTGCGCTTCTCCTCCGGATCGGTGACGCCCTGCAGCCGGGCCAGGAAGCGGTCCTCGGCGTCGACGGCGACCAGCGGCACGTGAAAATGGTCGCGGAAGGCGGCGATCACCTGGGTGCCCTCGTTCTTGCGCATGAGCCCATGGTCGACAAACACGCACGTAAGCCGATCCCCGATCGCCCGGTGGACGAGCAGCGCCGCGACGCTCGAGTCGACCCCACCCGACAGCCCGCAGATCGCGCGCCCGTCACCGACCTGGGCGCGGATCCGCTCGATCTGCTCCTCGATCACCGAGCTGGCGCTCCAAGACCGCTCGCAGCCGCAAACGTCCTCGAGGAAGTTCGTCAGCACCTGCTGCCCGTAGGGGGTGTGCACGACCTCAGGGTGGAACTGGATCCCGTAGATGCCGCGCTCGACGGACTCGAACGCTGCCACGGGCGATGCGGTGGAGGACGCAAGCCCTTCGAAGCCGGGCGGCGGAGAGAACACCGTGTCGCGGTGGGACATCCAGCACGTCTGCTCGGCCGGCGTCCCGGCCAAGAGCCGGCCGGTCTCGATCACGGTCAGCTGCGAGCGGCCGAACTCGCCCACCTCGGCGCCCTCGACACGGCCGCCGAGCTCCCGTGCCAGCAGCTGCATGCCGTAGCAGATGCCCAGCACGGGCACGCCGAGCTCGAGCAGCTCACGCTCGAGTGGCGGCGCCCCCTCGGCGTACACAGAAGCGGGGCCGCCTGACAGGATCACGCCCTTGGGCCGGCGCCTCGCCACCTCCTGCGCCCCCACGTGGTGGGGCAGCAGCTCGGAGAAGACACCGCACTCGCGCACCCGGCGCGCAATCAGCTGGGAGTACTGACCGCCGTAATCGAGAACGACCACCTCCTCGGTGACCGCCGCAGGGGCAGTCTCTGAACGGCTGAGCTCCGCCTCGGCGGGTAGAGCGTCAGTCGGCGACACCGACCGTGGCGGCTTTCCCGCTCGCGCCCATTCCCACGCCCTGCTCGCGCTGGAGGTGCTTGCCCTCGGTCTGCAGCGCCGGCGCCACCAACAGCTCGGCGCGGTTGAACTCCGCGATGTCCCGGTAGCCGCAGGTCGCCATCGACGTGCGCAGCGCGCCCATCAGGTTGAAGGTTCCGTCGTTCTCCCGCGCCGGGCCCTTGATGATCTCCTCGAGCGTGCCGTTCGGAGTCGTGGCCACGCGGGTGCCGCGCGGCAGCGACGGATGGAAGGTCGCCATGCCCCAGTTGTAGCCGCGCCCGGGGGCCTCGTAGGCGCGCGCCAGCGCGGAGCCGAGCATCACCGCGTCCGCGCCGCACGCGACCGCCTTGGCGATGTCGCCGCCGTTGCGCATGCCACCGTCGGCGATCACCTTGACGTAGTCGCCGGTCTCGAGCATGTGCTGCGAGCGCGCCGCGGCCACGTCGGCGATCGCGGTCGCCTGCGGAACGCCGATCCCGAGCACGCCGCGGGTGGTGCAGATCGCGCCCGGCCCTACCCCGACCAGCACGCCGGCCGCGCCGGTGCGCATCAGGTGCAGACCCGTGTGGTACGAGGCGCAGCCGCCGACCACGACGGGCGTCGGCGATAGCTCGCGGATGAACTCCTTGAGGTTCAGCGGCGGCCGGCTCTCGTCCTGCGAGACGTGCTCGGCCGAGACGACCGTGCCCTGGATCACGAGGATGTCGAGCCCCGCCTCAAGCGCGACGTCGTAGTACTTGCGGACCTTCTGCGGCGTCAGCGAGGCGGCCGCGACCACGCCCTGCTCCTTGATCTCAGCGATCCGACGGGCAATCAGCTCCGGCTTGATCGGCTCGCGGTAGATGTCCTGCATCTCCCGCGTCGCGATCTCCTTGGAGAAGGTTGAGATCCGCTCGAACTGAGCCTCGGCGTCCTCGTAGCGGCAGTAGATGCCCTCGAGGTTCAGCACCGCGAGCCCGCCCAGCTTGCCGATCAGGCCGGCGGTCTCGGGCGACACGACGCCGTCGAGCGCGGCCGCCAAGAGCGGCAGCTCGAACCGGTAGGGACCCAGCGTCCACGAGATGTCGACGTCGTCGGGGTCGCGCGTGCGCCGGGATGGGACGATCGCGATGTCGTCGAAGCCGTAGGCCCGGCGAGCCTTCTTGCCGCGTCCGATCTCTACTTCCATCTGGGCATCGTAGTCCGCGCCGCGGACGGTCGAAGGGGAAGCGGGTTCGGCACGATGACGGCGGCAACCATCGGTCGCTTCGATGCTAGCAGCGGCGGTCGCGCTCGCCCGGATTTTCCGCGCCGGCGCGGCCGACCGAATGGCCCACTTTCCGGCCGCGGCGGCCGGGCCATGAGGTGACTAGGAGATTTCGGCCGGGATCTGGAGCCGCTCGGACTGCACCTCGTCGAGCAGCCGCTCCACCTTGGACTGCTCGACGATCCCAGCCCCAAAGTGGTGGATCGACTCCGCCCCGCACGCCACGCCGTAGCGCAGGCACTCCTCGGCCGAGCGGCCGGCGTAGCGAGCGGCCACGTACCCGGCCAGGAAGGCGTCCCCGGATCCGATCGAGGAGCGGGCCTCCTGCTCCTCCACTCGCACCCGGTAGAGCGTGGGCACGCCGCCGTCGAGGACCTGGCCGTAGCAGCCGTCCGGCACGGTCATGATCGCCTCAGTGGCGCCGAGGCGGGTCATCTCGAACACCGCCTGGGCGCGATCGTCGACGTCGTTGAACTCGTGTCCGACGAGCTCCTCCGCCTCGAGCTCGTTCGGCGAGACGACGTCGGGCTCGGCACGCACGGCCAGCCGCAGCGGGTCGCCCTCGGTGTCGATCATCGTCGTCACCCCGAGCCGGCGCACGTCTCGGATCAGGCGCGCGTAGACGTCCGGATCAATTCCACGCGGAAGGCTGCCGGCGAACACGCAGATGCTGGCTCCCTTGGCCAGGTACAGAAGCTTCTCGCGGAATAGCTCGAGCTCCTGGGCCGAGACGGCCGGGCCGCGCTCATTGATCTCCGTGTGCAGGCCGGTGGTCGGGTCGAGCACGGCCGTGTTAGTACGCGACTCCTCGCGGATCCGGACGAAGGCGTTGAGGATCGCCTCGTCGTTCAGCGCGTCCACGATCCGGTTCCCGGTCGCGCCGCCCGCCAGGCCGGTCGCGATCACCGGCTGGCCGAGCCGTTTGATCGCCCGGGCGACGTTGACGCCCTTGCCTCCCGGCATCGTCGTCTGGTCGACGGTTCGATGACGGCGCCCCGGTGTGAAGTTCGGGACCTCGAGCGTCTTGTCGAGCGCCGCGTTCAGCGTGACGGTGATGATCAAGCCGGTTCAGCTCCTTCCTCGCCCCGGTGGCGCAGCCGCAGGCGCCGACGCGTCACGAGTCCGATCACCAAAGCGCAGACCACCGCGAGCGAGAGAAGCGTAGACGTTCGCGTGACGAAGTGAGCGGCAACCGTCAGCGGGCTGACGGCGGGCAGCGCCTGGGCCAGCAGCAGCCGGACTTGAGCCAGCCGGCGGTGCCCGGCGCTGAGGTAAGCAGTCCCGACCACAGCGTGGTACGGCAGAGGCCCGGCGAGCTGGTGCGGGACGACGAGGCGGATCCTGACGTGCGTCCTGCGGTCGAGCACCTCTTTGAACGTGCTCGCCGCCACCACGACCGCATGCTTCCCGGGGCTGTCCTTGACCGTCGGGCGGGCGAGGACCTGGGCCTTGACGATCGGCTTGAAGATGCGGAAATTGGTGAAGCCGTAGTCGAGCAGCGCCATCGTGTTGGCGTCGCGCGAGGCCTCGCTCGAGGTCCCCAGCACCGCGCTCAGGAGCTTCATGTGGTGGCGCTCCCCGAGCCCCACAAGCACGTAGCCGGCGCCCGAGGTGTGGCCGGTCTTGACCCCACGGACCCATGAGTAGCGGCCGACCAGGTCGTTGCGGTTCGTCACGGTGCGTCGGTGGTTGCCGGTCCTCAGGACGGCGTGCGGGAGGGCCACGACGCGCGCGAAGAACGGCTGGGTGTCGAGCAGGTAGGCCGACAGCTTGACCAGGTCCGACGCGCTCGAGTAGTTGCCGGGCGTGTCGAGGCCGCTGGGGGTCGAATAATGCGTGTGGCGCAACCCGAGCTCGCGTGCGCGGGCGTTCATCATCCCGACGAACCTCGCAACCGAGCCGTGGCCGACGTGATACGCGAGGTCCTCGGCCGCATCGTCTGCGCTCGGGACCAGGAGCGCGATCAGCAGATCGTGGACGCTCATCCGCTCCCCGGGCCCGAGCCCAATCTGCGAGTCGGCCGGCGGGAAGTAGAAGTTCGGCTCCGCGTACTCGTGGCTCAGATGGCGCGTGTGCTCGAGCGTGATCAGCGCCGTCATCAGCTTGGTTGTGCTGGCGATCGGCAGCCGGCGGTTCGGATCGACGCCGTAGAGCTCGTGGCCGGTGGTCTCGTCGATGAGGATCGCCGCCCGGACGCTGAGGCTGGGCTTTCCGCCGGCCGCCGTGGCAGGTGGAGCGGGCGGCTTGGCGTTGGCGGGTCCCGTCGCCCCGCTCGCGGGTCGGGTCACGCCGCCCGCGGCGCCCGAGACGGTCGTCGTGCCCGCCGCAACCGCGATCACGCTGAGCAGCGCGACCCACGCGCGGCGCCGGGCGCTCATCGTCGCAGCCGCAGTCGCTGTCCGGTCTGCAGCGCGTTGGGGTCTACCGACGGGTTCAGGGACTCGAGTGTGCTCGAGCCCGACGCCGGTCTTCGCCGAGATGCTGGTCATGCTGTCGCCAACCTGGATGACATAGAACTTCACCCGCGCATACTTGCCATGAGCGCGGCGATGCCTTGTACCGGAATGCTGAGCTGTGGTGCTCTTACTCGTCAGCCCCTGGTGGACGATCAGATACGTTCCGGCGATCACCGCGGCAAGCGCGAGCGGCGCGAGGAACCGCGCGGCCTTACGAGCGACCATCGCCGCGCCGATGATACAAGTGGGTCATCAGTGATCCAGCCAATCCCGTGGAAGCACGGGACGCTGCCAACTGACGGCGGATTCTGTCAACCGGCGACAGGGGGCTTTCAGCCGCGATCGCGGGGCTGAACGGGTGATGGGGCCCTCTATTCGCCCTAGTTTCCGAGCGACCAGGCCAGCTCGCGCAACCGCGAAGCCTCCGCGCGTGCGGCCTCGGCCGGCTCGCCGCCGGTACGCTGGCCCGCGCTGACGATCCCGCGCGAGGCCGAGACGAGCCCACCGGCCGGGCCGGGGGCGAACGCAGCCGCCAGGTCCTCGACCCGTCCTCCCTGCGCCCCCACACCCGGCAGCAGGAACGACGCGGCCGGCATTGCCGCGCGGAGCGCCTCGAGCCGCTTCGGCGCAGTCGCGCCGACGACGGCGCCCACGTCGGAGATACCGGCCGCTCCCGTGCCGCGCGCGCCCAACTCCGCCACAATCGCGGCCAGCCGCTCGCTGACGGTCTCGCCGCTTTCGAGAACCAGCTCCTGGAGATCGGCGGCACCGGGGTTTGACGTCCGTACCAGCACGAACACGCCCGATCCGGCCCGGCGCGCCGCCTCGATGAACGGCTGCAGCGAGTCCAAGCCGAGCAGCGGGTTGATCGTCAGCGCGTCGGCTCTCAGGCCCTCCACGGGTCCGTAAGGGGTCGGCGTCTCCCCGAAGAACGCCTGGGCGTAGGCCGCCGCGGTGACGTCGATGTCCCCGCGCTTTCCGTCGGCGATCACGAGCAGGCCGCGCTCCCGGGCCCGGGTCGTCACCTCCCGCAGCGCCGCCCAGCCGGGAGCGCCCAGCCGTTCGAAGCAGGCCACCTGCGGCTTGACGGCCACGCACTCGTCGCACACGGCATCGATGACGAGCGCGCAGTGGATGCTCACCGCGAGGGCCGCGCGGACGTCGGGCGGGGCGGGCGGTGAGCCGCCCCCACCCGCGAGCTCGATCGCGCGCGGCCACAGCTTCGCCGGGTCTGGGTCGAGACCCAACACGAGTTGCGACCTGCGCTCGGTGACGGCCCGTGCGAGCCGCTCACCGAAGCTGTGGGCCACCGGCTGCGCCGGTGGCCCCTCTGGATTTCGAGCCTGCACCCCGGAACTCATCGGCGACAGGACCGGCGTAGCGCCCTGCGCGCCGGATGGTTCCGGTGTGGCGTTCTCGCCTGAGGTGCTACTTGACTGCCTTCTTCAGGCTGGCGCCGGCGCTGAACTTCGGCACCTTGGAGGCGGCGATCTGAATCGTCGCGCCCGTCGCGGGGTTGCGGCCCTCGCGAGCGCTGCGGTGGGAGACACTGAACTTCCCGAAGCCGGAGAACACGACCTCGCTACCACGCGTGAGCGCGCCCTCGATGGTCTCCAGTACGGCGTCAACCGCACTCGCTGCATCTTTCTTGCTCAACCCGGCGCGGTCCGCGACCTGGTCGACGAATTCGGACTTCGTCACTTTCTCCCTCCTTCGAGGTGGTAGGAATGATCGAAGCTAACACGGTGTGCGGACGACTCTTGGTCCGCAGGCCCCGTGGAGAGCCCATTCTTGCCCTGATTGACGACATTCACATGCTGTAAACGGCACGATTGCCGGAATTTGCGCAGATCTCGGCCCATGAATCGGCCGTTCGCGCCCCTCACACCCTAGAAAACCCGGCAGATGCTCCACCACGTAACCAAGGCGATCCCCCCCTCCAGCCTCGACGCGTGCGTCGCCTTCTACGGCCTGATCGGCTTTACGCCGGTCGACGTGCCGGCCGGCATCGCCGGCCGCGCCGCGTGGCTGCAGTCCGCCGCCGGCCAGCAGGTCCACCTGATGCCCAGCCCCGGGGCCGAGCCCACATCAGGGCACTTCGCGGTCGTCTGCCCGGACTACGAGCCGACGCTGGCCGCCCTGCGCTCCGCCGGGCACGAGGTTGAGTCGCGGCGCCAGCACTGGGGCTCGCCGCGTTCCTACGTCCGCGACCCGTCCGGCAACCTCGTCGAGCTGATGCGCAGCCCGCCGCCGCTCAGACCGTGACAATGCCTCCGGCCGGTCCCGGCCCCGAGACCCGGCCGCTAGGCGGAGAATGCGCCCGAACCCCGAAAATACAAGCGTGGACCTCGCTCGAATCGGCTGGCTTTCGGTCGTGATCGCGTGCCTCATCGCCGTTTTGATCCTGGCGCTGCAGGGCTACATGGGCTACGCGGCGGTGACCTTCGCGGTGGCCGCCTCGGCGGCCATCAACCTCCGCTAGACGGCCGCAGCTCCTCTCAGAAGCCACTCCAGCATCGCTCGGAGTGCGCGGCCGCGATGACTGATTCCGTCTTTCTCGGCGTCGCTGAGCTCGGACATCGTCCGGCCGTCCGGGTCCTCGTCGGGCAGGAACACCGGGTCGTATCCGAACCCCCGCTCGCCCCGCCGGGCCTCGGCCATCCGTCCCCGGCACTCCCCGAAGAACACGCGCTCGATCCCGGCCACGGGGTCGACGTAGGCCAGTGCGCACACGTAGCGCAGCCGACTCCCCGCGGGCGCCTCGGCGATCAGCTTGGCCAGGTTCTCCTCGTCACTCGCGTCAAGACCGGCGAAGCGGGCCGAGCGCACGCCGGGTGCCCCACCGAGCGCCTCGGCCTCGATCCCCGAGTCGTCGGCGATCGACGGACGACCCGTCGCTGCGGCGGCCGCACGGGCCTTCGGCAGCGCGTTCTCGGCGAACGTCTCGCCGTCCTCGGGCGGGAGGACAACCTCGTCGGGCAGCCCGCCGACGGTCACGCCTGCCGGAGCCAGAACCCGGCCCACCTCCCGGACCTTGTGCAGGTTGCGCGTGGCCAGGATCAGCGACCGGCCCGAAGGCGTCCCTGCCACCTCAGCGCGCCGTGGGCGTCACGGCGTCGTTCTGGAGCGCGCGCAGGGTCTCAATGCCGCCTGCAGCCAACACCAGCAGCTCGTCCAGGTGAGCACGCGACAGTGGCGTTCGCTCCGCTGTGGCCTGAACCTCGACCAGCCCACCGTCGCCGGTCATCACGACGTTCGCGTCGACCTCGGCCGCCGAGTCCTCGGGGTAGTCGAGGTCAAGCAACGGCACACCGCCGACGATCCCGCTCGACACCGCCGCGACAGTCCCGGTCAGCGGCGATCGCTCGAGCGCCCCCTTCGCGATCAGCTTCTCGCAGGCAAGACGCAGCGCCACGAGGCCACCGGTGATCGAGGCGCAGCGCGTCCCGCCGTCCGCCTGGAGCACGTCGCAGTCGATGTAGATCGTCCGCTCGCCGAGCGCGGCGAAGTCGATCACGCCCCGCAGCGAGCGCCCGATCAGCCGCTGGATCTCGACCGTGCGGCCATCCGGCCGGCCCCTGGTGACGTCGCGCTGCTTGCGCTCGCCGGTGGAGGCGGGCAGCATTCCGTACTCAGCCGTGACCCATCCGCGGCCGGAGCCGCTGAGCCACCGCGGGACGCTCTCCTGGACCGAGGCGGTGCAGATCACCCGCGTCTCCCCCACGGAGATCAGCGCGGAGCCCGTGGCGGTCTTGACGAAGCCGGGCTCGATCGTGACCGGGCGCATCTCGTCCGGCCTGCGGTCGTAGCTGCGCTGCGGGGCCTGGCCTTCGTTCACGCCGCCACCCGCTCGCCGAGCTCGATGTGCACGACCTCGCCCAGCGGCATTTGGAGAAAGCGCGTCCCGAGCGCGCGGAACGAGTCGGCGTCGCCGGTGCAGCGGAAGCGGTAGCTGCCCTCGTCGCGGCGGGGGTTGAGCAACCGCCGAGAGGCCAGCGCGCGCTCCACGCCCCGGGCCACGCCGGTTCCGGAGGTCACGAGCGTCACACCGCGTCCCAGCGTCCGCTGGAGCATCGGCGCGACCAGCGGATAGTGCGTGCAGCCGAGGATCACGGTGTCGACCTGCGCCTCGCTCAGGGGCGCGCAGTAGCGGCGGACCGTCTCGACGACGTGCTCGTCGAACGGGAACCCGCCCTGGATGATCGGCGCCAGGTCGGGACAGGCGACGCTCTCAAGGTGCACGTGGGGGTCGGCCGCCTGCACGGCTCGCACGTAGGCGCCACTCGAAACGGTGGCCGGCGTGGCCAGCAGCCCGATCCGGCCGGTGCGGCTGCCCGCCACCGCGAGCTGGGTCGCCGGAGCCACCACGCCGATCACGTCGATCTCCTCACTCCGCGCGGCGATGTGCTCCTCGAGTGCCCCCAGCGCGGCCGAGCTGGCCGCGTTGCAGGCGACCACGAGCAGCTTTGCGCCCGACGCCAGCAGGTGATCGGCGATCTCGATCGCGAACAACTGGAGTTCGTGCTGCGTGCGCTCGCCGTACGGAAAACGGGCCGTGTCCCCGACGTAGAGGTAATCCTCGGTCGGGAGCGATACGAGCAACTCGTGCAAAACAGTCAATCCGCCGACGCCGGAATCGAACACGGCGACGGGCTGCTCTGGTGATGGGGCCGGCACGTCGAGGCATGGTGCCAGAGCGGCGGGCGGATACGCTCGCCCACGTGCGCGCCCTCGTTGTCACCAACATGTATCCGACCGCCGAACACCCGGCCCTGGGGAGCTTCGTTCGCGATCAGGTCGAGGCGCTGAGGCGAATCGACGGGATCGATGTCGACGTGTATGCGTTCGGGCCGGGACGCGTGAGCGCCTACGTGCGCGCCGCGCGCTCGCTCCGCCGGCGCTACCGGCCCGGCGAGTTCGACGTCGTCCACGCTCACTTCGGGCTCACGTCGTGGCCCTCGCTGGCCGTGCGCTCACCGGTCCATGCGGTCACCCTGCACGGGACCGATCTCGCCCACCCGCGCTCGCGGCTGATCACGCTCGGATCGCTGCGGCTGCTCGACCTCGTCGCGGCGGTCTCGGAACCGCTCGCGGCCTCTGTGCCCAGATGGGCGAGCGGCCGCGAGCCGGCGATCCTGCCCTGTGGAGTCGACCTGGAGCGCTTTCGCGCGCTGCGACGGCGGGAGTCGCGAACTGAACTGGGGCTCGACCCGGACGGGCGTTACCTCCTGTTCGCCGCCGATCCGGCGCGGCCGGAGAAGCGCTTCGACCGGGCGACCGAGGTGGCGGACGGGGTCTCACTGTTGACGCTCGGTGATATCGACCCCGCACGCGTGCCATTGATGGTCAACGCGACAAACGCGGTGCTCGTACCGTCGGAGCGCGAGGGGTTCGGCCTGGCCGTACTCGAGGCGCTGGCCTGCGATGTGCCGGTGCTGGCGACAGACGTCGGCATAGCCCCGGAGGTGCTGCGCGACGTGCCGGGCACCTATTGCGGGCCGTTCGACACCGCACGCTGGCGCGAGGCGCTCGCGCCGCACCTCGCGGACGCCGATCCGAGGATCGCCGGGCGGGCACGCGCCGAGCTGTTCTCGACCGACGCGATGGCAGCCAAGGTGGTGGCCGCGTGGCAGCAGGCGCTGGCGTCCGGGGATGGCTCGTGACCGCGAAGCCGCCCGGGTTGACGCCTATACTCGGCCCAGTCTCGTGAAGCCATGAGCGGCCTTTTTGAAAGCATCGTCCGCCGCCGCCGCGCGTCTGCGAGCAGCCGGCTGGGCCCTCCGCCCGAAAGCGATCTGCCCTCGGCGGAGCCGACCCCGCACGTCAACGGCACCGCGGCGGCCAACGGCGGCCCACCCGCGTACACGGAGGTGGCGCTGAACGGCTCGGCGCCGGCCGAGGTCGAGGCGGAGGAGCCCGTCGCGGCCGAGGTCGAGGAGGAGCGAGCCCGTCGCGACCGAGGTCGAGGAGGAAGCGGCGCCGGTCGCCGTCGCGGCCGTGCCGGTCGTCCCCGCCGCCACCCCGGAGCCACCCGAACAGGCGCCGCAACCCGCGCCACCCGCGCGAACCCGACCCCGAGCCCGCCCGCTTTCTCCAGCGCGGCCGGCTCCGCCGCCGCGCGCGCTACCTGAGACGGCTGCGCGAGGTCCAGCTCCGCGACCTCGGCGGCTTCATGGTCGAGCTCAGCCGTTTCGGCCGGGACCGGCCCGACCTGATCCGCGACAAGGTCGACAGCGCGCTGCGGACCGACGCCGAGTTGCGGACGCTCGAGCGCGCCCTCGGCAGCGAGCATCCGCTACGCGAGCTGCGCGAGGCCGGGATCGGAGGCATTTGCGCCGAGTGCGGCGCCGTGCACGGGACCGCCGACCGCTTCTGCTCCACGTGCGGCGAGCCGCTCGACGCCGGGGGCGAGACGGACGACGCCGATCGCCGATGAGCGTGGCCACCGAGCCCCGGCGCGCACCGCACGCCGATGATCCTCTCGCGCATTGCGAGAACTGCGACTCACCACTCCGCGACGACCAGGAATGGTGCCTCGAGTGTGGCGCCGCTCGGACGCTGATCCACCGCCCGCCCGACTGGCGCATAGCCGCCGCGATCGTCGGGACCGTGGTGGTGCTCGTGATCGCCGGATTCGCGATCGCGCTGATCAACCTCTCGGCCAACTCCAACCGCACGGCCGCGACGGTCGCCACCTCCGCCACCACGACCTCGACCACCGCCGCGACGACGACGGCTGCGAGCGCCCGCCCCACGCACGCCGCCGCCTCCGCCTTCCCGGACTGGCCGGTGGGCCTGCCCGGCTGGACCGTGGTGCTGTTCACCGGCACGGGCCGGCCGACCGCCGTGATCGCCGCCAGGCAGATGACCAAGGCCGGGCTGCACGTGGGGATCCTCAGCACCTCCCAGCACCCGAGCACGAACATGAGGCCCGGGCACTTCGCCGTGTACACGGGCCGCTATCCGACCGCGGCAGCGGCGCAGACGCGCACCAGCGCGCTGGACCACCGGGGCTTCCGCGCCCGCGTCCGGCTCGTCGGCCGCCCCGGCTCGCCCTGAGCCGGATCCGCCGCCCGGCCAAGATGAGCCGCCGTCAGACCCCGCTGTCGAGCGCCGGCCACCACCGGCCCAAACGCGACCGTGCCTCGCGCGCGAGCGGTGCCTCGTCGACCGGCCCCTCGGCTCCGGGCTCCCCCGTCAGCGCCGCGAGCGTGGCCGCGACCGACCGTCCCAGCGGCCCCAGGGCATAGCCGCCCTCGAGTACGCAGCCGAGCGGCACGCCAAGCGTGGTGGCGAGCCGGCGCACCGCGGTGGTCATCGCGGCGAAGCCCGCCTCGGTGACGTGGCATTCGCCCAGTGGGTCGTCGCGGTGAGCGTCATACCCGGCCGAGATCAGGAGCAGCTGGGGCTCGAACACGAGCGCCAGCGGCTCGACCACGTGGCGCACGAGCGACAGGTAGAGCGCGTCGTCAGACGTTGCCGGCACGGGCAGATTGACGGTGTATCCCTCGCCCGGGCCCGAGCCGGCGTCCCGGGCCGGGCCGGTACCCGGATACAGCGGCGACTGGTGGATCGAGACGAACAGGACCTGATCGCTCGCATGGAAGATGTCATTGGTCCCGTTGCCGTGGTGGACGTCCCAGTCGAACACCATCACGCGGTCAAGACCTCGTGCGCCGATCGCGTGCTGAGCCGCGATCGCCACGTTGTTGAACAGGCAGAAGCCCATCGCCCGGTCGCTGAGCGCGTGATGGCCGGGAGGGCGGTGCGCGCTGAAGCCGGTCGGGGCGGCGCCCTCGAGGAGCATGTCGACCAGCGCGACGGCGCCGCCGGCGGCGTGGAGCGCGGCCTCGAAGGAGCGCTCGCTCATCACGGTGTCGAGGTCGAGCTGGCCGCCGCCGCGCAACGAGACCGCCTCGATCGCATCCACGTAGCCGGGGCGGATGCACGGCGGTCAGGTCGGCGCGCTCGGCCTGCGGCGACTGCACGCGCTCGAAGCCGAACCAGTCCTCGCGCTCGAGCTCGCGCCGTGATCGCGACGATCCGATCCGCCCGCTCGGGGTGCGAACCGGTGTCGTGGGCGAGCGAGGACGGGTGCTCGAGCAACACGGGCGCGGGCGACATGCCGAGTACGGTATCCGTATGCAGACCGAGGTCGCGGTCGTCGGCGCCGGCGCCGCCGGGCTGTACACCGCCTTATGCGCCGCTCGCGAGGGCGCACGGGTGAAGCTCGTCTCGGCCACGCCACTGGCCGAGTCCTCGAGCTACTGGGCGCAGGGGGGCCTGGCCGCCGCACTGGCCGACGGCGACAGCCCGGAGCTCCACGTCGAGGACACGGTCAGGGCCGGGCGAGGAGCCGTGCGCGAGTCGGCCGCCCGCGTGCTCTGCGAGGAGGCGCCTGATGCGGTCGCGCACCTGATGAGCCTCGGGGTCACGTTCGACGCCGACCGCAACGGCCGCCTCGCCCTCGGCCTCGAGGGAGGACATCGGGCCCGGCGGATCGTGCATGCCGGCGGCGCCGCGACCGGGCGCCGCCTGATCCGCCAGCTGTCGGCGCTCGTGGCCGAGGACGACCGGATCGACGTGCTCGAGGACCGCCGCGCGGTCGCGGTCAACGTGATCGACGGCCGCACGGCCGGCCTGCGGCTCGCCGACGGCGGCACGGTCTCGAGCGCCGCCGTGGTCATGGCTACCGGTGGCGCCGCGGCCCTGTGGTCGCGGACCACGAACCCGTCCGGCGCGACCGGCGGGGGTCTGCTGCTCGCCTACGCGGCCGGCGCCGCGCTGGCCGATCTCGAGTTCATGCAGTTCCACCCGACCGCCGTCGCCGCGCCCAATGGAGCCGACGGATTCCTGGTCACCGAGGCGATCCGCGGCGAGGGGGCGCTCCTGCTCGATCCGTACGGCCATCGCTTCGTCGACGAGCTGGCTCCCCGCGACGAGGTGGCTCGCGCCGTCCAGCAGCAGATGGCGATCACCGGCGCGCCATCGGTCGACCTCGACATGCGCGACGTCGATCCTGCTCTGTTCCCGAATGTCGTCAGCGCGCTGCGCCGCGCCGGCATCGACCCTGAGAACGAGCTGGTGCCGGTCGCCCCGGCGGCGCACTACATGATGGGCGGGATCGCCACCGACCTCGATGGCCGGGCCTCTGTGAGCGGCCTCTACGCGGTCGGCGAGTGCTCGTGCACAGGGCTCCACGGGGCCAATCGCCTGGCCTCGAACTCGCTCACCGAGTGCTTCGTGTTCGGGGCGCGCGCCGCGCGCGCGGCCGCCGGCGAGCCGGCTCCGCCGAGCGGCGACCCGCGGGCGCCGGCGATCGACCGTCCGGGCGAGCTGACCTCCGAGAGCCGCGAGGCGCTGTGGCGATTGGGCGGCCTCGAGCGCGATGGCGACGGCCTCGCCCGCCTCGCCGAGGATCCCCACCCGCTGGTGCGACTGATCGCGACCTGCGGCCTGACCCGCACCGAGACCCGGGGCGCCCATGTGCGGCGCGACTTCCCCGAACGCGACGACGCGTTCGACGGCCGCCACGTGACGATCGCCCCCGGTCGCGCGCCGGCGACCGAGCACTGGGACTGAATCTGGTGCGCCGGGGCGCGACGCACCAAGTTCCTGCTTAACGTCAGGTTAATAATCGGAGCCTCTCGGGCTTCATATGCGAGCGGGATACTCGCCGCCGCTTAGGGATGGCGCCCCGGCAGGGAGCCGAAAGGAGTTGACAGTCTGCATGTATCGGTTTAGCCGAGCGATTTACCGTGAGCTGGCGGAGGAGATCACCGAAGATCCCCACGGTGTCTGCGCTCACGCGAATCACGAGCGAGTTCTCCGCGCCTGCGAGGCCGCGGTCGAGCGCCTCGCCACCGACCGCCACTACTTCGCGCGGCCCGCGCGCACGCTGTTCTGCGACATCAGGGCCTACTTCCCGATGAGTTCGCAGCGGCGCCTGCTCAGCGTCATCGAGCGCTACCTTGGCTTCGCCGACGAGTTCCTGCAGCGCCAGCCGCAGAACGGCTTCGACGTCTACGGCAACCCGCTCCAGTGCCGGGCCAGCACCCGCAAGGGCACACCGTGCCAGCGGATGCCGCTGCCCCACAACGGCTACTGCCCCTCGCACCAGCACCTGGCGGACACCGACGAGGTAGCGACGGCGCTCGCCGCCTGACCGCGGCCCGTCCGGCCGCAGTCGCTACCGTGCGCCGATGCTGCTCGGCGTCGATGTCGGCGGAACGTTCACCGATGCGGTGCTGGCGTTCGACGGGCGCATCGTCACCGCGAAGGCGCCGAGCACCCCGCGCGACCAGTCCGAGGGGGTGATGGCGGCGGTCGGGGCTGCGCTCGAGCGGGCCGGGCAGTCGGCCGAGCGGATCCGCGCCTTCAGCCACGGCATGACCGTGGCTACAAATGCGCTGCTCGAGGGGCGCGGCGCTCGCACCGCGCTGATCGCCACCGACGGCTTCACCGACCTGGTCGCGCTCGGGAGACAGAACCGGGCGCAGCTCTACCGGCTCTGCGTGCCCCGTCCGGCCCCGCTCGTCCCCGATGAGCTCCGCTTCGGCGCCCCCGAGCGGATGACGCCCGATGGTCCGCTTGCGCCCCTCACCGAGGCCGCCGCCGGCTCACTGGCCGCTCGGGTGGCCGAGGCCGAGCCTCAGTCGGTCGCGGTCGTCCTGCTCCACGCCTACCGCCATCCCGAGCACGAGCAGCTGATCCGCGACTCCCTCGCCGAGGCTCTCCCAGACGTCCACGTCTCCCTCTCGCACGAGGTCGTGGGCACCTTCCGCGAGTACGAGCGCGCGGCCACGACCGAGGTCGACGCCGCCCTCTCGCCCCTGCTCGCCGGCTATCTGCGCCGGTTGGTCGAGCGGGCAATGCGAGATGGCGTCCCCGAGCCCGCGATCATGCAGTCGAACGGCGGCTTGATCGACGCCGCCGCGGCGGCCGGTCACGCCTCATGGACGATCCTCTCAGGCCCCGCCGGAGGAGCTGCCGGAGCCGCCTTCGTCGCCCGCGCCGCCGGCACCCCGGACGCGCTGTGCTTCGACATGGGAGGCACGTCGTGCGACGTGTGCGTGGTCGACGACGGCCTCGTGCAGGAGCGCAGCTCGGGCGAGGTCGCCGGGCGGCCGCTGGCCCTGCCGATGCTCGCGATCCACACGGTCGGCGCCGGAGGTGGATCGATCGCGTGGCGCGACCCCGGCGGCGCGCTGCGCGTCGGGCCCCGCTCGGCCGGGGCCGAGCCTGGGCCCGCCTGCTACGGCCGCGGCGGCGGCGAGCCGACCGTCACCGACGCCAACCTGCTCCTCGGCTACCTGGACTCGGCGGCGCCGCTGGCCGGCGGCGTCGAGCTCGATCGCAGCGCCTCCGAGCGGGCGATCGCCGGCCTCGCACGGGCGATCGGGCTCGACCCGCTCGCCTGCGCCGCCGGGATCATCCGCGTCGCCAACGCCGAGATGGTCCGGGCGCTGCGGGTCGTCACGGTGGAGCGAGGCATCGACCCACGCCGTTACGCCCTGCTGGCCTTCGGTGGCGCCGGGCCCCTGCACGCTGGAGCAATCGCCGAGGAGCTCGGCATCGACACGATCGTCTGTCCGCGGGCCTCCGGCGTCCTGGCCGCCCTCGGGATGGTGGTCTCGCCGCGGCGCCGCGACGTCCAGCGCAGCGTCTTCCTGGGCGGCGAGGCGCTGAACGCCGAGGCCGTCGCCGCGCACGTGCGCGAGCTCGGCGAACGGGCGCGCGCGGCGCTGGGGAGCCCGGAGGCCGGGCTGCGGGCCACCTACGAGCTGCGCTACCGCGGCCAGGCGTTCGAGCTGGCGATCGACGGCGCCGTCGCACCCTCCCCAGACGAGCTGCGCCGCGACTTCGAGCGCGTGCACGAGGACCGCTACGGCTACAGCGATCCCGAGCAGCAGCTCGAGCTGGTCACGATCCGCGTGACCGCGACCGACCCACCCGGCGAGGTCGAGCTCGCCGGCGAGACGGGCGAGGCCGAGATGCGCCGAGGCCGCAGAACAGCGGTCATCGGCGGTGAGCCGGTCGAGCTAGAGGTCGTGCGCGGCTACCCGCCCCCCGGGACCCGGCTCCGCGGCCCGGCGATCGTCGAGCTACCCGAGTCGACGCTGCTCGTGGCGCCCGGTTGGTCGGGCCAGGTCGACGCGGCCGGGACGATCCGGATCAGCCGATGATCGACGCGGTCGAGCTGCAGATCCTAAGTGGCGCGCTGCGGGCGACCTGCGAGGAGATGGGGGCGGTCCTCATCCGCTCCGCCCACTCGGCCAACATCAAGGAGCGCCGCGATGCCTCGACGGCGCTGTTCGACGCGCGCGGGCAGATGGTGATGCAGGCCGAGCACATCCCCGTGCATCTGGGCGCGATGCCCGCCGCGGTGGCCGCGGTCCTCGACCGCGACCACGCGCCCGAACGCAGCTGGATCCTCAACGATCCCTACCGCGGCGGCACGCATCTGCCCGACATCACCGTGATCACGCCCGTTTTCGCCGGCACGGAGCTGATCGCGTTCGCCGCCAACCGTGCGCACCACGCCGACGTCGGAGGACCTACTCCGGGATCGATGCCGGCCGACAGCCGGACGCTCGCCGACGAGGGCGTCGTGATCGAGCCGCGCGTGCTCGACGCGGCCGCGATCGCTGAGCTGGTCGCGCAGATGCGCAGGCCCGACCAGCGCCGGGCCGACCTTCAGGCCCAGCTCGCCGCCGGGCGGGCCGGGGTGCGGCGGCTGGGCGAGCTCGTTGACCGCGCCGGCCTCGACACGGTCACGGCCGCGTTCAGCGAGGTCCTCGACTACGCCGAACGCCGCACCCGCGCCTGTTTGCGCGAGATGGAGGATGGCGTGCGGACGGCGAGCGACGTGCTCGAGGCCCGGGAGGGCGACCTCGAGATCGCGCTCCGGGCGACTGTGCGGGGCGATCGCCTGACACTGGACTTCACCGGCACGGCCGCGCAGCACGAGGGCAACCTCAACTGCCCGGCCGCGGTCACGCGCTCGGCCTGCTACTTCGCCGTTCGGGTGCTCACCGATCCGGACATCCCGTCGAGCGCCGGGGCGTACCGCCCGATCGACGTATCGCCCCGGAGGGATCACTGCTGAACGCCCGCTCGCCCGCCGCCGTCGTGGGCGGCAACGTCGAGACGTCCTCGCGCGTGGCCGACGTGGTGCTGCGGGCGTTCGGCTGCGCGCTGGGACAGGGGACGATGAACAACCTGACGCTCGGCAGCGAGGAGGTCGTGTACTACGAGACGATCGGCGGCGGTCAGGGCGCCTGCCACGACGCCGACGGGCCGAGCGGCGTTCACGTGGCGATGAGTAACACGCTCAACACACCGATCGAGGCGCTCGAGCTCGAGTTCCCGCTTCGGTTGGTCCGCTACGGCCTGCGCCGCGGCTCTGGCGGCGCAGGCACGCACCACGGCGGGGACGGGGTCATCCGCGAGGTCGAGGCCCTCGCGCCGCTGCGCTACTCGCTGATCACGGAGCGACGCAGGCACGCACCGCCCGGAGCTCGCGGCGGAGCGCCGGGTGCGCCCGGGCGCAACCTGCTCGACGGCCAGGAGCTGCCTCCCAAGTCGACCGGCGAGCTCGCGGCCGGGCAACGGCTCAGGATCGAGACGCCGGGCGGCGGCGGGTATGGTGCCGCGTCGTAATGCGTGTCGCGTTTCTAGGCCTTGGAATCATGGGCTCGCGGATGGCCGCCAACCTCGTCGGGGCGGGCCACGAGCTGACCGTTTGGAACCGCACCGGCGCCCGCGCGGACGAGTTCTGCTCCCGCAACGACGCCGCGAAGGCGCCGACACCGGCCGAGGCGGCCGCCGGGGCCGAGGTGGTCGTGACGATGGTCGTCGACGGTCCCCAGGTGCGCGAGGTGCTGCTCGGCGCGCACGGCGCCGCGGAGGGAGCCCCGAGCGGCGCGCTGTGCGTCGACTGCTCGACGATCGGGCGCAGCGCCACACTCGAGATCGCCGAGGAGCTGGGGCGCCGCGGCCTTGCGATGGTCGACGCCCCGGTCACGGGCTCCTCACCTCGGGCGCAGGACGGAACGCTGACGATCATGGCCGGCGGAAGCGAGGCGGATTTCGAGCGCGCCCGGCCGCTGCTCGAGGCGATGGGCAAGGTCATCGTCCACTGCGGGCCGCTCGGGCACGGCCAGATGGTCAAGCTGATCAACAACGCGGTGGCGGCCACCAACGCGGCCGTCGTCGGCCAGGCGCTGGTGCTCGCGGCCGGGGCCGGCGTCGACCTCGATGCTTTGACCGAGGTGATGGCGGCCGGCTCGGGCGGCTCGGCGATGCTCGGGCTCAAGGCGGGACCGATGCGCGAGCACGACTACACGACGCTGTTCAAGCTCGAGCACATGCTCAAGGACGTCCGCCTGTGCCTCGAAGAAGGTGAGGCAGCGGGCGCACCGTTCGAGATGGCCGCGCTGACGCGAGAGATCCTCACGGCGGCGATGGGCCGCGGGCTCGGTCAGGCCGACTTCGCGGCGCTGATCGAGGTGCTCGAAGGGGCCGCCGGAATCCGGCTCGCGTAGCGAGGGCCCGGCACCGGCCCGGGCCCTCGCTAGCTACCGAAACGGCCGTCCGCTTATTTCTGGACGATCAGCTTCGCCTGCATCCACGGATGGACGGCGCAGATGAAGTACAGCGTGGTCCCGGGCTTCGCCGTGACCTTGAGCGTCACCTTCGCCTTTTGAGTTGGTGCGATGAACGCCATGTCACCGGGCCCGTCGATGTTCGGGGCCGTGTTGGTTCCCTTTCCGTTGTTCACGAACAGGAACTTCGGCGGAGCGTTCGACTGCGGGTTGGCCCCGAACTCCTTGGCGATCGTCTGGCAGATCCTGCAGCTGTTGAGCTGCTTGGCCGTCCGCGGCCGCTGGCTCTTCGTGACCACGCTGAACGTATGCGGGCCGTCGGAAGCCGCGAGGTTGACGATCGAGATCGTCCCCCCAGACTTGACCTTATAGACGTCATTCTGCCAGCGCGTCCCATCCTGGACGTACCGGTTGATCTTGAACTTCACCGACGTCACGGCATTGATGGTTGCGTGCTTCGGCGCACTTCCGGCGGCCAGCGCCGAGGCACCACCCACCCCCAACAGACCGAGCGTGACGACGCCCGCGAGCAGCTTGCGCTGCGACATTGCGACCCCTTTCCTGAAGGATTCCCCAACGGACCGACACGCCGACCTCGTGCCGTCCGCGGAGAATACAAGAATCAGTGCGCGCGATGGCGTTTCGCCTCGGCGGGGGGCCGCCCCTCGCCAATCGAGGCGCGAGAGCCACCGTGAGTACCGAAGCTATGCCTGTGTAGCTACGAAAAACCCGCGAATTTGCAGGAACATTTGGGGATTTCGCGCTCTTCCCGTAGAATCAACGATCCCGTTGCCGCCTTTCCTTGCGCACGGGGCTTGATTGGTAAAACCCCTTCGTCTCCCCCCTACTGATAAATGCCGATTGCTTTCAAAGAATGGGCCGTGACCGTGCGGGCTCTCGCCGAAGGCGAGCAGCTCCTCACCCTTCGCAAGGGTGGCATTCGCGAGCCTGACAAACATTTCACGCTCGAATACGAGCGCTTCTTCCTATATCCAACGTTCGACCACCAGCGGGCCGACCTCGTCCGTGAGTCGCACCGCCCCGAACTCGCCCGCGCCCTCGAGGAGGGCGTATGGAGCGACGGTGAGCCACCCGCCAACGCGCTGCTGCGCGAGGGCGAGATCAGCCAGCCTGACCGCGTGCGCATTCGCGCGTGGGCCGAGGTGGCGGCGCACTTCACGATCACCGATCGCCGCGCCGTTGACGCCCTGTCCCCGTTCTACGTGTGGACGACCGACTACGCCGAGAAGCGCCTGGCGTGGAAGCGTCGGCATCCGCTGCACGTGATCCTGCTTCGTACCTACCGGATCCCCCGACCGGTGACCGTCAAGGTGCGCGACGATTACGGCGGATGTCGGTCGTGGCTTGAGCTGACGCGCGAGCTCCCGTTCGAGGGGACCCCGGTTCTCTCCGACGACGAGTTCGAGCGGGCCTCCGAGGAGATCGCGTCGATCGCTTCGGACCGGCAGCCGGTTCTGGTCTGAGCGCGAAGGCGGCGACGTCGCCGCCGTCACACGGATATGCCCTGGGTCGAGTCGTACTCGCCGTCGTTTCGAGCGCGCCATGACTCGGCCCAGGCCGATGACGCCGCGCGGGTGCTCGAGTCGCTCGAGCGCACGCGTGACCGGCTCGACGAGCGCTTCCCGCGGACGGTCGGCGACCTGACGATCGTCCTGCACCACAGCACTGCATCGCTGTCGCTCTCCAATCCGATTCTCCCCGTGGCGTGGTTGGCCACGGCCCCGGCCGCGCGCCGCTACGTGGCCGGCTGGGTCGGTCGCGAGGAGCTGCACGTGCTCGCTCCCAAGGCGCTCGACGCCCGGGCGTCGAACGTCCCGGGCTCGCGCGAGATGCTCGCTCTGACCGCGGCCGCGCTCTACACGCGCCGGGTTATCGTGGTCAACAACCGCGAGCTCTCGCACGCCAAGGCGCCGGCTCGCGTGATGCTCGAGCTGCGCTGGGCGTGGCTTCTCGAGGGAGCGGCGCGCTGGTTCTCGGGCCAGACCGAGCACGCCCGGCCCGCCATCGCCCGGCGGCTGCGGGAGGGCCAGCGGCCGAGCTTCCCTCCCGGCCTCCGCGACGCTGCGCTGCTGGGCGGCACGGTGATCGACCTCCTGGCCCGCGAGGAGGGCGAGCAGTTGGCCGCCCAGTTCGCCACCCGCCTCCATCCCCAGGGCGCCCGGGCGGCGCTGTCGAAGGCCTTCGGCGGACGCTCGCTCGTCCACACCGAGGGTGCCTGGCGCTCCCATCTGGCCCGGATCGCGGGCGCCCAGTGAGGCCTCAGAGGCCGAGGTAACGCAGCACCGCGCGGCCGTCACGCTCGAGCGCCTCGCCCGCTCCCGGTGGCAGATCCCCGAACGGCTCGATCCACACCTTCCCGTCCTGGATCCCCCACGCGGCTGCGGCGCGACCCTCGACCAGCGCGAACGGCCGAAACACGCCGCCGGAAACGATCTTAGAAAGGTTCTCTCCCACGATGAACGCGCGCGAGCTCCAACCGAGCAGCACCGGTTCGAACGGCCCGAGCAACCGCGGAGGCGGGAGCGAGCCGCTGCCTCGCGCGCCGCTGAGCTCGACCTGGTCGCCGTCGCGGACACGGACCTCGCTCGCGATCGCGGCCAGTGCCGCCCGCGCGTCGCGCAGCGGCAACCCCGCCCACTTGGCCAGGTCCCGGTCATCGGCCGGGCCGTGGCCGGCGAGGTACCGCCGGGCGAGCTCGGCCAGTGCGCGGTCGCGATCGATCCGCGGCTGGGGTCCGAGCCAGTCGTCAACGAGCGCGTAGGCGTGCTGGCGGCCGACCATCGGGCCGCGCACGGCGACGCCACGCAGGCACGCGAGCATCAGCAGATGGACAAGGGCCTGGCCCTCAGTGCGTACGTTCGCCGCCGCAATCCGATCGCGAAGCTGCGCTCGGGTCAGGGGTCCCTCGGCGCCGAGCGAGCGCTCGATCACGGCCACAGCACGGTCCGCGGCGGCCGGGGCGACTCCCTCCTGGGCTAGGCGCCTGGCGTTGCCGGCGAACAGCGGCGGGGTGGTGAGCGCGTGGATCCACGCGTAGTCCTCGCTGCGCACGAGGTGCAGCGTGCCGCGGTTCAGCCACGTGATCAGCAACGAGCGCTCCTCGCTGAGCGCGCGGTCGAACCGCGTCACGGTGCCCGCCCGCATCCGGGCCCGGACCGCGAGCCGGGCCCCGCGGGGATCCTGGGCCTGGACGGCGAGGAGACGTTCGGTGACGGCGAGCGGGTCCCGGGCGGCCGGGCCGCTCAGCAGCTGCGCCTTCAGCCGCCGGCTCGCGCTCAGTGCACAACCTGGGTCGCGAGCCATACGACCAGCACGCCGACCGCCAGCGCCACCAGCAGACCGGCCAGGAGCCGCCCTGGGGAAACCGTGGCCGAGCCCGGCTCGGCCGAGATCAGGTCCGCCTGAAGCAGCACGTCACGGGCCACGGCGACGCCCGCCTCGGGCACAAGCACGTCGCGCGGACCGGCGGCAAGGAAGTCGGGGACATCGAACCCGGCCGTGCGCTTGAGAAGGCTCGGCACGCCTTCCTCGAGCAGCAGGCCCTGGATGAACTCGGCCTCGGCCTGGTTGCGGGCACCGGCGACGCGGACGAGCTTGCCCTCGGCCAGCTGCGGCTTGATCTTCCTGGCCCGCACGTGGCGCTCGGTCACCGGCTGAGCGACCGAGACGCCGGGGCTGTAGACCAGTGGCATCTTGCAGTTCGGGCAGAAGCGCTCGTCGAGCCCGTGCGTCGTCGCGCAGCTGGGGCAGAGGAGCGGCTCGGAGCGCTCGCCCTGCGTGGCCATCACTCCACGACCAGCTCGGCCGGCTCCACCTTCCCACGGCGGATCGTGTAGGCACGCACGTCCGGCTCGCCCGAGGCCACGCCGACGATCAGGTAGAGGGCCTCGGGATAGAAGGCCAGGTTGATGTCGGTCTGGGACGGATACGGCTCGCTTCGCGTGTGCGAGTGATAGATCGCGCCGAGGTCGAGCCCGGCGTCGTCGATCGCCATCTGGATCCGGTACTGCTCAGCGCCGTCGATCTCGTAGCGGAGTGGGCTGGCCGCCGCGTTCTGCGCCCGGTACACCTTGACCGCCTCGCCGTCGCGCGACGCGATCATGCCGCAGCACTCGTTCGGCGCGTCCTCGACCGCGTGACCGACGATCTCGTCGTGAAGGGTTCGGGCGATCCGCATGCGGCCGAGGCTAGCGGGTCGGCGTCTGCACGTCCGGACCGGACACGGGCCTATCGTTACGGGACTATGGCCCGCGGCGTCAACCGCTGTCCCAACTGCGGCGAGCCCGTCTCGCCGTTCGCCGCCGGGTGCGCGATCTGCGGTACCGACCTCGAGGCGGAGCGGGCGAGACGTAGCTCCCGGCGCCGGCTCGCGCTGCCCGCCGCCCCGTCCGTCGGCGGTGAGATCGACTGGCTTGCGATCGCTGTCTCGCTCGTGCTCGCACTCGCATTCCCGCCCGCCGGCTTCGGCCTCTCGCTGTATTGGGCCGTCCAACAGCAGCGTGTCGGGAACGTGGTGATGGTCGGCGCGATGCTGGCCGGCGCGGCCCTCGCCGTGGCGGCGTTCCTGGCCCCGGTCTGGTTCTGGAGCCATCTCCTCTGAGCCTCTTATCTTCTCCCCGTGAGCTGCCGATAACGGTCGTGTGCGTTCACGGATATGGGTTCTGAGGGAGCTCCTGGGTCAGTCGATGTATGTCGTCGACGAACGTGCTGTCGCCGATGCGATCGTTCTGCGCGCAAGGACGCGCTTCGCGCTCGGCGAGCAGACGTTCCGAAGCGAGGATCGCGGACCGCAGTTGCGCTCTTTCCGTCGCGATCGCGACGCGCGCTCGTTCAGATTGAGCACGGGCGCGCGCTCACGTCGCGTTCATCACTGATTTACGAATATTCAGACGCGAGCGTCGCCCGGGTTGCCTTCGACGAAGGCCTCGGGAACGGCCTTGTCGACGTCGCCTGGGAACAGCGCCTCGATCAGCACGGTCGAGTGCTGTGCCTCCGCGGCAAGAATCTGGGCAGCGCTGTGCTGCAGCTCGGTGTCATCGAGTGTGCCCAGCGCGACGTAGTAGGAGCGCTGGAGCACGATCTCGACATGGACCAGCAGACGTAGCGCGTCGTCGGCCGAGTGCAGCTGCGTGAGGCTGATCGGGATGCCGCTCGCCGCCAGCAGCTTGTCCGCGTCGGTGATGCCGAGCAGCGGGGGACGCGGATTGGCGCCCAGCCGGGCCGACGCGGCGGACATCGCGCGAACGTGAAGGTGCTCCTGGCCCAGGAGATGGTGTGCGAGCCGCTCGTCGTCGCCGCTGAGCAGACCGGCATGGAGGATGTGGGTGTAGACGAACACTGCCAGCATCTCCGTGCTCAACAGCGTGGTCACGAGCTCGGCGTCAGTCTGCGTTTGCGCGGCCAGCACGGGCGTCGCGAGCAGCGCCGCACCGGCGCCAGTGGCGAGCGCTGCGCGCATCAGATCGCGCCGCGTCCCCGTGACGCCCGGGAGCCGATCCATGCCTGGACCCTACTTGGCAGCGCCCACGAACGCCGTGGGCACGGGGTTCATTCCGCGCTCGAGCTGGAGCACGGAGGCGTGCTGAGCATCGTTGGCGAGAATCGCGGCAATCGCCTGGCGGGTGGAGTTCTTGCTCAGCAGCTGGATCGCCTGCAGGTACGAGGTGACCTGCAGCTGCTCGATCTCGTAGAGCAGCTGGAGCACCTCGTCGGCGGTCGTCGGATGGCCGAGGTCGTAGTTCTGGCGCGGCTTGACCGGCTTGCCCCCGGCTTGCCCGATCAATCCGGCGAGCTCTCCCGAGTGCACGATCTCCTGGGACAGGAAACGCTGCGCGGCATCCTGGGCCGAGGTCGGCAACAGCGGCGCGCCTGCGGTGTACGCGGTGATCGCCATGTGCTCGAGGTCAAGCGCGTGGTTGAGGATCGGGACATCCGGCCCCGGGGTGGCCGTCGTCGTGCTCGTCGTCCGCGTCTTCGAGTGTGAGGACGACCCGCAGGCGGCGAGGGTCGCCGCAGCCAAGCCGCCGGCACCGGTGCCGGCGATACGCATCAGACCTCTACGAGTCGGTGCCGCCGGTGGCTCTGGCGTTACCACCAGACGGTGGCGTCCAGGTCCTTGATCTCTTCCACCGGACGGGTGTAGATCCCGGACGAGAAGTACTTCGAGCCGTCGTCGGCAACGATGAAGACGACGTTGCCCTCATCGAGCTCGCCGGCGATCCGCACCGCCACGCGGGCGATCGCACCTGAGGACACGCCCGCGAACACGCGCTCCTCGTCGAGCAGCTTGCGCGTGAACACGATCGCGTCGGTGTTGGTGACGAAGATCTTGCGGTCGAGCACCGAGAGGTCGATGATCGGCGGGATGAAGCCGTCCTCGAGCGAGCGCAGGCCCTGGACCGGCTCGCCCTGCATCGGCTCGGCGGCGACGACCTTGACCTGATCGCCGAGCTCCTCCTTCAGGCGCCGCCCGTTGCCCATCAGCGTGCCGCCGGTCCCGAGCCCGGCGACGAAGGCGGAGACCTCGTCGAGCTCCTCGAGAATCTCGAGTGCCGTCCCGTTGTAGTGCGCGTCGGGGTTGGAGTGATTGCCGTACTGGTAGGGCATGTAGTACGAGGCGTCGCGCTCGGCCATGTCGAGGGCCAGCTCGACAGCCCCGTTCGACCCCTTCGAGCCCTCCGAGTAGACGATCTCGGCGCCGTACATCCGGAGCAGGTCGGTCCGCTCGGGGGTCACGTTCTCGGGCATCACGACCTTGAGGTTGTAGCCCTTGCGGCCGCAGATCATGGCGAGCGAGATTCCGGTGTTCCCGGAGGTCGGCTCGAGGATCGTCTGGCCGGGGCGAATCAGCCCCTTCTCCTCCGCGTCCTCGAGCATCGCCCGCGCGACGCGGTCCTTGACCGAGCCGGTCGGGTTGCGCGACTCGAGCTTGGCCCAGATCCGAATACCCGGCTTGGGGCTGAGCCGCTTGAGCTCCACCAGGGGCGTGTGGCCGATCGACTGGATGATATCGCCGTAGCGACCCCCGCACGGCTTGTTCTGAAGGCGCTCCGCGGCCATTGCTTTACGAAGTATAGCGGCGGGCTGAGGGCCGCGGGACCTGTCCCGCGGCCCTCCACGTTTGGCTTAGTAGCCGCCGAACTGAACGCCCGAGGAGGCCTTGATCACGTGCCAAGTGCCGCCGAAAGCCTTGATGCCGTTTCCGCCGGCATCCCCCGTCTTCTTGTCACCGGTGAAGTGATACAGCGGGTCACCGCCGATGACGACCTGCCAGGAGCGGCCGCGGTGCAGCACCGTGAGCTTGCCCTTCAGGCCCGAGGCCTTGGTCAGCTTCGCATGCTTGGAGACCGTGTACGGCTTCCAGACCGAGAGGCAGGTCTTGCTGTTGCACAGCAGGTGCTTGGTCGTCTCGCCCTTGAGCGCGTAGACCGTCATCCCCTTTGAATCGACGCCGATCTTCTCGTTCAGCGTGGTGTTCTTGGCCACGTACAGCGTCTTGCTGGCGGCGAGCGCCAGTCCGGTCAGCGCCAGGAGGGCAAGGCCCGCGACCGCGGCGATCGTGGTCGCGCGTGCCCGCAGGGTGTGGCGGGCGCCGCCCGACTTGCGTTCAAACATGATGGAGATTGTCTCCCTTCGCATTGCTTGCACGTTCGTATACGACTCCCCCGGGAGTGAACCCTTCCCAGCAACGGGAGTTTCGAAGAGGCTAGTTCGCCCCGCCCGCCATCGCGGGCAGGATCACCAGCGTGTCGTTCTGCGAGACGGCCGTACCGAGGCCGTCGAGGACACGCACGTCCTCGTCGTTGAGGTAAACGTTGACGTACCGGTTCAGCCCTCCGTCCGCCGCAAACAGCTGCGTCTGCGTGTCCGGATGCTGCTCAGCGACCCCGCGCAGGATCTCGCCGACCGACGAGCCCTCCGCGCTCAACTCCTTCTCGCCGCCGACGGCCGGGCGCAGGACGGGTGGGATGCGAACCGTGGCCATTGTCGCCGTGACAATCTAGTGGGCGCCGGCGCAGAACGCTTCGTAGTCCGGGAAGACGCCCATCTCGTCGTCGGCGATCTCTTCCGGATCGCGGGAGCAGATCGGGCAGTCGGGGTCCCTGCGGACCTTGACCTCGGTGGCCGTGGCGGCCAGCGCGTCGTACATCAGCAGGCGGCCGATCAGCGGATCGCCCTCACCGAGGATCAGCTTGATCACCTCGGTGGACTGGAGCAGTCCCATCGTGCCCGGCAGCACGCCGAGCACCCCATTGGCGCCGCACGAGGGCGCCAGCTCGGCCGGCGGCGGCACGGGGAAGAGGCAGCGGTAGCAGGGGCCGTCGTAGGGCTTGAACACTGAGAGCTGGCCCTCGAAGCCGAGGATCGCCGCCGAGACGACGGGGATCTTGAGGCGCACCGAGGCGTCGTTGAGCAGGTAGCGCGTGGGGAAGTTGTCGAGGCCGTCGACGACGATGTCGTAGCCCGGGAGGATGTCCATGATGTTGTCGGGGCCGAGGCGGACGGGGTGCTTGTTGACCTTCACGTCAGGGTTGAGCGCGTTGATCGTCTGCTCGGCTGAGTCAACCTTGGAGACGCCGATGCGCTCGGTGGAGTGGATCACCTGGCGCTGGAGATTCGACAGGTCGACCTCGTCGTTGTCGACGATCCCGAGCGTGCCCACGCCCGCGGCAGCCAGGTACAGCGCCGCCGGCGAGCCGAGCCCGCCGGCGCCGAGCAGCAGGACCTTGGCGTCGAGCAGCTTCAGCTGGCCCTCGGGACCGACCTCAGGGAGGAGCAGGTGGCGCGAGTACCGCTCGCGCTGCTCGGCCGTGAGCGTACGCGGGAGCTCGACGTCGTAACCGCGGTCCTTCCACAGCGTGATCCCACCGGTCATCGACTCGACGTTCTCGTAGCCGAGGTCCTCGAGCAGCGTCCGCGCCGCCCATGCCGAGCGGTTTCCGGACTGGCAGTAGAGGATCACGTGCTGGGAGTGGTCGGGGACGATGCCCTCGATGCGCGACTCCAGATAGCTCTTGGGGACGTGCTTGGCCCCAGGAATGTGGCCGGCGCCCCATTCCTCGGTCTCGCGCACGTCGACGACGACCGCGCCGTTGCCGAGCTGCTCGCGCACGACAGCGGGATCGACCTCGTCGATCCGGCTCTTGATCTGGCGGAGAACCTCAGCTCCTGACGGACTCATTGTGAAAACTCCTCAAATGCAGTCTGGATTCAATACTTCACGGAGTATAGCGACGCGGACACGGCGCGCCACGGGTTATTTTGGCGCGTCGGCAGGGCCGGGCGGGGCGGGTCTGCGGAGCGGGGCGGGGCGCTTGCCGGGGCCTGGGCGGGGGCGCTTGCCGGGGCCGGGGCCGTGAATAACCTCGAAAACTTGGCGCCGGCGGGCGGGCGGTCGAGGTTAAGTCTGCTGAGCAGACTCGGTCGTGCATGCTCGCGCGTGCGGTGCGGTGTTTTCGAGGTTATGCCCGCTCGCCGCGGCGCCGCGCTCTGCCGGCCCGGGAAAGGTCACACTGGGCGCCGGCGGTGCGTGCGAGCGTGACGATGACATCCGCCACCGGGGCAAACGCCACGCTCGGCTCCGGGCGCGAACCCAGAGTGACGTAATCCCGGCGCCGTAGCGCGGCGGGCCGGGCGCCGGCGTTATCCGCCCGGCCCCGGGGGCGCCCCTCGGCCAAGGCAGAAAAACGTCGCAAATCCGCCGCCGCGCATGCGAGGAGGTCCAAAACTCCCTCCCAGCGCGACTTTCGAGCCTCGGCCGGGCCGGGGGCACGAGTTTGTTGCGTTTTTCGGGTCCCGGGCCCGGTGCCCGGTGCCCGGCCCGCCCCCAACCAAGCGCCGAAGCAACCCAACCAGAGCCCCTCAAATGGAAGGGCGCCCCCCTTGCCAGGGAGGCGCCCGGAAGACCCAATCGTTGCTGTCGTCGCAGCCCGGTCCTTCAAAAAATCTGGAAGGGCTTGCACAAGGGGTATCGGCGCCTGGCCATTTGGCCGATATCGGGTTAAGACCCCATCTTTTCGCGGACAACTACCGAAAAGGGAGTCGGAGGCAAAACCCCCCGCTATGAAGTCCCGTCCCTTGCTTGCCCAGGTCCTGGCAGTCAACCTGCTGTTGGTTGCCACGACCGTGCTGGTCGCCACGATCGCCGTCGACGCCCAGGTGACGCGCGTCACCCGCGGACGCGAGGCGCTGGTGCTCGGCCTCGCGATCCTTGGCACGCTGCTCGGCAACTGGCTGCTCCTGCGCCGGCGCTTCGAGCCGCTGGACGGGGTTATCTCGGCCATGGAGGGAATCGACCTGGCCCGCATCAAGCAGGACGAGGTGACCACGCCCCGCGCCGACAGCGCCGAGGTCAGGCGCCTCGACGCGGCCTTCCGGCGGATGATCGGCCGCCTCGAATCCGAGCGGCGCGAGGCCGGGCGGGCGGCGATCCGCGCCCAGGAGCGGGAGCGCCGGCGGATTGCCCAGGACCTCCACGACGAGGTCAACCAGGCCCTGACCGCTGTCTCCCTGCGTCTCCAGGCCTCGATCGAGCAGGCGCCCCCGGATCTGCGTCGCGAGCTGACCGAGACCAAACGGCTCTCCGGCCAGGCGATGGAGGAGCTGCTCCACCTCGCCCGCCAGCTTCGCCCGGCCGTCCTCGACGACCACGGTCTGATCCCCGCCCTGCACAGCCAGGTCCGGGACTTCGCCGAGCAGACCGGCATCCACGCCAGCTTCAATGCCCGCGGCACGGTGCCGCGGCTCACCCCCGAGCAGCAACTGGTCATCTATCGAGTAACGCAGGAAAGTCTTTCGAACATCGCCCAGCATGCCGATGCGCGCAAAGTTGATGTCGAGCTCTCGTTCATCGGGCGCACGGTGCTGCGGATCAGCGACGACGGTCGCGGCTTCACGGCCGGCCGCAACGGCGGCCTCGGCCTGTCCGGGATGCGCGAGCGCGCGCTGCTGGCGGGCGGGCAGCTCTCGATCTGGTCCAACGACGGCCAGGGCACGCGAGTGGAGCTGACCATTGTCTGAGCAGAACGGGAATTCGACTCGGATCCTGGTCGCCGACGACCATGGGATCGTCCGCTCCGGAATCCGGCTTCTGCTCGAGCGCCAGGCCGACATCAACGTCGTGGCCGAGGCAGCGGACGGAGTCGAGGCGGTCGAGCAGGCGCTTGCGGCGCGGCCGAACCTCTGCATCCTCGACGTCGGGATGCCGCGGATGACCGGTCTTCAGGCCGCCCGGGCGATCCGCTCGCACCTGCCCGAGACGCGCGTGCTGATGCTCTCGATGCACGACGACGAGCACTACCTGTTCGAGGCGCTCAAGGCCGGCGCCTCTGGCTACGTACTCAAGCGCGAGGCCGACCAGGACCTGGTCGGCGCCGTGCGCGCGGTGGGACGCGGCGAGGCGTTCCTGACCAACGCGGCCGAGCGATCGATCATCCGGCAGTGGATGGCCGACGGCGCCGAGGGCCCGGTCGTCCCGCTCACGCCGCGCGAGGAGGAGGTCGTCAAGCTGATCGCCGAGGCGCACACGAACGCCCAGATCGCGTCGGTCCTACACCTGTCGGAGAAGACCGTCGAGTCGCACCGGGCCAACGTGCTGCGCAAGCTCGGGATGCGCGATCGCGTCGAGCTCGTGCGCTACGCGATCCGGCGCGGCCTCGTCGAGGCGTAGCCTCAGCCGGCAGCGGCGCGCTCGACGCCGTCGAGCAGGCTCCAGTTGGCCCTCAGCACGCCATCGGCGACATCGAGCAGGCGCTCCTGGTCGGCGCCGTCGAGCTCCGCCTCGATCATCGCCCGCCCCTCGCGCGCGTGCTCGACGTCGCGCTCGATGTGGAGCTCGAAGTACGAGGTCTCGTGGACGCCGTAGTGATCGCGCAGTCCGACGAGCTTCGTCCGCGAGACCTCCGGCTGGGCGGCCTCGATCGCGTGCAGGGCCACGAGCGTCTCGAGCAGCGGCCGGTCGGCGTCGCCGGCCCAGGCCTCCGCGCACTGCACCGTCTCGCTCAGCGGCGCGGCGTCGGGGTCCGCCCCCACCGCCCGGGCGAACTCGTCCCACAGATCGACGTGCTCGCGCTCCTCGGTCGCGTGCCGCTCGAGCTCGGGGCGCAGCGCCGGCGTGGCCGCCCGGGCGGCGCCGTCGGCAGCGTCCGCGAGCGCGACCACGGCGTGGCGGTACTCGCTCGCGTACCGGGCCAGCTCCACCCCGCTCAGCTCGCCCGCGCTCCAACGAACGTAGAACGGGTGCTTCAGCACATCGTTCTCAGCCCGCACATCCGCAAGTCGATCCCAGAAGTCCATTCCGTCTCCCTCGCTCGGTGATGAGGCCGTAGTTCTACCATCGCCCCCGGTGCGCGCCCCAGTCGAGCACATCCCCGCCCCGCCGTTCCCGGCCAAGCTTCCGTGGGTCAACGTCGCGCCGCTGCGGATGGACCAGCAGCGGGGACGGCCGGTGCTGGTCGAGTTCTGGGACTTCTGCCGCCCGAACTCGATCCGCACGATGCCCTATCTGAGGGCATGGCACGAGCGCTATGAGGCGGCCGGGCTCCGGGTGATCGGCGTGCACACGTCAGGGTTCGAGCCCTCGCACGACCCCGACGCGGTGCGTGAGGCGGTGGCGCGGCTCGAGATCCCCTATCCGGTCGTCATCGACGTCGAGCTCGAGATCTGGCAGCTGTACGAGAATCTCGGATGGCCGGCCCGATACCTGTGGGGGCTCGACGGCAATCTGTTCGAGTACCACTACGGCGAGGGCGCGTACGCGGAGACGGAGGCGGCGATTCAGGAGCTGCTGGGGCTCGATCAGCCGCCGGTGCCGGCGGTACGGCCCGAAGATCATCCGGGCGCCTTGCTCGCGGTCCAGTCCGACGACGTGGCCGGTCCCTACTCGGGCCCCTATGAGGCCGGCGGCGTGTGGGCCGTGCTCGACGGAGCCGGCTCGGTGATCGCCAACGGCGACACGATCGAGGTCGATCACCCCGGCTGCTACGAGCTGATCTCCCACCCGCAGAGCACCGCCGGGGAGCTCGAGCTCGAGGTCGGGGACGGGGTGCGCTGCCATGCCGTGTGCTTCACGCCGGGGCTGGCGCGCTGACCGGGTCGAGCAGATTGGTGACCGCCGGCTCGCCCTCGTCTGTGACCGAGACGGCGAACCCGGCCCGGTAGGGGCTCTCTCCGGGTCGCGGGCCGACGAAGCGCGGCTCGTGGACCCAGCTGCCGGTGTTGAGCAGCGCCGGCCCGCCGGGCACCCGCCACTCCGAGCCGTCATCGCCCGGGAGCGGACCGGCTCGATGGGTGTGGCCGAAGACCACGTGCGCGGTGTTCACCTCGAGGCGCCGAAGCACCTCGGACAGCGCCCGCAGCGCCGCGCGCCGGAGCTCAGGGCCCGAGATGTCGGTCCGCACCGGCCCGATCCCGGTCAGGTTGAAGCCCGCGACGGCGACCGGGAAGCCGGCGATCAGGCCACGCCGGCGCAGGCTGCGACGGCCTCCGCTCCCCGCGAGTGTCCGCCAGGCCCTGGCCGAGGCGCCGTGCGAGCTCGCGCCGTACTCAGGGCCGCCTCGCTGCGCGACGGCGTGGATCCAGGCATAGATCGGCGCCAGCACGCGCTCGTAGTCCTCCGCCGACCGCGGCCCGTCCTCCGGCTCACGCACGATCCGGGCCATCGCCCCCGCCCCCAGGCGCTCGAACATCGGGACGGTCGTGTGGCGGTCGAGATAGTGGCCGTGGGTGGCGTAGACGTCGTCGCGCAGCCACACGCCGGGATAGGCGCCGCGCACGTGGGCCGGGCCCAGCCAGGAGGCGAGGGTGGCGAGCGTGTCGCCGCCCTCCCACTCGACCGACGCCTCGAGGCCGAGGCTTGGCGGTGGCGCGTCGCGGGCGCGTCGCTCGAACCACGCGCTCAGGAGCTGGTGATCGTGGTTGCCGGGGACGATCACGACCTCAGCCCCGGCGGGCAGACCTCGGCCGAGCGCCTCGAGCACCGGCCGGGCGGCCGCGAGCGCGTCGCGCATCGGGCCGTGGCGCAGCTCGACCACGTCGCCGAGGAGCACCAGGCGGTCGACGTCGTGGACGGCCCCGACAAGCGCGTCGAGCGACTCCTCCCCGCGCAGCACGTCCTTCCTCGTCGTCGAGCCGAGGTGAAGATCGGAGACGACCAGCGTGCGCAGCGGGAGACTCTCCGCTAGGCGGATGCGCCGGCCATCGCCTGGCGGATGGCCTTGGGGAGCATGAAGCGGACGTCCTCCTGGACGACCTCGAGCTCCTGCACGTCCTCGGTCCCTCGGGCCCGGAAGTACTCCACCAGGCGCTGCACCAGCTCCTCGGGCGCGCTCGCGCCGGACGTGATGCCGACCACCCGCTTGCCGCTCAGCCAATCCTCGCTGACCTGGGCCTCGTTGTCGATCAGGTAGGCGTCGGCGCCGTGCTCGCGGGCGACCTCGACCAGCCGATTGGAGTTCGACGAGTTGCGCGAGCCGATCACGAGCACCAGGTCACACTGCCTGGCCAGCTGTTTGACCGCGGCCTGGCGGTTGGTGGTCGCGTAACAGATGTCGTCCGTGCGCGGTCCGACGATCATCGGGAAGCGCCCGCGCAGTCGGTTGATGATCGTGCGCGTCTCGTCGACCGACAATGTGGTCTGGGAGATGTAGGCCACCTTCTCGGGATCCTCGACCTCGAGCGTGTCAACGTCGTCCTCGTTCTCGATCAGGACGATGTGACCGGGCGCCTCCCCCATCGTGCCCTCGACCTCCTCGTGGCCGGCGTGCCCAATCAAAACGATCGTGTAGTTCTCGGCGGCGAACTTCTTCGCCTCCACGTGCACTTTGGTCACGAGCGGGCAGGTGGCGTCGATCGTCTGCAACTCACGGGCCTCGGCGTTGGCGTGGACGCTGGGCGCCACCCCGTGCGCGGAGAAGACGACGGTCGCCCCCTCCGGGACCTCGGTCTCGGACTCCACGAACACCGCCCCGCGATCGCGCAGCTGCTCGACCACATGCTTGTTGTGGACGATTTCCTTGCGCACGTACACGGGCGCGCCGTACAGCTCGAGCGCGCGCTCGACCGTCTGCACGGCACGGTCGACGCCCGCGCAATATCCGCGCGGTGCAGCAAGCAGCAGTGTCTCGGGAGCCGAAGCCATCGTCGACAGTGTAGGAAAGCCCCCGCTCAGTCGTTGGCGGTGGCCGCGGCGAGCAGATCCGCGAACTGGCGCCGCGCCGCCTCGCGCCGCGCCGGAACGTGCTCACTGGGGACCCCGTCGGCGGGCGCCTCGTAGCCGCGGAGCACCTGACGGGCGACCGAGGCGCGGTGCACCTCGTCGGGCCCGTCGTAGATCCGTGCCGCCCGCGCAAAGCGGTACATCGCCTCGAGCGGTAGGTCGGTCGAGTAGCCGAGCGACCCGTGGGCCTGGACGGCGCGATCGATCACGTCGTGGAGCACCTGCGCGCCGAAGTACTTGATCATCGCGATGTCCGTGCGCGCGGCGGCGACCCCCTCGGTGTCCATCTTCCACGCCGCATGCAGGGTCATCAGCCGCGCCGCCTGCATCTGCGCCGCGCTGTCGGCGATCCAGTTCTGCACGCTCTGGTGCCCAGATAGCGTGGACCCGTGCGCGTAGCGGTAAAGGGACCGCTCGCAGAGCATGTCGAACGCGCGCCGGGCCACGCCAAGCCAGCGCATGCAGTGGTGGATCCGCCCGGGATACAGACGCTGCTGGGCGATCAGGAAGCCGGCGCCCTGCGCGCCAAGGAGCGCCTCGGCGGGCACCCGCACGTCTTCGTAGAGGATCTCGGCGTGGTTGCCGTAGCGGCCGAAGGTGTCGTACGGATGCTCCATGGTCGCCACGTCGCGGACGATGTTGACCCCGGGTGTGTCGGCGTCGACGACGAACATCGAGGCACGTTGATGCGGCCGCGCCTCGGGGTCGGTGACCGCCATCACGATCAGGAAGTCGGCGATCGACCCGTTGGAGGAGAACCACTTGTGACCGTTGATCACCCAGTGGTCGCCGTCCTTGACCGCCGAGGTCTTCAGCAGCGTCGGGTCGGAGCCGGCCGTGTCGGGCTCGGTCATGCTGAAGGCCGACTTGAAGTCGCCGGCCAGCAGCGGGTGCAGGTAGCGCTCCTTCTGTTCCGGCGTCCCGGCGAGCGCGAGGATCTCCGAGTTGCCCGAGTCGGGCGCCGCGTTGCCGAACGCGAGCGGCGCGATCGGCGTCGTCCCGAGGATCTCGTGCATCAGCCCGAGCTTGACCTGGCCGTAGCCCTGTCCGCCGAGCTCGGGATCGAGGTGCGCGGCCCACAGGCCCTGGGCCTTGACCTCCTCCTGTACCGGCTTCATCGCCCGCATGAGGCCCTCCCACCCGAGCTCGTCGATCAGGGTCTCGAGCGGCCAGATCCGCTCCCGGACGATGCCGTCCATCCAGTCGAGCTTGCTTTGGAATTCGGGTTCGGTGGCGAAGTCCCAGGCCATCGGCGCGGAGCCTACATTGACACGGCGGACGGTGCGGTCAATACTGGCCGCGTGGGGTTGAGGATTCTGGGGATTGGCGGGGTTGCCGGTTGCATCTGTGCATTCGCGATCTCGGCTGCCAGTGCTGAGGCCGCGACCTACTGTGTGGGCTCGAGCGGCTGCGACGCCACTCACACGAAATCGACGGTCCGGGCCGCGCTGAGCGCTGTCGCCGCTGACCATGCGACCGGGACCGTGCGCCTCGGCGCCGGGAATTTCCCCGCCGCCAACGTCTCCTACACCGGCTCGACGCCGGTAACCATCACCGGGACCGGCCAGCCGACCACCGAGATCGAGGACAGCGGGTCAGGCCAGAGCGCGCTCCTGTGCGAGGGAACGTCCGCTGCCCTGCTGAGCCTCCGCGCACTCAGCGTCCACGTCGATCCCGGAGGACAGGGCGGGATCGTCGCCGTCGACTGCCCGGTAAACCTCCACGATGTGGCCGTCAACACCGAGTTCGCGACCGGCGCCGAAGGTGTCGCGTTGCTCGCCGGGTCCTCCACGATCACCAACTCGACGATCCTCGCCTCCGAGGTCGCCAGCACTGGAAGCCCCAGCACTGCGGTGGCGGTCGACTCAGGAGCCACGCTCCAGATCTCCGACTCGAAGCTGCTGGGACAGATCGGGCTCTGGGCGAACGGGAGCGGCAGTGGGAGCCGGCCATCGGTCCAGGCGCACCGGCTGACGATCTCCAGCAGCGGCAGCATCGACACCTACGGCATCACGGCCCAGGGCGGCAACGTCACCGTCGACGATTCACTGCTGCAGCTGACCGGTGGTGCGACCGGTGTGGAAGCAATGGACGTCGCCGGACACGGCGCGAGCCTCCTCGCACGCCAGCTCACCCTGATCGGTGACGGCAGCACCTTCGGTGCTCGCGCGGATGGCCTTTACGCGATGGGCTTCGGCGCCTCGGTCACCGTGCTCGACTCGATCTTCGCCGGTACCGACGGCTCGCCGGCGAGCTTCGGCGATCCGGTGGTGTGCCAGGCGAATGCAGGCGACTCCGCCACGCTGAGCATCGACCACGACGATCTGGCGCTGCCGGCATCCGACCCGTGCTTCGGCACCGGCACGCACCACTACCTGCCCGGCACGCACAACGTCAGCGTCAACCCGATGTTCATCGATGGCCCCGGCGGCGACTACACGTTGCCGTCCACGTCGCCGGTCCGCGGGCTCGATTCCTCGCCACTCGCGCCAGGTGAGTCGACCCTCGATCTGAACGGGCGTCCGCGGATCCGCGGCGGCAAGCGTGACCTCGGCGCCTTCGAGTTCGAGCCACCACCTCCGCTCGCGGTCACACTCGGCGCGGACCACCTCGGACATACGACCGTGACGCTGCACGGCTCGGTCAACCCGCAGGGGCACCCACACCACATACTTCTTCGTCTACGGGCCGAGCAGCCCCCGCTATGCGCATCAGAGCACGACCGTCAGCGCAGGCGCAGGCAGTGCGGCCGTGGCGGTCAGCGCGACGATCCACGGGCTGCTGCCCGGTCACGTCTACCACTACGCATGATCGCCACCAGCGGCGTGTTCGGCTACGGCGCCGATCACACGTTCCGTACGCCGGCGAACCCGACCTGCGTGGTCCCGCGGCTGATCGGCGAACGGCTCGGGTCACGCTCGAGCAGCGCTGCGCCGCGCCCATTGCCGCCTCGGCCGAGTGCGGCACCGCCACATCAGCCACGGCCGTGGCGGCCGCATAATCGCCCAGAGCCCGCGCCACGGCCGACGCTTTGCGGCGGGTCATCGCGTTGGCGTGGTCATCGGACGCCGCTGAGGGTTAAGCTCGCGAGTGTGGCCCAGCAGCACCTCGACCGGCTGACCTCGACCGACGCCTCGTTCCTGCACCAGGAGGGACCGTCGTCGCACATGCATATCGGCGGCGTTTTCGTGTTCGATGGGCCGCCGCCGGCTTTCAAGGATTACCTCGACCACGTCCGCGGCCGGCTTCACCTGGTTCCCCGCTACCGCCATAAGCTCGCCACGCCACCGCTCGAGTCCGGACGCCCGGTGTGGGTCGACGACCCGTCCTTCAACCTCGAGTATCACGTCCGCCATGCCGCTCTGCCGCCACCTGGCAGTGAGGAGCAGCTCTTGCTGCTCGCCGGGCGCATCGCCTCGCAGGCGCTCGATCGCAGCAAGCCGCTGTGGGAGAGCTGGCTGGTCGAGGGGCTCGAGGACGACCGCTTCGCGCTGATCTTCAAGACCCATCACGCGCTCGTCGACGGGGTCTCGGGCGTCGACCTCGCGACCGTCCTGTTCGACCTCTCGCCCGACCCGGCCCCGCCGCCGACCGACCTCGAGCCCTGGCAGCCGCACCGCGAGCCCAGCCAGGCCGAGCTCGTCCTGGCTGGTGTGCGCGGTGCGGTCCGCACGACGGCGGAGATCGTCGGGCGGGCGGTGCACGCGGTCTCCAGCCCCGGGTCCTCGCTCGGCGTGATCAGAGATGCGGTGGAGGGGGTCGGCGAGATCGTGTGGGCGGGGCTGAACCCCGCGCCCGAGACGCCGCTCAATGTCGAGATCGGGCCGCACCGGCGCTACGCCGTGGTCCGCCAGCAGCTGGCGGACTACAAGGAGGTCAAGGACAACCTCGGCGGGACGGTCAACGACGTCGTGCTGACCGTCGTCTCCGGCGCCCTCGCGGACTGGCTGCATTCTCGCGGCATCCGCACCGAGGGTTTGGAGATGCGCGCGCTCGTGCCCGTGTCGGTGCGCGCCAAGGATGACCACGGCACGCTCGGCAACCAGCTGACGGTGATGCGCGGCCCGCTCCCGGTCTACATCCGTGACCCGGTCGCCCGCCTGCGGTTCGTGCGCCAGGCGATGGACGGCCTGAAGGAGTCAAAGCAGGCGGTCGGCGCTGCAACGCTGACGGCGGTCAACAACCTGGCGCCGCCGACGCTCCTCGCCCAGGCCTCGCGGCTGAACTTCTCCACCCGCCTGTTCAACCTGATCGTGACCAACATCCCGGGCCCGCAGCTGCCGCTGTACGTGCTCGGCCGCAGGCTCCGAGACCTGTTCCCGGTGGCGTTCCTTCCCGAGCACCACGCGCTGGCGGTGGCGATCATGTCCTACGACGGCGGCATCGACTACGGCCTGCTCGGCGATTACGACGCGCTTCCGGACATTGACGAGATCGCGGCCGGGATCGACGCCGCGCTCGCCGAGTTGCTGGCTGCGGCGCGCGGGCGGGCGGCATTGCCGAAGCGAGCGGCCACCGGTGTCTCGGAGGAGACCGGCGCCTCATCAGAGGCAGCCGAGGCTGAGCGTCCGGCCAAGGACGATCAGCAGCGCAATGGGGGCCCCGCGCCGATCCTGCCCCCGGCCCATGGCCGCGCGACCCGCGGCCCCGCCGCCGACATGCGCAAGCGCACCCGCGGATCGCGCCCGGCCCGCAAGCGGCCCGAGAGCTGAGCTCTACCTCGCGCCGCGGGCGACCCGCGTTGTGGCGCGAGCGCCGGGGAGCTCGCGGTTGCCGGCCCGATCGATCGCGACGACGATGAATGAATAGCGGACGCCGGGACGTCCGTGGAACCGGAGCTCGTGCCGGATCGTGTCCGCGATCAGCCTCGAGCGCGCGCCGCCTACGCTGACGTAGACGTCGAAGCGGGCGATCCCGGACGCCACCAGGCCCGGGTGCTGCCGATCGTGGCCGGTCCACCGGACCAAGAACGTGCGGCGGCGGGCGAGGTGAGGTGCGATCAGGTGCGAGACCGGCGGGAGACGATCGAGTCTCCGCGTGGCATCGAGCGCGGCACCGGCGTCGAGGATCCCCCAGCCGAGGTTTGTACTCCAGCCCGTACCGGCGGGGCGCTGGGCGGTCTGCTTGAGGATGCGCAGGATGTCGCGCAGGGAGGCGTACGGGTTCAGCACGCGCATCATGGCCGCGGTCGCGGCGACCTGCGGCGCCGCCATCGACGTGCCCTGGAGGTAGGCGTAGCGATCGTCGCCGTTGAAGGTGGTGCGACACAGGCACGCATCTGGCAGCTGCTCGAGCTGGGTCTGGTTGGCCGGAAAGGCGCCGAAGATCCCGGGCGGCGGCCCGAGGCCGAGGACCCCGCCGGCATCGGGGTTGAGCGCGCCGTAGGCGGCGAGCGAGATCTCCGAGCCGAAGCCGGCAAAGCTGGCCCGGGCGCCGTCGTAGGCGGCGGCAGTGACATCGAGGCCGAGGCCCCTGTTGATGTCCGCGCCCGTTCCGGCGGGTTGGAGCACATTGGCCGGGTCGCCCTGCTCAGTCCCCGGGCTGTCGGCCGCCGCGGCCACGAGCACAACCTTGCGCGCCGCCGCGTACTGGAGCGCGCGCACCTCGGACTGGGGCGCCGGCGTGCCGTCCGGGAACGCGGGCCCGAAGCTCATGTTCAGCGCCTGCACGTGCCGCTCGGCGGCATCGACGATCGCCGCGGCGATGCTCGAATCGCTGAAGTCGCTCTTCTCGATCACCAGCCGGCAGTCGTAGCCGGCGCCCGCCATGCCGATGCCGTTGTTGGTCGCGGCGCAGGCAAGCGAGGCGACGTGTGTGCCGTGACCGACCTGGTCGGTGCGCGCGGGCCCCGTGGAGTCGGACGGGTCCTGCTGATCGACCGCGACGGCGATCTTCGAGCGCAGGTCGGGATGGCCGGCGTCGACCCCCGTGTCGATGACGCCAACCAGTGCGCCATCCCCATGCGTGTAGTTCCAGGCCGTGTAGAAGCCCTCCCGGGCCAGCGCCCACTGAACCACCCCCGTGTCGGCCGAGGTCGCGCTCAGCGCCGGGTCGTTGGGCACCGAGCGCGGCACGTAGCGGCGCTCGGGCGCCACCGAGACCACGCCCGGCAGCGCGCGCAGGCGACGCTCGAACGCCGCCATGCTCAGGCCCGGCGCGGGGCGGAGGGTGATCAGGCCGATCTGCGGCACTGACCGCCCGGCCGCGTGCCCTCCGAGACGGGCCGCCACGGCGCGCACCGCGTCGCTCGCGGCCGCCGTCCCCGCGACGTCGCGCCGCAGCAGGACCAGCACGTTGCCGGTCTTGGCCGCCGGCCCCTGCGCGAACGCGCGCGGTGCGATCAGGCCGACGGCGAGGACCGTGAGCAGCAGAAGCCGGAGGCGCATCCCGGGAGCAGCATAGGCAGACAGCGCTCGCCGCGCGCCGGAGGCAGCGTCTGAGCGTCTGCAGGCGGACGGCGAGTCTCAGGCCCGAGGCGATAGCGTTCCGGGCCTCATGAGCGAGGACCTGATTCAGCCGGGGGAGATCGCCTACCGGCTCGAGCTCACGGCCGCGCAGCTGAAGATCGTCCACACGGCGCTGAAGTCCCTGTTCGACGACCTCGGGCACGAGGAGAACGACGTCAAGCAGGTCGTCGCGTCTGTGCTCGGAAAGCTCCCCGGCGAGCCCGAGATCCGAGCCATCGATCTCGCTCGAGAGCTCGGCAAGCACTAGATGCGCGACTCAATCATCTAGCCGCCGCCAAGCGGCCAACTTCACCGCCGCTCCGCAGTTATGTCGGTGGGCGGGGGTCTCGGGCGTCACCCGGCCCCCACCATTCCGCCCAAGTCTCGGCCGGTGGACCCGTTAACCCCTGACGGACGCTGGCGGGCGGAGATCAGCCGGGCGGGTTCGATGGATCGAGCCCGCCCGGCGCCAAAGCACGGTCAACGCCCGCAGGCGACCGCCAGAACAGCCCGGCGCTAGAAGCCGAGCGCGAACTTGGCGTCCTCGCTCATCCGCTCGGGCGTCCACGGAGGCGAGAAGGTCATCGTCGGCTGCACGTCCTCCACGCCGTCGAGATCCCCGACGAACTCCTCGATCTGCTCGGAGACCTGGGGGCCAATCGGACAACCGGGGCTGGTGAGCGTGTAGGTCACGCGCACGACTGCGCCCTCGACCTCGACGTCGTAGATCAGGCCCAGCTCGACGAAATCGAGTCCCAGCTCGGGATCGATCACCTCGCGAAGGGCGTCATTCACATCCTCAACTGAAATCATCGTTGACAAGTGTAGGAAAGAGCGCAATCCGGCTTGCCGCGATGGGTGAGGTTCAGGTAGGTTTCCGCGATCGTCGACTTCGATGACAAGCCCCCGACGCTCCGCTGCCGCGGCGATGAGGACCGGAGCACGCAGGGCAGTCGTCGACAGGCGCTGGTGCGGGCGATCCACTCCGAAACCGACGTGGTCGTCGACCTCAGCGAGCTGGTATTCGCAGACACCTCGCTGATGGTCGACTTCGCAATGGTCGCCCGGCGGCTGCGCCGCCACGGTCGCGCCGTGCTCCTGCGCGGTGCCCAACCCCAGATCCGGACGCTGATCGAGCTGGTCGGGCTGCACCGCCTGCCCGGGGTTCGGATCGACGGACCCTCGCCGGCGCTGGCGTAGCGTCCCCGCCCGCCCGCCCGCGCGCGCTCAGTAGCCTTGGAGACATGCTGATCTTCTGGCTCCTCCTGCTCCTGTGGCCGATCGCCGAGGTGCTCGTGGCGATCCAGGTCGCGCAGGCGATCGGCGTCCTCGACACGTTCCTCCTCCTGATCATCACCTGGCCGATCGGGACGTGGGCGCTGCGGACGCAGGGGCGGACGGCGTGGCTGCGCTTCACGGGCGCGGTGGCTGAGGGCCGCGAGCCGACGCGCGAGGCCGTCGACGGGGCGCTCGTGCTGCTCGGAGGCGTGCTGCTCATCATTCCCGGCTTCATCACCGACGTGATCGGAGCGCTGCTGCTGCTGCCGACCCGCGCGCTGGCGCGTGGCCTGCTCACACGCAACTTCCGCAACCGGTACGTCGTGCGAGCCGCTCGCTTCGGCGGCCGGGACTACGACGTCGACTCCACCGCGCACGACGTCGACCAGCGGCAGCTGAGGCGTTGACGCTCACCTCGCAACCGGCGCTCGGGCTCGTCACCTTCGGAGATCTACAAGACGGCCTCTGGGGCGCGGCCTGGAGCGCGCCGGACGCCGCCTTTGCGATTGGCTCGCCCGGCCACGCGCGGACCGGGCCGACAGCGATCGAGGGGACCGGCGAGACGGCCGACTGGCACGTGTCGGCCGACGGCCTCGCGCTCACCGTGTCGCCCCTCGGCGAGCCGGTCCGCAGCGACGCGCTCGAGGGGTTCGATCAGCTGGCGCGGATCACCGGCACCGCCCGCCTCGGCGACGGCGAGGTGTCCGTGGACGGCCTGGGTCGCCGCGGTATCAGGACTGCCGCCGAGCTCGACGGCAGCGACTCGATCCGCGACGTCTCGTGTTGGTTCGATCCCGACCAGGGGTTCGCACTGACCTCGGTGAGGCCGCGCAGAAGCCGCGGCCACGGCCGCGACGTCGTCGCCGCCACGGTCCTTGACCTTGGCGGCGAGCACGCGGTCGCCGACCCCCGCCTGTCCACGACCTACAGCGTCGACGGCATCCCCACCCGGGCGGGGCTCGAGCTCTGGCTCAGCGATGACGAGGACGCCGAGCAGTACCCGCGCCGCGCCGCGGGCGAGGCCCTGAGCGAGGGAATCGTCAGCGCCGGCGAGGGCTTCGAGGTCAGGGCCGAGCCGTTTCGGTGGCACAGCCGGGGCCTCGAGGGCTGCGGCGTCTACCTCCTGATGCGACCGAGATGAGCTCTATCTCGGCCGTGATCAGCGACTTCGGCGGCGTCCTCACGACGCCGCTGATCGACAGCTTTGCGGCCGTGCAGGATTCCTCCGGGATCTCGCTGGAGGAGCTCGGCAAGGCGATGGCGGCGGTGGCGATCCGCGCGGGGGCGAATCCCCTGTTCGAGCTCGAGACCGGCCGCCTGACCGAGGCGGACTTCCTCAAGCGGCTGGGTGAACAGCTGACCGCGCAGCTCGGCCGCCCGGTCGAGATGCACGGCTTCGGCGAGCGCTACTTCGAGCACCTGCACCCCAACGACCGGATGATCGACTTCATGCGCGAGCTCAAGGGTCGCGGCTACGAGCTCGCGATCTGTACCAACAACGTACGTGAGTGGGAGCAGATGTGGCGGGCCAAGCTCCCGGTCGACGAGATCTTCGACACCGTCGTCGACTCGGCGTTCGTGGGAACCCGCAAGCCCGAGCCGCGCATCTACGAGATCACGCTCGAGCGTCTCGGCGTCGAGGCCGACGCGGCCCTGCTGATCGACGACATCGAGGTCAACTGCACGGCCGCGCGCCAGCTGGGGATGGCCGCGGTCTGGTTTCAGTCCACCGAGCAGGCGATCGCCGACGTCGAGGCACTGCTCGGCGCGTAGCGCCCGTCGGCCACCCGGACCCGGGCCGGGCTGCTTAGTTCTCGGCTCCCAGCCGGTCCCAGCAGTACAGCTCGAGGCACTCGTTGGCGAGCTGCACGCAGCGCTCCTCGGACAGCCAGGGCAGGACGGTGTCGAACGCCTGCTCCTCCCCCACCCCTGCCTCGAACGCTTCCTCGCCGCGGAACCCGGCCGCAATCTTGAGCGCCTCGCGCCGGTTCTCGCCCAGCGACGGGAACACGTTGACAAGGAACTCCTTGTTCGGAACCGGATGCCCGACCTCGAGCGAGGCATGCCACGCCGCCAGCAGCGACAGGTCATGCTCATCGAGGTCGGCGACGGCCTTAGCGTAGTGGGAGACGAGCTCGGAGTCGGGAATCTCGTCAACCCACGCGCGCACTACCTCCCCGAGGATCTGACGGCGCGCCTCGCGCCCGACCGACTCGGCGATAACCCTGATCGCATTCTGCGGTTCGATGAAGCAGAGTGACATTGCGGCTCCGGTGATGGTGGACGCCGCGAAAGGTAGGAGGTGCCCCGGACGGAGCGCATCGGCGCTTGCACGGAGACTCCTGCGGCCCGATCCGGCCCGCTGTCAGGGGGTCTGCGAGGCCGGCCCGGGAGCTGGGTGCACGGGCAGCAGCAGCGGTGGGCGCGGCGTCTGGTTGAAGTCGAAGTCCGCACTGAGATTGCCCAGCTGCGGGTTCGTCTCGCGCACGTCCGGCCGCGGGTCGGGCCGCCCGTCGGTGGCCGGGTCGAGCCGCTGGCCGCCGAGGAAGTCGTCCTCGATGAACTTGACGTAGGCGTCGTGGCTGAGGATCTGATGATCGATGTAGCCCTGCCGCGCATAGGGGCTGATCACGATCCCCGGCACGCGCATCCCGTATCCGAACTGGTCGACCGCCGGCGGGACCACGTGGTCGTAGAAACCGCCCCAATCATCCCAGGAGAGCAGGATCGCCGTGCTGTTCCAATCGGGGCTCTGCATGATCGCGTTGATCAGGCCGGTCACGTAGGCCTGGCCGGAGCTGACCAGCCCCGGCGGGTGCTCCGAGACGGTCCCGTTGGGGTCGATCCACGAGACCGCGGGCAGCGTCCCGTTGCGCGCCGCGGTGAAGAAGTTCGTCAGCGTCTGCACGTTGCCGAGCTGGTTGTCCTGACGAACGGTCGTGAAGTCCGGGAGCGGGTTCCAGATCCCCGGGGTCTGCGGGCCCTGCTGGACCGGCGTGCACGTCACTGAGCTGTCGTCCTCGCAGTCCGGCTCGGTCCCCTTGAACACGTAGTAGCCCCAGCTCACGCCGTAGCGGTGAAGCAGGTAGGTCAGATCGGTCCACGCGTAGTGAGCGGTCTGATCCGACGGCGCGTTGACCCCGAGCCCGTGATCGAGGTTCGGGCTCTCGATCGCGCCCTTGCACGAGAACGGGTCGAGTGGACTGGTGCAGAAGGCCGACCACTCCGAGACCTCGTACAGGTGCTCGGGCAGGCTCCACGAGGCGATCGGCTCGAACATGTGGTCCTGGAGCACGTAGTTCTCGGCGTAATCCCAGTAGTTGGGGATTTCGCGCGCGTCGTGGTAGCCCATCACGTCGATGCACTTGCTCGAGGAGCCCTCCTGGCATGGGCTGCAGCTCGGATCGTCGGTGGTGCACTTGTTGCCCTTCTCGGCCTGGCCGACGAACCCGTCCATCAGCCCCCCGTCGACGTCTGCGGCGGAGTTTGCAGCACCGTGCGGCCCACCGAAGTTCTCGTCCGCGGAATCGTGGAAGGGGGCCACGCAGCCGCCGTTCATCGGATCCGGCACGCACACCGCGTGGGGGATCCCGTCGGCTCCGGGAAACGTCCCGAAATAGCTGTCGAACGAGCGGTTCTCCTGCATGATGATCACCACGTGCTGGATCTTGTGGATCCCGCTGAGCACGTTGACCGCGACGATCGGCGAGAACGACTGGGCGTTCTTCGAGTCGGCCGCGAGCACCGCGCGGAGCTCGTGCACTCCGCCCAGCGTGAACGCGTGCCTGGTCTGGAAGCTCGACTGCGAGCTCAGCAGGGGCTCGGCGAACACCTGCCACCCCGAGCCGGATCGCTGCTCGAGCATCACCCGATCCCCTGTGTGGGCGGGGGTGACGCTGCCGGCGAGCGTCACGGGCGTGCCGGCGTCGACCGTCGCGGGCGAGGCGACGAGCGTGACCACGGCGCGGACTCGCTGCTTCTGGTTTGCGCTGCGCAGTCGCCGGGCGACCACGTACCACTGCCGGTTGGTCTCGGTCGAGCCGAGCGGTCGGGTGAACGTGTACTGGCCAAGCGCATTGGTGCGGCCCTGCGCGAGGCGGCTGAATCGGTGCTGCCACCACAGCCGCTGGTACAGAGTGACCGGCGCGTTGCCATGCCGTGGGCCGCTGAGCTGGCCCGAGACGAGGATCTGCTGGCCGGCGCTCGCGGGGTTGGGCGCCGAGCCGATCGTCAGATATCCCCGGCACGGTGGCTTCGGCCGCAGCGCCCTGATCGGACCGCAGCACGACGGCAGCGCAGTGTGCGCGAGCGGACACACGATCAGTCGCGGGGCTGACCTCCGTGAGGCCGCGCTCGAGGGTCCGAGCCACGCCAGCGCGACGGCGGTGCAGAGCAATCCTGCCAACAGCGATGGGACGAGCGTTCTGCGGATACGGCCTCCCAGGCTCACGCGTGCACCGATACTCGCGATAACCCGTTGCCGGACCTCGAGTTGCGCTCAGACGAGGCCAAGCGCGGCCTGCGCCCGAGCGAGCGGCTCAGGGTCGGCGTCCGCCGAGGCCCCTGCGGTCACGCGCTCGCCGCTGCCCCAGTTGTAAAGCGCCAGGTCGAGTGCCTCGAGCGGCACGTCGCACGCCCGGGCGAGGTCGGCGGCGCGCCGGTCGAGCAGCAGTGGATCCCCGATCCCGAGGGCTCGCTTCGCCGCCACGGTCGTCTCGTTCTCGCCGCCGAACTTCAGCGATGCGGCCTCGAGCTCATAGACGCCGAGCCGTCCCAGCGATACGAGGAGCTCGTAGCGCGCGTCTCGATGCAGGCCGGGTAGGGCCAGCCGCTCGAATACGCGCTCGAACCGGCGCTCTGGCGTCCACCCGCTCTCGCCGCTGAACGCAAGGGCCTGCGAGCCGGCCCGCGCCGCCCAGGCGCGGTAGGCATCGAGCGTGACGGTCCCGCGTGCCGGATCATGCGCGGCCCGAGGGCCGGTCAGGACGCCGTCGAGCGATCGGCTGCTCGCCGGACGCCCACGCGGTCCTTACCCGCTCGATCTCCGAGAACGGGTCGTCGCTCTCGAGCGGCGCAAGGTAGGCGATCAGGAAGGCGAGCCAGGTCCGCTCCTCCACGTCCGCAACCCCATCCGCGACCACCGCATACAACCCCGGCGGCGACTCTCCGAGCTCGGTCAGCCGGCCGACGGCGAAGGCAATCTCCTCGGCCAGACGCTCGGCGTCGGTGCTCGAGCGCAGTCCCGGGAGCAGGCTCGAGTGATAGCCGTCCTCCACCCCTCGAGCCAGCCGCCGGACCCTGAGGCCGGCGCGGGAGGGCGGGCGCGTGGAGCCGGCGCTCTGTCTCCCCGGCCGGGATGAGGTTGGCCTGGGTGCCGAGCTCCGCGGCGCGCTCGAGGAGACGACGGGCCGCAACTCGACCGCCTGCTCGCGGGAGCAGATCGGGCAATTCTGGATCAGGCGGTTGTGGCGGCAGAACGAGGGCACGGTTGCGAGGATATCGGCGGCGCTCAGACGCGTGGCGCGGCGCTCAGGCGTGCGGGGCGTGGCGCTCGCGGTAGGTCCGCGCCTTCGCCCGGTTGCCGCACACGGCCATGTTGCACCACGCCCCCGAATGGTTCTTGGTGTGGTCGTAGAACGCCCACTCGCAGGTGTGCAGACGGCATGCCTTGAGACGGCTCCACGAACCGTCGACGATCGCGCCCTGCACGATCGAGAGCAGCCGGCCGAGGCCGGCGTCCACTCCGTCGGAGTCGGGCTCGAGCACGGCGGAGCCACTGTCGCGGAAGCGAAGCACGAGCCGCGCCCGGCAGACGGCGTCGTCGAGCGTCTCCACGGCGTCGCGTGGTATCTCGCCGCCGTCGTTGTGGGCCAGCACGATCGCCCTGAACGCCTCCCTGAGTGCGACCGCATGCTCGACGTCGCGATCGGTCGCCCCGCGCTCCGGCTTCGATCAGGTCGTGCTCGCGCAGCCAACCCGAAAGCTCTCCCGGGCCGCTGAGCTCGTCGGTGCCAAGGTCGATGTCGCGCGTGTTGATGTACGCCCGCACCTGTTCAAGCGCCCCGGGGGCGGTTTGGTCCTTGCTCATAACCATCAATCCTAGTTGACAGGTGACGTAACCGTCTATAATCTTTAGGAAGTTATTCAGGTCCCGTCTCGGAGGTCGCCAATGTTTTCCGGTCCGCTCAACTTCCTCGCCGCCCGCGAGCACAGTCGCGACCTGCGCTCAGCCGCGGAGCGCGCTCGCGTTCCCGACCTCGGCGCCTCGCCCGTGACGCGCGTCACGCTTCGCTATGCCGGCGCCGCGGATGCCGAGCGGCTCGCGCATCTGGCCGCGCTGGACTCGACGGTGACGCCACGCGGCACCACCCTGGTCGCCGAGGTGGACGGGCGCCTGCGCGCCGCACTGCCGCTCGACGGCGGCGAGCCGATCGCCGATCCGTTCCACCGGGGTCTGGAGCTGATCGAATTGCTCCGCCTGCGCGCCCATCAGCTTGCGCACGCCCGCTGAAGCGTCAGGCGCTAGCCCGAGCCCGCTCATCCGCTCGATTCCACCGAGGAACAGCTCGGTGGCGAACCTGGCTGCTCCCTCGACGTCGGCCGGTGCACGCTCGGCCATCCGCACCCCGAGCTCGAGCGCCACGCCGGCCATCGCCCCGGCCATGTAGTCGGCGTCCAGCGGCGGGACGTCGCCGCGGCCGATCGCCGCGCGGAGGTCCTCCAGCAAGTCCTCCACCCCGGCTCCGAGGATCGGGTCCCCGAACAGGGCCCGGATCGTCCCGGCGTTGCGCTGCATGAGCTCGAACATCAGATGGTCCTCGACCAGGAACGCGAACCACGCCCGGTACGCGTCGCCGACAAACTCCTCGAGCGTCGTCGCGGACGCGCGGACGTCGCGCAGCCGCCGCCGGATCTCCTGCGCGCTCTGATCGACCACCGCGCGGAACACCGACTCCTTGTCCGGGAAGTAGTTGTAGAAGGTGCCGGAGGCCAGATCGGTGCGGCGGATCACGTCGCGGACGCCCGCGGCGTCGTAGCCGAGCTCGGCGAACACCTCACGCGCGGCGTCGAGGATCGCGGCTCGATTCTGAAGCTTCGTCCGCTCGCGCTTGCCGCTCGGACCGGCGCGGTGCTCGCGCCGGCCAAGCACGACATCGGAGGGGCTCATGCCACCGCCGGCACGCGCTCGGCCTGCGCCCGCGGCTGGACGGGCAGGGTGAAGCCGTGCCTCGCGCGCCCGCACCGCGCCCGCCTTGAGCTCCTTGCGCAGGTCGTAGAGGTAGTTGTCGAAGTCGACCTGCATCGTGTGGCGCTTGGAGGCGACGTAGCGCTTGAACATCTTCTCGCGCTCGCGCCGCACGTCGGCCTCCATCGCCGCGCGCGACGGGAGGTGGTACTCGCCGCGCAGGTAAGAGGCGACCCAGCGGCCCTGCGCCTCGGCCAGAGGCATCGTGGCACCGAGCGGCTGAAGCAGGGAGATGAACGCGAGGTTGTCGATGTCCGGCTTGAACACCCGCCGGTAGAGCGGCAGGTCGTTGTCCGGGGCCGAGATGAAGTCCTGATCGAAGAACGGGAAGGTGACCTTGTAGCCCGTGCACCACACGATCACGTCGACGTCCTCGACGCTGCCATCCTCGAACTTCACCTGCCCGCCCTGGAGCTCCGAGACGTTGGGCTTCCAGGTCATGTCGCCGTGGGCGATGCGATTGAGGAAGTCGGCCGAGATCGTCGGGTGCGCCTCGCCGATCTTGTGATCCGGCTCGGGCAGCCCATAGTCCTGCACCTTGCCCACGCCGACCCGGTACATCGCCATCAGGATCCCGCGGCGGAAGGCGAACGGCAGCATCGGCGTGAGCGCGTTGACCCCGATCTGGTCGAGCGGGCGCCCGAACAGGTACTTGGGCAGGATGTAGGCGCCGCGGCGCGAGGAGATGAACGTCTTTCGCGCGACGAAGCTCGACTCCACGGCGATGTCCATCGCGCTGTTCCCGATGCCGACCACGAGCACGCTCTTGTCGCGGAAGTCGCTGTTCTCGATGTAGTAGTGGGAGTGCATCTGCTTCCCGTCGAACGAGCCCGGGTAGGCCGGCTCGGGCCAGCGCGGGTCCCAGTGGTGGCCGTTGGCGACCAGGAGCATGTCGTAGCGCCGGCTCTCGCCGCCCTCGAGCTCGACCGTCCAGACGCCGTCCTCGCCGCGTGCCGCGTGCTCGACGCCGGTCTCGAAGCGGATCCGATCGCGGAAGCCGAAGTGATCGACGTAGTTGTCGAAATAGGCCGCGATCTGGGTGTGGTGCGGGAAGTCGGGATAGTCAGTCGGGCATCGGGAAATCCGAGTACTCCATCCGCTCGCGCGAGGTGTTGATGTGCAGCGAGCGGTACGCCGACGACATCCCGTTCCGGTTGCCGAACACCCAGTTGCCTCCGACCCGGTCGGACTTCTCGTAGCAGTCGAACGGGATTCCGCGGTCGTGCAGCGCCTTTGCGGCCGCAATCCCGGAGGACCCGGCGCCGACCACGCAGGCGGAGGGGAGGTTGGTCATGTTCGAAGGCTCCTTGACGAGGGGCTGCGCAGCCTAGACAAAGATGACGGGGGCGTCAAGTTTGCCGGGCCAGGCCCGGCTCCTCGGCTCAGCCGCCAGCGGGACGGGCCGCCTGCGGGGCGGGGGAGTTCGGCGTGGCCTCACCCCGCCGGTGCGCGCGGCCGTGCTCCATCACCTCGCCGAAGCTCTTGAAGCGGAAGATCAGCACGAGGGCGGCGAACCCGAGCGCGGTGCTGAGGACCGCGGTGGCGATCTGCTGGCCGACGGAGAACGCAGCGACGTCGGGACTGCCGGCGAAGATCGTCAGCAGCAGCGCCTGCTGGACGCCGAGACCGCCCGGGGTGAACGGGAACACCGAGGCCACAACCTGCACGCCGAGAACGAGGAGCGCGTTGCGGACCGAGCCGCCAATGTGGAACGCGTCGAGCAGGGCCCAGTAGGAGGCGAATCTGAAGATCCAGCTGGCGAACTGCCAGCTCGCCATCTGGCGCGCGTAGCGCCGGCGGTCGCGGAGGATCGTGAAGCCCTGGCGAACCCTCTCCCAGAACGTGCGCACGCGCGCCGAGAGCAGCGCGAAGGCGACGAGGAACCCAACGCCCAGCACGGTCAGGAAGAACAGCGTAAAGCGCATGTGGGCGGCGAAGAAGCTGATGTCGAACGCGGGCAGCTTGGAGAAGTCCGGCGGCTTGGGGAATACGCCCTGGGTGAAGGCGAAGACCATCACGAGGAGACCCATGAACCAATCGAAGATCACACCGGTCGAGAGGGCCGAGGCGATCGTCGGATAGCTGCTCGGTGGGATCGCGACCCGGGTCAGGAACAGCTGAGCGATGTTCCCGCCGCCGAACGGAAACACGTTGTTGATCCCGTAGCCGACCATGTAGGCCCCCCACACGTCGCGCCAGCGCACGGCGACGCCCGGGTAGGCGGCCCGGATCGCGTTGAACAGGGCCCGCGAGCGCAGCAGCAGATACAGCGCGTACAGCAGCATCGCCAGCAGCAGCGCCACCCAGCTCAGGTTCGCCAGCTGCGAGAAGAACTGCCCCGCCGAATCCAGGACCTGGCTGATGGTCGAGCCGATCGACGTGCCGTGGTGGACGACCGGATCGGAAAGTGGGGTGCCGGAAACGAGCGGAGCCATCGCTACACGGTCGCACACTGCCCCGATCACCGAGGCGGAATGCGCGCTTAAAGAGCCCGGGGGGCCCAGATCCATCTGGGCCCCCCGGAGAGTCAGGGAAGTGGGGGCGCAGTTCCCTGACCGACAGGGGCGAGTTTCCCCGTCCCAAGCTTTCAGTAAACCTGAAATTCTCGCCGCCGTATCCGCCACACACGTCAGCGTTGCCCGACATGTTTAAACCTAGCATTCCCACTAGCTCGGCTGGGAAAACCTGATCGAATCCAAAGCCCTCCGAGCGACGCGCGTTCCGGCTGGAAATCGCCTGTTTCTCGACGATTAGGCGCAGGCGCGGTGCTAATCCTGGCGGGGTCGGCGTGTCCCCGGGCCGCTGAAGAACTCCTCGCCCGGCCGTACCGTGCCGGCCGCCTCGGCCTCGTGGCGCAGGGTCCGATCCGCCTCGCCGCTCCAGGCCCCGACGGCGAGCATCTCGCGATCGGCGTCCATCGGGCTTCCACCGAGGTCCTTGTTGACGATCCGCGCGCATTTGCGCCCCTCGGCAATCGCCGTGACGACCAGCGACTGGCCAATCCGGGCGTCGCCGCAGGCGTAGACGTTGTTGAGCGAGGTCCGGTAGGTCTGCTGCGTGCGGATGTTCCCGCGGTGGTCGAGGCGGAGCGCGAGCTCCTCCACCAGACCCGTGTGCTCCGGATGCCCGAACCCGATCGCGATCAGGACCAGGTCGGCATCGAGCGCCATCTCGGTTCCCGGCACGGGCGTCAGGTCGCGGGACGAGGTCCCGGTCACCTGCCGCGCAAACACCTTGCACACGGTCCCGTCGTCGTTGCCGAGGAAGCCGGTCACCTCGGTCCCCCAGCGCCGCTTCCCGCCCTCCTCGAGCGCATAGGTCATCGGCGTGCGCTTTGGGGGCAGCGGCCAAGGGTGACGCGGGTCGTGCCCGTCGGTGGGCAGCTCGGCGTAGACATCGAGCATCACGACGCTGCGCGCGCCCTCCCGATGCGAGTTGGAGATGCAGTCCATGCCGGTGTCCCCACCGCCGATCACGATCACGCGCTTGTCCTTGGCGACGATCTCCGTGCCCGGCTCCGGCGTTCGCGAGGGCCGCCCCTGCTCGGCGGCCACCCAGCGGTTTCGCTGGTAGAGGTAGTCCATCGCGAAGTGGATCCCGCGCAGGTCGCGGCCGGGGGCGTCGAGGTCGCGGGAAACGCGTGAGCCGATCGTGATCACGAGCGCGTCGTGGCGCTGGCGGAGCTCGGTGGCCGAGACGTCGCGGCCGACGTCGGTGTTGTAGACGAACTCGATGCCCTCCTCCTCGAGGATCTTCACCCGACGGTCGATGATCCACTTCTCGAGCTTTGCGTCCGGCACTCCGAAGCGAAGCAGGCCGCCCGGGCCCTCGTCGCGCTCGTACACGGTCACTGTGTGGCCGCAGCCGTTGAGCTCGGCCGCCACAGCGAGCCCGGAGGGACCGGCCCCCACGACCGCGACGGTCTTGGCCGTACGTCGGTCGGGCGGCTCGGCCGTGATCCACCCCTCGGTGAACGCCCGGTCCACAATTGCCAGCTCGATCTGCTCGATCGTCACCGGGTCGTCGTTGATCGCGAGCACGCAGGCGGATTCGCATGGGGCCGGGCAGATCAGACCGGTGAACTCGGGGAAGTTGTTGGTCGAGTGCAGCTGGTCGATCGCCTCACGCCACTTGTCGCGGTACACGAGGTCGTTCCAGTCCGGGATCAGGTTGCCGAGCGGGCAGCCCTCGTGGCAGAACGGGATCCCACAGTCCATGCACCGTGCGCCCTGGCGCCGCAGCTCCGACTCGGGCTGAATCGCGAAGTACTGCTCGTAATCGTGCACGCGCCGGCGGGGGTCGCGCTTGTCGAAGCCGACCCGGTGGACCTTCAGAAACGCGCCAAGTTCGCCCATCGGGGCTGGTGAGAGTAGCAGTGCATCTGTGTAAAGCCTTAGAGTCCAGCGTGTGATCAGGAGAGTGATTGCTGCCGGGCTGGGCAGCGTCGTTGCCATCGCGATCGGGGCGTCGCCCTGGTCGGCTGCCGCGCAGCGCGCGAGCACCGCGACGTCGAGCACCGCGACGTCGACCACCACGACGACCACGTCGACCACGACCACCACCACTCCCGACCCCCACGATCACGCTGCGGGCCAAGCCGGCCAAGGTGATCGGCTCGCACAGGGTCGTCCTGACCGGGACCACCGCGCCCTCGAGCCGTGTGCAGCTGTTCCGGAGCCCGCACCCCAAGACCTCGTTCACCCCGATCCAGACCACGACCTCGGCCGCCGACGGCGCGTTCAGCTTCAGCGTGCGCCCGGACCGCATCACCCGCTACCGCGCGCTCCTTCTCGGCACGAACGTCGCCGCCGTGATCACGGTCAAGGTGGCCGTGCGCGTGCTCTACAAGGTCAAGGCGATCCCGCTCGGCCAGGCAAAGGTCACGCTCGTCCTCTTCCACCCGCGCGATCTGCGCTGGGGCAGGGCGAAGGTCCACTGGGACTTCGGGCACGGCCGCAAGGGCCGGTTCGGGGTCAAGGTCACGACCCGCTCTCGCAAGCTGAGCCCGTACGTGGTCGTGCTGTCCGCGACGGCCGCACTCCCGGCGGGCCGCTACCACTGGCGCGCCTGCTTCCGGGTGCCCGGTGACCACGCGCTCGCCGATCCGCACAACCCGATCGGCTGCAAGGGCCTGGGGTTCTGGGGCCGCGGCCGACTCCCTGAGGGCTACCCGGGCTCACACGCGATCGCGCGTGCGGCGCGGTACCTCAGCTCCCGCGTCGGCCGGCTGGCATTCGCCGTCGTCGATTCCGAGGGCCGGGAGACCGGCGTGCACGAGCACTGGACGTTCGTCTCGGCCAGCGTGGTCAAGGCGATGCTGCTGGTCGCCTATCTGCGCCGCCTCGATGCCCAGGGCCAGCATCACGTCGACTCGTTCAGCAACTCGTTCCTGTACCCGATGATCAACGTCTCGGACAACAACGCGGCCACACAGACCTGGTCGATCGTCGGTGACTCCGGTTTGTATGCGGTTGCGCATGCTGCCGGTATGCAGGATTTCTCGATCGTCGGGATCTGGGCCAACGCCCAGATCAGCGCCTATGACCAGGCGAAGTTCTTCTTCGAGATGGACTCGCTGATCCCGCACGAGTTCGTCGGCTATGCCCGGAACCTGCTCTCGACGATCGCCGGCTTTGAGAGCTGGGGCATCCCGGCGATCGCGCGGCCGCGTGGCTACAAGGTGTTCTTCAAGGGCGGCTGGCGCGGCACCGGGCTCGGCCAGCTCGTGCACCAGATCGGCCGCCTGGAGGGCCACAAGCGGGTGTTCTCGATCGCGGTGATGACCGACGGCGACCCCTCGATGGGGTACGGCATCGACACGATCCAGGGCGTCACCGCTTCGCTTCTGTGAGAAGTGGCTGAGCTGAATCCGCACGGGCCGTTCAGCCTCCGGGCTGCGGCGGAGTTCGGCTTCGGGCCCAACGAGCGCGGCGCCGACGCATTCGACGGCGCGATGCGGCTCGCCTTCCCGGTCGACGGCGGCAGCGGCTACGCCGGTGTCGTGCTGCGCCAGGCCCAGCCCGACGGACCCGTCGACGTCGAGCTGCAGACGGCCGGGGGTGCCAGCGAGGATGCGGCGCTCCGCCAGGTCGCTCGCATCGTCTCGCTCGACCACGACGGCGACGAGTTCCTGCGTGTCGGCGAGCGCGACCCCGTGATCGGTGAGCTCCAGCGCCAACATCACGGCCAGCGCCCGGTTCTCTTCCACTCCCCATATGAGGCCGCGGCATGGGCGATCATCTCCGCCCGACGCCCGGCTCGGCCGGCCGCGGGCGTGCGCCGGGCGATCAGCGAGCGCCTGGGCGAACCGTTCACGCTCGCCGACCACGAGCTGCTCGCGTTCCCGCAGCCGGAGGCGCTGCTCGAGCTCCCCGACGAGACCCCCGGGCTGAACACCGAGAAGGTGGCGCGGCTGCGCGGCGTGGCGCGGGCGGCGGCCGAGGGCCGCCTCGACGTGGCGCGCCTGCACGAGCTCGGCCCAGAGCGCGCCTACGAGGAGGTCCAGCAGCTCAAGGGCCTCGGCCCCTTCTATGCCAGTCTCGTGGTGCTCCGGGCGAGCGGCTTCGCCGACGCCTTGCTCCAGACCGCGGAGCCGCGCGTGCTCGCCAATGTCGCGCGGATGTACGGGTTGCCCGAGCCCCCGTCGCTCGAGCAGTTCACCGCTCTGGCCGAGCCCTGGCGCCCGTTTCGCACCTGGACCACCGTGCTGCTGCGCCTGGCCGGCGATCGCGCCCGGCGCTAGCGGCCGGCTCAGGCCGGCGTGGCCTCCTGTTGGGCGGCGCGCTCGGCCAGGACCCGCTTGTAGTCACGCGGCATGATCTTGACGAACCGGTCGCTGGCGCCGCGATCCCAGGAGGCGAGGATGTTCCGGCCCACGAGCGAGCCGGTGCGCGCGACGTGCTCCTTGACCAGGTCCTGGAGCTCGACCACATCCGCCTCGGTCAGCCCCTCGAGGTCGACCAGCTCGGTGTTGCAGCGGCTCTCGAAGCGCCGGTCGCGGTCGTAGACGTAGGCGATGCCGCCGCTCATGCCGGCGGCGAAGTTGCGGCCGGTGGGTCCGAGCACGACCACGCGCCCCCCGGTCATGTACTCGCATCCATGGTCGCCCACGCCCTCCACGACCGCGCAGGCGCCGGAGTTGCGCACCGCGAAGCGCTCGCCTGCCAGACCGCGGAAGAAGGCACGGCCGGCCGTGGCGCCGTACAGCACGGTGTTGCCGACGATCATGTTCTCCTCGGCGCGGAAACGGGCCCGCTCCGGCGGGCGCACGGACACGACGCCACCCGAGAGGCCCTTGCCGGTGTAGTCGTTGGTCTCGCCGCGCAGCGAGAAGGTCACGCCGGGAGCCAGCCACGCGCCGAAGCTCTGTCCGGCCGAGCCGGAGAAGCCAATCTCGATCGTGCCCTCTGGGAGGCCCGCGGCGCCCCGCCGGCGTGCGATCTCGCCAGACAGGATTCCTCCCACGGTGCGGTTCACGTTCCGCAGCGGCACCGGGCCGAGCTTCACCGCCTCGCCCCGCTCCAACGCCGGCGCGCACGTGCGAACCAGCTCCCAGTCGAGCGCGTCGTCGAGCACCGGGACCTGCGGTCGCGTCCGCTGCCGCGGTGTCTCGGGCGGCAGTTCGGGCATCGCCAGGATCATCGAGAGGTCGACGCCCTGAGCCTTCCAGTGGTCGATCGCGTCGTCGGTGTCGAGCAGCTCGGTGCGCCCGATCAACTCCTCGATGCGCCTCACCCCGAGCGAGGCCATGATCCCGCGAACCTCCTCGGCGACCTGCATCAGATAACCGGTGACGTGGTCGGGGAGGCCCCGGAAGCGCCGGCGCAGCTCGGGATCCTGGGTGGCGATCCCAACCGGGCAGGTGTTCAGGTGGCAGACGCGCATCATGATGCAGCCCATCGCGATCAGGGGTGCGGTCGAGAAACCGAATTCGTCGGCGCCCAGCAGGGCGCCAACCACCACGTCGCGTCCCGTGCGCATGCCGCCGTCGACCTCGATCGTGATCCGCGAGCGCAGGTCGTTGAGCAGCAGCGTCTGCTGCGTCTCGGCCAGCCCGATCTCCCACGGGACCCCGGCCGATTGCACGGAGGATTGGGGGGAGGCCCCGGTGCCGCCGTCGTGACCGGCGATCGTCACGTGGTCTGCATTCGCCTTGGCCACGCCGGCCGCGACCGTGCCGACGCCGACCTCGGAGACCAGCTTGACCGACACCGAGCCGGTCGGGTTCGCGCAGCGCAGGTCGTAGATCAGCTGCTTGAGGTCCTCGATCGAGTAGATGTCGTGGTGCGGGGGCGGAGAGATCAGGCCGACGCCCGGCGTCGAGTTGCGGATCCGGGCGATGTAGTCGTCGACCTTGTGACCCGGGCAGCTGGCCGCCCTCGCCGGGCTTCGCGCCCTGCGCCATCTTGATCTGCATCTGGTCGGAGTTGACGAGGTAGTGGATCGTCACGCCGAACCGGCCCGAGGCGACCTGCTTGATCGCCGAACGCCGCAGGTCGCCGTTTTCATCCGGCGTGTAGCGCGCGGGGTCCTCTCCCCCCTCGCCCGTGTTCGAGCGGGCGCCGAGCCGGTTCATCGCGATCGCGAGCGTCTCGTGGGCCTCGCGGCTCAGCGCTCCGAGGCTCATCGCGCCGGTGGTGAAGCGCTTGACGATCTCCCTCGCCGGCTCGACCTCCTCGAGCGGCACCGGGTCGCCGGCCGGCCGCAGCTTCATCAGGCCGCGAAGCAGCCCCTTCTTGGCCGCGTCGCCGTTGGCCAGAGCGGCGAAGTCCTGGTAGGTCTGCCACGAGTCCCCGTTCTGGCCTCGGACCGAATGCTGGAGCTTGGCGATCGTGTCGGGATTCCATACGTGCAGCTCGCCGTCGCGCCGCCACTGCAGGACTCCGCCGACCGGGAGCAGGTCCCGCGGCGTGCGCGGGTACGCGCGGAAGTGACGCTCCATCGCCTCGGTCGAGAGGACGTCCAGCCCGATGCCCCCGATCCGCGACGCCGTGCCCGTGAAGTGCTCGTCGATCAGCGCCGGCTCGAGCCCAACCGCCTCGAAGATCTGGGCGCCGCAGTAGGACTGGATGGTCGAGATCCCCATCTTCGAGATCGTCTTCAGCAGGCCCTTGCCCATCGCCCGCACGATTCGCTTTTCGGCCTCGTCGCGGTCGAGGTCCTCGGGTAGCAGTGAGCGGTCGGCGAGCTCGTCGAGCGATTCGAACATCAGGTACGGGTTGATCGCGGCCGCGCCGTAGCCGATCAGCGTCGCCATGTGGTGGATGTCACGCGGCTCCCCCGACTCGATCACGAGTCCCGTGCGCAGACGCGTTCCGCGGCGGACGAGGTGGTGATGCACCGCGGCCACGGCCAGCAGCGACGGCATTGCGACACGCTCGGGACCGAGGTTGCGGTCCGACAGGATCAGGATGTTGGCGTCGTTGTCGACGTAGCGGGCAGCCTCAGCGCACACGTCGTAGAGCCGAAGCTCCATCCCGTCGGGTCCGGCCTCGATCGGCCACGTGATGTCGAGCGTGGCGGCGTCGAACACGTCGTGGGAGACCTGCCGCAGCTTCTCGAGCTCGTGATTACGCAGGATCGGCTGATCCATGACCAGGATGTGGGCTTGGTCGGGCACCTCGTTGAGCAGGTTGACCTCGGCGCCGACCCCGGCCTGCAGGCTCATCACCACGTTCTCGCGGATCGGGTCGATCGGCGGATTGGTGACCTGCGCGAACAGCTGCTTGAAATAGGAGAACAGCGGCGGCTGGCGATCGGAGAGCACGGCCAGGGCGGCGTCGTTGCCCATGCTCGCCACCGGCTCCTCGCCCTTGGCCGCCATCGGCGCGATGATCATCCGCAGGTCCTCCTGCGAGTACCCGAAGGCGAGCTGCTTGGAACGCAGCGGCTCGATCCGCGGTGCCCGCGGCTCGCGCTCGGGCAGGTCGTCGATGTGGACTACCGACCGCTCATACCACTCCGCGTACGGCTTGCGGCGGGCGACCCGGCGCTTGACCTCCTCGTCATCGATGATCCGACCCTCCTCGAGGTCGAGCAGAAACAGCTTCCCCGGCGCGAGGCGGCCCTTGCGCTGGATGTGCTCCGGCGCGACCGTCATCACGCCCGTCTCCGAGGCCAGGACGACGTAGCCCTCGGTGTCCTGGACCCAGCGCCCCGGTCGCAGGCCGTTGCGGTCGAGCACCGCACCGGCGACGCGGCCGTCTGTGAAGACGACGGCGGCGGGGCCGTCCCACGGCTCCATCAGGCAGGAGTGGAAGTCGTAGAAGCCCTTGACGTCGGGGTCGAGGTCCCGCCGCGTGCGGTAGGCCTCCGGGATCATCATCATCACCGCGTGCGGGATCGAGCGGCCCCCGAGGACGAGCAGCTCGAGCACGTTGTCGAACACGGCGGAGTCCGAGCCGCCCTCGCGGACGACGGGAATCACCTTCTCGAGGTCGTCCCCGAACAGCTCGGATGCGAGCTGCGACTCGCGCGCCCGCATCCAGTTGATGTTGCCGCGCAGCGTGTTGACCTCGCCGTTGTGGGCGATCATCCGATACGGGTGCGCAAGCTCCCAGCTCGGGAACGTGTTGGTCGAGAATCGCGAGTGCACGAGCGCGAGCCGTGAGGCGAGGCGCGGGTCGCGCAGGTCGGTGAAGTAGCGCGGCAGCTGCGGCGCGGTGAGCATCCCCTTGTAGACCATCGTCCGGCTCGAGAAGCTCGGCAGGGCGAGCTCGCGGCCGGCTGCGCGCTCGATCATGCGGCGGATCACGTACAGCTTGCGCTCGAAGGCGTCCTGGTCGGCGATCTCCTCGGCCGCCTCGATCAGCACCTGCCGGATCACGGGGGCCGAAAGCCGCGCCGTCTCGCCCACGTGACGCTCGTCGATCGGCACGTCCCTCCACCAGATCGCGCGCTGGCCCTCGGCCTCGATCGTGTCCTCAATCAGCTGCTCGAGCGCGAGCCGTCGCTCCGCGTCGGCGGGCAGGTAGCAGACGCCGACGCCGTAGCGACCGGGCGGCGGGAGCTCGACCCCGGCGGCGGCGCCGCGCAGGAACGCATCTGGGATTTGCAGCAGGATCCCAGCGCCGTCGCCGGTGTTGGGATCAGCCCCCTCAGCTCCCCGGTGCTCGAGGTTCTCGAGCGCGTCGAGCGCCTTCTCGACGACGGCATGACTCGCCTCGCCCCATAGCTTGGCCACGAGCGCGATGCCGCAGGCGTCGTGCTCGTTGGCGGGGTCGTAGAGGCCAGTGGCCCCAGGTGAAGCGAGGTTTTCTTGCATAGGAATCCCCGGGTACGGGGCCACAGACAGACCGGCGCGGCGAGCTCCAAAGGGTACCAGCGGCGTTAGCGGAGTGTTGAGGGCGCCGCCCGGCGGCGGCAGCCGAATTCAGCTCTTGGCCTTGGCCTTGCGCTTGGACCCCGACTCGGAGCCGTTCGAAGCCGAGCCGCTGCGCTTGCGCGCCTTCGGCTTCTCCGGCGCAGGCTTGTCGGGTTCGGGAGAGTCGCTCTTGACCGCCGCGAGGCTCGCCTCGAGCGCGGCCATCAGATCGGGCGCCGGTGCCTCCTCCTCGGCCTGCGGCTCGACCGCGATCTCCTCGCCCGACGCCTTGCGCTCGATCAGGTCGATCACGCGGTCGCGATAGTCGTCGCGGAACTTGGTCGGGTCGAAGTCGGCCGACAGCGAGTCGATCAGCTGCTGTGCCATCTTCAGTTCGCGGTCGGTCGCCTCGGCATCGCTGATGGAGTCGAGCTCGTCGAGCCGGTCCGGGGCCAGGACCTCGTCGCCGAACAGCATCGTCGACAGGGTCAGCACGCCATCGGTCGGCCGCAGCGCGCACAGCTGCTGCTTGGTCCGGAGCACGACGCGCCCGATGCCCACCTTGCCGGCCTCGGCCATCGCGTCGAGCAGCAGCCGGTAAGGCTTCGCCCCCCCGGCCGTCGGCGCCAGGTAGTAGGAGTGGTCGTAGAAGATCGGATCGATGTCGGCGAGGTCGACGAACTCCTCGATGTCGATCGTCTTCGTCGCCTTGGGATCGAGAGCGTCGAGCTCCTCCGACGAGATCAGCACGTAGTGATCGGGCGTGATCTCGTAACCCTTGACGATCTCCTCGAAGGGCACCTCCTCGCCGGTGGACGGGTCGACGCGCTTCTGCCGGATCCGAGCCCCGGTCTTGCTCGAGATCTGATGAAAGCGGACCGACTTGGGCGAGGTGGCGCTGTACAGCTTCACCGGCACGTTGACCAGCCCGAAGCTGATTGCGCCTGACCAGATTGCGCGCGCCATGTCAGGTTTGTATAGCGAACATTTGCATGGTGCAAGCTCTGACTGTGGTCTTGCCCGAAACTCATCGGTCTGATTCGCCGCACCCGTCCGGGATCCGTCTCACGCAATGACTCGCCCACGCGTTGTACCGGCGGTGAAACTGCCCCCATTCCAGGCGCTGCTCGACGCACACGGCCGTGACGTGCACCGCTTCCTGATCGCCAGCGTGGGCCGGACCGACGCTGACGACTGCTACCAGGAGACGTGGCTGGCGGCGATGCGGGCCTATCCCCGCCTCCGCGACGCGTCGAACCTCAGGAGCTGGATCTTCACCGTCGCCCACCGCAAGGTGATCGACCATGTCCGGGCCAGGCGCCGGGGGCCGGTCCCGGTGGCCGACGTGCCCGAGCTCTCCCGCGACCCAAGCCCCGATCGCCCCGGGCTGCCGGACGAGGAGCTCTGGGGCCAGGTCCGGGCGCTTCCGAGCAAGCAGCGGACGGCCGTCGCGCTGCGGTTCGTCGCCGACGCCCCGTACGCCGAGATCTCCGCGGTCATGGGCACGAGCGAGGAGGCGGCGCGGCGCAACGTGCACGAGGGGCTCAAGCGACTGAGACTGGAGTACAGCCATGACTGAACCTGACGAGCTCGAGCGTGCGCTCGCCGGCCTGCCGGCGGACGAGGCGCCGCTGCCTGACCTCACGGCCACCGCCACCGAGGCCGGCCTCCTCGACGTCGCCTACGCCACGCTCGACTCCCCCGTCGGCGAGCTGCTGCTCGCCGCCACGCCACATGGCCTGGTCAGGCTCGCCTACATAGAGAGCGGCGACGAGGACACGGTGCTGGCGGATCTGGCGCGGCGCCTCTCGCCCCGGATCCTGCGCGCTCCCGCGAGCCTCGACGAGCCCCGCCGAGAGCTCGACGAGTACTTCTCCGGCCGGCGCGTCGCGTTCGAGCTGTCGCTTGACTGGACGCTCAGCCACGGCTTCAGCCGGCGCGTCCTGCAGGCGACCTCCCAGATCCCATACGGCTCGGTCTCGAACTACGGTCGGATCGCCGCCGACGCCGGGAGCCCGCGCGCGCAGCGCGCGGCCGGCAATGCGCTCGGACACAACCCGATCCCGATCGTCGTCCCCTGCCACCGCGTCGTGCACGCCGGCGGCGGAATCGGCGGCTACACCGGGGGGCTCGAGCGCAAGCGGTTCCTGCTCGGGGTCGAGGGGCGCTAGACGATTCGGAACTTCACCGACACGGGCCGCCCGGAACCCGCCCTGTTCTTGGGGACCGCCTGCAGGCGATACCGGCCTCGGGCCAGTTTCTTGGCCTTGAAGTGCAGGCTGTTGCTCCCGGCGTGGTCTCGGTGGGTGAAGGTCATGACGGCGTGCCGCGAGCCGACGCGGAACACCTTGAACGTGGTCCTCGCCGCCTGGGAGTCGCGGTAGCTGATCTTGGCCCCGTGGCCGGCGCGGACCGGGCCGGGTTTGATCTTCAGCTTCGAGATCGCCGGTCCGGTGACGGTCACGCTCACGGTCGCGGTCGCGGTGAAGCCGTCCAGATCGGTGGCTGTGAGCGTGGCGGTGTGCTTCCCCTGCTTGACGAACGCGTGTGAGACCGCCGCGCCGGCGCCCTTCGCTCCGTCGTCGAAGCGCCACACGAAGCTCACGACGTCACCTGGCGACGGGTCCGAGCCGGTGGCCGAGAACTTGACCGGCTTCCCGCCGGGGACGCGGGTCACACTCGCCGAGGCGTGAACGGACGGGGCGTGCGGGACGAACTCGTAGGCGCCGACGTCACTGATCGCCGCGTCGCCCCGGTGTCCTACCACGAGCCGCGGGCGACCGTCGAGATCGGTGCTCGACTCACCCGCGGCCAGGCTCGTGGCGCCATGGTCAATCCCCGGAGACCCGGCCTGGAGGTGGAGGTCGCCGGCTGCGGCGTTGACGAACAGCGGGTCGAAGTTGCCGGAGTGGGAGTCGGGGGCGATCGTGGCGACCCCGCCGTTCTCCTGCGTGACAGACGTGTGGGACGGGTCGTAGAACGTGTGCCTGATCGTCACCGTGGTGCTGGCGCCGCCGCTGATGCCGCCGCATGCGCGCGGATCGACGTGCCGTAACTTCGGACGATCGAGCTCTCCAGGACCACGTTGGTGTTCGCCGGCCCGGTGATGCCGCTCGAGTCCCCGGACACGCCGGTCGAGCCGCTGGCACCCGAACCGATGAGGTCGACATGTCGCACCGTGTAGCTGCCGTAGATGTCGCTGCTCGATAGAGCGATGCCGGTTTCGGCGGCGGCACCCGGCCTTGTCCGGATCAGCGAGTCGTCGATCGTGAAGCCGCTCGCCCCGACGAGCGCGCCCTGGTTGGCCAGGATCCGGGTGCGATGGACGGTCGGCATCCCGGGGCTGACGATCATGCCGCCCGAGTCGGCGATCCCGACCGGCGCGTTGACCGACGAGCCGCTCAGCGTTCCCGGGGCCGACGACGCCGGCGTAGTAGGTCGTCTCGCTGCCCGACAGCGGAAGCGAGACCGTGCCGCCCGCGAACGACCCGCCGTTGAGGGCCACGCCGATCGGGTCAGTGGCGCTCATCGGCTCGGTCGCGGTGACGGACACGTCGGTCGCGCTCCCGGCCAGCTGAAGCCCCGTCTCGCCCGGGGCGTTGTAGAGGTTGACGGTCAGGTTCCAGACGCTTGAGCCGGACGCGACCGCCATCGCCGGCGATCCCTGCCCCTGGATCACGGTCTTGCCCGGCCCGGCGCCGATGAACGTGAGCTTCTTGCTCGTGTCCTGCGGGCTCTCGTTGTACGTGCCGGCCCCGATGAAGATCGTGTCGCCGTCGTTCGCGTTCGTGATCGCGTCGCTGATCTTCAGCTCGTTCGCGCCGATGCCGTGGCAGGCCGGGATATTGTTGTTCGGCACGCATAGCGTGGCGGCCGACGCGGTTCCCGCCCAACCCAGGGCCGCCACAAACGCGGTGCATGCGATCCCCCGGCGCATGTCGCGAAGACTAGACCTTCGAGGCTGGTCGAGAAAGTCAAGAATATCGTGAATTTCTCGACCACCCTCCGCGCCCGACCGGTACCGCCACGCCGCCCACACCCCCCAATCCGTGACCAATCTCACACAACCCGTCGGACTGGCGAGTAGACATTGGCTTTCCGGCCGCGCGCGGCGGCCCTTGAGAAGGAGTGAGGCGGGATGAGCAGGCGCGATCTCAGCAGACAGTCGCTTCCACCCGGACCGAAGGCGCCGGCCGCGCTGCAGATGGTGGCGACGTGGAAGCGGCCCGGACCGTCGCTGGCCCGGCTGCGCAACAAGTACGGCAAGCGAATCACGGTCCAGCTCCCGTTCCAGCCTCCGTTCGTGATCCTCTCGGACCCGGACGACATCAAGGCGCTGTTCACGGCTCCGCCGGACGTGATCCATCCCGGCGAAGGGGCGCGGATCCTCGAGCCGATTGTCGGGTCCAACTCGGTGATCCTGCTCGACGAGGCGCCGCACCTCGAGCAGCGTCGGCTGATGCTCCCGGCCTTCCACGGCGAGAAGATGCAGCGACTGACCGGCGTGATGACCGAGCTGACCGAGCGCGAGATCGGCTCGTGGCCGCTGGGCCGGCCGATCCCGCTTCACCCCCGGCTGCAGCGGCTGACGCTCGAGATCATCCTCCGCGCCGTGTTCGGACTCGAGCAGGGCACGCAGCTCGACGAGCTCCGCGACACGCTCACCGGCGTGCTCTCATTCAGCGAGAGCCCGCTCTCGGTGCTCCCCGCGATCCAGCGCGTGGCGCCGATGCTCCCCACCTTCCGCCGCTTCAACGAGCAGGTCAAGCGGGCCGACGAGCTGATCTTCAAGCTGATCGCCGCTCGCCGCGCCGAGCCCGACAGCGACCGCGACGACGTGCTCGCGATGCTCCTGGAGGCCCGCCACGAGGACGACACGCCGATGTCGGCCCAGGAGCTTCGCGACGAGCTGATGACCGCGCTCGTCGCCGGTCACGAGACGACCGCGTCGCAGCTCGCATGGGCGTTCGAGCGACTCTCGCGGACTCCGGCGGCGGTCGCGCGGCTGACCGAGGAGATCGACACCGTCGAGGGCGACGAGTATCTGACCGCGACCGTCAACGAGGTCCTGCGCCTGCGCCCCGTGCTCCCGAACGCCGAGCCGCGGCTGACCAAGAAGCCGGTCCGGATCGGCGACTACGAGTACCCGCCCGGCGTGGCCCTGCTCGCGAGCGCGTGGCTGTTGCACCACGACCCGGACATCTATCCCGACCCGTACGCCTTCAGGCCCGAGCGGTTCCTGGGCGTCTCCCCCGGGACGTACACGTGGATCCCGTTCGGCGGCGGGCGGCGGCGGTGCCTGGGCGCTAGCTTCGCGCTCCAGGAGATGAAGATCGTGCTCCGGGCCGTGTTCGCGCGGCTCGAGGTCGAGCCGGCCAGCGCGACGAGCGAGCCGACGGCACGAAGGAGCATCACATTCAGCCCGAAGGGGGGCGCGACCGTGATCCTCCGCGAGCGCGGCCGCGAACGCGAGCGCGTGCCGCAGCCGGACACGACGCGCCGCCCTGGCAAGCGCCTGAACGCCCGCCCGTCCGGGTAGCTAGCACGCGTGGATCCTCTGCGCCCGGTCCGCGGGTTCGATCGACGCCAGCAACGGCATCGTTGGCTCGCCGTTCCCTTCGCGGTACTGAAGAAGTTCTCCGACGACCAGGCCGGCGGGCTCGCGGCGCTGATCGCCTACTACGCATTCTTCTCGCTCTTCCCGCTGCTGCTCGTGTTCGTGACGGTGCTCGGCTACGTGCTCCAGGGCCATCCCGACGCGGCGCGGTCGATCAGCAATTCGGTGCTTGGCCAGTTCCCGATCATCGGCAAGGAGATCACCGGCCACGAGCTCCACGGCCGGGCGATCTCGCTCGTGATCGGGATCGCCGGCTCGCTTTGGGCCGGGCTCGGCGTCACGCAGGCGGCGCAGAACGCGTTCGACAAGGTGTGGGCGGTCCCGATCAAGGAGCGGGGCGACTTCCTCGACAAGCGTCTGCGCGGGTTCGCGCTCGTCGCCTCGCTCGGCCTGCTGTTCCTGATCTCCTCAATCATTTCCGGCCTCGTGATCGGCGGACTCGGGGGCGTGTGGACGAAGATCGGCGGGATCGCGCTGTCGATGGCGCTGAACCTGGCCATGTTCGCGGCCGCGTTCCGGCTGCTGACCACGGCCACGGTCCCCACCCGCTGCCTGTGGCGCGGGGTGATCGTGGCCGCCGTGCTGTGGGAGCTGCTCCAGCTCGCCGGGGGTTTCTACGTCAACCACGTGATTCGCCACGCCACGAACACATACGGCCTGTTCGCGACCGTGATCGGCCTGCTGGCCTGGCTGCACCTCGGCGCGCAGGCGACCCTGTACGCGGCAGAGATCAACGTCGTGCTGACCCGCCGACTGTGGCCCCGCAGCCTGTTCAGCCCGGCGATCCCGGGCGACGAGCGCACGCTGGAGGCGATCGCCAAGGTCGAGGAGCGCTCCCCGGCCGAGAAGATCGACGTGCGCTTTGAGCACTGATCACGGCGAGTGCGAGTTGGACCGTCGCGGTCCCGTGGCGGCGACACCGACGTGCATCGCCTGCCAGCAGCTCCCCCCGTCGTGGCAGTTCTCCATCGCGGACAGATCGGCGTGCAGGACCGCCAGCTCGTCGGAGGGCAGCGAGCCGGCGAGGTTGTCGAGCTCGAACGGGTCGGTCTTGAGGTCGTAGAACTCGCGCTCGCCGTCGTTGTACTCGACGTAGAGGAAGGTGTTGGTGCGCATCGCCTCGTAGGTCCGCGGGTTGCCGGCCGGCGGCTGCTGGTAGTCGGGATCCTGGCCGCTCAGGTCCGAGCCGTGATGCTCGATCAGGACGGCGTTGCGCCAGTCGGCGGGCTGCGAGCCGTCGAGCAGCGGCAGCAGGCTGTGCCCGTCGCCCGGCAGGTCGGTGCCGCCGATCGATGTGAACGTCTTGGCCAGGTCGATGTTCTCGGCCATCGCGTCGGTGCTCGCGCCCGCGGGCACGCCGGGGCCGACGACGACCAGCGGAACGTGGATGTCGGTGTCGAACGCGGTCAGCTTCCCTGGCATCAGCCGGTACTCGCCCGTGTGCAGCCCGTTGTCGGAGCTGAACACGAGGTACGTGTTGCGCGCCTGGCCGTCGGCCACCAGCGTTTGCTCGATCTCGCCGATCATCCGGTCGACCGCCTGCACCGATTGCGCCCGGCGCCGGAACACGCGGTTGATCTTCACGATCTGGCGCGGGCGCAGCGGCGGCCGCTGGGCCAGCCACAACGGCGCTCCTGTCGGGAGCGTGTCGAAACTCGGGGGCCGCGGGGCGTGGAGCCCGGGGAAGTCGTGCGCGTCACGCGGGGCGGGCACGAACGGATCGTGGGGCGCGAACGTTGAGAGCTGAAGATAGAACGGCTTATGCGCCGCCGAGGCGGAGTCGATGAACTGAACGCCCTTGTTCGCGATCACGTCGGTGAGGTAGTCCGACGGCTGGTGTCCGTAGTGCTGGAGGGTGCCGTTCTCATTCAGCGTGTAGTTGAACTCGGGATAGCCCCAGCCGGCCACGTCCCATTCGCTCCAGCCCGGCGGAACGTAGGTGTCGGGCACGACCGGGGTCTGTAGGTAGCGATTCAGGTACTTGCCCATCATCGCCGTCTGGTAGCCGGCGCTCTGGAGCGCGGTCGCGAACGTGTGCTGCTCCTCGCCACGGAAGTGGAACAGGTCAAAGCCGCCGTCCGCACCGGTGTTCTGGAAGATGCCGGTGTCGTGCGGGAAGTTGCCGGTCAGGATCGACGCCCGCGACGGGCAGCACAGCGAGTCGGAGACGAAGTAGTTGTTGAACGTGAGGCCGTCGCGCTCCATCGCCTGCACATGCGGCATGTACGGGAGCAGGTTCATCGACAGATCGTCGGTGAGGACGAAGACGATGTTCGGATGCCCGGAAGGCGAGGTGTCCGCCTTGCGTGCCCGCGCGCGACGGCGGCGGTGGTGGACGCGTTGATGGTGCCGATGGACCGGGGCGATCACGGTCAGGACCTGCCGCGGATGACCCGAGGACCCGAGCCCGATCGCCGCCGCGACCCCAACGGCGACGAGCACGGCCGCGGCCGCGAGAAGAAGGCCTTTGTGGCGCAAGTTACCCCGCCGCGGCTGCCGAGGTCGCGAGCGCGCGGCGCCCGGAGCTCAGCGCCCGGACCGCGAAGTACGGCTCCCGGGTGCCGACCCGGATCGCGGTCTCAAAGCCGTCGCGCTTCGCCGTCGCGACCAGCTTGAGCGAGGTCGGGCTCGAGCCTGCCAGAACCTGCCATGAGTCGACGTCGGTGGCGCCGTTCCAGCTCGCGTAGACGGTGGCTCCCTTGCCCTTCGGACTGACCGCGAGCGCCGGCGTGGTGTCCGGCTGCGAGTTCCAGTTGAACTCGTACGCGCGGTAGCTCGAGTTGCCGCCGACGATCCGCCCGTCGTAGATCTGGTGGCCGCGGCGGTCATATTCGCTGAAGTACGGTTGCGCGCCCCAGCCGACGAACACGTGGCCGTTCGGAAGCAGCTGGACCGAGCCCTCGAACGGAGTGACCAGGCTCGGCGAGTGGTCGAACTCGCGCACCAGCGTGACCGTGTGCTTGTGCACGTTGAGGCGCTCGAGCAGGGCACGCGACTGCCGGTGGACCTGAGGGGTGGCGCCGTCGTCGAAGATCGTGACCAGCGCGCCCGAATGGACATTGGCGTGGTGCTGGAACGCCGTCGAGGTGCCGGGGCCCATTTTGAAGCTCGAGTGCTTTCCGCCCAGCTCCCACATGACCGCTCCGGTGCGGTAGTTGATCTTGTACACCGCCCAGGTGTTGCGGGCCGAGATGATCAGGTTCCCGTCGAAGTCGCGCTGGACCGAGTTGAGGTGGAAGTAGTCGAACGGGCGGCCGCCGTTCGGCGGGCGTTTCTCGTAGGTGTCCTTGACCGGGATGTGGTCGAGGCTGTCCCACTGGAAGAGCACGCGGCCGGTGCGGATGTCGATCTCTTGCACGGTGCAGTTCATCACCTTCTGGTGTTTGCTCGCGCCGATCGAGGACGCGTTCCAGCGCACGAGGCTGTAGGACGTGATCAGCGCCGTCCCGCGGCGAGTGAGCGTGAACTCGTGCAGGTCGGCGTTGAGCCCGTTGCCGGCGCTGACCAGGGCGAGCGGCCGGTAATGGCGATCGAAGATCACGTCACGGCCCTGGCCGACGCCGAAGTTGACGTACCCCTCCCACCAGGTCAGCACCGGCTGGCCCTCAAAGCGCTGCACCTGGAAGTTCGAGGCCAGGTCCGTGGGTCCGGGCACGGGGTAGAACCAGACCAGGTGTCCGAACCGGTCGATGATCATTGGTCCAAACTGGAGCGGGCCGCGCATCGGAGTCAGGAACACATCCTTGGCGCCCGAGTATTGGTGCGTGATCCGAATCGCGGACGGGCTCAGGCCCGGTTGTGAGCGATAGCGGACGACGTCGCCGCGCACCCGCGGCGTGGCGTAGCGGCTCGGCGGTGGGTAGATGCTGCCGTCGGGCGTCTCGATCTTGAACCGGAAGCTGCCGCCGCGTCCATTCAACACATGGAGGAAGGTGCGCACGGTGACCGTCTCGCCGGGGTCGAACGGAGTCGACGGGATGAAACTGGCGCCGTCGCCGTCCGAGTCGGGCGCGATCCGGCCGGGGTGGGCGCCGCTGCGCGAGCCGGAGGCGCTGATCGGCCCGAGCTTCGAGACCGCGATCCCGCGGAACGCGATCTCCGTGTGCACCGTGGCCAGCCGGCTTCCGGGAATCGGGTACACCGCCACCTGCCCAGCATCGGCCACGCCGGCACCCAGCAACAGGACTGCCGCCGCGAGCAACGCGGCGCGCGCCGCCCGGCTCAGAACAATCGTTCTGAGTCGCTGCGCCTGGTCATCTCTAGTGGATATGAACACAATCCCCCTTCAGCCGGACAGCCGCCGCACACCGCTCGGTGCGGAAGCTCCGTCACCTCGAACTCCCGCCGCAGTACGCCACCTGCCAGAGCTGCAAGCTCTCGTTCGAGGACCGGCAGGTTACTGCTTGAGAAGCTTGCGATGACCGGCCGCTCGGCATCCTCGAGGAACACGTGCGCGACCTCGACCGTGCGGGCCCCCGCCCGCAGAGCCGCCAGCGCGTAGATCAGCCGCTGCGTGGCGTACTGGCCGCTCACGACCGCCGTGGGATCTCGCTGCTCGAGTCGGTCGCTCTTGTAGTCGACGATCAGCATCGCCTCGCCGGGCTCGCGGGCCAGCACGTCGAGCGCGCCGGTGACCAGCACCTGGCCCGAGAGCACGAAGCTGAAGCGCTGCTCGCGCGCCACGTCGGTGGCCCGCGCGAGTCGCGCGCACAGCTCGCTGACCGCGAAGCAGTCGATCAGGTCGCCGACGCTCTTCGCCTCCTCGAAGCTGAGCGGTTGCTCCGAGGCGTCGATGATCGCGGCCGCGGACGGTGTCAACGGCCGGCGGAAGTCGAGCTTCTCGAGCAGTGTGTGGATCAGGATGCCCCGCTCGGTTCCGCCCTGCATCCCGCCGCCGCCGAGGCCCTCGACCTCAAGTGCCGGGAGCCCGAGAACCCGCTCGGCGTAGAACCGGTAGCCGCAGCGCTCGTACTCGCCGAGCGAGGAGTAGCTGAGCCGCGTGACCGGTGGGCCGGGCGGCGCTGCTGGCGGCGGCTCCGGGGCGACGGGGGCGTCTCGGCGGGCGGCGCGGGCGTCTCGGCGGGCGGCGCGGCCGCGACCGACTCCGGCTCCTCGTCGCCTGCCGGCTCGGTCACGTACCGCGGCTCCACGCCGGCGTCGATCAGAGCCGGGCCGATCCACCCCATCGGCGAGCGCTCGCTGTCCCACCCCTCGAGCTTCGCCGCGCCGCTCACGATCAGCCGCTCGCGCGCCCGCGTCATCGCGACGTAGAACACGCGGCGCTCCTCGCGCGCCTCAGCCGCCTGCTGCTCCTCGCCGAGCTCGTCATAGTCGAGCGCGGCCTCGCGCTTTCCGGTTCCGGGTTCGGCCAGGCGCAGGCCAAACCGGCCGTCGCGTCCGATCCGCAACGTCTCCGCACGGCGCCACGGCTGGCGGCCGAGGTCGGCGACGCACACGATCGGGAACTCCAGCCCCTTGGCGCGATGGATTGTCATCAGGCGAACCGCGTCGAGGGCCTCGCCCTCCACCGGCGCCTCACTCTCGCGCTCGTCGCCGAAGCCGGCCCAGCCGGCCTCGCGGCCGCGGACGAGCTCGAGGAAGGCGCGCAGGTCGCGTCCGACCAGCGCCTCCTGCTCGCGGCCGAGCCGCATCAGCTTGCGCACGTTGGCCAGCCGCCGGCGTCCGCCCGGCATCGCCAGCATGGCCAGGTCGTATCCGGTCACATCGAGCGCGCGCTCGATCAGCTCCTCGACGCTCGCCCGCGGCGCGGCCAGGCGCTCGCCCGAGAACCAGCCCGCGAACGCGCGCAGGCGCTCCCGGTCGGCCGCATCGAGCTCGTCGAGCCTGCCCTCCGGCTCGCGGATCACCCACCACGGGTCCCGGCTCAAGGACCGGCCGGCCGCGGACAGGATCACGAGACCGTCGACCGAGAGGGACACCATCGGCGAGGCGAGCACCGTGTAGAGCGCCTCCTCGTCGCGGGGATTGGCGAGTGCGCGCAGATAGCAGACCACGTCGACGATCTGCGGGTGGCCCCAATAGCCGCGCCCCCCGATCACGTAGGTCGGGATTCCCCGCTCCTCGAGTGCCCGCTCGTAGGCGCGCAGATCAGTCGTCGCGCGGCTCAGGAGCACGAACTCGCGCGGTGCCGCGCCGGCGTCCACGAGCTCGCGCACGCGCCCAGCCAGCGCGCGGGCCTCGGCGATCCGCCATGGCGCCGCCACCCCCTCGGCCGCCCAGTCCGCACCCTTATCGGCGATCAGCAGCTCGACCAGAGGCTCTGGCGCGGGCGCCTCGTCGCGGCCGGCGTTCAGGCTCCGGAAGCCGTGCGCGGCGAACACCTCGCCCACGACCTCGAGGATCTCGGCCCGGGAGCGGAAATTGGTCTGAAGCTGTGCCCGCGCGCCCGCCGCCTCGAGCCGCTCGCCAAGCGCCTCGAATAGCTCCACGTCGGCGTGCCGGAAGGCGTAGATCGACTGCTGGGCGTCCCCGACCATGAACACGTTGGCACCCGACACCAGCCGGATCAGCTCGAGCTGCACGCCGTTGGTGTCCTGAAGCTCGTCGACCATCACGTGGACGAAGCGCCCCCGGTAGCGCTCGCGCAGCTCCGGGTTCGAGCTCAGCAGATCGCGGGCGAGGAGCTCGAGGTCCTCGAAGTCCAGGCCCGACACCGCCCGCTTGCGCTCGGCGTAGCACGCTCCGAAGCGCTCGAGCAGAACGCCGAGCAGGCGGAGGACGGCGCGGACGCGAACGTACTCGCACGCGGTGCGAAAGCGGGCGAGCGCCTCGGAGTAGGCGACGCAGACCGCGGTGCAGAGCGCGGCCCCGTTGCCACCCGGTATCCCCATCCGGGCGAGGTCACCGGGCCACGGCTCGGCCGCGGAGACGACCTCCGGCAGGCGCCCGAGCCGGTCGAGTGCCTGGAGCACCCTCGTACTCGGCGCCGCCACCTCGCCGAGCTCTCGTGCCGCCGCCGCGGCGGCCGAGAGCAGCTCCGTGCGCGCGGCGTCGAGATCGGGCCCATCGCGCAGCGCCGGCAGGCGGGGCTCGGTCTCGCCGCGCGAGCGCAGCTCGCCATAGGTCCCGAGGATCGCGCCGCGCAGGCCCGGCGGCGTATACGCGGCGATCAGCTCGACTCCTCCCTCCTCCGCGCGGGCGAACTGCTCGAGCGCGTCATCGAAGGCGGCGTCGGCGAGACGCTGCGCCTGTGGCTGATCCAGGACGGCGAAGCCAGGGTCGAGCCCGGCGGCCAGCGCGGCCGATCGCAGGACCCGGGCGCAGAAGCCGTGGATGGTCGAGATGAACGCCGCCTCGGTGGCTCGCGCGGCCTCGTCGGCGCCGAGCTCACGCAGCCGCCCCCGGATACGCTCGCGGAGCTCCGCCGCGGCCTTGTCGGTGAACGTGATCGTGAGGATCGCCCCAACGTCGACCCCGTCCTGCAGCACGGCGCGCGCGAACCGCTCGACGAGCACCGAGGTCTTCCCGCTGCCCGCGCCGGCGTCGAGCAGCAGCTCCCCGTCGCGACGCTCGATTGCGGCGAGCTGCTCCGCGGTCCACGGGGCCGCAGCCGGTTCCGAGGAGAGCGCGGTCATTGGCTGCGGCAGATCCCCGGGTAGCGGCAGCCCTCGCGCGAGCAGGTCTGCGGACACGGCGCGAGCTCGCCGCTGCGCAACCGCCGGGCCAGCTCGCCCGCGCGCTCCTCGGCGTCGCGCAGCACCTCCTCGAGCTCCTCCTCGGTCCGGCCGTCGGTGGAGAACACGCGCGCGCCGACCCGCGCCTCCTTGAGGAACACGCCGCGAGCCCGCAGGTCACCGCCGCCGAGCGGCTGATACAAGCCGGCCACCGGCTCGAGGCCGAGCAACCGGCGCACGGCGATCATGTACAGAGCCACCTGCAGCTGCCGGTCGGTCGCCCACCGTGCGCCCTGATGCTCCTGGCGCACGCTGCCGCTCTTGTAGTCGCGGACGATCGCGCGGCGGCTCCCGGAGGGGTCGACGTCGACGCGGTCGATCACCCCACGCAGCCGCACCCCGCCCTCGAGCTCGACCGCAGGCAGCGAGCCCTCCTCGCCGTCGAAGCCGAATCGGAGCTCGAGCCCGTCCGGCGGCCAACCGCAGCTGTCGGCCGCCTCGTGCTCGAGGTAGCGCCGCAGGTCGGCCTCGATCGCCGCCAGCGCGGCGGCGCGCACGAGCTCCGAGCGGCCGGGTGCGATCGGCACATCGAGCTCGGCGACCACCTCGCCGAGGAGCGAGCGGGCACGCGGGAGTGACTCCTCGGTGACCGGACCACCCAGCCGGCGCAGCAGCTCCTCGAGCGCGGCGTGCATGTAGCTGCCGCGGGCGAGCGGGTCAGGCTCGCGCTCGAACCGGTTGGGCGATAGCTCACGCTCGACGAACCACTTGACCGGGCAGGCCGCGTAGAGCTCGAGCGCACCCCCGGAGACGACCTCGCGGTGGCGAACGTGCTCGAGCGCCCCGGCGCCGATTGTCCGCAGCGGCGCGGGCGGCTCGCCGGCGGCCGCGGCGCCGGCCGCGGCCTGGCTGCGCGCGAGCTCGCGGGCGGTCGGAGCCAGTTCGGCCGGCCACACGACGTCCGCGAGCAGCCGCCGGCGGCGCCGGTCGGACCACCCCTCCACGAGCAGATCCTCGACATCGGACACCAACGGCGAGCGCAGCCCGATGTTGCCCTCCTCGTCGGAGCTGCGGTAGCTGAGCACGAGCTGCTCAGTCGCCCTCGAGATCGCGGCGTAGAACAGGTAGCGCTCGCGGGCGAGCGCATCCTCGCGCGCCCGCAGCCTGAGCCCGGAGCATTCGGCCAGTTCGCGACGGCGGTCGTCGGACAGGAATGGCTCGGGCGCGCCGGGGAGCGGGAACTCGCCCTCCTGCAGGCCGCACACGAACACCGCCCGGAACCGCCGCGCGCGCACGCTGAGCGGATCGGCGACCAGCACCGCACCCTGGCGCGCGGAGGCGACCGGCGGCACGGCGAGCTCCTCGAGCAGCTCGATCAGCTCCTCCGGGGACAGCCGCTCACCGAGCTCCGCGAGCTCCTCGAGCGCGCCCAGCAGGGCTCCGAGCCCGCGAGCCTCAAGCTCGGCCGCCCGGTCGAGTTCAGTGGCGGTTCCCCGCACCGGCGCCGCGAACAGCCGCCGGGCGTGGCGCCCGAGCTCGGCCGCAGGGTCCTCGGACTCACGCAGCGACGCGAGCTCCCCGAGCTGCCAGCCGAGGAGCTCGCGGGCCTGCCCGGCTCCCGCGGCGGCGCCGCGCCTGACGTCCCGCTCGAGCGCGTCGGCCACCTCGGGTCGCTTCAGCACGCCCGGAGTGCGGAGGTAGGCCAGCAGCTCGGCCGCCGGCGCGTCGCTCCGCCAGGCGCAGCGGCAGAGCCCGAGCAGGCCTCGGCCGAACGCGGTGTGGGCGAACTGGCGCTGGCGCTCGACCCCGACCGGGATCCCGTACTGCTCGAACACCTGCTCGAGCAGGGGCGCTGAGCGCGCCAGCGAGCGACACATGATCACGACCTCCTCGCCCGGCACCCCGGCCCGGAGCAGGGCCAGCACCTCGGCGGCGATCAGCTCGGCCTCGGCCCGGTCGCCACCGGCTTCGAGCAGGCGCACCGCCTCCCCGGGATCGACGCGCGAGCTCTCAGGCTGAAACAGCGAACGCTCGAGATGATGCAGCGCCGCTCGCGAGCCGGACTCGTAGTGCTCGTCGAGCGCCGGCAGCTCAAGCACTCGGTCGGCCAGCGGTCGCAGCTCCTCCACGGCCTCCGCCCTGGCCGCGAAGGCGATCCGCCCCGTCTCGTAGCTGAGCGAGACCGTCACGTGCGCGCCCGCAACCCGCGAGAGGGTCTCGACGGCATCGCGCTCGATCGGATCGAGGTCGTCGAACCCGTACAGGAACACGGGCGTCATGCCCCACCGTCCGGGGGCCTCTCGCAGCGCGTCGAGCGCCCGCCAGGCGAACAGGTCCCGGTCGACGCGACCGAGCCGCTCGAGTTCACGAAAGTACGCGCGGTAGAGCCCGGAGACGTCGCGCGCGTAGGCCTCGCGGCGCCCGTCGGCGGCGGCCCAGGTCCGCAACGCGGCGGCGAACCGCTGTGGCGTGATCAGCGATCGCTCGAGCTCGGCAACGAGCGCGCCTGCCGCGGCCGCGAACCCGGGGGAGCCCGCCGACTCGCCGAGCACCTCGAAGTCCGTTTGGCCGACGACGCGGCGCATGACCCGGTCGCGTCCCAGTGCCGACAGGCGGGCCGAGCGATAGCCCGCACGGCGGGCGATCTCCGAGGCAAGGGCGGCGAACGTGATCACCGAGCCGAGCACGGCGCCCTGCTCGGCCACCTCCCGTCCGTAGTGCTCGGCGTCCGCGGCCGTGGGCACGACCAGGAGTGCGCCGCGGTGGGCGGCCGAGGCGTAGGCGCCGAGAACCTCACCCGCCTTGGCGGCGTTGGCGGGTCCGAGTACGAGCGTGAGCGTCATCCACCCTATGGTGGCGCTCGCCCCTGACGGTAACGATCAGGCCGCTTCGGGCGTCCGCGCGGCCTCGGCCTCGGCCTCGGGAGGCTTCGCGCCCTCCTTGGCCCAGGGCTCGTCGAACTCCACCCGCCACTTTCCGTCCTCGGCCTGCTGGAGCCCCAGCCGGGCGCGGAAGCTCTTGCCCGAGCGGCCCTTGAAGCCCGTCACCGGCTTCTCGGTGCGGCCGGTCTTGATCAGCTCCTTGGCGATCGCGACGCCCAGCTGCTTGCCCGCCTTGGCCTTCCAGATCACGAAGCCACAGCCGGGATCCTCGCGGGACCAGCACGAGTAGCCCTTGCGGTTCTCGACGATGTCGCGCCGGCAGACCGGGCACGGCCCAAGGTTCGCCCGAGGGATCCGCACGTCCTTGAGCTTGGTGTCGAGCTCGCCGACCGTGTCCTCGGTGAACTTGACGATGTCGCCCATGAACGCCTCGCGCGAATCCTCGCCGGTCTCGATCCGGGCCAGCCGATGCTCCCATTCGCCCGTCATGCCGGGCGAGGTCAGCGCATGCTCGCCGAGCAGCCGGATCACGTTCATGCCCTTCTCGGTCACTACCAGTGCGCGCGCGTCGCGCTCGATGTAGCCGACCTGAAGCAGCCGCTCGATGATCGCCGCGCGAGTGGCCGGGGTGCCGATCCCCGACTCCTTCATCGCCTCGCGCAACTCCTCCTCGTCGACCAGCTTGCCGGCGGTCTCCATCGCCCCGAGCAGCGCGCCCTCGGTGTAGCGCCGGGGCGGCTTGGTCTCCTTCTCCTCGGAGGAGATCTCGGTCACGGCCGCGCGCTCGCCGTGCTCGAGGCGCGGGAGCTGCTGCTCGCGCCCCTCGTCATCGTCGGCGCGGTCGGCGTCGGGAATCTCTCCATAGACCCCACGCCAGCCGGGGATCAGCATCAGCTTGCCCCGCGTTCGGAACACGTGCCGCTCGGCCACGGTCGTCTCCACGCGCGTGTTCTCGAACACTGCATCTGGATGGAAGACGGCCAGGAACCGGCGCACGACCATGTCGTAGATCCGGCGGTCGTCGTCGTTCATCTTGTCCACGGGATGGTGCTCGGCCCGGGTCGGGATGATCGCGTGGTGGTCCGTGACCTTCTCGTCGTTGACCACGCGGGCCAGCGGCAGCACGTCGAGGCCGCGCACATAACTCGCTGCGGCCGCGTACTCACGCTGCTGGCCGACGAGCCCGGCGATCGGCTTGATCTCGGGGATCATGTCGCGGGTGAGGAAGCGCGAGCTCGTGCGCGGATAGGTCAGCGCCTTGTGCTCCTCGTAGAGGCGCTGGGCCGCGGCCAGCGTCCGGCGGGCGGTGAAGCCGAAGCGCGAGTTGGCGTCGCGCTGGAGCGAGGTGAGGTCGTAGAGCAGCGGCGCGCGCTCCTTGCGCTCGGACTTCTCGAGCTTGGTGATCTGGCCGAGGAGCCCCTCGCACTCTCGGACGATTGCCTCTGCGTCGGCCGCGCTCTTGACGCGCGGATTGGCGCCGGCGTGGTAGCGGCCCTCATAGACACGCGGCCCGTTCTCGACCGGGTCGAACTCGGCGTCCACGACCCAGTAGGGCTCGGGCTTGAAGTCACGGATCTCCTGCTCGCGGCGGGCGAGGATCGCCAGTGTCGGAGTCTGCACGCGGCCCAGAGAAACGGCGCCGTCGAAGCTCGAACGCAGCCGGATGGTGGCGGCGCGGGTGGCGTTCATGCCCACGATCCAGTCGGCCTCGCTGCGTGATCGGGCGGCCGCCTCGAGCGTCGCGAGCTCGGAGCCGTCGCGCAAACGTTCGAACGCCGACTTGATCGCCTGGGTGGTCATCGAGCTCAGCCACAGCCGCCTGACCGGCTTCTTCGATCCGGACTTCTCATACAGGTAGGCGAAGATCAGCTCGCCCTCTCGACCCGCGTCGCAGGCGTTGACGACGTCGTCCACGTCGTCCCGACCGAGCTGCCGCTTGACGACGTTCATCTGCTTCTTTGAGCGCTCGTCGCGGACGACGAGCTTGAAGTGGTCGGGGACGATCGGCAGATCGGCCATTCGCCACTTCTTGAAGCGGTCGTCGTATTCGTCGGGATCCGCGAGCTGCACGAGATGCCCGACGGCCCAGCTGACGATCTGCTCTGGGCCCTCGAGATAGCCCTCGTGCTTGTCGAAGGCGCCGGGCAGCACGCGGGCCAGGTCTCGGCCCACGGACGGCTTCTCGGCGATCACGAGCGTCTTTGCCATGAGTGCCGGGAGGGTAGCGCCATGGGCAAGCCCCGCATGAACAGCTACTTGCCCGAGACCTCCGCGGCGCGACGCTCGAGCTTCGGCAGCTCGAGCTCCTGCGCGGTCCGGGCAGCCGCCTCGACCAGCCCCGTCGAGGCCTCCCCCGCGCCCAGGAACTCGGCGTAGTCGAGCTGCGTGTGGGCCAAATAGAGCGCGGTCCCGAGCGCCCTGTTGACCTCGAGCGCGCGCTCGAAGTGACGGGCGGCCTGGGCCCGGTCGCCGACCGTGGCGGCGAGCCGGCCGAGAATCCGCGCCGCCGCGCCCAGACACACCGCGGCGAGCCCGATCACGACGTTCCCGGCGCCGTACGGAAGCAGCAGCTCGTAGAGATGCCTCGAGCGCTCGCGATCGCCCAGCTCCGCCGCGCCCTCGGCCAGCAGAGTGATCGCGATCAGCCAGTCGCCGTCGGGCGGGATGTCGGCGAAATCGTGGGCGGCCAGCGCGTCGAGCTCGCGGCGGGCCTCGTCACGGCGGCCGGTCTCCCACAGCAGCGTCATCAGCGCGGCTCGCCACGCCGGTCGATGCGGGTTGGCGTTAACGAGCTCGCGCACGGGGCCCTCGAGCTCGGCCATCCGCGCCTGCTCGCGGCGGATCGCCAACAGCTGCACGGCGTAGTACTGCGGGGCGGTTACGGTCTCGCCGTGCGAGCCGGCCGACAGGCCCTCGCTGGCCAGCCGATCAGCCTCATCCAGACGACCGGCCAGCAGAGCCCGCATCGCCCGCCACACGGTCGCGTTCCACAGGTACAGCGGCTGGCGCAGGCGCTCGGCGCCCTGGATGAAGGCCTCGATCTGCGCGTCCACCGCGTCCGGGTTGCCCTGCTCGAGCAGGTCGACAACAAGCCACGCGTGTCCCTGGAGGACGAGCTCCAGGTCCCCCGCCTCGCGGGCCAGCGTGAGCAGCTCCGTCGAGTCCGCGAGCCGCTGGTCGAGGTGGGCGGGATCCCAAAACGCGCGGCGCCTCGCGGCCGCCGCGAGCGCTCTGGCCTCCGGATCGCCCAGCTCGTCGGCCAGCTCGGTCGCCTCCTCGGCCAGCGGCTTCATCTCCGTGCGTCGCGCGGAGTAGTACAGCGCGCTGCAGAGCCTGGTCAGGAGCGCTACGCGGACCACGTCATGCGCGCCGTCGGTCATCGCGAGCGCCTGCTCGAGGAGCGCGATCAGCTCCTCGTCGACGATGCCGGGCGGCTGGATGTATCGCCGCGACGCCCCGATCGCCGCGCGGGCGAGACCGGCGCTGTCGCCGAGGCGCACGGCCAGGCTCGCGGCCTCGCGGAAGGTCTCCCAGGCCAGCGGCCGCTCGCCGGCTCGAACGCGCGCCTCGCCGAGCAGGAGCAGCAGCTCACAGCGGCGCTCGAGCGCGTCTGGCGCAAAGTGCTCCTGGACCTCGAGCGCCCGGACATAGTGCTCCACCGCTTCTTCGTGAGCGAGCATCGAGGTGGCCTGCTCGCCCGCCCGGCCGGCGTATTCGATCGCCTTCTCGGCGTCCTGCGGGCTCGCCGCGCGGGTGAAGTGGAGCGCAAGCGCAGTCAGGTGCCGATCCTCGCCCCCCTCCTCGAGCACCTCGCCGACCCGCCGGTGCGTGCGCGCCCGGCGCAGCGCCGACATCCCCTCGTACAGCGTCTCGCGGATCAGCGCGTGCGAGAAGCTGTAGCGCCCGGGACTGTTCGGGACCTCGACGACGAGGTCGGCCGAAAGCGCCTCCTCGAGCGCGTTGAGGAACTCCTCCTCGCTGAGCGAGACGACCCGCTCGAGTAGGGCGGAATCGAAGTCGCGGCCGATCACCGCGGCCGCGCGCAACCACTCGATCGCCTGGGCATCGAGCCGGGCGAGGCGGCGCGCGATCACATCCTTGACGCCCTCGGGCAGTCCAGCACGCTGGAGCTCGAGCGCGCCGGCGCGGTCGGCCCGAACGCCCGCCTCGGTGAGATGACGGACGATCTCGCCGACGAAGAACGGGTTGCCCTCGGTCTCGGCGTAGAGCGCGCGGGCGAACGTCCGCGCCGGCACCGTCCCGGTCAGGACCCGGATCAGCTCGGTCGTCTCGATCTCGGGCAGACCGCCGATCGCGATCTGCGCCACCAGCCCCTCGCGTCGCAGCGCCGCGAGCGCGTCGGCGAAGCCGGCGTCCTGGGTCTCAGTCGCTCGGTAGGCGCCGAGAATCATCAGGCGCGATGGATTGATCGCGCGGGCCAGATGGCGGAGGAGCAGCAGGGTCGGGCGATCGGCCCACTGGAGGTCGTCGAGGACGAGGAGGACCGGCGCGGTCCGCGAGATCTCGGTGAGCAGGCCGACGACGGCCTCGAACAGGCGGTAGCGCTCGGTATCGAGCTCGGCCGCACCGGCCCGGGCGAGCTCGGGGATTCGGCGGCCGAGCTCGGGGATCAGCCGCGAGAGCTCGGCGCCGTACTCGCGGGTGGTCGACCGCAGCACCGGGTACGGCACGCCCTGGACATAGTGGCTGAGCGCCTCGAGGAACGGCTGGTAGGGCACGAGCGCCTCCTCGGGCGAGCGGCCCGCGAGGACATACGCGCCCGCCTCGTGGGCGGCCCGCGCGATCTCGGCCACCAGCCGCGACTTGCCGATGCCCGGATCCCCCGTGAGCAGCACCAGGCGCCGATTCGTGTCGCGGCCGGGCGCACTCGTCTCGGCCACCCGGCGCCAGAGCTCGTCGAGCTCGTCGAGCTCGGCGCGCCGGCCGACGAGCGGGGCGTCGGCCTGCATCAGCAGCTCGGCCGGGAGCTCGATCGGCGAGCCCGGCGCCGGCGGCTCCGTCCCGGCCCGGGTTCGCGCGACCCCCGGCCTCAGCAGGCGGTCGTGGATGGCCAGCGTCTCGGGCGCCGGCATCGTGCCGAGCTCATCGCGAAGCAGGGTCCGCAGGCGGTCGAACACCCTCAGCGCCTCGGGCACGTTGCCCTGCGCCTCGAGCACCTGCATCAGCAGGGCGTAGCCGGACTCTCGGTACGGCTCGGCCTCGATCACGCTGCGCGCGGCCCGCTCGGACGAGGTCAGCTGCGTACCACCCATTGTCAGCCCCGCCCGACCGACGACCTCCATCGCCTGGAGACGGGTGTCCTCGAGGTCCCGGCGGCGCGGCTCGAGCCAGCTGGCCTGGGCGCCGGGCAGCAGCCCTCGGGTCGCGATGTTCAGCGGCACCTGGGCGAGCGCCCAGGCGCTCCGGGCGTCACCCCGCGCCAGTGCCTGTTCGGCTCGCTGGATCTCGATCGCCGCCGCCTCGAGGTCGATCCACACCGGCACCGGGAGCTCGAGGATCAATTCGTCGCGCCCCGTCAGCACGTCGCTCCCGAGGCCCGAGCGCAACCGCGAGAGCAGCGTCCGCAGCGCCGCATCCTGGGAGATCGGCGCGCGGTTGGGCCACAGCGCGCCGATCAGCTCCTCCCGACCCACCGGCCGTGCCCGATTCAGCAGCAGGTAGGCGAGCAGTAGCGGCACCTGCTTTCCGCGCAGACCGTCGGCGAGTTGCTCGCCGTCGATCTCCACGGACAGGCGTCCGCAGAGCTGGATTCGGGTTCTCTCGTTGGCAGGGTTGGCCACCGGAAACGATTTGGAAACGTATCGACAACGGCAAGGTTGGATCCTCCTGCCCAGTGGACACCGGGGTCACATCGGCAGACGCTCTCGGCGGGGCGCATGACGAGGTGACAACGAGCCGCAAAGACCGAGGCCGTATGACCACGATCAAAAACGGACACCGACGGATTGCTTACTGCGAGTGCGGGGCGCAACTCGCGGGCAATTCGGAGGAAGAATTGTTCGACGCGGCTCAGCGACACCTCGCACACCATCATCCACAGCTCCTGGGGGCGCTGGGGCAGGATCTGGTGTTGCAAATGGCCGAGGACGTCGGGGGGTGACACGCCTTCGGGCGTACCGGGGGCGCTAACGCCTACGGGCGGGCGGTGTGCAGACCACCGCCCGCCCTCGGCGTTTAAGGGGAGGGTTTCTGATCGCCGTGCTCAGCCCCCACAAGGGCCGCTGCCGGCGTTGGTGCTGCGGGAGCGCGCGAGGGCGAGCTGGGCGCGCACGAGCGAGTTCGGGACGGCGAACCCGCCGGGCCCACGGCCGGGGCCCGAGCTGCCGGTGATCGCGGCGAACACGGTCGCCACGACCTGCCCGGCGCTGTCGACCATTGGGCCGCCCGAGTTGCCCGGGCGCACCAGGCCGCGCAGCGAGACGATCGCGCGCGTGACCGGTCCGTGCCCATACGCATCTTCGGTGGAGACGGTCTCAGTCTGCCCGATCCGGCCCGGACGGGCGTCGAAGCCGCCGTCGAGCGGATAGCCGAGGATCGCGGCAGAGGTGCCCGACCGCGGATCGGGGGCGAACGTGAGCGGGCGCTCGGAGAGCCCGGGCACCCGGAGGATCGCGATGTCGTCGTGCGGGTCGAAGTCGACCACTGTGGCACCGAGACCTGGGCCGTGCCCGCCGACCTGCACGGTCGTGTCCGACTCGCCCGCCACGACGTGGGCGTTGGTGACGACGACCCCGGGCGCCGCAACCCACCCGCTGCCCTCGACCCCGAGCCCGCACGCGGTGCCGACCACGCGCACGACGCTCGGCGCCGCGTGGCGGACGCCCGCGGTTGCGAGGATCCCGCGGGTCGGGCGCGGAACGTCCGCCGCCGGCCCGCGTACCGACGGCAGCGGGTCGAACCGCGCCAGCGCGTGAAGGACCGGCCCTGATGGCGGCAGCAGCTGGTTGAGCTCGGAGAGGATCGCCGAGCGCTGAATATCGCGGCGCAGGGGCTGCGATCCGGCCGCATCGAGCGCAACGGCGCCGATGATCCACGCGATACCGAGACCGACACACCCGGTCAGTACGGCGCCGAGCAGCCCATCGATCGTGCGGACCGCGGGCAGCCGCAGCGCGGTGCGCGCGCGCATGCCGATCCCCTCGAACCCGCTGGCCAGCATGCCGCCGGCCAGCAGCGCGCCGATCAGCCCGAACAGCGGCGCGTACTGTGAGTGCGCTCCGCTCGGCAACAGCAGCGGCCCGACGCGGGTCCCGACGAACGCGCCGAGCGCGAACCCGAGCAGTGACAGCGCCCCGACGATGAAGCCCTGCAGGTAACCGTAGAACGCGAGCAACGCCGTGAAGGCGACGATCAACCAGTCGATCACTGTCACCTTGTGGAGGTTAGGGCAGCGTTATCCCGTGAACGAGTGCGCTGCCGGGTGCCACATCTTCTACCTTTATTCGCTGAGGTGGCACAAGCAGGTGCAATCGTGGCGCGCAGGCCGCCACGCTCGGGGCATAGGCCGCGCAGACGTCGGCTGTTCACTCGCGCGCTTCCGCTCGTCGTGGTGGCGGCCGTCGCGTTCGTGTTCGGGATCATCAGCGCCACCGCTCCCGGGCGCGCCGAGCGCAAGCTCGTGACGAACTACGTGACCGCGTGGGAGCACCGCGACTACACGCGCATGTACTCGCTGCTCGACCCGGCCTCGAAGGCGCGTATCAGCGAGGCGCGGTTCGCCACCGAGCTCGGCGCTGCCGCGGGCACCGCAACCCTCGACGCGCTCGTCCCCCTCCATGTCGGAAGCCGCACCGGCGACGTGATCCCGGTGCGGACGCGCGTGCGGACGCGTCTGTTCGGAACGTTGCGCGAGATCCTCGACGTGCCGCTCACGGGCAGCGGCTCGGGCGCGCACGTGCACTTCCAGGGCTCGCTCCTATTCCCCGGCCTGAGGCCCGGGGAGGTGATCGGTCGCGATGTGTCGCTGCCGTCCCGCGCCGACCTGCTCGCCGACGACGGAACGCCGCTGGCCCAGGGGCCGGCGCGCACCTCCCCGATCCCCGACGTCGCCGGCCAGATCGTCGGCACCCTCGGCCCGATTCCGGCCGCGAACGCGGCGGAGTACGCGGCGCTCGGCTACCCGCCCGACGCGAAGGTCGGGCTCGACGGCCTCGAGCGAATTTTCGAGGTCCAGCTCGCCGGAACGCCCGGGGGCAAGCTGCTCGCCGGGCACCGGGTGCTGGCGCACACCAAGCCGGTCCCGGGCAGGTCGGTCACGACCACGATCGACCCGACGATCGAGCGCGCGGCGATCACCGCGATGGCCGGCCGGTACGCCGGGATCGCGGCGATGAACCCTCGCACCGGCGCGCTGTACGCGCTCGCCGGCGTCGCCTTCTCAGCGCTGCAGCCACCCGGCTCGACGATGAAGATCATCACCGCAACAGGCGCGCTGGAGGCCGGCATCGTCAAGCTGACCGACACCTTCCCGATCGAGACGAGCTCGACGATCGACGGGTACACGCTCCAGAACGCCAATGGCGAGGCGTGCGGCGGCACCTTCCTGAACGCGTTTGCAGTCTCCTGCAACTCGGTGTTCGCGCCGCTCGGGGCTCGGCTCGGTGCCGCCCGGCTGGTCAGCATCGCCGAGCGCTTCGGCTTCAACCAGCCACCGTCGATCCCGGGCGCGGCCGAGAGCGAGATCCCGTCCGCGAGCACGATCGGCGGCAACCTCGACGTCGGCTCGTCGGCGATCGGCCAGGGCAAGGTGCTGACCTCGGCGCTCGAGATGACGGACGTCGCGGCGACAATCGCCGACGGCGGCCGTCGGCCGCTCCCGACCCTGGCGGCGCACCAGCGCCCGCGTTTCGTGCACGTCGTCACGCGGCACATCGCGCACGAGGTTCAGCAGATGATGATCGCGGTCGTGCAGTTCGGGACCGGCACGGCGGCCGCGATCCCGGGCGTGACGGTGGCCGGCAAGACGGGCACCGCGGAGCTGCGCGACACCACGAGCGGCCCGGGCGCGGGTGCCGCCTCGAATACCGACGCGTGGTTCGTCGGCTACGCCCCGGTCGGACATCCGCGGATCGTGGTCGGCGCCCTGTTCCCCGAGCAGGGAGCCGGCGGCGCGACGGCCGCTCCGGCCGTGCACGACGTGCTCGTGGCCGGGCTGCACGCGCACCCCTGACAGGCGATCACCTTCCGGGACTTCCGGTCAGCGTTTGTAGACCGCGCCGAAGACCTCCGGCGCCGGCGTGCCCTCGGACCAAACGGCGAGCGCGGTGCCGGTCGGTCCGAAGCCGAGCGCGAGGCCATCGTCAAGCCCCGTGTCAGAGACCACGCGCGGGGCGGCGAACCGTGCGGTTGAACGCGGCAGGCCGGCGGCGAGCACCCGCCCGCGGTCGATCCAGCCGACGAGGCCGGCGCCGTTCGGCGCCAGGGTCGCGGCCGGCTCCTCCCCGGTGTCGACCGACCCAAGGCGCTTCGGCGTGCCGAACCGCCGGCCCGCGCGGCGCAGCACCACGCGGACCGAGCACGAGCCGCCGATGTCGCACGCCTTCCAGTTCAGCAGCTGATCGCCGCGGGCGCTCTCGGCAAAGGAGAGAGCCGACGGGATCTCGCCCGGCACGGCAAACGATCGCGTCTGTTTGGGGTGCGCGAGGTCGGCCACCTGGACCTCGGAGCGGTATCGGCCGCGTTTGTCGTACCAGCTCTCGATCCACGCGAGCGTCGGCCCGAACGTGTGCGCGGGGCCGCTGCCCGCGGGCGTCGCGCTGCCGACGATCGACAGCTCGTCGATACGGTGAGCGCTCGGCACGCTCAGAGCCGCGTGCGCTCCGCTCGGGGCGCTGTCCGTCGCGCCGCTGGCCACGAACACCTGATGCGGCGTCGATGACCGCCGATCGAGCTCGGTCCACGCGACAATCGCTCCGCCGGCGGCAAGCGGCGCGGCCGAGATCGCCTCCGGGCGCGCATCCGAGCTGGTGAGCAGGTGGGCGGCGCGAAAGCGGCCGGCCTTCGAGGACTGCGCGACCCAGACGCCGCGCTCGGTCGCGACCGCGGCCATCAGCCGCCCCGAGACGTTCAGGAGCTGACCGGCCGCTGCGCCGGAGAGGCTGCGAAGCAGCCGATGGGGCCGCCCGAACCTGCCGGCGGCGCTCATTCGCACGACTGACACCGAGCCACAGCAGGCCTGACTGGCAGCGCTTTCCCCGGTGAGCAGCTCGAACGCGCCCGAATCGGCAGCGAGCCCGAGCGCCTGCTGCGCGCCGGGAACCGCATGGGCACGGGTCACCCGCCCGCCGGCCGCGCGGCGGGCGGCGAACGCGGTTGAGGTGGCGGGGTTGTCGATGTCCTGAACCGAGAACGCGACCGCCGCGCCGCCGCTCGGCGAGAACTGGACCTGCGGCGCGAACACGTCCAGCGAAAACGGCTCCGCGAGCGGGAACGCCTGGCTCCAGCCGGCGTCGGCGGCGGGCGCGGAGGCGGCGCTCGCGAGGGCGAGGAGCAGGGCTAAAGCTGCGGGCCGCGCCAGACGACCCCGTCGCGGTGCGCGACCCAGAGTCCGGCGATCAGCCCGGCGAGCAGCCCGATCACGACCCCGGCGCCGATGATCAGGTTGTCGGGCCCCGCCGCGCGGGTGTAGCCGACGACGACGATCGGGATCGCGAAGGCGACGAATACGCCGATTCCCGTTGCCAGCGGGTCGAAGCGCAGGTCGCGCGGACTCGACGGTCCGCGGCTCGGCGGTTTGGTACTGCGCCACCGATCGTCGTCCGTCAAAGGTCGAGGGAGATCGAGGATGGATGTTCCTGCCCGGGCGCGAAGATCTGAAGCGTGAGCGGCCGGTTGGAGTAGACGGTGGTCGGGATCTTGAACAGGATGAGCTGACCCTGCGGCGGGCTGAAGCTCGCGACGCTGTTGGGGACCGGCTCGGTCTCACCGTGGCTCAGGACCTGCGGCGTCCACACGAACGGGTTCACCGCTGGGTTGACCGGGACCGGGAAGTAGCGGTCGCCCTGCGTGTCGATGATGTCGAACGTGCTGGCAGTCCGGGCCGGTGACGGGCTCTGGTTTTTCGCCCACAGGAAGATCGCGAACCACTCCTGGTCAGGCCTCGGCGGGGGCGCGGTCGCACCGTTCAGCCACTGCCTGGACTCGACCTCGTACGGGTTTAGCTGGGTCGAGAGCTGCACCTGGTAGGTGATCGGTCCAGCGTCGACGTAGGCGCCCTCGGTGTCGCCTGTCGTCGGGTGCGACTCCTGCCCGCAGGCGGCCAGCGCCAGAGCGGCGACGACGGCAAGCGCGGCGAGCAGAATGCGGCGAGAGGTGGGCTGAAAACGGGCGCGCACGGCGGGCGAAAGTCTACTCAGAGCCCCGCCACGGTTGTCCGGCGCCCGCGGCTGCGTCCCTCCTCGAGGATCGACCGCAGCCGGCGCATCGCCTTGGCCGCCTGCCGCTTGCTCCACGCCCGACCACCGAAGGCCTCCAGCAGCCGATCGGACAGCATCGCGGGCAGCGTCTCGAGCGTGTACTCGACCTTGGTCGTCCCCCCCGGACCGGGAGACAGGGTGTAGGTGCCGAGCATCCGGATCCGGTTGTACTTGCCGCCCCGGCCCCGCTCGACGATCCGGAACGGCGCCTGGACGTCGGAGAAGGTGACGTCGGCCCAGGAGAAGCGGCTCAGCGGGGCCTTGATCCGGAAACGCGCGCCCGCCCCGCGCCCGTACGGGTCCTCGCGCGTCAGGTGCCAGTCGACCAGATAGTGGTCGGTGAACTCGGCGTGGTTCGCAATGTCGGCCAGGTATTCGAATACCTGTTCGCGGGGCTTGGCAATCGTCGTCGAGACCGTGATCGGATCCACGGCTGGGATCTTAACCTTGGGGTGCGACGGGCGGCGGCGTCAGGCGGCCGCGCGGTGGTCGCTCAGGCGCATCGTGTGCCCGAACTCCGGCCCGTGCACGAGGTTCCAGGAGAGCGGCGGGTCGCGGTGCAGGACCCGGCAGAGCTCGCACAGCGTCATCCCGCCGGCGTAGGCGTACATGCGCTCACCGATCAGCGGAGTCCGCCGGCATTTGGCGCAGTGCTCGCGCCCGGCCGTCAGCTCGTCGACCCCACGGCGCAGGAGCGCCAGCTCCAGGTCCGGCATGTCCCGTACCGACGGATTCATGCACTCGGTGTTCGTCGGGTAGGACTCGGTTCCTTCCATGAGAATCGCCTTGAATCGTGTCCCAGGTCCGTCGCCGGTCATGAGGTTCAGAGTGCCGAGCGCCGTCCTAACACACCGGTTGAAGGTGATTAACCGATTGCAAATGCTTTATCGGATCTTTGACGCACCGGCTATGATGGCGTCGTCCCATTAGACGGCTCGGCGAGTCTGCAGGACCAAAGGAGAAAGCGCCCCATGAAAGCTTGGATGTCGGGCAGCGTTGCGGGGACCGGAACCTTTCGGTGCACGGATTGCGATTACCCCTTGTCGCTGGACGCTGTCGACGAGCTCCCCATCTGCCCGAACTGCGGCGGTAAGGAGTTTGTTCGCGCGTCGCTGTTCACCACCGCTCAGGCCACGGCAGTGGACATGACTCCGGAGGTCGAGGACCAGGCGTGGCTCGATGAGCTGCGCGAGGCGATCGACGAGCCCGGCCAGTACGTCGCCTATCGCCGTTCGGACGGCGAGACCGTGGCTTTCGCTTTGCAACGCGAGTGGACCCGGATCGGGCGCAGTCTGGCGGCCGACATCCGCTTCGACGACCCGACCGTGTCGCGGCGCCACGCGCTGATCGTGCGTCAGCCCGACGGGCTGCGAGTGCTCGACGACCGCAGCCTCAACGGCGTGTTCGTCAACGGTGAGCGGGTCGAGTGGAGCACGCTGGCCGACGCCGACGAGATCGTCATCGGCCGACACCACCTCCACTTCGTCGACATCCCGGCGATCTCCGGGATGCGCTACACGCACTCGGCCGAGCGCAGCACGAGCAGCAGCTAGATCGCTGCGCTTTGGCGCGCCGGAACCGGCGCGCAGGTTGCGCGCCGTCGTTAGCTTTGCCGGGCATGCGGGTGAAGCGCCGATTTTTGGGAGTTCAGTGTGCGCGCAGAATCGGCCTGGCGGTCCTGGCCGGAGTCTGCTGCGTAGGTCCCGGGGCAACCGGCACCAGCGAGGCCGCGGTGGCGCAAGCCGCTTGCGCCGGGCGCGTGCTTCTGACCTGCTCGGAGAAGAGCCAGATGTTCCTTGACTTCGCCAATTCGGCGAGTTCGTTCGTGCTCGACTCGGTTCTGTTCGAGACGCCGCTCGCCGGACGTATACACGACGCGTCCCTGCGGCAGTTCTGGCGGTATGAGGCGGCAGACGCGGCCGCCAGGAGCGTGCTCGAGTTCGCGCTTGGGTCGGAAGTCGGGGACGCGAACTTCGAGCAGGTCTACCGGCCGCCGTCCTTGCCAAGTCCGCACGTCAAGCGCGAAGGCGCCGTCGGAGGCAGGTTGGCGACGTCGATCAATGCGCTAATGCTCGACCAGCAGACGGAGACGCTCAACGTGCTCGCGATGGAGGTCTCGCTCAACCGCGCCAGCGAGGCGCGGTACCAGCGCACCCGCCAAGACTGGATGAAGTGGCAGGAGTGGATGGCGGCCCGCTACGCGCGCAGAGCCGCCGCCGCCATCACTCGGGCACTCGGAGCGCAGCGCGCCGTAACCCGAGCGCTCGCCCACAAGCGCTGGCTGTTCGGTATCGGTTCCGCGGACCTCAGCTTCGCCCACCGCCAGGTACGCAGGCAGGGGCTCGCCGGCTCTCTGCAGACGACCATGCGGCAGATCGGAATGGACAGCGGAGCCATCGCGCTGAGCGCCAAGACCTTCCTGAAAACCACGTTCGGACAGCAGTCGTTCAGCCTCACCCGGTATCTCGTGGACCCAAAGGCGCTCGCGTTCGAGAAGGGCTTTCGCTCGGCCCTGACTCACTTCGCGAACCGGACGCCCGCCGCCACGCAACCGCTGACGTGAGAGCCCTATAGTCCGGCCGGATGGCGACGATCGCAGTCCTCTCCCAGAAGGGGGGCACCGGGAAGACGACGGCCGTGCGGACGTTGACCGACGTCTTCAGCCGCGTCGGCCTGAACGTGCTCGCCGTCGATCTCGACCCGCAGGGGAACCTGTCGGACTACCTCGATGTCGATCCCGACGCCGCGCCGACGATCGCCGACGTGCTTTCCGGACAGGCGAAGGCGCGCGACGCGGTCCACGGCGGGATCATCCCGGCCAACCTGGGTCTGGCTGAGGCGGAGCTGCTGCTCGGCGGCAAGATGGGCCGCGAGCTGACGCTGAAGAAGGCCCTGCGCGAGCTCGACGGCGACTACGACACGATCCTGATCGACTGCCCGCCGGCGCTCGGCCTGCTGACGGTCAACGCGCTCGTCGCCGCGGACTACGCGCTGCTGTCCGCCGAGGCGCAGTACTTCGCCCTCCAGGGGGTCGAGCAGGCGCTCGAGGTGATCGACCTCGCGCGCGACAACCTCAACCCCGGCCTCGAGTGGCTCGGCATCGTGCTCAACATCGCCGACATGCGCACGCGTCACTCGCGAGAGGCATTCGACTCCCTGCGCGAGCATTTCGGCGACAAGCTCCTCGACACGACGATCCGCGCGTCGATCGCCTATGCCGAGTCGGCCGAGCGGGCGGTCTCGATCATCGACTACCGGCGCGACCTGGCCGTCGACTACCTGAGCGTTGCCGACGAGCTGCTCAGGCGACTGGGGCTCGACGAGGCGCGCGAGCGCCTCGCGCCGTTACTCAGAGACTCGCAGCCCGCCGTCTCATAGCCCGCGCACGTCCGCGCCCTGGGACTCAAACGGCGCGCGCAGCACGCGCGCCCACCCCTCGGTCGCGCGCGTCAGCGCCGCCACCACGCGGCCGGTCTGCTCGTAGTGCGACCAGAACAGGACGGTCGGTCCCGCGCCCGAGATCGTCGCCCCGAGAGCTCCGATCGCCGGTTCCGAGGCCCGCGCGAGCAGCTCGGCGGAGCGGGGATACATATGGGCGCGGTGCGGCTGGTGCAGCCGATCCCCGAGCCCGGCCGCGATCAACTCCCAGTCGCCGGTCGACAGGCCGCGCACGAGCGTCGCGGCGTGGCCGACGTTGTAGACCGCGTCGGTCATCGGCACGGTCGCGGGCAGGGCCGCCCTGGCGGCCTCGGTGTGGACGCCCTCATGCGGGACCACGAGCACCGCCTCTAGGCCAAGCGGCGGCTCGAAGCGGTGCACGCGCGAGTCCGAGCAGATCACGAAGCCCCCCTCGACTGCGGCCGCGACATTGTCCGGATGCCCCTCAAACTCGCTCGCCAGAGCCAACACGTCGGCGTCGAGCTCGAACAGGTGGTCGGCCGCCATCAGCCCGGCCACGATCGCGGCGGCGCTCGATCCCAGGCCGCTCGAGAGCGGGATCTCGGAGGAGATCCGGAACTCGAAGTCGTCCGCTGGGCGCAGGCGCTCGAACGACTGCACGACCAGGTTCGAGCGGTCGCGGGGGAGCGGCAGTTCGGTCTGCACGGCGAAGCTTCCCCTCTCCACGACCTCGAGCTCGAGGTGCAGGGACAGCGCGGCGGCCAATACGTCGAAACCGGGGCCGAGGTTCGCGGAGGACGCCGGCACGCGCACCAGACGCCGGCGGCCGAGGGTCATCTCAGCACCGCGTGCTCGATCGCCGCGAGCTCAGGCTCGCACGGCACCACGGCGCCGGCCTGAGTGAGCGCGGTCTGCGGGTCCTTCAGGCCGTGGCCGGTGAGCACGCACACGACGCGGCGGGCGTCGGGGGCGCCGTGGGCTAGCAGGCCCGCCACGCCGGCAGCGGAGGCCGGCTCGCAGAACACGCCCTCCTTGGCGGCCAGGAACCGGTACGCGTCGAGGATCTGCTCATCGGTCACGGCCCTGACCGCGCCGCCGGAGGAGGTCATCGCGTCCATCGCCTCCTCCCAGCGGGCCGGGTTGCCGATCCGGATCGCGCTCGCGATCGTCTCGGGATTTTCGACCGGCGCCCCATGGACCAGCGGCGCCGCTCCGGCGGCCTGAAACCCGAGCATCCGAGGGCGGCAATCCATCTCGCGAAAGCCCTTCCAATAGGCAGTGATGTTGCCTGCGTTGCCGACCGGCAGGCAGACCGCGTCGACGTCGCCGTCGAGCGCCTCGACGACCTCGAACGCCGCGGTCTTCTGGCCCTCGATCCGGAATTCGTTGACCGAGTTGACCAGCGCCACCGGGTGCTTGGCCGCGAGCTCGCGGACGAGCATCAACGCCTGGTCGAAGTTGCCGCGCAGCGCGACCACGCGGGCGCCGTGCATCAGCGCCTGAGCCAGCTTGCCGGTTGCGATCTTGCCCTCGGGGACGATCACCGCGCCGCGCAGCCCGGCGCGCGCCGCGTAGGCCGCGGTGGACGCCGCGGTGTTGCCGGTGGAGGCGCAGATCACCACCTGGGCGCCCTCGCGCACCGCCGCCGACACCGCGCAGGTCATGCCGCGATCCTTGAACGACCCGGTCGGGTTCGCGCCCTCGATCTTGAGCCAGACCTCGGTCCCCGCCCGTTCGGACAGGCGCGGCGCTAGCACGAGCGGGGTCGAGCCCTCGTCCAGCGAGACCACGGGGTCCCCGTCGGAGAAAGGCAGCCGCTCTCGGTAGCGCTCGATCAGCCCCATGCCGCGGAAAGCTAACGCTTGTGGGTCCTGGCCCGCACCAAGCGCACCGAAGCCTCGCCGGCGGCGACGAACAAATCGGCGCAGTCCTCCACCAGTTGCTCGCGCGTGATCGCGAGCGTCCCGTCGAGCCAGGCCATCAGTGTCTCGGCCAGCCCGCCCACCAGCATCAGCGCCGTTGTCTGCACCAGCGGGTCGCTCGCGTCGGGCATCCCGTAGAAGCTCCGGGCCTCATCAGCGACCAGCTTGGCGAAACCCCGCAGCGTCTCGGACCGGCGCTTGCCCAGCGCCTCGGACCCCATCTCCACGAACAGGACCCTCGCCTTGCGGGGGTCGTCGGTCACCAGCTCGACGAACGCGCCGATCGCCGCGCGGGCGTTCGCGCGCGTATCGTCGCCGGCCTCGGCCAGCGCCTGCACGGCCACCAGCGCGCCCTCCCGCGCGATCTCGTCGAACACGGTGAGCAGCAGCTCGTCGCGGTCGTGAAAGCTCTCGTAGAAGTAGCGGGGGGTCAGTTTCGCCCGCGTGCAGATCGCGCGCACGGTGGCGCTCTGCCACCCCTGGGTCCCGAGCAGCTCCAACCCGGCCTCGATCAGCTGGGCCCGGCGGCGACTGCGCCGCTCCGAGGCGTCGACGCCGCCATAGACCCCGGAGCTGACTCGTGGCACCGGGCACAGTGTCCCAGAGATTCGATACGATCTGATAACGACCGTTTGCAGATTCCAGTGATGCCAACGGACACCGGCTACTTTCCCCGCGGGACCTCGGTTCTTCGTCGTGTGCACGAGGAGCATCTCGTCGGCCTGCTCTACGGCCAGCGCGCCCTCTGTATCGGCGCCCTGATGCCGCTCAATTACGTTGGCACGAGCGAGCACTCGTACGCGAGGCTGACACCGTTCAAGCGCCTCGTCCACACGGGCAACGCGTTCGAGAAGGTCTACTTCGGCAGTCAAGACGAGGCCGACCGCGTGCTCGCCTATGTGCGCAAGCTGCACCTCCGCGTGAAGGGGACGCTGTCCGAGGACGTCGGGATCACGCCCGCCGGCACCCCCTACTCCGCCCTTGATCCCGAGCTGATGCTGTGGACCGTCGCGGTGATCGCCGATTCGGCCCAGTACTTCTACGAACTCCTCGTCCGCCCCCTGTCGGCGCGCGAGCGCGAGGCGCTGTGGCAGGACTACATCCGCTTCGGTGAGCTGTTCGGAATGCCTGGTGAGGCGGTCCCGGCGAGCCACGCCGAGTTTCGCGCCTGGTACGAGGGCAAGCTCGCGAGCCAGGAGATGTGCCTGACCGACGAGGCGCGCTACATCGGCTACGCGACGGCCTTCGAGATCCCGCTCCCGCGTCTGCACCAGCCGGGCAAGCGGGTCCACGACCTGCTGATGCTCGGGAGCCTGCCGGCCCGGGTGCGCGAGCTGTACGGCATCCCCTACTCCCGCTCGCAGCAGAGGGCGTTCCAGGGCGTGGCGGGCGCGGTGCGCTCGGCCCGGCGCGTCACACCCGGGCCGCTGACCCGCGGGTGGAACACGAAGTCGTTCGAACTCGTCGCCCGCACCGAGCGTCGGCGGATCGAGCGCGGCAGGCCGACCCCACAGGTCCGCGACGACGGGGCGGTCGGGATTCGCCTGCCCGGGGAGGCCGTCGAGCGGCGCCGGGCGGCGTAGGGGCCTCGAAGGCCCTCAGACCTCGAGAACCACCTTGCCGACGGCCTCGCGCCGGTCGATCGCGTTCAGCGCGTCGGCGGCGCGCTCAAACGGGAACCGCGCGCCGACGATCGGGCGGACGAAGCCCTGTCCGATCAGATCGCTGACCGCTGCGCCGATCTCGAGCGTGACCTGCGGCTTTGCCATCACGTAGGCGCCCCAGCCGGCGCCGACGATCTCGACGTTACCCAGCAAGAGCCGGTTGACCTTGACCTCGGGAATCGAGCCACCCGTGAATCCGACGACCACCACCCGACCGCCCTCGCGCAGGGAGCGGATGCTGTCGGTGAAGCGATCGCCCCCGACCGGATCCACAACGATGTCCACCCCACCGCCCGAGATCTCCTTGGCCTCGTCCTTCCACGCCCCGTCCGAGCGCACCACCGCGTCGGCTCCGGCCTCGCGGGCCACGCGCTCCTTCTCGTCGCTCGAGACCACGGCGATCGCCTTGGCGCCGAGCCCGCGCGCCACCTGGATGGTCGCGGTGCCGACGCCGCCGGCGCCGCCGTGCACCAGGACCCACTCTCCTTCGGCCAGGCGGCCGCGCAGCTTCAGGCAGAAGTAGGCGGTGTGGTAGTTGAGGACCAGGCTCGCGCCCTGGTCGAAGTCGAGCTCGTCCGGGAGCGGGAAGCAGAAGAACTCCGGCGCCACCACGACCTCGGCGAATCCCCCGAGCATGCAGAACGCGGCCACCCTGTCCCCCGGCTTGACCGACGCGCCGTCGGTGGCCGAGCGGACGATCCCGCCGACCTCGCTCCCGGGGACGAACGGCAGCGGCGGCTTGAACTGGTACTCGCCACGAGTCTGGAGCACCTCGGGAAACGAGACGCCGGCCGATTTGACCTCGACGATCACGCCCTTCCCGGGCGTCATCATGTGCGACGCCTCGGGCTCGGGGAGCTGGCGAGCTCGAGGGCCTCGTCCGGGCCGTTCAGGTTGACGATCTGGATCGCGCGCATCGAAGCGCGGAGACCCTATCCGAACTCCTCCTCGAGCACACGGATGGCCCGCGGCGGCGTGCGCAGGACCTCGAGCTCAGCGATCAGCGCCATCGCCTTCTCGAACCGGGACTCGAGCACCGGGTGGACGACCATCACGAGCCGCGCCTGGTTGCCGAGGCCCTTCTGGACCACGGACTTCACCGACACGTCCTCCTGCGCCAGCAGCTGCGCCACCTGGGCCAGAACGCCGGGCTCGTCGGCCACCTCGAGGTGCAGGTAGAAGGCTGACACGACGTCCTGGACGATCTCCAGACGGCCGGTCGTGGGCGGCGTCGAGGCCGGGGGGATCATCGCGCTGATCACGTCGCCGAGGACCGCCGTCGCGGTCTGTGGCCCGCCGGCGCCGGGGCCGGACATCGTGATCTCGGTGATCGCCTTCGATTCCACGGTGACCGCGTTGAACGGCCCCCCGACCGAGGCGAGCGGATGCCCCGGGTACAGGAACGCCGGGTGCACGCGGACCGACAGCTTCCCGTCGATCCGCTCCGCCGTGCCGATCAGCTTGAGGCCGAGCCCCAGCTCCCGCGCATACTCGAGGTCATCGGGCTGGATGTGCTCGATCCCGGTGTAGCGGACCTGATCGAGGTGCACGGGCGTGTCGAAGGCGAGCCGGGCGAGGATCGCCATCTTGGCAGCGGCGTCGCGGCCGTCGACGTCCTCGGACGGGTCGGCCTCGGCATAGCCGAGACGCTGCGCTTCGGCCAGCGCCTCGTCGTAGCTCATCCCGGTCCGCGCCATCTCGGTGAGGATGAAATTCGTCGTCCCGTTCACGATCCCGTGGATCCGGTCGATCGTCGCGCCGGCCAGCGACTCCTGCACGACCCGGATAACCGGCACCACGCCGGCCACGGCGGCCTCGAACCGCAGCTGCACCCCGTTGGTCCGGGCCGCGTCCCAGAGCTCCTCGCCGTGCTGGGAGAGCAGCTGCTTATTGGCCGTGACGACATGCTTGCCCGACTCGAGCGCCCGCATCACGTACTCGCGCGCCGGGTCGATCCCTCCGATCAGCTCGACGATCAGATGGGATCGCTCGAGCAGCTCGTCGAACGAGCCGCGGCTGCGCGTGAGGACCCCCTCGATCTCGGGGCGCAGGCCGGTCACGACGCGGATCCGCTCGGCGTGCTGGGGCAGCAGCTCGGCGAACGCCGATCCGACCGTCCCGTATCCGAGCAGACCGACGCGGAAGGTCTCGTCAGGCATCGCGGCCCGCCAGATCCTCGTAGCGCTCGCGCCGGACCACGACGCGCGCCTCCCCGTCCCGGCAGAAGATCACCGGCGGGCGGGGAACGCCGTTGTAGTTGTTCGCCAGGGAGTACCCGTAGGCCCCGGTGGCCGGAGTGGCCAGGACGTCGCCGGGCGCCGGATCGGGCAGCGGCGCGTCACGAACGATCACGTCGCCGGATTCGCAGTGCTTGCCCGCCACCTGGCAGCGCTCGGTCGCCGAGGCGTTGGCGCGATCGGCAATCAGCGCCTCGTACACGGCGCCGTACAGCATCGGGCGCAGGTTGTCCGACATCCCGCCGTCAACCGCGACCCAGCTGGACACGTTGCGCTTCACCGTCTCGACCGTGTACAGCGTTACCCCGGAGTTGGCAACGAGCGCGCGGCCGGGCTCGAGCAGGAGGCGCTTGCCGGAGCCGAGCAGCTCGTGCACGGCGCTCACCACGGTCTCGACGTAGTCGCCGATCGATGGCGGCTGCTGCGAGGCCGTGTACGCGACGCCGAGACCCCCGCCAAGGTTGTAGACCGGAAAGTCTCCGAGCGCCGCGATCGCCGCCACCGCGGCCCGGAACGGCTCCAGCTCGAGCAGCTGCGAACCGATGTGGAAGTGCAGACCGACGAGCTCGAGGTGCTCGGCGGCTGTGAGCCGCTCGATTACGCGGCCGGCTTCCTCGCGGGAGAAGCCGAACTTCGAGTCGGCCTGGCCGGTGGAGATCGCGTGATGGGTTTGGCCGGCCACGTCGGGGGTGACCCGGATCAGGACCTCCTGCCGGCGCCCGCGCTCCGCCGCGATCGCCTCGAGCCGGTCGACCTCGTCGAAGGAGTCCACCACGATGTGGCCGACGTTCGCGTCCAGCGCCTCCGAGAGCTCCCGACGGGATTTGGCGTTGCCGTGGAAGTAGATCCGGGCCGGGTCGAAGCCGCCCCGTAGCGCGAGCGCCAGCTCGCCCCCGGAGGCGACGTCGCAGGCCAGGCCCTCCTCAGCCAGGACGCGGTAGACGGCCGTGCACGGGAACGCCTTGGAGGCGAACAGCACGTCGTAGTCGCCGTGGCGCGAGGCCAGCGCATCCAGGAACGCGCGGGCTCGCATGCGAAGGTCGTCCTCGGCGACGATGTAGGCCGGGGTCCCAAAACTCCTCGCGAGCTCGACCGCGTCGCAACCCCCGATCTCGAGCCGGCCGTGCTCGTTCACGCGCGTCCCGTGCGGGTAGACATGCGAGATCGTGGCGGTGGTCAGGGTCACGGCCCCGATCATGTCATGAGCCCCACGGCATGGGATCATCGGAGCGTGAGCCGACGCCGCACGATCACGCCGGTCCTGCCGGCCGAAATCGCGGTCGAACAGGGACTCGCCTACGCGCTGTGGATGCCCGCGGACGGGTCCGCAACGGGCGGGATCGTCGTCCTGCACGGCGCCGGGTCGTGCAAGGAGAGCCACTACGACTTCGCGCGCGCGGCGCTGCCGCTCGGATTCGCGGCGCTCACGTTCGACGCCCGCGGACACGGCGAGAGCCACGGTCCGATGGATGGTCGCGTGCTCGAGGACATCGCGGCGATGGCCGGAGTGCTGCGCGACGCGATCGGCGAGGCCCGCCCGGTCGCGCTGAGGGGATCGAGCATGGGCGGGTATCTGGCGCTGGTCGCGGCCCCGTCGTGCCGCGCCGCCGCAGTGGTCGCGATCTGCCCCGCGAGCTCGGCGGGCCTACGTCGAGGCCTGGACCGGGGCGCCTTCTCGTTCGAGGTTGACGCAGGCGAGTTCGACCGCTTCCTGGCCGAGCACGACCTGCACGCGCTCGCCGGGTCGCTCGAGGCGCCGGTGCTGCTCCTGCACGCCGAGGGCGACGAACAGGTGCCCGTCGAGCACTCGCGGGAGCTGGCCTCGGCGCTCGCGCACCCGGACAGCCGCCTGATCGCCGTGCCGGGCGGTCACCACCGCTCCGTGCAGCACGATCACGAACTCCAGGCCGTCAGCCTGAAGTTCATCGCCCGCGCCTTCAGTGGTGCGTGAGTCCCCCGAGGAGACCGCCGACGGCTTTGCCGGTGGACGACACCGTGCTGCCCGCGGCCCCGGTGGCGCCGCTGATCGTCGTGCCGAGCGTCTGACCGGTGTGACTGACGAGCCCGCCGAGCGCCGGGCTGAGATGGCCCACTCCGCTGGCGACCGTTCCCGCCACCGAGGTCACGGTGCCACCGAGGTTGGCTCCGGTATGCGAGACCGTGCCACCGACCGCTCCGGCCGTCTGGCTGATCGTGCCGCCGATGCCACCGCCCGTCGAGCCGCCGCCGGATCCAGTGCCGCCGCCACCACCGCCACCGCCGGTGCTCGTCGATCCCGGCGGGTTGCTCACGCCTCCGCCTCCGCCGCCGCCCGGGAGCGACTTGGAGACGATCGTGACGTGGCCGCCAGTGCTACTGCCGGCTCCGCCGCCGCCGGCTCCGCCGGCCGCCCTGGTGCCCGTGGCCCCGCCGGGCGCGGCTGCCGTCGCCGCGCCGCTGGCCGCCACCGCGGCCAGAAGACGCTGGGATGTGCTCGAACCCGAGGCCACCTGCGTCGGCGAGACGACGACCGAAGCCGCTGAGGGTTGCGCGCCGACCTGCGGCCAGCCGCGGAACGAGACCACGGCGCTCGCGAGCACGAACAGGATCGCGGCGCCGGCCAGCAGAGAGCCAGCCGTTCCCAAGCCCGCAACGTATGCCCGAGTGGCACGCACCTGTGTCATTTATCGGCAGCCCTTCGAAAAGCTTTAGTGACTTTTTCCCAACTTTCTATGCCGTCGCGACCGCGGGGCGTCCGCCGGCCAGCCGCACTCCCCCGCTGCGCGAGAGCAATGCGAGCCACGCCAGGCCCGCCACGATCAGCGCGATGCTCTCGAATTGTGGCACGGTCATCCCGAGCGCGACGCGGTGGTTCCGGCGGATGAACTCGATCAGGAGCCGCTCGACCCCAGACAGGAGCAGGTAGAACGCGAACAGCGCCCCGGGCCGGAACGCATCGCGCATCCGCCACAGCCACCAGGCCACGATCCCCATCGCCAGCGTCTCGTAGATCGGCGTCGGCAGCACGGTCACACCGGGCGGGGTCGGCACCGTGCCGTGGGGGTAGCTCATCGCGGTCGGCAGGCTCGAGACCTTGCCGTAGTCGCCGTCACCGGAGAGCTGGCAGCCGATGCGCCCGATCGCGTAGCCCATCGCCAGGGGCACGGAGCACAGGTCGAGCAGGGCGACGCTCAGCATCCCGCGCCACTTGGCCCACGCGATCACGGCGATCGCGCCACCGATCACGCCCCCGTACCAGACCAGCCCCGAGCCCGAGAACAGGCTCCCCAGCAGGTCGTGCTTGACCTGGTGGTAGTTCTCGATCACGAAGTAGACCCTCGCTCCCACGAGGCCGCCGACCAGCGCGGCGAAGGCCACCTCGTAGGCCCAGTCGCCGGGCTTGCCAAGCTCTCGCAAACGCCGGATGAGAATCGCGCCCGCGGCGATGAATCCGCACGCGAACACAATCCCGAACGTCTTGAGCGAGACTCCGAGAACATGAATCTCCGGCTGCACTCGGAGGAGATTAGGTCAACCCCCGCGATCCGCGCTCCAACGTGGGCAGCCCGCCCGGCCCGGACAGATCCCCGATAATCGCCGCCGTGCTGCCCCGGGTCGCGATTCTCTGCGGTGGCCGCGGAACGCGGCTGCAGGAGCACGTGCCCTCGATCCCCAAGCCGCTGGTCGAGATCGGCGACAAGCCGATTCTGTGGCATGTGATCAACATCTATCTCGCGCAGGGCTTCCGCCGCTTCGTGCTGCTGACGGGATACCGCGCGGAGTCGATCGAGCAGTTCGCCCGGGATCAGACCTGGCCGGCGGACACGGCGATCGACTGCCTCCAGACGGGCCTCGACACGCCCACCGGAGGGCGTCTGCGACGCGCCGCGGCGGCGCTGGGCGATGATCCGTTCTGCGCCACCTACGCCGACGGCGTGGCCGACATCGACCTGGCCGCCCTTCTGGCCGAGCACTCCGAACTCGGAGCGCGCGCGACGATGACCGTGGTCCGGCCCGAGCTCCCGTTCGGCGTCGCGGAGCTGAGCAGTGACGGCCTCGTCCGCGGCTTCGTCGAGAAGCCGCGCAGCGAGCGCTGGATCAACGGCGGCTTCTTCTGCTTCGAGCCGTCGGTGCTCGAGATCCTCGAGGACGACTCCGTGCTCGAGCGCGAGCCGCTCGAGCGGCTGGCGGCGGCCGGCGAGCTACGGGCCTTCCGCCACGAGGGCTTCTGGGAGTGCATGGACACTTATAAGGACGCGGTTGTCCTCAACGACATGTGGAGCACGGGCCAGGCGCCGTGGAAGCTGTGGAGCTGAGCGGGCACCGCACGTTCGTCACGGGCGCCTACGGGCTGCTTGGCAGCTGGCTGGTGCGGGCGCTCGTTGAGCGAGGCGCCGCCGTCACAGTGCTGCGCCGCGACGACCCGGCGCGCGCGGCCCTGCGCCTGATGGACCTCGAACGCCGAGTCAACGTGGTCGACGGCGACATCTGCGCCGAGGGCCTGATCGCCCGTGCGCTGGCCGAGTATGAGGTCCAGAGCGTGTTCCACCTCGCCGCCCAGACGATCGTCCCGACGGCCAACCACTCGCCGATCTCGACCTTCGAGACGAACATCCGCGGCACCTGGCAGGTCCTCGAGGCGTGCCGGCTGCACGGCGCCGAGCGCGTGATCGTGGCCTCGTCCGACAAGGCCTACGGGCCGCACTCCGAGCTGCCCTACCGTGAGGATCTCGCGCTACAGCCGATTTACCCCTACGACGTCTCCAAGGCGGCGGCCGATCTGCTCGCCCGGTCCTATTGGCACACGTTCGGGCTGCCGGTCGCGGTGACGCGGTTCGCCAACCTGTACGGAGGAGGCGACACCAACGCCTCAAGGCTCGTCCCGGAGGCGATCGACGCCGTCCTCGCCGGCCGTCGACCGGTGGTCCGCTCCGACGGATCGCCGGAGCGTGACTTCCTCTACGTCGAGGACGCTGTGGAGGCCTATCTGGCCATCTGGCGGGCGCTGGGAGACGGCACCGAGGCGTGCGGTCAGGCGTTCAATGCGGGCGGCGGCCGGCCCCACCGTGTCCTCGACGTGGTGCAACTGATCTGTCGGCTCGCAAACGCCGATCTCGAGCCGGACGTGCGCGGCGCCGGGACGCCCGCGGGGGAGATCGATCGCCAGTGGGTCGATGCGAACAAGCTCACCGCGCTCACCGGCTGGGCGCCGTCGGTCGACCTCGAGGAGGGGCTGCGGCGCACGATCGAGTGGGAGCGTGCCCACAGGTGACAACATCGGTCACTGGCGCGTTCAGTAGCCGCCTACCAACTCTTCGACAATCCTTAATGGTCCGCGCGGGCCTTCTGCCAACATTGGTTGCAAACCATGGCTTCACCCACCTCATTTGGCCGTGATCGCGGGCTCCAGGCCCGGATGCTGCTGACCCTTTTCCTGCTTGGGCTCGTCTACGCCGTGCTGATCGGCGTGCTGATCGCCGCCGGCGCCGGAGCGGTCACCGTCGCTCTGATCGCGGCCGTCGTGTTCCTCGTCCAGTTCTTCACGTCAGACAAGATCGCGGCCTATTCGATGGGCGCTCGCGAGGTCAGCCCGCAGGAGGCGCCCGAGCTCCACGCGATCGTCGAGCGCCTCTGCATTCAGGCCGATCTGCCCAAGCCACGGGTCGCGATCGCCGACACGTCGATGCCGAACGCATTTGCGATCGGCCGCTCGCCGAAGACCGCGACGGTCTGTGCCACGACCGGGATCCTCAACCTGCTGACGCCGGCGGAGCTCGAAGCCGTCCTCGGCCACGAGCTCACCCACGTCGCCAATCGTGACGTGATGGTGATGACGCTGGCGAGCTTCTTCGCCTCGGTCGCCTCCTTCATCGTCCAGATGGGCTTCTGGTTCGGCGCCTGGGGCGGCGACGACGAGGACAATGGCCCGAGCTGGCTTGTGGTGATCGCCGTCTCGGCGCTCGTCTACATGATCTCGTTCGTGCTCCTGCAGGCCCTCTCGCGCTACCGCGAGTTCGCTGCCGATCGCGGCTCGGCGATCATCACCGGCCGCCCGAGCGCGCTGATCTCGGCACTGGTCAAGATCAGCGGCGGTATGGAGCAGATTCCGCAGCGCGATCTGCGCGCGGCCAACGGCGAGCTCGCCGCTTTCTACATCTTCCCGCCGAAGGCGAAGCAGACCATCGCCACGCTGTTCTCGACGCATCCCCCGCTCGAGGCCCGGATCGCCGCGCTGCAGCGGCTCGAGGCGCAGCTCCAGGGCACTGCCTAGCGGCAATGCTGTGGTCCTCCGCGCCCGCCGGAGCGGATCGCGCACGCCGCCGGTAGGCGATAATCGTTGGCGCATGGGGTTCCTCGACGTGCTCACGGGCAAACGCAAGCTGGCGGGTCCGGCACCCGACCGGCTGTTCGCGATGAGCACTGCCTACGTGAAGCTTGAGACCGAGCTCGAGATCAGCTCGCGCGGGGCGGCGGCGATCGTGTTCCAACCCCTCGCCACGGCCGACTTCCAGTCGATCGTGCGCGATACCGAGGAGCTCGTGAGGGCCACGGCTAAGGACAGCGGGACCACCGTCGACAGCTCCGATGACAGCTTCGGCTTCCGTTGGCTGATCCTCCGCGGCAAGGATTTCGACGAGCTCGTGGTGGGGATCAACGCGGTCAGCGGTGCGCTGGAGACCGGCGGCTACGGCGAGCGTGTCCTGTGCGCGGTGTTCTCGTTCGAGGATTCCCAGAAACGGCCGCTGTACTGGATCTACAACTACAAGCGCGGCGCCTTCTACCCGTTCGTCCCGGCCGGCGGCGAGCAGCAGCGCGATAACGAGCGCGAGCTGGTGCTGAAGGCGCAGATGGGCGGCGAGCTGCCGGTCGAGCCCGAGATGACGCGCTGGTTCCCACTTTGGGGGATCCCGATCTGACTCGGGCCGGCCACAGGCAGGGGTGCCGACTGCTCGCGTTTACGTTCGCATCGCTGCTGGCGGCGTGCGCTGCGACCAGCGCTGCCGGACCGAGGACGGGCCGTGGCACGGGAGGCCTCGCCCTCCCTGGTCCCGGATCAATTTCGCAGGGCATCGTCGACGACCCGACGTTCCTGAATCCTCAACAGACCGACGCCACGCGCAATGCGTGGTTCGCGCGGGCGAAGCGGATCGGGACGACGTGGGTGCGGCTCGGCGCTTACTGGCAGTTCATCGCGCCAACCCCCCCGGCGCACCCCACCGACCCCGCCGATCCGGCGTACGACTGGAGCTGGCTCGACCCCGCGGTGCGCGATGCGGCGGCGCAGCACATCAAGATCCTGATCCAGATCGGCTATCCGCCAACGTGGGCACTGGGCAGGGGCGCCCCGCCGGGCGAGCACTCGTGGCGTCCGAACGTCACGGCGGTGGGGCAGTTCGCGCGTGCCGTGGCCAAGCGCTATTCCGGCCGTTTCCCCGACCCGCAGCGTCCGGGGCACTTCCTCCCGCGCGTCACCTACTACCAGGCCTGGAACGAGCCGAACATCAGCATTCAGGTCTCGCCCGTCTGGCGGAAGACGAGCAACGGACGCCTGATGCCGGAGAGTCCATACATATACAGGCGGCTGCTGAACGCCATCTACTTCAACGTGAAGACGATCCAACCGAAGGCGAAGGTGCTGCTCGCGGGCCTAGATCCCTACGGCGACCCACCCGGCGGAATCAGGATGCATCCGGTGATCTTCCTACGCGAGGTGCTGTGCCTCAGAGGAGACCGGCTTCGCCGCGAGTACTGTCCTAACCCCGCGCACTTCGACGCGATCGACCACCATCCGTACGCCAGTACCCCGACGCATCGTGCGTTCGACCGTTACGACGTAGCCATCCCGGACATGTGGCGGCTGAGGCACATTGTGGCCGTGGCTGTGCACAAGCGCCTCGTCAGGCCGATTGGTCCCAAACCGCTCTGGGTGACGGAGATCTCGTGGAACTCCAAGCCACCCGCTTCCTACGGGTTGCCGCTGCTGAGGCAGGCGCGGTTACTCTCGGCCGCGTTCTTCGCCTTCTGGCAGCAGCACATCACTCACATGTTCTGGTTCCTGATCGCCGACAGCGATGTCCCAGGGGCGCTCGGCGATGGACTGTTCTTCTCCAGCGCACACCCGAAGCCCGCCGCCACAGCGTTCCGGTTTCCGTTCGTGGCCAAGCGAGGCCGCAAGGGGATCGTGACGATATGGGGTCACGCGCCGCTTGCCGGCACGGTGTCGATCCAGAACGGGACCGGCCACGGGTGGCGGACGAAGCTCCGCCTTCGGACGACTCGCGGGGGGATCTTTTATGCGCGCCGCGCGCTCGCACCGCATCTGGTGCTGCGAGCCAGGATCAAGACGTTCGCGAGCATCTCATGGCCGGGCGCGTGATTCCGGGTCCGCCGCCAGGTCGGATCGTAGAATCGCCAACCGCCGTTCGCGGGTGCGGAATCCGAGGAGATGGAGAGCCGACGTGAACTCGGACGAGTCGTCCAAGTGGATTCAGGCAGGAGAGCAGGTCCCGGCGCCGGCCGCACCCGAACGCGCCCCGAGCCCCGACGTAACAACCGCGGGACAGTGGATTCCCGGCGAGACCGAGCGGGCTCAGGCCCCCCTCGAACAGCATCCGTCTCTCCTCGAAAAGCATCCGTCTCTCGCACGTCAGATCGCCGAGGGCAACCCCGACACACTGGCCGGGTTTCACGACGCGCACGTCCGCAAGGTGCGGTCGTACTGTGCGCACGCGTGCCAGGCCGAGGCTGTCGATGAGGCAGTAGAAGCCTCGTTCGTGGACTTCGTCGCGCGCGTCCGCGAGGCGGCGATGGAAGAGCCGCCGCTGGGAGATCTGCTGCTGGCGGGCACCAGATCGGCCGCTGCCAGCCGATTCGTGGTCGAGCAGCCGACATCGGACATCTGCCTCGCGATGCCGGAGCTGTTGGGCGCGCTTGCCAACGGAGAGCTCGGGGCCGAAAGCCGTCAGATGCATGAGCACCTCAAGCGATGTCCCGCCTGCCAGGCCACCGCGGCCCGGATGCAGGAAGCAGAGCGGGCATTCGCCGAGTCGACCGGGTGGGAGGAGCCGGGGACGGTGGCGGCTGATCGGGAGCCGGAGCCGAGCGCATCGGAACCGGAACCGGAGCCGAGCGCATCGGAACCGGAACCGGAACCCGGCCCGAGCACGGCTGAACCGGAACCCGAACCGCAGCTCCAGGCGTCACAGCGGCTTGAACCGCCACCGCCCCCCGCGCAGCCACCTCCCCCCCAGCCGAGCGTCGTCCGCGCGAGAAGCGGTGGCCTGGTGGGGGCGGCGAAGAAGCTCGGCCGTCAGTTGTCGGGGAATCCCCCGTCTGACAATCGGCCCGGCTGATCAGCAGACCAGCGAGCCGTGAAGAAGCCTGCTGACCACGCAGGCAGCGGGTTTCGGCGCCCACGAAGAGGTGAATATCCCGAACCCCGCCTGGACCGCGTCGAAGAAGACATCGTCGCCGAACAGCTGCCCGCTCAGCTGCCCAACGAGGTTGAGGATCAGGTCCGGCGCCTCGTCCTCGAGCGTGTGGATGATCATCACCCGCACGTCGCCGTCGGCCCGAGCTTCCGTGATCATCGTCGCGAGGTCGCGGGCCTGCCGCGATGCGCTCACGGCAGGCGGAAAGCCGTGCTCGGTGGTGGTCGACTCCCCCACCTCGGTTATCCAGATTGGCTGGTGGGCGTGGGCCGCGCGACGGGCGGCGCGGAGGCGCTGAAGCGATTGCTCCATCGCCGCGGCCCTCCAGGCAACCGGCCGCCCGGCCGAGTTGACCACAGCGGGATATGGGTGCGCGCCGATAGCGTTCATGACCGATCCGGCCCCGGCGTCGTACATCCCCGCCAGAAACGGGCCATCGCCCTCCCCGGCCGGCGACCAGCCCGAGATCGCGCTCGCGATCAGCCCACCGCTGACCACCGGCATCCTCGGGTCGACGGCCTTGATCGCCCGGTACGCCTCCCTCAGTAGCTGCGTGTAGCGGACCGGATCGACGCGAGGCCAGAACATCGAGACGAGGTTTGGCTCGTTCCAGATCTCGATCCCGATGGCGGCGGGATAACGGAGCGCCAGCTCGCGGACGTATTGAGTCCAAGCGCCGTCGAATGATGGCCTCGGCGGACCGGTGAACAGCAGGTCGTTGCAGCCCATCCCGGGACGCGCCCAGCAGGGCGAGCCGACCGCCACGATCAACGGCCGCAGACCTGCGCCCACCAGCTGCGCATACTGCTGATCGGACTGCTGCCAATCCCAGTCCCCCGGGATCGCCTCAACGCCCGCCCACGGAACGAACAGTCGCGAGGTTCTCGCACCGAGGCGCTTCTGCTCAGAAATCGTCTGGGCGGTGACGTAGGTGTTGAAGCCGAGAACCATCGCGGGGCGCTTCGGAAAGCGCCGCCGCGGCGTGCAGTTGAGCGCTTCACCTCTGACGAGGTCCGTCGTGCGACACGTCGCGGCGCTGCTCCACCCTGGGCTGCTCTCCGCACCGGCCGGGCTGACCGCGATCAGAGCGAGGATCAGCGCGCAACCGATCGCCGCCACCAGCCTGCCAACGCAAGTTTGTGAGTCCGCGCTCAATGTCTCCCGCCAGATTCGGCCCGGATCCCCGGGAGGCACGTGACCCCGTCCGAGGCGCCGAACAATAGCCAGATAATCGGTCTATTGCGGCGGTACGAACAACGGCGAGTGTGGCCGCAGCATGTGCGCCCGGCGATAGTCGGCCACGGCAGCGTTCAACTGACCACGTTCGGTGTCTATCCGCGCGAGCACGATCCAGTGCACGAAGTTCGTTGGCTCCTCGGAGACGGCGTGCCGGATGTCCTGAGCAGCGCTCGCATACCTGCCGGCCGCCTCGAGGACAAGCCCCCGTTGCTCGCTGGCGCTTGCACTCCAGGGCTCGGCGCTGACCGCATCGTTGGCCCACGCGAGCGCCAGGCTCGGATTGCCGCGGCGTTCGGCGCTCTGGCTGCGGCGGATCTCGGTGGTGCTCAGCAGCCCCGGTAGCTGTACGGCGGCGCACACGAGTGCACCTACCGCAAGACCTCCACGCACCGGTGCTTGCAATCGCCCGACGCGTCGGCTCAGCCGTGCCCCAGTGGCCGCAGTGACGGCCAGTGCCAGCGCGGTGATCGCTGTCGACTGCCACATCCAGTCGACACTCGCGTGGACGAGATACACCACGAACAGCGCCAGACCCGCCGCCGCCGCGCCGGCACTCGCGGCGCGGCGCGCGCGTCGCCGGACGGCGACGAGGGTCCAGAGTGCGCTGACGGCGACCGCGATGATCAACAGCAGGCCCGGAGCGCCGAGTTCGGCCATGTTCTGGAACCAGAGGCTGTGCGCGTCAAGGGCGAACTCGGCATCCCCTCCGTGTTGGTTGAACCAGAACTCGAACGTGCCCGCCCCGGTACCCGTGAGCGGCTCGTGCCTGAACGCTCGGACCGCCACCTTCCAGACGTCGTAGCGGCTCCCGCTGAAGTTGAGCAGGCGCTGCGTGGGATCGTTGGTCTGAGTCACGACCGCTGGGCGAGTGAACGAATGCCACGCGCGCGATGCGAGGCGAGGACCGAGGGCCGCGCCGGCGATCGCCAACACCACTGCCAGTACCGCCGCACCGCTCAGCGCAACGGAGCGGGGCACCCGCGGGCGATCCGCATTAAGCGCCCCCGTGGCGACCGCGCCCAGCGCACAGACCGCCGCTCCGAGCACGATCCCTCCGATGGCCCCGTCGAGTCCCCGCGTCCCGGTCGCGTTCGCGATGTCCGGCGCGCCGCGCACGGCGAACACGGCGATCACCGAGCCACCGGCCGCGATCGCGGTGTTCAGCAGGGCGGTGAGGCGGTTGCGGCTGAGCAGGACCGCCGCGGTGCCGGCCACGGCCGTGCCGGCGATACCGGCTCGCGAGTAGCTCAGGTACGTCATCAGGTAGGCCACCGGCACGAGTGCGAGCGCGAGCGCTCGGACAAGTCGGCGGTCGGCGTGCGCGCTCCACACGAGACCGAAGGCCGTGCACATCGCGCCCCAAGCAGCAACCGCATTCCAGTATCCGAACGGGTAGCTGAGCCGGTAGAAGTGAGCCGCCGAAGAGACCCCGTCGTCCGGAAAGGCGGACGGGAACAGGCGACTGCCGACGGCGAGGACGCAGACGATCATCCCGCCGGTGCCGAGTCCCGCGAGCGCGGGTCGCCACGTTCCCTGCCCGGTAGCGAATGCGATCAGGGTGGCAAGGCCCAGATAGTCGAGGGATCGCGCGAGCTCCGCGAACGTCCGCTCCGAGCTCTCCGTCCAGGTGAGACTGAGCGCGATCCACGCCGAGTAGGCGAGTAGCGCTCCGAGCAGAACGAGGACGGGCAGCGCGGGCCGGCTCCGCGGAAGCAGGCCGAGCGCCAGTGCTCCCGCGAGCGCGACCCAGATAACGAGGCCGTACTCCTCGAAGGCCACGATGTCGTAGGACCCTCCGCGAAGCGCGTAGATCAGCACGAGCCCGACCGCGGCGGCGAACACGATGCCCCTGATGGCGAGCGGGACCCGCGGCCTGACCTGGCGTCTGGGAGCCGGGGCCGGCGCGTCGTTGAAGCGGCGCGTGGTGGTTGCGGGCTCCGCTAGGATCGCCATAGGGGTACCACCGTCATGCGCTGGAAGATCCAACTGGCGATGCTCGCCGTGAGCCTGATCTGCGCGGCCTGCGCGTCTGCGGCAGCACCCGGTGCGTTCTGCACCGGGCGGGCTACGAGCGCGCAGAACCAGTACTGCGAGAACGTGCCGTCGGCCACAGGCCGGTGGTCCTCGGGCGTTCCGGGCGTTGCCGGCACCGCTTCGCCGAGTACAGCGCCGATGGTCGGCGGTGCGCTGCCACCAACCGTCGCCCGGCAGATCGCGCGCAGCGCCCCGCAGAACCTGCGCCATCGGCTGACGCGCCTGCCGGCAAGGACAAGATCACAGGGGCTCGGCCGACCGGCGAGCACAGCTCCATGGTCGCTCTGGTGGCCGCTGATCCTCGCTCTGGTGGCTCTGCTCGCCGCACTCGCGCTCGTGGAACAACGGCGCCGTCGCGCCGCCCACGCCCAAGCCACCTGATCCCCAGTCGTTTCCCTGTCCATCCCTCGACGGGATGTTGTCAGGAGACTTGGTAATGGGCGCCGGTTCGTCTAACAATGCGCTGCGTCGGCTCGGCAGGCGCCAATCAAGACGCTCATCCGCCGGAGGATCCGAGCCACGTCCGAGCGTGCGCGCACGTCCGCGGCGCTGACTGCCTGCTGGATCGCTCGCCGCTCGTTCTTGAGAGCTGCGATCAGCTGTGAGTGCAGCGTCCACAGCGGCTTCGGCGGCCTCAGCGCGCTGTACTGCTTGATCGCCCGGGTCAGGAGCAGCTGCGCGCGCCGCGCATCCACCGTCGGGCGGGCGAACTGCATGTCGATGCGAGCCACCTTGGCCTGGTAGACGATCTCCTGATGCTGCGTCCGAACCTGCGGCGACTGACCGCAGGCGGTGATGGCAAGAACGGACGCGCCGATCGTCGCGGTTACGGCCAGGTTCCTCATGGCGCGCTTACCGTAGCGGGCGTTCGCACACGTTCGCGCCGGTCTCGAGACCGCCTTCGGAGTGGTGATCGGAACGGCTACATGGCCCGCGTAGAGCTGCTGGTAGACAGCCGCGGCGTTCGGAAAGCGCCCGCTGCCAGTCGTCAGGCCGAAGAACTGCCCCAGCGCCGGCGCGTCGGCGTCGAAGTAGTTCTCGAACGCCACGTTGTGGGTCTGAAACCACGAGAACATGTTCTGCACAAACACCGGGTCATCGCCGCCCGCGAGCCCGGGGTTCGGCGCATAGCTCACCAGCCCCCACTCCGGGAACGCGATCGGCTTGCCGTGCGCGGCCGCGAACCGCGCCTGCCAGGCCAACCCGTACCCCTTGTTCACGATGTCATTCCACCTGGCGCTCGGCGCCTCGTTGGCGCCCGACTCGTTCCAGTCGTAGACGTCCATCCCGATATCGCTGACATATGCATCTCCGGGATACGCCAACTCCGGATCGATCCCCGTCGACTGAAGGTTCGCCGCCCAGTCGAAACTGAACCTCGCGCCCGGAACCGACCGCATCGCAACCACAACCCGGCGCCACGCCGCCGCAAACTCAGCTGCGTCCCCGGCCGAGCGCACCGACCACCGATACCACGTTCCGTTGAACTCCCAGCCCAAGCGAATCCCGGCACCACCCAGGCCTCCGGCCACAAGATTACGCGCCAGTGCCGCGAAATGCTCGTCGTAGGCCCCGGACGCCGCCTCCGCCAAGCTGCCGCCCGACGCCGGCCACAAAGCCACACTCAGATCCGGCACCACGCCCCGCATTGCACGCCACTGCGAGATCGCCCAAGCCGGATCCTCGATCTGGCTCCAATCGTCAGACCCGATGTAATCAGTCGCCGTCTGAATCGCCGCACCGCGCCAGACCCCAAACTCCTCATCACCCGCGCCCCCATATCCCACGAATGCCCCCGAGCGCCACACCGGCCCGCGGGCGGCCGCGCCGGCGGAACCGGCAAGCAGGCACAGCAACGCGATCGCCATTGCGACCAACGCACGAAGACGGGGGGATGCCCTGCCGGACATGTAGTTCGCATCGGGTGCGGGTCACACCACTTTGTGGTCGCAGCGAACTCCTCGACCAATGTTCGAACGTTTTCGACCTTCGTCTAGGTGCAGATGCACCTGCAATTGGTGTGGCGCGAAGCTCCTGAGCCGTATGTAACATGCCCCGGCGGCCTGTCGCGCGGGAGTCCTACTCGCACTCTGGATGGGATGCGGGGGTCCCCGGGCGGGAGAAGCAGGGGATTTCCTAAACAAGGACCAATCAACTCATGACGAACCAATCGCGGGAATTCACGCTGAGCGGATATCTGGCTGTCCTTCGCCGCCAGCGCTGGCTCGTCTTGGCGGTGACCCTCATCTGCGGGGCAGCGGCGCTGGGATTCTCGTTGCTCCAGAAGAAGACCTACCAGGCGACGGCATCGCTGGCGGTCAGCGATCCGAATCGAGACCTCGCGCTCACGGGCGGCACGGAGCTGACGGCGCAGACGCCCCTCCAGCTCGCCGCCGCGGCATCTCCCCAGGTGACGCGACAGGAGGTCGTGAACCGCGTCAAGCGGTCGCTTAGCGGCGCGGCGAGCGCCGGCGCTCTGCGATCGAGCGTCCAGGTCGCGATCGACCCCAACTCGTACGTCATCGACGTCACGGCGAGCGACCGCAGCGCGGCCCGTGCGGCCGCGATCGCCAACGCGTTCGCGTCAGCTGACACGGCATTGACCACAGCCGAGTCACGGGCTCAGTTCAAATCGCAGGCCGCGGCGGTACAGAGGCAGCTGCGCCAGATTCCAAAGACGCAGGTCGCGACACAGCTGCAGACCGTCGAGACGCTCACCAGGCTGAAGAACCTGAGCAGTGTCGCAACGCCGCTGCAGGTCAGCACGGTCGCGGCCGTTCCCAGCAGCCCGAGCTCGCCGAAGCCGCTGCGTAACACGGTCGCCGCCCTGATCTTCGGACTGCTGCTCGGTATCGCGCTGGCCACAGCCCGCGACGCGCTCGATCGCCGACTGCGCCATTCCAAGGACGTGACCCAGGCGCTCGATCACCCGATCGTCGGCCACATCCGCTCCGAAGCGCTGGGACATGCGGGCTCGGCCGATCAGCCCGCGGACAAGCTCGACCCGCTGGATGACTCGGATGAGGAATCCTTCCGGATCCTGCGCCAGAACGTCAGGTACATGACCGCGGCCGGTGACACACGCACGCTGCTCGTGACCAGCGCCATGGCAGAGGAGGGGAAGTCGACGGTCGCCGCCTGCCTCGCCGCCGCGAATGCGCAGGCGGGCCTCAGGACGCTGCTGGTCGAATGCGATCTCCGCAGGCCCGTACTCGCCAGCCGTTTCGGGGTCAAGACCTCACCGGGGCTGACTGACTACCTGACCGGCCATGCCGAACCCCACGAGATCCTGCAGCCGATTGCTGGGCTCGGCAATCGGACCAATGGCAACGGTCGAGGCCCTGCGCACAGGGAGTCCTCCAACCTCGTCTGCATCACGTCGGGGACGTCCGTTCCGCGTCCGGCCGAGCTCCTCGCCTCGGAGCGCTTTCGCACGTTCCTTGACGAGGTCAGCAAGGTCTACGACTCGGTCATCCTCGACACGGCGCCGCTGCTTCCGGTCGCCGACACGCTGTCGATCATCCCCGACGTGGCCTCCCTGCTCGTGTGCGTGCGTCTCAAGCGCACCACGCGCGATCAGGCCCGCGCGGCGCAGTCGGCCTTGGACCGCCTGCCGGAACGCCCTGTCGGGCTTGTCCTGACGAACGTGCAGGAGAACGAGGACGGCTACTACTATGGCTACTACGGCGCGCCGGCGCCTACCGCCGCCCAGGTCCGATAGCGCTAGGTGACCCCGGCAGGAGCCGCCTCGGCTCCCGGCTGGACGCCCGCGGGACGGATTGGCCGCCCAAGCGAACGTCTGCGCGCCGGGGCTGCGGGAGCCAGGAGCACCGCTGCCTGGGATACAGCCAGAATCAGGCCCGGCACCACGTACAGGTACTTGTCGGCGACCTGGTTGTCGAACACGCCATTGGCAAGCCACATAAGCATCGCGATCGATAGCGCGACCGCCTCCTCCCGCTGATTCCCGACCAGCGCCCTGCGGGCACACGACGCGATGCCTCCGCAGAAGACGAAGAACGCGGCGAGCAGGATCACCCCACCGGCGTCGAGCAATTCGAGATAGATGTCGTGCGCGTTGGTGATGACCGCGAAACCGACCCCCTCGAGCGGCCGGGCCTGAATCTGGGCCCAAGCCGCCTGTGCCGCATCGGAGCGTTGATAGTCGCTCAGCGCCGTGCTGTTCGAGGAACCGAGCCGGATCTGGTGCAGGATCTTCGTGCCGACGCTCGTGAACATGAGCACCACCACCAGCACCATGCCGGCGATCGGCAGAATCGTCCGCAGCGCCGGGCGCATGCGAGGGATGAGCACGATCGTGGCCAGCACGGCTAGTCCCGCGGCCACGGTCCCTGCGCGCGACCCCGAGGCGTACACGCCCCCGAGCAGCGCCGAGACACCGAACGCGCCGGCCAGCGTTGAACGGCGCGAGCGACCGAGCCACAGCATCGCCGTGGGGAGCGCGAGCACGCACGTGAGGGCCAGGTAGTTCGATTGCACGGTCAGTCCCGCCGAGCGGTGGTCCGACAGCGGGATCTGCGCCAGGTGCGCGATCCCGCCGTAATCGAGGATGCCAACGCATGCGTTGACGATCGCCCCCGCGGTCCACAGGTTGATAAGCCGCGCGCACCGTGGTGCCGTCGTGCCGACCGTGGCGATCATCAACGGGACGAACACCAGCGCGAGCAGATACTCGACGAGCACGGTCTGATCGGAGAACGGCTGGGCGAGCCCGAGGAACCCGTCCTGCAACTTGAACGTCGTCTCGAGCAGCGCCGAGCGCTGCAGCACGTTGATACTGGGTGGGAACACCATCGACAGCAGCCCCGCGAGCAGCGCGAGCATGCCCGCTACGAACAGCCACGGTGGCAGCGGCAGCGAGCGCCTCTGGACAACGGCGTAGGTGACCACGGCCAGGAACGCGAGCACCATTGTCACGTTGCCGAGCGCGCCGCCGCCCACCCGGATCCCGTTCCAGGTGATCGTGAACACCATCGCGCTGACTGCGAACAACGCCAGCTGGTCGGTCCCCACGCCGTAAAAGATGACCACGCCGACAAGCAGGCACAGGCCGGCAAGCGCGCCCACAATCGGCGAGAGCCCACCACCTGCCAGCGCCAGGCCACCGGCACCCGCCGCGCACAACAGACCAAGCCCCAACGACGCCTTCCGCATTGTCCTCGAGAGTAGCCAATGCACCTGCAGGCGGCAAATTGGAGCCGTCGGCCGAACGACTGCCGCGGGCGCGCGTTCGCTGCGGCATGATTGCCGCGTGAAAGGGCGGCGCACCACGAAGATCAGGACGAGACGCAGGCTCGCCGGGCTGCCCCCTGCCGTGCGGCCGATCTGGCCGTACGCCAAGCGCCTGCACACGATCGCGGTCGGGGCGGCAGCGCCGATCACGCGGCGGCTCAGCCGAGTCCGCGGTGGGTGGCTCCCGATCCGAGTGGCCGGTCCGGTCGAGGAGGCCCTCAGCAGCAGCGAGGGAACGATGACCATCGCTCACGCGGCGCGGCGGCTCTCGCGTTCAGTCCCCATCGGCGTTCCCGCCGGCCACCCGACGTTCATCTCGGAGGCCGACGAGGTGGTGCCGCGCGTGGCGGTGGCCGAGCTTCCGGGTGGGCGCGTGCTCGGCCGCTACCGAGCCGTGATCACCGCGAACGGGACGCTGATCGGGGAACTGAGCCCGTACTTCGGCGTTGACCGACCGACCCAGAACCCGGTGTTCGCCGACCTGTTCGCATCGGCGCCGACGCGGATCTCCGGCAGCCTCGGCGTGCTCGCGGCCCGCGGCGACGTCAGCTACTACCACTTCCTCACCGACGTGCTCCCCCGGCTCGCGATCCTCGAGGGTCTCGACCACCTCCCGGAGCGGCTCTACGTCCCAGGCCACGCTGCCGTTCCAGCAGCAGCTGCTCGAGATGCTCGAGATCCCCGCGGAGCGCATCATCGACAGCGACCGTGTGCCACACGTTCAGGCCGCGCGACTCGTCGTTCCCGGCCTGCCCGACGTCGACCTGAAGACACCGCCGTGGATCGTCGACTTCTTGCGCGGCCGCCTGATGCCGGCCTCGACCGGGTGCGTGCCCGGACTGCGCCTGTACATCACGCGTGGTCAGCAGCGCGGCAGCCGAATCGTCACCAACGAGGCCGAGGTGATGCGAGCGCTCGCGCCACTTGGCTTCACCATGTTCGATCCGGGCAGCGTGCCAGTCCGCGAGCAGATCGCCGCGTTCGCGCAGGCCGAACTGATCGTCGCGCCGCACGGCGCGGCTCTCACCAACCTGGCGTTCGCGAGCCCGGGCGCCTCGGTCGTCGAGATGTTCGCGCCAGACTACGTCCAGGGGTGCTACTGGAAGCTGAGCGACAGCGTGCCAGGGCTTGACTACGCCTATCTCGTCGGCCTGGGACGGCCGCCCCGCAGCGGTCGGATGGACGGAGTCGACAGCGACATCACGGTCGACGTCGCAGCACTTCGGCGCCTGATCGAGCGTCTAGCTGTCGACGAGAACCCGCGGGCGGTCCCCGGTCACGCTCGAGCGACGACCAGGTAATGCGTCGCGAGACTGTCGATCGCATGCGACTCGATGAAGTCCTCATAGCCGAGGTACAGTCGCTGCAACGGCCTTGACATCGCGAAGTACGGAGCGCCGCGGAAGAACGGAATGATCTCGCTGGACTCCCAGCCGCTGAGCAGCCGGTCGAGCGCCCGCGCGTAGCAGTGGTCATAGTGCGTGGGGAACTTGAGCTCCTCACCATGTCCGAGGTAGCGGACCATGAGCATGACGCGCAGGCTGTGCGGGATCACCCTCGCGGCGATCGCGAATGCCGCGAATGAGCCGGACAGCTGGGCCAGCAGCGTTCCGCCTGGCCGCAGCATCGCGTGCAGGTTCGACAGCGCCCCCGGCAACGAGCTCACGTGCTCCAGGACCTGCCACGAGATGACCACGTCGAAGTCGCGCAGCTCGGGGTGTGGCCGGCTTATGTCGTGCACATGCCCGGCGTCGTAGGCGTCCGAGCCGGCGGCCTCGAGCTCCTCCGATGAGATGTCGAGACCCGCGTAGTGACAGCCTGGAGGCCTGTCCGCCGGTGCCAGGGTCGGGCTGCGGCCGGCGCCGACGTCAAGGATCCGAACGCCGGGCATCAGCAGCGGCGCAAGACGCGCCAGGAACTCGTCCTGCATCCGCTGGCCGTAGCGCGCCGGCAGGCGCCCGGCGTGCACGTCTTCGAGTTCCTCCGGCGGCGCCTGGTCGATGGTCGGGCTCACGTGCTCGCCCCCACGCCAGTGCGCGTCAAGCGAGGGATCGAGATTCCGATCCCGTTGACCTTCCAACCGCGGGTCCTCAACCGGGCCATCGACCGGGCGGGATCGAGCGTCGCCAGATAACTCGGGCCGGGCCAGACAGGAACCTGGCCTCGTTGATCCGGCGACTGAAGCCGGAGACCTCCGAGATCGTTGCTCAGGCTGACCAGGTGATAGCCGGCCCGTTCCACGATCGAGGTCGCCTTGGATGGATACAGGTCGTGGTCCTCGAAGATGATGTCGCGCACGAGACCCTGGTCGAGCAGCGCCGTGGCGCCGTTGAGGACCTCCGACTCGTGGCCCTCGACATCGACCTTCAGCAGTCCGATTGGCTCCTGGCCAACGAGATCGTCGAGGCGCCGCAGCTCGACCTCGTGAGCCTGTTCGCTGGTCGCATGGGAGTCGTCCGTGGCCAGCGCGGCCATTCCCATGTAGTGACCGAATAGCGGACCGTCCACGATCGCGCCCCGTCCCGGCTGGCTCGAGAGCGCGAGCTGGTGCAGCTTCACCCGAGCCAGCGCGGGGTTCGCCGACCACGATTCGACGTTGGCCTCGAGCAAAGCGAACACCGCCGGATGCGGCTCAATGCCGATCACCCGGCCGCTGCGTCCCGCGCGGGCCGCAGCGAGGCTGGTCACATACCCGACGTTGGCACCGACATCGACGACCGTTTCTCCGGGATCGATCAACCTGTGGATCGCCTCCGTGACACACGGGTCGAACACCCGTCCGACAAGGATGCTGTACCCAATCGCGTCAGCCTCGTACACGGTCAGCTCGACGCCCCAGGGAAGCCGGGCGACCTTCGGCTCGGCACCGGTCGGAGGCTTCGTCACGAGCCTGCCGGCACGCCGCAGGGCGCGCATCGGGTGCAGCACGTACTGCGGCTTGCTACTGATACGAGATGGGAGCACTTGCGATTCAGAGTCCAGCGGCGACCGGGCGCCGTGCCGTCTCAATCCCTGCCATTGCCGGTGGATGCCGACCAGGCAAGCTAATCAAAGGACCGTGCGATGCGCGCCGATTCCCCAACAGTCAGCTGACGGCGATCCGGTAGAGCGAGAAGATCGCCGGTTGACCCAGCGGATCCCGAGACCGGACGGAGGCGCCACCGACGGTCGCCGCGGGAGCCAGTGAGCATCCTGATGGTGCGTCGCAGCGAAGCTGCCAAGTCAGCTCTTGCGTGCCCTGCGGCACGGTGAACTGGGCGTCCGCGGGCTGGTCCCGGTCGTCGGGATTCCCGCGCGACCCGGCTGCGGCTATCAGCTCGCCCGCCCCCGTGGACACGAGCCGCAGGCCCGAGCATCGTCCGCGCCTGCACGCCGCCACCGTCGTCACGGGCGCGCCGCGCCCCCGCGAGGCATACAGCCCAATCGTCCAATTCGTGGGGCGCGCGAGAAAGCCGCGGAAGCTCACGGATACCCGATGGACGACCTGCCCGCTGCTCAGTGTGATGGAGGCCTGAGCGCCCGCACCCAGCGCTCCTGTGGGGGACGGGAGCGCCCACAGCGATAGTCCGTCGTCCTGCCAGTGTGCTGAGCCGGAGCACCCGCGTGTGGCCGCGATTGGTTCACCGGGAGTCGAAGACTGGCGCCACGCGTCACCAGCGAGTAGCAGCTGCCAGCGATTTCCCGGCCTGGCGCTCATCTGGCAAGCGGCCCCGATGCCTGCTGGCGCCGAGCGCACGGATCCGCGGGGAGGGGCTATCCGGTCAAGCCACCGGTCGAGCTGAGCCAGGCGCTCGTCGATCGCGTTGCCACGGACCGCGCTGTGCATCCACGGCACTGCTGTGGCCGTGCCCGGCGACGCGCCCGGAAGCACGGCGACATCAGCCGATGGATCGCTGCGGGCGAACGCTTCGAGCTGGGCAGCAGGCACCACGAGGTCGTTGCTGGCGGCGGTCGCAAACACAGCTGTCCTGTCGATCCGTGGATTCCACATGACCGCGGGTGACCACTGATCGAGCAGCGAGGCGCTAGTGCCGAAGGTGCGCTTGATGAGCGGCACCAGCGCCGGCAGCGTGCTGTGCAGAAGCTTCGGGAGATCCAACGGCGCGGCGTTCAGAATCGCGCACGTGAGCGTCGGGCGCTCGAGCGCGAGCATCGCCGCAAGGTGTCCACCGGCAGATTCTCCGTAAGCGCAGATCGGGCCCCCGAAGGCGCGGCGGATCTGGTCGTAAAACGCGACGACATCTCGCAGCATCGGTGCTGGGTCCGCGCCACGACCCGGCTGATAGCCGGGCGTGTAGCTGACGTCGACCACACGCCATCCTCTCGCCCGGAACGCCAAAGAGGCGACCATCATCATCCGGCGCGCGTCTCCGCGCTGGTCCTTCCAGGAGCCGCCATGCAGGACCAGCATCGTTCCCCGCGCCGATCCAGCCGGATCGTAGATCTCGTAGAAGCGGTGGCCCGCACCACTTGAAGCCAGTGAGCCAAGGGCCGGTACCGCTTGCCGATTTGGCTGCCGGAAGGGTCCCGACGAGCCAGTAGACCCACCGCATCCTGCGAGCCCGCCGAGAGCTCCGATCAGAGCCACGGCGGTTAGTCGTCTCGAGCCAGCGGAGCAAACTCCCATCAGACCCGCGGTGGACTTGGGATCGACACCGGTGGCAGCGGTCCGGCGGCGGCGGTCGCCGCCACCGGCTCGGTGAGAAGCACGTCTGCGGCGCTCGGAGCGCTCGGCCACGTCCGCGTCGTGTAGTTCGTGAAGGTCAGCCACCAGACGACCACCATCACCGCCTGGCCTACCGCGACCGCCCACAACGCTCCCTCGGCGCCGCCGGCCACGGCACCGGAGACGGTCGCGACGAGCACGACGATCGTGGTGGCGACATCGATCACCATCACGTGCCTGATCGCGCGCCTGCCGAGCATCCCGGCGCGCATCCCCGTCATCAGACCCAGGCAGACGATCTGTACGCCCGTCGGAAGCAGCAGCGGCTGCGCCGCCGACCATGACGCCCCGAGCACCGCGGTACCGAGCCGGTCGGGCAGGACGAGCATCACAACCACGTTCAGCAGCGCGATCCCGGTGGTCAACGCCGTGGTCCTGGCGACATGCCGGTTGAGTTCGGCGTGATCATCGACCGACCGAGTGACCTCGCCGATCCCCGCTGCGATCGCCGCGACCTGGAAGGTCATGAACGGTCGTACGAGCAGGACCGCGCCCTGAACCCCGCCGAGGGCCGTAGGTCCGGCGATCGCGCCGACGCCCGTCGCTCCGGCAAGCGCGGCCCCCTGGGTGGACGAATACGAGATCAGGTAGCGCCACGAGAAGCCCCACGTGTAGCGCAGCCACGAGATCCCGATCCGCACGGTTCGAATGCTGTGCTGCGCGAACAACAACAGCCCGGCAGCAGCGCCCGAGCCACCCCACGCGGCGATGAACCAGGGGAGCGTGCGGGTGTCGGTGACGAACAGGATCCCGACGGCACCGAAAAGGAGCACCAGCCAGGTGACGTCGAGGACCACCGCCGAACCCGGCTTCTGGGTCGCGAATCCAAGGTAGCGGCCCAGGTCCTGCATGATGAGGAGCGGAATCGCGAGCGCAAGGACGATCAGTGCGTAGCCGAGGCTCGTTGTCCACAGACAGGCGAGCGCGCCGGCCAGCAGCACGATCCCGGTGAGTCCGATGCTGAGCATGAAGCTCGTCCCGATAACCTCGCCCTTGCGCCTGTCGCCCTCGACCGGGTGGACCAGCAGCGGGTCGCTGACGAGCGCTCGCGAGACCCCCATCACCATCGTGTAGGTGATGAAGACGATGCCGAACAGGCCGAACGAGGCCACGCCGAGCAGGCGCGCGGCCAGCACCGCGATAAGGACATTTGAGGCGCCGGCGATCGCCTGGTCGATCGTGATCACCCTGAGCCGGCGCCCCGCAGACGACGTACCCGTGCTCATCCGCGGGCCATTCTGACACGCGCCGCCCGACCTCACGCCAGTTGACTCAAACCCGGTGTAACGTGATCAGCAGGTCAGTCCGCCGTCAACGACCAGCACATGTCCGGTGATGAAGCTGTTCGCCGGATCGGTCAGGAACAGCACCGCGCGCGCCACGTCCTGGGGTTCGCCGAGCCGTCCCATAGGCGTTCGCCGTGTGATCTGGCCGAGCTGTTGGGATTCGAGGCCGTGGCTCATCTCGGTGCGGAGGTAGCCGGGCGCGATGCTGTTGACGGTGATACCCCGTGATCCAAGCTCTCGGGCGAGGCTCCTGGTGAATCCGTCGAGTGCCGCCTTGGTCGCCGCATATACGGACAGGCCACGGTAGCCGGAGAGGCCAACCACGGAGGAGATGTTCACAATCGCGCCCGAGCGCCGCGCGAGCATCACGCGGCTGGCAGCTCTCGTTACGTACACGGTGCCTTTCAGGTTCAAATCGACGACCTGGTCGAGAGCGTCATCTGTGAACAGCCCGATCACTCCCTCGCGGGCGACCCCGGCGTTGTTGACGAGAACGTCGATCCGTCCCCACCGGATCGCGGCGTCTTTGACGCATCGCTCGGCTTGATCGCCATCCGAGACATCCGCGGCGGTGAAGTGGAATCGGCCCTGGTTCCGCGGGTCCGCCTCCCAGGACTGAACCGTGTCCGTCCGCGTGCGGGAGCATGTCTCGACACAGAACCCGGCCTCGAGCAGCGCGTCGACGATTCCGGCCCCCAGGCCCCGGCTACCGCCGGTGATGAGCGCGACCCTGCGGCCGTCGTTTTCGCTCACCGCGCGACTCCTCTGACCGTCTTATCCCCACGCGTCTCGATCGCGTCCACGAAGTTGATGCTGCGCGGGTGCCAGGCCCGTGGAAGATCGGCTACCGCGGTACGGATCTCCTGCCGGATCTCCTCGTGCTCTGCGTCAGCGACCCCGCTCGCAGGGACGATCTCGGCCGCGACGATCGCGCCCGTCAGCGGGTTGGGACGGCCGAACACGCGGGCGAGCGCTACGCGGTCGAGCCTGCTGATCTTGTCCTCGATCGGCAGCGGGGGGACCTTGACGCCGCCGACGTTGATGATCTCGGTGGAACGCCCGCGGAACAACACGCGCCCATCGGCTATCTCCACGAGGTCACCGGTGGCACGCCATTCGTCCGCGTCGGCGGGCTGCGAGCCGTTACCGGCGTAGCCAAGCATCCCGGCCTTGGAGCGGACCCAAAGCTCGCCGTCGATGACGCGCAAGTTGGAGCTCGGATTCGACTCCGAGAACAGCGCGGCGAAGGGGAAGCCCGGCAGGCCGTCCCGCACCGATGCCACCGAGCCGAACTCCGTGGATGCGTACACGTGCGAGATCCGCGCGTCGGGAAACGCGGCCCTGAGCTCGTCGAGCAGGCCGCCCGCGCTGGCTTCGCCACCGAGGGTCACCTGCTCCAGCGGTGGCAGCTGGGCCTCCGCGCTGCGTGCTTCGGCGAGCAGGAACCGCCAATACGTCGGCGTTGCGCTCACACACGTGACGCCGTGCGAGAGCATCGCGGCCAGCCCGTCGCGCGGCAGGCGGGGAAACGGGGCAATCAGCGTCGCGCGGCTCGCGACCACGTGCTGCATGACCTGGATCCCCGCGAACTGATGCGGACCGTAGGCGAGCAGCCAGCGCTGGTCCGGCCTCGGTGTGACGCGGTCCGCGGTCCGGGCCAACAGCTCCCAGTCGTGGCGCGCAGCCTTGGGCAGGCCGGTCGTGCCGGTGGTCCGGATCATCAGCGGCTGCGACGCGCTCGGGGGCGAGGGCCCATCGCCGTGCGCATCGATCAGGTCGATCGGCGCGATGACGTCGCCGAGGTCCGAACGCCTGCTCGTCACGACCGAGTGGCCCAGAGTCCGGGACTGCTCTTCGAAGTCCGCCGGGGCAGTGTCGGCCTGGTACTGACACGCCTCCGCCCCCGCGAGAGCGGCGCCGGCGAGCAGCGCGATCACGAGCCCGGCGTCCGGTTCGACGATCGCAAAGCGGTCTATGTTTCGCCGTCGGAGCTCCGACGCGACGCGGTGCGCGCCGCCCAGCAGCTCGCCGTACGACGTCGAGCCCTCGGAGGTGACGACCGCGACGTTGCCGGGCGAGTGGTCGGCCGCGCTCTCGAGCAGCCGGATCATCTGCTCGTGGTTGTCGCCTCATAGAACGCCAGGATGTCTCCGACCGTCTCCGGCATCTCGCCACCAGCGGAGAACGGATCGGATCCGAACTCGTCCTCGAGCACAGCCGACAGCTCGGCCGCCTCCAACGAGTCGAGGCCGAGACCATCGCCGTAGAGAGGAGTGTCGGCCGTCAACCCTCCGTGGTCCTTATTCACGCGGTCGAGGAACCCTACGATCACGTCCTGCGCCCTGCCTAGATCTGTGCCCACTGCTGCGTCCTTTCACGTTCTTGTACCACGGGCCGCTCCTGGATCAGCGACCCTTGACGGCGGCAAGTATTCCGTAACCGAGTGTCTCGTCGCGCCAGAACCCCTCGAGGATGTGGGTCGAGCTCACGAAGTCATCCAAGGCCTCAGACCCAAGCAAACCAAGCAAAGCGTCCTCGTGCGCCTCGACGTTGGAGCGCCATGCCTGGAACGTCGGCAGGGTCGGAACACTGATGTCGTCGCACCCGTTCACGTTCATGCCGAGCTCCTCTAGCGTGGACGAGTACCGAAGCAGAGGCTCCATGTGGGCATCGCCGAACGCTGCCCTCAAGGTCGCAAAGTCGTCTCTCCGAGCACGGACCTCGGCAAACGGGATCTCACGCTTGCGGATGATGTCGCACAACGTGAGCCGCCCGCCGGGAGCAAGTACGCGAACACACTCGCGCAGCAGAGCGGCACGTTCGCGCATGAGGTGCGAGGACTCAAGTACCCATGCGACGTCGAACCCCGCGGCGGGAAGCTTGTTGTCCGTTCCGTCTCGCTGCTCGAACCGAACGCTATCGAGCCCTCGCTCAGCAGCCAGTGCGGTGGCTGCCGCCACGCCGGTCGCACTGGTGGTGATCCCCAGAACATCGGCACCGGCGCTCTCCGCGAGGTCGCATGCATGCCGGCCGGTTCCGCAGCCGACATCGAGGACCCGGTCGCCGTGCGCGATGCTCGCGCGCTCAAGCATCTGTCGCGTGAGGGCCGCCGTTGCATCCGGCAGCGGGGTGTCCGGCGTCTCGAAGAATCCGTAGTGGAACTCGTCCCCCATGATCAGGTGCCACGCGCTGTGCACGCGGTCGTAGTGCGCGGCGGGTTCATGGCGGCTGGGTTGTCCGTCGGGCATGGTCAAGCCGAGTCCGTCACGAGGTCACGAGCGCGCCGGCGCGATCGGTCGCCCAGGAAATGAAGCGCTCGACATCGGGGCTGGCCAGATACGGCACCGCATCGACTACACGTGCTCGAGGCCAATCCCACCATCGGATTCCCAGCAAGGCCTCCCGCTGCTGCTCAGAAAAGCGGTAGCGCACAGGACGCGCCGGATTGCCCGCTACAACGGCGAACGGTTCCACGTCTCGCATCACGACGGCGCCTGCGGCAACCACCGCACCGTCACCGATCGTGACCCCGCTCATGATCAATGACTGGGTTCCGATCCACGCATCCGATCCGATACGGGTGTCGCCGCGGACCATCGGAAAGCCGTCCTCGCCAGCGCCATCCAGTCCCATCATGATCCTGTGCGGGTAGGTCGTCACCGCATCGATCGCGTGGTATCCGCCGAGCATGATCACTGAGCCGGCGGCGATGGAGGCGTAGTTACCGACGATCAGACGCGTGCTGTCGTAGGCGTAGTCCCTGATCTTAGGTACGCCTGCCGAGCCGTCTCCCCAGATCACGCGCCCACTGCGCTTCAGGCGCCAGAGCACAGCTTCATCGTGGCCTATCGCCACGCCAACGGCGCGGTCGGCAAACCATGTCAAGCGACTCATGGCAGACCGCCGTTACGTTTGCCCATGAAATCGGCGCGCGTCAGAGCGCACCGAACCCACCTGGATGTCCTCATCTAACCCCTTCCCGTCCCGCCGGTTGACTCTCGCTCGTAGGAGGGCTGGCGATGATAATGGCAGCGCTTGCTGGCTGCGCCAGCAGCATGTCCCTACAATCGCCGCCGCCGGCGTCGCTTCAGAAACGGGGAGATATGCGACTCGCGTGGGCGCTTGTGATGATCATCGTTCCAGCGCCGCTGAGGCGTCGCCTCGGCGGGTGGCTGCTCGGCTGGGACGTTCACCCGACCGCGTACATCGGGCGCAGCATCATCGTTGTCGATCGCCTCTACATGGGACCAGGTGCAAGCATCGGTCCACGCAACGTGATCCGGGAGCTGGATGAGCTGCGGCTCGAGGAGGGCGCGAGCATCGCGACGCGGAACTGGATAATCGGCATCCCGCGGTCCATCGACGCGTTCCCTACCTCGTCCGACCGCCGTCCTGCGCTGATCCTCGGCAGGCACGCGATGATCACCGACGCGCACGAGATCGATTGCGCCGACAGGGTCGAGCTCGGTGACCACGCTGCCATCGCCGGCTTCAGGTCCCAGATCCTCACCCACAGCCTCAACCTCGTCAAGGACCGGTTCGAGGCCGGCTCGGTCGAGATCGGGGAGCGCTCGGCGGTCATGTCGGGATGCATCCTTCAGAGCGGGTCCCGAGTGCCGCCCCGCTGCATCGTCTCGGCCGGCTCAGTGATCAACACGAAGTTGACCAAGGAGCTGACGTTCTATCGCGGCAACCCGGCCGAGGCGGTCCGGGACCTTCCCGAGACGCTTGGGTTCTTCAGACGGGGGCTGGACTGAGCAGCGGCTCAGACGCCCTTGCGCCAGTAGGCGCCGAAGCCATCGACGTCGATGATCTCCTCGGTGATGCCGTGCGCGTCGCGATAGTCGTGGATCGCGCGCTGGCACTGCGCGACGAGATCGCCGTAGTCGTCGACGATGCAGAAACCACCGGGTGACAGCTTCGGGTAGAGCGCCTCGATCGCCTGCCACGTCGACTCGTACATGTCGCCGTCGAGGCGGATGACCGACAACTCCTCGATCGGCGCGGTCGGAAGCGTGTCCTTGAACCAGCCGACGAGGAAATTGACCTGATCGTCGAGCAGGCCATAACGGCGGAAGTTGTGCTTGACCTGCTCGACGCCAACCGCCAGGCCGCCACGCTTGTGGAAGGTGTCGCCCTCATCCGCCGGGTAGCGAGCGGCGTCCGGTGGCGGCAGCCCCTGGAAGGAGTCCGCGGCCCACACAGATCGGGTCGTGTCGCCGTGGGCCTTCAGCACGCCGCGCATGAAGATCACCGCCCCACCGCGCCACACGCCGGTCTCGATGAGATCACCGGGTACGTCATCCTCGATCACCGTCTCAATGCATTGCTGGATGTTGTCCATGCGCCGCAGCCCGATCATCGAATCGGCCCGTGCCGGCCAGTCGCGGCCGATCGCGCGGAGCTTGGGGTCGTATGGCTTCTTGTACGCGACCTCGAAGCCGAAACGGCCCGCCAGCCTCCCAACCGTGTCGGCCCAGTTCTTCCAGAACACGGGCGACCCTGCCGTGCGCACCCCGCCCAGAATCGAGTCGTTGTCCTCGGCCACTGCGCCAGTCAACGTCCGCTTGAGCAGATCGAGGTACAGTGCTCGCGCCAGATCGGTGCGCGTGTTAGTCGGCGCCTCCACGCGCGGCAGGCTAGCAACCGGGGTTGTCCTCGCGACGCAGTACGCATACTTCCGCCCCGGACCCGGGCGACGCCTGAGCTGAGGTCAAGATCGATGACAAAACGCGCCTACTGCACGATCCTCGCCCGGAACTACCTGCCGAGCGCGCTGACCCTGAGCGACAGCCTGCGCCGGCACGGGAGCGAAGTGCCGCTCGTCGTGTTTCTCACCGACGCCACCCCCGAGACCGAGCTCCCGGAGCTCGAAGGCGTCCGCTGGATGCGCCCGGCGTCGCTCGAACTCCCGGAGCGCACCGTGCTGGAGCTGGCGATGTCATACGACCTCGTCGAGTTCGCCACCGCCGTGAAGCCGCTGGTCCTGCGGACGCTGCTGCGGGAGCACGAGGAGGTGGTCTACCTCGATCCCGACACGTATCAGGTGTCCGAGATGGCGGAGCTCACGCCGGCGCTCCAAACCGGTTCCGGGATCGTCCTCACCCCTCATTACCTCGAGCCCAACCCGGCTGGCAACTCATTCTCAGAGGGGCACCTGCTGAACGTCGGCGTCTTCAACCTGGGGTTCTGCGCGGTGAACCCCAACGCCGACGAGTTCCTGCGCTGGTGGTGGGGCCACCTCAGCTCGGAATGCCTCCACGACCCACTCGCCGGGCTGTTCGTCGATCAGAAATGGATGGACGTCGGCAGCGTCCTGTTCAACGCCACGACCCTTCGCCATTACGGCTATAACGTCGGCGTCGCCAACCTGCACGAGCGGCCCGTTGCCGACGACGCGGATGGCTACTACATCGCTTCAAGCGGCGATCGCCTGCGCCTGTTCCACTTCCATGCCTTCGATCCAGAACACCCCGAGGCGCTCTACACCCGTCTGAGCACCAGCACGCCGACCGCCCGGACCGCCGGCGATTCACTCGACGCGCTTTCCAGGCAATACGCAGCCGCCGTGCTGGAGAAGCGCGAACTGATCGGTCCGCAACCCGCGTACCTCTACGCGTTCGACACTACCGGCCGGCGTATCACCAGACGAATGCGCCACGCCCACCGGGTCGCCGCGCGGGCGAACCCAGGAGGCGTGCCCTCGCCGTTCGTCCGGGCCGAGGCCGCTGATTACGAGCGCTGGCGTCGCAGCGCGCGGCCGCTCGCGGCCCGACTGATGCTCTCCGATGTGGCCAAGGGCATGCGCTGCGCGATGCCCGAGGAGTACGACGGGATCAAGCGGCGCGCGCCGGGGCTGATGAACCGCCTGCGCGGACGCTGGCTCGAGGACTCCGGCATGTGGGCCTAGATGCACGCGGGGTCGTGGAATCAACGATCTAGCCGGTCAGGACATCGCGCACCGTCCGCGCTGTCCGCTCCCAGGTGAACGACCGCGCGTGGTCGGCACCTGCGCGGATCTGCTCCGGACTGAGCGCGAGCGCCTTCTCGATCGCGACCGCCAGCGTCTCCGGACGATCGTCGGCGGCCACCACAGCGTGCCCCCCAGTCACCTCGAGCAGCGCCGGGTCAGGCGACACGACCACCGGCACTCCGAGCAGCAGCGCCTCCACGGCCGGCAGCCCGAATCCCTCGAAGTCGGAGGGGAACATGACAGCGGATGCTCCCGCGAACACGGACTCGAACTGGTTGTCGTCGAGCCACGGCAACAACTCCACGTGCTCAGTGATCCGGAGCGTGCCCACCAGCTCATCGGCTCTGCGACGCGCATCGGCGCCGAGGCCGCACACACGCAGGCGGCCATCCCCGTGCTGTTGCACGTACACCTGCCAGGCGCGGAGCACCTGGGCGACGTTCTTGTTGGCGAAGTGCCCGAACGCGAGGACATAGCCCGGATTGTCGGACATCGAACCGTGCCAGGCGGTCGCGTGATCGGCTCCCAGAAGCCCGACGTGGGCCTTGTCGGACAACTCAGGCCGGGCGGCAAGGAGATCATTGCGGGTGCGCTCAGATATGCAGAACAGGGCGTCGGCGGTTCGGAAGGACCAGCCATAGAGGAGCCTGCGGCCGAGCCGTCGTCGCGTGGAGAACTGCTCTGGTCGCAGTTCATGGCGCAGGTCGTAGACGATGACTCCATGCCGACAAGGGGCGCCGAGAAACGCGCTCGCGGTGACCGCCGACAGGAGCGCGTCGGCTTGCAGCGTCCGGCACGTGCGTCGTAGGCCCACCGACTGCGCCCAAGCTCGTGACGCTGCCGACGACCGCGTCGCGATGCACTTCACCGCGATCGTGTCCGGCAACGAGAACTGCGGGCGACCGTCGGTGAGCACCGTGATCTCATCTTCCGGCGCCGTGGCACTCCATCCGGTGAGCAGATTGCTGATCACGATGGCGGCGCTCCCGGGGCGAACCGCGATGGCATCGACGACAAGCCTCATGTGGGAAAGCGAATCAGGTTGCAACGCACCCGGCGACAGGTGAAGTGCCGCACCCACGAAAAAGTGGGGGTAGCCTTCTGCCGCGAAGGTGCGCCAAAGGCAGGGAACCTGGGCGGCGGCCACATTCATTACCTCGAAACCAGCAGACTCCTCACCTCGAGACAGAAGGGCGCGAATGTCTGACGATCTGATTGTTGTGGCCGGCGGCGGGGGCTTCATCGGAGGTCATCTCGTCCGACAGCTTCTGGCCGAGACCGACGCTCGCGTGCGCGCGGTCGACCAGCATCCGGTGGCCGGCTGGCACCAGGTCGTCCTCCGACGCCGAGAACCTGGTGCTCGACCTCCGCCTGGCCGATGCGTGTGATGAGGCCCTTGAGGGCGCGACGGCGGTCTACAACCTCGCGGCCGACATGGGTGGCATGGGGTTCATCGAGGCCAACAAGGCGCGCTGCATGCTCTCGGTGCTGATCAACACGCACCTGCTGCGAGTCGTCGCGCCAGGCATGGGCGTCGAGCCGCTTCTTCTTCTCCTCCTCCGCCTGCGTGTACGCCGCCGACAAGCAGCTGACGCCCGACATCCAGCCGCTCCGGGAGAGCGACGCCTATCCGGCCGAACCCGAGGACGGCTACGGCTGGGAGAAGCTGTTCTCCGAGCGGATGTGCCGCCATTTCCGCGAGGACTTCGGGCTCGTTACTCGCGTGGCCCGCTATCACAACGTGTACGGCCCGCACGGGACTTGGACCGGCGGGCGCGAGAAGGCTCCGGCCGCGATCTGCCGCAAGGTCGCCGAGGCGAAGATCTCTGGCAACCACGAGATCGAGATCTGGGGGGACGGAGAGCAGACACGCAGCTTCATGTACATCGACGACTGCCTCAAGGGCACGCGCGAGATCATGGACAGCGACATCGAAGAGCCGATCAACCTCGGCAGCAGCGAGATGGTCACGATCAACGAACTGTCGACATCGTCGAGGAGATCGCGGGGATCAAGGTGACTCGCGACTACGACCTCGACGCGCCCAAGGGTGTCCGGGGTCGCAACAGCGACAACACGATGATCCTCGAGCGACTCGGCTGGGAGCCGACCACTTCCCTGAGGACCGGCCTCGAGCACACGTACCGCTGGATCTACGACGAGCTGTCGGCGCTGGCCCAGGTCGGCTAGCGCGGGCGCCCGTACTACTGCGGCGAGGGAGGCCCGGTGGCAGCACGCACACCACTCAAGATTCAGCTCTGGAGCTACAACTTCGATCCCGAACCGACAGGAATCGGAATCGTCAGCACCGTGTGGGCCCGTGGATTGCGCGATCGCGGACACACCGTCGAGGTAGTCGCGGCACATCCGCACTACCCGGAGCCTCGCTGGGGCACCCGGGTGCTTCCGTATCGGGAGCTGCGCGATGGGATCAGCGTGCTGCGCCTCCCGCTGTGGATCGGCCGAGCCAGCGCCACCGAGCGATACCGACAGGAGCTGTCGTTCCTGGCCGCGCAAAGCGCGGCCACGCCCTTCCTCTCCCGTCCGGATGTTCTCGTGTCGACCTCGCCCTCGTTCCCAGCGCTGCTTCCGGCCGTCGCCAACGTGCGAGCTCGCCGGATCCCGTGGCTGTTGTGGCTACATGACCTCCTGCCCGACGGGGCGACGGCCACGGGACTTCTCGACGAGGGCGGGACCGTTATCTCGATGGCTCGCCGGCTCGAGCGCGCCGCCTACCGTACTGCCGATCGGATCGTGGTCCTGTCCCGCGCGTTCACCAACAATCTCCTGGCTAAGGACGTGCCGGATGACAAGATCGAGCTGATCTACGACCCGGCGACGCGGGAGCCGGAGGCGCTGGCCTCGCCGGGCTCCACGCCGGGCCGTCTGAGAATCCTCTCGATGGGCAACATCGGGCATTCGCAGGGCCTGACGGCGCTCGTCCGGGCGTTCGAGCGCCATCACGATATCGACGCCGACCTCGTCATCACCGGCACGGGCGTCGCGGCCGACGAGGCGCGGGGCGAGATCGTGACGGATCGGGTCACGATGCTCGGCGTGGTTGATGACGGCCGGCTGGAGGACGAGCTGCAGCGAGCCGACATCGCGTTCGTCAGCCAGCGCTACGAGGGATCGGAGTTCAACATCCCCTCGAAGCTCATGAACTTCATGGCCTATGGCCTGCCAATCCTGGCCGCTGTCAACCCCGCGGGCGAGGTGGCTCGGCTCGTGGAGGAGTCCGGAGGCGGATGGGTTGTGGACTCGAGCGACGCCGGCGCGTTTCCCCGCGAGATCCGGCGGCTGGCCGAGCGTCGGAACGAGCTCGCGGCGCGGGCGAAGCAGGCGCGCTCATACGCAGAGGACCACTTCACGCCGCAGGGCTTCGCCGCGCGCTTCGAGCGGACTCTCGAGTCGATCGCGCGCTGTCGACCTGAACGTCTCGAGCGAGCCGGCTGATCGTGCCGCGATCGACCGACCTGTTCCGGCGTACGCTGCCGACCGAATGCGTAAGCTGTCGGGAGGCCCAGGGGCAGCGCGTTTCAAGCCGATGACATCACCGCGGGAACCCGATCGCCAATCTCTTCGCACTCGCTGGCACAGCCTGCGCGGCCGGCCCGATGCACCCACGGCAGCAAATGGTCACGAGACGAACGGCGAGCGAGCGGCGGACACACAAGCCACTTGGATCCCGGCCGGCGAGTCGCCATCGCAGCCCCGTGGCGAGCCCCGCGCCGAGCATGCTCCCGCCGGACCTCCTGCCCGGGCGACTGAGCAGGCAACGAGCGACTGGCTGCCCGTGGGAGCCACGGCCACGATCGAGCACGAACGATCGGACGAGCGCGCCGACACAGGCTCGTGGCTTCTACCCGGACAGGCCGAGCGCACACGGCCGGAGTCGGTCACGAGCGCCCAGCGCCTCGCTGTACATGCGTACTGCCGCGAGCTGTGCGGCCCCGAGGCCGCCGGTCTCGCGGCCGCCGAGGCGCTCCAACAGGTGGCGAGCTCCGGGACCGTCAGCGACGAGCAGTTGCTGCGAGCAACCCGAACCGCGGCCGCCACGCACGCTCTACCCCTTCCGGGCAAACGCTCCCGCGTCCGCGTCGCGCTCGCCGCCGAGCACGACGTCAACTGTCAGCGCGTCCCTTCGCTCCTCGCCAGGCGGGCGAACGGCGACCTCTCGAAAGACGACTCCGCGGTGCTCGACGACCACCTCGACCGCTGTCCCCGCTGCCGCGCCGCCGAGGTCCGAACCGACCGCGCCGCGCGCGCGTTCCTGGCCGCTGGAGCCGGCAGCGCCGTGACCGCCGTTAGCGAGGCAGCGGCGAAACCAACGCCGGTTCCGGAGGCGGCGCCGGTTCCAGAGGCGGCGGCTGAGGACTCCCCGGCGCCGTTACCAGCGACCCCGGACCCGACTTCCGAACCCGACCGCTGGGAGCCGCTCGCCGCAATGGTTCCCGCCGCCGGCGCCGCTGCAGCCGCCGGCTCCGGTGAGGCCGCGGACACGGACACCGAGGCAACGCTCCCACCGGCTCGCAACCGTCGTCGCTCGCCGCTCGGCGACGCCGGATCCCGGCGGCGCGTCCTCGTCACCATGGCCTGCCTGCTACTGATCGCCGGCATCGCCGTGGGTGGGATCGCGATCGCCAACCATAAGAAGTCCGCGAGCCCTGCGGCCTCTACGCCGACGGTCGCCACCACCCGTCACTCCTCGAAGCCGGTGCATCGGGCGCGGGTTGTGCATCACGCACACGTGGTCAAGCACCACCGGCACGCTCGACCGCACCATTCGGCCAAGCCGGCAGGCACGACCACCGCCGTCGCCGCCGCACCCGCGGCGACTCCCGTCGCGCCGCCGGCGAGCCCTGCCCCGGCAAGCGCAAGCCCAGCCCCCGCGGCGCCGGCACAGCCGGCCCCCTCACAGCCGAGCAGCTCGTCACCGTCTTCGATCTCGATCAGCCAGCCGAGTCTGGGAGGCGCACCGGCCAAGACGCAGGGCATCGGCGGCGGCAAGCACTAATCGGCGTGGCGCGCTGCGCCGCCGGTCTAGCCCGGGATCAGCCCCTCACCGCTGAACTCCGCCTTCGCCTCCTCGAGCGAGACGTCCGGCGGCGGCAGGATCAGTTCCGAGCCCTCGAGCTCGTTGTCGTCGAGCGCGCGACCCTCGGTCCGGACGAACGCCAGGAGCTTGTCGAACGCCTCGCGGAAGTGCGCCTCGTCGCCGGCGTCACACGCCTGCACAGCTCTGTTGTCCAGCTCGTTCAGCGACTCGCGCGCTTCGTCTGCGATCTCGTACTGCCCCTCGGTCGAGATCCGGACGATCACTGAGCCTGCTCGGCGGATGGATTTGACGCCGCGGCCGACTCCTCCGCGCCGCCGCCGCCCGACCCGAGCTCACCGGCCGGCGCGGGGGAGCCGCTGGCAAGCTCGGCCTTCATCTTGGCCAGATCGGAGTCGACCTCACTCGTGCTCGACAGCTGCTTGAGCTGGCGATCGATGTCGTCCTCGGCCGGGCCGATCTGGGTCAGGTCGTCGAATGTGCCGGCGGCCTCGAGCTCCTGCACCGCGTCCGCGCGCGCCTTCATGTTCTCGGTCTTGTCGAGGGCGCGTTGCATCGCCAGCCCAACATCGGCCATCTCCTCGCCGACGCCCGTCGCGGCCTCGGAGATCCGCACCTGCGCCTCGGCGGCCGAGTACTGGGCCTTGATGACCTCCTTCTTGGAGCGGAACTGCTCGAGCTTGGTCCGCAGCTTCTGCTCGGACTCGGTCATCTGCGCCTGCTGGTCCTCGAGCTGCGAGATCTGGGAGTCCAGGGACTGCAGTTCGGTCTGCACCACGTTCTTGCGCTCGAGCGCCGTACGCGCAAGGTCCTCGTTGCCGGCCGCCAGCGCCTGGCGGGCCTGAGTGTCGAGCTTGACGACCTGGTCGCGAAGCTTCTGCTCCTGGAGCTGAAGCCGTTTCTTCGAGGTGACGACGTCCGCGATCCCCTTCTTCACGTTCTGAAGGAGCTCGATCTGCTTCTGATAGCTGTAGTCGAGAGTCTCGGCAGGATCCTCCGCCCGGTCGAGCAGCTTTGAGATCTTGGCTTTGACTACGGTGGACATGCGCCCGGAAAGGCCCGGCATCGCATCCTCCTTGGCGTATGGCTGGACTGGCACACGAAGCGTAGCGACCGCAACTAGGATCCGTGCTCGATGGATGCCAAGCCCGTCTCGCAGTCGCGTTCCCAGATCGTTCACTGGATGGGGCTCGCCGACGCCAACAGCGCCGGGAGCGTCCACGGCGGGACCGTGATGAAGCTGTGCGACGAGGCGGCCGGCCTGGCGGCGATCAAGCACTCGCGCTCCCGCGTGGTCACCGCCGGGATGGACCGGATGGACTTCCTTGTGCCGATCCGGGTCGGCCAGCTCGTCACCTTCAGCGCCAGCGTCAACGCGGCCTGGCGCACCTCGATGGAGGTGGGGGTAAGGGTCGAGTCCGAGAACCCGCGTACGGGCGAGGTCCACCACACCAACACCGCCTACCTGACAATGGTGGCCCTGAGCGAGGACGGGAAGCCGACCCCGGTTGCGCCCCTGATTGCCGAGACGCCGACCGAGGTCCGGCGCATGCGCGAGGCCGAGCTGCGCCGCGCGAACCGGCTACAGGAGCGAGCCCAGATCCTCGAGGCGAGAAGCCGCGAGGAGTAGGGGCGGCGCGGGCGACACCGGGGGAGGCGTGAGAAACCTCGAAAACTCGGACCTGGCGGGCCGGGATGTCGGTTTGGGTCTGCTGAGCAGGCTTAACCTCGTCCGGTCGGCCCGCCGGGACCGAGTTTTCGAGGTTATGCCCGATCGCCGCCCCGCAGGCGACCGCGCGCCGAACGCGCGTCCAGTACCGGGGCGGCCCTACAGCCCGCGTGGATGGCGCGCCATGAACCCGGGCGGATGCGGGTACAGCGGGCGCCAGCGCGGGCCGGAGCCCGGGGGCGGGTTGGGATCGGCCTCGGCCGAGGTGTCGAAGCGGATGCCGGCGATCTCGATGAACGCGTGGCCGGGGTTCGTGTAGACGGTGATCCACTGGCCGACGCCGCGCCTGCCCCAGCTCTCGAACTCGCTCGAGTCGAACGGGGTGCTCAGCAGGCCTGCGGCGTGGAGCACGAAGGAGACCGAGCCGGAGCAGTCATAGCCGGCCGATTTGAAGCTCGCGTGACCGCCACCCCAGATATAGGGCTTGTGGCGGATCTTGTTGCCGGCCCAGATCGCGCGCTGGACCTGGATCGGCGCCAGCGAGGGGGCGTAGGCGACGCCGTGGCGGATCTTCGCCACCGTGCCGGAGACAGTCGGGTGCGATGGGCTGTTGGCCGGGCTGGCCGGGACGGCGAGGCTGGCGCCGCCGGAGCCGTTTGAGTGGGTGGACGCCGCGGTGGCGGCATTCGCGCCTACCAGTGCCAGCGTGGCAATGCCGGGAGCTATCAGGTGTGTGACCCGCAAAAGTTCTCTTTCGTCGGCCGGCGGGGTTAGCTGTCGGGCTGGCGCTAAAAGAGCCTGCGCCTCCCGCGGATTCACCGCGAGATTCGCCCCTGGGAACCTTGGGTCCCCCGCTCCATGGATTTGGGACTCCATGGATTAGGCGTCGAGCAATATACAAAACAATGAGGCGGACAGCGTCCGTACTTCTCCCTGTACCCGATTGCAACAAACCGCACACATTCGTTCTGTGCCGTACCCACTCGTCCTGTCCCTGCAACCGCTCATCCATCGGCGCGCCCCCCGCACGCACCCCGGTAACGTCAGCGCCCGATGCGACCCCACGGCACCCGTCGCCACTCACGGATCGGCCCGGCCATGGCCGCCGCGCTCGCCGCCGGCGCCGCCCTCCTGCTCGCCGCCTGCGGCGGCGGCGGCACGCAGCTGCTGACCGGCAAGGGCCCGGTCCAGGGGGTGAAGTCGCAGACACCTCAGGCCGGGGAGAAGCTGGGCTTCCCCGCCGTGGCCACGAAGAACACGACCCGCGTGGCAGGCGCGGACCCGATCGCCGATGCCGCCGGCGTGGCGCTCGCCGTCTACCCCTCGTCGGGTGACGGCACCCACCCGCAGGCGGTGACGATCGCGCCGACCGGCGACTGGCAGGCCGCGCTCGCGGCCTCCGTGCTGGCGGCACCGCCAATCCGCGCCCCGATCCTGCTCTCCGGCACCGGCTCGCTCCCCTCGGCCACGGCCGACGCGCTCAGCGTCCTGGCCCCGACGGGCTCCGGTGCGATCCGCGGCTCGAAGGTGATCCGGATCAGCGACAACGTTCCCAAGCCGCCCTCGAACGTGAGCAGCACGCTGATCGGCGGCACCGACCCCTACCAGCTCGCCGCCGAGATCGACAACTTCTCGGCCGCCGCCCACGGCGCCACTGCCTCGAACGTGGTGATCGCGCCGGCCGACAACGCCCAGTACGCGATGCCGGCGGCCGGCTGGGCGGCCGAGAGCGGTGAGCCGATCCTGTTCGTGAACAAGTCCGGAGTGCCGACGGCCACCCGCACCGCACTCGCCGCCCACGGCCATCCGCACATCTACGTGCTCGGCCCGACGAGCGTGATCCCCGACAGCGTCGCCAAGCAGCTGGCCAAGTACGGGACGGTCAAGCGGATCTCCGCCTCGGATCCGATCCAGAGCTCGGTCACGTTCGCCGCCTACCGGGATCCGCCGTGCCCGTTCGGCCAGCCGTGCGCGCACGTGCCCGGAAGCTTCGGCTGGGCGATGCGCAGCCCGGGCCACGGCTACGTGCTGATCAACGCCAACCGGCCGCTCGACGCGGCGGCCGCCGCGCCGCTGTCGGGCAGCGGGAGCTACGGGCCACAGCTGCTGGTCAGCAATCCGTCTACGCTCCCTCCTGCAGTGCTGAACTACTTCCTCAACTACGCCACTCCCGGCTACACGCAGGAGGGCCCGACGGCAGCCGTCTACAACCACGGGTGGGTGATCGGCGATCAGAACGCGATCTCGATCTCGGTCCAGGCCGAGATGGACCATCTCCTCGAGGTGGTCCCGCAGAAATGAGCCAGGCCGAGCACCCTGATCGCCTGCGCGCGGGACGCGAGGTGACGGTCGACGACGTGCGCCAGCTGATGGGCGCGTCGACCCCGCACTTCGCGCTCCAGCTGCGCGAGCGGATCCGCAAGCTGATCCGCGGCCTTCCGGCCGGCCATCCCGCCCGGATCGAGGGCGAGCGCGAGATCGCCCGCCTCGACGAGCTCGCCTTCGATGGCGAGATCCGAGGCCACGTTGCCGAGCCCGGGCTGACGCCGCTTCCGAGCGTGACCGTGCCCGTGGAGGAGCTGGCGGATCTGCCGAGCCCAGGTGACTGACCTGGCATCTCCTAGCTGCGGTGAGTGACCGGACCGTCTCTGTCATCGGCCTCGGCCGCGTCGGGCTGCCGCTGGCGCTGAGCTTCGCCGACCGCGGGCTGCGCGTCATCGGGGTCGACCACGATGCGGCGGTGCTCGAGTCGATCCGCGCCGGGCGAATGCCGTTCGAGGAGGCGGGTACCCAGGAGCTGCTCGACCGCGTTGCCGGTACCGGACGCCTTGAGCTGCGCGACCGTGCGGCCGATGCGGCCCGAGCGGACGACATCGTGATCACGATCGGAACGCCGTCGTTCTCGCACGTGGAGAGCGACCTGCGGCAGGTGCGGGCGGCGGTTGACGACCTGCTGCCCCTGCTGCGGGAGGGACATGCGGTGATCCTCCGCTCGACGATTGCGCCCGGGACGACCGAGTTCGTGGCCGGCTACATCGAGAAGCGGCGCGGGCTGCAGGCCGACCAGGATGTGTTCGTCGCGCACGCCCCGGAGCGGATCGCCGCCGGGCGCTTCATCGAGGAGATCTCCACCCTGCCGTGCATCATCGGGGGCGTCGGCAGCGCCTCGACCGAGCGCGCGGCCGAGCTGTTCAGCGTGTTCGGTGTCCCGATCGAGCGCACCACACCCGTGCAGGCTGAGCTGGCGAAGATCTGGACGAACATCCTCCGCTATGCGACGTTCGCGCTGCCCAACCTGCTGATGATGGACTGCGAGCTCCACGGCGCGAACGTGTTCGAGGTGATCGACCTGATCAACCGCGACTACCCACGCGGCGGGATCGCGATGCCCGGCATGACCGGCGGCACCTGCCTGCGCAAGGACTTCGCCTTCTCCGAGGAGCGCTCGCACGCGCCCGGGATGCTGCTCGCAGTCTCGCGCGTGAACGAGGGCGTGCCGCTGTTCCTCGTCGAGGGGATCAAGCGCCGGCTCGGCACGCTGGCTTCGCGCAAGGTCGCGGTGCTCGGGCTCACGTTCAAGCGCAACACCGACGACGAGCGCGACTCGCTTTCACACAAGCTGATCCGACTGCTGGAGCGCGAGCTGGCCGACGTGGCCGTTTGCGACCCGCGCGCGCCGACGCCGACCCAGCCGCTCGCCGAGACGGTCCAGGACGCCGACGTCGTGATCGTGGCCACCAATCACTCCGAGTTCGAGGGGGCCGACTGCCTGGCCGAGATTCGCGCCAAGGCAGCGGCCGATTGCCTGCTGGTCGATCCCTGGAACGCGCTCGGCACATCCCAGGTGTTCATCTACGCGGCCGAGTCCGAGGCCCTGCTCGGCACCTCCGAGAACGTCCAAGAAGCCAGATGAGCCGGGTGCTGGTCACAGGGGGCGCTGGGACGATCGGCCGCGCCGTCGTGCGGCGGCTGCTGCGTGACGAGCGCTGGGAGGTGCGGGTCGCGGATCATCGCCCCGCATCCGACTGGATGCGCGAGGGATGCGAGATCCAGCTCGGCGACCTGCGCGACCACGACCTCGCCGCTCAGGCCGTCGACGGTTGCTCCCACGTGATCCACCTCGCGGCGATCGTCGGAGGCATCGCGAACTTCCACAAGCTGCCGTTCACGCTGACCGAGGTCAACAACGCGCTCACGGGCTCGCTGGTCAGCGCTTCAGTGGCGCACGCGGCCGAACGCTTCGTTTATGTTTCGTCGTCGATGGTCTTCGAGCGGGCAACGAAGTTTCCAACCACCGAGGAGCACCTGCTGGAGTGCCCGGCGCCCCGCTCGGCTTACGGCTTCTCCAAGCTCGCCGGCGAGGTGTACACGCGCGCGGCCCACGAACAGCTCGGCCTGCGCTTCACGATCTGCCGTCCGTTCAACGCCTACGGGCCGGGCGAGCTGCCCGACCGCAACGAGCCGGGAATCGCGCACGCCGTCCCTGACCTGATCGCCAAGGCGCTGGCCGATCAGCGCCCGCTCCAGATCTTCGGCTCGGGTGCCCAGACCCGCACGCTGACGCACGTCGACGACATCGCCGACGGGATCGTCACGGCGATGGGTTCGCCGGCCGGCGAGAACCAGGACTTCAACATCTCCGCCTCCGAGGAGCTGACCGTGGCCGAGATTGCTACCCGGATCTGGGAGGCGTGCCGACGGGACGCCTCCGAGCTCGAGTTCGAGCACCTGCCAAGCTTCGAGGTCGACGTCCAGCGCCGCTGGCCCTCGGTCGAGAAGGCGCGGCGGCTGCTCGGATGGGAGGCGCAGGTCGAGCTGCGCGACGGGCTCGCCGAGACCGTGGAGTGGATCGAGACCGAGACGATCGAGAACCGCCGATGAGCGCGCGCCGCGCCCTGATCACCGGGATCACAGGACAGGACGGGTCCTACCTGGCCGACACGCTGCTCGAGGAGGGCTACGAGGTGCACGGGATGGTGCGCCGCTCCTCGACCGAGAAGTTCGACCGCGTCGAGCACATCCGGGACCGGATCAAGCTGCACCAGGGCGACCTGCTCGACCACCGCTCACTGGTCGACGCGCTGCGCGCCTCGAATCCGCACGAGATCTACAACCTGGCCGCGATGTCGTACGTCGCGGCGTCCTGGATCCAGCCGACGCTGACGGCCGAGTTCACCGGAACGGGCGTGACCCGCCTGCTCGAGGCGATGCGCGAGGTGTGCCCGGAGGCGCGCTTCTACCAGGCGTCCTCGAGCGAGATGTTCGGCAAGGTGCTCGAGGTCCCGCAGAACGAGAAGACGCCGTTCTACCCGCGCTCGCCCTACGGCGTGGCGAAGGTCTACGGCCACTTCATCACGGTCAACTACCGCGAGTCCTACGGCCTGCACGCCACCAGCGGGATCCTCTTCAACCACGAATCGCCCCGGCGCGGGCTCGAGTTCGTAACCCGCAAGATCACCTGGCACGCGGCGGCGATCAAGCTCGGTCTGGACGCGAAGGTCCACCTCGGCAACCTCGACGCTGAGCGCGACTGGGGCTTCGCCGGGGACTACGTCCGCGCGATGTGGCTGATGCTCCAGCAGGACGAGCCGCAGGATTTCGTGATCGCCACCGGGATCGCCCACTCGGTCCGCGAGTGCCTCGAGATCGCCTTCGACCACGCCGGACTGGCGATCGATGACCATGTCGTGATCGACCCCACGCTGCTGCGGCCGGCCGAGGTCGAGCACCTGGTCGGCGACGCGAGCAAGGCCCGCCGGATCCTGGGCTGGGAGCCGCAGGTCAGCTTTGAGCAGTTGGTCCGGATGATGGTCGACGCCGACCTGGCGCTGCTGCGCCGCGAGACGACGCGCCGCGGCGTGCCCGCGAGCTGACGCTCAGCCCGCGCTGACGGAGAAGCTGCAGCCGCGGTCCTCGAGCTCGGCGAACATCTCGTCCGGATCGACGCACCGCTCGGGCGGGAACGCGCCGCGGGCGGTGAGCGAGCCGCGCGCGAGCAGCCGCACCGACGCCGCCGCCGGAGCGGCAGTCGAGACGACCGACCCCCCGAGCCCGAAGTGCGACCGGGTCACGGCGCGGACCGTGACCGCTTCGCCCGACTCGGGCTCGAGACGGACCATGTGCACCGAGACGGTCTGGTTCGACGGCGAGGCGGCCTCTCGGGTCGCTGCCGCGATCTCCTCGCCGCTCGCGCCCGCCAGCTGCCCCAACCGCTCGAGCAGCACCGGCGCCAGCGACAGCCGGAAGCTCGACTCGCGGCAGCCGAAGCTCTCGCCGAACGTGGCCAGCTCGGAGTGCAGTGTGTAGATCGTCTCGACCTCGCCGATCGGGTCGCCGTAATCGAAGCGGCCCGCGTCGGTGAGCGGCTCGATCTCCACCGGGCTGCCGTCGCGCAGGACGACCGGCTTCAGCGTCAGCTCGTCGACGAGCGTCTGGATCGCGTAGGGCGGGCGCATCCGCCCGTCATCGACGGCGGCCAGATCGCGCCCGGCCGCGAACACGTCGATCGTCCGGACCGCCGTGCCGGAACCCAGCTCGCGCATCCCGCGCGCGGCCATCAGGTTCGTCTTGCCGGGGCTCGAGCCGATCCCGAGCAGCGCCAGCAGGCCGGCCTGCTCGAACCGCTCTCCGAGCTTCAGCTGGTCGAGGGTCAGCCAGTAGAGGCCGCCAAGGTCGACGTAGTGGCAGCCCGTGAGCAGGCACGCCTCCATCGCGTCGAGGTTGACGCGGTACGAAGCGGTGTTCAGGAGCACGTCTGCGCCGGCCAGCGCGGCGGTCATCGAGTCCATGTCGCGGGCGTCGACCGCGGCGGCTGCGGCCTTGCCCAGACCGTGCGTCTCGGCCACCTGCGCGGCGCGATCCTGGTCGAGGTCGAGCAGCGTCATCGAGCGGATCTCGTCGGACTCGGCGAGATCTCGAACGATCGGCGGGGCGATCGTGCCACCGGCACCGAGAACGGCAACTGACAGCTCCGACATTTGGACGGACCGTAGCGTGCGCGGCTTGGACGTTTCGTACAACGCGTCACGACTATCTGCTGCTGATGCCGCTTGCAGCCGCTCGCCAACCGGCATAGGTTTGGCGACGTTTTGGAGAGCACGGCGATTCCGGCGGCCCCTGGGGCGGACGAACCATTCGACCCAACGGCCCCAGGCTCAAAGGGCCTGAAGCCAAACGCGCTCGGGTACATCTCGAACCTGGTCATCGCGATCGCGTCGACCGCGCCGGCATACAGCCTCGCGGCCACGCTCGGCTTCATCGTCGCCGTCGGCGGCATTGGCGTGCACGCACCGGCGGTGCTGATCGTCTCCTTCATCCCGATCCTGTTCGTCTCCGTCGGCTACCGCTTCCTCAACCTCGCCGACCCCGACGCGGGCACGACGTTCGCCTGGGTGACCAAGTCATTCGGCCCGCAGCTCGGCTGGATCAACGGCTGGGCGATCTTCCTCGCCGACATCATCGTGATGGCCTCGCTGTCGGCGATCGCCAGTCACTACACGTTCCTGCTCTTCGGCTGGCACGCGGCCGAGAACTCGAACCTCGCTCTGATCATCGGCTCGGTCGTCTGGATCGTGGTGATGACGTGGATCTGCTGGCGCGGCATCGAGCTCTCGGCCGAGATCCAGACCGTTCTTCTGGGGATCGAGCTGTTCACGCTCGCCCTGTTCGTGGTCGTCGCGCTGATCAAGGTCTACTCGGGCCACCCGAGCCATTCTCTGCACGTGTCCGCCTCGTGGTTCAACCCCTTCGATCTGAGCTGGAGCGCCCTCGTCGACGCGGTCCTGCTCGGCATCTTCATCTACTGGGGGTGGGACTCGGGTGTGGCCGTCAACGAGGAGTCGCGCGACAAGACGCACGCGCCTGGCCGCGCCGCGGTGGTCTCGACCCTGATCCTCCTCCTCACCTACGTGCTCGTGGCCGCCGCCGCCCAGGCATTCCACGGGCCCACCTACCTCTCCAACAACTCCGCCGACGTGCTCAACGCTCTCGGCAGCGGCGTCTTTGGCTCGCCGGTGGACAAGCTGCTGATCATCTCCGTGCTCACCTCCGCCTCGGCGTCCACCCAGACGACGATCCTGCCGACCGCGCGCACGACGCTGTCGATGGCGAAGTGGAGCGCGCTCCCGAAGGCTTTCGGCCGCATCCACCCCCGCTTCCTCACCCCGGACTTCTCGACCATCCTGATGGGCGGCCTCTCGATCCTGTGGACGATCGCTCTGCTGGCGTTCAACCCGAGCCAGAACGTGCTCGGCGACACGATCTCGGCGCTCGGCTTCGCGGTCTGCTTCTACTACGGCTTCACCGGGCTGGCGTGCGCGGTCTACTTCCGGCATGACCTGTTCAAGAGCGTCCGCAACTTCTTCCTCGCCGGCCTGATCCCGGTGGCCGGCGGGATCATGATGGGCTACATCGCGGTCAAGGCCTACAGCTACTACAACACCGCTGGCAACAACTACTCCAAACCGTTCATCGGTATTCAGACGCCGATCTTCGTAGGTGTCGGCGGTCTCATTCTCGGCGTCGTGCTGATGTTCGCCTCGTGGCCGTTCTTCCACGGCTATTTCAGCCGGAAGTGGTGGGGCGCCGCCGACCCGGCGGTCCTCGAGGCAGACGCATAGCACTGAACGCTGCCGATGGCTGATACCCGCCTGCTGATCGGCGGCGAACGCGTCGCCGGAGCGGGTCCGCAGCTTACGGTCGAGAACCCGTACACCGAGGCTCCGATCACCTCGCTCGGCACGGCGTCGAGCGAGCAGACCGACGCGGCGATCGCGGCCGCCGCCGGAGCCGCGCCCAGCTGGGCCCAGACCCCGGCCGTCGAGCGGGCAGACCTCCTGCATGAGGTGTCGGCCCGGCTGCGCGAGCACACCGAGGAGCTGGCGCGGACGATGACGCTCGAGGGCGGCAAGCCGCTGGTCGAGAACCGCGACGAGATCGGTTGGACGGCCGCCGCGTTCGACTACTACGCCGAGATCGGCCGTGACAGCGCCGGCCGCGTGATCCCGCCGATCGAGTCGAGCCAGCTCGCGATCGTGGTCAAGGAGCCGATCGGCACGGTCGCCTGCATCGTGCCGTGGAACTACCCGCTGCTGCTACTGGCGTGGAAGCTCGCGCCCGCGCTGGCCGCCGGCAACGCCACCGTGTGCAAGCCCTCGGAGCTGACACCGCTCTCGACGCTCCAGCTGATCGACTGCCTCGAGCACCTCCCCGCCGGCGTCGTCAACGTGCTCGCCGGCGACGGGACCGTGGGCCGGCAGATCGTGGCCGACGAGCGCATCGGCTGCGTCGCCTTCACCGGCTCGGTCGAGACCGGCAAGCACATCGCCGGCGTCTGCGCGGAGCGGATCGCGCGGGTCAACCTCGAGCTCGGCGGCAAGGACCCGTTCATCGTCTGTGCCGACGTGGCCGAGGAGATCGAGATCGCCGCCCGCGGCGGCGCCTGGGCCGCATACCTGAACGCCGGCCAGGTGTGCACGTCCGCCGAGCGCTTCTACGTCATGCGCGAGGTCTACGACGACTACCTGAGCGCGTTCGTGGAGCACGCCGCCTCGCTCGTGCTCGGCGATCCGCTGGATCCCCGGACCGACATCGGGCCGATGGTCTCGGCCGCCCAGCGCGGCAAGGTCGTCACCCAGCTCGAGCAGGCGGTGGCGGCCGGCGCCAGCATCGTCCACGGTGGCGATGACGCGGGTCATACCCGGGGCCACTTCCTCGCCCCCACCGTCGTCGCAGGCGCCGCTCCAGAGACCGACCTGCTGCGCGAGGAGACGTTCGGGCCGGTCGCGCCGATCGTCCCAGTGAGCAGCCTCGACGAGGCGATCGCGCTCGCCAACGGCACCCGCTTCGGCCTCGGCGCCAACGTCTACACTCGCGACCTGGAGACCGCCGTGCGTTGCATGCGCGAGCTGAAGGCGGGGACGGTGTGGATCAACGATCCGCTGACCGATAACGATGCCGGCCCGTTCGGCGGCTTCAAGCAGTCCGGCATGGGTCGTGAGCTCGGCCGCGAGGGGCTCGAGGCGTTCCAGGAGACCAAGCACGTGCACATGGAGTCGCGGATCGAGCGCAAGGATTGGTGGTTCCCGTACGGGTCCTGAGATGGATCCTGGCCGCATTCCCGGCGCTGATCCTCACGCTGTTGCCGGGCGCCGCGAGCGCCGATGCGACGATCACCGTCGGGACGGGCGGCTGCACGCTCGCGAATGCGCTCACCGCCGCCCAGACCGGAACCCCTCACGGGGGCTGTCCGGCCGGCGATACGGCGGGCGTGACCACTATCGAGCTACCCCCGGGAACGTACGCCGACCACGATCTCCAGATCACGTCCGGGCGGATCGTGCTGCGCGGTCACTCGGCGACCGACACGACGATCGATGCCCAGGGGCTCGGGCGAGTGTTCGACGTCGGATCAGGGGCGTACTTCGCGATTGACGATGTGACCCTCGAACGCGGTCTCACCAGTGGCGGAACGACCGGCGCCACCGGCACGACCGGCGCCCAGGGCGGAGCCGGTGGCGGTGGTGGCGCGATCCTCAACGCGGGCACGGTGACGATCTTCGACAGCGTGCTTACGCTGAATGGAACCGGCGGTGGCGGAACCGGGGGCACGGGAACCGGCATGTCCAAACCAGGCGGGCAGGGCGGTGCCGGCGGACCGGGCGGGGCGGTCGACTCGAGCGGGACGCTGGAAATCGCCGGATCCACGTTCTCTCAGAACAAGACCGGTGGTGGCGGTACCGGTGGCACCTCCTCGGACCTCGACGGGATCGGAGGGCTTGGGGGCGCCGGCGGGGCGGGCGGAGCGGTCGCGGTCGACGGCGGCGCGGCGACGATCTCCGCCAGTACGTTCTCCTTCAACGTCACCGGTACCGGCGGAGTCGGTGGCAGCACGATCAGTGCGGGCGGCGGCGGCGGCAGCGGCGGCGAGGGCGGCGCGATCGCCGTCAAGGACGGCACGGCGACCGTGATCACGAGCACGATCGACCACAGCTCGCTCGGCGACGGCGGGGCGGGCGGTGCCGGTGGACTCCTGGGCGGCGCCGGCGGCTCGGGCGGGCCCGGTGGCGGGGTTGCGAACGAGGGAACGCTGACCCTCAGGATGAGCACGATCGCCGCCAACACGACCGGCAACGGCACCATCGGGGGAACCGGCACGATGGGCGCACCTCTTGGCACCCCGGGATCGGGCGGCGGCGGTGGCGGAATCTCGACATCCGGGCCGGCGACGATCGCGGGCGACGCGATCGTCGCCAACGCTACGGGAGACCGCGCGGCAACCGGGGCCCGCGCCGGCGGGGGCGGCGGGATCGTGGCCTGCGTCGCCGCTCCGCAGACGGTTTCGGTCGACGACTCGACGATCACCGAGAACACCACCCCTTCGGCTGACTCAGAGGCGATCGAGGTGGATTGCGGATCGATGACCCTGCTCCGCGCGACTGTGGCCGGCAACTCCGAGGCGGGCGCGCCGTCGCTGGGTACGGGGATCGAGGTGGTCGGACCAACGTCGGTCCTGGCCGAGCACGACTCGCTCGTGTCCGACAACGGGACGACCAACTGCGCCGAGCTGAGCTCGGGCAGGCTCTCAAGCCAGGGGCACAACCTGAACTTCCCCGATCTGAGTTGCCCGCACGAGCTGACCGGCAATCCGAGGCTGGGTTCGCTCAGCCCCAACGGCGGCCCCACCGAGTCGATCCCGCTGCAGCCTGGCAGCGCCGCACTCGACGCGATTCCGGCCGGGGATTCGAGCTGTGCTCAGAGCACTGATCAGCGCGGGGTCCAGCGACCGGTCGGGCGCGGCTGCGATGTGGGCGCGTTCGAGGTGACTCCGATCCTGACCGGAACGCCGTCGGTGTCGAGCGCGCCGAACTCGGCACGGATCTCCTATCCGCTGTCCGTCGGCACAGCGACGAACGCGCAGCTGTTGCTGGGCATCTCCGCTCCCAAGCTGGCTCCCTCGGGCGGCCCTCACACGGTCGGATTCGGCTCAGCCGCGCAGTTCACCGTGGCCGGACTGAGGCCGCGGACAACGTACTTCTTCGAGCTGCGGGCGACGAGCCCGTTCGGATCGCTGACCAGCACCGTGCTCAAGTTCACCACGCCCGCCGCAACGCTCACGATCATCAGCGCCCGCGAGGATCATCGCGGCCGGATCGTTCTAAGGCTGCGCAGCCCGGCCGCCGGGCGGATCCGCGCGAGCGCGGTCGCGACAGTCTCCCGCAAGGGCAGGCCCACACGGAGAGTCTCATTCGGTCCTCGCGCCGGCGCCCGCACCGGCTTCGCGAAGACCTTGACGCTCACGCTCGCGGAGGGCTCGGCACTCAAACGCGCGGTCCGGCGCGGTCAGCGCGTCCGCGTGGTCGTGACCGCCGGCTTCACGCCCACCGGCGGGCGGACGAGCATCCGCACGATCGACCTCCACATCACGATCCCGAAGAAGCGCTAAACCCCGGCCAGCTCCGCGACCCGGTCGCGGTGCCAGCGCGGATCGCCGAACGCGTAGGCGTTGGACTTGCCCCGCTTGAGGAAGAAGTGGAGGTCGTGCTCCCAGGTGAAGCCGATCCCGCCGTGGACCTGGATCGACGAGGCGGGAACGCGGAAGCCGGCATCCCCCGCATAGGCCTTGGCCATCGACGCCGCCCGCGGCGCGACGTCGGGCTCGTGGTCGAGCGCCCACGCGGCCCAGTAGGTCACCGACCGCGCGCCCTCGGTCTCGAGCAGCATCTGCGCGCAGCGGTGCGAGATGGCCTGGTAGGAGCCGATCGCCCGGTCGAACTGCTTGCGGTCCTTGGCGTACTCCACCGCCATCTCCATCGCGCGCTGGCAGACGCCCACGTTCTCGGCCGCCAGCGAGGTGACGATCGCGGCGTAGGCGTGCGATGCCGCGCCCGTCTCCCCGCCCGGGAGCGCCTGGACCGAGGCTCCGTCGAGCGTGACCCGGTAGAGCTTGCGCGTCGTGTCGAGGCCATCCTCGGCCTCGATCGAGACCCCGTCGGCGCCCGTCTCGACCAGGTAGTGGCGCCCGTCGGCGCCGCCGATGATGATGAAGTCGGCTGCCGCCGCGTCGGGCACGGCGATCTTGACCGCCGTGAGCGCTCCCGCCGAGAGCTCGACCTCGGAGTGGTCGGGCGCCCAGCCCGAGTGCTCGTCCCACACGGCCACGGTGCCGCGCGCCGAGCCGTCGGCGATCTGCGGCGAGCCAGCGCTCGCGCTGCTGCGCCGAGCCGGCCGCGTTCAGCAGCAGCGCCGCCCACACGTCGGACATCAGCGGACTCGGGGCCAGCGCGTATCCCATCTCCTCGGCGATCACGACCAGCTCGACGGCGCCCAGCCCGAGGCCGCCGTGCTCCTCGGGGACCATCACGCCCGGCCAGCCCGAGCTCCGCCAGCTCGCCCCACTGGGCGTCGGTGAAGCCGCGCGGGTCGGCGGCGAGCTCGCGGATCACCTCGGAGCGGTAGCGCGAGCCCAGGAAGTCGCGGGCCGTGCGCTTGATCGCCTGCTGGTCGTCGGTGAACTCGAAGTTCATCGCATCCTTGGCAGTCCGAGCACGCGCTCGGCGATGATGTTCTTGAGGATCTCGGTCGTCCCGCCCTCGATCGAGTTCGCGCGGGCGCGCAGGAACCGGTAGGTCCAGGCGTCTTCGCCCAGCATCGCCCGCGGGCCGGCGATGTCCATCGCCAGCTCGGTCAGCGACTGGTTGATCTCCGACCAGTGCCACTTGCCGAGCGAGCCCTCGGGACCGGGCACGCCGGTGCGCATCGTCGCGCTCAGCCCGCGGTAGGCGTTCAGCCGCAGCACCTCGCCCTCGATCAGCAGCTGCGCCAGTCGCTGGCGGACCACCGGGTCATCGCTGGCCATGTGGCCGTTCTCGCCGCGGCTCTCCTTGGCCCGGCCGACGAGCTCGCGCAGCGCGATCTGGACACCGACCTGGAGGCTGAAGGCGAGCGTCGCGCGCTCGTGCATCAGCGTCGTGATCGCCACCGCCCAGCCGTTGCCCTCGCCCCCGATGATGTTCTCGTCCGGGATCCGGGCCTCCTCGATGAACAGCTCGTTGAACTCCGCCTCGCCGGTGATCTGGCGCAGCGGGCGAACCTGCACGCCGTCCTGCTCCATGTCCATCAGGAAGTAGGTCAGGCCCTTGTGCTTGGGCGCGTCGCGATCCGTGCGCGCCACCAGCATGCACCACTTGGCGTGGTGCGCAAACGTGGTCCAGACCTTCTGGCCGGTCACCACCCACTCGTCGCCGTCGCGCACCGCCCGGGTCTTCAGCGACGCGAGGTCGGAGCCCGACTCGGGCTCGGAGAAGCCCTGGCACCAGATCTCCTCGGCCGACAGGATCGGCTCCAGATAGCGCTGGCGCTGCTCCTCGGTGCCGTGCGCGATCACGGTCGGGCCGCCCATCGCGAGGCCGAGGCCGTTGGCGAGCTGCGGTGCCTGGGCGCGCGCGATCTCCTCGTTGAAGATCGCCTGCTCGATCAGCGTCGCACCGCGGCCGCCGTACTCCTTCGGCCACGACACGCCGGCCCACCCGGCCTGGTGCAAGTGGCGCTGCCAGTCACGGCGGAACTCGAACGCCCCCTCCTCGCCTGCGGGCTCACGTCCAGGGTTGTTGGCCTGCAGCCAAACGCGCAGCTCGTCACGGAAGGCTTCCTCGGCCGGAGAGAGAGTCAGGTCCACGGCCGGGGATCCTATACGGGCCGGTCCGCCGTGTAGCCTCGAATGGCGATGTCGCAGCCAGAGGCAACCGAGGGAATCGAGGGCTCGGAGCTCCCGGGGCCCTACCCGGTCGGCTCCTACGCCGAGCGGCTGCGGCGCCGCCTGCGCGAGTTCGCGCGGGTCCAGCTGGTCGGCGAGGTGTGGGGCTTCAAACCCGCCCGCGCACGCGTGTACTTCGAACTCCGCGACAGCCGCGGCGCGCTCCCCTGCTCGATGTGGCTCAACGACTTCGAGCGGCTCGGGATCCGGCTCGCCGACGGCATGAAGATCGTGGTCGGCGGCGGCTGCGACTACTACCCCGGCAGCGCGACCTCCTCCCCCTCGTTCACGTTCTCGGTCACCGAGCTGCGAATCGCCGGCGAGGGTGACCTCCTGCTCCAACTCGAGCGGCTGCGCCGGCGCCTTCACGCGGACGGGCTGTTCGAGCCCCAGAAGCGCCTGCCCCGTGCACCGCTCCCGCGCACGATCGGTGTCGTCACCGGCGAGCGCGGCAAGGCCCGCGACGACGTGCTCGCCGGCCTGCGCCGGCGCGGCTGGTCGGGCCGCCTGGTATGGGCGTTCGCCCCCGTCCAGGACCGCCACGCCGCGCCCGCGATCGCGGGCGCGCTGCGCGAGCTGGCCGGGATCCAGGAGGTGGAGGTGGTGATCGTCGCGCGCGGGGGCGGCTCGCTCGCGGACCTGTTCGCGTTCTGCGACGAGGCGCTGTGCCGCACGGTCGCCCTGCTTCGCGTTCCTGTGATCTCCTCGGTCGGCCACCACACCGACCGCACGCTGATCGACGATGTGGCCGCGGTCAGCTGCTCGACCCCGACCCACGCCGCCGAGGCCGCGGTGCCGATCGACTGCCGCACCGCCCGCGCCGACATGGCGGCCTTCGCGCGCCGGCTGGAGGGTCACGGGCGCCGGGCCATCCTCGACCGGGCCCGGGCGCTGTCGCACCTCTCCCGCGCCCCCGCCCAGCACGTGGCCCGCCACCGCTCCCAGCTGCACCAGCTCACGCGCGAGCTGCGCGCGATCGGCCGCCGCGCGTGCGCGAGCGGCCGCGAGCGCGCCGGCGTCCACCTGCTCGTCCTCGGCCGCACGGCCGAGCGGGCCCGGTCCTCCGACGCCGCCCGGCGCCGGCGCGACCTCGAGCGCCTCGCGCTCGCGCTCGGCGCGCACGATCCCGAGCGGACGCTGGCTCGCGGCTATGCGATGGTCAAGGACCGGGCCGGCGAGCCCCTGACCACCGCCGCAGCCGCCCGCGAGGCCGAGGATCTGACCGTGCGCTTCCACGACGGCGAGCTGCCCGCGCGGGTGAGCGAATGACCGAACGCAGCTACGAATCGGCGGTCGCCCGTGTGGAGACGATCATCAAGCGACTCGACTCGGGCGACGCCGGCCTGCGCGAGACGCTCGACCTCGTCCGGGAGGGCCGCGAGCTGGTCGAATATTGTGCGACCGAGCTCGACGCGGTCAGCCAGGGCCTGGAGGAGCTGCGCCTCGACGAGCTGGTTGCCCGACTCGAAACTCCAGGACGCGAGGGATGAGCACTTTCGACAAGCTGGCCGCGCTGCCGATCGACGTCGACGGCTACAGCCTGGAGGGCCTCAAGGCCAACGTCTCGAGCGGGTTCGAGCGGCTCACGACCGTCGTCCATCTGCAGGGTGGCGGCCACGAGGGGATCGGCGAGGACGTCGTCTACGACGCCGAGGATCAGGTCGCGCTCCAGGAGGCGGGCCCGGTCTTCGAAAGGCCGGTACGGGGCAGCCGCACGCTGGCCGAGTTCTGCGAGCTGATCGACACGCTCGACCTCTTCCCGGTCGAACCCAAGCGCGGCGAGGTCTCGCGGCTCTACCGGCGCTGGACGTTTCACAGCGCCGCGCTCGACCTGGCGCTGCGTCAGGCCGGCCGCTCGCTGCACGAGGTCCTCGGGCGCGAGGCGCGACCGCTGACGTTCGTCGTCTCGCTCCGGCTCGGCGAGCCGCCCACACTCGACCCGATCTCCAGTCGCCTCGCCTCCTACCCGACACTTCGCTTCAAGCTCGATCCGACCAGCTCGTGGACGCCCGATCTGATCGACGCGCTCGTGGCGACCGGCGCCGTCGACTCGGTCGACTTCAAGAGCCTGTACCGCGGCACGGTCGTCGATCAGCCGCCCGATCCGGTGCTCTATCGCCGCGTCGTCGAGGCGTTCCCGGAGGCCTGGATCGAGGACCCGGATGTGGTCACGCCCGAGACGGCCGCCGTCCTCGCCGACCACCACGACCGCATCACCTGGGACGCGCCGATCCACTCGATCGACGACATCGAGTCTCTCCCCTTCCCGCCCCGGATGGTCAACATCAAGCCCTCGCGGATCGGCGGCCTGCCCAAGCTGTGCGCCACCTACGACTACTGCGCCGAGCGCGGGATCGGCGCCTACGGCGGCGGCCAGTTCGAGCTCGGGCCGGGCCGGGGCCAGGCCCAGTACCTGGCCTCGCTGTTCCACGCCGACACGCCGAACGACCTCGCGCCGTCCGACTTCAACCAGAACGAGCCGCCGCCCGGGCTGGCGGCCAGCCCATTGACGCCCCTCCCGAGCGCAGTAGGCTTCCGTTGGGAGTATGAGGGCGGCGCGGAGCTGTAGGTTGCCATCGCCGCGTGTCCTATTGGGCGCGCTCATCTGCACGCTCGGCTTCGCGGGCTCGGCTCAGGCCCTGAGCCTCGCCCGCGGGCGCGAATGCATTCGAGCTCATCTCCGGGGCTACAGTGCCGTCTCCCCGGCCGGAGCCCACTTCCAGATGTTCGCCACCGCCGGCACGCGCGGGATGGCGCGGCGCCTGCAGCGGCTGATCGAGTCGCGCGACATCTTCGGCGTATATCAGCGGCTGCTGTCGGTCGACGGATACACGCCCCGGTTGCTCGTCGGCCGTTCGGGCAGGCTGCCGATCATCGTCGGCCCCCACACCGACCCGGCGTTTGCCAACGGAACGGCGGCCGCGACCGCCGCGGTCTGCCACCCCGGACCCGGCTTTGACGACCATCGCGACGCGATCATCGTCTCTGACGAGATCGAGGACTACGGGCGCCGCCATGCCGACATCGCCGAGGAGACGCTCGCCCACGAGATCTTTCACGCCTTCGAGCACGGCATCGCCGGCCGCGACAACTACGGCCCCAACTGGCTCGACGAGGCGGCGGCGCAGTGGGCCGCCCAGCTGCACTTCCACATCACGGCCGGCTCCACCCGCGAGTTCGACGATGCCTTCCTGCTGCATCCCGAGATCCCGCTCGACCACTTCGGCGGCCGCAGCGATACCGAGTTGGCCCACCCCTACGGAGCCTGGCGGGTGCTCCAGAACATTTCGGTCGGGACCGAGCGCGAGTCCCTCGTCGCCCGCCTGCTGGTGACCATCTATCGGGATCTGCGCACCGAGAGCGGCGACCACGTGACTCAGGAGCTCATCGACAACTTCCCCGCCGGGGCGGTCCTGCTGGGCGATCCCGGAGGTGCGTTGGAATTCCGCAACGAGATGACCTTCTTCTGGGAGGAGCACCTGGTGCCGCGGGACTTTTCCTATGGCAGCGGAGGGCCGGCGGTGCCGATGCAACATCACGACAGCCTGTCCTCCGGCGCCGGCTCGGGCCGGGACGGGCACACGCAGTCCTGGGAACTCGATGCCGCCCCACTGGCTGCCTCGACAATCGAGATTGCGACGCCCGCCGGGGAGCAGATCCACGCACGGGTGGTCCTGCCCGCCGACAGCGGCTTTGGTGCCAATTGGTCGATCTCTGGGTTCGGGGGCTTCTACGCCCTGGGCCCGGATGACGCGATGCTGGGTCCGATCGACTGCGATCCCGGGCCCCTTCGCTTCGTCTTCATCAACACGGGTGACCACCCGCAGGCGGCCGAGCTTCAGCTGACCTCGTTCGGCCCCGACTCCTGCTGATCCGATAGCGCCAGCAGCAGGTTGCCCTGCACGCGACGCTCGGCGAACCGGCCGAGCGCGTCATTGACGTCCTCGAGCCGCACGACCTCGTGGATCGGCACCTTGAGCGAGCCGTCGGCGAGCGCGCGCAGCGCCTGCTCGAGCCCGGTGCGACGCTCCTGGCGACTGAGCTGCATGCCGCCGTAACCGAGTAGCGAGATCCGGCTTCGATACATGCGCCGGATGTCGAAGCTGACCTCGACGCCCGCGGACACGCCGTAGGAGACGTACCGGCCGCGCACGGCCAGCGCGCCGATGGCCGGGGCCAGGAATGGGCCACCGAGTGGGTCGAGGACGACGGTCGGCTCGAGCTCGGCGATCTGCGCGCCGAGCTCGTCCGGCCCGGACACGATCGCGCGGTCGGCGCCCTGGGCCTCGATCAGAGCGGTCTTCGCCTCGGAGCCCGTCTGGCCCCAGACCGTTGCGCCGCTGGCGTGCGCGAGCGAGACGATGATCGAGCCAACACCTCCTGAGGCGCCGAGCACGAGCACCCGGTCCCGCTCGCCGACGCGGCCGACGTCGCGGACGACGTTCCAGGCCGTCAGCCCGGCGATCCCCATCGCCGCCGCCTCGCCGGGCGCGACCTCCTCGGGCAGCTCGTAGACGGCCTCGTCCGGGACCACCGCCGCCTCAGCCCACACCCCGTCGCGCGCGGAGCCCAGACCCTCGCCGGCGACCAGCACCGGCCGGCCGTCGAGCGTCCCCGCCGCCTCGGCACCGAGTGTTCGCGGGATCGGCCCGTCGGGCGCGACCTGACCGGCCGCGACGTACCCGTCGACCGGGTTGACGCCGCCGAACTCGAGCGAGACGAGCGATTCCCCGGCCGCCGGCTCGGGTAGCTCCACTTCCGCGACCACCAGCGGCGAGCCGGGCTCGATCAACCGTGCCGCGCGCGTGCTCATCTCATAATCCTTCCATGACACAACTCAAAGACACAGTTGCCCTGATCACAGGTGCCTCAAGCGGAATCGGCGAAGCGACGGCGCTCGAGCTCTCGCGGCTCGGTGCGGCGGTCGCCCTGGTGGCGCGTCGCGGCGATCGGCTACGCGAGGTGGCCGGGCGGATCGGCGACGGCGCGATCATCATCGAGGCCGACGTCACCGAGCAGGAGCAGGCGGCCGCCGCCGTCGAGCGGACGGTGGCCGAGCTCGGCCGCCTCGACACCGTGATCAACAACGCCGGCGTAATGCTGCTCGGCCCGGCCGTCGGCGCGCCGCTCGAGGAGTGGCAGCGGATGGTGAACGTCAACGTGCTCGGCCTGCTCTACACCGCACACGCCGCCGTCCCCCATCTGCTGAAGGCGGCCGAGGACTCCGAGCGGGAGGTGGCCGACCTGGTCAACATCAGCTCGGTGGCGGGGCGCGTGGCCCGGGCCGGGAGCGGCGTCTACAACCTGACCAAGCATGGTGTCGGGGCGTTCAGCGAGGCGCTGCGCCAGGAGGTCACCCAGCGTCACGTCCGCGTGTCGCTGGTCGAACCGGGCGCGGTCAACACCGAACTCGTATCGCACAACCGCCCGGAGATCCAGGAGGCCGCGCGCAAGCGGTTCGGCGAGATGAAGCGGATGGACGCCCCTGACATCGCGGAGACGATCGCCTTCATCGTCACCCGCCCCTGGCACGTGGCGATCAACGAAGTGCTGATCAGGCCGACCGAACAGGCAGGCTGAACAGCGCAGTATTAGCTTCCCTGGCCGCGCGATGTCCTATCCGTGGCCGACAACCGATCCGACCGCCGCTCAACGCGCCAGCTACGCCGACGCGCAGCCGCGCGCGTTCTGGTTGGCCAACTTGCCCGATCGCGAGCCACAGTCGGCCCTGCACGGAGTCGTGGACGCCGATCTGTGCATCGTCGGAGGCGGTTTCACGGGACTGTGGGCAGCCCTGCATGCCAAGGCGGACGACCCGGATCGGGACGTGGTCGTGCTTGAGGGTCACACGACCGCGTTCGGTGCCAGCGGACGCAACGGGGGCTTCATCCACCCCTCGCTGACCCACGGCCTGAGCAATGGTCTCAGCCGCTTCCCAGACGAGATCGAGTTGCTCGAGCGGCTGGGTCGCGAGAACCTGCGTGGGCTGATCGCCGACCTTGAGCGGTACGGGATCGACTGCGATCTCGAGCTCACCGGAGAAATGCTCCCGAGCCTCGCCCCCTACCAGGATGCCTGGATCGAGGAGGAGCGGGAGCTGGCAACGCGCTTCGGTCTCGCGGTCGAGGTGTTCCCGAACGCCCCGGCGATGCAGGCGGAGGTGGCCTCTCCCACCTACCGCGGCGGCGTCTGGATCAAGGACGGCGGCGGCGTCCTCGATCCGGCCAAGCTCGCAGTCGGGCTGCTCACCGCGGCGGTCGCCGGCGGCGTACGGGTCTATGAGCAGTCGCCGGCCAGCGCCCTCGATGAGCTCGGCGATGGGGTGCTCGTAACCGCCGCTGCCGGCCAGGTCCGCGCCCGCCGTGCCCTGCTGGCCACCAGCGCATTCCCACCGCTTCTGCGTTCGATCCGACGCTATATCGCTCCCGTCTACGACTACGTTCTGGTGACCGAGCCGCTGTCCACGGCCAGGCGCGAGGCGATCGGGTGGCGCCGTCGCCAGGGCATCGCCGACGGAGGCAACCAATTCCACTACTACCGGCTGACTCACGACGATCGCATCCTCTGGGGCGGATTCGACGCCGTGTACCGGTTCGGGGGCCCGATCCGCGAGGACCTCGACGACCACGATCAGAGCTTCGCCCGGCTGGCCCAGCACTTCCTGACCACCTTCCCACAGCTCGAGGGAATCCGCTTCACGCACCGATGGGGCGGTGCAATCGACACCTGCAGCCGCTTCTCGGTCTTCTTTGGCACCGCCCACCGCGGCCGGGTGGCCTACGCGACCGGGTACACGGGGCTGGGCGTCGGCGCCGCACGCTTCGGCGCGCGCGTAGCACTGGATCTTCTCGACGGCCGCAGCACCGAGGCGACCCGGAGCCGATATGTCGCGGGCAAGCCGATCCCGTTCCCACCCGAGCCACTTCGCACGGCGGTCATCCAGCTGACGCGCAACCGGCTCGCCGCCGCGGATCGACGCGACGGGAGGCGCGGCCTGTGGCTGGGACTGCTCGATCGGATCGGGCTGGGCTTCGACAGTTAGACAGTTAGCATCCGGTCCATGGGTCCGATGACACACGATCAGCTCCAGGTCTCGGCGAACGAGCATCTGCTGCTGCATTTCGCCAAGCAGCGCAGCGACGATCTGCTCGTGCTCGAGCGCGGCGAGGGCCCGTACGTGTTCGACACAGCCGGCAACCGCTACATCGACGCGCTGTCGAGCCTGTTCTGCGCCCAGCTCGGCTACAGCTTCGGCGAGGAGATGGCCTCGGCCGCGGCCGAGCAGCTCACGACGCTGCCCTTCAACACAAACTGGGCGACCGCTCATCCGCGCGCGATCGAGCTGGCTGAGCGTCTGGCCGAGGCCGCACCGGAGGGCATCACCCGCGTGTTCTTCACCTCCGGCGGCTCGGAGGCCGTGGAGGCGGCCTGGAAGCTGGTTCGCGAGCATTTCCATGCCCTGGGCCAGCCACAGCGTACGAAGGCGATCGCCCGCGACACCGCGTATCACGGGGTCACACTCGGCGCGCTCGCGTTCACCGGCATCGAGCGCTTCAAGGAGTCGTTCGGCCCGCCCGCGATCGACGTCACCCACGTGTCGAACACCAATGCGTTTCGCGCTCCCGACGGAGATGATCCGGGTGCCTTCTGCTCGCGGCTGCTGGGCGAGGTCGAGGACGCGATCCTCGCTGCCGGCCCGGAGGAGCTGGCGCTGATCATCGCCGAACCGGTCCAGAACGCAGGCGGGTGTCTTACACCCCCACCCGGCTACTGGACGGGCCTCCGCGAGCTCGCCGACTCCTGCGGAGCGCTGCTGATGGCCGACGAGGTGATCACGGGATGCGGACGACTCGGTGAATGGTTCGCGGTCGCCCGGGAGGGAATCGCCCCTGACCTGATCTCGATCGCCAAGGGCCTCACCTCGGCCTACGCGCCGATGGGGGCGGTGCTCGCCGCGGAGCGCGTGATCGCTCCGATCGTGGAGCGCGATGCGGTCCTGCGGCACGGGATCACCTTCGGCGGGCATCCGGTCAGCGCCGCGATCGCCCTACGGAACATGAGCATCTTCGAACGCGAGGGTGTGCTCGAGAACGTCCGTTCCCTGACCCCGCACCTGGCCGCTCGGCTGACCGACCTACGGTCGCTGCCGATCGTCGGCGACGTCCGCGGGGACGGCTTCTTCTGGGCGGTCGAGCTCGTCAGCGACGCTGACGGCAGCCGTCTCGATCAGGCCCAGCGCGACCTGCTGGTGCGCGACTTCCTCCCGACGCGGCTGCGCCAGGCCGGCCTGATCGCCCGGGCCGACGACCGTGGCGACGCGGTGCTCCAGATCGCCCCGCCGCTGATCAGCGACCGAGAGCTGCTGGACGAGATCGTGAGCAGAATGGGCGACGTGCTCAGCGACGCGGGGACGCAGATCGGGCTCTGAGGCCTTTCGGGGGCGCGCATGCGCGCCCCCGCCGGCCGCGCATGCGCGGCCGGGGCCGGGGTGCATGCACCCCGGCCTTCCACACATCTACACCCGCTGGATCAGCGTCCCGGTTCCGAGCCCGCCGCCGCAGCACATCGTCACGAGCCCGACCTCCTTGTCGGAGCGCTCCATCTCGTGGAGCAGCGTGGTGATCAGCCGCGCGCCGGTCGAGCCGAGCGGGTGGCCGAGCGCCATCGCGCCGCCGTTGACGTTGACGCGGTCCATGTCGGGCTTGTGGACCCGGCGCCAGGCGGCGACGACCGGCGCGAACGCCTCGTTGATCTCGAACAGGTCGATGTCGTCGATCGTCATCGAGTTGCGCTCGAGCAGCTTCGCGGTCGCCGGGATCGGGCCCTCGAGCATCTTCACCGGGTCGCAGCCGACCGTGGTCTGGTCGACGATCCGTGCGCGCGCGGCGTGAGGCCGAGCTCGGTCGCCTTCTCGGCGCTCATCAGCAGCACCGCGGCGGCGCCGTCGGAGATCTGCGACGAGTTGCCGGCGGTGATCACGCCGTCCTCCTTGAACACCGTCTTCAGCTGGCTCAGCGCCTCGAGGTTGGTGTCGGGGCGGATCCCCTGGTCGGTCACGTAGGTGTCGCCGTTGACCCGCATCGGGATCATCTCGCGCTCGAAGCGGCCCTCCTCGGTCGCCCGGTGGGCGAGCTGGTGCGAGCGCAGCGCGAGCTCGTCGAGCTCGGGGCGGGGGATCTCGTACTCCTCGGCGATCATCTCGGCGCCCATGCCCTGGCCGACGATGTTGTGCTTGGCCATCAGCTCGGGCGTGAACGCGCAGCCGAACTCCTGCTGGGTCTTCATCGTCGCCGCGAACGGCAGCTTGCCCATGTGCTCGACGCCGCCGCCGATCACGACGTCGTGGACGCCCGAGGCGATCTGCGACGCGGCGAGGTTGACGGCCTGCTGGGCGGAGCCGCACTGCAGGTCGATCGTCGTCGCCGAGGTCTCGATCGGGAAGCCCTGCTGGAGCCAGGCGTTGCGCCCGACGTGCAGGCCCTGGGGGCCGAACTGCGCCACGCAGCCCGGCGATCACGTTCTCGACCTGCTCGGGCTCGATCCCGGCGCGCTCGACCACCGCGCGGTAGGCGGACGCCGAGCAGCTCGTTGGGATGGGTGTCCTTGTAGTAGCCCTTCTCCGAGGTGCCCGCGCCCGATCGGCGTTCGCGCGGCTTCGACGATCACGACCTCACGGCCATCAAACGGCATTACGGCTCCTTCTCTTGGTCTCGGCGGCTGAGTGGGCGCCCCACTGAACGGTGACGTACTGTACCCGGCCATGGACGAGCGACTCGGCATCGCCGGCTCGGGCACGATCGCCTGCGGCCTGGCCGCGACGGCGGCGCGCTGACGGCGAGGTGCTGCTGTGGGCGCGCTCGGAGGAGTCGGCCGAGCGGGCGCGGGCCACGATCGAGCGGCTGCGAAGCTGCCCGGCTCGAGGACGTCGACCCCGTCGCGCGTGAACGTGGTCACCGACCTCGACGCGCTGGAGTCCGCGACGTTCCTGGTCGAGGCGGTGATCGAGCACCACGGGCACAAGGCCGCGGTGCTGGCCGAGCTCGGCGAGCTCGCGCCGCACGCGGCACGAGGACGCGGTGCTCGCCACGACCACCTCGTCGCTGTCGATCGCCGAGCTCGCCGCGGCGAGCGGGCACCCCGAGCGGTTCGTCGGCCTGCACGTCTTCAACCCCGTGCCGCGGATGAAGCTGGTCGAGCTCGCGTTCCCGGCCGAGGCCCGGCGGAGACCCGCGCGCGCGGGCGCTGGCGCTGTGCGAGGCGCTCGGCAAGACGCCGGTCGAGGTGCCCGACATCCCCGGCTTCGTCGTCAACCGGCTGCTGTTCCCGTACCTGTTCAGCGCCGTCGAGCTGCTGGTGCGAGACCGGGATGGCGCCCGAGGACGTCGACGGCTGCATGACGCTCGGCGCCGGCATGCCGATGGGCCCGCTGGCGCTGCTCGACTTCGTCGGCCTCGACGTCTCGCAGGCGATCGGCGAGGCGATCGATGTGCCGGTGCCCGGAGCGCGCTGCTCGCGCTGGTCGCGGACGGGCGCTCGGGCGCAAGACGCGGCCGCGGGCTTCTACAACTACGACTGAACTCTTTAAGGATCGTTCAGGTCGCCGCGGGCATCAGACTTCGCGTCGCGACGTACCTCATAGCAGCACCTCCTCCCCAGAAGCACGAGCCGGCCCGTCCCCAGCGGGCCGGCTCTTTTTTGCGCTGGGGGCGGCGCGCTGGGGCCCCGGGGGCGCGATCGCACCTCCAAGGCGTGGCGACGCTTGGTCTGATATGCAGACCAAACGTCCCACGCACCTCTCGCCGCAAATAAAGAAGCCGGCCCGTGTGTGCGAGGGCCGGCTTCATCTCTCCTCTCAACCACCGGACGTGCCGATGTGAAGATCGTGTAAATGTAACGAATGTCGCGAGCGTTTGCTCAGCTCGGCGTCGCGGCGCGGCGCTGGCGGATCCGCACCGCCTCGATCCGGTTCTGGCGGACCGACTCGACCCGGATCGAGTAGCCGTTGGCGGCGATCGTGTCGCCGCGCTTCGGCAGCCGGCCGAGCTCGGCGAACACGAACCCGCCGACCGAGTTGTACGCGTCGGTGTCGACCGGCAGCTCGAGCCCGTAGTCCTCGAGGTCGGTGACCGCGACGTGGCCGCGGACGAACCAGTCGCCGTTCGCCAGCCGGCGGACCGCGCCGCCGGCCGGGTCGGTCTCGTCGGAGATCTCGCCGACGACCTCCTCGATGATGTCCTCGATCGTGACGATCCCAGCCGTGCGGCCGTACTCGTCGATCACGATCGCGAGCTCGGTGCGCTCGCGCTGGAGGTCGGCGAGCAGGTCGTCGAGCGGCTTCGTCTCGGGCACGATCGGCGCCGCGCGGACGAGCGTCGTCGAAGTTCGCGTTCATCCCCTTGGTCATCATCAGCTTGACCAGCTGGTTGACGTGGACGATCCCCTTGACGCGGTCCTGGTTCTCGTCCTCGGTCACGACCAGGCGCGAGTGGCCGGTCGAGACGCACCGCCGCAGCGCCGCCTCGACCGTCTCGGTCAGATCGACCGTGACGACCGCGGGGATCGGCGTCATCACCTGGCGCGCCTCCTGCTCGTGCAGGTGGAACACGCCGGTGAGCATGTTCGCCTCGCCGACGTCGAGCTGGCCGCCGGTCTGCGACTCGGCGATGATCCGCTTGAGCTCGTCCGGCGTGCCGCCCTCGGGCTCGGCGTCCGGGTCGGTGCCGAGCATCCGCAGGATCCGGTGCGAGGACGCGTTGAGCACGACGATGAACGGGTGGAACAGGACCCGGAAGAACTGCAGCGGCCGCGCGATCCGCCGCGCCAGGCCCTCGGCGTGCTGGATCGTGTAGAGCTTCGGGACGATCTCGCCGATGACGCTCTGCGCGGCCGTGATCAGCAGGTAGGAGATGATCGACCGAGATCGCGACCGCCGGCCGTGTGCCCGAGCGCGGTCGCCGAACATCGGCTCGAGCAGGTGCGCGATCGCGGGCTCGCCGAGCGCGCCGATCGCGATCGAGGCCATCGTGATCCCGACCTGGCAGGCCGCGATGTAGTCGCCGATGTCGTCGATCTGGCGCAGCGCCAGCCGGGCGCCCCGCAGCCCCTCGTCGGCCATCGTCTCCAGCCGCGCGCGACGCGAGCGCACGAGCGCGTACTCCGCGATCACGAAGAACGCGTTGACCAGGACCAGCAGGCCCGTCAGGATGATGAACAGGACCTTCACTTACGGCGCCGGAGCTGCGGTTTGAAGTCAACCGCCCCCTGTGGCGCGCTGCTACTTCGGGATGGATCGTCGTCGTTCATTAACCGACGGGCGGAACGGTAGCAGCCACGGATGCGGACTCTCCAGGGACTCGCTAGAGGTCCCGAGGAGTGATGACGCCGCTCTTCAGCGCCAGCTCGACCAGCCGCGTGCGCTTCTGGTTCTGGGGTAGGTCCTCGATTCCGAACTTGGCGAACAGCGCCCGAAGATGGGTCTTGACCGCGTCGACGCTCAGGTACAGCTCGTCGGCGATCTGCTGGTTGGTGGCCGGCGTGACGTAGCCCGTGGCGTCCTTGAACGGCCGGCACAGCGCGACCAGCACGCGCCGCTGGGCCTCCGACAGGCTGGCCCGATCGAGCACCTCGGAGGCGACCTCGGTCTCGGACACGTCGACGGTCAGCGGCTCGCGGTAGACGGCCGCGGTCTGCCCGAAGCGCAGCACGTCGCGGTCGCGCAGGCGCCGCCGCCCGACGACGCGCTCGCCGTTCACGTGCGTTCCGTTGCGGGAGAGCCCGTCATCGGAGACGGTCCAGTCGGCGCCGATGCGGCCCAGCTCGGCGTGCAGGCGCGAGACCTCGGTGTCCCACTCGAGCCAGATGTCGGTCGAGGAGACGCGGCCGACGGTGACCCGCTCGACCTCGTCGGACAGCTTGAAGATGCGCTGGGCGCCGTCGCCGTCGCGGTAGATCAGAAACGGCGTCCCCTCGCGCTCCGCCTCGATCTGCGCCTTGAGCTCGACCGGGCTCTGAACCGGAGTGTCGCCTGCCATCGCGTCAGCGATCGTACATCCGACCGGTATAAACAGCCCTATGGCTGACCGGCGCGCTGGGGTCCACGCTCGCCGGCTGCCGCCTGGAGTCCGTGGCGGGTCGGGGCGGGATGGGAGTCGTGTACAGGGCGACGCAGCTCGCGCTGCAGCGCTCGGTCGCGCTCAAGGCGATGGCGCCGGCGCTGGCCCAGGACGACGCCTTCCGCGAGCGCTTCCAGCGCGAGTCGCAGCTCGCCGCCTCGATCGACCACCCGAACGTGATCCCCGTCTACGAGGCCGGCGAGTCCGAGGGGACGCTGTACCTGATCATGCGCTGGGTCGACGGGACCGACCTGCGCGCAGCTGGTCAAGGACTCGGGGCCGGCTCGAGCCCGAGCGCGCGGTCAAGCTCCTGCGCCCGGTCGCCTCCGCGCTCGCCGCCGCCCACCGCCGCGGTCTCGTGCACCGCGACGTCAAGCCCGCCAACGTCCTCATCGCCCGCGGCGACGGCGAGGATGACGAGCACGTCTACCTGACCGACTTCGGGATCGCGCGGCGCACCGACAGCGAGGCGCCGATGACGAGGACCGGCGTGCTGGTGGGCACGATCGACTACCTGGCGCCGGAGCGGATCGAGGGCGGCCGCGGGACGCCCGCCTCGGACATCTACTCGTTCGGGTGCATGCTGTTCGAGTCGCTCACCGGCCGCCTCCCCTACGAGGGCCCGACCGAGCTGATGCGGATGCACGCCCACCTGCATGACCCGGTCCCGTGCACTGCGCGACACGGTCCCCGACGTCCCCGAGCGCCTGGACCGGATCGTCGCGAAGGCGATGGCCAAGCGCCCCGAGGATCGGTTCGAGTCCGCCGCTGCCCTCGCCGCCGCGCTCGGCCACGCGTTCGACCCGGACCCACCGCCCGCCGCCGAGACCGAGCTCGACGGAACCGTGCTCGAGTCGACCGGCTCGCCCCGGCGCAACCGCCGGCCACCGAGCTGATGACCGCCGCCGAGACCCCGGCCCCGGCCGACGCCAGCTGCCCCGGCCCCGGCGCCCCCGGCTCGGCCGCCGCGCCCGGGCACGCTCGTGGACGACCGCGCCGCGACCGTGCCGAAGCCGCCGCCGCGCCGGCCCCGCTCGCGCGGGCTGCTCGTGGCCTCGCTGGTCGCGATCGCGATCGTGGCGATCGCGATCGTCGTCCTCTCGGGTGGCGGCGGCAGCTCGACCGCGCCGCCGACCGTCACCGGGCGCCAGGTCTCGTTCACCACGGTCAAGCTCCCCGCCGGCACCAACCCGGGCCAGCTGTGGGCCGACGGCGCCGACGTGTACGTGGCCGGGGGCCACGAGGCTCTGAAGGTCTCGCCAGACGGCTCGACCCAGACGCTGAAGACCGACGGCTCGCCGACCGACATCGCCGTCGACAACTCCGGGCGGGTGTGGGTGACCGAGACCCAGCCGAACAAGGTGCTCGTCTTCTCAGGCGCGACCCCGCGCGGCATCCCGCTGTCGAGCGCCCCGTCGGCGATCGCGCTCAGCCCGGCGGCGGCGTGGATTGCGGCCGCAGGCTCGAACGCGATCACGCGCGTCGACATGAGCTCGCTGGCCCCGAGCCAGGTGAGCGTTCCGGACCCGGTCGCGGCGATCGGGGAGGCGTACGGCCGGCTGTGGGTCGCCTCCGCGAACGGAACGCTGAGCGCGCTCGACGACGTCGGGCAAGCCGACGCTCCCCGGACCGCAGCTGCCGCCGCACACGATCGCCGTCGGCCACAGCGACGGCGTCTGGTTCATGAGCGCCGCCGGGAGCATGACGCGGGTCGACCCGCGCACCACCGCCGCGGTCGACGGCCACTACGTGGGCCACGCGGACCAGTTCGCGGTCGCGGACCCGCTCGCCGTGATCGCCTCGCTCGAGACCGACCACCTGATCTGGGTCGGGACCGGCTCGGGGGCGGTGATCCGGATCGCCACCGCGGGCCCGGATATCAACCACGCCGTGACCACGATCAACTTCCACGTCCGCCCCGGCCAGCTGGCCGTCCGGGGCCGCGTCCTGTGGGTCTCGATCCCGAGCCGGAACGAGCTCTACCGCGTCAGCTTCAGCTGAGCCCGTCCACGGTTCTGGCGAGGGCGAAATCGGCCTCGGTCAGGCCGCCGGCCGAGTGGTTGGTGACCGACAGCCGCACCTTGTTCCAGCCGTGCACGAGGATGTCCGGGTGGTGATTGGCCGCCTCGGCCGCCTCGGCGACGCGGTTCACGAACGCGATCGCGGCGGCGAAGTCGTCGAACTTCCAGTCGCGGACGATGTGCTCGCCCTCGCGCTTCCAGTCGCTCGACTCCAGATGCGAGACGATCTCCTCGTCGGTCAGCAGGTCTGCCATATCGTTTCTCCCTTCTAAGGTGAGTGCGTAATGCGAATCGTCAGCCTCGTCCCGTCGGCCACCGAGATGCTGTTCGCGCTCGGTCTCGGGTCCGACGTTATCGCCGTGACCCACGAATGTGACTACCCCGAGGCGGTGCGCGAGCTACCAGGGTCACGCGCGACGTCCTCCCCCCGGTCTGAGCGCGGCCGAGATCGACGCCGCGGTCAAGGAGCGGACGCTGGCCGGCGAGTCGATCTACGAGCTCGACACCGAAATGCTCCACGACCTGCGCCCCGACCTGATCGTCACCCAGGCTCTGTGCAGCGTGTGTGCGGTCTCCTACGACGACGTCCGCGCGATCGCCGAGGAGATCGACGGCCAGCCGCAGGTGATCTCGCTCGACCCGCACACGGTCGGCGAGGTGCTCGGGGACGCGCGCACCCTGGCCCAGGCCACCGATCGCAGGGACGCGGCCGTCGAGCTGATCCGCGATGCCGCGGCGCGGATCGACCGGATCCGCCTCGCGGTGCGCGGGACCCGCCACCGTCCCCGCGTGGCCGCGCTCGAATGGCTCGATCCGCCGTTCGCGGCCGGCCACTGGACCCCGCAGCTGATCGAGTATGCGGGCGGCGAGGACGTGCTCGGCTTCGCCGGCGAGCAATCCGAGGAGTGCTCGTGGGAGCAGGTCAGCGCCTCGCAGCCCGACATCGTGATCGTGATGCCGTGCGGCTACGACGCCGAGATCGCGCACCGGGAGGCCGAGATGCACCGCGATCAGCTGGCCGCTCTCGGGGCCGGTGAGGTCGTCGCGGTCGATGCCGCCTCCTACTTCTCGCGCCCGGGACCGCGGATCGTGGACGGACTCGAACTGCTCGCCAGCATCCTCCACCCGGAGCTGGTCCCGGAGGCGCCCGCACCGGCGCTGACGGTGGAGCTCTGAGCCCGCGCACCGTCCTGCTGGTCCACTCCTCGAGCGGGCGCTATGGAGCCGATCGCCAGCTCGCGCTGATCGCCGCCGGACTCGACCGCTCGCGCTACGAGCCGATCGTCGTGCTCCCGGATCGCGGCGAGCTCGTGGACGAGCTCGAGCGGGCCGGCGTGGAGGTCCTCGCGCGGCCGCTGAGCGTGCTGCGCCGGGAGCTGATGAACCCGGCCGGGCTCGCGTCCGTCACCCGCGCGCTGGCTCGGGACGCGCGCTCGCTCAGGGCGCTGATTCACCGCCGAGGCGTGGCGCTGGTGCACTCCAACACCTCGGTCGTGCTCGGCGGCGCGGCCGCCGCGGCGGCCGCCCGCGTGCCGCACGTCTGGCACGTACGCGAGATCTACTCACGCTTCGGTCGCGCCTGGCCGGCCTACCGCAGGATCCTCGAGACGGCCGCCTCGCTCCCGTGCGTCTCGACGGCGGCCGCCGCGCAGTTCGGGGCCAGCCGGCGCGTCCGCCTGCTCCACGACGGGCTCGCGATCGACTCGCAGACGTGCCCCGCGCCCAGAGGCTCGGGCGGCGCTCGGCCTCGACCCGGACGCGCCGATGGTGGCGGTGCTCGGGCGGATCTCCGACTGGAAGGGGCAGGACGTGCTCGTGCGCGCGCTGGCCGAGGCGCCGCTGCGCGACCGCGGCGCGGTCGGCGTGCTCGCCGGCGAGCCCTGGCCGGGCGCCGAGGATCGACTGGCGCGCGTGATCGACCTGGCCGACCGGCTCGGCGTCCGGGACCGCCTGCGCCTGCTCGGATTCCGCGACGACGTCGAGAACGTCTACGGCGCCGCCGACGTTGTCGCGGTTCCGTCGACCGAGCCCGACCCACTCCCGGGCGCCGCGATCGAGGCCGCGGCCGCAGGATGCGCGGTCGTCGCGAGCGCACACGGCGGCCTCCCCGAGATCATCCGCGACGGGCAGACCGGGCGCCTGATCAGCGCCGCGCGACGCGTCTGCGCTCGCGCTCGCGGCGGCCGAGCTGATCGACGACCCCGCGGCAGCCGCGCGGCTCGGCGCCGCGGCCGCCGCCGACGTGCGCGAGCGCTTCGCCGCCAGACGGCTGCTGGACGGCGTGCAGGCGCTCTACGACGAGCTGTAGGCAGTGCTAGCCGGTGATGCCGATGCCGTTCGGGGCGATCCCGTGCCCGCCCGCGACGGCGATCGCGCCGATCACCCCGATCGCCGCCACGACCACGCACCCGAGCAATGCCAGCGTCGTCTGACGACGGCGCTCGCCGAGCTCGACCACGAGCCAACCGGTGATCAGGCCGCCGATCAGGCCGCCCAGGTGGCCGCCGATCGAGATCCCGCGGAAGCTGAGCGAGAACACCAGGTTGAGGATCAGCCAGAACCCGAGGCCGCTCTGCCAGATCGAGATGCCACGCGCCGCGCGCGACGATGATCAGGGCCCCAAAGATCCCGAAGATCGCCCCGGACGCGCCGACCGTGGGCGCCGCCGGCTGGAACAGCAGCGCCCCGAATGAGCCGGTGAGCAGCGACGTGAAGTAGATGGCGGCGAAGTTGACGCTGCCGATCGCCGGCTCGAGCACCATGCCCGACGAAATACAGCGACAGCATGTTCACGAACAGGTGCGCCAGCCCGTCGTGGAGGAAGCCCGAGCTGACGATCCGCCAGTACTCGTGCTGATGTGCGATCAGCGGGCCGAACAGCGCGCCGTGGGTGTAGATCGTCCCGCCACCGCCGCCGCCGAGCGGCGCGCCGCCGGCGGACTCGGCGATGAACACGAGCACGTTGATCGCGATCAACGCCATCGTCATCTGCGGCGCCCCGGTGGAAGCGGAGCGGATCGTCTTGACCTGCGTACGCTCGCGCGAGCACTCGGGGCAGCGCATCCCGACCGGCGTCGGCGTCATGCAGTCCGGACAGATCGGTCGTCCGCACGACGAGCACGAGACGCCGGTCTCGCGGTTGGGGTGCCGGTAGCAGGTGGCCATCGAGACTGACGCTAGCAACGGCCGCCCACGGGCCCGCGGGCGTCGCGCGCTCAGCGATCGGGCAGAACTCGGCGCGCCTCTTCGGCCAGATCCTGCATCGTGCGCTCTGCCAGATCGAGCAGATTCGACGATTGCTGCTTGCGCGAGCGGTGACGGCTGCGGACGCGCAGCAGCACGAGCGCCGTGCCGGCGCTGGCGCCGACGACCGCCGCGGCCGCGGGCCGTACCCAGTTGCGCGGGTCGCGCATGGCCGACATCTCCCACGCCTCGAGCTCGTCCTGGGCGAGCTCGGTCAGGTTCACGAGCGTCAGCTCGAGCCGCTGAGCGAGGTCGGCCGGGCGGATCGACCGGGCTGAGCGCCTCGCGCAGGAGCGCCTCGAAGTCCGTGGTTCCGCTGCTCATTTGACCTCGGCCTCCGCGTTCTCGGCCACGATCCCCTCGAGCTGCTTGATCGCGCGGTGCAGCAGCACCTTCGTCGCGCCGTCGGTGCGACCGAGTGCGCGGGCGATCTCGCGATTGTCCATCCCGAGCGCGAACCGCATGATCAGCGCCTCGCGCCGATCGTCGGGCAGCTGCTGGACGCCGGCCAGGATCGACCTCAGCTCCTCGCGCCCCTCGACCAGCGACTCGGTGGTGTGCGGCGCCGAGATCATGCCGGCATCCTCGATCGCCGACTCCGGCTTGCGCGAGCGGTCGCGGTAGAAGTTGGCCGCCAGGTTGTGCGCGATCCGGATGAGCCACGGTCGTAGTGGTCGCCCGTTCGATTCGCGCAGCGCGCGCTCGAAGTGGCGGTAGGCCTGAAGGAACGTCTGCTCGGTGAGGTCCTCGGCGTCGTGGTGGTTGCCAACGCGGTAGTAGCTGTACGAGTAGACGTCACGCAGGTGCGCCCGATAGAGCTCGGTGAAGCGTGCGTCGAGCTCCGACTTCGTGCTGAGTCCGTCTGCCACCGCATGGGAGCCTACCCCGCCTGCGCGGTGCGGACGGGCTGCGGGCGCCGCGGCTTCTTGGTCGGCTCGGTCACGGTCTCGGTCCAGCGCTCCGGTCCGATCCGGCCCTCGACCAGGGCGGCCAGGCTCTCGAGCGCCGGGCTCTCGAGCTGCGCGCCGCGCGCGACTGTGGCCAGCAGCGGAACCGAATCGACCGCCTCGGCCGCCTGCCCGAGCGCGCCTGGGATCTCCGAACCGGGCACGCCCTGTGCGAGCAGCTCCCCGGCGCGACGGTTGCGCGAGCTCGAGGAGACGACGGTGGCGACAAGGTCGCCCGCGCCGGCGAGGCCGGCGAACGTCTCGGGCCGGCCGCCGTGGGCGCTCGCGATCGCATCGACCTCCGCGAACACCTTGCCCGCGGCCGCGCCTGCCACGTTGGGGCCGGCGATCGAGGCGGCCGCGGCGGCGAGCACGGCGGCGTTCTTTGCGCACCCGGCCAGCTCGACTCCGGTCACGTCGGCGGTGATCAAGACATCGAGTCCGGCGGCGCCGAGCACGTCGGCGAGCTGGCGCGAGAAGCCGCGGTCGATGCGAGGCGAGGACGACCGAGGCGCCGTGGTCGAGCACCTCGGCGGCGTGGGCCGGCCCGCCGAGCACGGCGATGGCACGGGCCGCGCAGCGCTCCGAGGCGAACGCCGACGGGAGCGTGCCGAGTGGCGGCACCAGTCCCTTCGAGAGGACGAGCATGCCGGCGCGGCGCGGGATGTGCTCGCCGTGTGCGGCGAGCACGGCAGGCAGTGCCCGCGCGGGCACGGCGAGACAGACGAGATCGTGGTCGCCCATTCTCAGCTCCGAGGCCCGATGCACGCGGACCGACTCCGGTAGCTCGACGCCGGGCAGGTAGCGGTCGTTGACTCGTGTGTGGCCAAGCGCCGCTGCCTGCTCGGCCGTGCGGCAACCGAGGTCGACCTCGAACCCGGCGCGGGCAAGGCACACGGCGAGGCTCGTGCCCCACGTGCCGGCGCCGACGATCGCCGCCCGCCGGATCGGCGGCAGCCCGCCGAGCCATTCCCACTGGAGCATCACGCAGGGCCAGATGCGATCGGCGACCGCGCCGGCAAGCATCGGCGAGGGCGCCTCGACCAGCGGGAAGCGCAGCGCGCGGCCGGCCCGGATACGCACCTTGTGCGGGCGGATCCTCCAGCCGCGGCGAACCGCCTCGGTGCCGATCACGCGCGACCGGGACGACCGGCACTCCCGTCTCGAGCGCGAGCCGCCCGACGCCGCGTTTGGGCGTGCCGAGCGCTCCGGGCCGGATCCGTGTCCCCTCGGGGAAGATCAGCACGATGTCCCCGCGCGCGAGGATCGCCTTGGCGGTCTCGATCATGTCGCCGTCGCCGGCGCCGCGATCGACCGGGAAGGCGCCCAGGGCGTTGAGGATCCACGACTGCCACGGGCGCCTGAACAGTTCCTTCTTGGCCACGTAGTACATCGGCCGGCGCGCCATCGTCGCGATCACGAATGGGTCGAGGAAGCTGCGGTGGTTGGCGGCGACGATCACCGGGCCGTCCGTGGGGATGTGCTCGCGCCCGATCCGGCTCAGCCGGAAGTAGATGTGGAAGAACGGCTGCAGCACGGCGCGCACCAGCCAGTACAGGATCGGATTGGCGCCTTTTTCGCGCGCGCGGCGGTGCAGCACGTCGTGATCCATCGCAAAGAGGCGTACCCGATCCGGTGCCGCCCGTTACAGTCTTGGGTCTTGAGCCTGGGCATCGACCGTACGCGAACGCTTCGAGGAGCCGTCTGCGGCGCGGTTGCCGCGGCCGTGTGGGCGCTGCAGCAGCCGCTCGACAAGGTCGCCTTCGGCAGCCGCTACGACGACGTCGAGCTGCTCGGAAAGGCGGTCACGCGGGGCGACGGCTGGTATCCGGTGGGCCTGGCGCTGCACATGCAGAACGGGGCCCTGTTCGGCGCCGTCTACGCCAACGTGGCCCCGGCGATCCCGCTGCCCCCGGCGGCGCGCGGACCCGTGCTGGCGCTGACCGAGCATCTGGCCCTGTGGCCGCTCGGCTGGCTCTCCGACCGCTTTCACCCCGCGCGCAAGGATCTGCCCCGCTTCGCGGGCAATCACCGCGCCTTCGCTCAGTCGACGTGGCGCCATGTCCTGTTCGGCGTGGTCCTCGGCGAGCTCGAACGGCGCGTGAACGCGGCTCCCGAGCCAGCCCCGCCCGAGCCGGATGCCGACTTCTCGAGCAACGGGCACGGCTCGTTCGAGCACGCCGTGTCGGTCGAGCCTGCCTCCTAGCCGCCAGCCTGGGGCCGCGTGCGCGTCCTGATCACCGGCGCCTCGGGCTTCGCAGGCGGCCACCTCGCGCGCGCGTGTACCGAGGCAGGCGAGCAGGTCGTCGGGATCTCGCGCGGCGGCGCGATCCCCGAAGGCTGCGGAGTGGGGCGTGCGGTCGACCTGACCGACGCCGAGGCGGTCCGCGAGCAGGTCCGCGCCGTCGCGCCCGAGGTGATCTATCACCTCGCTGCGCTTAGCTCGGTCGGGCGCTCGTGGGAGGAACCCGAGCAGACGATGCGCGAGAACGTCGCCGCCTCGGTGAGCATGCTCGAGGCCATCCGCGGCGAGGCGCCGACCGCGCGCGTCGTCTGGGTCAGCTCGTGCGAGGTCTACGGCGTCCCGGCCGAGCTGCCAATTACCGAGGACGCCCCACAGGCTCCCGCCAACCCATACGCGGTGTCGAAGTCGGCCGGCGACATGCTCGCCGCCGTCTATACCGACGCCCACGGCCTCGACATCATCCGCGCCCGCCCGTTCAGCCACGCCGGCCCCGGCCAGCGCCCGATCTTCATCCTCTCCTCGCTGGCGCAGCAGGCGGCACAGGCCCGGCTGGCCCGGGCCACGCACGTGCGGATCGTGACCGGCAACCCCGAGACACGGCGCGATTTCACCGACGTCCGCGACGTCGTTCGCGCCTACCGACTGCTCGCCCAGCGCGCCGAGCCCGGCATCTACAACGTGAGCTCAGGCCGGTCGATCTCGGCCGGCGAACAGGTCGGGCTCGTTGCCGATCTGCTCGCACCGATCGACGTCGAGCACGAGGTCGACCCGGCGCGCGTGCGGGCACACGAGGTGATGGACCTGCGTGGGGCCAATGAGCGCATTACCGCCGCCACCGGCTGGCTCCCCGAGATCCCCCTGCGGCAGACAATGCTCGACACGATCGAGTACTGGGAGCGGGAGCTGGCCTCGGCGCCGGTGCGGGGCTGAGGTCTCGGGGCGGCCGCCGGTCGCGGTCGCGGTCGCAGGGCGCGGTCGCGGGTCGCGGGTCGCGGTCGCGGGCCGCCGGGCGCGGTCGCGGGCCGCCGGGCGCGGTCCCTACCAACTTGTCGTTTGTCCTCGACGGGCAGTGGGAAGGACTCCCACCGTCCAAGGAGGAGGTAGGAATGAGTATCGGTTCTCGCCGAGCCGGCGTGATCGCCGGCGCCATCGTGCTGATCAGCGCCGCCGTGCTGCTGTTCGCCGGGCGCTTCTCGAGCGCCTCGAACGCCGCGCCGACGACGCCCGCGATCGTCACCGCGGCCCAGAAGCAGGCCATCAACAGCAAGGTCTCGGCCCTGCTGGCCAAGATGACGGTTCAGGAGAAGTTCGGCCAGCTCGAGATGTCCGGTTCCACGCCGGACAACAATGCGACGCTCGAGAAGGAGGCCACGGCCGGGCAGGTGGGCTCGGTTCTCGACCTGGTCGGCGTCACTGACATCGACAAGGTCCAGAAGGCGGCGCTTCGGTCGCGCCTGCACATCCCGCTGATCTTCGGCCTTGACGTCATCCACGGGTACCGGACGATGTTCCCGGTGCCACTCGGAGAGGCCTCCACGTGGGACCCGCCGGTGATCAAGAACGACGAGGTCGTCTCTGCTGACGAGGCGACCGCGGACGGGATCAAGTGGACGTTCAACCCGATGGTCGACATCAGTCGCGATCCGCGGTGGGGCCGCGTCGTGGAGGGCGCCGGCGAGGATCCGTTTCTCGGGTCAGCCGTCGCCGCTGCCAAGGTCCGCGGCTACCAGGGTGGCGACTTCAGCGCGCCGCACCGGATGGCGGCTACGGTCAAGCACTTCGCCGGCTACGGCGCTCCCGTGGCGGGGCGCGAATACAACACGGTCGACATGTCCGACCAGCAACTGCGCAACGACTACCTGCCGCCGTACAAGGCGGCCGTCGACGCCGGCGCCGCGACCGTGATGACCGCCTTCAACTCACTTAACGGCGTGCCGGCGAGCGCGAACCCGTACCTGCTGCAGACGATCCTGCGCCACGAGTGGGGCTTCGGTGGCACGGTCGTGTCCGACTACCAGGCGATTCAGGAGCTGATCGACTTCGGCTATGCGTCCGGAGGGGCGCAGGCCGCGCGCCTGGCCCTGACCGCCGGGGTCGACATCGAGATGGCCGTCCAGATCCCGAGCCAGTACTCGACCTACGCCAACAATGGCCCGGCGCTGGTGCACTCCGGCGCGATCTCGATGTCGCAACTCAACACCCTGGTCCGCCACGTGCTGACGCTCAAGTACCTGGCCGGCCTGTTCTCCCACCCCTATGTGGGCAGCCCGGCGCTGGTCAAGTCACAGGAGCTGACGCCGGCTCACCTCACCGCGGCGCGCAAGTCGGCCGACGAGTCGATGGTGCTGCTCGAGAACCGCGGCGGCGCCCTGCCGCTGAGCGCGGGGACCGGCAAGATCGCCGTGATCGGGCCACTGGCCGACAACGCAAGCGATCAGCTCGGGCCCGATCAGCCGATCGGTTATGACGTCAAGTCGGGCAAGGTCGTGTCCGTCCTCGACGGGATCAAGAAGGCAGCGCCCCACGCCAGCGTCAGCTACGCGCAGGGTTGCGACCCTGACTGCGCGTCAAACGGCGGGTTCGGCGCCGCGGTCAGCGCCGCCCAGGGCGCCGACGTTTCGGTCGTCGTGCTGGGCGAGCCGGCCGCCGACACGGGCGAGGCCTCGTCGCGCAGCGACATCAGCCTGCCCGGCGACCAGCTCGCGCTCGTGCAGGCGATCGCCGCGAACCGGCAAGCCGTACGTGGTCGTGCTGATGAACGGCCGGCCGCTGACGATCCCCTGGCTGGCCGATAACGCCCCGGGGCTGCTCGAGGCCTGGTACCCAGGGACCGAGGGCGGCAACGCGGTGGCCGACGTGCTGTTCGGGAAGTACAACCCCGGCGGCAAGCTGCCGATGTCGTTCCCGCGCAACGTCGGGCAGATCCCGATCTCCTACAACGAGCTGCCGACCGGTCGTCCCGCGGACCCGAACAACAAGTACACGTCGAAGTACCTCGACGTGCCGAACACGCCGCAGTTCCCGTTCGGGTATGGGCTGTCGTACACGTCGTTCAGCGTGTCAGGGCTGCACGTGTCCTCGTCGAGCGTGGCTCGCGGCGGATCGGTGCGGGTCAGCGCCACCGTTCACAACGGCGGCGGCCGCGCCGGCGCCGACGTGGTCCAGCTCTACGTCCACGAGAGCGACACCAGCATCCTCCAGCCGGTGCGCAAGCTCGAGGGCTTCCAGCGCGTGATGCTCGCACCGGGCGCGTCCCGGACCGTGACGTTCACGCTCGGCCGGAGCAACCTCGGCTTCTACGACAACAGCGGTCGGTTCGTGGAGGAGCCGGGGCCGGTGGATGTGTGGGTCGGGGACAGCTCGGTAGGCGGGCTGCACTCGACCTTCACGGCGCATTAGGAGTTCCGCCCCCGGCCGCGTCCTTGGGCGCGGCCGGGGGCGGGGCGCGGGTGGCGGTCGGAGCGCAGGTGGCGGTCGCGCGGCCGGGGGCGGGGCGCGACCGGGGGCGGGGCGCGGCCGCAGGCGGGGCGCGACCGCACGGGCGTAGTCCACGCCTGGTCGGTCCCCACCGAGGCGGGTCGAGAAATCCACGATATAGGTGAGTTTCTCGACCAGCCTCCCGCGCGCCACTGCGGTCGCAGGCGGCGCGGCGGTTCGAGCCGCATCGCCCGCCACGCGTGCCAGACTGGAACGGCTTCGCCCGCCTAGCTCAACTGGTAGAGCACTTGATTTGTAATCAAGAGGTTGGGGGTTCGAGTCCCCCGGCGGGCTTGGGAAAGCCCCGTAAGGTGGGCCGTTCCTATCCCACCCGGTAGGCCACCACCTGCGGATGACCACGTCCGGTCTGTGTTAGGGGGGCGCCGGCCGGGATGATTACGGTGTTGCCCGCGACGGCGATCGGAGAGTTCGTCGACGCGGGCAGCCGGCGACGGTAAACGACGGCGCCGGTGCGGCGGTTCAGCGCGATCAGCACACCGTTGTAGAGCGTTGTGAAGAGGAGATCGTTGGAGACCGTGGCCGCGCCGAGCGGCAGCTGCGGCACCTTCGTATCCCATTCGATCCTGCCCGTTGCAAGGTTGAGAGCCTCTACCTCCCCGCCAATCGAGCCAGTGGCCTTGCTAGGGACGGGCTCATTCAAGCTCGTGTAGGTGAGCGGCACGTCCAAGGTGACAACGTAGATGCTGCCGCCGGCGAGAGCGAGATTGGTCAATACACCGCCAAGAGAGCCGGGAAGGAGTGTCAAGGGCGCTTTCAGCGTGCTCTTGTGCTGAAGCGCCCGGAGCGAGTCGTTGTCATGCCCATTGTGCTTGCCGACCGGGGTCTTCCAGATCAGCTTGCCGGTCTGGCCATCCATCTCGTAGACGTAGCCCATCTTTCCGGAGCCGATGACGACCGAAGCACCTTTGACCCGGGCTGAGATCGGCGAGGCCTGCATGTCGTAGTCCTTGAAGTCGTCGGGCACGCCCTGGTAGTACCAGCGCAGCTTCCCTGTGGCGGCGTCGAGGTTCACAGCGCTGTCGGTGTAGAGCTGGGCGGAGGGATGCGCAATCGCGGCCGCCGCCGACTGATACGGATTGCCAATTCCGTAGGTCACCGACCCGTCGCTGCTGACGAGCGGTGTCTCCCATGCGCCGCCGGACCCGACGCCAAGAGACCGCGTGCCGACGCCTGCACCGATCACGGTATTGAACTTCCAGAGCACCGCTCCGCTCGACGCATTCAGCGCGAGAAGAACTCCCCCGCCCGGCCCAGAGCCATATTGGCTTGCCAGATACACCCGCCCGTTGGCTACCTGCGGCTGGATCCCGAAGGTCCCCTGGCCCTTGCTGAGGAGCTTGCGGTCAACCCAGATCGCCTGGCCCGTGCCGGCACTGAGCGCAAAGGCCGCCGTCGGAGAGAGGCCGAACACCTTTCCGTCCGCGACGGCCACGCCGTTCGGGCCGGGTCCGCTCTGCTCCGGCTGGTTGCATCGATATTCCCACCGCAATCTCCCGGTGCCTAGCGCCAGCGCGTACACATTGGAATCGAGATCCTGGAGATAGACGACGCCGTCCTGCACGATCGGACTGGCGGTCAACGAACCGTACGGCCGGACGCCTGCTGCGGCCCGGCCGGTGAGCTTGAACGTCCAGGCCTGCTCGAGACGGGACACCTTCGCTGACGAGATCGTCGAAACAGGTGCGCCGCGGGTGTTCGAAAGGTCGGCGTTCGGGTACGGCCACGAACCAGACGATGCGCTTGACGTCGGAGTGACGGTGCCCTTGACCAGGCGACAAGCGCCGCTGATCGTGCTGCCACCACAAGCCGCAACCAGCAAGCCGGCGGCGACCAGCAGGACCGCGCTGAACGTCGCGCGGCCCAAGAGGCTCGCTCTCATCTCATCCAACTCCTCGAGGACATGGGGTGCCAAATCGCTCTGCCTGCCACTCCTCCCCTCTTGGAGATCCCAAATTGACTGCCGGTGCAACCAGATGCGCCAGTCGCGCGTCCCCCGGCGAGCTCTGGAAAGGCCAGTAAATCCTTCTCGAAACACCGCGAGCGGCCGAGGCTGCAGTCGGTCGCCGACGGATCTTGGCGTTGCTGAGCGAGGCCGACGACGCGAAACACCTTGCGACAGAGACGTTCGTGATGGTCGTCAGTTTCAGAGATTCGTCCTTTGGTGGTCTTCTCGTAATGACCGCACTCAGGCGCGGATCTCATCGGTCGAGCGTGGCTCCGCGCTGCACCCTTCGAGTGGGATCCCCCAACGACGCGGCGGCGAGCTGCTTCGGAGGGGTCCGCTGGGCGTTGCCGGCGTCGCGCGGCTGCTTCGCCCTTTCGATCGCCTGCGTCGGCGCTGGTCGCCAGCTCTCAGTAAGAAAGTCAAGTCGGTCGATCAAAGCGGCAGCGGCATCGCATAGCGGCGCGGTTGTTATGTCACGCCGGTGTCGGTACGCCCGCTTGCAGCGCTTCCAGATAGGGCGACCCTAGCCCACGGCGACCCTACGTCGTCCAGCGGAAGCCGACCGCGTCGGGGCGCGGCGCCAGCGGGCTGGCCGGCAGCTCCCCTGTCGGGTCGTCCTCGTTGTAGGCGCTCGGCGCCACGTCGTTGGGCGCGTCGGCGTGGAACAGCGCGGCCAGCAGCTCGATCTGCCCGCGGCCAACGCCCAGCTCCCCCATCCCGCCGCCGTACATCGGCCGCCGGTCCCGGGCGCAGCGCGCGTACACCTCGAACAGCGCACGCAGGCTGCCGATGCGCGACGGCTTGACGTTCACCACGCGCCCCGGAAGTGGCGTCGCGCCGATGTCCTCGGCGCTGCGGATCGGCGCGTCGTAGGAGATGCGCTCGACGTGACCGCCGAGCCGCCGCGCGATCTCGGGCAGGTCGTGCGGGTCCTCCAGGTACGCGTCCGGGAACGCCGCGAGCACGCGGTCGTACAGCGCATCCAGCGCCTCGGGATCCTTGACCTCGAGCCCGTAGTGGCCCTTGAAGTCGATCGTGTCGACCGCGCCCGTCGCCGCGACCTCGTCGATGAGCGCGGGTGACCACGTCGCGTCCGCGTCGAGCTTGAAGCGCACGCCGGGGGAGCGGGCGAGTCGCCGGCGCACCGGCTCGATCGAAGGCTCCTTGCCAAGGCCGAGCGAGTTGACGAAGCGCACCGGCTGTGGCTCGAGGCCGAGCCCGTCGTGCAGCGAGTGACCGGCCTGGCGCAACGCGAGGTCGAGCGCCGCCGACTCGAACGCCCAGTTGCGAAAGCGCAGCGCCGCCTCCCACTCCGGCGGCTCAGGCCATAGCTCGAGCGTCGCGACGTGATCGCAGAAGCTGGCGAGCGTCCACTCGCCCGCGAGCGGCAGCGGGGGCTGGGTCTCGTGCAGCGAGCTGCCGTTTTCCACGTGGACCGAGACGTCCTCCCCGAGCCCGTCGGCGCCGGCGCCGAGGATCCGCACGTGCGTCGTCACGCGCTGGAACTCGTGGGCGAGGACGGCGTGCAGCCGGTCGTACTCGCACGACTCGACGACGAGCGGCAGCTCCGCCAGCCGCGGCCAGAGGGATTCCATGTCAGCCATCGTCGCAGGCTCAGTCGGCCGTGGCCTTTGCGTACTGCGGGCGCCCGGTGGGCCGGTAGACCTGAATCGATACCCCCGTCGAAGTCGACTGCAGGTCGACCAGTTCAAGTGCTGTGTCCGGGCCGGTGGCCGGGAACAGCCGCGTACCCTGGCCGACGACCACCGGATAGGTGAGCAGCGTGATCTGATCGACCAGGTGGTTGTCGAGCAGCCAGCGGACCAGCTTGCCGCTGCCATGCACCTGCAGCTCGCCTCCCGGCTTGGCCTTCAGCTCGCCGACGGCCGTCGCGACATCTCCGGAGAGGACAGTCGTGTCCGCCCATTGCGGGTCGGTGAGCGTCGTCGATGCCACGTACTTGGGCCGCGTGTTCAACGCCGCGGCGATGGGGCCACTCGAATCTGCCATCACTCCCCAGTAGCCGGCAAAGAGCTCGTAGGTCCACCGGCCGAACAGGAACGCGTCGGCGCGCTGGTAGACCTCGCCGATGAACGCCCGGAGCTCAGCGTCGACGCGCCCGGGCGGGCGCTGCCATCCGCCGCGCTCAAATCCGCCCCTGCGGTCCTCATCCGGCCCGCCGAGTCCCTGCATCACGCCGTCGACAGAGACGTTTGTGATGGTCGTCAGTTTCATGGTTGCAGGTCCGTTCTCGCTGGTCTGGTCGTCGTTCGATACGACCGGACCGGCCGCACCGAACTCATCGGTCATGGCACGGTCGCCAACCCACCTGCTTCGCTGGTGTAGACCGCCAGGGCAAGTGGACACTCATCGGTCGGGCATGCGAACCCGCGGGCGAACAGACCAACAAATCGCGCACAGTTGGCGGTGACGCGAAGCGGTCAGCTCGTGGCAGTCCGCAGGGACGCACCTCCGCCACCCAGCACCAGCGGCCCGTGAGACACCAAAACGTGCTCAATCGGGAGCACCGTGAGAGCGCGGAGCAATGCACGTAGCCTTGGCGGGCCGCCCTCAGGTTGTGTCCATGACTCCGGACAGACTCGAAGGTCACCGGCACGCGTTCGAATCATCGCGTCGCCGAAGACAAGCGCCGCCTGACGCGGAAGCCACACCGCGATTTCGTCAGCTCGCTCGACGTCGAAGACACGCAACACGTCAAAGAGCTCATCTCGGTCACTCATCGCACGGTCAAACGCATAAGGCAGGCCACCGTCCGTGTGCCGCTTCGCCCACACCTCCGCGCTGTATCGGCTCGCGACGTCGGAAACGCTGCGCTGGTGCCAGTGGCAAGTGCGCACGACGCCTGCGCATCCGCCCCGGTCTGCCACGAGTTGATCGAGGGCGTCCCAGTCATCGACCAGCGGATCGATCAACACAAGTCCATGCGGAGTTGCGATAGCCCACCATGCAACCTGCTGCTCGTAGCCATCCTCGCCGCCCTCGTCCTCCGTCCATTCCGGATGGAGCGCCTCGAACCGCCAGAGCTCTCCGATGATCTCTCCGGTTGCGCTTTGAACCATCGGACGAGAGTGTCGCATCGGTCTAGCCGCGACAGCCAAGCAGGCTCATCCTGGCCGACGTTCGAGCCATGTCCGGCGCTGCCGTCCTAGCACGAGACAAGCAACGCCGGAGGCCCCTGAGCGCTGTCCGTTCAGGGCCGCTCGCCGTCCCAGTAGTCGAGGTCCGGGCTGCGCCGGATCACGTGGTCGAGCGACTCGTCATGGCGGCCCCAGACGCCAATCTTGTCGCTGTCGGGATATTCGATGATGCCGAACTCGTGCTTGTTGGAGAAAAGGGCGACGCGGGCGGCGTTGTCGCTCGCGTTGTGGACCCGGTGCGCTCCATCCGGACCCACCACGAAGCAGACGACATCGCCCGGCTCCAGCGTCTGTTCGCCTTTGGGCGTCCGAACCGTAGGCGTTCCGGACACCACGACAAGCCACTCCTCATCGCCCCAGTGGAAGTGATACGGGCAAATCGCCTGCCCCGGTGGCAGGTCATACACGGTCATCGCGAGGCGAGACGCTCCGAACCTTGGCGCGAGTTGCGCGGATTGCGCACCATATCCGGGCGGATCACTCTCGTCGCCGATCGTCTCGTCGCGGAAGAGGTTGAACGTATCCATGGAGGAAGTATCGGCGAACTCGCGCCGAGCCGGCCGTCGAACTTCCGGCCAGGCCGCCTGTTGCGAGTCGAGCCGGCTCAAGGTACCCGGGCGCGGGTGGATGTGACGATCCCGCTCGCGAGGTAGGTCGATCGGTTGATCAGCCCGGGCGGCTGCTTGCCGTCGAGGTAGGCTCTGTTGCGGTGCAGGAGCGTGCGGCTTGTTTGCAGCAGCTCACCTGTCGCGGCATCGATGATCAGCTCGAGACGCGCGTCGCCGACCGTGATCGCGACCGCCATCCCGTAACGGCCGATGCTGTCGCGAGTTCGCCCCAGCAGGCGGATGCCCGGCGTCGCCGCGAGCACCCGGTATAGCGCGGCTCGCAGTGATGCTGATGTCGGCAGCTCGGCCAGCTGACGCAGGATCTCGAAGCGGATCGCCGCGCGGGCGTCTCGCTGCGCAAACAGATGATCAAAGTGGTAGCGCGCGGCGAGGCGGTCGATCGCGACGGCGAGACGATTCGGGTCCGTCGGCAGCCGGCGCAACTGCGCGTAGGAGAGCAGGATCCCGGGGCTCGGAACCGTCGAGATGAGGAACGGTCGTGCCGATCGACGCCGCTGCGACTCCTGCGAGCTCGCGGCTGGAAGCCGCCGAGACACGCCTATCCCGCTGAGACCGACCACCTCATAGCGGCTGCGGCCGTGCCCGTCGCGAGCGAGCCACTCCTCATAGATGCTCCGCACGACGTACGGGTGGCGGCTGAAATCCGCGTAGCGCCACCATTCCGCGATCTTCGCGTAGAAGTAGTCGCCGGCTCCGAGCGCGCGGGATCCGCCGCTGTGGTCGAGCGCGGCGGCGGACGCTCTCAGCACGCCCGCAGCGGTGGCGGGCTGCGGCGTGACAGCGCCTCCCGAGCGGAGGATCAGGAGGGCTGCGGTGAGGACCGCCGCGACCGCGAGTGCCGGCAGGAGCCGCCGTCCGATCAGCCCTAGTCCAGCCAGCGGCCGGGCAGAGGGCGGGCTTTTCGTGCGCACCGAATCGCCGGAGGGCAGCGTGGCGGCGTGCTTGAGCAGCGCGGCCTGGAGCTCGTCTCTGAAGCGCTCCGGCGCGGTGTACTGATGGTTCATGGCTTCTCCTTTGCGGCGGCCACTCCAGGTGGCGGTTCGTCGGCGCCGCGTTTGCTCGGGCGGCGACCCCGCTGCATCGTCGTGCGGAGCTTGCGGCGTGCGCGGCCGAGCCGCATGCGGCCCGCCACCGGGGTTATCCCGAGTGACCGCGCTGCATCGGCCACCGGTAGCCCATCGTGCGCCACGAGCAGAAACAGGGCCTGCTCGGCCTCCGTCAGCTCGGCCAGCGCACGTTCCGCGGACGGGGCCAAACGCGCCGCATCGATCATCGCCTCGACACGCTCGCGCTCGTCATCGCGAAGCTCAGGCGCTGCCCCCAGCCGGGCCACGAGCTCCGACTGGCGGTAGGCCGAGCGCCGCTGCTCAGCCAGGCACCTCGCGGCGATGCCGAGCAGCCACACACGCACCGCGCCCCTGCGCCGGTCATAGCTCGCCGCGGCGGAGAACATTTCTACGAACACGGTTGACACCAGATCGGCCACATCCTCGGGATTGCGGCAGCGGCGGACCGCAAAGCGAAACACCGCATCGACATGCCGCTCGTAGAGCGTGCGGACCGCGTCGGCATCGGGGACGGCCGCCAACAAGTCCGCGTCAGGTGACTGGTCTCGGCTCAACACAACGTATTCCGCGGAAGCGAGCAAACCGTAACGGTCCGCTCCCTCGGCCAAGGCCCAGCGTCCACCAGCGACCAGCGGGGCGCCCGGCGGCGTACAACGACGCGGAGATCGCCCGTTACCTGGGCCTAATGACGAACGTCGGCGGCGGGACGAGCCACCGTATCTCGGCGAGGAGACGCTCGAGGTCTAAAGAGTCCAGAGTTGGACCGACGTCCGCGTTGCTCGATCGGCGGACCCGCGAACGACCTACGACCTTCAGTACCAGAGGTAGCCCTTGATGTCGAAGTCGTACTCGTAGTGTCGGCGCTGGTCCCCGCCGATCCAGGAATCCCTGTAGACCGCGTTGATACTCAGCGGGCCGCCTTGCTGGCCCGCGGCCTTGGTGGGATCGCTTCCTGAGACGATCGGTCCTGCCTGATTTGCGAGAAACCCGCCGGTTATGGTGAGGCGATCGGATGCCCCACTGGGGATCCAGCCCCTGACGTTGTATCCATAGGCCCACTTGAACTGGATGTCCACCGTGTTGAACCAGCTCCACTTGAAGGTCACGCTGCCGGTCGGCAACGGGGAGGAATCGCAGCAGGCGTTGGTGAGGATCCGAGCGTCGCACCACGAGGTTCCCCGGGCGAAGAGTTCGTGACAGTTGAGACCCTGGACGAACGGGTGGGTGTAGTGCCAGCTCTGGCCGCTGCGCAGTCCTTTGGGGATAACGGCGTTCACCCTCGCGGTCGTGGTGCTGCTGCCGGCCGTCGCGAAAGCGCCGTGCTCGCCGGGATACCAGAGCGTCGCGCAGGTGCGCGCCTTGCCTTCAGCGTTACTTTTCTTGGCGCTGGACTCAAATCGGACTGAGGCGTTGCCAGCGGGCTTGCCCATCCGGTTGGTCGTGGTGAAGGTGAAGCAGGTCCTCTTGCCGACGATCGCGCGGTGCGGCGCGACGTTCAGGCGGAGATTCCTCGCTCGGGCTGCGACGGCTGGGGTGGCTGCGAGGCCGAGCAGAAGCGCCGCTCCGGCCGCCACGCACCCCCGCGCCCAGAAGCGTGCAGCGACTTTTCGCGACTTCTCCATCTAGCTGGTCGTATCGGTCCCTTGGGGCCCGAGCTTGAACCCATATCGCGACGCTCAGATCGCCATCCACGCTCACTTCTGACTGTGGCTTTGCGCCAGGCGCGAGCGTGATGGCAGCCCGGCTCGGCGCGTGCGGACGACGTCGCGCCGCGTGGGATCATGACGTTCGAGAATCGCCGGGCACAGATCCACAATCAACGAAGGGATCTCGATGGAAGCGCACCTCAACAACCACCATCGCGACACGGTCGAGAGGATCTTCAGCCACCCGCCCAACCGCAACATCGAGTGGCGCGAGGTCGTCTCGCTCCTCGAGACGATCGGAAGCGTCACGCACGAGCACAACGGCAAGCTCCGAGTTACGCTCGCGCCTGAGACGGAGGTGTTGCCGGCGCCTCACGGTAAGAACGTCGATATCCAAGTCCTGGTGGATTTGAGGCGAATGCTGAAGCAAGCCGGTTTCGCGCCCGACAACTCGCCGGCCATCGTGGATCAGGGTGGGCGCGATCACGGTGACGGGCAGTGGGGCGAGCCGACCTAGGTGAATCGGTCTAGCTGACGACGTACTCGGAGACGTTTGCCCGGAGGATTCGGCGGCGGGTGCCATCGTCTGGCCCGTCGCCGCGAAAGGCAGCTAGGAGCTCGGGTGTTCGCCAGCGCTCAAAGACGTTGACCCGACACGGATCGACCGAGTCGGCGGACACGGCGAAGTCAAGGCAGCCGTCCGCGTCGCGAGCGCGACTGACAGCGATGGCGCAATCCGCGACATAGCGGTCGCGGTCCTGCTCCTCCACGACCAGGTGCCCGGCAACGATCAGCATGTCCCTAAGACCGAACCGCAGGCACAAAATCATCGCTCGGCATACACGTGACCGGTGTTGCTGAGGGCATCGTGAGTCGGCTGTTCCTTCATGTCCCGGCGGCTCGCGCGCGGGCGGCCTGGCGTACCAGGTGGTCGCGCTCGGCGACGTTCCTGGCCCGGCGGGCGGCCTCGGCGTACGCCGAGGCGGCGGCGGGCAGGTCGCCGTCGAGCTCGTGCAGGTGCCCGCGCACGGCGTGCCAGCGGTGCCGCTCGCCGATCACCTCGCGCAGCCGGTCGGTTTCGCGCAGCCCGGCGGCGGCACCGAGGACATGGCCGACCGCGACCGCGCGCCCGAGCACCGCGGCGGGGTCCTGGCGCACGGGGTCCTCGGTCAGCGCGACGAGGTCGTCGTACCAGGCGAGGATCTGCGGCCAGTCGGTCTCCCCGGCGCTCGCCGCGTCGTCGTGCAGGGCGGCGATCGCGGCCTCGACCTGGTAGCGGCCCGGTCGCCGTTCCTCCGTCTGCATCGCGAGCGCCGACTGCAGGACGCGCACCCCCTCGGCGATCTCGCGCGTGTCCCACAGGCCGCGATCCTGCCGGTCGAGCGTGACGATCCGGCCCTCGGGATCGAGCCGCGCCGGCATCCGGGCGTGGTTGAGGAGCATCAGGGCGAGCAGCCCGCGCGCCTCGGGTTCCTCCGTGGCGAGGGTGAGCTGGCGGGCGAGCCGGATCGCCTCGCCGGCCAGGTCGACCCGGCCCGCATGGCCGGTCGCGTAGACGAGATAGAGCACGCGCAGCGCGACGGCGAGATCGCCAGGCTGGTCGAGCCGGCGCCCGTGGAGGGTGCGCTTGGCGCGGCTGATCCGCTGCGCCATCGTCGCCTCGGGGACGTAGAAGGCGTCGGCGATTTCCCGGGTGGTGAGGCCGCCGACGGCGCGCAGGGTCAGCGCCACCTGGGAGGCGGGCGCGAGGTCGGGGTGACAGCAGCAGAAGAGCAGGAACAGGGTGTCGTCGCCCTCCTCGTCGCCCTCCTCGGTAGCGGCAGGCCGCGGCTCGGCATACGTCGTCTCCTCGCGGCGGTGCCGGGCGGCCTCGCTGCGGCGGGCGTCGACGAGCCGCCGGGTCGCGACCGTGGTCAGCCACGCGCGCGGGTCGCGCGCCGGGTGCTCGGGCCAGACCCGCAGCGCCTCCAGCAGCGCCTCCTGCAGCGCGTCCTCGGCGGCGTCGAAGTCCTCGCCCCGCCGGACCAGGCCTGCGAGCACCCGCGGGACGAGGACGCGCAGGGCGCCCTCGTCCAGCTGTTGCGTCGGCTCGTCGATCACGCCGGATCAGTCCTCCGACGGCGCCTCGGACATGATCTCCCGAACATCGATCCACTCGTACAGGGGCTCGCCGCGGGGGCCGGGCTCGGAGGAGACGTACGCGGCGAGCTCGTGCGCGCGCTCGCGGGACTCGACGTCGATCATGTACCAGCCCGCGATCAGGTCGCTGGTCTCGGGGTGCGGCCCGTCGGTGATGACGGGAGCCGCGTCCGGACCGCCGTAGCGCACCCAGGTGCGCGTCGGCGTGAGCGCCTGCGCGTCGACGTACTCGCCGTTCTCCTGAAGCAGCTCGCTGACGTGCCTCTGGAAGGTGATGTGTGCCTCCACGTCCTCGGGCGCCCACTGGTCCATCGGCGGGAAGGGATGGTGCGGCTCCGGGCCGCCGCGGTAGTGCTTGAGAAGCAGGTACTTCGGCATGGTGGTCTCCTGGGGTCATGGGCCGCGCCTGTCGCGGCCCTTCGTCTGGTGAGCGGAGCCGGTCAGAGCTTCTCGACATCAAATCACCCGCCGCGACGAGCCACGGTCGCGTCCTGTTGCTCACATCGGGGACGACCGAAGGCAGCCAAACGCGCCGGCGTCCGTCGCAATCTGCTCGGGACAATCACGTGGCTGACTGGCTTCCCTTGTAGTTTGTGAGTGTGGAGAACGCAGGCTCGCCGTCAGTCCGTCGGCGCGGGCTCAGCTGTGAACGCGGTCTACGCCGCACCTGCCCGATGTGGCTGCTCTGCCTGCTGTGTGCGGCTGGCTCTGCGACGGCAACGAGCTCGCATCCGCGCGACGCGACCGTGAGCGGCTTCGTTCGCCTGTGTGGAGGTCCCGCCCCGGGGCGGTGTTTCGTCGGGACCATCGGCGTTTGCGCCGCGCCGGACGGGTGTGTCATGTCCGACAGGGTGCGAGTCATCGACGAACGTGGGCGGCGTGTCGCTGAACAGCGGCTCCACCACGGTCGCTTCGACGTGCGGCTGACGCCGGGCACCTACACCGTCGAGCTACTGGCTGATGGCAGACGAGTGCATCGCCGCGTAATGCAACGCAAGACGATCACCGCCCGCGCGCACCGCACGGCAGTCGTTCAGTTCTTCTTTGCGGTCCCGTAGAGCCGTGCGATCACATTTTGTGGCCGCGGACGCGCGACCGATCCGGGTCCGAGAGTGCCGCTCTAGCCGCAAAGGAGCCTTGTTCGGGCTAGACGCGACCGGTCCCGGTCCCGGCGCGGTATCGCTGCAGCGCGTTGCCCAACCGCAAGGCGGCTCGCATCGCCCGGGGCGCGCTACGGGCGGTGCGCAGTGTGAGATGGTCGAGAGGTGTCTCGAGTGACCTCTCCATCGGCAGCATCGCCGGCTGCTCGTCGCCAGCGAGCGCATACAGTTGCCAGCTCCCCGGCACGCCCTTCAGCGTGCGTTCCCCGCGCTCGGCGAAAGCGAGTCCTGACCCCGCCGCGAGGTCGAACGACGTGCGCGAAACGAGCACCTCATCGGCTGCGGCCATGGCGCCGACTCGTGCGCCGATGTGCACGGCCAACCCGGTGAGGTCCCCCGCGGTGCGCTCGAGCTCTCCGGTGTGCACCCCGGAGCGCACCGCGATACCGAGCTTCGTGGCCGCCTTGCGAATCCCGTCGGCGCAGCGCACTGCGTGGGTCGGCCCATCGAAGACGCTGAGCGTGCCATCGCCAGTGACGTTGACAAGCCGCCCGCCGCGCTGCTCGACCGCGAGCCGCACCTCGCGCTCGTGTGTCGCGCGGAGCGCGCGGTATTCGGTATCGCCGATCCGGGCGAGCAGCTCGGTGGATCCAACGACGTCGGTGAACAGCACAGTCCCGAAGAATCGGTCCGCGGCAGGCGAGTGGCGCGCGCCGGTCGCGCCCTCCTCGACATGTTCCCAGACCGGCATCCACGCCTCACCGATGGCCGCGCCCGCGGGAGTCGGGGGCAGGCGGTGGAGCCTGGCCTGCGGGATCAGCTCCGCGACTCGATGCACGACGGCCTCTGGTTCCGGGGAAGTGGGCGCATAAAGCACTCGAGTCGGTGCGCGGACGTTGCCAAGGACATCACTGACATCCAGGCGCACGAACCACTCCCAGTACTGACGTGCGGTCGCCGGCGTGGCCGAGCAACGTTCCAGCATCGCCATCAGCCGACGGTTGTACACAGTGCCCTGCACCGGGTCGTACACGTCGATAACCGCACCGCTGCCCCATCGATCCAACGCCGAGCGCCAACGCGACACGTAGTCGGCGGCGGCGGCGGCAGACCATCCGTGCCGCTGCGCGGCAGGGGCGAGGGGGCCACACGCGATCGGCTTGAACAGGACAAGGTTCGCCACGCGCTCAGGCGCTCGCGCTGCGGCGAGGGCGACTAGGCCCGAGGTGGTCAGCGCACCGACCAGCGTTGCCTCCCGCATCCCGACCGCGTCCATAACGGCGAGGATGTCCTCTGCGTGCTGGTCAAGCGTGGGGGTGTACCGGATCCGCTCGGAGAGCCCGAAGCCGCGCGGCTGCATGTAGACCGTGCGAGAGAAGGCCGCGCCCCGCTCGAACAGCTCGTGGATGTACGGATCCGTCCAGCACAGGTCGAAGTGCTGGGCGGTCTCGCCGACCACGAGCACATCGACGCTTCCCTCACCGACAACCTGGTAGGCAAGCTGTGCTCCGTCACGCTCGACGTACTGCGCCTCGGGAGCGTCCATGCCGAGAAGGCTATCCAGACCGTCGACCTGGCGAGACAGCCCCTTTGATCGAACTCCGACAGCCCCGGGCGCACCACCTCGGGGACGCTCCCGTCGTCATCGGGCGCTCCCGGAAAGGATCGGGGCATCGCGCCTGAAACCCCAGATCGTGCAGTAGACGCCGAGGAAGAGCTCCCACGCGAACTCCGGGATGGTCATGATGCCTTGCAGCGAGTGCAGCGCGCTGCTCGGATGGTTGCCGGTGAACATCACGGCCGTCCCGGACACGATGATCAACGGTCCGCCGACGAGCCCGAGCCACGTCGCCCGTCGCGGCACCAGGCCCGAGCTGTACATCAGGTAGCCGAGGATCAGCCCGTTCCCCCAGCCGACGACCCAGCCCGGGCCGAGGAGGAACGTCCAGTCCTTGATCGCAGCGAGCGTGTACGCGACCGTCCCTTCAGACGGCCCTGCAACCTGGTTCCGCAGCGTGATGATCCCGAGCATGCACAGGATGCCGACGAGGATGAATGTGCACTCGACCAGGCGCGCGGTCACGTAGCCGAGCCCCAGCTCCTCGTTCTGTCGTCTAACGATCGGGAAGATCACGACCGCGGTGCCGATATTCGCGATGATCAGCAGCAGCTCAAGCAGAGCCGCGAACAAGACCTGCGTGTCGTGCCCAGCACCCGCTATGTAGCTCACCGGATGTCGGAGCACGGTCTCGTAAAGCGCCAGCGCTGTGATCGACGTGACGAACGTGATGAGGAACAGCACCCCGAACCAACGCGCCCTCTTCTGATCTCGAGACACCCGCTGCACCCCTTTCCCCCGGCGATGGACGATCAGGCGAATTCCCACACCGCCACCTCGACCGGGTCGAACGCGAACCTACCGCCAAAGCACCGATCGTTTCAACCCAGATTCGGGCCGAACGTCAGAGATAGTGGCACGAAGTGCGAGAGTCGCCGGGCGCGACGCGCGGTCCGGCGACCAGTGCGAGCGCCAATCGCTGTACCGGCTCGCGTACGGTTAGGGTGTGGATGCGGAACGACGACTGCGCCGGCTATACAAGGGCTTCAACGCCCGAGAAATCGACGCGGTACTGAGCGTGACTGCGGAGGATGTCGACTGGCCCAACGCCTGGGAGGGCGGACGGCTCGAGGGCCACGAGGCGGTTCGGGAGTACTGGCTGCGCCAGTGGAAGGTGATCGATCCTCACGTCGAGCCGCTTTCGATCAAGACGCTCCCCGACGGCCGCATCGCCGTCGAGGTTCGGCAGGTCGTCCGCACGCTCGACGGAGAGCTGATCGCCGATCAGCGCGTGACGCACGTGTACGAGCTGATCGACGGGCTCGTTACCCGCATGAACGTAGAAGAGCCCGAACGCCAGCGCTGAGGCGCCATCCACATCCCAACCGGGCTGCCCGGTTGAGCGACGACCCGGCAGCCGCTGGGATACTCGCGCGATGACGCCGTTCATCTGCGCGGGCGCCGGTTTCTTGCTCGCGGTCCTGTGGTTCGACCTGATGTTCGATGTGCAAATCGCACACGGGCGGACCGGACGGCCCGAGGAGGCGCTGGCATCGATCGCCGGCTACTACCGGCGGGTGACGACGGCGGCACGTCCGATGAATCGACTGGTCGCGGCCGTCATGCTCGGAACCCTCGCCTCGATCGTCATTCAGATCGTGCGCGGGGAGCGCCCGCCGTGGGTTGGTTGGGTCGCGCTTCTGCTCGCCGGTGCGTCAATCCTCCTTGCGGGTATCCGCACCGTCCCTCACGCGGTCCGGTTGGGCGCGCAGGCTGACTCGCTCGCGACGCAGCAAGAGCTTGCGCGATCGATCTATCGCGACCACCTCGTTTGCGTCAGCGGGATCTTCGCGGTGCTCGCTATCGAGCTGTGCTTCGCGTAGTCACGGGCGAAAGCGAGGCGCAATCGAGCAGCTAGCTCGAAAGTGCGCGGCGGGCGGTGATACCGTGGCCGCTGCCATGATCGCCTGGTCCCGTCGGCTCCTCCCGTTCGCCATCGCAGCAATCGCCGCGCTGACAGCCGTCACCGCGCTCGCCCACACAACGCGCCGACCCCTGACCGGGACGTGGAGCGGGTACATCGTCGGCCGGACTGGGGGCCACGTGAAGCGTCGGCACATCGTCATCGTCGTGAACGCCAAGGAAACCGGTGGCAGCTGGAAGCTCAGCTCCCTGTGCCACGGTCCCCTGACGCTCGACAGCATCTCGAACGGCTACCACCACTACCTCCGCAGGCTCGCGACGGGAGCGACGTGCGCCGGCGGCGACGTTGACTGCCTCAAGCGCGCCGGCGCGAACGTGTACGACGCTGTCACGTCGCACCTCGGTGGTCAGTACGACACGAGCGGCACGCTGTATCGGGTCCGGGGCAGGTAGGCGCTGTAGCCGGCGACATCAGCGCCAAGCGCTCGTGCTCTCCCGGTCGCCGGATCAGCGAGCGTCAGGCGCAGCCTGACGTTGCGGGGCCCGTCCGCGCCGCGCAGGCAGCCACCGCACCAGCCACTTGCGCAAGCCCGCGCGGTGACCCAGCGCCACCTCACTCGACAACCCCGCCGCGGCAGCCTCCCTGTGAATCTCACTGACTCGGAGGAGCTGAAATTGATGTGTGATGTGACTGTTGATCATGTTTTGCCGGTGCTGATGGTTGGGAGCAAGTCGCTAGCGCCGTAGGCGTACGGGTGGTGGAATGCATCGAGCGCATCGGCCCCGCGAACGGTGACCTCGAACAACTCGCCACTTCGCTGGTCCTCGACGGCGACAAACACCTGATTCGTCCGCGAATTCCACAGCAGCCTGACGTCGACGCCGTCGCTCGTTCGGTGATCAAGCTCGCGGATCGCTGAGTGCGGTGTTGTGGACATGGACATCGCGCGAAAGCGTCGCACCATCGGACGGTCGCGAGAATAGGGCTCACCGGTGTCCGCAGGTGCGGCTAACCGCACCCATTGACAAGGTCTAACTGCGCAGGTAGGCGAGGACGGCGAGCACGCGGCGATGCGTATCGCCTGCCACCGGAAGGTGGAGCTTCTGGAAGATGCTCGTCACATGCTTCTCCACGGCGCGCTCGGTAACGACGATGCGCTCGGCGATGGCCAGATTTGAGAGGCCCTCAGCCATGAGCTCGAGGACCTCGCGCTCGCGAGGGGTGAGCTCCGCGAGCGGGTCGTCTCGCCGCTGACGGCCCACCAGCAGGGACACCACCGTCGAATCGAGCGCCGATCCGCCGCTGGCGACACGGCGTATGGCTGCGGTGAACTCGGGCAGATCGTTGATCCGGTCCTTCAGCAGGTAGCCGACGCCCTGCGCATCGTGCTCGAGAAGCTCGAGCGCGTAACCCGGCTCGGCATACTGCGAAAGCACGAGGACGGCGGTGCGCGGATGGGTCGCGCGGATCTCCTTCGCCGCCTGAAGGCCCTCGTCAGTATGGGTCGGGGGCATGCGTATGTCGATGAGCGCGACGTCCGGCGAGTAGGAGCGCACCTTCAACAGCAAGTCGGCCGCCGTGCCACTGCGACCGACGACGTCGAAGCCGGCGTCCTCGAGTAGACGCGCGACTCCCTCGCGCAGGAGCACCGAGTCATCAGCGACGACGACGCGCGTGCGGTCGGCGACGGCCGCCTCTTCGGCGCCGGCCGGTGGTTGGGCTAGTTCGTTCATATCGAGATGTCTCGAGAAAGCAGCGGACGTCTGCGCGTGCGGTCACAGCACCCTGGTGTCAGCTCCGCCACTCGGCGCAGATCAAGGACGAGCGTCACAGTCCTGGTCGATGGTAGACCCCAGCTCGATGGCTGACGCCCCGGCAGGAGCCCGTCAGTCAAATTGTCATGCTTCTGACACCTAAGCCGCATCCTGACACCCTGTCCGTCGTGATCCGCCACCGCACGTTGTCCGGATCCTGACACATGCGACGGCCGAAACCGCGGCACCGGAGGTTGACGAGATTTGCGCGCTAGGGTGATTCGCGGAGGCGTATGCCGTGAGCGCAGAGCCAGTACCCCGTGCCCGTGAGCATCGCCCGCTGCGGTTAGGTCTGCGACGCATCACGCCGTGGGGCCTCGTGCTGCTGGGCTCGGCCACGACGCTGTTCATCACAGGCGCCGTCTTCGGCGCCCTGTGGCTTTCGAGTACCAGGACTCGCACCCTCTTCTCGCGCCTGCCCGCATCGCTGCGCGGGATTGAGCTACGCGTGCAGTCGGGCGACGTCGCGATCGTCGGCGGCAGCCAGACGGGGGTGTCGATTTCGAGCTCCGATCGCTCCGTGTTCGGACATGGCCCGCGCGAGCGGCGCTCTCTCCGTGGCGGCATCCTTAGGATCTCCTCGGGCTGCCCGCAGATCGTGATCGGCGCGTGCAGCGCGAGCTACCGCATAGACGTCCCCAACGATGTGCCGATCAGTATCCGCACCGAGCACGGAGACATCCGACTCAACGGCTACCGCGGCTCGGCGGACATCGCCACCGACACCGGCGCGATCAACGTCGAAGGCTATTGCGGCTTCGTGCTCGGCGCCGCTTCGGCCAGCGGTGACGTCACCGTCTCGAGCGCATGCTCGCCGGAACGACTCACGCTGCGCAGCGATAGCGGTGACGTGTCCGCGACCGTGCCGCCCGGGAACTACAGGATCCAGGCCGCCTCCAGCGCAGGTGCTACCAGCGTCCGAGGGTTGGCCGACGATGGCGGGGCGCCGTGGGCGATCCAGGCCCTTTCGAACACGGGCAGCGTCAGGCTGAGCGCAGGATCATGACGGCGCTCGAGCTCCGTGCCAGTGGAGAGCTGGCGATTCCGCGCCGGCTCGTCGACGCGGTCCGCACGCTGCTGTTTCTGCTGGTGAGCCTCGTGGTCGGTATCGGCGACCTGGTGTTCCTCCCGATCGCTGCAATCGCGGGTCCTGCGGCGGTTCGGCGCATGCTCGAAGGCGAACGAGCGCTGGTAAATCAGCTCCTGGGCGCGCGGATCCCGGCGCCGCCGCCCGTGGAGCCCGCTACGACGGTGAGACGACAACAGCTCGCGTTCCTGGCCGGAAAGCTCCCGATCAGCTTGGTTGCGGTGATCCTCTGTGCGATCCCGACGGCACTGTTCGTGGAGCTGGTGGCACACTCGATTCAAGGGCTCACCGCGAGCAGCGGTGCATACCTCGGGCCGTGGGCCCTGGGTCCCGCCGTCGGACTTGTGCTCCTGCTCCTCGCCATACCGGCCCTGCTGCTGTCCGTGGGCGTCCTCGAGGCGACGGCGGCGTTGATTTCACAAGTCAGCCGCAGCGGCCTTTCGAGCCCGGGAGGCACCGTCGTGCCCGTGCGCGAGGCGCTCGCCGAGCGCCTCGGCGACCGAACGCTGGCGATCGCGTACTGGCTCCCTGAGCGGCAGCTGTTCGTCGACGAGCGAGGCCATCCGGTCACGCTTCCCGAGCCGGGCGCGTCCAAGGCGTGGACGGCCGTGGAGCACCATGGCAATCGCGTTGCCGCGATCATCCACGATGCGGAGCTGCAGGCCCGTCCCGAGTTCGTCGATGCGGCGGCGGCCGGAGCAGTCCTAGCGCTCGACAACGAGCGGCTCAAGGCCGACCTCAACGCCAGGCTCCACGACCTGCGCGCCTCCCGCCGGCGGATCGTCGAGGCGACCGTCGAAACTCGTCGCCGGCTCGAGCGCGATCTACACGATGGGGCCCAGCAGCGCCTCGTCTCGATGTCTCTCGATCTCCAGCTCTTGCGGGGTCGACTGGCGGACGAGGCGGGCGTCGAGTTGCTGGACAGCGCCATCGCGACGCTCGGTGACGCACAGATCGAATTGCGGGAGTTGGCCCGCGGGATCCACCCGCCGATGCTGAGCGATCGCGGGCTTGGGCCGGCCCTCGATGCGCTGGCGCAGCGATCGGCAATCCCGGTCGAGCTTGACCTCAGGCTCGCCGAAAGGCATCCCAAGGAAGTCGAGACCGCCAGTTACTTCGTCGCCGCCGAGGCATTGACCAACGTCACCAAGTACGCGGAAGCAACCCACGCCCGTCTGAGCGTCACCGACGCCGGCGGCGAGCTGATACTCGAGGTCAGCGATGATGGCGTGGGCGGCGCCGACCCGGAGAGAGGCAGCGGCCTGCGCGGCCTCAGCGACCGAGTCGCGGCGTTCGACGGCAAGCTGATCGTCGAGAGTCCGCTCGGTCGCGGCACGCGCGTGACCGCGAGAATTCCTTGCACGGAGACTCGGGCATGATCGGCCGGCTGCGTGTGCTCATGCTGACCGGGACGGCGCTGGTCATCGCACTCGTTGCGTCGGGGTGTGGTGGGACGCAAGTCAACGCGCTTCCTCAGCAGCCGGGGCTACCGGCGATCAAGGCCGACCCGGCGAATGCGCCCGAGGGCGCCGCGGCTGGGGTCAACGTCTTTGGTCGGCCCCACAAACGAATCCGGTTCTTCATGATCACGCACGGGCAGGCGTCCGATCCCTTCTGGGCTGTTGTTCAAAACGGTGCCGAGGCGGCCGCGGCCCAGCTCGGCGTGTCGGTCACGTACGAGGCGCCTGATACGTACGACATCGTGCGCATGCGCGAGATGATCCGCAACGCCACCGAGACAAGGCCAGCGGGCCTGGTCGTGTCGCTGCCAAACCCGAGTCCACTCGCTGCGGCGATCCGCGCAGCCGAGAAGGCCGGGATTCCGGTTGTGTCGATCAACTCCGGCAGCCACGCGTTTCGAAGGCTGGGGACGCTGTTGCACGTGGGAGAAGACGAATACGACGCTGGATACGCGGCCGGTCGACGCATGAGTGTCCGCCACGTCCGCCACGCGCTGTGCGTCATCCACGAGGCCGGCAACCTGGATCTCGAGCAGCGTTGCCACGGCTTTGCCGCCGCCCTCGCCGCGACCGGCGCGCGCACCAGCGTGCTCGACGTAAACCTCCAGCACACCAACGCGGCCGAGCAGCGGATCGCCGCGACGTTGCGCGGCGGGCGTTTCGATGGACTACTTACGCTCGGCGGTGCGGTAATCGCAGGCCCGACCCTGGGCGCCCTACGGAGCGACCATTTGCTCGGGAAGATCACATACGCCACGTTCGGCATCGGCCCGCAGGTGCTCAACGCGATCCGCGCCGGCCAGATCACGTTTGCCGTCGACCAGCAGCCCTATCTGCAGGGCTACCTGCCGATCGTGCTGCTGACTCAATACCACTTGTATGGGGTCCTTCCTGACCGAGGGAAGCTGCTCTCCACGGGTCCCGTCTTCATCACCAGACAGAACGCCGCTCACGTGCTCGAGCTGATCAACGACGGTGTGCGGTGACGGCGACGGTCGACGCCCTGCGCTAAACGCGAGTTGCCGCTCACCTCACCAGCGCGGCGAGCGCGGGACCGGACAACTCCGCCTTGGCGAGGAAGCCGCGCGCACCGCAGGGCGTGATCATGTCGGCAAAGTCGCTGCCGTCGTGGCTGGAGGTGAGCACGACTGCGGGGGGATCGAGCTGACTGGTCAGGCGCAACGCGACTTCGAACCCGTCCACGTCGGGAAGCTGGATGTCAAGCAGGACGACCGCCGGCCGCAGTTCCCTGGCAGCGGTGAGTGCCGAGGCGCCATCGGCTGCCTCACCGACCACGTCGTAGCCGGCGTCCTCGAGAACACGACGAGCGCTACTCCGAAAGCCCGGATGGTCGTCGACGATCAAAACCGTTTGAGCCATCTTCTGATTCTCGCTAGCGATCGGCGCTGACACCGTACGGCTACCCACACGATGTGTGGGGTTATCCGTACCGAAACACGCCAGCAGGCCGCATCGTCATCGAACGTCGGCGTTGCGACGCTCCCGGGTGGCCTACACCGATTCATGGGAGACGTCATGGCAGCTACGCACCAACCAGCACCTCTCGATCGCGAGACGATGGTGGTAGCCGGGGTCGTCCTGCTCGGCGCGGTCATGTCGATCCTTGACACGACCGTCGTCAACGTCGCGATCGACCACCTCGCGGTCGCCTTCAACGCTTCGCTTACGACGATCCAGTGGGTGATCACCGGTTACACGCTCGCGCTCGCGGCGGTGATTCCCGTCAGCGGCTGGGCCGCCGACCGGTTCGGGACCAAGCGGATCTACATGACCTCGCTGGTGCTGTTCACGCTCGGCTCGATCGCGGCGGGCCTGTCGTGGAGCGCCGAGTCGATGATCGTCTTCCGCGTCCTGCAGGGGATCGGCGGCGGCCTGATCATGCCGACGGTGATGACGATCATGACCAAGAAGGCCGGCCCGCATCGGATGGGGCGGGTGATGGGCGTGCTCGGCGTGCCAATGCTGATCGCCCCGATCATGGGTCCGATCCTCGGCGGCTGGCTGGTCGCAGACGTCTCGTGGCGGTGGATCTTCTTCATCAACGTGCCGATCGGCGTGATCGCGTTCATCCTCGCGCTGATCGTGCTCGACCGCGATCAGCCCCAGCCCGCCCACCGGCTCGACTGGTTGGGGATGCTGTTGCTCTCCCCCGGCCTGGCCGTGTTCATCTACGGCCTCGCCGAGTCATCGACCTACGGCTTCGGGTCGCCGCGTTCGTGGGCCCCGACCGCTGTCGGGGTGCTGCTGATCGCCGCCTGGTTTATTCACAGCTGGCGCACGCCGGAGCCGCTGATCGATGTCCGCACGTTCGTGCACACCCGCGCCGGGTACGCCGGCACGTCGTTCTTTTTGTTCGCGATCTCGGTGTTCGGGACGATGCTGCTGGTTCCCCTCTACTACCAGACGGTTCGCGGCACCTCCGCGCTCCAGGCCGGGCTGCTGCTGGCTCCCGGCGGCTTCGGCGCGATGCTGCTGATGCCGGTCTCCGGACGGCTCACCGACCGTTACGGACCGACCTGGCTGCCGGCCGCCGGGCTGCCACTGGTCGCGATCGGGATGATCCCGTTTGTGTTCGTCGGCGCGACGACCTCCTACGTGCTCCTGTGCGCCGGCAGCTTCGTCCAAGGGCTCGGAATGGGCCTGTCGATGATGCCGAACATGACCGCGGCGATGCAGGCGGTGCCGCCCTCCGCGATCGCCCGCACGAGCACCGCGATGAACATCATCCGCCAGGCGGGCGCCTCGGTCGGCACGGCGATCCTGTCGGTGATCCTCGCCTCGGCGATCACCAGCAATCTCTCGTCGATCGCCGGCCTGCACTCCTCCCGCTCGGGCTCTGGCGGACTCGCCGCGCTCCAGCACCTGCCCGCCGGAGCACACTCCCTGATCGCCACGCCGCTCGCGAACGCGTTCGCGTCGACGTTCGTGTGGGCGCTCGTGATGATCGTGATCGCGTTCATCCCGGCGACGAGGATGGCGCTCAGCGGGTGGCGCGCCCGTACCGAGCGCCCGGTTCGCGACCACGCGCTCGTAGCCGAGTAGTCGAGCGCCAGCCGCGGGACGGCAAACCGCTCGACGCTGGCGCGATCGGTCACGTCGAGCTCGGCGGCCGCGATCGACTCACCGCTGGGATCGGCGGTCTCGAGCGCACCGGCCAGGTCTTCACGGCCACCGCAGAAGCCCTGCGGCCCACCCCCCTGTCGTTCTGCGATTACCCGGAGGGTGGGGACACGGGGATGGCGACGGCGATCCGGGTTCCGCGACCCGGTGGGCTGTCGATCTCGATCGTTCCGCCGAGCGCCTCAACGCGGTCCCTGAGACCGATCAGCCCCGTGCCTTGAGTGGGATCGGCTCCGCCCGCGCCGTCATCTCGAACCGATAGCTGGAGCGAGCCGTCCTGCTTGCGCACGGAGACCCACGCGCGGGTTGCGCCCGAGTGCTTCGAAGCGTTCGTCAGTGCTTCCGCGACCGTGTAATACGCAGCCACCTCAACCCGATCGGGCAGCCGCTGCTCGCAGCGCACGTCGAGCTCGACCTCGACGGCCGAGCGGAGTCCGAGCGTGTCGAGCGCCGGCGGGAGCCCACCCAGGGTAAGCACGGCCGGATGGATACCCCGCGACATTTCACGCAGCTCCTGCTGAGCGTCGTTCAGGCCCTGCGCCACCCGGCCCACGTCAGCGCGCAGTTCGTCCAGCCCACTGGGAATCTTGGCCTCGGCCATGCGGAGGTCGAGCGCGAGCGTGATCAGCTGCTGTTGCGCTCCGTCGTGCAGGTCGCGCTCGATCCGCTGCCGGCTCTCATCCGCAGCGGCGATCACCCGAGCGCGGGAGGCAGCCAGCTGGTCGCGCATCGTCGCGTTCTGAACCGAGGTGGCGACCAGGTCAGTGAAGCGCGCCAGGCGCTCCTCGGCATCAGCCGGGAACGCCCGCTCCTCGGTTGACGCGGCATTGACGCTCCCCCAGACAGCTCCGTCCACGAGGATCGGCGCACCCAACGCGGACTTGATGCTTCCATCGCGCGCCATGGCGTAGATACCGACGGCACCCGTGAGATCGTCTGTGAAATCGTCGATTCGGACGGGACCGCCGGTCCTGTAGACCGAGCCTGGAAGATTGGGATCGTCAAGCGGCCAACGGCTGCCCGCCCGGAACGCGGGAATCCCAAGCGAACTGAGAACCACCACAGCGTCCACCTCGTAGCGGCAGACCGTGACGACCCGGAGGCCCAACACGCTCGCCACCTCTTCGGCCACGGCGGAGAACACCTCCTCGGCACTCGCCGCACGAGCGATCAGCGTCGCCACCCGGCGAAGCGCCGCCTGCTCCTCTGCCAACCGCGCGAGCGCATCGCGCGATTCGGCATTCGCAATCGCAGTTGCCACCAACTCTGTGAACCTCTCCACGCGGCCCTCCGTGTCAGCCGGCAGGCGTTGGCTCGCATCCGCGACGACCAGTGCACCCCAGAGGCTGCCCTCCACAACGATCGGGGCGGCAACGGTGGACACCAAGCTCATTTCGCGGATGACATCACCACCTGGGCCCTCTGCACGTTTAGGGTCGATGTCGTCGTTTCGCGCGGGCTTCCCCGTGCGGTAAACCCTGGTGCTGGCCAAGGAGTCCGCATGCTCGTAGCGCTCAGGGATCGATGCGCCGCGGAAACCGTCACTGGCGCCAACGATGACGAATCCCGACCCATCAGGCTCGTAGCGAGTGATCGCGGCCTCGCAGCCGATCAGCGGCGCGACTTCATCGCTAACCGCAGAGAAGACTTCCCCGGGACGGGCTCCGCGTGCTACGAGGGTCGCAACACGCCGCAACGCCGCCTGCTCCTCCGCGAGGCGCTCGACCTGCTCGCGGGCCTCGCCGTTTGCGATCGCGGTCGCGACCAGTTCAGTGAAGTTGGTGAGTCGGGCTTCGGTGTCCTCGTGCAGCGGGTCCGGCTCGGTGGAGGAGACGACCATCGCTCCCCAGAGGCGACCCGCAACGACGATGGGAATACCGACCGTCGATCGGACCCCCGCGGTCCGTACCGCCTCGGCGATCTCTCCGGTGAGGCCGCCGTAATCGTCGATGCGGGCCGGGTGGCCGGACCGGAGGACCTCGTCGACCACGTTGATGCCTTCGAGTGACCAGCGGGTCCCAGCGCGCAAGCGCCCTTCCACTTGGGAGAAGCTGGCGCGCTCGGTCGCGGTCCCGTCCCGCTCGTAGCGGACGATGCTCACAAGCGGGACTCGCAGGACCTCGCCGACCTGCTCGGCGACTACGGCGAACAGCGATTCGGCCTGGGCGCCTTCAGCCGCCACGGTTGCCACCCGCCGAAGCGCCGCATGCTCCTCGACGATGAATACCCGGTCCAGCTGTCCGATCGTTTCCGGCCGCCGCAGCCGCAGCCAGGCGTACACGACGATCCCGAGCGCGATCCAGACGAGCACGATCCACGGGGCGGAGCGCGCGTCGCCGGTGAGGGGCGCGATGCCGAGGCCGGCGAAGTTGATCCCCAGCGCGGCGATCAGCACCGGCACGAAGAACGCGACGCCGACCACCGGCAGGACCCCGTGCTTGATCACACTGAACTCGTCGCGGTGGTGGCGCCAGAAGTAAAACAGGCAGCTCAACGCCACCAACATGTAGATCGGGATAAACAGGAGCGTGACCAGCGCGCCGAGAAACAGCGTGGCGCCCAACGGTTTGGGTCCGCTCATCGCGAAGCCGAAGATCAGGGATACGGCGATCGCGATCACGGCAAGCCCGATGGCCGCGATCCACGGCGTGCGAAGTTTGCGGTGAATGCTCGCGGCGTGCGGCGAGAGGAGCTTGACCCGACCCAGCGCGAACGCCACCCGTGACGCGGCGTTGAACTCGCCGATGAGACTCGCCCACGTGCTGTTGATGACCGCGATCAACACCAGCACCCACGCGCCGCCCCACACAACGTGTGCGATTCCATCCCAGGGATCGCCGCTGTTGTAAGCGACGAACGTGTCCTTACCGAGGGTGATCTTGTGGGGCCCCCAGTACACAACGCCGGCGTACACCGCGAGCGTCCAGAAAATCCCGATCACCACCACCGATCCGATCACCGCACGGCGGACCGCACGCCGCGGTTCTCGCGCCTCCTCCGCCAGAAAGGCCGCGCTCTCGAACCCCGCGAACGCCAGCACCCCATAGATCATCGCCGCGAAGATCGACCCCCAGCCGTTGGCGTTGCCGTTCGTCGGCGAGAACACCGACAGCGTGTTGCGGCTCCCCGCCTTGATGATCAGCCAGAACGACAGCACGCTGAAGACCGCCATCTCGAAGACCCCCATTACCACCTGGACCTTCGCCGATGGCCTGATCCCCGAGACCACCAGTCCAGCCGCCACGCATATACAGAACACCACGATGGGCGCCCACAGCCAACTCGGCGCGCCCAGCTGCGAGGTGAGATTGTCCTGCACGATCAGACCCAGTAGCAGCACGATCAGCCCGGCGTCGATGATCAGGTAAGCCGCCACCAGCAGCCACGACAGCATGAACCCCCACCCCTCCCCCATCCCCGCCGCTACATACGTGTAGAGGCCGCCCGCCGACGGCAGCTTCGACCCCAGCTCACCGATACTCACCGCGATCAACAAGATCGCGAGCGTCGTCAGGATCGTCGCTAGCGGCGTCGCCCCACCCGCGTACGACGCCAGGAACACGAGCGACAGCGCCACTCCCACGGCGGGCCCGGCGAACACGATCGACTGGAATAGAACCGGAACAAAGCCGAGCGCTCTGCGCTCAAGCCCGGGGCCGACCTCGCCGATGCCTGCGCTCACTCGGAGGGCCTCGCCCGGCATCTGATCGGACTGCCCTTCCGCCGCGAGTTGTCCGCCCGGCCGCAGGCCGATCTGGCTGAGCTCCGGTCCGGGGCGCGCCGGGACTCCGGCATGACGCGCCGATCATAGCTCGACGGATCAGCTTCAAGGCCCCCGACAACGCGTAAATCACACGATCCTGTGATGCGCCGTCAAAAAAAGGGGCAGGACTCGCGACGAGCGCGACGCTAAATGTCGCCCAGACACAATGCCGCTCGCGTGCTCGAGCTCATCAACCAGGGCGTGGGGACACCGACGGTCGAGATCGCGCTCACCTCACCAGCGCGGCGAGCGCGGGACCGGACAACTCCGCCTTGGCGAGGAAGCCGCGCGCACCGCAGGGCGTGATCATGTCGGCAAAGTCGCTGCCGTCGTGGCTGGAGGTGAGCACGACTGCGGGGGGATCGAGCTGACTGGTCAGGCGCAACGCGACTTCGAACCCGTCCACGTCGGGAAGCTGTATGTCAAGCAGGACGACCGCCGGCCGCAGTTCCCTGGCAGCGGTGAGTGCCGAGGCGCCATCGGCTGCCTCACCGACCACGTCGTAGCCGGCGTCCTCGAGAACACGACGAGCGCTACTCCGAAAGCCCGGATGGTCGTCGACGATCAAAACCGTTTGAGCCATCTTCTGATTCTCGCTAGCGATCGGCGCTGACACCGTACGGCTACCCACACGATGTGTGGGGTTATCCGTACCGAAACACGCCAGCAGGCCGCATGGTCATCGAACGTCGGCGTTGCGACGCTCCCGTGGTGTCTTACACCGAGTCAGGAGAGGAACGAGCAATGCAACGAACAAATGTCGCGGCGCGCGCCGGCAGATGGAGCTCGCAGCACCGGAGGGCGGCGATTCTCGGCTGGCTTGCGTTTGTGGTTATAGCGGTCTTCGTCGGCGGAGCGGTCGGCACCAAGCACATCCCGCAGGACAACAACGGCGTTGGCGAATCGGGGCGTGCGCAGCAGATCCTGCACGACCAGTTTCCGCAGCCGGCCAACGAGCAGGTGCTGCTTCAGAGCGCCAGGCTCACGGTGCGAGATCCGGCCTTCCGGGCTGCGATCCAGGACGTGACCGGACGGTTGTCTGCGCTCCCGACCGTCGAGCATGTGCGCTCGCCGTTGGTGGCCGGCAACCATGGCGAGGTCTCCAGAGACGGTCACTCGGTGCTGGTCGCCTTCCAGATCAGCGGCAAGGCAACCACCGCGGACAAGCGCGTCGCAGCGTCGCTCGCGGCGACCGCCGCGGCGCAGCGCGCGCACCCCAATCTGCGCATCGAACAGGCTGGCGACGCCAGTTCCACGAAGGCGTTGAACAAGAGTTTCAGCGACGATTTCGGCAAAGCGCGGACGCTTTCGCTTCCGATCACGCTGCTGATCCTCGTGGTCGCGTTTGGGGCCCTGGTGGCGGCAGGCATCCCGGTGCTGCTCGCCGGCACGGGCGTCGCTGCGACCCTGGGGTTGATCGCCCTCGTCAGTCAGATCGCCGCCGTCGATCAGGTCGTGTCCGAGACGGTGCTGCTGATCGGAATGGCCGTGGGTGTCGACTACTCGCTCTTCTACATGCGCCGCGAGCGCGAGGAGCGGGCCGCGGGCCGGGACGAGCAGGCGGCCCTGGAGGCCGCCGCGGCGACCTCCGGGCGCTCTGTTCTGGTTTCGGGGCTGACCGTGATGGCCGCGATGGCCGGGATGTACCTGGCCGGCAACAAGACCTTCGCCTCGATGGCGACGGGCACGATCATTGTCGTCGCGGTCGCCGTACTGGGCTCGCTGACGGTGTTGCCCGCTTTGCTGTCAAAGCTCGGCGACCGAGTGATGCGCGTGCGCGTGCCGATCGTCGCTCGCCGGAGGGAGAGCGGCGGTGAGCCACGAGTGTGGAGCGCCGTGGTCGATCGAGTGCTGCGCCGCCCGCTGGCCTCGGTGCTTGTCTCCGGCGGCCTGGTCGTAGCCCTCGCGATCCCGGCGTTCGGGCTTCACACCTCGCTTCCCGGGCTGCAGGGCCTGCCCTCCGGGCTTCCGATCGTCAAGACGCTCAACCGGATCGAGGCCGCGTTCCCGGGCGGTCCGCTGCCGGCCTACGTGGTGATCCAAGGCGACAACGTGACGAGCCCGAAGGTGCAAACGGCGATCCACAGCCTCGAACAGAAGTCGCTGGCCTCTGGGCAGATCCATCAGCCCTTCAAGGTGCAGGTCAACGGCCGTCACGACGTCGCGGTGGTGTCGATGCCGCTCAGCGGCAAGGGCACGGACGCCGCCTCATACCGAGCGCTGGACACTCTGCGTGAGCAGGTGGTCCCCGCGACCATCGGCTCCACGGCAGGTGTCACGGCACGGGTCACGGGCATGACCGCGGAGTCCAAGGACTTCAACGACTCGATGAAGTCTCACGCCCCGCTGGTGTTTGGCTTCGTGCTCGCGATGGCATTCATACTGCTGCTGGTCACGTTCCGCTCGATCGTTCTCCCGATCACGGCGATCGTGCTGAACCTCCTGTCGGTGGGTGCCGCCTACGGTGTCCTTGTACTGGTCTTCCAGCACACCTGGGCACAGGGGCTGCTCGGCTTCAAGTCGACGGGTGCGATCACATCGTGGTTGCCGCTGTTCCTGTTCGTGATCCTGTTCGGGCTGTCGATGGACTATCACGTGTTCATCATCAGCCGGATCCGGGAGTCGTACGACAGGGGCATGTCGACCCAGGATGCGATCGCGCGCGGTATCAAGTCGACAGCCGGACCGGTCACAAGCGCGGCGATCGTGATGGTCGCGGTGTTCGCGATCTTCGCGGCGCTGGGAGCGCTCGAGTTCAAGCAGCTCGGTGTTGGCCTGGCGGTGGCGATCCTGATCGACGCGACGCTGATCCGAGCGGTCCTGTTGCCAGCCACGATGAAACTGCTGGGCGACGCCAATTGGTACCTGCCCAAGCGCCTGGAGTGGCTGCCGCGAGTCGCACACGAGCCTGCGCGCGCTTAGCGCGCGGAACCGGCCGCGAGCGGGCGCCCGTCGTTGCGACGGGCGCCCCGCTCGAGGCGAGACCAGATAAAGAACGTCCAAGGAATACGAACCATGACCACAATCAACTCTGAGCCGGATGTCGAGCTCCGCGGCGTGACAAAGACGTTTCGCACGCCGGGGGCCGTGGTGCCGGCGGTACGGGGAGTCGACGTTTCGATCGCGGCGGGAGAGACCGTCGCGTTGCTGGGCCCAAATGGCGCCGGCAAGTCGACCACGATCGACATGTTGCTGGGGCTGATCGCGCCGGATCGCGGCACGGTCTCGCTGTTCGGCCAGGCTCCGGAACAGGCCGTTGCCGGCGGACAGATCGGCGCGATGCTGCAGGTCGGGGCGCTGATTCGCGATGTGACACCACGCGAGCTGCTCGAGATGACGGCGTCCCTCTACCCCAACGCCCTCGATGTCGAGGGGGTGCTCGAGCTGGTGGGCGTGGCCGAGATCGCCGATCGGCGAACGCAGAAGCTGTCCGGCGGGCAGGCGCAAAGGGTTCGCTTTGCACTCGCGCTTGTCTCCGATCCGGCGCTGCTGATCCTCGATGAGCCGACCGTCGGCATGGACGTGGAGGCGCGTCGCGGCTTCTGGGCGTCGGTCCGCACATTCGCGGCGCGCGGCAAGACCGTCATCTTCGCCACCCACTATCTTGAGGAGGCCGACGCCTACGCCGACCGCGTGGTACTGATGGCTCAGGGACGGGTGGTCGCCGACGGCGCGACCAGCGAGGTCCGGGCGCGGGTGGGCACTCGCACGATCCGGGCCACGCTGCCTGACGCTGACCTCGCGGTCCTGGCCTCGCTGCCAGGTGTGACCGCGACCGATCGCAGAGGCGCGACCGTGGTCGTGATCTGTGCGGACTCCGACACAGCGATCCGCGCGCTGCTCGACACCTACCCTGGCGCGCGCGATATCGAGATCTCTGGTGCCGGCCTCGAAGAAGCGTTCGTTCAGCTGACCGCCGGCTCCGATACGACGGCCGCCGCTGAGCGGCAGGAGGCATTTGCATGAGCGCCCTGGCCTACACGCGGTTTGAGCTCGTGCGCACGTTTCGCAACGTGCGCATGCTTGTGTTCTCGCTCGGTTTCCCGCTGATCCTGTACTTCATGATCGCGGCGCCCAACCGCGACGAACACAACCTCGGCGGGACGGGGATCTCCCTGCCGCTCTACTACATGGTGGGGCTCGTCGCGTTCGGAGCGATGACGGCGCTGATCTCGAGCGGAGCGAGGATCGCGAGCGAGCGAACCGACGGCTGGACACGTCAGCTGCGAATCACGCCGCTGACGACCCGTGCCTACTTCCGAGCCAAGGTGCTCACCGGCTACACGATGGCCGTCTTGACGATCGCGCTCCTGTACGGCTCGGGCGTTTTGCTCGGCGTCAGCCTCCCAGCCGGACGCTGGCTCGAGATGACCGGCCTGATCCTGATCGCTCTGGTTCCGTTCGCCGCGCTCGGCATCCTGCTCGGACACCTGCTCACAGCCGACTCGATCGGTCCGGCGACCGGTGGCGTGGTTTCGCTCCTCGCGCTCGTCAGCGGCACCTGGTTTCCGGTCTCGCATGGCCTCCTGCACGACATCGGCCAGGTTCTACCGTCCTACTGGCTGGTGCGCGCCAGCCACGTGTCGCTGGGCGGACACGCCTGGGACGCCACCGGCTGGATTGTGATCGCATCTTGGACGATCGCGCTCGCGATTCTCGCCCGGATCGCCTACCGCCGTGACACCGCGCGCGTGTGACACCGGTGATCAACCGACCGGATCCGGCTGGTTAGGAGCCGTCCAGTGCGGAGCGAAGGTCACGCCACAAGTCCTCCAGGTCCTCGCAGCCGGCGCTCAGCCGGATCAGACCCTGCGGGATGTGCTCCTGGCCCGGGTGCGTGCCGCGTCGCTCCATGGACGTCTCCACCCCGCCAAGGCTCGTCGCGTGCCGGATGATCCGGGTAAGACGACAAACTCGGTCCGCAGCATCGCCGTCGGCGAGTTCGAAGCTCACGATCGTGCCGAATCCGGGGTAGCGCACCCGTACAACGCGAGGGTGCTCGGCGAGCCGCGCCGCAAGTCGTTCAGCGGACGACTGCGCCTGCCGCAGCCGTAGGGCGAGCGTCCGCGAGCCGCGCAGCGCGAGAAAGCATTCGAGCATCCCGGGCGTGGCCCCGTTCAGGCTCCTGGCCGCGCGCAGTCTCCGCAGCTCTCCGGAGTCGGCGGTGACGGCCGCTCCGAGCAGCAGGTCTGAGTGGCCACCGATGAGCTTGGTCGCTGAATGCACGACGATGTCGGCCCCCAGCTCGAGCGGGCGCTGGAGCAGCGGAGTCGCGAACGTGTTGTCGACGACCACCCTCGTGCCCCGTCCGCGCGGCGCGGCGCAGATCGAGGCCAGGTCGGCGACGTCGAGCAGCGGATTGGAAGGTGACTCCAGCCACAGCAGATCCGCCTCGGACGCCCTCTGCGGCCAGCGACCATCCGTCGCCGCCAGTCTCTCGACACGCCACTGGTGAGCCCGGGCTCCCGCGTCGGCGATGCCGGCCACGCCCTGGTAGCAGTCGTCGCTCATCACCAGATGGGCACGGCTCGGGAGCTGGCCGAGGACCGCGGCACACGCTGCCATCCCCGACGAGAAGGCCACCGCGTCTCCGCCTTCGAGGCCCCCCAGCATGGCCTCGAATGCCTCCCAACCCTCTGTGGACTCGTTACGACTGTAGATCCGCTCGCCACCGAGCACGTACGTTGAGGCCGCCACGACCGCGGTGTTGAGTGGGGCGCCGGGCACCGACGCGGGACGGCCAGCCACGATTGCCCACGTTTCCGCTGTCACCTCATCGCGCCGCACCATGCGTTACCGCTCCTCACTCAGGCGGGGTACTCGTCCTTTCGGTAGTTCTCCGGCTCGTCCTGCCCCTTCTTCGGCGTCCGCTCGAGAAGGAAGTTGAAGTACGGCGCGACGAACGGGTCGGGCGCCGACACCGTGTAGGTGTGGTAAACGGTCCCGTTCTCCTTCGCGAATGCGATGTAGCTCGGGGCCTCGCGGAGGCCATCCTTCAGCTCAGCGCCGACCTGTGACGCCCAGCGCGCAAGCCACGCGGGCGGGCTCTCGATCATCTGCCTCACCTCGGGGATCTGCTCGGCCTGCTCTTCGGTAATCGCGAGCCGGAAATCCCACGGGAAGTCGGTGTCGTAGGTCGAGACGTACGGAAACTCCCAGCCCATCCGCTCCTTGTAGGCGGTGAGCCGGTCGATCGGCGCGCGCGAGAAGCAGATCATGGTCACGTCGCGCTTGTTTAGGTGAAGCAGCGTCGTAGGGTCGAAGCCGTCAGCGAGGTTCGTGCACCCTGGGCAGGCGCCGATCGTGTAGTCGGGGCCGTACATGACGTTGTAGGCCAGCAGCTGCGAGCGGCCTTCGAACAGCTCGGCGAGCGTCTTCTTGCCCTCCTGGGTTTCGAACACGTACTCCTTCTCCACCGGGACCCAGGGCAGCTCCCGACGCTTGCGCCGGATCTCCTCTTCACGCGCAGCCTGCTCGGCTTCGAGCTTCGCGAGCTCATCACGCGCGGACTGCCATTCCTCCCGGGTTCCGATCTTGTGCTCAGGCATGGATCTCCCTCCTTCGTGGGCGGCTTCACACCTAAGCAGACCGGCCAGCCCGGCGAAACTCATCGCCGCGGCTTGGGATGCCCGCGAAGCCAGGCCGAGGCGACCAGCCTGGCCCCCGTGGTTGAGAGGCAACGCTTCAACCCTGATAATGGCGAGCGTGGATCCGCTACGGGACAACGGGTGCTGCGGTCTGCGGTCAGCCGCCGTCACGATGGTGGCGCTTGGGTGCCTCCTCTTCGCCTCGGGCGCGTCGGCAGCCACAAACACTGCCTGGGGGTGGGGCTTTAACAACGTCGGCCAGCTCGCCCAGGGTTCCACCACCGGCCCGAGCACGTGCGACACGCAGCCGTGCTTCACCTCGCCGACGCCGGCGCTCGGTCTCGGCGGCGTGACCGCGGTTGCCGCCGGCGGGGACGACGGCCTGGCATTGCTTCAGAACGGCGGCGTGATGGCGTGGGGCGACAACTTGTTCGGCGAGCTGGGCGTCGGCACCACGACGGGCCCCGACAAGTGCCCCAAACCCACGTGCAGCAAGACCCCGGTGGCCGTCAGCGGCCTGTCGAGCGTGACGGCGATAGCGGCCGGCTACCTGCACAACCTGGCGCTGCTTCAGAGCGGGCACGTGTACTCATGGGGCGAAGGCGTCGATGGGGAACTCGGCGATGGGACCAGCAGCGGACCGAACATCTGCGATGGCACCCCGTGCAGCACCAAGCCGGTGGCGGTCACAGGCCTCTCGAGCGCGACGGCGATTGCCGCCGGCGCCACCCACAGCCTCGCGCTACTCCAGGACGGCACCGTCATGGCGTGGGGCGACAACGGCAGTGGTGAGCTCGGTGACGGCTCGACCACCGGGCCGAGCACGTGCTTACACGGCAACTCCTGCAGCACGACCCCGACCATGGTCACTGCGGCGACCGGCGCTCCACTGAGGAACGTCAAGGCGATCGCTGCCGGAGCCGGCTTCAGCCTTGCGCTGCTAACGAATGGGCAGGTGTACGCCTGGGGCTACAACGCCGATGGAGAGCTTGGCCAGGGCACGCTTTCGACGAGCGGGTGCAAGTGTGTCCCGACAGCAGTTCAAGTGACCGGTCTCAGTGGGGTGACCGCGATTGCGGCGAGCGGCTTCGCCCAGGGGGGCCTGGCACTGCTGACGAGCGGGACCGTCAAGGGCTGGGGCTTCAACGACGGTGGCCAGTTCGGGAGCGGCTGTCCCACCGGCAACACCGCGACCTGCCCCACGCCGGTCACCGTGGGCGGTGTGAGCGGCGCGACGGCAATCGCGACGAGCGGGGACCACAGCCTGGCCCTGCTTCACGACGGCACGATGCTGGCGTGGGGCGACAACCGCGGTGGCTATCTCGGCGACGGCAGCCCCGGCGGGCCGAGCACGTGTTACTCGATCACACCGTGCAGCCCAACGCCGGTGGCGGTCAAGTCGTTGAACAAGGTCACGGGCATCGCCACCGGCCTCAACCTCGACCTGGCGGTCGCGCCGCAACCCCTCAACATCTTCCATGTCCCACACATCCCCCTGATCAACTGCAGGCAGTGTCGCGTGATCGGCCTGCGGGTGATGTTCCCGGGTCCCGGCATCGTCGAGATCCGGCAAGCGCTCCGGTCCAGCCGCGCCGCGGTGCTGAGCGCCGGCAAGAAGCCGCTGATCAAGCCGACCAAAGCCAAGCTCAGGAGGGCGGGCAGAGCGACACTCAAGCTCGCCCTGACAGCCGCCGCGAGAAGAACGCTCAAGAAACACAAGTTGCGCATCAGAGTGCTGATCACCTACACCCCGACCGGCGGCAGCCCCCGCAGCAAGACCGTCACGGTCACTGTGCGCCATCGCTAGGCGACGCGCGGTTGTCGGGTGGCCGTGCAGGTGCCAAGATCGGATTGTGCAGACACCAGATGTGATCGACGGAGCACGGCCCCCGACCGGGGGCATGATCCGGATCCCGGGTGGCACGTTCGCGATGGGCTCGGAAGAGTTCTATCCCGAGGAGCTGCCGGTGCGCACGGTGGCCGTCGAGGAGTTCTGGATCGATCCGCACCCGGTGACCGTGAGAGAGTTCGAGCACTTCGTGGCGGCGACCGGCTATATCACGGTCGCCGAGCGACCGCTTGACCCGGCGGATTATCCGGGCGCGGATCGATCGATGCTCGTCCCCGGTTCGGCGGTGTTCTATACAACCGAGGGCGCGGTGCCGCTGGACTCGATGGTGTGGTGGCGCTACGTGCCGGGAGCGTGCTGGAACCGGCCGGAAGGCCCGGAGAGCGACGTCTCCGCGCAGGCGGAGCACCCCGTGACCCAGATCGCCTACGAGGATGCCGCGGCGTACGCCCGATGGGTCGGCAAGGCACTGCCGACCGAGGCCGAGTGGGAGCTTGCCGCACGCGGTGGCTTGGAGGGGGCGCGATTCGCGTGGGGCGAGGAGGAGACTCCCGGCGGGCGGTGGATGGCCAACACCTGGCAGGGACGGTTCCCGTGGGAGAACCTCGGGCTCGACGGCTATGCACGCACCTCTCCAGTTGGCTCGTTCGCGCCGAACGGCTACGACCTCTACGACATGATCGGCAACGTCTGGGAGTGGACCTCCGAACGCGGAGCGCCCATGCCGGCGGAGTCCGATCGGCCCCAGCACTGTTGCGCGCCCGCCGATCAGAATCCCACCGAGCTCCGAGACCAGTCGCATCATCAAGGGCGGCTCGCATCTGTGCGCTCCGAACTACTGCCTGCGCTACCGCCCGGCAGCCCGCCAGGTCCAGGCGGTGGACACCTCCACCAGCCATATCGGAATGCGGTGCGTCATCCGCGGTTCCGGCCGGTAGCGCCGGCGTCCGCAACGGCTGACGCGGGAGGGTCGGCGCTGTGGTTGACCGGCTCGATACGGCGGGGTAGGGTGGTGTGCGGTAGGGGCACCCGAAGGCACACCAGAGGAGGCCGACGTGCTGAGCCGACGAGAAGTGCTGCAGCGAGGCGCGGCGATTGCCGGTCCTGCGCTTGCATTGGGGCATCTGCCCGATTCGCTGGCCGCTCCGCGAAAGCGCGTGGCCGGCATGAACATCATCGTGTTCATCACCGATCAGGAACGGGCGATCCAGCATTTCCCACGCGACTGGGCGCGCAGGCACCTGCCGGGTCTCACGCGCTTACAGCGCCACGGGCTGACCTTCGAGAACGCGTTCTGTAACGCGTGCATGTGCTCTCCGTCGCGCGCGACGTTGATGACGGGCTACTTCCCGGCTCAGCACGGGGTGAAGTACACGCTCGAGGAGAGCATGCCCGATGACGAGTTCTCGCAGGTCGAGTTGCCCCTCGGGTTCAAGAATCTGGCAAGCGTGATGTCGGCAGCGGGCTACGACGTCGTCTACAAGGGCAAGTGGCACCTGAGCAAGCCGGCGGGCTCTGAGTTCGTCCCGTCCGACGTCGCCAAGTACGGCTTCCTGCGCTGGAACCCCCCAGATGCCGGCGCCAATCAGGACCTCGACCAAGATGGCGGCGGGACCACCAACAACGACGGGCGGTTCATGAACCAGACGGGCGACGTTCAGTCCGGCACCGAGGGGGTGATCCAGTACCTGACCTCTGTGGCACCCGGCCAGAAGAAGCCGTTCTTTCTCGTGATCTCGCTCGTCAACCCGCACGACGTGCTGCTGTGGCCGAGGAAGTTCATTCACAGCGGCTACGACCCGTCGATGCTCGAAGGCGAGATCGAACTGCCGGCGACGGTCGACGAGGATCTCTCAACCAAACCGATCGTGCAGCGCGAGTTCCTCCGGCTGATGAGCCTCTCCGGCCGGCTCAATACCCACCAAAAGAAGCGCGCCTACATCAACTTCTACGGCAACCTCATGAAGATCTGCGACGGGTATGTCAACGACGTCCTCGAATACCCTCGCCTCGAAGCAGCTACTCGACAACACGCTCGTGATCCGCACATCCGATCACGGGGAGATGGGGTTGGCCCACGGCGGGCTGCGTCAGAAGAACTTCAACGTTTACGAGGAGACCCTGCGCGTGCCGCTGATCTATTCCAACCCCCGCCTGTGGAGCAAACCGGCGACCTCCCAGGCGATGGTCTCGCACGTCGACTTCCTTCCGACGCTCGCGAGTCTCGTCAAGGCGCCCCCCTCGGCCCGCGCCCATTGGCAGGGCGTCGACTACTCCGACCACGTCCTCCAGCGCATCGCGCCACGCTCACAGGACTACATCGTCTTCACCTACGACGACTATCGAGGCAGGACAGTCGGGCGGCCTGTACGTGACCCCGCCGCAGCACATCATCAGCCTGCGCGAGCGCTACTGGAAGATCGCGGAGTACTACGACATAAATGGCAAGGTCCCGAGCCAGTGGGAGATGTACGACCTCAAGCGCGACCCGCTCGAGCGCATCAACCTTGCGCACCACGGCCACAAGCGAACCTCCGCCCAGCAGAAGCAGTACCTACGCCTGCGGAAGAAGCTCGCGCGGGTGAAAGCACAGCGCCTGCATAAGCGGCCCGACACGCCACAGCCGATCGTGCCCCCGAGCTCGCAGAAGATCGCTCCCCCGCAGGCCGGGGACTAGCTCGACCATCGCAGCGTCAGCGCAGGCGGCCGAGCGCGGCGCTGTAGGGCGGCACCTCGACAACGAGGTGGCCGCCGTTCAGGCGGACCTTCGTCAGCCTGAATGGCCCCTGCCACTCGCCGTCGGAGCCAATCGATCGCCCGGCGAACGTGACCCCTGCCCGTGCGGCGATGCTCGGCGCCAGCAGCCTGGTGAGAAGCATCGGCCCTCGCGCCGCCGGCACCGCGACGATGGCCCGAATCGGCCTCGCTCCTTCGTTGATCAACAGCACGCGCAGTCCCGCGGCGGACCTCAGCGCCCATGCCTTCAGGGTCGCGTTCGACGCCGGGCTCACGGTCGTCGGCACAAGCCGCGGCCGGGGACCGAGCATGCGCCCGAACACGTTCAGGGCATAGAGCTCGGGCAGAGCCTGCACGCCGGTGGCGGTCACGTGAAACGGCGAATTCGGCAGATCCGGGCGAATGTGCCAATTGACGCCGTCGACGCCGGCCCGCATCAGCTCGAACAACGTGTCGAGCGCCCACAGCGCGGTCGAGAAAGAGCTCGCAACACCTCCCGCGCGCGAGCAGCTGACCGAATTGATCTCGGAGACGCGCAGCTGGCGTCCGTGCGAATGGGCAAACGCGATGTCGTTGCCGAGGCTGCGCGCCAGACCGGTCGAGTAGCGAGCAGAGAGGAACGAGACCGGGGTCGGGGCCCGCTCGCGTTGCCCTCGCGTGCACGTCGCGGCGGCGTAGCGATGGAACGAGAGGACCTGCGGCGCCAGGCTGCCGAGGTTGAGCAGTTCCTGCGGCCAGGTGAGGCTGGGGAAGGTCAGCTCCGGTGCGATCAGCGGGACCGTGGGGAATGCTCGGTGCAGCACGGAGGCGTAGGTTCTGTAATCCGACAGGTACGAGGCGGGCGAGTAGTGATCGGTCCAATCGGTGGGCGTGGACGGGAGCGTGCTCGGGATCCGCTCCTGTTGGTAGCGCGGCTGGCGCTTGTACAGGTCGGGTTCGTTTCCGATCGCCAGGCCCGCGAGCGCGTGGCCCGGAAGAGCATTCAACGCGGCCCGCGCGAAGGCGACCGCCATCGTCGGGGAATGGACGGCCAGGTTCAGCGTCAGCTCGACCCGCAGCCGGTCCCGACGGGCCAGCGCGCCAAGCGCGTTCATCCAAGCGGGGTCGAGGTCTGAGACAAAGCTCGGCCGGGGACCCGGCGTGTTCCAGTAGACCTCGTCAGCGGTCGTGCCACCGAGGCGGAACAGCAGCGGCCGGCCGTTCTGCGGGCGCATCACGGAGAGCATTCGGTCGAATGCGCGGCCGTCGCCCTCGTAGTCGGCAAGCTCTGTGTACTCGACCGAAAGCCCAAGGAAGTCGGACGAGATCGGCTTGCCCGCGGCGGACACGCCGACGTCGACAATCGACGCGTTGCCGCGTGCGCCCGCGGCGCCGGGAGCAAGCGCTGTCGACGCGATGCCGAACGCGCACGCACCGGCTACGGCAAGCGCCACCGCCCGCCCCCACCGCATCATCGCTCGCCGGCTGATCTCAACCGGTGCTTCCCCCTTGCACGCCAAAACGCCCTCGCTCTCCAGACCGGCAATCGCCAGCGCGAAAGGCTACAAGGCGATGGCCGTGCTCGTCGCCATCGAGGGGCGGCGCCGCGCACCAAAAGCGCGGCGCCGCCCACCCGGACCTACCCGATCGGGAACTTGCCGTGGCCCGAGACCGACGCAGGCTTCAGCCTCGCGCGCGACTGCTTGATCCCGGCGCTCGAGCGCTTCGCCAGGTTGGTGCTTACGCTCGTCAGATTCTTGTCGAACGCCATCCGGACGACGGTGTTGGCGAATGCCTTCGACATGAACGTCAGCACGTTCGGATCGTTGTTGCTGAGGTTGTCGCACCACCGGAACGGGTTGTCGACGCATCCCCCGTCGGTGCTCGGGATGTTGCCGTCGTAGTTGCCGGTGAAGCCGCCGAACAGATTGACCTCATCCTGGGTCTTGCAGCAGTCCTGACCTGTGAGCATGCCGCTGGCCGGGATCCCCGCCTCGTTGAAGGTGAACGCGTCGGTTCCCACCGGCGAGAACAGCTCGTGGTTCTTACCGATCGAGTTGAAGTACTGGATCGATTGGTCCCTCGAGATCTGCGACGGCCCGTACACATTGCTCGGGAACGTCGTCGAGACAGTGCGGCCGAAGAAATCGCGGCGCTGCCGGGTCGAGGATTCCGATGACGTAGTTCGGCGTCGCGGTGACGTCCGCATCGAGGTCATAGGCGGATGTGGCTCAGTTCGGTCGGAGTCAGGTTGTTGACGTAGTAGATCGAGCCGAACAGGCCCAGCTCCTCGCCGCCGAACCAGATGAACCGCAGCTTGTGGAGCGGGTTGACCTTCCGCATCATCTGAGCGATGTCGAGGATCGTCGCCGACCCGGAGGCGTTGTCGAGCATTCCGGCCCCGAAGATCGCGTCCAGGTGCGCGTCGACGACGAGTGCGCTGTTGGGATCGCCACCCTTTGAGTCAGCGATCACGTTGTAGTCGTCGCGATTCGGGTCATGGATCGCCGTGGAACTCAAGGGACATGAGCGGCAACGCGGTCCCGCGGCGACAGCCGCGTTGTATTGGTTGGTACAGGTCGTTGCCGATGTCGAAGGACGTGAACGCCACCGGGATCGTCGGGAACGTGCCGCTCACGCGATCGCCGAGAACACGCCCGTGCGCGCCGGAGTGTTGCCCTCGTTGAAGATGATCACGCCCGACGCGCCTGCAGCCTGGGCGTTCTGCACCTTCTGCGGCGAAGGTGCACGTGCCACGCTGGATGAGCGCGACGCGTCCCGGCCTGGAAGCCGGTGAAGTTGGACGGGTCGCAGCCGCTCGTGGAGCTCGGCGCGTGTCGGCGGGAGGACGGTCCCGCCGACCGGCTGGAGATCGGCGGTCGTGGTGCCGATGCTCAGTCCGGGATTGAACTCGGTGGTGAGTCCGTAGTTGTGAGCGGTTGGTGAGACCTCGCTCATCGTCGGATTGGCCGTAAAGGCGAAGTAGTCGAACTTGTACGGTCTGGATCGTGACGTTGTACCCGGCCGCCCTCATCGCGTTCGCGACGTAATCGACGGATGCCTTGTAACCAGGCTCGCCCGAGTTGCGCGACGCATGGCCGTCCGGGCCGGGATTGGCATCCGCGATCGCCTGGAAGTTCTGCATGTGCGCCCAGAGATCAGATGTGCGGATGCACGGAATCAGTTTCCCCGGCGTGTTGTTGACCCGATTTTTGCAGCCGCTTGATGAGACGGCGCCGGCGCTCGCCGGCGCGCTCAGTCCTGCCGCGACGCAGACCATCAGCGTCGCCAGATGCCTCAGTCGCCGAGCGCTACCTCGTGGCATCGATTTCCCCTCCTCCAGAGTGGTGGACTAGGGGCCCCCGACCCAAGACGGGCTCCGCTGACCCATATATGCCCGGCGTTGACAAGACTCAATCGAGGGGCGCAGTCAGGGGGTCTCAAACCTGTCTAATCCCGCCAATCTCAGGCTCGTCGGCGGTTCCCGAGGTCGGCGCGGACGCCGAGCTCGGCGGCCTCGGCCGCGTCGCCCGGCGTCCGGCGCGCTACGAACTGCGTCTAGCCGACACGCACGATGTGCGGGTAGACGTAGGTCCCGTTCAGGACGTTCGTCCCTGGCCCGTACATCCGCAGGATCAGGATCATCGGGTCGCCGGGCGGATCGGGTAGCCAGTTGGACTCGTGCCCCGCGGGTGGCGTCGGCTGGACGTAGATGTCCAGTGATCCGTCCTTGCCCCGCTTGATCCCCTTGTTGCTGCCGACCGAATACTTGCCGTACTGGTTTGCGATCAGCTCGGTCTGGAGGTTGTAGACCGTCAGCGACCAGAAGTACTTCGCCGGCGGCAGTCCACCGGCCGGGAAGTGGATGCGGTAGCTGCTCGAGCCGTTGAGGCTGGTGCCCGTGTTGTCGAGGCTCCCGACCGCATAGGTCGCCTCGGCGGGCCGGTTGGCACAGATGCCGTACACGGCGACGACCGCCCGGTACGCGTAATCGGTGCCCCACTTGCCGGTGTCGGGCAGCGTCTGGAACCAGCCGTTGTGCTTGCGGGCTCCGGCCAGCCCGAGCTGCAGGCGCAGCGCGAACACGTGGCTCGGCCCGCCGTTGGCGGCCGCGGTCAACCCGGCCACGGTGTCCGGCGAGAGCTTCTCGGCGGAGGGATGCCGACCCGGGCCGATCCCGGCTCGCGCCATCTCGGCCAGGATCGCGTGATCACGCGCCGGCGCGGGGTACTTGCGCCAGCGCGTCGCCAAGACGGTCGTAGAAGGCAAGTCCGCTCGGGATCACGGGGATCGTGGGGACGGTGACGATCTTGTGCGGCTTGGGCGGCTTGTAGGCGAGGCCGACACGTTCGAATGCCTTCATCGGGATCACCTTGTAGCCGTCCTGGATCTTGTGCGCCGCGGGCAGGTCGCTCTTGCCGTACACCAGCGTGCGGCCGAACAGCCACGTCTGGTCGTACGCGGACCTGACGACCGGCAGATGCGCCGGCAGCTTGCCCTTGTAGTGCGGGCCCACGATCACGAAGTTGCCGGCACCGTCGCCGGTCGTCCGCGTTCCCACGTAGTGGTACACGTTGGTGTACGGGTCGAGGAACTCCCACGCGTAGTAGCGATGCTTCGGCAGCGCCGGGACGTGAAGGACGATCGGGCCTTTGCTCAGGTCGAGATGCGCGTTGGAATAGAGCGTCGAGTTGCTCGGACCGACGATCTCCTTGTCCTGATTGGCCGGCGTTGTCAGCACCCGTTGGTTGCCGACCTGATTGACCGGCGCGTTGCCCCACTGGTTGGGAACCGTGACGCTGGTGTCGAGCTGGGTCTGGCGGGCGAAGTCGAGTAGCGCGATGCCGTACACGTAGGCGTCGGTGCCGACCTGCTGGGCCTGCGCCTGGCTCAGCGGAGCCGCGCTGGCGGCCGCTGGGCCGAACGCGAAGACGGCGGGGAGGGAGACGGCCGCGCCGATAAGGCACACGAGCAGCCGACGGGAATAGCGAAGCACAGCTGTCCTTTCGAGACGAAGGTGTTGCGGAGAGCGCCACCCTATCAGCGTTATTTACAAAATGTCAAATTGGCATTTCGGAAACAACTTCTATAAGGTCAGTGCGATGACCGCCGCCCGCCCTCCCCGCCGCCTCTCGAAGGAAGCTCGCCTCGAGCAGCTCGTCGCGGCGGCGCTACCGGTGGTGGCCGAGCAGGGGTTCGCCGACTTTTCCCTCGAGGAGATCGCCGAGAGGGCCGACGTGACCCGCAACCTGCTCTACCACTACTTCCCTCGCGGCCGTCCCGACGTCGTGCTCGCCGTCGTCAGGCGAGCGGGAGACGAGCTCAGCGACGACTGGGTGATCGATGGAGACCTGCCTCTGTCCGACCGTCTTGCGGCGAACTTCACGCGGATGCTCGGCCACGCGCTCGAGCCCAGCAACGCCTGGCGCATCCATCGCCGCTCGCGCGCCGCCGATCAGCGCGAGCTCGACGAGGTCGTCAACCTCTACGTGGAGCGCGTGATCTCGAGCATCTCGCTCAACCACCTCGGAACACGAGAGCCGCCGCCGCTGGTCCACCTTGCGCTCACCGGCTTCGTTGCATTCGCCGAGGCGGCGCTCGATGAGGCGCGGACCACCAAGGCGCCCCGAGAGAAGGTCATGCACCTTCTCTCGGACACGCTCGTCGCGACGATCGCCGCCGCAGGCGCCGGGTGACGAGCGGCGGCGACGATCCGGATGCGACCTTCGAGCTCAAGCCCACAGTCCGCCAAGGTGGTCTCGCGCACCTAAACTAGGTCTCGTGACGTGGGTTCGTCGGATCGGCCGGACGGTGTACACCGGGAGGGATGCGGGCAATCGTGCCTTCCCGGCCGTCGAGGAGAAGCGGCGGGCGATCCGGTCGACCGTCCTGGGCACGGGCACACTCGCGTGTCATCGTTGTGACGCGCCGATCGCCCCGGCGGCCCAGCCGCTGTTCCTGACCGATCCTCTTGCGTGTCCGTTCTGCGACGCGCGGGGTGCGGTTCGCGATTTCCTGTCCCTCGCCGCCCCGACTCGCCCGGCCCGCGTCGTCGTCCGCGTGGCGCAGCGAGCATCGGGCTGAGCGAGGCTTCGCGTTGCGCCGCGACCGGCTGCCGCTAACGTGGCCCCCGGTGCCCGGTGTGATCGCGTGATCGACCCCGACCTCCCCACCCACGAGGTTCCCCGCATCCCGGGATCGGCCGGTGCCCTGATCTTCGATCCCGCCGGTCGGCTGCTGATCCTCAAGCCCAACTACAAGAAGCGCTGGACGATCCCGGGCGGACAGATCGATTCGAACGGCGAGTCGCCGTGGGATGCCTGCCGGCGTGAGACTCTGGAGGAGAGCGGACTTGAGGTCGTCGGGGGCCGGCTGGTGTGCGTCGACTTCCTGCCTCCCAAACCGAATCGGCTCGGCGGGGTCCGGTTCCTGTTCGACTGTGGCGCCTTCAGCGAACGGCAGCTCGGATCGATCCGCCTGCAGGAGGCCGAGATCGAGGACTATCGCCTCGCCGAGCTCCCCGAGGCGTCCGAGCTGCTGAGCGGACCGATTCGGCGCCGCGTGAATGCGGGCGTCGGCACGACCAGGTGCGTCTATCTGGAGGATGGACGCCCGGTCGCCGGGGTCGAGGCCTAGTCGCCCAGGCGCGCCCGGGCCCTTGATCGGCTTCATGGCCGGTGCATCCTGCGGCCATCGAATCCCCTCGAGCCAATGGGCGACTCGCGTTTCGACTACTCTCTGGTGGCGATGAGCGACGACTGGCGCCTGCGCGTCGAAATGGGCGACGACCGGTCCGCGCACCAGCTGACCGACCGGCTCGCGAACTTCGATCGAGAGCACGATCTCAGCACCTCATTCGCCGATCGCGTGGCCGTATCGCGCGACGGGTCCGAGGTGTTCTGCTACGCCGACACCCGCGACCAGATCGACGCGACGGAGAAGGCGATCCGGGCCCTCGCCGAGGAGCACCACTGGCAGCTGACAACAGAGCTTCAGCGCTGGCACGCGGCCGCCGAGGAGTGGGAGGACCCGGATGCGGCCCTGCCCGACTCCGACGCGTCGCTGGCGGCCGAGCACGCCGAGCTGATCGAGAACGAGCGCGAGGAGTCCAAGGCTCAGGGTTACCCGGAGTACGAGGTGCGCGTCCAGTGCCCGTCTCAGCGGGACGCCGAGCAGCTCGCCGACAGCGACTTCAGGCCGAGGGGATCCCAAGCGCCCAGCGCTGGCAGTTCGTCGTCCTCGGGGCGCCCGACGAGGACAGCGCGAATGCGCTGGCTGAACGGGTTCGCGGCGAGGCGCCGGCCGGCAGCACCGTGACCGCCCAGGGAAGTGAACAGGAGGCCGTGGATGAGGCGCCCTACGCGACCCCGTTCAGCCCGTTCGCCGTGTTCGGAGGCCTGGGCGGCTGACGCGATCCGCTGCCGGGCCGGAAACGGCTTCGTCCGCAGCGGAAGAGGAAGGGGCGGCTCGCCGGCTCCTGCACAACACGCGGCGCAAGCTCCGATGCGCGATGATCCGGCCCATGAGCGCCATCCCCATCGACAGCAATGGTTGGAGTCCGTTTCGAGCCGCCGTGGAGAGCAAGGACTTCGGGCTGGTCGAGCAGACCCTCGCACCTGACGTGCACTTCCGCAGTCCTGTCGTGTTCGCGCCCTATGAGGGCCGTACGGCGGTGGCCGCGCTGCTGCGCGTGGTCGGCGAGGTCCTCGAGCCCGCGTTCGCCTACCGCTGGCAGGTGCGCGACGGTGACCGCGAGGTGCTGTTCTTCTCCAGCCGGGTGGGCGATCGGGACATAGAGGGCGTCGATCTCCTCCGCTACGACGAGAACGGCCTCGTCGCCGAGCTCGTCGTGATGATGAGACCGGCGTCGGGCCTGATGGCGGTGCGGGATGCCGTCGGGGCTGGGCTCAGGGCGGCCTCCGGCGAGCCGACCGGCTAGCGGTCCCGGACCAACCCAGCGACCGGGAGCGAGCGATGAACGAGAGGGGCTCAGCGCTGGTACCGAGCAGGTCGAGCGCTTTGTTTTCTCCTTCGCCCCGTCCTATCGCTCGGCCGCGCGGCCGTTCGGAATCCGCCCCGAGACGGCGTGGGTCGAGGTCGGCGAGCGGCAGCTCCGCGCCCGCTTCGGCCCGTGGCGGGTCTCCACTCCGCTGGCCAACGTGATCGGCGCTTCGGTCACCGGCCCCTACGCGTTCTGGAAGACGGCCGGTCCGGCGCGGCTCGCGATCACCGACCGCGGGCTCACGTTCGCCACCAACGGCGACCGGGGCGTGCTGATCACATTCGCGCAGCCGGTGCGCGGACTCGACCCGCTCGGGCTGCTCCAGCACCCTGAGCTGACCGTCACGGTGAGCGAGCCCGATCGGCTCGCGGCGTTGCTCGCAGAGCGCGCGACGGCGAGCTGATCAGGGCGAGGCCGGAGCGGAGTTCGCGCCGTGACGCTCCTCCGGCTGCCCGGGTTTGCCTTCCCACTACGGCATCGCCCTGTCAGCTTGTCCTTCGAACCGAACAAAGTTGTAACCGCCGGGTCGGTCGGATTGACGGCTACCCGCCGGCGCGGACTTCAATTCGCCGTGGATACAGGCGACGCTGCCATTTCCGCGCCGCGTGTCGGTAAGGTCCCGGTGGCGAATTGGGCGCCCGCCGGAAGCGGGCGCGGCAACGCGGGCTGGGACAACCCGGGCCGGTTACCGAAGGAGAGGGCAAATGAAGGTCTTGTTGCGAGTGCTCGCCGTGCTGTTCGTGGCGATTGGGGCGTTTCTGATCTACGCGGTTGTGAACGCGGTCGTATCGCCGCAGGGCGCACGCGTGGGCGTGTGCATCGGCTACGTGGTCGCCGCGGCCGTGCTCGGCTTCGCGGCCTCGAAGCTGTGGCGCCACGGATCCCGCCCCGCCACACCGAGCTAGAGCTACCGAGCGTCGTCCATGACGCAGTTGCAGTCCGCGCGCTTGCTCGCGTAGAGCAGGGCGTCGGCGCGGCGCACGATCAGCTCCGCTGTGTCGCCGGGCGCGGTCCGCGTGCCGCCGATCGAGACCGTCAGTGCGACGGGACGCCGCCCGGCGAGCATTCGCGTGCGCTTGACCATCACGCGCATGCGCTCCGCCGCCGCGCTGAGCGCCGCGGCGTCGGCGTCGGCCAGCAGCACCAGGAACTCGTCGCCGCCCCACCGAACGACGTGGTCGTCGTGACGGCTCGTGGCGGTCAATGTCCGGGCGACCAGGCGGAGCGCCTCGTCGCCGGACTCGTGTCCGAACCGGTCGTTCACGACCTTGAAGCGGTCGATGTCGATGAACAGCAGGCCGAACTCGCGTCCCAGCCGGCGGTACTGGTCGAGCCACCCGTCGAGCGTGACCTCACCGAATCGGCGATTGCCGATCTTCGTCAGCGGATCTGAGACCGATTCGCTCTGAAGATGGGCCGCGCGCTGGCGGCTGTCGGCGAGCGCCGTGTCGTCGTAAAACGTCTCAACCGCCCCGATCACGTTGCCGAGCTCGTCGTCCATCGGCGCGGCGCGAATGGCCACGGGCTTCATGTGTCCGTCACGGTGATGCAGGTAGATGTGGGCCTCGTGCTGTCGCCCATCTCGCATCGTCTCGAGCAGCGGGCAAAGCGAGCCGCAGAGATTGGTCCCCGCCTCGTCGCAGTGATTGAGGATGTTGTCCTTACAGCGCCGGCCGAGCACCTCCTCGGCCGAGAAGCCGGTGATCCGCTCGGCTCCCTTGTTCCAGTACAGGATCCTGCGCTGGCGATCGACGAAGTAAACGCCGTCGCTCAGGTTGTCCAGCACCGCGACACGCATCTCTTCGGTCAATCCCAGCGGTAACTGAGGCTTCGCGGCCACGTGGTTATATCGGCCGCCCCGGGCCGGCAGACGGCGTACGGCGTACGGAAGCTCGTCCGTAGTTCGCCGCGGCGAGCAGAGGGGAGCTCTTCTCAGCGCGGTGTTCCATCCTCTCGGGACACTGCGCTCACGGCCCGCGCCTGCGCCGCGTCCATCCACATCTCCCAGCGCCCGGAGGCGGAGTGCACGGCGTCCTGGAAGTGGTACGGCCGGCGTCCCTCGAATTCGCGGTGCCGTAGGCGAGAAACCCCTCCCAAGACCGACGCGATTCGCCGGTGCGGCCACCCAATCGCGTCCTCGATGGCGGGGAACGGTCGCGGTTCTTCGGGGGCGCTTGCCAGCCCTGCGAGTAGCTCGCGCATCAGATCGCTGCAGCGGTCGTGGAAGCGCTCGACCTCGCCAGGATCGGACATCGCGTTGTGCGGCGCGTGCTCAGGGCGCGGCATCCAACCACGATACGCCGCGCAGGCGCAGCACTCGGGCGACCTCGACCCGGCATAGCGCCAGCATGATGATCACCTCGATCGCGAAGTACGGCAGGATCGCCAGCGCGTTGCCGCCGGTCTGCTGGGTCGGCGACAGGTAGGCGAGCATTGGCACAAACCAGAGCGGCGACAGGGCCGGCGAGATCAGGGCGATCGGAACGAAGAGGAGAGCAAGGTAGTGCGGCCACACGTTCGTCGATCCGAGCAGCGCCGCCACGATCACCGCCCCGAACGCGCGCCGGTCTCCGTCCTCGCCGCCGGCCAGGCGACAGGCGAGCGCGAGTGCCGCCATCGTGAGCGCCGCACTTGCCACCGTGGCGAGAGTCTCAGAGGCGCCGAGCGACGTCGAGCCGGCCACGACTGACACGCCGAGATCCTGCTGGACGAAGGACAGCTCGGAGAGCATCCGCACATAGCCGGCCATCCCGTCGAAGCCGATCACGGTCCAGGCGAGCAGAACCGCGGCGATCGAGATCGCGGCGGTCATCGCGAAGGCTCGGAACCGTCGGGTCGCGAGCATCCAGATCGCGAGCGTCCACGGAAAGAGCTTGGCCACGATCATCGATGCGACCGCGGCCGACGTCACGAACACGCGGTCGCGCCACCGCCAGGCGATCGCCGCACCCAGCACGAGCAGCGGCGTCAGCGCCCCGAGTCGGATGCTGGAGATCACCGGCCAGCTTGCGAACGCGATGCCGTAGCAGCGCCAATCGCGGACCTCGAGCAGGCGGAGCGCGAGCACCAGCGCGGCGATCGAGAGACCGGCGAACAACAGGGCCGCCAGTTTGACCGGAAGCAACGCGAACGGGACGAGCAGGAGGAACACCGCCGGCGGATAGACCGGTGCGTCGATGTATGACGGCATGCCCCCCGCGCGCCTGACGCCCGCGGCATGCGCGATCACGCCGGGTTCGTAGGGACTGCGCCCATGGACGATGGCCCGCGCCGCGTCATACAGGCCCCCGTGGAAGTCGTACGCGAACGTCGCGCGACCGAGGGTCGAGGCGAGCACGGCACCGATCAGCGCAGCGGGTATGACCGCGAACAGCAGGAGCGCGCCGACGCGCTGTGCCGCCCGCCACAGGCCGGCGGCGTGATCGCTGCTGAGGGTCTGCGCAAACCACTCCACTGAGGCGTGCATCGGCCCTCGGTTCGGCAATGGGCCTGCACCTTTGTCCAGGCGCGACTAGCCGTTGGTCGAGCCCGGATCGGCGAGCGCGAAACCCGTCACGTCGACGTTCGTGGCGCCGCGGATCTCGGCGATCACGATCACGACCGCGCCGCAGCTCGGGCAGCGGACGACGGTGCCCGGACCGGCTCGGTAAACGCGGAGCTCAGCCACTGCCGCCACGGCGCCGCAGTACGCACAGGCGCCTCGTGCGCTTGTCAGCTCCACGCCGAAGTGCTCGAACAGGTCTCCGGCGATCGCATTGCCATCAAGTGCTTCGGTCATCTCGCCTAGCTCCTGGTCAGGTTCCCGTCGGTCCGAAACGCTCCGTGCGGATCCGCTCGGGCCGATGGCCGGCTGCCACCAGCCCCTCCGCGACCGCCTCCACAAGGCTCGTCGGTCCGCACACGTACGTCAAGGGGTTCGCTGCCGCCGGATAGGCGGCGTCCCCGAGCAATTTCCGGTCGATCCGGCCCCGGTCGCCGCTCCAGTCCGCGGGCCATTCGCGCGTGAGCGTGAACCGGACGTCGGCTCCGTCACTCGCTCCGAGGTGCGCCAGCTCGTCGCGATAGATCACGCCTTCCAATGATCGCGCCGAGTACAGAAGCCGCACGTCGACCTCTCCTCCAGTCGCCGACCAGTGCCGGAGGATCGACCGCAGCGGGACGATCCCGGAGCCTCCGGCGATCAGCTGCAGGGGCCCGCCCAGCCGATCCTCCCACACGAAGTAGCCGCCGATCGGCCCACGCAGCTCGAGCTCATCGCCCACCCTGACCTCGTCCGCCAGATAGGGCGACACCTCGCCGTCGGGGAGGCGCTCCACCGTGATCGCCAGCCCGTCGTCCTCCGGCCCGGAGGCGATCGAGTAGCTTCGCTGCGCTTGGTAGCCGTCCTCGGCCGTCAACCGGATGTCCACGTGCTGGCCGGCCCGGTGACCCGGCCAGCTCGGCATCGCAAGCACGAGGGTCCGGGCCTCGGGCGTCTCGTCGATCACCTCGACGACCCGGCCGAGCTGCCAGGTCAGTCTCCCTGGTAGCGCTGCTCGAGCCACGGATCGCCGTGGTTGTGGTAGCCGTAGCCCTCCCAGAATCCCGGCTCGTCGACAGCGGTGAGCGTCAGCCCGCGGACCCACTTCGCACTCTTCCAGAAGTACAGCCTTGGCACGAGCAACCGCGCCGGTCCGCCGTGCTCGGGGTGCAGCGGCTGCCCGTCGTACTCGTAGGCCACCCACGCCCGGCCGCCAATCAGATCCTCGACCGTCAGGTTCGTCGTGTAGCCCCCGTCCGCGAACACGGTCACGTACCCGGCCTCCGTCTGCACGCCGTCGAGCAGCGTGTCGATCGACACACCCTTCCAGCTCGTGTCGAGCTTCGACCACTTCGTCACGCAGTGGATGTCGACGGTCACAGTCTCGGTGGGCAGTGCGCGGAACTCGTCCCAGCTCCACGACACGGCGTCGTCGACGGCCCCGTCGATCGAGAAGCTCCACTCGCTGAGAGTGGTGTGCGGCGTCGGGCCGGCGGACAGGACCGGGAAATCGCGCGTCACGTATTGCCCCGGTGGGACCCGGGCGGGATCGTCCACCGACCGCCGGCGACCCATGAACCCCCGCGAGATCGGGGACATCAGCCGGCGTACCCGTGGAGGACCACGAGCGCACCCTATCGCGCTCGTGGTAAATGTCACACCCGCCGACCGCCCTGCTGGTGCAGAGTGCAGCTGTGGGCACTTGGAACGCTCAGACTGTCGTCGCCGGGGACCCCGATGAGGTCCTGGCGCTGCTGACCGAGCCAGACATCATCGCTCGCTGGGCGCCGATCGAGTTCGAGCTCGTGGACCAGCGAAACCGGCGGCTGCGCGCCGGCGATACCGTCCGCGTCCGCGGGTATTTGGCCGGTCGCTGCCTCGAGTTTCTCGTGGAGGTGTTCGTCGCCGGCAGCGGTCGCCTGTGCCTGAGCGCGAGCGGTCCGATCCAGCTCGACGTCGAGTACGTCGCCCGCGCGCGCGACGGCGGCAGCCTTGTCGGTGCGACCGTCTCGGTCTCGGGCCGCGGGTTGATCGGCCGGATGCTCGCGCAGGCCACGGACGCCCTGCTGGCCGCCGGAGCTCTGAGCGGCGCAGTCTCGCGGCTCGGGCGTGAGCTCGACGAGCGCCCCTCTGGGATGCGCCACACGGCGCCGGCGGCGCTCGAGCCCGCGCTCGCTGCCTGAGCGGCCGGCGACATCACTCGTTGTCGCCCACTCATACATTCGTCCATGCCCGTAGGAACGCTTCTACCTCGGGTAGCTCAAGGGGGCCCGTTCGGTGGCTAACGCCTGCATCGCGGGAAGCATGTGTTCGATCAAGACGAATAGGAGGAGGAGCATGTCAACGGGATTGATCATCGCGATCGTGGTCGTGGTTGTGCTGGTGGTCGCGGCGCTTGCCCTGGTGGTGCCGCGGATGCGCGAGCGCAGGCGGCTGCGCCAGCAACAGCGCGAGCTCGAGCAGCGTCGCGTGCAGGCCGCTGAGGAGCATCGGGAAGAGGCAGGCTTGCGTGCGCAGCGCGCCGAGCAGGCCGAGCAACGGGCGCGGATCGCCGAGCAGGAGGCTCGCCGCGAGCGGGCCGAAGCGGAACTCCACAAGGAGCGCGCGGCGATGCACGACGAGGGCCGGGCCGACCATGAGCTGACCGGCGAGGAGCAGGCGCCAAACGGCGCCGGCGTCGATGGCGGTGCCCCGACATCTGGCTCGGTCTCCGGCAGCGATGCTCGATCTGGCTCAGGCGCTGAGGACCACGACGCCGCCATGGCTAACGGCGACCGTGCGGCCGAGCAGGCACCCGCCGAGACCACGACACCGCGCGAGCGGTCCTAACCGGAGACGACGAATGAGATCCGGCCTCGGAACCATCATCTGGCTGATCGTCGGCGTGATTGTGGCGTCCACACACCACTATCTCAATCACGCCGACGCCCTGAAGCCGATCATCTCGGCGGTGCTCGCGATCGTCCTGTGGCCGCTCGTCCTTCTCGGAATCAACCTCCACGTGAAATAGGAGACGGATACATGGGAGACAGAACGCAGCGAGTCAAGGGCAAGGCCGAGGAGCTCAAGGGCAAGGCCAAGCGCAAGACCGGAGCCGCCACCGGGCGGCCCGGCACCGAGACCCGCGGAGCGGGCGAGGAGCTCAAGGGCAAGGGCAAGAACACGGTTGGCAAGGCCCGCAGCGCGGTCAAGAAGGCCACCCGCTGAGAGAGTCGGAGGGGTTGGATCGCCCGGGCGGCCTGCGGGTCGCCCGGGCGATCTGCGTTCTGGGGGCCCGGGCTGCGGCGGATGGTGCCCAACACGCCCCTTAACGAAGGATCCCCGGGGGGAGCCAGTTCCATCCGGATCCCCCCGGGGGGTCAAGGAAGTGGGGGCGCAGTTCCTTGACCGGTCGAACCGATGTTTCCCGCGCACACGAACGGCCAAACCACAAATTTGTCGAAGTCGGATCCCCCGCGCCTACCCGTAATGGAACACCTGGGTCTGGGTGACCTTGGCGGCCAGCCTTCCGTCGTCGCGCGTCAGCTCCGACTCCACGACGATCAGCTGACGTCCCCTGTGCAGCGGCGTGGTGGTCGCGGTCACGAAGCCCTCGCGCACGCTGCGCATGAAATTCGTCTTCGACTCGATCGTCGCGGTGGCGTTCGCGCCCTCAGGCAGGTTGAGAAAGGCGCACAGGCCGCCGCAGTCATCGGCCAGCGCCATCATCGCGCCGCCGTGCATGAGGCCGCCAGCCGTGCATCGCTCGGGTGACCAGGCCAGACGAGCCCGGACCTCGTCGGGGCTCGCGTCGAGGAGCTCGATCCCGAGCAGCCCCTCGAACGGAACCATGCTCTGAAGGGTCAGTCGCTGTTCTTCGTCCATATCGTCACGTCCTCTCCGTTCTCGGCGTGGCCAAAGGACACTGGGCCCGCCGGATCGTTACGCTCGCTCGCTTGAGCGAGGCGCCCCCGACCTTCGACCTCCAGAGCCACTCCCGCTACTCCGACGGGGCGCTGCCGCCTGCCGAGGTGGTGGGGATGGCAGCCTCGGCCGGTGTCGAGCTGCTGGCGTTGTCGGACCATGACACGATCGAGGGCGTTCCGGAGGCGGCGGCCGAGGCGGCCCGGCTGGGCGTCCGGCTGGTGCCGGCAACGGAGATCTCCGCTCTCGATCCTGCCGGCGCCGATCTGCACATCCTCGGATACGGGATCGACGCCGGCGACCCCCGGCTGGCCCTCCGGCTGGCCGAGTTCCGGGCCGACCGCGAGCTGCGGGCAGAGCGGATGGCCGACGCGCTCCGCGAGCTCGGATTCGAGCTCGACGCCTCCGTGCTGGAGCGGCGCGCCGCTCAGGGGAAACCGATCGGCCGCCCTCATCTCTCCCAAGCCGTGGTGACGAACCCTGCCAACGCCGAGCGCCTCGCCGAGGAGGGACGGCTCGAGCTATCGGCCTTCCTCGAGGCCTACCTGATCGAAGGACGGCCCGGGTTCCGCTCCCGCACGATCCCGACCGTCGCCGACGCGATCGAGGCGATCCACCAGGCCGGCGGTGTCGCGGTCTGGGCCCATCCGTTCTGGGACGTCAAGGACCCTGACGAGGTGCTTCAGATCGTCGATCGCTTCCGCGACATCGGAATCGACGGCGTCGAGTGCTTCTACGCCACGCATTCGCGTGAGCAGTCTGAGTTGCTCGCCGACCGCTGTGCCGCGCTCGGTCTGCTCAGCACGGGGTCATCCGACTTTCACGGCCCCGAGCACAAGCTGTTCTCGCGCTTCCGCGCGTTCAGCACCTACGGCCGCGAGGCGGTGCTGGGGCCGATCGCCGGCTGAGCGCTCGCGGAGGTGCCGGAGCGCCCGCAGCGCGGGCCGACCTCACGCAGCGACGTTGCGATCGGCCAGGTGCTGCCCGACCTTGCGCTTGACGCGCTGGAGCGCGTTGTCGACCGTCTTGCAGTCGCAGCCGAGCCGCCGGCCGACCTCCTCATAGGAGTGCCCATCCAGGTACAGGGCGAGCACGCGCGACTCGAGCTCGGACAGCGCGGTCGAGATGCACGCCACCAGCGCGCGCAGCTCCTCCGAGGAGATCACCTGGTTGACCGGGTCGTGCACGGGCGAGCCGGGCAGCATCTCGTCCAGCGTGGACTCACTGTCCGCACCGGCTCCGGCCGGCGTGCTCGAGAACGACACGTACTGGTTCAGCGGCGTGTGCTTGTTGCGCGTCGCCGTCTTCACCGCCGTGATGATCTGGCGGGTGATGCACAGCTCGGCGAAGTTGCGGAAGCTCGACTCGCGGTCGGTGCGATAGTCGCGCACCGCCTTGTAGAGACCGACCAGTCCCTCCTGGATCAGGTCGTCGGAATCACCGCCGGCGAGAAAGTACGACGACGCCTTGAGGCGGACGAAGCCGTAGTAGCGGCGGACGATGCGGTCGTATGCGTCGGCATGGCCCTGTTTCGCGAGCGCGATCAGAAAGCCATCATCAACCTGAGGTTGAGCCTGAGGAGAAGCAGAAAGTCGGGCCACGACGGGTTCCTTTCCAAGCCGGACCGCAACGCGGCCAGGCGTAGTGGAATTCGTGGCGGGCTACCTCCCCTGGCGCCGCACCTGTATTCGAATTGGGCAACGCGGTCGACGACCGCGGCAACCCTCTCTACTCCACACGAGCCCTAAAGCTCGAGTTGATCCTTATCTCCCGGCGCGAGAGTCTCACACCGACACACCGTTGTCAAGTCAATCGGCGGCGGCGGAACGCAGGCGCGGCGCGGCCGCCGCGTAGAGCAGAACCGCCGCGGCGGCGCTGACGCTGAGCGACTCGACCCGGCCCGTCAGCGGCACGGAGACCAGGGCATCGCACGCAGACGCCACGCGGGGCCGCAATCCTCGGCCTTCGGAGCCGAGCACGAGCACGACGCCGCCGGCGAAATCGACCCGGTCGTAGGGCGTCTGCCCGTCCGCATCGGCTCCGTAGCACCACGCTCCCGAGGCCTGGGCGGCGTGCAAGAAATCTGTCAGGTTGCGCACCCGTGCCACTGACAGATGCTCCACCGCGCCCGCCGAGGCCTTGCAGACCGCGGCCGTGACCTCCGCCGCGCGCCGCTCGAGGATCACGACGCCCGAGGCCCCGGCACACTCGGCCGTCCGGCAGATCGCCCCGAGGTTCTGCGGGTCCTGAACCTGGTCGAGCGCGACGATCAGCGGAGCCGGCTCGCTCAACAGCTCCTCGGCCGTGACGTAGTGGTATGCCGAGACCTCGGCGCAGACCCCCTGATGACCGCCCGCCCCACAACGCTCCTCGATCTCCTCGGCCGTCGCCGCGACCGTCGGCACGGCCGGATCGGACAGCCACGGCTCGCGCAGGGCGTTCTTGGTCGCCCAGACCCGGCTCACCGTGCGCGGGCCGCGCAGCGCCTCGCGAACCGGGTTGCGACCGTAGACGATCACGCGCGCCGGATCAGCTCGGGTCCGTCCGGTCCGTCGCGGACCTCCCAGCCCGAATCCGCGAGCTGCTCGCGGATTCGGTCGGCCAGCTCGAAGTCCCGTTCGGCGCGCGCCCGCTCCCGCTCCGCCAACAGCTCGAGCGCCTCGGGCGGCGCCACCGAGGTCTCGGCGTCGAGCAGGTTCGCCAGCCCGAGCACGTCGAGCATCTCCCGCAGGTCATCGCCCCCGACACCGCTGCCTGCCCGGTTCGCCTCGCGAATCCACTCGAACACCCGGGCCAGCGCCGCCGGGGTGTTGAAGTCGTCCGCCAGAGCGTCGAAGAAGCGCTCGCGCAGCTCGTTCGACCACGGCGGCGAGGGCCCGTCCTCGAGCCGGCGTGCCGCCTCCCGGATCCGCGCCACTCGTGCCGCCGCCTCCTCGAGCCGCTCCTCGCCGAACTCGACCGGCTGGCGGTAGTGGCCCCCGCAGAAGTACATGATCAGAGCGTCGCGGCCATAGGCCCGGAGGGCCTCGCCAAGCATGAACACGTTGCCCACCGACTTGGCCATCTTCTCCTTGTCGAGCTGGATCATCCCGTTGTGCATCCAGATCTGGGCCAGCGGCGCGTCGTGCGCCGCCCCGGTCTGCGCCGCCTCGTTCTCGTGATGGGGGAAGATCAGGTCCGAGCCGCCGCCGTGGATCTCGAAACCGACACCGAGGATCGCCTCGGCCATCGCCGAGCACTCGATGTGCCACCCCGGCCGGCCGCGCCCCCAGGGAGCGTCCCACGCAGTGTCCTCCGCAGGTTTCTGTGCCTTCCAGAGCGCGAAGTCGAGCGGATCGCGCTTGAGCCCGGCGCCCTCGACCCCCTCACCTTGATCCATATCGTCGACATCTCGGTGGGACAACTCACCGTATCGCGGGTATGAACGCACCGAAAAATAGACGTCGCCGTCCGCCGCGTACGCATGTCCACCATCGATCAACCGCCCGATCAGTCCCACGATCTCCTCGATCGTGGCGCTCGCGCGGGGCTCGGCGTCGGGCCGACCGAGGCCGAGCGCGTCGGTGTCCTCCATGTAGGCGTCGGTCATCTCGCGGGCCAGATCCGCGCTCGGTTTTCCGGCCGCCTGCGCCGCCGCGTAGATCTTGTCGTTGACATCCGTAACATTTGCCACGAAGGTCACCTCATAGCCCTCATGCACGAGGAATCGCTTGAACAGCGTGAACACCACGAACGGCCTCGCGTTGCCGACATGTATGCGCCCGTAGACGGTCGGTCCGCAGGCGTAGATGCCGATGCGATTGCCGTCCCGCGGCCGCACCGGCTCGACTCGTCCGGTGCGCGTGTCATGGACCGAAATCGTGCGCAAGATCCGGCAACCCTAGCGCGGGGCGACTCGTTCGCCCGAGGCTATCGATAGGGTGCCGCCGGTGTCCGGGCAGCTTCTCAATGCGCGCCGGCTAGCGGTGGTCGACGAGGCCTTCCGGACGCTCCCGGACCGCTATCTGGGCGCCGATCCGGGGTTCGACGCCACCTACCACGTGCGCCTGTATGACCTCGGGCGGATCTGGGAGGTTCGCTGCAGGCCGCACGCCGCGCTCGTGCGAAAGGGCGCAACCCGTCGCCGCCCTGACGTCACCATCTCCACCGACTCCGACACCTGGATGCGCTTGCGCGAGGGCGAGTTCTCGGGCGTGGAGGCCTTCCGCGACCGTCGCCTCGACGTACGCGGGAACCTCGACCAGGCGATCGCCTTTGAGGGCCTGTTCCGCCTCCAGGGCGGCCGCCCGCCGCTGCTGCACATCCGCGAGGTCCCGGTCGGCCGCCACCGCATCTCGACCCTCACGATGGGCTCGGGCCCGGACGTCCTCCTTCTGCACGGCCTCGGCGGCACGCGCGCTTCGCTGTTCGACACCGCGGCGGCGCTCAGCCGCAACTACACGGTTCACGCGCCGGACCTCCCCGGCTTCGGATCCTCGAGCAAGCCCGCGCTCGGCGCCTACAACGCCCGCTGGTTCGCCGAGATCGTCCTCGGGCTGATGGACGAGCTCCGAATCGACGATGCGCACCTGGTCGGGAACTCGATGGGGGGCCGGATCTCGATCGAGATTGGGCTGACCGCCCCCGAGCGGGTGCGCGCGCTCGGGTTGCTGTGCCCCGCCGTGGCCTGGATCAAGCGCGGGTTTCATCCGATCGTGCGCCTGCTGCGGCCCGAGTTCGGGTTCGTGCCCCACCAGTTCCACCGCTCGATGGTCGCCTCGCAGTTCTGGAGCATCTTCCATGACCAGGGCGCGATCGACCCGGCCGTCGGCGACCTGATGGTCGATGAGTTCCGGCGCATCTACCACACCGCGGGCGCCCGCTACGCGTTTCTCGCCTCGGCCCGCAACATTTACCTCGAGGCGCCGTTCGGAGCCAGCGGCTTCTATCCGCGCCTCAGCTCGCTGAAGCCGCCCGCGCTGTTCATCTGGGGCAGCCATGATTCGGTGGTCCCGGCTAAATTCTCCCGCCACGTGCGCCAATGGCTTCCCACCGCCGAGCAGGTCACGATCGAGGCCTGCGGACACGTTCCGCAGGTGGAATGTCCGCACGAGACGATCGAGCTCCTGAGCCGCTTCTTCGGCCGCGCTGAGGAGTCGCGCCGAATTCAGCGGGTGCGCGCGGACCACCGAGACGCCGAAGCCGCCTGAAGGGGGTCGCGATGGCGCAGAGCATCGCCGAGGCGTCGAGCCGTAACGGTCACGAATCCGGCAACGCTGGAGCGCCGGAGAACGGGTCCGAACAGCGCTCACTGTTCTCCAAGGTGCTGCGCGGAGTGGCCGAGCAGGCCACAAAGCGGATCCCCCGCGCCGACCTCGACGAGCGCGACCCCGACTTCATCCGCGAGCGGCTCCCGAGCCTGTGGCTTCTCGCCAGCCTGTGGTTCCGCGGCGAGGTCCGTGGGCTGGGCAACATCCCGGACGACGGCCCGGTGCTGCTCGTCGGGAACCACTCCGGCGGCAACATGACCCCGGACACGATCGTCTTCACGCTCGCGTTCAACACCTACTTCGGCGTCGAGCGGGCCTTCTACCAGCTCGCCCACAATCTCGTGCTCTCGATGCCCGCGCTCTCGCAGCTGCGCAAGTTCGGCACCGTCGCGGCCTCGCCCGGGAACGCCAGCAAGGCGCTCGCCTCGGGCGCCGCACTGCTGGTCTATCCCGGCGGCGATTACGAGGTGCACCGCCCGAGCTGGCAGCGCAACCGGGTGGACTTCGGCGGCCGGCAAGGGCTTCATCCGGCTCGCGCTCGACCAGAACGTCCCGATCGTGCCCGTGGTCTCGATCGGCGGCCAGGAGACCGCTCTGTTCCTCACTCGTGGCGAGCGGCTCGCGCGGCTCCTCGCGCTTGACCGCATGTTCCGCCTCAAGGTGCTCCCGGTCTCGCTCGCCCTGCCCTGGGGACTGAACCTCGGCGACATGCTCGGCCATATCCCGCTGCCGGCGAAGATCACGATCGAGACGCTGCCCGCGATCGATCTCCGCAGCGAGTTCGGGCCCGACCCCGACGTCGACGAGGTCTACGACCACGTCATCCGCCTGATGCAGGAAACCCTCGAGGCCCTCGCCGCAGAGCGCCGGCTGCCGCTGCTCGGATGAGACTGGCCGCGAGCACCCAGATCTCAGCACCGATCGACAGGGTGTTCGCGGTCGTGTCCGATCCCGAGCGGGCCCTGAGCTTCATGTCCGGGATCACGCGCTGGGAGGTCGCAAGCGACCCGCCGACCGGACTCGGCGCCCGCTATCGCATGCTCCTCCGGGTGGGATCGGCCGAGATCGGCGGCCTGATCGAGATCGTCGAGTGGGACGAGCCCTGCGACCTCGCCTGGACCTCGGTGCTCGGGGTCGATCAGCGCGGCCGCTTCCGCCTCCGGGGGACCTCGGAGGGACGCACGCGGGTCGAGTTCAGGCTCGCCTACGGCGTGGCCGGCTCCGGGCTCACCGGCTGGCTGGCCGAGCGGATCGCCTCGCCGATCGTCTCGGGCCACATGCGCCGCACCGTCCAGCAGCTCAAGCGACTGGTCGAGTACGAGCAGATGCGCGAGCGGGCGGCGCAGCGCCCCGCCCTCCGCTAGGCGCCCCGTCCGCTAGGCGCCGCCGTCCGCTAGGCGCCCCGCCCTCCGCTAGGCGCGAAGACCGCCCATCACGAGCTCGATCACGCCCTGACGGGCCCGGTCCGGCGCCCATCCGTGCCCGCTGCGCAGATGCCGGTAGGTGTGGCCGACGGCGTTGAACAGGACGGTCGCGGTCTCCTCGGTATCGACGGCGCGCAGCGATCCGTCGGCCGCGCCGTCGAGCAGCAGCCGCTCGATCGGCTCCACGAACGCCCTGCGCGTGAGCCGGTCCGGGCCCTGCTCGTGGTAGATCGCGTCGCGGACGCTGTCTGACAGGGCCTGGAGGGTGCCCAGGTTCTCCTCGGTCACCTCGCACATCAGCTCGAGCGCCTGCTCGAGCCGCTCACGACCGCTTCCCTTCGACACGAGGGCGGGCCAGAACGCATCTCGGTACGCCAGCTCGAGCTGCGCCGCCAGCGTGTGCAGGATGTCCTCCTTGGTCACGCCCCGACGGTGCAGCGTCATCCGCGACACCCCGGCGGCGGCGGAGATCCGCTCGAGGGTGGCCGCAGCCAACCCGTCCTGCGCGAGCACGTGCCGCGCCGCGTCGACGATGTGCGGCGGAACCTCCTCGGCGCCCGGCGCGCGTGGGCGCCCGGCGCGCGTGGGCGGCGCGCTGGGCGCCCCGGCGCGCGTGGGCGCCCCGGCGCGCGTGGGCGGGGCATCATTCCCCCCGGCGGGCGCGAAACCGGAAGCTGTTCTCCACGCGGTTGACCTTGACGTCCTCGAGGCCGGCCGCCTCGAGTCGTGCCGGCATCTCGCCCGGATCGATCGGCAACAGCGTGTCGCCGACGTGGATCAGCCTGAACAGCGTCCCGGTGCCGATGCTGTCGGTCCCGGCGAACGCACCGCCCGGACCCAGCACGCGTGCGACCTCGCCGAACACGCGGTCCTGCTGCGTGCGGACCGGGATGTGGTGCAGCATCGTGAAGCAGATCACCGCTGAGAAGCGGCCGTCGTCGAACGGGAGGCTGGTCGCATCACCCTGAACGACGTCGACCCTGTCGCCGAGCTCGACCTCAAGTCGCCGGCAATAGCGCGGCTCGAGCTCCAGCGCGGTCAGCCGACCGGGCATGCGCGCCAGCTCGCGCGTCGTCGCCCCGAATCCGGGGCCGATCTCGAGCACGTCGTCACCGAGCTCCACGCCATTCAGCCCCCAGGGGATCAGCTTGTCCTGGACCCTCGTCGCCCACCAGCCCGAGGAGCAGAGGATGTTGTGGATCCGGTTCATGGGTGTTACACGAGCGTAACAGATGTGTTATGCGGATGCGTCTCGGGGGCGAGTGGGCGAGCGGCGAGCGCAAGCGGCGAGCGGCGAGCGGGCATAACCTCGAAAACTCGGTCCCGGCGGGCCGACCGGGCGAGGTTAAGTCTGCTCAGCAGACCCAAACCGACATCCCCGCCCCGCGAGATCCGAGTTTTCGAGGTTACTGGCGCCTCCCCGCCATCGCACCGGACCACACGCCCGGCATGCCGTCCGCCCCCAGCCTGACCCAACCGGACCCGCACTTGTTGCGACAGCCCGTTCCCGTGCCCCAGCCCAGCCCCGCGCCCCAGCCCGTTCCTGCGCCCCAGCCCCGTTCCCCAGCCCAGCCCAGCCCCGCGCCCCGCCCCGCGCCCCAGCCCAGCCCCGCGCCGACAGCGCAGGCGCGCGGGGGGCCAGGCTCACGCGCCACGCCCTGTTGGGGATTAGGCGCCATATAGGCCCCCAATCCCCAACACCCACGTTCGGCCAGTCAAGCAACCCGCCGGGGCCAAACCGCCGTGGGGCCTCACGTGCGCATATGACACTCGAGCCCCTGACAACCCACCGCCCACCCCGCCCCGCACACGCCAGCCCCCAACAACCCACCCCCCAACACGTCACCCGCACACGCCAGCCCCGGCCCACCGCCGGGTCCATCGCCCGAACTACAGTCGCTCGACCGTCGCCACCGCGAGCGCGGCAGCGCCCTCCCCCCGCCCGACGAACCCCATCCCCTCTCCGCGCGTCGCCTTCACGCTCACGTTCTCGAGCTCGAGCCCGAGCGCATCTGCGAGCGAAGCGCGAACCGCTTCCCGGAGGTCGGCCAGCCGCGGCCGCTCGATCACGACGGTCGCGTCGACATGGCGGATCGCGAACGAGCTCGATTGCAGCAGCGCCACGGTCGCCCGCAGCAGTTCGATCGAGTTCGCGTCGCGGTAGCGCTCGTCCGTGTCGGGGAAGTGCTGCCCGATGTCGCCGAGTGCGGCCGCGCCGAGCAGTGCGTCGATGATCGCGTGGGTGAGCACGTCGGCGTCGGAATGACCGGCGAGCCCGCGCTCGTACGGGATCTCGACGCCGCCTAGCACCAGCCGACGCCCCTCCTCGAGGGGGTGGCAGTCGTAGCCGAGGCCGGTCTGGACGCTCATTGCGCCGGCCGGCGCTCCGACAGCAGCAGCTCGGCCACGTGCACGTCGGTCGGCGTTGTGATCTTGAGGTTCTCGGGCCCCGAGCGCACGACCCGTACGGTGCCACCGGCGCGCTCGATCAGCCAGGCATCATCGGTCGCCGCGGCGAGCAGCTCGTCCGACGCGTCCCGCAGAGCGCGCTCGAGGGCGGCACGGCGGAAGACCTGGGGCGTCTGCACCGCCCACAGCCGGGTGCGGTCGAGCGTGCGCACCACTGTGCGGCCATCGTCGCCCACCTCCTTGACCGTGTCCGACACCGGCGCGGCGGCAACCGCCGCGTCGACTCCCGCCTGCGCCACCACGTCCAACGCGCGCGAGAACAACTCCGGCGGAGCGAGCGGACGCGCCGCGTCGTGGACGATGACCGGATCACCCTCCCCGGCGCCGGCCAGCGCGGCCCGGACCGAGGCCGAGCGGACCGCACCGCCGGCCACCGCCACGCACCCCGGGGGCGCCGAGGAGAGCTCGCCCTCGGGCAGTGCCACCACTATCCGGTCGACGCCGTCCACGCTCCTGAGCGCGTCGACGCTCCATGACAGCATCGGCCTGCCCGCAAGTGTGACGAACGCCTTGGGCCGACCGAACCCAAGGCGCTCTCCACGTCCTGCGGCCACGATCAACGCGACCGCCATCGCGCGTTGCGCTCCCGAACGCTACTTCGTAGCGACGGCCACCGGGCCGTTTCCGCTACCGGACTCGGCGAGCAGCCCATACAGGTGCTCCTCGATCTGCTCCTCGCTCATCTCGAGCGCATACATGAGCTCCGACGCGAGAATCTTCTTGGCTCGGGTGAACATCTGCTTCTCGCCAGTCGACAGGCCCTTCTGAGCCTCGCGGATGGCGAGATTTCGCACCACCTCGGCCAGTTCGTAGATGTCGCCGGTCTTGATCTTGTCGCGGTTGTGCTTAAACCGCCGGTTCCAGTTCTTTGGCATCTCCGAGCACTCGTCCTGAAGGACGGCGAGCACCTTCTTCACGGTCTCCTCGTCGATCACGCGCCGCAACCCGGCCAATGCCGCGTTCTCGGTCGGGACCATGACGGTCATGTCGTTGTGGAGGATCTTGATAGTCAGATACTCGCGGCTCTCCCCGAGAACTTCCTTCTGCTCCTTCTTCAGGACCTTGCCGGCTCCATGGTGCGGGTAGACGACGCTGTCGCCCACCTCGAACTCGATATGCGGAAGCGGCTCGACAGCCTCGAGATCCTCCAGGTGCTCTTCCATTAGCTCTGTGATGGTGTCCTCCTCTGTCAAAGCCGGCGGGGCGAGGGCCCCGCGCGTCGGTTTGCACTAAGTCTGCAGGTAGCGATCAACGAGGTTGATCTCCTGCTGGCGGCGAAGGCCCTCGCGGATGTCCTTCGCTCGGATCTCGCCGACTCCGTCGACGGTCTCCAGCTCGCCATCCGTAGCGGCGAGCAACCCCTCGAGTCCTCCGAACTCATCGACGATCCGCTGTACGACAAGCCTGGGCAGTCGTGGTATGCGCCCCAGAATGCGGACGCCCCGTGGAGAAACTGGGTAGTCGAGGGTGTTGAGCTTGCGGTCGTGGCCGAGCAGCTCGGCCAGGCGACCAAAATCAAGAAGGTCCTGATGCGGCAGGCGCACGAGCTGGTCGAACGCCACCGAGAACTCCTCGTCGGCGTCCTCGACGAGGTAATCGTGCACGAGCGCCGCCTTGTCCGCGGAGACCCCGACCATCGTCTCGTCGAGCTGCATCTCGATCAGGCGCCCCTCGGTGCCGAGCTCGACGATGTAGCGCTCGATCTCGACCGCCATCCGGGTCACAAGCTCGGCCCGCTGCAGCACGGTGAGCACGTCGTGGAGGGTCGCGCCGCCCTCGAATTCGAGGGCGGTGAGACGCGTAGAGACCTGGTCAAGGCGGCTGCGGTATTTGTCGAGCGTCGCCAGCGCCTGGTTGGCCTTCGCGAGCACCACCGGGATGTCCGCGAGGATGTACTTGACGCCGTCGACGTAGAGTGAGACGACCTCCCGCCGCTCGGAGATCGCAACCACGAGCGCGTCGGTCTGCTTGGACACCCGCTCGGCCGTGCGATGGCGCGTTCCGGTCTCGAGCGTCAGGATCGTCGGGTCGGGCGTCAGCTGGACGTTGGCGTGGGCGATCTTGGTCGCGTTCGAACTGAGCACGAGCGCCCCGTCCATCTTCGCCAGCTCGTAGAGGATGGCGGGCGAGTAATCGAGCTCGAGCTTGAGCCCGCCCGAGAACAGGAACGCCAGCTCCTCGGCATCGCCGATCACAATCAACCCGCCGGTATGAGCGTGCTGGATGTGGTCGATCCCCTCGCGGAGAGCCGTACCGGGCGCGACCATCTCGAGCGCCCTGACGATCCGGGACTCTTGTCGAGACTCGAGCTCTTCTTTGAGCTCTTCCCCGGAACGCGACGGCATGAAGGCCGATTTTACCCGGTATTCATGTGAAGCGAGTCCCTGCGCACCGTCGCGTGCACCGCCCCGCACCGTCGCGTGCACCGCCCCGCACCGTCGCGTGCACCGCCCCGCCGGCGGGGCGTGCGCGCGCTCCGGCGGCGCCTGACACTCTCTGCCCACTGTGTCGGATCGATTTCGCGCGATCAGCCTGGCCGTCGCGATCGCCGCGTGCGTGGCTGGCTGCGGCTCCTCGAGCTCGCGGCCGAGCGTCGCCTCGACATCGACCGCGTCGGCCGACACAACCGCGATCACGAGCACGAGCACCACGGTCGCACGCACCTCACGCCACCACCGTCGTCACCGCGCGCCGAACCCGGGATCGCAGCCCCAGACCCACCAGCTGCCCTCCGCACACACGCGAGCGTTCCGGTCCGAGATGGCGGCTCTGTGGCGCGCGATCCGCACCGGCTCACCGCGGAAGGGCCTGGTCGCGTTCTTCCCCGAGGCGGCATACGCCCAGGTCAAGGCGATCGCCGACCCGGAGTCCGACTTCCAGCAGCGGCTCGTGGGCGACTACAACCTCGACATCGCCGCCGCCCACGGGCTCCTGGGCGCGCACGCCGGCCAGGCTCGGCTGCTCGCCGTGAACGTGCCCGCCGCTCACTGGGTCGATCCGGGCGCGTGCTACAACCGGACCGGCTATTACGAGGCTCCGAACGCCCGTGTCGTCTACCGGACCCCCGACGGCGTCCATTCGTTCGGGATCGCCTCGATGATCTCCTGGCGGGGAACGTGGTACGTCATCCATCTCGGTGCCGTCGTGCGTCCGCAGCCAGGCGGAGTCCTCGACGCCCCAAGCGCCGGCCCGGGCACCTCGGCGCCTTCGTCCACCTGCTGATGCCCGCCGTCAGGCGGCCAACGCGCGGGTCTCGCCGCCGAGCGCCTGGTTCAGCGCGGCGCGCAGCGTCTTGAGGCCACCGGGTTCGAGCACGGGTTCGAGACCGAACTTCGCCGCCTCGGCCAGCCGCCGATCGGCGTGCGCGACGCCTCGCAGCTCCCCGGTCAGCCCGACTTCCCCGAAGCACCCCAGCGGCCGTCCGGAGGTGCCGGTCAGCGCGACCCGCTTGGCCGCGCTGGCCACCGCGAGGGCAACCGCGAGATCGGCGCCGGGCTCGTCCGCCCGCACGCCCCCGACGACGTTTACGAACACGTCGGCAGCGCCAAGCCCGATGCCCGCGTGACGACCGAGCACGGCGAGCACGAGCGCCACGCGGTTGCGGTCCAGCCCGGAGACCACCCGGCGCGGCGGCACCAGCTCCGACGCCGAGACGAGCGCCTGGACCTCGACCAGCAGCGGTCGCGATCCCTCCATCGCGCACAACACGACGCTGCCCGGAGCGCCGGTCGCGTCACCGACGAACCGCGCCGAGGCGTCAATCACCTCGACCAGACCGTGGTCGTGCATCTCGAACACGCCGGCCTCGTTGGTCGAGCCGAACCGGTTCTTGACCGCTCGGACCGTGCGATACGTGCGCTCGCGCTCGCCCTCGAACTGGAGCACGCAGTCGACCAGGTGCTCGAGCACGCGCGGGCCGGCCAGAGCGCCCTCCTTGGTGACGTGGCCGACAAGCAGGACTGCGATTCGCAGCGCCTTGGCCACGCGCATGATCTCCCCCGCGACCTCGCGGACCTGGGCGACCGATCCGGCCGCGCTCGACAGCTCCGTGCTGTGGAGCGTCTGGACCGAGTCGATCACACACACCTCGGGGCGCTCATGCTCGAGGGTCGCGAGCACCGCGTGGAGGTCGGTCTCGGCGATGACCGGGATGCGCAGCGCCGCGCCGCCCGGCAGGCGCTCTGCCCGGAGCCGAATCTGTGCGGCCGACTCCTCGGCCGAGACATACAGCGCGCGCCGGCCGGCCTCGACCAGGTTCGCCAGTGCCATCGTCGTCAGCGTCGACTTGCCGATCCCCGGAGCACCGCCGATCAGGACCAGTGAGCCGGGCACGATCCCCCCGCCAAGAACGCTGTCGAGCTCGCCGATGCCAGTGCCCAGGCGCTCCTCCTCCACCGCGGAGATGCTCCCGAGCTCGATCGGGCTCACCGCGCGAGAACCGCCGCCGCGCCGGCCACCCGCGCGAGAAGCCGCCGGCGGCGTGCGCACCTCCTCCACCAGCGTGTTCCACTCTCCGCACCCCGGACACTGCCCCGCCCACCGCGGAGTCTCGTGCCCGCAGGCCGAGCAGACGTGGACGGTGGTGGGGCGCGGCATCTCCGGCCAGACTACGCGCCACCCCCGACGCCACGGCCGATCGGCACGGAGTTGTGACGTGTGCTCGAGGCCACCTACGATGCCGACAGCACGGCGACACTCTGCCTCGCTAGCGCGCCACTCCAATCAGGCGGAAGCTGTCGGTCCGGCCGCAGGCCCTCGGCCCCGTGACCGTGCCGTGTGCGCGAGTGGAGGTGGTGAAGACGCCCGATGCCTTGATCGTGATCGTCTTGCTGCCGGCGAGGAACCGGCCGTTGGAGGCAAATCTGCCCCGGTGGAGCTTGGCCGCCGGCAGTTGGAAGGTCCCGTACACGCATTTGGCGCCGGGGTGCTTTGCGTTTCCGGTCGTCACCTGGACCGCGATCGTCGTCGCCCGGGTGCAGCCGCTGGTGAAGCACTGTGGCACGAGGTTGACGCCGTAGTGGCCGTGCCGGCTCTTCCCGGTGAAGGTCGTGGTGACCGGGACGCTGACCGCGATCGCGATCGTCACGATCGCGATCGTCGCCGACGCCGTCACCGATACGACGACCAGAAACCGCCGGAACATCTTCATCAACACGCTGAGCCCACTCTCCGTGTCTCCGCTGCGCGCCGTAGATTAGCCCGAAGCCCGGCCGAGCGGCGCCCCGGAGCGGCGCCCCGGGGCGGCGCCCGGGGGCGGCGCCCCTACGTGCGGCTCGCCAGTCCGACCGCCTCGAGCGCGTAGGACAGCCCGAAGGTCAGCTCCGCCCCGTTGCACCAGCATCCGCTGGCGTGCTCGTTGAGCTCCTGGCCGCCCAAGAACCCGAGCGGAGACCGGGTCGAGACGTGTCCGAGGGCCGCGCTCAGCATCCGCCTCGCGAGCGCTCTCCACGCCGCCGGCGACTGCCGGCACACGCCCTGCATCGTCCGGCAGGCCGCGGCCAGGTGAAATAGGCCGGCCGACGTGATCACGCCGGCCGAGACGTCGAGCGGCGCTCCGGCCGGCGCGTCGTAGTCCCAGCGCGGCACCCCGTCGGAGGGCAGGTGCCCGGCGACGTAATCGGCCAGTCGCTCCGCCACGTGGAGCAGCGAGCGGCTGTGCAGTGCAACGGCGCCCGTGCTGAACCCGTAGACGCCCCAGCCCTGGCCGCGTGACCACGTGCTCCGCTCCGAGATCCCCTGGTGGGTGGCCTTCGAAACCACCCGGCCGGTGCGGCGGTTGAAGTTCACGGCCTGGATCGTCGAGCCGTCCGGCCGGACCAGGAGCGCCGCCGTGCGCTCTGCGTGCCGACGGGCCACCCGTGCGTATCGAGGGTCGCCGGTGATCTGGCTGGCCCAGGGCAGGATCGAGATGTTCATCATGTCGTCGATGATGGTGGTCGCGCGCTTGCCGCGCGGAGTGTCGGGGACGGTGCCGGCCCTGGCGTTGGTGGCCGCGAGCCGAAGCTGTTCGTCTGCCGCCGCGCGCACGCTGTCCCTCAGCTTCGCGCACAGAGCGACCCGCGCGTGGCCGCGCCGGCAGAGCGCCTGGTAGGCCAGCAGCGAGGACTGGCCGTACATGAACCCGACGTCCGCGACGCGCCGGTCCTCGTGGCCGAGATGCGCGAGCGTCGTCGCCAGCGCCCAGGTCCTGAACGGCTCCCCCTCGAGCGCCGCTGCCCGCCACAGCGCCCCCTCGTAGAACCCGCTGTTCCAGTTGTCCGGCGACGAGATGTAGAGCCGGTCGCTCAGGTCGGCGCCGTAAGGGAACGCGCCCGGGGCCAGACGGGCGTGGAGCTCGAGCAGGCGGTGCAGGAGCAGGGACGCCGGAGCCGACTGGTGGCTCACGAGCAGGTTCGTGACCCGGCCGCGCCCGGCAAACACGAGCTTCGCGGCACCGGCACCCGACGCCTCGCCGTGCCCGCTCGGGCTGATCGCGACCACCTGTGAGCCGACGGTGGCGGTGACGTTGCCGCTCGCGTCAAAGGAAACGGCCCAGGATGCGGGGAGCGCCCGGCTGACCTTGCCGTTAACCGACAGCGAGGGGACGATCGCCACGTGCCCGAGCCCGAGCGGCTCGGCCGGCTCGGCCATCGAGGTCGAGCCACCGCAACCGGCCAGCGCCACCGCGACGATCGCGGTGGCAACAGACCGGGACCGGGAGCTACTCAGCTTCGGGCGCTTGTTCCGGGGTGTCCGCCGGAGGCTCCGGTTCCTCGGGCCCATCCGAGGCGCCGACTCCAACGGGCGTCGGCTTCGGAGCGGGCTCGATCACCGTGAGCTTGACCTCGCCGTCGTCCGATTCCTCGGACGGCTTCTCGACCAGGACCGTGGAGCCCGACGGAACCTGCGCGCGCAGGACGAAGTCCGCCAGCGGATCCTCGACATAGCGCTGGATCGCCCGGCGCAGAGGCCGAGCGCCCATCGCCGGATCCCAGCCCTTCTCGACGAGCATGTCCTTGGCCTCGTCGGATAGCTCGAGCTGGAGCTCTCGGTCGGCCATCGACTCGCGGATCCGCAGCAGCAGCAGCTCGACGATCTCCTTGATCTCTTCCTTGGTGAGCTTGTGGAAGACGATCACCTCGTCGATCCGGTTCAGGAACTCGGGCCGGAAGACCTTCTTCAGCTCGCCCATGATCCGGTTCTTCATGTCGTCGTAGGTGATCCCGGTCTCGTCGTCGGAGACGGCGAATCCGAGCGGCGTGTTGCGCGCGATCTCCGAGGCCCCGATATTCGAGGTCATGATCACGATGCAGTGGCGGAAGTCGACGGTCCGGCCCTGGGCGTCGGTCAGTCGTCCGTCCTCCAGGATCTGGAGCAGGATGTTGAAGACGTCCGGATGGGCCTTCTCGATCTCATCGAGCAGCAGGACGCTGTAGGGCTTGCGCCGCACGGCCTCGGTCAGCTGACCGCCCTCGTCGTAGCCGATGTAGCCCGGAGGCGACCCGACCAGACGCGAGACGGCGTGCTTCTCCATGTACTCGGACATGTCGATCCGGATCATCGTCTCCTCATCGCCGAACAGGAACTCGGCCAGCGTCCGCGCGAGCTCGGTCTTGCCGACGCCCGACGGTCCGAGGAAGATGAATGAGCCGGTCGGCCGCTTCGGGTCCTTCAGGCCTGCCCGCGAGCGCCGGATCGCCTTGGAGACGACCTCGATCGCTGGGTGCTGGCCGATCACGCGCTTGTGGAGCTCTTCCTCCATCCGCATCAGCTTCGCCGTCTCGGCCTCGGTCAGCTTGAACACCGGGATGCCGGTCCACATCGAGACGATGTCGGCGATCTCCTCCTCGCCGATCGAGGGACGCTCGGTCGACTCGCCGGCCTCCCACTGCTCGGCCAGCTCGCGCTTCTTCTGCGTGAGCCGGCGCTCCTGGTCGCGCAGGTTCGCGGCCTTCTCGAACTCCTGCGCCTCGATCGCAGCCTCCTTGGACCGGCGCGTCTCCTCGATCTCGTCCTCGAGCTCGCGGTAGACGGGCGGCGAGGTCATCGACTTGATCCGCATCCGTGACGCGGCCTCGTCGATCAGGTCGATCGCCTTGTCGGGGAGGAAGCGGTCGGAGATGTACCGGTCGGCCAGATCGGCCGCTGCCTCGAGCGCCTCATCGGTGATGTTGACCTTGTGATGCTGTTCGTAGCGGTCGCGCAGGCCCTTGAGGATCTGGACCGTCTCCTCGGTCGTGGGCTGGTCGACCGTGATCTTCTGGAAGCGACGCTCCAGCGCGGAGTCGCGCTCGAGGTACTTGCGGTACTCCTCGAGCGTGGTCGCGCCGATCGTCTGCAGCTCACCTCGCGCCAGCGCCGGCTTGAGGATCGAGGCGGCGTCGATCGCGCCCTCGGCGGCACCCGCGCCGACGAGGTTGTGCAGCTCGTCGATGAACAGGATGATGTCGCCGCGCTGGGTGATCTCCTTCATCACCTTCTTCAGGCGCTCCTCAAATTCTCCCCGGTACTTCGAGCCGGCGACCAGTGCCGCGAGGTCGAGCGTGTAGATCTGCTTGCCCTTCAGCAGCTCGGGGACGTCGGCGTTGGTGATCCGCTGGGCCAGGCCCTCCACGACGGCGGTCTTGCCGACGCCGGGCTCTCCGACCAGCACGGGGTTGTTCTTGGTCCGGCGCGAGAGGATCTGCATGATCCGCTCGATCTCGGTCTCGCGACCGACGACCGGGTCGAGCTTGCCGTCGGCGGCGAGCTTGGTCAGGTTGCGACCGAACTGGTCGAGCAGCTTGGAGGACTTCTTGCCCTCGCCCGGCCCGGCAGGAGCCCCGGAGGCGCCGGATCCCGAGCCGCGCTGGCGGCTGCCGGGACCGGACAGCATCCGGATCACCTCGTTGCGGATCTTCTCCGAGTCCGCATCGAAGTCGAGCAGGATGCGGGCGGCGACGCCCTCGTTCTCACGCACGAGCCCGAGCAGGATGTGCTCGGTGCCGATGTAGTTGTGGCCGAGGCTCAGCGCTTCTCTGAGCGCTAGCTCGAGGACCTTCTTGGCCCGGGGGGTGAATGGGATCTGACCGGAGGTGACCTCTTCGCCGGAACCGACGATCCGAACCACCTGCGCACGCACGCGCTCCACCGTGATGTCAAGCGACTCGAGAACCCGTGCCGCGAGACCCTCCTCTTCGCGCAGGAGTCCGAGCAGGATGTGCTCGGTGCCGATGTAGTTGTGCTTGAGCGTCCGCGCCTCTTCCTGCGCCAGTACGACGACCTGGCGGGCTCGCTCTGTAAATCGCTCGAACATGTCCTTCTTCTCTCAGTCGGGCGGGGTACTCGGGCTAGTCGGTCGAGGTTTTTCCGGGGGACGCCGAGGAACCGCTGCTACCCACCTATTCGTCTCCTCAGCGGAAATCGATGAGTGCAAACGGTCTCGTAAACGGGCCATAGGCAAGTCTAGCAACAGGGGTCTGGGCGTTTGGGGCATACGTTTGCCGGTGTTTGCGGTCTAAACACGGGGCGATTCCGAGGGTAGCGCGGGCCCTGACGCCAACCTGAAAAAACTTCGGTAACTCTAGGTTCGGGGGCGGGCGCGCATGCGCGCCCGCTGCCGGCGGCGCATGCGCCGCCGGGGCCTGGCCGCATGCGGCCAGGCCTCAGTCCCGCATCGCCGGGAACAGCACGACCTCGCGGATCGAGGCGGTTCCCGTAAGCACCATCACCAGCCGGTCGATGCCGATCCCGATCCCTCCGGTCGGAGGCATGCCGTGCTCGAGCGCGAGCAGAAACGACTCGTCGTAGGGCTGGGTCTCCTCGTCGCCGGCGCCGGCCAGCTCCCGCTGGTCCTCGAAGCGCCGGCGTTGCTCGTCCGGGTCGTTGAGCTCGCTGAACGCATTGGCGATCTCGATCCCGCCCACGTAGGCCTCGAACCGCTCGACCAGCCCCTCGACGGAGCGGTGTCGCTTGGCGAACGGAGACATCTCGACCGGGTAGTCGAACAGGATCGTGGGATCGGTAAGGGTCGGCTCGACGTGCTTTGACAGCAGCTCGTCGACGAGCTGCGGCCAGGTGTCGTCGTCCCGCGCTGCCAGCCCGCGCGCGCGCATCTCGCCGGCCAGCGCATCCCGATCGCGCAACTCGAGCACGTCGATCCCGACGCGCGAGTGGATCGAGTCGCGCAGGGTCTCGCGCCGGAAGGGCGGCAGCGAGGCGCCGACCTCGTCGGCCACGCTCGCGACCAGCCGCTCGAAGCGATCTGCGACGTCCATGTAGTCCGCGTACGCCTCGTACCACTCGAGCATCGTGAACTCGGGGTTGTGCTTGGGAGAGAGGCCCTCGTTGCGGAAGTCCTTGCCCAGCTCGTAGACCCTCTCGAGGCCACCGACGATCAGCCGCTTGAGGTACAGCTCGGTTGCGATCCTCAGGTACAGCTCACGGTCGAGCGCGTTGTGGTGGGTGGTGAACGGGCGCGCCAGCGCGCCGCCGTACAGAGGCTGCAGGACGGGCGTCTCGACCTCGATGAACCCCTCGGCATCGAGGAACCGGCGCACGGCCGAGATCACGCGGGCGCGGGTGACGAACAGCTCGCGGACCTCGGGGTTGGCGATCAGGTCGAGCTCGCGGTGGCGGTGGCGCGTCTCGATGTCGGTCAGGCCGTGGTGCTTCTCGGGCGGTGGGCGCAGCGACTTGGCCAGCAGCGTCCATCCGGTCACCCGCAGCGTCAGCTCGCCGCGCCGCGAGCAGAAGGCGACCCCGTCGACCCCGATCAGATCGCCGAGATCGAGCTCCAGCAGCTGCCGCATGCCGTCCTCGCCGAGCTCGTCGACCCGAGCCTGGAGCTGGATCCGGCCGGATCGGTCGGCGAGGTCGAGAAACGCCATCTTGCCCTGGCCGCGGCGCGCCGCCAGGCGCCCGGCGACCCGGTGGGCGCTGTCCGTCTCGTCCCCCGCCGCAAGATCGGCATGCGCCGCGCGAACGGATGCGATCGGCTCGACGCCCGGGAACTGGTGCGGGAACGGCTCGACGCCAGCGCTGCGCAGCTCCTCGAGCTTGCGGCGCCGGTCGGCGAATACGTCGGAGGAGGAATTCTCCTCGCTCACTGCCGCCCCCGCCTACTTCGACGCGACGTCGATCTTCGTGATCTTGAGCTTGCGCTTGCCCTTGGGCGTGGCGATCGTGACCTCCTCGCCCCGCTTGTGCCCGAGCAGCGCCTTGCCAACGGGGGACTCGTTGGAGAGTTTCATCTCGGTCGGATTGGCCTCGGCCGAGCCGACGATCGTGTACTTGGTCGACTTGCCCGCCTCATCCTTGACGTGCACGAGCGAGCCGACGCGAACCATGTCGGTACCGAGGTCCGTGGCGTCGATCACGGTGGCCGAGCGGAGCTTGTCCTCGAGCAGCGCGATTCTCGCCTCGAGCATCGCCTGCTCGTTCTTCGCGTCGTCGTATTCGGCGTTCTCGGAGATGTCCCCGAACTCGCGGGCCTCCTTGATCCGGGCGGCAACTTCGCGCCGACGGATGGTCGACAGCTGGTCTAGCTCGGCCTTCAGATTGGCGAGCCCTTCTTGGGTGAGGATGACGTCCTTTGGCATGGCGTTCAGATCCGTTTAGGGGTGCGTTCAGAGCGAGAAAAAACCCGCTCAGGTGGGCGGGAGTTACACGCGTCCGGTCTGGTGGGCGGATGAGTATAGACGCCTCATCTCGGAACCCTGAGAACGATTGGCCGTCCCAGATTCCCGGCCGCATCGACCGCCCGCAAAGCGATGTAACGCCCGACCCCGCGGGGAAGCTTCACGGCCTGAGTGCTACCCGCCCGGCCCGGCGCCAAACTGACGGTGATCCGGCGTCCGCGACGGAAGTTTTGGGCCGTGATCGGGTGCCGCGAGGTCACGAGCTGATAGGTCTTGGCGCTCCCGCACAGCTCATCGCCACCGGGCGCGACGAAGCGAACCGTCCAGCCCCGCCGGTGCGAGCCGGTGAGCCGGGCCTTCATCGGCCGCCCGGGCGGGACCGCGTCCCGCGTGTAGTCGCCCGAGTTGGCGAGGTCGTGGTGGAAGCGGGGCGAGGAGCTGGGCGAGCAGGCGCCGGCCGGCGTCCGGTACACGGACACCGTCCCCGATCGCGTGATCGAGACGATGTCCTTGTGCGCGCTGGGCGAGGTGTCGAGGGTGCCGAACGAGCCGAGCGCCGGGGTCGCGGCCTCCCAGTCGCCGGTCAGTTTCGGCCACGCCGCGCTCGCGGGCGCGCCGGCGGCGCCGAACGCCTCGAGATCGAGCGAGGAGGTCCCGCCGATCACCTGCTGGGCCTTGCTCGCTCCCCCCACCACGTCCCCCACCACCGGGCCGGTCAGGAACTGGAGGTCGTTGACCGGCGCCGGATAGCCGAGCGCGAACTGGCCGTTGCCCGGTTGCCACGCCCCGATGAAGTCCTGGCCGCCCTGATACTCGTTCGCCGCCACGTCGAGCGCCCGGATCAACCCGGTCGCCGGAGCGAAGAAGTCGATCGTCTTGCCGTTAAGGCTGCCGAACGCCGGGTAGCCGACCGCCGAATAGACGGGCGCGTCGTACTTGTTCGCGCTCACCGCGATGTCGGTGCCAAGCGTCGTGTAGTGCCCGCCCTGGCTGCCGTAGCACGACGTCCCGTTCGGATTGAGGATGTCGCCGGGCCCGGCGTCCGGGGTGACGCCGATCTTCGGCCCGGTTCCGCCCGACGGGCAGCGCACCGGAGCAACGACGGGCGAGCCGTTGATCCCCTCGCCGACGTCAGGCAGCAGGCCGGCGTCGATGATCCCGATCTTGACCGGCCAGCCGGGCAGGAACGGATGCCCGGAGCGATCGCCGTCGTGCTTGATCGCGTACAGGCGCCCGTTGGCCAACGACAGCAGCCCGGCCTTGCCGATCGCCGAGGTGAGCAGCGAGTTGGTCGGGCTGATGTTGACGTCGCCCTCGTCGCCGGTTCCGGCCGGGTACTCCTCGTTGGACCCGACGATGATCGACGGGTGGCCGGAGTGATCGATGTCGGCCACCGCCGGCGTGTCGATCAGCTTGCCCTGGTCCTCGTCGAGGCCCGGGTTGGCGTCGACGTTGCGGAACGTGATGTGGCCGGTCACCGGGTCGACCGCCGCGACCTTGTCCGGATCGGCGACCAGCACCGGGAAGCCCGGCCACCGGCTTGCCGTTCGCGTGCCAGGCGTAGACGTGGCGGTCCTCACCCGCCGCGATCACGTCCATCCCGTGGCCGTCGAGCGATGCCAGCACCGGTGCGCTCGCGAAACCGCCCTCGACGCGATCGCGGACTCCCTGCCGGATGGTGTGGAACGGGCTCAGCGGCGTGCCCGAGAACCGCCGGAGCGAGTGCACGTGGAACACGAGATGACCATGCTGGTCCCAGGCGTAGACGTTGCCCTGGTTGTCGTCCGCGACCACCTCCAGCCGTCCGTCCCCGAACAGGTCGCCGGCGGCGAGCGCCCCGAGCACGGCCGCATAGTGCCCGGTGCCGACGCCGCCGTGCCCGTAGGCGACGCTCGCCCGTGTGGAGCGGGAGCCGCGCGGTGTGCACAGGCCAGCCCGGGAGCTCGTGACCATTCGACCGGTACGCGTGGACCCAGCCGTCCGAGGTGGCGAGAACGAGCTCGTTGCGATTGTCGCCGTCGATGTCCGCGAACAGCGGCGAGGAGTCGCCGTCGCCGCGCAGCTGGATCGGGAAACCGGGGAGCATCTGGGCGTCGCGGTGCAGGAACAGCTGGCGACGATCCTCACCGCTCATCGCCCGGCCCGACGCGGTCGTGACCAGGACCCTCACGGTGAATGCGTTGGGCTCGGTGTTCGGGCGCCCGTTGGAGTCCTGCGGCGCCGGCGTTGCCGGTGAAGCTGACCGGCGGGAACAGCGCCTTCAGCCGAGCGACGTCGACGCTGCCAAGCACGCCGGAGAAGGACCGCGAGTGCACGGCCGACCCGTTGCACCAGCTCGACGACACCCGGTGGAAGTCGGCGCTGTTGTTCGGGTTGCCGCCCGGCGCGACCCACACCGAGCAGCGATACGAGCCGCGCGCGGACACGCTGCCCTGCACCGCGAACGATCCGCGGGCCGGGTCGACCTGGGTGAACCAGTCGGGCGCGGTGATCTCGGCCTCGGGCGCGGATCGTGCCCGCGTAGGCGGCGCTCACCGCCTTGTAGGCGTTCAGACGGCCGTAGCCGTAGAACTCGTCGAAGCCCTTGCGGGCCGGGTAGCGGGTCGTGTGCGGCAGCGGCCCGACGACGCCCCCGAGCTGATCGAGCGCGAACGAGATCTGGCGGTTGGGGTCGGTGCAGGTGGCGACACGGTGCGTCGCGCACGAGCTCTCGGGCTGGGCGGCGAAGTTGACGTCGTCGGCCTGGCCCGAACCCTGGTCGCCCGGCGCGGTCGAGCCGATGTCGCCGGAGGCCATCAGCTGACGCACCTCGTTCGCGGTGATCACGCAGCGCGAGCCATCGACTCGATGGCAGTCGCCGCTGCGCCGCAGCCGTCCGGCGTGGAGCGCGTCCTCGGCCGCGCTGTAGATCAGCCCGGCCACGCCGGCGCTCTTGCCGGTCGCCTCCGAGGAGCACGAGCTGCTCGGGACCGAGAGCACGATCCGCGTGCCGAAGTTCGTGCAGCCGTTGAGCTGCAGGTAGGAGGGCGGCGTGCTGGTCAGCGACGAGTACTTGTTCACCGAGTTGACGACGATCGTGTCCGGCATCGAGCCGGGCAGGTTGTGGTGCTCGGCCGCCTCGTCGGCCGCGGACGCGATCACGGTGACCCCGTGGTGGTACGCGTACTCGATCGCCTGGCGGGCGAACAGCGGACCGTTGAGCGTGCCCAGCGCCTCCTGGATCACGTCGACGCCGCTGTCGGTGGCGTACAGGGCGGCCTGGGCGAAGCGGTTGGCGTCGGCGACGAACGACTCGCCCGACCCGCAGCGGCAGCACCATGCAGTTCGGGCAGGTGCCCAGATCGCCCCCGTTGTTCGCCTCGGCGTTGGAGTCCCGCGCCTCGCCGGTGCCATGTCCGTACTGCACGTCATCGAACGGGTCGTTGTTGTTGTCGAGGAAGTTCCACCCCGCGATGTCGTTGGCGAAGCCGTTGTGGTCGTGGTCACGGCCGTCGGTGAAGGCGAGGATCAGGTCCTCGGGGGTGAGGAAGCCCGGCGGGCCGTGGCGGAGCGCGTGCCGCGGGTTGCCACCATCGGACAACCGCCGCGACCCGCGAGTCGCACGCATAGTCGAGCACGTTGAACACGCCGTCGCGGTTGACGTCGTAGTCGCCGTGGCGGTTGTAATCGCCGCCCGTGGCCGCCACGTACGAGGAGCAGGAGACGCCCGTCACCAGCGCCGTCTTCAGGTCACGGCGCGGGGCCGGCAGCTCGCCCTGGTTGAGACGGACCTTGTCGCGCAGGTCGGTCATCGCGCCCTGGTCGTTCCATTCGATGCCCGAGTCGAGCACGGCGATCACGACGTCCGGGCGGCCGGTGCTCACCTGCCATGCCGTGTGCACGGTCCCGTGCGCGCACGAGCCGGCCGGCTGCACGGTGTCGGTGTCGACCACGCTCATCCCGCGGATCCCGCACAGCTCGTCCTTCTGGAGATTGACCTTTGCGGTCAGGGGGTTGGCGAGCGGGCTGTCGGGCGTGCCGGCCAGCTTCCAGTCGCCGCTCTCGCTGAAGTCGTTCGGCGCCACGCCCGGCGCGAGCCGGAACGTGTCCGGATTGAAGCGGTTCCCGCCGGGCGCGTAGGGGAAGTCCGCCTGCGCCGGCGAGACCAGCGCGATCGCCGCGACGCCCCCAGCGAGCAGCAGCCCTCAGCTTCATGGCAGGTTCGGGAACACGTTGAGCCACACGCGCCGGCCGCGCGAGTCGAAGTAGCCGCGCGTGTCGCGGTCGGGGCGTTTCTGGGGCAGTCCGCTGAGCGACATCCACACCTTCGGATGCACGACCTTCCCGGAGGCGAGGCGAACCGCATTCGCGGGGTGCGCCGCCGCGGTGAAGGTCTGATCGAGCGAGCACTTGATCTCGGGCCCGCCGAGCGGATCGCGGGACAGCTGTCCCGCCGGGCAGCACGTAGCGGCCGAGGACGATCGTCTCGGCCGGGGAGCCGTGCGCGTTCAGAACGCCCACAAGCGCGTTCCCGATCAGGTTGGCCGAGGTCGCCGAGACCGACTCGGAGTCGTCGGAGTGCCCGCACCCGAAGCGGTCGGTGTCCGAGGGTCCGAGGTTCGACAGGGTCGGGATCCCGACCGCGTTGCCGCTCGGGAAGATGTAGCCGAGCATGTCCTCGGCCAGCCCGTCGATGAAGCGGAACGGCGTGTTCATGTGCGTGAGCAGCCACGGCGGAAGCGGGTCCGACGGGGTCTGCATGTCCTGCGGTCCGAGGAACGAGCGAAGGAACGTGAACGGGAACACCTCGCCCGGGAGCGAGATGAATCCGCCGTCGCCGATCTGGAACGCGGCCACCTGCGAGCGCAGCGCCTGGCCGGCGCTCGAGCCGTTGGGCGCCACCGGCGACGCCTTCGTGCAGTCCGCGTTGTAGCCGGGCCGGTGCGCGAACACGCCGAGGCCGGCGCCGAGCAGGAACAGAGCGTTCTGCAGCGGGACGCAGATGTTCGCCCGCTGCGCCCCAGATCCGGTTCGTCAGCGAGTAGTGGTACGCAGCCCGCGTGCAGCGCCTGCACGATCGGTCCCGCCATCGTCGTTTCCGAACGCGCGCGTCTCGCCGAAGTAGCCGACCGGCGTGTGGCCGGTACCGGCTGCGTCCGTGCCGCTGCCGACCTTGAACAGGGTGCGGCAGCCCGCGGGATGACTGGCATCGACGAACACCTGCGGCACGCGCGAGATCGGGCTCGGATAGACCTCCGGGCTCTCGACCGAGCCGACCGAGCCCGCCATCTCGATCGCGACGCCGCCGAGCTTCTGCTGCAGCGAGCTGCGGAAGAAGTTGATCCAGTCGGACGAGACCCAGTCGTTCTGGGCGTCGAGCGCCGGCGTTCCGCCGTTGAAGCCCAGCGTCTCCGCGTGCTGGCTGACGCTGGCCAGCGTGACGATCGCGCGGCCGCGGCTGTTGACCGCCTCGAGCACCGGGATGTGCTGGTCGTCGACGAACGGATACGAGGACCAGCATTGACGAACGTTCGAGGGCTCGAGCACCTCGGTGTAGCGGATCCGCGCCGGACGCACGGCTCGGTCGGCGCGCTCGATCGCCAGCGCGCTCTGGCGGACCATGTAGTTGACCCAGTAGTCGTTGACGCCCGAGGTCGTCTGACTGACGCCTCCGAGGCCGAGGCTGTCCGGCGCCGACTCGTCGTGGGTGGCGGAGATGAAGATGTTGCTCAGGTGGAAGCCGTCGGCCAGCACCTTCGCGCGGATGCGCTGCTGGTAGATGTTGAACAGGCCCTCCTGGTCGACCACCTCGACCGCGATCCGCCGCCCACCGGCCGAGACGACCATCGCGCGGGCAGCCGACCGGGTCCGCGACGTGGTCGTAGAACCGGGGCGTGTTCCCACCGCCGCCGAGCAGGTTGCCGTCCCAGCGTCTGTTGCCGTTGCAGTCCTTGAACGGGTCGCCGAGGTCGTAGTGACCGTGATGCTGCAGGTCCTTGTAGGGCTCCTCGTACGCGAACTGTCGCGGGCCGTTGAAGGCGCCCGTGTGATCGCAGTCGGCCGGGTCGCCTCCCGGCGCGTGCCCGCGCAGCGGCGGCGAGAAGCTCGCCGTCGCCGCCCCGACCTTGAACTGGGCCGGCTGCCCGTGCTGGGCGTAGGGGCCGTGATAGCCACCGGCGGGCGTCATCAGGGCGGAGATTGCAAGGGCTAGGGCTTTAGCGTGGATCATGGCTCACGATCATGTCGGCTTGTTGGAAGGTCGGACGGTTCACCCATTCGATCAGGGGCTGGGTGATGGCCCCGATGGCGCGGAATTGGATCGAGTCTGAGCACATCTGGTCGCCGGCCTTGCAGACGCCGTCCGCAGGGTAGACCTGGGCCGGCGTCTGCGCGATCGCGGCCCGGAGCGAGCTCTCGAGCGCGGCCCGGCAGCGCGCCAGTGAGCCGCGCCCGCAGTAGACGCGGTTGAGCGCGCCGCGCACGTGCCGGCCGAGCACGGAGCGCAGGTCCTTCTGGACGATCCCGTAGAAGCCGACGTCGAAGGCGGACCCGAGGTGCGGACCGCTGGTGCCGTGGCCGGGCTCGTCGTTGATCGGGAAGTCACCCTCGACCTGCGAGAGCAGCGACTGTCCGAGCACGGGACCGAACTCGGCCCGGACGAGCAACGGCCACCAGGCATCCATGATCCGCACCGCGGCCGACTGCTGGTACAGGCCGCTGGCTCCGGGGTGGGCGCGGTTGATCCGGTGCGAGCCGCTCGCCACCCACGTGCGCAGCTCGCTGAGCGCCGTGGCCAGCGCCGGGTCCGACGGATGACCGAGGACGCGGAGTGCGTACGGGAGCACCTCCACGCCGCGCAGGTCCTGGGTCCCGGCGTTGCCCATCGCGTTGATCAGGTCGACCAGGGTCAGTTTGCCGTGCCGGATCGCCATGTAGTGGTTGATGTTGTTGTCGAGCAGCTGGGAGCGGTAGATCGAGGAGAACTCCTGCGCCGTGGCGGCGTCGTTATAGCCGGGCGCCTGCTTGTTGTTCCAACTGGTCAGGAACGACTGATCGGTCACCTGTGGGTGCGCCCGCTGCGGCGTCCGGCGCTCGGTGATGCTGCTCGGGGTGACGTTCGCGCTCGGGTGCAGGCCCGGCCACGCGTAGCGCGCCCAGCTCGGGAACAGCGGATTCGTGTGCGCAGCGCGGACCGGGTTCAGGCCCGAGTTGAAGTACGCGATGTGCTTGTCGTCGGTGTAGAACCAGTTGAACGTGTACTCGATCTGGTAGGCGTCGCGCATGAAGTCGGCCGGATTGCGCACCAGCGCCGGGTTGTTGAGCATCTCGAAACCGGCCGACGAGTCGAGCTCGTGCATGTAGGTCGAGCGCAGGTTGCAGTACGCCACCGGCTTGCCGTGGATCGTCGCCCGCGCGATCACGATCCCGTATGCCGTCCGCTGGGTCTGCAGCGTGATCGACCCGGCCGGCGTCGAGTCGGCCAGGTTTGGCTTCCACGACTCGCTCCGGGTGAGCGTCTGCATCGCGACGCAGTGGCCCTGCAGGAGGTAGAAGTTCGAGCTCTTCGACACCGTGCCGCCGCCCGGATTGCAGAGCGGAACCGCGAACGTGTCGATGATGTTCTGGCCCGCTGAGGTGGCCGACCACGCGTAGTCGCGGCCGTGGCCGAGCTGCACGTAGAGGTTGGTTCCCGGGAACGCCGCGCCGTCGGCGTCGATCCCGGGACCGTGGATGTCCTCCTCCATCAGGATCTGCGGCGTGAAGTAGGAGACCTGCGGCCCCATCACGGCGAGCGGATGCCCGCTGGCGCTGTGGCGAGCGCTGATCAGCAGCGCGTTGGACATGTCGCGCGGGAACGACATCAGGCCGGGGCCGGCGTTCGCGACCGCCCCCAGCGCGCCGGCGATCCGTCCTCGGCTGCCCGTCGCGGCGGCGCGGGCCGCCGCGCGCGGGGCCGCCCCCGCGACCACGTGGTTGACGAGCTGCGACCGAGCCCCGGTCGGGCAGGGCGAGCGTCTTGAGCGTCGCCTTGCTCGGCTTCGGCAGCGTCTGGTAGGGGAACGAGTGCCCGCGGACGGTGGTCGGGGCCTCGGGGTCGGCGGGGTCGACGAAGCTCATCAATGTGCCGAAGCCGGAGTGGTCGGGCCGCTTGGCGCCCGCCCCGGAGACGCCGCGCACGTACCGGCGGCGGTGCCGGCGCGCGGCGTGAGCGACCGGTACGCGCTCCGGTGACCCGGCCACGTTGCGGTGCTCGTGGCCGAAGCGCCGCACGAACTGCTCGTACAGGAGCGCGTTGTTCAGCTGATCGCCGCCGCCGTTGCCGAAGATGCCGCCGACGAGCGTCGCGATCGAGACGACGTCCTCGATTGTGAACGGCTCGGGCAGCGTGCCGAGGGCGACGTACTCGCCCGGGAGCGTGGTCGCCGTGAAGAGCGGGTTCTTCGCCCGAGCGATGTACGCGTTGATGCCGTCGACGTAGTTCGTGGTGTCGGCGTAGATCTGATGGCCGAGCGGCGAGTGGTTCAGGCCGTACATCACCTGGTTGACCAGGTCCTGATGCGTGTAGGGCTCGCTCGCCCACACGCTCTCGTCCATCGACACGTTCGATCCACCCGCAAACGACGCCAGGTCCCCCTGGCCGGCGTGCCGGAGCGCGTCGATGAAGAACAGCCGGTCCTCGGCGGTCGCGTAGCCGATGGCGAACATCAGCTCCGGCCGCGTGGCGCCGTAGATGTGGGGCACGCCGAAGGCCGAGTCGCGGACGATGGTCGCCCCCGGCTCGGGGTTCTCAACCGACTCGGCGTCGCCGCTCTTGACGCCGAACGTCGCGTCCTTGAAGTACCGGCCGATCTGCGCCGCGGTGATGTTGGGCGCCGCGGTCGTGAGCGCCGAGTACATCCCGAGCTGGTCGTTGTTGTGGGGCGGCCGGGCCTTCGTGGTCTCGTAGGCGAGCAGCTGCGCGGCATCGACGAGGCCGTTGGTCCCCGGCGGCAGAACGTTGCGAAAACCACCGAAGTCGTTGGTTCCGTACGGCTGGACGGCCGCCGAGGCGCCCATCGGCCCGGCCGCGGACGCGGCGAGCAGCGTCGCCACGACCGGTACCAAGCGTTTCGCCCAAATCCAACCCAAGTTTCTCCTCCTGGCCGGCCGACCAGGAGCGCACCCTACTACGCGACCGCGGTCGCGGCGCGCCCGTGCAGCATCGCCCGCGCGTCCTCGAGCGTCGGAGCCTGCTGCAGCGCGGCCTGGAGCGGGCGTCCGCCGCCGAGCCGCTCGAGGTACCAGGGATAGAACTTGCGCAGGTAGCGCGCCGCCCGCTCGTCCCCCAGATGCTCGCGCGCCCGGTCGATCACCCAGTCGACCTCCGCCAGGATCTCCTCGGTGCTCGGGTCGTTGTCGCGACCTTCGAGCAGCTGCTCGAACAGCCACGGGTTCCCGAGCGAGCCGCGCGCGAGAAGCACGGCCTCAGCCCCGGTGCGCTCGAACGCATCGCGCGCCTTGTCGGCCGTCTGCAGGCCGCCGGAGATCATCACCGGGACCGGGAGCTCCTCGACCAGCGCCCGTGCGAGCTCGTAGTCGGGCTTACCGCTGTGTCGTTGAGAGGCGTGCCGCGGGTGGATGCTGAGACCCGCGACCACGCCCTCGGACGCGAGCCGCCGTGCGACCTCCACGCCGCTCGCATCGCCGGGGCGCACCCCGGTCCGGAGCTTGACCGTGACGGGCAGGCCGCTTCCGCGGGCGGCGGCCCGGACCAGCGCCACGGCTCGCGCGGGATCCTCGAGCAGCGCCGCGCCCGCGCCGGTCTTGCACACCTTCGGGACCGGGCAGCCCATGTTGATGTCGATCAGGTCGGCGCCCGCCGCGGCCACGCGCTCTGCCGCCGACGCCATCACGTCAGGGTCGTGGCCGAACAGCTGCACCGAGACGGGGTGCTCGTCGGGGTGGATCCGCAGCAGCTCGCGGCAGGTCCGCTCGTTGCGGTGGTGCACGGCGAAGCTCGAGACCATCTCGGAGACCACGAGCCCGGCGCCGTAGCGCTTGGCCTGCAGGCGCACGAACCAGTTGCCGATTCCGGCCAGCGGGGCGAGCACCACGCGGTTGGGCACGGGCACGCCGCCGAGGGTCCAGTTGTCGTTAAGGGATCGCACCGTGGTGATTCATGGTACGAATCCAGTCATGGACTTCGGCTCGCTGCTACGTCCCTGGTTCGAGATCATCCTCGATCAGGTTCCCGGCATCGTGCTGTTCGACGCCCACACGCACCTCGGGCAGAACGACCCCGACGGGATGAAGCAGACGCCCGAGCAGCTGCTCGAGACGCTCTCGTTGGCCGGCGCGCGGGGCGCCTTCGTGTTCCCGATGCACGAGCCGGAGGGCTATCCCCCGGCCAACGACTTCGTGATCGCAGCTGCCGCCGAGTCCGGCGGCGCGCTCGTTCCCTTCTGCCGGATCGATCCGCACTCCGACGATCCGGTGGCCGAGGCGGAGCGCAGCCTCGCGCGCGGCGCCCGCGGGATCAAGTTCCATCCGCGGGCCGAGAACTTCACCCTCGACCATCCGCAGGTCCGAAAGCTGGTCGCGCTCGCCCACGAGCGCCGGCTGCCGGTCATGATCCACGCCGGGCGCGGGATCCCCGCGCTTGGGCTGCACGCGGTGCAACTCGCCGGCGACTTCCCTGACGCGCGCCTGATCCTCGCTCACGCCGGGATCTGCGACCTGTCGTGGCTCTGGCGGGTCGCCCCGGACCATCCGAATCTGCTGTTCGACACGGCGTGGTGGATGCCGGCCGATCTCGAGTCGCTGTTCTCGCTCGTCCCGCCCGGCCAGATCCTGTTCGCCAGCGACGCCCCGTACGGTGCCACTCCGATGTCGGCGGCGTTCATGATCCGGCACGCGCTTCAGGTCGGACTCTCGACCGAGCAGATCCGGTGCATCACCTCCGAGCAGTCGCTCCGCCTGGCCGAGGGCGCGGACCTGCTCCCGATCGGGCCGGCCGTGGGAGAGCGCGAGCGTCCTCCCCACGTCCTCCTCGGTCGCGTGACCGAGTTCCTGATGATCGGCGCGATCGCAACCATGCGCGGCGCCGATGGGGGCGAGATGGTCGCCCTGGCACGACTCGCCTGCGACGTGCCGGAGGAGATCGACGACGCCCCCGTGTTCGCGGCCATCCGCGCCCTGATCGACACCCATGACCAGCTCTCGGAGGCTGATCCGACCGACCGTCGCCGCATCGCCTTCCTGATTCTCGCCGCGACCTGCGCCCGCACGCCTGAGGTCCCGGTGCCGATCCCGGCGCCCCGGGCCGAGGCGGCCTGACCCTAGTGGTGGCGGCGCTTCGGCGCCGGGCCGAGCTTGACGCCGATCTTGGAGCCCTTGGCGAGCCGCGTCCCCGCCTTGCGTGACTGCGACACGACCACGAGTGCCCTGCGCCCCGGGTGCTTGGGTTTGCGCACCTTGCCCAGGGCGCAGTGGACCTTCCCGAGCGCCCGGCGGGCCGCCTTCAGGGAGAGACTGTGAAGCTTTGGCACCACGCACCGGATCTTCGGCGGCGGCTTCCTCGCCGGGCTTTCCGCCGCCCCGATGTCGACGATCGCGTGCCCGGTCCCGAGGCCGTCGGTGATGCGGGGCGAGCCGTAGGCGTCGGATGTGAGACCCGCGGGCACCTCGCCGTTGAGGCCGCGGTCGATCGTCGGGCTCGCCGCCGTCTCGTGCACGTCCCCGGCTGCCGCGTTGACCAGCTTGGGGTTCGCGCACATGTTCCCGATGCCCGGCGGGACCCCGGGCATGCATGCATCGGAGTGGTCGGTCGTGCGCAGAGCAAAGCCGGCGAGATCAGTTGTCCCGCCGATCCGACCGGCGATGATCGTGTTGCTGGCATTGAGCGTGGCGGTGAGATCTCCGCTCAAACCGCCGACCGGTACCCGCGCTGAGCACATTCCCGCTGATCGTCGAATCCCGTAGGGCGAGCGCCTGGGCCTTGCCGCCGTAGCAGCTCCCGATCCAAGCGCCCGCTCCCTGTCCCGGTGCCGGGCCGCTGATTGCGTTGCCCGCGATCACGCCGTCGATGATCGTGGCCGTTGTCGCAGTCGGCGACGAGTTGCAGGCCACCAGACCTCCGCCCTGGGGGGTATCCCCGGGATTCGAGCCCGCGATCGCGTTGCCGATGAAGCGGTCCCGGATGCTCGTCAGCGGTAATCCGGCGGCAAGCTCGCCCGCCCCCATGTCGTTCGATACGCCGCTTGCGATCTTGCTGATGCGGTTGGCGCTGAACGTGTTGCCGACCTGCGTGAGCGAACCACCGCCAAGGTCGCTGAACACGTCGAGGCCGGCGCCGGAGGCGTCGACGTCGGTCTTGTCCGTGTTGCCCGCGAACGTGCTGCCGGTCACGGTCATGTGCGGGTGCGTCCCCGGGCTCGCGGCCTCGAAGTCGATGTCGAGCACCCGCGCCCGCATACCGGTTGCTGTTCTGGCTGAACGTCGAATTCGGAGATCACGATGCTGGCGGTCGAGCCGTAGGGCAGGAAGTCGAGGCCCGCACCGGCGTCGCTGGCGGTGTTGCCGATGAACCGGTCGTGGCTGATTACCACGGCCGGCGTCGCGTTGCCTGGGCCCGCGCCGCGGATCGCAGGGCGCCCCCACCCAAGCACTGCTGTTCGGCTGCGCAATGCTGCCGAACGTCGAGTTTTCGACCGTGATCGTGCCCGTGCTCGTCGACGTCTTGAGCGCCACCGCCCCGCCGAATCCACTGAAGTCGGTGTCGCTGTTGGCGTAAAACTGATCGTTGTTCAGCGTCGGGTGGCTGTCGCCGGTCAGGTCAATCGCGGCGCCGTCGCCGCTGTTCAGCGACCCGTTGACGAACGTCAGGTTCTTGATCGTCGTGCCCTGGACGTCAGCGCCGGAGAGGATCGGCAGCGTTCCGGTCGGCACGATCCCGGTGCCGTCGAGGGTGCTCCCGTTGCCGTCGAGGGTGATCGAGGCGCTCGGAAGCGTGTAGGCGGTGTGCTGGCAGTCCGAGCCGGCGATCAGCTGCACGGTCGAGCCGGGGAGGCGGCACTCAGCGCGTCCTGCAGACCGCCGATGCCGTAGCACGGGACCGGCGCCGCGGCCGCGGCTGCCGCGCCGACGAGGAGCGTCGTGACAGTCAACGCCGCACCGAGTCGAATCTTCCCCATCGAGCGCATTATTCCCAGGCCTCGCCGCGTGTCAGTGTCGCCTTGGTCTCGCCCCGGTCCGCCTCTACCCGGCGCTGAAGCTGAAGCTCGTCGGCTTTTTCTGCACCACGCCAAGCCTGCTGATCGCCTCGACCTGGAAGTCGTAGCTTCCGGGCGTCAGGTGACCGTATGTGACCGGACTGGTGCATGACACGAAGACGGCGAGCGGAATGCCGGGCCTGAACAGCCGGCATCCGAACGTCGAGCCCTTGAGCGTGCTTGTGAACCGGAACGTCGCCTTGGCTCCCGCGTGCGTTTTCGTCGGGTGCGCAGTGATGATCGCTCGGGGGACCGGCAGAACGACCTTGAACGCGTAGTGGATCGTCCGCGAGACGCCGCCTTCCGACGAGACGGTCTTCAGCTCGAACACATAGCTCGCGCCGTTCACGAGACCGTTGAACGTGTGCGGCGGGACGCAGGGCGTCCGGAATTCAGGTGCCTTCGCCCGCACGCGCAGGAGCCTGCATTCGTAGCCCGCGTCTGCGCCGGCGTCGAAGGAGAAGCGTGCGCGCAGTGTGCGAACCCGCTTCGGTGGCACGGCGAGGAGGCGGACGGGGTCGATCAGCGGCTTGAAGCGCAGGATCACTCCCCCGGCGGATGGGTTCTCGTTGATCACCGGGCCCGCGGCGTCGTACGCGAACGCGTCACCAGCGCCGTCCGTGGCCTCGATGATCGGCAGACCGCTGAAGTCACCGACCCCGAACCGCTCCGGCGGCGGCGGCCCGACCGCGCCCAGCCTGTCGATCGCCCGCGCCCTCGGGTCCCCGCCCATCAGGAAGCCGCGGTACCCGTACGCGACGCCGCTCTTCGCCCAGTCCGTGAAGTCGATGAACTTCAGCGCGGTCGTGTAGCGGAACAGGTACTTCTCGGCGTTGCCGGCCGGACCGTAGGCGATCGCCAGCTGACCACCGTCGACCGCGAGCGCCGAGGCGAAGCCAGCGTTGATCCGCAGCCTGCGGACACGCTGAAGTGGCGACACGGAGTACTCGTCGACGTAGAAGCTGACGCTCGTGCCCGGCGCCTCGCTGGCCACATAGACGGCGCTTGCGTCGCCCGCGAGCGCCACCCCGCCAGTCAGGCTGCCATCCCGAGTGTCATACGTGACCGCGCTGATCAGCTTGCCGGTCGCGACGTTGAACTTCGCCAGCAGCGGATGGGTGGAGCCGAGCCCGCGATCGGTCGCGGCGTTCCCGATCACGACCACCTGACCGCCAGAGGGAGTGACGGCGATGCCTGAGGCCCCCATGTAGAACGTGTGCCCGCCCGAGTGAAACGTGGTCGTGAACGAGCGCACCTGATGTTGGGAGGCCGAGCTCAGCCCCACTACCCCTGGTTGCGCTCCCAGATCAGCCGCAGCCCGGTCAGCGTCAGCAGGTCGTCGACCTCGTCGATCGTCTCGCGGATGAACGGCACCACCGCGCCGGCCAGGCCACCGGTCGCGATCACCGTCGTGTCCGACCCGAGCTCGTCGCGCAGCCGGCGCACGATCCCCTCGACCTGGCCCGCGAATCCGAACACGATCCCACTGCGGATCGCGTCCACAGTCGATTTGCCGATCAGGGCGCGCGGAGCCGCGAGCTCGACCTTGGGCAGCTTGGCCGCGCGCTCGTACAGCGCGTCGATCGAGATCTCGGCGCCGGGGCTGATGATCCCGCCGAGATACTCGCCGGCCGCAGAGACGGCGTCGTAGGTGATCGCCGTGCCGAAGTCGACGACGATGCAGGTGCCCTTCACCCGCTCGTACGCGGCGACGGCGTTGACCAGCCGATCGGCCCCGACCTCGCGCGGATTGTCGATCCTGATCGGCATCCCGGTCCGGATCGTCGGGCCGACGACGAGCATCCGGTGGCGCAGGTAGCGCTCCGACATCGCAGTCCACTGCTCCGACAGCTGCGGGACGGTGGACGACACGATCGATCCGTCGACGTCGGCGAACGAGAGCCCACGCAGCGCGAGCAGGTTCGAGAGCGCCGCCCCCAACTCGTCGCCGGTCGAGTCGCGCACCGTCGCGAATCGCCAGTGCTCGGCGACCTCGGTGCTACCGGCCGTGTAGACGCCGAAGTGCGTCTGCGTGTTACCGACGTCGACGACGAGGAGCATCGGCGGGCATTATCGCGGTCGGGCCAATATCCTCACCGCCGCATGCGGCTCAGGCTCTATGTCGTCCACGGCTCGCACCCCTGCGCGGCGGTGGAGAAGGCGCTGTCGCTCAAGGGCCTGCGCTACAGCGTGACCGAATGGCCGCCACCGATGCAGGTTCCGTTTCAGAAGCTCCTGTTCGGTGGCCGGACCGTTCCCGGGCTCAGCATCCGCAACGGATCCTCGGAGCGGATCCAGGGCTCGCGAACGATCATGCACCGCCTCGACGAGCTCGTCCCCGAGCCGAGGCTGTATCCGGAGGACCCGGCCGCCCGCGCCGCCGTCGAGGAGGCCGAGCGCTGGGGGGACGAGGTGTTCCAGCCCGTCGCCCGTGAGCTCGTCTGGGCCGGGATGATCAAGGACCCGGCCGCGATGGTGAGCTACAGCGAGCACTCGCGGCTGCGGCTTCCGCCCCCGGCGGTGCGCATCAGCGCCCCGGTGGTCGCCCACATGGCGGCGCGGCTCAACCGCACGGACGCCGAGGTCGCCCGCGCCGACCTCGGGGCGCTGCCCGGCCAGCTCGACCGGATCGATGGATGGGTCGCGGACGGCACGATCGGCGACGCCGAGCGCCCCAACGCCGCCGACCTTCAGCTGTGCTCGACCGTGCGGTTGATGCTCACGGTCGCGGACGCGCGGGCCCTGATCGAGGGCCGTCCCTGCGCGGAGCTCGCGAGGCGCCTGTTCCCGCAGGCCGACGGCGAGATCCCGGCGGGAACGCTCGAGAGCTAGATCAAGGGCGGGCCGACGAGCCGGACGCCCTGGTCCTGCCCGAGCTCGTCGAGCGCACCGCTCAGCCGCCCACGGCCGGGAACGGTCAGCCCGCGATCGAGCTCGAGCAGTGGGACGATCACGAATCTGCGGGTGGTCAGATCGGCGTGCGGGAGCCGCAGCCGCGTCGACTCGTACTGGAGCGACCCGAGCAGCAGCAGGTCGACGTCGATCACGCGGGGGCCGTGGCGCACACCGCCGTCGTCGCGCCCGAGCACGTGCTCGACGGCCTTGCACGCATCGAGCAGGTCCTCGGGTCCCTGCGTGGTCTCCACGCTCACGCAGGCGTTGAAAAACTCGCGCTGATCGAGCACCTCGCCGACCGGCTCGGTCTCGTAGACCGAGGACGAGGCGAGCACGTCGACGCCGTGGTTGGGCAGCTCGGTCACCGCTTCGGCGAGGTGGGCTCGGCGATCGCCGATATTCGAGCCGAGGCCCAGATAACCGAGCAAGTCAGTCGGCCTCGCGCCACACCTCGACCGAAACCTCGCTCACCGGGAGGGCGAGCGGCGGCTCCGGCTTGGCGGCCTTGACCCACACGGCTTGCGCGTCGTACTGCTCGAGCAGGCGGTCCGCGATCGCGGCGCAGAGACGCTCGAGCGTCTTGTACGAGCGCTGCTGGGCCACGAGGTTGGCCATGTCGCAGACCTGCGCGTAGTCGATCGTGTCCTCGATCCGGTCGGTCACGGTCGCATCGCATTCGCCGGCGTCGATCCGCAGGTCGACCAGAAGCCGCTGGCCCACCTCGCGCTCGGCCGCGGTTACGCCGACATGCGTGAATAGCGACAGCCCGCTGACCTCGATCGTGACCTCGGGCTCGGAGTGCCCCTCGTCCTCCTCGTCGTCCTCGTCTACGTCGTCGTACTCGTCGGCGTCGTCGAGATCCATGGCGTTTTGACCGTAGCAGCAGCCACTTGGAGCGCGTCACGGACGGGCGCCACGTCATGGACGCGGAACACGCGGGCGCCACGCGCGTAGGCGAGGACGTTGGTGGCGATCGTTCCCGGGAGCCGCGAGCCCGTCTCGCCTGCCCCCGTGATGCGGCCCAGGAACGACTTCCGCGACGTGCCGATCACCAGCGGGCGTCCGAGCGTGAGCAGCTCGTCGAGCCGTCGCAGCAGCTCGAGGTTGTGCTCGACCGTCTTCCCGAATCCGATCCCGGGGTCGAGCAGGATCCTGTCCTCGGCGATCCCCGACCGGCGCGCAAACGCCATCCGCTCCTCCAGGAACGCCCTCACATCGCTGACGACGTCGGCGTAGCGCGGGTGTTGCTGCATCGTGCGCGGCTCGCCCAGCATGTGCATCAGGCAGCACTGGACGCGACTCCGCGCCACCACCTCGGCCATCCTCGGATCGCCGCGGAGCGCGGTCACATCGTTGACGAACGTCGCGCCCGCGTCGATCGCCGACGCCGCCACCGACGCCTTCGAGGTGTCGATCGAGATCACGGCCCGGCTCCCGTTCTGCACGAGGCCGGCGATCACCGGGATCACGCGGTCGCGCTCGGTCTCGGCGTCCACGGGCTCCGCGCCGGGCCGCGTCGACTCGCCCCCGATGTCCAGGATCCCGGCGCCCTGAGCCTCGAGCTCGAGGCCGTGGGCGATCGCGGCGTCCGCGTCGAGATACAACCCGCCGTCGGAGAACGAGTCCGGCGTGACGTTGACCACGCCCATGATCGTGAAGTCACTCATCGGGCCACCGGCCATGCTGGTCGAAGAAGCGTCGCGCCTCCTCCTCCTGCTCTCGGTCGCGGTTGCTCTCGATGCTCAGCCGGAACAGCCAGTTGAGCATCCAGACGATCAGCGCGATCCCGAGCAGGACGACGCCGGTCGCCGCGAGGCCACCCTTGGCGTGGCCCGCGATCACCAGCACAACCCCGGCGACCGCGATCGCCAGCGGGAGCCATACGCGCGCGATGGACAGCGCGACCCGGCCAGATCTGCCACCGTCCTCGGTCATGCTCGGTCCGGCACGTTACCTGGCTGACTTCGCCAGCTCGGGGGCAACCGGGCGGCGCCTGCGCTAGTTTCAGCGGGCGGGGAGCCGCCACCACCGAGGAGGAGACCGCGTGTCGCACGAGCCAACCGTTACCCGCCGGACCCTGATGCAGACCGCGGCGGCCGGCGGCGCCGCCGCGCTGGCGGCGAATGGCCTACCGGCCTGGGCGCGACCGATCGTCCGTGCGACGCACCTGCGCCACCCCGGCAGCCGGCCCTTCCCCCACCTGCCGGCCGGCACGGCGAGCATGCCCGAGATCAAGCACATCGTCGTGCTGATCATGGAGAACCACTCGTTCGACAACCTGCTCGGGATGGTTCCGTACCAGGTCCCCGGCCGCGCCGGCGTGGACGGGCTGACCCGGCACCGCGGCGCCTTCAAGAACTTCAACCGCGACACCAACGGGACGAAGGTCTTCGCCCAGCACGCCTCCACGCCGTGCCAGCTGGACGGCGGTTCCCAGCCAGGCCTGGGACGCCAGCCACCAGTCCTACGACAACGGGCGCAACGACGGGTTCGTCCGGGCCAGCGGCCCGATCGCGATGCGCTTCTGGGATCAGGCCGACCTCCCGTTTACCTATTCGCTCGTCAAGCACTTCCCGATCGGCCAGCGCTTCTTCTGCTCGACGCTGTGCCAGACGTACCCGAACCGGCGCTTCTTCTTCGCCGGGACGGCGTCCGGCGCGATCAACGATAAGGCCTACGCGCTCCTCACCCCGGCCGCCAACGGCACGATCTTCGACCGCCTCGACGCGCATCACATCCGCTGGCGCGTCTACGCCGACCCCCTGGCCTCAGACCTGATCCTGCCCAACGTCCGCAACAACAAGTCGCAGGCGTCGAACATCGGCACGATCGACCAGTTCATCGCCGACAGCGCAGCCGGACACCTCCCCCAGTTCACCTTCATCGACCCGAACTACGGCACGACGTCGGAGGAGAATCCTCAGGACATTCAGGTTGGCGAGCAGTTCGTCGCCAAGATCGTCCACGCCCTGACGCACGCCCCGACGTGGAAGCACACGGCGCTCTTCATCACCTACGACGAGCACGGCGGCTACTACGACCACGTTCCGCCCCCGCGGGCGATCAAGCCCGACAAGATCCCGCCCCAGACCTCCCCCGGCGACCTCCCCGGCTCGTATGACCGCTACGGATTTCGCGTGCCGCTGATCGTGGTCTCACCGTGGGCCAAGCCCAACTACGTCTCGAGTCGCGTCCAGGACCTGACCTCGATCACCGCCTTCATCGAGCGCAAGTGGAACCTCCCCGCGATGACGTTCCGCGACGCCAATGCCGACCCGATGACCGACTACTTCAACTTCCACCACGCCACGTTCGCCAAGCCGCCGCGGCTCGCCGCCGCGCCACCCCTGGCGCCGGGCCTGGCCAAGTGCAAGGCAGCGGGTCTGACCCCACCACTGCCGCCAGGCGTCAGCGAGCAGAGCGATGTGATCCGCGGCCTCGAGTGGGCCGCGCGCCGGACCCGCTGAGGACTACTCTGCGCGTGCCGCCGGCCAGGCCGGGCCGGGGCAGCGGGCGCGGGCCCTCCTGGCGGCCGGAACGCTCGGCCGGCGCGGGCGGCAGCGGGACCTCGGGCGGAGGCGGCGCCTCGGCGCCGAACACCTGCTGCTCGGTCTGGCCGTCGAGCAGGGCCTCGAACTGCTCGCGCTCGATCGTCTCGCGCTTGATCAGGACCTCGGAGAGCTTCTCGAGCGACGTGCGGTGCGTGTTCAGGATCTCCTTGGCCTGAATGTGCGCCGACTCGACGATCCGGCGAATCTCATCGTCGATCTCGCGCGCGATCTCGTCGCTGTAGTCGGGCTCGGCGGAGAACTCGCGGCCGAGGAACGGCTGGCCATGATCGTGGCCGAACACGCGCGGCCCGAGCTTCTCGGACATACCGAAGCGCATCACCATCTGCTTGGCCGTCGCCGTGACCTTCTCGAGGTCGTTGGAGGCGCCTGTCGTGACCTCGCCGAAGATGATCTCCTCCGCAGCGCGGCCGCCGAGCGTCATCGCCAGGGTGTCGGTCAGCTCCGCGCGCGTGGTCAGGAACCTGTCCTCGCCCGGCAGTGAGATGGTGTAACCAAGCGCTTGTCCCCGAGAGATCACGGAGATCTTGTGGATCGGATCGGAGTTCGGCAGGTAGTGCCCGACGATCGCGTGGCCCATCTCGTGATAGGCGGTCACCTTGCGCTCCTTGCTGCTCATCACGCGGGTCTTCTTCTCCGGACCCGCGATCACGCGCATGATCCCTTCCTCGAGCTCGATCTGCGTGATCTCGCGCTTGCCGTTGCGCGCGGCGAGCAGCGCGGCCTCGTTGACGAGGTTCGACAGGTCGGCGCCGGTGAAGCCCGGAGTCTGGCCGGCCAGGGCGTCGATATCGATCTCCCTCGCGAGCGGCTTGCCGCGGGTGTGGACCTCGAGGATCTTCTTGCGGCCGAGGCGATCGGGCCGGTCGACGACGATCTGGCGGTCGAAGCGGCCGGGGCGCAGAAGTGCCGGGTCAAGGATGTCGGGCCGGTTGGTGGCGGCGATCAGGATGATGTTGTCCTTCATCTCGAAACCGTCCATCTCGACGAGCAGCTGGTTGAGCGTCTGCTCGCGCTCGTCGTGGCCGCCGCCGAGACCCGCGCCGCGATGGCGGCCGACGGCGTCGATCTCGTCCATGAAGATGATGCAGGGGGAGTTCTGCTTGGCCTGCTCGAACAGGTCGCGCACGCGCGAGGCGCCGACGCCAACGAACATCTCGACGAAGTCCGAGCCGCTGATGCTGAAGAACGGGACGCCGGCCTCGCCCGCGACGGCGCGGGCCAGCAGCGTCTTCCCGGTACCGGGCGGGCCGTACAGGAGAACGCCCTTGGGGATGCGAGCCCCAAGGGCCTGGAATTTCTTGGGATTCTCGAGGAACTCCTTGATCTCGTGGAGCTCCTCGACAGCCTCGTCCACCCCGGCCACGTCACGGAACGTGATCTTCGGCGAGTCGACCGACATCCGCTTCGCCCGCGACTTGCCGAACGACATCACCTTCGAGCCACCGCCCTGGACCTGATTCATCAGGAAGATCCAGAAGCCGATGAAGATGATGAACGGGAGGATGTAGGTCAGAAGCGACAGCCAGCCGTTCGAGGTCTTGCCCTGGACGTCGAGCGTGCCGCCCGGAACCTGGGTGGTCTCGGTCTGCGCCTTGTTGATCAGGGTCGCGGCGTAATCGTCCGGATAGCCCACCGAGTACTTCTGGTTGCCGGTCGTGGTGACGTCAACCGTGTTGTCCTTGGTGTGGATCGAGAGCGTCTTGACCTGGCCTGAGTCCAGCTGCTGGATCAGGTTCCCGAACGTGTAGTGCGGGGAGTGGCTCGAACTCCCGATCAACTTCTGGGCGAAGAACGCGAGCACGACCACGATCAGAATCGGGAATGCTGCGCTCTTGAAGAACCGGCTCATAGCGAAATCCCGCGCGTCCTGCGCCTGGGCTTAGGTCGGGGAAGAGCCAAGCGTAGCACCTGGGTTTGGGCCTCTGAAAAGGGTTGCATCGTGCTTCTCATTGCTTTAAGGCTGCAACGTACGGCAAGTTGCGGTAGCGCTCCTCGTGGTCGAGGCCGTATCCGATCGCGAATCGGTTGGGGATCTCGAAGCCCACGTACCGGGTTTGAAGCTCCACTTTCCTGCGCTCTGGCTTGATCAGCAGCGCACAGACTTCGAGCGAGCGGGGGTCGCGCCCGGCCAGGTTGCGCAACAGGTATTGCAGGGTCAGCCCCGAGTCGACGATGTCCTCCACGATCAACACGTCGCGGCCCTCGATCACGGCGTCGAGGTCCTTGAGGATGCGCACGACGCCGCTCGACTTCGTCGCCGACCCGTAGGAGGCGACGGCCATGAAGTCCACCTCACAGGGGATCTCGAGCTCGCGCATCAGGTCCGAGAGGAAGAACACCGCTCCCTTCAGGACCCCGATCAGAACCAGGTCCTTTCCGGCGTAGTCCCGCGAGATCTCGGCGGCAAGCTCACGAACCCGGCGCGCGAGATCCTCGGCCGGGACGAGGATCTCCCCGATCGCGTCGTCTTCATGCATCTGATCCCTAGTTTATGGGGGCACGCGGAGCGTGCGGCGCGGATGGGGTGGGTGGGTCCATTTCTTTTCTGTCCCTGGGCAGCGGCGGCGTCCGCCCGAAGCGCAGGACCCCGCCGCTGACGGTCGCCCGGACGCCGTGGGGCAGGTCGACCGACCCCGCCTCCAGGGCCAGGATGTCCTCCAGCCGCCTCGCCGCGCCCGGCGCCGGCGCGCCCGCCGCGCCGTCGGCGAGGCGCTGCACGACGAGCCGCCCAAGCGCCGCGGGCAGCTCGCGCAGGCGGGTGATCGGCAGCTCGTTCCGGCCGCCCAGCACGTCGTTCAGCAGTCCCTCGAGGACGTCGGCCTCGTCGCGGAGGAGCTCGGCCAACGCGAGCACGTTCTGCTCGGCCGCCGGATGGATGCTCCGGAGCGCCGGCACCAGCTCCGCTCTCACGCGTGCGCGCGCGTACGCGAGGGACTCATTGCTTGCGTCCTCGCGCCAGCGCAGCCCTCGCTCGGTGCAGTAGGCGGCCGTGTCCTCGCGCGTGAAACGGAGCAGAGGCCTGACCAGCATCCCCTCCCGCGGGCGCATCCCCAGCAGCGCCCGCCGCGACGGAGACGACGCCAGCCGGTACAGGATCGTTTCCACCTGGTCGGTTGCCGTGTGCCCCGCCGCCACGTCGCGGCCCTGCGCGAGCGCGATCTGCGCTGCCGCGCCGTAGCGCTCGTCCCGCGCCCAGGCCTGCAGGTTCCCCCGGTTCGGACGCCGCGGCCGCCTGAGCTCGAGCGCCACCCCGAGCCGCTGGCAGAGCTCCGCGCAGTGCCGCTGATCGCCGTCAGCCTCCTCGCGCAGCCCGTAGTTCACATGCAGAGCGGTAACTGCTGCGGGGCCGGCGATCCGGACCGCGAGGTCGACCAGGCAGGTCGAATCACGCCCGCCGGAGAGCAGCACGAGCACCGCGCGCCCTTCGGCCAGCAGCCCGCCCGCGCGCACGCGGCCGAGCATTTCATCGGCCCTCACTCCTCCTCCCTCTGATGGGCGAGGAAGATCTCCGTGGTCTGGCTGAAGCCCTTGAGCTTGACCTCGGCGATCCGCTCGAACTCCAGATGCGACCCGGCGTGCTCCACCACCGGCCGCGTCACCAGGACCTCGCCGCCGGCCGAGCGGGCGGCCACCCGCGAGGCGATGTTCACGTCGCGACCGTAGTAGTCCCCGTCGCGATACAGCGCGTCGCCGTAGTGGATCCCGATCCGCGGCAGCGGTCGCTCGGACTGCAGGCGCTGGAACCCGACCGCCCAGTCGATGAGCGCGGCCGGGTCGGCGCCCACCACCATCACCTCGTCGCCGATCGTCTTGATCACTCGGGCCTCGTCGGGGAGCGTGACCTCCACCGCCTCCACGAACCGCTCCACCGCGTCGACCGCCTCGAGCTCGCCAACCTCCTCGGTCAGCCGCGTGTACCCGGCCAGGTCGGCGAACGCGATCGCCACCCGCATCCGGCCCAGGTCGATGGCGTCGCCGCCGAGATCCGCCTCCATGTGGCCGACCACGTCCTGCTCGATGAAGTGCTGGAGATAGCGCTGGTGGACCTGGTCCATCACCGGTGAGGACAGAGGCAGCAGCTCGCGCGAGAGCGAGAGCATCTCCTCGGCCATTTCCATTCCGCTCGAGCCAGAGCGCATCAACGGCTCGTGCACGTAGAGGTGGAACAGCCTCACCTCGGCGTCCGCGACCTGGGCCATCGCCTGGCCGTACACCCGGACGAGCTGCAGCATCGCCACCAGCGGCAGCCCGGCGGCGAGGACGGCCGCGACATACCGCAGAAGCTGGAGCTCGTCCTCGGAGATCGAGTCGACCTGCGCTTGACCGACGCCGAGCGTGGTCAGGATCCGCTCGATCAGAGCCGGGTCGAGCCCGGTCTCGCCGGCAGCGTCCCGGAGCGAGTAGGCACCGTCTCCGTCCGGGAACAGCGCCTCGACGTAGCCGAAGGCGAGCCGCCCCTCCTCGGTGGCGTCGCGAATGCTCTTCAGCGAGTGACCCCGCTCCCGCATTCGCGCCACGACGCGCGCGTGCGCGGCGGCAGCCGGCGTCCACTCGCCGTCGAACTGGGGGATCACGCCCTGCTGGGCCCAGCGGCGCAGTGTCCCGGTGCTAACCCCCGCTCGCGCGGCTGCTTCGGCTAGCGACAGGCCTCGGTTTCCAGCCATCGGTACACAGTCTCTCGAACGCGCCGACACCCGCGCCCCACTGCGTGCGGACTTGACTCGAGAACTCGGCAGCGGGGCCTCGATGAGAACGAGGCCCCGCCGCCCGCGGGCGAGACGGCCCGCTGCGTCGGCCGTAGGCGCTCGTCACGTTTCCGGCGGCGCCTCGCGGGGGTTCTCGGGCAAGCCGAGAAGCGCTCCACGATCCGGCCTATTGCCTGGGTCGTGGGTCGTAGGTCTACTCGCGTGGCGTCCGTCTGTCAATGGACCCGAGGGAAAAATCAGACCTCGAGGTGGGGATAGTCCTCCGCGATCATTTCGCGGTATCTCCCAAATAGCGGCTTTGTGATCGGGAGGATCGCCAACGCCGCCTTGACGTCGCCGCCGGCCTTGATCCGGCGCCTCGCGATCGCGATCGCGACGTTCTCCTTGCCCTGGAAATAACGGTTCGCCGTCTCCGTACTCATTGCCATCTTGACCTTCGGCTCCCAGTCGACCTCGTCAGACCACTCCCAGGCCAGGTTGTCCTCATCGGGCCGGCCGGGTCTGATGTTCACGACCAGATCGACGTCGATGAACTCGAACCGCTGCGGGGTATCGGCGTCGCGGAGCTTGGGCCCCATCTCGGGGTCCTGGCTCATCAGCGTGAACGTCCGGTTCATCACCTCGCGAAACTCGTCGATGGATCTGAACGTGGTCATCGGCGCCGCGTGAGTCTAAGTCACCGCTTAATCTCGCGAAGTGGTGAGCGCCTCGATCCACCTCCATCCGACCGCGCCGCTGGCCGAGCGGGTGCTGCTCCCGGGCGATCCCGGGCGGGCGCTGGCGCTGGCCCAGGCGCTGCTCGCGGAGCCGAAGATGTTCAACCACAACCGCGGGCTGTGGGGCTACACCGGAGAGGCTCCAGACGGCGAGCTGCTGACCATTCAGAGCACCGGCATGGGCGGTCCAAGCGCCGCGATCGTGACCTCCGAGCTCGCCGACCTTGGCGCCCGGCGGATGATTCGCGTCGGCACCTGCGGCGCCTTCGACCCCGCCCTCGGACTCGGCGAGCTGATCGTGGTCACCACAGCGCTGTGCGCCGACGGCGCGAGCCGCGCGATCAGCGGCGGCGAGCGGGTGACACCGAGCGGGCCGCTGACGCAGGCGCTGCTCGCAACCGGATCCGCTCGGCCGGCGGTCGTCGCCTCCACGGATCTGTTCTACGAGGGCCGGGCGGGGGTGGAGGACGGCTGGATCGCCGAAGGTGCGGCCGCGGTCGAGATGGAGACGGCCACGCTACTCGCGACCGCCCGGCGCAGGCACCTGTCCGCCGCCGCCGTGCTGATCGTCTCCGACCTGCTCCGGCCCCGCCGGGTCAGGATCGACCCTGAGGCGCTCCGCGAGGCCGAGCTGAGGATGGGCGCGACTGCGCTCGAGGCGCTCTCCGCCTCCTGACCGCAACCGGGCGCTACTTCGCCTTCGCCGGGCCGGACTTGTCCGCGATCGCCTGCTCCAGCCGCTCGATCGCCTCCTCGATCGCCTCCAGCCGCTTCTCGATCGCAGGCTGGGCGCCGAGGCCCTGGACGCGCTGCTCGACTCGATCCAGCCCATCCTCGATTCCCTCTAGGCGCTGCGACACGCCACGCAGGCGCCGGGTCAGGCGCTCGAGATCGCTCGCCGAGGGTAGGTTGAGCGCCCCCATCGCGACCTCCTGGGCGCGCATCGCTCGCTCCCGCGTCTCGAACGCCGCCGAGAGCGCTCCGGTGACGACCGGGTGGTCCAGCAATTGTTGTGCGAGCTTGCCGATGGTTTCCTCGCTCTGGCGGGTAACTCTGTCTCGTACGCCCTTGTCTTCGGTCATTTCAGTCTCCTGTGAATTTCATCCCACCCTACCGGCAGGGGCCCGTCCGAAGCTGCACGGCAGCCCTCCGACCGGCCCCGATCGGCTGCCTCAAGCTGAGCTTGAGGTCAAGGCCCGTCGAGTACCACAACCCAGCGCTACAGTGTCAGTGTCGTTCCGCCGATGCGGAGGGGGTGGTTCGGCTGCGATCAGCACCGTTTTGCGTCCCCTCTCGGCGAAACCTCCCCACCAGAAACGGTTCCTCGTTGAAAAGCTCCGTGGCAGTCAGTAGCGTCCTCCAGACGCCGCCGTGTGGTCGCGGTGTGATGAGCGTGCGCGACAACATGGCGGGAGGAGAGAGTCCACGGTGCTGAGAAGGCGGAACCTAGTCGTCGCGGCCTTTACGGCGAGCATGGTGCTCGTCATTCAGGCGATGGCCGTGATCCCGACGGCGTCCGCCGACACGTGCGTAATCACCGTCACCGTCGTGGGCGGGCAGAAGCTGACATTCACGGTCAACGTCCCGCCCGGCACCCCGCTCTCGTCGATCTCGCTCCCGGTCAAGCTGCCGGTGCAGAACGTGACCGAGTCCTGCACCTCGAGCTCCAGCTCGACGTCGACCACCACGACCACGTCGACATCGACATCGACCTCAACCTCGACCTCGACTTCAACCACGACCACCCACTCGTCGAAGCCTCCGAAGACGACGGGTCCGGGCAAGGTCCAGCCGCCCTCGACGCACCACCAGGGCAATCCGGGCGGTTCGAACAACAATGGTGGCGGCAAGTCGAAGGGCTCGAACGGCTCCGGCGGGAACTCCAACTCGGGCGGCTCCTCGAAGAAGAAGTCGAGCAAGCCGGCTCCGGCCAAGACCAAGAAGGGCGTCCCCACCTCGTCGAACCCGAGCTTCTCCTTCTCGCTTCCGGGCTCGGCCCCGATCGGCGTCCCGAACTTCTTCATCGACTCGTTCCGGATCCCGCCCTTCCTGCTGCCGATCTATCAGGCGGCGGGGATCGAGTACGACGTGCCATGGCAAGTACTCGCGGCGATCAACGAGATCGAGACCGACTACGGGCGCAACCTGTCCGTTTCCTCCGCCGGCGCCGTCGGCTGGATGCAGTTCCTGCCCTCGACCTGGAAGACCTGGGGCGTGGACGCGAACGGCGACGGCATCAAGGACCCCTACAACCCGGTTGACGCGATCTTCGCTGCTGCGCGCTACCTCCACGCGGCGGGCGCGTCGAAGAGCGTCTCCCAGGCCATCTTCGCCTACAACCACGCGAGCTGGTACGTCCAGTCGGTGCTCCTGCGCGCGAAGCTGATCGGCGGCATGCCCGATCAGCTGATCGGCGCGCTCACGGGACTCGTCGAGGGTCATTTCCCGGTCGCCGCGCCCGCCAAGTACGCCGACAGCAACGTCGTCGCGCTGTCCAAGAAGCGGGTCAAGTCGGGTAACGCCGCGATCCCGGTCAGCTCGAACCCGAACAGCAGCGGCGTCCAGATCTTCGCCAAGCAGAACTCGCCCGTCATCGCTGTCAACGACGGCAAGGTGGTGAAGGTAGGCAACAGCAAGCAATGGGGCTCCTACCTCCAACTCCAGGACTCCACCGGCAACATCTACACGTACGCGCACCTGGGCTCGATCCCCAAGGAGTACCCGGTGCCCAAGCCGATCAAGATCTCGGCCGCCGAGCTGACCAAGGAGCTCTCCGCCCAGTCGCTGCCGACCGCGAAGCCGCAGGCCCCGGCGACCGCGGGCTCACAGGGCGGCTCCGCCACGCCGACCACGGCGAGCGCGACCAAGACGATTTCCAAGTCGAGCCCGATCACGCTCCCGGTCACGCCCGCGCCGGCCGCTCAGCCCGTGTCCTCCACGACACCGGCGCCGATGGTCAAGGAGCGCCTGTTCGCCGATCCTCACCGTCCTGCCTCGTACGCGGCCGGCGGCGCTCTGCAGGTCCAGAACACGGCGCAGCAGATCTCGAACTTCCGCAACTACTTCTCCGACGTCCTGCACCTGGCCAAGAACCAGTACACGCTCCAACCGCTCAAGGCGGGCGCGATCCTGGTCGCCGGGACGATCCTCGGCCGCCTCGCGGCGCCGACTCCGACGACCGCCTCGAACATGACCTTCATGATCCAGCCGGCCGGCAAGAACGCGCCGCAGATCGATCCCAAGCCGATCCTCGACGGCTGGAAGCTGCTCGAGGCAACGGCCGTCTACCGCGCAGCCGGCGTCGACCCCTTCTACGGCCCGGGCTCGAAGAACCCCTCGATCGGCCAGGTCCTGCTGATGTCCAAGGAGCAGCTCCAGAGCCGCGTCCTGTCCGACCCGCGCGTCCAGCTCGACTCCTGCGGCCGGACGGCGATCCTCGGCGGCACCGTCGACCGCCGCGTCCTCGCGACGATCGAGTTCCTCTCCGCCTCGAGCCTGGACCCGTCGGTCAGCGGTCTGCCCTGCGGCCACACGGTATTCGCGTCCACCGGTACCGGCGGCGTCAGCGACAGCAGCCTCACGATCACGAAGGTCAACAAGATCCCGATCAGTGGCCACCAGGGCGCCGGCTCGATCACCGACATCACGATCCGCCGCCTGCTCACCCTCCAGGGCGCGATGAGGCCCGACCAGATCATCTCGACGATGAGCTACAAGGGCCAGAGCAACACCCTGTCGCTGCCTGACCATTCCAACCGGATCCAGGTCAGCTTCACGCCGCTGTTCGGCAGCAACAAGAAGCTTTCGCAGCAGCTGAGCTCGGTCCTCCAGCCCGGCCAGTGGATCAAGCTGATCAACCGCATCAGCCAGATCCCCGAGCCCGTCGTCCCGATCGCGCCCAGCAAGTACGCCATCGGCGGCCACGGGCACTGATCGAGGCTTCACCCCCGTCTGACCCGGAGCGCCCCGCAGAGGCAGCGGGTCCGCTGCCGTCGGCCGACCGGCTGTTCCGCTTCGCCCAGATCGAGCTGCCCTGGGCGCTCGGACCCCCGGACGGGCGCTACCTGCTCCGGCGCGAGGGAGATCCGTCCGAGGCGCAGCCGGCCCACGTGCTGGTGCTGGCCACACTCGGGGCCCCGGAGCGGCGAAAACGCTTCGCCAAGCGCCAGCGTCAGGCTCAGGTGGAGCCTGAGCCTTCCCTTGTCACGACGGGTCGGGCGACGATCATCGACGTTGGCGATCCACTCCGCGGCGGCGAGCAGGCACGGCGCTGGCTGGCGGGCGCCGACGAGCAGTTTCTGACCGATGCCATCGAGGTGCTCAACCGCGTGCTCCATGCCTTCCGGCTGGTCACGGCCGATCCGTACGCCGGGCCGGTCAGCCGCCGCCAGGCGCTCGTGGCCCGAATCGGGTACGGAGCCGGCGAGCAGGTCGCCGACGGTCTGTGGACCGACGCCCGCGAGCTGCTGGACACCGGCCCACGGCTGCACCGGATGAAGGTGCTCCAACCGCAGGCGCGGCTGGCCGCGGTGCTCGGCGGCCGCGAGCAGGTCCTCGCCTGCGAGGACCTCGTGCTCCGGGCCCGGCTCGATCTCGATCACGGCCGCGCGCGCGAGGCCGCGCTCCAGCTCCTGGTGGCGCTCGACGCCGCCCTGGCCGAGCTGCCCGCCGATCCGACCGCGCCCGCGCTCAGCGACCGGCTCGATCAGCTGCGCGCCCAGCGCGATCCGGTCGCGGCGGCCGCCCAGGCGGCGCTCGCGGGCCCGCTCGACCCAGACGCGCACGAGGTCGTGTCGTTCACGATCGGCCGGATCGAGGCCGCCCTGCGGGCCCGCGCGGTCGCCAACGCGTGAGCTGAGCGCGCCTCAGGCGAGCTCGAGCGCGGCCAGCACCGCGTCGAGCTCGTCGACGATGTCCCCGTCGAGCCTGACCGCCGCGCGCGAGTCGTACGGCGTCGCGCCCTGAGTCAGGATCGCGACCGCGCCCCCACGGGCCAGCGTCACCGCCGGGAGCTGGGAGACCGGGTAGACCTCGAGCGAGGAGCCGATGCAGAGCATCAGCTCGGCGCCACCGGCGAGCTGCTCGGCTCGCGCCAGCGCCTCGGCGGGCAGGTATTCGCCGAACAGCACGACGTCGGGCTTGAGCGGCTCCCCGCAGTCGCAACGGGGAATCCTGCGCTCGTCCGCCACGCGCCGCCCCTTCACCTCCGCGATCGAGTACTGGCCACGACAGGTCTCAGGCAGGACGAGTGCGAGATCGTTCCGTGGACCTCGATCAGCTCTCTCGAGCCCGCGCGCGCGTGGAGCTGATCGATGTTCTGCGTGATCACCGCGGACAGCAGACCGGCGTCCTCGAGCCTGGCCAGCGACTCGTGGGCACGGTTCGGGCGCTTGTCCTCGAGCGTCTGGAACCGCTCGCCGTAGAAATGCCAGAACCGCTCCGGATCGCGGCGGAAGGCGTCGATGTGCGCGACCTCCATCGGGTCGACGTTCCGCCACAGCCCGGTCCCGGGGGAGCGGAAGTCCGGGATCCCGGAGGGCACCGAGATCCCGGCTCCGGTGAGCGCCACCACCGAGCTCGCCTCGCGGATCAGCTCGGCGAGACGAGCCGCCTTGTCCGTCGCGACGCTCACTTGCCCTGGAACTTCGGCGTCCGCTTGCCCAGGAACGCCCCGATTCCCTCCTTCGCGTCCTCGGAGCCGAACACCTTCCCGAAGCCCTGCTTCTCGGCCTCGATCCCCTGATCGAGCTCGCCGGCGGCCGAGGCCGTCTTGATCTGCTCGATCGCCAAAGGCGCCTGGCCGGCCAGCTTGCGGCGCCCACGCGAGCGCGGTGTCGAGGAGCTCGTGATCGGGCACGACCCGGGTCGCGAGGCCGAGCTCGTACGCCTCCTCGGCGCTGATCGGATCGCCCGTGAGGTTCATCTCCAGCGCCTTCGCCTCGCCGATCAGCCGCGGCAGGCGCTGGGTGCCGCCGAAGCCGGGGATGATCCCGAGGTTGATCTCGGGCTGGCCGAAGCTGGCCGACTCGGCCGCGATCCGGAAATCGCAGGCCATCGCGAGCTCGCAGCCGCCGCCGAACGCAAGCGCGTTGACAGCCGCGATCGTGGCGACGCTCGAGCGTCTCCATCTCGCGCAGCAGGGCGTGCATCTGGTCAAGGAGGTCCTTGCCGCCCGCTGCGTCCATGGTCGTGAACGCCTTGATGTCGGCCCCGGCGCAGAACAGCATCGGGTTGGCGGAGGCGAACACCAGCGCCCGCTGCGAGCCCTTGACCGCGTCCCAGACCCTCTGCAGCGCCTCGACGACCTCAGGCGCGATCGAGTTCGCGGGCGGGCGGTCGAGCCATGCGATCGCGAAACGCTCGTTCGGTCGGGTCTCGAGCTTGACGGGGCTCTCGTCCCAGCCCGCGTCGGGGCGCGCGTACGGGAAGAAGCCCTGGCCGGTCTTGACCCCGAGGCGTCCCTGCGCCACGAGCCGCTTGAGGATCGTGGGCGGCTCGAAGTTCTCGCCCCACTCGCGGGCGGCGGTCTCGAGCTTGGCCAGGAGCTCGTCGAGGCCGATCTGGTCGGCCCGCGCGAATGGCGGCGGGATGATCCCGGCGCCGGCCATCATGCCCAGGTCGATGTCCTTCATCGACGCGATTCCCTCCTCGAGCACCAGGCAGCTCTCGACGAGCGCCTTGAGCGTGAACCGGTCGACCAGGGTCGCGGCGTCCTGATCAGTTGCCGTGCTCATAGAAACCCTTTCCGGTCTTGGCACCGAGGTTGCCGGCCGCGACCAGCTCCTTCATCTGCTTGTGTACGTAGAACCGGTCGCCGTAGGACTCCTTCAGGTGCTCGGCGACGTGGAGCACCGTGTCGAGCCCGAGCAGGTCGGTGAGGAAGAACGGGCCCATCGGCGCCGCCTTCGACTCGGCCACGATCCGGTCGAGCTCCTTGATGTCGAGCCCGGTCTCCTCCTGAAAGCGCCACACCTCGGACACGCTCGAGTTCAGGATCCGGTTGACCACGAAGCCGGGCGCCTCGCCGCAACGAATCGGCATCTTCCTGATCGTCTGCGCGAAGTTCGCGGCCGCCTGGACCGTCTCGGCCGACGTGTCGTCGCCCTCGATCACCTCGATCAGCCGCATTACCGACGCCGGATAGAAGAAGTGAAACCCGACCACCCTGTCCGGCCGGCTCGTCGCCTCGCCCATCTCGGTGATCGACAGCGAGGAGGTGTTCGAGGCGAGGATCGCGTGACCTGGGGTCACCTCGTCGAGTTCCGAGAACACGGCCTGCTTGATCGGCATCCGCTCGGGCACCGCCTCGATCACGAAATCAACGTCGCCGAATCCGTCGTACTCGGTCGTGCCGGTGATCAGGGCGAGCTTGCGCTCCAGCTCAGCGGGGTCGAGCTTGCCGGCATCGACGCGGCCCTGCCACAGCGCTCGCGCCTTCTCGAGTCCGGTGTCGACGAACTTCTGGTCAACGTCCTTGAGCACGACGGGGATGTCGGCGTTCGCGACCACGTGCGCGATCTCGCCACCCATCGTGCCGGCGCCGACCACAGCGGCTTTGAAGACGAACAATTTCTGGTCCTTGGTCGGAGGGAAATCCCGGTTTCACGGGGCGGCGCGGAGTGTAGTGCCGGCAGCCCGAACGCCACTCACCGCCCGATAGCAGCTACCCATCACCTTCAAAGTCCGCAAGCGCTGAACGCGCGTCTCACCGCGCGCCGGCGCGGCGGCTCTCGAGCTCCACCCCGAACGCGCCGAGCGTCGTCCGCAGCGAGGTCTCCATCGCGCGCCTGATGAACAGGAAGTCGACGATCGGCGTGAAGATACTGCGCCGTCTGATCTCGTACTCGAGCGTGAACACGATCTCCACCGCGTCATCGACCGGCGCGAAGGCGACGGTCTGGCGACCGGTGATCGAGTCGTCCAACACCTCGACCGTCTGCCCGGTCAGCGGCTCGTACCGCGCCACCCGCTCCGTGACATGGCCACGGCCCGCGGGGCCCGAAACCCACTGGACGGACGAGCCCACCTCGGGCCAGCGGCCATCCACCGCGTCAACCCGATCGAGCCCGTCGATCCACAGTGGCCATGCGGTCGTGTCGTACCAGCAGGTCTCGGCCTCGTGGACCGTGCCCTCGAATCTCTGCTCGACGTTGACCCTCCTCACGGGCGCGATTATCGCGGTCCTGGCCCGCGGCAGTACGCTAGGCCCGAGGATGAGCGAGACGCTTCCGGACCAAATCAAGCCGTACACGAACATCTCGTCCAAGGCCTACGAGCATCCGACCGACCGGGCCGCCACCGCCGCTCTGAAGGCCGTCCCGATGCTCGACACCGTCGTGCGCAAGCTGGTCGAGTGGCGCTACGAGCGCGCCCTGCGCCAGTTCTACCTCGGCAACTCGGTCAAGGTTGGCGAGCACCAATTGCCCGATCTGTGGGCCGCCCAGCGCGGCGTCTGCGCGATCCTCGACATGCCCGACGAGTACGACGTCTACGTCACCTCGCCGGTCCCCGGCATGGCCCAGGCGATCGGCTCGGGCAAGCCGATGATCCTGGTCGACTCGATGCTGCTCCAGCGCCTCGGCCCCGGCGAGCAGCGCGTCGTCCTGGCCCACGAGCTCGGCCACATCCTCTCCGACCACGTCCTCTACGTGACCGCGCTGAACATCCTGCTGAGCGTCTCCAACGGGCTGCCGTTCTTCTTCGGCATCCCGTTCCGTGCCGTCAAGGCGGTGCTGCTCGAGTGGTACCGGGCGGCCGAGCTCACCTGCGATCGCGCCGCCACCCTCGCCGTCCGTGACCCGCAGATCGTCTGCCGCACCCTGATGGTCACCGCCGGAGCGATGCCGGCCGACGAGCTCAATCTCGACGCGTTCATGACCCAGGCGATGGAGTACGAGGCATGGGATGACCCCTCAGACCGCGCCCGCCGCTTCCTCAACGAGATCGGCCAGACCCACACCCACGCCGTGCGCCGTGTCTCCGAGGTGATGAAGTGGGTCCAGACCGGCGAATACGACCGCATCGTCCGCGGCGACTACCGCACCCGCGACCAGGAGGCCAACGTCCGCGCCGAGGCCAGCGACGCAATCGAGTTCTACGCCGAGCGCTTCCGCACGATCTTCCGCGAGGCCGGCGACAACCTCGCCACCCTCGGCACGCAGATGGGCGGCATGGCCGGGTCGGTCGCGGACTGGCTGCGCAAGCGCGGCGGGCCCGGCGGACCTGAGGGCGGCTCTGGCGGGCCCGGCGGCTCTGGCGGGCCCGGCGGCTCTGGCGGGCCCTCGGAGGGCTCCCGCGGGTCGCCTCCAGACGGCGGTCTCGACGACGAGGCCTAACGGCGCGGCCGTGTGAACGGCGGTCGTCGATTTGACCGAAACTGCGTATCCGTTTAGGTCAGGTTGGGGGTGGGCGCGTGACTGAGTAGCCGGGCGTCGCGGGCGGGCGGGCATAACCTCGGAAACCGGGCGCACGGACGCGAGCAGCCGAGATTAAGTCTGCTGAGCAGACCCAAACCGCCATCCACGCCCCACCAGACCCGAGTTGCAGAGGTAACTCACGCCTGGGCCGGTACCAACGCAACAAATTGGCCCGGCCGAAGCGAGGGAGGCTGAAAACTCCCCGTGGCAGGGAGTTTTGGACCTCGGTCGCCAACGCCGACACGATTTGCTGCGTTAGTCCCGGCCGCGCCGCCCAGCTCGGTCGCGCGGGCGCCGCCCGGGCCGCCCCGCCGCCCGCCCGGGCCGCCCCGCCGCCCGCCCGGGCCGCCCGCCCGCCGCCCCGCCCTTGACACCGTCGATATATTTACGATATATCGTTATATATCGCCCGCGCGGGGACTCAAAGACCATCTGCCGGGCGATCGACTCAAGGGATCACTACATGACCAGTGAGGCTTTCCCCCATCCGATGTGGGCGCATTTCATGGCCAAGGGCAGGCCATCGGGGCCCGACGATCTCGAACGCCATGGCACGATGCGCTACTTCGGGGGCCGCGGTGGCTCGTTCCGAGGTGGCGGTCCGATGTTTGGCCCGCCCTTCGGCGGCGGCCGCGGGCGCAGGCGCCGCGGCGACGTCCGCGTGGCGCTCCTGCTCCTGCTCGCCGAGGAGCCGCGCAACGGCTACCAGCTGATGCAGGAGATCGAGGAGCGCAGCGACGGTCGCTGGCGCCCGAGCCCCGGTTCCGTCTACCCCACCCTCCAGCAGCTGGAGGACCAGGGCTTGATCAGGCCCACCGACCGCGACGGCACCAAGCTCTTCGAGCTCACCGACGCCGGTCGCGAGCACCTCGACGCCCACATTTCGGAGACCCCGCCGTGGGAGGAAGAGGAGGACGCGGCCACGCTGACCGACCTCAAGAGCCAGCTCAAGCAGCTGCACGTCGCCACGATGCAGGTCCTGCAGGCCGGCGGCGAGGGCCAGCTGACGCGTGCGACCGAGGTGCTGGCGGACGCCCGCAAGGCGCTCTACCGCATCCTCGCCGAGGACACCGAGGACTGACCCCGTAACGTTAGGAGTGATATGGCAGGCAGCAACGGCAAGGGACCGCAGCAGCCGGCGATCGTCGTACGCGAGCTGACCAAGGATTTCGGCGAGGTCAAGGCGGTCCGAGGCGTCGACTTCGAGGTCGCCACCGGCGAGGTGTTCGGCTTCCTGGGCCCGAACGGAGCCGGCAAGACGACCACGATCAACATGCTGTGCACGCTCGCGAAGCCGACCACCGGCAGCGCGACCGTCGCCGGACATGACGTGGTCAAAGAGCGCGACGACGTACGGCGCAACATCGGGCTGGTGTTCCAGGATCCGACGCTCGACGGCTATCTCACCGGCGAGCAGAACCTGAAGCTGCACGCCGAGCTGTACGGGGTGCAGTCGCAGCTGGTCGCACCCCGGATGCAGCAGGTCATGACGATGGTGGGGCTGTGGGATCGTAAGGACAGCCCGGTGGCGACCTACTCCGGAGGCATGCGCCGCCGTCTCGAGATCGCGCGCGGCCTGATGCATTCGCCGCGCGTCCTGTTCCTCGACGAGCCGACAATCGGGCTTGATCCGCAGACCCGGCGGTCGATCTGGACCTACATCCGCGAGCTCAAGCAGCGTGAGGAAATCACGATCTTCATGACCACCCACTACATGGACGAGGCGGAGTGGTGCGACCGCATCGCGATCATGGATCACGGCGAGATCGTCGCGCTCGATGCTCCCGAGACCCTTAAGGAGCAGGTCGGAACCGACCGAGTAACGATCCATACCGACGACGATCAGGCCGCGATCGCCGCGATCCAGGAGCGATTCGGGATCGAGGCCAAGATGTCCGAGGGCGCCGTCACCTTCGGAGTTCCGGGCGGCGAGGAGTTCGTGCCCCGGCTGTTCGCGGAGCTCGGCATTGCGATCAAGGCCGTGAGCGTCTCACGGCCGACGCTCGACGACGTGTTCATGTCCTATACGGGCACCTCGATTCGGGACGCCGAGGAGGATCAAAGCAAGGCCAGAAACCGGGTGATGATGCAGGTGATGACCGGAGCCAAGCGATGAGCACGACCACCGATCGCCCCGAGACGACGGTCGCGCCCGCGACGGCGACGGAGGTCGTCCGCGTCAGCGTCCCGAAGCGCAGCTTCGCCTCCGAGCTCCGCGCGATCAGAATCGTCTGGCGCCGGGAGCTGATCCGGTTCCGCGCCGACCGGCTGCGGATGATCACCTCGCTCGTTCAGCCGCTCCTGTTCCTGTTCGTGCTCGGGGCCGGCCTCCAGCGCCTCTCGAGCGCCGGAACCCATGGCGTCGCGCTGAAGACGTTCATCTACCCGGGCATCCTCTGCATCTCGGTGATGTTCACGGCGATGTTCTCGGCCGCCTCGATCGTGTGGGACCGTGAGTTCGGGTTCCTGCGCGAGATGATGGTCGCTCCCGTCCGCCGAAGCTCGATCGTGATCGGCAAGGTCCTCGGCGGCACGACGGTCGCCGGGTTCCAGGGGGTGATCGTGATCTGCCTCGCCGGGTTGGTCAAGGTCCCGTACGACCCGCTGCTGATCCTCGGGATCTTCACGCTGCAGCTGCTGCTGGCGTTCGCGATCACCGCGTTCGGCGTGATGATCGCCGTGCGGATCAAGCAGATGCAGTCGTTCATGGGCGTTATGCAGATGATCGTGATGCCGATGTTCTTCATCTCCGGTGCGCTATTTCCGGTCGCGGGGTTGCCGCGCTGGCTCGAGATCCTCAACCGGATCGACCCGCTGACCTATGCAGTCGATCCGATGCGGCGGATGGTGTTCAGCGCTCTGACAATCTCGCCCGCGGCCCGCCGCGCGCTGGATCCGGGCGTCACGTGGTGGGGCTGGCACGTGCCGGCGGTGTTCGAGGCCGGCGTGATCGTCGTGCTCGGGCTGATCATGCTCTCGATCGCGATCTGGGAGTTCAGTACTACGGAATAGGGCCGATGTAGCGCCGGTACGCCGCGAGCCAGTTGTGCGCGATCTGGGTCTGCGCGCTCGCCAGCGCGACGGTGCCGTCGCACACGAGTGCGTGGAGCCGGTCCTCGATGCTGTCCTTCGTGTTCGGGCTGGCCCCCGGCTCCGGCCATAGGTTGCGCGCATCGTTCGTCGCTCCGCCGAGCTCTAGCGAGACCAGGTGGTCGTACTCGTAGCCGCGAGCCGACCCGGCGTCGCCATACGCCGCCATGCTCGCGAACTTCTCCCGCTCGGTGATCGACTCGGACGGCCGGACCGACTCGCTGTACCCGCTGCGGCAGATCGTGCTCTGGATGTTCGCCTGCGTGACGTCCGGGCTGATCGCGCCCGGCGTGCAGCGCGCGTCGGGGAGCGCGAGTTCGCCGTTGCCCCGCGCGTGGCACGAGCCCGCGGGCGGCTGCGGCTGCACGGCGTGGTTGTCCGCCCGCCCGACCGGCAATCGCCCCGATGACGCCGGCGGCGGGACGTGCCGAGGGCGCCGATGATGGGGGCGTGGATGATGCCGGTGCAAGGTCGCGGCGGTCGCCGTGACGGTTGTCGACGAGGTCTGGGAGGCCGTCGTCGACGCGTCGGTGGCACATCCAATCCCCGTGGCGCCGAGAAGGGACAGGATCACGACAGCCAGCAGATTGCGCACCCGAGCGAGTCAAGCATCGCCGCTGGACGGATCAGAACAAAACAGGGCCGCCCCCCGCAGGGGCGGCCCCATCTTCAAACCGAACTACGCGTGTGCGGCCGCCGGCTCCTCGACACGACGCGGCAGCAGCGTCTCGCGGGCGATGACGAGCCGCTGGATCTGGGCCGTGCCTTCGTAGAGCTGGAGGATCTTGGCGTCGCGCATCAGCTTCTCGACCTTGTACTCCTTGATGAAGCCGTAGCCGCCGTAGACCTGCACGGCGTCGGTCGTGACCTCCATCGCCGTGTCGGCAGCGAAGCGCTTGGCGTGCGATGACTCGAGTGTGTTGCGCCGGCCCTGATCGAGCAGCACGGCCGAGTTCCACGTGGCCAGACGCGAAAGATGCACCTTGGTCGCCATGTCGGCGATGATGAACTGGATCGCCTGGTGCATCGCGATCGGAACGCCGAACTGAACGCGCTCCTTGGAGTACTCGATCGCGAACTCCATTGCCGCGCGGGCGACGCCAACCGCCATTGCGGCCACGCCGGGACGTGTGCGGTCGAGAGTCATCATCGCGATCTTGAAGCCCTTGTTCTCCTCGCCGACCAGGTGGTTGAGCGGGATCTCGATCTCGGGGAACGTGATCGTCGCCGTGTTCGAGGCACGCTGGCCCATCTTGTCCTCGTGCTTGTCAACGACGACGCCCGCGTCGCGCGGGACCACGAAGCACGAGATCCCGCGATGTCCGGCTTCCTTGTCCGTCTTCGCGTAGACCGTGTAGTAGTTGGCGTACTCGCCGTTGGTGATGAAGCATTTGGAGCCGTTGATGACCCACTTGTCGCCCTTGCGGGTCGCGGTGGTCTTCATGCCGGAGACATCGGAGCCGGCGTCAGGCTCGGTGAGGCAGAAGGAGGCGAGCAGAGGAGCCTCGCTGAGCCGACCGAGGTAGTCCTTCTTGATCTCCTCCGAGGCGGCCAGCGCGATCGGCGCCGTCGCGAGCCCATTACACGTCAGCGAGGTGCCGATGCCCGAGCACCCCCAGGCGATCTCCTCCTCGATGATCGCTCCGTCGAGGTAACCGAGGCCGGGCCCGCCGTACTCGGACGGGAGATGGCCGTTCATGAGGCCGAGCTCCCACGCCTTGTCGATGATGTCCTGGGGCCAGGTCCCTTCCTTGTCGTACTCCCAGGCGACTGGGCGGATCTCCTTCTCCGCGAAGTCATGCGCCATCTCTCGCATGCTCTTCTGCTCGTCGGTGAGCGTGAAATCAACCACTTGGATTTCTCCTTGAAAGCGGGCGCCGGGACCTGGAAAGCGAGGATTGCGCTGCCACAGCCGTTCGGCGCAGTCGTAGATTGACTAGTCAGTCAATAGATAAAGGGTACCTCATCCGCGGCCGCAAGCAACCAGTAGTTGTCCGCGAAATCCCCAGACCGAGTCCGCGATGCGTCACACTTAAAACCGTGCGTGAAGCCTTCGGCACCGTGCTTTGGATCGTCTGTGGCGTCGGGATCCTAGCCGCGTTCGTGGGGCTCGCCACGTCGGGCAAGACGTGGGAGGAGATCGGCAAGAGCCGGCTGCTCCTGGATCGCGACATCGCCCCCACCACCCACTCGGGTTCAGCCGCCTCGCTCGCCGAGCGCGACATGGAGATCCGCCAGATGCTCGAGGCACGCAACGCGCGCAGGGAGCGACGCGGCGAGCCGCCAATCGACATCGAGGCGGAGCTGAAACGCCTGACCGCCCCCCAGATCGACTCCGAGCTCCGGGGCGAGATCCGCCAGCTTGTGATCGCGCGCAACCACCGCCGCGCGCGGCGGGGCGAGCCCCCGCTCGACGTCGACGCCGAGGTCGAGCGCGAGATCACCTCTCTCGGGAATCTGTAGGCTGCACGCGCGATGGCCGACCCGCGCCACATGGAGCTCGACGAACTCGTGAACCGGCCTGGGACCTACTTCAATCCCCAGACAGAGGTGCTCGTCATCGTCGACGACTCACCCGAGCTCGACGCCGAGATCTTCAACATGGAGGAGTACGAGGGCGCGGACTGGGTGTTGATCACCGACGAGACGCCCGTGGACGAGCACCGCCGCGACGAGCTCCTCGAGAGCTTTCAGATCCGCTACCACCCGGGCCCGGTGACCGACGAAGACGACGAGACCGCGGACGACCTCGAGGAAGACGACCAGGAGGTCGGACGGGAGTACGGGCCAGCAGGGCCCCTACTTATTGATCAGTGCAGCGCACTGCTGCATCTTCGAGATGTCGTTGTGCGCGTTGACGATGCACTGCCCGTAGTTCTGGGCCTGCTGGGTGGCGCCGGAAGCTGAGCTCGAGCCGGTGCTCGACGCGCCACTGCCGGCGGCCCCGGCCCCGGCGGCCGCGCCGCTGCCGGTCGCGCCGCTGCCGGTCGCGCCGCTGCCGGTCGCGCCGGCCACCCCGCCGAGACTGCCCTGGACGGCCGACAGGAAGCTCTGCAGCTTCGCCGAGAACTCGGTGAACGGCCGTACGTTGGTGGGCGCGCTGATCGTCTGAGGCTGATTCAGGTTCGAGTACTGCATGGACAGGCCGATCTGGGCCGAACGCATGCCGCCCAGCAGCGAGGAGATCTGACCTGACACCGGCACCGTGAGCTCGATCGACAGCCGCCGCACGGTCTTGTCGCCCTTGCCGGTCCACACGTCGAAGGTCGGGCTCTGGACCGCGCCGGCGATCTGCTGACGGGTCGCCGGCGAGATGTTTGACGGCGTTTTGGCCGCACCTGTGACGCCGAGCGAGGAGGCCTTCGCGAGCACGGTGTTGACGTCGGCGAGCAGCGCCGCGACATTCACCCCGGCTCGGATGTGCGTGGTCTGCGCCCCGCCGACGGTCTCGGTCCCGACCACGGACGGGTGCGTGAGCCAGTTGAGCGGGTGGATCCCAAGCTTGGCCAATGTGCCCGACCCCGAGCCGCTGCCGCTCGGCGACGACGCCAATCCGGCGAAGCTCGACTCGAGCTTCTGGAAGGTCGTTGGCGGCAGCTGATAGCTGGTGCCCTGGAGCGTCACGTAGCCGGCGCTGCCGGTGGAGAGGATTCCCAGGCTGCCACTCTTGCCCTGGGCGCTGAGGCTGACGTTGAAGTTCGACTTGGGCAGCTTGCCCTGCCCCTGGCTCTGGAACGGACCGCCGAAGCTGAGGGTGATCGGGGAGGTGAGGGTCGAGGAGCCGGACGGGTTGACGCGCAGCGAGATCGCGACGCTACCGCTGTTCACCGTGTGCGTCCCGCCGAAGGTTTGCTGCAGCAGGCTCGAGGGGTTGGAGTTCGAGCTGCTTCCGCATGCGCTCAGGCCCAGCACCGCCGCGACGACGATGAGGGCCGCACACGCGGCTCGCTTGGCGACTATCGATCGGTGCATTGCAAATCTCTCCGCAGCGCTCGCGCGCCGAACGGCCCGAATGTAGCATCGGGCTCGTGCTAGGGCGCTTGTTCGGGCCGCTCGTCGTTCTGGCCGCGTTTCCGACGAGCGCCGCAGCAGATCGAGTCGTGGTTCTTGGCCCTGGGGGCCACGCGGCCGTGCGCAACGACCCGTTCCTGACCACGCCAGCCGAACTCCCACCGCCAGGGGCTGTGAGCCCGGCGGCACGCCCGGCGTCCCGGGGTCGCACGGTCCGAAGCGAGCTGGCTCGGATCTACCGCAAGCACGCGATCAGCCACCGCGCATATGACAGCTACCTCTCCGACTGGACCGCGGCACTCCGTACGGCGAGAAAGCTACGTGGCACACGGAGGGCCGAGCTCAAGGGGGTGATCGCCAACCTGAGGGCGATCGCATCCGCCAGGGCACTGTCGGCGTCGCGCCTGCCAGCGGTGTTCCTCACCCTCGAGCGCAACCGGACCTGGTGGACGACCGGCCCGCTGCTCAGCTACGGAGACCGGGTCCAGTTCAAGGGATCGCTTTTGATCTGGGAGTACTACCCCGGCCAGGGAATCGAGATCACCGAGCTCGGGAACTTCGGGAAAGCGGATGGCTACTACACCGGTGGTCATCGCTACTGGCCGCTGCTGCGCAAGTTGCTCGGCGAGCTGACTCCGCTGGCCGCAAGGCGGGCCCACGGGGTCGCGTGGGAGTACTACTTCAGTTTCGACGGCGGGGTGCCCCCGTGGACCAGCGCGATGTCACAGGCGACGGCGCTGCAGGCGCTGAGCGACGCCTACAGGGCCTTCCACGACCCGTCGTATCTGGCCATCGGCCGCCGCGCCCTGCCGGTGTTCACCGCTGCTCCAACCACCGGCGTCAGCGTCACCACCCGCCGAGGAAGGCGCTACCTCCTGTACTCGTTCGCCCCTGGAGCAGCGGTTATCAACGCGTTTTTGCAGACGCTCATCGGCCTGCTCGAATTTGCCCGTACGAGCGGAAGCCCGGAGGCCATGCGGCTGTTCGCCCAGGGCGACGCCGAGGCCCGGCACGAGCTGCCCCACTACGACACGGGTCACTGGTCGCTCTATGAGCCCGGCCAGCTGGCCAGCGTGGATTACCATCAACTCGTCACCGGGTTCCTGCAGCAACTGTGCAGCAAGACCCACGAGCACATCTACTGCCTGTATGCCGCACGCTTCGAGGGCTATCTGCGGGCCCGGGGGCTGGCGGCCGCCGATCTGGCCGACGGGTTCAGCCGAAGGTTGGGGTCGATCAATTGATCGCCGCGTGTGATCTCCACATTCCGATCAGCAGGCTTCCCGCGCACGTGATCGTGACGCGGGGTGCGAGCCGGATGAGCGGAAGGTCCGGCCTGTACCTGCAGCGCGGCGACCGCATTGTGGTTGCTCAGCCCTCCACGCTCGTCTTCTCGTATGGCGGCAATCGCTACCGGATACCGCATGCCCATCTCCGGCTCGAGTGTCGACGTCCGCTGATCGCCCCACGGCGGCACGCGTACCTGCTGGCGATCTCACTCGAATCGGGACGGGTGCGAGTGAATGCCGGCCCACATCCTCGACACGCGCTCGTCGTGACGCCGGAAATGCTCGCGGTGGCCAAGCATCCGCGCACGAACTTCGTCGTCACGCGAAACCCGGCGGCCCGGGGCACGCGCGCCTGGACCCTCGACAAGCCGATCGTCGCCGCGAGGGCCACCCGCCAGCAGCTGCGGATCAATTCCCGGATCACCTACACCGCCATCTCTAATTCGAGTGGGCTCCGCCTCGACGTCTGGCCGTTCTCGATCTCGCGCGCCCAGCGGGCCCCGACCGGCGCCGACCGGCTGGTTCCGTTCTGGGCCGATGGGCGCCAGTGCTCCGTCGGTTGCTCACCGAGCGGCGTCAGGCCCGGGTGGCCGATCCGGCCCTTCCACCGCCAGCACGCGATCAGGGCCGGGCTCAACGAGCTGCGACCGGCCAACTTCCACATCGGGATCGATGTGGAGGCGCGCAACTCCCAGCCCGTCTATCCGATCGAGTCGGGCACGGTGCGGGTGTTCGGGGTCGGGACGCCCGACGAGCACGTGCAGGTCGGCCAGTTCCAGTACTGGCACGTCGATCACCAGGTGAGCGACGGTCAGTACGCGGTGGCGTACAGGACGAGACTCGGTACGGTCAAGTACGCGTTCAAGCACGTGCATGTCTCCGAGCTCGGCCCATCTGGGCAGTACCTCAATCCGCTGAGGCCGGGGCGATCGCTGTCTCCGTACACGGACACCGAGCCGCCTGTGATCGGCACGCCGCGGGTCTACCGCGACGGGCGGGTCACAGTCGGTGCCTTTGACCCTCAGAGCTTTGTGGAGAAGTTCTCCTACGAGACCCCGGTCCTTGCTCCGGCGGCGCTCGCGTGGCGACTGTTCGACAAGCACGGGCACCCGCGCACCGGACTCGAGTGGGCGCTGCGCGGCTCGCAGAACTACCCGCCGTCGCTGAAATCGACGATCTTTGCTCCCGGCGCGACAAATCCCGGGTTCAACTGCTTCGCGTTTCACCGCCTGTGCGTGCCGAGGTGGAATTACTGGCTGGCCGGTGGGTTGACGGGGCCGCTGCCGATCGCCAGCCTTCCCCGCGGGCGCTACCGACTGAGTGTCTACGCCTGGGACTGGACCGGGCGCAGCTCGGCGCTCGACCGCTGGATCACGATTCCGATCGGCCGCGCACCCGACGCTCCGACGGGCCCGATCACGGCCAACTTTGACTTCCAGTGAATCGCGCCGTGACGGCGTCTGAACACTAGACTCGGCCCCCTTCATGAGGCCTCGAACGATCCTGTACACAGGCAAGGGCGGCGTTGGAAAGACCTCGGTCGCCGCGTGCACGGCGCGCAGGTGCGCGGCCGCCGGCCTGCGCACCCTGGTGATCTCCACCGACCCGGCTCACAGCCTGTCCGAGTCGCTCGGGACGGAGTTCGGCGCCGAGCCGCTCCAGGCCGGCGACGGCCTATGGGGTCAGGAGGTCAAGGCTCAGGACGAGATGGAGCGCCACTGGTCCGGCGTTCAGGACTGGCTCGGCGAGCTGTTCATCGAGCGCGGCGTCGACCGGATCTCGGCCGAGGAGCTGACCGTCCCGCCCGGTATGGACGAGCTGTTCTCGCTGCTCCAGCTTCAGGCCCAGCACCACTCCGGCGAGTGGGAGGCGATCATCGTCGACTGCGCTCCCACCGGCGAGACCCTCAGGCTGCTCTCGTTCCCCGACGTGGCGCGCTGGTGGATCGAGAAGGTGTTTCCCAAGGAGCGCCAGATCCTCGCCGCGGCGAGACCGCTCGCGCGCACACTGCTCGACATCCCGATGCCAAGCCAGGCCGTATTCGCCGACATCCAGCGCCTGTCACAGAACCTGATCGAGATGAACGAGATCCTCCGCGACCGCGAGAGCTGCACGATCCGGCTCGTGATGAACCCGGACAAGATGGTGATCGGCGAGGCGATGCGCACGTTCACCTACCTCAATCTGTACGGGTATGTGACCGATGCCGTGATCGTCAACCGCGTGTTCCCGACCGACGTCGGCGACTACTTCGCCGTGTGGCGCAAGGTCCAGGAGGAGCACCTCGAGCTCGTGCGCTCCGCGTTCGGGCCCGTCCCGGTGCTGAGCGCCCCGTACTTCGAGCAGGAGGTCATCGGGCCCGAGATGCTCGACCGGCTGGCCGGCGAGCTGTTCAGCGAGCACGACGCCTCGGCGATCCTGCACAAGACGATCACCCAGGAGCTGACCGTGTTCGATCACGGGGCCCGCCTGCGGATGGCCCTCCCGTTCGCCCGCAAGGGTGACATCTCGCTGAAGAAGATCGGCCTCGAGCTGATCGTGGGCGTCGACGGCCAGCGCCGTACGATCATGCTTCCGCCGGCGCTCGCCGGGTACAACCCCTCCGGTGCGAAATTCGAGGAGGGCGCGCTGGAGGTGACGTTCAATGGAGCCGCAGGAACCGAGTCATAGCGCCGCCGAGGAGGCCCTTCGCCGGCTCGAGGAGCGGCTCGACCGTGCCTCCGACGCAGCCGAGCGGATGATCGCCGAGGCGGCCGCGGCTGCCTCGTCTCGACACCAAGCCGATCCCCACGGACCCGGCGAGGCCGCGTCGCCTGGTGACCCGCCACCGGCCGGGTGGCAGGTGCCCGGTGCCGACCCCGCTGCCGCGGGCGGCGACCTCGACGTGCTGATGCAGCTCGTGAACGCGCTCCGTGACCTCATCCCGCCCGAGCTCCAGCGTCGCCTCGCCGAGGCGCTGCGCGAGCTGCTGCTCGCCCTACGCGCGCTGATCGACTGGTATCTGGAGCGCAACGAGCGCCGGCGAGCGGCGCCGAGCGAGGTCCAGGACATCCCGATCGCCTAGGCCGAGCCCACCCCTACAATCGAGGCGTGGTCGCAGCCCCGCGCTCATGACTCAGGCATCGAACGCCACGAGCGCTGCCCAGCGAGTCGCATCCGGCACCGGCCGGCTGATCCGGGCCTTTCGCCAGCTTCCGCACGAGCGCCGGCTGGCCGTGTACGCCTCGCTCGGGCTGTTCGTGACGATGTTCCTGCCCTGGTACCAGCGCCAGTTCTTCACCGTCGTGTCCGGCAAGGCGACGCCGGCCGCGGACACGCAGACGGCGTGGGGTGCGTTCTCGTTTGTCGAGGCGGGGGTGCTGCTGGTCGCGGCTGGGGTGCTGACGCTGCTGTTCCAGCGTGCCGAGGGGCGGGCCTTCCACGTCCCCGGCGGCGACGGCGGCGTGATCACCGTGGCCGGGTTCTGGACCTGCATCCTCGTCGTCTGGAGGATCTTCGACAAGCAGGGCGGCCAGGCGGCGGGCCAGAACGTGATCAGCTACGGGATCGAGTGGGGGATCTTCGTGGCGCTCGGGGTCGCGATCCTGCTCACCTACGCGGGGACGCGGATCCGGGCCGCTCACCGACCAGAGCCGCCCCTGCCAGGGGAGATGCCGCCGGACGATCCTCCGGGCCCGCCGGCGAGCGCAGGGCCCGATGCGCTCGTGCGCCAGCCTCCTCCGGTGCCGGCGGAGGAGCCGCCGACGCTGCCACGCGAGCCTGACGAGGCAGCGACGCAGCGGATGCGCAGGCCGTCGGACGACGCCACTCGCGTCAAGCCGCCGGCGTCGGGAGGCGATGACCAGCTCACGATCCCGCTCGACGAGGGTTCGTAGTCCGGACCGGAACGTTCCGGGAGGCCCATTAGCTCATCGCTCGAGCGATCGTCACCAGCACCATCTCGGGCTGACGCTTGACGTGTGCGCCGGCAAAGCGCAACACGTCGAGGTGACGGCCGCGGAGATCGAGATCCTTTCGCCGATCTCGCTCGACGCTCCAGCGTGTTCGGTGAAAATCTGAGCCGTCGACCTCTACAACCAGGCGGAATTGAGGCCAGTAGAAATCCACAGTCCAGATGTCGATACGGGCGTTTACGTCCGGCTGGGGCAAGCCAGACTTCCGGATCAGGCGGTACAACGCCTCTTCGCCTCCTGAGCGCGTAACAGTCATCTGGGACGAGCGACTGAGTTCCACGAGCCGGGCACAACCGCGGCGACGGGGATACCGAGCAAGCGCCACGCGCATCTGCTCCAGGTTCAGCAGCTTGCTCACGAGCGCCTCGTGCAGAGCACGCTCGAGCTGGCGATCCTCGAGCGTGGACGCGACGTCGATCAGCGTCCGCGCCGCAGACGTGACTGGGATGCCATTTCGCTGACAGACGTCCTCGCGGCTCAGCTCGGTAGCGCGATGGGCGCGAATCCCGGGTCGCTGTCGGACCTGCCTGCTGATGACGGTGACATCGATGATCTGATCGGTTCCTGCCGGCCTGAAACCCCAGAGATGTGCGGCCGAGGAGTGGCTGAGGAGCGCTCGCGGTCCACACGCAAGAACCGCGGCCATCTCGGCGCTGAACGGCGGTAGCGCCAGGTGACCAAGCGCATACACGCCACGGTGACGAGGATGCAGGTTGCCGCGGGCGATCCTGTGGCCGATCGCCCGGCCCGTCAGACCGGCCGCGCGCAGCTGCGCGTGGCTGATGTTGCCCTTCTGGGCACCGGCGAGCCTGGCCGCGGTTCGGTCAACGTCACTCTCGGTTCGTCGCGATGGGCGATCGTGACGTTGCTCGCCATTGTCGGCACGAGCGTCACTCTCGGCCGGTGCCCGGTCGCGAGTGTGACGTTTTCTACCGGGGGGTGGCGGCTTGCGGCCGGCGGGTGGTTCGCGGCCGGCGGAATCTGGCTCGGGCATGCACCAAGCATGCGCCCACGTCCCCCTCCCAACTGCGAATTACACACATTTGTTACCGGTCAGCGGCCCGAGGGCTGGAGCACGAAGGAGAAGTACGCGCTCACCAGGCCGATGACCAGAATCCCGGTGATGATCAGCGTCCGCGACTTAATGATGTGGCCGAAGACGCCGATCAGGAGGCCCACGGCGAGGGCCGCGGTGAACAGGCCGAGATGGGATGACTGGACCGCGAGAGTGACCATCAGTACTCCGAACCCTATCCTTGGGCCATGGATCACAGCCCCGCTTCGGTCAGCGAGGTCGCCGAGGGACTCAAATCGGTTGGCTATCTCCCCGGTGAATCGACCGCGCTCGTGTCGTTCCTGGCCGCCAAGCTCGGCAAGCCCGTGCTCGTGGAGGGGCCGGCGGGAGTCGGCAAGACCGAGCTGGCCAAGGCGCTCGCCAAGTACCTGGACCGGACCCTGGTCCGCCTCCAGTGCTACGAGGGCCTGGACGAGGCCAAGGCGCTCTACGAGTGGAACTATCGAAAGCAGCTGCTCCGGATCCAGGCCGAGTCGGACGGCACCGGCTGGGAGGCCGTCCAGGACGACATCTTCGGCGAGGAGTTCCTGCTCCAGCGCCCGCTGATGACCGCGATCGCCAGCCCTGATCCGGTCGTCCTGCTGATCGACGAGATCGACAAGACCGACCAGGAGTTCGAGGCGATGCTGCTCGAGCTGCTGAGCGACTTCCAGATCAGCATTCCCGAGCTCGGCCGCATCGACGCCAGGACCCAGCCGGTCGTGCTGCTGACCTCGAACAACACGCGCGAGCTGACCGAGGCGCTCAAGCGGCGCTGCCTGTACCTATGGCTCGACTATCCCGGTCTCGAGCACGAGCTCGAGATCGTGCGGCTGCACTCGCCCGAGCTGAGCGAGCAGACCGCCCGCAAGCTGGTGGAGATCGTCCACCAGGTGCGCGAGCTCGATCTGAAGAAGCCGCCGAGCATCGCCGAGTCGATCGACTGGGCGCGCGCGCTGCTGCTGCTCGGCGCCGACGACATCGACGCTGACACCTTCCGCGACACGATGAGCGTAATCGTCAAGCACCGCACCGACATCGACACGGTCGCGGCCCGAGTCGGCGTCAAGCTCGAGCCAGCAGCGACGGATGCCCGACCCGCCGCGTAGCCCCTCGGCGCGCGCGCCACAGGGCAAGATCTACGGCGGCATCCCGGACCGGGCGCCGGGAGGCTTCGAGGGGCAGCTGCTGAGCTTCGCCGAGGAGCTCCGCGAGGAGGGCGTCGCGCTCGGCACGAGCGAGATGCTCGACGCCTTCTCCGCGCTCGAGCACGTGCCGTGGACCGAGCCCCGGGACTTCCGCGAGGCGCTGGCCGCGACGATCGCCAAGTCCCCCGAGGACCGCAGAATCTTCGAGCTCGTCTTTGATCGCTTCTTCTTCCGCGCCGCCGAGGCCGAGGCCGCGCGCCGCGGCGTCAGCGAGGCCGAGGCGAGCGAGCGGCGGCGGCGGCGAGCAGGACATCAATCTCGACACGCTGCGCCGGCAGATCGCCCAGGCGCTGCGGGACGGAGACGAGGGCGCCCTGCGTGACCTCGCCCGCCTCGCGATCGCCGCCTTCGGCCGCGGCGAGGGATCGGGGGTGCTCGGCGTCGACGTGCAGCGCATCCGCCGCGCGCTCGGCCTGCGGACCGAGCCGCAGCCCGACCTCGCCGAGGACGACCCGCGCCGGGACGGCGTCCCGCGGGACGAACTGCGGCGCTTCGAGCAGCACCTGCGGCGCGAGCTCGAGCGCGACCTGATCGAGCGCACGTCCAGCCTTCCGCCCAAGCGCCCGCTCAACGAGCTCGACCGCGCGTTGCCCACCGGCCCGATCCAGGATCTCGCCCAGGTCCACAGGGTGGTCGCGCAGCTCAAGCGGCGGCTCGCCACCCAGGGCCACGAGCTCAAGGGCCGCAAGCGTCACGCCCATGTCGACGTGCGCCGCACGATGCGTGCCTCGCTTCAGAGCGGCGGCGTTCCGATCGAGCTGAAGTACCGGCCGCGACGGCCGCGACGGCCGGAGATCTTCGTCCTGTGCGACGTCTCGACCAGCGTGACCAGCGCCTCGACGTTCTTTCTCAGCGTCCTGCACGCCCTCCACGACTCGTTCCGCAAGCTGCGCTCGTTCGTGTTCATCGAGCGGATCTCCGAGGTCACCGAGGTGTTCGAACGCGAACGCGATTTCCGTGCCGCCAGCGAGGCCGTCTCGCGCGACGCCGGCGTGGCCGACATCTCGGGCTACACCGACTATGGCCGGGTGTGGACCGAGTTCCTGGCCCTGATCGTGGACGAGCTCCACCCCCGCGCGACCGTGATCGTGCTCGGGGACGCCCGCACCAACGGACGCCCTCCCCGCGAGGACGTGTTCGCGGCGATCACGGCTAAGGCGGGCCGGACATTCTGGCTGAACCCCGAGCCGCGCCTGTACTGGAACTACGGCGACAGCGTGATCGCTGCGTACGAGAAGTACTGCACCGCGTTCGAGTGCTGGCGCACCGACCAGCTCGAGGAGTTCGTCAAGGCGCTGACGCGGCCGATGACGGCCCTGTAAAGCCGCGCCGGCTCCAGAACTCGAGCTCTTGCCGGCCCAGCTCGGTCGCCGGCTCGCCGCCCATCGGCTCGAGCATGATCCGGTGCCAGTTGCGCTCTGCGCGGAGCTGGCCGAGCACGGCGAGCACGCTCGTCTCCACCCGCCGCAGCCAGATCTCCTCCGGCGGGATTTTGATCTGGCGGGTCAGCCGCATCGCTCCGTCGAACGCCCTCGGATCGATCAGCGCCGCGACAACCCCCGCCACGTAGTCGGGATCGATCCTCACCTCCTCATCACGCATGTACCAGTCGCCGATCAGCGCCGCCTGCGTCAGCAGCGCCTCGCGATCGAGGCGGTCGAGGTCGCGCACGTAGCCGAGATCGTCCATCGCGCCGGTGAACACGGACAGGTCGTCCCGCATCGCTGCGAGCATCGCGCGGCGCCATAGGGCAACGACCTCCCGGCTCACCGTCACGGTGTTCCCGAAGTCCAGGAACGCCATCCGCCCGTCGTTCATCAGCAGGTAATTGCCCGGGTGGGGGTCGGTGTTGAAACGGCCGACGTGATCCATCGCGCCGAAGAAGAAGCGCACGAGGATCTCGCCAACCCGATCGCGCTCGGCCTCCTCGAGCGCCAGGATTGCCTCGAACCTGCGCCCCTCGACCCAATCCGAGACGAGGACGCGCCGGCGCGAGAGCGCCGTGACGACCGCGGGCACGTGGATGAACGGATGGCCGCGATAGGCGCGGGCAAAGGCCCGTTGCTGCTGGGCCTCGAGCTCGAAGTCGAGCTCCTCGAGCACGCGCTCGCGCAGCTCCCCGGCGACCATCTTGGGGTCGAGACCCGGGGCGATCGCCTTGCCGAGTCCGATCAGGATCGACGCGACGTCGAGATCGGCCTCGAGCGCATCGGCGATCTCGGGGTACTGGACCTTGATCGCCACCTCGCGGCCGTCGGTCAGCACGCCCCGGTGGACCTGCCCAATCGAGGCCGCGGCAACCGCCTCGTGGGAGATCTCCGAGAGCACCGACTCGACCGGCTCCTCCCACTCGCGCTCTAGCACGCCGCGCACCTTCTGCCAGCTCATCGCGGGCGCGGCGTCTCGCAGCCGACCAAGCTTCTCCTGGTAGATGGCCCGGTATTCCGGGGGCAGGAACTCGACGTCCACGAACGAGGCCAGCTGGCCTAGCTTCATCGCCCCTCCGCGCAGGTTGCCGAGCACCTCCACGGCCTGATCGGCGATCTCGACGTGCCGGGCCTCGAGCACCTCACGAGCCCGCTCCGGCGAGCGACCGATGTTGGCGATCAGAGATGCCGCAAGGCGCGCGCCGCTCGGTCCCAGCGCCGCCGTCGTGCTGGTCGCCCGCCTGACCTTGCCGGTGGGGATCGCGTCGCCATCGGCGGGCGTCGCCTTATCGTCGTGCTTCGACGAACTCGGTTCGGATGGTTCGGGTGTCGCCATTCGCGTCGGTCAGTACCCAGCTCGCCACGTACACACCCCGGCGTAGAGAGCGTACCGTCAGGCCGCGGGTGGTATCGACGTTCTGGGCGTGGAAGGACGCTGTGCCTGGAGCCGGCGGGCGTGATCGTCACCGAGATCGGGACACGCCGGGCGTAGACGGTGTTGTCGGGCCCCGGCAGGCCGCTTCGCGCCTGCAGGACGAACGGGCCATAGAGCGTCTCACCCTGCAGCGGCGTCGTTCGCTGCACCTCCGGCACGTCGGTGAGCGTCTGACCCCCGCTCAGGTCGTCGATCTGCTCGATGTGCCGGGTGGGCAGGCCCTTGGCCCTGCCACTGGCCGGGCAGTCGGTGCCGTTGCCGCCGACCCCCACCCCGATCGCGGGGCTGGTCGGCGGGCTCAGCAGCGGGAGGCCGTAGTAGTCGCCCGGCTGGCAGGTCCCGCCGGAGAGCACCGTCTGGCGGCCGGCGATGTCGACGCGCAGATGGGCGACGTGAAGCCGGGTGAGCACCCGGCCGGAGCCGTTGCGCACACTCAGCACCTGCCCACGCAATGGCTTGGCGAAGCCGGCGAAGGTGGCCGCGCCACCGCCGGCGGCGTGCGCGCGCCGCCCGCCGAGGGTGTAGCCCGCGCCCGGCCGCAGCCCGCTGCAGCGGACGGTCTGGGTCCGCAGATCTGCGGAGCAGGTGGGGAATCCGCTCGGGTTGAAGAGGATCTGGCCGTTGCCGATCGTCGACACACTGCCCGGCTCACCGAGCGAGACGGTCAGGCTCACGAGGGCGCCGTTCGGGGCGCTCAGGCTCACGGCCCGGTTGTCCTGGCTGCTCATCGTGATCGGCGTGCGCGGGGTCAGCGGGCCTGTCTTCATCACCGAGACGTTGGTCTCGGTGTTGCACTGCTCGATCGGCGGCGCGGTCGGGCTGCCGGCGATCCGGAGCGTCAGCAGACCCGTCTGCCCGCAGGGCGAGAGCTTGACCTGGTGGGCGCCGACCCGGAAGCCGTTGTCGAGGTCGAACCAGCCGGTCCAACCCGATTCGGTGAACGGGTTGCCGCCGTCGCCCGTGGCGATCACGTCGGTTCCTCCGGGACCGTGTGGGCTGTAGCGGACCAGGACCACGTCGCGGTCGTCGCTTGGCGAATGCGGCGCTCCGGAGGCCGAGATGAGCGAAAGCGGGCCCCAGCTGCCGTCGGCCCGCGTGCGACCCTGCGCGAGCGCGACCAGGTCACCGGCACGCGCGACCGCGGCCTCCACCGACACGCCGCCTCGGGCGAAGCCGATGTTCCCGCTCACCGACGGGCGGAACTGGGTCAGGCTGACCCTCGGGAGGGGTAGGGCCGAGGCGGTGCTCGTCGTCCGCTGTACGCAGCCCCTGGCGGTGTTGGACCACATCATCTGGACGAGGAACTGATCGCCGGAGATCACCTGGTCGTACGGCGACCCGTCGGGGGCGAAGCCGAGCGGCGTGCCGTCCTCGGGGTTCTCGCACTTGTCGCCGACCTCGAACCCGTTCGGATCCATCCACCCATCGCCCTCCGGGTTGGTGATCGCCTCCACGGTCTCGTGGGCGCTCGTGTCGATCGCCGACTCCGCCTCGGGGTTGCCCTGAGGGTCGGTCCCGGGACCGGGCGTGAACTCGATCAGCGGGCTCGGCACGAGCGCGTAGATCGTCGCGCCGTGACCCTCGTTCGAGAGCGAGTGGTAGCCGGCGTAGGCGGTGGTTCCGCACACGCCGACCGCGACGCACGTGTCGACGTCGGGCGGGAGGAACACGAACCACAGGTCGTGCAGGCCGTGTCCGGATGGGTCGTGCGCCTGGATCACCTTGTCGAGCTCGCGCTGGACCTGGAGATCGGTCACGCACGTGGCGACTCCGGCCGGCGACGGGCACTGGCCGCGTGCGGGCGGGAACGGATCGTGGTCGTCGACCGAATCCGCGGCCGCGCCGTAGGTGATCGCGTAGCGTCCGGCGCCGTGGCCGTCGGCGAACTGCGGCAGCACCGAGAACACGTTCGACTGCGTGCCGGAGGAGTTGGCGACGTCGGTGAAGAAGCGCTGGATCAGCGGCTCGTAGCCGAGCACACCCGGGGACGGAGAGCCGTCGAACCGGTAGCCGCTCGGAGCCCAGAACAGCGTGTGGACGGTTACGCCCTGCATTACCGATCCGCCGTGGTAGACGACCGGAACGCTCTCGCCGGTGGCGATGTCCGTGGCGCCGTGGCGGGGGATGATCCCCATCGCCCCGCGGATCCTGGGCTTGAACGTGGACTGCGCGGAGGCCTGTGCGGCGCAGCACAGCAAGGCGACGACCACCGCGGTCAGACAGCCGATGCGAATGCGCCCCACGGCGGGGAAGTTACCGTACCCGGGGCGCGCGGTACCATCACCATAAGCACCTGACAACCCAGGGGGGCTGGCGGGAAAGCCGGCTGAGATAGCGCCCTACGCACGAGCAGCGACCCGGCGCTGACCCTTCGAACCTGTGGGGTAATGCCCGCGGAGGGAGCAGACGAGTGATGATCGAGGCTCCTGTGAAGGAGCCTCGCGATCTTCAGGGACCCGTAGGGGTCCGGGTGGAGGACGCGAGCCGGACGTTCGTATCGAAGCGCGGCGAGGTGAGAGCGCTCGAGCACATGTCGCTGCGCGCGCGGCGCGGAGAGATCGTCGCCGTGGTCGGCCCGAGCGGCTGCGGCAAGACGACCCTGCTGGAGCTGATCTGCGGTCTCCAGGACTCCCGACGCGGGCACGGTCCGCTGCGAACCGGCCGTGCTGATGCCACAGCGCGACCTTTTGCTTCCGTGGCTGAGCGCGCTCGACAACGCGGCCCTCGCGCTCCGCGCGCGTGGCGTGGCTCGGGGGGAGGCCAGATCGGCCGCGGCGCCGTGGTTCGAGCGCTTCGGCCTCGAGGGATTCGAGCGTGCGCGGCCGAGCGAGCTGTCTGGCGGGATGCGCCAACGCGTGTCGTTCCTTCGCTCACTGCTGGCCGGCAAGCCGGTGCTCGCCCTCGACGAGCCGTTCGCCTCGCTGGACGCAATCACGCGCGCGGAAATGCAGGGCTGGCTCGCCCATGTGCTGGAGCTCGAGTCGCGGACGGTGGTGCTGGTCACGCACGACATCGAGGAGGCGGTGCTGCTGGCCGACCGAGTGGTCGTGATGTCGGCCCGTCCCGGCCGGGCGGTGGCCGAGCTCGAGGTCGACCTCCCGCGGCCCCGCGGGGTCAGCGATCCGTCGGTGGTCGAGATCCGCGCCCGGGCGCTCGGGTCGTTGGGGATGGCGCGATGAGGCGCCTGATCGCGGGCTGGCGCCCGCTCGTACTGCTGCTCGTGCTGCTCGGGGGGTGGGAGCTGTACGTGCAGCTCGGCGGAGCGGACCCGCTGATCCTGCCGCCTCCGCATCAGATCGCCAAGGCGATCTACACCGACCGCTCGCTGCTGTGGTCGAACTTCCTGATCACGGCCGAGGAGGTGCTGCTCGGCATCCTGCTCGCCGCGGTCGCTGGGATCGTGCTGGCGATCGCAATCCACTTCTCCGACACGATGCGGCGCGCCGTGTATCCGCTGCTCGTCGCCTCGCAGACGATCCCGATCGCGCTGATCGCGCCGCTGCTCGTGCTGTGGCTGGGCTTCGGGATCGCGCCGAAGCTGGTCGTGATCGCGCTCGTGGCGTTCTTCCCCATCGTCGTCACCACCTTCGCGGGCTTCGCCGCCGTCGACGGGGACCTGCTGAAGCTGATGCGGACGTTCGACGCCAGCCGCGGGCGGACGTTCTGGCACGTCGAGTTGCCATCGGCCCTGCCCGGCGCGATCACAGGTGCGAAGATCGCGGTGGTCGTGGCCGTGATCGGTGCCGTTTTCGCCGAGCTGGCCGGGTCCAACGGCGGTCTCGGATACCTGTTCCAGCAGTCGGAGGCACAGTTGCTGATGCCGCGCGCGTACGCGGCAGTTGTGATCCTGTCGGTGTTCGCGATCGGGCTGTTCGCCCTGCTGACACTGGCCGAACGGCTCGCGATTCCATGGGCCCTACAACCGAGAGGAGAACGGACGTGACCAAACGCCTCGCCATCCCGGCGCTCGCGCTGCTGTGTCTCGGCCTGGCGGCCTGTGGCCAGAAGTCGGCGACGCTCACCGCCGCACCCGGAACCACACAGTCGCTCACGCTGATGCTCGACTGGTTCCCCAACGCCGACCACGTCGGGCTGTACCAGGCGCTCGCCGAGGGCGACTTCCAGAAGGCGGGGCTGAACGTCCACGTCCAGGTCCCCTCCGACCCAGCGTCGCCGCTCCAGCTGCTCGCGGCCGGCAAGGTCGACATGGCGATCTCGTACGAGCCCGAGTTGCTGCTGGCCCGCAACCGCGGCCTGCCGCTGGTCGCCGTCGCGGCGATCGTCCAAAAGCCGCTCACCTCGATCGTCTCGGTCGGCTCCAAGCACATCACGAGCGTTCGGCAGCTTCGCGGCAAGCGCGTCGGGACCGCCGGGATCCCCTACCAGCACGCCTATCTCGACACGATCCTCCAGCACGAGGGCGTGCCGGTCAGCTCGGTCAAGGAGACCAACGTCGGCTCCAACCTCGTGCCGGCGATGCTCTCCGGTCGCGTCGACGCCACGCTCGGGGCTTACTGGAACGTGGAGGCGCTCGAGCTCGCGCAGCGCGGCAAGCACCCGAACGTGATCCGAATGGAGACGGTCGGCGTGCCGACCTACGACGAGCTCGTGCTCGTCGTGCGGCGCGCGACGCTGGCGACCAACTCGGACCCGATCCGGCGCTTCGTGCAGGCGCTCGCGCGCGGCTATGAGTCGGCGCGTCGCGATCCCACCACCGCGGTCCAGAACCTCGTCAAGGCCAACCCCAGTCTCGACCAGAAGCTGGCGACGGCCAGCGTCCGCGCCACGATGCCGGTTTTCTTCCCCGCCGCCGGACGTCCGTGGGGCTGGCAGGACCAGGCAGAGTGGAACGCGTACGGACAATGGATGATCAACCACCATCTGATCTCGAATCCGAACGCGGTGGTCGATGCCTCTACCAATGAGGTGCTCGCGGGTCAGGGGCCGTGAGCCACCGCCGCGCTTGAGATAATCGCCGCCGAATGAGCGCCGACGCACCGGCCATCTCCTTCGGCGGCCGTACCGCGTGGGCGCGGAACCTCGCCGCACCGGTCCGCGACTTCCTCTCCACCGAGACGGGCGGCGGACTCGTCCTGCTTGTCGCCGCCCTGGTGGCACTGATCTGGGCAAATTCCCCCTGGCGGCATTCGTACGAGACGCTGTGGACGACCACACTGTCGATCCGGATCGGCGGTGCCGGCATCTCGATGGACCTGCGTCACTGGGTCAACGAGGGCCTGATGACCCTGTTCTTCCTCGTCATCGGCCTCGAGGCCAAGCGCGAGCTCGACCTCGGCGAGCTGCGCGAGCGGCGTCGCCTCGCGATCCCCGTATTCGGCGCGCTCGGGGGATTCACGCTCCCGATCGCCATCTACCTCGCCTTCAACGCCGGGCGGGCGGGCGGGCACGGCTGGGGCGCGGCGATGTCGACTGACACCGCATTCGCACTTGGGGTGCTGGCGCTGCTGACCCCGCGCTCGGCCACCCGCGTGCGCGTGTTCTTGCTGACGCTGTCGGTGGTCGACGACCTGGCCGCCCTGGTCGTGATCGCGACCGTTTACACCCACCACGTCTCGGCGGCCGCGCTGGCGGCGGCGATAGGGCTGTTCGGGGTCCTGCTCGCGCTTCGCTACGCGCCGCTCGGTCGCACCGCGCTCTCGGTCGGGGTCGGGGTCGCGGCGTGGGTGGCGATGCTGAAGTCGGGCATCGATCCGGTCGTCTCCGGCCTGGTGATCGGGCTCGCCACGAGCGCCTACCCGCCCTCGCGCGATGAGCTCGAGCGGGCCACCGCGCTGACACGTTCGTTCCGCGAGCAGCCGACGCCGGCGCTCGCCCGCTCCGCCCAGCAGAGCCTGCTGTCGGCGATCTCCCCCAATGAGCGTCTCCAGTACGACCTGCACCCGTGGGTCAGCTACGTGATTGTGCCCATGTTCGCGCTCGCCAACACAGGCGTTCATCTGAGCAGCAGCCTGCTCTCGAGCGCCGTGAGCTCCCCGATCACGCTCGGAATCGTGTTCGGCTACCTCGTCGGCAAGCCGATCGGGATCTATCTGGGCACCTGGCTGGCCACGCGCCCGGCCTTCCACGGTCCACGCTCGCCGCTCAGCGGGCCCGTGCTCACCGCCGCCGGCACCTGCGCCGGGGTCGGCTTCACGATCTCGCTACTGATCGCCAGCCTGGCCTTCACTGGCCGCGACCTTGACCAGGCCAAGCTCGGGGCGCTGGCGACCGTCGTCCTCGCGCCGCTGGTCACCTGGCTTGTGCTGCGCGGAGTCCAGCGACTGCCGGGGTCGGTACGCGCGCGGCAGATCGGCCGCACGGCCGAGGACATCCTCGACCTCTCCGAGGACGTGGACCCCGAGCGCGATCACATCCGCGGCCCCGACGACGCGCCGGTGACGCTGGTCGAGTACGGGGACTTCGAATGCCCGTACTGCGGACAGGCCGAGCAGGTGATCCGCGAGCTGCTCTCGTCGATGGGATCCGATGTCCGCTACGTGTGGCGTCATCTGCCGCTCAACGACGTGCACCCCCAGGCCCAGCTGGCCGCCGAGGCCTCCGAGGCGGCGGCGGCCCAGGGCCGGTTCTGGGATATGCACGACATCCTGCTGGGCCACCAGGACTCGCTCTCCCCCAGGGATCTGGCGGGCTACGCAAGAGAGCTCGGCCTCGACGCCGACCGCGCGGTCGACGAGATCCGCCGCCGCGAGTGGGCAGGCCGCGTGGCGGAGGACGTGGCCAGCGCCGATGAGAGCGGCGTGTCAGGGACGCCGACCTTCTTCATCAACGGGCGCCGCCACTACGGCGTGTACGACATCGACACGCTGACCGAGGCCGTTCGCTCGGCGAAGAACCGGGCCCACGCCGCCGCCAAGGCGGCTGCGGTCTCGCCGCTAGCGCCCTCCGGCGAGCGCTGAGGCGAGCCGCGTCGCCAGCGCCATGATTGTCAGTTGCGGGTTCACCCCGAGCGCGCTGGGGACAACGGACCCGTCCGCGACATAGACCCCGGCGGCATCGTGCAGCTCGAGCTCGCCGTCGACGACGCCGTGGCTGGGCCGCGCATCCGCGCGGGCGGTACCGAGCGGGTGGAAGGCGAGCAGCTTGAGGTCCTGGCGCCGGGCGTTCTCAGGCCGTGTGCGTGGCGGAAGAGGCAGAAACACCTCGAGCGCGCCGGCGGCCCTGAACAGCTCGTCCATGAGTCGTAGCCCGCGGCGGAAGCGGCCCAGGTCCGTCTTTGAGAGGTCATAGCGGATGATCGGCCGACCGCCGAGCGACTGCACACGCCCGCGGCCCGTGTCACTGACCATCACCCCGAACTGGGCCAGGTGGCGGTATGAGGCCATCACCTCCGTGTGCCGCGGGCCGGTGAGCGGCAGCGAGACGGCGGCATACGAAGGTGGTCCGGCTATGCCCTCGAAGATGATTCCGTCGGCCGCGAACTCGTCGATGTAGAAGCTCTGCGGAACGCCCCGGGCCATGTCGACGGTCTCTGGCATCCGTGCGATCGCCGCCGTCGCGGGGTGGAGGGACAGGTTCCGGCCTAGCTGGCCGGAGCCCTTGCCGAGGCCGCTCCGCGCGAGCAGCAGCGGCGTGTGGATCGTGCCGGCGGCGACGATCACCGTAGGCGCTCGCACGACGCGGCCGTCGGCCAGCTGCACGCCCTCGGCGCGACCGTGCCTGACCACGACCCGCCTGACGTCGGCGCCGGTGAGCACCTGTGCCCCGGCCGCCCGGGCCCGCGGGATGTAGGTGATCCCAGTGTGCTGCTTGGCCGAGGTCGGGCATCCGAACGCGCACACACCCGAGCCCACGCAGCCGCGGGCGTTGCGCCGCAGATATCCGTGCGACCATCCGAGCCGCTCGGCCCCGCGCCGGGCGACGGCCGCGTTGCGGCCGGCCAACTCGGGCGCAACCTCGCTCACCGACAGCGACCTCTCGACCCGTTCGAAGTAGGGCAGCATCACGTCCTCGTCGAGCTGCAGGCCGAACTCGTCGCGCCAGCGGTCGAGCACGCGCGGCGGCGTCCGGAAGCAGGTGCCCGAGTTCACCAGCGTGGTCCCGCCGATTCCCCGGCCGAGCGGCAGCCCGATCGGCGGGTTGCCGAGCGTGATCGTCTGCCCGCCGTCGCGATACAGGCGCGCGAGCATCTCGGGCGGCCGTGCGGTGAAGCCGTCGGCGTCATGCTCGCGCCCCTGCTCGAGCACGATCACGTCAGCGCCGGCCTCGGCTAGCTCGGCGGCGACCACGGCCCCGCCTGCGCCCGCGCCGACCACGCAAACGTCGGCGGTGGCACCGGTCGGTCCGTCCAAGCGGATCAAGGCCTTCCCTCCGCGCGGCGGAGCGCCAGGCCGCGGGCGGCGACCGCCTCCGAGTCCCAACCGAGCTCGCGCGCCTGCGCGGGGTCGTCGTAGTGGCTCATCGCGAGCACGCTGTCGGCCGCCTGCAGCGCGAGCGGGAGCGCGCCGAGCAGCCATCGCGCCGCGCGGCCGGCTCGCCAGGAACAGCATCACGCGGAGCCCGTCACGCCCCGGGCGCGGACCGGCCATCACGAACTCGCGCACCCGGCCGTTCACCGGGATCCCACCATGCGACGCTCCTGAGCCCCGGCCAGGCGCTCGATCGCGCCCGCGGCCCTCGCGGCGTTGCGGCCGGCGATCGCCTGGGCGACCTGCTCGTAGAGCTTCGCCACGCGCCGCGCGATCGGCCACCACAGCCGCGAACGCGTTCGCGTTGGGCAGGTACAGCTGGCGGACCGAGTTCATGATCAGCTGGAAGACGAGGTTGCCCGCCGCCTCGATCACCGCCGACATGAACTCCCAGTCGGCGATCAGTGCGGCGTCGTCGGAGGGCGCGATCGCGATCGCCTCGGCGAGCTCGCGGATCCGCTCCGCCTGCGCATCAGTGCGCCGCTGCGCCGCCAGCCGCGCCGCCTCCACCAGCAGCAGCCTCCGCGCCTCGAACAGGGCGCGGATCACCTCCGCATCGCCGGCGCCGAGCGCCGCCAGGGCCTCGAGGCCGCCCGAAGAGCGCCAGTCGAGCACGCGCGTCGCGTCCCCATGGCGCACCTCCACGAGCCGCAGCTGCTCGAGCCGCTTGAGCGCCTCGCGCACCGAGGCCATGTTCACGTTCAGGTCGGCGGCCAGGCTCCGCTGCGTCGGCAGCCGCTCACCGGGGGCGTAGCGGCCGTTGAGGATCGCCTCGCGCAGCTCGGCGAAGACCAGGTCGGGGACCGACGCGCGCGGTAGCGGGTTAGGGTGGTTTCGGGGCGTGGGCTTGGGGGGGTGTTGGATGTGGTCGTCTGGGCGGGGGCGTCGCCGGCGGGGCGTGGCGTTGCTGGCGGCCGGAATTGTATCGGTGTTCGGAACAGTTGTTTGTGAGGCCGCGCGACTGGGCGAACGGGCGTCGCGAGGTCCGTCCGGCGAGCGGGCGAGCGGGTAACCTCGAAAACTCCGTCCCGGCGGCCGACCGACCGAGGTTAAGTCTGCTCACCAGACCCAAACCGCCATCCCCGCCCCGCCAGACACAAGTTTCGAGGTTATTGGGCCTCCCCGCCACCCGCACCGGACGGCACAGCCGGCACCGCATACACGCCAGACGCAGAGCTGCTGCCTTCTTCTGCCCGGGTGGCCTGGATGCGCCGGGTCCCCCCGGGGCCCCCGCGACCCGAAGCGCCCCCCCGCCCCGCCTCAGATCCGCTTGGTGTAGCTCTCCTCGAGCGCGGCGGCCGAGGCGGCGAGGTCTCCGATGCCGATGTGGTCGTTGAGGATCTCGGCCGCCGAGGGGAGCTCGTCGGGCCAGGAGTCGGGCTGCCAGAGCTTTGAACGAATAAGCGCCTTGGCGCAGTGGAGGTAGGCGACCTCGACGGTCACGACGAGCGCGAGCTTGGCCGGACGGCCCGCGGTCTCGAGGCCGTCGAGCAGCTCGGGATCCCGCGTCAGCTCGACCCGCCCGTTTGCTCTGAGCGTCTCACCCAAGCCGGGGATCAGAAAGAGGAGCCCGACGCGCGGGTTCTCGAGCATGTTCTGCAGCCCGTCGAGCCGTCGGTTGCCGGTGGCGTCGGGGATCAGCAGGCGATACCGGTCGAGGACGTGAACGAACCCGGGTGGTCCGCCCTTCGGCGACACGTCGCACGCGCCCGAGGAGTCGGAGCTCGAGATCAGGACGAACGGACTCAGGGCGACGAATCGGCGGCAGTGTTCGTCGAGGTGGTCGACCTCCTTGTTTACGGATCGCTCGGCCGGAGGCGGATAGACCTCCCGCAGCTGATCGAGCGTCGTGATCGCGTGTGACTCCACGCGAACGATCATGTCACGCCGAGACCGGCGCGCCGCGCGCGGCGAAGCTGACGATCAGCTCCGCAACACGTTCGGGCGCGTCGAACTGTACGAACGTTCTTGCGTTCTCGACCGTCTCAAGGCGGGCATCGGGGAGCGTCGCGGCAAGCCGGTCGGCCTCGGCGCGCGGGAAGAAGCGATCGCGCAGACCCCAGATCAGCAGCGCCGGCCGTTTGAAGCCACGCAGCCGCTCAGCCGCGTCGAGCGTGTCACGCGGCGAGATGGCTCTGAGGAAGTGCACGAGGTCACGGCGGACGCCGCGATCGCGCAGCGGCTCGATCCACGATCGCAACAGCTCATCCGGGATCGGCTGGACCGTGAGCGGTGCGATCGACATCGTCGCGCGCCTCATGACCCGCGTCCGGCCCATCAGCTCCAAGCCCGCGACCGCGCCCGGTACCCGCGCGAGCACCTTGACCGGGACTCGGAAGGCCGGCGGCGGGAAGTTCTCGAACGCGTCGCAGTTGATCAGCACCAACCGACCGACCCGCTCCGGGTGGTGAGCGCAGACGAGCTGGCAGAGGGCGCCGCCGGTGTCGTTCCCGACCAGCGTCACGTCCTCGAGAGCCAGCCGCTCGAGGAGCTCGGTGATCAAACCTGCGACGCCAAGCGGCGACAGGTCGGCCCCGTCGTTCATCGCCCGTGGATGCGAGCCGAGCGGGAGGTCGGGCACGATCAGACGCGCGTCCTCGGCCGCCCTCTCGACCACGCCGTCCCAGACGTGGCCGTTCACGAGTAGGCCGTGGATCAGGACGACGACCGGTCCCGAGCCCTCGTCGCGATAGTGAACGGTCCCTTGCGTGAGCTGGATCTCAGGCATATCCGACACCTCAGCGATAATGTGGCGTACAGGGTGTACGCATCTTCACATACAGGCAGTATGCATGTCAAGGGCGCGGGGGGCGGCGAAGCTGCCTTGGGCCCGCAGGGCGGCGAAGCTGCCACGCCACCGCCGGGCGGCGACGCGGTGGCGAGCCCGAACGCCAGCGCCCCCGCCGGGCGACGCAGCCCCCGCCACCGCCACCGACACCTCCCGCCCCCGAACCAAGGCGCAGCAGCGCGAGTCGACGATCGCCGCCCTTGTTGCGGCCGCTCGCGAGCTGTTCGCCGCGCGCGGGTATGCGGCGGTCGGGACCGAGGAGATCGTGCAGCAGGCGGGCGTCACCCGCGGGGCGCTGTACCACCACTTCAAGGGCGGCAAGGAGGACCTGTTCCGAGCCGTGCTCGTGCAGATCAGCGCCGAGACGACCCAGCAGGTGATGGAGGCGGCGACGCAGAGCTCCGATCCGTGGGAAGCGCTGGTCATCGGTGCCGACGCGTTCCTCGACGCGAGCGCGCGACCCGACGTGCAGCGGATCATGCTCGTCGACGGGCCGTCGGTGCTCGGCTGGGACGTGTGGCGCGCGGCGGACGGGGAATACGCGCTCAGGATGCTCGAGACCGCGCTCCAGCGGGCGATCGACGCCGGCCGGCTGATCGACCAGCCCGCGCGGGCGCTCGCCCACGTGCTCCTCGGGGCGCTCGACGAGGCGGCGATGGTCGTCGCCCGCGCCGACGATCCCGAGCAGGCGCGTGCCGAGATGGGCCAGACCGTGCGCCGGCTGCTCGAGGGCCTCCGCGGCCCGACGACCTGAGCCGAACTGAATGGTTTTGCGCGAGGACGACCGGGGCGTGCTGGCGATCGGCCAGGCCTCGCACGCGTGGATCTCCGGACAGCTTGCCCGAGCCTGGGGCAATGAGCGCTTCGGCGAGCTCGAGCCGCGCGAGGAGGTCTGCCTCGCGGCCGAGCAGCACGACGTCGGGATGGCGGCCTGGGACCTCGAGCCGACTCTCAACTCGGCCACCGGGCTCCCCCACTCGTTCATCGAGATGCCGATCGCCACGCACATGCAGCTGTGGCGCGCGGGCCCGCGCCGCCTCCTGTCGCAATCGCGCTACGCCGCGCTGCTCGTCTCGATGCACGGTCGGCGCCTCTACGAGATGCGCGACCTCACACGCCTTCAGCCAGCCGACTCCGACCTGATCCGCGGCTTCATCGACAGCAGCCGCAGCTTCGAGCACGAGCTCGTGGCCTCGCTTGATGCCGCGCCCGACCTCCTCACGCGCAACAGCGACCTGATCTGGACGTGGGACTTCCTCTCGCTAGCCCTGTGCCTCGGCTGGGCGCCGTGCACGGCCCGGGCGGTCCCGACGAGCACCGACCCGCACAACCTCGAGCTCAGCGCCGACGGACGGCTCACGCCGTGGCCCTTCCGACACGGCGCGATCACAGTGAGGGCAGAGGGGCGCCGCCTGACGGACCGCTACGACACCGACGAGGACCTGGCCACGGCTCTCGCCAGCGCCCGCTGGGAGACGGTCTCCTTCGAGCTGCGCAGCGCGTAGGCGCCGGCCAGCCCCGCCCACGGTGCGTAGGGCTCGAAGAACGCCTCCACCTCCTCCTCCGTCGCGCGCGCCCGGGGGTCGCCGCCGTGAAGCAGCCGCCCCACCAGCTTCAGATAGGCGAGGTCGCCGGCCGGAATCTGGTCGATCCGGCCCTGGCCGCCCAGCGCCAGCTTCTGGACCGTCCAGCTCCCGATCCCCGGGATCGAGCGCAGCCGCCGCCACCCGCGCTCGTGATCGGCGCCATAGAGGTCAACCCTCCCCGACACCACTTCGTGCGCCGCCCGCACCATCGTGATCGCGCGCATGCCGGAGAGGCCGAATGACTCGAGCCGGGCGGGCGACTGGCGAGCCACGGCGACGGCGCCGGGCGCATCGCGCAGGCCGGTTCGCTCGCACCGGCGCCCCAGCCGGAAGATCAGCCTTCGTTGGATCTCGCCCGCGCGCTCGGACTCGATCAGCTGCTCGGAGATCGCCCACACAAGCGCCTCGAAGGGGTCCGGGCGCCCCTGGACGCGCAGACCGGGAAACCGGCGCACGGCCCGACCGATCAGAGGGTCGAAGCGGAAGCGCTCGTGAAAGGTGTTCAGGTCGTGGTCGACGCCGAGGGCCAGCCGCATCCGCTCGACCCCCGCCTCCGCGAGGTCTCGGTCCGCCGCGACGGCGCCAAACAGCACCCGAGCGTTCCCCGCCTTCGCCACCCGCACAACCACGGGCTCGTCGCCGACGTGAAGCAACCGCTGGACGACGCCCCCGCGCACGCGCGTCAAACCGTCGAGCCCGCCATGGCGAGGCAGCGCGAGCGGCGAACGCGGGCGGACCTCGACCCGGACCTCGGGGAGCTTCACTCGCCCGGCTTGGCGAGCATGTGCACGTCGACCAGGAACGTGCGCGAGCCGACGACCGGGAGCATGTCGACCGGGTTTCGGCGGGTGCGACGCTGGCCCCGGGACAGCTTGCGGGCTGTGTGGCGCCGCACCAGCGCAACGGTGGCGGCCCCGGCAACGAATCCGGTTGCGGCCGCCGCCGCAGCCTGCACGGCGGGCAGAGCGGGCCGGGCGGCCGGCTCGATCGGCCGAACCTCGGCGAGCACCGGCAGGCCGTCGACGGTCTCCTCTTCCTCCAGCACGTCCTCGGCGGGCAGCTCGATCTCGCTCATCCAGAGGACATCTTGCCAGCGTCCGCGGTCATGTTCAAAGAGGTTTCTCGAACACCCGGTAGGTGCGGACGATCTTTCCCCCCATCCCCTCCATCGCTCGGTTCATCGATTTGTTCGATTCGAGGATCCAGCCCGTCTCACCGGTTTTCTGGGGGGTGCGGGCGGCGGAGTCGAAGTGCAGCTCATAGAACTTCGCCGCGATCCCGGTGTGCTGCCACTCGCGCTTGACGCCGAGGGCGAACACGCGGACGCGGTCGATCTTGCGCCGATACCAGAGCGCCTTGACCCATCCGAACGGGAGCAGCCGGCCGTTCAGCCGCACCAGCACCTCGTTGTAGTCGGGCAGTGACAGAGCCGCTCCGAGCGTCTCGCCGTCCTTCTCGGCCACGAATGCCCAGTTCTCGTCCAGGATCGGTTTCAGATCCTTCGCGTAGTGGCGGACCTCGTCCTCGCTCAGGGGCACGAAGCCCCAGTTGCGCTCCCAGGCGGCGTTGTACACCTCGAGGAAGCGGCCGATCTCCGCCTCCATGTCCTTCTTGCGCATCGGGCGGACCGTGATCCCGTGCTTGGACTCGACCTCGGTCGCCGCGCGCCAGATCGCCGGATGGACCTTGTCGCGCTCCTGGACCCTCAGGTCCCACATGTACAGGTCCATCGCCTTGGTCAGCCCGTAGCCCTCGAGCAACCCCGAGTAGTAAGGGTGATGCCAGTTGGTGAGGATCGTCGGCAGCAGGTCGTAGCCGTCGATCAGCACGCCGCACTCGTCGTTTGTCGTGAAGTCCATCGGGCCGACCATCCGATCGCGGCCGCGGGGCCGCAGCCACTCCTCGGCGGCGGCCAGTAGTGCGTGCGCGGCCTCGGCGTCGTCCTCGCACTCGAAGAACCCGAACATCCCCCACGCGTTGTCCTGGAACTCGTTGAAGTTGCTGTCAGTGTGCGCGGTGATCCGTCCTACGGCCCGGCCATCTCGCCAGGCGAGGAAATACTGCGCGTCCGCGTGGGCGAAGAACGGGTTCCGCTCGCGGTCGAAGAAGCGCTTTCGCTCGAGCAGGAGCGGGGGAACCCAGTTGCGCTCGTTACGATAGAGCCGCCACGGCAGCTTGATGAACGTGTTCAGGTCGCGCTTGCCCGCGACGGGACGTACCTCGACCGCCATCTGGCCCAAACCTACATGCCCACCTCGATCGACGTTTTCGCCAAGGCTCGCGAGTTCGACCGCCTAGAGCTGCTCAACGCAGCCAAGGAGCACGACATGCTCCCGTACTTCCGCGTGCTCGAGGGACCCACCCTCCCCATCGTCGAGATGGAGGGCAGGCGCCGGATCATGCTCGGCTCCAACAACTACCTCGGTCTCACCGGCGACGAGCGGGTCAAGCAGGGCGCCCTCGATGCGCTGAACCGCTACGGCACGGGATTGACCGGATCGCGCTTCCTGAACGGGACGATCGGCCTGCATCTCGAGCTCGAGCGCGAGTTGGCCGAGTGGCTCGGGACCGAGTCCGCGCTCGTCTACACCACGGGGCACCAGGCCAACCTCGGAGCGCTGGGCACGATCCTCGCCCCAGGCGACACGGTGATCGCCGACTCGGGCGACCACGCATCGATCCTCGACGGCTGCATCCTCTCCCGAGCCAAGCTGCGGGCCTTCCGCCACAACCGGATGGACCGGCTCGAGCGGACACTCGAGCGGGCGCAGTCGGACGGCGGCGGGATCCTCGTTGTCGTCGACGGCGTCTTCTCAATGGAGGGCGACGTCGCGCCGCTGCCGCAGATCGCCGATCTGTGCGGTCGCTTCGGCGCCAGGCTGATGGTCGACGAGGCGCACGCCCTCGGCGTGCTCGGTGCCCGCGGCGCCGGCACCGCGGAGCTGCTCGGGGTCGAGGACCGCGTCGACCTCCGGATGGCGACGTTCTCCAAGTCGCTCGCCTCCTGCGGCGGCGTGATCGCCGGGCCCGCGGACGTGATCGAGTACCTGCGGATCCAGTCGCGGCCGTTCATGTTCACCGCCGCGGCCGTGCCGGCTGCGGTCGGGGCCGCGCTGGCGGCGGTCAGGATCTGCCGCTCAGACGAGGGGCGCGAGCTGTTCGCCAAGGTCCTGGCCAACGCGCGCTACCTCCACGAGGGCCTGAGCCAGCTCGGCTTCAAGGTCGTCCCGCCGACCCGGCTTCCCGACGGCACCGAGGTCGTGACGCCGGTCGTGCCGGTCGTGGTCGGCGACGACTGGAACGCGGGCCTGCTCTGGAAAACGCTCTACGACGCAGGCGTTTTCGTCAACACTGCGCTCCATCCTGCCGTCCCGCCGGGCGGCGCACTGCTGCGCACGAGCGTGATGGCCACCCACGACCCCGCCACGCTGGACGAGGCGCTGGCGATCTTCGGCCGCGTCAAGCGCGACTTCGAAGCCGAGCACGGCTCACTTCCCAGCGACGACTGACCGCTACTGGACGGCCTACTGACGGCCGCGAGATTGTCCAGTCCTGCACAAGAGCTCGGCAACAGAAAAAACACGCTATGAGCACATCCTCCGCGACTTGTGACCTTGCTGTTACCCCCGCGGTCCCGGTAGCTTCTCCCCCCGTCGAGCGGTTATGGGCCAAGCCGCGTGAGGGCCACCACGGTTAGGTGGTTGGGGCGCAGCAGGGGCCTGAAGAAGTCTGACGTTCATAAAGCCAGTTGCAGGACCCATTGGGCATTGGGCACGCGTGCCGCTGCGCGTGTGCACCCTCTGGGACGATCAAACATGTCCGCTCGGAGGCGGACCTGATGTAGAGGGAGAGAGAGAATTACATGGACCAGACCATCGGGGTGACCCCGGAGCCTCAACGGATGCAGGCTCTAGCTCGGGCCAACCACGTGCGGCTCGCGCGCGCGGAGCTCAAGCGACGGATCGCGGACGGTGACGTTTCCGCCGCGGACATCATCCTTGCCTGCCCGGACGAGGCGGCGAGCTGGTCAGTGGGAGAGCTGCTGATGAGTCAGCGGCGCTGGGGCATTAATCGGTGCCGGAAGTTCCTTGCGCGTAACCAGATCAGTGAGATCAAGCCAATTGGAAAGCTGACCGAGCGTCAGCGGAACCTGCTGGCGACGCAGTTGCAGTCCTGCGAGCGATTCGCATCCTCACTCGAACCAGGCGCGCCGCGGGAGCTGCGGCCCGTCCTCGAGCTCGTGCCTGCCTAAGACCTGTACCCCCACGCCGGCCCTGCGTCATCATGCGGCGCGGGGCCGGCGGCCGTACCGGCCCTCAGCCACTTAGTGGCGTAATCCAAAATTGGATGGCAGTCGAGCGGCCCCTGGCGGCGCTGGGCTTTGTCCTCGTCGCCTCGCGCAGCGCTGCTGCGCGTCGGCTCCTGCGTCCTCGCCCAGCATCCACCAGCGACCACTCTCGGTGCCACCCAATTTCCGAATCACGCCACTAGATCTGAATCCCGACCGGGACCGGGCTGGTCCCGGCGAAGAAGAAGAACCAGATCACGAACGCGACCAGCGTGAAGCCGGCGCTGACCACGAGCACGCCCTCGAGCACGAAGTGCCCGGGATCGCCGAGCCCCCTCAGCTCGCAGTTGTGGCGGTAGACGTTGCTCAGCTTGGCCAGGATCGTGGCCACGATGCCGATCGTGACCACGACCCCGATGAACATCGTCCCCAGCGCGGCACCGAGGGAGGAGGTGGCGCCCTGAATCTGCGACCCGATCCACAGCCACAGCAGCGGCGTGCCGATCCACAGCACGAGGCTGCCGATGAACATGATGAGGATGACCAGCACAGCGCCGGTACCGGTACGCAGCAATGCCCGCACACAATCAGACTATCCGGCGATTGTCAGGGCCGCGAAGTTGCTCCGCGGCCCCAGGCTAACGGACAGCCAGAGGAAAGCTTGACCTGCCACCAGCCCATCAGCATGCCGATCAGGCCCAGACGGGGCCTGACCTCCCAGACACCGCAACCCGACTCGCCGATGTCGCGCATCGACACGCGCGTGAATCGGTACTTGCCGGGCTCGAGCATCATTCGCTCCAGGCACAGGCGCTTCTCGGCCTGCTGATCGGCGAGCCGGCTGATCGCGGCGCGAGCGCCGGCCAGCCGTTCGGCGAGGGCATCGCGGACGCGCTCGAGCTCGCCGAGGTCAAGGAGCCTGGCCTCGCCGGACCCCTCGCTCACCAATGGCGGTCCGCCCATCTGAAAGGTGGTCACGAAGGCGTCGGACAGCTCCCGCTCGAGGCGCGCGATCTGGCGGCGCAGCGACTTACGGGCCGCGCGCTCCTCGTCCTCCGTGACGGTCAGTGGCGCGCTGGGTGCGCTGATCAGATGTTCGAGCAGCTCCATAACCACCCCCTCCTTTGGTGGGCCAGCCCAGCTTACCACTCGAATTACCCTCCGACGCCGGCCTTCAACACCTCGAGGCAAACCCACAATGCCTCCTCCAGGTGGATGCTCGGCACCCCGTCGACCCCTACGGCGAACACGGTCGCCCTCCGCGTCCGCGACCCGACGCCGTGTCCCGGCGCGATCTCGCCGAACAGGATCGCGTGGACGCAGTTCGCGTCTGCCACCACGAGCCGCCCCGGCGGCAGGTCGCTGGCGTATTCCGTGGTCCCGAGCCGGTCCCCGGCGACGCTGGTCCGGATCCCCAGCCCGCCCGCGTCCACACGCTCCGCCTCAATCGCCCACACCGGGACGCCGGTCTCCACCACGGCGATCAGCAGCGCGTCCTCGATCAGGCCCTCGGAGCGAAAGCCGCCGTGCAGCAGCCGCGAGACCGCCGCCTCCTCGCTCGGGATCCGGTTGGCGTCGGGATCGAGCCCGACCTGGCGAAAGAAGGACCGGTATGCGTGCGGGATCGGCTGCGTCCGCATCGCCACGACGCTGGCGCCGCGATAGCGGTTGGATAGGTCGGCGAGCCGGCGCTGCAGATCGCGCGGGCTCGGACCGGGGCGGAAGTCGATGGTCAGCCAGTCGAGTCGCAGGCCGGGGAACTCCGCGCGCAGCTCGGGGGCGATGAAGCCGGGCGCCGCGGCGAGGTCAACCTCTTCGCTCACGGCCCGGTCCTCAGCAGCCGGTCGACCCGGGCCTGCAGCCGCGCCTGAGAAAGCCAGTGGTTTCCGATCAGGCGATCCTCCACCGTCCCGCCGCGTCGCGCCAGCTCGACCATCGGGCAGATCGCAACCCCGTACAGCGCGCCTACGGCGCCATCCTTGTCATAGGCGATAGGGATCGTCCAGTGGTGGGAGCGAACGAGCGCGGCCGTCTTCGCCTTGCTCGCCTGGACGGCCACGGCCGCGAACTGGACCCGAGTGGGCGAGTACTGGCGCGACACTGCCTGAAGGATGTCGATCTCGCGCTCGCAGTCCGTCGAGCCGGTCACGAACAAGCCGAGGACGAGGGGCGTCCGGCCGCACACGTTGAGGGCCTGCGGGTTGGGGTGCTGGGGATTGCAGCGCGGGTTGACGTTCGCGTCGCCGCTGAGCGAGGAATTGGCCAGAGGGGCGACGAATAGATGCAGCCGCTTGCCCGGCGGCACGCCCGCCGTCCCCAGGCCATGAGACGCGAACAGGTAGACCGAGAAGGCGATCACCAGAACGAGCCCGAAGATCCCGATCGTCCACCGGTACGGGCGCGTGTCGATCACCGGGTTCGGCTTCTCGACGGGGCGGGCGCCGGCCGCTGCGGCGGCCAGATCGGGATCGAGCCGGGCTGGCTCCTCGGGGGGCGAGTCGCTCACGCCACGGGTGCTCGGCGCCGCGGCCGCGGCAGCGCGCCGGCGGCCCGGCGCCTCGCGTCGCGTGCGCTCTGGAGCAGATCCTCGCGCTCGGAGATGACCAGAACGGCGGGCAGCACGAGTAGCACTCCGCCGAGCGAGACGGTCATGTCGATCAGGGTCACGAAGCCGAAGTCTCGAAGCATCGTGATGTTGGAGAGGATCAGCACAGCGAAGCCCATGATCGCCGTGATCCCCGACGCCAGCACCGCCGCACCCGTGTTCCGATAGGTGCGGGCCAGCGCCGCGGTCGCGTCATAGCCCGCGGCCCGCTCCTGCCGGAAGCGCTCGGACAGCAGCACGCTGAACTCGGTCGAGATCGCGATCACGAGCGAGCCGAGCGTCGCCGACATCGGATTGAGCGGGATGCCGATCACGAACAGGATCAGCGCCGACCAGCCGGTCGCCAGCGCGATCGGCACGAGCGGAACGACGGCCCGCTCGAGCTGCCGGAACACCGCCAACAGCACCAGGCCGACGGCGATCAGCCCGGCGAGCAGCATCAGCAGCCGGTGTCCGGGCGAGGAGAGCTGCGCGTTGGCCTCGGCCGCGAGCACGGGGATCCCCGCCAGCTGTGCGGTCACGCCCGGAGGCGGATGCAGATGGGAGCGCATGTAGTCGAGCACCTGCTGCTGCTTGGCGAGCGGCATCAGGCGGATCCCGAAGGCCAGCGTAGCCTCCGTGCGGTTGGGCGTGATCACGGCCTGGGAGAAGTACGCGGGCACGGCCGCGAGCAGAGCGCGAATCTGGGCGGCGCTCAGCTGCGAGCTGCTCTGCGAGCTGGTCGTTCCGGCGCCGAACAGATCCGGCAACGACAGGGCTGGACACAGGGTCGAGTGGGCACAGCCCTTCGTCTCCACGTAGCCGTAGTGGGTGAAGAGCGCGTTCTCGTAGTTCTTCATCCAGTTGACGGTCGCTGGAGTGGCCACGTCCTTGGCGTGGACCACGACATCGACCTCGCCGGAAACGCCGGTGACGTTCTCGAGCGTGTGCAGGCCGCGCAGCGCCGGCATGTTCGACGGCACTAGCTTGGTCACGTCGGACTGAACCGAGGTCTGCGTGTCCGCGAGCCACCCCAGTACCGCCAGCAGCGCCCCCAGCGCGAGCACGCGCCCCGGCCGCGCCGCCGCGCCTCGGAGGACCGCGACCGCCGGTGCGCGGAGCCGCTCGCCGAGCCGAACAGGCAGCCGGGCAAGGGGAGCCAGCGCTTCGCGCACGATCTCGCCGGCGCCGCGCATCGACGCGCCGAACGAACCGCCGTCGCGGTCGGCCAGCACCATCGCGGCCGAGCCGCCGGTCAGTGCGCAGAGAAACGCCACGACGATCCCGACCACGAGCAGCAACCCGAAGCCACGCACCATCGGCACCGGCGACAGGAGCAGGACGAGGAAGCCGGTGGCGGTGGCAAGCGCCGCTGTCGCGATCGTCGGCGCCCCGATCGCCGCCGCGCGCGTGACCGCGTCCTCGACCGTCCCGGTGTCGCGGGCTGCCTCTCGGGCCCGCGACTGGAACTGGATCGCGTAGTCGACGGCCAGGCCGATCAGGATCGGCAGGACCGCGATCGACGCCATCGTCAGCGAGCCACCGACCAGCGACAGTGCGCCGAACGTGATTCCGGCGGCCGCCAACGCGATCGCGAGCGGCAGCAGCCGCAGCCGGCCCCGGAACACGAGCAGCAGCGTGACCGCCATCACGATCAGCGCCGCGATCAGCAAACCCGCAATCGAGCCGGTGATCGTCGAGGCGAGATCGTTGATCACGACCGGCGCGCCGGTGACCGTGTACGTGCCGCGATACGCCGAGCGGAACATCGGCATCTCCACCGCCTGGCGGATCCACGAGATCGCCTGGGCCTGCTGCGCGTCGCTCAGGCTCGCCTTCAGCCGGACCTGGATGAGGGCCGAGTTGGCGGTCGGGAACAGGTAGGCGAACCGGGCCTTGGGCTGATTCACGCCGCGTGTCTGGTCGAACACGATCTCGGGGATGAACTGGGGGTCGTCGATCCGCGGCGTGCCGGTGATGCCCGAGCTCAGGTAGAGCTGCTCGAGCTGCTGAAGCTGTCGCTGCTGCTCGAGCTGCGCGGCCGCATTGCCGGCTTCCTGAGCCTGCTTGCGGCTGAGGCCGCGGCCGACCGCGAGCTGCGTCGCCGCCGCGCGCGCGGAGGCGATCGCCTGCTGCGCCCCTCGCAGCAGCGCTTGCACCTGGGTCTGGACCGCCGCCACTGCCCGGTTCAGGAACGTCCCCGGCCCGTAGACGACCTGCACGGGCTTGTGCGCCATCAGCTTGCCGCACGGGCTCGAGTACCCGCCGTACGGGGCGTGCGCCCCCGGCGGGGCGGGCTGGAACGACTGGAGCTGCTCGCTCGGCACGACGTACTGGCCGGCCAGACACGCCTCCAGGAACGTGACGGTGGCGAGATCCTTGGTCTCGACCAAGTCGGTCAGCGGCTCCTTGATCAGGATGATGATCGCGTCGGAGCCGAAGTGGCGATGGTCGTCATCCGTGGCCCGGAAGGTCGATGTGGAGCGGCCGACGAACGTGTCGCTCCCGGCCGAAGGCGAGAGACCAAGCGCGAGCAGCCCGCCCGCGACCGCGATCGCGAGCACGATCGCGACCGTCACCGCCGGTCTCCGAGCGGCGATCCTTGCCAGCCCCTCGAGCCTCTCCGTCATGGTTCTGAGGCTATCGGTGTGTGCAGGCGCTCGCGCAAGTAACCGCGCACGTCACTGGCCGCGCATCCAGACGCGTCCGGCGCGGCCTTCACTAGTCCATCGTCAGCGGTCCCTGCGACTCCCCGGCGAGGAACTGACGGATGAACGGGTTCTCGGAGTTGAGCATGTCCTCGGCCGGGCCCGCCTCAACGATCCGCCCCTTCCACAGGACGTTGATGTAGTCCGCGACCCGGCGCGCACTCATGATGTCGTGCGTGATCACCGCGAACGTCGGGAGCCGCTCCTTCTGCTGCTTCTTGGCGTCCTCCATCATGTCCCGGTGAATCTCCAGGATCAGCTCGCCGAGGAGCGCGGTGCGGACGGGATCGAGACCCGAGTCGGGCTCGTCGAAGAGCAGGATGTCCGGCTCGAGCACGAGCGCGCGAGCGAACCCGGCGCGCTTGCGCATTCCACCCGAGAGCTCGTTGGGCATCAGGTCCGACGCGTTGCCCAGGCCGACCTCGTTCAGGCGCCGCATGACGATGTCCTCGATCTCGTCCTCGCCCTTCTCAGTGTGCTGCCGCAGCGGGAACGCGGTGTTGTCGAAGATGTTCATCGACCCGAACAGCGCTCCGTCCTGGAACAGCAGCCCGAACTTCTTTCGCATCTCGAACAGGTCGTCGTCGGGCATGTTCGGCACCGACTCGCCGTGGACGAGCACATCGCCCTCGTCGGGGTAGAGCAGTCCGACCATGTGCTTGATGCACACCGACTTGCCGGTTCCCGACGGCCCAAGGATCATCGACACCATCCCCTCGGGCAGGCCCATGTTCAGCCCGCGCAGGATGCGGTTGCGGCCGAACGCCTTGTAGGTGTCGATGAACTCGACCGCGTCCGGTCGCCCCGACGGATACACCTTGTAGGTGTGCCACTTGTACTCCTCCTCGGAGGCGCCGGCCGGAGGCGCGGGCCGCGTCGGCGGCTCGTCCACGACCGATACGCGCGAGCCCCCCGGCTGCTCGCCGTCCCCAGCCTGGCCGGCCTCGTCTCCGGTCTGGCCGGCGTCGGCACCAGCAGAATGCTCATGTTCCGTCACAGCTGCGCCCGCCGCCGCGGCGCCACCGGCGGCCGCCGCGGCACCGGCCGCTGCCGCACCCGCGTGCGAGTGTTCATCCTCGGCGCCGGGCTCCTCCGCGGCGGCGTGATCGCCGGCTGAGGACTCGACCTGTGTCGGCTGCTCGGGTCCGGACTGGGTCGGCGGCGCCCACTCGGACTGCGAGCCGCCGTCGTGCTCCTGATCGGAGTGGATCGGCGCGGGCTCGTCGCTCGCCGATTCCTGGTCCTGGGGCGGCCCGTTGTCCGCGCTCGGACTCCGAGTCGGGGCCCGGGGGCGCCGCGCTCTGCTGCTCCTGGCTCTCGACCTCGCCCGATTCGGGCGCCTGCTGGTCGCCGTCCTCCGGTGTGCCCTTGTCTCCAAACGAGAAACGACGCACTCTCAGCCTCCTATGGGTGCCCTCGGGTTGGCGCCCCAGAAGAGCTGCGTACCGAGCATTCCGATGAGATGGACGGACACAATATTGACCACCATCGACTTCGCCGTGGCGGTACCCACGCCGACGGGTCCGCCGCTGGCGTTGTAGCCGTAATAGCAGCCGACGAGAACGATGATCGTCGCCATCGCCATCGCCTTTATCAAGCTATATAAGAGATCCGGTGGGTTCTGGAATTGCCAGAAGATGAGGAAGAACCCGCCTGAGGAAACGTCTCCGATCTGCTGTACCACCACCAGGTAGCTGGCGAAGAAGCCGGCGCCGATCGAGCAGATGTACAAGAACGGGAGGACCATCCAGGCGGCTAGCAGCCGGGTCGCGCACAGGAACGTCATGCCGCTGATCCCCATCACCTCGAGCGCGTCGATCTCGTCGGAGATCCGCATCGACCCGAGCTCGGCGACGATCCCGGTGCCGACCTTGGCGGCCATCATGTACCCAAACGCGTAGGGGACGAGCTCGCGCAGGTCACACCAGGCCGCGAACACGCCCGCATAGGCGGGTACCCCGTTGGCGCGGTCGAAGTAGGCGCCCTCGACACCGCACTCCAGGCCGATGATGAACACCAGGCCCCAGATGACCAGCGTCGAGGAGACGATCAGGATCCCGGACTGGCGCAGCGCCTCGCCAAAGAACCTCAGGACGCGTAGGCGGAACACCTCGCCGACGATGCGAGAGGTGAACTTGACCATCTCGCCGAACGACTCGATCCAGCCGCGCGGTGTTGCGAGGAGTCCTTCCATCAGCCGATCACTTGGCGATCGTCGTGATCTCGGGGTGGGTGGCCAGCAGCGTCTGAGTGAACGCGTAGTTGAACGCGAACACGCCCAGGAACGCGATCACAACCGCCTGGTTGACGGCGCGCCCCACCCCCTCGGCGCCTCCGGACGCAGTCATCCCCTTGTAGCAGCAGACGATCGCGATGATCGCGCCAAAGATGGTCGTCTTCACGACCGAGCCCCACAGGTCGGTCGTGGACGCGTTGTTGAAGAACGTCGCCCAGAACGGTCCGAGCGGCGCGTTGTTGACCAGCGTGGCGACGATGCCGCCGAAGATGCCGAACAGCAGCGCATAGATGTCAAATAGGCCGGTCACGAGCATCAGGGCCAGGAACCGCGGCACGACCAGGTTCTTGACCGGATCGACGCCCAGGACCTGAAGCGCATCGAGCTCCTCGCGGATCTTGCGCGCGCCGAGGTCGGCGGTGATCGCGGTCCCGGCCACGCCCGCGAGCACGATCGCGTCGACGAACGGCGCGAACTCGCGGATCGACGCGAGCACGAAGAAGCCGCCGAGCCGGTCCAGCGCGCCGAACAGGACGAGGAAGTTGGCTGCCTGGAGCCCCGGCGCCGCGTATCCGAACGCCACCGTTGAGATCAGCAGCGGGAACCAGCAGAGCTTCATCGCGAACAGGAATTGACCGACAAACTCGCTTCCGTACGGGTACGGCGGCCGCACCGCTGAGACGATCGTCTTGCCGGTCAGGATCATCATGTTCCCGACTTCTTCCAAGACGCTCTTTGTGGGCAGGAACGCCCGATCAGCGACTGCTCGGATCAAATCTCTTTCGTCCTCCCAGGCTCAGCGTGACCGCAGGTGCGGCTCGCGACCCTAAGCCTACGCCACCGGCGCAGCAAAAACCAAGTCTGAACCGTCGCTTGGGCACGGCGAGCCGTGGTATGTTCAGCGCGCCTTGAGCGGGTGGAGAACGAGGAGCTGTGGGATCTTGGCCGCCTTCGCGGCGGCCGCGTTGTCGCTGTCCGCGTGCGGCGGCGGCACTCGACAGGACGCCAACGAGCCGAGCGGCATCTTCCCCGTCGCGGTCGCCACGGCCAGGTTTCCCTCCTTCCAGCGACTGGCCCAGAACACCAACCTGGTGATCGCCGTACGCAACACCGGCAGCAAGACGATCCCTGACGTCGCGGTGACGATCACCGACCCGCACTACGGGACAACCGTGCAGGCGTTCGGGCGCTACCTGAACATGCCGGGCCTGGCCAGCCACTCGCGGCCGGTGTGGATCATCAACCGTGCTCCCGAGCCGGGCGGGGTCTGCGCATACAGCTGCCAGAGCGGCGGCCTCGGCGGCGCCGTCACCGCGTATTCCAACACCTGGGCCCTCGGCGCGCTGAGGCCCGGCGAGACGGCGAAGTTCGACTGGGCCGTGACCGCGGTCCAGCCGGGCAGGTACAGGGTCCGCTACGTTGTCGCGGCCGGTCTCAACGGCAAGGCAAAGGCCCGCCTGGCCGGCGGCGCGATCCCGGCCGGGACCTTCTCGGTCCTGATCACGAGCCAGCCGCAGCAGTCCTATGTGAACGCCTCGGGCGTGGTCGTCAAGACCGGCTAGCAGTTAGCTCAGCGAGAACGGCGGATAGCGGTCGGTCACGAGCAGGCCCGCGTAGGCCAGCACGCGGACGTGCCAGCGGATCACGCCCTCTATGTAGTTGAAGATGCCGCGCGGGTAGCGCCCGGTGAAGAGGATCGCGAACCACGCACCGATCGCACCCAGCACGGCCCCGAGCGTGAGGAAGAACAGGACCACGTAGTGCGGGATCGCGAGCAGCCACTTGACGATCGGGAGCCAGCGGTTGAGCTCGGTCTTGACATCCGGGTAGGGAAGCGTGACGTGCGCCGCCTGCTCATCCTCGGTCGCGGGGTAGCGGTCATCCATCAGCGCAATGTATGCGGTCACGCGCGTGCTGAAGCGCAGCAGGGCGTAGTTCCAGTCAAACCACCACCGCGGGTAGCGCTCGCGGAACACGATCATCAGCAGGGTGGCGATGAACAGGAACCCACCGCTGGCGGTGAACGCGTACGTCCGCGACCCGGTTCCGAGCGTCACCGAGCCGCCCTCGATCACTCCGACCACGATCAGGATCGGGATCGCGTAGATGATGCGCAGCGCGCTGCTCAGCCGGTTCAACTGCCGCTCCGGGTAGTCGACAAGGACCGTCACTGGATAGTTCATTCGGTGCTCGACTCCTTCCAGATATTGATGTCGCCCTCGACGGCGTACCGATCGATCTCCTCGAGCTCGGCCGGGTCGAAGTCGGTTTTCCCCAGCGCCGCGACGTTCTGCTCGAGCTGCGTGGCGCTACTCGCGCCGAGCAGCGCCGAGGTCACGCGCGGATCGCGAAGCACCCAGGCGATGGCCAGCTGGGCGAGGCTCTGACCGCGCCGCTTCGCGATCTCGTTCAGAGCGCGGACGCGCCTCAGGTTCTCGTCGCTGACCAGCTCCTCGGACAGATAGTTGCCACGGCGCACGCGCGAGTCATCGGGGATCCCCTCCAGGTACTTGCTCGTCAGCAGACCCTGGGCGAGCGGTGAGAAGACGATCGCGCCCGCGCCCTCGCGGGAGAGCACGTCGAGGAGGTCCTCCTCGACCCAGCGGTTGAGCATCGAGTAGGACGGCTGGTGGATGGTCAGCGGGGTGCCGAGGTCGCGCAGGATTCGCGCCGCCTCCTCAGTTCGGCGTGGCCCGTACGAGGAGATCCCAACATAGCGCGCCTTGCCCGTCCGGACGGCCGCGTCGAGCGCGCCCATCGTCTCCTCCAGCGGCGTGTCCGGGTCAAACCGGTGCGAGTAGAAGATGTCGACGTATTCGAGTCGCATCCGCTTCAGGCTCGCCTCGAGGCTGGCGAGGAGATACTTGCGCGAGCCCCACTCGCCGTACGGACCGGGCCACATGTCATAACCCGCCTTGGTCGAGATGATCAGCTCGTCGCGGTAGTGCCGCAGGTCCTCGTCCAGGATCCGTCCGAAGTTGATCTCCGCGCTCCCGTACGGCGGCCCGTAGTTGTTGGCCAGATCGAAGTGCGTTATCCCGAGGTCGAACGCGCGGCGAACGATCGCCCGGCTCGTGGCCAGCGGCCGGTCGTCACCGAAGTTCTGCCACAGCCCCAGCGAGATCGCCGGTAGCTTGAGGCCGCTCTGGCCACAGCGGCGGTACTGGATCTGCTCGTAGCGGTCGGCCGCCGGCAGATAGACGGTCGGCCCGAGCTTTGCGTTGTAGGGCACGACCGCAGTATTACCACCGCTCTAACCCCGGAAGCGCGCGGCCAGGGAGATTTCCGTCCGGCTCATGCTTTCCCCCAAACAGCGGGTTCTTCGCCCGGCGGCGCTCGCATCTCGGGCGGTTTTGGACATATGGATAAAGACCGTCTGGGTGTCATAACCTAACCTCAGCGATCACGCCTCGGGCTCCGGGGCCGGGTAAACATGTGCGCCTTGGGATGGTGGCCCACCCCTCCGGCGTCATAGGAAGGAACTAGACAATCAGCATGCCTCGCACCCGTCAGCACAACGTTCTTGCAGCCCAGTGGACCCCCAACGGTGGCGCGCTCGGCGCCCCCGACCTGACCGTCCCGGACAACCAGGTCTTTGGTTCCAACGTCTTCAGTCCGGCGATCCAGCGCCAGCGGCTGCCCAAGGACGTGTTCCGCCGGCTCCAGCAGACCCTCGCGCGCGGCGAGGCACTCGACACCTCCACGGCCGACGCCGTCGCGCTGGCAATGAAGGAGTGGGCGCTCGAGCGGGGCGCGACCCACTACACGCACTGGTTCCAGCCGCTGACCGGCTCGACGGCCGAGAAGCACGACAGCTTCTACGCCCCGACCGGCGAGGGCACGGCACTGGCCGAGTTCAGCGGCAAGGAGCTGATCCAGGGCGAGCCCGACGCGTCGAGCTTCCCCACCGGCGGCATTCGGGCTACGTTCGAGGCGCGCGGTTACACCGCGTGGGACCCGACCAGCCCGGCGTTCATCCTCGAGAACCCGAACGGCGCGCTGCTGTGCATCCCGACGGCGTTCGCGTCGTGGACCGGCGAGGCGCTCGACCACAAGATCCCGCTGCTGCGCTCGATGGACGCGCTGTCGAAGTCGGCCATCCGCGCGCTCAAGCTGTTCGGCGACAACGCCGCCCAGCGCGTGTTCACGACCGTCGGCCCCGAGCAGGAGTACTTCCTGATCGACGAGCAGTACTACTTCGAGCGGCCCGACCTGATCACGACCGGGCGGACGCTGTTCGGCGCGAAGCCGCCAAAGGGCCACGAGCTCGATGACCACTACTTCGGGTCGATCCCGGAGCGGATCCTCGCCTGCATGCTCGAGACCGAGCGCGAGCTGTCCAAGCTCGGCGTTCCGGTCAAGACGCGCCACAACGAGGTGGCGCCGAACCAGTACGAGATCGCGCCCGTGTTCGAGAACTCGAACGTCGGCTCCGATCACCAGCAGCTGACCATGCAGGTGATGCAGAACGTGGCCAGGCGCTACGGGCTGGTTTGTCTTTTGCACGAGAAGCCGTTCGCCGGCGTCAACGGCTCGGGCAAGCACAACAACTGGTCGATGGGTACCGACACCGGCAAGAACCTGATGGACCCGGGCGACACGCCGCACGAGAACCTGGAATTCCTGTTCTTCTGCGCGGCCGTGATCCAGGCCGTCAACAAGCATCAGGGGCTGCTCCGCGCCTCGATCGCCTCGGCCGGCCAGGACCACCGCCTCGGCGCCAACGAGGCGCCGCCGGCGATCATCTCGATCTTCCTCGGATCCGAGCTCGAGAAGGTGTTCGGGGCGATCGAGCGGGGCGAGGTTGGCGAATCCACCCCAGGCTCCTTCCTTGGCCTCGGCACGCCGGTGCTGCCGCCGCTCCCGATGCATGGAGGCGATCGCAACCGCACGAGCCCGTTCGCGTTCACCGGGAACAAGTTCGAGTTCCGGGCGCTGGGCTCGAGCATGTCGCTGTCGCTCCCGAACACGGTGCTGAACACGATCGTCGCGGAGGCGATCGACGACCTCGCCGACGAGCTCGAGGGTCAGCTCAAGGGCGGCGGCAACCTCGAGGCCGCGCTGCCGCCGATCCTGCGGAAGAGCTACGCGGCCAACAAGCAGATCATCTTCGGCGGCGACAACTACTCCGAGGAGTGGCACGCCGAGGCCGAGAAGCGCGGGCTGCTCAATCTCACGGCCACGCCTGACGCGTTGCCGTATCTGGTCGACGACGAGACCACCTCGCTGTTCGAGGAGTACAGCGTCCTCTCAAAGCGCGAGCTCGAGTCCCGCTACGAGGTGTTCCTCGAGCAGTACGTGACCAAGCTCAACATCGAGTCCGAGACCGCCGCGGCGATCGCCCGGACCAGTCTGCTGCCGGCCGCCGCGCGGCACATCGCCCTGCTCCGGGACGCGCAGCTGCCCGAGCTCATCGCCGAGGCCGAGGAGCTGATCTCTTCGCTCTCGAGCGCGATCAAGGGACTGGAGATCGCGAACCTCGAGGAGAAGCAGCCGCACGATGACGTCCTCGAGCACGCCAAGTACATGCGCGACTCGGTGATCCCGGCGATGGACGACGTCCGCGCGGCCGCGGACAAGCTGGAGAAGATCGTCGCGGACGATCTGTGGCCCCTGCCGAAGTACTCGGAGATCCTGTTCATCAAGTAGCGCCGGGGGATGTCGATCCCCGGCGCTCCGCCATCAGCGCGAAACGGGCGCTCGGCGCGCCGGCGCTACCTGAGGTGCTCAATCTCAGTAGCGCCAGGCGCGACCGAGGCGCCAAGCCGCGTCCGCTCCGGGGACTAGCGGCCCTCTCGAATCTGCAGCCGGTTGCCGTCGGGGTCCTGGAACTGCGCGACGTAGCCCCACGGGAACTCGAGCACGTCCGAGACGAACTCGACCCCGCGCGCCTTCAGCTCCTCGGCCGTCTTGCGGCAATCGTCGGTCTCGATCGTGACCGATGCCGGCGGGCGTCCCATCGCCGGCTCGGCCTGCCCCGGTGTCCCGGGCCAGAGAACCAGCTGGAAGTCGTCCCCCTTGACGCCGACGGTCAGAAACCGCAGCCCGTCGGGCGTCGGGTTCTCAACCCGCTTCTCGAGGCCAAGGACGTTCGTATAGAAGTCGAGCGCCTTGTCCTGGTCGCTGACGAGCACGCTCGTGTAGAAGACCTTCTCCAGCATTGCGGTTCCTCCGGTGGTCGTGGTCACTACTCCCATGACACGCGGCGAGCAGTAAACGTGACAGCCGAGGACGCAAGCTTGTGGATTCCTTCGCAAACCCTAGGGTGGGACCCCGGTGTGGGCGATGGCGGGCAGCTGTACGTTGAGCGGAGTCACGGACTCGATCCAGTGTGTGGACAACATGAGGGATCGGAGCGCCTGGGGCACCGAACCCGCCATCGGCGGCTACGCACCCGCGCGGGGCGAACGGCGCGGATCGCTCCAGCTCGGAGCGGTCGCCAGCCGGCTCACTCTCGCATCGCCCGCTGCACGAAGAGACGGCGGCTCGCGCCGCCCTCTCTCTCACTGTGAATGCTGCGGGTTGGCTACGGACGAGGAAACGGTCCCGTGTAGCAAGCACCGTCAGTGCTGCTCGTCAGGAACGAAAGGCTTCTCGTCGCCGTGACACTCACGTTGAAACCGCCCGGTACGCCGCTGCCATAGCTGAACGTCTGATCGATCTCTCCGGCGTTCGAATGGAACGTTTCGGTACCACTCGTGCGAAGTACCCGCAGGCATCGAGCGTAGTAGGCGAGCTGATCTTCTGGCCCGGCGTGTCGTTGACTGCAAGGGGCCGGAACCGCGATCGCTCCGAGCGCGAGTCCAGCCCCTAGAACCGACACATGGGTGAGCGGGCCTACGCAGGTCGCACCGCGGTCCCCGGACCGCCGGTAACTGCGGCTCCAGCGACGACCACGTCGTACGCCCGTTGGACGTCGGCCCGA
>CAVURH010000007.1:0-247658 GCA_963743725.1 uncultured Solirubrobacterales bacterium
GCCCACAAGCGCTATCCGCTCGACCTGATCGGGGCGATCGTCAACGGCATCGGGCTGTGCGCCGTCGCCGCCACGCTCAGCTACCTGTACGGCGCGATCAACGCGCGCAAGGGCGACGTTCGCTCGTTCGTGCGATACCTGGCGATCACCGGAGCGGTTGTCGCGGCGCTCGTGGGAATCGCCTACGCGATCGCGATCGCGATCAAGGCGAACGACTTCGTCAGCCACGGCAATCAGACCTACGAGCAGGCGAACAAGTTGACCGGCTCGGGGGCGCTCGCGTTGCTGCCCCTGCTCGGCCAGTTCGCCTCGCTGCTGCTCGCGATCGGCTTCGTCATGATCGCTCTGAACGCGATGCGGATCGGCCTGCTGACGCGGTTCATGGGCTACCTCGGCATCTTCACGGGCGTGCTCGTTCTGTTTCCGATCGGATCGCCGGTCCCGGTCGTGCAGGGCTTCTGGCTGATCGCGCTTGGCTACCTGCTCTCCGGCCACTGGCCCAGTGGTGTTCCGCCGGCGTGGCGCAGCGGCCGCGCCGAGCCGTGGCCGTCGAGCGCCGAGCTCCGCGAGCAGCGTATGCGCGGTTCGGGCCGCACGCCCCCCCGCAAGAAGGGGCCGGTGCCCGAGCCCGCGCCCGAAGCGGTGGCGGCCGGCGCACCCGCTCGCACCCGCTCGTCGACGCCCAAGCGCAAGCGCAAGCGCCGCAAGTAGCGCCTGGGCGCCCCGGATACGCCTCGTAACTCGCGAAAGGCCGCGTCGGACATTTGTCCGGGGTGGCTATTGCTGGCCGGGCGGAGTGCCGATGTCGGTTCCACGGACGGCGTGACCTTCAGAAACCCCGTTCGTATAGCTGTCGTCGTCAATTCCCAATCGTTAACTCGCCGCACCTAAGCGCTTTGTCCTGACAGCGCCCGTTGTCAGGACGGTTCCCGGCGCAGCGGCGACTAACGCCCCGGCCGAGACTGCCCTGGCCCCCGTCCACGCCGGGGGCTGGGGCTGCGGGGCCTTCCGCGAGCACCTGCCACGACCCGCATGCGCCAGCCAAGCGGCGCCGGACGGCTGCCGCTCGTCGTGCTCCTCGCGCCGCTCGCCGCTCCTGACGTCCGCTTAGCGATCTCCCGTTGTTGGTCCGAGCCGCGCGGGGTCAACCTACCGCCGAACCGTCCATCTCCAAATTAGGAGGAATCGATGGAAGCTGGCAACGTTGGCCCGAGCGAGGCGGACGTAGCGCCCGCCGCGGATCCCACGGGTGGCCGGTCGGCCGGCTGGACGCCCGCCGATCCTGGACCGCTTGGACTGGCGGCGTTTGCTGGGACCACGTTCGTGCTGAGCATGGTCAACGCAGGGCTGGTGGGAACGCACGCTGGTGCCCGGCGGCGGACTTCTGCCGTTGATCGCTGCACTGGCGCTCGCGTACGGCGGTATCGCGCAGTTCGCAGCCGGCATTTGGGAGTTCCGTACCGGAAATACGTTCGGCGCAGTCGCGTTCTGCTCGTACGGGGCGTTCTGGATCTCGTTCTACTTCATCGTTCAGTCGGTGGGAAGGAATGTGCCGACCGAGGTCTTCAGCGGGCTCGGGCTGTACCTGTGGATGTGGGGCATCTTCACCGCGTACATGTTCATCGCGTCGCTGCGGACGAGCGGAGCCGTGGCGTTGGTGTTCCTGTTGCTGGCGATTACATTCATCATCCTGGGCATCGGGAACTCGTCGCTCGCCGGGACCCACAGTGCCATCAACGGCACGATCAAGCTGGGTGGCTGGGTCGGTCTGGCGACCGCGGTCGCGGCCTGGTACGCCTCGTTCGCGGCGGTTATCAACTCGACGTTCGGCAAGACGATCGCCCCCGTCTTCCCGCTTAGGCGATAGGAGGGGTATACCCCGAGCGCTTCGTGGGGTAGAACTAAGGAACATCAAATCGCCGCACGTCGTGCGGACCGCTCTGGCGCCGGCATTCGTGCCGGCGCTGCGGGCTGCCCGGTGTGAGACGCCAGTCCGTTAGAAGGAGACTTTCTATGGCAGACACGGCAACGACCCCGGCCGGCGAGGAGACGCTCGAAGCGAAGCTCGAGGGCATGCTCGGCATCGAGAAGTTCGAGCCGCCCGAGAACTTCCGCCAGGACGCGCTGCTGAACGACCCCTCGATCTACGAGGAGGCCGAGAGCGACTGGAAGGGCTGGTGGTTGAAGCAGGCCAAGGAGCTGCACTGGTTCAAGGAGCCGACGGAGACGGTCGACGAATCGAATCCGCCGTTCTACAAGTGGTTCTCCGACGGCAAGATCAACGCGTCATACAACTGCCTCGACCGCCACGTCGAGGCCGGGAACGGCGACCGGGTCGCGTTCCACTGGCGCGGTGAGGAGGGCGAGGAGCGCGACGTCACCTACGCCGAGCTCCATAAGGACGTCCAGCGCCTCGCGAACGCGTTGAAGGATCTCGGGATCGAGAAGGGCGACATCGTCGGGATCTACCTGCCGATGATCCCGCAGGTCGTCGTCTCGATGCTCGCCTGCGCGCGCATCGGCGCGCCGCACAACGTGGTGTTCGGCGGCTTCTCGGCCGAGTCGGTCCGCGAGCGGATGGAGTTCTCCGAGGCCAAGGCGCTGATTACGATCGACGGCGCGCGACGCAAGGGGAAGACGGCGCCGATCAAGCAGCAGGTCGATGAGGTGATGAGAGATCTCGAGACGCTGCAGCACATCGTCGTGGTCAAGCACACGGATGCCGACTGCGAGATGAAGGACGGGCGCGATGTCTGGTTCCACGAGATCATGGAGAAGGCCGCGCCCGAGTGCCCGGCCGAGGAACTCGACGCCGAGCACCCGCTCTACGTGCTCTACACCAGCGGCTCGACCGCGAAGCCGAAGGGAGTGGTTCACACCACGGGCGGCTACCTGACCGGCGTCAAGGCCACCCACCGGTACATCTTCGACCTCAAGCCGGAGAAGGACGTGTTCTGGTGCTCGGCCGACGTGGGCTGGGTCACCGGCCACTCCTACATCGTGTACGGCCCGATGTGCAACGGCGCCACGAGCGTGATGTACGAGGGCGCTCCCGACTACCCCCACAAGGGGATTTGGTGGGAGCTGTGTGAGCGCTACGGCGTGACGATCTTCTACACCGCTCCGACGGCGATTCGTGCGTGCATGAAGTGGGGTGTCGAGCACGTCAACAAGTTCGATCTGTCCAAGCTGCGCCTGCTCGGATCGGTCGGTGAGCCGATCAATCCGAAGGCCTGGCTCTGGTACCACGTGGTCGTCGGCGGCGAGCGCTGCCCGATCGTCGACACCTGGTGGCAGACCGAGACCGGCGCGATCATGATCACGCCGCTGCCGGGGATCACCGCCACGAAACCGGGCTCGGCCACACAGGCCTTCCCGGGCGTTTCGGCGGACGTGGTTGACGAGCGCGAGGGCAAGCCGCTGCCCGAGGGCCAGGGTCTGCTGGTGCTGCAACGGCCATGGCCGTCGATGCTCCGAACGCTCTACAAGGAGGACGACCGGTTCGTCGAGACATACTTCGCGCGGTTCGGGAAGGAGACCTATCTGGTCGGCGATGCCTCGCGCAAGGACAAGGACGGCTACTTCTGGATCATCGGGCGGATCGACGACGTCGTGAACGTATCCGGGCATCGGCTGTCCACGGCCGAGGTGGAGTCCGCGATCGTGTCGCACCCGAAGGTCGCGGAGTCGGCAGTGATCGGCCAGACGGACGAGGACAGCGGTCAGGCGATCTGTGCTTTCGTCACGCTTCAGGGCGAGACGGAGGGCAGCGACCAGCTGATCGAGGAGATCCGCGGGCACGTCGCCGACCGCATCGGGAAGTTCGCCCGGCCCAAGCGAATCATCTGGGCCGACGACCTGCCCAAGACCCGCTCGGGCAAGATCATGCGCCGCCTGCTGCGCGACATCGCCGAGGGCCGAGCCCTCGGCGACGTCACGACGCTCCGTGACCCGGACGTCATGTCGCAGCTCGAGGGCAAGATTCAGGAGGAGCAGGCGCACGCGGATTAGCCGCGTGCCCGAAGGCGCGCGCGCCCGCCGCACGGGCGCGCGCGTCTCAGACGCCGAGGCGACGCCCCAGCTCTGACGCGTGGCGTCGGGCGATCGGGACCACCTGACCGTCCGCGAACAGCAGCTCTGCCGTGCCGCCGAGGCGCGGCCGGAGCTCGACCGCCTTGAGCAGGTTGGCGACGTACTGGCGGTGCACCCGGACGAAGCCCATCGCCTGCCAGCGGCGCTCGATGTCGCCGAGCGTCGCTCGGAGGAGATACCTGCCGTCCGAGGTGACGATGCGGACGAAGTCGCCGTTGGACTGGACGTACAGGATCGCGCTGCGGGAGACCAGATGGGTCGAGCCGGAGCGGACGCTCGCCACCGCAATCATCTCGCCCTCCGGCGTGCCGGCCGGTGCGGACCCGCCGCCGGCGGGCGAATGCCCGTTCCCGGCCCGCGCCCAATCGGCATCCAGCGCCGCGGCGATCCGGTTCAGCGCCTCCTCCACGCGCGATCTGCTGACCGGCTTGCGCAGGTAGTCGAGAGCATGGAGCTCGAACGCGTCGACGGCGGCGCTGTCGTAGGCGCTCACGAACACGAGCTTCGGCGGCGAGGCGAACCGCGTCAGCACCCGACCCAGCTCGACGCCGTCGAGGTCGGGCATGCGCACGTCGAGGAAGATCGCGTCGTAGCGCTCCGCCGATGCCTTGACCAGCGCATCGTGACCGTCGCTCGCGCACTCCACCTCCTCCACAAACGGCGAGCTCCGCAGCAGGCGGGCCAGATCCTCGAGCTGGGTGCGTTCGTCGTCGACGGCCAGGATCGTGAGGCGATCCGAGCTCACGCCGAGCTCACCAGCCCGCTGCGCACGGCCTCGCCCCGCAGGTGGGGGACCGTCATCACCGCCGCCGTCCCGCGACCGCGCCGCGACTCGATCCGCAATGCATAGCGGTCGCCGAAGGTCGCGCGCAGCCTCGCGTCCACGTTCGAAAGGCCGATGCCGCCGCCGGCCCCGGCCAGGACGTCCGGGACGCGCTCCGGCTCGATGCCGATCCCGTCGTCGACCACGCGCAGCTCGACGTCGCCGCCGATCGACCGCGCGGTGATGCGCACCTGCCCAGACCCGGCTCGCTGCTCGACACCGTGGCGCACGGCGTTCTCGACCAGGGGCTGCACCGACATCGCCGGCACCACCGCGCCCAGGGTGTCCTCGGGCACGTCGATCCGCACGTGAAGGCTGTCCCGGAAGCGGGCCTGCTCGAGGCGCAGGTAGCGCTCGACGTGGTCGATCTCCTCGCCGAGCGTGACGTACGAGCGGCCGTCCCGGAACAGGTAGCGCGTGAACTCGGCGAAGTCGATCAGCAGCTCGCGCGCCTCCTCGGGCCGGGCGTGGATGTCGCCCGCCACGGCAGCCAGCGCGTTGTAGATGAAGTGTGGCGAGATCTGGGCGCGCAGCGCGCGCAGCTCGGCCTGAGCCAGACGCTCCTCCTGCTCGGCTAGGACCGACAGCTCGATCTGGGCCGAGACGAGACTCGCCGCCTCCTGCACGACCCGGAGCTCGCCGTGGCTGGGCCGGCCGGTCGCGCGGTAGAACGCGATCAGTGTGCCCGCTCGCCCGCTCTGGACGGTGAGCGGAGCGAGGACGGCCGAGCGAAGCGGACAGGTGGGGTCCGAGGAGGTCAGTCGCGGCACGATGTGGAGCCGGTCGTCGGGCGTGCGGGCGAGCAGACGCGAGAGCAGGTCGCCGGGACGCACCTGCTCGCGTCCCTCGCCGTCGATCGCCAGCACCGAGCGTGTGTCGGCGAGCGCGATCGCCGCCGCGCCGGTGAGCTCGCGGAGGTGGGGGACGGCCTCGCCGGCGGAGCGCGCGGTAAGCCCGCGCCGGAGATGTGGCAGCGTCGCCGTGGCGGCGTGGAGCGCGGACTGCATGCCGACCGCGCGCGGTACCCGCTCCGCCCGGGAGGCGCGAACGACCCTCCAGGCCACGAAGGCCAGTGCGGCAATTCCGGTCCCAACGAGGACACCTAGTGCGAGGTCCATCGAAGTTCGGGGCAGAGCTTACTCCCGTGCCGGGCCATGTCTGACAGCGGACTTGTACCGCGACCCGAAGGGGAAGAAGATGTGGGTATGAGCCCAGCCACGACTATCTCCTCCTACGAACAGGCCTGCTCTCAGCATCGCTGGGAGGTCCCAGAGCGCTACAACATCGCCTCCGACGTGTGCGACCGACACCCGCGGGACAAGCCGGCGATGGTCCACGAGGACTTCCACGGCGAGGTCCGCAATGTGAGCTGGGGTGAGCTCCAGGACCTGTCAAATCGTTTCGCCAACGTGCTCGTCGCCCACGGGGTCGAGCCCGGCGATCGCGTCGCGATGCTGCTGCCTGCGACGCCCGAGACGGCGGCGGCGTTCTTCGGCACCTGGAAGGCCGGAGCGATCCTTCTCTCGATGTCGGTCCTCTACGGCGATGAGGGAATCCGCCACCGGCTGACCGACTCCCAGCCCCGGGTCCTCGTCACCAACGAGGCGAACGCCGACCGCATGGAGCGCTCGCTGGTCGAGGATGTGCTGATCCTCGACGACGAGCTGCTCAGCCGCGGGTCGACCTCGTTCAACGTCGTCGACACCGCGGCCGATGACCCCGCCCAGCTCTACTACTCGTCGGGAACGACGGGGCTGGCCAAGGGGATCCTTCACGCCCACCGGTACATCCTCGCCCACGAGGAGTTCCTCTACTGCCACGACGTGCAGGACGGCGAGCTCTTCCACGGCATGGGCGAGTGGGCCTGGGCGGCCGGGATCTGCCCACTGATCGGGCCATGGCGGAGGGGTGCGGTCCAGGCCGTCTACCAGCGCGAGGGCGGGTTCGACCCGGGCAAGCAGCTCGCGTTCCTGTCCAGACACGAGGTCAGCAACGTGTTCGCCACGCCGACGGCGATCCGCTCGATGATGTCGATCGGCGACGCCGGGACGCGCTACCCACAGAAGTTCAGGATCGTGTGCTCCGCGGGCGAGCCGCTGAACCCGGAGGCGATCCGCTGGTTCCGGGACCAGTACGGGATCACCGTGCTCGACTACTACGGCCTCACCGAGTCCTATCCGCTCTGCGCCAATTACCCGTTCATGGAGGTGCGCGTGGGTTCGATGGGCAGGCCGATGCCTGGGTGGGAGGTGGCGATCCTCGACGAGGACGAGAACCCGGTGGCCAACGGCGACCGCGGCGAGATCTGCCTGAAGGCCCGGACCAACCCGCACTACCCGCTCGGCTACTGGAACCGGCCGGAGGAGGACTCGCAGGAAGTGTTCGGAGGCGATTGGTTCCACACGAAGGATGCCGCTCGGGCCGACGACGACGGTTACTTCTGGTACGAGGGACGCGCCGACGATGTGATCATCTCGGCCGGGTATCGGATCGGGCCCTTCGAGGTCGAGTCGGCGTGCCTCGAGCATCCCGCCGTTGCCGAGGCGGCGGTCGTGGCGGCGCCCGACGAGCGGCGCGGCCACGTCGTCAAGGCGTTCGTCGTGCTCGCCGTGGGGCACGAGCCATCGGACGCGCTTGCGGACGACATCAAGGCATACGTGCGCGAGCATCACTCGGCCTACGCGTATCCGCGACGGGTCGAGTTCGTCGACGATCTGCCCAAGACGCTGACGGGCAAAATCCGGCGAATAGAGCTGCGCCAGCGCGAGCAGGAGAGCACCAGCAGCTGATCTGCTGGCCGGCCGCGCCACAACGGCCAAACGAGGTCTCACAACAGTGACCGGGCGCTGGTTGCAGCGGTTTTCCCGCTGCGATAGCGTGCCGCGCCTCGGCCGGGGATCGTCCACATCTGATTTAACGAGAGGAAGGTTTGGGACTCTCATGACGCGCAGGCGAGCTTTGCTCCCGGCGATGGTCTGTGCCCTGCTTGCAGTAGCCGTCCCAGCGGCTTCTGCAAAGACACAGTTCCATCCGCGGGTACGCGGTGCGCTTGGCCTTATCCCGCCCGTCAACAGCCAGGGTAGGTTCGGCGCCGACGACATTGCGTCGGGCGCACTGACCCCGGTGACGTACCACGGCGGCGCGGTGATGGCCGGAGGCGTAACCGTACACACGATCTTCTGGGCTCCGTCGGGCTTCGCGTTCCAGGGTTCACCTGGGGCCGGGATCCCGACCTACACCGGAATGGTCGAGAAGTTCTTCACGGACGTTTCAGCTGCCAACGGTGCCGACACGAACATTTTCTCGGTGCTGCCCCAGTTCGCGCAGGGAAGTACGGCAGGAACGCCGTCCGCCCCCGGCGCATACGACATCAACTACAACAGCGCCAATCCCGACGACGCGGTCATCGACACGGACCCGTACCCGTCCTCGGGACAGTGCGCATCGCCGAACAACGCCACCGGCGCGTGCCTCACCGACGCGCAGGTTCAGGCGGAGGTCGACCATGTCGTGCAGAACACATCGGGGACGCCCCGCGGGCTGCACAACCTCTGGTACGTGTTCCTTCCGCCGGACGTCGACGAGTGCATCCTCCCGGGCGTGTGCGGAACCAACGCCTTCGGCGGCTACCACTCGGTCTCCGACGTCGGCCACGGCACGACGATCTACGCCGTCACGATCGATCCGATCATCGAGGCCGGCTCGATCGCCCAGGGCGGCGATCCGCAGGGCAACCCTGACGCCGAGGTCACGGCGGACATCGCCGGTCACGAGACCGTCGAGGCGATGACCGATCCGCAGGGTGTCGGCTACATGGACCCGAACGGCTTCGAAGTCGCCGACAAGTGCGAGTTCGGGCCGCAGCACGGCACGCCGCTCGGCTTCGCCGGGCCGGACAACTCGCCGTACAACCAGGTCATCAACGGCGACAAGTGGCTGCTTCAGGAGATGTGGTCCAACAACAACGATGGCTGCGTCCAATCCACTGGCAGCACGTCGAATCCGCTGCCGCTGCCTCAGGTGAACCTGACGCAGTTCAGCGGTGCGGTAACCGGCGACATCGGCGGGACCTCGCCGGTTGCGGGTGTCGGCGTGCTGGTCAAGCTGCTCCGCATGGGTGCCGACGGCACGGCGGACATCGTCGCCAGCGCGTCCGGCGCCACCAACGCCAGCGGCGATTGGTCGGTCAACCTGCCGCATCCGGCCGGCGATGACCGCGACGAGATCGACGTCGACTACACCGACGCGGCCGGCCACCCAGGCAGCGCGCCGAGCCCGACCCATCAGGTCATCCTGACCGGGAACGGCGGTAATCCGATCACCGAGTCAGGGTGGACGGGTTGGAACGCGATGGACAACGGGACGGCGGTCAGCAACGCCAGCTCGGTGCTCCAGATCGCACCGTGCTTCCAGACCGGGGTGCTCTCGGCGACCGTCGGTGGCTCTGCCCTGACGCCACCGAACGGCGACGACGGACTCGTCGACTTCTGCAGTACGCAGACGGACGTCTCCTCGGTGCCGCTGAGCTCGGCGGTGTCCGGCTCGCAGGCGGTGACGGTCAGCTCGAACGACAACCGTGCGTTCCAAGACCCCAACCTAACCGGCCAGCCGAACACGGTCGGCGGCCTGGTCAAGCTCACGGTCCCGACCGGCGAGCCTGATTCGGTGTCGCTGTTCGCCAGCCCGCTGATCTTCCAGCCGGGCGGGTTCCCGACATGTGCGGCGGACCTGGAGGCCAAGGGCGTGTCGTGCACCGGCCTGGTGCCGGGCAACACGTACACGGTCACCGACGGCAGCTCACATCCGTCCACGACCGCGGACGACAACGGGACGGTCTCCGTCGCGCTCCCGGTCAAGGGTGGAGACGTCGTGACGCTGACCAACTCGAGCCATCTGGCGCTCACCACGCTGCACGTGGCGAACCTACGCGTCGACATCAACGGCGAGCAGACGGTGCTCGCCGGCGGGTCGTGCCAGGCGGACAACTACTACGGCGGGCCGCTCTCGAGCATCCCGACCAGTGGTGCCGCCGGGGCGCCGTCCGACCTCGTCGGCGGGGCGGCCCTCACGGGTGAGATCTGTCCGTCGAACGGCGACGCGTCGGGGCTCCCGTCCTCGCCGATCGTTCAGACGGATGAGCACAGCCAGGGCACCACGCAGACCGAGGTCCCGGACGTGGAGGACACCTCACCGATGCAGGGTGAGACGGTGTACGGCAAGTTCACCGCTCTGGCCGAGAGCGGCCTCCCCGGGCCGGACAACAGCGTCACGCCGGACACCACCTCGAGTGTGGGCTTGCTGATCCGGCACAGCTCGGGCGGCTCGCCGGTGTTCCACAGCAGCAACGTGGCCACCGCGAACGGGGTCACGGTGAGCGGGCTTGCGCCCGGCACCTACACGGCCAAGTGGACGCTGAAGGACGCCAACGGCGACACACGGACCGTGATGACTCGGTTCATCGAGCAGTCGGCGCTCAGAGGACCGCCGGGCCCACGTGGTCCCCGCGGGCCGGCTGGCCCGAAGCCGAAGGTCTCGTGCAAGACGGTCAAGCACCACAAGATCAAGTGCACGGTGACGTTCTCGAAGTCCAAGAAGGGCAAGCTGCAGGTCCGCCTCTCGCGCGGCGCGCGCGTCGCGGCGATGGGCCACAGCAAGCTCAATGGACGCAAGGCGACGGTCACCCTGCGCCAGGTCCGGCGGCTGACCAGCGGCAGGTGGACGATCACCCTGGTCGTCACTCCACCGCATCAGCGGTCGACTACCACCACGATGAGGCTGCGCATGGCATAGCCGCCACGCGCAGGCCGCGTTAGCGCGCCCCCGGTCCGCCACGAAGGCGGGCCGGGGGCGTTTGCGTCTGGGGATCCCTCCCCGGGGCGGGCGACCGGGACGAGGCGTCCGCCCGCGAGGACCGTCCCCGAGACGTCTTCAGGCGCCTACTTGACGGTCTTCCCGGCCGCGCTGACCGCGTTCCAGGTCCCGCCGAACATCGGGGTGCCCACGTACAGGACCTCGCCTGCGCAGCAGTCGCCGGAGTAGACGTAGAGCGGATGGCCGGCGTAGGTGACCTGGCTCTTACCGTGGCCGATGTTGATCTTGCCGAGCAGCGAGGCCTTGACGCCGGGGCCGGCTACGGGCTTGCCCTTCGTCGTCAGTGCCGGCCACGTCATCGCGCAGAACCTGATCCCCATGCACTTGTCGTGGTTTCGGGTATCCCGGCTGAACATGTAGAGGGTCAGCCCTGGCCTGTTCGTGAGGATCTTGCCGATGCTCGTCTTGCGGAGCTTGACCTTGGCCGGTCCGCTCGCGGCCACGGCGATTCCCGCAAAGGCGAGTACTAGCACGCCGGCAAGCATCGCGATCATCCTGCTTCTCATGTTTGACACCTCGTCTGGGTTGCTTGCGTACCCAATCAAGACGCCGGGACGCCTCCGGATCTTCCTGACCGCCTCAGACGACCCCGAGCTTCACGCCGTGCGAGCGTGCGAGCGCATCTCGGACAGGATCCGCTCGAGTCGCGGCTCGGTCTCCCGGTCGACGTGCGTCATCGCATCGGCCACGGCTGGGTGAACGGCTGCGATCTGAGCGTGCATCTCGTGCGCGACGGCCCGGTAGCTCGGATGACCCTCCCTCCCGGAGCGGAGCTCGATCAGCTGCATGGCCTCGCGGGCGTTGAGGTCAAGGACGTACCGGATGCGGTAGCCGAGGCACAGCGCGTAGGGCGCGGCGCTCCGGTGCCCGCGCTCGACGAGGCGCTCGTACTCTGCTCCAGAGAGCTCGAGCGCGCGGCGGTAGTCGCCGCCACAGCCCGCCAGCTCGACTTGCTCGGGGACGCCCGCGCCGAGGTCGGGCGTCAGCTGCTGCCACTGAACCGTGAGCATCCGGTGACGCTGCAGATCCCGGAACGCGCCGTAATCCGAGACGATCTCGAAGCGGTAGCGCAGGGCCTCGAAGCCGCGTCCGGGCCGGTGCCGGCGGTTGCGCCGGTCGCCGACCAGGTCGGCCAGAAGCGCGGCCCGCTCGTCGGCGTCGAGTGAGGCGACGCCCTCTCGGATGCCGTCCTCGCCGTGCGAGCTCGACTCGAATAGGAGCGCCGTCAGCAGGTCCTCCTCGTCGCCATCGACCTTGAGCAGGCGGACCGAGGGAGCGGAATGGTCCTCGCTGTGATCGCTCAGCCCGAGCCGGGCCGCCCAGCGCTCTCCCGCTCGCGTTCGCTCCTCCAGGTAGGAGATCCATTCGCCGCCCCGGTCTGGTCGCTCGACGCGAGCGACGAAGCTCGGCATCACCGACTTGATCTCGTCCAGGATCATCTGCCCGTAGGTGCGGGCCTCGGGAAGCGGATGCGCGAGCAGGTGGAGCACCAGCTGCTCGTACGTCTGGCCGGTGGCGAAGATCCCCATGTGCGAGAGTGAGCTCGCCGGCAGCAGTCCTCGCAACAGATCAAGCGCCTTCGCCTTGATCGCGCGGGCATGGGCGGCGGGCGCCTCGCCCTCGGCGCGCGGGAACTCCGACTCCGCCCAAGCGGCGACCCTCGGAAGCGACTGGGAGTAGATCGAGAACAGCTCATCCATCGCTCGCTCGTACTCGGGGCCGAGCTCGGCGTCCCGGTAGTAGCGGTATGACCCGGGCCCGCCCGCCCGCCCACCCGCCCGCCCGCCAGCCAGCCCGCCCGCCCGATCGGGCATCGGGCCGTCGTAGGCGATGTACCGCGTCGACTGCTCGAGGTAGGCGCCGAGCCGGGGTCGCTGAAGAACCTTGGTCAGGACGTTCGAGACCCACTCGCACGCGACGTGGGCGCCGCCGAGCTGGGCCACCGAGTCGTCGCCGTAGCCGACGAAGATCCGCTCGTAGAGCTGAGCCGCCCGCTCGCCCTCGGCGCCATCCCACGCGGCTCTCGACTCGGGCAGGTCGGCGGCGAACTCATCGAGGAACAGGCGGCGCAGCGTGCCCGGATAGCGCGAATAGCGTGCGAACAGCGCGCCCTTGACCGTCTCGGGCAGGTTGACCAGCGCGAACACCGGCCGGTCGAGGTTCGTGAAGTGCGCGCCGAGCAGCTCTCGCTCGGTTTCGCTGAAGCTCTCGACCGGGTATCGCACGGACGGCTGATCGTAGCGACGCGAGCGGGGGACTAAGTCCCCCGGCGGCTTCGGTTTCTCGACCAGCCGGCCCGCCGGCGACTCGACCTAGAACAGTCCGCCGATCGCGCGCCCGGCATGCGCCGCGAGATCGAACAGCGGCGAGGGCACGATCCCGAAGACGACGGCGGCGGCGGCGAACACGGCCGCCACCAGCGCGACCTCCGGATACGGGACCGATTCGGAAATCGTCGGCCACTCGCTGCGGTCCAGCGGGTCGGGCACTCCCTCGGCGTCGGCCTCGGGCGAGCCGCCGGCGATCGGAGCCAGAGCGCCCATGCCGGTGGCCGGGGCCGGGGCCGGCCGCGACCGCATCCACATCGTCGCCACCACGCGCAGGTAGTAGCCAAGCGAGATCATCGAGCCGATCACGAGCACGATCGCCAGCCACGTGTAGTCGCCGGAGACGAGCGCGTGGATGAGCTGGAACTTGCCGACGAAGCCGACCGTCCCGGGCAGGCCGGCAAGCGCGAGCATCGCGATCGTCATCGGCCACGCCAGCCACGGCTTGCGAGCCCCGAGCCCCGCCAGCGCCGCGATGTCGTCTCCGTCCGGCGAGTCGTGCTCCTGGGCCACGATCACGGCGAAGGCCGCCATGTTCATCATCAGATAGACGCCGAGGTACAGGACCGTGGCCTGGATCCCGAGTTGGGTCCCGACGACCACGCCGGCGAGCATGTAGCCGGCCTGCGCGACGCCCGAGTAGCCGAGCATCCGCTTCAGCGAAGATTGCCCGAGCGCGCCCACGTTGCCGACGATGATCGTGATCGCGGCGATCGCAGCGATCAGCGGTGCCCACGCGTCCTGGGCCGAGATCACCGCGACGTCGAAGAAACGCAGGAACACTCCCAGCGCCGCCGCCTTGGTCGCCGTGGCCATGAAGCCCGTGATCGGCGTCGGGGCGCCCTCGTAGACGTCCGGCGTCCACTGATGGAACGGCGCCACCGAGGCCTTGAAGGCGAAGCCGACGACCACGAACGCGATCCCGGTGAGCAACAGCGAATCGTTCAACACGCCCCCGCCGAACGAGCCGAGCGAGAGCTTGGCCGCGATGGCGGAGAAGTCGGTTGCGCCGGTGGCCCCGTAGACGAGCGCCAGCCCGTAGACGAGCGTGGCTGAGCCGACCGACCCGATCACGAGGTACTTGAGCCCGGACTCGAGCGAGTGCTCACGCCGCATGTTCGCCGCGCACAGGACGTACAGCGGGATCGACAGCAGCTCGATCCCGACGAATAGCGTGACCAGGTTGATCGAGGACACGAGGATCGCCATCCCGAGCACGCTGAACAGCAGCAGCGAGTGGTATTCGCCCTGCCCCGCCTCGCGCGCCGCGCTGACCCGCCAGGACAGGATCACCGCCGCGATCGCCGCCACGGTGAAGATCAGATCGAGGATCAGGGCCAGGTTGTCGACCACCAGCGCGCCCGAGATGATCTGGCGCGGGTGGTTCAGGCGGGAGATCTCGAACGCCAGCGCGGTGCCGAGCGTCAGCAGTGAGAGCAGCGGAACGACGCGCTCGCGGATGAAGGCGGGGCGCAGCAGGCCCACGAGCAGGACGATCAGCGCGCCGACCGTGAGTGCCACGAAGGGCGAGAAGCTGGCCCAGTCGATGTGTGGGCCCTTGAGATGGTGGGCCGTGGCTTGGACGACGACCACCCTCATCGCGCCGCCACCCTGACCGGGGTTGCGACCGCGATCGAGCTGCGCACGCTCGGCTCGGTCCGCTTGAGCACGAACTGCGGATACAGGGCCAAGGCCAGAATCACGAGAACGATCGGGACGAGCACCGCAAGATCGGAGAAGCCGATCTCACGCGAGGTGACCGACGGGGCGACCCGGTTGTGCATCGAGCGGATGAACACGCGCAGCGCGTAGACGGCGGCCCCGACCACGCCCATGAACGCGATCACGGAGATCACGAGCTTGGCTTTGAACACGCCGAGCAGGATCAGGAATTCGCCGACGAAGTTCGACGATCCGGGAATCGCCAGCGTGGCCAGGGCGACGATCAGGAACAGCGAGGCGAGCACGGGGGCACGGAACGCGATCCCGCCCATGTCGCGGAGCTTCTCGGAGCCGCCGGCGCGCGCGGCCAGCGCCGCGACGATGAAGAACAGCGGCGCCGTGACGAGCGCGTGGTTGACCATCTGCAGCAGCGCTCCCTGGGCGCCCTGAGAGCGCAGCGAGAAGATCCCCAGCGTGATGAAGCTGAGCTGCGCCACGCTCGAGTACGCCACCACGAGCCGGGCGTCGCCGACGGTGAAGGCGAGCGAGGTGCTCCACAGGATCGAGACGAGCGCGATCAGCAGCATCAGGGTCTGGAAGTGGACCGAGGCGTAGGGGAACAGCGGCAGCACGATGCGCAGGAACCCATAGGCCGCGACCTTGGACAGGATCCCCGAGAACACCGCCACGGCCGGGATCGGCATCGACTTGTAGCCGTCGGCGAGCCACCCGTGCAGCGGCACGAGTCGGCATCTTGACCATGAACGCGACCGCGAAGCACAGGAAGATCCACTCCTGCGAGGCGTGCGAAAGCGGCAGGTGCTGCAGCGAGGAGATCACGAACGTCAGGCCGGTGCCGTTCTGGCTGGAGGCGAGGACGCCGGTGGCGATCGCGCCCGCGAGCATGAAGAACGAGCCGACGAGCGTGTAGACCATGAGCCTGGTCGTCGCGCGCACGCGGTCGCCGGTGCCCCACATCCCGATCAGGAAGTAGAACGGGATCAGCATCAGGTCGAAGAAGGCGACAAACAGCGCGAGATCCTGGATGCAGAACGCCGCGAGCACGGCGCTCTCGGCCAGCCCGAAGTGCAGGTAGAAGAGGCGCGGCCGGTCCCATTCCTTGAATGAAGCCCACACCAGCGAGGCGCTGAACAGGATCGTGGTCAGCAGGACGAGGACGACGTTGAGCCCGTCGAGGCCCAGCTTGTAGTGGATCCCCAGCGACGAGATCCAGACCGTGTCGGTCACGAACTGCAGTCCCGCGTGGCCGACGTGGAAGCGGGCGATGAACGAGATCGCGATGCCGAGCGTGACCAGGCTGCCGATCGCGGTGACACGGCCCATCAGCGCCCGGGGCGCGGCGATGCTCGCGACCACCGAGATCGCCAGGGGAAGCCAGATCAGGATCGAGAGCGTCATCTCAGACCCACTAGCTCGAGGAGATCAGGAAGTAGAGGGCGACCCCGGCCGTCGCCACAACCATCGCGGCGGCGTAGTAGCGGAGGAACCCGGTTTGCCAGCGACGCACAGCGGCTGACCCGGCGCGGACGATCTTCAGCGTGCCGTTGGTGACGCCGCCGTTGATCACGATCTGCTCGAGCACCGATTCGGTCACGCGACCGACGAACAGCGTGGGCCGGACGATGACCGTGTCGATCAGTTCGTCGAAGTACCACTTGTGCGAGAGGAAGTTGTAGATCGCGCCGAACCGCTCGCGCAGACGCCTGGGCGTCTCCGGCGAGACGACCCACAGCCGGTAGGCGATCGCGATGCCGCCCACCGCGATCGAGGCGCCGATGAGCAGGCCGATCCATTCGGTGCCGGTCGAGACGTCGAGGTGCGCGAGCTTGGAGGTGGCGAACGAAGGCGCGAGGAATCGCTGCACGCCGCTGTCGACTCCGGGGATCTGAAGCACGCCGCCGATCACCGCCATCGCGGCGAGCGCGCCCATCGCGATCTTCATCGGGATCTCGCGCTCTGCGATGTAGTGGCCGGGGCCGGGGAAGCCGACGTCGTTGTCCTCCTCCTCGCCGGTCATCGGGTTGCGCGGGACATCGGCGTGCGCGAGATGGCCGTCCTCGAGCTCGCGCGCCTCGGGGACGGGCTCGCCGAAGAAGGCGCGGAAGATCATCCGGAAGGTGTAGATCCCGGTCAGCAGGGCGCCGACATAGCCGGCGATTCCGAGGATCAGAAAGCCGCCGCCCCGGTGGTCCAGAAAGCCGATGATGTCGTCCTTCGACAGCCAGCCCGAGAAGGGCGGCAGACCGGAGAGGGCGAGTCCGCCGATCACCATGCAGACGAACGTGAACGGCAGCGCCTTGCGGAAGCCGCCCATCCGGTCCAGCGACTGCTCGCCGGCCATCGCGCCGATGATCGAGCCGGCGCCCATGAACAGCAGGGCCTTGAAGAAGCCGTGCGTCATCAGGTGGAACAGCCCCGCCGAGTAGGCGCCGGCCGAGACGGCCATGATCATGTAGCCGATCTGGGACATCGTTGAGTAGGCGATGACACGCTTGATGTCGGTGACCACGAGGCCCACGGTGGCCGCGAGCAGGAGGGTCACGCAGCCGCCGATCGCGCCCACGTCCGCGGCCGTCGGCGCCTGCTCGAACAGCGGGTGCATGCGCGCGATCAGGTACACCCCAGCGGTCACCATCGTCGCGGCGTGGATCAGGGCGGAGACAGGCGTCGGGCCCTCCATGGCGTCCGGGAGCCAGGTGTGGAGCGGGACCTGGGCCGACTTTGCGAATGCGCCGACGAGTAGAAAGAGGCATCCGACGACGAGGTCGGTGTTGTTGTGGCCGAACACGTGCGGGACGGCGCTGAACGTCTTGAGGAAGTCGACCGTGCCGGTGTGCTTGAAGATGAAGAAGGTGCCCAGCACCAGCCCCACGTCCCCGACGACGTTGATCACGAACGCCTTGAAGCCCGCCCGCGTCGCCGTCTTGCGCCGGTACCAGAACGAGATCAGCAGGTAGGAGGCGGCCCCGACGAACGCCCAGCCCACGATCAGCAGCAGGAAGTTGCCGGCCAGCACCAGCAGCAGCATCGAGAAGACGAAGAAATTGAGGTAGGAGAAGTACCGGTTGAAGCCGGCGTCCTTTGTCATGTAGCTGACCGAGTAGAGGTGGATCAGCGTCGAGATGCCGGAGATGACAAGGACCATGAACACCGACAGCGGATCGACGAGGATGCCCAGCTTCACGTCGAGGCCGGCGGTCACGGCGTAGTTCCACAACGACGAGGTGAGCACGCGGTGCGTCTCGGGCCTGTCAAGCATCGAGACGAATGCGGCGACGCTGAACGCGAACGACAATGCGATCGCGAGCGTCCCGATCCAGCCCGCGGTCCGGCCGGTCAGGCGCCTGAAGCCGAGCCCGATGCCCACCGTCCCGACAAGCGGGCACAGCAGAATCAGCCATCCGAAGGTGGTGGTGGCCATCAGCCCTGGAGCTCGTTCAGATCGTCGACGTCGATCGGCAGGCGCCGGCGGTAGATCGCCACGATCAGGCCGAGGCCGACCGTGACCTCACAGGCGGCCACGACCATCACGATCAGCGCGAACACCTGGCCGTCCTCGCCACCCCACATCCGGCTGAAGGCGACGAGCGCCAGGTTGGCCGCGTTCAGCATCAGCTCGAGGCACAGCAGGATCACGAGGGGGTTGCGGCGCGTGAGCACGCCGGCGGCGCCGATCGCGAAGATCAGAGCCGAGACCGTGAGGTACCAGCCGATCGCCATCAGCGCGTCACCAACCGCCCTCGCGCGGGGTCTCGCCCCCAGCGCCGACGCCCTCGACCTCAGCCTCGGGCGTGGACTCGGCGACGCGAGTGCCGGCGGCCTCGGCCATCGTGCCCGTGTAGAGGGGGCGCGGCGCGCTGACCACCGACAGCAGCTCCTCGTCCTCGCTCTCGAGGCCCCGCCGGCGGCGCGCCAGAACGACCGCGCCGATCGCGGCGACGAGCAGCAGCAGTGACGCGACCTCGAACACGAACAGGTACTTGGTCAGAAACAGCGTCCCAATCCGGCGGGGCGTGCCGAAGCCGAGCACGTATGGAGCGCCCTTGGTGGAGATCCCCTTGAGCGCGGATCCGAGCATCGCGATGCACAGCTCGACGGCCAGGCCGAGCGCGAACAGCGGTCCGACGATCCGCAGCGCCGTCCCGCCGGCGAGCTCCTCGCCGCCGCCGACGTAGGCGACGACGAACACGTACAGGACCATCACCGCGCCCGCGTACACGACGACCTGCGCCGCGGCCACGAACTCGGCCCGCAGGAGCAGGAACAGGACGGCGAGCGAGATCAGGTGGAAGACCAGCGCGAGAACGCTGTAGAACGGGTTGCGCAGCGTGACCACGCCGATCGCGCCGGCGAGGGCGCCGATCGCCCCGATGAAGAACAGAACCGGGGTCACTCTCCCTCCGAGCGCAGTGGCGTACGCTCGATCGCGTCGGCCAGGAGCATCTCCTTGGTGAAGATCAGGTCCGAGCGCGTGTAGTCGGAGAGCTCGTAGTCGTGCCCCATCGTGATCGCGTCGAACGGGCACGCGACCTCGCAGTAGCCGCAGAAAATGCAGCGGCTCATGTTGATCTCGTACACGGCCGCGTAGCGTTCACCGGCCGAGATGCGGTTCTCCGGCGTGTTCTCGGCCGCGACCACGCGGATGCAGTCGGCCGGGCACGCGGCGGCGCACAGCGAGCAGCCGACGCACTTCTCCAGCCCCGGGTGCGTGGGGTCCAAATCCTCGAAGCGGTGGAGCTTGTGGCGTCCGCGGAAGCGCGGGTAGACCGGAGTCTTCTCCTCGGGGTACTGAATCGTCACCGGCCCCTCGACTATCCGCGCAAACGTCGTCTTCAGGCCGCGCAGCGTCTCGCCGAACGCGCGATAGGCGCCGGCGACGGGCCCGCGGGCCGGGTGGCGCATCACCTCGATGACGTCCTTGCCGGGGTCGTAAGGGCTCACGACGCCACCACGATCGCCGTGACGAGCAGGTTGAGGGTCGCCAGGGGGAGCAGGACCTTCCAGCCGAACGCCATCAGCTGGTCATAGCGCAGACGTGGGAGCGTGGCCCGGATCCAGATGAAGAAGCTGACGAACAACATCATCTTCGCGAGCACCACGATCGGATCGACCCAGCCTGGGGGATGGATACCGAACGGCAGCAGCCAGCCGCCGAAAAACACCGTCACGGCGATTCCCGAGACGACGAACATGTTCATGTACTCGGCGAACAGGTAGGCCACGAACGCGGTGCCACCGTACTCGGTGAAGTAGCCGCCGACCAGCTCGGCGTCGGCTTCGATGAGGTCGAACGGGGCCCGGTTCGTCTCGGCGAACGAGGCGACCATGAAGACCAGGAAGCCGACGAACTGGGGGATGAAGTACCACATGCCCCGCTGGGCGTAGACGATCCCGGTCATCGACAGCGTCTGGGCCGTGATCACCACGCCGACGAGCGAGAGTCCCTGCGAGACCTCGTAGGAGATCAGCTGCGCCGCCCCGCGCATCGCGCCGAGGAACGAGTACTTCGAGCCCGATGCCCAGCCGCCGAGCATGATCCCGTAAAACGAGATACCGGCCAGCGCGAACACGTACAGCGGCCCGATCGAGACGTCGATGCCGTAGAGGCCGACCGGCGTGCCGAAGATGTGCTGCACGCCGCCGAAGGGGATCAGCGCCAGTGCACCGACCGCGGTCGTGATCGCGATCGCGGGAGCGATCCGGAACAGGTAGCCGACCGAGGTCGTGGGCCGGAACGGCTCCTTCATCGCGAACTTGACGATCTCGGCCATCGGCTGCAGCAGCCCGAACGGGCCCACGCGATTGGGCCCGTAGCGGGCCTGGAAGCGGCCGAGCAGCTTGCGCTCGTAGACCGTGAGCATGGGCAGGATCGCGAACGCGACGAGGAAGATCAGCAGCGCCTTGACGATCTGGATCCACCATGCTTCGACGTAGAAGGCGTTGGCGTAGGCGGTCATCGCTTGCTGACCTCGACCGTCAGCTCGGTCAGCGCATTGGCCGAGTCGGATTCGAGCCCGTCGGCGAGGAACGCCGTTCCCTCGGGCACGCCGGAGCGGACCGCGGCGCGCGCCCGCAGCCTGGTCCCGTTCTGCGCCACCGCGACCGCGTCGCCGTTGCTGATTCCGAGGCGGCCCGCGTCCTCGGGGGACAGCTCCACCTGCTGCTCGGCGATCGCGAAGTGCAGCGCCGGAGAGATCTCGACCTCGGGGGCGGCCCAGATCGGCCGGTAGGTGCCGACCCGCAGGCCACCGTCCGACGAGACGAGCGCTGGCGAGGGCGACGCGGCGGCCGCGTCCGGAGCGCCGGCGCCGAAGTCGAGGCCCCTGGCCTGCTCGCGCTCGGGCCAGCGCACGCCCTGACCGCCGATCTCCTCGAGCGTCAGCCCGTCGTAGAACGGGACCGCGGTCGCGAGCTGCTTCCAGGCCATGCCTGCCGTCAGCACACTGAGATCGAGACCGCATCGCTTCGCGATCTCGGCGATCACCGACCACCCGGCGCGTACCTGCCCGGGATGGGCGATCGCGGTGCGCAGGCGCTGGATGCGCCCGTCGGGGTGAACGACCGTCCCCTCCTTCTCGGCGTAGGACTCGGCGGGGAGGACGACGTTGGCGTGCTCGCGCAGGCCGTCGGTCAGGACCGAGGCATGGGCCACGACCAGGCCGGCGCTGCGCAGGGCGCTCTCCCACAGCCCGCGGTCCGGGTGGTCGCGCACCGGGTCGGTTCCGAACAGGTGAAGCGCGGTGATCTGGCCATCGGAGGCCGCGCGCGCAATCTCCTGCGCGCCGCGGCCGGCGGCATCGTCCGCCAGCTCCGCATAGCTGGGGCCGTGGTTGGGCGCCGCGCCGGCCTCGCGCAGCCCGCGGCCGTTGGCACCCGCGGGAATCTCGAGCAGGCCTGCGCCGTCGCGGTCGGCGAGCCCGAGGGTCGAGGCGATCTCGAGCAGGCTTCCCAGCGCGGCGGCCCCGATTCGCTCGCCCCACAGGATCACGACGTCCTCGCCGCCGTCACGCAGCAGCTTGGCCAGCGGGGACTCGGGGGTACCGCGCAGCTCGGCGGCCAGCTCGGCGAGGAACGTCGCCTGCTCGCCTGGAACGAAGCGGATGATCGCCGTGGCGTTCGGGTCGAGCGCGCTCGGACGGGCGGTGGCGATGGCCAGCTTGACGCCTCGGCGGCGCACGCCCTTGCGGATCCGCAGATCGAGGATCGGGGCGTCGTCGAGCGGCTCGCAGCCGAGGACGAGCACGGTATGGGCGAACTCGAGGTCGGGGACGGTCGCCTGCAGGACGGGGTTGGCGAGCGCGCGCGCAGAGCGCCACCGGCACGACGCCGGCGACCCGGGAGTCGATGTCGTCGGAGTCGAGTCCCTCGCGGGAGAGCCGTGCCAGGAGGTGGCCCTCCTCGTTCGTGGCCTGGCCGCCGACGAGCGTTCCCACCCGTCCGCGGTGTTTGGCCAGGCCCGCCGCGGTCTCGATCGCCCGCTCCCAGGAGACGGGTCGAAGCTCGCCGCCGTCGCGCACGAGCGGCTCGGTGATCCGCTCGTCGACGTGGATCGCCTGGTAGGCGAACCGGCCCTTGTCGCACAGCCAGCCGTCGTCGACCTCGGCGTGGTCGCGGGCTAGCACGCGCATCACCTTCTCGTCTCGCACGGTGAAGGTGACGTTGCACTGCGAGGGGCACAGCGTGCAGATCCCGCCCGCGCCCTCGATGTCCCACGGCCGGGCGCGGAACCGGTACGGCTGGGAGGTCAGCGCCCCGACCGGGCACAGCTCGATGATGTTGCCGCTGAACGGCGCCACGTAGGGGTGGCCGTCGAACGTGGTGACGAACGAGTGCGCGCCGCGCTCGGCGAAGATCAGCTGGTAGTCCTCGGCGACCTCCTGCGAGAAGCGCACGCAGCGGTAGCAGAGGATGCACCGCTCGCGATCGATGGCAACCAGCGGGCTGAGGGCGAGCGGCTTCTGGAAGTGGCGCTTGGGCTCGATGAAGCGCGAGCGCCCGAGTCCCCATCCAAAGGTGATGTCCTGGAGCGGGCACTCGCCGCCCTTGTCGCACACGGGGCAGTCGAGCGGGTGGTTGACGAGCAGGAACTCGACCACCGCGTTCTGGGCGTGGCGGACCCGCTCGGTCTGCGTGTGGACGACCATCCCGTCCTTGACCGGCGTCGAGCACGACGTCTGGAGCTTCGGGATGCCCTCGATCTCCACCAGGCACATGCGGCAGGCCCCGACCGGATTGCCGAGCTTCGGCTCGTAGCAGAAGTACGGGATCTCGACGTCGCCCTGCTTGGCGGCGTCGACCAGCATCGACCCCTCCACGGCCTGGATCTCGAGGCCGTCGATCGTCAGCTGGATGATCTTCTGCGCAGGTCTTGGCATCGGTTGTTCAGTGGACCGGCATCGGGCCGGCGAGCGGGTCGGCGACGCCGAGCGCGACAACGTCCTCGAGCGACCCGAGGCCCGCGCGCTCGCGCGCCGCCTCGATCTCGGCCTCGAGCTCGCCGCGGAACTTCTGCACCATCGAGCCGATCGGCATCGCCATCGCGTCGCCGAGCACGCACAGGCAATTGCCGATGATCTGCTCCTGGACCGAGGCCATGATGTCGAGGTCCATGGGCGTCGCCTCGCCGGTCTCGATCCGCTGGAGCATCTTGTGCGTCCAGTTCGTGCCCTCGCGGCACGGAACGCACTTGCCGCACGACTCGTGCGCGTAGAACTTGGCCAGCTTCAGAGCCACCTCGAGCACCGAGTGCGTGTCGTCGACGACGATGATCGCGCCCGACCCCAGCATCGAGCCGGCCTTCGCCATCGAGTCGAAGTCATAGGGCAGGTCGAGGTCGTCCTTGGTCAGCACCGGGCTCGAGGAGCCGCCGGGGAACCAGAACTTGACCTCGCGGCCCTCGAAGGTCCCGCCGGCCAGGTCGAAGATGAGCTCGCGCGAGGGGATCCCGAGCTCGATCTCGTAGTTGCCGGGCCGCTGCACGTCGCCGGAGACCGAGACCACCTTGGTCCCGGTCGAGGTCTCGGTCCCGAGCTTGGCGTACTCCTCGCCGCCCATCCTGATGATGTCGGGCACCGTGCACAGCGTCTCCACGTTGTTGATCAGCGTGGGGCCGTGGTAGAGGCCCTCGATGGCCGGGAACGGGGGCTTCAGCCGCGGGTTGCCGCGCTTGCCCTCGAGCGAGTCGAGCAGGCCGGTCTCCTCGCCGCAGATGTAGGCGCCGGCGCCGCGGTGGAGGACCAGCTTCAGCGAGTGGTCCGAGCCGAGGATGTTCTCGCCCAGGTAGCCGGCCGTCTCGGCCTCGACGATCGCCGCCTCGAGGATGTCGGCCTGGTAGGCGTACTCGCCCCGGATGTAGATGAACGCGCGGCCGATCTCCGCCGCGTAGGCGGCAATCAGGATCCCCTCGATGAGCATGTGCGGGTTCTTCTGCATCAGCTCGCGGTCCTTGAACGTGCCCGGCTCGGACTCATCCGCGTTGCACACGAGGTACTTCTCCATGTCGCCGCGAGGCAGGAAGGAGGCCTTCTTGCCCATCTGGAACCCGGCACCGCCGCGGCCGCGCAGGCCCGACTCCATGATGTCGTTCAGCACCTCCTCGGGCGCCGTCGCCAGCGCCCTGCGCAGCGACTCGTAGCCGCCACGGCGCTCGTAGACCTCGAGCGTGTTCAGCCCGGGCTCGTCAATTCCCTCGAACAGCAGCTTCACTTCTCGGCCTCCCGCTGAACCTCCGGGTCGGCGCAGCGGCGGTAGCGCAGCTGCTTGTGCTCGAGCACCGCGCGCCCGGCGCGCAGGTCCTCGATGATTCGGTCCGCGTCCTCGGGCTCGAGCGGGCCGACGTACTCGCCGTTGACCGATGCCATCGGCGCGATGTCGCACGCCCCCAGGCATTCGAACGAGCGCACGCTGACGTCGGGGTCAGCGATGGCGGCCGCCGTCATCGCCTCGAACAACTCGTCGGCGCCGCGCAGCGAGCACGAGATGTTCGTGCAGACGTAGACGTCGTTGCGAGGCTTTGGGACGGTCGAGAACATGTCGTAGAAGGTCGCCACCGACGACAGATAGGCCGGTGTCACCTGCATCACGGCCGCCACCTGCTCGATCGCCTCCGGCGAGCACCATCCGTGGACCTCCTGTGCGGCGTGGAGGGCCGGGATCGCGGCCGAGCGGCGGTCCGGGTACTTCGCCATGGCGGCCTCGATCTCGGCGTGCAGGGCGGGCGGCACTGGCGTCGTGGCGGGGTCCGGGACCTCGGCCGGCGGCTTGCTCAGATCGGCGGCCTCGTCCCAGCCGGGGACGCGTGAGCCATGGCCAAACCGTGGGACTGAGGTGCTCATCGGTCGATCCCTCCAAGGATCGGGTCGAGCATCGCCAGCGTCGCGATCAGGTCGGCGATGTAGCCGTCCTTGACCATGGGCCGCAGCGCCTGGAGGTTGACGAAGCTGGGGTCGCGCATGTGCACACGGGCCGGCTTGGCGGATCCGTCGGCGCGGACAAAGCAACCGAGCTCACCGCGGGTGGTCTCAATCGGGTAGTAGGCCTCCCCCGGCGGTACGCGGAAGCCCTCGGTCACGAGCTTGAAGTGGTGGATCAGCGCCTCCATGCTCGTCGCCAGCTCGTGGCGCGGGGGTAGCGCGATCTTGCGGTCGGTCGTGATGAAAGGACCCTCGGGGAGGCCGTCGAGCGCCTGCTCGATGATCTTCACCGACTCGTAGAACTCGGCGTGGCGCACGCGGTAGCGGTCGTAGTTGTCGCCGACCGTGCCCACCGGGATCTTGAAGTCGAAGTGGTCGTAGCTCGAGTACGGCTGCGCCTTGCGCAGGTCCCAGGGGTTGCCGGTCGCGCGCAGGAGGGGACCGGTGACGCCGAGCTTCAGCATCGTCTCCTGATCGACGATCCCCGTGCCGCGTAGGCGCTCGAGCACGATCTCGTTCTTCTCGAGCAGGTCGGCGTACTGATCCGCCCGGTTCGGCATGTCCTTGAGGAAGGTCCGGAGCTTCGCCTCGAAGCCGGGCGGGATGTCCTCGAACACGCCCCCGACCTGGATGTAGCGCGTGTGCATCCGCTGCCCGGATGACATCTCGAACAGGTCGAGGATCTTCTCGCGCTCGCGGAAGCAGTACCAGAACATCGAGATCGCTCCGAGGTCCAGCGCGCTGGTCCCGAGCCACACCAGGTGGGACATGATCCGGTTCAGCTCGAGGTGGATCACGCGCAGGTACTGGGCGCGCGGCGGGACCTCGACGTCGAGCAGCGTCTCGACCGCGCCGCAGAAGGCCATCGCGTTGAAGTAGTACGCGAGGTAGTCCATCCGTTCGACGACCGGGATCACCTTCCAGTAGGCCTTCTGCTCAGCCGTCTTCTCGATCCCGGTATGGACATAGCCGATGATCGGACGGATGTCGCGCACGACCTCGCCCTCGAGCGTGGCGAGCAGTCGCAGCACCCCATGAGTGGCCGGGTGGTGCGGACCGATGTTGAGCGTCATCAGCTCGTGCGTCTCATCCGGACCGGCGGGTTCGCTCGAGAGGGTGATCGACTCCTCGCGGCGCCGGTACTCCTCGATGACGGTCTGCTGGTCGGGCGTGCTCACACGTACTTCCCGTAGCTCTGCTGCTCGTTGAACGTGAAGAGCACCGGCTCGCCGCCAACCGGGAAGTCGCGGCGCTGTGGGTGACCCTCGTAGTCCTCCGGCATCAGGATCCGCCGCAGGTCGGGGTGACCGTCGAAGACGACGCCGAACATGTCGAAGACCTCGCGCTCGGGGTAGTCGGCGCCGGGGTACAGGGCGACCACCGAGGGGACGCGCGGCGACTCGGTGTGGACGCGCGCCTTCACGCTGATCCGGTCGACCTGCTTCATGTCGAGCAGCTCGTACAGCACTCCGAGCCGCGGCTCGTCGGGGTAGTAGTCGACCCCGTGCAGGCTGGCGAGGAAGTCGAACCCCTTGCCGTGCAGGTGCTCGATCACCGTGAGCAGCTTCGGGGGGTTGATGATCAGCGTCGCGCGGCCACGTTGGAACGTCGCGTCGAGAACCGAGTCGCCGTCGACGTCGCGAAGCTCCTGTGCGATCAGCTCGAGCCCTGTCGCGTCAGGCACCTGCGGTGTCCCCGGGCTTGAAGACGTTGACGCTCGCACTCGACGGCGCCGTCTCCCCCTCAAGCAGCTCCTCGGTGCCGACCGCGGCGTAGCGCTCGCGCCAACCCTCGCGAGCGTTGCCCTGGATCTTCTCGCGTAGCCGGAGGATGCCGTGCATCAGCGCCTCCGGTCGCGGCGGACATCCGGGCACGTGCACATCGATCGGCATGAACTTGTCCGCCGGGACGAGGGCGTAGTTGTTGAACACGCCCGTGGAGGAGCAGCACGCGCCCATCGAGATCGCCCACTTCGGCTCGAGCATCTGGTCGTAGAGCCGGCGCACGACCGGCGCCATCTTGATCGACACGCGCCCTGAAAGGATGATCAGATCGGCCTGGCGTGGCGACGCGCGCAGCGCCTCAAAGCCGAACCGGGCCACGTCCATCCGGGCGCCGACGATCGACATCATCTCGATCGCGCAGCATGCCAGGCCGAAGGTCAGGGGATAGATCGAGTTGCCCTGGGCCCACGCGACCGCCTTGTCCGCGGTCGTGGTCAGCACCCGCTCCTCGACATAGCGCTGGAGCTGCTCGTCGTCGAGGTCGCCGCGGAGCATCGTGCGGGCCTCGAGCTGGCGCACGCGGAAGTCCTTGGGAGCGACCGGCTCGCGCTTTATTTCCACGCCAGGGCTCCCCGGCGCCACACGTACACGAAGGCGATCATCAGGAGCACCACGAAGACGATCATCTCTGTCATCGCGAACGTCCCGAAGGCTCGCAGCTGGACGGCGATCGGGTAGAGGAAGATGACCTCGATGTCGAACAGGATGAACAGCATCGCCACCAGGTAAAAGCTGATCCCGAAGCGGAACCCGCGCTGGACCTCCGAGGGCAGCCCGCACTCATACGGCGCGTCCTTGGAGCGATTCGGGCGCCGCTGCCCGATCACGATGTTGAGCACAGAGAACGTTGCTCCGACCAGACCACCGAGGAGGAGGAAGACGATCGCCGGGAGGTAAGTTCGGAGCATCAGCTAGGTCTTATAGCACCGCGACGGGGTAGTTTGTAACAACGTGTTACTTAGTGCCAAATGCGGCTATCTGCCGCCTCCTTATACCCACGAGCGACGCACATGAAAGACGTTCATATCGTCGTCGGGATTCTCGCCATCGCGCTCAACGTGGCGGCCGCGCTGTGGGGCGCCTGGCGATGGTGGCACGTGGCCCCAAGCGCGCTCTTCTGGCGGCTGCTCCGAGCGGGCCAGGCGGCCGTCGTGGTCCAGGTCGCGCTCGGCGGGGTGCTCGTCCTCCTCGGCCACAAGCCGCCCGGGCTGCACGTGATCTACGGGCTGCTGCCGCTGCTCGTCTCGTTCATCGCGGAGCAGCTGCGAATTGCCTCGGCGCAGATGGTGCTCGACCAGCACGGGTACGCGACCGCGGCCGAGGTCGGGGAGCTGCCCGAGGAGGAGCAGCAGTCGATGGTCGTCTCGATCGTCCAGCGGGAAATGGGCGTGATGACGATCGCCGCTTTCGTCGTCGTCGTGCTGCTCCTGCGCGCGGCGGCAACGGCCACGCTAGCCAGGGCTAACCAATCGCACCCTCGTGGTAGCGCCCGCCGTACCAGAGCAGTGGGTCGCCCTCGCCGAGCCCCAGCGCCATCACCTCGCCGATCGCGATCGTGTGGTCGCCGCCGGCCAGCAGCTCGCGCACCTCGCACACCGCCCAGGCGATCGTGCCTGAGACGATCGGGAGCCCGAGCTCGAACCGGTGCTCGACCGCCTCGAGCTTCTCCGCCTCGGGCAGCTTGGACGCGAACACGCCGGCCAGTTCCTCCTGCTCAGAGCTGAGGATGTTGACCGCGAAGCGGCCCGCGTCGCGGACGATCGGCAACGTCCGCGCCTCGTTCTCGAAGCACACGAGCGCGAGCAGCGGGTCGAGCGAGAGCGAGCAGATCGCGTTGGCGGTCATGCCACCGCTGCCGATCGGACCTGCGCTCGTGATCACCGCGACGCCTGTCGCGAACCGTCCGAAGACCTCGCGGAACAGCTCGGGATCGGGTGTCTCCGCCATCGCGGCTGGTTATAGCGTGAGCGCCGCGCAGGAGTTGAAGCCGGCAGGGGATAGGGGCCCCCGGCGCCGGCTCCCTCTGGTTGCCGCCGTGGGGGGACGATCGCGATTGCGTGGTAAGCGACGTCTCACAGGCCGGCGCCGGGGATGGGCAGATCTTCGTCGTCTCGGCCGCGGCTCCTGCCTCGCGCGCTCGAGTTCAGCGCGTGACCTTAAGCGTTCCGTACGCCCCCAGCGCCTGGTCGGAGAGCATCGTCGAGGCGATCGAGTACGTTCCCGGTTCGAGCGAGAGGGTCATGTCGGCGCTCTGACCCGGAAAGATCGGCTTGGTCGAGCCATCTGTCACGCCGTTGCGGGAGATCACGAGGTTGTGGGTGAGGCGACCGTAGTTGCGGACCTGGATGTCGAGATAGCCCGCCGCGACCCGGATGTTGTCGGGTCTCAGGCGGTACTCGCTGAGCGCGACGTGCAGCGTGCGATCGCCGCCCACGCCCTGCGCATGGCCGCAGCCGACCAGGAGCGCAGCGCAGCCGGCGAGGAGGGCGAGCTTCGATCCGCGGGGCGCAGACATGGGCATCCCGATTATGATCCGGCCCGCATGAGCCGGCCGTCAAGGGTCCTACTCAGCCTGGGTGCGATGACCGCGGTCGCGGCATTGATCGCCGCGTGCGGCACCGAGAGGATCTCGGTGCCGAAGTCGAACCCGAGCCTCCACTGGGGTGCGGTTCTGTTCTCCCAGCGCTGCGCCGGCTGCCACACCCTCTCGTACGCCGCAACCAACGGATCGGCCGTCAACGTGCGAACGCGCGAGATCACCAACGGGCCGAACTTCAACGTGCGCTGCGAGCGCCCGGTCATCCGCGTCCTGTACGCGATCCAGAACGGTGGCTTCTCCGGCGCGATCATGCCCCAGAACGTGGTGGTGGGCCAGGATGCACGGGACGTGGCCCAGTTCGTCGCCACCTACGCCGGCCGCCAGGCCCCCAAGACGCCTGGCGTTCCGACCTGCGATTCACAGCCGGTCGGCACCCTGCCCGGGCCGACCGCGATTGCCGCGAGCGCTCCGGCGACGACCACGTCCACGACGACGACCACAACCTCGTCGTCGACCAGCGGCGCCGCCAAGTCGGGCAAGAAGAAGAAATAGGGCAACCCCCGGGAGAGCCCAGTTCTCGACGTCAGGCTGATCCGCCGCGATCCGGATGCCGTCCGAGCCTCGCTCGCGCGACGCGGACCCGATGCGGCGGCTGCCGTCGATCGGGTGCTCGAGCTCGACCGCCGCTGGCGGGCTCTGACCGCGCAGGCGGAGGAGCTCCGAGCCGAGCAGAACCAGGCCAGCCGTGGGCGCAAGGGGCCGCCCACGCCCGAGGAGCGCGAACGGCTGGCTGCGCTCGCCGCGCGCGGGCGCGAGCTGAGCGACGAGGAAACCGCCGTGCGCGCCGAGCTCGACGCCGAGCTCGCCGGGCTCCCGAACCTGCCCGCGCCCGACGCGCCCGACGAGGACACGCCGATCCGCGAGGTCGGCGAGGGCGGCGCCACCGGCCGCGACCACCTCGAGCTCGCGGGCACGCGAATCGACATCGAGCGCGCGACCCGCATGTCGGGCTCGCGCTTCGCCTACCTGCGCGGCGATCTGGTCATGGTTGAGTTTGCGCTCGTCCGCTGGGCGCTCGACCGGCTCCGCGCCCAGGGCTTCGAGCCGGTCATCCCCCCGGTGCTCGTGCGCGGCGAGGCGCTCTACGGCACCGGGATGCTGCCCGACACCGAGCAGCAGATCTACCGGCTCGCCGACGACGATCTCTACCTGGTCGGCACCTCCGAGGTCGCGCTGGCGTCACTGCACCGTGACGAGATCCTCTCCGACGACGAGCTCCCGCTCCGCTATGCCGGCTTCTCGACCTGCTTCCGCCGCGAAGCCGGGGCCGCCGGCCGCGACACGCGCGGCATCTTCCGCGTGCACCAGTTCGACAAGGTCGAGATGTTCAGCTTCGTCGAGCCCGATCAGAGCGCCGAGGAGCACGAGCGGCTGCTCTCGATCGAGGAGTCGATCCTCCAGGAGCTCGAGATCCCCTACCGGGTGGTGGCCATCGCGGTCGGCGACCTCGGTGCCTCGGCGGCCAAGAAGTGGGACTGCGAGGCGTGGCTGCCCGGACAGGGCCGCTACCGGGAGCTCACCTCGTGCTCGAACACGACCGACTTCCAGGCCCGACGGCTCGACATCCGCTACCGGCCCGCCGATGGCAGGCCGACCCACCTGCACACCCTGAACGGGACTGCGGTGGCCGTCGGCCGCACGATCATCGCCCTGCTCGAGAACGGGCAGCGCGACGACGGATCCGTGCAGCTGCCGGAGGTGCTGGTGCCCTACGGCGCACCGGCTCACCTGCCGGCCGCGAGCTGACGAGCCTCAGCTGCCGACGAGACGCAGGCCGCGTGGCGCCGTGTCGAGCACGACCAGGGCGGCCCGCGGCGGCCCGCAGGCCGCGATCTGAGCGCGCATCCGCACGCCGAATGTGTTCCACGGCCGCACGAATGCCTGAACCGGCTCGTCGTCGGCCATCACGTTCGCGACCGCGGCCGCGAACTCGGTCGCACCGCGCGCCTCGGCGTCGGCCGGCACGACCAGCTCGGCGACCGGGCGGTTCACAGCCATCTCTTCGCTGACGCCGAGCAGCCGTTCGGCCTCCACCGAAACGGCCTGGATCAGCAGCGAGCGGTCGAGGACCAGGAACGCATCGCGGGGCTGCGGGAGCGCGTCGGCGCGGGTCTCGAGGAACAGCCCCAGTCCGCACGACGGACACACGCGAGCCGTGGGGGCGGGAGGGTCGGACCCCGGCGAGTGCGCGGCGCAGTGGCCGCAGAACCACGCGTATTCGACAAGGGCCTCAGCGGGTCCCTCGACGAGTCTCAGCGCTGGTCTTTGGATGTCTTGTCCCACCTCTGTTCCTGCATCCTTTCGGCAGTCAACCCGGGACCCAGATAGAGGCTGGGAGCATATTTGAGATCTCCCCCTCGGAAACTATGCGCATTGGATAATGCAACACGGGCTCACTGTGCAAGACGTCCGGAAGTGGATCAAAGTGGCCCAAAGCCCCATTTTTTGGGGCGGATCTTCGAAGCGGAGAGGGGGGGATTCGAACCCCCGAACGAGGTTAACCCCCGTTACGCGATTTCCAGTCGCGCCCGTTCAACCACTCCGGCACCTCTCCGGGGTGGGTTAGCCTAGCGGTCGCGTGAGGCTGCTCGCAGACAGCTCACAGCTGCCACTCGCCTCCTCGCAGGAGCGGCACCTCGCGGCCGTCCCGGGTCAGCCCGGTGACCGCAACCTCGTCGCTGCCGATCATGAAGTCGACGTGGATCTCGCTGTTGTTCATACGCGGCAGATCCGCCTCGTCGGCGAGTGCGAACTCGAGCCCCTGGCCGAGGGCCAGGTGGCTCGCCGCGTTCTCGTCCAGCAGCGTGTCGTAGAAGACCGTTCCCAGCTGCCCGATCCGGCTAGCCCGATCGACCAGCGCCACCTCGCCGAGGCGGGCGGCACCCGAGTCGCGCTGTGAGAGAGTCCGCAGCGTCCCTGCGGCCTGGTCAGCGTCGATCTCGACCGCCCGACCGCCCTCGAATCGCAGGCGCAGCCCGGTGATCACCGTGCCGCCGACGAACAGCGGCTTGGTGCAGCGAACGGTTCCGTCCACGCGCTCGGGATCGGGTGTGGCGAACACCTCCTCGGTGGGCAGGTTCGGGGCATGCTCGATCCCGCCGACGGTTTTGAGCTGACCGCACAGCCAGCGGCTGCTCGGAAGCAGGCCGACCGTCAGCGAGGTCCCGGGGCCCTCGTACCGGAGGGTGTCGATCTGAAGCTCGTTGAGCTTGGCGGCCACCTCGGTCAGCCCCGCCAGCCGCTGCTGCCACGCGGCGATCGGATCGGGCTCGTCGAGCCGGCAGACGTGGGCGATCTCCTCCCACAGCCGCTCGAGTGCGGCATCCGGCTCGAGGTCGGGGTGGACGAGCTCCGCCCAGGCGGGGGTCGGACACGGCGTCGCGCTCCAGTTCGTGGTGCGGGCGTTCAGAATCTGACCGCCCTCGCGCACGCTCGGAAGCCGGTCGCGGCCGACAAGCGCCGGGTCGATGCCGTCGAGTGCGTGCGGGGCAACAGGACCCGACAGCGCGATCCGGGCGCAGCGGTTCTCGCCCAGCGCCAGCATGCGATCGCCGTACCAGGGCGGCACGAACCCGAGCGTGTCCGGGTCAGCGTGGAGCATCCGCGCGCGCTTGAAGTACATGTCCCAGACCGACAGGTCGACGAACACCGCGCCGGCCTCGTACGCGACCTCCGCCACGGCACGCGCCAGCGGCTCCTTCCCCGGCTCGGAGGAGACGACGACGATCTGTCCGGGCTGGACGTTGGCGCCGAACCGGACGACGAGCTCAGCGAGCCTGCGAGCGTGATCACTCATCGCCGCAGCAGGACCCCGGGGTTGAGGATCCAGGCCGGATCGACGGCGCCCTTGATGGCGCGCAGGATGCCGACGCCGAGATCGCCGATCTCCCGCTCATACCAGTCCCGGTGATCGATCCCGACTCCGTGGTGGTGGGTGATCGATCCACCGGCGGCCAGGATCGCATCGCTCGTCGCCGCCTTGGCGGCATGCCATTGGGCGAGCGGATCGTCGAGCTGTGCGCAGCCGACCGTGAAGTACAGCGATGCCCCAGATCGATAGACGTGGGAGATGTGGCAGAGGATCACGGGCGGCGTGCCCTGCCCGGTGAGCGACTCGCGGAGCGCTCCCTGCACCGCCGTGTACAGATCATGCAGATGAGACCAGAACGTGACCGTCTCGAGCGTCTCGACGAGCGCGCCGGCCTCGAGCAGCGCGTCGCGGAGGTAGGGGCCGCGATAGCGATCGCGGGCCCAGCTCTCGCCGGCGTCGCCCTCGACCGGCGCAGCGCCCCAGCCGGCGAGCAGCGCGCTCACGCGCTCCCGTGTGGCGCTCACGTGCTCGGCCGTCCCCTCGTAGCCGACGATCGCCATGCAGCCGCCGCTCGAGCCGGCGCCGATCTCTGACGGCTGGGCCAGGTTCAGCGCCGTCTCGGCCTCATCGGAGAGCCGCAGCACGGTCGGCAGCGGGCCGTCCTGGGCCAGCCGGCGCAAGGCCTCCGCGCCGGCCGCGAAGGACTGCAGTCGCCAGCCGTCGTAGCGGCGTTCCTCGGGGACGGGCCGGAGCTGGATCCCGAGCGAGGTGATAACGCCGAACGCGCCCTCCGAACCGAGGACGAGCTGTCGCAGGTCCGGTCCGGCCGCCGACTTGGGCGCGCGCCCGAGCTCGAGCGTCCCGGCCGGCGTCGCGGTTCGCAGGCTGACGACGAGGTCGTCGAAGCGACCGTAGCCGGCCGAGGACTGTCCGCTCGAGCGCGCCGCGGCGAAGCCGCCGAGCGTGGCGTACTCGAACGACTGCGGGAAATGCCCGATCGTGAAGCCGTGCGGGCGCAGCAGCTCCTCGGCCTGGGGGCCGCGCAAACCGGGCCCCATCTGCGCGACCCGCGACTCCTCATCGAGCGACTCGAGCGTGCTCAGACGGCGGACGTCGAGCGCAGCCAGGCCGGCGTAACCCTGGGCGGCCGGCTCGAGGCCGCCGACAACGGAGGTGCCGCCGCCGAACGGGACCACGGCGATGCGCCGCTCCGAGCAGATCCGCAGGAGCTCCATCACCTCGTCGTGCGAGGCGGGAACGAGCACGATGTCCGGCACGCCGTCCCAGTCGTGCAGCCGCACACGAAGCAGGTCCGGGGTCGACTTGCCACGGGTGTGGTGGACGCGGGTGACGTCGTCGGCCAGCGCGTGCTCGGCCCCGACCACGCGGCTCAGCGCGGCCACGGCGTTGTCGGCGAGCCGGCCGGGCGGCAGCTGCACGTCCTCCAGCGCGCCGGCCTCCGGGCCGGGGTGCTTGACGCCCAGCCCGTCGCGCAGGAGGGTCAGAACGCCGTCGGGCAGCACCGGCACCTGCGTTCCGTCGCCCCATCCCGTCCACGACTGTTCCGGATACGCCTCGCCGATCGCCATGGGGTGGAAGCTACCGGGCCCGGGCCCCCGGGTCAGCTTCGCCACTGCGCGGCCCCGAGCATCACCAGCATCAGCTGGTGCTCGGCGACGCGGATGATGTCGGCCTCGGCCTCGGGCGCCGCGACCGGGGCGTCAACCATCGCCCCGACGGTCGCGATCATCGTGTTCACGAGCAGGCCGGCGAGCATCTGGAGATCGTCGGTCGTCCACTCGCGCAGTCCGCGAAAGCGCGCCAGGTCGGTGGCGAGCTCGCTCGTGAGCAACCGGATCTCGCCCCGGATCGCGTGGCGGAGCACGGTGTTGCTCGTCGACCCGACCCGCACCACGAAGGTGAAGTGCAGGCGGTGCGCTCGCACGTGGTCGACGAGGATCTCGACCGAGCGGTGGATGACGTGCTCGGGGGGCAGGCTCTCGCGCGCCTCGCGCAGCATCGCCCGCAGGGCGCGGAACGACTCCTCGACCAGCGCGAGCCCGAGCTCGTCCATGCTCGCGAAGTGCCGGTAGAAGGCGGTCGGGACGATCCCGGCCGCCCGCGCGACGCTGCGCAGGCTGAGCGCGTCAAAGCTCTCGCCGGCCTCGACCCGGAGCAGCGCGGCGTCGAGCAGCGCCTGGCGCGTGTGCTGGCGACGCTGCTCCTGGGTGCGCCGCTCGCGACGCGGTGCGGTTCCCTGGCGCGGCACCGTTCCCCGGCGTGTATGTGTACGCCTGTTCACGTTCATCGTGTGCAGCTGGTCACACTACCCGAGTTTAGGGCTTGACGAAGTGGAAACAATCTAGCATCATCTGTGAACACTTGTCCACTAACTGCGAATGACGATGCCTGTTCAAACCCCCACGCGCCGCCTGCTCCGCTCCAACCTCGTCGACCTGCTCGTCGGTCCGCACGGGATCGATCGCTATCTCGAGCTGATCCGGCCCCACATCACCGTCCGCGACGCCCGCGCCCGCGGTCATCGCCGTGCGACGCCAGACCGCCCGCAGCGTCACGCTGACGCTTCGCCCCAACGCCGCCTGTCTCGGGCTTCCGCGCCGGCCAGTTCCTGCGCGTCGGCGTCGAGATCGACGGCGTCCGGCGAACGCGCACGTACTCGCCGGCCTGCTCCGAGCGCCGCTCCGATGGCCTCCTCGAGCTGACCGTCACCGTCGCACCCCGAGGGGCTCGTCTCGCGCTTCCTGCATGCCAACGCGCGAACCGGGACGCTCGTCCACCTCGGCGAGGCCCAGGGCGACTTCGTGCTTGCGAGACGAGCGGCCCGAGCGCCTCGCGCTGATCAGCGGCGGCAGCGGGATCACTCCGGTGCTCTCGATGCTCCGGACGCTGTGCGATGAGGGCCACGAGGGCGAGCTCGCGTTCATCCACTACGCCCGCACCGCGGACGACTGGCTCTACCGGCCCGAGGTCGAGGAGCTCGCTCGCCGCCACCCCAACCTCACCTACGAGTACGTCGCCACGCGCGAGGGCGGCGAGCACGTGAGCCGCGCCTCGGTCGAGCGCCTGATCGGGTCCGCTCGACGGGGTCGAGGCCGCCGTGTGCGGTCCCCCCGGCGCTGATCGAGGCCGTCCGGAGCACTGTGGCCCGAGCCCGAGCGCGTTCGCTCCGAGACCTTCACGCCGCCGAGCCTCGAGCTCGCCGGCGCCGCCGCGAGCGGGACGGTGCGCTTCCTGGGCAGCGACCTGACCGCCCCGATCGGGACCGGCACGCTGCTCGAGCAGGCCGAGGCCGCCGGCCTGACGCCCGAGTTCGGATGCCGGATGGGCATCTGCCACACGTGCACGTGCCGAAAGGCCGCCGGCCCAGTCCGCAACGTCCTCACAGGGGAGGTCTCCGAGGAGGAGGACGAGGACATCCAGCTCTGCATTTCCGTCCCCGTCGCCGACGTGGCACTCGAGATCTGACAACGAGGAGGGCAACTCACGATGCCGACCAAGCAACCGAAACTGACCGAAGCGCAGATCGAGGCCCTCGGCCACGAGCTCGACGAGCTCCGCAACCGGGTGATGGCCGACCTCGGCGAGCGCGATGCCGAGTACATCCGGCGGATCATCAGCGCCCAGCGAGGGCTCGAGCTCGCCGGTCGGGGGCTGCTGTTCGCCGGCTTCCTGCCGCCGGCCTGGCTGGGCGGCGTCGCCGCCCTGTCGCTGTCGAAGATCCTCGACAACATGGAGATCGGCCACAACGTGATGCACGGCCAGTACGACTGGATGAAGGACCCGGCGCTCGACTCCAAGCGCTTCGAGTGGGACACGGCCTGCCCGGGCGACCAGTGGCGCCACTCCCACAACTACATGCATCACACCCACACCAACGTGCTCGGCAAGGACCGCGACATCGGCTACGGCATCCTGCGCATGTCCGAGGACCAGCGGTGGCGGCCGCGCGATCTCGGAAACCCGCTCTACGCGCCGCTGCTCGCGCTGCTGTTCGAGTGGGGCGTCGCCGTCCACGACCTCGAGGTCGACCGGATCGAGGCCGGCGAGATCGAGCTCAGCGACAAGCGCGACATCCTGCGCGCGATCTGGCGCAAGGGCCGCCGGCAGGTACTCAAGGACTACGTGGCCTTCCCGCTCCTCGCCGGTCCGGGCGCGCCGTTCGTCCTCACCGGCAACCTCAGCGCGAACCTGGTCCGCAACGTGTGGTCGTTCATGATCATCTTCTGCGGTCATTTCCCCGACGGCGTGGAGGAGTTCTCCGAGGAGGAGGTCGAGAACGAGACCCGCGGCGGGTGGTATCTGCGCCAGATGCTCGGCTCGGCGAACCTCACCGGAAGCCGTCTGTTCCACATCCTGTCCGGCAACCTCAGCCACCAGATCGAGCACCATCTGTTCCCGGACATCCCGGCCCACCGGTACGCCGAGATCGCGGTCGAGGTGCGGGAGATCTGCGAGCGCTACGGGCTGCCGTACAACGCTGGGCCGCTGCACCGGCAGTTCGGCTCGGTCGTGCGCAAGATCTTCCGCCTCGCGCTCCCGCCCGAGCGGGATGGTGACGGCCCGGCCGAGCGCCGGCCGGAGCCCGTGCACGAGCCCGAGCTCGCACTGGCCGCATAGCTCGCCGCCTGCGCTGGCCGCGTACCTCGCCGCTTGCACGGGCCGCGAGCTGCGGTCATGCTCTCCTTCGGCGAAACCAGACCCGGAGGAGAGCATGAGCGAGCCAATGCGAGAGGGCCTGATGATGGACGACTTTCCGCTGTCACTGACGACAGTGGTTGAGCGGGCCGAGCGCTTCAGCGGCAGGCGGGCGGTGACATCGCGGCGGCCCGACTCCTCGATTCACCGCACCACGGTCGGCGAGTGCGCGCGGCGCGCGCGGCGGCTCGCCTCGTCGCTGCACCGGCTGGGCGTCGGCCGGGGCGACCGTGTGGCCACGCTGCTGTGGAACCAGCCCGAGCACCTGGAGCTCTACTTCGCCGTGCCGCTGATGGGCGCCGTGATCCACACGCTCAATCCGCGGCTGCACCCAGATGAGCTGAGTTTCATCGTCGCGGACGCCGAGGACAAGGTGATCGTCATCGACGAGTCGCTGATCGAGGCGTTCGAGGCCTTCCGGTCGGCGCAGGAGTTCGAGCACGTGATCGTCGTCTCGCAGTCGGCACCGGTGCCGGAGGGAACGGTCGATTACGAGTCGCTGATCGAGTCGGGTGAGGAAATCGATTGGCCGGAGCTTGACGAGCGCCAGGCCGCGGCCATGTGTTACACGTCGGGCACGACCGGCCGTCCGAAGGGCGTCGTGTACTCGCACCGATCGATGGTGCTGCACTCGCTCAACGCGGCGCTGCCGGACACCCTCGGTGTGTCCTCGCGCGACACCATCCTCCCGGTCGTCCCGATGTTCCATGCGAACGCCTGGGGCGTACCGTACGCGGCCGCGTTCGCCGGGTCGGCTCTCGTGCTGCCGGGGCCGAAGCTCGACCCGGTCAACGTGCTCGACCTGCTCGCGGGCGAGCGGGTCACGATGACGGCCGGCGTACCCACGGTCTGGATGGCCGTCCTACAGTCACTCGACGCCGAGCCGGAGCGCTGGGACCTGAGCGCGCTGCAGCGGCTGATCGTCGGCGGCTCGGCAGTCCCGCGGAGCATGCTCGAGGGCTTCGATCGTCATGGTCTGACGATCATCCAGGCCTGGGGCATGACCGAGACTTCGCCGCTCGGGAGCGTGTGCCGGCTGCCCATCGACCTCGAGGAGGCGCCCGAGGCCGACCGGTACGACTTCCGCGCGCGCCAGGGGATCGCGGCCCCGTTCGTCGAGATCCGTGCCCGAGGCGACGACGGCGAGCTGATCCCGTGGGACGACGAGACGCTGGGCGAGCTCGAGGTGCGTGGACCGTGGGTGGCCGCCGCCTACCATCGCGGCCAGGGCGCCGAGAAGTTCACCGAGGACGGCTGGTTCCAGACGGGCGACGTCGTGAAGATCAACGCGGTTGGCTGCATCCGCATCTGCGACCGTTCCAAGGACCTCGTGAAGTCGGGCGGGGAGTGGATCTCGTCGGTCGATCTCGAGAACCTGCTGATGGCCCACCCCGCTGTCTCCGAGGCGGCCGTGATCGCCGTTCCGGACGAGCGCTGGGGCGAGCGGCCGCTGGCCGCGGTCGTTCTGCGCGACGGGCAGCAGGCGACGCCGGAGGAGCTGCGCGAGCACCTGAGCCGGGACTTCGCCAAATGGCAGCTCCCCGAGCGCTTCGAGTTCGTCGACACGATTCCGCGCACGGCCACCGGCAAGTTCAAGAAGACCGACCTGCGCGAGCAGTTCGTCAAGACGCCGGTCTAGCGACCGCCGCTAGCCCTCATCGGGCACGCCATCGCGCAGCTCGGCCACCCAGACGGCGGCCGAGCTGTCGCTCGGCGCGCGCCAGTCGCCGCGCGGGGAGAGCGAGCCACCCGAGCCCACCTTGGGCGCGTTGGGCATCGCCGAGCGCTTGAACTGGCTGGTCTGGAAGTAGCGCTGCAGGAACACCTCGAGCCAGTGCTTGATCTCGCCCAGCGAGTACTGGTTGCGCCGCTCGGGCGGGATCAGGTCGGGCCAGCTCCCGGCCTCGCGGTCGTGCCATGCATGGTGGGCCAGGTAGGCGACCTTGCTCGGCCGGTATCCGAACCGGAGCACGTAATAGAGGAAGAAGTCCTGTAGCTCGTAGGGCCCGACCGTGCTCTCGCTGTCCTGCCCCGGGTGCTCGGCGTCCGGATCCTCGTGCGGGATCAGCTCGGGCGAGATCGTGGTGCCGAGGATCGACCGCAGGACGGCGCCGGCCTCGTCGCCGAACTGCCCCGTGTCGATCGCCCAGCGGATCAGGAACTGGATCAGAGACTTGGGCACGGACGCGTTGACGTTGTAGTGCGACATCTGGTCGCCGACCCCGTACGTGCTCCAGCCCAGCGCGAGCTCCGAGAGATCACCCGTGCCGACGACGAGCGCGTTGTGGAGGTTGGCCAGCCGGAACAGGTGCGACGTGCGCTCGCCCGCCTGCACGTTCTCGTAGGTGATGTCGTAGACCCGCTCGCCGTCTGCGGCCGGGTGTCCGAGGTCCCTCAGCATCTGGGTGGCCGAAGGTCGGATGTCGATCTCCGCCGCGCTGACGCCGAGAGCCTTCATCAGCTCCCTCGCATTGCTCAGCGTCAGCGCGCTGGTCGCGAACCCCGGCATCGTGTACGCGAGGACGTTGGAGCGCGGAAGCCCGATGCGATCGAGCGCCCTCGTGGCGACGGTCAGGGCGTGGGTCGAGTCGAGACCGCCCGAGACGCCGATCACGACCTTCTCGATGCCGGTCGCGCGGAGTCTCGTCTCGAGGCCCCGGACCTGGATGTTGTAGACCTCCTCGCACCGTTCCCGTCGGGTGGCGGAGTCGGACGGCACGTAGGGGAAGCGCTCGATCCGGCGGCGCAGCGCGATGGCGCTCGCCGGCACCCGGAGCGCGAACTCGACCGTTCGCATCGCGCGCAACCGCTCGGCGTGGTCGTGGACCGAGTCGCCGTAGTTGCTCGTGCTCGAGCGGTCGGCGACGATCCGCTCCAGATCGATGTCGGCGGTGATCAGCTGCTCGTGCTCGGCGAAGCGCTCTGCCTCGGTGAGCAGGTCCCCGTTCTCGAAGATCATTGCCTGCCCGTCCCAGGCCAGGTCGGTGGTCGACTCGCCGAGTCCGGCGGCCGTATACAGGTAGGCGGCGATCGAGCGCGCCGACTGCGCGCCGCACAGCAGGTGCCGGTACTCCGACTTGCCGGTCGTGATGTTGCTCGCCGACAGGTTGACGAGGACTGTCGCGCCGGCCATCGCCCCGAAGGTGCTGGGCGGAATCGGTGCCCAGACGTCCTCGCAGATTTCCACGTGTAGCGTGAAATTGGGCAGGTCCGCGCAGGCGAAGATCAGGTCGTTGCCGCACGGCACCGACTCGCCGAGCAGGCGCAGCTCGTTGGCCGCCATGTCGCGCGCGGCCCGAAACTGGCGCTTCTCGTAGTACTCGCGGTACTCGGGGAGGTAGCTCTTGGGCACGACGCCGAGCACGCGGCCGCGATGGATCACGACTGCCGTGTTGAACAGCCCCTGCTCGGCCTCCAGTGGCGCGCCGACCACGATCACCGGCTGAAGGTCGGCGCTCGCGGCCACGACCTCTGCAAGCGCGTCGAGCACGGCGGCGATCAGCGCGTCCTGGTGCAGCAGGTCATCGATCGCGTAGCTCGAGATGCCGAGCTCGGGATAGGCGATCATCGCGACGCCCTCGTCGTGCGCCTGGCGCCCGAGCGCGATCGTACGCTCGGCGTTGAACGCCGGCTCGGCCACGCGCACGTGTGGAACCGCGGCCGCGATACGGACGAAGCCGTGGCTGTAGAGCGAGCCGAATGGCGCACCGGTCACGTTCATTGCGGTGGAGTATCGCGAGCGCGAGGTCCGGGGGATGGGCGATCCGGTTCAGGGCCAGCGCTTGCCTCGAGCGGGCCTCAGCTGCGCGGATTCACGCTGCCGCCGTTCTGGCGCGCTGCGTGGCAGATGCGGTGATAGCGCTCGCTGGCCTGCGCGGCGAGATCCGGCGCTGCCGCCGTCGAGGTCTCGCGCCTGTCGCCGCCCACGACAAACACCGCGGGTTCGTAGACCCCGATCGTGTCGTTACATCGATCGCAAGCAAACAGTAGATCCATGGGCCGGTCTGGCGAGGGCGGCGCCGGCCCGACTGTCGCCAGAATCGATCAGGGTTGCACCCGAGGCCGCTCGTCGCGACCGTATATACCCGCAATCCGCCCAGCCGAACTACCGATTTCCGGCCGATCCCGACGCACCCACCGCGTCGGCGGTCGCGGCTCAGGTAACGGCCGCGGTCACCCGCGGGCTCGTGTAGCGGACGTGCCGGGCCGCCCGGCGAATCGCCACGGGGAGCTCCGAGTCGGCGGCGTCCTTGACCACGAAGCCGCACGCCCCGACCTCCGAGGCCCGGCGTGCGAAGGCCTGGCTCTCGAGCATCGTCACAACCACGATCTCGGTGTCGGGCTGCTCGTGGCGCATGTGCTCGATCAGCTCGAGGCTCGAGCCACCGCGCATGCTCAGGTCGAGCGCGAGCACGTCGGGACGCAGCGAGAGCACCTGTTCAAGCGCCCCGACCAGGTCCGTGGCCTCAGCGATGACGTTGATACCTCCCGCGCCCTCGAGAACGAGGCGCAGGGTGCGCCGCATCACGTCGTGGTCCTCGGCGAGGACGACCCGGATCTGATTCCGGCGGTCGGCGAGGCTGGCTGGCGGCGTGCTCCTGGGCATAGCAGCAAAGGTAGGGCGACGTGGGCCGCTTGGCGACGGGGCAAAGTCGCCGACCGTCTGCGGCAAACCACCTGAGAAGTCTTCGGGGACACCCGGCGCTGACGGCCGCTAAGTAGTTGGTACGGCAGGGAAATGCACGCAAGCGCGGATGCGGTCCGAGCGGTCCCGGCGGATGCTCTTTCGTATGACCACGGTCACCTCCGTGCCGCGGGCCGCCCGACCCCGGCAACCGCCGGAGTGGGACGGCGTGCGCGTTTGGTTGGTCGAGCATCGGGCCCAGATCCTCGCCGCTGGAGCGGCCAGCGCGATCCTCATCGGCGGCCTGCTGCACCTGCTCGGCGCCGATGCGGCCGGCGACCTCGTCTGGGGCGTTTCGGTCGCCGTGCTTGCGAGCGAGCTCGCGGTCGAGGTCGTGCGCAGCATCGTGGTCGATCACAGCCTCGGCGTGGACACGATCGCGCTCGTCGCGATGGTCGGCTCGCTGGCCCTCAACCAGGAGCTGGCCGGCGCGGTCGTCGGCCTGATGTTCACAGGCGGGGCCGCGCTCGAGGAGATCGCCTCGCGGCGCGCGCGGCGCGAGCTCACGAGCCTCGTGAGCCGCGCGCCCAAGCGCGCTCACATCCGCGCCGGCGCCGACCTCAGGGAGGTCCCGGTGGAGGCGCTCGAAGTCGGCGACGTCGTCGTGGTCCGCACCGGCGAGGTCGTCCCGGTCGACGGGACGATCGTGAGCGCCGAGGCGGTCCTCGACACGAGCACTCTCAGCGGCGAGCCGCTGCCGGAGACGCTCGCCCGCGGCGGTTCCGTGCTCAGCGGCTCGGCCAACGCGGGGGCGCCATTCGATCTGCGGGCCGACCGGCCGGCGACCCAGAGCGCCTACGCGGCGCTCGTCCGCCTGGTCGAGCATGCGCAGTCGGTCCGGGCGCCCCTGGTCCGGATGGCCGACCGCTACGCGGGGTTCTTCCTCCCGGCGACACTGCTGCTCGCTGGGGCGGCGTGGCTCCTCAGCGGCGATCCGGTGCGCGCGCTCGCCGTGGTCGTGGTGGCCACGCCCTGCCCGCTGATCCTGGCCGCGCCGATCGCGCTCGTGTCGGGCCTCTCCCGCGCGGCTCGGTCCGGGGTGATCGTCAAGGGCGCCGACGCGATCGAGGCCCTGGGTCAGGCCCGGACGGTGCTGTTCGACAAGACCGGGACGCTGACCGTGGGTACGCCCGACTTCCGCGAGGTCCACGCGCTCGAGGGCTTCGACGGCGGCGAGCTGCTTCAGCTGGCCGCCTCGCTCGATCGCCTCTCGACCCACGTGCTCGGCCAGGCACTCCTCCGGGCGGCCACCGAGGCAGGGCTCGAACTCGAGGTCCCGCACGACATCCACGAGCAACCGGGCCAGGGCATCGCCGGAGCGGTCGCAGACAAGCTTGTCGCGGTCGGCAGCCGCGCCTTCATGCTCGACGCCGACATCCCCCGGGACGAGCTGGCCGAGGCCGCGCGTCCGGATCGGCAGCCAAGGGTCGGGCGAGGTGCATGTGTTTGTCGCGGTCGGGGGGCACCTGGGCGGGGTGATCGTGCTCGCCGACGAGCTCAAACCCGAGGCGCGCACGATCGTCGAGCGGCTCCGCCACGAGGGCATCCGCCACATCGCGATGGTCTCCGGCGACCGGCGCTCGGCCGCCGAGCGCGTCGGCCGCGAGCTCGGCGTCGATCGGGTCTACGCCGAGCAGTCCCCCGAGGCCAAGCTCGAGACGGTGCGCAGCCTCCAGGCTCGCCCCGACCTACAACCGGTGGTGATGGTGGGGGACGGGATCAACGACGCGCCCGCCCTCGCCCTCGCCGACGTCGGCATCGCGATGGGCGCCGCGGGCGCCACCGTCTCGTCCGAGACCGCTGACGTCGTGATCACGGTCGATCGCGTGGACCGCGTCGCGGACGCGGTCCACGCCGGCCGCCGCAGCCTCTACATCGCCCGCCAGTCGATGCTCACCGGGATGGGGTTGAGCATGGCCGCGATGCTCGTCGCGGCCGCCGGGTATCTGCCGCCCGTCGCGGGAGCCCTGTTCCAGGAGCTGATCGACCTGGCGGTGATTCTGAACGCGCTGAGGGCGTTGTGGGGTTAGTGGCCTCTGGACGGCGGTCGTTCGGGGGAACATCGTCGCTGGTGCGCGTCGTTCGCGCCCGCGGTGCCTTGTTTGCGAGGTTATGCCCGCCTGCCGTCCGCTCCCCGGTCCCTGACCGACGCGTTCACGCCGTGCGGCGACGCAGGGTCGCGGCGCCGAGCGCCAGCGCGAGCAGCGTCACGCCGACGACGATCACGACGTCGAGCGCCCCCCGAGCCCCCAGCTTCCCGTCCACGGTGGCGCGCTGGAGCGCGTCGAACGCGTAGGTCAGCGGCATCACGTCCGAGATCCGCTGCAGCAGAAGCGCCATCTGGTCACGGGCGACGAACAGCCCGCAGAGCAGCAGCTGCGGGAACACGACGGCGGGCATGAACTGCACGGCCTGGAACTCCGAGCGCGCGAACGCGCTGACGAACAGGCCGAGCGCCATGCCCAGGATCGCGTTGCCGACCGCCAGCACCAGGACCAGCGCGGTTGACCCGGCCACGTGCAGCCCGAGCAGGCCGAAGCCGACCGCGCCCGTGATCAGCGCCTGAACGGTGCCGACGGCGGCGAATGCGATCCCATAGCCGACCAGCAGGTCGAGCTTGGCCAGCGGCATCGTCATCAGCCGCTCGAGGGTGCCGGTCGTCCGCTCGCGCAGCATCGTGATCGACGTGACGAGGAACATCGTGATGAACGGGAATAGGCCGATCAGCGGGCCGCCGATCTTCTGGAACGCCGCCGGCTCGTGCTCGAATGCGTACTTGAGCAGGGTGAGCAGAAACGGCGGCACGACCAGCAGCAGCGCGATCGTGCGCGGATCGCGTCGCAGCTGCTCGAGCACCCGCCGCGCAGTGGCGGCCGTGATGCGAGGGCTCACGATCGCTCCCGGCGCTCGATCAGTGAGAGGAACGCGTCCTCGAGGTTCTCCGTCCCGGTCTCTAGGCGGAGCTCGCCGGGCGTCGTGGCGGCGAGCAGGTCACCGTCGCGCATCAGCAGCAGCGACTCACAGCGGGCCGCCTCGTCCATCACGTGGCTCGAGATCAGGAGCGTCACACCCGACCGAGCCAGCCGCTCGAACTGTTGCCAGAGCTCGCGGCGCAGCACCGGGTCGAGCCCGACGGTCGGCTCGTCGAGCACGAGCAGTTCCGGCTCGCCGAGCATCGCCGTCGCGAGGGAGACCCTCGCCCGCTCACCCCCCGACAGCGTGGAGATCATCCGCTCGGCGTAGTTCCCGAGCGAGACGGTGTCGATGACGTCCTCCACGCGCGCCGGCGCGACTCCGAGCACCCGGCGGAAGTAGTGGAGGTTCTCGCGAACACTCAGGTCCGAGTAGACCGACGGCGCCTGGGTGACGTAGCCGACACGCTGTCGCAACCGAGGCGACCCCGCCGGCTCGCCGAGCACCCCGACCGTGCCGGAGCGGACGATCTGCACACCGACGATTGAGCGCATCATCGTCGTCTTGCCACAGCCACTTGGACCGAGCAGCCCGGTAACGGCCCCGGCCGCGACCTCGCAGGTGACGCCGTGCAGGACGGTCCGGTCCCCGCGATCGACGAACAGCGCATCGATCGCGATCGCGGCCGTGCGATCTCGCGGCAGTCGCCCACTCACGCACGGTCATATACCGCCGCGCGCGGACGGCGTCGACAGACAGGACTTCGGTCTTCTACCGATGCTGGCCTCGGTGAATCTCGGTTGCACCAAGGGCCCGCAACCCACACCATCCCTGTCGTATGGCTGCCGCCACACGGGACACGGCTCGCGCTGCGTCCGGCCACGCCACGGACGGCGCCGGCGCGAGTGGCGCTTCTCGCCCTCCGGCCTAGCCGGGGGGCGACAAGCCGCTCGGGCTCGGAGCGCCCGAGCGGTTCCGCTTGTCCGGAGATTAGGCGGTCAAAGATGTGCAGTTTCCCCAGGCGACCGCCGCCACGTAATCACCAGATGTTGCCTATTTGCAGGCAAAACCTCCACGTCGGCGGATCACGGCTCGGGCATCTTGTACTAAAGCGCTTCGATCGGGTTGGCGATGAATCGTCTCGAGCGTTTTCGGATTTGCGCTAGTCAAGACAGTGTCGAAGAGCCCCTCGTGTGGGCTCTTGGACGGACCTAATCGCACTGGGGGTTAACTCAATGTCGTTCAGCAGTCGCAGAAGCAAGCTGCTGGCCGCGCTCAGCGGGGTCGCTGTGCTCGCGGTCGCAGGCATCGCGTTCGCATACTTCTCGACCAGTGGTTCAGGTACCGGTTCGGCCACCGTGGGAACGAGCTCGGCGCTCACGATCCACGGCACGAGCGCCGGCACCCTGTATCCAGGCACGACGAGCAGCGTCTCGTTCACGGTCGACAATCCGTCTTCCGGGCACCAGCAACTCGGCACCGTCCACCTCGCCTCGGTCAAGGCGTGCGTCGGCACCGGCTCGACCTGGAACGGCACGACCTGCTCCAACAGCGGTACCGAAGCGACGACCTGCGAGTCGATTGAGACCGGTGCCTCGGACACGAATACAGGCAACTTCTGGATGGCCGACGTGACGTCCAATCAGGACTTCGGCAACGGGAACGGGCAATCCGTCACCGCGACCGGGTCGCTGAAGATGAACGATCTCAGCACCAGCCAGGACGCCTGCAAGAACGCGAACCTGACCCTGAACTTCACCAGCTAGCCGCCCGACCGCCGTGCACGGCGAGGGACGGTCGGTTTCCGTCCTTCGCCGGCACGGCAGCTCAGGCGGGGGTGCCGCGCTCCCCCGCACGAGGGCGGGATGGGACCATGCCTATGCGCATTTCGCTTCCCACGACGGTGAAGGCGGCAAGGGGCGTCCTGCCCATCGTGTCGCTGGCGGGTCTCGCCACGGCGGCCCTGGCCGCGTACGGCATGGGGGCCATCCGAGGCGGGTGGGCCAGGCCAGCCCTGCTTCGCGTCAACCCGGCAACCCGGACGGTTGCGCCGGGACAAAGTGCGGTCTACACGATCGCGATCAATACGAAGCTGAGCTGGGCACCGATCGGCCTCCGGCTGCTCGACCTGCCCCGGTGGACACGAGCCCGGATCACGTTCGCGCGAAGCGGCAGCGTGGCCACGCTCATGATCACCACGAGCTCGGCCACGCCGACGGGCAGTTATCGCGTCCGACTGCGAACGGTGCGCGCCTTCTCCGGGCGGTCCGCATCGCTTCAGCTGCTCGTGAGGGCGCCGAGGGCCGTGCCGATCCAGATGAGCGGGGGGGTATCGGGCCTCGAGCCCGGCTCGCCGCGGGCGCTGAACCTTCTCCTGCGCAACCCGAACCCGTTACCGGTCTCGGTCACGTCGATCTCCGCGAGCATTGGGCGAGTGACGGCTCCACGGGCGTCAGCCGCTCACACGTGCGGGCCGAGTGACTTCTACGTCCGCCAGTATGCGGGCCTCTATCCGCTCCTCCTGCCCGCTCGTGTGTCGCGGACGCTCTCGGGTCTTGGGATCACGACCGCACTGCAGCCGCAGGTCGTGCTTCTGAACCGGCCCGTCGATCAGGACGGCTGCCAGGGCGCAACGGTCACGCTGAGTTACAGCGGGACGGCGGTGGTCCGGTGAGACGGAGCCTCCCCGGACCACTGGCGCTCGTCGTCCTAACGGTGCTCGCCGGCGCGGCATTGGCGTCGTTCTCCACCACGGGTGCGGGCACGGCGGCGGCGAGCATCACCACGCTCAGCGTGCCAAGTAGCCCGACGGCGAGCTCCGGAGACAACGTGTCGGTCACGTGGTCGGCGTCGACGATCGCGGGAACCGTCGCCGCGACGAGCTACGTCGTCGAAAGGTATACAAGTGGGGGCAGCGATCTCGGGCCGGCCTCGTGCAGCCCGGTGCCGGCGAGCAGCGGCACGCCGAACGCATTCGGGAGCTTCAGCTGCACCGACTCACCCGGCGCCGGGACCTACGAGTACAAGATCACCGCTCGCTACAACGGCTCGTGGACCGCGGCCAGCGGGTTCACGAACACCGCCACGGCCAGGAACGCGACGACGACGACGGTGGGCGCGCCGGGGTCGTCTACGGCGGGGGTGGCGATTGCGTCGGGTTCGATTTCGGCGACGTTGGCGGGTGCGGGGGCGGGCGCGGGTGGGACGGTGACGTTTACGGTGTTCGGTCCGCAGGCGAGCGCGCCGACGAGTTGTGGGTCGGGTGGTACGGCGGTGGGGTCGGTTGTGAGTGTGAGCGGGGCGGGGACTTATCACCCGTCGGCTGGGTTCACGCCGAGTGCGGCGGGGACGTATTGGTGGTATGCGAGCTACGGCGGGGACGCGAACAATGCCGCCTCGAACAGCACGTGTGGCAGCGGCATGACCTCGACCGTGGCCAAGAGTGCGACGACGACGACGGTGGGCGCGCCGGGGTCGTCTACGGCGGGGGTGGCGATTGCGTCGGGTTCGATTTCGGCGACGTTGGCGGGTGCGGGGGCGGGCGCGGGTGGGACGGTGACGTTTACGGTGTTCGGTCCGCAGGCGAGCGCGCCGACGAGTTGTGGGTCGGGTGGTACGGCGGTGGGGTCGGTTGTGAGTGTGAGCGGGGCGGGGACTTATCACCCGTCGGCTGGGTTCACGCCGAGTGCGGCGGGGACGTATTGGTGGTATGCGAGCTACGGCGGGGACGCGAACAATGCCGCCTCGAACAGCACGTGTGGCAGCGGCATGACCTCGACCGTGGCCAAGAGTGCGACGACGACGACGGTGGGCGCGCCGGGGTCGTCTACGGCGGGGGTGGCGATTGCGTCGGGTTCGATTTCGGCGACGTTGGCGGGTGCGGGGGCGGGCGCGGGTGGGACGGTGACGTTTACGGTGTTCGGTCCGCAGGCGAGCGCGCCGACGAGTTGTGGGTCGGGTGGTACGGCGGTGGGGTCGGCTGTGAGTGTGAGCGGGGCGGGGACTTATCACCCGTCGGCTGGGTTCACGCCGAGTGCGGCGGGGACGTATTGGTGGTATGCGAGCTACGGCGGGGACGCGAACAATGCCGCCTCGAACAGCACGTGTGGCAGCGGCATGACCTCGACCGTGGCCTGGACCCATTCCTCGGTCGCGAGCGCCACCGATACCACGGCGCTTCACACCGCGACCACGACCTCGAGCTTCACGGTCAAGCCGAGCGCCGTCTACCTGCTGCTCGTATTCCGCCACTCGAGGTCGGGCGACGGGATCACATCGATCAGCAGCACCGGTCTGAGCCCCTCGCTCTCCACATCGTCGTTCACCTCGCTGAACTCACACACCTTCAACACAAGCGACTACCAGTGGGCCTACGTCCTGACGACCGGCAGCAGCGCGAGCGGCACCGGCACCCTGACGGTCAGCTTCACGAAGGCCCTCGGCGCGAGCCAGGCGGCCACCCTCGACCTCGTACAGGTGCAGGGCGGCAGCCTTACCACGCCAGTCGTGACGGCCAACGAGGGCGCGGCCTCCGGCAGCTCGGCAGCTGCCACGGCGAATCTTCCGAGCGCGCCCGCGGCGGGAGACAGTGAGATCGTGTTTCTCGGCACCAGCGGCAACGCGGGAACTACAGCGCCGACGGCGAGCCCCGCCATGGCGAACCTCTTCTATTCGCATCAGACCGCCGGGAGCGCCGGCGTGTATAGCGCGATCCCGGCGCAGCAGAACGAATCGCTCACCCTCGGCACCAGCCAGAGCTGGGGAACGCTCGGCTTCGAGCTCGCTCACGGCTGATCACACACGCCCAGCCCGCCCCGCTCACGGCAGTTCCTGAAACAGCGCCCCGAACGTGTACTCGTTCGCGGTCGCTACCTCGCCCGCCTGCTCGGATGCGAACTGCTCGAGCTCGATCGCCAGGCGCTGCCAGTCCTCCTCGGTCGCGCGGGGGTGGTGGAACGGGTGCATCAGGTAGCGCAGCCCGTTGTCGTGGAACCGCTGGTTGCCCCGCACCCGCAGGCCGCCGGGGTTCACGAACTGCGACTCGACATCGGCCGGCGAGCCGATCCTGGCCAGCCGCGACGGGTTGAGGTAGTCGAAGGTGATGCTGAACGAGCCACCCTTTACCAGCAGCTCGGCGATCTGCCGGCTCACCTCGATCCGTCCCGCGAGCGGCAGATGCTCGAACACGCACACCGAGGTGACGTGATCGAATCGCCCGCCCAGGGCCGCGAGATCGAGAGCATGCATGTCCATCGAGACATTGCGCAGGCTCCAGCCGGTCTCGGCCGCGAGCCGATCGGCGTTCTCCACGAGGCGCTCGTCGCGGTCGACGGTCACGACCTCGAGCCCGAGCGACGCCATGTAGCACGAGAACAATGATGAGCTGCCCCCGAGGTCGAGCAGCCGCTGCCCAGGCCTGAAGGGCACGTTCGACACCAACCAGGCGATCTCCCAGTACAGAAACCAGGGGAAGCGCTGGTCGTCAGCGGTGCCGGGAAGGGGCTCGTAGGCGAGCCCGCGGTTGGCGCGCTCCCAGCCGGCGAGCTGCTCGAGGGGACCGAGGCTCCCATACCACCCGCTGACCTGCAGCCCACGCCGGTCGAGCTCGCGCACGAGCGAGTCGAGCTCGGCACAGACCCGGCGGGCCGCCGGCTCGTCGAGGTCGGCCCGGTCCATCGTCCGGTTGATCAGCGGTACGTCTCTCGCCATCCGCGAGTCGGGTCATCGCCCAGCGATCGCTTGACCCAGGCGTCGAACCGTGTCGAGTACAGGCACTGGCGCAGGTAGCCCTCGCGGGCCTCGGCTAGGCGGCGTCGGATCGCCTCCTCTTCTACACCGTGCTTGCGCATGATCCGCCGCGTCTCACGCAGGTGCGTTCGCAGCGGCACATGGGTGGTCAGCCGGTAGCAGGAGCGGTGATCCCGAACGATGTACAGGCATTCCCCGATCGCGCCGAACCACGCCCCCGCGTCCATCATCGACCAGGGAAAGTCGTAGTCGTCGGGGCCGACCGAGTTCAACGATTCGTCCATCCCCCCGATCTCGAGCCCGAGCTCCCGGCGCCAGCAGAGCAGGTGCTTGACCGGACCCCAGTCGACGAACATCTCCGGACGCACATCGGACGTCGCGCTAAGCACGCCGCTGATCGGCGCCCCGTGGTCGTCGATGACGCGTCGCGCGGAGTGAAAGAAGTCGATCTCCGGGCGGGCGGTGATGTTGTCCTCCAGGACCTCGACCGCATCGTCTGACCACAGGTCGTCGCCGAACAGAATCGCCGTGAAGTCAGTAACGGCAGCGCGCATCCCGGTGTTGAGCGCCCCGGCCAGCTGGCGGCCCTGCAGGTCGAGCAGCGCGATCCGCTCGTCCCTCAACGCGCCACCCAGACACCGTTCGAGCTCCCCCCTGATCCGTGGAGGGTGCACGAGAAGCGCCCGCCAGCGCGGCGAGGACTGGGCCAGCAGCGACCCGACCGACTCGCGCAGGTACGGGGGGTGGTAGTCCTTGACCGGAACCAGCGCGGTCACGAGCGCGTCGGTCATGAACCCCACCCCGCCATATGATGGCCGCATTGCGACAGGCCACTATCAGACAGGTTGCCCCCGGTCGGGCCGACAAGTGGCTGAGGAATGGTCACACGCTCCGGCACTTCCCGCACAGGCTATTTGACCATCCCAGGCGCGTGTGAGCGTGCTCGACGTCCACGGCCTGCGCGCGCGGGTGGTCGGCGGCTGGCCCGAGGTGATTCAGAACGTCTGCCTCGACTTCGCGTGGTTCGAACGGCCCGACGACGGCTCCTCACCGGTCGACGTGGTGGTCGAGATCCAGCGCCGCGCGCCCGACTTCGACCGCTTCGGTGAGGTCGCGGCCAGCTTCGTCACGCCGCGCAACGTCGTTTATGAGTCGAACGGTCTGACCGTGGTCGACTACTTCGGCAAGGCGGTGTCGGTGCTCGATCGCGATCGCACCTCGCTGGTCGTCCAGGGCGAGAACGAGCACCTCGTGCACGAGGCCGCCTACCATTACCTCCTCTCGCGGTTCGGCGAGCATCTGGAGGCGTCCGGGTTCGTCCGGCTGCACGCGCTCGCGCTGGTCGGAGGACAAGGAGCGATCGCGATCATGCTCCCGTCCGGGGGAGGGAAGAGCACGCTGGCGTTGAGGGCGCTCCAGGACGACCGCGTGCGCCTGCTCTCGGAGGACAGCCCCCTGCTCGACCGGCGCGGTTACCTGCATCCGTTTCCGCTGCGGATCGGGATCAACGCCACCGACGCCGACCGACTTCCGGCCGAGAGCGTGCGCCGGCTCGAGCGGATGGAGTTCCACCCGAAGCTCGCACTCGATCTGTCGGCCTTCCAGGATCGGGTCGAGGACTCGCCGCGTCCGCTCCGCCACCTCGTGATCGGTCGCCGGACCCTCGGTCGCGAGGCGCGGCTGGAGCGCCTCGGCCGACAGCGCGCGGTCGGGACGCTGCTGCGGGAGGCCGTCGTCGGTGTCGGCATCTACCAGGGGATGGAGTTCATCCTCCAGCGCGGCATGCGGGACGTGATCGGCAAGCTCGACGTGGCGATGAACCGGACCGCCTGCTGCGCGGCAGGCCTCGCGCGGGCGCAGGTCTGGCGGGCCACCCTCGGGCGTGACCCGGAGCAGAACTGGACGGCGCTCTCGGCCCTGCTCTAGTGGAGCCGTTCGACGGCGAGCAGCGGGGCGACGAACGCGGCGATCCGCTCCGCAGTCTGCTCGGTGGAGAACTCGAGACGGCAGTCGAGGCAGCGCTCGGTCGCGCCCCTGATCGCGGCGCGGTCACGACCGATACGGCAGAGTTCGTCCCAGCTGTCGATCACGAACCCGATCCCATGAGAGTCGATGCGCTCGACGACCCCGCGGTAGTGCGGGAAGCACACGACGGGGATCCCCCCGTGCAGCCAGCCGCACACCGACTTTGTCGGCAGGCACACCGCGAGTGTCGCCGACTCGTTGTGGTGCGCTGCCTCGAGCTCGTGGAACACGCCCATCAGGTCGTAACGCGAGATCAGCGCTGAGAGCTCGTCGCCCGGGCGGAACGGGACCGTCGCGTGGTGGTGGTAGTCGTCGAGCTCGGCCGCGAGCTCGACATACGGCTCGAGCGACAGTCCGAACTCCGGCGGCAGGTCCCAGAAGTGGGAGTGGACGACGAAGCCGAGGTCGACCAGGCGCCGGATGATCTCGCCGTACCAGCGACCGTGATCGGGCTGGTCGTCGGCAGTTCCGACAAGCGCGATGTGCGTACGGCCGTCGCCGTCGGAGAGCTTCGGCGATGGCGGCGCGACGGTCGAGCCTCGGAACGCGTATGGAATCACGAGCGAGGTGTCGCCCAGGTCGAGGCCGTGGGCGCGCTCGTAGTAGTCGCGCTGGGCCGAGCTGATCAGGATCTGGCGATCGCTGGCCGCGATCGCGTCGCGCTCCAACAGCCACCGCGGATCGCCGGGCCGGGCGCCGGTGAGCGTGGTCAGCGGATCCCGGCACTCGAACACGATCGGCATCTCATCGCCAGCGAGCTCGCGCAGGATCAGCGTCAGGTCCTCGTGGTTGTAGTACATGACATGGACCAGGTCCGGGCGGAAGTCGTCGATCACCTTCCCGAGCTCTGCGCGTACGTGATCCGAACCGTCCTCCGGGATCCAGCCGACCGGCGTCCCGCGCATTCCCTCCCTGACTCCGGTAAGCGGGGCGTCCTTGCCGCCCTCGCCGGACCAGGCGACGAACACGTCGAAATGCTCGTCGAGCGCGGCGAGGTAGTCGATGTGGACCCACTTGAAGCGGGCGACGACCGCCAGCAGACGCGGGCGATCGGCGCGCCTGAGTCTTGTGAGCAGAAGGTTGTCGACTCCTCGCAGCTCGTAGAAGCCGGAGCCGGCCGTTGCCACTCGGTCCTCCACGAACCGGGCGACTCCAGGTTCGTCTCGCGCGTCGTGGAACGCCACGACGGCTCGATCGACCAGGGCATCGCCCCATGCCTCGAGGTCCGCCGCGACGTCCTCGTAGAGGTGGGATCCGTCGACGAACAGGAAGTCCACCGTGCTCCGCGCGAACCCCGGCGCAGTCTCTGTCGAGACCCCGCGGATGGCGCGGACGTGGTCGGAAAGGCCGGCAGAGCGGACGTTGATCTCAAGGCTCTCGAACGTGTCGGCGATGCCGGTCGCGTGGTGCAGCGCGGAGTCGCGGTGCGGATCGACCGCGAACACCGTCCCGCCGCCACGCGCCCTCAGCGCGGAGGCGATCGCGATTGTCGAGCGGCCCTGCCAGCTCCCGAGCTCAACCGCGATCAGTTTCCGACCGTGCGCGGGCTGGGTCCGCACCGCCTCGTGAAGCGCCCACGCCTCGTCGTCGGTCAGCCAACCCGGTACGCCGGCAAGCAGCTCGATCAGCTCAGTCCTTCGCACCCGGCGGAGCCTAACCGTCCCGTGCACTATGGTCCCCCCGTGTCCGTGGAGGAGCAGGCCCACCTCGTCACCCCGGCGTCGAAGGGGCAGGAGGTGACGCTGAGCGTGCGCAATCTCCACAAGCAGTTCGCGATCCCGCGCCATCGCACCTGGACGGTCAAGGAGCGCATCAAGCATCCGGTGGTGAGCCTCCAGCACGATCACCTCGAGGCTCTGCGCGACGTGTCCTTCGAGGTGACCAAGGGCGAGTTCTTCGCCGTGATCGGCCGCAACGGCAGCGGCAAGAGCACGCTCCTGCGGTGCATCGCTGGGATCCACGAGCCGGATGCGGGCGAGGTCGAGGTCAACGCCCGCGTGGCGCCGTTCATCGAGCTCGGCGTGGGCTTTCACCCCCAGCTCGCAGCGGCGGACAACGTGCTCGTCGCCGGCACGATGATGGGCCTGCGCCCGGCGGAGGCGAGGCGCCGTTTCCCCAGTGTGATCGAGTTCGCCGAGCTGGAGGAGTTCGTCGAGATGCCGATCGCCAATTACTCCTCAGGCATGCAGGTTCGGCTCGCGTTCTCCACCTCGTTCCAGGTCGACGCTGAGCTGCTCCTGTTCGACGAGGTGCTGGCGGTCGGCGATGAGCTTTTCAAGCACAAGTGCATGGACACGTTCGAGCGGCTGATCGACGGTGGAAACACGATCGTCTACGTGACGCACAGCCTCGAGACCGTGACCCGCTTCGCCGATCGCGTGCTGCTGCTCGACCGCGGCGAGGCCGTGGCGCTCGGCGAGCCCGAGGCGGTCCTCGAGGAGTACCAGCGCCGCAACCGCGAGCACGAACGTGCCCGAGCCCAACAGGCACTGCCCGCGACGATCGAGTGGGACCTACCCGAGCACGCGTCGACCACGAGCGAGGGGATCTCGCATGCCAGGCGCTTCGCCGACGTCGTCTTCACGCTCGCCCGGGCCGAGTTCAAGCTCCGCTATCTCGACTCGATGATCGGCTACGTGTGGTCAATCGCTCAGCCGCTGCTGCTGTTCCTGGTCCTCTGGCTCGTGTGGACCAAGCTGTTCGTGTCCGCCAGCCGTGTCCCGCACTACCGGTTGGGCCTGCTGCTCGGCATCGCGCTGTTCACGTTCTTCAGCGAGGCGACAGGCCATGCGCTGGCGTCGCTGGTCGGCAAGGGCACGATGCTGCGCAAAATCCCGTTCCCGCCGATTGCGTTGCCGATCTCGAGCGTGATCACGAGTTTCTTCGTCTACGGGCTGACGCTGGTGGTCGTGATCGGCTTCATCCTCCTGTCCGGGATCGCACCGTCGCTCGCGTGGTTGGAGATGATTCCAATCCTGGGCCTGCTGGTCGTATTCACGATCGGCGTGTCGCTGATCCTGTCGCTGCTCTACGTGAGCATCCGGGACGTGGAGCCGATCTGGGTGGTTGTGCTTCGCCTGCTGTTCTTCCTTACCCCGGTCTTCTATCCGATCCAGCTTGCGCCTCGCGGGCTCCAGCACATCCTGATGCTCAACCCGCTGGCGGTCGTGACGGTCCAGTCGCGCCATGTGCTGATCGACCCGTCATCGCCGACCGCACTGCAGGCGGCGGGCCCGCTGGTGTTCGCGATCGCAATGGCGCTGACCGTGGCCAGCGTGGCGATCGGCCTCGAGCTCTACCGCAGGCAATCGCCGCGCGTCGCCGAGCGGATCTGATCGGCGTTCAGGCGAGCGCGCAGAACCGCACCGGCCGCTGCACGCCGCTGATTTGCGCCCGCCAGGGAATGACGGCCGAGTCGGCGTGGACCGGAACCACAACGGCGCTGTTGCCGGCGATCGGTGCCAGCGCCACCGAGAACGGGCCGAAGTCCGGCCCGAACCGCCGCAGGCGGACGGCCAGCGGCTGGGGCTGATCGGCCGCAAGGATGAAGCCGCCCGCCGGGACCGCGACCACGAGCGCCGATCCGCTCGGCGCGAGCTCCCGGCAGCGAGCGCCTGGCGTCGTCGCGGCCACTTGGTGGGGCGCGACCCCAATCGCCCGCGCCAGTACCTGGTCGGCCGCCGCGCGGGGACCGGCCGGAGCCCGGAGCAGCTCCGGGACCGAGTAGGCGGGCGAGCCGAAGCTGTCGACCGCCCTGTAGTAGGACCCGGCATCGACGTTCTCGAGGTAATGGTGTCCGAGCTGCGGCGTTGCCAGCGGCTCAGGCTGGAAGCTCGGCGGGGCCACACCGCGCGCGAGGTCGAGCGCCGTCAGCTCGGCGCGGTCGAAGCGCCCGAGATTCCCGAGTGCGGTGGCGCCCTGGTTGAGGTTCGGGATCTGCACGGCGACGAGCAGCCCACCGGCGACGATCGCCAGCGCGATCAACGCGCGTCGGCTCAGGCGCTTGCCCCGGGCGATCTCCGCGCACAGCAACAGCAACAGCACGACCCCCGGATAGATGTAGCGGCTCGAGCCGGTGCTGCGCCCCGCGTCGAGGACGAGCGCGATCTCGATCCAGAACCCAAATGCAAGTACCAGCAGCGCGTACAGCCGCGGAGCGCGGCGCGGCGGCGTGCGCAGGGAAAACGCGATCAGCGCGACCATCGCAACCGCGAGTGGTGCGGCGTAGGTGGTGTCGAACAGCGGGCCGCCGGTCACGCCGGCCGGGCGATACAGGCCTGTGACGGAAATCAGATCGGCGCCGATCGAGTCAAACACCGCCCTCGGGGCGCCCGGCACGTTGCCCCAGATGATCTGCGACTGCCCGTAGCCGATCAGCCACAACACGTACAGGGCGCTCGGCACGATCACCACCCAGATTCGGCGCCGGCCGCCATCTCGCAGCAGGATGTCGACCGCGGCCGCCGCCGCGAACGCGGGTCCGTAGCTGAACGAGGCGAGCGACACCATAAGCAGCGCGCACGCCGCGAGGTCCGCGTGCCGGCGACTCGACTCGAGCGCCAAGAGCATCCCGAGGCCGGCGGCGAGCGAGGTGAGCGCGATCATCCCCACCGGCGAGACGAGTGGCTCCCAGGCGGGCCCGAGGAACATCACGGTGACGGTCGCGGCGAGCGCGATCGCATCGCCCACGCGCCGGCGCACCAGCGCGTAGAACAGGACCGCGCAGGTCAGCTCGATCGCGAGAGCGACAATCCGGAACGGGACATACGAGCTCGCCCCGAACAGCTTCAACAGGGTTTTGTAGATCAGGATCGGGACGGCGATGAGATGGCCATGCCGCGGATCCAGGAACGTGGAGGCGTTGACGCCGCGGCGGTGCAGCATGAAGTTCCATTCGTCCACGTAGAACGTGAGGTGGCTGCCGCGCGTATAGAAGAACCCGGCTGCGACCGCGACCGCCACCGCCAGGGCCGCGAGCCAGAGCCATTCCGATCTGCGCGCCCCGATCAGGCCGGAGAGCCGGGGTTGGGTGTCGGCTGACACCGCCATCAGGACGCCACAGACGCCTTCGAGCCAGAGCCGGCGTATGACGGAAGCCGCATCACGAGCGCTCGCGTCGCGGCGAGCGTGGAGTGGTCGGGTGCGGTCCTGCGAATCGCAAACTCGCGGTGGGCCTCCAGGGCGCCGTCGGCAACGTTCAGGAGGTCCGGGAACCGCGACCCGAGCTGCCGGGCGATCTCGGTTGAGGTAACCGCGAGCTCCGGCTCGCGATCCTCGAGGCTCTCGGCGAACAGCGCCACCCGCGCGGCGCTCAGCAGCATCGAAAGCCGGTGTCCCCGCTCGTCGTCGGCATCGCTGGTGCCGCGAGCGGTGGCGAGCCAGGCGCGGTGCTCGGCGAGCGCACGGGCGGCGGTGTCGCGAGCGGAGAGGCCGGACACGTTCGGAAACGTCGCCTCCTCGCGGCCTGCGAGCACCGCAAACGAGACCGGATCGGTGGCGGTGCTCTTGACCGCGCGTACACGGGTGCGGGCCCGGATCCCGGCGGGGAACAGCATCAGCCCATCGGTTCGCAGCGCGGGAATCGGACCGTAGTCCTGTGCAGCGCAGGCGGCCGCGAGAACGGCCGGGTCAGCGGGATCGCCGGCCAGCACGACAAAGGACTCGTCGAGCAGGCCGGGATCGGTGAGGCTACGAAAGTCACACAGCGGCAGCGGTCGTGGTCGCTCGGTAGCCCACGGCGATTCGACCCACGACCGAACTCGGTACGCAGGGATCAGTTCGTCCGCACGAGCACCGGCGAGCCGCACCTCGGTCGTGCCCGCGGGCGCGATCGCCGCTCCGATCAGCGCCTCGATCCGGGACGACATCTCGATCAGCGTGGTCAGGGCCTCGCCGAGCGGGGGGGCAGGCGAGCGGGGCAGCTCCTCCAGGAGCGCGAGCGCGTGTCGGAACGCCGCCTCCTGGTCGGGCATCAGTCGCAATCCGCGCCGCAGGACATCGGCGCGGCTTCCCTCGCGCTCGCCCTCCGTGAGCCACAGCCAGATCCGAAGCGGCTCCGCCACCAGCTTCACGCACAGGCTCGAGGTCCGCGGACCGCTCGGATCAACGCAGGCGGGGAACACGAACTGCCACCACGCGCAGAGCTCGAGCCACGCGGCGATGCGGCGCGTCTGGTCGTCTCGCTCGTGCTCGACCGGCCGCTGGTCGGTCCCGGTCAGCCGCCGCCAGTCCGTGCTCGCCGAGTACAGGCCGGGGCGCTCGAGCAGCCGCACGACGTCGGGGTTGGCGTGGTTGCCCTGGTAGGCGGCGGCTCCATAGCTGAACGTCGATGAGTCGACCGCTTCGGCGAGCTCGGCGCGTTCGAAGATCATCGGATAGTCGAGCAGCAGGTCGGACAGGCGGACCAGCCGCCGAAGCCGCAGCCACCGGGCGCGCACCCGCGTGGCGGCACGCCCGGGATCACCCGCATCGCCGCGGAGCACGATCGCTAGATCGATGTCGGACAGCCCGGGAAGCAGGTCGCTCCCACCTAGACTGCCACGAGCGTACGCGGTGCCTCCGCGCTCGCCCCACAGCAGGTAACCCGCCCAGGCCCTGGCGGCGGCAGCGTAGCCGACCGTCCACAAGCCGCCCAGCCGCGTGCCCGCGATTCGCAGGAGGACCTTGTGAACGACGAGGATCACTTTGGACCGGGTGGTCACGGCGCTCGAATATCGTATTTCGCCGTGAGGCACCCGGACCTGATCAGCGTGGTCGTGCCAGTGCTCAATGGTGAGCAGCACCTCTCGGCTCAGCTCTCGGCTCTCGCGGGCCAGAGCTACGACGGCGCGTGGGAACTCGTCGTGGTTGATAACGGCTGCACCGACCGGAGCATGCAGATCGCACGGGGCTTCGCGTCACGGGTTCCGTCGCTGACGACCGCCGACGCCACGGATCGTCGCGGCCTGAACCACGCACGCAACGTCGGCGCCGCCGCGGCCCATGGCGACTTCCTGGCGTTCTGCGATGCCGATGACGTGGCCACGCCGGGATGGCTGGCGGCCATGGCCCGGGCGGCCGAGGACGCGGACATCGTCGGTGGCCGGCTTGAGTGGGAGACGCTCAACGACCCCGTGATCCGCGCCTGGAGACCGCAGGGACCGATGACCGACCTGATCGTCGACCACGGCTTCATGCGCTACGCGCCCGGCGGCAACCTCGGCGTCTGGACCAAGGTCGCGCGCGAGATCGGATGGGACGAGCGGTTTCGCTTCGGCAGCTCCGACCACGGCTTCGCCTGGCAGGCGCAGCTCGCCGGATACAGGATGGCGTTCGCGCCCGACGCGGTCATGCAGCAGCGCTTCCGCCGCACCCTGTGGACGATGGCTCGCCAGCAGTTCCGCTACGGCAGCTCGGGGCCCCGGCTCCAGCGTGCCTATGGCGCGCTGGGGATGCCCGACCCGGACAATCGCCAGGCGCTCCGCGCGTGGCACCGGCTCCTCGTGAGCGTGCCCGATCTGTGGCACTCGCGCGAGCGTCGCGGTAACTGGATCCGAATCGCGTCCTTCCGGCTGGGCCGGCTGATCGGCAGCGCCCGCGCACGGGTGCTGTGCCTGTGAATCGACGGCCCGGCGTGCGTCCGAAGCTCCACCTGGTCGAGGTCAGCGTTCGTTGGCCGCCGGAGAGCTTCCTGCGCTGGAAGTTCGAAGGACTCGCCGCGCGCGGTGTGCGCGTCACGGTGGCGTCGCGCTCGATCTTCGACACGACGGTCAGGCTGCACGGCGTCGAGCTGCTGAAGCTGCCCCAACGCGGCGCGCCGCGCGGACGCACCGGCGCGGTGGTTCTGCAGGCGACCGTTTTGATGCTCACCTCGCCCCGGCGGTTCGTGCGGTTGCTGCGCGGGATCGGAGGGTTGCCGACCGGATTCCGGCGGCGCTACGGGGGCGTGCTCGGGCTGCTCGCCCTGTACCTGCCCGTAGCCCGCCTCCGACCGGACGTGGTCCACTTCGAATGGAATCAGTCCGCGGCGCTTTACCGGCCGATGTTCGACGTCTGGGGATGCCCGATCGTGATCAGCGCCCACGGCACCGAGATGAGCGGCGAACCGCATCTTCCCGGCCAGGAGGGCCTGGCTGAGCTGCTTCCGTCTCTCCTGCTGGCCTCCACCGCCGTGCATTGCGTCTCGCGATCGCTCCGAGATCTGATCGCCGAGCTCGGCGTGCCCGCGGATCGCCTCCGGGTGATCCATCAGGGCGTTGATCCTGCCGTGTTCTTTCCCGGCGCGCCCAACCACGCTCCGCCCGGCGCTCCGCTGCGGGTGATCGTCGTTGGCTGGCCCCGCTGGGTCAAGGGTTTCGAGTGGGCGTTGGAGGCGATGCGGATCCTGGGTGAGTCCGGGGTGCCGGCGACCCTGGAGATCCTCGGCGGGGGGCCGTCGCGAGACGTCGGCGTGGAGCGTGAGAGGGAGCGACTGCGACACACGATCGCCGACCTCGGACTCCAGGAGCGGGTGGCACTGCACGAACCCGTCGGCAGCGAGGAGGTGGTGCGCAGGCTTCAGGACTCAAACGTGCTGCTGCTCCCCAGTCTCGACGAGGGCCTGCCGACCGTCGTCCTCGAGGCGATGGCGTGTGGTATCCCCGTCGTGGCGACGGACTGCGGCGGGGTGTCGGAGGCGCTGACCGACGGGGTGGAGGGGTGGCTCGTGCCTCCACGGGACTCGGTGGCACTGGCCTCCGCGCTGGAGCGGCTCTGGTGCGAGCCGGAGATGCGCGAGCGGATGGGCGCCGCAGGGCGCGCGACGGTGACGGCACGGTTCACGCTCCAGCGCCAGCTCGAGGAGTTCCTCGCCCTCTACGAGGAGGTCGCGCGGAGGTGACCCGAAGGGTGGCGCTCGTGGCCTCGACCACGGCTGATGTTGGTGCCGACGTGCTCGCCGCACGGGTGGAGCATCTGCTCGCGAAGGGGTGGGACGCGCGGCTGTTCCTCAAGGGCGCGCGGTGGCCGGAGGCTCCCGCGCTGCGAGTCCCCTCGCTCCAGGGTCGGGTCGAATTCGCGCCGCGGGCCAGCGCACGGTCGAGCCCATTCGATCTGCGGCTGCGGCAGTGGCGTCCGGACCTCGTGCACTTTCACTCCGCCGTGGCAGCCTCGAAGGGCCTCCGGCGGGGTCGGCTTCCCGGTGCTCGCGTCGTCATTAGCTTCCGGGACGATGGGCGGGACCTCGAGATCGGCGACGCAGGCGTGTTGCGAGAGCGGGCCGCCATTCTCGTCTTCGGCCACCGCGCGGCGCTCGAGCGCGGCGTGGCACTGGGCTGGCCTCGCGAGCGTGCGCGGGTCCTCGAGACGCCGCCGCCCGGCGATCCGCTGACAGCGCGTTCTGAGCGGGCGGCGGACGATCGCGGCGCGTTGCGAATCCTCAGCGTCGGGCCGCTGATCTGGGAGCAGGGGTACGAGCATTCCATACACGCGGTGAGGCTGACGCTCGACGCCGGTCACGACTGCTCCTACCGGATTGTCGGCGACGGGGATCATCTGGCGGCCGTGGCCTTCGCCCGTCACCAGCTGAATCTCCGCGAGCAGGTGGAGATCCTTCCGCCCGAGGGGGGCGAGCGACTCGTTCGTGAGCTAGGCGCCGCCGATGTGTTCGTCGATCCCTCGGTGACCGACACGACTCCGGCGTCCACCGTGCGCGCGGCGCTGTCCCATGGACTGCCGGTGATCGTCACCGCACGACCCGGCCGCGAGCTCGATGGCTCAGCGATCGAGGTGCCGCGCAGAGATCCGCGCGCGCTCGCCGGGGCTCTGTCGCGTGTGGCCGCCGACCCGGACCTGCGCGCGCAAATGGGAGCCCGGGCGCGGCACCACGGCCCAAGCTCGCCGTTCGTCGAGCACCTGGCGGAACTCGAGCGTCTGTACCTCGATGCGCTCGACTGAGCCGCACCGCCTGCACCTCCTCGAGGTCGGCGTGCGATGGCCGCCGGAGGCCTTCCTGTGCCGAAAGTTCACCGGGCTGGCCGCGGCCGGTGTCAGGGTCACGGTCGCCGCGGACGTCGTGCGCGATGCCGGGTTCATGCTCCCGGGCGTCGAGCTGGTGATCCCTCCGTCCCGCGACATCCGCCTGGCTAAGGTCATACGCGCCGGGTTTGCACTGGCCGTCCGCTCGCCCGGGCGCCTCGCCCGGCTTCTGAGAGGCATCTGGCGTGTTCCGCCAGGGCTCCGGAGGCGCCACGGCGGCCGCGCCGGCCTGCTCGCGATGTGCCTGCCCCTCGCCCGCCTACGCCCCGACGTGGTCCAGTTCGAGTGGAACACCGCGGCCGTTGACCACCTGCCCCTGTTCGAGGTCTGGGGGTGCCCCGTAGTCACCAGCTGCCAGGGCAGCGATCTGACCGTCTATCCATACGTTCCGGGGCTGGGAGGCTACGTCGCTCGGCTGCCCGAGGTCATGGCCGGGGCCAGCGCCGTGCACTGTGTGTCGGAGTCGTTGCGCAAGACCGCCGTGAGCTTCGGGATGGATCCCGGCAAGGCACAGGTGATCACGCCCGCCGTCGACAACGATGTGTTTCGTCCGGTGCCTCGGGCCCGGCCGAAGACGGAATGCTCCAGGATTCTCACCGTTGGCGACTTCCGTTGGGAGAAGGGGTACGAGTACGCGCTGGAGACCGTGCGGCGGCTGCTCGACCGCGGCGTGCCGGTGCGCTACGAGGTGGTCGGGGTGGCCCCCGCTCCCGGTGTAGCACCCACGCCCGAGCAGCAGCGGATCCGACACACGGTCGCAGACCTCGGGCTTCAGGCGGACGTCGTGCTGCTACCGCAAGCGACGGCGGCGCAGCTGAGCGCCACGCTCGCCGGCGCCGACGTCCTGCTCCACGCGAGCCTCGCCGAGGGAATTCCGAACGTCGTGCTCGAGGCGATGGCCTGCGGGATCCCCGTTGTCAGCACCGACTGCGGGAGCGTCTCGGAGGCGCTCACCGACGGGGTGGAGGGGTACATCGTGCCCGCACGCGAACCCGAAGCGCTCGCCGCGGCTCTGACCAGGCTGTGGCGCGATCCCGAGCTGCGCCGACGAATGGGCGCGGCCGGTCGCAGGACGATCGAGTCACGGTTCACGCTGGTCCGGGCAGATCGAGCAGTTCCTCGAGCTCTATCGCGAGGTGACGGCGTGACCGCCGATCCGCCGACGGTCTCGGTCGTGGTCCCCGCCTACAACGCCGCGGCCACGATCGATGACTGCGTTCGCTCGCTGGTCGAGCTCCGCTTCCCGGAGGACCGGCTCGAGCTGCTCGTGATTGATAACGGGTCGACCGACGGTACGTTCGAGGCGTTGCGGCGCTGGCACGGGCGGATCCGGGTCGGCCGCGAGCGCAGGCGCGGCCCGGCGGCGGCTCGCAATGCTGGCCTGCACGCGGCCCGTTCTGAGCTCGTCGCCTTCACCGACGCAGACTGCGTGGTCGATCCGGGTTGGCTCGAGCATCTCGTGCCGGTCCTGGGCGACCTATCCGTGGGGATCGCCGGGGGCACGATCCGCGCCCGCCCGCCGGCGAGCGAGATCGAGCGGTTCGGAGAGGCGATCCACGATCACCGGCGGGCGATTGAGGTCTACCGCCCGCCGTACGCGATCACGATGAGCTGGGTCTCGCGCACTGAGGTCCTGCGCGCGGCTGGTGGATTCAACGAGCGGTTCCGCCGAGGCGAGGACGTCGATCTCTCCTACCGGGTGAGCCAGGCGGGCTATCGCCTCGCGTTCGTACCCGACGCCGTCGTGTACCACCGCAACGAGGCCAGCCTGGCCGGACTGTTCGGCGAGGGATTTGCCCACGGCTTTCACGGCGTGCGGGCGGCCCGGCGCCACCGGGAGATGCTGTCCGGCCTCGGCCACCCACGGGTCGACCGCCGCGCCTACCGCGAGATCGGCGCCGGCCTGGCTCGCTGGGCCCGCGGGACCGATGAGGTCCGCGGTCGCTGCGAGACCGTGTTCAACGCGGGCAAGAAGACCGGAAAGCTGGTCGGCTCGGTGCGGTTTGGACACCTCGATCTGTGAGTGATTGGCAGGATTCACGGCAGACGATGCGAGTCACCCACATCTCGATCATTCACCGGCCGGGTGACACCCGGATCTTCGGCAAGGAGTGCCGCGCGCTCGCCGGCGCCGGTTACGACGTGCACCTGATCGCGGGAGGCGCGACCGGGTCCGAGCTCGATGGTGTGTTCCTGCATTCGATCTCTCGCACCGACGCCCGGCCGCCGGCGCGCCGGCAGCTCACCCGAATGGCGAGGGCCACGACGGCAGCCTTCTCGTTGCGGCCGTCGCTGTACCACCTCCACGATCCGCACCTGATCCCGCTCGGAGTGGCGCTGAAGCTCGCGGGCGCGCGTGTGGTCTACGACGTGCACGAGGACTATCCCGCCCACGCGCAGACGAAGCTCGTCGGCCACCCGTTCCGCGCGGCGCTCAAAGCCAAGATGTGGATCGCCCTGGAGTGGCTTGCGCGGCAGACCTTCGATGCCTTCGTTTGCGCATCGCCCGCCCTGGCCGAGCGCTTCCCGGCCGGCCGGACGGTGGTCGTCGGAAACCTGCCGCTCCACCGCGAGTACACCGAGCGGGCGAACGGCTCGGCGCCGCCGTACGTCGAGCGCCCGAACACGGTCCTGTACATCGGCACGGTCACCCGGATCCGTGGCCTCCGGGAGATGGTGCGTGCAATTGAGCTGCTTCCGGACGGGCTCGACTGCACACTTCGCGTGGTCGGCGACGGCACGTTCCGTGACGGGGGGCTGCTGAGCGAGATGCGCGAGCTGTCAGTCAAGGGGCGGCTCGAGTTCCTTCCGTTCCAGGCCTATCCGACGGTCGTCCGCGAGCTGCTGAACGCCAAGGTTGGGCTGGTTCTGCTGCACCCGCTGCCGAACCATCTGGACGCGGTCCGCTCCAACAAACTGTTCGAGTACATGGCCGCCGGCGTGCCGGTGATCGCCTCCGATTTCCCGCACTGGCGGAGGATCGTCCGTGGCGTCGACTGCGGACTGGTCGTTGATCCGCTCGACCCCGCCGCGATCGCGCAGGCGATCGGGTGGCTGCTGGCGCATCCAGCCGAGGCCGAGGCGATGGGCCGGCGCGGACGTGAGGCGGTGATCCGAGAGCTGAACTGGGACGCGGAGGGAGCTCGCCTGATCTCGCTCTATCGCGGCCTCAGCGCCGATCGCGAGCCGGTGCCGGCGTCGGCGCTGGGCTCGGCCGCGCCATAGCCGCGTAGACGGCCCTGAGCGTCTGCGCTGCTCGCGCTGATCGGCGTGTGCGAGCGCCCAGTCGCGCGCCGCCCGGCCCATCCGGGTGCGGAGCGCCTCGTCCTCGATCAGTGCAAGCAGCGCCTCAGCCACCTCGGCGCACCGGGGCGGGGCGGCGATCCCCGCGCCGCTGTCCGCGAGACGCTCCTCGATCTGCTCCAGCGCGGAGGCGACCACGGGCACGCCGGCGGCCAGACATTCCCAGACCGAGCTCGGCGATCCGTCCGAGTCCGGGATCGAGACGGCCACGGTCGCGGCTCGGACGTAGTCGGCGATTTCTTCATGCGGGACATCGCCGACGACCCGAACCCCGTCGCGCACGTCGAGCCGATCCAGCAGCGCGCGCAGGCGCTCGGACAGCGGCGCGTCACCGTGCACGAGCACGAGCGTCGCGTCCGGAACCTGGCGGCGCGCGCGGAGGAACGCCTCGAGCACGACATCGACGTTGTAGAGGTCGGTACCCGCGCGCATCGACAGGATCAGCGGACCGGCTGGCAGAGCGAGCCGGGAACGCAGCTCGGCCCGTTCGTCCTCCCTGGCTGGCCGGAAGCGGTCCAGGTCGACGCCGAGGTCGACATCGTGGATGCGCTCCTCCGCCACGCCCCGGGCGAGGATCTCGCGTCGCATGTGCGGCGACAGCGCCAGCACGTGGTGGGCGGCGTGAAGTGCCCAGTCCGCATGCTCTTTGCGCTCCCCCGTCGCGAGATACAAGTCTGAGCCCCAGGCCGTGACGGCGACGGGGCGCTCGGCGCAGCGGACCGCCACGTAGCCCCAGGTCGGTAGCCAATGGGCCTGGATCACGTCGGGGCGCCGTCGCGCGATCACCTCCTCGAGCCAGCGCACCCGAGCCTCCTCGCCGTACTCCAAGGGGACGACGTCGACCGTCTCGGCCACGTCGTCCAGACGGGCGGGCCGGCGGCCGGGCTTCAGGTGACCTGCGGCCTGCACCCGACAGCCGAGCGCGGCCGCGTTCGAGCCCCAGCGGACCAGGTGATTGTTGTAGAGCGGGCCCACCTGCAGCACGGTGAGTCCGAGCGGAAGCGTTACCGCTGCCATCGGCCGCGACCCTACCGCTGCCGGACCGCCGACCACAATGTGCCCTCGTGCGCATCGTCCACGCAATCGGAGCCCGCCCGAACATCGTGAAGATGGCGCCGGTCATTCGCGCCCTGCGCCACCGGCTGCCGGACGCGGACCAGATCCTCGTCCACACCGGGCAGCACTACGACTGGGCGATGTCCGATGCGCTGATGCAGGACCTCGGCATGCCCACGCCGGACCACATGCTCGGCGTCGGCCCGGGCAGCCCCTCGCTCCAGGCCTCGAAGATCATCGAGCGCATCGAGCCGATCCTGCGCCGCGAGCGCCCCGACCTGGTGGTCGTGGCGGGCGACGTGACCTCGACGCTGGCCGTGGCCCTCAGCAGCGCCGAGCTCGGCATTGCGCTCGCCCACGTCGAGTCCGGCCTGCGCAGCTTCGATCGCACCATGCCCGAGGAGCTGAATCGCGTCCTCACCGACCACCTCGCCGATCGCCTGTTCGCTCACTGCGACGACGGGGTGGCAAACCTCCGCCACGAGGGCATCGACGAGCAGCGGATCAGCTTCGTCGGCAACACGATGATCGACAGCCTGGTGGAGGTCGAACCCACATTCAGGGGGCTCGGCATGGCCGCACGGCTGGGCCTCCGCCCCGGCGACTATCTGCTGGTCACGCTGCACAGGCCCGCGCTCGTCGACGGCCCTCTGCTCGAGGCCGCAATGCGCGAGCTGCGCCGCCTCTCGGATCGGCTGCCGGTCGTGTTTCCGGTCCACCCGCGGACCCGCGCGGCGATCACGGGCTTCGAGCTCGGCCCTCACCTCCGGCTGCTGGAGCCGCTCGGCTACGTGGAGTTCTGCTCGCTCGAGGCCGACGCGCGTGCGGTCCTGACCGACTCCGGCGGGATCCAGGAGGAGACGACGTTTCTCGGGGTGCCGTGCTTCACGCTCCGCGACAACACCGAGCGGCCGATCACGGTGACGCACGGCACGAACACGCTGCTCGGCCTCGATCCGGCCCGGATCGCCGACGTGCTGCCAATCCTCGATCGAGGCTCGCCGGCCCCCTCCGAGCCACCGCCGCTGTGGGACGGGCGCGCGGGCGAGCGCGTGGCGGCCGTGGTCGCCGCCGCGGCGGCCACCAACTCTGAGATGATGCCGCGGCCCACCCGATGACGGATCGCCTCAATTCAGCCGCGCCGCGCCTCGCAGTCGTTGTTCCAGCCACGGACGGCCCAGCGTCTCTCGACCGCTGCCTTGGCTCGATCGCCGCCGCGGCCGACGGCCCCGAGGAGCTGATCGTCGTCGATCAGCCCGGTCTGACCGTGGTCGACGCCCGCAATCACGGCGCGTTTCAGGCCTCGGCCGAGGTGCTGGTGTTCATCGACTCCGACGTGCTCGTCCACGGGGACGCGTTCACGCGGATTCGCCGGGCGTTCTGCGAGGACCCTCACCTGACCGGGGTGATCGGCGCCTACGACGACTCGCCGACCGCGCCGGGAACGGTCTCGGGGTTTCGCAATCTCCTGCACCACTCGGTCGGCCTCTCGGCACCCGGGCCGGTGGCGACGTTCTGGACCGGCCTCGGCGCGGTGCGAAACGACGTCTTCGAAGCGGCCGGCGGGTTCGACGACGCGCTCCGCTGGCCGCGCGGCGGCAGCGAGCGCCGTGACTTCATGGCCGACGTCTCGCTCGGTCTGAGGCTGACCGAGGCGGGCCACCGGATCGTGCTCGACCCCCAGATCCAGGGCACGCACCTCAAGCGGTGGACGCTCGGGCAGATGATCTACACCGATTTCCTGCTGCGGGGTGTCCCGTGGGTTCGGCTGCTCCTGGAGCGCAGAGACGCGCCCGTGCACCTGAACCTCGGCTGGCGCCACCGGGTCAGCGCTCTCGTCAGCCTTCTCGCCGCGGTCGGGCTGGTCCGCCGGCGACCCCGACAGGCCACCGCGATGGCCGCGACGCTCGTGTTGATCAACCGCCGCTTCTACTCGCTGATGCTGCGGCGCCGAGGGTCGCTAGAGGCCACGGCCGGCGTCGCGGTGCACATCATCCACCACCTCACGTCGCTCGCGAGCCTGTTCGCGGGTCTGGCGATCCATCTGGCTCGGAGCGATCGGAACGCGCGGCCGTCAACCGGTCACATCGTCCCGGCCGCCACGATCGGGGAGCCGGCGCTGAACGGTAGAGAGCACAGGAAACTGGCCCAAGTGCTGCCTGGCTGATGCTCGCCACCCTCGCGGCGGCGGGCATCACGATCGTCGCATCCCTGGCGCTCGGCGCCGGGATCCTGGTCGCGTCGGGGCGCGAGGATCTCGCCGCGCTCGCCGGCGGGGTCGGGTTCGCCGCGCTGATAGCGGCGGCCACGGTGCTGGTGCGGTTCCCGGGCCGGGCCACGACCGCGATCCTGATCATCGCGCTGCTGTGCGCGGCCGGCGCATGGCGGGCACGTCACTGCCGGGCACCGCCGACATCGGTTCTCCTGCAGGCGATCGCCGGCGCGGCCGTGCTCGCGCTGCTCGCGCTTCCGTTCCTGGCCGCGGGCCGTTTCGGTCCGCTCGGCGTGAGCATGGACAACGACCTGGGGTTCCACCTCGGCTGGGTCCACGCCCTGGTGACCGGACCGCCGCCCTTTCCGTTCTTCAGCTTCAGCTATCCGCTCGGAGGCGAGGCGGTCGCGGCCTGCCTGACGCGGCTTGGGATCGGTGACGAGCAGGCGCTGATCGGTGTCGCGGCCGCCGCGCTCGCCCTGACCGCGGTCGGCGCGGTGGCCGTGCTCCGGCGCTCACCGGCGGTCCCACGGGTCCTGATCGCGGTTGCCTGCGGCGTTCCGTACCTAAGCGCGGCGTTCTTCGGCGAAGCGTCGTTCAAGGAGCCGACGATGGGACTGATCGTGCTCACGATCGCGCTGCTGCTCCAGGCCGGCGAGCTCCGCAGCGGCATCCCCGCGCTGCTCGTCCTCTCGGCGGGAGCGCTGTTCATATTCGGGCCACCGGGTCTTCTGTGGCCGGCCGCGTTCCTCCTCGCCCGGTTCTTCGCCGAACGCTGGCAGCCGCCCCGCTCGCGGGCCGAGCTGTCGAGGCAGCTCATGGCGCTGGTCGCGGTGGTCGGGCTGCTGGCGCTGGCCGGGCTGGGCGCGGACGCGATCAGCAAGCAGATCGGTGCCTCCGGTTTCAGGATCTACCTCGGCGGTCCGCCGGCCGGCCATTTCGGTGGCAACTTCGCGCGCCAGCTGCCGCTCACCGAGGGTCTCGGCGTATGGCTGGGTCGCGATTTCCGCCTGCCCGCGGACGGGACGGGGGCGACGCCGGCGGTGCTGCTGGCGATCTGCGTGTTCGTCGCCGCGATCGTCCTGGATCGACGCCGTTGGCGATCGAGTCTGCTGCTGCCGAGCGCGTTCGGGGTGCTGATCTACCTGGTCGCGCGACGGACGACGCTCCCCTACTTCAGCGCAAAGCTGCTGATCAGCCTGGGGCCGCTGCTGATCCTGTTCGCGATGAGTGCGCTTCTGGAGGCGGGATCGACGGAGCGACAGCACGGCGCACGGCGCCTGGCCCCGGTCGTTCTCGCATCGGCATTTGCGGCGCTCGTCATCTGGTCGGGCGCCGACGCGCTGCGCAGCTCGCCGGTCGACGGGACGGCGTTCGCCAGCGAGCTCTCGTCCCTGAGGGGGATGGTCACGGGCCACTCGGTGCTATTCCTCGGCGCCGACCAATGGGCGCCCGAGTGGCTCCGGGGGTCGAACCTGCGCGGACTGAACGCCGGACATCGCTACCCGGTGCGCCAGGCCAAGCGCGCCGGGCCACCGTGGGATTTCGACACGCCCCGTCCCGCGGTGCTCGATTCGATCGACTACGTGATCGCGCCCCGGACCCTGGACGCGTCCGAGCCGCCGCCGAACTGGAGGCTCGTGCGGACGACCGCCCACTACCAGCTGTTCGCTCGCGACGGCACGGCGCCGCGGCGCTTCGTGCTCGACGAGCAGGCCGCACCGGGTGCCCGGCTCGACTGCTCGCTCCCGGCCGCGAGGGTCCTCGCCGCCAAGCCGGGGGTCGCGGCGGTGCGGGCGCCGCCGATCGTCTCGGGAGCCTGGCGCACGCGCGCGGGTCCAGCGCCTTCGGGCCCGGCCGGGCCCGAGGTGGCGTTCCTGACCGCGGGACAGGCCGCCACCTCGAGCCTGCCGCTGCCGGCCGGGACGTTCGAGCTGTCACTGACGTACTGGAGCGCCGTGCCAGTGACCCTGCGCGCGGGCTCCGCGAGCGTGCGCCTGACCCCGACGCTCGAGCCGATCGGCTCGCTCTGGCACGCGGTCGTCGTCACGACCGGCGGCGGAGCGCTGCCGCTGACGGTCACGATCGCGCACGGCCACGTCCCGATCCCGCTGAACGGCGCCTACGTCGGCCCGGTGCACGCCGTGCGGGCGAATGGCCGCGACACGATCGTGCCGTTGCACGCGGCCTGCGGACGGTACGTGGACTGGTACCGGATCGGCTAGCCGCGGGGGCCGGCGCCCGCGCGGTCACTCGTCGAGGATCGAGAGGTCGAGCTTGGCCAATCGCTCGGGGTCGGTGAGGAAGTCGATCTCGACGATCCGGCCGCCGCGGACCGTGAAGGCGCCGATCGAGAACGGTCTGCCGTTCAGGAAGGTGACCCCGCCGGCCGCGCCGTTGATCAGCGCGCGCCGGACCGTCAGGTCGACCCGGGCGAACATCAGGGCCTGGCTGGCGACCGCCTCGGCGCCGCGGACCTGGTGGGACAGCCCGGTCGCGCCGCCGTCGGCTCGGAGGACCACCTCGGGGTCGAGCACGGCGACCAGCCGCTGGAAATCGCCGTCTCGGGCTGCGGCGAGGAATGCCTCGAGGGCCTCGAACTGGGCGGCGGGGTCAGGATCGGGAGTCGGCGCGGTCCCGCGCACGCGGCGGCGGGCGCGGCTGGCGAGCTGTCGGGTGGCGTCGGGCGAACGGTCGAGGATCTCTCCGATGTCGCCGAACGGGACCGCGAACATGTCGTGAAGCACGAACGCGACGCGCTCCGGCGGCGTGAGCGTCTCGAGCACGACCTGCAGTGCCAGCCCGACCGAATCCGCGAGCAGCGCCTCGTGCTCGGGGTCGGTGCCGGCGGCCGGGTCGACGATTGGATCGGGGACGTGCACGTCGAGCGGCTGCTCGCGCCGCGTTCTGCGTGAGCGGAGCATGTTCAGCGCCACGCGCGCGACCACGGTCGTCAGCCATCCGCGGAGGTTCTCCACCTCGCTCGTGTCGGCGCGGCTCAGGCGGAGCCACGCGTCCTGAACGGCGTCGTCCGCCTCGGACAGCGAGCCGAGCATCCGGTAGGCCACCGCGCGCAGGTGCGGGCGGTGGGCGTCGAATTCCCGGGCGAGAAATTCCTGGTCTTGATCCATGTCACGTTCCTCGTTCGCGCGGTGTCGTGGCAATAGACCCGCCGGATCCGACGGATGTGACCAGATCCGAGCTGTCCGGGTCCGATCCAAGTACAGCGAACGGAGCAGCCAGGCGGGCTCTCGCGGCGCGAGCGTCTAGGATGCTGCTCGCGGCCGTCTGATTCTCAAAGGAGTTTAGGAATGAAGAGCTTTGCGCTCACCTTGGGTGGGCTGGCGGCCGCGGCCGCGCTGGTATTGGCTCCGGCCGCGTCGGCGAAGACGGTATGGCTTTGCAAGCCCGGCCAAAAGCCCGATCCGTGCACGCCCGGGCTGTCGACGACGGTCTACACGCCGACGCTGCACAAGGTCAGGGTTGAGCACCCCAAGCAGGTGGCTCACCCGGCGATCGACTGCTTCTACGTGTACCCGACGGTCAGCGGCCAGACGACCGGTAACGCGAATCTGCACGTCGATCCGGAGGAGCGCTCGATCGCGCTCTATCAGGCCGCGCGCTATTCACAGCGCTGCCGCGTTTTCGCGCCGATGTACCGGCAGGTGACGCTCGACGGAATCGGCCTCGGAACCCCCACGACGAAGCCGAATCCGGCGCTCGCGTTGACCGACGTTCAGAACGCCTTCAAGACGTACCTGAAGCGGTACAACCACGGCCGAGGGTTCATCCTGATCGGCCACTCGCAGGGATCGTTCGTGCTGCGGCAGTTGATCGCCAAGGACGTCGATCGCAAGCCCGCCGTGCGCCGCCGCATGGTCTCGGCGATCCTGATGGGCGGCAATGTCCTGGTGAAGCAGGGCAAGCTGAGCGGCGGTGACTTCAAGCACATCCCGGGCTGCACGAAGCCCGGCCAGCTTGGTTGTGTGATCGCATTCTCGACCTTCGACCAGCCGGTGCCCAACCCGAGCCTGTTCGGGAGGACGACCACGAAGGGCGACGCCGTGCTGTGCACCAACCCCGCCGCGCTGGGTGGTGGGAGCGCCCTGGTCGCTCCGATCTTCCCGAGCCAGCCGTTCGATCCCCAGAGCCCGCTTGCCGCGGGGATCAAGCTGCTCGGGCTTACCCAGCCGACGCCCCCAACGGTGTGGTCCGCCGAGCCCGGGTCCTACCGCGCCCGATGCTCATCAGCGGGCGGCGCCAACGTGCTTGAGATCACCGCCGTCGGTGGCGCCAAGACGGCGAAACCAAGCCCGACCCCTGAGTGGGGCCTGCACCTCCTGGACGCGAACGTCGCGCTCGGGAACCTGCTCTCGATCGTCAAGACCGAGGCTGCGAGCTTCGCACGCAGCGGGCGGTAACGAGTCTGGGCTGCGGCCGGTTGCGCATGTTGGAGCGCGACCGGCCGCCGCCGGGCCGCCCCTTCCGGCGTTCATCGCCGTGGAGGCGGGCGTAATCTGCATCTAGGTGCGTACGCAGGTCGGCATCATCGGCGCCGGACCCGCTGGCCTGACGCTGGGACTCCTGCTGCAGAGGGAGGGGATCGAAACGGTGATTCTCGAGGACCGCAGCCGCGAGCACGTCGAGAGCCGAGCGCGGGCTGGGCTGCTCGAGCAGAACACCGTCGATCTCCTCCGCGACCTGGGCGTGGGCGATCGGCTGGCGCGCGAGGGCCTGCGGCACAACGGGATCAACCTGCGCTGCCGAGGAGGCACCACGTACATCCCGATCAGCGAGCTGACCGGCCGCCACGTGACGATCTACGGTCAGCATGAGGTGCTCAAGGACCTGATCGCCTGCGCGTTGGATCGCGGTGTCGAGCTCCGGTTCGAGGTCGGGGACACGGCCGTTCATGACCTCGACTCCGAGCGCCCCCGCATCACCTACACGGTCGATGATGTCGCTCGAGATCTCGACTGCGACTTCATCGCCGGCTGCGACGGGTTCCACGGAGTCTGCCGTCCGTCCGTTCCCGTCGGAGCCCTCACGATCCACGACTACACCTATCCGTTTGGCTGGCTGGGGATCCTCGCCGAGGCACCCCCCGCCACCGACGAACTCATCTATGCCTGGCACGAGCGGGGGTTCGCCCTGTACTCGATGCGATCACCGCGAGTCAGCCGTCTCTACATCCAGGTGCCGGCCGACGAGAAGCTCGGGGACTGGCCGGACGAGCGCGTCTGGGAGGAGCTTCAGGCACGTCTGGCCGCCGATGGCTGGCGCGTCAACGAGGGGAACGTGCTCGACAAGGCGATCACGCCGATGCGGAGCTTCGTGTGCGAACCGATGCAGTACGGCCGGCTCCTCCTCGCCGGGGACGCGACTCACATCGTGCCGCCGACCGGCGCCAAGGGCCTGAATCTGGCGGTCAACGACGCCCGCCTGATGGCCTCGGCGCTCGTCGGGTGGTACAGCACAGGGTCGCGGGAGCCGATTGAGCGTTACTCCGAGACGGCATTGCGGCGCGTGTGGCGCGCGCAGGACTTCTCGAACTACATGACCCAGCTGCTGCATGACCTCGGCCAGGGACCGTTCGATCGCAGGCTCCAGCTTGCGCGGCTGGACTACCTCGCTCGCTCGCCGGCGGCCGCAAGGAGCCTGGCCGAGAACTACGCCGGTCTGCCCGCCGCACCGGACTTCTGAGGCCGCGGCGGGCGCGCCGACGACCCAGGGCTTCACTAGGGTGTGCGTGTGGACGGTGAACGAACGGGTCGGGCGGGACTCAGGATCGCCACGGTCCTGGTGGTCGCCCTGGCGTTGGCTGCTCTGCCGGCATCGATCGCCGGCGGAAAGTCAGGGAAACCGCCGCTGGCTCGTGTGAAGCTGACGCTCGGTCGCAGCCTGCTGAGCGTTCCTCCGTCCTACCTTGGGATCGCGGTCGAGTACAACGACCTGCTCAAATACGAGCGGCACTTTGACACCTTCGCGAGGCTGCTCTCGGTGCTCCGACCACCGGGCGAGCACCACCCGGTGGTGATGCGGCTCGGCGGCGAAAGCTCCGACAGTTCGTTCTGGGAGAACGACGACAGCACGATCGTCGCGCCCAGCTACCGACAGGGGCACCCGTACTCGCTGACTCCCGCATGGATGAACCACCTGGGAGCCATCGCGAAATCGGCTGGACTGCAACTCATCCTCGACCTCAATCTGGCGGCACACTCGCCCAGGATGGCCGCCCAGGTCGCAGCGGCGGCGGAGAGCGGGCTGCCCGCACGCAGCGTCATCGGCTTCGAGGTGGGCAACGAGCCCGACCTCTACACCCGCGGGTTTGTCGGCTTGACGCGCGTCAAACGGCACGGACCCGGTTCCTGGGCTCGGCGGTTCACGATTCCCAAGTACATCTCGTTGTTCGGCGCCTACGTCCGAGCGATCACACGCGCCGTTCCCGGCGCCACGATGGTCGGCCCGTCCACGACGAGCGCGGACGCGGGGTGGATCTCCGGGCTGGTGGCCTCGCCGCAGGCGAAGAACATCTCACTGATCACGGCGCACCTGTATCCGTTGCTGAATGGCTGCGCGGTTCCCGGCCAGCGCAGGTATCCATGGGCCACCAAGTACCTCAGGGAGTCCCTCGTCAACGGTGCAGCTCGTCTGGCACGCCGGGTCGTGGGGGATGCCCGGGCGGGGGGCCTGGGGCTGCGGATGACGGAGGTCGGGTCGAGCTTCTGCACCGGGATCCCGCGCCAGAGCGACACCTTCGCCACCGCGCTCTGGGCTCCCGATCAGCTGTTCACGCTGATGTCCGCCGGGGTCAGCGGGGTCAACGTGGAGGTGCAGACCAATCACCCGAACTCCTCGTTGAACTACACCAACGGCACGATCATTCCCGAGCCCATGTTCTACGGACTGGCCCTGGTCGCCAGAACGCTCGGCCCCGGCGCGCGGTTGATGCGTGTCGCGCAGCAGGGAGACACGCAGACGCTGAAGGTTTGGGCTGTGCGGCTGCGCGACGGAAGTTTCCACGTGCTCTACATCAACAAGACGAAGCGCAATGCGTCGGTGACGCTCGGCGCGCCATCGGGCGTAAGCGGCGCCGCGACGCTCGAGCGCCTGACGGCACCGGGCATCTACTCCAATCAGAAGGTGACCCTCGCCGGACAGCGGCTCGGGCCAGACGGGAGTTGGCAGGGCCGGCTCGTGACCAAGGAAGTCGCCGAGCGGGGTCTGTCGTATCAGGTACGCGTCCCGGCGTTCTCCTCAGCCCTGCTCGCGGTGCCCGCCCCCGGCGGTCGCTGAGCGGCGGCTAGGCAGCCGGAATGGTGAGCAGCGCGGCGCTGGCCGCGGGGATCTTCACGTGATATTTGCCATGGCGGGCCACGATACGGATGAGCGTCGGGTGCCCGTGCAGCTTTCCGGTTCGGGTTGCCGAACCGAATGTCTGCCCGCCAAGCGTGATGCGGCGGGTGGAGTTGAGGTGCCGCGCCAGCAGTCGGCTGAGCGAGCCGGCCGCGTGTTTACCCGGGATCCGAAGCGACAGCGTCGCCGCGCCGGAGCTGTTCTCGTTGATCAGGGCGATTCGGACCGTCCCGTCGGGTGCGCGCGTGGCCCAGACCTTGAGTCCGGAGCTCGAGCCCGAGATCTGAAGCAGGCGTGACCCGGGCGGCGCAGCCTGCGCGAACATCATCAGGCCGTAGTAGTCAGGCTGCACGTTCGCGGTTGCATGGCTGCCGGGGTGTGCGAACACGAACAGCTGGGCCGGAGCGTTAGGGGTGCTGAAGAAGTTCACTCCGTCCACGCCCACGCGGGCCATCTCGAACAGCGCGTCCATCGACCAAAGCGCGGATGCGAACTCGCTGGCGGCGCTCTTGCCCTGGCCACAGGACATGCTGTTCATCTCGTCGACACGCATCAGCAGGCCGTGGCGATGGGCCGCTGCCACCGTCGGCGCCACGCTGTTGGCCAACCCCCGGCTCGACCTTGGCGCAAATAGATGGGCGACGGTCGGATACCACACCGATGACGGCGGCTTGAAGCACTGCTGAAGCGGATAGTGGTGGACGCTGACGATCGACAGTCGCGGCGCGGCGACGGGGAGAAAGCGCGGCGTATAGGCGATCCACTTCGGAGAGCCAACCGCCGGTCCGGCGAGCGGATAAGTCGGCAGCACCCGTGATCATCCGCTTGACGTCACGCAGATAGTCGGCGATGTCGTAGCCGTGCGGCCGGCCGTAGTACCTGCGGTGGTGAAGCACAAACCAGGCCAGCGAGCCGTACAGCTCCGGTTCGTTGCCCAGCTCAAGTGCAGCGATCGACTGCTTGCCGATCCGCTGGAGGAACGTCCGCGCCTCGTACCGGGTCAGCCTGCGGTTGTTGGCCTCGAGGTTGATGCCCAGAATCAGACGCGCATCCACCGCCCTCGACAGCCCGGACATCACCTGTAGCCAGGTCCGGTCCAGGTTGATTCTGACCCCGAGCGGCCGTTTCATGTGCGGCACCGGGACCCAGGACCAGTCGCTGGTGTCGCCGCCGATCCGCAGCACGGGCATCTGCCCTGGCGTGAGGTTGCGAATCAGCTGCTCGAAGGCGGGATTCAGCGCGCTGGGGTCGTTCCCCGCGTAGGCCTCGATTGAGGAGAACTCGAGCGACAGGCCGAGGAACCCGGCCGGGATCCGGCGACCGTAGGGCTTGCCGATCGTGAGCAGCGTCGCTCGGGCGGCTGTCCCGGGCGGGCTTACGTAGGAGGACGTCCTGACGCGCGTCTGGTGCCTGTGCGGCAGGGATAGCGCGAGAGCGGTCGCGACCGCCGACGCCGCAAGCGCCAGCGCGAGTATGGTGAACTTTCTGAACGTGGGGGAGCAGCGTAGCCCAAGCCGGGCCCTCGGAGCCCTTAGATGCCGGTTAGGCGAGCCGGGTAGCGTCGCGGCGCGCATGTGACACACGTAACTACCCAATCGCGTGTGCTGGATTTTGTTCAAAGGTACGCCGGCTGGATCGTGGCGCTGCTGGTGCTGCTCGCGTCGATCCTGTTCGTCAGCCTGACGCACATGCGGCCGGAGTACGACGCCTACGGATGGCTCGTCTGGGGCAAGCAGGCACTCCACCTCAATCTCAACACGAATGGCGCACCGTCGTGGAAGCCGCTTCCGTTCCTGTTCACCTTCCCGTACGCGCTCGCGGGCAACGCGCAGCCGTGGTTGTGGATGGTGACCTCGACGGCGGCCGCGCTCACGGCACCGGTGTTTGCGGCGCGCATCGCCTACCGGCTGACCGGACCGAGTCGCGCTCGCCCCTACGCCCGGATCGCCGCAGCGGTGTTCGCCGGCATCGGCATCCTGGGAATCGTCGGGTTCTGGCCGTTGGTGCTGATCGCCAGCTCGGATCCGATGGCCGTCAGCCTGTGCCTGGCCGCGATCGACTGTCACCTCTCCGACCGCCCGCGGCTTGCGTTCGTGTTGCTGGTGTTAGCCGCCCTCGGTCGGCCGGAGGCGTGGCCGTTCGTCGGCCTCTACGCCGTCTGGTGCTGGCGCAAGGTTCCCGCCGCGCGCCTGTTGGTCGTGCTTGGGATTCTCGCGATCCCGTCGCTGTGGTTCGGGATCTCTGCGCTCACCGCGAAGAGCTGGCTGCGGGCGGGCGACGTGGCGCTTGGCACCTCGAGTGCGCTGCATCACGGCGTCATCTCAGGTGTCCTGAGTCGCTTCGGGGGGCTGTACGAGCTGCCGATGTGGCTCGCGGCGGCCGTTGGCATCTGTTTCGCGGTGGTCCGGCGAGATCGGACGGTGCTCGCGCTGGCGGCCGCCGCGGTCGCGTGGGTGGCGATCGAGATCGCGTTTGCCTTCCACGGCTGGCCCGCGGATCCTCGGTACATGGCCGAGCCGGCCGCCGTCATGGTGGTGATAGCCGGTACCGGTGTCGGCCGAGTACTCGCCGCGATGCCGCCCGTGCGCATTGGGCTGCGATGGGTTGAATTTGCCGCCGTGCTGGTGCTGCTCGTGGCGCTCGCGCCCGCGGCTCGCACGCGGCTTGACGTCCTGCGTGCTGAGATCAACCAGCGCCAGGTTGCGGGGCTCAAGATCGACCGGCTGGCGAGCGTGATCGCCCAGGACGGAGGACCCGATCGGATCCTCGATTGCGGCACGGCCGTATCGATCGGCGGCTATCAGAGCACGCTCGCCTGGGAGCTCGGGCTGAACGTCGGCTTCGTTGGTCACAAGCCCTCGAACGCCATCCACCGCCGCTATCCGATGGTTCTGTTCAAGCCCCACCGTTTCGGATGGGAGGTGCGGCCCATTCACATGCCCCGCAGCGATCGCGCGCAGTGTGATCGCCTCAGAGCGAACACGGCGTTCGGACCCGCGTCCGGCCGGACCTGACAACCATCGCTGAGCCGAGCTCCAGGTCGCTCACACGGCCGGAGCGCATCAGGTCAGTGTGAAGCTCCTGGTGCTGCTGACGGCGCTCGCGCCGCTAGGCGTATACACACCCTTGGAAGTCAGCTTGAGCCGCTTGGCGCGCCCCAGCAGGGACCTTCCCTTGGCCGTGAGCTTGATCGTCAGCTTCACGGTGCCCGCCTTGCGCGAGTCCGCCTTCCCGCGCGCGACGAGCGCAACCTTCGCCTTCGATATGTGTGCGCCCTTCGGCACGAGGTACCAGGACACGCTCAGCGCGCCGGCACCTGGGGCCTGGAACGACACCGCGTAACCACCGTGCTTACGGATCGCCGAGATCCGCGCCAGCTTGCCGCTCGGCGCGAGAATCCGCGCCAGCAGCGACTTGATCGCACCCGGGCTCGGAGCGCCCGCCACAACCGGCCCAATCTGCACTGAACTGGCGGCGGCAGCCCCCACGCTGTTGCGCGCGGTCACGACAACCCGCAGCTTCGCGCCCTGGTCAGCGCCGGAGGGCGTGTACGAACTTGTGCGCGCGCCGACGATGTTGGTGCAGCCTGGCTTGCAGCGCTGCCATTGGTAGGCGTAACCGATCGGTGTCGTTCCTCTCCAGACGCCGGTCGACGCTGACAGCTTCTGCCCTACCTTGGCCGCACCCGAGATGATCGGCAACGATGAGTTCGCCGGCTTGGCCCCGGTCGCCGCGCAGCCAGTCGTCGTCGAGGTGAACAGGCCGTCGTGGTTATCGGTGTTGGCCTCGGGCTCGTCCGCGATTCCCACGATCAGCGCCCCATCGCCGCAGCTGTTGAGCGCCATCATTGGCGCGAAGCCGCCGGTGTAGCCGTTTCCGTATGTCTTCGGGCCTGCGGGAATGCCGGAGGCGTTTCGGTGTAGATCGGGTGCATCACACCGCCCAAGGTGCCGGCGTCGATGTGGTAGGCGTCGGTCTTCCCGCACAGCGCGGCGTCAGATCGCGTGTCAACCGACCAGGCGACATCGATCCGGCTTCCGGGGCCGCCCGCGATCGCCGGATGGCCGACGCTGTCGCCGTCGGTGCCACCGAACACGCCGGCGGCCGTCCACGATGTTGCGCCGGCCGCGAGCCGGTACGCGTGCAGGCTGAAGAAATCGCCGCAACCCGAGGCGGCGGTTGTGTCGGTCACCAGCGTGGCCGCGCTACCGTCGGCGGCCACAGCGGCGACGCTGCCGGCGGGAAACGGGGTCAAAGCGCCCGTGATGTCGGTGGGCGAGCCGAACGCACCCCCCGGCGAGCGAATCGCCGCGCTGTATCCGCTTCCGTCGTAGTAGACCAGCACGGCCCGTCCGGTGGCGTTCGAGCCCTGCGACGCGCCGCCGTTGTCGTTCGCGGCGATCGTCGTGGGGGCTGCGAACGTCGACGATGCGCCGGACGCCCGCGTGGATTGATACAGCGTCGTCCCAACGGCCCAGGTCAGGACGGCTGCTCCGTTCGGATCGACCGCGAGTCCGACCACCGTCATCGGCGAGGGCGAGGACATCAGTGCGGTCGACGCTTCGGTGAACGATGTTGCGGCGACCGCGCGCGTACTGACGAACAGGTGATAGGAGCCGTCGTTGGTCACGCCTGCGGCGGTCGCATCGCCGGCGGAGTCGACCTTCAGCACATCAGCCGGTATGGATTGCGGTGAGCCAACGAGTGTTCCGTTCGGCGCGCGAGTCTGCACGCTGCTCAGCCAGTCAACCAGCGACCGGCCGTCCGGCAGCCAGACGGCTTGCGCCACGAGCGGTTGCGACGGCGACGGGAACGCCCCACCCGCCGGAGCCGTCGTGGAACCGGCTCCCGCCGGCAAGCTGTAGAAATTGGAGTACCCGGAGAGCAGAAATCTGCCGTCGGGTTGCGCAAACGCACCGACCGCCAATGCGCTGTAGGGCGAACCGGATGTGGTCAGCCGAGCGAGGGTCGACCAGCCCGAGGCTGCAGCAGCACTCGGAATGACGCCCAGCATCACGATGACCCCCAGGGCCGCACCGACGATTCGTCGCCGCGTGCGGCCGGCTATCCGATCCACGGTCGGCGACTCTACTGGAAGCGGCCAGCACAATCACGCCGTCGTACCTCCAGTCGGCTCCTAGGGGACGCTGAGCTTGAAGGTGCGCGTCGCGGAAGAAGTCGCTCCTCCCCGCTTGCAGGACGAGCCGATAGCGGTAACCCGGAAATCGTGCGCGCCGCGCGCGAGCCGAGGCGAGATGGGCATGAAGAAGGTCTCCACACGCCCACTCTTCCGTCCCCCGATGCCACAGCGCGACAACCCATCGGCGTTGAACCCTGACGGCAACTCGTGGAAGACCGTCTCCACCACTTGGCCGCCGCGCTCCGACACCCTCAGCCTGAGCGCCAGGTAGGCGCGAGGGGCGCCTTGCGGACGAAAACGTCCGTACTCCAGCGACAGAAGCCTCGGCCGCGCGGCGTGCCGCGCAGCAGTCCATTCAACGGCCCGAGAACTGGGCACGACCGCGACCATGCCGACCGCGACAGCCGCGCACATGAGCAGGGCGGCCAGGGGCCACACCCACCGGCGAGACGACGTCGCCCACACTCGCTTGATGTCCTAGATCAGAGCGTCGTATAACGCCCTTGGAAGCGGCACTTCCCGACGTTACCCGGTGGGTTCACGTGAACCGGGAACACGCCGAAGAACGAGGTGCCGTCCGGAGCCAAGGCGCCGCTGTCAACGCTGCTGAACTCGATGTTCGTGGTCCCCGTGGTGGTGACCGAGGAGGTCCTGAAGTTCTGTTCGCCGTCCGCGGGGCCGAAGTCGTTGTTCTCGGGACTGGCGTCGTAAGCCGAATGGACCTCGGTGGTCCGGATCTCGAGCTCCGCCGTGTCGGTCCCAGCGCTGTTGATCGTGCACAGCGCGGTGAGGGTGAACGGCCCAATCGTGACAAGGTCATGACCGGTCGGCGAGTTGTCGCCCGTGGTGAAGTCGAACGTCTTCTCGTATCCGACTGCGTCCGCAGTGGACGCGTGGGCGGCGTTTGTCGCGCTCGTGGCGTGGTTTGCGTTCGGCACGGTCCCGAGCGTGCTGAGTTTGATCTTCGAGCCGGTCACCGCCCCGTTCTTGATCTTCGAGCCGGTGACCGCCCCATTCTTGATCGTCGAGCCGGTGACCGCCCCACTTTTGATCTTCGACGTCGTCACGGCGTTGTTCTTCAGCTGTTTGGTACCAACGCTGTGCTTCGGCAGGCTGAAGGCCGCGTAGCTCGTCCCGCCGAGCGCGACCAGAAGCGCTACGAACGAGATGATCAGTGCCGGGCTCGGCCGGCGGATGCGAAAGCTCCTCATGTGGAGATCCTCCTGGTGGTTTGTGGACAGGGTCCGCCGCCCAGCGGCCGACCTGCATTTCGACGGACGGCGATCGCTCCCCCGGGCACGCGAATTCACCGAAACGCTTCGACATCCGTGGTTTCGGCTTCACCCCACTTGGTCAACCTCGCATCCCCATCCCCAGTACACGTCTGCGGGCGATCGTATGCCGGGCCCACCGCGCCGCCAAGCCATGCGCGCAGACCCCTTCGAAGGCCACGCGCTCCGCGCGGTGGAGAAGGCAGGCACGCCGCCGACCGCCTGACTTCGCCAGCCACACGGAGTCTTGGGCGAACTCAGCGGAGAGGGAGGGATTCGAACCCTCGATGGACGAAACCGCCCATACCGGTTTTCGAGACCGGCAATCGGTGCGGAGCCATTGTTGGGGTGCCGGTGATCAAAGGGACCGTCAGACCCTTACAAGCGCGGAAGATGCGAATCGCGCTCGGGTTCCACGCGTCAAAGAGCGTCAACGGCGACTCGATCTGCATTCTCTTCGGCAGGTCCGAGCACCGTCAAGCCACTTGGTCGACCCAAGCCCCGCTGGCACCAAGTCGACCGTCAACAACGTCATGACCGGCAACAGCTAGTCGATATCGGGGACCACGCGCTGTGGCGTGGTCTACACCCCGGTGACGATCCGGATCTCGCGGCGGACGCCATCTCCCAGAGCCGCAAGCGCCTCCCGATAGGCAGGGCTGTCGTACGCGGCGGTGGCGGCCTCGAGTGAGTCGAACTCGATGATCACGACACGCTGGTTGAGACCGCCCTCGTACACCTTCTCTGGCAGGTCACGCGCGATCACGCGGCCGCCGGCAGACGTCAAGGCCGGCCCGGCGAGGGCGGCGTACGTAGCCATCTTCTGCTCGTCACGGATCTCTTGATAGATGCTCACCCAATACACGGTCATGGCCGTATTCTGCCGTGCCGACCAGCGCCGCCGCCACATCGACCAGATGTGGGCACCCGACGGCCGCCTCGAGGTCTCGTCCCTCGGCCTCACCATCGTGGGAGTTGATGACATCAACGCGCAAATCAGCCAAGTTCACGACGACCTCATCGCCGACAAAGGACTCACCCCCACCTACGACCAATACATCGAGTCCGGCGACTGCCTTCTGCTGCGCTCGTCGATGCTCGCGCCGAGCGCCGCGAGCTCACCGAGCTGCTCAAGCGCCTGATCCCCGATCCCCCCGGTCGGCTAGCCGCCCGAGCCGTCGGCCCCGAGTTACACCTCGGTCACTGAAAGCAGGGCGGACGCTTCTCCGCGGAACTGGTCTCGCTAATCGCCAGACTCGCGTCCATTGGTGGGCGCTCGGCTCGAGGCCGAACACAAGCCTCCTCATATCTGCGCGAAGCGCGGCCGCGCTGAATGCTCGTGCTGATGTCGAAGTAGGTCTTCGAAAGGGACCCGGATGTTGTCGCCGGCGGGGGTCGGCTCGGCGGGAATTTTTAGCGGATGCCTGCGGGTTGGGCTTGCCGTGGAGAATTGGGCGTTGCGGGGTGTGTTGCCGACCGGTGCCAGATCGGCACGGCGGCTACGGCGCCCGCGAAGGATGCGATGACCAGCGAGGTGGCGCAGCCCCAGACCGGCGGTTTGGTGGTCATCACGAACATGACCCCGAGCATTAGCATCCACTCCATCGCTCTGGCCGTCCAGGCGAGCGGGTCGCGCATTAGGCGGCGCGCCCGCTCGGAGAGGTCATGACTTTGCAGCTCGTTCTTGAGTGCGCGTCCGCGGCTTGCTTCCACCCCGGAGCCGAGCATGATGATCATCGCCAGACCGACCAGCCCGGCGACGATCCACGGTGTCGACCAGCTCCAGGCGCTTTGCGTCATGTAGGCACCGCTGGCGAGGAGGCCCAGGGTGGCCGGAGCGAATATGCGGACGACCTTTTCGATCATCGTTCCCCACCGGGTGACTTCGGCCGGGCTTGTGGCGGCGCGCAGGCGTAGTGCGGCGTAGCCAGAAAGGGCTGCGGCCGCACCCGCTGAGACCAGTGAGACGAGATGAAAGAACAGAGCGATCGAGTAGCCGTAGCTGTTCATAGCGGTTCTCCTTCGTGTTGCACGGTTTCTGTATGGAGTGGGCGCAGCTCCCGCGAGGGGGGTCGTCGTCGACGATCAGGATTCGTGTCTGCATCGCGCTCATTGCGTGCCGGTGGCGGTGTGGAAGATCCGCGCTTCGGCTGTGTGGGTGTCGGCGAAGATCGGGTGGGCGGCGAGCGCTTCTCGGACGACGTCGGCGTCGCGGTCGAGTAGCTCGCGGCGCGATCCGTGCCAGCGCCACAAGAGCACGACGCGTAGTCCGTCGTCGCTGGTGAGCACCTCCCCTCCGGCCTGCATCCTGGTGCTTTGCCCGACGATGAAATTCCTGGGCGGCGCTTGCGACTGCCTGCTGTTGTGGGGGTGTGGTGGCGACGGCCTTGACGTAGACGACGTCGGCGGTCTCGTTGTCGGGTCCGCTCGCAGGCTGTTTCGGGAGCTGTCCTTGGATTGCGAGCTCGCGGCGGAACCACCATAGGAAGGTGAGGTCTTTGCCTTCGTTGGCGGCGTCGAGCTCGACGAAGCGCGCGAACAGCTCTAGGTCTGGTAGCTGTTTCAGGAGCTGCCGCAGTGCCTTCTCTGGCGCCTGCGAGTTCTGCCAGATCCAGTACGGCTCGTCGTGCAGCTGCAACGTTGTCAGTAGCCGCTCGTCGGTCGTGTAGCGCGCTGCGAAGCGGCGAGCGAGCATTGCGTGGTCGTTCTCAGCGGACCATGGCTGGTCGGGCTGGACTTCTGATTTGAAGGAGTCGTGTACTAGGGCGAGGAACCGCAGGTCATTGCGGAGCGGGTCGTCGCTCGGGATCGCGGCGAGCATGACGCCGACGTGCGCGCGGACGCGTCCTTCCGGGTGGCCGAAGCGCGCCTCGCCCCAGTCGAGTCCGGCTTGCAGCCGGGGTTCGGTGAGCAGCTCTCGCTCGAGTTCCGTTTCGGGAGTAATCGACTGGTCCATGTGGACAGCATGGGCGTTGATAGCCCTAGCAGGGGACCCGAGTTGCCGCATCGTGTTCGTCATGACGGTTCTCCTCTGGTGGCAGTCGTGAGCAGTCGTGTGACTTGGTCGTGCATCTGCTGCTGCTCGTCGGGACGCAGGGCGGCGTCGAGAATCGTCGCGGCCGTGGTCTCGTAGGTCTTGATCGCGGCGGTGAGCTTTCGTTTGCCGGCGGGGGTGAGACCAGCGCGTACGGCACGCCGGTCGTCGGGGTCCCGTTGGCGGGCGAGGAGGCCGGCCTGCTCGATGCGATCGACAAGCCTGCTAGTCCCGCTGACCGTGACCTGCAGCGCTTGGGAGAGGTCACCGACGCGCATCGTCGTGTCGGGCGCGCGCGAGACGAAGTACAGCGACGCGAAGAACGACAACGGCAACTGGTGTCGCTCGCGCAAGCGCGCGTCGACGCGCTCCCAGAGCACGATCTCCAAGCGGATCATGTCGTTAACCCACTCGACACGATTGGCGGGGCTTGCGCTCATCAAGATCATGGCTTCTGGTCCTTTGCCTGAGGTTGGTTTTCGGGGTGAGGTTGGAGTGGGCGGAGCTCCGGCGGGCCGGAGCTCCGCCCTGCGACGACACGGTGGGCCGGCGCCTTTCGTCTACGAGCGCCAGATCGACTGAGGCGCTCAGCCCGCGAGGCCGGCAACGGCTGCGGCATCGCCGCCGGCGGCCTCGCCTCTGCGGGCGGTCACCGAGTGTTTGTGGCTGTCGCGCGAGGAGATCAGCACGGCGGCGAGAATCGCTCCGGCGACGGCGAAGCCGGCGCCGACGAGGAACGCCCGGTCAAAGCCTTTGGTCAGCGCCACGGCCGAGCTGTGGACGCCGGCGTGGAACAGGCTTTGGGTGCGGCTGTTGGCGAGCGTCGCGAGGATCGCGAGTCCGAGCGCCCCGCCGATTTGCTGGGAGGTGTTGATCAGACCGGAGGCCAGTCCCGCCTCATGCGGCCTGGTCCCGGTGACGGCGGCGATCGTCACGGACACGAATGCGAATCCGAACCCCAGGGCCGCCAGCAGCGACGGGCCGAGCACGTCGGCGGCGAACGAGCCGCCGCTGCCGGGCGCCTGGGAGAACCAGAGCAGGCCGCCGGCGACTAGCAGCAGCCCGGCGATCAGCGTCGGCCTGAACCCGATCCGCGTGACCAGCTGGGACGCGAGTCCGGCCGAGATGATGATTCCGACCGCCAGCGGAAGGTACGAGATTCCGGTCTTGATCGGCGAGTAGTGCAGGACGTCCTGGAGGTACAGCGAGATGAAGAAGAACATCGAGAACAGCGACATGCCGATCAGCAGCCCGACGATGTCCGCGCCGCGCAGGGTCCGCAGTTGCGGAAGATCGAGAACGGCATCAGCGGCTGCCGCTGCCGGGACTCGATCAGCACGAAGGCGATCAGCAGCACGAACGCACCGGCGATCAGCAGCAGCGTCTCCGACGATCCCCAGCCGACATTGACGGCGTTGACGATCGCGTAGACGAGCAGCGACAGGCCGGCGGTGACGGTGACCGCGCCCGGCAGGTCAAACGTGTTGGTGTCGTCGTCGGCGCGGCTCTCGATCAGCGTCCGGGGCGCCAGCGCTGCCGCTGCGAGGCCGATCGGGACGTTGACAAACAGAACCCAGCGCCAGTTCAGGCCGCTGGTCAGGATGCCGCCGAGCAGCACGCCGGCCGCGCCCCCGGCGCCGGCGACGGCTCCCCAGATGCCGAGCGCTCGGTTGCGCTCGGCGCCTTCGGCGAAGGTGGTGGTGATGATCGACAGCGCGGCCGGTGAGACGATTGCGGCTCCGAGGCCCTGCATGGCGCGGGTGGCGATCAGCCATCCCTCCGATTGCGCCAGTCCACCGGCGAGCGAGGCGAGCGAGAAGACGACCAGGCCGACCATGAACATCCGCCGGCGTCCGAGCAGGTCGGCCATCCGACCGCCGAGCAGCAGGAAGCCTCCGAAGGCAAGCGCGTAGGCGTTCACGACCCACGACAGGTCAGTGCGCGCGAAGTGCAGCGCCTGCCCGATGGACGGCAGCGCGACGTTGACGATCGAAGCGTCGATCACGACCACGAACTGCGTCATTGCGAGCAACAGCAGGGCGAGATTCTTCGCGCGGGGCGTGTACGCGGTCATCGGCTCATCCCCAGCATCCGGCCCAAGCCCGACAGCGACGCGAAGGCAAATCGCTGCAGGCGCGAGGTTCGGATCGCGGTCGGGTGCGCTTTGAACAGCATCGCTGCGTAGATCGCTTGACGCGGACTGTGAGGCGTTCCGGCGCCCATCTTTCCGGTCGATGTCAGCGACGCCATGTCGCGAAAGAACCCCTCGTAGTCGAGGGCGGGGCGGTGGCGATTGATGAACCTCACCGGCTCATCGTGAGTGTTTCGCAGGGTGTGCCGGTGACCGGGAGCCGCTGCGGCGCGCTCTCCCGGACCATAGGTACGCCAGGTGCCGTCGAGCTTGACGTCAAGTCGGCCCTCGACGATCTCAAAGCTGTCTTCAGCATTGTCGTGCACGTGCACAGGGGGGCTGGGGCTGTGGGGACCGAGCCAGCTATTTGCCTCAAGAACTTCACCGTCGGTGTCCTCGCCGTTGCGCACGATCTCCCAGCGCATATCCTGGCCTGGGCGAAAGTCGATGCGCCGTGTCACGGTAGGGCGGTTTGCAGGGTCATGAGAAGCAGTATTCACAGGGGCTCCATTAGGTCGTTGGTTCTTTATTGGTTATGTCCGGTCTAACGCTGGTCGGCAGACAGCGGATCTCCAGCAGCTCTAGGCCGAGCGCCTCGAGCTGGTGGATGACGCCGTACAGAGCGGACTGGTCCGGGAGCGAGCCGGTGAGCAGCGTGTCCTGTCCGCGGCTCGCCGCGGCCAGCGTCGGGAACGCTTGCATCAGCGTCGGGCCGATCGGCCCGCGGACGCGGATCTCGTAGCGCCGCGGCTCGCGACCGCCGGTCGCTCTCTTGTTGGCTGACATGTGATCAGCGTCGCCGTCCGGCGGGTGAGCGCGCATCGCATCGTTCGGATGATTCCGACGGTCTGGTTGAACGGCGGCAGGGTGCAACCATGTGTGTCGTGGCCGACTCGGGAGCAGCCGTCGAACACGCCGACTCCGGTGCGAGGGCGTGGTTGATCCCGCGGCCCGGCCTGTTCGAGCTGCTGGGCGCGGCGAGGCGGGTGGTCCAAGTGTCGGCACCGGCGGGAAGCGGGAAGACGTTCCTGCTGCGCTCCTGGATCGCCGCGGAGGGTCTCAGCGAGCGCACGGCGTGGGTGTCGGTGGGGCGTCAGGAGCACGATCCGCAGGTGTTCTGGCTCTCCGTTCTCGACTCGCTGCGCCAGACCGGTGCCGGATCTGAACGGGTGCGGGAGCTGACGGCCGCCCCTGATCTGGACGGCGCGAACGTCGTCGGACGGTTGCTCGAAGATCTGAGCTCGCTCCGGGAGCCGCTGTGGCTGGTGATCGACGACCTGCACGAGCTCCAGGCCGACCAGGCCAGCCGCCACATGGAGCTGCTGCTCGGGACCGCGCCGCCTGAGCTGCGATTCGTGCTGTTGACACGCCACGATCTGCGGCTGGGGCTGCACCGCTTGCGTGTGGAGGGGGAGCTGACCGAGATCCGGGGCGAGGACCTTCGCTTCACGCTCGAGGAGTCGCGCGCGCTGCTGAAGGCGGCGGGGGTGCGGCTGTCCGACGGCGCGCTCGAGTCGCTGGTCGCGACAACCGAAGGCTGGGCGGCGGGGCTGCGACTGGTGGCATTGTCGCTCGCCCGCCACCCGGATCCCGAGCGCTACGCGGTCAGCTTCTCGGGCCGTGAGCGCGCGGTGGCCGACTACCTGCTGGCGGAGGTGCTCGAGCGCCAGTCGGCGGAAGTGAGGCAGCTGCTGTTGCGAACCTCGCTGCTGGAGCGGGTCAGCGGACCGCTCGCTGACCGGCTGACGGGGAGCTCGGGCTCCTGAGCGGAATCTTGCCGGGCTCGAGGACGCGGGCGCGTTCGTGGTCGCTGTGGATCCGGAGCGAAGCTGGTTTCGCTACCACCACCTGTTTGGGGACCTGCTCGCGCTCGAGCTGCGGCGGACCGCCCCGCAGGAGGTGCCCGGCCTGCACACGATCGCCGCCGAGTGGTGGGCCGAACACGGGTATCCGGTCGAGGCGATTCGCCACGCGCAGGCGGCCGAGAACTGGGGCTTGGCGGCGCGGCTGCTTGCGGACAATTGGTTCGGGTTGTACTTCGATGGACGGCTCGCCACCCGCCGCGAGCTTCTGTCTGGGTTTCCCGCCGGCGTGGTCGCAGCGGATCCCGAGCTGGTGGTGCTCGCCGGGGCCGACAAGCGGGCGGCGGGGTCACTGGAGGAGACCGAGCGGTATCTGGGCCTGGCGGTACGGATGTCGGCGTCGGTGCTCGAAGACCGTCGCGGGCGCTTTACGATCGCGCTTGGGTTCGAGCGATTGGAGCTCGCTCGGGCCCGCAACGACCTTCGGGCCGTTGCCGAGGAGGCGCAGCGACTGCTCGCCTCAACCGAGGCCACGGAATTTGGCCTCGGCGAGGAGGTGCGCACAAGGGTGTTGACCGACCTCGGGATCGCCGAGATGTGGGCCGGTCGACTGGAGGACGCCGAGCGCCACCTCGAGCAGGGGCTGGAGGAGGCCCGGCGGATCTCCAGACCGATGCTCGAGCTGCACGCGCTGGCACACCGGGCGCTCCTGAGCGTCTTTCGCTCTCTGGAGCCGGTGGAGCAGCGCGCCATGCAGGCGATCGAGCTGGCCCGCAAGCACGGTTGGGAGGAGACCGCACCAGCGGCCGCGGCCGCGTACGTGGCGCTCGGCGGGACGACGGTCTGGCGCGGGCGGCTAGGAGAGGCAGAGTCGTGGCTAGACCTGGCCGAACGCGTCCTCGGGCACGACACCCAACCGACCGCGGCGATCCTGTACGCGACACGGGGGTTATTGGCGTTCGCGCGTGGCCGGCACGCGGAGGCGGCTGCAGCCTATCGGGATGCCGAGCGGATGGAGAGGCTGCTTGTCATGCCGCACATCTTCACGGCGCGCGTGCAAGCGCTCAAGCTCCGGATGCTCGTCCGCGTGGGCGAAACCGAACAGGTGGAGCGAGCCCTCGCGGAGATGGACGAAGAGGTTCGCGAAACGAGCCAGATGCGGGCCGTACTCGCGGCTCTGAGACTAGCCCGCGACGATCCCGAGGCCGCCGTGGACGTCCTCGCACCCCTCCTCGACGACTCGCCCCCGGTCATGGCGTCGGTTGTTCCTGAGGCTCGCGGACCGCGCCAGAGCAGAGCATGGGAAATCGAGGCGTTGGTGCTGGAGGCGATCGCGCGCGACGCGCTTGGCGATCCCGGAGCGGCGTCGCGCGCGCTCGAGCGCGCGCTCGACGTCGCCGAGCCCGGCGGCCTGCTGCTTCCGTTCCTGCTCTACCCGACCGCGGAGCTGCTGGAGCGCCAGGCGCGACTTCGGACCACTCACGCCTCGCTGATCGCCGAGATCCTGAACCTGCTCTCCGGACACACTCCGGCGGCCCGGCCCAAGGACGCCGCGCCGCTCCAGGAACCCCTCTCCGAGAGCGAGCTGCGCGTGCTGCGCTACCTGCCGACCAACCTCCCGGCGCCGGAAATCGCGGCCGAGCTGTTCGTGTCGCTGAACACGATCAGGACCCACTTGCGCAACGTGTACGCCAAGCTCGGCGTGCACAGCCGCGCAGACGCGGTGAAGCGAGCGCGCGAGCTCGGCCTGCTCTCGCCCTCCTCGCTCAAGCGCTGACCCGGGTCGCCGTCAGTCGGACCTCGCGCGGGGCTCAGACCCTCGATCCGGACAACCTGATCCGCTCCAACCAACCGGTCCACTGACCGAACGAGCTCAGCTCAGAAAGTCCGCGCGATTGCCGTCGTACGGAGGTCACATACTCCGTTCGGTTTCACTTCGCGCGCCTGCAATGCCGACGATCTCTACCACTACATGACGAGAGGAGCAGCCGCGCCATCGCCGAAAACACGTCGGTGGCGCGACTGCCCGGAACAGGTAGTCACGAAACCCGCGGAACTCTTGTGCCCGCGCGAACACCAATGCGGGTCTCGACTCGCATTGCGCCCCGTACCTGCAAGTCGCCACCTGAGGGTCTACGGACGGCGCATGTGCGCGATGTCAAAGTCGTGACCGGCGTGGCTTGCCTCCCACGATCGATGGATCCTGTTTCAACGTCCTGAGGAGGGCGCGATGGAATCCGTTCTGTTAGACGCGGCCGGGCATCGCCGATCGCCAGCCACCATGCCGGGCTACCACCAGGGACGGCCGCCGAGGAATAAAGGCCTGCGGTACCCGGCTGACCCCCCGACGATCGAGGAGATCGTCGCTGTGATGCGCGCCGGCGACGACCGGGCGGACGGCGCTCGGCTGCGCGCGCTGATCGTAATTCTTTAGCGAGCGGGATTGCGGATCAGCGAAGCACTCGCTCTTGCCGAGACCGATCTGGATCCAGGTCGCGGCGCTGTTCTTGTGCGCAGAGGCAAGGGCGGCCGTCGCCGCGAGGTCGGGATGGACCGCTGGGGCTGGCAGCAGCTCCAACCGTGGCTCGAGGTCAGGACCACACTGCCGGTCGGACAGCTGTTGTGCGTCATCCACGGTCCGACGGCTGGTCGGCATTGGGAGCAATCCGCCGCGCGGAAGCACCTGCGACGAACCGCCGAGGCGGCTGGCGTACGCCGCCGATTCGCGCCGCACCAGCTCCGGCACGCGCATGCGATCGAAATGGCTCACGAAGGCGTTCCGCTCGTGGTCATTCAGCGCCAGCTGGGGCACGCGCACCTCGGGATCACATCGATCTACCTCCAGGGCATCGACTCGCTGGCGTGACCCGAGGTCAGTTTCGCCCCAACACGGTGCCTGGATCTGGTCATCTGCCATCCCCAACACGGCCGAAGACGAGTGGCCGACCAGCTTCGGGGTCCGGGGTCGCAAGCTCCGCGGCCATTGCCCCTTGCTTGACCTCACCGGCTGACGAGTCCAAACGCCGGGCGATCGCGCTGAGCACGTTCTGGCGGGTGATCCAACCGAGCAGCCGCTCGCCGTCGTGCGAGACCACAGGCAGACCGGAATGCCCGTAGAGGGTTAGCTGGCGCAGTGCCTGCTCGAGTGTCTCGTCGGCGAACAGCGCCTGTGGTTGGCGGACGTCGGCGACGGGACCGATGACCTCCGAGAAGGGCTCCTCGCCACCTGAGGTGCCGTGCATCTGCGCCTGCGCGGACGGGAGCGCTTGGCCTCGCCCGTTGTCATCGGATCGTCGCTGCATGACATCGGCGACCGTCATCGTCTGCAACACGCCGCCTTCGCGTGGTCGTTCGATGTCGATGCCCCGGCGCAGCAGCTTGGTGGTGTAGATGCTGCCGTAGCTGAGATGCTTCGAGAGCGCTGACGCTATTCCGGTGGCGAGCATCACCGGCACGGTGAGCGTGAAGTTTCCCGTCATCTCGACGACGCTCGCGATCGAGGTCAGCGGGGCTTGGGCCGCTGCCCCGAACACGCCGCCCATCGCGACGATCGCGTACATCGCCGGCGGGCCGATCGCCGGTCCGAACACGTGGTTGGCCGCCTCGCCGAATGCCATTCCGGCCATCGCACCGATGAACAACGATGGCGCGAACACGCCACCCGAGCCGCCGATCGACAGGGTGAGGCTCGTCGCGAGGATCTTTCCCAACAGCAGGACGAGGATGAACCACAGCAGCACGTGTCCCGCCACTACCTTGTTCATGACGGGATAGCCGACGCCGTACATCTCGGGCAGCGCGAGCAGCAGCACGCCGAGTACGACGCCGCCGACCACAGGGCGTGCCCATTCCGGGCGCCCCTTCCACAAATCGTCGACGGCGTCCTCGAGCTTGTACAGGACGGTCTTGAAGGCGACGCCGATCAGACCGGATGCGATCCCGAGCACGGCGACTAGCAGGTAGGTGTAGTCATTGGTAACCGTCAGCCCGTGAGGGATCCCGGTGAAGAACGGCGCCGAGCCAAAGAATGCCCGGCTGACGAGATCGCCGGTGACCGCCGCAAGGCTGGTCGCGAACAGAGCATCGAGCGAGAACTGGCGAAGGATGATCTCGAAGCCAAAGAACAGCCCAGTGATCGGGGCGTTGAAAGTGGCCGCGATCCCGCCGGCAGCTCCGCACGCGACGATCATCCTCAGCCGATCCTCGGACATCCGCACGCGCTGCCCCACCGTCGACGCGAGCGCCGATCCGATCTGCACAATCGGTCCCTCACGACCGACCGAACCGCCGGCGCCGATGCAAATCGCCGAGGCGATCGCTTTGACGATCGTCACCGGCGGCCGGATCCGGCCGCCGTTCTCTGAGACCGCGAGCATCACCTCGGGCACCCCATGGCCTCGCGCCTCCCGCGCGAATCGGTTGATCAACGGCCCGTAGAGCAAACCGCCTAGGACCGGGATCACGAGCAGAAACCAGATGCCGAGCCACGGCAGATGCCGGCTTGCGACGTGCCCCTGCTGTCCGAACTGTTGATGGCCGGTAGCAAGCCACGTGAAGGTCAAGATCAGCCAGCGAAAGGCAGCTGCGGCCAAGCCCGCGCCAGCTCCCACCGCCAGGGCCATCACTGCCAGCCCGAGCCGCGTTCCGCCCAACCACCTCGACGCGGCCCCACCCAGTGACAAGCGGTCCCCGAGACCGAGGACCGCGGCCACGGACTCCGTGTGCGCCTTCGTGAAGACCTGACGATCCCCGTCGCTCACGCCATCAGATCCCACGTCACCAACCGGTCCTGCTCGGGCCGTCGCCCTACGTCGGCAAGCGCGCTCAAGGCGATCAACGGGCACGCGCTCGGAGCTCACGGCGCACCGTCAACCGGCGGGCCGGATCCGGCCGCAATCTGCGTGCCTGGACTTGCCCGGGTGGCGAGTCCGTCGAGCAGCGCGTGGAGGCCGAGCTCGTAGCCGCTGTCGGCGTCGAGCTGCGCGAGTTCCCGCGCGTGGCCGGCGAGGATGGGGAACTCACTCGTAGGCAACGCTTTTAGGCGTTGGCGTCCCGCGCGTCGCGCGGCGTCCACTGTGAACCCTGTGGCCTCGGCCAGCGCATAGCCGCGCGCGTAGCTGACGGTTGCGCGGTAGATCGCGAGCGCCTCACGCGCGCCAAAACCCTCTGCGACGAGCACCGCGAGGAGCCGCTCGACCGCAAGCAGCGACGCGGACGTGTCGAGCGGCTGAAGACCGACCAGCTGGAACGTCGCCGGCCGCGCGACGGCGACGTTACGCAATACGGTCGCGAAACGCCGGCAAGCCTCGCGCCAGTCCTCGCTCAGCTCAAGAACATGGAGCGGCTCGAGGATGCGGTCGCCGATCGCGGTCAGCAGCTGGTCTCGACTCTCGAAGTGGTGGTAGAGCGCCATCGCCTCGACTCCGAGCTGCGCGCCCAGCCGGCGCATGCTGAGCGCGCCGGGTCCGTCGCGTTCGATCAAGGTAATGGCCGCGTCGAGGATCACATTGCGGTTCAGCGGGCCCTGGAGGCGACGACGACGGGACGTGGACTCGGTCGAGCGAGGCATTGCGAGAAACCGACTTTACACTGTAAGGTTAGAGGATGGAGCACACCCAGTTCCCGCGGCGGCGGAGGAGCGCGGTCGCCGCAGCTCGGTCGGCGATCATCGCCGGCTACTGGCGTCTATGGCACTCCGAGCCGCCATCGTGGGAAGCAACGGCGTCGCGTGAGCGGCAGCGCGAGACATCGTCCGGGCGGGATCTCGTCGGTGAGGTACCCGTTGAGGATCGTTCTCCGGCCGAGCTCTAAATCGCGCGTCGCCGCGCACCGGTGTAGCGATGTGGGTGCGCGATGGCGTTCGCGCTCCTGTTCAGCCCGATGACCGCAAATATCGCCGAGCGCTCGGTTCGCCATGCTGGGCGCCGCTGGGATGGGTCGCCACCGGCTCGCTCAGCATGATCCCCGCCGAGAACGTATTAGTCGTGATCGGCGCCATCCCGCTCGGCCTGCTTATCGGGTAACTCGTCGCGCGCGCGTTCATGGCCTCCTTCGGCAACGACCTGTTCAAGTTCCATCTACAAGTGCGGGCACCGACCCTGGTCCTCTGCGCGCTCGCGATTCTGATCGTCGCCATGCTGTCCCGGCGCCCCGGTGTGCGAGCCGTCCGGCGCCTCAAGGTCGCCGAGGTCGCACGTGAGCGCTCGTTGTGACCTATGGAGGGACGGGTACTTTCCGCGCGGTTCGACGCGGCAACGGGCCGCGTTCCGAAATGCGGCGCCGCGTGGCGCTTGGGTCTGCTCAAGACCTCACACAGGCACCACCACGACCGGGCACGGCGAGAGCTCAAGCATCTTGTCGGCCACGCTGCCTCGCAGCGCTGAGCGCACCGCGCCGCGCCGGCGCTTGCCAACGACGAGCAGATCGCCGCGCTCGTCCGCCAAGACTCGCAACAGCACGTCAACCCGCGGCCCGAACTCCACGCGCCATGAAACGTCTTCAGCCCTGCAGGTCTCGGCTACCGCCTCGAGAAGTCGCCCGGCCTCTTCCTTCGCCCCACGCTCCTCAGGCTCGGTGTCGACGCTGACCCCGTACATCATGCTGCGTGGAGCCGGAGCTCCGTGCACCAGCACAAGCCGAGCGCCGAGACCCCTGGCGAGCTCATCTGCGACCAGCGCGGCGTTCCGCGCACCGTCGGAATCGTCGATGCCACAGATGATGCAAGTTGCCATCAGCAGGTGCCAACCGATCGGCGCACGGCGGAATCTTCCCACCGGTGTGTGTCGGACGAGCGAGCTCTCGCTCGTACGGGACCGTCCGGTCCAACGCCGTCCCTGCGGGGGTGGGGACGGTCGCGCGAGTTTGGGGTCGTGAACTCACAAGCGCCATCGCTCCCGGATCGGACCCGATCTCACCTGATCGCAACTGCCAGGCGCCTGGCGTGGCTCAGCCTCGCCTGGATCACGGTCGAGGGATTGGTCGCCACCATCGCCGGCGTCGCCGCCGGGAGCGTCGCGCTGACCGGGTTCGGCCTGGACTCCGCGATCGAGGGGGCAGCGAGCGCGATCGTGATCTGGCGGTTCACCCGCAACCGAGCCCTATCCGAGACAGCCGAACATCGCGCCCAGAAGGCAATCGCGGTGAGCTTCTTCCTGCTCGCGCTGTACCTCGCGATCGACGCGACTTACACCCTCGCCACCGACTTACCGCCACAGACCAGCTGGATCGGCATAGCCGCTTCGAGCGCCAGCCTGATCGTGATGCCGACCCTCGCCGCAGCCAAGCGAGGACTCGCACGGCCGCTCGACTCCGGTGCGCTCGCCAGCGAAGCAGTACAGAACATGCTCTGCGCCTACCTCGCCGCCGGCGTACTCGCCAGTCTCCTCGCCAACACCGTGCTGGGGATGTGGCAGCTTGACCCCCTGATCGCACTGGGGATCACCGTGCTCGCAGTCCACGAAGGCCGCGAGGCTTGGGAAGCGACCACTGCTCGGTGCGCGAGCCCGCCACCGTCCTGAATGCACCGGCTCTCGTACGGGCGATGCAAACGTGGCTGGGCTCCGATGCCGTGCCCGGCACCCGCCGCTAGCTCCGTCAGCTAACGATGATCACGGCCGCGACGAACGCGAGATAGCCGCCGATGATCAGCGCGCCATGAGTCCGACGCAGCCCGCGACCGGTGTACGCGCACGCCAAGGTCACGGCGGTGAGACCGAGATACCAGCCAGCAACGAGGGTTCCCTGTCCTGAGGGTGCGCCCAGGCCTACGAGAATCCCGGGGAGCAGCAGGCCGACGGTGACATTGAGTGCGTTGCTGTTCAGCGCGATGCTGAGCGTCGCTGCGCCCCGCCCACGGGTCGCGAGATAGAGCGCGGAAACGGCGTTGGGAAGGCTGGTCACGCCGGCGAGCACCAGCGCTCCGATCACGATCTCCGAGACATGGTGCCGCGCACCGAGCTTCGAGGCCGTCACCTCCATCGCGATGCTCGCGCCGACGACTACGACTGTGGCGAGCACGGCGACGGTCACATCGAGCGCTCCCGCTCGGGGTGGGTGGATCGCCGGCTCGAGTTCCTGCTCCTCCTCTTCGACGGCCCCTGACAGCCAGTTCGCCCACGCGTGCGGCAACCCAAAGGCATGCAGCCGTTCGGGGGTCACGCCCGAGACGATCAAGTACGGGATCAACACCGCGACCGCGGCGAGGAGGCCGAGCCCGGGTCCCGCCCCGCCGAGCACGACACACAGGCAAACGGTCGCGATCAACATCGCGACCGTCCCCTCGAAGATGATCACCCGCCGGTGCAGTTTGATCTCGCCCGACACGAGCGCGCTCAGACCTAGCAGAGCGGCGAGATTGAACACGTTAGATCCGATCACGACGCCAGCCCCGATGCGCGAGTGATGCCCGGCGAGCGCGGTCACGCTGGCGGTGATCTCGGGGGCGTCGGCCGCCAACGCGGCCAGCATCCCGAGCAGCGCCTCGGACAAGCCGATCCGCGCTCCGATTCGCTCGAGCCGAGACACCAGCAGCCAGCTCGTCGCGAGGCTGACCGCCGCCGCCGAAACGAATATGACCGCGAGCGGCGCGTCAGCCATGACCCTCCACATCAGCGGTGGGTCGCTGTCGGGAGAGTGACTGCGGAATGTTGAGCTGGACTAGGTACAAGGCAGCGTCCCGCGAGGGCACGCCGACCAGACTTCCCGGCTCACCAGTGCCGAGAGTATGCCGACCCGGTCGAACTCACGCCCGGGCGGAGCGCGAGGCGTGGCGACAAATGCGCAGTCGTTCGCGGACGGATCGTTCCTCCTAGCCGCGCGATGCAGGGCGGGCCGCGCCGGCTCCAAGATGCCCGCGCGGCCACGGATCCCGGGCTGCCGGTCGGCGTGTCGATTGGTCACACTGCTGTTCCTCCACGCCTACACCGGCCACGCCGTCGCGGTGAGACCGCTGAGTTCGTGCCCAACCAGCTGTCGTCGTGGGCTCGGGCAGGGCGTCAGAGTGGCGCTCGAGCGTGCGGGCTGACTCGGAGGGGAGCTGTCTGACTTTGAATGGAGGGCCGGCCTGCCGGCCTGCGGCCCGTCTAACGCCGGCGGGCTTTCGGTGGCAACGTCGCTGCGTGTGCGACCCCTTGGTCAACCCAGCGGCGCAACGCGTTCTGCGTGGCGAATCCGGCCGGGGCGACGTAGACCATCGTCCGCATCGGTCGCCCAGTGAAGTCCAGCGGCCGGACGTGCGGCTCGTCGAGCGCATCGTCCGCACGGTGCTTGCCCAGGCGCAGCATGATCTCGTCCCCGACGACCCCGCACGCCATGTTGGCGCCGACGAGGAACGCGAGGCCGCCGAACATGCGCTGCTCGCGAACGTCGGGCACGTCGCGCAAAGCCTCGCGGATTCCGTCTGCGAGGTGCTCGTCGAAGGCCATCAGGCGGAGATCGCGACAGGGAGGCCCAACCGCCTGAACAATTCGGGCTCGCGCGGAAAGCCGGTGATGCCGACGATCCGGTCGCCGTCGATGGCGAAGACCATCACGCCATAGGCCTTGTGGTCGCCGGTGGCGTCGTCGAGCGCATACGCCGCGAGCGCGGGCTGGCCGTTGGCCCGGGCGGAACGGAGCCGGATGTCGTCGAGCCGCCCCTCCAACGGCACGGTCGCGAAGAACGCTGCGAGCGCCGCACCGCTCTCGACGCGAGCCGATTCGGGCGGCATCGTCATGAGCGCATCCGTAGCCAACAGCGCGACAATCCCGTCGATGTCGACGGCCTCCCAGGCATCCTGAAAACGCCGCATTACTTGCGCCTCGACGTTGGCGTTGGCGGGGCGGTGGACGCGAGCGAGCGTTCCCTCCGTGTGCTCACGGGCCACCCGGTCCCGCGCGCGCTGCAGCGCACTGTTGACCGCCGGCACACTGTCCTCGAAGAAGTCCGCGACCTCGCGCGCTGACCAGTCGAGCACGTCGCGCAGCACGAGCACTACGCGCTGCTTTGGCGGTAGCAGCTGCATCGCTGCGACGAATGCCAGGCCGATGGCCTCGCGCGACTCGGCCGCGGCCTCGGGCTCCGAGCCCGCGGCTGCGATTTGCTCTGGGTAGGGCTGCAGGTGCGCGTCGATCGACGCCGCCTCGCGGCGGCGGCGCTGCTCGAGCATCCGCAGGCAGACGTTGGTGGCGATCCGATACAGCCACGCCGCGACGGGCGCGCGGGGCTCGAAGCGATCGATCCCCCGCCACGCACGCAACAACGCCTCCTGCAGCGCATCGTCGGCGTCATGCAACGAGCCCAGTAGCCGGTAGCAGTGCATGTGCAGCGCCGAGCGGTGCGGTGATGTCAGCTCGACGAAGGCGCGCTCGTCGCCGCCGCTTGCTGCGGCGACGAGACGCGTGTCATCGAGGTTCGTGGCCGGGTTGGCGGCCATCAAGCCCTACGCGGCCGGGACCGGCGGCGGCCCGCCGAGCTCGGTCCAGGGGGAGGCTGCGAACGACCCGGGGACGCCACCGAGCGCGATGAACCGGACCCCGTCGGGACCGGGCAGGATCCGCCGGTGCTGCTCTGGCCCCACGCGCACCATCATGCCCGGCCGCAGCGTGACGCGCTGATCGTCCGCGACGAGCGTCCCTGAGCCGTCGAGCGGGATGTAAACCTCCTCCTGGTTTGCGTCCTCCACACTCGCATCATGGCGGTGATTGGGGTAACCGTCCCAGTTTCCCGGGAGGGTCATCACCTGCATCCCGAACGACGTCACGCCAAGCGACGCGCGCGCGCGTCGGGCCAGCCCGTCGTAGATCGGCTCCATCTCCTCGAACGACGTCACCGTCACATCGGCCATCAGGACCTCCAGATCGAATGGGTTGCTTGTCCGTCACCCGTTCAATCCACACCGGCGCGAAAACTCATCGCCGGCTATCCGCTGAGGTGCGCGGCGAGCTTGTCGAACGCCGCTTCGTAACCGGCTGCCGCGTGCCCGGCCCCACCGGGGTAGGGCCCGTCGCTGAGCTTCATGCGGGTTTTGTCACCGTGGTCGTGGAACTCGACGCGCACGACCGTGGGCTCGTGCATCCCGGGCATCGGGTCCGAGCGCAGCACGAGCAGCGCCGGCTCGACGAGCTCGATGATCTCGTAGCCGATCGTGAACTCGCCGCCGCCGCGGTGGACCATCGTTAGCTCATAACGCCCCCCGACACGAAGGTCGATGCGGATCCGCTCGCGCGGGGTCTCCATCTGCTCGGGGCCGTACCACGCCGCGACCTCATCAGGGTCGGTCCACGCCCTGAACACCAGCTCGCGCGGCGCGCCGAAGATGCGCGTAATCAGGACCTCCTGATCGGCGCCGGCCACGGGGGTTGCGTCACTCATCTTGCTTTCCTTTCCGGCGCAGATGCGCGTCGAGTCGGTCCATCCGGGCATCCCAGGTGCGCTTGCGCGCTTGCATCCACTCCACCGCGTCGTCGAGCGGCTCGGCCTGCATGCGGCTCGGGCGCCATTGAGCCTCTCGACTACGGACTATCAACCCGGCCCGCTCGAGCACCTTAAGGTGACGCGAGATCGCGGGCAGGCTTATCGAGAACGGCTCCGCCAACTCGTTGACCGTAGCCTCGCCTTCGGCGAGGCGCGTCAGGATTGAGCGGCGCTTCGGATCGGAGAGCGCGGAGAACGTGAGGCTGAGCGGGTCGTCGGGCATCTAACAAGCTCGTTAATTAGCCATCTCATTAAACACCAGGGCCCGGCGCGGCCGCAAGGTCGGTGGCTAAAGACAGCAGGGGTCGACCCCCGCCGCGCCGCCGGGGAGGCTGGTGCCGGCGTCGAGACGGTCATCGCATGCCGACGAGACACGCGGGCGCTATCTCGGCGATCGTCGCCTTGACCTGGGCACAAACTAACGCCGGATCTTCTCCACGGTGCTCGCGCCGCGGGTCTCGTCGCGGCCGGTGATGATCACCGACGCGCCCTTCTCGGCCGTCGCCAGTGCGGCGGCGGAACCCATCCCGGAGGTGCCACCGGTGATCAAAGCCCGTTTGTCCTTCAGATCCATCGTCGACATCCCTTCGCTAGTTGGAACACGCCATCCAGTTCTGCTACCGCCGACCCTACCAGAACTGGCTCGCTTAATCCAGAATGGTTCGAACTGGACCGCGAGCTCCGGGACACCTCCCCGTCGGTCGTGAGTCCGAGGGCTCAGCGGTTGAGCGAAGTGCTCGTGGTGCTGCTGAGGGTGGCGATGAGGGTGAGCATCGCGTCGAGCGCGGCCGCGAGCGGTTCGGGGTCGCGCTGGATCTGAGCGAGCAGGAGGCCGCCCTCAAGCGCGGCAAGCAAGGCCAGCGCGAGCTGGCGCGGATCGGCCTCGGGTGCGAGGCGACCAAGCGCGTGCATCCGCAGAAGACCGGCCGTGATGCTGGCCTCCCAGCGTTTGAAGGACGCCGCCAGCATCATCCTGGCTTCCGGCTCTGTCTCGGCGAGCGCGGAACCGAGCGAGCCGATCGGACACCCGCCGCGCCCGCCCGTGTCGCGGTTGTGATCGACCACGAAATCGCGCCATTCCTGTAGGCCATCGAGGCTGCTGAGGTCGAACTGCTCCTGCGTGCCGATGGCCATGTCGGCCTGGCGCTCGATGACTGCGCGGACCAGCGCCGGCTTGTCGTCGAAGTAGTGGTAGAGCTGCGAGCTGCTCACGTGTGCACCGTCGCGCACTTCCTCGATCGTCGTGCCGGCAACGCCCTGCTGAAAGATCAGCTCTGCCGCGGCATCAACGATCCGCGCGCGCGTCGCCTCGCCCTTACGCGTCAACCGCGGCCGATCAGAGCCCCTTGAGGACATCCGCGGAAGTATAGCGAGATAAATGGTGTTGACATTCCATAAAATGTCTGCCACTGTGGATCATATAATCCATTCCAGCAGACAACATCGGAGGTGCTCCCACCGGCAAAGCAGCAAGCCGCTGTGCTGAGCCATGCCGAGCAGGGCCTAGCCGTCGGACCTTCGCGGCGGTCTGACCACACCATTCAGTCAACCCTGCCTGGACCTACGAACATGGGAGGAATTCCAGTGAGCACAACCCCGGAAAAGACCGTGTTGATCACGGGCGCCAACGCCGGAATCGGCAAGGACGTGGCCCGGCAACTGGCATCACGTCCCGAGATCGCCCGCATCTACCTGGCGTGCCGGAACCGAGAGCGGGCGACGACGGCAAAGGCCGAGCTCGAAGCCGCGACCGGCCGGCGCATCTTCGACATCGTTCTCATGGACGTCGCCAATTTGGATTCGGTCCGCGCCGGCCTGGCCGGCATCAGCGGATCCGTCGACGCGCTGGTGATGAACGCTGGTGTTATTGGCCCGCAGTCGATGGCCTTGACCGTTGACGGGGTCACCACCGTGTTCGCGACGAATGTTCTTGGCCACGTCGTCCTCCTAGAGGGGCTCCTGGCCGAGGATCGACTTGGAGAGGTTGCGGTCCTCGCCGGAAGTGAAGCGGCCAGGGGACTTCCGAAGTTGGGGATGAAACGGCCATCGTTCGTCTCAACCTCTGCCGATGAACTCGCCACCGTCATCGACGGCAGCTACTTCGCCGTCGGAAAAGCTGACTTCAACCTAGCCTTCGGGCAGGCCAAGTACATCGGGGCCCTGTGGATGGCCTACCTGGCCCGCCAATACCCCGACCGCCGCTTCATCACCGTGAGCCCCGGCGCCACCACCGGCACCCAAGCCTCCAACGACATTGCGCTACCGCTGCGTGTAGCGGCCAAATACGTCATGCCCGCCCTACGGATCTCCCACAAACTTGACCTGGGCGCGAAGCGACTGGTCGACGGGGTCACCGACCCGACCCTGTCCAGCGGCGTGTTCTACGCCAGCGCGGCCAACAAGCTGAAAGGTCCCTTGGTCGACCAAGCGGACATCTTCCCCGATCTGGCCAACCCGTCATTTCAGGACAACGCCAACGAGGCCATCCACCGCTTCATCACCTCAAAGACAGTCGCGTGACACCTCGCCGACTGGTTTCCAGAGACACGGTGAAACTGCTCATCGCTGAGCTAACCACGCCTCCAAGACGGGTTGCTCGCACCGCCCTCAACGATTAGGGGAGAACTGATATGGCACCGTTCCCTGCCCCCGAAACGGGCATCCTGCTCACCCACTTCGTCGTGTCGGAGGACATCGCTCGCTCGCGAGACTTCTACGCCAATGTCCTCGGCGGTGAAGTCGTCTCCGAAAGCCCCGCGGTCGTCGCGCTCGCGAACAGCTGGATCATTATCAACACAGGCGGTGGCCCAACCGACGACAAGCCAGCCGTGACGCTGACTGCACCCGATCCTGACACGACAAGCAGCTTCCTGAACATCCGTGTCGCCGACATCCAAGCGATCTATGAAGACTGGAGCGCCAAGGGAGCCCAGTTCTTGACCCCGCCGGTCGATCACGGCGTCGAGCTGCGTTGCTACCTGCGCGATCCGGATGGGCACCTTATCGAGGTCGGCCAGGCGAACCGTGACTTCCTGAAGGAGCGTGGCTTGCTCGAGTAAGCGCAAGCCCACGTACAACGCGAAGCTGCGCAGCCCGCAGAATCGAAAGGACCACGCTAAATGCCGCAAACCGTCGTCGTGTTAGGACTCGCAACGTCGGCGGCGCGATCATTGATCACTTCCTTGTCCTTGGCTGGAACGGGGCCGGGTGTGGCTCGGAGCGGGGAAGCGCTCGACCGCGTTCGCACCGCCGGAACCGTCGCGCTCCAAGCCGACGCAAGCGATCCCCAAACCCTGGCCAGCGCGCTGGAACACGCTCGGTGAGAACTGGGGTCTCTAGACGCTGTAGTCAACGCAGTGAGTGCGAGCCGACCTCCGGTTGGCGGTCCATTCAAGCGACGGTGTCCGGACGCTGAATCAAACGAGTGCCACCCGACCCGCAGGAGAGACGCATGTCCGTGACCGTGGGGTTCCTCGCCCTGCTCGAGGCAGAGCCGGATAAGTCAGACGAACTGGCGGCGTTCTTGGAGCACGGAAGAGAGCTGGCGCTTGCCGAGCCGCTGACCGTCACTGGTACGCGTTCCGCATCGATCAGGTCACCTACGGGATCTTCGACACGTTTGAGGCCGAAGCGGGCCGTGAGGCGCATCTGGCGGGCGAGATCTCCAAGGCGTTCATGGCGGCCGCGCCGGAACTGCTCGCGAAGGATCCGGACGTCCGACCGGTGGACGTGATCGCCGTCAAGTGACGCCCTTAAGATACGAAAATTCGTTGAGTGCTCAAGCTACGGCGATGCCGTTTGCGTGTCCCAACAAGAACGCGGTAGACGGTCAACGCGCGGACGCCGTAGCCCCTGCGCCGCGGGCACGCAGACCTGTTTGTTCGGCGAGGCGCAGCGAAAGCCGCGCACCGCCTTCGCGCTGCTCGACGCTGGCGCAATGTCAGCGACCGGAAGGGCGCTAGCGCGAAACGACGCACGGGGTCCAGGATCCTAGCCTCGCAATTCCCCTTCCGCCGTGGCGCGGCCAGCTCTAAGGTGCGCGCCACGTAGATGAGAAACGGAGGGACGCGATGGAATCTCACGAGGCGCTCGAGCGCTTCGAGAAGGTGGTCGAGGGCCACAAGCAGTCCAACGGTGAAGGGGGGAGGCTCGCTCGGGCCGCGGCGATCGCCGTAGCTGTGCTCGCGGCGTTCCTGGCCATTGCCACGTACCTGGGCAACCAGTCCACTACCAGGCTTATCACCGACGAGACCAAGGGTGCCGACACACAAGCCCAGCTTGACGCCAATGACGTCAAGACAACCGTCGCAAGCGCTAACGCGGTGCTGCTGCGTGTCGTTGGCACCGGCAACCCGAAGGAGGCCACCGCGGTCGCCAAAGCGGAGGAGCTCGAGAGCCGCGTGCAAACGGAATTCAAACCAATTGACCGGCGGCTGTCGTCGAAAATCGGCGCCGACCAGGCCGATCGCAGTCGAGCGGAGCAGCGCCACAAGCTCTACGCCGTGTCTGAGGTCGGGCTCCAGGTTGCCATCGTCCTGGCGGGCATCTCGATCCTCGTACGCCGGGAGTGGCTGCTCGCGTGCGGCGTTTTGCTGGGCGCAGCCGGGGCGGGATTCCTGATCGCAGGGCTCGCGTACTAGCGGGCTGCGAGCGCCCAGGCTTGCGACGCTTCACCGCGGTGCAGGCCAGCGCTCAGCGACCCAGGTGAAGAACCCGGCCCCGTCCTCGAGGGTGATCGTCCGGTGCTCGCTGCCGACGACGATCCACGGCCGCTCCGGATCGCGCTCGGTGACCGCGAAGCAGCGTCTGCTGGCCGGCGTTCGCGGGTGGTTGGGTTTGTGGTTTAGGTAGGTGGTGAGCATTGCGGCGGCTTGGTGTTCGTTGCCGGGCATGAGGTGGCCGTAGCGGTCAAGGGTGGTGGTGATGCTGGAGTGGCCCATGTAGGTGGAGAGGGCTTTGGCGTTGATGCCGGCGGCGATCATGTAGCTGGCGTAGGTGTGTCGGCATTCGTGTAGCCCGATCGGTTGTAGGTGGGCGTGGTTCCAGGCTTTGCGGGCGCGGTTGGTGACGGCTTGGGTGAAGGGTTGTCCGTTGGCGCGGGCGAAGACGAGTTCGCTGTGGGGATGGTGGTGGGCGAGTCGGTGTTTGGCGAGGTGGATGCGGAGGGGTTGGCTGAGCGGTACTTTGCGGGTGCCGGCTCTGCTTTTCGGCGCGATCGGTCCGGTGTGGCGGTCCCAGCTGCGATGCACACGGATGATGCCCGCGGCGAGTCGACGTCCTGCCATTGGAGGGCTTTTAGTTCGCCGAGTCGCAGTCCGGCGTAGAGCGCGGTCGCCCAGATCGCCTGATCGCTGGGTGGGACGGCGGCGATCAGTTCCTCTGCCTCGTCTGCTCGAGCGACGCGGGTGCGGGATGTTCTGATGGCTGGGAGTGCGAGTCCTTCGGTGGGGTTAACGAGGACGTCGGTGCGGCTGATCGCGCGGCGGTAGATCGCCCGTAGCGGTAGCACGGCGTTGCGGGTGGTGCTGGCGGCCGCGCCGGTGGCGATCATCCGGTCGATGAGATCTTGGATCGCGACTCTGCTGACGGCCGAGAGTCGCGTGCTGCCGAGCTGGGGGAGTACGTGCGTTCTGAGCGATTGCTGGTAGCTGCGCAGCGCGGAGGGCTTGTATGGGTCTCCGGAGCGGGTCCGGATGATGCCGGTGCCCGCGGCTGCCAGCCATTCTTCCGCGGCTTGGGTGAGCGTCGCTCGGGTCGGTGCGCGGAGCGTTCCGCGGCGCAGGTGCGGTCTGCGTCTCGGCCCGCCATGCCCGCGCGTCGGAGAGTGAACGGAACGTTTTCCGGATCGTCTTGCCGTCTCTTGGCGACCAGACCTGCGCCTGAAAGCCGGGGTGACACGAGCATCCACCGCCCTCGCGGCTCTCGCAGCCGATCGCATGGCGGAGCACGATCCGCTCGCTGCAGCGTCTGCCCGGGGTTCGTCGAGCCATGACACACACACACATAGCTCGGCTCGCCGCCAGCATCAACGAGAAGCGAGCTCGGTTGCGATCGGTTTGCGATCGAGATCAGACGCGCGTACCCCGGACGATCGGCCAGATCGCGCCGAGCGGCTGCCCCCGCGGTCGCTCCGAAGGCCCCGAAACCCCCCACGCGGCACCTCAAAAGGGCCCACTCCCTCGGCGCGTAGCCAAGAATGCGCCCTCACAACCTGGTGTCAGCGGAGAGGGAGGGATTCGAACCCTCGATGGACGAAACCGCCCATACCGGTTTTCGAGACCGGCGCATTCAACCGCTCTGCCACCTCTCCGGGCATGTTCTCGGCGATTCCGCACAATCGGACCAGCAAGCGAGAGCGCGGAATCACGGGTGAATACGCGGGGATTGTAGGTGCGCCGGCCGGGAGCTTGCGTGCAGGCAGCCGGACCGTCCCGCGAGCACTCGGACGACGCGGAAGGCGCTGAGCTCAGCGACGCGAGGCGAAGAACGCCCTGAGCAGATCGGCGCAGTCCTCGGCCAGCAGGCCGCCCTCAACCTGGGGGCGGTGGTTGAGCTGCGGCTCGTCGAGGACGTTCAGGACGCTGCCGGCCGCGCCCGCCTTGGGATCCCAGGTCCCGAACACCACGCGCGGAACCCGGGCCAGGACGATCGCCCCGGCGCACATCGCGCACGGCTCGAGCGTGACGTACACGACGCTGTCCACGACGCGCCAACTGCCGAGGCTGCGAGCCGCTTCGCGCAGGGCGATCATCTCCGCGTGGGCGGTCGGATCTGCACGCACCTCGCGCTCGTTGTGACCTTGAGCGATCACCTCGCCGTCCCTGACGATCACCGCGCCGATCGGGACGTCGTCGTGGTCGGGGGCTTCCGCGGCTTCGCGCAGGGCGAGGCGCATGAAGTACTCATCGCGGGGGAAGAAGTGCGAGCTCACCGGGCGCTAACGTGTTCGGAGGGCAACTTTGACTGCTCCGCCATGTTGTCTTAATCGCCCCATGGCCTGCATCCGCGCCTTCTGCCGGCGCTACCAATCGTGATCGTCGCCTCCCGCATTCTCCGCGCAGCCGCGCTGGCGGCGACATCGGTCGCGGTGTTCGGGGTGCCGGCGGCGGCCGCCGCCCCGTACGTGCCGGACGAGGTCGTGGTCGGCTACGCCCCCGGACCGATCGCCTCTGTCGCCGCGGCCGTGCAGCGGCGAATGGGCGTCCGCGCGCTCGCGGCGAGCGCCCCCGAGCCGTCCGCGCAGGTATTCAAGCTCCCACGCGGCGAGACCGTCGCGCAGGCGCTCGCTCGCCTCCGTCACCAGCGAGGCGTCGCCTACGCGGTGCCGAACTACCTCGCCCACGCCGACAGCGAGCCGGCACCCTGGATCCCTGACGATCCGGGGAAGGCCCACGTCGTGGGCGGCTGGGAACGGCTGCAGTGGAACTTCCTCCCCGGCGCCGGCGTCGACGCCCCGCTCGCGTGGGCCAACCTTCGCGCCGACGGGCGCCCCGGTGGCCGCGGCGTCGTCGTCGCCGTGCTCGACACCGGCGTGGCGTACCGCAACTGGCACCGGTTCCGTCGTTCGCCCGACTTCGGCCGCACGCACTTCGTCAAGCCCTACGACTTCGTCGCCCACAACCGCTTCCCGCTCGACCGGGAGGGCCACGGCACATTCGTCGCCGGAACGATCGCCGAGTCGACCAACAACCGGCATCGGCCTCACCGGCCTCGCCTACGGCGCGTCGATCATGCCGGTGCGGATCCTCAACGCCGACGGCACCGGCGACGCCGCCACGATCGCCCGCGGCATCCGCTACGCGGCCACGCACGGCGCCAGGTGATCAACCTGCCGATCGAGTTCACGCCCGACGTCCGGGCCAGCGACATCCCCGAGATGCTCAACGCGGTCCGTTTCGCGGTCTCCAGGCACGTCGTGGTGGTGGCCGCATCGGGCAACGAGGGCGTCCAGCAGGTCGCGTATCCCGCGCGCGCGCCGGGCGGCGATCTCGGTCGGTGCCACGACCAAGGACCGCTGCCTGGCCAACTATTCGAACGGCGGCGCGGGCCTCAGCCTGGTCGCGCCCGGCGGCGGCGATGATTCCTCCTCGCTCACGGACCCGAATTGCCATCCCGGCCGGCAGCTGCCCGCCGATCTATCAGATGACGTTCCTCAACTCGGCCCAACCCGGCCCGGTTCGGGTTCCCGAGCGGGATCTTCGGCACGTCGATGTCGACGCCGCACGTTGCGGCGACCGCCGCGCTGGTGATCGCGAGCGGAGTGATCGGGCGCCACCCGACGCCCGCCCAGGTCCTCACCCGGCTCGAGCAGACCGCGCAGCCGCTCGGATCGCCGAGGCCGAACCCCAACTACGGCTGGGGTCTGCTCGACGCGGGCGCGGCGACGACGCCGCTCAGCGCGCTGACCTACGTCGTCCGGACGATCAGCACCGAACACGGCGCGTGGTGCGAGACCTTGTTCGGGACCGAGCCGAGCAGGAAGCGCTTGGCGCCCGTCATGCCCTTGTTGCCGACCACGATCAGATCGGTGCGCTGCTCCTCGGCCACGTCGAGGATCGCGTCGGCGGCGTCGCCCTGCCGGGCGAAGGTCTCGACCTCGGCCACGCCCGCGCCGAGTCGCCTCCTGGCGTGATCGCTCGAGCATCGCAGCACGTCCTCGCGCGGGTTGACGATCCAGTGCAGATCCTTGGGCACGTGTGCGCGCTCGACGTCTCAGGCGCTGGTCGGAGAGGGCTCGTAGGCGCTGACGATCAGCAGGCGCGCGCCGAGCTGCACGGCGAGGTCGATCGCGTAGCGGACAGCGGTGGTGGCGGTGTCCGAGCCATCGGTGCCGGCAAGGATCGAGGCGAACATCACAGCTTGGTGATCGCGATCACCATGCCCGCGAGCACGAACACGACGATCAGCACCTGGGTCCAGAACCAGAGACGTGGCACGTCCGCAAAGCTATCGTGAGCGGCATGTCGGAGCCGCTCAGCCCCCCGCTGCAGGCCGTCAGCGACGCGGTCCTGGCCGTCGCATCGCAGCTGTCGGTCGACCAGGTCCTGCAGCGGCTCGTCGACAGCGCGCGGGAGCTGGCCGGAGCGCGATACGCCGCGCTCGGCATCCCGGATGGGGAGGGCGGATTCCGCCGGTTCCTCGTGTCCGGCATGAGCGATGAGCTGATCGCCGCGATGGGACCGCTGCCGCGAACGCACGGGATGCTCGGCGCGATGCTCCACTCCTCGAGCCCGTACCGGACCGAGGACATCCACTCACGATCCGCGGTTCCGCGGTTGGTGGCCGCGCCGCCATCCGAACATGCGCTCGTTCCTCGGCGTCCCGATCGTGGCCGCCGGCGAGGTGATCGGCGCCTTCTATCTGACCGAGAAGCTCGATCACCCGGTGTTCAGCCCCGAGGATCAGGCGCTGATCGAGCTCCTGGCCGCACACGCCTCGATCGCCATCACGAACGCGCGACTGTACGAGCGCAGTCGCGAGCTGTCGATGCTGTCCGAGCGCAACCGGCTCGCGCTCGAGCTCCACGACGTGGTCAGTCAGAAGCTGTTCAGCCTCGTGCTCACCGCCGAGGCGGCCGCCACCACCCTCGATCGCGATCCCGCCGCCGGCCGCCGTCAGGTGCAGCGCCTCGGAGAGCTCGCCCGCGAGGCACTCGAGGAGCTGCGCTCGCTGATCCTCGGCCTGCGCCCGCCCGAGCTCGAGCGCGATGGTCTCGAGCTGACGCTGCGCAAGGAGGTCGAGATGCTCCGCCGAGTCCACGGCGTTGAGATCGAGCTGACCAGCGAGGGCGCCGGCGTGACCGGAGACGGCGAGCGCGAGCTGGCCGTGCTCCGGATCGTCGACGAGGCCCTGCACAACGCGCTTCGCCACGCCCGGGCCGGCCACATCGAGGTCCGGCTGAGCCCGAACGTGATTGAGGTCACCGATGACGGCGTCGGGTTCGAGCCTCGGCAGCCCGAGCTCCGCTCCCGCCATCTCGGTCTGACCTCGATGGAGGAGCGCGCGCAGGAGCTCGGCGGGCGGCTCGAGATCCGTTCCGCTCCGGGCACCGGCACGACCGTGCGCCTCGAGGTCACGCCGTGATCCGGATCCTGATCGTCGACGATCACGCTGTCGTGCGCGAGGGACTGCGCGCCTTCCTCGAGCTTCAGGACGGCCTCGAGGTTGTCGGCGAGGCGGCCGACGGCGAGGCCGGCATTGAAGAGGCGGAGCGCCTGGGCCCGGACGTCATCCTGATGGATCTTCTGATGCCGAAGCTCGACGGGGTCGGCGGCGATGCGGGCGCTGCGCACCCGCGTGCCCACGGCGCGCGTGGTCGTGCTGACGAGCTTCCTCGAGGACGAACGGCTACTGCCCGCGATCCAGGCCGGTGCCGCCGGCTACATGCTCAAGAACGCCGAGCCGGCCGAGCTGGCGCGCGCGATCCGGGCGGCCGACGCGGGGGAGACGCTGATCGACCCTGCGGTTGCGGCCCGACTCGTCCACGCGATCGCGGACGGCTCGCAGGCCCCGCCGGAACAGCCCCTGACCAGGCGTGAGCAGGAGGTGCTCGAGCTGATCGCGCGCGGTCGCTCGAACAAGCGCATCGCGCTCGAGCTCGGGATCGCCGAGAAGACGGTCAAGACGCACGTGGGTCATCTGCTCGCCAAGCTCGGGGTCGCCGACCGGACCCAGGCGGCGCTCCTCGCGGTGCGCGAGGGACTGGTCGGCGCCGGAGATCCTAGGACCAATTACCACTGGTGATTGCGACCGGCAGCGGCCTACCTTGGCCGTATGCCACTAGCAATCATCACCGGAGCATCGCGGGGGCTCGGACTCGCCCTCGCACGGGAGCTCGCCTCCCGAGGCTGGGCGCTCGTCATCGACGCGCGCGGCGGAAACGATCTCGAGGCCGTGGCGCGGGAGCTCGGTCAGCTGACCGAGGTCGCGGCGATCGCCGGCGACGTCGCCGACCCGGCGCACCGCCGGGCACTCGTCAGCGCCGCCGGTCCCGAGATCGACCTCCTCGTCAACAATGCGAGCGTCCTCGGCCCGAGCCCGCAGCCCGCACTGGCTGACTATCCGCTGACCGAGCTCGAGCGCGTGTACAGAGTCAACGCGCTCGCGCCGCTGGCCCTGGCGCAGCTCGTGCTGCCGCGCCTCGCCGATGGAGGCGTGATCGTCAACATCACCTCGGACGCGGCGGTCGAGCCGTACGAGGGATGGGGCGGATACGGGTCCTCGAAGGCGGCACTCGAGCAGCTCAGCCGGATTCTCGCCGCCGAGCATCCGGACCTTCGCGTCTACGCGGTGGACCCCGGCGACATGCGCACTCAGATGCACCAGGAGGCATTCCCCGGCGAGGACATCTCCGACCGGCCCGAGCCCGAGGCGAGTGTGCCCGGCCTGATCGCCCTGATCGGTGGCAGGCATCCGAGCGGTCGGTACAACGCGCACGCGATCCCCGCGGAGACGTCGAGATGAACGCGCTGGCGTTCGAGCTCCCGAGCGCGCTCGAGGCCCACGAGCCCCCCGAGGAGCGCGGCCTGCGCCGCGACGAAGTCAGGCTGATGGTCGCCGGTCGCACGGCGGAGCCGATCGAACACCGCACCTTCCGCGAGCTGGAGAGCCTGCTCTCACCCGGCGACCTGCTCGTGGTCAACATCTCGGCAACGCTCCCCGCGGCGATCCCGGGCCGCCGGCCGGACCGGACTCAGGTCCGGGTCCACGTGGCCACGCGCGCATCCGAGCTCGACGACAGCTGGCGCGTGGTCGAGCTCCGAAGCGCGGACGGCTCGCGGCCCGCGCCGGGCTGGCCGCGCGAGACGGTCAGCCTGGCCGACGGCAGCGCGCTCGAGCTGGTCGCGCCGTATGCGTCCGGCCACCGGCTGATGCTCGCTCGCTACGACGGACCCGGCACGATCGAGGAGCACATGCGCCGTCACGGCGAGCCGATTCGCTACGGCTACGTCCGCGGCCGCTGGCCTCTGTCGGCCTATCAGAACGTGTACGGCGCGATCGCCGGCAGCGCTGAGATGGCGAGCGCGGGGCGCCCGTTCAGCCACGAGCTGATCACCTCGCTGCTCGCGCGCGGCGTGCTGATCGCGCCGATCACACTGCACGCCGGCGTCTCGTCGCCCGAGCGGCACGAGGCGCCATTCCCCGAGTACTTCGAGGTGTCGGCTCAGACCGCGCGTCTGCACGCCGCGACCCGGGAATGGGGCGGGCGTGTGATCGCCGTCGGGACGACGGTCGTGCGAGCGCTCGAGAGCGTCGTTGACCGCGCAGGGCAGGTCCATGCCCACGAGGGCTGGACCGGGCTGGTGATCACGCCGGATCGGGGCGTCAGCGCGGTGGACGGCCTGATCACGGGCTGGCACGAGCCGGAGGCGTCGCACCTGCAGATGCTCGAGGCGATCGCCGGCGCCGAGACGCTCACGCACTCGTACGATGAAGCGCTCGCGCGCGGCTATCTCTGGCACGAATTCGGCGACAGCCACCTGATCCTGCGCTGAGCCTCAGCGGAGCTCGGCGACGCCGCACTCGTCGAGCAGGCACACGGCGCGCGGATCCTGGCCCTCGTCGAGCACGACCGCTCCGCCCGGCCAGTACGGGTGCGGTGGCCGGGCGCGGTGCACGAGCGCCGGCTCGTACAGCCACGAGCCGGTGTTGAGCAGGCGAAGCCGTCCGTCCGGCCCGTACCAATCGGCGGGATCGTCATCGGTAAGCGGCCCGGTCCGGTGCACGTGCCCGAACACGACCCAGTCGGCGTCGACGCGGAGCCGATGCACCACGCGCGCTAGCGCGGGAACGCTGGCGCGGCGCATCTGGATGCCGAGCACCCGCGAGGTCAACGGCGCGACGTGGTGGTGCAGGAGCCGGCGGCGGACGCGCGGCATCGTCGAGGCGCGGGTCAGCTCGGCCACGTCGTCGAGCAGCGCGGCCAGCGGCCTCGGAAGCCAGCGGGTGATCCGCGTGGTGGAGGGCCTGCGACCGCGCTCGTAGTCGTTCGGGGTCGCCTCGTCACGTGGCAACCTCCCGAGCAGTCCGCGGGACATCCCGACCGCCGACCGCGGCAGCAGATGGAAGTCAAGGTAGTGGCCATGCGTGGCCCAGATCCGGTCCGAGAGCCACACCCCCGGATAGCGGACCTCAACCCGAGCCGGCTGCAGCCACGAGGTCAGCCGGTCCAGGAACGCTGTGGCCGCGAGTGGGATCGGGGTATCGACGGTCAGGGCCGGGTCTTGCTCGCGGAGCCAGCCGCGCACGAGCGGCCGGTCGTGGTTGCCGGGGACGACGACGACCTCGGCCGCCGGCCCGAGCCGATCGCCCACGCTGCGGAGGATTGGCTCGGCCACCGCCATCGCGTGCCAGGGCCGGCCCTCCATCAGCTCGACGATGTCGCCAAGCAGCACAAGCCGATCGACCCCGTCGAGGGCGACGAGCAGCCGGCGCAGCGGCTCCGGACGCGTCAGCACGTCGTGGTGGAGTCGCGATCCGATGTGGAGATCGGAGAGAACCAGGGTTCGCACGCGCCGCCACGATAGCCGCGCCGGGGCGGGCGGAAGCCTGGGCCTAGGCGGCGACGGGCGCCGGGAAGCGGACCGGGACGCCGCGGGCGACGACCAGGACGGGGACGATCGAGTCCTCGATCGCGTTCTCCGCCCGAGCGGTGATCATCACGCGCCCGTCGGGAGCCGCGGCGCGAGACCCGACGACCAGCAGGTCGACGCCGCGCTGCTCGCGGCTGAGCGACGCGCCCCACCGATCGGCGAGCTCGCGCGCCGTCTCCATGGCGGCCGCGTCACCCGGTTCGGCGAGCAGGCCGATCCGCCGGATCCTCGGCTTGCGGTTGGCCCGGTAGTTGGCCGGCGCAATCGCCACGGCGGCCGGGCCGCCCTCGAGCAGCGTCTGGGCGGAGCGCTGTGGGGCGACGTGTCCGGCGGCGGTGCGGTAGTCCGAGCCGAACACGACGACCGCGGCCTGCACTTGCTCGGCCAGCCACTTCAGTCCCTCGCCGGTCGAGGCGCTGACGACGACGCGACGGACGACGTCGAGGTCGCCGAGCCAGCGGGCGCCGCGCTCGAGCAGCTTCTCGGCGTCGTGCTCCTCGAGCTCCTCGCGATCGTGACTCGTCTGCGTCGTGTGGCGGACGTAGGCCAGCGTGATCGCGGCGCCGGCATCGGCCAGCACACGGCCGAGCGCGAGGGCATCGTGGTCGTTGAGCGTGTCGTCGTAGGAAATGATCGTCCTGGGCCTCATGGCGCACTCCTGTCGTCCGCGTCTGCCGTTCTCAGCGCTCTTTCGCCGCGAGGATTCCATCGGCCTTCTATCAGTACTAATGAAGTTCGTCATTCCAACGATAAGGTTTGCTAATGCTGAATCTGGCCCGCCTACGGGTGCTCTCGGAGGTGATAACGCGAGGGTCGTTCTCGGCCGCGGCGCAGGCACTGTCCTATACGCAGTCGGCCGTGTCCCAGGCGATCGCGCGACTCGAGTCGGAGACGGGGACGACTCTCGTCGTCCGTGACCGGCGCGGCGTGCGACCGACCGCGGCAGGCGCCACGTTGCTCGAGCACGCCGAGGCGATCTTCGCCCAGGTTCAGCTCGCCGAGGACGACCTCGCCGCCGTGCTCGGCATCCGCGGCGGGCGCCTGCGGGTGGCGTCGTTCCCATCCGCCGGGGCGACCCTGATGCCGCTGGCGATCTCGACCTTTCGCGCCCGACACCCCGACGTGTCGCTGACGCTCTCCGAGGGAGAGCCGGAGGAGATCGCCCCGCGCGTGCGCGCGGGCGAATTCGACCTGGCGCTGCTGTTCGAGTTCCCGGGGGTGCGCGAGCGGCCGGGCGCCGGCCTGCGCAACGTGAGCCTGCTCGAGGATCCGATGCATGTCGCGCTCCCGGTCGCGCACGAGCTCGTGTCGGCCCCGAAGCTGGCAATCGCCGACCTCCATGGGCAGGACTGGGTGCAGACGTCGGCCTCGAGCCCGTGCGCGCGCCACGTCGTGCGGACGTGTGTCGCGGCCGGCTTCGAGCCCAACGTGACGTTCGAGAGCGACGACTACGAGACCGTGCAGGGGCTGGTGGCCGCCGGCGTCGGCGTCGCCCTCATCCCTCGGCTCGCGCTCACCCGAGTCCACCCGGGGATCGTGGTGAGGGAGCTGTCCCCGCAGAGTCCGGCGCGCAAGGTCGTCGCGTCGACGCTGTCAGGCCCCGGAGTCGCGCCGGCGGCCAAGTCGATGATCCGCATCCTTGCCGACGTCGCCACCCGCTATCACGAGGAACCGCCGCCGGCCGCCTGACGGGGGCCGCTCCCCGCGACGTCGGTCTCGGCGATCACGCGCTCGGGAGTCAGTCGCACCAGCAGCTCTCCCGGAACTCCATTGCGCCGGCCGAACTCCTCGGCTCGCTCCGTTCCCATGTAGCGCGCTCCGATCGCCGTCGCAAAACGGAGCAGTTCGTCGAGGTCCTCGCTGATCGTGACTCGTCCGCGGATGTGAACGAAAGCAAACGGGGGCGTGTCGTCGTCGACGACGAGCGCCACCCGCGGATCGCGGCGTAGGTTGCGTCCCTTCACCGACCTGGCCGCGGTCGTGAATACGAGCTCGTCACCGTCGAGGACGAACCAGACCGGCATCACGTGGGGGCTGCCGTCGGCACTGACCGTGGCGAGCCTGAGGGTCCGTGTTCCGTGGCCGAGGAACGCCCGGACCTCGTCACTCGTCATCTGACGCGGCATTGCCTTGTTATACGCGCTCGTACTTCTGCGCGTCGGCGGACCGTAGTTTCGCGCAGCGATTGCCGTAGAGGCTCCCGTGTCCGTGCGGGCGGGCCCGACCGACCCAAACGGTGATGTCTGCCGCGCGCGCGCATAGTCGTCGGTCGATTGCCCGCTGGGGCGTGGTTGCGGTCCTCGCTGCGGTCGGCGCACTGCTGCTCGCCTCCGTCGGGTTCGGCGAGGCTACCTGCACGATCGTCTGGACCGGCGGCGCCAACGACCACGCCTGGGACTCGCCGAGTAACTGGAAGGACAACGGCGATAACGTGAGGCTGCCGACACCATCTGATTTCGTCTGCATCGGTGCGAGCTCGAGCGTCGACTTCGGGACCGGCTCCGCGACGGTACGCGGCATCGACGTCAGCGGCCAGCTCGACGTCTCGGGCGGGACGCTGACGCTGGCCAGCGCCACCGACGACTCCTACATCGTTTCGATGCTGCTATCCGGTGGGACGATCGACGGCGCGGGTGTGCTGCACGTACGTGACGGAGGCGAATTCCTTTGGACGGGCGGCGTAATGGGCGGGACGGGGACGACCGAGGTCGACGGCAGCGCGACGCTCGTTCAGACCTCCACCGGCCCGACGACCCTCGCCGACGGGCGCACACTCGACGTGCTTGGAACTCTTTCGATCGACCCCGCCGGCGGCCTGACCGAAACGGGCGCCGCCTCGCTCGTTCACGTCGAGTCGGGCGGAACGATGGTCCGTGACGACGGCGCCGGCGCGACGACGATCGCCGTCCCGGTTCGCAACGACGGCACGGTCGACGCCGGCAACGGCACGATGACCGGCGACGGCCTGTACCTGAGCGCCGCGAGCACGAACGCCCAGACGGGGAGCTTCATCGGGAGCGCCACCGCCCCACTCGTGTTCACGGGAGGGACGTGGACGATGGCTCGTCCGGCCGGGCTCACCGGCACAGTCGAGGGGCAGGGCGCAGCGCTCAACGTAGCCTCCGGCTTCACGCTCGACGCGCCCGTGCACTTCTCGCTGACCGGCGGCTCGATCGGCGGCGCCGGGACGTTCCGGCTCACCGTCGGGGGCGACCTTCGACTGGAGCGGTGGCTCGATGGGCGGCACCGGGACGACAACGGTCGCCTCCGGCGCCGACGCTCGACGTCGACGGCTCCTCGCCGGTCGCGCTCACGCGCGCGCTCGACCAACGCAGGATCGACTCTGGTGACCGGGGGACTGGCCGGCGGCACGGGCTCCTCGATCACCAACAGCGGGTCGCTCGAGCTGAGCGGCAGCAGTCATGCAACGGTCGCCGGCTTCTCGCAGACCTCGTCCGGCACCCTGAAGGTCGGCATCGGCACAACCGGACCCGGGAGCTTCGATCAGCTCGCGGTCACCTCAGCCGCCCAGCTGGCCGGGACACTCGCGATCAACACGAGCTTGACCGTCAGCCCCTCGCTCGGGAACAGCTTCCCGGTGCTCACGTTCGGGTCGCGCTCCGGGCGGTTCACGAACTTCACCGGTACCGAGCTCGGGGCCGGGCGTCGGATACTCGGCGCAGTACGACCCGGGAGATCTGACGCTGACCGTCGGCCCCTCAGCGCCGCCTGCCTCTCCCACGGTGACCGGCACGAATCCCGCGACGCTCTCCAACGACCTCACGCCCGACGTGCTCGGCAGCGCCCCGGCCGGCACGACCGTGACGATCTACACCAACTCCACCTGCACGTCGCCGGTCGCCGGAAGCGGCAGCGCGGTCGACTTCTCAGGCGCCGGGATCCAGGCCGACGCGGCTCCGAACGGCACCACCACCTTCTACGCCACGGCCTCGGACAGCGTCAACCGGCCGTCGGCCTGCTCGAGCACGCCCGCCACCTATCAGAGCGACTCGACCGCTCCGGCCGTGACGCTGACGGCGCCGTCGAACGGGTTCAGCACGACCGACCACACGCCGATCTTCTCCGGCGCGGCGGGTAGCGCGAGCGGCGACCTCGCGACGATCACGGTCAGCATCTACGCGGGCCACGCGGCGAGCGGGAGTCCGGCGATGACCCTGACGACGACGCAGAACGCTGGATCGTGGTCGGTCACGCCGGCCACCCAGCTGCCCTACGGCACCTTCACCGCCGACGCGAGCCAGTCCGACAGCGCGGGCAATCGGGGGGTCAGCGCTGGCAGGACCTTCACGATCGCCCCGCCCGTGCCGATTCCGGTCCTCACCGGAATCAGCCCGAGTTCGGGCCCGGCGGCAGGCGGCAACCAGGTGGTGCTCAGCGGCACCGGCCTGACAGGGTCGACCACGGTCAGGTTCGGCTCCCGGCCGGCGGCGAGATTCACGGTGAACGGCCCGACGCGGATAACCGCCACGGCTCCCGCCGGTAGCGGCAGCGTGACCTTGACGGTCATCACACCCGGGGGCGTCAGCGCGCAGAGCGCCGCCGCCAGGTACACGTACGTCGGGCCCCCGGTGCTCGGCCGGACCGTTCAGGCCCTGCCCGTGAGCGGCGCGGTTCTGATCAAGGCCCCCGGAGCACGGACGCCGGTGCGGATCATGTCGCTGACGGCGGTAGCGCTTGGATCGACCATCGACAGCACGCATGGCAGCGTCCGGATCATCGCCGCGCGAGGGAACGGGACGCAGACGGCCACGCTCGCGGGCGCGGCGTTTACGCTCGCGCAGAGCTCGAGCGGGCTCCTGCGGGCGAGACTGGTCGGCAAGACCCTGGTGTGCTCGCGCTCCCGTGGCGCCGCCGGATCCGCGCTGACCGTCAGCCCATCCGCAGCCTTCCAGACCCTCGGCCGTTACGGCTCGGCCCGCAGCACCGGCGGCCGGATGCTGATCCAGGAGCGGTGCAACGGCACGTTCTTCAAGGTCCTGGCCGGAACCGCCGTGGTCCATGGATTCCGCCACCACAAGAAGCGGACCCTGCGCCAGGGACGCAGTTATCTGGCCAGCAAGCGCTGATCGGCAGCGCGCACGAGCGCGGCGTCGTAACAGTCCTTCATGCAGGCTCATAGTCGCACGCGCGACACTGTCGTCGATGACGAGCGAGCGCAGACTTGCCTTCGGCGACGTCGCCGAGCTGTACGACCGCGCGCGGCCCTCCTACCCCGATGCGCTCGTCGAGGATGTGATCGCGTTTGCGGCACCGTGCCGACGCGCGCTCGAGGTCGGTTCCGGGACGGGCAAGGCAACCCGACTGTTCGCGCAGCGGGGCGTAACCGTGCACGCGCTGGAGCCGAGTGCCGACATGGCCCGGATCGGACGGCGCAACTGCGCGGGCCACGACGAACGTGACGGTCGAGCTCTCCGACTTCGAGGGGTTCGGTGGCGAGGGATCGCCGTTCGATCTGATCTACAGCGCGCAGGCGTGGCACTGGGTCGCGCCCGAGGTGCGCTACGTGAAGGCGCGTGAGCTGCTGGCGCCCGGAGGCGCGCTGGCCACGTTTTGGAACCGAGCGCGCTGGGAGCACAACCCACTCCGCGACGAGCTCCGGGCCGCCTACCAGCGCGCCGTGCCGGACTTCGGGCCGATGCCGGGCCCGATGTACCCCTCTACCGACACGCCACCGGAGCTGTGGGGCGACTGGCTCAGCGAGGTGCAGGCGGCCGGGGGCTTCGACCAGCCTGACCCGCGAGCGTACGACTGGTCGTGCGAGTACTCGACGGCCGAATACCTCGAGGTGATCCAGACCCACTCCGACCACATCGTGCTCGGCGAGCGGCGGCTCGGGGCGCTGCTCGATGCGGTCGGCGAGGTGATCGACCGAGCGGGCGGGAGCTTCAGGCTCGACTACGTGGCTCTGCTGCTGCTCGCGCGGGCACGGTAGAGACCACCCAGTCGCGATCGGGGCGTACCCCGATGAATTTCGGCCGCGGACCGACCACCATCGGGGCCGATGGTGACCGGCCTTTGGCACCCGACGTCGCTGGTGGTTTGGGACCGGGTGACCTGCGCCGTCGATCGGACGGCCACGGGGCTTCGCGCCGCCGAAGAGGTGATCGCGCTGATGCCGGCCGAGGCGGAGCTGACCGTACGCACGGTCGCGGATCCGGGCTCGTACGTGTGCGCCCGCGAGCTGGTCGAGGAGCTGGCGACGGACGGCACAACGCTTGCCTGCGTCGTAAACCGGCGCGTCGGCCGCGTCGCCAGCCTGGCGCTCGAGCCGCTCGTCCTCGCGCTGCTGCACAAGGCCGAGTGCTCTGTGCTCGTCCTCCCCGAACGCCACCCCATCCGCCGTCACGACGGCGCGATCGTCGTTGGGTTCGACGGCTCGGGGGGAGGGTTCAGCGCGCTCACGATCGCCCGCGAGCTCGCCGATCGGCGGTCGGCCGAGCTGGTCGTGGCAGAGGACGCCGAGCCATCGGCCGGAATGCTCGTGGACGCGTCCGTTGGCGCTCAGCTCCTGGTGATCGGGAGCTCCGGTCTGCAGAAGGTCACCGGCGGAGTGGGCGAGCAGGTCGTGCGGCGCGCGAGTTGCCCGGTGCTCCTGGCCCGCGCCGCGTCGCTAGGCGGTCAGTAGCCCTCGCGAGAGCGCGTAGTTCACGAGCTCCGCTCGGGTGGTGAGGCGCAGCTTCTGCTGGATGTGCTGGCGATGGGTCTCGACCGTTCGCACCGACAGGTAGAGCTGTTCTGCGATCTCAGCGTTCGTGTACCCGAGCGCGATGCGGCGCAGGACGTCGACCTCGCGTTCGGTCAGGTCGTCAGGCGGGCCGGGCGGCGGCTCGGCGGCGATCCGCGCTCCGAGCCGGGGGTTCAGGTAGATCTCGCCGGCCGCGGCCCGCCGCACGGCCTCCACGAGCTCCGTGTCGGCGGCCTCCTTGAGCACGTAGGCGAGCGCTCCTGCGCCCAGCGCCTCGCGCGCGAACGCCGGTTCCTCCTGCATCGTCAGAACGACTATCTGGGTCTCGGGCGCACGCTCGCGAAGCTGAGGAATCGCCTTGAGCACAGAGCCGCCGGGCATGTTCAGATCGAGCACCAGGACGTCCGGGTGATAGCCGATTACGTAGCGCCTGGCCGCGTCGACGTCGCCGGCCTCTGCCACGACCTCAAAGTCCTGCTCCGCGTCGAGCAGCAGCTGTAGGCCTCTGCGGACGACCTGGTGGTCGTCGGCCAGCACGATCCGGATCGATGACCGTGCGCCCGCATCGTCTTGCGTGTCTGGCTCGTCAGCGCTCAACAGCGCCAACCCTATCCGACCTGCGGGACGCCGGCATCGAACTGCGCGCCGGCTCGCGGGCCTAGGATCTCGGTTGTGACGGCCGATGGACTGTCAACCGGTGAGGACGGCATCGTGCGCTGTTGGTGGGGCCAGTCGGCGCCCGAGTACCGCGCCTACCACGACGAGGAGTGGGGCTTCCCGGTCGCCGACGACGTGCGGCTGTTCGAAAAGCTGAGCCTGGAGGGATTCCAGGCGGGGCTCTCGTGGCTGACGATCCTGCGCAAGCGCGAGGCTTTCAGACGGGCGTTCGCGGGGTTTGACTTCCGGCGCGTCGCCCGCTTCGACGAGCGGGACGTGGAGCGACTCCTCGGCGACGCCTCGATCGTCCGCCACCGTGGAAAGATCGAGGCCGTGATCAACAATGCGCGCCGGTGCGTGGAGCTGGTGGATGAGGAGGGGTCGCTGGCGGGGTTTCTGTGGCGGTTCGAGCCCGCGCCCGAGTCCCGCCCGGCGCGGATCGATCGCGCAGCCCTCGGCGAGCTAACCGATACGCCCGAGTCGCGCGCGCTCGCTCGCGAGCTCAAGCGGCGGGGCTGGCGCTTCGTCGGCCCCACGACCGTCTACGCGTTCATGCAGGCGATGGGCCTGGTCGACGATCACATCGAGGGTTGTGCGACCAGGCCCGACTGCGAACGGGCGCGCGAGCGGTTCGAGCGTCCGATCAGACGCTAGACGCCCGTGAAGGCCGGCGGGCGCTTCTCCACGAATGCCGCGGCGCCCTCCGTGAAGTCGTGCGTCCGACCCAGAGCGTGCTGGAGCTCGGCCTCGAGGTGCAGCTGCGCGTCGAGATCGCCGTAGATGAAGCGGTTCAGCGCCTGCTTGGAGCTGGCGTAGGAGCTCGTGGGGCCGGCGGCCAGCCGCTCGACCAGGGCGCTCGCCTCGTTCATCAGCCGGTCGTCCGGGTACACCCAGTTGACCAGGCCCCACTCGAGCGCTTGCGGTGCCGGCACCCGCTCCCCCAGCAGCGCCATTTGGAACGCGCGCGCCTTTCCGACCGATGGGGGGACGAACGCGGTTGAGCCGCCGTCGGGCATCAGCCCGATGTTGACGAAGGCGAGGCCGAGGAAGGCCGACTCGGCTGCCATCACCAGGTCACAGGCAAGCGCCAGCGAGCAGCCGATTCCGACGGCAGGGCCGTTGATGGCCGCCACGACGGGCTTGGGCAGGCGGCGCACCCCGGCGATGGCCGGGTGGTAGACGTCGTGGAGCTCCTTGCGGATGTCGGGCATCCCGTCGTCGGCCGGCTCGAAGCCTGCGCGCAGGTCGGCGCCCGAGGAGAAGCCCCGGCCCGCGCCGGTGATCAGGACGGCACGCACCGATGCCTGGGCCGCCTCGCCCTCCACCACCTGCTTCAGCTCCTCGCCGAACTGCGCGGTCCATGCGTTCAGGGTCTCAGGCCGGTTCAGCGTGACCCGCCCGACGGCGCCCGACTGCTCCCAGATGATGGTCTCGTAGCTCATTTCAGACTCCTTGATTTGTCAGCTATCCGCCGTGAATTCGAGGATCAGCTGCGCTGTTTCACGGGGGACGTCGAGCTGAATGCAATGCCCGACGGCGTCGAGCTTGACCCAGTCGGCGTCCGGGGTCCAGTCCTCGCGGAACCTCCGTGTGGCATTTGGCCACTTGAGCAGCCGGTCGGCGGTTCCCCACACGATCCGCACCGGGCATGTGATCCGCTCGCGGTCGAGGGTCCAGCCCTCACGCAACGCGAAGTCGGCCAGCGGCTGTACCGCCGGACAGTTGGCCGCGCCGCGAATCAGATGCGCGACCAGTTCCGGCGGCAGGTGCTCAGAGCGCTCGGTGACCATCAGCGTCGCCTGGCGTCGCCCCTCTGCGGTCGCGGCGATCTGGTCGGCATGCGGCGCCGCCACCCTGAGCAGCTCCTGTGTGGAGATGAAGTAGGCGAGCACGTCGCGGAAGGAGTCATCGCCGTCGGCCCAGCCCCCGCCAGGGGCCAGGGCGACCACGCTGCGGGCCCGCCCGCGTTCGGCGAGCTGGAAGGCCACGTACCCGCCCAGCGAGTTGCCGACGATGTGCGCGGTGTCCATCCCGGCCTCGTCCATCGCCGCCTCAACCGCGTCAGCCAGCGTGCGCTCGTGCGGCTCGCCCTCGAGCACCGGGCCACCCGCATGGCCGGGCAGCGTCGGAGCCAGGACGTCGTGGCGGCCCTCGAGCTCTGCAAGCACGAGCTCCCAGGTGCGCCAGGTGTCAGTGAAGCCGTGCAGGCAGACGAGCGGGGTGCCGAGGCCGCCCCGATGCGAGAGGCTGAAATCGGCGATCATTTGCGCAAGGCTAAAGATGACGGGCCGACGAGGGGCAGTTCGCCGTCAAACGACGGGTTTATTGTTCATACGAGTCTGGTATTTGGGGGTCGCGGAACAACATGAGATGCAGTCGCTGCGGACTGGAGAGTCCGACCGGCATGAGGTTCTGCGGTGGCTGCGGCGCGCCGCTCGGCGCCGAGCCGGTCGGCCCGATCGCGCCCGACCCCGGCGATGCCGCCCAGCGACGCTATGTCACGGCGCTGTTCTGCGACCTCGTCGGCTCGACCCCTCTGGCCGAGCGGCTCGATCCGGAGGAGTGGCGAGACGTTCTGAGTGCCTACCAGCACGCCTGCGTCCGCGCGGTCGAGCGGGTGGGCGGGTTCATGGCCCGTTACGTCGGCGACGGCGTCGTCGCCTACTTCGGATACCCGCGGGCGCACGAGGACGACGCCCAGCGGGCCGTGCACGCGTCCCTCGGCATCCTCGACGAGCTCGTCGAGCTCAACGCCGCCCTTCGCAAATCGAGCGACGTCATCCTGCGGGTCAGGATCGGCCTGCACACAGGCATGGTGGTGGCGGGCCAGATGGGTGCCGGAGAGTCGTCCTCGATGCACGAGATCGTCGGTGAGATGCCCCACATCGCGGCGCGCCTGGAGGGGGTCGCCGAGCCCGACTCGGTCGTCATCAGCGACGCCACGCAGGCGCTGGTCGAGGGCTACTTCGAGACCGAGTCGCTGGGCGAGCAGTCGCTGAAGGGGGTGTCCCGGCCGATCGGCGCCCACAGGGTGCTGCGGCCGACCGGGGCGGTGAGCCGCCTCGAGGTCGCGGGTGGCCGCCCGCTGACCCCGGTGGTCGGCCGCGCCCGCGAACTGAGCATCGTCGAGCACGCATGGCAGCGCGCAACCGAGGGCAGCGGTCAGGTCGTCCAGATCAGCGGTGAGGCGGGGATCGGCAAGAGCCGCCTGGTGCGCACGCTGGTCGAACACCTGGGCGAGCAGATCGGAAGCGAGGAGGTGTGGCAGTGCTCCGCGCACCACGAGACCACGGCGCTGTATCCGGTGATCCGCTATCTCGAGCGTCGGCTGCGGTTGGATCGCCGCCAGCCGCCCGAGCATCAGCGTGCCGTCCTCGAGGTCTCGGCTCGCGAGGCCGGGCTTGACCCGGCTGAGTCGGTGCCGCTGCTCGCTGACCTGCTGTCGATCGACTGTGTGGCGGACGCGGAGCGGGCCGATCTCGCACCGCGGGATGCCAGGAGCGCGACCCTGCGCGTGCTCGAATCGATCCTGATCGGCGATCGGGCCCGGCGCCCAGTGTTGTTCGCGGTCGAGGATCTTCACTGGGCCGATCCAACGACGGTCGAGCTGCTGGATCGGATCATCACCGGTCTGCGGGGCGTTGCCGCTCTGTGCGTGTTCACCTTCAGGCGCGAGTTCTCGCCGCCCTGGACCGATCGCCGCGAGATCATCGCGATCGAGCTCGGCCCGCTCAGCTCCGATGAGGTGCGCGAGATGATCGCGGCGGTGGATCAGATAGAGCCGGATCCCCGGGTCATGGCCTGGGTCGAGGCGGCGGCCGATGGTGTCCCGCTGTTCGTGGAGGAGATGCTCAAGACGCTCACGCTGACCGAGGCGCGGCCGAAGGCGATCGCCAACCCGGCCGTGCCGCCAACGCTCGAGGGGCTCCTGACCGAGCGGCTCGACCGCCTTCCGGATCTCGGCGACGTGATCGACGTGGCGTCGGTGATCGGTCGCGAGTTCGAGCGCGAGCTGCTTGAGGCGCTGGCGCCGCTCGGCGTCGCGGACCTCGACCCGGCGCTCGCCCTGCTCACCGCGCAGGGCGTGCTGCGGCCCGTCGCCGGTGCCCGGTCGCGGCTCGAGTTCACCCACACGCTTCTGCAGGAGGCCGCCTACGCCAGGCTTCTGCGCCGCCGGCGCCAGGCGCTGCACGGACTCATCGCCGACACCCTGAGCACGAGCTTCCCGGGTGTCGCCGAACGCGAACCGGAGGTGGTGGCGGCGCACTGGTCGGCCGCCGCCGAGCCGGACAAGGCCGTCGCATACTGGCGCGCCGCCGGCGTGCGTGCACTCGATCGAGCCGCCTTCCAGGAGGCGGCCGAGCATTTCCGGCGCGGCCTCGAGGCGCTCGACGAGAAGACCCCGCAGCCCGGGGACGACCTCGACCGAGCCGACTTCCAGACCTATCGGGCGGCGTCGCTGCAGGCGGCGCGCGGCTACGCGGCGGCCGGCGTCGACGAGGCATACGCCGCCGCCCGCTCGGTCTACGAGCGCGGGCGCCAGGAGGAGCGCCTGATCGCGGTGATCCGGGGCGAGTGGATGTTCTATCTGCTCCGCGGTCAATACGGGACCGCACTCGAGATCGGCAGGGAGATGCTCGACCTGGGCGAGCGCGACGGCGATCCGTTCCGGCGCGCCGAGGGACAGCTCTACACGGGGCTAGTGCACATGTATCTGGCCGACTTCGAGCGCGCCCGCGAGCACCTCGACCAGTCCTTCGAGCTCTACCGCAAGCCCGACCGCCACGATCAGATCTACGACGCGCAGGGCGACACGGGCGTCGGCGCGCTCGCCTACAACGCGGTCGTGCTCTGGAACCTGGGCCACGTCGCGCAGTCACACGACCGAAGCGACCGCAGCCTCCTGCTCGCCGAGCAGGTGGGCGGACAGGTCACGCGGGCCCAGGCCTGGGGGATGCGGGCGATGCTCCACCTGAGCCGAGCCGAGCGAAGTGAGTTCGGCCACTGGGTGGACAAGACCCGCAGGCACAGCCGAGAGCACAACGTCGGCTACTGGGTGGCCGTGTCTTCGCTGTTCTCGGGCTGGCTGCAGGGCCGGGCGGGCGAGCTCGAGGCCGGCACGAAGCGCTTCGAGCACAGCCTCGACGCCTACCGCACCTCCGGCTCGCGGCTTTCGCTTCCGCTGTTCTACGTGCTTCTGGCCGACCTGCGGCTGATGGCCGGAGACCGGCCGCGGGCGCTCGAGGTGCTGCGCGCTGGGGAGGAGTACGTGGCCGAGACGGGCGAGCGGTTCACGGAATCCGAGCTGTACAGGTTCACCGGGCGTGCTCTGATGAGCGGCGACTCGCCCGACCCGGATGGCGCCACGGCCGCCTTCGAGCACGCGCTCTCGTGCGCGCGAGAGCAGAACGCCAGGCTGCTGGAGCTGAGAGCCGCGACCCATCTCGCGGTCCACCAGCGCGCGATCGGAGCGAGCCCGACCGCGCTCGAGACGCTCGAGTCGCTTTGTGACTGGTTCGCCTCGGCTTCCGAGCTGCCCGATGTCGTCCGCGCTCGCGGGCTGATCGTGCCGGAGGCGTCCGGCCGATGACTGGCGCGCCGCGCGTCACGATCGCCGGCGGCGGCATCGCGGGCCTGACGGCCGCGCTACGCCTGGCCGAGCGGGGCTACCGCGTGAAGGTCTACGAGCAGAAGCCCTACTTCGGCGGCGACCTCGGGTCGCGGCCGGGTGCTGACGGCGTCGAGCTCGACGTCTATCCCCACATGTACGGCGCCTGGTACCACAACTTCTGGCGGCTGATCGAGGGGGTGACCGGGGTCGGGAGGGCGCAGCTGTTCGCCCCCTACTCGAGCGTCAAGCAGCTCCGCCGAGGCGAGTTCCCGCGGTTCACGACGCTGACCGACCTCTACTCGCCCCTTCACACCCTGCAGAACCTGTTCTCCGGGGCCGGTCCCGTGGCCGACATGTTCGTGTTCGGCTACTCGACCATCGACCTCCTGGCCGAGCGCCGCAACCGGACCATGCTCCCGGACGACGTCACCGTCGGCGGGTTCCTCAACGCCCGCCCGTACATGACCGAGCGCGCCGCGGCGGCCGTCGACAGCTTCATCACCAACGTGTGGGCGATTCCCAGCTACCTGGTCTCGGCCGAGGATTACCGGACCTATCTCGAGTACTGCCTCGTCGATCACGATCCGGCCTTCTGGCTCGCCCGCGGATCGGCATATCGCCAGGTGATCGAGCCGCTCACGAAGGCGCTGAAGGCCGCACACGTGGAGCTCGTCCCCTCCGTTCAGGTCACGAGCGTCTCCTCCCGCGGTGGTCGCGTCGTCCAGATCGGTTTGCAGGAGACCCGTTTCGATCAGGCGTCGGGCACGTGGGTCGGTGGCCGAAAGCGCTGGAGCGAGGACGTCGATGAGCTGGTCCTCGCCGTCACCGCGCCGGCGCTCTCGAAGATCGTGCGGGAGGGCAGACGGGGAGGTCGGGTCGTCGACGCCGATCCGCGGATCGCCGAGCTCTCGCGACTGCACGCCCAGGCAATCCCGATGTTCCACGTCTACTTCAATCGCAAGCTTTCCGAGATCCCCGCCCCTCCGGTCGGGCTCTTCGGATCCCGGCTGGCGCTCGCGTTCACCGACATCTCACAGACCTGGGCGGACACCCAGCGATTCGGCGACAGGACGGTGCTCGCGCTGTCCTCGTCAGATGCCTACGGACTACCGGGCACCGGCTCTCATGACGACGCGATGGCGATGCTGCGAGAGCTGGCCGAGTACCTGGACTTCGATGCGGGCGAGGAATGGGGCGAGTCGAACGAGATCGACTGGGGTCGGTCTCGCTACGAGCCCAACGCCGATGCCCAGCTGTTCGTCAACGAGGCCGGCACGGACGCGTGGCGCCCGGCCGCGACCTGTCCCGGTCTGGCAAATCTCTCGTTCGCGGGCGACTTCTGCCGCAACCGGATCGGGATGACCACGATTGAAGCGGCGGTCACCACGGGGCTGGAGGCGGCGCAGGCGATCGTCGCGCGGCGCGGCGGCGAGGCGGTCGAGATCACCGAGCCGCGCTCGCGCCCGGGCCTGCTGTATGTCTGGCTCCGCTACGCCTGGGCCCCGTATGCGGCGAGTGCCAAGGCGTGGTCGACCGGCAGTGACCTGGTTCGGCACGCCCGGTCCGGGCTCGGCTGGCTTTCTCAGCGCCTCGAGAGCTGACGCACCTGCTCGACCAGCGCCAGCAGCGGGGCGGGCCGCTCGGCGAACCGCTCGGCCTCGGCGCGCGCCGAGGCGGCGATCCGGTCGAGCACGCGCTCGGCCTCGTCGAGCTGAGCTCGGCAGGCCTCCGCGAGGGTGGCGAGCCGCCGTGGATCGTGGTCGTCGATGCAGAACAGCTCGCGAATCCCGGGGTCGCGAATCGCCAGCGCCGCGGGGAGGGTGAGGATGCCGTCGCGCAGGTCCTCCTCGCCGCCGCCGCCGAGCGCCTCGAGACCGCGCTGATCGCCGACGTCATCGCACCCGTGATAGAGGATGCCGAGCAGGTGGCCGTATTGACGCAAGCGCTCGGAGCGCGCCCCCAGGACCGCGCAGATCTCGAACATCGATCCGGTGTCCTCGCCGGCGATCCTCCGCCAGTCCTCCACGCCGAGCGGCTGGCGGCGCAGACGCCACTGCAGGCACTCGGCCGCGCCGAGGCGGCGCAGCAGCTCGGCCAGGCGCCGGATCGCGAATGGGTCCTCGGCGAAGGCGTCGAATGCGTCGGCCACGAGATATCCCGAGGCCATCAGGGCGGGCAGGTGCCCAAATTTCGTTTGGATCGTCGCGATCCCGCGGCGCTCAGACGAGCCGTCAAGAACATCGTCGATGACCAGCGACATGTTGTGCATCAGCTCGACCGCAAACGCGAGCTCGACAGCCTCCGAGGACGGGGTGGCGAGCACGGCGCGGTGGCAGGCGAACACGGTCAGGGGCCGGAAGTGCTTGGGCGTGCCCGAGAACGCCCAGGCGAGCGGCTCGCGGACTTCCTCGTCGACGCTCGCAAGCCACGCGCCGATCCGCTCCCTGAGCAGGCCGACCTCGCCGTCGGCACCGAGCGCGGCGATCACGTCGTCGCTGGTCGTGTGGTGACCGTTGGTGCTGCTGGTGATCACGGCTTGACCCGGTAGGGACGGCCGTTGCTCGGAGCGTGCTCGGGGCGGGTGTATCCGTCGAGCGCGTCGACGCCCCGCCGCATCTCGCGCCAGGAGAGCTCGGCCGACTCCCGCGCGAGGGCGATCAGCTCGTCCCGGAACGCTGCCTGGGCGGTGGGCGCGTTCCCGCCGGCGGTGCCCTGCACGCCCAGTCTGACGAGCCCGGGCGCGTGCTCGGCGAGCAGCCCGGCACACCCGGCGCCGACACGCACGGCGCTCGCCGCGGTGAGAACCGAGCCGGTGGCCAGGATCCGGGGTACGGTCAGCAGACTCATTGCGCTGCAGCCTAATCGTCGGGCGCGCGGGGCGGCGGATAGGGTTCCTGGTCGTCGCTGGTGCCGAATAGAGGAGGCTGGTCATGCGCACAGAGGAGCTGCGGGCGGTGCAGGCACCGCTCAAGCAGCGCTATCACGAGGATCCACACGCCGGTGTGGTCGTGCTGCGGGCGGAGGCGGAGCTCGACTCGGCCGACGTGTCGTGTTCGGTGCAGACGGGGCGTGCGCTCGTCGAGGCCGGGCTCCATCCGGCCTCGGGCGGCGACGGCAGCCTGGCCTGCTCGGGCGACATGCTGCTGCAGGCGCTGGTCGCGTGCGCAGGTGTGACCCTGCGGTCGGTGGCCGTGAATCGGGGTCTCGAGCTGAGCGGCGGCAGGATCACGGCGGCCGGAGAGCTCGACTTCCGGGGCACGATGGGAGTCGATCGGGACACCCCAGTCGGCTTCCGCTCGATCGAGCTGCACTTCGAGCTCGAGTCAGACCTCGACGCCGAGGAGCTCGACAAGGTGCTCGAGACGACCGAGCGCTACTGCGTCGTGCTCCAGACGATCACCCGCGGCACGCCGGTGACGGTCACGAGCTAGTCGATCGACCAGGCGGGGGTTGAGCAGTGCGAGCACGCGACGCCGGGGGTTTTGCGAGCCCGTGGATCCGTGGAAACCGTCACGTTCGCGGCCGCGCCGCGGCCGAGGGTGACGTTGAAGCCGGTGACGGAGGCAAACGTCACGCTCGCGTTAGGGGATGAGCCCAGTGTGACGTTGATCGTGCGCGAGGCGCCCACGCGCAGCGGGGCCTCACGGGCGGCGAGCTTCACCGCGCGGCATATGTCAAGAGCTAGTCGATCGACGGACGGACATACCGCAGGTAGACCACACGCGACCCGAATGTCCTCTGCTCAGCCAGCTCGAGGTCGATCGGCGCCTCGAGCGCAGGGAAGAATCGGGTTCCACCGCCGACCACGACCGGATTGATCAGCGGACGATATTCGTCGATCAGATCCGCCCGGGCCAGTTCGGCGGCGAGCCCGGCGCCTCCGACCGCGATGTCGCCACCCTCCTCTTGAAGAAGCGCCCGCACCTCCTCCGTGACGCTCCGGGTCGCCAACCGCGCGTTTCCCTCCACGGTGGTGAGCGTGCTGGAGAACACGATCTTCGGCAGCCGTCGCCAGATCTCGGCGAACTCGCGCATGAAGTCGGTGCCGAGGTCTCGCTCCTCGGCGGTCTCCCAGAAGACCATCGTCTCGTACAGCCCGCGCCCGCAGAGATGGACCGCGAGCTCCCGGGTCTGCTCGTTGGCAAAGCGGTGAAGCTCCTCGTCCGGCGCAGCCCAGTCGAACCGACCGTCGGGACCGGCGATGAACCCGTCCAGCGAGACGCCCATCGAGTAGATCACCTTCGGCATTGCGATTCCTCCTTTCGGGGTGCTCGGTCCGGTCACTATGACCTCCACCCGCGTCCGGGTTCATCGGTCGTGCAGTTGCGGCAAGCGACAATCTTCGGATGTCGGGTCCACGCTACGAGCGGATCGGGCGCGGGTACGCGCGCACCAGGCGCGAGGATCCGCGGCTGGCTCGGCGGATCCACGCTGCACTCGGCGCGGCCGAGACGGTGGTCAACGTCGGCGCCGGCGCGGGGAACTACGAGCCTCGCGACCGGCACGTGATTGCGATCGAGCCCAGTGACGTCATGGCGGCGCAGCGGCCCCCCGACCGCGTACCGGCGATTGGCGCCAGCGCCGGTCAGCTCCCGCTCCGTGACCAGAGCGTCGATGCGGCGATGGCGATCCTCTCCATCCACCATTGGGATCGGGAGCAGAGACCCGGCGTACGCGAGCTGCGCCGCGTCGCGCGCGGTCCGGTGGTGATCTTGACGTACGACGAAAGCGTGAGCAGCCGGATGTGGCTGATCGAGGAGTACCTCCCTGAGGTCGCTGCGCTCGACCGGCGGATCTTCCCCGACCCAGCTCTGATCGCACAGTGGCTCGGTGGCCAGACGCGGGTGGAGACGGTTCCGAGCCCGCGGGACACACCGGATTGGAATCTCGGATCGTTCTGGGCCCATCCCGAGCGCGTGCTCGACGCGCAGGCCCGTAACGCCACCTCGGGCTTTGCCCGGATGCCGGAGACCGCAGTCGCCCGCGCCGTGTCAGCCGTCGAGCGGGATCTGCGCAGCGGGGCGTGGGATCGGCGCCACGGACAGCTGCGCGAGCTCGACGCCCTCGACGTCGGACTCCGCCTCATCATCAGTACGGCGTAGGGACCAAGCTCTAGGCCTGGTTCTCCCAGGGGTCCTCCTTGAGGAGCTCACCGTCGCCCTCGTGGTGGGGGCCGAAAACGAGGAGCTCGAGGCCATCGTCCCCGGCCTCAAATGCCCGGGCCACCCGCGGCGCGACCCTGACCGCGTCGAGTTGGCGCAGCGACTCGACGTGTCCGTCGAGGTTGATCCGGCCGCTGCCTCCGATCACCACGTAGACCTCCTCGGCCGCCTCGTGACGGTGCGCACCGCCGCGCTGTCCCGGCTTGATCCGATGAAACGCCAGTCCCGTGTCCTGCGCGTCCAGCGCCCGCCAGGGAAAGCGGGCCTCCTGGACCTTGTCGAAGCCAAAGCGGGGCGCCATGTCTTCGACGTCGTTGAGGTTCTTGATCGTGTAGTCCATGAGCTCGATCCTACCCCTGCTCGGCTAGCCCTAAAGGGGGCTAATGGTCGAGGGCGGCGAACTCGAGCGGGCTTGGCGTGAGCGCCGAGTTCGACGCGGCCGAGGAGCCGAGGTCCTGCCACAGCGCGGCGACGTCGCCGCGGCCGTCACTGGCCACGACTGGGGCGCCCGAGTCGTCGGCCGGCGAGGAGATCGGTTGCGCCCGGCCGAACGGCGTGTTCGCCTTCGGCGCCACCGTCGCCATATCCGGGACGAGCCCGGACTCGTCGTCCCACGCGACGATCGCCGCTCCGCCGGCCCCCACCGCTGACGCGGGAACCTCGTCGGGATCGCCCGTGGCCACGATCCGCGGCTGCGTACTGCAGCACGAGTGAAGGGACCCGTGGGCATGCACGTTCGGGCCAGCCAACCGCTGGCGCAGGCCGAGGCCGTTCGAATTGCCGAACGCTACGTCGGCGCATACAACGATCGCGATCTCGAGGCGATGTTGGCGCTTCAGCACGAAGACGTCGTCGCGTATCCGACGCCGTTATTCGGCCATCGTCCACACCGGGGCCACGACGGCGTGCGCCGGTGGTGGGCGACGATGGCGGCCAGCGACCGCTACTACGAGGTCGTCGTCCGCGAGATCCGCCAGATCGGACCTGATCGGGTGGCTGCACTGGGTGAGATTCGCGAGCACGGCGAGCAGCTGAGTCCGTGGGGCGTCCTGATCACTATCCGCGACGGGCTCATCGCCGAGTCGCGCTCCTACCTGAGCGACCGGGACCTGCTCGAGGAGCTCCGGATTCTGGGCGAGAGGTAGGCGGCGGAGCGTTGGCGGCCCGGACGAGTCAGTGACCGAACCCGAACGCTCTGACGGCCAGGCCCCTTGGCGGTGGCCGGACCCCTTCCGAGTCCGCTCGGTCTGGGTCCCGCCGCTGATCCTCGTCGTCGTCCTGGTCCTGGTCATCACGCTCGCGTACATCGGCTCGGCGGTCAACCCGGCCGCCCATCTGCACGGGCTGTCCGTTGCGGTCGTCAACGAGGATGCCGGGGCCACCGTCGGCGCGCGGCGGATCAATCTCGGGGACCGGCTCACCGCCGGGCTGTCCGGGTCCCGCGCCGTGACATCGCGGCTGGCGGTGCGGCGGTCGACGCTCGCGGCTGTTCAGGAGAGAATGGACGAGGCGAAGACCTACGCGGCCGTCGTGATCCCGCCCAACTTCAGCGCGTCCCTGGCCGCCCTGGCGGGAATCCGGCCTCCGGCGGGCCAGTCCGTGTCGATTCCCAGGATCGAGCTGCTGACCAACCCGCGAGCGGGCACGCTCGCGGTGTCCCTCGCCTCGGGAGTGCTCGACCCCGCGCTGGCGAAGGCCTCGCACACCGTCGGCGGGAAGCTGCTCGCGCTCGACGCCGCCCGGGCCGCCAACGGCGTTGCCAGCCCGCTGCTGGCCGACCCCGTCACCGTCACGGCCGTGCCGTACCGCCCGCTCCCCTCACACTCGGCGCTGGGGCTCAGCGCGTTCTACATCGCGCTCCTGACGACCTTCTGCGGGTTCCTGGGTGCCGTGGTCGTGAACACGTCGATCGATGCCGTGCTCGGGTACGCGACGACCGAGATCGGCCCCGTGTGGCGGCAGCGCAAACCAGTTCAGATCAGTCGGTGGCACACCTTGCTGGCCAAATGGATCATGGCGGTCGTGCTGACGGCGGTGCTGATCGCGTTGATGCTGCTCGCGGCGGTCCTCCTGCTCAGCATGGACGCGCCCCACGTGGTGACGCTCTGGCTTCTGTGTTGGTTCGCGGCGGCCGTCATCGCCATCGGCACGCTCGTCCTGTTCGCTGCGCTGGGCACGCTCGGCCAGCTCATCGCGCTGCTCGTGTTCGTCTACCTCGCCCTGGCATCGTCTGGTGGCACCGTCCCGCTGAACGCGCTGTCGGGCTTCTTCAGGTTCTTTGCCAACTTCGAGCCGCTCGCACAGATCCTCGACGGGACGCGGGCAATCCTCTACTTCGGCGCTCAGGGCGTCGCCGGCCTGACCCGCGCCTGGGTGGCAACCGGAATCGGATTCGTTTTCTGGGTCGCGCTCGGGGTCGCGGTCACCACCTGGTACGACCGCAAGCGGCTGTACCGCATGCCACCCGACCTGATGCGTTACGTGGACCGCGCCGTGGCGGACTATGGCAAGGAGAGCGCCGGGTGACGCCCCTCAGCGCTGAGCGCCTCACGCGATCTGACCGTCGGGAGACTTGATCGTCTTCATCGTGATGTGGGAGTCGAGCCGGGCGATGCCTGGCACGTCGCCGAGCTTGGTCGAGATGAACGACTCATAGCGCTCGATGTCCGAGGTCGCGACGCGGAGGAAGTAGTCGGGCAGACCGAACATGCGGCGGAGCTCGATGACCTCATCGAAGGCAGCAACCGCCGCTTCGAACGCCTCGAAGGTCCGCCGGTCCTTGCGGGTTAGGTCGACGTTGACGAGCACCTCGAAGCCCCGACCGATCGCCGCCGGATCGACTCGAGCCGTGTAACCGACGAGCACCCCCTGGTCCTCGAGTCGCTTCACGCGGCGCAGGCAGGGGGCGGGTGTCAGACCGATGCGGTCAGCGAGTTCGACGTTCGAGAGCCGTCCATTTCGCTGCAATTCAGCAATGATCTTGCGGTCAATAACATCCATAGAGCAAAGTATTGCGCATGGTCAGGCCAGTAAGCACTGAATTTGACATCGGATGGCTCGGCGCCGAATGTATTGTGCGAGGCGTCATGACCACTTACCGTCGCGAGTCGCCTGAGATCCTCCGAGAGCGCCGCGACCTGACCCGCGAGGCAATCGGGATCGGCGTCTACGCCGGCGCGTTCGGCGTCACCTTCGGGGCGATCTCGGTGGGCGCCGGACTCAGCCTGGCCGAGACGATGCTCCTGAGCACCGTGATGTTCACGGGCGCCTCGCAGTTCGCGCTCGTCGGGACGGTGGCGGCAGGTGGTTCGGCGTTCGCCGCGATCCCGGCCACGCTTTTGCTGGGCCTGCGCAATGCGTTCTACGGAGCACCGGTCGCGCGAATCGTCCGGCCGCGAGGCCTGAGGCGCATGTGGACCGCGCACTTCGTGATCGACGAGACCACGGCGATGGCCGTGGCTCAACCGACCCCGGCCGCGCGGCGTTACGCGTTCTGGGTCACCGGCGGGGTCCTGTTCGCCTGCTGGGTCTCGGGCACGCTCGCCGGTGCGCTGATCGGGAGGGGTATGAATCCATCCGCGTTCGGGCTCGACGCGGCCGCGCCGGCGATCTTCCTCGCTCTGCTCGTGCCTCAGGTCAAGCGATCGGGGGCGGTGGGGGTAGCGGTCGCCGGCGGACTCGTGGCGCTCGTGCTGATCCCGATCGTCAGTCCCGGCGTCCCGGTGATCGCCGCGGCCGGGATCGCGATCGCCGGAGGCCTCCTTCCCGGCGGGGAAGGGGCGGACGCCGATCGGACCGAGCTGGGCTCGGAGTCCTGATGACCGCGCGCCTGATCGCTGTCCTGCTCGCGTCCGTCGGCTGCTACGCGCTGAAGGTGGCGGGCGTGTGCCTGCCCGAGTCCGCGCTCCGTCGCCCTCGCGTCCAGCGCATGGCCGGCCTTCTCCCGGTGGCGATGCTCTCAGCCCTGATCGTCGTGGATCTATTCGGCTCCAGCGGACGCTACAGCGTCGATTGGCACGCGCTCGCCGGCGTTGCCGCGGCGGCCGTCGCGCTTCGGCTGCGACAGGGCCTGCTGATCGTGTTCCTGGTGGCGGTCGCGGTCAGCGCCGTCTCGCGGTTGCCGTTCTAGCTCGCGGCCCTAGGCTTTCAGGCCGTGGCCCACGGCACGCACGACTTCGACGACGACCCGCGCAACGAGCGGATCCTGGTCTGGGTCAACGGCGAGCTCGTGCCGCGCGAGCGGCGGTCGTGTCGGTGTTCGACTCGGGCTTCGTGCTCGGCGACGGCGTGTGGGAGGGGCTGCGCGTGCGCGCGGGCCACCCCGCGTTCCTCGAGCGGCATCTCGACCGCCTGTTCGAGGGCGCGAAGGCGATCATGCTCGACATCGGCCTGAGCCGCGGACGAGCTGACCGAGGCGATCTACGCGACGCTCCGGGCCAACGACATGACCGACGGCGTGCACGTGCGGCTGATGGTCACGCGCGGCGTGAAGCGCACGCCCTACCAGGATCCGCGCGTCACGATCGGGCCCGCCGACCGTGGTGATCATCGCCGAGCACAAGGAGCCGCTGCCCGCGACGGTGACCGACGGCATCACGCTGTTCACCGCGCACGTGCGCCGCGCCGCCCCGGACACGCTCGACCCGAAGCTCAACGCGCACACCAAGCTGAACGACATCACCGCCTGCATCCAGGCCTACACGGCCGGCGCCGACGAGGCGCTGATGCTCGACCCGCACGGGTTCGTCGCGACCTGCAACTCGACGCACTTCTTCATCGTCGCGGGGTCCGAGCGACGCGCCCGAGGTGTTGACCTCGACGGGCGCTACTGCCTCGCCGGGATCACGCGCGCCAACGTGCTCGAGATCTGCCGCGCCAACGGCATCCCGGCGCGCGAGACGACGTTCAGCCTCACCGACGTCTACGGCCCGCGAGGCGTTCGTGACCGGCACGTTCGCCGGCGTCGTGCCGGTCCGGTCGGTCGACGGTCGGACGATCGGCGACGGCCGCCGCGGGCCGATGGTCGAGCGCCTGCAGGCGCTGTACCGCGAGCTCGTCGACCGCGACGTGGCCGCGCGCGTCGCGCCATGACCGACGTCGTGCGCGTGGCGATGTGGTCGGGCCCGCGGAACATCTCCACGGCGATGATGCGCGCGTTCGAGAACCGCCCCGACACGGTCGTCGTCGACGAGCCGCTGTACGCGGCCTACCTCGCCCGGACCGGCATCGACCACCCGGCGCGCGAGGAGGTCATCGCGGCTCAGCCGACCGACTGGCGACCGCGGTCGCAGGCCCTGCTGGCACCGCTGCCGCCCGGCCGGACGCGTCCACTACGCCAAGCACATGGCCCACCACGTGTCCCGAGACATGGACCTGGACTGGACGCTGCGCTTCCGCAACGTGCTGCTGATCCGCGACCCGGTCGAGGTCGTCGCCTCGTACGTGCGCACGCGGGAGACGTGCGAGCCGGACGACATCGGGCTGCCCCAGCAGGGATGGCTGCTCGAGCTGTGGGACGAGCGCGACCTCGAGGTGCCGATCCTCGACGCGGGCGACTTCCTCCGCGCGCCCGAGGCGCACCTGCGCTGGCTGTGCGACTGGCTCGGCATCCCGTTCACCGACCGGATGCTGTCCTGGCCGCCGGGCCCGCGCGCCTCCGACGGCGTCTGGGCGCCGCACTGGTACGCGGCCGTCTGGTCCTCCACCGGGTTCGAGCCCTGGCGCCCGCGGGAGACCAACCTCTCCGACCACGACGCCGCCGTCGCCGAGGCGTGCCGACCGGTGTATGAGGAGCTGTATGGGAGGCGCGTGCTGGTATGAGGGTGAGCCCGAGGCGATCAGCGCGGAGCGGTAACGTCTACGACATGGCGAAGAGCGCGGAGCAGAAGGTCGAGTCTCCATCTCAACTGATAGACGCAAGGATCAAGGAATTGGGGGACTGGCGGGGCAAGAGCCTCTCCAGGGTTCGCGCGCTGATCAAGAAGGCCGACCCAGAAGTGGTCGAGGAATGGAAGTGGAGAAAGGCTTCCAATCCAGGGGTTCCGGTGTGGTATCACCAGGGTCCGATCTGCACCGGCGAGACGTACAAGAGCGTCGTGAAACTCACGTTCTTCAAGGGGGCCTCGCTGAAGGACCCTTCGGGCCTGTTCAACTCGAGCCTCGAGGGCAACACCCGGCGCGCAATCGACCTCCGCGAGGGCGATGAAATCGATGAGAAGGCGTTCGCGACCCTCATTCGGGCTGCCGTCAGCCTGAACGAGTCCTAGTCCCCGCTAGCGAGGCTCCGCGACAGAGGTGCACGCGCTCCAGACCTCTATCGGGATCGCCTGGATCGTCTTCTGGGTCTACTGGTTCGCGGCCGCGTTCGGCGCGAAGGAGGGCAGAGGTGGCGGGCGTCAACTCCCGCCGAGGGGTTTGACGGCCATCTCGGTCGTCCTCCTGCTCCGCGTCTTTCGCGGCGAGAGCCTGGGCGTCCACAGCGTGGTCCTCGAAGCGATCGGGGCCGTCGTGTTCGCGTCGGGGATCGCGCTGGCGATCTGGGCCCGCGTCAATCTCGGGCGCAACTGGGGGATGCCGATGACCCAGAAGGCGGAGCCGGAGCTCGTCACCTCCGGCCCCTACCGCTTCGTCCGCCACCCGATCTACTCGGGACTCCTCGCCGGCGTGCTCGGGACCGCACTCGCGACCAACCTGATCGGCCTGATCATCGTCGGCGTCCTGGGGGCGTACTTCTACTACTCCGCATCCGTCGAGGAGAAGAACCTGACGGCAACGTTCCCCACGGCGTATCCGGCGTACCGAACCAGGACGAAGATGCTCATTCCGTTCGTCCTCTAGGCATACCGGGCTCCTGAGCTGCACGCGCCGATGATTCTCGCGGGCCGTTGCGGTCCTAACTGATGACTCGATCCCCAGGAGGCGACATGCACCCGCACATCTACCAGACGATCGCGCAAGCTCACATCGACGACCTCAACCGAGTCGCCGCCGCACGCCGGACTGCCGACGGCGGCGTTCCAGGCTGCGTTGGTCTGCTCGGGCGGTTGAGTGCTCTCGCCCGCTTCCCGGCCGAACGCAGGCCGGCATCATCCCTGACTGCGTCGCTTAGGCGGATGGCATGACAACGGATCGCAACGATCTGCCGAAATTGCCGGCGCCCGCCCAGCGCGCGCTGAGTGCGGCCGGCTACCAGCGTCTCGAGCAACTGTCAGGCGCGAGCGAGGGTGCGCTCGAGAGGCTGCACGGCATGGGGCCGAACGCCATGAAGGTGCTACGCGACGCTCTCGCCGAGCGCGGTTTGTCGCTCGGCGAGTAACCGAGAGCAGGCTTGCAGCGAGGGTACGCTGCCGCACGTGCGGATCCAGTCGCTCGACCACCTGGTTCTGACCGTCGCCAACGTCAAGGCGACCCTCGCGTTCTATGAGAAGCTGGGGATGCGTCGCGAGACATTCGCCGAGGGCAGGGTTGCGCTTCGCTTTGGCGATCAGAAAATCAACCTGCACCAGCGCGGGGCCGAGATCAGTCCCAACGCCGCCGTCGCAACGCCGGGGTCAGCCGATCTGTGCTTCCTCGTTGCCGACTCTGTTGGCGATGTCCTTCGCGCGCTTGAGGTAGCGGGAATCGAGGTCGAGCTCGGACCGGTGTCACGCGCCGGAGCGACCAGCGCGCTCACTTCGATCTACATCAGGGATCCGGATGGGAATTTGATCGAGCTTCCGCAGCCCGCCCAGTAGCCGACCGAGACTTTCAGGATCGCGAGGCGATAGAGCGAGGCCTCTAACGGGCTCGCCCCGAGTCGACGGCGTTAGGCTGGCGGCGTGCTCGTCGCTAGTGACGTAGAGCTGAGCGTCGCGGACGGCGTCCGGATCTTGGGACCGGTCTCGCTCGAGATTGGGCCGGGGTCGCTGGTCGCGTTGATGGGCGCGAGCGGGTCAGGGAAATCCACGCTGCTGCGCGTGCTCGCCGGTATCGCCAAGCCGACCGCTGGTAGCGCGACCTTGGTGGCGGAGCCCACCACGTCGACGGTGCAGGCACTCGGCTACGTGCCACAGCGCGAGAGCGTCCACGGTCTTCTTACGACCCGCGAGGCGCTCCGCTGCGCGGCCTGCTTGCGGCTCGATGCGGGCGTCGCGATCGAGGAACGGGTGGTGACAGTGCTCGACGAGCTCGGTCTGGTCGAACAGGGCAGCACTCTGATCCGGAACCTTTCGGGTGGTGAGCGACGCCGCGCCGCGTGCGGGCTCGAGCTCGTTGGTGATCCCCCGGTGCTGCTGCTCGACGAGCCGACCAGCGGGCTCGACGCGGTGCTCGAGCGGCGGCTGATGGAGCTGTTCCGGCGGCTGGCCGATCGTGGTCGCGCTGTGCTCGTCGCGACGCATGCTTCGGCGAGCCTGGATCTCTGCGACGAGGTCGTAGTCCTCGCACGAAGGCCAGACCGCGTACCGAGGCAGCTCGTCGGGCGCGCGACGGCATCTCGCGGCGGTGGCTCACGATCTCCAGCGGGCGCTCGACGGCGGGTCGGACCGCCGCGACCGGCCGACACCCGCCGACCGGACTGCGCCGGACAGATCGCCAGAGGCCTCGGCCGCAGCCGCGCGCACTCCGCTGGCCGCGAGCCGGCCGTTCGGCCTCGAGCTCCGCGTGCTTACGGGCCGCTACTTCCGCACACTGACCCGGGACCGGCGGACGCTCGCGCTGCTCCTCGGGCAGGCGCCGGTGATTGGGGTGCTGATCGCGATCGTGTTCCACCCCGCGGCCTTGAGTACCGCGAGCAACTCGCCGACCAATGCGGTCGAGCTCATGTTCATGCTGATGACCGGGTCGATCTGGCTGGGCGTCGCGTCGTCCTGCCGCGAGGTTGTCAAGGAGCGCGGCCTCGTCGAGCGCGAGTTCGACGTGGGCGTTCGCCTCGACGCATACGTGCTCTCCAAGGCGCTGGTGCTGTTCGCGCTCACTCTCGTCGAGGTGCTGCTTCTGACGACCGTGGTCCTGGTGCTACAGCCACTCGGAGTCGGGCACAGCAACGTCGTGCAGGTGTTCGTGCTCGCGATCCTCACCGCCTGGGCCAGTGTCGGGATAGGCCTCGCCGTGTCCTGCGCGGCTCGCAGCGTCGACCAGGCGGCGGGCGCTGTGCCGCTGCTGCTGATGCCGCAGCTCCTGTTCGCCGGCGCGCTGATCCCCCTCGCGCAGATGCCAAGCGCGGTCGCCGGACTCGCAAACCTCACCTACGCACGATGGTCATACGCAGGTCTCGGTTCAGCCGCCCAGATCGGCGAGCGTCTGGCAGCGAACGCTTCGGTCCTCGGGTTCAGCAACGGGTTCTTCTCGCTGGCCCCCGGGACCGCTGCCGCGATCCTGATCGCCTTCACGCTCGTCGAGCTCGTCGCCGCCGTCCTTTTCCTGATGATCGCCCGCCCGTCGCCCCATAGCCGCGACCAGGAAGCCCCAGCCCGACTCGTATCTGGTGGGGGTGCTGATCGAAGCCGGAGAACCCTGAGCGGAGTATGCGTAAGCGACTCGTGACCGTTCTCGCTCTGTGCGGGGTTGCAGCCGGCGCGGCCGCGTTCGCTCGGCCCAATCAGCGGGTGTCCCGAGGCGTGGCCCGCTACGAGTACGTCGCCGGCGTCGGCAAGCTGTCGGTGTACAACATCGCCAACCGATCGCTCGTCGGGCGGTTAGCGCTTCCGGGCGTCGCCGAGATCCGCGGGATCGGCGCGAGTGCCGCGACTGGGATGCTGTACGTCAGCTACGGAGGATTTCCGAAAGGCACCGGGCACCTGTTGGAGTTCAGCCTGTACCGGCGGAAGGTCGTCTATGACCGCGGTTATCGGTTCGGGATCGATTCGTTCGACATCAGTCACGATGGCCGGCTGATCTTCATGCCCACCGGCGAGAACACGTCAGGGAATACGTGGCACGTCCTCGCCGCGACCACGGGCCGGGTCGTTGGGGCCATCGCCGCAGGCAGGTCTCCGCATGACACGGTCGTTGGTGCGAGCGGACAGCACGTGTTTCTCGGCGGCGCGTCGACCGCTACCTCTACGAAGCGGACGTCGACCGCCCGTGGAAGGTCATCGGCCGGATGGGACCGCTCAAACCGGGCGGGGTCGCCGGCGTCAGGCCGTTCACGATCAATGCTCAGGACACGCTCGCGTTCACAACCGCCGATCGCTACCTCGGGTTTCAGGTCAGCGACGTCGCGACTGGCAGGGTGCTGTACACCGTGCCGTGCCGGCTTCAGCGTCCCTCCGACTTCCGAGGGCTCCCGTCTCATGGGATCGGGCTCTCCCCTGACCAGCGGTACCTCTGGCTCGTCGACAAACCCAATCGGGCGGTCCACGAGTTCGACATCTCGGGCTTGCCGCGCAGGGCGCCGGTAATGGTCGCGACCGTGCGTGTCTCGGCCGAACCTCGGGTGGCTCAACCTCAGCCGGGACGGTCGCTACCTGTTCGTGGGCAACACCGGCAACGTAATCGACACGCGGACCCGCAAGACGGTCGCCAAGATCGGTGCATTGACGATTCGCGCTACAACATCGAGGTCGACTGGGCCGGCCCTGGAGTGTGCGCGGCATACCCACGCGAATCGCTGGGCTACCTGCATGTCGCGTCGCCGTGCAGCGCCGCTGCGCCGGGGCGTTAGGTGCGAGCGTCAGCAGGCAGGCTGACGAGCTGGGCGCCTGGGTTCCCACAGGCTCCGCGCGAGGTTGTCGTCCTGGGCCTGGTCGCTGGGGGCGACCACCTGTTTGTCTTCGATGTACTTCCCGGTAGGGGCGGCGGCGTCGTCGGACAGGGCGAGCCACACCAGGGACTCGGCGCCGCGCTCCGGGGAGCGGAGGAAGGGCGCACCCAGCGTTGCGATCACTTTCCAGATTCCGTTTTCGTTCTTCGCGAAGCCGGTGCGCACGACGCCGGGGTGAAAGCAGTTGGCGTTCAGTTCCGGCGCGCTGAGGGCGAGCTCGCGGGTGAACAGGATGTTGCACAGCTTCGAGGTGCCGTAAACGCGTGGCGAGTAGGACTTCTCCGATTGCAGGTCGTCGAGGTCCAGGCGCCCGGACCGGTGGGCGCCGGACGCGGTGGTTACGACGCGGCCGCCGGAAAGGCGGTCGCGCAGCAGATTCGTGAGCAGGAACGGTGAGAGATGGTTGAGCGCAAAGGTCTGCTCCAAGCCCTCAGAGGTCTTCTTGCGCGAGGCAAACAGCGCCCCCGCGTTGTTGGCAAGGACGTCGACATGCTCGTGATGATCCCGTCAGCCAGCACCCTGACGTTGGACATCAGCGATAGGTCGGACACGTGCCCGTGGACCCGTCCACCGCCACCGGCGGTCGTGGCTTCTTCAGCGACCAACCGGACGCGCTCAGGATCGCGTCCCACGAGCACGACCTCGGCTCCTCGCCGAGCGAGCTCGATCGCGGCGGCTCGCCCGATGCCGCGAGTAGCTCCCGTGAGCACGACAACAGTCACGCAACTGACCTTACCTGCGCCCGCTCGCCGGCAGAGACGCGCCGCAACGCGGACGCCGCCCCGGCACCAGGCGCGGAAAGCAACTCCACGCGCGATTGTGCATTACGCTCCGTCACGAGTCCTCCCGCGACACTCCTCATGTGGTTTCAGCTGCGCTCACCGGAGCTGGCGGACGACTTCGAGCGCCTGATGACGGGGATCGGGACATCGTCCGCGGATCGCTGGACACGGTGTCGGAGTGGCGTCTTACGCGCCCGGCCGACGTGCCCGGAAGGCGATCGGCCAAGCCGATTACGTCCTGATCGCGGAGATCGTCGAGGTGGATCGCTTCGAGCAACAGGCGAGCGAACACATCCAGCAGTTGGCGGACGACTTGGCGCAGCTCGTCTCGAGCCGGGGGATGCTCGTCGTGCGTCCCGTCCTTTGAGATCCCTCGTCGTTAAAAAAAAAAAAAAAAAAAAAATGACCAATGCTGCGGACGAGCTTGCGAGGGGCTGTTGCGGGCCGTGGCGACGGTGGTGATGACGCTCGAGCAGCCACTCGACAGACGCCTCTTCGACTCCAAGTACGACGACGTCGAGATCCTGGGCAAGCTTGTGATGCGCGGCGACCACTGGCAACCCATCGGCTTCGCACTTCACGTGCAGAACGGCGCGATCCTGGGCGCCGCATACGCGCGGCTCAAGCCGTCCCTGCCGGGGCCGGCGGTCCTCCGCGGCCTGCTGGCGGGCCTCATCGAGCAGGTCGTGACCTGGCCGATGACCGTGCTGGTCGACCGCTACCACCCTGCCCGCAAAGAGCTGCCGAAGCTCGCCGCCAACCGCCGAGCGTTCGGCCAGGCGACGATCCGCCACGCAACGTTCGGGATCGTCCTCGGGCTTCTCGAGGAAACACTTGACGACCGCAGCGCATAGCTCAAGTTGCAGCTCGGGGAGCTCCACGAGGCGACCTCGATTGCGCCCCGGGACATCGCCGAGATTTCGAACACGTCTACTCCGGCTCGCACGCCATCCGCGTGAGGGACGAGGCAGGCCGCGCGTCACTCGATGTCCGATCGATCCGGCTCTCGGCCCCGAGCGGACGCCGAGGACAGATGGGCATGGCCACGGGGCTGCTTGGTCGCGTTGGTTTGAAGTGTGCTGCCTGTGCAGGGCTCGTGCGCGACGCGGCGGGCGGCGCGAATGGCATGGCTACGAGCGGCCGCGCGCTGTAGGTCCTCGATGTGGGCGGTGGCGAGCGCTCGAACAAGAGCGGAATGCAGCATTTGGGCCTCCTTTCGGTCTACGTCAACCATTCACTTGAGGCTGAAGCGTAGACTACCATCATTCAGGAAAGTATGAAACCTGGAGGTGTTAGACTGGGGATATGCGAACGGCAAGCGACGCACGGGTTCAGCTGTTGGCCGAGCTGGCCGACGAGACGCGATACGCCGTGCTGGAGCGCCTTGAGCAGGGTCCCGCCTCGGCCAGCGAACTGGCTGAGCGCCTTGACGTGTCGCCGACACAACTGGCCAATCACCTACGGCGACTCCGCGATGCCGGGCTCGTAGCGGTCAGCCACCAGGGCCGACTCGCGCTCTACGAGCTCGCCGAGCCGGGGCTGCGGGAGATCTTCTCGATGCTCAACGGCCTACGCGGAGCGCCGCCACGAACAGGCCGACCGGCGCGCGTGGCCGCCACCTGCTACGACCACCTTGCCGGGCAGATCGGCGTCGCTCTGATGGACCACCTCGTCCAATCACGAGCGCTTGAAGCCCGAGACGGCGAAGGGGAACTCAAGCTCGGCCCAGAAGCCGCCCGCGGCTTTGCCGAGCTCGGAGTCGAGCTGCCCACCAAGCCAGCCCGCCGCACGCTCGCCTTCTCCTGCATGGACCCTCGCATCAGACGACCACACCTCGGAGGTCAACTCGGCGCCCAGCTCGCGGCCTCCCTGCGCCAAAAAGGCTGGGTCAAGCCCACCGCGGAGCCACGCGGCCTCGAACTCACGCCAGCCGGCAACAAGGCCCTACACCGCCTCGGGATCCGCCTCCAAGCGGCCACCGATGATCCAACTATGGCGGTGTGACGAGCACGCGATGAGCACTCCCTGGGATGCGCGGACATACGACGTGTCGAGCGCGCCGCAACAGGCGTGGGCGAAGGATGTGCTGTCGCGACTGGACGGGATCGCACCCGACGCGACGATCCTCGACGTCGGTTGCGGTACCGGGCGAGTGACCGAATCGCTGCTTGCGCTCGTCCCGGCCGGGCGTGTGCTGGCGATCGACGCCGACGTCGAGATGGTGGAGCTCGCCCGTGCGCGACTCGGGGACCGAGTGGACGTGTGGTGCCAGGACGTGCTCGAGCTCGAGCTCGCCGAGCCGGTCGATGTGGTCGTCTCGACCGCGGCGCTGCACTGGGTGACCGACCACGCGCGCCTTTGGCAGCGGCTGGCGGCAGCGCTGCGGCCCGCAGGAATTCTCGAAGTCCAATGCGGAGGAGCCGGCAACATCGCTCGCGTCCGCGAAGTCATCCAAAGCGTCGCCCGCGACACCGCGCCGGAACTCGTAGGGTGGTCGCCATGGGAGTTCGCCAGTGCGGAAGACACCGAGCGGCGCCTGCGCCAGGCCGGCTTCGCCTCGATCCGGTGCTGGCTGCAGGAACGGCCGACCTACCCTCAGGACGTGGGCCCGTTCGTACGAACGTCGATCCTGGCGGCACACATCGCACGCCTCCCAGAGGGACGACGTGACCAGTTCACAGCCGATGTCCTCGCGCGCGTGCGACTGCCGCTGGACTACGTGCGGCTCAACATCTCGGCAATCCGCAACCCGGACTGACACGGGAAAGCCGCCACAGCCTGGACTCAAAAAAGGTTGGCGGTCCGCGAGGCGGCGACGAGCTAGGCCAGGAGACGGCTGAGGGCTAGCGCGAGCACGTCTGCACGGCTGCGCGGGCCGTGATCGGCCGCGATGAAGTGGCTGCCGGTGAACACGGACATTACGAGCAGGCAGCGGACCTCGACGTCGTCTTCGTCGGGGCAGAAGGCACCGAACAGCGAGCGCATGTATTCCATGCGGCGGTTGTCGACGCGCCTGATGCGGTCGGCGACCGCCTTGTCGCGGCGGGCCCAGTCGCGGATGGCGAGCTCGATCTTCAGCAGCTCGCCGAGCGAGGTGGCGAGCGCGAACAACCGCCGCAGCTTGGCCCTGGCGTCCCCGCCCTCGACCTCGACGCGCTCGATCGCCTCGTCGACCATCACTCGCTCCCACGTGTCGAGCATCTCGTCGAGCAGCGCCCGCCGGTCGTCGAAGTGCCAGTAGAAGCCGCCCTTGCTGACGCCGAGCGCTTGGGCCAACGGCTCGATACGGACGGCGTCCGGGCCGCCGCCGGCAAGGGCCTTCAGACCCTCCTCAATCCAGCTGGTGCGAGGCGTGCGGGTTCGGGCGGCCATCGTCTTTCTCGATTGCGTCTCGCGCGGGACTGAAGGCGGTAGAGGTGGTTGACTCGCTGTAACTATACGGTACCGTATGGATGGAGGTCCACGAATGAGGCTCCCGAACACCGCGCACACCTCCCGGCCCTGGCGGATCCACGAGCTCACCCACGACTTCCGGCTCGAGGATGTGTGGGCGCTGCCGACGCCGGGCGGCCCGGACGACTTCCCGCGGCTGGTGCAGGCGATTGCATCGGGCGACCCGTCGAAGGGCTCCTCCCGCACGGCCCGCGCGCTCTGGGCGATCCGATGGAAGGTCGGGGAGCTGCTCGGTTGGGACGGCCCCGAAACCGGCCTCGGCTCGCGGGTGCCGACGCTCCGCGACCGGTTGCCAGCGGATCTGCGCGACGTCCCCTCCGGGCCGGACTTCGACGCGCTTCCGTTCATCTCGCTGTATCTGCTCGACGACGAGTGGGCAGCGGAGATCGCCAATCAGACCATGCACGGGGTCATGCACGTCGGCTGGGTCCGAGACGGGACCGGCGGCTACCGCGGCCAGATGGCCGTCTTGGTGAAGCCAAACGGACTGCTCGGGACCGCCTACATGGCCGCTATCAGGCCGTTCCGGCACCTGATCGTCTATCCGCCGGCGATGCAGCAAATCGAGCGGACCTGGCGGGCTGGAGCACGCGAGCCGACACGAGCGCACGCGTAGCCGTTGACGCAATCTGGTCCGCCTGGGCCAAGATCCGAAGGGTTCGGTCGATGTGACGGACGATCCTCATGCCGGTGAGCGCCCTCCCGCCTGGTCGGTGCTCTACGACGCGGACTGCGGCTTCTGCAAGTGGCTGCTGTCCGGCCTGCTGCGATGGGATCGCGCGACCCGCCTGCGCCCAATCGCGCTACAGCGCTCCGAGGCCGACGACCTGCTCCGAGAGCTCACACCCGCTGAACGGATGGCCTCCTGGCATCTGGTCTCCCCCGCCGGCGACCGCCGCTCAGGGGGAGCGGCAATGCCACCGCTCCTGCGACTGTTGCCTGCCGGTCGGGTCCCGGCAGCCGGTCTCGCACGGCTTCCCAAACTCACCGACCGCGGATATCGGTGGGTGGCTCAACACCGCTCGCAGCTCTCCAAATGTGTACCGTCGAGCGCCAAGCAGCGCGCCACCGAGTGCGTTCACAAGCGCGAGACCTAAGCTCTCCTTTGGTGTCCGGACGAGCCTCTCGGCGCGAAGGGTTGACGCCCCCTTTTGCGCGCGGGTTGCTGGACTCCGCTAGTCGGAGCGCCGGCCGGGACAACGACCCTGTCGGCGTTCCCGAACAGCCTTCTGGATCGCCCGTCCGCCTACTTCTTCCCGCCCCGCCCGAACCGCGACATCAGGCGGCTCAGCCTGCTCCGGATCTCCCGGTTTGCGTCAGCGGCGATCCTGCCGGCCGTGTCGTCGGTCTTGATGATCCCCAGCTCCTCGTCCGTCGGGCGCACGGGCCCCCCTCGGGCGACTGTCTCGGCGGCCTCACCGCGGTAGCCCGCGCGGCGGGCCTTGGCAGCGTCGATCTGCGCCTGCAGGCGGGCGACGTGGTCGTCGGGATCAGGGGTGGCACGGGTTGCGTCGGCGTCGTCGGTCATGGACCCATTCCAGCATCTATCAGGTCGTGCCGGTCCGAAATGCGCACTTCCGGACGGATCGTCTGCGGTGAAGAGCAGGATCCGGCAGGGACGTCGCGAATCGCTCGGAACACAGCGCCACGACATCCTTGGGTGGACCGAAGCCCGCGCTGATCCGACGCCGGGCACTCAGCGCCTGGTCTCGTACCTGGTCAGCACCACGCCGTCGGGAAACGTCCGGGTCTCCACCAGGCTCAGGTTCACCCAGTTGTCCAGGGCCGTGAAGAACGGCGTGCCGCCGCCCACCAGGACCGGATGGGTGACGATCACGTACTCGTCGATCAGCCCGGCCCGCATGGCCGCCGCGGCGAGGGTGGCACCGCCGATGTCCATCGGGCCGCCGTCGTCGGCCTTGAGCCTGGTGATCTCGGTGACCGCGTCGCCGGTGACCAGACGGGTGTTCCAGTCGACCGTGCCGGTCGTCGAGGAGAACACCACCTTCGGCATTTCCCGCCAGCGGCGGGCGAACTCGATCTCCGCCGGTGTGGCGCCCGGCTGCTGGTCGGCGGTCGGCCAGTGGGAGCTCATCGTCTCCCACAGCTTGCGCCCGTACAGCGCCAGGCCTGTCGCCGCCACCCGGTCGGACCACCACTGGAACAGTTCGTCGCTCGGCCCGCTCCAGCCGAGGTCGTCGCCGGGCGCGGCGATGTAGCCGTCCAGGGTCAGGTTCATGCCGAAGGTCAGTTTCCGCATGGCGTCAGTCTCCCGTGAGTCGGTCTTCGGCGTACAGACCAGCACGGTGCGCAAAAATCATCGGTCAGGCCCACCGAGGTAGGCGAGGCCCTCCCGGCCGGACTCAGGCGCTCCTGCCCGGGACCGATTGCCCAGCGCCACGCAATCCATCGGACCACCACGTGGTGCATAGGCATGACCTGATGCAGAGCAGGGGCGCCGACGGGACCGAGACCTAAGTCACCTCGCTTGCGCAATCGCCTGGGAGGAGAAGTCGCGTAGCCGTAACCGCTCTAGGCGTGCAGCAGTCGCGCGTGACCCTGGCCACGAGCCCCAGCCGGGACCTGCCTTCGTCGTCAGAAACGCATCGTGGCGCCGGCGACCACAGTTTCGGTATGCGCGGGCTTCAGGACGCTCGGCACGCGCTCGGCTAGGGTGGCCGTTCAAGGATCAGCCTCGGCCACGCCGACGCTAAGCGAAAGTTGGTCGGAATCCCGGCCTCAACCTGAGGAGGCGCAACTTGGTAGCGCAGAACAGGATCTCGGCGGTCGTCAGCTCGACCGACCTGGAACGCAGCCGCGAGTTCTACGAGCAAACGGTCGGCCTGACACTGTCTCCCGAGACGATCCCGAACCATCTGCTGTTCGAGGGAGGGGACGGCACGACGCTGCTGGTCTACGGGCGCCCATCGCCCAATCTGGCCGACCACACGCAAGTGCGCTTCTGGTGCGAGGACGTCACCGCCGACGTACGCGAGCTCGTCGAGCGCGGGGTGGAGTTCGAACTAGTCGAGTTCGGCGATTTCAAGATGGTCGACCACGTGCTCACGACGCCAGTCGGTAGCTCAGCCTGGTTCAAAGACCCGGATGGCAACACCATCGCGATCTTCCAGCCCGCCTAGCAGCGCCGCTGCGCTGCCGACGTCGAGCGGCCCCCTCACCGGCCGCGGGAGTATTGCTGTGCGCCAAGAGCTCGGGACCCGCATCCGGTTCCGCGAAGTACTCAGCACTGATCGTTCGGCGCACCTGCGCAGAGCGGAAAGCGGGTGCCCGCACCGACATCGAGCACGCCATGGCGCGTCTGGTCGTAAGGCGCTTGGGACCGCGCGCGAGCCTCGACCTAAAACAGCTGCGTTTGCAGAACCTTTAGTGCGCCCGGAGAGATTCGAACTCCCCTTTCTCCTGTACCCATTTCACTTTTCTAAACGCCATCTTACGCCCCCCCCCACCCCCCCCCCCCCCCCCCCCCCCCCCCCCCCCGCCCCCCCCCCCCCCCCCACACCCCCCCCCCCCAACGCCCCCCCCCCCCCCCCCCCCCCCCCCCCCCCCCCCCCCCCCCCCCCCTCAGTGTGCTCGTCACGGTTCAGTGTCGGCACGTCGTCGAGCTTGATCACGGTGATCGGCGGCGCGACGATTGTTCCGGTGACGACCAGGCTGGCGAGCCGCTCCAACGCCTCGCTCGACACTGCGTCGCCGGCCGCCGTCCCTCCGGCTCGGGTGCACTTACCCGACCGCGGCGACGTCTTGGGACGTTTTGAGACTTCTGCCTGCAAATCGGGGCTTTTCGCCTCGACTGCTTCGATGGCGCCTACTCGGCCTCCAGGACGACCACCGATGCGCTGCCAGAGCGCCCTGGACCTATGAAACGGCGGCCAGCGAGTTGGCACGCGCCGCTTCGTAGAGCGGCTCCGCGGAAGAAGCTGATTCGGGGCATCAGCCTGCCGGTTCAGCGACAGCGTCGGCCACCGATTCGATCTTGAACGCCTCGGCGACCATCGCTGCGTCGTCCGCTCGCGGCGCGTAGTGCAGGTAACGCATGGTCGTCTGGACGTCGCTTCGGCAAGGCGCTTCGTGAAGTAGTCCGCAGCGGGCCGCGACCAGTCCAGGCTGGCCCGAGCTTCTTCTGGACCTATCGGCCGTCGGCCAGTCGGTACTTCGCGTACCAGACGGGCCCGCGGGCGCGATCGACGCTGAACACGTGCCCACTGGGCGGGTTCAACTGAGCGCTCACGGACGCAACCGTACGCCTCGCCCGGGACATATTCGGGACATGGTGCAGAGTCGGCACATATTCCCGAGAACGAGAAAAGCCCCGCTGTGCCTGGGCTTTCCAAGCGCGCCCGGAGAGATTCGAACTCCCGACCTTCGGTTCCGTAGACCGACGCTCTATCCAGCTGAGCTACGGGCGCGTCGCGTCGATTCTAGCCTCGGGTCAGCGAGGCCGCTCTCGCGTGGACGGACCCACGTGCTCGTTGAGCCAGGTGACGAAGGGACGCGCCGACTCGAGCTGGGAGCGCACCCGCCGGTCGCACTCGCGGGTATGGAGCCAGCGTCGCAGCGGGTGGCGGTGGTAGAGCGCCAAACGCTTCAGGCGCAGCCGCTCGATCCGCGGGTGACTTGGCGAGTAGCCCTTCGGCGCTCGCTTCAGCTCGGGTTCCACCAAGGACAGGCCGGCGGTCCGCGCTGTGGAGACCGCGCGCTCGAACTGGCCAGCGCGGCGGACGTCGTCGATCGTCGCGCGGAACCGCTCGAGCTGGTCGGTCTCCGGGTGCCAGAGGCCGGCACCGAGCACGAGGCCGTCGAGTGACAGCTGGAAGTAGTAGACCGCCGGTCCGGATCCGACAGACGCCGCGATGTGCTCCTTGAGTGGGGGGCCGGGCCGGAAGCGGGTGTTGTTGTACGGCCGGAAGAAGTGTGCCGGCCCGAGGCCGCCGAGCTCGTCAGCAAGCGCACGAGCCGGGTCGAGCAGCAGCTCGTCATATCTGCCACGGTTGGCCTTGAACCAGTCGCGGTCGTTGTTGTCCTCGAGCTCGCGGAGGAAGTCGAGCGCTGCCGGCGGCCACACGGCGGCGGTTCCCGGCTAGGCCGTCTCAGGGTCGTAGAAGCGCGCCACGGTGAAGCCGATCAGCGTCGGCACGTGCACTGCGAACACGACGAGCGACAGTGTCAGGACCACGAGCGCGCCGCCCCGCAGGTGGTTTTGCAGAAACGCGTACTCGATCATCCCGGCGATCACGGCGTAGGCGAGCAGCGCCCATTTCCCGACGTCGAAGAACCGGGACCACGGGAAGTCATCGACCCGGGCAAGCATCACGAGATTAGCCACCAGGAGCAGCACCGATGCCGCGAGCAGAGCGACGGCCGGCCCGAGCGGGACGTGCTTGGGCAGGTGCGCCGAGAGGTAGATACCGCCGATCACGATCAGCGCCAGCGACACCATCGCCAGTGGGGTCACCGGAGGCAGCCGACGCTCGGTCATGACGACGCGAGCTTGGTCATGATCACCAGCGTCGCCACCTGCATCAGACCGAGGACCCCGGCGCAGTAGATGAAGCGCTTCATCAGCTTCTCGATCACCTCAGGGTTAGGGCGGCGCTTCTTGAGCTCGACGAGCACGGCGATGTTCGCGGGCTCGAGCAGGCCGAGCGCCAGGACTGCCATCACGCCGACCACGATCATGCTCGCCACGACCCAGCCGTGCAGGGGGTAGCTCGTCAGGTTCGTGCCCGTCTTGGTCGAGAGCTGCCACCCGGCGGCCAGCGTCATCGTCACCACCGTCGGCATGATCAGGACCATCTTGGGCATCAGCCGGGTCGTGAACTCGACCCTCGCCGGCACCGACATCTTGCCCATGATCGGACCGAGTACCAGTCCGAGGAACAGGTCGATGATCGTCCACGCGGCGCCGCCAGCCACGTGGAAGAAGGTAAGCGGCCACAGCTTGTTGACGGCTATCGCCACGATCAGCAGCACCGCCGTGACACCGACCAGGATCAGACCCTTGCGCGGGACGATCTCGAAGTCCGGGCGCTCGATCGCCGGAGGCGCCGCACCCTGTTCCTCAATCCCCGACGGCGGGGCTACCAACTCCACCATTAAAGGTCACTCTAGCCTCGCCCCACGACATTGCGCAAGGGTGCGCGGCGGTTGGGAGCACGGCGTTTGAGGCGGAGGGGGCGGGATTCGAACCCGCGGTCCGCTTGCACGGACTCTGGTTTTCAAGACCAGCGCATTCGACCACTCTGCCACCCCTCCGGAACCTCGTGATAGTAGCCCGAGGTGCGACCTGCACGGCCAAGCGTGTTCTCGCGGCTAGTGAAACCTGAACCGGCCCGGACTCGGATCTGCCGCGGCTCCAGACACGATCACGAACGAGACCACCAACGGAATAACCAGCCCAGTGGTCCGCACAGCTACGCCACTGACCCCCATCTTGCACTCCCCAAGAACTCGGTCGTACCATTTGGCAGCGGACCAGCCGCTCGGCTCCCAGCCTTTACACTCCGGAGGTCGCTTGGGAGAGGTGGCCGAGTGGCTGAAGGCACTCGCCTGCTAAGCGAGTAAGGGGTTAACACTCCTTCGCGGGTTCGAATCCCGCCCTCTCCGTTTTCGATCCGATCTGGCGCGAACCTGGCCAGCGAGGCGTGCGGTCCGTGGGCAACCTGGGCTGGCGCGAAGGACGCCGCCTGGAGCTCGGCGTTCCGTTGCCGCTCCGTCGTTCCGGAGGGGCGGGTCACCTCGCCGGTCCACCGCTGCTGGATCTTTGCTCAGCCTCGTCAGCGCGGAACCGTCCAGGACGCGTTCGCCGAGAAACCTCCGTGAACCGCTACAGGAGCGCGGCCAGCGGCTCGCGGCTACTGCGTTCCGCGCAAGGCGAGACGCCGGTCCTCGCGAATCAGATGCTCGCCGAGTAAGACGAGAAGCAGGAGCGTCGGGTCCGTGCAGTGTCACGGGAGGACGTCGGCGAGTTCTTGGTGGCCGCCGACCTGTGCCCACCCGCGCGCGGTGCCGCCGTGCAGCCTGTCCCGGATCATCGGGTCTGCGCCGAGCTCGAGCAGTGTGGTGACCGCTTCGCGCTGTCCCGCCTGCGCAGCGACGTTGATCGCCGTGACGCCTTCGCCATGGTCTGGACCGCCGAATGTGCCGCTCTGATTCGGGTCAGCGCCCAGCTGCACAAGGGTGCGGACTGAGCCAACGCGGCCGTTGACCGCGGCCCAGGTAAGCGCCGTTCCCCGGTACGGATCGGCGTCGACTCGAGCGCCGAGCTCGACCAGGAGCCGTATCGCTTCCACCCGATCGGACTTGGCCGCCCACACGAGCGCTTCGTCGAGCACCTCCTGAGGACGGTTGGAAGGCACCCAGGTGGGGAACCCTCCGTGCGGACGATAGAAGCCACGGTGCGCCCCGGCCTCTGGCGTACCTACCAGCTGGCGGATCAGCTCCAGATCGCCCACTCCGGCGGCAACCCGCAGGTTGGCGGGTTCCCGGCCAAGCAGCTCCGCCACCTCGCGGTGGCCCCAGAACAGCGCCTGAACGAGCGCAGTCCCACCGTCACCACGAGCGAACAGATCGGTACGTGCACCGGCGTCGAGCATCAGCCTGGCAAGTTCGCAGTCGTTCCCATAGCCCGCCTGGTGCAGCTTCGTCCAGCCGTAGTCGTTGCCGCGATTCGGGTCCGCGCCCCGCTCTAGAAGCAGCGAGACGATCGCCAGATCGCCGGCCATGCCAAGGAGGTCGTTGCCGTTCGTCCCACGCTGGACGGCGAGATCGGGAAACAGCTCAAGCAGCTCGACGAGGCGCTCACGATCGTTCGCCTCGATCGCTCTGTAGGCGAGCATGAACGGCGTCGGCGGTTCCCCCCCGCTCTGCATCGCCTCGACGTGGCGGCGAAGTCCGCGCCAGCTAGAGAACCCATGCCGCGCGGCAAGCTCGCGTCGAGCCTCCGCGGCGCTAACGCCCATCACAGATGCGATCCCTCGAGCGCGGCCCTCGTAGTAATCGAGATCCGTCCGGAAAGGCTGCTCAAGAGAAAGGCGCTCGACGTATGTCTTGAGCTTCGGCCAGCTGTGGAAACCGAGCTCGCGCGCGAGCTCGAACTGCACCTCCGCCAGCTTCACATCGTTCCGTGTTGCGCGTCGCTCCCGCAGGCGCTCCTTCGCCTGCTTGCGCAGCTGCTCGAGATTGAGCTGAAACACCACTCTGGCTCCCTTCCGTCACGCCGGGCGCCCGCCTAGTCCGGCTGGAGAGGAAGCTCGTTCTGGGTTTCCTCAAAGAGAGGGTGGGCTCGGCCCTTTCCGGCGGACTGGACGCGGCCCTCGCCGCACCCCGGAGTCTAATCAGCCACAAGATCGAGGGCGACCCCTGACCTTCGATGTAGTTCGTCTGCCACAGGCGCGCTATCCGCGCGTTGCAGGGACGCAACCTGACGCTCCCGAGTGCTCGTCGCGGGCTGGAAGCAGGCTCGCGGCACGCACGCCATGGCCCGGTCGACGATCGTATGGAACACGCCCCAGCCATCAAGAAGCGGGCCGGTGCGACCTCCACAGAAAGCATCGGCGGAAGGTACCGCGCACCCTCAACCCTAACCTGTCCCGCTGCAAGCATAAGCGCTGCGCGCCTAGCTGGAGCGCACGCCAGCCGCGGGCGCAACACGAAAGCCGTTGGGGGGTTCGAGCGGGCTACTTGACAGACGCTGGAGGGTTAGGCAAGGTCTGGTCACCGGCGGGACGGCGCTCCCGCCGAAACCGCGAAAGGGGGTCAACCGTGAACTGGATCGGCTCGCATCGGCCGTCACCGGCGATGCTTGTCGCGCTGCTCGCCCTGCTGGCCGCCGCGAGCGGCACGGCGCTCGCTGCCGCCCGCCTGACTGACGGAGACAAGCTGATAAAGAAGGGCTCTCTCTCCGGCGACCGGCTGCGCGGCCATTCCGTCACCGGCGCGCAGATCAACCTGAGCAGGCTCGGCACCGTGCCGGCGGCGAGCCATGCCGTGACGGCTGGCGCCGCGACGAACGCTGAGAACCTCGGTGGCTCACCGCCATCGGCGTACCTGCGCGCGAACGGAACGGCTGCGGACTCGGCGAAGCTCGGCGGGATGAAGCCGGATACCTTTGCCACCGGTCGCGCGAACGTCACGACCGCAAATGTCCCGGTCCTGAACAACTCCACCTCAAGCCAGTTGTTCGCCGACGGCTCGTTGACGATCACGGGCTCAATGGCCAGTGTGGCCGCCAGCCCAATGATCGTGCTCGTCAATAACACGGCCAACCAGCTCCGCATCACCACGACGCCCGGCGGGATCACCCCGCCAGGGACGGCGACTGACGGCTTCATCGCGGCCAGCGGTGGCAGTGTTGACGTGACTGGGATCAACGGCGGCATCATCCAGATGCAGGTTTTCGGCTCGGGCTCCGGGTCGAAGGTTTGGACGATCACCATCAGCCAATTCCCGGGGAACCCGTCAACGCTTGTGGCCCAGGTTGTGACTGGCACGACAAACTAAGCTGAGACGCGCGACCGCATCGCGGAGCATCGGCTGCCGACGGGCCTTGCCTCCGGGCCCCGATCAGGGGCATCTGCGGGCGCAGGCAATCGGGCGGTGGGCGCGGCACCAGCGGGGTCACGCAAGCAGGGCCCGACCGGGTCGGAGGAACCGGTCCTGAGATTCGCCAGGCGAGGGTATGGCGGGGGGTCGGCCGGCGATGCCGGCCGACCCGATTGCCGGAAGCCGTCTACCTGCTGATCCGGAGCCCGGCGCTGGCCGAGATGACCGGCGATGGCCGTCAGTGGACGGTGTCGACGATCTCGGCGCTGTCGATGCCCTGGAGGTACACGCTGTTGATGCCAAGGTTCGCATGTCCGAGTTGCCGCTGGATGACGACCAGCGGGACGCCCTCGTGAGCCATCTCGACGGCGTGCGCGTGCCGAAGCTGGTGCGGCGCGAATCGTCGTCGGACGCCGGCCGCGGCAGCCGCGTGGTGCAGTTGCTTGCGCGCGGCCGAGGCCTCCCAACGCCGACCAGCGGTCGGTCCGTGGATCACGCACAGAAGCGCACCGACCGGGAGCTGGCGGCGAATCTCGATCCACGAGTCGAGCTGGTCCCACGCCCAGCGATCGATTGCGACCTCGCGGCGTCTGCCTCCCTTGCCACGACGGAGGAGGATTGCGCCGAGGGATCGGTCCAAGTCGCTCTCGTGGAGCTCGAGCGCTTCGCCGATCCGCAGGCCGGCGCGCCAGAGCAGCACGATCAACGCGCGGAGTCGGTGGCCGTCGGCGCGGCCGCCGACCGTTCGCATGACCGCGACGATCTCCTCGACCGTCGGCCGGTCCGCGGGGTACCGCTCGCCCTTGTTGCGCGGCGGGCGCCCGCGGTGGTAGCCCGGCATCGTCGCAGGCGATCGACGGTAACCGGCCACGTCCAGTAGAACGGAATCCATGAGTCCTCCCTTGGGATGGGTTGGCTTGACAACCCACCGCTGTACTGCCATTGTGAGCACATGTCACCGACCAAGGAAGAACGACTCCAGATCCGGGTTGGGCCCGCTGATAAGGCGCTGCTCGAACGAGCAGCCGCGGCATCGCATCTCAACGTGTCGGCGTTCGTAGTCCAAGCTGCGGCGGCGAAGGCCGAGGAGATCCTCGCTGAGCGCTCAAGCATCCGCCTGACCCGCGAGGCCGCAGTCGCGTTCACCGAGGCACTCGAACGGCCGGCCGAGGTCAACGACCGGCTCGCGACCGCGATGCGACGCAAGCGCACCTTCAGCTGGCTTGACTGAACTCCGCCGGCCGGCGCTGCTCGACCCACGCCGCCACCACCGCGAGCAGTTCGACAGCGGCGAAGCGGCCCTTGACGCGTGGGTGCGTCGGTACGCCGGCCAGAACCGCCGTCGTGACACAGCCGCCACATGGGTCATCGCCGACGCCGACGACCTCGTCGTGGCATACGCCAGCATCGCAATGACCGGCATCGATCGGTCATCGGCGCCAGAACTCGTCGCAAAGGGGGCCCCGGACCCGGTTCCGGCACTCCTGCTCGGCCGGTTGGCGGTCGACCGCCGCTACGCGAACCTCGGTGTCGGGACCGCCCTCACGGCGCACGTCCTCGCGACAGCCGTCGAACTCAACGAGAAGGCGGCCTGCCGCGCCGTCGTCGTCACCGCGCTGAACCAAAGTGCCCGGACGTGGTGGGAGCGCTTGGGCTTTCACCCGTTCGAGCCGGACGATCCCGACCGGCTGGACCTCTATCTGCTCACCTCCGAGATCGGGGCAACGCTCAAGCGAGCGCGATAAGGAACGCCCTCACGAAAAGGGCGAGCGGACCGCGGCGAGAACCTCGTCACCTGAGGTCCGCGCAACGCAGGTGCGCCGGGGCTGACTCCGGGATACATGCCGGAGGGCGGAAGCAGGTGTGCGATGCGATGAGTACGCGGCATTCATTAGGCAGCTGGTAGGCAGTCCTGTACCGCAACACGAAGCGTTGGGGTCGGCGGTCGCCACCAGAAGATCGTCGCGCTGCCGCGACGTTCCACTTGCGCGTGGATGCGGCGGGCATTTCTAAGCACTGCGGGCTCGAGGCGCGTGGCCTTCTCGCTGTCGCGGTAGAAGGCGATCAGTGCCCCGTTGGGCAGGTACCCGACGATCAACTCACCGTCGGGGCTGCTCGGGGCGGCCAGTGGCGGCAGGACCGCGTTGCCGATCGCCCGCAGCTTGTGCGAGCTCAAGCATGCCTGCGCCGATTCGATCGTCGCGGTCACTCGCCGGACGGCCGTGCTCAGGTGCAAGGGCGCAATCGCCCGGCACGCCGTGGAGCGCTCGAGCGAGCTCGCCGTTTGAACCGCGTGGGCGAAGCGCTCCGGGCAGGTGAAACGCCGACCGTCCGCGAGGACGAACACGCACGAAGCGGTGAGCGGCTTGCCCTTCGCTTCGCCGGTCGTGCAGCTGACTTCCGCTGCCTGCCCGTAGTCTGCGACGGCGGTCGCCTGTTCGTTCCCCCTTGGATTCGAATGATTCGTGGCCCCAGCACAGCCGCCAGCGAGAATCGCCAAGAGCCCGGCGAGAACACATCGGCTAACGGAACTCACACCAGAATCGTCTCACCACCTGCCGCTGCAACCGTCGGCGCCCAGCCGACAGAGCACGCGCGCCCCTGCCGGAGCTTTCGGCCCTGACTCCGCGAAGCCCTCGTGTGCGCGCCTTCCGCAACTCCGCGATGCGTCGTCGGGATGTCCCCCTTGAGGTGAAGGCAGGTCCGCGGCGCGAGTCCGTGGAGCGTTAGATGCTGCTGGTGGTTGGTGCGGGTCGCAGGCCAGCTGCGATCGTCAGGACCTGGTCTCGGGTGAGGTTGTCGGACATGAGGTGAACGAACGTGCCTTCGCTTTGGAGTTCGACCTGTGCCTGGCCCCACGTGGCTGGTCTCGTCCTCATCTCGATCCCCTGGCGTGCGACGGTCTCCCAGCCCTCTCCATCGCCCAGTTCCCTGTACGGATTTGACCCTCCCGCAGGGAATTGGCTGAGCGAGATGCTTTCGTGGCCATCCGTCGAGCAGTAGATGACGCCGATCTGCATGGGTGAGGGTGGACGCTCGGATGGCGGGATGAGCCTGCACTGGACCTGCCAGTTGGCAGGAACGGTGTCGGGCATCAGGACCGTGAACGGCGCGCGCTGTTGCGCCTCGACGAGCGTGACGTGCTCAACGTTGGACTCGTGCCACGTCCGCGTTTGGATCGGCTCGCCGGTTGGCGGTTCGAACCGAAATGTGTCGTCCGGGATCGGCTGATCGAACGCCGCCACGAGCGTCGTGATCTTGTGGAAAGGCTGCCCGTCTCGGATCGCGGTGACGGCGAGAAGAACACCGAACTGCCGATCGATCTCGAGCTCGTAATAGTCGGCGCCCGTACCAAGTTCGTCGAGTTCGAATCCCGGCGGTCCACGTCGGGCATCTTGCGGCCGCGGGATGCCGCGCGCACTGATCGTCGGCCGCCCGGCGGTCTCGGAGCTTCCGGTGGGCTGAAACCGCAGCGAACTCAGCAACGGTGTCGGGTTCCGCATGATTTGAAGTTCTTCCCCGACGCCGCTACCGACGCTGCGATCGTCCTGGTTGCTGTGGGCTCCGTTCCGCTCGTCCCACATCCACCACAGCGGCCCGTCAGCGACGGCGTAATAGCCGTCTCGCGCCCCTCCGTGATACTCGATGCGGACCCGGTTGCCGTCACGCCAGATCCGCACGGTTTCCTCGATCTCTGTCGGCTGAGGCGTCCCGCTGCCAAGGCTGAACGTTCGCGTCGACGCGCCTCGTCGCTGCTGCTCCTCCGCATTGGCGCGGAACGCTGCGTGTAGACGCTCCTGATGCCGCCAAACGCGGTAGGTGACCTGGATCGTGTTCGCTGGCACGTCAGCACCATGCAGCAGCACGAGCAGTTCTCTAAGGTCGCCCCGCACGGGACTCGCGTTGTAGGACTCTCCGGTCACCAGCGGCAGCCTAGCCCGTCCGGAGTCACCGGGCCCAACAGACACAAGCCCCCGGAACCGGACGTCCGGGCTGGGGGACCAACACGCGACGAACAGCCGGCTCAGCGATGCGAGTTCCGCGTATTCCGAGGATGTCGTCGGTGACTGTCTCGTGCTCGTGGCCAATTCAAAGCGGGTGAGCGCGCTGGAGTCGGCAGAATCCCGCTGTGCGTTCTCCGCAGACGCTGACCCAAGCCGAACGACGGACCGTGGCGGCATGGGCGGCTGATTGCGCCGAACGTGTACTCCCGTTCTTTGAGGCGGAGGCTCCGGGCGACAGTCGCCCGTATGACGCGATCGCCCGAACCCGAGCCTTCGCGCGTGGAGAGCTTGACGTGGCCGAACAGATCCGCCGCCGTTTCGCCGGTGGCGCCGCACATTGCGTTGGTCCTGCGGCGGCCGCTGCGGCTCAAGCGGCCGGGCAGGCTTCAGCGATACCGCACATGGGGGCCCATGCCCTCGGTGCCGCGGCGTACGCCGCCAAAGCCATGGGGCTGGCCGCCCCGGAGCGTCCAGAGGCGGTCAGCGAAGAGATTGGCCGGCAGCTCGCCAGCATGCCCGACGAGGTCCGAGCTGCACTACGGAAGCTGCCGCCGGTTGGGGAGAATCAGTCCGGGCCACTCGGGCCGGGCCTTCTCGCATCGGGCATTCTTGGCGCGATCATCCGTGATCTTCAGGCCGGTCTGGCGGGCACCGACCGCCGAACTTCGCGTAGCGTTGCCGCTGGCCCTGACGGTCCAGGCCACCCGACTGGTGCCGCTTACCGCGCGTAGCAGGGCGCATGGCCCTGTTCCCTGCTGTGCCGGCAAAGGAGGGCAGATGCGAGAAACCTGCATCCGCGACTTTGCAGGTCTTCGGGATCGTCGACGACGGCGACCAGTTCGCCGAGTTCGCGGCGGGCCTCGCTGCTGGCGAATACGGGGTCTCTTGGATCGCCTGCCTGCGAGCCCTGCCTTCATGCTGGCGCGGGCATTGGCCGGTCACGGTGGTCGCGTGGCTGCGTATGTCCGACAGCGGTAGCCTGACGCGCTGGGGGTGGACGTCGAAATCGTGGCTGCTTGGCTCTACGAGCGGCGACGGGTCGACGACGTCGAGCGCGTGATCACGTTCGTGCCGATGGCGGGCGAGAGGCTAGAGCACCGGTGCAATTTGGCTCCTCGGCCGGCCGGACGACAGTCGCGCCTTCCGCGCGCGTCCTAGATCTCCCTTCGGATCACGTCTCGCGCGCGCGGCGGACCTTAAGCGTGGCCTTCCCGAGGGGCGGGAGCTGGTGAGTTGTCGGCAATGGTCGTGTCGTTATCGGCATTGGCCAGGGCACGGCTGCTCTTGGTCCAAGAAGCTTGCGTCGGCAGTAGGCGCGGGGCTCCGTTGCGCGACAGCAACGACGAGCATTGGACGGCGCGTTGTTTTCTATGACGGCGGCTTGCCGGGCTCGATCAGCCCGCTTTCGTAAGCGAAGATCGCGGCTTGTACCCGGTCGCGGAGCGTGAGTTTCTGGAGGACTTTCGATACATGAGTCTTGACGGTCGCTTCGCTGAGGACCAGTGCGGATGCGATCTCAGTGTTGCTGAGTCCGGCCGCGAGCATCCGCAGTACTGCGAGTTCGCGCTCGGTGAGCGCGGAGAGTTGCTCGGGGCGGCGGTCTACCGCGGCGGGTAAGCGTCGCGCGACCTGGTCGAGTAGTTGTTTGGTGACGGCGGGTGAGAGGAACGCTTCGCCGGCGGCGACGGTTCGTACGGCGTGGAGGAGATCTTCGACGCGGGTGTCTTTGAGGATGAATCCGGATGCGCCGGCCCGGAGCGCCTGGATGATGTACTCGTCGAGACCGAACGTCGTGAGGATCAGGACTCGTGTTCGGGTCAGCTGTCGGGTTGCCTCGATCCCGTCCATGCCGGGCATTCGGATGTCCATCAGCACGACGTCGGGCATGTGGCGCCGTGACTGGTTGACCGCTTCCTCGCCGGTGCCGGCCTCGGCGACGATCTCGATGTCGCCGGCGCTCTCGAGCAGCGCTTTGAATCCTGCGCGGAGCAGTGGTTGGTCGTCGGCGATGATCACCCGCAGGCGCTGTCTCATAGTGGCTCCGGGTAGGGCAGAATCGCGCTGACGCGGTAGCCGCCCTGCTCGCGTGGGCCGGCGTTGACCGCGCCGCCCAGCATCGCCGCGCGCTCGCGCATGCCGCGCAGTCCGTGACCGGCGGCGCCTGCCGCGGCCGCGGCGCCGGCGCCGTCGTCCTCGATTGACACCTCGAGCGCGTCGGGCCCGAAGCGGAGTTTGACGGTCGCGTGCGCGGCGTCGGCGTGCCTGCGTACGTTCGTCAGCGCCTCCTGCGTGATCCGGTAGGCGCAGAGCTCGAAGCTCGCCGGGAGCGGACGGACCGCTCCCTGGATGCCGAGCTCGACATCGAGTCCGCCGCTGCGGCTCTGATTGACGAGCTGCTGCAGCTCGGAGAGCACCGGCCGCGGGGCGCGCTCGGCGAGCTCATCGCCGCCACGCAGAAGCTCGAGGGTCCGGTGCAGCTCGGCCATCGCGTCGCGCCCGAGCTCGGCGATCTCCGCGGCGCTCGCGCGAGGTTGTTCGTCGGCGAGGTTCGTCCGCAGGACCTCGGACTGGACGATGATCAGGCTGAGGGTGTGTGCCACCACGTCGTGGAGCTCGCGGGCGATGCGAATGCGCTGCTCGGCGACGGTTCGCTCGGCCTCGAGCGATTCTTGTCGCTGCTCGAAGACGGTCCGCTCGCGAAAGATCTCGCGGCGAACCCCGCCGTAGAGGCCCAGTCCGGCCGAGGCGACCGTTCCGATCAGCACAATCGGCAGGGTGTTGGCGCCGGTCGGACCCCACCCAAGTCGTTGCAGCACGAAGGCCGCGACGACGCCTACGGCGGCGATCGCCGTTTCGCGCCGGCCGAGGGTGAGCGCGACCGTGTACAGCGCTACCAGCGTCGGGCCGAGGAGGAGCAAGACGGCTGGCGCCGCGACGACCGCGGCAGCGACCGCGAACAATGCAATCAAGGCCTGCCTGTGGCGCAACGCGAGTGCCGCCAGGGCGACCGCGATCGCGCACCCGGAAAGCAGCCAGCCTGCGGTCGTACCGCGGAGCGCCGCCGGGATCGCGACATGCGTGTGCGAGGAGCTCTCGACCGCGAGCACCACGACTACCCACACCAGGCCGAGCGCGAGACCCGGATCGACCTGTACTGCCCTTTGAGGTCGAAGGCGTCCCGGCAGGCGTCCGGCCCGGATCTGCTGCATCCGTCGACGATACGCGGCGATGTCCCGGTCTGCCTCATCCTTCCGGCGCGAAACGCCGCGCCGAGCGGATGAGATCGCGTGGCAGGACCCCGCTCGAGTCGTGCCGGCTTCATCCGCAGGCCCGATGTGCGTCGACGAAAGCGCCCATACCTTCGAGAGGACAACTTGGAGACCTGGGAGAAGGAGCCAACCATGCGGGCACTCAAAGCCGGAATCGCACTCGCGGGAATCGCGGTGCTTGTCGCCGGCTGCGGCGGCGGATCGGCCGCGCCCGGCGCCACACGTGGACTTGCCCAGCTGGATCCCCGGCAGGTCGCGCACCTGGAGGCGTTTGCCGCCTGCATGCGCGCCCACGGAGTCGCGCACATGCCGGCGGTGAACCCAAATGGACCTCATGGCGCGAACGGCGGCGGACAGGTCAACCTGACCTCACCGGCCGTGAAGGCCGCGATCAAGACATGTCTCCCAACGGCCGACGGTTTGGTCGGCGCCGATCTCCGGCCGGTCGGCGTCACTCGCACGACGCCGAGGCAGGCACCAGCCGCGCACCAGTCGGCCACCACACCGGCCAGCGGGCCGCTGGACTGCGACTCGCTTACCACCTGTTACACGCCCAAGCAGATCGAGGTCGCCTACGGGATCCGGCCGCTGCTCGAGCGCGGGATCGACGGTCGAGGTCAAACGGTCGTGCTCCCAGAGCTCGCCGAGACACAGCTGCGCGTGCCTGTCGTCAGCGACCTGCGTCAGGACATGGCGCGGTTCGACAGCGTGTTCGGGCTCCCCGCCGCGCACCTCAAGGTGGTCACGAGCCTCACCGGCTCGGCGTCCCCATGGCTCGCTAACGGCGAGGAGGTCTTGGACGTCGAGAACGTGCACGCGGTCGCCCCCGGGGCCGCGATCACAATCGTCCTTGTCCCGTCGACCTCGCTGAACAATCCGGCGAACGCGATCGCGGCCGCGACCGCCGCGATCCGGGTCGGATCAACACAGGGAGGCGTGATCTCGATCAGCGCCGCCAGCCAAACGGGCGGAGAACACTGTGACACCCCGACCGAGGTCGATCAGCTGAACAGCGCGCTCGAGGCCGCCGCTGCTCGGCACGTGACCGTGATCGCCGCCTCCGGCGACATCGGTGCCGTCGGCGAGCCGTGCGCGGTGATCAAGGGCCTGACCGGTGGTGCGTTCCCTCCCGTCAAGGAGGTCAACCTGCCGGCCGCCGACCCGCTCGTGCTTGCCACAGGCGGCACCAGCCTCAACGCCAGTCACGCGACGGGTTCCTATCTCAGCGAGACCGCATGGGGACTCCCGTTCGGCAGCCCCGGAACACAGTTCCAGGCCTCCGGCGGCGGGTTCAGCCGCCTCTTCGCCCGGCCCGGCTACCAGAACGGTGTGCCCGGCATCGCAGCCACCCGTGGCGTACCGGACGTATCCGCGGACGCCTCACCGCACACGGGTATGGCACTCGTCATCAGCGACGGCGCCAACCGGTACACGATCCGCGACAGCGGCGGCACCAGCGCGAGCGCTCCGCTCTGGGCGGGCCTGATTGCCCTGGCCGACCAGTACGCCGGCCGCCACCTCGGGGTCGTCAACCCCGCGATCTACCGCATCGGCCGGAGCGCCTCCGATCAGAACGCCCTCCACGACATCACAACGGGCAACAACACACCCGCATTCCCCGGCCACCCGATGACCGGCTACATGGCAACGCCCGGCTGGGACCCCGTCACTGGCTGGGGCAGTCCCAACGCGCAGGCGCTCATCCCCCTGCTCGCCCGCTATGCGACCCACTGAACGCCACCCGCCCCCTAGGACTGACCAGCCGCACCTCACCGCATCAGAGGAGGCCACCGCGATGGAGAGCATCCGACCGTCACACACGAACCTGCTCTGCGCAGCACGCACCCCGTCACGACGTGCCAAGCCGATCGCAGCGGCGATCGCGAGCGTCGCGCTGCTCGCCGCGAGGTGCGACTCCTCTTCGCCCGCCAGTCCGAACACGGCGTCGCCCTCGAGCTTCACAACCGCAGCGTTCCAGTACTCAAGCTGCATGCGCAACCACGGCATGCCGAGCTTCCCAGACCCGACAATGACCGACCACAACGGTCAACAAGTCGCCTACCTAACAGCAACGATCCCGACCCACCCCTCCCCGGCGTTCAAGAGCGCACAGAACGCCTGTCGAGCGATCCTGCCCACCCCGAGCAACATCAGCCCGACCCAGCTTGCGCGACAGCACAGCGCGCGCGAACAACACATCCTCGCGTTCGCAAAATGCCTTCGCAATCACGGCACCTCCAACTTCCCCGATCCCACCAGCCAAGGAGAACTGACTCTCGAGACGGTCAACGCCGCGGGAGTCGACCTGCACGCACCGACCGTCCTCACCGCTGCCAAGACCTGCATCGGGACAAGCGAGGGTGCTGTCACCGCCGCCGACGTGCAACGCGCTCTCTCCGGCACACAATGAAGACCGCCCAACGATCGGTAAACGGCACGGGGCCGTAGGTCATCGCCACCGCAGGGCGCGCCGATCAGCGGCAGCCCGGGCCTGCTGGGCGGAACTCGGCGAGACGCTCCTGGGCCAGCCGAGACGTCACGCGACTACAAGGTCCCGAGCGGCGTTTCGCCAAACGCCTGCGCGCCGCCGTGACCGGTGTAGGCGTGAAGGAGCCACGCTCGGGCCGGCTCGCGATGGCCGACGCAGACCTGCCTTCGTTGTCGCACGCGCATCTCGTCGGCGACTACATGGGCCCTGCTCAGCGCGGCAGCCGCGTCTCCTGAGTCGGTGCGACCGGTCTCGGCTGCGACGGCGGGCCGCAGGTGCGCGAGATCCGCGCTTAGCGGGTCGCTCATGCGTGTGGATTCCGGGCTCCTCGCGTCCCGAAACCAGGTGTCGCTAGTCGCCGCGCCAGGCGGAGTTGCCTGCGTACGATCCGGCGCTCGTGAGTGAGCAGTCGGAGGTCGGCACGGACCTCGGTCTGTCATTTCAGGCGGGGGAGCGCGTCGCGGGCGGTATGACTCAGGGTCCGCAGGTCCTCGACGAGTTGGTCACGATGCGGGTCGGGGAGCGGCTCGAGCAGGAAGCGCCGGACGTTCTCGACGTGTAGGCGTGCGGCGCGCACGGCAGTCTTCTCGCCGGCGGGTGTGAGGCGGACGCGGATGCCTCGGCGGTCCTCGGCGTCGGCCGTGCGGGTGACCAGCCCCGCTGTCTCCATGCGATCTACGAGCCGGGTGGCGCCGCCGGTGGACAGCACGCGTTCCTGTGCGATGGAGCGCATCGGCAGCCCTTCGGGCCCGGCGCGGCCGACGATCATGAGCACCTCGAACACGAGGTGACTGATACCGCAGCCCTCCTCGAGCGCACGGCCGAGAAGGTAAGCGAGCCGGTTGGCGGCGCCCTGCAGGTGTCCGAAAGCGAGCACGAGGTCATCGTTGGCCGCCTCTTGGGCGGTGTTGATCTCGGGCTTCGTGGTCTTGCTGGGGGTCATTGGGCGGGCGCCTTCCTGAAGCCATGCTCGGGGGCGGGACGGATCACGACTATACCTGCCTTGACAGTATCTGCCTGAGCAGATACTTTTCGTGTCCATCAACGGCAAGGACACGCATGAGCTCACTTGAGATCAAGATCATCGACCTCGACTTCCCGGTCGGTTCCAAGAACAAGACCGCGACCCTGATCACCGGCGAGCGGGACGCGATGCTGATCGACGCCGGGTTCACCCGAGCCGACGGACATCGTCTTGTCGCGGAGGTTCTGGACACCGGCAAGGCCCTGACCAAGGTGCTGATCAGCCACGCCGATCCCGACTACTACTGGGGTGCCGAGGTCCTCGCCGACGCGTTCCCACACGCCGAGCTGCTCGCCACCCCGCTGGTCATCCATCACATCCGCGAGAAATACGAAGGCAAGCTCAAGGCATGGGAGCCGGTCGGCAACAATCGCCCGACACGCCTGGTCGAGCTCGCTCCCCTGACCGACGACATCCTCTTCGAAGGGCACCGCTTCGAGCTGCGCGGCGGGCACGAGACGATCCCGGACCGCCACTACCTCTGGCAGGCCGACGAGCGCGCGATCGTCGGTGGCGTGCTGGTGTTCAGTGACGAGCACGTCTGGACTGCCGACACCGCCACCCTCGAGCAGCGCACGGCCTGGATCGCTGTCCTCGACGAGATGGAGGCGCTCGAGCCGCAGCTGGTCGTGCCCGGGCACCGCTTGCCGGCCGCCGCCGCCGACGTAAGCGCGATCCAATATACGCGCGAGTACCTCACAAGCTTCGAGGAGGTCCTCGCCGCGGCGGCGAGTGGTGCCGCCGTCACGGACGAGCTCGTCCGGCGCTACCCGAACTCCGGGATGCTGATCGCCGCCCAGATCGGGCCAAAGGTCGCGCTGGGTGAAATGAGCTGGGGCTGAGATGCCGGGCGACAGCGACACCTCAACCCTGCCGGCGGACGTCGTCCGCCGGCAATACCTCGCCTCGGCGCGGGGCGACCTAGAGGCACTCCGCGCGACGCTGGCCGACGACGTCGAGTGGACCGAGATGGCGGGATTCCCGCTCGCCGGCACCTACCGCACACCAAGCGGCGTCACCACAAACGTCATGGAAGCCCTCGCCCGCGACTGGGACAGCTGGGTGGCACACGACGACACCTACGTCGTCGACGGCGAGAACATTGTCGTGCTCGCTCGCTACACCGCCACCAACAAAGCGACCGGTCGAGATATCAACGTGCGAGTCGCCCACCACTTCGTGGTCCGAGGAGCCAAGATCGTCCGGTTCGAGCAGTTCGTCGACACCGCCAAGATCCGCGCAGCGATGCCGGCACAGACCTAACGCCGCTACCCGCCAGGTCCGGCGCCGGTTGGCGGCGTAGCCGGGTCGACGAGCTCCAGCAACCAGTCGTAGCCGTGGACGGCGGATCCGGTTTTCGTGCCGAGCCGGCCCTCATGTACCGCCCGAGCAGCCGTCGCGGTGCTTCAGTGCTGCTCGCGGTGCCAGCGCAAGTCCGGCACGCTCGTCGCGGCGCCAAAGCAAGGCAGAGCTGCCCACACGGAGCTGGTCTCGCAACTCGCCAATCTCGCAACACTCGTAGCCGACGACCGTCGATGGCTGCAGCGGGATCAGGGCGTGGACCTGTCTTCCCGACTTTGCGTGGCGCGCCTCGCACCTGGGGTGCGCCTCGCTTTGTGCTCGCAGCAGGGCGCGCACGCACGCGAACGGACGCGTCCAGTCGCCCTGCCTTTCGCCACGAACGCGACCGAGGACCGCTCGGGGGCCAGGCGATATTCAGGGAACAGCACCCCCATCCCGCTCGCCCGGCTGCTCAGCCTACGCGAGCATCAGCGCAGCGCTTTTGTAACTCGACCGGTGGATCGATGGCGCTGCCCGGTCGGCGGCTATCGCTGTATCGAGCGGCCGGTCGCCGCGGCGGAGCGGGCCAGGGGAGGCTGGAGTCTCCTGCGTTGCAGCCGTCTCGTGAGGGCCGGTCGCGGCTTTCGCTTTGATCTCAGCTTCCGCTTGCAGGGGCCGCGCTGACGGCCAGACGTCGCGGCGCTGTGATGCGCCCCCGGCTCCGCGACGGGTGTCCAAATTCGCAGCCGCGCTGCGTCGTATTGACAAAGTCAACGAGGAGGGATGATGTCCCAGTACATGCTTTTGTTGTATGCGACAGAGGTCGAAGGCGAGGAGCTCGCGGAGCGCGAGGCCGAGATTCCGATTTTTGTGGAGTTGAGCCGCAGCCTCGAGGAGGCCGGGTTGTTGGTTGCGGCCGGCCGCCTGCACCCGACCACGACCGCCACGACGGTTAGCGCGATGTCCGGCGAAACGGAGCTCACGGACGGCCCGTTCGCGATTACTAAGGAGGCGCTCGCGGGCTACTACCTGGTTGAGGCCGAGAACCTCGATCAGGCCTTGGACTTGGCCAAGCGGATTCCGTTGATCCGCTACGGACGCGTTGAGGTCCGGCCCGTCATGGGCGGGGCCGGTTGAGTGCTCCGACGGCGGATGTGGTCGCCCGCGCGTTTCGCGACGAGCGGGCCGTCGTGCTGGCGACTCTGATTCGCCATGTGGGCGATTTTCAGCTGGCCGAGGACGCGGTTCAGGACGCCTATGCGGCCGCGCTCACGACGTGGCCGCGCGACGGCGTTCCGGCGAATCCGGGCGCGTGGCTCACGGTCACAGCGCGGCGGCGCGCGATCGATCGCCTTCGCCGCGATCGCTCAGTGGCGGATCGTGCCGAGCGTCTCGCAGAGCTCGTACGCCTCGACCAGCAGGAGCACCGGGCCGTGATCGAAGAGAGCTCGATTGTCGACGATCGCCTGCGGCTGATCTTCACGTGCTGTCATCCGGCGCTGGATGTGTCCGCGCGGGTGGCGTTGACGCTGCGGGCGCTCGGTGGCCTCACGACCGGCGAGATTGCGCGCGCGTTCCTTGTTGCCGAGCCGACGATGGGTAAGCGGATCGTGCGGGCCAAGCGGAAGATCGCCGACGCTCGGATCCCGTATGAGGTGCCGCACGACGAAGAGCTGCCGGACCGAGTGCGGGGGGTGCTCCGCGTGGTCTATCTGATCTTCAACGAGGGCTACTCAGCAACCGAGGGCGACCGTCTCGTGCGCGAAGAGCTGTGCAACGAAGCGATCCGGCTCGGTCTGCTGCTGCGCGAGCTGATGCCCGACGACGCCGAGGTGTGGGGACTGTTCGCGCTGATGCTGCTGCATGACTCGCGGCGCCTCGCGCGTGTCGACGAGCACGGCCGCTACCTCGCGATCGACGAGCAGGACCGCTCACGGTGGGACAAAGCGCGCGTCCGCGAGGGCCTTCGGGCGTTGGAGCGTTCCGTGCGTCTGCGGCGCCCGGGTCAGTACCAGCTGCAGGCGGCGATCACGGCGCTCCAGATAGAAGACGAGCCCGACTGGGGGCAGATCGCCGAACTCTACGGTGCGCTCGTGAAGCTCACACCGACCGCGGTGGTCGAGCTCAACCGTGCAGTCGCCGTTGGCTTCGCCGACGGCCCTAAGGCGGGCCTCGACCTGCTCTCGCCGCTGCTACACGATCCGGTGCTCGCGCACTACCAGCCGCTGCACGCCGCCCATGCCGAGCTGCTCAAGCGCGCCGGCGAGCGAGAGGCCGCCGCGCGCGCCTACGAGACCGCGATCAAGCTGAGCGCCAACGCCGTCGAGCGGGCGGAGCTCGAGCGGCGCCTGCTGGATCTGTGAGGCGGCTGTCCAAATCGCCGCGCGTGCTGCGTCGGATTAGTGAGGCCGCCTCTGGAAGGCGGCGAACTCCGACTCAGAGGAGGTCCGATGACGTCCGCAACCCCGACTATTCATCGCTGGCGAGCTTTCTCGCTCCTTGCCGTGGCCGCGTTCATGACGGTCATGGACCTGACGATCGTCAACACGGCCCTGCCCACGATCGGGCGAAAGCTGCACTTCTCACAGACGAGCCTGCTGTGGGTCGTGACCGCATACGGGCTGGCTTACGGTGGGTTTCTGCTGCTCGGCGGCCGGGCCGCCGATCTCCTCGGGCGCCGCCGCATGATCATTGCCGGCTTGGTCGTCTTCACAGCCGCTTCGCTGGGAGCGTCGCTCGCCGGCAGCGAGGCGGTCCTGATCGCGATGCGCGCCGTCCAAGGTCTCGGCGCCGCAATGTTCCTCCCAGCCGCATTGTCGACCGTTCGCAACATGTTCACCGAGGGCGCCGAACGCAACAAGGCGCTCGGCATCTGGGGAGGTCTCGCCGCCCTCGGTGCAACCTTCGGGGTCGTGTTCGGCGGCCTGCTGACGCGGTTCGCCGGATGGCAGTACATCTTCCTGCTGAACGTCCCGGTCGGCGTGATCGCGCTACTGCTCGTTCGACGGGTCGTGCCCGAGACCCGCGTAGACACCCCACGGCGACGCTATGACCCGCTCGGCGCGGTGACCGTGACCGCCGCGCTCGTGCTGCTCGCGTACGCGATCGCGCAAGCCCCGCGAGTCGGCTGGGGCGCGGCGCGCACGATCGCCGAGCTGGCGATCGCCATCGCGCTGCTCGGAGCGTTCCTGACGATCGAGAGCCGCGGCGAGGCACCACTGATGCCGCTGCGGATCTTCCGCCTGACAACGCTCGCCGGAGCGAACGCTGTCGGCGTGCTGCTCGGAGCAAGCTTCTACTCGTTCATCTTCATCGGCACCCTGTACATGCAGCAGGTGCTCGGCTTCTCTGCTTTGCAGGGCGGCTTTGCGTGGGCCGCGGCGGGGATCACCTCGATGCTGTTCGCCGGCGTCTCCCAGCTGCTCGTCACAAAAGGCTCCGCGAAGCTGGTGATGGCGTTCGGAATGACCGTCATCGGCGTCGGCATCCTCTGGACCACCCAAGCGCCGGTGCACGGTCACTACTGGGCGAACCTGTTCGGGCCGTTCCTAGTGGCTGTCGGGATGGGAAGCGCGTTCGCGTTCATTCCGGTATCGATCGCCGCGCTCGCCGGCGTCGCCGAACACGAAGCCGGGGTCGCCTCCGGGCTGATCTACACCTCCCAGGAGCTCGGCGGCGCGCTCGGCATCGCGATCGCCTCGAGCATCGCCGCCAGCCACTACAACACCCTCCTGCGCGGCGGGGACACCGTCCACGCGGCGCTCACAGGCGGATTTCACTCCGCGCTCTGGGTGTCCGGCGCGATTGCGCTGCTCGCGATACCAGTCACGTTCCTCCTGATCCGCAAGGACGAGATGGCAACGGCAGTCGCCGCGACCGCCCTCCGGGGCCCAGAGCCCGAGCCTGCCACTTGACGCGCAGCAGGCCAAGCGATTCAACAGCCACGGCCCATACAACGAACCAGGAGTCAACGATGCGACACACGATGGTCACCTACACCGTCAAGCCGGGACGTGAAGAGGAGAACGCGGCCCTCGTGCGGGCGGTGTTCGACGAGCTCGCAGAGACACGACCGGCCGGTCTTCGGTATGCGGCGTTCTATCTCCCCGACCAGCGCCAATTCGTACACCTATACACCGATGAGGGCAGCACGACCGGCGTGCAAGCGCTGGACTCGTTCAAAGCCTTCGTAGCCGGAGCGGAGGATCGCCACGAGCAGCCGGCCACCGTCACACAGCCCGAACTGATCGGCGACTACCGCACATTCGACGATCCCGACCATCCGGCCTCCGGCGACTGACCTCGGGGCCCGCCGGTTCAACGCAGTAGCCCGATAAGACCACAGGAGGAAGGAAGTCATGCGCAAGCTCGTCGAATCCACACTCGCATCCCTCGACGGCGTGATCGGGTCGCCCGACCGCTGGTCGCTCTTTGACGAGGAGTCCAGCCGCTGGACCCTGCAGGAGCTGGACAACTACGAGGCGTTTCTCATGGGTCGCGTGACCTACGAGTTCTTCCGGAATAGCTGGGGATCCGCCACTGGGGGACCTCTCAGCGAGAGGATCAATGCGATGCCCAAGTACGTCGCCTCCCGGACACTGAGCGAAGCGACGTGGAACGCCACCCTTCTCGGGCCGGACCTCGTCGGCGCCATCGAGCAGCTCAAGGCACAGCCGGGGAAGGACCTGATCAAGTGGGGCCTCAGCCGGCTCGACGACACACTCCTGCGCGCGGCGCTCATCGACGAGCTTCAAGTGTGGTTCATGCCCGTCGTGGTCGGCGCTGGCCAGCGCCTGTTCGAAGACGTTGACACCTCCTCGGTGGCGTTCACGCTCACCCACGTCCGCGAGTTCACCAGTGGCTCAGTCATTCACACGTACACCCCCAGCTACAGAGATGAGCCACGTACGCAAGCCGTGAGCGTCTGATGAGACACCGCCCCGGCTATCTGCCGCCGCTCGGCGGCCACCACGACAATCAGCGAAAGGGACAACCATGGACCGCACTGGAGGGCCAGGTCGAGACGCTGCGTCAGCAGGGCGGCCGCGTCGAAGTGATCACGCCGGACGCCGATTCCCGAATCGCGATGGGCACCAACCAGATGGATCCGGCAACCCGCATCCCCGCCGCCCGTGCCGGTCTCGCCCAAGGCAACCAGGAAGCGGCCCGCGTGAGATTCGTCCAACGATTACAAAGCTGCGTATCAAGCCGACCCTCCGCGGTGGCGTTCGGTCCTCCGCGGGGGGTCGGCCCCGCGCTGTGGTCTCGTCGCCAGCGGCGCACCACGTGCCCGTGCCGACGTCAAACCAGGGCGCAGAATCCAAGCGGGTTGCGTCTCAGAGCTGCTGTAAATAGTCGAGCCGGTGCTGTCATAGCGACGGCGTAGGTTCCCTCGGGTCCTGGCAGACGATGAAGGAGGCCTACGCCGTGAGACGCACCGTACCGCCGTCGGCGGAGATGCACGCGAGTATCGACAAGCTGATGTCCAGGGGGATGGTCGATGACCCGCAGAAGATGCTGTCTGAGCTTGCCCGGCTCGGGGCGAGGTTGATTATTGAGCGGGCGGTCGAGGAAGAGTTCGACACGTGGTTGGGTCGGGCTCGCTATCTGCCGGTCCGCCCCAGCGGCCCGAAGGAGGGCGTGATCTGCGCCTGGGGGATCACCGAAAACGGCGAGCGGGCGCTGGTTCCGTGCGGCTGGGGATGCGCGAAACCAAACGAGCGTGGCTCAGCTGTCAGCCGAGCACCACCGCGGTCACGCCCTGGTCCGCGGCAAAGCTTGAGTTCGTCACACCGGTCCCGCCGCAAGCAATCCCGATCGAGGCGGTATCGGGGGCCGGCCGCCAGCACCCAGGTTACGTTCCCGGGAGGCTGGACATGCTCGACCGCAAGCCCGGTCGAGATCAAAGAGGGCGCCGCGGTCGCCGGCTGTAATCGACGCGGCGCGAACTTCCGCGTGTACAAGGCAAGCCCCGGCGGGCCCCCCGACGCCGAGCAGTCGGTGCAGTTTCGCTCCGCCGATAACCAGATCTGGTGCGGTGCGAACGTTGCCGGTCCTGGCACCCGGTTCTTCTGCGCCAGCCCGAGAGGAGGCACCGGGAGCAGTCAGCATTCCGCGATCCTCTATAAAGACGGTCACGCGAAGCTCTGCAACGCGGCCGTGGCCACGTTGAGTGACGAGTGCTACCAGAACTGGGGTGTCGACACCCCGTTCCTCGGCCTCGGGAAGGAGAACTACATCAACGGGGTGCTGTGCAAGTACAGGATCGTCGGGATGACCTGCACGCTGACCAGCGGACCCGGGAAGGGCCGGGGGTTCAGGATCAACAGGAACGGCGCCGTCCAGGTCGCGTGAGGCGGGATGAGCGGCCCGCGTCAGTGGTGGATTGATAATGCGTGCGCAGGCTGCTCGTCCTCGCCGTGATCACCGTCAGCGCGGTGGCTCCGTCGGCCATCGCCGGCGCCGCCGCCCGGCATCAGCGCCGCCAGCAACGGCATTCCCAACCAGGCGCAGCGGGATGCCCTCCTGGGCCATCTCGATCGCGTGCGCATGCCGGAGCTGGTGGGGCGCGAAACGGCGACGCACGCCGCCCGCGACCGCGAGAGTGCCGCGTCGCCCTGGCATGAAGGTAGCCGTGGCCTAGGAGGCCGGAAAACCCGGTGGCGCCAAACGAAGCCATCGGACTAAGCAGCCAGTTTGCGCAATTTGCGCTCGGCGGGATACTGCGGTGATCGGGAAGAACGAAGTCTCCGATCGTTCGAGCGAGCCGTCGGACCTGCCGGAGGTGATCCTAATGGAGATCACCGCGCTGGCGAACCCCGGTGCGCGCAACCTTCGGGAGCGCATTGCGGCTATCCAGAAGGTCGCCCGCTGGCCTGCCGTTGTCGCGCTCGCGCTGTTGGTCGCGTTCCTCGCAACTGCGGTCACGCTGGCGGGCGACCGGGACCGCGGTCGGCGCGTGCTGAGTGCCACGGCACGCGAAAGCGGACCGGAAGGGGTCGCAGCGGCCTACGGATACCCGCTTCGCTGTTTGAGCATCACGATTGTTGGAACCGGCCAGAGGTACGCTCGGGCCGACTTCAATCACATGAGCCCCTGCGGGCGCTTTACCGGATACTCGACGGCGATCTTCCTCCGCGTTATGGGCGCTTGGCGTCCGGTACTCGAGGCGGTCGACTATGCCTGCCCGGTCACCTCGCTACCCGTCGATGCGCAAACAGAACTCGGCGTGTGCCCGCAGCCAAGCGGCCGAACCCGACGCCCTCGACGTCGTTAGCGCTGGCGTTCCCCTACCACTGCTGGATTCAACGCAGGGCGATCGCACGTCTGCCGTGAGTGGATGAGTTCGTCTCTTTGACACCGCGGGCGCTGGCGGCTACGGTCACTTGTATCTCGACGCCGTAGATGGGGCTAGCGGCGACGATGCGGGCCCGATATTGATGCCCTGCTCACTATTGGAGAAGCTGATGTCCACAGGACCTCGCTCAGGAGTCACGTTGCCGAGCCGACGTGTGCCGTTTCCCAGCCGGCTGACATTGGTCGCCCTTGCGGCCGTTGTGAGTGTTGGAACTGTCGTGGGGTGCGGTAGCAGCAGCAAACCGGCGATCTCTAAGACCGCGTTCCTGAGTAAGGCCAACGCGATCTGTGCGCATGGCAACAGTGTGACCAACGCGGCCGGAGCAAAGCTCGGTACCAATCCCACTCAGGCGCAGGTCACAGCCGTCGTGAAGACCGAATTTGTCCCCTCGATTCAGGGTTCGATCAACTCGATCCGAGCGCTGGGCGCGCCGTCCGGTGACCAGGCGACGGTGACCAACATGCTCAACGTGGCCCAGGCAGACCTCAACAAGGTCAAGAGCAACCCGCTCCTGCTCGCATCGAACAGCTCCCCGTTCGCGGACTTCGCGAAGGTCGCCCATCCATACGGACTCACAGACTGCGCCAAGAGCGGCTAAGCGCAAGGCGGTGTTGACTTCGTTGCGCCACGTATGATGGGCGCCGGGGCACGGCTCCGGTCGTGGTCTCCTTCGCACACTCAAGCGGTTCGAGGAGGAGGTCGGAAATGCTGGGGCGGCACTGGGAACCAGGAGAGGCAACGATCATTGCTTCGGAAGGGAATTACCTCTTCCTCGGAGGCACGGGGTGTAGTTCGCGTGAGTATGTGGTGGACGTGCAACCTGCCGCCGGCGGACCAATGTTCCGGACAAAGATCAACGTGCAGTACACCGCTCCCGAAGGTGGTGCTCAGAATCCGTACCGCAGGCTTGACGACGGCGAGGTCGTTCCGGTCCGGTGTGACCAAAAGCGCCAGAAGGCCAAGTTCGACGAATCCACCCTCCGGCGCCAGGAACCGGCCTCGGTCGCCGAACAGCCGTCACAGTTCGAAGCTGCGGCTAGCGCACCTCCCGGGACGCCGCCCCAGCTCGCGGGGGAAGCCAGGCCGTCTGCAGCTGTGCAGATGGCCGCCGGCGATCCGGGATCAGTCATGAGGATGTCCACGGCGGGATCGAGCGCCGCCGGTGCTGACCCGCTGGAGCGCCTGCAAAAGCTGGCGGATCTTCATGACCGCGGGGCACTTACAGACGCCGAGTTCGCAGCGGAGAAGGCAAAGCTCCTCGGTGAGTGTTAGTCGAGGACGCTGTGGTCGCGTCTGCCGTGTCCGCGAACGCCGATCGGCTGCTCGGGTTATCCCACGCCTAGGGGTCTCGACCCGGGCATCGCAACGCACCTGCTCGTTGTTCTCGCCCGTTTCTCCTCGTGCGGCCTGGCACTTGTTGGAGGTAACAGATGGCCGTCGGGTTAGAAGATTCGGGCGTGCGTGGAGGATCAGCGCTTCGTCGCGGCGCGCAGCGTGTCGAACACCGGTGCCCAGCGTTCGGGGTCGGCCCCGTCGGGAATGGGGAACGTGATCCGAGTGGCCATGTCGCCGTACCGCCGCTGGATCTCGGACGCGGCGGCTTCGGGTGTGCCGATGACGGCGAAGGTGTCCAGGATCTCGTCGTCGATCAGGGCAGGCATGTCGTCCCACCCGCCACGTTTGCTCATTGCGTTCAGCTCGTCTTGTAGCTCGCCCCAGCCGTGGAGATCCAGGACGGGTCGATAGGCCGGCGTCGATCCGTAGAACGCAATCTGTTGCTTGACGAATTTTGCGCCCGCAGCGATCTCCTCGTCGGTGTCACGCGCGACGACGAATCCGGGGGCGGCGATCTCGAATCCGTCGAGGCTGAGCCCCGCATTCGCTCGGCCTCGCTGCAGTGCTGGGATCGTCCTCTCGCGTACGTACCGCTCGGTTGAGAAGCCGTGACACAGGATCCCGTCGGCTACTTCGCCGGCGGCTTCGGTCATCAGCGGACCCACTGCTGCCAGCATGATCTTTGGGTTGCCGTGCGGGTTTGGGCCGGGGTTGAAGAACGGCGTCATCAGGGTGTGGGTGTAGAAGTCGCCGCGGAAGTCGAGCGTCCCATCCGTCGCCCAGCTCTGCCAGATCGCGCGGATCGCGAGGATGAACTCGCGCATTCGGGCGGCGGGTTTGGACCATTCCATCGAGTAGCGCTTGGTGATGTGGGGTCTGATCTGCGATCCGATGCCGAGCGTGAACCGCCCCCGAGACAGAACCTGGAGATCGTTTGCCTGCAGCGCGACCGTCATCGGGTTGCGCGCAAATGCCACAGCGATCCCAGTCGCGATCTCCAGCCGCTCGGTCCGCTGGGCCGCGACAGCGCAGCCGATGAACGGGTCGATCTGGGTCTCCGCCGCCCACCAGCCGTCGTAACCGTCCCGCTCCGTGCGGGCGGCGGAATCACCAGCGTCAATCACGGTTGACGTGTATCCGCCGGCGTCGACCTTCATCTCAGGATCATCCCAGTTCCCGCCCGCCAGGCTTACCGCCCCTGGCACCGCACTCCCTCTATAGGCTTGACGCGATGTCGAGCAATGGGTTGAGGCCGCTTGATCACGAGGTCGCGGTGGTGGGCGCCGGGCTCACGGGGATCTGCGCGGGGATCAAGCTCAGCGAGGCGCGGATCGACTTCGCGATGATTGAGCGAGCCGACGATATCGGCGGGACGTGGCGGGATTGCACCTATCCGGGCATCGCAGTCGACGTGCCGTCCGCGCACTACTCGCTGTCGTTCGAGCCCAACCCTGACTGGTCGCGAACATACGCCCCTGGGCATGAGCTGAGGGCGTATGCCAATCGGCTCGTCGACAAGTACGCGCTGCGCTCCAGGATCCGGCTGAACACGAAGGTAGAGCGCGCGGTCTGGGACGAGGACCGCCATGTGTGGGACCTGCACACCAACCGTGGCGTCATCCGCGCGCGCTTCATCATCAGCTGCAGCGGCGCGCTGTCGGACCCGAGGGTGCCGGACATCAAGGGCGTGGATGAGTTCACCGGCAAGGTCCTGCACACCGCGCGATGGGACCACGACCACGACCTCGACGCTGAGCGCGTCGCGCTGATAGGAACCGGCGCCTCGGCCGTCCAGGTGCTGCCATCGATCGCGCCCATGGTGCAGCGGATCAGCGTCTTTCAGCGCACGCCGATCTGGGTCTTCCCGCGTGCCGACTACGTGATCCCGCCCGCCGTCAGGACACTCTTCCGGCGTGTGCCGGTCACCCAGCTTGCGCTGAGGGCGGTCGCCGCGGCGATCTCCGATGGCGTCCTCTGGTTTGGCGTCGTTCACAACAAGCGCCTCCCGTCTCTCACCCAGCGCGCCGAGCGCAACGGCCGTGCCTTCATCCGGCAGCAGGTCACGGAACCCGAGCTGGCTGACCAGCTGACCCCGCGCTACGGCCTCGGTTGCAAGCGCCCAGGTATCTCCAATGACTATCTGCGGACCTTCAACCGCGAGAACGTCGAGCTCGTGACCGACGCGATCGAGCGAGTTACGGCCACCGGGATCCAGACCGTCGACGGCACGCGTCGCGAGATCGACACGCTGGTCCTGGCCACCGGCTACAAGGTGTTCGACTACGGAAACATCCCCGGGTTCCCGCTGCACGGCGTCAGCGGGAACGAGCTCAGTGACTTCTGGAGGGAGAACCGCCACCAGGCCTACGAGGGCGCCTCGGTCCCCGGTTTCCCGAACTTCTTCCTCACATTCGGCCCGTACTCGACCACGAGTTTGTCCTTCCTCGCGGGCTCGGAAGCCGGCGTCCGTCACGCCGTCCGGGCCATCAAGGAGGCCCGCAAGCGCGGCGCCACCTGGGTAGAGGTGTCCAGGGAGGCAAACCATCGCTACTTCCAGCGCGTGCTCAGCCGCATGGGCGGCACCGCGTTCTTCAACAACCACTGTCAGGACGCCAACAGCTATTACTTCGATGCTCGCGGCGACGCGCCGGGGCTGCGGCCCAACACGAGTGTCGAAACCTGGTGGCGCAGCGGGCACTATCCGCTGGCGGACTACGCGTTCCGGACCCTCGGCTCAGCGGTGCCCTCGCCGGCCAGCGACTCCGTTACTCCTGCCTGAACGCCCGCCGATCAGGCAGGCTTGAACAGTGTGGCCTTGTACTTAGAGGTCTTCAGATTGCAGCCATTCGCGGAGATCGAGACCGTTCCGGCAATCAGCTTCGCCTTCTCGACGGTCCCGGTGACGGTGGCGTGAGCGGACTCGTGAGTGATCGTCATGGGCGTGCCGAAGGTGACCAGGTCCGCACGCTTCTCCGTATATGAGACGCGGAAACGGTAATGGCGCTTTCGTAGCTTGAGCGTCGCTCCGGGAAAGCCCATCTGCAGCTCCGTCGGGCCGCCGTTCATCATCTGGCACACCACCAGAAGACTCGAGGACGGGAACTTTGTGGGCCTCGGCTTCGACGCCAGGAGCTGCTTCGCGGACCTGGTGGCCAGATTGATCGCGAACGCGAGCTTCCCGTGTCTCACGTACATATAGGCGTTGTGGGCCTTCGGCAGCGCGGCCGCGACCGCCGCGGCGCAGAACGTGAGCGCCAGAGCAGAGGTAATCAGGGCACAGCGTCGACCGCGCATGACACGCCGGATCATATTCCTATGTGACGCGGTCTAGCTCGTCTTGGTCGGCGTCAACACGACCACCGGGATGACGCGTTCGGTCTTCTTCTGGTATTCGGCGAACTGCGGGACGCGCTCGGCTTGGGTGCCGTAAAGGCGCTCGTGTTCTTCTCCGGTCGCCTCGCTGGCGACAACATCGAGCGTGTCGGTCCCGACTTCGATCGTGGCGTTGGGGTTGGCCTTGAGGTTGTAATACCAGTCGGGGTTACTCGGTGCCCCGCCCTTCGAGGCGAACACGACGTAGCGACCGCCGTCGCGCATGTAGCCGAGCGGATTGACGCGGCTCACGCCGGACCTCGCACCGGTGTGGTGCAGCAGCAGCAGCGTGCTGTCTTGGAAGATGCCCCCGACGCGTCCCTCGTTGGCGCGGAACTCCTCGATGATCTGGGCGTTGAAATCTGCGGGCGACGAGGACATCGGACTCCTCACGACGTATGGACATTGCGATCGCTTTACGCCCACTGAGTTTATGCGCAGCGCGACCCGGTCAAGCTGGCGCGCGCGTGCACCGCCGGGGGGCGTGAACGCCCTGACCGGGCGCTTCTAGCCCCCGAGCAGCTCCCGCCACGCTCCTCCGAGCTCCTCGCCGACCTTGTACGTCTTCGCCGAGCGAGCCAGCCGCTCGATCCGACGCTCGCCCGGCATCACGAGCTCGCCTGAGGGCGGAGCGGCCTCTTTCGAGTTGGAGGGCATCACGAAGCAGATCCGGTGCTTCTTCCCGCCGACCCGCAGCTTCACCTGGGAGTTCGGCGCGACCCCGTACGACGGCCAGCCCTCGACCTGCACATCGCTGAGCGGCGCGTCGAACACAATATCGTCGCCCTCGACGAACGAAAGATGGTCGTCGACCAGCGCCAGCACGCCGATCTTCGATCGGAACGGTCCGTATTGCCACGCAATGCTGCGGGTCCCTTGGCTTCCCGTGTCCGTCACGATTCAGCTCCTCTCGTCTCGCGGCCCCGGTGCGCAGTCTAACTGCGCCGCTGTCGTCAGCTCTGATCGCCGTTCGCATGTTCTAGGCTCACACGCTGTGGCAGGAAGCCCGCCCGTAACCATCGTCAGCGCGATCGATGACCATCACAGGCATGACCCGACCGCGTTTCTCGAGGCATTGGGCGACCAGTCAGTGCCGCTCGAGGACTACGAGCTCGTGATCGTCGATCATCACGGGCTCGCCGGCTGGCGCGAGGCGTCTGAGCGAGTCCTCAGCAGAGCCGGCGCCCCGCAGATTCGGTTTGAGCTTAGGAAGGGCGGAGGGCGCGCGGCAGCGCTCAACCGCTGCCTCGCGCTGGCGCGCGCGCACGTGATCGTCTTTCTCGCCGACGACTTCGTGGTGGGACCCCATTTCGTCGAGGCCCACCTGCGCTTTCATCGCGAGCACGCTGAGCGCGAAGCGGTCGGCATCGGCCGAGCCATGTTCCCGCCCTGGGTGCTCGAGAACGAATTGAGCGCGTGGCTGGAGCGGACCGGCCGACTGTTCGGCGTCCGCCTCGACGAGACCTGCACGAGGGTTCCGAGCGACTTCTTTTACGTCGGGAACGCATCGGTCAAGCGAGCGCTGGTCGACCTTATCGGTCCGTTCGACGAGGACTTCCCCTACCACGCGTGCGACGACTACGAATACGGCCTGAGGCTCGCCGAGGCTGGGATGCAATCGTCCCTTGTGGAGGGCGCCGACGTGCTGCACGAGCATGATGTCTCGCTTCGCGAGCGCTGGCGTCAGATGGGCCACGCGGGCGAGTCGGCGACGGTGCTCGGCCGCAAGCTGCCGGGGCCCCATCCCGGGCTGCGCGAAGGCGACGTGCCGCCATGGCGCTGGGCCGGAGCCGGCATCAAGTGGTGGCTGTGGCACCTCGTCACGCGGCGCGAGGAGTACCAGCAGCGCTATTACGACCGAATCCTGCTGGCCCCATACTCCGCGGGGATCAGGCGCGCCCGAGGCGCGCTCGACCCCTAGCCCAGGGTCTCCGCGGCCGCCAGCGCCGCCTCCGGGCTCTCGAACGCAACCATCTCCACGACCTTCCCATCCCGGAACGTCGTCAAGTTCGCGCGCAGGGCATCGGCCCCGGGCGGTCGCATTACCGCGACGACCTGATCGCCAGCCTCGATCACGTCCACGAGCTCGCCGACCCGCCCGTCGGCCCGCGCCCGGCCGATGAACTCGAGCGCCTGCGAGCGGTTGGTGCACGCCCCCGGCGCCGACGGGTCGCCGCCGTGCCACTTCACGTCGTCGGCGAAGAACTCGCGCAAGGTCTCGAGATCCCCGGCGACGACCGCCTCATACCCAAGCCGTGCGAGCTCAACGTTGGAACCGGACACAGCCGAATTGTGCCACCCGGGCCACGCGGCTCCCGGCGATCCGAGGACCACCGGGAGCAACGAGGTCTCAGCCTCTCAGCAGGGAGCCGTCCGAAGCGCTTGCTGGAAGTTGTTGTACTCGAACACGGTCGCCCCGTGTCCTCCGAACACGTAGTAGTTGCTGCCGAACAGCGAGCCGAACTCGGCGGTGGAACTGCCGCCGAAGTCGTTGATCGTGTTTGGCAGCGTCGCGCCGATTCCCCACCTGCAGGCACCACCGGGTCCGCTGCTTGTGGTCGAGAAGTAGGGGTAGAACGACGCCGGTTGGCCGTCGTCCGTCGGCGGCGGATTCACGCAGTTCGCCCCGGTCAGGCGGTCACAGATACCGCCGAGATCGGAGGCCTCGAGCCGCGGCAGATCCGCCTCGAACGCCGCCTGGTTGTACCGGGTGTTCAGCGCTGTCCGAGGACTGCTGAACAGGATTGGCGTCGGGTGATTTGCGGATCCATCCGGCCACGCATTCGTCTGGTACGGCACGCCGTCGAACCCGGGATCGTTCGTATCCACGCATCCGGTCACCGGATACCGAAGCGACTCCGAGGCGCCGAAGCAGATGTTGTCGTCCGCATCGGCGGGCTCCTGGTCGCGGGGACGGCCCTCCAACCCGTCACAGCTCCCCGTGTTGGCGTTGATGTGCGTGCAGAAATCGAAGTGACCGATCTCATCCGCGAACGCAACGTTGTAGGTGTGCGCCGCCCACGGGACCGTCGTCTGCGGCGAGCTCGTGGAGTACATCGGATGGAAGTCGTACGGGATATCCGTGCACTTGCTTCCGTTCGGCGCGAACTTGATCTGGCCGAAGCCGTTCGCGGCGCTTGCCGTCATCGATCCTTTCTGACCGGTTGTGTGGTCGGTCAGGGTCGTGACCAGCCCGCTGCTCGAGTCGTGCAGGTCGACCGTGATCTTGTCGCCAGGGTTCATGTATAGAGCGCTCGGCCCAGGCGCCCCGGAGGCGTTCGGGTCGAACTGAAGCGGATTCGGCGGGCCCTGGGGCACACCGGTCCGCGTCAGATAGGCGAAGTTCACGTACTCGAGCCCACCGAGGATCTGCGCCTGGCATCCGGCGTTCAGCGTCGTGCCGTTGATCGGATCTTCGCTGAGGCTGTCGATCGTCAGCGCCGCACACCACTTCTTCGCGTCGCACGATGAGTTGGCGAATTGAGGAACCCATCCGGGTGGGTAGAACTGGAGCTCCATGAAGGCCGCTCCGGGGTGCTTGGTGCTCTTTGTGACGTCGACCGCGTTGCCGTCGCTGTCCGGGGCGCACTTCTTGACCTGCTCCGGATAGGACTGCGTGTCGCACATCGCCATTCCGAACCAGAAGGCGGGGTGCAGCTCGAAGTTGTAGGTCTTCGATGAGCTGTACGGGCCTGCCGGTTCGGAGGGGATCGTCAGCTGATAGTGCATCTGGTTGCCCGAGCCCGGCGTGTCCGAGTAGAACAGCACCGAGGGCTCGTCGTGCCCCACGTACCACTTGCCCCAGAAGTCCTGCGGGTTCGCGATCTCCGCGCATAGCGAAGTGCTGTACCAGCACGACATCTTTGCCTTCGAGGAACTCGTCTGAGCGAGCGCCTGGGGTGAGCACGCAGCACCGAGCGCTGCGGCTGCGCCAAGGCCCACAAGAAGGGCCTTGAGACGCAATCTGACCATGGAACCTCCCCTACAGATGGACACCGGATCGCGGTCACCTCCACCGGCGAAATCAGGACGGGCCGGCGAACGCGTGCGCCAGGCTACCCGCGCGGGATGATCCTCAATCGAATTCGAAGCCCGGCGCGAGCAACGCCAGCAAGCTGACCGTCCGGCCGCTTACTCAGGCTTCGGAGCGGTCCCGAAGATGTGATCCCAGAACGGCGCGCTGACGCCGTAGCCGCGCTCGTGATTCTGGAAGTGATGGCGCATGTGCAGCTCGCGCAGGCGCTTGCCGAGCGCCGTCTTCGGGCGGTGATGATGCACGTGGTAGTGCAGCATGTCGTAGAACAGGTATCCGGCCAGGAAGCCAGCGCCGAACGGCATGAACGTCGGGCTGCCGAGCACCGCGTAGAAGCCCCAGATGAACAGGGCGGCGAGCGGAATGCTGACCGACGGCGGCATCACCAGCCGCATCGGATCGTTCGGATGATCGTGGTGGACGCCGTGGATGATCCAGTGCAGGCGCGCGCCGATGCCGTGGTCGGGCTCGAAGTGGAACACGATCCGGTGCAGCCAGTACTCGGTCAGCGTCCAGAACAGATAACCGCCGAGCAGCCACACCGGTGTCAGCCAGCCCGTCCCCTGGATGATCCCGTAGACGATCAGGAACCCAATCACCGGGCCGAACAGGATCGGCGGAACGGCGGGGTGGACGCGGGAGAGCTTGTCGAGGAGGTTCGAGTCGAACATGCGCGGCGAGGCGCGAAGCACCTCGCTGCGGCTCATTCCCTGAATCTCATCCGATTGGGTCGCCATCGCAGATAAGGATACCCAGCCGCCCCCGACGGGTTTCGCTCGCGGACCTTCCAGCCGGGCACCCGGCCGCGGGAGTCACACGCCGTATTCCGGTAATTCCTCGACCTTGGCGGCGTCCGCCGGCATCGCGAGAACGATTTGGCCGAGCGAGAGGGCAACGAAAGCGCGCCGCTCGGCCGGTCCGCCGTCGAACGGGACCATCTCCACGTCCGTGAGGGGAAGGAAGTTCCGCTCGGCCGCGTTCAGGTAATCGGTCAGCCGGCTGCGGTAACCGTCCTTGGGCAGGCGGAGCACGCCGGTGATCCGATAGCGGGAGGTCTCGATGACGATCCGCTCGTCGCGCTGATCCACGGCGGCGACGATACCGTGCCGGGCCGACCCGGTGACATCCTTGGACGGATGGCCCAGCAGAAGAAGGCGCGCTGGTGGTCCGTACGCCCGGCGCAGAACCGCAAGCCGGCCACCTACACGTGCCCGCTCTGCGGCCGCTACCTGCCGGCGCTCAGCGAGCACATGCTGATCGCGCCCGAGGGCGACTCACAGCGGCGACGCCACGCGCACAGCGAATGCGTGCTCGCGGCTCGGAAGGCCGGCCGGCTGCCGACCCGGGACGAATGGCTGCGCGTGCAGCCGCGCCCGCCGTCGGCGCTCAGACGGATCGCCGACCGCCTCGCGCGGCGTCCGAGCGAGTAGGGTTCGCCTCGATGGGACGCGAGCTTCGACTGGGGCTGAGCCTCGGCTATTGGGCCGGCGGCCCGCCGCCGAACGGCGCCGAGATCGTGCAGGAGGCGGACCGGCTCGGATTCGACTCGGTGTGGACGGCCGAGGCGTACGGTTCCGACGCGCTGGTGCCGCTCGCGTGGTGGGGCTCCCAGACCGAACGGATCAAGCTCGGCACGGCGATCGTCCAGATCTCGGCCCGCACGCCGGCGGCCACCGCGATGGCGGCGCTGACGCTCGACCATCTCTCGGGCGGACGGCTGATCCTCGGTCTCGGCGTGTCCGGGCCACAGGTGGTGGAGGGGTGGTACGGCCAGCGGTTCGAGAAGCCGCTCGCGCGCACGCGCGAGTACGTCGGCATCGTCCGCGACATCTGGGCCCGCCAGGGCCCGGTCACCAACGACGGCCCGCACTATCCCCTTCCAGTGCCGGACGGGACCGGCCTCGGCAAGCCGCTGAAGTCGAGCATCCATCCCCTGCGGGAGGACATCCCGATCTATCTCGCGGCCGAGGGCCCGAAGAACATCGCCCTCGCCGGCGAACTGTGCGACGGCTGGCTGGCGCTCTTCTACTCGCCCCACCATGACGACTTCTATCGCGAGGCACTGGCCGAGGGCCGCGGTCGCCCCGGGGCCAGGCGCTCGGCCGGCGACTTCGAGGTCGCGGCCAGCGTTCCACTGATCGTCACCGACGACATCGAGGCCGCGGCCGACGCCGTCCGCCCGATGTACGCCCTGTACTTCGGAGGGATGGGCGCCAGAAGCGCCAACTTCCACGCCAATGTGGCGATCCGGATGGGCTACGAGGCCGAGGTGGCGAAGATCCAGGAGCTGTACATGAGCGGCCACAAGGACGATGCGGCCGCGGCCGTGCCGACGAAGCTGATCGAGCAACTGACCCTGATCGGGACCAAGGACAAGATCCGGCACGACCTCGAGGCGTGGCGCGACTCGATCGTGACCACGGTCCTGGTCGGGGGCGACCCCGGGATGCTTCGCACGGCCGCCGAGCTCGTCCTCGGCTGAGCTCCTATACGGTCGGCGGCAGGGCCTTGGCGGCCTCGAGGATCTGGTGGGCCTTGAGGCCGAGGCTGAGCCGCTCGCGGCCATCGGACTCGTAGGGCGACAGTCCGGAGACCTCCTGCACACGCGTCAGGCGGTAGCCGACCGTGTGACGGTGCAGATGCATCGCCTCGGCGGTCTCCGTGGTCGAGCCGTCGTGGGCGAGAAAGGCCTGAAGCGTCGCCAGCAGGTCCGTGTCGTGCTCGGAGTCATAGCTGGCCAGCGGCGAGATGGTCTTCGCGCGTAGCTGCTCGAGCTCCCCGGGATCGCGCAGCAGCACCCCGATCAGGAGCCGGTAGGTCTCATCCTGGCCGCCGGTGAGCACCTCCGGACGCTCGCTCAGCTCGACCAGGAGCGTCGCCTCGCGAAGCGCGTCGTGGAAGGCGACCGGCTCGCGTCTCGGGGCCGAGACGGCGACCGTCATCCCGTGCGAGCGAAGCGCCGCCGCCACGGCCTCGGCGTCGAGGGCGGTGGGCAGCAGCGCGAGCACGCCGCCCTCGGTCTCGGCGCTGATCACGTCGGCCAGCTCGGGTGGCGTGCCGTCTCCCCGTGCGCAGATCGCCACCGCTCCGGGCCGGAGATCGAACCCGAGCCGCCGCGCGGAGGCGATCAGCGCGCCCGGGTCAGATGGCGGCCGCGCGGCGACGGCCAGGACGAACGCGCGCTGCGCGCTCGCGAGATCGGCGTCGTGCGACTCCCGCATCAGCGAGCCGACCGCCGCCGCGTTTGCCGCCGCCTCGAGCCATGCGCGCTGCTCCCCGGCAAACGGCTCGCCTCCGAGCGCCGCCACAAAGCCGACCACGTCGGCGCCGATCCGGACGGGGACCACGTCTGCCACTCCGGCAGGCGGTCCGCCCGCTCGCCCTCCGACCAAGGAGCGGGCATGTTCCATCAGCTCTCCGAGGGTCGGTGGCCCGGCCATCTCGAGCGGCCAGACGATCGGTGCGCCCAGAGCGGGCAGAGCGATCGCCACCGGCAGTCCGAGCGCCTCGGATGCGGATGCCGCGACGCTCTGCAGGTCGTCACCGGCCACCGCGGCCGAGACAATCTTCAGAGGCGTCGTCCGGGGGGCGGCCGAAGCCGCCCCCCGAACATCCCCTGGTCCCGTGTCACTCCCAAGCGGGTGCGGGCCTGACATGCTGGCCGCGCCCGCCTAACTGAGCTCGAACGGGATTGGTCACGCTCCGGCTGGTGCCGGTTCGCCTGTCCCCGCACCGCCGCCGAGGCCCGGGATCCCACTGGGGAATCCGAGCGACGGAACGTCGGATGGGTAGACCTCGTGACCGTGCTCCGCGGTGTCCCCGATCTCCATGTTCTCCTCGGACATCCGTAACGGAATGAACACCCCGACCAGCTTGAGCAGGATGAACGTTCCAACGGCCGAGAAGACGATCACGAACGCCGCGGCGAAGAACTGCCACTTCAGCAACGTCCAGCTTCCATGGATGACCCCCGTGGCACCCACTGCGGTCAGCTTGTGACCTGACCTCGTATAGAAGACGGCCATATTCGGGTCGGCAAAGATGCCGGTGAGCAAACCGCCCGCCAGGCCGGCGAACCCGTGCGTGTAGACCACGCCGAGGGTGTCGTCGACATTGCGGAAGGGCCGCAGACGGCTGAGGTAGTTAAGCGCGAAGTACACGATCGTCGCGGCGATGACGCCCAATGCGATCGCGCCCCAGCCGTTCACGTAACCGGCGGCTGGCGTGATCGCCACGAGACCGGTGATCATCCCGTTCACGCCGCCGATCAGGCTCGGCTTGCGGCCGGTCAGGTAGTCCCACCCGACCCAGACCAGGAAGGCGACAGCCGTACACAGGTTCGTGTTCAGGATCGCCGCCGAGGCCGACATGTTGGCCGCGTACGGGTCTCCCCCGTTGAAGCCGTTCCAGCCGAGCCACAGGAGCCCGGCGCCGAGCGCGACCATGGCCACATTGTTCGGAGCGTCGACCTCGCGATCGCGTTGCAAGCGCGGTCCTATCACCGCGGCTGCGACGAACCCGGACACGCCGGCCGAGAGGTGGATCACATAGCCGCCGGAGTAGTCGACCGCGCCGTGGTGGGCGAAGAAACCGCCGCCCCAGAGCAGGAACGCGTCGATCGTGTAGATGAACGTGCACCACAGCGCGACGAACGGGAACCAGGCCTTGAAGTTCACGCGCCCGAGCACCGAGCCGAGCATCAGGATCGGCGTGATCCCGGCGAACACGAACTGGAAGTACACGAGCGACGATTGTGGGAACGCCGTCGTGCCGATCAGCGGGATGTTCGCCTGGTGCTGCTCGGCGACGTGGCCGAGGCTCGGCCCTGGCTTCCCCACGAACGTGGAGAAGAACCCGGTGCCGTGGCCGATCGGGTTGCCGAAGCCCATCTTGAACGCCCACAGCACCCATACGACCAACACCACCGCGAAGGCGGCGAAAGCCAGCATCATGCTGTTGATCGACCAGCGCTTCTGCATCACGCCGCCGTACAGAACTACGAGGCCGGGGACGCTCATCAATCCCACGAGCGTCGCGGCCGTCATCTGCCAAGCATTGTCTCCAGAGCTCAGCCAAGTTGGGGCTGTAACAGCCATGTAACTCCTTGTCCTAGGGGACGCTACAAACGACGCCGCCGCTGCCGCGGCGACCGGGCCTGGTGAGCCCAATTTCGCCGTGGATGTTGCTCGGGACCGCGTTATGGAGCCATGGCCGTTGGTCCAGGGTTCCCAGAGGGGTACTGGACATTGGGATAAACGGACCCCGCATAGAGCGGGAAAACGGGGTCTCGAGGCCCCTCGTGGCGGGGCGGCGGCGCCGCGGCCCGGTGCAATCAGGCCGGGCCGGCCGACTGGCTAGCTGAGGACCGGCTTGCCGGCCGGCAGCACGAGCACCGAGCTGCGGGCGCTGCTCAGTTCCGAGCGCACGTCCCCACCGAGCACGACTCGCCCCTCGGGAGCGTTCGGCTGCGAGCCGACCACGATCAGGTCGACCGGCTCCGAGCTTGACTCGGTGACCGTCGCACCGAACTTGGCCGCAAGCGCGCCGGCGGTATCGCGGGCCACGTCGTTGTGCACGCCCGCGAGAGGGACCGCAATCGACTTGATCGTGCCCGAACCCCGCGTCCGCAGGCCAGCCGGTGCCACGGCGATCGCGACCGTACCGCCATCGAGGAGGTGCTGCGCTGTGGTTCCGGGCTCGACGTGCCCCGGTGGCACGCGGTAGTCCGAGCCGAACACGATCACCGAGGCGCCCTCTTCGTCGGCCAGCTTGGCGAGACCCTCGCCGGTGGAGGCGCTGACCACGACGTGCCGATCGACATCCGCGTCGCCGATGAGGCTCGCCCCCTGGTCGAGCCGGCGTTCGGCATCGTGCTGAGCCACCTCTTCGCGGCTGGGGTCGAACTCACGCGCGTGACGGACATACGCGAGCGCGAGCTTCGCGCTCGAACCGGCAAGCATGTGGCCGAGCGCGAGCGCGTCGTCGTCGTTCGGCGTGCCGTCGTAGGAAACGATGATGTCGGCGCTCATTGGGATCGTGAATCCTCGGTCAGCGGGCCTACCGTTCGCATTGGCCCATGGGCCAACGATTGGCGGACGAGCCTATCCAAGTGGATGCGTGCCGGGATTGACGGTGACCAAACGCGGCCGTGTGCCACGATCGAGCGCGTGGAGAACGGACGACACAGGACGGTGGCCGGGTGCGGCTGATCCTGATCCTCGGCCTGGCGCTGCACCACCGTTTCCATGGGGCACCGATCGACTATTTCGGGTTGGCCGCCGCCGCCGCGGCGAGCTGGATCGGCGTCCCCGGCCCGGGTGAGCCCGTGCTGATCGCGGCCGGCGTGCTCGCGGCCCGCCACAAGCTCGACATCGGGGCCGTTCTCGCCGTCGCCTGGCTCGCGGCGACGCTCGGCGGAATCGGCGGCTGGCTGATCGGGATGAAGGCGGGGCGCGGGATGCTGATCACCCGTGGGCCTTTGCACAAGGCGCGCCTGAGGGCACTCGAGCGTGGCGAGGAGGTGTTCGGTCGATGGCCGGTGGCCGCGATTCTGCTCACACCGTCGTGGGTCGCGGGCATCCATCGCGTGCGCGCCGGCGTGTATCTCCCGACCAACGCGGTCGGCGCGGCCCTGTGGGCGGTGGGGATCGGGCTCGGCGCGTACCTCATCGGGCCGAGCGTCATCGACTTCGTCAACGACGTCGGTCTGGTGACCGGCGCCGCGCTCGTCGTGCTCGTTGCCGTGGGGGTGTGGCTGGAGTTCGCCCGACGACGCCGGCGCGCGCGGCGTGAGACCGCGCCCGGCTAGTGTCGTGATTCGGAAATTCGGATGGTAGCCAAGAGTGGTCCACTGGTGGATGCTGGGCTAGGTCCTCGTCGCCGACGCGCAGCGGCTGCTGCGCGTAGGCGACTGAGGACTAAGCCCAGCGCCGCCAGGGACCACTCTTGGTGCCACCGAATTTCTGAATCAGCGACACTAGAGCTGAAGCCCGGTCCAGGACATCCCGCGGAATGGGACCACGGGAGAGCCGACGCTGAGCTGGATGACCGCGTGGGGGTTGAGTGGGATCAGACGCACGCTCTTCGTCCACGGCTTGCCGTTTACGACCGCGGTCACCGTCCCGGTGGCCCCGGCCACGCGCGTAGCCGTCAGCGGTTGGCGCCATTCGTCGAAGAAGTTGCCGAGCGTGTAGATCCGCTGGGTGGGCGACTCGACGTGAATGATCCCGTCGGGGGCGTGCGTGTGGAGCCAGTAGATGCACTGGCCGCCGTTGGCCACCGGTCCCTCGCTCGTCGGGACCACGGTCGATCCGGGGATCCCGATCCCGCCGGGCAGAGCCCGCTCGGCGCCGTTCACGAAGACTGTCAGGTGCGCGTGGATATGGTACGCGAGCTGCTCGGTCGCCCCGCACTGGATCCCGTCAACCTTGCCGGTGCCCGTGCTGCCGGGCGAACCAAGCGCGGTCCCCTGCTCGATCGGGACGCCCTCGAACCCGATCTGCGCCCTTGAGCTGGTGGCCGAGGACTGGGTCGTGGTCGAGCTCTGCGACGTGTTCGAACTCGAGCTCGAGCCGCCGCATCCGGCGAGCAACAGCGCCCCGGCCAGTGCGGTGATGATCAGCTTGCGCCCGGTCATGAGGTCGTGAACGGTAGCTGGTGCTAGTTTGCAAACGTGCCAGACCCCGGGATGGCAATGACGACTGCCCTGGAGGCGGAAGTCGTCACGGAGGACCGCGAGCGCCCGCGCTGGGGCCAGGGTCACGGCGAGTCACACGAGGCGTCATCGTGAGCACGCGCAGACTCCAGACGGGGCTCCCGACCCGTCCGGAGTCAATTCGCGTTCACCCGACGGTCGTGTGCCCGTCGACCGTTTGGGCGGTGTCGGAGATCGAGCCCAGTATCCGCACTCGATCAGTCGCCCCCGGCTTCGTAACCCCCAACCCTAAGCTGATGTTGTTGCCGCCGGTCCTCATCTCAAGACGAGACACTAGGGCCAGGGAGGCGCGCCGACGTGCGACATTTCTCACATCGGCTGAGATTGGGAGAATCGAGCGGTGAGCGCCGCCCATGTGCCCTTTCTCAGGCAGCTGGGGCAGGAGGATGCGGATGCGCTCGTGCATCACGCACGCCGCCGCAACGTCCCCCGCTCTGAGGTCATCCTCCGCGCCGGAGCCGCCGGCGACGACGTCGTGCTCGTCCTCGCCGGCCGGGTTCGCCTCGTCGCCTACGGCGCCGATCAGCGTGAGGTGATGCTGGCGATCCGGGGACCGGGTGAGCTGCTCGGCGAGATGGCTGCGCTCGGCGGTCAGCGCCGGACCGCCTCGGCTATCGCGGTCGACGACGTCGAGGCGGGCTTCATGCACGCGGATGAGTTCCGCGCCTTTCTCGGCGAGCATCCGGACGCCGCGCTCGTGCTGATGCGGATGCTCGTGCGCAGGCTGACCGAGGCCGACCGCGACCGGGTTGCGCTGGCCACCCAGGACAGCGTGGGGCGAGTGGCCAAGCGGCTCCTCGACCTCTCATCCGAACATGGCAAGCCCTCGGCTGGCGGAACACGGATCGAGCTATCGATTACTCAGGACGAGCTCGCGCGCTGGACGGGCGCCACGCGCGAGACGGTTTCCCGAGCACTGCGGCTGATGCGCCAGCTCGGCTGGGTCTCGACCGACCACCGCGCCATCACCGTTGTGGACGCCGCCGCGCTCCGCGATCGGTCCGGCGGCTGAGGCCTCTGAGCTCGGCAGGTGCTCGAGGATGCGCTCGTGCGTGCCCGGGATCAGCGCGCAGAGCCGAGCGATGCCGAGCGAGCTGAAGGTCATCAGCCTCAGCTCCGTAACCGCGGTGATTGTGAAGGGCTGAGGCGACGGCGCTGCCGGATCGCTCTCGCCGAAGCAGTCGCCGGGGTCGAGCGCGCCCAAGATCTGGCCTCGTCTCGAGAAGTCCGCCTGGCCGGCGCGGACCACGAAGAAGTTTCCGACCTCGTCGCCCTCGCTGATCAGCCGTGTGCCCGCGGGCACGACCACCTCCAGCACCGGGCTGGCGAGCGAGCGCACGTCGCGGGCTCGGACGTGGCCAAACGCTCTCATCGGGTCTGCGGTCAGCGCCGTGCCCATGGTCTCGAACTCAGATGCCTCGGCTGGGCGGAGGGTTCCAGGCGGCTCGTCCTCCGCCTGGAACCGCGCCCACTCCACCCATCATGCGGGCGGTATCGGTGGTCGAGCTCTGCCCCTCCAGTCACCCGACTCAAATGCCCCCTCGGTCTCGTCGGAGAGACCCTCGGCTTGCCGAACGATCGACGCCGGCCCCCGTCGGCGCTGCCCTCATGTTCGGTCATGACTTCGCATCTCATCGTCTCCTGCAACCTATGTCCGGACCGCGGCCCTACGGTGCGACATTTGTCACACGGGCGGCCAGGACCTGGAATCCGTTCCCGCGACCACAAACAATTCATTCGATTGATTGGTAACTTCTCGACCATGACCACCGGCACGAACGAGATCATGAAGGAGCTGATCGGCCGCACGATGGGCCTGTAGCCGCGTCGGCGACCTTGACAGCCCTCTCGGCCCGCGGCAGGATGCTTCGGAGCGAGGGGCCCCATACCAGCTGATTTCGAGGGGGAGACGAGGCTCGATGACTCCGCTGTTGTACGGCTTAGGTCGGTTCTGCGTGCGCCGGCGGTTCATCGTCATCGGCGTGTGGTTCGTGGCCGCGGTTGCGCTGGTCGCGATCTCGCACAGCATGGGCGACAACACGAATGACAACCTGTCTCTTCCGGGGACTGGCAGCCAGAAGGCGACCGACGCCCTGTCGAAGTCGTTCCCCGATCAGGCCAACGGAACCAGCCCGATCGTCCTGCACGCTCCGAGCGGCCAGCTCACCGACTCCAAGTACGCGAACGCCGTCAACCAGGCGGCGGCCGACGTGGCGAAGGCGCCGAACGTCGCGGGGGTGGTCAACCCGCTGACCCAGCAGGGCGCGAACCAGCTCAGCAAGGACAAGGCGACCGGCTATCTGTCGGTCACGCTCTCGGTCAGCCCCGGCTCGCTCTCCGAGCAGGAGGCGCAGAACATCATCGACGCCGCGGCCAAGCCGGCGGAGGCGGCCGGACTCGAGGTCCAGACTGGCGGACCGCTCGGCCAGAAGGTGTCAAAGGCGTCGACCGAGTCCAGCGAGCTGGTCGGGATCCTGGCGGCGATGCTGATCCTCACGCTCACGTTCGGGACGATCACCGCGATGCTGCTCCCGATCGTGACCGCGATCTTCGCGCTGCTGACGACGCTCTCGATCATCCGAATGCTCGGTCACGTGGTGACCGTCCCGACGGTCGCTCCCACGCTCGCGACGATGATCGGGCTCGGCGTCGGCATCGACTACGCGCTGTTCATTGTCACCCGGCATCTGCGGGGCCTGGGCGATGACCTCGAGATGAACGAGTCGATCGCCCGTGCCACCGCCACGTCCGGAGGCGCAGTGTTCTTCGCCGGCGGGACCGTCACGATCGCGCTGATCTCGCTCGCCGTCGCCGGCATCCCGCTCGTGACGACGATGGGTCTGATGGCGGCGATCGCGGTTGTGGTCGCGGTGCTCGGCGCGCTGACGCTCCTCCCGGCAATCCTGGCGCTTCTCGGGCCGCGCATCAACGCGCTCCGCGTCCGCACGCCGCCGAGCGATGAACAGGCCAAGAAGGGCATCTGGGCGAAGCTGGCCGCCGAGATCGCCAAGGCGCCTGTGGTCGCCGGTCTGCTCGCGCTCGCGATCCTGATCCCGCTGATGATCCCGCTGTTCTCGTTGACGCTCGGCCAGCAGGACACCGCGGCGCTCTCGAAGTCGACCACCGCGCGTCAGGCCTACGATCTGATGTCCGAGAGCTTCGGTGCCGGTTCGAACGGACCGCTGCTGGTCGCGGTGACGCTCGGCTCGCCGGCCACCAGCACCAGCGATCCGCGTCTGGCAACGCTCCAGAAGGACGTGGCGGGGACCGCCGGCGTGGCTGGGGTGAGCCCAGTCCAGCTCGACAAGGCGGGAACGACCGCGTTCTTCAACGCGATCTCCACCCACGGACCAGCCGACAGCCAGACCACGAACCTGGTCAACCAGCTGCGCTCGACCGTGATCCCCAACGCCGAGAAGGGCACGGACATGAAGGCGTACGTCGGCGGGAGCACCGCCGGCTATGACGACCTGGCCACCCGGATCTCGGCCAAGTTGCCGCTCCAGATCATCGTCGTGATAGCGCTCAGCTTCGTCTTGCTGATCCTCGCCTTCCGCACCGTCGTGGTTCCGCCGCAGGCTGCGGTCATGAACCTGCTCTCGATCGGCGCCTCCTACGGGGTGCTGACGGCGATCTTCCAGTACGGCTGGCTGCACCGCCTGATCGGCCTCGAGGGCCCGGTGCCGATCGTCTCCTACGTGCCCCTGTTCATGTTCGCGATCCTGTTCGGCCTCTCGATGGATTACGAGGTCTTCCTGGTCAGCCAGATCGAGGAGCACGTGCACGCGGGCGAGGACAACAAGAGCTCGGTCGTCTCGGGCCTCGTCACCAGTGCCCGGGTGATCACCGCCGCCGCCCTGATCATGGTGTTCGTGTTCGGTAGCTTCCTGCTCAACGGCGACCCGACCGTGAAGCAGTTCGGCGTAGGCCTGGCCATCGCCGTGATCCTCGACGCCACCGTCGTACGCTGCCTGCTCGTGCCGGCGCTGATGGTCCTGGTGGGCGACCGGAATTGGTACATGCCGCGCTGGCTGGACCGCATCACGCCGAAGATCAGCATCGAGGGAGGGGAGTTCTTCGATCAGCGCGACCAGACGCCGGTCGTCAAGCCGGAGCCCATGCCCGCCGGCGCCGACTAGTCCAGCTCGCGCAGGAGCTCGTCGAGGTCGAGCTCGTCTCCCATCGCCATGTTGGCGTGACCCCCGGCATCACGCGGCCACTGCTGCATCGGCCGGTCCCACGCAAGCTCGACGTCGTTGCCGTCCGGATCGGTGATGTAGATCGCCTCGTGGGTCCCGTGGTCGGCCGTCTGCCGGATCGGCCATTGCACCGCCCTGAGACGACGGTAGGCATCGGCGAGCGCGCGGCGGCTGGGATACAGGATGGCGATGTGGTGAAGTCCGGCGACACCGTCTGGCTGCGGCGGACCACCGCCTGACTTCCAGGTGTTGAAACCGAGATGGTGGTGATAGCCGCCGGCCGAGACGAACAGCAGGTCGCCGGTGGTTCCCCAGCCGGGCACCTCGCGCGCCTCGGCGATCACGTCGAACCCGAGCACGTCGACATAGAAGGCCCGGATGCGGTCGATGTCCGACGTGCGCAGGTGAACATGGCCGATGCGAACGTCAGGATCGACGGGATCCGGCGCTCTCTGGAGTGGCTCGATGTTGCCCTGGCGGTCGCTCATGGCGCAGACAGATCCTATGCCAGCCGACTGGCAGAATCCTGCAATCGATCACCTGAAGCCGCAGAGCCGATGATCGCGATCCTCGGCGGACTGGGAGCCGCGTTCGCCTGGGCGGTCTCGACGCTGTGCTCCTCTCGCTCGAGCAGGTTGATGGATCCGCTCGTCGTCGTGGCATGGGTGATGCTGGTCGGGATGTTGATCGCCGGCCCGCTCGCGCTCTCAGGAGGTGTCCCTTCCGGACTGGACGGCGAGGCCGCCTTCTGGCTATTCATTTCGGGCGCAGGAAACGTCGCGGGGCTCGGGCTGGCATACCGCGCTATGCGAGTGGGGCAGGTGGCGCTTGTCGCTCCGCTCACGTCGACGGAGGGGGCGATCGCCGCGTTGATCGCGATTCTCGCCGGCGAAAGCACATCCGCCGCGGTGGCGATCGCTCTGCTCGTGGTCGCTGTCGGCATCAGCCTCGCCTCGGTGCCGGACCGACGCCGGCCGACCGGCGGGACGAGCTGGCGTGAGCATCACGGCGAGGCGGTGGTGCTAGCGATGCTCGCCGCATGCACCTGGGGCGCGAGTCTGTACGCCACGGCGCGCGCGGGCGCGACGCTCCCGGAGTCATGGGTTGTGCTCTCGGCCAGGGCGATCGGTGTCTGCGCGCTGGCCTTGCCACTGCTGATCGCCGGACGCCTGACCTTGACACGCGCCGCCGCGCCGCTCGTCGTCACCTCGGGGGTGTGCGAGGTCCTCGGGTTCTACTCGTATATCGCCGGGGCGCGGCACGGGATCGCGATCGCGGCGGTCATCGCCTCGCAGTTCGCCGCGCTCGCGGCGATCGGTGGCTACGTGCTGTTCCGGGAGCGCCTGTCGCGTGTCCAGTTGCTCGGCGTCTGCGTGATCATTGTCGGAGTCGCTGTGATCAGCGCCGTGGAGGCCTGAGCATCCTCCTTGACTTAGAGCGCGCTCCAAGTCCTATGCTGCTTGTGTGACGACTCAGACAGGGCTGACGATCGCCGACGCGTCCCGTGCCACCGGGGTCAGCGCCTACACGCTGCGCTACTACGAGCGCGCCGGGCTGATCGACGGGGTCGACCGCGCCGGGTCAGGGCACCGCCGCTACACGGAGGACGACCTCGCCTGGATCGAGGTTCTGCAGTGCCTGCGCGCGACCGGGATGCCGATCCGGGGTATCCGGCGTTATGCCGAGCTGGTACGCGCCGGTCCCGGCAACGAGGCCGAGCGGCTCGCGCTGCTCGAGGAGCACCGTGACGCCGTGCGGGCCCAGCTCGCCGAGGTGCGCAGGCACCTCGCGTTCGTCGAGCGGAAGATTGCGATCTACGAGGAGAACCTGAATGCATAGAAGAAAGCTTGGGACCCAGGGACTTGAGGTGTCGGCAGTGGGGCTCGGTTGCATGGGGATGACCCACGCCTACGGGAAGGGCGATGAGCAGTCCGGGCTCGAGACGATCCACCTCGCGCTCGAGCTGGGCGTGACCTTTCTTGACACGGCCGAGATCTACGGTCCCTACACGAACGAGCAGCTCGTCGGCCGGGCGATCGCCGGCCGCCGCGACGAGTTCGAGATCGCGACCAAGTTCGGCTTTGCGGTCGACCGCGAGAACCCAACCGACCGCAGCGTCGACGGACGCCCGGAGAACGTCCGACGCGCCTGCGAGGGCTCACTGCGGCGCCTCGGAATCGACCACCTCGACCTCTTCTACCAGCACCGCGTCGATCCGAACGTGCCGATCGAGGAGACCGTCGGTGCGATGGGCGAGCTCGTCGACGCCGGAAAGGTCCGCTACCTCGGCCTCTCCGAGCCGTCGGCCGAGACCGTACGCCGGGCTCATGCCACGCATCCGATCACGGCCGTGCAGAGCGAATACTCGCTGTGGACGCGTGATCCCGAGGACGAGGTGCTCGTGACGCTGCGCGATCTCGGCGTCGGCTTCGTCGCCTACTCGCCACTCGGCCGCGGCTTCCTCACCGGCCAGATCCGCTCGATCGACGACCTGCCCGAGGACGACTGGCGGCGCTCGAACCCGCGCTTTCAGGAGAGCGCGCTCCAGGAGAACCTCGAGCTCGCCGACCGGGTCACCGAGCTCGCCGAGCGCCACTCCGTCACCCCGGCACAGCTCGCGCTGGCCTGGGTCCTGGCGAAGGGCGAGGACATCGTCCCGATCCCGGGCACCAAGCGGCCCGACCGCCTCCGCGAGAACGCGGCAGCCGTCGACATCGGGCTGTCGGCCGAGGACATCGAGGAGCTCGACGACGCGATCTCGCCCGACGCGGTCCGAGGCAACCGCTACCCCGAGCAGATGATGTCCCTGCTCGGGAACTGAGCCCGGCTAGGCGGCGCGATCGCCGGGGTCGTCGCCGCCCTCGGCCTCGTCCCGGTCCGCCCACTCGAGCAACGCCTCGAGCGAGAACGCATGCTCGTCGATCCCGGCGTTGAGGTCGCCCAGGCGCGCGTACCGCTCTGGCACGGTGGCGATCGTGCAGTCCCGCGGCTCGACGTCGTCGATCTCGTCCCAGCTCACCGGTGTCGAGACCGTCCCCTCGCTGATGCCGCGCACGGAGTAGGCGCAGGCGATCGTGTGGTCACGCGCGTTCTGGTTGTAGTCGACGAAAACCTTGTCGAGCTCGCGGTCCTTGCGCCACCAGGTCGTGGTCACGTCACCCGGTGCGCGACGCTCGACCTCGCGCGCGAAGGCGAGCGCCGCCCGCCGCACCTCGCCGAACCCCCAACGGGGCTCGATTCGCACGTAGACGTGAATGCCCGAGCCGCCGGACGTCTTCGGCCAGCCGTGGATGCCGAGCTCGTCCAGGACCTCGTGCGCGACCCGCGCCACCCGGCGGACGCGGTCGAATCCGCACTCCGGCATCGGGTCGAGGTCGATCCGCCACTCGTCGGGGCGCTCCACGTCGCCGCGCCGCGAGTTCCAGGGATGGAACTCGACCGTCGCCATCTGCACGGCCCAGATCACGCTCGCCAGCTCGGTCACGCACAGCTCGTTCGCGTGCCGGCCCGAGGGGAAGTCGACGCGCACGGTCTCCACCCACGGGGGCGCCCCTGGTGGAATCCGCTTCTGGTGCACCTTGTCCCCGTCGACGCCGCGGGGGAAGCGGTGAAGCATGCACGGACGCTCCGCCAGGGCGCGCACGATTCCCTCGCCGACGCTCATGTAGTAGCGCGCCAGATCGAGCTTCGTCTCGCCCCGACCGGAGAAGTACACGCGATCCGGGCTGGAGATGCGGACAGTCCTCTCTCCGACCGCCAACTCGACCGCGTCGGTGCGCTCACTGGCTGCCACGTTGTGTCTCATTGTCGCCTTTGACCGCGCGGGGGCGTGCAACTCATCGCCCCGCGGACCGAAGGTCAGAGGTCGAGCGCGAACGTGGTGCGAAGCCGTCGACGGCCCGCTGGGGTCAGCTCCACGGCGCGGGTGTCCGGGATGCGGCGCACCCACTCGAGCTCGAACAGGCGGGTACTCAGCGCGGCTCCGAGCCCGCCGGCCAGGTGCGGCCGGCGCTCGGTCCAGTCCAGGCACGAGCGGATGAACGCACGGCGGCGCGCGCGCAGCGTCGCCACGTCGACCCCGATCCCGTGTAGTCGCCGCTCGCCGCTCGGGGTCAGATCCCAGCCGCTGTCGCTCGGCTCAATCGCGCCGCTGCGCTCAAGCGCGTCGGTCAATGCGACGCCGAGCCGCCCGGCAAGGTGGTCGTAACAGGTGCGCGCCTCGCGGATCGCCTCGGCGCGCCGGACCTCGCGCAGGCCGCTGACCGGACGCGGTGGCGCGATCGCGATCAGACCCTCGAGCGCCTCCGCCACCTCGGTGCCGGCGATCCGATAAAGCCGCTGGCGTCCATTTTTGCGCGCGTTGACGAGACCGGCGTCGAGCAGCTTCGCCAGGTGCGCGCTGGCCAGCGATGAGGACGCCCCGGAGCGCATCGCGAGCTCTCCCGCGGCCAGCTCCTCGCCACCGAGCAGCGCGAGCAGGAAGTGGGCGCGGTGTGTGTCGCCGAGCGTCCGGCCGATCGCGGCGAGGTCTGGGTCCGCCTCCATGTCGCCACCTTAGCGCGACAACATTTCAACGTTAATTGAGATGTTCCGGGGGTACGTTCAGTTCAGTGAGAACCGACGAACGCGCAAGGACCGCCACCCTGATCGCCACCAGCCTCGGCTGGGGCATGATCCAGCTCGACGTGACCGTCGTCAACGTCGCCGTCCGGCAGATCGGCGTCGCGTTTGGAGGCGGGGTCTCCGAGCTCCAATGGGTCGTGGGCGCCTACACGCTGATGTTCGCCGCCCTGATCCTGACCGGGGGCGCGCTCGGGGATCGTTACGGAGCGCGGCGGATGCTCCTGGTCGGCTTCGCGGTCTTCATGACCGCGTCGATGGCCTGCGCGCTCGCCCCGAGCATCGGTGTCCTGATCGCGGGCAGGGCGATCCAGGGCGGGGGTGCCGCGCTGCTCGGCTCTAGCTCTCTATCGCTACTCAGCCAGACATTTACGGGCGAGCGCGAGCGGGCCCGCGCACTTGGCTTCTGGGCCGCCGGCGCGAGCACCGCCCTCTCCGGCGGGCCGGTCGTCGGTGGCCTGCTGATCTCGACCCTCGGGTGGCGGAGCATCTTCTTCATCAACGTGCCGATCGGGACCATCGGCGTGGTCCTCGCCCTGCGCTACGCGCGGGAGAGGACACGGGCGAGGGGCCGCGGCCTCGACCTGGCCGGCCAGACCACCGCCGTGGCGGCCTTGGCGACCTTCGCCGCCGCCCTGATCGAGGCGGGGCCAAACGGTTTCGCAGACCCCTGGGTCCTCGCCGGCTTCGCGACGTCGGCCGTGTGCGCCGTCCTCTTCCTTACCGTCGAATCACGGGCCGCTCAGCCGATGCTTCCACTCTCGCTGTTCCGCGCGGAGGCGTTCACCGCTCCGGCGACGATCGGGATGCTCGTGAACATCTGCTTCTACGGACTGATCTTCGTCTTGAGCCTGCTGCTTCAGGTCGACCGCTCCTACTCCGCCCTGCAGGCCGGGTTGGCGTTCGTGCCGATGACCGCGGCGATCATGGCCGCAAACCTGGCCGCGGGCCGGGTGACCCGGTCGATCGGCGCGCCGCGCACGATTCTGATCGGCCTGCTCGCGATGGTCCTCGGATGCGCGGCCCTGCTGTGGACCGCGCACAGCACCCCGTTCTCCGAGATCGTCCTGGAGCAGGTCCTGCTGGGGGCCGGCCTCGGGCTGCTCGTGCCGCCGATGACCGGGTCGGTGCTTCAGAGCGTCGATCGCTCGCGCTCTGGCGTGGCGGCCGGGGCTCTGAACGCGCTGCGCCAGACCGGCAGCCTGCTCGGCATCGCGCTGTTTGGCTCGTTGATCGTCGGCCGTGGGGCGCTGTACGGAGGGCTGCACGTTGCTCTGCTGATATCGGTTGCCGTGCTGGCGCTGGCCGTCATCCTGAGCGGCGTGATGCTGCGCGGCGGTTTGACGCTCCGCGGGCGCTCGGCAACAATCGGTTGCCGGTGGCCAGCGAGATCAAACTACCCGCCGGAATCTCGATCGGGCACTACACCGACGAGGTCGGCCGGACCGGGTGCACAGTGCTGATCGCCCGCGACGGAGCGGTCGGCGGAGTGGACGTCCGCGGCGCGGCGCCGTCGACGATCTGCACCGACTCGCTGCAGGCCGGCAAGCTGGTTGAGCGAGTGCACGCGGTGCTCCTCACCGGCGGCAGCGCGTTCGGCCTCGAGGCCGCGGGCGGGGTGATGCGCTACCTCGAGGAGCACGACATCGGCTACGAGCTCGTGGGAGTGCGTGTCCCGATCGTCACCGGAGCCGTGATCTTCGATTTGCCGATCGGCGACTCGCGCGCGCGGCCCGACGTGGCGGCCGGGTATGCCGCGTGCGCCGCCGCGTCGGACACGTCGCCAACGGGCGCGATCGGAGCCGGCACCGGCGCGAGCGTTGCCAAGGGCGGCGACGGCTCCCAGATCAAGCCGGGTGGGCTGGGCATTACCTCGGCCCGGGCTGGGGACGCGACCGTCACGGCGGTCATGGTCGTCAACGCGGTGGGCGGGATCTGGCACGACGAGCGCCAGGAATGGGTGGCGGAGTTATCGACCTGGGATCGCAGCTCCCCGCTGGTGCCGGGAACGAACACCACGATCGGCGCGGTCCTGACGGACGCGTCATTGACCAAGGACCAGGCCAACCGGATCGCCACCGTCGCCCACGACGGCATTGCCCGCGCGATCCGGCCGTCGCACACGATGTACGACGGCGACACGATCTTCTGCCTCGCGACCGGGGCGGTTCAGGCGCCCTACGACGCCGTCGAGGTTGCGGCCGTCGAGATGGTCGCCCGCGCGATCGCCGAGGGCGTTCGCGTCGCCCAGGGCTGACCGACGCGCAACATTTCTGTGTAGCATCCGCACAGATTGCGGTGCAACGGCCACGGACGACCCGGGTTCCTCGTGTTCGCGGGCGCCCATGCCGGCGCTAACGCGATCCGCTTCGAGGGCTGGCTGACCCGCGCCCGCCGACTGCACCCCGGGACGTTCAGCGTCGTGCTCGTTGCCGGGGCGGTGAAGTCGGCGCCGCTGGGTTTACGATCGTCAGGGGCCGCTGACCGTGGGAAGGATCGCCGGATCCTCGGCGTCCTTGTCGATGACCCGCACCACTGACGGGTCCGCAGAAACAACGAGCTTGGAGCAGCAACGTCATGGTCAGAAGGAACAAAATGCGAACTAGGATTGGCAGCGTTGTGGCCGTGCTCGGTGCCGCGTTGCTGGTCACGGCATGCGGCAGCAGCAGCAGCTCGAGCTCGAGCGCTCCAGCCGCCAGCTCGACGCCGGCCGCGAGCGGATCCACCGGTTCGGCGACGGCGGTCTCGATCACAACCGCCAAGGGTGCCGACGGCACGTATCTCGTTGGCTCCTCGGGGCGACCCATCTATCTTTGGGTGGCGGATAGCGGCGGGAAGTCGGCGTGCGCCGGCAGCTGCGCCAAGGTCTGGCCTCCGGTGGTCGCGAGTACCACGCCGACCGTCTCCGGTGGTGTGAACGCGGCTGATCTGAGCACGATCACCCGCTCCGACGGCACCAAGCAGGTGACCTATATGGGCCACCCGCTCTACTACTTCATCGAGGACAAGGGGAGCAACATCAAGGGCCAGGGGAGCAACTCGTTCGGCGCCAAGTGGTGGCTGGTGGCTCCGTCGGGCTCGGCGATCACCGCCAAGGGATCGACGGCCACGGCCTCCTCTAGCGGCTCGTCCTCTAGCGGCTCCTCGTCCAGCGGCTCGTCCAGTGGCGGCGGCTGGGGCTGATCCTCGGCGACGCGTCTTGACACTGCGGTCACCCGGTGCCCGCCCCCCGGCGGGCGCCGGGTGACTCGGAGTGCTGGCTCACCCCCGGGTGCAACGCCGGCGAGCGATCAGCGACCGATCAGCTCGCCGGCGTTCCTCGGCGTTGCCGTCGCCTCATTCGGCGGCCCGCTCGCCCTCGCCGCGCTGAGCGTGCCGACACTGCTCGCCGACGCTGGCGACTCGGCCGGCCTGGCGGTGCTTGCGTCGCTCGTCGTATTCACGGTGCCGCTGGCGATCTGGCTTCGATACTCGCGGCGCGTGCACGGCTCGGGCGGGCTGTTCGAGTTCGTCGAGGCAGCGGCCGGGCGGCGCGTGGCGCTTGTCAGGCGGCGATCTGGATCTTCAGCTACGTCCTGTACCTCGTCTACACGACGATCCAGATCGTCTACGACGTGCTGCCGGGCGTGGTCCCGGGCGAGCAGCGCTACCAGACCGTCCTCGCGCTCGGGATCCCGATCGCGATCGCGGCCGTGATGATCGCGGGGCGCGCGGCCGCGCTGATCGTGATCGGGGTGATGGCGATCGGCCAGGTCGCGCTGGCCGGAATCCTCGACGGCGTGACCCTCGCCCACCTATCGACGCCCGCCTCCAGCTTCGGCGCCGGCGCGCCGGCGGGCTCGTTGGCCAAGGCCGGCGCGCAGACCTCGCTCCTCTACATCTGCGGAAGCCTGCCGCTGTTCCTCGGCGGTGAGCTCGCTCGCCCGGTGCGCACAATCCGCCGCGGACTGGTCGGCTCCTACCTGCTCACCGGCCTCGTGGTCACGCTCGCGGTCGCCCCGCTCGCGGCCGCGCCCGGGCTGCTGCGCACCGACATCCCGGGCGTGAGCGTCGCCCAGCAGTTCGCGGGTGCCGGCCTCGCCAAGGCGATCGGAATCGGCGTCGCCGTCAGCATCGCCGGCGTCATGCTGTGCGAATACGTGGCGGTCGGCCGGTTGGCGCACGCGATCGGCGGGTGGCGAATTCGTCCGATCAACGCGGTGATCGGAGCCGCGCTCATCATCGCCGCGCCGTTTACGCTCATCGACCCCAGCGGGTTTTACGACACGCTGCTCAAGCCGTCGCTGATCGCGCTGTGGGTGAGCCAGGCGATCGTGTTCGCCGTGTATCCGCCGTTTGCCAGACGCCAGCGGCAGCGGATGTTGCCGGCGCTGGCACTCGGAGCCGGCGCCACCGCGCTCGCCGTCTATGGCCTGGTGACGGTTTTCCAGCAGGCCTCGACCTGACATCCGGCTTGTCCTCAACAATGCCGCGCGGGCATGGCAACCTGCCGCCCGTCTGGACGACGATGTGGGGTGATCGAGCGGGGCCGCTGGTCAAAGCGAGCGATGTCTTCTTCTCAAGAGCAGGGCGAATCAGACGTTCCCGAACCCGGGCGATCAGCCGGGACTCTCCTACGTGATGCAGTCGGGGCTGAACGGCGTCGGCGGCGCCTGGGGCCCGCTCCCGGGAGTCAGGGCGGCGGGAAAGCCACAGTCGACGCCGTTCTTCATGAGCTCCGACAACGGCCAGCTCCAGCAGTGGAGATACAAGCGCGGGGTGATCCTGACCGGCGTCGGGGCCTCATCCAACGGCGAGATCTACATCGGCGTGGCCTGGGCCCGCCGAACGGCGAGCTGGCCAACACCTGTTCCTCTCGCTGAGCCCGCTGTAGACGGCGCCGCGGCCTGATCACGGTGTAGCCTCCGGCCGATGTTGGGGGTCACCTGCGCTCCTCGCCCGATTTCGCGATGAGCGCCGGCAGCGCGATCCTCGCACGGCGCATGCGCCTCCCACGGGCGCAGACACGCGACGTCATCTGCGAGCGCGACCTCCGTGTTCCGATGGACGATGGAGCCGTTCTCCTCGCCGACCGCTGGGTGGCTCGGGCGACCCGCTCGCGCCCGCAGCCGACGGTTCTGATCCGCTCACCGTACGGGCGGGCGCAGCTCGTGGGCCTGCTGTTCGGCCGGCTGATGGCCGAACGCGGTCTGCAGGTCGTGATTCAGAGCGTCCGGGGCACGTTCGGTTCCGGAGGCGACTTCAGCCCGTTCGACGAGCAGTCCGACGGGCTGTCCACCCTGAGCTGGCTGCGCGGGCAGCCCTGGCATGCCGACCGGATCGGGATGCTCGGTCCCAGCTATCTCGGCCTCGTCCAGTGGGCGGTCGCGTCCGAGGCGGGAGACGACCTGAGGGCACTGGCGATCCAGGTCAGCGCCTCGCAGTTCCACGGTCAGACCTACGGCGGGGGCAGCCTGTCGCTCGAGTCGGCGGGGTCGTGGCTGGTGCTGGTGGCCGTCCAGGAGCGGCGGCTCGCGCCGCTCGCGATGGTGCGGGACCTGCGGCGGCTCGCTTCGATCTTCTCCGAGTGGCCGCTCGGCGATCTCGACGAGCGGGCCACCGGGGGCCAGGTTGCGTGGTTCCGCGAGGGCCTCGCGAGCCAGAACCGGGAGGACGCGTACTGGGTCAGGCGCGACTTCGCCGCCGGAGTGGAGAAGGTCATGGCGCCGGTCCAGCTCGTCGGCGGCTGGTACGACATCTTCCTGCCCTGGATGCTCGAGGACTTCCGGGCTCTGAAGGCCGCGGGCCACGAGCCGCAGCTGATCATCGGACCGTGGACCCACACCGCGCCCGGCCTGATGAGGGCCGGCCTGCGCGAGGGTCTCGCCTGGCTGCGGGCCCGCCTGCTCGACGACGACCGGCTCGTTCGCCATGCCCCGGTGATGTTGCGCGTGACGGGCGAGGGAACGGATGGCGACTGGCGCGAATACCCGACCTGGCCTCCGCCGGGGACCACCGAGCGGAACCTGTGGCTCGCGGGCGATGGCCGTCTCGAGCCGCACGAGCCGGCCGGGCGCGGGCCGAGGCAGGCGACCGCTACCGCTACGACCCGCGCGATCCCACCCCCTCGCTCGGCGGACCCGTCCTGCTCTCACGCGAGCCGGTCCTTGACAACCGCCAGCTCGAGGCCCGCGCCGACGTGCTCACCTACACGACCGCGGTGCTTCCGGCCGCGGTCGAGGCGATCGGGCCGGTTCGGGTGAGGCTGTGGGTACGCGCGAGCTCTCCCTACTTCGACCTGTTCGCGCGCGTGTGCGATGTGGATCCGACCGGCGTCTCGCGAAACGTCTGCGATGCACTGGCCCGCGTCACGCCCGCCCGTTTCGAGCAGCTCCCGGACGAATCGTGGGCGGTGAGCATCGACCTGTGGCCGATCGCACATCGCTTCGCCGCCCAGCACCGCATCCGTCTCCAGGTCTCATCGGGGGCGCACCCGCGGTACGCGCGCAACCCCGGTACGGGCGCGGACCCGGCGATCTCCACCGAGCTGCGCCCGGTGGAGATCGAGGTCCTGCACGACGCGCGCCACCCCTCGCAGCTGATCCTGCCGGACCACCCCTAGCGCGAGCGCCGGCCGAGTGAGCGCAGCCGCACGCCCAGCCGCCACCAGCGGCTGGACTCGATCGCCGAAAGGCGCCGCATCCGGCTTCGCAGCTCGTCCTCGACGTGCGCGATGTGAGCCGACGCGCGGGCGATCTCCTCTCCACGATGCGCGGATTCTGCCTCCAGCTCCCCGACCCGCCTCTCGACCTCGTCGAGGCTCTGCTCGAGCGAACGGCGAACTGCTCGCGGGTCTCTGCGTCGAGCTGGGCGAACCGGATTCCAGCCTCGAGGCGCTGCCGCTCGTCGCCGTCAAGGTCATACGCGCGGCCGCGGCGGGCCCGTGGCCCTGGGCCCTGGGCGGGCTCCGCGCCAGAGGCCGTCGGCCCGCGCCAGCGCCCGCCCGATCGCGGCCTCGTCACGGTCTCCCGGGGGCTCCTGGTCGGCGATCTCGGTGCCCCAGCGATCAAGCCATTGCTCGTGGTGGCGCCTGAACAGGAACTCGCGGAATCGCCGCCGAGTGCTTGCGTTGCGCGTGTGCTCGGCGTGCGCGTGCGGAGCGCAGAGCACGGCTTCGCCGCGGGCCCAGACCTCGCGCGAGAGGCTCAGGTCGACCATGTAGAGAGGGAAGAACGTCTCCTCGAGCCCGCCGACTGCGTCCCACGTCGAGGCGCGCACGAGCAGGCCATGGCTGCTGAGGGTGTCAACAGCGAACGGCTGTCTGCCCTCGAGCACACTCGGCGGTCTCCCGGCCAGGACGTCGACCACGCTGCCGTCCGAGAACAGCGCCTGACCGGCCTGCATGATGCGCTCGCCGCCCGGCCATAGGGTGACGCTGCCGACGAGGCCGGCCTCGGGGTGCGCGTCGGCGACGCCGAGCAGATTGCTGAGCCAGCCGCGGGAGACCCTCCCGTCGTCCTGCACCAGCACCAGGTACTCGCCTCTCGCCGCTGACCGGGCCAGGTTGCAGCCGGCGGGGAACCCGAGGTTGACCGGAGGGTCGATGACGCGCAGCCCGGACGCGTGCGCCGCCACCGCGCGGAGCTCCGCCCCGGGGCCGTTGAGCAGGGCGATCACCTCCACCGGCGGTCCCACGGGAAGAGACTCGGCGAGCGAGCGCAGGCAGGTCTCGAACCGGTCGGCGCCGAACGCGGCGATCAGCACCGACGCTCGGGGGTCATCCGCGCACGGGAGCGCGACTGCAGTGCTCACCAGCCCCGCGCGCTCTCCGCGAACGAGTGGGGAATCTGATCGGTGTCGATCGGGAGCCGGTACTTGTCGGGGTTCTCGTGGTCGTACGGCTTGGTCGGGAAGTTGATCACGGTGACGTCCTTGCTCCCGACGTTGCGGATCGCGTGCCACACCCCTTCGGGGATATTCATCAGCCGGCGTTGCAGCTCGGTGAGGTAGATCGTCGAGACCAGTCCGCGGGTCGGCGAGCTTTCACGGTCGTCGTAGAGGACCACCTCTAGCTCGCCGTACAGGATGAAGTATCGATCCTCGTGCTCGAGGTGCATGCCCCACCCCTTGATCATCCCGGGCCGCAGGGTGGTCACGTACACGTACACGAGGCCCTCGTCACTCCACCCCCATCGGGGGTCGAACAGCTCACACAGGCTGCCGCGATCGTCGACGTGGGTGACTACGTCGCGGAAGGTGACGCCGTCCGGCACCGGTTGCAGTGATTCGCCGGACGTCGAGACCGTGGAGGCGTCGCGGGTCGCGTCAGCCACGGCGAAACCCTACCGCGCCATCGTCTGAGTTACGTGGCTACCTCCGCCCGCTGCGAGGGTGCATGCTGTCCATCGCCGCATTCAGCCGCCTGAGCGAGACCTGGCCGGGGAGTAGCGGCTGCGCCCGGTAGCTGGTGGAGAGGTGAAAGTCGAGCTCGAACACGGGCTGGTCGGAGGGCGTCAACTCAGTGACGAGCTCGGTGCCGCCCCACGAGATGACCCAGTCGCCCCCGGGCAGCTTGCGTGCGCTGCCACAGCAGGGGGAGCTCGGCGTCTGGTTGCCGACGAGCCGTTCGAGCAGGGTCGCCGTGCGCGCGCGTGTGTCGATCCGGAAGCGCAGCGCGCGCGGCGGACGCCCACGCCCAGTTCCGTTGTCGAACACGGTCACGGTGCCGTCGGGCAACACACGGGCGTCGTGCTGGCCGCCGAAGTCGGGCACGTCGTCGCCGATGATCCGCAGGCTCTGCGGGGTGTGCGTGCCGCCAAGCTTCCACTCGATCCTCCCCGTCGCCTTGTCGATCAAATAGATCGCGTCGGTGTGGCGGAACGAGACGAGGAAGTCGTTTCCGTACGGCTCGACCGAGTTGATGTGGACGATGTCGTAGCCGATGTGGCCGCGTGACAACTGCGCTGGGTGGGTGAGCACGAGCGCCTTGTACCAGCGGCCGGTCTCCGACAGCCTGATGTGGCCCCTCGAGCTCCAGGACCAGACCACCTTGTTGTGGGGAGAGACCTCGTAGATCCGGTCGTCGAACACGGTGGCGTTGGCGGGTCCACCGTACGGTCGCAGGTCGACTCCGCCGCGCGGTACGTGCGCGACGACGATGTAGTCGCCGTTCGGCAGCAACTGGAGCTCGTGCCGGTCGGTCAGCGTTCCGTTCGGGATCGTGAACGTCCGGACGTACTTGCCGTCCAGGCGGAACTCCTTGAACGCCGCGTCACTGAGGCCCTGGGAAAGACGCCGGCCGTCGTCAACGCCGACCGCGACGTCGCCGTTACGCAGATAGGCAGCGTCGAGGATGTGGGAGTTGGTGTGAAGCCACCAGACCGGGACGCCGTGGTTGTCGAAGATGATCGCGTACTTGCGGTGACAGCAAGGGTCGACGACGTAGAAGGCCGCCTGCGGCTGGCCGGGCCGCTCGACGGTCCACTGGGGAAAGTCGGGCGGAAGGCAGCGGACCTGGTATGTGTGCGCGCTCTGGCCGTTGCGAACGACGAACCTGACGGCCTGGCCCGAAGCGAGAGGGACGGCCACGCTGAACGACCCGCCAAGCGCCGGCTGGCCGTCCACCGAAACCACCGTGCCCGACGCGGCCACCATCGACAGCGTCATCGCGTGCCCCTGCCGGCACCGTGCCACGTAGTCGGCCACTCCGGGGTCAAAGCTTGGGTAGAGCGACGGCTTGGCCGTAATCTCGAGCTGCGCGCGTTGCGCTCCCGCCTGCCCGGCACCGAGCGACGTCAGCGCCAGCAGCGCCAACAACGCAGCGCCCCGTCGCGACAGGCTCCTCTTGTCGCCTGCGCTCCTTCCCATGCCTTGATCCTAAACGTCGCCGCGGAGCGAGATCGCGCGCTCGACGTACGCGATCAGCGCGGTGCGCCCGAGCTCGATCATCGCCTCGTCGGGCTGGGTCCCGTCACGGAAGGCGAGGTCAAGAATGCGGTCGCCGAGCTCGACGGCCAGCAGCGGGATGCGGAGGTCGGTTCCGTCCGGGATGAAACCGGCCGCGAGCAGGGTGTCGCGCATTCGCTCCGCGAGCGTGCGCATGCGCCCGCGCACGTGACGGGTGACGGTTGCGGAGGTGCGCCCGCCCATCCACAGGCGCACAGCGCTCGGGTGAGCGCGGTAGTACCCGACGTGGAGGTCGAGCTCGAGGCTGATGAGGTCGCCCGGAGAGGTGATCTCCCACGTCTTCTCGGCAGCCTGGGCGAGCGCGTCGAGATCGGCCGTGTGACGCTCGACCAGCCGGTCCAGGATCTCCTCCCGGTCGGCGAAGAACCGGTACAGCGATGGGTAGGAGACGCCGGCCCGGTCTGCGATCGCCCTGGTGGTGGCGGCATCGACGCCCTCTTCGTCGATCAGGGCGGCGGCGGCGTCAAGGATTCGGTTCACCGTCCGGCGGCTCCGCTCCTGAACGGGCTCGCGTCGTTGGGTGGAGGTGGTGCTCACGGTCGTGATCGATGTTCGCAGGCGGGAATGCTTGACACCCCATCCGGTCGGTCCATATTATAACAAGTGTCGCGTTAGACTTTTGCACCCGAGAACGTAGGAGCCCGATTCGTGAGCACGACCGTCCCTCAGCTGAAGACGCCCCGGACCGCGACCCATTTCGACGTGCTGATCATGGGCGCGGGGATCTCCGGGATTGGGGCGGCCTACCACTTCAAGACGCGCCTCCCGGGCAAGACGTTCGCGATCCTCGAGGGCCGCGACGCCCTCGGAGGCACCTGGGACCTGTTCCGCTATCCGGGCATCCGTTCCGACTCCGACCTGCACACGTTCGCATACGAGTTCAAGCCCTGGACCCGCGACAACGCGATCGCCGATGCCGATGAGATCCTCGACTACCTGCACGAGACCGTCGAGGAGAACGACCTCGCCCGCCACATCCGCTTCGGCCACAAGGTGCTCGGTGCGTCGTGGTCCTCCGAGCGCGCGGTGTGGACCGTGCAGGTGGAGGACACCGCCACCGGCGAGCGCGTCGAGCTGACCTGCGGGCTGCTGTTCTCCGCCGCCGGCTACTACAACTATGACGCGGGCTACACGCCGCACTTCGAGGGTCGCGAGAGCTTCGCCGGCACGATCGTTCACCCGCAGCAATGGCCCGAGGACCTCGACTACCGGGGCAGGCGAGTGGTCGTTATCGGCAGCGGTGCGACGGCCGTCACCCTGATCCCAGCGATGGCCGAGCACGCCGGGCACGTGACGATGCTCCAGCGCTCGCCGAGCTACGTGATGACGCTCCCGGCCAAGGATCCGATCGCCAACGGCCTGCGGCGGATCCTGCCCGAGATGCTCGCCTACCGGGTCACGCGCCGGATGAACATCGCGCGCCAGCGCCTCGTCTACAACCTGAGCATGCGCCACCCGCGCCTCGTTCGCCGGCTGATCCGCGCGCTGACCAAGCACCAGCTCCCCGACGGATACGCGATCGACACCCACTTCAAGCCCCGCTACAGCCCCTGGGAGGAGCGCCTCTGCGCCGTCCCGGACGGTGATCTGTTCAAGGTGATCAGCGACGGCAGAGCGTCCGTCGTAACCGATCGGATCGTCCGCTTCACCGAGCGCGGCGATCCTGCTCGAGTCCGGCCGCGAGCTCGAGGCCGACGTCATCGTCACGGCGACCGGGCTGAACCTGCTCGCGTTCGGCGGGATGAAGCTCGACGTCGACGGCGAACCGGTCGACCTTGGCCAGGCGCTCGCCTACAAGAGCATGATGCTCTCCGGGGTTCCGAACTTCGCCTTTGCGGTCGGCTACACGAACTCCTCGTGGACGCTCAAGGTCGACCTCGTCTGCGACCACCTGTGCCGGATGCTCGCGCTGATGGACGCTCGCGGCTACGACACCGTCGTGGCCGTCGACAACGACCCGACTGTCGAGCGGCGGCCGCTGCTCGACCTTCGTGCCGGGTACGTGCAGCGCGCCGTCGATCGGTTCCCGAAGCAGGGCTCGCACGGACCGTGGACTGTGGAGATGAACTACCGGGCCGATCAAGCCCGTCTGCGCAAGGGTCCGGTGGAGGACCCGGCGCTCCGGTTCAGCCGCGCCGCGGCGAAGACGCAATCGGTCGCGGCGTGAGCGCCGCCACGCTTGATCTGACGGGAAAGACCGCCGTCGTCACCGGCGCCGGCTCCGGGATCGGGCGCGCCACCGCGCTGCTGCTCGCGCGCCACGGGGCGAGGGTTCACGTCGCCGACGTCAACGCGGACGCCGCGGTTGCGGTGGTGGACGAGATCGGGCGCTCGGCCGTCGCCCACAACGTCGACGTGTCGGTGCCCGAGCAGGTGCGGGCGCTGGCCGACAACGTGTTCGAGAGCGACGGGGCCGTCGACATCCTCCACAACAACGCCGGCATCGGGCACGCGGGCGACATCGAGGCGACGACGATTGAGGACTGGCAGCGTGTGATCGCCGTCAACCTGCTCGGCGTCGCTTACGGCGTCCAGTGCTTCGTGCCGAGGATGCTCGTGCAGGGGCGTCCGGCGACGATCGTCAACACCGCGTCGGAGGCGGGCCTCGTTCCGACCGCCAAGATGGCCCCATATTGCACCTCCAAGTTCGGGGTCGTCGGGATGAGCGAGTCGCTCGACGCCGAGCTGTGCGACCGCGGTATTCGCGTGATCGCCGTCTGCCCCGGGATCATCAACACGGCGATCGTCAGCACCGGCGTGATGCGCGGCGAGATCGCCGCGCTCCAGCCCAAGGCGGTGTCCTTCTACGCCAAGTACGGCGCGTCGGCGGACACCGTCGCCGAGGCCATCCTGGGCGCGATCGAGAAGCCCAAGCTGATCGTCCCCGTCCCGCGCTCACACGTCCTGGCGCCCTACCTCCTGCACCGGCTCTCGCCGCGGCTGACCCGGCCGCTGTCGAGGCATCTGACCCGGCTCATGAGTCGTCGATGACCGGGACCGCGTTGCGGCGCATGATCTCGAGCGCCCGCACGGTCGCGTAACCGCGCCACTCCATCGCCCCCGCTGGCGAGATCTCGAGGTAGTCGACGATCCAGCCGCCGTCCGGTTGTTGAAGCGCGGCCAGGCGCTCGAGGTCGGCGGCGATCACCGCAGGCGCGAGCAACTCGCGGGCCGGGCGCCCGGGGTAGGGGGCGAGGTCGAGGGGACGCAGCGATTCGTCCTCGGTCCCGCCGGAGACGGGGATCCGGCCGTCCGCGGGAACGTATGCAGCAAGCCGTCGCATCAACTCGGCCGCCTCGGGTCGATCGTCTCGGACCGCATCGAGGAGCCGGACGGCGAACAGCAGCACGTAGGCGAAAGGTGCCTCCTCCATGGCCGCGATCGCCTCGAGGCAGTGGTCGGTTGCCTGCCCGAGCCACGGGTGCTCGGCCACCGCCGGATCGTGGGCGGCGACGCGGTGCGCCGCGGCGGCTGTCACCGCTGTGATCTGAAGCGAGGACACCGACGGGTCAGCCGCCCGCCACCAGGGTGCGACGCCGGCCGCCGTCGTGCTCAGCGGGAGCGCGAACGGCAGCCCGCCGTCGGGCAGCGTGATCGACTCCAACCAATCGCACAGGGCGCCGGCCTCGGGTGCGATCGCCGGGGCGGCGTCGCCAAAGGCCTCGAATGCGTGCCAGGCGGCCCCGGGTTGGCTCTCGGGCGAGCGCAGGTCGGGCTCGAGTCCCCAGCCGTAGCCACCGTCGGGGTTCCGGTAGGCCGACAGCGCGGCCAGCACGGCGCCCGTGTCGCCGTCACCGTTCTGGAGCTCGAACCGGCGGCGATCAAGGACACGCGCACGCGTGGCGATGAAGCCGGCCGCCGCCGCGAGGTCGATTCGTTGTCGTGTGCCCATGGCGGCGATCCTCGCTGCTTGCGCCCGACCCGTCTTGAACGAAACGGACGTCAGCCGGAGGATCGTCCGCGGACCCCGAGGAGGGCCGCGGGCGGAAGCCCGGCCAGCCTGGTCGTCTCGCGGGTCAGGTGCGCCTGATCGGCGTAGCCGACATCGAGCGCGAGCCGGGCGATGTCCGACCGGCCGCGATCGATCGCCTCGACGAAGCGGGCGAAGCGCAGCACGCGCGCAAGCGTCTTCGGCCCGTATCCGGCGGCGACGCGGAACCGGCGCAGGAGCTGGCGCTCGCTCAACCCGACCTCGCGCGCGATCGCCCCGATCTCCTGACGTCCGAGCCGGCGCGTCGCCTCCGCGACCAGAGGGTCACGGCGCCGCCCGGCCGAGGCCGCGACGAACCGCGCCAGCACGTCTCCGGGCTCCCGGTCCGGCTCGAGATCGAAGGCGGGATCGATCTCCCCGGCGCCGACGCGCTGATCACGCAGCGCGTGCAGGGGAAGGCCCAGCACGCCCCCGCCCGCGCCCGGACGGAGCCTCATTCCGACCATCACATCGCCCGGCGCCACCTTGACGAGCTTGGCCTCGGTGTCCGGCCCGGCCACGAGCGTCCCGCGGCCGCGCAGCCAGACCAAGTCGGCGCACCCGTCTGGCACGACCCGGACCTCCCGCGCCGCGCCGGCCACGCGCACCCAAAAACACGCGACGATGTCCTGCACAGCAACCGGCGGCCGCAACTCGCGGTAGCCGGGAGTCAGCTCCATGATCAGGATTCTCGCACCGCGCGCGACCCCGCGAGCGCGGCGATCACCGCGAGGCCCCCCGCCGCGCCCGCGAACACGAAGGCCGCGCCGCCCCCGGAGGCCTGGGCCAGCACGCCGGCGACCGCGGCTCCGGCCGCCGCGCCGCTCGCCGAGGACGCGAACAACCAGGAGAACGCCTCCGTCGCGCCACCGCTCGGTGCAACCCGGTCGACGAGGCTGTAGATGCTCGTCGCCGTGGGGGCGATCGTTGCTCCGGCGAGTGTGATCACCACCGCCATCACGGCGAGGGAGTTGGTGCCCAGGATCAGCGCGCCGTGCAGGCAGGCGAGGGCCGACACCAGCATTACCAGTCCGCGCATCGTCGTGGCCGCCCCCCCGCGCCGCGTGGCGATCACGCCGCCGGCGAGCGATCCGGCGCCCCACAGGCCGAGCAGCGGACCGGCCGCCGCCGCAGCGGCGAGGTGCTTGCTGGTGGCGGTGACGCCGACCTCAGTGGCCCCGAACACCACCCCGGTGCCCAGATCGATCAATACGAGCGTCCGGATCGCCGCCGAGCGCAGCGATCCCGCCGCCTGCGCTGTCCCGCCGCGCCCTCGCCAGCGGCGCGATGCCGGTTGGACCGAGAACAGGACCGTTCCGGCCAGCATCAGCACCCCGCACGCGACCAGCGCCGCGCCGCTGCTCCACAGCGCGACGAGCCCGAGCGCCAGCGGCGGGCCCAGGACGAACGTGAGCTCGAGCGCCGTCGACTCGATCGCGAATAGAGCCGGAAGCTCGGCCGGGTCCGAGACCAGCGACGGGAGCAGGGTGCGCACACAGGCCTCGAGCGGAGGCGTTGACAGGCCGGCGCCGGCGGCCAGGACGACGAGGAGCGCGGGCGGCGCGCCCGAGGGAAGGACGCCGCTGCAGATCAGCATGGCCGCGGTGAGCACCGAGCACAGGACGAGCGGGTTCGTCTGGCCCCGGCGATCGACGAGACGGCCGAGTGCCGGCGCCGCCACCGCGCCGCAGATCGCGTAGGCACCACTGACCAGGCCCGCGATCGCGAACGATCCGGTCAGCTGTTGAGCGTGCACGAGCAGGGTGACACTCAGCATCGCGAGCGGAAGGCGCGCCAGTACCGAGCTCGACAGCAGTGCTCGCGTGCCGGCTGCGGCTGATGGGTATCGGGCGGACAGGGCGGACATGGGATGGACCGTACGCGCCATATGGCCCCCTGATAAGAGCCAATAGCGAGCCAGAACAGTGGGCCACTTCCTTGACCGTCTGCGGCCTGCGGCATAACGTCCGGGGCTGTGCCTGTCGAATGGGCCGGCCTCGGCCCCGATCTACCGATCGCGCTCGACCGTGAGCGCGAGGAGCCGCTGGCCGCGCAGCTCGAGCGCGAGCTGCGGGCGGCGATTCGCTCGGGCCGGCTCGGACCCGGCGAACGACTCCCGTCCTCGCGTCAGCTCGCGCGCGAGCTCGGCGTTTCGCGGGGTCTCGTGCTCGATTGCTACATGCAGCTCCAGGCCGAGGGTTTTTTGAGCGCGAGATCCGGCTCTGGCACCCGGGTTGCGGCCGGCGCCTACGTACCGCCCATGCGCTCGGCGGCCGCGGAGTCGCGGTCCGCTCCGCGCATCGACTTTCGTCCCGGGGTACCCGACCTCACGAGCTTCCCGCGCACCGACTGGCTGTGGGCGCTGCGCGACGCGCACCGCTCCGCGCCCGCGGGCGCGCTCGACTACGGAGACCCGCGTGGTCAGCCGGCGCTACGCGAGGTGCTGGCGGCCTATCTGCGCCGTGTGCGCGGCGCCGTCGCCGACCCGGACCGGATCGTCATCTGCTCCGGGTTCGCGCAGGCGGTGAATCTGATCTTCCCGGCGCTGTACCGAGCCGGTGCCCGGAGGCTGGCGATCGAGGACCCCGGCGACAGCGACTACACGCACTCGAAGCGGCGCTGGCGGCTCGACTGGGCGCCCGTTCCGGTCGATGAGCAGGGGATCGTGGTCGACGAGCTCGCGGCCGCCGCGGCCCAGACCGTGATCGTCACGCCGTCGCATCAGTTCCCGACCGGGGTGGTCCTGGGCTCGTCGCGCCGCCGGGAGCTCGCCGCCTGGGCACGCTCCTCCTCTGGGCTGATCGTGGAGGACGACTACGACGCCGAGTTCCGCTACGACCGCGAGCCGGTCGGCCTGCTCCAGGGTCTGGCGCCCGAGCACGTCGCGGCGGTTGGGACGGTGAGCAAATCGCTGGCGCCGGGTCTGCGCCTGGGCTGGATCGTCTGCCCCGCCGCACTCGTCGAAGCGGTGGCCGAGGAGAAGGAGCAGGCCGACCGGGGATCCCCGTGGGCCGAGCAGCTGGCGCTCGCGGCAATGCTCGAATCGGGGCGCTTCGATCGTCACCTCCGGCGCATGCGCGGGGTGTACGCCGCCCGGCGCAAGGCGCTGGTGGAGGCGCTGGCCAAGCACGCACCCGGGGTCGAGCTGTCGGGCCTGGCCGCGGGCTTTCACGGCGTGCTGCAGCTGCCCTTCGGAGCCGACGAGGGCGCGATCGTCGCTGCGGCACGGGAGCGCGGCGTCGGTGTCTATCCGCTCAGCGACTACCGGCTGGCGGCCCGCGGGGCGGCCACCGATCGGCCCGGACTGGTCGTCGGCTTCGGCAACCTCGACGTCAACCCGATCCGCCGCGGGATCCGTCAGATCGCCGAGCTCCTCGGCTGATCCTCAGCGCCGGCGTCGAGCGCGACGAGGATGATGACCTCGCCCGCTCAAACCTACGTCGAACAGGAGGCACGGTGAACGACAAGGTCAATCTGGAGGCGAAGCTCGCGACCGTCGACGAGCATTGGCACCCTCGAATCGTCGCGATGCTGAACGACTACAAGGTGGTGGTGGTGAAGGTCGAGGGAGATTTCGTGTGGCACAAGCACGATGAGACCGACGACTTCTTCCTCGTGCTGAGGGGCCATCTCACGATCCAGCTCCGCGACCAGGACATCGAGCTCGACGAAGGCGAGCTGTTCGTCGTGCCTCGTGGCGTCGAGCACTGCCCTCGTGCCGACCACGAGGCGTGGGTGCTGCTGATCGAACCGCAGGACACGGTCAACACGGGCGATGCTGGCGGGCCGCTGACCGCTGAGGCTGAGTGGGTCGACTGAACGCGCCGTGCGTCAGCTTCGCGCGATCCGGAACGCGGTCCGCACGACACGGGCGGCGGCGAGCGTGTCGAGGTCGGTGTCGATCAAACGGCGGGCGGACGCTCGGACCTCGCTATTGCCATCACGCAGCCCTCGGCGGTTGTCGTTGAGCGCGACGAGCGCGTAGCTCTCGATCCGCTCCGCAAAGCGGTCGACATCCTCGTCGACCTCGAGCACGTAACCGTCTCGCTCACCGTCCCGCTGCCAGCCGAGTTGTTCGAGCAGCCGCGTGGCGACCTGAAGCCGCCAGATCAGATCCCGCGCCTCATGTCGATCGAAAATGTTGTGAGCACCGTGCTCGAGCATCACCGGCAGGTCGCGCGCGGATTCAAACGCGAACTCGATCTCCTCAAAGATCGCGTCTCGGTGCGCGCGCGTGAGCATGATGGTCGTCGACTCGTTCGTAGCCACGAACGCAATCAACACGCGAGTGGCCTCAGGGATGCGGTGTCGGTTTCGAGCTCGATCATGCGATGGCGAGCTAGGTCGAGTGTGGTGCGGGGTCGACGGGGCGGAGAGGGTCGGCGCCATGCCCTTGCAGCTGGACCCACGCGGTGAATGCCTCGATGCCATCGATCACCGACTCAAAGCGAATCGAGTTGTAGAGATCAAAGGTGTGCTGCGCGCCGGGTAGCTCGGCGTACACCACGGGCGCGGCCGAGACCGTCCGAAGCTGCTCGACGGAGTGCCGGACACCGGTGACGGGGACGACGGAGTCGAGCTCGCCGTGTGCGACGAACAGAGGTGGCGCGGAGCTAGTGACCTGCTCGAGCGCCGAGGATGGGGCGCCGGGCTCGATCTCGATCCAGGTGGGAGTGCCGTAGAACCCATAGAGGGAGATCGCGCCCGAGACGCTCGTATCGGCCGACTCGAATCCCGGCTGCAGCGACGCGTCGTTGGCGGTGAGCGCCGCGATCGCGACCAGATGCGCCCCGGCGGAACTGCCGGCGAGGAAGACCGTCGCCGGGTCGCCACCGTACGCGCTGGCGTGCTCGCGAACCCAGGCGATGACTGCCTTGACGTCGATCAACGGGGCGGGATAGCGTGAGCCCGGGGGCAGCCGGTAATTCGCGCTCACGCAGAGCCAGCCCTCGCTGGCCAGGCGGTAGATGAGCGCCCGCGCCTCACGGCTCTTGCGACCGGTGCGGTAGGCGCCGCCGTGGAAGTAGAGCAGGCACGGTCCAGCCCCCGTGCTCGACCGTGACCGGTACAGGTCCAGCAGCTGCCCCGGTCGCGCGGAGCCGTAGGCGAGGTTGCGGACGCGCACGACGTTCCGACGATGCACCGCAAGCGGGATCAAGAGGCTCCGCGCCGACGGGCGGTTTCGCGCCTGGTCCACGAGGTCCAGCCCGGCTAGGGACTGCCGCCCGTTCGTCAGCTCTGCGCGCAGCGCGTCCGTGACCACGGCTCGCGCGCGCAGCGAACGCCGGAACAGGAGCACTAGCCCGGCCAATTCGACGATCGCAATTGCCAGCCCGGCGAGGCCACCCGGGGTAGCGAGGTCACCGTCAAGGCCAGCCAGAGCGGTCCAACCCACCAGCCAGACCGCGACCAGGAACGGTACCTCGGAGACCTGGAAACCCATCCGCCAGCTGATCTGGCGCAGGGTCCACGACCGCCGTATCGGCGCGAGCGCCAGCGCCGTGGCCGGCACCGGCACGAGAACACTGATCAGATACCCGATCGGCAAATCAAGCACCTCCCGCCTCACCGAGCCCTTGGATCGGGTCCGGATTATCCGCTCTCAGATTCAGCGTAGCGCCAGGGATTCCTCGATCCCATGCACCGGTCCCGTCACCACGTCAGTCACGGCATGGACGACGTCGGCGGTGCCTTTCGGCGGTTAGGCGGGGTGGATCGTGGTCCGGGCGGAGACCATGGTGGAGAGCAGCTCGCTGTAGCGGATGGCGTTGCGGTAGGCCTGGATCAGGTATGGCCGAGCTGCGTCGAGCAGGTCCCGTTCGGCGTCGGTGAAATCGGTCTTGGAACGTGCGAGCACCACGCCGAGGATTCGGTCCCGCTCGTGCGGGAGGGTGAACGCGATCTGGTGCTCGATGCCCATCGGCTTGTAGACCTCGGTGTAGATCTTGAGGGCGGAGCGCTTTGGGGCTGATGACATCCGAGAATCGCAGCGCCCGGCCGTCGCGGGTGCGGGCGTATCGCTCGATCAGTGGGTTCTCGTGCGAGTACCGCTCGAACTTCTCGAACAGGTCCGTTGTGGCGGGCGGGTCGATGAGCACGGAGATCGTTTCGGGGTCGCGGCCGATGTCGTTCAGCCCGACCCAGTCCGCGGGCACCGCGCGGCGGAGCGCGTCCAGCAAACCGCTGCGGAACTCGTCGATCTCGAGCAGGCCGACGGTGTCGGGGATGGGGGAAGAAACCGGACCGTTGCGGCGTCTTCAGCGGTAGCGGCCGCAGAGCCGCGATCAGTCCCTCAGGGCCTACACGATGACCGTCGCGACCTGGCGAGATCGCCCCGTCACCCGACGGTAGTTGAGAGACAGCGTTCTGCGCCCGCCACGACCATCAGACGCCCGAGCAGTGTGGTCGGCGTTCAAGCGCTTGACGCAACTCGGCTGGCCGCGGAGCTTCCCGATCGTGCAGTTCCCCAATGCTCCGCTGATCATCGCGTTCCTCGCTGGCGAGGTCGCGGGCCGCGTGCATGGTCAAGCGCACGCGGATGCGGCCGCGATCTCGTACATCGCACTCACAATCTGGGCCTATGAAGAGCTCGTCCACGGTGTCAACTGGTTCCGGCATCTCCTTGGCCTCGCGTACATGATCTCCACGGCCGTGCATCTGGCCGCGGCTCTGCACCACTGATCGCTGCCGGGCATGCCGGGCACGTCGCGGCCATCGCATCCTCACCGGTGGCAACTACTGCCCCAACGCGGCGGCGGCCTGGACAGCCACAATGACGAACACCAGGCCCACATAGGCGAGGATGACGGCGAGCACCGCCATGCCAACCACGATCGCCAATCTCGATAGACCCCAGCCGACGGTTTGCAGTCCGGTTTGCATCACGACCTCCTGGCTGGGCGTCAGTTGCCGAGGACGGGATCCCCGCCGGTGACAGCCCGATTGGAAGCGGACCTACTTCGGCGTTGGAAGCCGAGAGCCGCTCAGGCGGAGGCCAATTGTCGGCTGGTCAACTAGCGAGAAGTCGTCTAGTCGGCGACCGTCCTCCGACGACGTTACGCCGATTCGCGGTGGAATGGAGATTTCTTTGTCATCGACCGTCGGCGGTCGTTTTTGTCGGCAAATTGGGCAGTCTCAGGCGACGGAACGGGTCGGTCTGTGGTACGCCTCTCGCTCACCGAGGGGGACTGCAGGCTGACGCTAAGGGCAGTCGCGGGACTCAAGAAAGGAGCGCGCCGATGAGACCGTGCGCGCCACTGACTTTCGACCGAAGCCAGGAGCAGGTCGAGGCCATGATGGAGCAGGACACGGCGTTCGGGTGCGTCGAGGACGCGATCGACGCTGCCGAGCTATCCGCGGAGCATAAGGCGGCCCTGTGGCTCCTAGCGTGGTCGCTGCGCGACCCAGCGGATCAGTGCCAAGATGCGCGGTTCATGTTGGCTGGCGTCCCGTGGGGCGGCTGGTGACCTGGAAGCGCGCGACTAATCCTGCCGCCGAGCCCGCCGCCGCTTATCGGCAACGTCAGCTTGTTCTCCAGGGTCTCCTTGGCTCTTGCGCACGGCGCGGGAACGTCGCAGCGACTCGGCAGCGCGCTCACGAATCCCTTTGGCCCGGCGGATGATCTTCCGGTAAAGCTCGCTCTCGTTCTGGTGGCTCTCCACGCTTCCATCATCGCGCGTCGCCAGCGTTTTCGCCAACTCGTCTGGCCAGCGAGCCCGGCAACCACCCGAGAAACCGGCGGCGCGGTTACGCGCTGGCGTCGACGGTCGAAGTCCAGTCAGCACCGGTCTTGCGGCGGAAGGCGTCGACTGCGGCTTCGATCGTGGGGAAGAAGTGACTGGGGTCGAGCGGCCCGATCAGCTGGTAGCGCTCGAGCTTGGCGCGGACGGGATCCTTGAGCTCGGCGAACACGAGGAACGTTCCGGCGGCATTGAGTTCCTCGTCGAGGTCGGCGAGCATGTCGGCTGCCGTGGTGTCGACGTCGGTGATCGGCTCCGCGGCGATCACGATCCACTGCGGCCGCGGCTCGGCCGCGGCGAGCCGCCGGATCTGATCTCGGAACGTTCTGGCGTTGGCGAAGAACAGTGGCGCGTCGAAGCGGAAGGTCACCAGGCCCGGAAGCTGCTCGGCCTCTGGGTGGAGTTCGCGGTCGTGCTGCCCCGGCATCCCCGGGACGCGACCTAGCGTGGTCTGATAGGGCCACCATGCTCGGCGGAAGACGTTGAGGATCGAGAGCGCTACCGCGACCGCGATGCCCTGCAGGACGCCGAGCAGCGCGACGCCAAGGAACGCGGTGATCGAAAGCAGGAATTCGACGCGGCGCTGGCGCCACAACCGCACGGTCCCGGGCAGGTCGGCCAGCGAAAGCGAGGCAGCAATCACGACTGCGGCGAGCGTGGGGTTCGGGAGGTTCTTCAGCAGCCCGGGGACGAGCACGAGCATCAGAACGATCAGCGCGGCTCCGACGACTCCGGTGAGCTGCGTCTTGGCGCCGGCCTGCTCGGCGACCGCCGTGCGCGACCCGCTCGTGCTGACCGGGAATCCCTGGAAGAACCCGGCCGCGACGTTCGCCGCGCCGATCCCAATCATCTCGCCGTTACCGTCGATCTCCTGTCCGGTGCGAGCGGCGAACGACGAGGCCGTGGAGATCGTGTCAGTCAGCGCGACCAACGCGATCCCAAGCGCCCCGGCGACGAGCAGCGGGAGATCGGATATGGGGCTTGGCACCGTGAGTGGGGGGAACCCCTTCGGGAGCGTGCCGACCAACGAGACGCCGTGGTCGGCGAGGTTGAATACCGATGACGCTCCGATCGCGACGACGACCGCTATCAGCACGCCTGGGACTTTCGGCAACCAGCGGCCGAGCGCCAGGATCACGGCGAGGCTGAACACGCCGATCGCGACCGCGGCCCCGACGGCGTCCCCCGCGGTGATCCCGTTCACGAACGCACGCGCCTCGTTGATCAGGCCGTTGGCGTCGGTAGAGAACCCGAACAGCTTCGGTAGCTGTCCGATCAGGATTGTCAGCGCAAGGCCGTTCATGTAGCCGATCTGCGTCGGCTTGGAGAGCAGGTCGGCGACGAACCCGAGCTTCAAGGTCCCGGCGGCGATCATGATCGCCCCGACGATCAGCGCGAGCATCGACGCCAACGCGATCGCGCGCTCGGGGCTGCCGTTCGAGCCGAGGATCGGGAGGATCGTCGCCGCGATCATCGGCCCCAACGACGAGTCCGGGCCAAGGACCAGGATCCGCGACGGCCCGAACACGGCGTAACCGACCAGGCACAGGATCGATGTGTACAGCCCCGTGATCGCCGGCAGACCGGCGAGCTCGGCGTAGGCCATCCCCTGCGGCACGAGCAAGGTGGTCAGCACGATCCCCGCGACCACGTCGCGGCGCAACCACGAGCTCTGATAGCCCGCGATCGCTCGCACCCCGGGAAGCCACTGCCGCCTCATCACCAGGCCTTGGCCGAGGTCACGAGCCGACGCGGTGGCCGGGCAAAGCGCTCAAGGATCGGGAGCTGTTGCAGGACAGCGTCATCAACGTGATCAGACGAAAGAACTCGCAGGACTCGGGCAATATTGTCGCCAATGCGGACAGACGCCTAGATCGTCACGTCGTGCCTATGGCGACTCATGACCGAAAGGACCGGGGGCTGGCGCGCTTTGTCCCGGCTGCCGCGTGGCTGCCGCGCTACAAGCGTCAGTGGCTTCGCGGGGACGTGATGGCGGGCGTCGCGGTGACCGCGCTGGTGGTGCCGAAGAACCTCGGATACGCCGGCATTGCGGGCGTACCGCTGCAGAACGGGCTGTACGCCGCGGCCGCGGGCGCGATCATCTACGCGCTCTTCTGCACGTCCCGGCACATCTCCACGGGACCGAGCTCGTCGCTCGCGGCCGTCGCCGGCGGCGCGGTGCTCGCGACCCGGCTCGGCGGACAGCAGGCGGCGCAGCTGGTTGCCGCGATCACGCTCGCAACGGGAGCGCTGTTCCTTCTGCTCGCGCTCTTCCGAATGGGGTGGATCGCCCAGTTCCTGTCTAAGGCGGTAATCACGGGATTCCTGGCCGGGGCCGCCGTCGACGTCGTCATCGGGGAGCTGCCGAAGCTCACCGGCACCTCTTCGGAAGGGGACAGCGCCTGGCGCGAGCTGGCGACCTGGCTGGGATCGCTCGGTGAGGTGCACTGGACGACGGTGCTCGTTGGCGTGGTCTCGCTGGGTGTGATCTTCGGTCTGCGGTTTCTGGCGCCGGCAGTTCCCGGCGCGCTCGTATTGGTGGCGGGAGGATTGCTCGCCTCGGCCGTGTTCGACCTCGGTGCGCATGGAGTCGCGCTCGTCGGCAACGTGCCACGCGGGCTCCCGGCCCCCGAGCTGCCCGATCTCACGCTCGTCAAGCAGCACTACGCGACGATCGGGATCGCGGCGGTTGCGTTGCTGCTGATCGGCTTCTCCCAGACTGCCGGCGACGCCCGGGCGTTCGCGGCGCGGCATCGATACCGCATTGACGTAAACCAGGAGTCCGTGGCCCAGGGGATGGCGAACGTGGGCGCCGGTGTATTCCAGGGAATGCCTGTCTCGACCAGCCTCTCCGCGAGCTCGCTAAACGAGTCGGCAGGGGCCAAGACGCCTGTCGCTTCGCTCACGACCGGCGCGCTCGTGCTCGCGACGCTGATCGTCCTGGCCCCGCTGTTCTCGCACCTTCCGAAGGCCGTCCTGGGGGCCGTGATCATCGACGCCGTCGTGTTCGGAATGATCGATCTTCCCGAGCTGCGCCGCCTTTACCGAGTCACTCGATTTGACTTCTGGATCGCGGTGGCGGCGATCATCGGCGTGCTCTCGGCCGGAGTCCTCGCCGGCGTCGTGATCGGGGTCGTGCTCTCGCTCGGCTGGCTCGTGTACGTCGCGACCAGGCCGCCGATGCCACTGCTGGGCCGCGAACCCGGCACGCAGGTGTTCCGCGATCTCGATGAGAACCCCGACGACGAGACCTTCCCAGGGATCGCGGTTCTGCGGCTCGATGGCGGTCTCTTCTTCGCCACCGCCGAAGCGCTCGAAGATCGCATCCGCGAGCTCACAGAGGACAGCAGCCGTCCTCGCGCGCTCGTGCTCGATCTCGAGGGTGTCGACTTCATCGACTCCCAGGGTGCGGCGAAGCTGACCGACATCAAGCAGCTCATGCACGTCGACGGCGTCGCGCTACGTCTAGCCCGTGTGAAACCGAACGTCCTCAAGGTCATCGAGGCCGACGGAATCGTCGACACGATCGGCGAGGACCACATCCACGGCAATGTCAATCGCGCGATCGAAGCCGAGCTGGCTGACGAACGTCAAAGCCCCGCCCAGAAAGACTGAGCGGGATCGTGCCGCTGAGCGAAGATACCGAGCGCGCGTGAGCGATGAACTGAAAAAGTTGATTTTGGGAGACCGGCGGAGGATCTCCGGGACCGTCTACGGGACGATCATCGTCATGTCAGTCCTCGCGGCCGGGGCGAAGCCACTCGAGCACCAAATGTGGCGGCTCGTTGCCGTTGTGGCGGTGAGCGTCGTCGTCCTCTGGCTCGCGCACGTCTACTCGCATGGGCTCGCGGAGAGCCTCCAGCTTGGACGTCGCATCACGGTCGCCGAGCTTTCGTCGATCGCCCGTCACGAGTACTCAATTGTGACCGCAGCGATTCCCCCGTTGGCCGCGGTCGCGCTCGGAGCTGCGGGAGTCCTCGCGGAACGAACGGCAGTCGAGCTAGCGCTCTGGCTCGGGGTGGTTGCGCTGACGGCTCAGGGCATCCGGTACGCGCGGCTGGAGCACCTGAGTCGCAGCGCGACCGTCATCACGGTAAGTCTCAACCTCGCAATCGGCCTGGGGCTCGTCGCCCTAGAGGTTGTGATCGCGCACTAGACGGCCCCGCCGGGGCGGATGATGCCGGTCTCGTAGGCTAGGACGACTGCTTGGATGCGGTCGCGTAGGTTGAGCTTGTCGAGGATTCGGGCGACGTGGGTCTTGACCGTCAGGGGTGAGAGGACGAGCTGCTCGGCGATTTCGGCGTTGGAGAGGCCCTGTGCGACGAGAACGAGGATCTCGTGTTCGCGGGCGGTGAGCTCGTCGAGGCCGGGAGCGGGGCCGACGGCTGGGGGGTGATCGCGGACGTAGGCTTCGATCAGCCGACGGGTGATCGACGGTCCGAGGAGCGATTCGCCCTGCGCGATCGTGTGGATTGCAGCCAGCAGATGCTCTGGCGCCACGTCTTTGAGCAGGAAGCCGCTGGCGCCGGCGATGAGTGCGTCGAACACGTACTCGTCGAGATCGAAGGTCGTGAGCATCAACACTCGTGGGGGTTGCGGCGTGGCGAGGAGCCGGCGGGTGGCTTCGAGTCCATCCATCAGCGGCATGCGGATATCCATGAGCACGACGTCAGGGCGGGTTCGCTTGCCGGCCTCGACGGCCTGGGTGCCGTCGCCGGCTTCGGCCACGACACGGATTCCGGGGTCGGTCTCGAGGATCATCCGGAAGCCGGTTCGTACGAGGGCCTGATCGTCGGCGATCAGGACGCTGACGGTCATGTGAGGCCAACCGGGTCGAGGGGGAGACGTGCGCGGAGCGCGAAGCCGGTGGGTTGCGGCTCTGTGTGCAGCTCGCCGCGGTAGAGGTCCACGCGATCGACGATAGGCGCGAAGGTCTCATCGAGGTCGGGGATCGTGCCGTCTCCACGGACCTCGAGCTCGAGGTCGCGTGGTCGATAGTGGACCGTGACGGAACTGTGACGTACGCGCTGCTTGGCTGCCGCCTGCAGCGCCGCCTCGATCACTCGGTAGGCGACGAGGTCGACGCCGGGGGTCAGCGCGACGGGATCGCCGACCGTACGCCGCTCGCAAGTGAGTCCGGCGCCGCGTAGGGAGTCGATCAGCGACGCGATCTGGCCGAGACCGGGTTGAGGGCTGAGCGCACGCGGGTCGTCGTCCTTGCGCAGCATGCCGAGCAGGCGGCGCAGGTCGCTGAGCGCCTGGCGGCCGGTCTCCTCGACGGTGAGAATCGAGTCCCGGGACCGATCGGGATCGGTGCGCAGAAGCAGCCTCGCGCTTCCGGCCTGGATGACCATCGCGCTGATGCTATGGGCGATGATGTCCTGAAGCTCGGAGCCGATGCGAGCTCGCTCAGCAGCGATCGCCGCGGCCTCGTGCGAATCCTTCTCAGCGGCGGCCCGCGCCGCGAGCGCATCGAAAGCGCTGGTCCGATGGCCGTGCCGGCGGACATAGCGGCCGATCAGCCAGGTCGGCACGAGCAGCATCGTGACGAAGAACAGAGCCAAGGCGCTCTGCCCCACCCCAGTCGTGGATCCGTCTGGGCCGGGGAGCAGCGCCCATGCCCAGCCGAACGCCAAGCCGAGGATCAAGGCAACCACGCTCCGACGCGCCTCAAGCCCAGCGCCCGCGGAGTAACCAAGCAGCAGCGGAGGGATGACGTAGGCGTTGTCGTTGGAAAGCAACTGACCGCCGAGCGCCGTCGAGACCGTGACGACTGCCATCGAGAACACCAGCGCGGCGGCCGGCCAGTCTCGACGCACGGCAATCGGAGCGGCGTACAGCACGGCGGCGATCGCGGTCACGGTCCGATCACGGTTCGATAGACCGGGGCTGAGCCAGCAGGTCAGCTCGAGCGCGATGATCGTGGCGAGCGCGAGCATCGAATCGACCGCCCGGCGATCGACTCGAGCGACCCGGTTAAGCAGCCGACTCATGCCAGGTCTCCGTGGGTCACTGGGAGGTGCGCGCGAACGATGAATCCTCCGTTCGGCTGAGCGGCTGCCTCGAAGCTTCCGCTGTGGAGCGCGACACGCTCGCGCATGCCAGCGATCCCGTGGCCACCGGTGGTCCGTTTCACGGGCCTCCGGCAGCGCCCATCGTCCGAGATCTCGAGCTCCAGGACGCTTTCGCGCCAGCGCACGCTGACCGAGGCGTGCGCCGGCGCTGCGTGCTTGATCGCGTTCGTCAGCGCCTCCTGCACGATCCGGTAAGCGCACAGGTCAAGCGCGGGTGGCACTGGAAGGGGGGTCTCCGTCGACGCGGAGATTCACCGAAATCCCTGACTCCCGGGCGTGCGCGAGCAGCGGCGCGATATCGCGCAGCCCGGGTTGGGGCGCCAGCGCGTGCGGGTCCCCATCGCCCAGGATCCCGAGCAGCCGGCGCAGCTCGACGAGCGCCTCGCGACCGGCGCGCTCGACGCTCCGTAGCGATTCCTCGGCTCGATCCGGTTCCTCATCCATCACCAGCCGCGCACCACCCGCCTGGATCACCATCACCGACACACTGTGGGCGATCACATCGTGCAGTTCACGCGCGATCCGGGAACGTTCGTCGTGCGCCGCGGCGCGCGCGCTCGTCACCAGCGCCGCGTCCAGCCGCTCGGCCGCATCCCGCGACGCGAGCTCGCGAGCGGCCCGAGCGCGCATCGCCCGGCCGAAGGCATACGGCAGCAATAGTGCAAACGCCTCCATCGGGAACAGAGCGGCGACGCCGCCGCCGGGTTTGGTTACCTGGTTCAAGGATGTGATCACGACCCCGGCCGCCAGCATCCACACCGAGCGCCGGGCCGGCGCGAACGCCCCCAACCCGTAGAACAACAGGATCACGCCGACCCCCACCCCGGCGGCGCCCTGCAGGTTGCTCCCCTCACCGAACACGATCCTCGCCGTCATCAACACCAGAACGGGGGCCACCGCCGCCAGCGGCCAGCGGCGTCGAAACGCAACCCCCCATACGAGCACTGCCGCCGCCAGCGAGGCGTACAAGCGGGCAGGGATCGAATGACCCAGCCACACCTGCAGCTCGATCTCCACCCACAGGACGACCGCGACGAGCTGGTCGAGCCGCACCAGATCCAGGTCACGAGCACGATCTGAGAGCCCCCGGACGCTCGACATGACGCAACGCTAGCGCTCCGCGGGCCGGCCGGCATCCTCTCGCGAGACGATCAGCGGTACTCCGTCAGGCGTACAGACGCTCGTCCCTGATCGTTCGCGTGGCGGCCTCGCAATCGTCCTCCAGGCCGACGACAGCGCGCCGATACCTGCATACCGTGCCGCCACAACGCTGTCCGATCCGATAGGAGACCCGATGAAGCGACCCATAATGCTTGCCGCGATGCTGCTGACACTCGTCGCTGTCCCACTTGCACTCGGGGCTACAGGCCCAGGCAAGTTCCAAACCAAGCTCACCGGCAAGGGCGCCGACACCGAACACGGAGCGCTCGACGGAACCTGGACGCTCGACCTTGCCAACCCCACCTCCGGCCCGTTGAAGCTGACATGGAACGGCCACCGGAAGGGCGGCGGCAAGTACACAATCTCGGGCACCACCATCACATTCACGCCCAAGAAAGGCGGCAACTGCAAGACCACCGCCAAGTACACGTTCAAGCTGACCGGCAGGACGCTCACGTTCAAGCCCATCAGGGACAAGTGCGCCGTCCGGCGAGACGTCCTCACTCACGGCCCGTGGACGAAGATCGGCTAACCCACGTCGATGCGGCGAGGTTCCTCGCCTCGCCGCATCGATCCACCGCCTAGTTGTAGATCCTGCGTAATCGCGATCAGGGCGATGCCAACCTCCATCGCCCTCTCAGGTTCAACACTTGAAGTAGTGACAGGTGTCCCAGGCGAGTTCGATGTAGCGCAGCCGGGTTGGCGTAGCACCGATGCCGGGTGTGGAGAAGCGGGTGTAACGGAGGTTGGGACGGCTACCGGCGAGCAGGTCGAAGCCTTGGACGCCCTCCGAGGCGTTGGGCGTTGCTTTCGGATAGGCCCGCTTCACCGAAGCCTTGGTGGAGCCGAGCCCGATGTGCTTGCTCGTCTTCCAAGTGGAAAGCACACCCGGTTTGAACTTCAGGTTCATACCGCTCGCCGCTGCATTGATAGTGATCTGGATGACCTTGTTGCTGAGGAAGCTGACCGTGGCGCGCTCATTGCGTCCAGGTGTCCCTGGTCCGCTCCACTGGCACACGTTGGACGAACAGCCGGTCGAACCCCACTGGTGGAACACCTGAGTCCTCGTCATATCCAGCTTGACGCCGGCGATCGATTTGCCCGGGGCGATCAGGGTCGTCTTGGGGTGAGGCAACCTCGCGGACGCGGCGGCCGGGATCCCGACACCCACAATCGCTAGTGCGGCCACGATTGCGCGTCTTCCCATGAGCGCTCCTGGCTGACGGAGGCGCGGATGACGCCGAGGAATGTACCGGCCGTGAGCTAACGCTTCCGAGCGTCGGACCGGGTGTCGCGTGTCGCGGGCGTGGTCATCCATCCTGCCCCTCCAGACCGGGTCCGCTCACGTCCGCAAAGGCAAACGTGAAACATCCCCATCGAGTTCGGACGGCGGCCGAGCGGGTAACGGGTCAGCTTCGGCTCGTCAACAAACCAGCAACGTCCAACCGGCGACGCTACAGCCGGAGCCGACCAAACGCAACAGCGGCGCGCGAACCGACGACGCCGACGCACGACTCTCGCGTGTGAGCGATACGACACGCGGGCGTCCAGCGTGGAACTGCAGGAGGACTACGGAAGGCTCACCTCAGCAGGACTGACGCTCACGGAACGAGCCTTTTCGACGGGGTGTTGGGGTGTGGTACAAAGCGTCGGTGGCGTCTTGTTGCGGGTGAGGGTAGGAGGGTTAGTCGGAATCGCGGTTGCGTTAGCGGCGGTAGCGTCCGTGGTCGGTTCGGCGACGGCCTCGGCCGGCAGCCGGGGTGCCTACGCGCCGAGCGGCCATCCGGGTCCGTACGTTGCGCCCGCTACCGGCCAGACGAGCACGACGACGGCAATTCCGGTTGCCGGCACGGCGCCTGGGCGTACGTTTGACGGGGTGGGGGCGATCAGCGGCGGCGGCGGCAATTCGCGCTTGCTGATCGACTACCCCGAGCCGCAGCGAAGTGCGATTCTCGACTACCTGTTCAAGCCCGGCTATGGCGCCGCGCTGCAGGTCCTCAAGGTCGAGATAGGCGGCGATGCCAACTCCACCGACGGGTCGGAGGCGAGCATCGAGCACTCAAAGGGCACCGTCAACTGCAATGCCGGCTACGAGTGGTGGCTGATGGAGCAGGCGAAGGCCCGCAACCCGAACCTCAAGCTCTATGCGCTGGCCTGGGCGGCGCCGGGGTGGCTGGGCTCGTTCTGGTCGTCCTCCACGATCGACTACATCGTCCAGTGGCTCAACTGCGCTCAGCAGCACGGACTGACGATCGACTACCTGGCCGGCAATCAGAATGAGCGGCCGTACGTGAAGACATGGACGGAGAGCCTGCGAGCGGCGCTCGACCAGGCGGGATTCTCGAGCACGAAGATCGTGATGTCGGACGACGGCGACCCGTCGGCTACTTGGCCGATTGCCAGCGACCTGGCGGCCGATCCGGCTTTCAATGCCTCCACAGCGATCGTGGCCGAGCACGATCGGTGCGGCTACCCAACCGACGGCAACCAATGCTTCAGCACGTCCACCGCCCAAGGCCTCGGTAAGCCGCTGTGGACGAGCGAGCTGGGAGCCATCGACGGCGCCACCGGCGCGGCGAACATGACCCGAGCGGAGATCCGTGGTTATCCGAACGCGGCCCTGTCCGGCTTCATCACTTGGCCGATGATGGACGCGATCCCGCCCGGGGTGCCGTACCAGAACCGGGGGTTGATCTACGCTGACCAGCCCTGGTCGGGCTACTACAAGGTGAACGCGATGACCTACGCGATCGCGATGATGAGCTGGTTCACCGCCCCGGGGTGGCAGTTCATCGACGGTGCCGACGGTGGGTTCGGCGGGCTGACCGGCGCCAGCGTCTACTCCAATGGCAGCTACGTGACGCTGAAGGCCCCGAACGGCACCGACTGGAGCACCCTGGCCGAGACGACCACGACCACGGCTGAGCAGTACGCCAACTTCACCATCAGTGGTGGGCTGTCCTCGGGCGCGATCCACGTTTGGCGCACGAAGCCGAGCTCGACCAGCCCCGCGGACTGGATGGTCAAGCGTGCGGACATCCACCCGGTCGGTGGTAAGTTCTCCTTCGGCCTGTTGCCCGGTTATCAGTACACCTTCACCACGATCAGCCAGAGCGGCAAGGGCTCGGCCACGCCGCCGGCTCCGGGGACGCTCGGCTCCTACAGCGACAATCCCACCGCCAACCCTCTGGACGCGACACCGGTGTACCTGGCTCCGATGGACGGCGCGTTCGAATACACGCCATGTGCCACCGACGCCACCCAAACGTGTACGCAGCAGATGGCGCCGCAGCAGCCGGTCTACTGGCTGGCCCACAAAGGCTTTCCTTTTGCCGTGATCGGCGATACGAGCCGGAAGGACTACACCGTCAGCACCGACGTGCTGTTTACGCATCCGGGGTCCTCGGCCGGTGTCCTCGACCGATTCAGCGACCAAGACGGCGCCGTGAGCAAGTTCCGCGGCTACATCCTCAACCTCGCCGACGACGGCTCCTGGGAGCTGTTCAAGAACAGCCAGCAGGCCGGCGTGAGCATCCTCGCCTCGGGCAATTTGCCCACCCCGGCCGGGGTGGGGCAGTGGCACAACCTATCCCTTGCCATCAGCGGCGCCACGCTGACCGCGTCGATCGACGGCCATCAGGTCACGACCGTGACCAACAACGACTCCAACTACACGACGGGCATCGCCGGTATCGAAGCTGGCGCGGTCGAGAATAACGGCGCCTGGACCGGCACCTCCTGGCCGGTCGTGCAATACCGGCACCTCACAGTCTCCTGACACCGCGGCAACTCGCGGTCCTCCGGGAGAAGGCGCTCCGACCGCGGGCCCGGCCGGGTGCCTCCGTGTCACCCACCCATGCCTGATCGCGGATGGTTCGCGTTGCTCCGCCGTCCCTCCAAAAATGCAGATGTCCAAAGTGCCGTCGCCAGATGTCGAGCGTTCTCGTCGCTTTAGCGTGCGGTAGCGACCGCCTAACCGGGCGCTGCTGCGGGTCGCAGGCGATACCCGGGATGGCCCTACAAACCACAAGCGGGTCAAGCGCTACTTGACCCGGTATCCCGGCACGGTTTAGTGTCGCCGAGATGCGGCATCGACTTCTCTTCGTCACTGGGCTCGCGGCGGCTCTTGCGGTGCTGATGATCACGCCAGCCTGGGGCGTAGGGGTGCGGTACTGCAGTCACACCGAATACAAGGGTGCGTATCTGATCGCTTCGTTCAACGTCGGCTGCGGCAAGGCACAGGAAGTCGCCGAAGCCGTGGTCTCAAGCGAGTGCGTCCATCGGACGCGTTGCGAGGCCGTGGGCTTTGCGTGCCGTAGCTACAACGGCCAGGACTACCACCACCCGTTCTCCGCCTCCCGCTTCGGAACCTGCAACGGATCGCGTCGTCGGCACGTCGAGTTTGACTTCAGCTGAGACGGTGGGGCACGGCGGGGCTCGAACCAGCGACCTCTCGCGTGTGAAGCTCGAAACGCCGCTGCGTCCCCCGGCTGCAGAGGTGTCCGGGCGCACGACGTGATTTACACCGGGCGGTCAGCGCGGTGTCAACCTCTCATCGAGCGCGCGCGTACGTTCTGCCGAGCGCGCAGCTTGTGGGGGACGCTGGCGGAGGCGTGTCGTCTAGGCGTTGGCCTTGGCGCGCGTGCGCGCGGCCTTCTTAGCCGCGGTGCTCCGGCGCTGGGCGGTCTCTCTGCGCGTCCTGGCCGCCTTCTTGGCCGCCGCCGTTCGCTTGGCCGGGCCGCCGGAGATGCGATCCTCGGCCTCGTTCAGAACCTTGTGGAGGTCCGAAAGCACCTGATTCACCGCTCTAGCGGGCTTGCGCCGTCGATCCGTCGTGTCGGACACGATCTTGGCTGCGCGCTTGCGCAGTCCGTGCGCACGAAGGCGCCTAAACAGTTCTTCGTCTCGGTTGTTCTTGGCCACGTTGGCTCCTCGCATTTGGATTAACACCTACGACTGGCTTACCCGATGTTGGCCTCCCGCTATCGGGACCGAGATCAGTTGCGCCGAGCTCGCTGTGCCATGAGCATGATTACGACCGTCGGCGCGCGACCGCCAACGCGAGGCGCAAACTGCTCCACCCGATCTGAGCCGCCGTCGCCGGCCGGCCCGTTGCTCGCGAGCGCAGGATTGGCTGCCTGGCGGCGCCAGTCGGCGGTAGCCCTACTGCGGCCCTCGCGACACGCCGCGAGTGTTGCCAGCGACCGCTCGCGCAACGCGAGCGGTCTGTTCGATTGCAAAAGCGGCCGCTTTAGAGGTATCTGATGGGCACGGCTGGGCTCGAACCAGCGACCTCTCGCGTGTGAAGCGATGGGGCTATCGACCGTATCGTCCTGACACACTGGCGATCCGGGCAGTTGTTCCAGATCCGGGCGCGATCGGATGTACGCGGATGTGCGCCGTTGTACGCGGATAGCGGCACAAGAAACGGTTTTGTGCCACTACGCTACCCCGGCCAGCGTCCCTCGTTCGGCCACGTCGGATTTCGACTGCTCGTCGCCTTGATACGGGCCGGGCTTGGGCCGAGGTTCGCCGCCGGGAAGTGCGAGTCTCAGGATTGTGCGTTGCACCATGCCGAGCTGCTTGCCGAATGGCCCGGTGTTGTAGGGCAGCTCGTAGCGCTCGCAGATCTCGCGCACACGAGGAGCGATCTCGGCGTAGCGGGTGCTGGGCATGTCGGGGTAGAGGTGGTGCTCGACCTGGTAGCCAAGATTGCCGCTGATGACATGGAACAGTGGGCTGCCCTCGATGTTCGCCGCGCCCAACAACTGGCGGATGTACCAGCCGCCCTTGGTCTCATCGGCGACCTCGTCCTCGCTGAAGGTGTAGGTCTGGTCGGGGAAATGGCCGCAAAAGATGATCGCGTAGGACCACACGTTGCGCACGATGTTTGCGGTGAAGTCCGCGCGCACTGTCGCGCGGAACGTCTGGCGAGCTGCGTCCAATCCGGCCTTGACGGGCGTGTCGCGAACGGGCTGCAAGCGTGCCATCGTCCGCGCGGCGTCGATGCCGCGGCGCATACGCGACCGACGGGCTAGGCGCGCCCTCTCAGCCGCCCAGACTGTGCCGCCGGTCAGTGCTGCGCTCACGACCGGGAATGCCAGGTAGTCCTTCACGATCTGCTTGCGGGCCTTGACGCGCATGCCCTTGAGCTGGCGCTTGACCTCTGCTTTGGATTTCTCGCCCGATTTGATCGCGTCGAAGTCGAGATCGTGGAATGCGACGCCCCACTCGAAGAAGCTCGCCAGGATCAGGTTGTAGAACTGCTGAAAGAGATAGACCGGGTTCCACTTCTGGTGCGGGTCGATCCGCATGATCTCGTAGCCGAGATCCCGGTCCTTGCCGCGGATGTTCGTGTAGGTGTGGTGGACGTAGTTGTGTGAGTGCTTCCACGCCTCTGGGGTCGAGGCGGAGTCCCAATCCCAGGTGGACGAGTTGATCTGCGGATCGTTCATCCAGTCCCACTGGCCGTGCATCACGTTGTGGCCGATCTCCATGTTCTCGAGGATCTTCGCCAGCGACAGCGTCGTCGTGCCGGCGAGCCACGCGGGCCGGCGACGCGCGGCGAAGAGGAGCACGCGCGCAAGCACGACCAGTCGGCGGTGCATCTCGATCATGCTCGTGATGTAGACGCGGTCGCGGTCGCCGAGGTCCGCCTTGACCTCGTCGTGGATGGCGTCAAACTCGCGGGCGATCTGGTCGAGCTGTGCAGGGGTCAGCCGGGTGAGTGGGCTTTCGATGACGCTGGGCACGGAGTGTTCCCTCGTTTGCGGGTCAGAGTTCGATTTCGATCGCGCCCTCGGGCGCGTTGATACATGTGCGGACCATCTCGCCGTCCTGGCCGTAGACGTCGCCCGTCCGCAGGTCACGGATCTTTCCCGACCGGAGGCGTCCGACGCAGGTGTGACAGATGCCCATGCGACAGCCGAACGGAAGCATCGCGCCAGCCTCCTCCCCAGCCAGAAGAATCGGGTTGGAACCGTCGGACTCGGCGGTCAAGTTGCTCTTGCAGAAGCGAATGGTGCCACCGTCTCCCTGCTGGCCTTCCTCGCTACCGAGGTACGGTTGGAAATGCTCGACATGGAGGTGCTCGCAATCTCCGACCTCGCGTGTCCATCGTTCGGACGTCGCGGCCAGCATGTCGGCGGGTCCGGAGAGGAAGGTTTCGCGTTCCCGCCAATCAGGACAGAGCCGATCGAGGTCAGCAGGGGAGATGCGCCCGCTCTCGCCGGTGAGTTGCTGGTGTAGGTGGAACCCCTGATTGCGCTCGTCGATGTCGCGTAGCTGCTCGGCGAAGATCACCTCGTCGGCCGAGCGCGCGGAGTGCAGATGCACAGCATCCGTGAATCCCTCTCCGGAGTCGATGCTGCGCAGCATGCTCATGATCGGCGTGATGCCACTCCCGGCGCTGATGAACAGCAGCTTGGCCGGCAGTGGATCGGGAAGCACGAACGCGCCCTCCACTCCACCGAGCCGGACGATAACCCCCGGCCTCGCGGCACGCACCAAGTACGGCGAAACCTTGCCCGTGTCGACGAGCTTCGGAGTGATGCTGATGCACCCATCCCGCCGGCCCGGATCAGACGTGATCGAGTAGGCGCGCCAGTGGTGAACGCCGTTGACCGGCATTCCCACCCGCAGGTACTGACCAGGCTTGTGCCCGGGCCACTCCCAGCCTGGCTTGATCACCACCGTGACGGCCTCAGCCGTCTCGTGCTCGATCCGCTCGATCCGCCCGCGCAGCTCCTGCATTGACCACAACGGATTGATCAGCTCGAGGTAGTCATCCGGGAGCAGCGGCGTGAACAGCGATCGAAATGCCCGCATCAACTGCAGCCGCCACGATGGCACGTTCGGGCGAGCCCCGCGCTCAGCCATGCCGGGCACCTCGCGGCCATTGCATCCTCACCGGTGGCAACTACTGTCCCAACGCGGCGGCGGCTTGGATAGCGACGATCACGAACACCAGGACCACATAGGCGAGGATGACGGCGAGGACCGTGATGCCAACTACGATCGCCAATCTAGATAGACCCCAGCTGATGGCGTGCAGTCCGGTTTGCATCATGACCTCCTGGCTGGGCGTCAGTTGCCGAGGACGGGATCCCCGGCGGTGACAGCCCGACTGGAAGCGGACCTACTTCGGCGTTGGAAGCCGAGAGCCGCTCAGGCGGAGGCCAATTGTCGGCTGGTCAACTAGCGAGAAGTCGTCTAGTCGCGGGCGAAGACGGACAAGCTCGACGCGCGCGCTCTGGCCACGTTGTTGTGGCGCGGTGAGCTTGAGGCGGTGTGGATGCCGGATGAGCGCTGCCGGATCCTGCGCCGTCGGCTGGCGCGCCGCGAGCAGTTGATGCGCGCCCGGACCCGGAGCAAGAACGAGATCCACGCGTCGCTTCAGCGCCGGTTGCAGGCCAAGCCGCCGTGCTCGGATCTGTTCGGGGTCAAGGGCCGGCAATGGCTCTCGAGCCTGGAGTTGGCGTTGGAGGAGCGCGAGTCCGTCGACGCCGGGATGCGGCACATCGAGTTCCTCGATCAAGAGATCGCGGCAGCGGAGAAGCTGATCGCCCAACAGGCACTGTCGTGGCCTGAGATCCGGCGGCTGATGACCGTGCCGGGTGTGAATCTGATCTGCGCGGCGTCGTTCATCGCCGCGGTCGGGAACCCCAACCGGTTCCTGACCAGCCGCAAGCTCGTCGCGTATCTCGGCCTGGACCCGCGGGTCAAACAATCAGGCGAGGGACCGGCACGCTCAGGACGGATCTCCAAACGCGGATCGCCATCAGCCCGCTGGGCGCTGGTCGAGGCCGCGTGGACGGCGGTGCTGCAGCCCGGACCCTTGCACGCCTTCTATGTCAGGACGAAGGCCCGCCGGGGTCACGGCAAAGACGTCCTGTGTCAATGGGTTGCGGTCTGACCGGCCATTTGATGGGTGGCGGGGAGATCGGGTCGGGGGCGCGTTGTGCTGGGGATGGTCACGAGGATGTGTTGTTGCAGGCCGGTGTGGCGGGCGGGGTCGTATGGGGTGTGGTTCTGCCAGCAGCGCCAGATGATCCGGGCCCAGGCGCGGCCGAGGGTGCGTAGCGCGCGGCGGTGGTTGTGCCCGCGTTGGCGGGCGTTGGCGTAGCGGTCGGCGGCCCACGGGTTCCAGCGGCAGGTGCAGTGAGCGAGCGTGGAGAGTGCATTGCGAAGGCGCTTGTTGCATGCCCAGCGGAACTTCGCGTGTTTGCGTTTGCCGGACTCGACCGCGACGGGTGCCTGGCCGGCGTCGGCGGCGATCGCGTCGCGGTGCGGGTAGCGGCGTCGGCAGTCGCCGATCTCGGCGAGCAGGGTGGCGGCGCAGATCACCGAGTCTGTCTTGAAGAAGCTGCGGAAGATCTCACCGTCGGGGTGCGCGTCGAGCGCCTGGCCGATCTCGGTTTCGAGCCCATGGATCTGCTCGACGAGAACCTGGAGGGTGTGGACGAGGCGGATGACGATCGCGCGGCGGGTCCGGGTCTCGATCTCGCCCGACCGTCCGCTCGGCGCGGATCGCAGGCGCTCGAGCAGTTGCGCCGGCGTCTTGCGCGCGTACCGGTGTGCCTTCAGGAACGCGGCCATCCGCTTCTCACCGAGCCCATGCGTATCGTCCGGGCTGGGATATCGGGCTAGGAACGCGAGCGAGATTGGGCTATCGAGCGCGGCGAACAGGCCGACAGGCCCGGGCCAGAACCGCTCGAGCTCCGCGCGCAACTGGTTGGCCAGCGCGACCCTCGCGGCGACCAGATCCTCCCGCGAGCGGGTCAACGCTCGCAGCGCCTTGGTCTGATCCGAATCAGGTTCCAGGACCCGGAAGCGGTGCGCGTCGGTGCGGGCAAGCTCGCACAGCACGAAGCTGTCGAACCGGTCGGACTTCCCGCCCGAGGCACGGAACCGGTCGCGCGCGGCCTTGACCTGATTGGGATGCAACGCGAGCACGCGCACCCCGGCCTCGAGCAGCCGCTCGACCAACACGCCATCGCCGCGCTCGATCGCGACGACATCGACCTCGAAGCAAATCAGCGCGTCGCACAACGCGGCGATCCCTCGTTCGTCGTGCATGAACGTCTCCGCCAACAGCTGCCCGCCGTGCTCGTCGGCGATCAGCACGTCGTGCTTCTCAGAGGCCCAGTCGATCCCGGCGTAGCTACCCATAGCCGCCGACTCCTTCCGTTCGTAGACACACTCGACCGTGCCCCGACCAGGAGGTACCGTTGCGGGTGCTGATAGACAAGGCCCTCCAAAACGGGGGCTACGTCCTGTCGCCGCTCGCGGCACCTCACCACCGTCGGGACGGGCTGGTCTTTGGCAGGCCCTCCACGAAAGGGCAAGCGATCGAGGCCCTCTCCCGGCGGCGGTCGAGGCAACCCCTAGATTGACCTATCAGCGCTCGTCTGGGCTCGCCAGAGGCACGTTACGCTTCCGCCGTGGAGCCGCCCGAGATTCAGTACGTCAAGTGTGGCGGGCGGGACGTTGCCTATCAGGTGGCGGGCTCCGGGGCGGCGGGGTTCGTGGGTTTTTTCGACATCGGCGCCCATCTGGACCTGATGTGGACCGATCCTGCCTGGGGGCAGCAGGTGGACCGCTTCGGCGCGCTGTGGCGGGCGGTGTTCTTTCAGATGCGCGGCATTGGGCTGTCTGAGGCGGTCGAGCGCCTACCGACGCTTGAGGAGCAGGCGGGCGACATCGTCACGGTGATGGATGCGGTCGGTCTGCGTCGGGCGCAGGTCTTCGCGGCGGGCGCGACCGCGCCTGGCGCCGTGGTGTTCGCGGCAACGCATCCGGACCGCGTCGACGGGCTTGTGCTGTTGTGTCCCTTCCTGTCTGGGCCGTTGGCCGAGGACCCTGACCTGACTGGCTGGGAGCCGGGCGCGGCCCGTCGCTGGGCCGAGACGTGGCTTGAGAGCGCCGACCGTTGGGGCAGCGGCCTCGTGATTGACGGCTGGGACCCTGTGATCGCCTCGCCGCGCGTATACCGCCAAGCCGGCCTGCTCGAGCGGACGGCGGCGAGCCGGCGAGTGGCGACGGCATACATCAAAGCCGCGATGCGGGGCGACGTGTCGCGGATCGCCACTCAGGTGCAGTGCCCGGTGCGCGTTCTGCACATGCCGACCAATATGCTGCCCGAGGCTGTGAGCCGGCACGCTTCCGAGCTGTTCCCGGCTGGCGAGCTTGTCGTCCTGCGGCCAAGCGAGCCGGGTATGTCCTGGGGTGAGAGCCTCGCGGTGGTCTGGGAGCACAACACCGAGCTCCTCAGCGGCCGGGCAACGACGCCATCGGATCGCGTGGTGGCGACGGTGGTGTTCGAGGATGTGGTCAGCTCGACCGTGCTCGTCTCGGAGATCGGCGACGATGCGTGGGGCAGGCTCCGCGTCCAGCGCGAGCGTCTGGTCCGCGACTGCGTCGAGGACCACGGCGGCCGAGTCGTTTCCACCGCGGGTGACGGTTCTATGTGCATGCTTCCGGGCCCCGCGGTCGCGATCCGTTGCGCCGAGCAGCTGCACGAGGTCGTACGCCCACTGGAGCTTGAGCTGCGGGTCGGTGTCCACACCGGCGAGTGCGAGCGGATCGGCAGCGAGCTGTCCGGCTTGGCGGTGCACGTCGCGGCGAGGATCGGTGCGGCCGCCGCGCCCGGCGAGACGCTCGTCTCGCGGGCGGTGAGCGACCTCGTCGCCGGCTCGGGCCTCAGCTTCGCCTCACGCGGGGTCCACGAGCTGAAGGGAGTGCCCGGCGACTGGGAGCTGCTCGCGGCCACCGGCAGCACGACCGTGCCAAGCGTGCCCGCACAGCCTCCCAAGCCGCGATTGAGCGATCGGCTCATCGTCACTGCGGCGCGCCGGGCACCGCGGGTCCTGACCGCCCTTAACCGCCTGGACTCTGCGCGCTCGCGTCGCCGTTCCTGAGGGCCGGCAGCGATCACCCACGCGGGCCGCTGCCCAGCCTTCACCAGCGACGGCCTGTCGTTGCCTTTGGTCGTTACGAAGCCGCCCGATGCGGTTCATGCTGCAAAGGAGGCGAGCGAGCGGAAACGAGACACGGCTAAAGCAGCATCGGCTCTGGTTTAGACCCGGCAGCGGGCCAGCGCGCTTGTCCCGGTGCACTGTCGCTTCGGGCTAGAAGCATCAGCGAGACCGCGGTACGAATCCGGCCGTGAGACGACTGCTCGATGGAAGAATGGGTCACGTCCGGACGCGCCAGAGGGGTCGACCGCATCGGCTACACCAGCCGCTACCGATCAACGCCTATTCGGGCACGCCGACGAGGTGGCCGCTTTGCTATGTGAGGAGCACCGGCCCCGATCAGCGAGAAGGCTGCTCTGTCTCGAATGGACCAGTCCATCGATGCGAGCGCAGAGCTGTCGTTCCTAGTCCGGTCCGGGCGTGAGTGCGCCTTCTACTCGGACGCCGGCGCCTGGCTCGGGTAGTGCGGTGTCTGTCTGGGCAGCGCTGCTGAGGATTCCGGGCTTTACATGACATTTTGGTGTCGCTACGGTTGAGTTCCCTTCACGGAGGATGTGCGTGGCGGAGTCGGTTGAGCTTGCGACGATCCTTCTGAGTGATCTGGTTGGCTCAACCCGGCTGGCTACCTCGGTTGGTCCGGTGCGTGCCGATCAGCTGCGCGAGGAGCATTTCGGCCTGTTGCGTGACGCGATCGCCGGCTGTGGGGGCAAGGAGGTCAAGAACACCGGCGACGGCTTGATGGTCGCGTTCTCCTCGGCGTCCGCGGCGGTGAGGTGCGCGGTGGCGATGCAGCAGCTGTTTGAGCGCCGCTACCGCCAGGCCGAGCAGGGCTTGCACGTGCGGATCGGCGTGGGCGCGGGGGAGTCGACGGTCAAGGATCGTGATTACTTCGGGATGCCGACGATCGAGGCGGTGCGGCTGTGCGCGCAGGCGCCGTCTGACGGGATTCTGATCTCGGGGCTCGCGAAGGCGCTCGCTGGTCGCTGCGATGGTGTTGAGTTTGTCTCGGCGGGTGAGCTTGAGCTGAAGGGCTTTCCCGAGCCGGTGCAGGCGTTCTCGGTCTCCTGGGTGCCGATCGCCGAGGAGACCTCCGGGGTGACCCGTTGGCCGTTGCCGGCGCTGCTGCGTTCGACGCCGCCGGTCTCCTATGTGGGGCGGGTTGAGGAGCGCGCTGCGCTCGAGCAGGCGATGGTGCTCGCGCGCGACAGGGCGCGGCAGGTGGTGCTGCTGTGCGGTGAGCCGGGGATCGGCAAGACGAGGCTGTCAGGCTTTGGCGCGCACCGCGCGCACGCCGAGGGCTTTGTCGTGTGTTGGGGTTCGTGCTCTGAGGAGCTCGCGGTGCCGTATGAACCGTGGATCGACGTGTGCTCGCACATCGTCGAGCACGCCCCGCAGGAGCTGATCGAGCGCCACGTCAAGCGTCACGGCGGAGAGCTCAGCCGGCTTGCGCGCAACCTGCGCGAGCGGATCCCCGACCTTCCCGCGCCCCAGACGTCTGATCCCGAGACCGAGCGTTACCTGCTGTACTCGGCGGTCACGGGGCTGCTGGCGCAGGTCGCTGAGAGCGTGCCGGTGTGTCTGGTGTTAGACGACCTGCATTGGGCCGACGGTCAGTCCGTCGCCCTGCTCAAGCATCTGGTGCGAACCGTCGAGCACGGCGCGCTGCATCTGATCGCGACTTATCGCGACTCCGATCTCGGCAAGGACCATCCGCTGACCGCGGTGCTCGCTGACCTTCGCCGGGTAGAGGGCGTCCAGCGCATCTCCTTGCACGGCCTCGGCGTCGACGAGGTCGCGCAGCTCATGGCCGCGGTCGCTGGCCATGAGCTTGACCAGGACGGGGTTGAGCTGGCCGGGCGGATCGCGAAAGAGACGGACGGTAACCCGTTCTTCGTGGGGGAGGTCCTGCGCGGGCTCTCGGAGTCCGGCGCTTTGGTGTTCGACGAGGCCAGTGGGCGCTGGAGCATCGATCGCTCCACGGCGATCGCGTTGCCCGAGAGCGTGCGCGAGGTGATCGAGCGCCGCGTCGAGCGCCTCGGGGCGGAGACCCTCAAGATCCTGACCCAGGCGGCGGTGATCGGGCGGGTCTTTGATCTCGAGCTGCTCGAGTCGATGCTCGAGATCGACGAAAGCACGCTGCTCGACCACCTCGAGGCCGCCGTCGCCGCATCGCTGCTGGCCGAGTCCTCAGAGCGGCTCGGGCGGTTTCGCTTCGCCCATGCGCTGATCAACCAGACGCTGTATGAGGGGCTGGGCGCGACTCGTCGCGCGCGGATGCACGGGCGCGTCGCCGAGGCCCTCGAGGAGCTCTACGCGCAGGACCCGGGCGAGCGTCTGTCAGAGCTGGCGTTGCACTGGCGTCTGGCTGCGGTCTCGGTGGACAGGGCTAAGGCGGCCGATTACGCTCTGCGCGCCGGGCAGCGCGCGCTCGGGAGCCTCGCACCCGGCGAGGCGGTGAAGCTGTTTGCCGACGCCGTCGAGCTCACGGCAAACGTCGACAGCCCGGAGCGGTGCGAGGCGCTGATCGGGCTCGGCGAGGCACAGCTGCAGACCGGCGACGCCGGCTACAGCGAGACGCTGCTCGAGGCCTCCGGGATCGCCTCCACCCTCGCCGATGCGGAGCTGGCGGCGCGTGCCGCTCTGGCCAACAGCCGCGGCTTTGCAAGCGTGGCCGGGGAGACCGACGAGCGGCGGCTCGCCGCGATCGATCGCGCGCTCGAGCTCGACGACCCCCTGCAGCCGGCCCGCCGCGCGCGCCTACTCGCACTCCGGGCGCTGGAGCTGCTGTGGCACCCTGACTACCGGCGTCGCCGGGCGCTCGCCGACGAAGCCGTCGCGCTCGCCCGCGAGGCCGGCGACATCAGGACCCTCGCCATAGTGCTGCGCCAGGCGTCTACGCCTACTGGTCCGCGCAGACGCTCGAGCTCCGCAGCGCCCTCGCCACCGAGCTCGCCGAGTGCACAGCCAAGGTACGGGACCTTGCGCTTCAGTGGTGGGCGCACGTGATCGAACAACACGTCTGCGTCGGACGGGGGGAGCTCGCCCGTGCGCAGGAACTGATGGAGCGCGCGCAGCGGATCGCCGAGGAGCTCGGCCAGCCGACGCTGAAGTGGTTCTCCACGTTTCAGACCGCCACCTGGGAGCTCCTTCACGGCGATCTGGCCGCCGCACAGCGCTCGGCCGAGCGCGCCTTTCAGATCGGGCAGCAGGCAGGAGAGCCCGACGCGACCCTGATCTACGGGATCCAGCTTTCCTTCGTCATCCGGGCCCAGGGCCGTGGCCAGGAGATCATCGCGATGATCGAGCAGAGGGCAAACGCCTCACCCGGCATCGTGGGCCTTCGCGCCGGCCTCGCCTGGACCCTGTGCTGGCTCGATCGTCGAGCAGGACGCCGCATTGATACTCAGGAAGGCGGCGAGCGACCGCTTCGAGCACGTCTTGCCGGCGTCGGACGAGCTGAGCGCGCTGGTGCTGTATGCCGACGCCGCAGTCCAGACGGCCGACCTCGACGCCAGCTCGATCCTGCACGAGCGCATCGAGCCGTTCGCTAATCAGATCGACTGGGATGCTCTTACCGCCTGGGGACACGCACGCAT
>CAVURH010000008.1:0-116969 GCA_963743725.1 uncultured Solirubrobacterales bacterium
GAGGTTGGCCTCGACGTTCTGGCCGCTCCCGGCGAGACGGGCGGCCTGGCTGATCACCCAGCGGTCGATCTCCGCCATCATCCCGTACTTCTCGGCCACCGGCAGGAAGCTGCCGGGCGCGATCTCCTCGCCGAGGGAACCGATCATCCGCAGCAAGAGCTCCTGACTGGGCTGCCCGCCGGCAAGCCGGAACAATCGGCTGTCGTAGAGCTGCCGCCGATCCTCGTCGATGGCGTCTCTCATCCGTCCGACCCAGGCAAGCGTGTCGAGCTCACGACGGATAGGCTCGGGCTCCGCCTGCTCGTCGCTGATGTCACGGAAGACGACCGCGACACGAGGGCCTCCAGCCGTTTCGCAGCGGCGCGACCAAGTAGGACACAGGACAGGTGGTGCCGTCCTTGCGCGTGAACGCCTCGTGGCTTCGCATGGGCTGCCCAGCTGCGGAGGCGCAGCAGCGGGTAGCCTCCGCCAGATGAGCCGATCATGCCACATGCTGGAAATGGATGATGTCGTGCGTCGGTTTGCCGCGCAGCTCGTCCTCAGTCCACCGAGGAGCCGCTCTCCAGCAGAGCCCATGAACGCGACACGACCTGGTCGTCCAACGCATAGAGGCCCTGGACCATCATGTCCATCGTCGTCGAGCGGATTCTTCGGCCTCCGCGCGCTCGGTTACGTCCGTCACGACCACCCCGACCCCGATTCTTCGTCATCGACCGCCACCGGGTAGTAACTGGCCAGCCAATGCCGGCGATCCTGCGTCAACGCCCGCACCCGACCAACCTCCAGGTTGACAACCGGTCGCCCGGGCAAGCAACCGCCGATACACGGCCTCCATCTGCGACCAGTATCCAGAACCCGTTCCGCGACGGTCCGGCCATCTGCTCCTCACTGGCGCGCCGTTGACCTCGGCAAGACGCTGTTCATGCGCACTACGCGCAGCTCACGGTCGACAAGGCAAAGCCGATCGGCGCACACTCCTGCAGCGCTTCGACAAGCGTCCGGGATTCGGCCGTCACGCGCTGCGCCTCGACAAGCTCGGTGACGTCCTGCGCCGCGCCGACCATGCGCAAGGGATGCCCCTTCCTCGTCTCGGCAGGCTTGGAGAACGGCGCGGCCAGCGGCGGTGCCATCGGGCCACTCGACCCGAGATGTCCACGTTCGGCGACCAGCCGTCTTGGCGCCTGCGTCGAGCTCCAGCGCAACGCGGTCCCGGTAAGCTGGTGCATCCGCGACAACACGTACTCCGGCGAAGGTGTACCTCGCCCGGCCCGACGCCGAGCAGGCGGTACATGTTCTCCGACCAGAACAGCTCATCGGATTCGGATCCCACTCCCAGGTACCAGTGCGGGCCAACCGCTCCGCCCGGTCGACCACGGCACGGCCCGGCTGGGTCCGAGCCGAACCCGATGACCGCGGGACCAGACCATTCGCACACTGCCGGGAACGAACCGATGTCGCCACCCGATAGGGATCGTCCAAAGCCGCGACGCGCGACAGCGCAAAGCACCCCGAAAAGTCTGCGGGAATCTACCTATCGATAGGTTGGCCGCCACTCTCCCACGGAGCGATCATCCAGCGCCTCGCCGCCCACGTTCTCCCCTCGAGGAGCCGACGAGCTCGGCCGACTCGCTGCGCAGGGCGACAACCGAGAGCCCCCGGTCCGAACTATCGGTCCACCGACCGACGTGCTGGACTGTCGGCTTGCTCGGCACGCTCGCCGATGACCGCGCCCGGCGCGGCTGTTCCCGTTGCTAACCGGTCGCTGCGCTGGCGACATTCATCTCGCCGAAAGGAGGGCGCTCGCGCCAGCGTGCAGAATCGGCCCGCAATGCCTACGTACGCCTCGGCACGAGCCGTCTCGGAATTGGTGAGGAGCAGGGAGCGCCGGCGATCAGCGCCGAGACGTGCTTTGAGGCTGCCGGGGATGGTGCGTTCGGAGGTTCGATCGCTGTGGGATGGTGGCTCTCCAGAGGCTGCATCCGGCTGTTGGCCGCTGCCCCTTCGTATTCGCCGTAGCCTCAGTTGTTCATCGGGCGTCGGCCTGGCCAGGTGGAGCGGGCCGACCACGACGAGGGGAAGAGGGCAGTGGCCCCACCATGCGGGGCGGCGCATGATGGGGCCTTGGAAGGCCGTCTAGACCGTTGCCTTCAGCGCCTCAACCTTGGCGTGGACCTGGTCGCGGAGGTGCGTGCGATGCTCGGCTCGCAGCTTCGCGCGCGCCTCGCGCTGAGCCGCCCGCTGCGCTTCGTCGGCGGCGGCGATCTCCGCCTCGACGTCGGTCACGCTGCGGCGCTGCACGCGTCCGTCGAGGTGCTCCATCGCGTAGTCGACCACTTGATCGCTCGGCTCGGACACGGCCGCGAGCAGTACGGTCTGGCCCGGGCGGATGGTGTTCGAGATGGTCGCGAGCGCTGAGCCTTCATCGGCAAGGTCGTCCATGTCGAAGAGTGATCCGACTAGAAGCCCGGTGGCGCCCCCGATCAGAATTCCGAATGGTCCTCCGAGGATTCCGACGATCAGCCCGATGAGGCCGCCCGTCGCTGTCCCCTCGACGTGCGGGTCCTGGACTTGGTCCTTGATTGCGAGCTGGCCGTCCTTATCCCGTTTGACCACGGCGGCCCCTTGGAGAGAGATCTGGCCTTGTCCGTCCAGTTCCTTCAGCTTGCTGAGGGCTTCGTATGCGGAGTTGTCCTGCTCGAATGAAACCGCGATCACATCGTTGGCGGTCATGTTCGGTCCCTTTCATGAGTGGCGGGTGTCGTTGATGGTTGATCGTGAAGGTGGGGCGCCGCGTCACGGGCGGGCTCGATGTAGTTCGTGGCATTCACGCGCTCGACCGTGATCGCGAGGATCACCCGGCCGGCATCGGCCAGCGCTTCGTCCGTGAGCGGCTCGGGAGGGTCGGTGGCCCGTGTGATCCGCTGCATGATCCTGGCCGTCGGGATCCCGATATCGGCGGTGAGGATCTCGGCGGGACCCGAGAAGGTCGCGGAGGGGTACGGAGGCTCCTGGCCCATGACGCAGAGCGAGGCCCATCCATTCCGCCGCACGTCCTGGACCTTGAGCCGTTCGGCGAGGGTCGAGATCAGGAGGCGCTCGCCCTCGCGCGCGAAGTAGACGAGCGACTGCCTTGGCCTGCCGTCGGGCACAGTTGTGGCAAGCGCACCGACCGGATGGCTGTCGAGGAAGTCCCGCGATGTGTCGGTCAGTACGCCCATGCGCACTCCGTCTCCGCAGGGGCGGCGAGGTAGCCGTCGGGCTCCTCGACCACGGTGTTGCGGAGCTCGCCGATGCCCTCAATCTCGACGCGCACCAGATCTCCGACCTTGAGCAGCCCCTCGGGGAAGGGCTGGCGCACGGCGCCGATCCCCGCCGGTGTGCCGGTCGCGATCACGTCGCCCGGCTCGAGCGTGAATGCCTGGGACAGATGGGCGACCTGCTGGTAGCAGTCGTAGATCATCTCTCTCGTGTTGCCGTCCTGGCGGAGCTCCCCGCCGACGTAGGTGCGGATCTGAAGGTCGTGCGGATCGCCCAGTTCGTCCGGGGTGACGATCCAGGGACCGAGCGGCCCATGGGTGTCGAACGACTTGCCCATCGTCATCGTCGGCGTGCGCAGCTGCCAATCGCGGACCGAGACGTCGTTGGCGATCGTGTATCCGGCAATCATCTCGTGGGCCCGATCCTCGGGGACGTGGCGGCAGCGCCTGCCGATCACCACCGCCAGCTCTCCCTCGTAGTCGAGCAGCCTGGAGACGCGAGGCATGTGCACGTCGTCATCCGGGCCGACCACGCAGCGTGACCTGCTTGTTGAAGAACACCGGGAACTGCGGCGCCTCCATTCCGGACTCGGCGATGTGGTCGGCGTAGTTGAGGCCAATGGCCAGGAACTTGCGGGGCTGGACCGGCGCAAGCAGGCGCACGTCCTCGAGGGCGTGACGCTCGGACGGGTTGTCGCGATGGACGAGGTACCCGTCCTCGACGATCCCGGGCTGCGGCCCGTCGCCGGCGTCGAAGCGGCAGAGCTTCACGAGCTCATCTCCGGGATCTCGACCGGCGCCTGGTCGGGCGCGTAGCCGCCGGCCATCGCCTTGGCGTGGATTTCCGCGAAGCTCACGCCCTGGGCGTGATCGGCCGCGATCCGCTCCGGGTCGACGAAGTGGCCGATCGGGTTGGCCTTGAACTCGTCTGAGGAAAGCATCCATTCCTTCGACTTCTTCCAGGAGCCGAAGCAGTCGACCTGCAATTCGACGTTGTTGCCGTCCGGGTCGGCGTAGTAGTAGGACAGCGTCATCCCATGGTCCAGGCACAGGGCCGGGGTGACTCCGTCCTCCTTGAGCCGCAGATAGCTGGAGTTCAGGTCCTCGAAGGTCGCGTACTCGAACGCGGAGTGGTGCATACCGGTCCGCGTCTCCTTCTCGGGGTCGTCGACGAAGTTCGGGAAGGCCAGGAGCGCGATCCGGTGGTTGGCGTCGTCGTTTGACAGCCAGGCGCCGACCTGGTCCTGAAAGATGACCTCGCTTCCAACTAGCGTCCGGTAGAAGTCGATCATCTCTTGCAGACGGGTGGTCTTGAGATTGACGTGATGAAACTTGGGAGGGATAACGGGGTCGCGTCATGCGGGTGCTCCTTGAGTCGCGGGGGTCACGGTGATGTTCAGTTGGGTTCGAAGGTCTTCCAGTAGCTCGGGGACCGCCTCCCCGAGGCCGCACCGCCGAAGACGTAGAAGTCGGGACGCACGAGGACGGCGTGAGCGTGGTGCGAGGCAAGCCACGCGCTGAGGCGCCCATCGAGGTCGCGCACGCCATGGGGCGCGCCGGGGTCCAGCGACGCGACCGTGGCGTCGAGCGTTTCGAGCAGCTTCCGCTGCCGGCGCGCAAGGCCTTCGAGCGGGTCGCCGTCGGCAACGATGAGCTGAAAGCCGCCGCCGACGATGTCGTCGAAGCGTCCTCGCCGCCCTGCGCGCTCCACCACTCCCTGAATGCCGAGCGTCCCCGCCAGTGGATCGGGTCCGCCGATTGGCTGGTGTAGCAGGCCGCCCGTCAACGGCGGGAGCTCGAGCGGCGGCGGCGGACCCGCCGCCCGCAGCATCGCGTCGCGCTCGGCCGCCGCCTTCGGGTCGAGTTGGCAAAGGATCTTCCCCAGCTCGATCGCAAGCCGGATCACGGCCTCGTTCTGTGGTTGCCGCTCGGCCTCGATCGTGCGCAGCAGCCGCGCGGGCGCGAGCCCGCGCAGAACCAGGTCGAGCTTCCAAGCCGCGTTCGCCGCGTCGCGCAGGCCAGAGCAGAGGCCCTGGCCCATGAACGGCGGGGTCAAGTGTGCGGCGTCGCCGACGATCAGCACGCGGCCCTTGCCCATCCGTTCGGTCACCATCGACCGGAATTCGTAAACCGTGCTGCGGGTGAGCGGCCCGTCCTGCGGCCCGTACCACTCCTCGAGCAGCGACCACACTCGCTCGGGATCCTCGAAGTCGGACGGCTGCTCGTGCGGGAGCAGCATGAACTCCCAGCGCCGGTGCCGGGGTCCGCTCTGGACGATCGTCGTGGGGCGCGCCGGGTCGCACCGCTGGCTCGCGATCGGGAGGTGGGCGAGCGCACGCATGTCATTTGGCTCGGCGTCCACGACCAGCCAGCGCTCCTGAAACCCGAGGTCGCGACGGCTGAGTCCCGCTCGCTTCGCGTACGAACGAGTTCGCGCCGTCGGCCCCGACCAGCCAGCGACTGCGCACCGTGCGGTACTCGCCGGTGCTGGCGAGCTGCCGCGGCTCCTCCTGGCTCACCCTGTGAAGCGTCAGCTCGACGTGGTCGCCGAAGTCCTCCAGGCCGTCGGCGACCCAGCCTCGCTCCACGGTGACGCCCGCTGGCACGCAGGCGTGACGATGGATCGCGGCCTCGAGCTCAGGCTGGAAGAACATGTAGGACGCCTCCCACCCCGACGGCGCGAGATCCTGGCGGTCGAATCGCAGCAGCGGCTCGCCGTCGGCGCCGATCCACTGGTAATCGTGGACGGGCACCATCTCGTCGGCCAGCACGTCCGCCAGATCGAGCGCCTGCAGCAGGCGCATGATCTCGTGATCGAGATGCACCGCGCGCGGGAGGCAGTAGATGTCCTGGAAGCGCTCGAACACCACCACGCGATGCCCGGCGCGGCCGAGCAGCGCCGCCAGCGTCTGCCCCACCGGCCCGTAGCCGACGATCGCAACGTCTGCCTCGAGCTCTTGATGGGCGGTCGGACGTGGAGAGATGCGTCATACGCTGACACTCTAGTCATAACTGATGAACTTGTCAAGATTGATTGAACAGGGTAAGCTGACACCATGACAACGACGCCGGATCGCCACTCACGCCGACGGGAAGCCACGCGGGCGAAACTCATCGAGGCCGCCAAAGCCCTCATCGCTCGTCAGGGCGTGGACAACACGCGGATTCAGGAGATCACCGAGGAGGCGGACGTCGGCTTCGGCTCCTTCTACAACCACTTTGAGAGCAAGGAGGCGATCGTCGAGGCCGTCCTGGTTGAAACGGTCGCCGCCCAGGGCGCCGAAATCGACGCTCTGACCTCGCAGCTCCCGGATTCGGCCGAGGTGATCTCAGCTGCCCACCGCATGTTCGCTCGCCGCGCCCACGAGGACCCAGACTGGGCGTGGCTGCTGATTCGCCTCAACGTCTCCCACAACATCATGCTCGCCGCCCTCGAGCCCTACGCCCGGCGCGACCTGCGGGCAGCAATCAAAGCCGGACGGCTGAGCGTCCCGAACGAGAAAATCGCCCTAATAGCCGCCGCCGGCGCCCTTCTCGCCGTGATGCGCGCGATCCTCGACAACCAGGCGCCGAAGGAGGCCGACATCCACCACGCCGAGGGCGTGCTTCGGATGTTCGGACTGGCACCCGACGAAGCGGCGGCGGTCGCGCGCCGCCCCCTACCCGCACGGTGAAGTCACCTCGGTCTACCTTCGCGGGATCGATAACACCGAGATCGTCCACGCCGTCCACGAGCGCCCCGCGCCGAAGATCCCAGCCACCCACGGCCTATAGACCTTCCGACGCCCCTGGTAGGTCGTCCTTGGAGCGACCCACCAGGCTCGGGAAGTCCGGGTTCCCGAACCACTCAAATCGCCTGCCTCGAGCATCGGACTGTCGCCGAAGGAGTCGCACGATCTGAAGCGCCCCGAGGATGAAAGCAATCGCGCCGACCAGTGATGCGGGTCCACCGCGAGCTCGCTTCCGCTCGTGTGGGCTGGACACGGATGCCACGGCTCCTTGCGGCAGCGGCGCCTCGCTGTCGCGGATAGCCTCGTCATGTGCCTAAGAGTCGGCTGGAAGCTTTCAGCGATGGCGTCATCGCGATCCTGATCACGATCATGGTGCTGGAGTTGCACACCCCGGCCGGTACGTCGTGGCATGCGTTGGGACACGAACTGCCCGCGATCCTCGCCTACGTGCTCAGCTTCGTGTACCTGGGGATCTACTGGAACAACCACCACCACATGCTGGCGGCCGTCTCCCGGGTCAGCGGCGCGGTGCTGTGGGCCAACCTGCACCTGCTCTTCTGGCTCTCGCTGATCCCTTTCAGCACCGCATGGATGAGCGAGCACCGATTTCCGCCGATCCCGACGGCCACATACGGAATCGTTCTGCTCGCCGCCGCGATCGCCTACGTCATCCTGCAGACGGCGCTCCTCCACGCTGAGGGAGAAGACTCCAGGCTGCGCATCGCCATCGGCTCAGATGCCAAGGGAAAGATCTCGCCGCTCCTGTACTGCCTCGGGATCGGCTTGTCCTTCGCTGAGCCCTGGCTCGGCCTTGCCATGTATGTCGTCGTGGCACTGATCTGGCTGGTGCCTGACCGTCGCGTCGAGCGCCATCTGACCACGGCCGCGGCCGAGCCGAGCGAATAGGCGCGCCGAGTCGGCCCGGCGCCCGATCTCGCGACGTCCACGTCGAGTTCGTCGCCCGACTAGCACCCAGTCCCACTCCGACCGTCCTGTGGTCGGAAGGGAGTCGCCGGCGAGGCAGACGAGTTGACGATCGCGTTCGTAGCAGAGCGCTCGCTCGTCAACGCCAACGCGCGTCATCCCCTCGTCGCCGAAGCGCTCGCCAGGTCCGATCCTGCCCCCGACACGAAAGCGATCGCCGGCGAGACGCTTTTCGCGCAGAGGAGGGCCGGCGCCTGGGACTCCGAGAGGCACGTACGAAAAACGGAAGCGGGGCCGGAGTGACCCGTGGGCCCCCCGTCCGACACGCCAGGACCGCAGCCGCCTCGAGGAGGATGAGAATCGTGGCCGCATTCCACCTTGAGTAGCCATCTCGTCTGCTCTCCGGGCGTAGCCCGTTTGCCGGGTGAAGAGCCGGCGGTAGCCTCGCACGCACCGGGAGATCGGTGCTTGCCGTCGAGGAGCGCGGGTGGCCCCGGTTGGCTTGCGATAGGCTGGCCACGCTAAGGCAGGGATTGCCGAGGAGCTGAGCACACGGGCGTGCGAGAGGTTTGAGAGGCCATCGTGGTCGCCAGATCAGCGAGATCTCGGCACATGTACGGCGTGTTCGTCGCGGCGGTACTTGTCACGTTGTTCGTGATCTCAGGTGTCGCCCGCGCAGCGCTGCCGGTGGGTTGCACCCACTCGGCGCAGAACGTTACGTGCACATACGCCTCGGGCTCCAACGCTTTCACGGTACCCATGCGTGTCTCCTCGATCAGCGTGCTGGCGGTGGGCGGGGCGGGCGGCAGCTCGGTCTTCTGCACGACGACCGCCGGTTGCAGTATCGATGTCGCCGGCGGGTTCGGCGCCAGGGTGAGCGGTGAGCTGGCGGTCTCCCCGGGCACCACGATCTACGCCGTCGTCGGCGTCAACGGCGCCAACGGAAGTCCCAGCTCCGGCGGACTGAGCGGCGGTTTCGGTGGCGCCGGCGGTGGTGCCTCGGACGTTCGCAGCACCGCGACCAATCCGTCGTCCCGGTTGCTCGTCGCCGGGGGCGGTGGTGGCGCGGGCGCCCCTGGACTGATCACCTTCGGCACCGAGCAGTCACCCGGTGCCAGCGGCGGTGCGGGCGGTTCAGCCGGCACCGCGGGCACCCCGGCGGCGCCGGTTCCCGGTGATCCGCCCTCGCCGCAGAACAAGCCCGCGGGCGGAGGATCCGCCGGTGGCGGCACCGCCGGCGGTGCGGGCGGTGTCGGCGGTGTCGTGACGAACATCGCCAACTGCTCGCCGTCCTGCATCGGCGACGCCGGGCAAACGGGTGCGCTCCAGACCGGTGGCGCAGGCGGAGCGGGCGGAGACGTGGCGGAAGCGGGCCACGTCTCCCTAGTGGGGGGCGGTGGCGGAGCCGGGGGCGGCGGGCTGTTCGGCGGTGGCGGTGGTGGTGGCGGCAGCCCCTCGGCAGGCGGAGGTGGTGGAGGCGGCGGTTCGAGCCTGGTGCCCCCCGGTGGCTCCGAGACCGTCGACAGCGCCGGCATGCGCCTCGTCGAAATCACCTACACGGCCCCGAAGGACTCAACCGCGACGAGAGTGAGCTGCTCGCCGGACACGATCGTCCCCTGGCAGCGAGCGACCTGCACGGCGACCGTCACCGACACGGCTGTGAGCCCTCACACGGCTCCGAAAGGGGCGGTCTCGTTCTCGAGCACCGGCGGCTCGCGGGCTTTCGCTGGCGCTTCTCATTGTGCGCTCGTCAGCGCCGGTGATAGGCGCTCGGCGACCTGCGCGGTGAGCCTCACGCCGCGTGCGACGGGCGTTGTCAGGGTTAGGGCCGCTTACCACGGCGACGGTCAGCACGGGGCGAGCGACGGCGGCACGACCGTCACGGTCGAACTTCCCGCGAGCACGCCTGGCTGTCGGGTGCTGGCCGCAGGGCAGATCACGGCGGCAGACGGCGATCGTGCGAGCTTTGCCGGCATCGCACGCGCGACGCACCCCCGCGGCGTCGAGCTGTACATCGACCGCGGCCCCGGCAGCCCCCTGACGCTATTGGCGTCGAGCATCGAGGCTGTCACCTGCACAGCCCGCCACGCGATCGTGTTCGGCACGGCGAGGCTCGCCCGATCACACGCGGTCCTCTACCGGATCGACATTCGTTTAGCACCGCGTGCACATGGCAGGGACACCTACCGCGTGCGTCTCCAGACGGGCTACGACTCCGGCGCGCAACCGCTCCAGAGCGGCTTCGTCACAGTTAGACCGCGACATCATCGAAGTCGTACCGCCTGGGTTCGCCGGTTGTGAAAGCAGATCGAACCCAGGAGGTCGCCGGTTCGAGCACGGCCAGCTCCATTCGATATCGCTCAGCAGTCCGTCCTTTTCTGGCGAACAGCGCAATTGCTCCGCAGTGGAAAGTCAGATTGGGCGGAGAGACTCGGCGCTAGCGGCGAGTCGATTCCCTGCGGTCGGGCCCATCGCGGCGACGAGGCAACTTGATCGAGCGGCCCCCGTCGCTTAGGTTCTTCTCAGAGTGCGCATGCGCGTGTCCATTGCTAGTGCTGTCGTTCTGACGGCTGCAGGCTTCGCAGTCTCCGGATCGGCGAACGCGGCGACGTACAGCCAACGCGGCGACGTATCAGCCAACCTTAGGGTTCACGTAGAGCAGAGCAAGGCCCGAGCGCTGACGGCGGCCAGTGGCGAGCCCGGTCGCGGATCTGCGCAAGGCGCTGATTGCGAACGGCACGGCCCTCGATGCGTGGATGGACATCACGCCATTAGCTCGCAACGAGTTCATCTGTTGGGTCGAGGATGCCAAGCAAGCGACCAGCCGCGAGCGCGCATTCGGCGGACGCAGGACGAGCTCGAGGAAGGCCAGCAGCAGAAGTGCCCATGCGTAGGACCACCCGATCCGCGCGGGTCGCGCTAGCGGTCTTCAAGAACCTCACGCTCGCCGCGGTGCAGGACGCGTAGCACGAGCGTCAGCGCTGAGAGCATCGCCATCGTCGCGAGGGTGATCTGGACGCTGAGGATGCCCTCCGCGGTCCAGTACACGTCGTCGAGCTTGAGCAGCAGAGCCGACTCGTCGAGAGTCAGTGCGACGCCGGCACCAAAGGGCACGGCGAGGAACGGGTCCAGGCGTTCGTCACGGGAGACAATCGCGACGGCGCCGGCGAGGAACGCGATCGCGATTCCGGGGACGAAGTGATGGATATGGTCATCGCCCGCGACCACGTTACGAAACGGGCCGAACTGACCCCGCGCGCGGATGGCCGCCGTCGAGGCGCGCGCGGACACGAACGTAGCGGTGAACGCGAGCAACAGGTTCAGCAACGCGTTCTCGCGCCTGGAGCCACCGCGGTAACCGGCCCGGGCGACTTGCACCGTCTGCCCGATCGCGATCTCGGCAGCGTGCACGACATCGTCGGTCTCAGCCGGCATCGGCGCGTCGCCACGGCGCCACACGTGTGCGATCTCCGCCGCGAGCACCGCGAATGTCGTGACGGCCGCGGTGGCCGCGAGCGCCCGGGTGCGGCGCTCGGCAAGCAAGCGGCTGAGCCCGGCGCGGCGTTTGCGAACAAGAGCGAACGACGCCATCGATCGGCGAGACTACCGTCGGGTCTCCCGCGGCGAGGTTCTCATGTGCTCGTCGATCGCGTCGCCGAGAACTGCAGCCGCCAAATCAACCTGAGTGGCAAGCGCAACGCTGGCCAATGGGGCAACCACGGCTTGGGACGCGAAAGCTCGCAGCGTCGCCCGGAAACGTGTGTTAGCCGCGGCGGAGCACACGGTCTGCGTAGGCTGCGATCAGGCTGTTGACAGACAACGCATACGACGAGGAGATCACCTTGACCGAGCACACGCTTTTCATCGACTACGAGAACCTGCCCGCGCCGACCGACGGCTTCCTCGTCACCCAGTTCATCACCGTACGAAGCGTTGCGCGGTCCCGCGCGTTCTACTCCGAGGTCCTCGGCGGTCAGGTTGTGCTGGAGGAGAACCCGTGCATGATCAAGCTCGCCAATTCGTGGTTGATCATGAACCCAGGGGGCGGCCCCACCCCCGACAAGCCCGACGTCTCGGTGGTCAACTACGAGCCCGGGGACACCGTGTCGAGCTTCATGAACCTGCGCGTCGCCGACGTCCAGGCGTGCTATGAGGAGTGGAGTTCAAAGGGGGCCGAGTTCGTGACGCCGCCGATCGATCGCGGTGCCGAGATTCGCTGTTACATGCGGGACCCCGACGGCTACATGATCGAAGTTGGCCAGTCCACCGGACTGCTTCACGGCAGACTCGCCAAGAAGCGGCCCGACGACCTGCCCGGCTAAGACGACAAGACAGCGCGTGTCACCGCGATCGCCCTGAAGCGGTCTGATTGCGTGTGGCATCCGCCTGCCAAGACCTTCCCCCGAGGTGCCCGGCACCGACTCTGCAGGAGTGCGACTCCGCATCCCGCAGCAGATTCGTCATCAATGTGGGCCCGGGCGTCTCCTCGGTCGCTAACTCGATCGTCCGCGCCGCGGTGGCTGGAGGGTGAATACGATCGTCCGGACATCAAAGGAGGTCTCGACGGCCGAGCGATCGCAGGCGTGCATAGCGATCGTCAAGCGCCGGCGATCGGCACGATCGAGGTGTCGCCATTGCGCAAGTGCGTCAACGGCCGTCGGGCTGCCGCAAAGCACAAGTGAGAGGGACGATCGCGTGTAGCCCAGTCGAGCAGCGGACTGTTCAGCCGTCCGATGCGCGTGCAACCTCGCGAGCCATGCGGAGCAACGAATGACGCAGGGCACCTGCTCGAAGCAGCGTGTCAGCCAAACCCTTGAGCAGGCTTCCGCGCAACCCTTTACCTCGCACGGAGACACGAGCGAGGACGCGGCTTCCATCGTCAGCTGGCTGCACGTCGTAGTTAGCGTCGATCATGATCGGCCCCGAAGCGGTTAACCCGAACGTGTGTGGACTTGCTTCGTGGACCTCGACCTCAAATGTCATCTGGTAACCGCCGAGGTTCCCGGCGACGCGCGCGCGGCTTCCAGCCCGTAGCACCGCGCTATCGATGTCTACGATCTCGAACGGAACAGGTGCCCACCGCCTGATCGCTTCGGGCCGGGTCAGAAGGTCAAGCACCTCCTCTGGAAGCGCGTTGAAACGGGCCTGAGTGGTCCACGTCGCCATCGACGACCTACTCCGGAGGATTGGCAGTCGGGTCCTAGGTCGGGTTAGGCCCCGCACGTGAAATGACCGAGGTTCAGAACCACCACTCCGCTCACGGGCTGACCCGCTGCCGGGGAGGTCGAGCAAACGCCCCAATCGAACTTAAGGATCACGTGCTTGCCGTTGCTGTTCAGGGCGTAGTGAATGCCCGCGTTGTCGAGCGCGCTGGTCGCGGTATCTAGGTCCTTCCCCACCACATCGGGCATGACCGGGCCCGAGGAGGCCGGGGCTGACGTCGTGGTGGACGCTGGAGCAGGAGCGGGCTTTGGCTTCCGTTTGGCCTTCCTGGGCCGAGCGCTCGCCGTCGTCTTGGTCACCACGCTAGTACTAGTTACGACGGCAGTCGTGGTCGATGCGCCGGAACCGGCGCTCGTCGTCTCGGCCGCATTGTTTGTACTCGTGCCGCACGCCGCCAAGCCAAGCGCGGCAACCCCCGCAAGGACGCTTCCAAGGATCCCTACCCTCATATCTATGCCTCCGTTCGTTGCCCCTGACCAGCAGTCTCCTGGTCGCTACGGTCGAGAACGTAGCTGACAGGCGGTCACGCTCGCACCAGGGATACACCCCAGTTAAACCTCGCCGTCAAGGTCAGTGTCGGAAGCCACGAATTCGGTCCCAGCGCGCCTCCTGATGGGCTTGCGTGGGGGTGGGTCGCGGGCCAGTTGGCAGCAAGTCGAGTGGCTCCTCGCTCTTGCGTTGGCGGAGACTGCTGCACCGCCAAGATGAACATCGGTGACGTCCCATTTGCTGCAACCAGCGCCCGCTCGCCGTCGAGATCGAGCCCAGTGAGCAGGCGTGGCGGCTCGGCCAGCCGGCCCGCCTCAAGCAGCACATCGGCAGTGGATCGCTCGCACTTCTGGCCTCGCCCAACCGGGGCTGTGGCCGACTGTTATCGGACCCAAGCGCCTCTGCGGCGTCTCCACAGTCCCGTGTCATCCATTGACTGGCTCAGCCGCGCACACGACAAGCTCCCTGACGATGGCTCGGTCGCCGAAGGCATCGCATGCATCCGACGCTCGCCAGGCCAAAGCGATGGTTAGCGCGAACCCTATGAGGAGGCGGGTGCGGCGGATGCGCGCTCGACCGCGCGCTGATATGCCGGGCGCTCGAAGAGCTTCGTCAGGTAGTCATCGAGCACCGGTGAGAACGGCTCGGGAAATTTCGCTCGTTTGGCGAACGAGAGTGCCGTACTAACCAGCACGTCCGCGACGCCGAAGCGCCCGTCGACGAGGTACTCCTCGCGATCGAGGCTTTGCTTGACGGCATTGGCCGCCTTGAAGAACCGGCTGCGTGCCTTCTCGGCGCGTTCGGGTTCGGTCTCGCGGAAGATCGCAGCCTCGATCAGGGGCGGCTCCAGCTCCGCCGGGGCGAAGATCGACCATTGGTACGCCAGCGCTCGCGCGTACGTTCCCAATCCTCCGATCAGGCCGGCGTCCGGGTACAGGTCTGCGAGATGTAGACAGATCGCAGCAGACTCGAACACGTAGCCATCGTCGAATTGCACGACGGGCACGCGTCCGAGAGGCTGGCGCTTTCGGTGCTCTTCCCCGCTGCCCTCCTCCCAATTCATGATCGTCAACTCGTAGGGCTCGCCGATCTCCTCAAGTAGCCACAGAACCCTCCGGGGTCGCCCCGCATGCTCGCGGTGAAAGACGTGGAGCATTGCGCGGACGATATCCGTCCCGAAGCCGTAATGCCGCGCGCAATGGCGCATGGCGGATAGGGCAGCCGGCGATCGGCGCCGCTCCTGCTCAGCCGCAGCGCAGTGCGCAGCGCGTGGCGTGGCGACGACAGGCGGGTGTTGCAGCCGGTCTGGCGTCCCACCCGTGTTCGTTCACACCGCTTCCGGCTCCTCGGTCTTGAAGCGACGCGTCAGCGTCGCACCGATCGCGATCAGTCCCGCTCCGACCCACCACGGCGTCGGAGCGCCAGCCGACAGGACCACCACGCCAGTGATCGCGATCCACGGTGTGACCTGACCGACGAACTCGTCGATCGGGGGCGGCTCAGCCGCGTCTCCTTCCGCGATCGATTCGAGCGCCTTAACGCGCTTGGGGTACCAGATCGTGAACTGGGCTGCGACGATCATCGGCAGCGTCTGGATGATCCACCCCGTCCAGAGGTTGTTCGGGTTGTCGAGCACGAGATCGCCGTAGAAGCCCGACACAGCGGCGATCAAAAAGGCGCCGACCCAGACCCATGAGAGCACATAGTTCGTATGCAGGAACACGGGGTTGTCCCAGATCTCGGGTTCCGCCTGCTCCTTGGCGTAGGCGAGCGTGAACGGCTTGCGGATCATGATCGAGCCGAGCGCGATGACAACGAGCGCGATATTCGCCACCTCGCCCGACCACCGCTCGAGCCAGTGGTGGGTGTCCGCGGGGGCGACCGCGACGACGACACAGAGTGCGCCGAAGAACACAACGTCGGAATACTCGAGCAGCTTCGGGGTGCCGCCGCGGTACCAGCTCAGCATCAGGATTGCCAGCGCCAGGCCGAACGCCATCGCGGACGAGATCTCGAGCCGTCCCGGGCCCTCGATGATGCTGTAGACGATCCACGGGGCGAGGCCGGCGAGCGGATTGTCCAGCACCGCCCCCGCCAGCGGGTCGATGGCTCGAGTCGGCTTCTTCACCTGGGTAGCCATGCTCGAGCCTCTCGTGTATCTCGGGCTGCCATCACGGTGCTGAATCGACCAGGAGCCAGAAAACCTTGACCTATCGCCCAGGGATCTCGCGGTCTACAGCTACAACCGCGACGGCGAGGCTAGGCAGAACCACGCGCTAGCGATGTCCCCGCCCATGTCCCAACCCGCCCAAATCTGGTCCCGCTTAACATCACCCAACCTATTGGCTCTGGGCTTTCGCGATGCACGCCACGGTGATGCCACGTTCCTTGTCGCTGTTGGCCCCCTGCTCAAGATCGGCTTGGGTCTTGAATCGGGCCGCCAGGAAGCGCTTCTGGAAGCAGTGCGCAGCGAACACTCTCTGGCTCGCGGTCAGTTGGGGGGCGCTGCTATTGGCGACTTGCAGCGCAAAGTTGTAGAAAGTCGGCGACGCGATAGGCGTCGATTTAGGCAGTTGGCTCGGGCTGGAACTGGTCGGTGTGGTCGAAGATGCTGGGGTACTCGCGGTGGGAGTCTCAGTCTTGCTGCTTGAACTGCCGCAGCCCGCCACCGCACCTGCAGCGACGGCCAACAGCAACGCGATCTGGCACCGGTGCGACGTGCTCATCAGTGTCCTCCCTGTCCGGCTGCGATCCAAGCAGTGGCACTGCTGTCAGGACCGCGTTCAGCGTCGAGATGGCTCAAGTTAGCGACTGTACTCGGCTCTGCCAAGACTCTCGCTCCGCCACCGCCGCCCGCGACTGTCTCGTCGCCGAAGCAGCCGCCGTCCGGAAACGCAGCCTCGCCGACTGCTGGTTGTTGGATCACGCCTTACGGAGTCATGCTGGCCGGCTGGCCGCTTCGGTCGGCAACCAGAAGCAGGCGATGTTGGTACTGGCGCTCAGAGTCCCAAGGCACAGGGCTCTCGGCGACCTCCACCCACGCCGACGCCGACGCGAATCGAACGGGTTCTTGACGCGTGCCCTGGAAGGGGATGGAATGCGCGTTCAATAAGACACCGGCTTCAGACCCGGTCGTAAGCGAGGTGTGAGGCCCAACCAGTGGAGGTGCCAGATGGCGGAGCTACCACCGCCCCCGGAGGGGATTGTGCTGGCCCACTTCATCGTCTCTGACGATGTCGAGCGCTCTCGGCGCTTCTATGCAGAAGTACTCGGCGGCAGGGTGGCCTTCTCCGGCCCCGGAGGGCTGACCTACGTCGCGCTATCCAACAGCTGGATCATCACCAACGTCGGGGGCGGCCCGACGGACGACAAGCCTACGGTCACCCTGCAGACACCAGGCGATCCCGACCGGGTCAGCAGCTTCCTGAATATCCGGGTCAAAGACATCGCGGCCGTGTACGCCGAATGGAGCGCCCGTGGCGCGGAATTTCTGACGCCGCCCAAGCAGCACCAGTACGAGATCCGCTGCTACATCCGCGATCCCGACGGACACATCATCGAAGTCGGGCAAACCACCGACCCAGAAGGGGACTGGACGCCCGCTCACTGGCCATCGAGTACGCCCCCAGAGGGGCTTGTGATGACCCACTTCATCGTCTCTGACGATGTCGAGCGCTCTCGGCGCTTCTACACCGAAGTGCTCGGCGGCAGGGTCGTCTTCTCCGGAAAGCCGTCCGGAGAGCCGACCAATGTCGCACTATCGAACAGCTGGATCGTCATCAGCGTCGGCGGTGGACCGACGGACGACAAGCCTACGGTCACCCTGCAGACACCAGGCGATCCCGACCGGGTCAGCAGCTTCCTGAATATCCGGGTCAAAGACATCGCGGCCGTGTACGCCGAATGGAGCGCCCGTGGCGCGGAATTTCTGACGCCGCCCAAGCAGCACCAGTACGAGATCCGCTGCTACATCCGCGATCCCGACGGACACATCATCGAAGTCGGGCAAACCACCGACCCAGAAGGGGACTGGACGCCCGCTCAGTGGCCATCCGAGCAGACGACTTGAGAGACGGGTTCGGGTCATGAGCACCGCGATCATCGGCACTGGAGGGCTCGGGTCGGTCATCGCCCGCCGGCTCGCGTCAGGCGGCGAGACCCTGCGTCTCTCGAGCGCCGACACAGAGTCGGCACGAACGCTGGCCGCGGCGATCGGGCGAGGGGCGGCCGCTGCCAGCGACAACCGCGACGCGTTGCAGGGCGCCGATGCCGTCATCCTCGCGCTGCGGTTTGGCGTGCTGAAGGGCGTCATAGAAGAGATCGCCGACCCGCTAACCGACAAGCTCGTGGTCGTTCCGAGCAACCCGGTTGGCCTCGACGCACATGGGAAAATCGTGCGTCTCCTGCCGCAAGGGCAATCCTCTGGGAAGGTTGTAGCTGGGTGGCTGCCGCAGGGGGCGCGCCTGGCCATGGCGTTTGGCAGCATGTCGGGCGATCTCTTCGAGTCGTCTAGCAACCGATCACCGGAGCCGGCCGTCCTCTTCTACGTCACGGACGACGAGCGCGCCGGCGGGCAAGTCGAACAATTGATCCGAACGGCCGGCTTCGAGCCCATGAAGGTCGGCGGCGTCGAACAGTCCGGTCGACTCGAGGTGGGCGGCGACCTCCACGATCTCGTAGTCGGCCCCGCGGAGGCGCGGTCATTGATCGGTGGCATCTGATCGCCTCGCGGCCATGGCCGGCCGGCTTCGCGGAAGGGCGGGCTTGGCGATCGCCTTTCCTTTTTCACCCGTCACACCCAACCAGCGAGGAAGGCGGCTGCTCGCAGATCCTCGCTACCTCGTAGTTGAACGGCTGTGGGTGAGCTGGCTAACGGTGTACGGAGGCTGACGGGTTTTCTAGGCTGTTCAGTGGGAAGCACCTCCTCAATAGGTGGCGAAGCTCACCTGCGAGCGAGGGGAGGAACCATGGACGCACTGCGACCAAGCGGCCGGACGATCTATTTCTTCGGCGCATTGGGGGGTTTGCTCTTCGGCTATGACACGGGCGTCATCTCCGGCGCTCTGCTGTTCATCCCGAACGATTTCAAGCTGTCGCCGTTTCTGCAGGGTGCAATCGTCGCCGGTCTGCTTCTCGGCGCGATGCTCGGCTCGGCGGTTGCCGGTCGCCTGTCTGACAGGCTGGGTCGTCGCAAGCTGATCATCATCGCCGCCGTGGTGTTCACAGCCGGGGCGATCCTCGCCGCGGCCGCGCCCACCGTCGCGGTTCTCATCGTCGCGCGCTTCATCATCGGTCTCGCTGTTGGTTCGGCGGCACTGGTCGTGCCGCTCTATCTCTCCGAGATCGCACCGACCGACGTTCGTGGTGCGATCACGTCGCTAAACCAGTTGATGGTCGTGGGCGGCATCCTCGCTGCGTTCATCGTCAACGCGATCCTTGCGTCCTCGGGCAATTGGCGTCTGATGCTCGGCTTGGCCGCGGTCCCGTCGCTGATTCTTCTGGTCGGCATGCTGTTCATGCCCGAGACGCCGCGATTCCTGGTGCACGCCGGTGAGGAGGAGACGGCCCGCGAGGTGATCGAGGACCTGCCCGGCGATGAGCGACCCGACGAGCGGATCGGAGAGATCCGCGAGGTTGAGCAGCACGAAGAGGGCGGCACGGGGCTCGGCGCACTGTGGCGGGCCAAATGGGTCCGGCCGGCGTTGTTGGTTGCAACCGGCCTCGCCGTTTTCCAGCAGCTCGTCGGGATCAACACGATCATCTATTACGCGCCCACGACGTTGACGAACGTCGGGTTCGCCAAGACGAGCGCGATCTACGCGAACCTCATCATCGGCGTGATCAACGTGGCGTTGACGGTCATCGCAATCCGCCTCATCGACCGCGTGGGCCGTAAACCCATGCTGCACGCGGGCGTCGGCGGCATGGTCGCCAGCCTGCTTGTACTCGGGATCTCGCTCTCGGCTTTGCCGACGCCTCACCATCCGAGCGACCCGGCGGCAATCATCACGCTCGTGTGCCTCGCCACGTTTATTGCGTCATTCGCGGCCACGTGGGGCCCGGTCGTGTGGGTGATGATTCCCGAGGTCCTGCCGCTGAGCGTACGCGGCACCGCAATGGGTGTCGCGGTGTTTGGCAACTGGGCGGCCAACTTCCTGGTCTCTCAGACCTTCCCGGCCCTGCTCAAGGCCTTCGGCCCGGGACCGGTGTTCCTCGGTTACGCCGGCTTGGGCGTACTCGCCGGCCTGTTCGTGAAGGCGTTCGTGTCCGAGACTAAGGGCCGCAGCCTCGAGGAGATCGAGGCCGACCTCCACGCTGCAACCGGCCCGAAGAGAAGAAGCCAAGCCGCACGGAGGCAGGCCACGCTCTCCGGGTAGGCGCGCAGAAGCCGCTATACGCTCACGCCGCTGTCAGGACAGTGCGGCGCGGGTGTTCTCCGATCGGCGCAGCGGGTCTCGGCGACGTGGGAAGCAGGGTCGTCACGAGCACACACGTAGGATCCCGAGCATGAGCACTCTGACGATCCAACCGGTGGCCACGGACGGTCAACCGAGAGCGATCGCCACGTTGGTGTCGGCGTTCATCGCGGATCCGGTCGAGCGATGGCTCTATCCGGAACCCTCTCGTATCTCATCCAGTTTCCGGTGTTCGTCGCTGCCTTTGGTGGCGTGGCATTCGAGAGCCAGACGGTGTGGAGCTTGGGCGAGTTCGCGGCGGTGGCGATGTGGCTGCCGCCGGGTGGGGAAGCGGACGGTGAGGCGATCGTCGCTGTCTTGAGCGAATCCGTTTCGCCAGACAAGCACGCGGACACCTTCGCCGTCCTCGAGCAGATGGACGCCGCACACCCGAAGGATCCCCACTGGTATCTGCCGTGGCTCGGGGTCGATTGTGCACATCAGGGCGTCGGCCTGGGTGCGGACCTACTCCGGCAATGTCTGGTGCTCGTCGACGCCGATCACAGCCCAGCGTTCCTCGAAACACCCAACCCGCGGACGGTGCCGTTTTATGAGCGTCACGGGTTTCGGGTCACGAGCGTCTCGCAAGCCGGGGGCTGTCCGCCGGTGACCAGCATGCTCCGACCCGCGCAGTGACCGCTCGACGCCCAGTCCTGCTCTCCGGCTCGCCCGCCGACACTGCGAATGTCGCGGACGATCGCTCCGGACGTCCAGGAGCCCGTCCCCTCGGCGCCCGCTCGTTCGTCTCTTAGGGGACAGCCGGCGACGGGCGCCGGCGCGACCGAAGGAGTTCCCATGAAATACCTCTTCCTGCTGTACGCCGACGAGAACGGCGCTCCCCAGCCAGGTACACCCGAGAGCCAGGCGGTGCTCGGGGCCTATGGCGCGTTCTACGACGAGGTCTCTGGCCGCGGCGCGTTCCAGGCGGGCGATCCGGTGCAGCCGTCCGCGACCACCTCGACCGTCACCGTGCAGGGCGGATCGGTTTCGGCCGCCGATGGGGCGGCCAAGCCGGGTGGCGAGCAGATCATCGGCTTCTACGTCCTCGACGTGGCCAACAAGGACGAGGCGATCGAGCTCGCGGCCAAGATCCCGGCCGCGGCCCACGGACGCGTCGAGGCGCGCCCGATCCTGGCCATGTCCTAAGGGCCGAGCTTCCTAGCGGCGCCGCCCGGATGTTCAGGGCACGCCGGTCCCCCACCCCCAGCGCCGCGTGACAGAGGAGCGGCGCCGGGGGTGGGCCGGGTCCATCATGGCGTCGGGTCTGTCGCGTCCGAGCCGGTGCGCTTATCTGCTCGCCGATGCCGCGGGGAAGGATCGTCGACGAGGACGCGTCCTCGACAGAGACCGACAACGTCCCGCGCCGAGGGCCGGCTGCGCGTTAACCCGACGAGGGAGGGATCTCGATGTACGTACCAAAGCGCGTAGCTGTCGCGGTTCTCGCGGCGTCCGCCTTGGCAGGATCGGCGACGACGGCGGTGAGCGCGCTCGGCCACCAGGATGGTCAAGCCGCCGGTCATCGTGACCACGGCAACCGCATGGTGCTGTTCACCTCGCTGGTCCCAAGCGTCCCCGGTGATCCGTCTCTGCTCGGGGCGATGGCGGGTAACGTGCCTTGGGTGCTGCGCTCGGGGGAGGCCAAGCTGCACGGCCACGGGCGGCTCATCGTTCGGATCCGCGGGCTCTTGATTCCGTCGGGCCAGTTCGCAGGGACCACTGGCCCGGTGAAGACCGTCAGCGCTTCGCTCTACTGCGCTGGGAACACGATGCCAGTAGGGACAAGCAACTCCGTCCCGCTGTCAAGCGATGGCGACGCCCGGATCACGACGACGGTGATGCTGCCGGCCAAGTGTCAGATCCCCGCGGTGCTGATCCATCCGAACGGCGCGCTCGGCGCGTACATCGCAGCGAGCGGCGTCGCCGGGTAGCGCAGCCGAGTGAGAAGCCCGATGAGCGCGGGCCGCTTTGCGCCCGGCTGCGGATCGCGGCGGTCGGCACGACTTGCGGGTCTAGGCTGACGGGTGCGCCGAAATCAACCAAGGAGGCATCACGATGGACACCCCCTACGCATTCGTCGTCCGCATCGAGGCCAAGTCCGACAAGTCCGAGGACGTAGCCGCCCTGTTGACAGGCGCGCTGCCACTGGCGCAGGCCGAGGCCGGAACGGTCAACTGGTATGCCGTGCGAACCTCGCCAACGACGTTCTGGATCTTCGACACGTTCGGCAGTGAAGACGCGCGCCAGGCGCACATCAATGGTGAGATCGCCGCTGCGTTGATGGCTCATGCCGACGAACTTCTCGCGGCGCCGCCGGAGATCCTGCCGGCCGACGTGCTGGCAGCCAAATAGGCCCGCCGGCCTGGGCAGATCGCGGCCGCGGAGTGCCGCCGGACATTCGAACCGGTCGGCTCTCGGAAGGATTTCGGCTTGCACGATCGGATAGCCGGACGTGAGCCGCCCTTTTAGGTAATCGCGCACTTTGCGGCGACTTTCAGGACTGGGCGCGCGGCGCGGCACGCCAGCCAGCTCGCTGCCGCTGGCCAACCCGGCGCGCCGACCGAGGTCGCACCGCGCGGGGCGCGTGTGTCGCGCAACTCACTGCCTCGGCGGTCCTGCCGACCTGAAACTGTCACAGAGTGGGGGCCGAATCCCACTTAGAGCAATGATGGCAGCCACCCTCGTTCTCTCCACGAGCGCTCAACGGGCCATCGAGTCCGGGACCGAATCCGAGCCAGTTACGCGCTCCGATACGACCCTTCGGCACATGACTGAACCGAACGAGAGGAAAGACGGCATGAAGACGATAAAGCGCCACGGCCACCGCACCGCGATCGTCCTCGTGGTGATTAGCTCCGCGCTGACGATCGCCGCCTGGGGACCGTCGAGCAAGCCAAGGGACCCATCGCGCAAGGACGCGGTTCTAGCCTTCAAGCGGTGCATGCGCGCGCACGGCGTGCCGATGCCCCAGGGCTCGGGGATCAACCCGTCCTCACCCTCGTTCAAGGCGGCAAAAGCAGCGTGCGCCAAGGTGCTGCCTGGCTTTGCGAAGGCCAAGGCCCAAATGCTCAAGGTTTCGAAGTGCATGCGCAAGCACGGCATCTCCGGGTTCCCCATTCCCTCCGCCTCGATCCCGTCCAACTCCAACGCGGGCCGAGCAATCGCTCGCGCCGGCGTGATCCTCGCGATCCCGTCTTCGATCAACCTGCGGTCGCCGACGTTCAAGCACGCGGCAGCCGTGTGCGGGTTCCCCCCCGACTACTGGTATCCAGTGCAGGGAGGCGGTCCGTTCGCCGGTACTGGACATCGGTACTCCTCGTAGCGCCGGCCATTCGATGGGGCCCAAAGGCCTCGTTGGGGTGTCGCCGAGAGTAGTTTGATCGCGTGAGCAACGCGACGGGCGCACCCGCCGAGGTGACGGTCATAGGTGCCGGAGTGATCGGGCTGACCTGCGCGCACGCTCTGCGACAGGCGGGCTATCGGGTCACGGTGATCGCTGCAGACCAACCGAGGGTGTCCGACGTCGCGGGTGGGCTCTGGCTTCCATACGCTGCCGGCGACAGCGACGACGTGATGCGGTGGGCGCTGGAGACGCTCTCGTGGCTTGAGGCCCGCGGTTTCCCTCCCCGGGAGTATCTGCATCTGCAGAGCAGCGAGCCGTGGTGGCTGGATGCGGTGCCCGGCGATCGTGTCCGGCACGCGCGGGCGGAGGAGTTGCCGGCCGGTTATGACCACGGATGGGTGTTACGCGTGCCGCTGGTCGAGATGCCGGGGCACCTGAAGGCGCTGGAACCTGAACGCACCGTTCGCCGGACAATGACCTCGCTGGACGAGGTCACCGGCTTGGTGGTCAACTGCAGCGGATTGGCTGCCCGCGAGTTGGCGGGCGATCCGACAGTCAGCGCTGCGCGCGGGCAGGTCGTGCACCTGACCAGGCTGCCCGGAGTGCCCTGCATCTGCGACGAGGACCAGATGATCTACGTCCTTCCTCGGAGTGACCGGACAATTGTGGGCGGTTCGTATCAGCCGGGAAATGAAAACGAAGCCGTCGACCCGGCAGAGACAGAGTCGCTGCTCGCTCGTGCCCGCGCGCTGGTACCGCAACTAACTCATGCGGAGGTCCTCGAGGCTCGTGCCGGCCTGCGCCCAGTTCGTGCGGACGGGCCGCGCGTCGAACGTGTTGACGATGTGATTCATTGCTACGGCCACGGTGGCGCTGGGCTGACCCTCTCGTGGGGCTGCGCGCGACGCGTCGTAGAGTTGGCAGCCCGCCAGGACTCGGCCGATCCCTTCCCAGCCTGAGGCCGCGCCGAGGCCGATCACCGGGCCGTCGCGGTCACACACCCCCGATCCCAGGCCCGTTGACAATCCCGCGCTACCGGCGCGACGTCACGGGGTGGTCTGGGAGCTGATGTTCGTGCGCGCCGTAAGCCCGCAGCTCGGAGACGCCATCCGGCCCCGTACGCGCGATGAGCGCTCGCGGCAGCTCGTTCAGCTGGAGCCAGTCGCACAGCTCGTAGCTGACGTCGACCTCCGCAATCCAAACGTCGTCCTCGTGCCACTGAGCCGTGATCCGGTGCGTAGTGGAGCGCAGCTGGCCGAGGAAGTCACCGAACAGCTGACGGATCGCCGCGGTTCCTGCGGCGCGACGGCCATCGGCGACCAGTACCGGGCGTCGGATGCCATCAGTGTGAGGCTTCATCGCGGTGGCCGTCTCCTCATGGGCTCCCGGCCGGCGGGCTGGACCGGCGCCTCCCGTGCCGGGGCAGACGGGATACCCATCACGGCCGGCCGCCCGGCCTCGAGCCTGACCGGTTGACCGTGATGGGCGATCTCGAGCAGCTCGCCCTCGAGCAACGAGTAGTGCGCCTCGCTGCGGCGGACGTCGACGAGCAGTCGGTGGCTGCGGCACATCACCCTGAACACCACGCGCGTGAGCGAATCGGGAAGGCGCGGCGCGAAGTAGAGCGTGCCGCCCTCGTCGCGCATGCCGCCAAATCCCCAGATCAGGCCGATGCACGCTCCGGCGAGCGACGCGATGTGTAGACCATCGCGGGTGTTGCGCTCCAGATCGTCGAGGTCCATCAGTGCCGCCTCGCCCAGGTAGTCGTAGGCCAGCGCAAGGTGGCCGACCTCGGCAGCAAGCACCGCCTGGGTGGCGGCGGAGAGCGACGAGTCCCTGACGGTCAGCGCTTCGTAGTACGCGAAGTTGTCTGCTTTTTGCTCGTCGGTGAACGCGTCGGGACGCGCGAACATCGCCAGCACGAGGTCGGCCTGCTTGACGACCTGCTTGCGGTACAGGTCGAAGTACGGGAAGTGCAGAAGCAGCGGATACTGATCGGGCGAGGTGTGGGCGAAGTCCCAGCGGTCGTGGTCAAGGAAGCCTTCGGCCTGGGAATGGATCCCGCGCTCCGCGTCGTAGGGGATGACCATCGTCTGGGCGGCGTCGCGCCAGCTCGCCGCCTCCTCGTCGTCTACCTCGAGGCGGGCCGCTACACGTGGGTGGCGCTCGACCGCGGCCGCCGCCGCGCGCAGGTTCTGCTGGGCCATCAGGTTCGTGTACACGTTGTTGTCCGCCACCGCGCTGTACTCGTCCGGGCCGGTCACGCCGTCGATGCGAAAGCGCCCTGCGGTGTCGTGGTGGCCGAGCGAGCGCCACAGCCGTGCCGTCTCCACCAGGAGCTCGGCGCCAACCTCGTGCTCGAACGCCTCGTCGTTGTGCGCCGCCTGGTAGCGCACCACGGCGTCTGCTATGTCCGCGTTGACGTGGAAGGCGGCAGTGCCGGCCGGCCAGTAGCCGGAGCATTCCTGGCCGGCGATCGTGCGCCACGGGAAGGCCGCGCCGCGGAGACCGAGTTGGCGGGCGCGCTCACGGGCGAGATCAAGCGTCGCGTAGCGCCAGCGCAGCGCGTCGGCAGCCGCGCGCGGCGCGGTGTAGGTCAACACGGGCAGCACGAACGCTTCCGTATCCCAGAACGCGTGCCCGTCGTAGCCCGATCCCGTCAAGCCTTTGGCCGCGATCGCGCGCTGCTCGCCACGGGCGCTGGCCTGCAAGATGTGAAAGAGCGAGAAGCGGACCGCTTGTTGAAGCTCGGAGTCGCCGGCGACCTCGATGTCGGCCCGCTCCCAGAAGTAGTCGAGATACTCGCGCTGCTCGGACACCAGCCGGTCCCAACCCCTGTGCTCGGCTTCTGACAGCGCGCCGCCGACCTGGTCGCGCAGCGCCGAGATCGATCGTTCGGAGGACCAGCCGTACGCGATGAACTTGACTAGCCGCAAGGGCTTACCGGGCGCGACGTCGGCGGTGATTGTCAGCCGCGCGACATCCTCGAAGGCCTCGATCGAGTCACCGGTACCGGGCGGCCCGTCGATCTCGTGCCCCATTGCTGCCGATACGCTGAGACCGCTCGAGGCGGTCCGGTGCGTCAGAATCGCACGCTTATCGCGACAGTCGAAAGCCTCCGAGCGCAGGGGCGCCGCGAGCGCCGCGGCTGTGCGCGGGTCGGCCTCCATCTCCGGCATCGACTCGTTGCTGACAAGTTCGGACTGGACCACGATCGGCGTTGGCTCGTCGAGCGGCTCGACCTCGAACGAGATCGCGGCGATCGCGCGGTGGGAGAGCGAGACGAGGCGCGTCGAGGTGACTCGCACCGCCTTGCCGGTGGGAGACACCCATTCCGTTTCTCGCCGCAGCACCCCGGCACGCATGTCCAGCATGCGCTCGTGGCGTCTGAGCTCGCCGTAGCGGACGTCGAACGGCTCGTCGTCGATGATCAGGCGGATGATCTTGCCGTTGGTCACATTGACCACGGTCTGGCCCGACTCCGGATTACCGTACCCGGCCTCAGCGTAGGGCAGCGGGTGCAGCTCGTAGAAACCGGCCAGGTAAGTGCCCGGTAGCCCGAACGGCTCGCCCTCGTCGAGGTTGGCGCGCAGCCCGATATGGCCGTTCGACAGCGCAAAGACCGATTCGGTCTGCGCGAGCCGGTCGAGGTCGAGCTCGGTCTCGCGCAGGACCCACGGCTCGACGCTGAAGGCAGACTGGGCGATCACGGGGCGTCGAGCAGCTCGGCTAGGTCCTTCACGACGACGTTCGCACCGTGCGCCTTCAGCGCCTCGGCCTGCCCGACGCGGTCGACCCCGACGACGAACGCGAACTGACCCCGGCGTCCCGCCTCGACGCCCGCCAGCGCGTCCTCGAACACCGCCGCTTGGTCTGGCCGGACACCGAGCGCCCGTGCCCCAGCGAGGAATGTGTCGGGCGCGGGCTTGCCCTCCAGATGCTCGCGCGCCGCGACATGACCGTCGACGATCTCCTCGAACAGATCGAGGATCCCGGCGGCGACCAGCACGTCCCGGCAGTTGGTGGACGAGGACACCACCGCGCGGCGAAGGCCGCCCGCCCGCGCGGCGTTCACGTAGCGCACCGATCCTGGGTAGGCCTCCACGCCTTTCTCGCGGATCATCTTCAGCACGATCTCGTTCTTGCGGCTTCCCAGCTCGTCGATGACCTCGTCGGGCTCATCGATGCCGCGAGCTGCGAAGAACGAGCGCACCCCCTCGGCACGCGGCTTGCCATCGACGTACTGGTCGTAGTCGGCGACCGCGTCGAAAGGCGCGAAACGCTCGCCGCGCTGCTCGGCCCGCCGGCGCAGATAGTCATCGAACATCTCCTTCCAAGCCGCGGCGTGGACCGTGGCCGTCTCGGTGAGCACGCCGTCGAGGTCGAACAGGCAAACGCTGACGCTGGCCGGCAAACCGAGCACGTGCAGACCGTACCCGCAACCCTTCAGTCCGTGCTTGCTGGGACATCGTCCCTCCTTCCCGCGAGCGTCATGAAATGGGGTCTTGACTCCATATAGGCGTACGCGACGAACGCCGATAAGTGGTTAGAGACTTCGAGGGACCTGCCCCTCCCTCGAGCAGCTGGGAAGCGCGCGGCCGCCACTGAGCCCCCATTGCGACGGCCGCCGCGCTCCCGTTGCTGTCCCGAGCCCACAGCAAGAGAGATGGGTCTCTTTTCTAGGCGGGTTGGGGATCGCTTGCGAACTCTCGGAACAGCCCGGTTACGACGAACACCGTCTGCTCGGCAATGTCGACGGTGTTGCCCGCTATGCGCTCTAGACAACGCGCGACCAGGATCATGAACATCGCCCACTCGCGAAGCTCGAGCTCGTTGCCGACGTCGACCGCGCGATTGATGACCGCGCGGTTTAACAGGTTGATCTCCCCATGCAGGCGAACGAGGTCCTGAGCCAAGGCGACGTCGCGCGTCGCGAACGCCTCTCTGGACTCAGCCACCTCTGAGTGCGTGAGCTCACCCATGCGCTCGATCGTGTCAAGAATCTCCCGGTCCTTCGGCGCCTCGTGACCCGACAGCTCCACGAGCTTGGCGATGTTCACGCACTGATCGCCCATCCGCTCGATGCAGCGAATCATGTGCAAGAGCGCAGCGACGATTCGCAGATCACCGGCGACCGGCGCTTGGCGCGCGAGCAGCGACAGCACGCCCTGGTGTATCTCCAGATAGCGCAGGTCGATTCGGTCATCCTCAGCGATCACCGTCCTGGCCAGCCCGACATCTTGGTCGCTGATCGACTCAAGCGCTCGGTCCAGCTGCTCGATCACCATGTCGAGGCCCTCGAGCGTCTGCTGCTCGAGCTCCTTGAGCGATTCGTGAAACTGGTGGCGCGCTTCCTGCATCTCGCTCAGCCGAACTACATCCTACGCGGCGCTCGGCTCCAGGGGTAGCGCTCCCCGCTCCCGCGCCCCCTGACTACTCGACCGACGTCGGGTCGAGCTTGAGGGCGACGGAGTTGATGCAGTAGCGGTCGCAGCCGTTGGGGCCGTCGTTGAAGACGTGGCCCAGGTGTCCGCCGCAGGTGGCGCAGGTCACCTCGGTGCGGCGCATGAACAGGCTGCGGTCCTCGTGCAGCTCGACGTTGGCGCGGTTTGCTGGGTCGGTGAAGCTCGGCCAGCCGGTGCCGGAGTCGAACTTGGTGTCTGAGGAGAAGAGCTCCGCGTCGCAGGCGGCGCAGCGGTAGATGCCGTCCTCCTTGGTGTGGACGTAGGCGCCGGTGAAGGGGCGCTCGGTCGCCCTTGTGGCGGAGCACCTTGTACGCCTCCGGCGTCAGCTCCTGGCGCCACTGCTCGTCGGTCTTCTCGATTCGATTGGTCATCGTGCTCCTTTCGTGATCCATGTGCACACTTTGACCCGGTCGGCGCCCAAACGGTTCATCACAGTGGTCTGCGAACCTTTTCCGTCGATGACGGGGTCACACGAGCGATGAGCACTCTCTGGCACGAGCTGCGCTTCCGGCGCGACCACCGGTGGACGCCGCCGACACATGTCCGCCTACCTCGACTCCGACCTGCGGACACAGGCTCGGGCGCGACTCGAGCGCCATACGGCGGAGTGCCCCGAGTGCCGGAGCGTCCTCGACGACCTGCGACACATGCTCGCCCTGCTCCACAGCGCGCCGCCGCCGGAACCGGTCGCCGACGGGCCGGCGATCGCCACCGCCGTCCTGCGACGGCTGCATGAACCAGCCGACCACTGATCCAGCCCAGGAGCGCGCCCTGATCGCGCGCGCTCGCGCCGGGGACGAGAGCGCCTTCGCGCAGCTCGTGACCGAGCACTCGGCCCGCGTCTACGGCGCGCTGCGGAGGTTCGGACTGGACCCCCAGGAGGCCGACGAGGTTGCGCAGGAGGTCTTCCTGCGCGCGTGGCGGGGCCTGGCGCGGTTCGAGGAGCGCTCCCAGTTCTCGACCTGGCTCTACCGGATCGCGTTCAACGAGGCCCAGCGGCGGCTCGCCCGGCGCCCGCCGCCGACGGCGTCTAGCCGGCCCGGCGACGAGGACGCGATCGCCGCGCTACCAGCCGCGACTGGCACCGGCCCCCAGGCCCGCACACTTGACCGCGAATTCGAGCAGATGCTCGAGCGGGCGCTGGCGGAGCTGCCCGCCGACCTGCGCGCGGCCGTCGTCCTGCGCGACCTCGAAGGGCTCTCGACCGAGGAGGCCGCGGCGGTGGCCGGCGTCCGGCAGGCCGCGCTCAAGAGCCGCCTTCATCGCGGGCGGATGCAGCTCCGTGCGCTGCTCGAGCCGTACCTCCGGCTCGAGCAGGCAAACTGACGGACCGACTCGTCCCTAGCGAGTCGACGGCACCTCGATCGTGACGCCACAGGCCGCGTAACCCGAGCGCTCGAAGTAGCGCTGGTGGTACTCCTCGGCGCGGTAGAAGGTCGTCGCCGGGACGATCTCGGTCACGATCGGCTTGACGAGCGACTCCTGCTCGGACTCGCGCGTGGCGAGCGCGAGGCGCTCCTGCTCCGGATCGTGGAAGAAGATCGCGGAGCGGTACTGGCTCCCGAGATCCCAACCCTGACGGTTCAGGGTGGTCGGGTTGTGGATGTGCCAGAAGGTGTCGAGCAGCTGCCGGTAGCTCACCGTCGCCGGGTCGAACACGACCTCGACGGCCTCGGCGTGGCCAGTCGCGCCGCCACACACCTGCTCGTAGGTCGGATCAGCGGTCGTGCCGCCGGTGTAGCCGACGGTCACGTCGAGCACGCCGTCGAGCTCGCGGAAGGCAGCCTCGACGCCCCAGAAGCAGCCGGCGGCGAACGTCGCGCGCTGGGCGCCGTCGGGGCGTGCCGAGGTGACGGGGAGGTCATCACTCAAGTGGGTCATTGGGTCCTTTCGATCAAAGGCAGGAAGCATTCACCCCAATAGACCCTCGGCACGCCCCAAACGGTTCTTGCTGGCGCCCAGCGACGATCATTGGCGCGCTCGAATTACGACCGGGCGCGCTGAACGGATCCGTTCGCTTCGACCATAGCCTCGCGCAACGCCTGCTTGAAGGACCGTGGCTGGAAGTCGAAGAGCGCCATTCCGGACGGGTCTGTGACCGTCGTGTCGGTGGAGAGCCCTTCGATCAATGGCCTCGCAACGCCCGCGTCGACCGGTGTGATCAGGCCGATCCAATGCGACGAAAGCCATGGTGTGAGCAGCGGAACCGGAATGCGTGGGCGTCGTCGCAATCCCAACGCATCGGCCATCTGGTCGAGCATCTGGCCATAGGTGAGTACCTCTGCCGAGCCGATCTGGATCTCACGGGAGCGCGTCTCGGGTATAAGAGGGCAGTCGATTAGGTACCGCAGCACATCGCTGATCGCGATGGCCTGCGTGGGCGTGGCCAGCCAAGACGGGGCAAGCATCACCGGTAGCCGCTCCACAAGGGAGCGCAAGGTTCGGTAGCTCTCGGAGCCGGCGCCGACGACCATGCCGGCACGGAACCAGGTCAGTGGTGGTCCCTCGTCGCGCAGGATCTCACCGACGCGCAGTCGCGACCGCAGATGCTGAGATCCAGGGCGATCCCCGAGACCGCCGAGGTACACGACCCGGTCGATCCCACTGGCGGTCGCGAAGCGGGCGAAGTTCGACGCGGCGCTGGCGTCGCGCTGTTCATAGTCCGAGCTGCCTCCCCGACCCATCGAGTGAACGAGGTAGTAGGCCGTCGTGTAGCCGTCGCCGATCGCGCTCAGCGAGCTCGGATCGAGCATGTCGCCCCGATGTACGGTGACAACTGGATCGAAGCTAACCCGGCTCGGGTCGCGCGCAACGCACCCGACCTGCTCGCCGAGCGCATGAAGCTCGCTCACCAGTCGGCTGCCTATGTAACCGGAGGCGCCGGTAACGAGCGCACGGACCATGCAGGATGAGCAGCATACGCTGCTGGCGTGCGCGCGCGGTCAAATCAGACGCGGCGCGCGGTAAACCCAGCGGGTCACACCGTCAGCGCCGTACGGAGCTCCGCGGGGAGCTCGGCGATGTCCTCGGGCTGCGTCGGACGGCGTGCCGCAATCGCCGAGCCCGGCCGCGCTCGCTGGCTCGATGGCCGACAGGCCCGGCCGTTGGCGAGGATCACCCCGTCGCTGCAGTGGGCCTCGACCACTCCGTCGCCGAACTGCTCTTCATAGAGACGCGCGTAAATGCCACCCTCGGCGAGCAGTTCGTCGTGGGTTCCGCGCTCGACGATCATGCCGCGCTCGATCGCGAAGATCACGTCAGCGTTACGGATCGTCGATAGCCGGTGGGCGATCGCGATCGTGGTGCGGCGTTGCATCAGCGCCTCCAGCGCCCGCTGCACGACGCGCTCGCTCTCGGTGTCCAGCGCCGAGGTGGCCTCATCAAGGATCAGGATCGGCGGGTCCTCCAGGATCACCCGGGCGATTGCCAGCCGCTGGCGCTCACCGCCCGAGAACCGGTACCCGCGTTCCCCGACCACCGTGTTGTATCCGTCCTCGAGAGCGATGATGCGGTCGTGAATGAAGGCGGCCTTCGCGGCGGCCACAACCTCCTCCTCGGTCGCGTCCGGCCGCCCGTAGCTGATGTTCTCGCGCACCGTGCCGCCGAACAGGTAGCTCTCCTGGGTCACCACGCCGACCGCGCCCGCGATCGTCGCGGAGCTCAGGTCGCGCACGTCGTGACCGTCGATCTTGACGGCCCCGCGCTCGACGTCGTAGAGCCTCGGAACCAGGTAGGAGATCGTCGTCTTGCCCGCGCCGGATGGCCCTACCAGCGCCGCGAGCTGCCCCGGCGCGACGAGCATCGACACGTCTCGCAACGCCTCTTCCGGCGCCGCCGGCCCGCCGTCCTCACCAGCGCCATAGCGGAACGACACCTGCTCGAGCGCCACCTCTCCTCGGATCTCGGTCGGGGCCAGGCTGAGCGCATCCTCGCGGTCGCTGATCCGCGGGCGAAGGTCGATCAGCTCGAAGATCCGGCCGAACAGCGCCAGCGACGACTGAACGTCAACCGAGACCTGCAGCAGCTGGTTGATCGGGATCAGCAGCCGGCTCTGCAGGGTCGTGAACGCCACCAGCGTCCCCGCCGACAGGTCGCCCTTCGTGCCCTGCAGACCGGCCACCAGATACACGAGCGCGGGGCTGATCCCGAAGAACGCCTGGGTAACGGCGAAGAACGAGCGACCCACCATCGCCTGGCGGACCTGCAGCTCGGCCTGGTTGGCGTTCTCGACGCGGTAGCGGTCGACCTCGTGCGCCTGTCGGCCGAACACCTTGGACAACAGAATTCCCGACACCGACAACGTCTCCTGGGTGATCGAACCCATCGACGCAAGCGAAGCCTGGGCCTCGCTCCGGGCTCTGCGCCGCGCGCGTCCGACTCGACGACTGAACAGTACGAATACCGGCGTGACGGCCAGCGATATGGCCGTCAGCAGCGGCGAGAGCACCAGCATCGCCACCACTGACGAGACCAGCGTGACCAGGTTGCTGACAACCGACGACGCGGTCGACGTGATCGTCGTCTGCACACCGCCGACGTCGTTGGCCAGCCTGGACTGAACCTCTCCGCTGCGAGTGGCCGTGTAGAACGCCAGCGAAAGCTTTTCGAGGTGCTCGAACAGCCGGTCGCGCAGCTCCTGCAGCACACGGTTGCCCACGACCTCGGTCAGATACACCTGGGCTATGTTCAGGATCCCGTTGATGATCGGGATCGCGATCAGCGCAGCCACCAGCGGGTACAGCGCGCCGAGGTCGGGGCCACCCTGAACGAACAGAGCCTTGTCGAACACCTGGCGGACCAGCAGCGCGCCGATCACGCTCAGCACCGACGTCGTCACGATCGTGAGGATGATCAGCGCCAGCGCACCGCGATGGGGGCGAAACAGGCGCACGACTCTGCGGCCGAGCCTCGGCGGCTCGGCTTGCAAAACGGAGGCAATCATGGCCGCGAGCCTAGCCCACCACGTTGCCAGGGATCACTGCTGATTGGCCGCCGGCTTTGCGGTGTTACCGTCGGGGGATGGCCGAGGTCGATAGCCGCGGCACCGATCGGAATGCGACGCATCTGATGTCACTGGCCTCGACGGATCGCGAACCGAATCGATGGGCGGTGCTGGCCCTGCTCGGCGTTGCGCAGCTGATGGTGGTGCTGGACGCGACGATCGTGACCATCGCGATTCCTTCGGCCCAGAATGCGCTGCATTTCTCTACCGAGAGCCGGCAGTGGATCGTCACCGCGTACGCGCTGGCCTTCGGCAGCCTATTGCTGCTGGGTGGCAAGCTCGGTGATCTGTTCGGGCGCAAGTGGACGCTGATCGCCGGCCTGGTCGGGTTCTCGATCGCCTCGGCGATCGGCGGTCTGGCCCAGTCCTTCGGCGTACTCGTGGCCGCTCGAACGCTCCAGGGGGCATTCGGCGCGCTGCTCGCACCCTCGGCGCTGGGGTTGCTGACGGTTACGTTCGAGGGATCTCCTGACCGGCCCAAGGCGTTCGGGATCTTCGGTGCGATCGCGGGCGGTGGCGCCTCGCTCGGGCTGATCCTTGGGGGCGCGCTCACCCAAGTCTTGTCCTGGCGCTGGTGCCTGTATGTCAACGTTGTGATCGCAGTGCCCACGACGATCGTGGCGTTGCGCCTGCTGGTCAATCACCGCGCACCCGACCGGGACCCGATCGACATCCCCGGGGTTCTCACCTCAGCGCTCGGCCTGTTCGCGCTGGTGTACGGGTTCTCCAACGCCGAGACGCACTCCTGGAGTGCAACGGCCACGATCGTGGCGCTCGTCGCCTGCCCAGTGCTCCTGACGGCCTTTGTGCTGATCGAGCGCCGAGCCAAGCATCCGTTGCTGCCCCTGCACATCATCTGGGACCGGGCGCGCGGCGGCGCGTACACCACGATCGCGCTGGCCGGCGCGGGCACCCTTGCCGTATTTCTGTTTCTCTCCTACTTCCTGCAGCAGCAGCTCGGCCTTTCGCCGCTCACCACCGGACTCGCGTTCCTCCCGCTGACCGGCATTCTGGTGGTCACCTCGACCACCGTGCAGACCCGCGTGATCCAACGCACCGGGGTCAAGCCGCTGGTACTTGCTGGCACGACGCTCGGGGCGATCGGGATGTTCCTGTTCACGCGCCTGACGCCCGGCTCCAGCTACGCCGGCAATGTCCTTCCCGGTCTGCTCGTCCTCGGCGTCGGGATGGGATGCATCTTCGCGCCGGCGTTCTCAACGGCGACCCTGGGTGTGGAGGGACGCGAGGCCGGGGTCGCCTCGGCGATGGTCAACACCTCCCAACAGGTCGGCGGGTCGGTCGGCACCTCCCTACTGAGCACGATCTTCGCCAGCGCAGTGGCCAGCTACACGTCCAGTCACCTTCGCACACCCGGCCTGGCTAACGCCGCGGCCGTCCACGGCTACACCACGGCGTTCTGGTGGGCGGTCGGAATCTTCGCTCTCGGCTTCGTTCTGGCGTTGGTGATCCTGCCGGGCCGGGCCAAGCCCCGCGTGCCCACCCTTCGGGCTGCGCTCGCCCGTCTCGCGATCGGCAACTGCCAGTACTTCGAGGCGGCGAAGCGCGCCCGGCATGAGCCTGACGCTACGACGGGTGCTGGGCCGCGATGAGCACCGGCCGCTTATATGACGCGCCCGAGATCCGGCTGCGTTCGCGGCGTGGTGAGCGGCGGATGCGGTCAGGTGCGGTATGGCGCCCATTGGAAGCGGCGAAGCGCGACCGCGGCGCCCACCACACCCCAGATCACGACGATCAGCAGGTCGTGTCCGGACCAGGCGGAGCTCCCGGGATGGTCGAAGGTCTTGAACACGGCGGTGATGAAGTGGCGGATCGGGAAGAAGGTCGAGATCTTGGCCAGCGCCGAGCCGGACTTGAGCGGGAACCACAGGCCTGACAGGAACAGAAGTACGAAGAACACGGTGCTGGTCACCGGACCGGCGGCCTGCTGGTTGGGGATGAATGTGCTCATCGCGATCCCGAGCGCGGCGAAGCTGAGCCCACCGAGTATGAGCACGACGACCAGGGCACCGATCCCCGATGGGCTCGACGGCAGCTGAACCCCAAACGCCCAGCGTCCCACCGCGAGCATCAGCACGACCTGAGAGAACGCGATCAACAGCGTGCTGAGCAGGATTGCGGTCAAGAGCGTCCAGGTGGGTAGCGGACTCAGCCGCAGGCGTTTGAGTAGCCCAGTCTCCCGGCGGATGACCAGAGTGATCGCCAGGCTGTTGAACGACGCGGACATCACGCCGTAGGCGATGAAGCCCGGGACGTAGTACTGGACAAGCTTGATGTTGTGTAGGTAGCTGACGCGCGCGGACCCGGCGCTCGCGCCCAGCAGCAACAGGAACAGGAGCGAAAACCCAACCGTGAAGATCGCCCCGACCGGGTTCAGCCAGAAGGACAGCTGCTCGTAGCGGACCTGCCTGAGCACGAGCCGGAGCTCCGCCATCGCCGAGCGAGCCGACAGGATCGATTCGGTCCGCGCGCTCAACCTCGGACCGGCGCTCCCCCCGCCGAGTCGGTCTGCAATCGGTCTGGGTCAGCGCCGGTCAACTGCAGGTAGACGTCCTCGAGCGTGTGACGGCTGACGGTCAGTCCGGTCACCCGGACTTCATGCTCAAGCGCCCACCTGGTCAGCTCGTAGAGCACCTCGAGCTCACGGTCAGTCCGCAGCTCGACGGACCGCCCATCGCCGGCGACCGTCACGGGCAGGTCCGAGGGCGTGACACCAGCGGGTAGCTGGAAGCGGATCGTTGCCGCACCCTGGTCGCGACCGCCCAGGGACGCCGGCGGCCCGTGGGCCACAATCTTGCCCGAGGCGATGATCGCTACTTGGTCGGCCAGCGCCTCGGCCTCCTCCATGTAGTGCGTAGTCAGGATCACCGTTGTGCCCTCGCTGGCGAGCCTGCGCACCAGCTCCCAGGACGTTCGCCGCCCCGCGGGATCAAGTCCGGTGGTCGGCTCATCAAGGAACAACAGCGCGGGATTGCCCACAATCCCCAGGCCAACATCCAGCCGTCGCTGCTGACCACCCGAGAGCGTCTTGACCTTCGCGTCGGCCTTCTCCGCCAGGCCGATCAGCTCGATCACCTCGCCCACCGACCGCGGCGCCGGGTAATAGCCGGCGTTGCGCTCGAGCACCTGGCGCACGGACAGAAACGGCTCCACCGCAAGCTCCTGCAAGACGACCCCGAGCTGGCTGCGGAGGCGCTGCCCGGATCGGCGATCCCCAGGGTCGATCCCCAGCACCCGCACCTCACCCGCGTCGCGGTCGCGGAATCCCTCCAGGATCTCGATCGTCGTCGTCTTGCCCGCCCCATTGGGACCCAGGAGCGCGAACACCTCGCCCGCCTCGACCTCGAAGCTCACCCCATCGACGGCGCGGACCGGTCCATACGACCTGACCAATCCACGAACGCTCACCGCATGCACGCTCTACACCCCCGCAAGAGATTCGCTCTGAATGCGCGCGGTATAACTGGACACGAGCGGCATCCCACCATAGCGAGAGGCAACCAGGGCGACGGGACGATTTGGGCGCCATGTGCGTGATTCCATGTCGAGAAGCGCCGGCCGGCTCCGCTCAGCAGCTGACGGGCCTCGACAGGCGCGGCCTACGACACCGGCAGGGCCCCGGAGGAGTACCTCATGTCTCACATACGACGTTTCGACCATGTTGGCATCACCGTCGCGGACCTCGACACCGTGACGGCGTTCTTTGTCGGGCTGGGCCTCGAGGTTGAGGGCCGGACGTTCGTAGAGGGCGAGTTCGTGGACACCGTCATCGGCATCCCCGGCTCCCGCAGCCACATCGTCATGCTGCGGCCGCCCGACGGAGGTCCCGGGCTGGAGCTGTCGAGCTTCGTCCGGCCGGACCACGAGCCAGGGTCGCCCACCGCCATGGCCAACGAACTGGGGCTGCGCAACGTTTCATTCGAAGTCGACGACCTGCAGGCGACGGTCGACCGGCTGGCTGCGGACGGCTACGGCCTGGTCGGCGGCATCGGTCAGTACGAGAACATCTGGCGCATGGCATACGTGCGCGGGCCAGAGGGGATCATCGTGTCCCTGGCTGAGCGGATCGGCTGACGTCCCACTCCCCGGCGGCCAGCGCCGTCGCAGCGCCCGCTGATGTCGCAGCCGGATCGATGCTTGGATACTGTCGCTGGCGCCGAGCGCTCCGAGACGCTCCGCTAGCTTTCAGCCAGATGGGTGATGGGACGCCGACCATCTACGAGTGGGCCGGAGGCCGCGAGGCGTTCGCGCGTTGGCTGAACCGTTTTTACGACCTTGTCGAGCGCGAGGCTCCCGAGATTGCGGCGATGTTCGGCGGGAAGGTGAGCGAACAGCATCGCACCCACGTGACCGACTGGTGGGCGGAGGTGATGGGCGGCCCGACCGTGTACAGCGATCAGCGCGGAGGCTACGAGAACATGCTCGCCCGCCACCACAATCTCGCGATCACTCCCGAGCAGCGGCTGACCTTTGTGACTCTGCTGAGCCGCGCTGCCGACGACGCCGTCCTTCCATCCGACCCGGAGTTCCGCGCCGCGATCATGGGTTACGCGGAGTGGGGCACGCGCCTGGCGATGCACAACTCGCAGCCCGATGTGCAGACGGTCGCGCACGCTCCGGTGCCACGTTGGGGCTGGGGAGTCGCCCCGCCCTACGAGCCTGCCGGCGACTCGACCTGACCCTCACCCCAGGCGCCCGTCCCAGCCGCGCCCCAGCGCAAAGCGGGCTCCGATCGTCCACGCCTGGGCATGGTTGGCGACCGCGATCCGCTCGAGCCCGCGTTCGGTAACCGCGTAGAGCTCGGAGGCATCGCCGAGCCGATCCAGGGCCTCCAGCACGCCCTGGCGAACCCGTTCCGCCTCGTTCTCGCGGCCCGCCGCTCTCAGGCCGCCCCAGCCGATCCAGGAATCGAACGGCCACACGCCGCCCCGGTGGTAGGCGTACGGGTCGAACTGCGGATGGTTCGCGGAGAGCGTTCGCAGGCCAAAGTCCGTGAGGATGTCGGGATCGCACAGCCGGCTCGCGTAGGCCGCGCGCTCGGCTGAGGGCAGCGCATCCGCCCACAGCAGCCAGCCAAGCTGTGAGCCGGCGCCCGCGACCCGCCGGCCCCGGCCATCAAGCGCCATCGTCTCGGGGGAGAGCTTCTCCGCGATCAGCGCCGCCATCTCCTCGGCCCGGCGATGCCAGCGATCATCGCCTGACAACCGACGCGTCGCGCGCAGCGCGGCCACCGCGACGGCCTGGCTGTCGGCATCGGCAAGCGGCGGCTCGGGAACCCCGCCGTCTGCGTTCAGAATTCCAGGTCCATGCCCGGCGAGCGGATCCTCCGCATCGCGCCATCCTTGCTGCACGAGGCCCCCGGAGTGCTGCCCGCGGGCCGTGGCGGACCAGCCCTCCTCCTCGCTCGAGCGCCTGCGCGAGCCAGCGGGCGGCCCTGCGCCAGGCCGCAGACAATTCGTCGGCGAGAGCGCGGTCGCCCATCGCTGCCATCAGGACGAGAAACCACGAGGTTCCGTCCGCCGATCCGTAGTAGCGAAGCTGTCCATCACGCAGCGGCCACCCGGTCTGCGCGAACCGCGGCTCCGGTTGCGGGCGGTACTCGTGCACGATCTTCCCCGGCTCCTCGTCGTTCTCAGGATCAATCTGTCGCGCCTGGAGCTGAGCGAGGATTCTGAGCGTGGCGCGCGCGACCTCCGGTTGAGCTGGAAGCACCTGCAGCGAGGTAATCAGCGAATCGCGACCGAACAGCGCGTGAAAGCGGCCCGGATCGTCGGGGTTCAGCGGCTGTGTCGACGCGAACGGCCAGCCGTCGGGTGCGAGGATCGATTCGGTCAGTACGCGGTCGCCGGGCTGAAGCGAGGTCATGGTGGCAGCGGAGTCCTACCGCAATGCTCCCGGCGATACGTCGAGCCCAAGGAGGGCGGCGCTGTACGGCGAGAGAGGCGCATCGCGTCCGAGCGTCCGGTCGATCGGCTTTCGCGGGTCGTCCGGCGTTTCGGCGACGATTGCTCGGTGACACCGGAGACACTGCACGACTTCTTCGTTGCGTCTGCCGGAGTAGCGGGCGCCCTGATCGGTCTGCTGTTTGTCGCGGTCTCGGTGTCTCACGATCGGTTGATCGCCGAGGACACGGAGTACGTGCACCGGGTGAGGGCGTCGGCCGCGCTGACGTCGTTCACAAACGCCCTCTCGATCTCGCTGTTTGCGTTGGTCCCGGGTGTCGGACTGGGTGACACAGCCGTCGTGGTCGGCGCGGTCGGTCTGCTGTTCGTGGTCGCGTCGCTGCTCTCGCTTATTCGCGTACGCGCGGCACAACCGGTGTCCGGGCGCGATCTCTTCTTTCTCGTGAGCTTGGTGGTCACGTGCGGATTGGAGGTCTTCTTCGGGGTGAGGCTCGCGTCGCGCGGGCACGATCCCTCTGCCGCTGACACGATCGCGGCGGCCGTCGTCGTCTGCTTCCTGATTGGCGTGGCGCGCTCGTGGGAGCTCGTCGGCGGCCCGTCATTCGCGGTCTTCAGCGAAGTTCGGGGGCTTGTGGTGAGCGCACGCGGCGTGCACGAAGAGCCCGATCCTTAGTCGTTCTCGACCGTCATGTCGGTCAGCCGAGAGTCTCGTCCAGCCAGTCGTACACGCGCTGGTGAAAGAGGCGGCGGGCGGTGGCCTCGCAGTGCCCGCCCGCGCCCTCGGCGGCCGTGAACTTCAACAGCACCTTGCGTTCCACCGGTAGGGCGTCGAACAGCTTCTCTGCGCCGGCACCGACTGGGTCTCCTTCGCTCTGGGTGAGGAGGGTCGGACAGCTGATCTGATCGGCAACGTCTGAGATGCGGTAGCGGGTGAGGTCGGCGAACAGATCGAACAGCGTCGCCTTGTCATTGACCCACCGGCCCCGCTGAAGCAGGGACCAGCGGAGCGACGGGTCGCCGTCCGGTCCCTCCAGGAACTCTTGCATCGGGTCCAGCGCGTGGCGTTCTACGCCGTCCGGGAAGCTCGCCCTCGCTTCATCGCTGAGCGGGAGGCGAGCGACCAGGCCGTCGCGCAGGTCCCACTGGCCAGGGTCGGCGATCAGAGCGGCCAGCCGCTGCTCAGAAGCCGCCGCGCGCGGCGCCAGGAAGCCTCCGAGGCTCCAGCCGGCCAGCACCACACGGTCCGGGTCGACCTCTGGGCGTCCGAGCAGCCAGTCGAGCACGGGACTCACGACCGTCTCCCAGTCAGGGCGCAACGGGATGCCGTCCCGGATCAGGTTACGACCCTGGCCGGGCCCGTCGAACAACAGGATGTCGTAGCCCCGCGCGATCGCCGCCGGGACGTGCGCCGCGAACATCTCGGTGAGATCCGAGTCGTACCCGTTCGTGTGGACGATCGTTCCCCGGCCGCCACCTGGGCCAGGGCCGCGAGCGAATAGCCCGGGCAGGCTGCCGCCCTCGAACGGAATCTCCACCAGCTCAGCGTCTGACCCCGGCAGCCTGACCATGGACTCCAGCGCCATGCTCTCGCGGCCGAAGGCGTCCACCAGCCGTGGATCCACGGGAGCTCCGTAAAGCGGCTGGTAGCTCGTGCGGTAATAGATGGCGGCGCGCAGATACGCCTCTCGGGCACTCACGACGTGGCCCGCGTCCTCACTTTCGCGGGCGGCGGCGGTCAGACGGTCAGCGGTCGCGGTCCACTCCCGGTGCCACGCGGCTGCGTCACCGTCGTCGCCGATGCGCTGCATCGTCGTAAGGCATTCGCCGAAGTCGGCACCCCCGTAGGTCGCCATGAACAGCGTCCGGGTCGCGAACTGCTCCCACAGCGGGTCATTGCTCAGCAATGGCATGGCACGTCTCCCGAGTCAGATGATGTGCTCCACATCATTGCTGCTCGCGATCCCCGAGTCCGCGGGCCGGCTGGGTTTGACCGCGGTCGGGCGCTCGCGCCGGGCGGCGCGCGAGCGACCCAATCCGGTAGGCCCTCGCAGGTGCGGTGGCCGCAACCGCCTCCGTTCCTAGCCGAGGAACGAGTGGAAGCCGCCGAGCGGCTGAGGCAGCTTCGGGTGGAACTGCTTGAAGTGATACGGCTTGCTGGTGTCGAAGCCAGCCTTCCCAGCGGCCGTCTTGTCGGCGAACGGCGTCAGTGCGGTGATCGCCCGGTGGATGCTGGTCCACTTGAGCGTCCGCTCGTAACCGTTGTTGTTCGGTGGATCGACGCTCTCGGCCTTGCCCTGGATGCCGGTGACCTTCTCGATCGGCCCGCCGTCGCGCTTGGCGACGCCCGGCGCGACGACGCGCGCGAGGGTGCGATGGTCGCTCTCGATCCCCATGATCCGGGCAGCCGTGACCCGCAGATCGGCGGTGCTGAAGTCCCGCACCCCGACGAGGTAGGCGGCGATGAACGCGTCCTCGAGCGTGACGAGGATGTTCAGTGTCGTCTGCGCGTCGGCGAACATCTTCGGCGGGTAGTAAAAGGTCGTGAACGGCGACGGCTTGCCGGTCGCGCCCTTCTCGAGCAGGTAGTGCGACATCTCCTCCTGGCGGGCGGCCTTGAGGTATCCCTGATCGTCCGACGCCAGCCGCTTGAAGAACGGAGACCGATCGATGATGTTCGTATAGGTGGTGACGGCCAGCGCCTCAGCGATCTGAGCAGCGCCGAGAATCGCGACGTCGCCCTTCGTCGGACCGCTCGCCTTCGCCGCCGCAAACGACGGGACCAGCGCCTGCAGCCCGCCGGCACCGGCGAGCGTGCCTGCACCGACCACGGCCCGTCCGAGGAAAGCCCGACGGTCCGTTCCCGAGAATCCTTGTTCCGACATTGCCCGACACTCCTCTTGTTGACGTTGCTGTCGCACTCCAGTACGTCGCGGACGTCGGATTGGATCAATCCGTGATGGCCGTGCCCCCTCGCCCTGGGCTTCTCCTTGTCCGGCTGTCGGTCAGGCGGTTATTCGCGGGCGATCATGGCGGCGGCCTCGCGCTCGAGGTCGACGTAGGGCTCGCCGCTGACGTCGACGGCGCCAAAGTGGATTGTGCCGCCGGTGAACGGCCAGGGCCGCTGGCCGGGGTAGTCGTAGGTGATCGCGTGGAGGCTACGCCCGACGGTCAGCCCGGATCCGGTCAGGCCGAAGGTCGCGGGCTGGGTCTTGATTTGCCCCTCGCCGACCTTGTCCTCGCCGTAGTAGAGCGACAGAGTCCCCGTGCAGACACCCGGCTTGCCCTCGCTGTCCTTGACGAACTCGGCCGACAGGAGCAGGTTATCGCCGACCGGCACGTCCTCGGTCGCGTCGATTTTCTGCTCGAGCATGCCGACGAAGTTGTAGACGTAGTGCAGCCGGTTGTCCTTGACGTAGAGCGTGTGCCCGCCGAAGTGCGAGCCGTGCGCGAACAGCACCCCCTGTGCCCCCGGCGCCGGGATGTCGACCCACATTCCGATGATGTAGTCGCGGTTGCGGACATTGACGGCTAGTGCCTCCGGGACCTCGGCTACGCCGGGGAAGTAGCGGTAGCGGTCGCGCGGGCTGGTGATCTGGGGACGCGGGGTGGTGATGATCTCGACCGGCGAGCGGTCATCGAGCGGGAATGCCCCGTTGGCGCCTGCTTCGGAGAACCACAGGTTGATCAGCTCGCGCAGCTTCTCGGGGTGCTCTGCCGCGAGGTCGTGGAGCTCGGCGCGGTCGGTCTCGACGTTGTAGAGCTCCCATGTGTCTTCGTTGAAGTGGCTCCAGCCGGCGACCGTGGGGTGGGTGGTTACGGCTTTCCATCCCTCGTGCCAGATCGCCCGCGAGCCGAGCATCGAGTAGAACTGCGTCGATCGCGCGTTTGGGATCGAGGCGTCGTTGAAGCTGTACCGCATGCTGATCCCGTCGAAGCTGCTCTGCACGTGCCCCTTGATCGTCTCCGGCGGCTCGACCCCGAGGCAGTCGAGGACGGTCGGCACGATGTCGATCGCGTGGTGGTACTGGTGGCGGATCTCGCCCTTGGCCTCGATCTCCTTCGGCCAGGAGATGATGCACGGATCGCAGCTGCCGCCGTTGTACTCGTAGCGCTTCCACATCTTGAACGGCGTGTTGAACGCCATCGCCCAGCCGTTGGGGTAGTGGTTGTAGGTCTTCTCGCTCCCGAGCTCGTCGATCATCGCCAGGTTCGTCTCGATGTCATCGGGAATCTGGTTGATGAACTTGTTCTCGTTCAGCGATCCGTTCGGCCCACCCTCGCCGCTGGCCCCATTGTCCGAGACCACCACGATGATCGTGTTCTCGAGCTGCTCGGTCTCCTCCAGATACGCGAGCAGGCGACCGATCTGCCAGTCAGCGTGGGCGAGGAACCCCGCGTAGACCTCGGCCATGCGACAGAACAGCCTGCGCTCGTCGTCGGACAGCGAACCCCACGGGCGCGTGAAGTCAAGCTGTGGGAACGGCTCGTCCGCCCGGGCCCTTGCGATCCTGTGGGGTCCCGATCGGGTTGAGCGCCGGGAGCTCCGTGTCCTCGGGGACGATCCCGAGCTTCTTCTGGCGCTCGAGCGTCTGCTCGCGCATCGCCTCATAGCCGATGTCGAACCGGCCCTTGTACTTCTCGATCCACTCTCTGGGTACCTGGTGGGGGGCGTGGCACGCGCCCGGCGTGTAGTAGAGGAAGAACGGCTTGTCCGGGGCCACCGCCTTCGCGTCCATGATGAACTCGAGCGCCCTGTCAGTCAGATCCACCGTCAAGTGGTAGCCGTCCTCGGGCTGGGAGGGCTGGTCGACCGGATGGTTGTCATAGACCAGGTCCGGATGCCACTGGTCGGTCTCCGCGCCGAGGAAACCGTAGAAGCGCTCGAACCCTCGCCCTGTCGGCCAGTTGCGCCGGGTCGAGGCGAGATGCATCTCGTCGGTCGGGCACAGATGCCACTTCCCGGTCATGTACGTGTTCCAGCCGAGCTCGCCGAGGATCTCCGGGAGCATCCCGTTCTCCGGCGGGATCGTGCCGCTCGCGTTCGGGAACCCGATCGCGGCCTCGGTGATGCACGCCATGCTGTTGCGCGTGTGATTACGACCCGTCAGCAGGCACGAACGTGTCGGCGAACACAGCGCCGTGGTGTGCCACTGCGTATATCGGACCCCGCTGGCGGCGATCCGGTCGATGTTCGGCGTCTCCACCGGGCCGCCGTAACAGCCGACCGCCGCGAAACCAACGTCATCGAGCACGATATACACCACATTCGGCGCTCCGTCCGGAGCCCTCGGCGGCTCGAACGGCGCCCAATCAGGAACCGAGTCGCGAATATCGACGTTGACGACTCCCTTGAATGGCTTGCCCATGAACGGCCTCGATTCGTCTGCGCGTCTACCCGAGAGATGTGACCCCTTCACACTCCCGGGTCACCGGTGGCCGAGCATCATCCAGATCGGGTGATCTCTCCAAGCATCATCTCCACGTGATCAGGTCGGCCTCGCCCCCAAGCGCGATCGGACTCTCGCAGCGGGGCCACCCCCGGGCGATCCGGCTCTCGATCTCGGGCCACGACGGGATCCCGCTGGTCGGGTCGATCGCCTCGACGCTGCATGCACCGACGGCGGTTGCGGCCGTCGCCGCCTCGGCCAGCCCCGCGCCGCGCAGCAGCGCGGCCAGGAACCCGGCGACCGTGGCGTCGCCAGATCCGGTGGTGCCGACCACGGCCCGAGGCGTGAAGCAGGGGGCGAGCACTTCCTGCCCGATCCAGTCACGAGTCCTCAGCCCAAGCCGGTCGCAGTACCGGCTGATTCGCGACGAGTCGGACGAGGCCCGCACGTACAGTCCGTGATCGCCGAGCTTGATCATCGCCACGGCGCTGCCCATCGAGATGATCGACTGGCTGAGCGCACGCAGTTGCACGACGTCGACGGACGCGAGACCTCGCTCCAAGAACTGCCCGTGCGCCGTGCGGTCGAGCATGTAGAGAAGCTCCTCGATGCTCGGGCAGAAGAGGTCGACGGATGGTAGGCAGTTGGCGAGGATCTCCCTCCAGTCCACCTGCCCGGCGTCGCTGTCCGGATCGAGGGCGCACATGTCCAGCGATGTCGCGGGGCCGCTCTCGCGCACGCGCGCGAGCATCTCCAGCAGCTCGCGCCCACCGTCGGCGTACATCCGTGGCATCAGCGGCGGATAGCCGAAGTGAAACACGCGCGTATCGCCCAACCGTTCATAGGGCACATCCCCGGCGCCGAAGGTCTCGTTCACGCCCGGGCAATGGAGAAAGCTGCGATCGACCCCAGGTGGACTGACGACGATCGTGTAGCTCGTGGCCTGCCCGATGGCCACCCCGATGTCGTCGGCGAGGCCCGCCTGCGCGAGTGATCGCCGCACCGACTCGCCGAACAGGTCGTCGCCGACCTTGCCGACGAGCTGTACATCGATCCCCAGCCTGTGAAGTGCGAGCCCGGTGTTGGTGACGACCCCTCCGGTCGAGAGAGCAGCCGGACCGACCGTCACCAACCGGCCGGGCTCGAGACGCACCGGCCCGTATAGGTGCGGAAAGAGATCGAGCGACACATGGCCCGCGACGACTGCCTTGGACAAGTTGCGAGGACGATAACGGTCCGTGATCGCTAGCCTGCGATCTGGTCTCGGCATGAAGTCTCTGGACGCCAAGCTCGACAGCCTCCACGCCGATCCCGTAAACGCGCGCGACTTCATCCTCGCCGACGCGAAGGACGCGGACATGGCATTCGGTCTCGCTGCCACCGGCATGGACCATGGGACGGGGCGCCCGAGGTCGATGGCTGAGTTCCGAGACCGGATGCGGGAGGTCGTGCAGCAGGGTCTGGTCGACATCATGCTGATGAGCGTGAGCAACTGCGAGGTGCTTTCGGGCGACGAGGGCCTGTTCGAGGACTCACCCATCACGCCGGCCGTCCGCGCGAACGACACCACCGACATCCATGTGCTTCACGGCGCGTCGTATCAGCATCAGCCCTCTCAGCTCCTGCGTACCCCCCGAATCGACGAGCTCGCAGCGCATGCGAATCTGGCGCTGTACTCACTGACGCCGCTGGGCGATGCCGAGCGTGACGCTCGTGCGTTGGAGGCATACCGTGAGTTCCGCCGGGAAGCCGAGGATGTCGGCGTCCGCCACCTTCTGGAGGTGTTCGCCCCGAACGTGCCCGGCGCCGTCGCGCCCGAGGATCGCGGCCGATTTCTTTCGGACTTCGTTGTGAGAGCGCTGGCCGGTGTCCCCCGCGCCGGCCGGCCGATCCTCCTGAAGATGCCGTACCTGGGCCCGGACTCGCTGGAGGCACTCGCAGCCTACGACCCCCATTTGATTCCGGGCATTCTCGGTGGGTCCGCCGGCACCACGTTTGACGCGTTCTTTCTGCTCGAGCAGGCCCGCCGACACGGCGCTCGCGCGGCGCTCTTCGGCCGCAAGATAAACCGCAGCGAAGACCAGCTGACGTTCGTGCGCTATCTCCGGCTCATCGCCGACGGCGAGATTGAGGCGGCCGAGGCATGCCGGGCGTACCACGCGGACCTCGCGCGGCTGGGCTGCAGGCCGCACCGCTCGCTGGAGGACGACCTTCAGCTCACAGAGCCCGCGTTGGCGGGGACGACCTGACGTCCGAGCCGGCGCGTCGTTAGGGTTGCGACGGAGATACCGATCGTGGAGGGAACATGGCCGTTTGTCTTGTGATCAACATTCCTGGAGGAACGCTCGAGCAGTACGACCAGGTCCGCGGCGCCATCGAGCCCCTCGGCGACGGGCAGATCTCGCACGTGGCAGGCGCCACCGCTGATGGGTTCTGCGTGGTCGACGTCTGGGAGTCGAGGGCGGACTTCGATCGGTTCATGGGGGAGCATCTCGGTGAGCAGCTCGCCCGCGCCGGCAGTCCCGCAACCCCAGATCGTCGAGTTCGAGGTCCACGCCTCCGAGCAACGCGCCTGATCCGGCGCTTCGCGCGGGGTACCCGCCTAACGCCTTAGCGCCCGCAGCTCGATCGGCAGTCCGTCCCCCGGGAACGTGCCGGTCCCGTAATCGAGGATCGGCTCGTAGCCGGCGGGGACGCTCCACGAGTTGCGCAGCAGGAGCTGGTGCATGATCGCCTTGACCTCCATCGAGCCGAAGTGCATGCCGATGCACTTGTGCACTCCGCCGCCAAACGGCGTCCAGGCGTACTTGTGCGCGGCATCCTCGCGCCGCTCGTCGCTGAACCGCTCGGGATCGAACGTGTCGGGGTTCTGCCACCAGGGCTCCATCCGCTGGGTGGCGTACACGCCGACCATCACGCGGCTGCCGGCGGGGATGTAGCGGCCGTCGATCTCCGTGTCCTTGATCGCGCGTCGGGCGACGGTGCCGACGGGTGCGTTCATGCGCAGCGTCTCCTTGAACACGAGGTCGATCGAGGGCAGCGAGTCGAGGTCGTCATATCCGATCGCGTCCTTGCCCAGCGCCCGCGACTCCTCGCGCAGCCGCTCCTGCCACTCGGGGTGGCGGGCGAGGTAGTAGCCCATCATCGTCACCGTGATCGTGCTCGTGTCGTGCGCGGCCATCATCGTGAAGATCATGTGGTTGACGACGTCCTCGTCGCTGAACCGCTCGCCCTCCTCGGTCTCGGCCCGGCAGAGGACGCTGAAGAGGTCGTCCTCCCGACTCGCACGCTTGGCCGCGAGCTGACTGCGGAAGTACTGCTCGAGGCGGCGGCGGCTCTCGAGCCCGCGGTGCCATTTGCCGCCGGGCACGTCCGCACGGATGATCGCCTGCCCACCGACCACCACGTCGATGAAGGCGGCGTTGAGACGATCCGTCTCGGCGTTCGCCTCGGCGCCCATGAACACCTCGGTGGCGATGTCGAGCGTCAGCTGCTTGGCCGCCGGATAGAGCTGGAAGCCGCTACCCGGGCGCCAGCGCGAGAGGCCCTGCGTGATCGCCGGGTTCATCTTGTCGAGGTAGGCGACCAGCCGGTCATGCTTGAACGCCTGCTGCATGATCCGCCGGTGGTGACGGTGCTCCTCGAAGTCCATCAGCATCACGCCGCGGTCGAAGAAGGCCCCGATCAGGGGATCCCATCCGAGCTTGTTCGAGAACGCCCGATCGCGGTTGACCAGGATGGTCTCGAGCCCGTCGGGCCCGAGCACGTTGACCCAGCGACCTCCGAGCGCGTTGACCCAGAACACCGTCCCCAGCCGCTGGTGGTAGTCGCGCGCGTGGCGCAGGCCGTCGTGGAGGAAGTCGAGCGTGTGCCCGACGACCGGCACGCCGGAATCTCCCATCACCGGCTTCAACCCGCTGCCCGCAGGCGGCACCGCGAGCGGCCGGACGGGAGAGGCAGGGGCACGCTCGATGAGCGAAGCGGCGACGCCGCGCGCCTTCAGCTTGACCGGTGTGCCCATGGATCTCCTCGGATCGGCAGTTCTCGCCGTTGCCGGCGACCGCACCTGCGCGCACCGGGGATCGTAATGCCCCGCGACGCCGGCGACCGGGTCACGCCGCCTCAGACGTAATTCTCACGCTCTTCTCCCGGCCTCCTTACGGCCCTCGAGCAATGTGGCTGCTCCCCTCAAGCAACCGTAAGGAGAGTCATGAGGAACATGAGATCGATGCTGATAACGGGCGCGGCGGTCGGAGCGGCCGCGGTCGGCGGCGCGGCGATCGCCAGCGCCGCAAGCTCCACAACGACGACGTCGAGCTCCAGGATGCCGTCCGCACCGCAAGGTGCGCCGGCGTTCCCCGCCCACGGGACGGCCGCGCACGAGGACGCGGAGAAGGCGGTCACCGGCGCGGCGGCTGCCAAGGCCCGCGCGGCGGCGGTCAAGCTCGCCGGTGGCGGCACCGCCGGTGCGGTCACGACCGACTACACCGGCAACGGGTACGAGGTGACCGTCACCAAGTCCGGCGGCGGCACGGTCGAGGTTCACCTCGACAGCTCGTTCAACGCCCTGAAGCGCCCAGGCGGTCCGGGCGGTCCGGGCGGTCCCGGCGGCCCCGGGCGGTCCCGGCGGGTACGCCGGCTGAGAGCGCTGGTGGCGTGGGCGGCGGGGCGGCCGCCCACGCCTCACCCCCTGGTTAGGATCCGGCCAGGATGGGCGTCCGTCTCGCCGAGCTCGATGATCACGCGGAGCTGACTCACGTTCTCGCCCGGGCGTTCGACGATGACCCGATCCAGCGGTGGGTCTTCCCCAGCCCACGGGTGCGCGCCCGGTACGGCGATCAGTTCTTTCGCTGGTCGCTCTGGCGGTGCGCGGACCAGCACGTGAGCTGGACGACCGACGACCTGGCCGGCGCCGCGCTGTGGATGCTGCCCGACCGCTGGCAGGTGACGATCCCGCAGCTCGCGCGGCTGGCCAGATGGGCCGGCCTCGGCGTCCGGTGGCGGGCGCCCCTGGTCGCGTGGGGACTGACCGCGGTCGAGCGTCATCATCCGGGCGACCGGCATCTGTATCTCGCGGTGCTCGGCGTCGATCCGGCTCGGCAGGGGGCCGGCCTCGGTTCGGCACTGCTGGCGCCCGGACTCGAGCTGTGCGATCGCGACGGAATCGCGGCCTACCTCGAGACGGGGAAGGAGCGCAACCTCGCCTTCTACTCACGGCACGGATTCCAGGTCACGCACGACCTCCGCCTCCCGGCCGGACCGCCCGTGTGGCTGATGCGCCGCGAGCCGCGCTGACGCGGCCCGCCTGGCCGCGGTCGCCGCTAGCCCTCTTCCCTCAGACTCCCGATCCGCAGCGACCCGTCGGAGCCCGGGTCCGCCTCCTCGCCCGCCGAGTCGGCGGCACCGGGATCGGGCGGGTCGTCGAGGAAGCCGGCGCTCGGGACGAAGAACAGACTGCCGGTGACGGCGGTGGAGAAGTCGAGGATCCGGTCGTGGTTTCCGGGCGGCTTGCCGATGAACATGTTCCGCAGCATCTCCTCGATCACGTCCGGAGTGCGCGCATAGCCGATGAAGTACGTCCCGAACTCGCCCCTGCCGATGTTTCCGAACGGCATGTTGAGGCGGAGGATCTGTCGCTCCTCGCCGTTCTCGTCCTCGATCACGTTCAGCGCGACGTGCGAGTTGGTGGGCTTGGCATCGTCAGCGAGCTCGATGTCGCTCAGCTTCGTGCGGCCGATCGCCAGCTCCTGTTCCTCCACCGTCAACGCGTCCCAGGCCTCGAGGTCGTGCAGGTACTTCTGCACGATCACGTAGCTGCCGCCGGCGAAGGCCGGGTCCTCGTCTCCGATCACGACGGCGTCGGCCGCCTCTGCGCCCTCCGGATTCTCGGTCCCGTCGACGAATCCGAGCAGGTCGCGCTCGTCGAAGGACCGGAACCCGTGCACCTCATCCACCACGCGCGCGAACGCGCCAAGCCGGTCCATCAGCCGCTGGGCGAGCTCAAAGCAGAGATCGAGGCGGTGGGCGCGGATGTGGAAGAGCAGGTCGCCCGCCGTCGCCACCGCCCTGTGTCGGTCGCCCGCCAGCTCGATGAACGGGTGCAGCTCGGCCGGGCGCGGCGTCCCGAACGTGCGGTCCCACAGCTCGGGCCCTATCCCGACAATGCAGCTCAGCTCGCCCTCGGGGATGCGAAAGCCGACCGACCGCCGCAGCGCGCTGGCATCGGCGAGCACGTCGCGGACGGCGTCCTCGGCTCCGGCGTCGACCGTGAGCACGAGAAAGATCGCCGACTCCGTGAGTGGGCTGAGCACGGATTGCGGGTCTGATCCTTCCACGGCGTTCCACCTTCCACTCGCGGTCGGTGAAGCCTACTCAGGCCCCCGCCGCCGGCGGTCTCAGAACACGAGCAGCATCAGGCCAACCGTCACCCCGGGACCGACCGTGACCATCAGCCCGCGTTCGCCTCGCGGCGGCCGCCGCCGCGAGATCGTCTCGCTGAGCACGTAGAAGATCGACGGCGTCCCCACGTTCCCGCGTGTCGCGAGCACGTCGTAGCTCACCTGGACCTCCTCGGGCGTCAGCTCGAGCGCGACCCGGACCCGATCGAGGATCCGGGGGCCGCCGGGGTGGATGATCCAGTGGTCGATCTCCCCGCGCAGAAGCCCGACCGACTCGAGAAACTCGTCGACCAGCTCGGGAAGCCCGCACGCCGCGACCTCGGGCAGATCCCGGTCCAGATGCAGGTAGCTGTCCTCGTCGCTCAGCTCCATCCGGACGGCTCCGAGAGTGCCCTCGATCTGGTGCACCTTCGACGCCGCGACGGCGGGCCCGCTCGTCCCGCGCTCGATCACGGCGGCCGCGCAGCCGTCGCCGAAGATCGCCGAGCCGACCGTCTTGGCGCGGTGGTCGCCGGGGGCGGCTCGCATCAGCAGCCCGCTCATGCTCTCGGCGGCGACGATCAGCCCCTTGCGGCCGGGATGAGCGTCGAGCGAGCCGGTCACTAGCCGCACGAGCGGCACCGCGCTTGCGCACCCGACCCCGACCACGTGGTACTTGTCGGTCGACGGATCCATTCCGAACACCTCCACGAGCCGGTGCGCGAGGGTCGGCCCCCCGAGGGAGTAGAGGCTCGAGGTCACGACCGTGCCGATCTCGGCCGGCGCCACATCGAGGCGCCGGACCGCGCCGACCGCGGCTTCGAACAGCTGCTCCTCGGTCCACGCCGTCCGGCCCTGGAGGGTCTGCGCGACCGTGCCCGGGCAGAGCCCCAGGCTGCGGCTGTCGACCGCGGCGCGGCCGAAGACCCCCTCGGCGAAGGAGTCTCCCTCGAGCCCGAGCGCTGAGAGCACCTCGCGTTGGGACATCATCGCCGTGGGCTCGACGACGGCGAGCCCACTGATCCTCGGCAGGTCGCTCAAGCTGCCTGCTGCCGGCCGGCCTGCCATGAGCCGAGCGTCGTGATCGCGCCGCCGATTACGCGGTCGAGGAACGTGGCTCGATCGTTGGCGTGGGGGAGCGGCTCGGACGGGACCGGCACACCGAGAAACTCGCACAGCGGCTCCCAGCCCTCCGACACCTCCCACACGAGCAGCCGCTCCGCCGGGACGACTTGCTTGACCTCCTCGTTGTGGGCCACGAACGCCTCCATCAGCGCCTCCGGCGAATGCCCGGCCGGGAACGTGCCCTGGTCGCTCCAGAACATCCGGTCGACGAATTCGAGGTAGCGCCGCCAGGAGGGATCGACATGGGCCCGAGCACTCGACAGCAGGCGGATCAGCGACTCGCCGTGGCACATGTCGACGATCGTCTCGCGGAAGCTCGGCTCCCAGCGCTCCGGATCGCGCACGCTCAGCAGCACCTTCGCATTCGGGAACGCGTCCACCAGGTCGCGGTAGAAGAACCCGCCCGGCCAGTCGACCGTGGAGCGCCAGCCCTCGAGGATCGAGCCCGGCTCGACACGTCCCTCCAGGGCCCCCTCCCACAGCGGGACCTGTGAGTCAAGGCCGGCCAGGACGTCGACCCAGTGGTAGCACGGCGCGAGCCCGAGCATCTCGAACGCCACCTTCTGCGTCAGCGTGCCGGTTCGCGGCAGCCCGGCTCCGATCAGCTCGACCACTATGCAGCCGCTCCGGTGGCCAGCGTCGACATCGGGCGCAGGCTCGCGGTCCCGTCGAGCATCAGCCGGCCGATCTGCTCCAGCTGTCCGCCGATTCGCAGCGAAGGTCCGACGACGCCGATCGCGGCGCGTGGCCGGCCGGCGTCGAATATGACCGGCACCGCCACGCCGGAGACGCCGTCGAGGTACTCCTCCTCGGCGACGGCAAAGCCGTCTCGTCGCGCCGCCGCCAGGTCGCTGGCCATCTGCGCCCGATCGTGAGTCTTCTGGGTCAGCGCCGGGAGCGGCAGCCGCCCGAGCATGCTCTCGGCCTCGGCCGGCGAGAGTCCGATGAGCAGCGCCTTGCCCAGGGCGCCGGGCGGGATCGTCAGGCGCTGGCCGGCCATCGGGATCACGGACAGGGTCTGGGGGCTGATCCGCGTGCTCACGATCGTCAGCTCGAGCGTCTCCCAGTCGACCGCCGCGAGCATTACCGATTCCCCCGTGGTCGCCGCCAGCTCGTCGAGGATCGTGGAGCATGCGGTAACGACGTCGAGGTCGGCGCGGGCCAGGGCGCCGAGCTCGCTCAGCTTCAAGCCGAGCGAGTAGCGGCCGTCCTCTCCGTGCCGCATGAACCCGAGCGCGACCAGCGAGCCGGCGAGCCGGTGCACGGTGGCCTTCGGCAGGCCGACCCGGTCCGCGAGATCACCCAGACCGAGCCGCGGCTCGGCGGCCGTGAAGGCCGAGAGCACGGCGCACGTACGCTCGACCGTCCGCGTCGTGTGCGCGCCGCCTGTCTCGACAGATGAAACGCGTTTCACCAATTGAAATATACGCGCTGCGGCGGCGGTGGGCCGTAGTAGCCTTCCGCGCGCCGGGAGTCGGCATCATTGGACCGGAGGGCGCATGTTCGGAACTCATCAGCTGCTCGAGCACAGGCTCCGCAAGAGCGGAAAGTCGGCGCTCGCGAACGTGACCGCGTGCGAACGCAAGGAGACGATGCAGCAGAACGTCAACGCGGGCGTCGGCACGCCCAAGACCCTGTGCTACCTGGAGCTGCAGGTACAGCCGGAGGGCGAGCCGGGCTTCGAGGCCAAGACGGACGCTTGGCTGGTGGGCACGGAGGGCGCGCATGTCGGAATGACCGTCCCGGTGCTCTACGACCCGTCAGATCACGGCAAGGTCGTGGTCGACAGCTCGGACGAGGCCTGGCGGCCGGCCGACAACGAGAACACCTTCGCGAGGATCGCCGCCAGGGCGGCCGAGCGGGGCGAGGACCCGTCGCGGACGGCGGCGATGATGGAGATGAGGCGCGCGGCCCTCAGCGACCCGGAGGGATTCCGCAAGACGATGCGCGACCAGGGGCCCGCGGCGTTCGGCCTGCCCGGGCCACCGCAGACGTCCGCTCCGCCCCCGTCGCAGGATCCGCTCGATCGGCTCTCGAAGCTGGCCGACCTTCACGAGCGCGGCGCCCTGACCGACGCCGAGTTCGAGGCGGAGAAGAAGAAGCTGCTCGGCAGCTAGCTGCCGTCGAGCGACGCGAGCGTTATCTCGAGCACCCGGTCCCAGTAGCGGCTGCCGTGCTCGGCGCTGGCGGCTGTTGGGTCGCCGATCACGCCGTTGTCGGCCAGCGAGTGGACCCCGCCGGTGAAGAGCCCGCCGACCGCCGTCTCGAGATCGCCCGTATAGCCTGGCTCGCCTCGCTCGAGGTGGACGAGCTCGGGATGGATCGCCGCGAGCATCGACGTCTCCCACTCCCCCGCGTGCAGGCCGCCCTGCTCCAACGGCACGTCGTACTGATCGGCGCCGAGCTGCGCAATCGCGAGCAGCGCCCCGAGGTCGATGAGCGCGCTGACCTCGATTCCCGGCGCATCGTCCAGCGCCTCGATCGCCTCCGCGAGCGGCCGGAAGTTCCCGCCGTGCGTCGGCAGCAGCACCACCCGGCGAAAGCCGCCGCGGGCGAGTGAGCGCACGACATCGGCGACGATCGCGTGGAAGGTCGGCTCAGACACCGACAGCGTCCCCGGGAACTCGAGGTGGTGCTCGGAGCAGCCGATCCTCACCGTCGGCGCCACGAACGCATCCAGCCGCTCGGCCACGAGCCGCGCCAGATGGTCTCCGATCAGCGCGTCCGTTGCGAGCGGCATGTGAGGTCCGTGCTGCTCAGTCGCGCCGAACGCGATCACGACCGTGTCCCGCCCGGCCTGTAGCTCCGCCCTCACCTCGGGCCAGGACAGGCGGTCGAGCTCGAGCGCTCCCATCCCGTCCGTTCAGCTCGCCTCAACCGCGGCCTTGATCCGCTCCGCGAGCGCGGGCGCGTCCTTGACCGCGGCCTTGGACGCGAATCCCACGATCAGCTTCCCGAACCCGTGGCCCTCGAACTGGTTGTGGATCGTCACCTTGGTCTGACCGTTGCCGACGTCCTCCAGGTCGTAGCCGCCGTCCGGGACCGTGACCGCGTTCTTCGAGCGCTCGGCCCAGCGGATCTTCGTCGGCGCCACGAGCTCCGTCAGCTCGAACTTCCGGCTGCTCTTCATACCGGCGTCCTTGACCGTGCTCTCGAACACTGTGCCGACTCCCACCGGCCCGTCGGTCGTCTTTCTGATCTCCTGGACGCGCGGGCTGAACTTGGGGTCGTTGGTCCCGTCAGCCAGGAACGCGAACACCTCGTTGATTGGGCGGTCGACCACCGCCGACCCCGTGAAACCATGTGCCATCCGGCCGTACTCCTTCCTCGACGACGTACCCCGGAGACCCTATACCGGGTGCCAAGCGGCCGACTCATATTTTCCGGCCTCGGTGCCGATAAACAAGCACCGAATCGTTGGCGGTCGCCCAGGCTGGAAGGGCCGCTGCGGCGGGTGAGCGTCGGCGCCTCACCGTCCGCCATCCGATCGGATCGGCCGTATCGTTGCCGGCATGCTCGATCCCGAGAACGGGGCGCGGCGAACCGCTCGCGCGGTCAGGCGGATGGTGTCCTCGCCGCGGCGCGTGTGGGAGCGCGCGCTGCCCGGCGAGCTCGAGTTCTGGCGCCGCTACATCGAGACCCGGGGTCTCGACTTCCCGGACGAGTTCGACGCCCAGCTCGACCCGCAGGCGCCGATCCGGGACGAATTCCTGCTCGCCGCCGTCGACCTCGTCGGCGGCCCGCTGGTCCGGATCCTCGACGTCGGCGCCGGCCCGCTCAGCGCAGTCGGACAGCGGGACCCCAGAGACCCGGATCGGCGCGTCGAGCTCGTCGCCGTTGACCCGCTCGGCGACGAGTACGCAAAGCTGCTGCTTGAGGCCGGTATCTCGCCGCCGGTCCTCACGCGCGCGTGTAGCGGCGAGGACCTGGTCGACGCTCTCGGTCGCGGCAGCTTCGACATCGCCTACGCCCGCAACTCGGTCGACCACGGGGTCGACGCGCCCGCGATCGTCGAGAACATGCTCGACTGCGTTCGCGTCGGCGGCGCGGTCGTGCTCCACCACTACCGCCGCGAGGCGGAGAACATGCGCTACGAGGAGCTACATCAGTGGAACTTCGACGTACGCGACGAACGGCTGGTGCTGTTCGACCGCCGTCACAGCCACGACCTGACCGAGCGCTTCGCCGGCCGCGCCGAGACCACCGCGGTGATCCACGCGGGCGCGCACCACGCGTCCTGGGTGGCCGCGACGATCGTGCGGCGGCGATGAGCCGCGCTCGCCGGCCGTCAGCACTTGTTGTTGTAACAGGCGAGCTGTATGTAGCGAAGCCGAGTCGCGGACGGTCCGACGCCGAACGAGGAGAAATGGGTGACGTTCAGCCCGCCGGGGCCGGTGCTGAACAGGTCGAAGCCGTTTACCCCGGTGGAGGTGTTCGCCTTGGCCGCCGGATAGGCGCGCTTGACCGCGGCCTTCTGCGACCCGAGATGGATGTTCTTGGCCGTCTTCCACTTCGACAGCGTGCCCGGCTTAAATTTCTCGCTCGTGCCGTTGTCGTTGCCGCGCTGATGGAGACCTCGATCACACCGCCCCCGGCGAAGCTGACCACCGCGCGTTCGGCATGGCCGGCCGAGCCGGGCCCGGTCCAGGTGCAGAAGCCCGCCATGCAGCCGGTCCTGCCCCAGAGGTGAAACACCTGCGCCTGCGTCATCCCGAGCTTGATCCCGGCGATCGACTTCCCCGGCACGATCAGCGTCCTCTTCGGGTGCGGGAGCCTGGCCGAACCGACCGCCGGCCATAGCGTCGCTCCGACCGCCATGACGCCGACGGCAACCGCCGCTCTGCGAAGCATTGAGACCTCCTCTTCCCGGTTCCGGCGCCTCGGCCCCGCCAAAGCGCCGCTGCCGGTCAATCGTATGCCAGCGGCGGCCTCCTTACCAGCGATGATCTGCGGGAATGCTGTGGCGCCCCACCGAGCACGAGCCGCTCACCAAGACGGCTTGGGACGAGTCGTTGGCCCGCGGCGCGATCGATCGGATCGTGGCCGACGCCGAGGGCGCGGTGCGAGACGGCTTCTGGCCCGGGCACCCGCTCGACGAGCTCGAGCCCGACGAGCGCTTCTGCTCCCTGTATCTGGGGAGCGCGGGCATGGTGTGGGCGCTTCACCGGCTGGGATCCTCGCTCGATTGCGGCGCGGTGTTGAGCCTCGCGCTCGAGCATTACCGGACCGCGCCCGATCTGGGGAGTGAGGCCCACCCTCCGAGCCTGTGGATGGGCGAGACGGGTGTGCTCGTGGTTGCGGCCGTCGTCGGTTCGCCCGACGCCGACCGCGAGCGGCTCCGGGCGCTGATCCGCGAGAACCGCGCGCATCCGACATGGGAGCTGATGTGGGGCTCGCCCGGGACGATGCTCGCCGCGCGCGCCTGCGGGCTGGCGGACGAGTACGAGGAGAGCGCGCGTCTGCTGCTCGACGCCTGGGATGACGCCACCGGGCTGTGGACACAGCACCTGTACGGGAAGGTCAAGCGCTACCTGGGCCCGGCACACGGGTTCGCCGGCAATGCGCACGCGCTGCGCGGACAGCTGGACGAGGACGCGCTCCGCGCGCGGGTGACCGCGCCGCTCGAGCGCACCGCGGGTCGCGAGGACGGGTTGGTCAACTGGCCGCCCGAGGACCGGCCGCTGGATCAGCTCGCGGCCGAGGTCCGCGTGCAGTGGTGCCACGGCGCGCCGGGGATGATCGCCACGCTCGGCGACCTGATGCCGCGCGAGCTCGCGCTCGGCGGCGGCGAGCTGACGTGGCGGGCGGGACCGCTCCGCAAGGGTCCGGGGCTCTGCCACGGAACGGCCGGCAACGGCTTCGCCCTGCTCCGGCTGCACGAGCTCACGGGCGAAGCGAGGTGGCTCGAGCGCGCGCGACGGTTCGCGATGCACGCAATGGAGCAGGTCGAGCGCGACCGGGCCCGCGTGGGCCACGGGCGCTACACGCTGTGGACCGGCGATGCCGGCGTCGCGCTGTACCTCGACGCCTGCCTGGAGGCCAACGCATGGCTACCGACCATCGACGGCTTCTGAGCTAAGCGGTCGCACCCGAGAACTAAGGGGAAAGTCGGCCCGGATGCCCGATGGCAGGCGACCGGCTTACGCCTACGGTTCTACTCATGAACACGCACCTGACCAACATGCTCGCTCAGCAGCGAAGCGCCGAGATGATGCAGGCCGCCGAGCGCTCGAGGCTCGCCGCCGGCACAGATGAACGGCAACGGCCTCGGTTCCCGCGTCCGCGCTGGCTACAGTCAGACCATGCCCAACCTGGTCGTCATCAAGGTTCTCGGCCGCGTCCCGGGGCTGCGGCGCATGCCGGTTGCGAAGCTGCTGGTGATCGGTGAGCTGGCTCTGCTCGCACAGGAGCACGTGGGCAGGCTCGAGCCGGCGGAGCGCCGGCGCGTCATCCAGCTGATGCGCCGCGCGCGCGGACGCCCGAGCAAACTGAGCCGGCGTGACCGGGCCGAGCTGGCCGCGCTCGTCGCGAAGGCGAACCCCCGGCTGTTCGTGGGCACGGCCGCGGACAAGCTGTCGCCGGTGCGACTGCCGCGCCGCGTCGTGCGCGGCCCCCGCCGCAGGGTCTAGAGCCGGCCCGGCCGTCTCGGATCGAACTCCGTCGCGACGATCCGCTGGTCGTGCACGTCTGCCGCGGCGTCGGAGGCCAGCCATACGACCGGTGGGCCCATGATCGACGGGTCGAGCAGGTTCGCGCGGATCTCGGGCGGGGCGCCGTCGGGAACCATCCCGGTGGCCGTGGCGCCGCCCGGGAGCACGATGTTGACCGTCACCGGGCTCCCGGCCAGGTCCGCCGCCATCACCCTCGCCGCCGCCTCCACGGCCGCGCCTGACGGTCCGTACGGGATGAAGCCCCGGCGTGTCATCGTGGCCTCGTTCATCGAGATCACGATGATCCGCCCGCCGCCCGCCGCCAGCATTCGCGGGGCCGCCGAACGGGCGACCAGGAACGACCCCGTGACCTTGGTCTCGACCACGTCACGGAAGCCGTCGGGCGAGACGGCCCAGAACGGCTGCGGCTCGGTCATGAACCGCGGGTTGACCGTCCGCATCCCGATGCCGGCATTGCTCACCAGCACGTCGAGGCCGCCCCATCGCGCGTATGCCTCGGAGATGCAGTGCTCGACCGACGCCTCGGAGCGGACATCGAGCTCGAGCCCGATCGCCTCCGGGCCGATTCGCGCCGCGGCGGCCTCGGCGCGGCTCGCGTCACGGCTGGTCAGGACCACGCGCGCTCCGGCCTCCGACAGCGCCTCGGCGATCGCGAGGCCAATCCCGCTGCGTAGCCCCGGTCACGAGCGCGCGGGTCCCGTCGAGCCGACCTGTCTCCATGCTCGCCAACACTACCCACGGTTCGGCTCCGGTCGGCGGGCCGCTGAAAAGCGCGTTAATCTCGTACCGTGCGCTTCCGCGCTGACCGTCCGCTGGGGCTGGCCCCCGCGACCGCGCTCGATTACCGCGAGCTCGCCCGGCGTCGCCTTCCCCGCCAGCTCTTCGATTACATCGACGGCGGCGCTTACGACGAGACGACGATGCGATCGAACGTCTCCGACCTCGAGAAGGTGCTCCTGCGGCAGGTCGTTATGCGCGACGTCTCGACTCGCGATCCCGCCGTCGAGGTCCTGGGCCAGCGGCTCGCCCTTCCGGTGATCCTCGGTCCGGTCGGCCTGGGTGGGATGTTCGCCACTCGCGCCGAGGTCCAGGCCGCGCGCGCGGCCGAGGCGAAGGGCGTTCCTTTCGTCGAGTCGACGGTCTCGATCTGCGGCATCGAGGAGGTCGCAAAGGCCACCTCGGTGCCGCCGTGGTTCCAGCTCTACGTGATGCGCGACCGCGGCTACGCGGAGGAGCTGATGGCTCGCGCCCGGGCGGTCGCGGCGCCGGTGCTGGTGCTGACGATCGACCTCGCCGTCGTCGGGGCCCGCCACCGGGACACCCGCAACGCGGTCACCGGCACGCCGTCGCTCGCGGCCAAGCTGCTCCGCGGGCTGGATCTCGTCTCGCATCCGCAGTGGATCCGGGACGTCCCGATCTCAGGCAAGCCGCTGACGTTCGGCAATCTCGAGAAGGTGGTCCCGAACGCGCGGACGCCGGATGCCTTCCGCGAGTGGGTGGATGCCCAGTTCGATCCGAGCGTCACCTGGGACGACATCGCTTGGGTGCGCGAGCACTGGGACGGACGGCTCGTCGTCAAGGGAGTGCTCGATCCCGACGACGCCCGGCGTGCCGTCGAGGTCGGCGTCGACGGCGTGATCGTCTCCAACCACGGCGGCCGCCAGCTCGATGCCGTTCCATCCACCGTCCGCGCGCTGCCGGACATTGTCGAGGCGGTCGGGGGCGAGGTCGAGGTGCTGGTCGACGGCGGCATCCGGACCGGGCTCGACGTCGTCAAGATGGTCGCGCTCGGGGCCAAGGCCGTGCTGATCGGGCGGGCGTGGGCGTGGGCCGTCGCGGCCCGGGGCGAGACCGGCGTCCGCCACGTCCTCGACGTGCTCGCTTCCGACATCGACGTCGCGCTCGGGCTCACCGGGCAGACCTCCATCGCCGCGATCGACCGTTCTGCGCTCTACTCGGCCGACGTTCTGGCCCGGTAGGCGCCGGTGGGCTCGCTCCGCTTCACAGCGACCCTCCAGGCCCGGGGGCCGGCCGCCGCGGTGGTGCTCGACGACGAGAAGGTCGCCGCGATTGGCGAGGGAGCCAAACGCTTCCCCGTGCGGGCGACGGTCAACGGCTACAGCTGGCGGACCAGCGTCGCGCGGATGGGCGGCGAGTTCCTCGTCGGGCTGAACCGCGAGGTGCGCGAAGGGGCGGGGGTGGCCGCAGGGGACAGCGTCGAGGTGCGTCTCGCGCTCGACACCGAGCCGCGCGAGGTCGTGGTCCCGAAGGCGCTCGCCGACGCGCTGGCCGGCGACGCCGCGGCTGCGACCGCGTTCGAGAAGCTCGCCTATACCCACCGCAAGGAGTACGCGCGTTGGATCGACGAGGCCAAGCGCGATGAGACGCGCGAGCGTCGCGTCGTGCAGGCGATCGAGATGCTGCGCGAGGGGAAGACCCGCAGCTGACCGGGTCTATGATCGAACCGTGCCCGATCGTCTCCACTTCACCGATTCCGACGAGGCCAACGCGCTGATCGCCTCAGACCCGATGGCGCTGCTGGTCGGGTTCGCGCTCGATCAGCAGGTGTCGGTTCAGAAGGCGTTCAGCGGACCGCTCGCGTTGCGCGAGCGACTCGGGTCGATTGACGCCGAGACGCTGGCCTCGGCCGACCTCGAGCCGGTCTTCCGCGAGCGGCCGGCGATTCACCGGTTCCCCGGCTCGATGGCGCAGCGCGTCCACGACCTCGCCGTCCACATCCGCGACAACTACGGCGGCGACGCCGCGCGGGTCTGGACCGACGCGTCCGACTCGGCGCAGTTGCGCGCGAACCTCGAGGACCTCCCGGGCTTCGGCGAGATGAAGGTCAAGGCACTCGGCGCCGTCCTCTCCAAGCGGTTCGGAGTCGCGGCCGCCGACGATCTCGTGCCCTGGCATCCGACGCTCGGCGACGTCGACTCGCGGCAGGCGCTCGAGGACTATCAGGCCGCTAAGCGGGCGCACAAGGCCGAGTGGAGCGCAGCGCGGCGCAGCGCGGGGAAACCCGCGGCATAGTCCGCGTCAGGACTCCAGTCGATCGCCGAGCGCCCCGCTCGCATGGCCGACGCGGTGCAGGAAAGGAACGTTGCGCGCGCCGCTGACGATCGGTTACAGTCGTCCCGGGGCTATGCGGAGTCGTATCTGGTTCACAGCGAGCATCGCCGTGTTGTGCGTCAGCAACTCGGCGTTCGGATCCACGCACATGCGGGCGGCGAGCGCGCTCAACGGCGCGGAGATATACGGAAGGGTTCACTCGGTGCCGGCGCACGCGCCGTTTGACCTGGTCGAGGCGATCAACACCCGAGGCGTGATAGTGCAGAGCGAGGACCCCAACGCTTCCGGGCAGTTTCGCTTCTTCCTGCACCCCGGCACCTACATCGTCGTGTCGACCGCTGACAACCCCCACGGCCAGCATTTCGTCTCGGCGAGCCATCCGCTGCGTGCCCACTCCCGGAAGCGGGTTCCGGTCGGACTGCATCTTCGGAAGGTGAATGCGGCCAGTGCCCGCGGCCGCGGGCCAGTTGCAAATGGCGCGATCGTGTCAGTCGGCGATGTCCGCGTCGTTGACGCGGTGTTCGGATCGGTCGCTCCCGGCAGCGATCTGCGACCGACCGTGATCAACCGATTCCTGAACTTATGCTCATCTCAGGGAACGATCATGGTGGAGACTGACGCCCGGTTCGTCGCGTACGCGAAGCAGGAAGCGGCGCTATCGCGAGCGGGCAAGCTGTCAACGCCATTCGATTACAGGCCGTTCAAGCCGCAGTTCACGATCACCGGTCAGGCGGAGGTCACTCGATCGGACATGCCGGTGCCGGATCAAGTTGGCTTGATCGTCAAGCTCCAGATCGTCGAGTTGAAGAACGGCCGCGTGGTCGCCAAGGCCCAGTCCGGGATCCCCGACAGCAAAGGCGCGATCCTCAGCGAGGAGAGCATCCTCGGCGCCGTCGGCGAAGCCACTCGGCGACTCGCGATAGCCGGGTGCGGCGCGAACCCGCTGATCGGTCCATAGCTCCCGTCTACCCCGATGTGGATGCTCGCGTAAGCCGTGAGCAGCGGATCTTCGCTGTCCGGATTGCGCCAAGCGATCCTAGGGCCGTCTGTAGCCGCGTGACGCCCCGACGATCTGGGGGCGGCGAGGGTCAGGGAGGCGGTTCCTATCTATACGGGAGAGCCACGCATACGACCTCACAAGCTCCGCGTTCGCCCGACCAGTCTTTGATTGGGTAGCACCGCTGGTCGACGGTTCGGCTTGACCTTCTCGCCGGCGCTGTGCGACTGACCTTACGCCGTCGAGCGCAAGCCCGACGATCAGCACGAGAAGCGCCGCGATGCCGAACATGGTCAAGATCCCGATCATTCGCTGATGCAGTTACCCATCCTGAGTCTGATTTACGCTTTATTTTCTGGCGAGGCGCCTTGACGCTCGGGTGGTGCTGCGGACCTCCAAGCGCGCGCAAAAAGCCGAATGGTCGAAGGCCCGCGCGCGGTCTTAGCGCGCGAGCGTTGAACGCGCAACAATGATCGCGGCATGGGTTCCGTGGTGGATCCACTGAGCGCCGAGACCTCGCCGTCGCTCGCGGCGGTCGTTGCTGCGGTCGATTTTGCCCGCAGCGGCTTCCGAGACCAGACCTCGCCGGACGGCATGATGACGGTCGTGTTCACGGACATCGAGGGTTCGACGGAGATGATGGAGCGGCTCGGCGAGGCGCGCTGGCTTGAGGTCCTCCGTGCTCACAACGGTCTTGTGCGCCGGGTGGTCTCGCGGCACGGCGGCGCGATAGTCAAGTCTCAGGGGGATGGGTTCATGGTCGTCTTCTCGAGTGCCAGCGCAGCTCTGACCTGCTCGGTAGACGCTCAGCGGACGTTCGCCGGATACAACGCCGCCAACCCCCAGCAGCCGTTGCGCGTACGCATCGGTCTCCATACGGGCAACGTTTTCCAAGAGATGGACGACTTCCTGGGCAGGTCGGTTGTGCTCGCAGCCCGTATCACCGGGCGCGCCCACGGCGGCCAGATTCTCGTGTCGGCAGCTTGTCGGGACTACATCGAACACCTGGGGCGGTGGCGCTTCGGTCCATCGTCGGAGCTCTGCCTGAAGGGTCTGGCAAGCGCGCAACGCGTCCACTCGGTCGACTGGGCCACCCCCTAAGGAGCGCGATCAACGCGAACCTCCGATCGGCACAATCGAGCCGTCCGGTGGGCGTCCGCGCTATTCGGTGCAGCAACGAGTACGGTGGTTCGTAGACCGGACGTCCGTTCGCGGTCCTGGGGCGTTGTTCTTAGCGGCTGTCTCTGCGACGGCCTGATTCAACGAGTTCTTTGACGCGCTCGTCGAAGGGCAACCAACGCGGCAATGAGCCGCAAAAAGGAGAAGACACCATGTACGTGGTCATTCGAAGCTATTCAGGGCAGGGCGGCTCGGAGTTGTTCGATGCCCTCGCCAAGAGGGACGAGGACGTCAAGGCGCTCATCGGCACGGTGCCGGGATTCGTCAGCTACGCAGCGTTCCGCGACAACGGCGGCGGACAGACCGTGACCGTCTGCCAGGACAAGGCGGGCACCGATGAGTCCTCCCGGCGTGCGGCCGAGTGGGTCACGGAGAACATCGACGTGACGGTCGATTCACCGATTGTCGCCGAGGGCAGCACCGTCCTCGACTTCTAGTCGTCCCAATGAGCGGGCCCGGGGAGATCTGTGACCCGGGTCCGTTGAGGGGGATCCGGCAGGTCTGCGCGCCCCGCGGTCCGCCGAAGATAAACGAACGTTCGTTTATAATCCGTGTCGGTATGAAACCCCACCCGCTCAAGGACAAGGTCGCTCTGGTGGCGGGCGCGACGCGCGGAGCGGGGCGGGGGATCGCGGTCGAGCTCGGCGCCGCCGGCGCGACGGTCTACTGCACCGGGCGCACGACGCGAACGATGGCCTCGCCGATGAACCGGCCGGAGACGATCGAGGACACCGCCGAGCTTGTCAGCGCCGCCGGCGGCCTCGGCATCGCGGTCGCCGTCGACCACGCCGTGCCCGGGGAGGTGGCGACGCTTGTACAGCGGATCGATCGCGAACAGGGCCGCCTCGACCTTCTCGTCAACGACGTCTGGGGCGGGGATCCGCTGGCCGGCTGGGGCGTGCCGTTCTGGGAGCACTCGCTTGACGATGGGCTCGCGCTCCTACGTCAGGCCGTCGAGACGCACGTGATCACGAGCTGGCACGCGGTCCCGCTGATGCTCCAGGGCGCGGGCGGTTTGATCGTCGAGGTGACCGACGGAGACGATGACCGCTACCGCGGGAGCTTCTTCTACGACCTGGCCAAGAACGCGGTGATCCGGCTCGCCCGCGGGCAGGCAGCCGAGCTCGGCTCCCGAGGCGTGACCGCACTCGCGCTGACGCCGGGGTTCCTGCGCTCCGAGGCAATGCTCGAGCACTTCGGCGTCACCGAGGACAACTGGCGCGACGGCGCGGCGCGAGACCGTCACTTCATCGCCTCGGAGACCCCGCACTACATCGGGAGAGCCGTCGTGGCGCTGGCGGCAGATCCGGACGTGGCGGCGCGCAACGGTCGGTCGCTCTCGACCTGGGGCCTCATGCACGAGTACGGCTTCACCGACATCGACGGGTCGCAGCCTGACTGGGGGAGCCACTACGCCGCCCACGTCGCGGGCTCGTGAGATGCCGCGCCCGAGGACGGTCGCGGACGATGTGGTGCTCGACGAGGCGATCCGGCTGATCGGCGAGGTCGGCCCTGCCGGGCTGACGCTGGCGCGGATCGGAGACGCGGTCGGGCTCTCGCCGGCGACGCTCGTGCAGCGCTTCGGCTCTCGCCGCGGGCTGCTGCTCCAGGTGGCCGGCCGCGACACCGACCTATGGCCCGTGTTCGCCCGCTCGCTGGCCCGTCACCGCTCGCCGCTGGCGGCGCTGAGGGCCGCCCTCACCGATCTCGTCGCCGGCATCAATTCGCCGGAGATCCTCGCCAACCACGTCGCCTTTCTCCATCTCGACCTGACCGACCCCGTGTTCCACGAGCTCGCGCTGCGCCATGCCCGCTCGCGGCGGCGGTCGATCGAGCGACCTGCTCGCCGCGGCGCTGGCGGCCGGCGAGCTCGAGGAGTGCGATCCGCGGATGCTCGCCGAGACCCTCGACGTGGTCTACAACGGCGCGCTGATCACCTGGGCGATCGATCGGCAGGGGAGCCTGGCGCGCCGGCTCGGCCGCCAGATCGACCGGGCGATCGGTCCGTACCTGGCCCATTGATAGGTTGAGGCCGATGAACTCGGCCTACGTTCTCGACGCGGTCCGGACCCCCTTCGGACGCTATGGCGGTGCGCTCTCTGGGCGTGCGACCGGATGACCTCGCGGCCCACGCCGTCCGGGCGCTGCTCGGGCGTGCCCCATCGCTTGACCCGGAGCGGATCGACGACGTCTTGTTCGGCGACGCCAATCAGGCCGGCGAGGACAACCGCAATGTCGGGCGGATGGCCGTCCTGCTCGCCGGTCTTCCGACGAGCATTCCCGCGGCCACCGTGAACCGGCTGTGCGGCTCGAGCCTCGACGCGGCGATCCAGGCCAGTCGGATGATCGAGTCGGGCGACGGCTCGGTCACGGTCGTCGGCGGTGTCGAGTCGATGAGCCGCGCGCCGTGGATCATGCTCAAGCCGGAGCGCGGCTTCCCCCGCCAGCACGAGGAGCTCTACTCGAGCACCCTCGGTTGGCGGATGGTCAACCCGGAGATGCCGGGTCAGTGGACGATCTCGCTCGGCAAGAGCGCCGAGAAGCTCGCCGCCATGTACGAGATCTCGCGCCCGGCCCAGGACGAGTTCGCCCTGCGCAGCCACCAGCGGGCGAGCGCCGCCTGGGATGCCGGCTTCTACGACGGCTGGGTGGTGGCGGTTCCCGGCATCGAGCTCGAACGCGACGAGACGATCCGGCCGGATACAACCCTCGAGAAGCTGGCGAGGCTGAAGCCGGCCTTCGCCGAGGGCGGCACGGTGACCGCCGGCAACTCGTCCTCTCTGAACGACGGGGCTGGGGCGCTCCTGATGGCCGACGAGAGAGGCGCCGAGGCGGCCGGGATCGAGCCGCTCGCGCGCGTGGTCAGCCGTGGGGCCGCCGGCGTCGATCCGGACGTATTCGGCATCGCTCCCGTGCGCGCGGCCGAGATTGCGCTCGAGCGGGCGGGTATCACCTGGGATGACGTGGCGGTGGTGGAGCTCAACGAGGCGTTCGCCTCCCAGTGCCTGGCCGATCTGGCTGGGTGGAGAGGACTCGACCCCGACAAGGTCAACCCCAACGGCGGCGCGATCGCGATCGGGCACCCGCTCGGCGCCTCGGGCGTCCGGATTCTCGGAGGCCTGGCGCACGAGCTGAAGCGCCGGGGCGGCGGGTACGGGGTGGCAGCGATCTGCATCGGTGTCGGCCAGGGCCTGGCGGTTGTCCTCGAGCGCTGAGACACCGACCGGTTACGCGCGCGACCCCGGCGGGGCGGACCCGCCGATGGACCACCCGCCATACAGATCGACCGCGCTCCGTCACCCTCAGCAGCCGCTCGTCTACCTGCCCCACACGATCACCGAGTTGACCGGACCGCAGCTCGGGCCCGAGCGGGTCACCGGTGAGCTCGACGCCGACCTCACGCGCCAGCACGCGGGCGATCCGATCGGCGAGCGGATCATCGTCGCGGGCCGGGTGCTCGACGGCGACGGCAGGCCGCTGGCCGGGACCCTGGTCGAGATCTGGCAGGCGAACGCCGGCGGGCGCTACCTCCACAAGGTGGATCGCTGGCCCGCGGCGCTGGACCCGAACTTCTCGGGAGCGGGGCGCTGCCTGACCGACGGCGAGGGCCGATTCTCGTTCACGACCGTCAAACCCGGGCCGTACCCGTGGGGAAACCATCCGAACGCCTGGCGTCCCGCGCACATCCACTTCTCGCTGCTCGGCCGCGCGTTCGCCCAGCGGCTGGTAACCCAGATGTATTTCCCCGCCGACCCGTTCTTCGAGTACGACCCGATCTTCAACTCGATCCGTGATCGGGCCGCGCGCGAGCGGCTGATCGCCGGCTTCTCGCTCGAGCACACGGTCGCCGACTGGGCCGTCGCCTACGACTGGGACATCTACCTGCGCGGTCCCGAGACCACTCCGTTCGAGGAGGCGCGTTGAGCTTCCGGGCGACCCCGTCGCAGACCGTGGGCCCCTTCTTCGCCATCGGCTTGCCGTGGGAGGCTGGGCCGATGGCGGTCTCGCCCGAGGATCCGGGGGTGATCCGGATCCGCGGCACGGTGTACGACGGCGCCGGCGAGCCGGTTCCGGACTCGATGATCGAGACCTGGCAGGCCGATCCCGAGGGACGTTTCGCCGACCTCCACGGCTACGGCGGCGGCTCGAGCCGCGCGGACTTCCGCGGCTTCGCCCGCTGCGCGGCCGATGACCATGACGGCAGCTTCGAGATCGTGACCCTGAAGCCGGGGCGCGTGCCGGGTCCCGGCGAGGTGCTCCAGGCCCCACACATCGACGTCTCGGTGTTCGCCCGGGGCATGCTCCAGCGCTGCGTCACGCGGATCTACTTCGCCGACGAGGTGCAGGCCAACGCCGAGGACCCGGTCCTGGCCTCGGTGCCAGAAGCGCGTCGGGAGACGCTCGCTGGCGCAGCCGGTCGAGGGCGGCTACGCGTTCTCGATCCGGCTGCAGGGGCCCGGCGAGACGGTGTTCTTCGACATCTAAACGATCTAGGGCCAGACCTCGGCGGCGGTCTCGACGATCAGCTCGAGCTTCGCGACCTCCTGCTCGTAGCTGAGCGTGTTTCCCTCGACCGTTGAGGAGAAGCCGCACTGGGGCGAGAGGCACAACTGCTCGATCGCGACGTACCGCGACGCCTCCTCGATCCGCCGCTTCAGCGTGTCCTTCGATTCAAGCTCGCCCCGCTTGGTCGTGACGAGCCCGAGGACAACGATCTTGTCCATGGGGACGAAGCGCAGCGGCTCGAAGCCGCCTGAGCGGGCGTCGTCGTACTCGAGGAAGAAGCCGTCGACGTTCAGGCCGCCGAACAGGGCCTCGGCCACGAAGTCGTAGCCACCTTCCGCCGCCCACGAGGAGCGGAAGTTGCCGCGGCACATGTGGGTCGTGATCGTCATTCCATCCGGCCTGTGCGCGAGCGCGTCGTTGATGTGGCTGATGTAGGTCTCGTGCAGGTGCTCGGCGTCCTCGCCCAGGTTCGCGACCATCTCGCGCTGGCTCGGATCGTTGAGATAGGCGAGGCTCGTGTCGTCGAACTGCAGGTAGCGCCCGCCCATCTCGGCCACCGCCCTGACCTGGTCGGCGTAGGCGCCGGTCAGATCGCTCCAGAACTGATCGATCTCCGGATACACGTCCGCGTCGATCGCGGCCCGGCCTCCGCGGTAGTGCACCATGCTCGGCGAGGGGATCGTCAGCTTCGGCGTGACTCCGTCGGGGGCGACGCTCTGGAGGAAGCGGAGGTCATCGGCGAAGATCGGCTCGGCCAGGTGGACCTTCTCCCCGACGTGGATCGCCGCGGGCGTGAACTCGATGTCCCCCTGCTCGTTGTGGAACCTGACCCGCAGGTCGCCGGGCGCCTTGTCGATGCCGCCGAGCTGGTAGATGAAGTCCATGTGCCAAGAGGCGCGGCGAAACTCGCCGTCGGTCGCCGACTGCAGGCCGACCTCGTGCTGCATCCGGACGACCGAGCGGATCGCCTCGTCCTCCACCTCGCGCAGCCGCTCGGCTTCGAGCCGTCCGGCTGCGAACTCCTCCCGGGCACTCAGCAACTCCGGTGGCCGAAGCAGGCTCCCGACGTGGTCGGCCCGGAACGGAGGCCTGGTCCGGGGGCCGGCAGCGGTTGCCTCGCGAGCGCTCATCACCAGAGAACTACCCAGCTGTCGTGGGAAAAACCACCTTCGCCGGCGTCACGTCCGCCCGGGTGTTCAGCTGCCGATGGACTCGCCGCCCCATTCCTCGGGCGCGACGTCGTTGATCGACTGCGTGAAGGTCCAACGGTGGCCGGCCAGGTCCTCAGTCGAGTACTGGCGCTCGCCGTACGGGTAGTCGGCTGGGGGCTCAATGATCCGAGCGCCGCGCTGGCGCGCGTAGTCGTAGTGGTCGTCGACGTTCTCCACCCGCACCATCACGACGTGGCTGACCTCGCCGCGCCGCGGCGGTCTGAGGATCACCGCGTCGGAGGAGTCATACACGTGGCCCACCCTGCGCTCGCTGACGATCACGGCGCCGTCGCCGAAGCTGAGCTGGGCGCGGTGGTTGCCGATCCGAACTCGCTCGGAGAAGCCGAAGGTGTCGCAGAGCCACTCGACCGCTTCCTGCACGTCCTCGTAGACGAGCACCGGAATGACGGTTGCGGCGGGGACCGATCGGTTCTGGATCATCCCCACGATTGTCGCAACTGGGGGACGGCCGGGTCGGCGCGAGCGCGGCTACGATCCGAGCACCCGGCGATTGCGGAACCCAGGAGCAAACATGAGCAGCACCACAACCCGCATGCTCGACAACTATGTCGCGGGCGAGTGGACGCCCGCGGCCGACGCGAGCGAGGTGCTCGATGTCCTCAACCCGTCTTCGGGCGAGGTCCTCGCGCGCGTCCCGCTGTCGGGCGCCGCCGACCTCGACGCCGCCGTGACGGCAGCCCGCGACGCGCTGCCGGAGTGGCGAGCGGTCTCGACGATCGCACGTGCCCGCAAGCTGTTCGAGCTCCGCGAGCGGCTGACGGCGCGCAGCGAGGACCTGGCGCAGTCGGTGACCACCGAGATGGGCAAGACGATCGGTGACGCCCGGGCCGAGGTGGCGCGGATGATCGAGATGGTCGAGGCGGCGTGCGCGATCCCGACCACCATGCAGGGCCGGATTCTCGAGGACGTCGCTCGCGGGATCGACGCCGAGACGGTGCGCCAGCCGGTCGGCGTGTGCGCGGCGATCGTGCCGTTCAACTTTCCCGCGATGGTGCCGTTCTGGTTCCTTCCGTTCGCGATCGCGTGCGGCAACACATTCGTGCTCAAACCCTCCGAGCAGGTCCCGCTGACCCAGCAGATCGCGTTCGAGGAGCTCGACGCGCTCGGGCTCCCGGAAGGCGTCGTCAACCTGGTCAACGGCGGGCGCGAGGTCGTCGAGGGGATCCTCGCGCATCCCGGGATCGACGCGGTCTCGTTCGTCGGGTCGGCTCCGGTCGCGCGGCTCGTCTATGAGCGGGCCGCGCAGGCGGGCAAGCGCGTCCAGGCGCTCGGTGGGGCCAAGAACCACATGGTCGTCATGCCCGACGCGGTGATCGACAAGACCGTCGACGGGATCATCGGGTCCGCGTTCGGGGCCGCCGGGCAGCGGTGCATGGCCGGCTCGGTGGTGGTCACGGTGGGCGACGCCCACGAGCAGCTGATGCCGCCGCTCGTCGAGGCGACCCGGGCGCTGCACGTCGGCGACGGGCTCGATCAGTCCGTCGACGTCGGCCCGGTGGTCTCGTGCACCGCGCGGGATCGGATCGTCGGCTGGATCGAGCGCGGTGTCACCGACGGTGCCCGGGTCCTCGTCGACGGGCGCGGCGTCCTCGATGACTCCGGCGGCTCGTTCGTCGGGCCGACGATTCTCGACGACGTCACTCCCGAGATGGATATCGCGCGCGAGGAGGTCTTCGGTCCGGTCCTGACCGTGATCAGCGCCGCCTCGCTCGACGAGGCGATCGGGATCGTCAACTCGAGCCGCTTCGGCAACGGCACCTCGATCTTCACCGAGTCGGGAGCGTCGGTCCGCCGCTACCGCCACGAGGTGCAGGCGGGGATGGTGGGCGTGAACATCGGCGTCGCGGCGCCGGTGGCGTTCTTCCCCTTCTCGGGCTGGAAGGACAGCTTCCTCGGCGACCTGCACGCCCACGGAACCGACGCCGTCGAGTTCTACACGCGCAAGAAGACCGTCACCAGCCGCTGGTTCTCGAGCGGCCAGGGAAGCGGCGCGTACTTCGTCGAGCGTTAGACGGGCCGGGCGGACCGGGACTCTAGGCGGATCAGCGTCCGCGGTGCGCGAAGGCGTCGTTCATCAGCTGCTGCGCCTGGCCCGGCGGGTCGTTCGAGTGCAGCAGCACGATCCCCAGCCACGTTCGCCCTCGCCGGGCCGCCGCGACCAGGCAGCGGCCGGCCGCCACCGTGTAGCCGGTCTTCACGCCGTCGGTTCCCGGATAGCCAAGCCGCAGGAGCGGATTGTTGTTGTAGAGGTAGAGCTTCCGGCCCTTGATCGGGAACGGCAGGATGACGCTCGAGGTGGCCACGATCGGCCCCAGCACCCTGTTCGTCAGCACCGCGTGGGCGAGCGTCGCAAGGTCGCGTGCGCACGAGTAGTTGCCCTGATCGACGATCCCCGACACGGTTGTGAAATGCGTGCAGGTCAGCCCCATCACTCGCGCCCGGTCGTTCATCAGGCCGATGAACCGCGACTGCGTCCGCGCCACGTGGTCGGCCAGCGCGATCGCGGCGTCGTTCCCTGAGGGCAGCATCAGGCCATAGAGCAGGTCCTCGAGTAGGACCCGCTTGCCCTTTGGGAGTAGCCCGACACCCGACCCCGAGTAGTGCAGCGCATCGGGGGTGATCAGGACCTTCGCGCTCGGCCTGGCGTGGGCGACCACGACAAGCGCGGTCATCATCTTGGTCAGGCTTGCGATCGGGAGCCGCTGATCGGGGTTGCGCTGCCACAGCACGTGTCCGCTGCGCACGTCGAACAGCAGCCCCGAGCGGACCGGCGCCTTGAACGTGGCACGCACCATGTGAGCGGCGGGTGCCGTGGCGTAGATCGCCCGGTGCGGCCGGGGCGCACGAACGACGACGGCGTGGGGCGTCGCGGGCGACTTCTCGCTCAGCCGCGAGGCCATGAAGGCCAGGAGCGCGAAGAGCCCCACGAGCACGACGCCGGCCATGTCGCGCAATCTCCTGCGCCGTCGCGCCCGCCGGCGCTCGGCCTCGCGAACGTCGCGGCGAATTCTCCCTTGTTGCAGTACCCCTAGGTCAGTCATTCGGCTGGAGGTTGACGCAGGGCTCCGACGATGCCCGTCATGAATAGCACGAGCACGAAGATCGCGGCCACGTCAACCGCGGATAGGCCGTAGCGGACGATGTCGATGACGGTCAGCGCCCCGAGGGCCGCGATGAAAACCAGCGCCACGATCAGGATCACGCCACGCATCGGCTCAGTACGCCGGGGCCCGCGGCGGGACCTTCTTGACGTTCGTGGCCAGCAGCCGGATCGTCAGCAACCCGAAGGCGAACCCGCCGATGTGCGCGAAGTACGCCACCCCACCGCCGCCCCCGGTCGGGCTGGTCAGGCCCACTGCGGCGAAGATCGCCTGCTCGAGGAACCAGATTCCGAGCATCACCAGCGCGGGCAGCTCGATCACTGTGACGAACAGGATGATGAAGATGAACGTCAGCACCCTCGCCTTGGGATACATGAGCAGGTAGCCGCCCAGCACGGCCGCGATCGCCCCTGAGGCGCCGATCGTGGGCGCGGTCGAGTTGGGTGCGATCGCGACCTGCAGCGCCAGCGCCGCGATCCCTCCCAGCAGGTAGAAGAAGACGAATTTCACCGGACCCATCGAGTCCTCCACGTTGTTCCCGAAGATCCACAGAAACAGCATGTTCCCGCCGATGTGGAGGATCGAGGCGTGCATGAACATCGATGTGAACACGGTCTGCCACGGCGAGAGCGTGTTCTCCGCCGCGATCCCGTTCACGGCCAGCAGGCGCGAGTTGCAGACGATCTCCGGGTTGCTCGGGTTCAGCGTGTTGACGACCTCGGCGCAGTGGACGTTCGAGTGCGTCAGCGCCTTGGGGATCGCGCCGTACTTCATCACCTCCTGTGCGTCCGGTCCGCTGATGAAGGATCCCCCGTGCCGGATGGCGAGGAAATATGCGACGAAGTTCAGGACGATCAGGACCACCGTCACGACCGGGAAGCGGTCGGTCGGGATGTTGTCCTTGATCGGGATCATCGGGCCGTCAGCGTAGTGAGTCGGCCCGGACGGCCCGGCCCGGCGGCGTCCGGCGTCGGGTTGGTCAGGCGGCGGCCGGCGCGCGCGCCAGGACGATCCGCCACGGCTGGGCCGAATCGCCGCTGAGCGCGAGCTTCCAGTGCTCGGTGAAGCTCGCCTCGCGGGTGGCGCTGCCCTGGAGGACGGCGGTGGTGGCCCGGTCCTCGAGGTAGCGGCGGCCCTTGAGCTGGACCGCGATCGTCATCGTCGGCGGCTCGGCCGCGGCGTCGAGTCCGCTGATCGCGATCCGCGTGACCTTCGGTCCGCGGACGACCAGACGGCTCGCCGGACCGGCCGGATGCAGCAGCGCCTGGACGGCCTCGGGGCTGGCGATCTGCGCGAGCCGCTTGTCGTCGCCGTCGATCGCTTCCGCCCATGCGGCGACTGCGCGCCGAGCTGCGATCTCGAGCAGGTCCGGAGCAAAGCGGCCGTCCGCAAGGCTGAGGTCGAGCGCGGCCGCGTGCGCGTCGCCCTCGAACTCGAGGTCCGCCACCTCGGCCGGCCTGACGTCGCTCGGCAGCGCGTCCTGCACCGCGCGCTCGGTCATCGCCTCGTCGTGTAGCGATTCGTCGTCCGACCAAGCGTTGGCGACGAGCTTGTCCTCGAGCGCGTGTGTGCCCTCGCCGCCCTGCTCGATCGAGCTCAGGATCCATCGCCCGTTGCGCTTGGCCAGGGTCCAGAACTCCCGCACACGTACCGTCTCAGACAGCCTGCCCTGGCGCTTGATGCGATTGCCGTTGCCGTCCTCGACGTAGTCGCGGAGCTTGGCCTCGATCCTGACCACGACGCGGTCCTGGTGATCGTCGCCGCGGTTGGTGATCCCGACGTATCCGACGGTCGGTTCGCCGACCGGCTGGGTGCGGTTGTGCCACCCGCGCCGCGCGAAGTCGTCAAGGCGCTGGTTCCACTCCTCGAGCAGGGCGGGGGCGACGAGCTTGCCGAGCCGCACGCGGTCGTTCGCATCCCACGCGGCCTGGATGTCGGTGAACAGCTTTGCGGCGGCGGGCTTGACGACGTCGGGCGCGAACGCCGCGTCGTCCTCCGACGCCTCGGCGGCGGCGAGCTCGACCCGGCGCTCGCGATGCTCGGTGCGCCGCCGCGCCGCCCGTCCCTGGCTTTCCTTCGCTGACCAGAATGACTGGGCCCTGGGGCCGAGGTTGCGGAACAGGAGCACGATCACAAGCAGCCCGATCAGGACCAGCGCCCCGAGCCCGTGCCCGATGATCGCGATCCGGATCAGGATCTGGAAGAGGATGTAGAGGCCCGCGCCGCGTCCGCCGCCGCCTCCGCCGCCACCGCCGCCGCTGAATCCGGCCGATCCGCCGCCGGCGGCGGCATGGGCGACCGGGACGACGATCAGTGCGATCGCCAGCGCGGAGAGGAGGAGGATCAGGATGCGCCGGCGGGTCATCACAGCGCCGCTCCTGCCATCTGGGCGAGGGGTCCTTCGCCGGGCTCGGACTGGGGCACGTGCTGGTCAGCGTGATAGCTGCTTCGCACGAGCGGGCCGGCCGCGACATGGTCGAAGCCGAGCGAGTAGGCCGCGCGCTCGAGCTCGGCGAACTCGTCCGGGTGCCAGTAGCGCACGATCGGCAGGTGGTTCTCCGTCGGCCGCAGGTACTGGCCGATCGTCAGCACCTGGACGTGGTGCTCGCGGAGGATGCCGAGCGCCTCGACCATCTCGTCGTGGGTCTCGCCGAGCCCGACCATCAGGCCGGATTTGGTCGTCACCTCGTCGCCGCCCATTTCCTTGGCGTTCCGCAGGACGCGGCAGGAGCGCTCGAACTTCGAGCCGCGGCGGGCGACCGGGTACAGGCGAGGCACGACCTCGACGTTGTGGTTGAAGACGTCGGGCCGCACGGCGATCACCTTGGCCAGCGGCATCTCCTCGCCGCGGAAGTCGGGCGTCAGCACCTCGACCTTGGTCCTTGGAGATTGGCGGCGGATCTGCCTGATCACACCCACGAACGCGGACGCGCCGTAGTCAGGGAGGTCGTCGCGGTCGACGCTCGTGATGACCGCGTGGCGGAGGCCCATGCGGGCGACGCTTCGGGCGACTCGCGCCGGCTCGAGCGGGTCGTTCCACGTCGGTTTGCCGGTCTTGACGTTGCAGAAGCCGCAGCGCCGGGTGCACGTGTCGCCGAGGATCATGAAGGTCGCCGTGCCCCGCTGCCAGCACTCGCCGATGTTCGGGCACGCGGCCTCCTGGCAGACCGTGTGGAGGTTCTCGGTCTCGATCAGCCGGCTCAGCTCGCGATAGCGCGGGCCGCCCGGCGCCGGCACCTTGAACCACGGCGGCTTGCGCCCGCGGTGGGGCTGTACGTCGGGGCCGAGGATGCCCAGCACGTTCGAGTTGCCGCCGGGATTGGCCCGTGAACGTGTGGGCGGCGGCGGTTGACTCATGCCTGTAAGGCTAGCGCCGCGGGGACGCGGGGTTTTGTGGCGTTTGCTGCACCGAATTGGCACGCGGCGTCACGCGCGCGTACGGTCGTTTGCGGGACGGTGTGGGGGTGGCTTGTCGAGGGTGGTCGAGAAAGTCAAGAGATGGTTGATTTTCTCGACCAGCCTCCACTCGATCGCGCCATCTCCGAGTTGGCGGCGCGACAGCACGCGGTGTTCGATCTGAGTCAGCTTCGTGAGCGCGGGCTATCGGTGCCGGCAGTCAGCGCGCGTGCCGCCGCCGGTCGCCTCCACCGCATCCACCGTCGCGTCTATTCCCTGGTCCCACCCTCATTGCTCACCCGCGAGGGGCGGTGGATGGCCGCCGTGCTCGCCTGCGGCCCGGACGCCGTCCTCTCGCACGAGTCGGCCGCCGCGCTGCACGGCCTGCGCTGGTACGGCGGCGCACGCGTCGACGTGACCCTGCCACGGCGATCCAGCCGCACCCACGACGGCATCAGGTTGCACCGATCGACGACGCTCACGCAAGCCGACGTGACCACCGTTAACGGCATCCCGTGCACGACGATCGCGCGGACGCTGTGCGACCTCGCCGACTGCCTCAACCGGCGCCGGCTCGAGCGCGCCTTCGACCAGGCCGAGGTCTCCGGAGTCCTCAGCCTCGCGGCTCTGAGCGACCAGCTCACGCGAAACTCCACCCGACCCGCCGCCGCCAAGGTGCGGGACCTCCTCGAGACCCACTACGTCGGCCGCACCCCAACGTGGAGCGAGCTCGAGGAGGCGTTCCTGGTTCTGACACGCCGGATCGGCCTTCCGGACCCGGAGGTCAACGGCTGGATCGTGCTCGACGACGGGTTGCCGGCGATCCGCCCCGACTTCGTCTGGCGCGAGCAGCGCGTGGTGGTCCAGACCGACGGGCACAGGAGCCACCGCACGCGCCAGAAGTTCGAGCTCGAACGAGTCGAGGATCAGCGGCTCACGGTGGCGAACTGGCAGCCGGTGCGGACGACCTGGCGTCAGGTGTTCGATCGGCCGCGCGAGCTCGAGCGGACGCTGCTGGCGCTACTCGGCGGCAACCGTTAGCGAGGTCGCCGCCCGCTCCAGCCGGTCAAGGCTCACCAGGCGCTGGCGCAACCCCAACGCCTGCGCCAGCTGCCACGCCGCCCGGCGGCGGAAGCAGGTCATCTGGCCGGCGAGGCGGCCGGTCTCCTTGATCAGCGAGGTCATCTGCACGCCGTCGAGGCCGCAGGGGACGATCCAGTTGAAGGGCTGGAGGTCGTTCTCGACGTTGACCGCGAACCCATGTGTGGTCACGCCGCGCTGCACGTGGACGCCAATAGAGGCGATCTTGCGCTCGCCGGCCCAGACACCGGTGAAGTCCGGGCCGTCGTCGAACCGCGCTCGGCCCGCAATGCCCTCCTCGGCCAGGGCCGCGACCAGCGCCTGCTCGAGCAGGCGCACATACTCGACCACGTCGTCGACGCGCACGATCGGGTAGCCGACGAGCTGGCCGGGTCCGTGGTAGGTCACCTTGCCGCCGCGGTCGGTCTCGACCACCTCGATGCCCTGCATCGAGTACCACTCCTCGCCCATCGGGAGTTCGCCGGGCGCCGAGCGGCGCCCGCGCGTGTAGACCGGCCAGTGCTCGAGTGTGAGCAGCACGTCGGGGATCTCGTTGTGCTGGCGCGCGGCGCGCACACGCTCCTGGAGCGCGAGCGCGTCGCGATACTCGACCGTGCCGAGGTGACAGACCCAAAGCTCGCGGCTCACGCGGCTCCCGTCCATCCCTCGAGGTGCCGCTTGATCGTGGCCAGGAACTCTGCCGCCAGGGCGCCGTCGAGCGCCCGGTGATCCCAGCTCATGCCGAGGATCGTCATCGGCCGGATCGCGATCGAGTCGTTGCCGTCGGCGTCGGTGATGACCACCGGCCTCTTGACGATCGCCTCGAGGTCGAGGATCGCCACCTGGGGCTGGTTGATGATCGGTGTCGCCATGATCGAGCCGTACTGGCCGGGGTTGGTGATCGTGAATGTGCCGCCGCGCACCTCGTCCGGCGTCAGCTCGCGCGAGCGGGCGCGGCGGGCCAGGTCCTTGACCCGCGCGGCCAACCCCTCCACAGACAGCTCGTGGGCGCGATGGATGACCGGCACGATCAGGCCGTCCTCGCCCAGCGAGACGGCGATGCCCAGGTTCACATCCGCCTGCTGGGAGTAGCGTCTCGCCCTCCATCCAGGCGTTCAGCGCCGGGTGCTCGCGCAGCGCGGCGATCGTCGCGCGGGCGACGAACGACAGCGCCGTCACGCCGAGCTCCGCACGCCCCGCCTCCACGCGGCCCATGTCGACCTCGATCCAGGTCGTGCAATGGGCCGCCGTCTCGAGCGAGCGCTTCATGTGCTCGCCGATCTGGCGGCGCATCCGCGAGAGCTGACCACCTGCGGCGGCCGGCGCCGTAGCGACTGGGTCGGGACGGTAGGGACTCTCGATGTGCAGCGGCGGATCAGGCGCCGAGCTCGATGAACGCGAGCACGTCCTGCTTGCGCACCCGCCCGTCGCGACCGGTGCCCTCCACCTGTGCCAGGTCGATGTCGTGCTCGGCCGCGATCCGCTGGACAACGGGGGAGTAGCGGCGCGCGGTCGGCGGAGCCGTTGCCGCGCGAGCCGTTGGGGTGAGGCACGTCGGAAGGGCCCGCGGGCGCCGCGGCCGACGTACCGCGGTCCGGGCCGCGAGGCGCCAGGCGCCGAGGCCGGCCCCCCAGCCGCGGCCGGCCCCCCAGCCGCACCCGCGCCGTCTCCCGCCGCGATCCGCGCCAGCAGCGTTCCCACCGACACGGTCGTGTCGACCGCCACCAGGATCTCGGCCACGATGCCGGTTACCGGGGCCGGGACCTCGGTGTCGATCTTGTCGGTCGAGATCTCGCAGATCGTCGGCGTCGGCAGCGATCCGGTCGCCGACCTCGACCCGCCAGGCCACCACGGTCCCCTCGGCGACCGAGACGCCCATCTGCGGCATCGTCACATCGACCAGCGTGGCCGCCCCCGCACCCATCTCAGTACGCGAGGAGCTCACGGCAAGCCTCCTTCACTCGCTCGACGCCGGGCAGGACGGCCTGCTCGAGAGGCGGCGAGAATGGGATCGGGACATCGGGCGTGGCCACCCGCACGACGGGCCCGTCGAGGTCCTCGAAGCCGTGCTCGGCGATCAGCGCCGCGACCTGGGCCCCCGCGGCGCAGGTCGCGTTGGCCTCGTCCACGATCACGACCTTCGAGCAACGGGCGACCGAGTCGAGGATCGCGTCGCGGTCGAGGGGCACCAGCGAGCGTAGGTCGAGCACCTCGATCGAGGCATCCTCGACCTCCGCGACAGCCTCCATCGCCACGTGCACCATCGCCCCATACGCGATCACGACGAGGTCCGAGCCGGGCTGGACCACGCGTGCGGTGAACGGAGTCTCGAACACGCCGTCTGGGACCTCGCCCTTCACGCGCCGGTACAGGTGCTTGTGCTCCATGAAGCACACCGGATTCGGGTCGTGGATCGCCGTGTGCAGCAGCCCCTTGGCGTCCTCGGCGGTCGACGGCGCGACGACCTTGATGCCGGGCGAGTGCATGAACCACGCCTCGGGGTTCTGGGAGTGGAACGGGCCCCCGGAGAAGCCGCCGCCCGAGGGCAGGCGCACGGTGATCGGCACCGCGAGCCCCTGCCGGTAGTGCATCTTGCCCGCGACATTGACCAGCTGGTCGAAGCCGCAGGAGATGAAGTCCGAGAACTGCATCTCGCACACCGGCCGCATCCCGACCACGGCGGCGCCGACCGCGCAGCCGATGATCGCCGACTCGGCCAGCGGGGTGTCCATCACCCGGTCGCCGCCGAACTCATCCACGAATCCGTCCGTGACCTTGAACGCACCGCCGAACACGCCGATGTCCTCGCCCATGATCAGCACGCGCTCGTCCGCGCGCAGCTCGTCCCGCAGGGCTGCCGTGATCGCCTGCAGATAGGTGAGCGTCGGCATCATGCACCACCTCCCGCGAACCCGCTCCAGCGGGGCACGCCGTCCCCGAGCGGCTCGGCCTCGCCCACGCAGAAGACGCCCTCGGTGGCCGACGCGGGGTCGGGCATCGGCGCAGCAAGCGCCTCCTCAGTGGCGGCGTCGATCTCGGCCTGGACCGCGGCCCGGAGCCCGTCGACATCGACGCCGGCGGCGCGCAGACGGCTCTCCTGGCGGTCGATCGGGTCGCGCTTGCGCCACTCCTCGACCTGCTCCTTGGGCACGTACTTCATGTCGTCATGCGCGGCGTGACCGTGCATGCGCATCGTGACCGCCTCGATCAGCGTCGGCCCGTCACCCGCGAGAGCGCGCACACGCGCGTCGAAGGAGGCGGAGAACATCGCCTCGGCGTCGTTGCCGTCGACGGTCACGCCGACGAAGCCGTAGGCCGCGGCTCGCTCGACCGGATCGACGGCGAACTGCTTGTCGAGCGGCGTCGAGTACGCGTACTGGTTGTTCTCCAGCACGAAGATCACCGGGAGCTTCTGCACGCCCGCCCAGTTCATCGCCTCGTGGAAGTCGCCGCGCGAGGTCGAGCCGTCGCCGAACCAGGTCATCGCGCAGCGCGGCTCGCCTCGGAGCTTGAACGCCATCGCCATGCCGGTCGCGACGAGCATCATGTCGGGGAGCATCGAGACCATCCCGACGCATCCGAGGTTGCGGTCGCCGAAGTGGACGTTGCCGTCCCGCCCCCGCGTGATGCCGGTGTCGCGGCCCATGTACTGGGCCAGGATCCGGGCGGAGGTTACGCCGCGGATCACGTGCGCGGCAAGATCGCGGTGCAGGATGCAGAGCCGGTCCTCCGGCGCCATCGCGAATGCCGCACCGGCGGACACCGCCTCCTGCCCGAATCCGTCGTAGAAGGAGCCGGGAACCTTTCCCTGGCGGTACAGGCTCATCGCCCGTTCCTCGATCCCGCGCATCAGCAGCATCGCGCGGAGCAGCCAGGTTCGATCCTCGAGCGTGAGATGCTCGGGCGCAGCGGTGGTCCCGCCTGCGGCCGGCTCAGCCATGTGGGTCGCCATTTATGCGTTTCCCCTTCGTCCGTGGGCCGGACGGGATCTCCTCCGACCCGCTTTCAGGAGCCGCTCCGGGATCTCCGGTGCGTCCCTCGATAGGGCAGGGCCGAGGTTACTCCACCGATCGGGCGGCCGGATGGCCGGGCGGGTTGTGAGAGGTGGTCGGAGATCAGGCGCGCAATACGCTTCTCTCGAGATGTCCGGTGCATGGCTCGCGCAGCTGCGCTGGCGACGGAGAGGTGCCTGGCTATGGCCGGCGTTCGTCGTCGTGACCGTCTTCGACGCGGTCATCGCGAACTCGCTGCCCTTGACCGGCGAGTCGCAGTCGCTCGGCGGCGCCCTGGTCCTGGCCTGCTTCGTGAACCTGATCGCGGTGCTGCTGCTCTCGCGCCCACTCGGCGCGGTCATCCGGCGCTACCGCAAAGACCTCCCGTCGGTCGTCGCCCGTGACTACGGGGGTCGGGTTGCGCTCGGAGCCGTAGCGGCCGTGACGCTCGCCGCCGGCCTGGCCCATCACCCGGTGATCGTGTCCCATCGAAAGGCCATGGAGGACGCGATCACGCGGGCGCAGGCGTGGATCGGCGACACGGGCGCCGGCCGAGTTCCGGCGCAACGTACAGTTCGTCAGCACGTTCACGATCGAACCGGGCCACATCTTCCGTACGTGCGTACCGAGCGACCGCCGGGATCGCACGTACTGCGTGATCGTGAATACCAGACTGCCGTTTGCCGAGAGCGTGCGGTTCGACGGCTATGAGCCGAACTCGGTCTTTTCGGAGGGGGTGGGGTGACGGCCCTCCCGGAGGCCGCGCGATGACCGAGCTCCCGGAGGCCGCGCGATGACCACCAAGCGAATCGCGCTCACCGCGAGCATCCTCGGCTCGGGGATCGTGTTCCTCGACGGCACGATCGTCAACGTCGCCCTCCCGGCGATCCGCTCGGACCTGCACGGCGGGCTCGCCGAGCAGCAGTGGATCGTCGAGGCCTACCTGCTGACGCTCTCGTCGCTGCTGCTCGTCGGCGGCTCGCTCGGCGACCTGTTCGGCCGTCTGCGCGTGTTCCGCCTCGGCCTGATCGGCTTCGGCGCCTGCTCGCTGCTGTGCGCGATCGCCCCTACGAGCGGCGCGCTGATCGCGGCACGTGCCGTGCAGGGGGTAGCCGGGGCGCTGCTCGTCCCGAGCACCCTGGCGCTGATCATGGACACCTTCCCGGAGAACGAGCGGGCGGCCGCGATCGGAAGCTGGACGGCGTGGACCGGCGTCGCCACCGTGATCGGGCCACTCGGAGGAGGCGTGCTGATCCAAGCTGCCTCGTGGCGGTGGATCTTCGCGATCAACCTGGTCCCGGTGGCGATCACGCTCGTGGCTGCTGAGCCGGCTCAAATCAGACGTCCGAAATCCCGGGCACGTCGACATCGTCGGCGCGATCCTGTGCGCGCTCGGGCTCGGCCGGCCCCGTGTTCGCGCTGATCGAGCAGCCGCGCTACGGCTGGGGCGAGCGGCCAGGTCGCGATCCCCCTGATCGGCGGCGTCGTGCTGCTCGTGGCCTTCGTGCTCTGGGAGCGCCGCAGCCCGCAGCCGATGATGCCCCTGCAGCTGTTCGCGTCTCGCAACTTCACCGTCGGCAACCTCACGACGCTCAGCCTGTACGCCGGGCTCGGGGTGGCGACGTTCTTCCTCATCCTGTTCATCCAGCAGGTCGGCGGCTACACGCCGATCCAGGCCGGGTTGTCGCTGCTGCCGATCACGATCCTCGTGTTCCTGCTGTCCCGGCGCTTCGGTGCGCTGGCCGACCGGATCGGGCCGCACATCTTCATGGCCGGCGGCCCGATCGTCGCCGGGGTCGGGTTGCTGCTGCTGGTCAGGACGGACGCGGACGCCAACTACTGGACCCAGATCCTCCCCGGCATCTCGATCTTCGGCCTCGGGCTCGCGGCCACGGTCGCGCCGCTGACGGCGACGGTGCTCGGGTCGGTCGAGCCCGGCCACTCCGGCGTGGCCAGCGGCATCAACAACGCGGTCGCGCGGATCGCCGGCCTGCTCGCGATCGCCGCGCTGGGTGCCGTCGTCTCCGGAGCCTTTGTCACCCGCGCTCGACGCGAGGCTCCAGAACACGACGCTCTCGCCGCAGGCGCAGGCGGCCGTCGCAACGCGCCAAGACCAAGCCGCTCGTCACCACCGTCACCGGGGTCAGCGGCTCGCAGCGGGCGGAGATCGAGACGGCGCTCGTCAACGCCTCGGTGTACTCGTTCCGGCTCGGCATCGGGATCGGCGCCGGACTCGCGATCCTCGGCGGCCTGTTGGCGCTGGTCGGGATCCAGAACCCGCGGCGCGAGGTCCGCTGCGCCGACTGCCCCGGCGGCGCCCTGTCGCCGGCGCCCGCGGCGACCGCCGCGACACGGGGCGAGCACGTCGGCGCCCCGCCGCAGCCCGAGCCGGCTATCTCGCCCGGGTGAGGATCACGACCGGGATCTCGCGGATCCCCGTCGTGCGTCCCTCGTAGACGTCGAAGCCGGGGTACAGGTCGCGGGCGGCCTGCCACCCGCGCTCCCGCTCATCGCCGTCGGCCACGCGCGCGTCGTAGTCGCCGGTGCGACCGCCGGGCGCGTAGATCTTCACGTGCGGATTCGCGACGACGTTGCGGTACCAGGCCGGATGCTTCGGGCGGCCCGTCGCCGAGGCGATCAGCACCAGGTTGCCGTCGAGCTCGGCGAAAAGCAGCGGCGTGCGGCGGATCTGGCCTGTCTTGGCGCCGCGCACCTCGAGGCACAGGACCGGCTGGCCGACCGCGACGCTGATGCGGCCGTTCGTCGCCGGAAGCAGCCGGCGGTCGATCGGGTTGGCCACGTTCAGGAAGAACCAGCTCCCCGGCTTGGAGGCCGCAAACGAGCTCAGAGCCCGGGCCCAGGGACTCATCTCGACCGGCATGGTCGGACCCTATCGGTTGGCGCTGGCGGGGAGGCGAAAGAGGATCGGGAAGCGCAGGGCCAGGAACGGGTCGCCGGACAGCTCGAGCCGGCCCGCGGACATGAGCTGCGGCCAGCCGGCGCGGCCGAGGGCGAGTGCCACCATGTCGCCGATGCCGAGCGTCGCCGTCGCGCCCGCATCGGGCGCCGGGCCGGCGAGAACGTCGCAACGACCGGTGGTGATCCGGACCGTGAGCGGCACGGGGCGCCGGCGGGGCAGGCGCCGCACGCGCAGCTCGAAGGTCGCGGCCAGGTCGCGCGCCTGGTCGGGATCGAAGCGCAGCGGGAGCACGACGCGCATGACCCGGGTGACGATCCAGTCCGACGCGCTCACGACATCAGGTACTGCATCGCCTCGGTCGGATCGGAGAACAGCATCAGCGCGTCGTCGGTGGCGACCATCCGCCCGTAGTGGGTCGACATCTCGTGCTGGATCGAGTACGCGTCGATCTCGTAGCCGAGCTCGTCGGAGACCTCGCCGTAGGGGATCGAGAGCCGGTCGCGCGCGCGGATGTCCCAGAACGCCGGTTGCTCGAACACCTCGATGTCGTCCCGGCGCGCCGAGGATCTCGGCCACCGCGTCGCCCTCGGCGCTCTTGGCCATCACGATCCCGACGAAGTCGTACGCCCCGTCGGCGGCGGGGGCTGCCGCGGCCGGCTTGGCCTTCACCCGCCTGATGCGGCGGCGTCGGCCCGCTGTCGCTCCGCAACGCCGGCGTCGGAGCTGCTCAGCACCTGCTCGGAGTAGCTCCGGACCCGCTCGAGCGCCTGCTCGGTCTCGATCCCGTGGGGAAGCTGCTCGGCAAGCGGCGCCAGCGCAAGCGCGGCCTCCATCGCCAGCGGCTGCCACTCGGACACCCAGCGGTCGATCAGCTCGCGGTTCGCCTCGCCGAACGAGTGCTCCTCGCAGCAGGAAGCGCACGAGCTCGGTCGTCCACGCCCGCGCCCACTCCCACTCCTGGGTGGCGACGCGCGCGAGCACCGGCGTCACCGTGTCGCCGTTGGCGGCGGCCGCGCGGATCCCGAGCTCGCGGCGCAGCAGCGTGCCGACGATCGGCTCGAAGCAGAGGTTCGCGGCGACGATCACCTCGCCCCAGTCGCGGGTCGCGGCCAGCCGCTCGAGAAAGCGCCGGGTCGGCTGCCACAGCTCGTCGTTCAGGAAGCGCTCGCGCGCCGCCTCGATCGGGAACGCGCCGTGGTGCTGCTCGAGGTCCATCGCGTAGAGCACGATCGCCTGCGCCGAGCGCTGCTTCATCGCCGCCTGCAGGCACACGCAGGTGGCGACCGAGTCGGACAGGCAGTCGCGTGCGATCGTCGCCAGCGCGAACCACAGCCCGTGCTCGACGTAGGCCGGAACCTGCAGCGACCGGCGCAGGAACTCGACCCAGTCATCGTCGAAGTCCTCCATCAGCCCCTCGCCGGCGGCCGAGCGCATCGCGCCCTCGATCTGATGCTCGATCGCGGTCTCGCTCTGGTAGAAGGGCCGCTCCCACTGCTCGCCCGGGTCGCGGAAGGCGAACCAGTCAGCGCAGCGCAGCGCTGTCGAGCCGTCGTCCCAGGTGCCGCGTCCGTCCTCGAAGCTGACCGGCCAGCCGCGCGTGAGGTGGCGGTGGACCGAGGGCTGGGTGTCGATCGTGACGTCCTCGTACAGCGTCGCCCGGCGCTTGGCCGGGGTGTACCAGGCGAAATCGCGCTCGGCCTCGTCGACCGCCGGCCCGGGCGCGTCGGCGACCCGCTTGACCGGCGGCGCGGGCCCTGACGAAGTCTGAGACGCCGCCTCGGCCGGCTCGGCGTCGGCCGAGGTCGTGAACTTGTCGATGAAGATCCGCTGCTCGTCGATCTCGTGCGAGGCCAGCATCTCCTCGGCGGCCTCGACCATCGGCGGCGGGCCGCACATGTAGACGTCGGGTCCGGTCAGCGAATCGTCCTGTCAGGAACTCGTCGACGGCCTCGTGCACGAACCGCTCGACCACCGGGGTGAATTCGAAGTCGGACAGCGCGGAGGGCGCGGATCTCCTCGAGGTGGAACAGGTCGTGCTCGGTCCGGGCGCCGTAGAAGAAGCGCACCGGGCGCTCGCAGCCCTGCCGCGCGTACTCGCGCAGCAGCGAGAGGATCGGCGCCATCCCGGAGCCGCCGGCGATCATCAGGATCGGGCGGTCGTTCTCGCGTGCCCGCAGGCTCCCGTACGGACCGGTGAACTCGATCCGGTCGCCGGCCTTGATCTCGCCGTCGAGCATTCCGGAGAGGCGCCCGCCGGGGTAGCGCTTGATCATCAGCTCGATCCGGCCGTCACCGGGCAGGTTCGCCATCGAGAACGAGCGCCGGGCGCCGTTCGAGTCCCCAGGCACGTGCAGGTCGACGTACTGGCCGGGGGTGAAGTCGAATGCGATGGGCGCAGCGGAGCACGAGGCGCGCGATGTCGTGCGTCAGCGGCTCGACCGTCTCGACCACGGCCGCGCCGTCTCGGATCGCGTGCTCGAGCCGGTAGCCGTCGGGGTCGTAGTGCAGCAGCTCGACGACGAGGTCCTGCTCGGGCATCGCCCGGCACATCAGCGAGTAGCCGTTCGAGCTGCTCGGTGTCGGAGAGGGCGAAGTTGGAGTAGCGCTTGAGCGCGACGTCGCCCTCGAGCAGGAAGCACTTGCAGGCCGAGCACTGGCCCTCGCGGCAGCCGTAGACGAGGTTGTAGCCCTGGCGGAAGGCGGCGTCGAGGACGGTCTCGTCAGTCGCGCACTCGATCTCCTCGCCGATCGGCTCGAAGCGGACGCGGGGGCTCACCGCAGCGCGATCCCAGTCGGCAGATCGGTCTCCGCCATGCCGGCCGGTACCGCACCGTTTCCGTTCGGGGTCGCCGCTCCAGTCGCCGGTCGGCAGGCCCAGCTCGGCCGCCACCCGGATGTTGGGTGAGACGAACCGGAGGTCGTGCCGGCGGATGTCCTCGAGCGTCCACCGGCGTTCTGAGCCGAGGTGCGGCTGCCCGATCAGCGTCTCGCCGTCGGCGCGCACGAAGCCGAGGTCCTGGATCACCTCCGAGGCCTCCCAGCCGTGGTAGCGGTCGAGGAAGTTGCGGTCGCCGGTGTAGCGGCCCGGGTTCGACTCGTCGATCCACAGGCACTCGTGCGAGCAGTAGAAGCGGGTGCGCCCGCCGACGATCCGGTGGCGCCGGTCGCCCTCGGAGACGCAGAGGCCCTGGCAGGTCCAGCAGAACGGCGGCGCCAGGTTGATGAACTGGAGCGGCAGGAAGCCGGCGGCCGGATCGGTGCCGCTGGCGGAACGCCTCCCAGAAGGCGCCGTACTGGGCGTACCAGCCCGGGTACTTGTTCTCGAACCACTCGAAGTCGCGCTCGTCGAGCGGGTCGAAGCGCCAGTGGGCCAGCGGCCAGGCGGCGAACGCGAGGATCGCGTGGCGGTGGTGGACGCCCCTCGACGAGCCGCTCCCGCGCGCGCTCGAAGATGTCGGTCGGGATGTTGAGCCCGAGCTTGCCGAGCTTCATCACGTAGGCGCGATGCCAGTCGTCGCGGACCCAGCGGTCCCACTTGTCCAGGTAGGACTCGGGGTCGGAGCGGTCGCGCGAGAAGTACTCCATGACCACGGCCGAGAAGATGTCGATGAAGGCGTGGTTGATCCAGAACGCCTGCTGCAGGTCGCGCTCGATCAGCGGCGCGTTGTGGTCGTCCTGCAGCACGGTGAGCAGCGTCGCGTAGCCGTTGGAGATGTGCCGCGCCTCGTCGGACTGGACGCTCAGATAGGTCGTCGGCAGGGTGAAGTCGCCGTTGCGCGCGGCGACGTCGGGCAGCGCCACGAAGACGACGTTCGTGAACGCGGTCTCGGCGACGACCTGGAGCGTGAACGCGCACTGGATCGGGTCGCCGACCATGAAGTGGCTGAGCATGTTCAGCCCCGGGTTGGTCAGCACCGAGTTGCAGAACGCCTTCGGGCCGAGGTTCCAGCCGGCCGGGTCGGGGACGTTCTTCGCGTACCAGCGCGCGAGCGACATCTGCATGCCCGTGTGGCGGATCTCGTCGACGAACTGGACGTGGTAGCCGTTGCGCAGCTCGTTGTTGGGGACGGCGCTCATCAGCATCGACATGCAGCGCCCGGCGCCGATCTCGGCGAAGTTCGTCACGGTGATGAACGGCTTGAGGATCTCGAGCCAGCGCTCGTGCGCCTTGTTCGGCATGTCCGCCCGCACCGCCGCGTCGAGCCCGCCGTAGACGCGCTCGTCCTTCTCGAGCTCCATCGGCAGGTACTCGCGCATGATGTGCTTCATCGGGTCCTTGGCCTTGTTCGGGAACCGATAGCGAGTCGGATAGCGGACGGCCGGCTCGTGGTAGGTGGGCTCCCACCCGAGCTGCGCGATCCGCTCGTGCGTCTTGGTGATGCTGCGGCGTGCGGGGGTGGCGCTCATGCGACGGGACCCTACGCCCGCAGGGGCGCCCTCATCTAGCCCGGGCCCCAAGTCTTCACGGCGCCTCTTTGTCACAATGTGACAATGCCTGCGGGGACCTGGCTCGGCGAACGCGTACCCGAGGACACGGTTGCCGCTGTCAGAGCCGGTGTCGCCTCGCTCGTCGAGGGCATCGTCTCGGCGGTTCGGGCCGAGAACCCGGTCTACGCCGAGGTGCTCGGGAGCCCAGAGGGAATCGGGATCACGGCTCGGGATCGAGCAGGCGATCAAGTCGTTCCTCGACGCGGTCGAGCGCGGCGAGCGTCCGCCCGGCGACACGGCCGAGGTGTGGCGGCGGCTGGGCGAGGCCGAGTTCCAGTCCGGCCGCAGCCTCGAGGCGCTGCGTGCGGCCTGGCGAACCGGAACGCGTGCGGCCTGGCGGGGTGCGGCCGACCTGGCCGCGGCGGCGGGCATCCCGGCGCCGACGGTGATCGCGCTCGCCGAGGCGATCTTCGTCTACACCGACGAGCTGGCCACCGACGTCGTCGAGGGCTACCTGCGGATGCAGTCGGACGAGGCGGGCGAGCGCGAGCGCCGCCGCCGCCGGCTCGCGTCGCTGCTGCTCGACATCGAGAACCACGACCCCGAGGCGATCGAGCACGCGGCCGAGCTGGCGCGGTGGCCGCTCCCGAAGGCGGTCGCCGTGCTCGCGCTCGAGACAGACGAGCCGGGAGGCGTTACCCGCCGGCTTGACATCGACGCGCTCGTCGGCTCCGACGGTGTCGGTGCATGGCTCGTCCTCCCCGACCCGGACGGCCCGGGCCGCCAGGCCGCGCTCAGGCGCGCGCTCGGCCAGACGCCGCGCCGCGCTTGGCCCCAGCGTGGCGCCCTACGACGCCGGCCGCTCGCTGCGGTGGGCGCGGATGGCGCTCGAGCTGGTGCAGCGCGGAGCCCTGCCGGCGCAGGCGCCGACGCGCGCTCCCGAGCACCTGGCCGCGATGATCGTGCGCGCAGGACGGCGAGATGGCCCGGCGCGCTCGTGCAGCGACACCTCGCGCCGCTGGCCGCGCTGCCCGGTCCCGAGCGCGAGCGCCTGATCGAGACGCTGCGCGCGTGGCTCGACCACCAGCGCCACACGCCCGGGATCGCGGCCGAGCTCCACGTCCACCCGCAGACGGTGCGCTACCGGCTCGGCAAGCTGCGCGAGCTCCTCGGCGACGCGCTCGAGCACCCCGACGGCCGGTTCGAGCTCGAGCTCGCGCTGAGGGCGCGCGAGACGCTCGGCGACCCCGACCGGTAACCATAGGTAGCGCACGGCCGCCTCGCGCGAGGTTCCCCGCGGCGTCTCGTTCACCCCCTTCGCGAACCACGCGCGCCGCGACCGGCACGGATAGGATCGCGATCGTAATCCAGGCGACGAAGGGAGGCCCGATGCCGCAGGGCACGAAGGCACGTCGAAAGAGCCCGAACGGGCAGGCCGGAGCTGCGCAAGGGACGGGTGGCCGAGCGGGTCGCGAGGCTGCGCGAGCAGGGCAAGACCGATGCCGGCGCGGCACGCGACGAGGCGTGGGACTGGATCAAGGAGCTCGGGAGCGAGCGCCGCCGAGGACCGCGAGGGCGCGCTCAACGACCTTCAGGAGCTGTTCCTGTGCGGGCAGCCGGCCGATGGGATCAGCGGCCAGACGGAGGGGATCCTCGTCACGTGGACGATGCACCCGCTCGCCGACAGGCTGATCGGCTCGATCACGGACGCGTGGATGCCGTGGGTGGGCAAGAAGTTCGACCCGGAGCCGAGCGCCGCGGCGTCAACACGCTCACGAACAGCGCCCGCTGGCCGGCCAAGCTGCTGTGGCCGCTGTACTCCACGCGCGCTGATCCCGCTCGGGCGCGGCGCATTCGATTTCAACACCTAGCGCCCGGCGGCCGGATAGGATCGGCGGCCGTGAGCGCAACGCCCGGTTCGCCCTTCGTCGCCCTCGTCACCGGCGCCTCGAGCGGCATCGGCGAGGCGGCCGCGCGGCGGATCGCGCGCGAGCCGGGCGCGAGGCTGATCCTCGTCGCGCGCCGCGAGCAGCACCTGAACGAGCTCGCCGCCCAGCTCGGGGGCGCAACCGTGATCGCGCTCGACCTGACCGAGGCGGACGCTCCAGCAGCGGGTCCGGGAGGTCGTGCAGCGCGAGCACGGGGGCGAGCTGCACATGCTCGTCAACAATGCCGGCTCGTCGTGGCGCGGCAGGTTCGACGAGGGCGGGTGGGAGAACATCGAGCGCCACATGAAGCTGAACTTCGAGGCGCCGGTGCGGCTCACCGAGGCGCTGCTGCCGCTGCTGCGCCGGACGGCGGCGGCCAAGCGCGACCGGCGGGTCTCGATCGTCAACATCGCCAGCACCGCTTCCCGGGTCTCGCGTCCGAACGCGGGTGCCTACTCGGCGAGCAAGTTCGCCCTGGTTGGCTGGAGCGACGCCCTGCATGCCGAGGAGCTGCCGCACCGAGTGCATGTCGGCACCGTGCTTCCCGGCTTCATCGCGACGGAGGGCTTCCCGGCGACCGAGCTGCTCGCCAAGCCGCACACCCGGTGGATCGTCTCCTCGCCCGATCGGGTGGCCGAGGCGATCATCGAGGCCGGTCCGGGCGGCAAGGCCGAGCGCTACGTGCCCCGCCCGTATTGGATTGCGGCGGCGCTGCGGATCCTCGCGCCGAGCCTCGTGCGCAGGGCCACCGCCGGGGGCGGCTTCACGACCGCGACCGCGGTCAGGGACCCAAAGTAACCTACACCTCTGTAACAACGTCACTGAGGAGCAGGTCAGAGATGAATGCAAACGGTCGCCGCGTGGCAGTGCTCGGCGGCATACGGATCCCCTTTGCCCGTCAGAACGGGCCATACGCGCGCGCGTCCAACCAGGACATGCTGACCAGCACGCTCGACGCGCTGGTAACCAGATTCGATCTCGAGGGCGAGCAACTGGGGGAGGTGGCCGCCGGCGCCGTGCTCAAGCACAGCCGCGATTTCAACCTCACCCGCGAATCGGTCCTCGGCTCCAGGCTGGCGCCCGAGACGCCCGCCTACGACGTGCAGCAGGCCTGCGGGACCGGCCTCGAGGCGACGGTTCTCGTCGCCAACAAGATCGCCATGGGCCAGATCGACTCGGCCATCGCCGGCGGGGTCGACACGACCTCGGACGCACCGCTCGCGGTCAACGAGGATCTGCGCGAGGTGCTGCTCGAGGTCAACCGGGCCAAGAGCAACGCCGGCCGGCTCAAGGCGCTGGCCAAGCTCCGCCCCCAGCAGATCGTGCCGGAGATCCCGCGCAACGCCGAGCCCCGAACGGGGCTGTCGATGGGCGAGCACGCGGCGATCATGGCCCGCGAGTGGGGGATCACCCGCGAGGAGCAGGACGAGCTCGCGGTCGAGAGCCATCGCAAGCTCGCCGAGGCCTACGCGAGCGGCTTCCTCGACGACCTCGTCATCCCCTACCTGGGCCTCGAGCGCGACCAGAACCTCCGCCCCGACTCGAGCGTCGAGAAGCTCGCCAAGCTGAAGCCGGTGTTCGGCGGCCCCGAGGGGACGATGACGGCGGGCAACTCGACACCGCTCAGCGACGGCGCGTCGGCTGTCCTGCTCGCCAGCGAGGAGTGGGCGGCGGAGCGGAACATCCCCGTCCAGGCGTATCTCGTGGACGCCCAGACCGCCGGCGTCGATTACGTGCACAAGCGCGAGGGCCTGCTGATGGCTCCGGCCTACGCGATGCCGCGCATGCTGGCTCGCAACGGCCGCTCGCTCCAGGACTTCGACTTCTACGAGATCCACGAGGCGTTCGCCTCGCAGGTCCTCTGCACACTGCGTGCCTGGGAGGACCCGGTCTTCTGCCGCGAGCGGCTCGGGCTCGAGGAGCCTCTGGGCGAGATCGATCGCGGCAAGCTCAACACCCACGGCGGCTCGCTCGCCGCGGGACATCCGTTCGGCGCCACCGGCGCCCGGATCGTCGCCGGGCTGGCCAAGACGCTCCACTCCCAGGGCAGCGGCCAGGGCGTGATCTCGATCTGCGCCGCCGGCGGCCTTGGAGTCGTCGCGATCATGGAGGCCGCGGCATGAGCGATCGCTACCAGCAGCTGATCAACACCCCGGTCGGGAAGATCGTCTCCAAGCAGGTCGGGCTGCCGGCGCCGGTCAGGCTCGATCGCTACGAGCCCGGCCGGCCGGTGATCGATGGACCGGTGCTGCTCGGGGCGGCTCGAGGCTCGCGGCTGTCGCCGGCGATTGCGCGGGTGCTGGCCGGGATCGAGGCCGACGTGCACACGCCAGTGGGCACCGAGGTGCGGACGGCCGCGGCCGACGCGGGACTCGAGGCGCGAATCTTCAACGCCGAGGTGGCGCCATCGGACCAGACGTTCAAGGCGTTCGTGTTCGACGCCAGTGGGATCGCCTCGAGCGAGGACCTGCACGAGGCATACGCGTTCTTCCATCCGACGATCCGCCGCGTTCAGCGGTCCGGGCGCGTGATCGTGATGGGGACGCCGGTTGAGGATTGCGACGGGCCTCCCGCGGCGATCGCCCAGCGGGCGCTCGAGGGGCTGGTGCGCTCGATCGGCAAGGAGGTCCGGCGGGGCTCCACCGCGCAGCTCGTCTACGTCGCCCCCGGCTCCGAGGATGCGATCGAGTCGACGCTGCGGTTCCTGCTCTCGCCGCGCTCGGCCTACGTGTCGGGCCAGGTGATCAGGATCGGCGCCCCAGTCGCCGAGGACACCGGGGAGGTGATCGCCTGGGAGCAGCCGCTGAACGGCAGGGTCGCGCTCGTGACCGGAGCCTCGCGCGGGATCGGCGAGGCGATCGCCGAGGTGTTGGCGCGCGACGGCGCGCACGTGGTCGGGCTCGACGTGCCGGCGCAGGCCGCCGACCTCGAGGCCGTGGCCGGCCGGATCGGCGGGTCCTCGATCACCCTCGACATCACCGACGAAGCGGCCCCGGCGCAGATCGCCGACCACCTGCTCGAGCGCCACGGTGGGGTCGACGTCGTCGTGCACAACGCCGGCGTGACCCGTGACAAGACGCTCGGCCGGATGAGCCCAGATCTCTGGGACATGGTGCTGGGAATCAACCTGATCGCGCCCCAGCGCATCGACCGGGAGCTGTTCGCCCGCGACGTCGTGCGCGCCAACGGCAGGATCGTGTGCGTGTCGTCGATCAGCGGCATCGCTGGGAACGCCGGCCAGACGAACTACGCGACGTCGAAGGCCGGCGTGATCGGGATCGTCGAAGCGTGGGCGCCTGCGGTCGCCGATCGGGGCGCGACGATCAACGCGGTCGCGCCCGGTTTCATCGAGACGCAGATGACGGCGGCGATGCCGATCACCACGCGCGAGGCGGGCCGGCGGATGAACAGTCTCGCCCAGGGCGGGCTGCCGTTGGACGTCGCCGAGGCGATCGCCTGGTTCGCGAGCCCGGGGTCCGCGGGTGTGACCGGGAACGTCGTCCGGGTCTGCGGCCAGTCACTGATCGGAGCCTAGTCGTGGCCGTGCGCGAGCTCTCGTCCTCTCCGCGGATGCTGCCGCTGTTCGCCCGCGCGGGCGCGGGGCTGATCCCGGGCGTGTCGCGGATTCCGTTCGTCGGGAGCGGCGGTGGGGACGACGTGCCCGATCTGACGCTGGTGCGCAACGGCGTGGCGGTCGACCCCGATCGGCTGGCGGCGTACGACCGGGTGTGTGGGTTCTCCCTGCGCGACCAGCTCCCGGCCACCTATCCGCACATCCTCGCGTTCCCGATGCAGCTGGCGCTGATGACGGACGGGAGCTTCCCGTTCCCGGCCATCGGCCTGGTCCACATCCACAACCGGATCACCCAGCTCCGGCCGGTCCGGCTCGGCGAGGAGCTGTCGCTGCGGGTCTGGGCCACGCCCGTGGAGCCGCACCCGCGCGGCCGGCAGTTCTCGCTTCGCAGCGAGGCGAGCGTCGGTGGCGAGGTCGTGTGGGAGGAGGTCTCGACCAACCTCCGCCGGGGGCCCGGCTCGGAGTCGGCAGACGGCCCGGAGGTTCCATCGGCCGCGGAGCTCGAGCCGTCCGCCACGTGGAAGCTGCCTGGCGATCTGGGGCGCCGCTACGGCTCGGTGTCGGGCGACATGAACCCGATCCACGTGCACCCGCTGAGCGCTCGGCTGTTCGGCTTCCCGGCGGCGATCGCCCACGGGATGTGGACCAAGGCTCGGTGCCTGGCGGCGCTCGAGTCGAGGCTGCCGGATGCTTTCACGGTCGAGGTCGCGTTCCGCAAGCCGATCCTGCTTCCGGCGCGCGTCGAGTTCGTCGAAGGTGGCGGCCCGTCCGGTGAAACCCGGTTCGGCGTGCGGGGCGCCGTCAAGGGCACTCCGCACCTGGACGGGGCCCTCAGCGTCGGGTAGCCGTCCAGATCCGCCGGACTGACTCAGGCATTGCGGCCCAGCGGCCGAATCCTGGGTCGGTATGGAGGGAACCCTGCCCCCCGAAGGGGCCACCTATCAGACAGCTCGACTGGGCGTGGGGCGGCACAACGAGCCGGGCCCGGTCGTCTGCATCATGGAGCTGGCCTCGATGCTGGCCGGCGAGCGCTTCAGCGATCACCCGGTCTCGGTTTGTCCGATCATCGGCGCGCTCCTGCGCGCCTACAACGACGACATCGACGAGGGACGCCGTCCAGACCTGTACCGCTACGCGGCCGAGTCGGTCGGCACCCGCGGCAGCTACGCGCTCCAGCTGCGCCGCGCACGCCACGCGATCGCCTGGGCCCGCACGGTCTACTCGAAGCGCGGTCGCCTGCGCCGGCGCCCGACCGAGCCGCGGCCGGACCACGGGCCGGACGAGATCGCCTTCTATCTCGTGCGATCGCTCGGCCGGCGCCACAGCGAGGAGTCCCACGCCGCGGTGCTGGGGATGCTCGATGAGCTGATCGACCTCGGCCTTGAGAGCAGGATGGATCCGCTGCCGGAACTGCCGCCGGAGCCGGAAATGCAAGCACCAGCCGAGCCGCTGCCGCCGCTCCCGGAGCTGATCAGCGTCAGTCGTTAGCTTCGGCGACCTCGTCGAACAGCGCGCGGATCCGCTCGAGCACGGCGGCCGCGGTCAGCAGCTCGTCGTCACTGAACTCGGAGAGCGCCGCTCGCCACCGTGGCTCCTGGCGCGCCCGCCGCTCCTCGATCACCTCGCGGCCGCGGTCGGTCAGCGAGGTGAGCACGACGCGCTTGTCCTCAGGGGAGCGGACGCGCTCGACCATGCCCGCGGCCTCGAGGCTCTCGAGCATCTGCGCCGCGGTCGCCGCCGTTACGTCGGCCGAATAGGCCAGCTCCCGGGATGACAGGGCGCATCCGCCGGCCAGACTGAAGAGCAGTCCGTACTGGGCATAGCTCAGCTCGCCCGGGTGATGCGTCTCGCGTCCGCGCAGCCGGCGCATGGCTCCCATCGCGCGCTTGAACGAGAGGCCGACCTGCTCGTGGGCATCGACGGCGGCCAGCGCCGATTCGGTCCTGACCGGCTCGGTGCTCACGCCGCCACCGCCTCGGCCATGACCTCGGCCGAGGCCGCGGACGCGCGCTTGGCCTGGCGTGCCCGGTGCTCGGTGACCACCAGCACGATGCACGGGATGATCGCCAGTGCGGTCAGCACAGCCGATGCCCAGAAAGCCGTGCCATACGCAGACGCGGCGGCGCTCAGCGTGTGCGCGCCGGTCAATGCCCGCTGCAGGACGACGGCCAGGAGCGCCGTCCCGATCGATCCGCCGACGCGCTGAAGCACGTTGAGCTGAGGCGTCGCGTCAGGGAGCTCGGAGCGATCGAGCGAGGCGAAGGCAGCCGACATGGCGGGCATGAAGGCGAAGCCGATTCCCATGCCGCGGATGAACATCGCCGTCGAGAGCCAGCCGATCGACGTGTGCGAGCCGATCGTCCCGAACGGGATCGTGGCAAGCGTGGTCACGATGACTCCGATCAGCGCCGGCGGGCCACCGCCCCAGCGATCGGTCAGCCTGCCCGCGAGCGGCATCATCAGAGCCATGCCAAGGCCCTGGGGAGCGGTGAGCAGGCCCGTGTCGAGGACGCTCTCATGCCGGATCCCCTGCCAGTACAGCGGCAGCAGGATCATGCCGCCGAACAGGGCGGCGCCAAGGAAGAACATCGCGAACGAGGCCGACGAGAAGGTGGGCCGGCGGTAGAGGCGTACGTTCAGTAGCGGATAACGGGTGCGCAGGGCGTGGAACACGAAGGCGATGATCAGCGCGAGGCCGAGGAGGCAGGAGACCACGACCTTGGTAGCCGTGAAGCTCCCGGTGACGCCGACCTCGGCGAGGCCGTAGGTGAGCAGCGGCACGCCGGTGGCCATCAGCACGAGACCGAGCGTGTCGAGCGGGTTGGCGGGCTGCCGCTGCACCTTGGGGAGGAAGCGGAGCGCCGCGAACACGGCGATCGCCCCGATCGGGACGTTCACGTAGAAGATCCAGCGCCAGCTGGCGTTGTCGACGATCAGTCCGCCGATCGTCGGGCCGAGGATCGGCGCCAGCATCGCCGGCACGGCGACGATGCTCATCACGCGGCCCATGCGCTCGGGGCCGGCGGCGTCGGCCATCATCAGCTGGCCGATCGGGAGGATCATGCCGCCGCCCATGCCCTGGATCACGCGGAAGACGATCAGCTCGGTGGTGGAGGTCGCGAGCCCGCACAGGGCCGAGCCCAGGGTGAACAGCACCAGCGAGGTGATGTAGACCTGCTTGGCGCCGAAGCGCTTGGCCGCCCAGCCGGTGACCGGGATCACGGCGGCGAGCGCGAGCATGTAGCCGGTCACGACCCACTGGATCTGCGAGATCGTCGAATGCAGCTCGCGTCCGAGCGTGGCGAGCGCGACGTTGACGATCGTCGTGTCGAGGATCGACATGATCGATCCGACGATCACCACGAGGCTGATGCGCCAGACGTAGGCGTCGATCTTGTTCGAAGCGGGGGAGGTGGTTGTCATGGCCTGAAGATGGTTTGTGCTCGCGGGCGAACGGTCCCAACCGCCCATCCAAGATTCATGAGGTACCTAAATGTTAGGTGCCGAAGGGTTGGTTGTCAAGTCCGACCGGATCCCCACCAGGGCATAGCAGGCGCCACCCCGCGGGGCGCCCGACTATCTTCATCTAGTAATGACGAGTTTTACCGATCTTGATCTCGCGCCCGACATCCTCGAGGCGATCAGGGATGTGGGTTACGAGTCGCCCAGCCCGATCCAGGAGGAGGCGATCCCGCCGCTGCTCCGCGGTGCCGACGTGATCGGGCAGGCACAGACGGGATCGGGCAAGACCGCGGCCTTCGGGTTGCCGATGCTCCAGTACGTCGATCCCGAGGAGCACGAGGTCCAGGGGCTCGTGCTCACGCCGACGCGCGAGCTCTGCATCCAGGTCACGCAGGCGCTGCGCGCCTATGGCAAGCGCCGCGGGGTGGACGTGGTGGCGGTGTTCGGCGGGGCGCCGATCCGCGGCCAGCAGGCCCAGCTCCGGGCCGGCGGACACGTCGTCGTCGGAACGGTGGGCCGGGTCAAGGATCTGATCTCACGCCATTCGCTGATCCTGAACGCGTGTCGGTTCGTCGTCCTCGACGAGGCCGACGAGATGCTCGACCTCGGCTTCCTCGAGGACGTCGAGCGGATCCTGTCGCTCACCCCCTCGAGTCGTCAGACGGCCCTGTTCTCGGCCACGATTCCGCCGGAGATCCGCCGCCTCGCCGACCAGTACCTGTACGACCCGATCACGATCAAGGTCAAGACGGCGACGCTGACCGTCGACACCGTCGAGCAGTTCGCGCTCGAGGTAAAGCCACGCGAGAAGGCCGACCGCCTGGTCGAGGTGCTCCAGGACGAGCGCCCGGAGCAGGCGATCGTGTTCGTGCGCACCAAGATCCGCTGCGATCAGCTCTACCGCACGCTGCGCGACCGCGGGATGAACGTCAAGGCCATACATGGCGACATGTCCCAGGGCTCGCGCGACGGCGTGATGATCTCGTTCAAGGACGGGCGGCTGCCGCTGCTCGTAGCGACCGACGTCGCGGCCCGGGGCCTCGACATCTCCGGGGTCTCGCACGTGATCAACTTCGACGTCCCCACCTCGCCCGACATCTACGTACACCGGATCGGGCGGACCGGCAGGGTGGGTCGCAGCGGTCGCGCGATCACCTTCTACGAGCCCCGCCAGCAGCGCGAGATCCAGGCGATCGAGAAGCACGCCGGCGTCAAGCTCGCGCCGTGGGTCAAGGATGCGCACGTCGCGCCGACAGCCGTCAAGCCGAAGCCGCGTCGGCACTCGAAGCCGCACGTCTCGGTCAACGGCGAGGGGCCGTCGCGGAAGCTGATCGTGTCCGGCGGCCGCGCGGCCGGCCTCGAGCCCTCGGACATCATCCACGCGATCACGCACCGCGACCGGCCTGGACGGCGAGGCGATTCGCAACGTGCGGGTGCTCGAGCGCTTCGCGTTTGTGGAGGTGCCCGAGGGCGACGTCGAGCGGGTGGTCGATCTGGTCAGCGGCACCAACGTGCGCGGCCACGCGCTGCGGCTCGAGCCGACGACCCGCTAGGCCGGGTCTCTGATCGCTAGGGTGAACGACATGTCCACAGCCAACATGAACACATCGCACGGCACGATCGCGCTCGAGTTGTTCGACGACGGACGCGCCAAAGACGGTCGAAAACTTCCGCAAGCTCGCGTCCGACGGGTTCTACGACGGGATCATCTTCCACCGCGTGATCCCGGACTTCATGATCCAGGGCGGCTGCCCGCAGGGGATCGGCACCGGCGGGCCCGGACTACACGTTCGAGGACGAGATCAACCAGCACAAGGTCGTGCGCGGCGCACTGGCCATGGCCAATGCGGGCCCGAACACGAACGGCTCCCAGTTCTTCATCGTCACCATCGACAGCGCGCCGTGGCTCGACGGCAAGCACACCGTGTTCGGCCAGGTGACGGCCGGAATGGACGCCGTCGATGCGATCGAGGCGTTGCCCACGGGCGGCCAGGACCGGCCGCTCGACCCGCCGGAGATCGAGTCGATCGAGCTCGATCCGCAGTAGCGCCGCGGTCGGCCGGCGCGCCGGCATGGACGGCCCGGCGCCCACACTCCGCCACGTCCAGTCGGCGCGTTGAGAATGCGACACGCCAACGTGTGCGCGCTAGGTACGGTGGCGGGGTGACAAGGCTCTGGCATCCGTTTGCCGATATGGGCGCGGTCAAGGACGCCGAGTTCGTGATCGAACGCGGCGAGGACGTGTGGGTGTGGGACACCGGGCGGCCGGCGCTACCTCGACGCGACGGCGAGCCTCTGGTACGCCAACGTCGGGCATGGGCGGCCCGAGATCGCCGCCGCGATCGCTGACCAGCTCAGCCGGATCGAGGCGTACTCGGCGTTCAGCGATTTCGCCAATCCCCCGGCACTCGAGCTCGCCGACGCGCTCGCCGAGCGGGCGCCGATGTCCGGCCAAGATGTTCTTCGTACTCCGGCGGCGGCGACGCTATCGACACCGCCGCCAAGCTGGCCCACCGCTACTTCTACGAGCTCGGTCAGCCCGAGCGCACGGTGCTGATCAGCCGCCGCGACGGCTACCACGGCACCCACGGCTTCGGCACCGCGCTGGCCGGGATCGCCGCCAACCGCGAGGGGTTCGTCTCGCACGGCGAGACGATCCAGGTCGGCCGCGACTCGGTGGAGGACATCGAGGACGCGATCGAGCGCGTCGGGGCCGAGCGGATTGCCGCCGTGTTCGTCGAGCCGGTGATCGGGGCCGGCGGCGTCTACCCGCCGGCCGAGGGCTACATCGAGGCGGTCGCCGAGCTGTGCGAGCGGACCGGCATCCTGTTCGTGGCCGACTCGGTCATCTGCGGGTTCGGCCGGCTCGGCACCTGGTTCGGCGTCGAGCGCTGGGGCGTGAAGCCGTCGATGATCGTGTTCGCCAAGGGCGTGACGAGCGGATACCTGCCGCTCGGCGGCGTCATGATCTCCGATCGCATCGCCGAGCCGTTCTGGAAGGCGCCGGGCGCGCCCGTGTTCCGCCACGGACCCACCTACTCGGCGCACGCCACGTGCTGCGCGGCCGCGCTGGCCAACATCGAGCTGCTCGAGCGCGACGGCCTCCTGACCAAGGGGGCCGAGAACGAGCTGGCGCTGCTCGAGGCCCTACAGCCGCTCGCCTCTCACGAGGCGGTGGCCGAGGTTCGAGGCGGCGTCGGGACATTGGCTGCGGTGGAGCTGTCGGCCGAGGTGCTCGAGCGCGACAAGGGCGCGGTCCCGCGGGTCGCGATGGCGGCGCGCGAGGCCGGCGTCCTGGTCCGGACGCTCGGACGCGGCCTGGCCGTGTCGCCCCCGCTGACCGCTGACCCGGGAGCACTTCGCGATGATCGGCGAGGCGCTCGAGCACGGTCTCGCCGCGCTTCAGGTGCCCACGGGCACCGGCTAGCCACGCGCGGCCGCGCCCGTCGCGCGCCATCATCCACTCGATGCACCTCCTGATCCTCGAGCACGAGCCCGACACGCCGCCGGCACTGCTGATCGATTGGGCGGACGCCCGCGGTCACTCGTACGACACGGCGGCTGTTCCCGAGCTGGTCGTCTGGCCTGAGCCCGAGGCCTACGATGCGATCATCAGCCTCGGCTCAGACTCCTCCGTCCACGCGAACCCGCACGACTGGATCGACGGCGAGCTCGAGCTGCTGTGCGCGGCCCACGGCGCCGACGTACCGGTGCTCGGCATCTGCTTCGGGGGCCAGGCGCTCGCCAGGGCACTCGGTGCTCACGTCCGCGCCGCGGCGCGGGCCGAGGCCGGCTGGGGCCCGATCGAGACCGACGCCCCGGAGCTGGTCATGCCCGGCCCATGGTTCTCCTGGCATGCGGACGAATTCGCCACCCCCGAGGGCGGGCGGGTCCTGGCCGGGACCCACGCCCGGACGACCTCGTTTGCGTGTGAGCGGAGCCTCGCGCTCCAATACCACCCCGAGGTCGATGAGCGCCTCGCGCGCACCTGGATCAACGGCGGCCGAGCAAAGCTGACCGCCAGGGGATCGATCCGGATGAGGTGCTCGCGCAGATCGACAGCAACGCGCCCGGCGCCCGAGACCGGGCGTTCGAGCAGTTCGACCGGATTACGGCGTGGTGGGAAGGGTCGAGTAGCCTTGCCGCAACTCAGCCAGCGCAGAAGGAGACACGATGACGAGCGTCGAGGAGCGGGCGGGCGACCCCACCAACGGCGGTGCGATCGGCGAGACGATCGCGGTCGAGAACCCGGCCACCGGCGAGCTGATCACGACAATCCCGGTGCTCGGCCCGAAACGGATCGGGGAGATGGTGGCGGCGGCCCGCCGCGCCCAGCCGGGGTGGGAGCAGCTGGGGTTCGAGGGACGCGGTCGCGTCCTGCGCCGAGCTCAGAAGTGGATGATCGACAACACCGACCGCGTCCTTGACGTGGTCGTCTCCGAGACGGGCAAGACGCGCGAGGACGCACAGCTGACCGACCTCGGCTACACGGCAACGGCGCTCGGGTTCTGGGCCAAGGAGGGGCCCGGCTACCTCGCCGACGAGCGGGTGCCGTCGTGGAACAACCCACTCGCCGCGGGCAAGAAGCTGGTGATCCGCTACGCACCGATCGGCGTCGTCGGGGTGATCGGGCCGTGGAACTTCCCCATCGCCAACTCGTTCGGCGACTGCATCCCGGCGCTGGCGGCCGGCAACAGCGTGATCCTCAAGCCGAGCGAGGTCACACCACTGAGCTCGCTGCTGATGGAGGAGATGCTGCGCGAGTGCGGCGCCCCCGAGGGCGTATTCCAGGTCGCCACCGGCGACGGCTCGACCGGGCAGGCGCTGATCGCGTCCGTGGACTGCGTCATGTTCACCGGCTCGAGCCGGACCGGCCGGGCCGTGATGAAGGCGGCCGCCGACGAGCTGATCCCGTGCTACCTCGAGCTCGGAGGCAAGGATCCGATGATCGTGTGTGCCGACGCCGACGTCGAGCGGGCGGCCAACGCGGCGGCCTTCTACTCGATGAACAACGCGGGTCAGGTGTGCATCTCGATCGAGCGGGCGTACGTGGAGGAGCCGGTGTACGACGAGTTCGTGCGGCGCGTCTGCGACATCGTGCGCCCGCTGCGCCAGGGAGCGCCGGCCGGCGACGGCTCGGTCGACGTCGGCGCGGTGATCTTCCCGCCGCAGCTCGAGATCGTCGACGAGCACGTGCGGGACGCGCTCTCCAAGGGCGCCCACGTGCTCGTGGGTGGTCATCCACGGCCGGGTCCTGGCCGCTTCTTCGAGCCGACCGTGCTGGTCGACGTCGACCACTCGATGCGGATCATGCAGGAGGAGACGTTCGGCCCGACACTCCCGATCATGAAGATCGCCAGCCCCGACGAGGGCGTGAGGCTGGCCAACGATTCCCCGTACGGCCTGCAGGCGAGCGTGTGGACGCGCGACACCGAGCGCGGCGAGGCTCTGGCCCGCCGGATGGAGGCCGGGGTCGTGTGCGTCAACGACGCCCAGATCAACTACACCGCGCTCAACCTGCCGATGGGCGGCTGGAAGGCGTCCGGCCTCGGCAGCCGTCACGGCGCGAGCGGAATCCGCAAGTACACGAAGGTGCAGTCGCTGCTGGTCACGCGCCGGGCGCTCAAGCGCGAGCCGTTCATGTTCCCCTACCGGGCCGGCCGGACCAGGCTGCTGCGCCGTGTGTTCGGGCTGCTGTACGGCCGCGGCCGCCGAGACTGAGTCGGCGGACGAGTGCTCGGGATCGCGCTCGGACTGAGCTCCTCGCTGTCCTGGGGCGTCTCGGACTTCATCGGCGGCCTCCAGGCCCGCCGGCTGCCGTTGCTTCGCGTGATGCTGATCAGCCAGAGCGTCGGCTTCGCGGCCGTGATCCTGGTCGTCGCGGTCCGAGGTCAGGGGCCTCCGGGCTCCGAGCGGCTGCTCGCCGCCGCCGCGGGCGGGCTCGCGGGCGTCGCGGGGCTGACAGCGTTCTACCGCGCGCTGGCGATCGGGACGATGAGCATCGTGGCGCCGATCGCCGCGACCGGCGTGTGCGTGCCGGTGATCGTCGGGATCGCCGGCGGCGAGCGTCCGGGGCCGATCCGGCTTCTCGGGATCGTGGCCGCGATCCTCGGCGTCGTGCTGGCGAGCCGCGAGCCCGGAGACGGGCCCGCGTTCGGCTCGGGCCAAGCTCGTTCCAGCGTGCTGCTGGCGCTGTTCGCCGCGCTCGGGTTCGGCGGCATGGCCGTCGGCCTGCGCGCCGGCGCCCGCGGCGACGTGCTGTGGACGCTGTTCGCGGCTCGCGCCGCCGCCGTCACCGCGCTCGTCGTCGCGTTCCTCGCGCTGCGCCCCCGCCCGCCGGGCGGCCGGTCAACCTGACGCCGCTGTTCGCCATGGGCATCCTCGACGTCTCGGCCAACGGCCTCTACGCCCTGGCCACCCGCCACGGCCTGCTCAGCATCGTCTCGGTCGCCGCCTCGCTGTATCCGCTGGTCACGGTCATGCTCGCGCGCTCGGTCCTCGGCGAGCGCGTCCACCGTGTGCAGGAGCTCGGGATCGTCGCGGCGCTCACCGGGGTGGCGCTGATCGCCGTGGGCTAGCGCCCCTCGCCCGTCGTGACCATCGCGGGGCTGCCAGGCCGGTTCTAGGACCTAGGTGGCGCGATTCAGGCAGGCCGGAACCTCGAGCGCCTGCCAGGCGCCGTCCTCGGCCGATTCGATCGGTGCCAGCTGCTGCTGGAGCGCGGTCATCGCCGTCACCGGGTTGGCGCCTGAGTCGATCTCCTTCACCGCCGCGCGCATCGCGGCGAGCTTCTGCGAGAAGGAGCTGATCGAGGTCGAGTACACCTGCGCCAGCTCGGTCGGCGGCTTGAGCTCCCGCAGACTCGTGAGCTCGGGCCCGAGCACCGCGATCCCGCGCTCGAGGAACTGCTCTCCACTGGCGGGCGAGGCGGGAGTCGGGATGCGGTCCGTCTGGGCGCCGGCCAACGAGCAGAGCTGGGCGGCCTTGGCGCGCAGCTGGTCCGCGGAGAGCCGGCTGGTCCCGCCGCACCCGGCCAGGACCAGCGCTGCGCCCAGCGCCGCGACGAACCCGCTTCTCACCGCAGGGGAACCTGCAGGAGCTGCTCGAGCTGAGCGATCGTCTGTCCGGCCTCGGTGTGGTGGACGGTCGCCATGCCCAGCTCTGCGGCGGGTTCGAGGTTGAACGGCAGGTCATCCACGAACACACACGCGTCCGCCGCCATCCCGATCTGCTCGGCGCCGAGGCGATAGATCTCCGGCGCGGGCTTGCGGATCCCCACCTCGCCCGAGATCACGATTCCGTCGAACAGCTCGGCCAGACGCTCGCGGTCGTAACGCCGAGTGCCCCACGAGTTGGAGACCAGCCCGGTGCGGATCCCGGCTCGCCGTGCGCTCAGCACGGCCTCGAGCATCGGCTCATCCGGGCCCGATCCGGCGAACAGCCGATCGATCAACCCGGGCGCCTGGACGCCGAGCATCTGCGCGAACCGCGGCTCGAACTCCTCCTCCGGCAGCCGGCCGGTCTCGAGGTTGATCAGCAGCTCGCGGCACGCGCGGTCCTCGCGGAACATCCGCGCGACCTGGCCCGGTTCGAGGCCCTCGAGCTCGCAGAACGAGCGGAACGAGTCGAACAGACTCGTCGTCAGTACCCCGCCGTAGTCGACCAGCAGACCGCGGTAGCGCCCGTTGCCCTCAGATTCGGTCACGGCCAGGAGGATGGCAAACCTGGCCGTGACCCTGCTTGCTTCTCAGCTGAGCTCGGAGATCGCCCCCTGGAAGGTCTCGATCGATTCCTGCAGTCCGGCGTCCAGCGACGCGCCGACGACCCCGAAGCCGTCGACGACCATTCCAGCTCGGGCCGAGATCCGCGTGAACTCGGTGTCGACGCGGAGCGCGGCCAGCTTCGCGCGCTCTCCCTTGATCAGGAAGAACCCGCCCAGATCGCCGCCGTGGGGTTCGAGGAACACCGCGTCGATGCTCTCGATCGTCCCGCTCTGCTGCAGGCCGCCGTAGTAGGTGAGGGCCTCCTGGAAGACGTCGAGGCTCTTCGCCTCGCGTCCGCGTGCGACCCCGCCCCAGCCGATGAACAGCCCCGCATCAGCCATGTTGACTCCTTTGGTTGGATGACCTTGCGGCAACGCTATTGCGCTCCCGCGGGGAGGTCAACCCGGAGCGCTAGAACCCCTCTTGGGTGACGCGAAGCGCGCGCCGTGCGAGCTCGAGCACGCCTTCGCCGAAACTCTTCAGATAGGGGTCGTCGGTGGACCCGGCGATCGCTCGCTTGTAGTTGCCCTCCATGAACACGATCGCCTTCCACAGCGCGAGCGCGACGTACCAGCTCAGCGCCTGCATCGATCGTCCGGAGCGCTCCTCGTAGCGCTCGATCAGCTCGTGGCGGCCGGGGAAGCCTGGGCGCGTGGTGACGCTCTGAAGGTTGAAGCGTCCCGTCTCATCCCCGGGCTGGGTCCAGTGGATCATCATGTAGCCCACGTCGGCTAGCGGATCGCCGATCGTCGCCATCTCCCAGTCGAGGATCGCGATCAGGCGGGCCGGTGCGCCGGAGGCGAACATCGTGTTGCCGAGGCGGTAGTCGCCGTGGACGATCGTTGAGGGCGGGGACTCGGGCAGGTTGGTCTTGAGCCACGCCCCGACCTCCTCCACCTCCGGCACCTCCCGGGTCCGGTTGTGCTCCCACAGCCCCAGGAACCGGCGCACCTGCCGTTCGAGGTAACCCGTGGGCTTGCCGAACCCCTCGAGGTCGAGCTGCGTCCAGTCGACCCCGTGCAGCTCCACGAGCGAGTCGATCAGCTCATCGGCGATCAGCGTTCGCTGGGCCGGATTGTCGAGCGGATCCGGGATCTCGGTGGTGATCACATCCCCGATCACCCGCTCCATCACGTAGAACGGTGAGCCGATCACCGAGGTGTCGTCGCCAACCGCGAGCACGCTTGGTGAGCGCACGGGCGTCGGCTCCAGGGCGCGGAGCAGCCGCGCCTCACGCAGCACATCGTGGGCGCTCGGCGGGAGCGGGCCGCGCGGCGGCCGGCGCAGCACGACGCCGGTCGAGAGTCCGAACGTGACGCACGAATGACCCTCTCCGATCGGCGTTGCGTCGAGATCCGCGGGGGCCGGAAGACCGTGCGCGGCGAGGAACTCGCGCAGCGGCTCGAGCACGATGAGCGGCTCGCGCTCGTTGCGGGCGCCTTCCTCGTGCGTGCGGACGATGTCATCGGGTGCCAGCGTGACGCTCATTCCGGTGGCGGAGCCTAGCGGAGGACCGGGCCGCCGTTAACTTCCTGTAACTAGTTACGAGACGATTCCGAGAGTCTTACCTTTGTCTTGCGTCCGTTGATGTCGCGGTCGTCGTGTGCTCGAATGGAGTCGACTCCCGGTTCGGGCTGAAGTGAGTCACGCCCCCGTTGGACTTCGCCGAACCGGCCACTGAGGGCTCCAACTGCAACCACGCAAAGGAGACATCAGTGCGTTTGCTGACCCGTTTCTCGGCCCGAGCCTTGGGCTCGCCGCCATCCTCGCGATCGCGGCTGCCGCCAGCGCCGCCGCGATCAACCGACCCCCGTGGTCGGGCACGTCTACGTCAACGACAACACCTCGCCGGGCAACACGATCGCCGCCTTCAACCGACACGCCGACGGCACCCTCACGCCGGTCCCCGGATCGCCGTTCGCGACCGGGGGCGCCGGAACCGGGTCGGCGATCGGATCACAGGGCGCGCTGCAGACCGCGCGCCATGGTCGCTACCTGCTCGCGGTCGACGCGGGCAGCGATCAGATCTCGGTGCTCAGGATCCAACCGAACGGGTCGCTGCGCCGGGTGCACGACGGAGTGGTCGCCTCCGACGGATCGGAGCCGGTCAGCATCGCCGTCCACGACCGGCTCGTCTATGTCGCCAACGCCGGCGACAGCGCCGTCAACTACACGGGCTTCGTGCTCCGCCCGAACGGCCGCCTGCGGCCGCTGCGGGATTCGACCGTGTCGCTGCCGGCCGGTTCGCAGCCCGGCGACGTGCTGTTCAACGCCGACGGCTCGAACCTGGCGGGCACGCGGGTGGGCACGTCGTCGATCGACAGCTTCCGCGTCACCGGTGACGGTCGTCTGGTCGCGGCGCGCCGGCTCGCCGTTCGCCGCTCAGGGACCGGGGCCGTTCGGAAGCGAGTTCCGTCCCACCGACCCGCGGCAGCTGTTCGTGTCGAACGCCCACGGTGGCACGGGCAACGGCACCGTGTCGGCCTTCCACGTCGGCTTCGACGGCACCCTGTCCTCGATCGGCACCTCGCCGTTCGCCGACAACCAGACGGCGCCGTGCTGGGTCGAGATCTCGCACGACGGCCGGTTCCTGTTCACGGTGAACACGGCCACAGCCGAGCATCTCGAGCTATCGGATCGCCAACGATGGAACGCTCTCGCTGCTGGGCAGCACTCCGCTCAAGGATCCGAGCGGTCTGGCGTCCGGTTCGACGCCCGGCTGAGCCCGGATGGCGGCACGCTGTGGGTCGTCGACAGCGGCAGGGCGCGCAGTCAGCGGACTGCGGGTCAGCGGCGGCGACCTGACCGAGCTCGCGTCCTCGCCGGTGTCGCTGCCGGCCGGCGCGGCGCCGTTCGGGATCGTCGTCAACTAAAGGCGGATCGCGCGGGCCGGGTCGGGTGCGATCCGGCCCGCGCACCCCGTGAACAGGTGATGAACTCGTGTTCGAGTTGCACAGAAACCCGGCGAGCGCTGCGACAATCGCTGGAATGGAGGAACATGCTCGGGGCACGGTGCTGGTCGTCGACGACGAGCCGACGATCGCCGAGGTCGTCGCGCGCTACCTGGAGCGGGCGGGATACCGCACCCGGATCGCCGGGGACGGTCCGGCCGCAATCGAGGCAGCGGCGGCGCACCGTCCCGACCTCGTGGTGCTCGACCTGATGCTGCCCGGGGTCGACGGCCTCGAGGTGATGCGCCGCCTGCGCGAGCAGGACTCCGATCGGATCGCCGTGATCCTGCTCACCGCCAAGGGCGAGGAATCCGACCGCGTGATCGGGCTGCGTCTGGGCGCGGACGACTACGTGGTCAAGCCGTTCTCTCCCGCCGAGCTGGTCGCGCGCGTCGACGCGGTCCTGCGTCGGGTCGACACCTCCCCCGCGCCCGAGGCCAAGCTCGAGCTCTCCGACATGACGATCGACCCGGGCGCTCGGCGCGTGATCGTCCGTGGCGAGGAGGTGCAGCTCACCCAGCGCGAGTTCGATGTGCTGCTGTTCCTCGCGCGCCACCCGGGTCAGGTGTTCTCACGCAACCAGCTGATGGACGCCGTATGGCAGTACTCCTTCTATACCGACACCTCGACGGTCACGGTCCACATCCGCCGGCTGCGGTCCAAGATCGAGGTCGACCCAGCCCGCCCCGCCCACATTCAGACCGTGTGGGGAGTCGGCTACCGGTTCCAGCCGTGAGCCGCTCTGGCGCGGTCGCTCGCGTGCGGCGGTGGGCGGGAACGCTCCCCCGCCAGCTCGCGCTCGCGGTGGCGATCGCGGTCGCCCCGGTGCTCGTCGCGCTGGTCGTGATCGGCTTGCTGATGGTCCTATCGGGGCACGACGTGGCCCTGGTGGCGGCGATCGTCCTCGCCGCCGGCGTCCTCGGCGCGATCGTCGCCAAGCTGATCGCGGGCGCGATCCTGGACGACGTCGAATCGATCCGTGACGGGCTGGGCGCGGTCGGCGGCGGCGAGCGCGACGTCGTCATCCACACGACCGCCCGCGACGAGCTCGCCGAGCTCGCCGACGCCGCCAACGCGATGATCGATCGGCTTCGGACCGAGGAGGCGGCGCGCGAGCAGTCCGACGCCGCGCGGCGCGACCTGGTGGCGGCGGTCTCACACGATCTGCGCACGCCGATCACCTCGCTGCGGCTGCTCGCCGAGGCGGTCGGCGACGAGGTGGTCGACGGGGAGCTTCGCCGCGCCTATCTGCAGCGGATGCGCACCCACATCGACATCCTCAGCACGCTGATCGACGACCTGTTCGAGCTCTCGAGGCTGGAGGCGGGCGACATCCGCTGGTCGCTCGAACGCGTCCCGCTCGACGAGCTCGTGGGCGAGACCGTTGAGGCGATGCGCCTGCAGGCCGAGGCCAAGGGGGTGTCGGTCGCGTATGAGGTCGCGGACAAGTTGGGTCCGGCGCGCGCGAACCCGGAGAAGCTCCAGCGCGTGCTGTTCAATCTGATCCAGAACGCGATCCGGCATACGCCGGCCGACGGCAGCGTCGTCGTGCGCGCCGAGCCTGTGGCCGACCAGATCGAGATCGAGGTCGCCGATGACGGCGACGGGATCGCGCGCGAGGAGCGCGAGTCCGTATTCACCGCCTTCTACCGCGGCGGCGCCGACGCCGCGCGAACCGGCGGGGGAGCCGGGCTCGGGCTCGCCGTGTCCCGGGCGATCGTGGAGGCGCACGGGGGACGGATCTGGCTGCCCGAGTCGAGCGTCGGGACCCGGGTCAGGTTCAGCCTGCCGGCCGCGGCCTGAGGCTGCTGAGGCGGTCCTTGGACGGACGGCGCGGACCGCGTCGAGGTCGGCCGCGCACGACCTTGTCGAAGCGCCAGCCCCGGAGCTGGCTTCGGTCGCGCACGAAGCCGACGATCACCGCGCCGGTACGCTGCTCGATCGCGCGCAGCAGGCGGCGCAGGCGCGTGCCCGAAGGGTCGGCGCTCGCGTCCTCGATCAGCACGATGACCCGGTCGGGGTGCCGCATCGCGACCTCGTCGAGCAGCCGGTCGTCCTGCTCTGACGGTCCCACGATTGCCAGCACATCGGTCATCTGAGTTCAGTCTCATCGCGACGGCTAAAGGGACTCTGAACGACAGCTACTAAGCTCGGAAATTGCATGCCTGAGCTACCCGAGGTCGAGATCACGGCGCGCCTGATCGGCGCCGCCACGGCGGGCGCGCGCGTCGAATCCGCGCTGGTGCCGGGGATCAACGCGCTGAAGAGCTTCGACCCGCCGATCACGTCGATCGACGGGCGGACGATCGAGGGTCTGCGCCGGCGAGGGAAACTGTTCCTGCTCGACTTCTCCGACGGCCTGACGATGCTCATCCACCTGATGTCGGCCGGGCGCCTGCAGCTGTTCGACACCCGGGCCTCGCTGCGCGATCGAACCTCGCGCCTGCTCGTGCGCCTGGACGACGGGCGCGAGCTTCGCCTGCGCGAGTTCGGGACCAAGCAGCGCGCCTGGGTGAAGCTCCTGCGCACCGAGGACGTCGAGGCGGAGGAGACGATCAGCGCCCTCGGTCCCGACGCCTGGCCCGACCCGCCGCCGTTCGCCGAACTGCTCGACCAGCCGCGTCCCCTGTACGCGCTGATGCGCGACCAGCACGTGATCGCGGGGATCGGCCGCTCCTGGGTCGACGAGATCCTGCACGCGGCGAAGCTCTCGCCGTTCAAGCGCGGCTCCGACCTCGAGCCCGACGAGGCTGAGCGGCTGCGCGAGCCGTCACCGTGGCCAAACTCGGCGAGGTGATCGACCACTACTCCGAGGCGATCAACCTCCCGATTCCGGACAAGCTGCCGATGCCGCTCACGGTCCACCGCCGCAACGGCGAGCCCTGCCCTCGCTGCGGCGATCGCCTCGAGGCCGTGTTCTACGAGGACTACGTGATGTGCTACTGCCCCACGTGCCAGACCGAGGGCAAGCTGCTGAAGGACCGGCGGCTCTCGCGGCTGCTGAAGTAAGGCCGGTGCGGCCGGGCTATCCGGCCGCGGCGCGCGCCCAGGCGATGAACAGGGCCTGGAGTGGGAGCCGGGCGAGCAGCGTCGCGCGGCCGCCCGGGATCTCCGCGTAGCGCTCGGGGTGCCTGGCCATGTGCACGTTGGCCGGGAACACCGCCAGCAGCGTCGCGACGCTCCACCAGCTCGCCATGCGCCGCGTGCGCGGGTGCAGCATGCCGGCGCCGCCGCCGATCTCGGCCAGCCCGCTTGCGTACACGAGCGCCCGATGGGCGGGCAGGTAGTCCGGAACGATCGACTCGTACGCGCGCGGGATGACGAAGTGCATCGCCCCGGCGAAGATGAACGTCGGTCCGAACAGGCGCCTCACGGGGCGCGATTGTATGGGGCCGGGTCGGCGGCCGCGCCGCCCGCAGCTCAGCCCCGCGCCGCGCGCCGCCGGCCGCCGCGCCGCCGCGCCGCCGACCGCAAGCCCCGCGCCGCGCCCTTGGGGCCTCACGGGCCATATACAACCCTCAGCCCCCAACACCCGTCCCTTTCGGCTAGGTTCACAGGCATGGCCGAGACAAATGGAACTGTTCTGGTGACCGGCGGAAGCGGATTCCTCGGCGGCTGGTGCGTCGCATCGCTGCTCGAGCGTGGCTACCAGGTGCGCACGACGATCCGCAACCTCGCGCGCGAGGACGCGGTACGCGCCGCGATCGCGAAGGCTGGCGTGAGCACCGACTCGCGGCTCACGGTGCTCGCCGCCGACCTCACCTCCGACGCGGGGTGGCCCGAGGCGGTCAAGGACTGCCGCTACGTGCTCCACGTCGCCTCGCCCTTCCCGCCCGTCCAGCCGAAGGACCCGGACGAGCTGATCGTCCCCGCCCGCGAGGGCGCTCTGCGCGTGCTGCGCGCCTCGCTCGACGCCGGCGTCGAGCACGTGGCGATGACCTCCTCGGTGGCGGCGATCCGCGGCAACCAGCCCTCCTCGGAGTCGAGGCCCCTGACCGAGGCTGACTGGACCGACGGTAACGACACCTCGCTGACGCCCTACGTGCGGTCGAAGACGCTCGCCGAGCAGGCGGCCTGGCAGCTCGTGCGCGACGCCGGCGCCGAGGATCGCCTGACCACGATCCTGCCCGGGGCAATTATCGGCCCGGCGCTGAGCGATGACCACTCCTACTCGCTACAGGCGATCCAGCGGCTGCTGACCGGAATGCCCGCGGCGCCCCGCCTGGGGTTCACGTTCGTCGACGTCCGAGACGTGGCCGATCTCCACATCCGCGCCCTCGACAACTCCGCGGCCGCGGGCGAGCGCTTCATCTCCACCGACGAGTTCCTGTGGGTACCTGAGGTTGCGAAGATCCTCCGTGAGCGCCTCGGCGCCGCGGCGAAGAAGGTGCCCACGCGCACGGCGCCGGATTTCATGGTCCGCATCCTGGCCATGTTCGACGGCAGCATCCGCTCGGTGGTCGGCGATCTCGGCAAGCGCTCCTGGATCTCCAGCGAGAAGGCGCGGACGAAGCTCGGGTGGACAACACGCCCGGTGAAGGAGTCGATCGAAGAATGCGCCCGCAGCCTGATCTGACCCGGCCGCGCTAGCTTTCACGCATCGGCTCTCGACTGCAAAGACTCATCCGTGTCGGTGGCGTGCTGGCGATCGCAGCCGTCGTCGCGGCCTGTGCGGCATCGGGGCACTCCAACCGGCGCGTCCCGCACATCGTCGCGACTGCGGCGCATCGCCCGGTGCTCGAGATCGGTGACATACACGGCTGTCGCAGCGGTGCCAGTCCGGTGAGCACCCTCATGCGCTACCGCGCCGGCGCGCTCCGCGCGGTGGTGACCCCGACCACCTACAGGCTCGGCGTCATGAGATGTGCGCGCAGCGCCGTCGCAGCCGGGTACCGGCTGCATCTGGTTGTCCAATGGTGGAACCAGTGGAAGGACTCGCGGATCAAGAGCTTCTTCGAATCCGTGCTGAAGCGCGGGCAGCCTCGACCCTGGGCGGTCAGCATCGGCAACGAGCAGGAGTTGCGCAACCACGGAGGCAGGCACGGGATCAGCCCCCGCGACTACGCCAGGATCTGGCGTCTCATCGAGCCGGTCGTCGCCGCCCGCGCGCCGCATGCCATCCGTGTGGCGGGCGAGATCAGCCCCTGGCATCTTGGCTGGCTCCAACAGGCGCTCGCGCGCGGGCTTCCTGGCGCGCAGGCGGTTGCCGGCCACCCGTACGCCTTCCCGCATACGTTCACGCCGCACGCGTTCGCCAGCTGGGCGCGTCGACACCGGCTGCCGTACTGGTTTGACGAGGGATACAGGCTCCGCGGCGTCTGGCAACTGAAGTACACCCGGACGGCGCGCAAACTGGCCGGGGCGGCGGTGCTCGGCGCCTGGCTCGCCTGAGGTAATGCGAGCCGGCTGAAGGCAGACACTAGGATCCGAAGCCATGATCCAGGTTGGCGACATCGCCCCCGACTTCACGCTCCCCGATCAGGAGGGCAAGCAGGTCTCGCTGTCCGGTCTGAGGGGCAGGAACGTCGTCCTCTACTTCTACCCCAAGGCGGATACCCCGGGCTGCACCACCCAGGCGTGCGGTGTGCGTGACCACCGGGCTGACTACGGCAAGGCCGACGCCGTCGTGCTCGGCGTCTCACCCGACCCGGTGAAGAAGATCGCCAAATTCGACGAGAAGTACTCGCTCGGGTTTCCGCTGCTCGGCGACGAGGACCACTCGGTCGCGGAGGCCTATGGCGTATGGGTGGAGAAGTCGATGTACGGGCGCAAGTACATGGGCATGGAGCGCTCCACGTTCGTGATCGGTCCCGACGGCGTGATCAAGGACATCTTCCGCAAGGTCAAGCCGGCCGAGCACGACGCGCTCGTGCTCGGCGCACTGCGCGCATAAGCAAGCGGCCGAAGCCAGCGTCCCGGCGCCCACGCTCGGCTCGCCCCCACGTTTAGTCGACCGCAAAAACGGCAAGCATTGCGCCGCGCCCCAGAGCGCGATCGCCATGGCACAGGTACTTTCACCGGGTGAGAAGCAGTGCCTCCACGACAAGCACGTCGGGACCTGCCCGTGTTGTCAGCGCGCCCAGCTCGCTCGCTGGCGCTCGCAGCTCGACGCGTCCACATCATCCTCTTCGGGGCTGCGGGCTCAGCCCGATCCGGCGTCTAGTACGTTCGACTATCCGGGCTTGACGACGGTCCCAGAACCTTTACTTTGATTTCCGGTCGGTAGCGCCGTGTCCTCGTCTGCCCACGTGACCAAGCAGGACTTCGGCATGGGCCTGGGTCAGTTCTTCCATTCCTTCGGACTGAATCCGGGCGACGTAATCCAGCAGTTCAAGGCCGCGAACTGCGACGGATGAGCGCGTCCGCCCGAGCGCGGCTCGAGACCTGAGGACGTGAGCGGTGCCTACTGCAGACCCTCGCGCGCCTCGCGCACGAGGGTGACCGCCTCAGGGAAGACGGTCGCCATGACCGAGCGCAACTGCTCGGCCTGCTGCTCCGTCGTGCCCTGAATATTGGCCCGGTTCATCGCCGCAACGGTCAGGTCGACCGCGAGCTTGATCGCGTTGTCGGCCCATGCGAGCCGCTGCGCTCCCTGCATCTGCTCGGCGAATTCGCCGAGCCGGCGCTGGAGCTCGTCCGGATCTCCGAACATTCCACCGAAACCGCTTCCTTCCATAACTCAATGGTAGCTATCCGCGGGCGCGTTCAGTCTGGCCACCACCGCGACCGTCCCACCACGCCCGGCCAGCCCCGCCGCCAGCTCGGCCAGCACCGCCACCGGCGCCAGTGCCGCCCCGACCCCGCTGATCAGAAGGTCACGTGAGCGCAACGGCGCGTTGCGCTTGAGCAGGTTGTAGAAGTACGACGGATGGCTCGTGAACCGGTTGACGAGCGATTGCCACATGCCGAAAGGGTTGTGCTCGACCAGCACATGATGGGTGCCGAGCGGGGTGAACCCGCTCCGCTCGAGCAATCGCAGCAGGCCGGCGGGCGTGAAGTGAACGCGGTGGCGGGGGACGTCCAGGTGATACCAGTACTCGACTCCGAGCCGCGCCTGGAGGCTGGCGAGGTTCGGCACGCCGACGAGCAGCAGACCGCCCGGCATGAGCCAGTCGCCGATCCGCAGCAGAGCTGCACGAGGGTCATCGAGGTGCTCGAGCACATGCCAGAGCGAGACGATGTCGACCGAATCAGCCGGAACCCCAGCGCCCTCGATGCTCGCCCGCCTCACATCGGCGCCGATCTCGCTCGCCGCGAGCGCGCCTCGAGCTGAGGGCTCGACGCCCGACGCGTCATATCCCGCCGCCGCAGCGGCGAGCACGAATCGGCCGCGCCCGGCACCGGCGTCGAGCAGCCGTGCGGGTGGCGGAGCGTGGCGTCGGATCAGCGCCAGCCGCTGGCGGTCGAACAGGGCCAGCGCCGGGCGGGCGAGGCGATGCAGGCGAGGCGCGCCGGCGGAGTAGGCGCCCGCGTCGTGGAGGTCTGGCACCGGTGCCCCAGACGTGACCGCCGATTCGCAGACAACACAGCGCTTGAGCAAGAAGGTACGACCCGAGAGCGCCGGCTCGGAGGAGCCGACCGATCGCCAATCGACGAGTTGACCCAGGCAGGCAGGGCAGCTTTGCACGCCGCGGACCGTACACTGGCCCCCGTGCCCGGGTCGACGCCGAATGCCAAGCTTCGCGGCCGGATCGAGACGATGATCAAGCTCGTCTCGCCGGCCCTCGATCTGATGCTCGCGGTCGGCGAGCGCGTTTCGCGGATCCTCGTCCGAGACGATCCCGACTATGCGCCCGCGCGGATGCCCTACGAGGGGGAATCGGCCCCCCGCGGCCTGCGGCCAAAGCCCTAGGATTGGCGACCCGATGACCCCGGAAGAGCGACTCTCCTACGAAGCCCGCGTGCGCACTCGGCAGGCGATCATCGCCGGTGTGGCCGGGATTTTTCTCGTCCTCGCCGCGGTGCTCCAGCTCTCCGGGCCGCACACCAAGGTCGACGAGCTGACGCTCGATCTGATCACC
>CAVURH010000009.1:0-257280 GCA_963743725.1 uncultured Solirubrobacterales bacterium
CAACGCCGCCGGGAAGAACATGTCGCCGGCCAACATCGAGCAGCAGCTCAAGCAGGGCAGCTCGCTGATCGGCCAGGCGGTGGCGATCGGCGACGGGCGGCCGTACAACGTCGCCCTGGTCGTGCTCGATCCCAGACGCCGCCGCGGCGTTCGCCGCCCGCCACGGACTTCCCTGACTCATCGCCCGAGGCGATGTCGCGAGCAGCCCGCGGTGCTGGAGGAGGTCGCGGCCGGCGTCGATCGCGCCAACGAGCATCTCAGCCGGGTCGAGCAGATCAAGCGGTTCAAGGTGCTGCCGGTCGACTGGGCCCCGGCCGGCGACGAGCTGACTCCGACGATGAAGCTCAAGCGCCGGCCGATCTCGAAGAAGTACGCCGCCGAGATCGAGGCCTTGTACGCCTGACGCGACAGCTCGAGGGCGTAAGGCGGCTGGTACTCCTGGGGCGACTGGCACTCCGCCTCGACCTGCGACTTCTTCTCCTCCCCCCTCGGGGGGAATAGCGCGCCGGCGGCCGCACGTAGCCGCGAACCAGCACGAGAAGAAGCCAAGTTCGAGCACCAAGGAGTGACATGAGCCCTGAAGACCCCACCCGAGTACTGATCTTCGACACGACGCTGCGCGACGGCGAGCAGTTCCCCGGGATCTCGCTGAACACGCAGGAGAAGCTGGAGATCGCGCAGCAGCTCGCGCGCCTCGGGGTCGACGTGATCGAGGCCGGGTTCCCGATCACCTCGCCGGGCGACTTCGAGGCCGTGCAGGAGATCGCCCGGACGGTCGAGGACCGGTGATCGCCGGGCTCGCCCGCACCCATGTGGCGGACATCGACGCCGCGTGGAACGCCGTCAAGCGACGCCCAACGGGCGCGCATCCACACCTTCATCTCGACCTCCGACATCCACATCGAGCACCAGCTTCAGACCACGCGCGAGGACGTCAAGGGACAGGCCCGCGCGGCGGTCGCGCACGCCAAGCAGTACCTGGACGACGTCGAGTTCTCGCCCATGGACGCGACCCGGGCAGACATCGAGTTCACCGCCGAGGTGTGCCAGATCGCGATCGACGAGGGCGCCACCACGATCAACATCCCGGACACCGTCGGCTACACGATGCCGCAGGAATTCACCGCCTATCTGAGCGCCTCTACGAGTTCCTGCCTGACCTTCGCAACGTCGTCCTCTCGGTTCACTGTCACGACGACCTGGGCCTGGCCGTGGCCAATTCGTTCGCGGGCCTGATGGCTGGCGCTCGCCAGGTGGAAGCGGCGATCAACGGCATCGGCGAGCGCGCCGGCAACGCCTCGCTGGAGGAGATCGTGATGCTGCTCCACACCCGCCAGCAGGACATCGGCCTGCACACCGGGGCGGTCACCGCCGAGATCGCCCGGACCTCGCGCCTGGTGTCGCGGCTGACCGGCTATCCGGTGCAGCCGAACAAGGCGATGGTCGGGCGAAACGCGTTCGCGCACGAGTCCGGGCATCCACCAGGACGGCGTGCTCAAGGAGCGCACGACCTACGAGATCATGGACGCGACGGTCGTCGGCCTGGACGCGAATCGATCGTGCTCGGCAAGCACTCGGGCCGCCACGCACTCCAGCAGGCGCTGTCCGAGCTGGGCCTCGAGGTCTCCGGACAGACCCTGAACACGGCGTTCAAGCGCTTCAAGGAGATCGCGGACAAGAAGAAGCACGTGACCGCGATGGACCTCGAGGCGCTCGTCACCGACGAGCTCCGCGAGGAGATCGCGGGCTACAAGCTCGAGTGGTTCGACGTCGAGGCATCCTCGCGCCGGCCTCCGCATGCCACGGTCGGCGTGCGCGACCCCGGGGGCGAGGACGTGACCGGATCGTTCACCGGCGACGGCCCCGTGGACGCGATCTTCCGCGCGATCAACGCGGCCACCGGCAGCGACGCCCGCCTACGCGAGTTCCGCGTCGACGCGGTGACCGCCGGCCAGGACGCGCTCGGCGAGACCTCGGTGGTGCTCGAGATCGGCGGCGTCACCGGCTCGGGCCAGGGCGTCTCGACGGACATTCTCGAGGCCGCCGGCCGCGCCTACGTCCGCGCGCTGTCGAACGCGATCCGCCGCCGCAGCGTGGCCGACGAGGCCGAGGCCGCGACGCGGTCCGCCGTCGGCGAGGCCGTCAAGGCGCCGTAGCCGCCAGCGAGCGGGCCACCGCCATTCCCTGGCGGTAGCCGGCCGCGAGGACGCGTCCGCGCGGCTCGCGGTCCATGAAATTGGTCCCCATCGCCGCGGCGCTCTCCACGTTGGGCGAGATCGTCCTGACGTCGGCGCCGCGGCGGCGGAGGGCCAGAGCCTCGAGCGAGACGGCCGAGCGGGCCACGCTGCGCACCACGCCGAGCAGCGAGTTCGTGCCGTTCAGGTTCCCGGCCGGGTTGAGGCAGAGGACGTGGGTGTCGCGGCCGGCCGGGGCGGCGTCGAGGTTTGTCGGGCTCCATACGCCGCCGTCGACGTACTCGCGGCCGTTGATCTGTACGGGGGCGAACAGCCAAGGGACGCTGCACGAGGCCTCGACCGCCTCACCAACACCGGCCTTCGGTGCCCGCGGGCTGCCGAACACGACGCGGCGGCCGGAGGCGCGATCGACGGAGACGACGCGCAGCCGACCGTCAAAGCTCGCGCCGGAGCGGTCGATCTCGCGGCGCAGCCCCGAGAGGTCGTCCTTGGGGCGGGGGAGACCGCGCAGCAGCGCCGTCCTCAGCACCGCCCCTCCGGGCGCGGACATGCCAAGGGCGAGGGGGGCGAACATCGCGCCCATCGCCAGCGCCCAGTCGCCTGCCCGGCGCGCGGCGTCGATCGCGGAGGTGGCGAGCGATCCGACCGCATGGGGCGGGGCGAGCTCGAGCTCGGCGCCGACCGTTTCGGGGCGGCGCGGCGACTGGCCCGCGACAAGGTGGGCGGCGACGATCGCACCCGCCGAAGTGCCGACGAAGTACTCGCAGCGCCGCAGGTCGAATCCGCTCGCGTCCTCGATCCCGGCGAACACGCCCATCATCCAGGCCTCACCGAGCACGCCGCCGGCACCGAGGACGAGGACGTCGGGGCGAGTGAGCATGGGCCGGAATCTAGCGGCGGACGACGGGGAGCACGTTATACAAGTGTATGCGATAACATACGCGCGTATGACGACCAGCGTGCAGCAAACGACCGCCCTCGGGCCCCGGATCAGGGCGCTCCGGGAAGCGATGGACCTGTCGCTGCGTGACCTGTCCGAGCGCTCTGGGGTCAGTGCGCCGATGCTCTCCCAGGTCGAGCGCGGAGACACGAGCCCGACGCTCCAGGTCGCGACACGGATCGCGGCGGGACTCGAACTTCGATTGAGTCAGCTGCTTCGGCTCGACGAGGAGGGGGCGGTCACGATCGTCCGGGGTCCGAGCGCCGTCAGGGCCCGACGCGTGGCCGCGGCCACTCCTACGAGATCCTGACCCCACCGCTTCCCGGGCAGCGGGCAGAGCTCTCGCGTCACGGCCTCGCCGTCGGGGCGGTCACCGGCGGCCCGGGCGACCCGCCGATGCACGAGCCCGGGAGCCGGGAGACCGCGCTCGTCGAGACCGGCACTGTCGTCCTGCACTGTGACGGCGCCGAGCACGTGCTTACGGCGGGCGATTGCGTGACCTTCGATGCCGATCTCCCGCACCATTTCGAAAACCCCGGACCCGAGGAGGCCGTGCTGCTCGCCGTTGTGAGTGCCGGCCTGCGAAGGAGCTAGCACTCATGCCAGAGACCCTGTTCGACAAGATCTGGAACGCCCACGAGGTCGCTCCAGGACTGCTCTACGTCGACCTGCACCTCGTCCACGAGGTCACCAGCCCGCAGGCGTTCGACGGGCTGCGGTTGGCGGGCCGGCCGGTCCGGCGCCCCGACCGTACGCTGGCGACCGCCGATCACAACGTGCCGACCGACGGGACGCCGGTGGCGGCCCGGATCCGCGACGAGCTCTCACGCGTTCAGGTCCAGACGCTCGAGCGCAACTGCGCCGAGTTCGGAATCCCGGTCTACTCACTCGGCTCCGAGCATCAGGGGATCGTCCACGTGATCGGACCCGAGCTGGGGGTCACCCAACCCGGGATGACGATCGTCTGCGGTGACTCGCACACGGCCACGCACGGCGCGTTCGGAGCGCTGGCGGTCGGGATCGGGACGAGCGAGGTCGAGCACGTGCTCGCCACCCAGTGCTTGGTCCAGTCAAAGCCGAACTCGATGCGGATCCGCTACGACGGCGACCTCGGCTTCGGGGTCACGGCCAAGGACCTGATCCTGGCCACGATCGGCCAGATCGGCGTCGCCGGTGCGGTCGGGCACGTGGTGGAGTACGCCGGACCGGCGATCGAATCGCTGTCGATGGAGGGGCGGATGACCGTCTGCAACATGACGATCGAGGGCGGCGGCCGGGCCGGGATGATCGCGCCTGACGAGACGACCTTCGAATGGGTCATCGGCCGGCCGGGAGCACCTTCCGAGGTTCCCGAGGAGTGGCGAGGGCTGGGAACCGACGCCGACGCCAGCTTCGATCGCGAGGTCGTCGTCGACGCCGCGGGGCTCAGCCCGATGGTCACGTGGGGAACCACGCCCGGGATGGTCGTGCCGGTGACCGAGAGCGTGCCCGACCCAACCTCAGAGCAGGACGAGCGGGCGCTCGAGTACATGGGGCTCGAGGCAGGCGTGCCGATCCAGGAGATCAAGCTCGACCGGGTGTTCATCGGATCGTGCACGAACTCCCGCATCGGAGATCTGCGCGAGGCGGCGTCGGTGGTCGACGGGCGGCGGGTCAGCCCCGACGTCTATGCGATGGTGGTGCCCGGGTCGCAGAAGGTGAAGAGCCAGGCCGAGAGCGAGGGCCTCGACGAGGTGTTCAGACGGGCCGGGTTCGACTGGCGCGGAGCCGGCTGCTCGATGTGCCTGGGCATGAATCCGGACATCGCCGCGCCGGGAGAGCGCGTCGCATCCACCTCGAACCGCAACTTCGAGGGCCGCCAGGGGCGCGGTGCCCGCTCCCATCTGGTCTCACCCCAGATGGCTGCGGCCGCCGCGATCAAGGGTCACTTCGTGGACATAAGGAGCTGGGACTCGTGAGGGCGATAGAGACGATCACCGGGCGCGTGTCGGTGCTGAACCGGGACGACGTCGACACCGATCAGATCATCCCCAAGCAGTTCCTCAAGCGGGTGGAGCGAACCGGCTTCGGCGAGTTTCTGTTCTACGACTGGGCGAAGGAGCCCGGCTGGGAGCTGCCGCGCAACCCATTGCTGGTCGCGGGGCGCAATTTCGGCTGCGGCTCGAGTCGCGAGCACGCGCCGTGGGCGCTCGAGGACTACGGCTTCCAGGCCATCATCGCGCCGAGCTTCGCGGACATCTTCCGCTCCAACTGCACGAAGATCGGGCTGCTGCCCGTGGAGCTCTCCGCCGACGACTGCGCCGCGATCGCCGAGGCGGGCGAGGCCCAGGTCGATCTCGCTGCCCAAGAGGTGCGGTGGCCGGGCGCAAGCGCGAGCTTCGAGATCGACCCGGAGACCAAGCACCGGCTCCTGGGCGGCCTGGACGACATCGCGCTGACGCTCGGCGAGGAAGCGGCGATCGAGGCTTATGAGCGCGAGCGCGAGCGGTCCGGACCGGTGACGACGGCGCTGTGAGCGCCGCGTCGCGGGATTGGGACGCCGCCAGCTACGACCGCGTCTCCGACATCCAGCTGAACTGGGCGCTGGAGCAGCTCGAGCGCCTGCCCCTAAAGGGAGACGAGGTCGTGCTCGACGCGGGATGCGGATCCGGACGGGTGACGGCGCTGCTGGCGGACCGCGTGCCCAGCGGGCGCGTCTACGCGGTCGATGTCGCGCCGTCGATGGCGGAGCACGCGCGCCTCGCCCTGGGCGACCGGGCCATCGTCCTATGCCAGGACCTGGTCGACCTCACGCTCCCGGAGCAGGTCGACGTGATCTTCTCGAACGCAACCTTCCACTGGATCCATGACCACGATGCGCTGTTCGCGGCGCTGCACCGGACCCTGCGCCCAGACGGCCGGCTTCTCGCCCAGTGCGGCGGGCGGGGCAACATCGACGCGTTTCGGCGGCTCGCCGACGAGGTGGCCGCCGAGGAGCCGTTCGCGGCTCACTTCGATCACTGGCGGCGGCCGTGGAACTACGCCGGCGACACCGAGACCGCGGCCCGCCTGGAGAGGGCCGGCTTCGCGGAGGTCCGCACATGGCTCGAGCCGAAATCGGTCTCGCCGGAGGATCCTCGCGCGTTCGTGCGGACCGTGTGTCTCGTCCGCCACCTGGACCCGCTCCCCGACGAGCTGCGCGGCCCGTTCATCGACCGGGTTCTGGCCCGGGCCGGACAGCCGCTCATGCTCGACTATGTGCGCCTGAACATGACCGCCAGACGCAGCTGAAGCCGCAAGCGGGCACCAGCTATCCCACGAAGGCGAACCCGGAATTCCCCGGTTGGGTCGACGCGCGATTGTTTCGTTGCCACCTCGAACTGACCCTCGCACAGACTGTCAGAGCCTAGATTCGGCGGGGCAGCGTCGTTCCTGCAGCGGGTTAGGGGCGCGGTGCGCGACCTCTGCCAAGACTTCGTGCAGCGCCTGTGCTGCGTGCTCCGGGGTGAACCGGAGCGCTAAGTCTCGCGCCCGCGCGCCAAGCGCTGACCGCATGTCGGCGTTGGCCGCGAGCTGGGCCATCGCGGCGGCGAGCGCTGCCACATCCTCTACAGGCACGCGCAGGGTCTCGTCGCCGAGCGTCTCGTGAAAGACGGGCAGGTCACTGACAATCGAAGGCGTGCCGCGCAGGGCCGCCTCGAGGGGCGGGAGGCCGAACCCCTCAAGCCGAGAGGGCATCACCACCGCCAGTGCCCCTGCGTAGAGCTCGTCGAGCTCCTCATCGCTCACGTGCCCGAGCAGATGCACGCCGGGCGCCGCAAGCCCTTGCGTCAGTCGACCCTCTCCGGCGAACACGAGCTCGGCCGCGAGGCCCTCTGAGCGAGCCCGCTGATGGGCTCGCACGAGCAGATCCGGCGCCTTGCGTGGCTCGAGGGCACCGACGCTGAGGAAGTACGGCTCCGACAGCGAGCGAATCCGCCGGCTCTGTGGCACCGCGACGCGGACCGTCCGGGATCCGAAGGCCTTCGCTGATCGTCAGAACCCGCTCGGGATCGAGTCTCCAGCGCTCGATCGCCTGGGCCCGGGTCGTCTCGGACACGGCCACCGACCGTGCTGCTCGCTCGGCCAGGCGCCGAGGCCGCGCTATGCGATGCCACAGGCGCTCGTACAAGGTGAAGTCGGACGGTCGCAGCTCCCAAGCGAGGTCGTGAACGCTCAGCACGAGCGGGGTGTTGCGCGAAAGCGCGAGGGGAGCCGGTGCCGGCGCCCAGAAGACATCGACTCCACCCAGCAGCTGGTCAAGCGTTGGGTGCCCGATGGTTCCAGCGAGTCCGTAGAGCGCCCGCGCCGGGCAGCCCAACACGCTCGACGCATGTCCCCGGAATCGCCGGATCGGCGCGCCCGCGCGGGACCAGCACGCGCCACTCATCGGTCGGATAGCCGCGGGCGAGCGCGACCAGGAGCGTTCGGGTGTATCGAGCGATGCCCGCGGCCACCGGGTTGGACAAGACTTCGACCGTCGACGCCGATCCGCACACCACCATGATGGCAGCGACGCCGCGGAGCGCGGAGCGCGCGGCGCATGATCGCCTGCACGGTGTAGCTTGCGGCTCGATGGCAGCTCGCATCACGCTACTTGCAGGCGACGGGATCGGTCCCGAGATCACCGTTCCTGCGGTCCAGGTCCTCGACGCGGTCGCTCCAGGGGAGCTCGAGTACGAGGAGCACCTGTTCGGCGGCGCCTCGATCGACGCGCACGGTGTCGCCCTCACCGACGACGTCCTCGACGCGTGCCGCAAGTCCGACGCGGTGCTGCTCGCGGCGGTCGGCGGTCCGAAATGGGACAGCACCGATCCCTCTAGCCCGCGGCCCGAGCAGGGGCTGCTCGGGCTCCGCAAGGGACTCGGGCTGTTCGCGAACCTGCGCCCGGTCAAGCCGTTGCCGGCGCTGTATGACTCCAGTCCTCTTCGCCGCGAGATCATCGAGCGAACGGACCTGCTCGTCGTGCGCGAGCTCACCGGGGGGATCTACTTCGGCGAGAAGACGCGCACGGCTGACAGCGCGTCCGACGCCTGCGTCTACACGCGGACCGAGATCGAGCGGATCGCGCGGGTGGCGTTCGGGGCGGCTCGCTCGCGCGTGACCAGCGTCGACAAGGCAAATGTGCTCGAGACCTCACGCCTGTGGCGCGAGGTGGTCGATTCGCTTCACCGAGCCGAGTTTCCGAACATCGAACTCGAACACCTGCTCGTCGACAACGCCGCGATGCGTCTGATCGCCGCCCCACGCCACTTCGACGTGATCCTCACGGAGAACATGTTCGGGGACATTCTGAGCGACGAGGCGGCGATGCTGACCGGCTCGATCGGGATGCTCCCGAGCGCGTCGCTCGGAATTCAGGACCCGCCCACCCCGGGCCTGTTCGAGCCCGTCCACGGCTCCGCGCCCGACATCGCGGGCACGGGCGCCGCCAATCCGCTGGCGATGTTCCTGTCGGCGGCCCTGATGCTGCGGCACGGAATGGCTATGGAAGCCGAGGCGGCGGCGATAGAATCGGCGGTCGATCGGGCGCTGGCCGACGGTCTGCGTACCCCGGATCTGGGGGGAAGCGCAGGCACCGCGGAAGCGACCCGGGCCGTCCTCAACCATCTCTAAGGAGTACACGTGGAACAAGCGGACCTCATCTGGCACAACGGAGAGCTCGTTGCCTGGGAGGACGCGAAGGTCCACGTACTCACGCACGGACTCCACTATGGAACCGGGGTGTTCGAGGGCGAGCGCGCATACGACACGCCGCAGGGCCCGGCCATCTTCCGCCACCACGACCACCTCGAACGCCTGTTCAAGTCGGCCGAGCTGTACTACATGCCGATCCCGTACACACTCGACGAGCTGCGGTCGGCCACGCACGAGCTGATCGCTGCCAACGAGCTGCGCGAGTGCTACATCCGCCCGATCGCGTTCCGGGGCTACGGCCAGATGGGCCTGTACCCGCTCGATGCGCCGGTCGAGGTCTCGATCGCCGTCTGGCCCTGGGGCGCCTACCTCGGCGAGGAGGGCAAGCAGGTCGGCGTCCGCGCAAAGGTCGCGAGCTGGCGCCGAATCTCTCACGACTCGCTGATTCCGCACGCCAAGGCCTCCGGCCAGTACCTGAACAGCGTCCTGGCCAAGATCGAGGCGACCAAGTCCGGCTATCAGGAGGCGATCCTCCTCGACCATCACGGCTTCGTCTGCGAGGGATCTGGGGAGAACATCTACGTGGTGCGCGAAGGCAAGATCGTCACGCCGCCGCACACGGCCGGCATCCTCGACGGGATCAGCCGGAAGTCGATCATGCAGATCGCCTCGGACCTCGGGGTCGAGACCGTCGAGCGCGATCTCGCTCGCGCCGAGCTCTACCTCGCGGACGAAGTGTTCATGTCCGGCACCGCGGCGGAGCTGGTTCCCGTGCGCGAGATCGATGACCACAAAATCGGGACCGGAGAGCCGGGGCCGATCACGCGCGAGGTCCAGAGGGTGTTCGATGACGCGCTGCACGGGCGCGACCCGCGATACACCCATTGGCTCGACGTCGTGAAGATTCCGAGCAAGGCCGTCTGAGGCGGTGTCTTTGGTGGCTGGGATAACGCGAATTACGGAGCCGGCCCAGCCGGCTCGCCCTTAGTTCGCTTCCCACTGCCACCAGGAGATCGCCCCATGACCAAGATTCAGCTCTACGACACGACCCTACGCGACGGGATGCAGGGAGAGGGGATGTCCCTGTCCGCGCCCGAGAAGGTCCGCGTCGCTCACCGGCTCGACGAGCTCGGCATCGACCTGATCGAGGCCGGGTTCCCCAGCTCGAACCCCAAGGAGCTCGAGCTGTTCGAGCTGCTCGCGGCCGAGCGCTTCTCGACCGCATCGATCGCCGCCTTCGGGATGACCCGCCGGCGCGAGAACGCCGCCGATCAGGACCCGGCGCTGAGGGTCCTGGCCGAGTGCTTCGCGCCCGTGTGCACGCTCGTGGGCAAGACCTGGAGCCTTCATCTGGAGAAGGTGGTCAAGGTCGGCCGGGAGGAGAACTTGAGCATGATCTCCGAGTCGATCGCTTTCCTGGTCGGCCGGGGCAAGCGGGTCGTCTACGACGCCGAGCATTTCTTTGACGGCTACTTCGACGACGCCGCCTATGCGCTGTCCTGCGTGCGCGCCGCCGCCTCGGCCGGAGCCGAGACGGTCGTCTGCTGCGACACCAACGGCGGCACGCTGCCCGACCAGGTGTCCGACGCGATGGCGGCCGTCGTCCAGGCGCTCATGCCGTCCGAAGTACGCGTCGGGATCCACTGCCACGACGACTCCGGGTGCGGCGTGGCCAACTCACTGGCCGCGATCCAGCGCGGTGCGACGCACGTGCAGGGCACGATGAACGGATACGGGGAGCGCTGCGGCAACGCCAACCTGGTCTCGATCGTTCCCAACCTGCAGCTCAAGCTGGGCTACGAATGCCTGACGGCGGAGCAGCTCGCCTCGCTGACCGGAGCCGCCCATTTTCTCGACGAGCTTCTCAACCTCATCCCCGACCCCGATCAGCCGTACGTGGGCCGCAACGCCTTCGCCCACAAGGGCGGCATGCACGTCGCCGGAGTGGCGGCCGACCCCGCGACCTTCGAGCACATCGACCCGTCGGTGGTCGGCAACGTGCGCGAGGTCCTGATCTCGGAGCTTTCAGGCAAGGGGACCGTGCACGCGCGGGCGCGGGACGCGGGGATCGCGCTCGACGAGGCCGGCGCCGAGCGGGTCGTCGAGCAGGTCAAGGAGCTCGAACACCGCGGCTATCACTACGAGGCGGCGCACGGTTCATTCGAGCTGCTGCTGCGAAAGGAGACGGGGGAGTACGAGCCCCTGTTCCGGCTCGAGTCGTGGCGGGCGATCGTCGAGAAGCGCGCCGACGGGCACGTTGAGACCGAGGCCACGATCAAGATTTGGGTCCACGGCGAGCGCTACGTCCGCACAGCCGAGGGCAACGGCCCGGTCAATGCGCTCGACCGCGCCCTCCGCGATGCGCTGGTCGAGATCCACCCGCATCTCGCCGACATCGACCTCGTCAACTTCAAGGTCCGGATCCTCGATGAGACCAAGGGCACCGGCGCCGTGACCCGTGTGCTGCTCGACGCCTCCGACGGCGAGCAGGTGTGGGGATCGATCGGCGTCTCGGAGAACATCATCGAGGCCTCGTGGGAGGCGCTCGTCGACTCCCTCGAGTACGGGATGCAGGTGGCCGGGCTCGAGCCGCGGACCGCCTCGTGAGACCGCCTTCGATCCCGCTGGCGCGGCCGGTGCTGGGCGAGCCCGAGGAGCGGCGGGTGCTCGAGGTCCTGCGCTCGGGGCAGCTCTCGCTGGGACCCCTGCTGCCACAGTTCGAGCAGGGGTTCGCCGCCTGGGTCGGTGCCGATTTCGCCTCGGCGGTCTCGAGTGGCACGGCCGGGCTCCATCTCGCGCTTCGGGCAGTGGGCGTGACGGACGGAGCCGAGGTTGTCACGAGCCCGTTCTCATTCGTCGCCTCGGCCAACGTCGCCGTCTACGAGCGTGCGCGTCCCGTGTTCGCGGACATTGATCCCGTCACGCTCAACCTCTCAGCGGCGGCGGCGGCGTCCGTCGTCACCGATCGAACGGCCGCGCTCCTGCCGGTGCACGTGTTTGGCTATCCGGCCGATATGCCGGGCTTCGAGCGCCTCGGCATCCCGATCGTCGAGGACGCCTGCGAGGCGCTCGGCGCGGTCTACGCGGATGGGGGAGCGGTGGGCAGTCGGGGGCATCCGGCGGTGTTCGGCTTCTACGCCAACAAACAGCTGGCCACCGGCGAGGGAGGGATGGTCACGCTCGCCGACGAGACGCTCAAGGAGCGGATCGACTCGGAGCGAAATCAGGGCCGGGCGCCGAACATGGACTGGCTCGACCACGACCGGCTGGGGTTCAACTACCGGCTCTCCGATCTGGCCTGCGCGCTCGGTCTGGCCCAGCTCGAGCGGCTCGACGAGATGCTGGCCGGCCGCAGCCGGGTGGCGGAGTCATACCGGAAGGCGTTGGGAGGGATCGAGGGGCTGGACCTCCCGTGTCCGGATGCGGGCGGCGCGCGCCGTGGGTGGTTCGTGTTCGTCGTCCAGCTGCCGCGCGAGCGCGACCGTGACTCCATCGTGCGCTCATTGGCCGAGCACGGCATTCCCGCTAAGCCGTACTTCCCCGCCATTCACCTGATGAGCTACTACCGAGACACGTTCGGTCACCGACCCGGCGAGTTCCCGATCTGCGAGGACGTGGCCGCGCGCTCGATCGCGCTGCCCTTCTTCCCGGAGATGACCGAGCCCCAGGTCGAGCAGGTGGCGGCGGCGCTTCGGACGGTGCTGGCGCGCTGAGCCCGCGTACCATCGCCGCCATGTCGCGCTTCTCCGAGCCCCAGCACGACGCGTTCCGCGCCCTGAACGACTCGCTGTCGTTCGACTGGCGTCTTGGGCCGTACGATGTCGCGCAGTCCCGCGCCCACGCGGCGATGCTGGCCGCTCAGGGCATCATCTCCGCCGAGGACGGCGACGCGCTTCACGCCGCGCTCGACCAGGTCGAGCGGGAGCTTGGCGACGGCTCGTTTCCGTTCGCCGACGGCGACGAGGACATCCACACGGCGATCGAGCGCCGGGTCACCGAGATCTCCGGCGCCGCGGGAGGCCGGCTGCACACAGCTCGGTCCCGCAACGATCAGGTCGCTACCGACGTGGCGATGTTCGTTCGCGCCCACGCCCAGCGCGCCACGTCGGACTGCGCCGCGCTGGCCGCGACCCTCGTCGATCTCGCCGAGGCGCACCTCAACTGGCCGATGCCGGGCTACACCCACCTGCAGCGTGCGCAGCCGGTCTACCTGAGTCACCACCTGTTGGCCTACGCGTGGATGCTCCTGCGCGACCGGGACCGGTTCATCGCCGTCACCGCCGCCACGGCGCGCCTACCGCTGGGGTCCGGCGCGCTGGCCGGAGTCAACTTCGACACCGATCGCACGGGCGTCGCGGCGGAGCTGGGCTTCTCCGCCGTCGCGGAAAACTCGATCGACGCCGTCTCCAACCGCGACTTCGTCCTCGATTATCTGTCCGCCGCGGCCACCTGCGCCACGCACCTGTCTCGCCTCGGCGCCGAGATCGTGCTCTGGTCGAGCGAGGAGTTCGGCTTCTGCGAGCTGTCCGATGCCTGGGCGTCCGGGTCGTCGATCATGCCTCAGAAGAAGAACCCCGACGCCGCCGAGCTGCTCCGGGCCAAGGCGCCTCGGATCGCCGGGCACCTGGTTGCACTCCACGGCGTGATGCACGGACTGCCGCTGACCTACAACAAGGACATGCAGGAGGACAAGGAGCACCTGTTCGACGCCGCGGACACGATCGAGCTCTGCCTGGCGGCCGCGCAGGGGATGCTTGGCTCGATCAGCTTCCGGCGCGAGCGGCTGGCGGAGGCGAGCGCGGACGAGGTGCTCGCGGCGACGGACATCGCTGACCTGCTCGTCCGCCGCGGCGTGCCGTTCCGCGAGGCCCACGGGATCGTCGCGGGCCTGGTGCGGGTCGCGGTGTCCGAGGGCAAGCCGTTGTCGGAGCTGACCCGGGACCAGCTCGCCGCCGCGTCCGAAACCCTCGACGACGAGTTCTACGCCGTGCTTCGCGACGGCGCCTGGCTCGAGTCCAAGGTATCGGAGGGTGGCACGAACCTGGCGCGGGTCCGCGAGCAGATCGGTCGCGCTCGCGACGCGCTCGCCTCGTGAGACGGTCGTTCTACGAACGGCCGGTACTCGACGTCGCCCGCGATCTGATCGGATGCGTGCTCACGCACGAGGGAGTATCCGGCGTGATCGTTGAGACCGAGGCCTACCACCATTCCGAGCCCGCCTCCCATGCCTTCGTCGGCCTCACACCGCGGACCAGCACGCTGTTCGGACCGGCCGGCTTCGCCTATGTGTACCGGTCCTACGGGATCCACGCCTGCTTCAACGCGGTGTGCGAGCCCGAGGGGACGGGGGCCGCGGTTCTGGTCCGCGCGCTCGAGCCTGTGCGCGGTCTCGGCGAGATGCGCGCGCGTCGCGGGGCCGAGCGGGTCGAGAGCCTGTGTTCAGGACCCGGCAAGCTGACCCAGGCACTGGGGATCGAGCTCCGGCACAACGGTGATGATCTGCTCCGCGGGCCGGTCCGGATCGCCCCCCGGCCGGCGGCCTGGCGGGACGTGGAGATCAGCACCGGTCGGAGGATCGGCATCACGAAGGCGGCCGAGTTGCCATGGCGCTTCTGCGCGAGCGGAAGCCGCTTTCTGTCGCGGCCGGTCAGCCGGCGGTCGCTGGCGGCGTAGCTGCGGGTAGGCCCGGGGTCGTCCCTCGGGTACGTCTCGGGTTGCTCGGGGGCCCGGGTCGGAATCGCCGCGGCGCGTCAGTGACCGGTGGCGCCGCCGCCGAGCCCGGCCCCGCCGGTGCCGCTTCCGCCGCCCGTCCCGCCACCGCCACCGCCGCCGCCCGTGGTGCCACCGCCACCGCCGCCGCCTGTGGTGCCACCGCCGCCACCGCCTGTGGTGCCACCGCCGCCACCGCCTGTGGTGCCACCGCCGCCACCGCCTGTGGTGCCACCGCCGCCACCGCCTGTGGTGCCGCCACCGCCGCCGGTCGCGCCACCGCCGCCACCCGTCGTGCCGCCGCCCGTCGCGCCGCCGGTGGCGCCGCCGGATGAGCCGGAGCTCGACGGGCCAGCGGCAGCGGCGGAGCTGGGGCCCGCCCCGCCGATCGAGCTCGAGCCACCGGTGGTCGTGGTCCCAGTGCTCGACTGTCCCTTTGCCGTCTGCTCGTTGGCGAGGATCTGGAGGGCCTGGGTCATGAAGCTCTGCCAGATGATCGCCGGGTATGTCCCGCCCTCAACGGGGGCGCCGTTGTACATCGTGGCCATCGAGACCAGGCGCGTCGGGAACCCGACCCACACGGCAGTGGTGATCTGCGGCGTCCAGCCGACGAACCAGGCGTCGCCGTAGTTCGTGGTGGTCCCTGTCTTGCCCGCGACGTCGACCCCGGGGATCGCGGCACTCGTTCCGGTACCCGACGTCACCACGGTCGTGAGGATGTCGTGCACCGTCTGGGCGATCGACGCTGGGATGATCCGCCGGTAGGTCGGATGATCGGTGACGTCGACGCTCGAGCCGCCGCACACGTGGGCCGGGCACTGGATCTGGGCGATGCCGGTCGGGCCCTGCTTCGGCGCACCGAGACGCGGGTTGAAGACCCGGTTTCCGCCCGTGGCGAACGTCTCGTAGGCGTGAGCCATGTCGAGCGGCGTGACGCCCTCCTTCAGGCCGCCGAGGATCATCGCGTAGTTGCTCGAGACCGATGACCGGATGCCCATCTTCTTAGCCAGCCTCGCGATCCGGTTCGTGCCCACGTGGATCCCGACCTGTGAGTAGACGCTGTTGTCGGAGATCGTCGTCGCCTCGGTGAGGCTGATCGGGCCCGAGTATGTGTTCCCGAAGTTGTGGACTATGAAGTGCTCCTTGCCGGCACTGTTGGGAACGATGAAGTCCTGGGGTGCGGAGTCGATGATCGAGTAGGGCGAGTATTGGCCCGATATCAGCGCCATCGCGAGCGTGAACGGCTTGAACGAGGACCCCGGCTGGCGGTGTCCCTCCGTCGCGAGGTTGAACGGATAATGCGCGTAGTCCTCCTCGGGACCGCTGGGGCCGTTGACCACGGGCCCACCGACCATCGCCCGGACCTCCCCGGTCTTGTTGTCGATCGCCACCAGCGATGCGCTCGGCAGACCCGAGCCTGTGGGCAATTCGGCGCTGATCGCCTGCTCGGCCGCGCGCTGCATGTCGAGGTCGAGCGTCGTGCGGATCTTCAGCCCACCGTAGTAGGCGCGGTACTCGGCCACGCTCGGCGGCAGGTGGTGACCCATCGCCGCGAGGATCTGCGGTCGAAGCCAGCTCGTGAAGTACGGGGCGGCGCTCGGCTCCTCGGGCTGCTGGATCTCGGTGGCCGTCGGCAGCGGCTGGTTGATGCCCTGCTGGTACTGCGCGCGCGAGAGGTAGTCCTGCTGGAGCATCTCCTTCAGGACGAGGTTGCGACGCTCGCGCGCCGCCTGCGGATGGGCGATCGGGTCGAATGCCGTCGGCGAGGCGACCATGCCGGCCAGCAGTGCGCCCTCCCACGGCTGCAGAACGGCGGCGCACTTCGGCCGCTCGACCGTGCGGCTCGGACCGCTCGGCGGGGTGAGTGTGACGGTGCCGTCGCCGCAGCCAATCGACGAAGTGCTCGTGTACGTAGTGGTCGACGAGCTCGACGATCCGGGCACGGTCGTCGAGTCGTAACCGTGCACCTTGCCGAAATACACCCGTGCCGCCGACTCGACCCCATAGGCGCCGTTGCCGAAATAGATCGAGTTCAGGTACTCGGTGAGGATCTTCTCCTTGCTCCACTTGCGCGTGAGGTGATATGCGAGGGCGGCCTCGCGGAGCTTCTCGAACACCGTCCGGTTGTTCGCCTGTGCGAGCGCGTTCTTGACGAACTGCTGGGCGATCGTCGAGGCGCCCTGGCGAGCGCCGCCGGTGACGTCGGCGAAGAACGCGCGCGCGATGCCGCGGATGTCGACCCCGGGGTCGCTCCAGAACCGCTTGTCCTCGATCGAGACGATCGAACGCCGCATCCACGGCGAGATCTCGGGGAAGCTGTCGATCACGACGTTGTTGGGAGGCGCGAAGATCCCGATCGGCCGCCAGTGGTCGTCGTACAGGTACGAGTTCTTCAGATCGTGCTTGTAGAGCTGCCGGTTCTCGAGCTGTGGCAGGTCGGACGCAACCGCCATCATCATCCCGAAGATCGTCGACACGGCCGCCAGGGCGCCGAGGCCGCTGAGGATCAGCAGCAGGCGGAGCTTGCGCAGCCGCGGCTTGGGCGGGCGATCGCCACGGCCGCCTCCTCGGCGCCAGCGGCGTCGGCGCGGCTGCAGGAGGGGGATGGGCGCGTCAAGCTCTTCGCCCTGCGTGGGAATGTCGACAACATCGCTCATGCGATAAAAAGGCGCCGCGCGGGGCGGCTCTGATGGCGACCCGGGGGTGGTCGCCCCGGCTCTGACCTCCGCGACCGGACGGCAACGGGCAGGGGTCTCGCCGGGGGCGAGAGTCTAGCATTGGCCCGGATGGATCCCGAGGCCTTCACCTCTGCCGCCGGATGACCCCACGACCCGGGGGTCAGGCAGGCGCGACGCCAGGCGAGAAGGCCGCCTGGCTCGAGCGAAACGCCGTCGATTCCCTGCCCGAGGGCGGGCTCGAGCGCAGGCTCGCGGCCGGCCGCCCACTGCGGGTCAAGCTCGGGATCGACCCCACGGCGCCCGACATCCACCTCGGTCACACGGTCGTTCTGACCAAGCTCCGCGAGTTTCAGGACCTCGGTCACACGGTCGTTCTGATCATCGGCGACTACACGGCCCGCGTGGGGGATCCCAGCGGCCGCTCGGACATCCGCCCAGTGCTCTCGCCCGAGGAGATTGACGCCAACGCCCGCACCTTCCAGGAGCAGGCGTTCACCGTGCTCGACCGAGACCGGATCGAGGTTCGCCACAACAGCGAGTGGCTCGACATGGCGATGGCGGACCTGTTCGCCCTGGCCCGCACGACGACGGTCGCGCAGATCATCGAGCGCGAGGACTTCGCCAAGCGGCTCGCAGCCGGAGCGCCGGTTTCGATCCTCGAGCTGCTCTACCCGCTGCTGCAGGGCTACGACTCGGTGGCCGTCCGTTCCGACGTCGAGCTGGGCGGCACCGACCAGAAGTTCAACCTTCTCCTCGCCCGCGACGTGCAGCGCGCCTACGGCGTGCCGGAACAAGTCGTGCTGACGATGCCGATCCTGCCCGGCACCGACGGCGTGCGCCGGATGTCCAAGTCACTCGGCAATTACGTGGGCGTCAGCGACAGCCCGGGGGAGATCTACGGCAAGACGCTGAGCATCCCCGACGACGCGCTCGAGACCTGGTACTCACTCCTGCTCGGCCGGGCCGTGCCGGACTCGCTCGGGCCACGCGATGCCAAGCGAGCCCTCGCGCGTGAACTGGTGGCCCGCTTCCACGACGCCGACTCGGGCGCCGAGGCCGAGCGCGAGTTCGACCGCGTGCACCTCGAACGCCAGGCGCCCTCCGAGGTGCCGGAGGTCGAGTTCTCGCCCTCGGCTGAGGGCATGGTTCACCTGCCGGCGCTGCTGGCCAGCGCCTTTGGGATCTCGACCTCCGAGGCGCGCCGCTCGCTCGGCCAGGGGGGCGTGAGGCTCGACGGCATTCCGATCGAGAACGGCTCGCTCGACTTGTCGGCCGACGAGGTCGACGGCAGGGTGCTTCAGTTGGGCAAGCGGCGCTTCGCGCGTGTTGTGGTGAGCTCGTGACCGTCCACGGTGGCCTCCTGCGACTCGAAACGCCTGGAAACGGGCACATCGTCGACATCACCGACGGCGTCGCAAGCGTGATCCGCACGTCCGGAATGGAACGCGGGCTGGTCACGGCGTTCGTCGTCGGATCCACCGCGGCGATCACGACCATGGAGTACGAGCCCGGCGGCGTCCAAGACCTCCAGGCCCTGCTCGATCGCTTGATCCCTGCCCAGGGTGAGTACGAGCACAACCGCCTCAACCACGACACCAACTCGCACGCCCACCTACGGGCGGCGTTGGTCGGGCCCTCGGAGACCGTGCCGATCCTCGACGGCCGGCTGGCGCTCGGGACCTGGCAACAGCTGGTCCTGATCGACTTCGACGACCGCCCACGTAGCCGGACCGTGACCGTCCAGGTCGTTTCGTAGGGCGCGGGGCTCGACGTCGCGGGGGCGCGCCGCACGCCGCCCCGATACCGGCTATGTTCCCTGCCGTCCAGCAGCGCGGAGAAAGGGTCCCGGCCTATCCGGCCGCTCCAATGCCGCGCTATACTGGTCTGTCCGCCCCGGGATCCGGTTTCCGGTCCCGGGCGCGCCCTTGGGAGGAAAACCCTCCCAGAAGAGGTGCGACGGTCTTTGAAAACTCAACAGCATGCGCACTCTCGGCCGACCCTCGGTCGAGGAGTGTGTCCAGGTTCGATCACCGTCGCTCGTCGTCCCCTTGCGGGACAGACAGGTGGCGGTGCCAGAATTGACCCCGTCTTGCGCTCCGAAGTCCTCGGTGTACAACGGACTTCCCCGTGTGAGCGCAAGGGTCTGATCCCACCAGGGACCAGACCCAGGTGTTTTGCCCGAGGTGGCACGTATGTGTCACATATCGGGTTGTAATCCCTGACGACTCTTTGTGATGGTGGGTGATGTAAGAGTCACTCGCCAGTAGTTCTTCACGGAGAGTTTGATCCTGGCTCAGGACGAACGCTGGCGGCGTGCCTAACACATGCAAGTGGAGCGACGAACCAGGCTTCGGCCTGGGGCAAAGCCGCGAACGGGTGAGTAACACGTGGGTAACCTGCCCCGATGATTGGGACAACCCGAGGAAACTCGGGCTAATACCGAATGTGCCCTCCGGCCATAAGGCCGCTGGGGAAAGGAAGCTTCGGCCTCCGCATCGGGATGGGCCCGCGGCCCATTAGCTTGTTGGTGAGGTAACGGCTCACCAAGGCAACGATGGGTAGCTGGTCTGAGAGGACGATCAGCCACACTGGGACTGAGACACGGCCCAGACTCCTACGGGAGGCAGCAGTGGGGAATCTTGCGCAATGCGCGAAAGCGTGACGCAGCAACGCCGCGTGGGGGAAGAAGGCCTTCGGGTTGTAAACCCCTTTCAGTTGGGACGAAGCTTCGTCGGTGAATAGCCGGCCGGAGTGACGGTACCTTCAGAAGAAGCCCCGGCTAACTACGTGCCAGCAGCCGCGGTAATACGTAGGGGGCAAGCGTTGTCCGGAATCATTGGGCGTAAAGAGCGTGTAGGCGGCTCGGTAAGTCCGCTGTGAAAGTCCAGGGCTCAACCCTGGAATGCCGGTGGAAACTGTCGAGCTAGAGTCCGGAAGAGGCGAGTGGAATTCCTGGTGTAGCGGTGAAATGCGCAGATATCAGGAGGAACACCAATGGCGAAGGCAGCTCGCTGGGACGGTACTGACGCTGAGACGCGAAAGCGTGGGGAGCAAACAGGATTAGATACCCTGGTAGTCCACGCCGTAAACGATGGGCACTAGGTGTGGGGGGTGTCGACTCCCTCCGTGCCGACGCTAACGCATTAAGTGCCCCGCCTGGGGAGTACGGCCGCAAGGCTAAAACTCAAAGGAATTGACGGGGGCCCGCACAAGCAGCGGAGCATGTGGTTTAATTCGACGCGACGCGAAGAACCTTACCTGGGCTTGACATGTTTCTGACCGCCGTGGAAACACGGTTTCCCTTCGGGGCAGAATCACAGGTGGTGCATGGCTGTCGTCAGCTCGTGTCGTGAGATGTTGGGTTAAGTCCCGCAACGAGCGCAACCCCCGTCGCATGTTGCCAGCATTTAGTTGGGGACTCATGCGAGACTGCCGGTGACAAACCGGAGGAAGGTGGGGATGACGTCAAGTCATCATGCCCCTTATGTCCAGGGCTACACACGTGCTACATTGGCGCGTACAGAGGGTTGCGATACCGCGAGGTGGAGCGAATCCCTTAAAGCGTGTCTCGGTTCGGATTGCAGGCTGAAACTCGCCTGCATGAAGGCGGAGTTGCTAGTAATCGCGGATCAGCATTGCCGCGGTGAATACGTTCCCGGGCCTTGTACACACCGCCCGTCACACCATGGGAGTGAGCAACACCCGAAGCCGGTGGCCTAACCCTTTTGGGAGGGAGCCGTCGAAGGTGGGGCTCGTGACTGGGGTGAAGTCGTAACAAGGTAGCCGTAGCGGAAGCTGCGGCTGGATCACCTCCTTTCTAGGGAGCCCTCTTCGCGAGGGCACCGATCGCCGGAGGATCGTCGCCAGACTCGGGGCTCAACCGAGCTCCAGTCCGCGGCGCTCTCCTCGAGCGCGATCGGCCACTAGAGAATGTCGACCGGACCTGGAAGGGCCGCACGTCAGCGCCTTGCGCGCAGCGATGCGGCTGCATGCTGTTGAGTTTTGAGAGACCGGCTCTCCGCCGGCGGCTCTGGACAAGGTGTCCCGGGCTCACGCGGAGGGCTTCGCCTCTTCACGGACCTTGAAAACTGCACAGTAGCCAATGACACGGGTATCACCGGGTAGGGCCGCAAGGTCCTTACCCAGATCACCGTCAAGATAGTAAGGGCACATGGTGGATGCCTTGGCACCAAGAGTCGAAGAAGGGCGTGAACGGCTGCGATAAGCCGCGGTTAGGCGCTGAATAGCCATTGACCCGCGGATGCCCGAATGGGGAAACCCAACGTCGGTAATGCGACGTTATCCCGCGCTGAACACATAGGCGCGGAGAAGACAAGCGGGGGAAGTGAAACATCTCAGTACCCCGAGGAAAGGAAATCAACCGAGACTCCGTGAGTAGTGGCGAGCGAAAGCGGAATAGCCCAAACCCGGCGCGTGTAAGCGGTCACGCGTTGCACGTCGGGGGTTGTAGGACGTCTGGTCCGGATCGTGGCCGATCCGGCGGAAGTTACAAATTCATGTGATAGTCGAAGCGTGTGGAACCGCGCACCATAGAGGGCAATCGTCCCGTAGGCGAAATTGCATGACCTTCCGCAGATGTTCCTGAGTAAGTCCGCACCCGTGAAACGCGGACTGAACCTGGGGGGACCACCCTCCAAGGCTAAGTACTCCTTGGTGACCGATAGCGGACTAGTACCGTGAGGGAAAGGTGAAAAGTACCCCGGAAGGGGAGTGAAATAGTACCTGAAACCGCGTGCCTACAAGCGGTGGGAGCGGCCTCGTGCCGTGACCGCGTGCTTTTTGCATAACGAGCCGGCGAGTTACTCGTCTGCGGCAAGGTTAAGCGATGAGCGGAGCCATAGCGAAAGCGAGTCCGAACAGGGCGACATAGTCGTAGGCGGTAGACCCGAAGCTGAGCGAGCTACCCATGGGCAGGTTGAAGCGGGGGTAAGACCTCGTGGAGGACCGAACCGACCTAGGTTGAAAACTGGGCGGATGACCTGTGGGTCGGAGTGAAAGGCTAATCAAGCTCAGTGATATCTGGTTCTCTCCGAAATATATTTAGGTATAGCCTCGGATAAATTCCGTGGCGGCCGTAGAGCACTGTTTGGACTAGGGGCCCTACCAGGTTACCGACTTCAGACAAACTCCGAAGACCGTCACGGTTACTCCGGGAGTCAGTTGCTGGGGGATAAACTTCAGCGTCAAGAGGGAAACAGCCCAGACCGCCAGCTAAGGTCCCTAAGTGTTAGCTAAGTGGTAAACGATGTTTGAATGCACAGACAACCAGGAGGTTGGCTTAGAGGCAGCCATCCTTGAAAGAGTGCGTAACAGCTCACTGGTCAAGTGTTCGAGCGCGGACAATGTAACGGGGCTTAAGCTAATCACCGAAGCTGCGGGTGTGTGAGGTCTTCGGACCGATCACGCGGTAGGAGAGCGTTCCGGCGCCAGTGAAGCAGCGGCGTAAGCCAGCTGTGGAGGCTCCGGAAGTGAGAATGCCGGCATGAGTAACGAAAGAGAGGTGAGAATCCTCTCCACCGATTGCCCAAGGTTTCCTGAGTAAAGTTCGTCTGCTCAGGGTTAGTCAGGACCTAAGGCGAGGCCGAAAGGCGTAGTCGATGGCCAACGGGTTGATATTCCCGTACCACGTCGCTTCCGTTTGACCGATGGGGGGACGAGGAAGGCTATGGGATCCCAGGCGATGGTTGTCCTGGGGTAAGCATGTAGGGGTGGCCCTAGGTAAATCCGGGGCCGCATAACCCGAGGTGCGATGCCAGCTGGCTCTAAGCCGGCGAGTCCCGGATGCCATGCCTCCAAGAAAAGCCTCTAGGGAGGAAGCGCGTGCCTGTACCAAAACCGACACAGGTGGGCAAGTGGAGCACACTAAGGTGATCGAGATAACCCTCGTTAAGGAACTCGGCAAAATCGCCCCGTAACTTCGGGATAAGGGGCGCCCCAGTAGGGTGAACCTCTTCGCGAGGGAAGCCCGAGAGGGCCGCAGTGAATAGGTTCAAGCGACTGTTTACCAAAAACACAGGTCTCTGCTAAGTCGTAAGACGACGTATAGGGGCTGACGCCTGCCCGGTGCCGGAAGGTTACGTGGAGGTGTTAGGGCTTCGGCTCGAAGCACCGAAACTAAGCCCCGGTAAACGGCGGCCGTAACTATAACGGTCCTAAGGTAGCGAAATTCCTTGTCGGGTAAGTTCCGACCTGCACGAATGGCGTAACGACTTGAACGCTGTCTCAACGAGGGGCTCGGTGAAATTGCAGTCTCGGTGAAGATGCCGAGTACCCGCGGCTAGACGGAAAGACCCCGTGAACCTTTACTACAGCTTGGTATTGGGGTTCGATGCATCTCGCTCAGGATAGGTGGGAGACTTGGAAGCGCCGGCTGCGGCTGGCGCGGAGTCAACCTTGAGATACCACCCTTGATGTACTGGATCTCTAACTGTGCGCCGTGAATCCGGGCGCAGGACAGTGACAGGTGGGTAGTTTGACTGGGGCGGTCGCCTCCCAAAATGTAACGGAGGCGCGCAAAGGTTCCCTCAGCACGGTCGGAAATCGTGCGTAGAGTGTAAAGGCAGTAAGGGAGCTTGACTGCGAGACTGACAAGTCGAGCAGGTGCGAAAGCAGGCCTTAGTGATCCGGCGGTAGCAAGTGGAAGCGCCGTCGCTCAACGGACAAAAGGTACTCCGGGGATAACAGGCTTATCGGGCCCAAGAGTCCACATCGACGGCCCGGTTTGGCACCTCGATGTCGGCTCGTCGCATCCTGGGGCTGAAGTAGGTCCCAAGGGTTGGGCTGTTCGCCCATTAAAGCGGTACGCGAGCTGGGTTCAGAACGTCGTGAGACAGTTCGGTCCCTATCTGCCGTGGGCGTTGGAGAGTTGAGAGGATTCGTCCCTAGTACGAGAGGACCGGGATGAACGCACCTCTGGTGTATCTGTTGTCCTGCCAAGGGCACCGCAGGTTAGCTACGTGCGGATCGGATAACCGCTGAAAGCATCTAAGTGGGAAGCCGACCTCGAGATGAGCTCTCCCATCCCCTAGAGGGAGTAAGACCCCTGGAAGATCACCAGGTTGATAGGCCGGATCTGGAAGGATGGTGACATCCGTAGGAGACCGGTACTAATGGGTCGAGGGCTTGACGGATATTTGATATCCGTGCATTGGCACTGTGTAGTTTTGAAGGCCCGTGAGGGGCGGTCTCCACCGGTTTCCGGTGGCTATGGCGAGGGGGAAACACCTCTTCCCATTCCGAACAGAGCCGTTAAGCCCCTCAGCGCCGATGGTACTTGGCTCGCAAGAGCCTGGGAGAGTAGGTCGCCGCCGGTTTTTCCTTAGACCCCGCTTGTGTAATCGCAGGCGGGGTCTAGTCGTTAAGCGAGGTTCGGCCTCGGGGCGCTCGTACAACGGCGTGATCTCGGTAGTCGGGTGGAGATCGCTCAGCTGAAGGGCTAGCGGACCAGCTTGACGCGGAACGCCGCGTTGGCGGCGGCGCCGACGCGACCGGCGCGGGGGACCGCGTGGAGCCGGTACTGGCCACGTGGCAGTCGCTTGCCGTGCACGCGACCTGAGAATCGGAAGCTGTTGGCGCCGGCGGCGTCGAGATGCTGAAACGCGCCGACGTTCACGTACCGGGTGCAGCGCCGGTGTTTGCGGTTGCCGCGGCTAGCTCTTGCGCATGTGTGGCCCTGCTGACGTCCAGCCACGGCGCGCTGGACTGTGAAGGCCGTGGTCGCCGCCAGCGAATCGGTGTAGGTGACGATCGCTCCGGCTTTCGAGGAGGCGGCGGGAACGATCGGCCCCCCGCGCTTGGCCGGGACGATCGCTCGAGGCCTGATGGCGAGCTTGGCAATGTGCGGAACCGGCGCCACGATCGTGACCCTCTGAGTCGACCGCGCTTTCGAAGAGCCGCTGCACGACGCCGTCTGCCCAGTGAAGATCATCGTCAGCGAGCATCCGGCCTGGTCACTCACAGTCAACGTCACCGCGTATGCCCCGGGCCTGGTGTACACGTGCTCGATCGTCGGGCTCGCACTCGCTTGGGCGTGGCCATCGCCGAAGTTCCAGTTGTAGGTGCCGATCGGGAAATCGCTCTTAATCGAGGCCGACGCGTCGAGCGAGGTCGGCAACCCGGGCGAGCCGGGCGTCGCCCTGAAGGCTGCGCTCGGCCCAACGTCCGGTGACACGACGACGCCGTCCTGCGGGTAGTTCCCGGTCGGGACCGACGCCGGGGTCTTGGCGGCAAGCAACCCTCCGGTGCCGGCGTCGTACTGGGAGATCGTTCCGGAGATCGCATAGTCGCCGGCGTACACGCTCTTGCCGTCGGGGGTGACGGCGATTCCCCAGGTGCTCGGGCCGGACGCCACCGAGGCTGGGTTCTTCGAGTTCAGCAGCTCGCCGGGACCGACGTCGAATTGCCACACTCCGCCCGTCCCCGAGAGGTCGGTGACGTAGACGTTCCTCCCGTTGGGGCTGACTGCGAGGCCATCCGGAAACGCCCCGGCAGGTACGGTGGCCGTCGTCTTGGGGTTCAAACGGCCACCCGCACCGACGTCATACTGACCGACGCTGGACGAACCATAGTTCGCAACGTAGACGCTGTTGCCGTCCGGCGTGATCGCCACCGCGCCGGGGAGGTCGCCAGCTGCGACACTCGGCGGCGATTTCGGAGTCAGCCGGCCATCCGGGGCCACGTCGTACTGCCACACGACGCCGGCCGCTACAAAGTCCGCGACGTACACGCTGGTCCCGTGCGGGCTGACGGCGACCGAGTACGGGTAGCTGCCCGCGGCCACGGCAGCCGGCGTCTTCGGCGCCAGCAGCCCACCCGCACGGACGTCGTACTGCGAGATCTGGTGCGAGCCGGTATCGGTCACGTACACGCTCTTGCCGTCGGGGCTCACCGCTACGCCGACGGGGTTGACGCCGCTGGCGACGCTGCTCGGGTTCTTCGGGCTCAGTGCCCCGCCGGCGCCGATGTTGTACTGCAGCACGCGGTCGGTGTCGTAGTTGGCGACGTATGCGCTCTTACCGTCCGGGGTGATGGCGATGTCGTACGGATCGCTGCCCGCCGCCACTCCGGTGGGCGTCTTGGGCGTCAGCCGCCCGCCGGCGCCGATGTCGTATTGCGCGACAGTGGCCGATCCATTGGCGACTGCATAGACGTTGCTCGCCCGGGCCCCCGCGGGAAGGATCGCGGCGGTCACAGAGAACGCGGCTACCAATGCCGCGCGACGCAGCCACCGCGGTGAACCTGCGAACACCCTGACGACTCTATCCGCACGGGCGAACCGGAAGTGGGCAAAGCCGACGGGTCCGGGAGTCCCGGTCCGTCCCAGATGCAGCCGTCGCTTCCGGCGCCCGCCTCGCTAGCGCAGCCGCTCAATCCGCAGCCGGCGGGTGCCCCGTGGAGTCGCGACCTCGACGACGTCGCCGGGCACGTGATCGAGCAGTGCCCGGGCCACGGGCGACTCTGCCGACAGCTTGCCCGCGGCCCGGTCAGCCTCGGTCGCGCCGACGATCGTCCAGGTCTGCTCATCGCCCGTCGCCTCGTCGATCACGTCCGCGGTCCGTCCGAACGAGAACCGTTGGCTCTCGTGCTCGGTTTCGACCACGACGGCGTTGCGCAGGCGCTGGCGGAGTCGCTTGATCCTGGTCTCGAGGTGCGCCTGATCCTCCTTGGCCGCGTGGTATTCGGCGTTCTCCTTGAGATCGCCGTGCCCGCGGGCGACGAGGATCCGCGCGGCGATCTCGCGCCGGGAGGCTGACTCCAGACTGAAGAGCTCTTTCTTCAGCGCCTCGAGCCCCTCCGGGGTGATCGCCTCGCCGTCGGGTGTCGGCGGATTCGGTTCAGGATCCACCCGTCCATGCTGTCAGGTCCGCGGCCGGCACCACCTCCCGACGCCCCTGGGAACCGCAGCCAAGCCAGCCGGACCAGGCCGTTGGCGCGCCGCGCGCGCGCCCCGATACGAGGCCGCATCCGGGACCGCGCGTCGCGTGGCACGATCTAGACAACGATGAGGGACCTGATCAGCTTCTTCCGCAAGAACCCCCAGGCGCTGGTCCTATTGCTGGTCTGCCTGATCCTCGGGCTCGGAACGTTCTTCGCGGTGGTCTTCGGGCTCGTGAGCGCCCATTCGAGCAACACGAACGGAGAACCGAGCGGGGTGATCACCGCGCTGGGTGCGCTATTCCCGTTTCGCTGACGGCGTTATCTACTTGTTTGCCCGCTCGCGGCCGGCAGTGCCCGACGCGGGGCGCACGGGGGAGATGCAATGTGCGGGGCGGGCCGGAACGGACCCGCCGCGACGCATGCGATCCCAGCGCAGCTCACGCCTGTGGGGATGCGGCCGCGCTTCCTCCGGCGGGTCCCCGAGGATGTCCTCGGTCCACCTCAACCAGGAGCGCAGGCGGCTAGTGGAAGAATGGAACATATGTTCGAAAGAGTAGGAGGGGGTCCGGACGGAACAATTCGGGCGTTATGCAGGGGATGTTATGTGTCCGGAGCGGGATCGCCGTCCGTAGAACCGCGCGTTTGTCGTCCGTAGGACCAGCGCGTCGCGGACGATCGGTCTACGACCGCGATCCCAGCGACGACCAGACCTCGAGCTTCGTCCGAACGCGCTCCACCACCGCGTCGGTGAACTCGGTGGTCCCGTGGTGGCCGCCGAGGTCGGGCGTCTTGACTCCGCTCGCCACCGTCTCCAGCGCCGACTCGTAGACCGCGCGCGAGGCGGCCTCGGCGGCCTCTCCGGCGCGATCGGCCGCGTGCCGCAGCACGGCGCCGCAGGCCAGGATCATGGCCAGGGGGTTGGCGAGATCCTTGCCCAGCAGGGCCGGCGCGGTCCCGTGCGGCGCCTCGGCCATCGCGACGGTGGTGTCGTAGTTCTGATCGAAGGCGAGAAGGACAGACTCGGCGCCCGCGATCGAGCCGAACATCGGCAGGACGAGATCCGAGAGGCAGTCGCCGTCGCGGTTGAGCGCCGGTATGACCAGGGGCACGTCGGTCGCGCCCGACAGGAGGCCCGCATACGTGGCGTCGATCAACACGGGCTGATAGGGCACCTCGGAATGCCGCGCCGCCGCCGCGTCGAGCTCCTCCTTCAGCATCCCCTCGTACACCGGTGAGACCGTCCACTTCGGTCCGCCGTACACGCGCGCGCCCATCTGCTCCGCCGTGCGGAAGGCGTACTCCGCCACCGCCCGGCAGGTGGACCGCGTCACATGCTCGGTGCGGTAGGCGACCTCGCTGTCCGAGCCGGCATCGCCCTCGCGACGCTCCGCCGCCCCGTAGGCATCCTCCACGGCCATCCGCACGATCGAGATCGGATAGTGGACGCCGGCCACCGTGGCCACGCCGGGCAGCCGCCGGCCCGTTCGGACGATGACCTTCCCGTCGACCTCCTCGCGGAGGATCCGGTTGGGCGATCCGACGTCGCCGGCGCCCTCCGGGGTGATGGTCGCGGCCTTGAGCCCGAGGCCGGCGTCACGCATGGCCGCCGCAGCGTCGGTGACGACCCGATTGCCGGTCGCGCGGCGGTTCTCGAGCGAGAGATCGAACCGCTGGAGCTCGAGGTCGAGCTGGAGAAGCGACGGGTCAAGGACCCGGAGCGACTGCTCGAGCAGCTCCTGCCCGGTCTCGTCTCCTTCGAGCACGACGATCCTGACCGTGGGCATGGGGCCACGATACCCGCGTGCGCCTGCCGCAGTCATCCCCAAACCGCCACGCCACGGCCGCGATGGCCGTCCGTGCACGGACGGGGTTAGCCAGAGTGCTTCAGCGTCCCGATCGTGACACTCGCGCGACCGGTGCCATTTGCGCTCGTGGCGGTCAGGGAGACCGCAAGTGACTCGTGGTGTCGCTGCTTGAGTCCCTTGAGTGTCCCAGAGGGCAGCTTCAACGAGAGCGTGACCGCCTGGCCCGGCTTCGCCGAGCCGTGCGCCGGCCCGAGATGGAACTTCTTGGACTTGGTCCTGCTCAGCTTCTCGGTCACTACGCCGGACAGAGAGAGGCTCGATTGCTGGTCGCACGTCACCTTGAAGGAGAGCTGGCCGGCCTTGCCGTGCTTCGGCTTCTTCAGCGCCACCGTCCTACTGACCGCCGAGACGCTGCACTTCGGCACCGGTTTGGGGATCTTGCTGAATGTCGCGGTCACCGATTGGTTCGCGTTCATCTTGACCGTGCACGCACCCGTCCCCGAGCAACCTCCGCCGCTCCAGCCAGTGAACTTCGACCCGGCGGTTTGGACCGCCGTCAGCGTGACACTCGGCGAGGCGCTCGACGGATAACTGCGAGAGCAGGCACTCGGGCACGAGATGCCTCCCGCGGCGGAGACGCGGCCGCTGCCGGTCCCGGCGACCGCGACGTGCAGCAGGTGCGACAGACCGCCGACCCCGCCGCCGGTGGAGCAGGTCGCGCCGGAATTGCAGTTGGAGGTGGCGCAGCCGGAGCCATTGGAGGAACAGAGGGGAGTGCCGGTGGGCGTCGCTGCCGGAGGCTCTCCAGGGCCGAAGTTGGGGTGATAGGTCCCAGCCGTGACGAAGTACTCCCAGTTGCCGTAGTACGAGCCAGCGGGGCCGCTCGTGATGTCGCTCGACAGCCGCCAGCAGTAGGCGACGCCGGGGAACAGGTCCTGAATCGTGACGTCAACCTTCGAGTCCGGATTCGCGAGACCCGCCGCGACCTCAGTCCGCGCCACGACAAACGGTGTTTTTGGATTCGAGCAGTCGCCAGCCGAGTCAGCGTAGGCAAGCTCGACCCAGGCATTCCCGGTGTTGCTTTGGTTCCAGATGAACCCGGTCATCTTCACGGTGGTGGTACCTGGGCCTGATTCGAATGTGTTGCTGGTGATCGAGGTCGGGTCCGCGTATGTGATCCCGATCTGCTGCGTCGATGGTGTACTGGCCGGATCGACGATCGTGACCAGGTTCGGGACCAGCGTCGGGTCGGACTCGCCATCGGCGAGCTGGACGTAGCCGTGCAGCTGCGACGTGCCGTTGAGCGGCGCACTTGACACCACGGGCACCTGGATCTCGACCGTGCCGCCCTGTGGCAGCGGCCAGAACGGGGGGTTCGCGTGGACGGGATCGAGCGAGTAGCCATGAATCCCCAGGGGCAGGCTCTGCGGGCAGTCGCCGGTGTCTCGGGTGAAGGAACTGGCTCCGGGCAGGCCGAGATAACAGAGAACCGGGTGCTGCGATGAAACGGCAAGACTCGTGTTGGCCGGCAGGATCATGTTCACGTCTGCATAGATGCCGGCGCAGGTGTTGCCGATCCCGGTTACGTCGATTGCGACGTAGTAGACATCGCCGACCTTCGGAGGGTTGGCCGGATCGGCGTAGTAGCTCAGGTAGCTCCCGGCCTCGTATTCGGCGTCACCGGTGATGCAGTTGTTGTCCGCGGACTCAACGAGCGGCCCGGACTGCCAGCTGGCGCTCGCATGCGCAAACGCGGGTAGGCAGGCGAACGAGATCAGCGCGAGGACCGTTGTGATCAACAACCTCGACCGTCGCGGTGCGATTGCCAGTCCAGTCCTCATCGGACCCCCCATCCCCGGTATCAGAAGGGCAAAGGCTACATCGCGCCGGCACAGCTGAAAAGAGACATTTGTAGAGGTGGCGCCGCGAGGCCGGAGCGGACGCCCGCGATCTCCCGACCGCGAGTAGTTGGGGGATTAGGGGTGTATATGAGACCTAACATCCCACGCCCCCCCAAGACGCCCGAGTTACCGACGGCCCCGGGGCGGACGAACGAAACGGCGCCCCCCCAAGACGCCCGAGTTACCGACGGCCCCGGGGGGCGCCCGAACGAGCGAAAGTCGGACGAGAGCGCTCTAAGTACTACGCCGGCACCGCCTCAACCTGCTGCAGCAGGCCGAGCGCGTCCCATACCGTCCACTCCTCGGCGATCTTGCCGTCCGCGATCCGGAAGATCGAGATCGCGTCGACGTCGATCGACTTGCCGGTCGGCGGGATGCCCATCAGCTCGCCGCGATGCGTGCCGGTGCCCGTCCAGCGCGCCACCACGCGGTCGCCGCACGACAGCAGCTCATCGACGCGCCAGTGGCCGTCGACGGACTCCTGGTAGAGGCCGACGCGGGCCTTGACGCCCTCGGGTCCCTCGGCAGGCGGGGCCTGGGGCCCGTGGGACACGTAGTCAGACGCGATGATCTCGTCCGCGACCTCGGGCCGACGCTCCGGGGTACTCGCCCCGGCGCTCCGGCGTACTCGCCCCGGCGCTCCGGAGCATATGCACCCACTTACGCATGGGCGAGCGTCTCAGATCACTAGATGGTTGATTCCACGACCCCGCGTGCCGGATGAATCCGGCTGATCGGCGCCGGATCGTCGTCCTCGGGCTCGCCAATACCTCCAGTATTGGCGTCGCCCTGCGTCCTCGCCCGGCTTGATCGGCGGGTGGGGCCCCAATCCCCCGGCCCCCACGCGACCGTGGAATCAACCATCTCTCTGGCGCGCAATCTACGGAGGGAACCTACGCTGCGCTCCCGATCAGCTCATCCTGATGCTCGGCCAGGGCGCCGATCACGATCGTCAGGTGCTCGTCGAAGTCGACTCCGAGCTCGGCCGCGCCCTCGCGCAGCTCGTCACGCCCCACGGCGGCCGCAAATGAGGGCTGCTTGAGCTTCTTCTTGACCGATTTCGGCGTCATCCCGATCAGACCCTCCGGGCGGACGTAGGCGACGGCCAACACGAACCCACACAGCTCGTCGACCGCATACAGGGTCTTCTCCATCGGGGTGTCCCGCGGCACGCCCATGAAGTCGGCGTGCGAGGCCACCGCCCGCACCAGCTCCGGCGGGTAGCCGCGCGCCTCGAGTTCGCGGATCGCGTAGCGAGGATGCCCGTCCTCGAGGTTCGGGTAGCGCTCGTAATCGAGGTCATGGAGGAGGCCGGTGAGGCCCCAGAGCTCGACATCGCCGTCGAATCGCGGCGCGTAGGCACGCATCGCGGCCTCCACGGCCAGCATGTGACGCCGCAGGGAATCAGACTCGGTCCACTCGCAAAGGAGGTTCCAGGCATCCTGGCGCGAAATCTCCGTTTGCATGGCTCTTACCCTAGCTGAGAGTTCGCCGGCCACAGCGCCGCCTCAGGCCTCACCAGCTACGCTGGGAACCCCCGCGGATGCAAACCACCCGGGCCACGTACCGATGGAAAAGTTCGTAATTGAAGGCGGCGTGCCGCTGTCCGGCACGATCGTTCCCGCAGGTAACAAGAACGGCGCCTTGCCGATTCTGGCCGCCTGCCTGCTCACAGACGACGAGGTGATCCTGCGCAACGTTCCGCGGATCCGGGACGTAGAGGCGATGGCCCTGCTGCTGCAGGATCTGGGCGCCACGGTCGAGTGGCTCAGCGCGGGCGAAATGCGGATCGACGCCTCGACCGTCGGACAGACCCAGGTCGATCCGGCGCTGGCCGAGAGCATCCGCGCCTCGTTCCTGCTCGCCGGCCCGCTGCTTGCTCGCTTCGGGCGCGCCCAGATGCCCCCGCCCGGCGGCGACGTGATCGGCCGTCGCAGGCTCGACGCACACCTCGACGCGTTCCGCGCCCTCGGCGCCCTGGTCGAGCAGAAGGCGACGGACATCGTCCTGACCGCTCCGCCACTCGGTCTGAGCCCCTGCGACTTCCTGATGGACGAGCCGTCGGTGATGGGGACCGAGAACGCGCTGATGGCCGCCGCGCTGACCCGTGGCACGACCGTGATCCGCAACGCCGCCTCCGAGCCGCACGTCCAGGATCTGGCCCGGATGCTGGTGGCGATGGGCGCCGCGATCGACGGGATCGGCTCCAACGTCATGACCGTCCACGGGATGAGCAACCTGCGCGGGTGCACGCACACGATCGCGCCCGACCACATCGAGATCGGCTCGTTCATGGCCCTCGCCGGAGTGACCGGGGGCGAGCTGATCGTCAAGGACACGGTCCCTCAGGACCTGCGCATGATCCGGCTCGTGTTCGACCGCCTCGGCCTCCGGACCGAGGAGCGCGGCGCCGACGTGATCGTCCCCGGCAACCAGCAGCTCGTTATCCGCAACGACGCCGGCGATTACATGCCGAAGGTGGAGGACGGCCCGTGGCCGGCCTTCCCCGCCGACCTGACGAGCATCGCGCTCGCACTGGCCACGCAGGCCGAGGGGTCGGTGATCATCCACGAGAAGATGTTCGAGAACCGCCTCTTCTTCACCGACAAGCTGGTGATGATGGGCGCGGCGATCACGATCTGCGACCCGCACCGGGCGATCGTCACCGGCCCGAGGCCGCTGCGCGGCGGCCGCGTGGAGTCTCCCGACATCCGCGCCGGGATGGCGATGCTGATCGCCGCCCTGTGCGCCGACGGGCTCACCGAGATCGGGAACATCCGCCAGATCGACCGCGGCTATGAGCGGATCGACGAGCGGCTGAAGCAGCTGGGGGCTCGGATCACGCGCGTGGACGACGTGCCCGTCCCCGCCTGACGGGACCCGTAGCCTCCACATCGACATGATCGATCGCATCCCCAGCGGAACGCGCGACGTTCTGCCCGACGAGATGCGGGAGCTGCGCGCGATGACCGACCGGATCCGTGGCGTGTTCGAGCGCGCCGGCTACGGAGAGGTCTACACGCCGGCGCTCGAGTTCGAGCGGACGTTCGACCGCGCCAGCAGCGCCGGCGCGCGCCCCTCATACCGGATGTTCGACGAGCACGGCAACGTGATGGTGCTGCGGCCCGACATGACCGTCCCGATCGCCCGGCTCGTCGCCAACCGCTATCAGAACGCCGAGCCGCCGCTGCGGTTCTGTTACCTGGCTCACGCGTACCGCGGGGTGCGCCCACAGCGCGGCCAATCCCGGGAGTTCCTGCAGGCCGGCGTCGAGCTGATCGGCTCTCCCGCCCCCGAGGGGACGGCCGAGGCGCTGTCGGTGCTGTGCGCCGCGCTGGACGCGGCCGGGCTCGAGACCTACCGGGTCGGGCTCGGCGACGCCTCCCTGTATCCGGCGCTACTCGAGGCCGTCGGCGTGCCACCCGAACACCGCGACCGGATCCTCGAGGAGCTGGTGGTCGGCGACTTCGTCGGCGTGGAGCGCGAGGTGAGGAGTCTCGACCTGAACGCCGATGACGCAGAGCTGCTGCTCCGCGTTCCGCAGATCCGTGGCGGTCCGGAGGTGCTCGCGGGCCTCTCGGGTGCGCTCGAGCACGCGGTCGGCGGGATGCGCGAGGTCCACTCCCTGCTCGCCCCCGAGGTGGCGGCACGGATCATCTTCGACCTCGGCCTCGTCCGCAGCCTCGGCTACTACACGGGAGCCGTGTTTCAGGTCTACGACCCGGCCCACGGCGTCCCGATCGGCAGCGGGGGACGCTACGACGAGCTCGTCGGCGAGTTCGGACGCCCGCTGCCCGCGGTCGGCTTTGCGCTCAGTGTCGAGCGCCTGCACATCGCGCTGACGGGCGAGGAGCACATCCGCGGTCCGGGAGCGGCGCGATGAGCGGCCTGCGGATCGCCGTGCCGCGCGGCTCGCTGTTCACGGACACGCTCGCCCTGCTCGACCGCCTCGGCCTCGATACGGGAGAGGTCCGCGAAAACGACCGCAAGCTCCTGTTCGAGGACGTGGGGATCGTGACTATGCGGCCCTCCGACGTCCCGACGTACGTCGAGGCTGGCGCCGCCGACATCGGCGTGACCGGTAAGGACGTGCTGATGGAGCAATCCGAGCGCGAGGTCTACGAGCTCGTCGACCTCGGCTTCGGCCGCTGCCAGATGGTGCTCGCAACGGTCGCCGGCGAGGACCGCGCCGCCGAGGCCCTGCGCAGGCTCGGTGTTGTCAGGATCGCGACCAAGTATCCGAAGGTCGCCGCCCAGCATTTTCTCGAGACGGGACGGCAGGCCGAGATCGTCGAGGTCAAGGGCTCGGTGGAGCTGGCGCCACTGACCGGCCTGGTCGAGGGCATCGTCGACCTGACGGCGACCGGGACGACCCTGCGCGAGAACGGCCTCGTCGTCCGCGAGGAGATCGCCGAGTGCACGGCGCGGCTGATCGCCAATCCCGTGGCCCACAAGCTCAGGGCGGCGGAGATCGACGACCTGCTGGAGCGGGTCGGTGCAGTTTGAGCTGGTGAGACTCGAGGGCGCGCCGGCGGAGCTCGCGGCCGAGCTCCGCGGGCTGATCGACGCCCCCGAGATGGTCCAGAGCGCGGTGGCGGAGATAGTGGCCGAGGTGCGGGCGCACGGGGATGAGGCGCTGCACGACTACACGCGCCGGTTCGACACCGGCGGCGCCGAGCCGCCGCCGGTGATCGTCGAACCCGGCGAACTCGACCGCGCCCGCGACGAGCTCGACCCCACGGTCAGGCGCGGCCTCGAGCAGGCGATCGAGAACGTGCGGCGGGTGGGGGAGGCGGCGATCGCCGAGGACCGGACGGTGGACTTCGGGGGCCACACGGTGAGGCTGAGAGGCGCGCCGGTCGACAGCGCCGCCGTGTACGTGCCCGGAGGCCGCGCGCCCTACCCGAGCACCGTCGTGATGGGCGTTGTCACGGCCCGCGTGGCCGGTGTCGGCGAGGTGGCCGTGTGCGCGCCGCCGAGCCGCGACGCCGACGTCGACCACGTCGTCCTGGCCGCGTGCGGGCTGGCCGGCGCCGACACCGTCTACCGGATGGGCGGCGCCCAGGCGATCGCGGCGCTGGCGTATGGGACCGAGAGCGTGCCCGCGGTCGACGTGATCGTCGGGCCAGGGAACCTCTACGTCCAGGAGGCCAAGCGCCAGGTCTTCGGCCAGGTCGGGATCGACGGCTTCGCCGGTCCCAGTGATCTCGTCGTGATCGCCGACGGCGAGGTCGACCCGGGGCCGATCGTGCTCGACCTGCTCGCCCAGGCCGAGCATGGTCCCGGAACGCTGGTGGTCGCGATCTCGGACTCGCGCGAGCTTCTCGAGGTGTTCGCGCACGACATCGAGAGTGCCGAGGAGACGGGCGCCGTCGCGCGCCTCGTCCACGCCCCCGGCGGAGAGGGAGCGCTCGGCCTGGCCCAGGCGCTTGCGCCCGAGCACCTTCAGCTGATCGGCACCCGGTCGGAGGCGCTGGCCGAGCAGATCACGCACGCGGGCTGTCTGTTCGTCGGCGCCGGAGCAGCCACCGCATTCGGCGACTACATCGCGGGCTCCAACCACGTGATCCCGACCAACGGCGCGGCCAGGTTCGCCTCGGCGCTGAGCCCCAACCACTTCCGCCGGAGCTTCGCCGAGGTCAGGGTGTCCGACGCCGGCGCGCTGGCCGGCGGCGGTTCGGCGATCGCTCGCGCGGAGGGCTTTGAGGTCCACGCCCGGTCGATGGAAGCGCGCATTCGGGACAATGAGGCGGGATGACACGCTCCGCCGAGATTGACCGCCGGACCAAGGAGACCGACGTCCACGTCGAGCTGAGGCTCGACGGGACCGGCGAGGGCATGCGCGAGACCGGGGTCGGTTTCTTCGACCACATGCTCGATCTGCTCGCGCGCCATGGCCGGCTCGATCTCATCGTAAGAGCGAACGGCGATCTGCAGACCGGTGCCCATCACACGGTCGAGGACGTCGGAATCTGCATCGGGCAGGCGCTCGACGAGGCGCTCGGCGACCGGTCGGGTATCGCGCGATTCGGGCAGGCGACGATTCCGATGGACGAGTCGCGGGCGTCGTGCGCGATCGACATCTCGGGGCGGGGGCTGTGCTCGTTCCAGTCCGAGCTCCCACCCGGCGCGATCGGCAACTTCGACCACGAGCTGACCGAGGAGTTCTTCCGCGCTCTGGCCGCGAACGCAAAGCTGACCGTGCACGTGACCGTCGAGGCCGGAACCAATGCGCACCACGTGATCGAGGCCATCTTCAAGGCGACCGCGCGAGCTCTGCGCGCGGCCATCGCGCTGGACCCCACGGAGACCGGGGTGCCCAGCACCAAGGGCACGCTCGGATGAGCGGGCCGGTCCGGATTGCGATCGTCGACTATGGGATGGGCAATCGGCGGTCGGTCCAGAAGGCCTTCGAGCACGTCGGCGCAGACGTCGCGATCACGCGCGATGCTGACGAGCTTCAGGCGGCTCACGGACTCGTCGTGCCCGGGGTGGGCGCGTTCCCCAGGGCGATCCAGAGCATCGAGGCGCTCGGCCTGACCGAGCTGATCCGGGCCCACGCCTCGGCTGAGCGGCCGCTGCTCGGCATCTGCCTCGGGATGCAGCTGCTGTTCGACCGCTCGGATGAGCTCGGGAGCACCGATGGCCTCGGCCTGATCCCCGGCGAGGTCACTCCGCTGCGCTCGGGAGGTCTGCGCGTGCCACACATCGGCTGGAACGAGGTCCGCTTCGAGCGCCCGTCGCCGCTCGTCGAAGACCTCTCGGCACCCGGCCGCCCCTTCTATCACGTGCACTCGTTCGCGGCCCGGCCTCGGGACGCCGAACACATCGTCGGCACGTGCGAGTACGGAGAGCGGTTCGCGACGATTGTCGCCCGCGGCTCCGTGCACGGAGTGCAGTTCCACCCCGAGAAGTCGTCCGGGGACGGATTGAGACTGCTCGAGAACTTCGTTCGGCTGTGCGCCGGGGAGACGGCCATGGCCGGCCGCGCCGCAGCCGCATGATCCTGCTCCCGGCGATCGACATCCTCGAGGGCCGCACGGTCCGGCTGGCGAAGGGCGACTTCAATGCCCAGACGGTCTACGACGCGGATCCGCTCGACGCCGCCAGGCGTTGGGTCGGCGAGGGCGCCCACGCGCTCCACGTCGTCGACCTCGACGGCGCGCGGAGCGGCAAGCCGGCGAACCTCCACCACGTCGAGCGGATCGCGGCCGAGCTCGAGGTGCCGATCCAGGTGGGCGGCGGGCTGCGGACGATGGAGGCGATCGACGCTGCGGTGGATGCAGGTGCCTCCCGGATCGTGCTAGGCACCGCCGCCTTCAACGACATCGACCTGCTCGACAACGCGGTCGCCGCGCACGGGAACCGACTCGTGGTCTCGGTCGACGCCCGGGGCGGCATGCTCGCCAAGTCGGGATGGATCGAGCAGACCGAGATTCCGGTTGAGCCGGTGATCGAGCGTCTGACCGAGCGGGGCGTGCGTCGCTTCGTCTACTCGAGCATCGAGCGAGACGGTACGCTCGAGGGGCCGGACCTCGACGGTGCCCGCCGTGTCGCGGATGTCGTGCGAGGCGCGTTCATCTACTCGGGCGGCGTCTCGACGCTCGACGACCTCCGCGCGCTGGCCGCGCTCAGGCAGGTCAACCTGGCGGGTGTGATCGTCGGGAAGGCTCTGTACGACGGCCGCTTCACGGTGCAGGAAGCCCAGCTCGCGCTCGGTCGCTGATGCACTACAAGCGCGTCATCCCGTGCCTGGACGTGGATGCCGGACGCGTCGTCAAGGGGGTCGGGTTCGTCGATCTCAGGGATGCCGGTGACCCGGTCGAGCTCGCCTGCCGCTACGACGCCGCCGGCGCTGACGAGCTCGTGTTCCTCGACATCACCGCCACCTCGGACAAGCGCGAGACCGTGGTTGAGCTTGCCCGCCGAGCCGCCGATGACGTCTTCATCCCGTTCACGATCGGGGGCGGGATCCGCTCGGTTCAAGACGCCCAGGCCGTGCTCGACGCCGGCGCAGACAAGATCTCGGTCAACTCCGCTGCCCTGCAGCGACCGGAGTTGATCGACGAGCTCGCGAGCACATTCGGCGCCCAGTGCGTGGTGCTCGCGATCGACGCCAAGTCGCGCGATGGCGGCTGGGAGGCCTATCTGGCCGGGGGCCGGACGGCGACCGGTCGCGACGCCGTCGGGTGGGCGCGCGAGGGCGCCGGCCGCGGCGCCGGCGAGATCCTCCTCACGAGCATGGACCGCGACGGGACGAACGACGGCTACGACCTGAGGCTGACGGCGGCGATCGCCGACGCGGTCAGCGTGCCGGTCATCGCCTCGGGCGGAGCGGGTGAGCTCGAGCACCTGACCGAGGCAGTGGGCGCCGGCGCGGACGCGGTCCTGTGCGCGTCGATCTTCCACTACGGACGTCACACGATCGCCGAGGCCAAGGAGCACATGGCCCGGACCGGCATCGCCGTTCGCCCCTGGTCGGACGGCGGCAGGTGACCGTGGTCTTCCCAGAGCTTCGACACCCGATCGTTCAGGCCCCGCTCGCCGGCGGTCCCTCGACGCCCGAGCTGGCGGCCGCGGTCTCGAATGCCGGCGGGCTCGGCTTCCTGGCCGCCGGCTATCTGGCCCCGGGGGTGGTGGCGGAGCAGATCGAGAAGGTCCGTGCCCTCACCCGCGAGCCGTTCGGCGTGAACATCTTCTGCCTCTCCGAAGCGCCTGTCGACGAGGATGCGCTTTCGAATTACGCGCGCCAAATCCGGGCCGACGCGGCCGCGCACGGCGCCGGGCTGGGCGAGCCGCGGTTCGAGGACGACGGCTTCGAGGCCAAGCTCGATCTCGTCGTCGAGCGGCGCGTTCCGTTCGTCTCGTTCACGTTCGGCTGTCCGCCGGCTGCCGTGATCGATCGGCTGCACGAGTCGGGCGCCGCCGCGTGGGTCACCGTGACCGAGGCCGAGGAGGCGGCACTGGCGGTGGGAGCCGGGGCTGACGCGCTCGTGGTCCAGGGGGCGGAGGCAGGCGGTCACCGCGGCTCGTTCTCGGATCGGGATGGGATCGGCGAGATCTCGCTGCTCGTGCTGTTGCGTCTGGTCGGGGCGCAGACGGATCTGCCACTCGTCGGGGCCGGCGGAATATCGGATGGCGCCGGGGTGGCGGCAGCGCTCGCGGCCGGAGCGCAAGCGGCCCAGATCGGCACGGCGTTCATGCTCTCCCCGGAGGCGGGAACCGCGGCTGCGCACCGTGAGGCGCTGGCGCGGCCGGGCCGGACCGAGCTCACCCGCGCGTTCACAGGACGGCGCGCTCGCGGCATCGTCAACCAGTTCATGGTCGAGCACGAGAGCGACGCGCCGTCGGCCTACCCGCACGTGCATCATCTGACCAGCCCGCTGCGCCGGGCGGCGCGCGAGCACGGCGATCCGGACGCGATCAACCTGTGGGCCGGCCAGGCCCATGTGCTCGCCCTGCAGGCGCCGGCGGGCGAGTTGGTGAGCCGCTGGTCGGCCGATGCAGGTCACGCGCTCGAGCGCGCGCAGGGGCGACTCAGGCCGGGATCGCAGCGGTCCTGACGGCGGGCTCGGATTGCCCGAGCACGCGCCCTCGAGGCCGCAAAATCCCGGGCCTGTCCGGCAAGCATGCAGTTATATGTATGCCCGGCTGCGGAGTTGCCGCTGGTTAAGCGGCTTCTTCCACGTAACCCGCCGCGGCGCACGCATCGCAATACGCGGCCGGCGGGACGCGAGGCTCGTAGCAACCGGGACGGCAGCAGGTGGACGACCGCTTGGGTCGGCCCCGCCCAATGCGGGCGGCGGCGGCATCCTTAAGCTCCTCGCGCATGCGATCGAGCTCCGCCGCGTGGTCCGCGCAGAACCGACGACCCTTGAGGGCCGGCTGCTGACAATGACTTCCACTACGACAACGCATAGACCGCCCATCATATCAAGAAGCCCCGAACGCATGTTCCGTGGGCGCCTACTTGCGGCTGTTGTTATGACCGCCTGAGTTGCCGTTTTGCTGCTGTTTTGACCGTGATTTGGTGCTCTGGCTGGCCTTGTGGGCCACCGCCGCGTGCCGCGCTGCCTGGCGCCTTGGAAGCATCTGGTAAATGGTCGAATAGCCGACCAGGTAGATGGCACTCTCATCGGCGATCACCGGGTTGAACGCTCCGTCTCCGAACGAGAAGACCTGGTGCCCGGTACGCGCGTCGAGCCCGATTGTGGTGCGGGTCCCGAGAACCGAGTAATAGACCACGCCGTCGACGATCGTCGCCGATCCAGAGATGCGCCCGCCGGAGGGGTGCGACCAGCGGATCGCCCCGGACTGGGCGTTAAGGCGTAGAAATGCCCGTCGTAGGAGCCCATGTAGACGGTCGGGCCGAGCCCCGGGGTGTCCTGGACGGCAGGCGACGCGTACACGTAGGCACCCGTGCCGGTGGCCCAGGCGAGCTGTCCCGTGCGCGCCGCGAACGAGTACACGCGACCGTCCGTGTTGCCCAGGTACACACGACCGAAGGCGACGGCGGGGCTCGAGTAGAAGTTCCCGCTTCCGAAGCCGAAATGGGTCCCGCTCGTGCTGACGGCCCAGATCTGGTGGCCGTTCTGGGCGTTCAGAGCGTACGCACGGCCCGCGTAGTCGCCGAAGTAGAGGATGCCGTTGGCCAGCGCCGGGCCGCCCTTGACCGGCCCGCTGGCGTGGTAGGTCCAGTTCAGGTGCCCATCGCGGGCACGGATCGAGTACACGGTCCCGCTCTGGTCACCGAAGTACAGGGTCGTCCCGTAGACGATCGGCGAGGATTCGCTCCCCGCGGGCACGCGACGCGCCCATTCCTTGTGGCCGTTGCGCATCGACAGCGCGATGATCTGCCCGTTGCCTGGGCTGTGTGCGGTGGTCGAAAGCACCGGCACGAAGATCATGTGCTCGCGGACTCCGACGGCGGGGGAGGCCGCGGCGAGCGTGCCGACCTTACGCTCCCAGAAGCGATGGCCGTTGAGTCGGTCGATCGCCTTGACAGACCCGTCGTCGTCGAGCGCGAACAGGCTGTTCTGATAGATCGTGGGGGGGAACTCGAGCAGGGCGTAGTCGTTGAACCGCCATCCAGTTCGGAACGGCGGCGTCAGCCCGCGGGCTCCGTTGAAGGCTCGCGTGCGCTCGGCGTCGAAGCCGTAGCGCGGCCACTCGAAGTTGTTCACGACCCGGTGCCTGGCCGGCTTGTTCTGGCTGGCAGTCGTGCTGGTGCTCGTCGACGTGGTGAACGACAGGTTTGGGTGGGAGACGTTGCCGGGCGAGTGCAGGAGAACGAACGCCACCGCACCCCCCAGCGCGACCAGCAGGATCGCCGCGGCGACGAGCACTCGCCGCAGCCAACGCCGCGAACCGAGACTCGGCATCCTCGAAAGGCTACCCAGCGGAGGGCCGATGGGGCCGCACTGGCGCCGAGCGGCGCGCGAAGATGCCCGGGTGACGATTCCCGACCCGATCGAGCTGATCGCCCGGTTGCGGGCGCTTCCGGCCGGTGCCGCGCTGCTGGACCGGCTCGGCTCTGAGACCCCGGTTCACCTCGTCGGCGGGGCCGTCCGCGATCTCGTTCTCAAGCGGCCCGCACCGGACCTCGACCTGGTGATCGACGGCGACGCACCGGCTCTGGCCGCCGAGCTCGACCCGGATGCTGTCGTCCATCCGCGCTTCGGGACCGCGACGTTCACCGTGGACGGGTTCCGGTTCGACATCGCGCGCGCTCGCCGCGAGCGCTACCCGCACCCCGGCGCTCTCCCCGAGGTGGAGCCGGCCGGCCTCGACGAGGACCTCGGCCGCCGCGACTTCACGGTCAACGCGATGGCGATGGTGTTGGGCGGCGACGGCGCCGGGAAGATCGCGTCGGTGCCGGCCGCGCCGGAGGACCTCGAGTCCGGCCGGCTCCGGGTTCTCCACGACGCGAGCTTTCACGACGATCCCACCCGGCTCCTCCGGCTCGCGCGATATGCCGCTCGGCTCGGCTTCTCGGTCGAGCCGCATACCTCCGAGCTCGCGGCGGCGGCGATCGCGGGCGGCGCGCTGGCAACCGTCAGCGGGCCTCGGATCGGGAATGAGCTGCGTCTGCTGGCCAGCGAGTCTGACCCCGTGGCGGCGTTCGCGCAGCTGCGCCAGCTGGGGATCGACGAGGCGATTGAACCCGCTCTCGGTCTCGATGACCCGGGCCTCGCCGGCCGGGCACTCGAGCTGCTTCCGGAAGACGGCCGGCCGGATCTGGTCGTGCTGGCACTCGCGGCGAGAGCAATCGATGCGCCAAAGCTGCGCGGGCGGCTGGACGAGCTCGGCTTCGACAGCACGGAGCGAGAGGTGATCGTCGCGGCGGGCGGCCACGGCGAGGATCTCTCGCGCGCGCTGGCCAACGCCGCCAGCCCGTCCGCGATCGCCGGCGCCGTCTCCGGGGCGCCACCCGAGGCGGTTGCGATCGCCGGCGCGCTGGGGCCCGCCGGGCCGGCGCGGGACTGGCTCGAGCGGCTGCGACACGTGCGCCTCGAGATCGACGGGTCGGACGTGGTGGCCGCCGGGGTTCCCGAGGGGCCCAAGGTCGGCCACGCGCTGCGCGCCGCCCGGGCCGCGAGGCTCGACGGACTGGCGATGGACCGCGAGGCGCAGCTTGCCGAGGCCCTGCGGGCGGCGGCGGCCAGCGAGTAGCCTGCGCGGCGATGCTCTCGCAACCGAACGCGCTCCAGTGGGATCGTGGTCCCGGCCACTACGAGGTCTATTACCTCACGCTCACCGACCCGGCCACCGGGGTTGGGTTCTGGATCCGGTACACGATGGTCGCGCCGCTCGAGTCGACCGCGGCCCCCGCCACCTGCGCCCTGTGGTTCCTGGCCATGGATCCGCGCGCAGGGAGGCCCGGAACGGTTGGGCGCAAGCTGACGCTCCCGGTCGACCGGCTCCGAGCGGAGTCCGATCCCTTCGAGCTGCAAATCGGCGACGCCGTCATGAGCGACGCGGGCATGTCGGGATCGTTCGAGGACGTCGACTGGGACCTGAGCTGGACGCCGGCCGACCGGCACTACGAGCATGTCCATCCGATCCTGCGCCGGGCTCGGATCGCGCAGACGGTGCTCGTGCTCCCACACGCGGACCTATCCATCGACGGGCATATCAGCTTCGGGGCGGAGCGGCTCGAGATCGCCGGAGCGCGCGGGGGCCAGGCCCATCTGTGGGGATCCAAGCACGCCCGTTCGTGGGCGTGGGTCCACTGCAACGACTTCACCACGCCCGAGGGAGAGCCGGTGACCGACGCCTTCGTCGACGCGGTATCGGTGTTCGTCCCCCGCCTCGGACGGGAGGTCGGTCCGAACACGCCGGTCGTCGGCCGCTTCGACGGCGCGGATTTCAACTCGACCTCGCCGCCGCGCGTGATCGCCAACGCGAGCACGTTCGCGCTCACCGGCTGGCGCTTCGAGGCGGTCGACGGTTCGCGGAAGCTGATCGCCGAGGTCGATGCCGACCGCGATCAGCTGGCCGGCGTCACCTATCACGATCCCGACGGCGATCTCGCCTATTGCTACAACGGCGAGACGGCATCGATGCGTGTGCACCTGTACGAACGCTCACGGCAGGTCGGCGGCTGGCGCCACCGCAGGACGCTCCAGTCGCGCGGACGGGCGCACTTCGAGTACGCCCAGCGCACGCCGATCGACGGCCTCGAGCTGCTGACCAAGTGAGATTGCCGGACCCGTTCCAGTCCGCCGGGGACCACATCGCGATCGAGCTTCCGGGCGCCCGGGCACTGTTCACGACCCGTCACGGAGGCGTGTCCGAGGGTCCCTACACCAGTCTCAACCTTGGACGCTGGACCGAGGACTCGCGTGACGCGGTGGAGCACAACCGCGCACGGCTGGCTCGAGATCTCGGGCTCGGCTTCGCCTACGGGCGCCAGGTCCACGGTCGCACGGTGCTGCGGGCGAACGAGGCGACGAGCGAGCCGGGAGATCCGCCGGAGGCCGACGGACAGGCCACGAGCGCGGCGGGAGTCGGCGCGCTCGTGCTCACCGCCGACTGCCTTCCGATCGCGATCGCAGGAGGCGGCGCCGTCGCCTCGGTTCACGCCGGATGGCGCGGGCTGCGAGACGGCGTGATCGCCGAGGGCGTGCGCGCGGTCCGCGAACTCGGTGACGGGGGTCCGCTGGCCGCGGCGATCGGCCCTGCCGCCGGCGTCTGCTGCTACGAGGTGGGCGAGGACGTGCACGCGCGGTTCGCCGGACTCGGACCCGAGGTTCGCAGGGGAGCGAACCTCGACCTACCGGCGATCGCGAGGATCGAACTCGAACGGGCGGGTGTGGAGAAGATCCACGACGTCGGGATCTGCACGATCTGTTCAGGGCACTTCTACTCGCACCGCAGAGACCACGGCATCACCGGACGACAGGCGGGCATCGCGTGGTTGACCTGATTCACGGGCTCGAGGCCGAGCGCGTGCGGGGAAACCTCGAGCGGATCAGGCGCGAGATCGCCGCCACGGGACGCGATCCCGCTGAGGTGGAGATCCTGGCCGCGGTCAAGTACGTCCCGCTCGAGGAGCTCGGGACGCTCGCCCAGGCCGGAGTGACGCTGCTGGGAGAGAACCGGGCCCAGGATCTCGCGGCCAAGGCCGACGCTTACCCGGATCGCTTCACGTGGGACTTCATCGGCGTGCTGCAGAGCCGAAAGGTCCGCCAGATCGTGCCCCACGTTCGCTACATCCACTCGGTCGCGACCAATTCGGCGCTGGCCCAGCTTGAGCGTCACGCGCGTGCGGACACACAGGTGCTGATGGAGGTCAACGTATCCGGCGAGCCGGGGAAGGGAGGGATCGCGCCGGCCGAGCTGGGGGACTTCATCACCCGCTGTCCGGTGTCCGTGGTCGGCCTGATGACGATGCCGCCGCTGACCGGCGACCCCGAGGGGAGCCGCCCACACTTCCGGGCGCTGCGCGAGCTCGCGGTTCAGTTCGGTCTGCCGCACCTTTCGATGGGGACGAGCCAGGATTACCTCGTCGCAGTGGAGGAAGGCGCAACGATTGTGCGCCTTGGCACAAGTTTGTATGGTTGAGCGGGGAGCCCGCGCGTCATAATCAACGGCAGGGAAATCCTCCGCACCAGCGAACCCTTCCACGACCATGGCCTTCCGCGACACCTGGCACCGCACGCTCGTCTACTTCGGCCTCGCCGAGGACGAGGCGTACGAGGAAGAGGTCGAGCCCTACCAGGAGCCCGAGGTCGAGGTCCAGGACACCTACCGCGAACGGCCGAACGTCCGCCGCCTCAGCGCCCGCCGGCGCCGTGACGAGATCGACGACATCTTCGCCGACGACGACGCCGACGTCGATCGCCGCACCACCGCGCTGCGCCCCGTCGGGGGACGCGGCAACGGCCGCAAGACTGGCGACGCGCGGTTCCACTTCGTCGCGCCGAAGAACTTCAACGACGTCCAGGATGTGGCGGACAAGTTCAAGGACTCGATCCCGGTGATCCTCAATCTCCAGGGGACCGACACGGATCTGTCCAAGCGGCTGATCGACTTCTCGAGCGGGCTCACGTACGCGCTCGACGGGGGCATGCAGCGGATCGCCGACAAGGTGTTCCTGCTCACGCCCCACGGCGCCGAGCTGACGGCGGCCGAGCGGGCCGAACTGGTCGAGAAGGGCTTCTTCAACCAGAGCTAGCGCCGCGCGACGGCAACGCCGCGGACGAGCAGCGCAGGACCCATGTCGAGCGTCCCGTTGGGGCGCTCGAATCCGTTCGGCGGCGTGAGCCTGGCAACGACCACGCCGTGCGCGCTCAGTCCGGGGTCGTAGGAGCGCTGGGCGGCGTCGAGCAGGATCAGGCCCCGAGCCCCTAGGCGGAGCGGCTGCTGCGCGCGGCCGGGGAGAAGGAATCCGTAGGCGTCCGGGGCGGCGCTGACCAGCGTCCCCGGCGGCATCCCGGCCAGCCTGCCGGCCAGCGAGGCGAACGTGTCGGTGGCGAGCGGAGCAGGCGGGGCCCACAGCAGCGCGGCTGCGACGACCGCGGCCGCCGCGGTCAGCGCCCGCACCGCGACCGGGCGCGGGCCGGGCGCGGCGGTCATGGTCAGCCCGGCCGAGACGGCAAGCAGCGGGACCAGTTGCGTTGCGTAGCGCCCCGAGTCGGGGTTGCGGAAGGCGTATGTAGCGCAAAGGGTGATTCCGGCGCCGAGCAACACCAGGGCCGGCCGCGCCCGGCCGCTGCGACAGGCCTGCCAGAGACCGGCGGCCGCAAGAAGGCAGACCGGCCACGCCTGACGGCCGAGGGCGGCCAGCGCGGGCACTCGGCCGCTGAGCACGAGCCCGGCGATCGCCGCCGCCGTGGCGAGGACGACCCACGCGCTCCGGTCGTCTCTCGCTGCCACCCATGCGAGCGCGAGCTGGAGCGACGCCGCTCCGGCGAGCGCGAGCAACAGGATCGCCAGCCCGCCCGCCGGCATGCCCAGGGGCGGTCGCAGAACGCCGATCAGCGCCGCAAGGGTGAACGCTCCCCAGCGGAGTGCACGTCCTGCCGCGCCTCGCGATTCCGTGCGCGCCACGAGAGCGATCGCGATCGGAACGAACACGAGGAGCCACTCGGGCCGTGCGGCGATGCAGAGCGCGCCGAGGACGCCGGCCACCGCGGCTCGGCGGTTCGCGAGCGCGAGCGCTGTCCCCAGAGCCAGCGCCTGAGCGAGCGGGTCGGGCCCGGCGAACCCGCTCCAGTAGGCGAGCGCCGGGCTGAAGAGGACGACGACCGCGGCGAGCGCGCCGCCGACTCTCGAGCCGCTCAGTCGCGTGGCCACGAACCCGGCAAGCACGACCGTGGCGGCGCCCGCGAGCACGGTCACGGCGTTGGCGGCCGCTCGCGCCGGCTCGAGGATTGAGGCGATCGCGACGAGCGCCGGAAACAGCGGCTTGAGCGCCGCATCGACGGACGGGATGAACATCGAGCCCCCTTGACCGAGGCGAAGCGTCGGCGTGAGGTGCACGCTGATCCCCTTGGCCATCAGCAGGTACTGGTAGCCGTCGGGGTAGATCAGGCCGCTGTGCACCCCTCGAGCGCGCACCGCCACGGCAACGACCGCGAGGGCGACCCATCCGGCGGCGCGGGCGGCGCGCTCCATCAGCCTGCCCCGTGGGGCCTCACCAGCCGCAGCCGAGCAGCCAGATAGCCCGCGCTCTCCGAGAGCCGGTAGAGGTAGAACCGGTCGCGGGTGAGCATCCAGAGCGTGAGACGGACCGGCATCGCGGCGAGCAGCCTGGCCGCCAGCCGGGCGTCGGGATCGACGGCACGGCCGATCCCGTTCCACCACAGCCTTCTGCGGTAGTAGCTCCCGCGGCATCGCTCGGCTGAGATTCGATGCAGGACGACGGCGGACGGTTCCAGCCACACGCGCCAGCCCCGCCGCAGAACGCGGGCGACCATGTCGGAGTCCTCTCCGGAGAGGAGCAGCGATCCCCGCCGTCCGAGCCGGGGAGAGAACTCGCCCGCCTCGATCAGCGCTCGCCGCCGGAACGCGATGTTGGCTCCGAACGGCCACTCGGCGCTCGATCCAGGCTCGCGCGCGCGGGTCCCGAAACGCGTGATCCCGGCCATCTGCAGCAACCGATCGGACAGCCAGTCCGGGCGGGCGGCCGCGAATAGCGGCGAACACGTCCCGCCGACGCATCCGATCGAGGGGTCACCGAAGGCGGACTTCAGACGGCCCGCCCAGTCCGGGGCCGGTACGGCGTCGTCGTCGATGAAGGCCAGGACCTCTCCGGTGCTGCGTGCGATCGCCGCGTTGCGGGCGAGCGAAAGTCCGGGCTGCTCGATGTACACGTAGCTCAGACGCGGGATTCGGTCCCGGTAGCTCGCCACGAGGGCCTCACAGGGCACGCGCGATGCTGAGTCGACGACCACGACCTCGACCGGATCACACAGCCGCGCGATGCCGTCGAGGCAGCGCTCGAGATCACGCGGGCGCTCGTGCGTGCAGACGGCGACCGACAGCTCAGTCACGGGTTATCTCCTCGAGCAACTCGCGGTGGTGTCGGGCGGCGGCGTGCCAGGTCAGCGCGGCGGCCCGCTCGCGCGCGTGCGCCGCGCGTTCCTGACGCTCTTCGGCGTCGAGCAGCGCCTCGATGCCCGAGCGGATGGCGGCGGGCGCCGGGGCGACGGCGCGCGCACTGCCAGCCGCGAGCTCGGGACCGGACCCGACTGTCGAAACGAGGCTCGGGCGCCCGGCGCCGATCGCGTCGAGGAGCGGACCGTTGGCCTCACCGACCGTCGCACCGCGGACGCAGATCACCGCATCGGCGGCGACGATCGCCCGCTCGTACGCCTCCGCGTCCGGATCCGGCAGCACGATCGCGCCCAGGCCGGTCGCCCGCCGGGCCAGCCGGTCGTCGCTCACATGCCCGGCGAGCAGCAGGCGCAGCCGCTCCGCCTCGAGCAGCGGCTCGGCCGCCCACAGCACCTCGGCCACGAGCTTCGCTGCCTTGAGCATGCCCGGGAGCACGAACAGTGGTGGGCCGTCGGGCTCGATGCCGAGGGCGAGCCGGGCGTCGCGGACATTCACGGATCTCGGGGTCGAGGCCGGGTGGGGGATGATCTCCACCCGGCGGCGGTCGACCGCTCCCAGGTCGTCGAGCATTCGCGCCGCGTGCTCGGAATGGACCACGACGCGGCTGGCTCGGCCAAAGCAGATCGGCGCGACCAGCGCGCGCTGGAGTGGACGCAGGGCTCTGGCCCGCGGCAGCACGTCGTGCACGGTCACGAGGAACGGCGCGCGGTGGCGGGCCGCGGCCGGGAGCACCGAGCGGGTCGAGTTGGCGAGATGGAAGTGGGCGGTGCCCTCGTCGCCCGCGCGGTGGGCTGGACGGTAGTCGACACCGATCGCGCCCATCGCCGTGCCGAGACGCCGCACGTAGGTGGCGATCCCGATCGAGCGCGGATCATGAACGGCGACGATCACCGGCAGGCCTCGAAGGTGGGGAGGGAAAGAGCGTCGAGCCGTCGAGCTCGTAGAGCGCGTACTCGGGGTCGTCGTGGACGAGCCGGCCGATCCGCCGCAGGCGCCAGTGCATGCGGCCGAGCAGGTGCTCGTCGGCGGCCGTGCGGACGAGCGGCGTCGGTCCAGTCGAGAACTGCTCGAGCGTGGCCGGCGCCAGCGAGGTCCGCTTCTCGACCAGCACGAAGCGCACGCCGGCGTTCCACAGCGCCTGCGCCGATGGCCACCAGTCCGAGTCGGAGGCGATGTAGAAGCGGTGCAGAAGGCTGTATCCGCGGGTGGCAGCGTCGAGCTCGGCCTGCGAGCCGACGTGCGCCTTGGTCACGGTCAGCACCCGACGGCCGCTGACCGCCGGGATGTAGTAGCTCGTGAACGGGTCGGTGGCCACCAGTCCAGGCGGGTCTGGAGGAATGAACCGGCCGATCGAATAGGCCGGCTGCAGCGGGTTGCCGAAGTACGTGACCCGCGGCGAGACCGCGATCAGAGTCGCGAGCTTGAACACGAGCACGAACACGAGCGTGGCCCGCAGCGTCCACCGCGTCACCGGCGCGCGGGCCTCGACGAGGATCACCGCGGTCCCGATCGCGAGCGGGACCTGGGCGAGAAGCAGGAAGCGCCACCAGACCGGAACGGGAATCCCGATCAGCCCGAGCAGGGCGATCCCGAAGCAGCCGCTGAACCAGATCAGGGGCAGCGGCTGGCGGCGCAGCGCGAGCCGGACGAGGCCGCTCAGCCCGACGGCGCCGGCGGCAAACATCAGGAACCAACGCCAGCGGTCCTCGCCCCAGTACAGCGCCAGGCGATTGCTGTGGATCAGTGGATCAGCTGGGCGGGTGGGCGATGAGGAGGATCTCCCAGAGCGCCAGATCCCACACGATCACGGCGCCGGCGATCGCCAGCCAGCCCACGGTCCGCCGGCTGGTCATAACGGCGCCGGCGCGCCGGGCCAGGAGCGCGAGACGGCGACGCGGAAGCAGGGGTGCGATCAGCGTCGTCAGCCCCGGCGCCGCCGCGCACAGCGCGATCACCACCGCGCCGGGGATACCCGCCTGCGCCATCGCCTGGTTGAGCTGATAGTCGGGCCAGGCCATCCCCGCGACGAAGCCGACCCCGAGCGCGAACGCGGCCCGGTGCGTTCCGCGTCCTCCGCGGAGCGCGAGGACACAGCCGTCGGCGGCGGCGAGGCCGGCCAGCAGCGTCCCGGTGAGCGGATGCACGATCATCGTCGCCCCGCAGAGCACGGTCGCCAGCAGGAGGCTCGGCCAGCCCCGGCCGCGCAGTGCGAGCAGGGCGCCGAGGGCGAGCGCAAGCGCGACGTTCTGCGGATAGAAGCCGGCGTACAGGAACCCGTTGAAGGTGAGGTCGCTGGCCCAGATCACGTGAGCGGGGCCGAACATCACGAGCAGCACCGGGATCGTGAGCAGACCCTCGCGGCGACCGGCGATCCGGGCCGCGAACACGACGATCATCCCCAGCGTCAGCAGCGTGACCGGAATCCCGATCATTCCCAAAAAGCGCCCGGCGGCGACAGGATCGGTCAGGTGCCCAGCGGGCGCGAACGAGCGCCACAGCAGGGCCAGCGCGAGCATGTACGGCGTGGCATGGGGGCTCGCGATTCCCGGCGTGGTGAGAAACGGGCTCTGGGGCGCGAATGGGTGCAGGGCCAACCCGCGCAGCAGCGCGAGGTAGGTCGGCAGGTCCGAGGTGACGCGCAGCGGGTAGCCGGTCGCCGTGGCCCACAGCTCCATCGCCACCAGGGCGACGACCACGGCGGCGGCGCCGATCAGCCCCCATGGCAGGGCGAGGGTCCTGCGCCGATCGAGGCGGAGTGTCGCGGAGGTCGCGCTCATCGCATCGGCCCGGCCGCGAGGTCGGTGGGGATCCGGGTCGCACCCACGGAGCCGCCGAGGAGGCCGGGGAGAGCACGGACAGCCGCCGGGATGAGGATCGCGAGGGCCAGCGTCTCACAGGCGAGGGTCGCCACCGCCGCACCGGGCGCGCCTAGCCGAGGGGCGAGGAGCCCTAGTGCGACCAGGTTGACGGCGAGCGAGCATCCGACCTGGAGGCCGAGCACGCGCAGACGCCGACACGCAATCAGCGCCGTTCCAAGCACACCGGCGGGGGCGATCAGGATCGTCGCCAGGGCCAGCAGTGCGAGCGTCGGCGCCGCAGCCGCGTAGCGAGCGCCGAACAGGACGGTCAGGATCTGGCGCGCGAAGATCGCCACGGCCAGCCCCATCAGCGCCGAACAGGCGGTTATCCACAGGGTGGCTCGACGAGTGAGATCGGCGCGAGCCCGGTTGCTCGGGACGGCCGCCAGCCGGGGGAGGAGCGCCGTCGTAAGGGCGTTGCCGACGCATAACAGCCCCCAGGCGACCGTGCTCGCGGCGGCGAAGCGCGCGGTCTGGGTCGAGCTCGAGAGAGCTGAGAGCGCGATCGTGCCCGCCCGGTAGTAGCCCAGCGTGGCGATCGCCATCGCGCCGAGCGGCATCGCGCTTCGCAGCGCCCGCCCGGCCGGCACTCGCGGCCCGGCCGCGGTCGATCTCCGCGTCGCGCGAATCATCGGCACTAGCGCAACCACGTTGGCGGCGGTGACGGCGAGGAGCACCGCCAGCGCGCGCGGGGCGATCGCCGCGGCCGCGATCGCCGCGCCCACCATCAGAACCCCGGCGGCAAGGCGTGTCGTCGCCTCCGGGCGAAGGTCCTGAGCCGAGCGCAGCGCGCCGCTGAGGGACAGCTGCGCGCTGGCCGCCAGCGCGAGCAGCACGGTCGCGAGCGCGATCGCCAAATGGCCGGTCGCGAGCCCGAACGCGGCGGCGCCCGCGAGCGCGAGGCCGAGCAGCGGCAGCCGGGCAAGCGCCAGTGCGGTGAGCAGGCTTCCCCGCGTCCCGGGTCCCTCGATGCCGTCTCGGGTCAGCAGGGTCTGCGCGCCGAGGTCGAGCACGGCAGTCAGGACGGTCGCGGCCGCCATGGCGGCCGCCAGCGCTGCGAACTCGGGCGTGCTCAGCGCCCGCGCGACGACGAACGTGACGGCGGCGAGGCCGCCCTTGGCGGCGAGGTCACCCGCCAGCGCGAGGGCCGAGTTCTGAACCACGCCGCGGGCTCTCACGTGAGCGCCTCCTCGCGAATCCCGCCCCGCGCCTCGCGGCGGAGGACGCCCTGGAACGACCGGCCTCGATGGCGCCCGATCGCGGCGCGCAGGAGCTCGCCGTAGCGGCGGAAGGAGTGGCTTTCGGCGTCGCGGCGCACGCGCCGGCGGAACTCCGCGCGCTCGCTCGCCATCCGGGCGATGGCCGCGGACAGAGCGTCGAGGTCGCCGCCGGGACAGAGGATCCCGTCCTCGCCGTCGCTGACCGCTTCGGTGAGGCCGCCAACCGCGGTGGCGATGACCGGGACGCCGTAGGCGAAGGACAGCTGCACCACGCCCGATTGAGTGGCCGACCGGTAGGGGAGCAGCGATGCGTCCGCGGCTGAGAACAGGAGCGCGGCGTCCTCGTTGGACACGAAACCATCCCGGAGCTCGACCCGGTCCTGTAGCCGGAGCTCGTGCACGAGTCGCCGGAGCTCCTCGCCACCGTCCCAGAACACCCCGGCGACGACCAGCCGGATCCGGATTTCGCGCGGCACTCGCGCCAGTGCCCGAAGGGCGAGGTCGATCCCCTTGTAGGGCCGGATCGCCCCGAAGGCGAGCAGCGAGCAGTCCGGGTCGCCCTGGCGGGCTCGTTCGGCCGCAACGGCGGAGTCGCTCGGAAGCGCACACAGGTCCGGGGCGGAGAACCTGGGGTGGAAGGCCTCGACGATCGTCTCGCGCCGCACGCCCAACCGTGCCAGCTCGTCGCGCTGATGGGATGCGTGGACGACCAACAGGTCCGAGCGTCGCAGGACCGAGCCGGAGAGGCGGCGCGTGAGCGGCACGCGCTCATGCGGCTCGACGTTGTGGCAGATGACGACACGCAGCGCGGTGTCGGGAGCGCGCGCGAGCAGGTATCGGTAGGGGGGAGCCATGACCGGATGGACCCAGGGCAGGACCACCGCCTCACAACCCGCTGCGCGCACCCGCCGCACAGCCTCGTGCCAGCTCCGCGGGTCCGCCCAGTCGAGCAGGGGCTCGGCGTCGGGGACTCGGGCCGGGCGGGAGACCAGGTCGCGGGCGTCTCGGCGATGGATGAGCGGCGGATACAGGCGGCTCCAGGACAGGGCCATCACCGGGCCCATCTCGGCGAGCGCCGTGACCATCGCCGTGTTGAACTGAGCCGCGCCGCTGACCTGAGGGTGCACCGGCGCGATCACCGCGATTGGCGCTGTCATCCCGCCGGTGCGCAGGCCGGTCAACCCACACCCCGCGGGCGCTCGGCTGACCCGGCCTCGATCCGCTTGATCCTGGCCAGCGCGTCCTCAACGAGGCGGCGGTTGTCGCTGATCCCGTCGGCCAGCAATCCGCAGATCAGCAGCGCCGCGGCGGCGATCGCGAGCAGCAGCGCCGCGAGCAGCGCGGGCAGGTGCATACCGCCGTTGGCGTAGGAGGCGATGAAATACGTCGTCGCGATCGCGGCGCCGACGCCGAACACCGCGGCCATCTGGCCGAACGCGCGCAGCGGGCTCGTGTGCAGCGTGGTCCGGAGCGCCTGGCTCGCGGTGCGCGCGACGTAGCGCACGATCGAATGAGTCATGCGCGAGGAGCCGACCATTCGGCGCCTGGCCGGCACGACCACCTCGGTCATGCGCAGGCGCTTCTTGGCCGCCTGGATCAGGGTGTCAAGCGTGTACGTGAAGCCTGCGCTGACGTGGACCTGGACGAGCGCCTCACGAGAGAACGCGCGGTATCCCGAGGTGACGTCGGAGAGCGGTACGCCGACGAGCCGGCGGATCACCCGTGATCCGACCCGGTTGCCGATCCGCCGCACCGGCGATCCCTGGCTGGGGTCGCTCAGCGGCCGGGCCGCGACCACAACGTCGGCCTCGCCGCGGACGATCGGCTCGATCAGCAGCGACATCGCCGATGGGTCGTGCTGACCGTCGGCATCGAGGGTCACGACGATGTCGGCCCCGCGGGCCAGCGCGTCGGTCGTGCCCCGGTTGAAGGCGGCCGCGAGCCCGCGGTTGCCCGGGTGCCGCGCAACGTGGTCGACGCCGGCCGCCCAGGCCCGGTCCGTGGTCAGGTCATCCGACCCGTCGTCGACAACGATCACCTCCACCTCGCTCACCCCGGGCAACTGCCGGGGGATCTCGCTCACGACGTGTCCGATCGAATCCTGTTCGTTGAGCGCCGGGATCAGGACGACCAGCCGTACGCCCAGCGCGGCGGCGAGCACCTGACGGTTCCCGTCCGGTGCGGCGTGGTTGGGTTCGGTCTCGCCGGACGTCGCCACGGCGACGCCCGACCGACCGTTGGTCTCGATCACTTCGTGTGACGCTGGACGTCAGCGATGACTGTCCGAGCTATCACCGTGACCGTGCTCATGATGGTGGTCATGGTGATGATGGTGGTGCCGCCTCGGTGGCGGGGTGGTGCTGGGCCTGCCGTGGTCATCTCCTGGGTGACCGTTCGCCGCGGCGTATCCAGCAGCGGCGAGGCTCACAGCGGCAACAATGCTGACCACAGCGGTCGGGCGCTTCATACCTACCTCCGGTTATAGGTGGACGTCCACGCGAACCCGGGACGGTGAGCCCGGTTCCACGTCACGCCTCCTCTCGGCAGGCCGCGCTTCGTCCATCCACCGCGACGGCTCCAAGATCGACCATCCGTCGAGGGAAAACCGCAATGGCTCACAATGCCTACGGCTCAAGCAGGGTCGCCGCCGAGTCGATAGCGATCGGGTGATCCTCACCGGAGCCCTACTGGCGACGATCGCGGTGCTGCTGGTTGTCGTCGCTCGTCTCGCCGTGCGGGTTCGCGGCCTCGAGGCACAGTTGCGCGACGCCCGCCGGAACTCGCGCACCGAGGAGGAGACGGAGCTCCGGACCCGGGAGGCATTCCTCGAGGATCTCGAGCTGGAGCTGATGCGGGTCGCCCGCACCGGGCGGCCCGCCTGCCTGGTCGTGATGAGCGCCGGGCGCAGCGACGGCCTGCGCGAGCTGGCGGCGTTGATCCGCGGCGCGGTTCGTTCGGTCGACATCGCCTACCGGATCGCCGCCGACGAGTTCGCGCTGATCCTGCCCGACACGCGGGCTCGGGGTGGGCTCGTGGCAGCCGGCCGGATCGAGGAGGAGCTGATCGGCGAGGGCGTCGCGGATGGAGGCTTCGCCGCCGGTGTCGCCGAGGCCGGGCCGGGCCTCGACCGGCGCGCGATCTTCCGTCACGCGTACTGCGCGTATCTGGCCGCCGGTCGAGACGGAGCATCGACGGTCCTCGCCTATTCGCCCGAGCTGGAGCGCGGCACCGGCCCGGATGAGCTCCGCGAGCTGCCCGAGATCGAGCCGGTTGACGGCTCATCGCACTAGCGCACGGCCGGTCCGTCCGCCCACAGGTAGATTTGGAGGTATGAGAGTCGGTCTGATCGGTGCTGGGAACATGGCACGCGCGCTGGCACGCGGATGGGGTGACCCCGTGGTCTGCTCGGACGGCGGATCTGGAAGAGCGCGGGCGTTGGCGGCCGAGCTCGGCGGCGAGGCTCTCGGGACCAACGCGGAGGTCGCCGAGCGAGTCGATCTGGTCATCCTCTGCCACAAGCCGGCCCAGCTCGGCGCCGTCGCGGCGGAGCTCGCGGGGCGGGCCAAGGCGGTCGCGTCGATCCTCGGGGGAACGACCGTCGCCGCGCTGCAGCAGGCGTATCCGGGCGCGCCGGTGTTCCGCCTGATGCCGAACACCCCGGTCGAGGTCAGGCGTGGTGTCGTCTGCTACACCCCGGCCGAGGGCATCGACCCCGAGCTCGAGCGCGAGGTCATCGCGCTGTTCGAGCGCGTCGCGACGGTCGTGCAGCTCCCTGAGCGGCTGATCGACGCCGCGACCGTGGCGATGGGAGTGTCGCCGGCGTACGACGCGGTGCTGGTCGAGGCCCAGGTCGACGCGGTCGTCCGCTACGGGCTGAACGCGGAGCTGGCCTCACGGCTCGTGGTCGAGACGATGGCAGGGACGGCGGAGCTGCTGGCTGCGCGCGGGTACGACACGCTTTCGGTCAGGCGCGAGGTCGCATCCCCAGGCGGGTGGACAGCGCGGGGGCTCGATGCGATCGAGCGAGGCGGCGTTCGCAGTGCATTCCAGGCGGGGATCGATGCGATTCTCAAGGGAGACGGCTGATGCTTGCACTGGCTCTGACCAGGGTGGATATCGCGAACTACGTCGACGCCCTGTTCACGGTCTACATCCTCCTGATCTTCGTCTACATCCTGCTCAACCTGCTCTTCTCGTTCGGCGTGCGCCCGCCCTACGCGCGCTGGTCCGATGTGGTGGTCAACTTCCTTCGCGACGTCTGTGAGCCATATCTGCGGATCTTCCGGCGCCTCATCCCGCCGATCGGGATGTTCGACCTCACGCCGATGATCGCGATCATCGTCCTGTACTTCGTGCGGACGATCGTCGTCAACGCGATCCAGGGCTGACAGGTGGTGACCGAGGCCCAGGCGGCCACATCGCGCCGGGCGCGGGTCGCTGCCTTCGGACGGGCGTCGGCGCTGATGGTGGCGGTGATCGCGCTCGATCAGGTGACCAAGCACACGATCGCCTCGGGAATCACCGAGGGAGACAGCGAGCGCTTCCTACCGGCGATCAAGTTCGTCCACGTGCACAACCGGGGTGTCGCGTTCGGCTTCCTCTCCGGTGGGGGAACGCTCGTACTTGTGTTCACGGCGATTGCGCTCGGAGCGCTGCTCACCTACTTCGTCATGAGGCCGACCCGCAGATGGCTGTGGATCCCCACCGGCCTGCTGATCGGAGGCGCGATCGGCAACCTGATCGACCGGGTCTCCCAGGGCTCGGTGACCGACTTCATCAAGCTGCCCGCCTGGCCCGCGTTCAACGTCGCCGACATGGCGATCACGTTCGGGGTCCTGAGCCTGCTGTGGGTGCTGGAGAGCAACCAGGGCGATCGCAGGAGCGATGAGTCCGGGTGACCGCCGTGACGGGAGAGCGGCTCGAGATCACCGTCGCCGCGGAGAGCGCCGGCACCCGTCTGGACCGCTTTCTCGCGGGGCCGCTCGGATCGCGCGCCCAGGCGCAGAGGCTGATCGACGCCGAGCGGGTCCGGGTCGACGGGCGCGCGCGCCCCAAGCGTCATGTGGTGAAGGCGGGCGAACGGATCGAGGTGCAGCTCCCGGCCCCCGATCCGAGCGAGTCCGAGCGCGAGCCGGCGCCGTTCACCGTCGCCTATGAGGATGACTACCTGCTCGTGGTCGACAAGCCCGCCGGCGTCGTCGTGCACCCCGCTCGCGGGCACCGCACCGGCACGCTGGCCCAGGCGCTGGACGGGCGCGCGGCCGGCGGCGAGGACCCGTGGCGGGCCGGGATCGTCCACCGCCTTGACCGCGACACGTCCGGCCTGCTGGTGGTTGCCAAGGACGACTCGGTCCATCGGCGATTGAAGGCGATGATCTCCTCGCGGCGGCTGCATCGCGAGTATCTCGCCCTGGTCGACGGTCACCTCTCGGCGAGATCGGGGACGATCGACGCGGCCATCGGCCGCGACAGGCGCGACCGGATTCTCATGTCGATCGACACGGCCGAGCCGCGCGAGGCGCGCACGCATTACGAGATCGAGCGGCTGCTGCCGTCCTCGACGCTGCTGAGGGTCGCGCTCGAGACGGGGCGCACGCATCAGATCAGGGTGCATATGGCAGCCATCGGCCATCCTGTGTGCGGCGATTCCCAGTACGGTGTCACGGGTCGCTTCGGGCTACAGCGCCAGTTCCTGCACGCCGCCAGGCTGGCCTTCGAGCACCCCCTGACAGCGAAGGCGGTGGACGTGCGGTCGCCGCTCCCGGACGATCTGGAGGCGGCGCTTGAACTCGCCGCGGCGGCTTGATCGAGCGCCCCGAAGAAGACGACGGGGCGGCCCGTCCAAAGCCGCCCCGCCGCACCGTTGCGAACCGAGCCACCGGAGGTAGGGGAAGGGAGGTTCGGCCCGCGCGGCGAGCAATCACCGGAGGTAGGGGAAGGGTGATCGCCCGCTACACCTGAAAACGTACCGTGTCGGCAATACTTGCGTAAACTTTTTTACAAGTTTTTCTGTCAACGACCCCATCTGGACCGGGTCGCGGCCCTGCCTCGGGCTCATACCGAGGCTCGCGAACACCGCCAGACGGGCTGAAGTCCAAACATCAAAAAAAGGGAGTAGTGAGCAGTGGCTCAAGTCGGAATCAAAGAGCTGCTGGAGGCCGGTGTGCATTTCGGCCACCAGACGCGCCGTTGGAACCCCAAGATGCGCCGCTTCATCTTCGGCGAGCGGGACGGCATCTACATCATTGATCTTCTGCAGACCGAGGCGCTACTCGATAACGCGCGCCGGTTCGCGGAGGACGTCACCCGCCGTGGTGGCACGGTCCTGTTCGTCGGGACCAAGAAGCAGGCTCGCGACGCGATCCAGGAGATCGCGTCGGCGGCCGACATGCCGTACGTCAACCATCGCTGGCTCGGTGGTCTGCTGACGAATTTCCAGACCATCTCGTTGCGGATCAAACGCCTGCACGACCTCGAGCGCTACGAAACCGAGGGTCAGCTGCAGCTGCTGCCGACCCGCGAGCGGATGGCCGCGCAGGCCGACCTCGCGAAGCTCCGCGCGAACCTCGGCGGGGTCAAGAACATGCAGCGTGTTCCCGACGCCGTGTTCGTGATCGACCTCAAGACCGAGGCGATCGCGGTGCGCGAGGCACAGCGGCTGCGGATCCCGATCATCGGGCTGGTCGACACGAACTGCGACCCGGACGGGATCGAGTACGTGATCCCCGGCAACGACGACGCGATCCGCTCGTGTGCGGCGATCACCCGTGCGATTGGTGACGTTGTGTCCGAGGGTCACGGGATCTTCCGGGCCGAGGAGGAGCGCGCGCGCCAGGAGCGCGAGCGGCGCGAGGCCGAGGAGCGGGCTCGCCAGGAGGCCGAGGAGCGTGCCCGGCGCGAGGCCGAGGAGGCCGCTGTCGCGGCGGCGGCGGCCGAGGCTGAGGCTGCTGCCGCGGCCGAGGCGGCTGCGGTCGCCGAGGCGGAGGCTGCTGCCGCGGCCCAGGCTGCACCCGCGGCCCCGGCTGCACCCGCCGAGGCGGCCTCGCCTCCGCAGGCTCCACAGGCCGAGGCACCCGCCGCCACCTCGGCGCCCCCGGCGCCGCCGGCGCCGCCGCGCCCGCGCCGGCCGCGCCGGCGGCCGAGCCTGCGCCCGCCCCCGCGGCCGCGGAGCCCGAGCCGACCCCAGAGCCCGCAGCCCCAGAGCCCGCAGCCAGCGAGCCCGAGCCGCCTCCAGCCGCGGCGCCTGAGCCGGCGGCCGAGCCTGCAGCTGCGGCGCCTGAGCCGGCGGCCAGCGCCGCCGAGCCTGCAGCCCCGTCGCCCGAGCCGGCCGCCGCGGCGCCGGAGAGCCCCGAGCCGGCCGTCGAGCCGGAGGCGCCCGCCGAGCCCACCGCGGAGGACAAGTGATGGCCGAGATCACCGCCAGTGACGTCAAGGCGCTCCGCGACCGCACCGGCGCGGGAGTCCTCGACTGCCGCAAGGCCCTGACCGATTCCGACGGTGACATCGAGAAGGCGGTCGAGATCCTGCGCGCCAGCGGCGCCGCACAGGCGGCCAAGCGCGCCGGGGCCGAGGCTCGCGAGGGCGTCGTGCAGAGCTACATCCACGCCGGCAACAAGATCGGCGTGCTGGTGGAGGTCGATTGCCAGACCGACTTCGTCGCCCGCAATGAGAAGTTCATCGAGTTCGCCCGCGATCTGGCACTGCACATCGCGGCCGCGGCCCCGCTTGCCGTGACCGAGAGCGACGTGCCCTCCGAGGACCGCGAGCGTGAGGAGCGGATCGCCACCGAGCAGGCCGCGGACCGACCGGAGAACGTCCGTGAGCGGATCGTCACCGGCAAGCTCGACAAGTGGCTCGACGAGGTCGTGCTCCTGCGCCAGAAGCACGTGAACGAGGACAAGCACGGCGGCAAGACGATCGAGGATCTGCGCGCCGAGCTTGCCAGCGAGACGCGCGAGAACGTCGTCATCCGTCGCTTCGCCAGGTTCGCGGTCGGCGGCTGACATGACCGGGAACGGGAGCAGCTCGGCGGTCTACAAGCGCATCCTGCTCAAGCTCTCCGGCGAGGCGCTGATGGGCGATCTGGAGTACGGGACCGATCCCGCCCGCGTGCAGACGATCTCGCGCGAGATCGCCGGCATCCATGCCCGCGGCGTCGAGGTTGCGATCGTGGTCGGCGGTGGCAACATCTACCGCGGGCTGGCGGCGGCGGCGAAGGGCATGGACCGCGCGACCGGCGACTACATGGGCATGCTCGCCACCGTGCTGAACGCGCTGGCACTCCAGGACGCACTCGAAAAGGAGGACGTCGCCACCCGCGTGCAGTCGGCGATCACGATCTCCGAGGTCGCGGAGCCTTACATCCGGCGCCGCGCGATCCGCCACCTCGAGAAGGGGCGGATCGTGATCTTCGCCGCCGGCACCGGCAACCCGTTCTTCACCACCGATACGGCGGCCGCGCTTCGGGCCGCCGAGCTCCACGCCGAGGTCGTCCTGATGGCCAAGAACGGGGTCGAGGGGGTCTACACGGCCGACCCGGCCAAGGACCCGACCGCCCAGTTCATCCCCGAGATCACGCACAAGGACGCACTGACACGCGGCTTGCAGGTGATGGATTCGACAGCATTTGCGCTCTGCATGGACAACAATCTCCCGATCGTCGTCTTCAACATGGCCGACGGTCGCAATATCGACAAGATCGTCTCAGGAGAGCGAGTAGGGACGTTGGTGAGGACATGAGCGAGTTGACCGATGAGCTGGTCGTGGATGCGCGAGATCGGATGGGCAAGTCGGTGGAGGCGATCCGCCACGAGTTCGGTTCGGTTCGAACCGGCCGCGCCAGCCCGGCCCTTCTCGACCGCATCAACGTCGACTATTACGGGACCTCGACACCGCTCAAGCAGCTGGCGACGATCAGCGCGCCCGAGGCGCGTCTGCTGACGGTCCAGCCCTACGACAAGAGCTCGATCAAGGCAATCGAGCGGGCGATCCTCGAATCCGACGTCGGGTCTGACGCCGAACAACGACGGGAACCTGATCCGGCTCGGGATCCCCGAGCTGACCGAGGAGCGGCGCAAGCAACTGGTCAAAGTTGTGCGCCACATCGCCGAGGAGGGGCGGGTCGCGATCCGCAACATCCGCCGCGACGTGATGCACGACCTGCGCGAGCTCAAGGAGGCCGGTGATGCGGGCTCGGACGACGAGCACCGCGCTGAGGTCGACCTCCAGAAGGTCACGGATCGCGCATCTCCGAGCTCGACGACCTTCTCAAGCAGAAGGAAGAAGAGATCCTCGAGGTCTAGCGTGCCCCGAGATGAGGGTGCCCGCCCAGCCCGTGCCGGCCCCGCCCGAGCCCGCTACGTCGCGATCATCACCGACGGTAACGGCCGTTGGGCCAAGGCGCGTGGTCTTCCTGTGGTCGCGGGGCACGAGGCCGGCGCCGACACGGTAAAGGCGCGTCTGCGCGACGCCGTCGAGCTCGGCGTCGCGGAGCTGACCGTGTATTCGTTCTCGACCGAGAACTGGAGCCGCTCTCCCGACGAGGTGGCCGCGCTGATGGAGATGTTCGGGCGCCGGATCGAGGGCGAGACGCCGGAGCTCCACGACGAGGGGGTGCGGATGCGGTTCATCGGTCGCCGCTCAGATCCGGTTCCACCCGCGCTGATCGAGAGGATGGAGTGGGCCGAGGCGGTGACGCGCGAGAACACGCGCATCACCCTGGTCGTCGCCTTCAACTACGGCGGCAGGGCGGAAATCGTCGATGCAGCGCGAACCTTTACCGAGGGAAACGAAGACGACTTCCGCTCTCACCTTTACGCACCCGACATGCACGACCCCGATCTGATCATCCGGACCAGCGGCGAACAGCGCATCTCCAACTACCTCCTGTGGCAGGGGGCCTACGCCGAGCTGGTGTTCCGCGACGAGCTGTGGCCGGACTTCTCACGCCAGGCGTTCGAGCAGAGCCTCGAGGAGTTCGCCGCGCGCAAGCGCCGCTTCGGAGGCCGCTAGCGATGCCGCCGGCCAGGCGGTCGCGACCGCAACCTCAGCGCGCGGCGCGCACAGGCGCCGCCAGCCCGCGCTCCCAGCCCCAGCGATCGCGGGGGCCCCGCGAGCCGCGAGGCGGCGGCGTCCGACCTGTTCGCCCGGGTCCTCGTCGCGATCCCGGCGGCGATCCTCGCGATCGTGTTCATCGATCTCGGCGGCCTCGCCTTCGCCCTGTTCATGGTCGCGATCGGCTGGCTGTGCATGCACGAGCTCTATCGGGCCCTGAGCCGTTGGCGCCCGCTCCCGGTGGTTGGCTTCGCCTCGCTGGCGGGCATGGTGATCGCCGCGCGCTACGGCGGCCTGAAGGACGTGATGGAGGTCGCCGTGGCCACCCTGCCGGTGCTGTTCCTGTTCGCGCTCGGGCGCGGCGGGAAGGGGCCGGCTGACGATCACGATCGCCGGGACGCTGCTGGGGATCTACTGGCTCGGCCTCGCGTTCGCGCACGCGGTTCTTCTCCGGGACCTGCCGCACGGCAACGCGGTCCTGATCGACGTGCTCGTCGGCACGTTCCTGGCCGATACCGCCGCCTACGCCGGCGGGCGCCTGTTCGGCCGCCGTGCGCTGGCGCCCGAGATCTCGCCCAACAAGACGGTCGAGGGGCTGTTCTGCGGGATGCTGATCGCGATCGTGTCGGTGTTCCTGGCCGGTCTGAACCAGACCTGGCTCACGCAAGGCGACGCGCTGCTGCTGGGTGTGGCGGTTGCGGTCCTCGGGCCGATCGGCGACCTGTTCGAATCCGCGATCAAGCGCGACGCCGGGATCAAGGACGCGGGCAGCGTGTTCGGCGCCCACGGCGGCGCGCTGGATCGCCTCGACGCGGTGATCTTCACGGTCGTCGCGGGCTATTACATCTGGGTCGCTGTGATGCTACTGGCAGCCGCGATGCGCGAGGTCGTACTGCGGGTTCCTGGACGCGCGGTTGAGGATGTGCTCGACCGCCTGCTCCCGATCGTTCCCGGGGGAATCCGCGAGGTGTCGATCGGGCCGCCATGTCGAGCTGCGCATGCGCGGTGCCGAGCTCCCGAGCCGAGCTGCGATCGCACGGGCCGCCGGCCGCTGGCCGCACCGCCTGTGGGAGCAGGAGGTCTCCGACGACTGGCGGCGAGCGACGCATCGATCGACTACGAGCCGGACCTGGTCGGCGGGCGGCTGGCACGTGCGACCGGAATGGGCGCCGAGCGCGCCGGGCGCGGGCTGATCGAGATCGTGCTCGCCGAGGCGCCGGCGTTCGGAGGCGGCACCCACCCGACCACGCGCGCATGTCTGGAGCTGCTGATGGCGCTGGACCGTGCGCGGTTCCTTCGCCGACCTCGGATGCGGAACCGGCGTGTCGGCGATTCTGGCGGCGCGGCTGGTGGTTCGCGCCGGTGGTGGCGATCGACGTCAAGGCCGAGAGCGTCGCGGCGGCGGCGGCGAACGCCCGCCGCAACGGCATGCGCGGTCGAAGCATCACGTCGGGGACCTGGCCTGCAGGCGCCGCCGCGCGCCGACGTCATCGCGGCCAACGTGCCTGCCGGCGCTCCACGCCCAGATCGCGGATGGGCTCCCCGGCGAGCGCCGTCCGCGCGTCGGCGCTCCTGAGCGGCTTCGCGCCGGAGGCCGACGTCCGTGTGGCCGCGGCCTACGCGCAGCGCGGGACTGCGCGAGCGACGCCGGATCGACACGGGAGGCTGGTCCGTGGTGGTACTGAAACGAGACTAGATCCGAGCTTGCCAGCGGGCTCCGCTCGGCGGGACACTCAAGCACAGTCAAACAGGAGGGGATCGGGATGGCTGAATACATCAAGTTCCGGCTGACCGCGGCGAAGGTGGGCGTGACGATGGCGTTGGCGGCGCTGATCACGGGGATCGCCGAGAAGGCTCACGCGAGCTCGGCGAGCGTCTCGAACTCGCCGCCGCTGTTCGTCAAGCTCGGCAGCATCACGGGCCCGTCCGCACGGTGCTGGCGAAGATCGAGGAGAACGTGCGATCACGCTCACCAACGAGCTTCGTGCGTCTCGAGAAGAAGGAGCGCACCGACTTCTACACCAAGGGCGAAATCGGCAAGGTCTACGATGAAGACCGACGTCGCGAACGCCAAGTTCCTGCCCAAGGATCGGGACGGCAGCGAACTCGGCCAAGCTCGGGACCTCGGCCCGAGCTCGCAGTTCGTCCAGGGGACAGCGAGCCAGCCTGGCGACCGGCGCCGTGAGCGCGATCGGCGTCCGGCAGCGCACCCAGACGCTGCTCACGCTCCCGGGCACGAACGGCGCGATCATCGTCGTCTGCAAGCCGCACCCGGCGGCGGCGCAGCGTCCAGATCCTGGTCAACGAACAACACCAGCCAGCGCTGTGCCGGCGGTCCAGGACCTCGATCGGCTCAGACCAAGGAGATCACGACTGCCGGCGGGGGCAGAGCACGCTCCTGATCGTTCGCCGACGGCAGCGCGCACCAGCTCCACCTTCAGACGTTCCCGCGGGCGGGCTTCAGTCAGGTGCATGACCCTCACGGTCAGCGGCGCGCCGTCCTCCGGCAGCGCCATCAGCTGGCGATCGTCGGTCAGATGCTGTGACGGATGGCACGGCTGAGCGACCAACGCACCGCCAGCTCACAAGCGAGCTGCCACGGCGACGGCCGCCGCGGCGTCGTCCTGCTCGGCCTCGAAGGAGCTCGAGCTAGGCGCGCGGGCCATGCTGCTGCATCGCCGACGACCTGTTCCGGTTCGACATGGTGCTCAGCGGCGACACGCTGCGGATCATGATCCGCAACCTGTCGAGCGGCGAGCTCGAGATCAAGATCGTCGGTTCGATGGGACTCAGGCGATGCACATCATCTTCGGCGACGCCGAGCGCCTACCGGCCAGGGCACTCGAGCGTCGGCTTCACCCTCGGCAGCGGCGACGATCGAGTGACGGTCACCGTGGACCTCGCCACGCTGCATTTCCGGAACGCGGGACCGTCGCGTCACCGCCCAGGCGATCGTCCGCGAGAGCCGCCGAGACGCGCCGTCCTAGAATCGCCGAACGTGCCCGCCGCGTGGTCATCCTGGGTTCCACCGGCTCGATCGGAGTGCAGGCGCTAGACGTGATCGAGCGCTCGGCCGGCGAGCTCGAGGTGGTGGCCCTGACCGCGGCCAGCGGACTGGGAGCCGCTGCTCGACCAGGCCCGCGCCCACGGCGTCGCACGCGTCGCGCTGAGCCGATCCCGACGCCGCCGCCCGCGCCTCGGAGGCGTGGACCGACGGTGAGGTCCTGAGCGGCCCCGACGGGATCGTTCGACTCCTCACCGAGACCCCCTGCGACCTGGTCCTCAACGCGATCGTCGGGTCGGCCGGCCTCGTTCCGACGGTCGCGACGCTCGGCGAGGGAATCGACCTGGCCTTGGCCAACAAGGAGTCGCTCGTGGTCGGCGGCGAGCTCGTGCTGGCGCTCGCCGAGGCTACCGGGGCGGCGATCATTCCGGTCGACTCCGAGCATTCGGCGCTGCACCAGCTGCTCGCCGGCGAGCAGCCGGGGACCGTCGACCGGCTGATCCTGACCGCCTCGGGAGGCCCGTTCCGCGGGCGCGGGCTGCCCGAGCTCGAGGACGTCACGGTCGAGCAGGCGCTCGCAGCACCCGACCTGGGCGATGGGCGGCAAGATCACGATCGATTCGGCCACGCTGATGAACAAGGGCCTGGAGCTGATCGAGGCCCATCACCTGTTCGGGACGCCGTACGAGCAGATCGAGGTCGTGGTTCACCCGCAGTCGATCATCCACAGCCTGATCTCGCTCAACGACGGAGCCACGCTCGCCCACCTCGGCTATCCGGACATGCGGGTACCGATCTCCTATGCGCTGCACTATCCCGAGCGGCACGACGTGCCCGTCCGCCCGCTCGACCTGGTTGAGCTCGGCGCGCTGACGTTCGAGGCGGTGGACATGGAGACGTTTGCGTGTCTGCGGCTGGCCCGGGAGGCAGCGCTCGCCGGCGGAACGGCCCCGTGCACGCTGAACGCGGCCAACGAGGTGGCGGTGCACGCATTCCTTTCGGGCCGGCTGCGGTTCCTCGAGATCGCCGCCGTGATCGAGGAGACGCTCGAGCGGCTGCCCTCCAGGCAGGTCCATTCGTTCGGCTCGCTGGGCGATGCCGACGCCGCGGCCCGGCGGCTGGCCGGCTGAGCTCGTGCACCAGCGCGCGGCGGCCTGAGAGCCGCTTAGCGAATTCTTCAGGGCGTCACAGGCCTGACTTGACACACTGGTGTCGTGTCCTACGTCCTGGCTTTCCTGGGCTTCGCCTTCCTGATCATCATGCACGAGGCCGGCCACTTCACCGCGGCCAAGGCCGTGGGGATGAGGGTCGAGCGGTTCTCGCTGTTCTTCGGCCCGATGTTGTGGAAGGTGAAGAAGGGCGAGACCGAGTACGGGATCGGGCCGATCCCGCTCGGCGGCTACGTGCGGATCACGGGCATGAACCCCAACGAGGAGATCCCGCCCGAGGCGGTCCCTCGGGCGTACTACAACCAGCCCGTATGGAAGCGGATCACGGTGATCCTGGCCGGCCCGGCGGTGAACTTGGCGATTGCGTTCCTGATCATCTGGGCGCTGTTCCTCTCGAATGGGGAGTCGGTGACGGTCAACCGGGTCGCGCAGGTCGAGAAGTCGAGCCCGGCCGCACTCGTGCTGCGCCCGGGCGACCGGATCGTCTCCGTCGACGGGGTCAAGGGCTCGGCGGAGACGCTGCGAAACCAGCTGGCGACGCATCGCTGTGCCGGCGTCCAGGTCAACGGCTGCCCGGCCCAGACGCCCGCCGTGTTCGTCGTCCGCCGCGGCAACCAGCTGCTGACGATCAAGGTCACGCCGCGCTACAACGCCGCCGACAAGCGGCCCGCTGGTCGGCTTCGAGTTCGACCAGGGCTCGCAGGCGGTCGGCCCGGTAAAGGCGGCCTCGCTCGACCGTGACCGGGATGTGGTCGGTGACCAAGCAGACGGTGGGGGTGATCGGGCGGATCTTCGAGCCGCAGCAGCGCAAGCAGGTGAGCGGCATCGTCGGCGGCTACACCGTCACCCAGGAGTCGTTCTCGAAGAGCACGACGCTTGCGCTCCAGGTGCTGGCGCTGATCTCGCTGTCGCTGGCGATCATCAACCTGTTCCCATTCCTGCCCCTGGACGGCGGCCACGTGTTCTGGGCGGTCGCCGAGAAGGTGCGGGGCAAGCGGATCCCGTTCGAGGTCATGGAGCGGGCCGGAATCGTCGGCTTCGCGTTGATCCTGATGCTGTTCGTGATCGGCCTCAGCAACGACATCTCGACCCTCAGCGGCAAGGGATTCAACGTTCACTGACGACCGGCCGCAACGGCCGCTGCGATAGCGTTAGCCGCACTGAGTCCCCCGATCCTGGACGCGAGGAGAGTATGGAAGGCAGCACGATCACGGCGGCAGAAGGACGTGCGGTTGACGCGCCCACGCTGACCGAGGCGCTGCGGCGCACCGCGGCTAACAATCCCGAAATCGTCGCCGTGCGGATGCCCGACGACAGCGGCTCGCTCACGTGGTCAGAGCTGCTCACGAGGGTGGACTCGCTCGCCGGAGGCCTCGCCAAGCTGGGCGTCGAGCGCGGCGACACGGTCGCGATCATGCTCGACAACCGTCCGGAGTTCCACATCGCCGACCTGGCCGCCGCGATGCTCGGCGCGACGCCGTTCTCGATCTACGTCACGTATCCGGCGGAGGAGATCCGCTATCTCTGCACCGACGCCGCGACGAAGGTCGCAATCGTGGAGCAGGCATTCCTCCCGGTGATCCAGGAGGCGCGCAAGGATCTCCCAGCGCTCGAGCACGTGATCGTGATCGACGGCGAGGCCCCGGAGGGGACGGTCTCGCTGGACGAGGTCGAGGGCTCGAATCCCGATTTCGACGTCGCCGGTGCGGCGGCGGCGATCGGGCCCGACGATGTGGTAACGCTGATCTACACCTCCGGCACGACCGGGCCCCCGAAGGGCGTCCAGCTCTCGCACCACAACATCATGGTCTCGGCCCACGCGATCGACGAGATCATCCCGTTCGGGCCCGGCGCGCGCGTGATCTCGTGGCTTCCGGCGGCGCACATCGCCGAGCGGATGGCCCACCACTACATCCCCGTCATCTACGCCGGCACGATCACCTGCTGCCCCAACCCGCGAGAGATCCTGTCCTACCTGCCCCAGGTTCGACCCACCTGGTTCTTCGCCGTCCCGCGGATCTGGGAGAAGCTGAAGGCGGGCCTCGAGGCGATGCAGGCCTCCCAGCCGGAGGAGCAGCGCGCGCCGATCCAGGCGGCGATCGCAGCGTCGATCGAGCGGGTCCGACTGCGCCAGCGCGGTGAGCCCGTTCCCGAGGAGCTCGAGGCGACGGTCGCGGCGGCCGACGAGCAGATGTTCTCGAAGCTGCGCGAGATGCTCGGCCTCGACCAGGCGGTCGCCGTCAACGTCGGCGCGGCGCCGACCCCGACCGAGGTGCTCGAGTTCTTCCATGCGCTCGGGATCGAGCTGGCCGAGCTGTGGGGCATGTCCGAGACCTGCGGGTTCGGGACCTGCAACCGCCCCGGCGCGGTCCGGATCGGGACCGTCGGGCCGCCGTCGCCCGGCACCGAGCTCAGGATCGCCGAGGACGGCGAGGTGCTCGTCCGCGGCGGCTTCGTGATGCTCGGCTACCGTAACCAGCCCGACAAGACCGCCGAGGCGATCGACACCGGCGGCTGGCTGCACACGGGCGACATCGGCGAGATCGACGATGACGGCTACCTGAAGATCGTCGACCGCAAGAAGGAGATCATCATCAACGCGGCCGGGAAGAACATGTCCCCGGCCAACATCGAGGCCGCGATCAAGACGGGCAGTCCGCTGATCGGTCAGGCCTGCTGCATCGGCGACGCCCGGCGCTACAACACGGCGCTGATCGTCCTCGACGCCGACTACGCCCCCCAGTGGGCGGCGCAGAACGGGCTGGAGGGCAGGTCGCTGGAGGAGCTGGCCGCCGAGCCGACGGTGCTCGAGGCCGTGCAGGCCGGGATCGACGAGGCCAACTCGCACCTGGCCCGGGTCGAGCAGATCAAGAAGTTCACGATCGTGCCCGGCGATTGGATCCCCGGCGGCGACGAGCTGACCCCGACGATGAAGCTCAAGCGCAACCCGATCGCGGCCAAGTACCAGGCCGAGATCGAGCACATGTACGAATAGTCCGGTGCTGGCCGGGAACCGCCGCGGGTAACCGCGTCCGGCTTCTGGCCGCGCTGCGCTCCGCTCCGGGTTCCGGGAGACCGCTCCGCTTGCGCGGCGGTTTCCACAGGCCAGCATCCAGCTGGCCTTTCGTCCGCCGCTCGCGTCACCATGCCGCGCTCGTGTCTGAGCAGAGGTGGGGAACAGGACTACGTGGATGGCAGAGCCGAGCGCTCGGCGAGATGGGCTCGTGGGCGTCCGGCTCGTTCCTGCTCTCGGCGGCGCCGGGGGCGGGGAAGACGCGGCCGGCGCTCGAGCTGGCCCGGGCCGAGCTCCGCTCCGGCCAGACCACCGGCGTCGTGATCGCGTGCCCGACGGCGCCGCTGACCCGGCAGTGGGCGCGGGCGGCGAGCGCGCTCGGGGTGCACCTCGCCCCGGACGCGGGCTCTCCGCGAGCTCCGAGCGGCTTTCACGGCGTCTCGGTCACCTACGCGCGGATCGCCAAGGCGCCCAAGACATGGGCGAAGGCGCTCCGCAACGGCACCCTGGTCGTCGCCGACGAGGCGCACCACCTCGGCGAGGAGCTGACCTGGGGCACGGCCTTCGCCCAGGCATTCCGGGCCTCCGAGCGCTGGCTGCTGCTCTCCGGGACGCCGTTTCGCTCCGACGCGACCCCGATCCCGGGCGTGCGCTATGACCGCGCGGGGACTGGCCGATCCCGATTTCTCCTACACCTACGCCGACGCGGTGCAGGACGGCATCTGCCGCCCGGTCTGCTTCGTCGCCTACGACGGGACGCTGTCCTGGCGCAGCGGCGACGACGTGATCGAGTCGAGCTTCGAGACCGTGCTCTCGCGCCGCGAGGCGGGCCGGCGCTACCGCACCGCGATCTCGACCGAGCTGCCCGACGGACTGCCCCGAATCCTTCGCGAGGCCGACGAGAAGCTCCGTTCGATCCGCCGCGACGGGCACGGCGACGCCGCCGGCCTGGTGATCGCGGCCGATTCCAGCCACGCGCGCCGGATCGCGGCGCTGCTGCGCGAGGCGACCGGGCGGGCGCCGCTGGTCGTGCTCCACGCCGAGCCGCGCGCGGCGACCAAGCTGGCCGCGTTCACCGCACTCGCGGGATCCATGGATCGTCGCCGTCAACATGGTCTCCGAGGGCGTCGACATTCCGCGGCTGCGGGTGGGCGTGTACGCGACCGCGGCCAAGACCTCGCTCGTGTTCCGCCAGATCGTCGGGCGGTTCGTGCGGACGATCCCGGGCCGCCCGGCCGAGCCGAGCTGGCTCTACATCCCCGCCGACCCGATCCTCCGCGACCATGCCTCCTCGGTCGAGCACGAGCTCCGGATGGCCCTGCGCCTCGACGAGCCCTCCGAGGAGCTCGAGCGCGCCCAGCGCCGGGAGACCGAGCCGGGCGAGGAACCGTCGTTCGTGCCTCTGAGCGCCGACGTGGCCCCGCAGATGACCCTGTTCGGTCCCCCGACCCCGGCCGCGAGCCGGCCGATCGCTCCCGTGCCCGCCGCGGCAAGAGAGGTTCCGGCGTTCGAGCGCCGTGCGCAGCTGCGCTCGGAGCGCCATCGGCTCGTGTCCGATCTTCCGCCGCCGTGACGGCTCGAGCCATGGCGAGATCAACGCGTGGCTAAACCGGAAGCTCGGGATCACGAGCGTCGAGCAGGCGACGCTCGATCAGCTCGAGCGCTCGGTCGAGCTCCTCGGTCGGCCGCCTCACCGCGAAGCGCTGATCGACCGCCAGACGAGCTCGACCGGGTGGTGGATCGGGAGCGGGCGGCCGAGCTCTGCGGAGATGGAGGTCGAGCTGGGCCGCGCAGCCCGGATTGCCGGCGGCGATCGCCTCGGCGCCCGTGTCGAGCAGGTGGCGGGCCTTGCGGGCGCCCGAGCTCGGCCGCGGCCTGGGGCTGGAGCAGGTTGTAGACGCCGGCCGAGCCGCAGCACACGGCGGCCTCGGCCCCGACCTCGAGCAGCTCGAGTTCCGGGATCTGCTCGAGCAGCTGCCGCGGCTCGGAGCGAACCCGCTGGGCGTGCTGGAGGTGGCAGGCGTCGTGGTAGACGACCCGCAGGTGGCACCGCGCCGCGCGGCGCGCGCGGCGGGATCGAAGCGAGCAGCTCGGAGACGTCACGGACCCTGGCCGCGAACTCGCGGGCGGCCGGCGTGCCGAGCAGCTCGCCGTACTCCTTCATCGCGGCGCCGCAGCCGGCCGCGTTGACGACCACGTGGTCGACCTCGCCGAGCTCGTGGAACGCGGCCACGGTCGAGCGCGCGCGGGCGAGCGCGGCCTCCTCCTCGCCGGCGTGGAGCTCGAGCGCGCCGCAGCAGTCCGGGGACTCGGGCGCGAGCACCTCGAACCCCTCCGCGGCCAGCGCGCCAACCGTCGCCCGATGCACGTCGGCGAAGAACACCCGCTGGACGCATCCGAGCAGGAGCGCGACGCGGCCGCGCTGCTCGCCGACCGCGGGGGTCCGGTGGGGGATCTGGGACCGGCGCACCTCGCGAACGGAAGTCCGGGGAGCGACCTTGGCCAGGATCGAGACGCGATCGGGCAGCCGCTCCACCCCGAGCCGCCGCGCCGCGGCCAGCATCGGGACCAGGCGGCGCAGCCGCTTGGGGTGGGGGAGGGTCTCGAACAGCAGCAGCCGCAGCGCCTGCTCGACGTTCGAGCGCTCGTGGTGGCGCTCGACCTGGGGTCGGACGCGCTCGATCAGGCGGTCATACCGCACGCCCGACGGGCACGCGGTCACGCAGGCCATGCACCCGAGGCAGCGATCGAAGTGCGTGACCATCTCGTCGGACAGCTGCGAGCCCGGGCTGGAGCCCCTCGTCGATCAGAACGATCCGTCCGCGCGGCGAGTCGGCCTCCTCGCCCCAAAGGACGTATGTCGGGCACGAGTCGAGGCAGAACCCGCAGTGCACGCAGTCCTCGATCACCGAACGCTCGGGGGCGCGCTGTCCGTCGAACGCCGCCATCAGATACCGCCCACGAATACGCCGGGGTTGCACACCCGGGCCGGGTCGAATCGCTGCTTGACGCGCCGCATCAGCTCCTCGGCCCCGTCCGCCCGGCCGCCCCACGGATCGACCGAGCGCGCGCAGCTCTGCCGGCGCGTCGAGCAGCACCGGGCGCGCGCCGCGCGGCAGTCCCGCGCTCAGCCTCTCCAGTGCGTCGGGATCGAGTTCGATGTAGCTCGTCCCGAGCGCGGCGCGGCCGACCAGCGTTCCCGAGCACTGCTCCGTGGCGCGGAGCACCGCGCCCAGCGTGCTCGGCCGGGCGGCCACCCTGATCAGCGCGCGCCCGTTCGGGGCCCGCTGCCCCGCCCGCTGGCGCGCCCACAGGGCGTCATCGTCGCCTGTCGTCTCCACGTGCTCGAGGCCGACCTCCCGCATCACTTTGGCCACGCGGGTCGCCCGACGCTCCGCCTCGGCGCCGGCGGCCCGGGCAAGGATCCCACCGCGGCCGGCGCGCCAGGCCACGTCGAGCGCCTCAAGCTCGAGCGGAGCGCGCGTGAGCGCGATCGCGGCCGCGCCAAGGACGGCCGGGTCGCTGCTCGCGCCGAGCGATGTGGCGCTGTCCATGGGCAGCGGGTGCAGTCGGACGCTGACCGAGAGGATCAGGCCCAGCGTCCCGAACGAGCCTGAGAACAGCTTCGCGATGTCGTATCCGGCGACGTTCTTGATCACCTTGCTGCCGGACCGGGCGATCGTGCCGTCGCTGAGTGCAACGGTCATCCCGACCACGAGGTCACGGGGCGCGCCGTAGCGGTGGCGCAGTGGCCCACGAGTCGCCTGTGGCGATCATCCCGCCCACGGTCGCGTAGCGGTCGCTGCCGCGGCCCAGAGCCGGGTCGAGCGCCAGCATCTGGCCCTCGCCGGCGAACGCCTCCTGGGCGCGGGCCACCGGGACGCCGGCCTCGAGCACGGCGGTCAGATCGCCCGCGTTGTGCTCGACGATCCGGTTCAGAGAGGTCGTCCGCAGCTCGACGTCGGGATCCTCTGTCGCGATGCCCCAGCCGGCCTTGGTTCCGGCGCCCCGGATCCGGACCGAGTGCCGCGCCTCGGCGGCCTGCGCGAGAGCACTGGCCGCCTCCTCGAACGTCGCTGGCTCGAGCTGGGCGGACATCAGAAGCGGGTGGCCACGCCGGCTCGTTCCAGCGGATGCTCGCGGTAGGGGCCGGGCACCTCACCGCACAGCCGTGGCGTCGGCATCACCTTGCCCGGGTTGGCCAGGCCGACCGGATCGAAGGCGCAGCGCAGGCGGTGGAACACCTCGAGGTCGGGCTCGGAGAACATCGAGGGCATGTAGCCCTTCTTGTCGACGCCGACGCCGTGCTCGCCTGTGATAGAGCCGCCGGCGTCGACGCACGCCTTGACGATCAGTCCGGCCAGCTCCTCGGCGCGCTCGGGCTCGCCCTCACGGGCGGCGTCGTAACAGACCAGCGGGTGCAGGTTTCCGTCGCCGGCATGGAACACGTTGGCGACCTGGAGCCCGTACTCGCGGGCCATCGCGTCGATCTGACGCAGGACCTCTGAGAGGCGCGTGCGCGGGATCACGCCGTCCTGCACGTAATACGCGGGGGCCACGCGGCCCATGGCCGCGAACGCGGCCTTGCGCGCCTTCCACAGGAGCTCGCGCTCGTTCTCGTCGAGGGCGACGCGGACGTCCATCGCCCCGGCGCGGCTGCAGAGCGCGATCAGGTGCTCGAAGCGCGAGGTGCACTCGTCGCGCGGGCCATCGAGCTCCACCAGCAGCGCCGCCCCGGCGTCGAGCCGGTAGCCGGCGCCGGTGGCCTCCTCGGCCGCCCGGATCGAGAGGCTGTCCATCATCTCGATCGCGCCCGGCACGATCCCGGCGCCGACGATCTCGCTCACCGCGTCGCCGGCCGAGCCGGTGTCCTCGAAGAACGCGACCAGCGTCCGCACGTCCTCCGGCCTGGGCACCACTCGAAGCGCGATCCGGGTCGCCACCCCGAGCGTCCCCTCGGAGCCGACGAACGCACCGAGCAGGTCGTACCCGGGCGAGTCGCGATCGAGCTCGACCACCGATCCGTCCGTGAGGACGACCTCCAGCCCGGTCACGTAGTTGGTTGTGAAGCCGTACTTGAAGCAGTGGGCGCCGCCGGAGTTCTCGGCCACGTTGCCGCCGATCGAGCAGACGATCTGGCTTGAGGGATCGGGCGGATAGAAGTGCGTGGGGGCGACGGCGCGCGAGATCGCCAGGTTCGTGACCCCGGGCTCGACCACTACCCGGGAGTCGTCGAGCTCCACCGACAGGATTCGGCGCATCCGCGCCAGCACGATCAGGACTCCCTCCGCGATCGGCAGCGCCCCGCCCGAGAGCCCGGTGCCGGCACCGCGCGCGACCCACGGAACGCCGGCCTCGAAAGCAGGCGGCCACAACGTCCCGGACCTGGTCCGCGGTGTCGGGTAGAACCGCCGCGAGCGGCGTTTGGCGGTAGTGCGCCAGCCCGTCGGATCGGTAGGTGGCGAGCGCGTGCGGGTGCGTTAGCACGTGCTCGGATCCGCAGATCCCCTGCAGTGCAGCCACGAGGTCCGCGCCGGACGCCATGGCTCAAGTATCCCCGATATCTAGGAGATGCTCACCCGGCGCGAGTGGATCGTGGCGCCGCTCGGATAGGACCACGCAAGCCTCACGAGTCCGCTGCCCGGAAACGACTGCTGGACGTCGAAGTAGCCGCGGGGGTCGCTGAGCGGGACGGTCCGGACGGTCTGGAACGCCCCGCCGGCGGCCGGCCGGAATTGGATCGCGACCCGGTCGGACCCGTGCGCGTAGCGGTAGGGACGGACATGGCCCCAGACCTCGAGCTGCCGGCTCCGCGAGCCCGAGGTGACCGGCATGTAGATCGGCAGACGGTAGGCCGCCAGCGTGGCCTTTGGCGTCCCGTTGGCGAACCGCAGGCCGGTCGCGAAGCCGCCGGCGGCATTGGCGGCCGACGTGTCCATCAGCAGGTACTGGTCGTAGGAGACGATTCGCGGATTGCGCCACGACAGGTATTCCGCCCAGTTCAGGAAGTAGGCGGCGAGATTTGGGTTGGCGGCGTACGTGATCCGCTCGGGCGGGTCGGTCTGGTAGCCGAACTCGGTCGAGTAGATGGGGAAGATATGGCTTGACCCATACACCCGCATGAGCTGGTCGAGCGTGGTTTCGAGCTTCGGCAGGGCCGCGAAGTCGGTGAAGTCCGGCTCATCGGGCGTGACCACGTTGGGCGGGATCCGGCCCTGTCCGTAGGGGTGGTCGGCGAAGCCCGTGGCCTCGAACAGGGCCGGGTTGGCGCGGCGGAAGGCAGCCGCCGAACCGGCGCCGGTCGGGCACCCACGGGCGGTTGCGGCCGCGCCGGTGAGTGGGTGAAGCGAGCCGTCGACGCAATACAGCGCCCGCAGAAAGCGGAGAGGCACCATCCCGTCGAAGTTGCCCGGGTGGTTGCCGCCGCTCTGGCCGCGCGGGGCGAGCTCGCCGATCAGGGTCGTGTCGTGGCCGTGGCCGGTGGCAGCGAGGGCGGACCAGGCGGCTCCGACGAGTCCGCGATAGAGCGCCGGAGACACCTCGACGGTCGAGTGGTCGATCGCCTGCGGCGCCAGGTCGGGGCCGAAGTTCGGTTCGTTCCAGATTGACCAGTAGCTCACACGCGGAAGCGGGGCGGCGGCGCCGGCCGGCTTGAAGCTGCCGCTGTAGCGGGTCCCGACGGCGCGCATGAACTGGCCGTAGGCGGCGGATGAGGGCCTCCACTGGGGATGGGCCCCGGGGGGTGCGCCGGGCCCGGCCGCCCACAGCGGCGGTGAGTTGACGGTCAGATCGATGCCGATGCCACGGGCGGCGGCATCCCGCACGATCGCGTCGAATGGCTCCCAGGCGGCCGCCGGATATGAGTTGGGATCGGCCGCCTTGAACCCGGGGGACGGCGGTGTGGCCGAATTCGCATTAGGGGCGAACCCGGTCCACGGGACGAACACCTTCACGACGTCGACGCCGAGATGGTGCATCGTGTCGAGCGCCGCCGCCGGGTCCGAACGCAGCTGCGGGCCGGACTCGAAGATCGAGATCAGCGGCGGACGCGTGAATGCGTGCGTCGTGCTCGAGGACGAACCGCACCCCTGGGCAAGGAGCGCGACGAGCGCCGCGGCGGCCACGGCAATCGGGCGTCTGGGGGCGTAGCCGGGCAAGCGGGGCAGGATAACGGCGGCATTTTCATGGAGCGTAAGGCCCTAGAATCGGCCCGCATGCTCCTCCCCGCCCGTACGGGCGGCGGTTCCGTGCCCCGGACCGGATCGATGCCGCTCGCGACGAGCATTCCCTCCGAGGTCTGGATCATCGCCGCCATCACCGCCGTCGGCGCGCTGCTGCGGTTCGCGATGCTGGGCACGCAGAGCTACTGGGTCGACGAGGCGCAGGCCGCCAACGAGCTGCACCTGTCGTTCGGCACGATGCTCTCGACGATCGGACACGCCGAGCCCAACCCGCCGCTGTTCTTCGTCTTCGGCTGGGTCTGGGCCAAGGTGTTCGGGACCTCCGAGGCGGGGCTGCGATCGATGTCCGCGATCGCGGGCACGGCGGTGATACCGCTGTCCTACCTGTGCGGGCGGGAGCTCATCTCCAAGCGGGCCGGGCTGCTGGCGGCCACGCTCGTCGCGCTCAGCCCGTTCATGATCTGGTACTCGCAGGAGGCCCGCGAGTACATGCTGCTCACAGCGTTCTGCACGACCTCGGTGCTGTTCTTCGCGCGCTGTCTGCGCTCGCCCTCGCGGCGCAATCTCGCATGGTGGGCCGTGTTCTCCGGGCTCGCGGTGCTGACCCACTACTTCGCCGCCTTCCTGGTCGCTCCCGAAGCGATCTGGCTCGTGGTCCGCAGCCGGGACCGTGCCACGTGGCTCGCGGTGATCGTCGTCGCCGCCGTGCAGGTGGCGCTGCTGCCGCACTTCCTCGGCCACGCCTCGCATCCTCGTGACTGGATCGGCGCGTTTCCGCTCGCGATCCGGATCAAGCAGGTCCCGGTCGCCTTCGGGCTTGGATCGCTGTACCAGAGCTCGGCCGTCAACTACGGCCTGATCGGAGCCGCGGCGCTCGCCGGGGCGCTGATCGTGTTGCTCGTGATCGGCGCCGATCGGCAGGAGCTCCGCGGCGCCGGCGTGGCCGCAGCGCTGGCCGGCCTTGTCCTGCTCGTGCCGCTCGGACTCGCCGTCGCGGGCCGCGACTACTACATCGCCCGTGCCCTGATCCCGGCGTGGGTCCCGCTCGCCGTGGTGATCGGCGCCGCGTGCTCGATCTCCGCCGCGCGCAACCGGGCCGTGGCCTACGGCGGCGGCGCGCTGTTCGCCGCGCTGATCGCCGCCTTCGTCTACGCCCAGGTGCGGATCGACACCCACCACCAGTATCAGCGGCCGGATTGGCGGGGCGTCGCGGCCGCCCTCGGCTCGCCGTCCGGCACGCGGGCGATCGTCGCCTACGACGGGAAGTTCGCCGAGGCGCCGCTCAACTTCTATCTCCCGGGCAGCAGCGTGGCATCGCCCGCGCCGATCAGGCTCGACGAGGTCGACGTCGTGGGGAGCTCGTTGCAGACGCCGTCCACGGGGCTGCCGCCGGGGGTGAGGCTGATCGGCACCCGGACGATCGACTCCTACCGCGTGGCCAGATTCGCTGTCCCGGCCGGCTGGCGGCTGGATCCGGCACAGCTCGCGGCCCGCGCCGGGTCGCTGCTCGGGCCGGCCCCGGCGCAGGCGGCGGTGCTGATCCAGGGTCCGTCCGCCTAATCTTCGGCCCGATGCGAAGGCTTCTGACGCTGCTCGCGCTGCTGAGCGCATGCCTCTTCCTGGCCGCCGTGCCCGCGTACGCCGCCGGTGCCTCGAGCGTGATCGCCGACTGCAACGCCCACGGCACGCTCACGCGCAGCTACACCGACGCCCAGCTCCGTGACGCGCTGACGACGATGCCGGCGGACGTGAAGGAGTACACGGACTGCTACGACGTGATCCAGCACGCGCTGCTGGGTCAGGTCAGCGGCTCGCACACGTCGGGGACCGGCGGGTCGGGGGGCTCCGGCGGATCGTTCCTGCCGACGTGGCTCGTCGTCGTGCTGGTGCTGCTCGCGCTAGCGGGGCTGACTCTCGGCGCCGTCGCCATCAGGCGGCGCCGGTCCAGTCCCTGAGCTGCGCTCTCTACACTGGCTGCATGGCCTCAGAGCGTCAGATCCACGTCGGCGAGGTGCCGATCGGCGGCGGTGCACCCGTCGCCGTGCAGACGATGACCAAGACCGAGACGGCCGACCTGCCCGCGACGATGGAGCAGATCCACCGCGTCGCCACGGCCGGCGCCGACATCGTGCGTGTGGCCGTCCCCCGCGAGAAGGACGCCGAGGCGCTGAAGACGATCGTCCGCGACTCGCCGATCCCGGTCATCGCCGACATCCACTTCAACTACACGCTCGCGCTCAAGGCGCTCGATGCCGGCGCCCACTGCGTCCGGCTCAACCCGGGCAACATCGGCGGGCCCGACAAGGTCGCCGTCGTCACGGCCCGGGCCACTGAGCTGGGCACGCCGCTGCGGGTCGGCGTGAACTCGGGTTCGCTCCCGGCCCATCTGCGCCAGCTCGAGTACGACAACCCGGTCGAGGCGCTCGTGACCGCGGCGGTCGAGACGGTGGAGCTGATGGAGCGGCTCGACTTCCGGAACTTCAAGGTGTCGATGAAGTCGACCTCGGTCCCCAACACGATCGCCGCCAACCGGCTGCTGGCCGCGCGGATCCCGTATCCACTCCACCTCGGGGTCACCGAGGCGGGCACCAAGTGGTCGGGCTCGCTGAAGTCGGCCGTCGGGCTCGGGACGCTGCTCGCCGACGGGATCGGCGACACGATCCGGATCTCGCTCTCCACCTTCCACGCCGAGGAGGAGGTCAAGGTCGCCTGGGAGATCCTCAAGGCGCTGCAGCTGCGCGAGCGCGGCCCGGTGCTGATCGCCTGCCCGACCTGCGGCCGGCTCCAGTTCGACATGGACACGGTCGTCGCCGAGGTCGAGCGGCGACTCGAGGCCTACGACGACCCGATCGAGGTCTCGGTCCTCGGCTGCGCCGTGAACGGGATCGGAGAGGCCCGGCATGCCGACTTCGGGATCACTGGCGCTAAGGACATGGGCATGATCTACTCGCGCGGCGAGCCGCTCAAGAAGGTCCCGACCGAGCGCCTGGTCGACGAGCTGTTCGCCGAGATCGACCGCTACTACGCCGCCGGCAAGCACGTGGTGCGCGACGAGGCAAGCGCCGCCGAGGCCCGCGAGTGGCTCTCTGAGAACGAGGACGAGACGGCGCTTACGCCCGAGCGCGTGGCCGCGCTCGAGGCCGAGGCGGCGCGGGTCGAGGACGAGCCCCTACGCCTCGACGAGGCGCTCTCGCCGACCGCCGGCCGCCGCTTCACGCGCGCCTGAGCGGCGGGCGAGGATGCTCGCGAGCGCGAGCGAGGCGAACACCACGATCGACACGTCGGCACCGATCCGGAAGCGGGCATTGCCCCAGCCGGTGAGCGTCGCGATCAGTGCCGTCAATACAGGCGCGAGCAGCAGCCATCGCTCCCGGCCGCGCGTCCACGCGACGCCGAAGCCGGCCAGGATCAGCAGCGGGTAGTAGAGGATCAGCCCGAGGAGGTCGACCCACTTCCGCCGCGGCTCGTGATTGCCGATCCGCAGCGGCTGGTACAGGCTGAAGGTGCGCAGCACCCGCACGCCGGCGACGAGGACAGCGCGCGCGGGGTGCGCTCTGATGTAGCGGAGACCCGGGCTGGGCGAGGCGTCGCCGATCAGGAGTTGGTGGTGCGTGCGCGCGCGGGCGAGACAGCTGAGGCTCCACCAGCCGATGTCGTGCCCGTAGTAGGTGTCGGGGCAGTTCGCGGCCGAGATCACGGTGTCGTAGTTCCCGGACACGGTCAGCTTGTGGAACACGACCGCGTTCCGCGCGACCCAGGGAGCGAGCACGAGCGCGCACGTGGCCGTGGCCGTGCCGATGCGGGCCAGCCGTCCCGTCGCCGGGCGCCACGCCGCCACCCACGCCAGCAGTGGCAGCAACAGCAGCGCCTCCGTCCGTGCGAGCGTGGCGAGGCCGACCAGTGCGCCGAGGACCGCCGCCTGTCTGACCGTCGGCGACGAGAGCGCCCGCGTCGCGACCAGGAGCGCGACCACGAGGAGCAGCACGTACAGCGGCTCAGCCTGAAGCGAACCGTCGGCGGTGATGAACGGGGGGTAGACGAGGGCCACCACGGCCGCGATCCGTCCGGCTCGCTCACCGCCCAGGCGCCGGCCGAGCAGTGCGATCAGGACCACGTTGATCGCCCCGATCACGCAACCGACGATCCGCTGCGGCAGCACATGGACGCCGCCGAGCAGGGCGACGGGGGAGAGGACGATCGAGAACAGTGGCGGGTGAAGCGCGGTCTCGTAGGCGTGGCCGAAGATCCGCCGCTCGTAGAAGTGGCCGTCGGCGATCAGGTTCGCCGCCGAGTGGTAGAAGCTCCCGTCGCCACCCACGCCGACCGGCTCCGGGGCGATCACGAGGATGTAGAAAAGCCGGACCGCGAGGGCCAGAAAGAACAGGACCGCCCCTCTGAGGGGCGGTCCTTTGAGCCGCATCGTTCCCGAGGTCAGCCGACCTGGGAGAAGCCCTCGGCGACCTTCGACCAGTTCACGACGTTCCACCACGCGTCCAGATAGTCCGGGCGGCGGTTCTGGTACTTGAGGTAGTAGGCGTGCTCCCACACGTCGACGCCGAGCAGCGGGGTCTTGCCGTCGCTGATCGGGTTGTCCTGGTTGGCAGTCGAGACGATGGCCAGTCCGGAGCCGTCGTGCACGAGCCACGCCCAGCCGGAGCCGAAGCGCTTGACGCCGGCGTCCTTGAACTGGGCCTTGAAGTCGTCGAGCGAACCGAACGCGGAATCGAGCGCGGCCCGCAGCTCACCGTCGGGCTCGCCGCCGCCGTCCGGCGACATCCACTCCCAGAACAACGAGTGGTTGTAGTGGCCACCGGCGTTGTTGCGCACCGGTCCCTGCTTGTCCTGGGGCAGCGACGAGAGGTTTTGCAGCACATCCTCGACCGGCTTATCCGACCATTCCGTGCCCTCGAGCGCCGCATTGGCGTTGGTCACGTAAGCCTGATGATGCTTGTCGTGATGCAGGTGCATCGTCTCGTCATCGATCGTGGGCTCGAGCGCGTTGTATGCGTAGGGGAGCGGTGGGACTTCGTAGGCCATGTGAGGGCTCCTTGCAGACGATTTCTCCAGATGATCGTTCTATATCAGATGTGTGGCGGCGGATTGCGCCGCGCCGGCGACGGTAGAGTGGCGGCCTGATGCGAGTGGGGTGCACAACGGCCGCGGTGCTTTTGCTGCTGGCGGCGACGCCGGCCTCCGCGATGGCGGGGCGGTGGTCGATCGTGAAAGTGCGATCGGTCGCCGGTCAGAAGGACGGGAGCCTGTCGTCCGTCTCCTGCGTTGCCCCGTCGGCGTGCGTCGCCGCCGGCGGCTACACGAACTCGCGCGGCATCAGCAAGGGCCTGATCGAGCGGTGGGGCGGCACGGCGTTCTCGTTCCAGCCCTCGCCGAGTCCGGTCCATCCGGCGTTCCTCGGTGTCTCCTGTCCCGCCCGTTCGTTCTGCACCGGGGTCGGCAGCCCGTACACCCTCTGGGCCGAGCAGCTGCGCCACGGGTCATGGCGGTATGAGCACGTCCCCGCCCTGCCCGGGCGCCTGAACACACTCCGTGCCGTGTCGTGCCCGAGCCGGCGGCTGTGCGTCGCGGTGGGCTTCGTCGCGTACAAGAACGACAACTCCGATCCGAGCGCGGCAATATGGAATGGTCATCGCTGGTCGGTGAAGAAGCTGCCGGAGCCGAGGAACGCGGGGGACGGCGGCGAGCTCAGTGGCGTCTCGTGCCCCACGACCAGAGACTGTCTGGCGGTCGGCAACGTCAACCTGGGGACGAACGGCAGGCTGCTGGCCGAGCGATGGAACGGACGCCGCTGGAGCCTCGCCCAGGTGGCAACGCCACGCGGTTCGAACATCGAGCTCAACGGCATCTCGTGCGTGTCGGCGTCGTGGTGCGAGGCCGTTGGCGACCTCGAGCGCAACGATATGAACGATTTGGGCCTGGTCGAGCACTGGGACGGCAAGCGCCTGCGGGTCCAGAACGCCCCCGCCCCTCCGGGGGCCGAGGCCACGCAGTACGGCTTCAACGCCGTGAGCTGCAGCGCCCGCGGGTCGTGCATGGCCGCGGGCGGGACCTCGCTGGGCACGCTGGGAATCACCCTGACCGAGCGTCTCAGGCATGGGCGCTGGTCACGGCAGCGCACGCCGAACCCGAGGTTCGGCGGCCAGCTATTCGGCATCTCGTGTTCTCGAAACGGGGCCTGCCTGGCTGTGGGCAATCAGCAGACGTACGCCGACCCGTTCGCGCCCACGGCGCAGCTGGCCGAGAAGTACTCCTGATCCTGCCGGCGCTGGCCACGGGGACTCGGGCGGTGCGCCGGTAGGCTTCGCGGCCTGCCATGACCAGACTGTCCGGCTACTTCCTGCCCACAGAGCGCGAGCCTCCGTCGGACGCCGAGGCGATCTCGCACAAGCTGATGGTGAGGGCGGGCCTGATCCGCCAGGTCGGATCCGGGCTGTGGTCGTGGTTGCCGGCCGGCTGGCGCGTGCATCAGCGGATCGTCCAGATCGTTCGCGAGGAGATGAACGCGATCGGCGGGCAGGAGATGCTGATGCCGGTCCTCCACCCGGCCGAGCCTTGGCGGCGCACGGGTCGCTACGCAATCGACGAACTGTTCAAGCTCAAGGACCGCCGCGGCGCGGACATGGTGCTGGCGATGACCCACGAGGAGATCGTCACCGGCCACGTCGCGGCCGCCGTCCGCTCCTACCGGGACCTGCCGCTGATCCTCTACCACTTCCAGGTCAAGGAGCGTGACGAGCCGCGGCCCCGCGCCGGAGTACTGCGAACGCGCGAATTCATCATGAAGGACTCCTACACGTTCGACCGCGACGCCGAGGGCCTCGACGTCCAGTATCAGAAGCACGTCGTCGCCTACGACCGGATGATGGACCGCTGCGGACTCGAGTGGTACCGGGTCGAGGCCGATGTCGGGATGATGGGCGGCCTGGGAGCGCATGAGTACATGGCCCCGTGTCCGGCGGGGGAGAACGACGTCGCGCTCGCGCCGGGATACGCGGCGAACCTCGAGGTCGCGATCGCCGACGCTCAGTCGGTCGAGCTTCCGGCGGGGCTCGACGCGCCCGAGCCCGTCGACACCCCGGGGCTGGTCACCATCGAGGGCGTGGCCCGCGAGCTCGGCCTCCCCGAGGGAGCCCTGCTCAAGGCGTTTCCGGTGATCGTCGACGACGGGGCCATGAAGCTCGTGATGCTGCGTGGGGACCACCGCGTCAACGAGTTCAAGTTGCGGTCAGCGCTGAGGGGCGATTTCCGGCCCGCGCATCCCGAGGAGGTGTCCGAGCAGCTCGGGCCGCCCGGGTCCATCGGACCGGTCGGCGCACAGGTGCCGATCCTGCTCGACGCCGCGGTCACGGCAGGCGGGCCGGGCGCATATGTGACCGGCGCGAACCGGCCCGACGTGCACCTGCGCGGAGTCGAGCCCGGACGTGACTTCCAGTTCGAGACCGTCGACGTACGCTCGGTCGTCGAGGGCGACACCGTGGGCGGGACGAAGATCCGGATCGAGCCGGCGATCGAGGTCGGCAACATCTTCAAGCTCGGCGTGCGCTACTCGGAACCGCTCGGCGCGAAGTACCTCGACGAATCGGGGTCCGAACAGCTGGTCTGGATGGGGTCCTACGGGTTCGGCCCGGCCCGGGCGGCGGCGGCAGCAGTCGAACAGTACGCCGACGAGCACGGGATCTCCTGGCCGCGGGCGGTGGCCCCCTTCGATATCGAGATCGTCGGCCTCGGGCGCGAGGGAACCGACGAGCAGGTGCTTTCCGAGCGCCTCTACGCCGAGCTCGGCGAACGCGGGCTGAAGGTGCTCTACGACGACCGCGACGCAGGGCCCGGCGAGAAGTTCGCCGACGCCGAGCTCGTCGGCTGCCCGGCGCGGGTCACGATCGGCCGGCGCACGCTTGCGGCGGGCGAGATCGAGGTCCAGATTCGGAGAGGCCGCGAGGCGCGAACGGTCCCCTTGGAGGGCGCCGCCGACGCGATCGCGGAGCTGTGGAAAGAATTGCCCTGAGGCCGTGAGCCCGCTCTCCAAGCGGCGCCTCTTCGGGATCGACCGCTCCGGGCCGCCGCCCACCCAGACCCGCTCCGACCAGCCGCTCAACCCGTGGACGCTGCCGAACGCGATCGGTTTCGTCCGCCTGGCTCTGATCCCCGTGTTCCTGATCGTGGCCTTCTCGAGCACCAACGGCCAGAGCGCGCTCGCCGCGGTGCTGTTCGCCGTGATCGGCTGGGCGGACTATCTCGACGGCTTCGCCGCGCGTCTGACCGGCCAGTACAGCCGTCTCGGGGCGCTGCTCGACCCGATCGTCGATCGCCTGCTGGTGATCTCGGGGATGGTCGTCTGCTGGCACTTCCACCTGCTGCCGCGGTGGGCGATCGCGATCGTGATCGCACGCGAGGTGTTCATGCTCGCGCTCAGCCGCTACGCGCTGGCCCGCGGGGTGGCGATCCGGATCAACTGGTTCGGGCGAGTTGGCGTCGCGCCGATGATGGGGGCGCCGTTCTTCGCCATCGCCGGCCTTCACTGGCTATCTCTGGTGATGCTTTACGTAGGAATTGCCCTGGCATTGACCGCCACGGTGCTGTACGTTCGCGATGGGGCCCGTGAACTCCGGGCACGCAAAGTCTCAAGCTCAGATTGACCCTATGGGAAGCGCGGGTATACTCGCGCTTCGCCTCGCACGGAACAACCGCAGGACGGGAGGAACTGATCGTATGGACACGTTTCCCGACTTGGGCTCGCTGACGGATCAGGAGCTCAAGGAGCTGATCAAGCAGCTCACGGAAGAGGAGATGGAGATCTCCTACAAGCGCCGGATCCTGCACGGGAAGATCGACATCCTGCGCGCCGAGCTGGTGAATCGCCTCCGAAAGAAGGATGAGAGTGGGGAGCTTGTGATCTCCGGCGCCGATGTCCAGCAGCTGACCGACATCCTCGCCGGCCGCGTCCCAGCCGCCGAGACGGAGTAGGCGTCCCCGAGCGCCGTGGCTCAGCACTGCCCAGAGTGCGGATTCGCGAACGCCGAAGGCGCAAATTACTGCCAGCGGTGCGGAGCCTTCCTGGCCGGATCCGAGAGCCCTCCAGGGGCCACGACCGCGACCTACCGCGTCGGCGAGACAGGAGAGATCGAGGAAGTGGAGCTCGAGGACGTCGTGGCACGGGGCGCCGCGCTGGTGATCCGTTCCGGGGGTGGCCGGGCGGGCGAGAGCTTTGCGCTCGAGACCGACCGGCTCACGATCGGCCGGCGGCCCGACAGCGACATCTTCCTTGACGACGTGACCGTCTCGCGCGATCACGCGATCCTCGTGCGCCGCGGGAGCGACTACTACCTCGACGACTGCGGCTCACTGAACGGCACCTACGTGAACCGCCGCCGGATCGAATCGCATCGCCTGGCCGACGGAGATGAGCTCCAGGTCGGCAAATACAAGCTCGCGTTCCTCAGCCGCTGATGTCCGTGTCCGAAACCCAAGAGCCCGACCTCGAACTCCCAGAGCCCGCGGACGAGGGAGAGGATCGTCCGCGCCACAAGGCCGTGACGATCGGCGCCGTGTGCAAGGCACTGGAGCAGGAGTTCCCCGAGATCTCGATCTCCAAGATCCGCTACCTCGAGGATCAGAAGCTGGTCTCGCCGCGCCGGACGCAGGGCGGCTATCGCCTCTACACCCCGAACGACATCCAGCGCCTGCGGACGATCCTGCGCCTGCAGCGCGACGAGTTTCTGCCGCTGCGCGTGATCCGCCAGGAGCTCGCCGGCGGGCGCACCGAGCGCGACGTCGCGCCGGCTGGAGATGGACGCTCGCTGCGGCGCGCGACGGTGAGCCCGCGCGACCCCGGTGCCCTGTACTCGCTCGAGGACGTCGTGGAGGAGACCGGCGCCGACCCGAAGCTGGTCAAGGAGCTGGTCGAGTTCGGAGTGATCAAGGGCGAGCTGCGCACCGGCGTGCGGTACTTCGACGAGACCGAGCGCGAGATCGTGCGCGCTGTCTCGGAGCTGGCACGCTACGGCGTCGGCGGACGGAACCTCCGGGTCTTCCGCAGCTCCGCCGACCGTGAGGCGCAGCTGCTGCAGAGCATCCTCGCCCCGGCCCTGCGCTCGCGCAACCCGGAGCGGCGCAAGGAGGCGATCGAGGCGCTCGAGAACCTCGCCTCGGTGACCACGCACCTGAAGCATCTGCTCCTGATCCGCGACCTGCGCAAGATCGCGACCTAGCCCCGTTCGGGATGGACCTGCGCGAGTTCATCCGCGACATCCCTGACTTCCCGCGGCCGGGGATCGTGTTCAAGGACATCACGCCGCTGCTGATGAACCCGATCGCGCTCGACGCCGCCGTGACCGGCCTGACCGCGTTCGCCGAGCCGCTCGGCGTGCAGCTGGTGATCGCCGCTGAGGCGAGGGGGTTCATCCTCGGCGCGGCGCTGGCCCGTCAGCTCGGCGCAGGATTCGTCCCGGCCCGCAAGCCGGGCAAGCTGCCGGCCGAGACGGTCAGCGCCGAGTACGCGCTCGAATACGGGATCGACGAGCTCGAGGTTCACGCGGACGCGCTGGCCGGAGGTGCTCGGGTGCTTGATCCACGACGACCTGATCGCCACCGGTGGCACCGCACGGGCTGTGTGCGATCTCGCATCGGGACTCGGCGCGGAGATTGTCGCGTGCGCGTTCCTGGTCGAGCTGTCGTACCTCGGCGGCCGCCAGCGGCTGGCTCCGTACGACGTGTTCTCGCTGATCGAGTACGACAGCTGAGCTGCGATGGCGACGGCACACCGGACCCGCAGGATCGCCGCCTCGCCGGAGAGGATCTGGCAGGTGCTCGAGGACCCACACCACATGCCGCGCTGGTGGCCGGGCGTGCAGCGGATGGAGAGCGTCACCGATGACCGCTTCACGCAGGTGTTCACGACCAAGAAGGGGCGACCGGTTCGCCTCGACTTCCAGGTCGTCGCCTCCGAGGGTCCGTGGCGGCGCTGCTGGTCCCAGGAGATCGACGGAACGCCGTTCGAGCGAGTGCTGACCGAGTCGCTGATCGAGGTCGTGCTCGAGCCCGAGCCGCCGGGTACGGTTGTGACGATCGCGCAGCGCCAGAGGCTTCGCGGCTACTCGAAGACGGGTGGGTTCCTGCTGCGCCGGGCGACCAACACACGGCTCGACGAGGCGTTGGACGGGCTCGAGCGAATCTGCGCCGACTCGGAGCCCCCTCACTAGAGCGCTATGGCACGCCGGTGAGAGCGCCCTGGAGGATGATCGTCCCAGGCTGACTCGGGTTGCGCGCGGTCTCGCGCGTGACCAGCAGCTGTTTGAAGTGCCCGGCGTTGGGCGGCAGGGCGCCGGCGGTGGAGAGACGGCCGTTGGTGCCCACACCCGGGTTCACGAAGCCGAGGATGTGGCTGTCGGAGGCCGAGTTGAAGAGCCACACCGCGTAGGCGTCGTGCTTCGAGTTCGGCGGCACGTTCTGCGCCGCGATCAGGATCCCGACGGTGGTGCCACGCTTGAACACCTCGGCGACTCCCTTGGTCGAGGCCTTGCTGGGCGAGTTCAGGTTCACCTGAGCGACGATCTTGGGCGTGGCGGTGGTCGAGGCGCTCGTTGTCGCGGAGCTGGTGGTTGCGGCGGTGGTGGACGTCGTCGAGGCGACGGAGGCCGAGGTGTTCTTCTTGCTCGAGCCGCTGCTGGTGGCGATCACGATCACGATCGCGGCCACGATCACGAGAGCGACGATGCCGAGCAGGATCGCTCCTCCGCGGCGCGAGCTCGGCGGTGCGGCGGCCGCCCCGGCGGGCTCGGCGGCACGGCGGCGAACCGGGCGCTCGGCGGCGACCGGCTCGGGCGCCTCGGCGGCGGCTGCGGGTGCGGTGGCGGAGGCTTCCGCCACCGGCTCAGGGGCGGGCTCGCGCGCGCCACCGTCGAGCGGGATCTCTGGCAGCGCCTGGGAGGCAAGCGGGCTCAGCTCGGAGGCGATCACGCGCGCCCACGCCCGCTCGGACGCTGACTCGGCGAGCCGCTCACGCGTGTCGGCGCTGACCCGCTCGGGGAGCTGGCCGAGCAGGTAGTCAGTGATGATCGCGCGGCGCTCGGGCGGGACGCGCGTCTGCGGACCGATCGCGTCGAGCGCCTGCAGCGCGCGCTGGCGCACCGCGGCGCGGTCGATCGAGAGCATGGCGGCGATCTGGTCGTAGGTGCGCCCGCGCTGGAGTACGAGCTGGAGCACCGCGCGCTGGTCAGGCGGGAGGCTTTCGAGTGAGGCCATGGCGCTCCGTAGCGTAGAGAAGCCCACCGCGGAATGATCCGCTCGGAGGTTGGGCTAAGGTGCCCGGCGATGAGCCTCGAGCTTCCCCATCTCGCGACGCACGGGTTCGACGGGCTGTTCGGTCTCGAATTCACCGAGATGACCGAGGAGCGCGCGTGCGGGCGTGTCGCCGTCCGCGACGACCTCAAGCAGCCCGCCGGCCTGGTTCACGGCGGCGTCTACGCCGCGATCGCCGAGAGCCTGGCCTCGCTCGGCACGGCGATCGGAGTGATGCCCGACAACAAGCTCGCGATGGGCCTCTCGAACCAGACGAGCTTTCTGCGCCCGATCACCGAGGGCGCGATCCACGCCGAGGCGACGCGCCGGCACCGCGGACGCACGACGTGGGTGTGGGAGGTTGAGATGCGCGACGACCAGGAGCGGCTGTGCGTGCTCACGCGCGTGACGATCGCCGTCCGCGACGCGCCAGGGGGAGAGGCACCACCGATCCCCGGATCCTCGTCGGGCTCGTGAGTCAAGCCTCCAGCCCCTAGCCGGTGGGCGCACCGCGGCCGAGCCAGTATCGGGCGAAATCGCGGAGCAGGCTGTCGTTCGGGGCGCTCACGTGCACGAGGTGGGCCCAGGCCAGCCCGATCAGGCCGACGGTCCCCGGCCGCCGGGCGAGGATCACGGCCTGGCCGGCGGCGGCCAGCGCCGGCGTGAACGGGCCACCGGCGACCGAGCGGGCGAGCGCGCCGAGGCCCGGCGGTGGCCTGGGCGTGCCGTAGAGGACCACGACGTTGCCCTCCTGGAGCGCCTGGAGCAGCTGATCGTCGTTGATCCTGCTGTTGTCGGCGAGCACCGGCTCCGGGACGTGCGCCCCGCTCGTCGGCGGGTTCGAGTCATACGCGGGGTGGGGCTGGCCCGGGCTGGAGCTGGGCATCGCCGAGGTCGCGGAACTGCTCGCCGACGGGCGTCACCGCCCCGGACACGTTGGCCGGGTCCTTGCCGGCGAAGTACCCGGACAGCAGCGCGATCAGCCCGATCGAGAGGAGAAGCGACGCGACCCCGATCGCGACGCGCTCCAGCGCGACGCTGATCTTCACTCGCGCGTGGGTACGGCCCGCTTCGACCGCGACGCGCGCGTGCCGTCGCCGTGCGCCCCGGACGCCGCGACCAGCTCCTCGATCGACAGCCGCAGCTCCTCCGCGAGCGCCTCGACGTCCGGCAGCGCGTCGAAGTCGGCCACGAGACCGAAGTTGAGCTGCCCGTTGTAGCTCATGATCGCGATCCCGAGCGCGGTGTTCTCGGCCAGCGGGACCATCGGGAAGATCGCGTCGAGCTCGCGGCCGAGCATGTACAGCGGGACCTGCGGACCGGGGACGTTCGTGACCACGAGGTTGAACAGTCGCTGGCGGGCCTGCAGGCGGGCTGCCTGGGCCATGATCGTCGGCGGAGCGAAGCCGGTCAGCCTCGGTCAGCACCTGGGCGCCGACCGCCTGCCCGGACTCCTTGATCTCCTCCATCGCGTTGCTGATCTCGAGCAGCCGCTGGATCGGGTCGAGCATCGCCGACCGGCAGCGGGCGCCCACATCGCGGCCACCCGGTTGCCGAGCGCGCCCCGCTCGACGTCGGCCCGGACCGATACCGGCACCATCGCCTTGAGCACGACGCCGTCGGTGTCCTCGCCGTGCAGGCGCATGTAGCGGCCGAGGGCGCCCGCGACGACCGCCAGCACGACATCGTTGACCGTCCCGCCGAGCGCGTTCTTGATCGCCTTGAACTCGTTCAGGTCACCCCGCACCCAGGTGAAGCGGCGGTGCGGGCCGATCCGCACGTTGAACGGGCTCTCGGGGCGCGGCCTGCAGTCCCGTCCACGCCAGCGCGCCGACCGCGACGAGCGACTTGCCGGCGCGCTCGGCGACCTGTCGCGGGCCGCCGGAACACGGCGCGGACGCCGCGCACGATCTCGCCGGGGACGGTGGCGCGCTCGACCAGCGCGTCGGCCAGCAGCTGGGCCTTGCTCGGCAGCGGCCGCGGGACCCATTCGTGATCGGGCGGCGCGACCGGCATCGGGTCCGGCGAGGTGTCGAACAGGATCGTCGCGATGTCGACGCCGGAGATCCCGTCGACGAGCGCGTGATGGGTCTTCGACAGCACCGCGAAGCGATCGTCCGCCAGCCCCTCGACGAGCCACAGCTCCCACAGCGGCCGGTCTGCGGTCGAGCGCCTGGGAGAACACCCGGCCGGCCAGCCGCTTGAGCTCCTCGTCGCCACCGGGCCGCGGCAGCGCCGTGTGGCGCACGTGGTAGGTGATGTTGAAGTGTGGGTCGTCGACCCACACCGGCCGGCCCTGGCCGAACGGCACGAACGCCGAGCCGCTGGCGGTAGCGGGGGACGAGATGAAGCCGCGGCCTCGATCTCCTCCACGAGCTCGTCGTACGTCGGCGCCGTGCCCGTCGAACACCATGCAGCCGGCCACGTGCATGTGCGCCGCATCGCGCTCCAGGTGCAGGAACGAGCTGTCGAGTCCGGTCAGCCGGTCCGGGTTCGCCACGCCCTGGATTCTTGCAGGCGACGGCGATGCGGCCCCGCCGCGGCCACGCCTTGTGCGCTCGTCTTAACGGTTGATGAAGTGTGACCGGCGTCACACACTCGCGACGGGCTGCCAGCCTCTTGGCTGAATTCGACCTGCCGAGTCGCTCCTTGCCCGGTGCGAGGGCGAACGGGGGACCCACTGCCGGGTCTGCATTTCCACCCGGCCGGGGCGAATCGGCTGCCCGGCGACAGCCGGCCGCAGCCGTAGCGACTGACTGAGACGCAACGCCGTGCGCGTGGAGTCAGCCGCGAGCCCGACAGCTAACCCCGTAGGCGCCTGGTCGATGATCAAAAGGAGGTCCTCATTGATGAGGCCCAGGCGCAGCATGCGCAATGCGCGCCCGGCCCACGCGGTCGCGTCGGCGCATTGATGCTGGCAATTCCGGCTTCGGCGGTCGCGCTCACCGCCGGCCAGCGCCGATGCCCAGAGCGCAATCCAGATCAAGTCGTCGATCGCGGCACCTCGCCTACGGCCACACCTGCGGTCACCGGCAGCGCGTCCTCGGCCGAGGCCGGTCAGGCGCGTGCGTGCTCGAGTTCGCCCCCGCCGGCGCCAAGCGCTGGCAGCGACCTGAGCTCGACCAAGGCGGACCGCGACGGCGGCTTCGAGTTCGTCGCGTCGCTCGAAGAAGTCCGGGCGGTTCGTGCGCGTCGGCTCAGCACCCGCCTGCCGCGACGCAGCCGCCGCCGGTGCGCACCTCGCAGGCCCTGACGCCGATCGCGCCGAGCCACTCGCGCCCGGTCGCCGGTCGCGCTCGAGCTGCGCGTCCGCGACAGGTCGCTCGACGTCCTCGACGGCCAGCGGTCGCCGTGCGCGGGCGGCTGCCTCCCCGGGTCGCCGGACGCAGGGTCTACCTCGAGGGTCGCTCCGGACGGCGCTGGCACGAGCTCGCGACTCGACCCGCACCGGCCGCCACGGCGGCTTTCGCCTGCACTACCGCCCGGCGGCGCTCGGGCAGCAGTCAGCTGCGGGTCAAGCTTCACGGGCGACCGGCTGAACACCGGCGCCGTCCACGGCGCCGGCCGGCATGACCGTGTTCCGCAGAGCGTCGCGTCCTGGTACTACGACGCCGGCGCGACCGCCTGCGGCTTCCACGCCACCTACGGCGTGGCCAACGGGCGCTGCCGTGCGGCACCAAGGTGACGTTCCGCTACGGCGGGCGGCACGCGTCACCGCGACGGTCGATGACCGCGGTCCGTACGTCGGCGGCCGCGAGTGGGACCTGAACCAGAACACGGCCGCCGCGCTCGGCTTCGGCGGCGTCGCCACGGTCTGGTCGACGCCCGTAGGCGCTCGCCGGTCGCGCGTCGGCGCATCCGAGCCGGCCGGACGCGCTCTGGCGCGCCGTCTGGCCGGTACGCGTAGCCTCGCGTCGGATGCGACCGCTGCGTCGCGCATCTCGACATGGACGCGTTCTACGTGTCGGTCGAGCTGCGGCGGCGGCCGGAGCTGCGCGGGCTGCCGGTGATCGTCGCCGGCAGCGGCCCGCGCGCGGTCGTCACGACCGCCTCCTACGAGGCGCGGCGCTTCGGCGTCGGCTCGGCGATGCCGGCCTCGCGAGCGCGCCGGCTGTGTCCCGACGGCGTCTTCCTGGCGCCCGACTTCCCCTACTACCGCGCAGGCCTCGCGCGAGGTGATGGAGATCGTCCGCGCGCACGTCGAGACGGTCGAGGTCGTCGGGCTCGACGAGGCCTACCTCGAGCTGACCGGGCTGCCGGCGCCGCATGCGCGCGATGCGCCGCGTCGGCGCCGAGATCGAGCAGCGCGACCGGCCTCGGCTGCTCGATCGGGATCGGCCCGAACAAGCTCGTCGCGAAGGTCGCCTCCGACGCCGAGAAGCCGCGCGGCTTCGTCGTGCTGACCCGCGAGCAGGCGTGCGCGCGGTTCGCCGACGCGCCGTGCGGCCTGGTGCCCGGGAATCGGGCCGAAGACCGTCGAGCGGCTGCAGGCCGCTCGGGATCGACACGCTCGGCAAGCTCGCGCGCGCGCCGACGCGCGAGCGCTGGCCGCCGCGGTTCGGCGCGCGGCTCGCGGCCGAGCTGCAGCGCCGGGCGCGGTTCGAGGACGACGTCGCCGGTCACCCAGGAGCGCAAGGTGATCTCCGAGTCGCGCGAGACGACGTTCGACTACGACATCGCCGACCCGGCGCGAGCTCGAGCGCGATGCTCGACGGGCTGGTCGAGCGGCTGTGCGCGGCGCCTGGTCGCCAGCAGCGGCGCGGGCGCACGATCGGGATCAAGGTCCGGCTCGACGACTTCTCGACCCACACCCGCGCGCGCACGCTCGCCGAGCCGGTGAGCGCCGCCGATCGCGTCGGGCCGGTCGCGCTCGAGCTGCTGCGGCGGTTCGCGCCGCCGCGGCCGGTGCGGCTGCTGGGCGTCCGGGTCGCCGGCCTGGAGCCGCGTCGAGGCGGAGCCGACGAGCAGCTGACGCTGGCGCGTCTGAGCGCGGCGCAGCTCAGTACAGCGCGGCGGCGAGCCGGCGGCGCGACTCGCGCGCGAGCGGGTGCTCGACGCCGAGCTCGTCGAGGATCGCCGACGACACGCGGCGGATGTCGTCCGGGCGCCGTCGGCGGTCGGGCAGCGCGTCGAGCAGCAGGTCGAGCGCCGCGCTCGGGGTCGCCGGCGTCGAGCGCGGCGAACGCGTCGGCGAGGTCCGGCGCGCCGGCGCCGTCGGCGCTGCTCGAGCTCGATCCGGGCCGCGAGGCCGTCGGCGGCGAAGCTGCCGGGCACGCGGCGAGCAGCTCGAGCGCCTCGTCGTGCTCGCCGCGCCCGTGCAGGATCCGGGCCAGCGGCACGGCGGCGTCGGCGCGCGTCGGCTCGAGCTCGACCGCCGCGCGCAGCGACTGCCTCGTCGCCCGTGCGCGACGAGCCCGTCGGCCTCGGAGGGCAGGAGCGAGTCGAGGAAGCGCTCGACCGCGGCCGGCGGCTGGGCGCCGACGAACTCGGCGGCGACCTCGCCGTCCCGGAACGCCTTGACCGCCGGGATGCCCTGGATCCGGAAGGTCCGCGCGAGCATCGGGTTGGCGTCGGTGTCGACCTTGGCGAGCTCGATCTTGCCCGTCGCGCGCCGCGACCGCGCGCTCGAGCACCGGCCCGAGCTGGCGGCAGGGTCCGCACCACTCGGCCCAGAAGTCGACGACGACCGGGCAGCTCGTGGGAGCGGTCGATGACCGCGGTCTGGAAGTTGCTTTCGGTGACGTCCATCGCCACTGATGGTAGCCAGCGGCGATCGGGCGCAGCGCGACGCCGCGATCCGATGTACAACGACCGTCGTGGCCGACGTCGTGATCGAGCGCGACGGAGTGCGGCTGGCGGTCGAGGATGACGGCGACGGGCTCCCGGTCGTGCTGCTGCACGGCCTGACCGCGACGCGCCGCTACGTCGTGATGGGCTCGCGGTCGCTCGAGCGCTCCGGGCATCGGGTGATCGCCTACGACGCCCGCGGCCACGGCCGCTCGTCGCCGGCGCCGCGACCCGGCCGCGTACACGTACGACGACCTCGGCCTCGACCTGGAGGCGGTGCTCGACGCGGCTCGGGATCGAGCGCGCGGTGCTGGCGGGCGCCTCGATGGGCGCCCACACGCTGCTGTGGCTGGCGCTGAGCGCGCCCGAGCGCGTGGGGGGGCTGGTTGTCATAACGCCCGCGTACGAGCCCGGCGATCGGCGATGACGCCCGGACCGGCTGGCGCGCTGGGACGCGCTCGCCGACGGGCTGCGGACGCGGCGGCGTCGAGGGGTTCGTCGCGGCGTACGGCGAGCCGCACGTGCCGCCGAGCCATGGCGCGACACGGTGCTGAAGGTGATCCGCCAGCGGCTGTCGCTGCACGAGCATCCCGACGCGGTCGCCGACGCGCTGCAGGCCGTGCCGCGCTCGCGCCCGTTCGGGGCGCTCGCGGAGCTGGCGGCGATCGCGGTGCCGACGGTCGTCGTGGCGAGCGGCGACGAGGCCGACCCCGAGCATCCGCAGGCGGTGGGGGAGGCGTACGCCGCGCGCGATCCCCGGCGCGCGGCTGGTCACTCGACGAGCCCGGCCGCTCGCCGATCGCCTGGCAGGGGAGCCAGCTCTCGCGGGTGATCGCCGAGGTCGCGGCGCGGACTGGAGTGGCGGCATGAGCGCCGTCGGCGGCCGGCTACTCGGGCACGCCGCTGGTCCGCAAGCTCGGGATCAAGCCCGGCGTCGCGACTGGGGCTGATCGGCGGCGCCGGACGGTTTCGAAGCGACGCTGGGCGAGCTGCCCGACGGATGTGGCGTCGCCGCCGGGCGCGCGGACCGCTGGACGTGATCGTCGCCTTCACGGTCAGCCGCGCCGAGCTCGAGCGGCGGCTGCCGGCGCTGCGCGCGCGCGCTCGATCAGGCTGGCGGGCTGTGGATCGCGTGGCCCAAGCGCAGCCTCCGGCGTCGCGACCGACCTCAGCGAGGGCGTCGGTGCGCGAGCTCGGCCTGGCCGCGGGCCTGGTCGACAACAAGGTGTGCGCGATCGACGAGGTGTGGTCGGGGCTGCGGTTCGTCTACCGGCTGCGCGACCGGAGTTAGGCGCCGCGCAGCCTGTCCCGGGGCGCCCGCTTGCGCGAGCGCCCCCACAAATGGGTCAGCCGAGCTGGACGCGTCCCTCGCGCCCGCTCGCCGGCGCAACGTATGCGTTCCCGTGGAACGTGACCTCCACCTTCAGCTGTTCGTGCTTGGGCCGCTTGCCGCGACCAGGGAGGTGCGCGAACGTCGCCCGTGAGGAGAATGTGCAGGCGGACGTGACCGGTACCTGATTGGAGGACACGGCGTGCTTGCCGAGCACAAGGCGGACGCTGACGTCGCCGAGGCACTCGAGCGAGGCGGGGAAGCGCGATGACGCGTTCACCTTGCCGCTCGTCGTGAACGTGTACGGCCGTTCGAGTCCCGGTGCGGCGATGTCTTATAAGTGATGCGCGGGACCGGTCGCGGCGAGGGCTCGGTGATGAACGCCTGGTCGGTTCCGGTGGCGACCACGGAGCTCCCATGGAAGGCGACGATCCGGTAGTGGAACACGGTGCCGGACTGAAGGCCCGTGAGCGTCTGCGCCACGATCACCGGCGCGCTGCCGGCGGGAACGCTGCCGCCGAAGGTCTGCGTGCCGTAGCTCGGGGTGAGCCCGTACTGGAACACCCAGGTCGTCGTCTGGCCATGCGGGTTGATCACGCCGCTGACCATGGCCGACGTAGTGGACACGTGGCCCGCCGGGCCGGTCGCCGCGGTGGGCGGCGGGTTGCCGGCCGTCTTGAACCTGTGGTCGGTGCCGGCCGTGACGCCGAACCTGTTCCTCGCGACGAGGAGGTAGTGGTAGACGGTTCCGGGGAGCAGATTCGAAGCCGTGGCCTTGACCGCGACGTTCTTCGTGCCGCTGGCTGACTTCGTCGCGCTCGCGAGTCCGTATGCCGGCGTCAGGCCCCACTCGAACTGGTACGTCGTGGCGGCGCCGTCGGGGTTGACCGTGCCATGAAGGACAGCCGACGAGGTGTGGATCGACGACGTCGAGCCCGTGGCGACGGTGGGGGACGACGCACCCCACGCGACCCCGGCCAGGGCCGCGCTCACGATTGCCAATGCTCCCAGCAGCTTCAGCTTGCGATTCATCCCGCCTCCCTCAGTCGGTCTTCTTGGCGGTTGTATACCCACGGCCTCGGATAAGTTGCGCACGGGGGTGAGGGTGGCGTCGGGCGGGTGACGGCCCAGCTGGACAGGCAGCCGCGTGGCTGCGTATTATAGGCAGCCAGATGGCTGCCTATTCGCACATGGACGACGTCTTCAGGGCGCTGGCCGATCCGAGCCGGCGGCTAGCTGCTCGACAGCCTGAACGAGCGCAACGGCCAGACGCTGCGCGAGCTGGGCTCGAGGCTGGACATGGCTCGCCAGTCGGTGAGCAAGCACCTTGCCGTGCTGGAGGCGGCCAATCTCGTCACGACCGTTCGCCGCGGCCGCGAGAAGCATCACTACCTCAACGCGGCGCCCATCAACGAGATCGCCGAACGCTGGATCACGCGGTACGAGCAGGACCGCGTCCACGCGCTCGCCGATCTCAAGAGAGCACTGGAGGACACCCCCATGGAGAAGCCCTCGTTCGTCTACACGACCTACATCCAGACCACGCCCGAACGGCTCTGGCAGGCGTTGACCGAGCCGGCGTTCACCGAGCGCTACTGGGCGATTACGTTCGACTCCGACTGGAAGCCCGGCTCGACCATGACCTGGCACACGCGCGGCGTGACGATCGCCGACCCCGAGCAGGTCGTGGTCGAGTCCGAGCCCTACCGCCGACTCTCCTACACGTGGCACACGTTCACCCCCGAATGGGCCGAGTCGCTGGATCTCACCGACGACGCCCGCGACCGCCTGGCCGCCGAGCCGCGCTCGAAGGTCACCTTCGAGATCGAGCCGCTCGGCGAGCAGGTCAAGCTGACGGTGATCCACGACGACCTCGAGCCCGGCGGCATGACCGGCTCGCTCATCAGCCAGGGCTGGCCGCGCGTCGTGGCCAACCTCAAGACCCTGCTCGAGACCGGCGACACGCTCCCGGACCTGCAGCAGAACACGCCGGCCAGGCTCGGGCTGACGCGATGAACCACGAGGAGACATCCACATGACCACCCACACCACCGCCAGTCGCGCGCAGTGGCTCGCTGCCCGCCTCGAGCTGCTTGAGGCCGAGAAGGAGCTGACCCGCCGCAGCGACGACGTGGCCCGCCAGCGCCAGCAGCTGCCCTGGGTCCCCGTCGAGAAGGACTATCGCTTCGAGACCGAAGCCGGCGCCGCGTCGCTGGCCGACCTCTTCGGCGGGCGCTCGCAGCTCCTCGTCTACCACTTCATGTTCGGACCCGAGTACGCGGGCGGCTGCCCGTCGTGCTCGGCGATCGCCGACGGCTTCAACGGCTTCGCCGTCCACCTGGAGCACCACGACGTCGGGATGATCGCGGTGTCGCGCGCCCCGATCGCCGCGCTGCACGGCCTACAAGCGCCGCATGGGCTGGACCTTCCGCTGGGCCTCGTCGCTGGACAGCGACTTCAACTTCGACTTCAACACCTCGTTCACCGAGGACCAGCAGCGCTCGGGGACCGTCGACTACAACTACCGCCCGACGGACACGACCTGGCTCCGGGAGGCCGGCAAAGAGGGCCGCGCTGCCGAGCACGCCGCGATGGCCGGCACCGACACGGCCACATACCTCCGCGAGCAGCCCGGCATGAGCGCCTTCGCCCTCGAGGACGGAGTCGTCTACCACACCTACTCGGCGTATGCGCGCGGCCTGGACGCGCTGTGGGGCATGTACCAGTGGCTGGACCGGGCGCCGAAGGGGCGCAACGACACCGGGGCGTGGTTCCGCCCGCGAGACCAGTACTAGTAGCGAGGTTCGGCGAAGGCGCTGATGACTCGGATGGCGGTGTCAGACGCGCACACATGCCGCGGGCGCGCCGTATCGACCCGGGAACATGCTCGAGCGGATCAGCGCTCCCGGCACGCTCGGCATCCAATACCGGCATATGGAGGAGCGACCGAGCGGACCCTGCTCGCGCGCCGGCTCCGGATCACTCACGGGGACGTGCTAGCAGTCGGCTGCGGCTGGCATCCGGACGCCATCTCTTCCCGGCTCGGCGTTCCGCCTGGTTACCGTCGACGCCGACCCGGATCGAGTCGCGGGTGTTGCCGCACGACGGCAGCGCCGACGAAGCGCAATCGGCGACGCCGGAGCGCTCGACTTCCCGCCAGGATCTTTCGACGTTGTCCTCTATCGCCATCATGCTGCACCGCATCGTCTACCAAGGGCCGCTAGCACCCTGCTTTGAGGAGACCAGCCGGCTCCTGAAGCCTGGGGGAGCGCTCGTCGCGATCGAACCCGGGCTGTGGCATCCCATCGGGGCAAGCCTGGCCCTCGCTAACCGCGATCGGCCTAGCACCGGCGATCCACGGCACGCGACGACGTCCCGCTGTCACGCAAGACTGCAGCTGATCACGGCCGCCGGACTGACGCGAGCTCAGGTCCTAGTCATGGCGGCGACTATCGCGCCCGGCTAGCGAGGCGCCCTGCACCTCGACACCGGATCGCGCCCTCGGCTGGCGCCGTCGGCACACACTTCTGCTGATCGCACGCGCCTGATGGCACGAAAGGTGGGGACGCGCGACCAGGCGCTCGCAGGAGAGGCCCTGTGGGGTTCGCGATACTGGCGTTGTGGCAGCCGCACCCGATGATTGGTCACGATGGTTCCTTGGCGCCGGACGGTGGCATCGAGCGCCAGCCGAAGAGGCAACTCTGAGGCGACTGTCGGCGATGCGGGTCCGAGTGCTGACACCGCTTGCGATCCATACCTGCTGAACCGCGCCGGGATCGTGACGTCGTGACGCTCTCGGGAGGCGCCGGCGGCGCGTGTTCTGCGATGGTCTCGGCCTGCTCGGGCTCGGTACTCGCCACTCGCAGCGTGGCGACCGTATTCCGTTGGGCCAACCGCGTCAGTGACCATCTCGACAAGAGCAGGATGCTCGTCACCGAGAAGATCTTCGGCTTCCTGCTAGCCGCACTCGCGGTCCAACTGATGCTCGACGGCTTTGACAGCCTCGGCCTCATCCACCTGTCAAGCCACTGAGGGCGGGTCCGAATGCTCGATAATCGGGCGTGTGATGGACAACGTTCTCGAGCTTCCTGCGCTCCTACTCGCTGCCTGGACGGTGCGGGCGTGTTGGGAATGCTCGTGGTCGGCGTTCCCGGAGCGATCGTGGGGTTCGTGATTGGACTCAATGTCTACGCACCGACTGCTTGGGCCGCGATGTTCGAGATCGGCATTCCAGCCGCGGCGGTTGGCGGCCTGGTCGGCCTGCTCGTCGGTTGCGTCATTTCGATGGTCAAGCGGCGGTTCGGGGGCCACAGAGTGGCCTGAGCGGTCGCTGACGCCCTACTCGCAGGCAAACCACGGCCGGGGAGCCTCTGCGATCCTGGTTTTAACGCTCGATAATCAGCCTTATGTCTACCTGAATGGAGGAAACGGCCTCCGGCGGCCTTAGCGAACTCCGGCGCGCAGGTCCAGGCGCCAGTCGTTGCAGGTCATGAAGTGCCCCTTCGGGAACTCGAACTCGCACGCCTCGAGCAACTCGAAGCCGAGCTTGCGGCAGATCGCGTTCGACGGCGCGTTGTCGACGTTCGGGAAGGCGTGCATCAAGCGGTACTTGTCGTCGACCTTGGCGAGCTCGATCGCCTGCGCGGTCGCCGCCACCGCGATGCGCCGGCCCTGGAACTCAGGCACCACCATCCAGCCGACCTCGTAGACCTGCTCGTCGCGCCACTCCTTCGTCCAGAAGCCGACCGAGCCCACGCCGGCGCCGCTCGCCACCTCGATGATCTTGAACATGCAGTCGCCGCCCTCGCCGCGCTCGTAGCGGCCCTGACGCTCGCGCAGCTTGTCCGGACTCTCGGGGCCGCCGAGGTGCTCGGTCATGCGCGGGTCGCCCATCAGTCGCTCGAGCAGCGGCAGGTCGCCGCTGCCCCATGGCTCGAGGGTTACCGTCGCGCTCACTCCGGGCAGCCTAGTTACCCGCCGTGCGGCTCTGCCGTCACTGGCCACGAGATGGAACCTGACAACGCCCACCTGCTGGCGGCTGAGAGGATCATTCGCTCGACCGAATGGCTGATGGCGGCCCTGACCGCCGCCCGAGAGGTCGACGCGCCAGGGTGGCTCATCGGTGCCGGCGCGGTCAGGGCGGCCGTATGGGACCGCCTGCACCGCTTCGAGGCCCCCTCCCCGGTGCCAGACATAGATCTCGGCTTCTTCGACCGGCACGACCTCTCACCGGCTCGCGACCGGGAGGTCGAGGCACAGCTCGCGGCCGCGCTGCCGGGGCCAACATGGGACGCCAAGAACCAGGCTGCCGTGCACCTCTGGTATCCGGAGAAGTTCGGACGCGCCGTCGAGCCATTCGAGTCCGCGGCGGCGGCCGTCGCAACCTGGCCCGAGTTCGCGACCTGCGTGGCCGTCCGCCTGAACCGTGACGACAGCCTCACAATCGAGGCGCCCTTCGGGCTCGACGATCTGCTCGGGATGGTGGTGCGGCGCAATCCGGCGAGGATCAGCCTCGACCAATACGAGCGACGCCTCGCCGAGAAGCGCTTCCCAGAGCGGTGGCCGATGGTGCGCGTTATGTCCACCTGAGAGACGCTGCTCTTTCGAATCCAGCGCACCGTTACCCTCCACGCGAGGAGCAAGACCTCGCTCACGCGGAGGTTCAAAGGGATCGATGGAGAAGAGCCGGTGATGATCGGCAGTGACCGAGTGCGCCGGGCGGCGCTCAGGTCCGCGGTGGCGATCGCGGCCGTCGTCCCCGCGCTGGCGATAGTGGGCCCGCGCCTCGCCGGGGCGCTCGGCCCATCGGCGGCCGTGGCGGACTTGGCGTCGAACTCTCCGAGCGGTGGCGCGGGGCTCGGCGGCCTGGCGCCCACGAGCCGGCCGCGCCACGTCCCGCCTCCACCGAGCAAGCACGCTCGCGGCCGGTGGCTGAGCAACTTCGTCATCACCGAGTACTGGCCCGCCCCCGAGAGGTGGTTCGTCGGCAAGCTCGTGCGCACGCCGGGCGTGAGCACCCGACATCGGATCGATTGGCTCTATTCCGCCATGGGCGTCTCGATGGAGGGCGAGGGGCTCGGGCTCGATGGCCGGATGTACCACATCGATGCACTAGGGAACGGCGGCTGGGTGACGGTCGATGGCGCCCCCACCTCGCCGTCCGACGGCTGGCGGGCCGGGCCGCCCTACTGGCGCGCGGGGGCGTACTGGAAGAACCGCCACGGCGGCGTCACCTTCCCACTTCAGCGCGGGGGCTGGTCGGCGGGCCGAGGACGCTCCTACGTGCCCCTGCCTGGCGTCACCTTTGCCAAGGGGGCGTCGCTGCCGCTGCGCTTCTATCGCTCGATCGCCGTCGACCCGAGCGTGATCCCGCTCGGCAGCCGCGTCTACGTTCCCGCCTACCGCCACGACGGCTACGGTGGCTGGTTCGTCGCGCAGGACACCGGCGGCGCGATTGGGGGCAATCACATCGACGTCTACCGCTCTCCTCCGGCCAGCAGCCACGGCACCGGCAACTACCTGACCGGTCAGCGGGTCTACGTGATCAAACCACGACGCTGACGCCCACTCGGCCGCACTAGACTCTTCTCTGCGATGGCCAAGCAGCAGCGCGTGATGAGGATCGAACAGCGGAGCCAGCTCGCTGCCATGCAGCAGCTCGAGACCCGCTCGGACGAGGAGCTCGAGGCCGAGACGAAGTTCAAGTCCGCGGCTCAGGCGATCCTCGGCGCCCGCGCAGCCGAGCGCTACGACGCCAAGGCGGCTCGAGCCCACTTCCAGCGCGCGATCGCCGCCGCGCGCCCGCAGGAGCGTCTGCAGCTTCGTCGGATGGCCGACGCCTCGCTCGCGCTCGCCGAGCGGCGCCCGGACGACCTCAAGAGGGCTACCGAGCGGCTGGGCGTCGAGGCTCCGAGCTCGCGACAGCTGCTGGGCCTGCGCTTCCTCGGCCTGATCATGCCCCCGGCCAGCGCCGGGATCCTGGCCCGGATCCGCGGGATCGTGGTGATCATCCTGCTGATCGTCCTGATCCTCGCCCTGGGCATCGGGATCGTCAACCTGGTGGCGCTGCCGTTCGGCGGCATCTCGCTCGACATCTCGATCTTCTACGGGCTCGTCCTCGTCGCGATCGCACTCGGAGTGCTCGCGTACTTCGGTCGACGGCGGCAGAAGCGCGCACAGGCGCAGCGGGCCGAGCAGATCGCCGCCCGAGCGCGCTGAGCCGTGTGCGGGCGCTACAGCCTCGCCACCCCTGACCCCGGCGACATCCGAGCCCGCTTCGGGATCGAAGAGTCGATCGAGATCAGGCGTCGGTACAACGTCGCCCCCGGCGACGACGTGCTCGCGGTCACGACCTCCCGCGAGGGAGTTCCACGCGGCGACCTGCTGCGCTGGGGACTGGTTCCGTCCTGGGCCAAGACTCCCGACACCGGGCTGAAGATGATCAACGCGCGGGTCGAGACCGTACGCGAGCGCCCGGCGTACCGGGGCGCATTCGAGCGCTACCGCTGCCTGATCCTCGCCGACGGCTTCTACGAGTGGCGCCGCTCGACGTCCGGCCCGAAGCAGCCCTTCTACATCACGCGCGAGGGCGGTGAGCCGTTTGCGTTCGCGGGCCTGTGGTCGATCTGGCACGCCCCAGACGGCAACAAGCTGCGCACATGCACGATTCTCACGACGGCCGCCAACGCAGCGATCGCCTCGCTCCACGACCGGATGCCGGTCATCCTCGCGCCAGAGCACGAGTCGGCGTGGATCGACACGACCACACCCGCTCCCGAGCTCGACTCGATCCTCGTCGGCCTGGCCCCCGCGGAGACGAGCGTCCGCGCGGTCAGCCTCGCGGTCAACGATGCCCGGTACGACGGCCCGGAGTGCCTCGCCGCGCCGGCGGAGACCGGCCAGGCGGCCCTGTTCTGACGCTGGACTGCGCACAAAGAAAACGCGCAGGAATCGCGGGATCTGTGACTCCATCGCGATAATCCATGGGCGCGCCCACGGCTGCTTGGGTTGCGCACACCCGACCACCCGCCGCGGGCGAGCCGCGGCCGCCACCACATGCCCCTCTCCCCCCTGCTCCGAAATTACGATCACGTGGTGCTGGACCTCGACGGCTGCGTCTGGGTCGGCGATACGTGCACCCGCGGAGCGCCGGAGGCGGTGTCCGAGTTGCGCTCGGCCGGGAAGTCGGTCGTCTTCCTGACCAATGACGCCCGGCGCTCCCCGGAGGACTACGTGCGCAAGCTGTGGTCGCTCGGCCTGATGGCCTCGCTCGAGGAGATCGTGACCGTCGGCGGCGCGATCCAGCACGTCCTGGCCGAGCGCGGACGCGGTTCCGGCGTCTATGTCATCGGCTCCCCCGCGATCCATCGGCACGTGGCCGAATCCGGTCAGCGGGTCCTCAACGGGACCGAGCGCGAGACCGAGGCCGACGTGGTCATCATCGCCGGCCACGACAATCTCCATTTCGAGGAACTGAGGGCGGCGACGCAGGCCGTGCTCGGCGGCGCTGAGATGATCGCGGCCGGCCGAGACCGGACATTCCCGACCGAGGACGGCGAGTGGCCAGGCACGGGAGCGATCGTCGCGGCGCTCGAGTACGCGACCGAGCGCCGGGCCCATTCCGTCGGCAAACCAGCTCCGCAGATCTTCCTCACCGCGCTCGATCGCCTCCCGGACGGCGACACGCTGGTCGTCGGCGACCGCCTCGACTCCGATCTCGCCGGGGCGACCGCAGCCGGCCTCGACGCGGCGCTTGTGCTCACCGGGATCACCTCGCGCGAGCAGGCAGAGGCCGCGATCGAACCGGCGCCGGTGGCGATCGCCGATGACCTCCACTCTCTCGTGCTTGGCTCATGAAGATCGCCGTGATCATCAACCCGTCCGCCGGCGGTGGCCGCGCCGAACGGGTCCTTCCCGAGCTCCGCCAGGAGCTCGAGAAGCTCGGCCTCGAGTACCACGTTGAGCCGACCCGAAGCCTCGATCACGCCCACGAGCTCGCCCGCGCGGCAGCGGCCGCGGGGGAGGTTGCGGCGGCCTGCGGGGGCGATGGTGTCGTCGGCGCCGTCGCCGAGGCGCTCAGGGGCACCGAGGGCGTGCTCGGCGTGCTGCCCGGCGGCCGTGGAAACGACTTCGCGCGGGTCCTGGGCATCCCGCTCGAGGCGGCGCACGCGTGCAACATCCTCGCCACCGGCGTCGTCAAGGAGCTCGACCTCGGACAGGCGGCCGACAAGACGTTCATCGGTATCGCCAGCTGCGGTTTCGACTCGGACGCGAACCGCATCGCAAACGAGACCAGAGTCGTCCGAGGCAACCTGGTCTACGCGTACGGCGCACTCCGCGCCCTGGCGGGCTGGCGTCCGGCGACGTTCACGGTGCGCCTCGACGATCAACCACCGCGGAGCTTCACCGGTTACACGGTCGCCGCCGCGAATTCGAAGGCGTACGGTGGAGGGATGTACCTGGCTCCCGACGCCTCGCTAGAGGACGGTCTGCTCGACGTGGTGATGGTCGCAGATGTCCCGAAGCGACGGTTCTTTCGCCTCCTGCCAACCGTGTTCAAGGGCGAGCATGTCAAGCAGCCGAACGTTCACGTGGAGCGGGCAGCCCGGATCGAGGTGAGCGCGGACCGGCCGTTCACGATGTATGCCGACGGCGACCCGATCGGCGACCTACCGATCACCTTGTGCTGCCTGAAGGCCGCCGTACGCGTCCTCGTCCCGCGATGAACGCGATGCGAGCGAAGATTTTCGCCGCTCGCGCGGTGGGCGAGCTCGCCCGGCGGGCCGGCCGCGGCGGTGGGACGAGCCTGCCGGGCAAGGTTCTGATGCGGCTCGAGCCGCATGCGATCGCGGAGCTCGGCGCTCGGCTGCCGGCCGGGAGCGCCGTGCTGTCAGCCACGAATGGAAAGACGACCACGGCGGCGATGGCGGCGAATGTGCTCGAACGCGCGGGCATCGGCCTGGTCAGCAACCGGGCTGGGGCCAACATGGCCGGCGGGGTCGCCTCGAGCCTGCTCGCGGCGACCGGGCCGGGCGATCAGATCGACGGAAAGCTCGGGCTGTTCGAGGTCGACGAGTTCTGGCTCGACCGGATCGTTCCCGAGCTGCGGCCGCGGGCGATCCTGCTCGGCAATCTGTTTCGCGATCAGCTCGACCGCTATGGGGAGCTCGACACGATCGCCGACCGCTGGGCGGAGGTCTTGGCCGGCCTGCCCGCGAATGTCGCACTCGCGCTCAATGCCGACGATCCGCTGATCGCCGACCTGGGCCGCTCGAGCCCGCAGGCGACCTACTTCGGCATCGAGGACCGGTCGGTTGCGCTGGCCGAGATGCAGCACGCATCGGACTCCAAGCACTGCCGACGCTGCGGCACCGCTTATGTCTACGACGCGATCTACATGGGTCATCTCGGCGTCTACAGCTGTCCCAACTGCGGTCAGCAGCGGCCCATCCCGTCCGTCTCGGCCGACGAGATCGAGCTCGAGGGCACTCGCGACGCCCGGTTCACGCTGCGCACCCCGGCCGGAAGCGCGCGGGTGACGCTTCCGCTGCCCGGCCTCTACAACGTCTACAACGCGCTCGGAGCGGCGGCGCTGTGCCTCGCGCTCGGGATGTCGCTCGAGCAGATCGTCGACGGCTTGCAATCGGTGACGGCCGCGTTCGGGCGAGCCGAGACGGTCCGGATCGATGAGATCGACGTGTCGACCCTGCTGGTCAAGAACCCGGCCGGCGCGAACGAGATCATGCGGACGCTCGTGCTCGAGGACTCCGAGCTCGATCTTCTCGCCGTGCTCAACGACCGCACCGCCGACGGCCGCGACGTCTCCTGGGTGTGGGACGCCGACTTCGAGATCATCGCGCCGCGCGTGCGCCGCGTCACGTGCGCGGGCACCCGTGCGGCCGAGCTGGCGCTGCGGCTCAAATACGCGGGCGTTCCGGACGAGCGCATCCACGTAACGCCCGCTCTTGCAGAGGCGCTGGACGAGGCGCTGGCGGCAACCCCGACGGGCGACCCGGAGCATGCACGACTGTACGTGCTGCCGACTTACACGGCCCTGCTCGAGTTCCGTGAAGAGCTCGCGGCGCGCGGCCACGTGGCACAGTTCTGGGAGCGAGACCGGATGGTGGCGCGTTGAGCGTGATCTGGCACGACCTGGAGTGCGGGAGCTACACGGTCGACCTACCGATGTGGCGGGAGCTCGCCACGGCGCACGGGGACCCGATCCTCGACATCGGTGCCGGCACCGGCCGGATCTCCCTCGACCTGGCCCGCATCGGCCACCGCGTGACCGCCCTGGACGCCGATGAGGAGCTCGTGCGCGAGCTCGGGCGACGGGCCGAGGGAACCGGTGTGGAGGTTGTCCTTGCAGACGCGCGCGATTTCGACCTTCAGACCCTGTTCGCGCTGTGCATCGTGCCGATGCAGACGATTCAGCTCCTCGGCGGTAGCGACGGACGGACGGAGTTCCTGCGCTGCGCAAAGCGCCACCTGCAGCCGGGCGGAACGCTTGCGGTCGCGATCTCCGAGGCGCTTGAGCTGTACGAGGTGTTCGACGGCGCCCCCTCGCCGCTCCCGGACATCCGCGAGCTCGATGGCATCGTCTATTCGAGCCAGCCGACGGCCGTTCGCGCGGAAGCAAACGGATTCGTGCTCGAGCGACGTCGAGAGGTGGTCACGCTCGACGGGCAGCGCACCACGTCTGACGACGTGATCCGTCTCGATCGGCTCACCGCCGATCAGCTCGAGCGCGAGGGGATCGCAGTTGGCTTCACTCGCGCCGGCGTTCGGATCGTCCCCGCGACACCCGACTACGTCGGCAGCGAGGTGGTGATGCTCGGTGCCTGAGCGAACGCTCCGCGTATGCGCGCTGTACCCGGACCTGATGAACATCTACGCCGACCGCGGAAACCTGCTCCTGCTGCAGCGGCGCTGCGAATGGCGCCGAATCGGCTTCGAGGTCCAAGCCAGCGGGCTCGGCGAGAAGCTCGATCCGGATGGGGCCGACCTCTTTTATATCGGCGGCGGGCAGGATCGCGATCAGAAGCTGTGCGCGCTCGATCTCGCCGAGATCAAGCGTGATGCGCTTCACGCCGCGGCCGGGCGCGGCGCCGTGATCCTCGCGGTCTGCGGCGGTTATCAGCTACTCGGTCATTCCTACGAGCTCGGCGAGGAGACGCTCCCGGGCGTCGGCCTGGTCGATCTGCGCACCGTGCGGGTCGCCGGACCGAGGTTGATCGGCAATGTCGCGATCGAGGTCGAGCTCGAACCGGGCGAGCGACGGGTGCTGGCCGGATTCGAGAATCACGGGGGCCGCACCCACCTGGGTCCGGGCGCGACGCCCCTCGGCCGGGTGCTCAAGGGCCACGGCAACAACGGCAAGGACCGGTACGAGGGCGTGCTCGCCGGCACGGTGATCGGGACTTACCTGCACGGGCCGCTGCTGCCAAAGAACGCGTGGTTCGCCGACTGGCTGATTGCGAAAGCCCTCGGCCTGAGCGAGCCGCTTGCCGCGCTCGATGACCGCCTCGAAGCCGCCGCGCACGCCGATGCCAGGCACGCCGCTGGCGTCTAGGGCGATGCGCTGCGCACTCGGTGCGGCCGCACTCGGGGCGCTCGCGATCGGCTGCGCCGGATGCGGCACGGCCGCGCCGCAGGCCGCCACGACGACCCGCTCGGCCGGCGATCGCCCCGCTCAGCCCGGGAGTGGACGCCCGCTGGTGACGATCGGCGACAAGAACTTCACCGAGCAGTTCGTGCTCGGCGAGCTCTACGCCCAGGCGCTCGAGGCGCGCGGCTACTCGGTGGTCGTGAATCGCGACATCGGTCCCCCCGAGGTGTCGCTGCAGGCACTACAGAGCGGCCGGATATCGATGTATCCGGAGTACGTGAGCACTTGGAACAGCGTGATCGCGGGCTACAAGCGCCAGTTCCGCTCAGCCGCGGCGGCGCTGCTGGCCGCGCGGCGCTACGCGCGTGCACACGCCCTGGCGCTCCTGCGCCCGACCCCGTTCAGCGACACCGGCGCGATCGCGGTAACGAGCATCTACGCGGCCGCGAACGGACTGCGCACGCTGCGCGATCTGCGCAAGGTCGCGCCCGGGCTGACGATGGGCGCCCCGCCGCAGTTTGAGCAATCGTCCCCTGGGCTCGCCCAGCTCGAGCAGAGCTACGGCTTCGTGCCCGCGGCGTTCAAAGCACTGGCCATCGGCGCCCAGTACCAGGCGCTTGACCAGGGCGCGGTGCAGGCCGCCGACGTCAGCACGACGGACGCGCAGCTGCGCTCGGGCCACTACTTCCTGCTCCGAGACCCACGCCACAGCTTCGGCTCCGGTCAGGTCGTCCCGGTCGTGCCGGAACAGGTTCTGCTCACCGAGGGGCCGGCCTTCGCGGCGACCATCGACAGGGTCAGCGCGCTGCTGACGCTCGGCACCGTGCGCCAGCTCAACGCCGCGGTGGACGTGTTCGGCCAGGATCCGACGCTGGTGGCCAAGCGCTTCCTCCAGAACCACGGTCTGTTGGCGCGTCCGGCCGGCTGAGCGCGGTCAGCTGCCGCTCGAGCCGAAGCCGCCGGTGCCACGCTCCGAGCCGGCGAGCGCATCGACCTCGATGACCTCCGGAGCCTCGACCCGGACGAGTACCAGTTGGGCGACCCGATCGCCGGGGGCGATCACGAACGACTCGGCGCGATCGGTGTTCAGGAGGAGCACCTGGACCTCGCCGCGATATCCCTCGTCGATCAGGCCCGGAGCGTTGACGAGCGCGATCCCACGACGCGCCGCGAGACCGGAGCGCGGAACCACGAGCCCCGCATGGCCCTCGGGGATCTCGACCGCGATTCCGGTTCGCACCCGTGCCCGCTCGCCAGGACCGATCCGGCAGTCCTCGAGCGCGTGCAGGTCGAGTCCGGCGTCGCCGGGGTAGGCGCGCCGGGGCACGGTGGCGCGCTCGTCGAGCCGCATGACGCGCAGGCTCATCGGCGGCCGTGTTCAAGCGCGAAGGGCGCGTAGCGCGCGGCGATGCTCGGGGTGAGGCGCACAGTCACCCGCACGCCGTCCGGCGTGTCCTCGCGCTCCAGATCGCCGGCGAGCTCGTGGAGCTCGGCCAGCCGTCCCCCTTCGTCGTAGGGGATCAGCAGTTCGATCTCATGCAGCGTCTTCGCGAACTCGTCCTCGATTCGCACGGTCAGGTCGTCGATTCCCTCCGCCGTCAGAGCGGAGACCAGGACCGCATGGGGGTGCCGGTTGCGCAGCTCGAGCCGGCGCTCGTCATCGACCTTGTCGGCCTTGGCGAGCACCAGCAGTCGCGGAGCCGCCTCGGCGTCGATCTCGTGCAGGACCTCGTCGACCGCGCTCGTCATCTCGACCAGTTCCTCCTCGGGCACAGACGCGTCGACCACGTGGAGGATCAGATCGGCCAGCCGCGTCTCCTCGAGAGTGGCCCCGAACGCCTCGACGAGCTGGTGCGGTAGCTTGCGGATGAAGCCGACGGTGTCGGTGAGCAGGTAGTCGCGGCCGCCGGCCCGGAGCACCCGCGTGGTCGGGTCCAGCGTGTGGAACAGGCGGTCCCCGACCCCGGTGGTGGCTCCGGTGAGGGCGTTCATGAGCGTCGACTTCCCGGCGTTCGTGTAGCCGGCCAGGGCGATCGACGGCAGGTCCGCGCGCTGGCGCTCGGCCCGCATCACCGAGCGGCTCGAACGCACGTGGGCCAGCTTTCGCCGTAGAGCGCTGATCCGATCGCGGGCCAGGCGCCGGTCGGTCTCGATCTGGGTCTCCCCCGGGCCCCTGGTGCCAATTCCGCCGTCGATCCGTCCGGCTCCCAGCCGCTCGAGGTGGGACCACAGGCCGCGCATCCGCGCGAGGTTGTACTCGAGCTGAGCCAGCTCCACCTGGAGCTTGCCCTCGGCGGTGTGGGCGTGGGCGGCGAAGATGTCCAGGATGATCGCCGTCCGGTCGATCACAGGCAGGCCGAGCGCGGCCTCGAGGTTCCGCTCCTGGCGCGGAGAGAGCTCGTCGTCACACGCGACCAGGTTTGCGTCGGCCCGAGCCAGGTCGGCTTTCAGCTCGTCGAGCTTGCCGGCCCCCAGATAGGTGTTGGGATGCGGGTGCTCGCGACGTTGGATCATCTCGCCGGCGTCGGCCACGCCTGCCGTCTTGAGCAGCTCGCGCAACTCGTCGAGCTGCCCGTTCTCACCGTCCGCGACGGCCGCGACCAGGTAGGCGCGCTGTCTTGCGCGTCCCCGGGCACGCTGTCCGTCGGCGTCGTAGGCCGAGCTTCGGTTGCGTCCGTGACGGCTTTGCTGCACGCCGAGGATGGTAGCCGCGGCTACAGAGCCCGGATACGCTCCACGGCCTCGAGCAGCCGATCGTCCGGTGTCGTCAGGGAGATCCGGAAGAAGCCCTCGCCGTTCGGGCCGTATGCGCCGCCCGGGGAGATCACGACCGCCGCCTGCTCGAGCACGTGCTCGCAGTAGGCGGCCGCGGACTCGAACCCGTCCGGCACGGGTGCCCAGATATAGATCGTCCCCCGCGGCACGCGGACCTTCACTCCGGCCTGGGCCAGGGCGTCGCAGACGAGATCGCGGCGGCGCTGATAGACAGCGTTCATGGCGCGGACGTCGGCGTCGATCTCGGGTGCCAGCGCCGCGGCTCCGGCCAGCTGAATCGCCTCGAACATGCCCGAGTCGACGTTCGACTTCAGACGCCAGTACTGGGCGATCGCGTCGGCATTGCCGACGATCGCGGCGCAGCGCCAGCCGGTCATGTTGTAGCCCTTGGAGAGGGAGAAGACCTCTACGCCGACCTCCTTGGCGCCCGGCGTAGCCAGGAACGAGGGCGCGACGTAGCCGTCGTAGGTCGTCTCGCTGTAGGCGTTGTCGTGGACGGCGAGGAATCCGGCGCGCGCGGCCAGCTCGACGACCTCGTCGAACAGGCCGTCGGGAACGATCGCACCGGTCGGGTTGTTGGGGTAGTTGAAGAACATCAGGCGCGCCCGGTTCAGGTCGGCGTCGGAGATCGCGCTCAGGTCCGGAGCAAAGCCACGGTCCGGTCGAAGCGGCATCAGCACCGCGTCCGCTCCCGCCATCAGCGGGCCACCGGTGTAGACCGGGTAGCCGGGATCGGCGGCGAGCGCGGCGTCACCGGGATCGAGGAACGCGAGGTTCAGGTTGAAGATGCACTCCTTGGCCCCGATCGCCGGCATCACCTCCGTATCGGGGTCGAGCGTGACCCCGAAGCGCCGTTCGTAGAACGCGGCGACGGCCTCTCTGAACTCGGCCCGGCCACGGTTGGACGGGTAGGTGTGGGTGCTCGGATCCGCCACCGCGCGCTGCGCGGCGGCCACGATCGGCGCGTACGTAGGCGTGTCCGGGTCGCCGATCCCGAGGCTGATCACGTCGATGCCCGCCGCGCGCTTGGCGGCGATCTTTCGCTCCAGCTCGGCGAACAGGTACGGGGGGATCCGCTCAAGGCGGCTACTCGGTCGCATCCAGCTCCTTTACGAATTCCTCGGCCAACGCGCCTCGGTAGACGGGCACCGCCCAGCCGGTCAGGTTGATGTGCATGTCCTCCTCCACTTCCACCTCGAGCTCTCCGCCGTCGAGCATGACGGTGACGGGCGAGTCACCACCGCCGAGGACGTGGGCGACGGCGGCGCCGGTCGCTCCCGTGCCGCTCGCGGATGTTTCGCCCACGCCGCGCTCAAAGATGCGCGCGCGAATGCGGCCCGGTCCGGCCGCCGCGAACCATGAGACGTTGGTCCGATTGGGAAACAGCACGCTGCGTTCGATCTCGGGACCGAACCGCGAGAGGTCGAGCTCCTCCAGGTGCTCGACCTCGGGCATCGCGATCGCGCACTGCGGGTTCCCGACCTGGACGTGCTGGAAGCGCCAGTGGACGCCGCCGGCGTCGATCTCGCCACGGCCGTCGGAGGCTCCGGAGGGGAAGTCCTCGCTCGCGGTTCGCGCCCTGCCCATGTCGATCGTGCAGACGGTGTCCGAGGTGATCGTGGCGCGGATCTCGCCCGCGCCCGTCTGGATCGAGAACGCGTCCGCCGGCGCCCTGCCGACGCGGCGCAGGTACATGACTGCCTCCCGCGCCCCGTTGCCCGACAGCCCCGATTCGGACCCGTCGGGGTTGAAAATCTGCAGCCGTGCCGCGTACCCAGGCTCGGTCGGCTCCGAGAGCAGCAGGATCCCGTCGCTGCCGACACCTGTGTGCGGAGCGCAGATCGCGCGGATCCTCGGCACGGTCAGCTCGAACGGGAGCTCCGCGCGCTCGATGATGATGTAGTCGTTGCCCAGGGCGTGCCACTTCTCGAAGTTCACGCGATCGCAGTCTATGTTCCGTCGCCACGAGATGGTCTGGCGCCTGCGACACCTCCCGCCGCTCGGTCTCCTGGCCATCCTGATCGTCGCCTCGCTCGGGGTGCGCTCGATCCTCCTCGACGAGCCCTGCCGGACCCCATGCCGCTCGGCCGCCGACCATCTCCTCGTATTCGACGAGGACTATTACGTCAACGCCGCCCGGGTGATCGCCGGGATTCATCTGGCCCCCAACGCCCGCTATGCCGAGGCCCCGTCCGGCAGCGACCCCAACGCCGAGCACCCACAGCTGGCAAAGCTGGTGATCGCCGGCTCGATCGAGCTGTTCGGCGACGGGCCGTTCGCCTGGCGGATCGGAAGCCTGCTGTTTGGCACGTTGGCGATGCTGGGCCTGTACGCGCTCGTCCGCGCCTGCGGCGGCGGACCGTGGCTTGCGCTGGGGTCGTGCGCGCTGATGGCGGCGGACAACCTGTTGCTGGTGCATGGGCGGATCGGAACGCTCGACATCTACGCCGTCGCGGCGATGGTCTGGGGGGCCGCGCTCTACCTGCGTGGGCGTCCGCTTGCCGCCGGGGTCGTGATCGGCGTGGGCGCGGGCTTCAAGCTCGTGGCCCCATACGTGCTGCTCGCGCTTGCACTGTTCGAGGTGCTGCGAGTGTGGGTGGCGCGACGGAACGGGGCGCGGGTGCCCGCTGGAGCGCCTGGGCGGGGCGGGGCGCGGGTGCCCGGTATCCCCTGGCGGTCCCTCCTCCTGTGCGTGGCAGCGGCGGCCGTCGTGTTCATGGTGCTCCTGACCGTGATGGATGCGATCGCCCGCCCGTGGGACCCGGTCACCGGCCACTACGTCGCCGGGGGCCCGTTCTCGCACCTTTCCCACATGGTCTCCTACGCGGCCGGTCAGTCGAGCCCGCGGGGCCCGACCGGGATCGCGTCCTACCCATGGCAATGGCTGGGCGACTACCGGCCGATCGTGTACCTGAACATCAACCCGGCAGAGCCGAGCCCAGGGCTGTACGGGATCCACCCGGCCGCCCACTTCCTCGGGATGATCAACCCGGCGATCATGTTCCTCGCGCTCCCCGGGCTGGTGCTCGCCGCGTGGAGCTTGTGGCATGGATCCGGGGCGTCGGACGTGCCGGTGGGGTCCAGCGGGGACCCAGGGGTCGCCCCTACGGCGGCCGGCCGGGAGCTCGACGTCGTCGCCGTGGCGTGGTTCCTCGGGACCTGGGTCCCGTTCGAGCTGCTGAGCCTGATCTGGAGCCGTACGAGCTATCTCTACTACATGGTGATCGTGATGCCGGGGGTTTACATCGCGGTCGCCCGGCTCGTCTCCCGCGTGCGCTCCCGGCCCCGACTGGTCGGCGTGTGGGTCGTGCTGGTGGCTGCCGGGGCTGTGCTCATGTACCCGTTCATGCCGCTGCCCTGAGCTATTCGCTTGCCCCTGCCTGCCACCGCCCGGCGATCTCCCTCCCGATCTCGTCCGGCGCGTGCCCGGTGACGTCGATCACCTCCACGGCGGCGAGCTTTCGCATCCACGTGAGCTGCCGGCGCGCGTAGTTGCGCGTCCGCCGCTTCATCGCCTCGACGTCCCCGATCAGCAGGTCGTCGAACCCAAGCGCCTTGCGGGCGGTCCCCGAGGCTCCCGCCAGGTTCGCCTCGGTGACCTCGCGCTCCGCTCCGGCGCGGATCATCGCGTCGACGCGCCGGCCGATGCGCGTATAGAGCTCGTCGCGGTCCATCACGAGTCCGATCAGGAGAGTGGGACGGCGGGTCGCGGCGGTCCACAGCTGCGATTGCTCTTCGGACGGTTCGAGCTCACCCGAGTCGAGGAGCTCGAGCGCGCGGACGATCCGCTGACGATCTGTCGGCTCGATCTCGGCCGCCGCCCACGGCGCTCGCTCGGCCAGGGTCGCGTGAAGCGCCTGAGGACCGCGGCGCTCGAGTTCTGCGAGCCAGCGCTCCCGTGTGCCCTCGGGTGGCGGTGGGCGAAGGCTGAGCTCGGTCAGGGCGGCGCGCAGATAGAGCCCCGTCCCCCCGACCACGATCGGTCGCCGCCCCTCCGCCAGGAGGGCATCGATCTCGGCGTGCGCGAGATCCGCGTATTGCCCCGCGCTGAACGTGGCATCGACGGGAAGAAACGAGATCAGCCGATGTTCCAGCCGCGCGCGCTCGGCCGGCGTCGCGGCGCCGGTCAGCACCTCGAGGCCCGCGTAGACCTGGAGCGCGTCAGCCGATACGGCCACCGGTTCCTCATCTCTGGAACGGAGCTCGTCCGCGAGGGCGATCGCGATTGCGGTCTTGCCGACCCCGGTGGGACCGAACAGGGCGACCACCTCAGGCGGAGTCATGCGCGCAGTATCTACACTCCCGCGCCGTGACTCTGGTGGATGGACGGGTATTGGTGACCGGCGCGACCGGTGGGATCGGTGGCGCGATTGCGCGAGCGTTCGCGGGCCGGGGTGCATCCCTCTCGCTCACCGGACGCCGCGTGGAGGTGCTCGAGCCGCTGGCCGCCGAACTGAGCGCGAGGGCGTTTCCGTGCGATCTGTCGCGCGGGGACGAGGTCGACCGGCTGGCCGAGGCCGTCGGGGACGTCGATGTGCTTGTGGCCAACGCGGCGATGCCGGGTACCGGCAATCTGCTCGAGCTCAGCCAGGATCAGGTCGATCGGATGATCGCGGTCAACCTTTCGGCGCCGATCAGGCTCGCCCGCCATCTCGCGCGCGGAATGGTTCAGCGAGGCCAGGGCCACCTCGTCTTCATCTCCTCGCTGAACGGCAAGGCCGCCACGCCGCGCACCTCGCTGTACTGCGCGGCCAAGTTCGGCCTTCGCGGTTTCGCACTCGCGCTCCGCGACGACCTCAGGCCGGAGGGCGTGGGCGTTTCTGTCGTCTACCCGGGGTTCATCGACGAAGCCGGGATGTTCGCCGACACGGGCGTGAAGCTGCCCTTCTACCTCGCCACCCGGTCGCCCGAGCAGGTCGCGGACGGGGTGATCCGGGCGATCGAGCGCAACCGAACAGAGGTCACGGTAGCGCCGCTGCTCCTTCGCGCCAGCACCAACTTCGCCGCTCTCGCCCCCGGCCTCGCCGCCACGGTCAGCCGTTGGATGGGAGGCGAGAAGCTCGCGGACGAGATCGCCGCGGGCCAGGCCACGAAGCGCTGACGCCGGGCGCCGTGGGGGCGGGTTCCGCGCCGGGTGGCGATGCTGATCGGCGGTCACGTGCGACCCCGGCTGGAGCGTGCGACCCCGGCGGCCAGTGCTACTCGGCGGGAGCGTCCGCGCCCCCGACCCCGGCGGTCAGTGCTACTCGCGGGCGAGCGCGTGCTCGCCGGTCACTGCGGCGAGCGTGCCGATGATCTCGTCGGCGAGCCGGGCGCCGTCGGCCGCGCGCTCGGGTGTCGCCTGGACGCGCACGACGAGGTCCTCGCCGTCCAGCTCTTCGAGCAGCACCTTGGCCGCCGCGCGCGTCGGCGTCGAGATGTCCTCATCCAGGAGCGCCTGCACGTGACTCGGCCGCACGCCCAGATCCGAGCCGCACCTTGACGTTCACCGGATCGGGCTCGCGCAGCGGAACGACGGCCGCTGACAGCACGACGCTGTTGGGGATCAGGATCCGGTCCTCGCCGCGCGCCAGCGTCGTGTAGAGCAGCCCGAGCGAGCTGACCACGCCCTCCACGGTTCCTCCCACGGCGCCTGTTTGCAGGCGCACGCGTTCGCCGACACGGAAGGGCCGCGCGCTGAGCAGCACCATGCCGGCGATCAGGTTGCCGAGCGTCTGCTGAGCGGCGAGACCCAGGATCACGGCGGTGAACGCGCTCCCCGCCACCAGCGTTCCGGGGTGGACGCCTGCCACCCGCAGCGCGATGATCAGCGTGATCGCCATCGTCATCAGGCGAATCAGGAAGCCGACCGTCCCGGCCGTTCCGGGATCCATGCGCCGGAACATCGTCGGCCCGGCAGCACGGCCGATGTCGCGCGCGAGCGCCCAACCGAGCGCAACCAGCGCGATGACCGTGGCGATACGAACTGGCGTATCGACACCGAACAGCTGCTTACGGTACGAGTACGCCACCATCACGCCGATGAGAAGCGGCACCAGTACGGCCGCCTCCCGCCGAGCACGCTTGACAGCACGCTGGCTCACGTCCATCGCCAGGCCTACCCGCTCCCACGCCTCGCTACGCGTCTCGAACATCCGCTCGAGGTGGAGATCCTTCCGTTGTCTCAGACTTTTTCGCATCCTCTGTCCAATAGGTACCACCGGACTCGTCCGACGGTTTCACCGCTCTGTGACCGGTCTCTCAGAATGCGGCGATCAGAACAGTTTCTGCTGTTCCCCCCTTCTGCGTACGAGCAAACCAGTCCTCTGCTCGCTCTCCGGCTCAGAGCGCGACCGCGCCGCCACCATGCGCCCACGCATCCGCTCTCCGGGCGACAGCTCGGGGCCTTTCACGAGGTTGCCCAGGCGGTTCCGCTCGGCCTGGGGTGCGTACGCACCCCTCCCGTAGAGCTTGCGGTAGCGGGGCAGAAGGTCGGGCCTCTGATTCTCCAGCCACTCGAAAAACAGCGGTTTGACGTCACCACGGAGATGCAGTGCGATCCCGGTGACGTATGACGCGCCGGCCTCAGTCGCCAGTTCGACGATCCGCTGCACCTGCTGTGGCGAGTCGTTGACGCCGGGTATCAGGGGAGCGATGAGCACACCCGTCTTGATCCCGGCTCGGCTCAGCTCCCCGACGGCCTCGAGACGCGCCCGCGGATTCGGCGAGTGCGGCTCGGTCGATCGCCAAGCCCGCTCATCGAGCGTCGGCACGGACAGCGCTGCGCTGAACTCGGTGCGGTCCGCGATCTGCTTCATCACGGGCAGGTCCCGCAACAGCAGGGGTGATTTGGTCAGAATCGAGCACGGATTCGCCGCGTCCCGCATTGCCTCCCAGATGCCCGTCATCAGCTTGTAGCGGCCCTCGACCCACTGGTACGGATCGGTGTTGGTGCCGAGTGCGATGTGCTCCCCCTCCCACGACGGGCGGGCAAGCTCCGCCCGGAGTGCCTCGGGGGCGTTGACCTTGACCACGATCTCCCGCTCGAAATCTCGCCCCGCGTCGAAGTCGAGGTACTTGTGCGTCGGCCGCGCGAAGCAGTAGACGCACGCATGCGAGCAACCCCGGTACGGGTTGATCGTCCAACGGAAGGGCACCTGAGACGCGTCGGGGACCCGATTGATCACCGACTTGGCCCGGACCTCGTAGAACCTCGTCTCGAGCGCCTCCGGTGCGTCGAAATGCCGGACAACGGCCTGGTCCCGGTATCCGGGCAGCGACGCCGTCTCCTCAGTCTCGATACTCAGGTTGCTCCATCGCACGAACACATGTTCGCATACGGCCCGGACGACTCCCCGCGGCTCAGCCGCGACGGTATGTGTGTGATCACATCCGTCCGAGACGCCAGTTCGGCTTCGCGCCGAGACGCAGGAGATGCGCGAACTGCCCGAGCTGCAACGCGATCGCCTCGAGAGACAAAGACCAGTGGGGATCCGGCAGCCGATCATCACGGCCGAGGAGCTCGAGCACCGCAAGCGTCGAGACGCCGTCTCGGATCGGGACGAGCATCGCGCACCGCATCCCCTCAGCTGCCGCGAGCTTGAACCTGTGGTCCTGGGAGGCTTCGACGTCAGGGATGGCGATCGGATGCGCCGCCGTGCTCGCGCGGCCAAGCTCAGAGCCGCTGAGCGGCTCGGGGTGCTGCCAGGTGAGCGTCTGGAACGCGCCACTCCCGTCAGGGTCGCGAGTCCACATCGCCACGCAGCGCAGCGTCGCGCGCTCGCCCGGGGACCACGCGGTGACGGACTCCCAACCGCCTTCGAGCCCAAGAACCTTGATCACGTCCTTGAGCCCCATCCGCCACTCCGAGGCAGTGGCAAGAGCCGCCGAGAAGGCCCGCTGCGCCGACGGCGTCCAACTCGTGACCGGCTCGTTGTCGGCGTCAGCGGCATCCGACGCCGAGCTCTCGGCCAGCGCGCGCTCGGCCTGAAGCACCTCAAGCTGCTCGCGCAGTCCTGCTGACAGCTGGCGCTCCGCGTCGAGGGCCGCGCCCGTGGCGGCCGCCCTGACCCGGGCCTGATCAGCCGCCGCGACGCTGGCAGCCGCATCGCTTCGCGCCTGCTCCAGAGCGTCGTCGGCCTCATCGGTGCCGGCCTCGGCGATCTCCGAACGCAGGGACTCCAGCTGCTCACGCAGTGACGTCGCCTTCTGGCGTTCGCTCTCCAACTCCGTTCCGGCCGCGGCCACCTCGGCCCGGGCCTGCTCGACCGCGGACGCGTTCGCTGCCGCTTCCCCGCGCGCACGCTCGAGCGCCTCAGCATTGGACGCCGCCTCGCCCCGAGCCTGATCCAAAGCAGCAGCCGCCCCCTCAAGATCGGCCTGCGCCAGCTCCGAACGGACGGACTCAAGCTGCTCGCGCAGCGATGCCGCCTCCTGGCGCTCCTGCTCCAACTCCGTTCCGGCCGCCGCCACCTCGGCCCGAGCCTGCTCGACCGCGGACGCGTTCGCCGCCGCTTCCTCGCGCGCATGTTGGAGCGCCTCAGCATTGGACGCCGCCTCGCCCCGAGCCTGATCCAGGGCGGCAGCCACCCCCTCAAGATCGGCCTGCGTCAGCTCCGAACGGACGGACTCCAGCTGCTCACGCAGCGACGCCGACAGCTCGCGCTCCTGCTCGAGCGCACTCGCGTTCGCAACCGCTTGATCGCGAGCCTGATCAGCCGCGGAGGCGTTCGCGGCAGCCTCCTCGCGCGCGCTCGCGAGCGCGGCCACGTTCGCTTCTGCCTCGCCGCGGGCCCGTTCGAGCGCTGCGTCTGCCGCTGCCGGGTCGGTTTCCGCGAGCTCCGAGCGAACGGCCTCCAGCTGCTCACGCAGCGACGCCGACAGCTCGCGCTCCTGCTCGAGCGCACTCGCGTTCGCCACCGCTTGATCGCGAGCCTGATCAGCCGCGGAGGCGGTCTGCGCAGCTTCCTGCCGCGCGTGATCCAAAGCCTCCGCATTCGCCGCCACCTCAGACCGAGCGGCATCCAGGGCCGATGCCGTGCCGGTCAGATCCTCGCGAGCCCGCTCGAGCTCAGCGGCATGCGCGGCCGCCTCAGCGCGTGCGGCACTCAGAGATTCGGAACTAGTCGCCAGCTCATCGCGCGCCTGCTCGGCCGCCTCGGCGTTGGTGGCGGCCTCAGTGCGCGCCTGGCCAGCGGCCTCGGCGCTGGCAGCGGCGTCGCTTCGTGCCTGCTCCAAGGCCTCGGCATTCGCGACGGCCTCAGTCCGCGCCGCGTCGAGCGCACCCAGGTGCTCCGCGGCCTCGGCCCGCGCCTGCTCGAGTTCGGTCGAAACGGCGGCGGCCTCCTGACGCGCCTGCTCAAGCTCGACCGCCACGGCAGCTGCCTCGGCGCGCGCTGACTCGAGCGCCTCGGCGGCAGCGTCGGCCTGCGCGCGCGCATCGGCCGCCAATGATTCGCTCTTCTGCGCCTCTGCACGGGCCCGTTGCAGGCCGGAGTGCGCCTGCTGCAGCTCGAACTGGAGCTGCTTGGCCTCGGCCTGCGCCTCCTGGAGCGCGGCGCGCGCGGGCCGGGCGGCCTCGGCGAGCTCTCGCTCACGCGCGAGCTCATCCGCTGCGCGGGCCGTCTCTGCGCGCTGTTGATCGAGTGCGGCCTCGAGCCGCGCGACATCATCCCGAGCGGCCCTCAGCTCCTCCAGCGCCTGGTCCGCGCGCTCGCGATGCTCACGGAGTGCGTTCTCATCGGGCTCGGGGGCGGCTGGCTGGCCGGAGCGAGCCTGCTCGAGCGCCTGTCCGAGCTCGGCGCTGCGCTCCTGCTCCTGGCTCAGCGCGCTCATCAGCTCGTGGGCACGTCGGGCGGCGGTCGCGGACGCTTCGTGAAGCGCCGCGATCCGCCGCCGCCCTTCCCCTAACTCTCGCTGGAGATCTTCGGTCTGAGCGCTAAGCGCGTCGCGCTCATCGAGCGCCGCGTCGCGCTGGGCAACAACGTCCTCGACTTCCGGGGCGATCACGTCCGCGACGGAAGACGCGGTCGGCGTGTGCGTGTCGAGCGGTTCTTCGCCGCCGGCCGGTGCGTCCAGGCCGCTCTCGAAATCCGGCGGCGGGCCGTCCGAGACGACCTCGATCATCCCCCACTCCTCGATCAGCTCGGTACGCACGATGCCCGGGTCGAGTCGCCGCCAGCGCTCAATCCGCATCAGCCTCGCGCATTCGGAGCGTGCCACCCGGGCCTCGCTCAGCGGGGCGGCCACGCCGCAGACGGCGATCGGCTCGCCGTCCGCACCCCGCACCGGGAAGCGAAGGACCGCGAGCGCGGGGCGGTGCTCGAAGGGCGAGATCGTGTACTCGAGCTGGAGTGGCTCGGTCGCCGGGCCCCCGTTTGAAAGCAGGCGCGGACCATCGACCACCTCCACCGCCGGCAGCTCCTCATCCGTGTGTCCGATGAGTCGGTCGGCGCTCGTGCCAAGAACCTCGGTGTACCGGCCGTTAACGCTCGTATACCGGCCGTCGAGGTCCTTCAGCCAGATCAGAGCCGGACTGTCGTCGAAGGCCTGATCCCACCCGTCCGGACCGTTAGGGGTCTCGTGAGCCTCGCCGTGTGCAGTGAGCAGGGCGTGTCGGACGCCGTCCGTGCTCTGGATCGCCTGGACCTCGAGCTGCATCCCGCCCAGACTGACGTTGGCGCGGTCGACCTGCCCTCTGAGCACCCGATCGATCTGCGGATCGCCCTCGATCAGGGTGGCCGCACCGTTGCAGTGGCGTGTGAACGCCTCGGTGCTGTGCTCGACCAACCCGGCCGGGTTGATCAGCGCGAGCGCGGGGCTCGTCATCTCCGAGGTCCCGCTCGTAATCACGCTCGCCTGCGCGGTCCGACTACCACGACTTCGGGATCGGCGTAATCGGCCGCCGCGCCGCAGGCTTTAGCGCCTAATGGACGAACGTTCGAGTCGGCTCACGCAGCGCCGCGGACGACGAGCGACTGGAGACCCGAGAGGGTCTGGCTGGTCGCGCCCGTGATCTCGACCTCGACGAGCTCACCGGGTTCTGCGACACCGCTGAAATTCACGACCTTGTTGTGGCGCGATCGGCCGCGCAGCCGGGTCGGATCCGTGCGCGAGACACCCTCCACGAGCACCTCGAGATTGCGCCCTACGAACCTCTGAGCCCGCTCCGCCGCCCGGCGCTGGATCACCTCGACCAGCCGCTCCAGCCGCTCCACCTTGAGCTCGTGCGCAATCTGGTCAGGCAGCGTCGCCGCCTCCGTGCCGCGACGTGGCGAATAGATGAACGTAAACGCGCCGTCGTAGGCGACCTCCTCGGCGACCTCTAGCGTCTGGCGGAAATCGTCCTCCGTTTCGCCCGGAAAGCCGACGATGACGTCCGTGGTCAGTGCGCAGTCGGGGACGTGCTCGCGGATCAGCGCCACGCGATCGAGATAGCGCTCCCGGGAGTAGGTGCGGCGCATCCGCTTCAGCACCGGAGTCGACCCGGACTGCAGCGGCAGGTGAATGTGCTCGCACAGCGAGGGCAGGTCCGCGTGCGCGAGAATCACGTCCTCGCGCATGTCCTTGGGGTGCGGACTCGTGTACCGGATCCGTTCGATGCCATCGACGGCGTCGACTTGCGCAAGCAGCTCGGCGAACGTAACCCGGCGCTCGCGCGGCAGGTCCCGTCCGTACGAGTTGACGTTCTGTCCGAGCAGGGTCACCTCGCGCACGCCGTCGGCCGCAAGCTGCTCGATCTCGGCCAGGAGCTCCTGCGAGCTGCGGCTCACCTCGCGGCCGCGGGTGGACGGCACGATGCAATACGAGCAGACGGAGTTGCACCCCACGCTGATCTGCACCCAGCCGTGGAACTCCCGGGCGCGCTTGGCCGGCAGGTGTCCGGTGAACCCCTCGAACTCAAAGTAACCCTGCGCGGTCAGCGAGTCGCTGGCCAGGAATTCGGCGAGCTTGTGGACCTGACCGGGGCCGAAGGCGACGTCGACGAACGGGAAGCGGGCGAACACCTCCTCCTTGACCGACTGCGCCCAGCATCCGCCGACCCCGACAACCCGGCTGGGATCCTCGCGTTTCAGCCGCTTCGCCTCGCCGAGGTGCGAGATGAACCGGTCGTCGGCCTTCTCCCGGATCGAGCAGGTGTTGAACAGGATCAGATCCGCGTCGGCCCGTGACGGCGCCTCCGCGTACCCGAGCGACTCGAGCATCCCCTTCATCCGCTCGGAGTCGTGCTCGTTCATCTGACACCCGAAGGTGGTTACGTGGTAGCGCTTATCCATATGGAAGCCTCAGCCGCAAGTCCTGCCAATCATGCCAGCCCACGGCGTCCACCATCGGGATTGTGGGGTCAGTCAGACCAAGGGCCGAGACGGTGAGCGATTCGTCCCCTTAAGGGCAGCGGTCGGGAGGGGTCATGGGCGGTGCCAGGTGGAAGCGTGGCCTGGTGGGCGTCAGTTGCAGCGGACCACCGTGCGCCAATGGAGTGAGCTCACGCTGTCGTGCTTCGCGCAGGAGCCGGTGAGGTGTAGCCCGAGGAAGCCGATCGTCCGGTAGCTACCGCCGTCTGGGGTGTAGCTGACCCAGAGCCTGAGCACGACCCGGTAATGGGGATGAGCGACGAGCAGCTTCCCTCGTTGGTTGGGTGTGACCATCACACTCAGCGTGCCGGGCTGGGCCGCGCGTACGTGTCGGCGGGCGTAGACGAACCTGTCGGGGGCGGGCTTGAGCAGGACGGCCGCCGAGGCGAGGTTGTCATTCCAAGCGGTCTCTAGAACGTCTACGTCGCCTGGCGCGGGGATCCGAACCGAGAACGAGAGCGTCCCGTCGGCGAGCATGTGGATGCGCGAGACGGTGAACTGGTTGCTGGGCCGGATCGTGTAGCTCACCGTTCGCGATGCGCGGCGGCCGTCTTTGCTCGTCGCGGTCACGGTGAAGGCGCCACGCCCGCGCGTGGTCGTGTCGATAGGGGAGCCGTTGGGAACTGCGCCCACGCAGGAAGCGATCCCAGGACCACCCGCGGCTTCCTGGCAGCTGTAGTGAGCGATCACTACTTGACCGGGTGTATAGCGGGCGCCCTGCGTCGGCGAGCGGATCGATACGGACGGTGCACCGGGGCCGGTCCAGGTCGCTATGAGTCCGCCCGCCAAGCCTGAGCCGACGGCGGTGCACGCCGTCACCGATGGACACGACACCCCACTCAGCTCGGGGGCGGAAGCGTCAGGGGGGATGGGGATGGATTGGAACGCCCAGCTCGTCCCCTCCCACCGATCCGCCTCCGTCTCACTGACGGCGGTGCACACGCTCACCGACGGGCACGACACGCCGCTCGGGATTCCCGGATCGGGCATCCGCTGGACCTTCCAGCTCGTCCCGTTCCATCGCTCCGCTAACGCCACCGGGCCGGTCCCGCTGTTCGTGTTCCCGACGGCGGTGCAGGACATCGCCGACGGGCACGACACCCCGGTCAGGTGCGACTCGATACTTCCGGCGGGCGAGGGGGTCCGTTGGATCGCCCACGTCTTGCCGTCCCACCGCTCCGCCAACGCCAACGCCCCGAACCGCGTGTCGATGTACCAGCCGACGGCGGCGCACGTGCTCGCCGACAGGCACGACACTGCGACTAGGTGGGTGTCGCTACCGGAGGCATTAGGGGGGTTGGGGGTCGGCTGTACCGTCCACGCCGTCCCATCCCACTGCTCCACCAATGTGAAACTCGAGTCTCCTCTGTAGAAGGTGCCGACGGCGATGCAGGCGCTCACCGACGGGCACGACACCCCACTGAGCTCGCCGCCAGCGTCAGGGGGCATGGGGATGGCTTGGAGCGCCCAGCTCGCCCCCTCTCGCCGCTCTACTAACGGCAGCAGGCCGCTGCCGCTGCCGCTGTAGAAGCCGACGGCAGTGCAGACGCTGGCCGACGGGCACGACACCCCACTCAGACCGTTGGGCAGATCGCTGGAAGTCTCGGGAGGATCGACTGTCGCCTCGATCGTCCAGCTCATGCCGTCCCACCGCTCCGCCAACGTCCGTTCCACCCCGCGCTGGTTGTAGTAGTCCCCGACGGCGGTGCACGCGCTCACCGACAGGCAGGACACCCCAGACAAATTGATTGATTCCCCAGGGGGTTGGGGAGTCGGCTGGATCACCCAACCCGCGCCCCACGCGACCGCAGGCATCATCCCGACCGCGACCACCAACGTGAGAACTAGCCGCCCGACCCGCGCAACCCCGATCACAGCCCTCACCACCTTGCCTCACAAAGCCCGCCATCAGAACCGCGACAAGCCAGACTAGACAACATCCACATCACCCGGTCCAGCGCGCATTCGATCGCGCGATGATCGCGCATCGAGGGCTGGCTCGAATCGGGTGAATCCCTACATTCACCTCATCATGCGTGTCTATCCGCTGTCGAGATGATCGACGAGACACTGACAACCGGGCTTGCTACCGGCGTCCTACACCCATGCTTTACCTGACTACGTGGTCACGTGGTAGCGCTTCATCGCGTCTAAGCGTACCCGCGGCCCGCCCTGGGCCGTGACGTCCTGCCCTCTCTCCTAGACGGCTGCGCCCGCCGCGAGCGCCGGGTGGCTGAAGACGTCGGGCAGCCGTTCGATCTCGTCGCGCAGATTGGCGACGAGCGGCGAGTCGGGCAGGTGTCGCTCGAGGAGCTGGAGGCATTCGTGGTAGTGGGCGAAGCGCCGCAACCGCGACGGGCTGCTGATGGCTCTCCTGCGCCCCCGCGCATCCGCTGTCTCGCGGCCTAGTTCGCGGACCTTGGAAATCTTGTCGGCGGCGAGGATCATCAACGCCTCGTCTCCGGCGGCGGCGGCTTGCTCCCGTTCGGCCGCCTTGCGCTGCGGGTAGCCGGCGATGTGGTCGTCGTCGGTGACGGCCAGCACCAGGGCCGTGATGCGCGGGCCGAAGCGTGTACGGAGATCTCTGGCCTGGGTTGTGCTCTTCTCGATCGTGTCGTGCAGCGCGCCCGCGGCGATCACGTGGTCGGGCGCTCCGACGTAATACAGGAGCGCGGCCACCTCGGTCGGATGTGCGATGAACGGGGCTCCGTCGAACGCACGGCGCTGGCCGGCATGAGCGCGCTCGGCGAACGCGAGCGCCTGTCGGGTCTCCGGAAGACCGGCTACCAGATCGGGGATGAGCCGTCGACCCAACACGACCCGCGGCAGCTTATACGACTTCGCAATTTCCGAGAAAAAATGGCGCACGCGAAACATCAAACAGGTTCTCCGCCCGGCCCTTCACTCTGTGTTCACCGCATCGACGGCACACAAAACCTTCACATTTGCTTCACATACGTGACAGGTTGTTGCGGATCGGAAGACCTGCGGATCGCGGTGCGGGTTTCAGCGGATGCGCACCGGCCGAACGAGGAGCACGATCGGTATCGCAATCTTCCTCCAACCAGAGGGGTCCCGATGGTCAGCGATGAGCCTGGCAGGATGCCGCCCGCATTGAGCGAGCGGTTCCTGGATGCGGTCGCGCTCGCTCAGGAGGTACACGGGACTGTGCGTCGCAGCGGGACCGAAATCCCGTATCTCGCGCATCTGCTGGTCGTTACGGGGTTGGTGCTGGAGGACGGAGGCGATGAGGATCAAGCCATCGCGGCGATGCTTCATGACGCCGTTGAGGACGGGGGCGGGCGGCCGATGCTCGACCGGATCGCTCATCGGTTCGGATCCCCGGTGGCCGCGATCGTGGAGGCATGCTCGGACACGGTTGACGTCGGAGATGAGGTGGAGCCGTGGATCGAGCGCAAGCGCCGCTACCTCGCGCACCTCCCCGAGATCGATGATGACTCGGTCCTTCGCGTGGCGCTCGCGGACAAGGTGCACAACGCTCGCTCGATCGTCCGCGACTATCGCGAAGAGGGCCACGCTCTGTGGGAGCGGTTTACGCAGAAGACCGCGCGCGAGCAGCTCTGGTACTACGGAGGACTGCTCGCTTTCTTCCAGACCCACCGCCCTGGCCCGCTGACCGAGGACCTGCTTCGTGCGGTGAGCGAGCTGTCCTGGCTGGTAGCCCGCGACGACGCCCAGCGCAGCAAGCGACTTTGCTTGTGGGTCGACCCTGACATCCACACCCGCCAAGCGCCACCTGGCTGGGCCCAGGCACGGAGCGCCGGAGAGGCGACCGCGCTGCTCGATGAGTTCCCGGTCGACGCGCTCTCGTTCGCCGAACCAACCGATGCATCAGCTGTCTTGCATTGGCTGATCGAAGAGGATGCGGACGGCCGCGACCGATGGCCGACCGAACAGATCACATTCCATGGCGAGCACGCGCCCCACAAGATCCCGTGGTCGCGTTCCGCCCATGCCGGTGCGAGCGAGGTGGTCGTCAGCCGGTGAGCATGCGCAGTCGGGCTCCGGCCGCCTCACCGAGGCCGGAAGCCGGGAAGCACGAGCTCGACCCGCGCGCCGCGCCCGGTCGTCGGCTCGGTGGCACGAACGCTGCCGCCGTGGGCCTCGGCGATCGCCCTGACGATGGACAGGCCAAGCCCGGCGCCACCCTCGGCCCTCGAGCGCGCAGGGTCGACGCGGTGAAAGCGCTCGAACACGCGCTCGCGCTCGGCTGCCGGGATGCCTGGGCCGTCGTCGGAGACGACGAACCGGATCCGGTCCGGAGCGACACGCTGCACCTCGAGCTGAACGAGGCCCTGTTCCTCGGCCGTGTGCGCGATCGCGTTGCGCGCCAGGTTGCGCAGCGCCTGGGCGAGTCGGTCCGGATCAGCCTTGAGAAACCCTTCGGGGACCGGGCCTAGCTCGAACCGGCGATCGGCCGTCAGGCTCAACCCATCCCAAAGGTCCTCGACGAATGGGCTCATGTCGAACGTCTCCACCCGCAGGAAGTCGACCCGCTCTGACTGAACGAGCAGGAGCAGGTCGTCGACCAGACGGCTGATGCGTGTGATCTCCTCCTGCACGAGCCGTTCCACGCGGCGCACCTCCTCGCCGCTCGGGTTCTCCTGGACGGCCAGCACCTCGAGCTGCCCGCGGATCACGGTGAGTGGGGTCCGAAGCTCGTGGGAGGCATCGGCGACGAACTCGCGTTGCCCGGCGAAAGCCTCCGATAACCGGTCGAGCATGTGATTGAAGGCCTCGGCGAGCACGCGCACCTCCGAGCCGTGACCCTCGTCGATGTGCATGCGCGGCTCGAGGTCACCCGCGTCTACGCGGGCCGCGACGTCCGCCATTCGCCGCAGCGGCGCGGTTACCCGTGCTCCGGCGAGGTACGAGGCGAGAAGCGCGAGGACGAGGACAACAGCACCCGCCAGCACGAATGCTCTAGCGACCCCGTGCTGGGCTTGCTCGACGATCGTCAAGGGCTCGCCGGCGCCGACCACGACGTTGACCTGCCCGAGCGGAACGACACGTTCGTGGATCCGCATGCGGCCGACGTCCGCCACGCGCTGTGTGGAGAAGCCGGGTCGCGGCACGCGAAGCGCCTGGCCGAACGCGTTCTCGCGGGACTGCTCTGCGACGGTCTCGCCGCGCTCGGGCGGACCGCCGAAGAGCTCGGGATGGTTGCTCGAGGTCGGCTGTCCGGGGATCAGCACGAACAGCAGCGTCGAAGTTGCGCTGTAGGGCTGCGCCCGCATGTAGCGGTTCGAAGCGGCGAGTATCCGCTCGGCGCTCTGCCCGTGGAAGGGCTTGAGAAACTCCGCCAGCTGCCTCGTGTCAGCCGCGATGTCGCGCTGGATCTGGCTGGTCAGCTGGGTGCCGGTGCTCTCGTAGACGACGACGAATACTGCGGCCGCGGCGATCAGAAGCACGCCGGCGACCCATGCGGTCAGCCGCCAGCGCAGGCTGGACGGCAGCCGCGCCCTAATCGGACGCATCGAAGCGATAGCCGACCGACCGCACGGTGACGATCGGGGAATCGCGGCGCTCGGCCTCGGTCGCCTCGCCGGCTCCCGACCTTCTGGCCCGCTTCAGCTTGCGTCGCAGATAGCCGACGTAGACGTCGACCACGTTTGTACCCGGGTCGTAGTCGTAGCCCCACACAGCCCTCAGGATCTGCTCGCGGGAGAGGACGTGGCCGCGGTTGCGAAGCAGGTACACGAGCAGCTCGAATTCGGTTGTGGACAACCGCACCGGCTCGTCCGAGCACAGCACCTCGCGGGTGAGCAGGTTGATCTCGATGTCGGCGCCCTTCAGCGTCGTGGCCGTCGCCTGCTGGGCAACACGCAACTGGGCACGGATTCGCGCCGCGAGCTCACTGAGGGAGAACGGCTTGGTCAGGTAGTCGACCGCTCCGGCATCCAGGCCGGATACGCGATCCTCGATCTCTCCGCGGGCGGTGAGCGCGATTACCGGCAGAGTCGGCTTCGCGTCCCTCAGCGTGCCGAGCACCTCGAGACCGCTCCGGCCCGGGAGCATCATGTCGAGCACGACGAGGTCGACGTCGCCGGCGAGCCCCATCTCCGTGCCGCTGATCCCATCCTGGGCCGACGACACGTCAAAGCCATGAGCCTTGAGCCCGCGCTCGAGGAAATCAACGATCCCGGGTTCGTCTTCGATTACGAGGATTTTCTCAGCCATCGGACGGTTCGATCATAAGGTGAGCGCTGTGGGCGGTGACGGTTGAAGAGCTTTCTCATCTTGCGCTGAAGGCCGCTTGAGCTGTGAGGACGAACATCCTCCGTGTGCAGACGCACGATCGTCCGCTCTCCCGCGCCGGCAGGCCAGTCAGAGTGACGCGGCCGCGGACGCGCGGGCGACCGGCGTTGTTCGGCGGCGGCACTGACGGCAACGAGCAGCTGACTGCTGTCACGGGCGTTGTTCTGCTCGTGCTCCTGGCGGTGATCGGCGTGACGATCCTGCGCATGCGGCAACTGATCTCGGTTCACCTGTTCGTTGGGTTGCTGCTGATCGGCCCCGTGGCGCTGAAGATGGCCAGCACTGGCTATCGCTTCGTGCGCTTCTACACCCACGACCCGCCGTATCGGCAGAAGGGCCCTCCCGAGCCGATACTGCGGATGATGGCGCCGATCATCGTGCTCACCACCGTGCTGGTCTTCATCAGCGGCGTGCTGCTCCTGTTCGGCGGCCCGCGCAGCAAGGACAGCTGGCTGGCGCTACACAAGGTGAGCTTCATCGTGTGGGTCGTCTTCACCGCGCTCCACGTGCTCGGGCATCTTCCGGGTATGTCCCAGTCGCTTCGGGCCACCCGCCGCGACCGCCCGTCGATCGGCCGCGACGGCGTGCTCGGCGCCTCACCCGGCGAGGCCGGACGCTGGCTGGCCCTGGCCGGCGTGCTCGTTGCCGGGCTGGTTCTCGCGATTGTCCTGATTCCCGACTTCCACTCCTGGACCGCCGCGGGCGCGTTCCACCACGACCACCACGGCTAGCCGCCTCAGCGGGCGTATTCGACCGCGCGCGACTCCCTGATCACGGTCACCTTGATCTGGCCGGGATACTCGAGCTCCTTCTCGATCTCTCGAGCGATCTCATAGGAGAGGAGCGTGGCCGCGTCGTCGTCAATCGCGCCGGGAGCGACCATGACGCGGATCTCGCGTCCGGCCTGCATCGCGTAGACCTTGTCGACGCCCTTGTGCCGGGTGGCGATCTGCTCGAGGTCGCGGAGTCGCTTGACGTACTGCTCGAGCGATTCACCACGAGCGCCAGGTCGCGCACCGGACAGCGCGTCGGCAGCCTGGACGATGACGGCCTCGATCGTCTGGGGCTCGACCTCGTTGTGGTGAGCCTCCATCGCGTGCGCGACGGCCTCGGACTCGCCGTACTTGCGCGCAAGCTCGCCGCCGACCAGCGCGTGAGGCCCCTCGATCTCGTGGGTGACGGCCTTGCCGATGTCGTGCAGCAAGGCGGCTCGTTTGGCGGTTTTCGCTCCGGCCCCGAGCTCCTCGGCCATCATCGAGGCGAGCTGGGAGACCTCGATCGAGTGCGCGAGCACGTTCTGGCCATAGCTCGTGCGGAACCTCAGCCGGCCCAGCAGCCTGATCAGCTCCGGCTGGAGACCCTGGACCCCGGACTCGAAGACCGCCTCCTCGCCCAGCTGGACGATGCGGCCCTCGAGCTCAGACTTGGCCTGGTAGTACATCTCCTCGATGCGCGCCGGATGGATCCTGCCGTCCTGGAGGAGCTTCTCGAGCGTGAGTCTCGCGATCTCGCGCCGGACGCCATCGAACCCGGACAGCACCACCGCTCCGGGAGTGTCATCAATGATGAAGTCGACGCCGGTGAGGTTCTCGAGCGCGCGGATGTTGCGTCCCTCCCGGCCGATGATCCGGCCCTTCATGTCATCCGCGGAGAGCTGAACGACGGACACGGTCGTCTCCGCCGCGTGGCCCGCGGCGAGCCGCTGCATACAGACGGAAAGGATGTTGCGGACCCGGCGGTCGGCGTCACGCTTGGTCTCTTCCTCGATCTGGCGGATGAGACGAGCCGAGTCGTGCTTGACCTGATCCTCGACCTCCTTGAGCAGGGTCTGTTTGGCGCGGGCGGCCGACATTCCCGAGATCCGCTCCAGCGTTCGCTGCAGCTCCTCGCGGCCGCCCAGGAGGACCTCTCGCTGATGCTCGAGCTCGGCCTCGCGGCGAGCGATCGTCTCCTCGCGGCGAGCGAGTGCGGCTGCGCGCTCGGGCAGCTGGTCCGGCGCAGATGCGCCGTTGGATGTTGCCGGCACGGTGGGGCTCGGCGTTCCGGGGTTCGCGGGGCTGGGCTTCGCCTGCGCCGAGTGTTTGGTGTGCCCCCCGGTCACACGCGCATAAACCACCGCCGCGAGCACGATTCCCACCGCGATCAGCGCTGCGGCACCGATGATTTCCATGGTCGTTCCTCTCCGTACAGCCCCGGTCGGCCCGAGGCCGGTTCACTGCTCTGAAGTTGGGGAGCGACCGAGCGGCCCGTACGAGACGCCGAACGGATGCCGGATAGGACGACTGTGCGCCGCTGAGGCGGCGGCTAGCTGGCGGTTTGTGTGGCTGTTGTGGGTGGGTCAGAAGACCCGTTGCGTGTTGCCGTCAACTGTATGTCCGGGATCCAAGATGTACGAGATTTGCTGGTGTTTTGCGGCCCGTGGGCCGTTCGTTCGCTACGGGCATCGTAGTACCGCGCGAGCCTCGGCGCAATCAGCGGCGGCTGAGACGGAACTCGGCCCTACCGGTGCAGAACTTGTGCGTCTTCGAGTTCCGGGTGCGATCGGAGAGCGAGCCGTGCGCGATCCCCCGGCTTGTCATCCCTCTGATGACCGCCTTGCCATGGTGGCGGTGGTCGAGGAAGACGCCTCCGAACTTCCCGTCGGAGATCCGGATTGGCGAGAAGCCGTAGTCGTGATTGATCAGCTTCTGTCTTTGCGGGCATCGGTCGACGATCTGGTAATCGAGCCTCCGGACGAACCCCCCTGAGATCCTGAACGAGATTGGGCGTCGCTGCGATGTCTTGCCCCCGTAGGTGTGGCTCGCGGCAGCGTACGCGAGGGCGGCGGCGACCAGGAACAGGGCCGCGGCCACCAGGCTCCCCAGAACTCGTCTGGGACCTGGGCGGACCATCGATCCTCCTACCGTTGCGGACGCAGCGCAACCTACCGCAAGCCGTGCTCGCCCGTCTCCCGCGCATGCGCGCTGAGCGCGTCAACCGCGACCTCGGTGTCGTAGCCCTTGCGCACGAGCACCCCGAGCGCGCGGTCGCGGTCGCGCCGGTCGCGAGGTGGGTCCGGGAAGCGGCGGCGCAGAAGTGCGATCGCGCGCTCGAGCTCACCCTCGCCGGGGGCGTTCGCGATTGCCTCTGAGATCAGGTCGCGGTCGATGCCCCGCTCACGCAGCGTCCGCTCGATTCGGTCACTGCCCCAGTGATCGAGCGTGCGCCTGTCCTCAGTGAACAGTCGGGCGTAGCGAGCGTCGTCGAGGTAGCCCTCACCCTGGAGCGTCTCGAGCGTGATCGCGATCGCCTCCGGCTCGCAGCGGTGCTGCTGTAGGTGTCGATCGACCTCGGCCACCGTGCGCTCGCGCCGGTTCAGATAGGCGTACGCCAGCCCGAGCGCGGTCTGGACTCGCTCGTCGGTCTCGAGCACGTGCCTGCGACCCGCGATGCGCGTTCCGGGCCGCCGCCTACGCGGCCCGGTTCCCCACCTCGACCGGCTCCACGTCTCCGTTGGCGCTGGCCAGGTGTGAGGTCTGGCCCTCATCCGGCGACTCGATCGGCTTGACGAGATCGCGACCGATGCCCAGCGCCGCATAGATCTTGTCCTCGATCTCCTTGGCCATGTCCGGGTGCTCGTCGAGGAACGTCTTCGCGTTGCCGCGACCCTGGCCGAGCCGCTCCTCTCCGTAGGAGAAGAACGAACCCGACTTGGTGATGATGTTGTGCTCGATGCCGTAATCGATCAGACAGCCCGAGGTCGAGATGCCCTTGCCGAACTCGATGTCGAACTCCGCTTGCTTGAACGGCGCCGCGACCTTGTTCTTGACAACCTTGACACGGACCCGGTTACCGACCGCCTCGGTCCCGTCCTTGAGCGTCTCGATCCGCCGGATGTCCAGACGCTGGGAGGAGTAGAACTTCAGCGCCCGCCCTCCCGGCTGAGTCTCGGGAGAGCCGAACATCACCCCTACCTTCTCCCGGATCTGGTTGGTGAACACGCATAGCGTCTGAGTCCGGTTGAGGTTGCCGGCCAGCTTCCGCATCGCCTGGGACATCATCCGGGCCTGCACACCCACGGTCTGATCCCCCATCTGACCCTCGAGCTCGGCTCGCGGCGTCAGCGCGGCGACTGAGTCGACGGCGATCACGTCCACCGCTCCGGAGCGGATCAGCATGTCGACGATCTCCAACGCCTGCTCACCGTGGTCAGGCTGTGACACGAGCAGTTCGTCGATGTTGACGCCGATCTCCTGCGCGTAGAGCGGGTCCATCGCGTGCTCGGCGTCGACGAACGCGCACACCCCGCCGAGCTTCTGAGCCTCGGCGAGGATGTGGTAGACGAGCGTCGTCTTACCGGAGGATTCCGGACCGAAGATCTCAATGATCCGTCCCCGCGGGACGCCCCCGATGCCAAGCGCGATATCGAGCGCAAGCGCGCCCGTGGGAATCGCGTCCACCGAGACCCGCGCGCCCGGATCCCCCATGCGCATGACCGCTCCCTTGCCGAACTGCCGCTCGATCTGAGTCAAGGCTCCCTGCAGAGCCGCCTGGCGCTTGGCGTCGGCCTTTGGGTCGGTTGCCGCGCCGGCCTTCCCACCGGCCTTCTCCTGATCGCTCATCTCCGTTTGGCTCCTTGTCTCATGCGCTTTGAACCCACCACGGTAGGACCGGCGGCGGACGGAACGACAAGCTAGATCCGACCCCTGTGACAGAACAAGACGCACCTGTCACATCTGCGCAACAAGGCTGTGCCAATCCTGAACGTGGGTGGGGACGGAATCGGGAGTTCGCGGGGCGCGGATGGTCCGGCGGCGGGGCCGGCGGGCGCCGATGGTCGGGGGGATGGGCGCCTACGGACGCGGCCGAACCCGCGCCCCGGCCTCGGACAACGTCACACTCGGCGCGGCGGCGCGTGCGAATGTGACGATGCCCCCCACCACCCGGCGCCAACGTCACGCTCGGCTCCGGGCGCGAACCGAGCGTGACGTTAACCGGCGCCGCGCTCCGGTGCCCGGCGCTCCGGGGGCGCCGCCTGGCGCCGGCCGAACGAGGCAGACAAACGTCACAAATCCGCCCCGGCGCGCGCGAGCGAGGTCCGAAACTCCCTCCCATCGTGACTTTTCAGCCTCCGCCGCCAACGCGGCACCGACTTTGCTGCGTTTTTCTGAGCCGGGACGCGCGTCCTCGCCGGCGGCCGGGACATCGGCCCAAGTGGGCCAGGCCTGTTCACTGACCGGTGTTTCAGCGACAATCGCGGTCTTCGATGCCGGGGTGCGGGGCCAGCTCAGCCACCCACGGCCGGATTCTGGAACAGGAGGCGTGCACCAATGATCAATCGTTCTCGTAGTCGCGGGGGTCTTCGTCGTAATCGCGGGGGTCTTCGTCGTCCCGCGGCACTCTGCGCGACAGGCCTGCTGGCGGCGCTCGGGCTGAGCGCGTGCGGCTCGTTCGACTCGGCGGCGTCGGGCCAGAACCTGATCAAGGACTACGTCAAGAAGCGGGGCCAGGGCCGGGTGACGCTGAAGTCGGTCAGCTGCCCGTCGGGCGTCAAGCAGCAGGTCGGCGGGTCCTACAACTGCAAGGTCACGCTGCGCCTCGTCTCGAATAACAGCGACCACACGGGGACGATCACCATCCATATGGCTGCCGGAAACAAGGTCGTCATCGAGGGCGCCCAGGACCTTCACGTCCAGTAACGAGCTGATCCGGCGAAGGGGATCACAACGTGAGCAAGGTCCATCTGCACGGCCCGGGCCATCACCACGACTCGGACGATGACAATGACGACGCCAAGGTGGACGAGGTCGAGCCGACCGCTGAAGCAGACGCGTCGCCCGCCGCGGCCGAGGCAAGCCCTGGCACCCCCGCCCCTCCCTCCGAGCCGGGCCGGTCGCCGAAGCGGACCAGGTCCCCCTGGGAGGGCCGGCTGGAGCTGATCATCACGGTCGCGCTCGGACTGGCGGCGGTGGTCGGGGCGTTCGCTGCGTATCGCAACGAGACGCGCAACCACGAGGCCACACTGCAGTTCAGCCTCGGCGTGCGGAACTTCGACGACGCGGGGCAGTTCTCCTCGGCCGGTAACGCCACCTTCAGCAACGATCAGTCGCTGTTTCTCGAGTACGCCAAGGCGCTCCAGCAGAACAACAAGCAGCTGGCCACCTACATCTTCAACAACCTGATGGGGCCGAACCTGCAGGCGGCGATCAAGTGGTGGGAGGGACCGAACGCCAAGAGCAAACATCCGGCGCGGACCCCGTTCACGCCGCAGAACCCCGACTACAAGATCCCCCAGACCGCGGCCGCGGCCGCGAGCACGAACGATTCGCGGACCAACTTCGCCGTGGCGCGCAAGGAGCAGGACAAGGCGGACAACTACGCGCTCGTCGAGGTAATCGTGGCGACGTCACTGTTCCTCTACGGGATCGCCGGCGTGACTCGCAACATGACGCTGAAGATCGGCGCGCTGATAACGGGCCTCTCGATCTTCGCCGTCTCGATCGTCCTCCTGCTCACCTGATGGTCACCTGCCCCGACTGCGGCCAGCAGGTCCCGGATCGCAACTTCTGTGTGCACTGCGGCGCGCCCCTGGGAGGATCGGCCACCGACCCACACGGATCGACCGCGCCCCCGGCGGGCGAAGCCGGCGGCGCCCCCACCAACCGCGGCTTCTCCGCCGCGCCGCACGAGCACCGCTGGCGGCCGGCGATCGTCTCGAGCCTGTTCCCGCACCTGCCGCGGGCCGACATGACGCACTACCGGATCGCGATGGGTGCCGGCACGGCGATCGTGGTCGGCCTGGGTATCGCGGGGCTGTTCCCGCTCGCGCTGGCGGGAGCCGCGGTGCTCGTGCCGCTGCTGACGGCGCTCTACCTCCACGACGTGGACGTCTACGAGGACGAGCCGGTCCTCGTCATCGGCTTCACCCTCGCATGGGGCGCCGTCTGCGGAGTCGCGCTCGCGCTCCTCGCGCAGAAGCTGGCGCCGAACGGCCTCGGCGACCTCGCGACCGGGCACCAGGAAAGCGCGTTCGTGACGGTGATCCTGCTCCCGATCCTCGAACTCGTGCTCGCGGTCGCGGGACCGGCGCTCGTCCTCCTCCCCCACCGGCGCTACAACGACGTCCTCGACGGCGTCACGTTCGGAGCCGCCAGCGCGGCGGCGCTGACGGCGACCGTGGTGATCGTCTATGGCTACAAGGTGTTCGCCCACGGCCTCGCCCCCGGAGGCGACGTGGTTCCGTGGATCTGGCGCCTGCTGACGATCCGGCTCGCCCTCCCGATCCTGGCCATGGCCGCCACCGGCGCGGCGTGCGGTGCGCTGTGGCTGCGCTACCGGGCACCCGCAGCCGACCGCAACGCGCTCGGTCCCCTCGGCCACCCTGTCCCCGCGCTGGCGCTGCAAGCCGCGCTGCTGATCGCGGCCGCCGCGGGACAGCGGTGGCTTCCAGTCGGCGCCTGGTTCGCGACGCTGCTGGTGCTCGACGCGATCGCGCTCATCTGGCTGCGGCTGATGATCCAGCTCGGGCTCCGGGAGGAGAGCAAGGAGCTCCAGCTCGGGCCGGATATCCGCTGTCCCAACTGCGGCTCGGCGACGCCGAAACACACGTTCTGCGCAGAGTGCGGGGTCTCGCTGCGCGCTCTGCCGAAGCAACCGGGGCAGGTGGCCACGCCGGGCGGGACGCGCCTGGTAACCCGCACCCGGGTGCTCGCGTTCGCCGCCTTCCTCGTCATCCTCGGCGTCTCGGCCGGTGTCATCAGCGCGGTCGCCCCGGCTCAGCAGCGGGCTCGATGTCAGGGACCCGGTCAGTGCGGAATTCCGCCTCAGCTGCCGGCGCCGCTGCGCACTCAGGCCGTGTGGCGGAGCTCGAGGTTCGGGTTCGCGCTCGAATACGCGCCGGCCGCATGGCGGATCCAGAATCAGGGTCCGGCCGGAGTCGAGCTGGTCAGCCGCATTGCGCCCGTGGACCTCGAGGTGGAGGGCGGGAACTCGTCGAGCCCTCACGCGCTGCTGGAGGCGAAGGTGTCGGACCTGCGCTCGCGGCTGCTCGGATTCGCCCGCGACCCCGCGGTGGCGGACACGATCCTCGGCTCGGCCGTCGGCTACCGGAACGGCGCAGGCGGCGCGTACGTGGGCACCATCGACACGCCCCAGGGAGTCAGTGACCCGGTGCTCGTCAGCGTGCTCAGCGCGAGCTCCAACAACGTCGGCGTGGTCGCCACGACGGTCACCGACGAGACCTCGCCGAGTCTCCGGCGACAGGTGTACCTGCTCGCCGACGACGTTCTGAACAGCGTGACCTGGCCAGGTGAGTCGTGAGCGACCGCAAACCCTCCCCGGCCCGCACGCACACACGGGTCGCGAGCGCGGCCCTGGCTGGGATCCTGGTGCTGCTCGCGATCCTCGCGGCGCGCACCGCCGTCACTGACAGCTCGCACGCGGCGACCGCCCGCGTCCTCGGCCCGGTCGCCCCCAACCGTGTGATCGGCGTATCGCTCGTCCTCAGGCTCCCGCGCGAGCGCTCGCTCGAGCGCTTTCTCAGCGCCACCTCGAGGCCCGGCTCACCGTCGTATCGCCAGACGCTCTCGCCGAGCGCATTCGGCGTCCGCTTCGGCCTGCCCGAGTACCGGATCCGGAAGCTCACCGAGGCGCTCAGGGCCCACGGGCTGACCGTCACCGGGGACTATCCGCAGCGCACCGCACTCCGCGCCACCGGCACAGTGGCGACGCTCGGCCGCGCGTTCGCGATCCGCCTGCAGGAGCGAGTCGACGCCCACGGCCGCCGCTACATCGCCCCCAGCATCACCCCGACCGTGCCGCGCTGGCTCAGCGCCGACGTCGTCGGCGTGACCGGTTTGGACACACGGCCGGTACTGCTGGCGGCCGATGTGCCGTCCGGCGGGCTCTCACCGCAGACGCTCTCGACCGCCTATGACTTCGCATCGCTGCGCGGCCGGGGGATCGACGGGTCCGGACAGACCGTCGCGGTCGTGTCGTTCGACAGCTTCGCCGGCAGCGACCTCTCCGACTACCAGAGCCGGTTCGCGATCAGAGGCCCACAGGTGCAGCGCGTTCCCGTCGACGGCGGCACCCAGCCGGGCAGCGGCCAGCCGGAGGTCGACCTCGACGTGGACACGATTCGGGCGATCGCGCCGGGCGCCCAGGTCCTCGACTACGAGGCCCCGCAGGGCATCGCCACCGAGGCCGACGTGATCAACCAGATCGTCGCCGACCACCGCGCCCGCGTGATCAGCACCTCGTGGGGACGCTGCGATCTGCTGCTCTCCCCCACGGCCCGCACGGCCGAGGACCAGGCGCTGGCGGCGGCCCGGGCGTCGGGGATCACGATCTTCGCGGCCAGCGGCGACAACGGCGCGTACGACTGCCAGAGCGCGGACCTCGGCGACCAGCGCGTGTCGGTCGACTGGCCGGCGGCGAGCGCGAACGTGGTCGCGGTCGGGGGCACGCGCCTCGCCGTTCGCGCGGGCGGCAGCTACCTGGCCGAATACGGGTGGGAGGACGTGCTTCAGGGCGGCGGCAGCGGCGGCGGGCTCGCCTCGGTCACGCCCCGCCCGTCGTGGCAGCGGGGCCCGGGTGTGCTCAACGCGGACTCCAACGGGCATCGCCAGATCCCCGACGTGGCCGGTCCGGCGGACCCCGCCAGCGGGATGATGGTGTTCGCCAACGGACGGCTCAGGGAAATCGGCGGGACGAGTGCGGCGGCGCCGTTCTGGGCCGCATCGCTGCTGCTGATACGCGAGTACGCGCAGCGTCACGGCGTCCGCGACCTCGGCTTCATCGCCCCACTGCTCTACAAGATCGCCGCCAACCCGGCGACCGCTCACGCCTTCCACGAGCCGGTGCGCGGCGGCAATCGTCGCTTCCTCGTCACCGCGGGCTGGAATTACGTGTCCGGTCTGGGAACGCCCGATGTCGCTCTCCTCGCGCGCGACCTCGTCCAGGCGAGCCACCCGGGCTGAGCGCCTCAGGCCCCCAACCGCACCGTCTCGATCCCCTCATAGCGCGCGCCGCCCGCGCCCAACCGCGATCGGAACAGCGTCACCGCGTCGCCCGTGAACTGCTTCGGGGCGATCTCGGGCAGCTCGGGAGCGCGCACCCGGGCGCCCCTCCCCACCCGCGCCGCCGTCACGTGGGCCAGGAACGGACGTGCCTCGCGCTCGTACCAGCCACCGTCCGACAGCGCCTCGGCGAGCGTCGACTGGACCCGCCCGAGCGCACCGCCCTCATCCTCGAGGGCGACGGCGAGCACCCGCGGGCGGCGTTTGGGCAGCCAGATCCCCTGCGCGAGACGACAGCGTGGCCCCCGGAAGCCCGGCCACCGTCCGGCAGGCCGCCGCGACTGAGGACACCTCGGAGATCGGTCGCGAGCCGATGAAGCACAGCGTCACGTGCAACGAGGACGGCGCGACCGCCCGCAGGCCGCTGAGACCCCTCAGCGCGCCCTCGCGCCACTCGACCAGCGCCGAGCGCGCAACGTCGGGGAGCTCCAGCGCGACGAATAGCCGTGCTCGCTCGTCGGTCACGAACGCTCGGCGCGAGCGGGCTGGACCTGGCCCGGCACGTCGAGATCGCCCTCGCCGCGGAGAAGCCTGCGCAGGAGGTGCATCGCCACCGTGGTCGAGCGGTCCCGGATGTCGGCGCGGCCGCCGGGTAGCTGCACGCTGCGCGTGATCCGCTCGCCGCCGCGCAGGGCGACCGAGAAGCAGACGAAGCCGACCGGCTTGGCCTCGGTGCCGCCGTCGGGGCCGGCCACGCCGGTGATGCCGACGCCGACATCGGCGTCGAACCGGTTGATGGCGCCGTCGGCGAGCGCCTCGGCCACCTCGGTCGAAACGGCCCCGTGTCGAGCGATGAGCTCGGGGGCGACGCCTACGACCGAGGCCTTGGCCTCGTTCGAGTAAGCCACCACTCCACCTGCGAAGTACGCCGAGGAGCCAGCCAGGTCGGTGATCCTCCCCGCCATCAGGCCGCCCGTGCACGACTCGGCGATGGCCAGCTTATGACCGCGCAGGAGCTGCGCCACCTGCTCGTCGATCGTCGAGCCGTCGAGCGAGAACAGCATCTGCGAGTGGCGGGCGGCGATGAACTCGATCAGCGCGTCGTAGTCGCCCTGCGCCTCGGGTTCGAAGCGGGTTGCGATCTCGATCTCGGCCCGTCGAAGGCACGTCGTGATCTCGAGCCGATCGAGGGCGAGTCCGTCCGCCTCGGCCGCTCGCAGGGTGTTCGCGATCTCCGATTCCGGGATGCCGAACAGGCGCACGATCCCGCGGCGGTACTCCGGCGCGCCGGCGATCGCAGCGCGGAACGCGTCGGTCGCCCGGGCCATCTCCCACATCGGCTGAAGTTCGCGTGGCGGCCCCGGGAGCACGACCACCGTCGGGCCCTCGCGGCCGGCCGTCGGGACGACCAGCCCAGGCGCGGTCCCGATCGGGTCGAGCACCGTCGCTCCCTCCGGGATCACGGCCTGCTTGCGATTCGACTCGCGCACGGCGTCGAGATCGAGGCCGGGCCAGCGGGTCATCAGCGGACGCAGGATCTCGGCGATCTTCGCCTCGAGCTCGTCGTCGAGCACCATCGGGCGTCCGGTGAAGCTTCCGACGATCTCGGCCGTGAGGTCGTCCGCGGTCGGCCCCAGGCCGCCGCTTGTGACGATCAGGGCCATCCCCTCGCTCTCCATGTGGCGAAGCGAGGCGAGCAGGTCATCGGGGCGGTCGCCGACGATCTGGATCATCGCCGCGTCGACACCGATCTCGCGCAGGCGCTCGGACAGCCAGGGGCCGTTGCGATCCCTGATGATCCCGGTCAGGACCTCGGTTCCGGTGATCAGGATCCCGGCGCGCGGATTCACGGGCACGTCGGCTTGGTTGACAGCGGGACCGGGTGCGCGCCACTCGGCTGGACGAGCAGCCGGATCGCGCTCGGCGAGGCGGCAATCGAGACCGGCTTGCCGTTGACCTTCATCTGGACCGACGCGTTGCCGAGCGTGACCAGCAGCTTCGGAGCAGTCTCGGTGGGGATCGTCTGGCCCGCGTTGTAGGTCTGCTCGTTGATCAGCTTCTTGCCGCTCGAATCGACCACGCAGACGTATAGGGCTCCGGTCGGGACGAGCTGCAGCTTGGCCGTGGTCGGCTTGGCGGACTGGGTCGAGCTCCGCCTGTGCTTGCGGCGTTGGTGCCGGTGCTGTGGGGTGGTGCGAGTCCCCGTCGGCTGCGGGGCCTTCTTGCCCCCGCCGAGCGTTCCGAGCAGGTAGAGCGCCGCGACCACGGCCACCAGCACGATCCCGATCAGCGCCCAGGGTGGCAGCAGTGGGCCCCGCGCGGTTCGCTCGCGCTCGCGGCCGAGCGTCGAGAGCGGCCGAAGATCATGGTCGGTCGGGCGCTCGTAGCGGCGCCGGAACTCGTCCACGAGCATGCGGCTGTCGAGACCGAGGAAGTCCCCGTATGTGCGCAGGAAGCTCTTGGCGTAGACCGGTCCCGGGAGCAGATCCCACTCCTCGTTCTCGATTGCACGCAGGTACTTCGCGCGGATCTTGGTTCGCGTCTCGACCTCGGTGATGTCGATATGCGCGCGCATCCGCGCCTCTCGTAATGTCGAGCCGATCTCGGCCATCGCCGGAAGGCTACCGACGCTCATTTCGATGACAGCCGCGTTTCACGGCACGCCGCCCGGACAATCGTCCGGGCATGAGACGGAGACGCTCGGGCTAAGGCTCGTCGTCGGGCACGCGCACCGGCAGCGCGGACCCGGCCGGGCCGTCGGCCTCGGCGAGGTGCGAGAGAATCCTCGGCACGTCCGCCTCGGTGATCAGGACCTGACGCGGCTTGGAGCCCTCGTAGCCCGAGATGATCCCTCGGCGCTCGAGCATGTCGATCAGGCGACCGGCGCGGGTGTAGCCGAGCCGAAGCCGGCGCTGGAGCATCGAGGTGGACGCGGTTCCCATCTGCGCCACCAGCGAGATCGCCTCCTCGAGCAGCGGATCCTCGTCGGGGTGGAACTCGGAGTCCTCGGAGGAGCTCCCCTCGGCGCTCTCGACCTCCTCCAGGAGTTCCTCGTGGAATTCGGGCTCGCCCTGGCGCCGCCAGGCGTCGGTGAGCTCGGCGATCTGCTCCTCGTCGATATATGCCCCTTGGATCCGCTGGAGCTTTGAGGAGCCGACGGGCGAGAACAGCATGTCTCCCTGGCCGAGCAGCGATTCGGCGCCGTTCTGGTCCAAGATCACGCGCGAATCGGTCTGCGAGGAGACCGCGAAGGCGATCCGCGAGGGGACGTTGGCCTTGATCATCCCGGTGATCACGTCGACACGCGGCGACTGCGTGGCGAGGACGAGGTGGATCCCGACAGCACGCGCCTTCTGGGCCAGGCGGATGATCGAGTCCTCCACGTCGGCCGGGGCGACCATCATCAGGTCGGCGAGCTCATCGATCACGCAGAGGATGTAGGGCAGCGGCGGCTCGCCGCGCTTCTCGCGGGCGCGGTTGAGCTCCGGCAGGCTGCGGGTCCGGGCGAGTGACATCGTCCCGTACCGCTGCTCCATCTCCTTGACCAGGTTCTGGAGCGCGTTGGCCGCCATTCTCGGGCTCGTGATCACCGGCGTGAGGAGGTGCGGGATCGAGTCGTAGTGGTTGAGCTCAACCTGCTTGGGATCGACGAGCACGAGCCTGACCTGATGGGGCGTCGCCCGCAACAGGATCGAGGACAGCATCGCGTTCACGCAGGCTGACTTGCCCGCGCCGGTGGTTCCGGCCACCAGCAGGTGGGGCATCTTCGCCAGGTCGGCGCCGATCGCCCGCCCGGCGATGTCCTTGCCGAGCCACACCGTCAGCGGAGACCAGTCCGACGGCGGATCCTGGAAGACGTCGCCGAGGTGCACGATCCGACGTCGCGCGTTGGGAACCTCTACGCCGACCGCGTGCTTGCCCGGAATCGGCGCCAGGATCCGGATGTCCGTGGCGGCCAGCGCGTAGGCGAGATCGTCCTTCAGCGCCGCGACCTTCCCCACCTTGATGCCCGGGGCGAGGCGCAGCTCGTAGCGCGTGATGTGCGGACCGGTGACGCGCCCGATCACCTTGGCGTCGATCCCGAAGTGTCCGAGCGCCTCGAGCAGTGCCTTGGCCACCTGCTCCTGGCCCTCGGTGTCGGGCTTGGCCGCATCGCCCGTGGAGCGGGTCAGGAACCGGGCCACCGGCACGTGCCACTCGAAGTCCGGGTCGTCGGTGACCGACGATCGGTAGCGGCCCTGCGGGGTCAGGTCCTCCGGTCGGACCTCGACCGCCTCGTGCCCAGAGTCCTCTTGGTCGGGCACGACCGTCTCGGCAGCTTCACCGGCCGGTCCCTCGATCGGGGGTGCCTCGACGTGGGTGGCGCGCACGACCAGTTCGGCCGTGTCGGACTCGGGCGGAAGCAGCGGGAGCGGCTCCTGCTCGACCTGGTCGAGCTCATGCTCGGGCATCGTCCGCATTCGGGCCGCTGCCGTGGCCGGATGCCGTCGTGCGGCGAGCGCGGCGTCATCGGTCGTACGCCGCAGGGCCCGCCCGGTGCTGGCTACCTGAGCGCCTGTGACGCGGATCAACGAGGCCAGCGTCGCGCCGGTGACGAGGATCGCCCCGGCCACGATCATGAACACGGAGAGGATCTGCGCGCCCAGGGTCGAGATCAGGTGCGCGCTCGCCCAGAGCTCGGCCTGCCCGACGATTCCGCCGCGCGACTCGAAAAGTCTTGCCTTCCAGAAGTTGGCGCCGTGGAGCGTGCCCGGGCCGAGTCCGACCGTCCCCGCCGCCAGCGCGAGCGTGATCGCCGCCGTCAGGCAGATGACGCCGGTCCGCATCGGCCGTGCGGGCGGGCGCAGCTCGCGGGCCAGCACAAGCGCTCCGGCGGCCACCAGCGCAGCCGGCACGGCATAGCCGAGCGCGCCGAACACGAAGCGCATCCCGGTGATCGCACCGTTGCCGAGCGCTCCGCCCGACCAGTGCAGATACGCCACGCCGGCCAGGAACACCCCGGCCGCGATCAGGGCGAGGCCCGCGATGTCGATGTGATGGGGCTCCAGATGCGGCCGCGAGAGGCTCACGGAATGGCTCGCCAGCAGCGAGCGCTTCGCCCTTTTGGGCGGGGGCTTGCGTCGTTTGGAGCTCTTTCGGGCAGCGGCCATCTCCGGTGAGAAATGGCTTCGACGGCGAGGCCGCGCCTCCTGCCCCGTATCAACGCGCACTAAATATGCGGATTTCGCGAGGTCTCGCCCCGTACCATCTGTTCCCTGTATCGATGGTTGATTTCGAACGCCCACCCCGAGTGCTCGTCGTAGAGGACGACGACGCGATCGCCCAGGTGCTCCAGCGCTCGCTGCGCATGGAGGGCTACGACGTGAAGATCGCCGGTGACGGGATCAGCGCCCTCGATCTGGCGCACGCCTTCCTGCCCGACTTGGTGATCCTCGACCTCGGCCTCCCCCGGCTCGATGGGATCGAGGTCGCCCGGACGCTGCGGCAGACTGACGATGTGCCGATCCTGGTCCTGACGGCCCGGGACGCGGTCGAATCGAGGGTGCAGGGGCTCGACTCCGGCGCGGATGACTATCTGGTCAAGCCGTTCGAGCGCCAGGAGCTGCTGGCGCGGCTGCGCGCGCTACTGCGTCGTCGTCCCCCCCGGGGCCAGGCGGCGCTGACAGTCGGCGACCTGAAGCTGAACCCCGACACGCACGAGGTGTGGCGTGGGGAGCGAAACCTGGAGCTGACCCAGCGCGAGTTCGAGCTGCTCGAATACCTGATGCGAAACGAGCGGATCGTGATCTCGCGCCAGCGGCTGCTCGATGAGGTCTGGGGATATGACCCGTTCTCGATGACGAACACGATCGAGGTGTTCGTCTCCAACCTCCGGAGGAAGCTTGAAGCCGGCGGAGAGCCGAGGCTCCTTCATACGATCCGCGGCGCGGGCTACGTTCTCCGCGTATAGGCGGCTGCCGATCCGCTGGCGGCTGGCCGGAGGCTCGGCCGCGCTGACGTTCGTGATCCTGGCCTCCTTCGCCGCAATCGTCGGCGTGCTCACGACCAACCAGGTCCGGGGGCAGTTCAACGACGAGGTCCAGTCGGCGGCCGACCAGCTCAAACAGGAGCTGAACAAGCGACTCACGTTCGACCACAACGTCCTCAACGGCTGCACGCGCTACGTCCATCTGAGCGACTACGCGAGCACCGAGCAGGCCCAGATCCGGATCTTCGACGTCAACACCGGAGACCTGCTGTGCACGCAGGATCAGGTCAAGATCAAGGGCACGCACGCGCTCAACGCCCCCGTGTTCAAGACGCCGCCGCTCGAGGACCAGGGCGAGTTCACCGACTTCGGCTACCGGGTCAGCGTGCGCGAGCTCTCGGCACAGCCCGACGGCCAGCTCAAGCTGCTCTACGCGCGCCCGCTCTCGGACATCGACCACACGCTCGCCCGGGTTCGAGTCTTCCTGATCCTGGGCGTGCTCGGCGGGACCGTGCTCGCGCTGCTGGCCGGGCTCGCAACCGCCCAGCGCGCGATGCGCCCGATCGTCGAGCTCAGCGAGGCCGCTCGCGAGATCGAGCGGACCCGCGACCCAACGCGCCGGCTTCCGCATCCGGACGCCGAGGACGAGGTCGCCGAGCTGGCGCGAACGCTCGAGGCGCATGCTCGGCTCGCTCGGCGCCTCCCGGGCCGAGACCGAGGCGATGCTCGATCGCCAGCGCGAGTTCGTCGCCGACGCGTCACACGAGCTGCGCACGCCGCTCACCAGCGTGCTGGCGAACCTCGAGCTGCTGACCGAGGAGCTCGAGGGGGATCAGGCCGACACCGCCCAGGCCGCTCTGCGCTCAACGCGCCGCATGCGGCGCCTGGTGGGCGACCTGCTGCTGCTCGCCCGCGCGGACGCCAAGCGCAACCAGCCTCGCCGTCCGACCGACCTTGGGGCCGTACTGACCGAGGCCGCCTCCGAGCTCGGTCCGATGGCCGACGATCACGAGCTGTCGATCGACGCCGGGCACGTGCTCGTGGAGGGCGCCCAGGACGAGCTGCACCGGCTCGTCCTCAATCTGATCGAGAACGCGGTCGGCCACACGCCGGCCGGCACACACGTCACGGCGACGACCGCGGCCTTCGACGGCTGGGCGACGCTGGTGGTGGAGGACGACGGTCCCGGCATTTCCGAGTCGCTGCAGCGGCGCGTGTTCGAGCGCTTCGTCCGAGGCGGCGGCGATGGTGGCCAGGGCTCCGGCCTCGGGCTGGCCATCGTCCGCGCCGTCGCGCAGTCGCACGGCGGCAGCGTCTCGCTCGAGCAGGCGCAGTCGGGCCACGGGACCCGGTTCGTGGTGCGGATCCCGCGCCTCGCCGAGCGGTCCGCCGAGACTCGTCAGCCGGTGGCTCAGACCTCGACGACGACCGGCAGCACCATCGGGCGACGGCGCAGCCGGTCGTAGACGAAAGCCGCCAGATCGTCGTGCAGCGTCTGCTGCAGCACGTCGATCTCGTGGATCCTGTCTTTGGCGGCCGTGGCCAGTGAGCGCTCCACCTCGGCGCGGATCTCCTCAACCAACTCGTCGGCCTGCTCGATGAAAGGCACGCCGCGGAAGATCACCTCGGGCGAGGCCACCGACTCGCCGGTCTGTTCCGAGACGGTGGCGACAACGATGAAGATCCCGTCGGCCGACAGCATCCGGCGATCGCGCAGCGCCACGTCGGCGGGGTCGCCGATGTCGACGCCGTCGACGAAGATCATCCCCGACTCCTCGGGCTCGCCGAAGCGAGCCCCGCGGGCGTCGATCTCGAGCGGGAGGCCGTTCTCGCCGCTGAACACGTCGTCGGGGTCGATCCCGACCGCATCGGCGAGCTGAGCGTGGAGGCGGATCCGCTTGTAGTCCCCGTGCATCGGCATCACGTAGCGCGGCCTGACGAGGTTCAGCATCAGCTTGAGCTCCTCGACGTAGCCGTGGCCGGAGGCGTGGATCGGCGCGTCACGGGGGGTGATCACGTCACAACCGATGTGATAAAGGCGATCGACTGTCTCGTTGACGGCGCGCTCGTTGCCCGGGATCGGCGTGGCCGAGAACACCACCGTGTCGCCGTTGTGGAGCTTGATCATGCGGTGGTCGTTGTAGGCCATCCGGCGCAGCGCCGACAGCGGCTCGCCCTGCGATCCGGTCGAGACCACGACGACCTTGTGGTCGGGCCAGTCCTCCACCTCCTGCGGCTGGATCAGCATCCCGTCGGGGACCTCGATGTGGCCGAGCGAGCGGCCGATGTTGACGTTCTTACGCATCGAGCGACCGACCAGCGAGACCTTGCGGCCGAGTGCGGCGGCCGCGTCGATCACCTGCTGCACGCGGTGGATGTTCGACGCGAAGCTGGTGACGATGATCCGTCCCTCGGCCCGCGCGAAGACCTCCTCGAGGTGCGGTCCGACCTCGCGCTCGGAGGGCGAGAAGCCCGGCCGATCCGCGTTGGTCGAATCCCCGCACAGGAGCAGGAGGTCGTCGCGTCCGAGCTCGGCCAGGCGGGAGACGTCGGCCGGCGCCCCGTCGACCGGGGTCTGATCGAACTTGTAATCGCCGGTCACCAGCACGGTCCCGAGCTCGGTCGTCAGGGCGACGGCACACGAGTCGGGGATCGAGTGGGTCATATGGATCAGCTCGACCGTGAACGGGCCAGCCGGGATCTCGTCTCCCGGCAGCACGTCCTCGAGCGGCGCGTCACGCAGCTTGTGCTCGTCGAGCTTCGATCGCGCCATCGCGATCGTCAGAGGTCCGCCGTAGACGACCGGCGTGTGGCGTCCCGAGAGCTCCCGTAGGACCCATGGCAAAGCGCCGAGATGGTCCTCGTGCCCATGCGTGATGACGATCGCCTCGATGTCCTCAGCGCGCTCGCGCAGGTAGGCGAAGTCCGGGAGCACGAGGTCGATTCCGAGCATCTCGGCGGTGGGGAACCGGAGCCCGGTGTCGACCACGACGATCCGGCCCTCGTACTCGAGGACCGTCATGTTCTTGCCGATCTCGCCCAGCCCGCCGAGCGGGAGAACCCGTAGGGTGCCGCTCACGCTCGGACGGTCTGAAGCAGTCCGTGGCGCTCGAGCATCGCCCGCAGCGTCGCGGTCTCCTGCTCGTCGAGCTCGACATAGGGCAACCGCGGCGCGCCGACGTCGAGGCCGAGCAGCCGGAGGGCCGCCTTGATGGTGCACGCGGCGGGCGCGATCGCCATGTCCCGGTAGACGTCTGCGAGGCTCTGATCGATCTCGCGCCGGCGCTCTGGCTCGTCCACCATCCGGCGCATCTCCTCGCCGAACATGTGGGCCGAGGTGAGGATCCCGCCCGGCTCGCCGAGGTCGAGGACGTCGGCGAGCATGTCGTCGTTGCCGGCGTAGATCTGGAGACCGTCGACCTTGGCCAGGTTGTCGTAGTTGGCCTGCTTGACGCCGACGATGTTCGGAAGCTGGGCGAGCTCGGCCAGCAGGTCGTTCGGAATGTCGGCCCCGGTCCGCTGGGGAATGTTGTAGAGCAGGATCGGCAGGTCGGTCGCGGCGGTGACGCGCTTGTAGTGCTCGATGATCCCGCGGCGGCTCGGCCGGTTGTAGTACGGGTTGACCGACAGCAGCGCGTCGGGCCGGATCTCGGTGGCGCGCTCGGTGAGCATCACCGCGTGGCGGGTGTCGTTGGACCCGACGCCCGCGACGATCGTGCATCGCCCGCGCATCTCGTCGACGGCGAGCTCAATCACGCGCAGATGCTCGTCGTCGTCCAGCGTCGCCGCCTCACCGGTCGTCCCGCACAGGACCAGACCGTCGGAGCCGTGGTCGATGAGGTGGTGCATGAGCCGCACTGCCATCGCCTCATCGAGATCCCCGCGATCGTCGAACGGGGTCACCATCGCAGTCAGGATCGCGCCGAGATTCACATCCACAGGAGGGATTATCGCACCGGCGCCGGTGCTAATGCTGCTTGTGCGCGCCCCAGGCGAGGACGGAGAGCGGCGCCATCACGCCGTGATCCTCATGCGCGGGCGCCGGCGCGAGCTCGAGCGCCCGTTTCGGGGGTTCGGACACCACATGTGTGACCGGCGCTCCGGTCAGTCTCTCGATCCGCTCCGGAAGACCTGCGTGGAGCCATTTCGAGAAGCGCATCGGCAGCGTCGAGACGACGATCTCGTCGAATCGCTTCGGGTCCCATGCCTCGGTCACGGCGACGATCGGGTCCGCGTTGCCGATCTCGCCGACGGCCTCGAGACCGACGGAGCGAAGCTGCTCCAGCGCGGTGCTCAGCGTCTCGGTGGCGGCGGCGCGACCCCCTCCGAATGGCGTCGCCGGCACGATCAGCGTGAAGCTGACGAGTCTCCCGCTCGGCCCGCGCCTTGAGCGCGTTCAGCAGCTGATCGGAAGTCGCGGTCACGTTGGCGACCACGAGGACGCTCCGCTTCCAAGTCATGCCGACCTCCTGCTGAGAAGGATTTCCGTTAGCGCTAACAACATAGCGGGGGCGACGGCGGCAACCAAGCGCCCCCGCGGAGCGCCGGCGCCGCCTTAACGCTGCGACAACGTTTGCCCCTACGCGCCGACCATCTCGCCGGTGCGCTCGCCCTTGCCGCGGACCATCGGGCCGTCGTAGGCGCCGGGCTTCGGCCGGGACCTGCCGCCCGGCAGCGCGAGGCGCAGGATCGTGCGCTGCACCATCCCGAGCTGCTGATGGAACGGGCCGCTGTTGTAGGGCAGGCCGTAGCGGGCGCAGATCTCGCGCACCCTCGGCGCGATCTCGCCGTAGCGCGTGCTCGGCATGTCCGGGAACAGGTGGTGCTCGACCTGGTAGCCGAGGTTGCCGCTCATCAGGTGGAAGAGCGGGCCGCCGTCGATGTTGGCCGCCCCGGTGAGCTGGCGCACGTACCAGGCCCCCCGCGACTCCTTGTCGGTCTCCTCCTCGGTGAACGTGTACGTCTGGTCCGGGAAGTGGCCGCAGAAGATGATCGCGTAGGACCACACGTTACGAATGACGTTCGCCGCCAGATTCGCGGTCAGGGTTCGGCGGAACGGCTCACGGAACGACTTGCGCGCCACGAGCTGGGCGAGCACCTCGCCGCTGCGCCGCGCACGCTTGCGGCGCAGCTTGCGAACGGCCCGCGCGGCCTGGAGCCGCGGACTGCGCCGCCCGTCCTCGGTCCGCGTCCGGGTCGTGAAGACGCCGGCCTCGATCGCCGTCATGACCAGCCCGCTGATCAGCGGCCAGGCGATGTAGTCCTTCTGGATCTGCGCGCGCGCCTTGCCGGCGATCCCCTTCAGCTCCTTGCGCACCTGCTTGATGCTCTTGTCGCCCGCGCGGATGGCGGTGAAGTCGAGGTCGTGTACGGCCACCCCCCACTCGAACAGCAGCATCAGCAGCACGTTGTAGACCGGCTGCAGCAGATAGACCGGGTGCCAGCCCTGTTGCGGGTCGATCCGCATGATCTCGTAGCCGAGGTCGCGGTCCTTGCCGAGGATGTTGGTGTAGGTGTGGTGGATGTAGTTGTGCGAGTGCCGCCAGGCCTCGGCCGTCGACGCGGTGTCCCAATCCCATGCCCGGGAGTTGATCACGGGATCGTTCATCCAGTCCCATTGGCCGTGCAGGACGTTGTGGCCGATCTCCATGTTCTCGAGGATCTTCGCCAGCCCGAGCGTGGTCGCGCCAAGCACCCAGGGGATCCGCCAACGCGAGGCGATCAGCTCGAGCCGGCCGAGGAGCGCGAGCCGGCGCTGCATCCCAATCACCGAGCGGATGTAGCGCGCGTCCCGATCTCCGAGCGATGAGGAGACCTGCTCGTGAAGCGCGTCGAACTCGCGCCCGATCTCCTCGATCTGCTCCGGCGTTAGCCGGTGCAGCGGGCTATCCGGCTCGTCGCTTGCGGCGGGTGTGGCGGTTCGGTGTCCATTCTGATTGGCGGTAGCCATTCGCTCTCCTAGTAGCTCGCGGGTCTCGTGTCGTGATTACAGGTCGATCTCGACCGGTCCCTCGGGCGCACTGATGCACGTCCGGATCATCTCCCCCGCTTGGCCGTACACCTTGCCGTTGCGAAGGTCGCGGACCTGGCCGGTGCAGAGGGTGCCGACGCACGTGTGGCAGATCCCCTCCCGGCAGCCGTACGGGAGCTCGAGCCCGGCTTCCTCCCCGGCAACCAGGATCGGCTTGCTCCCGTCGGACTCGGCCTCGCAGTCGGAGGCGAGGAATCGGATCGCTCCCCCCTCCGCCTCGGCGCTCTGGCCCAGGCCCAGCTTCGGCTGAAAGCGCTCCATGTGCAGGCGCCTGCGCTCGCCGTGCTCGTCCCAGTGCTCGCTGAAGGCTTCCAGCATGTCGGCCGGCCCCGAGATGTAGGTCTCGCGCTCGATCCAATCGGGGCACAGCCGGTCCAGGTCGCGGGGGCCCATGCGGCCGTTGTCGCGGGTCAGCTGTTCGTGCAGCCGGAATCCGTCGTTGCGCCGTGCCAGGGACCGCAGCTCGTCCCCGAAGATCACGTCGTCGGTGTGACGGGCCGAGTGCAGCAGTACGGCGTCGCCCAGCTCGTCGTAGTGGTCCAGGTGGCGCAGCATGCTCATGATCGGCGTCACCCCGCTTCCGCCGCTGATGAACAGAAGCCTGTCCGGCCGAGGGTCGTCGAGCACGAAGTCGCCCTCGATCGTGCTGAGCGAGACGATCGTTCCCGGGCGGGTCTGTGAGACCAGGAACGGGGACACCTTGCCCGCGTCGACCCTCTTGGGGGTGATGCTGATGAGACCGTCCTCGCGGTACGGGTCGGAGGTGAGCGAGTAGGCGCGCCAGTGGCGCACCCCGTCGATGTCGATCCCGATGCGGATGAACTGGCCGGGCTTGTGCCCGGGCCAGCGGTAGCCCGGCTTGATCAGAATCGTCGCCGCCTCGGCCGTCTCATGCCGCACCTCCTCGACACGGCCGCGGAGCTCGCGCGTCGACCACAGCGGGTTGATCATCTCCAGGTAGTCGTCGGGGAGCAGCGGGGTGCTCAGCGCCTCGAGCGCCCGCAGAAGCCGGCGCTGGATCGGATGCACGTTTGGTAGGGCTCCCTTTTCGGGCATCTACTCGTGGGTAATATCCGATTCAGCGCGATCCCTAACCTCGCCCCCGCGCCGCAGGTCCGGCACGCGCGGGATGCCGCGTGCCGAGCGCGAGCGTCAGATCCTCGAGGTGGCCGGACAGGTATTTGCCCGCGGCGGCTACTTCTCGTCCTCGATGGATGAGATCGCGGAGTTGGCCGGCGTCTCAAAGCCGATGCTGTACGCCTACTTCGGCTCCAAGGAGGGGCTGTACGTCGCCTACATCGAGCGAACGGGCACCGAGCTGCTCGAGCGGGTCGTCGGGGCGGCCCCACGCGAGCGCGACCCGCTGGCCCGCGTGGAGGCGAGGATCGAGGAGTTCCTGGCCTTCGTGGAGGAGCACCGGGACGGATGGACCGTGCTGTTCAGTGAGCTGACCTCGAGCCGCCCACTGGCCGACGAGGTGGCCTCGCTGCGGGCTCAGATCACGCTGGCGATTCGTCGGATGATCGAGTCGGCGCCTCCGGCCGGCCGGCTCGAGCCCGGCGCCGCCGACGCGATCGCCCACGCCGTCGTCGGAGCCGGGGAGTCGCTCGCGAACTGGTGGCTCGAGCATCCCGACGTCCCGCGGGAGATGGTCGTCGGCCTGTACCTGAACATGCTCAGGGCCGGGCTCGACGTCCAGAGACACGAAGAGGGCCGCCGAGATCCGGCGACCCGTGGGCCGCAGACTCCGCCCGGATAGCCCGTCACCCCGGGTCAGTCGAGCAGGTGCTCGAGCCCGACGACGGGCGAGCGCGGCAGCGATCCGACGCGCCGGATCGCGAGCAGCACGCCGGGCATGAACGACTCGCGATCGATCGAGTCGTGGCGGATCGTGAGCGTCTGCCCCACGTCGCCCAGGATCACCTCTTGGTGGGCGACCAGCCCGGGGAGGCGGACCGAGTGGATCGGCACGTCGAGCCACCCATCAGCTCGGCCGTTCGCGCGGCCGTGCCGCTCGGCGCGTCGACCTTGCGGTCGTGGTGCAGCTCGATGATCTCGGCCTTCGCCATGTGCCGGGCCGCCTCGGCGGCGAACTGCGTCATCAGCACAGCGCCGATCGCGAAGTTGGGCGCGATGAAGATGTTCGCGCCGCTCAGTCCGGTCAGCTCCTCGATCTCGAAGCCGGTGGTCCCGATCACGACGTGAACGCCGGCGGTCACGGCCGCGCGGGCGTTGTCCACCGCGGTGCCGGGGATCGTGAAGTCGACCAGCACGTCGGCCGCCTCCAGCACCTCGCCGACGGAGGTGCCGAGCGCCGGATCGGCGCGGCCGGTCAGCTCCATATCCTCGGCGCCCTCGACCGCCCGGCACACGGTCTGCCCCATCCGTCCCGCGGCGCCGGCCACGGCGACCCGGATCGGACTCACGCCACCGCCCGCCCCGAGCGCGCTGGCGACAGCCCTCCTCGAACTGCGCCTCGTCGGGTCCGATGCCGGCGCTCGAAAGGCGCTCGGGCGCCCACAGCTCATGGGCGAGAGCGGCCAGGTCCTCGAGCGTCACCGCGTCGATCCCCTCCACCACCTCGTCGAGGGAGAGCAGCGGGTGCGCCGGCGAGGATCTCCGATCCGAGCCGGTTCATCCGCGCGCCGGTCGACTCGAGCGCCAGGACCACGCGGCCCTTCAGGTTCTCCTTGGCCCGGTGGAGCTCCTCGGCGGTCGCCGGTTCCTCGCGCAGCCGACCGAGCTCGCTGCCCGACCACGCTGAGCGCCTCGGTCAGATTCTCCGGCCGGGTGCCCACGTACAGGCCGACCTGACCGGTGTCCTGGTAGGCGCTGGTGAACGAGTAGACGGCATAGGCGAGGCCGCGCCGCTCGCGGATCTCCTGGAACAGCCGTGAGGACGACGTGCCGCCGAAGATCGTGTCGAGCACGCGCATCGCGAACCGCCGGTCGTCGTGGCGGGAGAGGCCCGGGCCCCCGATGCAGACGTGGTACTGCTCGGTGTCCTTGCGCTCGAAGCGCCGGCTCGCGCTCGCGCCCGCCGGGTGAGCCGGCGCCGTTGCCGATCGGCGGCGAAGCCGTCGCCGCGGACACGCGCTCTGCGGCCAGCGACACCAGGTGCTCGTGGTCGATCGCGCCGGCGGCGGCGATCACGATGTTCTCCGGCACGTAGCGCGAGGCGTGGAAGCGAGCGATCTCGGCCGGCGGGGTGTCGGCGATCACCGGGGCGCGGCCGATGATCGCGCGGCCGAGCGGGTGGTCGCCGAACACGGCCTCGCCGAGCACGTCGAACACCTTCTCCTGGGGATCGTCCTCGTACATCGCGATCTCCTCGAGGATCACGGCCCGCTCGGACTCGATGTCGTTGAGCGCCGGGCGGAACACCATGTCGGCCATCACGTCGAACGCCTCGGGCAGGTGCTGGTCGATCACGCGGGCATAGACCGAGGTCGTCTCCTTGCCGGTGCCGGCGTTCAGCTCGGCGCCCATGGCGTCGAAGATCTGGTCGATCTCCAGCGACCCGTACTTCGAGGAGCCCTTGAACAGAAGGTGCTCGAGCAGGTGGGACAGGCCCGCCTGCTCATCGCTCTCGGTCCGCGAGCCGGTGCCGATCCAGAACCCGAGCGACACGGATCGGACGGAGGGCATCGCCTCCGTCACGATCCGGACGCCCGACTCGAGCGTCGTCAGCCGGTGCTCCTGCGCCACCGTGTCGCTACGAGCGCGGCCGGTCGGGGTCGCGGTCGCGCACCCGACCCCCGTCGCGATCGCGATCACGGTCGCGGTCGCGGTCACGGTCGCGATCGCGGTCACGGCGTGGCCGCGGTCTCGGCCGTCGCGATCGCTGCGCTCGCGGCGCGGGACCGCCGTCGCCGCTGCCGACGGTGGCGAGCTCCTCGACGCTCTTGCCGGCGACATCCGGATCGTCGGCCAGGCGCAGTCCGATCCGGCCGCGCTCGCGGTCGACCTCGACCACGCGCACCTCGAGCTCGTCGCCCTTGTTGAGGACCTCCTCGACCGTCGCGATGCGGCGGCCGGGGGCGATGTTGGAGATGTGGAGCAGCCCGTCGGTGCCCTTCGAGAGCTCGACGAACGCGCCGAACGCGGTCGTCTTGACGACCTTGCCGCTGAACTCGTCGCCGACCTCGACCTCCTTGGTCATCGACGCGGATGCGGTCGACGAGCGCGTCGCCGCGCTCGCCGTCGGCGGCGTAGACGAGAACCTGGCCCTCGTCGTTGACGTCGATCTGGGACTCGAACTCCTCCTGCAGGGAGCGAATCGTCTCGCCGCCCTTGCCGATCAGCAGGCCGATCTTCTCGGGGTCGATCTGGATCGTGGAGATCCGCGGCGCGTGCTTGGACAGCTCGGTCCGCGGTGCTCGATGACCTTCGCCATCTCGCCGAGGATGAAGTTCCGCGCGCGTCCTGGCCTGGGTCAGCGCGTCGCGCATGATCTCGAACGTCACGCCGGTGATCTTGATGTCCATCTGCAGCGCGGTGATGCCGTGCTCGGTGCCGGCGACCTTGAAGTCCATGTCGCCGAGGTGGTCCTCGACGCCCGCGATGTCGGTGAGGATGACGTAGTCGTCGCCCTCCTTGATCAGGCCCATCGCGATGCCGGCCACCGGTGCCTTGATCGGCACGCCGGCGTCCATCAGCGACAGCGTCGAGCCACACACGCTCGCCATCGAGGACGAACCGTTGGACTCGAGGATGTCCGAGACGACGCGGATCGTGTAGGGGAACTCCTCCTGGCTCGGGATCATCGGCACGAGGGCCCGCTCGGCGAGCGCGCCGTGGCCGATGTCGCGGCGCTTGGGTCCGCGCATGAAGCCCGCCTCCCCGACCGAGAACGGCGGGAAGTTGTAGTGGTGGAAGTAGCGCTTGGCGGTCTCCAGCCCGAGCGTGTCGAGCCGCATCTCCTCGCGCGTCGTGCCGAGCGCGACGACGCTGAGCGCCTGCGTCTGGCCGCGCGTGAACAGCGCCGAGCCGTGCGTTCGGGGAGCGACGCTGACCTCGATCGAGATCGGCCGGATCTCCTCGGTGCTGCGGCCGTCGGGGCGCTTCTTGTGGACCGCGATCCGCTCGCGGATCAGCGTCTTCTCGAGCTTGTCGAATGCGCGCTGGGCGTTGGTCCGGTACTCGGCGTAGGTCTCGGCCTCGGGATCACCCGAGTACTGCGTGATAACCTGCTCCTCGACCGCCTTGCAGGCGTCCTGGCGCTCGAGCTTGTCCTCGACCTGCGTGGCGGCGTCGAGCGCCGCGCCGTGCGAGGCCTTGATCTGCTCGTAGAGGTCGGCGTCTGACCTCGGGGACCTCGACCTCGATCTTCGGCTTGCCGGCCTTCTCGGCCAGCTCGCGCTGGGCGGCGCAGAGCTTCTTGATCTCCTCGTGGGCGATGTCGAGGGCGTCGAGGATCTCGGCCTCGGGGATCTCGTTCGCGCCGGCCTCGACCATCAGGATCGCCTCGTCGGTGCCGGCGACGATCAGGTCGAGGTCGGTGTTCTCGACCAGGTCCTCCTCGCTCGGGTTGACGACGAAGTTGCCGTCGACCTTGCCGATCCGCACCGCGCCGACCGGCGTCGGGAACGGGATGTGGGAGACCATCAGCGCCGCGGAGGCGCCGTTCATCGCGAGGATGTCGTACGGGTTGACGTGGTCGACCGAGACCGGGATCGCCACGAGCTGGGTCTCATACCGCCAGCCCTTGGGGAACAGCGGGCGGATCGGCCGGTCGATCAGGCGCGCGGTCAGCGTCGCCTTCTCCCCCGCGCGGCCCTCGCGCTTGAAGAATGAGCCGGGGATCTTCCCGGCCGCGTACATCCGCTCCTCGACATCTACGGTGAGCGGTAGAAAGTCGACGTCGCGGATGATTTCCCGCCGTGGCGGTACAGAGGACCATGGTGTCGCCCGCACGGACGACGACGGCGCCGGAGGCCTGCTTGGCCAACTTGCCGGTCTCGAACGAGATCTCCTTGCCCTCGATCTCGACAGACACGCGCGTAACGGCGTCAGACATATTCAATTCCCTTCTCCTCCGCCCTTCGGTCGGCGGAGTGCTTCGTTTCTCTTCTTTTGTTCCGAACGGTGACGATGGTAGCGGGCGGGGCTGGCCCGTCGCGAATTGTGTTGGGCGACTGTGATGCGGGGCCGGCCATCGCCGCGGCACGTGAGCAGGAAACGCAGCTAACCGGACCGCAGGGTCCGCTTGTGGTAGGTTAACCGGACCGTGTCGTCCAGTTTACCTCAACGTCCACAGGAGTCCCGATGAGCGCAGCAGATTCCCTGTCCCTGCCCGCGGCCCAGGCCGCCTCCCCCGCTCCCGATGAGAACCCCGCCGCCGCCGACGGCGCCCGCGCCCCCGCGGCGACGATCGTCGAGGCGCCTCGACAGGTCAGCGACAGGCGCAAGTGGCTGATCCTCGTGATCGCGTGCCTGGCGCAGTTCATGGTCGTGCTCGACGCGACGATCGTGAACGTCGCGCTGCCCTCGATCCAGCGCGGCCTGCAGCTTCTCCGCCGCCAGCCTGCAGTGGGTGGTCAACGCCTACACGCTCGTCTTCGGCGGCTTCCTGCTGCTCGGCGGGCGGGCTGGCTGACCTGCTCGGCCGCAAGCGCCTGTTCATCGCCGGCGTGGCGCTGTTCTCACTCGCCTCGCTGCTGAATGGGCTGGTCGCAGACGATCGCGATGCTGATCGCCGGCCGCGGCGCTGCAGGGTCTCGGCGGCGCGCTGCTCTCGCCGGCCGCGCTGTCGATCATCACGACGACCTTCACCGAGCACTCGCGAGCGCACCCGGGCGCTGGGCGTTTGGAGCGCGATCGCGGCCGGCGGCGGCGCCGTCGGCCTGCTGCTCGGCGGCGTGCTGACCGACCTCGCGTCGTGGCCGTGGATCTTCATCGTCAACGTCCCGGTCGGGGTGTTCGCGCTCGCGCTCGCGGCGCGGTTCGTGCCCGAGTCGCGCGTCGAGACCGAGCACCGGTCGTTCGATCTCGCCGGCGCCGTGACGGTGACCGCCGGGCTGGTCGTGCTCGTCTACGCGATCATCAAGGCTCAGGCATACGGCTGGGGCTCGGCCCGGACGATCGGCCTGCTCGCGGCCGGCGCTGGCCTGCTGGCGGCATTCGCTCTTCATCGAGCGCCGCAGCGATCGCTCCGCTGATGCGCCTCAGCATCTTCCGCGTGCGGACGCTCGCGGTCGGCGACGGCGTGCTGCTGCTCGTCGCCTCCGGGATGTTCGGGATGTTCTTCTTCGCCTCGCTGTACGTCCAGGAGATCCTCGGCTACAGCCCGCTGCGGGCGGGGCTCGCGTTCCTCCCGGTGACCGCCGGGCATCGCGATCGGCGCCGGGATCGCGCAGCAGCTGATCCGCGCGATCGGGGTGCGCAACGTCTCGGTGATCGGGATCTCGCTCGCGGCCGCCGGCATGGCGTGGCTCACGCAGGTGCCGGTCCACGGCACCTACGCCGGCGACCTGCTCGCCGGGCTGATGCCGATGAGCATCGGGATGGGGCTGGCGTTCGTCCCGATCACGCTCCTCGGGACCAGCGGCGTGAAGACGCGAGGACTCCGGTCTCGCCTCCGGGCTGTTCAACACCGCCCAGCAGGTCGGCGGCTCGCTCGGCCTGGCGATCCTCGCGACGCTCGCGGCGAGCCGGACGAGCAGCCTGCGTCACGCGCGACTACGCGGCGCCGACGCCGGCCGCACGCTCGTCGCCGGCTACCAGGTCGCCTTCGCCGCGGCCGCGGTGATGCTGGCCGCCGGCGCGGTAATCCTGGTCGCTGGGTCTGCGCCGACGGCATCTCGCAGGACGTCGAGGTCGAGCTGACCCCGTCGGACGGCCGTTGCGATAGGCGAGACAATGTGGACGACGATGGCTCCAGAGGAGAGGCACGCTTACGGGCCGATGCCGAGCGCAACCGGCGGCGGCTGCTCGACGCCGCCGAGAGCCTGTTCTGTGAGCGCGGGCTCGAGGTCGGCGTCGGCGAGATCGCGGAACGGGCGGGCGTCGGGCGCGGGACGCTGTTTCGGAACTTCCCGACCAAGGAGCATCTGATCGCGGCGATCGTCGCGCAGCGGATGAACGACGCGAACGACGCGCGGCCGCGAGCTGCTCGAGGGCCGACGATCCGGGCGGAGCGCTGTTCCTGTTCCTGGACGAGATGGTCGGCTTCCAGCAGCTCAACCGCGCCCTGTTCGAGGCGGTGGCAGACGAGTTCCTCGCCAACGAGCGAGATCCGCTCCGCCCACGACGAGTTGGTCGAACACACTCGCCGAGATGCTCTCCCGAGCTCAGGCAGGCGGGCGCGATCCGCGGCGACGTGGGCGCGCTTGACGTGCTGATGCTCGTCAAGGGCGTGTGCCAGGCGGCCATGTCCTTCCAGCAGGTCGACCCGGGCATCGCCGAGCGGCAGATGGACCTCGTTCGAGCGGCGCTCGCCCCACCCGCCGGCGGGCAGACCCTGCGGGGCCGCACGCCGACGATCGCCGACTTGGAGCGGGTCCACGCGGGCGCTGCGCCCGGGGCCGGTGATCAGCGGATTACTGCGTCGAGCGCCACGGCCACGAACAGCAGCGCCAGGTACAGCAGCGAGTAGTGGAACAGCAGCGCGGCCCGGGCGGGCGTCAGGTCGCGGCACAGCCGCCACGCCAGGACGCACAGGACGGCTCCGAGCAGCACGGCGGCCGCCGAGGTACACGGCGCCGAACGTCCCCACCGCACCCGGGAGCAGCGTCACCGCGACGAGCGCGACCGAGTAGCGCAGCACCTGCGGAGGCGTCGCGCGCGGGCCGCGAACGACCGGCAGCATCGGCACTCGGCGGCCGCGTAGCGCGGCGCCAGCAGCAACGCGAGCGCCCAGAAGTGCGGCGGTGTCCACAAGCAGCACGATCGCGAACAGGAACACGGCGCCGAGGCCGACGCGGCCGTTCGCCGCGGCCCAGCCGGCGAGCGGCGGTATCGCCCCCGCAGCGCCGCCGATGACGATGTTCTGCGGCGTGGAGCGCTTCAGCCACAGCGTGTACACGAGCACGTAGAAGGCGCCGCCGAGCAGCGACAGGGCCGCCGCCGGACGTTGGCGAGCGCGGTCAGGACCACAAACGACAGGACCGGCAGCGACGAGCCCGAACACGACCGCGCGCGCCGGCGCGATCCGTCCGGCGGCCACCGGGCGCGAGGCCGTGCGCGGTCCCATCAGCCGGTCGATATCGCGATCGAGAACATGGTTGAGCGCGCTGGCGCCGCCACATGCGAGCGCGCCGCCGAGCGCGAGCGCCGCCAGCGCCACGGCGTCAGGCGCGCCGTGGGCGCCCGCGACCATCGAGCAGACGGCGGTGAGCACGAGCAGCGACATGATCCGCGGCTTGGTCAGCGTGGCGTAGTCGCGCAGCACCGCCGACGCACCGCGGCCGGGGGCCGGCAGCGCTCGCGCGGGAGCCGGGAGTGCCTTGACCGATTCCGAGACGACGACCACCGCGGCTAGGACCTCCCGCTCCGCGAGAGCGCCGCCAGGTCGCCGGTCACGAACCGGGTGGCGAACGGATACAGATAGGCCGAGCGCTCGTCGCCGTGGCGGTCGATCAGGTAGAGGGCCTCGGTGTGCGCGATGTCGCCGTTCGCGGGCGGGGCGACGAAGATGTGGTACGCCTTCCAGACGCGCGCGAGTAGGGCGTGGCTCCCGCGCAGCCAGTGCCAGCCGGCGACGCCGGCGAGGCCCCACTTGCGCGACGGCCCGGCGGGTGCTGGCGGGCGTGTCGCGCGGGTTGACGCTGACGACCACGAGCACCGGGCGCCTGGCAGCGGGGAGCGAGCGCTCGGCCGCGGCGAGCGCCCGGCCCTCCAGCGGGCACGCCTGCTTGCAGTAGGAGTCGAAGAACGCGATCGCGACGGTCCGGCCGTGCAGCGAGGCGAGCGAGAACCGTCGTCCGGTCTGATCGACGAGCGTCGTGATCGGCGGGGCCGGGAGCGCGCCGGCCGCCCAGGTGGCTTGGCCGTGCAGCCCATTGTGAAGCGGGATGGACACGGCGGGCGCGGAGGTCGAGGAGCCGCGGACGAGGTGCACGGCCACGCCGATGCCGACGCCGAGCAGCGCGGCCGCCGCCAGCGCGGCGACGATCCAACCGGCATGGAACCGCGAGCCCTGCGGGCTTGGGCGGATCTCCGCGTCAGTGCTCATCCAGCGGTCGGTCCCGGATCACTCGCCTCGGTCGCGATCGGTGCCACCTCGGTCGGCGGCGGCTCCTTCGGCACCTTCTGGACCGTCCGGACGTACCAGACCACGAGTCCGATCAGCAGCGCGACCGGCAGCAGCAGCGATAGCAGCGAGCCGGCGAGGAAGCTACTGGCAATCGGAATCGATGGCATGGATCCCCTTTCTGCTTCTCAGGTCGTGAGCGCCGCCCGCCGCGCCCGTGCACTGCCCTCGGGCTCGAGCCAGCGGTAGAAGCCGATCAGCATCGTGATCGTGTAGGCGATCGAGCCCGGCACCCACATGACCCCGGCGGCGATCTGCTGGTCGGTGAGGGCGGAGATTCCCCCGGGCCGGTGCAGGAGCGCGGCGTAGTGCGCATAGAGCGGATGCGGGACGAGCACGAGCGCGATCGCGAGCACCCAGCCGACGATCATCGCGCCGACCACGTAGGCGACCCGTACGGGCCAGATCAGCCGCGGGCGGAGCGGGCCCGGATCGATCACCCGGGCCCAGAACAGCAGCCCGAGTGAAGAAGAACATCGCGTGCTCGAGGTTGTGTACCGGCCGCGAGGTCAGGGTCGCGTTGTAGGCGACGGGGATGTGCCACGCGACGATCGCCGCGTTGAACAGCACCCATGCCAGCGACCGGGCCGGCGATCCATCTCAGCGGCTCGGTCCAGGACGCGCGGGCTATGGTCCGGCCCGCGGTGGTGCGCGTCTCAGCGGCAGCGCCCGCCACATCCGGGGCCACGGCCGGCCGAGCAGGATCAGCGGCGGCGCCACGGTCAGCAGCAGGATGTGCTGGAGCATGTGCACCCAGAACAGCTGATCGGCGTACGTGTCGATCGGCGAGTCGAGCGCGATCACGATGGTCAACAGTCCGGCGGCGAATGACACGGTCCGCAGCCGTTGGCGGGCGTCGGGCCGCATCGGCCGAGACCCCAGCCAGTACAGGAGCCCGCGATCGCCACGTAGGCGAGCGACGGATCGATCGTCCAATTGGCCCAGTTCATCGGCCCGTCCTCACCGGACCGCCACGGACGACGTCAATCACACTAGACCACGTAGAGGACGATGTACGCGAGCACGCCGATCGCGACGAAGAACGCCCAGTAGAACGAGCACGCCTCGATCCCGGCTCGGAGAGGCCCGATGTCGTCGGCCGGCACGCCCTCGGCCGGACGGGCCGGTGGATCCCGCCCTCGTTCGCGCTCGCCACAGGCTGGCCATCTGGGTTTCGATCCAGTACAGCCCGAACAGCGCGACCAGCGCATGTAGCACCGTCCAGCCGATGAACACGCTGGCGTAGCCGCCGCTGGCGGCGCCGAAGCCAAGCGTGAAGTACTCGACGATCTGGAGCACGATGGCGATCAGGCCGAGGACGAGCGCGACGATCCCCGAGGACAGCGTGTCGGCCACGCGGCTGGTGCCGAGCCGGAAGACGACCGCGCTGAGCAGGAGCAGCGGCCATGATGCTCGTTCCGAGGCCCAGCGACGGGTTGACCGCGCCCGACCTTCCAGCGTGGTTGATGTTGAGCGCGCGCAGATAGAAGTACGCGAACAGGAAGGACGATGAAGAAGAACGAGATCACGCCGCACAGCATGCGGGCGCTGATCCAGACTGCTCGCGGCTGCCACTCGCGTGGCTCGGGCTCGATGTGCGACCGCGACGGGGGCTGAGCGCTCCATCTGGCATGGGTATGACGCTTCCGCCGGCGCGGCGCCCGGCGCCGCGGACAGGGGCGCGTGCCGGTGCCTCGACGCCATAGGGGTACGGGATCGGCGTCGAACACCGGGATCCGGTCGAAGTCATGGACCGGAACCGGCGTCGGCAGCTGCCACTCGGCCGACTTCGAGTGCCACGGGTTGGGCTCGGCCGGCTCGCGCTTGAACAGCAGCGACGAGATCACGTTGTAGAGGAACACGAGCATCGAGAGCCCGATCACGAAGGCCGAGATCGAGACCCAGTCGTTCAGTCCCTGGAGGTGGAGTCGGATAGGTGACCACGCGCCGCGGCTGGCCCAGGAAACCGAGCGCGAACAGCGGCGCGAAGGTCGAGTTGAAGGCGATGAACAGGGTCCAGAAGTGGATCTTCCCCAGCCGCTCGTTGAACTTGAAGCCGGTCATCTTCGGCCCCCAGTAGTAGATCGCGGCGAAGAAGGTGAACACCAGCCCGCCCATGATCGTGTAGTGGAAGTGCGCCATCGAGAAGAAGCTGCCGTGCGTGAGTGACGTCGCTCGGAACGTCGGACAGGAACACGCCCGAGAACGCCGCCCCAGAGGAAGTTGAACACCCATCCGAGGCAGAACAACATCGGCACCGTGAACCGTATTCGCCCCCGCCATAGCGTTCCCATCGCGCACAGGAAGATGAAGCCGGTGGGCAGCGAGATCAGCTCGGTGGAGAGCATGTAGAACGGCCGCAGGTCGGCGTTGATGCCGCTGACGAACAGGTGGTGCTGCCAGACGAAGAAGCTGAGCAGGCCGACTCCGAGCATCCCCGCCACGGCCAGGCGGTAGCCCCACAGACGGCTTGCGCGAGAACACGGGCAGGAGCTCGAGCACGATCCCGAAGCCCGGGAGCGCCAGGACGTATACCTCGGGATGGCCGAACACCCAGAACAGGTTCTGGAACAGATACGGGCTGCCGCCGCCGCCCGGGACGAAGAATGTCGTCTGGACGGTGCGGTCGAAGCGTCCCCATCAACAGCGTGGCGATGAGCATCGGCGCCGCCAGCATCATCAGCGCCGAGGTCGAGAGCACGCCCCAGCAGAAGATCGGCAGCCGTGACCACGTCATCCCCGGCGCCCGCATCGTGATGATCGTGGCCAGCAGGTTGAAGCCGAGCAGCGTCATCGACATCCCGACGAGCGCGAAGAAGCCGATGTAGGCGTCGTAGCCCGCGGTGTTCTGGCCGCCGAGCGGCTGGTATCCGGTCCAGCCGGTCTGGAAGCCGCCGAAGAAGATCGTCGTGACAGAATCACGCCCGGCCGCCATCAGCAGCCAGAACGTGAACGCCTCGATCCGCGGGAAGGCCATCCGCCGCGAGCCGATCATGAGCGGCACGACGTAGTTGGCGAACGGCCCGAGGATGCCCGAGGTCATCACGCCCATCATCATCGTGCCGTGCAAACCGACGAGCGTGAGGTACTGGTTGGGGCCGAAGACGTGGTTGGTCGGCGACAGCAGCTCGGTGCGGATGAACATCGCGTTCACGCCGCCGACGAAGAAGAACACGCCGACGCCGACCAGGTACTGCATCGCCACGACCTTGTGGTCGGTGCAGAGGCGGAAGTAGCGCCCGAGTCCCCTGCCCCTCGCTCTCGTGCTCGGCCAGGGTGGGCGGATGGCCGAGCATCCGCCGCAGCGGGTAGTTGAGGAACCCGAGGCCGGCAGGAAGCCGATCACGCCGAACAGGTAGCCGAGCATGATCGCGATGTCGTTCTGCGCCGGTGTCGGCGAAGAAGTCGAGGCTCGGCGCATGGATCAGGCCGCCGATCCAGTAGCCGATGAACCGAGCCGATGATTCCGGCGATGATCCGCGGTGAGCAGGTTGAACCCCATCAGGCGCCGCCAGACCGGGGGGTTCACGGGGGCCGGGGCGGCAATCGAGCTCATCCACCTCTCCTCTGCGGGTCCGGGAAGTACGTCGTCGAGTAGGGCGGCAGTGACTTGGTGGCCTGGGCGTTGGCCACCTGCTGCTTGGCGATCCACATCGTGAACTGCGGCTTGCTGACCACATGGCCGCTGTTGTCGAACATGTAGCCGTGCCACACGCCGCACAGCTCGGCGCAGCGGACGCCGAAGTTCAGCGGGCCCCTCGTGTTCACGTAGGCGACGTTGTCCAGTCCCGGGTTGGCGTCGGCCTTGACCCCGAGCTGGTAGGCCCAGAACGAGTGGATCACGTCGAGCGAGGTGACGTGGAACTCGAGTTCGGTGTTCGCGGGGAGGCTCAGATGCTGGGTCTCGACGCCGCCGTAGGAGGGGAAGCGATAGGTGAACGCCCACTGCTGGGCGATCACCTGGACCTGGAGCGGCGCGTGGGCCTTGAACGAGGCCGGCGTAGCGATCGGGTTCGGTCCCTGACCGCCCCCGGAGCCGTCGGAGAGCAGTCGGATCGAGCCATAGGCGGCCAGGAACAGGACGATCACCGTCGTCACGATCAGCCACCAGAACTGGACGCTCGAGTTGCCGCGCACGGCGGGGCCGTCGACGACGGTGTCGGGGTTGCGCTCGCGGAACACGACGAGCGCGTAGCCGAAGTACACGAGCACGGCCAGCGCGACCGGCGTGGCGATGCCCATCAGCACGGTGTTGTCGGTGACCTGGCCCGCCGACTGGACCGTGCCGTTGCCGGGCGGCATTCCGGGCGCGAGCACGAACACGACGATCGGGGTCAGGATCACCGTGGCCCGATCAGCCAGAGTGACGACGATGCGGAAGTGGTGCTTCTGATCCATGCTCAGCGCGTCCTCAGACGACCTTGATGAAGCCGTCCATGTAGCCGACCGTCTGCATCGGTCCGCCGAACCCCTGGATGAAGCCCGCCGCGCAGGGCACGAAGCACTGCCAGCGGTACAGCCCCTTCGGCCCCGTGCGGAACGTGAACTGGATCGTCTAGTGGTCGGTGCTCAGCGGGCACGGCGCGTTGTTGCACGGGTTCTTGGCGCTGTCGGGAATCCCACGAGTGGCACGGAGACGCCGAGCTGGGGGATCGCGAAGATGTGCGAGGCGGCGTCCGGGCGAGATCGTGTTGGTCGGCTTGCCGTTGAGCAGGAAGCTCCCGCCGACGGTGCCCTGGGCCTGGGAGATGAATGGGTTGCGCAGGCCCGACTGGCCGTCGAACTGGTAGATCGTGACGTGGACGAGCGTGTTGCCGGGCAGCACGTACGTGGTCACGTGGCGCCAGTTCTTGCTGTTCGCGTCGATCGCGTAGTAGGAGACCCAGGTCGGATGCGGGTCGGACAGCTCGGCGGCCGCGACCGTGGCCAGAGAAGAGCTGGGTCGTTCCCGCGGATGTGGTCGCCGAGGCCGAGGCGCCCGGCGACGTGGTCAGGAACAGACCGATGTACGAGCACGATCAGCGCGACGACCAACACCGCACCGACCACCACCGCCAATCGCTCGCCTTGCGCCTACGGTCAAGCACGCTCCTCGCTCTGAGGCGGGCGTTTATACAACGGCCGATCACGACTCCAACCGGCAGATGACAGCAGATGTCATCGGACCGTCATTTGCACGTCATCTCCCTCGAAGAGTTATGGTCTGCGCAGGAGACGGAGGACGGGAGATGCGGATACTGATCGTCGAGGACGAGGCACGAATCCGCGCGTTTCTGGCCCGCGCGTTCGAGGCCGAGGGGTTCGGGGTCGACGTCGTCGAGGACGGCGAGCAGGGCCTCGAGCGGGCGCTCGCAGGCGACTACGACCTCGTGATCCTCGACCTGCTCCTCCCCGGCCTGAGCGGGCTCGATGCGCTCGCAGGCTGCACGCTGCGGCGCTCCGACTGCCGGTGCTGATTCTGTCTGCGCGCAGCGATCTGCCGACCAAGCTGCGCGGCTTCGAGCTCGGTGCCGTCGACTACGTCGCCAAGCCGTTCTCGCTCGACGAGCTTCTCGCTCGCGCCCGCGTGCAGCTGCGCCACGCGCGGGTCAACGACGACGGCACGGTGATCCGCGTCGGGGGCCTGAGGCTCGACCTGGCCAGCCGCCAGGCCCGCGTCGGCGACACCGTGGCCGACCTCTCGGACCGCGAGTTCCGCCTCCTGCATTTCCTGATGGCCCATGTCGGTCAGGTGATCAGCCGCGAGCGGCTGCTCTCGGAGGTCTGGGGATACGACTTCGATCCGCGCTCGAACGTCGTCGACGTGTGCGTCCGGCGCCTGCGGCGGCGGCTTGGCCCCGACGCGCCGATCGAAACCGTGCGAAATGCTGGATATCGCGCCGCGGCCTGAGCTGTCCGTAACGTTCCGGCGCTACCGGGTCGAGCTCCTGTGGCTCGTCTTCGCGGCACTCAACTACGCGGCGATGATCGCGTCGCCGAGCTGGGAGACGATCCCGTTCCACTTCGTCTGGATCAGCCTGACGTTGCTCTACGGCTTCCGGGTGTGGCCGATGGGCGCGACGCTGGTCGTGCTGGCGTGCGTGATGCTGTGCACGGCGGTCTCGATCTCGCTCGACGCCTTCGACGGGATCCAGCTGTGGGGCGAGCTGTTCGAGGTGCCGCTGATGGCGGCGATGTTCCTGGCCATGGTGTGGCACGCGCGCCGCCGGGTGGAGTCGCAGCGGATCGCCGAAGGCCGGGCCGAGGAGCGGCGCTCACTGCTCGAGCGCCAGGAGCGCTTCATCCACGACGCCTCGCACGAGCTGCGCACGCCGGTGACGATCGCCCGCGGGCATCTGGAGCTGATCCGCCCGGATCTCGACCACCCGGGCGAGATCGACGTCGCGCTCGAGGAACTGGCACGAATCGACGCGATCATCGAGCGGCTGCTGCTGCTCGCCAACGCCGACCAGCCCGACTTCCTGCGCATCGAGGAGATCGAGCTCGAGCCGTTCCTCGAGGACGTGTTCATGCGCTGGTCCGACGTGGCTCCAAGGGCGTGGCGGCTGGGCCCGCTCGCTCCCGGGCGTCTGGCCGTCGATCCCGAGCGCCTGCGCGCGGCGCTCGACGCGCTGATCGAGAACGCGGTCAAGTTCACCGGCGAGCACGATGCGATCGAGCTGCGGGCGCGGGCAGCCGGAGGAGGGTTGGTGCTGATCGAGGTCGAGGACGAGGGCGGCGGGGTGCCGCCGGAGGCGCTCGACCGGATCTTCGACCGGTTCGCCCGCGCAGACGCGGCCCGCACGCGGTCGGCCGGCGGGGTGGGGCTCGGACTGGCGATCGTCGACGCGATCGCCAAGGGGCACGGCGGCCGATGCACGGTCGCTCGCACTCGGACTGGCTCGATCTTCGCCCTCACCCTGCCCGAGTTCGCCGCCTCCCGGACGGTCGGCTCCTCCCCCTCACTCGCCGGCTGACTGGAGGCGATCGAGCACCTCCGGCGCGATGAGGCCGGCATGACTGCCATCGGCGGTGAACAGGGTCGGCGTGGTGACGACGCCCGCGCGGATCCCGGATTCGAAGTCGCGACGGACCCGCTCGCGCACCGCGTCGCCGTGGCGATCGGCGTCGAAGCGCTCGAGGTCTAACCCGAGATCGCGGGCTCGCTCCCACAGGTGCGGATCCTCGAGCCTGGCCTGGTCGGCGAACAGCGAGTCATGCATCTCCCAGAAGCGCCCCTGAAGACCGGCCGCCTCGGCCGCGCACGCAGCCGCCCATGCGCGCGGATGGCTGGAGCGAACCGGGAAGTGCCTGAACACGCGCCGTAGCCGCCTTCCCTGCAGACGGCCATCGACGACCGCACAGTAAGGGCACTCGAAGTCGGCGTACTCGATCACCACCAACGCGTCCGCCGGGCCGCGGACGTGATCCTCGGCGCCGGCCGGAGGGACGGGCGCGGACCCGAGACCCATCGCCTCAGCCGAGTGCGTCGAAGATCAGGTTGGCTCCGGGGAGCTCACCGGGCGATGGCGCCCGGTAGCTCCACCTGACGACGGCGTCGGGGCCGATCAGCACAAGCGCGCGCTGGGGAAAGCCCCCGGGGTGGTAGACGCCGAACGCCCGGCACACCGCCCCCTTGGGCTCGAAGTCCGAGAGCTGTTCGATGCTCACGCCCAGCTTCTGCCGGAACGCAGTCTGCGAGTAGGCGGCGTCGCACGAGACCCCGTAGAGGGTCGCGCCGCGCTCGCGGAACTCGGGCAGCACCTCCTCGTAGAGGTTCAACTGGTTCGTGCACACGGGGCTGAAGGCGAACGGGTAGAACACCAGGACGGTCGTCTGGCCCTCGAGATCCGCACGAGTGAACTCGCCGCCATCCTCGCGGCGCAGGGTGAAGTCGGGGGCCGGCGCTCCTGCAGGGATGACCTCGTCGCGCGTGGGCGACTCGGTCACTTCCGGAGCCCGAGCTCGCGTACGAGAGCCCGGTAGCGCTCCAGATCGCTGCGCTGCAAGTAATTAAGGAACCTGCGTCGGCGACCCACCAGCATCAGCAGCCCACGACGTGAGTGATGGTCCTTGCTGTGGGTCCGCAGGTGCTCGGTGAGCGAGTTGATCCGCTCGGTGAGCATCGCGATCTGGACCTCGGCCTTGCCGGTGTCGGTCGCGCCGTCGCCGAACTTCTCGACCAGCTCCTGCTTGCGTTCCTTGGTGAGCGTCATGCGGTCGATGAGGCTAGCAGGCGCGCGTCAGCCGCAGAGCTCCCGGGTGCGACGCACATCCTGCTCCATCTGCCGGACCAGCGCATCGACCGATTCGAATCGCCGCTCGCCGCGCAGCCGCGAGAGGAAATCGATCTTCAGGATCTTTCCGTAGAGGTCGACGTCGCGATCGAGCACGTAGGCCTCCACGAGGACCGCCCGGCCGGTGCCGAACGTCGGACGGACGCCGACGTTGACCGCCGCACAATCGCCGTCGGCCCTCGCCACGTACACGCCGTGTCCGGGGCACACGAGCGCCTCGTCGGGGACGATGTTGGCGGTCGGGAAACCGAGCGTGCGCCCGCGCCGGTCGCCCTCCACGACCTCACCGCGGAGCCGGAATGGTGAGCCCAGAAAGCGGGTCGCCACCTCGACCTCCCCGGCCAGCACGAGCGCCCGGATGTGGCTCGAGGAGACGATCTCGCCGTCGACCTCGACCAGCGGGACGACCCGCGTGTCGAACCGCTCGTCGGCCGCCAGCATCTCGGGATCGCCGGCGGCGCGGTGACCGAAGCGGAAGTTCTCGCCGATCGAGACATGGGTCGCCTGCAGGCGCTCGACCAGCACCTGATCGATGAACTCCTGCGGGCTCTGGCCGGCGAAGCCGCGGTCAAACGGGATCACGACCAGCTCGTCGACGCCCAGCCGGGCGATCAACTCCGCCTTGGCCTCGAGGCTGGTGAGCAGCTTCGGGGCGGCCTCGGGACGCACCACCTGGAGCGGATGGGGCTCGAACGTGACCACCGTGTCACTGCCGCGGATCACTTCGCGATGGCCGAGGTGGACACCGTCGAACTCGCCGACGGCGATTCGCCGCGGCCGCGGACTCACATCTCCGAGCATCGACACGAGCATGGGCGCGGAAGCCTAGACACTCCCGGCGCCGTGGCGGTCAGCCGCGCAACCCGACGACCGGTTTGAGCAGCCCGTCGCTGCCCGCAACCGGCTCCGCAAGGGCGATCAGGCCGCCCTCGTCGGTCAACCGGACCACGCCGCTCGCCTCTCCGGCGATCGCGACGCCATGCGCGGCCCGGCGCGCTTCCTCACCCGTCAGCCGGAGCTCGGGCATGAACGCGGACAGGGCCCGACCCAGCTCGAGCGGTGCCTCTGGGTCCGCCTCCGCGACGTCGAACGGCCCGATCCGCGTCCGCCGCAGAGCCTCGCAGTAGGCGTCGCCGAGATCGGCGATCAGGCTGCGCACGTACGTCCCCGACGAGCATTCGATCACGAACTCGCGCCGGTCCTCCTCGTGCCGGAGCTCCTCGAAGCGGTAGACCTCCACCTCGCGCTCGGGCAGCTTCACGGCGGCACCGGCGCGGGCGAGCGCGTACGCGCGGCGTCCGCCGACCTTGACCGCGGAGTACGCGGGCGGCCGCTGGCGCACGGTCCCGGTCGGCAGCGTGAGCGGCCCGGCCGGCACCACGCCCGTCTCCGCGATCTCTCCCTCTGGGTCGCCGGTGGTCGAGACGGCGCCGAAGCGGGCCGTCACCTCGTAGGTCTTGCGCAGCTCCATCAGGAACCGCTGCACGCGCGTGGCGCGGCCGACCAGGATCAGGAGCAGGCCGGTGGCGAACGGATCCAGTGTCCCTGCGTGGCCGACCTTGACTCGTCGGGGCAGCGTCCGGCGGACCCGAGCGACCACGTCATGGGAGGTGATTCCGGCCGGCTTGTCGACCAGCAGAACGCCGTCGGCGCCCGTCACGAGGACAGCTGCTCGGCCACCTCGCCGCGCAGGAACTCGACCAGCTCGTCCCATTCCATTGAGGTGCTGAATCCGGCCGCCTGGCGGTGGCCTCCGCCCCCCTGCGCGCGGGCGATCGCAGACACGTCGACGCGGTCGTCGGTGGCGCGCAGCGAGACCTTGCGCAGACGGTCGCCATCCGTCTCTCCGATCCGGTCGCGGATCAGGGCCGCCACCGCGGTTCCCTGCACGGCGCGAAGGTGGTCCACCACGCCCTCCGAGTAGCTCTCCTCGGCATCGGAGTCGGTGTAGTCCTGGGCGCTAAGGGCGGTTACGGTGAGGCGTCCGTCGTCGTAGCGCTGCACGTTGGCAAGACCGCGCGCGAGCAGCGCCAGCTTCCCGTACGGGACGCCCTCGTAGACGCGCCGGTAGATCCCGTGGACGCTCACGCCGGCCTCGATCAGTTCGGCCGCCATCAGGTGCGCGCGCGGACCGGTGTTCTCGTACATGAAGCGGCCCGTATCGGTGATCAGCCCGACATACAGGCCCTCGGCGCAGGTCAGCGAGGGCGTGACGGAGAGCCCGTGCATCAGGTCCCAGACGATCTCGGCCGTGCACGAGGCCTCCGGAACGACAAGGTTCACGGTGCCGAACCTCGTGTTGTCGTGATGGTGGTCGATGTTGAGAATATGCGCGCCCGGGCGCTGCAGCGCCTCGGCGGGATTGCGCTCGAGGTTGCCGCAGTCGAGGAACACGATTGTCCGCTCATCGAGGTCGTCCGGGGGCTGGCTGACGAGCCCCTCCAGCGGGAAGAACCGATACTCGTGCGGGAGCGGGAACTCGGAGGCGTCGATGAACATCACGCAGTCCTTGCCCATCTCGGTGAGGATCGACTGCATGGCGATCAACGAGCCGAGCGCGTCGCCGTCGGGATTCTCGTGGGTGACGACGATCACCTTTCCCGCGCCTCGAAGCTCGTTGAGCGCCTGGTCGCGATCCGATCGGGCGCCGTTCTCAGTCATGGAGCTCCCCGAGCAGGCGACTGATCCGCATCCCCCGGTCGACCGACTCGTCGTACTCGAACGTGAGTGTCGGCGTGTGCTTGAGGTTGAGCTGTGAGGCGAGGGCGCCCTGAAGAAAGCCGTGGGCGGAGCGCAGGCCATCGAGGCTCGCCTCGCGCGTCTGCGCATCTCCGAGGACGCTGACATAGACGCGGGCGTGCCGCAGGTCTGGGCTTGTCTTGACTCCGGTCACAGTGACGAATCCGACACGCGGATCTTTGAGGTCAGTCGCGATGGCATCGCTGAGGACGGCTCTTACCGCCTCGTCGACGCGCCTCATGCGTCCGCGGGCCATCCTATCCCTCCCGTCCCGATCGTGGGCCAACGTCGCGCAGATCCTCCACGGAGGCAAAAATCCGCTCCACGCGCACGCCATCCGGGCATCTGAATTCGAGCCAGCGCTCGATTCTGTCCACCACCGCCGAGAGCATCGCGAGCGAGGAGCCGGTCAGCGCGGCGGTCAGTCGCGCGCGCTGCCACAGGTCCTGATATTCGGTCTCGGCCACGGCCACACCGAGCCGGGTATGGAGCTGCGCCTTGATCGACGAGAGCTGCTTGCGCTTGCTCTTGAGGCTTCCGGCCTCGGCGAAATGGAGGTCGATCACGAGCACGGCGACGAAGCCGCTCCCGTCCATCGGTCCGTGGATCAGGCGAGCTCGCGCTCGACCTGACGCGTCGCGTAGGTCTCGAGCACGTCGCCTTCCTTGACGTCCGCATAGTCGCGCAGGACGACCCCGCAGTCGAACCCGGTGGCGACCTCGCGAACATCGTCGTTGAAACGGCGCAGGCTCTGGATCTCGCCGTCGTAGATGACGGTTCCGTCACGGACAAGACGGACCTTGGACCCACGCGTGATCTTGCCCTCGGTGACGTGCGAGCCCGCGATCGTGCCGACGCGCGAGGCGCGGAAGGTCTGGCGGATCTCGGCCGTCCCGAGTGCCTCCTCGACCTCCTCCGGCGCGAGCATGCCCTGCATCGCGCTGCGCAGGTCCTCGATCGCGCGGTAGATGACCGAGTAGTGGCGGATCTCGACGCCCTCGCGCTCGGCGACCGAACGGGCCTCGCCGACCGGGCGCACGTTGAAGGACAGGATCACCGCGTCGGACGCGGCCGCGAGCATCACGTCGGACTCGGTCACGGCGCCGACCGCGCTGCGGATCACGCCGACCGAGACCTCGTCCTGCGGAAGCTTGGCGATCTCGTCCTCGATCGCCTCGAGCGACCCGGCGACGTCGGCCTTGAGCACGAGGTTGAGCTCCTGCAGGCCCTGCTTGAAGATGTCCTCGAGCGACACGCGCTTGCCGGCCTGGCGGGCCAGCGACTCGGTCTTGAGCCTGGTCGCGCGTTCGCCCGCGAGCTGCCGTGCTCGGCGCTCGTTCTCGACCACCCGCACGCGCTCACCCGCCTGCGGGACGCCGTCGAAGCCGAGCGCCTCGACCGGCTCTCCCGGCCCCGCCTCCGCGACGCGGTTGCCCAGGAAGTCGTTCATCGCACGCACGCGGCCCCAGTGAGCGCCGGCGACGACCGCGTCACCGACCTCCAGCGTGCCCCGGCCGATCAGGATCGTCACCACCGGGCCGCGCCCGGGGTCGAGCTTCGACTCGATCACGGTTCCGGAGGCGGGAGCGTTGGGGTTTGATCGCAGCTCCTCGACCTCGGCCATCACGATGATCGTCTCGAGCAGGTCCTCGAGGCCCTCCTTCGTCTTGGCCGAGACATTGACGAACTCGGTGTCGCCACCCCACTCCACGGGCTGCAGACTGAGCTGGGTCATCTCGGTGCGCACGCGGTCGGGCTGAGCGCCCTCCTTGTCGATCTTGTTGACGGCGACGAGGATCGGGACCTCGGCCTCCTTGGCGTGGTCCACGGCCTCCTCGGTCTGCGGTTTGACGCCGTCGTCGGCCGCGACCACGATCACCGCGATGTCGGTCACGCTGGCTCCGCGGGCCCGCATGGCCGTGAAGGCCTCATGACCCGGCGTGTCGAGGAAGGTGATCGTCTTGTCGCCGTGATGGACCTGATAGGCGCCGATGTGCTGCGTGATCCCGCCGGCCTCCCCGGCCGCCACCTCGGTCTCCCGGATCGAGTCCAGAAGTGACGTTTTGCCGTGGTCGACGTGGCCCATGATCGTCACGACCGGCGGGCGCTCGATGAGATCCTCGTCCGCGTCCTCGAAGACCGGCTCAACGATCGTCTCGTCCTCGGAGTGGACGATCTGCACTTCCTTGCCGAGCTCGGTGGCGAGCACCTGGATCGCCTCGTCGGACAGGGTCTGCGTGAGCGTCTTGAGCTCGCCGAGCGCCATCAGCTTCTTCATCACCTCGGGGACGGGCACGTCGAGGTACTCCGCGACGTCCTTGACGGTCGAGCCCGAGTTGATTTGAATCGCGTCCGGCTCGGCGACCGCGGTGCGGGCGGGACGGGACTCCGCCTCCTCGTCGTAGACGCCGCGGCGGCGACGGCCGCGTCGCTGGCGCCGGGGCGGCTGGTTGGACTGGCCGGGCCCGCCGCCGGGGGCACGACGGGAAGCCTGGGAATCGATCACCACTCGACGGCGGCCCCCGGCTGAACCGGGCGCGCGCTCGCCCTGGAGCGAGTCGCGGGTGGGGCGCTTGTGCTCGGCACGAGTGGCCGGGCGCTCGCCGTTGCCGGCCTCGGTCCCGTCGGCGGCGGGCTCGTCGGCGGGTGGCGCGTCGGCGTCGGGCACGTCGGCAGCCGGCTTGGCGGCCGCCGTCTGCTGGGCTGCCGGAGCCGGGTTGGCCTGCGCGGGGGCGCTCTTGGGGGCGGCCTTCTTGGGGGCTTGCGCCGGCTGGCCGCCACCATTGCCGAGCGCGCGCAGGGCGACGGTCTCGTCGACGCTGGAGGAGGCCGCCTTGACCTCGATACCGGCGGCCTTCAGCTTCTCGAGCACCTCTTTTGCCGGGAGTCCACGCTCCTTGGCGATCTCATGCACGCGTTTGTTCATCGAACTCTGAGTGTAGATCCCCTACGGGGTCGCGCCCTCGGCCGGTTGTGAACCCGCCTCGGCGTTCGATTCGCCGCCGTTCTCGGCCGCCGGGGCCTCGGCCCCGGTCTCAGCCTCGGCCGGGGCGACCTCGGCCTCTGCGACGGGGGCAGGCTCGGGCTCCTCCACGCGCTCGGGCTCCTCCACGCGCTCGGCCTCGGGCTCCGGTTCCGGAGCCACCTCGTCGGTGTCCTTGTTGGCCAGCGCCTGGTGAGCCTCGATGCCGCAGTAGCGCGAGCCGGGCAGAGCAGCGTTCGGGCAGCGACGGCCGTTGGAGAGGATCGCCGCGCACCGGCCCTGAGCCTCCTCCTCCTCGTAGCCGTGCTCGGCCTCCTCGGCAGCGAACTCGGTCTCCGAGCGGATATCGATCCGCCAACCGGTGAGACGGGCGGCAAGGCGCGCGTTCTGGCCCTCGCGCCCGATCGCCAGCGACAGCTGGTCGTCGGGGACGATCACCGTCGCCTGCTTGTTGGCGTCGTCGACGAGCACCTCGCGGACGCGCGCCGGCGAGAGCGCCTTGGCGACGAACCGAGCGGGCTCGTCGTTGTAGGGAATGATGTCGATCTTCTCGCCACGCAACTCGGAAACGACCATCCGCACGCGCGAGCCGCGCGGGCCCACGCAGGCGCCGACCGGGTCGACGCCGTCGACGTGCGAGACGACGGCGATCTTGGAGCGATAGCCGGGCTCACGGGCCACGCCGGTGATCTCGACCAGCCCATCGGCGATCTCGGGCACCTCGAGCTCGAACAGCGACTTGATCAGCTCCGGGTCACGGCGCGAGACAATGATGCTCGGGCCCTTGGTCGAGTTCGATACGTCCTTGATCACGGCCTTGATCCGCTGCGAGTGGTCGTAGCGCTCGCCGTCGACCTGCTCGGACTTGGGGAGCAACGCCTCGACCCGCTCGCGCAGCTGCACGAGCGTGTAGCGGGAGTCGGACTGCTGAACGATGCCGGTGATCAGTTCGCCGACGCGATCGCGGTACTCCTCGAACATCATGTCGCGCTCGGCCTCGCGAATCCGCTGGAGGATCACCTGCTTGGCGGTCTGGGCGGCGATCCGGCCGAAGTCGTGCGGCGTGACGTCCTCGGTCTCGATCTGGTCCTCGTACTCCTTGAGCTTCTCGAGATCGATCTCGGGCTCAGGCGGCTCGCGCATCTCGCCCGTCTCAGGGTCGACCGTCGGCTGTTGCTCGGTCGTCGCCTCGACGAGCAGCTGCTCCTCGAGCTCCGGCGGGATCTTCAGCTCCCAAACGCGGAAGTCACCGCTGTCCCGGTCCATCTCAACCTTCGCGTAGGGGGCCGAACCCGGCGTCTTCTTGTAGGCCGACAGCAGCGCATCCTCGAGCGCCTCCATCAGCTTCTCCTGGGAGATGTTCTTCTCCGCGGCCAAGCCTCGAACGGCTTCCACGATCTCTCTCGACATGACTCAGTCTCCGGGGACGAGGTTGGAGCGGGCGATTTCGTCGTACGGGATCGTCACAACCCCGCCCTGGGCGGCGATCGTCACGTCCTTGTCCGATGCGCCCACGAGCTCACCGGTCAGGCTCTTGTGCCCTTCGCGCCCCTCGCGCAGTCGCACGCGAGCGTGATGACCGAGGAAACGACTGTAGTGCTGAGGCTTGGTGAGCGGTCGGTCCTGACCGGGCGACGAAACCTCGAGCGCGTAGCGATCGCGATAGTCGGCAAGCGACTCAGACACGCGTTCGCACAGCTCCAGCGTCACGCCGTCTGGATGGTCGATGAAGACGCGCAGGGTGCTGCCGGAGACGACCTCGACCAGCAGCACCTCGATGTCTGGCTGGGCCGCTGCCAGCCTCTCCTCGATCTCCTGGTTGGGTGCACTCACGGTCTCCTCCGTCATCCACGTCATAAAAAAAGCGGGCGAGCGCCCACTTCCGGTACTACCACCGGGAAGCGCCCGGCGCGAAAGCTGTCGCCTGAGGGTAGCACCAGCCCTGGGCCCCGGCGATCCTGGCCGGGGCCGGTTTGGGACTAGAAGGGGTTGATTACAAATCGACGATCTAGGAGCGTGCCGCGGCCGCGCGAGCTCGGTCGCGGTAGATCCGGTAGTCGCGGCGGCCTGGTTGCAGGCACGCTGCCAGCGCGAGCGGTTTCCGCGCCTCGGCGTGCCTACCCAGCATCTGCAGCGAGCGACCGAGGCAGAACAGCGCGTAGTCGTCCGTCGGCGCCCGCTCTATCACGGCCTCGAACTCGAGCGCGGCCAGCTCATAGCGCTGGGAATGAAACAGCGCCCGCCCGAGGGCCTCGCGAATCGATGTCTTGTCGGGCGCCAGGTCCCGAGCGCGGGAGAGGGGAATCGTCGCCTGGTGGTTGTGGCCGGCCTCGAGCAGCTCGGTGCCGCGCCGGAACAGGTCGTAAACGTCGTCCATCCCCAGAAGTTTATGCCCCCGGGAGATGGCTCGACGCCGCTCTGTGGGCGTGCAGCTGCGGCGGCAGTGCCCACCACGCGCGAACCCGCCCGGCCGGCCCGAGGCCGGCTCGGAGCTGGCCTCGCAGCGCGCGCCGCTGGGCCTTCGTCGGCCGCTCGCCGTCCCCCGCGAACCGGGCCAGACGCAGTGCACGGATATAGCCCGCGGCGTCGAGCGAGCTGCGGAACCGTCGCTCGAGCGAGGCCAGCGTCGTGCCCTCGCCGACGGCCCGCCCGCAACGCGCAAGGGCCCGCTCGAGCTCGACCAGCAGCTGCTCCTCGCTCGGCTCGTGCAGGCGAACCGTGGCCCGCAGCACAAGCACGAGCAGCACGGCGGCGATCGCGAGCACAATGATCGCCAACACGGGGAAGCCACCGCCGCCGTGCAAATGGCTCCGAGCTCCGACCGTCCCCGGGGTACCGACACCGTGCGAGGAGGGCCTCGCGCTCGAGCCTCCCACGCCGGGGTTCTTGATCGGTGTCAGTGCGATGTGACCGCCGAGCGCCGGCGCTGCGGCGGGCGTGGGGTCGAAGCGGACCCAGCCGTAGCTCGGGAACCAGGCCTCGACCCACGCGTGAGCGTTGATGTCGCTCACCACCCACTGGTGCGTCGAGGCGTTGTATGAGCCGGGCGTGAACCCGGCCGCGACGCGCGCCGGCACACCCCCCATCCGAAGCAGCAACGCCATCGAGCCCGCGAACTGCTGGCAGTAGCCCGCGTGGGTCTTGAACAGGAAGGTCTCGAGCGGATACGCGCTCGGGGGCGGGCCCTCCTCGTAGCGGAACCCGTGTTGCAGATAGTGCTCGACGTTCATCACGTAGTCGTACGGCGTCGCTGCGTGGCGCTTCAGACGCTGGGCGAGCGCGTAGGTCCGCCCATACGGCGAGGCCCTCAGCAGCGCGATGTCCTCGTGCGAGCTCGGCCCATAGGCCGACGCGGAGCTGTCGCCGAATGGCGGAAACAGGAACGTCAGCGGCGCCGGCCCGGCGGGGACGTGGGTCTGCGGAATCGCCGCCTGCGGAGTCGCCGTCTGCGGTCCGGACGGATCGCCCGGGATGAACAGCGTCAGGTAGGCGGGCAGGATCGCATCTGGGTAGCCGGTCCCCGCCGTACCGAGCTGCGCGGCCGACGGGTGGGGGTCGTAGCTCGACACTGTGTAGCTGTCGCCCGGGCCGAGCTCGCCGCCCGAGAGCCAGGTGCCGACGCTCGGGCCCGCGATCAGCGAGCCCGGAATATGCTCGGGCACCGCGGCCATCCCCGCCGCGATCACGTTCGACGTCCGCATCGCGTGGAGCGTGACCTGAATCGTCTGCGTCCAGCGCGCGAGCGTGGCGGGCGGAACCGTGTACTGGGGGTCCGACGCCTCGACGCTCGCGTCGACCCAGCCGCGGCCGTCGAATACGTCCAGGTTCTCCGCCTTCCAGTAATCGGGGTGCTGGGCCTGGACGTCGAGAACCTCATGCCCGGTCCGTGGCCAGTGCAGGGGGCCGTAGTTCTGACGCCAGTCGAACGCCTCGGGATGGGCCGGGGCGAGGGCGCCCGCCAGCGCCTCGTAGTTGAGCCAGGGCGAATGCGGGTCGAGCCGCGGCGCGGCGATCATCCCCGCCGCGCCGGCCAGCACGGCGAGCACCGTGGCCATCAGCATCTCGCCGCTCCGAAGCCGCTCGCCCCACATGAAGCCGGCCACGAGCACGAACAGGATCAGTCCCTGGAGGTAGGGCAGCGACGGCCGCACGATCGTCGAAGGCACGATCGCGAGCGCCACCAGGAGCAGTGCCGCCGCGGCGCGGCGTCCCTCCCCGAGCGGCTTCGGAGCCGACGCGAGGACGAGGCCGGCGGCGACGAGCAGGAGACCGGCGCCGATCACGATCACCCATCGGAGCCACTCGTTGACCCCGTCGTAGGGAACCAGCGCCCCGGGCATCGCCGAGAGGCCCGACCCGATCGCGTCCGCGGTCACGGCGACGCGAAGATGGGTCACCCAGCGGACCGGGATCCCGGCGAGCGGCAGGATCAGGAGCACAGCCAGCACCGAGACGACGGGGATCACTATGCGCCGATACGACGTGACCCGCTGACCGATTGCAGCGAGCGCCACGGCGACAGCGAGAAGTCCGAGCAGCCGCAGCACGGGCGCCGGGCTGAGCAGCGACCCCCACCTGAGCGCGCCATAGAACCCGAGTGCCGCGAACGCGGCCAGGCGCACGCCCGGACGCTCGCGGGCGGGCGCCCGCTCGCGGCTTGCGGCTCCGCGCGCCCCTCCGGCCGGTACCAGCACGACCTGCTCGATCGGCGTCCTGCCGGCCTCGGATGTGGCGCTCACGCGACCTGCTCCGAGCGCGCGAAGGCGGCCGAGCGGATCACGTACCCGCGGCAACCGGTGACCTCGAAGCTCGGACGGGCCGAGGTGGCTGCCCGAACCCCGTCCGGCACGACGAGGATGGCGGCGGACTGGCCCGCGCCGGTGAGCACCGGGGGCAGACGGTCGACCGGCCGCGCTGCCACGTAGAACACGGCCCCGAGCCGCGCGCCCGAGTCGAGCATCGGCGCCCGCACGCCCGAGCCACCTTCGACCAGCGCAAGTCGCGTGTGGGCGCCCGGCCAGGCGACCAGGTCGGGCTCGATCGTGATCGGCCGGCGATCCCCGGGAAGCAGGAGGCGCACTCCGGATCGCCGGGCCAGCTCGAGGGTCAGGGAGGCGGCGGCGCGCACAGCTGCATCGAGGCGGGCCGGCGGGCCGTCGCCGCGAGCGTCGAGAACGACCAGCGGGCGCGTGTCGCCGTCGGCTCTGAGCCGGCGCTCGAGCAGTCCGGCCCCGCGAGCGAGCGCAGACCAGTGGATGCGCGACGCTGGGGTTCCGGGCTGGTACGGCCGGAGCCCGTCGATGTCGACGGCGGCGAACGGCTCGCCGGCACTGTGGCCCCCCGAGCTCTCGGAGCGGCGCGCGCGCCGGCGCGTGCTCCACCGGACAGGCTCGGTATACGGCAAAACCATCAGCTCCTGCGGGCGCGCGGTGCTCCGTCGCTCGACCCGCGCGAGGTCGAGGGGATCGCGCACCATCAGCGATGGCGGGTCCAGTGTTCGCAGCCCGCGGCGGGAGAAGCGCGTGACCACCCTGACGCCGGCGGACCGGCTTCCTCTGATCAGCGACAGCGGCAGGCTCAGGGTGACCGGCGCGTGGGTCAGCGGATCGTGAAGCTCGGCCCCGGGCAGGCCGAGCGCGCCACGTTGGATCTGGATTGTCGTCTCGAACGGCTCGCCCTCGATGACGCGGTCGCGGTCGAGCCGGCGGGTGACGGTCGCGTTGCGCGCGCTCAGCCACACCCAGGCCGGCGCGCCGGCGCCGATGGCCGCGAACGCGACTCCGACGACGAACAGCGGAGCGGCGTCGAACGTGAACGCGAGCAGGACGAGAACGAGACCTGCCAGCGCCACGCCCGCCGCGCGCTTCACAACCCCGGCGCCCCCCTCATAGCGCCCTGACCGATGAGACCGCGTCGGCGATCACGTCCCGGCCGGCGCCCCGCGGGACCTCGGGCGCGAGCACAAGCCGGTGCGCGAGCACGATCTCGGCGAGTGCCTGAACGTCGTCCGGAAGCGCGTGGTCGCGGCCGTGCAGCATCGCGCGGGCCTTGGCGGCGCGCAGCAGCATCAGGCCCGCGCGCGGGCTCGCGCCGAGATCGACCCGCGGGTCCTCCCGGGTACGCCAGAGCAGCCTGACCACGTAGTCGCGCAGCGGCTCGGTGGCCCGGACCCGGGCGGCGGCATCCTGGGCGGCGAGGACGTCGGCGGCCGTGGCCACCGGAGCGAGCGTCAGCACCCGGTCACCGGCCTCGTGGTCGGCGAGCATCCCGGCCTCGGCGCGCCGGTCCGGGTATCCGAGCGAGATCCGGACCATGAAGCGGTCGACCTGGGCCTCCGGGAGCGGGTAGGTGCCCTCGTACTCGATCGGATTCTGGGTTGCGAGCACGAGAAACGGCCGGGCCAGCTCGTGCGTTTGGACGTCGACCGTGACGCTGCGCTCCTGCATGCACTCGAGCAGGCCCGATTGCGTCTTCGGCGAGGCACGGTTGATCTCATCGACGAGGACGATGTTCGCGAACACCGGCCCGGGCCGGAACTCGAAGCGCTGCTCGCGCTGGTCGTAGACGTTCGTGCCGACCACATCGGCGGGCAGCAGGTCCGACGTGCACTGAACCCTGGCGAACTGGCAGTCGATCGACCGGGCCAGGGCCCGCGCGAGCGCCGTCTTGCCCACCCCCGGGTAATCCTCAACCAGCGCGTGTCCCTCGGCGACAAGTGCGACCATCAGGTGGTCGAGCGTCTCCGGCCGCACCTGTACCGCGCGCGAGATGTTCTCCGCGATCCGCCGGATGATCGCCGCGCGGGCCTCAGACTCCTGCTGTGCTACGGGCGTCGGCTCTGATGGCTCCACCTCTCTCCTTCCGTGCCGTCCTGATCAGCTCCTCCACTTCATCGAGGACCGCGCCGGCCACGCGATCCTTCCGCGCGCGGGGCACCGGCCGCTCAGTGCCGCCCGCGAGAAGGATCGTGACCTCGTTCTCACCCGAGTCGAATCCGATCCCGGTTACAGAGATGTCGTTGACGACGACGGCGTCGAGCCCCTTACGCTCGAGCTTCCCGCGCGCGTAGTCGAGCGCGGCCTCCCCATGCTCGGCCGCGAACCCGACCAGTACCTGACCCGGCCGCCGGTGGGCGGAGAGCCCGCTGAGGATGTCCTGAGTCGGCTCGAGCTCGATCGCGGGCGCCCCCTTGTCCTTCTTCAGCTTGCGCTCGGCCGGATTCGACGGCCGGAAGTCAGCCACGGCGGCGGCCATCAGCAGCACGTCGGCGCTGGCGAAGTGCTGCTCGCAGGCGGCGCTCATCTCAGCCGCGGTGACGACGGGGACGGTCCGCACGGCCGCGGGCTTCTCGACGCCGACGTTCGCGGCCACGAGCGTCACCTCGGCCCCGCGCCTGGCCGCCTCGGCCGCCAGCGCGACCCCCATCCGCCCCGAGGACCGGTTGCCGATGAAGCGCACGCTGTCGATCGGCTCGCGCGTCCCGCCCGCCGTGACCAGCACGCGCACGCCACTCAGGGTCGGGGCGCGGAGCAGCGCCTCGCACGCCTCGAGCAGCACCGCCGGCTCGGCGAGACGACCGATTCCGTGCTCGCCGTGCGAGGCCAGCTCACCCTCCCCCGGCTCGACGATCGTCACGCCGCGGCTGCGGAGCAGCTCGACGTTCGCCTGCGTGGCGGGATGCAGGTACATGCGGTTGTTCATCGCCGGCGCTACGGCGAGCGGGCAGACCGCCGCGAGCGCAGCGCTCGTGAGCAGGTTGTCGGCCTGGCCGTGGGCGAGCTTGGCCAGCGTGTTCGCCGTCGCCGGAGCGATCAGGTAGACCTCGGCACGCTCGACCAGCGCCAGATGGCTGATCGGCGCGCGTTCGGCCGGCGGCTCGCCCGGGTAGGTTCCGCGCGCGGGGTCGGGTTCGAACTCGCTCGTCAGCACGGGCGCGCCCGTGATCGCCTCGAACGAGGCCCGCCCGACGAACCGCTCGCTGGCCGGTGTCTGGATGACGCGCACCGAGTGCCCGGCCTTGACGGCGAGGCGGGCCGCCTCGAGCGCCTTGTAGGCCGCGATCCCGCCGCTCACGCCAAGCAGCACCCGGGCCATGACGGGCCTACCGGTAGTGGTACTTGAGCTTGCCCTGAGCGACCTCTTCGAGCGCGATCGTCAGGTAGTTCTTCGAGCGGGTATCGACCATCGGCGGCGGGAACTCGTCAAACGTCCCCTCGCCGAGGTTGTGGTAGTAGGAGTTGATCTGCCGCGCGCGCTTGGCGGCGACGATCACGCTCGCATAGTCGGAGTCGACGTGCTCGAGCAGCTTGTCGATTCGTGGTGAGATCAAGTTGAGTCCGTTTCTTCGGGTCCCACAAGGTTAGCGGCCCGCCCGCCCCTGCTCGCCGCCAGTGCGTCCTGCACGATTCTGACCAGTTCGGCCGTGGCCTGCTCGAGGCGATCGTTGACCACCACGTGCTCGAACTCCGGTTGCGCCGCCAGCTCGCGGACGGCCGTGGCCAGCCGCTCCTGGACCTGGTCCTCGCTGTCGGTCCCGCGCCCGACGAGCCGCGCCCGGAGCGCGTCCACCGAGGGCGGCGCGATGAACACGGCGCACGCCTCGGGCATCGACGCCCTCACCTGGCGGGCGCCCTGGACCTCGATCTCGAGCACGACCGGTGAGCCTTCGGCGAGCCGGCGCTGGAGCTCGGAGCGCAGTGTCCCGTAGCGATTGCCGGAGTATGTGGCGTGCTCGACGAAGTCGCCGGCCTCGATCCGGCGATCGAACTCCTCGGGGCCGAGGAAGTGGTAATCCACTCCGTCACGCTCCCCGGCGCGCGGAGCCCTGGTCGTGGCCGAGACCGACAGCTCGAGCGCGGGGACCCGTTCGCGGAGACCGCGGATCAACGTCCCCTTGCCCACTCCCGAGGGACCGGTGATCACGAATACGCTGGCCACTAGATGATCGATTCAACCAATCATCTGGCTGGTGGCGGCGCCGCGGTTAGCGGCGCCGCATAAACGCAACCAGCTCCCCCCGCTGGCGCTCGGAGAGGCCGCCGATCGTCTTACTCGGCGAGATCCGGCACTGCGAGAGGATCTTGTTGACCTTCACCCGGCCGTACTTCGGCACGGCGAGGAGCAGGTCGAAGACCTTGGCGGTCTCCAGGTAGTCCGGCGGGTCGAGCAGCAACTCGTGAATGGGCTGACGACCAGCCTTCAGGTCCCGCTTGAGCTGCGCGCGACGGCTCCGAATGTCGTTTGCGCGTTGGAGCGCCTCCATGCGTTGCACGAGAGATCGTTCCGGCGCAGCGACAGGCTTGGTGGGCGATTCACTGACCGGCGGCATGGGCGGCGACTATACATCTTGGGAACGAGCGATCAAGGCAAATCGGCGGAATTCGACTCGACCTAAGGCTGAGGTCGAGCATTGTCGAGCATGGTTACGGGAATAGGTAGCGTTTGCAGGGAGTTTTATGTGCTGTTAGCAACTAGGGCTCGAGAAGGCCACCGTTCCCCACCGGCGTGTTCGATCGCAACTCGGAATTGCCGCTGTTTGCGAGGAGATCGGCCAGCTCGGCGGCGATCCGGCTTCCGGCCGCCGGATCGCGGAAGCTCTCGGTGCCTACGGCGACGAGATGTGCGCCGGCCTGGATCAGATCGAGTGCGTCGCGCCCACTCTGGACTCCTCCCATCCCGACCACCGGGATCTCGACCGCCGCGCACACCGAGTGGACCTGCGCGAGCGCGATCGACTTGACCGCCGCGCCCGAGACGCCGCCGGTCGTGGCGCCGAGCCACGGTCGGCCGGTCGCGGGATCGAGCGCCATCCCGCGGATCGTGTTGATCAGCGACAGCGCCGAGGCCCCGGCCTGCTCCGCCGCTCGCGCGACGGCCGGGACATCGGATGCGTTGGGGGTCAGCTTGACGATCAGCGGCTTGTCGGTCAGCGGCCGGACGCGATGCAGCAGCCGCTGCACCTCATCCGGGTCGGCGCCCATCACAAGACCGGTCTCGACATTGGGGCACGAGACGTTGAGCTCGAGCGCAGCCACCTCCGGATGCTCGCCGAACGCGCTGACCAGCTCGGCCAGCTCGTCGCGGCTGAACCCCATGACGTTGACGATCAGCGGCACCGGCAGCTGCGCGAGCAGCGGAAGGTCGTGGCGCAGATAGCCGTCCAGGCCCTTATTGGGCAGCCCGATCGAGTTGATCAGCCCACCGGCTATCTCCCACAGGCGCGGGGGCGGGTTGCCCTGCCGGGGGGCGAGCGTCACGGTCTTGGAGACGAACGCGGCGAACGGGAACTCGGCCGCCAGCCGCTCGGCACCGAACACACGGCCGGCGGCGATCGCGTCAAATGTCCCCGACGCATTGATGATCGGATGCTCGAGCTCGATGCCACAGAACTCGGTCATGGGTGGGCAACCTCCTCGAGCAGCTCGGCATCGAGCACCGGCCCGTCCACGCACAGGCGCAGATAGCCCTGGCGCGTCGCGACGACGCAGCCGAAGCAGGCCCCGAAGCCGCACGCCATGCCGGACTCGAGCGCCAGCTGGGCGGGGACCGCATGCTCGGCGCACATCGCCCGCACCGCCTCGAGCATCGCCGGCGGACCGCAGGCGTACACCTCCACCGCGCGGTCGACGAGCTCGCGGGCAAGCAGCTCGGTGACGAGACCGTGGTGCCCGGCGCTGCCGTCGTCGGTGGCGAGGAGCGGCTCGCTGAGCAGGGCTCCCCCAGCGGCGTGCGCGGCGTCACGGAAGCCGAGCAGCACGGTCGCCGCCGCCCCGAGCTCGTCCTGGAGGATGGCGAGCGGGGCGATCCCCACGCCGCCGCCGACGAGCAGCGGCGCGCGGCCGTCGCGGGGCTCGGCGAAGGGCTTGCCGAGCGGGCCGACGAGCTGCAAACCGTCACCGGCGTCGAGCTCGCACAGGCGCTCGGTTCCCGGCCCGACGTCCTCGATCAGGAAGTGGAGCTCAAGACCGCCCGGACGCGTTGTCTCGAGCGCTCGGAGCACACTGAAGGCGCGGGGCAGGAACGGGCGCTCGCCGTCTCCCCCGCCCCACCGGGTCGCCGCCGACAGCATGTAGAACTGGCCGGCCTGGGGCCGGGGACCGGTGGCGTCCGCGCAACGCAGGACGACGTAGGCGCCGTGGCACTCGCGGGCAATCACGGGAGCCGTGCGGCGGCGCAGCGGCGCGGTAACGCGCTCGCGGGTCAACCGACTTCGCTCAGCTTGTGCGTGTGGATCTCCTGCAGGGAGATCACCTCCGGCTCGCCCCGCCGGGCGGCCAGGATCGCACGCGCGGCGGCCATCCCGCCGGACATCGTGGTGATGCACGGAATGCCGCGCGCGACCGCGGCGGTGCGGATCTGGTAGCCGTCGGTCCGGGCTCCGGTGCCGATCGGCGTGTTGACGACAAGGTCGACCTCGCCGCGCTCGATCCAGTCGACCACGTTGGGCGAGCCCTCACCGATCTTGTGCAGCACCTCGGTCGGGATCCCCATCTTGCGCAGCGCCTGGGCCGTGCCGTGGGTGGCGACGATCCGGAAGCCAAGGTCGTGCAGGAGCGTGGCGAGCCCGGTTGCCGCCGGCTTGTCCCCGTCCGCGACCGTGACGAACACGGTCCCCGAGCTGGGCAGCTTTGCGCCGGCGGCGGCCTGGGCCTTCGCGAACGCGGTCGGGAAGTCGCGCGCGATCCCCATCACCTCACCGGTCGAGCGCATCTCTGGGCCGAGCAGCGCATCAGAGCCCGCGAAGCGATTGAAGGGCAGCACGACCTCCTTGACACAAACGTGGCCGTTGGTCGTGTCCTCCGGGAGGTCGAGGTCGGCCACGCGCTCGCCGAGCATGACCCGGCAGGCCAGCTTGGCCAGCGGGATGCCGATCGCTTTGGAGACGAAGGGCACCGTCCGCGACGCGCGCGGGTTGGCCTCGATCACGTGGAGGCCCTCCTCGCCGTGGATCGCGAACTGGACGTTGAGCAGGCCGACGACACCGAGCGCCCGGGCGATCCCCTCGGTCTGCTCGCGAATCTGCGCCAGCATGTCGTCCCCCAGTGCGTGCGGAGGCAGCACGCAGGCCGAGTCGCCCGAGTGGATCCCGGCCTCCTCGACGTGCTGCATGATCCCCGCGATCCACACGTCATTTCCGTCGCAGAGCGCGTCAACGTCGACCTCGATCGAGTCCTCGAGGAAGCGGTCGAGGTAGATCGGCCGCCCCGCCTCCGGCTGGACACGGTCCAGGTACTCCTTGAGCCCCGCGACGCTGTAGACGATCTCCATCGCTCGGCCTCCGAGCACGTAGCTCGGCCGCACAAGGAGTGGGAAGCCGACGTCGGGGGCGATCTCGAGCGCCTGCTGCTCGGAGCGCGCGGTGCCGTAGGCGGGGGCGTTGTAGCCGAGTCGGTCGAGCAGCGGTCCGAAGCGAGAGCGGTCCTCGGCCAGGTCGATCGCGTCGATGCTGGTCCCGAGGATCGTGATCCCGGCCTCGTGCAGCCCGGCGGCGAGCTTCAGCGGCGTCTGCCCACCGAATTGGACGACGACGCCCTCGGGCTTCTCGATCTCGCACACGCCGATCACGTCCTCGAGCGTGAGCGGCTCGAAGTACAGCCGGTCGGAGGTGTCGTAGTCGGTGGAGACCGTCTCCGGGTTGCAGTTGACCATGACCGCGTCGCGACCCGATTCGCGAACCGTCTGGGCCGCGTGCACGCAGCAGTAGTCGAACTCGATGCCCTGGCCGATCCGGTTCGGGCCCGACCCGAGGATGACCACGCTCGAGCGCTCGCCGCGCTCGACCTCGTGGGTCGGACCGGCCTTCCCGGCGCGCTCCCAGCCGGAGTAGTAGTAGGGCGTGCGGGCGGGGAACTCGGCCGCGCACGTGTCGACGGACTTGAACGTCCGCTCGCCGGCGAACACGGACGCCGGGTCGGCGGTGAGCTCGCTCAGCTCATGAAGGAACCAGGGATCGATGTCCGTCCGCCGCTGCAGCTCCTCGAGCGGCATGCCACGGCTCATCGCCTCCAGCAGGTGGTCGAAGCGCTCGGGCCCCGGCTGCTCGAGCAACGCGACCAGCGCTGCCCCGTCGTCCGGTGACCCAGGATTGACGTCCAGCTCGCGCGAGCGCATCGCCTTTGCGAAGGCCTGCTTGAACGTGCGCCCGATCGCCATCACCTCGCCCACCGACTTCATGTGGGTGGTCAGGCCGGACTCGGCGCCGGGGAATTTCTCGAACGCGAACCGCGGCCACTTGACGACGCAGTAGTCGATTGCCGGCTCGAAGCTCGCCGGGGTCGCCCTGGTGATGTCGTTGGGGATCTCCTGCAGCGTGTAGCCGACCGCGAGGCGGGCGGCGATCTTCGCGATCGGGAATCCCGTGGCCTTGCTCGCCAGCGCGCTCGAGCGCGACACGCGCGGGTTCATCTCGATCACGACGATCTCGTCGGTCTTGGGGTTGACGGCGAACTGCACGTTGGAGCCGCCGGTCTCCACCCCGACCGCCCGGATGACCGCGATCGCCTGATCCCGAAGCGCCTGGTACTGCTTGTCGGTGAGCGTCTGCTGGGGCGCCACGCAGACGCTGTCGCCGGTGTGCACGCCCATCGGATCGAGGTTCTCGATTGAGCAGACGATGACCACGTTGTCTGAGCCATCGCGCATCACCTCGAGCTCGAACTCACCCCACCCGAGCACCGATTCCTCGAGCAGCACCTGACCGATCGGTGAGGCGGTCAATCCGCCGCCGACCACCGGCTCGATGTCGGCCTCGGTCCGGACGACCCCGCCGCCGGTGCCGCCGAGGGTGAAGGCGGGGCGCACGATGAACGGCAGCCCGAGCTCGGAGAGCGCCGCCAGCGCGTCGTCGATGGTGTGGGCGATCACGCTGCGCGGCACGCGCAGCCCGGCCTCGTTCATCGTTTCGCGGAAGCGCTCGCGGTCCTCTGCCCGGTCGATCGCGTCGTAGTCGGCGCCGATCAGCTCGACGCCATGCTTGGCCAGCGTGCCGTCCTCGTGTAGGGCCTTGGCCAGGTTCAGCGCCGTCTGACCGCCGAGGGTCGGGAGCAGCGCGTCGGGCTTCTCGCGCTCGATCACCTGGGCCACCGGTCCGGGGAGCAGCGGCTCGATGTAGGTGCGGGTGGCGACCTCCGGGTCGGTCATGATCGTGGCCGGGTTGGAATTGACGAGCACGACCTCGTACCCCTCGTCCATCAGCACCCGGCATGCCTGGGTGCCCGAGTAGTCGAACTCCGCCGCCTGGCCGATCACTATCGGGCCGGAGCCGATCAGCAGGATCCTGTGGATGTCGTCGCGCCGGGGCATCGGCTAGGCAGCGGCAGCCCTGATCTCCCCAACGAAGCGGTCGAACAGATACAGGGCGTCGTGGGGCCCCGGTCCGGCCTCCGGGTGGTATTGGACGGTGGCTCCCTGGACGTCCCTGAGGGTGAGCCCTTCGACCGTGCGGTCGTAGAGGTTGATGTGGGTCAGCTCGGCGGCGCCGAAGTCGGTCTCCCAGCGGACCGGCTCGTCGGTGTCGATCGTCTTGCTGCCATTCGGGCCCAGCACGGCGAACCCGTGGTTCTGGCTCGTGATCTCGGTCCGGCCAGTTGACAGATTTTTCACGGGATGGTTGGCGCCGTGGTGGCCGAAGGGGAGCTTGTAGGTGTCGAGGCCGACCGCGCGACAGAGCAGCTGGTGGCCGAGGCAGATCCCGTAGACGGGGAGCTTGCCGACCAGCTCCCTGACGGTGTCGACGACGTAGCCGAGCGCGGCCGGGTCGCCGGGGCCGTTCGCCAGGAACACGGCATCGGGATGGTTGGCGGTCAGGGCCTCGGCGCCGGCCGTGCATGGGTGCAGCTCAACGGTTGCCCCCCGTGCCCGGAGATTGCGCACGATGGAGAGCTTGACGCCCGTGTCGATCATCGCGATCCGCGGTCCGGAGCCCTCGAGGATCACCGGCTGCGGCGGAGTCACGTCGCGGGCCAGGTCGCGTCCGGCCATCGCCGGCTCGCGCTCGATCATCGCCCTCGCCTCGTCCTCGGCGATGCGGCTCGGGAACAGACCGCCGCGCATCGCTCCCTCGTCCCGGATGTGGCGGACCAGCGCGCGCGTGTCGAGGTCGGTGATGGCGGGGATCCCGCAGTCGGCAAGCCAGGTCAGCCAGCCCTGCTCGGCTCCGGGGGCGTCCTCGCGGTCGACGGCAGCGCGCATGATCGCGCCGCGGGCGTGGACGCGATCGGACTCCATCGCCTCGGCGCTGACTCCGTAGTTGCCGACCTGCGGGTAGGTGAAGGCGATCAGCTGGCCGGCATAGCTCGGGTCGCTCATCGCCTCCTGATAGCCGGTCATCGAGGTGGTGAACACGACCTCGCCGACGGCCGCTTCGTCGGCGCCGCAGGCGATCCCGTCGAAGCGGGTCCCGTCCTCGAGCAGGACGTACGCGGTGGCGTCGCTCATCGGCTGAGCGCCTTCGCCTCAGACAGCACCCGGGCCCGGAACGCCACCGAGCCGCCGGCCAGCGTGAGCATCACGCGCCCATACAGCGTGCGACCGTGGAAGCAACAGTTCGAGGACCGGCTCACGTACCCATCGGCGCCGACCTCCCAGCGCGCGTCGAGGTCGACCAGGCACAGGTTGGCCGGCGCGCCCTTGGCGATCGTCGGCGTCGCCAGCCCATAGAGCTCCGCGCCTGCGGTCATCCGCTCGATGACCATCGAGAGCTCGAGCTCGCCCTGCATCACGAGCTCGGTGTAGAGCGCGGCGAACGCCGTCTCCAGACCGGTCGTACCCATCGGCGCCTGCTCGAACGGAACCTCCTTCTCGTGCGACGCGTGCGGCGCGTGATCGGTGGCCACGCAGTCGATCACGCCGTCCCTGAGCGCCTGAACGAGCGCGCGCCGATCGCTCTCGGCCCGCAGCGGCGGGTTCATCTTGAAGCGGCTGTCGAGCGTGCGGACGAGGTCGTCGGTCAGGGTCAGGTGATGCGGGGTCACCTCGCCGCTGACGCGGATCCCGGCCTGCTTGGCGGTTGCCAGCGCCTGCACCGACTCCACGCACGAGAGGTGCTGAAAGTGGACGCGTGCGTCCTCGTAGCCGGCGATCGCCGCGTCGCGGGCGACCATGATCGACTCCGAGATCGAGGGGATTCCGGCCAGTCCGAGCCGGGCCGACACCGGGCCCTCGTGCATCACGCCTTCACGCGAGAGGGCCGGGTCCTCCTCGTGCAGGGCGATCACGCCACCGGCGAGCCGCTGATACTGGAGCGCCTTCCGGAGCATGCCGGCCGAGACGACGGGCTTGCCGTCGTCGGTGAACCCGAGCGCGCCCGCGTCGCTGAGCTCGGCCATCTCGGTCAGCTCGGTGCCGTCGAGGGCGCGGGTGATCGAGGCCAGGAAGCCGACGGGGACGCGCGCCTGTCGCCTGGCCGCGTCCACGACCGAGCGCAGCACCGCCGCCTCATCGATCACCGGAGCCGTGTTCGGCATGGCGATCACGGCGCAGAACCCGCCGGCCGCGGCGGCCTCAGTCCCTGTTTCGATGTCCTCCTTGTACTCCTGTCCCGGCGCCCGCAGGTGCACGTGCGGATCGATCAATCCGGGGAACAGGTGCCTGCCGGAGGCGTCGACCGTCTCCGCGCTCTCGGGAAGGTTGATGGCTCCGGGGTCGGCCAGCTCCTCGATCCGGCCCTTCCGGACGAGGACGTCCCTGGGCTCATCGATCCCGGTCCGGGGATCGATTACATGCGCGCCGGTGATCAGGAGCTCGGCAGGCGGCTGTTCGCGCTGAAAGAGCTTCTCGCTCATGCCACTGCCGCCAGCGCCGGCGAGCCGACCAGCAGCTCGTAGAGGACTGCCATTCGCACCGCCACCCCCGCCTTGACCTGTGCGCCGATCAGGGCCTGCGGGGAATCGATCGCGTCCGCCGAGAGCTCGACGCCGCGATTGACCGGACCCGGGTGCATGAGCAGCTGGTCGGGTCTCAGCCGGGCCGAGTTGATCTGGTACCGGGCCGCGTACTCGCGCAGTGAGGGTATGTATGAATCGCGCATCCGCTCGTGCTGCATCCGCAGCACGTAGATGACCTCGGCGTCCTCGATCCCGTCGAGGACCGGGGTGGCGGTGCAGCCGAGCGCCTCGATCCCGCGCGGGATCAGCGTCGGCGGCCCCGCCACCGTCACGTTCGCGCCCATTCGGGTGAAGGCCAGGATGTTCGACCGGGCCACCCGCGAGTGCAGTACGTCGCCGACGATCCAGATCGCGGCGCCGTCGAGAGAGCCGAGGCGGCGCCGGAGCGTGAACACGTCGAGCAGGGCCTGGGTCGGGTGCTCGTGCTTGCCGTCGCCGGCATTGATCACGCTCGCTGGCGTCCATCCGGCGACCAGCTGCGCCGCGCCGGCGTGGGGCGAGCGGATCACGATCGCCGCCGGGTCGTAGGCCGACAGCGTTTGCACCGTGTCCTTGAGCGACTCGCCCTTGTCGACGCTCGAGCCAGCGGAGCGGATGCTGACCACATCGGCGCTCAGGCGCTTGGCCGCGAGCTCAAAGCTCGAGCTGGTCCGCGTGCTGGCCTCGTAGAAGAGGTTGACCACCGTCCGCCCCCGGAGCGCCGGAACCTTCTTGATCTCCCGGCCTGACACCTCGGCGAACGACTCGGCCCGGTCGAGGATGCGCTCGATACCGGCGCGGTCGAGGTCCTCGATCGAGATCAGATGCCTACCGATTTTTGTCACGCCGCCTCCCGCTTCGGCTCATTGGCCGGGCCGATCGCGACCTCGTCGTGGCCGTCGACCTCCTCGACCCGCACATTGACGCGCTGTTCCTGGTTGGTGGGGATGTTCTTCCCGACGTAGTCCGGCCTGATCGGAAGTTCGCGGTGGCCCCGGTCGACCAGCACCGCCAGCTGCACCCGCGCCGGCCGGCCGTAGTCGAAGATCTCGTCGACGGCTGCACGCACCGTGCGCCCGGTGTAGAGCACGTCGTCGACGATCACGATCGTCCGACCCTCGACCGGGAAGTCGAGCTGGGTCGCATGGACGATCGGAGCGCTCGGCCGGATCGCCAGGTCGTCGCGGTAGAAGGAGATGTCGACGAAGCCGAGCGGAACCTCCGTGTCGAGGAGTTCGCTCGTGAGCACGTGGATGCGCTGGGCGAGCACGGCGCCGCGCCTGTGTATGCCGACGATTGCGACGCTGCCGTCGGGGTTCTTCTCGACGATCTCGTGAGCAATCCGCACCAGCGTGCGGCGCATATCATCGCGGTCGAGCACGACCGTGGCGGCTTGCAACGTGCTCCTTCCTGGCCTCTCGGGACCGGGTTAAAGGGGCCGACGGTCGCAGCGTAGCAGTGGGGGCGGCGGGTCGGGGCCGCGTTTCCGCTATGTGCGGGGACCCGGTCCAGCTAGGTACCGTGAACCCGGTCCCGCGCCCGGCAGCGGTACAGGACGTGCGGCAGCCCGACGTGCTCGATCTCGCACTCGAAACGGAAGCCGGCCTTCTCCATCACGCGGCGCGAGGCCATGTTGTCGGGCAGCGTGAACGCGACCACCTGCAGCAGGTGCAGCTGCTCGAACCCAACATCGAGCGAGGTGCGCGCGAGCTCGGTCCCGAGGCCCTCGCCCCATCGCTCAGGAACGATCGCCCAGCCCACCTCGATCTCATGCATCTCGGCCACGAACGTGTGCTGCAGGCCGCCCCGGCCGACCATCTCGCCCGTGCCGCGATCGCGCAGCAGCCACAGGCCGAAGCCGTGGCGCTCCCAGTGCTCGACCTTGGACGCAAGGCCGGAGGCTACCTCGTCCTCACTCGGGGGCTCGGGCGTCGCCGAGACCCAGCGGGAGACGCGTGGGTCGCGCAGGAGCCGCTCGAGCTCGGCCAGGTGGTCGGGCCGCAGCCGCTCGCAGACCATGTGCGCGGTCTCGACGCGGTCGAGCGCGGTCGCGTTCACCCGGCGGGCTCGGGCGTGGTCTCGGGTTCAGTTTGGACCGCGTGCTCGGGAGCGGCTCGATCCTCCCAGCGCGTGAGCTCCGGCGTCCCCCGCTCCGGGAACGGAACTTCGATCGTGTCGAAGTCGCGCGGCAGCACGGTCGCCGGGAACACCGCCCGCGCCTCGTCGCGCAGCACCGCGACGGGGTAGCGGGTCGAGAAATGGGTCAGCGCCAGCAGCGTCACCTCGGCCTCACGAGCGAGGGTTGCCGCCTGGCCGGCGGTGGAGTGGCCCGTCTCGGCGGCGCGGTCGCGCTCGTCCTCAGCGAAGGTCGCCTCGTGGAGGAGCACGTCGGCTCGGTGCGCGGCCACGCGCAGCGCCTCGCACGGGCGCGTGTCACCGGAGATGACAATCTTGCGCCCGGCCCGCGCGCGGCCGAGCACCTGGTCGGGGCTGACGCCCTTGACCGTCTCGCCACGCTGGACTCGACCGAACTCGGGTCCCGGGGTCAGCCCGAGTCGCTGCGCCGCGGCGGTGTCGAACACCCCAGGCCGCTCGTCCTCGAACAGCACGTACCCGAACGCCGGGCCACGATGGGCGACCGGGACGGGGGCGATCTTGTAGCCATCACGGTCGAGGACGTCGCCCGGCTCGAGCTCGATGAGCTCGAGCGGGAAGCGGACGCGGCCCGCCGTGCGCAGTGCGGTGGTCAGCAACGGGCGCAGGCCCGGAGGACCGTGCACGGCCAGCGGCTGCTCACGCCCGCGAAGGTCGAACGTCTTCAGCAGTCCTGGCAGCCCGAGCCAATGGTCGGCGTGGAAGTGGGTGAGGAAGATCTCGTCGACGTCGGCCAGCCCAACCGAGCTGACGAGCTGGCGCTGCGTCCCCTCGCCGCAGTCGAACAGGATCCGCTCGCCGCCGCGTCGCACGAGCACGGCGGGCAGCCCCCGGCGGGCGGTCGGGATCGAGCCGGCCGTACCGGCGAAGAAGATCGACAGGTCCATCGCCGCCCCAGTCTGTCAGCCGACGACCAGCAGTTCGAAATCGATCGCCCGCGCCGTCACGCGGGCGATTCCCATCGTCTTGGCGGGCGCGCGACGGCGCTCGGTCGGCGGGTGCCGGGGCCGGCGCCATTGAACGGCGTGGACAGGCGGCCCGAACCGCTGCGTGCTCGGTCGGGGGTTGGGATCTCAGGGGTCATATACGCACCTGAGATCCCACACGGGTGGGCGCCCCAGCCCGCTCGCCCACGCCGCCGGTCTCCTCTAAGCTCCTGTCCGCTCCCCGCCACCTCGCGGCGAGCCCCCACGCGCCCGTAGCTCAGTGGATAGAGCGCTCGCCTCCGGAGCGAGAGGTCGCAGGTTCAAATCCTGCCGGGCGCGCTGTCAAAAGTCCCGCTTAAGGTACGCCGCCACCGAGCACGGGCGCCTTCGCGCACTGCTTGTCATCGACGCGGAAAGCGAGGCCGAGATCAACCGCCGCCTCGCCGATGACCCCTGGGCGTCCACAGGGCATTCTGATGACGAGCAGCGAGTCGTGCCACATCCTCGTCGACGCGCGGCGACTCTGCGCTCTCTACGAACCGCCGGCATGGACCACCGGGGCGGCCGGCCGCTACTGATGGTCGCGCCACCGATGTCGTAATGCTGCGAGCCCGCGGACAGAGCAACGCTCCGCGGGCTCGCACGCGATCGGCCCCGAAGGTCGGCGTCGACCCTCGGCAGCCGCCCGGACTTGTGGTCCTGTGGGCTTCCAGCCGCTATTGCTGGACAAGGTCCACAATCGGCATGATCGTGGGCGGCTGCGCCAGCTCGATGCCCAGCTCCTCCATGACCGGCCCGAGGTACGTCAGGAACTCATCGAACGCCTCCTGGCTCTCCCAGACATCGAAGACCTGAAGCTGGCCATCTTCACCGAAGCATGAGTGGAGCTTCATAGCGCTCTCAGGTGCCCCGGCCTCACGGAGACGGTCGCGCCCCTCGGTGTGCTGGTCAACCGTCATGTTCTTAGTGACGATGTAGACGCCAATCACGGGAAGTGAACTCCTTGTTGGTTGGTTTCGCCGGCTGGATCAACTGTATTCCAGGCACGCCAATCCGCCTCGGCCAACAGGAGCATTTGCGGACTACCTGGAGGACCCACTCGTGATGTCGGTCATCCGAGTCGCCGAGCGAGCACATTCGTGTCCGTCATAACTCTCTGCGGAAGCGACATTGGGGCTCGCCCAGGCTCGAAGTATGTAATGCGCGGAGCGGTAGGGCCCACTTAATGGATGTGAGCACATCGAGCATCAAACGCGAGGTCCCGCCGGTGGATGGCACATCTCGACTGGAGTTCGAAGCCGTCTACAGAGAGAACATCAGTCCGGTGACGGCCTTCTTCGCCAGGCGCTGTCGCGATCCCCAGCAGGTGGCCGACCTGACCTCGCAGACGTTTGTTGAGGCGATCAAGTCCGCCAACACCTTCCAGGGACGGGGCACCCCGGCAGCGTGGCTCATCGCGATCGCGCGACGGGTCTATGCCAACCATCTCACCGACCAGACGGCTGATGCGGATCTGATCGATCAGCTCGGCGGCCGACTCGTCCTCGCGCACGACGAGGTCGAGGATCTAGCAGCACGGATCGACGCGCAACGCGACGGGAAGGAGCTGCTCGAACGCGCCGCTTGCCTCTCCGGCACCGAGCGGGAAGCGATCGAACTCGTCGACCTGATGGGACTGACACCGAAAGACGCCGCTCGGGTGCTCGGCGTGTCGCCGAACGCGCTCCGCGTGCGGCTGTTCCGCGCGCACAAACGACTACGAAAGGAATTGGGCGATGACGGCCTTTGACGATGGACTCTGGACACGGCTCGTTGAGGAGTACGGGGCCGACCGCGTCGCCTTCGGATCCGTGCCGGAGCGGAGGAGCAAGCGAGGGCTTTTGGTGGGCGCGAGCGGCGTCGCCGCGGCGAGCGTCGCCGGCGTGCTAGCTGCCGTGCTGTCACTCACCGGCGGAGCGAGCAACGCGTTCGCCGGCTGGACAGCCCAGCCGAGCGCGCCGACCGCCACGCAGCTCGCAGCCGCCAAGGCCTACTGCGCCAAGAATGTGCCGACCCGGGGCTGCCGCTGAAGCTGACCGACACACGCGGGCCGTTCACGTTCCTGGTGTACTCCGACGACAGCTCCAACGACTTCTGCACCGTCGGTCCGTCGTTCCGAAACGCGTCGGGGTGGAGCACCTCGCCGCCCGTGACGGTCCCCGCCGGGAGGCTGTATCTCTGGGCCGAGCACACGACGACCGATGCGGGTCAGCCCTACGGCTCCGTGATCGCACGCGCCGGCGACGGGGTGAGCGCGGCCACGCTGACGCTCGAGGACGGCACTCAGGTGACCGCGACGGTCCAGAACGGCTGGGCGGTCGCGTGGTGGCCGGGCACGCACCAGCTCACGAGCGCTCAGCTGACCACTCCCTCGGGCACGCAGACGCAGACGTTCCCGCTGAGCCTATGCGGCCCCCTTGCATAAGTGCGGACGGCGGCCCGCACGGCGGCGCGCCGGGCGGCGGTCCCGGCGGCGGTTAGCACGGCCGACGTCGCGCACAGAGACACGCCGCGAATACAACAGACCCGAGGAGCCCTCAGCGCTCCTCAGGCCGACTCTTCCGACACTGAACACCCGGAACTCCGCTGACTGCGGGCTACCGGCCGGAGCCGGCCGCCAGGATCCGGCGGAGCAGGTACAAATCAAGGACCAGGGGTACCACGAACACCAGGCCCCACCAACGTCCCGTGGCGCAGAGCGCAACGACGACGACGGTGATCCAAAAGGCCAGCAACAGCCGGATCACCAGCGATGACTTCCGGTGTCGCGGATCCCAGTTCATTGTTGCCGCACAGTACCCCCAACCGTCTGGGTTTTTCTCGTCTACGGGACCTCGGCGTCGGCGTTCACGACATGGGCATACTGCAAGCGCCCTCATCCCATCCAGGTGATGCGGCTGCAGCCGGGCAAGAGCATGCTCCGGGCGCTGAACAGAGAAAGGCATTTCAAGCCGAACGACCGGAGGCGAACCCCCTTGCTGATCACTGCATCGTCGTATCCCTTCCTGAACCTCTTCTGGGACATCCTCATCGTCTTTGCCTGGATCCTCTTCATCTGGATCGCGATCACCGTATTTATCGACCTGTTTCGTCGTCACGACATCTCGGGCTGGGCGAAAGCTGCGTGGATCGTCTTGATCGTGATCCTTCCGTGGATCGGTGTGCTCATCTACATAATCGCGTATCACACCGGGATGGCCGAGAGAAGGACGAAGGAGGTCCAGGCCTCTCAAGCACAGTTCGATGAGTACGTGCGCAAGACCGCCAGCACCGGCGGAGCCGCGAGCGAGATCGAAACGGCAAAGCGGCTCTTGGACAGCGGCACAATCACCCAGGCCGAGTTCGACGCGATCAAGGCCAAGGCGCTAGGTAGCCCTGCTGGCTAGAGCTAGGAGCAACCGCTGGGCGTCGATCTGACCAGCGCTCTTCTTAGTTTCGGATCGCGAACGAGGAGAGGCCCCGCTCACGGCGGGGCCTCTACGGCCACCACAGCCAGAAGGCAGGCGAGAACGCTGTCGCCGGGCTGTGGACCGCGTGGAGGCCCTCGACCTGGGTCCTGCCGCGATACCGGAACCGTATCCGCATGCGCGTAAAGACTCCGCGCCTCGGCCGCCACAGCCTGACCGTCATCACATGTGGGTGGAAGGTTCCGAGCGCGTCATCAGGACGGCCGTTGTCAAGCCAGATCGCGCCGCGGCCGCGCGCGTCAGATCGGGTCCACCGCGACCACCGGATCCTGCCGGCCCACCAAAGGTTGACGCGGGACGGCCTGCGCATCGACGCCCGTCCGTGAAACCCCCGAGGAACCCGGTCCCGTCCCCCGTGACGCCAATCACGTGTGGACGGATCCGTAGACCACGGTCAGCCATGCGTCCCGTGGGCGCTCTCGGCAGCGAGGCTGCCGAGGAGGACGAGCAAACGAGGCTCGCTACCACGACGGCCAAGATCGCGGCCGAGCGCGCCAGGCCAACGCACCTCACTACCCCACCGGCCTGGTCTCGACCGGTTTCTTTCCCGCCACGCCGTTGAGCTCCGCCGCTGCCTCGGCAACCTTGCCGCGATCGTAGTAGTCGGTCAGGATCAGGTTAGGTAGCAGGCCGCGCTGTTGCTCGCACTCGTGGCGCGTTTGATGATGAAGGCCTTCTGGACGAGCGGCACGTTGGGGCTCGGCGCGGGGCGGGAAGATGTCGGCCCAGTCGTTCATCATCAGCAGCGGGTTGGTCGGATAGCCGCGATAAAGCTTGCACGTGAACTGGCTCGGCTTGACGGCGCCCAGCGGCGTGTCCTGGGTCCAGGTGAAGCCGTGGGCGTTCCAGGGTAGTTGCCGCTGACGGGCTTCTGGGCGAACACGACGATGTTGTTCTTCGAGCGGATCAGCTCGCCGAGCGTCGGCAGCGGCTGGCCGCGCTGCAGCGCCGCCAGGCGGTCGAACAGCCCGGCTCGCTTGAACGCGCTCTGGATGTCCGCTCGGCCACGTAGTCCTCGTCGAACAGGACGATCACGTTGTCCGGGTTGAGCTCGAGGAAGTTGCGGATCACCGACAGGTACTGGATGAAGTTGGTCGCGCCGAGCTCGCACAGCGAGTGGCACAGCCAGATGTCGCGCTTGCCGCTGCGGTGCCGCCGCGATTCAGCGAGCGGCTGAAGCGCTGGAGCGCGAGCCGGGCGATGGAGCGTCGAGCTTGGCTCGGCGACACGGTTGACCCGGTCGCCCGCGGCTCGGATGTCGGTGTACACGCTGTCCCGTCGGGGTCTGAACTCCGTAGTGGGTCGAGATCTTGAACGCCCTGATCCCGTCGTTCAGCTGCTGGGCGACGTCGCGGTCCTGGTTGGCGATCAGCCACCCCGGGGTGTCGGCCGCGGACATCGAGTTGTGCATCCCGGCGAACACCACCTCGTCGAGCCGGCGGTCGCACAGCTGGGCGTAGCCGTTGCAGGTACCGAGCGTCTTCGCCTGGACGTTCGAGCCGTTTCCGATGAGCACGAACGCGAGCCCGAACGCGACCGCGCACGCCGCCGCGGTCCCGGTCACCGCCAGCACGCGGCGTCTGGTGACCGCGGGTGTGCGCCGCCGTCGCGGCTCCGCCGGCGCAGTCGCCGTCAGCAGCTCTCCGAGGCCGACGTAGACCAGCACCGCCCGCCGGCGACCGCGACGAGCCGCAGCGCCAGCGTCGGCTTGAGCACGACGAACACGCCGAGCGCGAGCAGCAGGGCGCCGCGGACCGCGTGATCGGGCGCGGTCGCCGGCCGCGGGATCGCGCCCAGCGCGCCGAGCCCGGCGGCGGGCGAGTACGCCGGCAGCACCGTCGACGCCGCTGCCGCGACGACCCAGGCGATCGCGGTGATCGCGAGCGTCCAGGTCAAGAGGTCGCCGAGGAACGCTCCCCAGATCTCGTCGACGGCGGACTTCGCCTCGGAGGTGCTGATCTCGTTGACGCCGCGGACGGTCGAGACGTAGTAGCGCCTGAGCAGCACGAACGCGATCGCGAACAGGATCCCGGTCACGCCGATCCCGACGCGCGCAGCGGGTCAGCGCCCGGCGGCGGTCGGGGGCCATCGCGAGCGCGAACACGAACAGGGCGAACGCGACGGGCGGCAGCACGAACCCGAGCAGTCGGACGGTTTCGCGAGAGCCGCAGCGTCTTCGACGCGAAGCTCCGCTTTCGCAGCGTCAGCAGAATCGCCTCGGTCTTCTTGGGTAAGGCGGCGGCCAGCTTGGGGGAGATGTTCTGCAGCGCCGAGGAGACCACCTTGCCGGCGTCTGCGATGTCGAACACCGCGTTCCCGCCGCTGCGGGCGAACAGCAGCCGGTGCCCGTGGAGCGCCGCGAGCCGGATCACCCGCTCGAACGGCTTCGAACGACGACCGCCCTGACCGCGCTGGAGATGAGCGGACGCCCCGCGATCAGATCCGGGAAACCCGGCTCGATCAGCTGGACGGTGATCCGGCGAGCGAGCACGTGCTGCACGGTCGGCTGGTGGACGGCGTCGACCGCGCGGTCCGCGAACGCCTGGCGAGTCGAGCAGCTCCTCGCGCAGGTACAGGGTCACGCCGCCGACCAGCGCCGTGGTCGTGGCCAGAATCGCGATCGCCAAGCTCAGGCCCGCGCGGGTACCCCGGTGCCGGCTCGCGCTGCTGACGCGGCTCGGGCCGCCCTCTGCGGCCGCCGCGGGTGCCTCGAGCGCTGGTCCTGCCCGACGAATGAGCGGTCTCTGCATTGCTCCCCCCGATCGCCCGCGAACCGCTGCTCGGTTCGCCGGATCGGCAAAGATCGTACGCGCGTCCACTCGTGAACCTCGGCGGCGCTCGACTGCCGATTTGGCGCAGGATCCGCAGCCGAATGTGACGAGACCCGCCCTGCCCATAAAGCTCGGCGTTGCAACGGTCGTCAAGTAATCGGGCGGCTGGCGAGCGTCCGGGGGCGTTCTGCCCGCCCGCCGCCCACCATTTCCCGCGAGAATGTGAGGGGTGCAACCCGTTCAGGCCGCCGATCTCGACGTCGAGCGGATCGGCTCGGGGCCGACGGTGATGCTCGTGCACGGCAGCATCGTCGACGCGCGCCGCACGTGGCGCCGTCAGCTGGAGCTGGCGGAGCGCTGGACGCTGGTGATTCCGAACCGTCCGGGGTTCGCCGCGAGCAGGCCCCTTCCCCGCGGCGACTTCGACCTCGAGGCGCCGGCAATCGCCGAGCTACTCGGCGGGGGCGCCCACCTCGTCGGTCATTCCTACGGCGGCGTGATCGCACTACTGGCCGCTGCGCAGGCGCCCGGTGCGGTCCGCTCGTTGACCGTGTCGGAGCCCGGTCTGCTCCGGATCGCTGCTGGCAACCCGGCCGTGGACGCGATGATCGAGCACGGCGACGAGATGTACCGCCGCGCGGCAGCGATGGCGCCGGCCGAGTTTCTGCGCATCTTCCGGGCTGGCGTCCACTCCGCGCACGAGACGCCCGAGGAGCTGCCGGATTGGCTCGAGCACGGCGCCCGCCTGGCCGCCCGCGAGCGACCGCCTTGGGAGGCCGAGGTTCCGCTCGACAAGCTCGCCGAGGCGGCGTTCCCCAAGCTGGTGGTCTCAGGCGGCCACTCTCCGGTTTTCGAGGCGGTGTGCGACAAACTCGCTCGGCGGATCGGGGCTGAGCGGGCAATCATCTCCGGGCGCGGGCACACGATCCCGGCCACGGGCCCCGACTACAACGCTCGCCTCGAGCGGTTCCTTTCGGGCGCCGTGACGCCGGCCGGCGGCCTCAGTTCTCGAACGTGAAGACGTCGAGCGTCTTTGTGAGCTCGAGCACGCGCTGAACCTGTCGTGGGCCGCGGCGGAGTGCGAGCTCGTACCGGTCGCCCTTGGCGCGCTCGCGCGCTTGAAGAAGGGCTCGCAGACCCGTGCTGTCCATGAAATCGAGACCGCTGAGGTCGATAACCAGACGCCCCGGATTGGCCGCCTCGGCGGCCTGGAGCTCCTGATCGAACTGCGGTACCGAGGTCAAGTCGAGCTCGCCTCGCAGCGACAGTACGACGCGGTCGTTCTCGGACCGCGTGTCGATCAGAAGCTGGCCTGGCATCGGGCTGTCGGGTTTTGTCACATCAGTCATCAGAGCCACCGAAGAATGCGGCGCACGACGCGCTTGCAGGTCGGGATCACGGACAAGAGAAAACCCCGCTGGAAGATATCTGCATGGAGCGTCGAGAGATCTACCGAGATTCCCCCGTCCCGAACGGTTATCCGCCCTCCGGCGGGCGGACATCCCCCCGGAAGGATACTCGGGTCAGGCTAGCAGCAGATCAGACGGCCGCGGCTCTAGTGGGACACGAGGAGTTCCGCCCAGACTCGCTGCCCCCCGGGTGGTCGGAGCCGGCCCAGACGCGCTCCCCTCCGGGATGCTCTGAACCCCACTGGCGGGCGAGCTGATCGACGATCCTCAGGCCGTAGCCGCCACCGCTCGGATCCTCGTCCCGGATACGAGCGTCCTGCCCGGCCGCGCACGGATCGGTGACGGCGATGACGAGCGCGTCGTCGGTCACGACAGCTTGGAATTCGATCATCTCGTCGGGCCCCGCCCCGGAATGGCGCACCGCATTCGTGACCAGCTCGCTCGCGACCAGCCGCGCGTGCTCGCGCACGTCGCAGCCGTCGAGAGCGTCGTCGACCGCCTCGCGCACGAGGCACGGCGCGTCATGCGTACAGGGCACCTCGAGGTGTATGAGCTGTGAGGATGCTCGCCCACCTCTGTGAGGCTTACCCAATCGGGCGTCGGGCAAGCGCCCGATTGGTGCAAAACACCGCTTTCAGGCGAAAAGGCGCGGGTCCGCGGTCGCGATCCCGTGCACACCCAGCGCACGCAGACGCTCGATCGCCGAGCGCTGGTTGACAGTCCACGCGTAGAGATGAGCGCCCCGGTCGGAGACGTCATCGAGCAGCCCGCCGATCTACCAGCCGGTGCTGAGCCATGAGCGCGTCCCAGCGCCGCTCCGCCAGGCCCGCCAGTACGTGCGCGCGCCAGTCCCTCCAGTACCGGGTCATCCGGGCCAGCCGTCCGCCGACCGAGATCCCGACGCGGGCCCGCGGCTCGAGCTCGCGCACCCGATCGAGGACGCCGCGACCTGGCACGAGATCAGCGTGCGATCGAGCAAGCCGTGGTGGCGCAGGCTGTCGAGGAGCGTCGGCTCGCAGCCCATGTGCTTGAGATCGACGTTCAGGCCGATGTTCCGGAACCTGGGCCGGCTCAGGTACGAGAGGGCGTCGGATAGGCGTACGCTGCCGGGACGCCGTGAGTCGAGGATCGTGTGGGCCAGGACGAGCTCGCCGCGTCCAGCGCGCACGTCGAACTCGACCATGTCGATGCCGATCTCTCGGGCCGCGTCGAACGAGGCGAGGGTATTCGCGGGTTCCAGCGCGCTCGCTCCACCGTGTCCGATCCGCTGACAGACTGCCGTGCTCACGCCGGAGAAGATGGCAGCTGCCGCGGCGAATTGCAGCGCGGCCCCGTCAATTAGACATCGGGACCCCAGGGCAGGATGATTCAAAGCAGCCAAGGAGGAGACCGCATGACCGACACCACATCCGCCCGAGTCATCTCCTCGACCGTCGCCGCGCTGCCGGCCTCGGCGGCCGAACGGTTCGGCGACCGGCTCGCGACCCGCTACAAGGTGCGGCGACGAATGGCGGGAGATGAGCTATGCCGAGGTCGGCAAGGCGATCGAGGAGGTCGCGCTCGGACTCGCGCGCTGGGAATCGAGCCCGGCGACCGCGTCTGCGTGCTCGCCGACACGCGCGTCGAGTGGACGTCTGGCCAGCTACGGGATCTCGGCCGCCGGCGCCGTCGTGGTGCCGGTCTACCCGACCAACTCGCCCAACGAGTGCGAGTGGGTGGCCGGGCAACTCGGGCGCCAAGGCGGTCGTCTGCGAGGACGAGGGCCAGCGCCAGAAGATCGACGAGGTCCGCGAGCGCTGCCCGACCTGGAGCATGTGATCGGGATCGAGCGCGGGCGTCGGCGAGATGACGCTCGACGAGCTGCGCGCGCGGGGCCGCGAGCGCGATCCGCGAGCGAGCTGGCCGAGCGCCAGGGCGCGGTCGGGCCCGATGACCCGTACACGATCGTCTACACGTCGGGCACGACCGGACCGCCCAAGGGCGTCGTGCTGACTCATCGCAACGCGATGTCCGTGTGCCAGATCGTCGAGGAGCTCGAGTTCGTGCAGGACCCGGCGAGCGCACCTACCTGTACCTGCCGCTGGCCCACGTGTTCGCGCTGATCACGCAGCTCGCGTCGTTCGACCAGGGCACGGCGATCGTCTACTTCGGCGGCGACACCAAGCAGATCCTCGCGGAGATCATCGAGACGCACCCCACGTATCTCCCCTCGGTGCCGCGGATCTTCGAGAAGCTCTACGCGGCCGCGATGAAGCATGCAGGAGCAGGCCAGCGAGGAGGATCGGGAGCGCTTCCGGCAGGCGATCAAGCTCGGCGTCGAGGTGCGGCGGCGCCGGCAGCGCTGGCGAGCCCGTGCCGGAGGAGATGCGCCGGCAGTTCGACGAGGCCGACAAGCAGATCTTCGCGCGCGTGCGCCAGCTGTTCGGCGGCCAGGTGCGCCAGGCCGTCAGCGGCGCGGCGCCGATCGCGCCGGAGATCCTGGAGTTCTTCTACGCCGCCGGGCGTGCCGGTGCTCGAGGGCTGGGGGATGACCGAGACGACCGGCGTCGGCACGGTGGGCACGCTCGAGCACTTCAAGTTCGGCACCGTCGGGCGCGCGCTGCCCGGCGTCGAGGTGCGGATCGCCGAGGAGGACGGCGAGATCCTGATGCGCGGCCCGAACGTGTTCCGCGAGTACTGGCGCAATCCCGAGGCCACCGCCGAGACGCTGATCGACGGCTGGCTGCACACCGGCGACCTCGGCGAGCTCGACGACGAGGGCTACCTCAAGATCACCGGCCGCAAGAAGGACATCATCATCACCGCCGGCGGCAAGAACCTGACGCCGGCGAACATCGAGAACGACCTCAAGCAGTCGCCGTTCATCTCCCAGGCCGTGATGTACGGCGATCGCAAGCCATACCCCGTCGCGCTGATCACGCTCGACCCCGAGGAGATCGGCCGTGGGCCAAGGAGCGCGGGCTGCCCGAGGACCTGGACGAGCTGGCCGAGCAACGACGAGGTCCGGGAGCTGGTCCAGAAGGAGCTCGACCGCGCCAACTCCAACTATGCGCAGGTCGAGCAGATCAAGAAGTTCACGATCCTCGACCACGACCTGTCGATCGAGACCGGCGAGCTGACGCCGACGCTGAAGGTCAAGCGCAACGTCATCAACGAGCGCTACGAGGACCTGTTCGAGTCGATGTACGGGAGCTGACGCGCCGGATCAGATCGAGGGCGGATCTGGGTCCGGCGGCAGCGGGCCCGGGTCGGGCGTCGGCGCGGGCGGCACGGGATCCGGCGCCGGGGAAGGCGGCGTCGGCGCCGGCGGGGCCGGCGTCGGTGGACCGGGGGGCCCTATCGCACCCGGCGCGCTCAAGTTCACCGTTCAAGCTCCAGCATCGTCGTACGGCTTCCGGCGGCGCCGCCGTGTAACCACCAGCCGGGTGGGGTAGCGCGAAGGCATGAAGCTATTGGTACTGGCCAGCGAGCCGATCTCCGCGGGACAGTTGCGTGACGCGGTCGGCGCCGACGTCGAGCCCCAGGAGGCCGAGGTGATGGTCGTGGCGCCGGCGCTCCAGGAGCAACCCGCTGCAAGTTCTGGATGTCCGACGCCGACGAGCGCGATCGCCGAGGCTGAGCAGGTGCGCCGCGAGACCGTCGAGCGACTGGGCGGAAGAGGGGGTCCCGGCCAGCGGGAACACCGGCGAGAGCGACCCGATGCGCGGCGATCCAGGACGCGCTGCTGACGTTCGACGCCGACCGGATCGTGGTGTTCACGCATCCGGGGGCCGATCAGCGCTACCGCGAGGACGTCGACTCCGACGAGATCGAGCGACCGTTTCGGGCCTCGCCGGTCACTCACGCGAGCGCTCTGAGCCCAGCCGACCGCGGCAGAGCGAGCGCGTTGGCCGGCGCGAAGCCGTTCCAGTCGTTGTTGAAATACGCGTACACCTCCTCGCGCCGCCGCCACTGGGCGATCCGCCGCGCCCAGGTGCTCGAGCTCGGTGGCCGAGTAGTTGCCGCCCCGGCCGCGCGACCCGTAGTGAAAGCGGACGAACCGCCAGGCCGCGGTGGCCTCGTGGGACTGGAACGGGCGCTCGGGGTGATCGCCGATCGCCAGCGCCACGCCCCGTGCGCGCGAAGCGCCGCAGCACCTCCGGCGCGAACCAGCTCGGATGGCGGAACTCGATCGTATGCGCCCGGCGGCAGCAGCCTCGAGCCACGCGTCGAGCCGCTCGTCGTCGCGGTGGAAGTTCTCGGGCAGCTGCCACAGCACCGGACCCAGCCGGCCGGCGTCGATCAGCGGCTCGAGCGGCTCGTAGAAGCGCCTGATCCCCTCCTCGATCTCCGTCAGCCGCCTGATGTGGGTCAGATAGCGGCTCGCCTTGACCGCGAACAGGAATCCCGGCGGCGTCTGCTCCACCCAGCCCGCACGGCCTCGCGGCGGGCCAGCCGGTAGAAGGTGGAGTTGACCTCGACGGTGTCGAACTCGCTCCGCATATAGCTCGAGCCAGCGGCGCTTGGGCTCCGCTCGGGATACAGGCGCCCGCGCCATGCGTCGTACATCCAGCCCGAGCAGCCGATGCGTACCGTGCTTCATCGCTCGGGTAAGACCTGAGTCGAGGTCCGATGATAGCTCTCGCTCGGCGATGGCGCCGCGCGCCGATCCCCGAGCGGCCGTCGCGACGAGCCTGCGCGAGGCGGTGCAGGAATGCCGGGCCTGCGAGCTGTGGGAGGGCGCGACGCAGGCCGTGATCGGCGAGGGCCGACGCCACGCGCGCGTGATGCTGGTCGGCGAGCAGCCGGGCGACCGCGAGGACATCGAGGGCCATCCGTTCGTCGGCCGGCCGGGACGCGTGCTCGACGAGGGCCTGGAGGGCGCCGGGATCGCGCGCGAGGACGTCGTACATCACCAACGTGGTCAAGCACTTTCGCTACAAGGCTACGGGGCAAGCGGCGGATCCATCAGAAGCCGGACCGGTGGCAGGTCACCGCGTGCCTGCCCTGGCTCGACGCCGAGCTGGCGGTGGTCAAGCCGGCGGCGCTGGTGTGCCTCGGCGCCACCGCGGGCCAAGCGCTGCTCGGCTCGCAGATCCGCATCGGCCGCGATCGCGGGCCGCCCGATGGACTCGGATCTGGCAGAGCTGGTGACGCTCACGGCGCACCCCTCGTCGATTCTGCGCGCCCGCAGCGACGAGGAGCGAACCGAGGCCATGGATGCGTTCGTGGGCGACCTCGCAGGAGTGGCAAAGTGGCTGAGCGCGAGGTAGTCGTCGTCACCGGCGCATCCGGAGGCGTCGGCCGGGCGATCGCGAAGGAATTCGCAGCCACGGCGCCGCCGTGGGCTTGATCGCGCGGGGACGCGTCCGGCCTGGACGGCGCCGCGGCCGACGTCCGCCGGCTCGGCGGCACCCCTTACGCCCACGCTGCTGACGTGAGCGACTTCGAGGCTGTCCGGGCTGCCGCCGCGGCGATCGAAGATCATCTCGGCCCGATCGACGTCTGGGTGAACAACGCGATGACGACCGTGTTCGCGTTCCTCGACGACATCGCAGCCGAGGAATACGAGCGAGCCACGCGGGTGACCTATCTGGGGACGGTGTGGGGAACCAAGGCCGCGCTCGAGCGGATGCTGCCGCGCGATCGCGGGACGATCGTCCAGGTGGGCTCGGCGCTGGCGTACCGCGGGATTCCCCTCCAGGCGCCGTACTGCGGCGCCAAGCACGCGATCAAGGGGTTCCAGGAGTCGCTGCGCTGCGAGCTGCGTCACCGCGGCTCGGGCGTCCGCACGACCATGGTTCAGCTGCCGGGACTCAATACGCCGCAGTTCGACCATTGCCTGAGCAAGATGCCGCGCCACCCGATGCCGGTGCCGCCGATCTTCCAGCCAGAGGTTCCGGCGCGAGCGGTGTACTGGGCTGCCCATCACCGTCGCCGGGAGATGTATGTCGGCTTCTCCACCGTGTACACGATCATCGGCAACAAGGTCGCGCCCTGGCTGGCCGAACGGTACCTCGCAAAGACGGCCGTCGACGGCCAGCAGACCGATCAGCCTTACGACGGCAGAGGGCGGCGAACCTGTTCGAGGCGGTGGACGCCGACCACGACGAGGGAGCGCACGGGATCTTTGACGACCGGGCGCACCCGCGCAGCGCCCAGGCGTGGCTCAGCCGCCACCGGATGGCGTCGGGAGTGGGAGCGGGCGCGCTGCTCGCCGCCGGCGGGGCGGCGCTTCTCGCGCGTCGATGCGCCTGAGCCGCAGCCGCTCGGCAAGCCGAGACGCGAGCGCCATGATCGTGATCGCGGGGTTGGCCGATCCCTGCGTCGGCATCACGCTGCCGTCCGCGATGAACAGGTTCGGCACCTCCCAGGCACGCTGGTCGGAGTCGACGACGCTGTGCTCCGGGTCCGAGCCCATGCGGCAGCCGCCAACCAGATGCGCGTAGCGATCGATCGCGAGGATATCCTGGGCGCCCGCCGCCTCAAGGATCTCCCTGATCGTCCGTTTCGCCGTCGCGATGTTCTTGCGGTCGTTGTCGCACTGCGAGTAGTCCATGCGGGCAACGGGGATCCCGTTCGCGTCTCTGACGTCGGAGATCACCGTGACCCGGTTCTCCGGCAGGGGCAGAAGCTCGGACAGAGCCCCGAGCGTGTACCAGTGGTTGTAGTCGCGCATGTACTCCCGCAGGGCGGGCCCCAGTGGCCGTCGGCCAGCACGTGCACGGGCCCAGTCGATCGGCAGCGGCCCGACGGTTTGGATCGAGAAGCCACGGGCGAAGCCCCGCGTCTCGATCGGTCTCATAGAAATGCTCCGATGAGATCTCCGGCGGCGGCGCCTTGTACATGCGCAGCTCGTCCGGAAAGCGCCCGGCGATCTGCGGCGCGCCCTGCACCATCACGTAGCGGCCGACCTGGTCGTTGCCGTTCGCAAGGCCGTGCGGGAAGCGGGAGCTGGTGGAGTTCAACAGCAACCGCGGCGTCTCGATCGAGTAGCCGGCCACGGCGACCGCGTCGGCTCTCTGGAACCGTTCGCGCGCCGTCGTGGAAATAGCCCACGCCGGTGACCCGCCCGGTGGCGTCGTCGACCTCGATCCGCGGCGACCATGCAGTCGGCGCGGATCTCGGCGCCGTGCTCGATCGCGTCGGGGATGTGGGTGACCAGCGGTGAGGCCTTGGCGTTGACCTTGCAGCCCTGCAGGCAGAACCCGCGGTAGATGCAGTGCGGTCGGTTGCCGAAGCTGCCGTTCGTGATCCCGACCGGCCCGACCTTCACCTCGATGCCGAGCTTGCGGGCGCCCTCCCATGCGACCTCCGCGCCGCCGGCGATCGGATGCGGCGCGTGCGGATAGCCGTGGGGATCGCCCCAGGGCCAGTACTCCCCGGCCACCGGCAGCTCGAGCTCGAGGCGCTCGTAGTGCGGCTTCAGGTCCCGGTAGGAGATCGGCCAGTCCTCCCCCACCCCGTCCCGGGTCCTACCTCGAAGTCCGAGGGGTGAAAGCGCGGGCAGTAGCCGGCGTAGTGGATCATCGAGCCGCCGACGCCATGGCCGGAGTTGTTCTTGCCCAGCTCGACCGGGTCCGATGCCGCCGATCACGCGCTCCTCGGTCCAGTAGAGCTTGTGCGAGCCCGCCTCATCCGATACCCAGTCCCGATCGGGGTCCCAGAACGGGCCCGTCTCGAGCACGACCACCTTCCAGCCACGGCGGGCCAGACGCTGGGCGAGGGTCGCGCCGCCCGCGCCGGCGCCGACGATCAGGAGGTCAACCGCGTAGGTCGTCGTCGTAGCGGGCCATCCGCTCCGGTCGGCACCGCGCGGCGGTGGACGTCGAGCAGGAAGGCGGAGTCGTTGTCAGGCGGGCGCAGCGCGCCGCGGGCCAGCGTGCGCAGCCGGCGCAGCGCTCACGCGCCCTCCACGCCGCTCGCGCGGGTCCTTGACCGGATCGCGCTCGATGCGGCGAGCGCCCTCCCAGGACTCGCGTTGCCCGACGCCGAGTCGGGCGTAGCCGCGCGGGTAGGCCGGGCCGCCGAAGCCGATCTCGTTCCAGGCCCAGGGGTGCGAGTAGAACGCCGCTCAGCGCGTCGCGCATGACCACCGACCAGGCCCGCGCGCACGGCAGCTCGTCCCAGACCCCGCCGTGCAGCGTGCCCTCGGAGAAGGCCTGGATGACCATGCGCTGGACCTCGCCCGGCGCGGCGCGAACATCGCCGCTCCGTGCTGGACGGCGGCGGCGTCGAGGCCCGCGGGCCACCCGCCGCCATGTCTCGCGGTCATCCGGCATGTCGGCGTAGCGATAGCCGTCGCAGCTTGCCGGCGAACAGCTTCGCGTCGATCATGTTCAGCACCGGGATCTTCGGCTCGCGGTCCTGGGCGAGCACAATGTCGCAGAAAGCGCCAGCGTGGCCGCCTCCGGCGCGGTGAAGAAGCGGATCGGCGGCACGTCGTCGACGCGCTCGAGCACGACCCGCCGCGTCGACCTCGTCCCAGTGGCCGGCCTGCGTCGAGCACGTTGTAGTCCGGATAGCGGCCATGCATCTGCGGTGTGATGCCGTTGCGCTGGCGCGGCAGGTCGTCGGGTCGGCGGGCTGCCGTCAGGCCGCAGGTTCGGGAAGGTGATCGGCGGCGCGGAAGTCGCGCGGCCGCCATCAGCGCTCGCGCCCGAGCACCGCGGCCGCGATCCCCATCCCGCCGACGAGCGCCAGCGAGCCGGGCGCCAGCAGCGGCGGCCCCATGACGATGTTGAACAGCGGCTCGCGGAAACCGCCCGGCTTGCGCGCGACCCCGCGGACGTGGGTCACCACTCCGACCAGTCCGTCCAGGCAGTACAGCGCGGAGACGCGCCGGCAGCCACGGTCCTGGCCGCGCGCTCCGAGCGAATGCCGGCCAGGCCTGCGGCGGTCGAGCGCGGGCGACAGCGCCACCGGCGTCCACATCCACTTGTCACCGAACGAGCCGCGGAAGTGCTCGAAGTAGATCTCGATGCCGAGCGGCAGCGCGCTGAACGCCGTCGCGGCGGCGAGCGTGCGCTGCATCCGCCCGCTGCGGACGTTGTCGCCACAGCGGGCGCCGCGGCTAGGCGGCATAGCGCTCGGCGTCCGCTGCGCTTGAGCTCGAGGCCGTTGCCCGGCCGCGAGAGGTCGGGATGCAGCGCGCCGTCGCGCGGCGCGGACACCCCGTCGAACAGCAGCGTGCTCGATCCGCACGTGGTCGTGGAAGTACTCCAGGTGGACGAGCTGGTCCAGCGCGGTGGCCGGGATGCAGGTGGATCGCCGGCCCGCAGTGCAGCGACAGCGGCAGCCGAGCGCGCGCGGCACAGCGCGTCGACCCGCAGCAGCTCGGTGATGCCCGCGCAGCGGGTGACGTCGGCCTGGAGGACGTCGACGGCGCCGGCCTCGAGCATCGCGCTCGAAGTAGGCAGCGTCGTAGCCATACTCGCCGGCGGCGACTCCATCCCGCCGGGCGCCCGGTCGCGCAGCAGCCGCAGCCCCTCGAGATCGTCCGAGGAGACCGGCTCCTCGAACCAGCTGACGTCGCGCCTCGGCGCGAACCGCTCGGCCAGCTCAGCGCCTGCTTGCGCGAGTAGCGCGCCGTTGGCGTCGACGAACAGCTCGGCGTTCGGACCGATCGCCGCGCGCGCCGACCCGCACCCGCTCGGGATCGGCGCTCGGGCTCGCGAGCCGACCTTCATCTTGACCCGCGGGATGCCGCGCTCGACCCAGCCGGCGAGCTGCTCGCGCAGGCGCTCGTGCGAGTACGACGGTGAAGCCGCCCGATCCGTAGACGGGAACGCGGTCGTGCGCCATCCCGAGCAGCTTGCACGAGCGGCAGCGCCGAGCAGCCGCGCCTTCAGGTCCCACAGCGCCAGGTCGACCGCGGCGATCGCCATCGAGGAGATCCCGGGCCGGCCGAGGTTGCGGATCTGCGCTCGACCATCGCCGCCCACGCGGCCTGCGGCGCGACGTCGCGTCGCGGCCGCGCACGATCCCGGCGCAGCTTCGACTCGATCAGCCTGCGCGGTCGAGACGTCGGCGTAGGTGTAGCCGAGCCCCGCTCGCTCGCCGGCCGGGCGTGCACGACGACGATCGTGGTCGAGTCCCAGCGCGAGCGTCCCGTCGGCCTCGGGCGCGTCGGTCGGGACCGTGTAGGCCGCGACCTCGAGCTCCTCGAACGCGGACCTCCGGATGCGGACTGCGTGCGGTCGCTCATCGGCCCGGGCAGGAACTCCTGCATCTTCTGCTTGAACGACTGCCTGATGATCCGGCCGGCGTGCGGGTCGCCGCGACAGCAGCGCCGAGCTGAGCGCCTTGGCCTGCTCGAGCGTGATGTGCGGCGGCAGCGGCGGCACCTCCGGGTCGGTGATCGCCTCGACGACGACCGGGCGGTCCGCGCGCAGCGCCTCGTCCCAGGCCGGCCCGACCTGCGTCGGGCGTCTCGACCCGGATCCCTCGAGGCCGACCAGCTCGGCGTAGCGCGGCGTACGGGAAGTCGGGCAGGTCCTGCGACCCCTCGAACTTCGGATCGCCCTCCATCGCCCGCTGCTCCCAGGTGACCTGGTTGAGGTCGCGGTTGTTGAGCACGAGCACGATCAGCCGCTGGTCGGGCCAGCGCTGCGCGGTACTTGGCGATCGTGATCAGCTCGTTGATCCCGTTCATCTGCATCGCGCCGTCGCCGACCAGCGCGATCACCGGGCGGTCGGGATGCGCGAACTTGGCGGCGATCGCGTACGGGACGCCCGGCCCCATCGTCGCCAGCGTGCCCGAGAGCGACGCCATCATTCCGGCGCGCAGCTTGACGTCGCGGGCGTACCAGTTCGCGGACGAGCCCGAGTCCGAGGTCAGGATCGCGTCGTCCGGCAGCCGCTTGGAGAGCTCGTGGAACACGAGCTGCGGGTTGATCGGGTCGGCGGCCAGCGTGCGCGCGGTCGCTCCATCAGGCTGCCACCACTCGGCGACCTCGCTCCTCGATCTGCTCGCGCCACGACGCGATCCGTGCTTGCGCTCGAGGCGGCGGCAGCAGCGCGCGCAGCGTCTCGGCGCTGTCGCCGACGAGGTTGACCTCCATCGGGTAGCGGATCCCGAGCATCCGGCCGTCGATGTCGATCTGCACCCCGCGCGCCTGGCCCTCCTCGGGCAGGAACTCCGAGTACGGGAAGCTCGAGCCGACCATCAGCAGCGTGTCGCACTCCTGCATCAGCGTCCAGCTCGGCTTGGTGCCGAGCAGGCCGATCGAGCCGGTGCACGTACGGCAGGTCGTCGGGCGAGCGACGGCCTTGCCGAGCAGCGCCTTGGCGACGCCGGCGCCGAGCGTGTCGGCGACCGCGTCGACCTCCTCGCCGGCGTGCAGCGCGCCCTGCCCGACGAGCATCGCGACCCTGCTCGCCGGCGTTCAGGACCTCGGCGGCGCGGTCGAGGTCGGCGTCGCTCGGGGATGACTCGCGGCGGCCGATAGCCCGGGCCGGAGTGGACCGTGCCGTGCTTGTGCGGCGGCTGCTCGACGGCGTCGGCCTCCTGCAGGTCGTTGGGGATGATGATCGCGGTGACCGTGCGCTCGGCCGAGCGCGATCCGGCAGCGCGCGGTCGACCAGATGGCGGATCTGCGCCGGGCTCGATCGCCATCTGCACGTACTCGTGCGCGACATCCTTGAACAGGTGCAGGTCGACCTCCTGCTGGTAGTTGCCGCCGAGGCCGGCGCGGGCCTGCTGGCCGACGATCGCGACCACCGGCTGGTGATCGAGCTTGGCGTCGTAGAGCCCGTTCAGCAGGTGGATCGCGCCCGGGCCCGAGGTCGCCATGCAGACGCCCACCTCGCCGGTGAACTTCGCGTGCGCGCAGGCCATGAACGCCGCCATCTCCTCGTGGCGGACCTGGATGAACTCGGGGCCGCGGCCGTTGCTCGAGCGCTGAACGCGCCCATGATCCCGTTGATGCCGTCGCCCGGGATAGCCGTAGATCCGCCTCACGCCCCAGGTCGCGAGGCGCTCCAGCAGGTAGTCGCCGACGGTCTGACTCATGCACTCGTTCCTTTCTGTCGCTGCCATGCGACCGACCCGCGCGGATGCGGCTACCCGCGGCGGTTGCGCAACCGCTTACAGCTCGCGTCCTCGGCGCCTCGCGCCAGCGCCACGGCGGCGTCGATGTGCGCCAGATGCGTGAGCCCCTGGGGGAAGTTGCCGAGCGAGCTCGCCGCGTCCGCGGGTCGACCTCCTCGGAGAACAGGCCGAGGTCGTTGGCGGGCCGACGGCGCTGGTCGAACACGGCCCGGGCGTCCTCGAGCTCGCCGTCGCGCGCGAGGCACTCGACGAGCCAGAACGAGCAGCACAGAAACGCGCCCTCCTCGTCCCCGCAGGCCGTCGTCGCGGCGGTAGCGGTAGAGCAGCCCGTCGCCGGCGCCGAGCTCCTCGCGGACGGCGGCGATCGTCCGGAGCATCCGCTCGTCGGTCCAGTCGACGAACTCGACGGTCGGCAGCAGCAGCAGCGCGGCGTCGAGCTCGGGTCGACCGAACGCCTGAACGAACACACCGCGCTTGCGGTCGTAGCCGTGCGCTCGATCGCTTCGCGCAGCTCGTCGCGCACCTGCGCCAGCGGCGGTCGGGCGCGCGGCGCATGCACTCGTCGGCGAGCCGAATGCCGCGGTCGAGCGCCGCCCAGCAGAGGACCTTCGAGTGGACGAAGTGCTCGGGCTTTCCCGGCCACTCCCAGATGCCCCGGTCGGGCTCGGTGCAGTGCTCCGCCGCGTGGTCGATCAGCGAGACGAGGAAGCGCCAGTCGTCGTCGCTGGGCGAGTGGCCGCGCCGGTGCCAGCGCCAGGTGAGGTTGACGAGCTCGCCGTAGGCGTCGAGCTGGCAGCTGGCCGGCGGCGTCGTTGCCGACCGGACCGGGGCCGAGCCGCGGTATCCCTCGAGCCGCGTCCAGCCACCTCGCCGCGAGCCGCCGCTCGCCGCCGACGCCGTAGAGGACCTGGAGATCGTCCGCGTGCCCGGCCGCCGAGCGCATGATGAACGCGCGGAACGCGTCGGCCTCCGTCCCGCAGCCGAGCTCGGCGAACGCGCGCGAGCTGAAGCTCGAGTCGCGGACCCACGCGTACCGGTAGTCCCAGTTGCGCGTCGCCGCCGATCGCCTCGGGCAGCGACGTGGTCGGCGCCGCGACGACGCGCCGGTGGGCGCGTACGTGAGCGCCTTGAGCGTGAGCGCCGAGCGCTGGGCGCCAGGCTCGTCGCGGCTCGCCGAGCGCGAGCGGCTGCGACCACTCGCGCCACCAGCGATCGTCTGCTCGAGTGCCGCGTCGAGCTCGTCGGGATCGGGCTCCGGAGCGGCCGCGGCGTCGATCCGCTCTGGCGGGCAGTAGGTCGAGCGGACAGGCGCACCCGATCCCCGGCCCGACCGTGAACGCGTCCGACCAGCTCGTGGTCCGGGTCCTCGCTGAGCTCCTGATCGCACCACACCACGATGCGCGTCGTTGCCACCGATCGCGCTGTGCAGCCGCCGCCGTGGCGGCGAATCCACGGCCGCACCTCGCCGTAGTCGAACCGCGGCAGCGATCCGCAGCTCGAAGCTCGACCGTGCCGCGGATGCCCTCGATGACGCGCACGAGGCTGCCTGCGGCGGGCTCGCGGCCTCGGCGTCCCGCATCAGGAAGCAGTCGATCAGCCGGCCTCACCGCCCGGGCCACTGAACGTCGTCTCGAGCACCAGCGTGTCGTCGACGTAGGCGCGCGAGTGATCCCAGCGCCGGCCGCGACCGGCGCGATCGAGCAGCTGCCCGCCGTCTCGCGTCGAGCAGGCGCGCGAATACGCTGCCGGAGTCGAACCGCGGCAGGCAGCACCAGTCGATCGATCCGCGGCGCGAGACGAGCGCGGCCGTGTGGCAGTCACCGATCAGCGCGTAGTCGCCGATCTGGGGGTAGGGGCTCTCAGTCACTCCTAACCCACTACCCGCGAGCGCTTGGAGCCAGGGAACCGGGAAGCGCCACCGCACAGCAGTAGCGGGGAGCGTTTGCCTCTCGCGCGCTCGGGTAAGCCTCGAGCTGCAAGCGAATGCCAAGGAGGCGCCAGTGAGTCTCACCGATAAGGTGACCGGACGAGTCAAGAAGGCAGCCGGCGATCTCGCCGACGACGCGTCGCTCCGTCAGGAGGGACGCAAGGAGGAGCGCAAGGGCGAGGCCAAGGACGAGCTCGCGCGCGATCAGGAGCGCGCCGACGCCAAGGCCGAGGAAGTGGCCAACCTCGAGCGCAAGACCTCCTAGCACCGCAGCACTCGGCCCGGGCGCGCGCACATGGAGGGCGCGCCCGGGCTCTCTCATCGATCGCCGCCTCTCTCGCCTGGCGCGGTTCCGACGGGCGCCTCGCTGGGGCGCGCGGTCGGACGATCCGCATCGGCTTCGACGATCTCCACCGACCCGTCGGGACCACGCCTGACGACGGCCCCCTGCCAGGCACGAAGCGGATGCGCCCCGCTGCGCTGCAAGCGACCGGCAGACGCTCCGGACGATGAAGAAGACGAGGATCGGCGCACCCACACGCCGATCCGCCAGAAATGGATCTGGGCCTTGTAATCGATGCCCATCCGGAAGAACAGGCGGTCGGTTGACCCGATCGCGAAGATGATCACCACCCAGCTCAGGAACGCCGCCCCGATCGCGGTGCGGATCGGCCGGTCGCGCGGGCGGTCGAGGAGATCGTGGCGCCGCACGTCTCCGGTGATCCGGCGCTCGAGCCACGGCCACGCGAACATCACGCCGAACACGATCAGCGGGAAGAAGCACTCCGCCCCAGAACGGGTTGGGGACGATCGTGTGGCTGCCGATCGCCGGCTCGAAGTTCGGCATCAGCCGCAGCGCGCCGATCAGCCAGCCGATGTACCAGTCGGGCTGGGCGCCGTTCTCGGACAGATACGTGTGGTACGGGCCCCACTGCCAGATCGGGTTGATCTGGACCAGCCCGCCGACCAGGAACAGCACCCCGGCGACCGCGAGCAGGAGCCCGATCGAGCGCAAGCGCGTAGGCCGGCCACATCGGCGTTCCGACCACATTTCGCTCGCGCCGCCCCGGCCCCGGGAACTGCGAGTGGTGCTGGCGCATGATCATCACCAGGTGGACCGTGATCAGGATCGCCAGCGCCGCCGGGATCAGGAACACGTGGATGATCTCCAGGCGTGGCCAGAAGGCGCTCGATCCGGGGAACGGGCCACCCCACACCAGATAGGCGAGCTGCGCGCCGACGAACGGGATCGACAGCGCGACCGAGTAGGCGATCGCCAGACCCATGCCGGAGAGCAGGTCGTCGACGAGCGAGTAGCCGGCGAACCCCTCGAGGATCGCGAGCATCAGCATCATCAGGCCGATGTAGTAGTTGAAGTCGCGCGGCTTGCGGTAGGCGCCGGTGAAGAAGATGCGCATCAGGTGCAGGACGATCGCGGCGATGAACACGTCGGCGGCCCAGTGGTGCACCTGACGGAAGAGCAGGCCAGCGGGCACGTTGAAGCTGAGGTTGAGCACCGAACGGTAGGCCTCCGACATCTGCTCGCCGCTGCAGCAGGGCGTAGGGGCCGTGGTAGATGACCTGCGAGTCGCCGGGGATGTAGTACAGCGCCAGGAAGATCCCGGTTCCGACCAGCACCAGGAACGAATAGAGCGCGATCTCCCCGAGCAGGAAGGACCAGTGGTCGGGGAACACGTAGCGGAGCGCTGCGCGGATACCGCTGGCGGCGCCGACGCGCTGCTGCTCCGCGAGACCCATGCCCCGCACGAAGCGCCGGTGCAGGATGCGGTCGACGATCCTCATGACTCGGAGCGGCGAACGTTCCACCACGACGGCCCGATGTCCTCGTGGAAGGGGCCGGCGGCGCGGAGGTAGCCCTGCGCGTCGATCATCAGCGGAAGCTGCGGCAGCGACCTGCCGGCGGGTCCGAAGAGCAGCCTTCCGCCCTCGCCGGGCGCAGAAGGTCGAGTAGTGGCACGGGCAGGTGAACGCCGGCCCGACGCTCGTCGGCTGTGTAGGTCGGGTAGCGGTAGAGCGAGATCGCACACGCGGCGTGAGGGCAGATCTTCGAGTAGGCGATGATCCCGTCGGGAGCCCAGTCCCGTCGCGCCGGGGGCAGGTGGAGCTCGTCCGGCGGGAGCCGCACGACGATGAGCCCCGACCCAAGCTGCTCGGGGTCGGCATGCTCGGGCAGCGCGGTGTACATCGAGCCGATCTCGATGTCCGCGGCGCTGTACGGACGTCCCTCGTCGTCGACGAGCCTCACGCCGCGCTGCCACGGCGTCGTCGTGGATGCCATCGAGCTTCGGGCCCAGCGAGGCGAGCGGCGTCGCGGCCGCCGTGATCGCCGCCGCGCCGGCGAGCCCGCCGGCTCCCGCGAGCAGCACTCGCCGCGAGACCCCTCGCCGCCCGCCTCGATCGATCTCCACCACCTCCTCGGCCTCCTCCTCGTCGAGCAGCGGGCCGCGCTGCTCGACGGCGGTCTCCTGCGGGACGACGAATTTCCCCGCGACGATCGCCGCGGCGGCCGAGCAGCGCGAGCGCCAGGCCGATCGACAGGCCGAGCAGCTGCGTATTGCCGCTGAGCACGACATAGATCACGCGTGAAGCCGAACCCGCACGCGGCGGCCAGCAGCAGGAGCAGCGCGACGATCGTCTCGGCCCGGCGATTCGCCGGGACGATCCGTTCGGCCGGGTCGATGTCCTCGGATTCCGGGGCGGGCGGAGGAGGTCTGCCGGCGCGAGGCAGCCGCGCGCCATGATGCGCGCAGCGCCACGAGCAGTCCTGCGAGCTTCGCCAGCCGCCGCACCGGTCGGCCGCCCTCGGCGCTCATTCCCGCACCTCCCTCATCCCGATCTGAGCCTGCTCCCCGATCAGGCGGGCGACGAGGACCATCGCGGCCAGCGCCACGAACCAGGCGACGATCCCCTCGGGGATCGGGCCGATGTTGTAGATCCCCCAGCCACCGGCGTCTGCGGGTTCCGCGTCCACAGGACGTATCGCGCCAGCGAGTCCAGCTGGTGCTGGTCGATCTGCCTGGCGTCGAAATGCGGCATCAGGTAGGGGCCCATTCGCACCGCCTCGGCGATCTCCTGGGGGGTCGCCTGCTGGAGGTTCGGGACCTGCGCCCCGATCGTGATGCCGCCGCGGGCAACGATCTGGTGGCAGCCGGCGCAGTCGAGCGTGAAGTCGTGAAAGCCGAGCGCGAGATCGCCCTTCGACGGGTCAGCGGTGGGCGCCTGCGGACCACCGAACCGGCTGACGTACGCGATCAGGGCATCGATCTGCGTCCGATTGAACGCCGGCGTCGTGCGCAGCGGCTCATCGCGCGGTGCCTGCAGCGGCATACGCCCGGTCGACAGGTAGAAGTCGACCGGCCCCGGACCCACTCCGATCAACGAGGGCGCAATGCCGCGGTGGCCCTCGAGCGCGAGCCCGTGGCACGACGCGCATGCGCCCTCGTAGAGGTTGTAGCCCTCGGCGATCAGTCCGGGGGAGCTCGGGAACCTCGCGGTCGGGTTCCCGGTGCCCGGCGGCTGGGGCCTTGTTGGGGGCGTTCGGAAGGCTTGTCGGTGGGCCTCCCGCGGTCTGGCCCGGGGCACCGGGAGCGGCGAGGCCGACCAGTGCAAGCGCGCCGAGGACGAGAGCAGCGCTGGCCCGCAGCCAGCGTGGTGTCCTCGGCGACCGCCCGATCCAGTGTCGGGCCAGACGTCTCACGCAATGCCTCCGGTCTGCAGCGCGCGCGCGTCCCGAGACCGCTGGCGTCGCTCCTCGGCGATCAAGCCGGCCACCGTGGCCCACAGGCCGACGACCGTCATGGCCAGCGTTCCGGCCACCCACATGATCGCCCCGGCCTGCGCCTGATCGACCAGCGGCGTAGATACCCAGCGCCTGCGCGGGCGGCCCGTAGGCCGGATAGACGAGCGAGGCGTGGCGGTTGAGATAGGCGCCAACCAGCGCCATCGCCGGCATCGCCGCGAGCATGTAGATCAGCCGCCCCAGACCGCCGAGCCGCCGGCTGGGAACCGGATCGGCACCGAGCAAAGGCCACCACAGCAGCAGCCCGGCGACCACGTAGGCGATGTGTTCGCCGTCGTGAAGGACCGGGTGGCGAAGGGTCGCGTCGTAGAAGCCCGGCAGATGCGTGAGCACGACCACGACGGCTGAAGCAGGCCAGACACGACAGGGGGCCGACGATCTGCGCCGACCCGGCGCAGCGCCCGGGCCACCGCGCGCCGCTGCTGTGGCCGCGGCAGCGCCCGGATCAGCAGGAGCAGTGGCTGTCCCGCCAGCAGCAGCAGCGGCGCGAGCATCAGCAGGATCATGTGCTGGACCATGTGGACCGACAGCAGCCGATCGTCGTAGCCGTCGAGTCCCGACTGCAGCGCGATGACGATGCACAGGAGCCCGGCCAGGAAGGCCACGGTGCGCCGCCGCGGCCAGCGGCCTCGCGCCCTGGCGACGCCCTGCAGGTACGCGAGCCCGCACAGGCCGACCACCGCCAGCACTCCGGGAGCGAGCTGCCAGTGCGAGACGAGCAGGCGCAGGGTCACTTACGCCCCTCCTCCGATGCCGCCACGCTCGCGCGCTCGGCCCGTTTCTCGACCACGATCCGCCCGATCGCGATGACCAGCAGGCCGGCGCCGAAGAAGATGGCGAAGCTCCCGAAGGTGAATCCGAACACGATCGATGCGAACGCGAACGCGGCGAGCGCTGCGCCGCTCGAGGCCCGCGGCTCGGCCCGAATTCGCGCGATCGGCTCCGGAGGGCCACGGCGGATCGCTCGCCGTCCGGCCCGCAGCGTGAGCGCCACCGCGCCGGCGTAGATCACGAGCACGGCGAGCGCCGAGACCGCCGGATTCACGCCCGTGGCGTCCCAGATCCAGTTGCCGATGTACAGGACGAGCAGGATGGTCCCCCAGGCCAGCAACGGGATCGCGCCACCTCTCATGCGCCCACCACCTCGCGCTCGCGAGCCCGGTCCTCAGCCTCGTGGCGCAGATCGAGGAGCGGAGCATAGGAACGGATCGGCGGCAGCGGCCGGTCGAAGTTCAGCGGCGGCGGCGGCGAGGAGGTCGCCCACTCCAGTGTCTGTCCGAGCCAGGGGTCATCGCCCGCCGGCTCGCGGCCGCGCAGCGACACCCACAGGTTGGCGAGGAAGACGACGATCCCCAGCGCGATGATCCCGGCGCCGATCGACTCGATCAGGTTGAGCGTCCCCCACCCGGGATGTCCCGGGTAGCGCGAGATTCGGCGCGGCATCCCGTCCTGGCCGAGGAAGAACATCGGGAAGAAGGTCATGTTCGTCCCGATCACCATCAGCAGCAGCTGCAGCTTTCCCAGCCGCTCCCGCAGCAGCGCCCCGGTGAGCTTCGGAAACCAGTGATACACGCCGGCGAAGAAGCCGAACACGCTGCCCGCGAACAGGGTGTAGTGGAAGTGGGCGATGATGAAGTAGGAGTCGTTGGCCTGGTAGTCGAGCACCGGCGAGGCGACGAAGATCCCGCTGAGACCTCCGATCAGGAACTGGACGAAGAAGGTCAGCGCGAACAGCATCGAGACGCGCAACACGAGCGAGCCGCCGATCATCGTCGCCACCGCGTCGAAATACTCGATTCCCGCCGGTATCACGAGCAGCGTCGAGGTGAAGGCGAAGTACTGGTTGGTCACCCCGCCGGTGGTGAACATGTGGTGGCTCCAAACCGCCATCGAAAGGGCGGCGAAGGTCATGATCGACGCGACGAAGGCGACGTATCCGAACCACCGCCGGTGCGAGTTCACCGAGATCGCCTCGGCCGCCGCCCCGAGGTAGGGGAAGAACATCACGTACACGACCGGATGCCCGAAGAACCAGAACATGTCCTGGTAGTCGATCGCGCCGTTGAACCCGGTGAAGATGTGCCCACCCAGGCGGTCGATGTACAGCAGCAGCATCGCCAGGATCAGCACCGGGAAGGACGCAACGACCATCAGCACGCTCACCAGCGCCGTCCAGGTGAACACCGGCATCCGCAGCAGGGACATCCCGGGAGCTCGCCGCCGCGCCACGGTGGCAACGATCGCGGCCGACATCATGGTCATGCCGACCGCGGCCAGGAGCACGCCGACGACCCACAGGTCCTGCCCGACTCCGGGCGTATTCGTGCTGTTCGAGAGCGGCGTGTAGGCGAACCAGCCGTCACGGCCTGGTCCGGTGTCGGTGAACCAGCCGGTCTGCATGATCAGGCCGCCCCACAGCCAGATCCAGAAGCCGGCGAGCGCCACCCGCGGGCCCGCGATCCCGGTGGCGCCGATCTGCAGAGGGACCAGATACATGGCCAGCGCGATCGCCATCGGCGTGACGAACAGGTAGATCATCGTCGAGCCGTGCATCGTGAACAGCGCGTTGTAAGTGTCGTCAGAGACCAGATGGTTGTTCGGCTGGGCGAGCTGCGCCCGCATGAGCAGCGCGAACAGGCCACCGAGCAGGAAGAAGGCGAGCGAGGCGACGCCCAGATTCACCCCGATCCGCTTGTGGTCGGTGCTCAGCGCACGCCCGAGCAGCCCGGGGATTCCGGAGACGTCGGGCACCGTCGTGGCCCCGGTGCTCATGGCGCGGGTGTCCTGCCTTGGCTCGAGGCCCAGGCCCGGAACTGCACCGGGGTGACGACGTGAAGCGGAAACACCATGTCCGCATGGCGGAGACCGCAGAACTCGGCGCACTGGTCGAGGTAGCGACCGACGGCCGGGAAGCTCAACGTGACCACCTGAGTCGAGCCCGGGATCAGGTCGTGCTTGTAGCGAGCCTGCGGAAACCACAGGGCATGGATCACGTCGAGCGTCCGCATGTAGAAGCGAATCGGCTCGCCGACGGGCAGAACCAGCGGCTGCCGGCCGACCGTGCCGCTGCGCACGCTGAAGCCGTAGGCCGGGTAGGAGAACTGCCATTCCCACTTCCCCGCCGTCACATTGACGGTCACGGCGGGGCGCTCGCGGTTGGCGACCGTGTCGACGCGGTGCTCGGCCGTGAAGGTGAGGTACAGGAGAAACGCGACGACGAGCGTCAGCAGGCCCGCGTACGCGCCCTCGAGCGGGTTGTTCTCGTGCCGGCGAGCCGCCTGCTCGGGCGCCCGGCGCCGGTAGCGAACAACCGCGAAGGTGATTGCCAGCACGACCACGACGAACACGCCGAGCGCGATCGGGACGTAGATCGCGAAGAGGTGCTCGTACTCGTGGCGGTTATCGACTAGCGCAGGGGTGGGCAGATGCGTACCTACCGGCCGGGGGGAACGGCGACGTGCTCTTCCTACCCGCTGCTAAGCGCGGTCAAGCCGAGGTGGTCCGCGGGCGGACCGTGGTCGCGGGCGTCCCCCGCTCGTGGTCCGGGTGCTCGACACGCGAGCGCTTGCGGGCTGCGCCGGCGGCCTCTCCACGATCGATCCTCGCCCGCTGGGGTCCGATCACGTGGCGGGGATCGGCCGTCGATCTCGACCCGGCCCTGATCACGCTGAAGCGCGCCGCGAGCGCGCCCGCGCAGAGCAGCGCAGCCGAGATCGCGGCAGCCGGACGGGAGCGCCCGCCGCGGCGGTGGAGCAACGTCGCGCCGGTCACGATCGCCGCCTGGGCGGCGTGAGTCAGGCGGGCCTCGTTGCCCTTCCGGTAGACGTCGCCGAGCTCCCCGAGCCGGAGCTCCATCAGCTGCTTGACCGCAACCTCGAGCGCCGCCGCGCCGAGCGCCAGCCTCCGCGCCGCGCTTGACTCGCTCGGGCGGTGCGATCGCCGCCCCGATGGCCCCCGCGCTGAGCGCGGCGCCGGCGCCGAACACGAACGGCAGCGTGCGGCGCGCCTCGTGCCAGACCGGCACGGCCGTGTTCGAGATCAGCGCCGCCGTGTAGGTGGAGAGCGGCAGGCCGAGCAGCGCGGCCGCGGGCCGCGCCAGCCTGGCCGTGCGCGGGAACAGGCCCGGTCCATGCGTTCGCGGCCGCGACCGTGGTAGCGGCGCCGCTCGCCCCGAGCAGCCACGATCCGACGCTCATCGGCGAGGTCGGCTTGAACATCCGGAACATGTTGATGAAGCGAAGCGGCCGTCCCAGATCGGAGATCAGCAGCGCCGGGCTGACGCTGATCGCCCCCAACGCCACCGCCCACGTGCGCTTGGCGAGCTCGTCCTCGCCGCGCAGACCGGATGCAGTACGCGAGCCCGGCCGACGCTCCGGCGAGGCCGCCGGTGAAGAAGTAGCACGGGACCTCCCAGGTCCACACCGGCTGCTTGAGCACCGGCTGGCCGTGGTAGGAGCGGGTCTCGTCCCAGGCCGCCGGTCATCGCCGGCCTCCGAGCACCGCCGCCACGATCCCGACGCCGAGCGCCGCCGCGGCGGCTGCCGCTCGCCTTCCAGATCGACCCGATCTCGCGCACGCGTGTCATGCGGATCGGGCGGCAGGCCGTAGACCTCGGGATCGTCGAGGAGCAGGAAGAACGCGCCGGCGCCGCCGACCCCGTCGTCCTCGTCGGCGAGGTACAGCTGGGCGCTGCTCCTGTCCGGACTCCTGCAGGTGGGCGAGGCGGTGCTCGGCCCGCTCGCGCAGGTCCGCGAGCTCGCCGAACTGGATCGAGTTCGTCGGGCAGGCCTGCGCGCAGGCCGGCTCCAGGCCGTCCTTGAGCCGGTCGTAGCAGAGCGTGCACTTCCACGACGCGGCCGTCGTCCTCGCGCCGGTCGATCACGCCGAACGGGCAGGCGGGGACGCAGTAGCCGCAGCCGTTGCAGATGTCCGGCTGGACGACGACGGTCCCGAACTCGGTCCGGAACAGGGCGCCGGTCGGGCACACCTCGAGGCACGCGGCGTCGGTGCAGTGCTTGCAGACGTCCGAGGCCATCAGCCAGCGGATCCCGTCGCCCTCCTGGTAGGTCTGCACGCCGGCGTCGAGCGCTCCGTTGCGCGCCGCGGCCTCGACCAGCGACGCACCGTCCTGCACCCCGGCCGGCACCTTCTGCTCGACGAACGCGACGTGCCGCCACGTGTTCGCGCCGAGGTCGACGGTGTTGTCGTAGGAGTTGCCGGTGAACCCCTGCGATCGACATCGGGACCTGGTTCCACTCCTTGCAGGCCACCTCGCACGCCTTGCAGCCGATGCACACCGAGGTGTCGGTGAAGAAGCCCATCCGCGGCTGGGCCTGCTCGCCGTAGCTCTCCGGCCAGGCGTGGGTCTCGAGCCTCATCGCGAGCTTCACCCCCGCCCGCCGCCGGTACTCCTCGACCAGCTCGAGCCGCGCCGGGCCGCGGGGACGGCGCCCGGGGCGGATGTCGCAGGTCGCCGCCTTGTACTCGCTGATGTGGACGTTGTTGTCGAGCGCGAGCGGGAGCAGCTCGTTGGCGGAGTCGCCGGTGACGATCCCGACGCCGCCCCAGTGGTACGGGCGCGCCGACGAGATGCATGTCGCGGCCCTGGATCCGTGAGCGGCTTGATCCGCTCGGTCACCAGCACGCGCGCCTCGACGCCTGCCGGGCGGTGACGATCGTCGCCCAGCCGCCATGCTCGAAGCCCGCGGATGCGCCGCCAGCTGCGGCGAGACCTCGCAGAAGAACTCGGGCTGGAGCTCGGCCAGGTAGGGCACCGTCCGGGACATGCCGCCCGCCGTGTGGTGCTCGGTCAGCCGGTAGGTCGTGAGGACGAACGGGAAGACCTCAGCGCCCTGGCTCACCCGGCGCAGGGTGATACGGGTTCTCCGGGCGCGAGAAGAGCTGCCGGGTGGGATTGCGTCTGCTGCCCGTAGAGCGGGTTGGTGAACGGGGACTCCTGCGGCTCGTAGTGGACGGGCAGCGGGCCGTCCACGAGCCCGGTGGGTACGTACAGCCACGCCCGCCCGTCGGGATGCAGGATGTAGGGCTTGTCGCCCGCAGATCGCCTCGAGCGCCTTCGGGCATCGGCGCCGGGCTTGTAGTCGGGCGCCTTGGTCGGGCGGGAAGTCGGGCGTGTCGCCGAGGCTCGTCCACTCGCCCTTGTTCCTCGTCCCACCAGACGTAGCGCTTGCGCTCGGACCACGGCCTGCCCTCGGCGTCGGCCGAGGCAGCGGTTGTAGAGCATCCGCACGTCCTTCGGCCATGCCCACCCCCACTCGTGCGCGATCCAGTTCTGCTCGTGCCCGGGCTTCTTGCGCGCCGATTGATTGACGCCGTCCTTGTAGATGCCGCAGTGGATCCATGAACCGCAGGCCGTTGAGCCGTCGTCCGCGAGATCGTCGTAGCTGGACAGGAACGACCCGTCGGGCCTGCGCCCGGAGATCTCCTGGAGCACCGCCTCGGCGTTCGGGCTCGTGGTGCGGGCCGACGAGCGGGTAATCCCACGTCAGATCGAGGATCGGCCGGTCCTTCGGATCGTCCGATCCGGAGAGCTTCTCCCGGATCCGCTTGCCCAGGTGGTAGATCCAGTGCAGATCGGAGCGGCACTCGCCGGGCGGCTCGCACGCCTTGTGGTGCCATTGCAGCAGCCGGCCGGTGTTGGTGAAGTTGCCGTCCTTCTCGGTGTGGGCCGCGGCCGGCAGGAAGAACACCTCGGTCCCGATGTCCTCGGCGCGAGCCTCTCCGGACTCGTGCTCGGGCGAGTCCTTCCAGAAGCTGGCCGACTCGATCGGCTGGAAGTCCCGCACGACGAGCCAGTCGAGCTTGGCCAGAGCCAGGCGCATCAGCTTCGAGTTGGCCGACCCGACGGTCGGGTTCTGGCCGACGCAGAACATGCCCTTCACCCCCCGTCGAGCATCTTCAGCATCATCGCGTAGTGGGAGTGGTCGCCGTTGATCCGCGGCAGGTAGTCGAAGCAGAACTCGTTCTCCTCGCGTCGCCGCATCGCCCCACCACGCCTTCAGCAGCGACGACGATGTACTGGCTGCATGTTCCCCCAGACACCGGTGTCCGGGCCGTTGAGCTCCACGAACCGGTCGCAGCGACGGATGCGGCTTGCGGGTGCGGCATCGGGATGTAGCCCGGGAGGATGTTGTAGAGCGTCGGGATGTCGGTCGAGCCCTGGATGTTGGCGTGGCCGCGCATCGCCAGGATGCCGCCGCCGGGACGGCCCATGTTGCCCGAGCAGCATGCTGGACGATCGACGCCGCGCGGATGTTCTGCACCCCCACCGTGTGCTGCGTCCAGCCCACCGCGTAGACGATCGCAGAGGTGCGCTCGCGGCCCGAGTTCTGACACAGCGCCTCGGCGACCATCGTCACGTCCTCCGGCGCGCACCCGCAGAGCTCGGCCACGCCTCCGGCGTGTAGCGCTCGAAGTGCCGCTTGAGGATCTGCAGCACCGAGCGCTCGTGCTGCATGTCGTTGTCGATCTCCGGGCGGGTCGCCGCCCTCGAGGCGCATGCCGTGCGCGCCCTGCGCCTGCTCACCGGAGACGTCAGCCGCTGCTCGGACTTGCCCGCCGCAGCCTCGCTGCGTTTCGCCGTAGCCCCAGCTCTAGATCGTAGGCGCCCGTCTCCTGGATTCCAGCCCGAGAACAGGCCACTCGGCGTCCTCGGCGTCCCGGAAGTCCTCCTGGATGATCACCGGCCCGTTGGTGAAGTGCCGGACGTACTCCTTGAACCACGCGTCGTGCTCGAAGATGTAGTTGACGATCCCGCCCAGGAACGCGATGTCGGTTCCGGCCCGGATCTGGACGTGGGCGTCGGCCATCGCGCTCGTGCGCGTGAACCGCGGGTCGACGTGGATCACCTTGGCCCCGCGCTCCTTGGCCTCGATCACCCACTGGAAGCCGACCGGGTGCTGCTCGGCCATGTTCGAGCCCATGATCAGGATGCAGTCGGAGTTCTGCAGGTCCTGCTGGAACGTCGTGGCGCCGCCGCGCCCGAACGAGGTCCCCAGACCGGGGACCGTGGAGCTATGTCATATGCGGGCCTGGTTCTCGATCGACAGCGCGCCCATCGCGGTGAAGAACTTCTTGATCAGGTAGTTCTCCTCGCTGTCGAGCGTCGCGCCGCCGAGGAAGTGGATCCCGAGCGTGCGCTTCAGCGACTGGCCGTCGTCGGTCTCCTCCTCCCACGTCTCGGCCCGGGCCTTGATCACGCGCTCGGCGATCATCTCGTCGCCTGCTCGAGCGCAGATGTACTCCCACTCGGTTCCGCCGGGGCGCCGGTACTTGACCCTCGTCTCGCGCATCGGCGAGTTGACGAGCTTCTCCGACGCCGAGCCCTTCGGACACAGGCGCCCGCGCGAGATCGGTGAGTCCGGGTCGCCCTCGATCTGGATGACCTTCTCGTCCTTGACGTAGACCCGCTGCCCGCAGCCGACGGCGCAGTACGGACAGACCGACTGGACCATCCGATCCGCGGTCTTCGTCCGGGGGGTCAGCCGCTCGGAGCGCAGCGACTGCGCGGCGCGACCAAGGCCGAGCGAATCCCCTGCCAGCTGACGAAGAAACGGCGGGGTCACGCGGCGTGCGCTCGCGCATGGGCAACGGCGATCTTACCCCTGCGATTCGCGGGCTAAGCCGAGCTGCGAGGGCCCGCCGACTGGCCCCGGCCGGGCGGCTACTCCTCCGGCGCCGGTCCTCGTCCTCCGGCGCCGGGGCCCCGGGGACGTTCTGGTCTGCGCGCTTGCGCTCCCAGTCCTCGCGGACGTCGGACAGCTCCTCGCGCAGCCGTTCGCTCTGCTGCTGGAGCCGGTCCGCCTCCTCCTCCAGCTCGTCGGCGAGCTTTTCGGGATCAGTTTCGCGCATCTATCAGGGTCTACCCGCGACGGCGAGGGGCTTACACGGGGAATCGGCGGGTAGCCAAGCTCCAATGACGGTCGCGATTCTCGACATCGATGGGACACTCGTCGACACCAACTACCACCACGCGGTGGCCTGGTACCGGGCCTTCCGCGAGCACGAGATCGTGCTCGCGCTATGGCGCATCCACCGCCATATCGGGATGGGCGGCGACCAGATGGTCCCCGCGCTCACAGATGAACGGACCGAACACGCTCAGGGCGACGCCATCCGCGAGGCTGAGAAGCGCCACTACATGGAGCTGATCGGCGAGGTCGAGCCGATGGAGGGATCCCGTGAGCTGCTCGTGGACCTGGGCCGTCGGGGCCATACGGTGATCCTCGCCAGCTCGGCCAAGGAGGACGAGGTCGAGCATTACATCGATCTGCTCGATGCCCGCGATCTGGCCGGCGGATGGACGACGTCGGCCGACGTGGAGTCAACCAAGCCGCAGCCCGATCTCGTCAACGCGGCGCTCGAGCGCGCGGAAGCGCGCCCGGAGGACGCGGTGATGGTTGGGGACACCCCATGGGACGTCCACGCGGCGAGCAGAGCGAACGTGCCGACGATCGCCGTGCGCACGGGCGGATTCGGGATAGAAGAGCTGCGCGAGGCGGGCGCCGCGGCGCTGTTCGAGTCGGTGGCCGAGCTGACGGCGCGCCTCGACGAGACGGACCTTCGTTAGCTGGCCCGAGCCTCCCGGGCCGCGGCGATCGCCGCCTGCCCGAACGACACGCCGCCGTCGTTGGGCGGCAGGGCCACCGGGGTCAGGACCCTGAGCCCGGTCCGTGCCAGTTCCCGGGCGGACTGTTCGAGCAGCAACCGGTTTTGAAAAACGCCGCCGCTCAGCACGACCGTGTCGAGGGCGGCTGACGATGCGATCCGCACGCAGGCCTCGGTGGCGGCCCGGGCGACCGCGCCGTGGAAGCCCGCCGCCACGTCGGCCGGCGCGGTGCCGGATGCGATGTCGCGCGCGATCGCACGCACGGCGGGCCGCGGATCGATGCACACGGCGGACCCGTCATCGACCACCTCGATCTCGTAGCCGGCGGCCTGGGTGGCCGTCGCCGCGAGCGCCTCGAGCTCGATCGCCGCCTGGCCCTCGTAGCTGACGCTCGCCCGCACGCCGCACAAGGCCGCGGCGGCGTCGAACAGCCGGCCCATGCTGGTGGTCACTGGCGAGAGCTCCGGGGCCGCGGCGATCCGAGCCATCGCCTCCCACGCGCGCGGCTTGACCGACCCGGCCAGTTGCGCGGGCAATGGCTGCGGCTCGCCGAAGGCCTCGGCCAGCCACGTCGAGGCCATCCGCCATGGTTCCCGCACGGCGGCCGATCCGCCCGGAAGCGTGACTTCTCGCAACCGGCCCGCGCGGATGAACTCGGACAGGTCCCCGATGAGAAGCTCGCCGCCCCAGATCGTCCCGTCGGTTCCATAGCCGGTGCCGTCGAAGATCGCTCCGATGGCCGGACCCGTGACGCCGTGCTCGGCCAGGCAGGCGGCCAGGTGGGCATGATGATGCTGAACGCCGACGTGCTCCACGCCCGCCCGCTCGAGCGCATACGCCGTCGACAGGTAGCCGGGATGCAGGTCGTGGGCGACGAGCTCAGGGGCGACCGCGAACATGGTCTCGAAGTGGGATATGCCCTCACGGAAGGCGCTGTGGGTGGCGAAATGCTCGAGATCGCCGATGTGGTGTCCGACCCACGCGCGCGAACCCCTGGCCACACAGAAGGTGTTCTTCTGCTCGGCGCCGCAGGCCAGCACCGGGCGCCGAGCCGGGATTGGGAGCGGGAGATGGCCAGGCACATAGCCTCGCGAGCGGCGGATCGGCAGGGCCCGGTGCTCGCCGGCGACGTTCACGACCCGGGTGACGGAGTCGTCGGTGCGGGTCTCGATCGCACGATTGTGGATCAGCAGCAGGTCGGCGATCGGCGCCAGCCGCTCGATCGCCTCCTCGTCGCGGTATGCGATCGGCTCATCGGAGACATTGCCGCTGGTCATTACGAGCGGGACCCCGGCGTCGCGCACGAGCAGGTGGTGCAGCGGCGAGTAGGCGAGGATCACGCCGAGCTCGGGAGTGCCGGGCGCGACGGAGGGCGCCGCGTCGGCCACGGGCCGCCGGGCTGCCAGCACGATCGGCCGCTGGGCCGAGCGCAGGAGGGTCTCCTCCTCGGGGTTGAGGTCGACCAGCTCGCGCGCTGCCTGTACGTCGGCGACCATCAGCGCGAACGGCTTGTCCTCGCGGTGCTTACGTGCGCGCAGCGCCGCGACGGCCCCCTCGTCATCGGCGCGAGCGGCCAGGTGGTAGCCGCCGATCCCCTTGACCGCGACGATCTTCCCGTCGCGCAGCGCGCGCGCGGCTACCTGGACGACGTCGCTGCCGTCGCCCACCGCCGCCGGCCGTCCGGCGCAGTCGAGCAGGGTCACCGAGGGCCCGCAGCTCGGGCATCCGTTCGGCTGTGCGTGGAAGCGGCGGTCGGCCGGGTCGTCGTACTCGGTTTGGCAGAGCTCGCACATCGCGAACGCCGCCATCGTCGTCAGGGGCCGGTCGTACGGAACTCCACGCACGATCGTGAACCGCGGACCGCAGTCCGTGCAGTTGATGAACGGGTAGCGAAACCGCCGGTCGGCGGGGTCGAACAGCTCGCGCAGGCAGGCGTCGCAGAGCGCGGTATCCGGTGTGACCGGAGCGTTGGCGGACTCGCCCTGGGGACTCTCGCGGATCGCGAAGCCGCGCTCGCCGGTGGGCTCGCGCTCACTGACCGACACCCGCTCGAGCACCGCGAGCGGCGGAGGCTCGCCTCCCAACCGGGCGAGGAACGTCTCCACCACTCGCTCGTCTCCCTCGACCTCGAGCAGCACGCCCGAGGCGTCGTTGAGGACGAATCCGTCGAGCCTGAGCTCGCCGGCCAGCCTGTAGACGAAGGGCCGGAAGCCGACGCCCTGCACGGTTCCCTCCACCCGTGCGGAAATACGCACGCGCTGCGACGCGGTGGCGCTCACGCGGCCAGCTCCAGCAGCGCGTGGTAGGCGCTGGCCTGTGCCTCCTGGATGCGAGGGATGTGCTGCGAGCGCGTGACCACCACGTGATCGGCCAGTTTCTCGGCCTCAATCCGGCCGCCGTCATAGCCGACGAGCGCGATCGTCATCAGCTGCTGGCGCCGCGCCTGCGCGAGGGCATCGATCACGTTGACCGAATTGCCCGAGGTCGAGATGGCGAGCAGCACGTCGGCCTCGCGTCCATAGGCGATGATCTGGCGCGAGAACACCGCCTCGATCCCGATGTCGTTCGCGATCGCGGTGATGATGCCGGGGTCGTCGGCCAGGTCGACGGCACGCCGGCCCGCGGCCCGGAAATCGGCCACGACGTCCATCGCATCTGTCGCCGAGCCGCCGTTGCCGAGGGCGAACAGGGTCCCGCCGCGCTCGAACGCGTCCCGCAGCTCGGCCGCGGCCCGCCCGAGCGTTTCGGCGTTCTCGCTCAGCGTCTGGCCGCGCAGCGCCCCCACCTCCTCAGCCTTCATCAGCACCGAGCTGCGCACGTCGTCGAGCACCTGCTCGAGGTTGTCCTCGCGCTCGGCCAGGAACGGATAGAGGAAGCTCGAGGCTCCCGCATCGTGGCCGCGGCGAGCCTCGCGGCCGCTCAGCAGCCCGCGGTGCTCGAAGAACACGTGCACGAGCTCCCAGAGCACGTGGTAGAGCGTCTCGATCAGCTCCTGGCGCACGGACGGATCCGCGGTGCCGGGCTCGAACTCCCATTCGGCTCCGAAGGGCGCAAAGGCGATCGTCAGCGCCCCGCCGGCGCGGGCCGCCGCGATTGCGGTCTCATGCGATGGCGGGCCGAACGCGATCACGATGTCGTCGGCGCTCGTGAGCAGCTCGAGGTCATGGGGCGGGACGGCGATCGCCGGGAGCGCCCGCTTGCCGACGATCACGGGGTGGACGAACTCCACCGCCACGTGCCGCGCGTCCGATCGCGCTGCGGGCGAGCTTCCGAACGCGATCAGCCTCCCTCCACGGGCGAACCGCTCCGCCATCAGGTGGCAGAGGCGAGCGAGACGCTCGGCCTCGGCCTCGAAGAACCGCGCGCCTGCCTCGGTGCGCTCCTCGAGCAGCGCCTGCACCCTGGCGGCGACAACACCCGAGAGCGCGGCTTCGCTCACGCGGGAACGCGCTTGGAGTGGGCGACGCCGAGCAGCCACTCGCGCCACGCCTCGACGCCCTCGCCGGTTCGGGCGCTGAGCAGGATCCGCTCGACCCCCGGGTTGACCTGATCGAGGTAGTAGATGAACTTGTCGAGATCGAAGTCGAGGTGCGGCATCAGGTCGAGCTTGTTGACGACGACGAGCTCACAGGTCCGGAACATCAGCGGGTATTTGAGTGGCTTGTCCTCACCCTCGGTGACCGAGCAGACCATCGCGCGGACGTCCTCGCCGACCCTGAATTCGGCGGGACAAACCAAATTGCCGACGTTCTCGATGATCAGCATGTCGATGTCGTGCAGCGGCAGCGCGGGCAGCGCCGAGCGGACCATGTTCGCGTCCAGGTGACACTCGCCGCCGAAGCCGGAGTCGGTGTTGAGCTGGGTGACCGGGACGTGAAGGGTCGCGAGCCGATCGGCGTCGAACGAGCCCTGGACATCGCCCTCGAGCACGCCGACGCGGACATCGCCCAGCGGCGAGGAGAGCGTGCGCTCGAGCAGCGTCGTCTTGCCCGCCCCGGGCGCGCTCATCAGGTTCACGACGGTCACGTCGTGACGGTCGAAGTCGTCGCGGTTGGCGCGCGCGATCGTGTTGTTGGCATCGAGCGCGTCCTCGACGACCCTCACCTTGGTCCGGTGCATGCAGGCTCCTGTTCCTCGACTTCGATGTACTCCACCTCGAGCTCCTCGCCGGCGATCACGGTCACCGTCCCCGACTCGCAGCGCGGGCAGCGGAAGGCCGGGATCGTCGGCTCCCACTCATGTCCGCAGTCGCCGCAGCGCAGCCGGGCGGCGATCTCGCTGAGCTCGAGGCGCGCGCGCTCGCACGACGTGTCCCTCGCCACGATCCCGAAATAGAACTCAAGCGATTCGGGCACCACCTGGCGCAGCGTCCCCACCCTCATGCTGACGAGCGTGACGGGCCGTTCCCCGGCGTGGCTCAACGCCGTGTTCAGCACCGCCGAGGCGATCGACAGCTCATGCATCGCGCAGCTCGGTGATCGTCTCGAGCACGACGTCGGCGGCGCGGCCGAGCGCGCCGTTGACCGGCTCGCTCAGGCCGAAGCCGACGTCCTCCACCTCTGCGGGCTCGCACGCCACCACGAACACACGGCCGGGCCAGCCGCCGACGTACTTGACGAAGCGCAGGACGGTCTGCGGGTCCATGCCGTGTGGATCGAGCATCTGGCCGTCCTCGATCTTCCCGTCGACGTCGTCGGGATCGGCCTCCATCACGTACAGCGTCCCGGGCGCCTCGCCCTGGCGGCTGACGTCGATCAGGATCAGCGCGTCGTATCCGCGCATCACCTCGTAGGCGAGGTCAAGCCCGCCGGAGCCGAAGTCGATCACGTGCACGCCCGGCGGTAGTTCGCGCTCCTCGAGCAGCTTGGCCACGGCTCCGCCGAACCCGTCGTCGCGGAGCCACGCGTTCCCGATTCCGGCCACGAGGATCTGCTTGGTGTGAGCTGCTCGCACCGGTCATATCGCTTGCACCTCGTGTGGGAAGAAGAACAGGTACCGCCCGGTCTCGCGCATCAGCTCCTGACCTGGATCGTCGTCGACGGTGACCGCGAGGTGGACACGGTCGTCGTAGTCGACGTAGATGCGCTCGAGCGTGGCTCGCCGGCCGTCGAGCATGCGGTCGAACACGTCGCGTTCGGTCCCGGGGCGAAGCAGCAGCTTCGAGCCGCGCTCGAAGGTCACCTCCCCCACCGTTGCCCGCGCTTCGCCGGGGTTGTTGTCGGCGCCCATCCCCGGTTTCATCCCGCCGTGGAGGCTGACGATCTCCTCCGGCGTGGTCGCGAGCGCGCGCTCGAGCATCTCCAGCACGGCGGGGTCCTGCGACGCCGCCGCCGCGCGCTCCTCGTCGCTCAGCGCGTGCACATGAAGGACGAGCGCCTCCTCGATCTCGGTGTTGTCGAACAGGCTCCCTCGCGACTCGGGCGCGATCTGGGGATGGTCAGGGAGCACGATCGCAGCCCCGAGCACCGTGTCGTCGCTCGGCGTCGCGAGCACGGGGAACGTGTTGACGCTGTGGTGGGCTGTCTCGAGCGGCGAGATGAAGCGCCCGGCCGAGAGCCGGAGCACGATGTGGGTTGAGATCAGCGACTCGAGCAGCGCAGCGCCCCGGTCGAGCCCCGCGGCCACATCGGCCTCATTGTGCACGCAGGCCCGCACAAGCGTCCGGCCTTCCGCTATCTCGGAGCGCACCGTGAAACGACCGCCCGTGAACTGAACCGTCTCGCGCTCGCCGAGCACGACCGGGCCGATCTCGACGCGGTGCTCCTCGGCCTGGTGGCGCTCGCCGCTCGGCGTCAGGTAGCGCAGCGTGCCGATCAGCGTGGCGCCCTCGGGAGCCTCCGCGGAGCACTCGAGTCGGGCGTGGTCGAACGCGCCCTCGCATTCGGCGGCGTAGGTGCGCGGGTACACGATCCCGAACGGAGTCGGGGTGGCGTTCTTGGTCGCGCCCGGGGTGTACGGGTACAGCGCGTAGCCCTCGTACAGGAGCGAGCCGACGAGCTGCTCAAGCATCGAGCAGCTCGCTCACGCAGGCGTCGAAGCTCGGGAGACCGCGCTCGGCGCGGCGCGCGTTGAGCGCAGCCAGCGTCTCGTCGGTGACTCGGATCCAGCCGCCGCCTGGATAGTGCTCGGCGATCATCGCTCGCCACGCCGACACCGGCATCCCGAACTGCGCGCTGGCGCTCCACGGCACCGGCGTCATCTGCAGCCGCCCGTCCTCGCCGCGGTAGAAGATCGTGCCGTTGAAGTGGAAGCTGAGCGGGACCGCACCGTCGGCGAGGGCGTAGAAATACTTCGTCGCGGCGACCTCGAGGTCATACGTGCATGGAATCTCGAGCGCGAACGTGGTCGACCCTGAGAACGCCGGGACCACGCTGGCCACGCGCGCCCAGGCCATTCCCTGGGTCGAGGGCGTCCAGCTCGCCGGCGGGCCAAATAGCTCGGCCAGTCGCTCACGCGTCTCGGGGTCATAGCCGCGGCGAGAGGGATCGATCATCACCTGCGCGGTGAGGGCTATCGACTGGATCGGGTACTCGCTGCGGTCGGTGGCCGTGGCGGAGAAGATCATCGTCGGGCCGGCCGCGAAGGCGAGGTGCGCCGCGTTCGTGATCGCGAACTCGGGTTCCGGGATCGTCGGGGCGAGGTCCTCGAACTCGGCGCTGAGACTCAAGTGACGACTCCCGATCGAGAGGCGGTGCGGGCGCGCAGCTCCTCGAAGAACGCCGGGACCGCCTCCTGAAGCGCGCCGCCGCCGGAGATCCCCTCCCAGCGCGACTTGATCAGCCCCACCAGCGCGTAGCACTGATCGATCGGGATGATCGCGTACTGCGGCGGGGTCGAGAGCCGGTTCACGACCAGCGCCTCGGCATCGGCGTCGAGGCTGGCGATGCCGGGGTTCCGCTCCACCAGCGCGTCCCACGCGGCGAGGTCGAGCTCGGACTCGGTCGCCCCGGCTGGGCTCGGATAGAAGGCGAGCAGTCCGTCGCTCACGCTCGAGCGCATGAAGAATGCGAGCCCGATCGGGATCTGAAAGCGCCCCCACATCTCGTCGTCGCAGTCGAAATCGTCGAGCCAGACGGTCCGCATCCCCGAGGGGCGGTACTCCGGATCGCCCGAGCGCAAAGCCCAGCACGCCTCACATGCGCAGATGATCCGCCGTTCGGTGAGGTGGAGGAGGTGGCGGTGGTCCTCGGGGATCGTCGTGTTGCAGAGATCGCACCGCTCCACCGAGTTCGCCGGTCCCCCGGGACGGGTGCCCGCCCCGGACCGAGCCAGCGATCGCATCCGTGCCAGCGTCTCGGCGCGTTTGCGCGCCGCCACGATCGAGTCGAGCCGGTCGCTCACACCGCCACCCGGATACCGCCTGATTCGAGCAGCGGAACCGGAGTCAGCTGAAGCGGTTCGCCGCCGGCCGCCCGGCCCGCCCGCGGTAGATCGAACTCCACGCCGCAGGATCCGCAGCGAAGCATCGGGCCCTCGAGCTCGCCGCTGTGCAGCGGGACGCCACACGCCGCGCACGCGTCCCGGTAGGCGAGCAGGGACCCGTTGACACGCGCGATCAGCAGCGGTTCACCGTCGGCCGCGATCGCCGTCAGCGACCCCGGCTCGAGGGCGCTGATGCCGTCGAGCGGGATCCATCGGGCCGGTGCTTGCTCCGGCTCTGGCGGCGCCAGGTCCGCGCCCGAGTGGACCATCGGCAGCTCGAACGCTCCCACTCCAGGCGCCGGCTCGGTCACGCCCTCGACCTCGAGCCCGGCCAGGTCCGGCGCGTGCTCGTCGATCGCCTGCTTGATCGCGAGCTCGAGCGTCGCCCGGGACGCCGCACACCCGTTGCAGCTCCCCTGAAGCGCCAGGTGCGCCACCCCGTCCTCGATCGAGAGCAGCTCGACGTTCCCGCCGTGCGACTCCATGTACGGCCTCACGGTGTCGAGCGCCTCGAGCACCCGCTCCTCGAGCGAGACCGGGTACAGGTCGTGGATCAGGAGCAGGCTGGCGACGGCGCCGTCCTGTGCGAGCTGATCGAGGATCGTCGCTCCGGCCTCGCGCGAGGCCTCGATCGTCTCGACGATCCGCGTCAGGCCATCCCCGTACATCGCGATCACCGTCGCCACCAGCTCCTGAGCCAGCTCCCGAGCGTGAGGGTCCGCAAGCCCATCGACCTGGGTGGACAGCTGCTGGACCCGGTCCAGCAGCTCGCCGGGAAGCGCTTCCGAGGCCATGTCTAACCCTAACTGAGCCCGGTGGGCGTGTGAATCACCTTCCGTACGCGGCCCTTGCCCGTGTACATGTGCACGCCGCATGGCAGACACGGGTCGAAGCTCCGCACCGCGCGCATGATGTCGATCCCCTTGAACTTCTCGGGACCGTTCTCCTCGAAGATCGGCGTGTTCTGCACCGCATCCTCGTAGGGGCCGGGCGTGCCGTACGTGTCCCGAGGGCTCGCATTCCACGGCGTCGGCGGATAGGGCTGGTAGTTCGCGATCTTGCCGTCCTGGATGACCATGTGGTGCGAGAGCACGCCACGGGCCGCCTCGTGGAATCCGCAGCTGACGGCCTGCTCGGGAACCGTGAACTCCTTCCAGCTCTTGGTCCGCCCCGCCCGGACCTCCTTGAGCGCCCGCTCCAGGCAGTGCAGCGCCACGAGCGCCGCGTACGCCTGGTGGTAGGAACGCGCCCGGTCACGCTCCACGGCGTTGGACTTCTCCGGCACCTTCCACTCGAGCTCCATCTCCGGCATCGCCGCCGACTTCGGGAGCACCATCTGGATCGAGTGCCCGGTCGCCTTCAGGTAACCGAAGTCGACCAGCCCGGCCTTCGCCGTGCACCACTGGCGGGCGAACGGGCCGCCGCCGGTGTCACAGCACACGTGCGTGTCCGTGCGCTTGTCGTAGATTCGCGGCGAGACAACCCAGCTGTACTTATCGGCGAAGTCGCGCTTCTGGGGCTTGGGCAGTGTCTGCTTGTTCCACGGGTGGTTCTTGTCCACCGGGTTGCCGAGCGGGTCCTGGGTGACGTACGTCGGCTCGTTCTCCCACGAGTCGAAGTACGAGCTGCCGAGCAGGATCCGGATCATCAGGTTGATCTCGACGAGGTCGGTCGTGATCAGCTCGCCGTTGATTGCGATACCCGGGGTGATGTAGCGCTTGCGACCCCAGTCGGTCATCGTCTTGTAGTCATAGTCGACGAAGTCGGGGTCGTCGAAGCAGCCCCAGTTGACCAGGTTCGTGTCGCGGTAGCCGACCATGTCGTACCCCGGCAGCTCCTGCAGGAAGAAGTCGTACAGGTCGTCGTGCATCGGCACGGTCCGCTTGACGTAGTCCATGTAGCGCATCAGGCGCACGTAGTAGTCGGTCAGGGTCTGATGCGTGATATCGGCGCTGCAGCCGCCCGGCATGATCGTCGACGGGTGCGTGTGGCGGCCACCGAACAGGCAGTACATCTCACGCGTGTACCGGGCCACCTGCAGCGTCTCGAGATAGAAGCTGCCGGTGAACGGGTTCAGCGCCCGCATGATGTCGGCGATCGTCGCGTAGCCGTGGATGTCCTTGTGCGGCGCCGAGGTGTTCTCGGCCTTGGCGAGCAGACTCGGGTTGGTGTCCTTGACCATCTGCTCGCAGAAGTCCACGTTCGCCATGCAGTCGTTGAAGATCGCGTGGTCGAACATGTAGTCGGCGGACTCGGCCAGGTTGAACGCCAGGTCGCCGAGCGGCGGCGGCTTGACCGAGTAGGCCATGTTCTGGTTCAGGCACGAGCACGTGCAGTGGTTGTCACCGCAGATGCCGCAGATGCGGCTGGTGATGAAGTGCGCGTCGCGCGGATCGATCCCCTTCATGAAGATGTCGAAGCCGCGGAAGATCATCGACGTGCTGTAGCACTTGAGCACCTGGTGATTGGAGAAGTCGATCTCCGTGTGGATCCCGAGGCTGCCGACGATCCGCGTGATCGGATCCCACGACATCTCCTTGACGACGACTTTTTGCCCGGTGGGGGACTCGGTGGTGGCCATCTGCTCTCCTAGTGAAGACTCGTAGCGATCAGTTCTGTTGCCGGCTCACCAGCGCTTCTGGTAGCCGGTCGTGAGCGCGGGCCCTCGCTTTCGCCACTCGGGCTCTATGTCGAACTTCTTGTCGATGTTGCGCTTGCGGAAGTACCGGAAGACCGGTCCGTAGGTGAACTTCTGGAACGTCGCGCCGGCGTTCCCCCACGGGTCCGGATCCATGAACGGCATGTACTTGTCCGGGAAGCCGGGCATCGTGCACGCCATGCAGATGCCGCCGACGTTCGGGCAACCGCCGAGTCCGTTGACCCAACCGCGGACGGGGACGTTGCACTTCGTCACCGGCCCCTTGCAGCCGAGCTTGACCAGGCAGCGGTGATCTGATCCGTACTCGGTGGCGAAGTTGCCCTGCTCGGTGAAACCGGCACGGTTGCATCCCTCGCGCACCGTCCGGTCGAACAGCCACTTCGGCCGCAGCTGCTCGTCGAGCTCGGGCACCGGCGCCATCCCCGCGAGGTGGAAGACCAGGTACATCAGCGTCTCGGTCATGTTGTCCGGCTGTGCGGGGCAGCCGGGGATGTTGATGATCGGGAGCCCGGCCTTCGACTTCCAGTTCCAGCCCAGGTAATCGGCCACGCCCATCGCACCGGTCGGGTTGTTCTTCATCGCGGGGATCCCGCCGTAGGTGGCGCACGTGCCGACCGCGACGACGGCCGCCGCCTTCGGGGCCAGCCGGTCGACCCACTCGTTCAGGGTGATCGGCTGCCCGTCGGACGGGTTCACGCCGAAGCCGGTCCAGTGTCCCTCGCCGTTGATCTCCTCATTCCCGAGCGAGCCCTCGATCACCAGCACGAACGGATCCAGCTTGCCCTGCTCCGCGTCATACCACGCCTGGATGTACTCGTCACCGACCTCGAAGGCGATGACCTGGTTGTGGATCACGACCCGCGGCATGCCGGGGATGACGCCTTGGATGATGTCCTCGAGGCTGGGGTTGGTGGCGCTGGTCATGGCCACCGAATCTCCCTCGCACGAGAGGCCGATCGTCATCCACAGCACATGCGCGGTGATCTGCTCCGTCTCGTGCTGCCTGGGTGCGTACTCGATTCCCGTCGCCATCGATGCTCCTCTCTGACCACTCAACAGATCCGCGGAAGCGGATCCCCAACCAGCTGATCCATCACCCTCCTGCCGCCAAAGCTCGTCGCGACCAGCACCATCCCGGGCGGCTCCTGCCGCACCTCGCCGATCGCAGCGGCCTTCTCGCATCCTGGAACCGCCCGCAACGCCCTGAGCGCATCCTCACTCGCCTCCGGCGTGACGAATGCCACCAGGCGGCCCTCGTTGGCCACGTACATCGGATCGATGCCGAGCAGTTCGGCGGCCGCCGCCACGACCGGCGCCACCGGGACGTCGGCTTCGCGGACTACGACCGAGACGCCCGACGCGCGGGCAAGCTCGTTCAGGACCGAGGCGACGCCGCCGCGCGTCGCGTCCCGCATGCAGTGAAGCTCCTCGCCAGCCGCACCGAGCAGCGCATCGACGGCCGGCCACAGCGAGCACGTGTCCGACTCGATCTCGGCGTCGAGCTCGAACTGGTTGCGGGCCAGCATGATCGCCGTCCCGTGCTCGCCGATCGGGCCGGAGACGAGGACGTGGTCGCCGGGTCGCAGGCCGGACGGCGAGACCTGCGCGCGCGGGTCAACGGCGCCGACCCCGGTCGTACACAGGTACATGCCATCGGCCGCGCCTCGCTCCACGACCTTGGTGTCGCCGGCGACGACCTCCACGCCGGCGTCCCGCGCCGCCATGGCGATCGCCTCGACCTCGGCCCGCAGGGCCTCCGCGCTCAGGCCCTCCTCAAGGATCATCGACACGGTGATTGCGACCGGGCGCGCTCCCGACACGGCCAGGTCGTTGACCGTCCCGTTGACCGCGAGCTCGCCTATCGAGCCGCCCGGGAAACGCAGGGGCTTGACCACGAAGCTGTCCGTGGTCATCGCCAGCGTGACGCCGTCGATGCTGACCGCGCCCGCGTCACCCAGTGCCGACAGCGTCCCCTCCGCCTCGGCCAGGGCCGGGACGAGGAGGCCCTCGATCAGCGTCTGGCTCGCCTTGCCACCGGCGCCGTGCGCGAGCGTCACCTGCTCATCACGGAACCGCGGCCGCTTCGAGCGCGCGGTCTCGATGATCTCGATGATCCGCTGCTCGCGGCCGCTGGTGGCGGACTCGGACGGAGTCATACGGCCTCCCGCTCGCGGGCGAACCGGCCGTAGTTGTAGTACGCCGCGCACGCCCCCTCGGGCGAGACCATGCACGTCCCGATCGCGTGTTCGGGGGTGCAGGCGGTGCCGAACACCTTGCACTCCCACGGCTTGATCACGCCCTTGAGAACCTCGCCGCACTGGCATGCCTTTGGATCCGCGACGCGGACGCCCGGAACCTCGAAGCGCCGCTCGGCGTCAAAGTCCGCGTAGGCGTCCGACAGTCGCAGAGCACTCTGCGAAATGAAACCCAGCCCACGCCATTCGAAGTGAGGCCGCAGCTCGAACACCTCGGCCATCACCTCAAGCGCGCGCAGGTTCCCCTCTCTGGGAACGACCCGCGTGTACTGGTTCTCGACCTCGCACCGCCCGTCCGAAAGCTGGCGAAGAATCATCAGGATCGATTGCAGGATGTCGAGCGGCTCGAACCCCGAGATCACGACCGGCCGCCCGTAGTCGGCCGGAATGAACTCGAACGGCCGGCCGCCCACGACCGTGCAGACGTGACCCGGCCCGATGAAGCCGTCGAGCCGGAGATCGGGGGACTCGAGCAGCGCTCGCAGCGGCGGCACGATCGTGACGTGATTGCAGACGCACGAGAAGTTCTTAATCCCTTCTGCCTTTGCGCGCTTCAGGGTCAGTGCGGTGGACGGCGCCGTCGTCTCGAAGCCGATGGCGAAGAACACGACCTCCCGGTCGGGGTTCTCCCGCGCGATGCGAAGCGCGTCGAGCGGCGAGTAGACCATCCGCACGTCTGCGCCCTGGGCCTTGGCGTCGAGCAGGGTGTACTCGGAGCCCGGGACTCGCAGCATGTCGCCGAAGCACGTGAAGATCACGCCCTCGTTGCGTGCCACCACGATGCCATCGTCGACGCGGCCCATCGGGATCACGCACACGGGGCACCCGGGGCCGTGGACCAGCTCGACGTTGGTCGGGAGCAGGTCGTCGATCCCGTACTTGTAGATCGAGTGGGTGTGGCCGCCGCACACCTCCATCACCTTGTAGTGACGGCCCGGCTCGAGCTCGGCGAGGATCTCGCCGGCAAGCACCTGGCCGAGCTGGGCGTCGCGGAACTCGTCGACGAACTTCATGCCCGCACAACCCCGAGATGCTGGATCGCGACACCGGCGTGCACGAGCAGTTCGTCGCCGATCGCCACCGGCTCCACCAGGTCGGTAGCAACCCGGTGGCGCGCGCGGTCCCCGTCCGCGCAGATGGCCAGGCCGTCTCGGAGCTCTATGACCCGCATCACGATCCCCTCATCGCTGCAGGTGATGCAGTGCTCCTCGCCGACCTGGCACTCCGCCACCGGGCGTTGAGTCATTCGATGACGCTCGCTTTCAGCTCCTCGAGCTCCTGCTCGTAGTCAGCGCCCATCTGCTCGAGGAGTCGCAGGGTGGCGTGTGCCTCTTCCTCATCGACCTTCGACAGAGCGAAGCCGACGTGGATCAGCACCCAGTCACCCGGCTGAGCGCCGCCGTTGTCGTCTGCGAGAAGGCTCACGTTGATGTTCCGGCGCACGCCGACGACATCGACCTTGGCGATCTGGTTGACGGGATCGACAAGCTCGACAACCTGCCCAGGTATCGCCAAGCACATGAGCCCGTCTCTCTCTCTCTCCGATCGGAAGTGCCGTTACGCAGCTTGGACCGCCCGGCCGACACGGCCACGGGCGCCGTTCTATCACCGCGGACGGCGCCCCGCCAGTCGCTGTAAGGGAAGTGACGGTAATCCGCATTACCAACATATGTGGCGTTTGGCGCCCGGCTTAGACTCTGGCCCGGGACTTGGCCGGTTCCGGCAGGAGAGAGGCGGCAAGGTGGAGAGCAACGGCGAGCACAGCATCAGCAGGGCGAACCCGGGCCCTTCGCGCTGGCGTCCCCAGCCACGGGCCCGCCCGAGCTCGTTCCGCTATCTCTTCGATCTCGACGTCGATCTGGCCGACGAGCTCGACGTCAGGATGCGGATGGTCGCCCGCCCAGCTGTCACCGCGATGACCTTCGACGCCGACCCCGGCGACGTGAGGCTCGGGCAGTGGCTGACCGCGTCGGCCGGCGGTCCGGGGGTGCTCGTGCTCGACGGGGTGCTGGCGATCAACATGAGGGTCGGCGACCGCGTCGCGGCCGAGCTGATCGGCGCGGGCGACGTGCTCCAGCCGTGGCAGGGCGATGATGAGGAGCTGCTCGTCTGCGACATCGGTTGGCGGGCGCTGCTGCCATCGCGTTTCGCGCTCCTCGACGAGGGCTTCGCGCACCGCGTCCATCCCTGGCCTAAGGTCACCGAGGCGCTGCTCCGACGCGCGGGCAAGCGCACGCGACGGTTGAACGTTCAGCGCGCGATCTCAGCCCAGCCGCGCCTCGAGGTTCGTCTCGCGCTGCTGCTGTGGCATCTGGCGGCTCGATGGGGCAAGGTCGAGCCCGGCGGAATCCGCCTGCCGATCCCACTCACCCATCAACTGCTCGGCCGGCTGGTCGCGGCCGAGCGTCCATCGGTGTCGCACGCGCTGTCCAGGCTCTCGAATGCCGGCGTAATCAGTGGCCACGGCGACGAGTGGCATTTGTACGGGACCCTCCAGGACCAGCTCGCGTCGATGGCCGAGCCCGAGAGCGGTCGCGTGCACCAGTTGGTCGCGGCGGCCGTGAAGCAAAGCTGATGCGCGGGGTCGAGTTCGCTCCGGGGCAGGACCGCGTCGAGTCGCAGGTGGTTCACGTCATCTGGCTGACCAGCGGGCTTGGCTGCGATGGAGACTCGGTGGCGATGACCGCGGCGAGCGCGCCGAGCATCGAGGACCTGCTCCGCGGCGTGCTGCCGGGCACGCCGCGGCTCGCGATCTACAACCCGATGCTCGCCTTCGAGAGCGGCGAGGAGTTCGTCGGCGCCTTCCGCAGAGCCGCGGCGGGCGAGCTCGATCCGTTCATCCTCGTGCTCGAGGGCTCGGTCCCAAACGAGCAGATCAACGGCGAGGGCCATTGGGCCGCCTTCGGCGTCGATCCGGACACGGGTCAGCCGATCCCCACCTGCACCTGGATCGACCGGCTCGCGCCGCGGGCCGCGGCCGTGCTGGCGCTCGGCACCTGCGCCGCCTACGGCGGGATTCCCGCGATGCGCGGCAACCCCACAGGAGCGATGGGCCTGCGCGACTACCTCGGCTCCGGGTGGAGCTCTCGGCTCGGGCTGCCGATCGTCAACCTGCCCGGCTGTCCGGTGCAGCCCGACAACATCACCGAGCTGCTCCTCGAGCTGGCCCTGTGCGTCGCGGGCGTGCAGCAGCCCCCGGAGCTCGACGAGCAGGGGCGCCCCGTACGGCTGTTCACGCGGACCGTCCAGGAGAGCTGCGGCCGGGCCGGGTTCGCCGAGCAGGGCGAGTTCGCCGAGACGCCGGCCGACCGGCGCGGCTGCCTGGTCAAGCTCGGCTGCAAGGGGCCGGTGGTCAAGTGCAACGTGCCGGTGCGGGGTTGGATCGGGGGGGTGGGCGGCTGCCCGAACGTCGGGGGCATCTGCGTGGCGTGCACGATGCCCGGCTTCCCGGACAAGTTCATGCCGTTCATTGAGCCGAGCGGAATCGGCCTGGTGGCCGCCGCGGGAGCCCGCTTCACCTATGGCCCGGTGATGCGGAACCTGCGCTCCCGGGCGATCCGGCATCGCTTCGACCGCGAGCCGCGCTGGCGGCGCACCGGCGAGCTGGCCAGCGGCTATCAGCCGAAGTGGTGATCGCCGTGCCGACGCGGGTGATCTTCCGCTGCGAGTTCTGCGACGCGAAGCCCGACCCCGAGGCCCAGCTCGCGCTCGAGCGTCAGGTCCGCGAGCTCGCCTTCGGCGAGTACCTCGACGTCTCACCCGGACGCTGGCTCGTGTGGCTCGGTGGCGGCCCGCTGGGCCCGCGCCGCTACGCGTGCCCCGAGCACCGCGGCGAGCTGACGGCGTTCCTGCGCCACCACTACGGAACGGTCGCCCCGCATCCGTGGAAGATGCCGCCCTACCCACACACCCACCGGTCGGCTGACACCGAGCGGGCGATCCGCAACGGCGGGCTGTCCTCGGGCCCGAAGTGGGGCCTCCAGTGAGCGACGCAGACCCGCTGACGCGCACCGTTTTCCTCAACGGTGAGAACAAGCCATTCGGTCAGTTCACGCTCGATGACGCACGCGTGCGTGCCTCCGAGCTGACTGCCGCGACCGGATGGGGGCCAACCGCCCGGGTCGCCTCCGTTGCCCGCGGCTGGTCCGAGCTCGCGCGAGCGATGGAAAGCGCCGGTGCGGCGACGGTGGCCGACCTCGACCCCGAGACGGCGGCGGATTTCGCCGCGCGGCTATGGGTCGTGCCGCCCGGCGGCAGTCTGATCTGAGGGCCCCGCGCTACCGCAGCGCGAGCGTCATCAATGCGCCGAAAGCACCCACTCCTAGAGTCAGCGCTGCCGCGTAGTCGCCCACGCGGCCCGAGTGGAGCCTTCGCACCGGCAGCGTGAGCCGCTTCATCGCGGCGAGCATCCGGGCGACGGCGGTGCTTGCGTCGACGCCCCACAGCAGAACCGCGGCGAGCGCCACTGCAATCAGAACGGCACCGCCGCAGTAGAGGTAGTCGAACCACGCTGGCGAGGAGGAGGCCGCGGTCCCCACGTGATGCACGGGGAAACCAAACACCGCCGCTTGGTAGGCAGGCGTGTCCAGAAAGCCGCGGGCCGCGGTTTCGGCCAGATCGGCAAAGCCGAACCAAACCCCGACGGCGAGCGCTCCGACGAACAGCAGAAAGGTTGGAACGAACATCACCGCCGGCGTGCGGTTGTGGAGGTTCTCCGTTTCCGCCGCGGTCTCCTCGTCAGCCGTATCGCGGGCGCTCTCCACCCGACCCCAGCCGCAAAAGACGCGCGCTGCGGCTCGCAGTACCGCGGCTCCGCAGAGGCCGGACACAAGCATCAGGATCGGCGGCACGAACCCATACCCGGCCCGGACGGCGGCGTCGTCGATCATCGACTTGCCCAGGAACGGCCCGAACGGCGGGATCGCCGCGATCAGCAACCCACCCGCGGCGAACAGCAGGCCTGTGGCCCACAGGTTTCGTGCCCTGCCGTGCAGTCGCCGCTGTCCCACGTGGCCGAGCCGGTTCTGAACGATCCCGATACACGCGAATAGCAGCGCCTTGCTGAAGCCGTCTCCCAGCACGTACACAGCCGTGCCGGCCACCCCGTCCTCGGTGAGCAGTCCGATCCCGGTCAGGAAGACGCCGACAAACGCGATTGTGACGAAGGCCAGCATCCGCTTCAGGTGGTCCTCGTTCAGCGCCATGACCGCGCCGGTGGTCGCCGTCAGCAGGCCGAAACCGACGAGAATCCCACGCACCACCTCAGGATGGTGCGCGAACGCGGGCGCGAAGGCGGTGAACCAAACTCGCGCAAGTCCGTAGAGCCCGATCTCGCTCATCGCACCCGCGAGCAGCAGGCAAACGGGTGCGAGCGCTACGGCGTACGCGTCATCGAGCCAGAAATGGAACGGGACGACCGCTGCCTTGATCAAGAACGCGCTCGCGATCAGCACGAACGCGACCATCACGACCCGTGAGCTCCTCCCGTGCTCGAGCGCGCTCGCGATCTGGGCCAGATTGAGCGCACCGGTGTGGGCGTAGATCAGGCCGATTCCGAGAAGGAACAGGAACGAGCCGATCATGTTGATCACCGCGAAGTTCAGCGCGCCCTCGAGCGCTGCCCGCTGCTGGATCCGGTAGCCGATCAGCGCGACGGCCGAAACGCTCATCAGCTCGAACAGCACGAACATGTTGAAGATGTCGCCCGACAGGCAGAAGCCCACCATGCCTGCCATGAACGCGAGCATCAGAACGTGATAGTGGGGCGATTCGACGCCGATGAAGCGCGTGCTGTACACGAGCGCGAGGACCATCAGGAGGCTGACGAACGCGGCCAGCCCGGTGCCGATCGGACCGGCCGCGAAGTCGATCCCGATCGCCACCGAGCCGCGGGGGTGCCAGCCGCCAAACCAGTACACATCGGTCGCCACGCCCACGTGCACGAGCAGCACGAGCAGCAAGACGAGCGAGGCCCCCGCCGCGGCGATCGCCAGCAGATCCGTGACGATCCGGGGCAACAGCGAGTGCGTGAGAGCGAGCAGCGCTGCGACCAGCAGCGGGATGGCCACCGACATGGGCGCGAGCTGGTTCATTCACGCATGCGGACGAGCTGGTCAGGGTCGACCGTCCCGTATCGCCGGTTGGCCTGGATCACGAGCCCGAGCAGCAGGGCGACGACCGTCGCCTCGACCACCACATCGGTCAGCGTCAGCGCCTGGACCACCGGGTCAACGACCTTGGAGCGAAGCGGTATGCCCGAGAAGATCGGCGCTCGGGCGTGACGGACATAGCCGACGCTGAGCAGGAGTACGTACGTCGACGCCTGCACGACCATCAGGCAGATCACCACGTGGATGTAGTTGCGGCTCGTGATCACGCCCCAAAGTCCGGCCGCGAGCAGCCACGCAGCGACGAGGTACGGATAGACGCTCATGTGCGTGTCGACAGCAGTCGCTGATCGAGCAGCTCTGCCAGCACCAACAGCATCGCCCCGGCCACCTCGAGCCCGACGGCGACGTTGGCCAGTGGAATGAACCCACCCGTGAGCAGGCCGCTTGTTCCCTTGGGGAGGAAATTGCCGAAGAACGACCCGGCCAGGATTAGTCCGGCAAAGCCCAGAACGGCGAAGCCTGCCGCTCCGATCGCGTCCGAGACCTCCATCCACGTTGCGGACCGCCTGAGCGACAGCAGAACCACGTATTGACCCCCCACGAACGCGACCGCTACGGCGGCAGCGAGGATCACGCCGCCCTGGAAGCCGCCCCCAGGTGTGAGGTGCCCGTGGGTGACGATGTAGCCGCCAAGGACGACCACGGGCCCCACAAGCGCCGTGCCGAGCCACCGCGAGGCCTCGCTGCCCCGGGGCCCCGGGGCCTCTACTTCCGTCTCCGACACGTCCTCCTCGCTGCGCACGTTTCGCAGCAGAATCGCCACCCCGATGACCGATGCGAAGAGGATGAACTCCTCGCCCAGCGTGTCGAACCCGCGGTAGTCGAAGGTGGTCACGGCGATCGAGTTCGTGGCCGCGCGATCAGGCACCGCCGCGTGCGCGACGATGTTCCCATAGCGGGTGATCGCCGTGCCGAAGCCGTGGAGCCCGGTGAGCCCCCAGACGAATCCGCTCACCATCAGCGCAACCCCGACGCCTCCGGCGAGTCTGCGGCCGAGCATCAGCTCTCCCTCTTTCTGCGCGTGGCGTTCTGCTGTCGGATCTTTGCTATCGCCAGCAGCAGCATCAGCGGCACCGCGGCGCCGCCGATGACCAGCTCCGAGAGACCCACGTCGGGCGCCTGAACGGCGAAGAACAGCAGAGCCAGGAAAAGGCTCAGGAAGCTGGACGAGATCGTCTGGCGGAGCGGGTCGCGGATGGCGACGGTCACCAGCCCGGTGATGGCAACGCAGGTGAGGAGCACGGCTAGGAGGACGTCATTCACGGTCTTCCACCTCGGCCCCGTCCTCGTCAACCAGCGACCAGTCACCGCGTTCGGAGATGCGAATCGCGCGTGCCGTCGCGTGGGTAAGGATCGGGCATGTCGCCACTAGGAACGCGGCTACCACGAGCGCTCCGTCGCCGACAAGCGAGAACGAGTGCTGGACCACGACCGCGACCGCGATGCTCACTGCGCCCAACGTCGCAACGGCGGAGAAGTGCAGGCGGTCGAACGCCGTCCGCATCACGGCAGATGCCCAGCGCCGCGATCAGCTCGAGTGCCACACCCAGCCACAGGAGCAGCTCCCACACGACCTGTCTGATCATCATCGACGTCTCTCGAGAAAGCGAACGAAGGCCAGCGAACCCACGAGCGCCATCGGCGCGAGAACCTCGGCCAGGTCGATGAACGGTGGCCTGTCGAACGCCATGGTCAGCGTGATCAGCAGCACGACGCCGATCACGCTCGCCACGCTCAGGGCGGCCAGAGCCGATCCCACATCCGCGCGAACTCCGACCGCAGCACACACGGCGAGTCCGCAGGTGAGCGCGATCGACGCAGCCAACCAGACGCTCATCCAAGCTCGAGCGGATCGAGCGGCCCGCCCGCCTCCACGAGCTCATGAACAAGGAGCGAGTGCGCGTCGCGATCGACACCTACGGCGTAGCGGTTTGGGGCCAGCGAAGCTGCCCACTCGGTCAGGATGCGACGGCCGACGTCGCTTCTCGCGTCGCCCGTGGCTCCATATCGCACGGCTCGAAAGCGACCCTGAACCGGGCGTCGGAGCACGGCCATCCTGAACAGCGCCACCGAGACGCGAACGCTGTCGGTGACGAGCAGGATCCACGGGCGATGCGCGTGCCGCAGCATGCCCAGCTCAAATGAGGCGTGCACGGTGCGCGCACGCGCGACAAGGCCGGCGACCATCGCCGCCAGGATCGCGACGACAAGGCCGGTCAGGAGCTCCGGTTCGGACATGTTGTCGTCGAGTCGCGAGCCAGATCAGGAAGAAAAACGTCGTCCGGGCGGTCGCCGGCGACCACGATCCGCATTGCGCGCGCCATGGGCTGCCGCTCGTCGTCGTTCAGACGTTGACCAATTCGCGGACCCGCGGCAGCACGTGCTTCGCGGTAGGCATCGAAGAAGCCGTCCTGCTCGGGCCCGATCTGGTTTACGTAGAGCTCGTCGAACCCGCGTCTGCGTAGGCCTGGATCGCCTCGACGTGTCTGTCGACGTCGGGCCCGCACGGCGCGTCCTCGGCGAGCAACTCCTCGGTCACGAGCTCGCTCGCCTGCTCGAAGTGCTCGGGCGTCGGCAGCACTTGGGCCAGCTCCCCTGGCAGCGCCTCGTTCGGCCACAGGCGATGGACCGTCTGGCGAGCTCTGCGCCTCGTCCTCGTCCCAGCAGACCTTCATGCCGCCCTGGACGCGGGCGCCCTGCTGGCCCGCTCGCGGAACGTGCGCACTGCCTCGGCGTCGGGGCCGACGGTGCAGTAGCCGTCGCCGATGCGTGCCGCGAGCTCGACCGCCTTGGGTCCGAAGCCCGAGACGATGATCGGCGGCAGGCTCGTCCGGCAGGTCGTAGACGCGGGCGTGCTCGACCCGGTAGTGGCGCCCGCGATGGTCGTGGACGCCGCCCCTCCACAGCTTGCGGATCACCTCGACGGCCTCCTCGAGCATCTCCAGCCGCTCGTCGGCCTCGGGCCAGCGGTCGCCGAGGATGTGCTCGTTGAGCGCCTCGCCGCTGCCGACGCCGAGGCAGAAGTTGCCGTCGAGCAGCACCGCCGAGGTGGCAGCGGCCTGGGCGATGATCGCGGGATGGATGCGGACGGTCGGGCAGGTCACCGCCGTGGTCACCTTCATCCGGCCCTGTGTGGCCTGCGCAATCGCTCCGATCGTCGACCAGACGAATGGGCTGTGTCCCTGCTCGTCGTTCCAGGGGTGATAGTGGTCGGAGATCCACAGGCCCTCAAAGCCGGCCTCCTGCGCCTTGATGGCCTGGGCGACCAGGTCCTTGGCCCCCACTCCTCGCTCGAGAGGAAGTAACCGATTCTCATCGCCGCTCCTTGTCGCGTCCTCGGTAGCTGCCCCATCCCACCCGGTTGTAATCGGTCACGCCGGGTAGCCGGAGACGGAACCGCAAATACCCGCCATGAGGAGAGAGGCGATCCACGTGGACGATCTGCAGGTGCAACAGCGCCGCCGTGAGAGCGAGCGCAAGGCCGAGGACCGACAGGGACCCGGACGAAAGCAGCAGGCCGCCCGGCACGCCGAGCAGGCGAAGAAGAAGGTTGCCGCCGGCGGGCGCGCCAGTCGGGCGCGGCGGCATGGGTGTCGGACCGCGCATCGAAGTGGGGCCTCGACGGTCCTGACTGGCGCTTTCCTCGAGCGCCAGAAGTACCTCTGGAACCCGCTCATGGACTATTGGTTCCGGATGGAGGTCGAGGGCTGGGAGAACATCCCCAAACCGCCCGTGCTGCTGGTCGGGATCCACTCCGGAGCACCGTTCGTGTGGGACGCGTGGACGATCGGCGCCCAATGGTGGCGGCACTTCGGCGAGAGCCGGATCGTCCACGGCACCGCCCACGACGCGCTGATGGCGATGCCCGGCTTCGGGTGGTACTTCCGGCGCATGGGAGTGCTTCCGGCGGCGCCGGACAGCATCTCGGCCGCGCTGGCCGAGGGCCACGACGTGATCCTCTGGCCCGGCGGCGAGCGCGACTCGCTGCGACCGTGGACCAAGCGTGACGAGGCGGTCCTCGCGGGCCGCAACGGGTTCATCAAGCTGGCGATCCGCAGCGCCGTCCCGATCGTCCCGATCGCGACGATCGGCGGCCCGGACTCGATGCCGGTGCTCGCGAGCGGCCGGCGCCTGGCCAAGGTGCTCCAGCTCGACAGGGTCGCGCGGCTGAAGATGTTCCCGATCGCGCTCCAGGCGCCATGGGGCGTCTCCCCTGCGCTGCTTCCGGAGCTCCCACTCCCGACCAAGATCCGCACGGCCTTCCAGCCCGCCGTCGAGCTCGACACCGATCCGGCGCGGCCGAGGACGACGATTACGTCGGCGAGAAGTACGAGGAGGTGCGTGCCGCGATCCAGGACGGGATGGACAGGCTCGCGCGCCGACGGCGGCTGCCGTTGTTCGGGTAAGCACAGGGCCCGCAGCCCCACGACCACCGCCGCGGGGCTGCGGAGCAGGACCCACTGCCGGCTATGCGTGCGCCGGCTCGCTGGCGCCGCTGCGATCCGCGCCCTCCTTGGCCGCCTCAGACTGAACGAGCTGCCGGTTGACGTGCTCCCAATCCAGGTTGCGGAAAAACGCCTCGACGTACTCCTTACGGCCATCGGGCGTGGCTCCGTAGTCACGCGCATAGGCGTGCTCGTAAACGTCCAGCGCCAGGACAGGAACCATGTTGTAGACCGCCCACCGGTTCTGGGTGTCCATGATGTAGTCGAACAGCGACCCGTCGTTTAGGTCATAGCCGACCATGACCCAGCCCGGGCTGCCGATGCGGCCTTGCGGATCGCCTGCTCCCACTCATTCACCCCTCCGTGGAGCTTGGCCTCGACCAGTTCGGCGAACCCTCGTTGACCTTCGTCACGTAGCCCTCGTACAACTCGGCCAGAAACGAAGCCGGCCGGAAGCCCGACCCCACACCCAGGCCCGGGCGACGCGTGAACCCCTAATTCCTCCGGTCGACCGCCCGCTGCAGCTGCGCCTTGGTCATCCGCGAGCGGCCCTCGACGCCGAGCTCACGAGCCTCGTTGTAGAGCTGCTCGCGGGTGCGCCCCTTGGGCCGGTTGGTGCCCGAGCGCAGGCCGCCGCGTCGCGATGAGGAGACATCCTTCGTCGAGGTGCGGGAGCTCTGCCTCGATTCGCCGGCGCGAGCCCGCTCCTTGTTCACGGTGCGTGCGGCGATCTCCTCCGCGCGACCCTCGCCGGCGCCGCGGTCGCGCTGGCTCTCCTTGATGTGCTCGTACTGACGGGCACGCTTGGTGCCTTTCTTCACTCCACGCGGGGGCATGCGCCACCTCCATTCTCGAACTACGGCCGCTCTACCCCTCAAATCCGTCGTGAAACTGGCGCAACTGCCGCCGACGGCGCAACGGGAACCACGAACCACAATCCAGAGACGAGCACGACCGCGACGCTGCCGACCACGATCGCCGTCGCCAGGCCGAACACGACGTCCGAGATCAGCACCAGGATCCCGGTCAGCCCGACGGTCAGGAACGCCATCGCCACGATCGTGAGCTGGGTTCCGAGCGCGACCAGGTACTCCTTCTGGTGGCGGCGGAACAGGAGCCGGTGGTGGATCGAGGGTGCGATCAGAAGTACCGCTGCGCTGGCGATGCAGAGCAGCGTCACGAAATAGACGTAGCGGTCGAACGACGTGACTCGCCGGAACCCGACGTTGAACGGAACGATCAGCAGGAAGGCGAACAGGACCTGGATCCCGACCGACGCCACGCGCAGCTCGTTGAGCAGCTCCACCGTGTTGCGGTCGAGCCGCTCCGTCGCCGATTCGTCGCGGCCGTCGCCGGTACTGCGCTCGATGGTGTCGTGTGCCACTAACAGTGCGCTTCCCCGCCCGCACCAACCGGAAACGGCGGCATACCTCGCCCGCCCACCGGGTACGTTCGCCCCGACATGGTCTCCAAGCAATTCGACCTGATCGTCCTCGGTGCCGGGCCGGCCGGAGAGGTCGTCGCGTCGCGGCTCGCCGCCCGCGGACTCTCCCCCGCACTCGTGGAGGCTGAGCTGGTGGGCGGCGAGTGCGCCTACTGGGCCTGCATCCCCTCCAAGACCCTGCTGCGCGCGCCCGAGGTAGTCCGCGAGGCGCGGCGCGCGGCTGGCGTGACCGAACCCGAGACCCGCTTCTCCGACATCGCCGAGTACCGCGACTACATGGTCCGCAGCCTCGACGACCGGGACGAGGTCAGGCAGTATGAGGAGGGCGGCACCAGGGTGTTCAAGGGTCGCGGCACGATCCGCGGCCCGGGCGAGGTGGAGGTCTCGGGCAACGTTCTGCACAGCGACCGGATCGTGATCGCCACCGGCAGCCGGCCCATGATCCCCTCGGTCCCGGGTCTCCGGGAGACCGGCTACTGGACCAACCGAGAGGCGACCACGCTCACCGAGATTCCCGAGTCGGCGATCGTGCTCGGCGGCGGCCCGGTCGGGATCGAGCTGGCCCAGCTTCTGCACGGATTCGGCTCACGCGTGACCCTGGTTGAGGCCGCAGACCGGCTGCTGGCGCGCGAAGAGCCGCGGGTCAGCGAACTGCTCGCGGCGGCGCTCCGCGAGGACGGAGTCGAGGTCCACCTCGGCGCGGAGGTCGAATCGGTGGCGCGGCACGGGGGCGCAAGGGCGATCCGCATCAACAGCGGGCGGATCGAGGCGCAGCAGCTGATCGTCGCCACCGGGCGCAGGCCGAACGTCGACGGCATCGGCCTCGAGCATGTCGGAATTGAGCCCTCGGACCACGGCATCG
>CAVURH010000010.1:0-240494 GCA_963743725.1 uncultured Solirubrobacterales bacterium
GCCGTCTCGGAATTGGCGATTTGCGAGACGTGCGCCCCTAGCGACGTGGAGACCTGCATTTGAGCTAGCGCGCGTACGCGAGGTGGTGGCGCTCTCGCGGGCGCATTTGTCCGGGAGGGGCACGTCGGCGTGCCGGTCGGCGTGGCTTGTTGATCGCGGATAACGGGCGACGGGGGCGGGTCGCCATCGCTCGCGCGGGCATGTGGTTCGTGCGTGTGAAGAGCTTCGGCACCTAGTCCCCGACTCGCCGCTAGGGTGATTCGTCCGTGTCGGCACTGTCCGGCAGGACGATCAACGCGATCGCGTTCGTGGCGGAGCGGGGCACTTGTGCGCTTGCTAGAGCTGTTGGTCGTGCGGCAGCTGCGTGGTGTTGAGCGTGGCGTTTGGTGATTCGGTTGGTTCGGGCGTGGTCAGCGCGTCCTTGAATCCGCGCATTCCGCTGCCGATCCCGCGCCCGATCTCAGGTAGGCGTTTGGCGCCGAACACGAGCAGGAGTACGACGAGTATCAGTAGTAGGTGGGTGGGGTTCTCAAGTCCGCTGAGCATTGGGGGGTGGCCTTTCGTTGCGTGGATTTGGCGGTCGGCGTTGGGGCACGAGCCAGGGAGCTGCGCTCACCCGGGGTGGTCAGGCGTCGTAGCTAACGTTGATGCTCCGGCTGGTGGGGTGCGATTGGCAGGTGAGGATGTAGCCGGCGTCGAGGTCGGCTTGGCTGAGCGCATAGTTGTGGTCCATGTCGACGGTGCCCTCGAGGAGTTTCGCCCGGCAGGTGCCGCAGGCCCCTCCCATGCACGCGTAGGGTGCGTCGGGGCGGGGGCCGAGCGCGGCTTCGAGGATCGAGTCACCTGGGGTGAGTTGGACGGTTTCTCGCCGGCCGGTCAGGGTGAATGTGACGGTCGACGCCGGGTATTTTCGGGGTGGCTTGGAGCTGTCGATGTCGTACCCGTAGAACAGCTCGAGGTGGATGCGCTCGGGATCGACGGCTCGGTCGATGAGCGTCTCGCGAACGAGCGCCGTCAGCTCGATCGGGCCGCACAGGAACCACTCGTCGACGGCCTCTGGCTCGAGTCCGCCGGCTAGCCATCGTTTGAGCTTGTCGCGGTCGATCCGGCCGCGCAGCACGGGTGTGTGGAGCGGGTCGCGCGAGAGGACGTGCAAGATCTCGAGCCGGTCGGCGTAGCGGGACTCGAGCTCGTCGAGTTCGGAGCGGAACATCGTCGACTCGCGCGTGCGGTTGCCGTAGATCAGTGTGAACCGGCTGTCGGTCTCGAGCTCGAGCACGGTCTGAACGATCGAGAGGATCGGAGTGATGCCGCTGCCGACGGCGATCGCGACGTAGTGTTTGCGGTTGAGCGGATCGAGTGGCGTGCCGAAGCGCCCGGTTGGGGTCATCACCTCGAGCACATCGCCGGCCGTCAGCTGCTCGGCGACGAAGGTCGAGAAGGCGCCGCCGGGGATGTGCTTGACGGCGATCCGCAGCATCGCGCGGGTCGCGGGCGCGCAGATCGAGTAGTTGCGCCTGACGCCCGTTCCCCCGAGGTTGGTCTTGACCGTCACGTGCTGGCCTGGCTGAAACCGGAACTGGTCGCGCAGGTGCTCGGGCACGCCGAAGGTGACCAGCGTGCTGTCGGCTGTGATCGGGTCGACGGACGCGACCGGCATGCGGTGAAAGACGGCGTGGGTGGCGCTTGACCCGGTCGGCATCCGCACTGGCAGGACCTTCAGCAGCCCGCTGTTCAGCTGTCTCCACTCGCGGAACTCCGCGGAGTTGAGCGACTTGCCGAACGCGGTCGAGATCGCCGCGTCGCGCTCGAGGTAGGCATCCTCGTTGCACCGCCAGGTGCGCAGGTAGCGGTAGAACGGAACCGACGGATGCAGGTGATGCACCAGGTGGTAGTTCTGAGACAGCATCAGCGGCGTGAACAGCCACTCCAGCCCGACCCTGTTGCGCGTCGCGCGATAGCGGTTCTCGCTCTGCGTGTCATCGAGCCCGTGGTGGGGCAGCCAGTCAAACCACCACCCCAGCACCATGATCGCGATCCGCTCTGGGATCAGATAGATGACCGCCAGCAGCCAGAAGCTGCCCGTGGTCACGGTCGTCGCGATCACCGCGATCGACATGATTATCAGCGCCGTGCTCTCGGCCACCTCCGCCTTGGGGCGGCGCTTGAGGTTGCGGACGTAGAAGCTCAGGTACGGCGCGTCCATCAGCGCGAACCGGACCGGCAGCTGCCACCACGGGCCATGACTGGCGAAATGATCAGGGTCACGCTCGTCGTCGTTGGTGTGACGGTGATGCTCGATATGGATGAACCCCCACGCCGGGAACGCGATCAGCGGCGAGACGAACAGCATCGCCGCCCGCCCGAACGCGCTGTTGATCCACCGCTTGGAGCTGATCGAATAATGCGCCGCGTCGTGCAGCACCGTGAACATCACAAAGATCGCGACCGCGTTCAGCGCGATCGTCACCACCCGCGGCGCGTCGTGCCCGACCGCTGCCCAGGTCGACGTGCCGAACAGAGCCAGCGCGGCTGTGAAGATCCCGACGATCGGCCACGAGAGCGGCGGGACCCGCTCCCCCGGGTCGGGCAACGGGTGACGCGACGGTGAGGGCGAAGGCTCACGCTGCACAACGATCGACATCAGCGCACACCCGGGTGACGCATCTCAAGCGGGGATCGAGGACGGGTTTTGGCCGAGGGCCGCGGCGACTTCGCGCGCCGTCCGCTCGCCCGCGCGTACCGCCCCGTCCATGGCGCCCACGTTGATCGGGGCCGTCTCGGTGCCCGCCCAATGAATCCGGCCAACCGGATCGGACAGGGCCGATGTGTACATCGTGAGCAGCCCAGGTGGTACGGGGGCCTTGCAGCCGGCGATCCACGGTTCCCGCATCCAGTCCTTCTCGAGGTACTCGATCGGGTGCAGCGCCTTCGGGCCGAAGATCGTCGCGAACGCGTCCAGCACCGCGCTGCGCCTCGCCCCGAGATCGTTCAGCTGCCGTGGTGAACCACCGAACTCGAACTTCTGATTGGCGGCTCCGAAGAACGACAGCAACACTCCCACGCTGCCGTCCGGCGGAGAGTTATCAGCGGTGTACAACGCGGCCGGGAGATCGGTGATCGCTCCCCCGTTGAGCCCCTGGGCGCGCCAAAACGGCTTCTTGTAGACCGCGAACGTCTTCCAGCCGCCACCGATCGGCCACATCTTCTGCAACATGATCCGTTGAGTGGTCAGCGTCGGGGCGTAACGGATGTGGTTTGCGTCCTGCGGCGTCATCGCGACGATCACGCGTCGCGCGACGAACTCCTGCTTACCGCTGCGGACCAGCACGTGCCTGCTGCTGGTCTGGTCGATGTGATCGACCGGTGCCTGCAGCATTACGCGCGATCCCAGCCGGCGGGCCATCCGGAGCGAGAGCTCCTGTGAGCCACCAACGAAGCGCGAGTTCTGCGCGCCGCCCGAGGTACCGATCAGACGGGCGATCCCGCCGCCTGAATGGATCACGAACAACGCGAACAACAGCGAGGTGGCGTGCGGGTCCTGGCCGTTGATGATCGAAAACACGAGCGTGTACAGCGATCTCGCCTCCGCGGTCGCCACGTTCTGATCCAGCCACTGGCCGAACGTCGTCGCGTCCCACTGCTCGGCGTTCGGCGCCTGCCACGGCGCGTCGAGCGGAACCGTGTTCGCCATCTGATCGAGCCGCGCCAGGTTCTGGACGACATCAGCCAGCGCGGCGGGACCGAGCGGCGGGAGCGTGCCGGTGTGGGTTTGACGGTTACCTTGGTAGACGTACACCGACTCGCCGGTGACATAGGTGTCGAACATCCCGATCCCCAACTCGCGCGCGAGCGCCTGCACGCGATCCTGTCCCGGTCCCGTCCACTGTCCGCCCCCCTCGGTGATCTTCCCTCCGGGCAGCGGCAGGTTGACCGTGCGACCACCGACTCGGTCGTTCGCCTCGAGCACCCGCACCGACAGATTCGAATGTCGAAGCAGGCGATACGCGGCCGTCAGACCAGAGATACCACCACCAACCACGAGCACATCCACCGGCGCACCGGACCGGCGCCCGGGCGATGCGGCCTCCGCCCGCTGCGCGAACGAACCGAGGGCGACGCCGGCGGCCCCGGCGGCGGCCGAGCCCAAGGCCTGACGACGGGAGATGCCGCCGTTCGACTGCTGTCCGCGCGCGGTGCTGGGATCAGCCTGTTCCTCATTTGCGTTTGCTCTCATCACATCACTCTCCTTCTCGTTATCCATTCGCGAAATCGTCGGTGAGATGCTCGTTGCGCCACCCGATCGGATCACCTCACTGCACCGGGATTCCGAGTTGCTGCTGCCAGAAGCCGCAATGGTGGTCAGCGACGAACGATCCGGACGCCTTGACGGCCCGAGGCTTCAGCTCCTGAATGAGATTTGTGCCGGATGCGCCGCCACTGCGGGTGGCCGCACCGAAACGGGGCCAGTACGGCAGGCCGGAAGCGTTCGGGTTGCCTGAGGTGATGAAGTGCGACCAGTAGCCGACCATCACCCTCGAGAGCTGTTGCTGGCTTGCAGTCAGCGGCCGGAGGTCGTGGAACGGAAACAGGTAGCCGACCTCAGAGGCGTGGAATGCGCCCTGCGGTATGTCCCTGGGAGCGTTGAAGAACGGGGGTGCGTGCTGGTCGTCGAACTCGTAGGCATACACCGGTAGGCGAGTCGAGTAGAGCAAGTCGTCGGCGTGGGCAGGGCACGAGTAGAGCGAGTCTGTCTTCTCGGTTGCGTAGGCAAGGTTCGGGGAGGGGTAGGCGCTCGCTGGATACTTCGCGAGGACCGCGCCGGCGCTGCCCAGATCGTCCTGCTGGACACGCGCTGCGTAGCTGGCCGCAGTCAACGGGCCGCCTCCCAGAAAATCGACGTTGGTGAACGTGCGGAAGCGATACTCGTCATGGGTGGTGCCGACCAGCACCGGAACACGATTGATCCGGCCCTTCGCCCACGCTGCTGCCGGCGAGATCGGGAGCACGGCAGGGCCGGTGTTCGCTCCCCACGTCCCGCCCAGCTCGCCCGAGATCAACTTCGAGGCAGGTAGCGCGCGAAGACAGCTCAACTGGGTCGCCGGGTCGCTGCAGCCAACCGAGGCCGCGAACGTCTGGCCGGCGGCCTCGGCCGCCCCGAGCGTCAAAATCGGCGATGTCGCATTACTCCCCGAGCCTCCCGCAGCGCACGTGCCGCTCTCGAGGATTGCGCGGTCGAACAGGCCACGCCCGGCGGGGGACGCGATCAGGTCACAGGTCGCCCACGCGCCGGCCGACTGCCCGCCGGCAGTCACCTGGTTGGGGTTGCCGCCGAACGCCGCGATGTTCGCCCGCACCCAACGCAACGCCGCCGCCTGATCCATCAAGCCATAGTCGCCTGAGGCGTGATCGGCACTCTGGGCCGAGAGCGACGGAAGCGCGAGGTAGCCGAGCGGACCGAGACGATAATTCACCGTCACGACCACGACCCCGCCCTCGACGGCAAGCTTGGAGCCGTCGTAGTCGCTGCCGGCGCCGTAGGTGTTGTCCCCGCCGTGGAACCAGACGAATACTGGCAGCGGGTGTTTGAGGTGAGCGGGTGTCCAGACGTTCAGGTACAGACAGTTCTCCGACGTGCTGCCGGTGAGATTTGACGCACCCGGCAGGAGAGACTTTCCGCCCGGAAGCAGCGTCAGCGGCCGCTGCGCGCAGGGACTGCCAGGTCGGGTGGCGTCGCGTACGCCCTTCCAGTGCGCCGCGGGCTCGGGTGCACGCCAACGCAGCCGCCCGACGGGAGGCGCCGCGTATGGGATGCCTTGGAACACGCGGTACGCGCCGTGCACGACCCCGCGCACGGCCCCCGAGCGCGTGCCGACAACCGCGCCAGCCTTAACGACGCGCGTCGTCCGCGCGAGCGCGGATGCCGACACCGGTATCGCCACGATCGCGACCATCAGCACCATGCCCTGGCCGATCAGCCTGCTTCGCACTGCTCTCATCCGCTCTCTCCTTCGATTTGACTGACCCATGTGAGCCGCGCCCGCGCACCGATCGTGGCTATTGAAAGGAATATAAACAGTTATTGAGGGCATTGTCAATACCATTGAAGGCGTTTTCAACAATCGCTAGGATGTGGTCCGATGGCATCCCGCCCGAGAACCCGGCTGGCGCCCGACGCCCGCCGAGGAGAGATCCTCGAGCACGCCCGCCGACTCTTCGGTGCCCGCAGCTATGCCGCCGTCTCAGCCAGCGAGATCGCACGCGCCTCGGGGGTCACGCCGGCGCTTGTCAGCCACTACTTCCCCGGCGGCAAACGCGAGATCTTCCTCGTCCTGCTTGCGCAGCTAGGAGGGCAGGTCGCCGAGACGATCCACGCCGACCCAAGCCTGCCGGTACGCCAACGAGTCACCGTCGCGATCGAGAGCTGGCTTGCCTGGCTCGAAGCCAACAGTCAGACATGGCTCGCGACTGCCGCGCAAGGCGAGTACATCGCCGACCCCGAACTCCAGGCGCTCTTCGACAGCGCCCGAGAGCAGATCATCGACGCAATCATCGCGGACTACACCGACACGCTCGCCGACGATTCCAGCTCCCGAATGGCCCTGCGCAGTTGGTTTGGCTTCAACCGCGCCGCCTCGCGCAGCTGGCTGAAGGGGGAGGCCACCCGGGCACAGACCGCGCTGCTGCTCACCGAAACGCTCCACCACCTCGTGACGGCCGTGGCGCCGGCCCTCAACACCCTCACCAACAGCAGCAACGCAGTGACCACAGCCGACGCCAAAACCCGCACCGTACGAAACGCTCGGCGACGCGCCATCCGCACAACGCCGCGCTAAGAATGTCGAGCGCTCCAGCGGACGCTCGTCAGCCCGATGCAGAGCGACTCCGACGGGATCGCGACGGCCAAAGAGACCAGGGTCAGTCCCGGTTTCACCGCCAGACGGTACTTTGGGCCAGCTCGCACAGAGTCGCGCAACGCGCGGAACTCGAGACCGTCAGCGTTCCGATACTGGCCGGGAGGCTGCCGACCGGCGGCAGCGACGCCCTTCCCGCCGCGCAATCCGGGGGCCTGATCGGTTCGATGGAGACGCCTGCGGGCGAGCGGATGCAAGGCCGGCTGGCGTTGCTGAATCCGGCCAGGAGGGAATCTTCCGCCCTCGGTTCGGAGCGACCGAGAGTTCTGCGTGTTCGTGGAACCGGTCATCTATCGTCGCGCGTGCCGGCGGCTCCGTCTTTGTAGGTCGGCACAACTCGGTGCCTCCACCCGGAGTCTGGTCGCCGGGCCGAGAGCCGTTCTCGGATGGTTGCGAGTGCGGAGGATCGGAGGTCTTCCCGGCTGCCGCAACTGCCTTGCTCGTGGCACGTTCACCTGACGTAAACCCGTGGGTTGAGACGCGAATCAACCCACGGTTCAACCCCTGAGCCGACGACGGGAGCAGCTGATCGGAAGATCATGCTGCCCATGACATTCACCGATTACCTCATCAACGCAGTGTTCGTCCTGATCGTCGCCCGTCAGGCTCGTGAGCGGGAGCTCGATCGCCGCAGCATCGTCGTCCCGCTGGCCATCCTGTTCTTCGTTGCTCAGATGTACCTCCACTCGATCCCGACCTCCGGGAACGATCTGGTGTTGATCGTCGCGCTCTCCGCCGTCGGCCTCGCGCTCGGCACCGCCTCCGGATTCGCGACCCACGTCCGCGCCGGCGAGAACGGTCTGCCGGTCGCTCACGTCGGTTGGCTCGCAGGCGCGCTGCTGCTCGCCGGGATCTGCTCGCGGATGGTGTTCGTGTTCGCGGTCAACAACGGACTGCGCCCCGACGTCGCCAGCCTCAGCGCCGCCGCTCACATCAGCGCCGCCGCTTGGCCGGCCGCGCTGGTCCTGATGGCGATCCTCGAAGTCACCACCCGGATCGCGATCGTCCAGCTCCGTGGTCGCCAGGCGCAGAGCCAGGCAGGGCCGGCGATGGTCGCCGCCGCCGCGTGAGCATCGGAACCTCAAAACAAGCAGCTGACCCGGCCCGCCACACGCGGGCCGGTCGGCGTTCTATCGCTGCGGGCGCGGCGACCGCGACAGACGAAAGCGCCCAGCAGCCGCGTGTCGCCGTCGTGGGCGACGACCGCTTTGCGCATCGAGCAGCCAAGCCGCGAGGCCGGGCACCACAAGGCGCCAGAGCCAGCCCTCGCACGGCACGCCTCGTGGGCGCCCGTCAGCGGGGGTCCGTGCGGTAGGCGATCGAGCGATGGCGGATCGCGACGACGCGGACGATCTGGTCGTTGTCTGCCAGTTGGTAGATGATGCGATACGTGCCCACGCGCAGTGAGCGGAGGCCGTTGAGCCGACCGCGTAGCGCGTGTCCCGCGCGAGGATCGCGCTCAAGTAACCCCAGCGCTTCCTCGACAGCGTCGATCAAGGGCCAGTCGAGGTCGAACAGTTGTTGCCGGGGGCGCTGCGCGAGAACAACTTTGGCCACGCGTCAGCGGGAGGCTCGACGTTCGGCGAGCTCGCGGCGAAGATCGTCGAGTGTGGTGGTCTCGCCTCGCGCGAGCTCCGCCAGGCCAGCTTCGATGGCTTCGAGGGTCGCGGAGTCCGAGAGAATCTCTGCGGTCTCTTCAAGCGCCTCGTATTCGTCGATCGGCACGAGCGCCGCGGCCGGCTTGCCGTTTCGCGTCACGAGCACGTGATCCCGGCGGTCGGCCACGTCGCTTAGCAGCTCGCTCAGCTTGGTCCTGAACTCTCGAACCGGAACGATTTTCGCCATGCGCGGAGTGTACCGTATTGCGTACACGGCGGTGGGTCTTTGGTGGGTCATCGACCACCCCGGCACTGACTGAACGCCAACCGGTCGCTCCAGCGATGCGTCGGTTCGACTAGCGGCGCACCGTCAACCCATCCACAAGGGAGGATTTATGGAATCCGTGCTGCTGGACGCGGCTGGGCACCGCCGCTCGCCTGCGACTATGCCTGGTTATCACCGCGGCCGGCCACCGTGACAAGGGCGAGCACTACCCGGCTGATCCGCCGACGATCGAGGAGATCGTCGAGGTGATGCGCACGATCGGTGAGCGCCCGAACGGTCTCCGGCTTCGCGCGCTGATCGTGCTGCTTTGGCACGCGGGCCTGCGTATCAGCGAAGCGCTCGCTCTGCAAGAGAGCGATCTTGACCGCGGTCGTGGCGCTGTGCTTGTCCGCCGCGGGAAGGGCGGCAAGCGACGCGAGGTCGGAATGGACCGCTGGGCGTGGGACCAACTCGACCCCTGGCTTGAGATCCGCCGCGAGCTCCCAATCGGAGCGCTGCTGTGCGTGATCCATGGACCGACGACCGGCCGCTGCTGGGAGCCCTCGGCGGCACGCAAGCAGCTACATCACGCGGCTGCCGCAGCGGGCGTCAGACGCCGCTTCGCACCCCACCAGCTCCGGCACGCACACGCAGTCGAGATGGCCCACGAAGGAGTACCGCTGGTCGTCATCCAGCGCCAACTCGGGCACGCAAACCTCGGCATCACCAGCGTCTACCTACAGGGCATCGATAGCAGCGAGATCATCAGCACCGTCCACGGACGGCCGTCGCCGGTTATCTCCGCCACGGCCGGACTGCTAGTCAGGCGGTAGACCGGTCGGTCAGCGGGTCGGCCGGTGTCTGCCGACCGACCCGGCGGCCGCACCTCCGGCTGGCGAGGAGCGGGACTGCGGCGTAGGGCCGGTCGAGACCCGAGTTCGTGCTCGGGCGGGTGTTCCAGTTGGGAGGTTGGCGGGCGGAGGCAGCGGAGGCGACTCGGACGTCACTGGGGTCCTTGCGCTCGTCGATGAAGAGGGGGCGAGGTTGCGCCGCGGAGTCGGCGCCTAAGAAGCCTCAGGAACCCTGCGCTCCGCAGCTTTGGCGCGCAGCAGGTGGCCAAGCGCAGGAATGTCGTCGACAAGACAACGAAAATCGCTGCCAGTAATCACGATCGCGGTCGTCGGCACGGTCACGACTACCGTCGCGCTTCGACGCCGCGACCAACCATGGCCCGCGCTCGGCACCAGTCCAAGCTCCCCGAAGAAGTCTCCGGACCGGGGCACCCTGACGTGCTCATCATCTTGCTGCACGTTGGCCTCACCGTCTTTGATCGCATAGAAGTCGAACGCGAACTCGTCTTCGTTGACGACAACGTGTCCGGCGTTCCAGCGCTTTGAGCGTGCCACAGTTGCGACCCGTTCTCGCTCCGGGTCCGAAAGCCCGCTGAATAGCGGAATCGCTTTGAGGTCAGCGCCCTCGATCTCGCCTGCTTCCATCGACTATCAAGCGGGTGCAGCCTACCGGCGGTCGCGCGAAACGGCCAGGACGCCCGTAGGGAGTGTCCGTCTCAATTGGTGCATCCAGCCGGACGACGCCATCCGGTCGCGTCCCGTCGGCTTCCGTTCGTCGATCTAAGCAGCGAGAGCGTCAGACTGTCAACTCACGGGGGCAGGGGAAAGCGGCCGGCGCGCCGTTGTACCCACGCATGCACCGGGCTAGGCTTCGCGTGGGAGCGCGCTGTCACAAGGGGGTGGTTTGGTGGCGGAGTCGGTTGAGCTTGCGACGATCCTGCTGACCGATCTGGTCGGCTCTACGCGGCTGGCTAATTCGGTTGGTCCGGTGCGGGCGGATCAGCTTCGCGAGGAGCATTTTGAGTTGTTGCGCGATGCGATCGTGTCTTCGGGCGGTCGGGAGGTGAAGAACACCGGGGACGGATTGATGGTCGCGTTCAGCTCTGCTTCTGCGGCGGTGCAGTGTGCGGTGGCGATGCAGCAGCTGTTTGAGCGCCGCTATCGGCAGGCTGAGCAGCGGTTGCACCTACGTATCGGGTTGGGTGCTGGCGAGTCGACGGTCCGAGATGGCGATTATTTCGGGATGCCGTCGATCGAGGCGGCGCGGCTGTGCGCGCAGGCGCCGACGGACGGGATCCTCGTCTCGTCGTGGGTCAAGAACCTCGCTGGGCGATGTGACGGAGTCGGCTTTTCCTCCGCGGGTGAGCTTGAATTGAAGGGGTTTGCCGACCTGGTGGAGGCGTTCGCCGTTTCTTGGGCTCCACTAATTGAGGAGTCCGAGGCTGCGAGCCGCTGGCGGCTCCCGGCGCTGTTGCGCTCAGTCCCACCAGTGGCGTATGTAGGGCGCGTCGAGGAGCGCGCCGCGCTGGAGGAGGCGATGGCGATGACGCGGTCGGGGCGGCGTGAGCTGGTACTACTCTCGGGCGAGCCGGGGATCGGCAAGACGCGGCTGGCGAGCTACGGCGCCCATCGCGCGCACAGCGAGGGATTTGCTGTGTGTTGGGGTGGGTGCTCTGAGGAGCTGGCTGTTCCGTATGAGCCGTGGATCGAGGTGTGCTCACAGCTCGTGGAAAACGCTCCACTGGAGCTGCTGCAGCGGCACGCCAAGCGTCATGGAGGAGAACTTTCGCGGCTGGTGCGCAATCTGGGTAATCGCGTCTCCGGCCTCCCCGAGCCACAGTCGTCTGACCCGGAGACAGAGCGCTATCTGCTGTTCGGCGCCGTCGCCGGTCTTTTGGGCGAGGTGGCGGAGACGATGCCGGTGTGTGTGGTGCTCGATGATCTGCACTGGGCGGATGCGCAGTCGCTGGTGCTGTTGAAGCATCTGGTGCGCGGGATCGAGCAGGGATCGCTGCAGGTAATCGCGACCTACCGTGACTCGGACATCGGCAGGGACCATCCGCTGGGGTCCGTGCTCGCTGATCTGCGTTCGTTGCAGAGTGTGCAACGGATCGCGTTGCACGGCCTTGCCGCCGGTGAGGTGGCCGAGTTCATGGCGACCATGGCGGCGCATGAGCTCGACCACGAGGGACTCGCGCTGGCCGCGAAGATCGCGCAGGAGACGGATGGCAACCCGTTTTTCGTGGCGGAGATGCTTCGCGGTCTGTCTGAGTCGGGCGGGCTGGTTTTCGACGAAGAGACGGGTCGGTGGAGCGTGGATCGCTCGGCTGGGATCGCTTTGCCTGAGAGTGTGCGCGAGGTGATCGAGCGGCGTGTGGAGCGACTGGGCGACGAGTCGCTCGAGGCTTTGCGACTCGCGGCAGTGATCGGCCGTTCGTTTGACCTGGAGCTGCTCGCAGCCACCGTCGAGACCGATGAGGCGCGCTTGCTTGACCAGCTGGAGGCGGCCGTGGCCGCGTCGGTACTGACCGAGTCATCGGATCGCGTGGGCCGCTTTCAGTTCGTGCACGCACTCATCAACCACACGCTGTACGAGGGGCTCGGCGCCACCCGCCGAGCGCGCACGCACCAGCGCGTCGCACAGGCACTCGAGGCCCTCTACGGAGCCGATCCGGGTGAGCATCTCGGGGAGCTGGCGCTGCACTGGCGGCTGGCGGCGGTGTCGGTGGACAAGGCAAAGGCGGCCGACTACGCGCTCAGGGCCGGGCAGCAAGCGCTGGAGCAGCTCGCGCCCGCCGACGCGCTGAAGCTGTTTGGCGACGCGCTCGAGCTCAGCGGCGACGCGGACAGCCCGCAGCGCTGCCAGGCGCTGATCGGGCTCGGCACAGCCCAACTCCAGACTGGCGATCCAGCTCACCGCGAGACGCTGCTCGAAGCATCCCGCATCGCCTCGACGCTCGAGAACGCGGAGCTTGCCGCCAGGGCCGCACTGGCCAACAGCCGCCCAGCAACAGGAAGCGTACTTGGAGAGGTAGACCGTGACCGGGTCGCGGCGATCGAGCGCGCGCTGGAGCTTGATGATCCGCCCGATCCTGCGCGCCGCGCGCGCCTGCTCGCGCTCCAGGGCCAGGAGCTGAGCTGGGACCCCGACTTCGCACGCCGCCGGGCGCTCGCCGACGAGGCAACCGCGCTAGCCCGCAGCGCGGGAGACAAGCACGCCCTCGCCGAGGCGCTAGCTGGCGCATTCCGAAGCACGTGGAGTGCCGAAACCTTGGATATGCGATCGGCGCTCGCAGAGGAGCTCGTCGGCCTGACCCACCAACTGGGCGATCCCGCCGAGGAGGCCCAGGCGCAGGCGCTCATGTTCCACGCCTGTGTCGAACAGGGCGAACTCGAGCGAGCCGAGGCCGCGCTCGGGCGGTGGCGGGAGCTGGCCGAGGAACTCGGACAGCCCACCATCCGGTGGCTCTCGATGTTTGGCCACGCGGGGTTGGAGCTGCTGCGCGGGCGCCTGGACGTGGGCGAGCATCTCGCCGAGCAGGCCTTTCAGATCGGGCAGGAGGCACAGCCAGCCGACTCGGCGACGAGCTACGGCGCTCAACTCACCTTCATCCGCATCAACCAAGGCCGCGGACAGGAGATCATCACGATGATCGAGCAGGCCGTCACCGCCAATCCCGGCCTGACCGCATGGCGAGCCGCACTGGCATCCACCCTGTGCTGGCTTGGCCGCCACGACGAAGCCAGCTCAATCCTCGATGACGCGGCCGACAACGGCTTCATGGACCTCCCCTCGACGAGCCAAATGGCTCTGACGCTCGCGTACTACGCCGAGGCCGCCGTGCAAACGCGGCACGTCAGGGCGGCAAAGGCACTCTTCGAGCGACTTGAACCCTTCTCCGAGCAGATTGCGTGGGGGCTTGCGCTAGGAGTGGGCCACGTCCGACTGTGGCTAGGACTGCTCGGCCACGTGCTCGGCGACCACGACCGCGCCGACGAGCACCTGGAGTTCGCCTCCCAGTTCCACGAGACCAATGACCTGCCGCTATGGGCAGCCCGCGGACACCTTGGCCAAGCCGAAGCGCTTGCCGCCCGAGGGGACATCGCTGGCGCTCGCGAACACGCGTCTCGTGCCCTGGAGCTCTCGCGCGAGCACGGCTACGGCGATTACGAGGAACAAGCAGCCGCGCTCATCGCAACGCAGTCGCCGGCCGGGGCCTGACGCGCCGCTCCCCTCGCAGCACCTCGCCCGGTTGCGCCTTGCGCGAATAGGCGAAGTCTGGGCGTCGTCCACAAGAGCCCGGACTGGCGTTCTCGTGTGATGCCGCACCCCCTGGGAGCCGAGCGCCCTATGCAGCGGAGTTTGGACTAGACCCGCTTCGACTGTCTCGCGGTACTTCAAGCCGCTCCGTCCAGAAAACCTGTTGAGCGCGGACTGCAGGGGAGCCGGAGCCTTCCGACCGCACCGGCCGCGACGCTGCCGAACGCGTTGTGCTCCTGGCGAGGAGCAGGGCTCGGCGGCGGGTCGGGCACCGGAGGTGGTTTTCGAACCAGCGCGGGCGTCCGCGTTTCCCGGTGCCCCGACTACACGGAAAGCCCGATGCCCCGTGCGTCCACGCGTGGGGACGGGTGAGGCTCCATGTCGAGAACGGCGTCGCGGCTCCGACTAGGGTCCACACGATCCCGAAAGGAGCTTTGATCATGGTGATCAGCACCCGATTCAGTATCAGCACCGACGGCTACGAGGAGAGCAATGACTGACACCACCTGCCACATGTCGATCTCCCTCGACGGCTTCGTCGCCGGGCCAGATCAAAGCCGCGATGACCCGCTCGGCAAGCGGGGCCGCGAGCTTCACGGCTGGCACCTTGGCGACGAGCGCGCGAACGAGGCGGACGCTGCCGCCGAGCGCCGTTTGCTGCGCCCCCGCGGCGCCTACATCATGGGCCGCAACATGTTTGGCCCGATCCGCGGCGAGTGGGACGAGGAGTGGTCGGGCTGGTGGGGGCCCGAGCCGCCCTACCACGCGCCGGTGTTCGTCCTAACCCATCACGCTCACGCGCCGATCGAGATGGAGGGCGGGACGACGTTTCACTTCGTCACCGATGGCTTCGACGCCGCCTACGCCCAGGCCCGCGAGACTGCCGGCGCAGACGGCATCGACATCGCGGGCGGCGCCTCGACCGTCCGCCAAGCGCTGCTGGCGGGCGTCATCGACGAGCTCTGGCTCGACATCGCCCCCGTTCTGCTCGGGTCCGGCGACGGGATATTCAACGGCGTCGCCGAGTTCGATTTCGAGCCCGCCGAAGTCCTCCATTCCCCACTGGCGACGCACATCTGCTATCGCCGGGTGGGATGAGGCCGGATACGACGATGAAATACATGATCCTTCTGTACGACAACGCCGACATGCGCGAGATCTTCTCATCGCGCAGCGACCTGATGGAGGAGATGGACGGATTGCTCGAGGAGATCAGGCAGTCGGGCGAGCTCGTCGCGACGGAGCCGCTCGCCGACCCTCTGCAGACGAAGACAGTGCGCCCGGCCGACGGCCCGCCTGTGGTCACGGACGGGCCGCTCGCCGAGGCCAAGGAACACTTCGGCGGCTACCTGATCGTCGATTGCGAGACCAATGAGCGCGCGGTCGAGATCGCCGCGAAGTGGCCGAGCGCACGGTTCGCCCCGATCGAAGTCCGGCCGATCCTCGATGTCCGCGGCGGCGACCTCTGAGACCCATGAGCACCTCCTGCGCCCGCTGGCGCCGGAGGTGCTCGCCCTGCTCGTGCGCCGCTACGGCCCGTTCGACGCGTGCGAGGACGCGGTCCAGGAGGCACTCCTCGCAGCGGTTAGGCAGTGGCCGGAGACGGGCGTTCCCGAGAACCCGCGTGCGTGGCTCGTCACGGCCGCCTCGCGCAGACTGATCGACGAGTTCCGCAGCGACGCCTCCCGGCGCCGACGCGAACAGTGGGACGCGCTTCGGACAACACGCCAGGACGCACCGGCTCACGACGACTCGCTCGGGCTGCTGTTCCTGTGCTGCCACGAGGCGCTGTCTCCCCCATCGCAGATCGCTCTCACTCTGCGTGCGGTCGGCGGCCTGACGACCGCCGAGATCGCGAGCGCGTTCCTGATCCCCGAGGCGACGATGGCGCAGCGGATCAGCCGCGCGAAGCGAACGGTCGCGGAGGCGGGCGCGCGCTTCGAGCTGCCGGATACGGGCCCGGACGAACGTCGGCTCGCAGCCGTGCGGCACACGCTCTATCTGATCTTCAACGAGGGGCACACCGCCAGCTCCGGCGCTCAAATCCAACGGCTCGAGCTCGCGCACGAAGCGATCCGACTGGCGCGGATGCTGCATAGGCTGCTGCCAGGCGACGACGAGATCACCGGCCTGGTGGCGCTGATGCTGCTGACCCATGCGCGTCATCGCGCCCGCACCGGACCCTCGGGCGAGCTGATCCCGCTCGCCGAGCAGGACCGCGGCCGCTGGGATCGCCGGCTGATCGCCGAGGGTGTGGCGCTGACCGAAGGGGCGCTCACGGCGGGTCCCGTCGGCCCGTTCCAGCTCCAGGCCGCAATCGCGGCCGTCCACGCCGAGGCGCCGAGCGCGGCCGAGACCGACTGGCGCGAGATCACGGCACTGTACGAACTGCTCGAGCAAGTCGCCCCCAACCCCGTCTTCACGCTGAACCGCGCGGTCGCGCTCGCGATGCTCAAAGGCCCGCAGGCCGGCCTCCAACTGCTGGCCGAGGTGCAGCAGGGCCGGCGCCTGACGACCAGCCACCGCGTTCCAGCGGTCCGCGGTCACCTGCTCGAGCTGGCCGGCGACAGCGCTGCCGCCGCCGAGGCATACCGCATCGCGTCCCGGCTCACGACCAGCCAGCCGGAACGCGACTACCTCCTGCGCAAGGCGGCCGCGATCGCGGGCTAGCGCGACTCGAGCATGACACGCTCGAAGCCGCAAGCAGTGCCGCGCTCATCCCATGGCGCGGCACCAAGCTCCCAAGACCAGCTTCGCTCCTCCGACGGGCATTTGGCTCGAGGCCACTCCTCTGCTCCTTTGCGCGGATTTGGGGACTCGTGCTTCCCGCGGGCAACCGGAAGCCGTCGACGCGCGGTGGCGTCCCTCCCCTGTCCGTTCTGAGCGGGCGCAGGCGCGGGTTGGGCCCGGATACGCTGAGCGATATGAGTTTCGTCCCGCCCGCCCGGCATCTCCTCCGCGCCAAGGACCTCGCTGACGCGAGGTACTCCGAGCGGCTCGACGTCGACGATCTCGCGCGCGCGGCGGGGTTGTCTCGCGCCCACTTCAGCCGTGAGTTCCGACGGGCCTTCGGCTCCTCCCCGCACGCCTACCTGCTGACGCGACGACTCGAACGGGCCGCAGCGCTGCTCCGAGCGACTGACCGATCGGTGGCCGACATCTGCTTCTCGGTAGGGCTACAGAGCGTCGGCTCGTTTACAACCAGTTTCACGCAGACGTTCGGCATCTCGCCGACCGCGTACCGCGCCAGGTTTCCGCCGGCGGCCGATTACGCGCTGGTCCCTGCGTGCGTCGTTCGCCTCTACGCCCGCCCGCAACGCAGCACGTTTCGAGAAGACAGCGGCGCAAGGCGCGATTAGTGTGGCCGGCGATAGCACGACGACCACAGGAGGACACATGATCAAGCTCGCCAACGCCCAGCTGTGGGTTCACGACCAGGACGAAGCGCTCGACTTCTACACCAAGAAGCTTGGGATGGAGGTCCGGGCAGATGTGACGCTCGCCGAGATGGGCAACTTCCGCTGGCTCACCGTCGGCCCGGCGAAGCAGCCCGATGTCGCGATCACTCTGATGGCGATCCCAGGGCCGCCGGTGATGGACACCGAGACGGCCGAGCAGGTGAGAAGCCTGACTGCGAAAGGGTTCGCCGGGACGATCTTCCTGACCACCGATGACGTCTACGCCGACTACGAGCAGCTCAAGAGCCGTGGGGTGGAGTTCTCCGAACAGCCGGAGGAGCGACCGTACGGGATCGACTCAGGCTTCCACGATCCATCCGGGAACAGCTTCCGCCTGACGCAGGTGACGCAACTGTCCGCGGCCTGAGCGGCCCGGGGTGCCGGAGCGTCGCGCTCCCGGTCCTCGAAGAAAGCCGAGTGTGCAGCGGGGCAATCTCAGGCTCCGCTGCACACACCGCGATGCTGGTTTCACTCGGCCTCGAGCAGCGCGCGGGCTTCAGTCGAGACGGTTTGGATCAGGCGGCGGCAGGAGCGGTGACACCCGAACGTGCGGGCTTCCGATGCAGCGCCGGGATCGCCAGCGCGATGACCGCCCCGACAGCGAGCACGACCGCGGCCACCGCGACGGCGGGCGTCAACCCGTCGACGAATGTGCTTGGAGTCGCGTAGCCGCCGGCGGCGCTGAACACCGATGCGAGCACGGCGATACCCAGCACCCCGCCGACCTCTCGGATCGCGTTGGTAGCGCCGGACGCCTGGCCTGCCTCCTCGGTGCGCACCGCCCCAAGTACGGCATTGGCAGCCGGTGCGAACACGAGCGCCATACCGGCACCGGCGAGCAGGAACGGAACGATCATGCGGCTGTAGGCCAGCGTCGGGCTGAGTTCAGTCGCGAGCCAGCCCAGCGCGCTCGCCTGAAGCGCGAGCCCGAGAAACATCAGCGGACGGCTCCCGATCCGGTCTGACAGGAGCCCGGCAATGGGTGCGATGAAGATCGGCATCGCCGTCCACGGCAGGGTGCGCAGGCCCGCCTGAAGCGGGGTGTAGCCCTGCGCGGTCTGGAAGAACTGCGCGAGCAAGAAGATCGCGCCGAACATGCCGAAGTACATGGCGAGCGAAACCGCGTTGGTGGCCGAGAACGCACGACTGCGGAAGAAGCGCATCGGCAGCATCGGTGTGCTGGCGCGCAGCTCCCAGCGCACGAAGCCGGCCAGAAGCACCACGCCGGCGGTCGCCGAGGCGAGCACGGTTGCGCTCGTCCAGCCGAGGGCGTTGGCGCGCACGAGCGCGTAGACGATGCCGAGCAGCCCGCCGCTGGCCAGGACGACGCCGCCGATATCCAGGTGCCCGTTCGGCCCGCGACTCTCGTTCAGCCGAAGCAGCGCGAGCGGGGCCACGACAAGCCCGATCGGCACGTTGATCCAGAAGATCCACTGCCACGAGATGCCGCTCACGACGGCACCGCCGACCACGGGCCCGAGTGCGACGCCGAGGCCGCTGACCCCGGACCAGATGCCCAGAGCGACGCCGCGGCGGCCGGCTGGGAAGGCCTCGGAGAGAAGAGTCAGCGTCAACGGGAGGACCAACGCGGCACCCGCCCCCTGGACCGCGCGGGCGGCGATCAGTGCGGTCGTGGACGGAGCCACCGCCGCGAGCGCCGAAGCGACGGTGAACACGCTCAGGCCGATGGTCAGGATCCGCCGGCGGCCGAACCGGTCACCGAGAGCCGCGCCGACCAGGAGCAGCACTGCGAAGGTGAGCGTGTAGGCGTTGACGATCCACTCGAGGCCGCTGAGCGATGCACCGAGGTCCACCCGGATGCGCGGCAACGCGGTCGTCACCACAAGGTTGTCGAGGGTCACCATGAACAGTGCGGCTGAGACCAGGACCAGGGTCCAGCCCGCGCGGGGACGTGTCGTAGACATTGTTTGCCTCCGATTTTGATTATTGATTGATCTATAAGTTCTCATGGCAAAAAAACACGGGTGCTCAAGCTGGAGCCACAGCCCACTCAAGCGCCGGCTCAACGATCTCGGGCAGACCGAGGGCGGTGGCCACATTGATGAGCATGCCGCAGGCGAAGAAGCTGGAAACCTCCGCGGCCGACGCGCCGCTTACGCGCAGCACGTCGTCGTACAGGCCCTTGAACGACGCCGCGACCGCAGGACCGATCTCGGGATCGGCAGCGACGGCATGGCCCTGCATCTGCAACAGGAGCTCATCGCGAGAACCCTCGATCAGCGGCCTGTATGCCATTCCCATCGCCTGCAGACGGTCTTCGGGCGTGTCAAGCCCGAGAGCAGCGTTGACGAATGCTGAGCGCAGATGGCTGACCATGCGAGCCGTGCGCCGCCAGGAACAGCTCCTTCTTGTTGGGGAACAGCGCGTAGATGTATGGCTGCGAGATCCCCGCCCGCTCCGCGATCGCCGCCGTGCCGGCACCGTGATAGCCACGCTGCGCGAACTCGTGGGTCGCAGCCTCGAGCACCTGCTCGCGGCGCTCCTCGGCGCTTTGGCGGCTGACTGTCTTGACTGGCATGAACGACATTATTGATCAGCCAATCACAAATGTCAAGGGACTTTGGTCGCGTCTATGATCCGCCCCGTGTCGACATTCGTCCTTCGCCTCAAGGCTCCGCGCCCCAATTTCGCCCAGACGATCACCGACGAGGAGCGCGAGATCATGGGCCGTCATGCCGCCCACTGGGCACCGTGGCTCGATCGGGGCGCGATGGTGGTGTTCGGTCCCGTGCTCACCGATGACGATTCCTACGGGCTCGGTGTGGTCGAGACCGAGGACGAGCAGGCGCTGCGCGCGTTCGCCGCTGAGGATCCGGTCGTTACGACCGGGACCGCCGAATACGAAATCGGCCGGTTGGCTCAGGGATTCGTACGTCCTGCCTGAGCTCCGGCGCCGCTGGTGGCGGAGCCGAAAGGCTTGGGATCACGGCGACAGGATCAGCGGCCGGCGCGGCCGCTGATTGAAGTTGAAGTCGCGTGCGAGGTCTCCGATGCCCGGGTTGTCTTCGCGGACGTGGTGACGTGGGTCGGGGCGGCCGTCGGTCTTCGGGTCGATTCGCTGGCCGCCCAAAAAGTCGTCCTCGATGAACTTCGTGTAGGCGTCGAAGGTCAGCTGGTGGTGATCGATGTAGTGGCGCCGCGCGTATGGGCTGATGACCAACCCCGGCACGCGAAAGCCGAGACGCATGCCGTCGAGCCGCGGTGGAACGACGTGGTCGTAGAAGCCGCCCCAGTCGTCCCACGCGAGGAAGATCGCCGTGTGCCTCCAGTTGCGGCCGTGGGCCACGGCGTTGATCAGGCTTGTGACGTACGCCTCCCCGGCGCTGAGCCGGGCGGGGGCGTGTTCGCTGACCGCGGCACTGGGAACGACCCACGACACGGCCGGCAGATGTCCGCGCTTGGCAGCGCGGTAGAACGAGTTGATACCCCGGATGTCGCCGAGCTGATGGTCCTGGTGCACCGTGGCGAAGTACGGGAGCGGATTCCAGATCCCCGGCGTACTCGCGGCCTGGGGATGGTAAATACAGGTCACCCCGCCGGTCTCGCAGTCAGGTTCGCGCCCCTTCGAGACGTAATAGCCCCAGCTCACGTGATGCCGGTGAAGCACATATGTCAGGTCGGTCCACGCGTAGTTGGGGTCAACGTGTGGCGCGGGGCCGTAGTCCGGCGGGTTCTGCGGCGCGGTGATGTCGCGCCGGCAGCTGAACGGGTCGGTCGGCGACAGACAGCGTGCCGACCATTCGGACACCATCCACAGGTGAGCCGGCAGGCTCCAGCTCGCGATCGGCTCGAACAGGTGATCCTGGAGCACGAACCGGCGCGCGTACGCCCAGTAGTTGGGGATCTCGCGTCGATCGTGGTAGCCCATCGCCTCCTTCACAATCTGCGGCTCGCAACCCAGCCCCCCGCCGTGGATCGGACAGATTGAGGCGACGCGGGCGAACCCGTCCATGCGCCCGTGGTCGAAGTCGTCGCGGAACGACCAGGCGTCGTGCCACACATCGCGGTCGGAGTCACGCGGGTCGTGCGACGGCCGCACGCAGTGCCCCAGCGCGGGGGCGGGCAGGCAAACGATCGGCCGGCCGTTCCGCCTCGGGATGCCGTCCGCTCCGGGGAAGGTCCCGAAGTAGTTATCGAACGACCGGTTCTCCTGCATGATGATCACGACGTGGCGGATCTTGTGGATGCCGCTCGCCGCGCACGCCTGTGACACGACGGTCGCGAGCAGCACGGCCGTGGCAATCACAACGCGCCGGCATGCACGGGTACGTCGCGCGAACGCGTGCGCACGCTCGGCCCCGCTCCGCGGCCCTCACACAGAGTCATGCTCTGAGCATACGGTGCGTTGAGACGGGTTTCATATCCCGTGGATCGCCGCGGCGTCGAGTTGGTCCGCGACATGCGCCTGAACCGCAGTACGTTGCCCGCAACCAGCGTCGAGCGGTCGGCGGACTTCTACGTCAGACTCGAGTCAAACGCCGTCAGATTGCCGTCAGGCGACCCCGACGCCGGCGCGCAAGTGGACGCTGGCGACGATCGCCGCGGTGTCGGGAATGTAGGCATCCTCGAGTGTCGGGCTGTAGGGGATCGGCGTCTCGTCGGTCGCCACGATCCACGCGTCGTCGAGGTCGTGCAGGCCCTGCTCGGCGACCGCCCCGAGTATCCCGGTCGCCCACCCGCCGGTGCGAGGGCCCTCCTCGACGGCCAGTAGCCGGTTCGTCCGGGCAACCGATTCGAGCACGGTCGCGAGGTCGAGCGGTCGCAGGGTGCGGAGGTCGACGACCTCCGCGGCGATCCCGTCCGCGGCGAGCTGCTCGGCGGCAGCCAGCGCGTCGGGGACTCCCTTGCCGATCGACACGATCGTCAGATCCTCGCCCTGCCGCGCGATCCCAGCCTGCCCCAGCGGGATGATTTCGCGCTCGGGCGGCGGTCCCTTGACCGAGTACAGGCGCTTGTGCTCCAGGAAGATCACCGGATTCTCGTCCCGGATCGACGCCTTCAGCAGTCCCTTCGCTTCCGCGGGCGAGGATGGGAAAGCGATCTTGAGGCCGGGAATGCCCTGGAACCAGGTGCCATGCGTCTGCGAGTGGATCGCGCCAAACCGGCCTCCGCCGCCGACCGCAGATCTGACCACGAGCGGCACGCTGCCCTGCTCATTGCTGATGTACCAGAACTTCGCAGCCTGATTGACGAGGCTGTCCATCGCCAGTCCCATGAAGTCGCCGAACATCACCTCGAACACGGGGCGCAAGCCGGTCACCGCGGCGCCGTACGCGGCGCCGGCAAGCGCGAGCTCGGAGATCGGCGTGTCGAACACTCGCTCTGGGCCGAACCGCTCGAGCAGCTCGGAGGTCACCTTGAACACGCCGCCGGGGGCGGCGATGTCCTCTCCGAAGAACACGACCGATGGGTCCCGCTCGAGCTCCTCGGCCAGCGCATCACGGACCGCGTCGCGGAACTCGAGCGTGCTCATCGACGGAACTCCGTCGCGGCGTCGACCTCCGGATATGGGTACGGGGCGGCCCGTGCCGTCTCGACCGCCTGCTCCATCAGCTCGTTGGTGGATTCCTCGGCAGCGGCGATCTCCTGCTCGGACACGCCCTCCTCCAGCAGACGGGCCCGCGCGATCTTCAGCGGATCGCGGGACAGCCATCGCTCCACCTCCGCCTTTGGGCGATAGGCGCCCGGATCGCTCTTGGAGTGGCCGTAATGACGGTAGGTCTGGCATTCCAGCAGCGTCGGGCCGTCACCTTCGCGAGCACGATCGACGGCTTGCTCCGCCGCGGCATGAACCGCCCATAGGTCGTTACCGTCGACCACTGCGGACGGCATGTCGTACGCACCCGCTCGCCCGGCGATGTCGCCGCCGGCGGTCACCGCCGCCATCGGCGTGAATTCGCCGTAGAAGTTGTTCTCGCAGACAAACACGGCCGGCAGCGAGAACACCTTGGCCATGTTCAGGCACTCGTGGAAGTACGCCTGGTTGACCGCGCCATCGCCGAAGAACGCAACCGCCACCCGCCCCTGACGCTGAGCGGACAGCGCCGCGCCGAGCGCGGCGGCGATCGACCCGCCGACGATCCCGTAGCAGCCGACCAGCCCGTGCTCGAGATCGATCACGTTCATCGATCCGGCGCGACCACCGCACACCCCGCTCGCGCGCCCGAGCATCTCCGCGATCAGCGGAGCCGGCGGCGTGCCCTTCGCCAGGGCGTGACCGTGCCCGCGGTAGGTCCCGGCCGCATAGTCGTCGGGCTCCAGCGCAAGGCAGGTTCCGACCGCGACCGCCTCCTGCCCCGCGTAGAGGTGGGTCGTACCGTGGACCTCGCCGGCCAAGAACAGACGATGCATCGAGGTCTCGAACAGCCTGATCAGCAGCATCCGGGCGTACGCGTCGAGAAACCTGGTCGCCGACTCGGTTTGCGCTGCGGTCTCGACCTTCGCCATCACCCGTCTCCATCTGCTCGCTGCAGGCCGTGTGCGATAGTATCGCAAACGTTTGCAGTCCCGACGCGGAGCGTAAGACCCTGGCCGTAGAGATCGTCATGCCGCGCCTTTCGGACTCGATGGAGGACGGCATTGTCCTCAGATGGCTCGTCGCCGAGGGCGACAGCGTCGAGCCCGGGCAGCCGCTGGCCGAGATCGAAACGGACAAGGCGACCGTGACCCACGAGGCCGAGAGTGCCGGGGTGATCCTCGCGCTCAGCGTCGCTGAGGGGGCGATTGTCCCCGTCGGCGCCCCAATCGCCGTCATCGGCGCGGCCGGCGAGGAGCTCCCCGACGCCGGCTTGCCGGCGGTGGTCGCCGCGAGCGCGGCCGTCGGCGGACCCCAGCAGGCTGGGCCGCCGGCGCCCTCGGCTGCGCCGCCCTCCGCTGCGCCGCCCCCGCCGCCCCATTCCTCCGCTCGAGCCGGTCGAACCAAGGCGTCTCCGCTCGCCCGCCGGCTCTCCGCCGCGCTGAACATCGACCTTTCGACGCTCGTTGGCTCCGGGCCGAATGGACGGGTGATCCGCGAGGACGTCGAGCGGGCCGCCGCCGCAGCGCATGCGATCGGATCGGCAAACGGAGGCGCCGCCACAACCTCGGCTTCCGAGGAGCCGGCGTCCGCCAAAGGCCAGTCGGCCGTCCACGAGCTCACTCGCCTGCAGCGAACGGTGGCGCGCAGGATGGCGCAATCACGCGCCACCGTCCCCGACATCGAGCTCCGGGTCGAGGTCGACATGGGCGAGGCCGTCGCGCTGCGCGCGCGGCTGCGAGAGGTGACCGATCCGGTCCCCTCGATCAATGATTTCGTCGTCAAGGCCGCGGCGCTGGCGCTGCGCGAGTTCCCGCGGGTGAACGGCGCGTACCACGACTCCGGCATCGAGACCTTCTCGCGCGTGAACGTCGGGATCGCCGTCGCCGCGCATGAGGCGCTCGTGGTCCCGACGATCTTCGACGCCGACCGCAAGTCACTGGGGGAGATTGGGAGGGACGCGCGGATGCTCGCCGCGCGGGTGCGTGATGGCTCGATCTCGCCGGCTCAGATCTCGGGTGGGACGTTCACCGTCTCGAACCTCGGGATGTATGGGGTCGACAGCTTCTCAGCCGTGATCAATCCGCCGCAGGCGGCGATCCTCGCCGTCGGCTCGCTGCGGCGCCGGGCGGTTGTCGACGACAACTCGGATGACGTTCGCGCGCGGCCGACCGTGGTACTCACGCTGGCCTGCGACCACCGGATCCTCAACGGGGTCGACGGCGCCCGCTTTCTGAGCCGAGTGCGGGAGCTGCTCGAGCGCCCACACGCGCTGCTGCTTTAGGGCGCCGGCGGGCTGGTGGTGGTCCTGGTGGGAGCGCCGCCATTGGTGCTCGGCTCGATCGGGTCGAGGCCGTCGTCCACCTCGGCATCCTCGGAGATGAGCTCCAGCCCGGCCGCCCGCGCCTCGAGCTCGAGCAGCGCCGCGAAGTCGACCTCATCGCCACTCAGCGCAACCATCCCCTGGACGAGCTGCTCGGTGGTCGCGGCGACCGGCATCGGCACGCCAAGCTCCCGCGCCGCCTCGAACCCAAGCTGGAAGTCCTTCAGCAGCAGCGACGGCGTAAACGTGGGCGTGAAATCAAGGTTGACGTAGGCGGGCGACTTGTAGCGAGTGAAGGTCGAGCCCAACACGCTGTCGTTGAGGAATGCGAGAAAGTCGGCTCGTGACACTCCCCCCTTTTCCGCGAGCACCGTGACCTCCGCCATGCACTGGGCCACGACGCCCAGCATCAGGTTGTGGCAAATCTTGACGAGGCGCGCCCGCTCCCCTTCGCCGACATAGGTGACGCTGCGAGCCAGCAACTCGAGGTACGGCTGGGCCTGCAACCAAGCGTCATGCGGCCCCGACGCGACGATGGTCAATCGACCGCTGGCGACGACCTTGGGGTTGCCGCTGACGGGCGCGGCCAGCATTGCGGTGCCACGATCTTCTGCCGCCGCCCTGATCGCCTCGGCCACTGCTGGGGAGATCGTCGTCGAGTCGACGATCAGGCGGGGAGCCACATCGGCCCGGGACAGCAGGCCCTGCGGGCCGCTCACCACCTCCTCGACATCGGCCGAGCCGGCGACCATCGTGAACACGATGTCCCGGTCGGCGAGGTCCGCAGGCGTGTCGACAATCGTCGCGCCGAGGTCGGCCAGCGACTGCGCCTTGTCGCGCGTCCGGTTGTAGACGCCGACGTCGTGACCGGCCTCGAGCAGCCGCGTGACCAGGACTCGGCCCATGCGGCCCACCCCGATCCAGCCCAGCCGCTTGCCTTGGTCGACCCCCATCTGCTGCGCTCACCTCCTGCAATCGTTTGCAGGAATGTATCCGACCGCTTGAAGGCGGTCAAGACCGCCGGTATCGTCTTGCAAACGTTTGCAGGGCTACCCGCCTTTTGCAGGGCGCCGCCTGAGACGAAATGGCAACCAGAAGGGCTGAACAGCGATGGGACTTCACAGCTACGGCGTGATGGGCGTGGACTGGGAGGAGCGGGTCCGCTACGACCGGCTGCGCGAGGAGCGGCTGGCGCGGATCAAGTCACAGCTCGCCGCCTCCGAGCTCGGTGCACTCCTGTGCTTCGACATGACCAACATCCGTTACATCACCGCGACGCACATCGGCACCTGGGCCCAGGACAAGCTCAACCGCTTCTGCCTGCTTCCCCAACACGACGAGCCGATCATGTGGGACTTCGGCTCGGCGGCGCGACACCATCAGCTGTACAACCCGTGGCTCGGCGACGGCCGCTCGCGGGCGGGGATATCGACGCTGCGTGGAGCGATGTCGCCCGCGTCAGGCCGCGCCGAGGACGTGGCGCGCAAGATCCGGATCGAGCTCGAGCAACGCGGACTGCTGAGTGAGCCGGTGGGCATCGATGCGGTCGAGCCGCAGGTCCTGTTCGCGCTGCAGCGAGAGGGGATCCAGGTGGCCGACGGCCAGCAGCTGATGCAGGAGGCGCGCGTGATCAAGACCAGGGACGAGATCACGCTCCTGAACATGGCCTGCTCGATGGTCGACGCCGCGTATGAGGAGCTGTATCGCACGATGCGGGCCGGGATCCGGGAGAACGACTGCGTCGCTCTCGTGAACAAGGTGCTCTACGAGATGGGCTCCGAATTCGTCGAGGGTGTCAACGCCATCTCGGGGGAGCGCTGCAGCCCTCACCCCCATGTCTTCACCGACCGCGCCCTGCGCCCCGGCGACCCGGCCTACTTCGACATCCTCCACAGTTACATGGGCTACCGCACGTGCTACTACCGCACGTTCGCGGTCGCGAGCGCCTCGCGCCCGCTTCTGGACGCATACAAGCGCTGCCGCTACTACCTGGATGCCGCGATCGACCTGATCCGCCCCGGCGCCACCACGGGCGAGGTCGCCGCGCTCTGGCCACGCGCCCAGGAGTTCGGGTTTCCCGACGAGGAGGCGGCGTTCGCGCTCCAGTTCGGTCACGGGGTCGGGCTCTCGATCTGGGAGAAGCCGATCTTCAGCCGGCTCGTTTCGCTCGACCATCCCGAGGAGATCAAGGAGGGGATGGTGTTCGCGCTCGAGACCTTCTGGCCCGCCAGCGATGGCTGGTCGGCGGCGCGGATCGAGGAGCAGCTCGTCGTGACCGCGGACGGGTGCGAGGTCATCACCAGATTCCCAGCCGAGGATCTCATCATCGCCGGCAAGCCCTACTTCACCGCCGGCGGGAGCCTCCCGCTGGAGCGCGATCCCCAGTCCAACCGGAACACCGAGCTCGATCCCGAGACGCAGGAGGCCACGCCGCGCGCCGCCGGCGAGTTCACGAGCGCACACTGGAGCTAGCCGGCGTTCTGACTCGTCGCGGGCAACCGCCGACACCGCCGCCACGATCCCCTCGTACCCGGTGCAGCGGCACAGGTTGCCGGCGAGCTCCTCGCGGATCTCCTGCTCGTCGGCATCCGGTCGGCGGCGCAGGAGCGCCTCGGCCGACATCAGGAACCCGGCGGTGCAGAAGCCGCACTGCAGCGCGTGGTGCTCGATGAAGGCGCGCTGCAGCGGCGTCAGCTCGCCGTCGGCGCCGGTGAGCCCTTCAACGGTCAGCAATGAGCGGCCATCGGCTTGGACGGCGAGCATCAGGCACGCGCGGATCGGTTCGCCATCGAGCTGAATCGTGCAGGCGCCACAGACGCCGTGCTCGCACCCGACGTGCGTCCCGGTCAATCGCGCGTGATGGCGGATGAAGTCCGTGAGCAGCGTCCGGGGCTCGACGTCGCCCTCGTAAGCGGTCCCGTTGATGGAGACGCTGATATTCATGGGCGCGCCGTCTCGATCGCTCGGGCGACGAGGGCCGTGAGCAGCGCGCGCCGGTGGTCGTCGGTGACCTGCGCCGCGGCGATTTCCGCCACCTCGGTCGCGGCCGTTCCCTCCAGCAGGGCATCCTCCCCCGCCGGCGCCCGGGCCGGAATCGGAGCTGCGCCGAGCAGAGCGATGGCCGCGTGGCCGGGTGCGATCACAACGGCGGCCGCGGCGATGGCGAAGTCGCCGTGCGTGCGCGCGTGCTCGACAAATGCGGTCCGCGCGCGATCGGGCTGCGGCGGGACCTCGATCTCGATCAGGAGCTCGCCCGGCTGCAATGCAGTGCGCATCGGACCGCGGAAGAACTCGCTCGCGGCCACGCTCCGTTCGCCGCGCAGCGAGCTCAGGCGCATCCGCGCTCCGAGTGCGATCAGCGCCACCGGGAGCTCGGCGCGTGGATCGGCATGAGCCAGCGAGCCGCCGACCGTCCCGCGGCTGCGGATCGCTGGGTGCGCGACCAGCCGCACCGCTCGCGTCAGCAGCGGCCAGCCCCGCTCGACGGCCGGCGAGCGCTCGAGTGCGGCCTGACGGGTGAGCGCGCCGATGCGCAGCATCCCGCCCGACACGGTCAGGTGGTCCAGCTCTTCGGCCCGGTTTAGGTCGACCAGGAGCGACGGCCTGGCCAGGCGGAAGTTCAGCATCGGTACGAGACTCTGTCCTCCGGCCAGCGCGATCGCCTCCTCGTCGCTGTCGAGAAGCCGCAGTGCCTCCGCGAGCGAGCGCGGAGCCGCATACCCAAAGGGCGCCGGTTTCACTGCAGCGCCCGCCATAGCCGCTCCGCGCTGAACGGCGGATCGAGACGAACGCCGGAGAGCGCGTCGGCGACGGCGTTCGCGACCGCGGGCAGCACTCCGATCGCGCCCCCTTCGCCGACGCCCTTGGCGCCGAGCGGGTTCAGCGGCGACGGGCTCTCGACCTCACCGGTGATGAACGGTGGTATGTCGGCGGCGGTCGGCAGGCCGTAGTTCAGCAGCGAGACGCTGAGCGGCTGCCCGGTCTCGTCGAACACGGCCTCCTCCGCCAGGCACTCGCCGAGACCCTGCACGGCTCCTCCGATCACCTGGCCGTGGCTGAGCAGGGGGTTGATGATCGTGCCCGAGTCGTCGACCGCGGCGATCCGCAGCACGTGTAGCCGGCCGGTGCCGCGCTCGATCTCGACGGCGGCCGCGTAGGCCCCCGAGGAGAACACCGGCGGGGACTCAAAGCGAGCGGCGGCGGTGAGGCCGCGTTCCGAGAGGTCGGCGAGCGATAGTGACCGCCCGCCGGCGCAGAAGCGACCGTCCTGCCAGCATGACCTCCTCGGGCGCCACCTCGAGCACGTGCGCGGCGAGCGAGCGGCCGCGCTCGAGCAGCTCGTCGACCGCGACCGCGACCGCCGATCCCCCGACCGCCACCGATCGGCTGCCGAACGTCCCGACGCCGCGCGGCACCTCGGCGCTGTCGCTGAAGCGCAGCACGATCTGATCGAGGGCGATCCCCAGCCGATCGGCGGCGATCTGCGCGAACGTCGTCTCGTGCCCCTGCCCGTGCGGAGAGCAGCTGCTGCGCACAACGACGCGCCCGTCGGCCACGACCTCGACCTCCGCGCTCTCCCACTGGCCGCCCGCGCGCTCCACGTACAGCGCGACGCCGCTGCCGGCGATCCGGTCGGGCTCTCCACTCGAGACCTCCTCGAGGCGCCCGAGCTCGAGCGCCAGATCGAGGCACCGCTCGTAGTCACCGGAGTCGTAGGCGTAGCCGAGCTGGTTGGGATGGGGGAAGGATCGGATCAGGTTGCGCCGGCGCAGCTCGATCCGGTCGATCCCAAGCGCCCGGGCGGCGTCGTCGACGAGGCTCTCGATCATGTAGGCCGCGTCCGGGCGCCCTGCGCCCCGGTACGGACCCGTCGGCACCTTGTGCGTGCGCACGCCCACCAGCGCGACCGCGGCCGCGGGGATGTCGTAGCAACCGGTGAGGAGCATCGCGGCCGTGCGCGGGGGGATCGCCGTCGACGTGAGCAGGTATGCGCCGAGATCTGCCCGCAGCCGGGCCCGCAGCGCGAGCATCCGCCCCGCCGCATCGAGCGCCAGCTCCAGCTCGCCCTCGATGCCGCGGCCCTGATAGGCGGCGAGGAAGTTCTCGTAGCGATCCTCGGCCCACTTGAGCGGCCGGCCCAGGTCGATCGAGGCGACCGCCACGGCGGCAACCTCGGGCGCGATCACGCCCTTGCTCCCGAACGCCCCGCCGACGTCGGGGACGATCACTCGCAGCGTGGCCTCGGGACGGCCGAGGATGTGGGCGAGCTGCGCCAGCGGCCGGTGGGTGTCCTGCGCCGAGCACCAGACCGTCAGCTGATCGCTCCCAGGCGTCGTGTTCGGCGACGCAGCCGCGCGTCTCGATCGGCGCCGCGACCAGCCGCGGCAGCGCGTAGCGGCCACGGACGACGTGCGCGGCCGACGTGAACGCGGCGTCGACATCCCCGCTCGCGTGCGACCATCGGAGGAGCGCGATGTCCGAGCTGCGGGGGTCGACGACCGCGGCGAGCGGCTCATAGTCGACCTCGACCAGCTCAGCGGCGTCCTCGGCCAGCGCGCGCGAATCCGCGATCACGGCGGCCACGGGCTGGCCGACGTAGCGCACTTCCTCGCCGGCCAGGACCGGATGCGGGTCCCTGGCGAGCTCGGCGCCCTCGAGCGGCGGGACCGGGAACGGCCGCACCCGGTCGCCGAGGTCGGCTGCGGTCAGAACCGCCAGCAGCCCGTCGGCGGCGGCCGGCGGGCGGATGCCCCGGATCTGCGCGTGGGCGAACGGGCTGCGCACAAATGCGACGTGGGCCATGCGCGGGCGCTCGAGGTCGTCGAGGTACTGCGTCTGGCCGCGCAGGATGCGCTCATCCTCACGGCGCCTGATCGGGCGGCCGATCAACACAGCTGGCCGCGGATCCAGTCGGCGACCAGCGGGCGGTACTTGAACGGGATGTTGTTGCAGACGTGGGTTCCCTCGTCGTAGAGGACCCACTCGGCGCGCGGGGCCTCGGCAGCGATGCGACGGGTCTGCTCCCATGGGACGACCCGGTCGCGGCGCCCGGTGACGACCAGGCACGGCTGCTCGATCCGCTCGGCCACCCCGGCCAGGCTCAGCTCGCCCGCCCGCGACCTCGCTTCCGCCTCGCTCCCGGCCCCGCTGTGGTGCGTAAATGCCTCGCGCGTCAGCGAGGGCATCGAATCCCACTGAGCCGCCATGTCATACGGGCCGCTGACCCCGGCCACGGCACGCAGCCTCGGCTCGAACGCCGCACTGCGCGCCACGTAGTACCCGCCGAGGCTGACGCCAGCCGCTCCCACCCGCTCGAGGTCGAACTCGGCACGCCCCGCCAGCACGTCGAGTGCGGCCGTTATCGCGACCTCGTAATCGGGCCGGATGTTCATCATGAACCCCGTCTCGCCCTGGCCGGGACCGTCCAACGAAAGCGTGGCCATCCCCCGCGCCAGGAACACCGACTCCCAGCCTGTAGAACTCCTCCTTGGTGGAGTCCAGTCCGGGGATCAGGATCACCAGCGGCAGCGGATCGGGACCGGCAGGTCGGCGGAGGTTCGCCACGACCACGCCGTCCCCCAGCGGCGCCTCGATCCGCTCCGCCGTCGGATCCAGCAGCGCGTGCGCGTCGTACAGCGAGCGGATCGCCGCGTCGGTGGCACGGCGATTGCGCTCTGGGTCGAGGACCCAGACGAACTTGGCGAAGTGGTAGCTCACCGCCGCGCGCAGGAACGCCTCGCCGGCGCTGCGCACATGCCCATCCCGTCTGGCCTGCTCTCCCAGCTCGCGGTGCGTTCCGGCGGTCGCGCTCCAGGCGTCGAGCCACTCCTCCCAGCGCGAGATCGAGGCGGTTGTACGAACGAAGTCGTTGAAGTCGATGCCGTTGGCGATCAGGCGTGGGCCCCAGTTGTCGACCGCTGCCTGCACGCGTGAGTCCGGCATGCCGCTCAGCTCGCGGTGACCGGATTGAGCCCGAGCAGACGCTCGGCGTTGCCATGCATCAGAGCCCGCTCGGCTTCCTCCCCGAGCCCGGCCGCGCGGATCGTCCCCACTGGATCTGGATCGCCCATGTCGAACGGATAGTCGGAGCCGAGCAGCACGCGATCCGCGCCCACGGCCTGAACAAGTGCGCGCAGGAGCGGTGGGTCATGGGTCACGGAGTCGAACAGGAAGCGCCTGATCGAGACATCCGCGGGCTCGCTCAGAGACTCGCCGGCCGCGGCCACGGCTGCTTGGCCGTGACGCAGCCGGCCGCACAGGGACACGATCGATCCGCCGGCGTGCGCCAGCAGGACGCGGAGCCCGGGATGGTTCTGCATGGTGCCGCTGAGCACCATATGGGCGGCGGTGATCGTGGTCTCGATCGGGTTGCCGACGAGGTTCCAGAGGTAATGCTGCTCGAACACCGGGGCCGGAAAGCCGCGGGTCGTCGGGTGGACGAACACGAGCGCGCCGGTCTGCTCGGCCACGGTCCAGAACGGATCGAAGCGCGGGTCGCCGAGGTAGGTTCCGCCGATGCTGGCCGCGACCTCCACCCCGGCGAACGCCCCCGAGCTCATCAGCCGTGCGAGCTCTGCGGCCGCCAGCTCGGGCTCCTGCAACGGCACGGCGCCGAGGACGGCGACGCGGTCAGGGTGCTCGGCCCGGAGGCGTGCGAGCCCGTCGTTCTGGAGCCGGCAGCGGCGCAGCGCCTCCTGCGCCCACACGTCGTAGAACAGCAGGGGCACCCACGGGCACAGCACCGTACGTCCGATACCGAGTCGCTCCTGGGTGGCGAGGATGCCGTCGACCTCGACGAACTCATGGACCGCAGAGCGGATGCTCCGCCCTTCGAATTGGACGACCTGACGCCCGTCGCTCGCGCCGCACCCTGGGGCGCCAGTCTTCCGCCGGCGCTGCGTCACGCAGGAGTTCTTCAACGATCACGTGGGCGTGAGCGTCGATCGCTGTCATCGGGCCTTGGCGGTGCGCCGGGCGCGCGTTCCCTTGCGCGGGGGCCCGGTTGATCCCCGCACGATCAGGGTCGGCTCGAGCAGGATCTCGCGGGCGGTCTGCGAGCCGTCGGCGAGTCGCTGGAGCATCAGATCGGCGGCCACCGTCCCGATCTCTCTCTGCGGGACCCTGACCGAGGTCAGTGGCGGGCGTAGGCGATCGATGAACGGCATGTCGTTGAAGCCGACGATCGAGATGTCCTGCGGGCAGCGGAGGCCGCGCGCCTCGAGCGCGTCATAGCAGCCGATCGCCAGCAGGTCGTTTGCGGCCACGATCGCCGTCAGCTCAGGCGCCGCGTCGAGCAACTCCGCGCACAGCAGCGCGCCCTCCTCCTCCACGAACCATCGGCCGAGGCGCACGCGGTCATTCGGGATCGCGAGGCCAGCGGCGTGCATCGCCTCGAGGAAGCCGAGATGGCGCCGGTGTCCTGTCGAGAGGTTCTGGGGGCCGCCGACGTGTCCGATGTCCGTATGTCGGAGGCCCGCCACGTGCTCCACCGCGAGTCGGATCCCCTGGCGGTCGTTGACCGTAACCGCGGGCACCGATCCGTCCTCGAGGCTGCGGTTGACGAGCACCAGCGGCACGTCGGCGCCCCCGACCTCGGCCAGCAGCTCGCGGTCGAGCCGTGCCGTGGCGGAGATGAGGCCGTCGACCTGGCGGGCGCGCATCGCCTCGAGGTCGCTGCGCTCGCGCTCGGGATCGTTGTCGGTGTTGACGATCAGCGACGTGTAGCCCTCTTCGTCCAGACGGTCCTCGATGCCACGCAGGATCGGCGGGAACAACGGATTCGTGATGTCGGGGATCAGCACGCCGATCGTGTATGAGCGGCTGGTCTTCAGCCCGCGCGCCATCCGATTCGGGCGGTAGCCGAGCTTCTTGGCCGCACGCACGACCCGGTCGGCTGTCTCCCGATTGACGAGCGCCCGGGTCTCCTCGTTCAGCGCCCGCGAGACGGTGCCCGGGTGAACCTTGGCCACCCGCGCGACATCCCTGATCGTGACTGTCCTCCGCGTACGGGCCATTATCCGGCGGCGCTCGGCGCCCAGCCCTCAGCGGCGGGCCGCACGCAACGGCTGAGCACCGGCCATCACCTCCTGCGGGTCCTCGCCGAGATCGGTCAGCATCACGATCGCCGCATTTCGTCCCGGTCCGCCGGTCACCGACCCACCTGGGTGCGTCGTACCCCCGGTCTGGTACAGGCCGGGAATCGGCATCCGGTGCTGCGCCCAGCCGGGCACAGGGCGCAGGGCGCCGCTGTAGGCAAGCGAGCGGTCGCCCCCGTGGAACGTGCCGTGCCACATGTGGGGGTTCGAGCGCTCCAGATCGGTCGGAGCCACGATCAGCTCCGCGACCACCTTCTCCGGCCCGAGATTCGGCGCGGCCCGGCGCAGATGCGAGAGGTGGTTGGCGGCGATCTCAGCCCGCAGCTGTTCCCAGCGCTCGGGCCCGCCGCCGGGGTCATACGGCTGCATTCCCAGGATTTTGACCGTGTGACACCCCTCCGGCGCGCGTGAGGGGTCAGCGACGGTCGGCGCCGGGAACAACAGCCACGCGCCGTCGCGCACGAGCCGCCCCTCCTTCACGTCTCGGCCCATTCGCACTATCTCCTCGGGCCAGCCCGCCACGCCTGCGGAGACGGCGCTGACCTCGCCGCCGTCGCGCGTTGGATAACGGGGCGGCTCGCTGGTCAGGTAGTGCGCAGCGAAAGCCGCGACACCGGCGTCGTAGGTGTCGACCCCGTACAGGAAGTCCTCTCCCCACGCCTCGCGGGGCGCCATCGCCACGAGGTCCTTGATGTGAATCGTCGAAAGAACGGCGACGCGCGCGAGGTGCTGCTCGCGGTCATCCGTCTCCACGCCGACGCAGCGTCCGTCCCTGAGCACCAGGCCGACCACACGCCTATCGCAGTGCACCTCGCCGCCGCCCCGCTCGATGACGTCGACCAACGCCCGGGCAAGCTCTCCCGAGCCGCCCAGCGGGATCGTCCAGCTCCGTCGCTGGCGCCCGTAGACGATCGAGTAGGCCAGCGGTCCCGAGCCTGCCGAGTCGACCGGCTGGCCGGTCTGGAAAGCCATCCACAGCATGAACGCGCGCACATGGCGGCTTTCGAATTCGTGCCGGACGACGTCCCATGCGCTCATCGCCGCGCGGCGCCGCCAGCGAGCCGCGCCCGAGCGCCCCGCGAGCATCTCGTCGAAGCTCGGCCCGAAGCCGACCGGGGTGAAGCGCTGGCGGGCGAACACGTCCTTGACCGCGTCGTAGTCGGCCAGCAGCCGTCGGTAGGCCTCGGCGTCTGCTCGCGAAAAACGGGCGATCTCCTCACAGGTCCGCTCGAGATCCAGCCACATGGTCAGCGACTCGCCGTCGGGGAACACCACGTGCCCGACGGGATCGGGCTCGATGTAGGTCAGGCCGCACTCGGCAATCAGTCCCAGCTCATCGTTGACCAGCAGCGGGTTGGTCTGGATCAGCGTATGGCCGGTGGAACAGGAGTCGAGCCGGTAGCCGCGCAGGAGAAGCTCCTCGGAGGCCACGCCGCCACCGGCCACCGCCCGGGCATCGAGCACCCGGCAGCGGTAACCGGCGCGGGTCAGGTACGCAGCCGTGATCAGGCTGTTGTGGCCGGCGCCGGCCACGATCACGTCGACGTCGACAGTCATGGCGCCGGCGCGTCGGCGGCCACCGTGCCGCCCAGGTACAGCGCGCCAATCTCGGGATGCTCGAGCACCTCACGCCCAGTGCCGGTCAGCCGCACCATTCCGTTCTCGAGCACGACCCCGTTGGTGCTGAGCCTCAGGCCGGCGCGCGCATTCTGCTCGACCAGCAGGATCGTCTTGCCCTGGCGGTTCATCAGTTCCACCATCTCGAAGACAATCTGGCGCGTCTGCGGGTCGAGGCCCATCGACGGCTCGTCGAGCACGATCATCGCCGGGTCGAGCATCAGCGAGCGCGCGAACTCGACGAGGCGCTGCTGACCGCCGGAGAGGCTTCCCGCCTTCTCCTGGGCGCGGTCGCGCACGATCGGATACAGCTCCTCCACCGCCTCCAGACGTCTCTGGACCAGCCCGGGATCGCGTACGGTGTACGCGCCCAGCTCGACGTTCTCGCGCACCGTCATCTCCGGGAACAGGCTGTGCGCCTGCGGTACGTGGGCCACGCCGCGAGCCAGGATCTCCCTCGGGGAGCAGCCGGAGATCACCTGGCCGGAGAACCGGATCTCGCCCTGGCGCAGTCGCAGTAGGCCGCTGATCGTCGCCAGCAGCGTCGACTTGCCGGCGCCGTTCGGGCCGACGATGCAGGTGATGCCGCCCTCCGGCACCTCGAGGGACACCTGCTTGAGAATGTCACCGCCGCCGTAGCCTGCGGTTACCCCACGCACGGTCAGCAGCGGCTCCCCTGGCAGCTTGACAGGCGGCTCGACCGCGACCGGGGTGCTTCGCCGGCTGTGGACCCCATCGTGATGGGCCAGCTCCTCGGCGATCTCGAGCTGAGTCGCCTGATCGTCCTCGCCGCCCAGATACGCGTCGAGCACCGCGGGGTTGGAGCGGACCTCGTCCGGCGGACCGGAGACCAGGGGCGTGCCCTGGCTGAGGACGGTGACCCGATGGCAGAGGCTCATCACGAACTCCATGTTGTGCTCGACGACGAGGAAGGTCTTGCCGGCCCGGTTGAGCTCGTTGATTCGATCGGCGAGGTGGGTGATCAGGGTCGGATTGACGCCGCCGGTGGGCTCGTCGAGCAGCAGTACCGCGGGGTCCGCGACGAGCAGCGAGGCAAGCTCGAGCAGCTTGCGCTGCCCGAAGGACAGGTTGCCCGCCGGCTCGTGCGCGAGGTGCACGATCCCCACGAATTCGAGCAGCTCCGTCGCGCGCCGCTTCTCGGCCGCCGAGCCGGCTCGGCGGATCACGCTGCGCAGCCAGCCCTCCCGGCGCTGGGTCGCGACGAGCATGTTCTCCAGCACCGACAGCCGGGCAAAGATCCGCGTGAGCTGAAAGGTGCGACCGATCCCGAGGCCGAACACCCGGTCCGGTGGAGCGTTGGTGATCTCCCTGCCGTTGAATGTGACCTCGCCCTGCTGGATCCGCTCGTAGCCGGTGATCACGTTGAACAGCGTGGTCTTGCCCGACCCGTTGGGGCCGATCAGCCCGTGGATCGCGCCCTCCTCCACTTCCATGTGGCAGGCCGACAACGCTTGCACGCCGCCGAACGACTTCGAGACGCCGGTGACCTCGAGCACGGCGCTCATCGAATCGCTCCCGCGACCCCGCTCCGAACCGGCGGCTCACGCGGCCCCTCGTTGCTGGTCACCGACCGCGCCCGCCGCCGCCGCACGAACTGAGCCACGCTGGGGACGACCCCGCGGGGCAGCAGCAGGATCACCGCCAAGAACAGGACTCCGTAGACGATCAGGTAGGTCCCGGTACCGGACACCGACTGCGTCAGGTACTGCTGCAGCGACTCGAGCACCGCCGCACCGAGCAGCGGCCCGACCAGCGTGCCGATACCGCCGAGGAATGCCATCAGCGCGATCGACACGTCGAACAGCGGGTCGTACGCGAACTGAGGGAAGATCTGACCGAGGAAGTAGAAGTACAGGCCTCCGACCATCCCGATCGGAAACGCGGAGATCACGAACGCTGCCAGCTTGATCCGCTTCACCTTCACACCGAGCCCGAGGGCGCGGTCCTCGTCGTCACGGATCGAGAGCAGCTGCAGTCCGAACCGGGACCGGCGCACCCCCCACGACATCGCAACCGTCAGGATCAGGATCACCAGCCCGACGTAATAGAAGGGCTGGTTGTAGTTCGCGGCCGAGAACGGAGCCAGGGGCAGCTCGATCCCGGACGTGCCTCCGGTGAACGCTAGGTTGATGGCGGCGAGCTGGAAGATGAAGAAGATCGCGATCGTCACCACGACGAACGTGTGCCGCCGCGTCCGGAGCGCGATCAGCCCGAACGGCACCGCGATCGCCGCGGCGACCAGACCGCCGAACGGGAGCAGTGCGAACACGTCCCAGCCGCCCTTGAAGTGCCAGTCGCGCGCCGCCAGCGCGACCGCGTAACCGCCGCTGCCGAAGAACACGGCGTGGCCCAGCGCGAGGTACCCCGAGTAGCCACTGAACACGTTCCAGGCCACGGTCGCGACCATGAAGACGAGCGTGAACACGGCGATCGAGGTCGCGGTGGGATCGGTGATCACGACCGGGAAGGCGGCGAGCACGAGCAGCGCGACGAGGATCCCGCCGACCGTCAACGGGCGACGTGCCGACCCGCCCTGACTCATTGGGCCCGGGCTGCGATCGAGCCGAACAATCCCTGTGGACGGATCGAGAGCACCACCACCAGCGCCGCGAAGAACACCAGCGGTGCCCACGTCGGCGACCACCAGACGGCGACCACGTCGTTGACCACGAGCAGGAATACCGCCGCCACCATCGCGCCGCCGATGCTCCCCAGACCGCCCAGGATCACGATCGCCAGCAGCCTCGAGATGAGGTCGTAGCCGCTGTTCGGATTGAACGCATTCGTCGCGCCGAACACCATCCCACCGACCGCCGTGACCGCCACGCCGATCCCGACCGAGATCATGCGCGTCCGGTTCACGTTGATCCCGATCAGATCGGCGGCGGTGCGGTTCTGCAACGAGGCGCGCACCGCCCGGCCGAACTTGGTCCGGTAGAGCATGTAGTAGAGGCCAATCATCAGCACCACCGCCAGCCCAAACCCGATCAGGTAGATGTATGGGAGGTAGAAGCCGAACACGTGGACCGACTTGTCCACGTAGGACGCGTGCAGCTGCACGTAGTCGACGCCGTAGACCGCGCTGAGGACCCCCTCGATCACGATCGCCACCGCGAACGTGACGAGGAGCGACATGCCCGTCCGGTCCGATTCAGGCACGCCGGCGCATGAACCCGAACTCGATCGCCATGCCCAGCAGGAACATTGCCGGCACGGTGAGCAGCAGACCCGGAAGCAGGCCGATGCCGAGGTGGGTCGAGAGCTCGTAGCTGAGGTAGGCGCCCAGGATCACCATCACGCCTTGCGCGATGTTGATGATGTCCATGACGCCGAAGATCAGCGTCAGACCGGCGGCCATCAGCGCATACACGCCGCCGGTCAGGACACCATCGACGATCGCCTGCAGCAGCTGCGTGCCCGACATCCCTAGCCCTTCCAGGCGGGCTTCGGATACGTCGGCGGCTTGCTGCCCGCGGTGGAGGTGGGCAGGGTCTGCACCAGGGTGCCGTTCTGCCACTGGAAGGTCAGCGTCTTGCCCACGGTGTTCTGCCCGAGCGAGTCGAACTTCACCGGGCCCTGAACGCTGTCGAGCGTCACGCCGCTGTGAAGGTAGGCGATGATCTTGGCGTTATCGAGACTGTGCGTCGCGTTGACGGCCTGAGCTATCACCTGGCCGACGGAGTAGCCCTCGGCCACGTCGGCGTTGACGTCCGAAGCCGTGCCGCCGTACTTGGCGATGTACTCCTTGACCATCTGTTGGCTGTCGGGCTTCTGGAAGCCGCCGTACCAGCCGTTGGGGACGAAGATGCCGTTCTCGTTGCCCGGGCCGACCGCCTTGACGAAGCTCGCGCCCTGGTCGGGTCCGGCGGTGGCGATGAACGCCTTCGGGGCGTAGTGCTGCTGGATGAAGGAGTGAACGAACGCCGAGACCGTCGGCACGTCAACCGACCCAAGCACTGCCACGTCGGCCTTCGTCGCGGCGACCTGACCGGCGATCGGGGTGTAGTCGGTCACCTCGGCCGGGAACACCTTCGAGTACACGGTCTTCACGCCGGCACCCTCCAGAATGCTCTTCGCCTCTGGGATCTGGGGCGCCGTGAACGGGTCGTCGACCGTCGCATAGGCGGCGGTCTTCGGTCGCTGGCTCGCCGGAAGCGAGGCAATCCACTGCGCGAACGTGACCAGGTTGAGCTTGATCGGCACGCTGACGTCGAAGACGTTGTGCAGCCCGGCGCCGAACACGGCCGGCCCGCCCCCGGCGCCCTCCACAAACGCATATCCGTAGCGGGCGGCGACGCGCGCCGAGGGAACCGTCAGCAGCGTCGAGAACGGACCGAACACGAGCGGGACCTTGTCGGAGCCGATCAGGTTCTGGTAGTTGGTGACCACCTGCGCCGGGCTCGAGGCATCGTTGAGGATCTTGAGATTGACCTTGTGGCCCAGCAGCCCGCCCTTGGCGTTCTGGTCGGCGGCCCAGAGCTCATAGCCCTTCTGGAACGCCTGGCCGTCGGCGGAGAAATCGCCCGACAGCGACAGCGACGCACCGATCGTGATCGGGCTCGCGCTGCTGCTGCTTCCGTTGCTGCCACTGCTGCTACTGCTGCTACTGCTGCCGCACGCGGCGAGCGCGACGGCGGCGGTCAGAGCGAATCCAGCCCACAGACAGTTGCGCAAGATCTTCATGCTCTCTCTCCTCCGGTCCCGCGGTACGACCAAGATACCGCGGTCTTGCAATCGTTTGCAGCGACCCTAGTCCGGCAGGGCGACGCTGTCAACTGCAATCGTGTGCAGACAACACGGTCTTAGCGTTCGGGGTGATCCACGCTCGATGCTCGGCCTGGTGCCGACGCTACGAGCGGAGGGGGCGCGCGAGCGTGTCGGCGGGGAGCAGACGCTCGAGCTCGCCTCGCAGGCGCTCGGCGGCTTCCGCCGTCAGCGGCCGCAGCGGCGCGCGGACGTCCGGACGGACCGGCACGCCGCGAAACCCCAGGGCTGCCTTCATCGAAGCCTGGAAAGGGTGCTCAGAAAGTGCGACACGCAAAGACTCGACCAGCGCGCCGCGCTCGTCCGTGGGATCGCGGACGAGCGCCGACACGGCCTCCGGGAACGCTGCCGCGACGCCCGACACTGCGCCCGCCGCGCCGTTCTCGAGCCCCTGGCGGATGACTCCCTCGACCCCAATGAAGACGTCCAGCCCGGTCGCCAGATACGGTTGGACGCGCTCGAACGGCGCATCGGAGACCTTCATCCCCGCCAGGTTGCTCGCGCGGTCGCGCAGCCCCTCGACGACCACTACCGGGACCGCGTAGCCGCTCCGATCGGCGTACTCGTAGAGGTAGAACGGCAACGGCGCGCATGCTGCAGCCGCGGCCGCGAAATGCTCGAGAAGCTCGCCCGCATCAAAGGCGAAGTACGGCGGCGCGATCACAGCGACCGCGTCCGCGCCGGCCTCGGCCGCGTGAGCCGCCAACGCGCTCGTCTCGGCCGTGCTCTGCGCCCCGCAGTGCACGATTACCCGCAACGCCCCAGCGCCAGCGACGACCAGTTCCGCGACGCGTCGCCGTTCCTCATGCCCCAGCAGGATCCCCTCACCCGTCGTGCCGAGCACAAGCAACCCGTCCAGCCCGCTCGCGCGATAGAACTCGAGCAACGGCCCGAAGGCGTCTTCGTCAAGCCGCTTACCACCATTGCGCAGCGGCGTCACCGCCGCCGCGAGCGTCCCTGAGATCCGCTCCGGGCCCATCCTGGCATCGTCTCATGAACGGCTGAGCAAAGAGGGTCGACCCTTCGGCTCCGAATCCCGGACCGGCGTCGAGTCATCGAAGTGCTGGACGCCCCGCGCGTCGATCAGCTCGAAACAGCGAGCCACGGCACCTCGGGCGCTCTCGCTGTCGAGGCGGAGGTCGACGAGTCCGTCAAAACCCCAGAACACGCGCTGGGCGAGCAGGTAGATGGCCATCAACGTGCCCGCCTGATGGTTGCCCATGAAGGCCGCGGTGACCACGGCCGTGATCGGTCCCAGTCGCGCGAGACCGCCAGAGCCCTGCAAGTTCACGGCGCGAAGCCATCCGAGCCGGACCTCAGCCGCCATCAACCGCTCGGCCACCGAGTGGAATCGCCCGCTCGCGTACGCATGGTCGAGAGACCCGAGTTCGTGCGAGATCGTAGATGTCATCGCCTCAAACTCTTCCTGGCGGCGCAGCGCGGCGGTTGCGGCCGGCCTCTGGACGCGTCTCGCGATCAGCCAGGTGGCCCCGAGGGACGGCAGCACGACCGCAACTGTCACGGGTTCGAGGAACGCGAGCGTAACGAGCGCGCTGATGAACTCGACGATCTGCATCGCGCCGCGATCGATGATCGATAGCGTGATCCGCTCGATCGTTTCAGCGTCGGAGATGAATCGTGAGGACACTCCCGCGTTTCGCCTTGCACCGTGCAGTGCGCCGGCGAACATCCGCACGCGCAGGTTGCGGTACAGACGGCTGGCGTTGCGCGCGTACATGCCATCTGACGCGACATAGGCGCTTGCCTCGAGCAACACCGCAAGCGCCACGAACCCCGCGAGCAGCGCCGCCTCTGGCTTGTCGTTGTGCTCCACCAGTGCGTTGATCAACACTCCCAGCAGGAGCGGAGGCACGAGCCCGATCAGCACTCCGCTGACGGTCAGCCCGACCATCCCGGCGACGCCTCGCCGCATCGGACGAAGGAGCCCCACAACCCGCCTCCAGGGGATTGGAGCAGGCTCACGAGCCACTGAATCCCTCATCGCCGTAGCGCGACCAGCACCTTCCCCTGCCCCCGGGGAATGCAGCCTGCGCCGGCTCGTCCTATAGCCGGCGCGGCTGCAGACTCCGTGACATGAGAACTAGCGGTCCCGTCGGTCCTTCTTGGAGTCCTTGCGGATGTCCTTTTCCTTCTTGGCCATTGATTCTCACCTCCTTCCGAGGCGACCCGTTCGGAGTGCGATACGCCGAACAGAAACGTTGAGTACATGTCGGGGAGCGTGGACCCCTCAGGCAAGACAGGGGTAAGCGCGCCTTCAGAGGCGATTTACCGTCGGACACCGTCTGCCGGTGCCAGCGCGGCGCGCCTATGCGCGCTCGGCCGCAGCGCGGCCGTCGTCTCCCGGGGCGAGCAACTCGAATCAAGGCTCTTGCCGGCTACGGCGAGGGGCCCGCAGTCTCACGTCCGCGCGCTCCACGACGCCCCGACCGAGCTGACGCGCCTAGGGGATGTCGGCTTCGGCGGCCTGTTGCACGACCCGCCGGGCATCTGACGCAAGCCAGAATCCCTGCCTTACAAGATCGCGGCTCTCCCTTGCCACCCTCGCGACGTAGTCGCCGTGGTTGCGATAGAGCGATGCAGCGTCGTCGTCGCTGAACGGGACGCTGTAGCCGTACAGGACGCAGAACCCCGAGAATGTCGTGACGTGCGCTACCGTGTCCGTCGGGCACGTACGTCGCGGTCGGGACGTCGAGGAACGGCGTGCGAAGGCCGCCAAGCGCATTGCCGAACGCGTCGCGCGCGACCGTCGGCGAGCTCGTGCTCGTGACCTCGATCGGGTCGCGTGCGGCGGCGGGATGCCGCTCACCCATCCAGTCGGTCAGGTCCGCGAACGCGGCGTTCTCCACGTTGCTGAACGGGTAGGGGTTCGGGTCGATCACCCCTGGGACGCCGACCGCGGGCCGGTGATGAATTGCTGGTGCGTGCAGCCGGCGGCAGGCAGGGCGGCAGTGGAATCCCGTAGCAGCTCGGCCAGATACAGCGTCTGCACGTCGGCCTGGTAGGTCGTTGGAGACGTGGCTCGAGCCGGGGACCTCCCACAGGCGGTAGCGGTCGTTTGGCGCGTCGCTGTCGGGGCGGCGATAGGCCAGGCCGTTGGACGCCGCCAAGTGGCGATCTCGGTCTCGGTGTTGATGTGCATGACCGGGACGTCACGCGGCTGCATCTGTATCCGCGCATCGCCGGCCGGCAACGCACCCGCCGGCGTCAGGCCGAAATTAAGGTTGCTCGGCCGCGCGTGCCTCCGGCAACATAGCCATCGTAGATCGGCCCGCCGCCGCGGCATGCGCTCGAGCGCGTGGAACACCTCGGCCTGCGTGAAGGCGAACCCGCCGTCCTGGGAGAAGCCAGCCTCGAAGACATGCTTCACGCCGAGCCCGTGCGTCGGGCTTCCGGTCCGTTGTCCTTGAACAGGGCTCCGATCTGCGCCGCGATGTCGAACGTGATGCCGTCGTAGACTGCGTTGTTCCGACCCCAATGGCATGTAGGGCCAGTCGAGCGCAGCGTAGCTCGCGTTGAAGGTCTTGAGCGCGTTGACCGTCACCGACTTGGACGTCCACCCGACGAAGATATCGCCGTTGCGAACGAAGTAGGCCCTGGAGCGGTCCCAGATGCCGGCGATGTCGAAGTCGGACTCGGATTCAATGGCTCGATGACCACCGTGCCGCTGAACTTCCGCGGTTGATGGGACGTATCACGAGCATTCGGGTCGTGTAGGGGATGGTACAACCGAGCGTGGCGACTGCCGGACAGGGTGAGACGAGCGGATGCCCGCGGCGTGTACTCGTAGATGGTCCCCGACCTGAGAAGAAGTACTCCTGCTCGTCGTAGCCGGCGGGACCGGTGGCTCGACGCGAAGCCGAGCGCGATGAACGGGAAATCGGTGGTAGTCGAGGCGATCGGGCCAACCACAGTCGGCAGCGGCACCGCAAATCGGGTCCCACGAGACACGTCGGAGGAGCACCCGGCGAGCGCCACCAATCCGCCGCACGCGAGGCAGATCAAGAACCAAAGACGACCGACACGGATCGAGCACACTCTCGCAATGATCCACCAGCAGCGCTGACGCCTGGCCGCTTGGTGGCTTGGTGGTCGGACCGCCGTCTCCTTCACCACGCCCGACGGGGTATTGCGACTCGCGTAATACACGCTCAACAATTCTGAAGAGTGGATCGTGCTGATCTAATGGAGGCTCCGGCGATTTGTTAGCGTGCCAGGATCTGGTCGTCCTGGCGGGTAGCGTGAACCTCGTTGCTGCGTACGCTGTCCTTCGACGACCTGGCCTCGGTCGCGAGGGATGGTGACCGCACGATCCGCGAGGGTGTCGCGGGCGATCGGCGCCGCCGAGCGCAGTCCAACAGCGGTAAGGATTCCATGATGTCCCCGCGCAACGGATGCTTCAGGACGCCCGAGTGCAGCTCTGAAGCGCCGGAGGGATCCGGCGCCACGGCACCCCGGAGGATCCCGTAGCCGAAGCCGCGGCCTTTCACCAGCCGGAGCACGAGTATTCGGTTCGAGCGGTCGACCGCGATGAGCCGCGGTGACTTCCGTCGACGCCGGATGAGGCGCCCGTGCCGGACCGTGACCATCGATAGGCGACGCGCGGCGGTGGCGCTGGGCGCGGCCTGACCCAACACGGCCGCGCACAGCGCCGACCACCGCAATCCCGCCGCGGCGCGTCGTTGCGCTACGGGGTCTCCGTGTGCAGCGTTCCCACCCGGACCGCCGTGATGGCGACATGGCGCGCGTCGATAACACCAAGCACTGCTCGAGGAACAGCTGTTACTACACCGCCGCGATCCTCGCGACGCTATCTCCGCCCGTCGACAGTTCGCGAACAACCGTCGTTCACTACACCGGCTTCTCCGACCTCGTGGCCGGCGAGACGGTGATCGTGCTGGTCGACCCCAGACAGCCCGGGTACGCCGAGTTCCCTGGGTCACGGTTCGTGACCTCGTGGGAATGGATCATCTTCGCCGGGATCGCAGTCTTTTCGCCTGCTTGACAGTGCTCGAGGCACGCGCGCTGCGCAGACTTCTCGCACATCGCCGCGACCAGCCCTCCAAGACCACCAGCGCCGTCGCGACGGCCGGTTGAGCTACGGCGACGACAGGTCCAGGCGGATCCCATGGGCATAACGACTCGATACACCGGCCCGGACTCAATGAGTCCGCGTCAGCTGAGCGAAGCTACGCCAATCAAAGCTGTGCGCGAACCGCCCCTTGCGGGTACTGCTTGCTGGGAATGTCCACGTAGTAGCCGCTCGGGTCGCTCCCGATCTTCTTAGTCAGGGTCGGGTTGACTCGGACGCATCCCTGATGGTGCAGGTGCGGACCGGTCGAGAGGGCGAGGGCGATGTTGCCGAGATGCCCGGCGACTCCGATGTGGACCTGTGCGGAAGTCGCGTCTGTGAATCCGTGCAGGTGGGCGAATCGCCAGCAGACGAGCGAGTCTCCGTGAAACGCGACGATCGCTGCACCGATGCCCTGCCGCGCGCCGCGCGGTGTTGCGGCAGCTCCCGTCAGTTTCACGCGATACACCTGGGTGGGACGCGAGCCCGAGGGCATACCGGCCCGCTGCGCTGCGGCGCTACTGCCGGAGCTGGTGCCTCCGCATCCGGCCAGGGCGCAGGCGAGCGCGATGCACGTTCCTAGCAAACTATTCCGGCTCATCGAGCGACCGAGTCTCGGCGACGGATCTGAAAGTTCCATTAGCCCCCGATGAGATCGCGTTCATGCGGAGACGATCCAGCCGCGGTTCATTCCTCACTCCATGCCGGAAGAGCGGATTCTCGAGCTTCAACCTCGGAGAGCTCATAGCGCGCCGAGGATCACGGCTGCTGCTCGATCGTCGAAGGGACCAACCCCGCCCAGGCGGCCGGAAATACCTGTTCGCCGGGATGGTCAAATGCGCCTCCGGCCACCAGCCCCTCTCGATGCACGGCCGCGAGCGCAAGAAACCACACCTACATGTGCTGCGACTACGGCCGCGCCTACTGCCGCGTCGCCGCCGAACAAATCGACGGCCACGGCCAATGGCTCTACGTCCGCGAAGACCGCCTCCTGCGGCTCGTCGAGGAATTCTTCGTGCAGCGCATCTTCGGACCGATGCGACTCCGCAAGCTCGCCAAAACAACTCCGTGCTCACGAGCGCGACGCCAAGCAGAACGGCAAGCGCCACCGCGACGCCCTCCGCCGGCAGATCGCCGACCTCGACCGCCGCATCGGACTCCGACTCAACGCGCTCGAGAAAGGAATCGACCCCGAACTCGTCGGCGCGCGCATCGCCGAACTGCGCGCACAGAAAGAACAGCTCGAGGAACACCTACGCGAACAAGCACCCGACCCGGCCGAACACGAGCCGACCGAGCTGCTCGCCAACCTCGAACGCCTCCCCGACCTCTCCCAAGCCCTCCGCGACGCGCCACCCGCGCTCAAGCGCCAGATCTTCGACGCGTCCGAGCTCCGCATCCTCTACGACGAGATCAACCGGCGGATCGAGATAAGCGCCACCATCTCCGACGCCGTCGCACGCACACTCCAGAACGCAAACGACCTCCCGGAGGAGGTCGTAAACGTCACTCAGAAGGGCATAGCGGGGGCGGGATTCGAACCCGCGACCTTCGGGTTATGAGCCCGACGAGCTACCAGACTGCTCCACCCCGCGGCGGAGGCTTGATGATAGCTCACCCTGTCTCGTGCGTCGTCATCGACATCGCCGACGACGGAGAGATCGGAGACGAGGGCGCGCCCGCCTCGCCCACAGCGACGGTCGGACCACCATCCATGACCGCTGCACCTCCCGCCCCCCGGAAGAGACCGGAGGATAATGAGCTAGATCGCGCGTTATGCGGCGGCGGGCTCGGCCGCAAGCGGCGACAGGCGATCCGCCCACGGCTGCGCGGCTTCGAGCTGGGCTGCCAGCGAGTGCGGCGTCGTCTCGGCCACCGGCCTGCCGACGATCTGCACCGTCAGGGGCAGACCGTCGTCGCCCTGGTAGAGCGGGACGGTCATGGCCGGCTGGCCGGTAACGTTCCAGATCGGGGTGTACGGCGTGAACTCGGTTGCGGCTTGGAACGCGCTCATCGGACCCTACGAGCAGGCGTCGATCTCGCCGATCGCCACGGGACGCCGAGCGACGGCCGGCGTGAGCATCACGTCGAAGTCGTCGAACAGCGCGACGATCGGCGCGCGAGGGCCTCGAGTCCGATGATGACGCCCCCAGCCGAGATTGCCTGCCGCCTGGCCGGCGCCTTGGCCGCCGACGTCGCCGACGGCCTGGCCGGCGCCCTGACCGACGTCGCCGACGGCCTGGCCGGCGCCCTGACCGACATCGCTCAGGGCTCCCTGCGCGCCCTGCCCGACATCCTTCGCGGCGTCCCCGGGCTTGTCGACGGCTTCACCGGCACCCTTACCGACGTCAGATACGGCGCGACTCAGTCCCTTGACCAGCTCGGGATTGCGATCCAAACTCGTCATCAGCCGATCGACGATGGCAGTGACGTGCTCGAGCCGGGCCTTGAGCACCACCTCCACCTCGACCCCCTTGATGTCGAGCTTGACCCGGCTCAGATGCACGTCGATGCCGACGTTCAGCTTGACCAGATTCAGCACCTGGGCCTTGAGAGCCACGTGCGCATCGAGGTCATCGAGCTCGAGATGAATCGAGTCCACCCTCAGCTCGGGTACGTCCAGGAGGACGTCCGGCGGCCCGGCGGGATCCTGCTCTTCGCGCCCCTCGTAGCGCCGGTACTCGCGGATGGAATCGTTCGATCCGGGTGACTTGCGGGAAGGGCTGGCCGGGATCGTTGGGAGGTTTCCGCGGGCTCAATCACCTGCGGCGGGGTCAAGCGATTCTCCGCTCATGACTCGTGATCCGCAGGGCGGGGAGCCGGCCCACCGGCCACCGAAACCACGTGCATTGGTGCAGGGGTCAGCTCGCCGGTAAAAGCCTGATCGGTCTTCTCCACGGGCTTCACCCAGAGCTCCTCGACCAGGATCTTGACCGTCACGAGGATCGGCACGGCGACGATCAAGCCGATGAACCCAAACAATTGATCGACCGCGACCACCCCAACGGCGACCAGAGCCGGGTGCAGCTGGACCGTGCGCGCGACCACCAACGGCTGGATGACGTTGCTCTCGATTTGGTGGACCACGATGTAGATGACCGTGACGATGACCGCCTTGCCGGGGGAGATGGTGAGGGCGTAGAGGATCGGGGGGATCGCGCTGAGCAGCGCGCCGAAGTAGGGGACGATCATCGCGATCGCGGTGAAAATCGCGAAGAACGCAGCGAAACCGACTCCGGCGATCTGCAGGCCGAGATACGTCAGAACGCCCAGCACCAGCATCCCGACCACCAGGCCGCGAAGCCAGCCGAGATAAGCCACCCGCAAACGAGAGAGGATGCGCTCCGCCAGGACTCGTTTGGACGGTGGCGCGATACGGACCAAGCCGTCGGCGAGCGGCTCCGGGTTGATCGCCGTGTACAGCGCGGTCAGCAGAATGACGATGAGGGTCGCGATCCCCGCGACCACGCCCTCACCAACTGACGTCAAGGGGCCGAGCAGCTTGGCCGGATGGTGGGTATACGTATTGACGAAGTGCTGCATCTGCGTGCCGATACGCGTGGGAGAGGTGCCGGTCAGCCGCCCCAGGCGGTGGCGCACGGAATCGACGATGCTCGGCAGCGCTTGGACGAACTGGTTGACCTCGTGGCTGAACACGGGAACGATCAGAGCGAACAGTCCGACGAGCAGCCCCAACCCCACCAGCAAGCCCAGCACGGCACCCATCGTCCTGGGAATTCCCACCCGCTGCAGCGCAGTGGCAAAGGCGCCCAGTGGGAGCGCGATGATCACCACGATGAGCACCGCGAGCACCAGCGTGATGATCTGCTCGAAGATCAACCCGGCGACCGCCAATCCGAACGCCAGCAGGACAGCGCGGTAAAGGGTCGCGGGCGTGATCGTCGAGCTCGGCATCCGCGGTTAGGCTGCCCGTTAACGCGGCCTGGCACGCTCTCGCTGGGCCGATCCGATGACCTGCGGGACCGCGGGTCGTGAGGTGACCTGTTGAGACCGGCGGTCGCCTATCGAGTGGTTGGGCTGGCTGCCGCCCTGATCCTCACCGTGCTGATCGCTCAGCAGCTGCTGACGCTGCTGCTCGCCGCGACGATCGCGATCATCCTGTCGCTGCCGCTCTCAAGCGCAGCCTCATTCGCCGAGCGCCGTGGCACGCCGCGAGCGCTCGGCGCGCTCGCCGCGCTCGCCGCAGGGCTGGTTGTGGTGGTCGGCCTGGGCTTTGCCGTGATTCCGGCCTTCGCCCGTCAGGCCCAACAATTCGCCCAGCGCCTGCCTGCGATCCTCGCCAGCGCCGACCATTACATCCACGGGATCGTCGGTCACAAGACGCGTAGCCTGTCGGCGCAGCTGAGCAGCTTCGTGGAGGGGTACCTGCACCACCCCGCACGGCTGGTAGGTCCAATCGAGGACGTGGGGCTGACCGCCATCGGCCTTGTGCTCGCTCTGGTGCTGGTCGTCGTCGTCGCCTTCCTGATCGCGGTCAACCCGGCGGTGCTCGTCGACGGGTTCTTGCGGCTGGTTCCGGAGTCTCGGCGTCCGCTGGCACGAGATGTTCTCGGCCGCGTGCGAAAGGCGTGGCTGGGCTGGATGACCGCCTTAGTCCTCGACATGCTCGTCCTCGGCGGCCTGCTGTTCCTAGGACTGACGATTGTCGGACTGGACTTTGCCATTGGTTTCGCGGTGTTCTCGGCGTTCATGACCGTGATCCCGAACTACGGCTCGGTGATCAGTGCGATACCACCGATCCTCGCCGGGCTGGCGCGCTCGCCAAGCACGGCCCTGCTCGTGCTGATCGTTTACCTGATCGTCAATCAGATCGAGGGAAATCTCATCCTGCCGCTGATCATGGCCCGCACCGTGGAGATGCATCCCGCAGTGGTCACCGTGGGTCTACTGTTGATGGCGGCTCTGTTCGGATTGATCGGCGTCCTGATCGCGATTCCGTTGCTGTCGCTGACGCTGATCCTCGTGCAGGCACTGTGGATCGAGCCCCAAGAAGCTAAGGGTGCGCTCGCCGGCCCAGATCGCCCGCGCGTCAGCGCGACAGCCACACCCGGGCCGTCGTCCTAGGAGCCGCACCCGCTCACAGTGACTTGAGGTCGAGCGCGGGTAGATAGGTTGGGGTGACGATTCAGCCCGAGACCGTCGACGTAAAGCGCAAAGCCGCCTGGCTGCCGGAAGACCAGAGCGACCTGGAGTCCTGGATCGCTGGCCACCGGCAGCGCGTGGAAGCCAAGGGCGAGCAGGTGGTGTTGCACCCGGTGATGGAGGAGTTCAGGAACTGATCGACGCCGATCCGATCGTGCGCATGTGTATATGAATCAGATGATCGACCACCTGGCTACCACGTCAAGAAGGGCGCGGAACTCGGATACTTCCAATACGGCGGCTCGACCCATGGCCTGGTCTTTCGTCCCGGCTCGATCGCCGAATTTGCTCTGACGGCGATCCCGCAGCCGCACGATCCAGATGCGCCGCTAGTGCTTGGCCGCTCGCACTTGGCGACAGCGCGCGGCGGACGAGCGATAAGCATTACATCGCCGCCCCGGCCAAGGGCCGGCCGGGCGGTCTGGCGGGTGCTATCGGCACCGGCGCGCCGATGCGCGGTCCCGACGATCCGTCTCGAACTGGAAGACGGAGGCCGTTGAGGTCAGCTCGAACAATCGTTGGATGCTCGGCCGCCCACGTCGCAGGAACAGCCGCGGGTGCTGCGGGGCCCGCAGCCGCTGGTGAGCGTCCAGCAGCACATGAAGGCCCGCGCTGTCCAAGAATTCGAGTTCGCGCAGGTCGACCACCACGCGCTGGGCGCCGCTAGCCTGCGCGCCGTGAAGATGCCGCCTGAGCGTCGGCGCAGACGCGAGATCGAGCTCACCGCGCAGCACCAGGGTCAATGTCTCTCGGTCCCGGGTCGTCTCTATCGTCAGCTCGCGGGGCATGGGGTCAAGCCGCAGCTTGCGGGCGGCTCCGAGATCAGTGCCTGACCCGCTCGTGCGCCGATCCTCGGAGATCATCATCGGCATCGAAACGCCGCGTTTCGCGATGCAACGTGGGCAGCGCTCCAAGGTGAGATAGGCAGCGCGGAGCCGCACCGACAGCCCGCATCTCGGGCAAGTCATGTACGGCATGCACCGGGTCCTCGTTCCACGCCCACCAGGCGCGATTGGCTTTCAGCACCCGCCACGGCAATGCACCCACGAGCGATGGATGGGGCAAGGCAAGCCATCGGCAAGAACGCATCGAAGGAACGCTCGCGCGAGCGTGATCGGCTCGGTCTTGGTGATCGGCTCCGCATCGGTCTTGGCTGATTACCACCCTCCCCGCTGGTCGGAAACCGGAGCCGTTTGCACGCCAACGTCCGCGTCCGGACAGCCGGGCCCTGTGTTTCGCCTCTGGCGCTTCATGTCCGGATGCGGACGTCCGCGGCGTTACTGGCCGCCGTCCCGCGCGGAGGTTGGAGGGGATAAATTCAGCAAAGCCAAAACGGAGGTCGACGTGCTTGTCGCACTAATAGTCATCCTGTTGATCCTGGCGATCGTTGGTGGCTTGGCCATCCACCCGCTGTTGTTCTTGCTGGCGATCGTCGCGTTGCTCGTGTTCTTCGGCGGCCGGCGCCGAGCGATCGGCTGACAGAGGCACTTGCGGCCAGCCTGCCTTCGGGCGGGCTGGCCGCCCCGGTGCGAGCCTTCGCCGTTCCTGTGACCCGACGCTCGGTGGATCAGGTCATGGCCGCCACCAGCCGGTGGTGCCGTAGCTCCGCCGGCGGGGAGCCGTGGAGGATCCATGTGCCGTTCTCCAGTCGGCTGATCGCACCTGATCGAGAAAGGTCGCCCATAGCCGTCGTCACCGACGGGCGATGCGCTCCGACCAGGTCGGCGAGCCGCTGGTGGGACAGCGGCAGGGGCACCGCAATACCGTCGGGTCGCACGCGCCCCCAACGCTCGGCTAGGTGCCAAAGGGTCAACAGGAGGCGATCGTCGACCCGTTGATGATGGGCAATCGCCAGCGCGACGGCCAACGCATGCGCACGCCGGGTGCCACGGGCGAACAGCTCCACCCCGAGCTGCGGCCATGGGTTCATTCGTGTCACGAGCCCATGGTCAAGCACCGCAACACGGGTCGGCTCAAGGACGTTCCACCCGACCTCAGCATGGACATGGGAGCCATCGGGATCCCAGTGCCACGGCCTGAAGACGTCGCCGACGCCGAGCAGCTCGACGCACGATCGTCCGAGCACCTGAACTTCCCTCGACAGCAGCCCGTCGATGATCAGGAAACCGCGGTGATGCTTGTCCGGCTCGACCGCACTCGCCGCGTCCCAGACGCCCGGTGAGAGCCGATGCTCGCGGGTGAGCGCCTCGCGGCGCGCTCGCTCGCGCTCGGACGCGTCGAGCAGCTCGGCCAGGTCCGGGTCGGCATCGACGATGCTGATGAGGTCGGTCACCGAGCCCATGTGCTCTCAACACTACCCCCACGACCCCGTCCCTCATCGGTCCTGCTCAAGCCGGACGCGACCTGTCAGGCGCAGCAACCATGCTGTTGCAGTTTCGGCGCAGGATTGGCACGAATGCGTCTTGTTCCGTTACATGGGTCTGGTGGACACTGCCGTTCATGGCAACGCTCGCCCAGAAGATCCAGTGCGAGACGCACGTGCGGCAGATGCTCGAGCGGGAGGGGATGCCGATGCCGGACGAGGTCGAGTACGGGTTCGGCTGCATCAGGTTGTTCTTCAACGAGCCGAAGGTGATGCTGGTCGTCGACATCGACGACTACAGCGAGGTCGACGAGGCGATCGCCAGGCGCGCCGCATCCGGCGAGCCGGCTCCGGAGCCGACGCAGCCCGCGCCTCGGGAACGGGACGGCCGCGAGCGAGACGGCCGCGAGCACGATGGTCGCGGGCCTCCGTTCTCGATGTTCCCGTACCCCGGTCCAGGCCAGAGGAATTGAGCTCTCCCCACGCCGGTGGACCACACGGCGCAACTCCTCACCCCCGGACGTGTCGTGTCATCCCCGGTCTCAGGTCGGGTCGGCGCCCTGGAACAGCGCCGGCCCGACCGTCCATTCGAGGCGAGGCGGCCAACAGGAACGCGCCGTCGAGCGCGCGACCGCGACTCCCGAACTAATCCCAGTCGGACCCGGTCTTTCCGTAGAGCCGCGCAAACGGCAAACGCAAGGCGCGCTGATCGCGCCGGAACGAAAGAGGTCGGGCATGTCGATGGCGTTCTACTTCGTCAACGAGGGATTCACGCCGGAGAAGTACACGGAGACCATCAAGCAACTCGAGGCGGCCGGGACCGGTGCTCCTCCGGGTAGGCAGCTCCACGTCGCGATCGAGACCGACGGCCAGGTTCAGGTGTTCGACGTCTGGGAGTCCCAGGAGGCGCTGGACGCGTTCGGCGAGACGTTGGCGCCGGTGCTGACTGGACTCGGCGTTGAGCTCTCGCCGCCGATGGCGTCGCGGGTGGTCAATGTGATCGAGGGGTCAAAGGCTTAGGCCCCTAGACCGCGCTACTGCACGGTGCTCCGCCGGTACCGTGCGACGGCAAGCGGGGCGAAGATCACGATCAGCGCGATGGACCAGAGGAAGGCCTCCCACACGTAGTTCCTCGACGGGGCGCCGATCCACAGCGCGCGCATGGCGTCGACGACGATCGTGAATGGGTTCACTTGCGCGAAGGCCCGGAGCACCGGCGGCATCGAGGCGACGGGGACGAACGCCGAGGAGATGAACGTCAGCGGGAACACGACGAGGAACCCGACCGAGTTCGCTGCCTCGGGCGAGGAGACGAGCAGCCCGATGAAGGCGAAGAACCACGAGAACGCATAGCCGAACAGGAGGAGCAGCGCGAAGCCGCCGACGATCTCGAGCGCGCTGGCGTGGAAGACGAACCCGATGATCAGGCCGGTGATAACCAGGACCGTGGCCGAGAGGGCGTTGGTGACGACGTCCGACACCGTGCGCCCCGCGAGCACGGCGGCCCGCGACATCGGCAGCGAGCGGAAGCGGTCGATCAGCCCCTTGTGAAGGTCCTCGTTGAGCCCGATCGCGGTCACGAACCCGCCGAAGGCGATGTTCTGGACGATGATGCCCGGGATCAGGAAGTCGACGTACGTGAACCCCGGGGTCGAGATCGCGCCGCCGAACACGTAGCGGAACAGCAGCACGAACATGATCGGCTGCACGGTGAAGGCGATCAGCAGCTCGGGCGCCCGCGGCAGGCGGACGAGGTTGCGCTCGGCCAAGATCGCGGTGTCGGTGACCAGGCGCCGCATCAGGACTTCTCCTCGGACCCGTTCGCGTAATCCTCGGCCGCATGGCCGGTCAGCGCCAGGAACACGTCATCGAGCGTCGGCCGGCGGACCACCAGATCGTCTACCCCGACACCCGCCTCGCTCAGGCGGCGCACGGCCTCGACGATGCTGCCCTTGCGCTCGCGAATGCTCACCTTCACGAGGCCGTCGTCGGCGGTCGGCTCCTCGTCGGACATGGCGCGGAGGGCTCGGACGGCCGCCGAGGCGTCTGCGTCTTCGTCGAGCCGGACCTCGAGCCGCTCGCCCCCGACGCGATCCTTGAGCTCGTCGGACGTGCCGCTGGCGATCACCTTGCCGTGGTCGATGACGGCGATCTCGTCCGCGAGGCGATCGGCCTCGTCGAGGTACTGGGTCGTGAGGAGCACCGTCGTGCCGCCCTCGACCAGGCCCTCCATGACCTCCCAGAGGCCGAGGCGGCTGCGCGGGTCAAGGCCGGTGGTGGGCTCGTCGAGAAACAGGACGGGTGGCTTGGCGACCAGGGCGCCCGCGAGGTCGAGGCGGCGGCGCATGCCGCCCGAATAGGTCTTGGTCGGGCGGTTGGCCGCGTCGACGAGATCGAAGCGCGCGAGCAGCTCCTGGCCCCGCGCCTTGGCGCTGGCGCGGTCGCTGCCGTAGAGCCGGCCGACCATGGTCAGGTTCTCGAGCCCGGTCAGGTTCTCGTCGACGGCGGCGTACTGGCCGGCGAGGCCGATGTGCTTGCGGAGATCGGCGGCCTGGCGAACGACGTCGTAACCGACGACCTGGGCAGTCCCGGCATCGGGCTCGAGCAGTGTGGTCAGGATGCGGACGATCGTGGTCTTGCCGGCGCCGTTCGGGCCGAGCAGGCCGAGGATCGTGCCGCGGGGCACGTCGAGGTCGACGCCCGCGAGCGCCTGAACGTCTCCGTACGACTTGAACAGGCCGCGGGCCGAGATTGCGAGATCGCGGCCGGCTGGGGCCGGACGTGCGGAGGAGCGTGTGGTGTCAACTCCTGCTTCCATCACCCTCCACAGTACGAAAGTCGTGCCGTGGATCCAGTACGGGTAGCCACACTCTTGTCGCGCAGGCGAAGCGGGACCGAGCCTGTGTGCCGATCGGTACTAGAGCTGGCGCGAGGACCAGAGGATCGCCGAGAGCAGAACGCTGACGCCGGCGACCACGAGTCCGGTGATCCAGCCCTGCGACGCCGCTCGAGACGAGGATCGCGCCGAGCGCAACGCCGATCCCGACGATCCCGCACGTTGCGATGATCCGGACCAGGAGGCGTTCGAGCCCGAACCGCCGCCGCTGCCGGCCGGGGAGCATGTTGGCTGAGGGCGCGCGATGGCGAGGTGGCGCGGGTGCCGGCGGTGGCAGGCTCGGTCGACCCGGGAGCCGCTGGCCGAGGGGCCGACTCGGGGGCGCTCGGACCGGGAGCCGGCGGAGCTCCCGCCCCGGCCGGACGCGCTCCGGTCACCGCAGACGAGCGGTTGCCGGGTGCTGGAAGCGTCGCTGCTCATACTCACTGTCTGCCCCGTCCCACCCTCCGCCTAACGGGCCCCCCAAACGCTAGACCCCTCACCGCGCTCGCATGTAGCATGACCTCAAGGTGAGAGAACCGGAGAGGGGTGTCGCGACAGACGGGCCGCGCGGTGGCTGATTCGGTCGCCGACGTCGTCGGGCGCACCGTCGCCGCCCAGGGCGTGAGGGACGCGTTCGGCATCCTCGGGAGCGGCAATCTGGTGGTCACGAACGCGCTTTGCGACGGCGGCGCGCGCTTTCACCATGCCCGACAGGAGGGCGGGGCGATCTGCATGGCCGACGGCTACGCGCGCGTGACCGGTCGGGTCGGGGTGTGCAGCGTTCACCAGGGACCCGGCCTCACCAACACCATCACCGGGTTGACCGAGGCGGCGAAATCAAGAACCCCCGTGCTCGTCCTCGCGGGCGAGACGCCGGCCGCGGCGCTTACGAGCAACTTCCGGATCGACCAGCACGGCCTCGTCGAGTCGGTGGGCGCGATCGCCGACCGGGTCCACTCCCCCAAGACCGCCGCCGACGACGCGCAGCGCGCCTACCAGCGGGCCCAGCTCGAGCGCCGGCCGGTCGTACTCATGCTGCCGATCGACATCCAGCCGCAGCCGCCGGCGCAGACCGAACCGACACACGACCCGGCGCCAAGGTCCGCGCCGCCCGAGCCCGCGCAGCGCCGCCGTCGAAGCCATCACCGACGCGATCGCGCAATCCGAGCGCCCCGCGATCATCGCCGGCCGCGGTGCCGTACTCGCCGACGCCGCCCCGGACCTCAGGAGGCTCGGCGAGCGAATCGGGGCCGTGCTCGCCACCTCCGCCCCCGCCAACGGCCTGTTCGCCGGCGACGACTACGCGCTCGGGATCAGCGGCGGGTTCGCATCCCCGTTCGCCGCCGAGGTCCTCCCCCAGGCCGACCTCTACCTCGTGTTCGGCGCCTCGATCAACCACTGGACGACGAAGCACGGGGCCCTGATCAACCCGGACGCGAAGCTGATCCAGGTCGATATCGAGCCGCGGGCGCTCGGGCGCAACCGCCCGGTCGACATCGGTGTCGTGGCCGACGTGAAGGCGACCGCCGCGGCCCTGGTCGAGGCATGCGCGGAGCGACCGGGGTTTCGCACCGGCAACCTGGCCGAGCAGATCCGGACCCGGCGCTGGCACAGCGAGCCCTACGACGACGCGTCCACCGACGAGTTCATCGACCCGCGCACGCTCAGCATCGCGGTCGATAGGGCGCTGCCGGCGACGCGTCAGGTCGCCGTCGACTCGGGTCACTTCCTCGGCTACCCGGCCATGTTCCTCGACGTCCCCGACGCGCGCTCTTGGGTCTTCCCGAATGGCTTTCAGGCCGTCGGGCTCGGGCTCGGCAACGCGATCGGCGCCGCGATCGCCAACCCCGACCGCACGACGGTGGCGGCAATCGGCGACGGCGGCGCGTTCATGGCCCTGGCGGAGCTGGAGACCGCGGCGCGGCTGAAGCTCGGCAACCTGCTCGTGCTCATCTATGACGACATGGCCTATGGCGCCGAGGTGCACCACTTCGCGCCGATGGGGCACGACGTTTCGCGGGTCCGCTTCCCTGACGCCGACCTGGCCGCGATCGCGGCGGCGGCCGGCGCGCGGGCAGCGACGGTCCGCACGACACAAGACCTGATCGCGATCGACGATTGGCTCAGCGAGCAGAGCGGCCATCCGCTCGTCCTCGACGCGAAGGTGAACCCGACGATCTGCGCGGAATGGCTCGAGGAGGCATTCCGCGCGGGATAAGGAGAGACCCCAATGTCCAGCATCGACACGAACCTCGTAACCACGCTGATCGACGGGATCGGAAGTGGGTCGGTGGAGATCGTCGACCTCACCCAGCCGCTGCAGGAATCGACACCCGTGATCAAGCTGCCGCCGCCGTTCGCGAACACGCCCGGTCTGACGCGCGAGGAGATCAGCCACTACGACGACCGCGGCCCGGCATGGGCGTGGTACACGCTCACGATCGGCGAGCACGTCGGCACGCACCTCGACGCGCCGATCCACTGGGTCACCGGGCAGGACGGCAAAGACGTCGCCAGCATCAACCCCGAGCAGCTGGTCGGTCCCGCCTGCGTGATCGACAAGACCGCCGAGACCGACCAGGACAACGGCTATCTCCTGACCAGGGCGGACCTCGAGGCGTGGGAGGCAGAGAACGGCCAGATGCCGAGTGGCGCGTGGGTGCTGCTCCGCACCGGCTGGCAGTCCCGCGCCCAGGACGAGACCGCGTTCCTCAACGTCGGCGACAACGGGCCGAACACGCCCGGCCCCGACGTCGAGGCGTCACGGTGGCTGGCGAACGAGCGTGGTCTGAGCGGCTTCGGCGTTGAGACGGTCGGCATTGACGCCGGCTCTGCCGGCGGTTTTGACCCGCCGTTCCCGGTCCACAACTTCCTCCTCGGCGCCGGGCGGCTCGGCCTGACCCAGCTCGCGAACCTGGACAAGCTTCCGGTCACGGGCGCGATGATCGTGGTGTCGCCGCTGAAGCTCGTCGGGGGGACGGGGAGCCCGAGCCGGGTGTTCGCGTTCGTGCCGCGCTAGGAACCTCGGAGGCTGTCGCGTAAGTCCGGCCGTCTGTGAAGTCCGATGGCGGACTTCCACTGCTCGCCGGGGAGCTTTGGCGATTCACTTCGGAGGGGCCGAGGTGAATCGCCACCGTTCGCCGCGCATCCGGTCCTTGAGCGACAGCCTCCCTAGCGCGCCCGATCAGCTCAGCGTCACGGAGACCTTCGCACCCAGCGCGCGCTGGGCGCCGGCTGGAGTCCCCTGACCGACCACGACCGGATGCCGGCGGTGCTTGTGCTTCTTCGAAACCTTGCCGAGCGCGCACCCGGCCGCCGTCAGCTTCCGCTTGGCGCCGGACAGCGAGCTGCCCTTCAGCTTCGGCACCGTGCAATGGGCCGCCCGCGGCGGGACGGTGATCGTCACCGTGGCCGCGGTGGACTTGCCGCCGGAGTTGGACGCCGTGAACGTGAAGCTGTCGGTACCGGAGAAGCCAGCCTTCGGTGTGTACGTCGCACTCCCGCCCGCCTGAGCGATGGGTCGGAGCGTGCCATGGCTCGGACCGCGGGCGAGCAAATAGCTGATCGGGGCGCCCATCGGGCTGGTGCACTGAAGCGGGACAACCACCGTGCTCCCGCCCGGGAGCGTGTTGAAGGCATTGTTGGCGCAACTCGGAGCCATCGGGATCGGCGTGATCACGATCAGCGGAACACCCGTCCCGTCGGCCGCGATCGTCGTCCCAGCGGCCCCGGACGCAACCGCGCTCGAGCCCCCACCACCACCGCCGCCTCCGAGCGCGCCGCTGATGCCGGGCGGCGTTCCCCCGCCGCCACCGCCGTACATCCCACCGCCACCGCCGCCACCGCCACCGTCATAGAAGGACGGGTCGCCGGAGATCGAACCCGGGGTACCGGGACCGCCAACGAGGAAGGTCCCGTCAGTTCCAGAACCGCCTCCGCCGTTGCCACCCTTGGTCGCCCCGCCCGGATTCCCCGCTGCCGCTCCCTCGCTCCCGGCGCTTCCGCCCGCAGCTCCCGCGCCGCCCGCCCCGGCGCCGGTGCCCCCTCCGCCGCCACCGCCACCGCCCGCGATCACGAGCGGAGGTGTCAGGAAGCAGAGGAATGTATTCAGCGAACAGGTCCTGATCGACGAAGCCCCGCCGCCGGCCCCACCTCCGGCCGCCGTCCCACTGTCGACGCTGCCGCCGTCGGCACCGCCGCCACCGAAGGCCCCCGCAGGCGAACTCCCGCCGGTTGCACCCGAGCCGTTCGGCCCCGCGACGCCGACATTCACATAGAAGATTTCGCCGGCGCTGACGTGCAACGTCGTTCGCACGCTCGAACCGTGGCCGCCGACGGCGCCGCTATCGCCGGACCCCCCGGGCGCCCCGGTCGCGAGCACCGCGAGCGCCCGTGCACCAACCGGGACGTCGTACTGCTGCTCACTGCCGCCGAATGAGAACACCGTCGCCCCCGCACCGGCCGGCGCCAGAAGTGCGAGCCCCACCCCCGCTGCGAACGCCGCGGTCCCCCGGCGTCTCCGTCCGTGAATGTGCATCCACCGTCCAGCATCAGGCCGACCGGCGACCCTGTCAAGTCGCGCATCGGTCTCGGCGCGGTCTCGTCCGCCCTCAGGACACCGCCTCCGCATACGCTTTCGTCACGGCGTCGAAGTGACGCTGGGACTTCTCCGCAAGTCCGTCATACAGGGCGTGGAACGCCGATACGGCGGCCGTACGCGCAGGCGAGATCGGTTCAAGCTGCTCCGGCAGCTCGGGATCCAGGAACGGAAAGCCGCGGAACAGGTGAACGGCTCGCGTCCGAATCACGAACGCATCCAGATCGGACAGCCGCGAGCGGCCGCGCTTGGATAGGAACGGCCTGAACTCCGCCACGAACGACTCATAGCGCTCGACCAGTCCGCTCAGGTCCCATGCTCGCGCCACGACCGGCGCAAGGTTGGAGGGCGTCGCCGAGAACACCGTGGCAAACGACGAGACCTCCAGCTCGCCCAACAGCCGAACGACCTCATCGACGTGGTCGTGCGGCGAAACCCAGACGCTGTCCTGTACCGAGCCGAACCCCAGGAACCGCAGCCGCCGCGCCAGCCGAGACCGCTCGAGGCGGCGGTCCTCGGGAATCTGGTGCCACACAAGGGTCCACGAATCGCCGGTCGACCGAACGGAACCCAGCGAGAAGATGCGCCCGTCGCCCTCTTCCAGCAACGCCTGGCAGCGCGCGGTCAGCCGGTAATGGACAAGGCGTCCCGAACGCTCGCGTGCAAGCAGGCCCCGCCGGACCAACCGGGTCAGGGAAACTCGGGCCGCGCCGTGCGAGAAGCCGAACTCCTCCAGCAGCGACACCAACCCGCCGGACCACACGACCTTTCCGAACGGGCGCACGTACGTCCCGAGCAGCGTGATCACGAGGTCCTGTGGTTGGAGGGGGTCCGGGCTCACGAGCCAGGCTCGGGCGACCCCACCGGCACCGGCGCCTCAAACGTTCGCGTCAGTTCCTTGCGCAGGCCCTCGTCGCGGCCGGCGGGCGGGGTGCGCGATCCGGCCGCGTACTGAGGCACCCAGTCCACCTCCACGCCCTGCTCGGCCGCGGCGTGCAGCGTCCAGTGCGGGTCGTAGAGGTGCGGGCGGGCGAGGGCGCAGAGGTCGGCGCGACCAGCGCAGATGATCGTGTTGACGTCGTCGTACGAGGAGATCGCGCCCACCGCGATCGTGGGGATACCCACCTCGTTGCGAATCCGATCCGCGAATGGGGTCTGGTAGCTGCGGCCGAAGGCGGGCCGCTCGAGCGGCGAGACCTGGCCCGAGGAAACGTCGACGATGTCGCATCCATGGTCGAGCAGCATGCGCGCGAACTCCACCGCGTCGTCGGGGTCGAAGCCTCCCGAGACCCAGTCGGTGGCCGAGATCCGGACGCTCATCGGCCTGTCCGCCGGCCACACCGCGCGGCAGGCGTCGAACACCTCGAGCGGGAACCGAGCCCGGTTCGCCAAAGACCCTCCGTACCGATCCGACCGCGCGTTGGCCAGCGGCGAGAGGAACGAGGACAGCAGGTAGCCGTGCGCGCAGTGGAGCTCGAGCAGGTCGAACCCGGCACCAGCCGCGGCCCGCGCCGCCCACACGAACTCAGCCAACACCGACTCGAAATCAGCAACACCCATCTCCCGCGGCACCTGGTTGTGCGGCGAGTACGGCAGCGGCGAGGGCGCGATCACGGGCCAGTTACCGTCGGGCAGCGGTTCGTCGATGCCCTCCCACATCAGCTTGGTCGAGCCCTTGCGCCCGGAGTGGCCGAGCTGGGCGCCGATCAGCGCACCCCCGTACGAATGGGCAAACGAGACGATCCGCTTCCACGCCTCCGCGTGCTCGGGAGACCACAGGCCCGCGCAACCCGGGGTGATTCGCCCATGCGAGGACACGCACAGCATCTCGGTCATCACCAGCCCGGCGCCCCCCATGGCGCGCCCCCCGAGATGCACCAGGTGGAAATCGGACGGCATCCCATCGACGGCCGAGTACATGTCCATCGGCGAGACCACCACTCGATTCGGCAGCGTCATCCCCCGCAGCGAGAACGGCGTGAACATCGGCGGCCGCTCCTCGGGATGGACGGAGGCCACGAACCCGGGATCGCGAAGCCGCAGGTTGTCGTAGGTCACGCGCCGGCTCCGGGTCAGCAGATTGAAGGCGAACTGGAGCCGCGGCTGGCCGACGTAGCGCGAGATCCCCTCGAACCACTCCAAAGACGCCTGGGCCGCCCGCTGCGTGCTCTCGACCAAGGGCCGGCGCTCCTCCTCATAGGCGGCAAACACAGACGCATAGTCGTCACCGAACGACCGGAAGGCCCACGCCAGCGCGGCCGCGTCCTCCATCGCAAGCTTCGTCCCCGACCCGATCGAGAAGTGCGCCGTGTGCGCCGCGTCGCCGATCAGCACGACGTTGTCGACCGACCAGCGCCGGTTGCGCACTGTGACGAAGTTGATCCACTTCGAGTTGTTGGCGAACAGCTCGTGGCCCTCGAGCGCATCGGCGAACAGGGAGGAGCAGAAGTCGATGCTCAACAGATCCGACTCCCCCGGCGCCAGCGGTCCGGGTGTCAACCGGTCGAGCCCGGCGGCCCGCCACACGTCCTCGTGCGTCTCGACGATGAACGTGCTCATCCGGTCGTCGTACGGATATGCGTGGGCCTGGAACACCCCGTGCTCGGTCTCCTCGATGAAGAACTTGAAGGCGTCGAACACGAGGTCGGTCCCCAGCCACATGTAGCGGCAGTCGCGGGGCTCCATGGAGGGGACGAAGTCGCGGTACCACGCGCTTCGCACGGCGGACGAGGCGCCATCGGCTCCGACCACGACGTCGAAATCCCGAGCAAGTTCAAAGGGCGAGGGGGCCTCGCAGCCGAACCGGATCTCGGCCCCGAGCGCCATCGCCCGCTCCTGCAGGATTGCCAGCAGCTCGCGTCGCCCGAGCGCCGAGAAACCGTGCCCTCCGGACCGGGTGCAAACACCCCGGTAGCCGATGTCGATGTCGCTCCAGCGCGTGAACCGCTCAACGATCGCCGCGTACGTCTCCGGGTCGGCGTGCTCGAAGACCGTCAGCGTCTCATCCGAGAACACGACCCCGAACCCGAACGCGTCCGCCGCGGCGTTGCGCTCGAACACCGTGACCGAGCAGTCCGGCGCCACCCGGCGCATCAGGATCGAGAAGTAGAGACCGCCCGGGCCCCCGCCCACCACCGCGACCCGCATCGTGGTCTAACGTTTCCAGTCGCCCCACTACTCACACCCCGAGATCGCTCAGGTGCTCATACCTCAAGCCAAGCCCATTCACGACCTGGTGCATCAGCGCGAGCGCCGCGAGCACGTTCGCATGCGCGTTCGGCGGCAACTCATCATCCGCGGCGAGCGACTTCAGCTCCTCATACACCGCCAACAGCCGCTCCTCCGAACCCGACAAAGACCGCCCCAGCAAATCCAGATCCGTCACTTCATCACCGCCCCGACAGGCGCATCACGCAGATCAACCGTCCGCTTCGCCTTGAGCTCGAACCGCGGCAGCTCGCCCTCGCCCGCACGCTCGACGTGGAAGTTCAGCCCCTCGTGGGCGAGCGCCAGCCGGCGGTGGAGCGCGTCGGCGAGCGCGGGCCAGCCGTCGTCTGGCCAGTGCGGCTTCATCTCGACCCGGAGCGTGATCTCGTCCCGGATGCCCTGGTGCGAGATCACCGTCTGGAACTCGTCGACCTCGGGGAACTCCCGGACGATCGCCTCGATCGCGCGCGGGTAGACGTTCGTCCCGCGCACGAGCTTCATGTCATCGACGCGACCCTGAATCCCGCCCTCGTAGAGGTCGAACCCGCGACCGCACGGGCAGCGCGAGGCGGGCACACGGCACACCAGATCCCCGGTCCGATACCGGATCAGCGGAATCGCGCCGCGCCCGAACGACGTCACGACCCGCTCCCCCCGCTCCCCGTAGGCCGTTGGCTCCAGGGACACAGGGTCGATGACCTCCTCGATCAGGTGGTCCTCGATCAGGTGGGTGCCGCCGGGTTGATCGGCGCACTCGAACACCATGATCGTGCCGATCTCGGTCATCCCGGCGGTGTCGAACGCCTTCGCGCCCCACTGCTCCTCGATCAGCGACTTGGTCTGCGGAATCGACCCCGCCGGCTCCCCGGAGAGGATCAGACGGGAAACCGTGGATGCGCGGAGATCGATCCCGAGCATCGAGGCCTCCTGCGCGAGCCGCAGCGCGTAGGTCGGCGTCGAGGCGACGACGGTCGCACCGAAGTCGACGATCTGCCGCACGCGGGCCTCGGTCGTCTGCGCCCCGCCGGGCACGTTCAGCACCCCGATCTTCTCCATCGCGTAGTGAAGACCCCAGAAGCCGATGAACGACCCGTACCCGAAGGCGATGTAGGAGACGTCCGTGGGCCGCACGCCACAGCCCCAGATCGCGTAGCACCACATCTCGGCGATCCAGGCCCAGTCCTTGCGCGAGTCCAGCGCCCGGAGCGGACCGCGACCCGTCGTCCCCGACGTCGTGTGGACCCGAATCGCCCCCTCGGGACCGATCGCGGGCACCTCTCCATACGGGGGCTTCGCGTCCTGCGAGGCCATCCACTCGTCCCGGGTCAGGAACGGCAGCCGCCGCAGATCGTCCAAGGACCGGAGCTCGACGCCGGCGAGCCGCTCGCGATACCACGGGCTCCGCTGTGCCGCCCACTCACACTGGTAGCGCAGCTTGGCCAGCTGCAGAGCCTCGAGCTGCTCGCGCCCGAGGGTCTCGGTCTTCGGGTTCCAGTACGGGCTGTCCAGGACCACCCTCCTCGAGCCGCGATGATACTCGACATTGCTCCCGAGTTCTATGTCGAGTATCGTCGCGCACTTGAGGTTGTACCGCGCATCGGCCCCATTCACAGCCGACTGGAAGCACTTCGACCTGACCCTCGCGGATGGCGTCGCGACGGTCACCTTCAACCGCCCGGACAAGCTCAACGCCCTCACCTTCGAGGCCTACGCAGACCTCCGCGACCTGATCGCCGAGCTCCCCCACAGGGACGTGAACGTGCTCGTCATCACCGGCGAGGGCCGCGGCTTCTGCTCGGGTGGCGACGTGGAGGAGATCATCGCCGAGCTGCTCAAGCTCGAGACCCGGGAGCTGCTCGAGTTCACGCGGATGACCGGCGCGGTCGTCAAGGCGCTCAGAGAGACGCCGATCCCCGTGATCGCCTCGGTCAACGGGATCGCCGCCGGCGCCGGCAGCGTGATCGCGCTCGCCGCCGACTTCCGGATCCTGGCGGAATCCGCCAGCTTCGCCTTCCTGTTCACGAAGGTCGGCCTCGCCGGGGCCGACATGGGCAGCGCCTACCTGCTCCCCCGAATCGTCGGGCTCGGCCGCGCGACCGAGCTGCTCCTGCTCGGCGAGAAAATCGACGCGCAGACCGCCGTCAGCATCGGCCTCGGGACCAAGGTCGCACAGGATCTCAAGCAGGAGACCCAGGCCCTCGCGGACCGTTTGAGCCACGGCCCCGCGTTTGCCTACTCCACCACCAAGACCCTGCTCACGCGCGAGCTCGACCAGGACCTGGGCAGCTCGATCGAGCTGGAGGCGATCACCCAGGCGCTGCTCATGCACAGTGACGACTTCGCCGAGTTCTATAAAGCGTGGAGCGAAGGTCGCAAGCCGGATTGGAGAGGACGATGAACGAGATCTTCAATGCCCCCGAGCTGCCCGCACCTAGGGGCTTCAGCCACGCGGTCAGAGCCGGCGACACGATCTACCTCGCCGGCCAGATCGGCGACGGCGCCACGATCGCCGAGCAGTTCGGCAGCGCGGCCAGAAACCTGCTCACAGCCCTCGAAGCGGCAGGCGGCCAGGTCACGGATATCGTCAGCCTCCAGATCTTCACCACCGACGTCGACCTCTACAAGGCCTCCCTGCCGGAGGTCGGCAAGGCGTATCGTGAGCACCTCGGCAGTCACTTTCCGGCGATGGGTTTATTCGGTGTTACAAAGCTCTTCGAGCCGGCGGCGATGGTCGAGCTGATGGGCGTCGCGGTGCTCGCACGATGACCAACCCAGCGCTCAACATCCACCTCACCGAGGAGCAGCAGCAGCTCTACGAAACAACGCGTGAGCTCGCACAGCAAACGCTGAAGCCGATCGCTGACGCCGGCCGGCCCGGCCGCGTCAACCGCCCGCTGATCAAGGCCCTCGCCGACAACGGCCTCCTCCCCCGCCTGATCCGGACGGACCTCAAGGCGACCGAGCTGTGCCTGATCCGCGAGGCCCTGTCGCGCGAGTGCACCGAGGCCGAGACGGCGTTCGGTGTCCAGGGCCTCGGTGCCTACCCGATCCTCCAGAACGCCACGAACTCGGTCAAAGAGCAGTGGAGCCAACGCCTGGCCGACGGCACCGCCGTGGCCGCGTTCGCCCTCACCGAACCCCAGGCCGGGTCCGACGTCAAGGCGATGACGATGCAGGCGACGGTCGACGAGGACGGCTACCGCCTGACCGGCGACAAGACCTGGATCTCACACGCGCCGGAGGCCGACGTCTACACCGTCTTCGCCAACACAACGGAGGGAATCACCGCGTTCGCTGTCCCGGGCGACAGCCAGGGCCTGAGCGGCGAGCACCGCGCGATGCTCGCCCCGCACGCGATCGGGTCGCTGCGCTTCGACCAGGTGAGCGTCCCCGCCGACCACGTGATCGGCCGGCCCGGCGACGGCTTCAAGGTCGCGATGGTGACCCTCGATCTGTTCCGCCCCTCGGTCGGGGCGTTCGCGATCGGGATGGCGCTCCAGGCGCTCGACCTCGCGACCGCATACGCGCAGCAACGCAACACGTTCAAGAAGAAGCTCAAGGACCACCAGGCGGTGGCGCACCAGCTGGCGGACGCCACCGCGAGGACCCACGCCGCCCGTCTGCTCGTCCACCAGGCCGCGAACGCCCACGACCGGGGAATCAGCGACCCGGCTCTCGCAGCCATGTCCAAGCTGATCGCCACCGAGACCGCCCAGCAGGCGGTCGACTTCGCCGTCCAGGTCCACGGCGCGGTCGGGCTCGAGCACGGCCACCCGCTCGAGCACCTGTACCGCGAGGTCCGCGCGCCCCGGATCTACGAGGGCGCCTCGGAGATTCAGCGCGAGATCATCGCGCGGGCGCTGTTCCGCGCCGCCGAGACCGGCTGACCGGCCACCCCGCGCCACCGCGGCTTGGCCAGCACCATCTGCACGCTTCCGATCCGCCGCTCGGCGAACCCGGCCTCGCAGTAGGACAGGTAGAGCCGCCACAGCCGGCAGAAGCGCTCGGGGTACCCGAGCCCCACGACCCGATCCACCGAGGCCTCGAACCGGTCGCGCCACGCGCGCAGCGTCTCCACATAGTGCGGCGTCAGGTCCTCGAGCCCGACCGTCTGCATGTCCGTCCGCCGCGCCACCGAGCGCCCGATCACCTCGAGCGACGGCAGGCACCCGTGGGGGAAGATGTAGCTGCGGATGAAGCTGCGCGAGGCCTTCTCGACCTCGTAGGCGCGGTCGTCGATCACGATCGCCTGCAGCAACATCGCACCGTCGGGCGCCAGCAGCCGCGAGCAGCGGTGGAAATAGGTCCCGAAGTCGCGCCAGCCGACGGCCTCGATCATCTCGATCGAGACGAGCTTGTCGAACTGCCCGCGCAGGTCGCGGTAGTCCTGCTTCAGCACGGTTACCCGGTCCCCGAGCCCCGCGGCCGCCACCCGCGCCGCCGCGTACTCGTACTGCTCGGCCGAGATCGTTGTCGTCGTGACCCGGCACCCGCGCGTGGAGGCGGCGTGGACGGCGAACCCGCCCCACCCGGTCCCGATCTCGACCACGTGATCCTCGGGCCCGAGCCCCAGCTTCGAGCACACGAGCTCGAGCTTGGCCACCGACGCGTCGGCGAGCGACATCCCCGGTTCGCCGAAGTGCGCGCACGAGTACATCATCGTCTCGTCGAGCATCAGCTCGAACAGGTCGTTGCCGAGGTCGTAGTGGGCGGAGATGTCGTGGCGCGACTGGTCGCGGTCGTTGGCGACCCGCACGCCGCGCAGGGCCTGCAGGGGCACGCGCGCGAACGCCAGCCGGCGCCGCCACGAATCGAACGTCGCCGCGTTGCGCGCGACCACGCGGATCAGCGCGGTCACGTCGGGCGAGTCCCAAAGGCCGTCCATGTAGCCCTCGGCCAGCCCGCGGCTCCCGCGCAGGAACAGCGGCCAGGCCAGCGGCGAGCGGACCTTGATCGTGGCCTGCGGCGCGCCGCCGCCGATCACGGTTCGCTGAGCGCCCTCCACGATCGTCAGCTGGCCGAAGCGCATCCGCCGCGCGAGCCCCAGCACCAGCCTCCGAGCGAGCGCCGGACTCATGGCGCCACCGCCGGACGCGGATGGATGCGCACGCCCTTCAGCCGCAGCACGATCGCGTGGCCGTAGATCAGCGCGAGCACGCGCCACGGGCTCGTGACCCGCCGCCGTCCCGGGACCTTGCGCAGGTTGAGCGTCGCGTCGAAGGCCAGCGAGTCGCCCTCGAAGCTCTCGATGTGCACCGACAGCGTCTGGCCGGGCGCGGCCGTACGGAATCGATACGTCTGCTCCATCCCCATGAAGGGCGACACATGCATCTTCTTACCGAACGTGCCGCAAAGCACACCTCGTTCATTCGTCCGCCCGAGCACGTACGAGTGCCGCTCGCCCCAGGGCGTGCTCGTGACCTCGGCGACGACCGCGTCGAGGCGCTCGTCGGGTGTGAAGCAGTAGTAGAAGCTGACCGGGTTGAACGCCTTGCCGAGGCGCGCCGGGAGGGTGAGGATGTGGATCGGCCCTGCGGGGGCCGATCCCGTGTTTTCGCGCACGAGGGTCCGGACCGGCTCGGCTGCCGCCTCGTCGAGCTCGAGATAGGCCATCGAAACCCGGTGGCGGAGCTCGTGACCGCGGACCGCGAAGCGCCGGTGGCGGATCGTGCCTTCGTAGACGGTGCTCATGCCGCGAGTGGCAGCGCCTCCCTCGCGCCGATCGCGCGAGCGACGCGGACTCCACTCGCGACGCCGTCCTCATGAAAGCCCCAGCCCCAATAGGCGCCGCAGTAGTGCGTGCGGCGCTGTCCGCTGATCTCCTCGACACGCTCCTGCGCGTCCACGCCCTCGCGCGTGTACACCGGATGCGCGTACTGGACCTTGCGGATGATCTTGGTCGGATCGATCGCGTCGGTGCGGTTCAGCGTCACGCAGAACTGCTCCGCCGAGCGCAGCGACTGCAGGCGGTTCATGTCGTAGGTGACGGTCGGGCGCCCGACCTCGCCCTCGCACACGTGGTAGTTCCAGCTCGCCCACGCGCGCCGGCGGCGTGGCAGGAGCGAGCGGTCGGTGTGCAGAACCGCCTCGTTCGGCTGATACGGGATCGCACCAAGCAGCTCGCGCTCAGTATCGCTGGGATCGGCGAGCAGAGAAAGGGCCTGATCGGAGTGGGTGGCGAACACAACCGCGTCGAAGCGGTGCACCGATCCTGCCGCCCGGATCGCGACGTGATCGTCGAAGCGCGCGACCGATTGCACCGGGGTCGAGAGCCGCACCTCCGCCTCGAGCGAGTCGAGGATCGCGTCCACGTACACGCGCGAGCCGCCGGTGACGGTGCGCCACTGCGGCCGGTCGCGGAAGCCGAGGACGCCATGGTTGTCGAAGAACTCGAGCAGGAAGCGGGCCGGGAACGTCCACATCTGCTCCGGGTCGGCCGACCACACGGCCGAGGCCTGCGGGACGATCAGCCGCTCGACGAAACTCTCCGAGTAGCGCCGCTGGGCCAGCCACTCCCGCAGCGATGGGTCGCGGTCGGACTGGAGCAGCTCGAGCGCGTCGCGGTTGAAGCGCAGCAGGTCGGCGATCATCCGGTGAAAGGACGGCCGCACCAGGTTCGAGCGCCGAGCGAACAGGCCGTTGGCCGAGGCGCCGTTGTACTCGAAGCCGGCCCCGTCGCTGACCCCGAAGCTCATCTCCGACGGCTGGGTCGGGACGCCAAGCTCGGCCAGCAGGCGCTCGAAGTTGGGGTAGTTGCGGTCGTTGTAGACGATGAAACCGGTGTCGACTCCGACTACCCCGTCCTCGGTCTCGACGTCGACCGTGTTGGCGTGCCCGCCCGCATAGTCCGCGGCCTCGAACACTACGAGTTCGTGTTCTTCCTGCAGTAGATGTGCCGCAACGAGTCCTGAGACCCCTGCGCCGATGATCGCGACCCTCATGCCCCTCTATTCGCGCTCCCCGCCAATTCGGATCAAAACCTACTTGCTCGACCGGGGCGGCAGGGGAAAGAATCCGCTCGTCCGAGCCAGATACTCGGCGTAGCCGGGGCGGTCCTTCATCCGCTCCTCGAGCAGACCCTTGCCTGAGACCCGAATCAGCAGAATTGACATCACGATCGGCGCGATCACGGTCCACCAGGCGCCGCCCGTCGAGGCCGCGACAAGGTAGATCCCCCACCAGACCATGAAGTCACCGAAGTAGTTCGGGTGGCGGGTGTAGCGCCACAGGCCGCGGTCCATCACCTTGCCCTTGTTGGCCGGATCGGCCCGGAAGCGGCCCAGCTGGTGGTCGCCGACCGCCTCGAAGAAGAGGCCGACGGCCCAGAACGCGACGCCGACCCAATCGAGCGGGCCAAGCGCGTCGGGCTGCGGGGCAGCGGCCTGGACCGGGAGCGAGACGATCCAGATCAGCAGCCCCTGGAACAGGAACACGGTGAACAGGCTGATCAGCGCGAAGCGCGAGCCGTGACGCTCGCGCCACTCGCCGTAGCGCGGATCCTCGCCGGGGGCGCGGAGCTTGCGCAGCAGCAGATAGCCGGACAGCCGCAACCCCCAAACCGACACGAGCAGCGCCATCAGCCACCGCCGTCCCGGGCACCCATCCCCGACCGCGAACGCGATCCAGGCCACGATCACGAACCCAAACGCCCAGCCCGGGTCGACGATCGAGACGTCGTGGAGCGGCAGGCTCACCAGCCACAGCGCAAGCACGTAGACGAGCAGCGCTCCCCCGCTCGCGAGCATCACATGAATCAGCACGACGGCGAATTCAATCGCTTGCACGCCCCAGCGAAACTCGACACACTAGGCAGGAGAGGTGTCATCAATGGATCTGATCCCGCGATGAGCCGCCGCGTGGTGGTGACCGGCGGCGCCAAGGGCATAGGCCTCGCCACCGTCAATCGGTTCCGCGCCCTCGGCGACGAGGTGTTCGCACTGGGGCGCGACCGCGAGGCGCTCGAGCGGCTCGCCGACGTCCGCACGGCGGTGTGCGATGTCACCGACGAGGGGTCGGTCAGGAAGGCGTTCACCGCCATCGGCGCGGTCGACGTGCTCGTCAACAACGCCGGGATGGCCGAGTCGGCGCCGCTGCACCGCACGACACTCGAGAGCTGGGGCCGCCATTTCGACGTCAACGTCACCGGGCCGTTTCTGTGCATGCGCGAGGTCGTGCCCGGGATGCGCGAGCGCGGCCGCGGCGCGATCGTCACCGTCGCCTCCACGGCGGGACGGATCGGCACCCCGTACACGACCGCGTACACCTCCTCCAAGCACGCCGCGATCGGTCTCACCCGAGCGGTCGCGAGCGAGCTGAGCGGTACCGGCGTCCGAGTCAACGCCGTCTGCCCCACCTTCGTCCGCACCGACCTGACCGCCCGCGCGATCGCGCGAATCGTCGAGACAACCGGGCGGACGGAGGCCGAGAGCGAGGCCGCGCTGGCGCGCCAGTCGCCGCTCGGCCGCCTGCTCGAACCCGACGAGGTGGCCGACGCGATCGTGTTCCTCGCCTCCGACGCGGCGGCGGCGATCAGCGGCCAGGCGCTGGTCGTCGACGGCGGCGGGATCCAGGCGTAGCGGTGTGATGCGGCGACGGTGCGCCCCGGCGCCGGGCGACCCGCCATCGCTGAGCCGCCAGAGCGTTACTAACGCAACAAAATTGGCCCGGCCGAAGCGAGGGAGGCTGAAAAGTCCCCGTCAGCGTGACTTTCGCGCCGCGGCCGCAATCGCGGAGGCGAATTTGTTGCATTACTCCCGCTAGAGAAGCTCTCTTAACCCGTACCGCCTAATCTGCTCGCCGTGTTTCGCCTCCGCTACCTCTCGCTGCTGGCGCTGGTGGCGGCGATCGTCGTGGGGCTGATCGCGTCCCCGGGCCGCTCGGACCCCAAGCCGGTCGCGGTCACGCTGCGCGATCCGCCGGCCGCGCCGCGGATGCCCTCCGGCTTCATCGGCCTCTCGCTCGAGTACGAGGCGGTGACCGCCTACACCGGCACGAACCCCGATGCGCTCAATCCGGTGTTCGAGCAGCTCGTCCGCAACCTGACCCCGGGGCAGACGCCCGTACTGCGGATCGGCGGCGACAGCACGGATCGCACGTGGTGGCCGGTGCGGGGCATGGCGCGGCCGGGCGGCGTCACATACTCCCTCACACCCCGCTGGGCGAGCGTCACCGCTGCCCTCGCCCGCGCGCTGCACGCCCGCCTCGTGCTCGGCATCAACCTGAAGGCGAACAACACGACGCTGGCCAGGCACGAGGCCGAGCAGCTCGCGCACCGGATCGGGGCGCGGCGGATCGAGGCGCTCGAGCTCGGCAACGAGCCCGAGCTGTACGGCATGTTCCCGTGGTACCGCGTCGGGGGGCACGCGGTCAAGGCGCAGGCGGCGCGGCTACAGCCCGGCCGCCTTCGGGCGCGACTATGCGCGGATGGCGAACGTCCTGCCGCGGCTCCCGCTCGCCGGCCCGGCTTCCGGCCAGCCGGTGTGGAGCGCCTATGCGCCGAACCTGATCAGCGCGGAGCCACGGCTGAGGCTGGTGACGCTCCACCGCTACGCGACGCGCGGCTGCTTCACCTCCCCGACGTCGCCAGCAGTACCACACGATCCAGAATCTGCTCACGCCATTCGCGACCCAGGGGCTGGCGGCGACCGTCTCCCCCTACACGCACCTTCCCGTCCCGCTGCGCGTCGATGAGCTGGGCAGCGTCAACTGTGGCGGGACGCGCGGCGTCAGCGACACCTTCGCCTCGTCCCTCTGGGCCCTCGACACGCTGTTCCAGCTCGCCAAGATCGGCGTCAGAGGGGTCAACTTCCACACCTTCGCCGGCGCTCGCTATGAGCCGTTCACGTTCCAGCACGCCGGCGGCGCCTGGCGCGCGTCAGTCAAGCCGGTCTACTACGGGATGCTGATGTTCGCCCGGGCCGCTCCTCCGGGGTCGCAGCTGCTCGCGGGCTCGGGCCACGTCGCCCCCGCCCTCGACGTGTTCTCGACCCGCGGGACCGACGGGGTCATCCGAACGGTGCTGGTCAACTACGGATCCCAGCAGCGGGAGGTCACGCTCGGCCTGCCCGCGCAGGGCACGGCGGCGGTGCAACGCCTCGAGGCGCCGACCCTGCAGGCGACGACGGGGGTCACGATCGGCGGGCAGAGCTTCGGCGCACAGACGGGCACCGGGCGACTCACCGGAACCAGGCACGAGAGCACGGCGAGGTCTGAGGACGGCACCTACCGGGTCACCGTCCCGGCCGCGAGCGCGGCCCTGGTCACTGCTCGCTAGCCCTTAGAGCCGGAGCGTCCGCGGCAGCCCGAACTGCCGCACGACCCCGGTGTCGGCGAACCGGGTCACGCCCGAGATCGCATCCCCCCGCAGGGTCAGGACGATGATCCCGGCGAAGCGCAGGACAGGGGCGTGCGGATCCTCTACGTAGTGACCGAACGCGGGCTGCCCGTTCGCGCGCGTGGCGACCAGGCGCATCCGCCGGCCCCCGCGGGCGCCGTGGCGGTCGCGCAGGAACGCCGCCACAGTGACCGGGCCCTCGTACTCGAGCGGCTCGGGCGGCATCGTGAGCAGCACGTCGTCGGTCATCAGGGCGACGACGGCGTCGATGTCGTCGCTGGTCGAAAGCCTCGGCGAAGCGGGAGACCAGCTCGCGCTCACCCGTCGAGTGCGGCAGCGGCGCCCGCTCGCGGTTGGCCGCCGGCCGCGCGTCGAGCGCGCCCCGCGCGCGCTGCAGGGCGCTGTTGACCGACCCCTCGGTCGTCTCGAGCATCTCGGCGATCTCCGCCGCGTGGAAGCCGAGCACGTCTCGCAGCACGAGCACCGCGCGCTGGCGCGGGGGCAGGTGCTGAAGGCCGGTCACGAACGCGAGCGCGACCGACTCCTTGAGCTCGTAGCGGGCGTCGGGCCCAGGCGTGGCGTCCGGAACACCGTCGAGCATCTCGTCGGGATAGGGCTCGAGCCAGGTCGGCTCGCCGATCCGGGTCGGCTGGGGGTAGTCCGAAAGGGTCTGAAGCGGCCGGCGGCCGCTGTCGCGCAGCGCGTTCAGGCAGCGGTTGGTGGCGATCCGGTAGAGCCAGGCCCGGAATGTCGACCGGCCCTCGAACTGGTCGAGCCCCCGCCACGCGGCGAGAAGAGTTTCCTGAAGCATGTCCTCCGCATCCTGGGCCGAGCCGAGGATCCGGTAGCAGTGGAGCTGGAGCTCCCGGCGGTACGGATCCGTGAGTGAGCGAAACGCCTCGTCGTCACCCGCGCGGGCGCGGGTCAGCGTGATCTCAGTCATCACGCGTTGTGACACCCCGCGGGCGCGAAATTCATCGGTCAGTTGTAGCGGGCGCCGGTGTCTCATTGAGCAACCCACCTCGACAGGAGGCACTGATGACAACCAAGCAGAAATGGGTGCTCGCGCTGACCTCGGTCTCCTCGCTGATGGTCGCCCTCGACGTGACCGTCGTCTCGACCGCCCTCAGCACGATCCGCCTGCACCTCGACGCGTCGATCGAGCAGCTCGAATGGACCGTCAACGCCTACGGGCTGAGCTTCGCCGTGCTGCTGATGAGCGCGTCCGCGCTCGGCGACCGCTACGGACGCAGACGCCTGTACGCGGCCGGGATGGGACTGTTCGTGGCCGCCTCGGCCGCGTGCGCGCTCGCGCCCAGCATCGGCTGGCTGATCGCCGCGCGCGCCGTGCAGGGCGCCGGGGCCGCCGTCGTCGCGCCGATGTCGCTCGCGCTCCTGTCCGCCGCCTTCCCGCCCGCGCGCCGCGGCGCTGCGCTCGGCATCTTCAGCGGGATCACCGGGATCGCCGTCCTCGCCGGGCCGGTGGTCGGCGGCGCGGTCACGCAGGGACTCGCGTGGCAGTGGATCTTCTGGCTGAACGTCCCGATCGGGCTGGCGGCGATCCCGCTCGTCCTGCGGCGGATCGACGAGAGCCGTGGCCCACGCACCTCGCTCGACGTGCCGGGTCTGCTGCTCGTGACCGGCGCCGCCCTCGGGCTCGTGTGGGGCCTCGTGCGCGGCAACACGGTCGGCTGGGGCAGCGTCGAGATCGTCGGCACGCTGGCCGCGGGCGTCGCGCTGACCGCGGCGTTCATCGCCTACGGGAGCTGCGCGCCAGCGAGCCGATGCTGCCGATGCGGCTGTTCCGCATCGCCGCGCTTCGCGTACGGCAACGCGGCCAACTTCCTCCTCTACGCCGGCCTGTTCAGCGCCGTCTTCTTCTTCGCCCAGTTCCAGCAGAACGGGCTCGGGCAGTCGCCGCTGCAGGCCGGACTGCGGCTTCTGCCGTGGACGGCGACGGTGTTCATCGTCGCGCCGATCTCCGGGGGACTGATCGAGCGGATCGGCGAGCGCCCGCTGATCGTGACCGGGCTGCTGATGCAGGCGGCGGGGTTCGCCTGGGTCGCGCTGATCGCCTCGGTGGGGATGAGCTACGCGGCGATGATCCCGCCGCTGATCCTCGCCGGCGCGGGAGTGTCGGCCGCGATCCCGCCGGGGCAGAACTCGGTCGTCAGCTCGGTCACCGAGGCCGACATCGGGACAGCCTCGGGCGCCGTCAGCATGATGCGCCAGCTCGGCGGCGCGTTCGGACTCGCGATTGCGGTCGCGGTGTTCACCGGCGCCGGAAGCTACGCGTCACCACACGCGTTCACCGACGGCTTCACGGCCGCCACCGCGGTCTCGGCCACGCTCTCGCTCGTGGGCGCGCTGGCCGGACTCGCGATCACATCGGCGCGCCGGCGCGAGGATACGATCGCGCCCCGCACCGCCATCCCCGCCCTCGAAGGAGAAGGATCATGAGACAGGTAATCGTCCGCTATCGACTCAAGCCCGACCAGGTGGAGCGCAACGAGGCGCTCGTGCGCGCGGTGTACGACGAGCTGGCACGGGCTCAGCCCGACGGCTTTCACTACGCCACGTTCAAGCTCGAGGACGGCGTCAGCTTCGTCCACGTCGCCGTCGCACGACGGGCCGAATCCGCTGCCCGGGATCGAGGCCTTCCGCGCGTTCACGGCAGGGATCGCGGAGCGCTGCGAGGAGCCGCCGGTTTCGAGCGAGATGACCGCCGTCGGCTCCTACCGCTTCGACCCGGCCAGCAGCTGACGCAGTGCGTCCACCCCGTCCCACACGTCGACGAACCGTGTCGTCAGCGGGGACAGGCCGAATCGGATCACGTCCGGGCGGCGAAAATCAGGAATAACGTCGCGCTCGATCAGCTGCGCGCACAGGCGCTTCGCGTCCGGGTGGGCGAGGGCCACGTGCGCGCCGCGGAGGAGCGGGTCGCGCGGCGAGGCGACCGAGAGCCCGCTCGCGAGCCGCTCGTCGGCGAGCGCGATCGCGTACTCGGTGCAGCGCGATGCCCTTCGTCGCGGATCGCGCCGATCCCGGCCTCGGCCACGAGCCGCACCCCCTCCTCGACGGCCACGAGCGAGAGGATCGGCGGCGACCCCGACAGCAGGCCCGCCATCCCCGCGGCGGGCACGTAGCCCTGAGCCATCTCGAACGGGTCGCGGCGCCCGAGCCAGCCCCAGATCGGCTGGCGGACCTGCGTCCTGGAGCGCGCGGCGCACGTACATGTACGCGGGCGCGCCCGGGCCTGCCGTTGAGGTACTTGTAGGTGCAGCCGACGGCCAGATCGCTGTCGTCGGCGTCGAGCGCGACCGGCACGGAGCCGGCGCTGTGGCTGAGATCCCAAAGCGTCAGCGCGCCGGCCGCGTGGGCGACCGAGGTGATCGCACGCCATGTCCGCGATCGCCGCCGAGCGGTAGGAGACGTGCGAGAAGGTGACCAGCGCGGTGCGCTCGCAGACGAGCGGCTGCGACCTGCTCGACGGTCGGGCCGGCCGCAGCGATCGCCCTCGAGCCACACGATCTCGAGCCCGCGCGCGGCGGCAAGCCCCTCGAGCACGTAGCGATCGGTCGGGAAGTTGTCGACGTCGCAGACGATCTCGGTCCGTCCGGGGCGCAGGTCGAGCGCGGCCGAGGCGAGCTTGTAGAAGCAGACCGTGGTCGAGTCGCCGACGGCGACCTGGCCGGGCGCGGCGCCGAGCGCGGCCTCCCCGAGCTGGTCACCGATCGTGAGCGGGAGCTCGAGCCACCCCTCGTCCCAGGCGCGGATCACCCGCTCGCCCCACTGACGCTCGAGCGGTCGAGCGCACGCGCTCGATCGTCGCCCGCGGCAGCCGGCCGAGCGAGTTGCCGTCCAGATAGACGAGCGTCGTCGATCACGAAGCGCTCGCGGAACGAGCGCAGCGGATCGGCCTCGTCGAGTGTGATCGCCCCCGCGCGCACGAGCTCAGCGGCCGAGGTAGGCCCGCTTCAGATCCTCGCTCTTGAGCAGGTCGCCGGCCGGCCCGGAGAGAACGATCTCGCCGGTCGAGAGGACGTAGCCGCGGTCCGCGATCGAGAGCGCCATGGTCGCGTTCTGCTCGACCATCAGCACGGCCACGCCGGACTCGTGGACCTCCTTGATGATGCGGAAGTTCTGCTGCACGAGCGCGGGCGAGAGGCCCATCGAGGGCTCGTCCATCAGCAGCAGACGCGGGCGCGACATCAGCGCCCGGGCCATCGCGACCATCTGCTGCTCGCCGCCCGACATCGTCCCGGCGAGCTGACCGCGGCGCTCGTACAGCCGCGGGAACAGGTTGTGCACGCGCTCGAGGTCGTCCGCAAACGTCGAGCCGTCCTGCAGCACCGCGCCGAGCTCGAGGTTCTCCCGCACGGTCATGTCGCCGAACAGCCGCCGGTTCTCGGGCACGATCGCGATCCCGTGGGCGATCCGCTGCGGCACCGGCCACTGCGAGACGTCCTCGCCCGACAGCAGCACGCGGCCGGCGCGCGGCCGCACGAGCCCGAGGATCGTCTTCAGCGTGGTCGACTTGCCCGACGCGTTGCCCCCGAGCAGGCACACGAGCTCGCCGTCGTCGACCTGGAGGTTGATCCCCTCGAGGATCCGCATCTGCGCGTAGTACGTGGTGACGTTGTCGAGCGCGAGCAGCACTAGTGCACTAAGCCTCCGCCAGCGCCTCGGGATCGCGTCCGAGATACGCCTCGACCACCGCGGGATGAGAGGCGACCTGGTGGAAGCCTCCCTCGGCGATCTTGACGCCGTGGTCGAGCGCGACGACGCGATCGGAGCATCCCTCGACGACGTGCATGTCGTGCTCGATCACGAGGATCGCGACGCCGAGCTCATCGCGCAGGCGGCCGATCAGCTCGGTCACCTCATGCGTCTCGTTGGGGTTCATGCCGGCGGCGGGCTCGTCGAGCAGCAGCAGCTTGGGCTGGGTCGCCAGCGCGCGCGCGATCTCGAGCCGGCGGCGGTTTGCGTAGGAGAGCGAGTACGCCGGCTGATCCCAGCGGTACCCGGCCAGCCGCTGGCCGAAGAACGAGAGGATGTTCTCGGCCAGCTGGCGCACCTCGCGCTCCTCCCGCCGGGCGCGCGGCAGCCGCAGGATCGACTCCCACGGCATCGCCTTGGTGTCGCCGTAGGTCGCGGCCGTCACGTTCTCGATCACCGACATGTTCAGAAACAGCCGGAGACTCTGGAACGTGCGTGCGATTCCCATGCGGGTGATCTGGTGCGAGCGCCTTGCCGACGATGCTCTCGCCCGTCGAAGCGGATATCGCCCTCGGTCGGGTCGTAGACGCCGGTGAGGACGTTGAAGACCGAGGTCTTGCCCGCGCCGTTGGGTCCGATCACGCTGACGACCTCGCGCTCGCCGACGTGCAGCTCGAGCTCGGTGAGGGCGCGCAGGCCGCCGAACGTGAGTGAGACCTTGTCGATCTCGAGCAGCGGCAACTACACCACCTCCACGCGTCGCGAACCCAGCAGTCCCTGTGGTCGCGCGTTCATCATCACGACCAGGATGGCGCCGATCAGAAGCTGGCGCGTGATCGCGGGCTCGGCGACGAGCCGCCCCTCCCACACGCACACGGCGAGGTAGAGCGTCGGCACGAGCAGGATGGTCCGCACGCGGCCGCGAGTCTGGACGATCGCGATCAGCAGGCAGAGCAGGAGCACGAACCCGATGTTGCCCCATCGGGTCGCATTGGCCGGCACGATCACCCAATGGCGCACCGCATTGGCGATCCAGCCGCTCGATTGCGGGCCGCTGGCCACCGCATTCGCGGAGATCGCCTTGACGATCGCGTGCATCACGAAACCGAACACGACCGTCCCGCCGAGCACCGCCGCCAGCCTCGTCCACGGCCGCAGCTTGACGATCAGCGTGAGCAGGATCACCCCGTAGAACAGGTACCCGGCCTCGGTGGGGCTGCGCAGAAAGCCGTCGAGCGTGATCGACAGCACGAGGCCTCCCAGCACCGCGCCCCCGATGCTGCCCGCGCCCCCGAGGATCAGCGCCGCGTAGATCAGGATCAGGAACGGCGTGTCGAAGTCGGTCGGGAAGACGCTGATCTGCTGGGCGGCGAACACGGTGCCCGCGAGCGCGGCGATCACCGCGCCGAAGCTGAACGCCATCAACTTCACCCGGTTGACCGGGATGGTCATCATCTCGGCCGCGAGCGGGTCCTCTCGCACCGCGCGCCAGGCTCGGCCGGTGCGCGAGGTGTCGAGCAGGTGGAGCGCCGCGACCGCCACCACCAGCAGGATCAGCAGCAGATAGAAGTAGCCGTGGTTGGTGATGATCTGCCCGCCGAACCCCTTGATCGGGTCGATCGCGACGATCCCGTTGGGCCCCCCGAGCTTGCTCGGCGCGACGTTGTTGGTGAACTCGACGAACGCCTCGCCGAAGAACAGCGTGATGATCGCCAGGTAGTCACCGATCAGGCGGCGCGACGGCAGCGCCACGATCAGCCCCAGACACGCCGCGCCAACCATCACGATCGGGATCGAGAGCTCCGCGGGCAGATGGATGCCGTGGCCGAGCTGGTTCGAGGACAGGAGCGCGAACGCGTAGGCGCCGAAGCCGTAGAACGCGATGAACCCGAGATCGAGCAGCCCGGCCCAGCCGACCGAGATGTTCAGCCCCAACGCCAGCAGGGCCAGCAGCAGCGCGTTGATCCCGACCTGGAGCTGGAAGTCGTTGACGGTCAGCAGCGGAACGGCCGCACCCGCGAGCGCGGCTAGCCCCAGCCGCGGCCACCAGCCGACGCGCTCCCACCGGCGCTGAACGTCGCCGCGCCAGCCCGGCGCGTACTCCCTGCGCTGTCCGGTGCGCGCGACCCATTCGTCGACGCCGATCGAGGGATCTGTGGGCTCGACGCTCACCTCACACCTTCTGGAGCGGCACCTTCCCGAGCAACCCCGTCGGGCGTACCAGCATCATCACGATCAGGATTCCGAACACGATCAGGTTCGTGTACGTGGAGGAGATGTAGCCGGTCACGAACGACTCGGCGAGTCCGATCAGCATGCCCCCGAGCATCGCGCCCGGAATCGAGCCGATGCCGCCGACGACCGCTGCGGTGAACGCCTTCAGGCCGGCCACGAAGCCCATCAGGGTGTAGACCTGATTGAACACCAGGCCGGCCATCACGCCGGCGACGCCCGCGAGGGCCGAGCCGAGGAAGAACGTCGCGGCGATCGTGAAGTCGACGTTGATCCCGAGCATCTCCGCGGCTTCGCGGTCCGCGGCGACGGCCCGCATCTGCTTGCCGAGCTTGGTGCGGTTGACGATCAGCGTGAGGCCGAGCATCAGCAGGATGCTGAGGACGATCACCATGATCCTGACGATGTCGATGTTGAGTACGCCGATGTGGATGCCGGTCGAGAATGGGATGAAGGCCGAGGTGTTGTAGTCCCGGTACGAGGCGCCGAACAGCAGCAGCATCGTGTTCTCGAGCAGGAACGAGACCCCCAGCGCCGTGATCAGCGGGGCGATCCGCGGCGCGTCGCGCAACGGTCGGTAGGCGAAGCGCTCGATCGCCACCCCGAGCATCCCGACGCCGCCGCCGGCGACCAGGAACATGACCAGCAGCAGGACCGGTACCGGGACACTGAGCGCCGTCGGTCCGCCGAACCACTGGATCACGAAGTAGCCGATGAACGCCCCGACCATGTACAGGTCGCCGTGGGCGAAGTTGAGCAGCTTCAGCACTCCGTAGACCATCGAGTAGCCGAGCGCGATCAGCGCGTAGAGGCTGCCCTGAGTGAGGCCGTTGACCAGTTCTTGGACGAAGAAGCGCATGCGCGGCGGTCTTATACAAACGCGCGGCGGCGCGCGCCTTTCAGCACGCGCCGCCGGCGTCTATCGCGTCAACTGGTCACGAGTTGGTGACCAGCACGTACTTGCCCTGCGGGCTGATCTTGAACAGGAACCACTTCGCGCCCACGAGATCGCCATGGGCGTCGAACTTGATCGGCTGTCCGAGGATCGAGGTCGGCTCGTTGGTGGCCTTGATCGCCGCCAGCACGTTGCTTCGGGTCGGCGTCTGACCGGACTTGCAGACCGAGGCGATCGCCTGGTCGATCACGTGCGTGGCCGCGAACACGGGCGGTCCGAACGTTCCGTACTTCGGATACGTCTTGGCCGCCGCGGCCGCGATCGAGGCATCCGCCGGAATCGCCTTGATGTCAGGCCCGAACGCCGAGACGTACGACCCCGGAATCGTGAACGACGATGACTGCAAACCGTCGGTTCCGAAGATCACGGCCTTCTTCTTCTGCTCGGCGAGGTTCTTTCCGAACTGCTCCCCGTTCGCCGCGACCTGCCACGGCAGCACGACGACCGAGGTGTTTCCGTTCACCTTGCTGACCAGCGATGAGAAGTCGGTCGTCTTCTGGCTGACCGACTCGTGGTCGACCGAGATCCCGGCCGCCTTGAACACAGGCGTCATCGACGAGACCAACCCGGTCGAGTACGCCTCCTGGTCGTCGACGATCATCAGCGCCTTCGGATGCAGGTGCGTGACGATGTAGTTGGCGTCCTGTGGACCCTGCACGGCGTCCTTCGAAACGACGCGGAAGAACGTCGGGTTCTTGCCGTTGGTCAGGGTCGTGTTCGTCGCCGATCCGGTGATGAACGCCAGTCCGGCGCGACCCATCAGCGGTCCGACCGCCAGGACTTCCTGGCTGCCGGCGGGCCCGACAACCGCGACGATCTTGTTGTTCGCGATGAACTGCTGGGTCACGGTTGTCGCCTGGGCAGGCATCAGCTGGGTGTCGCCCTGGACGAGAGTGATGTTCGTGCCGTTGGCCTGGTTGTCCATCTGGACGGCGAGCTTCGCGAACGCGAGCTGCTCCTGGCCGAGAACCGCCACCGGACCGGTGAGCGGAGCTTGGATCCCGACCGACGTCGCGCACTTGCTGCTGCTGCTGGCGCTCGCGGCCTGGGTGCTCGAGCTGCTGCTGCTCGAGCTGCTTGAGCCGCAGCCCACCACAAATGCGGCGAGCGCCATCGCGGCGATGATGGTCCGTCCCTTCATTGGTTTGGTCCTCTCCTCTTGTGATGCATCACGGTCAGTTGGAGTCGGTTACGTAGGCAGGGGTTCCGTCCGGGTAATAGGCGGCCGCCGGCGAGCCGGCCGGCCGGAAGACCGCCACCACGCGCATCGTGGCGGTGCCCGTGTTCTCCAGGCAGTGGACGGTCCGGGCGGGAAGCTGGATGCACGAGCCGGGGCCCAGCGGCTCGTGAAGATCGCCGGCGTGAAACACGCCCTCGCCGTCGAGCACGTAGATCACCTCGTCGTAGGTGTGGAAGTGCTCGGGCGCGCGAGCGGTCGGGATGTAGCCGACGAAGTGCGTGGCCGAGCGCAGGCCGCTGCTCGGGTCGGCAACGATCCGGAACTCGCGGTCGGTGGTCGCGTCCTGCGCCTCCTGCTCGGCGAGGCGGCGGACCACCTCGCGCTCGCCGTCCTGCCCGCTTGCCGTCTCAGGGTCGGGGATCGTCACGCGCACCAGCCGGAGCGCGTCGTCGCCGGTGCACTCGAGCTCGTACTCCTCGCCAGGGGCGAGGTACGCGCCGCTCTCGGGCTCGAGCTCATGCTCGGCGCCGTTCACCGTCAGCGTCCCCGCACCCGCGAGGACGAACAACACCGTCTCGCCGGCACCGGTCTGCGCCGCCGTCCGTTCAGTGGGCGGGATCTGCACCACCGCCTGGGCGAGCGGCTCGAAGCTCGTCTGGGGCCCGACCGTCGGTATCTCGGCGCCGCGCCCGGCTCCGGAATCGACCACTCGGGGGCTGATGGTCACGGGCCACCCTTTCACATTCGCGTTCGCCCGGTCAACTACCTTCATCCCGGTCAATCGCCTGCAAGCTGGGCGTCGAGCGTGACCTCGGTGCCCGTCAGCACCCGCGAGACCGTGCAGTCCTTGGCCTCGGCGGCGAAGACCGAGAACTGCTCGGCGTCGATGCCCGGCACGTCGCCGACCGTCCGCAGCTCGATCCGCGTGATGTTGAAGGCGCTGCCGACCTGCTCGAGCGTCACTCGCGCGGTCGTGCGCAGATCCCGGGCCGGGTGGCCGGCGTCGCCGAGCACGCTGGCCAACGACATCGTGAAGCACCCGGCCTCGGCGGCGCCGAGCAGCTCCTCCGGGTTGGTCGCGCGCTGGCCGTCCTCGACCCTGGCCCGGAGCGAGTACGGACCTTCGAAGGCGCCGCTGCCGAGGCTGATCTGACCACCTCCGTCGGACGCGGTGCCCTGCCAGCCGGCCTCCGAGCTGCGTACGACGCGAAAACTCACGTGCCCTCCTCCACAGGTGCCCTCCTCCTCCTCGAGTGCGCTCCTCCGGGATTTGATGTTCTATTTGATCAAATCATCTAGGGGTGAGCCGGTTCAAGGCACGGTCGTTTGTGATTCGGTTAGCCCCCGGTGCGATCGAGAGGAGCTGGCCATGCCCGAAGCGCTGTCCCACACGATCGAGGTCGGCGCGGTCAGGAAGCGGTACTCCTCGCTACAGGGCGGCTTCGCCTTTCTCGACGCCCCAGGCGGCTCGCAGGTCCCCGACGAGGTCGGTGACGCGGTCGCCCGCGCAATGCGCGAGGCGAGCGCCAACCTCGGCGCCGGCTATGCGACCAGCAGGCGCGTGCAGCAGATCCTCGAGGAGGCCGAGGGCAAGGCGGCGCGGTTCCTCGGCTGCGAGACGCACGAGGTGATCTTCGGGGCCAACATGACCTCGCTCAACTTCACCCTGTCGCGCACCGCCGGCAGATCGTTCGAGGCGGGCGACGAGATCCTCGTCTCCTCGCTCGACCACGACGGCGGCGTCGCCCCGTGGCTCGAGCTCGCGCACGACCGGGACCTGGTCGTGCACCACATCGAGCTGAACGCCGACACCACGCTCGACTACGACGACCTCGCGGCGAAGCTTGGGTCCGGCCGGGTCCGGGTGGTCGCCTTCGCCTGGGCCTCGAACGCGGTCGGGACGATCGTCGACGCGCGGCGCGTCGCGGCGATGGCGCACGACGCGGGCGCGCTGGCCTGGATCGACGCCGTTCACTACGCCGCCCACGAGCCGATCGACGTGCGCGCGATCGACGCCGACGTGCTGATCTGCTCGCCCTACAAGTTCTGTGGCCCCCACCTCGGGATGGCCTACGGGCGCGCCTCGGTGCTCGAGACGTGGCGGCCCTACAAGGTCCGCCCGGCGCCGAACGACCCGCTCGGCCGCCGCTTCGAGACCGGCACGCAGCCCTACGAGCTGCTGGCCGGCTTCAACGCCACGATCGACTACCTCGATTCGATCGGCGGATTCGAGGCGATCGAGCCCTACGAGCGCTCGCTCGGCGAGCGGTTCGTCTCCGAGATCTCCGACGCCGTGACGATCTACGGTCTGCCGGGGATGGAGGGTCGCGTGCCGACGTTTCTGGTCAACGTCGAGGGCGTGGCGGCGGCGGACGTCGCGGCGCACCTGGCCTCACTCGACATCGGGGTCTGGGCGCATGACTCCTGGTACTCGCTCGATCTCTACAAGCGCCTCGGCTATCCCGAGCAGGCGATCAGGATCGGCTTCATCCACTACAACAGCCCGGACGAGGTCGATCGGCTCGTGGCGGGGTTGGGGAGCGCGTGCTCGGCCTGAGCAATTAACCCGGCGGGCGCTCGCGCTCGGCGTCGAACAGCTCCACGAGCCGGCTGCGGGTCTCCCACAGACGCGGCAGCTGGCGCTGGGCGATCAGCTTGCCGAGCACCTGCACGGGCGTGCCCTGCGTGCCGACCGTCTGCTCTCCGAGCGCCCGGGCGACGATCGAGTAGTGGCGGAAGCGCCACACCCAGATCCGCTCATCCCATTCGGTCAGGAGCTCGGCGACCTGGTAGAGCGTCTCGTGCTCGCGGCCGTGCTGGTAGAGCGTCACGAGGTCGAGCCCGGCCTGCTCGAGTCGGGCGTCGAACGCCTTCCACAGCTGCTGGGTGGCGTGCGGCGACGCGGCGAAAGCCGGGCGAGTCGAAGCCGCTGCCGTGTCCGAGCACGACGCGGATCTGCTGGTACTCCCACGGGTCCATCTGGTTGAGCATGTCGAGGTTCGTGGTCACGTACTGGATGCTGAGCACGGCGCGGCGCAGCAGCCGGACCGCGCCGTCGGCGTCGTCCCGGCCGAGCGCCCCCGCCGCCTCCTCGACCTCGCTGCACGCCAGCTTCAGCCACAGCTCCGAGGATTGATGGACGGTCTGGAACAGCAGCTCGTCGTGGTGGACGCGCTCCTCGGGCGTCTTCTGCAGCGACAGCAGCTCATCGGTGCGCAGGTAGCGCTCGTAGTCGCTCGCGCCCCGTCCCGGCAGGACGGGTGAATGCATGTCCTCGTGGGCGGGCTCGCTCATCCCTCACCTCTCTTGCTCGACCCCGGCCTCACCCGTCGGCTCCGGTGAGGATCTCGGCCAGCTTGCGCGGATTGATGTTGCCCCCGGAGACGATGCATACGACCTTGCCCGTGCCGGCGCGGCCGGCGAGCGCGGCGGCCGTCGCCAGCGCGCCGGCGCCCTCGGCGATCACGTGCGCGCGCTCGGCCAGCACCCGCACCGCCGCCGCGGTCTCGGCAATCGGGATCGCGAAGGCGTCCTCGATCAGCGGCGAGACGCGCGGCCACATCGGGTCGAGCACGCGGCGGCTGCCCGACCCGTCGACGAACGAGGGCTCGTAGTCGACCTCGGTTGGCCCGCCGGCCCTCAACGCAGCCGCCAGCGCCGCCCCGGTCTCCGGCTCGGCCGTGAAGATCTTCGTCTGCGGCCGCAGCGCCCGGATCGCGCTCGCGATCCCGACGGTCAGGCCGCCGCCCCCGTAGGGGATGACGACGGCGTCGGGGTCGGGGAGGTCGTCGAGGATCTCGAGCCCGATGGTGCCGTTGCCGGCCATCACGCCCTCGTCCTGCACCGGATGCACGAACAGTCCCTCGACCCCCTCGACCCGGCTCGTCACGATCACGTTCCACCACTCGTCGTACGGGAGCTTCAGCACCCGTCCCCCGAGCCGCTCGATCGCCGCGAGCTTGGCCTCGGGGGCATGCTCGGGCACGGCGATCGTCGCGCTCACGCCGAGCTCGCGCGCCGCCCACGCGACCCCCTGGGCCATGTTGCCGGCGCTCGCCGTGACCAGGCCCTTGGCGCGCTCGGACTCGGGCGCGAGCTTGATCGCGTTGGTCGCGCCGCGCGCCTTGAACGAGCCGATCGGCTGCAGGTTCTCGAGCTTGAGGTGGATCTCGGCCGGTGCATCCTCGACATGGAGCCGCACCAGCGGCGTGCGGATCGCCGTCCCGGCGATCCGCCCCCGGGCGTCCTCGATCTCGCGCAGCCCGATCACAGCTCGACCTCGGTCCCCCGAGACTCGCGGCGGGCCACGGCGACAGCCTGCACGGCGGCGGCGAGATCCTCGACCGCGAGCCCGAGCGAGCGGAACAGTGTCAGCTCCTCGTCGCTCTGCCGACCCGGCTTGAGGCCGGCGAGCACCTCGCCGAGCTCGGCGCGAACGTGCTCCTCGCCGGCGATCAGCCCCTCCTGCGTGGCGAGCTGGAACTCGCCCGCCTCGTTGCGCAGAGACTCGCGACTGTCGGGGAACAGCGCGCTGGCGGCGACCGTTGCGGTGTCGATCTCCCGCGCGCTGGGCATGCTCGCGCCGACCGCGTTGACGTGGGCGCCTGGCGCCAGCCACTCGCGCCGGATCACCGGCTCGCGCGAGCTCGTCGCGGTGACCACGACGTCGGCACCCCGGACCGCGTACTGCACTGAGTTCGCGATCCCGACGCCGAGCGCGGCCGCGTGCGCGGCCGTCGGCGCGTAGACGCGAATGTCGTCGAAGTCGCGGACGGTCCTGAGCGCCTCGAGGTGGGCGCGCGCCTGGACGCCGGCGCCGATCAGCGCGAGCACGCGCGCGTCGCGGCGGGCCAGCACGTCGGTGGCTACCGCGGTCACGGCGGCGGTGCGGATCGCGGTGATCGCGCTCGCGTCGAGGATCGCGGTGGGCACTCCGGTCTCGCCGTCGAACAGGGTCACGGTTCCCTGGTGGGTGTCGAGGCCGCGGGCCGGGTTGCCGGGCAGCAGGCAGATCGCCTTGAGCGCGAACACGTCGGACTCGCCGCCGCGCCAGGCCGGCATCAGACCCATGAACCCCTGGGCGCCCGGAGGCATCATCACCGAGCGCAGGGGCATGAACGCGTCGCCGCGAGCGTGGGCGGCGAGGACCTCGCGCATCGCCGCCGCGCAGTCGGCCGGGGTGAGCGACGCGACGACGTCGTCATGGCCGAGGATCAGCACGCGTGTCATGTGAATGCCCTTCCGATCTCGGCCTGTTGGTCTGTGGTCAGGGGATGCTCGAGCGCCTCCCGGACCGGGGTCAGGTGCTCCGGGCGGCCGGGGCCGGTGACCACCTGGGTGACGCGCTCCTCGGCGAGCAGCCACGCGAGCGCGGCGCCGGCCATCGAGATGCCGTGGGCGTCCGCGATCGCGCCGAGCCGGTCGAGCGCGTCGAAGGTCCGTTCGTTGTCCAGTCGCACGTAGGGCTCGGGGCGCTGCGTCATCCGCGAGCCGTCGGGGAACGGCACGCCGCGGCGGTACTTGCCCGTCAGCCAGCCGCCCGCCAGCGGCCCGAAGACCAGGTAGGCGACGTCGTTGTCGGCCGCCAGCGGCAGCACGCTGCGCTCATCGCCGCGGTCGAGCAGCGAGAACGAGTTCTGGATCGCCGAGGGCTCGCCGGCGATCAGCGCCGAGTCGAGCTGGTCGGCGTCAAAGTTGCTCACGCCGTAGGCGCGGATCAGGCCCTGATCGCGGAGCGCCTCGAACGCGGCCAGGGTCGAGTCGAGCGGGACGTACGGGTCGTAGTCGTGGGCGAGGTACAGGTCGACCCACTCGACGCCGAGGCGCTCGAGGCTCGCGTGCAGCTGGCGCACGACCCGGTCCGGCGCGAGACCGTGATCGCCGCCCTCGGTCATCGGGTTGAAGGTCTTGGTGGTGATCGTCGGGGTCACGGCCCGCGACGCGATCCAGGCGCCGATCGCCGACTCGCTGCGCCCGCCGCCGTACGCGTCGGCGGTGTCGAAGTGGCGGATGCCGAGCTCCCAGGCCGCGTCCATCAGCGCGAACGCCTCGTCCCGGCCAAGGCCCGCTCCGAAGAACGCCGGAGCCGACCCGACGCCGCCGAAGTTCCCGCATCCGAGCGAGACGCGGGGCACCACGACCCCCGAGCGACCGAGGCGCCGCTCCTCGATCTCGAGCGTCGTGCTCATCGGAGATGCTCGGTGAGGCCCACGTTTCACTATTTGATCAAAGCGGGGCGGCGCGGGGCAAGGCGGGGGCGCGCTGGCGGGGCGGGCGGGGCGGCCCGGATTCGGGGCCTGGTCGAGAAAGTCAACGCATAGTTGATTTTCTCGACCAACCCCTCCCTCCTGAGCCCGCAATACTTCCCGATCGTGGACGCCGCCCGCACAGCCCTCGTCACCGGCGGCGCCCGGGGCATCGGCGAGGCGATCGTGCGTGCGCTGGCCGAGGACGGCCACCGCGTCGTGGTTGCGGACATCCTCGACGAGGCGGCCACGGAGACCGCGGCCACCGTTGGCGGCCTGGCCGTCCACCTCGACGTCACCGACACCGCCTCGGTCGACCACGCGGTCTCGCAGGCCGAGAGCGAGTTCGGGCCGATCGCGATCCTCGTCAACAACGCCGGCTGGGACGAGTTCCGTCCCTTCCTGCAGACCACCGAGGAGTTCTGGGAGCGGGTGATCGAGATCAACTACACGGGCTGCCTGCGGGTGAGCCATCGCGTCGTTCCGGGGATGGTCGAGGCCGGCTACGGCCGCGTGGTCAACATCGGCTCTGACGCGGCGCGCGTCGGTTCCTCGATGGAGGCCGTCTACTCGGGCGCCAAGGGGGCGGTCGTCTCGTTCACCAAGACGCTGGCCCGGGAGGTCGCGCGGCATGGCGTGACCGCGAACGCAGTGTGCCCCGGCCCGACCGAGACGGCGATGCTGTCGCAGATGCTCGAGGCCGGCGGCGACAGCGCGCGGACGGTTGAGGCGCTCCGGCGCGCCGTGCCGATGCGCCGGCTCGCCGAGCCGCAGGACATCGCCGGTGCCGTCGCGTTCTTCGCGTCGGACCGGGCCGCCTTCATCACGGGTCAGACCCTGTCGGTGAGCGGCGGCCTTACGATGGCCTGATGGAGCTAACCGACACCAAATACGAGGTCGAGAACGGCCTTGCCTGGATCACGATCGACCGCCCCGAGCGGATGAACTCGTTCCGGGCGAGGACGGTCGATGAGCTGATCGAGTCGTTCACGCGCGCGTGGGCGAGTCAGGAAGTGGGCGTGATCTGCCTGACCGGCGCCGGGGACCGGGCGTTCAGCGCCGGCGGCGACCAGAAGCAGCGCGCGGAGACCGGCGACTATGGACCGAGCTCATCCGGCCTGTTCGAGATCGAGCGCCTTCACCGCCTGATCCGCGACGTGCCCAAGCCCGTGATCGCCGCCGTCAACGGCGTCGCGATCGGCGGCGGTCACGTCCTGCACGTGCTGTGCGATGTGACGGTCGCGGCTGAGCATGCTCGATTCGGCCAGGTCGGCCCGCGCGTCGGCTCGTTCGACGCCGGCTTCGGGAGCGCCTATCTGGCCCGAGTCGTTGGCGAGAAGCGCGCGCGGGAGATCTGGTTCCGCTGCCGTCAGTACGACGCGGCGACGGCCGAGCGCTGGGGCCTCGTCAACGAGGTCGTGCCCGGCGACCGCCTGCGCGAGACCGTCCGCGTGTGGGCCGACGACATGCTCGCCCTGTCGCCGACCGCGCTGCGGTTCCTCAAGCAGTCGTTCAACTCGGACACCGAGCACATGGCCGGGATCGGGCAGCTCGCGTTCACCGGCCTCGGCCTGTTCCTCGACACCGCCGAGGCGCAGGAGGGGGTCGACGCGTTCGGCGAGAAGCGCCCGCCGGACTTCGCCCGCCACCGGGCTCGAGCGTCGATCTAGGCGATCGGCGACGGCCGAGTGCCGGCCAGCACCGCGTCGAGCAGGCCGGGGAAGCGCGTGTTGAGATCGTCGCGGCGCAGGCAGTTGAGCTTCGTCGTTCCTTCGAGGCGCTGGCTGATGACGCCGGCTTCGCGGAGCACCTTGAAGTGGTGGGTGCAGGTCGACTTGACCACGGGAAGCTCGAAGCTCTTGCAGGTCCGCTCCTCACCACGAGCGAGGCCCACGACGATCTGCAGGCGCATCGGATCGCTCAGCGCGTGCAGCACGGCGGCGAGATGGATCTCCTCGCGCTCCGGTTGCGACAGGACCTCCGCAGCATGCGGCTCGACGGAGCTCGGTGTCACTGCGCCCATGGGTTCATTGTACGACGGTCATCGAACAGTTGCCACCCGGTTCGACAGGGCCACTGTACTCGGAGCGCCCGCGGCTCGCCGCGGTTGCCCCGACGCGCAACAATCCCGCGCCGTGGCTCGCTGCTTCGTCACCCGTGGGCTCCCCGGGACCGCGCTCGACCGTCTGCGCGCCGAGCACGAGGTCGATGTGTGGCCCGGACGGCTCCCGCCCACCCGGGCGGAGCTGATCGAGCGCGGCGAGGGACGCCGAGGCGCTGCTGTCGCTGCTCACCGACCGCATCGATCAGGAGCTGCTCGATCGTCTCCCCCGCCTGCGCGCGATCGCCAACTACGCGGTCGGCTACGACAACATCGATCTCACGGCCGCGGCGGCACGGGGGATCCCGGTCGGCAACACGCCCGACGTCCTCACCGACGCGACGGCGGACCTCACGTTCGCACTGCTGATGGCCGCCGCCCGCAGGCTCCCGGAGGCCCTGGGCACCGTCGGCGACGGGGACTGGCTCACGTGGGAGCCGGGCCGCTACCTGGGCGCCGATGTGTTCGGGGCGACGTTGGGGATCATCGGCATGGGGCGCATCGGCCGCGCGGTGGCGGCGCGAGCGCGAGGGTTCGAGATGACCGTCCTGTCGGCCGGGCGCGACACCGGGGAGACGCTCGCCGAGCTGCTCGAGCGGTCAGACTTCGTATCGCTGCACTGTCCGCTCACTCCGCAGACCCACCACCTGATCAATGCCGAAGCCCTCTCGCAGATGCGCCGCACGGCGATCCTGATCAACACGGCCCGGGGGCCGATCGTCGACCAGCGCGCGCTGCGCGAGGCGCTCGTCGCCGGCACGATCGCCGGAGCCGCGCTCGACGTGACGGACCCGGAGCCGCCGGCCCCGGACGATCCGCTGCTGAGCGCGCCGAACCTGATCGTCGCCCCGCACATCGGCTCGGCCACCCGGACCGCCCGCGAGCGGATGGCCGACATCGCGGTCGACAACCTGCTCGCGGCCCTGGCTGGGAGGCCGATGCCGCACCAGGTGGCGGTCTGAATGCGGATCGCGATCGTCGACATCGGCACCAACTCGACCCGGCTGCTGGTCGCGGCCGTTGACTCAGGTCGCGTGACGGAGGAGATCGAGCGCCGAACCAAGGTGACCCGGCTCGGCGCCGGGGTCGACGCCGACGGCAGCCTGCGGGCCGACGCGATGGAGCGCGTCTACGCGACGCTCGACGACTACCGGGCGCTGATCGACGCCGCCGGGGCGACGAAGGCCGTCGCCGTGCTGACGAGCGCCGCCCGCGACGCGGCCAACGGCGCCGAGTTCGCCGCGACGGTCAGGGACCGCTACGGGCTCGAGCCGCACGTGCTGAGCGGCGACCAGGAGGCGCGGATGACCTTCCTCGGCGCGACGAGCGAGCGCGACGCGGACGACCGCACGCCGACCCTGGTGATCGACATCGGCGGCGGCTCGACCGAGCTTGTGATCGGCGCCGGCCACGAGGTGATCTTCAACGTCTCGACCCAGGCCGGGGTGGTGCGGCAGACCGAACGCCACATACACAGCGACCCGCCATCAGCAGCCGGAGCTCGATGAGCTCGCTGCCGACGTCCGCGAGATCCTCACCCGTGGCGTCCCGCCCGAGCACCGTGCCGCGGTCGGGCGCGCGATCGGAGTCGCCGGGACTGCTACCTCACTGGGCGCGATCGCGCAACGGCTCGACCCGTACGACCCCGAGAGGGTGCACGGCTACGTGCTCTCGGCCGACGAGCGCGACCGCATCCTCGCCCACCTCGCCTCGATCCCGCTCGAGCAGCGGCGGCAGGTGCCCGGCCTCGACCCGTCACGGGCGCCGACGATCGTCGCGGGCGTGATCATCCTGACCGAGGTGATGGGGCTGTTCGGGCTCGAGCAGATAGAGATCTCCGAGCACGACATCCTGCGCGGGGCCGCGCTCGAGTTCAGCCGGCGGTCGCCCTAGCCCTAGCCGGCGGTCGCGCGGAGCCGGCCACTGATGTCAGCGCACTCGGGGCAGGCGTCCGCCGGGATCACGCCCATGCGCATGAGCAGGGCGAAGATCTTGCAGCCGACGCAGTAGCCGAAGATCGACTCGAGCCCGGCGGCGGGCAGGAGGGCGATCAGGACCACGTCGGCGGCCGTATGGTCGCCGACGACGAGGGCCAGGATCAGCGCGGCGGTGGACATCAGCGCGCCCATCCCCTGGGCGAACCGCTTGGGCGGTCCGGGCACCGGGCGCTTCTCGCCCAGCCGCGGGGCGACGACGTTCTGCGCCAGCCACCCGAGTGGACTCAGCGTCGGCCCGGTGAGCACGCGGGCCCAGAACCCGTACGCGAGCGGGACAAGCAGCCAGTACCACGAGGTGACGAGCGTGAGGATCACGGTCGCGAGCACGACGCCCGCGACGACCCGCGCCGCCTTCTCGTTCACGGGGTTGGGAAAGGCGAAAAGCTCCCGCATTACGATTAATGGTAGCCAGGTGACCAGCTCCGGAAAGCCCACGTCCGAGGGGCCGATCATCCGGCCCATCCTCGGAACCGACCACCCGTGCGCCGCGGCGGCAGGAATCGGCTCCCCGGTCTGGACGGTCTGTCAATCGCGTCCGATCTCGGCAATGGCCGTTGCCGAGGTCGCCGGATGACTTCAATACCCTGCAAAGGCTGATGATCAGGGCCTCCCGAGTGGCTCGCCACTGCGCCCGAGCGTCCAGAGTGTCCACTTGGCTGGCCAGCCAGCCCTGGACGAATGTCCGATTGTCGCCCGACACCCCACCCGCCATCATCTTCCGCGGGGTGAGGGCTCGGTAACGATCCTTATCCCTACATAGGTTCGGGCGAAGCCGCAGACATCGGCGCCTCCCGCCGCCCGAACCACTCTAAACGGCCCTTTCTGGCACGTACCCCTGCCCGTCCCGATTGGGCCAAACCTGGATCGGAAGCCGCCCGCTGAAACGCGGGCGGTTTTCGCTTAAGGGGTCAGTTGTAACGCCGCGCAGCACGGGCGCGCCCCTCAGGCCAGATTCGATCGGCGCGGGTAGGCGACGCTCGGGTCGGTGAGCACGTTGACGAGCGCCGGCCGGCCGGACGCGAATGCCCGCTCGAGCGCGGGCCGCAACTCGCCTGGCTCGCGGACGAGCAACCCCTCGCATCCGAGCGCGGAGGCGACCAGGTCGTAGCGCGTTTCCGGCCGCAGCTCGGCCGCTACCGAATAGCCGTACAGCGCCTCCATCGGGTGCTTCTCGAGCGCCCAGATGCCGTTGTTGCCGATCACCCCCACGACCGCGACCCCATGACGCGCGAGCGTGTCGAGCTCCATCCCCGAGAAGCCGAAGGCGCCGTCGCCGAGCAGCAGCACGACCTGGCGGTCGGGCCGGGCGAGCTTGGCCGCCAGCGCGTACCCGGGCCCCGACCCAAGGCAGCCGTACGGCCCCGGGTCGAGCCAGCAGCCGGGCTCGAACGAATCGACGACGCGGCCGGCGTAGGAGACGAAGTCGCCGCCGTCGCCGATCACGATCGCATCACGGTCGAGGATCTTGGCCAGCTCGCCGTAGATCCGCATCGGATGAAGCGGGGCGCGATCGTCGGTCAGCTCCCCCACCTCGGCCGCCCGCTTCTCGTCCTCGACCGCGCGCAGCGACGAAATCCAGGCCTCGCGCTCGACGCCCATCGATGCCGCCGGCGGAGCTGAGCGCGGACAGCGTCGGGCCGAGCTCGCCGTAGAGCTCCGCTGCCACAGGGCGCGGATGATCGCGGACGGGCTCGGCGACGTCGATCACGATCACGTCGGCGTCCGGGCCGAAGGCAGCTCCGAAGCCGAGCCGGAAGTCGAGTGGGACGCCGATCACGAGCGCCACGTCGGCGCCCGAGAGCGCCGTGCCTCGCGCGCGAGAGAAGAAGAGCTCGTGGTCGGCGGGCAGGCAGCCCCGGCCGAGGCCGTTGAGGAACACGGGGATCCGCAGCTCCTCGGCCAGCGCTCGCAGGCCCAGCTCCCCGTGGCCCCAGTACAGCCCCGTGCCGGCCATGATCACCGGCCGCTCGGCCTCGCGCAGGAGCGCAGCGGCGGCGTCGAGGGCGCGGGGATCGGCCTCGGAGGGGACGATCTGCGGCGCCGGCACGTCATCCGCGGACGGCCCCTCGCCGAATATCTGGTCGAGCGGGAAGTCCACAAACGTCGGTCCCGAGTGGGGCGTCAACGCCGCGCGGACGGCGTCGTCGACGAGTCCTGGGATCTCGGCCGTCTCGGTCGGCGTGGCGGCGAGCTTGACCAGCGGCCGCACGAACGGGACGTGGTCGATCTCCTGGAGCGAGCCCTGCCCCCAGCGGAATTGGGGCGCGCGGCCGCCGAGCACGAGCACGGGCGAGTTGTTCTGCGCCGCCGAGGCGATCGCGCTCATGCCGTTGGTGACGCCGGGGCCGGCGGTCAGCGCGCAGGCGCCGATCGAGCGCGTGACCTTCGCCCACCCCTCGGCAGCGAAGGCCGCGGTCTGCTCGTGGCGGACGTCGATGAGGTCGATGCCCTCCTCGCGACAGCCGTCGTAGATCGAGAACAGATGGCCACCGGACAGCGTGAACAGTTTCGTGATCCCGGCGGCGCGCAGGCGCTGGGCCACCAGGCGGCCGCCGTGCACCCTGGTCTCGGTCTCCGTAGCCACTGGAACCCGGACGCTAACACGGGCTTTAGCGCGAGGCGTACGATCGTGTTGTGAACGAAGAAAGAGATACCAAGCGCTTCGACGAGATCTGCGAGCGCATCGATGACCACGAGCCGCTGCCGACAGTGGTCGCGCGGCCGAGGGAAAACCCGGCGGAGCTCAGCGACGAGGAGCGGACAGCGCCGCTCGACGAGCTCATTCTGGCGGGGCTGGTTTCGCCGTACTGACGGGTGGCGCAGGGGCGGCCGGGGCTGCGTCCTCAGGCGGCCGCGTCCTGCCGGGCGCGTCCTCAGGGGCGTCCGGGACCACCCGCACCGTCCGCCCGACCCGCAGCGCGTTCACGATCGCGCCGCCGAGGATGATCACGGCGACCACGTAGAACCAGCCGAGCACGATCAGCAGGAAAACGATCGTGGTGCCGAAGCGAGCGATCGTGGAGATGTTCGACAGGTACACCGGAAAGGCGTAGTCGATGATCAGGATCGCGAACGTCGCGGCGAGCGCGCCCGGCCACACCGCGCGCCAGGGGATGGGGCGGTTCGGGACGGTCGAGTAGATCAGCGCCAGGCAGCCGAACACCAGCGTCACGCTGACGGCCAGCGAGAGGCCGTACACGAGGTTGGCCACGCGCGCGAGATCGAAGGGCAGATCCTCCGCGCCGGACTTGAGGATGGCCTGCACGGTCGGGACCGCGACGGTGGCCACCATGAAGACGAGCACGACGCCGACCATCACGATCCCGAAGCGCTTCTGTTCGACCCACCGTCGCGAGGGGCAGCCGTAGATGCGGCTGAACGAGGTGTCGAGAGCACCCCAGAAGGAGGAGCCAAGCCAAATGCTGGCCACCAGCGCGAGCACTCCGGTGCTGGTGGTCGAGTCCTTGACCTCGTTGAGCAGCGAGTCGAGCGTGCCCTCGGCGGCGCCCGGGAAAATCCCGCGCAGGTCGGTGAGCACGCTCGTCTGGATGGCGTGGCTCGACAGCACCTGGCCCGCAATGAAGAGTCCCAGCAGGGCGACGGGCACGACCGCGAGCAGCATCGTGTAGGCGAGCATCGCCGCGTGCCCGGTGATGTTCGAGTCCCAGGCCACCTGCCAAAAGCGGCCGAGCGCTGAGGCGATCCGTTTCCTCAATCGGTCACGCGCGACGTCGCCGTCGTGGCTGGGACGTCCGCGACGATCAGTGGCCGCGGCACCCAAAGCCGGACCTCCTCGCGCTTGCCTTAAGCGGCACGGCGGCCGCTCGTCGAACTCGAACTCGGGTCCCTCATACCCGAAAGTATGTCGTCGGCGCAGGCCTCAGCTGGCAAACGGACGGTCAACCACCGTCCGAGCGCGGAGGAACGCAGCGGCCGCGGCGAGTGACCCATCGCCGTCGAACCACCGCGTTCCCACGCGGATCGCCGGCAGCCGGCAGACGCCCTGTGTGAGGAGGCCCCGGGCAGTCGCGTGCAACGCGCCGTCGCGTGTCGGGTCGCCCGCCGCGGCCAGACACTCTCGAAGCCCAATGCCGGCCGCGGCTGCGGCCTCCGCGAGGATCTCTGGATCCTCGAGATCGAATCCTCCACAGAACGCCAGCCGGCTCGCTGCCAGCGCGAACCGCGCCCCTGCACCAATCTCACCGGCGTGTGCGGCCGCCCGCAGCGCCCCCGGGGTCTCTCCCGGGAAGCGGTCGGGCCACACGAGCGGAAGCCTCAAAGCCACTGCACAGGTTTCCGCGTGCGCGCGCAACGCCGCTGATGTTTCCGCGCCCCTCCCGCCCTGCAAGATCGTCGCCGCGGTGGGCACCCACTCGACCTCCCCCAGCACGCGCTCGACCCGCTCGCCGGCGAGATACGAGAACGGACAGGAAAGGTCGAAGAAGAACGCCGGACGGGCGCTACGCCTGTGGCGTGAGCGATCCGCACGGCGCTCGGCGAGGACGATCAGTTCTCCCATTACAGACCCTAAACGGCCGCTGGCGGAAAAACTGGCGCAAACTTTGATTAATCGGCCAGAACTTCCGGCTTGCGCCCGGAAACCCGTCCGTTAGACTCAAAGTTGGTAGGTAGGTTTTCGTCCAATGGGGAGGCTCCCATCCCTCACGTACCCCCGCCCAAACGCCACCCGTACGACCAGTGGTCACCCGACGCTCGCGCCCTCGACCTGATCGGCGACAAGTGGACCCTGCTCATCGTCCGTGACCTCGCGGCCGGTCCCCGCCGCTTCGTCGAGCTGCAGCGCGTGCTGCCCGGGATCTCCACCGAGCAGCTCCGCTCGCGCCTGAACCGGATGGTCGCCGACGGCATGCTCACTCGCAAGCGCTATCGCGAGGTTCCGCCCCGCGTCGACTACGAGCTGACCGAGCGCGCCATCGAGCTGATGCCGGTACTGGGCGAGCTCGCCCGGTGGGGCTACGAGTGGGCCTGGAGCGCGCCGCGCCCCTCGGAGACGGTGGACATCGGCGCGATCTTCCGCCTTGCCCCCGGGCTGCTCGAGGCCAACGGCGCGAGCGGCACGGTTCAGTGCACGGTGACCGACGGCCGGCAGGGCAACCCGGCCGCCTACCTGTTCTCGTTCGAGGGCGATCGCGTGACGATCGTCGAGCGGGCTCAGGAGTCGTGCTCGGCCCAGGTCCGCGGCGACACCGCGGCTTGGATCAGCGCCTTCTCGCCCGAGCCCGCACCGCGACATGAGCGGATTGAAGGTCGAGGGCGACGCGAACCTCGCAGACACGCTGCTGAGCGGCCTGGCGCGGACCGCGCCGGGCGCGAACAGCGCCGCGTCCGCGGCGTAGCCGACGCGGATCGAACCGGGACCGCCGGACCGCCCGCGCGCCCCAACGCGCCCGTCCCGCTACTTGCTCGAGTAGTGGGTGGGCTGGATGTGCGGGATCGTGTACTTGCCGACCGCGCCGGGCAGCGGCGGCGCCACCCAGCACGCCGGGTGCCCGACCACCGGGATGTTGAGCGGCGGAACCGAGCCGTCTCCGCCCGCGCCCGTGTTCTTGCAGTCCCAGGCCGGCAGCGCGCCCTTCTGAAGGACCTTCGGGTCGGCCAGCCACAGCGAGGGCGGATAGGTGTTGCCGCGGTTGCCCGAGTCGCGGTTGGCGAAGAACGACAGCGTCTCGGGCCCGACCGGAGAGAACTGGCGCAGGTAGTGGCCGATGCCGTTTCCGGCGAAGGTGGTCGTGGTGGCCGCGATGCCGGCGCCGCCGTTGGCGATGAAATCCGAGGTCAGCTGCTGGTGCAGCGAGAGCCAGTTGAGGATCGGGTTGAGCTGCTCGAGGAACGGGCCGAGCTGGCCGAGCAGCGGCTCGGCGCCCTGCAGCACGTGCTGGATCGCGGGGAGCCCGGTCTCCGAGACCGTGATCAGCGGGCCGAGGTTGATGAACAGGCGCTTGAGGTCGGGCGAGAGCACGCGGACCGAGTGGAGCGTCGGGCCGAGCTGGGTGGCCACCGGATCGAGTTCCTTGACCAGCGGGTCGGTGTCGAGCGCGAAGCTCTTCAGCCGCGCCATCGTCGCCTTGGTCTCGTTGAGGAAAGTCGGGAACACGTGGAACGTGTCGGCCAGCGCGTTGTTGTTGGCGGCCGTGGTCGCAAACGTCGCCTCGCCTGAGGTGATCAGGTTGCGCAACGCGACCTGGTTGCTCGCCAGCGCGCCGAACACGGTGCCGCCGTTTCGCACGAGCCGGACGACCGATCCGTGCTCGACGTCGAGCACGCGCAGGATGTCGGTGGCGTCGGCGGCGAACTGCGGCAGGTTGCCGAGCACGTCGTTGAGGTTCTGGTCGTTGCCCTTGACGGCCGTGGCCAGCTCCTGCTGCCAGACCTGGAAGGCGCGTCGGGTCTTCGGGTCGAGCGCGTTGAAGATGTCGCTGAGCTGGACCGCGTTGGTCACCTGCCCACGGGGGAGCAGACCTCCGTCCGGTATCGGCTTGGCATTGGGCGACCCCGGCGCGAGCTCCACGTAGGTCTCGCCGAGGATCGTCTTCATCCGCAGCACCGCGTGGGCACCCTCGCGCACGGGGGCGTACTTGTTCTGCATCTCGATCGTGGCGATCGTGCGGTTGCCCTGTGGGTCGAGACTCTTGCTGATCACCCGCCCGACCGACACGCCGGCGATGCGCACGTCGGCCTGGGTGGCGAGCTGGTCGGCGTTGGTAAATGAGACGCGGAACTCGTAGCCCTGCGGGTTGAACGGGACGTTGCCGCCGAACGAGATCCACAGGAACAGCAGCAGCCCGACGCACGACAGCGCGAACAGCACCATCGTGATCACCTTGGTGAGTGAGGGAGTGCCGGTGTCCATCAGTTCGCCGGGAGCTGGGGTAGGAAGCGGACGTTCGAGCTGCCTTGGAGCAGGCCCGCGACGCCCCGGGCCGAGCCGTTGCCGAGCTTGCCCTGCTGGTAGAGGCGGTAGTCGCGGATGTCGGCCGCGGCTTGCTTCGGACAGAGCTTGAGGTTGGTCAGGATCGGGGTGAGGTTGAGGATCGTCTCCGCGAGCCCGCCCTGGAAGCTCGCGACCTGAGCCAGCGTGGCGCAGCTGGCCTGCAGGAAGAGCGGGCGGTAGTCGCCGTTGGCGTCCTGGATCGAGAACACGGTGCGGGCGTTGTGGTCGAGCCAGGCCAGCCACCACAGGTATCCGTGCTGCTGACCGCCCGGGTAGTAGCCGAGCATGTTCAGCAGGTGATTGAGCGTGCCGAACACCTTGTCGAGGTTCGGCGTCGCCTTGGCCAGGTTGATCGACGCCGGGCGCAGGTTGCGCACCACCGGCCTGGCCGCGACGACGAACGGCCGGATCTGGTTCTGGACGATCGGAGCGCTCGGCTTGGCCAGCGCGGTCAGCGCCTGGTTGGCGGCGGGCAGGGCGCCGGCCGCCGGGAGCAGGTTGCGCGCAGCCGGCCCGAGCACGTTCGCAAACGCCTGCACCTTGCCCAGCGTCGTCGTCGTCTGCCGCAGCGTGGCCGGCAGGTCACCCACCGCGCGGCTGACGTTCTGATCCTCGGAGGCGAAGGCGCGGAACACGGTCGAGCTCGCGTCGACCAGCTGCACGATCTGGTTCTGCTTGGTCGCGAGCGCCGTGTTGAGCCGCTGCAGCGAGTTGACCAGCCGGCGCAGGTTCGCCCCCCGCACCGCGACGGCCGAGTTCAGGCGCGCCAGGTCCTGGTGGGTGGGCTCGAAGCGCTCGAGCACCTGCGCGAGCTGGTTGCCGCCGTTGTTCTTCAGGCCCTGCCCGGCGCCGTTGACGAGCAGGTCGAGGTATTGGCGCGTGTCGGCGTCGAGCGAGGAGAGGATCTCATCGACGTTGATGTCCGGCTGCGTGTTGGAGACCTGGATCGTGAATCCGGGCTTGGCGGTCGGCGCCCTGCTGGTGCCCGGGTTGAGCTCGACGAACATGTCCTTCAGCCCGGTCCGCGGGCGCAGCAGCGCGGTCGCGTCGGTGTGGATCAGATGCTTGTACTTCTGGTCGATCTGGAGCTGCACGACCGCGATGCCGTCCTGCAGCGACACCTGCCCGACCTCGCCGATCTGGACGCCCGAGACGCGGACGGTCTGGCCCTGACCCGGGGTCACGGCCTGCGCGGTCGAGAACTCGGCCTTCATCGTGAACGGCGCCGACTGGATGAACGGGAAGCGAAGCCGCTCGTGGTTGAGGATGTATCCGGCGACCACGATCGACAGCACGAGCAGCACGAGGATCGCCGCGAAGTCACCCGAGTGGTTCTTGATCGCGCGCTTCACTTGGCCGCCTTTGTGGACTTGGTGACCAGATCCGCGATCTTGAGCGGGATTTTGTCGATCTTGACGATGTTCTTGAGCGAGTCGACGGTGGCGTCGGCCGCGGACTGCCAGCGCGCCTTCGCGCCGGGCGCCGAGAGGTCGGTGGCGGCCTGGGCCGGCGGCGCGCTGATCGGGGAGGAGAGGTCGGTGATCGTCCGCTGCGTCTCGCAGGGGACGTTCTCCTCGAGCGGCGGGCGATGGCCGCCGGGCGGCAAACCGGGCTGGACGCCGACGATCTTGGTCAGCGACTGGCCGAACAGCCCCGGCTGGAGCGAGTAGGTGAACGTGCCGCCGTTGCCGAGCACGCGGATGTACGGACCGTTGGCGTCGAACACGCGGCTCTCGCCGGCGAGGCCGGGCAGGATAGTCGACCGCCTCCACGAACACCTTGCGAAGCGGGAACCCGTTCGAGGCGTTGAACTGCCCGTCGTTGAGGGTCAGCTGCGACCACGGATAGATCTGGTTGGCGACGCAGCTCGACGCCGGGCGCACGCCGTTCTTCATCAGCGGGATCGTCGAGTTGGTCAGGTGCGCGAGCGCCGGGATCGTCGGCGATAGGTCGTGGGTCAGGCCCTCGAGCTCGGACGGCTGCACGAGCAGACGCAGCTGCGTGATGAAGGGAAGGCTCGCGTCGACGGTCGGCCCGGTCGACTTGACGCCCGGAATCAGCGTCCGCGCCAGCGCGCGCAGCGGCGGGAACGCGGCGTTGAGCGCGTTGAACGCCGGCGTCGCCGCGGCGAGCGTGTTCGGCAGCTCGGCCACGGTCTGCTGGAGCGCCACGTTCTGGCGCGCGAACGCCCCCGCGGTGGTGTTGAAGTCGGTGATCAGGCTCTGCAGGTTCTGCGGGTGCGCGTCGATCGCGCCCGCCACGGTCCCCATCTTGTCGATCCAGTTCGAGAGGTCGTGCGGCTGGATCCCAAGCGCGTCGTGGGCGACGATCGCCGAGTACTCGTAGGCGGGCAGCCAGAACTTGATCGAGGCGTTGTATGACGGACCGGCCTGGTTGACCGCGGTTCCGTACTGCTTGAGCAGCAGCTGCAGATTCGCCCGGGTGTTGGCCTGGAGCGAGGTCAGGACCTGGTCGAGCTGGACCGGCTCGGTGCCCTGGTTGATCGGGAAGTAGTGGTTGTTGCCGACGGTCGGCGCGGACGGCGTCCCCGGATGGACGTCGACGAAGAAGTTGCCCTCGAGGAAGATGCGCGGACGGATCGCGAAGGTGGCGTCCTGGTGCAGCGGCAGCCCCTGGTTGGAGATCGTCATCGTCACGTCCGCCGCCTGGCAGTCCTTGCGCTTCTGACCGTCGACCGTGCAGCCGGGGACGGTGGAGACGCCCGTGACCGTGCCGACGTTGATCCCGGCGATCCGCACGAGCGAGCCGGGACCGAGCCCGTTCGCGCTCGAGAACGTCGCGTGGACGGTGAATTTGCTCGCAAACGGATTCGCGAACTTGGTGTAGGCGAGGTACGAGAACACAACGATCGCGACGATGCCGATCACGCCCGCCTTGAACTTGCTGATCCCGCCTCTGCGTCGTCCTCTGCGTCTCATGGGTTCGTCGGGTTGTAGGCCAGCTGCGGGCCGGTCTGGGGGCTGCGGCTGAAGGTCTCGCCCGTGGGCACGCGCGGGCGGCCGTGGTAGGTCGGGCCCTGGTCGCCGGGCGTGTGCACGTCGGTGGCGAGGTTGCGGCCCTGCGGGTCGAAGTAGTTGAGCTTCTTCGGATAGCCACGCTGCCCGATCTCGCAGTCGGCGTTGCCCTGGTTATCGATCGCGGCCCCGTAGGCCTGGGCATGAAGGAACTCGTTGCCGCCGAGCGGCGAGTCGAGACTGCCGCCGTTGACCGGGAGCGCGGCGCCGGCCGTGCCGACGTTGTTCGGCTGGGTCGGGTTGGTCTGGTTGAGCAGCGCGCGCTGAGCGAAGCCGAAGCTCGTCTCCTCGGAGATGTGCTCGGACAGGAACGTCCACCAGTAGTTCCAGTTGTCGCACACGGTCTGGTAGGGCCCGAGGTAGCGGATCATCGGGTTCAGCGTCCCGACCGTCGAGGTCAGGGCGTTCAGCGCGAGGTTCGTGCCCGGGTCCTGGGCCAGGCTCTTCAGCGCCTCCATCACGCCCTGGAGCTTCGAGTTGAGGATCGGCGTGCGCCTGAGCGTCGTCGTCCCCGCCTCGATCGCCGGGTTGATGTTGGGGAGCGCCGCCCGCAGCTCACCCGTGGCCGGCGTCAGCTTCGTCCCGAGCACGGTCAGGTCGGAGAGGAACGGCTGCTGGGCGATCAGGCTGTTGGTCGAGACGTCGAGCGTCGAGGGCGACTCGGCGATTGTCGACTCGAGCGCGTTCGGGTCGCGCGAGATCGCTTCGAACGTCGTCGCGGCGTCGGTGAACAGGCGGGCATTGACCTGCGCGACCGGTGACACCGCTCCCATGAACGCGTTCAGCGAGTTGAAGAACCTGATCAGCTCGGTGTTTGGATCGGCCAGGTACTGGGCCACCGGCTGCAGGTGCAGCAGCAGCTCGGGCAGCGAGTGGATCGTGTCGTTGAGCGACGAGCCGCGGCCGGTCAGCGTGTCACCGACCCCGACCAGGCTGTTCTGCACCGCCGCCCGCGTCTTCGGGTCGAACGTCTTGAAGATGTCGTCGAACTGCACCGGGACCGAGGTCTGCCCGATCGGCAGCGTCCCGCCGTCCGGGAACGTCTGCTTCGACGTTCCCCGTTCGAGCGCGACGTACTTGAGGCCGAGCACCGAGCGCGGCTGAATCGTCACGCGCGAGTCCTTCGGCACGCTCCCGTTCGACTTGTCGAGCTGGAGCGTCAGCTGCGCCCCAACCTGGCCGTTGGGCAGCTCGATCGGCTTCATCGCCGAGACGAGCCCGATCCGGAAACCGCCCTCGCGGACGTCGTTTCCGACCACCAGGTTGGAGCCGTCACCGATGTCGACCTTAAGCTGCTTGGTTGGGACGAACGGCAGGCCCGCGTTGGCGTTGTAGGCGAGGAAGACGGCGACCATGATCGCCAGCACCGTCACCGCGCCGACCAGCACGGGGTTCGTCAAGGCGGATTGCTGACGGCTCCGTCTCATGGCGCGAGCAGGTACTGGAGGAGTTGCTGGGTCGAGCCGCCGCTCGAGGACCTGGGCGGCGTGCCGGAGCTCGAGCCGGAGCTGCTGGCACCGCCGCCGATCGCGCCGAGGATCTGGCCCAGCGTCTTGCCGATGTTGAGCGGGGGGGACCCGCTCGAGCCGGATCCCGAGCTGCCGCCGGAACTCGATCCGGAGCTCGATCCGGAACTAGATCCGGAGCTCGTTGCCGGTGGCGCCGACCCGCTCGAGGGCGAGCCCGAGGATGCGGTGCTCGATCGCGCGGCGTTGTTGCGCCGCGGCTTGGCGGATGCCGCCTGTCCCGACACGTCGCTGGCGGAGAGCTTGCACGCGGACGTCGCCGGGCCCCTGAAGCCGGGGGCCGCGCCGCCCGGATCGGGGACGCAGGCCTTCGGGTTCGACGGATCGGTCTCGTTGACGCCGGGTTGGTTGGGCCCCAGGGACGCGTAGCACTTGCGATAGCTCGGGCCGAACGTCTTGAGGTTCGTGGCGATCGTCCCCGGCGTGGCGTACGGCGTGCACGCCGGGTCGACGAAGGCGTCGACTGCGAGCTGATGGCCGAATGGGCCGAAGGTGTTGATCGCCAGGGTCTGGTTGAAGATGTACTGCAGCGGCGCCTCGAGCCCGGTGTAGCCCTGACCACCCGGGCTGCGCGGGTCCTTCTCGACCGCGCGGCTGCGGTCGTCAAGGTCGTGGAGGACGATCGCCAGGTTCTGGGCCAGCTCGGGCGTCGGCTTGGCGAACTCGTTGAGGTGCGCGATCGTGGAGCTGGCGGCCTGGACGGCCTGCTTGCCGGTGACCGAGGCCTGGCCGAGCGTCTTGATCGCGGGAATCGCCGACTTCGAGAACGGGGGCAGGTCGGTGAGCAGGCGGTCGAGCTCGCCAGAGGCGGCGTTCAGGTTCGTGAGTACCGGTGTGTTCGCGGCGGTGGTGGCGTCGAGCTTCTGCAGCGCCGGGCGGAGCTGCTCGAGGAACGGCGGCAGCTTCTGCAGCGTCAGGCGTAGGTTGCTCTGCTGGTTGGCGGTGTGGACGGCGGTGCGGTCGGCCTCGTCGATGAAGCGCTCGATGCCGGTGCCGTTGTTGGCCAGGGCGGTGATCACTGAGTCCGAGCTCACGGTCAGCTGCTGGAGCGTGTGCGAGTCGTTGGCGAGCAGGTTGAGCAGGTTGTCGGTCTCGGTCAGCGCCGGAACCGCGCGCCGGAGCGCTGCCTCGAGGTCGGTGGAGCGGCCGGCGACCGCTGCGCCTAGCTCATTGACGATCAGCGTGAAGCGCTCCCGGTAGGGCATCCGCATCACGTTCTGAAGCAGATCGGCCGGGATCGTCGACTCCGTGTGGGTCACCGGGATCGTCGCGCCGGACTTGAGCACCGAGCCGGTCTGGCCCGGCTCGCACTCGACGAAGTACTCGCCGATCAGCGACTGCGGGCGTGACTGGCAGAAGGCGTCAGAGCGGAACGACCCGAAGCCCTTCTCGGTCACGGTGACGCTGACCAGCGCGTGGCACTGGGCCGGGTCGCCCTTGATGCAGCCCTGCGGGAGGCTGATGCCGGTGATCTGGCCGGCGCGGACCCCCGCGACCTTGAAGTCCGCGCCGCTGACCAGGCCAAACGCGTTGTCGAGCTCGATCTTGTAGGTCGGATCGCCGCTCGGCCCGTTGGAGGCTCCGACGGTCAGGAACAGGAACGCCCCGACGGCGACCAGGATCGTCCCGCTGATCAGGATCCGCCTCATTTGCCCGTCGGCCCCTCGCTCGGGTTGCACGGGTAGCCGCTCTCCGGGAAGTAGGTCGCGCCGCGCTCCATCGAGCCGGGGCAGCGGTCGCCCATCCCGGCGGTCAGCGCGCCGCCCTTCGAGAATGCGCTGCCGGGGCCGCCGAAGGCGCCGATCACCCGAAGCAACGGATTGAGCAGCGAGGGCAGGAAGTTGAGCGTGCCGTTCTGGATCGATGCGACGCCGACGATCGGCGCCACCCGGCTCGATCCGCCGTTGGCGTCGAGCGTGGCCGGGTGCGAGTAGCCTTCGAACCAGCCGGTCAGGTCGACCGCGTAGGGGCGCGCGACAGCCAGCTCCGGCGTCGAGTTCTTGAGCGCGATCAGCGACTCGGGGAAGGCGCCCGGGCGCGTCTTGCCGTCGGCCTTGATGTTGTTGACGGTCGAGTTGGCCAGCGGAACGCCGAGCGCGGTCAGCTCGGTCAGGTCGTTGTTGGCTCCCGGCCGGCGAACGATGTTGGCCAGGTCACGAACGGTCGGGACCGAGTCCTCGGCCAGCGGCTTGAGCTGGACGAGCAGCTTCTGCAGCTTCGGCGCCACCGGTTTGGAGACGTCGACCAGGGGCTGGACGTCGTCGAGCGCGTGGCGCAGGTTGACGAACGTCGTGTTGGCCAGACGCATGAACCCGGGGAGCCGCTGGATTGACTGGCCGAGCGCCGTGCGCTGAGCCGCCAGCGCGCCGGTCGTGGTGGCCAGATGCTGGACGAGCCCGGTCAGGTCGCTCTGACGTTGGGCGACGTCGGAGACGAGGTTGCCGGACTTGACGACGAAGTTCGTGAACTTGCCCGTGTCCCGGTTGATCTCCCGGAACAGCACGCTGGTCGAGGCGACGGCCGGATTCAGGTACTGCCACGCCGCCTGGGCTACCCGGCCCTGACCCGCGTACTGCGACGCCGATCCCTGGATCACCTCCTGGAGCGCCTTGCGCGTCGGCGCGTCGAGCGTGTTGAACAGCTGATCGAGGTCGACCGCGCTGGTCGTGTACTGAGTCCCGATGATGCCCCCGTTGGGGATCGCGTGTGCGTTGCCGGCTCCGAGGCGCAGGTCGACATACCGGTTGGCGATCCCGGACAGCGAGGCCTCACGAACGGTGGCCAGCGTCCCCTCCCGCAGCGGATCGTAGTTGTGGTTGTCGATGCTGAGCGTCAGCTCCGCCTGGCCGCTGGGCGTGAGGCTGATGCTCGACACCGTGCCGATGCTGTTGCCCGAGACCTGGACGAGGTCACCGCTCACGATCTGCGAGGCGTTCTGGAAGATCGCCTTGACCTGGTAGCTCGTGCCCCCCTGGAGCACGATCACCGCCACGGCGCCGATGGCCACGACGACCGCCGCGACAGCGGCGGCCCGGCCCACTACAGATGAGTTCCGCACCACCGCGACCTGGACATGCTGACTCCTCCCGCGCAGGGTCCTGGATGGTCCCCTGCCAGAGATCTGTCGGCGACGCTAGCAAGGGCTTCGCTCGACTGTCAATTTGGAACCGACGCCGTCGGAACGGCGTTGCAGACGCGTTTTGCCCGCTCTCGCAGACCGTCAAACCGGGTGCCCGGCTTCACTGGACAGGTTTTCGATGCAACGATCCGCCGGAAACCTCCGAGAACCCCTGCTGGGCCCGCGACGCCCCCGTCGTGGACACGCCGCGAGTCGTCTCGCGGGCGGTCAGATACCCGGGGCGGGACTCGAACCCGCAACGCCCCGAAGGGCAGCGCATTTTAAGTGCGCGGACTTTGCCACTTTGTCTACCCGGGCGTCGAAGCGGATGTTAGTTGCGCGGGCGGGCACTACGGGACGGGATGCGCGTCCCGAAGAGTTTGTGAAGTCGTGCGCTCAAGGGCCCCTTAAACCGCAACTAATCCGTTGATACGGTGTCCTTTTAGGCAGGAGCACACGCGCCGGGTTCTTAATGGAAGTCTCCGCACTCAAATATTCGGGGGGTCTGGGCCTCCACGGTCGATCGCCGCTGTTGAGGCTGCAATCGGACGAGCGCCTCGTGGCGCTGACCCGCCGTGGCAACCAGGCCGCGTTCGAGGTTCTGGTCAGCCGTTACAGCTCGCGGCTGCTCTCATTCTGCCGCCACCTGCTCGGCTCCCGCGAGGACGCGGAGGACGTGCTCCAGGAGGTGCTCGCTGCCGCCTTCAACGCGATGCTCGCCGACGAGCGTCCGATCAACGTCCGGCCGTGGCTCTACCGCATCGCTCGCAACCGGTGCCTGAACCACCTGCGCCGAGCCCAGGCGATTGGCGTCGACTCGATGGACACCCACTTCTCCGAGTGCGGCGCCAGCACCGCCGACAAGGTTCACGACCGCGAGGAGTTCCGGCTCCTGGTCGGCGACATTCACGAGCTTCCCGAGACGCAGAAGACCGCGCTCGTTTTGCGCGAGATGGATGCCCTCTCCTACGAGCAGATCGCCGAGGCGATGGAGACGACCGTGCCGAGCGTCAAGTCGCTGCTGGTGCGCGCGCGGGTCTCGCTAGCGGAGGCGGCCGAGGCGCGGCTGCTCTCCTGTGACGAGGTGCGGATCGAGCTCGGCGAGGTCGCCGAGGGCTTGCTCCGCAAGCCCAGCCCGCTCGTCCGCCGCCATCTGCGCTCCTGCAAACGCTGCGAGTCCTTCCGCGTGCAGCTCAAGGAGACCAACAAGGCGCTCGCCGCGCTGATGCCGATTGGCCCGTTCATCCTGCTCAAGAAGATGCTGGTCACCCATCTCGGGCACTCGGCCGGCTCCAGCGCGACCGCCTCGAGCGCGGCCGGCTCGACCGCCGCCGGCACCGCCGGTGCCGCGGGCACTGCCGGGACCGCCGCCGCCGGTACGGCAGCGGCCGGAACCGCCGCCGCCGGAACCGGCATCATGGCCGGCACGAGCGCCACCGGCTTCATCTCCGCCGGCGTCGGCGCGATGGCCACCAAGGCCGCCGCCGGTCTCGCCGCCGCTGCCCTGGTTACCGCGGGCGCCGTCGAGGTCGACCACAGCGGCGGACACGCCGCGAGCCACATCGCCTCCTCGGTCGCGCTCACCCACGGAGCTCCCCTCGTCGCGAGGCGCAAGGCCGCCATCCGCGCCCGCAAGCACGCCGTTGGCAAGCTGAAGCACTCGATCCGTCAGCCCGCTGTCCCAGTCCCGGCCAAGAAGCCGGCCACGACGAAGACCCTGATCGCCGCGGTCACCCCGCCCACGACCACCACGCCGGCGCCGACGACGACCACGACACCCGCGACCGCAACCACCCCGCACACGACAACCACCCCGCCCGCGACGCTGCCGGGCCGGACCCAGACCCAGACCGACCCGACCGTGATTCCGCCGTCGGGCACCACGACCTCCGCCGCGCCGCCCACGACCACCCTGCCGACGGTCGTCGAGCCGCCGACCACGACGACGTCATACCCGGCGTCGACCACCACCTCGCCGACGGACGAACCGACCACCACCGCGCCGAGCGACCCCACGCCGAATCCGTCGAACCCGTAAACGGGATGATCGACGTCGGCCACTTTCAGGAGGTCGACATGCGCGTCGGCCGCGTGACGGAGGTGGAGGACTTCCCCGAGGCCCGGGTGCCGGCCTGGAAGCTGACGATCGACTTCGGGCCCGAGATCGGTAGCAAGCGCTCGTCGGCCCAGATCACCAACTACACACGCGAGGAGCTCGAGGGGACGCTCGTGGTCGGGGTGGTCAACTTCCCTCCGCGCCGGATCGGCCCGTTCTCCTCCGAGGTGCTGGTGATCGGCGCCCTCGACGAGCACAACGGCGTCGTGCTGCTGCGACCCGACCGCGACGCCGCCCCCGGCGCGCGGATCGCCTGAACCCTTACGCGCGCGGATCGCCTGAGCCCTACGGTCCCGGCTGGGCGCCGGTGACCAGCAGCCCGGCCATCGTCCCGTCGAGCTCGAGCGGATAGCGACCGACCTTCAGGCCGCCGATCAGGACAGACGCCCGGCCGCCGGCGGGGACGCTGAGCGTCCGCGGGCTAGGCGTCATCACGACCACTCGGTGCGCCTGCCCGTCGCCGGAGAGGACCGTGACCTGCACGGCGAGATGAGCCGGAAGCGAGATCTGCGGTGGAGTGAGCTTGCCGCCCGACCGGACCGTGAACGTGGCCGGTACGCGTACGTTCGAGGAGCCGGTCGCGAAGTGCTTCGGCTTGTGCGCGGTCGTGGAGGTGGCGCTCGCGGTGGTCGTGGCGGTCGCGTCGGTCGAGCTGGCGGAGCTGGAGGCCGCGGCCGTGGACGACGTGGCCGTGCTGGTGCTCGGCGGCGTGGACGAGCTCGAGTGGCTCGACCCTCCGCAGCCCCCGATCACCAGAAAAACGGGAAACATGCCCAGGACGACGAATTTGGTCCTCACGAACCGCAGCATAAAGGCCGATAACTGCTCGTACACGAGGCAGTCAGATGGGTCCGGTGATCAGACATTCCCCGCCCAAGGTCGTCGAGTACGACGGGATCCGCCGCCGTCTGTGGATCCTGGGCCAGCGCTGTCATCACGGCGCCACAGGGAGCCTCGTCGCGGCCGCGGCCTGCGTGGGCATGGTCGTGGAGCGCCACACCCGCACACCGTTTCTCGCCCTGGCGGCCACCGGCGGCGCGCTGATGGCGCACGACTGGAGCGACCGGTCGGTCTGGTTCCAGCGCGGTCGCGGCACGCAGACCTAGCCTCGCGGCACGCAGACCTAGCCATAGAGCCGCAGCAGCTGTTCGTGGTAGCGGTCCTCGCCGAACCGCGCGCGCGCCGACTCGAGTGCCGCCGCCCCGCGCCGGGCCAGAAGCTCGCGGTCGCCCCATAGCGCTTGCAGCGCCGCCGCCCACTCCGTCGCATCGTCGCGCCCGACCACACACTCGCGCCCAACCAGCTCGGGCAGGCCGCCGCGCGCGCTCGCGAGCACGGGCACCCCGGCCGCGAGCGAGTCGAGCACCGCGTACGGGCATGGCTCCTCCCAGCGCGAGGGAGCAAGCACGACCGCCGCCTCCTCGCGGGCTCGAGCCAGGTCCTGCTCCGACAGCCGGCCCGTGAACCGCACGTCGCCGCCGGCGGCGAGGCCGCGGAGCCGGGCCGCGTCGGGGCCGTCGCCCGCGATCACGAGGGGCACGCCGGCAATCACGCAGGCCGCGATCGCAGTGTCGAATCCCTTCTCCTCCACGAGCCGCCCCGCGACGAGCACGTGCCGGCCCGACGCGGCGCGGCTCTCGCTCGCGAACCGGTCCGCGGGGACGAAGTTGGGCAGCGTCGTCATCCGGCCACGCGGGACGCCCAGGGCGGCCAGCCGCGTCGCGGTCGCGTCACTGACGACCGCGATCCGGTCGGCGTGGGCGAGCAGCCGCGGCTGCTGGCGGCTCAGCCCCGCCGCGTACACCGCCGCCTCGGCGACCGAGCCGCGGCAGTGCAGCCTCAGGCCCGGGAGCGTGTTGCGTCCTGCGCAGCGGAAGCAGACCCCGCCGTCGCGGTAGGCAACCGAGATCGCGCAGAAGAGGCGGAAGTTGTGGAGGTGGAGCACCGTCCTCGCGCCCTCCGCCCGGGCGGCCGCCAACGCTCGGTAGCCGAGCAGCGGATGGACGTTGTGGGCGTGGACCACGTCGGCCCCCATGCGCCTGACCGCCGCACCAATCTCCGAGGGCTCGAGACCCCCGGCCAGCATGCCGCGGGCGGCCCGCGCGCGCCCGGCCCGCTCGCTCGAGCGCTCGATCAGCTCGACCGTGTGGCCGCGATCGGCCAGCAGCCTTCGCAGGTCGGCCACGGCGCGCTCCTCCCCGCCCTGCAGGCGATAGGTGTTGTGGAGGAGGAGCACACGCATGGGAAGCCGGCGATTCTGCCAACGTCCCGCGCTCGAACCGATGGCGGTCGCACTCGTAACCAACTACCTCGCTCCCTACCGGGTCCCCCTGTACGAGCTCCTGGCCGAGCGCTACGGCGTCGAGGTGCTGTGCTTCGGCGGTGGCAAGCGCTACGTCCCGGCGTGGTTCGCCGACCTCGACGGGCAGCTCTCCGCCGCGCGCTTCCCCGCCCTGCGGCTCGACGGCCCGCGCGAGGCCCTTGGCCTCGGCCGCCGCTACGACGCGGTGATCGCGCCGTTCGCGGGCGGCTCGATTCTGCCCGCCGCCTACGCCGGTGCCCGACGCGGCGGCCGGCCGTTCATCCTCTGGGCCTCGGTGTGGGCCGAGCCGCGCTCAGCCGTCCACACGGTCGGGCGGACGGTCTCGCACCACATCTACAAGCGCGCCGATGCGCTGGTCGCCTACGGTGAGCATGTGCGCCGGTTCGCCGGCCGCATCCGCGGCCATGACGACGACATCTTCGTGGCTCCCCAGTCGGTCGAGGCGCAGTTGTTCGGCCGGTCGGTGACCCAGATGGAGGTCCTTCGTTTCCGGCGCCACCACGACCTCCCGGACGGCCCGATCATCCTGTACGTGGGGAGGCTCGTCCCCGAAAAGGGGGTCGACGTGCTGCTGCGGGCGTGGCGCCAGATCGATGCCACGCTGGTCGTGATCGGCGACGGCCCGCTCGCCGGGATGGTCGAGCGGACGCCCCGCACGCGATTGCTCGGCCCGCGCCCGCGCAGCGAGCTGCCGGTGGCCTACGCCGCCACCGAGTTCGCCATGCTGCCGTCGGTCCCGACCGCCCGGTTCCGCGAGCCGTGGGGCCTCGTCTGCAACGAGGCGATGCACCAGGGCCGCCCGATGGTCGCCTCCGACAGCGTCGGTGCGGTCGCCGGCGGCCTGGTGCGGCACTGCGAAAACGGCCTCGTCGTACCGACCGGGGACGTCGAGGCTCTCCGCCGGGCGATTCGCAGGCTGCTCGGCAACGAGCTCATGCGCCAGACGCTCGGGACAGCGGCGCGCGAGGCGGTCGCGGCCTACACGTACGACGCGATGGCCGACGCGTTCGGACGCGCGCTGGCGGTGCGCAGGCCGGCCTATTGACCGACCGAGAACAGGGCCTCGAGATCGTGCTTGGAATAGACCTCGAAGGCGACCATCGTCTGCGTCCGGCTGACGCCGTCGAGCTGGGAGATCTTTCCCGTCACCACCTGCGCGAGCTGGGCTTGCTCGCGCAGGCGGAGAATCGCGACGAAGTCCCATTCGCCGGTGACCGAGTAGGCCTCGGCGACGCCCTCGATGTCGGCCAGCTCGCCGCCGAGGCTGGCCAGCGCGGACCGCTCGGACTGGATCAGGACGATCGCGTGGGTCACGTTGAATGGGTGTCGCCGGGCTCGAGCACGACGACGCTCGAACCGGTGGCCGACTCGACGTCTGACTTGAAGGCCTGGGCGTCGGTCTCGATTGCCGGGAACGTGTTGTAGTGGCACGGGATCACCGTCTTGGCGCCGACGAACGCGGCAGCGTCGACCGCGTCGACGCGGTCCATCGTGTAGTGGCCGCCGATGCACATCAGCGCGATGTCGATCGGGTGCCGCTTGCCGACGAGCTGGAGATCCGAGAACAGCGCCGTGTCACCGAGGTGGTAGACGACGCTGTCCTGGAAGTTGATCAGCAGCCCGGCGGGCGTGTTGACCGTGCCCTTGGGGGTCGTCGAGGTGTGCCAGGCAGGGACGACCTTGACCCAGCCCCAGTCGAACTTCACCGTGCCACCCATGTTGGGGTCGAACGACTCGACGCCCTCCTCGCCGATCTCGCCGGCGAGCTCGGTGATCGCCGCCACCGGAGCGCCCGTGCGCTTGGCGATCCCGATCGTGTCGCCGATGTGATCGGCGTGCCCGTGGGTGAGCAGGATCGTGGTCGCATTGACGTCGTCGGCCGCGATCGCCGCCTTCGGATTACCGGTCAGGAACGGATCGATCAGGACCGTCGTATCCCCGTTCGAGAGCGTGAAGCATGCGTGTCCGAGAAACCGCACATCCATCGTTTCAGTCCTCCTTCGTTGGTGTCTGAGCCAGCTCGCGCGCGAGCTCGAATCCGACCGCGACGCCTACCAGCATGCCGAGGCGCGTCTCCTCGGCGAGGAGCGTCTTGACGGCGCGGATCCGCTCATCCGGATCTTCCCCCGCGGTTGCCTCACGAACCGCCTGTTCCTGCGCCGGTCCGAACCAGCCGCCCTCCGCCATCGCCTGCGCGAGCACGCGCTGCAGCGACGGCGCGGCCTGGGCCACCAGGTCCTGCGCCTCCTGCAGACGCTGCGGATCGCTTACGGCAGCGATCGCCGCATCGAGCTCAGCGTCTGTGTAGGCGCGGTCGGCCACTGGAGTCGTGGATCATACGTCCGTGGTCGTTCCGCTGACATCGCTGTCGCACGGGGCCGGTTGCGGCTGCAAGCTGCCCGCGTCTGCGATCGGGCCCCTGCTGGCGAGCGTGCCCACCAGCTCGGATCCCAACGTCCTCGTCGGCTTCGCCACCTCCGACGACGCGGGCGTCTACCGACTGCGGGACGACCTGGCGATCGTTCAGACGGTCGACTTCTTCACCCCGATCGTCGATGACCCGTTCGACTTCGGCCGGATCGCCGCCACGAACGCGCTCTCCGACGTCTACGCGATGGGCGCCACCCCGGTCAGCGCGCTGAACCTGGTCGCGTTTTCGATCGCCGAGCTCGGCCCCGAGGTGCTGAGCGAGATCCTCCGCGGGGCGGCGGCGATCACTGCCGAGGCGGGGGTCGCGATCATCGGGGGACACTCGATCGAGGACGCCGAGCCCAAGTTCGGGCTCGCCGTAACGGGCGTCGTCCACCCCGACGAGATCCTGACCAACGCGGGGGGGCGGCCCGGCGACGCGCTCGTGCTGACCAAGCCGCTGGGCTCCGGCGCCGTGTCGACGGCGGTCAAGCGCGGCGTTCCCGGAGCGCCGCTGGCCGAGGCGGTCGAGGTAATGACGACGCTGAACCGCGACGCTGCGGAGGCGGCGCGCGCCGCCGGAGCGCACGCGCTCACCGACGTGACCGGGTTCGGCCTGCTCGGGCACCTGCACGAGCTCGCGCTGGGCAGCGGCCTCTCGGCGCAGGTCGAGGCCGAGGCGGTACCCGCGATCTCCGGCGTGCTCGAGCTCCTGGCCGGCGGCGAGGCGATCGCCGGCGGGACGCGACGCAACCGCGACCATGCGTCGGTATTCAGCCGGTTCGCTGACGGCGTGACCGAGCCGCGGCGCTGGCTCGTGTGTGACGCGATGACCTCCGGAGGCCTGCTGGCGGCCGTGCCGGATGCTGGCGCGATGCCAGGCTGGGCGATCGGCCGGCTCGTCGACGGGCCGGCGGGCGAGATCAGCGTACGCTAGCCGTGCTCAGCGCATTTCGGCGCGGGCGAGCGGCAGGCCGATGGCCAGGCCGGCGACGACGCCGACGAGGTCGGCGATCCAGCTCGACGCGGGGACCGCGAGCGGCATCAGCGCCACGACCACCGCGATCACGGCTGTGCCGAGCAGATCGCCGTCGTGGTCCTCGCCGGCTCGGAGCGTCAGCAGGTCGGGGATCGCCCACGCGGTGATCATCGCCAGCGCCGCGCCGTTGGCGCCCAGCACGACCGGGAACGCATTCACGGCCGCGGTGGCGGCGACGCCGCCGACGCCACCGGCGATGAACAGCGCCAGCACGGGGAACGGGCCGTGGCGCCGCTCGAGCAACCATCCATAGAGCGCGATCGCGCCCAGCGCGACGAACGCGTAGCCGGTGTTGTTGTAGGTGAACGGCGCCGTCAGCAGCCGCCACCAGTGCGATCCCGGCTTGCCGACGACGGCCAGATCGGCCAGGTTGATCTGCGCGGTGCGCCAGATGAGGCAGCCGACCAGGCCGAGGAGGACGAGCACGATCGTTGCGTATGGGCGCGACTCGGCCCTGATACCCGGGATCTCGCCGCTGCGCAGCCGGGGCAGCGATGGCGTGGGCGGACGGCGGCGCTTTCGCTTCTCGGCGACCCGCCCATCGCGGTCGATCTTCGGCGCCCGCTTGCGCAGGCGGTTGCCGCAATACGGACATTCCGTGATGTACGGGCTCACCTCTGATCCGCAGCTCTTGCAGATCACGAAGAGATCTGGACCGCCGGTGCTCACGACCCGATTGTAGAGCGGCCGAAAAACCGTTTCCCGAACTCTCTTGGCTATACCGCCGTAGCGGCCACGATCTCGCTCATAACCTCGCGCAGATCGTGGTTGGCCTCATACACCACAATCTGCCTCGCGGCGCCGTTCCCGCGCTCGAGCAGATCATCCACCGCCGCCAGCTCGGCCAGGGAGCCGAGGTCCTGACAGTGCTCACGCATTCGATCGAGCAGCCGACGCGCCAGCTCTCGGGTTGGGACGCGAGTGGAGTGCGGCAGATCGACGAGCTCGCCGTCAAGGCCGTGACGGGCGGCGAGCCATTTGTTCTCGTCGAGCATCTCGAACGGGTAGCGCGACAGGCGCTTGCCGGCCTCGAAGTGCTCGCACAGCTCCTTGACCAGGCCCTGGACGAGCGCCGCCATCCCGAGCGTGTGCTCGATGTGCGTCTGCGAATCCATCACCCGCACCTCGACGGTCCCGAAGTTGGGGTGCGGGCGCACGTCGTGCCACAGATAGGTGTAGTCCTCGATCACCTTGGCCTCGATCATGAACTCGATCCGCCGCTCGTAGTCCTCCCAGTCCTTGTAGGTGGGCGGAATCCCGACGCGTGGGAAGGCTCGGAAGATCGGGGTTCGTGTCGAGGCCAGGCCGGTCGAGTCGGCCCGCCAGAAGGGCGAGTTGGCCGACAGCCCGAGGAGGACCGGCATGTGCACCCGCATCCCGTTGGCCACGTGGATCGCCTTGTCGGGGTCGTCCACGCCCACGTGCACGTGCATCCCGAAGATCAGCTCCTGGCGGGCCACGAACCGCAGCGCCGAGATCAGGTCGCGGTAGCGCGGCCGCGCCACGATCCGCTGGTCCTCCCACATCGCGAATGGGTGCGTGCCGGCCGAGCCGATGGCCAGATCCTTGCCCGCGGCCGTCTGGTTGACCTGCCGGCGCAGCGAGCGCAGCTGTTCACCCGCCTCGGCGGTATTCCGGCACGGATCGGTCGAGACCTCGAGCACCGACTCCATCAGCTCCGGCTTGATCTCGCCCGACGGCGTCGACTCGAGGAGCGTCTCGATCGCGTTCACGAGCTCGAGCGTGTCGGCATCGAGGATCATCAGCTCCTCCTCGATCCCGATCGTGTACGCGGGGCCGGTGAATTTGTGCTGCACGCGGCGCAGCCTACCCTGACCTCACGCCATACACTGCCCGAAAGCAATCAAAAAGGACGGAACAGATGGCCCTCGGATACGACGGAAAGCTCTACATCCTGGCGTTCGACCATCGGGGGTCGTTCCAGAAGAAGATGTTCGGGATCGAGGGCGATCCCACAGCCGAGCAGACCGCGACGATCTCCGACGCCAAGAAGCTGATCTTCGAGGGCATGCTGCAGGCGACGCAGCGCGGCGCCGAGGCTGGCTCACTCGGCGTCCTCGTCGACGAGCAATTCGGCTCCGACATCCCGTCCCGTGCACACGACGCGGGCCTGAAGCTCGCGATGCCGGTCGAGAAGTCGGGCCAGAACGAGTTTGACTTCGATTACGGCGACGACTTCGGCGCTCACATCGAGAAGTTCAACCCCGACTTCTCCAAGGTCCTCGTCCGCTACAACCCGGAAGACCCCGACGAGGACATGAACCAGCGCCAGATCGGGCGCCTGAAGAAGCTCTCGGACTGGCTGCACTCGAACGACCGCAAGTTCCTGTTCGAGCTCCTGGTCCCAGCCACCGACGAGCAGCTCGAGGTCGTCGACGGCAGCACCGACCGCTATGACGCCGAGCTGCGCCCCGACCTGATGCGCCGCGCGATCGAGGCGATTCAGGACGCCGGGATCGAGGTCGACGTGTGGAAGATCGAGGGTGTCGACGAGCGCGACGACGCGCAGACGCTGGCCGAGCAGGCGCGCGACGGCGAGGGGCGCTCGGGCGTCAAATGCGTGCTGCTCGGACGCGGCGCCTCGAGCGAGAAGGTCGACCACTGGCTCGAACAGGCCTCCCCCGTGGACGGCTTCATTGGGTTCGCGATCGGCCGCTCGATCTGGTGGGACGCGCTCAAGGGCTTCCTCGACAAGACGCTCGAGCGCGAGGCCGCGGCGTCCCAGATCGCCGACAACTACCTGCACTTCGTCAAGGTCTACGAGGGCCAGGGCGTTCACTAACCCTGGGCCCCGTCTACATAACCAGCGGGGCCATCAGCTGGTAGGCTCGATGGCGATGGCGATGAAGATGCGCCAGAGCCTCGCGCAACTCGAGCAGGAGTTCCGGCAAGAGACGCAACAGGATCGAAGCCGCAGGGAGCACCTGCGGCGGCACGCTGTCATGCGTGCCCGCACGCGCATCCGCGAGCGCGAGAAGAAGCGCAGCTCGGTGCGCTTCTGGCTGCTCGTCTTCGCGCTTGTGGCCACGGCCGTGATCGTCACCGTGGCGATGTTCGAGACGCTGTACTACCTGCTCGGCTGAGTTCGCCGGGACAGCCCCTGCCGGGTGCCCCTGCTAGCTGGTCTCGCCGAGACCGCGCAGCGCTGCGTCGACCTCTTCTCGCGCTCCCTTGCCCGCGCCGAGGCGCTCCTCCTGGATCTCGAGGTACACCTCCTTGCGGAACACAGGGATGTCCCGCGGGGCCTGGATGCCGATCCGAACCTTCTCACCGATGATCGCGAGCACCGACACTTCGATGTCGTCCCCGATCATGATGCTCTGGTTGGACTTGCGGGTCAGTACCAACATGAAAAAGTGCCTCCCTGCTCGCCTAATGGGTAAGGGACATGGCCACGCCCTTCCGTCTCTGACCGAAGGACCCACGTATGCCCGTAACTCAGAATAGCGCCAAGCGACGCCCCAGCACAAGCGAGGAATTGTGCACCAAAGGAAGGGTTCGGCGGCCGTTGCGGGACCCCTCCACCCGTCCCCTGTACTAGTCTCCGCGCCTCATGCCACGACGATCCCTAAGACCAGAGCTCAATCGCATCCGCGGCTGGGTGCGTCAGGGCCGAACCGACGCTTGGATCGCGCACCAGCTCGAGGTGACGGTCCAGCAGATTCAGGCCTTCAAGCGCGAGCAGGGTCTCGAGCCCGGCGCCGACCCGGAGATCGGGCCGGCCGTCGACTTCGACGACGAGATCGATCTGCGCGCCGAGGATGATGCACTAATCGCGGCTGAACTCGACGCAGCCGAGGCCGAGCAGTCCGACGAGGACGACGACTCCGAGGAGGAGGACGAGCGTCCGGCACGCCGGCGTCGCGGACGGCGCGGCGGGCGCAGCAGCCGGCCACGGCGCAAGAGCGGCGGCCCGCTCGAAGCGACCTTCGACCACGGCGATGAGGGGTACGGCCTGTGGCTCGACCCCGCTGTCCAGGACGATCCGGTCTACGCCGAGTACTGGGCCGGGCACCGTCCGGTGGAGGTGGCGATCGAGGAGGATCAGATCGTCATCCGCCGCGTCGGCGGCGAGGACTCGGACGACGACGAGGATTAGTTTTCGGTGTGGCGCCCGCCGGCGTAGTCGCCGGCATCGCGCACGTAGCGCGCGAACGCGGCCCCGGCCACCGTCGTCAGATCCCACGCCGCGGGCGTGTTCGGCGCAACTCGGGTGGCGATGGCAAAGCACCAGTCGGTGCCCTGCTCGAGATATAGCCGCGTCAGCTCATCCGAGGTGAACGGACCCCCGAGCCGCCGGCGCAGCTCGTGCACGATCTCGTCGCGCACCCGCTCGAGCACCGCGCGCTCCGCCGGGTCGGCGCGCGCGAGCCGGCGCTCTCCCTCTCGCCAGAGACTGATGACGTCCTCGGTGCGGACGTCCATCAGCCGGCCTCAGCGCTGATCAGTGGTTCGGCAGGCCGGACACGACGTACGGACGCTCGCCCGCCCTCACCATGCCGAGGGCACGGGCGTCGCGCTCGATCGTAGCCGGGTCGTTGAGCGATTTCTGCTCGGCGACCAACGCGGCGTTCTCCTTGGTCAGGCGATGGACGATCGTCAGCTGCGCGTCGGTCTGCGACCGCGTCGAGAGGTAGGCCAGGGCGTGCTGGACGTAGAGCCCGGCCACCACGGTCAGGACGACGAGCAGGCCGATCCGGCCGACGCGGTCCCATCGCAGGCGAACGAGCGTGCCCCGGGATGGGACACGTCTCGGCCTGGACCGCGGCGGCGTTCGTGCCTGCCGGGGCTTCGCTGCTGGTGCGGAGCGGGCTGACGGCATCCCGTGCCCGCTTCGTTCGACAGCTCCGGTCTCCTTCCTGCTGCAACGCGCCCTGCGGGATCAGGAGCGGAAGGCCCGGCGGCCCGGATAGGTGGCGTCGCCGCCCAGTGCTTCCTCGATCCGCAGCAGCTGGTTGTACTTGGCCACGCGGTCGGTGCGCGACGGCGCGCCGGTCTTGATCTGGCCGCAGCCGGTCGCGACCGCGAGGTCGGCGATCGTAACGTCCTCGGTCTCGCCCGAGCGGTGGGAGATGACGGCCGTGTATCCGCTTTCCTTCGCCATCCGAATCGCGGCCAGCGTCTCGGTCAGGGTCCCGATCTGGTTGACCTTGATCAGGATCGAGTTGGCGACGCCGCTGTCGATCCCGCGCTTGAGCCGTTCGGTGTTGGTCACGAACAGGTCGTCCCCGACGAGCTGCAGCCGGTTGCCCAACCGGTCGGTGAGCGTGGTCCAGCCGGCCCAGTCGTCCTCGGCCATGCCGTCCTCGAGGGAGATGATCGGGTAGCGCCCGGCGAGCTCGGTCCAGTAGGTGGCCATCTCGTCGGCGCTCAGGGTCCGGTGCTCGTGCTCGAGCACATAGGCGCCGTTCTCGTAGAGCTCGGACACGGCCGGGTCCAGCGCGATCGCGACCTGGTCGCCGGGCACGTAGCCGGCGGCGCGGATCCCGCTGATCAGCACCTCGAGCGCGGCCTCGTTCGAGGTCAGATCCGGCGCGAAGCCGCCCTCGTCGCCGACCGCGGTGCCGAGACTCTGGTCGTGAAGCGTCTTCTTGAGGTGGTGGAAGACCTCCGCTCCCATCTGAAGCGCCTCAGCGAATGTGCGCGCACCGACGGGAACGATCATGAACTCCTGGAAGTCGACCGCGTTGTCGGCGTGGACGCCGCCGTTGAGCACGTTCATCATCGGGACCGGCAGGATGTGCGCGGTCTCGCCGCCGAGATAGCGCCACAGCGGGAGGCGCTCCTCGGCCGCGGCGGCGTGGGCGGCGGCCAGCGACACGGCGAGGATCGCGTTGGCGCCCAGCCGCGACTTGTTCGGGGTCCCGTCGAGCTCGATCAGGAGCCGGTCGAGCGCCGCCTGGCCCGAAGCGTCCTGGCCGTGGACGGCGGTCGCGATCTCACCGTTGACGTTCTCGACCGCCCGGCCGACGCCCTTGCCGAGCCAGTCGGAGCCGCCATCGCGCAGCTCGGTTGCCTCGAACTCGCCGGTGGAGGCGCCGGAGGGGACGGCGGCCCGGCCCCACGCCCCGGAGCGCACGCTCAGCTCGACCTCGACCGTGGGGTTTCCGCGGCTGTCGAGAATCTGGCGCGCGTGTACGTGCTCGATCTGGCTCATTTCGGTTCCGCTCCTTCTTCGCTCAGGCGCGCCCGCGCGTAGTAGGTCAGTTGCTCGTCGGGGCCGAGATCGTTCCAGTTCCTGGAGTCGGATGCGGCCAGCTCGGTCGCCTGCGTGACTCTGGTCCGGAATCGGTTGGAGGCGGCGCGCAGCGCCAGCTCGGGGTCGACGCGCAGCTTGCGGGCGACGTTGACGGCCGCGAACAGCACATCGCCGGTCTCATGGAAGCGCTCGTCCGGGGTGCGGGCGAGCTCGAGCTCCTCGAGCTCGTCCTTCAGTGCCTGAACCGGGGCATCGACGTCGGGAAAGTCGAAGCCGCTCGACGCGGCGCGGCGCTGGACCTTGCGCGCGTACAGGGGTCCGGGCAGGTTCTCCGGCACCTCGCCGAAAACGCCCTCCTCGCGGCCGGGCTCGGTCTGCTTGATCCGGTCCCAGTTGCGCAGCACCTCGGCCGCTGTCTCCGCCTCGGTCTCGCCGAACACGTGCGGGTGGCGGCGGATCAGCTTCTCGGTGCAATGGTCGGCAACCTGCTTGAGGCTGCCGGCGCCGCGCTCCTCGAGCAGCAGGGCGAGGAAGTGGACCTGGAAGAGGACGTCGCCCAGTTCGTCCAGGAGCTTTGCATCGTCGCGCCGGTGGGCAGCGTCGGCGAGCTCATACGCCTCCTCCACCGTGTGCGGGACGATCGTCCGCTCGTCCTGTTCGCGGTCCCACGGGCATTCGCGTCGCAGTCGGCGCGTGATCGCGTCGAGGCGCTGGAGAGCCTCCTGGATCTCCGTGGACCCAGTGCTCACGCCACCCCTACGGCGTGGTCGTGGTGGCCGGTGGCGCGGTGGCGGTGGCGGGTGGTGCGGTCGCTCCGCCGGCTCCCGGCACTGCCGTGCTCGAGGTCTTGGGCGCCTTATAGCCGGCGCAATCGGCCATCGAGTAGCCGGAGCGGCACTTCGTCTTCTGCTGCCATTCCTTCTTGGCCTGATTGTCGACGGCCGTCTGCGCGGTGGTCTGCGAGTTGCCGCTGAGAACCTGCTTGATCAGCGGCGTGGCCTGGACGAGCGTCTGGTGCGTGGCCGGCTTGATGCTGATCACCTGGACGATGTAATAGCCGAACTGGCCGTGGATCGGGCCGTAGATCTTGTTCAGCGAGGCCGAGAACGCCACCGTGTCGAGCGCCTTCTCCTCCTGGCCCTTGGTGACGCCGCTCAGCAGCCCGGCGTGGTTCTTGGTCGCGTTGTCGATCGAGTACTTCTTGGCCACAACGGTCCAGCTCTGGTGCTTCTGGAGCGCCGACTTGGCGGCGTTCGCCTGGGCCAGCGTGTTCGTGCGCACGATCCGGATGTTGCGCGACTCCGGCTTGCCGAACTGCGACTGGTGGCTGTTGTAGTAGGCCTGGATCGCCGCGGCGCCGACCGTGGCCTGGTGGCGCGCCAGGAGCTTGGAGTAGATCTGGTTGACCCGGACACGGAAGAGGATGTCCTGCATCGTCTGGCCCGACTGTGAGAGGAACTGCTGGAAGGCGGCGGGGGTGGGGAACTGGGACGCCTTGGCCTGCTGGAAGGCCTTCTGCACCTGGGCGTCGGTGACCTTGATCCCGAGCTTGGCGGCGGTGGCCTGGTACCAGTAGGCGCGGATCAGGAAGTCGAGGACCTGGCCCGAGAGCGAGGTGAACAGCTGGCTGCAGTCGCTCTTCAGCTCCTTATCCGACCGCTTGGCCAGCGACGGAATCTGCTTTCGGACCTGGGCGATGCAGTTCGTGAAACCGGGCGGATCGGTCGGAACGATCACCGGGGCGCCGGGGCTCTGCTGCGCGCTGCCCTTGGCGGCCACGTACATCCAGTGGTTGAACGCCTGCGTCGAGATCGGGTTCCCGGACATGTTGACCACAGCGTCACCAGGGACGCCGCTACCGCACGCCGACAGCCCGGCCGCGACCACAAAAAAGGCGCCAAGCGCCAGGATGTACCTCAAGGACTTCATCTGCTGTCGGGCATGGTAGCGACAAAGGTTTGAGGGTTTCGTAAGAGTGTGGTTTTCGGTGGCTGGGCGGGGGCGCGGGGCCTGCGGCGGCTGGGCCGGGCGTCGGTTCGGCGGGCTGGGGCCGGCCGCGGCCGGGCCCAATAACCTCGGAAACTCGACGCCTGGCGGGTTGGGGCGCGCGATTACCCCCGCCAGGCGGACTCAACCTCGACCGACGAGGCGCGAGCGCGGAGTTTTCGAGGTTATTGGGGGGTGCCCCGCGGCGGGCGGCGGGTTCCCCGGGAGGGTCGACCCGGACAAGCGGCGGGCTACGCCGCCTCCCGCGTCACCGCCAGCAGCACGTCCGCCGCCCGGACCACGGCCGGGAACTGCTCGCCCGGGTCGTCGGGGACGCGTACCGAAAGCTGCGACTTGCCGGACTCGTACAGCGCCTCGGGGATCTCGGCCCGGACCTTCTTGGCCCGCGTGGAGTCGAGCTCGACCGGCGTGACCGCGAGGCGGCCGCCGCGGAAGGTGACCGCGCGGGCGCCGGCCTGGCCGAGCTTGATCCGCGCCTGCTGGAGCGAGATCAGGTTGCGCAGCGGCTCGGGCAGCTCGCCGAAGCGGTCCTCGAGCTCGGCCTGCAGCTCCATCAGATCGGCCACCTCACGCGCGCCGGCGATCCGCCGGTGCACGTCTACCTTGGCCTGCTCGTAGGGGATGTAGTCCGCGGGCACGTAGGCGTCGACGTTGACGTCGAGGCGGACCGGCTCCCAGTCCTCTGCCTCGCCGTCGTCGGCGGCCGACTTCGCTTCCACCGCCTCATCGAGCATCTGCATGTAGAGCTCGAACCCGAGCGCCGCGACATGTCCGGATTGCTCGTCGCCGAGCAGGTTCCCGGCGCCGCGGATCTCGAGGTCGCGCATGGCGATCTTGAAGCCCGCCCCGAGCTCCGTGTAGTCGGACAGGGCGGAGAGCCTCTGCGCCGCGTCGGGCGTCAGCGCCGCGGCGCTCGGATAAAGCAGATAGGCGTACGCCCGCTCGCGGGAGCGCCCCACCCGGCCCCGAATCTGGTAGAGCTGGGCGAGGCCGAACACGTCGGCGCGTTCCACGATCAGCGTGTTGGCCTGCGGGATGTCGATTCCGGACTCGATGATCGACGTGCAGACGAGCACGTCGGCGTCGCCGCGCAGGAAGCGGAGCATCCGGTCCTCGAGCGTGCGCTCGTCCATCTGCCCGTGCGCGACCTCGAAACGGATGCTCGGGCACAGCCCGCGCAGCCGCTCCGCCGTCTCGTCGATCGACTCGATCCGGTTGTGGAGGAAGAACGCCTGGCCGCCGCGCTCGTGCTCGCGCTCGAGTGCCCGCCGCACCAGCTCCTCGTCGTACTCGCCCACGTAGGTCTTGACCGGCCGCCGGCCCTCGGGGGGCGTCTCGATCACGCTGATGTCGCGGACGCCGGCCAGGGACATCTGCAGGGTGCGCGGGATCGGCGTGGCGCTCATCGCGATCACGTCCATGCGCAGCTTGAGCTGCCGCAGGAGCTCCTTCTGCTTGACCCCGAAGCGCTGCTCCTCGTCGACGATCAGCAGGCCGAGCTCCTTCGCCCGCACGTCGCGGCTGAGCAGCCGGTGGGTTCCGATCAGGATGTCGACCTCGCCGCGGGCGAACCGTGCCACCGCGTCGCGCTGCTCGGCCGCCGGCCGGAACCGCGACACCTGCTCGATCACCACCGGGTATTCGCGCAGGCGCTCGGTGAACGTCCCGTAGTGCTGCTGGGCGAGGATCGTCGTCGGGACAAGGAGCATCACCTGCTTGTCGTCCTGAACCGCCTTGAACGCGGCCCGGAGAGCGACCTCGGTCTTGCCGTAGCCGACGTCGCCGCAGATGAGCCGGTCCATCGGCCTCGGCGCCTCCATGTCGGCCTTGACGAACTCAATCGCATCGCGCTGGTCGGGCGTCTCGGCGTACGGGAACGCGTCCTCGAACTCGCGCTGCCAGTCGGTGTCGACCGAGAACGGGAACCCCTCCCGGCGCTTGCGCTCGGCGTACAGCTCGAGCAGCTCGCCCGCGAGCTCCTGGGCGGCCCGCCGGGCGCGGCTCTTGATCGTCTCCCACCGGGTCCCGCCGAGCTTCGACAGCGGCGGGTGCGCGCCGCCGGCCCCGACGTAGCGACTGATCTTCGCCAGCTGGTCGACGGGGGCGAACACGCGGTCCGAGCCCGCGTACTCGAGGTACAGGTAATCACGCGTGACGCCGGCCACCGTCTTGGTGTCGAACCCGGCGAACCGCGCAAGCCCGTGGTCCTCGTGCACGACGATGTCGCCGGTCCGCAGATCGGCAAAGCTGCGCAGCACGCCACGGCGCCGCGCCGGGCGCCGGTCCGAAACCGCGCGCCGGCGGCGGAAGAGCCGGTGCTCGGGGATCACGGCCAGGTGGAACTGCGGGGCGATGAAGCCGGTGGCCAGGCGAGCGTGCGCGAACGTGATCGCGCCGTCAGAGGCTGCCCCGTCGTCCCCGAGCCATCCGACCTTCAGGCGCCCGAGGTTGTAGGCCGCACGCTCCCCCTCGCCGCGACGGGCGAAGGCGACGACCGTCCGGTAACCCGAGCGGTGGAGCTTCTCGAGCTCGGGCTCGGCCTCGCGGATGCCGCGGGCGGCGATCTCCGCGGTCTGGGCCCGGAACGTGAACGGCTGGTCCTGATCGACGCTCGAGAGGGCGATCCGTGCGCGCTCCTGGAGCGTCGCGGCGATCGCCTCGGGACCGACGTAAAGCTGGTGGGCATCCTCGTCGTGGAAGGCCGCGGTCACGTCCTGCCAGTGATCGGCGAGCGCCGGCGCGACGTCCTCCTCCCCGACAATCACGACCGCCGCCCCCGCGGGCGCCAGCTCCAGGAATGGATGGAAGTCCTCGATCGGCAACAGTTCGGCCACGTCGGGGCGCTCGGACTCGTCCTGCAGGGCCGCGATCTCGGCCAGCTCGCGGTGCTCCTCGTCGAGCTCGGCGGCGGGGGCGACCTCCACCGCATCGGCGTCGCCGAGCGAACGCTGCGTGAAGGTCGAGAACCATCTGAGCGACTCGATCTCGTCCCCGAACAGGTCGACGCGGACGGCCCGGTCCTCGGTGGCCGGGAACACGTCGAGCAGCCCGCCGCGAATCGCGAACTGACCGCGGTCCTCCACCTGGTCGACCCGCTCATAGCCGGCGGCGACGAGGTCGACGGCGGTCTCGTCGAGATCGAGGAGCTCGCCAGTGCGCAGCGTGAATCCGCGCGGACGCAGGGCCGGGTCAGGGACCTTCTCGGATAGCGCGACCGCGCTGACGACGACCACGGGTGCCGCGTGCTCGGTGTTTTCAAGGAGCGCGTCGAGCGCGGCGATCCTCAGGCCGACCAGGTGGGGCGGCGGTGCCAGGTGCGATTCGTACGTGACGCCGCGGCTCGGGTAGAAGCGGACGACGCGCGGCTCGAGCCAGCTGCGCAACCCGGCTGCGAGGTCGCGCGCCGCGCGATCGTCGCCGGCCACCACGATCGCCGGCCGGTCCGGCTCGGCGTCGAGCAGCGCGGCCACCAGGTACGGGCGCAGCGACTGCGAGACGAAGGCACGCCCACCGTCACGCTGCAGCTGAGCGGTCTGTGGATCGTCCTCAGCGTGAGTTAGCAGGGTGCGAAGCATCTGCTTCGCAGTCTAGGAAGGCGCCGCCGATTCGAGCACTACCGCCTCGGTCTCGTCCGCCGCGCGCTGGATCAGCTCGGCGACCTGCTCGCGTGGCTCGCGAAAGCGTCCCAGCACATACGCCGCGACGCGATCCGGATCGGTCGTCGGCGGGCGCCCCACGCCGATCCGTACGCGCACGAAGTCCGCGGAGCCGAGACCCTGCTTGAGCGACTTCAGGCCGTTGTGCCCGGCCAGGCCGCCGCCCGCGCGAACCCGGATCTCACCGAACGGAAGATCGATCTCGTCGTGCACGACGAGCACGCGGTCGAGCGGCAGCTTGAAGGCACCTCGGGCGGGCCCGACCGAGTCGCCCGCCTCGTTCATGTAGGTCTGTGGCAGCAGCACCGCGACGCGAGGCCCACCCGGGCCGATGCGGCCCTCGCTGAGCAGCCCGCGGTACTTCGTCTTGGCCTTCGCGAGGCCCCAGCGCGAGGCGAGCACGTTCGCGACCTCGAAGCCGATGTTGTGGCGCGTGCCCGCGTACTCCGCGCCCGGATTGCCGAGGCCGACGATCAGCCAGTCGACAGGGGCGCCGCGGCGACCGCGGAGTTGCATGACGCCCGGCTACTCGCCGGAAGACTCGTCTTCGCCGTCGCCGGAGGCCTCGGCGGTTTCCTCGCCCTCGGCGGCTTCCTCGCCCTCGCCGACGAGCTCCGTCTCCTCCTCGATCTCGCTCTCATCCTCGATCTGGAGTCGCGGCGGGGTGAGCGTCGCGATCACCGTCTCGGGGTCGTCGAGCAGCGTCACGCCGGAGAGCGCGCTGATCGCATCGAGGGTGACGGTGTCGCCGATCTGCATCTCGGAGACGTCGTGGTGCAACGAATCGGGAATGTCGTTCGGGAGCGCCTCGATCGTCAGCTCCCGTGTGACGTGCTCGAGCACGCCACCTTCCTTGACGCCGGGCGCGTCCTCTGTGCCCGTGAGCTCGAGCACCACCGTTGCCTGGATCGCCTGGTCGAGGCGGACCCGGAGCAGGTCGATGTGGACCGTTGCCCCGGTGACGGGATGGCGGGTGTGCTCCTTGACGACGACCGGGCTCGAGCTCGCACCGTCGATGCTGAGATCGAGCACGGCGCCGGCGCGGGCCAGCGCGACGCGCAGCTCGCGCGCGTCGAGCTGGAAGGAGACCGGATCCTCGCCGCCCCCGTAGACCACGCCGGGCACGTTGCCCTCGCGGCGCAGCCGGCGCACGGCGCGCGATCCGCCGGGATCGCGGCCCTGAACGTTGAGCACGGTTGTGGCTGTCGTGGCCATGAGCGGCAAACGATGGTAGCGGTAGCACGTTTTCATGCGGCGCCGACCGCGCTACTCTTCGCGATATGTCGGGCGAGGCTCAGCTGCTGCTGATGGTCGCCGGTGTGCACCTCCTAGGACTCGGGTGCGTCGCGATGCTGATGCTCCCGGCCCTCCGTGACGGGCCGGGTGGCTCCTCGTCGTCCTCTGACTCCGGATCGGACGAGGGCTGGGGCAAGGGCCCGCGGCGCCCGCCGAAGCCACCGGACCCGCCTCAGGGCGGGATCCCACTCCCCGACGCGGTGCCCGCGCGTGTGCGGCTGCGCGATCATCGCCGGCTCGCCGACCAGCTTCCCAAGCGCGTGCGCCGACCGGCGCGCGAACCCGAGCGCACACCGATCCCGTCGTGAGGCGAGCGTCAGCGGTCGCGGTCGCGGTCGCCGCGGCGCTGGTCATTCCAGCCGCCGCCCAGGCTGACACGTTCTGCGTCCAGCACGCCGGGTGCTCCCCGTCTCATAGCTTCACGACGATCAGTGCGGCGCTCCTGGCCGCCCAGGCCAACGGCGCGACTCCCGACACGATCCAGATCGGGCCGGGCACCTACCCGGAGGACCTCGATGACGTACTCGGCAACCCGGTCAGGATGGTCGGCAGCGGCGACACGACGAACGTCGCGCCGACGAGCACCACCATCGGCCAGGACGTGTTCTTCATCGAGGACCCCGGGACGTCGATTTCCTCCCTGAAGATCACGCTCCCACCCTCCGGCGGGGACATTGGACTCGCAGTCACCCAGGCTTTGGCATTGCAACCGACGGAGTGACGTCGATGCTGGTCGCCGACGACGTGATCCACGTGACCGGCGCGGCCGCGAACGCCGTCTTGATGGCTGGTGGCGGCACCGAGACAATGACGGTCGACTCGAGCACGCTGATCGGCGACGGCGGGACGAGCGCCGGCGCGTTGCTCCTCCAATCGACCCCTGGTAACGAGCAACTCAACGTCGACGACACGATCATCCGTGGCTTCGGATCCGATCTCAAGGCCTTTGGCGGCAGCGCCGGAAGCCTCTCCACGATCAGCATCCGGTACTCGGACTTCGACCGCTCCAAGGAGATCGCGTCCCCCTCGGACACCGCTACGATCACCGAGCCGCAGCCGACGACCGACCTCGATAACGTCGACCCGCGCCTCGCAACCGACTTTTCGCTCGAGGCCGGTTCTCCGGCGATCGATGCCGGCGATCCGTCCGCTCCGTCCGCGGGCGAGGCGACCGCGGACCTCGCCGGTCACCCGCGCAAGGTCGACGGCGACCACAACGGAACGGCGACGATCGACATGGGCGCATTCGAGTTCCAGCCGCCGAACCACGCCCCGATTGCGAGCTTCAGCGCCCCGGCAACGGCGAAGCCACGAACGACCGTCCGCTTCAACGGCGCCGCCTCGCGCGACCCAGACCACGATCCCATCACGTTCGCCTGGCGCTTTGGCGACGGGGCCACCTCAACCGCCCAGTCGCCCACCCACGCCTACACGAAGGCCGGCAAGTACAGGGTCACGCTGACGGTGACCGACGACTTCGGCGCCGTCGGCACGACGTCGAAGATGCTAACCGTCGCCAAGCCGATCGCCTGCGTGGTGCCGAAGCTCAAGGGCAAGACGCTCAGAGCGGCGAAGCGCGCGCTGAAGAAGGCGCATTGCGGCCTTGGGAAGGTGGGGCACAAGCATTCCAGCCACGTCCGCAAGGGTCATGTGATCGGTTCGAGTCCGAAGGCTGGCTCGCACCGCAAGCGCGGCGCGCGCGTGTCGCTGAGCGTCAGCTCCTGACGTTCACGGGCAGGTCCCGTCAGTCTTCAGGCGCGGGGTCAGCGACAGCAGCTCGATGCGGATGCCGCTGACCGCGTTGCCTGCGCGTCGGACGCGGACGCACTGGACGATCGGAAGCGTGTTGGCGGTCGCCCACGCGACGCGCGCGTAGCCCGTCGTGCTCGACAGCGAGAACCCCGTCGACGACTGGATCTGGAGGATCGACACCGTCCCCGGCCGCTTCAGCGCCGCGGCGTTGTAGATCACCCGGGCGCGGCACGCCGAGTCGGTGCCGCACCCGGACATCCGCGCCAGCATCGCGGCGGCGTCGCCGCGGGCCTCGTCCTGGACGAGGGCGGTGACCGCCGAGCGCTCCGCGCCGTCGGCGCTGAAGACGCGGGCGAGGAGCGCGCTGATCGCGAGGAAGAGGACGATCGCGAGCGCGATCAGGGCCATGTACGTGCGGCGCATCGCCGCGGCACGCTAGCGCGCCGCCGCTGTCAACCGGCGTCGGGCAGGTCCTCGGAGCTCAGCTCCAGGAACCGCTCGATCGAGGCCTCCTGATGATCGAGGCGGGCGGCGAGCGACCTCGCGTGATCGGCGGCGAGCGTGAAGAACTCGTCCACGCACCGCGCCGGATCGTCGGCGAGCGGATAGACCCGGCTGAAGTCCTGCTGGGCGCAGGCGATCCCGAGCGCCGGCCGGCCCTCGGCCAGCGTGCGTGCGCTGCACACAGGGGTGACGATCAGTTGCGAGTCCCGGGCAACGAGGGCCGTCGGCAGCAGCCTGTGCGCCGGCAGCCGGACCGAGAGCTGGATCGAGTTGTCGACCGCGACCGACGAGCCGATCATCGCGGTCAGTGGCTCGCGCCACAGGTCGAGCACGATGTCGGCCCCCACGAGCGCGTCGCGAAGCGTGGTCACCTGTTCCACATACAGCCTCTCGGCCTCCTCGCGATCCTCGGCCTCGGCGAGATCGAGGTCGCACGGCACGCGCAACAGCTCGCTCGCGGAGACCGTCGCCCCGGTGCCCCGGCTGCCGCAGGTGACGTAGGTCTGGAGCGTGCCCAGGTCGCGCCGGGCGTGGAAGATGACCGTGACCGCCTCGCTGAGCGGGAGCCCGTCGACGCGCAGCGAGACCGCAACCGAGGAGGAGTCGTCGAGCAGCGCTCGGCGGAGCAGCTCGTCGGCATCGCCGTCTCGCTGGTTCTGATCCTCTTCGAGCATCGTGCTCACCCCTCAGATCGGTCGCTTTGCAGACAATATTTACCCAGATCGGTCGGTCGTGGACCAGTGCCCGGTGGAGCAAGCCTCGCCATCCCCTTTCGCCATAGGGCGTAACCGCAGAAGTGGGTAGGCTCCCGCCCGGTGAGGATTCTCTACAAGCCGTTCGCCATCGTCGCCGGCCTGGTCGCGGCCAGGCTAGGGCGCAGCGCGTTCAGGACGATGTGGGCCAAGATCGACCCGGACGAGCCACCGAACCCGAAGGCGGCCGAGGCGTCGATGGGAAAGGTCGTCGGCGCCGCAGCCCTGGAGGCCGCGACGATGGCCGGCATTGCGGCCGCGGCGGATCGTGCGAGCGCACGGGTCTTTCACTACCTCACGGGCTTCTGGCCGGCGAAAAAGAAGAAGCCAGACGACGAGGCGTGAGCGACTCCGCTCACGCCCCCTCGCGCCCCGCTTCCAACGTCCACGGGGCGACGCCATCTCGCAGCCAGTCAGGGATCGGGGTCTTCCTCATCGACTCGGTGCTGACCATCACGTGGCGGATCTCGACCTCGACCAACAACTCCTCGTCACGCATCATCCGGTGACGCGTGACGATGCTCGTGTTTCCCAGGTGCGTGAACACGACCTCGATGCGCAGCTCGTCGTCGAAGCGCGCCGAGCTGTGGAAGCGCAGGTGCGCCTCGGCCACCACGACGTCCACCCCGCGCTCGAGCATCACCCCGTAGCTGCCGAACGCTGCCCGCCACACTTCGGTGATGCCGATGTCGACATAGGCGAGGTAGTGGGCGTTGAACACGACGCCCTGGGCATCGCACTCCGCGTACCGGACGCGTAGCGAGTGCACGAATGCGCTCACCCGCCACCTCGCAGAACGAACCCCCGGGCGGCCAGCTCGGACAGCGCATCCTCGAAGCTCGCGAAATCACGGCCGAGCAGCAGGTCGATCGGCCGGCCGTGCGGGCCCGCCGCCCTGACCCAGCGTCTTAGAACCGATGAGCCGGCCTGTTCGGAGGCCTCGTCGAGGAGGTCGAGCAGGATCGGCAGCTCGGGTCGATGATCGAGCTGTCCCGAGAGCAGCGTCAGCGGGTCGGCGTCGAGCGTGCGGCAGAGCTCGTCCTCGGTGAGGCCGAGAAGGTCCATCAGCTGGGCGGCGCGGCTGGCGCTGTGGCTCACGGGGCGGCAGGCTACTCGCCTCCTGGGCCGACCGCCCGTCGTGGAGCTCGGCGCCTGCGTGCGACCCAAGCCAGCCTTTGACAGCTGGCCGGAACCCCGAATAGGCTGCTCACGGGATGTCGAAGCCGACTCGGGCGCAGGTTCACGCTGTCCAGCACGCGCTGTACAAGCACAAGCGGCTGGAGAAGCTCTTCGAGCTGCAACGGCAGGTGGCGCTCGTGATGAACCTCAACCGCAACGCGCAGCTGCCCACGAACGACGTCCGTTACCCCGCCGGCAGCGGCCCCCAGTGGTTTTATCCCGACACGGGTGGGCTCGATATGAACGTGGAAGCTGGTGCCAACCTGTGCGATCAGATCGCCAGCACGATCCTGGCGATGCGATCCGACGTCGCTGGGGTCTCGTTTCCGCCGGCGGACAAGCAGCATCTGATGACCGCGCTGGGTCAGGAGGCGGCCGCTTGGAAGGCCCGGGGCCGACACTGGCGCGATCCCAAGCCGCCCAATGTCGACGCCGTCGTGAACGAGATCTCGGGCCATTTCAACGCCTCGATCGATGCCGTCAAGCACGTGCAGCGCTACCTCAAGCCCAAGCACGAGCTGGGTCTGTGACCAGGCGCCGATCAGGCTCGCAGGACCGCCACTGGCTTGACCGCCTCGCGGTCGGCCTCACCCGCCGCCAGGCGCTCCGCGGCGCGCTCGCGGGCGCCGCAGGCGCGGCCGCGACGCCGCTGCTGACCCCCGGCTCGGCCGCCGCCGACGCCGCAACGGCATGCCAGAAGGGCTGCAACTGGACCAGCCACCGGGTCGCTGACGCCGCGTACACGAAGTGCCTCGCGCTCACCGAGGCCAAGATCGTGGTCGGCTACAGCGTCGCGCCGCTGCTCGGGATCAGCTTCATCGGCGGCATCTACGCCGGCGTCTACCGGCCGTTCAGCTACCTCGACCGGTGCATGGACAAGGCCAACTTCGACCAGAAGGACAACCAGGCGCGGTGCGACAACCCCTACTGCCCCGGTTTCAACCCCCGCGGCAAGTACGGCCCGTGCGAAGGCGTCGTCGACTACTGCTGTCCGTGCGCGGCCGAGGACGGCGGGTACATCCCGTGCGTCTACGACTGCAACGACCCCAACCACGACTGCTGCCCGGCCGGCCCGTGACGGTGGAGTCGTACGCGACGCATGCGGATCCGGTAGGTTCGGCTTGGCGATGGTGATCTCGGTCCTGACGAGGCGACTGCGCGACGGCAAGACACTCGAAGACTTCCGCGAAGCGTGGCATCGAGAGGGTGGGTTCGGCGTCCCAACGCGTGTGGTGACCGGTCAGGGCCTCGACGACCCGCGTGAGGTCGTGACGATCGGCTTTACGGATATTCAGCTCGATGAAATCGAGTCCTTTCTGCAGCGCACAGCGCCCGAGGAGGCGCGCAGGCACGAGCGCATCGCCGACGTGATCGAGCCCGCAATGACGCGGGCGTTCTACGTCCAGGTCGCAGACGACGACCTGACCTGAGCCGCGCGGACCACTCGCTCCGCACCTTCTCTTACGAACAAGTACTGAGTCGTTGCGCGGAGTCTCTCCCGATGCACTAGGGGCACAGCCCGACTAACGTCGCCAGCCATGGCTCCGACGAGCGATGAGAGTGAGCGACAACGAACGGCCCGAGAGCTGCGCAAGCGGACCGAGCTCCTGCGGCGGCGGCACGAACAGTTCATCGAGCGCATCAGCCGACAACTACGGACACGCCGCCTGCCGTCGTTTCGTGAGAGCGAGCGCGATCGGGTTGGCGGTCACTGAGTTCGAAGTCGAACGCTAACTCGCAGTGCGCCGACGCAGACCGCCAGCAGCTCGCGGCGATCGATCCAGTTGCGAACGGTTTGCGGGTTGCCCTTCAGTAGCTCCACGATCTCCGCGACCGTCACGAGCGCGTCGACGCGCCGCATCTTCGCATTGAGCGCCACCGCGACCAGCTGAGCCTCTGCCAGTCTGCACGTTTATTCGAGTCCGATTTCGGCGGCGGACGCAGGTGGTCAAATATAGGGTTCTGGCATGCACGGTTTGTTGGTGGTCTTTGCGTCCCCGGACCACCCGTGGCGGCTCGATCTGGCCTCCCTTGCCGCGATCCTCGCTGCTTTTGCCACGGTGGTGCTCGCCGGCTTCACGCTTGTTCTAGCCAAAGCAACACGCGTCCTCTCTACGCAGGAAGGTGAATTCCGCCAGCGGCAGGTCGCTCGGCTAGTTCATGGCGAACTCCTCCTCGTCCTCGGAACTATCGCCACGGCCTTCGAACAAGAAGAGTGGAGAGTTTGATTGGCCCGTACCGCACGGCGCTTGGGATCACGAGGGAGCAGTGCTCATCGAGGCGGTAGAGGAGGAGGAGGAGGAGGAGGAGGAGGAGGAGGAGGAGGAGGAGGAGGAGGAGGAGCGATCGCTGATCACCGCGTTCGCGAAACTCGCCTCATGGCAAGCGCTTGTGGCTGCGGTTCGAGCGCAGAATCACTTCAAAATTCCCATCCGGGCTGGCTTAGACCCTGCGCAGCGGCTGGCAAACCTGCGAACTGAACTGACTAACGCCGCGGACCTCCTCGAGCGCCTCGGGTACGGGAAGTCCGGTCTAGTTGAGCCGATTCGGACTAACCCGAGACTCGAAAGACCGCCTTCGTGATGCGCCCAACCAGGGCCGGATTACAACAACTGTCGCCGACAAGACCGGGCTAGCCGAATCTTGCGGCTAGAACAGGCGCCCTGCTCAGAACAGCTGGTTCTCGCCGCCGAACACGTCGCTGACCGATCCGTCGGTGAAGATCTGGCGGATGGAGTTGGTCAGCAGGTCGGCGCAGGAGAGGACCCGCACGTTGTCGGGCGGGTTGGGCGGGAGCGGCAGCGTGTCGGTGACGACGACCTGCTCGAACCCGGCCGAGGCGAGGTTCTCCCAGGCATTGCCGGAGAACACGCCGTGCGTGGCGGCCGCGTAGACGCGGCGGGCGCCGGCGTCAAGGACGGCCTGGGCCGCGGCCTTGAGCGTCCCGGCGGTATCGATGATGTCGTCGACGATCACGGCGGTCTTGCCGGCGACGTCGCCGATCACGTAGCCGATCTCGGCCACCTGCTGGGCGGGGCGCTCCTTGTTGAGGATCGCGAGGTCGGCGCCGATCTTGGAGGCGAACTTCTTGTTCAGCTTCACGCGGCCGGCGTCCGGGGCGACGACGACGAGGTCCTCGAGGCCGAGGTCGGCAAAGTACTGGGTGAGCATGAACAGGGCGGTCATGTGGTCGCACGGCTTCTCGAAGAAGCCCTGGATCTGTCCGGAGTGGAGGTCCATGGTCAGGATCCGGTCGATCCCGACCGACTCGAGCATGCGGGCCACCATCCGCGAGGTGATCGGCTCGCGCGGCGCGGACTTCTTGTCCTGGCGTGAGTAGCCGTACCACGGGGTCACCGCGATCACACGGTGGGCCGAGCCGCCGACGGCGCCGTCGACCATCGCCAGCAGCTCCATCAGCGCGTCGTTGGTGTTGACCCCGGTCGCGGCGTTGCCGCACGTCGGCTGGACGATGAACACGTCGGCGCCGCGGACGGACTCCTCGTAGCGGCAGTAGACCTCGCCGTTGGCGAACGTCTTGAGCGTCACCGACCCGAGGGCCACGCCGAGCTTGGAGGCAATCTTCGCGGCGAGCTCCGGGTTCGCGCGCCCGGCGACAAGCATCAGCCGCTTGTCGTAGTCGAGACGCAGCTCGGTCGGCGCTGGGCTCGTCTGGAGGACGCTCATCGTCGGAGGCGAGTGTACGCCCGGGGGATGACGCGACGCGATCGCGCCGCTAACCGGACTTCTCCTTATCTGAGCCGGCGGACTCGCGCTGCTTGCGGCGCTCCGCGTAGCCGTCGATGTTGCGCTGATCGCCCCGCGCCACGCCGAGTGCGCCCGGGGGTACGTCCTTGCTGATGACCGAGCCAGCCGCCGTGTAGGCGTCGTCGCCGATCGTCACCGGTGCGATCAGGGTCGTGTCGACGCTCGTCTTCACCCTCGCCCCGATCGTGGTCCGGTGCTTGCGGTAGCCGTCGTAGTTGGCGGTGATCGTGCTGGCCCCGAGATTCGTCCCCTCGCCGATGTCGGCATCGCCGATGTAGGAGAGGTGCGGGACCTTCGTTCCGGCGCCGATCTCGGAGTTCTTGATCTCGACGAACGTCCCCGCCTTGGCACCCTCGCGCAGCACCGCGCCTGGCCGCAGGTAGGCGAACGGGCCGACGTTGACGCGATCCCCGACGTCGGCCTCGACGGTGTACGAGTGCAGGACCTTGGCCTCATCGCCGATCCGCGTGTCGATCACGGTCGCGTGCGGGCCGACAGTGGAACGGGCGCCGATCGTCGTCGCGCCATGCAGGCTTGTGAACGGAGCGATCACCGTGTCCTGGCCAATCTCGACCTCGACGTCGATCACCGTGGCGCTCGGGTCGACGATCGTGACCCCGGCGAGCATGTGACGCTCGTGGATGCGCCGCTGGGCGTGGGCGGTGACCGCGGCGAGCGCGACCCGGTCGTTGATCCCGATCGTCTCGCTTGGGTCGGCGATCTCGTGGGCGACGACGGTGCGCTCATGGGAGCGGAGGATCGGCAGCACGTCCGGGAGGTACTGCTCGCCCTGGGCGTTGTCCTCGCCCACCTGCTCGAGCGCCTGGAGCAGCGGGCCACCCTCGAAGGCGAAGATCCCGGTATTGACCTCGCGGATGTGGAGCTCGAGATCGGTCGCGTCGCCAGGGGCCTTGGTCTCGACCACACGCTCGACCGTCCCGTCGGGCGCGCGCACGACCCGGCCGTAGCCGGCGGGGTCGTCGAGCACGGCGGTGGCCATCGTCGCGGCGGCCCCGGATCGCTCGTGCGCCTCGGCGAGCTCGCGAATCGTCTCAGGGGTGATCAGCGGAACATCGCCGGCCAGGACGATCACGGTCGCGTCCTGCTCGATGTACTGAGCCGCGGCCCTGACGGCGTCGGCGGTCCCGCGCGGCTCCTGCTGGACGGCGACGACAGCGGTCCCGTCGAGCGATGCCTCGAGGCGCCGGTCGGGGTTGTCGACGACCACGATCCTCCCCGCGCCGGCCGCGCGCGCCGCCGCGACCGGCCAGCCGAGCATCGGCCGCCCACACAGTGCGTGGAGCAGCTTGGGAGTCGCGGAGCGCATGCGCGTGCCCTGCCCCGCGGCGAGGATGACAACAACGGGCGCGGTCACGTCGAGCGCATCGTAGGGGATCCACCACCCAGGGACACGGCCCCGACTCTAATGGCGTGCGCAACCGGGCCAGCGGCCACCGGTTGGGAGAGCGGCCGCCGGCGCGCGGTTGCGTGTCGGCCAGGGATTCCGTGGTTGGGATGACTGCTTCCCTTCCACGTGACCGGCCCCACTAGGGGGCAGTTCGAACATTGCCCCGGCGGCCGATGCGCGTCATCCGTGCACTCGCGCACATTGGAGCGGTGGAAACTACGGACCGCTCGCGCCTACGCCGCCGCCGCGCGCGGGGCGGCCGACGCAAGCGAACTCCATAGGTGCTGGAGCGCGTAGGCGCGGTACGGGCGCCACCGCTCGGCGAGCGCGTGCGCAGCGGCGGGCCGGCCATCGAGCCCGAGTTGCTCGAGCGCGTGCCGGGTCCCGAGATCGGAGGCGAGGAAGGCGTCCGGGTCTCTGAGCGCGCGCATCGCCACGTATTCGGCCGTCCATGCACCGATGCCGGGCAGCTCGGTCAGCTGGCGGCGCGCGTGAACCCGGTCGGCACCCGGATCGAGGACGAGATCGCCCTTCGCGAGCGCGTCGGCCAGCCCGATCAGCGCGCGGCGGCGTGACTCCGGCATCGCCAGGCGGCCCGGATCGATGTCGGCGAGCGCGGGCACTGGGGGAAAGACGTGGGTGACCGACCCGATCGGCTGCGTCAGGGGCCGTCCGCAGTCCGTGACGAGCCGCGCGGCGAGCGTGGCGGCGCCCCTGAGCGAGACCTGCTGGCCGAGGACGGCCCGGATCGCCAGCTCGTGGGGGTCGACGTGGCCGGGCACGCGACGGCCCGGCACTGCCCGGACCATCGGCCCGACCAGATCGTCAGCGCGGAGCGCGTCGAGGACCGCGACAGGGTCCGAGTCGAGGTCGAGCAGGGTGCGCGAGCGCTGCACGGCGGTGGCGAGGTCGCGCACGTCGTCGAGGACATAGCGGGCGACGACATGCCCCGGACCGGGCGCGAGCTCGACCACTCCACCTCCGTGCGGAAGCCCGAGGCTGCGGCGGTAGACGTCGCCGGAGAGCTCCTCGACCCCCGGAACCGCGCGACGCGAGAGGAACGCGAACAGCCCGTCGAGGTCGAGCGGGGCGCGATACGGCAGCCGGAGTGTGATCGCGCCGCGGTCGGGCTTCGCCGAGTGCCGCCGGGCGCGGACCCGCAGCGCGGATGGAGGCTCGGCGAAGACCTCCCTGATCGTGTCGTTGAACTGGCGAACCGAGCCGAAGCCGGCTGCCAGCGCCACGGCCGAGATCGGGAGGTCGGTGGTCTCCAGCAACACGCGGGCAGTCTGGGCGCGGCCGGCTCGGGCCAGGGCGAGCGGCCCGGCGCCGACCACGGCGACGAGCTGGCGGTGCAGGTGGCGCTCGCTGTAGCCGAGGCGCCGGGAGAGTCCGCGCACCCCCTCGCGGTCGATCACGCCGTCGGCGATCAGGCGCATCGCCCGCCCCACGACATCGGAGCGGCGGTCCCACTCCGGGGAGCCGGGCGTGGCGTCGGGCCGGCACCGCTTGCACGCCCTGAAGCCGGCGGCCTGTGCCGCCGCCGCGCTCGGGAACCTGCGGACGTTGCGGCGCCTCGGCGTCCGAGCGGGGCAGCTCGGGCGGCAGTAGATCCCGGTCGTGACGACGCCGAGGAAGATCCAGCCGTCGAACCTCGGGTCGCGGGCCTCGATCGCCTGCCAGAGCTTGTCGGAGTCGAACGGCATCGCGTCACGATGGCACACCACGGGTGCGCTGTCTGGCGGAAATCGGACGGGGCTCCTGGACGGGGTCCGATTCTCGCTATGGACGGCTGGTGAGGGGCCCGTTAGGGTCTGAAACCGAACGCGGACCGGAGGTCGGACATGGCAATCACACCCGAGGAGATCGCGCGCGAGAAGGGCCGCCTGCCGTTCGGCTGGGGCCGCTTCGGCAAGGCGCTTGACCAGTTGGCGGAATTATCGGAACCCGACGAGTCACTCGTGTCCTCATGCGTCGGCCTCAACCCCGACTTCAACTACAAGCATCGCGGCGTCCCGGGCGGACTGTGGAGCACGGCGAACGCGATCCACGCGCTCACGCAGACCATGAACGTGGTGCTCGCGTGCACGACCAAGCGGCTGATCGCCGTCAGCACCGGCGCCGGCGGCGCCCCGAGAGACCACGCGACGCTGCCGCTCGAGGGCGTCGAGGTCGTGGAGCGAGCGAAGAAGGAGTTCGTGCTCGGCTGGCCCGACGGGCAGATGCGGGTCAAGGGCGCAGCCAAGCAACAGGTGCCCGGCTTCCTGGACGCCGTCGCCGCCGGGGCCCGGCCGGCCGACCCGACACCCCCGGCTGCGGCGGAGAGCGCGGACGCGGCGTCCCCGGCCGCGGACGCCGGCGCGCCTGCGGACGCCTGACCGCGTCCGGCGGCGGCCCGGAACCCGCTGATAGATTCGCGGCACACGCTGGGGGGTCGTCCAACCGGCCAGGACACCTGGTTTTGGTCCAGGGAATCGGGGTTCGAGTCCTCGCCCCCCAGCCTTCGAGCCCGGGCGCCGGTTGCGGCTGAGGCTGAGGCCGCCTTAACCGCCGGACTCGAGAATCCGACGGATCCCGTCCGGTAGCAGCTGGGTCAGCCAGCGCGGCCCGCACGTCGGCGGGGCGGTGGAGCGCGCGCTCAGCCCGGAGGATGCCAATCTCGAGCCCGGCCTCGCGGGCGGCCTCGAACCCGATCGACATTGCGTCGGCGTTGCGCCACGCCTGCTCGGAGAGGGCGAACAGCTCAGGCAGCGGACGTGGGATCCCGATCAGATAGAAGCCGCCGTCGATCGCGGGCCCGAGCACGAGGTCGCAGTTCTCCTCGAGATCGCCGAGCGCGGCGGTCGCGTGCTCGGCGCGCAGCTGCGGCAGATCCGGCCAGACGATGAGCAGCGGGCCAGAACCGTGCGCGAACACCCGGCCGACCGCGTCCGCGAGCCGGCCCGCGATCCCGTCGCCGTTCTGCGGAAAGGTGGAGACGTCGTCAGGCACGAGCTCGCGAATATCGGGCCCCGCGTCGGGCGGGTCATGAGCAATGTGGACGCGCCCCGGGGCCACCGCCCGCGCCCACTTCGTGGCCTGGACGATCAGTGCCGCCTGCAACGCGAGCGCGCCGTCGGCACCGAGGATCGGCTCGAGCGCGAGGCGGACCTGACCGCGCCGCGGCGCGCGCGCCATGATCAGAACAGCCGGCGCCTCCGTGCTCATCCCTGTTCGAAGCGATAGACCGTGCCCGCCGCCGACGCGGCGCGCGAGGCGATCCGAGGCAGCGCGTCGCGGAGGACGTCGGCGAAGATCGCCGTGCTCGTGCCCATCAGCTCGATCAACTTCGCCACCGACGTCGGCTCCCCTGGCCTGACCTCGTTGGCGTAGTCGGTGACGAACCCGATCAGCGCGAGCGGCAGCTCGAGCTCGCCGCACAGGACCGTCTCCGGGCCGGCAGTCTGGCTTACGGCGGCGACGCCGCACGTCGCCAACTGGGCGATCTCCGTCGGAGTGTTGAACCGTGGTCCGTCGACGTGCCCGTACACGCCCCCGTCCCGAGCCGGATGACCGGTGGCTGCGGCGGCCCTCATGAGCTCGGAGCGTAGGTCCTGAGAGAACGGCCCGCCGTGCAGGATCCAGTGCGCTCGCCGTGGGTCGCCGGGCTCGGTGAAGAACGTGCAGAGTGACCCGTCCGGGAGCCGGTTGGACATGAAATACAGGTCGTCGAACACAACCAAAGACCCGAGCTCAAGGCCCGGGTTGACCGCGCCGCACGCCGTGCAGCCGATCACGCTCGTGGCGCCGAGCTCGTTCAGCGCCCAGACGTTGGCTCGGTGCTGGACCTGATTCGACAGCGTGTTATGGCCGGGTCCGTGGCGGGAGACGTGGAGGGCTTCGACGCCGGCGTATCGCCCGCGAGTTACCGGCGCCGACCCGAAGGGCGTCTGCACCGACAACAGCTCGCTGTCCTCGAACCCCGGCAGCGCGTGCGTGCCCGACCCTGTGATGATCGCGACCGGCATCGGTCGCGATCCTACTCGCTGCGCTCAGCCCGGCAGCGGGCAGCCGCGACCCCGCTCCAAATCCACCCGGTGCGGGGGTCAGCACTTGGTGTTCGGGTCGCTCCCGCCGGGAGTGCACAGGTTCTCCCGGTTCACCTCCCAGCCGCCGGTGGAGATGTCGAACAGGTATGGCGGGAGCAGGTATGTCAGCCGATCGTCGTAGCTGTAGTTCTTGGCGTACCCGGTCTGAATCACACCATTGCTGTCGAACGTCCCGACCGCGCCGCGGAAATTCTGCACGATCGATCCGTTGACGGTCAGCGACCCCAGTGCCGGCCCGCAGTCGTAATGGTCGACCATGAAGGAGTGCTTGAGTGACAGGATCGCGGCATCGATCTTCAGGTTCGGGAACGACTGCGTCGCGGAGTTGTCCTGATTGCATGGAGCGCTTCCGTCGTTGGCTCCGAGGACGTGCATGACGCGCACGTCCTGATTTGCCACCAGGCCCATGACCGCGTTGCCGGTTGGAATTCCCGAGGATTCAGAAGTCGTGAGATTTCCGTTGACGATGATGTTGTTGGCAGCAGCAATCGTCACCGAAGTGGTGTAGTTGCCCGACACGTAGACGTCACCGGCGCACCCTGACGTGGGGTCCGTCGCGGTGCCCGGATCGTAGGCGGGAGGCGAACAACTCGAGCCGTTGGCGATGTAGATCAGCGGGAAGCTGGACAGGTTCACCGTTGTCGTCGTGCAGCTGCTCGGGCAGTTGATTACGGTCGCGGTGGTGCCGCTGAGCGTGATTGTCGTCGTCCCCGTGTACACCTTGCCGTAGCTCGCGGCGTCGGTCGCGAGCTGGGAGTTATTGGTCGGAAGAGGCACCAGGGGTGCGCTCCAGACCGGCGTGCCGTTAAAGACCGCGCTGCCGCAGCTGTTGCCCGAGCACACCGAGCTGGGTCCGGTTCCGGGGGCGAGACTCTCGATCTTGTCGTCGGGCCCTCGGCCGAACGTGGGCGAGCCGTTGATCAGATACTGATCCTGCGTGTACATCGGCCCCTTCATCACATCACGGCTGACCCAGTAGATGTTGCAGGAGCTCGAGCGTCCAGCCCGGTAGAACACACCGCACCCGCTATAGCCGGTGATCGCGCTGTCCAAGGCCTCATACACCGTGTACCACAGAAAGTCGAGCGGGCTCAGCTTGCGATAGCTCGCCACCACGGTCCGTCGCACCTGCGTCGGTCCGCCGGAATAGCCGGTGAACTCCATCCGCAGACTGCCGGTCGAATTGTCGATCAGGGAGGCAATCGCGTTGCTCGTGCAGGTGGACGCGCCATTGGCGGGGATGACCGCGTACGAGTAGTACTGCGCCGGTGAGGTTCCCGGGACCTGCGTTTCCCCGAGTGTGTCGTTGGAGCAAGTGGACCAGTACGCAGGGTTCTGGTTCAGCTGGTACAGATACGCATTCGCTCCCGCCTCGGCGGCACTGTAAGCGCGCTTGCTGTCGAGGTCATGCTGACTGTTGTGCGTATCGCCATTGATGGCGACGAAAACCGCCGAGAGCAGCAGCACCGTCACCGCCATGACGCCGAGGGCGATCAGGATGACAAAGCCGCCCTCGTTGGACAGGCGGTGCTTGAGCGTCACTGGCATGGTAGGAACACGTTTCCGTTTCCGGCGTGGTTTGGGGCCGGCGTTAGCCGCAGGACCACGCCGTCCGAGAACGAATCACTCGAATCAGCGAACCCCGTGCTGACCGGCGACCCCCCCGAGGGCCCCACCGTCAGGTTGATCATGACCTCCGCGGTGTTCTGAGCGTTCGTCGTGGAGAGCGAGGGTGAATCAGGCAGCGGCAGAGGCGTCGGGATCGTGTTGGTCCCGGGTACCGCGCTGGTCCCGTCGAGCAGCATCATGTACGGATCGCCGTTACCGTCGGTGTAAGGCACACCGGGCGACTGCATGGGCTCCTGGTAGGAGAAGTACTGAAACACGTCCGTGCTCGAGGTCTGATGTACGTTGGTCAGGACCGTCTGGCTGCTCGTGGGCGCCGCCGCGAACGTGTAGATCGGAACGCCATTGGTCCCGGTCGTCATGCCGGTTTCCGCATACACGCTGTCGGTCAGCGTGGCGGCGATCGAGTTAAATGCGATCTTGTGCTCGACCGGAACGAGCGTCGGCCCGGTTCCGTACTGGCTGGCGAACAGCAACGTGGTCGACGTGCTGCCGGACTGGATCGGCGTGATGTTGTCGACCAGGCAGCCGGAGTGAAGCTCGTTCTCGAGATTCTCCATCGCCGCCCGCGCACGCTGAGTGGCGTCAACCTTGCTGAATGCCCGGCTCGTCTGGTGCAGAGTCACGTCCTGGATGGTGAAGATGGCCAGCATCACGACGATCCCGCACAGGATCGTGACCAAAAGCTCGATCAGGCTGAACCCGTGTTCGGATCCGAGCCCGGCCATCAAGGACAGACTCCACTGCTCGAGCCATTCGTGATGTTGAACGTAACCGGGGTCGCCGCGCCGAAGTTCGTGTTGGTCACGTTCGAGAGCGTGACCCTTCGGTTTGAGACATCCGCGCAGACACTCAGCGTTCCCGTGTAGCCGGAGGCGCTGGCCGTCGGTCCCGTGGTTGCGGTTGTGGCGAACGGCTGGCCGGGAGACGCGAGCGACCCGTTGACGTTCGTGGCCGCGTCTGAGACAACCGCAGCGCTCCAGGTGTCCGTGCACGCGGGCCCCAACGAACTGGTGTACGTCATCCTCACGTGCGAGGGCTTTACGCGCGTGCCGTTGAAATTGACGACGACCTTGAGAGCCGGCTCCTGAACGCCCAGTGCTTGGTTCGAGCCGGGCGTGATCGAGAACATGTCCACGCCCGTGGGTGGCTGCATCTGGCGACACGGACCTGCCCACACCTGGTAGTTGCCGCTGTAGTTGACCGGGGGACCCGTGAAGGCGAACGGGAATAGGGGGATCGTGCCGGACGCGGGAATCGCCGTGCCCTGCACCCCCGAGCCGCCGTAGGCCTGGCTTTTGTAGGCCGACATCGAGTTCGTCGAACCGGCGCCGTACCACGAGGCCGCGTCGGCCTGCTGTCCCGTGAGGGCGGAGCTGTTCGCGGTGAAGGTGGCCTGGAAGACGCCCGCCTGGCCGAGGATGACCGGGTTTCCGCTGCTCGGTGTGGAGGTTCCGGTGCCGGTCACGGTGGCCGGGATGCTGATCGGGCTCGGGTCATCCTCGGGGTCGACGTAGCCGGCCGCGGTGAGCGTCAGGGTGAAGTCGCCCGGGTTCAGCCCCGCGAAGATCGTGCAGCCGTTCGCATCGGTCGTGCCCGATGCAGTGTCGGCGCCCGTTGCGCCAACCGACACGCCGGACAGGGGAGCCCCGGTCTGATCCGCCACCTCGGTAAGAAGCGTTCCGCCGGCCGGCGGCGTGATCAGACTCTCGACCACAACCGGTCCGCGGCGATTCGCCGTCCAGTTGGTGGATGACACAACCTCGTAATAGGCGGCCGCACCTGCGCCCGAACTTCCGCAAGCCGCTCCGCCCGTACTGCTGAGGAACTGCGCCCGCGAAGTGATCGTGTACGGAGTGCCGTCGAGTGTCACCGTCCGGACCTGGGCGGTGTCGAGCGCGTCCAACTGGGCGGCGGACAGCCCTTTGAGACGTTCTTGATCCATCTGCCCCAACTCTGCGGCCTGCGCGTGATGGCGCTGGTCAGCGGCGGTCTGGGCACCGGCGATCAGAGCGGTCGCGACACCAGCCGCGAGCAGGGCGACGATCAGCGCGACGACGAGTACCTCGATCAAGGTCATTCCGCGCTCGTCCGATCCGCTCCGGCGGCGAGACGCACGGGTCATCGTTCAGAGCGACCCAGATTGCACTCGACCCCGGTCATGAAGTCCTCATCGGCTACTTCTGTCGTCTAGTAGCGACGGTTACGACACCTGTCTAGGCAACGTTGGTGAGGATCAGTGAGGTTCGGACCGGTAAAGGCGCTACGGACCCGGACCGAGCCCCTGCTCGCGGCCCTCAGCCCGGCCGCGAGGCCGGCACTACGGTGAAGTCGCGCAGGTGCCGGGCCAGCAACTGGGGCTGGTCAATCGGGACCAGCGTGTAGCTGTCGGGGATCTCGACGAGGGTCGATCTCGGGAAGGCGTCGGCCAGCCGGCCGGCGTGCGCGGGCGGCATGATCCGGTCATCGCGCGCCCAGGCGATCAGCACCGGGCGATCGAAATCCGGGAGCGCGGCACTGGCGGCCAGCATGGTGCGCCGGCCCCGCCGCGCGTCGCCGGCGTACTTGGCCAGGTCCCGGCGGATCTCTCGCCGGCCCAGTGGTTCGAGCCATGAGCGCATCAGCTCATCAGGCACGCCGCGCTTGGGCATCCACCCGAAGGCAATCGGCAGCCGTCGCAGTGCGGGGATCGAGAGCGCGCGGCGCATCATGGCGATCCCTCCCGGCGCTCTGGCCGACAGCGTGGCCGGCCGGCCGGGAATGCCGGGCGGGTAGTTCTCGTACGCCTCGCAGGAGATCAGCGCGAGCGCCCCGACACGCTCCATCAGCCCGTCGGCGATCATCACCTGCGCGCCACCCCAGTCGTTGAAGCAGAGGGTCACGTCGGTGAGATCGAACTTCTCCCTCGGCCGTCCATCACGAGCCCGTGGAGGAGCACGAGCACCGGCCCCGAGCCACCCGTGTCCTCGTACTCGACCGGTCCGGCGCCGAGCTCGACGAGCGGACTCATGACGCGAGCACCGGGCGCTCGTGGTCGGCCAGCCACACGTCCAGCTCCTTGGCCTTCTGCGTGTCCTCGTAGACCTCGTACTCGCGCATCAGCCCCCACGACAGCCGGCCCCAGATCACATAGCGGTTCTCGTAGACACGCTCGCCGTCGGGCGCGTCGAGGTGGTCGTGCCCGCGAACGCAGACGGTCTGGTTCCAGGGCCAGCCCTTGACCACGACCTCGTCGGCATGGATCTGCAGCCCCACACGCACGAACCGCTCGAGCCACGGCCGCAGCTCGCGCTTGCCGCGGAACACGCCCGCCCACGTGCTGTCGCCGGGGAAGTGGAAGACGACGTCCTTGGCGTCGAGCCGCAGGGTCGGCCCCGGATCGCCGGCGTTGAGCCGTTGCATGTTGTGGTCGAGGACCTTCTTCGTCAGCCGCGAGAGCATCGGCGCCTCCTCTCGCCCGCGCCCGGTGCTGCGGGCCGTCTGCCCGCGCGCGTGCCGCGCGAGCTTCTTGATAGATCGTTCTATTCGGTACGATACCGCGAATGCTCCCTACGCGCGAACGACTGGTGGAGGTCAGCGGCGAGCTGTTTCGCGCCCAGGGGTACAACGGCACCGGGGTCAAGCAGATCGTCGCCAACGCGGACGCCCAGCTCGGCTCGCTGTACCACCACTTCCCCGGCGGGAAGGCGCAGCTCGGCGCCGAGGCGATCCGCGTCTCCGGCGCGCTCTACGAGCAGCTGATCCCGGCCGTGTTCGACTCCGCGCCGAACCTCGTGACCGGCGTGCGGATGTTCTTCGCCGGCGCCGCGGCGCACCTGATCGAGACCGACTTCGCCGACGCGTGTCCGATCGCGACCGTCGCGCTCGAGGTGTCGAGCAGCAGCGAGACGCTGAGAGCGGCGTGTGCCGACGTCTTTGAGAGCTGGATCGCGGCGGGCAGCGAGCTCTACCACGGCACGCGCCTGAGCGACGCGAGGGCGCGCGAGCTGACGATCGCGCTGCTCTGCGCGCTGGAGGGAGCGTTCGTGCTCGCGCGGGCGCTGCGCACGACCGAGCCGCTGTCGATCGCGGGCGAGACGGTGGCCCAGGCGGTCGAGACCGCGCTCGCCGAGGCGGCCGCCTAGCGAGGAACCCGTCCGCCCTCGGCGCCCGGTTCGCTCGCCGGGCCGCGCGGGGCGGCGATGCCGAGCACGCGCATCGCCTTGAGCCCGAGCGACAGCTTCTCGCGTCCGTCGGTGGACGAGACGTCGAGGCCCGTGAGCTCCCGTACGCGCTCGAACCGGTAACGGATCGTGTGCCTGTGGGTGATCAGCCGCGCGGCCGTGGCGTTCACGTTCGCGTCGCACTCGAGAAACGTCGAGAGGGTCCCGAGCAGGTCGGTTTCGTACTGCTCGTCATAGGAGACCAGCGGGCGAACCGTCTCGTCATAGAAGCGGCGCAGCTCGGCCGGGTCGTTCATGTGCGGCAGCAGCAGCTGGTAGGTGCCGGTCTCCTCGAACGCCATCGCCGAGCGCTCCGGGTCGCCCTCGACCACGTTCGCGGCCAGCAGGCCCTCGTTGGCGGCGCGATGAAGATCGAGCGGATCCTGGGAACGGCGACTGCGCCCGATCGCGAACGCGAACCCGGCAAGCCCGGACTCGAGCTCGCGCTGGATCGCGGCGCTCACGCGCCGGCCCGTGTCCCCGTCGGCGTCGGGCACGAGCACGGTCACCTGTCCGGGCGTGTCCTCGGCCGGCGAGGCGATCGACCCGGGGGCGATCGAGCGGGCGCCGCGAGAGGACACCGCGAGCAGGCGCCTGCGCCAGTCGTCCTCGGTCGGATTCCGCGGATGGGCTCTGACCACGAGCACGGAGCCGCCCGAGGCGAGGTCGGTTCCGAGTTCCTTGCCGCGAGCGATCAGATCGTCGCGGTCGCTGATCCGGCGCTCGAGCACGGCGCGCTGGAAGCTCGTCGCGGCCTCCTCCGATGCGCGTTCGGGAGCCCGGACGCGCTCCACCTCCGACGCGATCAGCGTCGTCACGAGGCGCAGGAGCGAGGCGTCGGGCTCACCGTCGCGGCTGCGCATCCGCAGCTGGCCGACCGATGCCTCGGCGACCTTGAGCTCGATCGTGGTCACGTTCTCACCGCCTCGCATCAGCGAGCGCTCGTCGGCCGGCGAGCGGGCCGCGACCGCCAGCACGGAGGCCGAACGGTCGATCAGGATCAGGCTCGCATCGAGCGCGCGGGCGGCCGCGCGCAGGATCTCGGGCAGCCCGGCGCCCGCCTCCACCGCATCGGTGATCGCGGCGAGCGCGGTCAGGTCAGGCGCTCCTCGCGGCGCGTCGCTCTGTCGCGGGAAGCTCTCGGTCATCTCAGAAGACACGCGGCCACTCGAACACGATCAGCGCGCCGGCGAGGACGCCAAGGCCCACGAGCGCCGCAAGGACGTACAGCGACAGGATCACGACCGCAACCCGCTCGAGCGGGCGCCGGTAGGAGGTGATCGCGGGTACGACGACGAGTGCGCAGAACGCGGCCAGTCCGAAGACCCCGGCGCACGCGCCAACGAGGTAGGTGATCGCCTGGTTGCTCATAGCGGCAAGTCAAATTGTGCCCAAAGGTGTAGATGGCGCGATCCGGGGCGGCGAACCGGATCACGCAATTCGCGGATTTCCATGATCCGCGAGAACGGGCACCACGCAGACGGCGCCCGGAAACGCAGATTGAAGCGTAGAGACGGCATCGCGTGCTCGTCGCACCGCGTCGGGCCCCCAGAACAGGCCGGCGACGGTGGGACCGGATCCACACACGAGCGCCTGGTCGGCCCCGGCCGTCGCTGTCGCCTCAAGTCCGTCGGCGATCGAGGGGCAGAGCGACAGGGCCGCGGGCGCGAGGTCATTGACAAGCAACTCCCCCGGTGGCGCGGACCCGGAGCCCAGCACCGCGTCGAGCTCAGAGCGCAGGGAGTCGAGCTCCTCGCGCGGACGGGCGAGACCGAGCCGATCCGCCTCCCGGTACACGTCGGCGGTCGCGAGCGCGTGCACGGAGGGAACGATCGCAAGCGCGTGGGCGGGCAGCGGCGAGCGCGGCTCGACGACCTCGCCCGCACCGGTGCCGAGCGAGAGCCCGGGCGAGAGCTGGCTCGGGACATCGGCGCCCAGCTCGGCGGCCAGGGCCGCGATCGCGCGCGGCTCGATCGGCGAGAGCTCGCCGGCCAGCCGCAGCATCGCGGCGGCATCGGCCGAGCCGCCGCCCATCCCGGCCGCCACCGGAATCCGCTTCTCGATCTCGACCCGGACGGGCGGCCCCTCCCACCCCAGCTCCCGCAGTCGTGCGAGCGCCGTGGCCACGAGGTTCGGACCGGGGACCTCGCGGCAGATGAGCTCGTCGCGCGGCGCGGTTGAGAGCAGCAGCTGGTCGGCCAGCGACACCGACTCGAACAGCGTGACGAGCTCGTGGCGTCCGTCCTTGCGGACATCGCCGAGGAACAGGCAGAGGTTGACCTTGCCCGGCGCGAGCGCCCGCAGCCTGGTCAACCGCCCAGCCTCGCCGCGAGCTCGCGGAACTCCTCCGGGGCGAGGCGCTCGGCGCGCTCATCCGCGGGGTGGCCGAGCGCCACCAGGGCGGCGCGAGCGCGCTCGCGGATGTCCGCCGGGCGCGTGCGGCGCGAGCGCGAGCGACCCGGCCAGCGTCTTGCGACGGTGCGCGAAGGCGCGGTGCACGAGCGCCTGGACCTCGGGCTCCGCCGCCGGCGCGGTCCGCCGAAGACCGACGAGCACGGAGTCGACGTTCGGGACCGGCCGGAACACGTTCCTCGACACGGCTCGCAGGACCCGGACCTCGCAGGCGAGCTGGGCGAGCACCGACGGTGCGCCGTAGGCGGCGGTGCCCGGCGCGGCCGCGAGCCGCTCGCCGACCTCGCGCTGGAGCATGACGACCCAGCTGCGGACGTCGGGGAGCTCGTCGATCGTGCGCAGCACGAACGTCGCGGCGATCCCGTACGGGAGGTTCGCCACCACCTTGTCGGGCGCCGGCGCGAGACCGGCCAGGTCGAGCTCGAGTGCGTCGGCCATGTGAAGCGTCACGTTTGGGTGGTCGGCCAGCACCTCGAGCAGGCCCGCCTCGAGCGAGCGGTCGACCTCCACGACGTGCACGTGCGCGGCTCGCGCGGCCAGCCGCTCGGACAGAACGCCGGGGCCGCCGCCAATCTCGAGCACGACGTCCTCGGGTCGGAGCTCGGCGAGGCGCTCGATCACGTCGAGGATGTTGCGGTCGACGAGGAAGTTCTGGCCGAGGCGGCGCGCCCGCGAGCTCACCACCCGTACACCGTCGCGGCGTTGCGGTCGATCGCCGCCTCGAGCTCGTCGTACGGGACCCGCCGCTCGAGCGCCAGCGCCTGCGCGGTGTGGACGACGTTGGCGGGCTGATTGGGCTTGCCCCGGAGCACCTGCGGCGACAGGTAGGGCGCGTCGGTCTCGACCAGGAGCCGATCGGCGGGAACCCGGAGCATGGCCGCGCGGAGCTCATCCGCCTTCGGGTAGGTGACATTTCCGGCGAATGAGATCCACCAACGCTCGTGGGCGAGGCACTCCTCGATCCGGTCTGGCATCGAGAAGCAGTGCAGGATCACCGGGAGGTCGGCCGCCCGCTCCGAGAGCGTGGCCAGCGTGTCGTCGTCGGCGGCGCGCGTATGGATCACGAGGGGCTTGCCGGTCTCTCGAGCGAGCTCGATCTGTGCGAGGAAGGCGCGCTCCTGGTCGGAGTGCGGCGCATAGTCGCGGTAGTGGTCGAGCCCGGTCTCACCGATGGCCACGCACTTCTCGTGGGCCGCCAGGGCATACAACTCGGCCAGGTCGGCGTCGTCGAACCCGGTCGCGCTGTTCGGGTGACGTCCGACCGCCGCGTACACCTGGGGAAAGTCCTCGGCCGCGGCGAGCGCCGCCCGACACGAGGAGCCGTCGATGCCGATGGTGACGATGTGCCTCACCCCGGCCTCGGCGGCCGCGGCGACGAGATCGGCGTCCGGCGGCTCGCACAACTCCAGATGCGTGTGGCTGTCGATCACGCGTCAAGGCTAGATGGTTGATTCCGCGGCCGTTTGGCGAGCCCGAGGACGACGATCCGGCACCGATCAACCGGATTCATCCGGCACGCGGGGTCGTGGAATCACCCATCCAGCCGGGCCGTGTATCGTGCCAGGGGCGGAGGGCGCCGATGTGGGCATCGACGATCGAGGGGGCACCTTGGTTTCAGCACCTGTCACGACGAGCACGGTCCGGCTGCGCCGGCTCGTCGCGTTGGCGGTTGTCGTCCTGACGTTCGCCCTCGTCGCACAGGCGCGCGCCGACACGATCACCGACCTGGGCGACTTCGTCCCGATGGGCCTCAACGACCACGACCAGGTGGTCGGCGATGTCCTGGACACCAACAGCTACGACCATGCCGCGCTGTGGTCCGGCAGCTTGCAGATGCTGGGTCAGCTGGGAAGCGCGGACGAGAGCGACGCATACGCGATCAGCGACGGCGGCCGGATCGCCGGCGATGACTACGCGTCGACCTCGAGCGTGCACGGCGTCTACTGGAATGGCGGCGGTACCGCCAATCAGGTCAGTCCTTTCTTTGCGCCCTCCCAGGATTACACGGAGCTGAACGACGTCGACACCGCGGGCGAGCTCGCGGGGTTCGCCCCGGCGTCGTCCACGAGCCCATACGAGACCGGTTTCATCGACAAAGCCGGCTCCGCGACGCCAGTGGGCGCAGGAGACAGCAGCATTGGCCCAAACAGCGCCGTGGGTGCGATCACTCCAAATGGCCAGCTGCTGCTCGGGTACGTCAACGGCGGGACCGAACCCGGACCGTTCTACTACCTGTGGTCCGCGGCGAACCCGAACGCAGCGGGGACCCCACTCAATCTCACCCCCCCGAAGAACGGCGCCCTAGGTTTCGACGGGGCGGAGTTCGGCACGCTGATCGCGAACGACCTCGCCAGTGACGGCACCGTACTCGGCTATACGGGCACCGGCAGCGCGAAGACGTTCTACATCCGGCTACCCGGCGGCACTGAGACCCGGGTCAGCGGGCTGCACCTCGCCAACGCCGTCAACGCGAGCCACGTCGTCGCCGGCGCGATCTACGGCCCGAGCCTGGCGGACCCACTTCACGCCGCGATCTGGACCAACGGCGCCCTCAGGGATCTGAATACGCTGCTGCCGCCTGGGACGACCGGCTGGCACCTGGTCGAGGCGTTCGCGATCAACAACAGCGGGGACATCGTCGGGGTCGGCATTCACAACAACCACCAGGTCGGCTTCCTGCTCAACACGAGTGCCAGCATGTCGGTCAAGTTCGGGGCGATCGGCCAACTCCAGGTGGGGAAGGTCGTGGATGTCCCCGTCACGGTCACGGCCGGCTCCGTCGATCTCAGCTCCGTCAGCCTCGGGGACGGGCTCTCGGTCTCGGGCAATCATGCGAAGGTGGAGTCGCAGGCGGCCGATATCTCCGGTTTCTCGCTCTCTGCCGGCGCGTCTCGCACCTTCATCTTCAAGGTAAAGGGGCTCTCGGAGGGCAATGCCGGCCTATCTCTGAGCGCAGCCGCACGGAGTGCGCGTGGCAACGTGACGGACTCCGCGACGGCGACCGTCAAGGTCTGGAATCCGAAGCTGGACGTGCTTCGCCTTAAGGTCCCAAGCGATCCGGGGGGCACGATCAACCTCGAGTACAGGGGGTTGGGTTGGGATCCAGGGGGCGGCGAGATCAGCCTGCGGTTCAGCGGCGAGGACGCCGGACATAAGGAGCAGGCGGCGACCTTCGAGGACACGCTCAAGCTCCACCGCTGGCCTAAGCGCACCACCGACGAGCGCGCGATCAAGGACCGAGCGGGCGGCGGCTACTGCTGGGGCGAGCTTTCCGCCAGTCAAGGCGGCCTGTTCGACAGCAAGAAGGTGGAGGGCAAATGGCAGGGGTGGGTCCTGTGGAGCGCCAACCCGGAGATCAAGGCGCACGAGGCATGGTGCGAGGGGGAGGAATACTCCTTCTTCGCGAGGTCACGCGAGCCGATCGTGGTGATGGGCGATTTCCCGGAGGGTAGGAAGTTCGGACTGGCGGTGAAGGTGTTCGGCGCCGACGGCGCAGGAACCGCCAGCCCAACCGTGATCATCCACCACGGACCCGTGTTGAATTACCACGACGGCCCGCGCGACGCGTGCATCGCCGTATCGCTGGACCACAACGGGGACCTGATCACAACCCATACCCACGGTCGCTGCGTCTGAGGCCGGCGGGAGGCTCCGGCTCGGTCAGGCCCGCTTCGGGAACAGCGGCTCGAGCGCGGTGACCGAGCCTCCCGGGGCGCCGAGTGCGGCGCGCAGCTTCTCAGTGCTCTCAGGGATGTACGGCTCGAGCATCACGTTGACCGTGCGCAGGCCCTCGACGAGCGAGGCGAGCGCCTGGTCGAGCTCGGCGGCGCGGGCCGGGTCGCGCGCCAGCTGCCACGGCGCCCGTTCCTCGACGTAGCGATTCAACCGGCGGACTCGCTGCCAGATGCGATCGAGCGCCAGCGTCGGCTCGGCGCGGTCCATCAGCGCCGCGACCTCCTGAGGCAAGCCCTGTAGGTCGGCCTCGAGCGCCGGGTCACGCTCGACCGCGGGGACGCCACCGTCGCGGTAGCGCTGGACCATCGCGAGCGTGCGGCTCGCGAGGTTGCCGTACTCGTTCGCGAGCTCGCTCTCGTAGCGGGAGCGAACGGCGTCGATGCCAACCGCGCCGTCGCTGCCGAACGGGACGTCGCGCATCAGGTAGAAGCGCAGAGCGTCGGTGCCGTACTCCTCCATCACCTCGAACGGATCGAGCACGTTGCCCAGCGACTTGCTCATCTTGCGGCCATCGGCTCCGAGCAGGAACCCGTGCACGAAGACGTGGTGGGGTACCTCCAGCCCGGCGGCCATCAGCAGCGCGGGCCAGAACACCGTGTGGAACTTGAGGATGTCCTTGCCGATGATGTGGTACGTGGCGGGCCAGAAGCGGTCGGTCAAGTCCGTCCCCGGACGCGCGTAGGACAGGGCCGTGTAGTAGTTCAGGAGCGCGTCGAACCACACGTAGAAGACGTGGTCCGGGTCCCAGGGGACCGGCACCCCCCAGTGCATGCGCGCCCGGCTCAGAGAGACGTCCTGCAGGCCCTGGCCGATGAACGAGCGGGCCTCGTTGTAATGGTGCTGGGGCATCACGAAGTCGAGATGCTCGGCGTAGAGCTGCTCGAGCTGCTCCTGGAAGGCCGAGAGCTTGAAGAACCAGTTCTCCTCCTGCTCCCGGGTCAGCGGGATCTCGTGGATCGGGCAGCGGTTGCCCTCGAGGATCTCGTTCTCGACCTTGAAGTCGGCGCACCGCGGGCAGTACCACCCCTCGTACAGGCCCTTGTACGTGTAGCCGTTGTCGTGCACCCGCTGCAGGACCTCCTGGACCTTCGCCATGTGCTGCTCGTCGGAGGTGCGGATGAAGAAGTCATTGGAGGCGTCGAGCTGCGGCGCCAGGGCCTTGAACCGCTCGGCGTTGCGGTCCGCGAGCTCCTTGGGCTCGAGCCCCTGGGCGCGGGCTGCGTCGGCAACCGGCTCCCCGTGCTCGTCGGTGCCGGTGAGAAAGAACACATCCTCGCCGCGCTGACGCATGTGCCGGGCGAGCACGTCGGCGGCGATCGTCGTGTACGCGTGGCCGAGGTGCGGCTGCGCGTTGACGTAGTAGATCGGGGTCGTGACGTAGAAGGACACTCGGCTTTGAAGGTTATTCAGAGGCGGCGGTCAGCCCGCGATAGAGCGCGTTGGCGTGCGCGCCGGTCAGCTCGGCGACGACGCTCGCGGCGACGCGCGGCTTGGCGCCGGCGTCGACGAGGCGCCGAACGGCCTCGATCTCGCGCTCGAGATCACCCTCGGGCGAGCGCGTCGCGGGGCCGACCACGAGCACGACCTCGCCGCGCGGAGGCGCGTCGGCGTAACGCGCGGCGAGCTCGGCCGCGCTGCCGCGTACGACCTCCTCGTGGACCTTGGTCAGCTCGCGGCAGACCGCCACCGCCCGCGCGCCGTCGAGCGAGGCGAGCACGGCCAGCGACGAGGCGACCCGGCGGGGCGACTCGAACGCGACGAGCGTCTCCGGCGAGTCGAACACCCGCTCGAGCTCCGCGCGCTTCCGGGGCAGAAAACCGGTGAACTGCCAGCGGTCGGCGGGGAGCGCCGAGGCGACGAGCGCCGACACCGCGGCCGACGGACCCGGCAGGACCTCGACGGCCAGCCCCTCCCCGACGCAGGCCTGGACGAGCACAAAACCGGGATCGGAGACCAGCGGCATCCCGGCGTCCGAGACGAGCGCGACCACCGCACCCTCGCGCATCGTCGCCACCAGCTCGAGGGCGCGCTGGCGCTCGTTGTGCTCGTGGTAGCTGACGAGCTTGGCATTGACGCCATAGCGGTCGAGCAGGATCCGCGTGCGCCGCGTGTCCTCGCAGGCGACGAGGTCGGCCTCGCGCAGCGCGGCCAGCACCCGCAGGGTCACATCCTCGAGGTTGCCGATCGGCGTCGGGCAGACGATCAGGCGCCCGCTCATCGGCTCGCCAGCCCGTCGAAGGCCAGCGCTGCCGCGCCGATCATCCCCGCCTCCACGCCGAAGTGGGCGCCGACGATCCGGACCTCGTCCCGAGAGGGCGGGAGCGCCCGCTCGGCGACGACGGCACGGACGGGGCGGAGCAGCAGCTCACCGGCCGCGATCACGCCTCCTCCGATCACCACGACCTCGGGGTTGAAGATGTTGACAAACGAGGTGATCGCCACGCCGAGGCGGCTGCCGATCAGCTCGATGACCTCCGTCGCGGCCTCGTCGCCGTCGTGCGCGAGCTCGGTGACCAGCGGCCCGACCATCTCGCGCCCCTCGCTGAGTGCGCGGCCGAGGCCAGAGTCGGGCCGCTCGCCGGCCAGTCGCAGCGCCTCGCGGGCCAGCGCGGTCCCCGAGGCGAGCGCCTCGACGCACCCATGGTTGGGGCAGTTGCCCTGGCACTTCGGGCCGTTGATGTCGATCACGATGTGGCCAAGCTCGGCCGCCGCCCCCACGCCCCCGCGGTAGAGCTCATCGCGCAGGATCAAACCGCCGCCGATACCCGTCCCGACGGTCAGCACGACGGCCTCCGAGCAGCCGCGGGCTGCGCCGGCGCGATGCTCGGCCAGCGCGGCCAGATTGCCGTCGTTGTCGACGAACACGGGGAGCCCGAGCCGTTCGGTCATCACATCGGCAAAGGCGATGTTGGCCAGCGGCAGGTTTATCGCCACCACACCCGTACCGGTACGCTGATCCATCAGACACGGAATCCCAAACCCAACGGCTGAGATCTCGCCACCGGCGGCCTCGCGCGCCTCTTGGACCGCGTCGACGGCTGTGTCGATTAGGGCGGACTGATCGAGACCTGCCACAGTGCGCTGGGAGCGGTGCAGGACCCCGAGGGGTGGGTGGGTCCCCAATTGCACCGCACCCGCCAGCAGCTTGGTCCCGCCCATGTCGACGCCGATGGTCCGCGGGGCCGGCATGTAGTCACTATATGAACTCCACCCCCGCAGGGATTCGCAGCCACGGCAGGTATTGAAGATCCCGATGCCCAACGACCTCGAACAACGTCCATACAAGCTCTATCGCGCCGCCCCGCGGGGCCTGCTCGCGCGGCTCCGCGGCCAGGAGGACGTCGTCCCCGGCGGCGGCGACAAGGAGCCGCGCGCGCGCCGCACCCGCGCCACGGGTGGTTGGGCGGTTGCGCGCCGCGTGCTCAAGTACGTCGCGATCGCGGTCGTGGCGTGGCTGTTGCTGTCGCTGGTGCTGTTCGTCATCAGCGCGCAGATCGAGACCGGGAGCCTGCCCAGCTCGGCCTCGAATGCGCTCGCATCCGGGCCGAACATGCTCACCGGGACCGACACGGTGCTGATCATCGGCACCGACGAGCGGCCGAAGGGATCCAAGGAGCCAGGCGCCAACACCAACGACGCCGGCAGCCGCTCGGACACGCTGATGCTGTGGCGGGTCGGCGGTGGCACGTCGCGGAGGTTGTCGATCCCGCGCGACACGGTGGCGGCGATCCCGGGTCACGGCACGAGCAAGATCAACGCCGCCTACGCCCTCGGCGGCCCGGCGCTGACGATCAAGACCGTGGAGGCGTTCACCGGGGTCAAGATCAACCACGTGATCATCGTCAACCTGGCCGCGTTCCCGCAGTTCATCGACGCGATCGGCGGTATCGACATCCGCACGGGCCGGATCTGCTCGACGATCAGCGGCGGCGTTCAGAACGGCGGTTTCACGCTCAACCTCAAACCCGGCGTCCACCACCTCGACGGCCGCGACGCGCTGACCCTGGCGCGCACCCGCGAGAACGCCTGCAACCCGGCCGAGAACGATCTGACCCGCGTGGAGCGCCAGCAGCAGATCCTCAACTCGATCAAGTCCAAGCTGCTGTCACCGAGCACGTTTTTCCGGCTCCCGTGGGCCTCGTGGGAAGCGCCCAAGGTGCTGCGAACGGACATGGGCGGGTTCACGCTGCTGACGCTGTTCGCGGCCTCCGAGCTCGGTGGATCGGCCCCGGTGCAGGTGTTGAAGCCGAGCGGGTTCACGACGCTGCCGGATGGCGAATCAGCGCTGACGATGTCCCCGAGCGGCGTCCACAGCGCGGTTTCCAAGCTGATGAACGGCTGATCCGCCGCGCGGTAAGTCGAGACGGGCTTGAGACCCTTGCGGTACTGACGCGGCGAGGAGCCGCGTTTATCTTCGCCGGACACAACTTCCACCGGGAGGGCGCATGTTCGGCAACAAGAAGAAGAAGCTCCTGTCCGAGGGCACGCAGGCGCAAGCGGTCGTGATCAACGTGCAGGACACCGGGATGACGATCAACGACAACCCGCGCGTCAAGCTGACGCTGCAGGTGCAGCCTGAGGGCCAGACCCCGTTTGAGGTCACCAAGAAGACGACCGTTTCGCGCGTGGCGATCCCGCGCGTCGGCGACCAGTTCATCGTCCGCTACGACCCGTCGGACACGAGCAACGTCGAGTTCGACCAGGCCGCGGCTCAGCAGGCCAACCAGTCGGTCGAGTCGGCCATGGCGCAGGCGGCGGCAGCTCAGGTTCCGGCCGATCTGGCCGCGAACGGGATCCTCGGCCGCGGCGCATGCGTCGACGTCCAGAAGACGCCCACCGGGCAGCTCGTCAGCTGCATGGTCACCGTCGGCGTTCGTCTCGTCGACGGCACGCCGTCATACCGGACGACCTGCCAGATCTCGCTCGCGGCCGAGAACGCCGAGCGCATGATCCCGCATCAGACGCTGTTCACGGTCCGGGCGGACCCGAACAATCATCAGCGGATCGCGATCTCGCTCTCAGAGCCCACGCCGTGGGTGACGATCGATGAGCCGTCCGTCGTCGATCCGCCCGCCCGGGCGCTGCGCGAGGGGACGCCGTGCCGCGTTCAGATCGTCGCTCACGGCGAGCAGTTCCTGCGCCTACCGACGGGTGAGGACCTGTACGCGACCAAGGTCAAGGTGCTCGACGACGGCTCCGAGTTCCAGATCTTCCTGCCCGTCCCGACCGCGGCCAAGGCGCTGCTGGTCGACGGGGTGGAGCTGCCGGGCAAGCGCATCCCGGCCGAGCCACAGGTGCTGACGGTCGACTGGGCGGCCGCGCAGGCGGGTGCCGACGGGAGCACGAGCCCGTCGGTCGCGCAGCCGATCCTCTAGTCGGACTTCGTAGACGACGAGGAGGTCTTGGACTCCGGCTTCGAGCTATTCGAGCCGGAGTCCGACTTCTTGCTCGAGCTGTCGTCCTTCTTGCTCGAGCTGTCGTCCTTCTTGCTCGAGCCCTCGGCCGCCTCCTTGAGCTCGCGCGAGCGGCGGCGGGTCCCGTAGTCGGTGTTGTAGAAGCCGGACCCCTTGAAGTGCACCGCAACCGGGTGGAACACCCGCTCCACCGGGGCTGCGCAGGTCTCGCACGTCGACACGGGATCGTCGGCCATGCGCTGCATCACCTCGAAGGTGTGACCGTGCTCGCAGCGGTACTCATAGATCGGCATCGCTTCACCAAGTATAGCCCTGGGTCCTTGGCACTCTCAAGGCAAGAGTGCTAGGCGCTACAGGAAGTCCCTGCAAGCTCGCGGTTTTGTGAGCCCGTGTGCGTCAGTTCGCGAACTGAGCGCGAACATCAGCCGCGCGAGCGGAGCGGATCGCGCGCTCGGCGGTGATCCGCGGTTGCTCGGCGAGCTCGTCGATCACATGGCCGTAAGTCTCGAGCGTCATCGTCGCCGAGTGCCCGAGCTGGCGCGCGACGTAGATCACGCTGCGACCCTCGTGCAGCAGCAGCGACGCGAAGCTGTGACGCAGGTCATATGGACGCGCGTGGTTCAGAACGGCGGCCTTGAGCGCCGGCACGAACGTGGCGCCGCGCCAGATGTTGAAGCTCTTGGCGCCGAGCTCGTCGCCGTCGCTGGGACGACGGATCACGACGCGATCGGCGTCGGGACGCCCGGACGCGAGCCGCCTTGACGTGCGCTGTACTTTCGCTGGCGCGGGGCAATACCTGATAGCAGACCGGTGCGGGACGACCGGCGGGAGACCGCTGGAGAGCCGGGCGCCCCAGGAGCCCGGCTCTGCGGCATTGCGGCTAGGGGATGATCGCGAATCCGGCCAGCGTGCACTTGGATCCGAACAGGTTGACCGCCCCGGTCACCCCGTCCGGGATGATCACCGCCACACCGTTGGGATCGACCACCTGCATCCCGAACCCGGCCCCGTTGTTCTCGATATCCCCGAACGAGGTGCCGGTGTTGGCGGTGACATACGCGACGGAGCGGTTGGCCTCGGGCGTGTTGGTGTCAAGGAGGTCGCCGCCGGTGCCGTGGAAGCCGCTACCTCCTCCATTGGTGAGGATTCCGCCGTTCTTGGTCGTCGCGACGAGCATCTCGGAGAAGTCTTTACCCGTGAGGCCGCCCGGGTCTGTGCCGTTCTGAACGCACTTCGCCGAGAACGTCAGCGTGCCTGCCGTGAACAAAGCGATGCGATGCGGGAGCGGTCTGTGGGCATGCCCCCGATCTGAACGAAAACCAGCAGCTAACTCTTCGAGCGACGCCGCCGCTTTGATCGTGACAGCAGTCTCGCGCTCGACCCCGCCAGGGCGTTCAGGATCCGCTGCTGCTTGTAGCCCCAAGCAGAAGCCCGGTGAACGCGCTGGTCCTTGCACGGTGATGTCCGTCTAGAACACCCTCCACTCGAATTAACCCGTCGTCCAACCGGAGCCGATTGCAATTGTTGCCCACCTGGGCACGGGGAACCTGGTGGTCCACCACATCAATGGAGGGCACATGCACCTTAGGAGTAAATGCGCGCTCGGCGTAGCCGTAGCGTCCATCGCCGCCGTCGCTCCCGTTGCGCCAGCGCAGGCTCAACCGGCATCGTGCGGTACCGCAGCATTTCGCGCGATCGACAGATCGGTCACCAACAACCCTCAGCCCTTCGCGCGTGTTCTGAGCTTGGTGTACCGGTTCGCCCCGGCCGCGTCGCTCGCCGAGTTCGACACGTTCGCGCAGTGCGATCCCGGAACTGCGTCTGCGGTGTACACCGCGTTTGCGACCAACAATCCCAGCGAGGCGAGCAACTTCCAGCAGACCTTCGCATCTCGCTATCCCAATGAGGCATCCGTTGTCGGCGTGGGAGGCGGCGGAGGCGGCGGAGGCGGCGTCAGCTGAATGGCCGTTTCGTCAGTTCCCGGTCGGCCGGGCCCTTCTCCTATTAGCCCAATCCATAAGTCTGTCGACGTCGATGAGCGAGAGTGCTGGTCGGATCTGAAGGCGGGACGATGCTCGGCTCACTGGTTGATTAGCTGCAATGCAAAGCGAGGGTCTGGTTCACGTTCGCGGTGCCGTTGAAGTAGGTACCCACCGCCCAGATGTTCGTCGATGAGGTGGCGGCCACGCCGAAGAGGCCGCTGCCCGGGTTTGGGCTGGGTTGGATCTTCCAGGCGCTGCCATTCCAGTGCTGGATCTCGGAACCGTTGATGGGCGTACCCACCGCCCAGGCGTTGCGGGAGGACGTGGCGGCCACGCCCGAGAGCTGGTTTAGCCCGATGTTGGTGTTCTGGTTTGGGCCCTTCTGGACTTTCCAGGCTGCGCCGTTCCAGTGCTCGATCACGGTACGGGTGTCCGTGTAATCGGAGCCGGCGACCTCGTCGTAGCCCACAACCCAGGCGTTGCGGGGGGACGTGGCGGCCACACCCGAGATGGAGAGGCTTGGGTTGGTAATGCCGTCCAGCTTCGTGGTCGGGCTCTTCTGCACCTTCCAGACCTTGCCGTTCCAATGCTCGATCAGGGTCTCGAGGTTGTAGTTTGGATCTTCGTAGGTACCCACGGCCCACGCGTTGCGGGAAGAGGTGGCGGCCACGCCCACGAGTCCCCCGCCCCACGTAAGGTACTTCGGGGTCGGGCTCGGTTGGACAGTCCAGGCCTTGCCGTTCCAGTGCTCGATCAGGGTGTGGAATACGCGAAGTTTTCCGCGACCGTGCGTGTAGCCACCCACCGCCCACGCGTTGGTGGACGAGGTGGCGGCCACGCCCGAGAGATGGCTCCACGGCACGCTCAAGCTGGCCTGGACCTTCCAGACCCGCCCGTTCCAATGCTCAATCAGGGTCTTCTCCAGGTAAACGTTGACGCCGTGGGTACCCACTGCCCAAGCGTTGGTCGAGGAGGTGGCGGCCACGCCCGAAAGACCGCTGTGGGGGACATTCGATGTCGGCTGGACCACCCACCCCCTGCCGTTCCAATGCTCAACCACGGGGCCGCTGGGGCCATCGCCCACCGCCCACGCGTTGGTGGACGAGGTGGTGGCCACGCCCGAAAGCTGGCTGGAGCCTGACCCCAAGCTCGGGGTCGGAGTGATTTGGCAGGTCGCGGCCGAAGCCCGCGCGACACCCGACCCGATCCGCCCCCCGGCCACTAGACCAAACGCATTCGCCACCCACCAAGCCATCGCGACCACAACGAACACACAAACCACCCCACGCGTCCAGCCCCGCGCCAGCAACCCCCCGAAGCGAAACCGTGCACCCATATCCGACTCACCTCTCTTCGGTCCCGGCACTCCCTCGCGTTTGCGATACTCCCACCGCCCAAAGCCGACGTCAACACAACGACGCAAACCTGCCTTACGGGCGGTCCGGCTCGCATCGGGTGAACCCCTACATTCCAGCTAGTCTGGGCCGCACGGGAACTAACCGCGCCCTACACGATCGTCGCGACGTCCCGTAATCCCGCACACCTCGCTTGTGCTTGGATCGAGCAGGGGCAGTCTCGGGCGCGACCATCGTGAGCGCGATCACGATGGTCGCGATGCGCTGTTGCTTGTAGCCCATTGCGACGGTCTCGCTACGTGCTCGGGCGGACCGAGCGCATAGGCTGGATCCGGCCGGACAAGCCTTGGCTCTCTGCGCCTGATGCTCAGTCCGGGATCGAGATCACGACGCGCCGACGCGCGCCGGCGTCGACGCGGTCGTGCGCCTCGGCGATGCGGTCGAGTGGCAGTGGATCGTCGATCGGGATGTGAAGAGCGCCGTCTTGCGCGGCCGCGGTGAGGTCGGCTGCGGCCTGGTGCTTGGCGTCAGACGGGAAGTCGTCGCTGCCAAGCAGGCGGATCGTTAGGTTCGCGAAGAGCATGGGCCAGAAGTCGAAGTCCGGTCGCGGGTTGCGGGTGGCGTAGGCGGCGATCACCGCCTCGGGCGCGGCGACTGCGGCATCCAGGCCGGCGTTGTCAGAGAACGAGACCTCGACGATTCGCTGTACGCCGTCGGGAGCCACTCGGCGGATTACCGCGACCGGGTCGGCCTCGTCCAGCGCCACGCGGTGCACGATGGCCTCATCGACTTGCGAGAGGTCGCTGCTGCGCCGCACCGTCCCGATAACGGTCGCGTCGCGCCACGCCGCAAGCTGCGCCGCCAGCAAGCTCACGCTCCCAAGGACGCCATGGACGAGCACGGTCTTCCCGATGACCGGGCCATCGCCGAACACCGCACGGTGAGCGGTGATCCCGGGGATGCCCAAGCACGCACCAGCACTGGCGGAGACCGTGTTCGAGAGCGCGACCGCCTGGTCTGCCGGCACGACCGTCAGTTGCGCGGCGGTGCCGAAGGGCCGGTACGACTGAGCGCCATAGACCCAGACGCGCTGTCCGATCCTGTCGGCGTCAACGCCGTCGCCCACCGAGTCGATGACACCCGCGCCGTCGCTGTGCGGGATCACGCGCGGATACGGCATTCCGTAACCGACCCAATCGCCGCGCTTCTTCGTATCCCCCGGGTTGATGCCCGAAACGGTCACGCGAACGCGAACATCGCCAGGTCCCGGATACGGGTCTGGCATCTCTCCGAGTTCCAAGACTTCCGCCGCCGGTCCAGGCCGCTCGTACCAGGCAGCAAGCATCCCCACACCCTACCCCCGACACTCCGATCCGCCCGGGCAGACGAGTGCTGCTTTCGACGTGCGACTGAACTCTTCGGCTCCCGGATGATCGCCCCGCCTTGCGCGGAAAGCGAGTCTCCGAGACTGTCCCTTTGGATCGAGAAGCGACAGTGGGCGGCTACGCGTGTTCGTAGACAAACCTTCTCGACAGCGCAGCGCGAACCGTACGCGAACATCCGCAGCGCCGCGGGGCGTCGCCGACCGCCCTCGTCAGGACGCGATCGCCCCGGGCTACGGGGGTTCGTGTTCGTTCAGTGACTCTGCTCGGAAACTCCTCACTCTCAAGGCGAGAGTGCCAAGGAAGGATCGGCGCCCGGCGTGTGTCAATGTTCCCGTGGGGATGGACGCAGCACTGCTGATTGCTCGGCTCGTGGTGGCCGCGACGTTCGGGGTCGCGGCGTGTGCGAAGCTCGCCGATCGGTCGGGAACGCTCGAGGCCGTGCGCGGGTTCGGCGCCCCCGAGTCGCTCGTCCGTCCAACCGCCACGCTCCTCCCACTCGCCGAGCTCGCCGCGGCCGTTCTGCTGATCCCGAGCGCGACCGCACGCGCGGGCGCGGTCCTCGCCCTCGTGCTGCTCCTGGCCTTCTCGGCCGCGATCGCTCGCAGCATGGCTCGGGGCGAGGCGCCCGATTGCCACTGCTTCGGGCAGCTGCACTCCGAGCCCGCCGGTCCGCGGGCGCTGATCCGGAATCTCGTGCTGGCGGTGCTTGCGGGCTTCGTGGTCGTCGGGGGAGCGGGAACGAGCGCCATCCACTGGATCGCGGGGCTGTCGGATGCCGGGGTCGTCGCGCTCGTCGGCGGCCTCGTGCTGATCGTGCTCGCGGCGGCGGCGGGCGCGATCGTATTCGCGCTCCTGCGCCGCCATGGCGAGGTGCTGCTGCGACTCGACGCGCTCGAGCAGGCGCTGGCCGAGCGCGGGATCCGCGTGGCCACGGTGCCGGAGGCCCCACCGGCGGGACTTCCCAACGGGACCCCCGCGCCCGAGTTCGAGCTCCCCAGCCTCGACGGGGAGCGGGTCTCGCTGACGGGCCTGCTCGCGCGCGAGCGTCCGGTAATCCTGTTGTTCACCGATCCCGGCTGCGGACCATGCTCGGCGCTGATGCCTCAGCTCGGGGCGTGGCAGAGCGAGTTCGCCGAAACGCTCGCGATCGTCCCGGTGAGCCGGGGCGATCGGGATGCCAACGTCGCGCACGCTGGCGAGCACGGGGTGACCGACGTCCTGCTCCAGAGCGACCGCGAGGTGAGCGACCTCTACGACGTCGCCGGCACACCCGGCGCCGTGCTGATCGCGCCCGACGGAACGATCGCCAGCCCGGTGCAGGCCGGCGCCGACGCGATCACCTCGCTGGTGGCGAGCGTGCTCTCGCCGACACTGCCCGTCCACCACCACCAGCCCACGGTCGGCCGGCCGGCTCCGGACGCCACCCTGCTCACCCTCGACGGCGAGGAGCGTCAGCTGACGACGCTGCTCGATGGTCCGACCGCGGTGCTGTTCTGGAGCCCGACCTGCGGCTTCTGCCAGCGCATGCTCCCCGAGCTGCGCGAGCTCGAGGCCACGGCACCCGAGGGGGCACCCAGGCTGCTGCTGATCTCCTCCGGCGACGCCGAGAGCAACCGCGCGATGGGGCTGCGCGCCCCGATCGTCCTCGATCAGTCGTTCGCAGCCGGGAGCGCGTTCGGCGCCAACGGCACGCCGAGCGCGGTGCTGGTCGACGCCGAGCACAGGATCGCCTCCGAGCTCGTGGTCGGCGCCCCGGCCGTGCTCGCACTTGCGGGCGCGCCGGCGACGCGCGCATAGAAAGCGACCCGGACTTTTGGCACAAATCGCGCTCCCCCGGCGCGACCGAGGCTTGAAAGTCCTCGTCAGCGGGAGTTTCCAGCCTCGCTCATGATGGCGGACTCGAATTTGCTGCATTTCTCCCCAGGCGCCCGCGCAGGGCCCAGGGCCCAGGCGACGCCCCCCGGCGGCGCGCGCATAGAAAACACAATTTCTCGGGAAGGAAAGGTGCTGCGGCGCCGTCATGACGAGCAATGGGGCTCGTCGACCGGTCGCTCGACAGCGTCGCCCGTGGTCTCGCGGGCGGGATGTCGCGGCGTGATGCGCTGCGTGCGGGGAGCGCCGCCCTGATCGGGGCGGCGACGATCACGCCCGTTGACGCGTGGGCGGCGGTGACGGGCCACTGCCCGCATCACCGCGTCCGCTGCCACGGAAAATGCTGTCCACCGGGCGAGGTCTGTCTGGCGCCGAAGCACAAGGGCGGCAAGCACCACTGCGGGTGTCCGCACCACAAGACCCGCTGCAGCGGCAAGTGCGTGGACGTGCACAGCGACCCGCACAACTGCGGGCACTGCGGGCACAAATGCGGCGCCGGCCAGCACTGCAGCTCCGGGCAGTGCCGGTCGCAGTGTCCGGCCGAGCAAACCGTGTGCGCCGGCGCTTGCGTCGAGCTCTCGACCAACCCGCAGCACTGCGGGGCGTGCGGCACCGTCTGTCCGAGCGGCGCTGCGTGCTCCGCCGGCAAGTGCGTGACGAGCTGCCCGCCGGGGCAGACGAACTGCGGCGGCGCGTGCGTGGATCTGTCCTCGAACCCGGGCCACTGCGGAACCTGCGGCACCACGTGCCCGACGGGCGGGACCTGCGTGGGCGGCAAGTGCTCCTGCCCGAGCGGCATGACCAACTGCAGCGGCAAGTGCGTGAACCTCAGCAGTGACTTCAACAACTGCGGCGCCTGCGGGACCGCCTGCTCCACCTTCTTCGCCACCTCGTCGTGCCAGAGCGGGACCTGCCACATCGACTCGTGCTCCCCCAACTGGCTCGACTGCGACCACAACCCGCTGAACGGCTGCGAGTTCGAGGGCACCGTCTGCCCGATGTAGGTCGCTGAGCCACGGCCCCGGCTAGCATCCGGCGCGCGATGCCGGAAACCGACGCCGTCACGATGGACAAGATCGTCTCGCTGTGCAAGCGCCGCGGGTTCGTGTTCCCGAGCAGCGAGATCTATGGCGGGCTGGGATCGAGCTACGACTACGGCCACTACGGCGTGCTGCTCAAGAACAACGTGAAGGGCCAGTGGTGGAGGGCGATGCTGCAGGAGCGCGACGACGTGGTGGCGCTCGACTCGGCGATCATCCAGCACCCCCGGACGTGGGAGGCGAGCGGCCACCTGGCCGGGTTCACCGACCCGATGGTCGACTGCCGAACGTGCAAGCTGCGCTTCCGCGCCGACCACCTCGACCAGGCGCAGTGCGGGCGTAAGCCATCCAAGCGCCCGGGCGAGACGCCGGACTGCGATTTGACCGAGGCACGCGAGTTCAACCTCATGTTCGAGACGACCGTGGGGCCGGTCAAGGAGGCAGGCTCGACCGTGTACCTGCGGCCAGAGACCGCGCAGGGGATCTTTCTCAACTTCAAGAACTACCTGCAGTTCTCACGCAAGAAGCCGCCGTTCGGAATCGCCCAGATCGGCAAGAGCTTCCGCAACGAGATCACCCCCGGGAACTTCATCTTCCGGACACGGGAATTTGAGCAGATGGAGATGGAGTTCTTCGTGCCGCCCGACGAGGCGACGCGCTGGTTCGAGCACTGGCTCGAGGAGCGGATCGACTGGTACACGCATCTCGGCATCCGCCCCGATCACCTGCGCCTGCGCGCCCACGATCAGGACGAGCTCTCGCACTACTCGAGCGCGACGAGCGACATCGAGTACCTCTTCCCTATCGGCTGGTCCGAGCTCGAGGGGATCGCCAACCGCGGCAACTTCGACCTGACCGCGCACGCGCAGGCCTCGGGCCAGAAGCTCGAGTACGTCGACACGGCGAGCGGCGAGCGCTACGTACCGCACGTGATCGAGCCGGCGGCCGGCGCCGACCGCGCGATGCTCGCGTTCCTCGTGGACGCCTACGACGAGGACGAGATCGAGGGCGAGAGGCGGACCGTGCTCAGGCTTCATCCCAAGATCGCGCCGGTCAAGGTGGCCGTGCTCCCGCTGGTCAGGAAGGACGACCAACCCCAGCTCGCCTCAGAGATCTATCGCACCCTGCGCGACCGGGTCCAGACCGAGTACGACGAGGGCGGTGCGATCGGACGCCGCTACCGCCGCCAGGACGAGATCGGCACCCCGTGGGCCGTCACCGTCGATCACCAGTCGCTCCAGGACAACACGGTCACCCTGCGTGACCGCGACAGCCTGGCCCAGGACCGAATCGCGATCGACGCCCTCGGCGACGAGATCGAGCAGCGCCTGCGGGCGCCGTGGCAGTCGCCGAAGCTCGCGGGGTCCTGAGCCGCCTAAGCAACGTCTCACCAGCGGTTTAGTGCGGTCTTCGCGAGCGCACGCAGACTGATTGGCGCGATGCGTGCTACCGCTGCCAGGGATGCCGGCCTCGCGCTGGTTTCCCGCATCAACCGCTGGCTGATCGCCGGCGCCGTGACGCTTACCGCCGTATTCTCGGCCTTCGCCGCCCATGCGTTCCATGGCCACGGCGTGGCGCTGGCCGGCACCCGCGTCACTCACCACTCGCACCGGGGCGACGGCGACTCCGGCGGCAGCCTGCAGCAGCCCGCGCAGGCGCCCGCACCCGCGCAGCCCTCCCCCGCCCCGGTCGTCTCCGGCGGCTCATGAACTCCACCGCCCTCTGGTATCTGACCCGCGGCACGGGCGCGGTCACGCTCGTCCTGCTTACGCTCACCGTCGCGCTCGGCGTGATGAACGTCCGTCGCGCCCGGACCAGCCGGATCCCGCGGTTTGTGTTCGACGCTGTTCACCGCAATGCCGCGCTGCTCGCCGTGGCGTTCCTGCTCGTGCACGTGGGCACCGCGGTGCTCGATCGCTTCGCCCCGATCCGGCTGATGGACGTGATCATCCCGTTCGGCTCGCGTTACCGGCCGGTGTGGCTGGGCTTCGGCGCCGTGGCCTTCGACCTGCTGATCGCCGTCGCGGTGACGAGCATGTTCCGCCGGCGACTGGGCTACCGGGCGTGGCGCGCCACCCACTGGGCCGCGTACGCCTGCTGGCCGGTCGCTCTGATCCACGGATTGGGCACCGGCAGCGACACGAAGACGACGTGGATGCTCGGCCTCACGGCCGCCTGCGTGGTCGTGATCATCGTCGCGGTCACGGCCCGGGCCACGGCCGGATGGCCTGAGCACGGCGGCGCCCGGATCTCCGCGTTGGCGGCCTCGGCGTTCGTACCCCTCGGCCTGCTGGTGTGGCTGCCCTCGGGCCCGCTGGCCGCGGGCTGGGCGCGTCGCGCCGGCACGCCGCCGGCGCTGATCGCGGCGGGATCGTCCGCCTCCTCCTCGACCTCCTCACCCCACATGACGGGCACGCTCCATGAGCTCCGCCTTCCGGGCGGCCTCATCCGGCTCGACATGGCGCTACGGATCGACGGCGACCATCTGACCCGGCTCCACATCCAGATCGACGGACAGCCGATCCAGGGCGGCGGAGTCCAGATGAGCTCGAGCGCCGTGACGCTCGGGACGAGCTCCGATCCAACCGCCTATCGGGGCAGCGTCGTGGCGCTCGACGGCAGCAACGTCCACGCGCGGGTGCGCAGCGGCGACGGGGGTCATCTTGGGCTGATCGCCCAGCTGTCGATCAGCCCCGGACGCAGCGCGGTCAGCGGATCGCTCGTGATCCGCACGATTCACGGCGAGTGACGATCCTCAGCGGGGTCGCGGGCGGCGACGCGCCGGCGGCACGCGACGGACACGCGAGCGCCGCGCGCGGCGCGAAGCGACGAGCAGGCTGACCCCACAGATCAGGAGCACGAGCAGCGCGACTATCCCCGTGACCGCGAGGCCCGGCGAGATGATCAGGACGACCACCGCGACGAGCGCGGCCAGGCCGACGTCGACGAGCAGCGTGTTGGGTCTCACAGCGGCAGCCTCCGGTAGATCGGACGGGGCAGATGGCGCAGTACCGCGAACACCCAGCGGAGCCGCCCCGGAACCCAGATCGTGTGCGCGCGGCCTGCCAGCCCGGACACGGTGGCGTCGGCGACGGCGTCGGGCGTGGTCGCGAACGGCGCCGGCTTGAGCCCGCGCGTCATCCGCGAGATCACGAACCCCGGCCGTACGACGAGGACCCTGACGCCGGTCGAGCGCGTCGAGTCGGCGAGCCCCTGCGCGAGCGAGTCGAGCCCGGCCTTCGCCGCGCCGTAGATCGCATTGCCCGCGCGCGGACGTTCGGCCGCGACGCTGGAGAGCACGATCATCGTCCCGTGCGCCTGGGCGCGCAGCGCGCGCATGCAGGCGAGCAGCAGCGAACCACAGCCGACGAAGTTGACATTCATGATCGTGTCGGCCTCGTGCGGATCGGCGTCGAGGCCCTGCTGGGCGCCGAGCAGACCGACGGCCAGGACCACGATCTCGAACCCTCCCGCCCGCTCGAATACCCGCGCGATCACCTCGTCGTGCGTCTCGAGCTCCTCGGCGTCGAGCAGATCGATCGTGCCCGGCTCCGAGCCGGTGGCCTCGAGCAGCGTCAGGGTGTCCTGAAGCCGGGCGCGGTCGCGCCCGAGCAGGTACGGCTCGACCGGACCGTCGGCCGCGAGCCGGCGTACGATCGCAGCGCCGATCTCGGAGCTGCCACCGACGACGAGTACGCGGCGCGCGCTCACGGCTGCACCAGTCCGGTCCGCAGGGCCAGATCAGACCGCCAGACCCCGTCGGGATCGGCGCCGTCGCGCACAGCCTGCCACTCGTCCAGACGCGGGTACATCGCCCGCACCGCCTCCGGGCGCATCCGCGCATCCTTGCTCAGGTACACGCGGCCAGCCACCTCCGCCACGAGCTGGTCGCAGCGATCGAGCGCGGCGCCCAGGCCGGCGGCAGCGCGGGGCAGGTCGAGGGTCAACGTCCAACCCTCGATCGGGAACGACAGCGGAGCGTTGTTGGCGGGCCCCATGTCCTTGAGCACGGCGAGGAAGCAGGGAATGCCGGCCCGGCGCACGTGCTCGGTGACGGCAATCAGCGTCCGCTCCTCATCCGGGGGAACCACGAGCTGGTACTGGAGGAAGCCGGGTGTGCCGTAGAGGCGGGGCCACGCGTCGAGGACGTCGAGCGGGAACAGATGCGGGCCGAGCGGCTCGGCGTGTCCGCGCTGGCGGTGCGGTGTGCTCCGGTAGCGAAGCTCGTTGAACACGCCGACGGTATTGGCACGCAGGAGGCCGCCGGGCCACCACGTCGGCACGACCGCGCGGGCTCTGACGCTCGGCGGCCCGGACGGGATCGATAGCGACTCGGCGCAATGATCGGCCCGGGTCACGACGCCGCGTCCGGGGCGAGATCCGAGCAGGTCGATCCAGGCCACCCGGAGCGGACCGCCGGGCGCGCGCAGGAGCTCGAAAGCATGGTCGAAGTCGGCGGCGCGGTCGGTGTCGACGGCGACGGCCGCGCTCCTCACCGGGTAGCAGGCGATCGCGGCCCAGACGACAACGCCGGTCAGGCCCATCCCTCCGACGGTGGCCTGGAACAGCTCAGAGTCGGGCGCCAGCTCGACCGTCTCCCCGGCCGCGGTCAGCAGTCCGAGCGAGCGCACGTGGCTGCCGAACGTTCCCGCGGTGCCGTGGTTCTTGCCGTGGATGTCACTGGCGATGGCGCCGCCCACGGTCACGTGCTGGGTGCCGGGGACGACAGGCACCATCCAGCCGGCCGGAACGGTGACATCGAGCAGCTCGCCGATCGTCGCGCCGGCCTCCGCGGTCACGATCCCCTCATCGCGGTCGAGGTCGATTCGCTTGAGGTTCGAGGTCTCGATCACGTAGCCCTGAGTGAGCTGGGCCGCGTCGCCGTAGCTGCGGCCAAGGCCTCGCGGGATCGCTCCGCGCCGGCGCAGCCCGTGGACGTCGATCGTCGCCGCGGCCGCAGGGCGCAGGACTGACACCGCGGCCGGGTCGGCGCCGCCCCACCCGTGCACGACTGCGGGGGTGGCGTCGAGCGGAGGGGACGCGAGCAGCTCAGCCGGCGGCATGGACACCGAACGCGAACAGCACGAGCCAGGCAACCCCGGCGAGCTGCAGCCAGCGGTCGTGGAGGATCAGATCCTCCGGCGCCTCGCCGTCGCCGGCGCGGACAAGGAAGCCGTAGCGGGCGAGGCAGAGCGCGAAGGGGATGATCGTTAGCGGCCGCCAGGGGATACCGTCGACGTCGGGCAGCGCGAACGCCCAGACGCAGTAGGCGAACAGCGCGGACGCGGCGCTGCCGACCACGATCAGGCGCAGGCGCGCATCCGTGTAGAGCTCGAGCACCTTCCTGCCGCTGCCGCCTTCGCGCAGGCGGCGGCGAAGCTCGGACTCGCGCTTTCCGGCGGCGATGAGCAGCGCGACGCAGCTGACGACGAGCACGAACCAGCGTGACAGCGCGACGTCGGCTGCCACGCCGCCGGCGACGGCGCGCAGGACGAACCCGCCGGCGATCGCGACAATGTCGACGAAGGGGACGTAACGCCACACGGCCGAGTAGCTGAGCGTGAGCACGACGTAGGCGAGCCCGACGCCGGCCAACAGCGGCCTGACGGCGTAGCAGAGCACGAGGCCCCCGAGCATCAACGCCACGCCGAGGGCGGTGGCGACACCGGGGTCGAGCTCGCCCGAGGCGACCGGCCGCAGCCGCTTACGCGGGTGAAGGCGATCCTCCTCGAGGTCTCGCACGTCGTTGATCGCGTATGTGCCGGAGGCGAGCAGGCAGAAGGCCACGAAGGCGAGGCTGACGCGGGCCGGGACGTCGTCGTGACTGAGCGCGCCGGCCGCACCGGCGGCGGCGACCACGAGCACGTTCTTGATCCACTGCTTGGGCCGCGCGGTCAGCAGCACGCGCGTGCAGGCGTCCGTGCCGCGCCGGCGTGGCTAGTGCGGCAGCGCCTCCTCCGGGAGATCGCATATTCGGCAAGCTATGGGCCGTTTCTGAAGTTCACCTGTGCGGTAGATGTGAAGCCTCTCAGCATCCCTTTAGCCTCACCTGCGAGATTTCCTGCCAAGGTAAGCGCGATGCTCGCACCTACTCGAGCTCCTGTCGAGCGCCCGTACGGCGCCTCGACGATGCGTCGCACCCGCGTCTCGCCGCCTCCGCGGCGCAGTCGCCGTGTCCGCAGGGTCGCTGCCATCGCCGCCGGGATCTGCCTGGTACCCGCGTTTTTCTCCTATATCGGCGCGCTCACGCAGCCCTCCAACGCCACGATCGGCATCCGCACCGTGGAGTGGCTGCGCGACAACGGGGCGCGCGGACTGGTCAACCGGGTCGAGTCGATCTACTACTCGCTGAATGCACCCGCGAAGGGCGGACCGGGGCTGCACGCGCTGCCGAACCAGGCCGGGGTCGTGGCCGGGTCCGGTCATGTGGGCCACAGGCCCGGTCCTGCCTATTACCGTCCGCCGCGGATCCGACCGATCATCCACCCGGCGCTGCGCGGCGAAGGCGTCTGGCGCGCCACGTACTTGGGCGGCGGCGCCCATCCCCCGGTGCTCGTGACGAGCTTCCGCAGCGACCCGACGTATCCGCGGATGGTCGCGGGGGTGGCCTGGATCGACCACAACCTGACCACCACCTGGCTCTATCCGGGTCGCCTCGAGCCAGATGTCCCGCTTCCGTCGCGCGGGCCGATGGAGGTTCCGATGCGCCTGCGGGGACGGCTGGTCGCGACCTTCAACAGCGGGTTCAAGCTCAAGGACTCCGGTGGCGGCTTCGCCGAGGGCGGACACACCTACGCGCCGATGAAGCCGGGCCTGGCCACGTTCGTCCGCTATCGCGGTGGCCGCGTCGACGTGATCCCGTGGTCCGGAGGGCCAGACGCGGGGCCGAGCATCATCTACGCGCGCCAGAACCTCCCGTTGATCGTCGATCACGGCCACGCGAACCCGAATCTCTCGGACGGCCCGGAGTGGGGCTTCACGCTTGGCAACGCGATCCGGGTCTGGCGCTCGGGCGTCGGCGTCGACCGTTACGGGAACCTGATCTACGCGGCCGCGAGCGACCAGACCGTCGGCTCGCTGGCGGCGATCCTGATGCGGGCCGGGGCGGTCCGGGCGATGGAGCTCGACATCAACACCTACTGGACCACGTTCATCAGCTACCGCTACTCCGGCGCCCGTGACCCGGCCAGCCTGCTGGCGGACATGGATCGTCCCACGACGCGGTACCTGACCCCCGACGACCGCGATTTCTTCGCCGTCTACCTGCGCTAGCCTGGCCCGCCGCGTCCTCTGCGGCGCCGCGTGCGTCGCCACGATCGCGGGCTGCGGAGGCGGGAGCGCGGCATCGAGCTCGAGCTCGACTCCGATCACCCTGACGACGACATCGGTTGCGTCCTCGTCGGTCACGAGCACGCGGGCGTCGCGGCCGATTCATCGCCGGCCGACCCGGCCGCCATTCCGGATCGCCACGCGGGTACTCACGCTGGTCGACCACAGCCGCACCCTGCCGATCAGCGGCGCGCCCCGGACGCTCGTGACGATCGTGCGGTTCCCGGTGGGCGCGGGCGCACGCCCGCTCGTCGTGTTCGGACACGGGTTCGCGGTCACGCCGGCTCCGTATTCGCGACTGCTCGACGCGTGGACGCGGGCGGGCTTCGTCGTCGCGGCACCGGTCTTCCCGCTTGGCAACGCGAACGCTCCGGGCGGACCGAACGAGGCCGACCTGGTTCATCAGCCGCGGGACATGAGCTATGTGATCACCCAGCTCATCCACCGCTATCCACGGCGGGTCGACCGGAGCGCGGATCGCGGTCGCGGGGCAGTCCGACGGCGGCGACACGGCGCTGGGCGCGGCCTACAACGTCCACTTCCACGATCGGCGGATCGGCGCCGCGGTGATCCTCTCCGGGGCCGAGATCCCGGGGATCGGCGGCTTCGACTTCCCGCCGCCGACCCCGCCGCTGCTGGCCACGCAGGGCACCGCCGACACGATCAACCCGCCCGGGCTCACCTACACGTTCTACGACGTGGCGCCCCGGCCCAAGTTCCTGCTCACGCTGACCGGCGCTCCTCACCTCCCGCCCTACACCTACGAGCAGCCGCAACTGGGAATCGTCGAGCGCGTCACGATCGCCTTCCTCGACCGCTATCTGAACCACGAGCGCGGCGCGCTTGCGCGGATGCGGGGGGCCGGGACGGTGCCGGGCGTCGCCGCCCTGCAGGCGAACCCGTAGCCAGGCTCAGGCTCAGTGGACCCGCGCCTGCGCCGTCGCGGTGAACCCGTCCGCGCTCGGCTGGGCGCTCACGCTCTGCACGGCGACGTGGGGGTTGTCGAACACGGTCACGGTCGCGAGTCCCCCGAAGGGGACGTCGGGCGCAACCACGAGCTTGCCGTCCTGGGCGGCCACGGTCGCATCGACGGTGGCGGTCACGCCGAGGAGCGTCGCGGTGCCCCGGAGCGTGAGCTGGCCGTTGCTGGACGCGACCGGCTGGACCGAGTCCAGAAACGGCACCGCGGTGCGGAGATCGGCCTCGGTCACCGTGGCGGTGCCGGTCAGCTCGTTCCCGCGCTTGGTGAGGGTCGCGTTGCGCAACGTCAGCAGTCCGGTGTCGAGCTCCCCCGCGGTGGCCTCGAGCGTCCCGACGTCGCCGGCCTGGCTGAGCAGGCTGCCGAGATTGCCCGGCGTCGAGTGGTAGCGCCCGACGTGGATGACGACCTTGTCGGCCTGTTGCCAGAGGAGCTCGATCGCCGGAAAGGCGCTCACGCTCACGTGCACGTCCTCACCCGAATGGGCGATCCGGTCGTGCAGCCGCTGCGCGGCGATCCCGGGGAGCACCAGCTGCGCGACCACGAGCAGCAGGACGATCCCCCCGAGGGTCACGAGCACAGCGATTCGACGCATCGCGGGCGAACGTTACGGTGCCGCGGCTAGATCAGGACCGCGCGGGCCGCGGCGATCGCCTGCTCCATGACCGCGACGATGTCGAACTCGGGTTCGCTCATTCGCCGCACGGTGACGCCGTCGGCGAGCGCGAACAGGAAGGTCGCGACCGTGCCCGGGTCGGAGCGAAGCTCGACCACGCCGGCGTCGCGCTTGGCCTCGAGCGCCTCGGCGAGGTGGCAGCGGGTGCGGCGACTGAGCTCGGTCAGCTCGGTGGCGATCTCGGAGTTGCGCTGGGCCAGCGACATCATCTCGAAGAACATGACCGGGGTCGCCGGGCCCTCGCCGAGGAAGTCCTCGAAGCCCTGGACGAGCGCGGCGATCACGTCATCGGCGCTTCGGGCGCCGGCGATCGAGTCCTCGAGGCGCTCGATCCGCACGTCACACTCGCGCCGCACGACCTCGACCAGTAGCCGCTCCTTGGTGCCGAAGTAGTAGTGCAGAAGGCCGCGGGAGACGCCCGCCTCGCGGGCGACGTGATCGAAGGTCGAGCCGGCGGTCCCTCGGGCGGCCACGCTGACGCGCATCGCCTCGACGATCCGCGCCGCCTTGTCACGCGGAAGCTCCCTCGAGCGCCCTAGCTCAGTTGCGGCGACAGCCTCCATGAGGCGCGAATTCTAAAAGGCGCGGTCAAGTCGCCGCGGTCCCGACCCTTAAATGGCGAAGGCGCCCCGCGGGGCGCCCTCGCATACAACGAACCCGAACGAGCGTCAGGCCGCGGTGACCGGCGTGGCCGGCGGCGTCGGCGTGGCGCCGGCGGGCGGCGTGTACTGGAACTCCTCTTCCTTGCCGAACAGGGTGTCGAGCACCTTGGAGCGGAGCTTCTCGCTGCCAATCAGCGCGAGCCCACCGCCGAGGCCGAGGATCACGATCTTGCGACCGAGCCGGCGGCTCTTGCGGGTGCGCTGCTTGGGCGCATCGGCCAGCGCCATCGATGCCTCGCGCATCGCCTCGAGCGCGTCGCGGAGATCGCTCTGCAGCTTCTTGTCCTCGAACAGCGCCTTGGCCGGCGCCTTGCCGTTGGACACGCGCCCGTAGGCGCGCTTGGTCGACTCGATCGCCTTGTGCACGTTGTCGCGCAGGTTGGCGTCGTCGATCAGACGCTGGATGTACGGATTGGCCTTGGCGATGTTCGCCATGTCGGCCGCATTGAACGTCGCGGCCTTGGCCTTCTTACGTCGTGATGGCATAGGACTCCCTCGTGCGTGAGCGTGGACTCTCAGGATACGGAATCGGTGCTACCCGGCGGTAAAGAGATTAAGCGACGGCCCGCGCGCGTTTCGGCGCCGCCCGGCGCTGGAGCGCGATCTCGAGCACCTCGCCGATCTCGGTCACGAACCGGAACTCGAGGTCCTTGCGCAGGTGCTGGGGGATCTCGTCGATGTCCTGCTCGTTGAGCGCGGGGGCGATCACACAGTGGATGCCGCCGCGCTGGGCGGCAAGCGCCTTCTCCTTGAGCCCGCCGATCGGCAGCACCTGGCCGGTCAGCGTCAGCTCACCGGTCATCGCCACGTCGGCGCGCACCGGACGCCCGGACAGCAACGAGACGAGCGCGGTGGCCATCGCGATCCCGGCGCTGGGGCCGTCCTTGGGCGTGGCCCCGGCCGGCACGTGGATGTGGATCTCGTGCTCGGCGAACCAGTCCTCTGAGACATTCGGAGCGAGCTCGGCCGCGTTGCTGCGCACGTAGGACAGCGCCGCCTGGGCGGACTCCCGCATCACGTCCCCCACCTGGCCCGTCACGGTCAGGCGTGGCCGGCCCGGCATCGCCGTCGCCTCCACGAACAGCACCTCGCCGCCGACCGGCGTCCAGGCCAGGCCCGTGGCCACCCCGGGCCGCGCCGTGCGCCGGCGCGACTCGGAGAAGAAGCGCCGCTTGCCGAGCAGCTCACGCACGCGTGGCTCGGACATGGTGAGCTTGCGCCTGGAGTCCCCCTCGGCGACCTGGCGTGCGACCTTGCGGCACGCCGTCCCGATCTCGCGCTCGAGCTGGCGCACACCGGCCTCGCGCGTGTAATCGCTGATGATCGTGCGCAGGCCGGCGTCGCTGAACGCAATCCGAGCCGGGGTCAGGCCGTTGCGCTCGATCTGACGCGGCACCAGGTAGCGCTTGGCGATCTGGAGCTTCTCATCCTCGGTGTAGCCGGCGAGATGGATCACCTCCATCCGATCGCGCAACGGCCCGGGCACGGGGTCGAGCGTGTTCGCGGTGGTGATGAACATGACGTTCGAGAGGTCGAACGGCAGGTCGAGGTAGTGGTCCCGGAAGGTCCCGTTCTGCTCGGGGTCGAGGACCTCGAGCATCGCGCTCGACGGATCGCCGCGGAAGTCGGCGCCCATCTTGTCGATCTCGTCGATCATGAACAGCGGGTTGTTGGCGCCCGCGTCCCGGAGCGCCCGCATGATCGTCCCGGGCATCGCGCCGATGTAGGTGCGGCGGTGGCCTCGGATCTCGGCCTCGTCACGGACGCCGCCGACGCTGATGCGCTCGAACTCGCGCCCGAGCGCGCGGGCGATCGAGCGGCCGAGCGAGGTCTTGCCGACGCCAGGAGGGCCGACGAAGCAGAGGATCGAGGCCTGGGCGTCGGGCTTGAGCCGGCGGACGGCGAGAAACTCGAGGATCCGCTCCTTGACCTGCTCGATGTCGTAGTGGTCCTTGTCGAGCACCCGGCGCGCGTGGCGCAGGTCGAGGTTGTCCTCGGTCGAGCGGTCCCATGGCAGAGAGGCGATCCACTCCAGGTAGCCGCGCACCACCCCGTACTCCGCCATCGCCGGCTGGAGGCGCTCGAGCCGCGCGAGCTCGCGGTCGACCTGCTTGCGGACCTCGTCGGGGAGGTCGATCTCGGCCAGCTGCTGGCGCAGCTCGTTGGCCTCGGCCTGGACCTCGTCGGCCTCGCCGAGCTCCTCCTGGATCGCCTTGAGCTGCTGGCGCAGGAAGTACTCGCGCTGGCCCTTCTCGAGCTCGGACTGGACCTGCGACTGGATCTTCGACCCGATCGCCACCACCTCGAGCTCGCGGGCGAGGATCTCCGAGAGGCGGCGCAGGCGCTTGGCCACATCGAGCTCCTCGAGCAGGCCCTGCTTCTCCTCCGTGCTGAGCCGCAGCGCGCCCGCGATCAGGTGGCTCAGGGTGCTCGGGTCGTCGACGTTGGCGACCATGATCTGCAGCTCCTCGGGGAGGTACGGGACCTCCTCGACGATGTTCGTGAACGTCTGCTGGACGTTGCGCATCAGCGCGGTGAGCTCGTTGGACTCCTTGACGATGTCCGGGGCCTCGGTGACCTGGGCGACGAGGTAGGGGTCGGTCGCCAGCCACTGCTCGATCCGCACGCGCTGGCCGCCCTGGACGAGCACCCGCAGGGTCCCGTCCGGGACGCGGATCATCCGCGCCACGACGCCCAGCACGCCGACCGAATAGAGCTGCTCGGGCGCGGGCGTCTCGACCTCGGGGTCGCGGCTGGCCACCATCACGATCGAGCGATCGCCGCGGAGCACGTCGTTGATCAGCTCGATGCTCCGCTCCTGCCCGACATTGAGCGGGATCAGCATCTCCGGGAAGGTCACGGTGTCGCGCAGCGGGAGCACACCGACCCGCTGGGGCATGCCGCGCGGGCCGGCCACGGCAACGTCCCGCGGACCCCCGTCTGGGACGCCGATGTCGATCATGCCGGCGTCAGCTCTCCCGGTCGGCGCTCTCGATCGGAACCGCCCGCGTGCGGATCGTGCCAGGGGAGAGCGGCAGCTCGATGCGCAGCATCCCGTCCTCGTAACGCGCCCTGGCCTCCTCGGCGATGACCTCGGCCCCGAGCTCGATCACGCGCCGGAAGTAGCCGCGCTCGATCTCGACCTGCTGGTAGACGTCGCCCTCGATCGCCGCCGGGTCGCGCCGACCCGACAGGATCAGGTTGCGGCCCTGGATCTCGAGGTCGAGCTCGTCCGGGTTCACGCCCGCGAGCTCGGCGGTGACGACGGCGCACGGAGGATCGGAGCTGTAGGCGACGTCGACCGCGGGTGAGAAGCCCGCCCGGCGCCGCGTCAGGCCGGTGCGCTCGAGCACGTCGCCGAACAGCTCGTCCATCTCCCGGCGCATCCGGTCGAAGTTTGCGAACAGGTCTCGCTCGGACATGCGTCCAGATTAGTCGGCTCCGGCCACGCCGTGCCTAAACCGTGTAGACCGCGCCCTCCTGCGCGACCTCGACCGGCTTGCCGTAGGCGCTGCTCGCCTCCGTGCGCGCCCAATCGGAATCGAGCTCATCGGAGAAGTGGGTGATGACGACCCGGCGGGCGTGGGCCAGCCTGCCGTGCTCGCCGGCCTCGCCCGGTGTCAGGTGGCCGCGGATGCCGGTGCGCTCCGGGCGCGGGAGCGTGGCCTCGATCAGCAGCATGTCGGTGTCGCGCGCGAACTCCACAAGATCCTCGTTGGGACTGCAGTCGGCGCTGTAGGTCAGGCGGCGGCCCTCGACGGCGAGCTCGACGGCGTAGGTGAGCGTGTAGTGGGGAACCTCGCAGAAGCGGATCGAGAACGGGCCCACATCGAGGTCGGCGAGCACGTCGTACTCGTGCAGCTCGAAGGCCCCTTCGATCAGGTCGTCGTTGCCCCAGCAGCCGACGATCTGGCGGAACATCTCGCCCGCGCCGACGGGCGCGTAGAGCTTCGGCCGCGCCGGGTGGTCGGTCCCGGGCCACCCGGCCACCGGAACCGGCTGCTGGCGCGGGGCGTAGGTGAGCGCGTAGGCGAACGGAACGAGGTCAAGGAAGTGGTCGGCGTGCAGGTGGCTGATGAGGACCGCGCCGACGTCCACGTAGTCGCTGACCCCCCGAAGCTTGGAGAACACGCCGTTGCCGCAGTCCAGGAGCAGGGCGAACCCGTCCTCCTGCACCAAGTACCCGCTACAGGCCCCACCCACGTCTTGCCAGGACGGCGACTTTCCCAGCACGGTGAGCTTCAACAACGCTCCTCTCTCGTGACTGACACACTCTAACCGCGTGGGCACAGCGCTCCTGCACATGCCCGTGCTCGTGACCGCCGCGGTCAACCAGCTGAACGTCTCGCTCCTGGTCTTCGGAGCGCTGCTGGTCGCCGGCGCGCTCGTCTCGGGCCTGGCGCGCACGAGCTTCCTCTCGCTGACGGCGATGTTCGTGCTGGCCGGGTTCGTTCTCGGCGAGGGCGGGCTTGACGTGCTCAAGTTCGACGCCCACGCCGCGTTCGTCGGCGACCTCGCGGTCGTCGCGCTGGTCGTGATCCTGTTCCGCGACGGGCTCGAGGTCGAGGCCGAGATGCTCCAGGAGCATTGGAGCCTGCCGTTTCGCAAGCTCGTCCTGGCAATGCCGCTGACCGCGGTGATCGTCGCCGTCGGCGCCCACACGCTGACCTCGCTGTCGTGGACCGAGTCGTTCCTGCTCGGCGCGCTGCTCTCGCCTACAGACCCGGTGCTTTCCGCGAGCGTGGTCACCAACCCGCGCGTTCCGCGCCTGATCCGGCACTCGCTGAACCTTGAGTCCGGGCTCAACGACGGCCTCGCGCTTCCCGCCGTGCTCGCCTTCAGCGCCGCGCTGGCCGAGAACAGCTCACACTTCGTATGGTGGCGGTTCGTGCTCGAGGACATCGCCGTCGGCCTCGTCATCGGGCTCGCGGTCGGGTTCCTCGCCGCCGTGCTGATGCCACGCGAGGAGGGCCTGTCGACCCGGATCCCGGCCCACCAGAAGGCGCTCTACGCCCTCGGGTGCGCGTTCAGCGCGTACGGCATCGCGGTCCTGATCCCACACGGGAACGGCCTGATCGCCGTGTACGTGGCGGCGATCACGCTCGGCATCCGCCGCCCGGACCTGCGCGGCTACTTCGAGCGTCAGTCCGAGGTCCTGGTCGAGATCGTCAAGCTCGGGATCTTCGTCGTGTTCGGCTCGCTGCTCACGCTCCATGGGCTGTTCACCGACGGGTGGGCGGCGGTCGGGGTGGTGATCGTCACGCTCCTGATCGCCCGGCCGGTGGCCGTGTTCGCCGCCCTGGCGGGGACCGACACCGACGTCGCCACGCGGGGCTTCATGTCGTGGTTCGGGCCCAAGGGCGTTGCCACGATGACGTTCTCGCTACTGGTCCTGAACGGCCAGATCCGCGCCGGGACCGAGATCTTCAACCTGGCCGCGCTGGTCGTCTTCTGCTCGATCATCGCCCACGGGCTGAGCGACACGCCCGGTGCGAACTGGATCGCGCGTCACGCCGAGGAAGTCCAGGAGCGCCGGGAGGCGCAGCGGCCGCCGCCCGAGCCGGCTAGCTCTCGTCTCGGTGCCGGTCGGGATCCATGATCCAGCCGAGCAGCACGGCGAGCAGCACGAAGGCGATGAATCCACCGATCAGCGGCCAGTACATGGCGGGGACCTTATAGGAAGGGAACCGCGTTCGTGACCGCGTCCGGCTCCGGCCTCACGCGTGCAGCGCGACCTGCTCGCTGGGCGACGGGAACGCCCACGCCACCTGGAGGCGGCGCTCCTGGCGGAAGACAAAGCGCATCTGGGTCGGCGGCCGCAGACCCTCCGGATGGTTCGGGCGATACGTCGCGCAGGGACCGGCGTCGGTCACCGCGCACAGCAGATTCTGATGAAAAAAGCAGTTCTCGCAGCTCGGCTTCGCTGCGCCTGCGCGCCCATTGGCCATTCCCTGCACCGATCCTTCCACCCTTGAAGCTTGCGTCCGACCTAGAGCCATCAAAGCGAACTTCGCCCCCCTTGCGCAACCGCGTTTATCGGAAAACGCAGGAACTTTGGGCTGAGTGCTTTTCCCTGCAAACAGCGAGTCTTTTGTGCCAGCCGGACGGAACCACCCGCAATTTCCGTAGCTTTGTCGAGCGATGCCCTCCGAGCATGAACCGATCACCCTGGCCGATTACGAGCGCGTGGCCGAGGAGCGAATCGATCCGGGCGCGTTCGGCTACTACGTCGGGGGCGCCGGGGATGAGATCACGCTGCGCGACAACATCGCCGCCTGGCGCCGGATCGCGCTTCGCCCGCGGATGCTCGTGGGCGTCGGCGAGCGCGATCCGAGCGTCACGCTGCTCGGCTGCACCCGCCCCCACCCGCTGATCATCGCCCCGATGGCCTTCCAGCGGATGGCCCACCGCGAAGGGGAGGTGGCGACCGCCCGCGCGGCCGCCGCGACCGGGTCGCTCATGTGCCTGTCGACGCTCGGGACAACCGGCGTCGCCCAGCTGGCCGAGGCGGTGCCGGCCGCACCGCGCTGGTTCCAGCTCTACGTCTTCTCCGACCGCGGCGTGAGCCGGGAGCTGGTCGCCCAGGCGGTCGAGCACGGCTACGAGGCGCTCGTCTTGACGGTCGACCTGCCGATCCCCGGACGCCGCGAGCGCGACGTCCGCTCGGGCGTGCAGTCAGCCGGCGCCCACATGGTTCAGAGTGCCGAGGCGGCGGGCGCCCAGGGCCGGATGACTCCGGCCGATTTCGCCGCGCTGGTCGACCCCGACCTCGGCTGGCCGGACATCGAGAAGTTCGCCGCCGAGAGCCCCCTGCCGGTGATCGTCAAGGGCATCCTCAGGGCCGACGACGCCGAGCTCGCGGCCGAGCACGGCGCCCGGGGGCTGGTGGTCTCGAACCATGGAGGCCGCCAGCTCGACACGGTCCTGTCCGGAGCCGACGCACTGGCGCCGATCGCCGACGCGGTCGGCGACAGGCTCGACGTGATCGTCGACGGCGGCATCCGCCGGGGCACCGACGTGGTCAAGGCACTGGCGCTCGGGGCGCGGGCGGTGATGGTCGGCCGGCCGGTCCTGTGGGGCCTTGCGGCCGGCGGGGCTGAGGGCGCCCAGCGCGTGCTCGAGATCCTGCTCGGCGAGCTGGACTCCGCGCTCGCGCTCGCGGGTGCCCCGCACGCGTCCGACCTCGACCGGAGCTTCATCACCCCCGCCCCGTGGCCGGGCTCGGCCGGATGAACGTCCTCGTCACCGGCGTCACGGGCTATGTCGGGGCACGGCTGGTGCCCCGGCTGCAAAACGACGGGCACGCCGTGCGCGGGTTCGCCCGCCGTCCGCGCGAGCTCGGGATCCCCGTCGTCCGCGGCGACGCCGTCACCGGCGAGGGGCTCGACGAGGTGCTCGACGGCATCGACGTGGCGTACTTCCTGATCCACTCGATGGAGCGCTCATCGAACGGCCCGTTCAACCTCCGCGAGCGGACGGCGGCGGAGAACTTCGCGGCCGCGGCGCGCGCCGCCGGGGTTCGGCGCATCGTCTACCTGGGCGGACTCCTGCCCGCCGGCGGTCCGGCCTCGCCTCACCTGGCGAGCCGCTACGAGGTCGAGAACATCCTCCGCGTGGCCTCGCCGTGCACGATCTCGTTTCGGGCCTCGATCGTGATCGGAGCCCAGTCGCGGTCGTTCCGCTTCCTCGTGCGCCTGGTCGAGCGGATGCCCGTGCTCGCTGTCCCAGCGTGGGGCCGGAACCGCACGGCTCCGATCGACGAGCGCGACATGGTCGAACTGCTCGTGCGCGCGAGCGGCGTCGCCGGGGACGAGCTGTGCGGCGAGTCGCTCGACATCGGCGGCCCCGACGTCGTCACCTACGCAGAGCTGATCGACAGCATCCGCGAGCACATGCTCGTCTCGCGTCCGATGCTGAGGCTGCCCCGCATCACCCTGACCCCGATCGCCAGCCGGATCGGGGCCGCGATCGCCGGCGAGGACCCGGCGCTGATCGAGCCGCTGATGGAGAGCCTCGGTGACGATCTCCTGCCGCGCGATGACCGGGCGGCGGGGGTCCTCGGCGTCCGCCTGCACTCGCTCGACTCGGCGATCGAGCGGTCACTGCGCGACTGGGAGGCGGGCGAGCCGCTGGCGGCTCGCTAGAGCGACCGTTAGGCTGCCGGATTCCGATGAGCGGGGTTCATGTTCACATCAAGATCGACGCGCCGGTTGAGCGCGTGTGGGAGACGATCATGGATCCCACACGCCTCGGTGAATGGGTGACCATCCACCGACGGCTCAAGCAGGCGCCGTCAGACCCGCAGAAGCAGGGCGCGCGGATGGAGCAGGTTCTGCACATGCGTGGAGTGTCCTTCAACGTTCACTGGACGCTTGTGGAAGTTAAACCGCCGCGGCTCGCGGTCTGGGAAGGACGCGGACCGGCCCATTCGATGGCCCAGATTCGCTACGAGCTGGCGGGCGATGAGGACGGACACACGGACTTCGATTACACGAATGAGTTCAGCCCTCCGGGTGGGGCGCTCGGCCGCATGGCCAGCCGTGTAATTGTCGGCGCCGCCTCAGAACGTGAGGCCAGCGGTTCACTGAACCGACTGAAGAAACTCGTCGAGCGGACTGACAGCTGACAGTCACTGTTATCGTTCACAGGACATTTACGACCGGTGGACGAAGGAGATTCAGTGGCAGAGTTCGTTGACAGCACCGTGAAGGACATCGACAACCGCCTTCGCGAGCTCAAGGAGGAGGTTGTGCGCCTCGAGGCCGCTCGGGCAGCGCTGCTCGGAGGCACAGCCAAGCGCGGGCCCGGACGCCCGCGTGGGTCAACCGGGACTCGCCGGCGCGCCGGACGCCGTCCTGGCCGCCCGCGCGGCCGCCGGGGCGGCGCCACGCGGGCCAACCAGGCGCTCGAGCTGGTCCGCAAGCAGCCCGGGATCACGATCCCGCAGGTCGCCGAGGCGATGAAGATCGAGCCGAACTACCTCTACCGCGTGATGCCGCGACTCGTGTCGGACGGCCAGGTCAGGCGTGACGGCCAGGGCTGGTATCCCGTAGCCAAGAGCTGAGACTTATCGGGGCCGCGCCTGCGGGGCGCGGCCCTGTTTTCACACCAGGCCAAGCTGGCGCACCGCGTCGCGCTCTTCCTTGAGCTCGTTCACGGTGGCGTCGATCCTCGCGCGGGAGAAGTCATTCACCTCGAGTCCCTGAACGATCTCGATGGAGCCGTTCGAGCAGGTGACGGGGAAGCTCGAGATCACTCCCTCCTCCACGCCGTAGGAACCGTCCGACGGGATCGCCATCGAGACCCAGTCGCCGGCCGGCGTGCCGAGCACCCAGTCGTGGACGTGGTCGATCGCCGCGTTGGCGGCCGAGGCGGCACTCGAAGCACCGCGCGCCTCGATGATTGCGGCGCCGCGCTTCTGCACGGTGGGAATGAAGTCGGTTTCGAGCCAGTCCTGATCGCTGACGACGTCGGCGGCATCCTGGCCCTTCACCTTGGCGTGGAAGATGTCCGGATACTGGGTGGCGGAGTGGTTGCCCCAGATCGTCATGTTCGTGATCTCGGCCACGGCCGCGCCGGTCTTCTGGGCGAGCTGGGCAATGGCGCGATTGTGGTCAAGGCGAGTCATCGCGGTGAAGCGCTCGGCCGGGATGTCGGGCGCGTTGCTCTTGGCGATCAGGCAGTTCGTGTTCGCCGGGTTGCCGACCGTGAGGATCCGGACGTCCGAGGCAGCGTGAGCGTTCAGCGCCTCGCCCTGAGGCTTGAAGATCCCGCCGTTGGCCTCGAGCAGGTCGCTGCGCTCCATCCCCTTCGAACGTGGCCGAGCGCCGACCAACAGCGCGACGTTGACGCCGTCGAAGGCCTGGTTGGGATCGTCGTGAATATCAATTCCCGCGAGCAGTGGGAAGGCACAGTCATCGAGTTCCATCGCGGTGCCCTCTGCCGCCTTCACCGCCGGCGGAATTTCCAGCAGTGAAAGGTGCACGGTGGTGTCAGAGCCAAGCAGCTGACCACTGGCGATGCGAAACAGAATTGCGTAACCGATCTGCCCGGCCGCGCCGGTGACCGCTACTCGTACGGGGCTATCACTCACGTTGTTCATCTCCTAGATCACCGCGGCGGCGTGACGTGTCCGGCCGCGGACTTCGCGTCGTTCTGACTGTATACCCGGGCCCGTCGAGGCGTCGCTCCGGCAACGATGGACTAGGCTGCCGAAGCGCGATGAGGATCGTCTACACACACACCGACGAGGCGCCGGCACTGGCCACTCAATCGCTGCTGCCGATCGTTCGCGCCTACGCGTCCGCGGCCGGGGTGGAGATCGAGGTGCGCGACATCTCTCTGGCCGCCCGCATCCTCGCCCAGTTCCCGGACCGCCTGCCCGAGGAGCAGCGTGTCGCCGATGCGCTGAGCGAGCTTGGGGAGCTGGCGAAGACGCCGGAGGCCAACATCATCAAGCTCCCGAACGTCAGCGCCTCGGTCCCGCAGCTCAAGGCGGCGATCGCCGAGCTCCAGGAGAAGGGGTTCGCGATCCCGGACTACCCGGAGGAGCCGGCCGACGACAAGCAGCGGGAGATCCGCCGGCGATATGACCGCGTCAAGGGCAGCGCCGTGAACCCGGTGCTGCGCCAGGGCAACTCCGATCGACGGGCGCCCGCGTCCGTGAAGGAGTATGCGCGCAAGCATCCGCATTCGATGGGCGCGTGGCCGCCGGAGTCGCGCTCGCATGTATCGACGATGAGCGACGGGGACTTCCGCTCCACCGAGCGCTCGGTAACCGTCGAACGCGAGGGCTCGGTGCGGATCGAGCATGTCTCGGCCGACGGTGTTCTCACGGTGCTCAAGGAGACCACCCCGGTCCTCGCGGGCGAGGTACTTGACGCCTCGGTCATGCGCCGCGCGGCCCTCGACGAGTTCCTGGCCGAGCAGATCGCGGACGCGAAGGAGCGGGGCGTCCTGTTCTCGGTGCACCTGAAGGCGACGATGATGAAGGTCTCGGATCCGATCATCTTCGGCCACGCCGTCCGCGCCTACTTCCCCGCCGTGTTCTCCGAGCACGCGGAGGCGCTGGCCGGTGTGGGCGTCAACGCCAACGACGGCATGGCGGCGCTGCTGAACGCGATCGAGTCGCTCGATGAGGGCGAGCGCCAGAGCCTGGGCGCGGCGATCGACGCCGCCTACCGCGAGGGGCCGTCGCTGGCCATGGTCGACTCCGACCGCGGAATCACGAACCTGCACGCCCCCAGCGACGTGATCATCGATGCTTCGATGCCGGCCGCGATCCGCTCGTCCGGTCGGATGTGGAACTCGGCCGGCGAGCTCGAGGACACCAAGTTCGTGATCCCCGACCACTCGTACGCTCCGCTCTACGCGGCCACGGTCGAGCACTGCCGCGAGCACGGCGCGTTCGACCCGACGACGATGGGCTCGACCCCGAACGTCGGGCTGATGGCCCAGGCGGCGGAGGAGTACGGGTCGCACGACAAGACGTTCGAGATCGCCGCGCCCGGGACGGTCCGGGTCCTTGACGAGGCGGGCACGACGCTGCTCGAGCACGACGTCGACGCGGGCGACATCTGGCGGATGTGCCAGACCAAGGACGCTCCGATCCGCGACTGGGTCAGGCTCGCCGTCGAGCGCGCCCGGGAGACCGGCGCGCCCACTGTGTTCTGGCTCGACGAGACGCGCGCCCATGACCAGCAGCTGCTGGCCAAGGTGCGCCCGGTCCTGGCCGAGCTCGACACCGACGGGCTCGAGATCGAGATCCGGGACGTCGCCGACGCCGCCCGGTACACGCTCGAGCGCGCGCACCGGGGCGAGGACACGATCTCGGTAACCGGCAACGTCCTGCGCGACTACCTCACCGACCTGTTCCCGATCATGGAGCTCGGGACGAGCGCGAAGATGCAGTCGATCGTCCAGCTGATGAACGGTGGTGGCCTGTTCGAGACCGGCGCCGGCGGCTCGGCGCCCAAGCACGTACAGCAGTTCCTCCAGGAGAACCACCTGCGCTGGGACTCGCTGGGCGAGTTCCTCGCGCTGGCGCCGTCGTTCGAACTGCTGGCCGACAGGGAGGACAACCCGCGCGCGCGGCTGCTGGCCCGGACGCTCGATCGCGCCACCGGGCGGGTGCTCGAGGAGAACCGCTCCCCTTCGCGCCGCACCGGCGAGCTCGACAACCGCGGCAGCCACTTCTACCTCGCCCTCTACTGGGCCCGGGAGCTCGCCGATCAGGACGAGGACACCGAGCTCGCCGCGCGCTTCGCCGCGCTGGCCGATCGGCTCTCGAGCCAGGAGGAGACGATCGTGCACGAGCTGGCCGAGGTCCAGGGCTCCCCGGTCGACATCGGCGGGTACTACCGCCCAGATGCCGACCGGATGGCGGACGCGATGCGGCCGAGCCGCACGCTCAACGACACGATCGAGTCGCTGGCCTCGGGCTAGAGCTGGACGCCGTAGGCGTCCGAGAGCTTGGCCTTGAGGTAGCTCACGAACTGGCCGACCGCGATCTCGGTGCCGAGCTCGCGCTCGAGCAGCTCGCTGGTGGAGAACTTTGACCCATAGCGGTGGACGTGCTCGCGCAGCCACTCGCGCAGGGGCGCGAGATCGCTGGCCGCGATGCTGTCGTCGAGCGAGGGGAGGTCCGCGTTGGCCCGCTCCCACAGCTGGCCCGCGATCAGGTTGCCGAGCGAGTAGGTCGGGAAGTAGCCGATCAGCCCGGCCGACCAGTGCACGTCCTGGAGCACTCCCTCGGCGTTGTTGGCCACGTCGAGCCCGAGGTACTCCTTCACCCGGGCGTTCCAGGCCTCGGGCAGATCATCGATCTCGAGCCGGTCCTCGATCAGCAGCTGCTCGAGCTCGAACCGGAGAATGATGTGCAGCCCGTAGGTCACCTCGTCGGCCTCGACCCGGATGTGCGAGCGCTCGACCCGGTTCACCGCGCGGTACAGGGCATCGGCGTCGATGCGGGCGCCGAGGTGCTCCGCCATCAGCGGCGCGAGAACGCCGCAGAAGGCGCGTCCGCGCCCGACCATGTTCTCCCACAGGCGGCTCTGTGACTCGTGCAGGCTCAGCGACTCGGTCCGGCCCAGCGGAGTGCGCTGGAGCGAGTCGGCGATTCCGGCCTCGTAGAGCCCGTGGCCGCACTCGTGCATTGCGCCGTACAGCGCCGAGGGGAAGAAGCTCTCGTCCCAGCGGGTCGTGATGCGGACGTCGTGGGAGCCGAAGCTGGTCGCGAACGGGTGCACGGTGTCGTCGAGCCGCCAGCTCTCGGGGTTGAAGCCCATCCGTGCGACCACGTCGTCGACGAGGCGCCGCTGGGCGTCGACGGGGAAGTGGTCGTGGACGACGCCGGCGTCGACCCCACGGTCGGCCAGCGTCGCCACGAGCGGGATCAGTTCGGCCTTGAGCTCGTCGAACAGGCTCGCGACCTTGGTCGTGCGCATCCCCGGGTCGTAGTCGTCGAGCAGGGCGTCGTAGGCGCACTCGAACTCGTCGAACCGCGACACATAGTCGCGGGCGAGCTCGAGGTTGCGCTTCAGGTACGGCGCGAAGGCGCTGAAGTCCGAGTGCTGGCGCGCGTCGATCCAGGCCTCCTGACCGATCGAGCTGGCGCGGGCGAGGTCGGAGGCGAGCTCGGACGGGACCCGGCGCGCCTTCTCCCAGCGCCGGCGCACGACGGAGATCAGCAGAGCGTCGTCGGAGTCGGGGGGCGTCCCGTTCAGGTTCTTGGCCGCGGCCTCGAGCAGGTGACCGGTCTGCCCCGAGGTGAACATCTCGTGGCCGATCCGCTCGAGCGTTGCGAGCGCCTCCGCGCGGGCGGGGGCCCCGCGGCGGGGCATCATCGTCTGCTGGTCCCAGCCGAGCACGTGGGCGGCGTTGCGAAGATCCTCGATCTCGGCCAGATGCCGTCGCAGGTACTTAACGTCTTCAGTCATATCAGCCACTCCATGCTGGCACACGTCGTGCCGTTGTTCGCACTAACTCCTGTGCCACCATTGCAGCATGTTGCGCCGTCCTGGCTCAATCAAGCTGATGAACCTGTTCGGGATCCGCGTCGGGGTCGACGGAACCTGGTTCCTGATCCTGTTCCTGATGATCATCTGGATCTCGGGTGCATTTCGCCAGACACTTCCCCTGCACACGTCGGACACGGTCGTGTATGCGACCACGGTGATCACGGCGCTCCTTTTCTTCGGATCGCTGATCTTCCACGAGCTCGGCCACGCGCTCGTGGCCCGGCGCGAGGGCATCGAGGTCAAGCGGATCGAGCTGTTCCTGTTCGGCGGCATCACGCAGATGAGCCGCGACGCGTCGACGCCCTCGGAGGAGCTGAAGATTTCCGGGGCGGGCCCGCTGGCCACTTTCCTGTTTGTCCTCCTGTGCCTGGCCGTCGACCTGGCGATCGTCGGCCCCCACCGTCTCGTCCACGCCGCCGAACTCGACGGCACGGTCCGGGTCACGCCCGTGCTGCTCGGGCTGAGCTGGCTGCTGCTGATGAACATCCTGATCCTGATCTTCAACCTCGTCCCCGCCTTCCCGCTCGACGGTGGGCGAATCGCGCGGGCGATTGTTTGGCACGTGACGAACGACAAGCAGCGCGGGACGCGCGTCGCCGCCAAGGTCGGGCAGTGGTTCGCCGTGCTGTTGGCGGGGCTCGGGATCGCCTGGATGCTGACCACCGGCTCGCTCGGCGGGCTGTGGCTCGTCGCGCTCGCGTTTCTGCTCGGTCAGTCCGCTCGTGGGGCGCTCGCGCAGAGCGCGCTGACGCAGCGAATCGAGGGCGTGCGCGTGGAGGACATCATGGACCGCCAGCCGGTGGCGATCCCGGCCACCACGCCGGTCACCCAGGCGCTCGACGAGTTCTTCCTGCGCTACGGCTGGTCATGGTTCCCCGTCGTCGACGAGAGCGGCCGATTCCTGGGGATCGCGCGCCAGGAGCGCGTGCAGGCCACCCACGACGCCGGCGAGGGCTGGCTGACCGTCGGGGCAGTGGTCGAGAGCGAGGGCGCCGGGGCGTGGCGGGTCCAGCTGGACCGTCCGCTGACCGAGCTTCTGGCCTCAGAGCCGCTTGGCCGGCTCGGGGCGCTGATGGCCGTCGACGGCGAGGGCGTGCTCCGCGGAGTGGTCACGGTCGAGCAGGTCCGGCGAGCGCTGCAATCGGCGCTCGGCCCCCGCGCTGCCTGAGAACGCTCACACGCTCCGGCGTCCGCCGGGTTGTGTTTCTTAACACCGCCATCGGCGACCCAGTAGGTAGGGTTGTCGCGCCAAAACGGAGACGAGACGACCGGGAGGTTGAGTAAATGAAAGTGATTGGCGTCGGCCTGCCGCGGACCGGCACGCTGACTCAGAAGATCGCGCTGGAAACCCTGGGCTACGGACCGTGCTACCACATGGTCAACGTGCTCCAGAACCTCGAGCTGGTTCAGCTCTGGCACGACGCGCTGGAGGGCAACGCGGACTGGGACAAGATCTTCGCGGGCAACGAGTCGACGGTCGACTGGCCCGGCGGCTTCTTCTGGAAGGAGCTGATGGAGTACTACCCGGACGCGAAGGTGGTGCTGAGCGTGCGTGACCCGGAGAAGTGGGAGCGCAGCATGCGGGACACGGTCTGGGCGTGTTACTACGGGGATTCGCTGACCTACAACATGTCAGCCGCCACGTACAAGGTGGACGGCCCGTGGAAGTACTTCATCGACACGATGACCCAGCTCCTGTGGGAGGGCCCGGGCACGATCCAGAACAGCCATGAGACCCAGGGCATGATCGACTCGATGCATCGCTTCAACGAGGAGGTCAAGGCGGGCGTTCCCTCCGACCGTCTGCTCGTCTGGGACGTGACCGAGGGCTGGGGCCCGCTGTGCGACTTCCTCGGCATCGAGACCCCGTCGGACCCGATGCCCCACGTCAACGACAGCGCCACCTTCCGTGACCGGATCGTCGAGATGGCGCTCGGCAAGGTCGGTGCCTGGTACGAGCACGAGAAGGCGTCGAACGGCGCGGCCGCGAGCGCAGCTCACTAGCAGCATGACTCCGCTGGGGTCGTCCGTCGGGGCGGCCTCAGCACCGCGGCGGCGGTGCGGCATGACCCGTGAAGTCGCGGCGGGGCGCCAAGAAATAGAATCGCTCGGGTGCCCTCACATGACGTCTTGATCATCGGCGCCGGGCTGGCAGGTCAACGCGCGGCGCTCGCTGCGGCGCAGGCCGGCGCCTCGGTTGCAATCGTCTCGAAGGTCCACCCCGTGCGCTCGCACTCGGTCGCAGCGGCCGGTGGCATCAACGCTGCGCTGAACCCGGAGGACAGCTGGGAATCCCACGCGTACGACACCGTGAAGGGGTCGGACTACCTCGGCGATCAGGACGCGATCGAGATCATGTGCCGCGAGGCGCCCGATGAGATTCTGTGGCTCGAGCACGCCGGCGTCACTTTCCATCGCAACGAGAACGGGAACCTGGGGACGCGCGCGTTCGGTGGCGCGTCGGCGGCGCGGACGTACTACGTCGCCGACATCACCGGCCACGCGATCCTGCACGTGCTCTACGAGCAGCTGATGAAGCACAACGAGGTCGTCGACCGCTACGAGGAGTGGTTCACCACCGACCTGCTGCTCGACGACGATGGCCGGTGCGTCGGTGCGATCTGCCGCAACCTGCGCGACGGCCACCTCGAGGTGTTCGATGCCAAGGCCGTGATCCTGGCCACCGGCGGCTGTGGCCAGGCGTACAAGCCGACCACCAACGGGCTGATCGTGACCGGCGACGGCATCGCCCAGGCATACCGGATCGGCGCCAAGCTGATGGACATGGAGATGGTCCAGTACCACCCGACCACGCTGGCCGGGAACGGGCTGCTGATCACCGAGGGCGCCCGCGGCGAGGGCGCCTGGCTGCTGAACGCCGCGGGCGAGCGGTTCATGGAGAAGTACGCGCCGAACAAGCTCGAGCTGGCCTCGCGCGACGTCGTCTCGCGCGCCGAGCAGACGGAGATCAACGAGGGCCGCGGCTTCCCGGACGGGACGGTCGCGCTCGACGTGACCAAGGTGCCGCGGCGCCGGACGCTCGAGGCGCTGAGGGAGATCGTGAACATCGGCCGCGACTTCGCCGGGACCGACATCACCCGCGAGCCGATCCACATCCTGCCCGGCCAGCACTACATCATGGGCGGCGTCAAGACCGACGTCGACGGCCAGACGACGATCCTCGGGCTTTACGCGGCCGGCGAGGTCGCGTGCGTGTCCGTCCACGGCGGCAACCGCCTCGGAGCCAACTCGCTGCTCGACACGCTGATCTTCGGCCGCCGCTCGGGCGAGCACGCGGCCAACCAGGCGCTGCACATGCCGATGCCGACGACGCCGGCCTCGAAGATCGACGACACCGAGCGGACCATCGCCGCGATCATCAACCGCGAGTCGGGCGGCCGCCGCGTGGCGGCGATCAAGCGAGAGCTCGGGGAGACGATGAATGACTACGTCGCGGTGTTCCGGGACGCGGCCGGCCTCGAGAAGGCGCACGAGATCATCCGTCGGCTCAAGGAGGAGGCGCCGAAGGCGGCGATCGACGACCGCGGCTCGATCTTCAACCAGGACGTCATCGGATGGATCGAGCTCGGGTACATGCTCGACTGTGCCGAGGCGATCGTGGTCGGGGCGATTGAGCGGACCGAGTCGCGTGGCGCCCAGTTCCGCACCGACTTCCCCGAGCGCAACGATGGCGACTGGCTCAAGCACATCGACATCTCGGTCAACGGGGCCGACGTGCCGAAGGTGAGCTATTCCCAGGTCACGATCACTCGCTGGGAGCCCCAGGAAAGGACCTACTAAGTGCCACAATACACCTTGAGGATCCGCCGCTACGACCCGCAGTCGGGTCAGGCCGCGCACTGGGACGAGCACACGGTCGACATGCCCGAGACGCAGTCGGTGCTGGACGCCCTCCTCCAGATCCGCGATGACAAGGACGGCTCGATCGGGATTCGCTGCTCCTGCCAGCAGGCGATCTGCGGCTCGTGCGCCGTGCGGATGAACGGCAAGCCGGGGCTTGCCTGCAACACCCACCTCGACGAGGCCGCCCACCGCGGTGCCGGAAACGTCTGGCAGGCGCCCGAGGAGGGCGCGGAGCCGAACTCGGTGATCGAGGTCGAGCCGATGGGCAACATGCCGGTGATCCGGGACCTGATCGTCGACATGGACGCGGTCCACTGGAAGAAGATCCAGCGCGTCACGCCGTGGCTGATCAACAAGGAGCCCGTGCCCGAGCGCGAGTACATCGTGCCGCACGAGAACATGGTCGACGTGACGCAGACGATGGCCTGCATCCAGTGCGGCGCCTGCGTCTCGGACTGCCTGGCGATGGAGGTCGACCCGCTGTTCGTCGGGCCGGCGGCGCTGGCCAAGGCATACCGGTTTGTCGGGGACCCGCGGGACGCCGAGCCGCTCGAGCGGCTCAAGGACCTGTCGGAGGACCAGCACGGGATCTACGACTGCACGCATTGCTTCAACTGCATCGACGCCTGTCCCAAGGGCGTGGATCCGATGAGCCAGATCATGCGGCTGCGCCGGCGCGCCGGCTCGGACTACGACATCGACGACCGCAACAACGGCTACCGCCACGAGCATGCGTTCGTCAAGAACATCCGCAAGAACGGCCTGCTGCAGGAAGCCGACCTGCTGGCCGACTCCTATGGCGGCAAGTTCCACCCGCGGGCGGTTCCGGAGCTGCTGAGCGGGATGCCGACGGCGGCAAAGGCGATGTCGCGGGGCAAGATGACCCCGCGGACGGCGCTCGGTCATCCGCACAAGGCCCCCAAAGAGGTGAAGAAGCTGTTCGAGGAGATCGACGGCAAGGAACAGAGGGTCGAGCTGAACCTGTATGTGAGTGGCTACGAGGTCGAGGACGAGGGGCCTGCAGCGACATCGGCGCCCGAGGGCGCCGAGCCCTCCAACGAAAGCGAGAACGCATGAAGGTCGCCTACTGGCCTGGATGCGTGAGCCGCGGGTTCACGCCTGAGTTGCACGGATCGATGGCGAAGGTCGCGCCGCTGCTCGACATCGAGCTGATCGAGCTGGACCGGGCTGCCTGCTGCGGTGCCGGCGTGATCGCCGAACACAATCAGGAGCTCGCCGACACCCTCAACGCACGCACCTTCGCGCTGGCCCAGAACACCGACGGCGAGCTGATGATGAACATCTGCTCGACCTGCCAGGGCGCCCAGTCCGAATGCCAGGAGCGGCTCGACGCCAACACCGAATACCGCGACCTCGTGAACGGCAACCTCGCCGAGGAGGGCCTCAGCTACGAGAAGGGCCTGACGAACAAGAACCTGCTCTGGCTACTGGTGGAGGACATCGGCCTCGACACCCTGCGCTCGAAGGTCAAGCGCCCGCTCACCGACCTGAAGGTCGGTCCGTTCTACGGGTGCTACATCGTGCGCCCGGTCAACCGGCTGGGGATCGACCACGAGCACCAGCGCGACCGCTACCTGCACATGGTGATCGACGCGCTCGGAGGCACGGTGATCAACTACGCCGGCGTCTACAAGTGCTGTGGCTTCCCGATCATCACGATGAACAAGGAGAAGTCGCTCGAGCAGGCCGGACGTCACCTCGGCGACGCGATCGATGCCGACGCCGACTGCCTCGTCGTGCCCTGCCCTCTCTGCCATCTGAATCTGGACCTGCAGCAGCCGGCGGCGGCCAAGACCGTGGGGCGGGAATTGGGGTTGCCGGTGCTCCACCTGCCGCAGCTGGTCGGCCTCGCGCTCGGGCTCTCGCCCAAGGAGCTCGGAATGAGCAAGCACATCATCCGCCCCACCTCGGTGATCGATTGGTCGACCTCGGTGGTGGCGGGCGCTCCGGCGTGATCAGTCGCCTGCGCAGAGCACTCTCGGCGGCGTTCGGTCGCGAGGAGCCCGAGACGGCGCCGCGCGAGGACGAGCACGAGTCCGATGCCGGCCGCCGGATCGAGGCCGCCCGGCGGCGGCTGAAGAAGGCGATTGCGCCGCGCGAGGACTGAGTCGTCCCAAAGCGCTGAGGGCAAACGAAAAGCGGGGCCCCGCAGCCCCGCTTCCGTTTAGTACCCCTGCATGCCGCCCGTTGGAAGGTCCTACTTCTGATCTCGGTTCCTGGACCGAAAGCTTGAGTGAATAGTCGCTCACCGGGTTGTCCATTTCGTCCCCTGGCGGGGGGGATCTTGGGGTGAGCAAGGGTGAGGCAAAGGGTGATACGCCTCTCACCCTTTTTGCCCGAATTGTCGATACGCTTTCCATGCGTTCGGAGGCGCCACTGAGAGAGCCATGATTCAGCGTGCCCCCGTAACCGTCGCTGTAGCCCGCTTCGAGGACATCGTCGCCCGCGGGCTGCAGGCCCTGATTGACGAGGATCCGAACCTCCGCTTGGTCGCCTCGGGGGTTCCGCACGACGAGCTCGAGCTGATGCTGTCGATGCACTCCCCGCAGGTCGCGATCCTCAACTTCGGTTCGCTCTCGAGCGCCACCGAGCTGCGAGATCTGCACCGCGCCTACCCAGCGACGCGCCTGCTCGTGCTCGCCAACCGGCCCACGATCGCCGAGTGCCGGCAGATGCTTGCCTTCGGCGCGACCGCGTGCCTGGCCAAGAGCACCGAGGCGCGCGACGTGCTGCATGCGATCCACCTCGCGTCGCGCGGGTTGCATGTGCTGCCGCCGGCGGCCCTCGACCCGCGCGAGGCCGTGGGGCCGGAGCTGCTCACGCCGCGTGAGGCCGAGGTCCTCGAGCTGCTGCAGAGCGGGCGCTCGAACGCGGAGATCGCGCAACTGCTGCACGTCGGGATCGAGACGGTGCGCACGCACGCACGCCGCATCTACCGCAAGCTCGGGGTCCGCACGCGGCGCGAGCTGCGGGCGCGGGCCTAGCCGGTCCCAGACCGGGCGATTCCGAACGCCGGCTCAGTCCCAGGCGGCGCCGTACCGCTCGGCGTAGGAAAACTCGGACACCGGGTTGCGGCTGAGCTTCTTCGGCCACGGGTCGGCGCGGTGGCCGAGCGCCATGTGACCGGCCACCGCGACACCGTCCGGGATGCCGAGCAACTCGCGGATCTCGGGCTCAGCTGACGTCAGGAGCGTCGTGAACGAGGCGCCGAGGCCCTCGGCGCGCAGGCCGAGGAGGATGTTCTGCACGAACGGGTAGACCGACGCGCCGCCGACGATGCTGGGGCGGTCGAGCGTCGCGTCGACGATCGCCAGCGCGTCGATCTGCACGCAGATGACGAGATGGACGGGAGCGCGATCGAACGTGCGCGAGTACTCGTCGGCGAGCTCGAGCATCCGCAGCCGGCCGGCGGGGATCGCGCTCTTATCGGCGCTCTCAAGCAGCGCACGAGCGCCCGTCTGCTCCGTGTAGGCCCGCCAGGGCTCCTCGTAGAGCTCACGCAGCCGCCGCCGCGTGTCGGGGTCGGTGACGACGATCACCCTCCATCCCTGCCGGTTACCTCCGCTAGGGGCGAAGCGCGCGTTGTCGAGCACGCGCTCGATCACCTCGCGCTCGACCGGCTCGTCGGTGAAGCGGCGCGTCGAGGGCGCGCAGCGCATCACCGCGTAGAGCTCGTCAGGCGCTGGCAACCTCTGGCGCCTTCCGCGCTCCAGCGAGCAACTCCGCGATCTGGATCGCGTTGGTGGCCGCGCCCTTGCGCAGGTTGTCGCTGACGATCCACATGCTCAGCGCGCGGGGGTGCGAGGGGTCGGCGCGGAGGCGTCCGACGAAGACCTCGTCGCGGCCGGTCGCCTCGAGCGGCGTCGGCACGTGACCGAGGACGATGCCCGGGGCGCTCTCGAGCAGCTCGCGAGCCTCGTCGACGGACAGCTCGTCGCGGGTCTGGAGGTTGGCCGCGATCGAGTGGCCGGTCCGGACCGGAACGCGAACGCACGTGACGGCCACGCCGATCGACTCGTCCTCGAGGATCTTGCGCGTCTCGAACATCATCTTGCGCTCCTCATCGGTGTGGTCGTCGCCCTCGGCGAACGTGCCCGCGGCGCCGATCACGTTGAACGCGATCGGCTCGGGGTAGACCTCGGGCGCCGGCATGTCCATGCCGTGCAGTGAGGCGTGGGCCTGGTTCTCGAGCTCGTCGATCGCCTTGCGCCCGGTGCCCGAGACCGACTGGTAGGTGGCGACGACCAGCCGCTCGATCCCGGCCGCCCGGTGGATCGGGGCCAGCGCGACCATCAGCTGCATGGTCGAGCAGTTCGGGTTGGCGATCAGTCCGCGATGGCGCTCGAGGGCGTGCGGGTTGACCTCGGAGACGACGAGCGGGACGTCCGGGTCGCGACGGAAGGCGGACGAGTTGTCGATCACGACGGCGCCGTGCTCGACGAACCGCGACGCCCACGCGCGGGACGTGCCGGCGCCGGCGGAGAACAGGGCGATGTCGAACCCGCTCAGGTCCGCGTTCTCGTCCAGTCCGCGGACGGTCAGGCCGTCGAGATCCCTGCCGGCCGACTTCGGAGTCGCGAAGGAACGATCTCGTCGGCCGGGAACTCGCGCTGGCGCAGCAGCTCGAGCATCGTCGTGCCGACGACTCCGGTGGCTCCGACGACGCGCGACGCTCGTCATCGCGCCTCCTGCGCCGCATCGGCCTGCTCCTCGCTGAACCTCGGCGGCGCTGAGCTCGAATGCGGTGTGGAGCGCCGTGACCGCCTGCTGGACCTGGTCGGAGCGGATCACGCACGAGATCTTGATCGGCGAGGTGGAGATCATCTCGATGTTGATGTCCTCGCCGGCCAGAGTCTCGAACACCTCCGCGGCGACGCCCGGGTGCGAGCGCATGCCGGCGCCGACGATCGAGACCTTGCCGATCCCGGGATCGGTGTCGATGTCGCGATCCCGAGCTCGGCCTGAATCGGCTCGAGCGCGAGCTGGGCGGCCCGGAGATCCTCGGAGGCGATCGTGAACGAGACCTCTGCGTCCCGGCCCTCCTCGCGCGGCTCGTTCTGGATGATCGTGTCGACGTTGCAGTTCGCGTCGGCGAGGGCGCGGAAGATCGACGCCGCGGCGCCGGGGCGGTCCGGCACGCCGAGCAGCGTGATCCGAGCTTCCTCGGTGGAGTGGGTGACTGCGGTGATCAGCGGGTGTTCCATCGTCTGGTCTTCTCCTAGGACAACGGTACCGGGACCGTCCTCGAAGCTCGATCGGCAGTGCAGCCTCACGCCGTGAGTCCGCGCGTACTCGACCGACCGCAACTGCAGGACCTTGGCGCCCGAGGCCGCCATCTCGAGCATCTCCTCGAAGCTCACGAACGGCAGCTTGCGCGCGTTCGGCACGATTCGCGGGTCGGCCGTGAACACGCCGGCCACGTCGGTGTAGATCTCGCACACCTCGGCGTCGATCGCCGCCGCCAGCGCCACCGCCGTGGTGTCCGAGCCACCGCGGCCGAGGGTGGTCACGTCGCGGCTGATCGAGACGCCCTGGAAGCCGGCCACGAGCACGATCAGGTCCTGCTCGAGGGCCTCCTTGATGCGGTCGGCGCGTACGTCGAGGATGCGGGCCTTCGTGTGCGAGGTGTCGGTCACGATCCCGGCCTGCGAGCCGGTCAGCGAGATCGCCCGGTGGCCGAGGTCGTTGATCGCCATCGCGCACAGCGCGCACGAGATCCGCTCGCCGGTGGAGAGGAGCATGTCCATCTCGCGCGGGTCGGGGTGCGGCGAGACCTCCTCGGCCATCTGGATCAGCTCGTCCGTCGTCGTGCCCCGGGCCGACAGCACCGCCACGACCCGCCGGCCGGCGTCGCGCTGGGCGACGATCCGCTTCGCCGCACGCTTGATCCGCTCCGCGTCGGCGACCGAGGTGCCACCGAACTTCATGACCACCGTGTTCACGCGAGGGAGGTTACGGGCTGTGGTTGGATGGCGGGCGGGTGCGGGCTCGCTTTGGGCGGTTGGGATGGGTCGTGGGGTTTGGGTGGGCATGGGTTCGGCCCCCCGGGCGCTGGGCGCTGAGCACAGAAAGGTCGGCACGCGGCTCCGGGGTCAGGGCCTTGTGGATCTCAGGTGTCTATATGGATTCTGAGATCCCACGAGACGCGGCGATCCGGCGGCGGTCCGGGGGCAGGTCCGGGCCGGCCGCGGGGCCTCCCCGGCAACGTCACTCTCGGCTCGCGCCCGGGGCCGAGTGCTGAACGGATCTTAACTCCGCTGCGTGGCAGGGCATGCGTCACGATTCGCGAGCGCAGTCGCGCCGAGCGTGACCTTTTCTGGCTAGGCGCGAGGGAGTGCGGGTCGAGCGCGCCCTCGACGCGACCACCACGTGCCTCGCCGCCGAGGCGCGGCGGCGGCCGCGCACATCGCTGTTGCGCCGGGTGGCCCGCGTCCCGCTCTATCCGATCCGGTTCGCGAGGCACTATCGGCGTCGGCGCAAGCTCGAGCTGACCGTGTCCGACTCTCTGGCCTCGGCCCGGCGCCGGATGCGGGAGTACCAGTAGCCGGACCCCGGGACGAGCGCGCCCGGGCCCGCCGGCGGGCACGGCCGAGACGCGCTACACCGCGCGGCGGCCGGCCAGCGCGCGCCCGAGCGTGAGCTCGTCGGCGTACTCGAGGTCGGCGCCCACCGGGAGCCCGCTGGCCAGGCGGGTCACCGTCACCGACGGCGCGAGCTCGCGGATTCCCTCGGCGATGTGCAGTGCGGTGGCCTCTCCGGTCGTCGTCGGATTGGTGGCGACCACCACCTCCCGGACCTCGCCGCTGCGGACCCGGTCGTAGAGCTCGGCGATCTTCAGATCCTCCGGGTCGATGCCGTCGATCGGCGAGAGGGCGCCGCCGAGCACGTGGTAGCGCCCGCGGAACTCGTGGGTGCGCTCGATCGAGATGACGTCCGAGGGCTCCTCGACGACGCAGATCAACTCGGGATCCCGGCGCTCGTCGGAGCAGATCCTGCATCGCGGGCCGTCGGCCAGGTTGAAGCACACCTCGCACAGGCCGATCCGCTCCTTGACCTCGCGGATCGCGTCGGCCAGGCCGAGCGCATCCTCATCGCTGACCCGCAGGATGTGGAATGCGAGCCGCTGCGCCGTGCGGCCGCCGACCCCCGGCAGCTTCGAGAGCTCGGTGATCAGCCGCTGTACCGGAGGGGCGTACAAGCGCGGACCTCAGAGACCGGGAAGGCCGAGTCCGCCCAGGCCGCCGGCGATGCCGCCGAGCCTGGAGGAAGCCAGCTCCTGCGCCGAGCGCAGGGCCTCGTTGACGGCCGCCAGGACCATGTCCTGGAGCAGCTCGACGTCCTCGGGGTCGACGGCCTGCGGGTCGATCGTGATCTCCTTGATCACAAGGTCGCCGGTCACCTTGACCGTGACCATCCCGCCACCCGAAGAGGCCTCGACGATCTCGTCCTTGAGCGCCTCCTGCGCGGCGAGCATGTCCTCCTGCATCTTCTGGGCCTGCTTTAGCAGCTGCTGCATATTTGGCTGTGGCATCTACGTGGCCTCACGTTCGTCGGTGTCATCTTCATAGAGCTCCTCGGCATCGAACTCCTCGAGGAAGCGACGCACGAGCTCTTCCCCGGACAGCGCCGGGTCGCCGGGCGCGGCCGCGGCCTCGTCCTCCTCACGGAGTTCGTAGCGCAGCGCGAGCGGGCTGCCGGTGACCGTCCGCAACGCCTCGGCCGTCATCCGCCGATAGTCGTCCTGCTCGGCCTTTCGCTTGAGGAAGGCGGCGCCGCTCGGGAAGGCGATCGTCAGCTCCCGGTCGCCGACCGCCACGGGCCGGGCGTCCGCTAGCAACGCGGCCAGCATCACGTTGCGGCCCCGGACCATGTCGACGACGGCGGGCCAGGCGGTCACCGCTCGGTCGAGGTCGAGGCCCTGGGCGGCGGGCGCAACGCGAGGCTCGGGGGCCGGCTCCGCGACCGGCGGAGCCTCAGCGGGCGCGGGGGCGGCCTGAGTGGCAGGTCCGGCGTTCGCGGTCGCCACCCGCGCCGCGGGCGGCTCGGGGTGAGCCGGAGGGGCGGGCGGCGCAGACGGCTCGCCATCATCCACCGGGCTTGGAGCCGCGGGGGCGATCGAGCGGAGCGTCGGTCCCGCTGGCTGACCGGCCTCGAGCCGCTCGACGCGGCTCATCAGCGCCTCGACCGAGGGATCCATCTCCGGTGCGGCGGCCTTGATCAGCACGAGCTCGAGCTGGATGCGAGCCTGGGCGCCGTTGGCGGTGGCGTCGAGCGCGGCTGAGATCAGATCGAGGAGCCTGACCGCGTCGGTCGGCGACAGCGACCGCGCCTGCTCCAGCAGCCGGCGATCCCGGTCCAAGGTGACGCGGAGCTCGGGCGGCACCTCGCCCAGCACCTGGACGGTGAGAAGCTCGCGACCGTGTACCTCGAAGTCACGGAGCACCTGGCCGGGATCCCGCCCCGACGCGGCCAGGCGAGCGGCCGTGCGCAGGGCCTCGGCCGGATCGCGGGCGATGATCGCGTCCACAGCCCCGAACAGCTGCTCGGCGTCCGCTACCCCGAGCACGGCGAGGACGTCGTCGGGCTCGATGCGGCGCCCGCCCGCGTAGGTGAGCAACTGCTCGAGCGTTCCGAGCGCGTCACGGAAGCTTCCGGTCGCGTGGCGGGCGACCAGCGCAACAGCGCCGTCGTCGATGTCGATCCGCTCCACGGCCGCGACCCGCCTCAGCACAGTCGCGACCTGCTCTGCCGCCGGCCGCCCGAAGTCGAACCGGTGGCAGCGATCGACGACGGTCGGCAGGACCTTCTGCGCCTCGGTGGTGGCGAGCACGAAGATTGTGCGCGGCGGTGGTTCCTCGAGCGTCTTGAGAAACGCGTTCCAGGCCTGCGGCGAGAGCATGTGCGCCTCGTCCAGGATGTAGACCTTGTGGCGGCCCGAGACCGGTGCGTAGGCGACCTTTTCGCGCAGGTCGCGAATGTCGTCGACCGAGTTGTTCGACGCCGCGTCCATCTCAATCACGTCGAGCGAGGTGGCGTTGGCGATCGACACGCACGAGTCGCATTTGCCGCATGGCGTGGTGGTCGGGCCGTTGACGCAGTTCAGGCAGGCGGCCAGGATCTTGGCCATGCTCGTCTTGCCGGTCCCGCGCGAGCCGACGAACAGGTACGCGTGGTGGACCTTGCCCTGCTCGACCGCGTTGGAGAGGGTCCGCACGACGTGCTCCTGACCGACGACGTCGGCGAACGTCCGGGGACGATGGCGGCGGTAGAGCGAGGGGCCGGTCGACACGGTTTCGAGTCTAGTTGGCGGGTAGGCGGGCCCGCTTGCGGACCGCGCGACGGCGGCGCGGATGGCGCTAGCATCCGCCCCGACCGTGCTAGGCGGGGATGTAGCGGCACCCTGTACCCGCAATCCGCTTTAGCGGGGCTGAATTCCCTCTCGAGGGGTGCAGGCCCCGGGTCAGCGCCCCGCTTGTGGTGCTGATGACTCGGTCCCGTGGCGATGAAGGCCCGTGAACCAGGTCAGATCCGGAAGGAAGCAGCCTTAAGCGGTCACCTCCAGGCGCTACGGGAGCGCCGGGTCGGAGCCGCAGACGGGAGACGCGATCCGGGAACCGACTTCGACAGAGGGTGCACGGTCATTTTGACCCCTGCGCGGGTTTGTCGATTGCGAGCCTGAGCCTTCATCCCGCTATCGTGCGGCGGGTCATGTCGGTCGGAGTCATCGGTCTGGGATACGTGGGTCTTCCGCTGGTCGTCGGCTTCGCCGAGGCCGGCGAGGAGGTTGTGGCGGTTGACGTCGATCCGCGTAAGGTCGCGGCGATCAAGGCGGGCGAGTCCTACGTGGAGGACATCTCGTCCGAGCGCCTGCAGGCAGTGCTGCCGCTGATCCACGCCACGTCTCATTACCAGCCGCTGGCCCGCACCGACGCGGTACTGATCTGCGTGCCCACGCCGCTGACCCCCAACCGCGAGCCCGACCTGGCCGCGCTCAACGCCGCCGGCTACGCGCTCGGCCACGTTCTTCAGCGCGGGCAGCTCGTCGTGCTCGAGTCGACCACGTATCCCGGGACCACGCGCGAGCGGCTGGTGCCGATCCTCGAGCAGGAGTCCGAGCTGAAGGTCGGCGATGAGGTCAACGTCGCGTTCTCACCCGAGCGGGTCGACCCCGGTCGCACCGACTACACGCTCAAGAACACGCCGAAGGTGGTCGGCGGCATGACCGAGCGATGCGCCGAGCGCGCGGCCGAGCTGTACGGACGGGTCTGCGACGAGATCGTCCTTGTGTCCTCGCCCGAGGCGGCCGAGATGACCAAGCTGCTGGAGAACATCTTCCGCTCGGTCAACATCGCGCTCGTCAACGAGCTCGCGATCCTGAGCGAGCGGATGGGGATCGACATCTGGGAGGTCGTGGACGCGGCCGCGACGAAGCCGTACGGCTTCATGCGCTTCGAGCCGGGGCCCGGGATGGGCGGCCACTGCCTGCCGGTGGACCCGTTCTATCTGACCTGGCGCGCGCGGGAATTCCACATGTCGACCGAGTTCATCGAGCTCGCCGGAAAGATCAACCAACAGATGCCCTATCACTGCGTCGAGCGGATCGAGCGCGCGCTCAACGACGCGACCAAGCCGGTCAAGGGCTCGCGGATCCTGATCCTCGGCGTCAGCTACAAGGGCGGCGTCGGCGACATCCGTGAGTCGCCGGCCCTGCGGATCATGGAGGTGCTCCGCGAGCGCGGCGCTGAGGTCTCCTACCACGATCCCCACGTCCCGTCGCTGCCGGACCTCGCCGTCGAGAGCTCGCCGCTCGAGCAGGCCACCGCAAATGCCGACGCGATCGTGCTCGTGACCGCGCACCCGGGCATCGACCACGCCGCGATCGCCCGCAACGCATCGCTGTTCATCGATCTGCGCGGCCTCACCCGCGGCCAACACGCCGCGAATCTCGTCCGGCTGTAGCCGGCTCCGCCCGTCGCACTCGGTGACATACTTCGCGAGGTGGGACCGAGTCGAAGGGGCTGTAGGGCAACGGGCGCACTCGCGACGGTCGTCTGCTGCGCGGGGCTCGCCGCGTCGCCCGCCGCAGCGGCGATCCTCACCGTGAACACCACCGCGGACACCGACACCCCGGACAACGGCGTCTGCTCGCTGCGGGAGGCGATCGACGCGGTCAACCACGCGCCGACCGGTAGTGACTGTGGCGCCGCGACCGCCGGCGCGAACACGATCATGCTCGCGGCCTCGACGACGCCATACGGGTTGACCATCCCGACGGTTGCCCCAGACGACAACTCGACGGGCGACCTTGACCTCGCAGCGCCGGGGCCGGTGACGATCGCCGGCGCGGGCTCCGGCGCGACGAAGATCTCCGCCGCCGCGCTGGGGAACCGCATCCTCCACGTGATCTCGGGCACGGTGACGATCGAGGACCTGACGCTGACGGGCGGGCACGCGCCGAACGGCGCGGACGGCGTGGACGGCTTCGTCGACACCCACGACATCTCGCATGACCCGATACCCCCCGGCGACGGCTTCAACGGCGGCGCGATTTTCAACGGCGGGGCGCTGACGCTCGATCACGTCACCGTGACCGACAACTTCGCGGGCAACGGCGGTAAGGGCGGGAATGGCGAGACCCTTGTCGCCGGCACCTCCGGCGGCAAGGGCGGTGTCGGCGGCGGAGTCGACAACGTCGGCCAGCTCAGGCTCACCGACGTCACGATGAGCGGTGCACCACGCCGGCGGACGGGGGCGCCGGCGGCGGACGGCGGCGCAGGCGGGAGCGGCGGGGCCGACGGCGGCAGTGCCGGCGGGTGCTGCGGTGACGGCGGGGCGCTCTTCAGCGCCGGGGCCGGCAGCAGCGCCACGATCGACGACAGCACGTTCAGCGACAACGTCGCCGGCACAGGCGGCAGCGGCGGCAAGGGCGGGGACGCCGACCCGTCCGATACGGGCAGCCCGGGCAACGGCGGCAGCGCCGCCGGAGGCTTCTCGGGAGGCGCGATCGCGCTCGAGGGCGGATCGATGATTCTCAGAGACAGCACGATCACCGGCAACCTCGGCGGCCCCGGCGGCAACGGCGGGAATCCGGGGAGCGGTGGCGGCGACGGCATGACTGCTCCTCCGCACGGCAGTGGCGGCAACGCCGGCAACGGCAGCGCCGGCGGCGGCATCTTCGTGAGCAGCACCGCGACGGCCTCGCTGATCGGCGTCACGATCGCGGCGAACACCCCCGGAGCGCCCGGTACACCGGGTCCGTCAGGCGGTATCGGCGGGAGCAAGGGGAGCCCCGGGAGCCCGGCGTTCGCCGGCGGGATCGACCAGAGCGGAAGCTCCACGGTCGCGCTCGCGGACACGCTGCTCAGCCTCAACCAGCTCGGCAACTGCCACGGGACGATCGGCAACGCCGGCAACAACCTCAGCTTCGGCGACGGGACCTGCCCGTCGACGTTCGCGGGCGGCGACCCGAAGCTCGTCGCGCTCGCCGACAACGGCGGGCCGACCGAGACGATGGACCTCGGCTCAGGGAGCGCGGCGATCGACGCCGGTCGGCACCCTGTGCCGGCCGACCGATCAGCGCGGCCTCCCTCGGCCGAGCGGCGCCGCGTGCGACATCGGCGCCTACGAGGTGACCCCGCCGGCCGTCAGCTCGCTCGCCAGCACGGCCGTCACGACTCACGGTGCGACGCTGACTGCGTCCGTGACCCCGAACGCCGGGCGACGGCGGTCCACTTCGACGTCGGCAGGACGACCGCCTACGGCTCGCGGGCATCGGCTCAGTCCGTCTCCGGCCTCGCAGCATCACGGGTCACCGCGACGATCTCCGGCTTGAATCCGAAGACGCTCTACCACTTCCGAGTGGTAGCGACGTCGGGCGACGGGACCTCCATGAGCGCCGACAGGACCTTCACCACGAGCGCGGGGCCCCCACCCGCAACGCCGAAGCTCGGGCGGATCACCGTCAAGCCCCCGACGTTCCACACGACTCCAGGGCGACACCATCAGAAGACAGGCACCAAGCTCAGCTACACGGACTCCGAGGCCGCGACGACGACGTTCGCCGTATTCCGGCTCCGCCCCGGTGTCCGGCACCACGGGAAGTGCGTAAAGCCGGCCAGGCACGTGCGCGGCGCGAAGTGCACGCGGCAGATCGCCGCCGGCCGCTTCACCCACCATGACGCCGCGGGCGCCAACACCTTCACCTTCGGCGGCCGCATCGGCAAGCACAAGCTCGCCAAGGGCCACTACCTCGTCCGCGCGACCCCGAAGGCCGGCGCGGCCACCGGTCAGCCCCGTGACGTTCAGGTTCACGATCGACTGACTCCCGACCCGCTTCCGGGCAAAGGGCGTCGTGCGTAGAATCGTCGCACTCAGGGCGCGTAGCTCAGTGGGAGAGCGCTCGCTTCACACGCGAGAGGTCGTTGGTTCGAACCCAGCCGTGCCCATAAAAGGTCCTGCAAATGGGCTGGTTTTGGGCTGCCTCGAGGTGTCGGGGCCGCACTCGAAACGCGTGAATCGCCTCCGGGTGCAATTCAGGGTGCTCGACAGCGGGTTATTGCGTCTCGTTCTTGCATCAGGCGGGTCCTGAAGCTAGGTATTGCGTCCGCGGGGCGGAGTCCCGGCCCATACGCGTCTCGACGGCGTCAGGTCGCCGGCCCTCCCTTCCGCGCTGAGCGGGTGCGCAGCCCCGCAGCGACGATCTGCCTCGGCGCGAGGAAACGGGGGTCTCGACTCGGTGCAACGAGAAGGCTTCGGCGCTGATCGCCCTGGACCAAGACGTGGTCACGGTCGTGACGCTTTCCGCAGCCCCAGACGACGACCCCGGCCGTGTGGTTCGGGGCTTGTCGATTAGAAGCAGACCTCGCGGCTCAGGCTGCGGCTGTTTCGGTGCGCGTTCTTGCTGCTTGTATTGCTTTGGCGAGCTCGTGGACGCCGGCGCGGATGGCTGGCTCGGGCATTTGCGCGTAGCCGAGCAGGAGGACTGGCGGGCGCCCGCGGGTGTCGGGTCGGTAGTCGGCCATCGTCTCGAGCTCGAGGCGCCGCTCCTGGGCCTCCGCTCGGATCGCCTCCTGATTGAGGCCGTCGGGCAGCTCGACGGTGACGTGCAGCCCGGCGGCGACGCCGCGGACTGCCGCCTCTGGAAGCGTTTCGGCGAGCGCGTCGACGAGCGCGTCACGGCGGCTGCGGTAGCGGGCACGCATGCGCCTTAGGTGGCGGTCCAGCTCGCCGCGGATCAGGAAGTCGGCGAACGCGTGTTGCTCGATCCGGGCGGTACCGCGGTCGGCGAGCAGCTTCTCGTGGCTCACCGCCGGCAGTAGCGACGGCGGCACGACCAGCCAGCCGATGCGGAGCGCGGGCGCCAGGGTCTTGCTTGTCGAGCCGGCGTAGATCACGCGGTCGGGGTCGAGGCCTTGGAGCGCTCCGATGGCCGCGCGGTCGTAGCGGTACTCGGCGTCGTAGTCGTCCTCGATCGCGATCGTGTCGCTCGCACGCAGCCAGGCCAGCAGAGCCGCCCGCCGCTCGCCGGTGAGCACGACGCCGGTGGGGTGCTGGTGGGCGGGCGTCAGCACGACGGCGTCGGCGTCGGCGTGCTCGAGCTCGTCGACCCGGGTTCCGGCTTCGTCGACCCCGATCAGAACCGGTTCCAGGCCGGCGTGTTCGGCAACCAGGCCGTCTTCGGGGTTGCTCGGATCCTCCAACGCGATCCGTTGAGCGCCGGCTGCCGCGAGCGCGTGGCACACCAAGCCGAGGCCCTGCGTGTAGCCGTTGGTGACGACGATGTGCTCGGGATCGGCCACGACCCCGCGGACGCGGCCGAGGTAGTCCGCCAGGGCGGAGCGCAGCACCTCGACCCCTCGGGGGTCGCCGTAGCCGAGGTCGGCGTCGCTGATTGTCGCGAGCGCGTGGCGCAGCGAGCGCAGCCATGCCGCTCGCGGGAACGTTGAGACGTCAGGCACGCTCGGGCGGAAGTCGAAACGTGCGTGCGGCGCCCCCGTCGCCACCACCGCCCGGGTCCCACTCGCGGCCGCCGCTCCGTGCGAGACACGTGGCCGGGCGCCTTGCCGAAGGCTCAGATAGCCCTCGGCCGCCAGCTGGGCATAGGCGTCCACCACAACCCGCCGCGAAACGGCGAGCTGGCGCGCCAGATCACGTGTGGACGGCAGCCCGGCACCCGGTCGCAGGGCACGATCTCGGATCGCCCGCCGGAGCTGGTCCTCGATCTGCGCTCCGAGCGTCCGGGGGCCATCGCGGCTCACCGAGAGGAGCAGGTCTAGTGGCTGACTGGTCTCGTCCAACGCCATGATTGTGGATCTTCCATCTGCACCAGTCAAAACCTAGCATCGGGGTATGCGCTCGATCGCGTCATCCGCCGGCATACGACGCCTGTTCGCCACCTCGATCCTCGCGCGGTTGCCGCTGGCGATGCTCAGCATCGGGCTGCTGGTCCATGCCCGGCACCTGACGGGCTCGTTCGCCGCGGCCGGCGTGGTCACCGGCGTCTACGCGATCGCGCTCGGCGTCGGTGGACCGCTGCTCGGGCAGGTCGTCGACCGGCGTGGACAGACCTCGGTGCTGCTGGTGAGCGCCACCGTCGCGGCGACGCTGCTGGTCGCGATCGCGGTGCAGCCGGTGGGCGCTTCGCTCACCGTTCTACTCGCGCTCGCAGCCGGCATCGGGCTGGCCGAGCCGCCGGTCGGCGCGTGCCTGCGAACCCAGCTTCCAGCGCTACTCGCCGATCCCGGCGCCGTCCGCGCCGCCTACGCCCTCGAGGCGTCAGTCGTCGAACTGACGTATATCTTCGGGCCGCCGCTCGCGCTCTGCATCGGTGCGCTGTGGTCGACCGGCGCGGCCCTCGCGGCAGGTGGGATCGTCCTGCTGCTCGCGACCACGGCGTTCGCCGCGCAACCGGCCTCACGCAGCTGGCGACCGACGCCGGCTGGGCTGCGACCACGCGGAGGCTCGCTACGCGCACCGGCGATGCGGACGCTGGTGATCGTCCTGATCGCCGTCGGCGTGCTGCTCGGCGCCGACGAGGTCGCAGTTGTCGCGGCCGCCAAGACGCTTGACAGCACCACGGCCGCCGCCCCGCTGCTCGCCCTCTGGGGCGTCGGGTCGTTCGCGGGCGGGCTGCTCGCCGCCCGCCTCGGCGGCGGAGCCCGCACCGCCGCCGGCCTGGCGCTCGTCCTGGGCGCGCTGACCGCCGGACACCTAGCCCTGATCCCCGCCGCCGGCAGCGTCATTGCGCTCGTGGGTGTGCTGCTGCTCGCCGGCGCCATGATCGCGCCGACCGAAGCCACGATCTACGCGATGGTCGACCGCGTCACCCCGGCCGCGACAATGACCGAGGCGTTCGCCTGGCTCGCCACCGCGATGGCAGTCGGCGGTGCCGTCGGAGCGGCGAGCGCCGGCCTCGTCGTGGACCGTGCCGGGCCCACCGCAGGATTTGCGCTCGCCGGCGGCGCCGGCGCGCTCGCGATCCTCACGACCCTGCTCCGCTCGCGCACGCTCGCGCCTCGCCAGGGGCCCGCAACCACCCTCATCGACACAGACAGCAATCAGCAGCTCGCCCACCAAGCGGCCGCCTGACCGTCGTTCTGGGTGGAAAGCCCCAACATGACCGCGCTCACAACGCCAACCGCGATCCCGACCGCCTGGGGAGTGTGTCTCCCTCGGCAACTCGCCAGCGGGGATCCATGAGACGCCGCGTTCAGAGTCGAAACTTGCGCTCGAGTCGCAGGCGGTCGCGGAGGCGGCGGTCGTGGGTAGCGACGATCAGTGCCCCCGGCCAGTGTTCCAGCGCTGCTTCGAGTACCTCCACGGACTCGATGTCGAGATGGTTCGTCGGCTCGTCGAGTAGCAGGCAGGTAGCGCGTTGTTGGGCGATTACAGTCAGCTCGGCGCGGGTTCGCTCGCCCGGGGACAGCGTTGCGACGCTCCGCTCGGCGAGGCCGGAGTCAAGACCGAAGGACGCCAGAGCCGTGCGGGCGGACGAGTGGTCGAGTCCGGTGATCTCTCGGACCCGGGTGGCGAGCGCGGCGGAGCCGGTCAGCGCTTCGCGGGCCTGGCCTAATTGCGCGATGACGGCTTGTGGTGATACTCGGCGGCGGCCTGCTGCGGGGTGGACTTCGCCAGCGAGCGCGCCGAGGACCGTCGACTTGCCGCTGCCGTTCGGACCGCTGATGAGTACCCGTTCGCCGTGTGCTACCGCGAAGTCAAGCGGTCCGAGCGTCCACTCGCCGCGACGCAGGACGACTCCTTCCAGCGCGACGATCCAGGTGCTGCGGCGCTCAGCGGGTGTGAGGTGCAGACGTAGGACCGGCCGCTCCCACGGCGCGTCGGGAACGTCAATGCGGCCGGCACGCGCGCCCATCTTGCGCGCGCGTGCGGCCATTCCCTCGGCGCGCATCTTCACCCACTCGCGGGACTGCTTGTCGTTGTCGTGAACGCCGCCGCGGGCATGTTTGACGCTCGCTGCAGAACGTCTGCGTGTCTCCCGCTCGGCCGCGATCAGCTGATCGCGGCGTGCGAGCGCGTGCTCGCGCTCGGTACGGGCCCGCTCGCGCGCCGCCTCGCGCACGCGCTGGAAAGCGTCCCAGCCGCCTCGATATTGCGTCGCCTTGCCGGAGTCGCGGTCGAGCTCGACGATCTCGCTGACCGTTTCGGCGAGCAAGGCTCGGTCGTGGGAGACGAGCACCACACCCCCCGGGCGCGCGCCAAGCAGCGTCGCGAGTCGCTGTAGCCCGTCCGTGTCGAGGTGATTCGTCGGCTCGTCGAGGAGCACGACGTCAAAGCGGGCCACCTGCAGCGCCACGAGTCCTGCGCGCGCCGCCTGTCCCCCTGACAACGTGTCAAGCGGCCGCTCGAGGAGCTCGGTTCCGAGGCCGAGATCCGCCACCGCAGCACCAAGCCGCGCGTCGATATCGGCACCGCCCAGAGCGAGCCACTGCTCCAGCGCAGCAGCATGTGGCTCGACTGCCTCAATGTCACCTGCCGCTAGCGCCGTGGCCCATCGATCAAGCGTCGTGCTGGCGGACGCCAGGCCGACACGGTCGAGCACGGTCTCCCGTACCGTCAGTTCCCGATCCTCGGCATCGGCGAGCTGCGGCAGGTAGCCGACCGTGACAAAGCGTCGGACGATCCCCGTGTCGGGTGCTTCGCGGCCGGCGAGGATTCGTAGCAGGGTTGACTTGCCAGAGCCATTCGGACCGACGAGCCCGATGCGACTCCCGGCGTCTACGCGCAGGTCGACGGCGTCGAGCACCGTGCGGGCGCCGAAGTGGCGGGTTATCTGGCGAGCCTCGAGCAGCGTCGACGGCATGCGGGATCCCTTCGGGGTCAGCGGTCGTCTGTGGCAAGCAGGATCTGCCACAGACCCGAACGTCGATAGTTGATCTGGTCGATTACCTGCAGCATCAGGAACGTGGCCGGGTAAAGCGCCCCTGCCGCCGCAGGAACGACATCGATCGGCAGGCTGTAGGCGATCACGACTCGGACTCCGCCGTCAGCGAGCAGACCGACCCCCCAGATCACGCTTGAGATGCGCCACATACGTCGAAACTGGGGAAGGCGCTCCCAGAGGCTGGTCCATGACTCGCTCGTGAACGCCCGTCTTCCCTCAAGCAGAGGGCGGGCAAACAGGAATGCCAGCGGCCGCCTCCCGCGCGCGCTGACCAGAAACCACGCGCCGCCGACGGCGGTCACCCAGGCTTCCTTGGCGAGCAGAAACCGAGGACTCCCGGCAATCAGAGCGATCCCCACCCCGATCAGCATCGTCGTCATCACGAACACTGGCAGGCCGTCGAGCGTGCCGCCTTTGATCAGCCTGACCGTGGTGGTGATCCCGGGCACGACGGCACCGGCGAGGAGGGCGAAGTAGACGCTCATGCCCGCCGAACGTGACCCGTAGTACAGAGCGATTGGGGCCACGACGTCGAACAGAGCGGCGACAGGACGAGTGGGCGCTACTCGCATCGGCGCGCCCGCCAGTCGACCCGCGGATCGTCCCGCAGGGCGGCGAACACGGTCGCGTCCGCCGACGCGCCCCGCGCACGCCGAACACGCACGATCGCCCGGCGGAGCGTCGTCGTCAGCCACACGGAACGTTCCGATGGGACGGCGCGGCGCCGCTGTGCCGCGGCGCGCAGCATGTCGTCGGTCCTGGCCTTGGCGAGTTGGCTGAGCAGCTGTGAGTTCATGGGTTCGCTCCTGGTCCAAAAGGTGGTGGATGACCGGTGATCAGCGATCACCGACGGTGGCAGCCGTCGGTGCCGGTCGCATCAGCGTGGTCGCCTGGCGACTCGCCGGTCAGACGGCTACGGGCTCGCCGAGGTCCAAATCGGCGAGGTCCGCGCGCGAGGCGATTTCGAGCTTGGTGAAGACTTTGCGGAGGTGGTAGTCGATGGTCCGCGGGCTGAGGAACAGCTGTGCGGCTACCTCAGGATTGGACTTCCCGGAGGCGACAAGTCGCGAGATCTGCAACTCCTGCGGTGTGAGCTGATCGCGGGTCGAGGGGTCGCGCTTGCGCGCGGTCTCGCCGCTGGCGCGTAGTTCTGAGCGTGCCCGCGCTTCCCACGGCGTGGTGGCGAGCTGTTGGAAGATCTCCAGCGCTGCCCGGAGATGGAAGCGTGCGTCGATCCGCCTGCGGTGGCGTCGCAGCCACTCGCCATACAGCAGCTCGGTCCGCGCTCGGTCGAATGGCGAGAGTGCGTCGGAAAGCTCGACCGCATCGCGGAAGTGGCGCTCGGCATCGACCCCGTCCACCAACGCCTCGCAGCGTGCGAGTAGGGCCAGGCGGGCGCGGTTGGAAGTCGGCGCGAAGCATTGCCGATAGCGATCGAGGTGAGAGGCCACCTCGTCGAGTCGCTGCGAGCGGCTCGCCGCCTCGACCGCGTCGGGAACCCCCAGCACGAACACATAGTCCGACTCGGGACGCATGTCGAGCACCGAACCGAGCAGTCGGTCAAGTGCGGCCGATGGTTGGCCCAGACCGAGGTCGAGCAGCGCAAGCGCTCTAGCGGTCCTTCGGCCCAACAGACGGGCGCCGCTTCTCGCGACCACAGCCTGAGCCTCGGAGGCGTGCTCACGCGCCTGCTGCTCGTCGCCGCGGACAGCGTCGATCGTGGCCAGGTCCGCGAGGCTCCAAGCGACCGGGTGCCCGAGATCCGCCACGAGCCGCTCGCTCTCCTGAGCCGAGGCGTAGGCGAGATCGAACTGGCCACGGCCCACCAGCTGCGACGCCTCCACCTGCAAAGCCAGCGGCAGAGTGGAAACGAGACCCCGTTCGCGCGCGATCCGGACTGCGCGACTGGCGAACTGGAGGCCATCGCCCAGATGACCGGCGCGGCTCGCGCCTTCCGATGCCCAGAGTAGATGGCGGGGTCTGTCAAGGCCCTCCGCGAGTTCAACCGTCCGCTCCCACAGCATCTGCGCGCGAGCAAAGTCGCCCTCGTGGTCCGCCACCGAGCTCGTCAATTGACAAACGACGAAGCGCTCCGCATCCGTCTCGGCCGGCGTCTGCGACGCTTGCCGGCAGACGGCGAGTTCGCGCTCATGGTCCTCGACGAACGCCGCCACCACACCAGCCTCCATCAGCATCTCGAGGATCAGCGACGGCTCCTCAGTCGCCTCGAGCCCCTCCAGCAGCGCGGTGAGCGCGCCAGGAAGCGAGCCGGCGAACGCCGAGATCAGACCGCTCAGGTACGACAGCCGCGCGCGCTCGGTCGGCTCCGCGAACGCCAGCGCACGCCTCACCAGATCAGCCGCCCGGTCGGCCTGTCCGGCAACCCAGGCGGCCTCAGCCGCTCGGGCGAGACGTGTTGCGCGGGCTGCGTCGCCGTCGCCGAGTTCGGCGGCGCGCTCGAACGCCGTGGCCGCCGATGCGTGACCGCCGCGCTGTTGTGATCGCGCGGCGGAAGCCTCAAGTGCGCACGCGAGCTCGTCGTCGGGCGTGAGGGTGGCCATCGCGCGGTGCCAGAGCGCGCGATCAGAGTGCTGTTCCGCTCCAAGCACGGTCGCTAGCACAGCGTGAACCCGTTGACGTCGGCCGATCGGCGCCGAGTCATACACCGCCGAGCGCACGAGGGGGTGGCGGAACGTGAGCGCGGCGCCTTGGGCTCTGACCAGCCCCGTTTCCTCCGCAGGGTCAAGCGCGTTCTGCGGCAACATCAGCTCGGCGGCTGCGCGGAGGATGACCGCCAGCTCGCCCGTCTCTTCAGCGGCGGCGACCAGCAACGCCATCTGAGTGGACTGCGGTAACCGTTCCACTCGCTGGATGAACACTCCGCGGAGCCGCGCCGTCAGCGGTAGCGCGCCGGGCAACTGAGCCTTGCCTGTGAGCTGCGAGTCCGAGAGCGCAACTGGGAGCTCGAGCAGCGCCAAGGGATTGCCTGCAGCCTCAGACAGCAGGCGCTCCTGCACCGCTGGCGCCACCTGCGACGAGGCACGACTGAGTAGCGCTTCGGATAGCTCCCGATCCAGCCCTTTGAGCATCAGCACCTCGAGGCCGGGGGCGTCGAAACGCCGAGGATCGCCCTCGCGCGCACCGAACAGAATCAGGACCCCTTCGGCGACGAGCCGCCGCGCGGTGAAGAGCAGCGCATCCGCGGACGGAGCATCCAACCATTGTGCGTCGTCGATGAGGCACAGAAGCGGTTTGGCCTCGGCGGCCGCCGCCAACAGCGTGAGAGCACCTGCCGCGGCCAGAAAGCGATCGCGGCCGTCACCGGCCGCCAGGCCCAGCGCCGCCGACAGCGCCGCCCGCTGCGGTTCCGGCAAGCAGGGGAGCTCATCGATGATCGGCCACAGCAGCCCGTGCAGGCCGGCAAAAGCCAGGTCGTGCTCCGCTTCGACGCCGGTCGCCCGCAGGACCCTCATGTCGGTGGCGCGAGCCGCTGCATAGCCGAGCAGCGCCGTCTTGCCGATCCCTGCCTCGCCTCGTACGACCAGCACACCGCTCTCGCCGCGTGCGGCGGCGCCGAGCAGGCGATCGATTACCGCGCACTCGCGCTCTCGACCGACTAGCTCCGCGCGCGAGAGCACGTCATCGCCAGCCATAACGACCAGCACCGGCGAGTGGACCGGCGAGGCCACCGATGCGAGTTAGGAGCTCGACCGCCATCTTCAGACGCCGGTCCCGTGAAGGGAAAGCGTAAAGGAAAGTCCCCCTCGTGGGGTCCTCGACAGACCATCCAACGCCCCGGAGATGCAGCCATGCGAAACCTTGCAAAGTGGTGCTTTACACACCGCGTAATCGTCGTGTTGACCTGGCTGGCGATGCTTGTCGGCGTCAACTTGGTCCATTCCGGCGCGGGAAGTGCCTACAGCGACAACTTCAAGCTTCCGCACACGGACAGCTTCGACGCCGTCCGTCTGCTGCAGCGCAACGCGCCGAAGGCCTCGGGTGACACCGAGGAGATCGTGATCGCAGTCACCCGTGGGCGGGTCACCGATCCCGCCGCGCGCGCGCGGGTGGGCGCACTGCTGATCAAAGTGGCCGCCGCGCCGCATGTGTCGTTCGTGCGCTCCCCTTACGCGGTCAACGGCGCCGGTCAGATCGCCCCCTCGGGTCGGGTCGCGTTCGCGGACGTCACATTCGATGTCCCGTCGAACGAGGTCTCCGTTGCGGCCGCGAAGCGGTTCGTGTCGAAGGTGATCTCGGCCTCTGGCAACGGAGTGCAGTTCCAGGTCGAAGGCCAGATCGCTACTGAAGGCGACACCGGCGGCGGGACGAGCGGCCTCGCCCTCGGGTTCATCGCTGCGGCGGTGGTGCTGTTCGTGGCGTTCGGGTCGTTCCTGGCGATGGCGTTGCCGCTGCTGACGGCGGGCGTATCGCTCGGGACCGCGATCGCGATCGTCGGTCTGCTCTCGCACGTCATGGTCATGAATTCGTTCTCCGGCCAGCTCGCGCTGCTGATCGGGCTGGGCGTCGGAGTCGACTACGCGTTGTTCATCGTGACCCGGTATCGGCAGGGCGTCCTGCGCGGTCTGACGGGCGAGCAGGCGGTGATCGAGTCGCTCGACACGTCCGGGCGCGCGGTCATGTTCGCCGGGATCATCGTCTGCGTCGCGATGCTCGGCATGTTCGCGCTCGGCGTCAGCTTCCTTTACGGCGTCGCGGTCGCCGCAGCCATCACGGTGTGGTTCACGATGCTCGCCGCGCTGACGCTGACGCCGGCTCTGCTCGGGTTCTTCGGAGTGCTCGTGCTTCGCCGGCGCGAGCGTCGCGGGCTGCGCGACGGCAGGCTCACGAGCCGCGACGAGTCGCCCGCGTGGGCGCGCTGGGCTGGATCGTTGCAACGCCGGCCCGCAGCGTTCGCCGCCGTCGGAGCAGGCGCCATGATCCTGATCGCGATCCCGTTCTTCTCGATGCGACTGGGGTCAGCGGACGCTGGAAGTGACCCCGCCAGCTCGACGACGCGGCGTGCCTATGACCTGATCGCCAAGGGCTTTGGCCCGGGCTACAACGGGCCGCTGCAACTCGTCGCGCAGGTGAGGACCCCGGCCGACCGCACGCACTTCATGCGCGTGGACCGGGCCGTCGCCACAACGCCAGGAGTCGTCAGCGCCGGCGCCATCAGCCTCATTCCCGGGATCGACGGAAGACCAGATGTAGCGGTCGCGGACGTCTACCCGAAGGGCTCACCCCAGGCCGCCGCGACTGCGGACCTGCTGCACAAGGTCCGCGACCAGGTTGTGCCGACCGCGACGCGCGGAACCCGCCTGCGAGTACTGGTCGGAGGCAACACCGCGATCTTCGACGACTTCAGCCACGTACTCGCGGCCAAGCTGCCCCTGTTCATCGGGGTCGTCGTGCTCCTCAGCGTCCTGCTGCTGATGGCCGTGTTCCGGAGCATCGCGATCCCGCTCACCGCCGCGGTGATGAACCTGCTCTCGGTCGCCGCCGGACTCGGTGTCGTGACCGCCGTGTTCCAGGACGGATGGGGCGCCTCGCTGCTCGGCGTCGACAAGACCGGCCCGATCGAGCCGTTCCTTCCCGTGCTGCTGTTCCCGATCCTGTTCGGGCTCTCCATGGACTACGAGGTGCTGCTCGTCAGTCGCATCCACGAGGAATGGCAGCGCCGAGGCGACACCCGGGAGGCGGTCACGCACGGCCTAGCCGCGACCGGCCGTACGATCACGGCCGCCGCCGCGATCATGATCCTCGTATTCGGCTCGTTCGTGCTCGGCGGCTTGCGCGTGATCGAGCTGTTCGGAGTGGGACTCGCCGGCGCGGTGCTGCTCGACGCTGTCGTGATCCGGTCGGCCGTCGTACCAGCGGTGATGCTGCTGCTCGGGGACGCCAACTGGCGGCTCCCGCGTCAGATCGTGCGCTGGCTGCCGCGCCGCGAAATCGAAGCCGGCACAGACGAGGGCGCGAGAGCCGGCGCTCGCGGTTCGCACAAGGGCATTTCCACCGCGCCCGAGCCGGCACGCACAACCCCATGAACACGAAACAAAGGAAGGCATCGATGACTACCGCACGCGCGCTCGCAGAGCGCTTCGCCCAAACCCTGACCGACCACGATCTGGACGGGTTCGCGGAATTGTTGGACGGCCAGTACATAAATCACAACCGCTACGCGCTGCCCGGCAAGGAGGGCTCGGTCGCCATCTTCGCCGACTTCCTGAGCGCCTTCGAGGACTTTCGAGTCGAAGTCGACGACGTGATCGAGGACGGCCAGACCGTCGTCGGCCGCTACACGTACCGCGGACGGCACACCGGCACGTTCATGGGCATCCCGCCCAGCGGGGCGCAGATCGAGATGCGCTCGATCGACATCTGGCGCGTCCGTGAAGGGCGCCTATACGAGCACTGGGACGAGCTCAACAGCCTCGAGTTCTTCCAGCAGATCGGTGCGATACCAGCAAGCACGTGACCCCGTCCAGTTCGATCCCAGACAACAGAACACAAGAAATGCTTACCACCAGCCTCGCTCTCGCATCGCTCGGCGCGCTCGCCTGTGCCGTCGTGTACGGCACTGACGTGTTCGCCGCGATCGTCCTGCGGCCTGCGCTCGCAGCCCTGGACGACGGCGCGCTCGTGCAAGCCGCTGGGCGCATCCACCAATACGCCGACCAGCGGATGCCGCTCCCCGGCGCGGCGGGCACGCTCGCCGCGGCTGCGGCGACGCTCACCGCCAGTCTCGCCGGTCATCCGCTACAGGCCGGGCTGAGCGGCGGGGCGCTCGTCGCGCTGCTTGCCTGGCTGATGATGTACCTCCGGGTAGCCGCACCGATCAACCGCGAGCTCACCCGCGCAGCCGCAGCGCATCAGATCCCCGCAAACGCGCGGGCGCTACAGAACCGGTGGGACAGCATCATCGGCCTGCGCGTCGTCCTGCAGAGCATCGCGCTTGCACTCCTCGTGAGCGTGCTCGCGTTCACATGAGCACGCCACGCTCGCGCCACGGACAACATCGCCGACCCGCTCCGCCTGAACATCCATCCAGCTTCTCCCAACTTCAAGGACGCAACATGCAAACGCTAGAAGCCAACAAGCAGCTCACGACGCCCGATGGCACCACCTTCGTCGTCGTCGAATCGCCATCCAGCAACGATGGCTCTGAGATCACCTTCGAGATCACGATGGCCCCCGGCGCGATCGGTCCGCCACGCCACTCGCACCCAGCCCAGGACGAGTCATGGACCGTCCAAACAGGGGAGCTGTCACTGCTCGTGAACGACCAGTGGCGCACGCTTGCGGTCGGCGAGTCACTGACGATCCCGCCTGGCACCGTGCACACGCTGGCGAACCGATCCGCGACGACCATTCGTTTCCACGACTCCCATCGCCCGGCGCTCGATTTTCAGGAATACATCGAGGACCTCGACCGGCTCACCCGAGCCGGAAAGCTGACCGCGCGGATGACCCCCCGCACGCTGATCTACGGCGCCATGGCCCTCGTCGAGCACCGCCCAATGCAACTCACCGCCAACCGTGCCCAGCGGGCTGCCGAATCCATCCTCGCAGGAATAGGAACCCTGCTCGGCTACCGCATCCGGCTATGACAGCCCTGGGCCGGCGACCACGCGGGAAGGAATTCGAATGTCACATGATCGGTTGTCCGATTTCGTAGACGCAACGGCCGCTGAGCTCGGCATTCCCGGGGTGGCCGTCGGGGTGTGGGTCGACGGCCGGGAAGTCCGCGCGTGCCGCGGCGTGACGAGCGTCGAGAACCCGCTGCCCGTCGACCCGAACACCCTTTTCGTGCTCGGTTCGGTCACGAAGGCGTACACGGCGACCACACTGATGCGCCTCGTCGCGGAAGGCCGCGTCGATCTAGATGCGCCAGCGCGCCGGTACGTCCCCGAGCTCATGCTCGCAGACGAGCAGGCCCCGGCGCACGTCACCGTGTTGAACCTACTCAACCACACGTCTGGCCTAGGTTGGGATCTTCTCATTGACACCGGTGCGGGGAACGACGCCCTGGCCCGCTTTGTGCCGAAGCTGGCCGAGTTGGAGCTGGTCGCTCCGCCCGGAGTCCGGGCCTCCTACAGCCAGGCCGGCTTCAGCGTCTTGGGGCGACTCATCGAGGAGGTCGTTGGCTTGCCGTACGAAGAGGCCGTGGCGTCGATCCTCTTCGAGCCGCTCGGGCTCTCGCACAGTTTCTTCGCGGCCGAGGACGTCATCACCCGGCGGTTCGCGGTGGGGCACAACCTCGGCGAGGACGGGAAACTGTCGGTCGCGCGGCTGTGGAAGGGACCTCGCTACCGCAACCCCGGAGGGGGCATGGTGTCCTCGCTGTCAGACCAGCTTCGCTTCGCGCGGTTCCACCTCGGTAACGGCCACTCAGACACCGAGGAGCGTGTTCTACCCGCCGCGCTGCTTGATCGGATGAAGGAGCCGACCGTCGAATTGCGAGGCAGCTCGCTCGGAGACGCGATCGGCATCTGCTGGTTCCTGCGCGACGTGGACGGCGTCCGCACCGTCGGGCACGGTGGTTCAGCGAACGGCCAGTTCACCGAGCTGCTTACCGTGCCCGAACGAGACTTCGCCGTTGTCTCAATGTCGAACGCCGGCCCGCACGGCATCGCCTTCAACCGGTCCGTGTGCCGTTGGGCACTCGAGAACTATCTCGGCGTGGTCGACCGGGACGCGGACCCGCTCCCCTATGACGAGGGTCGGGCCCGAGAGTTCGTCGGGCGCTACGAGAACGACGCCATGGACCTCAACATCGCCACCGATGGGGCGGCCATGACTCTCGCGGTCGACATCAAGCCGGAGATCCGGGCAGCGGCCGACGAGGACCTTCCCCCCGGCTACCCGCGGGAAGAGATCGGCCTGCTGCCCGGCCCAGGGGACGAGTACATCATCACCGAGGGCGGCATGAAGGGCACCCGCGGCTTCTTCACCCGCGACCACAACGGCAGCATCGTCGGAATTGACGTCGGCGGCCGGATCCACACCCGAGTTCCGATGGCCCCGAAATAGAGACGACACGCCGGTCTCGAACCAGTCACGAATCCCAGAAGGCAGGTAGCGCATGTCCGATATCTCGTTGGAGGCTCGCGATGCTGCGGCGTCGCTCGCTGACGCGCGGGCGCGCTCGGCACGGCTTGAAGCCGCGTTTCGACACGATCCGAGCGGCTATCGCGTTCTGACCGGCGATCGACCGACCGGGCCGCTGCATCTCGGCCACTACTTCGGGACGCTGCTCAACCGGGTGCGGCTTCAGAACCTCGGCGTGCAGACGACGGTCGTGGCCGCCGACTACCAGACGATCATCGATCGTGACAGTCCCTCATCGCTGCCCAGCGATGTCGAGGAGCTGGTGGCGGACTACCTGGCGGTCGGTATCGATCCTGGGCGCACGACGATCTTCGCCCACTCCCAGGTGCCCGAGCTCAATCAACTGATGGTCCCGTTCCTGAGCCTCGTGAGCGTTCCGGAGCTCGCGCGCAACCCGACGGTCAAGGAAGAACGGGTCGCGGCGGGACTGCCGGTGTTGTCCGGCCTGCTGTTCACTTATCCGGTCCACCAGGCGGCGGACATCCTGTTCTGCCACGGAAACGTGGTGCCGGTCGGCAAGGACCAACTGCCGCACCTCGAGATGACCCGGCTGATCGCCAAACGCTTCAACCAGCGCTACAGCCGCAACGAGCCGTTCTTCACCGAACCCGAGGCGCTGCTCTCAGACGCCCCGCGCCTGCTTGGGACCGACGGCCAGAAGATGAGCAAGAGCCGGAACAACGCAATCGCGATCGGCGCCACCGAGGACCAGACCGCCCGACTCATCCGTGCGGCGAAGACCGACTCGGAGCGCCACATCACCTACGACCCGATCGGGCGACCAGAGGTGTCCAACCTCGTGCTCCTCGCCGCCCTGTGCCTGGAGCGCGAGCCGCGCGACGTCGCAGAGGAGATCGGCGGCGGCGGAGCGGCCGCGCTGAAGCGCGTTCTCGCAGAAGCGGTCAACGAGCGCCTGCGCCCCGTCCGGAGCCTACGCAGCACGCTCATCCAGGACCGCACCGGCCTACGCGAGGTACTCATGGCCGGCACTCAGACAGCCAAAGCCATGGCCGACGAGACACTCAAGAACATCCGGCGTCTCATGCACACGGTCTACTGAGCAAAGTCGAGCCGAACGCCCACACGGCAAATGGCACTTTCCGCCGGCGATGCGGCACCTATCCCGTCGTCCACCGGGCCGAACGTACCCCCCGGCGCGAGCGAAGCAGGAGTCGATGCCGGCAAGGGCCCTCCTCCATTCGACTCAGTGAGCCCCGGCCACTGCCGACCCTCGGCGCGAGCCGGAACGAGGGGCGCCCCCGTAAATTCCGCGCGATCCGAGGCTCGTGGCGCCGGCGCCAAGATGCCCGTCGCGCGACGGAAGCGGGAGCGGCGTGGCCCCAGCTCGCCAGACTCCTTAATCTCAAAAGCAAGCCGGCCTCCGGTGTCGACGCCCGCTCAGCGAGCAGCTCGGCGTACTCGCCGATCTGCTTGTCAGTCAAGCGGCTACGGGATCGCCGAGGTCCACGCTTGAAAGCTCTGCGCGGGAGGCGATCGCGAGCTTTGTGAAGACCTTGCGTAGGTGGTAGTCGACCGTGCGCGGGCTGAGGAAGAGCTTTGCTGCCACCTCGGGGTTGGTCATCCCTGACGCCACGAGGTGGGAGATTTGCAGTTCCTGCGGCGTCAGCTGGTCGCGGGTGGTCGGATCGCGCTTACGTGCGGTTTCGCCGCTGGCGCGCAGTTCGGCCTGGGCCCGTGCCTCCCAGGGTGAAACCCCCATTTGCTGGAACAGTTCGAGCGCGGTCCGCAGGTGGCGGCGGGCATCGACCCGTCTGCGCTGCCGGCGCAGCCATTCGCCGTAAAGAAGCTCGGTGCGTGCTTGGTCGAACGGTGGCAGGCTGTGGGCAAGGGCGACGGCTTGCTCGTAATGCTCTTCGGCGTGCGGCTCATCGACCAGTGCCCGGCAGCGCGCGAGCAGCGCGAACGCTCTCGGATCGGACGAGCTTTGCGCCCACTTCTCGAACCGCGCGAGATGGCCGGCGACCTCCGGGAGGCGGTCGGAGCGAGCCGCCGCCTCAACCGCATCGGGCACGTCTGACACGAACGACGGGTCGGAGTCCGGACGTCCCATTGAGAACGCTCTCAGCAGCCGCTCGGTCGCGTCGGCCGGCCGACCCAGACCCAGGTCGAGCAGGCCGAGCACACGCTCGGCGTAATGGATCGTCGGGGTAGCGCCGCTGCGCGAGACCAGGGCTTGGAGCTCAGCCGTACGTGCCTCCACGCGCTCTTCCAAACCACGCAGCGCATCGATCAGCGCAAGGTGTATGAGGTTCCAGCCTGCTGCCCACGGCTGCCCGGTCTCGAGCGCAAGTCGCCATCCTTCCTCGGCGTTTGCGTAGGCGAGGTCGAAGCGGCTGTGGCCGATCAGCGCCATCGCTTGCACGTGGAGGCAGAACGGCAGTGTCGTGACCTCGCCGGTATCGCGGGCGCGGCTGACGGCGCGGCTCGCGTGGCGCAGGCTGGCTTCGCCCATCCCAGCGCGGATTGCCGCGAGCGCGGACCAGATCAGGCAGACCGGAACGTCGATCTGCTCTGCGAGCTCAGCGAGCTCGGCTGCCAGCGTCTTGCCGCGCGCATAGTCGCCGGACAGATCTGCCGCCCTCGCGGTCAGCGAGGCCTTCGTGAACCGGTCGATCTCGCCGGCACAGGGAGCGTCCGCAGCGCGCTCAGCGAATGAGAGTGCCTCGTCCGGGGCGCCCGCTTGGTCGGCCATCGCGCATCCATCTCGCAGGATCTTGAGGGTCAGCGACGGATCTTCGCTCAGCGCCGCTGCTTGGTGGAGCGTCGCGACGCCGTCGAGCAGCCCACCGCTTTGCCCTTCGATCGCTCCTCTCCAGTACAAGAGGCCCGCGCGCTGCGCGGGCTCGCTGAGCGGCAGGGATCGGTTCACGAGCTCCCGGGCTCTGTCCACTTGCGCCGCGAACCAGGCGGCTTCGACCGCCGCTGCGAGTCGCCTGGCGCGTGGCGGGGTGGTCTCGCTGAGTGTCGCGGCTCGCTCGAACGCAGTCGCCGCAGAGGCGTGACCGCCGCGTAGCTGCGACCGCCGACCAGACGCCTCGAGCGCATCCGCAACCTCCTCGTCGGTGGTCGGGGTGGCCATCGCCCAGTGCCAAATCGCGCGCTCAGCCTGGTGTTCGTGCTCCAGTGCAACGGCCAAGGCGGCATGGGCGCGCCGGCGCCGACCCAGCGGCACGGATTCATAGATGACCGAGCGCACGAGTGGATGGCGGAAGCTCAGCGCAGCGCCGGCTGTCTGGACCAATCCCGCTTCCTCGGCGGGATCGAATGCGTCCGCCGACAGCCCCTGCTCCGCCGCCGCGCGGAGCGTGACCGCCAGCTCGCCCGCCTCCTCCGCAGCGGCGATCAGCAACGCGGCGCGGGTCGGCTCGGGCAATCGCTCGATTCGTTGCCCGAACGCAGCCCGCAATCTGTCGGTCACCGGCAGCGCCTCGGGCAACGACGCATGGCCGGCGAGCTGCGCGTCCGAGAGTCCGGCAGGCAGCTCCAGCAACGCCAACGGGTTGCCGGCCGCCTCATCGAGCAACCGACCGCGCACCGACGGAGCCGCATCACGCGCCACCTGTTCGAGCAGCGCCGCGGCCACGTCCCGCTCGAGCCCACCGACCTCGAGCTCCTCCAGGCCCGCTGCTTCGAAGCGCCGGAGCTCGCCGTCACGAGCGCCGAACAAGATCACCACGCTCTCAGCAACAAGCCGTCGTGCGGTAAACGACAGTGCGTTCGCGGACGGGACGTCCAACCACTGCGCATCATCCACCACGCACACGATCGGCCGTGGCTCAGCGGCTGCCGCCAGCAGCGAGAGAACGCCCGCGGAGACGAGAAGCCGATCGCGACCCTCGCCCGCCGCCAAGCCGAGCGCCGCGGCCAGCGCCTCGCGCTGCACACCCGGAACACCGGCGAGCGCGTCCACCACCGGGCTCAGCAGGCCATGCAGCCCGCCAAAGGCGAGGTCGGATTCCCCTTCGACGCCGGTCACCGTAAGCACCGTCATGTCGCTGGCCCGCTCGACGGCGTACGCCAAGAGAGCGGTCTTCCCCATTCCCGCCTCGCCCCGGACGACCAGGGATCCGCTCTGCCCGCAGCGCAGACCCTGGAGCAGTCGATCGATCGACGCACACTCCTGTGCTCGCCCGACGAGAGGAAACGATGGGTGCGATACCTGCCCAGAGATCGTCAACCGACGGTAGCGCCTTCGATCGGGCTTGCGAGAAGTGCTTCCATGGATGGTGGTGGAGAGAGGCGACCATCGAGCGGGATACGCGGAAGGCTGTCGGTCCGACGCCGGGCACGAGCCGTGATACCCAATGTTCCCGCCGATCCGAGCGTGCTGCACCCAATCCCCGACCAGCCGCGCGTGGTGCTGCTCAAGCCGTTGGTCACCTCTCCGCTGATCGACGTCGGCGAGTTCTCCTACTACGACGACCCGAACGATCCGACGGCATTCGAAACGCGCAATGTGCTCTACCCCTACGGGCCAGAAAAGCTGATAATCGGGAAGTTCTGCGCACTCGGCGAGGGCGTGCGGTTCATCATGAACGGCGCCAATCACCGCATGGACGGCCCCTCGACGTTCCCCTTCCCGATCATGGGCGGCTCCTGGGCCGAGCACTTCGATCTCATCGCCAACCTACCCGGACGCGGCGACACCTCGGTCGGCAACGACGTCTGGTTCGGATACCGCGTCACGGTGATGCCCGGGGTCCCGATCGGCAACGGGGCGATCATCGCCTCTGGCTCCGTCGTCATCGACGGCGTCCCCGATTACGGGATCGTTGGCGGCAATCCGGCCACGCTCATCCGCCGCCGCTACAGCGAGCACGACATCACCCGCCTTTTGGCGCTTGCCTGGTGGGACTGGCCACGCGAGCAGATCACCGAGCTCATCCGCACGCTCATGTCCGGCAGCATCGACGACCTCGAGGCCATCGCACGCGAGAACCTCTGAGTTCGGTCGTCGACGGTCGGCTTGACCTGAGGCCGGCTCCGTCCGCAAGCCGCTCCGTCGAGGGTCCTCAGCGGGGTATCGCTCGGCTTGGGAGCGAGGCGGTGCTGAGCTGAGCGCTGGGCGGATCGCGGCGAGCCCGGACCCAGGCCGTGAACGCGTCGATGCCGTCGATCACGTGCTCGAAGCGGACCGAGTGCAACAGGTCAAAGGAGTGCTGGGCTCCCGGTAGTCGGGCGTAGACGACCGGGTTCACCGAGACGGCGCGGAGCGCGTCGACGAAGCTCTCAGCCGACGTGGCGGTGATGAAGCTGTCGTTGTCGCCATGCGCGACGAAGAACGGAGGCGCGTCGCGGCGAATGTAGGCGCGCGGCGATGACGGCACAGGCGCCGCGACGTCGCGGTTCCCGTAGTAGCCGTACAGGCAGACAGCGGCGCTGACCGCGGTGTCCGCATCCTCGAAGCCCGGCTGGAACACAGGGTCGTTCGCCGTCAGCGCGGCCATCGAAGCCAGGTGTGCACCCGCCGAGTCTCCGGCCACCGCCAGCAGCGAGGGATCGGCGCCGTACTCGGCCGCGTGCTGGCGCGCCCAGGCGATCGCGCGCTTGGCATCGATCTGCGATGCCGGAAAGCGGCCCGCCCTTCGGAGTCGATAGTCGGCGCTGATGCACACCCAGCCGTGGCTTGCGAGCCTGTAGAACAGGGCTCGTGCTTCGCGGCTCTTGCCGCCCATCCGGAAGTGCCCGCCATGGAAGTGGATCAGCACCGGTGCGCCCGCGGGACCGGACCGGTGGCGATACAGATCCAGGCGGTTGCGTCGCCCGGCAGGGCCGTAGCTGAGGTTCGCGATCCGCTGCACGCTGCGGGGGCGGAGCGGCAACGGCCAGAACACGGTTCGCGCCGGCAGACGCCTGCCCGCCGGCCGACCAACAGATAAACCGGTCGTTCCGCCGACACCCAGATCACGGGTCAGGGCGTGGGCGACAACCCGGCCTGCCAGCAACGCCCGCCACATGATGAGTGCGAGGCCTGACGCCGTCAAAGCGGCCAGAGCGAGGACCGCCAACCCGGCCGGCGAGCCGAGACTTACATCCCCGAGCGCGAGTAGCGTCGATGCCACCAGCCAGCAGAACGCGAAGAACGGGAACTCGTTGACGAGATAGCCCAACCAGAACCCCACCGTGGCGACGGGCCGCGGGCGGTGCGGTGGCGCCACCGCCGCGAGCGTGACAAGCGCGACGGGCACCACCGTCCAGATATGACTCATCGCAACCACCTTCGGTCGGCGATGCGTTGCTCGATGGCGACGTACAAGAGTTGAGCGTCCATCACTTCTCCCGAGTTGTTGGAGGGACCGGCTGATGATCCGCGTCCGTGTCCGGATTCACATCGGCGATCCCACCAGTCTTTGCACGCCGGGCGTCGTCCTGATCGGAGCTGCAAAGGAGCGCGGCGCGATTGCGCGACTTGCTCCAGGGGCCGCGAGCAGGCGATAGCGGCACTCGTCGTCGAGCCGGACAACTGGCGAGCACGCCGATGCGATCAAGCCAGGCGAGCGGGAACCTCGCCGCATGCACTCACACCTTCACATGGAACTGGCGAGGACCATCATCGACGAGCGCCTCCGCGACGCAAAGGCCCGTCACCACGACCGGCAGGCGCGTCAGCGCGGCGATCGCCATCCGCGACGGCTTCCCCACACGGTGCCGCGCGGGCACTCGGTCTCTCATCGCCTACGGGAGATCGCCACGGCCCGAGTCAAAGCAACTCGCACGCACACGACGAAAGAGCGGACATGAACCACGACAATTGGACGTCGTCGACCGTGACATCGGCCGACGGCACCACGATCGCCTACGAGACCCTCGGAACGGGAGCGGGCCTCATCGTCGTCGGCGGCGTGCTGAGCACCGTCCGGAACTACATGGATCTCGGGCGTGAGCTCGCCGGCTCGTTCACCGTGCACCTGATGGAGCGCCGCGGCAGGGGCGCGTCGGGTCCCCAAGGCCGGGGCTACAGCATCGAGAAGGAGTGCGAGGACCTCCTCGCGGTGCGAGCGGAGACCGGCGCCGACCGCGTGTTCGGCCACAGCTACGGCGGGTTCGTGGCGCTCCAGACCGCACGGCACGCAGCCGTGTTCCGGCGGGTCGCGGTCTACGAACCGGCGGTCGTGCTAGACGGCGCACCAGCACCGGCCTGGCTTGACCCCTACCGCGAACTCCTAGCACACGGCGACACGCGCGGAGCGTTCGCGACGATGGTCAAACATGCGGGATTCGCGCCCCGCGCGCTAGCTGCGATGCCGCTCGCGGTCGTACGGCTGGTCCTGCGTGCGGGGATCCGCGGGCACGAATGGCAGCGTACGGAGGCGCTGCTGGAGGCGAACCTCGCCGAGCAGCAAGCCCAGCTCGATGCCGCAGGCATCGCCGGCTACGCGGAGATCGCATCGCCGACGCTGCTGATCGGCGGCTCAAACAGCCCACCATCCGTCACAGCACAGCTGGAAGCGCTGCGGCACACCATCCCCACCACGACCGTCACGATCCTTCATGGGCTCGACCACCCCGCTCCCGAGACCCACCCCGCACAGGTGGCGAATTGCGTCGAGCGGTTCTTCACTCACGCGCCCGGCGACAGGAGCCCGATGCCGTCGCTGCTTGATGCCCAGCAGATCTCGTGACGATACGCCGCGAAAGCGGTCCTCGACACGATCGACGTGTACACCTCGACGCGGCAGCCGCATCGGTGTTGTCGGTCCGAGCGAAAGCAGGGCCGGGGCCCTTGCCGGGTCGGTCTCGCGCTTCGCCAAATTCCAGGGCGCGTCGAGGCCCACGAGGTCGATGTTCTTACGCGACCATTCGTCCAATCCGTTGGACGAACCGCTCGTCCGAGTCATCGCGCTCGCCGGTCAGGCCGATACGGACGCACAGCCGCAGACTCCGCGTGTTCTCGCGTGCAACAACGGCCCGGACGATTGGAGCCCGTTCACGATCAGCGATGTCCGACAGGAGCGCTTCGAGGAGGTAGCGGCCAAGCGTCACTGGCCGGTCCTCATCGAGCGGGTCGAAGTCTGTGAGCACGGCGCCCTGGAGGTCGGTTCTGACCGCGGCGCATTCCAGGTAGGTCGAGGTCACGAGCTCGCCGCTGTCGCGTACGAACTCCGCTTCGTGCGAGCCGACGGCCACCAGACCATGGTCGTCCAGCTCGAGGCCGACGATCGCGTGATCGCTGTGCGGCCGGCGCCAGTCGTGGTAGTCAGCCAGCCTGGTCTGGATGAACGTCTCGACGTCGTTCTCGAACCAGACGCCCGTGCTGCATCGCATCCCAGCGAGCAGATCGCGGTCGCCAACCCCCAGGTACCGGGCCGCCGGCGTCGGTAGCTCCACCGCTCAGCGGGGTCCTGCGATCGGGATCCTGCGCGGACGGCGGATCGTCGGCGCCGCCGCGACCGCGCTGGCGAGTGCGATCGGTGCGTCCGCGTCCGGTAGCGGACGCTCGTAGGGGTAGATCCGCGAATCGTCGCCGCCGTCAAGCTTGATCGCAGGCGCTGCCTTCAGCAGCGTTTGGCCCCGCCCGAAGCGCTCGAACCGCAGCGCCAGCGCCGCACCCACGAACGCCGAGTCAAGCAACTCGAGATCCGGGATCGGAATCGACACCGGCGCTTCTGCGCCCTCGAGCATCAGCTCCGCAAGCTCACCGTGAATCGCCGCCACGAGCGCGAGCCGGGGCACACTGGCCCGATCGTGCATCAGCCGGTTGCGCTCGGTCACGGTTTTCGCGACGACGGCAACGAGCGCCATCCGGAGCTCCTCATCTAGCGACGACGCCCACTCAAACCGCCGGCGCAAGCTAGCCGAGCCGCCTAGCTCGGCGAGGCGACGAACGAAGTCGACCGTCGCGCGACTGGTCTCGATGCGCGCAGCTCGCTTGGCGATCGCCTTCGCAGCGGGCTCGTCGTGCGCCCGGGCGGCTCTCACCGCATCGAGGTTCAGCGCCGAGTAGACATGCCAGGCGCCCGCCATCCTGCCCGCCACCCCACGTGGGTATTCGGCGACCCCGGCGCTGATGAGGTCGCGCTGACGCAGCCGCCTCAAGGTGGCCTTCACCGTCGCCTCGCCGCCCGGGCGATACTCGGCTGCGATCTCCGCCGCCGTAACGAGAGGAAGCTCGACGATCACCCCACGAATTGTAGCCGATGGCGCAGATCACGCCACCGGTATACGAGGCGTCCGGCGAACAGGTTTTCAATTGCACCTTGAAGGGCTCCAAGGTGCAGAACGCAGCCGAAAGCACCGCAAATAGGCCGGAAACGGAGCCCCCGGAGCCGGCCTCATAACCAGCTCATTTCCAGGCAATTCAGCCACCCGAGAGGCGCGCGCACCGTCGCTTCACACGCGAGAGGTCGCTGGTTCGAGCCCAGCCGTGCCCATCAGAAAAGTCCAGCAAAAGCGGCGCTTTTTGTCACGTAACGGGCGAGGGTCCTTCACTTTTAGTGCACGGGAATAGTGAATGACGTCGTCCTCAGACCGATCCAGCGGTGCTGAGGTGGCAGATCGACCGTTCTGGCGGGCGGACGCGCCGACCGTGACTCACGCGAGCGCTCGCTAATCAGCGAGAGGCCAGACGGTCGCGGAGGACCTGCGGTTGCGTCTGATGGCGATCCGGTTCGATGAGCGGTACCACCGGGTCGCATTTGGGAGCCACGCCCAGATTCGGCCACGACCGAGCCCGGAGCGCTGAGCAACGCTACGACCGCGCCGCCACTGTTGAGACGAGACGTGCTTGCTCGCGGCCGGCGCCGACAGCGCACGGGGCCGTACCTGCGAGCCCGCGGCGGTCAACCCGCGTCGGCTCCTGGCCAGCGCCTCGGCTTGCTGCCGCAATTGCGCGCTTTGCATCCGTGCTCGCGGTTGGGTGCGCTGAATTGCGTGCTCGGCGTTCAGTAGATATCCCCGAGGGGAGTCAGCCGATCGCACCGTTGCGCGGCGCGCCGTAAGGAGTTAGAAAAGAAGGATTCGACGACCTCGGAGGTGAGGACATGAGAAATGCGCGAATGACCGGCACGGCGGGGGTGGGGGATCAGATTGAAGCGCGCGGACTTCATGGTCGGCCGTCGCGGCGCGGGAAGGTAGTCGAGCTGCTGGGTAGCGCGGGCCACCAGCACTATCGTGTTCGGTGGGATGACCAGCACGAGTCGATCGTCTACCCAAGCGACGGCGTGATCATCACTGCGCGGGCGACTGGCCGAGGTGCGCTGGCCAAAGAGAGTGACTAGCTGACAGCTCCGTGTGGGCCGGGGATCCGTGGCTGATCACCAATGGCGGGCGCGCCGTGGTCTTGCGGCCGCGCTGCTGGGTGGCGGGGACAAGCCTGGACTTGTTGTCGAGGTGGCCAACGAGGTGTGGGAATCATCGCGGCTAACGCAGCGCGCCGCGGCATGTCCTTCACAGAACGTTTATGCGGATCGCCGTCTTTGCACACGGTCGAAGGCCAGGTATGCGATCGTGATGGGCGCGATGTGATCAACGGCGAGCGGAGCAGCGCATGAGTGCGGGCAAGATTGGCCAGGTGGAGCAACGATCGGGCGACAGGGCCGACGGATTGGCGAGCCGGAGCACGCTGACCGTGATCGACAACCGCACGGGGGAGCGGTTCGAGTTGCCGATCGACGACGGCGCGGTCCGCAGCTCGGAGCTCGGACGGCAGGCGGGTGGGCTCGCGCTATACGACCCGGGCCTTTCGAGCACGGCCGTGTGTCGCAGCGCGATCACGCACATCGATGGGGAGGCCGGGATCCTCCAGCACCGCGGCTACCGGATCGAGGCGCTGTGCGAGCGCTCGAACTTCCTCGAACTGGCGTATCTGCTGATCAACGGGGAGTTGCCCACCGCGGGCCAGTACGAGTCGTGGCTGCACGAGATCGGCACCCGCAACTTCGTCCACGAGAACGTTAAGGGCTTCATCGAGGGATTCAGGTATGACGCGCGCCCCATCGCGATGGTGGCCGCATCGGTCGGTGCACTCTCCAGCTTCTATACCGACGCCGACCAGGTGTACGACGAGGATGCCCGGGAGCTGCAGGTGGTCCGCCTGCTGGCGAAGTTGCCGACCCTGGCGGCCTTCTCCTACCGCCACCTGCAGGGGCTGCCGTACGTGCACCCCGAGGACCACCTCAGCTACACCGGGAACCTGCTGTCGATGATGTTCCGGATGAGCGAGCTTCGCTACACCCCGGACCCGATGGTCGAGCGCGCGCTGGACGTACTGCTGATGCTCCATGCCGACCACGAGCAAAACGCTTCCACGACCGCCGTACGCGCGGTCGGGTCCACGCATGTGAATCCATACGCAGCCGTCGCCGCCGGTGTCACCGCGCTCTCGGGGCCGATACGCGGGGGAGCCGCCCAGGACGTGCTGACGATGCTGAGGCGGATCGGATCGCCCAGCCACGTACCCGAGTTCCTCGCGCGCGTCAAGTCAGCGCACGAACGGCTGCTGGGCTTCGGCCATTGGGTCTACAAGACCTACGACCCGAGGGCGCGAGTGCTCCGCCGGCAGCTCGAGCAGCTCCACGAGCACCGCCGGCCCGACCCGTTGTTCGCGATCGCCGACGAACTCGAACAGCAAGTGCTGGACGACGAGTACTTCACCTCCCGCCGGCTGTACCCGAACCTCGATCTGTACTCCGGCCTCACATACGAGGCCCTCGGCATAGCGCCGCCGATGTTCCCGGTGATGTTCGCGCTCGCCCGCAGCGCCGGATGGATCGCGCAGTGGGTCGAGATGGTCAAGGACCCCGAGCAGACGACGTTCAGGCCGCTTCAGCTGTACACAGGCGCGCTCGACCGCGAGTACGTGGACGTCGGCGAGCGCGGCTGAGCGCCGGCAGCGCCCAGCGGCGAGCTAGCTGGCGGTTGCACCACAAGCCTCGCGGCGGCAGCGACACTGGCGCAATGACACGAGCATGCGGGTGTCAGCCTAGGCACAAGGCGTGCTCCTCCGCTGGAACGATTGCAGCTACGCCTCGGATCCAATCTTCGCTTCTCCTTGTCGCCGGCACAGGACTCAGCCATCGACTGCCGCTCAGGCCGGGCGCCGACTAAGAGCAGGAGTACTGAGAGGCCAGAACCGGGCCCGTGAGATGCCTCGTGCTTCGTGGCAGCAGCAGTGTCGCGATTAGCCGAGGCTGGCCTGTGAATCCCCAGGGGTAGGCGGCCGAGAGCGTGCACGCGAAAGCGGGCCTAGCGTCAGCCGGGCCCGGCGAGCGCGCTCGGTTGTCAGCTGCGGCCGGCAGTCTCCTCGATCGACGGGGCGATGTGTGCCGCCGGGAGGAGCCTCCCAGGTATGAGTCTGGCCTTCGCGCTCATGGCAGCAATCAACGGTTCCACAGGCTCCTGGGTCACGCTGTCGCACGGGCTCTAACTACCGCACCAAGCCTCACCGACCTCAGCCCGGCGGCAGTAAGGATTCTCATCCCTCAAGGGTGGCGGCGCAAGGGGCCGCCCGGGACGCTGTTGCACAAAGGCGCGGAAACATCCCTGCTCTAGTGATGGTGGGAGGAACGACCTCATCCGGGGTGCGATTTAGCCCTCTCATCCCAATCGCGGGCACTGGGGACGCGGATCCATATGTGTTATCCCGCCGCCCAATTGATGCACCAGAACGTTGAGTGGTTTGTGCAACACCCTCAGACCGCAGCGGAAGTCCCAAGCGACGCACCGCGAGCAATCGACGCTGCCGCAGCTTCGTGCAGGCAGACGCTGCCTTGTCTAAGCGCTGCTCGTGTCGCGGAGAGGACTGCCATGAGCGCGCTGCCGTCTGCAGGAGCCAGCCGGTGGCCGGCTGCTGATTGGTAGGGTCGCGTTCATGGCCCACTGGGAATTCACGTACGTCGATCTCCGTGTCGAGTACCGCGGCGAAGCGCTCGAACCAACGAAAGATGCTTGGGTCCGGGCCAGAGATACAGGGATCGATCGGGTGAAAGACGCGATCGCTCAGCTAGGGGACGAAGGGTGGGAGCCCGTCGGGGAAATAGTGTTCGCTTTTGACCGTGGGGGCCCGCCGAGCGTCAGCCAGTTGATGTTCAAACGCCCCCGCACCGATTGAGCCGGTTCGAGCTGGCTCGGTGCGCGACGATCGGACGCGTCGAGCAACCGTGACTCGGCCGTGGCTCAGGAGGCTCCACTCCTGCCTCGTCGCCCACGCGGCCGTGACAGAACGTGTGCCGCTTCGCAAGCTGGCCGGCGCGAAGCGGCAGCGTGGAGCGGATTCAGGTCGCCCCCGGTTGCGGCCGGTAGTTCACCGAAGCGGGCTGCGCGAAACAGTGGGACTGGCGTCGGTCGTCAGGGCGATGGTCTGGCTGGTCGCGAGATGTCGCGCTTCCCGGAGGGCCCGGACTACTGGTCAGGCTCAACGGGCTCGCCGCGGCGTTCCTGCAGCCATTCGGCAAACATGAACTCCACGCTCTCAACGAGCGCGAACACCAGCGACGCGCCGAACGCCGCGCCAAACCACGCCCACGCGCCACTGAGCAGCTCGGCAATCCCACGGGCGGTGGCGATCGCGAGCACGATCGAAATGAACGCAAGTGCGGTGCCGAGCAGGACCACGTCGTTAGAGCCCTTCTGCAGAGGCGATCGAAATCCACCGGTGGCCAGCCCCTCCAAGCCGCCAAATGCGACGACGGCTCCGAGGCCGAAGACGACCAGGTCGCCAAATCGCGGGGTTCCGCGACCGAGTTCAACGGCGCCGAAGCTCGCCGTGATCGTCACCGAATACCCAAACGCGGTGGCGTTTCCGCCCAGCGACTGCCCCAGACCGGAGACCAATCGCTCGCGCACGCCCTGCGGTCGCGGCGACCGACTCACGCCTGGCGCGTCGTTGTTGGCCATCGCACAACGATTCAACGCACACCATCAAACTCCCCCGCAAAGCTCCCAGCAACCAATGACGAACTGCCCAACCTGTTCGCTCAGGGCTGAGGGATGAAAGCGTATTGACGATGGCTCCCGCTTTGTCGACAACAGGGCAGTCTCGCTCAAGCTGCCCCTTTCCGCGCCGAGCGGTAGCGACGCCAGCATGACCGCTTGAGGCGTGATGCGGCAGCGCCAGGTCGGTCGCGCTGGGAAGCGAGTGATCGGTCACGAGAGCCCCGCTCTGCGTCCGCCCCGAGCATCTCGGGTATGACGCCGACCTGCCTGCCTTGCGCGCGGAAACGCGTCTCGGCGTGACCGCAGCTGACAGGGCGTCGCAGCGGCCGACGTCCCCGATCGCGACCCTCTACGCAGCGGCTTGCTGAGAGCCGCCAGTGCTCGTGCTCGCCGGCTCGTAGTCGCCGTGCAGCAGTTCCGGCGCTGGGTCCAGCCCGTTCGGCCATAGAATCGTCCGCGACTCCTCGTCCACGCGGACTTGGCGGAAGTAATCAGGGTCCCGGAGAGGCTCGCCCAGGGTCCCGTGCAGCAAGAACGCGCAGTCCACGTCTCTGACCACACCGTCGTTGAACTCCACCCGGAGACGATATGAATCCAGCGGCGTGACTGCCGTGACTCGTAGCATCGGATCTGATGCTACGCGAGCGGGTCGATCGGGACCAGCGGCTCGAGCGCCTGCGCGAGCTCCCAATTCTCAGCGAGCTCATCAGGATGCAAGCGAGCCCATTCGCGGACGAGCCGCAGCGCGCGAGGCGGTAGCGATCCCTTAAGGACCTCGAGGGATCCGAGCTCGATCTGAGCGATGAACTCGCCGTACTCGGCGTGGAAGTGCGGCGGTGGATGATCTGGCCTGTACATGTAGATGATGATTCCGTAGAACGCGCACAGTCTCGGCATCGCGCGATTGTCTACGACGGCTCGGCGACGCGGTTCGGGGCGAGCGCGAATAGTGAATCATTCACTAAACCCAGCACAATCAGGGGGTGTGCACAGATCCAGCCCGAATGCAAATTGCCGCGATTAGCAGGCTAAACGCCACCTAGTCACTCGCTTCACACGCGAGAGGTCGCTGGTTCGAGCCCAGCCGTGCCCATCAGAAAAGTCCTGCTAATCGAGACTTTGTCGCTGTCATGCAACGACTGCTCGCCAGCTCGAAAGCACCAAATCGGGGGCGCGGCGTTAATCACGGCGTTAAACCCCCTCGGCTCACTCAGCAGCGTCGTCGTCGCCGCCGTCGGTCAGCCGCTCGACCGCCTGATCGAATCCGCGGTCTTCAACGCTCGGCGAGCCGCGCGGGTCCTGGCGTTCGAGGCGCGTGATCTGACGGCTGGGACTGCGCTCCGTAGGCTCGTCGGCGAACCGCATCAACGTCCATACGGCCTGCTCGTCGATGTAGCGACGAGTCGCCACCTGTTGGTAGACCGAGAACGTGAACGACGGGCTGACGTGCCCGATCTGCGCCGCGATCCATTTGGGGTCACGGCCGATCAGTGCCGCGAACGTCGCCCATGTGCGCCGCAGGGAGTGCGGCGTGATCCCGGGCAGCGGCGCCAGGCCGCTCTGCGCGCGGTTTGAGTTCGCCCGCTCGACCGCGCGAGCGAGGATGCGGTCGCGGAACCGATCCGTGTCGCGGCGCCGGCCGGTCGCCGTGCCGAAGAAGTGGTCCGACGGGCCAAACGGCAGGCCGCGAGCCCGGCGGTCCATCGCGTGCTCGAGCAGCTCGTCTCGGAGGTACAGCGTGATCTCGACCTCCCGCACGCCAGCCTCGGTCTTCGCGTCCGCAAGCTTGAAGCGACTGCGGACCAGATCCACCTGCGCGACGCGCAGGTCCATCAGCTCGCTGATCCGAAAGCCCGCAAGCCCAAGCGTGGCGAGCATCGCCCGGCGGCCGAGGCCCTTGAGGTCCTTTCGAGCCTCCGCCTCGAGCTCGCCCGCGGCGTCGAGCAGCGCGTGAAACTCGTCAACCTCGAGGAAGCCCCGATTCGGGCGCGTGCGCTTGAGGAACCGCGCTGAGCGGCCGCCGACGCGCACCGGGTTTCGATCGATCAGCTCGTAGTCGACCGCCTGCTGGAGGATCTGCCAGCAGCGTGATCATCGCGTTGATCGACGTGTTCGACAGCGGCCGGCGCCGGCGCTCGTAGGTTCGCCCGCGTTTGTCGGTCACGGTCTCCATCAATGGACGCCGCCCCGCCTCGGTGCGGGCACGCTCCTGAGCACGGCGGATCGTCTCGGCCTGCTCGTGCAGCTCATCCCGGAATCGGTCGACCAGCCTGGGTGTGATCTCGCTGAGGCGGTAGCGATCGAAGAACCGCTGCAGGTATCCGAGCCGCCATTGGTAATCGTTGATCGTGTCCTCGTCCAGACCGAGCTGCTTGGAGCGCCACCAGCGTTTGGCGAAGACCCGAAAGCTCTCGTCGACCGGCACGCCGAGCGTCGCCATCGTCTCCTCGAGGCGGTCCTCGCGCGGCTCGAGCCGCGGCGGCACCCAGTCTCCCGGTCGATCTGCTGGGCGATCCGTTCGGTCTCCAGCTCGGCGCGAGTCCGATTCCAGCCCTGCTTGTTGGTCCCGAAGGTGACCTTCTCGTACCGCCCGTAGGCGCGTACCTGCGCGCCGTAGCTGACGGTCTCTGCGTCCGCCCACAAACGCTCGAATACATGGCCGACCGTCGGCCGTGGCATCAGGCCACCTTCTTCAAGGGTTCGCGCTGCATCATGGACGACTTTGTCGCTTCGAGGCCCCGACCGGTCAACCACGGCCGGGCACCTCATGTGACCATTCATCGTCGCACAGCTCTCCGGTCGCATCCTCGAACGATCAAGCACGATGCGAGTCGTTTCGCTGCTAACCGTCGCAGTCTTTCGCTCCCTCGCCATCGGCGATCGGCCTCGGCCCACTTTCAGTGGCTTCGGCACGAAGCGAAGGCGTCGGGTGGGCGCGTTATCGCCGGAGTTTCCCGTTCGGCCTTGTAGTCCGGGCGTCTAGCGCCTGCCGTGCCCGATCGAGATCGAAGCGAATGCGTGCCTTGGCCCCGGAGCCGAGCCGCATCGCGCCCAGCTCGGTGGCGTGCGCGTACACGTAGTCGAGCGAAACACCGAGGTCTCTCGCCAGCTGCCGCGCGTCGACCAGTGCGAAGGTTCCCGGCGCCGCGCTAACGATCTCAGCGAGCCGTGTTGCTGTCGCCTCAGCGATCGCCTCGACATCGCCGTCAGTTAGCACTCGATCGTCGGCCGGCATGTCAGACGCCTGTCTGGCTGGTTCTGGCTCATGCTCGTACGTGCTCCGGGCGATGTCGGTGGCGGTTGTCCTGCGTCGGAACCTCGTTCGGGGCTTGGGCGTCGCGCCTCATGAATCCCAGGTATGGCACGAGCGGCCCGAAGTCCCGATGCGAGCCTCTAAGCGGCGAGGTCCGCGACTTGGTTCACCGCCGCCGCGCGAGCCGCACCCCATGTTCCGAAGCGGTCGCTGACGACGCTGGCCGCGGGCCATTCGCCCTTCGCCAGTCGCTCGAGCGCGTCTCCCCACGCCGGCGTGCGTGCGTGCGCGACCAGTCGTATGACGAGGGGAGCCGGCCGAAGCGCTCGCGCCAGTCACGCATCGCGGCGAGTACCCGTTCGGGAGTCCAGCGCCGCTCGATTGCGCCGGGGTGGCAC
>CAVURH010000011.1:0-406410 GCA_963743725.1 uncultured Solirubrobacterales bacterium
ACGCAGACCCGCTGACGCGCACCGTTTTCCTCAATGGTGAGAACAAGCCATTCGGTCAGTTCACGCTCGATGACGCACGCGTGCGTGCCTCCGAGCTGACTGCCGCGACCGGATTGGTGCCAACCGCCCGGGTCGCCTCCGTTGCCCGCGGCTGGTCCGAGCTCGCGCGAGCGATGGAAAGCGCCGGTGCGGCGACGGTGGCCGACCTCGACCCCGAGACGGCGGCGGATTTCGCCGCGCGGCTATGGGTCGTGCCGCCCGGCGGCAGTCTGATCTGACCGGTTGGTAAATCGCTCATCAATCCCGGTTGCGATCGATCAGGTCGGGTAGCCCGACTACGAAGCACTAGTACCCGGAGTGAGGAGAGGCGATCCACGTGGACGATCTGCAAGTCCAGCGGCGCCGCCATCAGGGCGAGCGCAAAACCGACGACGGACGCGGACCGGGACGAAAGCAGCAGGCTCGGCAGCATGCCGAGCAGGCAAAGGAGAAGGTCGCGCGCAGGCGGGCGCGCCAGTCGGGCGCGGCGGCATGGGTGTCCGACCGCGCATCGAAGTGGAGCCTCGACGGCCCTGACTGGCGCTTCCTCGAGCGCCAGAAGTACCTCTGGAACCCGCTCATGGACTATTGGTTCCGGATGGAGCTCGAGGGCTGGGAGAACATCCCCAAGCCGCCCGTGCTGCTGGTCGGGATCCACTCCGGAGCACCGTTCGTGTGGGACGCGTGGACGATCGGTGCCCAATGGTGGCGGCACTTCGGCGAGAGCCGGATCGTCCACGGCACCGCCCACGACGCGCTGATGGCGATGCCCGGGTTCGGGTGGTACTTCCGGCGCATGGGAGTGCTGCCGGCGGCGCCGGACAGCATCTCCGCCGCGCTCGCCGAGGGCCACGACGTGATCCTCTGGCCCGGCGGCGAGCGGGACTCTCTGCGACCGTGGACCAAGCGCGACGAGGCGGTCCTCGCGGGCCGCAGCGGGTTCGTCAAGCTCGCGATCCGCAGCGGCGTGCCGATCGTCCCGATCGCGACGATCGGCGGCCCAGACTCAATGCCGGTGCTCGCGAGCGGCCGGCGCCTGGCCAAGGTGCTCCAGCTCGATCGGGTCGCGCGGCTGAAGATGTTCCCGATCGCGCTCCAGGCGCCATGGGGCGTCTCCCCCGCGCTGCTCCCGGAGCTCCCACTCCCGACCAAGATCCGCACGGCCTTCCAGCCTCCATCAAGCTCGACACCGATCCGGCGCGGGCCGACGACGACGATTACGTCGCGGAGAAGTACGAGGAGGTGCGTGCGTCGATCCAGGAGGGCATGAACGGGCTCGCGCGCAGACGCCGGCTCCCGGTGTTCGGCTAGGGCCGCGCGCGGGCGGGCCAGGCGCCCTCGGCCGCGGGGCCAGGCGCAGGCCGGGCAGAAAATCGGGCACAAATCCGGGTGGCGGGTTCGGCCGAGGCTTGGAAGTCCCCTCTAGCTTTCGCGCGCCGCGCCCGAAGTGGCGGGTTCCACGAGGGTGTTGGGATCTCAGGGCTCATATACGAACCTTAGATCCCAAGGGGCGATCGCGATCGCCCCTCCCTGCCCCGGTCCGCTCGCCCAAGACCGCGCTCTAGTCAGATCACGACACGGCCACAGCTCCAGCACCCACCTGAGCCAACCGAATACGCACTTGTTGCGTTTTTCTGCCCCCGGACAGGTGCGCCGCCCCCGCCCCGGCGCGCGGCGCGCGCCGCCCCGGCCCGCGACGCGCGCCCCCCGCGAACCTCTATTTCCTCCTGTCGACCGCCCGCTGCAGCTGCGCCTTGTTCATCCGTGAGCGGCCCTCGACGCCGAGCTCACGAGCCTCGTTATAGAGCTGCTCGCGGGTGCGCCCCTTGGGCCGGTTGGTGCCCGAGCGCAGGCCGCCGCGCCGCGATGAGGAGATGTCCTGCGTCGACGTGCGGGAGCTCTGTCTCGACTCGCCGGCGCGAGCCCGCTCCTTGTTCACGGTGCGCGCGGCGATCTCCTCCGCGCGACCCTCGCCGACGCCCCGGTCGCGCTGGCTGTCCTTGATGTGCTCGTACTGACGGGCACGCTTGGTGCCTTTCTTCACTCCCCGCGGGGCCATGGGCCACCTCCGTATCTCGAACCTACGGCTGCTCTACCCCTCGAGTCCGTGGTGAAACTGGCGCAACCGGCGCCGCCGGCGCAACGGAACCGCGAACCAAAATCCCGAGACGAGCACGGCCGCGACGCTGCCGACCACGATCGCCGTGGCCAGGCCGAATACGACGTCCGAGATCAGCACCAGGATCCCGGTCAGCCCGACGGTCAGGAACGCCATGGCTGCGATCGTGAGCTGAGTTCCGACCCTGACCAGATACTCCTTCTGGTGGCGCCGGAACAGCAGCCGGTGGTGGATCGACGGCGCGATCAGAAGTACCGCCGCACTGGCGATGCAGAGCAGCGTCACGAAGTAGACGTACCGGTCGAACGACGTGACTCGGCGGAACCCAATGTTGAACGGGACGATCAGCAGGAAGGCGAACAGGACCTGGATCCCCACCGACGCGACGCGGAGCTCGTTGAGCAGTTCCACCGTGTTGCGGTCGAGCCGCTCCGTCGCCGATTCGTCGCGACCGTCGTCGGTACTGCGTTCGATGGTGTCGTGTGCCACTAACGATGCGCTTCCCCGCCCGCCTCAACCGGAAACGGCGGCATACCTGCGCCGTGCACCGGGTACGTTCGCCTCGGCATGGTCTCAGACAGCAAATTTGACCTGATCGTCCTCGGTGCCGGACCGGCCGGAGAGGTTGTCGCGTCGCGGCTGGCCGCCCGCGGACTCTCGCCCGCGCTTGTGGAGTCCGAGCTGGTGGGCGGCGAGTGCGCCTACTGGGCGTGCATCCCGTCCAAGACACTGCTGCGCGCCCCGGAGGTGGTCGGCGAGGCGCGGCGCGCGGCGGGCGTGAGCGAGCCCGAGACCCGGTTCTCCGACATCGCCGAGTACCGCGACTACATGGTTCGCAACCTCGACGACCGGGACGAGGTCAGGCGGTACGAGGAGGGCGGCACCACGGTGTTCAAGGGTCGCGGCACAATCCGCGGTCCGGGCGAGGTCGAGGTCTCGGGCAACGTCCTGCACAGCGAGAGGATCGTGATCGCCACGGGCAGCCGGCCGATCGATCCCCTCGATCCCGGGTCTGGAGGAAACCGGCTACTGGACGAACCGCCAGGCGACCACGCTCACCGAGGTCCCCGAGTCGGCGATCGTCCTCGGCGGGGGCCCGGTCGGGATCGAGCTGGCCCAGCTCCTGCACGGATTCGGCTCCCGCGTGACCCTGGTCGAGGCGTCAGACCGGCTGCTGGCCCGCGAGGAACCGCGGGTCAGCGAACTGATCGCGGCGGCGCTGCGAGAGGACGGAATCGAGGTCCACGTCGGCGCCGAGGTCGACATCGGTTGCGCGGCACGGGAGCGCGAGGGCGATCCGCACGAACAGCCAGCAGATCAAGGCGCAGCAGCTGATCGTCGCCGCCGGGCGCAGGCCGAACGTCGACGGTATCGGCCTCGAGCACGTCGGGATCGAGCCTTCGGACCGCGGCGTCGAGGTCGACGAGCGTGCCGGGCCGCCGAGGGGATCTGGGCGGTCGGCGACATGACCGGCGCGATGCCGTTCACCCACGCGGCCATGTACCGAGGCGGATAGTCGTGGCGGACATCTGCGGCGAGAGCGCGCGGGCGGACCTCACCGCGGTACCGCGGGTGGTGTTCAGCGATCCCGAGGTCGCGGGGGTGGGCATGACCGAGCAGCAGGCCAGGAACGCCGGCGTCGACGTCGGCCGCGCACGGATAACGTCAAGGATTCGGTCAGCCGTCCCTGGACGTAAGCGCGAGCCGCGCGGCGAGCAGTCGTCTCGTCGACCGGCGCGCCGCATGCTGGTCGGCGCCTGGGCAGTTGCGCCGCTGGCCAGCATGGATCGATTTCGCGGCACTGGCGATCGAGGCTCGAATCCCTCGCCGTGCTCGAAGGACACCGTCGCTCGGTCCCGACAGACACGCAGGCCTATCGCCAGGCGCTCGAGAAGCTGGAGCTCTAGGTCGGCGATGACGGTCGGGCGCCAGGCACGCGCGCCCGGCCTCGTCGGTCGGTGGTCGCGGCGAAGCTCTTCATTGCGGGGCGGGAGCGACGGCCGGTGCGCTCCCGGACGCGGTGGTTCGGCTGGCAAGCGCGGCGCCGAGCGCACACACGCCGAGGCTGACGAGGGCCGCGCCGATGATCGCCGCTCCCTGGCCGGGGTGAAGGACACGATCAGACAGACCGAGCTTGACCACGGCGGCCGGGACCCCGAGCTGCGCGGTCACGATCAGCGCCCGTCCACACGGGCGCCCTGACCGCCCTGCCGGCGAGCACGTGGACAACGACCATGCCGACGATCAGGAGCCCCGATAGCTCGAGGTAGGCCGGGGTCTGGACCAGTGCCCGCACGTTGAGGCTCGCGCCGAGGACGACGAAGAAGACCGGGACGAGGAAGCCGGCGGCGACCCCCGTCACCTGGTCGGAGAGCCGGTGCGGACCGCCCTCGAAAGCGACGATCAGCCCGGCCGCGAAGCCGGCGATCATGATGCTCGTTCCCACCCACTGCGCCAGAGCGCACAGCGCGAACAGGGCGACGAGAGCGACGCGGAGGTCGAGCGCCCAGACCCGGGTGGCGGACTCGTCCCGGAGGATGCGCACGCGCGGGTTGGCGTCGAGCAATCGCCCAATGACGAGGATCAGAGCCGCTCCGCCGGCCACGGCTAGCGCGCCGAGCCCGGCCCGAACCGCGTGCGACGGATTGAGCACGAGCGGGACAGCGACGATCGTGGCCACGTCGGCAACGGTCGCCCATGCCATCGCGAGCAGGGCTCGGTCGGCGGTGATGCCGGCCTCCTCGAGCGCGGGCAGCACGATCGCGGCCGATCCCGTGGCGAGCAGGATCGCCCACACCGCCGGGTGGCCGACGCCGAGCAGGTTCGCGATCAGAACCCCTCCTGCGGCACCGAGCGCGGCGCTCACGAGGACAGCGACGCCGCCTCGCCCCAGCGAGCCCAGCAGCCCCCGTTGCGCAGGGGCACGTGCATGCCGGCGACCATCATCAGGACCGCGAAGCCGATGTTGCCGAGAAATGCGATCGTCGGGTCATCGGGCTTGATCAGCCCCGCGCCGGTCTTGCCGAGCGCGATCCCGGCCAGCAATTCGCCGACGACAACCGGGATCACGAACTTCCTCGACGCGGACAGCAGCGGGCCGCCGAGACCGGCGAGGATGATCAGGGTGAGCTGTCCGAAGCTGGCCATCGCGTCGACCTTATCCGGCCGTGGGACGGGGGGTGATATTCCCGGCCGCTGCCGGAAACAGCTCAGCCGGCGGCGCCCACTCCACGACGGCGAGCGGAGCCGAGGAGGGGAACACATGCGCGCTCGCCGGGACATAGCCGAATCGCTTCGCCAGCGGCCGCTCGATGCCGAGCACGGCATCGTTGAGCGACGAGCTGTCGAGCGCGAGCACGATCCACAGCCGGCGGCGGGCCGACGAGCGAGCGGACGGCCTCAGGACTCCCGGCGAACGCATACGTGAGCACGGGCCGCAGGCGGCGCAGTCCGTAATAGGCGAGCGGAACCGCGACGCCCGGACTCGTCGGCGAGACCACGAGATCGCCGGCGCGGCGATGGACCTGCACGTAGTCGACGACACCCCGCGCGTCGGCATAGAACCCCGATCGTCTGGTGGCTGGCGAGCAGGCCGGCGACGGGGACCGAACAGATCGCGGCCACGGCCACGACGGCCGCGATCCGTGGCATCGACCGAGACGCCACCGGCGATCGCGAGGACCAAAAACGGCACGGCCACCGCGGCGTAGCGGGTCAGGGCGACCCGGGCGCCGAAAGCGCTGCAGCACGAGCAGCAGAAGCGGCTCGCCGACCGCGATCGCGACGACCAGCCACCACGGCCGCGCCAGACGAGCACGTGCGGCCAGCAGCGCGAGCAGCGATGCGAGCGGTGACCGCGATGCCGAGCCGCCGCGAGCGCACCGGCGCGGCCGTCGAACGGCGCCCGGGCCATCCGGCCGGCGTTGCCGAGCGTCAGATCGGCGGCGCTGCCGACGCCGTGCCGACCGGGCGTGTTGTGCCACTGCACGACGAACAGCGGCAGCAGCGCGACCTGGATCAACGCGCAGGCGCCAATGAACGCGCTGGCGCCAGCGGACGGGCAGCGCGGCGCGCGAGGCGACCCACACGCACAGCATCGCGATCGCGATCGCGGCCGTGTAGTTCGTGCACATCGCCAGCCCCGCTGCGATCGCGCCGGCGATCAGCCACGCCCGCGCCCGCGCGGACGAGCGCTCGGACTTGCAGCACCGAGCAGACCGCGACGGTGACCAAAAGCGCCGCGAACAGGTAGCCCTGGGCCCGCTGTGCGTACTCGAGCACGAACGGGCTGAGCGCGGCCAGCGCGGCCGCGCCGAGCGACACCATGAGATTCGCGGAGACGAGCGACGCCAGCCAGTAGACGGCGGCCACCAACAGCACTCCGCACGCCACGGACGGAAGCCGCGCCACCCACTCGGCCTGCGAGCCCGCTCTGGCCAGCCATTCGTGCTGGAACAGGAAGTAGGCGGGGGGTGTGATCTCCGTGTGGGAGACCGCGTGCAGGAGGCCGCCGAGCGAGTGTGATGCCACCTGCAGGCTGAGGACCTCGTCGACGAAGTAGCTCGAGGAGCCCAGCTGCCAGAGGAAGTTCAGCGCGGCCACGACGAGCACCACGCCGAGCGCGAGATGGGCCCGATTCGCCGTCCGCACAGCCGGCCGGCGCGCTGCTGCGTGGGAGACCACGCGTTCTAGACCCAGCCGCGAGCGATCGCGCGCAGGCCCTTCCAACCTCGATCGTGGCGGGTCGGGAGCTCGAAGCTCGGCCCCAGTTCGACGTGCGCGAAGCCGACTGCGAGCATGATCCGCTCGAGGCTCGCCTCGCTCAGTACCCACCACTGAAATTCTTCGATCCCGTCGAACTCGGCCAGCGGCCGGCGCCGGCGAAAGCGGAAGCGCTTGGTCGGGTTGCAGATGATCGTGCTGCCGCGGCACACACGCCGCATCCGCTCGATCGCGGTCACCGGGTCCTTGAGGTGAACGAGCAGGTCGCCGCAGAACACGAGATCGAACTCGCCCAGGTCGAGGTCGAGGTCGTAGACGGAGCGCTCGATGCGCCGCACACGCGAGCCGAGCGCGGCGTGAGCGAGCGCGAACCGCTCGGCCTTGGTCTCATCCAGCGTCGGCTTGACCTGGTTTCGCCACAGCGGCGGCCAGTCGAGGTCCTCCACCTCGCCGACGTCCGTGGCCACCACCTCCTCCGCGCCACGCCGCTCCATCTCGAAGGCCCAGAAGCCGTCCATCGTCCCGACGTCCAGGCAACGCAGACCCGAGAGGTCCTTCGGGATCAGGTAGCGCTCCAGCGCCGTCCGGTGATCGAACATCCCCTCGGTGACGACACCGTCCGCGAGCTCCATCGTGTGGTACCAGACGTATCGCGACGCCTCGCGCGCCAACTGCGCGTTGGCCGCGGCGCTCATCTCCCCGCCGCCGCTCATTTCCCGCCCGCCGCCAGCGAGGGCTCCCGCACCCCGCGCCAGTGCGCCTTGACCCAGTGACGGTTCCGCGCGCTCGGCTCCCGCCAACGCGAGAACGGATATGCCAGCGCAGTCATCCATGTCGCCCGCGCGGCGGCGCCGGCGATGTTGATGCACGCGGTCGCCCACGTCCGCAGGCGACCACGGCGACGTCGCAGGATCGCGTAGGTGGCGGCCATGAAGCGGCTCTCGCGCTCGTCACCGAACGCACCGCCCGTCGCGGCGCCGGACTCGTGGCGCACGTGGGCGCGAGGCTCGTAGCGGACGATCCAACCCCGCCTGCCCAGGCGCCATTCGAGGTCGAGGTCCTCCGCGTACATCCACTGCTGTTGATCGAAGCCGCCGACCGCGTCGAAGGCGGCGCGGCGCAGCAGCAGGCACGCCCCGATCGCCCACGGAATCGCGCGCGGCCGTTCCGGATCCCAGAATCCCTCGAGACACAGGCGATCGCTCAGCGAGCCGCTGAGGTGATGGAGCCCGAGGTTGAACAGGAGCGAGACCGGCACGGTCGGAAACGGGTGCACCGAGTGCTGCGTGGTGCCATCGGGGAGCAAGAGCCGCGGGGCGACGCAGGCCACCCGCGGGTCGGCGGCGCCGTCGAGCATGCGCTCGATCGCATCGGGCGCGAGCGCGATGTCGGCGTTCGCGGCCAGGAGCCACTCCCCCTGCGTCCGTGCGGCCACCAGGTTCACCGCGCTGCCGAAGCCCAGGTTGCCGTCCGGCTGGACCACGTGGGCCCACGGCGCGGTTTCGCCGGCCGCCTGCGCCGAGCCGTCGCTCGAGCAGTTGTCGACCACCCACACGTCCGCGCGGCCGGCCCGCGCGTCGGCCGCCAGCGAGGCCAGGCAACGCAGCAGCAGCTCTCGGGTGTTGAACGAAACGACCGCGACGGTCACCTGCATCGGGCGCCAGTATGCCGCGAATCAAACTTATGATCCGCAGCGATGCCGACGCCGATCCGAGTTCTCGCCGTCGGCACCTGCTACCCGCCCCACCATCTGGGCGGGTACGAGGTCATCTGGCAGGGCGTGACGAGGGAGCTGCGCGCGGCCGGGCACGAGACCCGGGTCCTGGTCACCGACTACCGGCGAGGAGACGTGGGTGCCGGCGAGCCGGAGGATCCGGAGGTGTACCGCGAGCTCGACTGGTACTGGCGCGACCACGAGTGGCGGTCGCTCCGGGTGCGCGAACGCCTCGCGCTCGAGCGCCACAACGCCGAGACCTTCGACCGCCACGTGCGCGAGTTCCGGCCCGACGTCGTCACCTGGTGGCCGCTGGGAGGGCTCTCACTCGGACTGATTGAGCGAGCGCGCCGCGCGGGGCGGCCGGCTGTGCTGTTCGTGCTCGATCCCTGGCTGGCCTATGGCCCCCACCACGATCTGTGGATCCGGATGTGGTCGCGGCTCGGGCCCCTGGGCGAGGCTCGGCGGCCGGGTCACCGGCCTGCCGTCACGGATCGATTACGGTGACGCCGGGCGCTGGGTGTTCTGCTCGCGCCAGATGCGCGACGACTCGTTCGCGTACGGCCTGCGCACCGAGGACTGGACCGTGATCGAGCCCGGCGTCGATACCGCCCTCCTTGACGCGCCCGAGGAGCCCGAGCCGCCGCCGTGGCGGTGGAAGCTCCTATACATCGGCCGGGTCGTGGAGCAGAAGGGCGTCGAGACCGCGATCGAGAGCCTGGCCCGCCTGCCCGCCGAGGCTGAGCTGCGCATCGTCGGACCCGGGGATCGGCCCTATCGCTCGAGGCTCGAGCGCCTGGCCGCGAACCTGGGGGTCGCCGAGCGGGTCCGGTTCGAGGGCCCACGCCCGCGCGCCGAGCTGATCGAGGTCTACCGCAGCGCCGACGCGGTCCTGTTCCCGGTCACGTGGGCCGAGCCGTGGGGCCTCGTCCCGCTCGAAGCGATGGCGCTCGGGCGACCGGTCATCGCCACCGGCCGCGGCGGGTCGGGTGAGTACCTGGCCAACCGCCGGAACGCGCTGCTGTTCGACGCCGGCGACGCGGCCGGCCTGGCGGCGGCGATCGAATCGCTCGCCGGGGACGACCGGCTGCGCGAGGACCTCCGCCGTGGCGGCCGCGAGACGGCTGAGGTCCACAGCGACAGGCGGTTCAACCAGCGCGCCGTCGAGGAGATCCTGGCCGTGGTGACCCGCTGAGCGGCTACGTGCGCGAGTAGACGAGGTACTCCTGGCCGGCCGCGATCAGCCGATAGCCGGCCGAGCGGATCCACGCCGCCTGCTCGGCGACGGTCGTCGGGGACAGCGGCGAGGAGCGCTGGAACGGATTCAGCGGGTACCAGCCCCGGCCCAGGACGATCAGGTCGTATCCGCCCCGGCGAAGCGCGCTCACGAACTGCGGCCGTGTCGCGTACTGGACGAGCATGTGGTCGACCGTCGAGCCGACGTAGCCGACGCGGTTGCCCAGGCGCGGTCCGAACGCGGGCCATGTGGGCGGTAGCTTGATCCAGACGCCGGCGATCCCGATCCGATGGCCGGACGGCACCGCCGTCGCGAGCCAGCGCAGGGCAGGATCGGCGTTGGCATAGCGGGTGCGGTCGACGCGCCGCTCGATCGCGGCGCCGGCCGCCACCGCTCCGGCCGCGACCAGCGCCGCGCCGGCACCGATTGCCATGCGTCGGTTGGCCGATGGCGAACGGCGGAGGATCACGATGGCGATCCAGGTCGTGGCCCCTGCGACGGCGAGCACAACAACCGCCTCGGCGAATTGGCTCGCCGGCACGTCGCCGAACTGCTGGTGCAAGCCGAAGCAGATTCCCACCACCGCGGCGAGCTCGACGATCAGGCCGAGGCGGCCGAGGCGCGTGGCCGCCCACGCCACGGCGGCAGCGGCCGGGATCGCGGCGCCGAGCGCCCAGCGCGCGTTCCCTGGCGCCAGCACCGGCTCGCCGGGTGGGCCCTGTGCGCTGGCCGGCGTGATCACGAACGCGGCCACGATCACGACGGCGCCGGCAATCAGCGCGAGGACGACCGCCGCATTGGCACGCGTCTCGCGCGGACGCGACGAGCGCGCGAGCACCCCGGCGACGAGAAGGGCGAGCAGCGTAGCGCCGGCGAGGATCCAGCCGGGCACTCCGATCCCGTACCGGTACAGCGGCAGCAGCTGGTGCACAAATTCCCCGGGGCGGAGCAGGTAATGCAGGACGGTCAGGTTGTAGGCGGCGATGAACGGATCGCGAGGGGCGTGCAGACCGAGCGCCCCGACGTTGACCGGGTAGATCGGGTTCCCGGTGACGACCCAGTTGCGTAGGAGCCAGAACCCGCCCCAAATCGTCACCATCGCCGCCAGCCACCCGGCGTCAGGCCCGAGGGCGCGCAGCGGGCGCCGAGTCAACAGCTCGGCTGCGGCCCACACCACGATCACCGCGATCACGGTCGAGATCCCGTACCACCTGGACCCGAACGCAAGTCCGAGCCCTAGGCCGGCGAGCAGCAGATCGGATCGCGCTCGGGTGCGGTGGTGGCGGACCAGGAACAGGATCCCGATGGCCAGCGTCGCGAGCATGAACGTGTCGGGCTTGACGTCCTGGAGTGCCGGCAGGGAGACATCCTGGATCGAGAGCACGAGCGCGGCCAGCAGCACCGACGCCGTCCGCCTGGCCCCGAGCTCGCGCGCGAGCGCGTAAACGCCGGTGCCGAGCAGCGCGTAGAGCGGGACGTTCACGAGCCGGACGAGAGCGTCATCGTGCCAGGGGAGCAGTCCGGTCAGGAGGATCAGATCCCCGTTGTTGGGATATGTGCTCGTCTGGATCAGCGGCGTGAACTGGTTGCTCGTCCACAGCGATCCGGACTGGATCCAGCGCCCGAGGTTGGGCATCGTGAAGGTGAGGTAGTCGTTGCCCTCGATCGCGGTCCGCGCGGCGGCTACGAGGAACGCAACCACGACGAGTACGAGCACGCCGACGCCGAGCGCGGCGAGCGCGCCTGAGAGCCGGTTCTCCGGCGGATCCGGACTCCTGTCTGCCGGCGCCGGCCCGCCCCTGCGCGACGGCACGATCAGCAAGACGGCGATCAGCACGAGCGCTGCGGCGGCGAGCATGGTCCCCCGGCTCAATACGGTGGCCGCGGCGGGAATCAGCGTGGCGAGGACGAGCCCGGCGAGCCACAGCAGCGCGAAGGCCAGTCCCCGGGCCGGGTGACGGAGCTCGCCGAGCCGGCGGGAGACGATCAGCGCGGCCGCGACTCCGACGGCGCCGACCGTCAGGACGAAGAAAGCGACGCCGAGCAGGTACTGCCCCAGTGGCATGGGCGCGAGAGGTTACTGCCGGCGGGCGCCACCGCTGCTGGTACGCTCGGGCCGGTGAGCGCGTCGCGTGGGGTGTACGGTCAGCCACCCGGACGGAGCACGGTCGAGATCAGCGTGGTCGTTCCCGTGTACGGCTGTCGCGAGTGCCTGCTGGAGCTCCAGCGCCGGGTCGCCGCCGCGATTGAGCCGTTGACCGATGAGTTCGAGCTGATCCTCGTCGACGACGGCAGCCCCGATGACTGCTGGCCTCTGATCCAGGAGCTCAGCGCGCTCGATCACCGCGTGGTCGGCCTGCGCCTGAGTCGCAACTTCGGCCAGCACGCGGCGATCACGGCCGGGCTCGCGGCCAGCCGTGGCCGCTGGGTGGCGGTTCTCGACTGCGACCTTCAGGATCCGCCCGAGGAGATCCCGCGTCTCTACACAAAGGCGCTCGAGGGCTACGACGTGGTCCTGTCCCGACGCGAGGAGCGGGTCGAGTCCCTTCCCCGCCGGATGGCCGCGGGGGCGTACTTCCGCTTCCACAACATGATCTCGCGGTCCAATCTGCACACCAACTACACGAACCTGAGCGTGATCTCGCGAAAGGTCGTCGACTCGTTCCTCGCCCTGCGCGACCAGGATCGCCAGTACCTGCTGATCCTGCACTGGCTCGGCTACCGCCGGGCCGAGCTCGAGGTCAAGCAGTCGGACCGCCTCGCCGGGCGCAGCTCCTACTCGTTCCGCCAGCTGGTCAAGGTCGCGGTCGACGGCGTGTTCTTCCAGTCGACGGTCCTGCTGCGCTGGATCGTCTACTTCGGCTTCCTGCTCGCGCTCCTCGGCGGTGGCCTCGGCCTGTACGCGGTCGGCGCCTGGGTGACGGGCCGGCAGCTTCCGAGCTGGACGGCGCTGCCGATGTTCGGGCTGCTGCTCGCCGCTTTCATCATCATCAGTGGCGGCGTAACCGGGCTCTACGTTGGCAAGATCTTCGACCAGGTGAAGGGCCGGCCGCTGTTCGTGGTCGACGAGATCGCGGGTGGCCAGCCGCGGGCCGAGACCGAAGCCGTGGCCGAGCGCGCTGCGGCGGCCGGGGATCCGGCGCGCCCCACCGACGCCGGCGCGAGCGTCAGCTGACCTCAGCCCCCGCGCCGATGGGAGTGCATCCGGCGCCGGCGCGGCGGTCCGTGCGCGGCCACGAACTCGGCCAGATAGGCGTCGAGCGACGGCGCGTCGAGGAAGATCCGCTCGCGATAGGGGAACGAGTTTTCCCACCAGAGCACCAGCACGCGCTGCTCTGCGGTGAGCCGATCGCGGAATCCGGATGGGAAGTGGTCACTCGACCGGCCGTGAAGCACGTGCGGCTTGGAGACGAACGTCAGCCCTCCGTCGGTGAGGTCGACCAGCCAGCGATGGTGGCTCCAGCCGACCCAGGGGCCCTGGAATCCGTAGCTCTGCTCCTCGAGCCGCGACGGGACCTCGATGTACCCGGCGCGCGAGACGCGGACCAGTTCGCTGCACACGAACACCGGGTCGCGCACGTCCTCGAGGGTGTGCGAGCAGATCGAGAAGTCGAACTGCCGATCCGAGAACGGCCACGGTTCGCGGTCGCAGATATCGTGCTGGACCCAGCTGTCGGCCCCGAAGCGCTCCTCGCCTGGGCCTGGGACAGTGCCGTAGCGTCCCCGCTGCTCGTAGCCGAGCAGGTCGATCACCCAGTCGGCACGCGCGAACGGGCTGGCGCCTCCGCCCACGTCGAGCACGACGTCATCGTCGCCCAGCAGCTCGAGTATCCGAGCGCGGCTGGCCGCGAGCATCAGCCGCTCGGACGGGGTGTGCGGGGCCTCATCGGTGGCGCAGCGTACTGCGATCCGGGCGGCCGGTAACTTCCCGGCCATGGCGATCACGCAGGCGGTCCAGGACGTTCCGCTCTGGTACCACACGCTCGAGCTCCCCGGCGGCACCGTCACGCCGGGCTGGTTCGATCTGCGCGGGCAGGTGGATCGGCTCCCGTGGCCCGATGTGCGCGGCAAACGGTGCCTCGACGTCGCCACCTACGACGGCTTCTACGCCTTTGAGCTCGAGCGCCGCGGCGCGGCCGAGGTGATCGCCACCGACATCTCCGACCACGAGAGCTGGGACTGGCCGGCCCCGATCAGGGCGCAGGCGGGCGAGCAGCTGGCCAAGCTCGCGGGCGAGAAGGGTCGCGGTTTCGAGGTCGCCCATCAGCTTCTGTCCTCGAACGTCGAGAAGCGCGAGCTCAACGTCTACGACCTCTCGCCCGAGGAGCTGGGCATGTTCGACGTCGTCATCTGCGGGAGCCTGCTGCTCCACCTGCGCGATCCGGTCCGCGCGCTGGAGGCGATCCGCTCGGTATGTCACGGCTGGTTTCTCTCGATCGAGGCGGTGTCGCTGACCCTCACCGCGCTCCTACCGCGTCGCCCGGCGGCCGAGCTGAGCAGCGATGACAACCGCTGCCAGTGGTGGACGGCGAACGCGGCCGGGCACCGGCGCATGGTGGAGGTGGCGGGGTTTGAGGTCGTCGAGGCGCGACGCCCGGTGTGCGAGCCGTTCGGCGCCGGTCACCCTGCGCGCGCCGCGGGATACCGCCGGGATCCTCGCGCGCTCGCCACGAGCGCGTGCCAGCGCCTGCTCACCGGGGGCGAGGGCGTGCCCCACGCGGCCGTGCTGGCGCGACCCAGGCTCGGGCCGCCGCGGGGCTCCGATGGGGTCTGAGCGAACGCCGGTCCCGAGCCGGACCGAGGTCGTGCTCGAACGGATCCGGAGCGCTCGGAACGGGCTTCGCGCGGCGCCCCAACTGCGCGTCTGGCTCATGTACCTGCCGGGGCCGGGACCGCTGCTGATGTCGTGGCTGCGCAAGCAGTGGGTGCTGTTCCGCAACCCCCATGCCCGGATCGAATTTCGCGGGCCGGTGTACCTGGGACCGGGGTTCAGTCTCGACATGCCGCGCGGAGGAACATTCATCGTCGGGCCGGGGGTCGAGTTCCGGCGAGGGTTCCGGGCCGAGTTCGAGGGCCCGGACGCGCGGCTCGAGATCGGCGCCTGCACCGCGTTCACCTACGACGTCGTGGTCCAGTGCGGTTCCTCGATCGAGATCGGGGAGCACTGCATCTTCGCCCAGGCGGCAATGGTCGTCGACGGTAGCCACCGCTTTCGCGACCGCGACCGCCCGATGCTCCAGCAGGGCTACGACTTCAGGCCGCTGCGACTGGCCGACCACGTCAGCGTGATGGCGAAGGCCACGGTCATCGCCGACATCGGAGAGCGCACGTTCGTCGGCGCAGGAGCGGTGGTCACGCACCCGCTGCCCGGCTTTTGTGTCGCCGCCGGCGTCCCGGCCCGGGTGATCGACTACTTCGGCCCGCCGGGTCAGGAGCCGCCGGAGCTGGCCGAGCGCTCGGCCAGCGCGGAGGCAGCCGGCTGAAGCGACGGCGGACTGCCCGCCGCGGCGGCGTCCCAGGCGGCCAGGAAGGGCGGGGCGATCTGCTGTCGCCAGTACAGCCCCGCCCGCGCCCACACCCAGCGGCCGAGCCACGGCGCGCCCAGGGGAACGAATCGGGTCAGCGCCGCGGACCGCCGTCCGCCGGCGGGCACCGCCGCGGCCTCGGCGAACATCCGGTGAAACCAGGGCGGGACCTCGGGATGCAGCGCGCAGAAGCGCCACTCGCTGGTTGCGAGCCGCGGGGCCCGGGCCTGCCAATCCGCAACCGTCATCAGCCGCCAGTGGTCCACCACGGCTGCCCGGTTGAACAGGACCCGGAGCCCATGGGCGCGCGCTCGGTAGCCCCAGTCCAGGTCCTCGTACCCATATGGCAGACGCTCTTCGTCGAAGCCGCCGACGCGCTCGAGCAGCGTCCGCGTGACCGATGCGTTCGCACTGTAGACGTGTGACCAGCTCGCCTCGGTCCCGTGGATGCTGTCGAAATCAAACTGCACACCGTGCTCGAGCCAGCGCATGAACGGCGTCACCTTCAGCCCCGGGGCCCAGCGAACCGGGCCGATGACCGCCACCTCGTGCTCCGGGTGGCGCTGGTGCCAGTCGAGGTGCTCGGCGACCAGCCGCGGGGTCGGAATCGTGTCGTTGTCGGTGAACAGCACGAGTGGCGCGCGAGCCGCCTCCCACCCGGCGTTGCGGTTCGCCGACGCTCCCTGCCGGCGGCCGGTGAGCAGCCGGACCGGATAGGGCCGCTCGGCGACCACGTCGCGCACGCGTTCGGGCGCAGTCTCGGCGCAGTCGGCCACAACCACGATCTCGAAGCTCCCCGGCTCGGCATGCTGGCGCGCAAACCCGTCGAGCACGCGCGCGAGCACGGCGTGGTTGCCAAGTGTCGGCACAACGACGCTGAGCTGAGGATCGCCGGCGCTCACGGGCTGAAGAATGGCAGGGCGCGTCCGGGCCGGGGGACCGTATGCTCGGGCGCTGCGTGCCAGCCGCCGCCGAGATCCGCTTCGAATCGGCCCGAGAGGAGGCGGAGCTGAGGGCCTACCTGGGCGAGCGCTTCGACCGCGACCGCCTGTGGCGGCACGAGCACCAGCTCGCGGCCGAGTTCGCGGCCGCGCCAGACGAGTCCTCGTTCTACCGCACATCCGAGGGGTATCTGTACGACCTGACCGCGTTCGCGATGAGCGGCACAAAGCTCCCCTACCTGCGCGAGCTGACCCGCCACCTGCCGCCGGGCGCACGTGTGCTCGATTACGGTTGCGGGATCGGCTCAGACGGCCTGCTCCTGCTGGAGGCGGGCTACCGGGTCGAGTTCGCCGATTTCGACAACCCGAGCGCTGCCTATCTGCGCTGGCGCCTCGAGCACCGCCAGCTCGAGGCGCGGGTCCACGACCTCGACGTCGACGTACCGGGCGGATTCGACGCTGCCTATGGGCTCGATGTGATCGAGCACGTGCCGGAGCCGTTCGCTTTCCTGGGCGAGCTCGAACGGCGCGCTCGCCTGGTGGAGGTCAACTTCCTGGCGCCGGCACCGGGCGAGCCAGAGCTCCACCACCGGCTGCCGATCGGCGCGCTGATGCGCCACGTGGTCCGCCGGCGGGTGGTCGTCTACAGGCTTCTGCACGGCCGCTCGCACCTCGTGATCTACGAGCCGACGGCGCCGTCACGCTTCCCCCGCCCGCTCAGCGGCGCCCGGCTGCTGGCCGGCCGCGCCGAGGCTATCGCCGCGGGCGCGCGACGACGACGCCGTGGGGATCGCCCCGCCACGCACACGTGAGCAGATAGCGCCCCTCACGCGTGCGCAGCAGGCGCGGGTCGAAGCGGGGTGGGTTCCACCCCTCGCCAGGCGGCACGAACAGCACGCGCGGGCCCTCGACGAGCTCGAACCCTCCCGCCTCGAGCAGGCGGGCGAGGCCAGCTGCGTTCGGCCACCACCACCACGGACGCCCGCGGCCGTCGAGCCTTGCCGCGGGCACCCGGGGGGAGCGGAGGGTCATCATCAGGTCGATCCCGTCGACGACGACGAGCGTCCCGTCGCACACTGCGCGAACCCGCTCGAGGGCGCGGACCGGGTCTCGGAGGTGGACGAGCAGGCTGCCCAGGTAGACGAGATCGAAGCGGCCGAGATCGGCCTCGGACAGGTCGTAGATGCTGCGGTCAAGCCGGGTCACCTTCGAGTGCAGGGCGGCGCGTGCGATCTCGAAGCCCCGCCCGCCGGCGAGCCGGCTGCCGATCGCCGAGATCGTCGCCTCGTCGGATCCATGCGGCCAGTCCCAGGCGCGCGGGTCAAGGAGGTCGACGCCGATCACCTCCGCGGCTCCGAGGCGCTCGAGCTCGAAGGCCCAGAAGCCGTTGAAGGTGCCCACGTCGAGGCATCGCCTGCCCTCGAGCGAGGCGGGAAGCGGGATCCTGTCCCGGACGGGGCGATGGTCGAGCCACCCCGGAGTCACGATCCCCGGAGCGAGCTCGAGCGTGTGGTACCAGTCGATCGCGGCCACCTGCTCACGCAGCAAGGGGGCGCCGAGGGAGGGCTCGTGCACGGTCACGGCACTAGGATGCCAGCGTGAGCGGGTCGTGGTGCACGTAACGGTCGTCGTCCCGGCGCGCAATGCCGAGGCGACGATCGAGGGCACGCTCGCCGCGATCGCGGCTCAGCGGTTCGACCACGAGTTCGAGCTGATCGTCGTGGACAGCGGCTCCACCGATGGAACGCGGCGCCTGGTCCAGAGCTCGGGCGCGGTCACGGCGCTGCTGGACAACCCTGGTGGCGAGCCGGCGAGCTCGCGCAACCTCGGCGCCCGCCGAGCCCGAGGCGAGGTACTCGCCTTCACCGACGCCGACTGCCGGCCTGCGCCCGAGTGGCTTGCAGCCGGCGTGGGCGCTCTCGCCGGTGCCGACATCGTCCAGGGACGTGTGGTCCCTGAGCACGCGCCCGGGCCGTTTGACCGCACCGTCTCGGTCGGGCACGAGTACGGGTTGTACGAGACCGCGAACCTGTTCGTGCGGCGCGAGATCTTCGAACGGGCGGGCGGCTTCGAGCCGGTTCTGGGCCCCGGGGCGACCGAGCGCCATCCGTTCGGCGAGGACGCCTGGTTCGTGTGGCGCGCCAGGCGCGATGGCGCTGTGACGACTTTTGCCGCCGACGCGACGGTCCAGCATGCAGTGTTCGAGCGCCGGGCGAGCGAATACGTCGCCGAGCAGGCGCGCTGCCGGCATTTCCCGCCGCTCGTGGCGTTGATTCCGGAGCTGCGCGAGCGCTTTCTGCACCACCGGGTGTTCCTGTCCCCGGCCAGCGCCCAGTTCGATCTCGCGCTCGCGTCGATTCTCCTCTCGGGGCTTCGGAGGCGGCGGATGGCGACGCTCGTCGGAGCGCTGCCTTACGCTGCCGGCGTGCTCAGGGAAGTGGGCGAGTCCCCTCCGGGCGAGCGCGCGCTGGTCGCAGGCGCTCGCATCGCCGCCGACGCGCTCACGTTCGCCTCGCTGGCGTACGGGAGCGCTCGCGCACGCACGCTCGTCCTGTGACGGCCGCGGTGCTGAATCGGACGCGAGCCCGGCCGTGGGCGCCCGCGGCGGTCGTGGCGGCGGCCGCCGTGGTCATCTGGCTGCTCACCGGGGTGAGTCTCGGCGACGTCTTGCTGTTCTCCGGTCACGAGCTCCTGTTCGTCCTGGCGCCCGGGTGCCTCGCCTATCTCGCCCTGTCCCGCGAGCGTCCCGGCGCGCTCAAGCTCGGCGCCGTCGGCTACGCGCTCGGCTCGGTGCTCGAGATCCTCGCCTTCGCCCTGACCGCGGCGCTGCACGCGCGCCCTGCGCTCTGGGCCTACCCGCCCCTGGTGATCGGCGTTGCGCTCCTCGCGCTCCATCGCCGGGGCCGGTCGTTGTCACGGCCCTCGGCGCCGGCGGGTGGCTCGATCAGCTGGGCGCTGGCCGCGCTGTCACTGGCCGCGCTCGGATACATCGTCGTCGCCTACTTCCTCTTCAACCCTCTCCCCGGACACGCGGGCAGCGTCGTCTACGTCTCAGACCTGGTCTTTCACCTCGGCGTCGCGGCCGAGGCGCTGCACCACTGGCCGATCTCGGACCCGAAGGTGGCCGGGGTGGCGCTCCCGTACGAGGACTTCGTCTACTTCAAGCTGGCCGCGGTCAGCCAGCTCACCGGGATCTCGCTGCCGACGGTCCTGTTCCGGCTCTACATCGTCCCGCTGATCCTCGACATCGTCGCCCTCCTCGCCTGCGCCGGCCGCGGCATTGGCGGCCGGCGCGCGGTCGGGTTGCTGGCGGCCGGCCTGTTCGTGTTCGTCGGCTCGATGGGCCTCGACTCGCACGACGTGCTGATCTTCGCCAACACCGCCTTCTTCTCGCTCTATGCCAGCCCGAGCTATGTGTTCGGGCTGGTGGTCTTCCTCGCCGTGCTGATCGTCCTTCACGAGCAGCTCAGCGGGGCGCACGGGCGGGCCGGCTGGGTGCTGCTGACGCTGCTCCTGATCGGCTGCTCGGCGGCCAAGGCGACGATCCTGCCGGTCCTCCTCGGTGGGTTGGCCCTCTACCTGGTGGGCGACCGGATGGTCGCGTGGTGGCACGCGCGGGGCACCTCGGTCCGCGCGGTACTGCTCGGATTCGACCGCGCGGCCGCGGTCGCGCTGATGCTGACCATCGGAGTGTTCCTCGTGACCTTCTGGCTGATCTATGCGGGTGAGTCTGGCGGGCTTCAGGTTCATCCGCCGGGCACGGTGCGGTCGATGGTCGCGATCCAGTACGCCGAGTCGCGCCTGAGCGCGACCGGCAGCCCGCTGTTCTGGATCGTCGCGAGCGTCGTCGGGGTGGTCGGCTTCTGCGGGGCGACACTGGCCGGGATCCCGGCCGCGCTGGCGGGAGGCGAGCTCCGCCGGGCCCGCTCGACGACGTTGCTGATCGCGCTCCTAATCGCGTCGTTCGGGCCATTCCTGTTCCTCAGCCACAAGGGCGGCAGCCAGAACTTCTTCACCTATTACGGCCTTGCCGCCGCCTCGGTCCTGTCGGCGCAGGGGCTCGTGTGGTTGTGGGATCGGGCGCGTCCCGTAACAACCCGCCTGCTGATCCTCGCGGCCGTCGGCTGGGTCGGGGTCCTGCTGGCGGCGGCGATCCTCCCCTACGCACTGCTCTCGAGCCCAAGCGCCGGTCCGCTCTACGCGCTGTGGCTTGGACTGCCGCTGCTCGTCGTCGCGTGCCTGCTCGTACTCGCCTGGCGCCGGCGCTCGTGGCGGCCGGTCCTCTTGCTGATGGCCGCCGGCGCTGTCGTGCTGGTCGGCGCCCTGCAGACGCCCCTGACCGCGACGCACGACCTGATCTCGGCCCTCCGCGTGCGCTCGACGCCCTACCCGCGCGACTCGCCGATCGGCGAGGGGCTGACGCCTGACCTCCAGCGGGCGCTGGCCTGGATTCGCGGACACACGCCGACGAGCGCCGTGATCGCGGTCAACAACCAATACTCGGACAGCGTCCGCCACGCTCCCACCTACTACTACTACTCGGCCTTCGGCGAGCGGCGCGTATTCATCGAGGGGTGGGAGAACACAATCCCGGCCGCGAACCTGACCGACCCGGCGATCACTCCGTTCCCGTACCGGCTGGCCCTCAACAACGCCGTGTTCTACAACGCCGACCCTCGCGCGCTGGCCGTGATGACGCACCGCTTCGGCGTCTCCTATCTACTGGTCGACCGCGCGCATGGCCCCGTGCAGCCGCGCCTCGCCGCGCTCGGGCGGGTGGTGTACGCGAACCCGGGCGCGATCGTCTACCGGGTCGCGAGCCCGGGCGCGACGTAGAGCGCGAGCCGCGGGCTCTGCGCGGCCAGCCGGTAGCCGGCGGCCCGCGCCCAGGCGTCGGTGTGCGACGCGTCCTGGAGCCCGATCACGAGCAGGCCGTAATGCCCGCGCGCCAGCTCGCCGTCGAACGAGCTCTGATCGGCCGGCAGGTGCACGCTGTGGCGGACCCGGTCGCCCACGTAGGAGACGCGGTTTCCGAGCCGCAGCCCAAACGCCGGCAGCACCGGCGAGAGCCCGGTCGTGCTCGCCACACCGGCGATCCCGACCCGCTGGCCGCTCGGCGCGTGGGCGTCGATCCAGGCGAAGGTCGGGTCGAAGCTCGCGTAGCTGTGGCGGTCGAACCGGGTCTGGTCGATGCGAGCCAGCACGACGAGCGCCGCGAGGGCCGCGAGGCCGGCGGCGAGGATCGCTCCGGGTCGCCGGATCGCGGAGCGGCCGCGGCCTCTGAACGAGCGCGCGACGAGCAGCCCGAGCGCGCTCAGCGCGGCGAGCAGGAGCGTGACCTTGACCACCGTGGATCCGGGGACGCCAGGGCCGAGCCGGATCGCGTCAAGCGCTCCGGCCAGCGCGGCCAGCTCGAGCAGCAACCCGGCTCTCCCGAGCCTCGGCACTGCTGCCGCGGTGAGCGCCGCCGCGACGAGGATCGCCGGCATCAGCCAGCGGATGTTGACCGCCGCCTGGATCGGGACGTTCACAGGCCCGTAGGCCGAGCCGGGCGTGATCGTGTATTCGGCGAGCATGCCGAGCGCGGCGATCCCGAGGGCCAGCGTGACCACGACGCCGCCGTTCCCGCGCCGGCGGCGCAGCTCGATCACGGCGGTGAGAAGCGCGACCGCGAGCCCGACGAGGAGCACCGCGCCGAGCAGGCCGACACGAAGCTTGAAGCCCGGATAGATGTAGGTACGGAGCACGTGCGGCTTACCGAGGTAGTCGGCGATCGTGTATCCGTACTGGTCGACGACGTCGCCGCGCGAGCCGGGAAACAGCTGCACGCCGAGCGCCGAGACGGCCTTGGGGTAGATCGGGTTCCCGGATTCGATCAGGTTGCGAGCGAGCCAGATTCCTCCACCGAGCAAAACCATTCCCACGAGCGCCGCGGCCTCTCGCGCGACCCTGGCCGCCGCCGTGCGCGTGAGCAGGCGCGTCGCCACCCACACGACCAGCACCACGGCGACTGCTGTCGAGCCGTACCACTTGGTGCCGAACGAGAGCCCGAGGGCCAGTCCGGCCAGCACGAGTTCCGCACCGCGGCCGGAGCGCGAGTGGCGGATCAGGAACACAAGCCCGGCGGCCAGTGTGGCCAGTGAGATCACGTCCGGGAGCCCGTCGAGCGCCAGCAGCGCCATCGCCGGGACCGGCACGATCGCCGCCGCGAGCGTCGCGGCCGCAGCCCGGGGTGCCCGCAGCTCGAGCGCGAGCGCGTAGGTCCCGATCGCCGTGAAGGCATAGAACGGCACCGGCACCAGCCGCACGAAGGCGAGGCTCCGCCACGGCAGCACGGCGGACAGGATCAGGAAGTCGCCGTTGTTCGGGTATTGCGCCGTCGCGAAGCCGGGCTCGAACTGATCGACCCGCCACAGCGTCCCCGACTGGATGAAGCGGGCTATCCCCGGCAGGTGAAAGCCGAGCATGTCGATGTCCGTGAGCGGCTGCGTGAGCAGCACACGCAGGCGGGCGAGCTCGTACACGGTCACCGCGCCGACGGTCACGATCGCGATCACGATCGAGGGAACCGAGCTCGGCCGCGGCCGCGCCTGCTCGTCGGGCGCAGCGGGGCTCGCTGCGGGCGCCGGGAGCAGCAGCGCGAGTGCGAGCACGATCAGCGCGGCGACGAGCACGCTCGGACGCGAGAGGACGCCGAGGGCCGCGGGGGCCACGCTCGCGAACACCATCGCCGCCGTGGCGAGGACCATGAAGGCCAGCGAGCGAGGCAGGAGTGGCAGGTAGCCGTAGCGTCGGTGCGTGACGACGCCGGCGGCGGCGAGCGCCGCGCCGAGCGTCGGCACGAAGAACGCCATCCCGGCCGCGAACTGCCCCAGCGAGACCGAGCCCACGGGTCAGGACGGGCGGGCCAGCGCCACCAGCAGATCGCCGCGCCGGCTCGAGTTCAGAAAGAACACCGGGTACAGGATCCGCGCGGCGAGCCGCGAGCTCGCTGACAGCTCGTGCGTGACCGTCATCCGGTTCTGGAGCGTCCGCGCCAGCGGGCTGTAGAACGGGAATCCCCAGCGGATCATGTCGATGACCGAGAAGCCCGCGGCCTCGAGCTTGCGCTCGAGCTCACCGGGCGCGTAGTTGCGCACATGGCCGACCTGCTCCTCCCACGGCCGGTAGCGCTCGTACGGGCCGCCGATCGTGGTCACGAGCACGTAACGGGAGCTCATCGCCCGCATCTGGCGAAGCGCCGCGATGTCATCGAGCACGTGCTCCAGCACGAGTGCACAGCACACGAGCTCGTAGGTCTCGGCCAGGTGATCGGTCGTGATGTCGGCCCGGCTGAACTCGCCCGCCCAGCGCCCCCGCACGTGCTCGATCGCCCGCTCTGACACGTCGATTCCGGCCAACCGCTCGATCTTCCGGCCGTCCGTGAGCGCGGGAAGGTTATGGCCGAAGCCGACACCAACGTCGAGGACGCTCGCGTATCGCAGCGGCGCCAGCACCCGGCGCATGAGCCGGATCATGTGCCGGTGGGTCGGACCCAGGTCCTGGAGGTCGCCGTAGACCTCGTCCCAGATCCGGTCGTAGTCCGGGACGGCTGGGCTCTCAGGCATGGGCGACCTTGGGTGTCGCGCCCTGCGCGACGGCCGCGATCGAGTCCTCGAGCGTGTGCTCCGGCTCGTAGCCGATCGCCGCTCGCGCGCGCTCGATCGACACCTCCCAGCGCACGCCCTCCTCGGGATCCGGTTCGCCGGACAGCGTCACCGGCGAGCTCGAACCGAGCGTCTTCACGCACCGGTCGGCCAGCTCGAGGTTCGAGACCGCGCGTCCCGAGGCGACGTTCAACAGCCCGGTCGCATCGCAGTCGAGCGCCGGTCTGACCGCCGAGGCGATGTCGCGGACGTCGACGTAGTCCTGCGCGCGCGTTCCGTCGCCCGCCACCACGAGCGGCTCGCCGGCGAGGGCGCGGCGAACGAACACGGTCAGGATCCGGCCCTCGGGCATACCCGGGCCGACCGGAGCGGTCAGGCGCAGACTGAGAGCGGGCACCGCGGCGAGCGCCACCAGGTGCTCCCCGTACAGCTTCGAGGCGTGATAGACCGTCAGCGGGTTGGCCGGATGCTCCTCGGTCACCGGCAGCGCCGACGGCCGGCCGATCACAGGCAGGCTCGAGATGTACACGAGCTTCGATACTTCCCAGCGCGCCGCCAGGTCGGCGATCTGCTGGGTGCCGAAACCGTTGACGAGCGACGCCTCGGTCGCGTGGGGGCTCTGATCGAGGGACGCGGCGGCGTGCACGATCGCGTCGCAGCGCGGCTGGGTCTCGGCCAGCGTGCCAGCCACCCCCGGCGCGGTGAGGTCGACGGCGATCGCGCTCGTCAACCCGCGGTTGGTCTTCGTGAGCCGCCGCCCGAGTCCCACGACCTGATCGCCGCCGGCCAGCAGCCGGGTGGCGATCGCCCCGCCAACGAAACCAGAGGAGCCGGTGACCAGGACCCTCACTCGGCCCCCCAGCTCTCGATGTTCACGTCGTGCGCGCGGGGATCGCCCAGCCGGCCGTCCCGATCGATCGCCTCGACGGCATCGGCCGCGACGTAAACCTCGTTCCAGTACCGAAGCGCGTAGCCGCTGCCCACGTCGGCCAGCTCGGGCGGGGGCTCGCCGAGCACGTAGTGGCGGAGCGCCGCCTCCACCTCGTTGAACCCCATCCGCGCCCGCAGGGCCGTCGTCCCGGAGAAGCGCGGGTTGATCTCGAACGGCACCGCACGTCCGTGGTGCATGCGGAGCTGGACGTTGCAGGGCCCGAGCGGTCGCAGCGCGGCGGCGATCGACTCGGCCGCCTGGCGCACCTCGGGGAACCGTCCGAGCTCCGCGCTCGTCGTGGTGCCGGCATAAAGCGTGCGCCGCATCACAACGGTTCCGCACAGCGTCCCGTCCGACGCGCAGAAGCAGCCCACCGTGTACTCCTGGCGTTCGTCGCCGAGGTATTCCTGAAGCACGACGTCGGAGGCCGTGATCCCGTCGGCGGCGATCTCGCGCAGCGACAGGTCCTCGGCCGCGAGCACGTGCTCGAGATCGTTGCGGTCGTGGATCGTCACGATCCCGTCGCTTCCCTTGCCGAAGCGGGGCTTGGCGATCAGCGGGAACCCGTGGCGCTCGACCAGCGCCTCGACGGACTGTGGATCGCCGAGGTGCGCGTATCCGGGGACTGGCAGGCCCTCGGCCTCGAGCCAGCGGCAGGTGAGGAGCTTGTCGCGGCCGGTGCGGAGCACCTCCGGCGAGCTGACGATAGTGACCGCCCCGGTGCGCTCGCGGATCATCGCCGCGGCGGGGGCCAGCACCTCGAGCACCAGCTCCGATCCCGACAGCACGACGTCGATCTGCTCCCGTTCGCACACCTCGAGCAGCCATGGGATGAAGTCGTCCGAGCGGGCCAGCGGCGAGATGTAGGCCCGGTCGGCCAGGTATAGCCCCACCGCCTCGGCGCTGATGCAGGCCGCGACCACCCGCGTGGGCAGGCTCGACAGGGCAAGCGCCTTCTGGATGCTCTGGCTGACGTTCCCGCCCACGCCGAGCACGAGCGTGTTCAGAGGCTGCATGGGCCCATTGAAGCTTGATCAGCCGTAATCTGCGTGCGCGTGGCCGCCGCGCGCGACAGCTTCCTGGTCTTCGGCAGCCCGTTGATCGGCGAGGAGGAGATCAGCGAGGTCGTCGACTCGCTGCGCTCGGGCTGGGTTGGGACCGGCCCCAAGGTGGGTCGATTCGAGGAGATGCTGTCCGATTACGTCGGCGTCGAGCACTGCCGGTGTGTCTCGTCGTGCACCGCGGCCCTGATCCTCTCGATGCTCGTCCTTGGCATCGGTCCGGGGGACGAGGTGATCGTCCCGTCGATGACGTTCGTCGCCTCGGCCAACGCGGTCGAGCACGCCGGCGCGACGCCGGTGCTGGTCGACTCAGTGCCGGGGACCGGGCTGATCGACCTCGACGCTGCCGGGGCGGCGATCACACCCCGCACGCGGGCGATCATGCCGGTGCATCTCGCGGGCCGGCCGGTCGACATGGATCGGCTGGCCGAGTTTCGCGACCGCCATCGCCTGCACGTGATCGAGGACGCTGCTCACGCGCTCGGCGCCGAGTGGCGAGGCCGGCGGATCGGGGCATTCGGCAACCTGACCGCGTTCTCGTTCTACGTGACGAAGAACATCTCGACGATCGAGGGCGGCGCACTGGCGACCGAGAGCGAGGAGGTGGCGGCCGAGATCGAGCGGCTCGCCCTGCACGGGTTGAGCCTCGGCGCCTGGCAGCGCTTCTCCGACGTCGGCTTTCGCCACTACGAGGTCGTCCGGCCGGGCTTCAAGTACAACATGACCGACGTGCAGGCGGCGCTCGGCCTGCACCAGCTGCCGCGACTCGACGGCTGGATCGACCGCCGGGCCGAGCTGTGGGAGCGCTACGACGCCCTTCTCGCCGATCTTCCGCTCGAGCTTCCCCCGCCGCCGGAGCCGGGCACGCGGCACGCCCGCCACCTCTACCAGGTACTGATCGCGCCCGGCGCGCCGCTGACGCGCGACGAACTGCTCGACTCGCTAGCCCAGCGCAACATCGGCACCGGCGTGCATTACCGAGGTGTTCACACTCATCCCTTCTACCGCGACACCTACGGCTTGCGCGACTCCGACTTTCCGGTCGCGACCGAGATCTCCGAGCGCACGCTGAGCCTCCCCCTGAGTCCAAAGGTGACTGAGGCCGATCAGGACGACGTGGCCGGCGCGCTGGCGGATCTGCTCGGCCGCTAGCGGCGCAGGTAGCCGACGACCTCGCTCAGCAGGGGCCCCTCGGTGCGCCACGTGGCCAGAACGGTCACGACCACGTACGCGGCCAGCTCGGCGGCCGCCATCGCCGCCGTCCGGGGAGACCCCTCGACCGCCCGCATCACCAGGACCACGGCGACGGCTGGGAGCGTCGGCAGGATCGCGCGCAGCGCGTGGCGAATGAACTCAAAGCCGCGGAACAACGTCGACAGGTACCAGGCGCGCAGAACGAGGTTCGACAGCGCCCCGGCGGCGATCCCGATGCCGAGACCGGTGAGCCCGTCGGCGAACAGCAACGGCAGGCCGACGGCCAGCAGCACCACCGTGGAGACGACCGTCGCCACGGCGAGCGGCATCGTGTTCGACCGCGCCTTGAAGTAGTCGTCCCAGTTGAAGCCGATGTGGTTGATGGCCGCCACCAGCCCGGTGATCTGGAGCAGGCCGACCGCCGGGCGCCACTTCTCGCCGATCACGAACCGGACCAGGTCCGAGGCGAACAGGGCGAGCGCCACTCCGAACGGCATCGCCCACATCAGGGCGAGCCGGTTGGCCTTCACGAACGACTCGCGCAGCAGCTCGACACGGTTCTGGATCGCGCAGATGGCCGGATACAGCGTGCTGCCGATCACGTCATCGACCCGGGTCGTGAAGGCGGTGATCATGGCCGCGAGTGAGACCGCGCCGGCTCCGGCAAGGCCGAGGTGCGCGTTGGTCGCGATCATCGTCGCGTTGGCCAGTACGACGCTGGCGAAGGTGGTCACGAGGATCGGCCCGGAGAACGCCGCGTAGACACGCAGCGTTCCGCGGTCATAGCGCCAGCGCATCGCGTACGGGCAGGTCACGACCGCGGTGAGCGCGCCCGCCCAGGCTCCCGCCGCAACCCCGAACGCGAGCGCCCAGTAGCCGGCACCCGCAATCGCGAGCGCGATCGTCACCACGAACGCGACGAGCGGCTCGATCGACTGGAGTAACCGCTGCTGCACGAACTGCATGCGCCGGTAGTAGAGCCAGAACGGCGCCTGCAGCGCGTCTGCGGCGAGCACCGTGATCAGCACGAGACCGGGTGCGACAAGCTCCCAATGGCCGTAGATGATCGCGATCAGCGGCAGCACGGCAGCCAACGGGATCACTGTGGCCGTCGTCATCATTGCGTCGAGCGTGAATGCCTTCTGGAACGCGAGCTCCTGGTCGGCCTCCTCCTGCTGGATGTACTTGTCGCCGATGCCGATCAGCTTGAGCCGCGCGAGGACGCCGATCGACACGACCAGCACTCCCCAGACGCCGACGTCGGAGCGCGTGAGCAGGGCTGCCACGATCAAGCCCTGGAGCAGGCCCAGGGCCCCCAACCCGATGTTGTAGACGCTGTTGACGACCACGCCGCGGGCCGCGAATGCGCGCATCGGCCGCCCCCCCGTGTCGATGCCCCGGAGCGTCGCCGCCGCCCCGCCTGGATCCGCGGGCGCGGGCGCTCCCTCGGTCCGAGAAGCGGCATCCTTGGCGGTGAACACCGCGGCGATCGTAGCGGGCCTCGGGGTCTCCCCGGTATCGGTCGCCGGGCCGGATGCGGGAGGCCGGCGGGCTAACCTACGCCCGATCGTGGCGCCGAACATCCTCCTCGTCGTGCTCGACGCGCTGCGGCGCGACGCCGTCGAGCCCTACGGAGCGCCCGCGGGCGCCACTCCCGCGATCGCGCAGCTGGCCGCCCGCGGGTCCGCGCTGCCGAACGCGTATGCCACCGGCAGCTGGACGCTCCCCTCCCACGCCTCGATGTTCACCGGGCTCCTTCCCCGCCGGCTCGGGCTCGGCCAGGCGCCCGGCGGCACTCCCCAGAGCGCCGGGGCCGCGCTCGAGCAGGTCGGTGACAGGGTGCTCGCGAACGTGCTCGCCCGGGCCGGGTACTCGACAAAGGGTTGGAGCACCAACCTGTGGGTCTCGCCTCACTCGGGGTTCGACCTCGGATTCGAGGACTTCGGCTACGTGCCGAGCGAGCGGATCGAACGGAGCGAGGCGCTCCTCGGCGACGGCAGACGCGCACGCCTTGCCTGGGCTCTCGACGGTCTGCGCTCCCGCTTCGACGACGGCGCCGCCTCGGTCGGCAGAGCGCTCCGGGCGTCGATCGAAGCCTGGTCGGGCGTGCCGACGATGTGGTTCGTGAACCTGTGCGAGTGCCACTCCCCCTACCTCCCGCCGCGTCCCTGGGACGATCTCGGCGCCTCGGACCGTGTGCGCGCGGCGCTCGAGGCCCAACGCCACCTGAACTTCGAGTCGATCTGCCTGTTCGCCGCCGGGCGCTGGGAGATCCCGCCCGAGGCGCTCGCGCGCATGCGGCATCTGTACGCGCGCGCCGCCGCCTACATGGACACCTGGCTGGCCGGCGTGATCGGAGCTCTCGATGACCGCGGCATCCTTGACCAGACGCTCGTGATCGTCACCTCAGACCACGGCGAGAGTTTCGGCGAGGCGGGCCTGATCGCCCACGGCTTCTCGCTCGACCAGCGCCTGATCCACGTCCCGCTCGTGCTTGCGGGCCCGGGATCGATCGAGCGCGAGGGGCCGTTCAGCCTCGCCGAGCTGCCGCGGCTGATCGCGGATGCCGCCGGCCTTGAGCGTCATCCGTGGCTCGAGCGAGAGCTGCCCGAGGGGGTCGCGGTCGCCCAGTACGACCCGATCGGCCGGCCCGACCACCCCATCCTGCGAGAGTTCGCGCGGCGCTGGCAGCTCGACGAGGACGCCGTCAGCCGGCTGACCGCCGGCTACACCACCGCCACCGACGGCCGGCACAAGCTCGTCGTCCGTGACGGCGCCGAGCTCGTCTACGACCTCTCGAGCGACCCGGACGAGCGGGCGCCGCTCGATCCGGTCGGTTCGGAGTTTGGCGGCGACGTGGCGGCCCTGCGGACGGCGCTGGAGGATTCGTCGGTTACCGACGCCCCGGCTGCGGTGCCCGCTGCCGACGTCCGCCGGGCCTCCGAGCAGGAGCTGGCGGCGATCGAGCGGCAGATGAAGCTGCTCGGCTACATGTAGCCGCTTAGAGGCTCTTACAGCACGAGTGTCCGGTGGCGGACGCTTCCGCGGGCCAGCACCGCGATCTCGGCGGCATCGATCACGGCGCGGCCGGGGAGCTCACTGACCGAGCGCGCGAGTCCGCGCGGCCCATAACCGCGATGGCGCATGGCCAATCCGACCCAGGGAAGAGCCAGCAGCGCTTTCTGGCGGCGCGACCGAGACAACCCGGCGCCGACCGCGAGTGCGGCCAGGGCGGCGTGCTCGGGCTTCCACCAGATCCGGCCCCACAGGCAGCGGCGGACCTCGCGCCGGCGCTTGACCAGCAGCGGCATGTCGGCCCAGCGGCCGAGCGAGTGCACAGTCCCGAACAGCCAGCGCTCTTGCACGGCGTGCAGCACGAGCATCTCGGGCGCGGCAACGAGCTGGCCGCCGGACTCCTGGGCGCGGAGCGCGAGGTCCGTGTCCTCTCCGACGAGCATCTCCTCGTCGAACCCCCCGACGCGCTCGAGCAGCTCGCGCGGATATGCGATGTTGCACGTCTCCGCCCACAACGTGACCGGCTCCACGAGCTGCGTTCGCGCCCAGGGCGCGCCGAGCAGCGTCGCGGACTCGGCGGGATCGGGGAGGGTCCGCCCCTGCAGGATCGCGCCGGGATGCGCTCGGGCCAGTTCGACGGCGCGCTCCACCCAGTCCGGTGCCGGCCGGCAGTCGTCGTCCGTGAACAGCACCAGGTCCGCTCGCGCCGCGCGCCAGGCGGCGTTGCGCTTCGCGCCTGCCAGCACGCTGCCGTCCGGGAACCGCATGTGGCGCAGCTGCCCGGTCGTGCTCAGCGGGTGGCTGCGCAGCATCTCCTCGGTCTCCGGCGAGCTCGAGTCGTGCGCCACCACCACCTCGAAGCGGTCCGGGGCGAGCGTCTGCTCGCGCAGCGCGTTGAGCATCCAGCGCAGGCGGAGCGGCCGGTTTCGCGAGGAGACCGCGACGCTGGCGATCATTTCAGGACCCGCTCGTAGAGGGCCACGTAGCGCTCCGTACAGCGGTCGGTCGACAGCTCCTTTGCCCGAGCCCGGCAGCGCTCGGGCGTCTGCCGGTCCTGGCTCAGCTCGATGGCGCCGTTCAGCGCTGAGGCCAGCGCCTCCGGCTCGGGTGAATCGAACAAGCCGCCGATGCCGGGGCGGTCAATCACCTCGGGGATCGCCGCGTGGTCGTAGCCGACCACGGGCGTCCCGCACGCCAGCGCCTCGGCCAGCACGAGGCCGAACGCCTCATCCCGGGCCGGGAGTGCGGCCACCCACGCCTCGCCGTATGCGCGGGCCAGGCGAGCGCGATCGTCAAGATCTGCCCACTCGAGGTTCGGGCTCTCGAGTTCGGCGGCCATTCGCTGTGCCGTCGCCGGATCGCTCGGGCGGGAGAGGACGAGGCGCGCCTCAGGTAACTCTTCGCGCAGGATCTTGAACGCCTCGACGAGGAGCGCGACCTGCTTACGAGGGACCTCGGGCGCGGCGCTGCAGATGATCGTTGGGCGCTCCGCTCGTCCCGGCGACGGGACGAAGGCCTCGAGGTCAACCCCGGGGGCGATCACCGGCGCGTCATAGCCGAGCCAGTAGCGGAAGGCGGCGGCGGCGTACTCGCTCAGCGCCACGACCGCATCGCAGCCGTCGATCGCACGCAGGACGAGGTCGAGGCGTCGTCGCCGCTCGCACAGTCCCTGCCGGTCCGGCACGCCCATGTACGAGAGCAGCGCCGGCCGGCCGGTGCGCCGACGCCAGCGCGCGGCGGCGAGCGCGTCCGGAGGATGGACCGCATGCGCGAGGTCGTGAGTCCCCCGGCGCAGCACCATGTAGCTGAGCGGCACGTGGGTCAGGTACGGCTCGTAGTGGCGCCGGAGCAGGCGCCCCTGGGGAGGCCGGGGCACCCGCGTGATCGGCAGGCAGTCCTCAACGGTGCGGCTGGGAGGGCCCGGATGGCTCGTGATCATCGACGGGCGATGCCCGCGCGCGAGCAGGCCGTCGGCCAGTTCCCGCGTGAACCGCTCCGCTCCCCGTCGCACCTCGGGCCAGAAGCAGGGGCTGAGCAGCGCGATGTCCATTCCCCGCCGGGGGGCGTCAGCCAACGAGCCCCTCGACGAACGGCACCTCGAGCACCTTCTCGTGCGCGATCGGACCGTGACCGAAGTAGCCGTCCTCGCCGAACAGCTCGCCGTGGTCGGAGGTGACGATCAGCCACGTATTCGGCGGCAGGCGACCCAGCAGCTTGTCGAACACACCGTCGAGGTACTCGAGCGCGGCGATCTGGCGGTCGTGCAGGGACCGCAGCCGCGCCTCGGTGAAGAACTCCGCCGGCTCCTCGCCCTCGGCGCGGATCTGGTCGAGTCGCTTGAACACGCCGTGCACGCCGGAGATGTGCGGCAGCTCGTCGGCGTTCTGGCCGGGCCACGCGTACGGGTAGTGGGTCTCCCCCACGTTCAGCAGCCAGAACGACGGGCGCTGCTCGTCGAAGTGCAGCTGGTCGACCATCGCGGCCATGTCGTTGTGGGCCGGCATCAGCTCGTAGGAGTCGAAGTCGCGGTTGATCGGCGTGAACGGGTTCAGCACCGGCATCGAGACCCGTGCGTGCGTCGCGTAGCCGAGCGAGTGCTTCAGGTAGGTGGGCAGAAAGATCGACGGCAGCAGCCGCCTGAACTCCATCTCCGGGACCCCAAGCCGCTCGGTGTAGCGCAGGAAGTCCTCCTTGTAGTACTCCGAGGCGTACACCTGCGCCGGGCTCGAGTGCGGCATCAGGCCCATCAGCAGGTTGTAGTGGGATGGCGCGGTCCAGGACGCGTAGCTCCACCGCCGCTGCGCCGGGCCAAGTCCCGCGAGACTCCTCGGCTTGGCCGCCAGCCAGGTGTCGTAGCGCAGGCTGTCGAGCACGACTATCACCAGATTGCGGGCATTTCTCGGGGCCTCGGCCATGGCGGACAAGCTATACCGTCTGCCCCGTGGGCGACCGTCCAGGCCTCTCGAGCGCGATCGAGCAGCGATCCCGAACCGCTGGTGTCGGTCGTCGTCTCGAGCTACAACCGACCCGCGCGCCTGGCCGCTCTCCTGGCCGGGCTGCGGGCTCAGACGATCGGGTCGGATCGGTTCGAGGTCGTCGTGGTCGACAACGGCTCGGCGCCGGGGACGTGGGGGCTGCTCGAGCATGAGGTCGCGGCCGGCGGGTTGCGGCTGCGGACGATTCGCCACGCGCGGAGCGCTCGGGCCGGCGGGCGGGCGCAACAGCGGCTGGCGGGCCGCGCGGGGCGCACTGGTCGCGTTCACCGACGACGACTGCGTTCCCGAGCCGGACTGGCTGGCGGCCGGGCTCAGCGCCTGCGGCCGGCATCCGGGGGCGATCATCCAGGGCCGGACAGAGCCCGAGAGCTCTCGTGCCGGGGCCGGACTGCTGGCCCGCACGGTCACGATCCGCCGCCTCGGCCCCCAGTACGAGACGTGCAACATCTTCTATCCGCGCGCCGCGCTCGAGGAGCTCGGAGGGTTCGACGAGGGCTTCGGCCTCGCGCCCGGGCGGCGAGGACACCGACCTGGCCTGGCGCGCGATCGAGTCCGGCCGGCCGGACCGAGTTCGCCGACGACGCGATCGTCCGCCACGCCGTCGAGCGGACCGGCGTCCGCGGGCCAGCTCCGCGTCGCGGCGCGCTGGACCGCCACGATCCGGATCTTCGCCGAGCATCCGCAGACGCGCTCGATGCTCGTGCACGGAGTGTTCTGGAACGTTTGGCACTACCTGCTCTGGCGCTCGCTGGTCGTCGCTCGCCGGCCCGCGCTGGCTGGCGCGGATGCTCGTGACCATGCACCTGCTCCAGCTGCGCCGCCGCGCCGCCGGGGCCGGCGCGGGCATCTGGGCGATCCCCTACCTGCTCGTGCACGACGTGGTCGAGTGCTGGGCCGTGGCGCGCGGCGCGGTGCGGTACCGGACGTTGGTGCTGTAGGGGGTTGGGGTCGGGGGTTTTTTGGCGGGGGTTGTTTGGGGGCGCGGCGGGGCGGGCGGCGGCCCGGGTGGCCTCGCCGGGGGGCGGCCCGGGTGGCCTCGCGATCGCCCGGGACTAACGCAGCAAATCGTGTCGGCCCAGGCGACCGAGGTCCGAAACTCCCCGCCACGGGGAATTTTCCGCCTCCCTCGGTTCAACCGGGTCAATTTGTTGCGTTAGTACGGCTCAGGCTGGGGGTGGATGGCATGCTGGGGTGTGTGGTCCGGTGTGTGATGGCGGGGAAGCGTGAATAACCTCGAAAACTCGGATCTGGCGCTGCGAGAATGCCGGATTGGGTCTGCTGAGCAGACTTAATCTCGACTGCTCGCGGGCCGCGACGGGTTTCCGAGGTTATGGGGGCCCGGCCGCCTGATGCCCGCCACCCCGCCACCCCGCCGCCCCGCCCGCCCCGCCACCCCGCCGAATCACGCGGCCCTCGCCAACCCGAGCCAACTGGACATACCCCCCACGAATTTCCCGGTCCGTAATGCCTGGGCGACTACCCTTGTACTCATGTTTGGAATAGGCCGTAAGACCACGATGATTGATGACTCGGAGGCACTGCCGGGCCGCTCCGAGCCGATCCAGGTTTCGGATCGCCATGCCGTGCTCGGCACGCCGCTGCGCCCGCCGTTCCCGGAGGGCCTCGAGCAGGCCGTGTTCGGTCTGGGCTGCTTCTGGGGCGCCGAGCAGGTGTTCTGGCAGGCGCCTGGCGTCTACACGACGGCGGTGGGCTACGCCGGCGGGTTCACCCCGAACCCGACCTACGAAGAGGTGTGCAGCGCGCACACCGGCCATACCGAGGCCGTGCTGGTCGTCTTCGACCCGACCAAGACCTCGTACGACGAGATGCTGCGGCTCTTCTGGGAGAACCACGACCCGACCCAGGGCATGCGCCAGGGCAACGACGTCGGCACCCAGTACCGCTCCGCCATCTACACCTTCTCGGACGCCCAGGCGAAGGCGGCCGAGGCCTCACGCAAAGCGTATGCCGAGCGCCTGAGCGCGGCCGGCTATCGCGAGATCACGACCGAGATCGCCCCCGCCGGTCCGTTCTACTACGCCGAGGACTACCACCAGCAGTACCTGCACAAGAACCCGTGGGGTTACTGTCCGAACCATTCGACGGGCGTGTCGTGCCCGATCGGCCTCGGGGTCCAGGCGCAGGCCTCGGCCGAGGCGTAGCGAGGCGGAAAACTCGGTCCCCGGGCCACCGCGGCCCCCGGGCCAACGCGCCCGCGGAGGGCCACCGCGGCCCCCGGGCCACCGCGCCCGGGGGCCAACGCGCCCGCGGAGGGCCACCGCACCCGGCCCCCGGGCCAACCGCCCCGGGACGGTGCCTCGCTACGGGACGTCGACGGTGAAGTCCAGGTTCGACGTGGGTGTGGGGTTGGTGTCCGAGAGCGTTTGAACCTCGATGGCGTTCCCGGTGCAGGCGTACGTGCCGCTCACTTGCGAGGGTTCGACCGGCTCCGCGAACTCCGGGACTCCCGCGAAGGCCGGGTTCCATGCCACGCTCACGGCGGGCGCGACCTCAGAGGCGACGATGTTCGAGCTGAGCGTCAGGCAGTAGAAGCCGGCGTGGCCGCCGGGATGGGTTACGGCGGTGAACCCCTTCGTGCGGTTGGGATCGAGGCTGGGCGTTGTCCCGCCGAGGACCCACGCATAGGCCCGCGCCGTGCCGGGCGCTCCGTCCTTGCCGGGCAAGCCCTGTATCCCCCGCGGCCCGATCGCACCCTTGGGCCCCTGCCGGCTCCAGGTGAGCTTCTGGTCGCCCTTCGCGCATCCCTTCGCCTTGTAAAGCTTCCCGCCCTTATGACTGACACAGACCGTGATCGTGCCGCCACTCGAGGCCGCAACCGCATACGCACCGCCGCCGGCGATCGCCAGCGCGACGAAACCCACGGCAAAGCCAGACTTCGACAAGCGCCCCATACGGAACTCCCCCTTCGCTGATGACCCAGACGGACCGGCGGATCCGCGCCAATATATCCGGCCGAGTCCCGGCCCACGCGCCGCAGCGCGCCCCGACGCTTCAAAGGTCGGGGATCGCCTCGATCCTGCCCTCCTCGATCGCGGCCAGGAGCCGCTGATGGTCGGCCTCATTCGTGTCCGCGTATGCGCTGGCGAACGCCGTGATGGCTCGGTCGAAGGTTTCGCTCTCGCCTAGGTAGGCGGCGATCGCGACCCGGTCTCCGGAGCGGGCGTGGCCGCGCGCGAGGTTCCAGCCGCAGCTCTCTCCGTAGACGCGCAGTCCCTTCGACGTGAGGTGGGAGACGTCGATCGAGGCCTTCCCGTCCCACAGCTGGCGGACGTAGAAGCTCTGGTGCCGACCATCCCAGCCCTTCAGGTGGTACCAGCCGAGCATCGGGTCGCTGGCGGCCTGCATCAGATGCTGGCCCTCGACCACGCGCCGCCCCTGCGATTCGTAGATCGTCTCGCCGGCGTAGGGGGCGAGCACGGATGACTGTGCCTCCTTGAGCTGCAGGAGCAGGGGGTCGTCGTCGTCGCGTCCGGTCAGCAACACGACCCAGGCGCGGGTGCCGACGCTGCCGACCCCGACCACCTTGCGCGCCATGTGGACGTAGCGATAGGACTCGATCAGAGTCCGGCGCACCGGTGAGAGGCTGTCGCGGTATTGGCGCAGGAACGACTGCACGATCTCGATGTAGCGCTCTCGCTGCTCGCTGTCGAGCAATTCCTCAATCGGGGCGATCAGCGGCGGACGGCTGGCGAAGCGGACCGTCTCGCGGTGTTGCTCGACCAGGCGGTCGAAGGCATGCAGGTGATCGCGGCGAAGCGCCTGGCGCAGCCGTTTCCCGGCCTCACGGCCCGACTTGCGGTCGGCGAATCCCTCAAGGCGCGCGCACAGGGTCTCCGCGGGCAGGTTCGCGTACCACACGGCGAGGTTGCTCTGCTCGGCGAATTCGAGCAGCGCCTCGCGATATGCCCGCGCGGTTGCCCTGACCGCCTTCTCGCGCGCGTTGGCGCCGAACCCAAGGTCACGCCCGGCAATCTCCACGCTCGCGGCCAGTCGCTTGAGGTCCCACTCGATCGGTCCCGGGAGCGTCTCGTCGAAGTCGTTGAGGCCGAAGATCAGCGAGCGCTCAGGCGTCTCGAACATCCCGAAGTTCAGCAGGTGGGCGTCGCCGCACAGCTGCGAGCGCAGCCCGCACAGCGGCGTGCCGGAGAGATCGGCCGCCATGACCGCCGCGGCGCCACGGTAGAACGCGAACGCCGACAGCTCCATCCGGCCATACCGGATCGGCACGAGCTCCGGCACCCGGTCGGCGGCCTGGCGCTCGAGGATCTCCACCGGGTCAGCCCGCTTCTTCGGCGGCGACCACACGGCGTGGCGCTCGAGCGGCGCCCTCTTGCGCACGGCTCGTCCCTCCGCCCTGCGCTCCGCGACGGAGCGCTCCGGTAGGTACTCAGGGTTCGGCAGCGGCGCTGCGTCTACGAGCATTCGGTCTTCCTCCGATCCAGGTGCCCAACATAAGCCTATGGCCGGCGACGCATGAGTCAAGCGGGCGCTCGAGCTCGCCCTGGCCCCGCGCGCCCGGCGTCCCGACTAGCCGCCCGCGACCGCCGGCAGGATCGTCACCTCATCGCCGTCGCTGACGGGCGTATCGAGACCGTCCAGGAAGCGGATGTCCTCGCCCCCCACGTAGACGTTGACGAAGCGCCGCAGCCCGCCGTCCTCGGCGATCCGGGCGCGGAGCTCGCTGTAGCGCTCGTACAGCGAGTCGAGGACCTCGCCGACGGTGGACCCGTCCACCTCCGCGGTGGAGTCGCCGTCGGTCGCGGCTCGGAGCTGAGTCGGGATCTTGACGCTGACCGCCATGTTGCCGGGAGTCATATCAAGCGGGGACGTGGATACGATCGCCGACCGCCTCGAAGGACTCGACGGTGGGGTCGATCTCCCAGGTCTCGAACGTGCCCCGGGCACAATCGAGCGTCTTCAGACCCTCGCCGGTGATGTAAGCGACCACGCGCTCATCTGGGTCGATGTCCCCCCGCTGCGCCAGCTTGGCCAGCACTGCAGTCGTAACGCCGCCCGCGGTCTCGGTGAAGATCCCGGTCGTCCGCGCCAGCAGCTTGATTCCCTCGCGGATCTCTTCGTCGGTGACCGAGTCGATCGAGCCCGCGGAGCGCCGGGCGAGGTCGAGCGCGTAGGGCCCATCGGCCGGATTGCCGATCGCCAGTGACTTCGCGATCGTGTCCGGCTTCACCGGACGGCAGAAGTCCTGCCCCGACTCGAACGCGCTCGCCACCGGCGAGCAGCCGGCGGCCTGGGCGCCGTTGAACGTGGGCAGCTCGCCCTCGACCAACCCGAGCTCGAGCCATTCCTCGAATCCACGTGCGATCTTCGTGAACAGGGAGCCGGACGCGATCGGCGCTACGACCCGGTCGGGGAGCTCGAACCCGAGCTGCTCGATGGTCTCGAAGGCCAGCGTCTTTGACCCCTCTGCGTAGTAGGGCCTCATGTTGATGTTCACGAACGCCCACTCATGATCGCCCGACAGCTCGGTGCAAAGCCGGTTGACGTCGTCGTAATTGCCGCGCACGGCGATCAGGTTCGTCCCGTACACGCCGGTCGCGAGCACCTTCTGCTCCTCGAGGTCGGCCGGGATGAACACGTAGGACTCGAGCCCGGCGGCGGCGGAGTGAGCGGCGACCGCGTTGGCCAGGTTGCCCGTCGAGGCGCACGCGATCGTCTGGAAGCCGAGCTCCCGGGCGCGCGCAAGCGCGATCGAAACGACCCGATCCTTGAATGAGTGGGTCGGGTTGGCGGCGTCATTCTTGATCCACACCTCGCGGAGGCCGATCGTCTCGGCCAGCCGGTCGGCGCGCAGCAGCGGCGTCCAGCCTGCCGGGAGCGTGTCCTTGGGCGGCGTGGAAACGGGTAGAAAGTCGCCGTAGCGCCACAGCGAGTGCGGGCCGGCCTGGATCCTGCGGCGCAGTTCAGCCGGATCAGCCTGCTCGCGAGCCGCGTACGCGACCTCGAGCGGGCCGAAGCAGCGCTCGCAAACGTATCGCGCGTCAAGCGGATACGTCGTCTGACATTCCTTGCAGCGAAGAGACTCTGGCGGCATATATAAAAAACCTCCGCCGGGGTCTGTGGTCGGAGGTCCTGTGAAACCGCCTATCCACATCTCCCAGGCTAATTGTTGGAGCCTGATGGAATTGGCACCTTTCCCTTGCGGGAGGTTGCCGGGGTTTCATAGGGCCAGTCCCTCCACCCCTCTTGATGCGTACAGCTATGTGAACCGGAGTATACCCAAAGGTGCGATGTTTCGGGCGGGGTTCGAAACGAGCAATCCGACCCCCGAAACGGCAGCGTCTCGCGCCGAAGCTGACCGGGTCCGAGCCGCGGCGCAGGCTCTGAGATAAAGCAAACGTAACGACCGGACCCCGATGGTGTTCGGGTGTGCGGCATGGCCGCCACATCGACCGATCCGCTTGCGCGCCTCGAGGAGGCGCTCAGCCTGTCCGGGAACGCTCCGAGCAAGCGCATGCTGATCATCGTCAACCCGTACGCAACGACCGTCTCGGACCGGCTCAAGAATCTTGTCGTCTACGCGCTGCGCGGCAGCTACCACGTCGACGCGATCGACACCGAGGCCCGCGACCACGCCACCGAGCTGTGCCGCGATGCCGCGCGCGAGGGCTACGACGTCGTGGTCGCGTTCGGCGGGGACGGGACGGTCAACGAGGCGGCGAACGGCCTCGCTGGGTCGGACACGCCCCTGAGCTGCCTGCCTGGCGGACGCACGAACGTGTACTGCCGGATGCTCGGGATCCCAACCGACGTCGTCGACGCGACCGAGCATCTGCTGCAGATGGCCGACGACTGGAGTCCGCGCCACGTCGACCTCGGCATGGTCAACGACCGTGCGTTCCTGTTCTCAGCCGGCGTCGGGCTCGACGCCAGCGTCGTCGAGCGGGTCGACGCCCACCCCCGCCTGAAGGCGCGACTGGGCGAGTGGTACTACACGTGGACCGGGGTCGGGACATTCAACCGCCACTACCTGATCCGGCCACCGCGGATCGAGGCCATGATCGGCGACGACGTCGTTCCCGGCGTGACCGCGATCGTCCAGAACGCCGCGCCCTACACCTACTTCGGGGACCGCCCGGTCGAAATGGCCGAGGGCGCCTCGCTCGGCAGTGGCGATCTTGCGGGGGTGGTGCTCGAGCGCGCGAGCCCGATCGACATTCCGACGATCACCTGGCGCGCGCTGTCGAAGCGGGCTCGTCTCACACGACACCGCAGGGTGCACCCGTTCTCGGGCGTCGACGGGCTCACGGTTCGATCGCGGGACGAGCGGCCACTGCCCCTGCAGGTCGACGGCGATTACATCGGCAAGGCCGATGAGGCCGTGTTCGCCGTCCGTCGTCGCGGCATCCTCGTCGTCTCCTGACCCTCCGACAATTCGGCCACGCACGGGCGTCGGCGCGTGCTGCACGCCCTATGATCGCCCGCGATGCGCCGAGTCCTGTTCGTCCTCGCCTGTCTCGTGGTCTCGTTGATCCCGGGCCTTGTGAGCGCCCACTCGCTGCCCGGAGCGCCAAACTGCCCGATCTTCCCGGCCAACAACTCGTGGAACCAGCGGGTCGACGGACTGCCGGTTGCTGACAACTCCGCTCGCCTGATCGCGAGCATCAGCCTTGGCGATCCGGTGCACCCCGATTTCGGCTCCGGGCTCTACAACGGCGGTCCGATCGGCATTCCGTACGCGATCGTCTCCAACCACACGCGGCGGGTTCCGGTGCGCTTCAAGTACTCGAGCGAGTCAGACCACGGCCGCTACCCGATCCCGCCCGGCGTTCCGATCGAGGGTGGCCGCCAGTCCACCGGCGACCGCCACGTTCTGCTCGTTGACAAGGACTCGTGCAAGGACTACGAGCTCTACAACGCCCATCCGCACGACGGCGGAAAACGCTGGTCGGCGGGCTCGGGCGCGATCTTCAATCTCCGCTCCAACCATCTGCGCCCGGCCGGCTGGACCTCGGCGGACGCCGCCGGACTCGCGATCCTGCCCGGGCTCGTGCGCTGGGACGAGGTCAAGCGCGGTGTGATCGACCATGCGCTCCGCTTCACCGCCCCGTGCACATCAGCCGCCTACGTGTACCCCGCGCGGCACATGGCGCATGAGCCTTCGTGCACCGGGCTCAATCCGCCCATGGGTCTTCGGGTGCGGCTGAAGGCGAACGTCGACATCTCGCATCTGCCCTACCAGGCTCGGATCGTGGCCATCGCGCTCAAGCACTACGGCATGATGCTGGCCGACAACGGCACCGCCTGGTACATCTCGGGCGCACCAGACAGGCACTGGAACAACAGCGCGCTGCACCTGCTCGACGAGCTCACGGGGCGCGATTTCGAGGTCGTCAACACCAGCTCGCTCCCGCATCCGGGACTCTGAGCCGGGGGGTGAACTCCCGCCCCCCCGACGCTCTTTAAGGCGTGGAAGCCGCGACCAGGAGGCAAACCTTTCGCCTCACCGACCGCGACCTGGAGCTCCTCGCCTTCGCCTCCGAGCACCGGATCATCACCGCTGAGCACGCCCGCCGCTTCCTCGGCTCTTCGGCCTCAGTCGCGTACACCCGACTCCGCGCACTGACATCGGCGGGCATGCTGGAACGCGATTTCGCTCTGCACGGCCAGCCGGGCCTCTATCTGGCCACGGCGAGGGGCCTGCGCGCGGTCGGTCGCAGCTACCGCCCGCTGCGAGCAGACGTGAGCAGCTTTCACCACGATCTGGGCGTCGCGTGGCTGTGGCTGGCGGCACGGGCGGGGACGTTCGGGGCCGTGCGAGAGGTGATCTCCGAGCGGTCGATGCGCTCGCACGACCTCTCACCGCACCGCGAGGGCGAGCCCTTCGGCGTGCGCCTGGGCGGGATCGGTCCCGGCGGGCGCGAGCGCCTGCACTACCCCGATCTGACGCTGCTGACTCCGGGCGGCCGGCGGATCGCGTTCGAGCTCGAGCTGACCGCCAAGGGACTTCATCGCCGGGACAGAATCCTCGCCGGCTACGCCGTCGATCGCCAAATCGACGCCGTCGTCTACCTGGTGCAGAATCGGGCGATCGGCCACCGGATCCAGGCGTCGGCTCGTCGGCTTGGCATCTCGAACCTCGTCCACGTGCAGTTCGTGACCGGACTAGAGCGCCAGCGCGGCCAGGGGCGCGGGCTCACCCGAAGCGCGCAGCGGGCGCTCGCGCGGTGAGCGACGCACCGGCAAGACGGCGTCCGCCCTACTGGCTCGTGCCCGTGTTCGCGGTGCTGCTCCTCTCCCCGCCCGCCTGGGCCACCGCGGCGACGATCGCGGCCGCCATCGCCGGGCTGGGCTTCAGAGGGCTCCGGGAACGGGCCGCGCGTCACGCGGAGGCGGTGGACGCCAGAGCGGCCGGTCCAGCGACGAGTCTCGGCGTCGACCGCCGCGGTCGCGAGGTGACGCTCAGCGACCGCGAGCTGGCGGCTCACGGCCTGATCGTCGGCGCCAGCGGGGCCGGGAAATCGACCACGCTGCTGCGGATCCTCACCGATCACGTCCGCCGGGGCCACCCGGTGGTGGCGGTCGACCTCAAGGGCTCCCCCGCGTTCGCCGGCGAGCTCGCAGCTGCGGCGGCGGCCGCGGGCCGCCCTTTCCAGCTCTGGACGCTGGACGGGCCCAGCGTCTGGAACCCGCTCGAACACGGGAACGCCACCGAGCTCAAGGACAAGCTGATCGCCACCGAGCGCTTCACCGAGCCGCACTATCAGCGAGCGGCCGAGCGCTACGTGCAGATCGCGCTGCAGACGTTGCGGGCCGCGCGGCCGGATCGGGCCGTCGCGCTCGATGACGTGGTCGCGGCGATGGAACCGCACCGGCTCCTGGGCCTTGCGCGGGCGCTGCCGGGCGACCGAGCTCATCGCCTGCACGACTACGTCTCGTCACTCACGCCCGACCAGCTCAGCGCCGTCCGCGGCCTCGGGACGCGACTGGCGATCGTCACCGAGTCGAGCGCGGGCGGATTCCTGTCGCCGAGAGAACGGGGCGCGGGTCGTCCGTCGATCGACCTCCACGCCGCGCTCGAGCGCGAGGGCGTCGTGGTGTTCAGCCTGAACTCGAGCACGTACGGCAAGCTCGCGGCGCAGATCGGGACCCTGGTGGTGCAGGATCTGACCAGCGCGGCCGGGCGCCGCCTCGCCCGCGCCGGGCCAAGGCCACAGGCGATCGTCGGCGTGGACGAGTTCTCGGCCCTCGGGGCCGAGAACATGCTGCACCTGCTGGCACGCGGTCGCGAGGCCGGACTGCCCGTGCTGCTCGCCACACAGGAGATGGCCGACCTCGATCGCGCGGCGCCGGGCCTACGCGACCAGGTGCTCGGGATCGTGGGGGTGAAGATCGCCCACCGCCAGGACGTCCCGGGCTCGGCCCAGACGATCTCGCAGCTCGCCGGTACGGTGACCGCCTGGGAGGAGACCGAGCAGATCGGCGGGCGCTACCTCGGCGGCCACCGGACCGGCCGCGGCACGCGCCGACAGGTGGAGCGCTTCCGAGTGCATCCGAACGAGGTCAAGACCCTTCGCACGGGCGACGCGGTGCTGATCTCGAAGCTGCCCAGCACGCGCGTGCGGACGGTTCGCGTCGCCGCGCCTCAGCGCGAGCATGACGGGCCTGAGCTCTCCTAGCGCCAGCCCGCGTCGGCGCGCCGGCGAACGACGCCCATCAGCGCTGTCCAGCCGCCGGGCGGATCACTCGGCTACCCGGCGCCCGGCGTGACGCGGAAGGCGTCGAACACGGCGTCGATGTTGCGCAGGCGGTTGATCGCCTGGTCGAGTGAGCGCGTGTCCCCGACCTCGACCACGAACCGATTCTTGACCATCGGATGGTTTACCGTGCAACGTGCCTCGAGAATGTTGATCCCCGCCTCGGCGAACGTCCGCGACATGTCCTCGAGCAGCCGGTGGCGGTCCCACCCGTCGACCTCGATCTCGACCCGGAACGAGGTCTCGGCGTCACCGTCCCAGGCGACGGGCGTAAAGCGGTCGGGATCCTTCCGCAGCACAGCCACGTTGGGACAGTCTTCGCGGTGGATCGTGATCCCGCGGCCGAGCGAGATGTAGCCGACGATCGGATCGCCGGGCACCGGACGGCAGCACTTCGCCATCCGCAGCATGACCTCGTCGATCCCCTCGACCGCGACGCCGTAGCGCGAGGAGGACGTCGTCGGCCGCGAGCGGCGACGACGCGTTTGCAGGAGGTCGTCGGTGGCCGTCGGCTCGGACTCGGCCGCCTCGCCCTGCTTGAGACGCTGCATCACCTTGTTGACGACGACCTTGGGCGAGATCTTGGCGCCGCCGAGGGCGATGTAGAAGTCCTCTCCCTTTCGGAAGCCCATCTCGCGGATGACGTCGGCCAGCAGCGGCGAACCGACCAGCTTCTGGGCCGGCAGCCCCTGCTTCTTCAGGTGTTCCTGGAGCAGCTCGCGTCCCGCGTGCTCGGTGTCCTTGCGCGACTCGGCCTTGAACCAGGCCTTGATCTTGTTGCGCGCGCGAGTCGTCTTGACGAGCGCCAGCCAGTCGCGCGAGGGTCCACGTTCGCGCTTGGACGTCAACACCTCGACGATGTCGCCCGAGCGCAACTGGTAGGACAGCGGCACGATCTTGCCGTTGACCTTCGAGCCCACGCACCGGTGGCCGACGTCGGTATGGATCTCGTAGGCGAAGTCGAGCGGGGTGGCGCCGGCGGCGAGTGACTTGACCTCGCCCTTCGGCGTGAACACGAACACCTCGTCCTCGAACAGGTCAACCTTGAGCGTCTCCATGAACTCGCCCGGATCGTGGAGATCCTGCTGCCAGTCGAGCAACGAGCGGAGCCACTTGAGCTTGCCCTCCGAGTCGCGGAGGTTCGGGCTGCCGGGAGCGCCGAGCTTGGTCGCGTTCTCCTTATACATCCAGTGCGCGGCGATCCCGAACTCGGCCATGTCGTGCATCTCGCGCGTGCGAATCTGGATCTCGAGCGGACGCCCCTCCGGACCGATGACCGTCGTGTGCAGCGACTGGTACATGTTGAACTTGGGCATCGCGATGAAGTCCTTGAAGCGCCCCGGGAGCGGCTTCCAGAGTGAATGGATCACCCCGACCGCCCCGTAGCAGTCCTTGACCGACCCGACGATCACGCGCATCGCCGTGAGGTCGTAGATCTCGTTGAACTCGCGCCCCTTCTTGGTCATCTTCGAGTAGATCGAGTAGAAGTGCTTGGCGCGACCGGAGATCTCGGCCTCGATCCCCAGCTCGTCGAGCTCCTTGGACAGATATTCGCCCGCCTGATTGACGTACCGCTCGCGCTCGGCGCGCTGCTGGGCGACGAGGCCCTTGATGTCGTTGTACTTGCGGGGGTGCAGAGTCTGGAACGCGAGGTCCTCGAGCTCCCACTTGATCGCGTGGATACCGAGCCGATGGGCGATCGGCGCGTAGATGTCGAGTGTCTCCCGCGCCTTTTCGATCTGTTTCTGCTTGGGCATGGCCGAGATCGTGCGCATGTTGTGCAGCCGGTCGGCCAGCTTGATCAGGATGACCCGGATGTCCGTGGCCATCGCGACCATCATCTTGCGGTAGTTCTCCGCCTGCGCCTCGTCTCGCGATTGGAAGGTCAGGCCGGTGAGCTTCGTGACGCCGTCGACGAGGCCGGCGATCTCCTCGCCGAACGCCTCGTCCACCTCCTCGAGCGACGCCGAGGTGTCCTCGACCGTGTCGTGCAACAGCGCGGCGCACAGCGTCTCGGTGTCGAGCCGCATGCCGGCGCAGATCTTGGCCACGCCGACCGGGTGGATGATGAACTCCTCGCCTGACTTGCGCCGCTGGTCAGCGTGGTGGACGCACGAGTAGACGAACGCCTCCTCGACGCGCTCGTGGTCGATCGCCATCGCGGCTTGCTCAGCGTGCTCCCCGACAATCGCGAACAGGTCGCTCAGCAGCCGCCGCTCGGTCGGCGGTCAGCTCGGCCCGCTCGATCGCGGTCCGGGTGTCTCCGTGCTCGACCCGATCGACCGGGATCCGCGACGCGACGAGCGTTGAGCCTTGCGGGGCGCCGTTGCCGGACGTCTGTGCGCCGCTGACCTCGCGCCCGGCCTCAGCCGCGCGCGATCCCTCGCGCTTCAGACGCTTGGCCGATGATTTGCGCTGCTCAGATATGTTCGTCCGTCCTCGTATCGGGCTTGGTAGGCCCGGTAGGCGGGCGAGCGTTCGAGCGCCGTCTGCGCCGTGCTCGCGACCTCCAGGGCCGGCAGATCCCGGTCGAGGCTGACGAGGTCCAGCTCCACGAGGACCCTGATCAGTCGGCCGACGAGCCTCGCCGGACGGCCGTGGGGACCGTCACCGCGGAGCAGGCTCTCGAGTTCCTCACCGGCCACCCTGCTCCGTTGCCTGAGACCCCGGAAAAGGGCGCTGAGCGAAGTCCGAAGGCCGTACTCCAACTCATGTATCTGCTCCGCAAAGCGTAGCTCAGCCACGCCCCAGGCCAGATGGGTAAACCCGGACCCCGCGCGGAGTCCGGCGTCGGCCTCGACGCCGGAGGCGGGATCGAGAACGACCACGTGCTCGAACGGAGCCCCCAGCCGGGGGTCGGCAGCCAGTGCGTGGTGGCCGATGAGCGTAAAACCGCCGGCGCGAGCGGGCCAGTCCGCCGAGGCGGCGCGGCACGTCCGCGCAGACCGCGAGGACGTCGCCTCCGGCGGCGATCGCGTCGGCGATTACGGCGAGCGGGCTCTCGCCGCGACGATCGAGGACGATGCGGCCGGGCGCCGGCGCGGACGGAGCGGACGCCCCCGGCTCTCGGTCGATCTCGGCGAAGGCCGCCTGCCAGATAATCCTCCGGCTCGCCGATCACCTCGATCGGTCCCGGAGCGCAGAGCTGAGCGTGGCGGAGCACGAGGCGTGGCTCGACCGCGCCGTTGTACACGTTGCGCTCGAGCCGGAAGGTGGCGTCGACCGGCTCGCCCGAGGGCACGGCGAGGCGCCCGTCGCATCCGAAGGCGACGGCGCGGGCGATCGCCCCGCCAGAGGTGACGGCGAACCGGGCATGGCGGCCCTCGCCCATCGTGCGCACCTCGCCGAAGCGCGCGCCAGGTACGAGCAGCCGCGGTCCTGGGTTGCCCATCCCGCACGGCTCGAGCGCCTCGAGCTCCTCGGCCAGCGGGAGGCCGAGATCGGAGCCCGACACGATCGCGTCGACACGCTCGAGCCGCCGCAGCAGGTCGGGCGTGAGCACGGCCTCGGCGTGCCGCTCGAACGCCTCTGCGAACGCGGGCAGGCGATCGCTCCGGATGGTCAGACCGGCCGCGGCGCGGTGCCCGCCATAGCGTTCCATGTGCTCGGCGCAGGCGTGGAGCGCACCGAGCAGGTCGAAGCCGTGGATGCTGCGTCCCGAGCCGTGACCGATCCCGTGTCGGTCGACCGCGATGAGGATCGTCGGGCGATGGTGGCGCTCGACCACGCGAGAGGCGACGATCCCGATTACGCCCGGGTGCCAGTCCTCGCCCGCGAGCACGAACGCGCTCCGGGGACCGGCCCGCGCGGCCAGCGCCTCGGCCTCCCAGACGATGCGCTGCTCTACCGCCCGCCGTTCGGCGTTGACCGAATCGAGCTCCTCGGCGATCTCCCGAGCGCGATCAAGGTCTTCGGTCAGAAGCAGCTCGAGTCCGGCGTCGGCGCGACGAATCCGGCCGGCGGCGTTGATCCGCGGGGCGAGACGAAACCCGAGCGCGCCCGAGTCAAGCGCGCTCGGATCGACGGATGAGACGGCCATCAGGGCACGGAGCCCGGGGCGGCTGGTGTTCGCCATCGCGGCGATCCCCTCGCGCACGAGCCGGCGGTTCTCTCCCCGCAGCGGCATCAGATCCGCGACCGTGGCCAGCGCCACGAGCTCTCGGTCGTCCGGCGCCGTGGCCGCGCCGAGCGCCTCCGCGAGCTTGTGCGCGACCGCGGTGCCGCACAGGTCCGGGGTCGGGTAGCCGCACACGACTGGATGAACGATCGGGCAGTCGGGGAGGCGGCCGTCGGCCCTCGGGGCGTGGTGGTCGGTGAGGACGACGTCCATCCCCGCCCGGCGGGCGGCGGCGATCTCCTCGACCGCAGTGATCCCGCAATCGACGGTGATGAGCAGAGTGGTGCCGCGAGCGCTCAGGCGCTCCACGGTCTCGAGCGAGAGCCCGTACCCGTCCTCGAGGCGTCCGGGCAGGAACCAGCCCACGTCGGCGCCAAGCGAGCGCAGCGCGCGCACCGTCACGGCGGTTGCGCACACGCCATCGACGTCATAGTCGCCGTGGACGACGATCCGGCCGGCGGCCCGCACGTGACGTTCGATCGTCGCCACGGCCTGATCGATCCCCTCGAACGCTCCCGGGTCGTGTGCCTCGCGCGGATGAAGAAACTCGCGCGCGGCAGCGGGGTCGGACAGTCCGCGCCGGACGAGCACCTGGGCGAGGACGTGGCTGACGCCCAGCTCGTGCCCGAGGGCTGCCGCGGCGGCGAGGTCGTAGGCCGGGATCAGAAGCTCGGCCTGTGCCCGCTCTGCGGCGGGCGCCGCCTCACTGACGACGGACAGGCGAGCGGGATCAGAGGCTGGGGACGGGCCCAGCGCGGTAAGAGCTGCCTCGGGCACGTTGCCAGGCTATGCCCCGGCCCCGACGGATTCCCGGGACCATCGGGCAGCCGTGACAGTTATCAGGTCAGGCCGATGCCGGCCTGCTCGGTCACGCGCTCGCGCCGGACGCCCTCGAAATAGACGAGGGCGATGCCGATCAACGCGCCCGGAATCGCCTCGAGCGCCGTCGAGATGTGCGTGTCGTGGCGGCCGGGGATGTGGAAGCCGCTGACGATGAAGCCGAACACGACGGCGCCGACCAGCGCCCCGATGAAGGCGCCCACGATCCCGCCCCAAAAGCGGTCGGGCAGCCAGATCGTGAAGTGCCACAGGGCCAGGCCCATCATCACCCAGGCGAGCATCCCCATCAGCGGCGTCTCCCGTGTCGGCGTTGCGAGCGCGATTTCGAGGCGCCCTTGGGCTTGGAGACCGGGGACACGCCCTCATTCTCCGCGATATCGGGAGCCGGCGCGGGCGGAGCGCTCTGAGGCACGCCGGGATCGCTGCGTCCGGCCCCCGGCGCGCCCGAGTCGCTCGGTCCGGTCCGCGGCGCACCGTCGCCCTGGCGCTGGGCGGGTTTGGTCGCCGCCGGGGCGTCGGTCTCGGCCGTGTGCGAGGTGCGCTTGGTAAGCGTCGAAGTGCGACGGCTCGGAGCGCCGCGCTCGACCTCGAGGTCGCGCTTCATCTGCTCGAACTCGGCCGCGGACACGGTGTCGGGGTCGGGCGTGGTGAGGCGGCCGGTGCGACGCGCGCGCTTGGCGGTCGGCTCGATGTCGGCGGCGGTGCCGGCGTAGGCTGGCACGGCCCCGAGATCCTCCTCGATCCGGTGCCGCCGGGCACGGTACTGGGGCTCACGCTCCTTCCATTGCGTGAGCACCGGGGAGGCGATGAAGATCGACGAGTAGGCGCCGGACGCGACGCCGATCAGCAGCGCGAAGGCGAAGTCCTTGAGCGTCGCCCCGCCGAACAGCAGCAGCGCGATGATCGGCATCAACGTGCACGACGTGGTGGCCAGCGACCGGGTCAGCACCTCGGACATCGACCGGTTGACGATCTGCGAGAAGGCAGCGCGCGGCATTCGCGGCATGTTTTCGCGGACCCGGTCGAACACGATGATCGTGTCGTAGAGGGAGTAGCCCAAGATGGTCAGCAGCGCGGCCACGGTCGCTGTCGTCACCTCCCGGCCAGTCAGGGCGTAAACGCCGCTCGTGATCAAAAGGTCGTGCATCAGGGCGATCAGGACAGGGATCGCGAACTTCCACTCGAACCGGAGCGCCACGTAGGCCGAGATCACGAGCAGCGAGGCGATGATCGCCACCAGAGCGCTGTTGGCAATCGTCTTCCCGAAAGTCGGCCCGACCGAGGTCGAGTCGAACGATCGCAGTCCGTACTTGGTGGTCAGCGCGGAGCGCACCTGCGCCACCCTGGCGCGGTTGGAGCTGCTTGGAGGACACCTGGTAGACGTCGGGGCCGAGCCCCTTGTTGGTCACCTTCTGAACCTCGGGGTTGGCGGCTCCCGACGCCGGACACGATCGAGCGCACCTGAGCCTCGCTCGCCGCACGCTCGAGGCTTGCGGTGATCCTTGTCCCCGATGTGAAGTCGATGCCCAGGTTCAGCCCCTTGGCTCCGATCGCCAAGGCGCCGATCAGCAGAATCACGCCCGACATCGAGAAGAAGTAGCGCGAGGCGCCCATGAAGTCGAAGCGCCACGGCCGGCGCTTGCCGCCCGCACCAAGCGCCGAGGGGCTCGCGATCAGCCGCGAGTCGCCCATCGTCATCAGGATCGCCTGCGTGGCCAGCACGGCCGTGAACAGCGAGACGATCGTGCCGATGCCCAGCGTGAAGGCGAAGCCCTTGACGTCGGCGGTGGCGAGCACGAACAGGATGAACGCGGTCATGATCGTGACCACGTTCGCGTCGATGATCGCCGTCAGGCCCTTGCGATAGCCGGTTGATATCCCCTGGCGGATCGACCGCCCGGCGCGAATCTCCTCCTTGACGCGTTCGAAGATGACGATGTTGGCGTCGGCGGCGACACCGATCGTCAGGATCAGACCGGCGATGCCCGGGAGCGTCAGCGTGATCGGGATCAGCTTGATCAGCGCGTAGAAGTAGGCCGCGTAGACGATCAGGGCGGCGGTGGCGATCACGCCGAGCACGCGGTAGAAGGCGATCAGGAAGATCGCAACGACGAGCAGGCCGGCCAGACCGGCAAGCAGACCCTGGTGCAGAGCCTGCTTTCCGAGCGTCGCCGACACCTGCGACTCCGAGATCAGCTTGAGCCTGATCGGGAGCGCGCCGAGGCGAAGCTGCGTCGCGAGGTCCTGGGCCGACTGGATCGTGAACCCGCCGGTGATCTCGGCTCCATTGTCACCGGGAATGCCGTCCGGATACTGCTTGTGGTCGATCTGCGGGACGGTGATCAGCTTGTTGTCGAGCGCGACCGCGAAGTGCTGGTTGTAGTTCTGGCCGACGCTGACGAGGTCACCGCGATGCGCGATCGTCGAGGTGACCTTCTGGAACGCGCTGCCGCCGCTGGAGGTGAACCCGAATGAGACGTCGGGGGACCCGGTCGAGTCGGTGCTCTGCTGCGGGTTGGAGATCTGGTTGCCGAACAGCGAGACGTTGTCCTTGAGCACGTAGAACTGTGCCGAGGGACTGTTGAACGGGGTCGGATGCGCTTGGTTGGCGTCGGCGGCCTGCAGCACCACCGTCCCGGGCGGCACCACGACCTGCTCGCCCTCCGAGGCGCTGACGCCGGCCGGAAGGCCGGAGATCAGATCCTGGACGTTGTCGTCCGGCCCCGAGAGCAGGCAGTGAACGCCTGGCGTCGGAGTCGTCCCGGCGTCCTTCGCCGCCTGGGCGCAGGCAGCGCTTCCGGGGGCCCCGAACATGTAGTACTCGGAGCCGAGACGGGCCGGGTTTGCGGTCTTCGCCGGCGGCTGCTTGGCCGCTAGCTTGACCGCGTCGTAGAGCAACATCGAGCCCTCACCAGGCAGGCCGGGGCCGGCGCCGCTCGACGATCCCTGGCTGGTCGTGACCGCGTTCGGGTCAAGCGTCAGGAGCTGGCTCGAGACCGTCTTCCCGTTCGGAGTGAGCGCGTTCGCCTCCCAGTCATAGAACTCGAGCCGCGCCGTCGTGCCGACCTGTTTCTCCGCACGCGCGATGTCCTGCACGTCAGGGAGACCGACCGTGATCTGGTTCCCGCCAGAGGTCTGGATCTCCGGCTCGGTGACGCCGAGGGCATCGACGCGCTCGCGCATGATGTCGACGGCACGCGACAGGGCGTCCTGCGTGACCGTCGGGGTCTGCGCGGTCGGCTGGCCCTGGTAGACGAGCTCGACTCCGCCCTTGAGGTCGAGCCCCAGGCGAGTCTTCGACGAGACCATGACCAGCACCGAGGCGCCGAGCAGCCCGAGGACGAACAGCAGAATGAAGCCGTGGCGCTGACGATCACTCATCGACTGAGTTGGATGCTAGTGGTCATCCGGGGGTGCCACTAGTGATGATTCGTCGGCGTGAGCACGAGAAGCACCCCGCCTTCCTCGTCATCGTAGGCGGGAAAGATGTCGGCCACCGCGTTGGCGGGCAGGTCGCGCTCGGCGTTGACCGCCACCGGCTTGCCCTGGACGCGGACCTCCCATTCCAACGCGGTTCCGAGATGGTCCGATCCGTCCTCGAAATTGAGGCCGAGAACCTCGCGCACCGGCCGCCCGATCGCCTGCTCAGTCCTGATCCCGGTCAGCTCGAAGGAGCCGCGTCCGCAATCGACGATCCGGCCCTCGCGATCACAGGCGAAGAAGGCCGCGTTGGGGGCCGGGTAATAGTCGTCCAGAAGCTCGAACAGGTAGGCGAAGCCGCATTTCTCGCACCCGCGCGTCTCGCGACGGAAGCCCTGCGTGCGCTGAAGCCCGGCCGAGCGATTGCCGCAGTGGGGACAGATGAAGTAGTGCTCGTGAGACATGAGACGTGTTCGCAGGATAGCCAGGGCCGCGTCGGGCTTATCGGCAGGCGCGCCCTCGTCCGAGGACACGAACGTGACACGCGTCCGCGGACGGCACGCGCCTGCCCTGGGAACCCAGTCATCCGGGCGCCCCTAGGAGACGCGACCAAAGATCGCAGTCCACATTAAGCGTTAGAGAAGAGTCATCGGGCCGGGTGGTTCGAGGCCGAGATGCTCGTACGCGCGTCGAGTGGCGGCCCGGCCCCGTGGGGTTCGCTCGATCAGGCCGCGCTGGAGCAGATAGGGCTCGTAGACGTCCTCGATCGTGTCCTGCTCCTCGCCGACCGCGACGGCCAGGGTCGAGAGACCGACCGGACCCCCGGAGAACTTCTCGCAGATCGTGCGGAGGATCTCTCGATCGAGCCGGTCGAGGCCCTCGTGATCGACCTGGAGCAGGTCGAGCGCGGCGGCGGCCACCGGCGCCGTGACGACGCCCCCTTCCCGCACCTCGGCGTAGTCCCGCACGCGCTTGAGCAGCCGGTTGGCCACCCGCGGGGTGCCGCGGCTGCGCTCGGCGATCGCGACCGCGCCGCCGGCGTCGATCTCGACGCCGAGCAACCGGGCGGAGCGCCGCACGATCCGGGCCAGGTCGGCGGGCTCGTAATGCTCGAGGCGGTGCTGGATCCCGAACCGGTCGCGCAGCGGGGTGGTCAGCAGTCCGGCCCGCGTGGTCGCGCCGATCAGCGTGAACGGCGGCAGGTCGAGCGTCACCACCCTCGCCCCCGCCCCCTGCCCGACCGTGATCGGGAGCGCGCGGTCCTCCATCGCCGGGTAGAAGGTCTCCTCGAGCGCGCGCGGCAGCCGGTGGATCTCGTCGACGAAGAACACGGACCGTGGCTCGAGCGCGGTCAGGAAGGCCGCGACGTCGCCCTTGCGCTCGAGCGCAGGACCCGCGGTCTGGATGAACGGGACGTCGAGCTCGGCGGCCACGATCTGGGCCAGCGACGTCTTCCCCAACCCGGGCGGGCCGGCCAGAAGCACGTGGTCAAGGGCCTCCTCCCGGGCCGCGGCGGCGGCGATCGACACCCCGAGCTGGTCCTTGAGGGCCTCCTGACCGATGAAGTCCTGGAGCTGGCGGGGCCGGAGCGAGCCGTCGAAATCGTCGTCCGGGAGCGGCTCGGGCGCCTGGATCCGCTCGACCGCCTGGCTCACGTGTCCGCCCTCCGAGCGGTGGCGTTCATCGGCGCGCCGTCCTCAGCGCGTGCGCGATCAGGTCCTCGGGCCGGTCGCCGTCCGCGCCGTCGAGCAGTTCATCGGTCTCCTGCGGGCTGTAGCCCAGCCCGATCAGTCCCTCGCGGGCGAGGCCGCGTGGATCATCGGCGCGGGTGATCGAGATCGCCTCCTCGGGCAGGCTCGCCCCGACCTTCTCCCGAAGCTCGACGATGATCCGCTCGGCCGTGCGCTTCCCGATGCCCGGGACGGCCTGAAAGCGGCCCGAGTCGCCGGCCGCGAGCGCGGCCAGGAGCTCGCGCGGCGGGCCGCCAGACAGGACCGCGAGCGCGACCTTCGGGCCCACCGACTGCACGCCGAGCAGCATCAGGAACAGCTCGCGCTCCTCCTCGGTGGCGAAGCCGTACAGCGCCAGAGCGTCGTCGCGGACGACCAGGTGGGCGTGGAGGGTGACCTGATTGCCGACCGCGGGCACGTGGCGGAGCGTCTCGGCCGAGATCGCGAGCCGGTAGCCGACCCCGGCGCACTCGATCACCACGTGGTCGGCCCGGCGGACCGCGACCGTCCCGGAAACCAGCGCGATCATGAACGCGCCACCGCCTGCGCGAGCGGCGCCCGGTTGAGCTCGCAGATCGCCACGGCGAGCGCGTCGGCGGCGTGATCGGTCGCCGGCATGGCGGTCAGACCCAGCAGACGAACGACCATCCGAGCGACCTGGTCCTTGCCCGCCCGGCCGTGCCCGCAGACCGCGCCCTTGACCTGCTGGGGCGTGTAGGAGCGCGAGGGCAGGCCGCGCTGCCCGGCGGCCAGCAGGACGACGCCTCGAGCCTGGCCGACTGCGAACGCAGTGCGCACGTTGGCCCCGAAGAACAGCTCCTCGATCGCGAGCGAATCCGGTGCGTGGAGGTCGATCAGCTCGAGGACCCGGGCGTGGATGTCGGCCATCCGCCGCTCGAGCGGCGTACCCGGGCGGGTCGAGATCACCCCCTCCTCGAGCGCCCGCAGACGCGAGCCCTCGGCGCTGACGACGCCATATCCGGTGCTCGCCGTTCCGGGATCGATGCCGAGGACGACCATGTGGGGGGATTCTGCGCGGGCGCCCGGACGCCTCCATTTCGCCAGCCGGGGGCATGACCCACCAGAAGCCTCACGAGAAATGGACGAAATGCCGATAGCCCCGCATGCATGTTGAGAAGGGGCCAGCAAGACGATCTGCTGCGTGAGGTCACGTGGTTGCGCCAGCGGGTGGCCGAACTGGAGGCCGACCACGTTCGCGGACTGCGGCTTGACAGCGTCACCGGGCTGCTCAGCGCCCGGGCGTTCCGCGGTCGCCTGTCCGAGGAGGTCGAGCGCGCACGCCGCTACCAGCGCGCACTGTCGGTCGTCGTCGTCTCGATCGACGACTTCCGCTCGCTCGAGCTCCGGCACGGCTTCAAGGCCGGCGACGAGCTCCTGATCGCCGTCGGCAGGCGGCTCAGCGACTCGACCCGCTCGCACGATCACGTCGGCCGCACCGGCCAGGCCGAGTTCGGCCTCCTGCTCCCCGACACGAGCGCCGACGGCGTGCTCCCCTCACTCGAGCGCCTGCTGGTCGAGCTCGAGGTCGTCGGCGAGGGCGTGATCCGGGCGGCCGGCGCCTCGATGGGTGTCGCGATGCTGCAGCGCGGGATGAGCGGCCGAGGGCCTGCTCGCCAACGCGCGACTGGCCTGCGAGCACGCCCAGCAGAGCGGCGGCGGACGCGCGGTGCTGGCGGCTGAGAGCGGTTCCGAGCGCGAGGGCGAGGCTGACGGGGCCCAGCGCGACGCGATCGAGGCCCTCGCTGTGGCGCTGCTCGAGCGCGACCGCTACACGGGCGAGCACTCGGAGGCCGTGATCGATATGTCGGGGGCGGTGGCGCGCAACCTCGGCCTGAACTCGGTGGAGGTGCAGCGGGTCAAATCGGCCGCCCTACTCCACGACATCGGCAAGGTCGCGATCCCGGACGAGATCCTGCACAAGCCCGGCCCCCTGACCGACGACGAGTGGAAGCTGATGCGCGAGCACCCGGTGATCGGCGAGCGAATCCTGCGCGTTCTGCCGGGCCTCGGCACGGTCGCGCGGATCGTCCGCCACGAGCACGAGCGCTGGGACGGCGGCGGCTACCCGGACGGGCTCATCGGCGATGAGATCCCGCTCGGCAGCCGCATCATCATCGCCGCCGACACCTACCACGCCATCACCTCCGACCGGCCCTACCGAGCGGCGCGGTCGCACAGCGAGGCGGTGGAGGAGCTCACCCGGTGCGCCGGGACGCAGTTCGACCCCAGCGTGACCGCCGCGCTGATCGGGTTCCTCTACGGCCAGCGCCAGGCCGGCGCGGTCGCCTGACCACCTAGTCGTCGGCGCGCGGGACCTGCTTGATCCCGAGCACGCTGAGGAAGAAGCTCGACAGGATCGTCTGCACGCCGAGCATCAGCGCCACCGCGGCGGGAATCGCGAGCCGCAGCGAGTCCGGGTAGTTGAGGTGCTTGAACGACGAATCGTCCCAGCGGACGAACGCGATCACCGAGAGCGTCACGGCGGCGAGCAGAAGAAGTGCCCCGGCGAGAATGCCCGCCTCGAGCGAGAACAACCCTCGCGCGCGCTCGACCAGGTCACTGTCGGGGAGGAAGCCCTCCGAGGCGGCATAGACGCGTGCCAGCACCGCGAACCACACGGCCTGGAAGCCGACCACGATCGCCGCGCCGGCATAGAGCAGCGTGTGCACGTCGAGGCGCGCCCCGATCACGTTCAGCGGGCCCGGCAGCACCGCGATCGAGAGCACGAGCCCGAGCGCGATCAGGATCAGGCCGGGATAGAAGAACAGCCAGCGCGGGCTGTAGAGAAGGAAGAACCGGAGCGTGCGCCAGCCGTCGCGCCACGTGCGCAGGTGCGGCGGGCGGCTGCGCAGGTCCGGCGAGAGCGTCGTCGGGACCTCGGTGATGTTGAGCTTGTACAGCGCGGCCTTGGCCACCATCTCGACGCCGAGCTCCATGCCCGGGCTCTGCAGGTTGAGCTTGGGCAGGGCGTCGCGCCGGAAGGCACGCAGGCCGCAGTAGAAGTCCCCCACCGGGGCGCCGAAGAACAGCCGGCCCATCCAGCTCAGCCCCGGGTTGCCGAAGTACTGATGCAGCGGTGGCATCGCGCCGGGGGCGATCCCACCGGCGAAGCGGTTGCCCATCACCAGATCGGCACCGGCGTCGAGCTTCTCGAGGAAGCGGTCCAGGTGCCTGAAGTCGTAGGAACCGTCGGCATCTCCCATGAGGATGTACTTGCCGCGGGCAGCCGCGAATCCGCCCTGAAGCGCGCTGCCGTAACCGCGCGCCTTGACGTCCACCACGCGCGCGCCCATCGACTCGGCCAGTTGCTGCGAGCCGTCCGTGCTGCCGTTGTCGGCGACGATCACCTCGCCGGGCACGCCCGCCTTCGCCAGTGCGTCCTTGGCCGCCTCGAGACACGGCGCAAGTGACTCCGCCTCGTTGAGGCAGGGCATGACGATCGAGACCGTGTAGGCGTCCGGCTCGCGGGTCGTCTCCGCTCCTGGCTGCGCGGCCTCGGAGACCCTGTCTTCGGTGTAAGTGTTCATCGCGAATGCACCGCACCGGCCTCGACCTGGGCCGGCGACGGCTGAGGTTACCAACGGGTCCGAGACCCTCCCGGCAGACCTAATCGACCGTTGAGGTCGGCGACAGAGAGTGACTGTACTGTGTCGCCCTCATGATTGGCTCGCAGTCCGCCGTGCAGACCCCGTCTGCGCCCGAGAGCGCGCGCGCCGGGCCGTCCGCGCGCCGGCGCCTAGACGAGTTCATCGATACGCCGGTTGCGATCACGTGCCTCGTCTGCTTCGTGCTCGCTGTGATCAGCGTGATCGTGATCTCGTGGGTGCCAAGCTCCGATCCATGGGCGTGGATCGACTGGGGCCAGGAGCTGTCCTCGTCGAAGATCCCCGTCGGTCTCGGCGGCGGGCCGTCATGGAAGCCGTTCCCGGTCTTCTTCACCACGATTTTCGGCTTCTTCGGCCACGCGGCGCCGAATCTGTGGCTGGTCGTGACGCGGACGGCGTCGCTGCTCGCGCTCGTCGCCGCCTTCCGGCTCGGCCGCCGGTTCGCGGGCCCACTGGCCGGGATCGTCGCCGTCCTCGCGCTGTGCCTGACCCAGGACTGGATGTTCTACGTCGCCCGCGGCGCGTCGGAGCCGGTGGTGGCGGCGCTGACCCTCTGGGCGATCGATCGGCACCTGAACGGGTCGCCGCGCGTCGCGTTCTTCCTCGTCTTCCTGGCCACGCTGAACCGCCCCGAGTTCTCCGTCTTCCTCGCCCTGTACGCGGTCTACCTGTGGCTACGCGTGCCCGGCACACGGCCGCTCGTGGTCGGGCTGCTGATCCTGATTCCAATCGCCTGGCTGGGCCCACCCAAGGTCATCACCGGCAATGCCTTCCAGGCCGGGAGCGCCGCGCTCGGAGGCAAGGGATCGCCCGGCACCGCGTTCGCTGAGCTCAGGAGCAGCGCCGGCCTGATGGGCGTGCCGACCCTGGTGTTCGCGGCCGTCGGACTCGTGTTCGCCTACATCCGGCGCGAGAGGGTGCTGCTGTGGCTTGGCGCCGGCGCGATCGCCTGGGCGCTGTTGGTCGCGATCATTACCCAGGTCGCCTACGGGCTGCCGCGCTACCTGCTGCCCGGCGGTGTGATCGCCTGCGTGCTGGCCGGGGTCGGGGTCGTCTGGCTGGCCGAGGCAATAGCCGGAGCGATCGGCGCGCGCCGGCAGGAGTCTGGAGTGGCCATGACGACGATCGTGGTCGGACTCCTGCTCGTCGCCGCCACCCTGCCGTGGTCGATTACACGCGGGCGAACGCTCGTGCACCAGGGGCACCAGGCCGACATGGCCGCCTTCTACCAGAAGCGGATGTTCGCGGCCGTGGATCAGGCCGGGGGCACGCTGCGCGTCCTCCCCTGCCGGTCGAGTCAGGTCGCGGTCAACCACACGATGGCGAGCTCGATCGCGTGGAAGCTGAAGGTTCGCCTCTCGTCGGTAAGGCCGCTGATGCGGGGAACCGGGTTCGTGTTCAGCGCGCCACACACAAGCGTCACCGGGACCACGCCGCCGATCGACCACGCGTCCGCCAAGACGATCCGGACGATTGCCGTCGTCGCGCCCTGGCGGGTGCTCGAGGTCACCGCGCGCGGCGCGTCGGCCACGCCGCACTGCGCGCCCGGCGACTACCGCAGGTCGTAGCGGGCCTACCTCTTCGAGAACCGGCAGCGGAGGAGCGTGCCGAGCACCCGCACGCCATCGAACGCCGTGAGCTTCTTCCCCTCCTTGGTGCTCCTCGCCCGGTAGTGGACCGGCACCTCGAAGATCCGCTCCCGGTGCTGGATCAGCCGGGCCGTGATCTCAGGCTCGATCGAGAAGCCCGAGCTGCGCAGCGGCAGCGCCCGGAACACATCGGTCCGGATCATCTTCTGGCAGGTCATGATGTCGCGCATATAGACGTTGAAGAGGACGTTGCAGGCGAGCGTCACCGACCGGTTCCCGAGCACGTATAGGAACGAATGGCTGGTGTAGCCGTCGAACGCGCGTACTCCGAAGCAGGCGTTCGTCAACCCCTCCTGCAGCGGGGGCAGCAGCAGCCCGAGGTCGGCGGCCGAATATTCCAGGTCGGCGTCGAACACGGCCGTGAACTCTCCGCGCGCCAGCGCCAGGGCCGTTCGCACCGCCTCACCCTTGCCGCGGTTGGCGGGGTGCTCGGCCAGCCGAATGCGATCGTCCCAGGCCGTCCCGCGCAGGATCTCCCGAGTGCCGTCGGTCGAGCCGTCGTCGACCACGATCAGCTCGAACTCGCTCGGCAGCTGGGTGCCGAGCACCTGCTCGATCGCGCGCTCGACCCGCTCGCGCTCGTTGTAGACCGGCATCAGGATCGACAGCATGTGCGCGCGGCACGCTAGCGGACGCTCCCGGTTTCAGAGAGGATGCCGGCGTGGATTTCGAGTCGACAGGATTGCTCGACGGCCTCGACGGCGATGCCCGCGACGCGCGGCTGCGCCTGCTCGAGCAACTGAAGCAGCAGGGCTTCAGCCTCGAGGAGCTGACCGCGGCGGTGAACGAGAACCGGCTGGCGCTGCTGCCGGTCGAGCGCGTGCTCGGCGGCCGCTATACGGTCGGCGAGACCGCCGAGCGCACCGGTCTGGATCCAAAGCAGGTCATCCGCTTCCGCCGCCTCCAGGGGCTGCCGGAGCCCGGGCCCGAGGAGCGCGTGTTCAGCGACGAGGACCTCGAGGGGCTGCTGTCGACCAAGCTGTTCCTCGACGCGGGCTTCAGCGAGGAGACGGTCGTGCAGACCACGCGTGTCCTCGGCGAGTCGATGGCCCGGCTCGCCGCCACGGTGACGGCCTCGTTCGTGGACACCTTCCTGGAGGCCGGGGACAACGAGGAGGAGGTCGCGTTGCGGTTCGCCGCGCTCGCCGAGGAGCTCACGCCGAGGCTCACCCCGGTGCTGGTGGCCACCTTCAAGGCCCATCTGCGCGACGGAGTCAGCCGCGGAATGCTCGGCCGCGCCGAGCTCGCGACCGGTCAGCGCCAGGGCGAGCAGGAGGTCGCCGTGTGCTTCGCCGATCTGGTCGGGTTCACGCGGCTCGGGGGTCAGGTCGAGGTCGAGGCGCTCGGCAGCGTGGCCGGTCGTCTATCCGAGCTGGCGGCCGAGGTCGTCGTCCCTCCCGTGCGCCTGGTCAAGACGATCGGCGACGCGGCGATGTTCGTCAGTCCGGAGCCCGGCCCGCTCGTCGACGTCGCGCTGTCGCTGGTCGAGGCAGTTCAGGCGGCGGAGATGCCCGCGTTACGAGCCGGCATCGCGATCGGGCCGGCGCTGCAGCGCGCCGGTGATTTCTACGGCCACTCGGTCAACGTGGCCAGCCGCGTGACCGGAATCGCGCGGCCCGGGAGCGTGCTGTGCACCGAGCCCGTGCACGACGCCGCGCCCAACCGGTTCGAATGGTCGTTCGCCGGCCGGCACCGGCTCAAGGGCATCAAGGAGGCGATCCCGCTGTTCCGCGCCCGACGCCCCGGCGAGGCGCAGGCGGGCGGGGACGACGCGGCTAGGAAACCGCGAGCAGATCGACCACGAAGACGAGCGACGCGTTAGCCGGGATCGTGGGCGGGCTGCCGGTCTTGCCGTAGCCGAGTGAGGGCGGAATGATCAGCTCGCGCCGGCCGCCGACCTTCATCCCGGCGATGCCCTTGACCCAGCCGTCGATCACGTTGCCGGTGGTCAGCGCGGTCGTGAACGTCTGATTGCGCTTCCACGAGGAGTCGAACTCCTTGCCGCCCTTGTAGAGCACCCCGACGTAGTTGACCGTCACGGTGCTCCCGGTCGTGGCGGTCTTGCCGGTGCCCGTGATCAGATCCTTGACGATCAGGGTCTTCGGCGCCGGCCCGGAGGGCGGCGTGACGGTCGGCTTCGCGGACAGTTGCGACGGTGTCGCGACCGAGGTCGTGCTGCTCGTGGTGGTCGTCGAGGCGGTCGTCGGGGCCGCGGCGACCGACGCTACGGTGGCGCCGGCGCTCGGCGCGACCTGCACGCCCGGCGCCTTCGAGCTTCCGCACGCCGTGAGCACGCCGCTCAGGACGACGAATCCAGCTGCAATGAGTCCTCGCTTGCGCATCAGAACGCGAGAGGGTAGCGAGCCGCGGCCTTCGTGGCGGAGCCCCACTAGTTGGCGATCCGCTCGAGCACGTCGGCGTCCACGTCGAAGTTGGCGTGGACCGCGCTCACGTCGTCGGACTCCTCGAGGGCGTCGATCAGCTTTAGCAGCCTGCTCGCGTCGGCCTCATCGAGCGGCACCCTGGACTTCGGTCGCTGCGCCACGTCGGCACTGTCGATCTCGACCCCGGACCCGGTCAGCGCGTCTCGAACGCGGCCCAGGTCGGCCGGCTCGGTGATCACCTCGAACACGTCCTCGTCAAGCGAGATGTCCTCGGCGCCGGCGTCGATCGCCGGGATCAGGTCGTCCTCGTCGTACCGGCTGGCGTCGACGACGATCACGCCGCGTTTGTCGAACAGGTAGGACACCGATCCGGGTTCGCCGAGGTTGCCGCCGTTCTTGGAGAGCAGGTGGCGCACATCGGCGCCGGTGCGGTTGCGATTGTCCGTGAACGCCTCGATCAGCAGCGCGACGCCGCCGGGGCCGTAGCCCTCGTAGAGCACCGTCTCGATCTGGTCGGCGTCGACGCCCTCGCCGGTTCCCTTGGCCACCGCGCGCTCGATGTTGTCCTTTGGCATCGAGGCATCCCGGGCCTTCTGGATCGCGAGCGCGAGGGGCGGGTTTCCGTCCGGATCGCCTCCGCCCTCACGGGCCGCGACGGTGATCGCGCGGGCGAGCTTGGTGAAGTGCTGTCCTCGGCGAGCGTCGACGATCGCCTTCTTGTGCTTGATCGAATGCCATTTCGAGTGACCCGACATAAGCGAAGAGTCTAGATACGCTGCCGAGCATGAAGGCAACGCCAACATGATCGCGTCGATCGTCGTGTCGAAGTGAGCGCCAACCCGGCCATCTTCAAGGCCTATGACATCCGCGGACTGCACGAACGAGAGCTAGGCGCCGGAACGGCGGAGCAGATCGGGCGGGCGTTCGCACGGGTGATCGCCGAGCTCGAGGGCAAGCCGGCCTCCGAGCTCTGCCTTGGCCTCGGCCGTGACATGCGTCTGACCGCGCCGGAAATGAGCGCGGCCTACCGGGAGGGCATGTGCGCCGAGGGCGCCACTGTCCTCGACGCCGGTCAGGTCGGGACCGAGATGCTCTATTTCCTCGTCGGCTCACGCGAGCTCGATGGCGGCCTGATGTGCACCGCCTCGCACAACCCGAAGGCGTACACCGGGGCGAAGCTGGTCAAGCGCGGCGCGATTGCGCTCTCGGGCGATGCCGGTATCGGCGACGTGCGCGCCCGTATCGAGGACGGCCTGCCCGAGCCGCCCGGTGGTGGAACAGTCGAGCCGGTCGACATCTACGACGAGTTTCACGAGGCAGCCCTGCGCTTTATCGACCCGGGGACGATCACACCGCTGAAGGTCGTTGTCGACGGAGGTAACGGCATGGCCGGGCCGATGGTTGGTCCGCTGCTCGAGCAGCTCGGTCTCGACCTCGAGCGGGCCTACTGGGAGCCGGACGGCAACTTCCCCGACCACGAGCCCAACCCGATGCTGCCCGAGAACCGCGAGTTCATCATGCGTCAGGTCGTCGCCACCGGCGCCGACCTCGGGATCGCATGGGACGGCGACGCCGATCGCTGCTTCTTCATCGACGACACGGGCGCCTTCGTCGATGGTGACTTCCTGACCGCGCTTCTCGCCGAGTCGATGCTCTCCAAGCATCCCGGCGCGACGGTTCTGTACGACGTCCGTGCCAGCCGGGCGGTGGCGGACGTGGTGCAGCGAGGAGGTGGACGCGCGCTCGTGAACCGCGTCGGACACGCGTTCTTCAAGACCAGGATGCGCGAGGAGAACGCTGTGTTCGGCGGCGAGGTCTCAGGCCACTACTACTTCCACGACTTCTACTGCGCCGACTCAGGCACAATCCCGGCGCTACTGATCCTCGAGCTGCTCTGCACGCGCGGAGCCCGGATGTCCGAGCTGCTCGAGCCCTACCGCTCGCACTACTTCATCTCGGGCGAGCTCAACTCCGAGGTCAATGACCAGAGCGCCAAGGTGCACGAGCTGGCGGCGCGCTACTCCGACGCGCACCAGACCCATCTGGACGGGATCTCGATCGACTACGACGACTGGCACTTCAACGTCCGTCCGTCGAACACCGAGCCGTTGCTCCGGCTCTGCCTCGAGTCGCTGCGATCGAGCGACGACATGGAACGCCGCCGCGACGAGGTCCTCGGCGTGATCCGCTCGTGACCGTCTCCAGCGAGCCGCCGAGCGCGGCCGAGTCGCTCGCTCTCGCGGCCCGGGCGGGGATCCACTGTCTCTCTGTGCCGACGCCGTTCCTCGTCGGCCGGGTCAACTGCTACCTGATCGAGGACGACCCGCTGACACTGGTCGACACCGGTCCCAACTCCGGCAAGTCGCTCGACGAGCTCGAGCGCGCCCTGGCCGAGCACGACCGCTCGATCGAGGACCTCGGGCTGATCGTGATCACCCATCAGCACATGGACCACCTCGGACTGCTCGAGATCCTCGAGCGGCGATCCGGAGCCGAGATAGCCGGCTTCCACGCCCTCACGGGTTATCTGGAGAACTTCTCGGCCAGCGCGACCGCGGACGACGAGTATTCGCAGTCGATCATGCGCCGGCACGGCGTCCCAGACGACCTGGCCACGGTGCTCGGATCGGTCGGAGCCGCGTTCCGGGCCTTCGGCTCGAGTGGCCACATCACCCGCGGGCTCCACGACGGCGACGTGCTCGCTCTCCGCGACCGGCGCTTTCAGATCTTCCACCGGCCCGGGCACAGCCCCTCGGACACGATCTTCTGGGACGAGGAGCGCCGGATCCTGATCGGCGGTGACCATCTGCTGGCGCACATCTCCTCAAACCCGCTCATCTCCCGCCCGCTGACACCGGGCGGCCCGGAGCGGGCCCACGCGCTGATCGACTACATGGACTCGATGCGGGCGACGCGCGAGCTGCCGGCCGAACTGGTCCTGTCGGGCCACGGGGACCCGATCACCGATCATGTGGCGCTGATCGACGAGCGTTTCCGGATGCACGGGCGACGAGCCCGCAAGGTCCACCGGATCGTCGCGGGCGGCCCTCTCACCGCCTATGAGATCGCCCTGCAAATATGGGGAAATGTCGCGGTCACACAGGCCTATCTGACCCTGTCCGAGGTGCTTGGGCACCTCGATCTGCTCGTTCGCGACGGGCTCGTGCGCGAATTGGCCGAGGAACCCGTGGCAAGATTTGAGAGCCTTCAGGAGTAATCCGTAGCATCGGTGAGGAAATTCACCGCTGGCACAAGGCGCGGGATTGCCGATAAATCCAGGTAATGCCCGGAGACACGGATCGTCCGCTCATGGATTCAATGTCAACACCCGCATCCCCCCCGGATCCGGTCACGCCGGAGTACTCCGACCTGCTCGCCAAGCTGCCGGCGGTCATCTACGTAGCCGAGGCCGGCCACGACGGTCGCTGGGACTACGTGAGCTCGCAGATCGAGGAGATTCTGGGCTTCTCGCCGGCCGAATGGTGCGAGGACCCGGACCTGTGGCTGAGTCGCATCCACCCGGATGACCGCAAGCGAGTGCTCGAGAGCGAGGCCAAGCACGCCAGGGGCGGCTCGGACACCGGGCCGACGGAGTACCGGATGCTGCATCGCGACGGTCACGTCGTCTGGATCCGCGACGACGCGGTGCTCGTGAGCGACGCCACGGGCCACGAGCGCTGGCACGGCGTGCTGTCCGACATCACGGCCAACAAGCGGAACGAGTCCGAGCTCGAGCACCGCGCCGCCCAGCAGGCCGCTGTGGCCAAGCTGGGTGAGCACGCGCTCGAGGGCGCCCGGCCCAGCGAACTGATGCAGGAGGCGGTCGCCTTCGCCGGCGAGCTGCTCGATGTCGACGGCGCGGCCGTGCTCGAGCTGATGCGCGACGAGGACTGCCTGATCCTCCGCGCCGCCATCGGCTGGCCCGACGTGATCGTCGGAACCACTCGCACGCCCACCGGCAACGCGTCGCACGCGGGTTACACGATCGACAGCCGATCCCCTGTCGTCGTCCGCGACTGGCGCGCCGAGCGGCGCTTCGCCATGTCCGCGATGGTCAGGCAGATCCACGCGCGCAGCGGCGCCACGGTGCCGATCGAGGCCCCGAGCGGGCCGTTCGGGGTCCTCGGGGTGCAGTCAAAGGATCTGCGCTCGTTCAGCGGCGGAGATCTCGACTTCCTGCACGCGCTCGCCAACGTGCTCGCCGACGCGATCGAGCGGCAGAGCACCGAGGACCGTATCCGCCATCAGGCGCTGCACGATCCGCTGACCGGGCTTCCGAACCGCGCGCTGTTCCTCGACCGGCTTGAACACGCCCTCTCGCGCCTGCCGCGGCGCGGGTCGCTGGCCGCGATCCTGTTCCTCGACCTCGATCGCTTCAAGCTCGTCAACGACAGCCTCGGGCATCAGGTCGGGGACGAGCTGCTGGCCGCCGCGGCGCCGAGGCTCAAGGCGGCCGTGCGCGCGAGCGACACGGTCGCGCGCTTCGGCGGTGACGAGTTCGGGATTCTGCTCGAGGACATCTCAGACGAGCACGCGGCGACCGAGATGGCGGAAAGGATCGCCGCCGTCTTCACCCGGCCGTTCGTCCTCGCCGGAAGCGAGCACTTCGTCACGACCAGCATCGGGATCTCGCTCGCCCGCGGCGGCGAGCTGGCGGCTGAGCTGATCCGTGACGCCGACGCCGCCATGTACAGGGCGAAGGAGCGTGGATCGGCCCGCTATGAACTGTTCGACGAGGCGATGCGCGACCGGGCGATGATCCGCCTACGCGTGGAGAACGACCTGCGGCGCGCGCTCGAGCGCGGTGAGCTCCGGCTCGAGTACCAGCCCGTCGTGACGCTGGCCAAGGAGGAGATCGTCAGCGCAGAGGCGCTGGTGCGCTGGGACCACCCGCAGCGCGGCGTGATCGGGCCGAGTGAGTTCATCCCCGTCGCCGAGGAGGACGGGCTGATCGAGCCGATCGGCCGCTGGGTCCTCGAGCAGGCGTGCCGCCAGGCCGCTCGCTGGCACCAAGCCCGCCCCGACGACGCCCCGATCGGGATCTCAGTCAACCTGTCGTCCGTGCAGTTTGCGAAGCGGGGGTTCCCCGAGGTGGTGGCGGAGGTGCTGCGCGCGACCGCCCTCGACCCGGAGTGGCTCAGTCTCGAGATCACCGAGAGCGTGATCATGCGAGACGCCGAGGCGGTCACGGACGCGCTGCGCGAGCTCAAGGAGATCGGCGTCAAGATCGTCCTCGACGACTTCGGCACCGGGTACTCGTCGCTCGCCTACCTGACCCGCCTCCCGCTCGACACGCTGAAGATCGACCGCTCGTTCGTCGACGGACTCGGGATCGAGGCACCGGACACGGCGGTCACGGAGGCGATCGTCGCGATGTCGAAGGCGCTCTCCCTTCAGGTCGTCGGAGAGGGGGTCGAGACCGCGCGCCAGGCGCAGGCCCTGGCCGACCTCGGGTGCGACCTGGCCCAGGGCTTTCACTTCTCTGGAGCCGTGACGGCAGCGGAGCTCGCATCGATGCTGCGGCAGGGACCGTCGTGGCGGCGCACCGGCCAGGCGACCGAGCCTGGCTACTGAAAGGCCGAGTTACCGGGGCGCAGCGGCGACAGCGAGGCGGTCCTGCACTCGTAGGCGCCGCCGGGGATCGTCGTCCTCAGCGTCGAGGTGTCATTGGGCGGGATCACCTGGAGGCCGTGGGCCGTGGTGCACTGGGCCGTCGAGGTCATTCCATGGGTGACTCCGATCCGGAACGATGCGCTCTGCCCGGGCGCCAGGACGAGCGAAACCTCCGGCGCGGTGCCGAAGAAGTCGTGCGTCGTGCGCATCGTGTCCGTGGGCAGCGCTCCGCCCGCGTTGTCCAGGAACAGGATCCCCGGATACCCGAACGTGTGACACGGGTGCGAGCTCGAGTTGCGCAGCGAGAACCCGAGCAGGCCGTGCCCGGTCGCGCCCTGCTGCCCCAGGAAGCCGAGCGTCAGGTCGGCGGCCACGCACAGCGGCGGACCGGAGACGGTCGCCGTGACGGTCGTCGTCGCGGTTGCGCCTGTGCTCGACGAGCTCGTGGTGCTGCTCGTGGGGGTCGAGCTGGTGCTCGCCGAGCTCGCGGCGCTGGTGGTCGAGTTGCTGGTGCTCGAGCTGCCGCAGGCGGCAAGCGTCAGCGCGCACGCGAGCACGGTCGGCGAGAGGAGACGTCTCATACCGGGAAGGTTGGCGATTGCCACCCGGGATCCTGCTCGCCGGCAATTTCGAGACCCCGGCGCCCGTGACGGGCGGTACGGTTGCAGCGTGCAGTCCCCGTCCACAGCCGAGCATGACGCGACGCCCAACGAGCACGTTCCGCACCCGCCGCCGCCCGGGACCCATCCGCGGCCGCGGCCGCGGCGCCGGCTCGACTGGGAGCTGATCGCCTGCGGGTTCGGTGGTCATGTCCTAGTCGGCCTCGACGCCGCCGAGGTGGGCCCCCAGGACGCGCTCGTCGTGCGCGAGCAGGGCTCCCTGCGCTGGCACCGCTGCCTGCGCTGTGACTGCTGGGTCGCGCTGGCCAAACCGAAGGACCCGACCGAGGCCCGGGTGCCGACACGCGATCAGATCGTCGTGCCCCTCCGTGGGAAGGCACTGCGCGACAAGGTGGTGCTTCGGCTGATCGCAGTCGACCGCGCGTTTCACTTCACAATCCTCGTCCTGCTTGGGCTCGCCGTGCTCCTGTTCGCATCCAACGAGACGAGCCTGCGCGACGCGTACTACAAGATCCTCACCGACATCCAGGGTGGCGTGGGCGGTGGCCCGGTGCAGAACACCGGCCACGTGGGGATCCTGCACGAGCTCGACAAGCTGTTCTCGCTCCGGTCGGGAACCCTGCGCGAGGTCGGCATCGGGCTCGTGGCGTACGGGATCCTCGAGGGCGTCGAGGCCATCGGCCTGTGGCTCACCAAGCGGTGGGCTGAGTACCTCACGTTCATCGCCACGACGATCCTGCTGCCGCTCGAGATCTACGAGATCATCCACCGCCGCTCGGCCCTGAAAATCATCGGCTTCATCATCAACCTCGCCGTGGTGATCTACCTCCTTTGGGCCAAGCGACTGTTCGGGCTGCGAGGCGGCGGGGCCGCCGACGAGGCCGAGCGCAGGCGCGCGATGAGCTGGGAGACGATCGAGCACGCGACCCCGGCGGCGAGCACAGTGATCGCCGAAGGGTCGGCGCCCGGTTGAGCCTTCCGGCTGATCAGGTCGAACCCGAGGTCCACCGGATCGGCCGCGAGATCGCGGCTGCCTTCCCGTCGACGAGCCGACACCCGATGAGGGCGCTCGACGCGCGGGCGATGGAGCTCGCCTCGAGTGACCGCGAGCTGCGCGCGGCGCTGTTTCGCTTCGTCGATGTCGTGCCGGCGTGTCGGTCGCTCGATGACCTGGCCCGGCACCTGACCGGCTTTCTCCAGGAGGTCCCCGACACATCGCCGCCGATCTCGGCCGCGATGCGGGTCGCCAACACGAAGGCCGGGCGCGCTGCACTCGGAGCCGCCGCGGCGGGAGGCGTGCGCCACATGGCCCATCGGTTCATCGTGGGTGAGTCGCCGAAGGCCGCGCTCAGCGTGCTGAAGGGACTGTGGGAGCGCGGCGTGGCCAGCTCGGTCGACCTCCTGGGAGAGGCGACCGTGACCGCAGCCGAGGCCGACAACTACGCGGGCCGCTGCCTCGACGCAACCGAGCAGCTCGCGCGCGCCACCGCGTCGTGGCCGAGCCGGGCGACGCTCGAGGCCGACGGGACCGGCCCGCTGCCGCGAACCAACGTCTCGGTCAAGATCTCCGCCCTGACGCCGCTGCTCCGTCCCGACGCGCCCGACCTCGGACGGCGAGACGCCGCCGAGCGCCTGCGCCCCCTGCTGCGCCGAGCCCGCGAGCTTGGAGCCCACATCCACATCGACATGGAGTCGCTGGACTCGCGCGAGGCCGTGCTCGAGCTCGTGCTCGACGTGCTCTCCGAATCCGAGTTCGAGGACGGGCCGTCCGCCGGTGTCGTCGTGCAGGCCTACCTACGCGACTCACCCGAGCAGCTCGAGACGGTCGTGCGCTGGGCCGCCGCATGCCCGCGCCGGCCGCCGCTCCAGATCCGCCTGGTCAAGGGCGCCTACTGGGACCATGAGCTGGTCCAGGCGCGCCAGCATGGCTGGCCCGCGCCGGTGTTCGAGGTCAAGGCCGACTGCGACCGCAACTTCGAGGCCCTTACCGAGCGGCTCGTCCAGGCCCGCCCGTCCGTGCGCGTGGCCGTGGCCTCGCACAACCTCCGTTCGGTCGCTCATGCGATCGCGGTGAGCCGCCTTTACGGTGGCGACGACCGGGACCTCGAGCTCCAGGTCCTGCGCGGGCTCGGCGACGAGCTCCAGGACGCGCTCGCAAGCCGCGGCTTCCGCGTGCGCACGTACTGCCCGGTCGGCGACCTCGTCGCGGGGATGGCATACCTCGTCCGCCGGCTGCTCGAGAACACGAGCAACGAGTCGTTCCTGCACGAGCAGGCCACCGGCACACCGCTGGAGACCCTGCTGGCCGCTCCATGAGACACGCACGGCTGCTTCTCGCTAGCGTGTTTGCGCAGACGTTGCGAGCGGGTCGCGGCGTCCGAACGCCCGCCTAGAACGGGACGCCGCGAGGGGCTACGGGACGCCGCGCGGGGCGCTCTGGGACGCCGAATTTCGAGGCGACGGTTGTCACTTGCGCATTACGCCATTTGTAGGTATTTTCGGCTGCCGCTGGGAATTCAACCGGACGTGAGCTTCGAGGCGGCTCCTGCGGACGGCATATACAGAGTGAACTTTCCCAGAGTGTCCTTGACGGGAGGCTCGGGGATCGGAGACTTGGGAGACAGGGGTTTGATCGAGAGACAAGGCATCGATAGGTCGGTGCGTGGTGGTCAATTTACGGAAAGACGGTCTATCGACGCACCTGCGAATGGTCTGCTGGTAGCCGAGGCCGGCGCTCGAACAGCGCTCCGATCCCTCCCCGACCGCATCGGCGGTTACGAAGCTCCCGCCTCGCCCCCGCCGGGCACTGAGGCCGCCCCCCTGCGCGGGGCGATGCCCGTCGTCCGCGACGCCGTCTTCCGCCGTCTGCTCGCGCTGGCAGACCTGGCCGCGGCCGCCGGCGGCGTTGCCGTCCTCGCGACCGACTCAAAGGCCCACCTCGGCTGGCTCAGCATCGCCACGCTCCCGCTTATCGTTCTGATCGCCAAGCTCACCGGCCGCTACGACCACGACGAGCTCGTGCTTCGCAAGTCGACGCTGGACGAGGTCCCCAAGCTGCTGAGCCTGGCCGGGGGATTCGCTCTGGTGTGGTCCCTGGTCGCCTTCTTCGCCGGCCTGCAGCTGCATCTCGGCGGAGGCGGCGTCGCCCTGCTCTGGGCCTCGACCGCCTTCTTCCTCGTCCTCGCCCGCTCGACCGCGCGCATGCTGGCCCAGATCTCGGCGCCGTGCGAGCGGGTTCTGATCATCGGCAGCTCGCTCGCCCGCAACCAGCTCGCCCACTCGCTCGCCTCCGATCCCGGCGCACGTCTCGAGATCGTGGGCTTCCTTCCTCTCGAGGATGAGCGCCGCTCCCACAGCGACTGGGGCGACCGTTCCCGCCGGCGTCGCCACCTCGCGTTCGACGACCTCGAGTCGCTCGTTCACGAGCTCGAGGTCAATCGTGTGTTTCTGATCCCGACCAGCGCCGATAACGAGACGATGCTCGACGCGGTCAGCCGCACCACGGCGATCGGCGTGAAGGTCTCGATCGTCCCGCGGCTGTTCGAGGTCGTCGGCTCGGCGGTCGAGTTCGACACCGTCGGCGGTGTGACCGTGCTCGGTGTCCGGCGGCCCGGTCTCTCGCGCTCGTCGAAGGCGGTCAAGCGCGGCACGGACGTGGTCGGCGCCTCGATCGGGCTGCTCCTCCTCTCCCCCCTGCTCGCTGTCGTCGCCTTCGCGATCAAGGTCGACAGCCACGGGCCCGTGTTCTTCCGCCAGCGGCGCGTCGGCCGAGACGGTGGCGTGTTCCGGATGGTCAAGTTCCGCAGCATGGTCGCCGGCGCCGAGGCCCAGCGGGCCGCGCTCGAGTCGCTCAACGAGACCGATGGCCTGTTCAAGATCAGCGTCGACCCGCGCGTCACTCCCGTCGGCCGGCTGCTGCGGCGCACGTCGATCGATGAGCTGCCGCAGCTGATCAACGTGCTGCTCGGCCAGATGAGCCTGGTGGGGCCGCGGCCGCTGGTGATCGACGAGGACCGCCTAGTCGAGGGCAGGCACCGCGAGCGCCTCCAGCTCGCTCCCGGCATGACCGGTCCGTGGCAGGTCCTCGGACCGACGCGACCGCCGCTCAGCGAGATGGTCAAGACCGACTACCTCTACGCCGCCAACTGGTCGCTCTGGAGCGACGTCAAGATCGTCGTGCGCACGTTCGCCCACGTGGCCGGCCTGCGCGGCGTCTGAGCACTCCGCGCCCGCTGTAAGTTAGGGGGCCGATGCCGCCCCTCCCGCCCTTTCTCAACGAGCCCGTGCTCGAGTTGCGACGGGCCTCGGTGCGTGCCGGGCTTGACGCCGCGCTCGAGCGGCTCGACCGGGAGCTGCCGCTCCGGGTCCCGGTGATGATCGGCGACGACTCGGGTTCAGCGAGCGAGGCTCGGCCGATCTCAACCGACCCCGGCGAGCCCGAGCGCGTGGTCGCGACCGCCCGTACGGTGACTGGTGCGGACGTGGGCGCCGCGCTGTCCAGCGCCCGCGATGGCTTCAAGGTGTGGTCGCGAACCCCAGCCATCGACCGCGCCGCTGCCCTCGTACGCGCCGCGGCCTGGTTGCGGGAGCGGCGGCTGGAGCTCGCGGCGCTGGAGGTCCGCGAGTGCGCCAAGCCCTGGCCGGAGGCCGATGCCGACGTCTGCGAGGCGATCGACTTTCTCGAGTATTACGCGCGCGCGGCCGTCGAGCTCGATGCGGGCCGGCCGCTGATCCAGGTCCCCGGCGAGCGCAACGAGCTGCACTACCGGCCGCGCGGCGTGGCCGCCGTAATCGCTCCCTGGAACTTCCCGATCGCGATCGCCTGCGGGATGACCGCCGGCGCCCTGGCGACCGGCAACGCGGTGGTCCTCAAACCGGCCGAGCAGTCCCCCGGCTGCGGCTACCGCATCGTCGAGGCGCTCCGTGCGGGAGGAGTGCCGCCGGCGGCGATCTCGCTGTTGCCGGGCGAGGGCGACACCGGCGCGGCGCTGGTCGCCCATCCGGAAGTGGAGACGATCGCCTTCACCGGCTCGCTCCAAGTCGGGCTCGAGATCGTCCGTGCGGCGGGCGACACGGTTCCCGGCCAGAAGCACATCAAGCGGGTGGTGGCCGAGCTCGGCGGCAAGAACTGCGTGATCGTCGACAGCGATGCCGACCTCGATGAGACCGTTCCCGCGGTCGTCTCATCGGCCTTCGTCTACGCGGGCCAGAAGTGCTCGGCCGCGGCCCGGGTGCTCGTCCACGAGGCGATCGCCGACGCACTGATCGAGCGGATCGCCGGCGCGGTCAGTGTGCTCGTCGTCGACCAGGCCAGTCAGCTCAGCACCGACGTCCCGCCCGTGATCGAGCGCTCGGCCCAGGAACGCGTGCAGCGCTATGCCGCGCTGGCCGAGTCGGCAGGACGGATCGTCGCCCGGGTCGCCCCGGTGCCCGAGCGCGGTTGGTTCTGCGCGCCGACCGTCGCGGCCGACCTGCCATCCGATTCGCCCGTCCTGAACGAGGAGGTCTTCGGCCCCCTGCTCGCGATCGAGCGCGTGCCCGACGTCGAGCGGGCGTGCGACATCGTCGACGGGCTTCCGTTCGCTCTCACCGGCGGCCTGTTCGCCCGCGATCCCACCACCGTCCGCTACGTGCGCGAGCGCACGCCGGTTGGAAACCTCTATGTCAACCGCGGGATCACCGGAGCGATGGTCGGGCGCCAGCCGTTCGGCGGCAACCGGCTGTCAGGCACCGGCACGAAGGCCGGCGGCCCCGACTACCTGCTCCACTTCGTCGAGCCTCAGACAGTGACCGAGAACACCATGCGCCACGGGCTCGTCGTCTAGATTCAGCCGGGGGGCTTGATTTCCGCTTCTCATCGGTCGATCATCGTTTTAGGCAATGCTCGTGCCGCCCTCAGATGCGTGGAAGCTGGTCCTGGCCATCGCGCTGGCCGCCGGCATCTTCGTGAGCATCTACGCCCGCGCGCCCCGGCAAGCGATCCCGGGCGTCGAGCTGCGGCGCTTGGTGATTTCCGCCGTCGGTCTCTACGGCGTCGGCGTCCTGGCCTCGGTCACGCACCATCCGATGCTCGCGGCGGTCGTCTATGCGGCCGGGATCGCCGTCTGCGCGCTGGCTGCATGGCTCTCCCGCGGGACCGACTCCGAGGACCCGCCCGACGGCGAGGAACCCGTCGATGAGCAGCCGCCTCCAAAGCCCGACGGCGTCCCGACCTTCGATTGGCCGGCGTTCGAGCGGGAGTTCCGCGCCTACACGGACCGCGCCGAGAGCTCAGGGCGCGAGCCCGTCGGCGTCGACTGACCGGGCCGGAGGCTCAAAGTTCAGCCAGCACGCGCGCGGCAGCCTGCTCGCCTGAGCGGATCGCACCATCCATGTAGCCGGGCCACCGCGGTGATGCGTCGGCGCTGGCGTAGTGGAGCCGCCCGAACGCCTGCGCGAGCGGATCGTGCAGCGATGTGAGGACACCCGGCGGGTTGAAGCTTCCGTAGGCGCCGCGCGTGTACGGCTCGGCCGCCCACATCATGTCGACGTACGCGGTCGGCGTCAGCGCCTTCGGGCCGAAGTAACGGGCCAGGCACCGCAGCGCCGCAGCCCGTCGCCTCGCCCTCGAGGCGCCGTAGAACGCACGGCTGTCGTTTCCCTCCATGAACCCGACCAGCACCCCGGGCGTGCCGTCCGGAGGCGAGTTGTCGTAGGCGATTCGAATCGGGCCGGTCTCCGACGTCGCCGTTCCGCTGAGGCCATCCTCGCGCCAGAACGGCCGTCTGTAGATCGCGTTGACCTTCAGCACCGATCCCATTGGCTGGCGCTGGAGGAACTGGTCGTGCCCCGGCGACAGCGGCGGGTCGAAGCGGATCCGGCCGAGCAGCGTCTTTGGGACCGTCAGGATCGCACGCCGGCAGGCGAAGCTCGAACGGCCGGCGTGCAGGGTCACGTGCGACCCCTGCTCGATCCCCGTGATCGCCACGCCGAGGCGCACCCGCCCTCCGAGGCGGCGGGCCAGCTTCTCCGAGAGCTGCTGCGGGCCACCGACGAACCGGATGCTCTGCGCGGACCCGGTCAGCGTCTCGAAGTCCCCTCCCACGCCGGTGATCGCGGCCAGCAGGTCGAGCAGCGAGATCTGGTCCGCCTCCTCGCCGTAGACGCCCCGGATCGCGAGCCCGGCGAGGTTCTGCGCCTCGGCCGTGTGCAGGTTGTCGTTGATCCAGGTTTGGATCGTCTGCTGATCCCAGCTGCGGGCGCGCGTCGCCGTCCACGGATCGCCGGCCGAGACGCTCGCGGCCATCCGGTTGAAGCTGCCGATCGTGACGGCGAGCTCGGCGAGCGCGGGCGGTGCCGCCGGCGGGATGTCGCCCGTATATGTCCGCAGCTCGCCGCCGGCGTAGTAGACGTTGCTGCCGTGGGAGTACGTCGGGAACGTGGCCACGCCGAGCTTCTTCGCCAGCGCCAGGACCCGGTCCTGACCCGGTCCCGCCCACTGACCGCCGAGCTCGGCGACCTTCCCACGCCCGAGTTGATGATCGAAGTTGCGACCACCGACGCGATCACGAGCCTCGAGCACGATCACCGATCGCCCTGCTCCACGGATGGCGCTCGCCGCGGTCAGCCCGGCCAGGCCGGCGCCGACCACGGCCACGTCGTGAAGCTTCGGCTTGGGCGTGCGCGCGCGGGCCCCGGCGGCCGCCGCCCCCGGCCCGAGCGCCCCTGCCGCGGTCCCGACGCCGGCGACCAGCAGCTCGCGACGCCGCAGCCCCGCTTTCGAGTCGCGCTTCCCGCTAGCCACGGCCGTTCGACGACAGGAGCAGCTCGTGCAGCCTCATCTCGCCCGCCAACTCGGGGTGGAACGCGACAGCGAGCACGTTGCCCTGCCTGACCGCCACCGGATGCTCATCCACGCGCGCCAGCACCTCCACATCATCGCCCCGCTCGGCGATCCACGGCGCGCGGATGAAGACCGCATGCACGGGCGCCCCGTCAATGCCGTCGATCTCGAGGTCGGCCTCGAAGGAATGCAGCTGGCGGCCAAACGCGTTGCGCTCAGCACGCACATTGAGAAGGTCGAGGTGATCGCGGTCGAGCATGATCAGGCCGGCACAGGTGCCGAGTGTCGGGGTGCCGCTCTGGATCAGCTCGCGCAGGGGCTGCGCGAGGCCCTCCCGCTCGATGCCGAGCGTCATCACAGTTGACTCGCCGCCGGGGATGATCAGCGCGTCGAGGCCGGCGAGGTCGCCGGGCGTCCGAACCTCGTGCGGTTCGGCGCCGAGCGCGCGAACGATCTTGGCGTGCGCCTCGAACCCGCCCTGCAAGGCGAGGATGCCGACGCGCTTCGGCACGCGGACCTACCAGCCGCGCGGGGAGAGCAGCTGCTCGGACTCGAGCTTCGAGGTCTCGAGGCTGACCATCGGCTGGCCGAGGCCGGTCGACGCCGCGGCGATCCGGGCCGGGTCCTGGAAGTGGGTGGTCGCCTCGACGATCGCGCGGGCCCGCACCTCAGGATCCTCGGACTTGAAGATCCCCGAGCCGACGAACACACCCTGTGCGCCGAGCTGCATCACGAGGCCGGCGTCGGCCGGGGTCGCGATCCCGCCGGCGCAGAAGAGGACGACCGGCAGGTGGCCCTCGGCGGCAATTTGGCGGACGAGGTTCAGCGGCGCCCCGAGCTCCTTGGCGGCGGTCGGCAGCTCCGCCTCGTCGAGCATCGTCAGGCGGCGGATCTCGCCGCGGATCATCCGAAGGTGGCGCACGGCCTCGACGATGTCGCCGGTCCCGGCCTCACCCTTCGAGCGGATCATCGCCGCGCCTTCGCCGATCCGCCGGAGCGCCTCGCCGAGGTTCGTCGCGCCGCACACGAATGGGACCTTGAAGGCCCACTTGTCGATGTGATTTGCCTCGTCCGCGGGCGTGAGCACCTCGGACTCGTCAACGTAGTCGACCTCGAGCGCCTCGAGCACCTGGGCCTCGACGAAGTGCCCGATCCGAGCCTTGGCCATCACCGGAATCGAGACGACCTCCTGGATCCCCTTGATCATCGACGGATCGCTCATCCGAGCCACCCCGCCGTCGCGCCGGATGTCGGCCGGGACGCGCTCGAGCGCCATCACGGCGGCGGCGCCGGCGTCCTCGGCGATCTTGGCCTGCTCGGGGGTGACGACGTCCATGATCACACCGCCCTTGAGCATTTCCGCGAGACCGGCCTTGACGGTGAACGTCGACTCGTCGCGCGGGGTGCCGTTGTGCTCGCTCATCTCGGGTGAGTGTAGCTTTGTGGCGCGATGTCCGATCAATCCGTGTTCCTCGCTCGCAACGGACGTTTCCTCGCCACCGAGCTGGCGCGGGGCCCCTGGGACCCGAACGCTCAGCACGGCGGCGCTCCCGCCGCGCTGCTGATGCGCGCGCTCGAACAGCTCCCCGCCACCCCCGGTCTTCAGCTCGCGCGCGTCACCTACGAGTTCCTGCGCCCCGTACCGATCGGCGAGCTGATCGTCGACGCTGAGGTCGTCCGCCCCGGACGTCGCGTGCAGCTGCTCGAGGCCTCGCTGGCCAGCCCCGACGGTCTCGAGTTGGTCCGTGCACGGGCGCTGCAGGTGCGGCGGGCCGACGCACCGGGGGCACCCGTCGAGAAAATGGCGGCGCCGCTCGGTCCCGAGCACGGACGCGACAACGACCTGCGCTCGCCGCACCGGCCGATGTTCGCCCCGGACGCGATCGAGGTCCGGTTCGTGGCCGGGCAGTTCATGGGCGGTGGCGCGGCAACGGGGTGGTTCCGCCTCGTCGCCCCAATCGTCGCCGGGGAGACGCCATCCCCACTCCAGCGCCTCGCCGCCGCCGGTGACTTCGGCAACGGCATCAGCGCCCTGCTGCCGTGGGACGAGTACCTGTTCATCAATCCGGACCTCACGCTCTACATCGAGCGAGAGCCAGTGGGAGAGTGGATCTGCCTCGAGGCACGGACGCTGATCGCGCCAGAGGGGATCGCGACCGCTGAGAGCGTCCTGTACGACGAGCGCGGACGCGTCGGGCGCGCGACGCAGGCGTTGCTCGTTGCGCCGCGCTAGCGCTGGCTACTTCAGGCGAAAGGCCTTGATCCGCACGTCGTACTGCTGCGCATCGCGGGCGTAGACGCCGTAGGCGAGCGCCTGGATCAGGGACAGCAGCGCAGTGTGCGAGCGCACGAACGCCGGCGAGTTCGACGAGTAGTAGAGACGGATCCGGGCCAGGCGCGCGACCTCGGACAGGGTCGCGTCGGTGATCGCGAGGGTCGGCGCCTTGCGATGACGGGCCAGCTTCATCGTCCGTGTGATCAGTGGATGCGGCCGGCCGGCCGAGAGCCCGATCACCAGCGTCTGCTCGTCGATCCGGCTGAGCCGGCCGAGCGCCTCCTGTGAGGGGCTCGCGACGATCTCGGCCCGGAGGTCGAGGAGCATCAACAGGTGGCGGAGGTAGCTTGCGAAGAAGGCCATCTGGTCCGTGCCGGCGATCAGCACCCGCTCGGCGGAGACGATCGCGTCGATCGCCGCCTCCACGTCAGAGCGCGAGAGCTTGTGCGCCGTGTCCTCCACGTTCACGTGGTCGGCCGCGAGCGCCGCCTCGAACTCGGTGTGGTCGAGCGAGAACAGCGGCGTTGCGGCGCCGATCGCGTCGGCCGAGCCGGGCGGGCGGCGGCGGTACTCATCGCGGGCGGCCTGTTGGAGCTCTGGGAAGCCCTCGAAGCCGAGCGCCTGCGAGAAGCGAACGACCGTGCTCGAGGACGTGCTGGCCCGGCGGGCCAGTTCCTCAGCGGTCTGGAAGGCCGCCTCGTCTAGGTGGTCGACGATGTACTGGGCCACGTCCTTCTGGGAACGCGAGAATTCGTCGAAGCGAGCTCTGATGTAGGCGGACAGTGCCTGGTGGCCGCCGGAGCTCTCGGGGACGGCGGTCGTGGTCGTGGTCGTGGATGGCTTCATCGGCAGCCGTCTCATTCGACGCCCCCCGCCGCCGTTCCTTCAGCGTCGCCACAGGCTCGACTGTTATGTGTACTGGAGGCCGGGGGTAGTGCTCCCAGTCGGCCCTTCGTGCCGGCTTGTCGCCCTGTCCCGGAGAATCGCGAGCGTCCGATACGGGTTGAACATGGATGGACACGATCGAGATCGAGGGAGGTTGATGCGGGGTCGAGTGCTCACGATTGTCGTGGTCTGCACGGCGTTCCTGGTGTCGGCGCTACCCGGGTCGGCCGGCGCGCGCACGCTCCGCACCGTGCTCCAGGACGACGCCCTGTCCCTGTTCGCCCCCGGATGGCTGCCCCAGTTCACGAGCAAGCTGCGCTGGCTCGGCGTGGACGAGCTGCGGATCTCGGCCGAGTGGAGGCTCGAGGCCCCCGACCCGACCTCGTCAGTCGTGCCTCGGGGGTTTCGCTTCTCGGACCCGAGCGAGTACGACTCGCCGGGGATGCAGCTGGTCGACCAGGCCGTGCGGGCCGCGGCGAGGGCGGGCATCGGCGTGATCATCGACCCGGCGTTCGCGGCGCCGCTGTGGGCCACGGGGGCTCACGCTCAGACGGGCGGCGGCTTCCACACAAACATCGACGTCCGTCAGCTGGTGGCGTGGGAGACGATGCTCGCGCATCGCTATAACGGGACCTTCGTTCCGGCGGGGGCCCACTCGCCGCTCCCGCGAGTCGGCGCGTTCACGCTGTGGAACGAGCCGAACGGTCCGACGTTCCTGCGCCCGCAGTGGGTCGGCGGGGTGCCCGCCAGCGCCGACTGGACGCGCGAGGTGACCGACCTTGCGTATCCGGCGATCAAGCGCGTGTCGCCGGGGGCGACGGTCCTGATCGGGAACACGAGCGACGCCGGGTCCGATGTGCCGTCGGCGTATGACGGGGTGGCGCCGATGGCCTTCATCCGCCGGCTGGCGTGCGTGGATGCCCAGCTCCACCCCATCTCTGCTGGTTCATGCGCGCACTTCCACACCGTGCCGGCCGACGGCTTCGCCCACCACCCGTACGAGCGCGACGCGCCACCGTGGGTCCCGTCGGGCGCCCGACAGCAGGGCTGGGCCCAGATGGGCGACCTGCCCGAGCTCCAATCGCTGCTTGACCGGCTGGTCGCGATGCACCGCCTGGCACCGGGGGCGAGCGACCTGTGGCTGACCGAGCAGGGCTACGAGTCCAACGCCGAGCTCTCGAATCGGCCCTGGAGCGAAGCGCGTCAGGCACAGATGAACGCCGCCTCGGAATACCTCGCCTGGCGCGACCCTCAGCTCCAGTCGTTCGCGCAGTTCCTCCTCCGCGACACGCTCACCTACGAGACCCTCCTCCTGCGATTCCGCGCCGGCCGGCCGGCGGCTCAGCTCGCCGGCACGTGGACGACCGGTTTGATGCGCGAGGACATGACCCCGAAGCCGGCGCTGGCGATGTTCCGCTCGCCTGTGGTGGCGCGGGTGCTGGCGGGGGCGAGTTCCGCCGGTCCCGAGCTGCTGGAGGTCTGGGGGCGGGCACGACCGGCTCGGGCCCCGACCGACGTGCGCGTTCAGGTCGAAGCCGGTGGCGCCTACCGCGGGGTCGGCACGGCCGTCACCGATGCCAATGGGATCTTCGACACCGAGGTCGCGGCGGTGTTCCCGCCCGGGTCGTCTGTGCGCTTCCAGTGGCTGGCGCCCGCCGGGACGTGGCAGACATCGCCGGCGACGGGGGCGCTGCCGATCCCGGGCCCGTCCTAGTCGGGGTGCCTGTGAGAGTGCCGAGCGCTACTGCCGGAGGCGCTGCTGGCGCTCTTGGTTCTCCCGACGCTCGCCCATCACCATCAGCACGATGTACACGATGAGGAAGTTCACGAGGATCCCGATGCCGATGAACGTCACGAGCAACGCGAGCGTCTGTTGAACCGAGTCCGTGGCGAGCACGATCATGGCCTGGAGCCTACCTGAACCACCCGCTGGTGATCGCGCTCAACACACCTCCGTCCCCGCCTGCCGAGCCGATACCGTCCCACCCCACGGCCCGGTAGCTCAGTCGGTTAGAGCAGCGGACTCATAATCCGTCGCGCGCAGGTTCGAGTCCTGCCCGGGCCATGGGAAAGGCCGGTAACTCGCCGCTTTGCCGGTACGCCCGATCGGGCAAGAGTAGGGTTTCGGTGTGGCGCGGTTTCGCCAGGATATGAAGGTGGCTGCTCTCAAGAGGTCACCGCTTTTTGAGGGTCTTTCGCGCAAACAGCTGGTCAAGGTTGCACGGCTGACTGATGACCTCGAGGTGGCAGCGGGCACCGTTCTGTGCAAGGAAGGCTCACGCGGGCAGGAGTTCTTCGTTATCACTGAGGGGGAGGCCGCGGTCACGCGGGATGGCAAGCACCTTGCCACCCTCGGGAGCGGCGAGTTCTTTGGCGAGATTGCGGTGCTCGAGCCCGTGAGGCGCACGGCGACGGTCACTGCAGCGTCGCCACTTCGATTCTTCATCGTCACCGGTCAAGCATTCAGATCCGTGCTCGAAACGGACCCTGGGATCGAGCGCAAGGTCCTGCGCACGCTGGCGCGGCGCTTGTTGTCGCAGACCGGCGATCCGCAGACGCCGTAGTTCATTTGCGCCTGCGAGCACTCACTTGTGCCGGCGCGGCGGCGGTGAGCGGCTCTGCGCCGACGCTCGCCATGGCCCATCAGCAGAGGGTTTTCATGCGAAGCGGTGGTGGGCAGAATTGCGTCGTGGCCTCGTACAGCGTCAACCAGCTCGGGATCGAGCATGCCCGCGAGCTGATTGCCAAGCGCCAGTACGTGCTGCGCAGCGAGTGGGGGGACGTGCAGCCGCGCGCTGAGGCAGAAAATGCATATCTGGAGCGTCACGGATGGGAGAAATACGCACCGTGGTTCCTCGGCCTGACCGATGGCGCGGGCGAACAGACCAAAGCCAGGTACGCGTTTGTGATCGGCGACTTCCGCCGCATCCACCGCTCCGGGATCATCGCCTGCCACTATCGCGCGGCGGAGTGGCGGCATAAGGCGATCGAGCTGGCGGCCCACGAGCTGCTGCAGTTGCTCGACCAAACCGCCTCTGGGTAGCGCTCAACCTTGAGCGGCATCGCCGCGCGGGACTAGGATCCGGATTTATGGCGAGCACCTTGGCACTCGGCGAGACGAGTGTGACCCGCGTCGGTCTTGGCACGAATCGTTTGACGAACACACCGGGCAATCAGGCGTTCCTGCGGGAGGCGATCAGTGCGGGGGTCAATTTCATCGATACCGCGCACCTGTACACCCGTGGGGACAGTGAGTCGACGATCGGTGCCGGGCTTGCGCCGTTCCCTGAGGGGTGCGTCGTCGCTACCAAGGGCGGGTACTCGCCGGGCGAGGGGCGCCCGGAGATCCTCAGTGCGCAGATCGAGCAGAGCCTGGACCGTCTACGCACCGATCAGATTGATCTGTACTACCTCCATCGCGTCGATCCCGAGACGCCGCTGGAGACGAGCCTCGCGGTAATCCGGCAGTATCGCGATCAAGGCAAGATCCGGCACGTGGGCATCTCCGAGGTCGCCATCGAGGAGATCGAGCGAGCGCGTCAGGTGGTGCCGATCGCGGCGGTCCAAAACCACTACAACCTCTCCGAGCGCCGGCACGAGGACGTTGTCGACTACTGCGCCGAGCACCAGATCCTATTCGTGCCGTACTTCCCGTTGCGCGGCGACGGCCGACCGGTGCTGAGGGAGATCGCCGAAGCACGTCGAGCAACACCGAGCCAGATCACGCTCGCATGGCTGCTCAGGCGCTCGCCGACGATGCTGCCGATTCCCGGAACGCTGTCCCTAGAGCATCTACGCGAGAACCTCGCAGCGCTAGAGATCGAGCTGACAGACGAGGAGTACAAGGCACTCGCGTAGGGAGCGTCAGGCGGCGCCCGCTCGCTCTGGGTCTAACGCCAATCTCGGACCGCCCGTCCGAGGGTCTGGCTGACCTCGGCCTGTGGGGAGTCCGATAGGTTCGGGTAGTGCAGGTCAACGGCATTCAGCTCGCGGTCGCCGAGTACGGCCCGACGGACGGACCGGTCGTGGCGCTGCTTCACGGCTTTCCTGAGCTCGGGTTCTCGTGGCGCCACCAGGTCGGACCGCTCGCAGCTGCGGGCTACCGGTTGCTAGTGCCCGATCTCCGCGGCTTTGGAGAATCTGACGCGCCAAGCGCGGCGGAGGAGTACGCGATCGACGTCCTCGCGCGGGATGTGCTCGGGCTGCTCGACCACGCTGATGCGGAACAGGGAACGGTGATCGGGCACGACTGGGGCGCTGATTTGGCGTGGAAGACGGCGTGGCTGCACCCCGAACGGGTGCGCGCGGTCGGAGGGCTGTCGGTCCCGTTCGCGCCGAGAGCCCCGGCGCCACCGCTCGGGCTGATGCGTGCGCACTTGGGCGCGGACTTCTACATCGTCTGGTTCCAGGAGCCGGGCGTGGCTGAGGCGGCGCTCGAGCGCGATGTCCGGCGGACGCTGTCCACACCGCGGGTGTGGGACGCGGCCTGGGCGGCGGATCTCGAGGAAAACCCCCCGACGCCCGCATTCCTCACCGACGCGGAGCTTCAGGTTTACGTCGATGCCTATACGCGAACCGGGTTCGCAGGCGGGCTGAACTACTACCGAAACCTCGACCGCAACTGGGAGCGGACCGCTCCCCTGGGCGAGCGGCGCATTACCCAGCCCGCGTTGTTTTTGACTGGTGAGCGAGATCCTGTCCGTCGGTTCATGCCGGCGGCCGTGATGGACGGCTGGGTGACCGACCTCCGCGTGAGCGAGGTGATCCCAGGCGCCGGGCATTGGCTGCAACAGCAGGCCCCCGAGCTGGTCACCCAGCATTTGCTGCGGTGGCTGGATGCCGTGCACTGAGCCACACTCCGGCCGTCTCAACGCGTCCGCCGGTTTGCGTGCCACGCCAGGCGGCCAAGAATCGACTCAATCGGGGAGCCGGCGTTTGATCACGTCGGCGGCGTTGCCGGCTTGGAACGCGGCGCGCCCATCCCCACTCAGGGAGTAGGCGACGTCGGTGCCAAAGCGATCGGCCCCCTCCCGGCGCACCAGCAGCCGGGTCAGCACTAGCACCTGGAAGGCCTCTTGAAGCAGCAACTGCAGGTCGTGCCACTCATCCCACTGCGCAGGCGTGTACTTCATGCCGAAGTCAGGGACCCACTTGGCCAGCAGCGAGCTCATCTGTGCGCGCTGGTCGCTCGCCGAGATATCGGGCGCGATATGGGAGAACAGCTGCGCTGCACACTCAGTGAGGGTCAGCGCGCGCTGTTCCGCAAGCGTGGCTTCAATCTGCTGCCACAGGTCAGGGGCTTGCGCATCACCCGCGCCGCCCTCGTCAGGCTGATGCTTGGATTTGTGAAACATCGGTCCCGGCCGTGAAGCCTACGCGGTGCCAGACCCGATCACCAGCGGCGTCCGTCTGAATGCCCGCGCGAGGGCGAACTTGCCGCGAGTGTCCAATCGACCGCCGTGGGGCGGGACAATCGTTTAGATTCGCGGATGAATGATCTAGGGGCGAGGGCGACGACATGAGCGAAATGGGCACTGGGCTGGTTGACATCGTGTTGATGGATCCGGGGATCCGTCCTATCCCGATTTACAAAATGGTCGATCGCCTCACGGCTCTGAATCTCAAGCAGGCGCGGCAACTCGTCGATGCCCTCCCCAGGCGATCATCACGCAGGTTCCGCGGAGTCAAGCCGAGGCGCTCAAGATCGAACTGGAGGGCTTCGGGGCCATCCTTGAGCTGCGCGGCAGGAGCACCAGGCGCACCCACTGACATCGTGCGGTAACCCCCCGCGCCATGTCCGTGCGGCGCATCCGTCGACGCGGCCTCAGCGGCTTGAAGCGTCGTCTCCAGCTTGATCAGTGCCGAGTTGCTCGAACACGGCCTCGGCGCGCCCCTCGGCTGACGGGAACTGTCGCGCCCAGGCCTCAGCGTGCCGCTGCTCCATCAGGGGAACATCGAGTGTCACCTTGGAGGGGTCGGCTGAGTCGTACCGGACCGGCACGACGTCACCCTCGACCAAGGTTCCAATCTTGGGCCTCCACAGCCCACCCTGCTCGAACTCGCCCGTCGAGCCATCAGGAAACCTGACCCGGACCCGCACACACTCTTCGCGGTGACTGGGGATCCAGGCCTTGAACACCACACCCTCGGCCTGCGCCCCACTGGAAAGCAGCTTCTTCTTCTGCCCGAACATCGACCGACCCCCTCGGCCGAGTTGTTGAGCGGAGGCTACAGAAGGGCACGCGCGCCGACCAGATGTGGGGTCAGGCATACTTGGCGCCATGAATCTCCGCAGGTGGGTTGGTGGCGGGTGGGCAGCGGTCCTCGTGGCCATCGTGTCGGGTTTGTCCGCGGCGCCCGCCGTTGGCCGGGTTCCCAACGCGTGCAAGATCGTCGGTGCAAGCCGCGCGTTCGCCCACACGCTGTTCGGGAAGGGGGCAACGTTCTTCGAAGAGATGGACGGTCCCTCCACCCCACAGAACATCGGCTCAGACTGCTCGCTCAGGCCGGCGGCGCCCAAGCGGACAGCCGCCCCGACGCACGGGGGCCTCGACATCGAGTTGTATCCGGCCGCTGCGTTTGCACAGCTCGCCGCGATCTGCGCGGGGGGCGGCCGCAAGCGCGCGCACCCGACCGGCCTGGGCGCGGGCGCCGTCTACTGCATCAGCAAGGACCACAGCTTCGACGACCTGATGTTCAAGAAGGGCCCTTACGCCGCCTTCGTGTACGGCACCATACCCGCCGGCCAGCGGAGCTCGTTGTATCCGACGAAGAAGCAGTATCTGGCGCTGGGGCACCACGCGTACATGCACATCCACTGAGCGGTGGCTCGGACCAACCGGCAAGGGGAAGTCATGTTGGGATTCAAATCGTTGGAGCAGAAGCTGCGTGACGGCAACGGGCGCAAGGCGCCTGCGACTGTGCTCGAGATCGAGAAGGGCAAATCGCTGAGCTGGAAGGACGACACTGGTCCGGCTTCGCACGGAAGCGGCAACGCCACGGAAGTTGGCGTCGCTCTGTCGAAGGACAGGTGCCGGATCACGGTTAAGCCTGAGGGCGAGCCGGAATTCGAGGCGGTTGTCAAGGTTTCGGACGACGACTTCCCCCCTCCCCAATACCCGTTCGGCCCCCGAACGGCTCTCATGGTGCTGTTCGACCCGGCCGACCACCAACGAGTGGCGATCGACGTCGCGGCGACGTGGGCAAAGTGGAGGCGCTGACCAGACAAAGGCCAAAGCGGCCGCGTTGGCCGCGGCGCAGAGCGCATCCCCAACGCCCGACGTCACGGAGCAGCTGGCGAGGCTTGCCGACCTTCGCGACCGCGGCGTTCTCACCGACCAAGAATTCGCAGCGGAAAAGGCCAAGCTCCTCGCGGCGAGCTGACAACCAGCTCGGGCGGCGCAACGCAGCCGGCTTGTGGTGAAGCACTTCGCTTAGAGCAGAATAGACTTGCGATCGCTTAGCTCGAAGCCCGCCCCAAGGGAGGCCTGGCGGTGGCTATCACCAAGGACGAAGTCATCTCGTTCATGAACGACTTTCACAATACGGTGATGCTCTGTAAGGGCACGGCCGTGGAGCAGGCTGCGTTTTTCCTCTACCCGGAAGAAGCTCGAGTCTTCGTCCCTCATGGCGAGGATATCTCGCTGCAGTCCAACTACGAGATCCATCAGAAGCTCACCGATGAGGTCCACATTGCTCTCGATCCGTGGGACATCACACCGCTGTCAAGCGAGCCGGAGCGAGCGCGCGCGATCGGAGCGGTGTACTGGGAGGGGCGGCTCGTGAACTCGACCGATGCGCTGATCAAGTGCATCGTCGGCGAGGACTGGATCGTTCAACGCGAGCCGTCGGGAGATCTGAAGATCGCGCTTTATATCAACGCGTACCACCATTTCCTGCCGGATTCGGCGCAACTCGATCTCAAGTAAGCACCAATCCACCGCAGCCGAGCGGCCGCCAGAGGACCGCCGACGGCCATCGTGTGCATCGCCGCCTAGCGCAGCGCGCCGGGAGCCGCTACGCGACGAGCGCCTCGAGATAGCTCGCGACCGCGTCGCGATGGCCTCCGTTGTTAGAGAAGCCGACATATCGGTCCGGACGCACCGCGAGTATCTTCACGCCGACGACGCCAAGCTGAGCCGCGATCGACGTATCGATTTTGCCGACCGATCCGTCACTCGGACCCGTACTCAGACCGACGACCGAACTGACGACGGGACCGCGGAACCTGGCTAACTCGGTGACCAAGTCGCGTACCTGGCCCGGGTCCGCCTCGGGCCGCCGAGAACGAGCAGCGTGTGGCCGGGATGGTGGGTGAGCGCGTGCAGCGGAAGCGGACCACCGTCGGCAGGTTCGACGAACCCGGTGTCTGGGAGGAGCACGCCGGGCTTCAGGCCTGGGCTGTCATCGCCGGCCACCGCCCGTGACCTCGGATATGACCGGTCGAGTTCGGAAGCAGCCGCCGCCTCGTGGCGAGCCACCTCTGGATCGGCAAAGGTACGTCGCATCTCTGTATCGCGGGCGGCTCGCTCGGCCACATCGGCCATGGCCTGCGCGCTCTCGACATCGGCACCTGACGAGACGATCCGCTGGGCGACAGGCAGCCGCTCAGCCTCGTACGTTTCGAGTAGATCCGGGCCTGACTCGGCGCCGCAGACGAGGGCCAGCTTCCAGCCGAGATTGAACGCGTCTTGAAGGCCCGTATTCATTCCGTGACCCTCCGCAGGGGTACAGGCGTGGGCGGCGTCGCCGGCCAGCAGCACCCGGCCGGCCCGGTAGCGAGCGGCAACACGAGAGTGACAGCGGAACCTGCTCGGATTCTCGACGGCGGCAAACCTGGCCCCTGGCGAGTAATGCCCTAGAACCTCGTTGGCCTCGGCCACGAGGTCGCTTGTGGCGGAGGTCGGCCGCAGATAAATCCGCCACCTTTGTTCAGGCAGTGGCGTCATGATCACGGGGGGCTGGTCGAGATAGGCAAGCACGGTGTCGTGGTCGTCGTCCGATCCCTCGAGTGTCGCGTCGAACACGGCCCACGGCGCTTCGATGTCGCGGCCCGGGAACTCGATCCCGGTCGCCCGACGGACGGCGCTGTGGTATCCGTCGCATCCGACTACCCACTGCGCGACGACCTCGCACGACTCGCCGTCAACCTCGAGGCTCGGCGATGACCCCGCCTTCTCTCGGCGTCAAGCCGATCAGGCGGGTCGAGCGGGTGACGGCGCCGCCATGTGCCTCCAGGTAATCGGTCAGGACGGACTCTGTGACCTCTTCGGAGATACCGATTTGAAAGCCGTACCGGCTGCGGGTGAGATCCAGACTGAGTTCGGCGACGATCCCGCCATCGGAGTGAAACCGCGCTCCCCGAGTCATCGCGCCCTCAGTTAGGAATCGCTGTGCGACCCCGAGCGACTCGAAGATCTCCAGCGACCGTTCGTGCACGACAGTAGCCCGATCCCATCCGCGGGGGTCATCGAGCGCATCGATCAGCAGACACGAGACGTCCCGACGGACCAGCTCTGCGGCCAGCAGCAGCCCCGTCGGCCCGGCCCCGACCACGAGAACCTGCGGACGCAGCCCGATCGGCTCCAGATCACGGTTCATCGTATCCCCCCTCGAGGTCGGCCTCCTTGTGGCGGCATACGCTACTCCGCAGCTCCCAGACGCCCGGCCTCGACCACTCCGGCCACGCGCCTGCATTCAGCCTCAATGGTTGGACACCGGGGGCGCGTGACCGGTAGCGTGCGGACCATGTCCGTCGAGTGGCCCGCTCTCCCGTACGAGCAGTGGCGGGCTACGTGCGACACGCTGCACGCCCACACCCAAGTGCTCGGCAAGCTGGCGGTGGCGCTTGCGCCGCCCGAGCCGCAACTGCAACACGCGGCGTTGCGCATCACCGCGCGTGGCTGGGAGACGGCCCCGCTCCCGGCGCCGGACGCCTCGGGAGCGCTCGTTGTCGCGCTCGATCTACGCACCCATGACGCGGTGGTCGAGCACAGCGACGGCTACGAGGAACGCGTCCCGCTGGCTCCGAATCGAATGGTGGGCGAGGTCACACGGGAGGTGTTGGCAGCCGTACGCCGCTGTGCCGGCGCGGTCGAGATCAACGCGACGCCACAGGAGGTGTCGTGGACCGTGCCTCTCGACGAAGACGATGAGCACTCGCACTATGACCCCATGCAGGTTGCCGCCTACTTCAAGGCGGCGACCCATGCCGCGCTGGCGCTCGCGGACTTCCGCGCGCCGTATCGCGGACGCACGACGCCGGTCAACGCGTGGTGGGGATCGTTCGACTTAGCGGTGAACCTGTTCTCCGGCCTGCCTGCCGATCCGCCGTCGGACGACTTCATCATGCGCAACGCGATGAATGCGCAGGAGGTTGCGATCGGGTGGTGGCCGGGAGACTCACGCTACGGGCGGGCGGCGTTCTACGCGTACGCACACCCGGCCCCGGAGGGATTCGCGGCCGCGACGTTGTCTCCCACGGCCGCGCGGTGGGACCCCTCGCTCGGCGAGTACGTCCTCGACTGGGACGATGTTCGCGCCGCCGTTCACCCGCACGAAGCCGTGCTCGAATTCGCTCGCTCGGCGTTCCGCCACGCCTGCGCGGTATGCGAATGGGATCCGGCGCTTCCAGCCAGCGCGGAAGGGACCCCACCGCCCGTCGCGTGAAACGCGTCGCGCTGTGCGTCATAAATGGCATGAGGCAGCGGGCGAGGTGACACCCCGCAACCGCGAGGCGCCACCCGCCATCCCTCAGCTCAGCTTGAAGATGAAGTCGTACTCCTTGCCGCCGTTACGCGATAGCAGCCGCATCTGACCCCGACTGTCTCGGTAGGCACCGGTTCCGCCGGTGATCGAAAGGACGCTGTTGCGCGTGTCGTAGAACGGCCCCTGGACTGTGATCTGGCCGCCCTTGACGAAGGTCGTCCACAGGCACTCCCAGATCCCCTGCTTGGGAGCGATTCGCGTGCAGAAGCCTTCATCGTGACCCACTTGCTTCTTGTCCGCCCGATTGAATATCGGATTGTTGAACGTTAGGACGTTGCCCTTCACGTCCTTGCCACCGCCCGAGGGAATCTCGGTATCGGTGATCGCGTGCTCGATCACGTGCACGGTCGTGCCCGCGGCGTGGGCTTGGGTTCGCTTTGCGGAGCTCGTCCCCGCGACGATGGCCCCGGCGCTCAAAGCTGCTGCCGCGGCGATGGCGAGCGTGCGGTGCTGTGGTCTGCTGCGCTGCAACACGGTCCCTCCTCGTGATGGACTCAAAGAACGCGGCGATCGTACGTGCACTGCCCGGAGCCGTCTAGCTTTCCGGATTGACGGTCAGGCCAATACGTGTCGGCAGCTTGGGCCCACGCGGCGTTGGGCCCTAGTGAGCCACGATCGTAAAACTCAACGATCGGGCCTTGGAGCTCATGCCCGCCGCGAAGGCGGTAAAGGTCACGCGTCTTCCGTTGACGTACCGCACTTTGCTGACTAAGGTCAGAGAATGCCGGATGCGATGGTCGATCAGATCCGTCGGTTCAACCGGGTCGTGACTGAGCGCGTCGGGGCACTCAATGATCATTTCCTGGGGCGCGAGCGGCCGCTGGGCGAGGCCCGACTACTGTGGGAAATCGGGCTCGACGGCTGCGAGGTGCGCCTGCTGCGCGCGCGCCTGGGGCTCGACTCGGGATATCTGAGCCGGCTCCTGCGTTCGCTGGAGGCCGCCGGTTTGGTGAACGTGGCAGCGGGTGCTGGCGACCGAAGGATCCGGGTGGCACGGCTCACCGCTGCCGGTCGCCGCGAACACCATGCCCTCGATCTGCGCTCCGATGAGCTCGCGCGAGGGCTGGTCGCGCCGCTGAGTCCGAAGCAACGCGAGCGGCTGGTAGCCGCGATGCACGACGTCGAGCGCCTGCTGATCTCAGCGAGCGTGCAGATCACAGCGGTCGATCCCGAGCACCCAGATGCGCAGTACTGCCTCGCGGAGTACGTGGCCGAGCTCAATCGCCGCTCGCAGCGCGGCTTCGATCCCTCCGTCGGTGCCACGGCTCTGCCGCACGAGGTCAGGCCGCCTGCGGGAGAGTTCTTCGTCGCCTACCTCTACGGAGAGGCGGTCGGCTGCGGCGCCATAAAGCACCACGCCGACGCGCCGGCTGAGATCAAGCGGATGTGGATCGCTCCGAGCGCCCGCGGACTCGGACTGGGCCGCCGGCTCCTGGACAGACTTGAGGCGTGCGCGCTGGCAGGCGGAGCTCGGATCGCGCACATCGAGACAAGCGCCGTCCTGGTCGAGGCTCTGTCCCTCTACCGGTCAACGGGTTGGGTAGAGGTGCCGGCGTTCAACGACGAGCCGTTCGCGGATCACTGGTTGGAGAAGGCGCTGACTTAGTTCTTGGGGAGCCAGGACAGATGTCCGGATCGCACCTGTCTCCGTAGGAAATATCCCGAAATGAGGTCGCAACAGCCCGACGGACGCGCCGCCGGGCTTGCAGTTCAGGTCGATGCCCGGCGCGAGCGCCCCGAACGGGAACGCTTAGCGCCTGATGACGTTGTGAACCTCGACCACTTCGGCCTCGCCGGGGTCGATGTTCAGCTCCGCGAGGATCGGCCGGAGACGCTCACCGAAAGCTTCCATCTGCTCTTGCGAATCCCACACCTGGCTGACCTTGAGGTTTCCGTCTTGCCCGAAGCAGATCTCGTAATCGAGCCCGGCTGCGGGAAAGACGCCGTCCTCATTCAACCGACGAACAGCGTCGTCGTACTGCTTGGCCGTCAACGACGGCGGTGAAAAACGGATAAGCAGGCTCACAGCATCCTCCTCCTTGGGGTAGTCGTGACGTTAGTCGGTTCTCCCCGCGGCAGTGGGGGTGCGGGCAGGCCTATTTGAACGCCCGAACAGCGGTCGGTGGCCGCGGTCGCGATTCCATGCCGCGGCAGGAGTCACGGCCGTTGGCCGATCCGCGACGATCGTCCACAGACAGACGCTGTCATCCTCCGGGGCGATGAACGCCTTGCTTAGGAGCACCAGCGCCGTGCCGAGCAGAGACTGTCGATGGCGGCCACGATGGCCGTGAAGGCGTGCCTGAACGGCGCGCGCACACGCGCCGAGCACCCGGCCGTGCCGCTCACTTCGGCTGAGCTCGCGGCTGACGCCGTCGCGGTGCGCCGGGCTGGCGTTTTCGCCGTGCACGTGCACCCTCGCGACACGCTTGGCGTCCAGACGCTGGACGCGCCCGCGTGCGACGCCGCCGTGGCGGCGATCCGCGCCGCTGTCCCTGATCTGCCGGTGGGCCTCTCGACGGCGGAGGCGATCGATCCCGATCCGTTCGCGCGAGCCGCTGCGATCAAGCTCTGGGGCACACCGCCGGACTTCGTTTCAGTCAACGTCTCAGAGCTCGGGTGGGCCGGGATCATTCGTTCTGCGCTGTCGGCGGGCATCGGCATCGAGGCCGGCCTAGCCTCCCCGCGCGACGCCGAGGAGCTCGTGCGCAGCCCGTTCGTGCACCGTCTCGTGCGGGCCTTGGTGGAGGTAGATGGCGGTGTCGAGGAGGCTCGCTCTATCGCCGCGCTCCTTCCCACGGGTGTGCCGCAGCTGTGGCATGGCTACGGGGAGCGCACCTGGGACGTCTTGGCAGCTGGTGCCGCCGCCGGACACGACGTACGCGTCGGGCTTGAGGACGTACTCGTGCTGCCGGACGGTCGTGCCGCACCAAGCAATGCGGAACTCGTCGCCGGCGCCATAGAGCTGATCGGTCACACGGGATAAGCGCGGCCCAGTGCGGGTTCGGTTGGCGGGGACGCGTGAGTAACGTCGACAACTCGGGTCCGGCGAGGCGAGGATGGCGGTTTGGGTCTGGTGGGCAGACTTAATCGTGCATCCCCGCGCCCGCGGCGTCGGGTCGTCGAGGTTATGCCCGCTCGCCGCCCGCTCCCGGCGCTCCAACACCAATTCGGCGAGGAGTTCGCCGCCGCCGCGCCGCCGCGGAGGCCGGAGGCACGGGGCCCGGGACCCGGGCCGGGCCGGCCGAGACTAACGCAACAAATTCGCGTCTCGCGCCGTGAGATCGGCGCGAAAGTCACGCTGACCGTGACCTTTCAGCCTCGGTCACGCCGGCGATGCGAGTCTGTGCCCAAAGTCCGGCCCGCCGGCCCGCGGCCGACGACGCCTCGTCAGATCCGACCGCTCGGCGCCCGCGCGCGAGCGACCCGCCGGCCCTGCTCAGTCCGCGACGTCAAATTCACAGTCCGCGGGTTCGCTTGACGTTCCAGGGCGGGTGGGCGAGAGTGTCGTCGCTAAGGGTTCTGCATGACCGAAAGGGGCACTATGCCGGGAATGGCGATACCGCTCGCAGCCGACAAGCTCGATGCGTGGGAAGCCTGGATCGCAGAGTTGAATGGCCCGCGAAAGACGGCTTTCGACGATATGAACGCGCGCCACGGCCTGACGGAGCACCGTGCGTATCTGCAGCCGACGCCCGATGGCGACTTCCTCGTGCTGGTCATCACCGACGGGCCCGGTGCCGAGAGCTTCCTGGCAAACGCCGCGTCCTCGGGAGAGGAGTTCGATCAATGGTTCATGGGATCGGTCGCCGAGGTCCACGAGATGGACCCAAGCGGCCCGATGCCGCCGATGGCCGAGCGCAAGTTGTAGAACGCGACCTGTCGCCAACTGAAGGGATGCCGATGACGCTGAGGGTTGTCGGCGCCGGGCTCGGGCGGACCGGAACCAACTCGCTGAAGGTCGCGCTCGAGCGGCTGCTCGGCGGTCGCTGCTACCACATGCTCGAGTTGATCGAGCGGCCCGACGACTCCGAGTACTGGGAACGCGCCGCAGCGGGTGAGCTCGTCAGGTGGGACTGGCTGCGCCGGGAGTACGCCGCCACAGTCGACTTTCCGGCGGCGATGTTCTGGCGAGAGCTCCTCGCCGATAGCCCGGACGCGGTCGTGCTGCTGTCAACGCGTGAATCCGCGCAGATTTGGTGGGAGAGCTTTCAGCGGACGATCCTGCGGTCGCTGACCCGCGAGGTGCCAGCCGACCGACCGGACTGGGCGCGGCGTCGGGCGATGAACCTGTCGGTGCTCGCCCGTCTGACGCCGGGCTGGCGTAACCAGGCCGATGCGATCGATGCATACGAGCGGCATAACGAGGAGGTGCGTCTCACCGTACCGCCCGAGCGGCTGATCGACTGGCGACCGGGTGACGGCTGGGAGCCGATCTGCGCGGTCCTCGGAGTCGCGGTTCCCGAGGACCCGTTCCCGCACGAGAACACCACGGCCGACTTCCAGGCGCGGACCGGGGCCTCAGCACCGGCGTCCGGGGATGCCGACCCGCTGACGCCTGGTGGCTGACGCCGAGCGCGACGCCTGGTGGCTGACGCCGAGGGCTGACGCCGAGCGCGACGCCGAGCGCTCGTCGAGCGCCGGCTCAGGCCCGGCGCAGCGCACGCAAAACGAGCGCCGGGTGGCGACCGACCTTTGGTCCCAGGATGAGAGCGAAGACCGTGAGCGCAAGCCACGGGCGAAGGTGCGGCGTGATGCGCCGTATCCGTCCGTCTGGCGCAAGTTCGAACACCATTGCGTCTGTCATCTTGAGCGGCCCGACGCGCGCTTCTCCGATCACCACGCGGACGCTGCCGTCCCCAACTTCCCGATGCCACCGCAGCCCCGTAAGGCTGCCATAGACGGCGCCGAGCAGGACCCGAAGGTCCTCTTTGCCGCGAAACACCGCGCGGCCGGAGATCGGCGAGAACAGCTCAACGTCCGGCGCCAGGGTCTCAACGAGGGGGCCAATGTCGTTCGCCGCGGATGCGGCCCGGTAGCGCGCGATGGCGTCCTCCATGGGGGAATCCTCCCAAGCGCGCATCGAGACCGTCAACACGAGCTGCGCCGGCGTCGAGGGCTTCTGTTTGGTTCGCTCGCTGTGGCCACACATCATCATGCATGAGACGATTAGGCTCGCGCAGAGCGGTCGCAGCGGAGGGATGAAGATGTCCGAGCAGACAGGAGTCCGAGCCGACAGTTCGGACGGCGGGCGGCCACCAACAAGTCATGAGCGGCGGGAGGGCCGACCCTGGGATGCGTCGTATCTCGATGGCCCGGCGCCCTGGGACATCGGAGTGCCACAACCGGCGGTACTGCGCCTGGCGGCCGAAGGTGCATTCGCCGGCGCAGTTCTCGATGCAGGATGCGGGACAGGCGAAAACGCCCTTCACGTTGCCTCGCTCGGGCTGCACGTTCTGGGAGTTGATTTGGCTGAGACCGCACTATCGATCGCGCGGGAGAAGGCCGCCGCTCGTGGCATAGCCGCTGACTTCCTGGTTGCCGATGCCGTGCATCTGGACCATCTCGGCCGAGCATTCGACACGGTGCTCGATTGCGGGCTGTTCCACACGTTCGACAGCGATGAGCGGCGAGACTACGTGGCAAGTCTGGCGTCCGCGACAACTCGCGGCGGAAACCTGTACGTGCTCTGTTTCAGTGACGTCGGACCCGATACCGGCCCGCATCCCATCAGTCAGGACGAGTTCAGGGCAGCGTTCGAACGTGGCAGCGGCTGGAGCGTCACCTCCGTCAGTCCAGATCGACTCCAGACGAGGTTCAACGCTCAGGGTGCACCGGCCTGGTTGGCGAAGGTCGAACGCATCTAGTGAACAACGCCGAGATCGCCGACCGGCTCGACGCCTTCGCGGCGGTGCTGGAGCTCGGTGACGCCAACCCGTACACGATCCGCGCGTACCGGCGGGCGGCCGAGACCGTCCGCCACAGCGCGGTTCCGGTCGCCGAGCTCGTCGCCGCCGGATCGCGCTCGCGAGCTTCGGGGCATCGGGCCCGGGATCGAGACCCGTCTGCGCGAGCTCGTGGCCACGGGACAGATCGCGGAGCTCGCCGAGCTCGAGCGCGACCTTGTGCCCGACCTCGTCGGCCTCGGCCGCTACCTCGGGCTGAGCGCCCAGCGCGCCATCGACATCGCCCGCGCGCTCGACATCCGCACGGCCGGCGAGCTTCGGGAGGCGGCCGCTGCGGGCCGCCTGCGCGACGTGCCCGGCATCGGCCCGAAGACCGAGGCGCAGATCGTTTCGGCACTGGCCCGGGAGACCGAGGCCCGTTCGCCACGGGGCGTGTGGCTCAACCGCGCCAGGGATCTCGTCGACGGCATCGCGCGCGCGCTCGACGCCGAGCCCGCGGGCGACGTGCGGCGCTGGTGTGACTCCTGCCACCAGCTCGCGGTCGTCCGGGCGGCCGTCACGTCCCGATGCGGTGCTGGCGCGGTTCGCCGAGCTGCCCCAGATCGTCGCCGTGATCGAGCAGGGCGAGCGCACGCGCGTCGGGGTCACCGTGGACGGGGTCCCGGTGGAGCTGACGGTCCCCGAGCCCCGCTGCGTTCGGGACCGCGCTGATGCGGGCGACCGGGTCGCCCGACTACGTGGCGGCGCTCGAGCCGCTGCCCGCCGGACCCAACGAGGCTGCGGTCTACGCCGGCCTGGGCGTGCCCTGGTGCCCTCCGGAGCTGCGCGAGGCCGCCTTCCGCGGAGAGCCGCCGCCCCTGGTCGAGATCGAGCAGATCCGCGGCGACCTGCACTGTCACACGACGTGGTCAGACGGGCGGGCGAGCGTGGTGGAGATGGCGCGCGCCGCTCGCGAACGGGGCTATGAGTACCTGGCCATCTGCGACCACACCCCGGCGGTGGGGGCGGTGCGGGGGCTTACCCCCGACGACGTCCGCCGCCAGGGCGAGGAGATCGCGGCGGCCAACGTGGAACTGGCTCCGTTCCGCGTGCTGCGCGGGATCGAGTGCGACATCCTCGCCGACGGGCGGCTCGACCTCCCCGACGACGTCCTCGCCGAGCTCGACTGGGTTCAGGCCAGCGTGCACGGCGGGCAGCGAATGCCCCGCGCGGAGATGACCAAACGGGTGGAGGAGGCGCTGCGCCACCCCGCCGTCCGCTGTCTCAGCCACCCGACCGGCCGCCTCATCAACCGCCGCCCGGAGAACGCGCTGGACCTGGAGCGGATCTTCGACCTCGCGCGGACCCAGGGCGTCGCCCTGGAGGTCAACGGCCTGCCCGCCCGACTCGACCTCAGCGGCGAACACGTCCGCGCCGCGCTGCGCGCCGGCGTCTCGATCGTCTGCTCCACCGACGCACACTCCCCGGCCGGGCCTGGACAACATCACTCTCTCGGTCGCCACCGCCCGCCGCGGCTGGGCCACGGCCGCCGACGTCCTCAACACCCTGCCGCTCGAGGCTCTCCTGAGCCGCGACAGGCCCCGGGCCCGATGAGTTTTCAACCCGGGCCGGGTCAACACTCCCATGACGACGACACGCATGCTTCAAACGGACGGAGCCAACGTCGCCTATGACGTCCACGGCCCGCTGCCCACCGCGGATGGACGGCCACCGCTGGTGATGATCGGTCAGCCCATGTGCGCCAGCGGCTTCGGCGCATTGGCGTCGCACTTCCCGGACCGCACGGTGGTCACGTATGACCCGCGCGGCCTGGGCCGCAGCAGCCGTAATGACGGCCGGGTCGACCACTCCCCCACGGTCCAGGCGAACGACGTGCACGCCGTGATCGAGGCGCTCGGCGCTGGCCCGGTCGAGGTGTTCGCGAGCAGTGGGGGCGCGGTGACCGCGCTCGCGCTCGTCGCCGCCTATCCCACCGACGTGCTCACGCTCGTGGCGCACGAGCCGCCACTCATCCCGGTCCTCCCCGATTCCGCGGCGGCGGAGCGCGCGCGTGCCGCGGTTCGCGACGCGTACGAGGCCAGGGGGTCGAGTGCCGGCATGGCTGCGTTCATCGCGATGGCGTCGTGGCGCGGCGAGTACACAGACGAGTACTTTGCCCAGCCTGCGCCGGATCCCGCTGCGTTCGGGATGCCGACCGAGGACGACGGCTCTCGCGACGACCCGCTGCTATCCGACCGGTCCTGGGCGGTCAGCGGCTATCACCTCGACGTCGACGCGCTGGCCGCAGGGCCAGCGCGCGTCGTGATCGCCGTGGGCGAGGAGTCTCACGGCACCTTCACCGGACGCACGTCGATCGCCACCGCCGAGCTGCTCACTCAGCAGGCGACCGTGTTCCCGAGCCACCACGGCGGCTTTGTCGGCGGCGAGAGTGGGCACGCAGGCCAACCCGAAGCTTTCGCACGCAGACTCCGCGACGTACTCGACGCCGAGAACTGAGGGCCGGGCACTTCGCCCGCCCGCCGCTCGCCCTCGCCTCAGGTGTCACAACCGGGGCGGCTGTCTTGTCTTATGGGTTACAGGTGACGTTCGATCAAGGAGTCAGTGATGAGAGTGTTTGTGGCGGGTGCGACGGGAGCAATTGGGAAGCAGTTGGTGCCGCGGCTGGTGGCCGGGGGTCATGAGGTTCATGGGATGACGCGCAGCGAGTCAAGGCAGGCGATGCTCTACGAGCTGGGCGCTGTGCCGGTGGTCGCCGACGCGCTTGATCCCGATCAGGTCGCGGCCGCGGTGGCGCAGGCAAAGCCGGACGTGATCGTCCACCAGCTGACCGCGCTGGCAGGAGTTATGCGTTATTCGGAGCGCGAGGCCGCGCCGACCAACCGCCTTCGGACCGAGGCGACCGACCACCTGCTCTCCGCCGGGCGGGCGGTCGGAGTGCGACGCTTCGTCGCACAGGGGGTAGCGGGCTACGGCGCGTACGTGCGCACCGGCGGCCCGGTCAAGAGCGAGAAGGACCCGCTGGATCCGACGCCCGCTCGCGACATGCGCGAGACCCTGGCCGCGATCCGTCATCTTGAGGAGGCGGTCCTGGGCGCGGAGTGGACGGAGGGGATCGTGCTCCGATACGGCGCGTTCTACGGGCCAGGCACGTCGCTGGCGCCGGGCGAAGTGCAGTTCGAGCTGATCCGCAAGCGCAAGTTCCCGCTGGTCGGCGACGGCGCCGGCGTGTGGTCGTTCATCCACGTCGTCGACGCCGCTGATGCGACGGTCGCCGCGGTCGAGCACGGCAGTCGCGGTGTCTACAACATCGTCGACGATGATCCCGCGACGGTCGCCGAGTGGCTGCCCGCCCTGGCTCAGACCCTGGGCGCAAAGAAGCCGATGCGCGTGCCGCGGTTCATCGGGCGACTGTTCGCCGGTGAGGCCGGCGTGGTGATGATGACCGAGGTCCGCGGCGCCTCGAACGCGAAGGCCAAGCGCGAGCTGGCGTGGAGCCCGGCGCACCCGAGCTGGCGGCAGGGGTTCGCGGCGGCAGCGGGATGACTCACGCGGCGGCGCCGAGGAACCCCGACAAGCTGACGCACCTCGGGCCGATCGGTGACTTCAGATCGCTGCTGTCAGATACGCTCGAGCCCTCGAATGAGCGAATCCGATGATCGAGATCACGGACCTTTCGAGTCTGAAACGACGAGACGCGGGTTTGTCGGTGCGGCCGGGGCAATCGGGCTGTTGGCTCTTGCTCCCCCGGATCGCCTTCGCGGGTTGCTCGACTCGGCACGGGCGGCCGGAGCGCCCGGGCACTTTCTGACTGCGGGCGAGCTTGACATTCTGAAGGCGCTGACCGACCGCCTGGTCCCCGGACCGCCCGAGGATCCGACCCCGGGCGCGGCCGAGGCGGGCGTAGCGCACGCGATCGATCTGTTGTTGGCGGCGTTCGAGGTGCAACCGCCCCTGATCCACGCCGGCGGGCCCTTCTCCAATCGGGCCGGGTCGCGCCACGACGACTTCGCTCATTTCGTCCCGCTGGATCGGCAGGCGGAGCTTGGCTGGCGGATTCGGCTCGAGGGGACGCGAGGGATTCGGGAGCGCGAGTTCGCCGGACCCGTCACCGGTCTGCAAGAGGTCTACCGCCGCGGGCTCGCCCATCTCGACGAGCGCTCGCATCGCGCCTACGGGGTCGGTTTTGCCGCGATCTCGGCCACGCGGCGGGACGACCTGCTCGCCGACCGGCACGATGCCCAGCTACAGGGCTTCGTCGGAGCGGCGCTGGCGAACACGCTCGAGGCGATGTATGGGCCGCCCGAGTACGGGGGGAACCGCCACGTCGTCGGTTGGAGCTCGAACGGGTGGGTCGGCGACAGCCAGCCACGAGGCTTCTCCCGAACGCGGGTGACGACCCCTGACCGCGGAAACCCGCCGGCGCGGGACGCGCTCACCGGCGTGCGCGGTATACCGGACCTGTCCGGCCGACCGACCCCGCGCGAAGCCTGGTGGCTCGGGCGAGGCCGCTTCGGCAGGCGATGAGCAAACCGTCGGTGATCATCGTCGGCTCTGGGGCAGGCGGCAGCGTGGCGGCCTGGGCACTGCGGAAGGCCGGCCATCCCGTCCTGATTCTCGAGAAGGGCCGGAATCTTCTTCCCGGTCTGGGGACCAGCGGCCCGATCGGATCGTTGTTCTCAAACGACGAGGTCAAGGCTGGCCGCTATTTCGAGAACCAGGACCCGATCCTCGAGCCGCGGACGAGCCGGAACCAAGCCGAGGCCAGACGGGGCGTACAGCGGTCGTTCATCGGCGACGTCAACGACCTGCCGACCGTTGTCGGTGGCGGGACCGTTCACTGGGACGCCAAGGTGCCTCGTTTCTGGCGGCACGACTTCAAGGGACGCTCGCTTTACGGACCCGTGCCAGGCGCCAACGTTGCTGATTGGCCGCTCACCTACGAGGAGCTGGAGCCGTTCTATGACGAGGTCGAAGAGCGTCTCGGGGTCCAGGGCGACATCCATCGAATGCCGGCGCGCACCCTTTCCCAGGCACCCCGACGCCACCAGTTCCGAATGCGTCCAAACCCGCCGATGTACGGCGGAACCCTGCTCGCCGAGGGCGCGCGCCGCCGCGGTCACCATGTCTATCCGTTCCCGATGGCGGTCCACTCCGAGCCTCACAACGGCGCGCCCGCATGCAACTCCTGCGGGTTCTGCTCGGGTTTCGGGTGTCCTATCAATGCGCGCGGCGGAGCCGCTCTCTCGTTCCTTCACGAGGCGCTCCTGCGCGGCGCCGAGCTGCGAACTCGCTGCACCGTCCATCGGGTCGATGTCGCGCGCAGTGGTCGCCGGGCCCATGGCGTGTCCTACATCGACGCGCACGGGCGACGCCGGACCGAGCGTGGCGACATCGTCATCCTCGCCCCATCCGCGATCGAAACCGCCCGGCTCCTGCTTCTGTCGGCCGGCCCGCACCACCCGCACGGCCTCGGCAATCGTTCGGGACAGGTGGGACGCAACCTGATGTTCCATTACTTCACGCTCGGCATCGGGCTGTTCAGCGAGAACGTGCATGCCTGGCGCGGGCCCTCCACGACCTTCACGATGGACGATTTTGTCGGACCGGTTAAGGGTCGAGCGGCACGCGCCGCTGGACTGCCGTACCTCAAGGGGGGAATCTGCGAGGTCGGCGGCGCTGTGCTGCTGCTCGAGGAGGCGCAGCTCTACACCGGCCTGCCGACCGGCTATGGCACCCTGCTCAAGCAGCTGCTGCGCGGGCTCGCGTTGCGCGACCACATCGCCGGGATGCAGCTGGTCGGCGAGGACCTCCCCCAGCACGCCAACCGGGTCGACCTCGATCCCCATGTGCGTGATCTCCACCGGCTACCGGTGCCTCGGATCACGTACTCCCCACACAGGCACGAGCTGGCCGCCTCCGCATACTTTGGTCCCCAGCTGTCGGCGATCTGCAGGGCCGCACCCGGCATCAACCATGAGGCCCAGACGATCGTCGACCAGCTTCAGGGTCAGAGCGGCGACCCATTCAGCGGGTCGAATTCGACTGCGCACATCATGGGAACGGCACGAATGGGAGACAACCCCGACACATCGGTTGTCGACCCGATGGGTCGCCTGCACGAACTCGACAACGTCTATGTCGCGGACGCCTCGGTGTTTGCCTCCTCAGGCGGCTTCAACCCGACACTGACGATCATGGCGTTGGCGCTCAGGATGGCGCGCCACGTCGCCTGAGCTGCGCGCCTTGCACTGGGCCGCCCCCCCGGCAGGACGCACAAGGCCACCAGGCACGGGGCGAATGACTAGACACCCGAAGAGGAGCATGTATGGAACAGCTGAGCTTGGGCGTCATCGGCACATCGCGCAAGCCGGACGAGCGCAGGCTGCCGATCCACCCCGGACACCTGGCACGCATCGACCCCGTCCTCCGACGTCGGATCTTTCTCGAGCAGGGCTACGGCCAGCGATTCGGCGTCTTCGACGACCAGCTCGCGGCCCACGTTGGTGGCCTCCGCTCGCGTGACGAGCTGTTCGACGAGTGCGACGTGGTGGTGCTTCCGAAACCGCTGGCGGAAGATCTGGCGGCGCTGCGCCCGGGAAGGATCCTGTGGGGATGGCCACACTGCGTCCAGGACGAGGTCGTCACGCAAATCGCGATCGACCGTCGCCTCACGCTGATCGCCTGGGAGGCGATGAATCACTGGACCCACGAAGGCAACTTCAGCCTTCACGTGTTCCACAAGAACAACGAGCTAGCGGGCTATTGCTCGGTCCTGCACGCTTTGAGCCTGATCGGCACGACCGGGGCGTACGGCCAGCGCCTCCGGGCCGCTGTAATCAGCTTCGGCGCCACCGCTCGCGGAGCGGTGACGGCGCTCTTTGCGCTGGGTGTCCACGACGTAACGGTGCTGACGCACCGCAGCGTCTCGGCGGTCGCGGCGCCGATCGCACCCGCACGGCTGGTGCACTACGAGCGTGACCCACAGCGCCCGGGGCGGGCGCTGGCGCTCAACAGCACCGGGGCTCGCTCGGTCGCACAATTCCTCGGCGAGCACGACATCGTCGTCAACTGCATCCTGCAAGACACGGACAAGCCACTCATGTTCGTGGCGGGCGACGAACTCGCGCTCCTGGCACCGGGGAGCCTGATCATCGACGTGTCGTGCGATGAGGGCATGGGCTTTGGGTGGGCGCGGCCGACGTCGTTCGCGGATCCGATGTTCACGGTTGGAGCCGGCGTGCACTACTACGCCGTCGACCATACCCCGTCGTACCTCTGGAACTCCGCCACGTGGGAGATCAGCGAGGCGCTGATCCCGTTTCTACCAGCCGTGATGTCAGGCGGCGACGCCTGGGACGCCGACGAGACGATCCGCCAGGCGATCGAGATCCGAGCGGGCGTGGTGCAGAACCCCAAGATCCTGTCCTTCCAAGGTCGCTCCCCGACGTTTCCTCACGTGAAGCAATGAGGCCGCTCGAGTTCTGCGGGTCCATGATGTCATGCGCGGGCTAGCCGCGCTGGTATCGGGCGACCGCGATGGGTAGCGAGATGGCGATGATCGCGAGCGCCCAGATCAGGGCTCGGGTCACGAAATACGAGCTTGGGTGCCCGAGCAGCGCATGGGCGTGCGGGCCGAGCGTGAGCGCGCGGACCGCGTCGACCATGTAGGTCAGCGGCTGGTGCTTGGCGAACACCTGCAGCCAGCTGGGCATCGAGCTGACCGGCACGTACGCGCTGGACACGAACGCCAGTGGGAACACGATCATCCCCATGCCCTGGGCGGCCTGCGCGTTGCCGGCGAACAGCCCCATGGCGATGAACAGCCACTCGAACGCGAACCCGAAGGCGATCACCAGCCCGAACGCGGCCAGACCTTCGATCGCGGAGCCGTGCAGGCTGAACCCGACGGCGAACGCGATCGCGATGGTGAACGCAGTGCTCCAAGCGACGAGCGCGGTGTCCGCCAGCGCGCGTGCTGCCAGAACCGAGGCACGGGGTATGGGCAGCGAGCGCAACCGGTCAATGAACCCCTGTTCGAGATCCTCGGCGGTGGCGGCCGCCGTTCCGATACCGGAGAAGAGCACGCCGGTGGCGATGAACCCCGGAACGAGGTAGTCGACGTAGCGCATTCCGGCGATGTGGATCGCGCCGCCGAACATGTACCGGTAGATCAGGAAGAACAGCGACATCTGGACGGTGGCGAGCACGATCAGTTGTGGTGTGCGCACGTAGCGCAACAACGACCGACGTGTGACCGTCAGGGTGCTCTTTGCGAGCCCGGCCTCGCGGGCCGGGCGCCGCCGCTGGCTGATCGAGTGCCGAAGCCATGGTTGTCATGAGGGAGCAGTTCCTTTCTTGCTAGGCCGCGCGAGCGGCCATCGCGTCGTCGTCGTGTGTCGGTTGTCCGGTGAGGGTGAGGAACACCTCGTCGAGGTTGGGCTGTCGCATCGCAATGCCCTCGAGCTCGACTCCGGTCGCATTGAGCGACTGCAGTGCAGCCATCAGCCGGTCGCCCGCGGAGTCGACGCGCACACTCACGCGCCGCGTGGCGTCATCGATCTGCGCGACACCTTCGCCCAGCCGACCGAGCAGCTCGCGATCGTCGCCACGTCCCGGTTCTCACGGACGTGCACCTCGATGACGTTGCCGCCGATCCGCTGCTTGAGCTCGGCGGGAGTGCCGGCCGCCACGGCGCGACCGTGGTCGATGATCACGATCTCGCCGGCGAGATGGTCGGCCTCATCGAGGTACTGCGTGGTCAGCAGCACGTCGGTCCCGCGACTGCGACCAGCGCGCGGATCGCGTCCCACAGCTCGATCCGGCTACGTGGGTCAAGGCCTGTGGTCGGCTCGTCGAGCAGCAGCAGCCGCGGAGCCCCGACCAAGCTCGCACCGAGGTCCAGCCTCCGGCGCATCCCGCCGGAATACGTGCGGGCGAGCCTGTCGCCGGCCTCGACGAGTCTGAGCTGCTCGAGCACCGCGGCGGCGCTCGCCTTCGCCGCCCGCCGGCTCAGACCGAACAGGCTCGCGATCATCTCGAGGTTCTCACGCCCGGTCATCGCCGGCTCGACGGCGGCGAACTGGCCCGCCAGCCCGATCACTCGACGAACCCTGGCCGGATTCTTGTGCGCGTCGTGGCCTGCGACGAGCAGCGTGCCTCGTCGGCTCGCAGCAGCGTCGCCACCATCCGCACGAAGGTCGTCTTGCCGGCCCCGTTCGGGCCGAGCACTGCCGTCACCTGCCCGTGCCGGGCGACCAGGTCCAGACCGTCCAGAGCCTTGATCTTTCCGTATTGCTTGGTGAGGCCGTGGGCCTCGATCGTGGCAGTCATCTAGCTGTTCTCCGCTTCCTGGTGGTCGTTGTTGGGAATGAATGCGGCGGCGATCTCACGCAGCCACTGCTCGGTCCAGGTCAGCCGTCCCGCGCGCAAGTCGGCGATCACGCCATGAAGCCAGGCGAGCTCCGCCCGGAGGAGCGCTTGGCGGTATTCCTCCTCGAGCAAGAAGAGCCGCGGCAGGCCCGCCGGGGCGCCCGTCAGCACCGACTCGGTCTCGGCAAGCGCAGCCGCGAGCTGCTCGACCCGGAGCTCGAGTTCTGACTGTGCCTCCTTGGGCTCGAGCCCGAACAGGATCGAGAGGGCCGCGATGAACTCCGGGTACTCGCCCTCGGTGCCGCGGAGCATCTCGCGCAGCCACTGGCGCGCGACCTCTCGGCCGGCGTCGGTGATCGCGTACACGACCCGGTCTGGATAGCCCTCGACGCGGGTCGTCTGCGACACCTCTACGAGTCCGTGTCGCTGGAGCCGCTCGATCGTCTGATAGAGGCTCGCCCGGGCCCGCACGTTGACCACGCGGTCCTTGCCCTGGGCCTCGAACAGCTTCTGCATCCGATACACGTGCATTGGCTCGCTCATCAGCTGCCACAGGACAGTCAGGCCGAGAGCCGAACGGCGGGGAGTCTTGGGTTGAGTCATGGACATGATCGTACTAGTCATGTCAAGACTAATAACTACATGGCTAGCGTCGAGTCTTTGCAGGCATAGGATGTGGCGTCGATGAGGCGGATAGTCAGAGCTATTGGGGATGGGGCTCAGGGCGTGAGGACACCCCCGACCGGCCGCACTCCATGAACGCTCCCGAGGGGCCGGTGCTGGTCGCATTCGACGGGTCGGCTGCAGCGCGGGGAGCGGTGGCAGCAGCCGCGAAGCTGCTGGCGGGGCGTCCCGTGATCGTCGTGACCGTCTGGGAGGAGGGCCTCGCCTACGTGGCCTTGAGCGGCGGGCCGGACATGGGAATGCCCTCGATGGTCGACCCTTCCACGGCGCGCGATGTCGACCGCAGCACGCACGAACGCGCCGAGCGTGTTGCGAGCGAAGGGTCTCAGCTCGCCCGCTCTCTCGGGCTGGACGCCGCGCCGCTCGCGATGCCCGGCGCTGGTGGCGTTGCCAACACGATCCTGGATTACGCGCGTGAGCACAACGCGGCGGCCATCGTGATCGGCTCCCGCGGGCTCAGCGGTCTGAAGGCAAGACTGGAAGGCAGCACGTCAAAGGCCGTGTCGAAGCACGCAGCGTGCCCGGTGATTCTGGTCCACGAGGCCGAAGCCGGCGACAAGGCGGCCACGCAAGCCCCAGGTACGCTCAAACCATGAGCGATCCCATCCGGATCGAACGTGGTTGGATCTACGTCAACGGCACCCGGCAGGACGATGGCACGATCAAGCACGGGACCGGCGGCGAGATGCGCTTCAGCCCGTTCGAGGCGGTGTCACAACGCCAGGACGCACAGATCACCTGGAGCCACATCCTCAAGGCTTCGGTGCAGCGCCTGGCTTTCTGGCGCCGCTAGACGCCGCTGTGCCGCTCCCGGTATGGGTGCTCATGTGCCGCCGGTCGCCGATGACAGGCCGAATGGGCTCCCCTCCGAGTCGCGGCAGATCGCCCAGAGCGCGCCGGGATGGATAACTGCACCTCCGAGGGCGGTGACGCGCTCGAGTGCCGCCGGTAGATCGTCGACGGTGAAATAGGGCAGAGCGAACCGGTCACCGGGCCCGGGTCCGCGGGCGTGGACGCCGATCTCCGTTGCGCCCGCGTGGGTCTGCCACCCCTCGCCTTCCGACCCGCGACGCGGCTCCAGCTCGGCGTTCAGCAGCCCGGACCAGAACCGTCTAGCGCGGTCCGGGTCGTCGGCGGGAAACTCGATCAAGGAAGGTCCACCGGCAGACATACGACCCAGCGAACCCTACCGGGCAGCGACACAAGCAGCTCGCCGGCCACACTGCTGCGAACCTGGTCGAGCAACCGTCTGATCATGATGCCTCCCGCCTCCTTCTGGTGAGGCGATGTTTTCGCCTCACCAGATGCGGGTCAAGGGCGTGACGGTGTCGCCTCTCCGGGCGAGCCGTCGATTACGGCGAAACCGTCACGCGAAGGTACGTCGCAGGAATCGAGGTCGGAGCCTGGCCCCCATTGACGTTGTGCTCGTTGAACAGCGCCTCGAGCTCGTTCTGCAACTCGCCCTCGCGGCGATCGCCGGCAGCGGCCGCGAACGCGTTCATCGTCGGTCCGTAGTAGTCCCGGAACTCAGAGACGAACTCGGAAGGCTCGCCGGGAAAATTGAACGTGTACGTCGCCCGCTCGCACGAGATCTTGTCCTGAGGCACGCCGGCGGCACCGAACCGCTCGACCACGTTCTCCTCGACGCCCCAGGTCACCGGACTGACGAACCCCTCTGGGGGCGGCGGTGAATAGGAGGCGCTGACCTTCAGCAGCTGCGCCACGAGCGTGGGGTCGTTGGGGATCCAGTTACCCATCACGATCCGGCCGCCGGGTCGCGTGACGCGGACCACCTCCTTGGCGACATCGAACGGGCGCGGCGCGAACATCGCTCCGAAGATGCTCACCACAAGGTCGAACCGGTCATCGTCGATGCCGCGGAGATCCGAGGCATCGCCTTCCTCGAACCTGCAGTTGGCGAGCCCGACGCTTCGCGCACGTGCGTTGCCGGCGTCGACGAGGTTGCGTGCGATATCCACACCGAGCACGTTCGCGCCGAGCGCCGCCGCGGGGAGAGCCGTGGTTCCGTCGCCGCAGCCGAGGTCAAGAACGTCCAGGCCGCGGGTCATCCGCAGCTCCTGGACGAGCGCCTCACCGCTCTCCCTCATGCTGGCGGCGATGCGAGTGAAGTCGCCCTTCTCCCAGAGCACCTGGTTCGGATTCAGCGTCGGGTCTGTGGTCGTGGTCATGTTCTCCGATCCCTGTTTGTTGTTGACTGTTCGACCTGCTTCAGGCGATGGCCGGCTGGGCCTCACCCTCGACGGGCAGACCCGCCTCGGACCACGCCATCAGCCCGCCGCTCGTTGCTCGACGCAGCCAGCCGGAGGCAACCGCGCTGTCACCGCGAACCGAGAACGTGTAGAACAGCCGCAGTGCCACCAGTGCCACCTGCCGCGGTCGCCCGTCGGCGACGTAGGCTGCAACCGAACGCTCCCGGGCGGCGATGCACTCGGGCAGACGGCGCAACCACCACGCCGCTTCACCGAAGGACTCGAGCTCTTCGGCGCTCAACGAGCAGGTCTCGTCGAGCGCGGTAAGCACCTCGAAAGCCTGTTCCCACTGCGACGAACGAACCGCTGTGCGCGCCTGCTCAATCCTTGAGTTGAACCCCTCGTCGGCGCCCAAACTCGGGGTCAGGGCGTCTTCCAGATTCGAAGTCTCGGGCACTTACCCCCAATGGCACGACACGCTTGCTTGCAATGAAGATCGTATCGCGCTCGGCCTCGGACACGGGAACGATCGCCCTCGGCCACTCGGCGGTATGCACGGCTCGCCGTTCGCTACTTGACGGTAAGCGTGCCCTGCATGCCCGCCTGGCGATGACCGGGGACAGAGCAGTAGAACGTGTAGGTCCCGGGCTTGAGGTTAACCGTGAGGGTCTTGGCGCCGCCCTGGAAAGTGGGCGTGGCACCGATCACGGCTCCGCTGCTGGACGCGATCGTGACGTTATGTGCGAGCGGAGACGAGTTCGTGAAGGCGACCGTGACCTTGCCGGCGGAGGCGCTCAGCGACGACGTGTCGTACTTGAGCTGGCCGCTGGGATTGGCCGCGAGCTTGACGGTGGTTGCCCCGCCGGCTCCGGATCCTGAGGCGGCACTCGAACTGGCCGACGCCGTTGCTGTGGTCGAGGCCGGGGCCGCGGATGAGCTGGTCGATGATGAGCTGCTCGACCCCCCGCATCCGGCGAGGGCCGTCAATGCGAACAGAGCTCCGGCGGCGATCAGGCGTGTCATTCTCATCTTCCTTTCGGAGTTTTACTGCATTACGCCCCCGGACGCCCCCCCTCGCGACCACGGATACGCTCCGAAGTGGATGCGTCCTCCCCCAACCCACTACGCCAGATCTGGCGATGTGTCGATCGCCTACCAGGTGGTCGGTGACGGACCGATCGACCTCGTTGCCGTGCTTGGCTTCGCGACGCACCTGGAGCTGCAATGGGAGATGCCGCCGTTCGCGCAGTTCTTTGAGCGGCTGGCATCGTTCTCGCGTCTGATCCTGTTCGACAAGCGCGGAACCGGGCTGTCGGATCCCGTCGCGGAGGTGCCGACGCTCGAGCAGCGGATCGACGACGTTCGCGCCGTGATGGAGGCGGCGGGGTCGGAGCGGGCGGTGCTGCTCGGCGTATCGGAGGGCGGGCCGATGAGCGTGCTGTTCGCGGCCACCCACCCGGAGCGGGTCGAGGCGCTGGTGCTCCACGGCGCGATGGGACGCACGACAGAGGCGCCCGACTACCCGTGGGCGTCGCCCGCGGACGCCCTGCGCGAATCGGCCGAGGAGTTCATCGCGCCCTACTGGGGCCGGGAACCGGAGGGGATCCTGGAGCTGTTCGCCCCGAGCTTCGCCCGCGATCCCCAGGCCGTCGAGCTCACGGCGCGGATGGAGCGCTCGGCGGCGAGCCCGGCGATGGTCAGGCAGATCTTCGAGATGTTCCTCGGGATCGACGTGCGCGGAGTGCTGCCGAGCATCCACGTTCCGACGCTGGTCATCCATCGTCACGGTGACCGCGTCGTCAATCGGCGCGCCGGCGAGGAGCTCGCCCGCCAGATCCCCGGGGCCAGGTACGTCGAGCTGCCCGGAATCGACCACGTCCCGTGGGCCGGCGACGCCAACGCGGTGCTGGGCGAAATCGAGGAGTTCCTGACCGGCACGCGCTCCGCGCCGGAGCCCGAGCGCGTGCTGGCGACCGTCATGTTCACCGACATCGTCGGCTCGACCGAGCGGGCGGCGCAGCTCGGCGATGCGCGATGGAACGAGCTGCTCGCGGCCCATCATGCGGAGCTCCGGGAACAGCTCCAGCGGTTCCGCGGGCGCGAGGTGAAGATGCTGGGCGACGGCTGCCTCGCCGTCTTCGACGGGCCGGCCCGGGCGGTTCGATGCGGCCACGCGATCGCCGAGACCGCGCGCGCAGCCGGCCTTCAGCTGCGGGTCGGCCTCCACTGCGGCGAGGTCGAGGTCTCCGACGACGACGTCGGCGGGATCGCCGTCCACATCGCGGCGCGGATCAGCGATCTCGCCGAGGCGGACGAGATCCTCGTCTCGAGCACGATCAAGGACCTCGTATCCGGGTCAGGGATCGCGTTCAGCGAGCGCGGAACGCGGCGCCTGAGGGGCATCCCCGACGAGTGGCGCGTTTACTCGGCCACGTCGTAGCGGCGCAGCCACGTCCGAGACGTTGCCGACACACGCGAACGTGTGCGACGATGCGCGGCCACAGCGCCGCATGCAGGATGCGCGCGGACCGAGCACAGATTGGAGGGCGAGCCATGGGCTTCCTGGATCGGATCAAGGGAGCGGCGGAATCGGCGCAGGCCGCGACCAGCAAGGTTGGCATCGGCGCCTCGGCGGGCCAGATGGCCCTCGCCAACCGGGCGCAGAAGCTGACGAAGGTGGGCGTCGACACCCCCGCTCGCATCGACTCAATGGCCGCGACGGGCAACACCGACACGCCCGGCGGCACGGAGTACGACATCACGCTGACGGTCACGCCGAGTGGTGGCGACGCCTACGAGGTCACGACCAACCAGTACATCTACCCGTCCAACCCGTTCACCGAGGGCGAGAACGTGACGGTCAAGGTCGACCCGGACGACAGCAACGTCGTGATGATCTTCGGGCACGCATGAGCGGACGCTGATCGACGAGACCAATCGGAAAGGGGTTCAGGATGGGATTCATGGACAAGCTGAAGGGCACCGCCAAGCAGGCGATGAACCCGGCCGGACAGGCCGGAGAGCGCGACAAGATCGCACGCATCAACAAGGTCGGCGTTCAGACCACGGCGACGGTCAACTCGATGAAGGAGACCGGCACTCAGTTCGGCGGCGGCCACCAGATGGAGTTCGACCTCACGGTTCACCCGGAGGGCGGATCCGACTACCAGGCGCAGGTGTCGCAGGCACTGCACGACGCGACCCTGCAGGGGATCACCGAGGGCGGCAATATCCTCGTCAAGGTCGATCCCGAGGACCCGCAGTCGATGCTCGTGTGGGGCGCCGCGACCTGACCCGCCCTGGGCAGGCGCGCCCCCACGCTACGCCGTGTTGACCTGCGCGCCGTGGCGGGCGATGTAGACGTGCAGCGCTGAGCCGGCGTAGGAGAGATTATGGCCGGTGCAGCCCGCGGCGAAGTGCAGCTTCAGACTGTCGCGGTGGATCGAGAAGTAGCTGGCAAACATCGTGATCGTCCCCCGGTTACCGACCGCGCACGCGAGGTCGTCGCTCGCCGACACCCGTACGCCGATGGTCAGCCGGACGCCGAGGTGGCCATGCTCGGTCACCTTCGGCGAGAGCTTCGCCTTTCCGGAGACGGACAGCACGAGATCGCGCGGCGAGCCCTTGGTCAGGGTGTCCTGACTGCACGCCCGTCCGATCGCGCGCCCCTTGGTCCAACTGCCGCGGCCGTGCGTGTACGAAGACTTGATCCCGTGGTGCGCGCCCTGCGGGGCGCCGCTCTCGGTGAACGCCCACTGCACGTCGCCGCCCGACGGCGAGCCTGGCTTGAGCGGGCAAGCCGCGCCTCCCTGTGTCTTGGCGGTGGCCCCGGCCGCGATCAGCGCCAGCAGGATGAGCATGCCCGATCCGCAGCGTGCGAATGCCTTCATGTCGCGGACTATAACCGCGCGTGTCGGCGGCGGATTTGAGTCGCACCCCGGCCCAACCCGCGGTGGTAGCGTCCTGACTCATGGCAGGCGGCGAGATCCCTCGCACGAGAATCCCCGCACTGGTCAACGGGGTCGGGTACGCGGTGGACCCAATCGGGTACATCCGCTGGTTCGCTCGGCACACGGGGCCGGTCACCGCCCCGAAGTTCCCCGGCTTCGGGCTCATCGTCAGCATCGCCGACCCCGAACTGGTCCGGCAGGTCTTCACCGGTGACCCGGCGATCTTCCACTCGGGCGAGTCGAGCCGGCCCGTGCTCGAGCCGACCGTGGGGCTCAACTCGGTGCTGACGCTCGATGAGGGGCCGCACCTGCGCCAGCGCAAGCTGCTGCTGCCGCCGTTCCACGGTGAGAACGTCCGAGGCTGGGAGTCGACGATCCGGTCGATCGCCGAGCGCGACATCGTGAGATGGCCAGTCGGGCGGCCGTTCGCGCTCCACGACCGCACTCGGGAGATCACGCTCGAGGTGATTCTCCGCGCGGTGTTCGGGGTGCGTGAGCAGGACCGCTTCGATCGCGCCCGGACGCTCGTCAAGAACTTCGCCAACCGCGCTCATCCGATCACGATGTTCTCGTTCGCTCGCCGTGACCTTGGGCCGCTCAGCCCCTGGGCGAGGTTCAAGCGCGCCCGGGGAGCGCTCGACGACTTCGTCTACGAGGAGATCGAGCGCCGCCGGGCGCAACCCGATCTGGAGCACCGCAGTGACGTCCTCTCGCTGCTGCTGCGCGCCACCGACGAGGACGGGCAGCCGATGACCCAGCAGGAGTTGCGTGACGAGCTGGTGACCGTGCTCGGCGCCGGACACGAGACCACCGCCACGGCCATCGCGTGGGCATTCGTCCTGCTCCTGCACAACCCGGACGTGCTGGATCGCCTGACGCGGTCCTTGGCCGACGGAGACGACTATCTGGACGCGACGATCAAGGAGACCCTCCGGATGCGCCCGGTCGTCACGGACGTCGGGCGCAAGCTGACGCGGGAGATCGAGCTGGGCGGCTACCGCATTCCTGCGGGGGCGCTGGTGATGCCGGGGATCGTCGGCATCCACTTCCGTGAGGACCTCTACCCCTCCCCGGACGCCTTCCGGCCCGAGCGCTTCCTCGGCCAGGCGCCCGATAACTACGCCTGGATCCCGTTCGGCGGCGGCGTCAGACGCTGCATCGGCGCGTCCTTCGCCCAGTTCGAGATGCGCGTGATCATCCGGGCGATCCTCGAGCACGCACGGCTGCGAGCGGTCGGGCGCCGGCCGGAGCGATCGAAGCTCCGCAACGTCACGGCCGCGCCCGCGCGAGGATGCCGAGTCGTGCTCGAGCGCCTCCAACCGGGCGTGCCCGCCTCGGTAGAGCCCGAGCGGGCACGCCAGGAACTCACGCAGACCAGCTGAGCCGGTACTCAGGTCTGCTCGACCACCATCAGCGTGTGGCCCGTCAAATCGCGCAGCCAGAACATCGGCGGCACGGGGCCGCCCAATCGCGACACCTCGTCGTCGACGTCGACTCCGCGCGACTTCAACTCGGCATAGGTCGCATCGATGTCGTTGGTGGTCAGAGTGATCCCGGTCTCGGTGGGCGTGACCTCGCTGCCCGGCCGCGGCGGCGCGAGCGCGATTCCGGTGCCGCCCTCCGGCGGATAGACCTCGATCCAGCGATAGTCGCCTCCGAACGGAATATCGGTCCGCTTCTCGAAGCCGAGCGACTCGTAGAACTCGATCCCACGGTCCTGATCGGGGGTCGGGACGACGACGAGGCTGAGCTGGCGGATCCCGGTGGCGGTGGTGCTCATGGTGAACGCTCCTGTGAGGTTGGTGTACGAGCATTAGGACTTGGCTGGAACATGAAAGTCATCGGACCTGAACGGCTCATCCAGCCCGCCAGCAGATCGTCCGCGTAACAGCAAGATGCAGCACCGGGCCCGGCGGGGGGTCGCTCAGATACTGCGGATAGCGCTGCGTCAACGCCTCGAGGACCTGCCCGGTCGGCGGTTCGTCAAGGACGGTCATAACGCCGATCAGCTGGACCCACCGAAGCTCGGACCAGTTGTCGGCGTAGTGGTCCACGGTGACGGCGGCGTGTGGCGAGTCGCGCAACCAGCGAATGCGCGCCGGTGGACGGCCGGGTTTCTTCGGCTTGTTGTCTACCGCTGTCCACAGGGCGCCGTCGTAGATCGCGAACGTGATCGGAAGCACGCGCGGATGGCGCGTCCCGTCGAGCAGGCCCAGGTGGCCGACGCGCGCGCGCTCGAGAAGCCGCGAGGCCCACCCGGGGAGCTTCTCTAGAGTCTGGGAGGCCACACGATCAACCGTACAAGCCGAGGAGGAGACGTCATGAACGTGGGAATCGGCCTACCGAATGCAGTCCGCGGAGTCGACCGAGCCGGGATAGTGGAATGGGCCCGGCGCGCCGAGCAGGCCGGCTTCTCGAGTCTGGGGACCCTCGATCGGATCGTGTACACGAACTACGAGTCGCTGATTGCGCTCGCCGCGGCTGCCGCTGTGACGGAGAGGATCGAGCTCGTGACCGACATCCTCATCGCTCCCCTGCGCTCCAACACCGCGCTGTTCGCCAAACAGGCCGCGACGATCGACTCGCTGTCCTCCGGCCGGCTCACCCTGGGACTGGCGGTCGGCGGACGGGCGGACGACTTCGACGTCAGTGGCATCGAGTTCAGCCGGCGGGGGCGGATCTTCGACCAGCAACTGGCCGACGTGACCGCGGTCTGGGCAGGAGAGCGCGGCGTCGGGCCGACGCCGCGGCCGGACGGACGGCCGGGCCTGCTGATCGGCGGCAGCGCCGAACCCGCGTTCGAGCGCGCGGCCAGGTTCGGCGACGGGTGGACGCTGGGCGGCGGCACGCCGGACGCGTTCGCGCAGGGGCTCGAAAAGATGAACCAGGCCTGGAGCGCCGCCGGCCGTGAGGGCAAGCCGCGGACAATGGTCCTGTTCTACTTCGCGCTCGGCGCCGACGCCGAGCAGCAGGCCGAGGCCTCCCTCGGCCACTACTACGCCTTCCTCGGTGACTACGCGCAGAGGGTCGTCGGCTCGGCCGCGAAGGACGCGGACACCGTGCGTGGGTATCTCGCGGCGTTCGAGGCAGCCGGCGCCGATGACGTGATCTGCTTCCCGGCCTCAGCGGACGTCGGGCAGGTCGACCTGCTGGCCGAGGCCGCTCTGGGCTGACCTCGGGCGGCGCGCCACGGCTACAGCGCCGACGACGGAACTGGCAGCAGGCGATCGACCAGCTCGAGCGCGGGCCGGCCCTCGAACATCGGCAGTACGTCGGGTCGGTAGAGGATCAGCGCCAGACTCGGCGCGATCATGAAGTCGGCCACGTTGCGCTCCGGTTGGCCGATGACACCATCGGCGATCCAGGCGTCGATCCGGTCGAGCATTGGCGGGAGCTCGGCGAGGAGCTCGCGCTCCGCGTTCGGGTCGGTGGCGAAGATCACCCGGCCGATCTGCGGCGTGATCAGCCGGCGCGCAACGGCATTTCGGTACAGCAGATAGCCGAGCCGGCCGTCGGCCGCGGCTCGACTGGCAGCGACCGGGTCCCGCACTGCGAATGCGAGCGGCAACCGGCGAGCGGGCATCTGCAGGGTTTCATTGGCCCACCGCTCCACCTCCTCGACGGCGGCGCGCTGCCCTGAATCGGCCGGGAACAGCGGGTGCTCCGGGTAGCGCGCATCGAGGAAGCGTGCAATCCCGTGGTTCGTGGAGATCCGCTCCTTGCCCGACGCAAGCGCCGGCACCGTGCCGAGGAGATCGCCCATGCGAAGCATGAGCGGGCGGCGCGCGCCCGCGCTGCGCGTCTGCCCGCCCGCGTCAAAGCCGTGCACCCGGACCGCGGCCGAGTGGGTGAGCGTGAGGGCGTCGACCCGCCGATAGGGCACGCGCTTGTGCTGGAGCATGAGCATCGCCGATCGGCACGCATGCGAACCCGGGATCACGTAGAGGGTGTTCATCTGTTGCGACGATATCCCTTCGGAATGCGGAGCTAGAACTCCGCGGCCAGCAGAGCCAGGCGCTTCATCGAGGCGCTGATCACCTCGCGCTGGTCGTCGAGCCGGTGCGCCTCAGCCTCGGGAATCTCGACATCGACCGTGATGTGCGTCCCCGCCCCGTCGGGTTCGAGGCGCCATTCGAAGCGCAGGTCCGAGACCAGGCAGGAGACGGTCACGCGCTGCTCGTCGCGCTGAGTATCGAGGAGCTGGGCCATCGGGAAGTCGGGGTACCCCTCTGGATACATGGTGTACTCGCCCGCGTCTCCGACCTCGACAGTGCCCACCCCGGCCCACCAATCCGGGAATCGGGCCGGGTCATAGAGCAGCTTCCACACCTCCTCGGGCGACGCGGTCGTCTCGACCGTGTCATGGAACGACGGCATCGCGTGCTCCCTTCCGAATCGCTTCCAGATCGGCGCGGGCTCTCGCGAGCTCACGCTCGGGCTCGACCAAACCCACGACGGGTCGTCCCAGGTCGGCCAGGACCGACGTAACCGTGTCGGCGCGGACGGTCCGCTTCAGCAGCCGCTCCCAGCCGCCGATTGCCTCCCCCAGCCGCCGCTCCGCCTCTCCGGTTTCACCGCGCGAGTGCGCGATCAGGCCCTGGACCCGGGCCAGTCGTGGCACCAGCGCATCCGGGAAGTCGCTCGGCCTGACCGGCTCGAGCACCATGGCGCGAATCTCGTCCGCGGCGCCGTCCGGGCGCCCATCGCGGGCGAGTGCCTCTGCCAGAGCGAGGCGGGTGAGCGGTCGGCTGATCGGTGCGCCGTCGACGAGCGCGGCGTCGAGCAGATCCGCGGCCGAGTCGTAACGTCCCTGCTCGAGCGCGACCAGGCCGCGGTCATGGCTGGCCATCGCCTCGAGCTCTGGCTGCCCGAGCCGCTCGGCCAGGGCTCGCTCGGACTCGGCCGCAGCGCACGCCTCGTCCAGACGCCCGGCGCCCCTGAGCACAAAGGACCGCGCCCCCAGAAGGTGGATCTCGAGACTCTCCAGGCCCCGGTTGGCGAGCGCGGCCGTGCCGCGGTCGAGGAACTCGAGCGCCCGCTCGGGGTCGCCTGCGGCCACCGCGGCGGTGGCGGCGTTGGCCCAGCATCCATAGGCGAGGTCCGGACGGCCCGCCCGGGCGATCGCGTCGCCGGCCGCGATCGACGGTCCATAGGCCTCGGCGAACCGGCCCCGTCTCATCAGCGTCAGCGCCCGCGCGTGACCGGCGTCGTAGGTGCGCAGGTCGTCGCTCTGTGGCGCCGCTGCGCTCAGCTCCGCCAGCAGTCGCTCGGCCTCATCCACGCTGCCGGCGACGGCTTCGGCCCATGCGCTGGCCGCGAGCGCCTCATTGATGTCCTCGTCCCCGCCCTCGGGAACGTGATCGAGCAACGCGCGCGCCTCCCGCGCGCTCTCGAGCACCGCCCGCGGAACGCAGATCGGGCCGTGATAGGCGCGGGCACGGCGCAACCACGCCCGAGCGCGCACGAGCGGGTCGGCCTCGTCCAGCAGCGCGATCCCACGCGCAAGGGCCTCCTCGGCTGGGTCGCGTCGTCCGCGCCAAGCCTCGAGCTCGCCCAGCTCGAGCCACAGATCGGCGCGGTCGGGTGCGATCGACAGCGCCTCCTCGAGGTACGCGACCGCGTGCTCGAGGGCGGCCACCGAGCGGGCGTCGGTTGCCGCGCGCGCAAGCTGGTGTACCGCCTCGCTGTCCGCTCCGGCCAGCCGCAAATGGCGCGCGACCTCGTCGGGCCGGCCGAGCGCACCGGCCTGCTCGGCGTCGAGCAGCGCCCGCGCCCAGGCACGGTGAAGGGTTCGGCGGCGGGGTTCGGAGATCTCCGCGTAGGCGGCGTCGCGCAACAGCGCGTGGCGAAAGGCAAGACGCCCGTCGGCGCCGTCGAGCAGCCCGGTCTGGAGCGCCTCGGCCACCACCGCGTCGTCGATCGACAGCTGGTCGGTCTCGACGGGCTCGAGCGGGCGGGCCGCCACCGCCGCGACGTCGAGGAGCCTTCGGACCTCGCCCGGGACGGATGCGGCGGTCGCCCGCACCGACCCGCGCAGGCTCGACGCCACATGCTCGTTGCCGTCGCGGAACGCCCGGGCGGTCTCGACGGCCAGCAGCGCGTTGCCCTCGGCGCGCTCCACCACCCGCGTCACGTCGAGGTCCGTGAGCCGCGCCGCCTCTCGCGCCAGCGCCGCGACCGCGTCGGATCCGAGCGGGCCGAGCGTCCGCTCGGCCGCCAGCAGTCCCCTCGAGCGAAGCACGGTCTCAAGCCGGTCGGCGTCAGCGCGCTCGGGCAGCTCGCGTCGCGTGATCAGAATCATCACCGGCATCCCCCGGAGACGGCGGGCCGCATAGGCCGCCAACTCGAGGCTCGGGGAATCCGCATCGTGGGCATCCTCGAACACGAGCAGTACCGGGGCGTCGCCCGCCGCCCAGCCGAGGAGCGAGACAACCCCCTCGAACAGCCGCGTCCGCTGGAGGTCGGGGGCCACGGCGGTGACGAATCCACCGCCACGATTGAAATGAGCCGGCAGCTCGGCCACCAGCGCGGCCAGATCGTCGGGCCATGCCGCGTCGGCGGCGGGCGCTGGGAGCTGCGGCAGCAGATCGCGGATCACCTCCGCCCACAGACTGAAGGGAGCGGTCCCCCCGAGATCGAGCGCTGCGCCTGTTGCGGTACACGCCCCGGAGGCCTCGGCGCGGAGCCGCAGCTCGGTCGCGAGGCGGGTCTTGCCGATCCCGGCCTCGCCGCGTACCACGGCCACGCCGCCGGTCCCCCGGACCGCGGCCTGCCATGCCCGCTCGAGCTCGTCGAGCTCGGCCTTTCGGCCCACGAGCGCCAGCAGGCCGGGCACGCTCGTCCGGGATCTCTCCGGCCGTCCGGCCGGAGCCTCGACACGCAGCTGCTCGGCGAACTTGCGTGTCGCGGCCGATGGCGCGACCCCGAGCTCGCGGCGCAACCGATCGGCGTGCGACCGGTAGGCCCGCATCGCGCCGGCCCGGTCTCCTGCCGCAACGAGCCGGGCCATCAGGCGCCGGCTCACTTGCTCATCGAACGGGTCACGCTCGCTCTGGTCCCGAGTCAGGCCGATCGCCTCTGCGAGCTCGCCCCGTTGCTCGGCCGCACCCGCCTGGTCCTCGAGCAGCGCGATCACGCGCTCGCGGTGACGTTCGCGTGCCTGCAGCGCCCACTCCTCATCGACTCCCTCGAGCAGGTCGCCGCGGCACAGCGCCAGTGCCCCGGCCGGGTCCTCCGTGGAGAGCCGGTCGAACTCGCGCACGTCAACCCACACGTCGTCGAGGGCAACATGCTCGCCGTCGACGAGGAGCCGGTCACCAATCTCGCGGCGCAGCGCCCAAAGGGCACTGCGCAGGCTCGCCCGCGCGCTCTGGTCCAGCACATCGGGCCAGAACGTGCTCGCCAGCTCGGCGCGCGAGACCGGCCTGCCCGCGAGCGCGAGGTAAGCGAACAACGCCCACGGACGCCGCCGAGCCGGCGAATCGATCGCGGCCCCGTCTCGCTCGACCTCGAGCGCCCCTGACAATCGTGCTCTCAGCACGGCCGTCAAAGCGTACCGCCGCCCACGTTTGACGCTCATTTGACGGCCCGGAGACGAGCTCACGCAAGTCTCTGCGCCATGGCAACCACAGCGACCACAAGGAGGGAAGCCATGAGCACCATCACGACGTTCGACCTCGACCGCTTCACCCGCGCCGCCGAGGAGCGCGACGCCTCGACGCAGCTGTCGATGTACGGCTCGGGAGCCACGGTCAGGATCGTCGACCGGTTCTCGCAGCCCGGCTCACCGCGTGTGCTGAGCACGCGCGAGGAGATCAAGAGCTGGCTTGAGGACATGTTCGGCCGGGACATGACGCACTCGGTCGAGCTGCGCGTCGCCAACGAGACTGGAGGCGCGTACACGCTGGCCTGTCGCTATCCCGACGGGACCAACGTCCTGTGCGCGACCGTGTTCGCGCTCGACGCCGGCCAGATCTCCGACCAGACGGTCGTCCAGGTCTGGGACGAGGCGTAGGTGGCGGCATGAGGCACGAGACCGAGCACAGAGGGTTCAGCCGGCCAGACGAGACGCGCGAGTTCCCCCACGGCAGAGCAGAGATCATCACGATCGGCGGCGCGCAGGTCGGCCGCATGACGTTCCTGCCGGGCTGGCGCTGGTCGAGCGACGTCAAGCCGATAGCCGGCACTGACAGCTGCGAGGCGCCGCACTTCCAGTACCACGTCAGCGGCCAGTTGGCGATCCGGATGGACGACGGCACCGAGATGGTCGCCAAGCCCGGCGACGTCACCTCACTGCCGAGCGGGCACGACGCCTGGGTCGTCGGGGACGAGCCGGTCGTCGTCGTCGACTGGTACGGGGCGAGCAATTACGCCAAGTCGAGCTGAGCGGGTGGGCGCGGGCGGTCGTTGGTCGCCGGCGCCCATCACAACTACACGCTTCAGTACGTCGGCCTTCGATGAGTTTGCCGGCGGCGCGCCGTCTACACGGCAGACATCGATACGGAGGTGTGTGATGGGAGCAATACAGGTACACGAGTTCATGACTCTTGACGGCGTGATCGACACGCCGACCTGGACCGCCGACTACGGGTTCGACCCCGAGATGGGCCAGGCAATCGGCAGCGTGGTCGGGGGCTGCCGGGCGATCCTGCTGGGACGCTCGACCTACGAGATGTTCGAGCCCTCGTGGTCGACGCGGACCGCGGAGGACGATCCCGGAGCACCGTTCTTCAACGACACGACCAAGTACGTCGTATCGGGGACGCTGACCGAGGCCACGTGGAGGAATTCGGAGATCGTCGGGGCCTACGACCCGCAGGCGATCCGCCGGCTGAAGAGCGAGGTCGAGGGCGACATTTATGTCAGCGGCAGCGGCACGCTCGTCCGGGCGATGCTCGCGGACGGCCTGGTCGACGAGCTGCACCTGTTCGTGTACCCGCTCACCCGCGGGTCGGGACCGCGTCTGTTCCCCGAGACCGCGGCGCCCGCCAAGCTCGATCTCGCAGACTCCCGGGTCTACGAGAACGGCGTCGTATACACGGCGTACCGGCCGCAGTCGCAGACGTAAGCGACGCGGGGCGGGCATGCCCACGACCCAGGACGGTTCGTCAGCTTCGAAGGTGCCGGCGCGTGAGAAACCTCGACAACTCGCATCTGGCGGGGCGGTGATCGCAGTTTGGGTCTGGTGGGCAGACTTAACCGTGCCTTCCCGCTCCGCGGCGCCGGCTTTCCGAGGTTATCGGGACCCCGACTTTCGGCACAAACGGCGCCGCCCGGACCGACCGAGGCTGAAAAGTCCCCGCCCGCCGCCGCGCTCACAGTTGCGGACCCGAATGTGTTGCCTAGTGCGTATCCGGTTGGCTCAGGGTGGGATGGTGGGCGTGCCGGGTGCGCGTACCCCGCGCCTCGCGGCCACGCCTGTCGGGGGATGGCGAGACCACGAGGTCCCATCGGGTCGTGCGACCCAGCGCAGATTCGCGGGTTACACGAGGGTGTTGGGATCTCAGGGCTCATATACGAACCTTAGATCCCAAGGGGCGATCGCGATCGCCCCTCCCTGCCCCGGCCCGCTCGCCCAAGACCGCGCTCTAGTCAGATCACGACAGGGGTCGGGACGTCACGGTCCGAGCTTGCCCGAAGCCGCGTACGCCGCGGCCTGACTGGTCGTGTACGCCGAGACCGAGTTCTGCGTGAACCGGGCGTCGATCGGAACCCCACTGCCGTTGGTCCCGTTGCAATCGACGACGCCGTCGCCGGAGTTGCAGGTGAGTCCGTACCAGGCCTGGCCCTCGGCGCTCCACACGTAGATGCTCGCCGGCAGCGTCGGATTGCCGGATGCCGCACTCCAGTACTCGTAGAACGCGTTCTCGGCGAACGGGCAGCTCACGCCCGCCGTGCCCGCCACGCCGTAGCCGCACTGCACGGGAAGATCCTGGACGCCGTAGCCCGAACCGGTGGCCGCTGCTGAATTGCCGGAGGACGAGCCGCTGCTCGCGGTCGCCTGCTGCGCGGCCTTGTTCGCGGCCTGCTGCACCGCCCGCTGCTGAGACGCGCGGGCGGCGGCCGCGCTCGCGCGGACCGTGGCGGCGGCACGCCCGGAGGCCCAGGAGCTGAGCGTGCTCGTCCCGCCGAGACTCGAGCCCACGTCCGGCGTTACCGCCGCCAGCGGCACCAGCGCGCTCTGAACGCTGGTGGCGAGCGGCGCCAGCTGGGAGATGTTCGCGGAGGTCGGCCGCGAGAGGGTGGCGCTCACCGCCTGGAGGTAACCGCCCTCGGCCGTCAGCGCCTGCTCGACCTGCTGCTGCAGCTGGCTGGATCCGCCCGGAGCGGGCAGGACCTGCACACCACCACGCGCCGACAGCACGGCGTTCTGGTCCTGGTTGACCGCGGTCAGGGCCGCGGTCGTGTTACGACCGTGCAGCGAGTCGAGGTTGTTCGTGAGGGCCTTGTTCGCGGCCACGACGGGCGCGAGCACGCCGGCGAGCTTCTGTCTGTACGAGGCCCCGCTGTCGGAGCTCGAGCCGCTCGTGGCGACGATCGCGACGATCGCGATCACGACCAGCACAAGAAGGCTGGCGACACCGATCCACACATAGCGCGCTCGCGAAGGGGATTTGCTCGGCGGGGTGCCCGCGCCCGGCGGAGGAGCGGCCGGGATCCCCGCGCCCGGTGGAAGAGCGGCCGGGATGTCCGCGACCCCGGTCGCGGAGTGTTCGCGCAGATGGGGCTGCTCGATCGTCGGTGCGTCGAGGACGTCACTCGGCGCGCCGACCTGATGACCGCACCCGGGGCAGTAGCGGCTGCCCGAGAGCTGATACCCACACTCGGCGCAATAGCGATCGCGCTCGGTCGAGCCGTGTTCCTCGATGATCGTCATTGCCCCTCCGTGTTCAGTTCCTCGGTAGGAAGCGCCCCTCTGCTTCACGATTGAGCCCTGCGCGGCTCTCAGACCAACCCGAGACTCGCCGCCACTCTATATCAGTGACCGCTGGCCGAGCAATCACTTTCGCGGTTCTCTGAGGCTGGCTCGCGGCTCCCGGAACGCAGGGTCTCCTATCCCCCAAGGCGCCAGGTGATCGAGCCGGTGCTCGTGTCGACGGTTCCGCTGAAGCGATAGCCGCTCAGGGTCCCGCCACTGTCACTGTTGGCCGCGATGCACGTGTAGTCGGCGATCGTGGCCGTCGAGTCGACGGTTGACGCGGGCTGACATTGCACCTTGAGGATCGGCCCGGTGAGAAGCCCCTGTGCGACGTCCTTGTCGGCGTCCTTCCTGACCGCCGCCTGCAACTCGTTGACCATGCTGACCCGCTCCAGCCTCGCGAGGTCGCGCTTGGCCTTCGCCTGGTCTGCGGCCAGCCGGCGTTGCTCGGCCTGGGCTGTGCGCCGAGCAGCCGACTGCACCGCCGCCGCGTGCGCGGCGGCCCGCTTCTGGGCCGCGACCTGATCGTTGTGGTTGATGATCAGCGCGGCTGCGATACCGCCGCCGACCACAAGCGCGAGCAGTGGCACTCCGAAGATCAGAAGCCTCATCTTGGTCGAGCGAAGCTTCTTCTCATACCGGGCCCCGCAGTGCGGACAGAACACCCCGCTGCTCCGAGACTGGGTCGAACACTTTCTGCAGATGCGCACGGGAGCGTCATCCGCTGAGGATGAGGCCGGCGGCGCTGGCGTAATGGTGCTCACTACTAGGTACCCCCTTCTTCCACGACAGATTGCTCGATCGCCCCTCCGCTGGCCGAATGCCCCATCACGGCATCTGAGCGGCGACCACCCCAAACGCATCCAAGCACCTCCCGCCGCGCTTCGCCCCAGGGTCCCACCCCAGTGTTCGGCGCGCCGCGCTCCCCAACGCCCCAAGCGCGATGATTCACAGCCCATGCCCGGACGCGGAAGGAGTTAAGAGATGGCAAAGACAGTGGTGGTCCTCGGTGCGCGCAACCTGGGTGGGGCGATCATCGACCGCTTTGTCGAGCTGGGTTGGAACGCCGCCGGAGTGGCGCAGAGCGAGGACACGCTCGCGCGGGTGCGCCAGCGGGGCGCGCTGGCGATCGGCGCCGACGCCGCCGACATGACGTCGCTGAATGGTGCGCTCGGCACCGCCCGGACGGAGCTTGGTTCGCTCGACGCAGTCGTGAACGCGGTCACGGCGGCGCGGCCGACAACCGGCGGGCCGTTCGGTGGCGGGCCGCTGGCTGAGGCCGACGTGGAGGCGTTTCGCGGCTGGACGGTCGCCGTCGCTGAGCAGGCGTTCGTGTTCCTCTCCGCCGGCGCCGTCGCCCTGCGTGCGGGAGATGGCGGCGCGCTGATCCAGGTCACGGGCGGATCGGCTCGGCGCGCGATGCCGGGCAAGGGGCTGTGGGCGGCCGGCGCGTTCGCCGCCCGCGCGCTCGTGCAGGCCGCGGCGCAGGAGCTGAGACAGGAGGGCATCCACGTGGCGCTGCTGTCGGTCGACGCGACGATCGAGTCGCCGAAGACGGCTGACTTCACGCGCGATGCGCCACGCGATGCGCTTGGCGACCAGGAGCAGATCGCGGAGGCGGTCGCGTTCCTGGTCGAGCAGCGATCGCGCGCGCTCACGCACGAGCTCGTCGTGACGCCGGCCGGGGAAACATGGGTGCCGTGACGGTCGACCGCTCTCGGCTCGGGCATCTGCTCGAGCGGGAGCGGGCACGGTTCGCTGAGACGCACCCCAACTCCGCAGACGCCTACGCGCGGGGCAAGGCCCATCTGTTCGGCGGCGTCCCGATGACGTGGATGAACAAGAGCCCGGGAGCGTTTCCGATCTACCTCGACTCCGCGCGTGGCGCGCGGATCCGGGACATCGACGGCAACGACTACATCGACTTCGCGCTCGGTGACACGGGCGCGATGGCCGGACACTCCCCCACGCCGGTGGTGGACGCCGTGCGCCGGCGGATCGAGGAGCAGGGCGGGCTGACGGCGATGATGCCGACCGAGAACGCGGACTGGGTCGCCACGGAGCTGGGGCGCCGCTTCGGCCCCGGGCGATGGTCGTTCGCGCTGAGCGCGACGGACGCGAACCGGTGGGCGATTCGCCTGGCCCGGCACGTCACCGGTCGCCCGAAGATCCTCGTCAACTCGTGGTGCTACCACGGGAGCGTCGATGAGACCCTGGCACTACCCGGTCGGCAGGGTCGCGTCGTGTCGCGGCCCGGGAACGTCGGAGCGCCCGTCGATCTCGGCCTGACCACACGCGTGGTCGAGTTCAACGACCTCGACGCGCTCGGTGCCGCGCTGAGCCATGGAGACGTGGCGGCCGTGCTGATGGAGCCCGCGCTGACCAACATCGGGATCGTGCTGCCCGAGCCCGGATACCTCGACGGCGTGCGTCGTCTTACCCGCGAGCACGGCACGCTGCTGATCAATGACGAGACCCATGCGTTCTCGGCCGGGCCCGGGGGCGCCACCAGAGCGTGGGGGCTCGAGCCGGACGTTGTGACCATCGGCAAGGCGATCGCCGGAGGCGTGGCGATCGGTGCGTACGGTCTCGCCGAGGAGCTGGCGGCGCGCGTCGAGGTGCTCGAGGACGTCGACCTCGTGGACGTAGGAGGAGTTGGCGGCACCCTGGCCGGGAACCCGCTGTCGATCGACGCCGCGCGCGCGACACTCGAGCACGTCCTGGACGAGGAGGCGTTCGACCACATGATCGCGCGGGCGACGCGGTTCACCGACGGCGTGCAGCGGACGATCGACGAGACCGGCGTCCCCTGGTCGGTCACGCAGCTCGGCGCGCGCACGGAGTACCGCTTCACCGCACCGGCGCCGCGAACCGGCACCGAGTCGGCCGCCGCGGCCGATGCCGAGCTCGAGGACTACCTTCACCTCCACATGACCAATCGCGGCGCGCTGATCACGCCGTTTCACAACATGGCGCTGATGTCGCCGTCGACGGAGGACGAGGACGTCGATCACCACACTGCGCTGTTCGCGGATGCGGTGGGCCGACTGGTCGGGGCGGGCGAGCCCGCCACCGCCCCGTAGTCCCATGACGAAACCCGAAAGAGAGTTCTTCGACACAGCTGCGCTTCCATGGACACAGGTGGACGGAGAGCCCGGGGTGGCCGAGCGGATCCTCGCCCGGGATCCCGGAACCGGAGAGCTGACGCGCCTCGTGCGCTGGGATCCGGGTCTTGATACCTCGAGCGCCGGGCCGGTCGCCCACGCCCACTTCGAGGAGGTCCTGATCCTGTCCGGCTCACTGCACGATCTGAGCCTCTTGCAGACGTTCGGCTCGGGCTACTACGCGTGCCGTCCGCCCGGGATGCTCCACGGCCCGTGGACGACGACCGACGGCTGCGTGATGCTCGAGATCCGTTACGTGGCCGCAGAGCCGCCGGCGAGCAACGACCTCAGCGGGACGAGTTCCGGTTGACGATCGCCACGTAGGGCCGGCAGGGCTCGTTGCGTAGGCTCGGGCACGGCGGGAGCCCGCTCGGAACGCCGACGCCGGGGACGACGGGGAGGATCAGGCTCGACGGCATCCGCTTGGAGAAGGCGATCGAGACCCTGGTCGTGCCCGAAGTGGGCTTGGCGTGGCTGAAGGACCAGATCGGCTGCGTGCCGTTGGGCGCGGCGATCGTGACCCTGATCCGGGAACCGGCTCGGTACGCGTGCCCCTCGTAGTAGAGCGGGATCACGACCTCCACGAACCTGTGCCTGGGCATCGGCCGGACGCTGGCGGCCGTCTCGTTCGGGATCGGCTCCAGGAGCGTGCTGCGCTGCTTGAACAGATCGTCCGAGCCGGTGGCGAGCTTTCGCTCGCTGGCACGGATCCACCCGTTCTGGACGAATGTCTCCTTTCCGTCCGGGCGGACCTCGCTGACCGTGGCCTGGAGGTCGACGTCGGGCGCCGACGAGCGAACCCACACGTGAACGGCGCCCGCGCCGATGACCGTCGTGTTGGTCTTCAGCGGCGTGGTGACATACGAGACCGCGGTCCCGGGCGCGTTCTGCTCCCACTTCCACCGCCATGCCGAGGCGTTTGACCACAGGCCTCCGGCCCCGGTGTTGCCCAGGTAGTCGTTGGGCGGCAGTGCCTCGGGGTTGGACGTGTACCAGTTGATGCCTCGGTGCGCGGGTGGCCGGCGGGCGAGCGTCCCGCGCGGACCGAGGTACAGGTGGTCGGCAATCGTTCCCGGGATCGGGAAGCTCGAGAACGAGTGCTCGAAGCTCGGATAGGGGTCACCCGGAGTGACCGAGCCGGTTGGCGAGCGGCCGGCTCCGCTGTCGAACAGGACGCGGATTGACGGGAGCTTCTCGAACGCGGCCAGCGCGGCCGGGTAGGTCGCGATGCTCTGGATCGGGTCGGACGGCAGCGTTTCGAGGTCCTTCACCCCAAGCGCCGCCTGGTAGATGACCGGTGCGCCGGCATGGATGACCAGCTGGTTGACCAACGGCGCGCGGTGGGCCACGAACAGGCTGAGGAAGTCGTACCAGCGATCGAAGGTGTAGGGATCGAGGGAGTCGACATGCGCGCCGTTGGTGAACGTGAACCACTTGTGCGCGGTGCCGGTGAAGTGCTCGGCCAGGTCAGGGCAGTGACCGCCGGTCTGCTCGTCTTCCCACTGGCAGGCCATGAAGGTCGGCGCCTTGATCTTGTGCACGAAGGTGATCGGGTCGAGCGGATCCGCGACCTTGGGAACGTAATGCGAGTTGGCGCGGATCTTGGCCAGCAGGTTGGCGGCCTCCCCGTGCAGCGTCTGGTTGGCCTTGCACTGAGCGTCGCCCTTCTGGATCTGCTGGTAGGCGTAGGGCTGTCCGCTATTCGGGCCGGCGGGCTGCGCCTCCGCCTGGCGCTGCTCGGCCCACGCCACGGCGAAGCCCGTGTTGAGGATGCCGCCCGGGTAGAGCGTCGTCGCGGTCGTGTCGATCGTCGACAGCGGCGAGATCGCCGCCAGGTCGGGCGGGTCGAGCTGTGCCGTGAAGAGTTGGCTGATCGCCCCGTAGGAAATTCCCATCATGCCGACCTTGTGACCGAGCACCCAGGGCTGGTGGGCGATCGTCTCGATCACGTCGTAGCCATCGAGGTTCTGGAGTTGCTCGAAGAAGTCGTAGGCGCCGCCCGAGCAGCCGGTTCCGCGCATGTTCACGTCGACGACCGCGAACCCCATCAGGTTGGCGAGGACAGCGATGCCGTTCACCGGGCCGGCCGGGTTGGCGTAGCCGTAGCCGGAGTACTCGATCAGGGTCGGGTACGGCGGCAGGAAGTCAGGTCCATTCGGAAGGTGTAGGCCAGGCGGCAGGCCGGGCTCGCCAGCCGGGCTCGTCGGCAGGTGCACGTCGATGGCCAGCTTGGTGCCGTCGCGCGTGGTGAGGTAGGTGTAGCCGTTGTCGGCGATCTTCTGGTTGTAGATGCTGGGGTCCCACGGCGCCGCGGCGTCCGAGTGAACGGTGATCGGCGCGGAGCTTGCACCGTGCGGGACCAGCCTGACCCGATAGCCGCCTCCAGGCGGCACGTTGCGGAACAGGAGCCCGCCGAGCGAGTCCGCGCGCTGGGTGTAGAGCGTCCTGCCCTTCGCCGTCAGCAGCGACATCCGCGCGTTCGGCGCCAGCCCGGTGACGTAAACCTGCTCCGCGCTGCCCTGCGCGCTGAACGTGCTCGCCGACGCGCTCGCCGACGCGGCGCCGACGGCTCCAACCGCCGCAAACGCGACCAGCGTCCGAACGAGTACGGCGCGACGGCGCCTGCCAAAGCCTCTCCGCACCGGCGTCACTGTTCCACACCTCCGGCGGATGCGCGCCGGTTCCGTCGTTGACAACGCGTTCACCCGCCGACTACGGTCGGTCTGTGGGCGTGGTCAGATCCGGATTGAGGTACGCAGCCGTGACGGCCCTCGGCGTCGCATTCGCGGCGCTGCTCGCGGCCGCACCGGCGTTGGCGCGACTGACCGGGATCCACAAGATCCGCCACGTCGTGATCATCATGCAGGAGAACCGCTCGTTCGATTCCTACTTCGGGACGTTCCCGGGCGCGGACGGGATCCCGGGCCTGGCCGGAAACCCGGGCAAGGTGCCGTGCGTGCCCGATCCGATGCGGCACGACTGCCAGAAGCCGTACCACAACCACGCAGACTCGAACGCGGGCGGCCCGCACATGGCGGTTGACGCCCAGGCGGACGTCGCGCACGGCAGGATGAACGGCTTCATCGCCAGCGTCGAGTCCGGGCACCCCGACACCGATCGCTTCGCCTGCCACGAGCCGATCCTGACCGAGTCGAAGTTGCTGCTGGTGTTGAACGGACCTCCGACCTGCCTCGACGTCATGGGCTACCACAATGCGAGGGAGCTCCCGGATTACTGGGCCTACGCCCGCCACTTCGTGCTCCAGGACCACATGTTCGAGCCGGATGCCTCGTGGAGCCTGCCCGCCCACCTGTACATGATGTCCGGCTGGTCAGCCTCGTGCCTGAGCCCGACCGATCCCCTCAGCTGCACGACCAACCTCAACAACCCCGACGGCGACGGCGCACCGCCCGGCCCCGCCACCGGGGCGGCGCTGCTCGGCCTGCTGACGGTCGGCGACAAGGACGACATGACCTCGACCGGGGACTACGGATGGACCGAGATCACCTACCTGCTGCATCGCCACAACGTGAGCTGGCGCTACTACCTGACCCCGGGAACCGAGCCCGACTGCGCGGACGGCGCGATGACCTGCACGCCGGTGCCCCAGAAGGTTGAGACGCCCGAGATCTGGAACCCGCTGCCCGATTTCGTCGACGTCCACCAGGACCATCAGCTGGGCAATATCGTCCCGGACTCCCAGTTCTTCCGCGACGCGTATCGCGGAACCTTGCCGGCCGTCTCCTGGGTCATCCCGTCGGGCGACGACTCGGAGCATCCTCCCGCCCGGATCAGCCTCGGCCAGGACCACGTCGTCCGGGCGATCAACGCGATCATGTCGGGGCCAGACTGGAAGTCGACCGCGATCTTCCTCGCCTGGGACGACTGGGGAGGCTTCTACGACCACGTCAAGCCGCCCCACGTGGACGGTGCCGGCTACGGCATGCGGGTCCCCGGTCTCGTTATCAGCCCCTACGCGCGCAAGGGGTACATCGACCACCAGACGCTGAGCTTCGACGCCTACCTGAAGTTCATCGAGAACGACTTCCTCGGCGGTCAGCGCATCAACAATAAGGATGGCCGGCCGGACTCCCGCCCCGACGTCCGCGAGAACGCCAAGATCCTCGGCAACCTCGCCGCTGACTTCAACTTCAAGCAGAAGCCCCGCAAACCGATGCTCCTCCCGCGCATCCCCCCGCGCAAGCTTCCGGCCGATCTGATCCCGGTGCTGACAAACCACCCGAGCAGGTGAACGCACGTCGCCGGGGAATGTTTAGCCCGAGGCCATGACCGGACCACCGTACGAAGAGCCCCCGGGCGGGAAGCCCACCGTCCAGCAGTGCCCGAACTGTCACGCCCTCGTCTCGACCGAGGCCACGTTCTGTCCTCGCTGCGGCGAGGATCTGAGGCCGAAGGACCGCAATCGCTGGGCCTGGATCGCGTTGGCCGTGGTCCTCGTGGCCCTGATCGGTGCGGGTCTCGCGTACGCGCTGTCGCAGAGCTCGAGCAGCTCGAGCAAATCGACCACGAGCCATACCACCACGACCCCATCGACTTCGACGTCGAGGACGATTCCGACCCGGACGGTCAGCTCGACGACGACATTGACGGCTCCAACCAAGACCGAAACGACGACCACGACGTCGGTCACCACCACGACGACGTCCACCACGAGCTCCTCGAGCACCTGATCGCTCCAGCCCGGGCGCCGTCTGCGAGCTGCTGCTTGAATCGCCCGGCGAGCGAATCGGAGGGAGCCAGATGATCGAGCGGATCGACGATATGCCGGCAGGGACAATCGGCTTCAGAGCCCACGGCGTCCTCACCAAGGAGGACTATGTCTCGGTGCTCGAGCCCGTGCTGCGCGAGGCCATCGACGGCGGCGAGGTCAGAATGCTGTTCGAGCTCGCCAGCTTCGACGGGCTTGAGCCGGGAGCGTGGCTCGAGGACGTGAAGACCGGACTGGGCCTCGGGATCGGGCATCATGCCGCCTGGAAGCGCTCGGCGATCCTCACCGACGTCGGATGGCTCTCAAAGGCGTTCGAGATGTTCGCCCCGATGGCGCCCGGCGAAGTCAAGCTCTACCCGCTCGCCCAGGTCGAGGAAGCTCGCAGCTGGATCACCGGGTAGGTCCCGGCGCAGGAGACCGTCCGCGCCCGAGTCGGCGCTAGCTCGAATCGATCAGCTTGGCCTTCTCGGTCTGGAACTCCTCGTCGGTGAGGGCACCGCGCTTGTGCAGGTCGGCCAGCTTCGTGAGTTGGTCGACGACGTCGGGCTTGGGCGCGGCCGCTCCCGAGACCACCTGACCGCCTGCAATGACCACCCCGGGCAGGTTGCCGCTGGCCGCCTGATCCTTCACCTGCTGAACGTATGCGGCGACGTTGCCGTTCCTCATTGCCTCGAGCATCCCCGCCCTCATCGCTCCCGCGCGCTCGGCCTGCTCGGGACTGACACCGGGCGGAAACACCTCACCGTCCAGCACGGCGATCTTGTCGTGGTCACTCGGGTCGTAGATGACCTTGCACGTCCAGCCGGCCATCGGTGAAATGCCCTGGAACGCCTGGCTGAATGTGGCCTCGAACGGCGGCTCGCCCTCCGGCTGCACCTGCAAGGTGACCTTCACGTGGTCGGTGAAGCTGGACGCGCCGGAGAACGACGAGCTCGTGCTCTGCCATTCCCGGACGGCCTTGACGACGTCCGCCAACGCGACCGTCCCTCCGGTCTCGGTGAGCTTCTGCACGAGCTTCTTCTTGTTGCCGAACACCGCGCGTGATGATCTCATGTCGTGTGCCCTGGATCCAGTCCCTCCGGTCCGCGCCTGCGACCCGGTTGCCGATCGCGACGTATAGGCTCCGCCCGGACAGCGAGAGGAGCGGGTTGGACCCCCTTGACCCGAGGCGGGGCGTGGCGCGGAGACGCGCCGGTCGGATCGCGACGACAACCATCGGCCTGCCGGCCCTGATCGTGCTGGCGTGGGCGCTGGTCGCCGGGTTCGCCGGCCAGGCCGCACCCGCCGCCGTCGCTGCCGCCGGGCACCGAGTCCCGCTTTCGGGGACGGTCATGAGCGGTCGGCGGGCGCTCGGCGATTTCACCGTCACGCTCTACCGCACGAATGGGACGGCGGGTTCTCCCCGGCCCGCGAGCGCTCTGGCGAGCGCGCGCACGCGCCGGGACGGCTCCTTCAGGCTGTCCTACCAGCCCCCGCCGGCAGCCGGCGCCGTCCTCTACGTGCTCGCTCGGAGCCACGGGCTCGTCCGCCTGGCCTCGGTGCTCGGCGCACCGCCCGCGCCGGCCCGGATCATCGTCAACGAGCGCACCACCACGGCCGGTGCCTTCGCCCTCGCGCAGTTCATCGGCGCCGGCGGGATCGCGGGCAGGGCGCCCGGATTGCAGAACGCCGCGGCGATGGTGGGCGACCTCGTTGACGTGCGCACCGGCTCGCTCAGCCGGGTGCTCACGCTGGCGCCGAACGGAGGCCAGACCTCCACCCTGCCAGCGTTCAACGCGTTGGCGAACATGGATGTGGGCTGCGCGCGCTCGGCCGGCGGCTGCGGTGCGCTCCTGCGCCTGGCCCGGGCGCCCGGCGGTCCCGCACCGCGCGGCGCCCTCGTCGCGCTGGCCGACATCGCTCGCAATCCGTGGCACAACGTCGGCGGGCTGTTTGCGCTCTCGCGAACGGGAGCCGCCCCCTATCGGCCCGCGCTGCGAGCCTCGCAACGGCCGGAGGCCTGGACGGTTGCGCTGAGGTTCGTCGGCGACGGCAGAACGATGAATGGCCCGGGCAACATGGCGATCGACGCTCGCGGCGACATCTGGTCGACCGACAACTACACCTTCAGCCGCAATCCCGTCTCGGAGGTGTGCGGCGGAAAGCTGCTGCTCGAGTTCACGCCTACCGGCCGGTACATCAAGGGGTCGCCGTTCACCGGCGGCGGGCTCGACGGCGCCGGCTTCGGCATCACGCTCGACCCGCATGGCCACGTGTGGCTCGGGAACTTCGGCTTCAGCGCGGAAGAGTGTGCGCAGCCGCCCCTTCACAACAGCGTCTCCGAGTTCACCGCCTCGGGCCGGCCCCTGTCGCCGTCGGCCCCTGCCGGGAGCACGGGCGGGGGGTTCACGCAGGGAGGCGTCGCCTGGCCTCAGGGAACGGTCTCGGACCGGCGGGGCAACATCTGGATGGCCAACTGCGCCAACGACACGGTGACCCGGTACGCGGGAGGCGATCCGAACGCGAACCTGTCGATCAACGTCCCGATCAGCAAGCCGTTCGACATCGCGTTCAACCGCCGCGGTCAGGCGTTCGTGACCGGCAACGGCAGCAGCGGCGTTGCGGTTGTCAATCCGAACGGCAAACCCGCCCTCCCCGGTGCGATCACGGGCGGCGGCCTCAGCAAACCACTCGGCATCGCCGCCGACATCGAGGGCAACATGTGGGTGGCGAACTCGGATTTCACTGACGTGCCGTGTCCGACCGGTACAAGGCCCCCGCACAAGCACAGCGGCTCGCTGACGCTGATCTCCCACAATCCGAGCTCACCCCATCCGAGGAGGTTCAGCGGCGGCGGACTGACGGTCCCGTGGGGGGTCGCGGTCGACGGCCACGACAACATCTGGGTGAGCAATTTCGGCGGCCAACGACTTTCCGAGTTCTGTGGGACGAGGCCCGCGAACTGCCCGCCCAACACCCGCACCGGGCACCCGATCACGCCGGCGACGGGCTACGGGTTCGACGGGCTCGTGCGCAACACCGGCGTTCAGATCGATCCCTCTGGCAACGTGTGGGTGGCCAATAACTGGAAGTCGTACCCGTTCCCCGGGCGCAACCCCGGCGGGTACCAGATGGTCGTGTTCATCGGGCTCGCCGGCCCGCTGCGCACGCCGCTGATCGGACCGCCGCGGCCGCTCTGAGTTTGGCCAGGCGACGCCCGCCTTGCACACCGGTCGCTCGGTCGAATAGGGTCGCTTGCTCCAGCGGTGTGGCGCCGCTGATCGACAATCAAGGAGTTCAGATGACCACGACATTTGTCCTACACCGAGTCGCGGACTACGACGCGTGGCGCCGCGTCTACGACGGCGTCGGGGAGCTGCAGCGCGCCGGCGGCGTCACGTCCGACGTGGTCTACCGCTCCGAGGGCGACCCGAACAACGTGCTCGTGATGCACCAGTTCGGGAGCGCGGAGGAGGCGCACACATTCTTCGAGAATGCCGAACTGCGCCAGGCGATGGTGGAGGGCGGCGTCGATGCGAGCTCGCTCCGACTCGAGTTCTACGAGCAAGCCTGACCACCCCCTCGCGGGCGCAGGCGGTAGCTGACCACCTGCGTGTGCGAAGCTCCCACGTATGGAGCTCGGGCGCTTCGGTGTCTGGACGTCGTATCGGCTGATCGGCGAGGAGAACGCCGGTGAGGCGGCGTGCCTGGTGGAGGCGCTCGGCTTCGATGCGTTCTGGCTCGGCGGCTCTCCGCAGCTGCCGGCGCTCCGAGCATTGCTCGAGGCGACCGAGCGGATCGTCGTGGCGACCGGGATCCTCAACGTCTGGCAGAACGAGCCGGAGCGCGTCGCCGCCGAGTTCGCTGAGCTCTCGGAGCGATTCCCCGACCGGGTGCTGCTCGGGATCGGAATCGGGCATCCCGAGGCGACTAGCCAGTACGCGAAACCGCTTCAGGCGATGCGCGCATTTCTCGACGGCCTCGACGCTGCCGCCACCCCTGTTCCGCGCGATCGGCGCTGTCTCGCCGCGCTGGGTCCGAAGATGCTCGACCTGAGCGCCGAGCGCTCGTGGGGCGCGCACACCTACTTCGTCGGAGTCGAGCACACCCGCACCGCACGCGCCCGCCTCGGCTCTGGGCTCCTCGCCCCCGAGCTCGCCTGCGCGCTCGGGGGCGATTCCGAGTCCGGACGAGCCCGGGCGCGTGCGTACGCGAAGCTGTACCTCGGGCTGCGCAACTACACCCAGAACCTCCTGAACTGTGGCTTCGGCCCCGAGGACATCGCCGACGGCGGCTCGGACCGGCTGATCGACGCGGTGGTGCCGCACGGCGACGCCGGCGCGATCGCCGCTGCCGCCCACGAGCACCTGTCGGCTGGAGCCGATCACCTCTGTCTGCAGCCTGTTGGCGTCGCCGGCATCCCGCGATCGGAATGGACCGCGCTGGCCTCGGCCCTTGACCTGAGCGCTTGACCTACGCGCGGAGCGGCGAGCGAACGCACGACCGGCTGGGGCGCGCGGTGGCGGCCGCTCAGAGCGTCGCCGTGACGCGACTCATCTCCACCAGCGACGTGATGCCCTGGCGGACCTTGTCGATCGCGTCCTTGTGCAGATATTTCATGCCCATGCGGCGGGCGGCGGCGGCGATCTCGTCCGGGCCGCGGCGGTCGAGGATCAGCCCACGCAGCTCCTCGGTAACCGGCATCACCTCGTAGAGCGCGACGCGGCCGTCGTAACCGGTCCAACCGCAGCGGATGCAGCCCACCGGCTCGAACGCCTCGCCGGCCTGGAGCCCGTGCTCGGCGCAGATCGACTCGGGAAGCTCGGCGGGCTGCTTGCACTGGACGCAGAGCGTGCGCGCGAGGCGCTGGGCAACCACGCAGTCGATCGCCGCTGAGACCAGGAACGGCTCGATCCCCATGTCGATCAGCCGCGTGATCGCGCTGGGCGCGTCTCGGGTGTGCAGCGTGCTGAGCACGAGGTGGCCGGTGAGCGCCGCCTGCACCGCGATCTGCGCCGTCTCCCGGTCCCGGATCTCGCCCACCATGATCACGTCGGGATCGGCGCGCAGGATCGTCCGCAGCCCGGTGGCGAAGGTCACGCCGGCCAGCGGCGAGACCTGCATCTGCTTGATCCCCGCGACCGGGGACTCGACCGGATCCTCGATGGTGAGGATCGTCCGCTCGCCATCGTTAATGACATCGAGCGCCGCGTACAGCGTGGTCGACTTCCCCGATCCGGTCGGCCCGGTGACGAGGATCGCTCCGTAGGGCCTCGTGATCGCTGTGACGAACTCCTCGCGCGCATTTCCCTGCATGCCGAGCGACGAGAGGTCGCGGACGACGGCCTGTGTGTCGAGGATCCGCATCACGATCCCCTCGCCGTTGATAAGCGGCAGCGTGACGATGCGGATGTCGACGCGGCGGTCACCGATCGACAGCGTCAACCGCCCGTCCTGCGAGACGCGCCGCTCGGCGATGTTGAGATTCGCCATGACCTTGATCCGCGAGATGACACTGGCCGACATCGTGCGCGAGAGCGTGGCGGCCTGGGTCGGGATCCCGTCGATCCGGAACAGCACCTGCATCTCCGATGTCTCGGGGTTCCAGTGGATGTCGGAGGCGCCACGCTCGACCGCCTGGGCGATGATCGAGTGCACGAGCTTGACCGCGGGCGCCTCCTGGCCCCCCTCCAGAAGCTGGAACTCGGGCTCGGGCTCCTCGACCTCCTCAACCGTCGAGTCGAGGCGGTTGAGACGAGCGATGAGCGCGGCGACGTCGGCCTCCGCGGCGGCCGCCCGCGAGATCTCCATGTCGGTGATCATCATCACCTCGTCGACCGTGACTATGTTCGTGGGGTCGGCCATCGCGAGCACCAGCGTGCGATCGGCGAGGAAGCCAATCGGAACCGCGTTCAAGCGCTTGGCCAGCTCGCCCGAGATCAGGTTCGCCGCGCCCATGTCGATCTCGTAGGTCGATAGGTCGACGTAGTCGATACCGAGTCGCTCGCTGAGCGCACGTGCCAGCTGCTGCTGCGTCATCTCGCCCGACTCGATCAGGATCTGGCCGGTCGACTTGCCGCAGTCGCGCGAGCGGTCGACGGCACGGTCGACGACCTCGCGCGAGGCGAACCCGAGCTCGACGATCACATCGCCGATCAGGCGACGCGAGCGCCCCCGCTGCCGCGGCGGCACCAGGCCGCGCGGCTGCTCCGGTTGCTCGATCGTGGACGGCGCCGATTCAACGCTCATGGCTCACAGCATCGGCAGGCTGGGCCCGGTCCTTTACGGCGCCGTCGTCACTTCTTCGCGTGGCCCGTGAACTCGATGACCTGCTGGAAGGTCGAGCGGTTGGTCCAGCGCATGCTGAATGGGATCAGCCCGGGAATGAACGTGATCCGCTCGGCCGCCGCGCTGGAGTGCCAGTGGGCCGGGTTCGATCCCTGGCTCGCCGCCAGCTTCACCGCGGCGGCCTGGATCGCCGCCCACAGCGAGGCGCGGCAGCGCTTGAGGCTTCCGCTACCGCAGAAGCGGCGGCTGTAGGCGCCCCGCACCTTCATCCCGAGCTCGGAGCGCAGGTCCTTGGACACGTAGCCGAACCAGCCCGGATCGAACGACGGCGTCGAGCTCGTGGGCATCATCTGCGCGAGCGTGTCGGTCAGCGGTCCCAGCACCGGGCTCATCACCGCCCGCGCCATGCCGTCCCAGGCCGTGTCCATCACCGCGGCGCCCGGATCATCGATATTCCCGTCGAGGTTGCGATCGATGCGGCTGGCCCCGTGGGCGCGCCACCGGTCGATCAGCGTGGCGGCCTGGGCGGCGAGCTGGCTCGGCGGCGAGCCGCCGTTGAGCACCCGCCGGATGATCGGCCACACCTCGATCGCCCGGAGGTCCTCGGTCGCCGCCCGGTTCATGATCGAAACGTCGTTGTTCTCGTGCATCCCGCGGTTGAAGCCGCGGTAGAGCTGCACGCGGTGCACGGACCCGTAGCCGTAGTTGTCCGATGCGGCACCCCAGCCCGGCGCCGGCTTGTTGTTCCAATTGGTCAGCGTGTCGGAACGCGGCGCGATCATGTGCGGATGCCGGTTCAGGCTGAGCCAGCCCCGCCAGTCGTACTTGCCAGTCCCGAGCGCCGGTAGGCTCGGATCGGTTCCGGGCGCCATGATCGGGAGCCGTCCGGACGAGAAGTAGGCGATCTGCTTGTTGTCGATGTAGGGCCAGTTGAACGTCGTCCCGAACTGGTTGACCGCCTTGAAGAACTCCTGTGGCGAGTGGACCCGGTCGGAATCCAGATCGCTCAGCGCGAGCTCGCCGCCCGGCTCATCGCCGCGGGTCGAGCGGTCAAGAGCGACCGCGTACGGACGACCGTGCACGGTGACGGTTCCGCTCACCGGCCCGTGAATCGTCTGCCAGAAGGTCACCTCGTGAGCGGGCTGGCCGCCGCCGGCCCCGATCCTGCCGGCGTCGAACAGTTGCATCGCGCGGCAGTGCCCCTTGTACGCGTAATGCGTCGAGGCGCGCGTCGGCTTGCTCCCGTCGGGGTTGCAGAGCTGCTCGAGGAACTGCTGCTCGTTCTGAGAGTCGGCGCTCGTCAGGCTCCAGGCAAAGTCGCGCCCCCGGCCGATGAACACATACGGCGAGATCGGAGCGATGATCCCGCGGGCGTCGATTCCGCCGCCGTGCAGATCGCCTTGCATCACGATCTCCGGGTAGTAGTAGCCGAGCTGCGGGCCCATCACGGCGAGCGGGTGTCCGTCGGCTGAATGCCGCGGGCCGGCGATGATGAAGTTGGACGCCAGCCGGCGGGAGGCGTGGCTGGCATCGACGGCCGCACTCACCGAGCTGCTCTCAGAGCCCGATCAATCACCATCGCGCCGGGCGTCGGGCCCTTGGGCACGCCGTCGTAGGGGAACGGCTTGGAGATCGTTGTCGGTGCCTCCGGGTCGTTGACCTCGCGGAGGTCGCGGAACACCTTCGTCCCGCCCTTGGTCCCGAACCGGGCCCGCAGCCGGGCCAGGAAGTCGGAGTTCGCGACCTCGTTGCCGCCGCCGTTGCCGAAGATCGAGCCGATGAAGGCGAAGCCGGCGATCGCGTCGGTGAGCTTCGCCTTGGGCAGCTTCGGGCCTGCCTGCTCGGACGACGCCTCGTAGGCGTTGATGCCATCGATCCAGTCCTGCAGGTCACGGAGGACCTGGCGGCCGCGCGCCCCCGCTCGCCGCAACACGTTCTCCTGGCGAGCGACGAAGTTGATCGTCTCGGCGCTGGGCGTAAACGAGCGCGCCGAGGTGACCAACCCGAACGGGTTGATCCCCGGCGCGTCAAGCGTGGCCAGGTAAGCCGGCCCGAGACCCTCGAGCAGGAGCAGCCCGCGATCCTCGGCCGCCACCCATCCGGAGCCGAACATCACGTCGTCCCGGGTGCGCCCGTAGATGTGGGGGATGTCGTGGTTGTCGCGGAGGATCTGGAGGCCGGGGCGGCCGGTCTTCTCGCTGCGGACCACGGGTCCGGTTACCCCGAACTTCTCCGACAGGTAGTAGCGGCTCAGATCGGCGGTCGTGACGTTGCCCTCGAGCGGCGTGAGCGCGTCGTAGAGCTTTCCCTGGTCGGTGGAATACTGGTCCGCGGGCAGGCCGCCGAACTCTCCCGGAGCGAGGATGTTGAACGCGGGTCCCGAGTAGTCGATCCGCGCCCCGGCCGGTCCGGCGCTCAGCAGGATTGCAGCAAGCGCCGCGACGACGCCCCCGACGAATGCTCGGACCATGGTTTCTCCTTGTCTGCACTCAGGACCCGGATCGCGCACCCTACCACCGGCCATCTTCCCTCAGGACGCGATCACGGTTAGGCTTCCCGCATGGGGTCAGGGGCGAGCTGCTGCACGCAACGCTTATGAGCGGCTTCGCGCCGCGCACCTGCAGGCGATCCGGGCCGCGCTGGAGGATCACGTGACGCGTCTCGACTGGTCTCGCGAGCGGATCGATCGCCATCGCACCGCCCGGCTGCGCGGGCTGCTCGCCTACGCACAAGAGCGCTCGCCGTTCCACGCCGCGCGACTGGCCGAGATCGACGCGACCTCGGCCACTGTGGCGGATCTCGCGCGGCTGCCGCCGATGACCAAGGAGGAGGCCCAGCGCGAATGGGACTCGGTCGTGACCGTACCGGACCTCAGCCGCGCCGCGGCCGAGCGGACCCTGGCCGAGGAGCGCTGGTTTTCGTACACGCCGTCGGGCTGCCAGGTGTTCAGCTCGGGCGGTTCCAGCGGCGTTCGCGGCGTGTACGTGTGGGATTGGCAGACGCTGGTCACGCTCGCCTGCCTGGCCTGGCGCACGCAGCTGCGCGAGGAGCGCCGCCTGGGATCCGATCAGGCACCCGCGCGCCTCGCCGTGCTCGAGGCCGGGGTGCCGCCGCATGCGAGCACGCCGCTGTTCGACGTGCCGAGCACGGCGTCGATGGAGACCACGGTGATCCAGGCCGGTGGCCCCTTCGACGAGGTTCTGGCGGCGGTGGCCTCGGCTCGCCCGACCCACCTCGTCGGCTACGCATCGGTCGTCGCCAGGCTGGCTCGCTCGACGCTGGCGGGAGAGCTCAATATCCAGCCGGTCCGCGTGAGCACGAACTCGGAGCCGTTGAGCGAGGAGGATCGGACGCTGATCGAAGACGCGTGGGGCGCGCCGATTCACAACCTGTGGGGCTCGACCGAGATCGGGGTCCAGGCGATCGGGTGCGGTCACGACGAGGGCCTACACGTGTGTGAGGACGAGGTGATCCTCGAGCGCGTCGATGAACACGGCATGCCGGTCCCGCCAGAGGCGCCGGCGACACGAACGCTGGCCACCGGCCTGGCTAATTGGGCATTTCCGTTCATCCGTTACGACCTCGGCGACGAGGTGACCCTGCTCCCCGGTCCATGTCCGTGCGGAAGCGCGCTCGTGCGCGTCGCCGACATCGAGGGACGCCGGGACGACGACTTCCGCTACGGGGATCGCACGATCCCGGCCAGCGCCTTCCGCTTCGTGCTCGGCACCGACCCGGCGATCTCGGAGTACCAGGTTCGCCAGACGAGCGCCGGAGCAGACGTCCTCGTGATCGGCTCGCCAGACACCTCCGCGGTCGCCCGTGGGCTGACCGAATCGCTTGAGCGCTTCGGCCTCGCCGACGCGGAGGTGCATGTCGAGCCGGTCGACCGGATCGAGCGCAACGCCGCCACCGGGAAACTGAAGCGGTTCGTCGCGCTGCCCGGTCGATAGCGCGGGCATTGCCGCTACCGTGAGGGCGGTGCGGATCGCGACCTGGAACGTGAACTCGGTCAAGCAGCGGATGCCGCGCCTGCTGCCGTGGCTCGACGAGCGGCGGCCCGACGTGGTCTGTCTTCAGGAGACCAAGCTCGCCGACGACGCGTTCCGCGAGCTGCTCGGTGACGAACTGGCCGCGCGCGAGTACGCCGTCGCCCTCCACGGCGAGCCGACATGGAACGGGGTGGCCATCCTCTCCCGCCTGGGCCTCGATGAGGTCGTCGTCGGTATCCCCGGCGCACCAGGGTTTCCGCATCCGGAGGCCCGCGCCGTGTCCGCGACGTGCGGCGGGATCCGGATCGTGTCCGTGTACGTACCCAACGGGCGCGTGCCCGATTCCGAGCACTACCAGTACAAGCTCGCCTGGCTCGCCTCCCTCTCCGAGATGGTCGCGGCCGGCCCGGAGGCGACGATCGTATGCGGTGATATGAACATCGCACCAACGGACGAGGACGTGTTCGACCCCGAGGCGTACGTCGGTCAGACGCACGTCACGCCGGCCGAGCGCCATGCGCTGGGTGAGCTCCAGAACCTGGGCCTGCACGATGTCGTCCGTGACCGCTGGCCCAACGAGCGGGTGTTCACTTACTGGGACTATCGAGCGGGCATGTTCCATCAGGACCTGGGCATGCGGATCGACCTCGTCCTGGCCGGCGCACCCGTGGCCGAGCGCGTCAAGGCCGCCTGGGTGGACCGAAAGGCCCGCAAGGGCAGCGGACCCAGCGATCACGCCCCGGTGATCGTCGACCTCGACGAGGCACCCGACGGCGACATCGGGCCCGTCGTGCCGCCGCCATCCGCCCCGGCCGCGCGGCGCGGCTCGAAGAAGCTGCCCCAGGCCCGGTAGCGGCGCTCAGCGCGGCCGGTCGCGGTCGCGCGAGGGCTGCACGCGCTTCGGCTCCCCGGGCATCTTCGGATAGTCGGGCGGATATGGCATGTCCCCCAGTCCCTCGCCGGCGTCACGCTCGTATAGGTCGAGGAGCGGCTGGAGCGAGTGCAGCACGTCGTTGATCGCCGCGTGACGGTCGCCGACCTCGGCGAAGCGGGCCGGCATCGTCAAGACCGTGAAGTCCTCCGGGGCGGCCGCGGCGAGCTCCTCCCAGGCGAGCGGCGCCGACACCGGCGCGCCGGGCTTCGGCCGCACGCTGTAGGCCGAGGCGATCGTGCGATCGCGGGCATTCTGGTTGTAGTCGATGAAGATCCGCTCGCCGCGCTCCTCCTTCCACCACTTGGTCGTCACCTGGTCGGGCAGCCGCCGCTCGAGCTCGCGCCCGAACCCGATCGCGGCGTGACGCACGTCGGTGAACGTCCACCGCGGCTCGATTCGAACGTAGATGTGGATGCCGCGTCCACCCGACGTCTTCGGGAAGGCCCGGTAGCCGAGCTCGCCGAGCAGCGTCCGCGCTTGCGCAGCCACGCCCACGGCGTCTGCGAAGTCCGTGCCCGGCTGCGGGTCGAGGTCGATCCGCAGCTCGTCCGGATGGTCGACGTCCTCGCGACGGACCGGCCAGGGGTGGAACGTGATCGTGCCCATTTGACCCGCCCAGGCGACGACCGCGAGCTCCGTCGGGCACACCTCGTCGGCGTTGCGCCCCGAGGGGAACTGGATCCGCGCGGTCTGCACGTAGTCGGGCGCACCACGGGGGATCCGCTTCTGGTAGAACGCGTCGCCGCCGCCCTTCTCGCGCGTGGACAGGACGATGCCCGGATGGACGCCCTTCGGCCACCGCTCGAGTGTGGTCGGCCGGCGCTCGACCGCGCGCAGGATGCCGTCGCCGACCGAGAGGTAGTAGTTGACGACGTCGAGCTTCGTGATCGCACGCGAGCGCTCGGTCGCGGGGAAGATCACGCGATCCGGGCTCGAGACACGCACCTCCCGCCCGCCGGCGTCGACAGTCGTGGCCTCGGACACACCCATGCTCTGCGCACTACGGTACCCGAGGGCGATGTTGGCGCGCAGGTGCCGCGACGATTTCGGCGCGAGCCGTCGATCAGGCCGCGGCCGGCGGGCGCTCCAGCAGCCGGTCGGCGAGGGCGTCCGCGAGCTCGCGCGGAGTCGTTCGCCACGGGTCACACCGCTGGGCCACGAGCTCGAGATCGACCTCGCTGACGCCGAAGTCGCGCGCCGCGGCGAGGATCGCCATGTAGCGGAGCACGGGGTTCCTGAACGGCTTGCGGTCGAAGCCTTCCTCCACAGTCGGTGGATCCCCGCCGGCGGTCGTCGCGAAACCTCGGGGCCGCGCGGCCGATCTGCTAATTTCTGAAAGAGTCTTTCAGAATTGGAGAGAGAAATGGCACGCGAAGCTCGCCGGCGCATCTCTGACCCCGAATCGCTCGAGGCGCTGGCCCACCCCCTACGGCTCGACCTGATCGACCACCTGATGGCGGTCGGCCCCGCAACCGCGTCGGCATGCGCCCGCGCGGTTGGCGACACCCCATCGAACTGCAGCTATCACCTGCGCGTGCTGGCTCGGATCGGCCTCGTCCGCGAGGTCTTCTCCGAGGACGGCCGCGAACGTCCCTGGGAGGCCCTCATTACCGGGTTCGACACCGGGCAGGAGGGTCGTGCCGGCCCGATCAGCGAGCAGGAGGCGAGGCTGATGGCGATCTCGCTCCAGCGCGACCAGCGCGAGCTGCGCGACTACCTCGCCCGCCGGGGCCAAGAACCGGCTCGGTGGCGCCAGGCCGACATCTACATGGGCTACACGCTGAGCGTGACGCCGAAGGAGCTCGCCGATCTCCGGAGCCGGCTCGACGCGCTGATCCGGCCCTACATCGCCGCCACCCGCGAAAACGCCGCGCCCGATGCGGACCTCGTGCGGCTCGGCGTGCAGGGATTCCGGGCTGCGGCGCGATGACCGCACTGCGGGACCCGGGCTTTCGCCGCCTTTGGGCGGCCGGGCTGATTTCCGACACGGGCGACTGGCTGCTGCTGGTCAGCCTTCCAATCCTCGTCTACGAGTACACCGGCTCGACGATCGGGACGGCGGCCGTGTTCCTGCTCGAGCTCGCGCCGCCCGTACTGCTCGCGCCCGTGGCGGCGCGGATCGCCGATGGGCTCGACCGGCGCACGACGCTAATGGCGATCAGCGCCGCCCAGGCGGTGCTGCTCGCCCCGCTGCTGCTCGTCCACGGCCCCTCGCAGCTGCCGCTCATCTACGCGGTCGTCGTCGTCCAGTCGGCTCTCGCCTCTCTGTTCGACCCGACCAAGAACGCACTCCTGCCGACGCTCCTGCCGGCCGACCGGCTGATCGGAGCAAACTCGCTGATCGGGCTTGGCCAGAACCTCGGGCGTCTTCTCGGAGGCTCGCTCGGCGGCGTGCTGCTCGCCGCCGGGGGCGGGTTGTCACTGATCGCCACGGCCGACGGCGCGAGCTTCCTGCTCGCGGTCGGTCTGATCGCCGGCCTCGCTCCGGGCGCGTCCGGGCGCACGTCGAGGGGGCGCTCGGTCGTGCGCGGCGGGCGGGGATGGCGCGAGCTGATCCGCACCCCGCGCGTACGCGCCGGACTCCTGGTGTACGGGATCTCAAGCGTCGCCCAGGGCATCTTTGTCGTCCTCTTCATCGTCTTCGTGGCCCGGGTCCTGCACGGAGATTCGGCGGAGATTGGGCTGCTTCGCGGGGTGCAGGCAATCGGCGCGATCACCGCCGGCGTGGCGCTCGCGCTCTCGCCCCGCATCTCGGCCGGGCGACTCACGGCGGCGGCCGCCATCGCCTTCGGCGTGCTCGACCTGACGATCTGGAACGCGCCGCTGCTGACGACCGCGGAGTATGTGTTCGTCGCGCTGTTCATTGCCGTCGGCATCCCGGGCACGGGGATCGCCATCGGGCTCACCACGGTGCTGCAGCAGGCGACCCGTGAGGGGCAACGCGGAGCGGCATTCGCCGCGGCAGGGGTGGCGGGGAGCGTCGGCGAGGCGATCGGGATGGTCGCGGGGGGCCTGCTCGGTAACACGGTCGGCGTGGTCAGGATCCTCAACGCCCAGGGGGTGCTCTACCTGATCGCGGGCGTCGCGGCGGCAAGGGCCCTCGCCGCGGCCGGTCCCATGTCGGCGAGCGTGCGCGGACCGAGGCCCCAGCCCGGCGGCGCAATGAGGCAAGATCCCGTCCCCGACCCCTAGGAGAGAACTTGCCCAACGGCGCCCAGGCACTGATCCGCACGCTCGTCGACTCCGGCGTCAAGACGTGCTTCACAAATCCGGGAACATCCGAGATGCACTTCGTCGCCGCGCTCGACTCCGTCCCGGAGATGCGAGCGGTCCTGGCGCTGTTCGAGGGCGTCGCGACGGGGGCGGCGGACGGCTACGCGCGGATGGCCGGGACGCCCGCCGCCACCCTGCTCCACCTCGGACCCGGTCTGGGCAACGGGCTGGCGAACCTTCACAACGCGCGCCGGGCGCGGGTCCCGATCGTCAACATCGTCGGCGATCACGCGACCTCTCACACGCAGTACGACGCACAGCTCCAGTCGGACATCGAGACCGTCGCCCGGAATGTCTCGACATGGGTGCGGACCTCGCACAGCACGGCCGAGCTGGCCCACGACGCGGTGGAGGCGGTCTCCGCTGCGATGGGCCCGCCCGGCCAGGTGGCGACCCTGATCCTGCCGGCGGACGTGTCGTGGAACGACGGCGCCGAGCCGGCCGGACCGCCGGCTCCCCCCTCCCCCGCGCCGGCCCCGGCCGAGGTCGTTGAGTCGGTCGCGGCCGCCCTGCGGAGCGGAGGCAGGACGGCGATCCTGCTCGGCGGGCGGGCGCTGCGCGAGAACGGGCTCGTTGCCGCGGGGAAAATCGCCGCCGCCACGTCAGCGAAGCTCCTGGCCGAGGTCTTCCCCACCCGCATCGAGCGCGGTGCCGGGCTACCCGCCGTGGAGCGGATCGCGTACGTGCCCGAGCTCGCGATGGTCCAGCTCAGCGGGCTGCGGCACCTGATCCTCGTCGACGCCAGGGCCCCGGTGTCGTTCTTCGCCTACCCGGGCAAGAGGAGCTACCTGGTCCCCGACGGGTGCGAGGTGCACGAGCTGGCGGCGCCGGACGCCGACGTGGTGGCGAGCCTGGACGCGCTGGTGGAGGCGCTCGACGCTCAGAGCGCGACGCCGGCGCTCCAGCCGCCGACCCGGCCCGCGAAGCCGACCGGCGCGCTGACGGCCGAGAAGGTGTGCCAGGCGGTCGGCGTCGTGCTGCCCGAGGGAGCGATCGTCTCCGATGAGGCGCAGACCTCGGGGATCACGCTGGCCGCGAACACCGCGGGCGCTCCGCGGCACGACTGGCTGACGCTGACCGGGGGCGCGATCGGCCAGGGTCTGCCGGTCGCGATCGGAGCGGCGATCGCGTGCCCGGGCCGTCGCGTGTTCGCGCTCGAGGCCGACGGCTCGAGTCTGTACACGATCCAGTCGCTGTGGACGATGGCGCGCGAGGGCCTCGACGTCACCGTCGTCATCTTCAACAACCGCTCCTACGGGATCCTCAACGTCGAGCTCGCCCGGGTCGGAGCCCGCGCGGCGGGTCCGAAGGCAGACGCACAGCTCGACCTGAGCGGACCCGATCTGGATTTCGTCGAGCTCGCGAAGGGCTTCGGCGTGCCCGCCCAGCGCGTCGACACCGCGGAGGACCTGATTGGCGCGCTCGAGGGGTCGATCGCCCAGGCCGGCCCGCACGTGATCGAGGTCGTGATCCCGACCGTGTTCAGCCCACGGCAACTGCGCGCGATGCCCTATGCGCTCAGAGCCCTGACCGCGCTGCCGCGACCCGTGGCCAGCGCCGTGAAGCGTCGCCTGTACCCCTGATCAGGCCAGGTCCAGTGCCGCCCGGAGCCCGGCCAGGTCATCGGCGCCGAACACGACGCGGTTGCGGGTGGCGACGTAAACGAGGCTGAGGTCGACGCCGGCCCGGGCGATCTTGCGAGTCAGGTCCGCGAGCACTCCGGGACGGTCCTCGACATCGACGACGACCACCTCCCGCTCGCGCGTGACCGCGAGGTGCGAGATTGCGAGCGAATGGCGCGCCGCCTCCGCGTGCGGAACGAGGATGTGCAGCTCCGCTCGCTCCCCGTCGCCGATGCACGTTGCCGCCGCAATGTTGACGCCGGCATCGCTGATCAGAGCGGCCACCGCCGCCAGCGCTCCAGGGCTGTTCTCGATGTCGATTACCAGGTCGACTGACATCGGATCGCTCTCCGCGCCAGCCTACTGCGCCAAGCGACTCAGGTGGGCGCGAGTGCCGGCATGACCTCCGCGGCCAGCCGTTCCATCTGCCGCGCGTCGTCGAGCAGCGGGTTGAGAAGGATCATCTCGGCCCCGCCCCGTGCCACCTCCTCGAGCCCGGCGACGCATTCCGCCGGCGGCCCGCAGACCGCGACCTCCGACAGGCCCGAGCGCCCGTAGTGATGCGCGAGCGCCTCGTCGATCAGCCCGCGCGCCCGGCCGGCATCGTCATCGACGTGGATGTAGACGCGCTTGGCGATCCGGAAGCCGGCCGCGCCACGACCCGCATCGGCCAGCTCCTGCCGGACGACCTCCACCTGTGCGGAGAACTGGACCGTGGTCTGCGAGCCGGCCCCGAAGAAGCCGTCACCGAGACGGACGGCGCGCCGCAGCGCATCGGGGTGGTTGCCGCCGAACCAGAGCGGTGGGTAAGGCCTCTGCACCGGCTTGGGCTCCATCCGGGCGCCGTTCAGCTGCCAGAAGTGTCCCTCGAAGGTGATCTCCGAGTCGGTCCAGCATGCCTTCATCAGGGCGATGCCCTCGTTGAAGCGGGTGATCAGCCGGTCGGAGCTCACGCCGAAGGCGGCGAACGGCCGGGAGCGGCCGCCCGTCCCGACGCCCACTTCCACGCGCCCGTGGCTGATGCAATCGAGGCTGCTGATGCTCTTGGCCAGGTGAACCGGGGTGTGGAGCGGCGTGACGAACACGGCGCATCCCAGTCTCAGCCGATCGGTGCACGCGGCGGCGTAACTCATCGCCTCGAGCGGGCTGAGGGTCCCCGCAGAGCCGAGGATCTGCTCCTGGGTCCACGCGCTCTCGAACCCGAGCGCCTCGGCGCGGATCAGATGGGCCCGGAAGCCGGCCGCATCGAACCCGCCGGGGCCGGAGTACTGCGGCATTGAGATCGCGAATCGCATTCCCGGTACGGTGACACAACGTGCGACCGGGCCGTAATCGTCACCTCCGCCGGCGCACGCCGAGCACGATCTCGCCCCGGCCGTCGGCGGCCAGGCACCGTTTCGGGGAGGGGCACGCGATCGCGCTCATCCCGGCGCAGTAGTCGACCGAGCCGCAGAGGTCGATGCGGTGCCCCTCGGCGTCGAGCAGGTACGCCAGCTTCCACGAGCCCGAGCGGGTCGGAGTCGTCGTCTGGAACAGGCTGGCGCTCTGGTTCAGGGCCACGCACAGCGATCGTGACGGGCAGGCGATCGTCTGGAGGGTGGACCCGATGATCGACCCTCCGACGACGAACCCTCGCCATGTCCTACCGAGCGGGTCAGTGGAGGTCTCGACGTCGGCCTGGCCGTCGACCGCGACGCAGAACATCCTCGACGCGCACGAGATCCCGGTGGTGCCGATCAGCTTAGGGAGCGCCGTCCTCTTCCACGCCGAGCTTCCGCCCCTCGGATTCGAGGACGTCAGTGCCTCGTCGCGGTCGTCCACCGCGGCACAGAACGAGACGGACGGGCACGAGATGCCTGCGATCAGCGAGCCGAGCGCCTGCGTGACCACCTTCGTCCGTCTCCACGCGCTCGGTCCCCCGGCCGGATGGGTCGAGGTGAGCACATTGCCGCTGTCGTCGGCAGCGGCACAGAACGAGTTGGACGGGCAGGCGACGCTCTGGAACTGATCTTGCCCGTCGATGTGAAGTCGTCTCCAGGCCCTCGACCCGCCGGTGGGGTGCGTGGATACGACCACGCCGCCGTAGTTGTCGACCGCGACGCAGAGCGACGCCGATGGGCACGCCAGTGCGTGCGGGAGGATCGCCCTCGTGCGCACGACCTTCCAGCTGCTGTGAGCCGCGAATGGAGCGCGCGAGCTGAGGACGTTGCCGGCGCTGTCGATCCCGACGCAGAGTGCAAGGCTCGGGCAGGAGAGCCCGTTGATGCCGTTGTCACCGTCGACCGGGCGGACCCGCCAGCCGGGAGAGTGAGCGCCCGGCGCGGTGGAGCTGATCGCCGCGCCGCCCAGGTCGACGCCGACGCACAGCGACACCGTCGCGCATGACACGGAGGTGATCTGGGGATGAGCCCCGAGCGCGTGAGTGCGCCACGAGCTGGCACCTCGAGTCGGTCGCTCCGAGACGAGCAGGGCGCCGCGGAAGTCGGAGGCGACACAGAACGTCGTGGTCACGCAGGAAATTGACGTCAGCTCGTTCAGTCGGTCGACGTGCATCCGTCTCCACGTGTGCGTACGGCCCGGGCGGGTTGAGACCAGGATGTTTCCGGCGGTGTCGACGGCGATGCATAGAGTCCGTGTCGGACACGAGACGCTCAGCAGATGCCGGCCCGGGTCTGTCGCGGCCACACGCCAGGTGTGCACGCCGGCCGGGTGGGCGGAGACCAGGACACGGCCGGCGGCGCCGACAGCGACGCACAGCGACCTCGACGGGCACGAGATCGCGTTCAATCTGCGGCCGCCGCCGATCTCGCTGGTCCCCCACCCCGGTGACCGGCCCAAGGGATGGCTCGATGCCGAGACCTGGCCCCCGTCATCGACGGCGACGCACAGCGACCTCGACGGACAGGCGACCCCGGTCAGGTTGTTCCCGCCCACGCCCCGCACGTTCTCCCGCCTCCATGAGGTGGCGTCTCCGGTCGGGCGAGTGGACAGCAGAACGTAGGAGCCCGTCGAGGAGGCGCAGAAATTCACGGCGGTGCAGGAGATCGACGAGAGCCCGTCGACAACCTGGTGCGAGGTCCAGGCGAGGGCGCCGCCGGTGGGACGGCGCGAGGTGAGGATGTTGCCGACATCGTCGATCGCCACGCAGAGACCGCCTGAGGGACACGAGACGCCGATCAGGTGATACGGGTTGCCGAAGGGCGGTACGCGGTCGATCGGTCTCAGCCGCGACCACGAGAGCGGGTCCGTGCCGAGCGCCGCACACGGGACGATCAGGCCCAGCAGCGCCAGTACTGGCAGGAGCGCCGGCACGCCTCGCATGATCGATCGTCCGCCCCACCGTCCCATCCGGCCTCCCTTGCGCCCGCGATGCCCGTTAGGGCCGACACCGTATTGGCGCCGTCGCCCGCCGTCAAGGCACGGAGACTCGCGTCAGGACCGGCTCTCCGCGCACGAAGCGCGTGGAGTTGACGACCACATGCAGGAACGCGCAGGCCGCCGAGGCGACGCACCAATAACAGATCGCGTGGATCACGTTGAGCTCGATGTAGGTGAGCACAAGCGAGGCGCTGATCGCCATCACGGTGAACACCATGCCCGCCGTCCGCGCCCGCTGGCCCGGCATGCAGGCGGTGACGAACAGCAGCGCGTACCCGATCAGGCCGAATACCGGCAGCGGGACGCCGGCGACGTGCGCGTAGCGGGAATGCTGGACGGTCACGCAACCGCCAGAGCTACCGCAGAGCGGCGGCACGTGCTTCAGGTAGACCGTGGTCAGGTAGACCGCGATCGCCAAGCCGGTGAGGCTGAGCGCCCGCGAGAGCCAGGTAAGCCGATCCGTTCGAACCACCCGGGACCACGTCAGCTCGGTTCCGAGGTGCGGCTGAAGCACTCAATCGAGCCCGGACCGGCCATCGGCGACCCGACGGGCCATCCATCTGACGTCCGAGGTGCGGCGCAGCCTCGCGCGGCCTCCAGATCGAGGTGCGATGCGACTCGGCTCGTACCGCGCCCGAGGCCGCGGCGGCGGTGGGCTGTGATGTCGGGCAGATCGTCAAGTCGCTCGTGTTCGTGCGCGACGGTGCACCGGTGATGGTCCTGTGCGCCGGCGACCGGCGCGTCGCGGCCAGGCGGCTCGGGTTGAAGCCCGCTAGCGCCGAGGAGGCCCGGGAAGCCACCGGGTTCGCGATCGGCGGGATACCGCCGCTAGGCCACGACCGCGACCTCGCGACGCTGGTCGATTCCTCGCTCCGGCGCTTCGAAACGGTGTGGTGCGCGGCCGGTACTCCGCACGCCGTGTTCGAGGTTGCCACGGAGCCGTTGATCGCGGCGATCGCGGACCCGACGCTGCTCGACGTGACTGACACGGCCGAGCGGGAGTCGCGGGGATAGGCGTCGTGGACGCCCGCTAACCGAAGTTGACGATCGCCGCACTGTAGGGGTGCATGCGCAGCGTGTAGATCCCGTTGCTCCCGGGACTGATCGAGAACGTGTCGTTGTGCCCGTGCCAGCGGGCGTCAGACCCGATCGTCTGGCCGGCGAACGTCTCCCCGGTCTCAGCCGCGGCACTCGGCGCCACCAGCCGGCTGACCGACGCTGTCGAGTGCCCGTTGCCCATCTGTATCGCGCGACTTGAGCGTCTGGCCCGACTTGTTGATCAGCAGCAGCTTCAGGCCGTTCTTCGAGTCGACGGCCCACGCCTTCACGCGATGTCCGAGCGGGCTCGTGATCGACACGTCCTCGAGCCGGGCGCGCGGGCCGAGCATCTGCGCGAACACGGCCAGGCCGTAGGCCTCCGGCAGCGGCTCGATCCCGTTCGGCCCGAGATGGAACGGGGCGTTGGGAAGCTTGGGGCGGATGTGCCAATTCACCCCCGCGACCCCGAGATGCATCATCTCGAACAGAGCGTCGGGTGCCCACAGCGCGGTGGCGAACGACTCCGCCAGGTGCTTGCGGCCGCCGCAGGTGACCGAGTTCATCTCGGTGACGCGGAGCGGCACTCCCTTGGACTGGGTCAGCGCGATCACGCCGCTCAGCGTCTTCGCCAGGCCCCCGGCGTAGCGATCCTTGAGGAACGCATACACGCCCGGAGCATGGGAGTTGACCTTCTTGCAGGTCGCGGTGGCGTACCGGTGGAACGAGATCGCCTGCGGGGCGAACTTGCCCAACGCGAGCAGCTCAGTCGGCCACAGCTGGCTTGGGTAGGTGAGCTCGGGCGCGGTCAGCGCGATACCCGGGATCGCCCTCAGCACCGCCTTGGCGTACTCGACGTATTCGGTCCGATAGGTCTCGGGCGTGTACCCGGAGGTCCAGTGGCGAGGCGTGGACGCGAGCGTGCTCGGGATCCGCTCCTTCTCGAGCCATGACTCGAGCCGGTAGAGGTCGGGCTCGTTGCCCATCCCGAAGCCCGCCAGGTGCCCGGGCCCGAGCGCCTTCAGCGCCGCCTTGGCGAAGGACGCGGCCATCCGGGGCGAGTGAACCGCCATGTTGAGGTCGAACTCGAGCTTCAGGTCGTCCCGATGGGCGAGCTTGCCGAGGTCATCCAGCCATGCCGGCGTGAGCGGAATCACGTAGTGCGGCGCGCCGGCGGTTGAAACCTTCCAGTAGACCTCGTCGGAGGAGCGGCCGCCGATCCGCAGAATCATGCGCGACCCGTCCTGCGGGCGCATGATCTTGAGCATCCGGTCGAACAGCGGTCCAGCGTCCAGGTACTTGTTGATCTCGTTGTCCTCGGCCGAGAACCCGAAGAACCCGCGCTGGATGTGCTGGCTCTGTCCGGACAGGCTGAAATCTGCGACGACGACGTTCGACGCGCTTCCGCTCGCAGACGGAATCGCCGCGAGGAAGAAGGCCACACACGCGGCCGCGAGAACTCGACTGCACCGCCCCATCGGACTCGGCAAGCTAGCGAAGATCGGTGCCCACCGTCCGGGCCCTGGACGGAGCACGTGATCACGAGCCGACGGTTCTAGTTCTGTTCCGGCGCCGCGACGACGAACAGCGGACTGTGCTCAAGGGTCGGGGACACGCGTCGCGAGGCTACCGACGACGTCCTGCGCGCTGACGTGCCGCGTCTCCGCGTCGCCGGGATTCTCGAGCCGCGCCTTGGTCTCCTCGGTGCGCTTGTCCGCGTCCGGCGTGTGAAGGCTCTCGACGTCCTCCACCTTCTTCGGCGTCCCATCGCCGTCGGGCACGAGCGTCGCGTAGGAATCGTTGTCGCCGCGCAGCTCCTGGTCGGCGCGATCGATGCCGTAGTGGTCGCGGAGCTGGCGCTCGCACTCGGGCGAGATCCCGTCGCCAGCGTCGACCTTGGGCGTGTCTCCGATGTGATTCTTGCTGTAGGGGACGCGCAGCTCGCCGTCCTCGTCCTTGAGCCGGGCCAGCGGAACGAACGCCGTCCGCTTGTCTCCCACTCCAAATGACGCCTCGATCGTGACCCACGCCGCCTCGCCGTCGCCGTCGAGCGCGTAGATCTCCCTTACCGGCCCGATCATTCTGCCGTCCTGGTCGGTGACCTTCCTCCCGGGCAGGCTGCTGAGGTCTTCGATCGGCGCGGTCATGGCTCTCCTTCCCTTGCGTGCGCTCGTCAGCGGGCCTACCCCACCCGGAGAGCGATCATGCCTGGGCGCGCCGGCTCAAGGAGCGTCAGCGCGGGAACGCTCACAACCGACGCCACCCCGAAATCGCCCTGTTAGCTTATGGCGAGGCCCTGGTTCGACCCGCCAGATCGTCTTCTGGGACGGCGATCACGACCGCTTCCGGGTCCGGGGCAACGGAATGTTCGAACGCTGCAGGCGCCACGTACACCGGATCGGTTCGACCGCACAGGCGGCCGTCCCGAGCCGGCGTTGCCTGTCGCTCGCGGCGCTCGCAGCGCTGTCGCTCGCCGGCTGCGGATCGAGGACGGCCGTGCACGACTCGGTCAGCACGGACTCGGCTGTACCGCAGGGGCGGCCGCAGGCGATCGAGCCGGCCGCGGGCGCGCAGGCGGCGGTGGGCTCGAACACACCGGTCGGCGACCCCCACGCCCACGCCCCGCCGATCTCCCAGATCAAGAACGAGCTTCAGCTGGAGCTCGTGGCCGTGCGCACCACCAATGCCAAGTACATCGACCCGCTGCAGTTCGTGACCGTGTGGGGGCGCACCGATCAGGGCGTCGACGCGCAGATGAAGGTCGGGGCGCCGATCCTCGCCCCGTGCCGGATCAAGGTCCTGGCCATCATCCCCAACTGGTTCGCCGGTCAGCCGCTCGTGTACTTCGAGCTCCTCGAGGGTCCGGACGCCGGACGGATCCAGTACGTGGCCGAGCAGATAACCGGCATCGCGCCGGTGGGCATCCTTCAGAAGGGGCAGGTGATCGCCCGCTACGCGGCGACGGGAACGGCGATCGAGTACGGCTGGTCCACGATCAACGGGGTGACGCTGGCACGAGCCACCAGCGGCTACACCGAGGGTCAGGTCACCCCGGCCGGGCGGTCGATGCGATCCTGGCTGAACAGCCTCGGAGCCAACGCCGGGCCGTCCTGACGCCCGGCGGTCCGCTAGGTTCCATGGCGTGTGGGGTATGTCGAGGCGATCGGAGCACAAGGTCGCCAACCGTGATCTGAGGGCGCGCGGCAGCGTGCTGTGCGCGACGCTGCTCGCGTTCGGCGCCACGGGCCTGGCTGCGCTCACATCCCTGGCCGCCGGCGCTCCGCCACAGGCCCGCGCGGCCGGGCGCCCGCAGGCCGTGACGCTGAGCCTGACCGGGACGAGCATTCCCGTCCCGCCGTCGTTCCTCGGCCTGTCGTTCGAATACAACGAGCTCCCACATTTCGAGAGCACGGGGAAGCTGTTCGACCGCATGATCGCGACCGTGCACGCCCAGGACGGCTCGCCGATGTTCGTCCGGCTCGGCGGCCGGTCGGCGGACCAGGTCTACTGGGACCCGCCGACTCAGATCGTTCCCAGCTTCGTGAGCATCATCCCGCCACAGTGGCTGCCGGATCTGGCGACGCTCGTGCGCCACGACAAGCTCAAGGTCGAGTTCGACCTCAATCTCGCCGTGCACTCGCCCAAGATGGAGGCCGCGTTCGCCCGGGCCGCCGTCAGGGCGCTCCCGCGCGGGTCGGTCACGGGGTTCGCGATCGGCAACGAGCCGGACCTCTACAAGATCCAGCCGTGGCTCTACAAGGAGCGCATCGGCAGCACGATCGCCTCGACGCCGCAGTTCTGGAACGACCACTACACCCCGCGGGAGTACCGCCGGGACTACCGGGCCTACGCGCGGGCGCTTCGGCGGGCCGTGCCCCACGTCGCGCTGGAGGCGCCCGACACCGCCTTCCCGACCAAGGCCTGGTCGGCCGACGTGACGAGCCTCGGGCGCTACGCCCCGGCCGCGATCTCGATCCACCGGTACGCCACCGCCTACTGCAAGATCATCAACTACAAGAACGCTCCCACCGTCTCGACGTTCCTCAAGGACGGGACCTCGGCCGGCCTGGCCGACACGCTGCACGGCGACCTCAAGCTGGCGCGGAAGTTCGGGGTCGCGCTCCGGGTCACGGAGATGAACTCGGTCACCTGCGGTGGTCAGAAGGGTGTGGCCGACGCGTTCTCGACCGCGCTGTGGGCACCCGACGCGCTGTTCGAGATGATCCGCGCCGGCGTCGCAGGGGTCAACTTCCACATCCGCCCGAAGCTGCCCAACGCCCCGTTTCACATCGACTCAAACGGCGTCGAGGCGCTCCCCGAGGAATACTCGATGGCGATGTTCGCGCGGATGATCGGGCCCTCGTCCCAGCTCGAGGGGCTGACGCCGCGGCTGCCGTCGCACCTGCGCCTGAAGGCGTGGGCCGTGTCCTCGAAGGACGGCCTGAAGCTGATGCTGATCAACAAGACCCCGCGGCGGATGGACGTCCGCTTCAACCTCCCGGGCGCGCACCGCACGGCGACGATCGTGCGGTTGCTGGCGCCGTCGCTGCGGTCGATCACCGGCGTGACCCTGGCGGGGCAGTCGATCGGACCCGACGGCCGCTGGGACGGCCAGCGAGTGACCTACTCGGCGACGCCGTCGTCAAGCGGCGTCTACCGGCTCCCGGTGCCGCGCTACAGCATCGAGATGGTCAAGCTCGGCCACGTCTAGGCGCCGCCGCTTCGCCGAGCGACCATTTCCTCACGCCAACTCCTTGCTCACCGCCGCGTCGGGCACGATCGTGTCCGGCGCCAGCGCCTTGAGCTTTAGCCCGAGGATCGGGTACACGAGCGTCGACAGCGCGGCCGCTCCGACCAGCGCCGCTGCCGTGTCGGTCCGCATGTGACCCGTGGACACCGCGAGGTCCGTGATCGCCACGACGAGCGGGAGCTGGGTGGAGCACAGCAGGGCCAATGAACGGCGCTCATGCCGATCGAGAACGTGCCGGTAGAGCAACAGCGCCGGCGTCCCCCGGACGACCAGGAAGAGGAAGAAGAACAGGGGGACCTTCTCAGCGGCGCCTGGGCTGGAGACGAGCGAGGCGACGTTCAGGTTCATCCCGCTGACGATGAAGAAGAACGGGATGAACACGCCAAAGCCGACCGCGGTCAGCTTCGAATCGAACTGGGGCAACTCGTCCTCGTGGATCAGCCTTCGGGTGATCATTCCCGCGGCGAACCCGCCCAGCAGCAGGTCGAGTCCGAGCCGGTAGGCGAGCAGCGCAAGGGCGAAGACGAGCACGAGGATGCACCTGACGCCGAGCTGCGAGCTGCTTTCGAGCGTTCGCTTCAGCACCGGAATGGCGCGCGAGGACTCGCGCCCCGCAAGCACCGCGACCACGACCACCAGAGCGATGAACGCGATCAGAATCAACGCGTTGTGCACGGTGCTCTCGGCCGAGAGGATAAGGGTCAGCAGCAGGACCGGACCAAACTCGCCGACCGCACCCGCGGCCAGCAGATACGTGCCCAGCCGGGTTCGGAGCTCGCCCGCGTCGGACAGGATCGGGATCAGCGTCCCGACCGCCGTGGTCGAGAGCGCGGAGCCGGTGTAGAGCAGCGAGAGCACAATGCCGGCGGTCGCAAGCAGCGCGCCGAGCGCATACCCGATCGCCAGCGACATCACCCATCCGATCATCCCGAGGCGGAGTGGGAGGCCCTTGATCCGCCCGAAATCGATCTCGTACCCGGCGAAGAAGAACAGCATGCCCAGCCCGAGGCTGGAGAAGAAGTTAACGAACGGGGTCGCCTCCAGACCCAGCACCTGCGGACCGATCAGCACGCCGAGCAGGAGCTCGATCACGACGACCGGAAAGCCGAGGCCGTCGAGCCGTACGGTCGCGGCTATCGCCCCGGCGACGGCGGAGGCGCCGATGATCGCCAGGAACGTCTCAGGCGAGATCGTGACCGAGATCGCCGCGAACACACTCATGGCGGCCCGATCGGCCCCCGGCAGGCGAGTCTGCCCCGCGGAATCGCGCTCGACGATCCCTTCCTACACCGCCCCGACATACCTCCACGATCCTCGATTGCCGAGTCCGGAGACTATCCCTCGGTGCGGCCGTTGCCAACCGCGCGGGCCCGGTTTGGCGAGCCCGGTCGAGGCTGTCCTCAGGTCAAGGCTGTGCGCAGCGGGACCGGCGGCTAGTAGCCGCCAGGGCCCTTGCTCTTAGTCGTCGTAGTCCTCGGGATCGTCGTCGTCGTCGGCGGCGGCTTGACCGTCGAGGTCGGATGCGACGTGGACGTCGGGGGCGGCGGCGGAGCCGAGGTCGTGACGGGTGCTGCCGTGGTTGTCACCGGAGCGGTCGCGGTGGTGCTGGCGACGGCCGCCGACGTGGCGGCCTGCTTGTGCTGCGCCTTGTGCTTCTTGTGCTGCTTCTTCTTCTTCGGGTCAGCCTTCTTGGTGGTCGAGGTCGTCGTGCTCGTGGTAGCGGCGGCCTGGGTCGAGCTTGAGCTCGAGCTCCCACCGCCGCAGCCCGCGATCACAACTGCGGCTGCCAGTGTGGAAAGTAGCGCTCGTTTCATGTGGCCGGGCTCCTGTGGTCAGTCGAGGACTTCGGGTTCAGGGTACAAACGTTTCCGGCGCCCGAATGTTGCCCCAACCTGCGATCGATAAATCGGGCGATCGCCAAGTGTAGAGACGAAACCGCCTGGCTACGACCGTCAGGACCGCTGGCGCGAGGGTCTGTAGAATCCTCGCGCCCGGCAGGCGTGTGTCGTTCCGCCCTGGGCTCATGGGAGGATGGTGGCGTCCGCGTAACCCGTTTTTCCCCGAGCGCGCGGCGATTGCACCCAAGCCCGCTGAGGGAATTCGAGACCTGAAAGTGATCCTGGCTGATGCGCAAGGGCGATGACGTGGCACAACGAGCGAGCGATGCCGAGAACGGCGCGGCCGTCGAGCTCGATGACACGCGCGGTAAGGCGCCCGCCGAGGCTCGCCAGGACGCGGCCGCAGGGGCCGTAGCCACGTCCGACCAGGGCCCCGGCCCCGCCGCGGGCCCGCCTCCGGCCGGGCCCCCGCCGGTCCAGTTCGAATCCAATTCGCGCTCGAACTGGATCCTGATCGTGTGCTGCGTGGCCCAGTTCATGGTCATCCTCGACCTGAGCATCGTCAACGTCGCGCTGCCCTCGATCCAGTCGAGCCTCGGTTTCTCCTCGGCCGACCTGCAGTGGGTCGTCGACGCCTACGCGATCACGTTCGCGGGCTTCCTGATGCTCGGCGGTCGCGCGGCCGACTACTTCGGCCAGCGGCGTACGTTCGTCTCGGCGCTGGTCCTGTTCTCGATCGCCTCGTTGGCCGGCGGCGCCGCGCAGGACACGACGATGCTGATCGTGGCGCGCGGCGTGCAGGGCTTCTCGTGCGCGTTCATGGCCGCCTCGTCGCTGGCGATCATCACCTCGACGTTCCCGCCCGGCCCGCGGCTGAACCGCGCGATCGGCCTATGGGCGGCGATGAACGGCCTCGGCGGAGCCGCCGGAGTGCTGTTCGGAGGGATCATCACCCAGGCGCTGAGCTGGCGCTGGGTCCTGCTCATCAACCCGCCGATCGGCATCGCCGCGGCCCTGATCGCATACTCGGTGGTCTCGAACAAGCGCCGCGCCAAGGGTGGCCCGAGCTTCGACCTCGCCGGCGCGGTGACTCTGACCGGGGGCCAGATGGTGCTTGTCTACGGTGTGGTCAAGGCGGGCGTCAACGGCTGGAGCTCGTTCGTCGCCCTCGGCCCGATCATCGCCGGGATCGCGCTCCTCGTCCTGTTCTGCGTGATCGAGACCCGGTTCGCCTCCGATCCGCTGGTTCCGTTCAAGGAGCTGACCAAGCCGCTGCAGACGGCGAACACGATCGTCGTGCTTTTCAGCGCCGCGCTGTTCCCGATGTGGTTCCTGAGCTCGCTGTACCTGCAACAGGTGCTCGGCCTCTCGCCGCTGCACGCCGGCCTGACGTTCCTGCCGATGGCGCTGATGATCATGTTCGTGGCCAGACGCGCCGGGCTGCTGGTCAGCCGCTTCGGGGTGCGATCCGTGCTCGGCGGGGGCCTGCTGCTGATGACTGCCGGTCTTCTGTTGTTCACGAAGATCGCCTCCAGCGGCAGCTCGATCGTCTACGTGATGATCCCGGGGCTGCTCACGGCGGCCGGGATCGGAATGTCGATTGTGCCGTCCACGATCGCGGCCACCCAGGGCGCGAAGCCCGGCCAGGCCGGCCTCGCCTCGGGCCTCGTCAACACCTCGCGCCAGGTCGGAGGCGGACTCGGGCTCGCGATCCTGATCACGCTCGCCACCCAACGCTCGAGCAACCTGATCGGCACCGGCCAACCCGTGCCCCAGGCCCTCACCAACGGCTTCCGGCTCGGATACTTCATCGCCGCCGGGCTGTGCGCGGTGGCCACCGTGGTCACGTTCCGGATGGTCCCGAAGCACGCGGCCGCCCCGCAGCCCGGCCACGGCCCCGCGGCGCCGGGCGGCGACGACGCGCAGGGCTCGTCGGCACGGCGCCGGATCCCGATCCTCGCCGGCGTGGCGATCGTGATCGCCGGATTCATCGTGGTCGACTTCGCGTTCGGCGGGTCCCGCGGAGCCCCGATCGGCCAGTACGTCACCAAAGACACCTACAGCTACGTGACGGCGCCGCAGCTGCACCCACCGATCGCCAGGGCCGACGTCGCCCCCCGGGATCTGAGCGCGCTCGCGCCCGGCGACATCTTCTTGGCCAACTTCTATGACCTGAACTTCCCGCCGATCGTCGGCCAGAGCGGCCCGCTGATCCTCGACGGCGGCCTGCAGCCGGTGTGGTTCAACCCCGTGCCCGAGGACGTCGTCGCGGGCAACCTCAGCCTTCAGCGCTACAACGGCAAGCCCGCCCTCGCGTGGTGGCAGGGCTTCATCACCAACGCCGGCGCGACCACCAGCGGCGAGGACGTGATCGTCGATCAGCACTACCGCACGGTCGCGCGTGTCAGGGGCGTCGATGGGTGGGTGCCGACCCTCCACGAGGTCCTGGTCCGGGGCAACCACGTCTGGGTCACGGCGAACAAGAACCTGCCGATGAATCTGTCGAAGTACGGCGGCGCTTACAACGGCGCGCTGATCGACTCGGCCGTGCAGGAGTACGACATCAAGACGGGCAAGCTGCTCTACAACTGGGACGTCCTCAAGCACGTGCCCGCGGGTGACTCGCAGGCCACGCTCCCGACCAACGGCTTCCCGTGGGACGCATACCACGTCAATTCGATTGACCTCCTCGGCAACGGCAAGATGCTCGTCTCGCTGCGCAACACGTGGGCTGCCTACCTGGTCGACATCAAGACCGGACAGATCGAATGGACGCTCGGCGGCCGTCATTCGAGCTTCAAATTCGGCCCGGGCGCGGCCTTCGAGTGGCAGCACGACGTCGCGCTGCGCTCAGGCTCCCGGGTAACGATGTTCGACGACCACTGCTGCCAGGAGACGGGCGGAGGCACCTATGTCTCCCCCACAAGCGCCTCGCGCGGGCTCATTCTCAACGTCGACCAGAGCACCCGCACCGCCACTCTGGCGGCGCAGTACGGCAAGGGCGCCGGCTACGACTCCCAGTACATGGGCAGCACGGAGCCGCTGCCGAACGGAAACGTGTTCGTCGGCTGGGGCTCGCAACCCAGCTTCTCCGAGTTCGACCGCTCCGGCCGGCTCGCGCTCGACGTGATCCTCCCCCACCCCGACCTCAGCTATCGGACCACGCTGCACCAGTGGGTCGGCCTGCCGCTGTATCCGCCCGCCGGCGCGGCGCGCGTAAAGGGCGGCCAGACGACCGTGTACGCGAGCTGGAACGGGTCGACCCAGCTCGCCGGCTGGAGGGTGCTCGAGGGCGCCAATTCATCGTCGTTGACGCCTCTGAACACGGTTGGCAAGACCGGGTTCGAGACGACCATCCCGATCAAGCGGAGCGCAACCGTCTACGAGGTCCAGGCAATCGACGCCACCGGCCATATCCTCGGCACGTCCAAGCCGTTCAGCGCCACCGCCGGGTGAGCTGAGAGACTGCCGCCCGACTGAAAAACCCCTCAAATTCCGGGCATTTTGCCGCGCAACGGCGGGTTTCGTCGGGACCTCCTACCATAATCCCAGAGCAATTTGGGCCGGATTCCGCCCGGGTGCCCCGAGCCGGCGAGTAATTTCGCCCAAGACGCGTACTATCAAACGGGTCGAGGACCCTGCGGCACCGGTTTCTGAGAGTGCCAGCCATACGTAATAGACCAAGGGAGTAGTCCTTGCGCATTTTGATTCTCGGTGGTGACGGCTTCTGTGGCTGGCCCACGTCCCTGCACCTCTCCGCCTGCGGTCACGAGGTCGCGATCGTCGACAACCTTGCCCGCCGCAACGCCGACAACGAGCTCGAGGCGGAGTCGCTGACTCCGATCAGGCCGCTGGGCACCCGCCTGGCCACCTGGCGCGAGCTGACCGGCCGCGACATCCCGTTCCATCGCCTCGACGTGGCGCAGGACTATCGCGAGCTGCTGGACCTGCTCGTCGAGTGGCAGCCCGAGGCCGTCGTTCACTTCGCCGAGCAGCGCGCGGCCCCGTACTCGATGAAGAGCTCGTGGCACAAGCGCTATACGGTCACCAACAACGTCAACGCCACCCATAATCTCCTGGCCGCGATCGTCGAGACCGGACTCGACACCCATGTCGTCCACCTCGGGACGATGGGCGTCTACGGCTACGGCACGGCAGGCGTCAAGATCCCCGAGGGTTACCTCCGCGTCCGCTTCGAGAACGACGAGGGCGACGAGGTCGAGCAGGAGATCCTCTACCCGGTCAACCCGGGCAGCGTCTACCACATGACCAAGACCCAGGACCAGCTCCTGTTCGCGTTCTACAACAAGAACGACGGCACCCGGGTCACCGACCTCCATCAGGGCATCGTGTGGGGCACCCAGACGGCCGAGACGCGTCTCGATGAGCGACTGATCAACCGCTTCGACTACGACGGCGACTACGGCACAGTGCTCAATCGCTTCCTCATGCAGGCCGCGATCGGCTACCCGCTGACCGTGCATGGGACCGGCGGTCAGACGCGGGCGTTCATCCACATCCAGGACACCGTGCGCTGCATCCAGCTCGCGATCGAGAACCCGCCCGATCAGGGCGAGCGCGTCCGCGTGTTCAACCAGATGACCGAGTGCCACCGCGTCGAGGACCTGGCCAAGCTCGTGGCCGGCATGACGGGCGCCGAGATCGACTACGTCGAGAACCCACGGAAGGAGGCGGCCGAGAACGAGCTGTTTGTAGAGAACAGACAGCTGGTCAACCTGGGACTCGATCCGATCCGCCTTCAGGATGATCTGCTGGCCGAGGTCACGGAGATCGCGAGCGCCTACGTTGATCGCTGCGACCGCAGCAAGATCCCGTGTCGCTCCAAGTGGATCCAGACCAAGGAGCCCGCCACCCCGGCGGTCTAGCCGCTGCGAGATGCGGTAGGTCTCGTCCCAGATCGGCAGGCAATAGCCGCTACTCGTACTCCAGCGCCTTGAGCACGTTCAGGCGCCCGGCCCGCCGGGCCGGGAAGATCGCCGCGACGACGCCGGCCAGGATCGCCGCGATCACAAACACGATCAGCGTGCCCACGGGGATCGTGAACGCGGCGTACTTGATCGCCACGCCCACCATCAGCGCGAGCGCGATCCCGACCGGGATCCCGAGCGCGGCGCCGATCAGCGCCGTGATCACGCTCTCGTGGCGGATCATCCGGCGAACCTGTCGCCGGCTCATCCCGACCGCGCGCAGCATGCCGATCTCGCGCGTGCGCTCGAACACGGTGAGTACAAGCGTGTTCACGATCCCGAACAGGCTGACGACGATCGACAGCGAGAGCAGCACATAGAGCAGGTTGAGCAACATGTTCAACCCCTGGAGCTGGTTGCTGATGAATTGCGAGCGGGTCTGAAGCTTCGCGTCGGGGAAGCTGCCCAGCGCGGCGTTCAGCCGGTTCGTGTTGGCCGGCGTGACTCCGCCCTGAACCTTCAGGAACGCGTACAGGTCCTGTGGGTTCTGGTAGTTGCGGTCGAACACGCCGGTGGAGAGCGTCACGTCGCCGTACGGCGAGGCGCCCTTCGGCGGCGATGTGATGCCCCTAATCACGAGGTGCAGCTTCGCCCCCCCGGGGGTCTCGACAGCGATCGGGGATCCGACATGAAGATGCTCGGCGCTTGCGTAGTCGGTGGCAACGAACGCGCCGTCGGCACCGAGCTCTGCCGGCGTCTGCGGAGACCCCTGCTTCCACTTCAGCGCGATCACCCGGCTGACGTCCGGCGTCACTGCGGTCACCCGGACCCTCGATCCGAACGCACGCCCGTCGCCTGCGCGCACGCCGGAGACGAGCTCGACCCCTGGCACCGTGCGGAGCGCGTTCTCGGCCGAGGTGCTGATCGGAGTGAAATTGTCGCTCGAGGTGATCGCGTAATCGGCGACGAACACCTGCTTGACCGAGCCCTCAAACCGCGAGCGCAGGCCGGCCGCGAGCACGCCCACCATCGTGACCAGCGCGAGTCCGATCATCAGCGCCGACGCCGTCGAGGCCGTCCGGGCCGGCGCTCTGGCCGCGTTGCCGCTTGCGAGCCTGCCGGGCGCCGCTCCGAAGCGCGCCGCCGGCCAGCCGAGGACCCGCACGAGCGGCGGCACCAGCGTGGGTGCGAGCATGGCCACGCCGAGGAACAGCAGCGCCGCCCCGATCCCGATCGCCAGCAGGCGCTCGGTGGTGGACATCGAGCTGACGAGCAGCCCGACGAGGAGAAGCGCGACGGAGGCGGCGATCGTCAGCGTGGCCCGGTGCACGCTGAAGCGGGCGAAGCGCGAGGGCGGGAGAACCGCGCCCTCGCGCACGGCGGCGATCGGCGGCACGCGCGTGGAGCGAAGCGCGGGCCGGAGCGCGGCCAGAAGCGTGACGAGAATCCCCACGAGCAGTGAGATCACGATCGTGCGGGTCGCGAACACTGTGCCCGTCTGCGGGAGGTTGATCCCAAAGGACACGAACAGGGCGTTCAGCGCCTTGGCCAACCCGAGGCCGACGAACAGCCCGATCACCGAGGCGACCAGCCCGATCGCGAACGCCTCGACCATCACCGAGAGCAGGACCTGCCGGCGCGAGGCCCCCAGGGTTCGAAGCGTGGCCAACTCGCGCGTCCGCTGGGCGATCGTGATCGACAGCGTGTTGGCGATCACGAAGCTGCCCACGAATAGCGCGATGCCGCCGAACGCGAGCAGGAAGGACTGGAAGACGCTGAGGAAACCGCTCGTGTCCTTGGTCGCCTGCTGGGCCTGTGCCTTACCGGTTCTGACCTGACCGCTCGGCGGGAGCAGCGGACGGATCGCGCTCACCAGCTGCGTCGATGAGATGCCGCTTCGGGCGGCGATCGAGATCTGGTCGAGCAGGCCCTCCTTGTGAAAGATCCGCTGCGCCATCGGGAGCGTGAAGATCGTCATCGAAGCGCCGCCCAGTGAGGACACGCCCGCGAACTTGACCGTGCCGACGATCCGGAATTGCTGCACCGGACCGCGCGCCACGACGCCGACCGTCTGGCCGATCGAGAACCCATGTTGGCTGGCCGTCGAGGCGTCGATGTCGACCTCGTCGGGCGCGCTCGGCCAGGTACCGCTGGTAAGCGTGAGCGGGTTGAACCGTGCTCCGGCGGCGGTGTGGCTGAAGGCCAGGCTCGGCGCACCGTGGCCGGAGATCACCTTCCCGTCGCGGCCGACGAGCTGGGCCTGGTCGGAGATCGCGCCCGACGCCTGTGCGACCTGCGGCAGCGCGCGAACCTTCGCGAGCAGCGACTCGGGCAGGGAGGGCACGCCCGGGCCGCTGCCCGTGTTGCTGCTGATCGCGCTCTTGCCCGTGATCACCGCGTCCGTGTTCTTGTAGGCCTGGGTGAACACGGTCGAGAAGGCGGCCTTGATCGTGTCCGTGAGCACGTAGGTACCGCTCACCATCGCGACGCCGAGCACGATCGCCACGGCGGTCAGCGCCGCCCGCAGCTTGCGTCCGAGCAGTCCCCTGAGCGCGACGCGGATCACGAGTGAAGGGTGCTCATGACCTCGAGCACGTCGCCGGCGTCCGCGTCGGTCAGCTCCTTGACCACCAGCCCGTCCGCGAGGAACAGGATGCGGTCGGCGATCGACGCCGCCCGCGGTTCATGCGTGACCATCACGATCGTCTGACCGTAGGTGCTCGTCGAGTCCCGCAGAAGATCGAGGATCTCTCCGCCGGTCGTCGAATCAAGGTTCCCGGTCGGCTCGTCCGCGAACAGGATCGTCGGACGGGTGATCAGCGCCCGCGCGATCGCAACCCGCTGCTGCTCGCCTCCGGACAGCTCCGCCGGCCGGTGCCGGCGCCGCTTGGCCAGGCCGGTCTTCTCCAGCAGCTCCTCGAGCCACGCCTCCTCGGGCCTCTCGCCCGCGATCGCCAGAGGCAGCACCACATTCTCCTGCACGGTCAGCATCGGGAGCAGGTTGAAGAACTGGAACACGAAGCCGATGTGCTCTCGCCGCAGCAGCGTGAGCTTGGCGTCGTCGAGCCCGGTGATCTCGGTCCCGGCGATCGCGATCGTGCCGCTCGTCGGCTGGTCGAGCCCGGCGAGCGAGTGCATCAGCGTCGACTTGCCCGAGCCGGACGGTCCCATCACGGCGAGGAGCTGCCCCGGCTCGACATCGAGTGACACCCCACGCAGGGCGTCCACCGCCGTCGTGCCCTCGCCGTAGCGCCGCGCCACGTCCCGGGCCTTGACCACAAGCCCGTTGCCGCTCGTGTCATTTCGCATTTCGTCAGACACCGATTAGGAAGCTCTCATGCTCGATTTTGTTTCTTCGCGCTCGGGAAACACAGACATAAAGGGTTAGGCGTCGAAGGAGATATCTGAATGACTGCTGCAACTGTGATTCTGAACATTGCATTTTCCGCCCTCGTGATCTTCGGCATCGTGGGCCTGCTCGCGTGGGCGGTCGTGACCGACAGGACGAGGGTGCAGGCGCTCGCGGCGAGGACCCGCCGCCACGCCCATCCGCGGGCTCGCCACGCCGCGCCGACGGCCCGCCGCACCGTAACGCAGTCGTAGTCGATCGCGTGCTCGAACGTCCGGCACGGATAACCTCCGCGCCGGGTGTTCGACCACGTCACGATCCGGGTCGCCGACCGAGCCGCGTCCGAGGAGTTCTACGACACGGTTCTGCGGGCGCTCGGAGTCGATGAGACCTACCGGACCCGAACGTTCTCCGAGTGGCAGGACTTCTCGCTCACGGGTGCCAACGCAGCGAATCCGCCGACGCACGGCCTCCACGTCGCGTTCGCCTCGCCGACGCGCGAGCAAGTCGATGCGTTCTGGCGAGCCGGGATCGACGCGGGATACGCCGACGACGGCGCACCCGGACCGCGGCCCCACTACCGGCCGGAGTACTACGGAGGCTTTCTGCGCGACCCCGAGGGGAACAGCGTCGAGGCCGTACATCATGCCGCGCTCCGGCGGCACGGGGTCATCGACCATCTGTGGATCCGGGTGTCCGATCTCGACGTCGAGCGGCGTTTCTACACGACGATCGCGCCCCACGCCGGCCTCACACTGAGGTACGACGGGCACGACCGGGTCCAGTTCGTGCGCGACGCCGCCGAGCGTGGGTCGTTCTCGCTCGTCCCGGGGACTCCGACCGAGCACGTCCACATAGCCTTCCCAACCGACGACGACGCCGCCGTCCGCGGCTTTCACCGCGCCGCCGTCGACGCCGGGTACCGGAGCAACGGCGAGCCGGCCGAGCGGGCGCGCTACCACCCCGGCTACTACGCCGCCTACGTGCTCGATCCCGACGGGCACAACATCGAACTCGTCAACCACCACCGCGGGGTGTAGTTCGCGCTCAGGCGAGGCGAGCCGGCAGGTCGAACCGCTCGAACGCCCCGGCCAGACGCCGCTCATCACTGGGCTGTTCGGGGAAGCGCTCATAGGCCTCCGGGTCGCTGGACTCGATCGAGCGGACGATGAACGCGGTCACGTTCACCACCTGCTCGCCGCGAAACGTCAGCACATTCAGGGCGAATGGCAGGTACGCGCGCTGCCCCTCGTCCCAGGAGTAGAAGGCCAGCGCCGGCTGCCCATTCGCCCGCGTCAGGAGGGCCCGCCAGCGCCACTCTCCGGACATCGGGGACAGCTTCGCCCAGTTGGCGATCCCCTCGCGCGTCTCGTACCAGGTGGCCAACGGCGGCATCGTGAACGTCGCGTCCTCGGCCAGCATCGCTGCGAACGCATCGACGTCGCAGCGCTCCCACGCGTCGACGTAGCGGTCGATCAGCTGCGCCAGCGCCTCGTCGCCGAGCGACCGCAGCGTCGCCTGCTGGCTGCGGTCCGGGACGCGCTCCTGAACCGCGGCGCGGGCGCGCTGGAGCGCGCTGTTGACCGATGCGATCGACGTCTCGAGCATCTCGGCCGTCTCGCGGGCCGAGAATCCGAGCACCTCTCGGAGGATCAGCACCGCCCGCTGGTTCGGAGCGAGGTGCTGCAGCGCCGCGATGAAGGCGAGCTCCAGGCTCTCCCGGCGCTCGTAGTGAGCCTCGGGCGCGGCGTAGCCGTCGTCGAGCCCCAGCGCCTCGTCTGGGCACGGCTCCACCCACACCGACTCCACCGCCGGCTGTCCGGGCACCGTGTGCGGATCGGCCGCCGGCCCGTAGTCGATCGGCAGGACCCGTTTCGGGCGCCTCGAGATCTGGGTCAGGCACGTGTTGGTGGCGATCGTGTAGAGCCACGAGCGCACCGAGCTTCTCCCCTGGAACCCCGACAGGCCCCGCCACGCGCGCAGAAGCGTCTCCTGGACGGCGTCCTCGGCGTCGTAGACCGACCCCAGCATCCGATAGCAGTGGGCGTGCAGCTCGCCCCTGTAGGGCTCGACCACGCCCGCGAAGGCACGCTCGTCTCCGGCCCGGGCCGCGGTGAGCGTGCCCGGGTCGAGTTCGGCCCCCGCCGGGGTTCTGGTCATCTGCATTGACACGTTAGACCCTCGAGAGGCCCGGAACTCATCGGCGATTAGTTTCGGCCTGCGGCCTGGTCCTACCGTCAGATGGCCATGGCCGGATCGAGCCCGATCGTTCACCTGGAGCTGCACACGGGCGCCGTCCAGGACGCGTGTGCCTTCTACGCCCTGCTGTGCGGCTGGGGACAGCGGCGCATCGACACGCCGGCCGGGTCCTACCTGGCGCTCGACCTGGGACCGAGCCTCGGCGGCGGAGCCGTCGAATGTCCAACCGAGCGGCCGCTGTGGCTCCCGTACGTTGAGGTGGGCGAAATTCAGGCGAGCACCGAGCGGGCCGTCGCGCTCGGTGCCCGGGTTCTGCTCTCCCCGCGCGAGGGCCCCTCGGGGTGGCGGAGCGTGGTCGCAACTGCAGCGGCGGGAGAGCTCGCGCTCTGGCAGCCGAAACGATGACGTTGCTACATATGTCCCATGCGCCTGCGGCCAGCGACTCCAGCCGATGCGGGGGCGGTCCTCGCCGTGCTGGTCGCACGCGACGTGGCGGACGTCGGTGAGCCGGACTACACGCTCGCCGACCTCCAGGACGAGTGGAGCGCGAGCGAGTTCGAGCTGAGCAGGGATTCGATCGTGGTACAGGACGCGGACGGGCGGATCATCGGCTACGCGGTCACGCGTCGGCCCGGGACGCTGGCCGCCGTCGATCCGGACCACGAGGGCCGCGGCGTCGGCACGCTCCTGCTCGAGTGGGCCGAGCGGCGCGCCGTCGAGCAGGACCGCTCTCGCCACCGACAGTGGCTCGGCTCCTCAAATGACCGGGGCAAGGACCTGCTTGGACGCGCCGGCTATCGCTACGCACGCAGCTACTGGCGGATGGTTCGGACGCTGGAGCGGACCTCGGCCGAACGGTTGATCGTGGCCGGCGTCTCCTTCCGGGCCCTTGACCCCGGAAGCGACGCTCCCAGCCTGCACGCACTCGACGACGCCAGCTTCTCGGCCAACCCCGACTATCAGCCCGTCTCGCTCCAGGCGTTCACAGAGGAGCACCTGGACGCCCACAACGTGGACACCGGGCTCAGCCTCGTCGCCGAGCGCGCGGGCCGCCCGATTGGCTTTCTGCTCACGCTGCGATGGCAGCCCCCGCCCGCGGGCTACGTCGACATTCTCGCCGTCCACCCCGACCACCAGCGCGAGGGGATCGGGACCGCGCTTCTGCTCGAGGCGTTCGCCGCCTACGCCGAGGCCGGGCTGCTCGAGGCGCAGCTCACCGTCGCTTCGGACAACCCACGTGCGCTCGCGCTCTACGAGCGCGCCGGGATGACGGCGAAGTTCGAGTTTCAGGCCTGGGAGCGGGCGATCGGGGCACCGGCCTAACCGCTTGTCGCGGGCATCGTGCGGGGATAACGTTGTGACTCCTCGACAAAAGGATGTGGGGTATGAGCTCGTCGTATGACTACGTGATCGTCGGTGCCGGCTCGGCGGGATGCGTGCTCGCCGCGCGACTGTCCGAGGACCCCGACGTGAGCGTCTGCCTGCTCGAGGCGGGACCCGCCGATGGCGCGGACGAGATCCATCTCCCCGCCGGAGTCCTGGCGGTCGGGCAGAGCAAGTACGACTGGTCGTTCATCTCCGACCCCGAGCCGGGGCTCGGTGGCCGCCAGCGCTACCTGCCGCGAGGGCGCACGCTCGGTGGGTCCTCGTCGACAAACGCGATGGTCTACATCCGTGGCAACCGCGCCGATTACGACGGCTGGGCCGCGATGGGCCACGGCGGCTGGGGATGGGACGACGTGCTGCCGTACTTCATCCGAGCCGAGGACAACGAGCGCGGCGCGAGCGAGCTGCACGGCGCCGGCGGTCCACTGAGCGTGATCGAGAACCGCTCTCGCTACCGCACCTGCGAGGCGTTCATCGAGGCCGGGCAGCAGGCCGGGCTGCCGCTCAACGAGGACTTCAACGGCCCCGAGCAGGACGGGGTCGGCTGGTATCAGGTGACGCAGCGAAACGGCCTGCGCTGCTCGGCCGCCGTGGCCTATCTGCATCCGGTGCTCGAGCGCCCGAACCTGACCGTCGAGACTGGAGCGCATGTGACCCGGCTGCTGCTCGACGGCACGCGCGCGACCGGGGTCGAGATCGACCAGCGCGACGAGCTGCGCGAGATCCAGGCCGAGCGCGAGGTGATCCTCAGCGCCGGCGCCTACCAGAGCCCGCAGATCCTGCTCCTCAGCGGAGTCGGGCCAGCCGCCGATCTGGAGCTGGCCGGCATCCCGCTCGTGCACGAGCTGCCGGTCGGCCAGGGGCTCCAGGATCACCTGGCCACATGGATCACGTACACCACCGACGAGCCGTCGCTGCTCACCTCGGAGACCGAGGAGAACCTTGCCCTGGTCCAGACCGAGGGCCGGGGGCCGCTGACCTCCAACTTCGCCGAGTCGGGCGGCTTCTTCCGCACTCGGGACGACCTCGCGGCCCCCGACATCCAGCTGCACGCGATTCCGATCCTGTTCCCGGAGGCGGGCGCAGGCGAGATCCTGGTCGACGGCTGGGCCATCTCCGCCTGCCTGCTCAGGCCCGAGGGCAGCGGGTTCGTCAAGCTCCGGGGACGGCTGCCCACGGCCAAGCCGCGGATCCTCCACAACTACATCGTCGACGAGGCGGATCGGGCGACGATGGTGGCCGGCGTCAGGCGGTGTCTCGAGATCGCCGAGCAGCCGGCGCTGAGATCGGTGTCCACCGGCGCCTTCGGAGCGCCCGCAGGCGACGACGACGCGAGCATCATTGCCCATATCGAGCGCAACTCGACCACGCTCTATCACCCGGTCGGCACCTGCGCAATGGGCCGCGTCGTCGACTCGCAGCTGCGGGTGCTCGGCCTCGACTCGCTTCGGGTCATCGACGCCTCGGTGATGCCAACGCTCGTGCGCGGCAATACGAATGCGCCGACGATCATGATCGCCGAGAAGGCCTCCGACCTGATCCGGGGCAACGCCCCGATCGCCGCCGCGACGAGCACCGAACCGGCCGCCGTGTAGAGACGGCGGCCGGGCCTAGGTGCCCAGCGCCTTGGCCAGGCGAACCGCTCGCGCGGCCGCAGGGTCGAGCAGCGCCTGCAGCGCGGCGTCGTAGCTCGGCAGCGCGAGCACCGTGCCATCGTGGAGCACCATCAGGAACCGATCCATCGTCCGCAGGAAAGCGCGGTCGTGTGAGACGGCGACGACCGTGCCCTGAAGGCGCTCGAGCGCGTGCTCCAGCGCCTCGGAGGAGTCGATGTCCAGGTTGTCGGTCGGCTCGTCGAGCAGCAGCAGATTGTGACCCTCGAGCTCGAGCACGAGGACCTCGAGCCTCGCCTTCTCGCCTCCGCTGAGCGTGTCGTAGCTGCGTCTCGCCGCCCCGGCCAGCCCGTATCGGGCGAGCGCGGCCATCGCCGCCTGGAGGCCGCCACCGCCGACGCGGTCGATCACCGCGTCGATCACGATCTGGCCGGTCAGGTCGTCGCGGGTCTGGAGCTGTGTGAACAACCCCGGCGAGACGCGCGGGCCGACCACCAGCTCGCCGGCATCCGGATCACGGGCGCCAGCGAGCGTCCGGATCAGTTCGCTCTTGCCGGACCCGTTCGGCCCGATCATCCCGACCCGCTCACCGAAGTGGATCTCGTCCGAGAACGGGGTCACCAGCCCGGCGATGCCGATCCCGCGCATGTCCAGTACCCGCCGCGCCGAATCGCCGCCTCGCATCCGCACGGCGATCGACTGGTCGGTCACGGGCGCGGGCGGCGGGCCGCCCGCGCTGAACCGCCGCCAGCGCGTCTCCGCCGCGTCGGCCCTCTTCGCCCAATCGCTCGAGTACCGCGCCCGCTCCTTGAACGTCTTCATCAGCCCGTAGAGTCGCCGCTCCTCCTCGCGCCAGCGCCTGACCGCGTCGCCGAGGCGCTGTTGGCGCTCTTCGCGGGCCTTGGGATAGCCGGCGTAGGAGCCGCCGTGCAGCCAGGCGCCGTTGCCCTCGAGCGTCACGATCGAGTCGACGGCCGAGGCCAGGACCTCGCGGTCGTGTGAGATCAGCAGGACGGTCTTCTTCGAGGCCCGGATCCTGCGCTCGAGTGACAGCTTGGCGGGAACGTCGAGGAAGTTGTCGGGCTCGTCGAGGAGCAGCACGTCGGCGTCGGAGCCGAACAGGACCTCGAGGACCAGCTGCTTGCGTTCGCCTCCGGAGAGCGTCACCGCCCGGCGGTCGGCGAGCTCGTGCAGTGGCGCCCGGACGATCCGCCGGCACGCGGCATCCCACTGTCCCTCGAGCTCGTAGCCACCGAGGGCCGAGAAGTCGGACATCGCGGCGCCGAGCCGCATCCCGGCGTCCTGGTCACCGGCCGCCAGCTCCGTCTCGCAGCGGAGCATCTGCTCTCCGGCCCGGCGCAGCGCGAGCGGCGCGAGCGAGAGGAGCAGTTCGCGCACGGTTCGACCGTCGTCAGTGACGCCCACGTCCTGGGGCATGTAGGCGACGATGCCCCCGACCGCGGTCTCGCCCTCATCGGCGCTGAGCAGCCCGGCGATCACCTGGAGCAGCGTGCTCTTGCCGACCCCGTTGGTCCCGATCAGCCCCACGTGGGCGCCCGCGGGGACCCGGAATGAGACGTCCGAGAACAGCACGTCTCCGCCCGGATGAGCGTAGGTCAGGCGCGATACGGCGACGTGCCCCATCGCCGCAATGCTGGCATGAGCGTTCTCCCAGATCCTCTTACAAAAATTTTGCGCTCGACCAACGGTCCTCTTGCGCGCGCCTCCGATCATCGACGTGCAAGCCAAATCGAGCCCGAAAGAGACCCTCAGATGACTGCAATCGTGATCCTCAACGTGATGTTCGCCCTACTCGTCGTGGTCGGAATCGTGTCGCTCCTCGGCTGGGGGATCGTGTCGGACCGCCTCGAGATGCTAGCTAGCGGACCCGGTGGTCGTCGCGTCGCAGCGCGTCGGTGAACCGCTTGGGCACGGCCGCCCCGTCTCCCTCCTCCCACAGCGTGAGCACGACGAGCTCGTCGTGCTCACGCCGGCACACGTAGACGACATCGGCTCGCTCGAGGTCGCGGACCAGCAGTGTGCCCTTATCGCTCGCCTGCACCCGCCCGGCGGCGTGGGCACGCGCCACCCGCGCCGCGACCTCGGTCTTGGCCTCCAGCGTTCCCCGCACGCGCTGGCGAAAGCGCTCAGCGGCGTGGTCGGTGACGGCAACGAGCATGGACGAAAGTAGGATGGCATCCCTGATGAGCGAGGCACCCATGCGCGCCGGCGGCCCGCATTACTACACACTGGCGCCGGACTCGAACGTGGGTGGGGAGGTCTACGAACGCGAGCTCCTGCGGCGCCTGCCCGCTCACGGGATCGAACTGGTGCTCGGCCTCCCGCGCGACCATCGCGTGGCCGAGATTCCGCCGGGCTGGGAGATCGACGTGCTCCCCCATCGGCTCGGGCTGCACTGGACCCGGGCGCCGCTCGTGTTCACGCCGTTCGTGGTCGGCCTGCTGCGCCGCGGCCGCGTGGATCTGCTGCGCGGGCACTCGGTCCGGCACACGGGACCGGCGCTGCTCCTCGGCCGGGCGATCGCCCGGTCGACCGTTCCCGTGGTCCTGCACCACCACCATCTGGATCCGCGCTGGGCTCGGCTCGACGCGGCCATCGCGGCCCGCGCGGACCTCGTGATCACCGTCTCCGAGCATGCGCGCCAGGAACTGGTGGCCGCCGGTGTGCCGCAGCAACGTACGCGCGTGATGATCGAGGGCGTAGCGCGCCCGGCGTCGGCCGGTATCGAGGCCTCTCGGCGCTGGCCCGCTCCGGACGGGCTGCGGCTCCTCTACCTCGGCCGGCTAGAGGCTCGCAAGCGGCCGGAGGTGGCACTCGAGGCGCTCGCCGTCCTGGCCCGCGGGAGGATCCCGGCGTCGTTGGTGATCGCCGGTGATGGACCGGCGCAGGTTGACCTTGAGCGGCGAGCGAGCGCGCTCGGCCTGAACGGAGCGGTGCGCTTCGCCGGACGCGTATCCGAGAGCGAGAAGTTCTCGCTCTACGACGGCGCCGACGCGCTCCTGTTCCCCTCCACGCTCGAGGGGTTCGGACTCGTCGTGGCCGAGGCGCAGTCGCGCGGGCTGCCGGTCGTGGCGGCGGCAGGGACCGGGACGGTCGAGGCCTTCGACCCGGGGCGAAGCGGGGTGCTCGCCGACCCATCCGGTGACTCGTTCGCCGCGGCGGTCGTGAGGCTCGCCGACCCGGAGTTCCGTGCCCGCATGGCGGCGCATGCGCGGAGCTTCGCCGATCGCTTCGACTGGGACCGGTGCGCAGCCGAGGTCGCGGATGCCTACCGGGCGATCGCCCGGCCTCAGTCCAGATACTCGTAGGCGATCAGGGTCAGGAATTCGATCAGCTCGGGAGCCAGGGCCACGCGCTCGAACACCTCGCGCGTCTCCGCCGGCCGGCCGGCCCGCCACGTCTCCTCGCCCACCGCCTCGCGGATGCGGGCAGTCTCCTCGTCGAGCACCCCGCGCACCAATTCGGCAGTGACGACGGTCCCGTCCTCGAGCCTCACGCCATGGTGGACCCATTGCCAGATCTGCGATCGCGAGATCTCAGCCGTGGCCGCGTCCTCCATCAGCGAGTTGATCGCCGCCGCCCCGCGCCCGGCCAGCCAGAAGGACACGTACTGGAAGCCGACGCTCACGTTCGTGCGCAGTCCCGCCTCGGTCACCTCGCCGGGAGTCGCCGCGAGGTCGAGCAGCTCGGCCGCGTTCACGGACACTTCAGGGCGCTGACGCTCGAGCTGGTTCGGCGCGCCGTTCAATCCCCCATCGAACACCTCGCGGGCCACCGGCACGAGGTCAGGGTGGGCGACCCAGGTGCCGTCGTAGCCCTGGCCGACCTCCCGCTCCTTGTCGGCGCGCACGCCGTCGAGCGCCTTCGCGTTCGCCTCCTCGTCCCTGCGCGACGGGATCAGCGCGGCCATGCCGCCCATTGCGTGGGCTCCCCGCCGGTGGCACACGGCCACCAGCAGCTCCGTGTACGCGCGCATGAACGGGACGGTCATCGTCACCGCTCCGCGGTCGGGAAGGACCATCTCGGATCGCTCGGGGAAGCACTTGATGGCCGAGAAGATGTAGTCCCAGCGCCCTGCGTTCAGCCCAGCCGAATGGTCACGCAGCTCGTACAGGATCTCGTCCATCTCGAATGCGGCCGGCAGCGTCTCGATCAGCACCGTGGCCTTGATCGTCCCCCGCGGGATCCCGAGCGCCTCCTGCGCGAAGCCGAACACGTCGTTCCACAGGCGCGCCTCGAGATGGGACTCCATCTTGGGCAGATAGAAGTACGGACCCGACCCGTTTCGAAGCAGGCGCTGGCTGCAATGGAAGACATACAGCCCGAAGTCGAACAATGCGCCGGCCACCGGCTCACCGTCGAGGAGGAGGTGGCGCTCGGGCAGGTGCCAGCCGCGCGGGCGGACGAGCAGCGTCGCCGGCCGCTCGCCCAGCTCGTAGTGACGGCCGTCGGATCCCTCGTAGGTGATCGTTCCGTCGATCGCGTCGCGCAGATTGATGTGACCCTCGACCATGTTCCGCCACGTCGGCGCGTTGGCATCCTCGAAATCGGCCATGAAGCCGTCGGCGCCCGAGTTGAGGGCATTGATCGTCATCTTCCGCTCGGTCGGGCCCGTGATCTCCACCCACCGCTGCTGCATGTCCCGGGGCGCCGGCGCAACCGTCCAGTCGCCCTCGCGGATGGCGCGGGTGTCCTCGAGGAAGTCGAACAGCTCGCCCGCCGCCAGTCGCGCCCGCCGCTCCGCTCGCCGACGCAGCAGCTCCGCCCGGCGCCTGCCGAAACGCAGCTGCAGCTCGGACACGAACTCCAGCGCGTCCGGGGTCAGTACCTCGTCAAAGCCGGGCTCCATCGCGCCACGGAGCTCGAGTTTCGCGTGGGTCGTCACGGTCTGGAATCTACCCGGCGGATGGCGCCGGCAACCTCGGCCATGATCAGCTCCGGGGCGAGTTGGAAAGGCGGCGGCCGAGCTCGAATGCGCACGTGCCGATCAGGTCCAGGACGGCGTAACCCGCCGCCTCCCGATCGCCGCGTGCTGCGGCTTTGATCGCCTCCCGCCCGCTGTGGGCGATCCGCTCTGGCGATCTGGGCGGCCGACGGCGCAGGGAAGCTGCCGGGGTGGCGTCGCTCGAGCCATGCCGCCCCGCTCCCGTGGCGGATCAGCTGACGAACCAGCTCGTCGGGCGTCGCCCGGCTTCGATGGCCTACCCGCGCCGAGGTGCGCTCCTCGATGCGCCAGCCGACGTCCTGGAGGCGAAAGCACAGGTCGGCATCCTCCCCCGCTCGCGCCCCGTCGACGAAGCCCCCGGCCTGCTCGAAGGCGGTTCGGCGCATCGCGCAGTTGGCCGTCTGGGCGTACGGGCGCGCCGAGTCCTCGAGCGTTCTCAGCTGGCTCATCCTTCGGCGCGAGGTTCCGTGGCGCGCGGTCAGCGACCGGCGATCGGCGACGTCGTCGATCCACCCGGCCAGCACGGCGGTGTCGGCCGCCGGCTCGTCAACGAAGAGCTCATCGATCAGCGACGGATCGGGCGCGGTGTCCGCGTCGATGAACACAAGCCACTCCCCGTTGGCGATCCGGGCGGCCCGGTTGCGCGCAAACGCCGGTGTCCGCACTCGCGACGCCTCGATGATCTCCACCCCGCTCCGCCGCGCCGCCCGTGCACCGGGCCGGTTGTCCGCGACTATCACCTCATCCCCGGGCGCTAGCCGCAGCGCTGCGAGCGAGCCCAGCAGGGTGTCGAGGTCCGCGTCGCTTCCGGCGAAGGGCACGATCACCGAGGCGGTGGGGCGGCTCACGGCGCTGTGCGGCTCTCCGCCACGCAGAGGACCCCGATCAGCACCGTGATCAGCCCTGCGAGAGCCCATCCGGGCAGCCCGCCTCCGACCGCGAACACGACCATGATCGCGGCCGCGCAGAGCAACTTCTCATAGCCGAGCCTGCCGAGCAGGCGCCAGCGGAAGGCGAGGTGGCCGATCAGATAGAGCGCGACGCCGCCGCACAGCGCCAGGCGCGGCCCAGTGGCGAGCGACGACCCGGCCGCCCGCGCGAGGAACCTGACGCCGACGGCAAAGATGATGATCCCGGCGACGATCGGAAGATGCAGGTAGCTGTAGGCGTCGGCCGCCGCCAGAACCGGATCGTCGTGATCGCGCAGGCGCGCCTCTGCCGAGTCGGCCGCCTGGTCGAAATATGTCCACCACATGCCGATCGTGATCAGCAGCCCGAGCGAGACGGCCGCGATCAGGTCGGCGTCGACCCGCCGGCCCACCGCCCCGACCCCGATCGCCACGATCGACTCGCCGAGGCAGATGATCACGAACAGCCCATAACGCTCGGCGAAGTGCGCGACCGCGACGCGCTGGAGGCCGCGCAGCCGCTCGCGCGTGAGCCAGGCGGGTCCGGCGTAGTCGATCGCGAGCGCGACCGTCCACAGCACGGCGCGGGCGGCTCCGTGCAGGAACGAGCCGATGATCAACAGCACGATCCCGATCACGACGGTCCCCGCGAAGGAGCCGATCGCATACCACGACGCGTTCCCCTGTCGCGACGCGTCGGTGTAGAGGGCGAGATGCAGGAGGCGCACGACCGCGTACGTGACCGCGAACAGCGTCGCCTCGCTGCTGAACGCGCGCGGTACCGCGAGACCGGTGATGAAGATGAAGACGGTGGCGATCAGCAGGCTCGCGCGCAGGGTGGGTGAGCTCATCGTCTGCGCGTTGGCCGCCCACACGAACGCCGACCACGCCCACCAGATCAGCGCCAGCACCAACATCGATTCGCCGAACCGCGTCCACGTCGGGTCGTGGTAGAGCAGCGCGGTCACCTGCGTGACGGCGAACACGAACACCAGGTCCCAGAGCAGCTCGACCGGCGTCGTGCGCCGGTCCTCAGTCACGGACGTCGTCGGTTCGGCGAGCTCCTGCACGCCGCGAAGTATCGCGGCGATCAGATCTCGGCCAGGGCCTCGTCGAGGCGGCGGCGCGGCGCGGTCAGGGTGGTCACCGAGCCGGCGATCGCCAGCCACGGGTCCGCCTCGCCGCTCAGCCGTTTGAGGACGTGCGCGATCTTCCAGCGGTCAGGCCGCGTCGCGCGGTCCTCGAGCTCCTCGAGGTGCAGCGGCGTGGCCACCGGAGCACCCGGGCGGGGACGGACGGCGTACGGAGCCACCGACGTGTGCGCGAAGCCGTTTCGCATCACGTCGATCAGGATCCGCTCCTCGCGCTTGGCCTTGCGCTGCTCGATCGTGAACAGCCGTGGCTCGCGTGCCGTCGCCAGGACCGCGACGTCGCGCGAGAACGAGCGAACCTCGTCGAATCCAGCCCGCCGCCTGAGTGCAACGACGATGTGGTAACCCCGCGAGCCGGAGGTCATCGCCCACGGCCTGCAGCCGAGCTCCTGCAGAAGGGCGACGATCAGCCGCGCCGCCCGGCGGATCTCGACGGGCCGGTCGAGGCTCGGATCGAGATCGAAGATCATCCGGTCCGGCCGGTCGAGTCGATCGGCGCGGGACGGCCAGGCGTGCAGCGTGATGCATGCCTGGTTGGCCAGGTACACAAGCGTCGCGACGTCGGCGGCCACCACGTGCTCGACCGTTCCATTGCGTTTGGGCACCGTGACCCGGCGAATCCAGTCCGGGAAGTGCGGGCTCGTGTGCTGCTGGATGATCCGGTGCCCCTCGATCCCGTCCGGATAGCGCTCGAGGTTCAGCGGCCGGTCAGCGATGTGGGTCAGCATCGTCGGGCCGATCTGGTCGTAGTAGCGCGCCAGGTCGAGCTTGGTGATGTCCGGCGGGAACAGCACCTTGTCGGGGCGGCTGATCGTGACCTCGTGGCGTCCGGCCGTGATCGTCGTCGGGCTCACGTCGGGACCTCACGTACGACCTCGGCCGCGGGCTTGTCGGTGCGGAGGCCCTCGTAACGTGGGTGGCGAAGCTTCCCGTCCCGCGTCCATTCCGTGAACCCGATCTGCGCCACCAGCTCGGGCTCGGCCCAGCGCGCGGCGCGGGGAGGATCGCCGCCGGCGAACGGCGGCGAGGCGCGCTCACGGCGCTCGAGCTCGTCACCGAGGAGCTCGAGGGCGGCCGCGTCGAATCCAGTGCCGACCTTGCCGGCATAGCGCAACCGTTCGTGGTCGTAGTAGCCGACGAGGATGGCGCCCAGGCGCTGACGGCTGCCCCGGGGCGCCGTCCAGCCGCCGATCACGAGCTCCTGCGATTGCACACACTTGAGCTTCAGCCAGTCGCGCGAGCGAGAGGCCACATAGGGGCTGTCCGCCCGTTTGGCGATCAGGCCCTCCCAACCGCGCCGACACGCCTCGCGCAGCGCCTGCTCGCCGTCGCCGCGACGATGCGGTGTGAAGCGCACGCGTCCGCGGAAGTCGATGGCCCGGCGGAGCTCTGACTTGCGCTCGGTCATCGGGAGCGGCCGCAGGTCCCGGCCGTCGAGCTCGAGCAGGTCGAACACGTAGTAGTAGACCGCGACGCCGCTCCGCAGCGCCCGGGCCGGGTCGTGGATCTGCATTCGCCGCTGCAGCCGCTCGAAGCTGGTTCGTCCCTTCTCGAATGCCACGATCTCTCCGTCGATAATCAGATCCGGCCCTGGCTGCTCGAGCGCCTCGACGATCTCGGGATAGCCACCGGTCATGTCCTGCCCACTCCGCGATTCGAGCCGCACGCGCCCGCCGGTTCTGATCGCGCCGCAGCGGATGCCGTCGAGCTTTCGCTCGAACACCCAGTTGGGGTCGGTGAACGGACGATCGCTGAGCACCGCCTTCATCGGCGCGTACCTGCTCATCCGAGGTCGCTACCCGCCGCTGGGGCGCCGCTACACCGCGGCGCACTCACGCCGGTGCTGTGCCTCTGAGGCCGGCTGCGTCTCGTGCTGTAGACGCTCGAGCGCCTGCTCATACTCGTCGTAGCGGCGCATCACGCGCAGCCACGACCACCCAGGACGTCTGCGTAGCTCTCGGCTGCGGTCTCGGTCGCCGGGACGCGGCGTCGCCGGTCGGCTTCGTCAGCAGCTCCCGGTGCTCGGCGATCGCGGCGCCGAAGTCCGCCGCTGGGCCATCGTCCTCGAGCAGGCTGGCCTCGAGGTGCGAGCGCAGCACGAGCAGCTCGCGCTCCGTCGCCCGCCGCGCGCTGTGCTGCCGCGCGTCGCGGAACGCGAAGCGGTCCCATGCCTTCGCGAAGGAGATGAAGTTCGTGCGCCCGCCGGCTCGATGGGCGGCGAGCATCGGGCAGATCCCGTCACCACTGGTGTACGCGCCGACGATGATCTCGTTCGCAGTGATCCCCTCGAGCATCGCGATCTTCGTATCGTGCGGAAGGCAGTCAATCGCCACACGCAGATGGTTGATCGTCGTCGGGCGCCTTGTTCGCATAGGGTTCATCGCCTGCCGGGGCGGGCCCGGTCCAATCTAGCGGCGGCCGTCGGGCGCCTCAACCGATTTCCTTGGCGCGAAAGGAACCTTGCAAATGAAGCTTGGAGTACACGTCGGCTATTGGGGCCTGGGAATGGGACCGCAGGATCAGCTCCAGGTCGTGCAGGAGGCCGAGCGGCTTGGATACGACTCGGTCTGGACCGCGGAGGCCTACGGGTCCGACGCCGCCACCGTGCTGGCGTGGCTGGCCGCGGGGACGAGCAAGATCCGGCTCGGTTCGGCGATCTTCCAGATGCCAGGTCGAAGCGCGGCGATGACAGCGATGACAGCGGCGACGATCGACGAGCTCTCCGGCGGGCGGATGTTGCTCGGGATTGGGTCATCTGGCCCGCAGGTGGCCGAGGGCTGGCACGGTCAGCGGTTCGCCCGCCAGCTCCAGCGCACGCGCGAGTACGTGGCTGTGGTCCGCATGGCGCTCGCCCGCGAGCGCGTGGTCTATGAGGGCGAGACGCTCGTGCTGCCGCTCCCCGACGGGCCGGGCAAGCCGCTCAAGCTGATGATCACGCCGAAACAGGAGCGCATCCCGATCTACATAGCCGCGATCGGGCCCAGGAACACGGCACTCGCGGGAGAGATCGCCGACGGTTGGATTCCGACGTTCTTCTCGCCGGAGTACGTCGCGGATTTCCGCACCTCGCTCGAGGAGGGCGCAGCGCGATCCGGACGATCACTGGAAGGCTTCGACATCGCCCCCACCGTCAACGCCTTCGTTTCGGACGATCGCGAGCTCGCGCGCAACCTGATGCGCCCGGTCCTCGCCCTCTACATCGGCGGCATGGGCTCGCGCAAACAGAACTTCTACAACAACCTTGTCCAGCGCTACGGATTCGAGGACGCGGCTCAGGAGATCCAGGATCTGTACCTGGACGGCAAGAAGGAGGAGGCCGGCAACGCGATCCCCGACGATCTGATCGACATGGTCTCGCTCTGCGGGCCGAAGGACGTCGTCCGCGACCGCCTCGCCGCCTACCGAGATGCCGGCGTGGGCACCCTGATGATCACGCCGATGGCCTGGACGACGGACGAGCGCATCGCGCAGCTGCGCGCGATCGCCGAGCTGGCGGAGTAGCCGCGCCCGAGCAGCTGCGCATCTTCCTCGGCGCGTTCGGCGAGCCCGGCCACGCCTTTCCGATGCTGGCGCTCGGCGCGCGCCTGGCCGCGCACGGGCACGAGGTTACATTCGAGACCTGGTCGCGCTGGCAGGAGCACGTGGAGGGCGAGGGGATGCGCTTCGTCGCCGCGCCCGAGTACCCGGTGTTCCCGACCATGGAACAGCCGCTGAAGCCCTATGAGGCAGTCGTTCGGGCGTGTGCCGAGACGCGCGTGGCGATGCGAGCGGCGGCCCCCGACATCGTCGTCCACGACATCCTGACGCTCGCGCCGGCACTGGCCGGAGAGCTCGACGGGGTGCCGGTGGCGACGCTCGTGCCCCATCTGTACCCGGCCGGCGCGCCAGGCCTGCCCCCGTATGCGCTCGGCGCCCGCCGTCCGCGTACCCGGCTCGGCCGGAAGATGTGGACCGCGCTCGAGCGACCGGTCGAGGCCGGGCTACGACAGGGGCGAGGCGAGCTCAACGAGACCCGCCGCAAACTCGGCCTCCCGCCGACCAGTCGCCTGCACGGTGGCATCAGCCCCGAGCTGTGTCTCGTGGGCACCTTCCCAGCGCTCGAGTACCCGCGCGCCTGGCCGCCGGAGGTGCATGTGGTCGGGCCGCTGATGTGGGAGCCGGCCTATCACGACGTCGATCCGCCCGTGGGGTCGGAGCCGCTCGTGCTGGTGGCGCCCTCCACGGCGCAGGACCCGGACCACCGGCTCCTGCGCTGTGCGCTGCTCGGCCTCGGCCGCGAGCCGGTGCGGGTGCTGGCGGCCACCAACCGCAAGCCGATCCGCCGCCCCGTGCCCGTGCCCGACAACGCCCGGCTGGTCGAGTGGCTGTCCTACTCGCGGACGATGCCTCGGTGCGCGCTGGTAATCACCCACGCCGGCCATGGCACCCTGGCCCGCGCCCTCGCCTCCGGCTGCCCCGTGGTCGCGGTGCCCCATGTTGGGGATATGGGAGAGAATGCCGCGCGCGCCGACTGGTCGGGCGTCGGCGTCCGCCTGCCGTGGCGCCTGCTCTCACCGACAACCCTGCGCCTCGCCGTCGGCCGCGCCCTCCAGAGCCCGAGCCTTCGGGACCGCGCGGGCGCGGTGGCGGATTGGGCCCGGCACCACGACGGCGCCGAGCGCGCGGCGGAGCTGGTGGAGGAGCTGGCCCTCAGGCGCCGGGATGGCTTCGCACGAACTCGATGAGCTCGGGGGCGTCGCTCTCGAGCCGGTCGACCGGCTCTCCGTAGCAGGTGCACAGCTCGACGACCGCGCGGTCGTCGCTCAGCTCGATCGCCCGCCACATGGCGCCGTTGTCCTCCCAGCGGGTCAGCGCGTCGATCGTGAGCCGAGGTCTCTCAGCCTCCATCATCTTGTCTGTCTCAGCTCGCTGCGGCCGACGGTCCCACGGCTGCGCTCGCAGCCGGGTTGGCCCGCGCCCAGTCGGCGATCTTGTCCGAGCCCTGGACAACCGTGCCGTCGTCGAGAACGAGTGCCGGCACCCAGATGTTGCCGGTCAGCCGCTTGACCTCCTCGCGACCGCTGGTGCGGTTGAAGGCGTCAGGCAGGATCCCCCAGCCGTACGCACGGACCACGTCGGGACGGTGACCGGCGTCGACGAGCGCGTGGTAGGCGGTACCGCACGGATGGCCACCGGGGCGTGGCGCAAACTTGAAAGTGCCGTAGCAGACGTAAAGTTTCATCGGCCTCTTTTGGCGGGTCGTCGGATTGAAGCTCTGGGGGTGGGACTCGAACCCTGCCGCCAGTTCTTCGGTTGCGTGCGAACTCCGATGTTACCTGCGTTTCGTTGCGCTCAGTTACGCACGGTAGCTGGCAGTTGGTACCTCGGTTGGTACCTCGAGCCTGTCCGAGGACCGGGATGTCGATCAGCAGTCGACCGGCTGACGCTCGCGGTCACGCCGCGCAGCATACGCGGCAACCTGCTGCTCAAATTCCGGCCACCACAGTGGTTCGTTGTCCCCGCCGCCGCCTGGAGCCTCGGGACCGAGACTCGGTGCCCCACCCGCGCCTCCGTCGTGGCGGTCCTCCTCCTCCTCGTATGTGGCGAGATAAATCGCAACACCCATCGCCACGCTGCTCAAAGCGATCACCGAGCCGGTGAGGGCCATCATCCACACTGGCCCGTGGTCAACGATCACCACAACCCACGCCCCCCACGCGCCCGACAAGCCGGAGCAAGCGACCAACGGGCGAGCCACCCGCGGCATCCTCACTCGGAGCGCAATGCACAGCAGCACAAGGTTCAAAACCTCGACGCAGAGGACGATCGGGTAGCTCATGGAGTGGCTGGCGGGGGCGAGCGACTGGGTGCCGATCATCTCACGTTTCGCTCGCCGCGACCAGTCCCGGACTGCGACACTGTCGGGATCGAGGGACGACGTGCGGATAACTCTGCCCCGCTGGGTGCGGTCCCCGGCGAAGGGGCTCACGCCGAGGCGACCGAGCGGGCCCGCGAAGTGCCGGGGCGGAGCGCCTCGATGCGGGCGCTTACCAGGCGTGGTCGGTCTCGCCGGGGCCCGGGAAAGCATGTGATCGGGTCGCTTGATTCCTTGACCCGTCGAGCTGAAGAGCTCTCGCAGGCGACCGGCCAGAGCCAAGATGAGGCAGCGGGTGTTGTCGTTGAAGACCTCGAGCGCGCGGACGCCTCGTTAACGGCGCGAACGGCGCCCCTGGTGCCCGGCTGCGGCGTACTCGTCGCCGTCAGCGGCTTGTTGGCCAAGGCCGAGACGCCGAATCCAGTCGCCGACACCTTCGTCAGCCTCGCCGTCCTTTTCGCTATCGGGGGATTCGCGTTCCTGACCAGAGCGCTCTTCTTCTATGCCGGTCGTCGCATCGTCGGCCTTTCACCGACCGTCGATGACATCGCGTTCGCCCGCAACGGCCTCGTCCGCAAGCAAACCAGCGCGCACCGCGGCGGATGGCTGGCGGGTATCGGCCTGACGTGCCTGATCATCGGGATCCTCGCTGGCGTCCACATCTCTATCGACTAACGCCGGATGGTCGGAATGACGTCGGCCGAAGAGCGTCGAGTTGGTCTACAAGCAGCGGCGGCCGCTTAAGGCCAGACGCCGATCAGCGTCTGCGAACGCGCACGAAGGCAACGATGAGCAGCGGCACGACGATCACGGCAGTGATTAGTACCGGCCACATGAGGGTCGCGAGTCTAATCGAGTTCGCAGTCCTCGAATTTGAGAGGCGACCGGCTCAAGCCTCCGCTTCCGCTCCGGCGTAAGAGCAGAAGAAGCCGGAAAACGCGAAACGCCCGGCGGTTACGGGCGTTTCGGAAGCTCTGGGGGTGGGACTCGAACCCACAACCCTTCGGTTAACAGCCGAATGCTCTGCCAGTTGAGCTACCCCAGATTAGGCGAATTGGCCGTCGTGTGGACGCGCTGCAACTTTAGCGGGACCGAGGCGACGCCGCCTTCGATTTCAGCATGGCAGTTCGAGCACACGAGAACGCACTTCTTGGCCTCCTCGCGGAGAGCCCGAAGCGAGAGCGTCACACCGTTTCGGCTGATCTCGAGCCGCTTCTGGTCCGGCACCAGGTGGTGGAATTGGAGCGCTCCCAGATAACGGTTGTAGCCGCATACACAACAACAACCGCCGGCTTCGTGGACCAGGATCGCCTTCAGTCGCCGCCTCCTCCGCGCTACGCCATCGGCCCGGCAGCGTTTGCAACGGTAATAGCCCCGCCCCTCGATCACGAAATCGGTCTCGCCGTGGTGGATGCACGACAGGGCGATCGTGAGCAGTCCTGAATCCCTCGCCTCTCTGCCGGCCGCCCCATGCCTGGGCCCGACGCGATTGTTAGTCCTCATCCCGTACCGACGCAGCCAATACCTCACCGTCGTCCTGCCCAGCCCCCCTCCTTCGCGATCTCAGCGATCGTCATCCCGGCGCTGACCAGCTCCGCGAGTCGGTCGCGCTTGATCCCGCCCTTCGCAGCATGCTTCTCCTGTGCGGCCGTCCTGAGGCCGTGCCGGTCCATCCAATAGGCGATTGTCGACGAATGCTTCCCGAAGCGGCTCGCGATCTCGTCCACGTCCAGGCCCTGCGCGAGCAGGAGCCGCAGTGACTCTGCGTCCATCGTTCGATCCTCCCTACAAAGCTCGAACGTATGTTCCCATCCTCCCCGGACGGAACCCCCTGCTAAACCGCCTTTTCCAGTCTGGTCACGACCCCGTGGATCGCCTCGAGCGCGACCTGACGCTCGCGGGCGAGATCGTTGATCCCCTCTCCCCCCTGCGCACGTGCGCGCACGATCGCGCGGTCGAGCCGCGCGAGTTCGAGCAGCAGGCGTGCGTGGTCGAGGCGCTCAGCCGTGATGTCCTCCCCACGCCCGGCCCGCGCCACGAGGTCCGCGACGGTGCGAGCCAGCTCCTCGTCGTCGCCGGGCAGGTCCGACATCGGCGTGCGGCAACGCCCGGCAAGATGTCGTGCCGCTCGCCGGTAGACGTCGCTGGTCAGAAGCTCATCCGGATCGATTGAAGACAGCGCGGCGTCTCCGGCATCGGGAAGCGCGACGCAGAGGGCCAGGAACGCTCGCTCGGTCTTCAGGCCCTGTTCGAGAGCCGCCGGCCCATCGCTGACCGGGGTGGCCACGCCGAACGACGAAGACCGCGAAGCGCTCCCGCCCGCGACCAGCGTTGCCAGCCGCCCCTCAGGCAGCTCGAGACGCCCGCTGACCTTGCGCATGAGCTCGTCCCGCAACGCGCTGGCCGGGAGCTCGGCGAGCACGGGCTGGAGCTCGGCGAACACCGCGTCCTTGCCCTCGGCGCTGCGCAGGTCGCCGCGCTCGAGGATCCGCTCGACGTTGAAGACGACGAACGGCGCGGAGCGTCCAACGAGCTCCCTGAGCGCATCGGCGCCGTCGCGCTCGGCCAGCTCGGCCGGATCGGTTCCCTCCGGAAGTGGAACGACCCGCAGCTCGAGCGGAGGCCTGCGATCCGATGCGATCCGAGCCGCGCGCAGCATCGCGTCCTGACCCGCCCGGTCGGCGTCGAGGCACAGCTCGAGCACGGCCACGACCCGTGAGAGCTCTGTCACCTGCTCCTCGGTGAACGAGGTGCCCATGATCCCGACAGCGTTGCGGAGTCCGGCCTGGTGCAGCGCCAGCACGTCGGTATAGCCCTCAGCGAGGATCATTCGCCCCGCACGAGCGGCCGGCGCGCGCGCCTGATCGATCCCGAACAGCTGGCTTCGCTTGTGGTAGAGCTCGCCGTCGGACGTGTTCAGGTACTTCGGCTGCTGGTTCTCGCGCATCGCGCGCGCGCCGAAACCGAGCACGCGGCCGCGCGAATCGGCCGAGGGGAACATGATCCGCTCACGAAAGCGGTCGTAGACCTGACCCGGCCGGTTCTTGGAGCGCTGAACGAGACCGGCCGCGAGCAATTCCTCGTCGCTGAAACCCACCGTCCGCGAGGCTCGCAGCATCCGATCCCAGGCGCTCGGCGCGTAACCGACCCGGAACTCGCGCAGAACCTCCTCCGAGAGCCCGCGCCCGAGCAGGTAGGCGCGGGCCGGCGCAGCCTCGGCCGACTCCCAGAGAAACCGCGCGTAGTAGCTGGCAGCGCGTCCGAGCAGGGAGTACAGGCGCTCGCGCCGCTCCCGGCGAGACGCTGCGGCCGGATCCTCGGCCTCGGTCTCGAGCGTGACCCCGAAGCGGTCTGCGAGCGCCTCGAGCGCGCCCTTGAAGTCGACGCCTTCGGTCTCCATCACGAACGCGAACGGGTCCCCGGCGGCCTGGCAGCCGAAGCAGTAGTAGTGCTTCTCCTCTGGCCTGACATGAAACGAGCCGGTGCGTTCCTCGTGGAACGGACACAGGCCGAAGTAGCTGTCGACGCCGGCACGACGCAGGTCGGTCCGCGCGGACACGAGCGAGATCATGTCCACGGCATCGAAGACGCGGTCGCGGGAGTCGGCGGTGTAGCGGCTCACGGCGCGAAGGCCACGGGGACGCTCAGCTCCTCGAACATCCGGATGCAGTAGCGATCGGTCATTCCGGCGAGATAGTCGGTCACACGCCGCGAAAGCTCACCCTCGAGAACCGAGACAGGGATCTCGTCCGGGTTGGCGCAGTAATGATCGAACAGCGTGCGGATCACGACCTTGATCTTCTCGCCCTCGCGCGTCGCCTCGGGTCCGAGATACACCCGGTCGAACATGAACGAGCGCAGATCGGTCATCGCGGCACCCGCAGGCTCACCCTGAACGATCGAGCCCGCGCGCTCAGAGTTCTCCACGAGGTCGTGCACGAGCGCGTCGATCCGGCGCGGCCCGGTGTCGCCGAGGATCTCGATCGGGCCCGCGGGCAGATCGTCGACGGCGATCACGCCGGCCCGCACCGCGTCGTCGATGTCGTGGTTGATGTAGGCGACGCGATCGACGAGGCGCACGATCTGACCCTCGAGCGTGGCCGGCTTCTGCGCGCGTCCGGAGTGGCTGACGATGCCGTCGCGGACCTGGTCGGTGAGGTTCAGGCCCTGACCGTCGCGCTCGAGCGTGTCGACGATCCGCAGCGAGTGCTCGTGATGCAGGAACCGCAGGCCGAAACGATCGTTCAGACACTGGTCGAGCGCGTCTTCGCCGATGTGGCCGAACGGCGGGTGGCCGAGGTCGTGGCCGAGCCCGATCGCCTCCACCAGGTCCTCGTTCAGCCGCAGCGCCCGCGCCACGGTGCGCGAGACCTGCGTGACCTCGAGCGTGTGCGTGAGCCGCGTGCGGTAGTGGTCGCCGGTCGGCGCGACGAACACCTGGGTCTTGTGCTTCAACCGCCGGAAGGCCTTGCAATGGACGATCCGGTCGCGGTCCCGCTGGAACGGCGTGCGCAGACCGCACTCGGTCTCAGCGCGTCGGCGCAGGGACGGGTAGGAGCGCGTGGCCGATGGTGAGAGCTCCGATTCCTCGCGAGCGCGGATGCGGTCGGCAAACGCCTCGGCCACGGGACCGCGCGGGTGTTCATAACCGGCAATCAGAGCTTGATCGTCCACACTCCGATTCTGACAGCGCGGCCGGAACGGCAGGCCGAGCTGTGTCGAAGTTGTCGCAATCTGCGCGGTCGGAGGACATGGCAAGTCACCGGCGCGGTCCCGCTTACCCGCCTATACACTTCTTTCCTGACGGGAGGGATGGCGTCACTGTCTGCACACGCGCTTCGATGCGCCCGAATATCAGCGGGCGCGCTGCTGGCGTGCGTGGCCCTGGCCACGCCGGCGTCGGCCTGGCAGCCCGACCCCGCGACCTACGGGGTCGGCTCACAGCTCAACCTGCCGGTGACGATGAGCGACGGGACCGTGCTTCGGGCCAACGTCTACTACCCCACGGACGCCAGGACGGGCGCCGAGGCGACCGGGTCGTTCCCGGTCATTCTGACCCAGACCCCCTACGGCAAGGACAACTCCGCGTTCAGCGCGCTCGGCGCCGGCGCGAGCGACTACCTCGTCCAGCGCGGATACATCGACGTGACCGCCGACGTGAGGGGAACGGGCGGCTCCCAGGGCGAGTGGGGGCTGTTCGACCCGATCCAGGGTCACGATGGCGCGACGCTGGTGAACTGGGCCGCCGGGCTGCCGCACTCGACCGGCGACGTCGGCCTGCTCGGCCCCTCCTACCTCGGGATCAACCAGTTCGAGACCGCGGCGGATGCGGGCTCGCGCCACGTCAAGGCGATGTTCCCGATCATCTCCGGCAACGACCTGTACCGAGACACCGCCTTCGCCGGCGGCTTCCCGGATATCGAGTTCTCGAGCTTCTATCTCGGCCTCACGGCGGGGCTCAACCTGCTGCTGCCGCTGCAGGAGCACAACCCCGATTTCGCCGCCGCGCTGAGCCAGCACGTCCACGACCTGACCGACTTCGACACCGCGCTGCTGACGAGCGCCGAGACCGGCGGTGATGCGGCCTACGACCAGAGCTACTGGGGCGCGCGCAACCCCAACCAGTACATCTCCACGATCGTCCGCGACGGGATCCCGGCCTTCCTCGTCGGCGGCTGGTACGACCTGTTCCAGCGCGGCGAGCTGCTCAACTACTCGAGCTTCCAGAACGCGTTCAACCACCGCCCGCTGCTCGGCCCGATGACCCCGACCGAGCCGGTGACGCCGCGCTATCAGCTCCTCCAGGGCCCCTGGTACCACACCACCGCCGGCACGGGCCTCGACTACCACGGCCTCGATCTGGACGGCCTCGAGCTCGCCTGGTTCGATCACTGGCTGAAGGGCGTGGACACGGGGATCACCGATACGGCCACGCCGCTTCACCTCGAGGACCTCGCCAGCGGGAGCTACCGCGAGGTCTCGCGCTACCCGCTCAACCAGACCACTCCGAAGACGCTCTACCTCGGCTCGGGCGGGAGCCTCGGCGCCAATGCCCCGGCGAGATCGGCGGCTCCGGACCGCGTCATCTTCACCGGCACCGAGATCCCTTGCACGACGTCCACGGAGCAGTGGGCCGCGGGGCTTGGCGTGCTCGCGCTGTCGTACTTCGGCATCAGGGATCCGTGCACGCAGAACTCAACACCGTCACAGCTCGGTCCGGGAACCCGCAGCTACACGACCGCGCCATTCGCGAAATCGACCATGCTCGCCGGTCCGATCGGCGCGACGCTGTACGCCACCTCCACCACCGCGGACACGGAATGGGTCGTGCAGCTCACGGATGTCGCGCCGAACGGGACCGCGACTCCGCTCACGTCGGGCCTGCTCGAGGGCAGGCAGCGGGCGCTCAACCCGGCGATGTCCTGGACCGCGCCCGACGGCAGGCCGGTGCTCCCGTATCACCCGTACACGAAGGCGAGCCAGACCCCGGTCGTGCCCGGCAGGGTCACGCGCTACGACGTCGAGGTGTTCCCGACCTTCGACACGCTGGCCCCCGGCCACAGGCTGCGAGTGACGATCGCGACCTCCGACTTCCCCCACGCCCTGCCCTCGGCCACGCAGGCGCTTGGGCTGCTCGGCGGCGTCTACGCGCTCGAGCACTCGAGGGCCTACCCGTCGAGCGTCGAGGTGCCACTGACGACCGCCACCACCGCCGTGCCCTCGGCGACGCGGACGGCCCTGGGCTGCCCAGCCGCCACGGGACGTCTGCACGGGCGCACGCTGGGCCCGGTCAGGCTCGGGATGACGCGCCGCACGGCGCGCGCCGCGTTCGTCTCGAGCAGCTCGCGAGGCAGGCGGTACATGGACTTCTTCTGTCTCGACGGCAGCGGCATCCGCGTCGGATACCCGTCCCTGAGACTGCTGCGCTCGCTGAGCCGGCGGGAGCGCCTCCACCTCGCCGGCCGGGTGATCCTCGCGCTGACCGCCAACCGCCACTACTCGGCGCACGGCGTGGGACCCGGGACGCAGCTCGCCGCAGCGCGCCGCCGGCTGCCGATCGGCAAGGGTTTCGTCGTCGGCGCCAACGCCTGGTACCTGGCGGCGAACGGCTCCGGACGGGTGATCCTCAAGGTCCGTAACGGCGTCGTGCAGGAGGTGGGGATCGCCGACCCGGCGCTGACCGCCAGCCGGCGCGCCGCCCACCGTTTCCTCACGAGCTTCTACTGATCCTGGGCCGTCCGCCGCTGGGCAGCGCGGCGAGGCGAACGCTAGGCCGCTCGGAGCAGCGGGCGCAGCCGCACGTGGGCGTGGTGCTCGGCCGTCTCGCCGATCGCCCGCTCGGCCTGGCGCAGCGCCCGCTCGGAGGCGTCGGGGGCTTGGGCCAGCGGCTGGCTCAGGGCACCGACGAGGAACTGGTAGCTCTCCTCGTCCAGCGCGAACGCCGCCGCCTCGCACGAGCTGCACACGACCCCGCCCGCTGCGGCCGAGAAGCCGCCGAGATGCTCGACCTCGCCACAGGCGGTGCACGAGGCCAGCTGCGGGACGATCCCCGCCGCGAGCAGCAGCTTGAGGCGGAAGGCCAGACCGTTGGCGGCACGGGCCTGCGCCGCGTCGGCGCTGAGCAGCGCAAGCTCGTTGGCCAGCAGTGTGAACACCTCGGGGTGGGGCTCTGAGGTCTCGAACAGGCGGGAGACGGCGTCGCAGGCCCGCGCGGCGGCGTCGAGCGTGGCGGCGTGCTCGCGGAGCGGCGCGTGGAACGCGACCGTGTCCGCGCTCGAGACCGTGAACAGATCGCCGCGACCCTCGTGCAGCATCAGCCGGACCCGGAAGAAGGGCTCGAGCCGGGCCCCGAACCGGCTTCTAGACCGTCGCGCGCCCTTGGCGATCGCTCCCACGCGGCCGTGCCGCGGCGTGTAGAGGTGCAGGATGCGGTCGGCCTCGCCGTAGCGGATCGAGCGCAGCACGATGGCCTCTGTCTTCAGCGGTGCAGCCATGGCAGCGACCCGCGTGGGTCCCCGGATTTTGAAGCTATACTTTCTGAAGCAATGGTGAGCGTCACCGTGTATACGACCGACAACTGTTCGAAATGCGTCGGCGCGAAGGCTCTCCTCGCGCGCCGCGGCATCGGTTATGAGGAAATCAATCTGGCAAAGGACCCGGACGGTCGCGCCGAGCTGCAGGCACGGACCGGGATGCTCACCTTCCCCCAGATCATGATCGGTGACGAGACGGTCGGCGGATTCGAGGACCTGATCGCCGCCGATCGCCAGGGCCACCTGCAGAGCCTGGTCGCCGCGGCCTAGCGCCGCAGCCTAGCTCCGCCTGACCCCGACCGATCGGGTCACTGAGCGCCGTGGCCGGCGCGGCCGAGGCTGGCACGTCTCGCACACGTAGGTTCCCCGTCCCCCGACCACGATCTTCGTGATGATCGTGCCGCAGCGCGGGCACGGCTCACCGGCCCTGCGGTGGACGAGGAACCGGTCCTGGAACGAGCCACGGGCGCCGTCGACGTGACGGAAGTCGTCGATCGAGGCACCCTTGGCGTCGATCCCGGCCGCCAGCGCCTCCTCGATCGCCTCGCGCAGCAGTTCGAGCTGCGGGCGGGTCAGGCGCCCGGCCGGCCTGAGCGGATGGATCCGCGCGCGGAACAGCGCCTCATCGGCGTAGATGTTCCCCACCCCGGCGATCCGGCGTTGGTCGAGCACAAACGCCTTGACCGGGGCAGCGCGCCCGCGGGCGGCCACCCGCAGGTAATCCGTCGTGAACTCCGGGGTGAACGGCTCGACCCCGATCCGCTGGGCCAGATACTCGTCGCGGGCCTCGGCGCCGTGCAGGAGATGCCCGGTCCCGAACCGGCGCGGATCCACGTACACCAGGCGATCCCCGTGGCCGAGCTCGAACCGGGCCCGCGTGTGCAGCGGCTCGACCTCGGGATCGAACAGAAGCGCGCCTGTCATCCGCAGGTGGACGAGCAGGAAGCGCTCGCCCGAAAGCTCCCAGATCAGGTACTTGCCCGACCGGCCGATCCGCAGTACGCGGGCGCCCGTCAGCTCGGCCGCAACCGGGCCGGGGGGATCGGGCCTCGTCCAGCGCACGTCGAGAATCTGAGCGCGCTCGATCGTACGGCCCTCGAGATGCGGGGCCAGCTGGCGCCGGATCGTCTCGACCTCGGGTAGCTCGGGCATCGCCCCCGACCCTAGAGGAACGCGTCCCCGGGCAGCCCGACCCCGGTCGCGCCGGTAAGCCACTTGAGCGCGCTCGCACCCACGTCGGCCATCGCCCCGTCGTGGCGCCTGGACCCGTGGCCGACGAAGTACGCCAGCAGCGGCGCATGCTCCCGCGTGTGGTCGGTATGCGCGGCGGTCACGTCGCAGCCGTGGTCCGCGGTGAGGATCAACAGGTCGTCATCCCGCAGCAGCGCGAGCCATTCGCCAACGGCGGCGTCGATCCCGCGCAGCGCGGCGTGGAACCCGGCGACGTCGTGACGATGTCCGTAGACCTGGTCGGTCTCGATCAGGTTCGTGAACACCAGGCCCTGATCAAGCCCGTCCAGCAACTCACGCGTCTGCGCGAGCGCGATCGCATTTGTAGCGCCCGGGTGCTGCTCGTCGATCCCGACGCCGGAGAACAGCTGTCCGACCTTGCCGACCGTGTGGACCGGCACCCCGTGCGCCTGAATCTCCTGCAGGTAGCTGCGGGCCGGCGGCGAGAGTGAGTAGTCGCGGCGGCCGTCGGTCCGCTCGAACGCTCCCGGAGCCCCGGTGAAGGGCCGGGCGATCACACGCCCGACGGCGTGGGGGCCGCCGAGCCCGTCGCGGACGCGCCGGCAGATCTCGTTTAGCTCATCGGGCACGACCACGTCGACGTGCGCGGCGATCTGGAGCACCGAGTCCTGGCTCGTATAGACGATCAGCTCGCGCTCTCGCAGGGCCTCGGCGCCGTAGTGCTCGATCGCCTCGATCCCGTTGTACGGCCGGTTGCAGAGGACCTCGCGCCCGCTCACGCTGCGCACGAGCCCGATCACCTCGGCGGGAAAGCCGTCCGGGTAGGTCGGCGGCGGTGCGGACATCACGACGCCCATCAGCTCCCAGTGCCCGGCGGTCGAGTCCTTCCCGGGCCCGAGGGGGTGGAGCCTTCCGTGGAGGACGGGCGCAGACGCCGGCGGCACGCCGACGATCGGGATGATCGATCCCAGCCCTAGGCCCTCGAGCGTGGGCAGGCGCAGCCCGCCGGCCGCCTCCGAGAGATGGCCGAGCGTGTTGGTTCCGGCGTCTCCGTAGCGCTTGGCGTCCGGAAGCGCCCCGGCTCCGCACGCGTCGAGCACGACAACGAAGGCTCGGCTCACGACGGCTCAGGCGCTGCTCGACCCCGACAACACCAGGGAGCGCTTCAGCGGCGAGAACACCGCATGGTCGACTGTGCGGAACTCCTGCGGGATCGCGTACTCGTCGAGCACGATCTCGGCTCGCCGCCCGAACGCGTGGGTCGAGCGGACGCGGCGCCGGTGGCCCGAGATCAGCTCGAGCGCGTCGAGTTCGACCGCCGGCACCCCATCGACCTTGGTGATCGTCGAGCGAATCAGGGTCAGGCCCGGATCGCGCTTGCGGGCCTCGAGGATCAGCTGTTTGCGCGCCCGTGTCAGCGAGGCGCGGCCGGTCGGCGGCCCGACGCCGCGAGGAAAGCGCCACACCGCGACCACCGAGTTGCCCGAGGTGAACGTCGCGATCAGCGGCCCCTCACCGGTCGCGGCGCTCCAGTCGTTCGGCGCGCGCACGGCGATCCCGGCGGCCGGGTATCGCAGCAGGTGGAACGCGCCTCCGGCGCTCGCGGCCGTGTTCGGGACCGGCGTGCGGGAGTTGCCGCAGGCCGCCAGCAGCGTCACCGGGCAGACGCTCAGGGCGAGCATCACGTGCCGTCCCCGGCGCATCATCAGTCCTCGCCGTCCCAGTACTCGAGCCTTTCCAGGCGCGCGATCACCCCGACGCCCCGGAAGGCGATCTTGTTCGAGCGCGGGTAGTAGCAGACGTCGGCGCGGTCGCGGGTGCCGTAGGCCAGATACCGCATCCCGCTCTCCCCCGCCCGGAACATGTGCGCGACCCCGGTGCCGGCCGGCCGCGAGATCACGCTACCGCTCCGTACGGGCAGCTCCTCGTCGCCGAGCACGAGCACTCCGTCGCCGTCGAGCATGACGAACAGCTCCTCCTCGACCGAGTGGCAGTGCTGGGCCGTCGACTCCTTGCCGGGAGCAACCTCGACATGCTGCAGGCCCGTTTGTACTGAGCCGGCCTCCCGGCTCAGGTGACGGCGCGTGCGAACGACCCGCGGCCGCTCCAGGCTGATCGGCTCCACGTCGGCGACGTTCACGATCGTCGGCGGGCGCACGCCCGGCTCGGTCGGCAGCTCCGGCGCCCCCAGCCTTGCCTCGCGCACCCACTGGACCGGCTCGCCGTCGAGCGATCCGTCGATCGTCTCCACCGCCCGGTTGCCCACGCGTGAGAGACCCTGGCGTGGGAACCGCGGCGCCTCGTCCTCGCAGCGCATCCCGAAGGCGAGCACGTCGAGGCCCTCGATCCCGTGCAGCGAATGTGCACCCTCCCCAGCCAGGTAGACGATGCAGTCACCCGCGCCGATCTCGGCCGCGCGCTCATCCTGATATGACAGGCCGCGGCCTGCGAGCACGTAGAAGATCTCCTCCTCGCGGCCATGCTCGTGGACCGGCGTCGACCAACCTCCGTCTGCCACCTGGAGGCGGCTCAGGCCGACATTCACCGAACCGGCACCCTCGCCCAGTGCCGTCCAGATGCCGCGGATGTGCCCCACCTCGTAGGGCTCGCGCTCGGCGTCGTCTAGATGCGTGATGCCCACGCCGCGGACTCTACGACCCGCGCTGCACCTGCGCTCGCGGGTGCGCGTCGAAGTACACGTCACGCAGCCGGTCGGCCGACAGATGCGTGTAGATCTGCGTCGTCCCGATATCCGCGTGACCCAGCATCTCCTGCAAGGAGCGGAGATCACATCCGCCGGCAAGCAGATGCGTCGCAAACGTGTGGCGGAGCGTGTGCGGGCTCATCTTGGCGTCGAGGCCGGCGCTCCTCGCGTGCCGCTGCACGATCTTGTAGAGACCCTGGCGGGACAGGCCGCCGCCGCGCAGGTTGACGAACACGCGCTGCTCGTCGCGCAGGCCGACCAGCCGCGGGCGGACCTGCTCAAGGTAGGTCCGGAGCGTCTCGATCGCCTTACTGCCGATCGGGACGATCCGCTCCTTGGATCCCTTGCCGCGAGCGCGGACGATTCCCGCCTCGAGGTCGAGGTCGGTGAGCCGCAGGTCGATCGCCTCCGACGCGCGCAGGCCACAGGCGTACATCGTCTCGAGCAGGGCCCGGTCGCGCACGGCGGCCGGCGAGCCGCCGCGGGGCTGGGCGAGGAGCTGCGCGACCTCGTCGCGGGTGAGGACCTTGGGCAGGCGCCCGCGCGAACGCGGCGCGCGCAGCTCGGAGGTCGGGTCGGTGTCGAGCAGCTGGTCCCGGCGCAGGTGCCGGTAGAACGAGCGAAGGCACGCGATCTTGCGCTGCAGCGTCGCCGGGGCAACGGGCGGCCGTCCCTCGCGCCCGTCGGCCAGCTCGGTGATGAACTGTGCGAGGTCGTTCGGCCCGACCTGCATCGGGTCGCGGCCGATCCGCCCGAGGAATTCGCCGAACTGCTGCAGGTCGGAGCGGTACGCCTCGAGCGTGTTGCGCGAGAGCCCGCGCTCGAGCTCGAGGTAGGCGAGGAAGTCGAGCGTGAGCTCGTTCAGACGGCGCGCCGGCGCCTGCACCTCGATCGTCGCCATCCCGACTTATTCGTGCCGGGCTGCGCGGCTCCTGCCGGTCGGGGGCCCCGCCCCGCCTCGGCTGTCCGGCGCCGCGCGGCTGCGGCGGCCCGGACTACCCGCCGCCGCGGCGCGTCTTCAGCCACAGCAGTGCGATCAGCGACTTCGAGTCCTCGCATTCGGCGATCGCCTCGTCGAGGTTGCTCAGGGGCCAGGGCACGATCTCGATCCGTTCGTCCTCCTCGGCCTCGGCGTCGGTGTCGTCGTCGGCGAGGTCCCGGGCCAGGAACAGCCATACCCGCTCGTCCGTGAACCCGGGGCTGGTGTAGAACGCGAGCACCTCGTCCCAGCGATCGGCTCGCTTTCCGATCTCCTCGGCCAGCTCGCGCCTGGCCGTGGCGAGGGGGCCCTCGCCCTCGACGTCGAGCTTCCCGGCCGGTATCTCGAGCGACGCGCTCTGTCCGATCGCCTCGCGCGGCTGCCTGGTCAGCCACACGTGCTCGTCGTCGACGGCGATGATGCCGACCGCCCCGGGATGCCAGACCTTCTCGCGCGTGACCTCCTCCCCGTCGGCGTGCCGGAAGCGCTCGCGGCCGACGCGGATGATCCTGCCCTCCCACTCGACGTCGGAGCCCACGCGCTCGAACTCGCTCACGGCGCCTCCGGCAGCGCGGCCTCGTCGAGCAGCGCGATCGCGACCTCGAGCATCCCTTCGAGTGCATCGACCGACACCCGCTCGCCGGGCTCGTGGTTTCGCTCCGTGCCGTTGGCGAGGTTCGTGCACGCCAGCCCGCCCACCCGGAGGGCGTTCGCGTCCGATCCTCCGCCGGTGGTGATGTGCCGCGGTTCGTATCCACACGTCCGCAGCGCCGCCTCGGCCACCGTGACCTCCCGCGCCCGCGGCTTGCAGCGGTAGGCTCGGAACATCACCTCGACGGTGACGTCGAGGTCGCATTCGCCCGCGTTGGAGGCGTCCTGAAGGTGGTCGATCAGCTCGGTCACGGTCTGCTCCACGCGCAGGTCGTCGAGCCCGCGCACCTCGGCCTCGATCGTGCACCGCTCGGGGACGACGTTGGTCGCCGTGCCGCCGCTGATCGTGCCGACGTTCGCCGTCGTCTCGGCGTCGAGGCGCCCGAGCCGCATTGCGGCGATCGCGCGCGCGGCTACCTCGATCGCGCTACGGCCCTCCTCCGGCCGGATTCCCGCGTGCGCGGCCCGGCCGCGGATCTCCGCGACGATCTTGTCGTACGTGGGCGAGGCGACCACGATCTCACCGATCGGGCTCGCGTGATCGAACACGTATCCGATCGCGCTCCGCAGTCGCGAGGCGTCGAACGCCTTCGCTCCGTGGAGCCCATTCTCCTCGGACACCGTGAACAGCAGCTCGAGCCCCGCCTCCGCCGGCGCCCCGCCGTTGTGTCAGCCGGCGCGCGAGCTCGAGCAGCACTGCGACCGCCGCCTTGTTATCGGCGCCCAGGATCCCATCCCCTGCGTTCTCCCACCCGTCGCCGGCGAGCACGGGCTCGAGCGGCGCCGTCGGCGGCACGGTGTCGAGGTGGGCGCACAGGAGCAGGCTCTCGGGCCCGGATCCCGGGATCCGCGTGAACAGGTTGGCGCCGTCGGAGCCCGCGTAGCCGCGGTCCTGTTCAACGTCGAGGCCGAGCGCCCGCAGCTCGGCCGCCACCCACTCACCGCACGCGCGCTCATGCCCGGACGGACTCGCGATCCGGCACAACTCCGCAAACGTGCTGTGAAGCTGCTCGCGCTGCGCGTCGGTCGCGCGCCTCACGAACCGGCTTCGACGGCCGGCTCCGAGCCGGTCGTCGCCGACGGCTCGGCCTGCTCGTTGTGCGCTAGGGCGGCACCCACGAACTCCCGGAACAGCGGCGCCGCGCGCTCGGGACGCGACTTGAACTCCGGGTGGTACTGAGAGGCCACGAAGAACGGGTGCGTCGCCCCGGTCGAGCTCGATCACCTCTACCAGCCGCTCGTCGGGCGAGGTCCCCGAACAGACGAGGCCGAGGGCCTCGAGCTTGCGCCGCAGGTGGTTGTTGACCTCATAACGGTGGCGGTGGCGCTCGTAGACGACCGCCTCACCGTACAGCTCGCGCACCACCGTGTCGTCGTGCAGCTTGACCGGATCGGCCCCGAGGCGCATCGTGCCGCCCATGTCGGCGATCTCCTTCTGCTCGGGCAGCAGGTCGATCACCGGGAAAGGGGTCTCCGGGTCCATCTCGGTCGAGTTGGCGCCGTCCATCCCGGCGACGTGGCGGGCAAACTCGCTGACCGCGACATGCATGCCGAGACAGATGCCGAGGTAGGGAATGCCATTCTCACGCGCGATCTGCGCGGCCCGGATCTTGCCCTCGAAGCCGCGCCCGCCGAAGCCGCCGGGGATCAGAACGCCGTCGACGTTCTCGAGCCGCGCGGTCACCTCGGGCGTGCTCACCGATTCGGAGTCGACCCAGTCGATCTCGACCTTCGTCCCGTGGTGGACGCCGGCGTGCTTGAGCGCCTCGGCCACGGACAGGTAGGCGTCCTCGAGCTGGACGTACTTGCCCACGAGCGCGATCTTCACGCTGCGGTCGGCCTCGCTCGCGCGGCGCGTCATCGCGTCCCACCCGCTCAGGTCCGGCGGCGGGGTGTCGACGCCGAAGTGGTCACGCAGGATGAACTCGTCGACGCCCTCGTTGTGGAAGACGAGCGGCACCTGGTAGATGTCGGGGACGTCGTAAGCCGAGACCACGGCCTCGACCGGCAGGCTCGCGAACAGCGCGATCTTGCGGCGGATGTCGCCCGACAGCACGGATTCCGAGCGGCACACGACCATGTCGGGGGCGATACCGATTCGCCGCAGTTCGTTGACCGAGTGCTGCGTCGGCTTGGTCTTCAGCTCACCCGCGTGCCCGATGTAGGGCACGAGCGTCAGGTGGATGAACATGCAGCGCCGTCGCCCGACGTCGACCGGGAACTGACGAATCGACTCGAGGAACGGCAGCGACTCGATGTCGCCGACCGTGCCGCCGATCTCAGTGATCACGAAGTCGACGTCGCTCGACTCGGCCATCAGCTTTATCCGCTGCTGGATCTCGTCGGTGATGTGCGGCACGACCTGGACGGTCGCTCCGAGGTAGTCACCCCGCCGCTCTCGGCGGATTACGGTGTTGTAGATCCCACCCGCGGTGACGTTGGACGCGCGACTCGTGTTCGCGTCGGTGAAGCGCTCATAGTGGCCGAGGTCGAGGTCGGTCTCGGCGCCGTCCTCGGTCACGAACACCTCGCCGTGCTGGTACGGCGACATCGTGCCGGGGTCGACGTTGATGTACGGGTCGAACTTCTGCAGCTGGACGCTCAGGCCCCTGGCCACCAGCAGCCGGCCGATCGACGCTGCGGCGATGCCCTTGCCAAGCGAGGAGACGACCCCGCCGGTGATGAAGATAAAGCGCGTCTCCCCTGGGGAGCTGGTGGCGGCGCGTCGCGGGTCTTGGGCCATCGATCGATCCTTGAGTGTAGTGGACGGTCTCACCGTAGCGCCGCGGGCGGACGCGAACGCCCCGGCCCGACCGCCGGTCTATGCCGCGCGCAGGAGCTGGCGGGCGTGCTGGTTCGCGGCTCGGTCGCCCTCGCCCGCGCCGAGCATCCGCACGATCTCGCCGACCACCCGATCGCCATCCAGCACGCTGACCTCGGTGCGCGCCGGGGTCACCGACGAGTCCTTGTCGATCGTGAAGTGCCGCGCCGCAAGCGCGGCCACCTGCGGCAGATGCGTGATGCAGAGGATCTGCCGTCCGCCCGCGAGATCGCGCAGGTGCTCGCCGACGGCGTTCGCGGTGTGCCCGCCGATGCCCGCGTCGATCTCATCGAACACGAGCAGCGGTGCCGCCTCCTCTCCCGCCGCGTCGCCGTGGGCCTCGCTGAGCAGGGCCAGCATGACGCGCGAGAGCTCGCCTCCGGATGCGATCTCGCGCAGCGGCCCCGACGGCATCCCCGGGTTCGGCGCGATCCGCAGCTCGACCGAATCGACCCCGCGGGGCCCGCAGCCGCCCTCGCGCGGCAAAACGTGGACCTCAAACGCGGCCTCGGCCATCGCCAGCTCGGCCAGCCGCGCGCGGACGCCCGCGGCCAGCGCCGGAGCGGCAGCGTGCCTCGCGTCGCTCAGCTCGCCGGCGATCCCGTCGCGCTGCCCGAGCGCGGCCGCGAGCTCATCCTCGGCACGCTCGAGCGCCTCGTCGGCGTGCTGGAGCTCGTCGCGCCGGGAGCGGCAGCGCTCGGCATGGGCGAGCACGTCCTCGATCGAGCCTCCGTGCTTTCGTTTCAGCCGATCGAGCAGCGCGAGCCGCTCCTCCAGCTGCTCGAGCCTCGCGGGCGAGCCCTCGATCCCCATCAGGTAGCGCCTCAGATCGGCGCCGAGGTCCTCGGCCTCGTAGCGGAGCGCACTCAGCCGCTCGGACAGCGGAGCGAGCGCGGGGTCGAAATCGGCCACCTGCTCGAGCGCCCCGGCCGCGTGGGCCAACGTCTCGCCGATCCCCTCGCCTGCTTCGGGCGTGATCGCCTCGGCTCCCGCGGCGGCCGCGCCGCGCAGGGCCTCGAGGTTGCGCAGCCGCTCGCGCTCGCCGACGAGCTCATGCTCCTCCTCGGCGCTCGGGGCCGCCGCCTCGATCTCGTCGAGCTCGAAGCTCACAAGGTCGAGCTCGCGCTCCCTCGCCCCTGCCAGCTCCCGCAGCTCATCGACGCGCCCCTCCGCGGCCCGCACCTGCTCGTGCGCCTCCGCCACCCGCGCGCGCCGTTCGAGCTGCTCGGCGCCGATGTGGGCGTCGAGGATGTCGAGCTGGGCGGTGCTCAGCATCAGCTTGCGGTGCTCGTGCTGGCCGTAGAACGAAAGCAGCCGGGGGCCCAGCTCGCGCAGGTCGGCGAGTGTCGCCGATCGCCCGCACACGTACGCCCGGGTTCGGCCGTCGGGCCACACCCGGCGCGCGAGCACGATCTCCTCGGCGTCATCGGGGAGGCGCTCGGCGAGCTCCGGGTCGAGCTCGGCCGGCCGCGCGAACACCCCCTCCACGTAAGCCTCGGAGGCGCCGGCACGGACGATCCCGCTGCGCGCCTTGCCACCCAGCAGCAGGTCGAGCGCGTGGGCGAGCAGCGTCTTGCCGGCGCCGGTCTCGCCGGTCAGCACGTTCAGGCCCGGCGCGAGCCGCAGCTCGGCTCGCTCCATCAGCAGCAGGTTCTCGACGCGTAGCTCGTGCAGCATGCGCGACGGTGTACCAGCCGGCGCCGACGGATAGTGATCTACGGCGCCGCGGCCAGCCGCCCGAACTTGGTCCGCAGGCGCTGGTAGAACGAGGTCCCCGACAGCTGCGCGAGGCAGCCCTGCGCGTCCGCGAAGCTGACCTCGAGATGATCGCTGGGCGGCAGCACGCACACGGGGCGGCCGTCCACGGTCACGTCGACCGGCTCCTCGCGCGAGCGGTTGATGATCGACAGCGTGTCCTGCGGGGCGACCACGAGTGCGCGCGCGGTGAGCGAGTGCGGCGCGATGAACGACACGACGTAGCCCTTCACGCCCCACGCCATCACCGGCCCGCCGTTGGCCAGGTTGTACCCGGTGCTCCCGGCCGGGGTCGACACCACGAGCCCGTCGCACCTGACCCGCCCGATCTCGTCCGATGCGACGCCGTACTCCAGATCCGCGACCCGCTTGCCCGGCTGGCGGTGCATCGAGACATCATTGATCGCGAGCCAAGCCCCGCGGCTCCCCGACAGCCGGATCCCGGGGAGCGCGAGAACCTCAAACTCGCCCCGGAACGCAGACCGCAGACCCGATTCGGCGTCCTCACGCTCGACGCTGGCCAGGAAGCCGATCTCGCCGAAGTTGACCGCGAACACCGGCACGCCCGTGCCCGCGTATATGCGCAGCGCGTTGAGGATCGTCCCGTCGCCTCCGAGCGCGAAGCAGATGTCGACGTCGTTGGTCACGGACGCGTTCAGCTCCAGGGCGCCGCTCGGCTCGATGTCGTGCTTGGTCGTCTCATCCGGGTCGAGGCGCAGCACCGCGCCCGCCTCGCGCGCGAGCCCGAGCAGCATCTCGATCGCCGGCGCCGTCTCGTCCGGGCGGCGGTGTGTGAACACGGTGGCGCGGCGGACCGGGTTCACGGCTCTACCTCGCGGGCCGCCACCTCGAGGTCGTCCACTCCGCCGCGCTCCTGCTCGGCCAGCCAGACGAAGGTCTCGAGGTTGCCCTTCGGTCCCGGCAGCCCTGAACTCGCGAACCCCAGCACGGAGGTGCCCAACTCGGTCGCCACCTCACCGACTGAGACCAGCGCGCGGCGACGGGCCACCGGGTCGCGGACCACGCCGCCCTTCCCGACCGCGTCTCGACCGGCCTCGAACTGCGGCTTGACCAGGGCAAGGCAGTCGAACTCCGATGCGGCGCAGCCCAGCACGGCCGGGAGCACCTTGGCCAGCGAGATGAACGAGACGTCAATCGCGATCAGATCGGGCGCGTAGGGCAGCTCCTCGCGGGCGAGCATGCGTGCGTTGCGCCGCTCGATCACCGTCACGCGCGGCTCCGAGCGCAGCCGCCAGTCGAATTCGCCGTAGGCGACGTCAACCGCGGTCACGTGGGCCGCGCCGCGCTGGAGCAGGCAATCGGTGAAGCCACCGGTGGAGGCGCCGACGTCGAGCGCGAGCCGATCCGTGATGGTCACCCCGAGCTGGTCGAGCGCGTTGGCGAGCTTGACACCGCCTCGGGAGACGAAGGCCGGGGCGCTCGCCACCTCGAGCTCGACGTCCTGTGGCACGAGCTGGCCGGGCTTCTGGGCCCGGCGGCGCTCCGGGAGCAGAAGCACGTCACCGGCCAGCACCGAGGCGGCCGCCTGCGAGCGCGAACCGAACAGGCCCCGGTCGGACAGCAGGCTGTCGAGGCGAACACGCTTCATCGGACGGAAAACGGTACGTGATCGAGATCACACTCACCGCGCTGCGGGGCGGTGATCATTGTTGGTGGCCGTTGATTCGGCCCCAAGACTTCCTCCCAGCGATCAAACGCAGATACATCTCTCCTCCTGGAACGGCCCGCTTCGGCGGGCCGTTCTGCGTTTCAGAGGCGCCGCGGAGCCGGGATGCGCGGCCTAGGCCACTCCGGTCCGCTCGGCCACGGCCGCCTCGATCCGCTCGGCGATCCGTTTGCCGGTGAACCCGACCTCCTCGTGCAGGAGCCCGGGGGCGCCGTGGGTGACATATCGATCTGGGAGCCCAACGCGCAGGATCCGCGGCGTCACGCCGGCGTCCGAGAGCGTCTCCCAGACCGCAGAGCCGAACCCGCCGGCCAGCACCCCCTCCTCGATGGTCACGAGCAGGTCGTGCTCGGCCGCCAGCTGGGCCGCCAGCCCGGCGTCGATCGGCTTGGCGAAGCGAGCGTCCGCGACGCTGACCGAGATCCCGCGCTCGGCGAGTATCGATGCGGCCTCCATCGCCTTACCGACACCCGTGCCGTAGCCGAGCAGGGCGACGCGCTCGCCCTCGCGCAGGATCTCACCGGTGCCGATCTGGATCGGTTCCGGCGCGCTCGGCAGCGGTACGCCGACGGCCTCGCCACGCGGGTAGCGCAGGGCGACCGGGCCGTCGTCGTGGAGGAGAGCGGTGCGGAGCATCCGCACGAGCATCGCCTCATCGCGCGGGGCCATCAGCACGATGTTGGGAAGGCAGCGCAGGTACGCGATGTCGAACGCACCGTGGTGCGTGGGCCCGTCGTCGCCGACGAGGCCGGCGCGGTCCATCGCGAACACGACGCCAAGCTTCTGCAGGCAGACGTCGTGGACGATCTGGTCGTAGGCGCGTTGCAGGAACGTCGAGTAGATCGCCGCCACCGGCTTGCACCCCTGCAGCGCCAGCCCGGCCGCGAATAGCACGGCCTGCTGCTCGGCGATCCCGACGTCGTAATAGCGATCCGGCAGCTCCCGCTGGAGAATGTTGAGGCCGGTGCCCGAGTTCATCGCGGCGGTGATCCCGATCACCCGGTCGTCGCGCCGGCACTCGTCCACGAGCGCCTCGCCAAACACCTGCGTGTACTGCGGCGGCTTCGGCTTGTCGGTGCTGGCTGTGGCGGGCTTGGCGGCCGGGGCACCGTTGGCGATCGACTTCGGCTTGGCTGCGTGCCACTTCTCCATGCCCTCGAGCCCGCCCTCCTCGGCGGGCGCGAAGCCCTTGCCCTTGACGGTGGCGCAGTGGACGACGACGGGCCGCTCGGCCGCGAGCGCCTCGCGCAGCGCCCGGCGCAGCGCGCGTACGTCGTGGCCGTCGATCACGCCCATGTACGCGAAGTCGAGTTCCTCCCACCACAGGCCGGGCGCCCAGAACGCCTTGAGCGACTCCTTGAAGTGAGGGCCGAAGCGCTCGAACGTGGCGCCGATCCCGGCCGGCAGCTTCGTCAGCCCACCCTCGACGCCCTCGCGCGCATGCCACAGCTTCGGGTTGAGCCGGATGCGGTTGAAGTAGCGGCTCAGCGCTCCGACGTTCGGGGCGATCGACATGCCGTTGTCGTTGAGCAGTACGACGATCGGCGTGCCCTCGCCACCGGCCTGGTGGACGGCCTCGAAGGCCACCCCGCCGGTCATCGCCCCATCGCCCACGACCGCCACCACATGGCCGTCGTCGCCGTGGCCGCGCCGCATCGCCTCCTTGATCCCGACCGCGTAGCCGATCGCGGTGGACGCGTGGCCCGCGCCCATGGTGTCGTGCTCGGACTCGGGAATCGAGCAGAACGGGGCCAGGCCCTCGTACTTGCGGATCGTGTGCAGCCGGTCGCGCCGGCCGGTCAGAACCTTGTGCGGATAGGCCTGGTGGCCAACGTCCCACAGCACCTTGTCGCGCGGCGAGTCCAGCAGCGAGTGCAGCGCGACCGCGATCTCACACGCGCCCAGGTTGGCGCCGAAGTGGCCGCCGATCTCGCCGACCGTATCGATGATGTGCTCGCGAACCTCCTGGGCGACGGTCTGCAGGTCGTCGTCGCTGAGGCCATGGAGGTCCTGGGGGCGGTCGATTCGTTGAAGGATGTCTGACATCAGTAGGTGCGGGTGAAGATGAAGTCGGTTATCTGTTCGAGTTGCTGGGCACCGTCGGGAGCGGCGTGGGCGAGGGCCTCGCGGGCCCGCTCGTGCGACGCGCGGGCCAGGGACCGGGCCCCGTCAAGGCCGAACTCGGTCACGTACGTACGCTTACCCAGCCGTTCGTCGCTGCCCTGCGGCTTGCCAAGCGTCTCCTCCGAGCCGATGACGTCGAGGATGTCGTCCACGATCTGAAAGAGCACGCCGAGCTCGCTCGCGAAGGTGCGGAATCCGTTGATTGTCGCAGGTTTGTCGGTTCGGCCGAGCAACAGCACGCACTCGACGCTGGCCGCGATCAACCGTCCGGTTTTCAGTTCGTGGAGGCGCCGGAGCCCGTCGGGACCAGCCGCCGCGGTTCCGGACACATCGAGGTACTGCCCGCCCACCATTCCCTGAACCCCGGTGGCGGCGGCCAGCTCGGCCGCGGCCTTCAGCACGCCCGCAGGCTCACCCTGCTGCTCGGTCAGCAGCAGCCTGAACGCCTCGGCGTAGAGCCCATCGCCGGCCAGAATCGCCACGTCCTCCCCGAAGGCCACGTGACACGTCGGCCGGCCTCGGCGCAGATCGTCGTCGTCCATCGCCGGCAGGTCGTCGTGGATCAGCGAGTATGTGTGGATCAGCTCAATCGCCGCCGCGAGCGGGAGCACGGAGGAGGGCTCACGACCCACTGCCTCCGCCGTGGCCAGGGCGAGCACCGGCCGGATCCGCTTGCCGCCGGCCAGCAGCGAGTAGCGCATCGCCTCCTCGAGGCCGGCGATCGGCCCCTCGCCCGCGGTAAAGCGCAGCGCCTCGAGGTAGCGCTCGATCTCGGCACGCAGATGCTCCGGATACGCCGCGCCGGTTGTGGGCACGCGCGGCTAGGCGGCCGGAAGCGGGAGCTGCCCGGGCAGGTCCGGCAGTGGCTCGAGCACGGCCCCCACCTCGGCGTCCACCTGAGCGCTCGCCTCGGCGGCGAGCCGGACGCATTCTTCGATCAGGGCCAGGGTCGCTACGGGGTCGAGCTCTCCGGCGCGCAGCTGCTGGGCGGTGTCCTGCAGCCGGGCGCTGAGTTCGATCAGGGCGTCGGTCACGGTGTGCAGGGTAGCGCGGGAGGCGACGAGCAGGGACTTCTGCCAGTCGCCTCCCGGGGAGCGGGGTTACGCCGTGGTCGCGCGATGCGTCGGCGCGGCGTGGGAGCGGCGGTCCTGCGCACGCCCGCTGAGGACGGCTGCGACGCCGCCGATCAGGCCGACGACGAGGGCTCCGACACCCCACAGCACGCCGTGGATCGAGAACGAGAGCGCGTGGTCCAGCGACCACGAGCCGGCGCCGATCGCCGCGACCGCGAAGCTCGCCGCGGCGAGCACGAGGTTGTACTCATAGCCGCCGTTGGTCGACCACAGACCCTTGGCGAAATGGACCGTGATCACCGCGGCGGTCATGACCGCGATCAGGATCGCCGCCGCGAACGGCGTGAACAGGCCGAGAGCCAGCAGCAGGCCGCCGCCGAACTCCATCAGCCCCGCCGCCGTCGCGTGGAAGCGGCCCGGCTTCAGGCCGATCTGCTCGAAGAATCCGGCGGTCGCCTTGAGGCCGTGGCCGCCCCAGATTCCGAACAACTTCTGCGCGCCGTGTCCCACGAACAGCAGGCCCACGACCAGACGCAGAACCAGAAGACCGAGATTCATGTAATTGCCTCCCAGGCGTTTACTTGGTTGCGTACACAATCATAGCATTTTATTGCGCACACAATTGATTCCCGCCCGGCGGGAGGGCGAAACAGGATTTGGGGGCGGTCTACAGGGTGCCGTCGAGGGCGGCGTTGACGAGCGCGTCGGCGCGGGCGTTCTGGGCCCGCGGGACGCTCGTGATCTGCCAGCGGTCGAAGCCGCGCACGGCGCTCCTCGCCTGCTCGTACAGGGGCTTCATTGCGGGGTGCTTGACCTTGTAGGCGCCAGTCAGCTGCTTGGCCACAAGCTCGGAGTCGTTGATGAGCTCGACCTCGCGCGCGCCGAGCTGCGCTGCCCGCTCGAGGCCACGCAGCAGCGCGCGGTACTCGGCGACGTTGTTCGTGGCCACGCCGATCCGCTCGGCGACCTCGTCGAGGACCTCCCCACCCGGCTCAGAGATCACAACCCCGATCGCCGCCGGACCCGGGTTGCCTCGGGCGCCGCCGTCGACGTGGACGACGAGCCTGAGCGCTCCCGCGCCCGTCAATCGCTTGCCAGCTCTGGAATGTCGCCGGCGACGCGTGCGCGCCTGCGGTCGCGGACGCCTCGCTGACCGCCGCCGGAAGCTTCCTCATCGCGGCGGGATCCCTTCCGCCGGTCGATGATCACGGTCACGTTCGGGTCCTCCGCGTAATACGCGGTGAGCTTGTCGAACAGCTCATCGGCCAGCGCCTCGGGGACAACGCAGTAGATCATTGGCCCGGGAATGCTATTCGACGGCCCGGAAAGCCTGCATCGAACTTGCGTCCAGCGCCATCACGGAAGGGCCAGGGCGCCGTTGTCGTCCGAAACGGCGTTCGGCACCCGTTCCTCGGCTGGGAGCTCGTCGAGCTCGTAGCCCTGGCCCGCGACGCGCACGGTCGGGACCTCATCGGACAGGTCGACCTCGTAGCGATACCAGCACAGCTCCCACGAGACCACGACGTTGACCAGGCTCGGCCCGGTCACCGATGGGAGCACCGACACGGCCGGGACCCCGAGCGAGCGGGCGACGCCGGCCACCGTCCGGGTGTGCTCGGAGGTGTTGAACAGCTGCACGGCCGAGGCGGTCTTCTGCTCCGGGCTGGTCGGCACCGCGCGGACGTGGCGCGGCTCGCGCACCCGCTCGCGTCGGCGGGGCGCCGGCACGGCCACGGGCGAAGGCGGCTCGGGAGGCGACTCGGGCACCTCGTACGGATCGGCGAGCTCGTAGGCGGGCTCGGGCACGGAGTCCCGACCGTCGCGGCCGTCGCGGCCGTCGCGGCGGGAGCGAATCCGCCCCAGCAGCGAGCGCCGCCGCTCAGAACGCGAATCACCGTCGCCGTAGGAGGGCATGGTCCCCTCCTTGATCCAGCCCTCATGTAGAGCGCGTGACTTGCAGAGCTCGCACACGGCATGGCGCTCGCCGCCGTGCACGTAGACCTCCGAGCGCTCGCCGCGCAGAAGCGTCCGCCCGCACACGTCACAGACCGTGTACGCGGTCGAAGTACGAATATCCCTGGTAGCCACCAGGTCCGAGGCTACCAAGCGGCCCCGGACCTGCACGCAACACTGCGTCCGGCTCCTGGCCGGCGGTTTCCGCGGCCGGGCATCCGGCCCTAGGCCTTGACCGCTTCCTTCTCCGCCCTCGCCGCGTCGACGACCTTGGAGGCGAGGTGGCCCGGGACCTCCTCATAGCGGAGGAACTCCATCGTGTACTCGCCCTGGCCGCCGGTGATCGAGCGCAGGTCAGGCGCATAGGAGAGCAGCTCGGCCATCGGCACCTCGGCCTTGACCTCGGTCATGCCGCCGCCGGTCGGCTCCATCCCGAGCGGCCGGCCGCGCCGGGAGTTCAGGTCGCCGATCACGTCGCCGACCGCGTCCTCGGGCACGGAAACCGTGGCCAGCATGATCGGCTCGAGCAGCACGGGGTTGGCGTCGGCGAGCGCCTGTCTCATGGCCATCGAGCCTGCCACCTTGAACGCCATCTCGCTCGAGTCCACGGTGTGGTAGGAGCCGTCGTACAGGCGCACGCGCACGTCCTTGACCGGGTATCCGGCGACGACGCCCTCCTGCATCGCCTCGAGCACGCCCTTCTCGACCGCGGGGATGAACCCGGTGGGGATCACGCCGCCCTTGATCGCGTTGACGAACTCGAACCCCTCTCCCGGCTCGCGCGGCTCGACCTCGATGTGGCAATCGCCGAACTGACCGCGGCCGCCGGTCTGCTTCTTGTGGCGCCCGTGGGCCTTGGCCGGCTTGCGGATCGTCTCCTGATAGGGGACGCGCGGGGGCTTGAGGTTGACCTCGGCGCCGAAGCGCGCCTTCAGCCGCTCAACGATCACCTCGACATGGACCTGGCTCAGTCCGGCGACGATCTGCTCGCCGGTCTGCGCGTCGCGGTGCAGGTCGATCGTCGGGTCCTCCTCCTGGAGGCGTCTGAGCGCGGTGAAGACCTTGTCCTCGTCGCCCTTGCTCTTGGGCTCGACCGCGAACGCCATCACCGGGGCCGGCAGCTTGATGCTCGGCATCGTGATCGGTTGGTCGCGCTCGGCGAGCCAGTCGCCGGCCTTGGTCTCCTTGAGCTTGGCGACGGCACCGATGTCGCCGGGGCCGAATTCGGTCGCGTGGCCGGTGCTCGCGCCGTCGAAGGTCACGAGCTGCCCGATCCGCTCCTTGTTGTGCGTACGCGTGTTGAGCACATGCGAGTCCTGCTTGAGCACGCCCTGGTAGACGCGGAACATGTTGATCCGGCCGGCGAACGGGTCCGCCCGCGTCTTGAACACGTACGCGAACATCTCCTTGTCCTCGACCGGCTCGAGCGCGACCTCGCCGATCTCGAGGCCGCCGTGCTTGACCGGCGACGGGAGGTCCTCGACGATCGCGTCGAGCAGCCGGTTGGTGGCCAGGTTCTGGGTCGCGATGCCGCAGGTGACGGGGAACAGGGCGCCGTGGTTGGTCCCGTCCTTGAGCGCGGTGACGATCTCCTCATGGGAGATCTCCTCGCCCTCGAGGTAGCGCTCCATCAGCGCGTCGCTCGACTCGGACACCTCGTCCATCAGCTTCTCGCGGTACTCCTGGGCCTGGTCAAGCAGGTCATCCGGGATCGGGATCTCGCTGCAGTTGTCCTTGCCGGCGCCCTCGTAGTGGTAGGCCTTCATGTCGACGAGGTCGATCACGCCGGAGACCTCGTGCTCCGAGCCGATCGGGATCTCGGTCGCGACCACGTGCGCTCCGAAGGACGATTTGAGGCTTTCGAGCGTGCGGAAGAAGTCGGCGCGCTCGCGGTCGAGCATGTTGACGAACACCAGGCGCGCGAGGTCGAGCTCGGCCGCGCGCTGCCACAGGCGGATGGTATGCACCTCGACGCCCATCACGGCGTTGACGACGAACACGGCGGACTCGCTGACGCGCAGGGCGCCGAGCGCGTCGGCGACGAAGCTCGAATCGCCAGGCGTGTCGAGGAGGTTGACCTTTCGGTCCTGCCACTCGAAGGACGACAGCGAGGCCGAGATCGACATCTGGCGCGACTTCTCGTCCGGATCGGCGTCGGACACGGTCGTCCCCTCGACCACGGAGCCGAGGCGATTCACCGCGCCGGCCTGAAACAACAGCGCTTCGTGCAGCGAGGTCTTTCCACTGCCCCGGTGACCGACGAGCGCCACGTTGCGAACGCGATCCGCGGCCTTGTGCATGCCTTACTCCTCTCTCTCGAACGCCGAAACGTGACCTTATCGGGTTGACCCACGCTGCCCGCCCGCAGACCGGCACCGAATCGGCACACAGTTGTTGCGAACGCGTCTTGTCTCGTTACACGGTTCGGCCGCATGGTTGTGCGGTGGGTCTGCGACGTGGCTCCCCAGGCGATGAATGGCGATTCACCTCGGACAGTCCGAGGTCAAATGCCAAGCTTCGTGTGGCGGCCGTTGCGGACAGGCAGTCCGGACGAATCCGGTATGACCAGCTTCGCGCCGCGGGCGTGGCCGAGGCAACGATCTCGGAATGGCGCACGAGCGGTTACCTTCATCGCGTCCTCCCGCGTGTCTACGCCGTCGGCCACACAGCAGACAGCGCCGAGTCCGACCTGGCCGCGGCGCTGCTCTACGCCGGCCCGGGCGCGGCGCTGGCCGCCGGGACTGCGCTTCACTGGCGCGAACTGCTCAAGTACCCGCCGGGCCAGCATCCACGTCAGTACGCCACGCCGGGTTGGTTCGATCGACGGCATCGTCGTCCACGGTCGGCGCAACTTCGACCGCCTCTGGCACCGCGGCCTCCCGACCACCACCGTCGCCCAGGCCCTGCTCGACTTCGCCGCGACCGCCCCCCGGCAGAACCTGCTCCGCCTCGCCCTCGCCAACGCCGACTACCACGACCTCCTGGACGTCCGAGCGCTAGCCGCCCTCACCGGCCGCGGAATCGAAGGCAGCAGAGCCATCCACGAGGCCCTCAGGATCCACCTCCCTCAGCTCGCGCACACGCGCAGTGAGCTCGAGATCCTGCTGCTCTCCTTTTGCCAGCGTCACGGTCTTCCGATCCCGAAGACCAACGTCCTCCTGCACGGCCACCTAACCGACGCGCTGTGGCCGGACCAGCGCGTGATCGTGGAGGTCGACGGCTTGCAGGGCCACCGCACCCGCGCCCAGCTCGAGCGCGACCATCAGCGCGACCTCGAGCTCCGCGCTGCCGGCTACATCGTGCTCCGATACACCTGGCGCCAGCTCAACGAGACGCCCTCGGCAATCGCCGAGGACCTCAGGCGGTATCTCTAGTCGATCTCCCCCTGGAGCTTCGAGCGCAGCCGCAGCACGGCCTTCGTGTGCAGCTGGGAGACGCGGGACTCGGTCACGCCGAGCACCTCGCCGATCTCGCGCAGGGTCAGGTTCTCGTAGTAGTAGAGGGCGACGACGAGCTTCTCGCGCTCGGGCAGGGCCGCGATCGCATCGGCGATCCGGTCCCGGAGCTCGGACTGGTCGACGAGCGCCTGTGGATCCGGAGCGCCGCGGTCGGGCAGCGTGTCCAGCAGCGAGACCTGGTCGCCCGTGGAGTCCGACACGTTCCACAGCTCGTCGAGGGCGACGATCGTGGAGTTGGAGATCTGCAGCAGCGCGTCCTGGAAGTCCTCGATCGAGATGCCCAGCTCGGACGCCATCTCCTCGTCGGTCGGCGCCCGCTGAAGCCGCGCCTCGAGCTTCATGTTGGTGCGCTCGAACTCCCGCGCCCGGGCGCGGACGGAGCGCGGCACCCAGTCGAGCGTGCGCAGCTCGTCGATGATCGCGCCGCGGATGCGGGTGATCGCGTAGGTCTCGAACTTGATCTCTCTCGTCAGATCGAAACGTTCGATTGCAGAGATCAAACCACCGAGTCCGTAGGAGATGAGGTCAGCCTCCTCGACATGGGCGGGCAGCCCAGATCCCATCCGGCCGGCCACGTACTTGACCAGCGGCGAGTACGCGACGACCAGCCGCTCGCGGGCGCGCTCGTCACCGGAGGCTTTGTACCTCCTCCACAGATCTTGCAGCTCGATCGCCTTGACGTTCGTTTCCACTTCTTCCTCAACCCCCCGAATCGCGCGTCATGCCCGCGGATGAGCTCGGGCGTAGGCTGTCCGGAGACGCGCCGACTCTACCCGAGTGTAGACCTGCGTCGTCGAGATGGTGGCGTGTCCAAGCAGTTCCTGGATCGAACGCAGATCGGCTCCCCCTTCGAGCAGATGCGTCGCAAATGAGTGCCTCAGCGCGTGCGGATGCGCGTCGGCGAGCGCTGGAACCTGGGCGGCGGCAAAGCGTCCCCACGTCCGCAGCCGGCGCCGGACGTCCGAGGTCCCGAGCCTGCGGCCGGACTTCGAGAGGAAGAGAGCCGGATCCCGGTCTCCGCTCCCGAGCGCCGGACGCGCGCGCTGGAGGTAAATCTCGAGCGCCTTCAGAGCATGCTCGCCGGCGGGCACAAGGCGTGTCTTTCCCCCCTTGCCATCAACTCGAACCGTCTCGGAGTCGAAGTCGATCGAGTCGACGCTCAGCGAGACGAGCTCCTCCGCGCGCAGGCCAGACGCGTACGCGAGCTCGAACAGGGCCCGGTCGCGAAGCTCGAGCGGCGTCGTTGCCGGGATCCGGTCGAGCAGCGCCGCAACCTCGGCCGGCTTGAACACCTGCGGAAGCCGCTGGGGCTTCTTCGGCGAGCTGAGCAGCTCGGCCGGATTGTCGGTCCGCGTCCCGATCGACGCCTGGGCGCGGAGCAGCCCGCGGAGCGCGGCGAGCTTCCGGGCCACCGTGCTCGGAACGAGACCCCGCTCGGACAGGCTGGCGGCGTAGCGCCGGAGTGGTCGAACATCGATCGTGGAGGGCTCGAGGCCGTGCGCGCTCGCCCACACTGCGAACTGCTGGCAGTCGATCGCGTAGGCGTGGCGCGTCTTCTCAGCCACCGCTCGGCGCCGCAGATCGGCATCGAAGGCCTCTAGTGCGGCGCGCCACGGCGGCGTGATCGACTCCACTGACATTGGCGCTTTCGCTATTCGGCGCCGGTCGCTCGCACCCTTCACGTGACGTAGACGGGGGTGCCGAGCGGAGTCTCGGAATAGAGCTCGATGACGTCCGGAATGGCCATCCGGATACAGCCGTGCGACGCCGCCGTTCCGAGCGAGGAGAGCTCGTCGGTGCCGTGAATACCGGCCCCGTTGTAGATCCCCATCCAGCGGGCCTTGATCGGGTCCTGGGGCCCGGGCGGGATCGTCTGCCCCGCCAGCGAGCCCGCCCACGCGCTGTTCGGCACGTGCCATGACGGATTGACCTGCTTTTCCTGAACGCGGTATAGCCCGGCGGGCGTCTGGAGCCCAGCCATCCCGACCGCGATCCGATAGCTGCGGACCAGCCGCAGGTTCTTCCACAGGCGCAGCGTGAAGGCGGCGCGATCGACCGTGATGATCGTCGGGTAGCGCGCAGCGAGCGTGCTCGAGGTCACCCTCGGCGCAGTCGCGATGACCGGGACCATGATCGCGCGGCTCGACGCCCGGCTGAGAGCATCGTCGATCCGGCTGATCAACTGCTCCTGTTGGACCTCGAGCCCGGCGTGGCTGGCCACGCTGCCGATCGAGCCGCCCGAGTAGGCGATGCTCGCGTCGATGGCGCGCCGGTCGAGCGCGTGGGCGACCCGGGCGGCGAAGCCTGCGATCACGGCTCCGGAGTAGGTCAGCTGCGGATCGATCTCGGCGTGGATCTCGCCCCCGGTCAGCGACCGCAGCGCGCGCGTGAACAGGTTGTCGGAGCGGCTGCGGTCAAGTGCCTGTTGGACGCTTGCGCCTGTGTCGATCGCGAGCTGAAGCCGGCGCGGGGTGAGCACGAAGCGCTCGCGGAGGTAGCGCACGACGAGCGGGCGACGGAGCCGAACCGCGTAGGCCGCGCGAAGCCTGCTGGCCGCCTGCGCGGCGCTCATCCCGCCGACGTCGATCCCGCCGACCCGGATCCCCCTGGCGATCGTGTGCGCCTCCGAGGAGTCGTAGGCGAGCAGCGCTCCGGTCCCGCCGAAGAGAACCACCAGCGATGCGACCACGGCCCAGAACGATCGGGTGCGCACGGGTCAACGGTACCCGCGAGCGCGCGCCTACGCCACGTGTACGAGCGTTCCGATCGGGGTGTACGGCCAGACCTGGCCGGCGGGCCCGAGCATCATCTCGACGCATCCGAGGCTCTGCGGGAAGCCATACTGGGCCCGCGTGAACGCGTGCAGCGCGTCACCACCGTTGAAGTAGCTGACGAACTGGATCCCGGGGTCGTTGTAGTGGCTTCCGTCCGGGTTCGTTCCGCTCATCGTCGTCGTCTGCAGGTGCTCGTAGACGGGGAACGTCCCCGGGTCGGTGGGACGCGACGCGATTCCGGTGTTCACCGGGGTGGTCACGAGCGTTTTGCCGTTGTGCCACAGGTTCAGCTGCTGGCCGCTGAGGCTGACGTTGACGAACGAGTACCCGAAGGTCGACCGGTGCCCGGCGACGGCGGCGTCGATCAGGGCCTTCCAGACGGTCGCGCCCGCGAGCCCGTCCGTGGTCATGCCGTGGTCGTTCTCGAACGCCATCAGCGCCCCTTGGGTCATGACGCCGGAGGTGCCGGGGGACCAGAAACTCTTCAGGGCGCTCGGGACGTTCGAGTAGTTCCAGTCGAACTTGCCCGATGGCGCGTGCACGGCGGCCGCCTCCTGCGCCTGCTCGGTCGCGGCCACGTGCGGTCCCTTGAAGCTGAGCGGCAGGTAGCCGAGCTGCGCGAGCAGCTGCTGGAGGCGCACCGTCGAGCCGCCGGGGACGATCCAGTTCCCCGTGTCCGAGGTCGTCGTGGCCTGGCCGCCGACGAGCTGGACGCCCTTTGGCAGCGCCACCGAGACGTGGGCGCCGAGGCCGTAGCCGTACCCGGTGGGCTCGAACACCATCGTGTGGCTGTTGACCGCGTGCCAGGTGCCGGGCGTGGTCGGCGAGACCGGCGGGCGGTTGTTGCCCAGCGCGGCGCTGATGCTCTTGCTGAAGGTAAGTGTGATCTTCGTATGCGGGGTGATCTGCGATCCGGGCGCCGGGCTCGCGACCGCGCTGGCGGCCGAGCCGGCCGGGAACCAGCTCACCACCGCCGGCTTCGAGATCTCCCAGGTGCGCGGCGCGGCGGCGACCAGTGCGGTGCCGGCGGCGGACGTGCGCTTGAGGCGGATCTCGGTCAGCGGCTGGCGGAGGTCGCGGCGGACCAGGTGCCCAGTGGTTCCGTAGGAGAAGGTCCGCACCGGCTCCTTGAAGCGCAGCATGATCGGGGAGCCGGACTTGAGCGTCAGGTAGTGCTCGCGCAGGCTGGCGCTCGGCGTCATCAGCTTCAGCCTGAGCTTCTCGGTGCTGCCGGCAAGCCACGAGATCCATCCGGGCCGCTTGACCGTGACATCGACCTCGACCATTTTGTGCGCGGAGATCAGTCGCTTCGGCCAGATCTGGTCGCCCTTCATGTAGACGGGAACCGGCTTGGCGTGCGGGCCGGAGACGATGCTGACGCTCTCGATCTTCCCGCCACCGAGCGGCATCCCGACCCGGGCGAGCGCGACCGAATCCTCGGTGAGGCTCGCCTTGGCGGAGACGAACAGCAGCATGCCGGCGGCCGCGATCGCGAGTACGACCAGCAGAATGCCGCCGACGACGAACCCGCCTCGTCGGCCGGATCGCTTAGTGGCGGTCGATCCTCGGGGGGCTCTCGCAGCAGACCCATCCGAGGTGACCGCAGGACGTAAGTATGAAACGCGCGCCACTACTGTCTCCTGAAGTTCGCGAATGCTAGCGGGATAGTGCACGGATCAAACATTGCGAGACGTCTCTTAACCAAATTTGCAACGTCTGTTTCAATCGAGCGTGCCGGGATCCTGCTTGCGGAGGCCCCTCAGGTGCCCATTTCCTGTTCCGCGGCTCGCCTAGCGAGATTATGGTCCAAAGCGGCCAGAACATCCTCGCGCTTGCCGTGCGCGGCCTCGTAGCTCCGGAGTTGCGTCAGCGCGTCGAGGTCGAGTGAGGAAATGACCTCGAGCAGCTCCACCTCGGTCAGCTCGTCGTCCGAGCCGCCGTCGATCCCCCGGGCGGGCCCGGCCGACAGCACGCTGGGGCTGCGACGAAGGAACTCCTCCACCTCGCGGTCGTAGCGGTACTCACCGTCGCCGCTGCGCAGCAGCGGGCGCAGGCGCTGGTGCGCGCGCAGCTTCAGCACCGTCTCGCGCGTCGTGTAGCGGTATTGGTAACCGGTCGCCTTCAGCGTGCGGTTGTCGAGCCCGCGGCCGTAGCGAAGTTGGCGGACCAGCTCGAGCGGGACGCGCAGGCCGATGCGCTGCAGCTGCCCAACCGTGAACGCGAAGCCCCATGGCGGTAGGACCGGCAAGAGCCGCTTGCCCAGCAGTGAGACGACCTCGGAGAGCGCCAGCACGCCATCGGCCGCAACGTTGAACGTGCCGGGCAGCCGTTCGCGCACGACATGGGTGAAGGCGCCGATCACGTCATCGTCGTGGACGAACTGAAGACGGGGGTCGAAGCCGAGGATCGAGGGCACGACCGGGAGGCTGAGGAGCATCAGCTGCGAGGACCCGGGCTCGCCGACCAGCGCGTCGGCCACCCGCAGCACCGTCACCGTGCGCTCGGGGTCGCCGGCGGCGAAGTCGGCCAGCAGGCGCTCGGCCTCGACGACGTCGCGTTCGATCGCGCTCGCCGGCGGCCGCGCGCGGCGCATCTCCTCGCTGAAGAAGGCGGGATCCTCAGCCCTCGAGCCGTAGATCTGGGCGGAGGACTTGAACACGAGCTTGCGCACGGCGGCGGCCGCACACGCCTCGAGCACGCCACGCGTGTCGGTCACGTTGACCTGCCGGGCGCGCCCCGGCGGGGCCAGCATCGGGTCAGCCACGAGCCTGGTGTCGATCACCGTGTCGATCGCCGCGGCGTCCAGGATCCGGCGCAGCACCCCGGACTCGGCCCCGACACGGACGAACTCGGTTCGGTCCAGCTCGTGCTTGGGATCGGTGCTGTCGACCCCGATCACCGCCTCGACGCCCGGCTCGCGCTCGAGCACCTGGGCAAGGCGGCCGCCCCACCAAGACGACAGCCCTGTGATCAGGATGCGCTTCGAATCCATCAGCGCTTGATCGCTACCCGAGCCACACGCTTCTGCGCGCAGCGACCATCTCGAGCAGGTTCTCCTGGATCAGCGCCTGGATCTCGTGCGCGCTCGGCGACTCCCCGGATCGGTTGACCGAGATCGGCTCGAGAAAGCGGATCCGGAACTTGGCCGGGAGCGGCACGCCGGAGGTGATCGGCAGCGACGGCAGCCGCCGCAGCGGGCCCAGACGGGCCAGCACCGGGCCGGACTCCTCGGTACCGACGATGGCGAGCGGCACGATCGGCACCCGCGCGCGCCGAGCGGCCTCGATCGGCGAGGGGTCGAACGAACGCAGGCGATAACGCTCCTTGAGTGGCTTGCGCGCGCCCCGGCTGCCCTCGGGGAAGGCGAGCACCAGCTCGCGCTCATCGAACAGCAGGCGGTGCAAATTGGCCGGGTGGGCCGAGACGCCCCCCACCTTCGTCACCAGCATCCCCAGCCCGGGCAGACGTTTGAAGTTGCGCTCGGTGGCCAGGTGGACCGTGCGGCGGCGTGGGTGCTCATCGCGGACCGCCTTGGCGATCATCGCTGCGTCGGACGGAAGCGTGCCGGCCCGATTGGCCAACAGCAGCGCGCCGCCGTTGGCCGGGATGTTCTCGACGCCCTCCACCTCCACTCGGAACCAGTAGTGGTAGAGGAACCCGTAAAGCGTCCGGTCGACCAGCCCCTCGATCCGCTGTGAGCGACCCCAATCCGTGATCTGCCGGTCGGGCTCGAGGCCAGGAAGCTGGCCCCTGAGGTCGTCGGCGGGGGCCGCGGGGAGCCGGTCCGCGCGCTCGCGCGGGCGGCTCGGATCGACGGCCGAGAACTCGACCGTAACGCCCTCGGCCACGCTTTCCCGCCCCGGTGCGGATTCCTGCCGGTCTGCCATTAGGGCGATTCTGGCAGGGCTCCGGACGAGGGGCGGCGTGCCCGACGGGCGCGCCGTGTTCAGCGCGTGATCGCGCCCTCGGCGGCGCTCGAGACGAGCTTCGCGTACTTGCTCAGGGCGGGCCCAGGATTCGACCGCTGTGGCAACTCGTAGGCGGCCAGACGGGCTGCAATCTCATCGTCGGAGAGAGCCACGTCGAGCCGGCGGTTGGCCACATCGAGAGTGATCTGATCGCCCTCCTGGACGATCCCGATCGGACCGCCGCGGACCGACTCGGGGGCCACGTGTCCGGCCATCAGGCCGTGCGTGGCGCCGGAAAAGCGGCCGTCGGTGATGAGCGCCACCTCCTCCCCGAGCCCCTCGCCGACCAGCGCGGCCGTGACGGCGAGCATCTCGCGCATGCCCGGGCCGCCGGCCGGGCCCTCGTTGCGGATCACGATCACGTCTCCGGCGTTGATGCCGCCCTTTGTGACCGCCGCCATCGCGTCCTCCTCGGACTCGAACACGCGCGCCGGCCCGCTCTGCTCCCGCCGCTCGTGGCCGGCGAGCTTGACCACACAGCCCTCGGGCGCGAGGTTGCCCTTGAGGATCGCCAGGCCGCCGGTCGGCTTGATCGGATCGTCGAGCGGGCGGACGACTTCCTGGCCCTCCGTCTCCGTTGCCGCATCCGCGATCGCCCCGACCGTGTCCCCGGTCACGGTCCGCGCGTCGTCGTGCAGCAGACCGGCTTCCTTGAGCCGCTTGAGCACGAGCGGCACGCCGCCCGCCTCGTACAGATCCGGCGCCACGAACCGGCCGCCCGGCTTGAGATCGCAGAGCAATGGCGTGCGCTCGCTGATCTGATCGAAGTCGTCGATCGAGAGCTCGACGCCCATCTCGTTGGCGATCGCCAGCAGGTGGAGCACGCCGTTGGTGGAGCCACCGCTGCAGGCGATCGCGGCGATCGCGTTCTCGAGGCTGTCGCGCGTGATGATGTCGCTCGGCAGCAGGCCCCGCTTGAGGACGTCGATCACGAGCGCTCCGGCGTCGGTAGCGACCTCGGCCTTGTGCGGGTGGGTCGCGGGGACCATGGAGAAGCCGGCCGGTGAGATCCCGAGCACCTCGAAGGCCATCGCCATCGTGTTGGCCGTGAACTGGCCCCCGCACGCGCCCGCGCCCGGAGAGGCCACGTCCTCGATCTCGGTCAGCTCCGCAGTGGAGATCCGGCCGGCGGCGTGGGCTCCCACCGCCTCGAACACCTCCTGGATCGTGACCCGCTCGCCGTGGTAAACGCCGGGGTAGATCGATCCGCCGTAGAGCATCACGCTGGGGACGTTCAGCCGGCACAGCGCCATCACGGTGCCGGGAATCGTCTTGTCGCACCCGCTGATCGCGATTACCGCGTCGAACATGTGCGCCGCGCACACGAGCTCGATCGAGTCGGCGATCAGCTCGCGGCTGACCAGCGATGCCTTCATCCCGGCCGTGCCCATCGTGATCCCGTCCGAGATCGCGATCGTGTTGAGCTCCATCGGCGTGCCGCCTGCCGCGCGGATCCCCTCCTTGACCTTGGCCCCGAGTGCGCGAAGGTGGAAGTTGCACGGCATCGTCTCGATCCACGTGTTTGCGACCGCGACGATCGGCTTGCTGAGCGCCTCGTCGTCGTAGCCGATGCCCTTCAGGTACGCGCGCGCCGCGGCGCGCTCCGGACCTTCGGTCAGCGCCCGGCTGCGATGTTTGAGGTCGAAGGATCCGTTCGAGTCGCTCATCGGGGCCGGGACTGTAGCGGGCCGGCGGGCGCGATCAACGAGAGGGGCGGCTCATCCAGCGCTGTCTGCGGTACGCGGCGTGTGTGCCGCTCCGGCCTGACGCATCCGCGCCTGCTCCCACTGCGAGAGCCGCCACAGATCGCGCTTGACCGCCACAGGGTCGAGTTGGCGCCCGGGAAGGTGCATGTTCGCCGTCTTGATCAGGCGTTGCTCGTCGCCGGTCAGCGCCATCCATTTCGCGAGTACGTCGTCGGAGTCGGGAAGCCGCGCGCTGCCGTACGGCCGCGTGTCGTCGGGGAAGGCGACGCAGTACTCGTTGAGCAGTCGCCGGGTCTGCGGGATGAAGGCCACGATCGGACGGTGTGGGTAGATCAGGTATGCGTACGGGGCGCCCGGCCCGGCACCGGGGTCGTCGTCGCTGCGTGTCAGCGAGCCCCAGACGCGGATGAATCCCAGGTCGCGATACATCGCCCACTCCTCCTCGTTGACGCAGGAGTGAAGCAACGTGCGCGCCCGTTGCTCGGCGCGGCGCTCACGGCCGGGGTCGTAGTCGAGCGTCGGGACCCGTTTGCGCCGCGCGCGATAGCGATCCCAGGCGTCGTCGATCCTGGGCAGGATCACGTCCGATAGCAGGGCGATGGCGACGAGCGCGGTGGCTGCAAGGGCCAGGAGCACCGCGACTCCGGCGACCTACCGGCCGCCCGCCGCGCGCGGAAAGAAGATCACGCGGTCAGCGTCCCGGGGAATCTCGTCGAACGAGCGCACCATGCGGGCGTCGCGCCTGCCGGTCTCGCCGGCGATCGGCACCGCGGCCCAGAGGCCTGCGTCGAGCTGGCGCCGAAACTCCTCGATCAGGCGCAGCTCGTCGTCGGCGAGCTCAACATCGCCCTCCGCGATCACCACCTCGCCGTGTCCAGGCTTCATTCGCAGAAAGCGCACGCCGGGATTATGTCAAAGCGATCCTCGTTTTACGCACAATCGCGGGTGCGGGCCCGCAATCGCAGCCCGGCCCGCGATCACGCCGTTCGCGCCCGCCTCAGCCCGAGCACGTCGACCGGACCCGCGCCGGCGCCGATCTCGCCAAGCCCGTCGGCGACCGCCCGCGCCGCCATCTCCTTGGCCCGGCGCGCCGCCTCGAGTGGATCATCGCCCCAGGCCAGGCGCGCGGCGAGCACCGACGAGTGCGTGCAGCCCGATCCGTGCGCCGCCGCGTTGGGGTGGCGCACGCCGGGTATCTCGACCAGCCGCTCCCCGTCGAAGAACAGGTCGACCGCGCGATCGCGATGTCCGCCGGTGACGACGACGTTGCGCGGGCCGAGGGCCAGCACGCCGCGGGCGAGCTGCTCGATCGAAGCGTCGTCGTCCCGAGCCGCGGGGCCCACAGCGCCGCCCACCGCAGCTCGCTTGCCCCGGCCTCCGGCCTCGACCAGCGCCCGCGCCTCCGGCAGATTCGGCGTCGCGACCGTCGCCCTGGGCAGCACGACGTCAATCAGCGCCGATCGCGCCGCGGCCTCGAGCAGCTCGGCTCCCGACTCCGCGACCATCACCGGGTCGACCACAACCGGTGTGTCGGGCTCCAGCAGGTCGAGCGCCCGCGCCACGGCCTCGATCGTCGCCACCGTCCCGAGCATGCCGATCTTGACCGCGTCGACGCCGATGTCCGAGCTCACCGACCGCACCTGCTCCACGATCATCTCGGGCGGGATTGGGTGGATCGCGCTGACCCCGGTCGTGTTCTGCGCCGTGATCGCCGTGACCGCGGTCATCCCGTACACGCCGCACGCGGCGAACGCCTTCAGGTCGGCCTGGATCCCGGCGCCTGCGCCGGAGTCAGACCCGGCGATCGACAGAACGCGGGGAATGTGCGAACCGGTCATGGGTGCGAGGGTATCTACGGGACCACGGTGAACCTCCCCCCTTGCTCGCGGCGCACGTAGCCGCATAGCTCGAGCTCGGCCAGCGCGGCAAGGCCCGCGTCGGGCGTCAGCGCGACCCGGTCGAACGCCCGCGAGGGCTCGAGCCCCTCGGCGATCGAGTCGAGCAGCCGCGCGAGATCGCCCTCGAGCGTAGGCCGCTGGTCGCTCAGCGCCGAGCGGATGCCGGCACCGAACAGCGCGTCGAGGGCGTCCTGCGGGTCTCGGATCAGTGTCGCTCCGCCCGCGATCAGCCCGTTTGGCCCGGCGGCCAGCGGCGCCGTCACCTGACCGGGGACCGCCCCCACCGGCCGAGCGAGTCCACGCGCGATCCGGGCGGTGACCAGCGCTCCCGAGCGAACCCCGGCCTCCACCACGAGCGTCAGGTGCGCGAGCGCGGCGATGATCCGGTTGCGGGCCAGGAACGTCCACCGTCGGACGGCGCTCCCCGGCGGCAGCTCGGAGACGGCGGCGCCGTGCTCGCAGATCGACTCGAACAGCCGCCGCCGGCTCGGCGGATAGGGCCGGTCCGGCGGACCCGGGAGCACCGCCACGGTCAGCCCGCCACCCGCGAGCGCACCCGAGTGCGCCGCCGAGTCGATCCCCGCGGCCATCCCGCTGAGCACCGCCACGCCCGAAGCCGCGAGACCGCGTCCGAGCGAATGCGACGTCTCGAGCCCGTAGCCCGATGCTCGCCGCGCGCCCACGACGGCCACCGGATCGAGGGTGCTGAGCTCGAGGAACCGCCCCAGCCCGCCCGCCACGTGAAGCACCGCCGGCGGCGCGTCCAATTCTCGAAGGCCGCTCGGGTAGCGCTCGTCACAGCGGCACAGGGCCTCCACCCCAGTCTCCAGGCACAGTCGTCGCGCCTCGCCTGCCTCGAAGCGCGCAAACCGATCCCGCAGCTCGGTCCGGCGCCGGCCCGCGACGGCCTCGATCAGCTCCTCGTCCGGCAGGGCCAGCAACGGCCAGATGCCCGCGCGCGCGGTCTCGAGGTGGCCGCCGAGACGGCCGAGCAGCCAGGCCCGGCGCAGGCAGGCATCGCAGGCGCACGGTGACGCGCTCACGCAGCCAGCACCTCCTCGGCCCCCGCCCGCTGGCGCAGGCTCAGCGCCGTCATCACGTCGTCGCGGCCGACCCGGTCGCGACCGTGCAGGTCGGCGATCGTCCTGGCCACGCGCAGCACACGCTGGAGCCCGCGAGCGCTGAGCGCTCCGAGCGCGTACGCGCGGCCGATGGCGGACTCGGCCGGCTCCTCGAGGCGGACGTGGCGCCGGATGTCGCGGCCGTCCATCTCCCCGTTGCAGCGAGCGTCGACACCGACGAGCCGGGCACACTGACGCTCCCGCGCATCGGCCACGCGGGCTCTTGCGCCGGCCGAGTCGATCGCCGGAGGCGCCCGCAACTCGTCCGCGCGCGGCCGCTCGACGTTGACCAGCAGATCCATCCGGTCGAGCAGCGGCCCGCTCAGCCGCCGGCGGTAGCGCCGCAGCTCCGCTTCTCCGCACCCGCAGCGATCCCCGGCACCCGCGAACCCACAGGGGCACGGATTGGTCGCCGCGACGAGCATGAACCGCGTCGGAAAGGACCGGGCGCGCTGCCCGCGCACGATCGAGACCGATCCGTCCTCGAGTGGCTGGCGCAGCGCCTCGAGACTGGGGCGCTGGAACTCCGAGAGCTCGTCGAGGAACAGGACGCCGTGGTTGGCGAGCGTGGCCTCGCCCGGCCGCGGCGGGTTGCCGCCGCCGACGAGCCCGGACGGCGAGATCGTGTGGTGCGGGGCGCGGAACGGACGGCTCGTGATCAGGCCGTCGGCATGCAGGCCGGCGACGCTGTGCACGCGGGTGACCTCGATCGCCTCGCTCCGGCTCATCGCCGGGAGGATCGACGGGATTCGCCGCGCGAGCATCGTCTTCCCCGTTCCGGGCGGCCCCTCGAACAGGAGGTTGTGACCACCGGCGGCGGCGATCTCGAGGGCGAGCAGCGGCGTCGCGTGCCCGCGCACGTCGGCCAGGTCGGGTTGGTCACCCGAGTCGGCCGGGCCGCGGCACGGACTCGGGGAGCGGTGGCGGATCGGCGCCGCGCAGGACGTCGGCCGCTCCGGCGAGGCTCGTGACCCCGGCGACGTCGAGCCCCTCCACCAGCGCGGCCTCCCGCGCCCGCTCACGAGGAACGATCAGGCGGGTGAAGCCCGCTCGGCGGGCGCCCTCGGCGACGGCCAGAGCGCCGGGCGAGTCGCGCAGCTCTCCGCCCAGTGACAGCTCGCCAAACACCGACCACGACCGGAGCGCCTGCGCGGGGATCTGTTCGCTGGCCGCGAGCACCGCGAGCGCGAGCGCGGCGTCGAAGCCCGGTCCGACCTTGCGCAGGAAGGCCGGGGCGAGATTCGCCGTGATCCGCGTCTGGGGGAAGTCGAAGCCCGAGTTCTGGATCGCCGCGCGAACGCGGTCGCGTGACTCGCGCACGGCCGCGTCCGCGAGGCCGACGATCGTGAACGCCGGAAGGCCTGAGCGGATGTCGACCTCGACCCACACGAGCCGCGGATCGACCCCGTCAATGGCGAATGTGGCGACCCGCGCGAGCACACCGCCGACGCTACGACGAATCGTGTGTCACGTGGGTGGAGGACTGTGCCAATTCTCCGTCAATCCACGGCCGGATTGGCACACAATTGGCACACGCCGTCACCCATGCGTGACGTGGATCGGCGTAGCGTCGCCGGGCGTGAAAAACGACCCGCGACACGCCCTCGGGCAGCTCGGCGAGCGCCTTGCGGCCGAGCACCTGTCGCGGCGCGGGTACGAGATCCTCGAGCGCAACTTCCGCACGAGGTGGGGCGAGCTCGACCTCGTCGCCTACGACGGGCGGGTGCTCGTGTTCTGCGAGGTCAAGTCCAGGAGGTTGAGAAACGGGCACTCGGCCGTGTTCGAGGCGCTGCACGAGCGCAAGCGAGCCCAGGTCCGCAGGATGGCGGGCGTGTGGCTGTTCGAGCGGACCGAGCGTCCGCGCGCCGACGAGCTGCGGTTCGACGCGATCGGCGTCGTGTTCGACCGCGCGGGGAGTCTCGTCGCGCTCGAGCACCTCGAGGGCGCCTTCTGATGGGGACCGGGAAGTGCGAGCCGGCACGGGCCCCGTGCGCCCGCCCGCTTGGCGCCGGCCTCCCTACCCGAGCGCCAGCTGCTGGTAGGCGGCCGACTGGAACGAGAGCCGGTGCAGCGGCGAGACGCCGAGTCGCTCAATCGCCTCGCGGTGCTCGGGAGTGGCGTAGCCGACGTGCTGGGCGAACTCCCATCCCGGATGGGTGCTGTCGGCCCGGCGCATGTAGCGGTCACGCGTCTCCTTGGCGATCACGGACGCGGCGGCGATCGCGGCGCTCTTTGCGTCGCCTCCGATCACGGCCAGCTGGTCGAACTGGAGCTCCGCCACGGGGAAGCCGTCGCTGAGGCATACGCAGCCGGCGCAGGCGACGCGACCCAGCGCGTCGCGCAGGGCGGCGAGGTTCGTCACGTGCAGGCCGCGCGAGTCGATCCCCGGCGCGCAGCGCGTGATCACCGCGACCTTTGCGGCCAGGCGGAGGATCACCGGGAACAGCTCGGCCCGTCCCTCGGGCGTGTGTTGCTTGGAGTCGTTGAGCGCCCCGAGGGCGCGGACGTCCGATGGCCCGATCCGCTCGAGGTCGAACAGCACGGCGGCGGCCACCAGCGGACCGGCCAGGCAGCCGCGGCCGGCCTCATCGGCGCCGGCCACGAAGCGATGGCCGAGGCCACGGTCGAACGCGAACAACTTGCGCGCGGCCCGCTTGGGTCGGGCCCCGCGCTTCTGCGAGCTCTTAGAGGAAGCCGATCCGGTCCGGTGGCCAGTAGGTGGCGAAGGCAACGCCGATGACCCATTTGTCTGGCACGGGTCCCCAGAAGCGGCTGTCGTCAGATTGGCCACGGTTGTCGCCCATCATGAAGTAGTCGCCGGGCGGAATCACGATCGGTGTCCGGAAAGTGCAGGAAGGATCTCCGCCACACGGGGCGATGTATGGATCCTTCTCGCGCACGCCGTTGCGATAGACGTGACCGTTGATGATCGAGATCCGATCGCCCGGGCCGCCCACGACGCGCTTGATGAAGGTCTGGCTCGACTCGGCGGCCGTCGGCGTGTCGCACGGCTGCGAGTGACCGCCGCCCTGGTTCGGATTGCCGCACACCGGCGGTTCGGGATCGGCGCCCTTGGGCGGATGGAAGACGACGACGTCGCCGACACTCGGATGGTTGATCAGGCGGTTGGTGAGGACGCGCTGCCCGATGTGCAGCGTCGGTTCCATCGAGCCGCTGGGGATTCGGTAGGGCTTGACGATAAAGGCCTGGATCAGCAGCGCCAGGGCAACTGCCACCGCCACCGTCACAACGAGCTCAAGAAGGGACTTCAAGGTCTTGTTCGTCTGGGTGTTCAACGATTACAGGAAGCCGATCCTGTCAGGTGGCCAGTAGGTGAAGAATGCCTTGCCAATGATCCATGACTTCGGCACCGGTCCCCAGAAGCGGCTGTCCTCGGAGTCTGGCCGATTGTCGCCCATCATGTAGTACTCACCCTTCGGGATCGTGATCGTTCTGGGGAAGTTGCACGATCCGGCGCCGTTGCAGGGCACGGTGTACGAGTCCTTCTCCCGCACCCCGTTGCGGATCACGTGCCCGTTGACGATCGAGATCCGATCGCCCCCGACGCCGACCACGCGCTTGATGAACGTCTCCGTCGACTCGACCTTCTGCTGCACGCCGCACGGCTTTGCCGCGTCCTGCCCGGCGCCGTTCTCGCCCTCGTTGGGGTTGGCGCATCCATCCGCGTAGTTCTTGGGCGGGTGGAAGACGATGATGTCGCCGACGTGGGGCGAGCTGAAGTGCGAACCAATGCGGTCGACCAGCACCCGCTGGTTGATGTGCAGCGTCGGCAACATCGATCCGCTCGGAATCCGGTAGGGCTTGATCAGGAAGGCCTGGATACCCAGCGCCAGACCGAGAGCGACTGCCACGATCACGATCAACTCGATGATCGAGCTAGCGACCGACTTCTTGGTGGCGGTCACATCTAGTCGTCGCCGGCGGGGGCGTCCGTCGCGGGCTCGGGCTCCTCAGCGACGTCGGCCGCAGGCTCCGCATCGGCGGTGCGCCTCCGGCTCCCCAGCGTCCTGCTCCTCAGCAGCGGCGGCCTCCGGCTCGGGCTCCGCAGCCGCAGCCTCAGGCTCCGCACGGCTCCGCGGGCTCCGCAGCCGGCCTCCGGCTCGGGCTCCGCAGCCGCAGCCTCAGGGCTCCGCAGCGGCTTCCGCGGGCGCGGCCGGCTCGATCTCGCCGGCGGCCGCTGCCTCGACGACCGCGGCCTCCTGTTCGGCCTCGACCTCCTCGGGCTCGGGACCGAACAGCAGCTCGCGCTGGATCGCCTCCTCCGGCCTGGTCGAGCGGCGCTCACGGACACGGGCTCGCTTGCCGACGCGTCCGCGCAGGTAGTAGAGCTTTGCGCGGCGCACGTCGCCGCGGGCGGCCACCTCGATCTTCTCGATCTTCGGCGAGTGGAGCGGGAACGTCCGCTCGACGCCTACGCCGAAGGACTGCTTGCGCACGGTGAACGTCTCGCGGGCGCCGTGGCCCTGGCGTTTGATCACCACGCCCTCGAACACCTGGGTCCGCCGCCGCGTGCCCTCGATCACCTGGAAGTGGACGCGCAGCCGGTCGCCGGCCCCGAACGTGGGGACGCGGCGCAGCTGAGCGCGTTCAAGATTGTCGATTACGGTGCTCATAGCAAGTGAAAGCGCCGGCATCACCGGTGAGTACCAGTGTTGGGGCCGGATCAGCGCATCTGCGCAGGCCCCGCCCGCGCGGCGGCCTATGGTAGCGGACCGGCCTCGGGGCGCTCGGCTCGCGCGCGGCTCTGTTCAAGCCGCCATTGGCGGATCCGCGCGTGGTGCCCGGACAGGAGCACCTCCGGCACCGTCCATCCGCGGTACTCGGCCGGCCGCGTGTAGTGGGGATACTCGGGCGCCCCCTCGAGCGCCTCGGTGAATGACTCCTCCGTCGCGGACTGCTCATGACCGAGGGCTCCGGGCAGCTTGCGGATCACGGCGTCGCAGAGCACCATCGCGGCGAGCTCGCCGCCGGCCAGCACGTAGCGTCCGATCGACACGCGATCCGAGCAGAAGTGCTCGAGCACGCGCTCGTCGAACCCCTCGTAGCGTCCCGACAACAGGGTCAGCGTTGGCTCGGAGGCCAGCTCGGCCACGAGCGTCTCATCCAGCACCCTCCCGCCCGGCGTGAGCGCGACCACGCGGCGGCCCTCGCGCAGCCGCACCGGATCTTGTTCGTAGCGCGCTCGCAGCGCCGCCTCCACGACATCGACTCGAAGCACCATCCCGGCACCCCCTCCGAACGGGGTGTCGTCGACCTGACCCGCGCTGAGCGGCGTGTGGTCGCGGTAGTTGACGTAGCCGAGCTCGAGCTCGCCGGCCAGCGCGTTGCGTACGTGACGTTGGGACTGGAACCAGTCGAACGCGTCCGGGAACAGCGTGAACACGTCGATCTGCATCACGCCTCCCCCAGGAAGGCGAGATCGATCTCGATCTCGCGCCGCTCGATGTCGACGCGCCGGACCGCGTCCCCGATCAGCGGCACGAGCAGGTCGGGCCCCTCTGAGACACGCGCGACCTCGAGCACCTCGCACGACGGCAGCGCCAGCAGCTGTCGGACGGTGCCGACGACGACGGCGCCGTCCACAACAATGCACCCCTCGAGGTCCTCTGCCCACCACTCGTCCGGCTCGAGCGTCGGCGCCTCGAGGCGGGCAACGAACAGCTCGGAGCCGCGGAGCCGCTCCGCCGCCGTGCGGTCATCGTGACCCTCGAGGCGCACGAGCGGCCGGCGGTCGGTGCCGGCGCGGCGAGTGATCGCCAGCATCCGCTCGCCGACCCGCACCTCCGCGCCGAGCACCAGCATCTGCGGTCGAGGGTCGGACACGTGGAACGTGCCATCGAGCCCGTGGGGGCTGCCAACCCGCCCGGCGCGCAGCCATCCGCGGCTCGATTCCAAGCTGACCTAGGTGTCGACGATGTCCACGAAGACGCGGCGCTTGTCCTTGACCGCCGCTGCCTTGACCACCGTGCGCAGCGCCGCCGCCGTGCGACCGCCGCGGCCGATCACGTTGCCGTAGTCGTCGTCGCCCACCGACAGCTCGAGCACGACAGATCCGTCGTCCTCCTCAACCTCGCGGACGCGAACCTCCTCCGGGCTCTCAACCAACCCGCGAGTGAGGTACTCGAGCAACTCCTTCACGGTGGCGCCCGCGGCTACCGGATGCCCTGCGTGCTGAGCAGCTTGCGGACCGTGTCGGTTGGCTGCGCGCCCCGGGCCAGCCAATCGCGGATGCGCTCTTCGTCGAGCACGATCGTGGACGGATCCGTCTGCGCGTTGTACTGCCCGACGGTCTCGATCACGCGCCCGTCGCGCTTGGAGCGCTGGTCGGCGACAACCACCCGCCAGATCGGGTTCTTGCGTCCGCCAATTCGTGTCAGTCGAAGTCTTACGGCCATTTGCGCTGACGAGGTTAGCGTGCCGACGCTCAACGCGCCTGTCGCATCAGCGCGCCGAGATCCGGCATCCGGCCCTGCGACACCTGGCGCATGACCTTGCGCATCTGCTCGAACTGCTTGATCAGTGCCTTGACGGCCTGGACGTTGGTGCCCGAGCCGCGCGCGATCCGCAACCTCCGGGAGCCCTTGATCAGCTCGGGGTGGCGCCGCTCCTGCGGCGTCATCGAGAGGATGATGGCCTGGATCCGGTCGAACTCGCGCTCGTCGACCTTGACGCCGCGCAGCTCCTGACCGATGCCCGGGATCATGCCGAGCAGCGACTGGAGCGGCCCCAGCTTTCGCACCTGGCGCAGCTGGTCGAGGAAGTCGTCGAGCCCGAACTCCTGCTTGCGCAGCTTGCGCTCGAGCTCCGCGGCCTGGTCCTGGTCGTACGCGGTCTCGGCCTTCTCGATCAGCGTCATCACGTCGCCCATCCCGAGGATCCGCTGGGCCATCCGGTCGGGGTGGAAGCGCTCGAACTGGTCGAGCTTCTCGCCCGTGGACGCGAACAGGATCGGCTTGCCGGTGACCGCCTTGACCGACAGCGCCGCGCCGCCGCGGGCGTCTCCGTCGAGCTTCGTCATGACGACACCGTCGAACTGCACGACCTCGGCGAACTGCTCGGCCACGTTGACCGCGTCCTGGCCGGTCATCGCGTCGACGACGAGCAGGATGTCGTGGGGCTTGACCGCCTTGCGGATGTTCGCGAGCTCGGCCATCAGCTCCTGATCGACGTGCAGACGCCCACTGGTGTCGATGATCAGCACATCCTTGCCCTCGGTCTGGGCGCGGTCTCGGGCCCAGGCGGCGATCTTGACCGGGTCGCGGTCGGTGCCCTGCTCGTAGACGTCGGCGCCGGCCTGCGCCCCGACCTTGATCAACTGGTCGACGGCCGCCGGCCGGTACACGTCACACGCCGCGACGGCGACCGACGAGCCGTGCTGCTCTCGCAGGTAGCGGGCGAGCTTTGCCGTCGCGGTCGTCTTGCCCGAGCCCTGGAGGCCGGCCATCAGCACTACGGTCGGCGGCCGGGGCGAGAACGACAGCTCCCTGGCCGCGCCGCCCATCAGCTCGGTGAGCTCGTCGGAGACGATCTTCACCACCTGCTGGCCGGGGTTGAGCTGGCCGATCACGTCGGCGCCGAGCGCGCGCTCTCGCACCGAGTTGGTGAAGCTCTTGACGACCTTGAAGTTGACGTCGGCCTCGAGCAGCGCCAGCCGGATCTCGCGCATCGCTGCGGAGACGTCCTCCTCTGTCAGCGTGCCGCGCCCGCGGACGTCCGCGAGCGTGGCCTGAAGCTTCTCGGCTAGGGAATCGAACACCCGGCCCGACTTTAGCGGCCGGGCGGCTCCAGACTGTGCGAGTTGTCGCCGCCGGCGTTCTCGCTGAACGCCTTGGCGATCCCGCCGAACGCCTCGGCGAACTCGGACGGGATCACGAAGATCTTGTTCGCGTCGCCCTGCGCGAGCTGCGGCAGCATCTGCAGGTACTGGTAGCTGAGCAGCTGGCGGTCGGGCTTGCCCTCGTGGATCGCACTGAACACGGTCTCGATCGCCTTCGACTCACCCTCGGAGCGCAGGATCGCGGCCTGCTTCTGACCCTCGGCGGTGAGCACCGCCGCCTGCTTCTGGCCCTCGGCCGTGAGGATCTGCGACTGCTTGACGCCCTCGGCAGTCAGGATCGCCGCCCGGCGATCGCGCTCGGCGCGCATCTGCTTCTCCATCGCCTCCTGGATCGTGCCGGGCGGGTCGATCGACTTGATCTCAACCCGATTGACCCGGATTCCCCACTTGCCCGTGGCTTCGTCAAGCACGCCGCGCAGCTGGGCGTTGATGTGGTCGCGGCTGGTGAGCGCGTCCTCGAGCGACAGCGAACCGATCACATTGCGCAGCGTCGTGACCGTGATCTGCTCGATCGCCTGGAGCGGGTTGGCGACCTCGTAGGTGGCCGACTTGGCGTCGTTGACGGTGAAGTAGAGAACCGTGTCGATCTGGACGACGAGGTTGTCGGAGGTGATCACCGGCTGCGGCGGGAACGAGACGACCTGTTCGCGCAGGTCGATCAGCGGCTTGAGCCGGTCGACGAACGGCATCAGGATCGTTAATCCCGGCGACAGCGTCCTGTTGTAGCGGCCGAGACGCTCAACGATTCCGGCCCGGGCCTGCGGGACGATACGCACCGTCCGCGCGAACATGATCACCAGGAAGACGATTACGACGATCGCGACGATTGCACCAGCCATGCCCCTCTCCTATCCATTCATTCGGTAACGAGCGCCGTGGCGCCTCTGATTTCAATGACGTGGACCTGCTTGCCCTGCTCAATGACCTCATCATCATCGTACGCCCGGGCCGTCCAGACCTCTCCCTCGATCTTGACGCACCCGACCCCCTGGTGATTGTTGATCTCCTCGAGGACCATGGCCTGCTTTCCGATCAGCGCCGCGGTGCCGGTTCTGATCTGAGGCGGCACCTTCAGGTGTGCGCGGGCGATCGGCCGTACGAACGCGAGCGTCATCAGCGAGGCGACGACGAACACGATCCAGGACGCCAGCTCGCTGGCCCCGGCCACGTCGACCACGGCAGCCAGCCCGGCGCCCAAAGCGAACGGCGCCAGGAAGAAGCTCGTGGTCAGCATCTCCCCGATCCCGAACACCCCCGCGACGATTATCCAGAACACCCATCCTGACATGCGGCCGCGAGCTTACAGCCAAGGGACTCGAACCGCGAGAGCCAGTGTCGCCGGGCGGGGTGGCGCGCTCCGCGCGAACCTAGCCGACGAGCGCTCGCGCGAACTCGGCCGGGTCGAACGGCCGCAGGTCCTCGAGCTTCTCCCCCACCCCGATCAGCTTCACCGGAATGCCGAGCTCGTTCGCGATTGCGAGCGCGATTCCGCCCTTGGCCGTGCCGTCGAGCTTGGTCAGGACGAGCCCGCTGACCGACACCGTCTCGGAGAACAGGCGCGCCTGACGCAGCCCGTTCTGGCCGGTCGTGGCATCGACGGTGAGGAGCGTCTCGTGCGGCGCCTCGGGGATCTGCTTGGCGATCACGCGGCGCACCTTGGCCAGCTCGGCCATCAGATCGTCCTGGGTGTGGAGCCGGCCCGCGGTATCGACGATCGCCACATCGGCCCCGTCCCGGAGGGCCGTGGCCACGGTGTCGTAGGCGACCGAGCCGGGGTCGGCACCGGGTGGGCCCTTGACGAACGCCACCCCGGCGCGCTCGGCCCACTGCTCGAGCTGCTCGACGCCCGCCGCGCGGAACGTGTCGGCGGCGCCGAGCACGACCGAGCGGCCGAGCTCCTTGCGCAGATGCCAGGCGAGCTTGCCGACGGTCGTCGTCTTGCCGGTGCCGTTCACGCCGGCGACGAGGATCACCGTCGGCTGCGGCGTCAGATCGATGTGGTCATCGCCGGTGCGCGCGATCTCGGCCAGCAGCTCGGTGAGCCGCTCGCTCAGCGCCTCCCCACCGGTGATCTCACCCCCGGTCGCCTCGCGCTCGAGCTGCTCGACCACCTTGGCCGTCGTCTGAGCTCCGACGTCGGCGTAGATCAGCGCCTCCTCGAGCCGCTCCCAGCTCTCCTCGCTGAGATCCTCGAACAGCGTCGCCTGGATCTCGCTCGTGAGCGCCTGCCGGGTCTTGCGCAGGTTCTCCCGCAGCCGGCGGAAGCGCCCGACGCTCCGCTCCTCGGTCGCCGCCTCGGGCTCGGACTCGGGCGCCGGCGCGCCGTCGACGATGAACAGTTCGTGCCAGTCGCGGGCCATGCGGCGCGCGACGTTAGCAACGCGGCCCGGCTACGCCGCCTCTTCCTGCGGGAGGCGCCGCGAGATCACCTTCGAGATGCCGTCCGAGCCCATCGAGACCCCGTACAGCGAATCGGCCGCCTCCATCGTGCGCTTCTGATGGGTGACGACGATGAACTGGGCGCGGCGCGAGTACTCGCGCAGGAGCCCCAGAAAGCGATCGATGTTGAGGTCGTCGAGCGCGGCCTCGACCTCGTCCAGGATGTAGAACGGGCAGGGCCGGGCGAGGAACACAGAGAACAGGAACGCGAGCGCGGTCATCGACTTCTCGCCGCCGGACAGCAGCGTCAGACGTTTCATCTCCTTGCCCGCGGGCGTGATCTCGATCTCCACTCCGAGCAGCTCCTCCTCCGGCGTCTCCTCGGCGTCGGTCTCGGTCTCCTCCTCGACGCCGTCCGCATCCTCGTCGCTCGGTGGTTGCTGACCGCCGAGGACGCGGGGAGCGCCCTCTCGCTCGGTGACCAGCCGGAGGCGTCCCCGGCCGCCGGGGAACAGCTGTGCGGAGAGCTCCTCGAAGTTACGTGCGGCGGCCTCGAAGGTCTCCTCGAAGGTCTCACGGATCTGGCGGTCGGTGTCCGTGATCAGCTTCTCGAGCTCGCGCAGCGCGGTCTCGAGATCCTCGCGCTGGAGCTCGAGCTCCTCGACATGAGCGACCGCGTCGGCGTACTCGTCCTGCGCCAGCGGGTTGACCGGCCCGAGCTGCTCGCGCCGGCGGGCCAGCCGCTCGACGCGCGTCGCCAGAGCCTCGCGCTGCTCGTCGTCAAGCGGCTCGTCGGCCGCGGTCGCCTCGAGCTCGAGGCGCAACGCGAGGCCGCGGAGCTCCTGCTCGCATTCCTCCATCTGGTCGCGGACGCGCTGGAGACGAACCTCGGTCTCGGTCAGAGTCTCGTTCTCGCGATGCAGCTCGGTGTGGAGCGCCGCCTCCTCCCGCGCGCAGGCGCGCAGCTCCTCGGCGACGTGCTCCCCGGCCTCGCGATCGGCCACCAGAGCGGCGTCGAAGGCCGTTTTCCGGATGGCGATCGCTTCGAGCGCCGACGCCAGAGCCTCGATCATGCTGGCGAGGACCGGCCCGAACTCCTCGTTGCGCGTGATCGCCGCCCTGAGCTGCTCGATCCGCGCCGTCCGCTCGCGGCGCTCACGCTCGGCCCGCTCGAGCGTGCCTCGCTCAGCGGTCAGCTCGGCGACGATCTGCGCGCGTCGGCCGGCGTTCGGACCGTCGTCCGGAGCCGCGCGCCGGCGCTCGATCACCGCACCGAGGCGGCGCTCCTCCTCGGTCGCCTCGTCGCGCGTCCGGACCGCGGCTCGGTGGGCGTCGGTCGCGCGCTCGCGCGCGGTCTCGGCCTCGGCCAGCACGGCGGCTGCCCGCTCCAGCGCGGCGGCGGCGTCGAGCTCGTCCCTGACCGCCGCCTCGCTGCCCCTGAGCAGCTCCTCGCGCCGGTTGCGCTCAGCGAGCACGCGCTCCTCGCCGCCGGCGGGGGCCTGGCGCACCTCGCTGGCGGAGGCGGACCACACCCGCCCGGCGGGCGTGACGGCGACGCCGCCGAAGCTCGCCGGGACGTCGTCGATCGAATCGACCACCCAAGCGTCGCGCAGCAGCGCCCGCGCCAGCGCAAGCGCCTCTTCCGGGCCACGGACGATCTCGGCCAGCCGCCGCGCGCCTGGGCTCGGCGGATCCGACGCGCCCGCGGCCGGCCGGCCGGATCCGAGCACCAGCGCTCGGCCGCCGTCCGCGCCCGCGCGATCGAGCAGCGCCGCCGCCGCTCCGCGATCGGACACCACGGCGGCGCGGAGCCGGCCGTCGAGCGCCGCCGCCAGCGCGAGCTCGTAGCCCGCCTCGACCTCGAGTTGATCGGCGAGCGATGCCGGCGCGCCCGGCAGGGTCGCCTGGCTGCGCAGGAACTGGTTGACCGCGGCCAGCTCGCCTCCGACGCGCGCCGCCTCGCGGCGCGTCGACTCGACCTGGCGCTCGGCCTCGCGCAGCGCGACCCGCGTGCGCTCGAGCTCGTCCTCGGTCCGCTCCCGCGCGCCGAGCATCTCCTCCACGGCCTTCGCGCACCGTGCCGTCTCCTCGCGCGCCGCGGCCAGCTGTCCCTCGAGCTCGGCGAGCTGGCGGAGCGAGCTCGGCCTCGCGGTCGCGGTTGAGGGCCTCCAGCGCCGCCTCGAGCTGGGCGATGCGGGCCCCCGCGCCGTCGTCGGGAGCGTCCTGTGCGTGCTCGGCCTCGAGTGCCTCGAGCCCGGCCTGGGCGCGGACGAGCCGCGCCTGCAGGTTCATCTCGGCCGCGCGCGCCGTCTCGGCGCGATAGCCGAGGCGCTCGGCCGCCGACTGCGCGACGAAGCAGCGTCGTGAGAGCTCCTCCCGCTCGGCGCTGCGGCGCGCGAGCGCGTCCTCGGCGGCCTCGCGCCGCTTGGCCACGGCCTGGAGCCGGCGCTCCACCTCCTCGCGCCGCGATCGCGCCTGCGCCGCCTGCTCACGGGCCTCGGCGAGGGCCAGCCCGCGCGAGCGGAGCGCGTCCCGGGTCAGCTCCCAGCGAGCCTCGAGCGACTGGCGCTCGAGCCGGGCGTGGAGCTCGGCGGCCTCAGCCTGGCGCTTGAGCGGGCGCAGCCGGGAGCGCGCCTCGCGCTCGACGTCAAGCGCGCGGTCGAGGTTCTCCTGGGTGCGCGCGAGCTTCAGCTGGGCGCGGCGGCGGCGCTTGCGGTGCTTGCCGAGACCGGCCGCCTCCTCGATCAGGAGCCGGCGGTCACGCGGCTTCGAGGTCACGATCGCCTCGACGCGACCCTGGGAGATGACCGAGTGCATCTCCTTGCCCAGGCCCGTGTCGGACAGGACCTCGATCACATCGACGAGACGGCAGCGCGCGCCGGCGAGGCGGTACTCGCCCTCGCCGCTGCGGTCGAGCCGCCTGAGGATCGAGACCTCGGGCACGCCGAGCCCGAGGGTGCCGTCACTGTCGTCGAGGACGAGCTCGACCTCGGCGCTCTTGCCCGCCTGGCGGCCGGGCGTTCCGCCGAAGATCACGTCCTGCATCGACTGTCCGCGCACCGCGAGCGGCGACTGCTCGCCGAGCGCCCACAGAACGGCGTCGGTGACGTTGGACTTACCGGAGCCGTTGGGGCCGACGATCACGCTCACGCCGGGGCCGAACTCGAGCTTGGTCCGGTCCGGGAACGACTTGAACCCCTTCAAGGTGATCGACTTCAGATACATATCGGGCCTAGCCGTCGAGGGCTTCCAGCGCCGCCTGCGCCGCTTCCTGTTCGGCGTCCTTCTTGCTCCGCCCCGTTCCCCGGCCGACCTCGACGCCGTCGATCGTCGCGCTGATCGAGAACAGTGCGATTGTGCGGCGGGCCCCTGCTCCTCCACGACCGAGTAGCTGACCAGCGCCCCGCGCCGCGCCAGCCGCTCCTGCAGGGCCGACTTGAAATCCACGGGGTGCTCGAGCGCATCCTCGATCTCGGGCGCAAACGCGTCGACCACCGCCGCCGCGGTCCGCTCGTAGCCGAAGGCCAGGTAGCAGGCGCCGATCACGGCCTCGATCACCGAGGCGAGCACGCGCTCGGTAGACACGAGCGCATCGACGCTCGGCCCGGCCGACGCAGGCGCCGCCGCTCGCAGCCGCTCCGCGATGCCGAGCCGCTCGGCCACCGCACGGCACGAGCGCCCGGACACGGCCTGGGCGCGGATCTTGGTCAGCCTGCCGGCGCCGAAGCGCTCGGCCTCGAGACGCGGATACAGGTGCGCCGTCACCGCGAGCGCCAGCACGCTGTCGCCGAGGAACGCCAGGCGCTCGTAGGACTCCGACCGGCGCGGCGTCCACGAGGAGTGCGTGAACACGTGCACCACGATCTCGCGCGGGAGCTCCTCCAGCAGGTCGCCGAGCAACGTCCCGGTTGCACCGCGACGTTCCCTCGAACCCGTGCTCGTGTCGCTCACTCAGTATCAGGGCTCTGGCTCGCTGCGGCCGAGCGATGACCATCGCCCTCGGCCGCTCCACTCGCGAGCACGAACTCAACCGCCTGACCGACGGTCAGGATCTTCGCGGCCTCCTCGTCCGAGATCTTCACGCCGTAGGAGTCCTCGAGCTCCTGTACCAGCGTGTAGAGGTCCAGCGAGTCCGCCTCGAGATCCTCCTTGAAGCGTGTCGACTCCTGGATCTTCCCGGGATCCACTTCGAGCTCATCCGCGAGATGGTCGCGGATCAATGAGAAGACCTGCTCGCGATTCATCGGCCCGAGACCGTAGCCGTCGGTTCGGACGGGGAGTCCTCACCGCCGTCGGTCCGATTGCTGCGAAGCGCACCGGCCTCGAGCAGCGCGCTGCGGGTGCGGCCGATGACGTCCTCCTGGACGCCCTTCGCGGCGACCTCGATCGCGCGCGCGAAGCCCCTGCGGGTGAAGCGTCCGTGCGCGACCACGCCCACCCGCCGCAGACCGAGCATGTAGGCGCCGCCGGGCCCCTCGGGGTCAATCTCGTCCCTCAATGCGCGGATCGCGGGGGCCAGCAGCAGGCCGCCGAGCTTCGCCCGGAGGCTGCTCGTCGCGGCGTCGCGGATCGCCCGCATCGTCCGGCCCGAGACGCCCTCGATCAGCTTCAGCGCGATGTTGCCGGTGAAGCCGTCCATGACGACGACGTCGGCGACGCTGTTCATCACCTGCGTGCCCTCGATGTTGCCGATGAAGTTCAGCCCGACGCCGCCGCCGGCGGCTAGCTGTTCGTGCACCTCGACGAGCTCAGGGGTGCCCTTGGCCTTCTCCTCGCCGTTTGAGAGCAGAGCCACGCGCGGATCCTCCACGCCGAGCACCGCCTGGGAGAAGGCCGAGCCCATGTGGGCGAACTGGACAAGGTGCTCGGGGCGGCAGGTGACGTTCGCGCCCACGTCGAGCAGGAGGACGGGAGCCTTGCCGGGAACGGGGATCGGCAGCGCGAGCGCCGGCCGGTAGATACCGCGGTCGCGCTTGAGGTTGAACAGCCCGGCCGCTAGCGCTGACCCGGTGGAGCCACCGGAGACGAGGGCCTGCGCGCGATCGTCGGCGACCGCCTTGGCGGCCTGGACGATCGACGCCTCGGGCGTGGAGCGGACGGCGAAGGCTGGGTCGGCCGCCTTCGCGATCGATACCGGAGCGTCGATGACCTCGACGTTCTCCGGCGTGGCGCCGATCTCGTTCGCGGGGCCGAACAGCAGCACGGAGATGCCCTGCGCGGCAGCGCGGGCTGCGCCCTCAGCGACCTCCTTGGGACCGAGATCGGCCCCACCCGCGTCCACTGCGACGGTGATCATCGTGCCGCCGTCAGAGGGACGGCTCGTCCGCATCCGGGACGATGACCTCGCGCCCCTTGTAGCTGCCGCAGACCGGGCAGACCCGGTGTGGGCGCCGCGGGCTGTGGCACTGCGGGCACTCGTTGTAGGTCGGCGCGCTGATCTTGTGCTGCGACCGACGCTGTGTGGTGCGTGCGTGGGACTGCTTCTGCTTGGGAACGGCCATCGCGAAGAGGTTACTCGAAGCGCAGTTCGGAGAGCTTGGCCCAGCGAGGATCCGGCTCGCGGTCGTGATGGTGGTCGGGGCCGGCCTCGTTGAGGTCGACGCCACAGACCGGACACAGCCCGGCGCAGTCGGGCCGGCACAGGAGCGTGGCCGGCAATACGAGCGCGAGCGCGTCCCTCGCCCAGGCGTGCACGTCGAGGACGCCCGACTCGACGTATGGCGAGACCAGCTCCTCGCCCGCGCCGGGCTGGGAGACCTCGCGCGCGTCGACCGGGAACACGGGGCTGGCCGGCTCCAGGCAGCGCATGCACGGGCCGGACACGGTGGCATCGAAGCGCAACCGCAGGGCGTAACCGTCGCCGGTCGTGCGCGAGACGTCGAGGCGCGCGTCCACCAGCGACGGCTCGACGGGGTAGGTCTCGCCGCCGAGCGAGAGCGGCTCGATCGCCACGGCGAGGTCGAGCCGACGGCCCTCGCCGGCGGTCAGCCGCAGTCCACCGAGGTCGAACGTGTCGGTCCGCAGCGTCATGAGCCGAGGTTAGCGTCGGGGGTCGGCATCATTCTCGGTGTGTCGAACTGGTTTCGCACCTACGGTTTCGCCGACATCGAGCCCGGGCTCGCTGATCGGCGCCTACCCCCTGGACGCCGACGACGTGGGCATGCTCGCGTGGCTGGGGGTCAACCGCGTGCTCAACCTGGTCGAGGACGAGGAGTACCGGCCCGGTGAGCGGGAGGCGGTCGAAACGGCCCTGACCAGGGCCGAGATCGAGGAGTACCGCCTGAACCTCACCGACTACGGCGGCCTTCCGCCGGCCGCGCTCGAGGCGGCGGTGCAGGAGGTCTCGCAGTGGCTCGACGAGGGCCGCCGCGCGTACGTTCACTGCCGCGCGGGCTGGCAACGTTCCGCCGCCGTCGCCGCCGGGGTGGTCGCGGTGCGCAAGGGACTCGAGATCGACGAGGCGCTGGCCTACGTTCAGGAGCAGAAGCCGACCGCGTCGCCTCTGCCGCACCAGCGGGAGGATCTGCACATATGGTGGGCGCGGAGGGGCGGGGCTTCGGGTGGGGCGGGTGGGGCTTCCGGCGGCGCGGGTGGGGCTAGTCCGCCGCCCGCAGACGCCGCGCGGTGACCTCGTCGGCGCTCGGGATGTCGTCGAGCGTCAGCTCGTCGGCCGAGTCGACGCTGCGCGCGGCAATCGTGACCTGGTTGAGCTCAGGCAGCTCGCGCCCCTCCGCCACCGCGCCGTGCTCGGCGAACCGCTTGGCGCCCGGAATCACCCGCGCCTCGTAGGAGCCGATCGTCTCGTTATACGCCGCGACCGTGCTGTTCAGCCGCTTGCCCAGCGTCGAGAGCAGGGTCGAGAGCTTGACCAGGCGACCGTGCAGCTCGCGACCGAGCTCCGAGACGGCCTGGGCCGACTCGGCGACGCGCTCCTGCTGCCACCCGTAGGCGATCGCCTGCAACATGGCCAGGAGCGTGGTTGGAGTCGCGATCAGCACCCGCCGGGCCATCGCATCCTCGATCAGCGTCGGGTCGGCCTCGAGCGCCGAGCCGTACAGGTGCTCGCCCGGGAGGAACAGGACCACCAGGTCGGGTGCCGAATCGAGGCCCGCCCAGTAGGCCTTATCGGCGAGTGCCTTGACGTGCTTGCGCAGCAGCCGCGCGTGGTCGCGCAGATGACGCTCGCGCTCCTCCTCGTCCCGGGCCTGATAGGCGTCGAGCACGCCCTGGAGCGGCGCCTTGGCATCGACCACGACGTGCTTGCCGCCCGGCATCCGCACGATCATGTCCGGCCGCAGCGTCCCGTCGTCGCCGCCCAGCGACGACTGCTCGACGAAGTCGCAATGCCGCACCATCCCGGCCAGCTCGACCACGTTGCGAAGCTGCATCTGGCCCCACTGCCCTCGCGTGTTCGGCTTGCGCAGCGCGGTGACGAGCGCGCCGGTCTCGGTCCGGAGCTTGTCGCCCGTCTCGGTCAGGTTGCGCAGCTGGGCCTCGAGCCGCCCGCGCGACTCGCGCCGCTCCTGGTCGAGACGCAACAGCTGCGCATCGACCTTGCCGAGCTGCTCCTTGATCGGCGCGACCATCTGCTCGACGGCCTGCTGGCGCTTGTCGAGGTCGCCCTTGGCCTGGACCTGGACGGCCTGAAGCTGCGCGGTCGCCATCTCGGAGAGCTGCTTCATACCCGACTGGAGCGCCTCGGCACTGAGGGCCTTGAACGAGTCGGACAGCCGCTCGTGGGCCGACGCCAGGGTCTGCATCCGCTCCTGCGCGAGCGCGCGCTCATGCTCCACGGCGGCGCTGGTCTTGATCAGCTCGCGGTCAAGCTCGACCGCACGCGCCGCCTCATGTCCGAGCGCGCGCAGCCGCGCACGCATCGCCAGCAGCACCGCGCCGGCGCCGAGAATCAGTCCAAGGAGCAACCAGAGAGCATTCATCTCAATCGAGCATGGCGCTGCCGTCGGACGGAACCAGGTCCTTGCAAGAATCGGTGCAATGAGCACCGATTCGGTCCGCCGCCGGCTGGTCGTTTATGGGCGTGTGCAGGGGGTCTTCTTCCGTGACTCGCTGCGCGAGCGGGCGCGGGCACACGGCGTCAGCGGCTGGGCGCGCAACCGCCCGGACGGAAGCCTGGAGGCCGTGCTCGAGGGGTCGGGTGAGTCGGTCGACCGGGTCGTGCGCTTCGCCCAGACCGGCCCGCCCCGAGCGCGTGTGGAACAGGTCGAGGTCGTGGACGAGCCGCCGGAGGGGCTGACGGGGTTCCAGATCCGGTAGGCGCGGGCGGCTCCGGTGGGGCTGTTGGCGGCGGTGCGGCGCTTGGGAGGCGCGCTTGGCGATATTTCGTCCCGCGGGCCGGCGCCCGGAACGGCGCGCCCGGGCCGGGATAACGTCACTCTCGGTTCGCGCTCAAAGCCGAGAGTGACGTCGGCGCCAATAGTGGAGGTCATCGTCACATTCGCACGCGCGACCGCGCCGAGTGTGACGTTTCCCGGGGCCGGGGAGCAGGTTCGGCCCGTCGCCGGCCGCCCACGATCTCTGGCGTTCTACCTCGACCTGTCCGAGGTGAATCGCCTGAGTTCGCCGCCCCGCCGCCCCGCCGCCCCGCCGCCCCGCCGCCCCGCCGCCCCCGCCGCCCCGCCGCCCCACCGCGCCGCCGCCCCCCAAGAGCCCCCCGCCGCCCCCCGCCGCGCCCCTACTCCCCGACCGCCGTCTCGAACGCCTCCCGCGCCGCGGCGCCCCGGACCGCGAACACGATCCGCTCCAACCCCGACCCGCCGCCCACGACGTGCCTTCGAACCTCCTCGACCTCGATCCGCGCCGCCTCCCCGAGCGGGAACCCGCCCACCCCCGTCCCGAACGCCACCAGCGCGAGCGAGCGCGCCCCCACCTCATCCGCCACCCGCAGCGTCGACGCCGTGGCCCGGCGGATGACCGAAGCGGAGGTGGGACCGCCGAGCTCCATCGTCGCGGCGTGGATGACCCAGCGGCACGGCATCGCGCCACCCGAGGTGGCGACCGCCTCGCCGAGACCGATCGGCGCCGCGTCGCGGCTCTCGGTATCCAGCACCGGTCCGCCGGCCCGCGAGATCGCCGCCGCCACGCCGCCGCCGTGCAGCAGCTGCGTGTTCGCCGCGTTGGCGATCGCGTCGAGAACCAGCTGCGTGATGTCCGCCTCGAGGACCTCGATCGAGACCGGACCGGCCAAGGCCGCCCTACGAGACTTCGGCCGGCTCGTCCTTGCCCGCGAGGCGATCGCGTCCGCGCTGGACGGCCGCGATGAACTTGGTCAGGTTGACCTCGAGGGTGTTGAGGATCTCGTCGGCGTAGTCCTCGGCACCGAGCCTGATCTCGCGCTCGCGCCCGCGGGCATCCTCGATGATGTCCTCGGCGGCGCGCTCGGCCTGCTTGGTGATCTCCTCCTCGGAGATCAGGCGCTCCTGGCGCTCGCGCGCCTCCTTGACGATCCGCTCGGCCTCGCGCTTGGCCTCGGCGAGCATCTCCTGCCGCTCCTTGACGATCCAGCGGGCCTGCTTGATCTCCTCGGGGATCGTGGCGCGCATCTGGTCGAGGATGTCGTAGATCTCTTCCTTGTCCACGCGCACCTGGTCGGTCAGCGGGACCGGCTTGGCGTTGTGGACGAGATCGTCCAGCTTGTCGATGAGTACCAGGACGTCCATCGCAACCTCTGTTTCGTCAGCGGCCGAGCCGTTCCTTCAACGCTACGGCAACCTCATCGGGGACCATGTCCTCGATGTTCCCGTCGAAGGTGGCAAGCTCCTTAACACCGCTAGATCTGATGAAACTGTACTTGGGCGACGCCATCAGGTACACGGACTCGATGTCGGGGGCCTGTCGGCGGTTCAGCTGATTCATTTCCAACTCGTACTCGAAGTCCGAGATCGCGCGGAGTCCCTTCACGATCGCCTTGGCTCCGCGCTGGCGTGCGAACTCGACGACGAGGATGCTGAACGGCTCGACGGTGACGTTGTCGAGCGATCGCGTCGCGTTCTCCACGAACGCGACCCGCTCGGACGCCTCGAACAGCGTCTCGCCCTTGCGGACGGGCAGGTTGACGACGGCGACAATCACCTTGTCGAACATCACGGCGGCGCGCGAGATCACGTCCAGATGCCCGTAGGTGACGGGGTCATATGAGCCGGGACAGATTGCGATGCGGTTATCGGGGGCCATGGATTCTGATCAGGGTGTCGCCGTACCGACGCTCGTCCGAGAGGGCGAGGCCGAGCTCGAGTGGCGTCCGGCGGTCGCTCTCGGTGACGATCCGGGCCCCAGGTGCGAGCACGGGTCCCAGTGCGTCCGTGAGCTCTCTGCCGAGCGTGCTCGCGTGGCGGTATGGGGGATCGAGGAAGATCAGATCGTATTGACGCGCGTCCATCCGTGCCCGCTCGAGGTACCGCAGCGCGCGCTCCCGGCGGACTTCCCCCTCCACGCCGAGTGCCGAAAGGTTGCTGCGGATCGCCGCCACGGCGGCGGCCGAGGAGTCGACGAGCACCGCCGAGCCGGCCCCTCGGGAGAGCGCCTCGATCGCCAGCGCACCCGAGCCCGCGAACAGATCGAGGACGCGCGCGCCCTCCACCGAGCCGAGCACAGAGAACAGCGCCTCGCGCACGCGGTCGGACGTGGGACGGGTCGCGCGCCCGCGTGGCGCAAGGAGCCGGCGCCCACCGAATCGTCCCGCGACGACCCTCACGCGCGGATCGGCGCCTGCGCCTCGGCGCCATAGGCGGCGCTCAGCGCGTCGGCCAGGAGCGCGTTCTCGGGCAGCTCGAGCAGCGGGTCCTCGCCGGAGATCCGCTGGGCGTGCATCCGTGCCCGCTCGAGCAGCTCGGCGTCGCGTGGCAGCTCGGCCACACGTAGCTGCGCGAGCCCGTGCTGACGGGTGCCGATCAGCTCACCCTCCCCGCGCAGCCGCAGATCGATCTCGGCCAGCTCGAAGCCGTCCGAGTGCTCGGCCAGGGCGCGCAGCCGCGCCGAGTCCTTGGCGCCGAACAGGAGGCACAGCGAGGCGTGGGCGCCGCGCCCGATCCTCCCGCGCAGCTGGTGCAGCTGCGAGATCCCGTAGCGGTCGGCGTCCTCCACCAGCATCACGGTCGCGTTCGGGACGTCGATCCCGACCTCGATCACCGACGTGGCCACGAGCACGTCGGCCTCGCCGCGCGCGAACGAGGCCATCGCCTCCTGCTTCTCGGCCGGTCGAAGCTGACCGTGCATCAGCACGACGCGGAAGTCGCGCAGCTCGCCCGTCCGCAGCCGCTCGAACTCGGCCGTGGCGGCGCGGGCCTGGAGCAGCTCGGACTCCTCCACGAGCGGGCAGACGACGAACGCCTGGCGACCGGCCCGGAGCTCCTCGCGGATGCGGTCGTACGCGCGCTCCCGCTCGCGCTCGCTGGAGCAGACGAAGGTCTGGATCGGCTGGCGGCCGCGCGGCAGCTCGCGCAGAAGCGTGAAATCGAGATCGCCATAGCCGGCCAGCGCCAGCGTGCGGGGAATCGGGGTGGCGGTCATGTGCAGGACGTGCGGGCTGTCGGCCGAGACCGAGCCGCCCTCGAGCGCCGCCCGCTGGCGCACGCCGAAGCGGTGCTGCTCGTCGACAACCACGACCGCGAGCCGCGCAAACGACACCGGGTCCTCGATCAGCGCGTGCGTGCCGACGATCAGCGACAGCTCGCCCGTCGACAGCTTGGCCAGCAGGTCGCGGCGGCGGGCGGCCGGCGTTGACCCCGTGAGCAGCCCGACCGTGACCAGCTCGCCCGGCATCAGCTCCTGGATCGTGGCGAAGTGCTGCTCGGCCAGCGTCTCGGTCGGGGCCATGAGCGCGGCCTGGTAGCCGTGCTCGACCGCGCGCAGCAGCGCGTACAGCGCGACCACCGTCTTCCCCGACCCGACCTCGCCCATCAGCAGGCGCTGCATCGGCCTCGGCTCGGCCGTGTCGGCATCGATCGCCTCGAGCGCCGAGCGCTGATCGCCGGTGAGCGGGAACGGCAGCATCGTCTCCAGCCAGCGCGCGGTGAGCTCACGGGGGCCGTCGAGCACTGCGGCGCTGCTCGCGCCGCGCCTGAGCCGGCGCCGGCGCATGAGCGCGAGCTGGACCAGCAGGAGCTCGTCGAAGGCGAGCCTGCGACGGCCTGAATCCTGATCGGCCTCGACGGCTGGGAAATGAGCGGCCGACAGGGAGGCGGCTCGGTCGGGCAGCCGCTCGGCCACCCGCATCCGCGCCGGCAGCGGCTCGAGCACGTCGGAGATCGCGCCCGCGTGCTCCTGGACGAGGGCCAGGATCTGGGTCGAGCTCAGGCCATCGGTGGCCGGGTAGTGGGCCACGGCCCCGGCGCCCGTCGCGGCCTCGGCGGTGGGCGCGTGCCCAGAGACGCGGAAGCGGTTGCGCGCCTCGTACTTGCCGTGCAGCACCAGCCGCGTACCGGCCGGGTAGCGCTGGACGAGCCACGGCTGGTTGAAGAACGTCGCCTTCATGGAGCCCGTCTCGTCGGCCACGGTCGCCTCCACGATCGGCCGCATCCCGCGCCTGCGGACCGAGCGCGAGCTGACGCTGCGGACCTGCACGACCACGGTCGCGCTCTCGCCGGCGACCAGCTGGGCCACGGCGCGCGCCTCGCGCCGGTCGCGCGGAAGATGCCAGAGCAGGTCACCGACGGTAAGCAGTCCGAGGACCTCGGCGGCGCGCTTGGCCTTCTGCCCGTCGAGGCGCAGGGCGCGCGCCAGCCGCGACGGACGCGGGTAGCGAACCGGCGCTGCCTGGAGCTCGTCGGGCTCGAGCGGGCGGGAGGTGGCAAAGGCGCTCGCGGACATCACGGCACGGCCGGATGATGACCCGTGGACCGGTCGCCGTTCACTCAGCCGACAGCAGCCACCAATAGCTCTTCTGGCCGCCGTCGCTGAGCTCGAACTCGACATCGCCCGCCGCGAGCGCGTTGACGATCTCGTCGTCGAGCGGCGGGTTGGCCCCGCGCAGGCATGTGATCAGCTCGGCATCCTCCGCGAGGCGCTCGAGCACGTCGCGGAGCGTCTCGCGCGGGTTGCCCCAGGCGACGATCTTCTCTTCCACGAAGCCGATCGCGTCGCCCTCGCGGAAGCGGCCCTGGACGTCGTCGCGCGCCGCCGGTGCGACAGCGCCGGTGCGGACGCGCTCGAGCGTCCGGTTCATCACGGCGGCGTTGTCGGCCGCGGCGCGGTCCGGGTCGATGCTGACGGCCGCCGCGAGCCCAGCCTGCGGCGAGCGCGACGGCACCACGGCCACCGCCTTGTCGGAAAGCTCGGCGGCACGCTCGGCGGCCATCACGACGTTGGGGCTGTTGGGCAGCACTACGACCTGCTCGGCACTGATGTCATGGATCGCCGCAAGCAGGTCGTAGGTGGACGGATTCATCGTCGGGCCCCCGTCGAGCGTGCGGATCCCGAGGCTCTCGAATAGCCGCTTCATGCCCTCGCCGGTGACGACGGCGAGCGCTCCGCAGACAGCCGGCCGCTGCGGGACCGTAAGCCGCTCGTCACGCCGTTGGACCTGCTCGCGCATATCGGCCACGTCCAGGTGGGAGACGGAGCCGACGTCAACGAACAGGGCGGTCGCGGCGTTGGGGTCGTCGGTGTGCACGTGGACCTTGAGCGTCGCCTGATCGCCGACCACCAGCACAGAGTCGCCAAGCGCCTCAAGCGCGGTAACGAAGCTCCGGGCCTCCAGGCCGCTGCCGCTGACGGCGAAGTTGGTGCAGTAGCGGTAGCTGGCGGAGGAGTGATGCGGGTGGGTCACGCGCGCCGAGGCGTGGTGCTCGAGCGGCACCGGGTCGGTTCCGCGCAGCGCGCCGATGATCCCGGCCAGCAGGACCGTGAGCGCGTAGCCGCCGGCGTCGACGACGCCGGCCTCGCGGAGCACGGGCAGCAGATCCGGTCCGCGCTTGACCGACTCCTGGCCGGCGTCGAGCGCGCTCTCGATGATGTTCGCGATGACCTCGTTCTGCTGCTCGGCGGCGGCGCCAGGCTCAAGGCGGCCGTCCTGCATGTGCGCGAGCTCGCTGGCCACCCGGTGCGCCATCTCCCGGACCACGGTCAGGATCGTGCCCTCCGCCGGGTCGCGCACCGAGCCGTAAGCCTGGTCGGCCGCGCGCGCCAATGCGGCGCCGATCAGCACCGGATCGACGAGCTCACCGGGACGGCTGGCGAGCTCCTCGGCAGCGCCGCGGATCAGCTGCGAGAGGATCACACCCGAGTTGCCGCGGGCGCCGAGCAGCGCGGCCCGGGCGACCGAGGCGACGATCTCGTCGCGGCCGATGTCGTCGAATCGGCGGTCCTGTGAGGCGCCGGACAGCCGGTCGAGCTCGGTCAGCACGGCGCGTAGGGTGAGAACCATGTTGTCGCCGGTGTCACCGTCGGCGACCGGGAACACGTTGAGGTCGTTGACCTCCTCCTTGCGCGCCTCGAGGGCAGCCAGCCCCGCCTCCACAACCGCCCGAAAGCGAACGATGCTTGGGTCAGACACCGGCCGTCAGCTGGCTCGGTGGGGGTTGCTCCGTGGCCGGGTGAGCGCGCCCTGTTCCACGAGCACTAACGGGCCTTGACTACTTTGCCGGCCTTGAGACAGCGCGTGCAGACGTAGACGCGTCGCGGCGTCCCTGCATCGTCGATTCGGACGCGCTGGAGATTGGGCTCGAACCGCCGTTTGGTGGCGACCATCGAGTGGCTTCGGCTGTGTCCGAAAGCCGGGCCCTTCGCGCAAACGTGACAGACCTTGGACATGGCGGGCGAGTATAGCCCGATGGGACTGCACCGCCCGTTGCGGCGTCGAGCGCAACCGGGACTACCATCGGCTGGCGGACCCTCGGAGAGCGGAGGCCCAGCCCCGCGTTCGGGTTCGGATCTGACCTCATGGGTAAAGAACGGCATCAATGGCTCGACTAGCCGACCCTGAGATTCGGCTGCTCGGAAACCTCCAGCTGCCAGAGCGCTACGAGGTCAAGCGGCGGATCGCGCACGGCGGGATGGCGTCCGTATGGTGCGCTCACGACCGCATCCTCGGCCGCGACGTGGCGATCAAGATGCTGGCCGAGCAGTTCGCCCACGATCCGACCTCGATCCGGCGCTTCAAGCGCGAGGCTCGCGCCGCCGCCCGCCTGTCCGGCCACCCCCACGTGGTCACGATCTACGACGTCAGCGAGGCCACCGACCTGGCGGATGACGGCCGACGTGCGTTCATCGTGATGGAGCACCTGGCCGGTGGCACGGTGGCCGACGCGCTGCGGGTCGGGGCCGTTACCCGCGAGGACACGCTGCGGTGGCTGCACGAGGCGGCCTCCGCGCTCGACTACGCACACGGCAGCGGCGTCGTACACCGCGACATCAAGCCGGCGAACTTCCTTCTCGACCGCGGGCGGGGCCTGCACGTGGCCGACTTCGGGATCGCGCGCCTTGGCAGCGAGGAGACGATCACGAGCACCGGCTACCTGCTCGGGACCGCCGCCTACCTGTCCCCCGAGCGGGTCCTCGGCCAGCGGGCCACGGACGCCGGTGACCGCTACGCGCTCGCGGTCGTGGCGTTCGAGCTGCTGACCGGCGAGCGGCCGTTCACGGCCGAGCACTTCGCCGCCCAGGCGCGGCTGCACGTCGAGCAGCCGGTACCCCGCGCGAGCGGCCGCGACGCCGGCATTCCGAGGGCCGTCGACGCGGTCCTCGCACGTGGAATGGCCAAGCAGCCCGAGGACCGCTGGCCGACCGCGACGGCGCTCGTCGACACACTCGACCTGGCGCTGACCGAGCGGGCCGGGCGCAGCATCAGGCGCGGAGGGGCGATGTCCGCGGCGGCGACTGCGATCGCGGCCCCGGCCACAGCCGCCGCCCAGACGCCCGCCCCGGCGGCCCGCCCCGAGAGGCGCCCGCCGCCAAGCCCCGCCCCCACAAAGCGCCCCGCCCCCAGAGAGCCGCGATCGCCCCGCCCCGGCCGCCGGCGCGCAGCCGCACTCGCGACGGGCGCCGAGTTCCCCGGCGCGGGCTCGCGATCGCCGCCCTGGCCGCGGCCGCCCTTGGCATCGGAGTGGCGGCGGGCGCCGACCATGGATCGGGCAGCTCTCACGCTCGCGTGGCCTCGACGAGCGCCAAGCCGAAGCTTCCGGCGCCGGCCCGCCGGCCGGCCCGCCATCGGGCCACGCATCACGCCGCCCCACCGCATCCGGCCCTCACGCCGGTCACCGGGACCCAGGCCGCCGCGACGACGCCCGCTCCCACCGCCGACACGCTCGAGGCGCACGGCCACCAGCTGATGGACTCGGGCAACTACGCCGGGGCAATCCCCGTGCTTCGCCAGGCCCTCGCCGCGGCCAGCCCGAGCAGTCTCACCTACGCCTACGCGCTGTTCGACCTCGGGCACTCCCTGCGGATGGCCGGCGACCCGCGCGCGGCGATCCCGATTCTCTACCGGCGCCTGCAGATCCCCAACCAGACCGGGGTGGTCAGGGCCGAGCTGCAGGCGGCGCTACAGGCCGTGGGCGCCCAGGTCAACGCTGGCGGCGCCCCTCCTGGCCACGGCGCCGGCCACGGCAAGCACAAGGGTCACTAGATCGTCTGACTAGTCCGCGGCCGCGAAGCCGGTCGGCCCTCGCCTTCCGGTCAGCTGCTGCTTGACGGCCAGCGAGGCGAGCACGGCCTCCACGGCGTGGCGGCCGGTGTCGCGCTTGGAGCCGCCCTGGACCCGGTCGAGCGCCTGCTCCATCGTGTCCACGGTGAGCAGGCCGAAGCCGCAGGGCATGCCGGTCAGCAGCTGGACCTGCTGGATCCCGCGTGCAGCCTCGCCGCACACGTAGTCGTAGTGGTCGGTCTCCCCGCGAATCACCGCGCCGAGGCAGACGATCGCGTCGTAGCGGCCCGACTCGGCCGTGTAGCGGGCGATCAGCGGCAGCTCGAAGGCACCCGGGACGTCGAAGCGATCGACGTCGTCGATGCCGGCCTCCGCCAGCGCCGCCCGCGCCCCGGCCTCCAACCGATCAGCGAGCTCCTCGTAGAAGCGCGCCACGCACAGCGCGACCCGCCGCTCACCCGCCATCTGCAGTGCGCCGGCGATCCTGGTCGTGCTCGGCCTTGAGCATCTCCTCGTCGAGGGCGAGGCCCTGATGGTGAAGCGTGTGGCCGAGCCTGTCGCGCTTGGCCCGGAGGTACGCCTCGTTATGAGGGTTCGGAACGTGCTCGATCGGGATCTGGTCGGTCACCGACAGCCCGTAGCCTGCGAGGCCGGAGATCTTCTTCGGGTTGTTCGTGAGGATCCGGATCGAGGTGAGGCCGAGGTCGACGAGGATCTGGGCGCCGATTCCGTAGTCCCGTAGGTCGGCGGGCAGGCCAAGGCGCAGGTTGGCGTCGACCGTGTCGAGTCCCTCCTCCTGGAGCTTGTAGGCCCGCAGCTTGTTCAGCAACCCGATCCCACGGCCCTCCTGGCTCAGGTAGAGCAGGACGCCGCAGCCCTCGCGCTCGATCATCGCGAGCGCCGACTCGAGCTGCTCGCCGCAGTCGCAGCGAAGCGAGTGGAAGACATCGCCGGTCAGGCACTCGGAGTGGACGCGGACGAGCACGTCATCGACCTCGGCGACGTCGCCCTTGACGAGCGCGACGTGGTGCTTGTTATCGACCAGTGACCGGTAGCCGACGGCGACGAAGTCGCCGAAGCCGGTCGGGAGCTTGGTCGAGACGACGCGCTCGACGAGCTTCTCCGTCCGCCGCCGGTACGCGACGAGGTCGGCGACGGTGACCATCTTCAGGCCGTGGCGCTCGCAATAGGGAACGAGGTCCGGGACGCGGGCCATCGTCCCGTCGTCGTTCATGATCTCGCAGATCACGCTGGCCGGGTTCAGCCCGGCGAGCCGGGCCAGGTCGACGCCGGCCTCGGTCTGCCCGACGCGCTCGAGCACGCCGCCCGCCTTGGCCTTGAGCGGGAACACATGCCCCGGCTGGACCAGCTCGCGCGGCGAGGTCTCTGGGTCGATCGCGACCTGGATCGTGTGCGCGCGGTCGGCGGCCGAGATCCCCGTGGAGACGCCCGAGCGGGCCTCGATCGAGACCGTGAAAGCGGTCTCGAAGGCCGACTCGTTCTTCGCCGCCATCAGGTCGAGGCCAAGCTCGTCGCAGCGCTCGTGCGTGAGCGCCAGGCAGATCAGCCCGCGCCCCTCCTTGGCCATGAAGTTGATGACCTCGGGCGTCACGAACTGAGCCGCGATCGTCAGGTCGCCCTCGTTCTCCCGGTTCTCGTCGTCGACGACGACCACCATCTTGCCCTGGCGGATGTCGTCGATCGCCTCCTCGATCGTCGCGAACGGGGCTTGCACCGAGCTCATGGTCTCGCTCCGATGGTGTTCTGCACCATCTTTTCCACGTATTTGGCCAACACGTCGACCTCCAGGTTCACGGTCGTTCCGGGCTCGGCGGTGCCGAGATTCGTGCGTTGCAAGGTCTCTGGTATCAGAGACACGGTAAAGGATTGGTTATCCACGGCCGCCACCGTGAGCGACACGCCGTCGACGGTGATCGAGCCCTTCTGCACCACGTAGCGCAGCACCTCTTCGAGCGCCTCGATCCGCAGCCGCCGCGCAAACCCGTCGTCCTCCACGTCGGACAGGTTGCCGACCCCATCGACGTGGCCCTGGACGATGTGCCCGCCGAGCCGGTCGCCCGCGCGCAGGGCCAGCTCGAGGTTGACCGAGGATCCGGGCTCGAGCTTGGCCAGCGAGGTGCTCGCGAGCGTCTCGTGCATCACGTCGACGTCGAAGGCGCCGTTTCCGACCCAGGTCGCGGTCAGGCACACGCCGTTGACGGCCACCGAGTCGCCCACCTCGAGCTCCTCGCTCAGCGGCGTCTCGATCGTCAGCCGGACGCCGTCAACCCCGATGTCGGCTTCGAACACGTTCCCGAGATCCTCGACCAGCCCCGTGAACATTCACCACTCCTTCATGCGGGCGGAGATCAGCAGGTCCGCGCCGACGCTCTCGCAGTCCATCGTCAGCGCACGCGCAGCCTCGGCGATCGTCTCGACGCCCTCGCCCTCGAGCGGCACCCGGGCGGTCCGGCCGCCGAGCACGATCGGGGCCAGGAACAGGCGCATCTCGTCGACCTCGCCGGCGTCGAGGAACGCGCCCGCCAGGTGCGGCCCGCCCTCGAGCAGGATCGATCCGACGCCCGCCGCGCCGAGCTGATCGAGCGCCGAGCGCACGCGCGCGGTCTCGTTCTCGCCCGTGGCGACGATCACCTCGGCGCCGTGGATCTCGAGCGCGTCGGTGGCGGTCCGCGGCGCCGCCCGCGAGACGACCACCGTGAGGGCGATGCGGCGTGCGTCGCGGACCAGCTTGGAGTCGAGCGGCAGGCGGGCGAGCGAGTCGAAGACGATCCGGCGGGGCTGGCGCTCCACCCCCTCCACGCGCGCGGTCAGCTGCGGGTCGTCGGCCAGCGCGGTCCCGATCCCGACCGCCACTGCATCGCACTCGGCGCGCCAGTGGTGGGCGCGAAAGCGGCTCGGCTCGCCCGAGATCCACTTCGAGTCCCCGCTGGCGGTGGCGACCTTGCCGTCGAGCGACATCGCCGACTTGAACAGCACCCACGGGCGCCCGGTGCGCGCGTGCTTGCGGAAGGGCTGGTTGAGGAGCCGGGCGCGGGCGGCGAGCTCGCCGTCGGCCATCACCACGTCGATGCCGTCGTCGCGCAGGATCCCCAGGCCCCGGCCCGAGGCGTGGGCGCTCGGGTCCTCGGAGGCGATCACGACCCGGTGGATGCCGGCCTCCCTGATTGCGTCGGTGCACGGTGGTGTGCGGCCGTGATGACAGCAGGGCTCCAGCGAGATGTACAGAGTGGCGTCGCTGAGGTCGCGGTCTCCGGCCGCCTCGATCGCCTCGACCTCGGCGTGCGCGGAGCCGACGGCGCGGTGATAGCCCTCGCCCAGCGTCTCTCGGTCGCGGCCGATCACGGCGCCCACGAGCGGGTTCGGGCTAACCCGTCCACGCCCCTGCTCGGCCAGGTCGATCGCTCGGGCCAGGTGGCGACGATCCATGTCGGTCTTGAGATCCATGTCGGTGGGCTACAGGATAGGACGCGTCCGGGGGCGCGACCCGCCGGCTGATAGCGCCAATCCGCTAAGGCCCGCAGACGCCGCCGGTCAGCCGGTAGACGCTCATCTCCGGGCCGGGGCGGTAGTACTGGCGCGGGTAATAGTCGATCGACCAGTCAAAGCTGAAGGGCACCGGATGGGTGCCGGCCGAGAACGGGCTGACGTGGTAGACGAGGCGCGCGCGATTGGCCAGCGCGGCGTAGTAGTGCACCGCCTCGGGCGCGGCCTCGGGCTGGGCGAACGCGCGCCCGGCCTGGAGCGAGCCCACGACCAGCCAGCAGTAGCCGTGCTGGACGTACTCGTCGAGCAGCGCCGGCCGCAGCGTGCGCTCGTACTGGTCGACGAGCACGAACCGCCGCTGGCCCGCCGGCAGCGGGTTGCCGTGCTCGTCCACGTCGCTCAGCCAGGTCGCGAACCGCCACCAGCGCTCGCCGCTCGGAGTCCACGGCAGCGAGTGGCCGATGTCGGCGGCCCAGTTGTCCGAGACGACGGGCTCGACGACGATCTTCGCTCCCGCGGGGACATGGCTGACCATCCACGCCCGGGTCAGGTTGCGCGTGTCCGGGCGGGCCAGCACAGCGTCGTTGTGGAGCACCGCGACGAGGCTCTGGGCGAGCATCAGGACCGCGATCAGCGCCCCGACGAAGGAGGTGCGCAGCCGGGTCGCGCGCGAGAGCCAGCGGACCGCCTCCACCGCCCCGTAGGCGGCGAGCACCGCCACGATCGGGAAGATCGGCATCAGCCAGCGGCCGAAGAACCGCTGCTGGTTGCCCATGAACACGATGAATGCGATCGGCGCCGGCAGCAGCACGAGGGCCATCGCGAACCGCCGGCGGAAGAACAGGAGCACCGATCCGCCCACGGCGGCCAGCGTCGGGCCCCACCCGAGCCCCCAGGTGAACGTCCAGAGGTAGTAGGTGATGCCGCTGCCGGGGGTGCTCCCGAGCTTGACCGGGTCCTGCCCGGCGGCGAGCGAGGCCTGAGATGAGACCCCGGCCTGGAAGGCGGAGAAGTCGAGCACCGCGTACGGGTTGGCGATCAGGAATCCGACCAGGGCCAGCAGCAGCGCGCCGGCGAGACGGCGCAGCGAGCGCCACACGGATTCTCCGGCGGCGTCACAGACGAACGCCGCGAGCAGGCAGAGGAGGGTGATCCCACCGGTGTACTTCGTCGCGGCGGCGAGACCGATTCCGATTCCGGCGATCGCGTAGTCACGCCGGCGACCGCGACGGACAACTCCGGCGACCCCGTACAGCGACAGGGCGACCGGCGCGAGCGTCGGCACGTCGTTGAGGGCCAGATGGCTATAGAAGACGGGCAGGAAGGCGAAGCTGATGATCGCTCCGGCGAGCAGGCCGACCGTCCGGTTGAACAGCCGCGCCCCGGCCAGGTAGGTCAGCCACACGCTGACCGTGCCGAGCACGGCGGCCACGACCCGGGCGACCACGAACAGGCTCGTGGGGTCGGTGGCATAGGTGCGGGTGACCGCGTCGGCGCTCCCGAACCAGAACTCGAACACGATGTGGAGCAGGTACGAGTAGCCGGGCGGGTTGAGGAAGTAATGCGGGTTGAGGTCGTGGCCGAAGAAGGCCACCGCGCGGGGTACGAAGTGGGTCGCCTCGTCGACGTTGTAGCTGTACGGCAGCCCCTGCTTGATGCCCCACAGGCGCACCAGCAGCGAGATCGCGAGCAGCACCACAAGCGCGGGGCGGTGCAGGTCGCGCCGCCGAGCCTCGCTCGATCCCCGCCCTGGGCGCAAGCGCGAGCGGGGGCCCGCGGAGCGGCCGGTGAACGTCGGGCCGGCCTCGGGCCGGGTGAGCGTCGCGCTTTCCATAACCTAGGCGTCCAGTATCCCGACCGGCCGGTGCGGTTGCGGCGCTCGTGGGGTTACGGCCCGCCCGGGCGTCCCCGGCCGCCGCCGTGCATTAACCCGGGAGACCTCGATACCGTTCGGTGAAGCGCCATGAAGCTCATCATCCAGATTCCCTGTTTCAACGAAGAGGGGCAGCTTCCGCTGACCTTGAGCCGTCTACCCCGCGAGGTGCCGGGCTTCGACACGGTCGAGTGGCTGATCATCGACGACGGGTCGACCGACCGGACGATCGAGGTCGCGCGGGAGCATGGGGTCGACCACATCGTGCGCCTGACCAACCACAAGGGCCTCGCGGCAGGGTTCCAGGCCGGCCTCGACGCCGGTCTGAAATTGGGCGCCGACGTGATCGTGAACACAGATGCGGATAACCAGTACGAGGGCAGCGACATCCCCAAGCTCGTCGAGCCGATTTTGCGGGGTCAGGCGGACATGGTGGTCGGCGACCGCCAGGTCGAGACGCTCGAGCACTTCTCGGCCGTGAAGAAACTGCTCCAGCGCCTCGGATCGTGGGTCGTGCGCCAGGCGTCCTCCACGGCGATCCCCGACACGACCTCCGGCTTCCGGGCCTACAACCGGGAGGCGGCGCTGCAGATGCAGGCGGTGTCCTCGAAGTTCACCTACACGCTCGAGACGATCATCCAGGCCGGCAAGCTGCTCGTCGCGGTTGATCATGTGCCGATCCACACGAACCCGAAGACGCGCGAGTCGCGTCTGTTCCCCTCAATTCCCGCGTACGTGCGGCGCAACGCCCTCTCGATCTTCCGGATCTACTCGCAGTACGAGCCGCTCAAGGTGTTCTGGGGCGGTGCGCTGGTGATGGGCGCGGCCGCGCTGGCGGTGTTCATTCGTTTCGTCGTCTACTTCATCGAGGGCCAGGGCAAGGGCCACGTCCAGTCGCTGATCCTCGGCGCCGTGCTGTTCAACGCGGCGATGCTGCTCGGCTCGCTCGGCGTGATCGGCGACCTCCTCGACGCGCAGCGGACGCTCTCCCAGCGCACATTCGAGCGCGTGCGCCGGATCGAGCTGCAGCTCGGGGTCGAGCCCTCGCACTACGAGCCGGGGGCGCCGCCGGACGCGAAGTCCGACACCGGCAAGGCAGATCAACCGCCGGCCAAGACCCCGCCGACCGGCGGAGATCGCGAGGCACTCGAGGTATGAGCGCCGCTCCCCCCGGGACGGCGACGCCGGTCCCAACCGGCAACACCTTCGACAAGTACGGCTCGACCAACCCGGTTGTGCGCCGGCTGATGGCCTCGTTCGAGGCGACGCTGGACGAGCTCTTCACCCGCGCGGCCCCGCACTCGGTCCTCGACGTCGGCTGCGGCGAGGGCGTCCTTACCGAGCGCTGGGCGGAGCGCCTCGGCAGCGGAAGGATCGTCGGGCTCGACCTCGAGGACAGCAAGCTCCAGGCCGAGTGGGCGAACCGCCGGCGGCCCAACCTCGAGTTCATGACGATGTCGGCCGGGAACCTGCCCTTCGCCGACGGGGAGTTCGAGCTCGCCGCTGCGATCGAGGTGCTCGAGCACGTGCCGGACCCCGAGCACACGGTCTCCGAGATGGCTCGGGTGGCCAGCGGCCACCTGCTGGTCTCGGTCCCACGCGAGCCGCTGTGGCGAGGGCTGAACATGGCCCGCGGGGCGTATCTGAAGCAGCTGGGCAACACGCCTGGTCACGTGAACCACTTTTCGAAGCGCTCGTTCGTCCAGCTCCTCGGCCGCCACGGCGAGGTTCGCGAGGCGCGCTCGCCGTTTCCGTGGACGATGTTGCTGGTAGCAGTGTCCTGATGACGGGCGAGATCGAGACGGTGCAGGTTCCCCCCGCCGGGGACCAGCCACCCCACGCGCCCGCGCAGGACCCCGGCGGCGGCCGCTCGTACGCGTCCGGCGCGCGGATCCTCTCGATCGGGATCGCCTCCACCGGCATCTTCACGTTCGCCTACCTCGCCGTCTCGAGCCACGTGCTCTCGGTCCAGGCCTACGGTCGCGTGTCGCTGTGCTGGGCCGTGATGTTCGTCGTCCTGTCGGTGATCTACCGGCCGGTGGAGCAGCTGCTGTCGCGCACCATCGCCGACCGTCGCGCGCGCGGCCTGCACGGCCATCCGCTGCGCACCCCGGCATTGATCCAGTTCGGGTTCGCGCTCCTGTTCCTGATCGCCGCGATCATCCTCCGCCCCCGGATCGAGCACAACCTGTTCGACGGATCGACCACCCTCTACTGGATCCTCGTGATCGGCGTGCTCGCCTATGCCGCGAGCTACTTCGCCCGTGGCTGGCTGGCCGGCCATCAGCGCTTCGCGCTCTACGGCGCCCTCGTGTTCCTCGAGTCGACCTCACGTTTCCTGTTCGCCCTGATCGCCGCGATCGGGATCGGAACGGGCCAGAACGTCGTCGCGGCCGGCATGGCCGTGGCTCCGTTCGTCTCCCTGCTGGTGATCCCGTTCGCATTCTCGCGCTACAGGATGCGGGGGCTGGAGGGGATCGAGGTCGCGGACGCGGCCCGCGAGGGCCCGGCACACGCGCAGATCGAGGAGGCCTCGGTCGACCTCTCGTTCAAGTTCGGAACCGGCTTCGCGTTCGCGGTGGTGGGGATCATGCTGGCCGAGCAGACGCTGATGAACGCGGCCGTGCTGATCGTGAACCACACATCCGGGCGCGCGCTGGCCGGCTTCGTGTTCAACGTTCTGCTGATCGTGCGCGCCCCGCTGCAGCTGTTCCAGGCAATCCAGACCTCGATCCTCCCCCACCTGGCCGGGCTCGAGGCCAAGTCGAGCCCGGATGAGTTCCACCGGGCGATCCGGCTCACAATCTCAGCGATCACCGCGTTCGCCGGCGCCGTGGCGCTCGGCCTGCTGCTGGTTGGCCCGTTCGTGATGACCGCGCTGCTCGGCAACAAGGGCTTCCACTACGGTCGCTTCGGCCTCGCCGTCATGGCCATCGGCATGGGTCTGCACCTGATCGCGGGGACGCTCAACCAGGCCGCCCTGGCGCGGGGCCGCGCCGCAATCGCCTCGGCTGCGTGGCTGGTCTCCGCGGCTCTGTTCGTGATCCTCGTGGCCACCAGCACGATCTCCAACGAGGTGACGCGCGTGGAGGTCGGCTACTTCACCGCCGCGCTGGTGCTGTGCGGCCTGCTGTCAGTCGTGTACCGGCGTGGGCCCGCCACCTCGGGCACCCCCCCGGCGCCCGCCAAGGCCTGACCACCCGGCGCCTGCCAAGGCCTGACACCCGGCGCCCGCCAAGGCCTGAGGATCAGCCGCCGGCCAGGCTCTTGCAGGTCGGGTCGTTGGCCGCGGCCTTCTCGAGGTCCGAGCTCTTGAGCCCATTGAGGCTCGATCCGATCGAGCTCATCGACGACTGCACTGTGGTGCCGAGCGACTGAGCGGCGGCCTGGAACGCCTGCGGGCTGCCGGTCGGGAGCGAGCCGGCCTTCGCCTCGGCCTGGGCCAGCGTCCCCTTGAGGGCCGAGAACGCTCCCACCAGCGTGGTCGCGATCTGCTTGCCGTTGGTGACGTTGGGCGTGCCGGCGGCCTTGAGCTGGGTGACCGTCTTGTCGGTGTCCGCGACGATCGCCGCGAGGAAGCCCTGGAGCGCCGTCTTGCCCTGGGCGGCGCTCGAGAGCGAGGAAAGGTTGAGCGAGCTGCTGCGGGTCTGAACGTCCTTCTCGAACGGGCCTATCGACGAGCAGATCGCCTTCACGTAGGCGGCGGCGCTGACACCTGAGGAGCTCGATCCGCCGCAGCCGGCGAGTGCGGCCACGGTCGCGAGCATCGCGAGCACCGCCGGAGCCTTGCGCCTCACCATGGCCGGGACCCTACCGAACGGCCGCCCGCGCGGCGGCGTCGATCGCCAGGTACGCCGCCGCCGGGTCCTCCGAGCCGAACACGGCCGAGCCCGTGACGAGCACGTTGGCTCCCGCGTTCACGCACCCTCCGACCGTGCTCTCGTGTACGCCGCCATCGACCTCGAGCGCCACGTCGGAGGGCAACCCGCGCCGCATCCGCGCGAGCTTGTCGAGCGAGGCGGGAATGAACTTCTGGGCCCCCCAGCCGGGATTGACGCTCATGCACAGCGCCATGTCGAGCGAGTCGTCGGCCACCTCGGCGAGGGCGTCGGCCGGCGTGGCCGGACAGATCGCCGCGCTTGCCCGGCACCCCGCCTCGCGGATCGACTGGAGTGCATGGTGGAGGTGGGGCGTCGCCTCGGCGTGCACGGTGATGCTGTCCGCGCCGGCGCGGGCGAACTCGGCCACCTGGCGCTCGGGCTGCTCGATCATCAGGTGCACGTCGATGATCGCCCCGGCGGCGTGGACGCGGTCGGCGAGCGCGCCAACAATCAGGGCGCCGAAGGTGATCGGGGGCACGAAGTGTCCGTCCATCACGTCGACGTGAATCACGGACGCGCCGACCGCGAGCACCTCGTCGACCTGAGACCCGAGGCGGGCGAAGTCCGCCGAGAGGATCGACGGTGCCACCCTCAGTCCTCCGAGCGGGCTGTCGGCCACCCGCCCTAGACCGCCTTGAGCATGCTGCCGTGGCAGTGATTGCAGGCCACGATCGCGGTGCTGGACATGCGCACGATCGTGGAGTGCTCCCCGCAGTTGGGGCACACGGAGACGAGCTCGTAGCGCTGCAGACAGTAGACGCAGCGGTACCGGCCGGGCACGGCGGTCGGGCGCAGCCACGGCTCGCCACAGTTGGGACACTCAGGACCGAGTTTGATGGGGGGTTCGGTCACGGCTCTCTAGGTTAACGAGGGCACCCGGCGTCAAACCGGCGGGGCGGTCACGCTCGCCGCAGTTTGGCGATGAAGAAGCCGTCGGTGTGGTCGAGATCGGGGAACAGCTGCACGTAGGCGCCGTCGGCGCTGAAGTCCGGTTGGGCATCCAGGAAAGCCTCCACCACCCGGTGGCCCTCGGCGTGTGAAATCGTGCACACCGAGTAGATGAGCGTCCCTCCGGCGGCTGTCGCGGCCCCGGCCGCGGCGAGGATCCGGGCCTGGAGCGAAGCGAGCTCGGCGATCGACTCCGGCGAGGCGCGCCAGCGGACGTCGGGCCGCGACTGGAGCGTCCCGAGGCCGCTGCACGGGGGATCGACGAGGACGCGGTGATACGGAGGCTCGGGGGCGGGCTCGGCCGCGTCCGCGGTGATCACGCGCGCGCTGCTCGCCTGCATCCGCGCGCACATCCGCCGCAGCGCGTCGGCCCGCCCGGGATGACGCTCGACCGCGACGATCTCGCCCCGGTCCTCCATCAGCGCCGCCAGGTGCGTCGTCTTGCCGCCCGGCGCGGCGCAGAGGTCGAGCACGCGCTCGCCCCCCACGGGCGCGAGCATCCGCGCCACGCGCATCGACCCGCGCGACTGCGGTGTGATCGCACCCTCCGCGAAGAGCTCCGAGCCATGGGCGTCGAACGGGCCCTCGAGCACGAGCGCCTCGGGGAGCTCGGCGTCCCCCCGCGCGGCCACGGGCAGGCGCTCGACCACGCCCGCCACGTCGGCGACCAGCGTGTTCACCCGCAGGGCGGACTCGGCCGGCTCGTTGATCCGGCGCAGCAGCGACCGTGCGCGCTCGGCGCCGAGCTCCTCGAACCACATCGCGGCCAGCCACTCCGGCACCGAGTACAGGAGCGCGGCTGCGGCGGGACTGCTGTCGTCAAGGACCGCAAGCAGCCCCGGTCCCTCCCGCGCGGCCCGGCGCAGGACCGCGTTGACGAGCCCCGCCCCGCCCCGAGCGTCGCGTTTGGCCAGCTCGACGCTCTCGTTGACCGCCGCGTGGTCGGCGACGCCACCCAGGAACAGGATCTGGAACACCCCGAGCCGGAGCGCCGCGAGCACGGGCGCGTCGAGCTCGGCCAGCGGCCGCGAGACGAGCTGCGAGATCACGTGGTCGAGCGTCCCACGGCGCTGGACGGTCCCGAACGCGAGCGTGGTCGCGAGCGCGCGATCCCGGCGGTCGAGCCCTCGCGACTCGGCCTGCAGCGCGCGGTCCGCGTAGGCGCCCTGCTCGAACACGCGCCGGATCACCGCGAAGGCGCACCGGCGGGCCGGCGTGATCGCGCTCACCGCCGATGTCCGCGCAGGTATTCCGCGCCGGTCATCGCGCGCTTGCCGGGCGGTTGCACGCTCAGCAGCTCGAGCGCCCCCTCGGCACATCCCAGCACCGGGACGAGGCCGTCCAGGGAAACGGTCCCTGGCGTCGGTCCGCGCTCCGCGACCGCCCGCGCCTCGCGCACTCCGAGCAGCGTCCCGTCCGCGAGCCGGACGCGGGCCCCGATGTGCGGCGTCAGCGCGCGCACGACGAGCTCGAGCTCGCGAGCGCTGCGCGCCGGGTCGAGCTCGCGGTCCTCCGGCGAGATCTTCTCGGCGTAGGTGGCCAGCGAGTCGTCCTGCTCGGCGCACTCGGGCCGCTCGTCGAGCACCGAGACGAGAAGCTCACCGCCGAGGCGCTGAAGCCGGCCGGCGAGGCTGCCGTAGGTGTCATCCGCAGCGATCGGCTCGCTCCGCCGCGCGCAGACCGGACCGCTGTCGAGCCCGGCGGTGACGCGCATGATCGACACCCCGGTGGCCTCGTCACCGGCCATGATCGCCCGCTCGACCGGCGCGGCGCCGCGCCAGCGCGGTAGCAGCGACGGATGCACGTTGAGCATCCAGTGCTCGGAGAGCAGCGGCTCCTTGATCAGCGCTCCGAAAGCGCACACACAGAGCGCGTCCGGCGACACGGCCGAGATCCGTTCCCGCGCGTCGTCGTCGTTGACCGACGCGGGCTGCTCGACCGGGATTCCGAGCGCGCGGGCCGCGTCGGCGACGGGCGGTGAGGCCATCTGCCGGCCCCGCCCCCGCGGGCGGTCGGGCCGCGTGATGATGAGCACGGGCCGGTGCGCGGAGTCGGCCAGCCGCTCGAGCACGGCCGCGGCGAAGTCGGATGTGCCGAGGAAGACGGTCCGCAAAGAAGCGCTCAGGCCGCCTGCTGAGCCTCGCGCAGCGTCCGCATCGCGTCCTTGCGCTGATCGCGCGAGGTGCGGTCGAGGATCAGAACACCGTCGAGGTGGTCGACCTCGTGCTGGATCACGCGCGCCTCGAGCCCGGTGGCCTCGATCACGATCGGCCGGCCGTGCTCGTCGAGTGCCCTGACACGGACGTGGACTGGACGCTCGACGTCGACCGCGACGGCCGGGAGGCTGAGGCAGCCCTCCTCGGCGCTCTCCTCCTCGTCGCCGCGCCACTCGATCTCGGGGTTGATCAGCGCCGCGACGGGCGCCTGCTGCTGGACGCGGTAGACGAGCACGCGGTGCAGCACCCCGAGCTGGGTGGCGGCGAGACCGACGCCGAGAGCGTCGCTCATCAGCTCGCCCATGCGCGCGATCTCCGAGCGCAGGGCATCGTCGATCTGCTCGACCGGCCGCGCGCGGGTGCGCAGCACCGGATCGCCGAACTTGCGCACGTGGGCGAGGGCGGCGTTGCGCCGCGCCGCGAGCTCGGGGTCGAGCTGAGGCTCGGGGGCCTCGTCCTCCTCGGGCTCGACTTCAGCGGTCTCGGTCGTCTCTTCCGACACGCTGGCAAGTCTAGTCGGGCGCTACTGGGGATCGACGTCGACGCTGACGCTGACACCGCGGCGCGCCGCCCCGGGGGCGATCTCTGAGACCGCGCGCCCGACGGCCTCGATCGCGGCCGCGCGCTGCTGCGCCTTGATCATGAGCTGGCTGCGCGCCCGGCCGCGCAGGCGGAAGAGGGGGGCCGGCCCGAGCACGGTCGCGGACGGAGGGCTGATGCGGGCGTGGAGCTCGCCGGCCACCTCGCCCGCCGGACCCGGTTCCTCGGCCGAGCACACGATCCGGATCAGCGAGGAGTACGGCGGGTAGTCGAGCGCGCGGCGCCGGTACAGCTCGTCGGCCAGGAAGCCGTCGGAGTCGTGCCGGGCGGCGAAGCTGATCGAGCGCGCCTCGGGTGCCAGCGTCTGGACCAGCACGCGCCCGTTCGCGCCGGCGCGACCCGCGCGCCCGGCCAGCTGAGTCACCAGCGCGAACGTCCGCTCCTCGGAGCGGAAGTCCGGGAAGCGCAGTGTCTGGTCGGCGTCGAGAACGATCCCGAGTGCGACGTCGGCGAAGTCGTGGCCCTTGGCCACCATCTGAGTGCCGATCAAAAGCCCAGCCGGCGCGGCCTCGAAGCGATTCAGCGTGGCCGCGCGCTCACCCAACCCGGTGGCATCGGCGTCGAGGCGCAGGACCGGGAAGGCGGGGTCGCCGAGCGCCTCGGAGAGCTCGCGCTCGAGGCGCTCGGTGCCCGCGCCGTGGCGGGCCACGGCGACTGAGGCGCAGCTCGGGCAGCGGCTCGGAACCGCCTCGCGGTGGCCGCAGTGGTGGCAGGCGATGAACCCGCCGCTGCGATGCAGCACGAGCGCGACCTCGCAGTTCGGGCACATCCACACCCTGCCGCACGAGCGGCAGGACAGGAAATTCGACCAGCCGCGGCGGTTGAGCAGCATGATCGCCTTGCTCCCGCTGCGCCGGCAGTCCGCCAGTGCCATCCGCGTCTCCGGGTGCAGGGGGTGGTGCAGGCCGCGCATGTCGAGGACGTCGACGTGCGGGAGCGGGCGCCCGTCGATCCGTCTGGAGAGGCGCAGGCGCGGCGTCGAGGAGGCGCTCTCGGGCCGGGGCGTGGCGCTGCCGAGCAGGAGCACGGCGTGGTGCTGACGGGCACGGTGCTCGGCCACCGTGCGGGCGTCGTAGCGTGGGTCCCCCTCGTGCTTGTAGGAGCCCTCGTGCTCCTCGTCGACGACGATCAGGCCGAGGTCCGGCAACGGTGCGAACACGGCCGAGCGCGGGCCCACGCACACGCGCGCCTCGCCGCTGCGCATCCGCTGCCACTCGTCGTAGCGCTCGCCCTGTCCGAGCGCTGAGTGCATGACGGCGACGACCTCGCCGAAGCGAGCCTCGAAGCGGTGAAGCGCCTGCGGGGTGAGCGCGATCTCGGGGACGAGCACGATCGCGCTGCGGCCGGCCGCGAGCGTCTCGCGCACGGCCTGCAGGTACACCTCGGTCTTCCCCGAACCGGTGACGCCGTGGAGCAGGAGGCGCTCGTGGCCGCCGCCGCGCAGCGCAGCCAGGATCGCATCGAGCGCCGTCCGTTGCTCGGCGGTCAGCGTCGGGGCCACCGCGCTCGCCGCTCCGACGCGGTGGGGGGCCGGCCGGCGGCGGCTGCGGGCCCGGCGCAGACGCACGAGCTCGCGCGCTTCGAGCCGCCGCAGGCTCGCGGTCCCGAGCTCGGCCGCGACAACCTCCCCGTGGGCGGCGAGGGCCGAGAGGATCCCACGCTGGCCCTCGGTCAACCTCGCCCCCGGATCGAGCGCCCCGCGCCCCGCCGCTGTCAGCTCGGCCACCAGCACCTCCTTCGCCCGCATGCCCCCGGCCGCGCCGGGAGCGAGCAGCAGGCCGAGGGCGCGGGCCGGAGTGGAGCAGTACTCGGTGGCCATCCAGGCCGCGAGCGAGACGAGGTCGGGCGGGAGCGCGGCCGGCAGCACTGCGTCGGGCGCCGCGAGGCGGTCGGGCTCGAGCTCCGAGCGCTCCGCGAGCTCGACCACAACCCCGAGCGTGCGCCGCCCGCCGAACGGCACGCGCAGCAGCGACCCGACCTTCACGTCCGCCTGGTCGGCGGCCAGCCGGTAGTCGAACGGGCCGCGCACAGCGCGGGTTCTGGTCAGCGGTTCGACGCGCGCGATCATGTTCTGGCGGCATTCATGGCGCTCAGGCAGAGTAGATTGCCCGCAGGATGACGAGCGACCGTCTCGCCGGGGGGGTACTTGCCGACGAGATCCTCACCGCGTGCGACGGGGTTCTCGGAGAGATCGGCCGCCGCCGGCACATGTTCGGATGGCTGCGGCTACCCGGGGGCGCGACCGACCAGTGGCTCGTCGTGGACGCGTATTACCCGGGAAACCGGGTGGTCGTGACGGCCGCGGGCGCCCACGACCGGATGCTCGACGACGCGGTGCCGGCGCATGGGCTGCGGCTGCTGATCGTCGATCCCGAGGAGCTGGCCGACGACCCGGCGGGGCTCGACGCCGAGCTGCGGCGACTGCTCGCCGATCTCCCCGAGGTCGTGCGCCCGACCGGAGCGCTCCCCGGCTCCGAGGGCCCGCGCGAGAGCCCCGTGGCGCGGGCGCTGGTGACGATGACGCAGCCAGACCGGATCAAACCGGCGCGACCCCATGGGCGCCGGCGCGCCTCCTACCCGAGCGATCAGGCGGTCGCGGCCGGGTTCCTGGTCGGCGTCGCGCTGCTGGTCGTGCTCGGTGCCGAGATCTACATCGGCCTGGCCGAGGTCGCGCTTGGGACCGGCCACGTGCTGCTCGCGTTCGGGATCGCGCTCGACGCGTGCACGCGCGTGCTGGGGATGGTCGCGGCCGAGCGGGCGGGGCAGCGCGCCTGGGTGCTGCCGTGCGTGATCGGCGGCAGCCCCGTGGTGGCGGCGTTCGCGCTGTTCCAGCGCTCGGGACCCGTGTCGGTCGACCCGGCACCGCTGGCCGGCCTGATGTCGGTCACCTCGATGGCGATCATCGGTCTGGCCCTGCTGACAATGCTGCTCGGCATCTGACCACTCAGATCGTTATGGTCACGGCCCGTGGATCCGCCTGCCGGTGAAGAGATCTTTTTCCACGGCCATCCCTCGTGGCGCTCGATCCTGAGCTTCTACCTGCGCGGACTGCTGTTCGCCGTGCTCGCGGGCGTGATCGCCGGCGTGGTGACGAGGATCACGGGCAAGAGCGTCCAGGTCGGCTGGGTGGTCGCCGCAGTCCTGATCGTGTTCACGATCGCGCTCGTCGTCGGGCTGGTGAGGCGGATCACGATCACCTACACGATCACCAACCAGCGCCTGACGGTCCATCGGGGCATCCTGTCGCGCGAGATGCACGAGACGCGACTCGCGCGGGTACAGAACGTCAACACGATCCAGACGTTCGTCGACCGGCTGCTGAGGGTCGGCACGGTCGATTTCGACACGGCCGCCGAGTCCGGCTACGACTTCCGCTTCGACGGCGTCGCCGACCCACAGAGCATCGTCCGCGTCGTCGACAAGGCGATCCACGAGATCCAGGGCGCGCCGCCCGGGACGACCGCGACCGAGGACGTTTAGCCACTCGCGCATGCGCGAGTGGCCAGCGGGCGCATGCGCCCGCTGCGGGGGCGCGCATGCGCGCCCCGAACTACGCCGCTACGGTCGCTCCGCCGAGGCCCGCGGCCGCACGCAGGGCATCGGCCTTGTCCGTGCGCTCCCACGTGAAGTCGTGGTCGTCGCGCCCGAAGTGGCCGTAGGCCGCGGTCTTCTGGTAGATCGGCCGGTGGAGCTTGAGGTAATCGCGGAACGCGCCCGGCCGCAGGTCGAAGTGCTCGCGCACGAGCTCGAGGATCTTCGCCCGGCCGACCTTCTCGGTCCCGAACGTCTCGACCATCACCGACACCGGATGGGCGACGCCGATCGCGTAGGCGACCTGGACCTCAACCCGGTCGGCGAGCCCGGCCGCAACCACGTTCTTGGCCACGTAGCGGGCCGCGTACGCGGCCGAGCGGTCGACCTTCGACGGGTCCTTGCCGGAGAATGCGCCGCCGCCGTGGCGGGCCATGCCGCCGTAGGTGTCGACGATGATCTTGCGTCCGGTCAGGCCGCAGTCGCCCATCGGGCCGCCGATCACGAACCGGCCGGTCGGGTTGACGAGCAGGTTCTTCTGGAGCTTGCGCGCGTCGTAGAGCTCGGCCGGCAGCACTGGCAGGATCACGTGCTCCCACAGGTCGTCCTTGATCAGCGACTCGGCGCCGTCACGGTGCTGGGTGGAGATCAGCAGCTTCTCGATCTCAACCGGGCGGCCGTCGACGTAGCGGACCGTGACCTGCGTCTTGCCGTCGGGCCGCAGGTAGGGAACGATCTCCGCCTTGCGGACGTCGGCGAGGCGCTTGGCCAGCTTGTGCGCGAGCGAGATCGGCAGCGGCATCAGCTCGTCGGTCTCGTTCGACGCGTAGCCGAACATCATCCCCTGGTCGCCGGCGCCGGCGAGGTCGAGCTCGTCGTCGTCTCCGGGGTCGGTGCGCGCCTCGTAGGCCTGGTCGACGCCCTGCGCGATGTCCGGCGATTGCTTGTCGATCGCGTTGATGACCGCGCAGGTGTTGTAGTCGAATCCGTACTGGGCGTCGGTGTAGCCGATCCGCTTGACCGTCTCGCGGGCGATGTCCTGGATGTCGACGTACGTGGTGGTCGTGATCTCGCCGGAGACGACGACCAGCCCCGTGTTGACGAGCGTCTCGCAGGCCACGCGGCCGGTGGGATCGTCGCGCATCACCGCGTCGAGGACGCCGTCGGAGATCTGGTCGGCGATCTTGTCCGGGTGGCCCTCGGTGACGGACTCGGAGGTGAACAGGTATTCGTTATCGGAAAGCAATGTCATGAGATCTGGAGGGTCAGCTCCGCGGTCGAATCGTCCTCCCCGCTCGTCGAGCTCAGGCCCACCGCGCGGATCCGCTGAAGATCCGGTTGCAGCGCCGTGAGGGCGGCGCTGCGCGAGATGCCTGTCTGCTCGCCAAGGCTGAGGAGCTGGCTGAAGTCGAGAAAGAGTAGCGAGGTGACTCGCTGTGGGTTACCGGCCATCGCCGAGGAGAACTCGTGCTCCTGCGCAATCGCGTGCTCGTGGTGGACCACGGCGGCGATCCCGTCAAGGCTCGAGGAGATCACCACAAGCCCCCGGTGACGGCGTAATCGAGCTCGAGTCCGGGGGTCAGCGATAGCTGCTGGGCGGTGATCCCGGCCACCGTACGGGCGTTGAATAGCGGCTCCTGCCCGGACCCCGAGGCGGGCGGCGGGAACAGCTGCGCGAGCGGGACCTCGAGGCCCGCGAGCTGGGCGCTCGCGCGAGCCGGATCGCTCGTCCGTGTGACGATCACCAGGGACGGCGGCCGCGACAGGCTCGCCGCGGGCGCCACCGCGATCGCGGTCTCGCCACGGAAGATCGACAGCAGCGAGGGGACGTTGACGCCCTCGGCCCGGAGCGCTCCGCCCAGCCGCTGCAGCAGCGGCTCGACGCGCCCGGCGATCCCGGCGGCTGTGGCGGCGCCGAGGATCCGCGGGGCGGCCTTGTCGAGGCCGGTGAGGTCGAGCACGAACGGCGAGCCGGCCGGGATCAGGCGCTCGAGCGTGGGCACAAACGGGGCCGGCGGCGCGGCGCTGACGCGCGCGAGCGTCGGGTCGAGGACGCTGTGGACGGTGACGTGGGCGCCGGCCGGGCTCGGCGAGACGGCGACGCTGACGCCCGCCAGCGCCGGCGAGTAGAGCAGCGATCCGAGCGCGCCGATCGCCCCGTGCTGGGCGCCCAGAAGCCGCTTGACGCCGCTGACCGAGGCGTACGCCTCGAGCACCCGGTCGGCAGGAACGCCGCTCTCGGCGCGACGGTAGGCGGAATCGGAGGCGAGCGCGCCGCTCGCGCCGGCGGCGGCGTCGATCGACGCCCGCACGCTGGCGTCGTCGCCGACCGCGAGGTAGTGCTTGACGAACGCAAGCTCCGTGCCGGCCGGGTACCGGAGCAGCCGCGTGCCGCGATAGCTGCCCGCGCTGACCGCGCCCGAGCGCGCCACGAACGCCTGGGCCCGGGATTCGTTGGCGACGTTTAGGACCAGGAGTGAGTCGGCGGTGGCGGTCGGCGTGTCGAGGAAGGCGAGCGCGGCCTCGCGGCCGAGCCAAGGACGAACCTGGCCCGCCCACGTATCCGACGCGCTGCCGCCGGCGATCGCGGCCAGGCGGCCGGTGACGCTGGCGCTCAGAGTCGCGAAGCCGGGGAGCCGGGCGGCCAGCGCGAGCGACTGGCGAACCGCGGACCGGCCCGAGTCGGTCGAGAGATGGACGTAGGCCAGCGCGTCGGCGGGGACGACCGCCGCGGCGCCCTCGGCGGGCGGAGCCACCCCGGAGCCGCCGGCGAGCGCGATCGCCGCCACGGCGGCGACCGCGACCACGACCACGCCACAGATCAGCGCCGTGAGCCGCCTGCGCGCAGCGCGCAGTCGCTTGTCCGGGAGCGCGGGCGCCGACGCGGGCGCACGCAGCTCCACGATCCCCTGCATCGGGCTCTGCACGCCCGTCAATAAAGCACCTCGCGCGCGATCGCGCGCCGGTTCGTCGGGGACCTGTTACGCGGCCTCGCCGCGCTCGCCGCGCTCGCCCCGCTCGGCCCGCTCGCCGCGGCCGCGGCCGCGGCGCTCGTTGCGCTCCACGAAGTCGACGATCACCGGAATGCCCTCGAGTGCGTAGCGCGCGCGCAGCCGGTTCTCGAGGTAATAGGCGTAGTCGCGGGTGACGCGCTGGCGCGAGTTGACCTGGATCGAGAAGCGCGGCGGGCGCTCCGCGGTCTGGGTCATGAACAGCAGCCGCAGGCGGTGACCCTTGGGGCCGGCGCCCGACGGCGGCTGGCGCGCGGCGGTCGCCTCGGAGAGGAAGCGGTTGAGCTGCGGGGTGGGGATCCGTCCGCGACTGCGGTCGGCGAGCCCGACCGCCTCGAGCAGCAGCCGTTCGATGTGCCGACCAGTCTTCGCGCTGGCGGTGAGGACGCGGGGGCGCAGGCGCAGCTTCCGGTGCACGCGGGCGCGCTCGTGCTCGAGGTCGACCTGACCATCGACCAGGTCCCACTTGTTGAGCACAAGCGCGGTCGCGCAGCCGCTCTTCATCGCCAGCTCGGCGACGCGGAGATCCTGGGTCGTGACCCCGTCGGTGGCATCGCAGACCACAAGCGCGACATCGGCCCGCTCGGCCGCGCGGCGCGAGCGCAGCGACGTGTAGTACTCGAGCGACTCCCCCACCTTGGCCTGGCGGCGCAGACCGGCCGTGTCGATCAGCACGAGCTCGCGCCCCTCGAACGTGAGCGGCAGGTCGATCGCGTCGCGGGTCGTGCCCGCCACGTCGGAGACGATCACCCGGTCGGCCCCAAGGAAGCGGTTGACGAGTGAGGATTTGCCGACGTTCGGTCGCCCGATCACGGCCAGGCGGGTGGTGTCCTCGCTCGGCTCGGCCTCGTCCTCTGCGCCCGGGCCTCGCTGCACGATCGCGTCGAGCAGGTCGCCTGTCCCCAGCCCCTGGGCGGCGGACACCGCGATCGGCTCGCCGAGCCCGAGGGCGTGAAACTCGGCTGCCGCCGGGATATCGGCCGCCGTGTCGATCTTGTTCGCCGCGACCACGACCGGCAAGGGCGCGCGGCGCAGCAGCTCGGCCAGCTCCTGATCGCCGGGCCGCAGTCCCGCGCGCGCGTCCACAACGAGCACCGCGAGGTCGGCGTCGGCGAGCGCCGCGCGAGACTGCTGCTGGATCTGGCGCGCGAGGTCGTCGCGCTCCTCGAGGTCGACGCCGCCGGTGTCGACCAGCGTCAGCGCGCGGCCGTTCCATTCGGTCCGGAGCTCCTTGCGATCGCGGGTCACGCCCGGCCGTTCGTGCACGACGGCCTCGCGGGACTCGCTCAGCCGATTGACCAGCGAGGACTTCCCGACGTTCGGATACCCGACGATTGCGACCTTCATGACGTGGCCGACAGTAGCGGCCCGCCGCGGCGGCAGTGGGACTCCCGCTACCCGGCTGGCAGGTTCGTTCCGGCCCCAGCGCAGTAGCCGAGCCCGTGAGCGGCACGGTTGCTCCACAGCGATTGCACCGGGAAGACCTTCCCGCGGTTGCCCGTCATCTTCCCAATCGCGCCGGGGATCGCCATCACGTCCGGCTTGCCGCCGCCGTCGAGCAGGGTCCCCACCCATGCGCACTTGTCGCCGTTCTCGTCCTCGTCGATCGTGTCGTACCAGCCGCCCAGGAAGCGCTGAGGAGAGAGGCCGGCTCCGGTGACCTCCTCGGCGCCTGGATCGGTGACCGTCTCCTCGATCTCGTGGCCGAGCACGATCGAGAACCCGTCGAGCCGGCCGAGCCGGCCCGGGTTGACGAAGTTCTCTCCGCAGGCGTTGGTGCCGTTCGAGTTGATCGACAGCTGGTAGGGCATGTTCGTGTACGGGATGCCGGCGCGGATGCCGTTGTAGATGCCCTTCTCGACCTTCGGCTGCGTGTAGTCGTGGAAGGCGCAGTAACCCTGCGAGAGCGCGCTCGGGTCACTGAAGCTGGGCGGTTGCGCGATCACGATGTCGGAGTCGATCAGGTCGCGGATGTGGAAGTGGCGCACGGCGCGCGCCGCCTCGCGGGCCAGCTGGGTGTACGTGTTCGTGGCCCCGGCGGGGTTGTTGGCCGAGGTCTTGCGCAGGACCGCGGCGGAGTTCCCGTCATCGGCCCAGATCCCCGCGAGCTGGTGGCGGGGGTTGGTGATGAAGTGCCGGGCGCCGTGGGAGTCGGTCTCGTAGTACTGGCTCTGGAGGCCGGCCCAGCGCGTGCCACCGAGCTGGGAGACGAAGCTCGCCATCCGCGCGCCAGCGCCGTCCGGATCGCAGTGCAGCGTCGCCGACCCGACCCTGACCGGGTGACATGCCGCGTTCTTGGGCCAGGCGCCCGGCTCACCCCAGCCCCAGTAGACGATGTAGATACGCGGGCGGAGCTGAACGCGCCCGCCGTAGTAGCTCATGTTGCCGGGCCACGGAAGCGTCGTCGCCGGCAGCTCCGGCAGCCCGCAGCCGCCGAGCGGCGAGGGCAGCAGGCCGTTTTCCGGGCAGGGCAGCGGCGGCAGCGTTATCGGGCGATGCCGTCCCGCGCCGAGCAGGTGCTCCTGCAGGTCGGCGCGCTGCAGCGCCAGCTCCCGCGCGACCGTCGGCATCAGGATCGGATCGGCGGCTGCCGACGTCGCACCGGCGCCGATCGCAATTGCGATCGCGCATGCTGCCGCGAATCTGACCACGCCTCCCGCGCGCATGATTTCGATGGTAGGCGGGGCCGGGGCCCGCCGTCAAACCGCTACCGCGCGTCGTCGACCAGGCCGGCGACCCGGTCGACCACCTGCTCGAGCGTCAGCCCGGTCGTGTCGAGCTCGGTCGCTCCGGGGGCGGGGCGCAGGGGCGAGTGCTCACGCGTCTCGTCGCGCTGGTCGCGGATCGTCTGCTCGACCAAAATATGAGCCGGATCGACGCCGAGCTCGGCCGCGCGGCGGCGCGCGCGCTCCTGCGCAGAGGCGGTGAGGAATACCTTGACCTCGGCGTCGGGGGCGACAACGGTGCCGATGTCACGGCCCTCGGCCACCCAGTCGCCGGCGCTCATCAGGCGCTGCTGCTCGGCCACCATCGCCCGCCGGACCTCTGGCTCGGCGGCCGCGCGCGACGCCGCCTCGGAGACCTCGGGCGCGCGAATCGCGTCGGTCACGTCGCGACCGTCAAGCCGGATCCGCTCGCCCAGCTCGATCTTCAGCGTGGGCGCAAGAAGCGCGGGGTCGGCGCCCCGCTCGAGCGCCGAGAGCGCCACGCAGCGGTACATGGCACCCGAGTCGAGATAGGTGAAGCCGAGCCGCTCGGCCACCGCGCGCGCGACGGTCGACTTGCCCGCTCCGGCCGGTCCGTCGATCGCGACGACCATGCTCAGAGGAGCGCCTTCAGGTCGCCGGCGAAGTCCGGGTAGGAGACCGATGCCGCCTCCATCCCCGCGACCTCAACCCCGTCCGTGGAGGCGAGCCCGGCGACGGCGCCGAGCAGCGCGAGGCGATGGTCGCCGCGAGCCTCGAGGCGACCGCCACGCAGTCCTCCTGTCCCGCGTACGACGAACCCGTCCGGGGCCGCCTCGATGTCGGCCCCGAGGCCGCGCAGGCCGTCGACGACGCTGGCGATCCGGTCGGACTCCTTGACCCGCAGCTCGGCGGCGCCGCGGACGACGGTCTCGCCCTCGGCGAAGCAGCCGAGCAGCGCCACCAGCGGGAGCTCGTCGATCGCCAGCGGCACCTCGTCGGGCTCCACCGTCGTGCCCTCGATCGGCGCGCCGGTGACGTCGAGGTCGGCCACAGGCTCGTCGGGCGCGAAGGAGCCGACCGGGTCGAGGTCGCCGAGCACGATCGCGCCCATCCGCTCGAGGATGCGCAGGAACCCGGCCCGGGTCCAGTTGACGCCGACGTCCTCGAGCACCAGGCGCGAGCCGGAGATCAGCACTCCGGCGGCGATGATGAACGCGGCCGAGGAGAGGTCGCCCGGGACCTCGATCGAGTCGAGCTCGAGCTCGTCGGCGCTGCCGACCGTCGTGCGATAGCCGACACTGGCGCTGCCCGCGCGAGTCAGCGGCGCGCCGGCCCGGAGCAGCATCCGCTCGGTGTGGTCGCGGGCGGGGACCGGCTCGACCACGGTGGTCCCGCTGGTCACCAGCCCGGCCACGAGCACGCACGACTTGACCTGGGCGCTGGCCACCGGCAGCTCGTACTCGATCCCCTGCAGCTGCGCGCCGTGCACGGTGAAGGGCGGAAAGCGGCCCTCGCGGGCGTCGATCCCCGCCCCCATCCGGCGCAGCGGGTCGGCGATCCGGTCCACCGGGCGCCGCCGGATCGAGTCGTCGCCGTCGAGCGTGAAGCTGGCACCGTCCTGGAAGGCGAGCCAGCCAGGCAGCAGCCGCATCAGCGTGCCCGCGTTGCCGACGTCGATCGCCCCCTCGGGCGCCTGCGCGTTGCGCAGCCCACAGCCGCGGATCAGCACGTCGTCGTCGCGCTCCTCGACGATCGCCCCAACCGCCCGCAGCGCGTTCAGCGTGGAGCGAGTGTCGGCGGCGTTCAGATAGCCGGTGATCCGCACCGGCTCTGAGGCCATCGCCGCGAGCAGCGCGGCCCGGTGCGAGATCGACTTGTCCGGGGGTGGGCGCAGGCGGCCCTTCAGGGGGCCGGACGGGTCGAAGCGCGCGTTCACGCCCGCGCCACCGGGAACCCGAGCTCCACCACCAGCTCTAGCGCACGCTCGGCCGCCTGCTCGCCCGAGATCCACAGCGCGACCACACCCTCGCTCATGTCGGCGGTCGGGTACAGGGCCATGTCGGTGATGTTGACGCCGGCCCGGCCGAGCTCGAGCGCGAGCTGGGCGATCACGCCCGGCCGGTTCGGCACCGAGGTCCGGAGCTCGAACAGCGGGCCGCCGGCGAGCTGGGCCTCGAGCAGCCGCTTGCGGTCCGCGGCCGCGGCGTCGTTCCAGGCCGTGATCGTGTCGGCATCGGCGCTGGTCAGGGCGTCCCTCACGGTCTTCAGGCGCGAGATCGTCTCATCGAGCTCGGCCGCCAGCGCGTCGCGGTTGGAGACGTAGATGTCGGTCCAGATCGTGCTCGAGGCACCGGCCACCCGCGTGGCGTCGCGGAAGCTCGGGCCGGTCGCCGGCAGCCGCGTGTCGCCGGCGTCGAGTGTGCCGGCGGCCTGGGAGACGAGCACGTTGGCGAGCACGTGGGGCAGGTGCGAGACCGTCGCCAGCACCGCGTCGTGGGTCTCGGGGTCGAGTGCCACCGGCTTGGCCCCGAGGCTGTGAATCAGCCGGTAGAGCCGCTCGTAGAGCACACCGGAGGTCCTCGCGGTCGGAGTCAGGTACCAGGTCGCGCCGTCGAACAGGTCAGCCCGCGCCTGCTCGACGCCCGAGGTCTCGGCGCCCGCCAGGGGGTGGCCGCCGACGAAGCGAGGATCGTCGTGCGCCGCCACCACCGAGCGCTTGGTCGAGCCGACGTCGGTGACCACGCAGCGCTCGGGCGCGAATTCCAGGGCCGCGCCGACAGTCTGCTGCAGGGTCCCCACGGGGGTGGCGACGAACACCACGTCGGCGTCGGCGACCGCGTCCCTCACCGATGTGGCGTCGTCATCGAGCACGCCGCGTTCGCGCGCGGTGGCCAGCGCGTCGGGCGCCTGGTCGAACCCCGTCACCGTGGCATCGAGGCGCTCGCGCGCGGCCAACGCGACCGAGCCGCCGATCAGGCCCACGCCGATGACGGCGATCCGCACTACCGTCCGGCGGCGCGGCGGCGCGCGCGGGCCGCGGCGGCGAGGTCGTCGAGAACCGCCACGGTGGTATCCCAGTCGATGCACGCGTCAGTGATCGACTGACCGTAGACGAGCGCCTCGGGAGCGCGCAGCTCCTGCCGGCCGGCGAGCAGGAAGGACTCGAGCATCACGCCGACGATCGCACCGTTCCCGGCCGCGACCTGGGCCGCCACCTCGCCCGCCACGGGCGGCTGGCGGCTCGCGTCCTTGCCGCTGTTGTCGTGCGAGACATCGATCACCACGCGCTGGGGCAGGCCGGCGTCTTCGAGGAGCGCGAGCGCCTCTGCCACGCCGTCGGGGCCGTAATTCGGTGCCTCGCGGCCACCGCGCAGGATCACGTGACAGTCGCGATTGCCGCTCGTGTACAGGACCGCCGGGGTCCCATCGTCGTCGATGCCGGCGAACGCGTGCGGTGCTGCGGCGGCGCGCACCGCGTCGACCGCGACCTGGACGTTGCCGTCAGTCCGGTTCTTGAACCCCACCGGCATCGACAGGCCGGATCCCAGCTGACGGTGAATCTGGCTCTCGGTCGTGCGGGCACCGATCGCGCCCCAGCAGACGGCATCGGAGATGTACTGCGGGGTGATCGGATCGAGAAACTCGCAGCCGATCGCGAGGTCGAGTGCGAGCACGTCGAGGAGGAGGTCACGGGCGTGCCGCAGTCCGGTATTCACGTCGCCCGAGCCGTCGAGGTGCGGGTCGTTGATCAGCCCCTTCCAGCCTGTGGTCGTGCGGGGCTTTTCGAAATACACCCGCATCGCGATGCGAAGGTCCGCGTCCAGCCTTGCCGCCTGCTTGCTGAGGCGCCGGGCGTACTCACGGGTGGCATCGACGTCATGAACGCTGCAGGGTCCGACGACGACGAGCAACCGATCGTCCGCGCGGTCGAGGATCGCCTGGATCTCCCGGCGCCCTCGTCGTACGACCTCGGCGTGCCGCTCGCTGAGGGCGATCTCCTCGAGCATGTCGATGGGGGCGATCAGTGGCTCAACTCGCTCGATCCGCTGGTCGCGGATGTCCCCGCCCGGCCTGGACCTCGCCGTCGGGATGGCGCGGATGCGCGGCACCTCAGGCCTCGACGAGCGCGATCGGGGCGAGGGTTTTCCCACTCAGCGCGGCCGCCGCCGAGATCTGAGCTGCGAACTGGCCGAATTCATCCGCCACCAGCGACTGCGGACCGTCGCACATGGCGTTGTCCGGGTCCGGATGCACCTCAACGATGATCCCGTCGGCGCCGGCCGCGGCCGCCGCGCGCGCGAGCGGCAGGACCAGCTCGCGCCGCCCGGCGGCGTGACTCGGATCGACGATCACTGGGAGTTCGGAGAGCTGCTTGAGCACCGGCACCGCCATCACGTCGAGCGTGAACCGGTAGGCGGTCTCGAACGTGCGGATTCCCCGCTCGCACAGGATCACCGCGTCGTTGCCCTCGTTGCGGATGTACTCGGAGGCCAAGACGAGCTCCTGGAGCGTGCTCGCGAAGCCACGCTTGAGCAGCACCGGACGCCCACAGCGGCCGGCCTCGGCCAGCAGCGCATAGTTCTGCATGTTGCGGGCGCCGATCTGGATCACGTCGGCGACCTCGGCCACGGCGTCGAGGTCGCGGGCGTCGATCGCCTCGGTGACGATCGGCAGGCCGGTCTCGAGCCTGGCCTCGGCGAGCAACCGCAGCCCCTCGTGGCCAAGACCCTGGAACGCATAGGGCGAGGTCCGGGGCTTGAAGGCCCCGCCGCGGAACATCGTCGCGCCGGCGTCGCGAACCGCGCGGGCCGTCTGAAGCGTCTGATCGCGGGACTCGACCGCGCACGGGCCGGCGATCAGCGCGAACTGGTCGCCACCGACCTTGCACCCGCCGATGTCGAGCACCGATGCGGCTCGCTGCCCAGGTTCGTCGTCCTGGTCGGCGGCCGTCGGGTTCGTGGAGATCCTCATCGTCTGCTGGTCCTTTCTGCGCCTGAAACTGTAGGGAACGCGGTCCGATCGACTGCGGCGCTCGGGGTTCCGGGCAGCCCGCGCATGCGGGCGGCGAGATGCCAGAGCCGAGCGCCTAGCTAAATCGCCAGGCGAAGAAGCGCGCATAAAAGGACCAGCCGAGGGATGTGTGGCGTGAGTCGTTCATACGCGTCGGCGGGATTGTGGCAGACGGGCGGTGTTTGTCCAAGGGTGTTGGGTCTCAGGGGCCATATTGGCCCGCGAGATCCAACGCACCTAGAGCAGCAGCTCTTGGAGCGCGACCGCGAACTTCTGGTTCTCGGTCTCGGTGCCGACCGTCACTCGCAGCGACCCCTCGCGGCCGAGCGACGCGCCGGCGCGAACGAGCACCCCGCGCTCGCGCAGACCCTCGACCACCGCGACCTCCTCTGACTCGGGCGCCAAGCGCACCCAGATGAAGTTCGCGTCGGACTCGGCCACCCACAGCCCCATCCGCTCGAGCGAGTCGACGAGCACGCCCCGCATCGCGATTGTGTTCGCGACCCGGCGCTCGACCTCGTCCTGGTGCTTCAGCGCCTCGACCGCCGCCGCCTGCGCCGCGGCGTTCAGATAGAACGGCTGGCGCACCTGGTCGACCGCGACACGGAACTCGGCCGAGCCGCACAGCGCATAACCGACCCGCAGCCCGGCCAGCCCGTAGACCTTCGAGAACGTACGCAGCAGCACCACGTTGGGAAATCTCCGCAGCAGGTCGACCGAGGCGTAGGTGTCACCCAGCGCGAGCGCGAACTCGCAGTAGGCCTCGTCGAGGATCACGCACACGTGGCGCGGAACGCGCTCGAGGAAGGCGCTGACCGCGTCGAGGTCGACGGCCGTGGAGGTCGGGTTGTTCGGGTTGCAGAGCATGATCAGCCGCGTGGCCACCGTGACCTCGGAAGCCATCGCCTCGAGGTCATGGCGCTCATCGCCGTCGAGCTGCACCTCGATCGCGCGGGCTCCCGAGGCCGCGGCCAGGTGCGGGTAGACGCTGAACGCGGGCCACGCGTAGAGGACCTCGGCACCCGGCTCGAGCATCGCCTCGCCCGCGGACAGGAGGATGTCGCAGGAGCCGTCGCCGAGCGCGATCCGGTCGCGGGCGATCCCGTAGCGGTCAGAGAGGGCCTGGCGCAACGGGTGGTAGGACGGGTCGGGGTAGCGGTGGGACTTAGCCAGAGCGCGCGTGGCGGCCTCGACGACCTCGGGCAGCGGCGCGAAGCACGACTCGTTCGACGCCATCATCGCCATGTCGTTGCCGAGGTCATACCCGGAGGCGACCGGGTAGACGGGAATCCTGCGGATGCGCTCTGCGAACTCGAGGGCCACGGTGCGACCTATTGTGCCGACTCGAGATCGGCCCTCAAACGGCGGGCGTTGCCGAGGTACACGTGGCGCGGCTGATGGTCCTCCTCGGCGTAGTAGTGCACGAGCGTCCGGATCACGCGTGGCATCGAGCCCGGGACGGGCACCTCCCGCGCGCATAGCAGCGGCACGTGGCCGAGCCCGAGGCGCCGCGCGGCGACCGCCGGGAACTCGGCGTCGAGGTCGTCGGTGAGCGTGAAGATGCAGCTGACCATCGCCTCAGCTCCGAGCGCGTTGCGATGCATCAGCTCGCGCATCAGCTCGTCGGTGGCCGACAGGATCGCGTCGGCGTCGTTGCGCTCAACGCTGTTGGCGCCTCTGAGCGCGAAGAGCCGCATGGCCGCGGGATTGTGCCAGAGGTCCGATCGCGGCTCCCGGCGGGGTGAGCTCGTAGACGCTCGCGCAGCCGAAGCGCCGCACGGAGACGAGCATCGGCTCCAGCGTGCGCCGGAGATCGGCGCTCGTCTTGCAGTCGGCGAGTACGAAGCGCGCGCCGGTGCGGCGCACGAACGCACGCGCGGGCCGCGGCGCCAGCGTCCCGTCGAACAGCGACTGGGCAATGTGGACGCGCGTGAAGCAGTGCGGCTGAGACCACAGGCAGTCGCCGACCAGCGTCCTGCGGCCGGTCTTGCCCGGAACCACCGCGCCGAGGTAGCTGCGCGTCAGCACCCCGCCCGGCGTCGGGTTGTCCTCGAGGTAGTCGAGCGCCGCGCGCTCGTCGCGGGTGATGAAGTTGGCGTTGTCGGGCGTCGGCGAGGCGAGCTCGTGAGCGATCCGCAGTTCGTCGGCGGTCGCCGGGATCGTGAACACCGCCACCGCCACGAGCGCGATCGCGCCCTGGTAACGCAGCCGCCGCCAACCGACGCTCTGAACGCCCTCGACGGCGAGCACGGCCAGCGGCACGGTGATGCCCTGGAACGCGTGCAGTGGCGTCGCGCTGGCGCCCGAGGCCGAGAACAGGAACACCGCGTAGGCGCCCACGGGCCAGAACCTCGTCGCGGCGGCGAGGAACGTCTTGGGCCGCTCGCGGTAGGCCAGCAGCGCCGGCAGCAGCAGCGGCACGATTGCCAGCGTGATCGACCACAGCGGGAACGAGTGACGGCTGGCCACGCGCGCGAGCTCCCACGAGAGATCGCTGTGGCCGAGCAGGAAGTAGTAGAGCAGCGGCAGCCCGGTGAGCACGACCGTGGCCAACATCAGCTTCAGTGTCCGCGGGCGCTCACGCGTGAGCGCCCACATGACCGCCTCGCCGCCGACGATGACGACGATCAGCAGCTCGCCGTTCCACGGATGCAGGAGGCTTGCTCCGGCGCCGATCAGGCCGGGCAGGTAGCGGCTGCGCCCGGCGTCGCGGAGGCGGTCGTAGGAGACCAGCGAGGCCACCATCGCGGCGAGCGCCAACAGGCCGAACGTGTACCCCCACGAGAGGAAGCCCGGGAACAGGTCGCCGATCACGCCGACCGACCCGTAGATGACCGTGAACGAGCCGAAGAACAACGCCAGCACGAGCGCGGCGAGGCGGGCGCGGCTTCCGGTCAGGCTCCGGTGGGCGTACTCGCGCACGGCGAAGAAGGTCGCGCCCACGGCCACCGGCTTCCACAGCAAAAGCGTCACCGAGGGCGCGATCCCGAGCGCCGACAGGCCGCCCGAGATCAGTACCGCGGGCTGGAAGTAGTCGGCCGGCGTCGAGCGCAGAACGAACAGGTTCGAGATGAGCAGGTGATGCGACGCGCTGCGGATCCAGGCCAGGTACTGGAGCTGGTCGACGATGTAGACGCCATCGGTCCCCGTCCAGTCGCGACCATTGACGATCACCTGCCACAGATCGAGGCCGAGCACCCACAGCGAGACGGCTGCGAACACGACCAGCACGACGAGCTCGCCGGGGTCAAGCCGACGCCGGCCGCGGGTCCGCGCCGCCGCGAGCCGGGGGGTCCCGGGAGCTGTTCCAACCTCAATTCGCATCGCATCGAAGTTAACAGTTCGCGGCTCGTCGGTCTCCGTAACGGCGCCCGGAGCTTATGCCGAGCGGACGCGCGGAGCTACTGCTCGAGCTTCTTCTGAAGCTCCTTGGACGCCTGCCCGGCGGAGCCGCCCATCAGGTTGATGTGATGGGCATTGAGGAACATCCCGGTCGTCGGGAGGAACGCGAACACCAGGTAGACGGTCATCGCCATGGCTGCCCGGCGAAGCCTGAGGCTGGTCCCGAGCGCCGCCAGCGGCAGCATCCAGATCACGTACCAGGGCACCAGCCAGGCGAGGCTCGCGATCAGCGCGACCGTGCTCCATCCGGCCCCGCTCAGCCAGTCGCGCCGGCGGCGTAGAATCAGCGCCACGGCGACCACCACGGCCACGTTGGCCAGCCGCAGCAGCCCGGGAGTGCCTCCGCCGACACCGAGGACCAGGCCGACGATGTTGGGGAAGCTCCAGGGCGTCAGCAGCGTGCTCTGGTCGACCAGGTTCGGCAGCGTCAGTCCGAACACCGCGAGGTAGCCGATCGCCAGCAGGATCGACGCCAGGACCGCACCGGTGACGACCCGTATGCGCCGCTGGTTGGTGTGCACCGCGAAGAGCAGGAACGGCAGCAACAGGATCGCCGTGAACTTGACCGCCACCGCGAGCATCAGCATCGCGCCGGCCGAGCGGTCGCGGCGCGAGAGCAGCAGGGCCACGGCGGCCGTCGAGGGCACGAGCATGAAGAAGTCGTTGTGGAAGCCCGCGAGCCCGTACATGAGGAAGATCGGGTTGGCGGCCACCAGCAGGACGGCGAAGCGAGGGTCGCGGCCGAGCAGCTTGGCGCACTTCCAGACCAGCCCGACGAAGATCAGGCTGAACAGGACTGTGACGAGCTTCAGCACCCAATAGGCGACGCCCAGCGGCAGCAGCGCGAGCGGGTAGCTGGCCACCGTGAACAGCGGTCCGTACGGGCTGCGCAGGTGGTACCAGGTGGCGAACCGGTACACCGGGTCGTGGATCTCCTGGGCGATCACGTGGTTGTACGGGTTCAGGTGGTGCAGTCCGCCGAGCCGCGCGTAGCCGAGGTAGTTGAACGTGTCGGTCAGCTGCTGCGGCGGGCTCATCAGCAGGATCACGTGCAGCGCGATCACGGACATTACGATCAGCCGCATCGACAGCGTCCGCACCGAGGCGAGCACGACGAAGTAGGCCGCGGTCATCGCCACCAGGACGAAGGAGAAGCCGAAGTTGAGTGCGGTGGCGTTGTGCGTGAGCGTTCCGAACAGGCCGTTCAGCGGACCCGACTCCCAGCTCGGAAAGACGTGCGAGCTCTGGGGCACCAGCACGCTCGGGCCGGCGGTCGCGAAAATCACCACCAGGAGGGCGCCGACGATCAGCGTTGCCAGCGCGAAGCGACCGGCGAGCGGGTGCAGCGTGACGCGCAGCCGGGGTATCCGCAGGCGCGCGCCGAGCGAACCGAGGCCGGGCAGCGCGACGGCACCGTCGGCCTGACCGGCGCCCGAAACCGAGCTCGATGCGAGCACGGCACGGCTATCGAGCTGGCTTGAGTCCGATCGCATCGTTAGGAATAGTGCCGACTGGCCCTTGCGGGTGACGCGCGGGCGGGGTTGGGATCTTGTTAAGGCGGTCTGTTAAGGCGGGTCGGCAGACGGCAAGCCGTCGCCTTTGGTTACGTACTACCCCGGCGGCGGCAAATCGGTGCACGCGACCGGCGGGGCGCGGCGCGCGCGGCGTGGCGCGCGGCGGCGTGGCGCGCGGCCGGGCGCGGGGCGCGCGGCCGGGGGCGTGGCGCGCGGCCGGGGGCGTGGCGCGCGGCCGGGGGCGTGGCGACCTAACATGCGCGGGCGTGAGCGTCGGCACGGTGTCAGGCGAGCTGCGCGCGGCGCCGGCGAGCGTCAAGCGCGAGAGCGCGCTGAGCAGACGCGCGACGCTCATCGTCGGCGGCCTGACCCTGCTCGCCGCTGTCCTCCGGTTCTACCGGCTCGGCCACCAGGGCTTCTGGTTCGACGAGGGCAACACGGCGCTGCTTGTCCACTTCTCGCCGGGCAAGATGTTCGGCCTGATTCCGCAGTCGGAATCGACGCCGCCGCTGTACTACTCGATCGCCTGGATCTGGGCCCGGATCTTCGGCTACGGCGAGGCGGGCCTGCGATCGCTGTCCGCGTTGGCCGGCGTGGCCACCGTGCCGGTCGCCTACGGAGCCGCGCGGAAGCTGATCTCCGAGCGCGCCGGGCTGATCGCCGCCGCGCTGACCGCGTGCAACCCGTACCTGATCTGGTACTCGCAGGAGGCGCGCTCGTACTCGCTGCTGGTGCTGCTGACCTCGCTCGCGCTGCTCGCCTTCGCCTACGCGCGCGCCGATCCCACGCCGCGAGTGCTGACGGCGTGGGTGCTCGCCTCGGCCGCCGCGCTGGGCACCCACTACTACGCGGTGCTGGCCATCGCCCCCCAGGCGGTCTGGCTCCTGGCCGCGCATTGGCGCCGGCGCGGGGCGCAGGTCGCCGTCGGCGCCGTGGGACTGTGCGGACTGGCGCTGATCCCGCTCGCGCTGAGCCAGACCTCGACCGGCAACTCCGGCTGGATCGCCAAGATCTCGCTCGGACCGCGACTGGGCCAGATCATCCCCCACTTCCTGATCGGCACCGGCGCGCCCGCCTACGACGTGCTCGAGCCGCTCGCCGCGGCGATGGTCGTCGTCTCGCTCGTGCTGCTGGCCGTGCGCTCGCGACCCCCCGAGCGTGACGTCGCGCTCAAGCTCGGAGCGCTCGCGCTCGGCGGGCTCGTGCTCAACCTCGTGCTGATCGCGATCGGCATCGACGACCTGATCACCCGCAACCTGATCGCGCTGTGGCTGCCGCTGGCGCTCGTCGTGGCCGGCGGATTCGGGGCCGCGCGGGCCGGGGTGGTCGGGATCGTGGCGGCGGCCGTGCTGTGCGGGACCGGCATCACCGCCGCGATCGGAGTCGCGAGCGACCGCACGCTCCAGCGCCCTGACTGGCGCACGGTCGCACACGTGCTCGGACCCCGCCGCCCGCGGGCTCGCCGGGACGCGCGATCCTGCTCCAGCACTACCGCGATCTGCTCCCGCTCTCCCTTTACGTGCCCCACCTCGCGTTCTGGCGCCACTCCGAGCCGGAGCGGGTCAGCGAGCTCGACGTGGTCGCGATCAGCGCTCCCCGCGAACGGCTGTGCTGGTGGGGTGCAGCGTGCAACCTTTCCGGGACGCCGATCCAGAGCAGCTACCCGATTCCGGGATTCCGCGAGCTGTGGGTGCGCCGCGCCAACCAGTTCACGGTGATGCGGCTGGTCGCCGCGAGGCCCGTCGCGCTCACGCGGACCGAGATCGCCCGCGCCCTGACCGCGACGACGCTCCCGCGCGACGGCCTGGTGATCCAGCGCTAGCGAGTGCGCTCAGCTCGGCCGCGCCCAGCGTGCGGTAGGCGCCGGGCTTCAGGCCGCCGAGCTCGAGTGGACCGAAGCGGATCCGCTCGAGGCTCCTGACCGGATGCCCGACCTGCTCGCACATGCGCCGCAGCTGGCGCTTGCGCCCCTCGTGGATAGTGAGCTCGAGCGTGTCGGGCCTGACTCGCGTCACCTCGGCCGGCGCGGTGAGCCCGTCCTCGAGCTCGACACCCTCGCGCAGCGCCCGCAGGGCGCGCTCGCGGACGGGCGGGCGGCCGACCACGGCGCGGTAGGTCTTCGGCACCTCGAAGCTCGGGTGGGTGAGGCGATGCGCGAGCTCGCCGTCGTTGGTGAGCAGGATCAGGCCCGTGGTGTCGATGTCGAGGCGGCCGACGGGATATAGGCGGGTGTGGCTCGGCACGAGCGAGACGACCGTCGGGCGGCCCTGCGGGTCGCGGGCGGTCGAGACGACGCCGCTCGGCTTGTGGACCGCGTAGACGACACGCTCGCCGGCCGCCTGGACGCGCTCGCCGTCGACCGCGACGGCGTCGGCCTCGGTCACGTCCCGCGCCGGGTCGGTCACCCGCGCGCCGCCGACCGTCACCCGCCCTTGGCGGATCAGCTCCTCGGATGCACGCCGCGACGCGACCCCGGTGGTGGCGAGGAACTTCGCGAGGCGCACGCGCGGAGACGATATCCGGGGCGAGTGCGGCGCAGCTAAGCCGCTGCTGCGCGGGCTGCTGGCGAAGCTCGCCCGCAGCCGGAAGCTGGTGCGCAGCGGCCACGCATCGCTGTCGTTCGCTGCTCCGAGCGGCGGCAGGGTCGTGCTGTCGGTTTCCCCGCGCGGCCGGTCGAAGGGCAAGGCGCTGGCGGACGGTCACGCCATGTTCTCCAAGGCGGGAACGATCAAGCTCACGATCCGCCTCTCGCGCCGGGCGCGCAAGGCGCTTGGCGCGGCGAGCAGCGTGAAGTCAACGCAAAGGCCACGTACATGGTCGCCGGCCTGCCGGCGGTGACGGTAACGGCGAAGATCAAGCTCAGACGCTGAGGCGGCGGTCGCCAGCCTGCCACGATAGGCGCATGGATCTGGAGCTACTCGACCGCAAGCTCGGCGAGCTTGGCGAGCCGGCGTACCGCGCGGGCCAGATCTGGCGCTGGATGGCCCAGGGTGCCGCCGGATTCGACGAGATGACCGACGTCCCTGCGCGCCTTCGCGCGACGCTCGCTGAATCGATCCCGCTCTCCACGCTTGTGCTCGAACACGAGGCCCACGCCCGAGACGGCACGATCAAGGCGCTGTTCACGACGCACGACGGCCGGCCGGTCGAGGCGGTGCTGATGCGCTATCGCGGCGGGCGCCGGTCGCTCTGCCTGTCCTCGCAGTCCGGGTGCCCGCTCACGTGCACGTTCTGCGCCACCGGCCAGATGCGCTTCGGGCGCAACCTGACGGCCTCGGAGATTCTCGACCAAGCCCTTCACTTCCGGCGCATCGAGCGCGTCGACCACGCCGTGTTCATGGGCATGGGCGAGCCGATGATGAACCTCGACAACGTCCTCGACGCGTGCCGGCGCCTTCCCGACCTCGGGATCACCAACCGCCGCACGGCGATCTCGACCGTGGGCTGGCTCCCAGGGATCGACGAGTTGGCGGAGCAGCCGATGCCGCTCCGGCTCGCGCTCTCGCTCCACGCCGCCGACCCGTCCCTGCGCTCGCAGATCATGCCCGTCAACGACCGCTACCCGCTCGCGGACGTGATCACCGCCTGCGAGCGCCACTACGCGCGCAAGCGCCGGATGGTGTTCGTCGAGTACGTGATGCTGGCCGGAGTCAACGACGCGCACGCCCAGGCCGTCCAGCTCGCCGAGTTGCTCGACCCGCGGGTGTTCAAGGTCAACCTGATCCCGTACAACCCGACCGGGTCGGAGTACGAGGGGTCGAGCCCGAAGGCGATCGAGGCGTTCCGTGCGGAGCTCGAGCGTCGCGGTCTCGGCGCAACCGTCCGCCTCACGCGCGGGCGCGAGATCGACGCGGCCTGCGGTCAGCTGGCGGCGAGAGTCGCCGACGAGGAGGCGCCGGCCCCAGCTCCGGCGCCCACTTCGGCGCCGGCCGCGGGCCGATAGGGTGACGTCTCCTGAGATTCCGAGAGAGATAGGGGGTCGCATGAGCGACGAGGCGGATCGGGCCCAGCGAGAGGCGTGGAGCAAGGCGGCGGGGGCGTGGGAGCGCCGCCAGACCGAGATGCGCGAGGCCCTGGCTCCGCTGTCGGCGTGGATGGTCGACGCGATCGACCCGCAGCCCGGCGAGAGCGTGCTCGAGCTGGCCGCCGGCCCCGGCGAGACGGGCTTCATCGCCGCCCGACGGCTCGGCGACGGGGGTCGGCTGCTCAGCACCGACCAGTCGTCCGAAATGGTGGCCGTGGCCCAGCGTCGGGCCGCCGAGCTCGGGCTCGGCAACGTCGAGTTCGCGGTGATCGACGCGCAGCGACTAGAGCTCGAGGCCGACAGCTTCGACGCCGTCCTCTGCCGTTTCGGCTACATGCTGATGGGAGACCCTGACGCAGCCTTCCGCCACTCCCTCCGCGTGCTCCGCCCCGGTGGGCGGCTCGCGATGGCCACGTGGAACACGCCGGACCGAAACCTGTGGATGGCCGTGCCCGCGATGCAGCTCGTCTCGCGCGGCGCGCTCGAGCCGCCGGACCCGACGGCAGCTGGGCCGTTCTCGATGCCCGATGCGGATGCGTTGTGCGAGCGCCTGTCCGCGGCCGGCTTCGAGTCGCCTCGGGCCGAGAAGCTCGAGTTCGCCCAGCAATACGAGCGCTTTGACGACTACTGGGAGACGACGATCGACCTCGCCGCCCCGATCGCCGCCGCGCTCGACGGCCTCGACGACTCGGACGCGTCGGAGGTCCGGGACGCCGTCCACGGCGTGCTTCGCCAGTTCGAGTCCGCCGACGGGAGCCTGTCGATCCCGGCCAGCGCGGTGATGGCGTCTGCGCGGCGTGGCGAGGTGTAGGCGCGGGTAGGCCGCCGGCGCGGCGTAGGCCGCCGCGCGGGTAGGCCGCCGCGCGTAGGCGCCGGCGACTAGGTCGCCGCGCGGGCCTCGCCGGCCCTGAGCAGCCGCTCGCGCAGCTCCTCCTCGAGCTCGGGCGAGGGGTCGAACGCGCTCGGGTCCGGGAGCTCGTCGAGCGAGTTCAGCCCGAACAGGCGCAGGAACAGCTCGGTCGTGCGATACAGCACCGCGCCAAACTGCGACCGCCCGGCCTCCTCGATCACGCTGCGCTCGAGCAGCGTGGCCGCGGCCGACTCAGCGTTGACGCCTCGGATGCGTGCGATTTCGGGGCGGGAAACGGGCTGCAGGTAGGCGATGATCGCCAGCGTCTCGGCCTGGGCGGGCGTCAGCGGCGGCGTGCGCGGCCGCGCCAGCAGACGCCGGGCGGCGGGCTCGGCGTCGGGATGGCTGCTCAGCACCCATCCGCCCGCCAGCTCGCGCAGCACCAGCCCGCGCCGCTCGAACTCGTAGTGCTCGCGCAGGCGCTCCAGCGCTGTCACCACCTCGTGCAGCTCGGCGCCGGTGGCGTCGGCGAGCGCAGCCGCGTCGACCGGCTCCGCGGACAGGAACAGCAACGACTCGAGCGTGCGCTCGAGCGTGGCAGCGTCGCTCATGCGCTCAGCCTCGCCGTGTCGGTCCGGCGGATGGCGTCGATCGTGATCTCACCAAACGGCTGATCCTGATGCCACGTCAGCTCGCCCTGCTTGTAGAGCTCGAGCACCGCGAACAGGGTCACGGCGACGGTGATCCTGTCCGCGCGTGCGACCGCCTGGTCGAAGTTGAAGCTGCCTCGCTTGAGCATGTCGCGGAGAAGCGCGAGGCGCTCGGCGACCGTGACCTTCGGGATGGAGATGTGACGGACGTCGACCGGCTCGGGCAGGCGCAGCAGATCGCCGATCGCGCCGGCCAGCCTTGTCGGTTCGTACACGGCGACGGCATCGGCCAGCGACGCGCGCCGCAGCGAGGGCGGGAGCGGCGCGGAGCGGAACCGGTAGCCCTCCTGGGTGGCGAGGCGCTCGCGCAGGCTGGCCGCCGCGGCGCCGTAGCGGTGCGCGTCGAGCAGGCGCGCCAACAGCTCTTCGGCCGCCTCGCCGGGGTCGAGCTCGATCTCCTCAATCTCCTCGCCGGGGAGCATCAGCCGCGATTTCAGCTCCAGCAGGGCCGCGATCAGGACCAGAAACTCGGTCGCGGCCTCGAGATCCAGCTCGCCGCGCTGCTCGAGATGGTCGATGTAGGCGATCACCACCTCGGCCAGGTCAACCTCGAGCAGATCGACCTCCTCGCGCAGGATCAGCGTGAGCAGGAGGTCGAATGGACCCGCGAACACGTCGAGGTCCAGCTCGAGATCCACCAGTCGCACGGCGCAGACAGTAGCGGCGCTACCGGACTGGCCCGACGCCCATCGCCGTGCGGACGTCCGCGAGCACTCCCGACGCAATCGCGCGGGCCTTCTCGGCGCCCTGAGCGAGCGTGCGCTCGAGGCCGGGCTCGTCGACTCGCAGCGCCTCGTAGCGCTCCCGGACGGGGGCCAGATAATCCACGACGGCGTCGGCCACGGCCTGCTTGAAGGCGCCGTATCCAGCGCCGTCGAACTCCCGCTCGATCTGCTCGGGCGTGGTTCCGCGGACCGCTGCCAGAATGTCGATGAGGTTCGAGATTCCGGGCTTTTCCGGCGATTTTGTAATCCCGGAGCCCGAGTCGGTCACGGCGCTGCGGACCTTCTTGGCGATCACGTCGGGCTCGTCGAGAACGAGCACGGTGCCCTGGGGCGTGCCCCCGGTGGTCGACATCTTCTTGTCCGGGGTCTGAAGGTCCATGATCCGGGCGCCGACCTCCGGCATGCGGACCTCGGGCACCACGAACGTCTCCCCGAAGCGCGCGTTGAACCGCAGGGCCACGTCGCGCATCAGCTCCACGTGCTGGCGCTGGTCCTCGCCGACCGGGACCTCGTGGGCGCGATACGCCAGCACGTCGGCGGCCATCAGCACCGGGTAGGTGAATAGGCCGGCAGACACGAGCTCTCGCTGCGCGCCCGATTTGTCCTTGAATTGGGTCATCCGGTTCAGCTCGCCGAACGAGGTCACGCTGGACAGCAGCCAGCACAGCTCCGGATGCTCGGTCACGTCGCTCTGGCGAAAGAAGATGCACCTTTCCGGGTCCAGGCCGGCGGCCAGCAGAATTGCCGCCGTGTCGTACACCGACTCGCGCAGCGCCTGGGGCTCGTACGCGACCGTCAGCGCGTGCAGGTCGACGACGCAGTAGAGCGCGTCACCCCGCTCCTGACCGGCCACCCACTGAGTGATCGCGCCGATGTAGTTGCCGAGGTGCTTGCGCCCCGTTGGCTGGATGCCGGAGAAGATGCGCATCGAGCCGCGAGGGTAGCGGGGCGAGGCGAGGCGGCGTTACTTCGGGAGCGCGCCGGTCCCCGACCCAACCCCGACAGCGCCGGCCGGCGCACTTCCGCGAGCCGACGAGGAGCGGCGTTTGTCGGACAGGAGCCAGGCGGCGAGCACGCCGGCGATCGCGCCGCACAGGTGGCCCTGCCAGGAGATGCCGTAGTGGGGCACGAGGCTCGAGAGGAGCGCACCGCCCCAGACAGCCGCCACCACCGCGCCGGTCAGCAGTTCGAACATGTTGCGGTCGAAGACGCCGCGGGCCAGCAGATATGCCGCGTAACCGAAGACGACGCCGCTGGCGCCAACCGTGCTCGCGTTCGCCGGCGCGATCAGCCACGTGCCGAGGCCGCCGACGATGATCACGATCCCGGTTACCAGGGCCAGCCTCCCCGCCCCCGTCAGGGCGATGATCACGCCCATGAACACGAACGGAATCGTGTTCGAGATCAGGTGCGCGAAGCTGACGTGCAGGAAGGGCGCCGTGAGGATGCCCCACAGGTGGCCGACGTTGCGCGCATAGATCCCATCGTTGTCGAGACGGTTGTTGTCGAGGGTGTTGACGATCTCGACCACCCACATCACCGCAACGATCGCCAGCAGCAGCTCGATGCCCTCGCGCTGCGTCTGCCGCTTGATCAGTGCGCCCCGGGATTCCATGGGCCAAATGGTAGACGGCGAGGTCCCTGGGCCCTGCGGTTGGGCCGCCCGGCACCGGGGCGGGAGTCGTGATGCGCGCGGGGCGGGCGTGATGCGCGCGGGGCGGTCGTGAGGCGCGCGGGGCGGGACAAACGCAACAAATTCGGGTCCGCCACGGTGAGCGCGGCGCAAAAGTCACGCTGGCGGGGACTTTTCAGCCTCGGTCACTCCGGCCGGTGCAGTTTGTGCCGAAAGTCCGGGTCGCCAGCCCACGACCCAAGACGCTCCATCACCTTCGACGATGCCGGTGCGTGAGAAACCTCGACAACTCGGATCTGGCGGGGCGAGGATGGCAGTTTGGGTCTGCTGAACAGACTTAATCGTGCCTTCCCGCTCCGTGGCGCCCGGTTTCCGAGGTTATGCCCGCCCCGCCACGCCCGCCCGCCGGCCCCGGCCCACAGGCCCTCCGCCCCTCAACCCTCCAAGCACTCGACCGCGATCGCCAGCGCGACCTCGGCCCGCTGCACCAGCGACTCGCGCAGGACGAACTCCTCGGGTGTGTGAGCGCCGCCGCCACGCGGCCCGAGGCCGTCGACCGTCAGCTCGATGTGGGAGGCGAAGTGGCTCGCGTCGCTGGCCCCGCCGCGGGCGACGCCGGAGATCCGGCGGCCGAGCTGGTCGCTCGCGCGCCCGAGCAGCCTTTCGGTCGCGGCGCGGGAGTCCATTCCCGGCCACAGGCGCTCCATCCTCGCCTCGAGCTTGACGTCGTCGAGCTCGGCCGGGATGGCCTCCAGCACCGGATCGAAGGCCTCGAGGTTGTCGGCCCGGAGGTCGAAGATCAGCTGCCCGTCGGCGGGCACAACGTTGAACGCATCGCCTGAGCGGAGCACGGTCGGGACGACGCTGAGCCGGTCGGGGCCGTGTGGGTTGTGGTGCCGGGCGAGCGCGATCGCCGTCTGGGAGAGGGCGAGGAGCGCGTTTCGGCCGCGGTCGGGTGCGCTGCCGGAGTGTGAGGCCCGGCCCCGGGCGATCACCTTGAGCGTTGCCGCCGCCTTGCGGCGGACGACCACGCCCTCCTCCCCGTCCGCGGTCCGCTCGCCGGCCTCGAAGCAGAGGCAGGCGTCGTATGCGGCGAATCGCTCCACGTGGGCGAACGGCTGGATCCGCCACTCCTCGTCGGTCACAAACAGGACTGACAGCTCGGCGAACAGCTCCGGGCGGGCCGCCAGCGAGCTGGCCACGCCAAGCGCGAGGACGTCGCCGCCCTTCATGTCCGCGGTGCCGGGGCCGTAGAGGCGGTCCCCGTCGTGCTTGAGCGGCCCGTGCGACTCGTGCGCGATCACGGTGTCCACGTGCCCGAGCAGCATCAGCCTCCGCGTGCCCGATCCGGTGATCGTGGCGATGAAGTCGGGGGCGCCGCCCGGGGTGGAGCATGGGAGGCGCTCGATCGCCGCCTCCGGCGGCAGCAGCGCCGCGCACAGGGCGAGGGCCTCCTCGGCGCCAGGCAGGTCGCCGGAGGGCGAGGAGACCGCCACCAGCGCCTCGAGGTCGCGCTCGGCGCGAAGCGCGATCTGCGCTGCTTCGGTGGCGATCAGCGAGTGCACGGCCGCCAGCCTATGGGTAGGGCCGCGTGGATGTCCCCCCAGCGCCTCGGCGCAGCACCCCGGCCCAACACCCGCCCCAGCGCCCCGGCGCAACGCGCCCCAAGCCTCTCGGCCCAACACCCGCCCCAGCCCCCGGCGCAACGCCCGCCCCAGCGCCTCGCCGCAACACTCCCGCCCCAGCCCCCCGGCGCAAACCCGCCCGAGCGCGCCCTCGCCCCTACGCGATCTCGGCCGACTCGAGCTCCACCGCGTCGAGACGCAGCTCGCCGCCGGCGTGGAGCCGGGTCAGGGCGCTGATCGCGGTCTTGGTGAACTGCCGGCCGACGAGGCGGATGCACTCGCCCAGAGCCTCGTCGTCGGGCTTGGGGTCTCCGTACGGGCGGCTGATCGTCATCGCGTCCCAGGCGTCGGCGGCGGCGAGGAGGGCGGCCCCCTCGGGGATCTCGTGCGCCCTGAGGCCTCGCGGGTAGCCGTGACCGTCGGGCCGCTCGTGGTGCGTGCGGATCCACTCGACCTGCTCGGGCGCCAGGATGTCCTCGACAATCCTCGCCGCCAGCTCGGCATGCGCGCGGATCTGGTCGCGCTCGGTCTCGGTCAGGGGCGCAGGCTTGCGGAGCAGGCTGTCCGGGATCCCGATCTTGCCCACGTCGTGGACGAGGGCCGCCTCGCCGAGCAGTTGGGCGCGCTCGGGCGACCAGCCGACAACCCGGGCGAGCTTGCTCACCAGCTCGGCCACGCGCTCGGAATGCCGGCTCGTCGACGGGTCCTTGGCGTCGATCGCGCGGGCGAGCGCGCGCAGGCCGACCAGAGCGCGTGAGCGCTCGAGCCGCTCCGCCCGCTCCTGGGCCGAGAGCTCGTCGATGATCTGCCGGGTCATAGATCCAACACTGGTTGCGCCCGTGCGCCTTGCTCCAGTAGAGCGCGCCGTCGGCGAGGTTGATCAGCTCGAGCGGGGTCCTCGGACACGCGTCGTGTCGCAGATGCCCGCCGACACGGTTACCCCGTACGGCTCGGCCATCGCGCTCGCGATCGCGCGGCGCGCGCGCTCGACGGCGACCAGCGCCTGCTCGCGCGTGGTGTCCGGGAGGACCCAGGCGAACTCGTCGCCACCGACCCGGCCGAGCGTGTCCTCGGCCCGGGCGAGGCCGCGCAGGCAGTCGGCGACGCGGCGCAGCATCTGGTCGCCGACCTCGTGACCGCCCGTATCGTTGATCTCCTTGAAGTGGTCGATGTCGATGACGGCCACCGACAGCGTGCTCCCGTGGCGCGCCGCGCGAGCGGCCTCGGCCTCCAGCCGCTGCTGCAGGGCGCGGTGGTTCGCGAGCCCGGTGAGCGGATCGCTCGACGCCTGGGCCGCGAGCTTGGCGCGATCGTCGATGCTCGCGATCGCGGTGGCGAGCAGGTCGCCGAACTCCATCAGCCGCTCGCCGTCGTCCTGGCCGAACGCGCCCTCGCGCGCTCCGGCGACCACGACGACGCCCCAGATCGCGTCCGCGATCCGGATCGGCGCGACGATGCTCGAGCGGTAGCCGAGCCGACCAAGTGCGCTGGTCTGCGCCTTCTGGTCCGTGCCGGCCGGCATTCCAGTGTGGATCGCACGCTCGACGTCGGAACCGGACTTGACCGGGAACTCGGTCCCGGGCACGTAGCGGCCGCCGGGATGGTCGGCCCAGGAGCCGGTGATCACGGCGTCTGCCGGGTCGATCGAGCTTGAGGATCCCGGCGGCGTTGCCGCTGCAGCAGCGCCGCGGCCTCGGTCGCCACCAGCTCGTAGATCCGTTCGGGGTTCTCGCCCCCGACCGCCGCGGTGGCGACCCGGCGAAGGGCGCCCTGCTGCTCGGCCAGCCGCTCGGAGCGGGTCCGGAGCGTCCACATCCGTCGTTTGCCGTCGACGATCGCACCGCCCAGGACGAGGTACGCCGGTGCTGCGATTGCAAACTGGGCGAGGAACACCCCCTGGATCGCCTGGGGGTCGTAGACCAGCGGAAGCGCGTGGACGACCACGCAGGCGCCGAGATACAGGAAGGCGACCGGAGCCGCGAAGAAGTAGGCCGCGAACACGCCCACGAAAAACAGGTAGATCCAGGCCGGTGAGTCGGCTCCGCCCGTAGACGCGATCGCGACGGCGATCAGCAGCAGGCCACCGGCCGGCGAGATGTGGATCGTCCAACTCGGCGCCCGGCGCCAGTCGATCAGCGACGATCGAGCAGATGCTCCAGAAGAGGGTGAGCGCGGCGATCGCGAGGACCCAGCCGCGATGCGCGTGAGTGATGCCCGGCAGCACTGCCAGGAGCCCGAGGGTGAGCGCGCCGATCAGGTACAGCAGCCCGCCCAGGACGCCGGCGAGCCGCTTTTCGTCAGGCTCGACCGTGCCGGCCGAGCCAGCCGCAAAAGCTGCTGTTTCACGGTGCTGCGCCTCTGCAAATTCCTTGCCCCGAAATGATCGGAACCCGTCTGAGTGCGTTATATCGGCTAAAAGCTGCCTATCCCTTAGCCCCAAATCAGCGATCCGAGGGAACGGGAAAGCGCTGCTCAGCTCAATGGTTGCCGGACCACCGGACGACGTGCCGCCGCGGCCTCGTCGAGACGCCTGACCGGCGTCGTATAGGGCGCCTGCTGGGCCACCGTCGGATCCTCCTTGGCCTCGCGGAGGATCTCGGCGACGACCTCGGCGAAGCGATCGAGCGTCTCCTTGGTCTCGGTCTCGGTCGGCTCGATCAGCAGCGCCTCGTCGACGATCAGCGGGAAGTACACCGTCGGCGGGTGGACGCCGAAGTCGAGCAGTCGCTTGGCGAGATCGAGCGTCTTGACCTCGAGGTCGCGCTTCATCGGGGCGCCCGAGAGCACGAACTCGTGCATGCAGAGCCGCTCGTAGGCCTCGGGCAGATACTCGAGCACGCCCTCGCGCCGCAGCCGGGCGAGCAGGTAGTTGGCGTTCAGCACGGCGACCTCCGAGACCTCGCGCAGGCCGGCGGCCCCGAGCGAGCGGATGTACGCGTAGGAGCGGACGAACACCCCATAGTTGCCCTGGAAGCCCCGCAGGCGGCCGATCGACTTCGGCCGGTCGTAGTCGAGCAGTCGTAGTGACGGCTCCGAGAACCGTTCTCGCCCGGCTCGCGCCTGACCACCTGGGGCAGCGGCAGGTAGGGCTCGATCCGGTCGGAGACCGCGATCGGACCGGCGCCGGGACCGCCGCCACCGTGCGGCTGCGTGAACGACTTGTGCAGGTTGAAGTGCACGATGTCGAAGCCCATGTCGCCCGGGCCGGCAGATGCCCATGATCGCGTTGAGGTTCGCGCCGTCGTAGTAGAGCGTCGCGCCGACGCCGTGGACGATCTTCGAGATCTCCTCGATCCCGGGCTCGAACAGCCCGAGCGTCGAGGGATTGGTGAGCATCAGGCAGGCGACGTCCTCGTCGGCCTTGGCGCGGAGGTCGTCGAGGTCGACGTTGCCCTGGTCGTCGGTGCCGATCTTCACGACCTCGTAGCCGGCCATCGTCACGGTTGCGGGGTTGGTGCCGTGCGCGGTGTCGGGGGTCAGCACCTTCGTCCGGTGCTCGCCGCGGTCCTCGTGGAAGGCGCGCGTGAGCAGCACGCCGGCGAGCTCGCCATGGGATCCGGCCGACGGCTGCAGCGACACGTGCGGCAGGCCGGCGATCTCGCCCAGCGCGTGCTGCAGGCGCCACATCAGCTCGAGCGCGCCCTGCGCGTGGCGCGGGTCCTGGAGCGGGTGGAGCTTGGCGTGGCCCGGGAGCGCGGCGACGCGCTCGTGCAGCTTGGGGTTGTGCTTCATCGTGCACGAGCCGAGCGGGTAGAAGCCGGTGTCGAGATCGAAGTTGCGCTTGGACAGCCGGTTGTAATGGCGGACGATCTCGGGCTCCGCGACCTCGGGCAGGCGCGGCGGCTCGGCGCGCCGCAGCGCGCGGCGGCAGCAGCTCGTCGAGCGGCCTCTCGGGCACGTCCAGCGCGGGGCGCGACGAATGCGCGGCGGCCGGGCTTCGAGCGCTCGTAGATCGTCAGCTCGTCGTCGTGCGCAGCCCGCGGGATCGACGCGTCGATGCGCTCACTCCGGCCTCGTGACCGTCCTCGGTAAGCTGCGCTCGCGACCCGGGCCGACCGCCGCCCCAGAGCACATCGGCGAGGCGGTCGATGTCGCGGCGTCGTGCGCTGCTCGGTGATCGCCACGAGCAGGCCGTCCGCGAGCTCCGGGTAGTCGCGTCGCGAGCGGGTAGCCCGGGTTGACGCCCTGCTCGCGGCAGCGCGCGATCACCCGCTCGACGGGCGCGTCGAGCTTGACCGCGAACTCGCGCACCACCGGCTGCTCGTGCAGCAGCCGAGACGCCCTCGATCGCCTGCAGCCGCTCGCGCGCATAGGCCGTGCGCTGGAGCATCAGCTCGGCGAGCTCGACGATCCCGCGCCGGCCGAGCCAGCTCAGGTAGATCACGCCGGCGAGCGCGTTCAGCGCCTGGGCGGTGCAGATGTTCGACGTCGCCTTCTCGCGCCGGATGTGCTGCTCGCGCGTCTGCAGCGTGAGCACGAAGCCGCGCTTGCCGTCGAGATCGCGGGTCTCGCCGGCGATCCGCCCCGGCATGCCGCCGCATCAGCTCCTCGGTGGCGGCGAAGAAGCCGAACGACGGGCCGCCGAAGTCGAGCCGGTTGCCGAGCGTCTGCCCCTCGCCGACCGCGATGTCGACGCCGCATTCGCCCGGCGTCTTGAGCAGCGCGAGCGGCAGCGGGTCACAGGCGCAGATCGCCAGCGCACCGGCCTCGTGGGCCGCCCGCGCCGATCGGCTCGAGGTCCTCGACCGCGCCGAGGAAGTTCGGCTGCTGGACGATCACGGCGCTGACGTCGTCGCTCAGCTCGGGCAGCTCGGTGACGCCCTGCGTGCAGCGGCGCCTCGACGACCTCCATGCCCCAGCCGTGGGCCATCGTCCTCAGCGTCTGCGCGCGAATGCGGATGGACGCCGCGCGAGACCACGAACCGGCTGCCCCGGCTCGGCGAGCTTGGCGACGTATCCGGCCGCGCCGACGGCGCTCGGGCCCTCGTACACGGAGGCGTTGGAGATCGGCAGCCCGGTCAGCTCGCGAGATCGCCGTCTGGTACTCGAACATCGCCTGTAGCCCGCCCTGAGAGATCTCCGGCTGGTACGGCGTGTACGGGGTGAGGAACTCGGAGCGCAGGATGATCGAGTCGACCAGCGACGGGATGTAGTGGTCGTACATGCCGGCGCCGAGGAACGACAGCTCGTCCTCGGTCGAGACGTTCCGCGCCGCCAGCGCGCTCAGCTCCTCGAAGACCTCCTGCTCGGACAGGCCGGGATCGAGCGCGAGCTCCCGCGCCAGGCGCAGGCTCTCCGGGATGTCCGCGAACAGCTCCTCGATCGAGCTCACGCCGATCGTGGCGAGCATCTCGCGCCGATCCTCCTCGGTGGCCGAGACGTACGTAGCTCACGACAGCGAGCCCTCGTAACTCGCCGCGTCCATCAGCGCCTCGGTCTCGGTCGGGTCGGACAGCTTGACCTTCACCAACCAGCCTTCGCCGTACGGATCCTCGTTGATCGTCTCGGGCTTGTCCGAGAGCGCGGCGTTGACCTCGACCACCTCTCCGGAGAGCGGCGCGAACACATCGGAGACGGCCTTGACGGACTCGACCTCGGTGTACGGCTCGTCCTTCTTGACCTGTGCGCCGATCTCCGGCGGGTCGTAGAAGACGACTTCGCCGAGCGCGTCCTGCGCGTACCAGGTGATGCCAAACGTGGCGTTCTCGCCCGTCCACGCGGGCCCAGTCGTGCTCGGAGTGGTACAGCAGGTCCGCTGGATAGCTTGGCGTCGGCCATGGTCAGGATCCCTTTCGGTCGGGCCGGTACAGAGGCTTGCGCTCGACGGTGGCGGGTCGCACTGTGCCGCGCACGTCGATCTCGATCTGCGTGCCCGGCTCGGCACGCTCCGCGGAAACGTACGCCATCCCGATGCCGCGCTCGAGGCTCGGCGAGAAGGTGCCGCTCGTGACGACCCCGCCGCCGAGGACCGGATTGCCCTGACGGGCGATTCCGGGACCGTCGATCACGAACGGAACGAGCTTCTCCGTCGGCCCGGCGGCACGCTCGGCGGCGATCGGTCCCGAGCCGATGAACCCAGTGTCCTCCTTGCAGCACCAGCCCAGGCCGGCCGCAATCGGGCGGCGGTCCTCGCTCAGATCGTTTCCGTAGAGGTGAAAGCAGACCTCGAGGCGAAGCGTGTCGCGGGCGCCGAGTCCGACCGGACTCGGCCCCGCCGGCCATCAGCGCGTCCCAGACGGCCGGAGCGGCGTCGGGCCCGATCAGCAGCTCCACGCCGTCCTCGCCCGTGTACCCGGTCCCGCAGACGAGCGTCCCGGCGCCGGCGACCGAGCGCTCGCAGCAGTGCATCCGCGATGGCAGCTGACCGTCGGCGAGCTCGCCGACGAGCGCGCGCGCTCGCGGACCCTGCACGGCGAGCATCGCGAACTCGGCCTCCCGATCGATCACGTCGACGTCGAAATCGTCGGCGTGACTCTGGAACCAGGCCAGGTCCTTGTCGTGGTTGGCGGCGTTGGTGACGGTCAGGAACTCGCGCTCGGCCAGGCGGTAGGTGAAGAGGTCGTCGAGCACGCCGCCGTCGTCGCGGCAGAGGACGCTGTACTGGGCGCCGCCTTCGGGGATCCGGCGGACGTCGTTGGACAGCAGATGCTGGAGGAACTCGAGCGCGGCCGGTCCGCGCGTCTCGATCTCGCCCATGTGAGAGACGTCGAACACGCCGACGCCCTCCCGGACGGCGAGGTGCTCGTCGCGGATCCCGGCGTACTGGACCGGCATCTCCCAGCCCGCGAACGGCACCAGCTTGGCCCCGGCGGCGCGATGCCGGTCGTACAGGGGGGTTCGTCGCAGTGCGGTTCCAGCGGCTGAGGGCACAACCGGAGGCTAGTACAAGCCGCCTGCGGAAACGGCCGCAGCCGCAGGCCGCCCCTCCGAGCTACACCGCTCGTTGCGGCCCCGGACTAGCGGTCCTTGAGGAACGACGGGATGTCGATGTCGTCGTCGCTGATCTCGAGCGACGAGCGCTGGCGATCGTCCATCGTTACGTCCCGGTCGCGCCGGGCGCGGCGGGTCGTTTCACGGGCCATGCTGGGGCTGGCTCGGCCGTGATCGAAGCCGGTGGCGATCACCGTGACTCGCACGTCGTCGCCCATCGAGTCGTCGATCACAGCCCCGAAGATGATGTTCGAGTTCGCGTCGGCCGCGCTCTGGACGATCTCGGCCGCCTCGTTGACCTCGAACAGGCCGAGATCGTGACCGCCGGTGATGTTGAGCAGGATTCCCATCGCACCCTCGACGGACTCCTCGAGCAGCGGGGAGGAGATCGCGATCTTGGCCGCCTCGGCGGAGCGGTTCTCGCCCGCCGCGCTGCCGATGCCCATCAGCGCCGTGCCGGCGTCGTGCATGATCGTCCGCACGTCGGCGAAGTCGAGGTTGATCAAGCCGGGGATGGTGATCAGGTCGGTGATGCCCTGGACGCCCTGGCGGAGCACGTTGTCGGCCTCGCGGAAGGCGTCGAGGATCGTCGTTCTGCGCTCGACGATCGCGAGCAGCTTCTCGTTCGGTATCACGATCAGCGTGTCGACGTACTCGCGCAGTCGCTGGATGCCGTCCTGGGCCTGGCGGGCGCGCTGTGTGCCCTCGAATGAGAAGGGGCGGGTGACGACGCCAACGGTCAGAGCGCCGATCTCGTTCTTGGCGATGTCGGCGATCACGGGCGCCGCGCCCGTGCCGGTGCCGCCCCCCTCGCCGGCGGTGACGAACACCATGTCGGCGCCCTTGAGCGCCTCCTTGATGTCGTCGCGGGACTCCGCGGCCGCACCCTGTCCGATGTCCGGATTCGCGCCCGCGCCGAGTCCCTTCGTGAGCTCGTGGCCGATATTCAGCTTGATGTCGGCATCGCACATCGCGAGCGCCTGAGCGTCGGTGTTGCAGGCGATGAACTCGACGCCGCGCAGGCCGGCGTCAACCATGCGGTTGACCGCATTGGTGCCTCCGCCGCCGACGCCGACGACCTTGATGACTGCCAGGTAACTGCCGCTTTCCATAGTGACCGTCCGACCCTCGAGGTAGCGTTGAGCGTTTGTGCTATTCCGCCAGGTTGCCGGAGTTTTGCACGTTAAGGGCTTGTGATGCGCGCAGTCAACGCGTCGCCGCCTCGCGCAACGTTTGTTGCAGATCGCGCAATTCTCAATCGTGACCCGAGTGTTGACGATTTTCAACTCTCAACCTCAGGTTGAGAGTTAGCCTCCTGGAGTTGTGCTCGCCGTGCCGGTGGCGGAGGGGCTCGCAGCGGCCGGGGACGTGCTCGCGGCCGTCGTTCCGGCGGCGCTCGTCGCGGGCGCCGAGGGTGTGGTTGCGGGCGCGCTGGCGGCTGCCCCGCCAACGCTGCCGGTGGCGGCGGCCGAGCCGCTCGAGGTGGAGGTCGAGGATCCGCTCGCAGTGCTCGGACCGGCGCCGGCCGCTGGGCGCTGGGGGTCGCTGACGTCGATATAGAGCGCCCCGGCCGAGGCCGAGTCGGCGAGCACCGCCGCGACCGCGGCCCACTTGGCGTCGAGCCTGCTCGTGTCGCCGAAATAGATGCTCGGGCCATGCCTGAGCTGGGCGACCAGACCGTGGCCGGCGATCGTCGTCACCTGGCTCACGCGCGCCAGCAGCTGGGACGGGGCGGCGGCCAGCACGGCCACGGCTCCGAGCGCCTGGGGGTCGGTGATGCGCGACCCGCCGGGTGGGACGCGGAGCGGGATCACGGGCAGCGAACCGACCGCGGCGACGTCGTGCAGCACGGTCCCGTCGGCGGCTACGGCCAGCGAGTGCCCGTCGACGGAGATCGCCCCCACCGGAGCCTGCTCGACGACCCGGATGCGGAGCCCGTGCGGGAACTGGGTCGAGACCTCGAGCCGCTTGACCACGGGGTAGGGGGCGACCGCGTTGTTCAGCTGGCCCATCTGCACGTCGAGCGTGGTCATGTTCATGGCCGCGCGGATGAGGGCCGACCGGATCTGCGGCGCATCGGGGCCGCTGGCGCCGATCACGTGGACGCGCTTGACGGCCACGAGCGAGGAGTCGCGCAGCCACAGCCACCCGCCGAGCGCGAGCAGCAGCACGGCCCCGACCGCAGCCACCACCCTCGGGCTCGGGCGGCGGCGCAGCCGGCGCGAGCGGGCGGTCGGACGGCCGCGGTAGACGACGCCGTTCGGGGCCCCGCGGGAGCCTCGGCGGCCGAAACGCTCAAGCCACCCCTCGGCGATCATCGCCGCTTCCAGTCGCGCGGGAACGGGACCGGGCCGAGCGCCTGTACCTCTGGCTCGAGCTCGAGGCCGAACTGCTCCTTGACCCGGCGGCGGCCCTCCGCCATCAGCGCGATCACATCCGCGGTTGTGGCGTCGCCGTGGTTCTCGACGAAGTTGGCGTGCTTGGCCGAGAAGCTTGCGCCACCGATCCGGAGTCCGTGGCAGCCCGCCGCCTCGAGCAGCTGCCCCGCCGTACGGCCCTCGGCCCGCGGGTCCTCCGGGTTCTTGAACGTCGAGCCGAAGGTCTTGATCCCCGAAGGCTGGGCCGCCTTACGGCGCCGGCGCATGTCGGCGAGGGTCGCCTTGACTTCGGCGATCGGCGCCTCGGTCAGCGCGAAGGAAGCGCGGGCGATGATCTCGCCGGCCTTCAGGTTCGATCGGCGGTAGGCGAAGCCCAGCGATTCGGGCCGGCGCCGGTCGGTGCCCGAGGCGGTGACGACATCGACCCATTCGAGCACGCGCGCGAGCTCGCCGTCGTAGGCGTTCGCGTTCATCCGGACCGCCCCGCCCACCGTTCCCGGGATATTCACGCCGAATTCGATCCCGGTCAGCCCCACGCCGGCGGTGCGGGCGGAGACGGTGGGCAGCCGGGCGCCGGCCCCACAGTGAACCCGGGTGCCATCGATCGTTATCTGTTTGAGCTCTTCGTCCAGTTTCAAGACCAGTCCGCGGACTCCCTCGTCCGCAATCAGGAGGTTCGACCCCGATCCGACGACCCCTACCTGGAGATTCTGGGCCGCGGCCCAGACGACCAGCCGCTCGAGCTCCTCGAGCGTCCCCGGGCGGGCGAACAGCTGGGCCATCCCCCCGGTCCGGACGGTGGTCAGCCGCGCCAACGGGTAGTCGCGCTGGATCCCCGTAGGAGTCGCTGTCATCGTCCGCAGGGTAGTTGGGCGTCCGGCTGGTCAGGCCGGGCCAACGGCCGCCGCCGGGCTCGCCGCCACGAGCGCGCGCCCGAGCTCGTCGACGTTCCCCGCGCCCATCAGCAGGCACACATCACCATCGCGGAGCTCGGCGTCGAGGTAGCGCCGCGCGTCCTCGAAGGACGGAAGCCACGCCACGGGCCTGCCGCCGGCCGCGTCGGCCACCGCCGCCGCGACGAGCCGCCCGTCGACCCCTGGATGGTCCTCAGCCCGCTCCCGGGCCGGGTATACCGCGAGCACGGCGATCCGGTCGGCGCCCGCCAGGGCGCGGCCGAACTGGCGCGCCAGGGCCTTCGTACGTGAGAACAGATGCGGCTGAAACACCGTGATCAGCCGGCGAGGCTCGAGCGTCCGCGCTGCCGCCACCACCGCCTCCACCTCGGTCGGGTGGTGGGCGTAGTCGTCGTACAGGACCGCGCCGGAGCGATGGCGCCCGAGCAGCTCGAAGCGTCGCCGTGCGCCGCGAAACTCGGCCAGCGCCGCCGCCGCCCGCTCGGGGTCGGCGCCCGCGAGCGCCGCCGCGGTCAGTGCCCCGGCGGCGTTCACCGCGTTGTGGGCGCCGGGAACGTGCAGGACCACCTCCACCCCGCGCCAGCTGAACCGGGAGCCGCCGGAGTCGAGGACGGCGTCGGGTGCGTCGTAGGCGAGCGCCTCGGGCGGGCACAGCGCCCGCAGTTCGGGCCGGTCCCAGACGACCGCCCGTTCCCCCGCGCGAGCCATGAACGTCCTGAACGTGTCATCGAGATCGAGGCGGGAGGCATAGGTGGAATGGTGGTCGAGCTCCGCGTTGGTGAGCACAGCGATCTCGGGCGAGAGCTTGAGCAGGGAGCGATCGGACTCGTCCGCCTCCACGACGATCCACTCACCGCTGCCCCACCCCGCGTTGAGGCCGGTGGAGCGCAGCTCGCCTCCGACCACGTAGGACGGGTCAAGACCAGCGCCCTGAAGCGCCTGCACCGCCATCGCGGCGGTCGTCGTCTTGCCGTGCGTCCCCGTGACGGCCAGGCAGCGGCGCAGGCTGGCGATCTGGGCCAGCAGATCGGCGCGGTGCAGCTCATGTCCCGCGGCGGCCATCCGCTCGGGGTTCTCGGGTCCGACCGCGGTCGAGTACACGACCTCGGCGCCGGGCGCCACGTTCTCGGCGGCGTGTCCGATTCGCGGATTGATCCCCTGCTCGCGCAGCCGCTCCGTGTAGGAGGACTCGGCCCGGTCAGAGCCGGAGACGCTGGCGCCGAGCGCGCTCGCGATCAGGGCCAACCCGCTCATGCCGGCGCCGCCGATGCCGACGAAATGCAGCCGGCGCGAGGACCACTGCCCTTCGCTCACGCGTCGCGCTGCACAGGTTCCAGCACGACCACCGGGATCTCGCGGTCGGTCTTGCGCTGGTAGTCGTCGTAGGCGGGCCAGTCCTCGGTCATGATCGACCACAGCTCGGGTCGCTCCTCGGCCGTCGCGGTTCGAGCGCGGGCGGCGAACCGCTGGTCGTGCACCTGGACCGCGACGTCTGGGTCGGCGCTCAGATTCAGGTACCAGGCTGGGTGCGTCGGGGCGCCGCCCTGCGACGCGACGAGCAGGTAGTCGTCGTTCCACTTTCGGTAGATCAGCGGGGTGCTCCTCTGGTCGCCCGACTTTCGTCCGGTGGTCGTGAGGATCAGGACGGTCGCACCACGCCAATCGTGGCCCTCCTCGCCGCCGGTCTCGATGTAGCGCTTGACGTGCTCCTGGCCGAACAACATCGCCGTCCACCTCATTTGCGGGGTCGCGGTTGACGTCCCCAATCTAGTGGGTGCGGACCGAGCCACCCTTACTGAGGCTTCGCCGTGCCCGGGGCGACCGCGGCGAGGATCTCGTGGGCGATGTCGTTCGCTGCGTCCGGCCTGGCAACCGATGCCGACGCCCGCGCCATCGCGGCCAGACGCCCCGGATCGGCGAGCAGGTGGCCGACCTCCTGGGCCAGGCGCGGGGCTGTCAGTTCCGAGTCGGGGATCACGATCGCGGCGCCGGCGCTCTCCATGAAGCGGGCGTTCGCCGTCTGGTGGTCCGCGGTCGCGTACGGATACGGGATCAGGATCGCGGGTCGTCCGGCCGCCGCCACCTCGAAGATCGATCCTCCCGAGCGGGCCACCACGAGGTCGCTCGCCACGAGCGCCTCGCCGAAGTCCGAGATGTAGCCACGCAGGTCGTAGTGCGGTCCGGGCGATTGCAGATCGGCGAGGTCGCGCTCGCCGGCCGCGTGCAGGACGTGGAACCGGGCTCCCGCGAACGCCTCGACCGCGGCCCGGTTGATCGAGCGGGCACCCTGAGAGCCGCCGAACACGAGCACGCACGCCTCCCTCTCTCCGATCCCGAAGCGGGCTCGAGCCGCCGACCGGTCGGTCGCCGGGGGCGGTACCGGGCGCCCGGTGACGAGGTAGCGGTCGCCGGTGCGGCCCGGGATCGGGAAGGCGAGGCAGACCCGGCGCGCCCGCGGGGCGAGCAGCCGGTTCGTGAGCCCAAGATGGCTGTCGGCCTCCATCAGGACGAGCGGGACGCGCCGGAGCACGGCCGCGAGGCCGACGGGACCGGCCACGTAACCGCCCGCGCCGAGTACCGCTGACGGCCGCAGGCCTCTCAAGAGCTTCCTCGCCTTGAACAGCGCGCCGGCGTCGAGGAGCGCCGCCCGCGCGGCCTTGGCAGGGCGTCGCCGGTAGAGCGGCTGCACCCGCAGCTTGCTCAGCTCGTAGCCGGCGGCCGGCACGAGCTCGAGCTCGGCCCGCTCGCCGCCGATGAAGCTGACCTCGGCCCCCTCAGCGCGCAGCGCGTCGGCGACTGCCAGCGCCGGGATCACGTGCCCGGCGGTCCCCCCCGCCCCGATCACGATCCTTGGCGCGCTCACGCGTGGGCGGCTCGACCGCCTGAAGTCGCCGTGTCGCCGGTCTGGCGATGTTCAGAAGAAGGCCGATCGAGGCGAGCATGATGCATAGGTTCGTGGGGGCGTAGGAGATGAACGGCAGCGGCACACCGGTGAGCGGCGCCAGCCCGAGCACGACAAAGATATTCAGGATCCCTTGACAGAGGATCAGCGACGTGAGCCCTGTCGCGAGCAGCTTGGCATACCGGCCCACCGCCCGGCGCGCGGTGCGTAATCCTGCGTACGCGATCATCCCGTACAGGAACACGACGCCGAAGATCCCCAGCACCCCGAGCTCCTCGCCGATCACCGCGAGGATGAAGTCGGTCTGAGCCTCGGGCAGGTAGAAGATCTTCTGCACCGAGCGGCCGAGGCCAACGCCGAGCAGCCCACCCGAGCCCAGCGCGATCTGTCCCTGCACGGCCTGGAAGCCGGCCGTCGACTTCGACGACCAGGGATGCAGGAACGAGGTCAGCCGCGCCTGCTGGTAGGGCTGAGCCATGATCAGCAGCACCACGCCGCAGAACGCGAGCAGAGCTAGCAGCCCCAGGTAGCGCATCGGCATCCCTGCAGAGATCATCAGCGCGGTGATCGTGAACGCGATCACGAGCGAGGTCCCGAGGTCGGGCTCGACGACGATCAGTAACGCGGCGGGCCCGGCGACCAGTGCGATCGGCGCCACGGCCTGACGGAAGCCGCGCATCCGGCGGGGGTGGTCGGCGAGGTAGCGCGCCACGTAGAGGACGAGCGAGATCTTCATCAGCTCGGAGGGCTGGAACTGGATCGGTCCGGCGGAGAACCACCGCCGCGCGCCGTTGACCTGGACGCCGAACCCGGGGACGAGGACGAGCAACAGCAGCGCAAACGACGCCATCAGCATCAGAGTGACCAGGCGCCGGTTCAGCAGCGCCAGTCCCCGGCGCTCGAGCAGGTACATGGCAGCAAGCCCGGCTCCGCCGAAAATCAGATAGCGGAGGAACTCGCCCGTCCCGCTCCCCCGGCCGTTCAGGACGCCGAGCGGTGAGGAGGCGCTGTAGACCATGACCGCCCCGAACGCGAGCAGGCACAGGGTGGCGGTCATCAGCATCCGGTGCTCGATCGGCGGCGCGACGCGCCTGGCCGTGGGACGCGAGCGCGAGCGCGTTGCGCCTGCGCTCCCGCCTGTACCCCGCCGTACCGCGGCCGCCCCCGCGCCGCGCGCCATCAGGCGAGTCCCTTCTGGACCAGGGCGCGGAAGCGCTCACCGCGCGCCTCGAAATTGGTGAACTGGTCGTAGCTCGCGCAGGCCGGCGAGAGCAGCACGACCTCACCGCTGCGGGCGGCCGCGTGGGCGGCTGACACGGCGTGCTCGAGGTCGCCGGCGTCGTGCAGCGGCACCCCGCTCGCGCGCAGCGCGTCGAACAGCTCGGCTCTCGCCTCGCCGATCAGATAGACGGCGGCGCATCGCTCCGCGACCAGTGGCGCCAGCGACGAGAAGTCCTGGTGTTTGCCGCGACCGCCCGCGATCAGGTGGATCCCGCCCGCGTAGGAGCGGAGCGCCACGATCGTGCTGGCGACGTTGGTCGCCTTCGAGTCGTTCACATACGAGACGCCGTCCACGACGTCGATCAGCTCGAGCCGGTGGGCGACGCCCCGGAAGGTCTGAAGGCCGGAGACGACGGCGTCGCGGTCGACGCCACGGGCGAGGCAGAGCGCTGCGGCGGCCATCGCGTTGCGCCGGTTGTGCTCGCCGGGCAGGGCGAGCTCGTCGTGGGCGATCAGCGGTTCCTCGTCCCACCAGAGATAGCCGGCGCGGTCGGCCAGCTCGGCCTCCGGCCCGGTTCCGAATTGCACCCGGCGGGCGCACCCGCCGATGTCGTCGATCGCGAGCTCGTCGGGGATCACGGCGATGTCGTCGTTGCCCTGCGCCGTGAACATCCGCAGCTTGGCCGCCACATAGTCCTCGTAGCTCGGGTGGCGGTCGAGGTGGTCGGGCGTGAGGTTGAGCAGCGCCCCGGCCTCGGGCGAGAACGCGATCGCATCCTCGAGCTGAAACGAGGACGCCTCGCACACGACGGTCGCCTCGCCGCGCTCGCTGTCGACCAGCGAGGAAAGAGGCGTGCCGACGTTTCCGGCCACCGCGACCGGGAGCCCCGCCTCGCGATGGATGTGCCCAAGCCATTCCGTCGTGGTCGTCTTCCCGTTGGTTCCGGTCACCGCGACGAACTCATTCGGCAGCATCCGCCAGGCAAGCTCGAGCTCTCCGATCACGGGCAACCCACGGGCACGAGCAGCCTGAACCGCGGGAGCGGTCTGAGGTACGCCGGGAGACTTGATGAGCGTCCCGGCGCGGGCAGCAAAGACGTCGCCTGACGCATCCAGATGGACTTCGACGCCCGCCTCCGAAAGCCTTCCCGCCGCCGCCGCCAGTGCGGGATCACCCGCCGCGCCCGCATCGCAGCCGATCACCTCCTCCCCGCGGGCGCGAAGCGCCAGCGCCGCCGCCAACCCCGAGCGCGCCAGCCCGATCACCAGATACGGGCCGGGCGGAAGCGGCGGCCTTCTCTTAGCCACGATCTCGGTCCGGGTCACCCACGGATGCTGAGCTGGTAGACCGTGAAGCCGATCGCCCCGCACGCCGCCGCGACAATCCAGAAGCGCAGGATGATCTTGGTCTCCGACCAGCCCTGGAGCTCAAAGTGATGGTGGATCGGCGCCATCAGGAACACGCGTTTTCGGAACGTCTGGAACCAGAACACCTGGATCACGACCGATAGCGCCTCGATCACGAAGATCCCTCCGAGCAGGACGAGCAGCACCTCGGTCTTGGTCATGATCGCCAGGCCTGCGATCGCGCCGCCGAGGCCGAGCGAGCCCGTGTCTCCCATGAAGATGCTGGCCGGAAAGCTGTTGAACCAGAGAAAGCCGATGCACGTCCCGACCAGGCAGGCGGCCAGCATCGTGAGGTCGCGCTGGCCGGTGGTGATGAAGGTGATGCCGATGTAGGCGAGGAGGACGATCGCCGCGGAGCCGGCGGCGAGCCCGTCGAGGCCGTCGGTCAGGTTGACGCCGCTGGTGGTGCCGGCGACGACCATGTAGATGAAGAGCGGGTAGAGCGGGCCGAGGTCGATGCTCACGTCGACGAACCGGAACTCGACGGTCGGCGCGAGGTGGACCTTCTGCGTGGCGACCCACCACAGCCCGAGCGAGATCGCGATCGTGACGATCAGCTTGGTTCGGGCGCGCAGCCCGAGCGAACGCCGCTTGACGATCTTCGTGTAGTCGTCGGCGAAGCCGAGCAGCGAGCACGCAAGCGCTCCGCCGAAGACGCCGAGCGACTGCCAGTCGCGCCCGGACAGGATCAGGAACGGAAGCGCGAAGGCGGCGAAGATGATGATCCCGCCCATCGTCGGGGTGCCGGCCTTGGTCTGGTGGCCCTGGGGTCCCTCCTCGCGGATGTTCTGCCCGAACTCGCGATTGCGCAGAAACTCGATGAACTTGGGGCTGAGGAACAGGCAGATCAGCAGCGAGGCGGTGCCGGCGATCAGCACCCGTCCGGAGGAGACGGGGCCCATTCAGTCCTCGCCGCCGGCAGCCAGGGTTTGGCAGACGACCTCGAGCCGGACCCCCCGGGACGCCTTGACCAGCACCACGTCGCCGGGCTCGGTGAGCTCGAGGGCCAGCGACGCGGCCTCCTCGGCATCCCTGACCGCGTAGGACTCGCCGTCGAATCCGTCGGTCATCGCCTGGGCCAGCGGGCCGACTGTGATCAGCACGTCGACGCCCGCCTCGGCGGCGTGGTCCCCGACCTCCACGTGATAGCGCCGCTCGTCGTGACCGAGCTCGAGCATGTCGCCGAGGATCGCCACGCGCCGCGTATGAGCGTCGCGGTCGGCGACCGCGGACAGCTCGTCGAGGGCGGCTCGCATCGACATCGGGTTGGCGTTGTAGCAGTCATCGATCAGGGTCATCCCTCCGGGGACGCTCACCTGCTGACCGCGCCCAGGCGAGAGGGCCAGCTCGACCCGACCGCTCGGAGTCACGCCGACCGCCTTCGCGGCGGCCACCGCCGCGAGCAGGTTTGTGCGCATGTGAGCCTGGCGGAACGGCACCTCGAGCCGGATCTCCTCGCCCATATGGTCGATCACGAGATCGTCGCCGTGTGCCTCCGCCAGACGGACATCGGCGCCGTCAGGCCCGAACGTGATCGTGTCCACGTCGTGGCGCAGATGCGGCTTGAGCAGCGGCTCGTCCACCGGGACCACGGCCGTCGCGCCGGCGCGCAGACCGGCGAGCAGCTCGGCCTTGGCCGCGGCCACGTCCTCGATCGTTCCGAGCAGCTCTAGGTGAACCGGGCCGATCGTCACGATCACACCGACGTCGGGCTCGGCGATCGCGGCGAGCTCGGCGATCTGGCCCCGGCCGCGCATCGCCATCTCGAGCACCAGCACCTCGGTGCCCTCGGGCGCGCCGAGGATCTCCAGCGGCACGCCGATCTCGGTGTTGAAGTTGGCCCGAGAGGCGATCGTGTTGCAATTCGGGCTTAGCAGAGCGCTGAGGATGTCCTTCGTCGAGGTCTTGCCGGTCGAGCCGGTGACGCCGATCACCTTGGCGCCGAGCTCGCGCCGCCAGGCGGTGGCCAGGCGCTGGAGCGCGGCGAGCGGATCCTCGGCGGCGAGCACGACGCCCCCCGCGGCCAACCCAGCAGTGTCCACGTGCTCGGGCGAGGTGAGGACCCCCCACGCTCCCTGGGCCAGCGCGCCGGCGGCGTAGCGCCCGCCGTCTTGGTTGGACCCCCTGAGCCCCACGAACAGAACTCCAGGCCCGACCTCCCGCGAATCGATCACGGCAGACTCAGGGCCGATGGTTGTGCCGGCCGGCGTGATCAGACGGGCACCCGCCGCCCGTGCCACGTATTCCGGGCTCCACTGCTGCATTCGGTCCCGGAGGGTACTTGGCGCTTCGGCGCAGTCGGCGCCACCGCCGAGAGGGCGCTACGCCACGTTCGGTGCTTCGGCCCCTGGCGAAGCAGTCCGCCGGTACATACGCTCCCTGGTGCGCGGGCAGCGCCCGACAGCCTCGATCAACCCATCGGAAAGGGCTTCGCCGAACGTGGAGGTCACTGCCTCCTCGGGCAGACATAGCTCCCAGGCGACGAGCCCGAGGCTCGCGAGGCCGAACTCCGCGATCGCACCGAGAACCTCGCTTAGCGGCACCAAGGCTGGCACGTTGCTCAGCATCGGTGTGCCCGGGTGGCTCTCCAAGACTGAGCTCGTATTCGCCATCTTTCAGGTCAACATCTCACCGACACCGGTCCCTTTCAAACGAGGCGGTCAGCAAGCTGACACGTGTGAGGTCGGCGGTGCGACGCGTCAGCGGCGCAGCGCCGCAGAACGCAAAACCTCGCGCGCGACGGTGATGTCGTCGAACGGCAGCTTGCGTCCGTTCTCGAACTCCTGCCCCTGCTCGTGGCCCTTGCCGGCGATCACCACCACGTCTCCGGCTTGCGCCCCCGCGATCGCTGCCGCGATCGCCTCGCGACGGTCCGGGTTGTGCTCCGTCCCAGGACGAGCGCCGGCGAGAATCTCGGCGATGATCGCCTCGGGATCCTCGGAGCGGGGATTGTCGGAGGTGACGATCGCCCGGTCGGCCAGGCGTGTGGCGATCTCCCCCATCAGCCGGCGCTTTCCGCGGTCGCGGTCGCCGCCGGCGCCAAAAACCACGTGGATGCGCTTGTCCGTAAGGCCCTTGGCGGCGGTCAGGACATTCTCGAGTGAGTTGGGCGTGTGCGCGTAATCGACGATCACCGCAAAGTCCTGGCCCTCGTCGACGGCTTCGAAGCGACCGGGGACGCGCCCAGCGGTCTTGACCGCCTCAGCCGCCGTCTCGACCGAGACGTCCAGCGCCCGCGCCGCAGCGAAGGCTCCGAGGACGTTGTAGACGTTAAAGCGCCCTCGCAACGGAGAGGTCAGCTCGACCTCGCCATCGGGCGTGCGCGCCGTAAACGACGAGCCGGTGAGCGTCATCTCAACGTCGGTCGCCCTGAACGCAGCGGTGGGGTCGTCGAGCCCGAACGTGATCGGGTCGCCGAGCTCGTCCGCCAAGCGCCGGCCGTATCGATCGTCGACGTTGACGATCGCACGCGCCGGCCTGAGCTCCGCGAACAGGCGTCGCTTGGCGCGGAAGTAATCGTCCATCGTGGCGTGGAAGTCGAGATGGTCCTGGGTCAGGTTGGTGAAGACCGCGGCAGCAAAGTGGATCGCGTCCGCGCGATGGAGCTCGAGCGCGTGCGAGGACACCTCCATCACGCAGGCGACGTCGTGATGGTCAAGCATTTCGCGGAACGTCCGCTGGAGATCGATCGCCTCGGGCGTCGTGCGCTCGACCTCGTGCTCGACGCCGCCGATCACGCTCTTGACGGTTCCGAGCAGCCCGGTCTGGCGCCCGCCCGCCTCGAGCAGGGCGCGGGTCAGGAACGCCGTCGTCGTCTTGCCGTTCGTGCCGGTGACGCCGACGACCCGGAGCTCCAGTGTCGGGTCCCCGTAGAAGCGGGCCGCCGCGGGCGCCATCGCCTCCCGGACGCTGGCCACCCTGACCTCGGGGACGCCGAGGTCGAGCGCGCGCTCGACGACGAGCGCCGCCGCTCCCCGGGTGATCGCGTCGGGCGCATAGTCATGGCCGTCCCGGCTGAACCCGGGCACGCAGAAGAACAGCGTGCCCGGGGTGACGACGCGATTGTCATACGCGAGACCCGTGATCTCGGGAGCGTCGGTGCTCCCGAGACCGCCGGCGGGCGGACCGGGAATCAGCTCATGGAGCCGCATCGCGGCCCGAGTGTAGAGCGAGGATCAGCCGGAATCGCGGCCGAACCCGCGCGCCCGCGACGGCAGCTCGCGCCGCTCGATCACCCTGTCGACGAGCCCATAGGCGAGCGCCTCCTCGCCCGTGAAATAGCGGTCTCGCTCCATGTCTGCGTGCACGCGCTCAATCGATTGGCCGGTGTGCTTTGCGTAGATTTCGTCGATCCGCGCCCGTAGGGCCAGCACCTCGCGAGCATGGATCTCGATGTCGCTCGCCTGCCCCTCGAACCCGCCGGACGCTTGGTGGATCAGGATCCGGCTGTTCGGCAGAGCCATCCGCTTGCCCTCCGCGCCGCCCGCGAGTAGCAGCGACCCCATCGACATCGCGATCCCGTAACAGATCGTCTGAACGTCCGGTCGGATGAACTGCATCGTGTCGTAGATGGCCAGGCCGGCGTAGATCGAACCGCCAGGAGAGTTGATGTAGAGGTGGATGTCCTTGTCGGGATCGTCGGACTCGAGGTGCACGAGTTGAGCGACGATCAGGTTCGCGGATTCTTCGTCGACCTGGCCGCCGAGAAACACGACGCGGTCGTTGAGAAGCCGCGAGTAGATGTCGAACGAGCGCTCGCCGCGCGCGGTCTGCTCGACGACCATTGGAACAAGTGGCATGGGTCCTCCTAAGTCTGGTGCTAAGGTGCAACCAATCGGTTGCACAGCACCGTAGCACATGTGCAACCATTCAGTTGCACGTTTCTTGTTCAGGAGGATTGCCGTGAACGACAGGATTGAGCGCGAGGTGCTGGTCGAGGCCTCCCCCGAGGAGGTCTGGGACGCGATCACGCGCGCCGGCTGGCTGGCGGACGAGGTCGAGCTGGAATTGCAGCCCGGCGGCGACGCGCTGTTCCGATCGGGCGAGGAGGTCAAGACGGGGTGGGTCGAGGACGTTCGCCGAGCTGAGCGCCTCACGTTCTGGTGGGCGGTCGACGGAGAACCCGCCACGCGCGTCGAGCTGACACTGGTGGACGAGATCGCGGCGACCCGGCTGCGCGTGGTCGAGACGCGCCCGCTCGACGTCCTGGATCTCGTCGGCACGCCGCTGCCCGGTGTCGGCGGCCGGACGTTCGGCCCAGCACTGGTGGCAGCGTGAGCACGCCGTCGGAGATGGACCGGGCCGGTGCGGTGTTCGGCGCCCTCGCGGACCCCACCCGTCGGGCGATCCTGGCCACGATCGCCGGCCAGCCCGAGGTCACCGCGACCGAGCTCGCCGCCGAGCTGCCGATCTCGCGTCAGGCCGTGCTCAAGCATCTGACCGCGCTCGAGGACGCCGGCCTGCTTGACCGCGAGCGCTCCGGCCGCGAGGTCCACTACACGATGACGCCCGAGCCCATGTCGGACGCCGTCTCCTGGATGGCCGACGTCGGCGCAGAGTGGGACGACCGCCTTGCCGGCCTGAGCCGTCAGCTCGGCCCTCGCTGATTGGGAGGGTCAGTGGGTCGGGAGCCCCACTAGCAGGGGTGGATGCCGAGGTACGGCACCGCCCACCCGACGATCTTCTGGAACGCCGGCGCCGCGACCGACCCACCGTAGATCGCTCCCTGCGGCCGGTCCACCATCACGGCCACCAGCAGCTGTGGGTGGTTGGCGGGCACGAACCCGATGAACGAGGCGGCGTAGTCGGTGCTCGAGTACTGGCCGTTGATCACCTCGTTCGCAGTCCCGGTCTTGCCGGACATGCAGTAGCCGGGGATCGCCGCCCCCGAGGCGGTTCCGCCGTCTGCGAACACGCCCTCGAGCATCGTCCGCAGCCGGGCCGCAGCGCTCTGGGAGATGATGCGATGCCCGGCCGGCACCGCCGTCGGCTTGTCGCCGATCGACTGGACTACGTGGGGCGGGCGGAGGATGCCGCCATTGGCGATGGCCGAGTAGGCGGTGGCCATCTGGATCGGCGTGACCGACTCGCCCTGGCCCATCGGGAGGTTGCCCATCGACGACCCCGAGTACTGGGAGGCGTGCAGGACGATTCCCTGCTCCTCGCCCGGCAGGTCGACGCCGGTGGGGGCCCCGAAGCCGAACCGGTGCACCCAGTAGTCGAACCGCTGGGCACCGAGCTTCATGCCGATTTCGTCGGCCCCGATGTTGCTCGAGACTCGCAGGATGCTCGCCACCGAGAGGGTCTCGTCGCCATGGGCCTCGGCGTCGTGGATCTGGCGGTCCGCGACCTGCAGCACGGCCGGGATGTTGAACTGGGTGTCCGGGGTGACGACCCCGTCCTGGAGCGCACCGGCGACCGTGATCGCCTTGAAGGTCGAGCCCGGCTCGTACGTGAAGCCCACTGCGCGGTTCTCGGTCGCGTAGGACGGGGCCCCCGTCACATCGTTGGCGTTGACGCGCGGCCAGTTGGCCAGCGCCAGGATCGCGCCGGTGTTCGGGTTCATCACGATCGCGGTCGCGCCGCGCGGCGAGTACTGGGCCCCGACCCCCGCAAGCACCTGCTCGACCTCGCCCTGGAGTGAGGAGTCGAGCGTCAGGCGCAGCGTGTTTCCGGCCTCGGTGGCGCGCTCGTCGTCGATCGAGATCGGCTGGCCGATCGCGTCATTGACGATCCGGCGCTCGCCGTCGTGGCCGCGCAGCGCGCCGTTGTAGCGGTACTCGAGCCCGCTCAGACCCTGGTCGTCCCAGCCGACGGTCCCGAGCACCTGCGACGCCGCCCACGAGCGCGGGTAGACACGACGGACCTGCGGGATCACGGTCAGGCCGTCGAGGCGCAGTTTGTTGATCTCGGCGATGCGGTCACCCGGAACGAGATGGGCCAGGTACACGAAGCCGGTATGGCGGCGGTTGAGCAGGGTCAGCAACGTCGTCACCGGCTTTCCGAGCAGCGGCGCAAGCTTCTGGGCCGTCGCGAGCGGATCCTTGATCAGATAGGGGTCGGCTGCCAGGTCGTCGGCCGACTCGCTGATTGCCAGCTCCACTCCGTTGCGGTCCTCGATCGTCCCCCGCTCGGCCGGGATCGTCACCTTCGTCACCTGCTGGGTGACGGCGGCGCGCCGCAGCGAGCCGGCCTGGATCGTGCCCAGATAGGTGGCGCGGAAGAGGGCGATGCTGAGCAGTGCGACGAAGGCGGCGAACAGGATCCCGATACGCCGGTCGACCGCTCCCATCGCTAGCCCCCGGTGACCGACGCTCCGCCGCCGGTGGCCGCCGCGGTGGCGGCGGTGGTCCCGGCGGCTTGCGGGGTGCCGCTACTCGGGGTGCCACTGCTCGAGGTTCCCGTGCTGGGAGCTCCCGTGCTCGGGGCCGCGGTGCTCGGGGCCGCGGTGCTCGGCGCCGCGGTGCTCGGCGCTGTCGTGCTCGGCGCTGTCGTGCTCGGGGATGCCGTGGCCGGGGTCGCGATGCTCGGGGCCGGCGCCGTCGGCGTCTGAGCGATTGCCCCGTTCGAGCTCAGCAGCGCCGCGAACGCGGCCGCGTCGGGAACTTTGATATCAGCTGCCGCCCGATTGACGTTCGCCGTGCGCGCGCTCAGGAAGCCGACGTCCCCGGGCGAGGGCATCACCATCCCGAAACCGGCCGCGAGGCGGACGATGCGCTGTTCGTCCTCGAGCGACGCGACGCTGTCGCGCAGGATCTCGTTGCGACTCTGCAGCGCGGTTCCGCGCTCGATCGCCCGGCCCATCGTCGCGCCGAGCTTGAGCACCTCGACCTGCATGGCCACGATCCCGGCCAGCATCACGCCGAGCACGGGGATCCAGGCCCGGCCGCGGATCAGCCGGTCGAGCAGGGCATGGTCGGGCATCGCCCGCACGTACGCCACGGCCCGAGCGCCGAGCGACGGCGTCGAGCGGACGTTCGGGCGCGTGCGCCGGGCCCTTGCGCCGGCCGGCGCGGTGCGTCCTGTAGCCGGGCCCGAGACGCGCCGCGGCGCCGGGCTCGGGCGGGCCGTCCGGCGGTGTCCGGGCGCGGCCGCGGTTCGCGTGCCGGACCCGGACTTCGTTGTTGCGGCTCCGGCCTTCACCCCGCGGCGGGCGGCCGGCGTAGTCGCAGTGGGCGTCATGTCGTGACCTCCAGCTTGCGGGCGGCACGCAGGTGCGCCGATTTGGATCGTGGGTTGGCTGCGATTTCACCCGGCGTCGGCGCCACCGCTCGCCGGGTCAGGATCTCGGCCTCGGGGGAGCGTCCGCAGACGCACACGGGAAAGTCCGGTGGGCAGATGCAGCCGCGCGCGCGGGCGGCGAGGAATCGCTTCACTCGCCGATCCTCGAGCGAGTGGAACGAGATCGCGGCGAGCCGGCCGCCGGGACGCAGGAGCTCCCAGGCCACCGGGAGGGCCATGTCGAGCTGCGCCAGTTCGTCGTTGACGGCGATCCGCAGCGCCTGGAACGTGCGCCGGGCCGGGTGACCGCCGGCGAACTGGGCCGGGACGGGGATCGCGGTCTTGATCGCGTCGACGAGCTCCTGCGTCGAGGCCAGCTCGTGACGACGGCGCGTACGGACGAGCGCGCGCGCGATCTGGGTTGCGTAGCGCTCCTCGCCGTACTCGCGCAGCAGCCGGGCGAGCTGACGCTCGTCCCAGGTGTTGACGATGTCCCGCGCGGTCAGTTGCTGGTCGGGGTCCATCCGCATGTCGAGGGGTGCGTCGTACGCGTAGGAGAAGCCCCGCGCCCAGGTGTCGACCTGCATCGAGGACATTCCAAGGTCCAGGTACACCATGTCGGCCTCGATCTCCTCCTCGCGCAGCTGCTCGAGGGCGGTGACGAAATCGGCGCGGATGAAGCGCGTATGGCACGACACCTCCGCTGAGAGGTCGGCGAATCGCTCCTCGGCGATCGGATCGCGGTCGATCCCGATCAGCGTTCCGGCCGGGCCGAGCCGGTCCGCGATCAGGCGCGCATGACCGCCGCCGCCGACGGTGCAATCGACCGCGACCTCGCCCGGCTGCGGATCGATTACGTCGATCAGCTCACCGGCGAGGACCGGGATATGCGTCTGGGTCATGTCAAGCAGTGTTGCCAAGACTCGCTGCGAGGTCGGGGGCGCGCATCAAAACGTCTTCGCTGTAGCCCGCGTAAGCGACACGATCGAACACCTCGAGGCACTTGCCCGAGCCGGTGACGACGACGTCCTTGTCGAGGTGGGCGTAGCTCAGGAGATGCGATGGGATCATCACGCGGTTGGCTGAATCGAGCTCGGTGTCAAACGAGAAGTTGAAGAAGAACCGCTCAAGGTCGCGCGCCTCGGCCGACAGGGGGCTGTGCGGGGCGAGTGCGGCGCTCGTGTAGGTGTCGTAGTTGTCGGGAGTCCAGATCGCGATCGATCGGGGCGCGTCCGAGTTCGTCTCCCACGACGCCGCGAGCACGACTCCGCTCGACAGCGCCGCGCGGAACTTCGCCGGCACCGTCAGCCGGTGCTTCGCGTCGAGCGAGTGGTCGAAGGTTCCGCGGAAGATCAAGGGTTCTCATCCGGAGGGCCGAAATCCGAACCCGGGTGGCTGGGTGGGAGGAGCCCTGCCACCCGGGTTCCTGCATGCGCGGCCCACCTTATCCCACTCTCCCCCACAATGCAACCCATCGACCAACTCTCGTCCCACTCCGCCTGTCCGGCGACCCCCGTGGACGCGAAAGCCCGCCGTCGCGGGCGATCAGGCGGGTCCGGGTCAGACTCGCCGACTGGCTGACGGCTGCACGAATTCGTGCAGCCGTGGAGGGTGGGCGCGCGGTTGCAGAACGGGGTCGATTCCGTCCGGTCCATGTGCATCATGCACGGACCGCGCAGGTGGGCGATGACGCTACCCGAGCGGCTCCGAGCGCGCGGTTTTTTGCGTGCAAGCCTGGGTTCGGCGGCGGCGTTCGGTGAGTCAGTCCGGGGGTGCGAGCATCACGCCGCGCCCGCGTCCACGAGCCGGTATCCGATCCCCCACACGTTCACGACCAGCCGGTCGCCCCGCGCGCTCAGCTTCTTACGCAGGCGTGAGGCGTGCGAGTCGAGCGTGCGGGTGTAGGCCTCAGACCGGAATCCCCAGACCACGCGAAGCAGCTCCTCGCGCGTGAACACGCGCGTTGGCTCGGCCGCGAGCACCCGCACGAGCGCGTACTCCTTCTTCGAGAGGTGAATCGGCTCGCCGTGCAGCCAGACCTGACGTGCGTTCGCGTCGACCTCGAGCGGGCCCACCCGCACACGACCCACCCCCGAGCGACGACGGCTTCGGCGCAACAGGGCGACGACGCGGGCCCGGAGCTCGGGGTAGCTGAACGGCTTCGTCACGTAGTCGTCGCAGCCACGCTCGAACGCGCGCAGGCGATCGAGCTCGCTGCAGCGGCCGCTCAGCACGAGCATCGGCAGCTCGGGATCGACCGGGCTCGCAATGCGGTCGCCGTCGCGGACGAGGCCGACGAGGTCGAGCCCGTCGCGCTCGGGTAGTCCGAGATCGACGATCGCCAGATCGGGAAACCCGGTCCGCATGTGGCGCCTGGCCTCGGCCACGGACCTCGCCTCGAGCAGGTCGAAGCCGTCGGCGGCGAGGTTGTCGGCCAGGAACCTCCGCGTCGGCCCGTGATCCTCCACCAGCAGAACCGTCGCCACGTCATGCTCCATGACCTTTAGAGGGTCCGAGGCACCGGAAATCACCCCCCGGCCCCGGAAAATCACCCCCTGGGCCCCGCAAGATCCGCCAGCACGTGCAACATCGCTTTCAGGCGCTGCGGCCGAGGAGGAATCCCAAATATGATGGCGACGCCGCTATGTACCGACGCGGGAACTACAGCTCCGGCGAAGACTTCGTGCTCGAATATGGCGAGCTTCGCTTCACGTTCAACGAGCGCGACTTTCGCGAGCGGTGCGAGCAGGCTGCGCGCAAGCTTGGGTTCCTCCCCGGGTCGGTCGAGGAGGACGAGGCCGAGGACCTGATCAACCTCGTCGTCAACGGCGAGGTCACCGATCCCGCGTCGGCGCTGGGCGAGCACGTGAACGACTGCTGGCCCGAGCTGGTCGGCCCGTCCGAGCGCTCGCTGGTCCACTGGCTGCGCCGGCTGATCTTCCGCAGCGCCTGGCTCGACCAGCGCGTCAAGGAGGGAGAGCTCGACGTCTCCTTCGACGACGACACGAACGGGTTCGTCTACATCCAGCCCGACCGCGGTGGCGAGCCGATCCAGCTGGCCCCCGAGCCGAGCTGGAACCGCGTCGCCTACGTTCGCCGGTAGCGGCCGGGCTCTGCCGCGCGTGGGCGCGCGGCCCCTATCCCCCGGACCGACGAGTGCCGAGAAGTGCTGGTTGGCGGGCGCCGGGTTGTCGAGCAGGAGCTTTGGCACGGTCACGAACCGGTAGCCGCGGCGCCGCAGGATGGCGATGATCTTCGGTAGCGCCGCGACGGTCTCCGAGCGGTCCCCGCCGGCGTCGTGCATGAGGATGATCGCCCCGGGTCGGGCGCCGTCCACGGCGGTGCGGACGATCGTCGAGACGCCGGGACGCGTGTAGTCGTTGGTGTCGACGGTCCACATCACCATCAGCATCTTGTACTTGTGGAGGAGCCGCAGGGTCGCGTTGTCCCACGAGCCGTAGGGAGGCCGGAACAGTCGCGGGTACGGAGCGCCGTACTGGCCAATGGCCGAGATCTGCTGGAGCAGCTGCTGCTTCTGATCGCTCGGCGAGAGCTGTCCCATCGGCGCGTGCGACTCGGTGTGGTCCCCGATCGGATAGCCGCGCGCGGCGATCTCGGAGGTCGCGGCGTGGAAGTACTTCTCCTCGATCCCGACCTCGAAGAACGTCCCCGGCACGCCCTCGTGCTGGAGCACGGCGAGGACCTGGGGCGTGTAGGGCCCGGGCCCGTCGTCGAAGGTCAGCGCGATCTCCTTGTGTTGGTTGCCCGCGATGCGGACGTATGGCGCGTACTTGAGCGTACGGTTGATGGCCGCGGTCTCGGCGCCCTGCTCCTGGACCGCGAACGAGCCCGGCCCGACGCCACCTAGGACGTGAAGCCGCTGGAAATAGCCGGATGTCGTGTGCAGCGCCCTGTGGGAGGTGGAGGTACCTCCGGCCCCGGTTGAGATCCCGATGATCAGCGCGATCAGCGCGAGCACGGCAAGAGCCAGCGCGCGTCGACGGCGGTGGTGTGGCTGCAGCCGCCGCTTTGGACCGGGCGTCAGCGGGCCTATGGGCGCGCGCGTCCCGGTTCGCTTGGGTGTTGCGGTCGTTCCGTCTGGCATCGGGATCCCCGGGCGCAAGATCACTCCCGCGCCTCGGGGTGAGTCAATCAGACCGGGCTCGCGCCGCCGAGGTTGAGCAAAAGTTTGCAGCTCTGGGCGGGCGTCGGGACCGCAAACGAACCCGACCCGCCGGTCGCGCTCCCACTACGCTGCGCTTGCCATGCAGACGCCAGTCTGGGTCGTGATTCCCACCTACAACGAGGCCGCAACCGTCGAGAGCATCGTCCGCGCCGCGGCGGCCGAGCTCCAGCAGGTTGTGGGCGGCGAGTACCGGATCCTGGTCGTCGACGACAACTCTCCCGACGGTACGGGAGCGATCGCCGACGCGCTGGCGTCCCAGCTCGAGCAGGTGGAGGTCCTGCACCGCGCCGCCAAGAACGGCCTCGGCCAGGCCTACCTTGCCGGCTTCGCCCGCGCGCTGAGCGCCGGCGCCGAGCTGGTCGTCGAGATGGACGCCGACTTCTCCCACGACCCGAAATACCTGCCCGCGCTCCTCGAGGCAGCCAACGACGCGGACGTGGTGCTCGGCTCGCGCTACGTGCCCGGCGGAGGCGTGCGTGACTGGGGCCTGCTGCGCCGTCTGATCAGCCGGGGTGGCGGGATCTACGCCAGGACGATCCTGGGGATCGACGTCAAGGACCTGACCGGTGGCTTCAAGTGCATCCGCCGCACGGTGCTCGAGACAATCGATCTTCAGAGCGTCCGGGCCGAGGGCTACGTATTCCAGATCGAGGTCACCTACCGGGCGATCCTGGCCGGTTTCACGGTGCGCGAGGTACCGATTGTTTTCACGGACCGCACCGAGGGGACAAGCAAGATGTCGACGCGGATCGCCGCCGAGGCGATGTGGCTCGTTCCACGACTTCGTCGCAGCGCCCGCGCCGCAATATCAAGCTCGAGCGCGCAGCTCGAGAAGGTCAAGACCCGGAACTAACGTAATCTCAATCGTGACCAAACCGCCCACCGACCGGCGGGCGGGCATCCTTCTTCGGCGATGAGCATCCGCGGTCCGCTAGGCGCGACTCCCGAGAGTGGCGCCTTTGAACTGAACGCGACTGCGCTCGATACGCGCAGCGCGTCGTCCCGTGCCCGGCTTGGACAGCTCGGGCTCTTCGGGCTGCTCGCCACGGGACTGCTGATCTCGCTCGCAGCCGCGCACACCGACGCGATCCTGCCGGAGTCGGCGCGTCCGATGCCGGCGTGGCTGGCCGGCCCGTTCGGCGATGCCAACTTCGGCCTCGGCGTCGGGGCGCTGCTGGCCGTGCTGGCCCTGATGTTCGTGTCCTACGCGATCGCGGCGCAGGCGGGCAGCCGGCTCTCGCCCCGAGCCGTGCTGATGACGATCGCCGCGCTGCACGCGCTCGTGCTGCTCGCCCCGCCACTGCTCTCGACCGACGTGTTCAGCTACCAGGCCTACGCGCGGATGGGGTCGATGTACGGAGCCAACCCATATCTCCAGGGTCCGCACGCGATCGCACTCGACTCGGTGTATCCGTTCATCGGCTGGAAATGGGTCAGCACGCCCACCGCCTACGGGCCCGTGTTCACGCTGTTCAGCTACCTGCTTGCGCCGCTGTCGATCGCCGCGAGCGCGCTCGCCTACAAGGCGATCGCCGCTCTGTCGAGCCTTGTGCTCGTCGCCCTGGTGTGGAACGCGGCCCGGCTGCGCGGGCTCGATCCGGTCCGAGCGGCAGCGCTCGTCGGCCTAAATCCGCTGCTCGTGGTCTACGGCGTCGGTGGCGGCCACAACGACCTGCTGATGCTCGCGCTCCTGGTGGCCGGCATCTATCTGATGCTCGCCCACCGAGAGCGAGCCGGCGGCGGTGCGATCGTGCTCGCGGCGGCGGTCAAGCTGACCGCCGTGCTGTTCCTGCCCTTCGCGCTCGCCGGCGCGGGCGGGCCGCGGACGCGGCCCCGGCGCCGCGACGCGGTGATCGGCGCCTCCGTCGTGGCCGCCTGCGTCACCGCGATGGCCTTCGGCGTTTTCGGGACCGGGCCGCTTCACATGCTCGCAACCGTGCAGAAGGGACAGAGCGAGGGTGACTGGCACAGCATTCCGGGGTTCATCTCGACCAAGCTCGGGCTCGTCGAGGTCGGGCGGATCATCGGCCTGGCCCTGGCCGCCGTGTTCGCGGCCACCTACGCGTGGCTGGTCCGGCGCGTGTGGCACGGGCGGCTCGACTGGATCGACGGCGCCGGCTGGGCCACGGCCGTTCTGCTGATCACGGCCAGCGCGCTTCTGCCCTGGTACGTGGCGTGGCTCGTGCCGCTGGCTGCGCTCGCGAGCGATCGCCGGCTGTGGCGCGTGTCGCTCGTGATGACCGGGATCGTGATGGCGATCCAGATGCTCGGTTATGTACCGCACACCGCCTGAGAGGATTCGACCGGCCCAGCAGGGCTGTAGCGCCCTACCATGAGTGATGTGAACGGCTCGGAAAGCACGCTCGGGACGCGCAATCTGTCGCTGCTCAGCGTCGTCGCGCCGGTCTACAACGAAGAGGCCACCATCGATGAGTTCTACGCTCGCGTGTGCGCCGCGCTCGAGGGACTCAACTTCGAGCTCGTGCTGATCGATGATGGCTCCGATGACGGGTCGGCCGCGATGCTCGAGCAGCTCGCGGCCAACGACCCGCGTGTCCGCGTTGTGTTCCTGTCACGGAACTTCGGCCATCAGACCGCGCTCACGGCTGGCCTCGACCACGCGCAGGGAGACGCGGTGGTGATGCTTGATGCCGACCTGCAGGATCCACCCGAGCTGATCTCGCGGATGCTCGACCACTGGCGCGCCGGATGCGACGTCGTGTACGCCGTGCGCGAGGAGCGCGAGGGCGAATCGCGGTTCAAGCTCGCGACCGCGCGCTGGTTCTACTCCCTGTTCGACAAGCTCGCCCAGGTCGAGCTGCAGCACAACTCGGGCGACTTCCGGCTCCTCGATCGACGCGCGCTCAACGCGCTGCTGTCGATGCGCGAGCGCAACCGGTTCCTGCGCGGGATGACGGTGTGGGTCGGCTACACGCAGGCCGCCGTCCCCTACCGCCGCGACTCGCGCTACGCGGGCGAGACGAAGTACACGCTCTCGAAGATGATGAAGTTCTCGCTCGACGCGATCTCGTCGTTCTCGCACCGCCCGCTCCAGCTCGCGACGCTGCTCGGGTTCCTGATCTCGACGCTCGCGTTCGTAGCCATCCCGGTTGTCGTCGTGCTCCGCGTGCTCGGCTCCTACCTGCCGGGGTTCGGCGCGATCACGATCACGGTGCTCCTGCTCGGCGGGATCCAGCTGATCACGATCGGGATCATCGGCGAGTACGTGGGCAGGATCTACGACGAGGTCAAGGGCCGGCCGCTGTATCTCGTCCGCTCGCGGCGCAACTTCAGCGAGACCGAGTCCGAGGTTCCGGGCCGGGCGATCCCGGTCCCCTCCGAGACGGTTCCGCCCGAGTCGCCGACCGCCTCGGGTCCGCTCGGCTAGCCGCCGGCCGGGTTCGGCCCGACGGCGCGGTCAGGTCCGGCGGCGGGAGGCTCGTCGTCTCGATCGGCCGGGCGCAGGGGCCGGACCTCAGCTCCGGCACCGTTCTCCGCCGACGTCGCCTCCTCGAGCGCGGTGATCCGGCCGGCGAGCCCCTTGAGCGCGTCGGCGATCGGGTCGGGCAGGTGGACCCAATCGGCGTCGGGGCCCTCGAGGCGGCGCCCCTCTACGCGGACCGGGTGGCCAGGGTTGCCGACCACCGTGGAGTTCGGCGGAACGTCGTGGATGACGACGCTGTTGGCGCCGATCTTCGACCCGTGGCCGACCGTGATCGGCCCGAGCAGCTTGGCGCCAGAGCCGATCGTCACGTTGTCCTCCACAGTCGGGTGCCGCTTGCCGGTGGCGAAGCCCGTGCCGCCGAGCGTCACGCCCTGGTAGAGCGTCACGTCGTCGCCGATCTCCGCCGTCTCGCCGATCACCACGCCCATGCCGTGGTCGATGAAGAAGCCCTGGCCAATCTCCGCCGCTGGATGGATCTCGATGCCGGTCACCGTTCGCGCGATCGCCGCGATCACACGCGGCAGCAGTGGCACGCCGGCGGTGTGCATGGCGTGGGCGACACGGTGGGCGAGGATCGCGTGCACCCCGGGCCAGGTGGCGAGGATCTCGACCGAGCCAACGCCTCGCGCAGCCGGATCCCGGCTGTGAGCGGCCGCAACGTCGCGGCGAAGCTCCGCCGCGGTGCGCCTGATCAGCCCGAGGCGACGCATCGAGACTAGGGTACCGAGGCGGTTCGTTGGGCCTGGCGCGCGGAGCGAGGAGGATCGCGCGCCCAGCCGCAGCCGCGGGCGCGGCTACGGCGCGAAGAACGGTGTCGACACGTAGCGCTCGCCCGAATCCGGGAGGATCGTGGCGATGCGAGCGCCGCGCGATTCGGGCCGGCGTGCAACCTCGAGCGCGGCCCAGACGGCCGCGCCGGCCGAGATGCCGGCCAGCACGCCCTCCTGGCGCGCGAGGCGGCGCGCTGTCTCGAGTGCGTCCTCGTCCTCCACGGGGATCACCTCGTCGAGGATCTCGCGGTTCAGGACCTCGGGGACGAATCCGGCGCCGATGCCCTGGATCTTGTGCGGCCCCGGGGGCCGGCCGGAAAGCACCGCCGAGGAGCGCGGCTCGACGGCGATGATCCGGCAGCCTGGATTGCGCAACTTCAACACCTCCCCCACTCCAGTGATCGTCCCGCCTGTGCCCACTCCCGCGACGAACACGTCGACCCTGCCGTCGAGCGCGTCCCAGATCTCAGGACCGGTCGTGCGGCGATGGATCTCGGGGTTGGCCGGGTTCGAGAACTGGTCGGGCAGGAACGCGCCCGAGCGGGTCGACAGGGCGCGGGCGGCTTCGACGGCCTCGTCCATCCCCCCGAGCGACTCCGTGACCTCCACTGTCGCGCCGTAGAGCCGCAGCAGCGCCTCGCGCTCGCGGCTCATCCCCTGGGGCATGGTCAGCACGAGCTCATAGCCCTTGGCCGCGCAGACGAAGGCCAGCGCGATGCCGGTGTTCCCGCTCGTCGCCTCGACGATCGTCGTGACCCCGGGTTCGATCCGACCCTCCCGCTCGGCGGCCTCGATCATCGCCACCCCGATCCGGTCCTTGACGCTGCCGCCCGGATTCAGGGCCTCGAGCTTTGCGAACAGCTCGATCTCGGGCTCGGTCGACATCCGCGTCAGCTGGACCATCGGCGTCGAGCCGACATGCTCAGCAATGTTGGTCGGAATTCTCGGCATTCCGACCCGCAACCCTACGAGAAACGCTGATCCCGCCGCCCTCACCGCGGGGAAGGGCGGGGGCGCCTCATCGCGGGGCAGGGCGCGGTGCCCAATCGCGGGGGCAGGGCGAGAGCGCCCCACGGGCGGCGGTGCTAGCCCGGCCGCGAGCAGACCGTGGCCACGGGGCCCTTGGTCCGGCACGCCTCCAGCGACAGGGCGGCCTTGCGGAATGAGCCGAAGGCGGGCTTGGCGATGAACGAACCGTGCGCGAACCGGAACAGCCCGGAGTAGGCGAACGCGTTCCCGGTTCGCTGCTCCACGCCGGCCCACGTGTAGTAGTCGAAGCCCAGCAGGTCCAGGCTGCGTCGATAGCGGCCGAGGAGCGGCAGCAGCTGGCCGATCTTCTTCGCCTGACCCTTCTCGGTCGTGGCGATGTCGAGATTGCCCTTCACCTTGCCCAGCGACGACGTCCAGCTCACCTCGTCGGCGAGAATCGGCTTGCGCCTGTCCCCGTTGCTGTCCATCACGTTGCGGACCCGTTTGAGAATCGTGATCACGCCATCGGGTTGGGCGGTGTACGGATGCGCGGCCACAACGTCGAACTGCCGGCGGGCGCCCGGAATCTTGTAGAACGAGCGGAGCTGGAGCCAGGAGTAGTTCGGCATTCCGCCGAGCACGACCTTGGCATGCGGGTCGGCGGCCTTGATCGCGCTGTGGGCCGCCCGGACGAGCGCCATGTACGTGCGCGAGATCGGCGTCAGCGGCCAGAAGGTGCGGATGTTGGGCTCGTTCCAGATCTGCCACATCCGGATCGGGACCTTGGGCGTCGCCCCGGTCCAGAACGTCCCCTTCGGCCCGTAACGATGGATCAGCGCGGCGATGAACGCGCCATACGGCTTGTTGCGCTTGGGGGCGGCGAACTCCCTCGGCCCGTGCGCTGCCGCGTCCCAGTTGGGCGCATAGATGACAACCGGGAGCACGGTCAGACCGTGCTCGGCCGCGAGGCCGACGATGCCATCGAGCTGGGCGAAGCGGGTCGGCACGCCGCCCACATTGGTGAACTGCGAGACGTCCGCCGGGGGAACGTCGCGCGCGTGCTCGTACGGCTGCGCCGCCGCCCAGTCGAACACGACCCGGACGCTCTCCACGCCGGCCGCGACCATCTTGTCCATCTGGCGCGAGATGTCCACGCCCGGAATGGTGGTCGGGAACAGAGGTCCATCGAGGTTCATGCCGACGAATCCCCGCGGGACCCGGGCCGACGCCGCACCCGCACCCGCACCCGCGCCCGCTAGCGCAAGCGTGAAAGCGACGCCGAGGGCAACGAACCGCTTCACGGGACGGCGCATCAGATGTGGTACATGGCAGAGCCGGCCGCGCGGGCCTCGCGCTCGGCGACGTCGGCAACCGTCGAATCCGCCAGCACCGCCCGCGCCGCGTCGGAGGCATCGGCGAACACGCCGGTGGCCCCATTCCCAAACGCGCCGTCGAGCAATTCGACGAGCTCGAGCACGGTGATCTCGTCGGCCGGCCGGGCGAAGCTGTAGCCGCCCTTGACTCCGCGCTGGGAGCGCAGCAAACCCGCGCGCCTGAGCGTCGAGAAGAGCTGCTCCAGGAATTGCACCGGGATGTCGCCGCGCCGGGCAAGCTCGGCGATCGGCACGGGAGCGCTGTCGCCGTGACGGTGGAGCTCTACCAGCGCGCGCAACGCGTACGGCGACTTCGTCGTGATCGAGATCATGGCCGCATCGATCGTAGCGGCCGCTGCGGTGGCTAGATCCAGCCTCGCTCGGTGGCGATCAGCACGGCCTGGGCACGGTCCATCGCACCGAGCTTGCCGTAGACGTTGTGAAGGTGTGTCCGAACGGTGCTCGTCGAGAGACCGAGCTCGCTGGCGATCTGCTTGTAGACCATCCCGCGCGCGAGGCGCCGCAGGACGTCGATCTCCCGGGCTGACATCGGGCACGGATCGATCTGTCGCGGCCGCCCGCCGGAGCTGGGGAGCGGCAGGTCGTACATGACCGTGCGCAGCTCGGCGGGCGTTACGCCGACGATTCGAGCCACCGCAAGTAGCTCGGACGGGGAGACCGATCCCCCAAAGACGTAGTGGGCAAGCATGTCGGCAAGGCGAACGAGCGCCGTCTCGCCGTCGCAGTCGGGGGCGTGGTGTCGCTCGATCACGCTTGCGATCGACTTCGGAAGCCCCCAGCGGCGAGCGAGGACGCCGCCGACCAGCGCATGGTCGACGCCGAGCTCGCGGCGCTCGCGCTGGAGGCGCTCCTCCGGGGTGCGAGCGTCGCCGTGCACCTGCCGCGGATAGCCCGGGTAGGCATGCACCAGCACGAGCTTGCCGATGTCGTGCAGCAGAGACGTGACCATCAGCCGGTCGCGGGCCTCGTAGCCCAGCTCGCGCGCCAGCCGGTCGGCGGCGCGCTGCGTCGCCACGGCGTGGAGGCGGAACCGCTCCGGAATCCCCTGCCAGACGGCCGTCCGCTCGAAGAAATCGAAGGTCCGGGCGCGGCTCGCGATCGAATGGACGGTTCGCGGGGAAAGCACCTCGACCGCCTTCACGGCGCTCTCGATGCGTCCCCGCGAACGCCCATCAACCTGGTTCGCAAGCCGCAGGACCGCAACCGCCAGCGCTACGTCCGCCTCAACGGCCGCGACGACATCCGCCGTCGGAGGGTCCCCCGCCTCAAACAGCCGCATCACGCGGTTGCGGGACTCGACGAGCACCGGGAACGCCTCGAGAGCCTCGAAGGCGGCGGTTAGACGCCGTCCGTGACCCTCGTTGTGATGACGCTCCCGAGCCGCGTACGGGTCGGTCGGGGCCGTTCTGACTGAAGCGATGGAAGCCACCGGAGGTTCGCTGGTCCTTTTATCGGATTCGGACAGGGCTTCTGTATGGCTTGGGGGGTCCCTGCCGATGGTCTTCTATCGGCAAATGTTCGATGCCGGTTTAGCCCTTAATTGGACGCTCTCTGCACGGCCCGATCGATCCGAGCCAGCGTTTCCTCCCGCCCGAGCAGGGCAACACTCTCGAAGATACCGGGAGACACGGTCGTCCCGGCGATTGCCACCCTTACCGGCTGAAACACCTTGCCCGGCTTCGCACCCGTGCTCTCGACGATTCCGCGCAGCGCCGCCTCGATCGTCTCGACGGTGAACGGGTTCGCCTGCGCCAGCGCGTCGCGCGCGGCACGCAGCATTTCGACACCGCCGTCCTTGGCGATCGTCTTCTGGACGGCGGCCGGATCATCCACCGGCCCGTCGAACACGAACCCAACCAGCGGCCAGAACTCGGACAGCGTCTGGATCTTCTCCGCGGCGATCTCGACCGCGGGGCGCAGCCCGGTCCGGCCGGTGAACTGCTCGAGGCGGCGATCGAGCTCGTCCATACCGAGCTCCCGCAACCAGCGCCCGTTCATGTGGCGCAGCTTGCGCTCGTCGAACACGGCGGGGTTCTTCGAGACGCGCTCGAGCCGGAACCGCTCAGCCAGCTCGGGGAGGCTGAAATGCTCCTCGTCGGCGGCGAACCCGGCCCCGAGCAGGGCGATGTAGTTGTCGACCGCCTCGGGGAGGTAGCCGGCGTCGCGAAGCTCCTGGACTGAGGCGGCGCCGTGGCGCTTTGACAGCTTCTTGCCGTCGGGACCGAGGAGCAGGGGCAGGTGCGCGTACCGCGGCGCCGGCACGCCGAGCGCCGCGAGCACGAGCAGCTGCTTGGGCGTGTTCGAGAGGTGGTCCTCGCCGCGGACGACGTGGGTGATGCCCGCGTCGAGGTCGTCGATGGCGACGGCGAAGTTGTAGAGCGGCGAGCCGTCCGCCCGCGCGATCACCGGATCATCCATGTGCGAATTCGGGAAGCTGGTCGCGCCGCGGATCACGTCGTCGACGATCGTGTAGCCGTCGTCGGGGACGCGCAGGCGCACGGCACCCGACTCGGACGGCTCGCCCCGGAAGCCACGGTCGGCCCCGTGCTGCTCCTTGTACTCGCGCACGTCGTCGGAGGTGGAAAGCGAGTGGTAGGCATGGCCGGCGTCGAGCAGCTGCTCCAGCACCTCGGTATGGCGCTCGAGCCGCTGCGACTGGAGCACCGGCTGCTCGTCCCACTCGAGCCCGAGCCAGCGGAGCGCGTCGAAGATCTGCTCGACGTTCTCGGCGGTGGACCGCTCGCGGTCTGTATCTTCGATCCGCAGAACGAACGTGCCGCCGTGACCGCGGGCGAGCAGCCAGTTGTATAGAGCAGTTCGGGCGCCGCCAATATGGAGCGCCCCCGTTGGGGATGGAGCAAAGCGAACGCGCATGAAAAAGCAGCTCCCATGCTAATCGGCGCCCACGTATCGAACGCGGGCGGTCTGGCCAAAGCGGTCGAGCGCGGCGCCGAGCGCGGCTGCACCGCGATCCAGATCTTCAATCAATCGCCCCGCATGTGGCGGCCGACCGCATACGGCGAGGACGACTTCGCCGCGTTCGGGGAGGCGATCGGTTCGACGGGGATCGATTCGGTCCTGGTTCACGCCGTGTACCTGCTCAACTGCGCCTCCGAGGACAGGGAGATCCGCGGCAAGACGCGGACCTCGCTGATCCAGTCGCTCAGGGTCGGCGCCGGAATCGGGGCGGACGGAGTCGTGCTCCACGCGGGCTCAGCCAAGCAGGGCGACGTGGGCAAGGCGATCCGGCGGGCCGGAAGGGTGATCGCCCAGGCGCTCGGCGAGACCGAGGGGTGCGAGCTGCACCTCGAGGACACGGCGGGGGCCGGCGGGACGCTCGGTCGCTCGTTCGAGGAGCTCGAGGCCCTGATCGACGCGGCGGGAGGGGATCGGAGACTCGGCATCTGCCTTGATTCGTGTCACCTGCTCGCGTCTGGGTATGACGTGCGGACCCCGACGGGGCTGGCGGAAACGCTCGACGAATGCGACCGGACCGTCGGGCTGGGCCGTCTCGGATCGCTGCATCTAAACGACTCGCAGGCAACGCTCGGGTCCAACCGCGACCGGCACGCGATTCTCGGCGAGGGCGAGCTTGGCGAGCGCGGCTGCGCCGTGTTCCTGTCCGAGCCCCGATTCGAGAAACTGCCGTGCGTGCTCGAGACGGGAAGGGATGGCGGCGGACCGAGCGCGGAGGATGTGGCGTTGGCGTTCAGGCTGCGAAAGCGCGGGAAGGCCTCTCGGGCGCGCGGCAGAAAGGGGTCTGGCAAGAGATGAGCGGTACGGAGTCGGATGCACTGGTCGTCTTCGGCATCACCGGAGACCTGGCGAGGAAGATGACGTTTCGATCGCTGTACCGGCTGGAGCGCCGCGGCCTGCTGAACGCGCCGGTCATCGGCGTTGCCGTCCAGGACTGGACGGTTGAGCAGCTGCGCAGTCACGCCCGCGAGTCGATCGTCGAAACCGGCGAGGGGCTCGATGACGAGTGCTTCGAGCGCTTCGCCCGCAGGCTGGAGTACGTGAGCGGCGATTTCGGCGATGAGCAGACGTACGCCAAGGTGGCCGCGGCGCTCGAGGGCAAGGACGACCCGACCTTCTATCTGGAGATCCCGCCGTCACTGTTCGCCCGGGTGATCGAGGGCCTCGCAAAGGCCGGGCTGGTCACCGCCGGTCAGCGGATCGTGGTCGAGAAGCCGTTCGGACACGACCTCGATTCGGCGCGCGCTCTCGCGGCCGACCTGCACCGCTACGTCGATGAGTCGCAGCTGTACCGGATCGACCACTTCCTCGGGAAGATGGGTCTGCAGGAGATCCTCTATCTGCGCTTCGCGAACACGATGCTCGAGCCGGTGTGGAACCGCAACTACCTCGCCTGCGTCCAGATCACGATGGCCGAGGGGTTCGGCGTGGAGGATCGCGGGCACTTCTACGACCCCGTCGGCGCACTACGCGACGTCGTCGTCAACCACCTGATGCAGCTGCTCGCGTCGGCGGCGATGGAGCCCCCGGCCGGTGGCGACCCGGAGACACTCAAGGACGCCAAGCAGGCTGTCTTCCGCGCGATGGCGAGCGCCAATCCGAAGCACTACGTTCGCGGCCAGTACGAGGGCTACCGCGAGATCAAGGGGGTCGCGCCCGATTCGGAAACCGAGACGTACGCCGCCATGCGGCTGGAGATCGACAACTGGCGCTGGGCCGGGGTCCCGTTCTTCGTCCGCACGGGCAAGGAGATGGCGGCGAACCAGACCGAGCTCCGCCTCGTCTTCAAGCACCCGCCCCGCGTGCACTTCATCACCTACGCGCACCGTCTTCCCCAGCCGAGCCAGATCGTGTTCAAGATCGACCCGACCACGGGGATCCGCATGGTCCTGGACGCCCACCGCGCCGACATTGCGGGTCCGACCGAGATCCAGCTCGACATGGAGTTCGCCCAGGAGGGCGGCGAGGACGCCACCCCGTACGAGATCCTGCTCCATTCGGCCCTGATCGGTGACAGCACCTACTTCACCCGGCAGGACAACGTCGAGGAGACCTGGCGCGTGATGCAGCCGCTGCTCGACCACGCGCCGTCGGTGATCCCATATGCCAAGGGATCCTGGGGGCCGGCCGAGGCCGACCGGCTTGTGGCCGGCTTCGGTGGCTGGCACGGGCCCTGGCTGCCGGCCTGAGCGCCGCGCCCGCCGGGTACCATTGCTCGCATGCGCAGGGGTGCGTTCCGGCTCACGTCGTGGCTCGCGGTGTTCGTGGCGGTCGCCGTATTGCCCGTCGCAGCGTCTGCCGGGCAACGCTCGAACCCGGTCGGCCTGCTCTACCAGTCGACCGGGATCAGCCCGCCGGGGGCCAACAACTGGAGCTGCAAGCCGAGCTCGAGACACCCCGAGCCGGTCGTTCTCGTACACGGGACGCTGTTCGACCAAACACTGACGTGGAACCTGCTGGCCCCGGTGCTCGAGCGCGCGGGCTACTGCGTGTTCGCGCTCGACTACGGCCACCGCGCGACCCAACCGATCGCCCAGTCAGCGCATCAGCTCGGGGCGTTCGTCCAGCGCGTGCTGAAGGCCACCCGTGCGCGGCGGGTGTCGCTGGTCGGACACTCGCAGGGCGGGATGATGCCCCGCTACTACCTGGAGTTCCTCGGCGGGACGCGCTACGTGGACGATCTCATCGGACTCTCGCCGTCGAACCACGGGACCACTCTCCCGGTGGCCGGTCCGGTGGGGACCTACGGCGACTGCCCCGCGTGCTCTGAGCAGGTCGTCGGCTCAGCTTTCCTGCGGCGGTTGAATGCGGGCGACCAGACCCCGGGGCCGGTCTCCTACACGGTGATTGAGACCAGTCACGACGAGATCGTGACGCCGTATCAGTTGGCGTTCCTGCCTCCGCAGGGAGGACGCGTTACGAACGTCCTGCTCCAGCGGGACTGCCCAGCCGACCTCTCCGAGCACGTGACGATCCCATATGACCCGGTGGCGATTCAGTGGGTGCTGAACGCGCTGGGGCGCCCGGGACCGGCGGCGCCCGGCTTCCGCCCCGACTGCACGGGGCTCGCGCTACTCGCCCGGTAGGTGGGGGCCGTCGTCGCGGCGGCCGGAGCCCCGGCGAGTGGAGTCGGGCCGGCGCGGCGGTCGCGCCCGCGGCATGCCGCCGAGCGCATGGCCCCCACCGATCCGCATCCGCGGCAGCTGATCCCCGACCAGCGCCAGCACCGTGATCACGACCAGGACAAACCCGATCGTCTGCAACGTCTTCGATCCCACGATCGCCGCGACGACGCCCGCCGCCAAGCAGCACGAACAGGACGATCCCAACGGGGGTGATCCGGGTACGGCCCTCCATGCCTCGCGAGGATACCCGGCGCGCCGAGCCGCCATACGCAGCCGACGCCAGCTCCGGGCTGCCCGAGGCAGCCGCGGCTAGGCCGAGGCCGCCACCGCGGCGCTCTGACCGCCGAGGATCGCCTCGCCGAGCAGGGCGTCGAGCTCGGCGTGCAGCGACGCGCTCCGGCACACCCGGAAGCCGGCTCCCAGTCTGAGCCGGCGTGGGCCACCCGAGGTGGTGAGCTCGATCACGACGTCGCACTCGCCCGGGAACCCCGTGAGCAGCTCCTTGAGCTCGGCCAGGACGGTGGCCGGCAGGATGCTCGCGTCGAGTCGGAGGCGGAGCGCGTCAGGGACGCGGACTGTGGCCGCCTCCTTCTCGGTCGCGACCTTGACCTCCTCCTCCGTCGGTTCGAAGGGGTCGATCTGCTGGGCGACGATGCAGGTCTTGTCCCGGTCGCGGTGGTCGATGCGGCCGCGGACGACCACGATCGAATCGGTCGCCAACCCGCCCTCGCTCTCAGACAGGGCCTTGCCGAACACCAGCACCTCGACCGAGGTCTCGAGGTCGTCGAGGGTGGCGAACATCATCGGGTCGCCCTTCTTGGTGCGGATCCGCTTGGCGGACACGATCATCCCGCCCACGGTCACCCAATCTCCGTCTCGGCGGGTCGGCAGCTCGGCCAGCGAGCAGTCGACCCGCGCCCGCAGGGCCGGACCGACCTCCTTGAGCGGGTGGGCGGAGATGAACAGGCCGATCGCCTCCTTCTCCGCGGCCAGCAGGTCGGCGCGATCGAACTCCTCGGACGGGATCGGGGCGTGGCTCGGGGTGGCGAACGCGGCCGCGGCGGCACCTGCGCCGCCGGTCTCGGGGCCGAAGTCGAAGATCGACCCCTGCCCGATCTGGGCGTCCTGCTGGGCCTTCTGACCGGCCCCCTGTGCCTGCTCGAGCACCAACAACATGCCCTTGCGCGAGTCGCCGGTCGACCCGAAGGCCCCACACTTGATCAGTGCCTCGATCGCCTTCTTGTTCACCGCGCGGCCATCGACGCGAGCGCAGAAGTCCCAAAGGTCGCCGAACGGGCCGTCCTCAGCACGTGCTCGCTTGATCGCCTCCACCGCGGCGAAACCGACGCCCTTGACGGCGTCGAGCCCAAAGCGGATGTTGCCCTCGACGACGACGAACTCGTGGTCGGAGAGGTTGACGTCCGGGGGGAGGATCTGGATCCCCATCTGCTCGGCCTGCGCGACGAAGAAGGGCACCTTGTCCTTGGTGTCCATGACTGAGGAGATCAGCGCGGCCATGTACTCGGCCGGGTAGTTGGCCTTGAGCCACGCCGTTCGGTACGCGATCAGCGCGTAACAGGCGGAGTGCGACTTGTTGAAGGAGTAGTCGGCCGAGCGCTCGTTGGTGGTCCACAGCTGCTCGATCACGTGCTCGTCAGTGCCCGATGCGCGGCAGCCCTCGAAGAACTCGGGCTTGAGCTTGGCCATCGCCTCGCGATTCTTCTTGCCGATCGCCTTGCGCAGGTCGTCCGCCTTGGCCCCGCTGAAGCCGGCGATCTCCTTGGCGATCTGCATGGCCTGCTCCTGGTAGACGATCACGCCGTTGGTCGGCTCCAGGATCGAGCGCAGTCGCTCGTCCGCATAGGTGACCGTCTCCGGGTTGTGCTTGCCGCGCGTGTAGGTGGGGATGTTCTCCATCGGGCCTGGGCGATACAGCGCGTTGAGCGCGATCAGGTGCTCGAGCTCGGACGGCTTGACCCGCTTGAGCGTCTCACGCATGCCCTCGGACTCGAACTGGAACACCCCTACCGAGTCCCCTCGGGCCATCATCTCGTAGGTCTTGGCGTCGTCAAGCGGCATTGTGGTCATGTCCGGCCGCTCGCCGGTCGAGCGCTCGATGATGTCGAGCGCATCCTCGATCACGTCGAGGTTGCGCAGCCCCAGGAAGTCCATCTTGAGCAGGCCGATCTGCTCGATCGGCTTCATCGTGAACTGGGTGACGGTCCGGAACACCTTCTCGCCGTTCTCGTCGGTGCCCGCGTCGGCGATCTGAAGCGGCACGATGTCGGTCAGCGGCCGGTCGGCGATCACCACCGCGGCGGCGTGGATCGAGGAGTTGCGTACGATTCCCTCGAGCCCCTGGGCGACGTCGACGATCTGCTTTGCCGTCGGATCGCGATCGACCTCGGCCCGCAGTGGCTGGCCCGGCTTCAGACAATCCTCGAAGCTCGGCGGCCGCCCCATGATCGGGTCCGGGATCAGCTTGGCGAGCCGGTCGCCGGCGCCGTAATCGTGGCCGAGCACACGGGCGGCGTCACGCGTCGCGGCGCGCGGGAACATCTTGCCGAACGTGACGATCTGGGCGACCGACCCACGGCCGTACTTATCGGTCACGTAGCGGATGACGCGCTCACGCCCGCGCACCGAGAAATCGATGTCGATGTCCGGCATCGACACGCGCTCGGGGTTCAGGAAGCGCTCGAACAGAAGGTCGTAGCGAAGCGGATCGACGTCGGTGATCTGCAGGCAGTAGGCGACGATCGATCCGGCCGCGGATCCGCGGCCGGGGCCGACCGCGATGCCCGAGTCCTTGGCGTATTTGACGAAGTCCCAGACGATCAGGAAGTAGCCGCTGAATCCCATCCGCTCGATCACGTCAAGCTCGTAGTCGGCCCGCTCGACCGCCTCGGCCGGTGCCGGATCGCCGTAGCGCCCGCGCAGGCCGTCCTCGACCAGCGTGCGCAGGTAGGTGCTCTCCGCGCCCCCGTCCGGCGTTGAATAGCGCGGGATCAGCTGCCGGTCGAGCTCGAGCTCGACATCGCAGCGCTCGGCGATCTCGACCGTCGAGGCGATCGCCTCCGGCCACTCGGCGAACGAGTCGGCCATCTCCTCGCTGGAGCGTAGGTAGAACTCGTTGGTCTCAAAGCTGATCTTGGGCTGGCTGAGCGTCGACTTTGTCTGCACACACAGCAGCGCGGCATGGTGGTGGTAGTCCTCGCGACGCAGGTAATGGACGTCTCCGGTCCCGACCAGCGGCCGGCCGACCTCGCGCGCGATCCGCACGATCCCCTCATTCGCGCGCTCCTGATCGGCGAGCCCGTTCTTCTGGACCTCGAAATACACGTTGTCGGGTCCGAACGCGCTCAGCATCTCGTCAGCGTGCGCGCGCGCCTCGGCCGGGCGGCCGTCGAGCAGGTGCTGGCAGAAGCGTGACTGCAGGCATCCGGTGAGCGCGATCACGCCCTCGGAATGGGCGGCGATCTGCTCCATGTCGACCGACGGCTTGCCGCGCTGATATCCCTCGAGGAAGCCCGCTGAGGAGAGCTTGACGAGGTTCCGGTAGCCGGTCGGGGTGGCGGCCAGGAGGGTGAGGTGAAAGCGGTCGAGCCGTCCCGGGGCGCGCCGGGCATGGTCCGCGACCACGTACACCTCGCACCCCAGGATCGGCTTGATCCCGTGCTTGCGACAGGCCGTGAACAGCTCGACCGAGCCGTTCATCACGCCATGGTCAGTGAGGCCCAGCGCGGGCTGCCCGTAGGCAGCGGCGCGGGCCGCAAGCTCCTCGATCTTGCAGGCTCCGTCGAGCAACGAGTACTCGGAGTGGACGTGTAGGTGGGCGCAGGCGGAGCTCATCTCAGCGGGTCTCCGAGCATAGGCTCAGCTGCGGACATTTGGGCCCCGCCCCAGCGCCGGCCGAACGTTTCAGCCGCTCTGTGCGCGCCCGAGCCAGCCCTGCACGAGCTCGAGCGGCTCCTGGTCGCCCAGGATCACGGTTCCGGCCGGCCGCTCGCCGCTCAGCACGGCCGTCAGCAGCTGCGGGCCGCAGACGATCGTGGTGGCGACCGCGCCGAGCGTCGCGTCGCTGACCAGCGGCCGGTCCGCCCCTCGCACATGGAGATAGGGCCCGGAGTCATATGCGATCGTGAAGCGCTGCTCCCGGCTCCAATCGGGGTCGATCATCGCCGCGGCCAGAAGCAGGGCCGAGCGCGCGTCGATCCGCAGCTCGCCCATCGAGACCGGCGCGCGCAGCAGCCGGTCGAGCGAGTCGGCCAGCTGTCGCCTGCCGCGAAGCCGGGCCGCGCCGCGGCGAAGACGCCGGCGGAACCGCCCGGCCGCCAGCAGGCGGGCCGCCACGCGGGCGTCGGCCGGCGGCGCCGGCAGGAGGGCGCCGAGCACGCGGGCGGCGGCGGCTCGGTCGCGGCGGGCGAGCGGGCGCAACGCTCGGACCAGCCACTCGCCCTGTGGCCCCGGGCGGTTCTCCTCGGGCGCCGGGGCCGACTCGCGCAGCCGCTCCAGCGCGGCGTTCAGGCGCTCGGCCTCGACCGCGCCAGCCGGTTGCTCGGGACGGTCGCCCGTCGCCGCGGAGCGGATCCGCTCGAGGCCGTCGCGGACCTCCTGGATCGCGTCGTAGGCACGAGCCACCCGCTCGTCGGACTGCTCGCGGTCGGCGGCCTCGGCCTCGAGCGCGGTGCGAAGGTGCCCGAGCTCGGAGCGCAGCTCGGCCAGGGTCGCGCCGAGTGCCGGATCGGGCTCGAGGCCCGAGCGCTCGGCAGCGCGCGCGTCGATCTGCTGTCGCTCACGGCCCAGCCAGACGGCATCCCCGGCCCGCTCCCGGGCTCCGCCCGTGCGCGGGAACGGCGCGGCGGCTGCGGCCCTCGAATGTGCGAACTCCGCGTCGAGGCGGCGGGTGGTGGGCTGGGCCTGCGCTCGCGCCAGGAGCTCCTGCACCCGCCGCTCCGCGCGCCGGCGTGCCGCCATCGCCGAGCGAGCGGCGTGCTCGGCCTCGTCGACGTTCTGGCGCAATCGTTCGAGCTCGCGCTCGAGCTCGACGATCCGCAGGTCTCGCTCGTCCCCATCCTGGCGGCCGCCGCCGATCTGCGCCAGGCGCTCCTCGAGCTCCTGTCGCAGCGCCCGCTCGGCGTGGGCGCGCTGTTGGGCGACGCGGACGTTGCGTTCCCGCGCCGCTGCGAGCGCCGTCGTCCGTTCGAGCTCGCCCTCGAGCTCGTCGAGCTGGGCCTCGAGCGCCTGCACCACGGCCTGCGCCTCGGCGACTCGGCGCGCCGAGGTCTCGGCGGCCAGCTCGGCCGCGCGGATTCGCCGCAGGCCCAGCGTCTCGTCGACCGGCGGATCCGTGGCCTGCGCCTCGACGGGAACCGGAAGCGGGACCACGACCGACCCGAGCTGAAGCCACGCACGAGTTCCGGCGCGAGAGGCGACGGACGCCGGTACAGCGAAGCTCATCTGCCAGGTGCCCGGGGCGGCGCCGGTCAGGCTCGGCGGCTCGGGCATGGCCGGATAGCGATGCCGAAGCCCCTCGATCTCAATCACGAGCAGCGGCTGGCCGGTCCAGGTGGGGCGGCGCCGCCGCCATCGGCCGCTGACCCTGACCGTGAGATTCTCGGCCCCCTCCCCCAGCCACTCCACCGCCTCGATGCCCAGCGCGGACGGCAAGCCGGGAGGTTCGTTCATGATCCGCGACGGTAAGCGCCGACGCGGACAGACCGCAGCGCCCGGCGACCGAGCCCGCTAGGCGTCGCCGGCTGCGGTCGCGCGCGCGGCGGCGCGCTCGCTCATCTTTGCCCGCAAAGCCCGCGCTTCCACGAGCAGGGCCTGTGCCTCGTCAAGGTCGTGGCTCGGGGGTGAGGCATCCCGCCGCGCGTTCCCGAGCTCGGCGCCGAGACGCGCGAGCTCGTCGCGCAGGCCGCTCGCCTCGCTGCGCGCCGCCTCCGAGGCGACCGTGGTTCTCGCGTGCTCGTCGCGCAGCGCATCGAGCTCCTCGGCCAGCTGCTCGCGCTCGGCGTGCACTGCGGCAAGCTCGGCCTCGAGGTCTTCGACCCGGGCGCCCAGGACGACGGCCGTCGATTCGACGCCGGTCAGGCGGTCGACCGCTTCGCGAAGGTGGTCGAGCTCGGCCCGCAGCTCGGCGTGGGTCTCCTCGAGGCGAGCCTTCTGGCCGGAGCGGGCGCCGACGTCGGCCTGGGCGCGCGCGAGCTCTCCGCGTGCCGCCGCTTCGCTCGCCGTGCGCCGCTCGAGCTCGGCGCGCAGGGCGGCCAGGGTCTCGGGCTCCGGCGACGCGTCGGCAGCCGCCGGGTGCTCGTGGGCCTCCGGCGTATTGGTGACCACCTCGGGCTCGTGGGCCGGCTCGCGGGACGGCAGCGAGGCGGGCGTGGGCGTAGCGTGGGCTCCGGACACCACACCGCCCTGCGAGAACGCCCCCGCCGGGAGCGGAATGCTGACGTCGCCAAGGGCGAGCGACGTGCTCCCCTCCATGCTCGGCTGCAGCCACGCGGGCAGCGCGAACTCACCCGTCCACGTCCGCGACCTGAGCACCCGGCCGCGCCGCGGCGACGACATCGCCGGGACAGCATGCCTGCCATCGTCGGACTCGACGACCAGCATCGCGCGGTCGGTCGAGGGCCGGTGCCGCGTGACCCAGCGGCACTTCAGCGTTACGACGATCTTGTGCGCGCTCAGCGGCGAAGACTTGATCGACTCGAACTCGAGCGGGTATTCGGCGTCCACTGTGTCCACGATTCCCCCTGTCAGGCCCTACCCTACCCGCTCGCGCGGATCGTGCCGGAAACCTGTGTTTCGTCGGTCCGGCGATCGCGGTCTCGCGGCGCCGAGGCGCCGGAGCACACCGAGACACGCCCCGAGCGGGCCTCAGTCAGTCGCGTGCTGACGCTGGGCGACGATCACGCCGCCGACGACAAGCCCAGCCAGCGCCGTGAGCGCCGCCTTGCGCCGAAGACCGTGCGAGCGTCGCTTCAGATACCACTTGCCGCCTTGCCAGACGACGAATCCGAGCATCTTGTATCCCATATCCAGAGGCTACCCGGGATCGCTGTTGCGGACCCGCCAGGCCAGCCGCGATTGCAGCGACCACAGCTCGATGAAGCCCGGTGAGGCGGCCTGGGAGAACAGCCCTCCGGACTCGGCGAAGGTGGCGAGCTGGGCGTCGTAGACCGCGTAGGGCGAGGAGCGGGTCACGACTCGGGCCGATCCCTTGTAGAGCTTGATCCCGATCGTCCCGGTGACCTGGCTGTTGGCGGCTTCCATGTACGCGTCGAGGTCGGTCCGCAGCGGCTCCCACCACAGTCCCGCGTAGACGAGGTAGGCCCAGCGCTGGTCGAGGGTGGGCTTGAGCTGGTTCTGATGGATCGTCCCGACCAGCCTCTCGAGCTCCTGATGGGCGAGCAGGACGATCGTCGCCGCGGGGACCTCGTAGATGTCGCGCACCTTGAGCCCGACGATCCGGTCCTCGATGTGGTCGACGATCCCGACGCCGTGACGGGCGCCGATCTCGCCGGCGCGCTCGAGCAGCTCGACCAGCGGCAGGCGCTGTCCGTTCAGCGCCACCGGAAGGCCGCGCTCGAACTCGATGCTCACGGTCTCGGCCTCGTCCGGCGCCTCCTCAGGCCGCGTGACGAGCCGGAAAACGTCGTCCTCCGGCGCGTGCGCGAGGTCCTCGATCCAGCGCCCCTCGCTCGAGCGGCCCCACAGGTTGTCGTCGATCGAATAGGGCGCCGTCTCGCTGCCGCCCTTGACCGGGATCCCGTGCTCGCGCGCGTAGGCAACCTCCTCGTCGCGGCCCATCCGCCACGTGCGCACCGGCGCGATCACCTTGAGCTCGGGGGCGAGCGTCGCGATCGTCGCCTCGATCCGCACCTGGTCGTTGCCCTTGCCGGTGCAGCCGTGGGCGATCGTGTCACAGCCCGTCGCCCGCGCGTGGTCGACGGCCAGCTTCGCGATCAGCGGCCGGCCGAGCGCGGTGAACAGCGGATAGCCGAGGCCGTAGATCGCGTTGGCCTTGATCGCCCTGGCCACGTACTCGCCGGCGAACTCCTCACGAGCGTCGACGACGTGGCAGTCGACCGCGCCGAGCTGCAGCGCCTTGCCGCGAATCACCTCGTAGTCCTCGCCCGGCTGGCCCAGGTTCACCGTCAGCGCCACCACCTCGGCGTCGTACTCGTCCTGGATCCACTTCAGCATCACGCTCGTGTCGAGGCCGCCGCTGTAGAGCAGCAGCACGCGGTGCACGTCCTCCGGGTGGGCGACGTACGTGGCGGTTGGATGATGGATCGGGTCAGACATCGGGACCGGGAAGGGTATTGGGGGCGGGCGGAGTTGGCGGCGTGCCGGGCTATCGGCCGCGTTCGCGCGGACCGCTGTCCGGTGCCCGCAGGCGTCGCTGGATGTCCATCCACAGCGCCTCGTAGGCCAGCGCGGCGCGGGATCCGGGGGCGAACATGGCGACGACGTCGCGCTCGAGCCCCATCCGCTCGACCTCGTCGCGCGGACTGCACCGCGGCTCCCAGCATCGTCACGTGGTGCATCGAGCGCAGCTGGGCCATGACCTCGCGGTGCAGAGATTTGCGAACCTCGACCATCGAGAAGAACGCGAGCACCTGCGGCCCGCCCTCCACCAGCGACGCCAGCTGCTCGAACGTCCTCGAGGAGAGCGTCGCCGGGATGATCGGCACCAGCAGCGCGTCGGCCGCCTCGAACACGCTCTCGGACACGAGTGAGATGCTCGGTGGACAGTCGAGGAACACGTAGTCGTACTCGTCCTGCAGCGGCTCGAGCACCCGGGAGAGACGGGCCGTCGGTTTCTTGAACGCGTCAAGGGCGAGGTCCATGTGCCGGTAGGAGAAGTCGGCCGGCAGGAGATCGAGCCCGGGATGGTCGGTGCCCTTGATCGAGCGCCTGATGAGGGCGCGCCGTCGCAGCAGGTTGCGCCCGCCTCCGCGCACCTTGGGCTTGATCCGGAACAGGTAGGTGGAGGCTCCCTGGGGGTCGAGGTCCCAGAGCAGTGTCCGGTACCCGTCCCGTGCCGCGAGGTAGGACAGGTTGGTGGCCGCGGAGGTCTTCCCCACTCCCCCCTTGATGTTGTAGGTGGCGAGCACGCGGCTCAACCGAAGGTCTCCTTTATCAGCGCCCGCTGGGATTTGGACGCGAACGAGCTGAACTGCGATGCGAACTCGTCGCGGGCGGCCTGCTCGTCCTCGGCCAGTTGCTGGACGAGCATCCCCATGGCCATCAGCGCAGCGGGACCGCCGGGGAGCGCGCAGACCTCGTCGGACAGCGCCCGCAACGTGGCGACCTGGACCTCGCGGTCCTGGTGGCGGCCGAGGACGTCCTGGAGGCCCTTGAGCGACTTGATCATCGGCCTCACGACGTCGGCGGGGTACAGCGGCAGCCCGAACAGCTCGAGCAGATAACGGAGTTCCTTGCCCTTCTTGCGCAGCTCGTGGTACGCCGCGGCCGGGCTCTCGCGGTCGATCGCGCGGCCCATCTTGACCATCCGCCGGTAGACCTTCGAGATCCGCTCGCGCCGCCACGTCACCGATCGGCCGCGGGGCGGCGGGCCGGTCCTCATCGCCCAGCTGCTCCAGCTCGCTGAGGAACGCGCCCCACTCGGCCCGGAGCGCCACGGCGCGGTCCGAGCGCAGCGCCCGCGACATCTCGCGCCGGGCGATCAGCCGACGGCTCCGCAGGACGCCCAGGAGCGGGTCGAGGTCAGGCTGCGACCGCTCCGGGCAGCATCGCGCGGAAGTCGTCGAACTCGAGCACATATACGTCGAGGTCACGCGCGTTGCCCGTGACCTGCTGAAGCCAACGGAACTCGCCACGGAACCTTGCCAGCTGCTCCGGCGGAAATGCGCCCCGGAGCTCTCGCTGAACCGAGCGGCTGCGCCGCACCGCGACGCGGAAGTCGTGCAGGAACTCGCTGTCGACGTCGGCGAGCGTCCCGTCTAGGTTCGCGTCCATCACCTCGAGCAGGCGCGAGAGGACCCTGGCCGCGGCCCGGTCGGTGCGCTCGTCGGCGGCGAGCGGCACGTCGATCTTCGACGAGACGCCACCCGGCACCAGCCCCGCGGCCCGCACCGCCTCGTCGACCAGCGGCTGGTCGGCGGGGCGAAACCCGAACTCGCTCTCGAGCCGCTTCGTGACCTTCTCGAACTCGCGGTCGTAGCCGCGGACCACGGCCAGGCGCAGGCGCGGGCGCAGCGGCCGGTGCATGCTGCTCGAAGACACCAGCGCCGGCTCCTCGAGCGTCATCCTGACGACGGTCTTATCGGCCCCGTCGAGGACGCCCAGCTCGCGGCTGCGGCTGTGCACGTGGGCGAGCGGAAGCAGCGCGCGGATGCCGACCACCGCGGCGAGCTCGTTGCGAAACGGGCCGGCCGGAAGCTCGTACGCGTGCAGCGGCCGAGTCGGCAGGGCCGCCACGAGACTTGCCCGCTCACCGCCTGTCGCCTCCTCGACGAGGGTCAGCCGCCCATCCTCGTGCACGCACGACATCCCCTCCGCGTGCAGGAGCCCGTCGAACGTGTCGTAGAAGGTCCGGTCGGTTTCGCGCGAGCCGGGCTCGGCGAGGTTCAGGCGGGTCGTCAGCGTCTCGCCCGCCTCGGTGAGCGTCATTGCGTCGGGGGGCAGGAAATCGAGCATCAGGCAAGCTTGTGCAAACGACCGAGCGCTTCGTCGATCTCCTCCTCGCTCACGATGAGCGGTGGTTCGAGGCGAATCGTTCCGGGCCCGGTGGCGTTCAGGACCAGTCGCTGCTCGAGCAGCGCGGTCCGCGCCAGTGCGGGCGCATCATGACCCGCGGCGAGGTCGATGGCAAGCATCAGCCCCCGCCCGCGGGCCTCGCGAACGTAGGGCAGCTGTGCCAGGCCCTGCTGCAGGCGGGCGCCCAGCTCGCGCACGCGGGACAGGAGCTCGGGATCGGAGCAGATCTCGAGCGCCACCCGCGCGGCCGAGGCGACCAGCGGGCCGCCGGCGAACGTAGACCCATGATCGCCGGCCTGCAACGCGTCGGCCAGCCGCGGCCCGGTCACCAGCGCGCCGATCGGAAGGCCGCCGCCGAGCGCCTTGGCCGAGGTCAGGACATCGGGGACGACGGGCGTCTGCTCGTAGGCCCAGAGCGTCCCCGTTCTCCCCATTCCGGTCTGGATCTCGTCGAACACCAGCGCGGCACCGGTCCGGTCGCACGCCTCCCGCGCCGCGAGCAGCAGCTCGTCGGACAGGACGTTGATCCCGGTCTCGCCCTGGATCGGCTCGAGCAGAACGGCCGCGGTTCGCTCGCTGACGGCTGCCGACAGGGCCTCCGGATCCTTCGGGACGACCACGAAGCCGGGAACCAGCGGCGCGAACGGCGCCTGCTTGGCCTCCTGCGGCGTGGCCGACAGGGCGCCGTAGGTCCGGCCGTGGAAGGCGCCCTGTAGGACGACGACCTCGCCGCCGGGTCGGGCGCGGCGGACCAGCTTGATTGCGGCCTCGTTGGCCTCGGCGCCGGAGTTGGTGAGGAACACCTTCCCGCCGAGCGAGCTCTCGGCGAGCTCCGCGGACAGCCGCAGCCCCGGCTCGGTGTAGTAGAGGTTGGTCGCGTGGGTGAGCCGTCCGACCTGATCGCGCACCGTCTCCACCACCCGCGGATGGCAATGCCCGACGTTCAGGACCGAGATCCCGGCCAGGAAGTCCAGGTACTCGTTGCCCTCGTCGTCCCACAGGCGGCAGCCGGAGCCACGCACGAACTCGACCGGGTTGCGCACGTAGGTGGCGATCGCGTAGGAGGCCTCGAGCTTCTGGAGCTCGGCGAGGCTCACTCGCCGGCCCCGATCTTGGTCCCCTGGCCGGCGTCGGTGAACAGCTCGAGCAGGAGCGAATGCGGTACGCGCCCGTCGACGATGTGCGCGTGCGAGACGCCACCGTGGATCGCCGCCACGCACGCGGCCAGCTTCGGCCGCATCCCGCCCCCGATCGAGGGCAGCGCGCCCGCGACCTCGTCCACCGACGCCTCGGAGATGACACTCGAGACGTCGCCGGGGTCGCGCAGCCACCCGGGCACGTCGGTCAGGAACATGATCTTGTAGGCGCCGAGCGCCGCCGCCACGGCGCCGGCGGCCTCGTCCGCGTTGATGTTGTAGGAGTTGCCATCGCGGTCGGCGCCGACGCTGGCCACGACCGGGATGTAGTTCTCGGCCACCCGCGTCAGCACGTCGACATCGACCCGCTCGATCCGCCCCACGAAGCCGATGTCCTGGCCGCTCGGCGCCGACTGGCGGGTGGCTCGGAACAGCAGCCCGTCGTCTCCGCACAGCCCGACGGCCGGCTGCCCGTGGCGGTTGATCAGCAGCACGATGTCCTTGTTGACCTTGCCGACCAGCACCATCTTCGCCACCTCGACCGTCTCGGCGTTCGACACGCGCAGCCCGTCGACGAACTCGACCGGCAGGTCGAGCCGCTCCATGTAGCTCGTGATCTCTGGGCCGCCGCCGTGGACGATCACCGGGTTCATGCCGACGTACTTGAGCAGCACCACGTCGCGCGCGAACTCCTCCTTGAGCGCCGAATCGGTCATCGCGGCGCCGCCGTACTTGATCACGACGGTCCTGCCGTGGAACTCCCGGATGTAGGGGAGCGCCTCGAGGAGTGTTGCTACGTCTCTCACGCTAGGTCGTGTAGTCCGCGTTGATCGTCACGTACTCGTGCCCCAGGTCGGAGAAGAACAGCTCGGTCTCGGCGCCGTCGCCGGGGAGGCCGATCTCATACTCGACCTCCTCGCGCTGGACCGCCGCCTTGAGCGCGTCGGCGTCGTGGGGCACGTAGGCGCCGCGGGCGCAAACCGACACGCCCTCGATCGAGATGTCAACGGCGACCGGCGCCAGGCCCGCGGTGGCCGCGCCGACGGCCTGGACGATCCGGCCCCAGTTCGCATCTCCGCCGTAGAGCGCCGTCTTGACCAGCGACGAGTTGGCGACGCTACGCGCGACGGTGCCGACCAGCTCGGGATCACCGCCCCGAACGACCACGCGGCCGACGCGGCGCGCGCCCTCGCCGTCGCGCACGACATCGAGCGCGAGCGCGCGCAGCATCGCGTCGAGCGTCTCGCCGAAGTGGAGCTCGTCCTCGGTCTCGGGCTCGATCGCGATCCCGGACCGGCCGCTGCACTGGAGGATCACCGTGTCGCTCGTCGACAGCTGGCCGTCCACGCTGACGCGCTCAAACGAGCGCTTGACCGTGACACCGAGCAGCAGGTCGGCCGTCTCGGGTGACATCGCCGCGTCGGTCTGCACGAACACCAGCAGCGTGGCGAAGCCGGGGGAGATCATCCCCGCGCCCTTGACCTGTGCGGTCAGTCTGACCGTCCCGCCGGCCAGCCGCACGTCCAGGCACGCGCGCTTGGAGTAGGCGTCGGTCGTGCGGATCGCCTCGGCGAACTCGGCGTCGCCGTCCTGGTGCAGGCGACCGGAGGTCGCCGAGACGCCGCGCATGACCGCGTCCATCGGCAGCGGGACGCCGATCACTCCGGTGGAGGCGACAGCCACGGCGCTCTCGGCGCCGACACCCGACACCACGGCCGCCGCGCCCTGCATCTTGGCGGCGTCATCAAGGCCGCGGCGCCCGGTGGCGGCGTTGGCGTTCCCCGAGTTGACCACTACGGCCCGGATGCCGTCCAGGCGGCAGCGCTCCATCGTCAGGAGCACCGGGGCCGCGAGCGTGCCCGACCGCGTGAACCGCACCGCGCTGGTCGTCTCGGGCGCGTCGGAGACGACGATCCCGAGGTCAAGCGCGCCGCTCTCCTTGATCCCGCAGGCGACGCCGGCGGCTCGGAAGCCCGCGGGCAGGCCTCCCTCGAGCTCGGTGGCGTTATCCGGCCGGTCGATCCAGCGAGATCTGAACAGGCCGCTCATGCGATCCCATCGCGCTCGTCGAACCCGAACATCAGGTTCAGATTCTGGACGGCCTGTGAGGCCGCGCCCTTCCATAGGTTGTCGATCGCCGCGAACACGATCACGCGCCCGGTGCGCTCGTCGCGGTGCACGGAGATGCGGCACATGTTCGTCTCGCGCACGTCGCGGACGCCGGGGGGCCGATCGGCCAGCTCGACGAACGGCTCGCTCGCATAGGCGTGCGCGTAGAGCTGCTCGAGTTCGAGCCCGTCGGCTCCATCCGCGGCTGTGACGTAGCAGGAGACGAGCTCGCCCTGGTCGAGCGGCACCAGGTGCGGGGTGAAGGTGATCGTCACCTCGGCGCCCATCGCCGCAAGCTCCTGTTCGATCTCGGGCGTGTGGCGGTGGCGCGGCACGCCGTAGGCGTTGAGGTTCTCATCGACGGTGACGAAGTGGGTCTGCTCCGTGGGCGCCCGACCGGCGCCCGACACGCCCGACTTGGCGTCGATCACGACGTCGTCGATCACGCCGGCGCCGGCGAGTGGGGCGAGTGCCAGCAGCGTCGCGGTCGGGTAGCAGCCCGGGTTGGCGACCAGGTCGGCGTCGCGGATCTCGTCGCGGTAGCGCTCCGGGAGCCCGTACACGGCCTCGGCGAGCAGCTCGGGCACGGTGTGGGCCTTGTACCACTCCTCGTAGGTGTGCTGATCGCGCAGGCGGAAGTCGGCGCTCAGGTCAACGACTCGCACGCCTCGCTCGCGCAGCTCCTTGACCAGCGGCGCCGCCGCACCGTGCGGATAGGCGACGACGGCCGCGTCGACCTCGGCGTGGCGGTCCAGATCGAGCTCCTCGAGCGCGAGCGGCACCCGGTGATAGGGGTACAGGTCGGCGAGCGAACGACCCACATCGCTGCGCGCCGTGACCGCGGTCAGCTCGAACTCCGGATGGCGGTGCAGCAGCCGCGCGGTCAGGGCTCCCGTGAAGCCGGCCGCGCCGATGACAACGACGCTAGGAGTCACGGACGCGACCCCCGAGCTCTTCCGACAGCGCCCCGACGATCGCCTCGCGCCGGGCCGAGACCTCCTCGGCCGTGAGCGTCCGATCCCGCGCCCGGTAGGCCAGCCGCAGCGCAACCGAGACGTTGCCCTCGCCGACCCGCTCGGCGTCGCGGTAGACGTCGAACACCTCGGCCCGCCCCAGCAGCGGCGCGCCCGAGCGCGTGACCACGTCGAGCACCTGCTCGGCGGTGACCGAGTCGGCGACCACGACCGCGAGATCCTCTCGCACCTCGGGGAAGGTCGTGAGGTCCTCGTAGAGGGGCGTCAGCACGACGTGCTCGCCGGCCACGTCGAGGTCGAGCTCGAACGCGGCGACCGTCTCGGCGATCTCCCACTCGGCCGCCACCAACGGATGGATCTCACCCAACCAGCCGGCGTCCTCGCCATCGATCGTGATCGAGGCGGAGCGGCCTGGATGCAGGAATGGCTGCGGCTCGGCCGCGAGCGACCATGGGACGCGGAGCGCGTCGAGCAGGGCTCCGAGGACACCCTTGGCGGCGAAGAAGTCGGCTGGCCGCGGCTGCGGATCGCGCCACGTCGGCCGTCGGAGCGATCCGACCAGCAGGCCGCCGACGTGGTGCGGTTCGCGGGCGAGCCCGGTTGCCGGGTCCGGCAGGTAGACGGCACCCGCCTCGAACAGCCGCAGCGTGCCGGCGCTGTTGGCCAGGTTGTGGGTCGCGACGTCGAGTAGCGATCCCAGCAGCGTGGTGCGCAGCTGGGACTGCTCGGCGGACATCGGGTTCTCGAGCTCGAGCACATCGTCGCTCGGCAGCCTCAGCTTCCGCAACTGCTCGGCGCCGACGAAGCTCCAGCCGACGATCTCGTCGAGTCCCTGGCCGGTCAGCGCGTCGGAAGCCCGGCGGCGCAACCGCTGGCGGTCGGTGAGCCGGCCGGAGGCGTTGTGGCGGCTCGGCAGCGTGGCCGGCAACTGCGCCAGCACGTCGAGGCGCGCGACCTCTTCGATCACGTCGGCCTCCCGTGTCACGTCGGCGCGCCGGAACGCGGGCGGCCTGACGTCAAGCCCGTCGGGGGCGTCGGTGATCTCGAACTCGAGCGCCTCGAGGATCGCCGCCGCGCGACGGCGCTCGACCGGCACGCCGAGCAGGCTCTCGATTCGGGCTTCCCGCAGCCGGATCGTCGGCGGCTCGGGGCCCGGACCACCGACGTCGACGGTCCCGGGGATGGCGCGGGCGCCGCACAGCTCGACCATCAGCCCTGTTGCGATCGCCTGGGCGTCGATCGCCTGCTCGGGTTGGAGCTGCTTCTCGAACCGGGTCGAGGCCTCGCTGCGCAGGCCCAGCTTGAGCGAGGTCCGGTGGATGTTGGCGCCGTCCCAGTTCGCCACCTCCATCAGGACCCGCTTCGTCTCGGGCACGACCTCGGAGCGCGCGCCACCCATTACGCCCGCGATCGACGTCGGCCCTTCTCCATCCTCGATCAGGACGATCTCGGAGTCGAGCGTCCGGGTCTGGCCATCGAGCGTCTCCACGGTCTCGCCGTCCCGGGCCCTGCGTACGTTGAGCCGCCGGTCGGCGACGCGGTCGAGGTCGAAGGCATGGAGCGGCTGCCCGGTCAGGAGCATCACGTAGTTGGTGATGTCCACAACGTTCGAGATCGGGCGCTGGCCCGCCGCCATCAGCCGCGCCTTGAGCCAGGCCGGGCTGGGACCGATCTGCACGTCCTCGAACACCCTGGCGGTGAACCGTGGGCACAGGTCCGGGCACTGCACCGTGATCTCGATCCCGGGCGGGTCGCCGGCGGTCCCCGGGTCCTCGCTCCAGGGCGCCGGCGCCAGCGGCGCGCCCGTCGCGGCGTGGACCTCGCGGGCGACGCCGTAGATCCCGAGGCAGTCGGGCCGGTTCGGCGTGACCTCCAGCACCAGCACATCGGTCGCGACCGGAAGCACTTCGGTGAGCGGCGATCCGGGCGTCAGGCCGTCGGCCTCGAGCACGATGATCCCGGCGTGGTCGGTCCCGATCCCGAGCTCGTCCTCGGCCAGGATCATGCCGTTCGACTCGATCCCGCGGAGCTTGGCCCTGCCGAGCGTCGTCCCGTCCGGCATCACCGCGCCCGGCCGCGCGACCGCCACGGTCTGGCCGGCCTCGACGTTCGGCGCCCCGCACACGATCGTCACCGGGTCTCCGTCGCCGACGTCAACCTGGCAGACCTTCAGCCGGTCGGCCTCGGGATGCTTTCCGGCCTCGATCACCCGCCCGACGATGAAGTTCTCGAGCGCCGAGACGCCATGGTGCTCGACGCGCTCGACCTCGGTTCCGGTCATCGCCAGGCGCTCGGCCAGCGCATGCGCGTCGAGCGGCGGGGCGCAGTACTCGTGCAGCCATTCAAGCGGGACCCGCATCAGCCGAATTGCTCCAGGAAGCGGACGTCGTTGTCGTAGAGCAACCGCAGGTCCGGGACCCCGTGCTTGAGCATCGCGATTCGCTCCACCCCCATGCCGAACGCGAACCCCTGGACCTCCTCGGGGTCATATCCGTGCTCGCGGACGTGCGCGAACACGTTCGGGTCGACCATCCCGGCGCCGAGGATCTCGATCCACGCCGTGCCCTTGCACAGCGGGCAGCGCCGACCGTCGGCGGTGAAGCCGTCGGTGCAGTTGAAGCAGGAGACGTCGACCTCGACGCTCGGCTCGGTGAAGGGGAAGAAGTGCGGGCGCATCCGGACCTCCCGCTCCTCGCCGAAGATCGCACGGGCGAAGGTCAGCAGCGTGCCCTGGAGGTCGGCCAGGGTGACATCTGTGTCCACCGCAAGGCCCTCGATCTGGTGGAACTGCGGCGTGTGCGTGGCGTCGGAATCGGGCCGGTAGACCCGGCCGGGCATGACGATGTAGATCGGCGGCGGCTGGTTCTCCATGGCCCGGATCTGGACGGGCGACGTGTGGACCCGGAGCAGCGCCGTCTCGGGGTCGAAGATGTCGTCGGCGGGCCGGATGTAGAACGTGTCCGTCATCAGCCGCGACGGGTGGGTCAGCGCGTGGTTGAGCGCGTCGAAGTTGTAGTAGACGGTCTCGACCTCGGGGCCCTCGGCGACGTTGAAGCCGAGGCCGATGAACACGTCCTCGATCTCGCGCCTCGTCTGCGTGATCAGGTGAAGGCGGCCGATCGCCGGGAGCGGGTCGCCGGGCAGAGTGACGTCGACCCGATCGGCGATCAGGCGCTGCTCGAGTTCGCGGGCGGCGAGCTCGGCCTGCCGTTGCTCGATCTTCGTCTCGAGTGTCTGTCTCGCCTGGTTGGCCGCCTTGCCGACGGCGGCGCGTTCCTCGGGCGGCAGGCCGGCCACGTTGCGCAGCAGGTTGGGAAGCTCGGCCTTGCGGCCGAGGTAGCGAATCCGGGCCTCCTCGAGTGCCGCCGTGTCGGACGCCGTGTCGATCGCCGTGGTGGCCTCGGCGACTATCTGGGCGAGCTGTTCGGTCATGACGCGGGCGTGATCCTAGTTACCTCGTAGAGCGCGACCGTCGCCGCCATGGCTGCGTTCAGCGAGTGGGTGTGGATCGGGATGTGCGCGGTCCCTCCTGCGCTCGCCACGACCTCCCTCGGGAGACCGTCGCGCTCGGAGCCGATCAGCAGCGTGAGTTCTTTCGCGGCGTTTGACCTCGGACTGTCCGAGGTGGATTGCCAGAGTTCGGCCAGCGCGACGCCCTCGCCCGCCACAAGCGCGATCTTGAGCCCGGGCAACGCGTCGATCGAGGCGGCCCGCGCCAGCGGCACGCCGAACACCGCGCCCATGCTCGCCCGGACGGCCTTGGGACCGTACGGATCCGCGGTGCCCGGACCCAGCGCCACGCACGAGGCCCCGAACGCCTCCGCGCTGCGGAGCACGGCGCCGACGTTGCCCGGATCGTGCACATCGAGCAGGTAGACGCAGACCGGCCCGATCGCCTGCGGAGCCCACCGTTCCTCGTACACGGCGAGCGTACGGGTGCCGGACGCGAGCCCCGACGCCTTGGCGAGCACATCGGGCTCCACCTCGACCCCTGGCAGCCCGCTTCCGGCGGCGGCGTAACGCTCGAGCGGCTGCCAGCCGGCAGCGTCCGCGGCGCCGAGCAGGTCCTCGCCCTCGGCCACGAACCGCCCTGCCCGCTCGCGCTCGCGCCGGCGCATCCGCAGCTTGCGGATCTCCTTGAGCCTCTGGTTCTGTGAGCTTGTGATCGTCATCTCGGTGTCCGGGAAACAAAAAGGGCGCCCTCCTGTTGGAGCGGCGCCCGGGTGGCGGTACTGGTGGTTCGGCTAGAGCTCAGCCGTCCGCCAGCGCCTCGCGGGCGCGGTCGGCAAAGCGTCGGAAGGTGTCGGCGTCGCGGACGGCGATGTCGGCAAGGATCTTGCGGTCGAGTTCGACGCCCGCCCGCTGGAGGCCGTGCATGAACTGCGAATACGAAAGGCCGTGCTGCCGCGCGGCGGCGTTGATCCGCGTGATCCAGAGCCGTCGGAAGTCCCGCTTGCGGTTTCGCCGGTCCCGATAGCGGTACTGGTCGGCCTTGAGCACCGCCTCTTTGGCGGTGCGGTAATGCCGGCTGGCGTCGCCCCGATAGCCCTTCGCGAGCTCGAGTGTCGCGCGGCGCTTCTTGCGTGCGTGCGTGGAGCGCTTGACCCGCGTCATGACCGCTTGGCTCCGAGCAGAGTCTTCACGCGCGGCTCATCGTGCTTGGAGATCACCGCCGGCCGGCCCTGACGACGCTTGCGCTTGGGCGACTTCTTCTCGAGGATGTGGCTCGTGAACGCGCTGCGACCGCGCACCTTGCCGGTCGCGGTCACCTTGAAGCGCTTCTTGGCGCCCGAGTGCGTCTTCATCTTCGGCATGACAGCGGCCTAGTAAAGCAGACGGGCGTCAGGCCGCCGCGTCGCTCGGTGCGGTGGCCGGAGCGTTGCCGTCGGCCGCCGCGTCGCTCGGCGCGGTCGCCGGCGAATCGCTCGGAGCGTTGCTATCGGCCACCGCGTCGCTCGGCGCGTCGCCGTCAGCCGCCGCGGCACCGTCGACCGGGCCGTCGCCGTTGCCCTCGATCTTCTCCTTGGCGCCGTCGCCACTGAGGACCGCCTTCGAGGGAGCCAGCATCATCGTCATGTTGCGCCCGTCCTGGAGCGGCGTCTGCTCGACGACGGCGATCTCGGAGAGCTCGCCGGCGAGCCGGTCGAGCAGCACCATGCCGCGCTCGGGGTGGGTCACCTCACGGCCGCGGAACATGATCGTGATCTTCACCCGGTCCCGGCCGAGCAGGAAGCGCCGGACGTGACCCTTCTTGGTGTCGTAGTCGTTCTGCGCGATCTTCGGCCGGAACTTGATCTCCCGGACGTTGATCTGCTGCTGGTGCTTGCGCGCAGCCTTTTGCTTCTGCTCCTGTTCGTACTTGTACTTGGAGTAGTCCAGTACGCGGCACACCGGGGGCCGGGCCTCGGGTGCCACCTCGACGAGGTCAAGATCTCGCTCCTGGGCATAGGAGAGAGCATCCGAGGTCTTCACGACCCCGATCTGCTTGCCGTCCTCGCCCACGAGGCGAACCTCGGGTACGCGAATCCGGTCGTTGATCCGGGTCGTGTCCCGCTCGGGCGGGCGCCGGTCGAACCTACGGGGGACCGGCACTAGGTTTGATGGCGGCGGGACGTCAAGCGGTGCCGGGCCGTGTGTGGTGATGCGGTTGGATCAACGCAAACGATTATAGCGACGCAATTACGCGCTGGCACGGGTTTTCACTTCTTCGCTCAGCCGCTCAATGAACTCAGCGACGGGCAGCGAGCCTGCGTCCCCGCGCCGATGCTCGCGCAGCGCGACGTGATCGGACTCCCGCTCGCGGTCGCCAACCACGAGCATGTACGGGATCTTGCGGAGCTCGGCGTCGCGGATCTTGCGCGCGATCGACTCGGTGCGGTCGTCGAGCTCGGATCGCAGGCCTGCCGCCCGGATCCGGTCGCGCGTGGCGGCGGCGTACTCGTTGTGCCGGTCGGCGATCGGTAGCACGATCGCCTGCACGGGCGCGAGCCACACCGGCAGCTCGCCGGCGAAATGCTCGAGCAGGATGCCGATGAAGCGCTCGTAGGAGCCCATCAGCGCCCGGTGGATCATCACCGGCGTGTGCTCGGCGTTGTCGGCTCCGGTGTAGGTGAGCTCGAAGCGCCGCGGCATGTTGTAATCGAGCTGCACCGTGCCGAGCTGCCACGAGCGGCCGAGGGAGTCGGTCATGTGCATGTCGATCTTGGGGCCGTAGAAGGCGCCGTCGCCCTCGTTGAGGTCGTACTCGAGGCCCTGGCTCTCGAGCGCGTTCTTGAGCGCCGCCTCGCTCAGGTCCCACAGCTCGTCGGAGCCGATCCGCTCCTCGGGCCGGGTCGAGAGCTCGAGCCGGACGTCGATCCCGAACACGTCGTAGGTGGCGAAGGCGAACTCGATCGCGCGCGCGACCTCATCCTGGATCTGGTCCTCACGACAGAAGATGTGGCTGTCGTCCTGGGCGAAGTGCCGGACGCGCAGCAGCCCGTGCAGCGTCCCGCTCGGCTCGCGCCGGTGCAGCAGGCCCGGCTCGAAGTAGCGCAGCGGAAGGTCGCGGTAGGAATGGCGGGTGAGCGAGAACAGCTTGCAGTGCCCCGGGCAGTTCATCGGCTTGAGAGCCATCGCCCGGTCCTCGTACTCGGTCACGAACATGTTGCCGCCGTACTTGTCCCAGTGGCCCGAGGTCACCCACAGCGAGCTGTCGTACAGCTGCGGCGTCTTGACCTCCTCGTAACCGCGGGTGCGGCTCATCTCGCGGCTGAGCGCGACCAGCGAGTTGAACACCTCGGTTCCCGCGGGCAGCCAGAAGGCCGAGCCGGGCGCCACGTCGGAGAACGTGAACAGCCCAAGCTGCGGGCCGAGCTTGCGATGGTCGTTGGCGCGCGCCCGCTCCATCCGCTCGAGGAACTCGTCGAGGTCCTTACGCGAGAAGAAAGCCGTCCCGTAGACGCGGGTGAGCATCGGCTTGTTCGAGTCCCCGCGCCAGTATGCCCCGGCCACCGACTGGAGCTTGAACGCCTTGATGCGCTTGGTCGATGGGGCGTGCGGACCCCGGCACAGGTCGGTGAACGGGCCGTTGGTATAGAGCGAGACGCTGTCGAGGGGGTGGGCGGGATCCGCGTTCCGGACCAGGTCCTCGATCAGCTCGACCTTGTAGTCCTGGCCCTCCTCGGTGAAGCGCTTGATCGCGTCCGAAGTCGAGATCTCCTCGCGCACGAACGGCTCGTCGGCCGTGATGTGCTCGCGCATCTTGGCCTCGATCCGCTCGAAGTCCGATTCGTTGATCGTCGTTCCCTTCGGGAAGTCGAAGTCGTAGTAGAAGCCGTTCTCGATCGGCGGCCCGATCGAGATCTTTACCCCCGGATACAGCTCCATCACCGCGGCAGCGAGGACGTGCGCGGCGTCGTGCCGGATCAGCTCGAGCGCGTCGTCGCCGCTGCGCTCGGTGATGATCTCGAGCCGCTGCGGCCCGTCGCCGTTGCCGGCCGGCAGCGGCCGGGCCAGGTCGCGGGTGGCCCCGTCGACCTTGACCGCCAGCGCCGCCCGGGCGAGGCCGGGGCCGATCGCGGCGGCCGCATCGGCGCCGCTGGCGCCCTCGTCGAGGTTCAGCATCGTGCCGTCTGGGAGCTCGAAATCCATCGGACGGCTGATGCTAAGGGTTGGCGATCCCTACAGGCAGGGATCGATCCCGCGGCGCTCCACCCGGTTCCGGTCCTCGTTGCCCGCCCGGTCGCGCGCGCGCACAACGAAGTAGAAGCTGCCGTGCGACGCGAGTCCCGGCGTGCGGAACCTGCTCGCCCCCGGAGCGGTCGTCCACGACGGATGGGAGAAGCGCTCGCCTCCGGCCATGCTCGACTCGAACACGTCGTACACGATTCGCGAGCTCGGCGTGACGTTGTCGGTCGCGGGTTTCCACGTGAGGCTGAACGGGGTCGTCTCGCCGGGCCGCTGCGCGCCCGGAGTGCATGCGAAGGCCGAGACCAGTCCGGCGAAGCGGGGCCGCGTGGTGTCGCGCGCGCCGGCGGCCGTCCTCACGCGGAAGCGGAAGTGCCCGAGCCGGCGGACGAGCACGATGAACGCGGGACAGAGCTCGCGCGGCGGGCACACCGGGGTCTCGAGCTCCTCGACCGTGCCATGGAAGGTCCCCACGCACCAGCGGCCGCCGAACGACTTCGGCGCCAGGCTCACGCGTACGCGCGCGCGGGCGCCCGACCTCGGTGCCGCCTGCGAGGCCGAGTGAACGCACTTCGCGCTCCCGCCGGGACCGTCGACGCTGATCACGTACTCGCGGTTCATCGAGCCGATGTGCCCGGAGCGCTCCGGGGCGGTGAAGTGGACGACGAAGCTGGTCCCCGGACCGCCCGCCGACGGCCTGACCGTGACGTGCGCTCCGCTGCCCTGCGCGGCGGCCGGAACCGCCCCGCACAGCGCCAGAGCCGCCACCAGCCCCAGCCAGTGAACCTCGCGCCTCATCGGCTCGAGTCTATCCCCCCGCTGAGCACCTCCGACCCCGCTACATTTACGAGCCCCAGGGCGATTAGCTCAGCTGGGAGAGCGCCGTCTCGACAAGGCGGAGGTCGCTGGTTCGAGCCCAGCATCGCCCATCGTGGAAGCCCTGCAAACGCGGGGCTTTGTGCCTTAAGCGATGCGCTGGGCGGCGACAACCGTGCCCTCAGAATCGGGCCGACTGCCAATAACTGCCAATTCGACCCCCTCAACAAGCGCCCGCAACCGGTCCTTCTCCCCCCGATCACGCCGCATCGCCTGCGCGTAGATCCTCAGCGCGAGAGCCGGCGACGCGTGACCCATCTCCGCCATCACCGTCGGAGGGTCCTCACCGATCGCGTACAGCAGCGACGCGAACGTCCGTCGCAGCGAGTGAGGCGTTAGTCCCTCGGGCAACGGCGTGGTCAGGTTCGCCCGGCCGACGGCCGGGGCCAGCACACGCTTACGGATGTTCGTTGCACCGTGACGCCGGCCCGTCAACGTGCCGAACACGAGCGCGTCAGGATCGATGGCATCGCGTTTGCACGCAGCGCCAGGAGCTCGTCACGAAGCGTTGGGCGAATCGCAACATGGCGTCGTCCTGCGTCGGTCTTAGCCTCGCCGATCCGAAGCCTTCCCGCCGCCAGGTCCACGTCACGCCAGGGTAGATCTAGGCACTCCCCCAGCCGCAGCCCCGCGAACGCAAGGGTCGCCAGCATCGCCCGACGGTGCATATGTCGCCGGTCACCGCGAGCCTCAGTGTCCAGCTGGCCCGCAGCGTGAAGCAATGCGGATATCTGCTCGGCCGTGTCGAGGTAGGACCGCTGCGGCGCTCGCATCCGAACACGGCGACGTCGGCCGCGAGCCGGATTACGCACGATCAGCTCGCGCTTATCGGCAACCTCGAGTATCGAGGAGAGAAGCACGAGCGTCTTGTTTATCGTTGCGGCAGCGAGCCCCTCGCGGAGCTTGTCTGCCTTGTACCGGTCGACGTCGGCAACCGTGATCAGGTCCAGCGCCTGCCCGCCGAAGAACGGAATCAGGTGCAGCTCGAGGCAGCAGCGATAACGCTCCCTGGTGGTGGGTCGCCATTCCCGTTCGTGTTCGATCCACCACTGCTCGGCGAACTCGTGGAGTGTCGGCATGCGCTCGGTTCGGGCGCGACGAGGTCTGGCTCCTTCCAAACCCCGCGCTCCACGTCCGCCAGAACACCCCTGAGCTGCTTCTCCGCCTCGCCGCGGCCAATCGAGCCGAGCGCGACGAAGCGACGCTTCCCATAGGCGCTGAACCGCAGCGAGCGGTACGTCAGGCCGTCCTTGCCGGCGTGCTCGATGATCGTTCCTGTTGTTTGCCTGCCATCACGCACCGTCCCTGATCGGCTCCAGCCCGAGACCTCGAGCCCGGGCAAGAGTCTCCTCTATCTCCAGCCGGGCAGCACAGCCCGGCTGGAGGGTCCACGCGAGTTCCTCGAGACGCGCCATGCGTCGGGAGGCGCGCTCGCACAACCACGCGTCCGGCGCCCGTGATTGCAGTTTGATCACGTCGCCCATCACGCCACCGCCTCGCCCGATGTTCGGACACGCTGGGATACGAACATGACTGCCCCTCTCGGTTTGCGACACCGAGAAGCACGTCGCCCCCACGCCCCCGTCGCTCTGTAGCGTTCCGTGGCGCATCGAACCTCAACCCTTCGGTGCCATGCCCCCGGGCCGTTCATGCGGTCGCGGGGGCGATTGACTTGACGGCGCGCAGCCTACGCTCGAGCGAGACCGACGTCAACATCACGATTTGACGAGTCAAGGTCCGCCGGCGAGCGACGATCCGACGCCCCTAGCCAAAAAGATGGGCCCCGCCCGCCGGTCCTTTGCAGGGCGAGGCCCGAAACGACGCACCGTGCGTGAGCTGTGGGGCAGGAACCGGCGGTGCGCCGCGGGATCACCCAAAAAGTATGGTTCCGCCAGGCCTCGCCGGCCGGAAACCGGGGTAGTCCTGGATTCGTGCCCAGGGGAACTACGGATGCGGCTCGATCTTCGTGGCGCCACCAGGGTCTCCTCCCGGCACCACCGACTTGTCGAGACGAAGAGAGCCCCGGCAGCGGCGATCCGTCGCCGATACGGGGGCATCGCACCCCGCGTGCCAAATGGGCGAAAAGGCACCAGGAGCGCGGCTCTTCGCTGGCAGTATGCGCTTGTTACGCGCCGGCGTCCACCTTCGCGCGCGACCGTCCGGCCAAAGTCGTCCCGGGCGTTCTTCATCATCGCCACGCGCGCATATGTCCAGGCCCGCTCGGACAGGGACACCCCCGCCCGACGGTCCCTCGCCGGTACGGGGGGCAGCGCACCCGTGCTGTGGAGGCAGTATGGACCGAGTGCGCATCCCTGCACGCCGCCTGCGCGCTGAACCACGCGGCGTTAGCTCTGGCCCTGTAGACGAAACGCGCTTTTTGGCTCCGCTGTTGCCTCGTCGACGCTTTAGTCGCCGCGCGGCACGTTCTTGCTTGGGCGCTGGCGTGGTGGCCCACAGGGCCAGTGCAACGACTGTACTCCGAAAAGGGCCGTCCGTTGATTAAGCGGCATCAGCGCGGGGCGAGTGTCGGCCCCCCGTCAGAATCGTTCGTCCGGGGGGCCGTGCGCGCCGCCTGTAGGGGCGCGGGCGACGCACGGGTTGGGGCTGGTCCACGCGCTTCAGGAGGGCGTCCACGCGCGACCTTCCCCTCTCAATAAACGTTCGAACTAGTTATCGACTGACAGCCGCAGACGAATGATCGATGGCTCCCGCCCCACGCGCTAAGACCATTGTTGGCAGGCAGCATTTTGCTGGAAAGCGCAGTATCGTAATAAGCAGGGTTGATGAAGTTCTGGGCGTCGGATCGAGCCGGGGGTTACAGCAGGTTCGATCCGACGCTCCGAGACACGACGGCCAACAGCGACAAGAAGCCGGTTCACGAAACTCATCCCGGCACCCATCCACGTCGCCGCCAGCGGTCTTCAGGTCCCGCGGCTCGCTACCCCTTCTAGACCGATCCGACAGTCTGGTCGCCTGAGTTTCCCGGCTCGGAAGAGCCTGCCCGCTCGACGTTTGTGCCTCGCTGGCGCTTCCTCGGTAGCTTGCTGGCCGTGACCGAGTCCCGAGATCGCCCTTATCCGCCGCTCGAGCTCATGCAGCGTGTGTTCGCTGTCCGTAGCTGGAGCGACCCGACTAAGGTGTATGAGCAGATGGGAGCCGAGACGAAGTCGGCGCTCGTCAAGCTGCTGCCCCAGGATTGGTCGTTCTTGGGTAAGCGCGTTCTCGATTTTGGTTGTGGTTCGGGCCGCACCCTGCGGCATTTCCTCGCGGAGGCCGGGCCGGGGGAGTTCTGGGGCGCCGACATCGACGCACCTAGCGTCGAGTGGATGGAACAGGTTCTGAGCCCTCCGCTTCATGCCTGGAAATCCGCGGCTGGTCCGCCGCTGGGATTGGAGCCAGCGTCGTTTGACCTCATCTGGGCAATCTCTGTTTTCACGCACCTACCGTCCAGCAGCTCGTTGTCTTGGCTGTTGGAGCTACACAGGCTGCTGAAGCCCGGAGGATTTCTGATTGCCACGTATCACGGGAGGTGGAACTCGGAGTTCATCGCCGGGGAGCCGTGGGATGAGAACAGGGTCGGCATGAATGTCCTTCGCCACAACCAGGCGTGGGATGACGGTGGCCCGATGGTGCTCATGTCCGACTGGTGGGTCGACGAGCACTGGGGCCGCGCCTTCGAGATTGTCGACCGACTTCCGCGCGTACATAACTTCACATGGGTGCTGCTTCGAAAGCTCGATGTTGAGCTGACCCCGGAAGACCTAGAAAAGCCTTCCGAGGACCCTCGCGAGTACGACGCCTTGCGTCACAACCTCCGCCAGGTTCAGCGAGAACTCGAGCTACACGCTGCAAGAGCGGCCGCACTTGAGAGAGAACTGCCTCAGCAATACGAATCGACGCTCAGTTGGCGCATCACAAAACCGCTGCGCGGCGGTCGCCACCGCGCCCGCTCGCGCTTCAAACGGCGCAACCGCTGACCCGCACAGTCCAGCTCGAGCGCGGTGACCAAAGCGAGCACGATCTGCCGGCGCGCCTGCGTCTCCAGCTCGCCGGCGCGTCCCTCCGCAGCGGCTCGCAGCCGGGCGAGCAGCTCGCGAGCGGGTTTGCGACCGTTGTAGCTGTGACGGGCAAGGAACGCGGCCATCCGCTGCTCCCCGAGACGGCGGGCATCGAGGGGGCTGGGGTAGCGGCGCAAGAATGCCAGCGCGATCGGGGAATCGACCGCACTGAACACCTTGCTCTGCACCCGGCCAGAAGCACGCGAGCTGATCGCGGAGCTGGTTCGCGAGCCCCACCCGGGTGCGGACCAGATCTTCCCGCGCGCGAGTCAACCCGCGCAACGCCTTCGTGGCGGTCGCTGTCCGGGGTTAGAGTCCGGAACCGGTGACTGTCGGTCCGAGCGAGCTCGGCCAGCACGAAGCTGTCAAAGCCGTCGCTCTTGCCGCCCGACAACGGTGTAGCGCGGACGCATCGCGCACACCTGGTTGGGATGCACCGCGATCACCGCCAGGCCGGCATCCAACAGCCGCTCGATCAACAACCCATCCGGGCGCTCCAACGCGACCAACCTCACCCCGAGCCGCACCAGCCGAACACACAACGCGCGCAGACGCCGGCCTCGTCGTGCCGGTACCGGCGGCCGTCCACGATCCGCCCCCGCTCATCCACCACGCACACGGCGTGCTCCTCGCTGACCCAATCGACTCCAGCGAACCGACCCTCCGACATGACCACCACGCTCCCTCCAATAATCACCGATCGACCTGTTGGTCGGCGCGAGGTACCCTGGCGATGCTTACTGATGGCGCTCTTGGGGCGCGACCTCCGTTGCCGCTCAACGGGCACCTCGACGGAACGTCGGGAGGCGCTGGTCTAAAACGGGCCCTCTGCAGCGGGCAAGCCCAAACAGGCGCTCTCCCGACATCCGCCGACCAACACAAAAGCATGGCCAGTAAGCCCGATAGAACAGCGATGGACGCGCTTCCGGTTTGGCGACTTTGCGGAAGCCTTGTCCGCGCGAGCGCGTCTCTTTGCCTGTCGCCCGTTCTCTCTTTCTTCCCTAAAACCCCCCTCTTCCCCCCCCCTAGTATTCTTTACACTCTGACCCGCGTGGAGCTTGCGGTTGGCGCCGAGGGTTCCACGCCAGGCCTGTGACGATCTGCCGACACGGAGGGCGGTGGAACTGGACTGACCGGCCCCAGAGCCGGCCATCACGGCCGTGGCTGGAAATCTGGGGTCAGCTCCGCTGGCGGATCGTCGCGTGTTGAGCTAGAACGTTGGCGTGCGGGTGCTCGTCAGCGGTGTTCCCGGTCTTGGCCATCTCGTGCCTGTACTCGATCTCGCCGGCGCCTTGCAACTAGCTGGCCATGAGGTTCGCGTCGCCACGAACGAGGAGTTCCACGCGGTGATCGCTGGGGCTGGGCTTCAGCCCGTGTCGGCGGGGATGAGCAACGTGCAGATGCGCGAGGAGAGAAGCCGTCGCTGGCCCGAGACAGATGCCCAGCCGGTGACGGTGTGGGCCACCCGGATGTGGGCGCAGGTGATGGCGCCGAGCACGCTCGAGGACCTTCTGGTGCGCATGAGGGATTGGCCGCCGGACGTGGTGGTACACGAAGAAGGCGAGTACGCCGCGCCGGTCGCGGCGGCGAGAGCGGGGATCCCGTGGGTCACGCATGGTTGGGGAAGCCCGCTGCGGTCAGCGCGCGAGCTCGCAGAGATTGAGGACCTTGCCTCGGCGCTTTGGAAGTCGTGTGGGCGCGATGCGCCTGCGGCAGCAGGCCTCTACGCCCACGCGCTCGTCAACCCATGCCCGCCGATGCTGCAGGACCAGCCGCCGCCGGGCGCGTCGGTGGTCTGGCCAGTCCGTCCGCGCATGCTAGAAGGACGGGGGCCGGCGTTGGAGGCTGACGCCTACATCGGGTTCGGCACCGTTCCGAGCCTCGCCAACGCGCGTTCACAGTTGACTGCGGCAGTCCGGGCGTGCACGTCGCGCGGCATGCGGGTAGTCGTCACGGCTCCCAGCAAGCAACTTCGAGGCGAGCTCGCGGAATCGACGAGCGCCTCGTCGAGGCGCGTGAATTCGTGTCGCTCCCCGGCGTCCTCCTCCCTCGTGCAAGGTCGTCATATCGCACGCTGGCGCAGGGACCGTCCTCGCCTCGCTCGCTGCCGGCGTCCCGGTAGTGCTCATGCCGCGCGGCACGCCGAGCCAGCTGCGCATGGCTGACGCATGTCACCAGGCCGGGGTCGGGCGCCGGTGCGACCCAGCCGATCTGGACGCCGCGCTCGACGAAGTGATCAACGACCCCGCGATCGCGGCCGCAGCGTCGGCAGTGGCACGCCAGATCGCCGAACTACCCAGACGCGTCGAGTGTCGTCCCGCTAATCGCATCCCTCACAAGCGGCCGCATCGAATAACGCGCCCTCGGCGTTACAGCCGCCAGCGCCGACATCGATGCTCGGGATGCCCTCGCCAATCGCAGACGATCAGCTCCAAACTCCATACGCCCGATGGTTGAGACAATCGCTCAAACAACAACAATGAAACCAACACTGGGTGTCACGCAGAACGTGTAGGTCCAGAACGCCACTTCTGCACCCACCAACAACCAGCACCCTCACCACCACAGGATCCGACTCGGGACACCGCCCCTTCGATCGACCGATGAAAGTCAAGTCGGTCGCTATTTGCGGTGTGGGGGTCTCGGGTGGTCTTGTCGGGTGGCGGGCGGGGTTCTAGGTTGCGGGTTGGGCGCGAGCCGATGACGTAGCGAAGCGCAGACGTCTGGAGCTTGTGGTCTGCCGCGCTGCTTGTCCCTTTTGAGTGACTTAATCTATGCGCGCTCCAGTGTCACGCTCGCGCCCGCTTTTCTTGCTGCTCGGCCGGCGAGCTGGTCTTGGACCAGCCGCTGGTATGACGCTTCGGCCTGTTCGGCGAGTTCGCGCTCGGCGATTCGCATGAGGTCGTTGGTCGACCAGGTCCCAGCGGCGCGGCGGGTGTTCTTCTTCGCGCCGGCGGTGATCTCGAGGCGCCGGAGCTTCTTGCGGGTCAGTGATGGTTGTTGGTGGGCGTAGTCCTCGCCTCGGGTGAGCATGCACCAGAACAGCACCGCGAGTTTGCGGGCGGTCGCGACGATCGCTTTGCCGTGACCCCGGCGGGCCTTGGTCCTGACATAGAAGGCGTGCAACGGGCCGGGCTGCAGCACCGCCGTCCACGCGGCCTCGACCAGCGCCCAGCGGGCTGATGGCGATCCGCGTTTGGAGATCCGTCCTGAGCGTGCCGGCCCCTCGCCTGATTGCTTGACCCGCGGGTCCAGGCCGAGATACGCGACGAGCTTGCGGCTGGTCAGGAACCGGTTGGGGTTCCCGACCGCGGCGATGAACGACGCGGCGCAGACAAGGTTCACGCCTGGGACGGTCATCAGCCGCCGGATCTCAGGCCACGACAGCGCCTGTTGGGCGATCAGCTTCTCCGCTGCCGCGATCTCTTGATCGAGGAACTCGATGTGCCGCATCCCGGCGTCGACGGACTCGCGCTCCTCCAACGCCAACTCCAGGCTCGCGAGCCATTGCCGGCCCTTGACCCCGAACAGATCCGAGCACGGCGGCTTGGCCTGCAACCGGCGCTGAAGCGACGCGTGGATCTCGTTCTTGCTCCGGGTCCGGGCGCGCATCAACTGCTCGCGGCGCGCCAGCCGACGGCGCAGGATCCGGCAGCGCTCATCCGGCATCCACACCGCCTCAAGCTCACCGCGCCACAACAACGTGGCCAGCGCGCGCGCGTCGAGCTTGTCCGTCTTCGCCCGAGCGCTCGTGATCCCCGTGTCATCCGGACTGACCACGATCACCCGGTTGACATGCGGCTCGAGCAGCCGTGCGACCTCCCAGCAGCTGCCCGTCACCTCCAGCGCCACCCGATCAGCGGCAGCAAGCTCTCCGCCAGGGCGCGATGCCGTCCGGCGTGGCCGGCACCCGACCAGCCGAACGAGTCGTGCCGTCTTCGCAGATCGCGACCTCGCAGAACTCGCGATGCACATCCAAGCCGATCGCACGACCGACCCATCTAGGCAATCCCACCACTCACCTCCACAACTCGCTTGACGTGGGTGCGGGAGAACCAGCGGGACAACGACACAGACCGATACGAGCTCTCAACGTGGCTCAATCCAGGCAAGTCGCAGGGGCGGCCGAACGAAAAGCCCGGGCTCGAAACCCATCGATCAAAACGGCCTACCCGTCTGCGTTCTCCCAAAGAGGCCCCTGTCCCGGATCACCCGAACCTACGACCGGACCCGGACAGACCTCACACCCGCAGTTTCATGCCTCGAAAAGCAGCAGCCTCACGCCAGCGCGAGCATCGTGAGCGCGATCTTCTTATGGCGCTGTAAATTAAACGAGAAGAGGTTCCCGTGTGGATCGCTGAGTCTAGGCGGCTGTCACCTCCCCTGGGGGTCGTTTGTTCGGTGCCGTGGTAGCGCGCTCGTTTGAGGCGTTGGTGGTCGAGCGCGTTGAAGTTCATGCCGTTGGTCTGGTGGGCGATAGAGGTCCAGCACGGCCCAGACGAGGGTGAGGCAGCTGGTCTCGCCGGGGAAGCGGCCGATCACCTTGGTGCGGCGTTGACTTCGCCGAGTGAGCGTTCCAACAGGTTGGTGGAGGCGCCACCGTCGGCGGTGCCCGACTGGGTAGCGCAGGTGCACGACCAGAGCGTCCAGGTCGTCAGCGAGGCAGCGGGCGGCGGCGGTGAACCCCACTTAGTCAGCTCGTCACCAACGCGTGGAGCCGGCTTGGCGTCGTCTCGAGGTGGCGTCATCAGTGCCTCCCAGTAGGCGTGCGGATGCGGTCGCGTTCGCGGTCGGGCAGCTTGGCTACAGGTTCCTGAGGCGGTGCACGCCGCAGCGCTGGGGTCTTATGCGGGCCAGCACTGCTCAACAGCCTTGATCAGGCCGGGGGCGCCGTCGGCAACCATCAACATAGGGCGCCCAGCCCGCGACGATCAGATTGCGCCCGAGCCCCAGCCAGTCCGCGAAGCACTCATGCATCCCCAAGCTCACCGCCAACAGGACCCGCTCGCCCTCCTCGGCGGACCCCACGCGACCAGCACACCTTCCTTCGGCCCGTCCGGGCGGCACGGCGATAAACATCGCGTCGAGGAACAGCGCGACCAGCCTGATCTCGTAGAGGTCACGGCGGCGGAACGCTCAAAGCGCTCCTTGAGCTCCTGGCAGATCCTCGACGCGGTCGACTTCGAGAGCTTCCCCAGCCCCGCCTCCTCGCACAGCGACTCGACGTCGCGCATCGACAGGCCGCGGATGAACGCGCCGATCACCAACGCCTTCAGCGGCTCGGTGCGCAACAGCTTCGGCGTCCGCGGAAACAGCTTGGACACGAACGTCTCGGCCGCCTGGCGGACCTGCGGGATCTCGATCCAAGCTCCCCCTCCGCGGTCTGCACCCGCCGCGGGCGAAACCCGTTGCGCAGCCCGCTCTCCTCGCCGCGCCCCCGCGCTGTTCGTCGGCGCCGGCGCTCATAACGCGCGCGGCCCAACCACGCGTCGAACTCGTCCTCAACCGCGCGCTGGATGATCAACCGCGCGCCGAGCCTCGCCAGCTCCGAGAGCGACTCGCGCGGGTTCTCACCCACCCCACAGACAACACTGCTCGATCCGCGCTTCTATCTCCGCCGACGGCGGTACGGTACGTCTCACGGCGTAGGCCTCCTTCATCGTCTTTGCGGGACATGAGGGAACCTACGCCGTCGCCTCTGACGGCACCGACGCTATTTACAGCACTCCTGAGACGCGACCGTGGTGGCGCTGACTGCTGCGTTCCCAAGAAGCCGCCGCGAGTCCGAGGTGGTCACGGACGCGTGCTGTTCGTCCTGACTGGGAGCGTCCCGCCATGGCCGTCGGGACGCTCGCCTGGGGTGGGTGGTTGGAGCGGCGCCGTTTGGGTGCGCGGAGGGGTCAGTCGGCGCTCAGTGGCGGCCCGAGCAGCGACATGTCGTGCTTTTCGAAGATGGCTGCGACGACGGCTCGGTCGGGTGTGCCGTTGCGGGTGGCGGGTCCGAGCTCTTCGTAGAAGCGGTGCCCGCCGCCGGGCGTGTAGACGACGATGATCTCGCCCGGCGCATCGGTCAGGTTCAGGAAGGCGTGTGGAACCTTGGACGGCAGGTAGGCGAAGCCGCCCTCATCGAGCTCGAAGATCTCCTCGCCGATCCTGACCTTGAAGCGCCCGCTCAGGACGTGGATCGTCTCCTCCTGCTTGTGGTGGACGTGCAGCGGGGGCCCGCCGTGCGGCGCGACTTCGACGGTGAAGTAGTCGAAGGCGCCACCGGTGTCCTCTCCGGTGACCTTGAAGACGAGGTCTCGCCCCGGGCCGGACTGCAGCCGCAGGCCGTCGTTTGCGGCCAGGACCGTGTGCTCAGCGGTGGTGCTCGTCATTGCGCATCTCCTCTGTAAACGCCCGCGTGCGGATGCTAGAGTATTTGCGGTGCGCAAACAATACACCAGAGTATTTGCGGATGTCAAGTAGTTCTGGGAGCGAACCGCGGGTGCGCTCGACCTCGACGGAGCGCCCGAGCCGAACCCGTTCACGCCCGGCGAGTTCGGCGCCTGGCGCGGCATGCTGCGCGTCCACGCCACCGTCTTTCGAGCGCTCGACCGCGCACTGCTCGCCGATCACGGCTTTGGCGTCGACGCCTACGGGGTACTGATCACGCTCGTCGGCGCGCCCGGCGGCACGCTCCCGATCGGGGAGCTGGGCGAGCGGCGCAACCTCAGCCCGAGCGGGGTCTCGAGGTCGGTCGACCGGCTCGCGAAGATCGGCCTGGTCGAGCGGCGCACCAACCCGGCCGACGGGCGCAGCCTGCTCGTCGGACTGACGCCGCAGGGCCTCGCCCGCCTTCGCGCCGCACAGGTCACCCACCACGCGGTCGTCCGCGAGCTGCTGCTCGACCGCCTCGGCGAGCGAGATCTCAAACGCCTGGGCGAACTGTGGGAGAAGGCGATGCCCGGCTCGGTCTCAAGCCCCGTCTGGCCGCTGTAGAGAGCACAGACACGGCCGGTCGCTTTCGCGTCAACGCGAGCGAGCCGGCGGACGCCGCTCACGCTCCCGCCTTGGACGAAGCGGGGCCGTAGACGAGAACAGGACCCGCGCCGTCGCATTCGCCACGCAAAGGAGCAGCCCGGTCCGTGTCCACACGCGCGACTGGTCCCACGTGAACTCGACACTCTGCGGCGGAAGGCGGTGGGACCCCTCAGATCGAGAAGCAGCCGTCCCGAACTCTTCGGGAAATCGGCCTCGACATCCGCCAGGTCGTGTTTGCGTGCGTCGCTCATGCCACCAACGCCATTCCGAGACGCGCCGGCGTCATGGACGACCTGAGCGCATCATTGATGCGCTTCATCTCCGCGCGTCGTGCCGGCCTCGCCATCGCCTCCTCGAAGCTCAGCTTTGGCTTGAACAGATCGTCAAGCCCGCGCCGTATCGCTTCGCGCTCGATGCCGATCGGCTCCTGCCCTACCGAATTGCGGCGCTGCCCGAGTTCCTTCGTGGAGAGCACACTCACGAAACGATGTCTCGTGAGGCCATCGCAGAGACGGCCCCGCGCCACATCGAACGCGTCGGAACACCGTAAGGCTGTCGCACGAGCGCGCCACTGGAGCGGAGTAGACTGAGGTGGACAGGCCATTTCACCGCTACTGCGAAGCGACTTCGCGCAGAGCACCGTCGGCCAATTCTCCGAACGGCGACCTCACGGACAGTTTCGTCCCGAGCGACGGAAGAGCCATCCCCTATAGAGCGGTCGTATGCCGTAGGTGGCTATCCGCTCGGGAAGGACCACCGTTGTGCAGATCGCTCCCTGGATCGAGCCCGCAAACCGCGGGTGCCGACTGATGGCGCCGACAGCCGAGGCTCGTCGCCCCCCGGAAAGGACCCTGGCATGCCCGTCTTCTTCTTCACCGTAGAGCAGCAGGAACGCGCCGTTGTCGAGCGATTCGGCAAGTTCGTTCGAGTTGCCGGACCTGGCCTGCAGCGTAAGTCGCCGTTCGTCGAAAAGGTGGCCGGCCGGATGAGCTTGCAGGTCGAGCAGCTGAACGCCGACATCGAGACCAAGACCCGGGACAACGTGTTCGTGGTGGTCAAGCTCGCGATCCAGTACATGGTTGGCGCCGACCAGGACAAGGTCAAGGACGCCTTCTACAAGCTCGACGACCCGGAGGTGCAGATGACCTCCTACGCCTTCGACGTCGTCCGCTCACACATCCCCACAATGGACCTCGACGAGGCCTACGCCGACGCCGACACGATCGCGAAGCACATCCAGGACACCCTGCAAACGCAGATGGCGGACTACGGCTACGAGATCATCAAGGCGCTGATCACGAACATCGAGCCCGATCAACGGGTCAAGGACGCGATGAACAACATCAACGCCGCGCGTCGCAACCAGGAGGCCGCGACGGCACAGGGCGAGGGCGACAAGACCCTGCGGATCAAGAAGGCCGAGGCGGAGTCGGAGTCGATGCGCCTGCATGGCGAGGGTGTGGCGGCAGAGCGAGAGGCGATCGCCCGAGGCTTGAAGGACTCGCTGGCGATCCTCGCCGACGAGCAGGGCATCGACCCGAAGGAGGCGATGGGTCTGGTCGCGCTGACGCAGTACATGGACACGATCCGGTCAGTCGGTGAGCACGGCAACATGACCACGCTGCTGCTTCCCCACTCGCCGGCCTCGGTCGGTTCCCTGATGGACCAGGTCCAACAGGGGATGCTCACGGGCAACCTCGCCGCGGACGCCGCTCGAAGCGGCGGTAATGGCACCCGCTCCGGTAGGCCATCGTCGCAAGCGCCCCCAACGACGCCGGGCGGGAGTCGATAGATCACGGAGGCGAGGACGCAGATGACGGACGGCGGTAGCCGGGGCATGCTCGCGTTCCTCGGTGTCCCGGCAGACAACCGACTCTTGGACGACGACCTCGGCAACCTGCCCGACCCCGAGCAATATCGGGACCTCGTTGTCTCCAGTCAAGGGCACGACCGGCTGGTCACGGCGGGGTCCGTCCTGACCGGAGCCAGCCTGATCGGCGGAGCGGCGATGTTGCTCTACGGCGGGTGGCAGCTTCTGTTCGAGAGCGGGGGTGCGTTTGACGTTGTCCTCGCCGGGATCGGAATCGTGCTCATAGGCACCCACTGGGGGTGGGTGCACGTCGCCGAGTACGTCGGCCTGACGCTCGACGACCGCCAGCGGCGTTCGTCTGATCAACGCAGGCAAGAGTGGCTCGCCACGATTGAGCCTTATCCGCGTTTCAGCGTCTCGACCAGCGTGCTCGACGACGCCTCAACGCGTGTCGAGCGTGTCCTGCACAAACCGGTGCTGACCGCCCGTCGCACCTTCACGTTCGTCCGCGAGCCAGATGCCGACGAGACCTACGACGCCGGAACGTCGGCCGAGGTGATCGCCACGGCGGTCGAAAGCATGCGCCGACATGCGCGGCTTGAAACCGACCGCAGCCGCGAGAACTGGGAGGCGGCTGCCACTGCCTACGAAGCCGCGCTGCTCAGCGCCGAGGACGACCAACAGCAGCTGGCCGCCGAACGAGCCGCGGCGACCGCGCTGTCCGAGCACATAAACGCTTCGTTGCTCGAACCACCACTGGTCGAATAGCCGTCTCGTCAGCTCGCGCCGTCAGACGGCTCTGACCCGGTCCGACGGTCCAGCGAAGCCTCGATCTTCACGAGCCGTTCGCTGACCTCCTCCAGCCGCTGCGTGAGGTCCCCCTCGGACTCGGCGAACCGCCGACGGCTGCTCTCGATCAGCGATGCTGTGACTGACGCGGTGATCACCGCGAGAAAGCCGATCCCGGTGAGCATCACGACCGCGCCGATGAACCGTCCGTCGGCTTGCTTGGGGGTGACGTCCCCGTATCCAACGGTCGTGACGGTCTGCAGCGCGAACCACAGTCCTTTGCCGATCGTCGGAAACTCCTGCCGGTCAATGACCCGCTCAAGCAGGCCCCCCGCAATTGTGATGAGCACCGTAAACGCGGCGATTATCGCGGCGGCCCGGCGCGCGGTGAGCGAATCCCGCAGCAGCAGCCGGGCGGTCAGAGGCACCTTCTCCGGTGAAGAACCAGCCTCGCTCTCGGTACCCCCGGGTCGAGGATTCTCGGGCTCGCTCATCAGAGACTTCCTCCTTCGTGGAGGGATCGGCGATTCCTCCCACCATTCTGGCTGGGGCCGCGCTACCCCGACGGGCTGGGAGCCGCGGCCGCGGGTGCCGTCTGAGCCGGCTCAGGTGCCGAAGCCGGCTCAGGTGCCGAAGCCGGCTCTGGCGATCGCGCCATCAGCAACGTGACTATGTAGCAGACGACCACGCCGACGATGATCAGTGGCTCCACGTTTGCGCCCGCCTTGGTGGTCAGGATGGTCGCCACGACGACGGCCGAGAGCGGGAGTCTGAGGATGGCCACGAACCCTGCGCCCATGCCGACCGCGACCGCCGACTGGAATGGCATCCCGGGCAGATGCGAGGCCATGATGCCGCCGGCCGCGCCGAGGAACAGGGCCGGAAAGGTCGGACCGCCCCGGTAGGCGCCGAGCGACAGGCTGTAGGCGATGCCCTTGAACACGATCAGCCATGTCAGCGCGGCCAGCGACCACGTCGACGCGTTCCCGACCAGCCCCGGCAGCTGGTCCTGGCCCGAGAACAGCACCTCGTTAGAGCCCTTTCCCGTGATCTGGCTGAAGGCGATCGCGACGCCGCCGATGACCAGGGCAATAAGGGGCAGCAGCACGAGCAGCTGACGCTTGGAGACGAAGCGATACGTGAGGCGCCCGCCGCGCATGACCAAGTGCGCCGCCACGCCGATCGCGATCGCGAGCGCGATCGACCACCCGAACTCGCTGGGCGTTGGATGACCGGCCGGGGCCAGGGGCAGCGCGCCGAGTGCGTAGTGGCTCGTGCTGAGACCGGTGAACGACCCCAGCCCGAGTGAGACGAGCGTCCCGATCCCGGCCGCAAGCAGGCCGGGCACGAGGATGACCCTCATTTTCGGACCGCCGATCCCCGTCGCCTCGATCAGGATCACTGCGGCGACCAGGGGCGAGCCGAAGATGAACGCCACCGCGGAGAAGCTTCCCGCCGCGGCGACCACCATCAGCGCCTGCGGTGGCGTCTCGCGCCGCGAGAGGTTCATCAACAGCAGAGCCACACCGGCGCCCAGGGCGATCAGTGGCGCCTCAGGGCCGAGGACGAGCCCGAAGCCGATCGTCGCCAGTCCGGCGAGGATCACCCCAGGAAGAACGCTGGGACCGGCCGGGCCGCCGGTCGACAGACCGTCGGCCGGGATGTGGCCGCCATTACCCGGCAGGCGCATGATGGCGAACGCCGTGATCAGCGCGCCGACCGCGAGGACTGGCAGCGGCCACCATTTCGGCGCGTTCTGGTACCCGAGCGCGTGCGGGAGGTGCGTGTAGAGCTCCTGCTGGATCTGGTAGATCCCCTCGAGAAAGCACCAGGCCGCCAGCGCCACGACCACGCCGACGACCGCGACCACGACCAGCAGGACGACGAACTGGCGGCTCCGGATCGTCGCATCCGCCTGCTCGGAGGTGATCTCCGGGGGGTCGTTGGGGGGCGCCATTCCGGAAGCTGACGATATGCACGATGGGCCCGCGGTCATCACCCGGTTCGGATGACCCGCCGCCGCGCGCACATATCACCCGTTTCGTGCGATGGCGACGTCCTCGGTCTCCGTCAGGCTTGCAGAGCAATGGGACAGGTGATCCTTCTCTCGCTCACGGCCTCGCTGAACCCGACGCTCGTCGCTGCGACCACGGTGATGCTGCTGTTGGACAAGCCGGCGAAGCTGATGGCGGGCTATCTGGTGGGCGCGTACCTGACGAGCATCACGCTCGGCCTTGTGATCGTCTTCTCGCTGCCCACCTCGAGCACCACATCGACGACCGAGAACACGCTCAGTCCCGCTGTCGACATCGGCCTGGGAGCGGTCGCGCTTGCGGCCGCGTTCGTGTTCTACACCGGCCGCGTCCAGCGCATACGGGAGCGACGAGCCGCGCGCAAGGCGGAGAAGCCTGACACCGGGCCGCCGCGCTGGCAGCGCGAGCTGAGCAAGGGCTCGCCTCGGGTCACGTTCGTCGTCGGGGCGTTGCTGACGCTGCCCGGAGCGTCGTATCTGGCCGGCCTCGACGAAGTCCACAAGCTCAACTACTCGACTCCCGTGACGGTGCTGATCGTGGTCGGATTCAACATCGTCATGCTGTGGCTGCTCGAGGCTCCGCTGGCCTGCTTCCTGATCGCGCCGGAATGGACGCCGCTGGCGGTCGGCCGCGCCAAGGCCTGGATCTCGCGCCACGCCCACAAGTTCGCCGTGAGGGGCTTCGCGATCCTCGGCGTGCTGCTGATCATCAAGGGCCTGATCGGGCTGTTCGGGTGATGAGACCCGAACAGACCCGCCGGTCCTGACGAAGCTTGTCGGCCGCGCGCCGAGAGACGGGGCGCGCGGCCGACTATCCGGCTCGACCTTCTGGATCCTGGGTCGAGTGGACGCTGACCCGAGCCCGCCTCTTCGCCGCGGGGACGTGGCGGGGTCGGGGTCCGTTGAATCCTTCGCGCGGGCTCATCCCGCGACTCGACGAGGCGCTGACGCGGTCGCATCGCGGCGGACGTGGCACGCGTTGAGCCAGTCGAGGCGCTTTGCCTCATAGTCGGCTGGGAGTTGGTCGCCGATCGCTCTGATCATCTCGACCCAGCTCAGCGCATCCTCGAGATCGCCTCGCACCGCGCAGACGTCCGCCATATGCAGGCTGTTCGCCACCGCCCGAGCGTGCCTGCGCTCGGCCTCGGTATCGGCTCTCGCGTGATCCGCCATCACTCGTTTCGCCACCCGTGTGCACCCCTGCATACGCACAGTGTATGACACTTTCAACATACGAGCGATAGAATCTTTGCGATGGCCAAGTCGAGAAGCGCCAACAGGAAGGCCATGCGCGTCAGCGCGGTGCGGATGAGCGACGATCTGTTCCGCCTGCTCGAGTCCGAGGCACACCGCGTGGGGGTGAGCGTCTCCCAGTACGTGCGCGAGGCAGCGCTCGCCCGCGCCGTTGCGGCGGCCGCCAGGCGTGGAGAGGACCCGTACGACGTTCTCGCCCGCGCCGCCGGACAGGCGGACAGCGGCCCTGGCGCCGAATGGCGGCAACGGCGTCGGTCCGCGATCGAGCAGGCTCGCATGCTTCGGGGCCAGGCCAGCGAGGCGGTCGACAGCGCGCACGCCGTCATCGCCGAGAGCGAGCAGACCTCACGCCGCCGTGACCAGCTCAAGCTGCCGCCGCACAACTAGCCGTTTCGCCAACGCTCCCGGCGTCGACACGCTCCCCGTGTCGACGTAAGATCCACGGGATGGCGGACCGCACGGTTTCGGTCGCCGACGCCGTTCAGAGAACGGTCGGCGAGGTGATGATCAGCCGACCCAAGACCCTGTCGGCGGACGCCACCGTCGCGGACGTTCGCGCGGCGTTCGAGCGTCCCAGCGTGCGGACGGTTCTGATCGCCGACGGGGACCATTTCGTCGGGGCGATCGAGCGTGACGGGCTCCCCGCAGACGCGAGCGCCGACGAGCCGGCCCGGAACTACGGTGCCGTCGAGCCGCTGACCGTGACTCCCGAGATGCCCATGACCGAGGCGATCAGATTGCTCGAGCAGCGCGACGAACCGCGTCTGATCGTCCTTGACCAGGACGGCGTCACGCTGCGCGGGCTACTGTGCGCCAACGGGAACACCTCGGGATTCTGCATCCGTCCCGACTGAGCCGGGCCTAAGCCTCGCCGCTGACGAACTCGCGCAGCGCCTGCAGTCCGCCGCCGACGACTGGCTCGCCGTGGGCGAGCAGGAGGAGGTCGAAGTCGAGGCCGAGGAGGCCGCGGTAGGCCGCTCGGAGGCCTTGCTTCGTGTCCTCGGGATCATCCATCAGCGCGTCGGGGACAAACGCGAGCGGGCCGCCGCCGGGCGGGCGGACGACGCCATCCGCGCACGCCAAGGCCCCGTGGGTCCGAACGTGGAGCGCGGTCTCGTCGGGACAGATCGCGTCCACCTCGTAGACAGTGATGCCGCCCGGGAGTTCGTCGCCGAAGTCGAACGGCTCGACCGGCCCACGTCCGTCCAGCTCGTAAATGCCGTTGCGGATGCAGTGCACCTGGCAGCCGAAGGCCTCGCGGAGCCGCCACGCCTGTCGATCATGGTGGCGATTGGAGAGCAGGATGTGCTCCGGCACGCCGTGCTCCTCGAACCACTCCAGCCCGGCGGGCGGGATCATCGCATCGAGCAGCACGCGTTCGCGCGCTAGGTAATAGGAGCTCACGGGAGTCTGGATGCGGTCGTGAGGCGTCGTCCAATGCCACAGGCCGGGGGCGATCTCATCCACGCGGCTAGCCTACCCCGAGGGGGTCGTGGAGCGCATAAGCTGCGCTGCTCGGACCGAGAAGCGGCGGCGCATAGCACTTTCCGGTTGACCCGTCAACTACAATGGATACATGGCAACCGTCGCAACATCCGGTCTTGAGGGCGCCTCGCTGGAGGCGTGGCGCAGCTATCTCCAGAGCCACGCGACGATTCTGCGCGCGCTGGACGCGGAACTGGTGGCCGAGCAAGGCATGACGACCCGCGACTACGAGGTGATGCTCTACCTCGCGCAGGCGCCCGATCGCAAGCTGCCCATGTCGGCGCTGGCCGAGAGCACGATGCTCACCCGCTCGGGCATCACGCGCCTGATCGACGGTCTCGTCGATAACGGCCTGATCGAACGCGTCTCCTGTAAGAGCGACGCCCGCGTCTCCTACGCCCACCTCACCGACACCGGCTACGAGAAGCTCCGCGACGCCGGCTGCACGCACGTCGCCAGCATCCGCCGCCTGTTCCTCGAGCACTTCACGCCCGAGGAAACCGACGCACTCGCCACCCTGCTCAGCCGCCTCCCCGGCGCCCAGCAGGGCGGCTCCTGCACGGTCGAGTAACGCGCCGGCGGGCGGGTCCGTCCCGGCCCGCGTCCTCCTCCCCGTCCTGAGTCCGTCCGCCACGCTCGCGGCGCCCATTGGCCGCCCCCCCAAACCGACGCTTGCGTCCTCAATACTTGACTCAACAATCTTTTCTGCTAGCATTGTTGTTAGCTCAAGTATCTCTCAATTCTTCAAGGAGCCTCAATGTCAGCCACAGCCATCTCTCCCCAGCAGATCCCGGCCGGGACCTACAGCATCGATCCCAGCCACTCGAGCGTGGGCTTCGAGGTCCGGCACATGGGAATCGCCACCGTCCGCGGCGCGTTCAAGCGCTTCGAGGGCTCGATCGACGCCACCGGTGACGTCCCGGTCCTCCAGGGAAGCGTCGAGGTCGCGAGTGTCGACACGAGCGACGAGAACCGCGACGGGCACCTCAAGGCGCCTGACTTCTTCGACGTCGACCAGTACCCCGAGATCAGCTTCCACACCACGGCGCTTCAGCCCACCGAGGACGGCAAGCTTCGCCTCGCCGGCGAGATCACGATCAAGGGCATCAGCAAGGCGATCGAGCTCACCGGCACGGCCGGCGAGGGCGGTACGGACCCGTGGGGCAACGAGCGCGTCGGCTTCGAGGTCTCGGGCGTGATCGACCGTCGCGACTTCGATCTGAAGTGGAACCAGACCCTGCCGAACGGGAACCTGCTCGTGTCCAACGAGGTCAAGCTGATCGTCAGCGTCTCGGCCGTGAAGGGCGCGTAGAGAATGCGCGTCCTCGCGATCTCAGGCAGCCTCCGCGCAGCGTCGCATAACACGGCGCTGCTGCGGGCCGCCGCCGAGCTGGCCCCGGAGGGCGTCGAGCTTCGCCTCTACGAGCGGCTCGAGTCACTTCCCCCCTACAACGAGGACCGTGACACCGAGCTGCCGCCGGCGGAGGTCGCGGCGCTTCGCAGGGCGATCAGGGACGCAGACGCGGTCCTGATCGCCACCCCGGAGTTCAACGGCACGATCCCCGGGCAGCTCAAGCACGCGGTCGACTGGGCCTCGCGGCCCTACGGTTCCTCATCGGCGCTGTGGGGCAAGCCCGTCGCCGTGATCGGCGCCAGCAGCACGGACTACGGCGCGATCTGGGCCCAGGATCATCTGCGCAAGGCGCTTGGGATCGCGGGGGCGCGAGTCCTCGAGGCCGAGCTTCCCGTCGGCCGGGCTCAGGAGCGCTTCGACGCGGACGGGGTGCTCGTCGATCTGGAGCTGCGGGACCGGCTCGAGGAGATCGTCGACACGCTGTCGGTACAGAGCCAACAGCTGGCTCGGGCGGCGTAAGCTCATGTCGATGGCATTGCACGCGGACACTCCAGCCCGGCCGGTCATCGCCCCCGAGACGTCGATGGGCGCCGTCAGCCTCACGGTCTCCGATATGGCGCGCTCGAGCGAGTTCTACGAGCGCGCGATTGGGCTCCGGCCCTTCGAGCAGGAGGACGGAAGCGTGGCCTTCGGCCCGAGCGCGGAGCAGCCGCTGGTGCGGCTCTACGCCGACAGCTCGGCGCCTGGGCTCGATCGGCGCCGGACCGGTCTCTACCACCTGGCCGTGCTCGTCCCGTCAAGGGTGGATCTCGCGTTTGCGCTCGCACGCCTGATCACCGTCCGCTGGCCGCTCGATGGTGCGTCCGATCACCTCGTCAGCGAGGCGCTTTACCTGTCCGATCCCGACGGCAACGGGATCGAGATCTACCGTGACCGGCCGCGCGAGGAGTGGCGGCACTCGGGAGGCCAGCTCGAGATGGCGACGCTGCCGCTCGACCTCCAGGACGTGATGAACGAGCTCGCCGAGGATCAGGATTTCCAGGAGCAGGCTCCCGAAGGCACCAAGATCGGTCATGTCCATCTCCAGGTCGCCGACCTCGAGCAGACCGAGGCCTTCTACAGCGGCGTGCTCGGTTTCGATGTCAGGGTCCGTGGCTATCCGGGAGCGCTGTTCGTCTCGGCCGGCGGGTACCACCACCATCTCGGCCTGAACACCTGGCACAGCACGGGCGCGAGCGCCCCCGAGCCCGGCGCGATCGGACTGCGCTCCTTCGAGGTCTTCGTTCCCGACGCGGCCGAGCTCGAGCGCGTGATCGGTCGGATTCGTGAGGCCGGGCTCGAGACTTCCGACCGCGACGGCGCGGCCCTCGTCCGCGACCCGTCCGGCAACGCTGTGCTCCTGCGCAACGCAACCTCCTGAGCCGTCCGCGGCCCAGGCCGCCCGCTACGCTTGGCCTCCCCGGCGACGTGGCGGAGTGGCTACGCAGCGGCCTGCAAAGCCGTCTACACCGGTTCGATTCCGGTCGTCGCCTCTAGAAGAATGGCTGCAAACGGGAGACATTCTCCGCGTGGGCTAACAGCGACCGCGCACCTTTCGGTTACGGCCTCCAAAGGCTCCCCAAGCGTTCAGCACTGCTTCCCGCGCCTTCACCCTGCAAGCTCAGCCACGTCCGCATTCGCCGCCAGCTCGCGGGCGCGGGCGGGATCGAGACGTCCGGCGCCGGCGACCTCGGCGTTGGCGGCACCCGCTCCGAGCCCGGCGGCGGCTGCGGCCGCCCACGGTTCCCCGTCAGCCCGCGCCACCACCATGCCGGCCAGGAACGCGTCGCCGCTGCCGACCGGGTAGCGGCCACGAGCTGAGCTCGAACCGGTGAATGCCCGCCCGTCGGGATCGACCAGCACCATTCCGGCTTCGCCGAGCGTTATCGCCACCGCGTGACCGTCGCCACCAGCCCGGTCCCGGATCGTCCGCGCCGCCGCCACGCCGCAGTCACCGTCGGGCACGGGTTCCTCGAGAAGCTCCGACGCTTCGTAGGCGTTGATCTTGACCAGCGCCGGTCCGGCGTCCAGGGCCGCCGCCAGCCACGGTCCCCGGGAATCGACCACCGCAGGCACCCCAGCCGCGGCAGCGCGGGCGATCAGCTGGGCGTAGCCATCGACCGGCGTCCCGGGCGGCAGCGATCCGCTGAGCACAAGCCAGCGGGTGGAGTTCAGCATCGAGGCGACGATTCCCGCGAGGTCCGACCACGCCTGGGCTGTGCCGGGCGTACCCGGCTCGTAGAACTCGGTTAGAGCACCGGTGGCCCGGTCGGACACCGACAGGCACGAGCGGGTCTCGCCGGGGCCCCAGGCGAACCGTCCCAGCACGCCCTCGCGGGCCAGCGCCTCGCTGATCCACCGGCCGGCATGACCGGCCAAGATTCCGGTGGCAGTCGCCGGGGAACCAAGCACCGCGCTCACCCGGGCGACGTGCAGGCCCTTGCCGCCCGGCAGGACCACGAGCGAGCTTGGGCGGTGGATCTCGCCAGGCGCCAGCGCCTCGACCTCGATCAGCCTGTCGATCGACGGGTTGCCGGCCACGCAGACGATCACGCCGTCTCCTCGACCTCCCCGAGAGCGCGGAGCGCCTCGGCGAGCGTCGGCTGGGCGGGAGTTCCGCCGGCGGCCCGTGTCGACAGCGCACCGCACGCGCACCCGAGCGCGAGGGCCCGCTCCACCGGCTGGCCGTCGAGCAGTGCCGCGAGCACACCGGCGTCGAACGAGTCTCCCGCCCCGACCGCGTCGACCGCGGCAGCGACGACAGGGGGCCGGACGCTCACCGGATCGGCCCCGGCCCCAGCGGCGAGCGCTCCGTCGGCCCCGAGCTTGACGGCCACCAGCGGTCCGCGGGCGGCGAGCCGCCGCGCCGCTTCGCACGGATCGCCGCCACCGGCGATCCGGACGGCTTCGACGCCGTTGGGCAGGAGGACGTCGACGTCTGGAAGCAACTCCCGCAGGCCTCCGTCCCAGCGTTCGCTCGGGTCCCAGTTGGGATCCACCGAGGTTGAGCCGCCGCGACGGCGGACCGCGGCCAGCATCGTCCCGAGGCCCGGGGTCAGCGCGGTCTGCAGGAAGAACGAGGAGACGTGAACGTGGCGGGCCCCGGCGAGCAGGGCGGGGTCAACGGCCGGATGTTTGAGCGCCGCGATCGCTCCCGGAAAGGTGAGGATCGCCCGGTCCTGATCGCGGGACAGAATCACACTGAGGCCGGTGCGGGCGCCCGGGTCGACGACGAGCCCGTCGGTCTCGACGCCTCGCTCGCGCAGCGCCTGGATCATGAAGCGCCCGAATTCATCGTCGCCGAGCACCCCGGCAATCGCGGTCCGCAGCCCCAGCCGAGCCGCGCCGCAGGCGGTGATCGCCCCCGAGCCGCCGATCGTGAGATCAGCCGAATCGATCAGTCGCTCGGCCTGCCCGAAGGCTGGCTCGATCGCCCGCCGCGGAGGATCAGGTCGGGGTTGCAGTCCCCGAGGACTAGCAGGTCGAGGTCAGCGGCCGGCACGACCTGCAGGGGCGCACGGGCGGTAGGTCTTGCCGCCGAGGTCGACATCGAACAGCGCGCCGGTGATCCCCGCGGCGAGATCGGCCGCGCAGAACCTGGCCGTCGTCTCGCCATCCTGGGTGTACTCGGCGTTGAGTACGGGCTTGCCTGCGCGGAGGTATGGCGTTGCGTCGCCGCCCAATCCGGCGCACGGGTCGTGGTAGTGGTTGCACTCCTCGATGATCATCCCGTCGAAGCGCTTGACATTGGCTTTGGCGTTGGCCGGATCGTTCTTCTGGAAGACAGCGAGCCCCTGGGCGTGGGCATCGTAGGCGAGCCAGCGCTCGAAGCCGGCCGAGTCGGCTCGGGTCAGGTGCCAGCCGCCCCCCGGCACGCCGGTGTCGCCGCGATTGGTGTACCCGTCGAGGTCGTCGGGCTCGACCGCATCCTGCCCCTCACGCCGGCACCAACCGAACCGTCTGTCCAAGCCCGCCGCGATGTCGACGGCCGCGCCGCGGCAGCGTCCAGCGGTGCCCGGGTACGTAGTGGCGAAAGCCGGCGATGTTGAACCACCACTCATCGGGATACCCCTGCATCTCATACCGATGCGCGGCGTGGCCGTAGTCGGCCGCAGCGAAGTTCGCGTCGTCGGGGAAACCGCTCTGGTAGGCGCCGACCTCGACATAGCAGATGCTGTACTTGCCGGATCGGTGCAGCGCCGCCACCACCGGCGAGCGCCCCGTGGGGATGCCGGCTCCGGCACGGTTGGAATCCTGGAACAGGTCGGTGTCCCAGATGGTGGCCGACCCCGGCCTCGGATAGCCGGCCCTGATCGCGGGCAGGCCGGCCAGACCCGGCCTGGCGGGTCCGATCTCCCAGTACCACTGATTCTGGCCGGTGGGGGGTCGCCTGTACCTCCGCGCCCCGGCCGGCGCGGCGGCCAGCAGCCCGGCGAGAGCGGCCACAGCAATAGCCAGTGCGATGCGACTCCAGGTTCTCATTCGTCTGACCTCACCGTGGTTCACCGGATTGCCTTCCCTGAGTCGGCGTCGAACAGATGGACCTCGGCAGGGTCGACGCCGAGGCGGATGACACTGCCCTCGGCGGGGCGATCCCGTGGCGACAGCCGCGCGACCGCGGCGGCACGGTCGCCGTCGCCGGCCAGCAGCAACGACTCGCCGTCCTCGGGAGTGTCGTTGGCCAGCTCGGCGGCCACCGACCCGTGGACGATCACCTCGTCGCCCATCGGCTCGACCACCGAGACCTCGAAATCCAGAGACGGCATCCCGTCCACGGCGGGGCGCAGCGAGTCCGGCCGCACGCCGACGATCAGCTCGCGGTCGTCCAGCCCAGCACGCTCAAAGGCGAAGTCCCCGGCGCTGACCCGGCCGTCGCGGACCCTGCCCCGGAGCAGGTTCATCGGCGGGCTGCCGATGAACCCGGCAACGAACACGTTGGCCGGTCGGTCGTAGACCTCCTGGGGCGGCCCGAGTTGCTGCAGGCGCCCGTCGGAGAGGACGGCGATCCGGTCCCCGAGGGTCATCGCCTCGACCTGGTCATGCGTGACGTAGACCGTGGTCACGTCGAGGCGGGCGTGCAGGCGCTTGAGCGCGGCGCGCATCTGGACGCGGAGCTTTGCGTCGAGGTTTGAGAGCGGCTCATCGAGGAGGAAGACCTCCGGCTCGCGAACCAGCGCTCTGCCCATGGCCACCCGCTGGCGCTGGCCGCCCGAGAGCTGAGCCGGCCGCCGGCGCAGCAGGCCCGCCAAGTCGAGCATCTCGGCGACCTCGTGGACGCGGCGGGCGATCTCGCGCCTGGGCATCCGGCGCTGGCGTAGCGGGTAGGCGAGGTTACGCGCCACCGTCATGTGCGGGTAGAGCGCGTAGTTCTGAAAGACCATCGCAATGTCACGGTCGCGGGCCGGGACGTCGTTGACGACACGGTCGCCGATGCGGATCGTGCCAGAGGTCGGCGTGTCAAGGCCCGCGATCATGCGCAGCGCAGTGGTCTTGCCGCAGCCCGAGGAGCCAACCAGGATCATGAACTCGCCATCCGCGATCTCCAGCGACAATCCGTCGACGGCCACCGTGCCACCGGGGAACGCCTTGGTCACCTGTTCGAGCGTAACTCCAGGCATCACTTGATCCCGGTGAAGGCGATCGACCGAATGAACCAGCGCTGGGCGACCAGGAACAACGCCAGCATCGGGATCTGGCTCATCACGGTGCCCGCCATGAGGAGGTTCCACTCGGTGCTGTGCGCGCCCTGGAGCGTGGAGAGGCCGAGTTGCAGAGGCGCGTGGCTGGCGGTGCCGATGATGATCAGCGGCCACAGGAAGTCATTCCAGGACCACAGGAACTGGATGATGGCCAACGTGGCCAGCGCCGGCATCGACAGCGGCAGGACGATCTTGACCAGGATCCCCAGGCGTGAGGTGCCGTCGATCCTGGCCGCCTCCTCGAGCTCGATCGGCAACGTGCGGAAGAACTGGCGCAACATGAAGATCCCGAACGCGCTGCAGAGGTTTGGCACGATCAGACCGCCGACGGAGTCGACCATGCCGAGCTTCTTGACGATCAGGAAGGTCGGGATCAGCAGGACCTGAAAGGGCACCATCAGCGTCGCCAGCAGCACCACGAACAGCACGTTGCGACCGAAGAACCGGATCCGCGCGAACGCGTACGCAGCCAGGCTGCAAAACACGAGGTTCCCGGCCACGGTGGCCAGCGAATACAGGGCGCTATTGATGAAGAAGTGACCGAACGGCACGGCCCTCCACGTCGCCGGGTAATTACTGAAATGCAGCCCCGACGGGAGCAGCACGGGTGGGAAGCTGCTCGCCTCCGGTTTGGTCTCCAGCGACAGGATCACCATCCAGACGAGCGGGACGAGCATGATCGCCGCCACCGGGGCCAGGAACAGATGCCATGGGCTGAAGGGCAGACGCCGGCGCGGCCGGCCCGGCGCGGCGGGCAGCCGCGGGAACCGATCGACGGTGGCTATCGGCTCGACGGCGATCCCGGCCTCCTCACGAGCTGTAGTAGACGCGGCGGCGCCCGATCCACAGCTGCACCAGAGTGACGATCATGATCGCCACGAACAGCACGTAGGCGATCGCCGCTCCGTAGCCGCCGTTGAAGAACTGGAAGGCCTGCTGGTACAGGTAGTAGACGATGACCGTCGTCGATCCGAGCGGGCCGCCGCGCGTGGTCACGTAGATCTCATCGAACAGCTGCAGGGCGTTGATCGTCGACCACACGACAAGGAACAGCGTCGCCGGTCCGAGCAGGGGGACAACGATGCTGCGAAACGTGCTGAGGCGGCTGGCGCCGTCCATCTCGGCGGCTTCCAATAGGTCGGCCGGGATCCCCTGCAGGGCGGCTAGGTAGATGATCACGTCGAAACCGAGCCAGCCCCAGACCGTCATCGCCACGATGCACCAGAGGGCTTGGTTCGGATCCTGGAGAAACTGCTGCTGGGGAAGGCCGACCGCGTGCAGAAGGTAGTTGACCAGACCAAAGGTCGGGTCGAGCAGCCACAGGAAGATGATCCCGGTTGCCACGGTGGAGGTGACCAGCGGTACGAACACGGCGAGCCGATAGAAGCGGATGCCGCGGATCCGTCGGTTCAGCGCGACCGCGAGACCGAGCGCGCCGAACACCGAGACGGGCACGAACACCACGGTGTAGAGCAGCGTGTGGCCGATTGCCGAGCGAAATTGCGGATCCTTCGCCAGCGCGCGGTAGTTAGCCAGGCCGACATAGTGAGCGGGGGCAATTAGGTTGTTGGCCTGGAGCGAGAGCAGCAGCGACCAGCCGATCGGGATCAGCGCGAAGACCGCGATCAGGATCACCGCGGGGGCCACGAACGCCCACCCGGCCAAATTCTCGGAGCGAGCCAGCCGGATCAGCAGACCGGGACGCTGATAGCTGACCGATCGCCCTGTCGGTGCGTCCACGCTCATCGGACGTCGCGGCGTGGCTACCCCGGCGCAGCGAGCACGCCGTCGACCTGCTGGGCGGCCTGCTGGAGGGCCTGCTGAGGTTGGGTTTTGCCGAGCAGGACGGCCTGGACGGCCTGCCCGATGGCGGTGGAGATCTTCGGGTAGACGGCGAGGACCGGCCGAGCCTGCGTGGCGTTGCCCAGGTTCTTGACCCACAGCCCGATGCCCGGGTACTTCGTGATGAACTGCCCGTAGCCGGGCAGCTGACTAACCGAGGCCCGGATCGGCAGATCCCCGGTCATCTGCGCCCATTTGAGGTCGATGGCCGGCGAGGTGAGCCACTTCAGGAACTGCCAGGCCGCCTGCGTGCGGGCCGAGCCGTTGTTGAACATGACCCAGTTGTCGGGCCCCGAGATCGTCTGGTGGTTGAGATCGGCGGGCAGGATCTGCACGCCGTAGGAGACCTTGGCGGCGGTGATCTGGGACAAGTCCCATGGGCCGGTCCACAACATCCCGATGTGTCCGGAGTTGAACAGAGGCAGATAATTGCCGCTGCCGTTGTCGAGGTAGATCGCCTTGCGCTGGGCCAGCGTCTGCAGCAGGGTCAGCGCCTTGACACCCGCGGGCGAATCGAACGCGGCGTGCTTGCCGTCGGGCGAGAGGATCGAGCCGCCGGCCTGCCAGAGCATCGCCCAATAGCGCCACACGGTGTCCTCGCTGCCATCGTTGACGTAGGCCCACCCGAACTGCTTCTTGGCCGGGTCGGTGAGCTTCACAGCCGCGTTCTCGAAGTCCGTCCAGGTCCAGTTCGAGTTGGGGGGCGAGAGTCCGGCCTGGGCGAAGAGCTTCTTGTTATAGACCAGGGCGAGGTTGTCTACCAGCGCAGGGACGCCCACGATCTTGCCGTTGACCGTGGCCACCTGGCGCGCGACGCTCCAGAAGTCATTCCAGTGAAAGCTCGGGTCGGCAGCGATCAGCTTGTTGAGACTGACGACGCCGGGGTTGGTGGCGATGTTGGGCGCCCACGAGCCATATAGGTAGGAGATATCGGGAGGCTTGCCGCCGGCGATGGCAGCCAGGACCTTCTGCAGCGCGTAGTCCGAGTTGCCATAGGACTGCGCCGACACGGTGACGTTGGGGTGCGAGGCGTTGAACTCCGCGGCCAGCTTCTTGATCGCCACGGCCTCGGTCTCGGTGTACCCCTCCCACATCACGATGTTCACGTGACCGTGGCCGGTCGAGGTCGAGCTGTTGCCCGATCCACCGCAGCCGCTCACCAGCAGGACCGCGGCGGTCAGGATGAGGGTGAGGGGTTTCATGATGCCTCCATTGGTCCTCAGCGCAGGACAACGGACCTCGTCAGGTGCTGGGGGCGGTCGGGGTCGAGACCTCGGACCTCGGCCAGCGCCACCGCGGCCCGCTGCAGGTTGACCAGCTCGGCCATCGGATCGATCTCGCTCTGCACGACCGACGCTCCGGTGGACCGAATGTCCGCGACCAGCTCGGACTGGGCCTCTCCGACGAACCAAACCAGGGTCCCCGGCCCGGCGACGCTGATCGGACCGTGGCGATATTCCATGGCCGGATAGGACTCAGACCAGGCCCGGCCGGCTTCCCGGAACTTCAGTGCCGCCTCGGCGGCCAGGCCGATCGTCCAACCGTGGCCGAGGATGACGACCTGCTCGAACTCCGACGGATCGACCGGCAGCGGCCCCGCGAGCGCGGCCCGGGCGTCGGCGATGGCCGGATCGAGATCAGCCCCGAAATGAGCCCGCAACAGCGCCAGCGCTGTGGTGGCAAACCGGGTTTGCACGATCGACACTTCGTCGGCGAAGTCCAGCAGCACAGCATCGGTCGCGCCCTGCACGACCGGAGTCCCGTCAACGGCTGAGATGGCCAGCAGAGGCCGTGTCGGGTGCCAGAGCGGCGAGGGTGCGCACGACCTCCGTCGTCGTCCCCGACCGCGACAGAGCGATCACCCGCTCGTAACGCCGCGAGGTCGGCGCCTCGGAGGCCACAAACGCATCGGTCTCGCCGAGACCGGCTGACTCACGCAGGTCGGCGACGGCTTGGGCGATGAAGTAGGACGTGCCGCAGCCGATCACGGCCACCCGTTCGCCTACAGCAGGGAGCTTGGCGCTGACCGAGGGCAGGAACTCAGCGGCGCGCTGCCACATCGCCGGCTGGCTCTCAATCTCCGACGACGTAACGCTCATTTGTGCACAAGATATGCCTCAGTCGAACAGAATGCAACACTTTGTGCCTCAGATTTTGCTCGATTGCCAGCGCGCGACGTAGACTTGCGCTCATGCAGCAGGCGGAGCGCCTCGGCGCGATTATGGAGCGGCTCTCGCTCAACGGCGGCGTCAGCGTGGTCGAGGTCGCCCAGGAGCTCGACGTCTCGGCGGCCACGGTGCGCCGCGATCTGCGCTTGCTCGAGAACCAGCGGCTGCTCGGCCGCATCCACGGAGGCGCCGTGCCGCAGGGTGTGCTCTACGAGCTGCCACTTCGCTACAAGAGCACCCGCCAGCCGGACCAAAAGCGCCGGATCGCACGCGAGGCGGCCACCCGGGTGCTCGACGGCTGGGCGATCGGCCTGACGGGAGGAACCACGACCACCGAGGTGGCGAGGGCGCTGGTCGACCGGCCTCGCCTCACCGTGGTCACGAACGCCCTCAACATCGCCGCCGAAATCGCAGTGCGTCCCAACCTCAAGCTGGTGGTGACCGGAGGCGTGGCTCGGGCCGAGTCCTACGAGCTGGTAGGCCCGATCGCCGAGGCCAGCCTCGAGGGATTGAACCTAGACATCGTTTTCCTCGCCGTGGACGGGATCTCCCCCGACGCGGGTCTCACCACCCACCACGAGATCGAGGCGGGCACGAACCGCGCACTCATCAAGCGCGCCAGCCGAGTGACCGTCGTGGCCGACTGCTCCAAGATCGGCAACGTGGCCTTCGCCCGGATCTGCCAGCTCGGCGAGATCGACGAGCTGATCACCGACGACGGCGCCGACCGTGCCGCCGTGGCCGCGATGGAAGATCGCGGCGTAACGGTTACGGCCGTCTGAGCCGAGCCCGGATCCCGGCGGGCATCAGCTCTCCATGGGCCTCGATCAGCTCGTCGACCATCGAGCCGATCGCGTCCAGGGTGAGCGTAGCCCCGGCGTTTGGGTCGAGCATCACGGCCTGGTAAACGTGGTCGCGGCGCTCCTCGAGCACGGCGCGAACCGTGAGCTCGGCGACGTTGACGAACGTCCGGTTCATGGCTGCGCATTGCGGGGGCAGCGTCCCGATCCGCTGTGGGTGCACCCCTTCGGCGTCGACCCGGCAGGGCACCTCGACGCAGCAGCCGGGCGGCAGACCGTCAATCAGGCCATCGTTGCGGACGTTGCCGTACTCGAGCCTGGGCTCGCCGGTCAGCAGCGAGTGGATGTACCGCGGCGCCAGCTCGCCCTCGCGGGTCAAAGGCAACGTCTCCCCCGCGGCCAGACGCCCCCGGATGTCCTCATATTCCTTGAGGTTCTCACGCGATCGGCGCAGATACTCGTCTACCGGGATGCGGTAGCGCTCGAGCTGGTCGTCGTGACGCATGAACCAAGGCACGTACTCAGCACTGTGCTCGCTGGACTCGGTTGGAAAGTAGCCGAGCCGCCGATAGAGCTCGATCCGCACCCGCCGGCCCAAGCCGTCGGGGTCGCGCTCGATCGCCTCGTCGAGTCGGCCGTAGAGGTCCTCGCCGTCATGCTCGAAGCGCAACACGAATGCCTGATGGTTGAGGCCGGCGGTGAGAAAGTCGATCTCCTGCACCGGCACCCCGACTATCTCGGCCAGTTGCTCGTGGGTGTTCTGCACCGAATGACAGAGCCCGACCACGTGAGGGTGACGGCTGCCCTCCCAGACCGCCCACGGGAGCATGGCCATCGGGTTGGCGTAGTTGAGCAGGAGGCCCTGAGGGCAGAGCTCAGCCATGTCGTCGGCGATAGCCAGTAAGACGGGGATCGTCCTCAGCCCGCGGAACACGCCGCCGACCCCAAGGGTGTCGCCGATCGTCTGGCGCAGACCGTACCGAGCCGGGATCTCGAAGTCGCGCAGGGTGGCGTCGAACCCACCGACCTGGATCTCGTTGACGACGAAGTCCGCCCCGTCGAGCGCCGCACGGCGCTCAAGATGGGCCTCGATCTGCAGGTGCGCGCCGGCGGTCTGGTTGATCGACCGGGCAATCTGTTCGGCCGTAGCCAACCGCTCCGCATCGATGTCGTGCAACACGATCGTCGCGGCTTCGAGTTCGGGGAAATCGATCAGGTCCGAGAGGAGAACACGCGTAAACTCGACGCTGCCAGCGCCGATTAGGGTGATCCTTGGCATGTTCGAAATTGTTTCACTTAGCTGATAAGCGCGCAAGAACGTGCATGTTCTCCGAAGCGTCCCATTGCGACAGCGAGATCACCGCGCTTGCCCGGATGCCGAGACCGGAGTGCTGCTCGCCCGTGGAGAGGCGGTCTCGCGGCGGCCTTCGCGCGTTTCGAGACCGATGGTGTCACTCAGGCGCTGGGGTGGCGTTTCCGCGTCGGGTGGTGTTGAGCGCGCCGGCCGCCGCGCCAAGGCGAAGTGCGTCGCGCGGGGGCAGCTTTGCAGCGCGGCGGGCAGCGAACGGAGAGCAACGCCATCTAGACGCCGGCGAACTCGGCCATCACTAAGCGTTTCGCCCGGTTCACGCGAATGCGGGAGCCAGGGGAGTCCCCTGTCGCAAGACGCTCGTACGGGTTGCGAGGCGAAACGGGGCGACTGGCTGCGGCGCTGCCCGCGCTCGACGGCCTGCAGGCTAGATCGCGAAGCTCTTGCTTCGTGTCGGGCCCGGTCCGGCACTGCTCACCGCGCGGACCTCGAACTTGAATTTGCCGTGCTTGAGGCGGTTGTAGCTCTTGGGGGACTTGCAGCTCTTGAAGTGCGCCTGCGGCTTCTTACCACGCTTTAGCTTGATCAGTGCGCAACGGAATCCGGTCGCGCCGAGGGCTGCCTCGAACGTGAACTTCGCCGCGTGGTGTGTGATTTTCGCCTTCAGCGAGCTGATCGTGGCCAGCACCGCATGCTCGGCGCTGGTCTGGCTCGTGAAGCCCGCGCCGTTCACAGCGAACACCTGGCATGCATATACGCCGGCGGCGCTCGCCGTCAGCGCGTTCGAGTTAGCGCCCGGGAGCGGGGCACCGTTCAACGTCCAGCGGTAAACAAAGCTTCGAGGCGCCCGGTACAGAAACCCGCCAACCAGGTCGGCCCCCCACTGCCCCTGCGAGCAGGACAGCACCGACCCCGCGCCAGAGCCGCCCGCGATCCGGGGGCCGCCCGCACCCATAGGCGCACGCAACAGCACCGGAAACTGGGGACTGCTCTCGCCCGTGACCAAGTCCTGGGCAGAGCCGCTGCCGTTCAGGTTCGCGACCCGGATCGCACCGGCATTAGTGCCCCAGTAGATCTTCCCGGCCGCAGGATCGATCGCGACACCAATGGGGTTGCTCTCACCCGTGAACATGTCGTCTGCCGAGCCGCTGCCGTTGAGGTTCGCAACCCGGATCGAGCCCGTGCCTTGACTGGGCCAGTAGATTTTGCCGGTCGCCGGGTCGATCGCCACACCCCACGGGAACCCCTCATTCGGGAACAGGTCGTGTGCCGAGCCGGTGCCGTTGAGGTTCCCAACCCGGATCGCGCCGGCCGCGGCATCGTTCGCCCAGTAGATCTTTCCCGCCGCAGGATCGATCGCCACACCCACCGGATCGTTTTCGCCCGAGAACAGGTCGTGCGGCGAGCCGGTCCCGTTGAGGTTCCCGACCCGGATCGCGCCGGGCGAGGCATTGGCCCAGTAGATCTTTCCCGCCGCGGGGTCGATCGCGACCCCGTACGGGTCGCCTTCGCCCAAGAACAGATCCTGCGCCGAGCCGCTGCCGTCTAGGTTCGCGACTCGGATTGAGCCTGAGATGCTGGTGCTCCAATAGATCTTCCCCGCCGCCGGGTCGATCGCGACGGCCCCGGGGTAGTGCTCGCCCGCGAACAGGTCTTGCGCCGACCCGGTGCCATTGAGGGCCGCGTCCCGGACCGCACCCAAGCTGTTGTCATCGACCCAATAGACCCGGTCGGCAGCACCAGCGCTCGCCGCCAGCGCGCCAACTAGCAACGCGACCGCGCAACCCGCCAGGGCCCCCCGGCAGGCGAACAGCCGAGCCGCCCGCAGATCGTGACCGTAGCGAGTGACACAGCCCCCGATCCCGATTTTCATGATGCCTCCCCAGTGACGTGGTCGCCCTACCGTTTAGCACCGCGACGGTTTCGCGGCACAACGTACCAGAGGCACCTGCCGATGCACCAGTCACGGCAGCGTCCCGGTAGAACGCTGCTCCGGGCTACACGCGACAGCGAAGCCAAGCCCATCCTGACCGACCTCCGAGCCGCGAATCGCCCGCTTCCGCACAGCGTGACCCTATACGCGTTCTTCGGCTACTGGCTGCTCGTGTTCGCCGGCGTCCTCGCCCTACGCGTGCTCGTGCTCGTATTCCGGTCGGATACAGGCTGAGGGATTCTTGGAAACTCGTGCTCGGTCCCGATCGCGAGCGCGAACCGGCACCCGCTATGGCTCGTCGTTGCGGTGAGCATCGGGCGGTGATGCTGTACCAGGTAAGCGCGAAGACCTCACGGGCCATCTGCCGCCAACGGGCGTGTGCGTTGGCCGTGATCGGGGTGACCGAGGCGGCGCTGCACACATGGTCGAGCCCCCAACGGTGAGCCTCGATACCGATCCGGCGAAGGTGGTATGGGGACGAGGCGAAGATGACCCGGCCTTCCGCTCGCTCTGCAGCATTGCGGATGGTCGCTCGCGTGCTCGTGCCCGCGTGATCGCAGAATATCGCGGTCGCGGGGACACCCCAGGCACGCAGCGTCCGTGCCATGACCTGCGCCTCGAACAGGTTCTCCGAGGCGCCACCGCTGCAAACGATCCTGCTGGCGGCCCCACGCTCGTAGAGCAACTTGGCGTGCCACAAACGTGACGCCAACTCAGGGCAAGGACCGGAGGGGAGCACCTCCGCGCCAAGAACAATGATCACATCACCGTCGACCGCGCCCGTCGCGGAGCCCGCCTGCGCGATCCATCGCCAAGTCATGGCGATGGACCCGGCTACGACAGCTACAAGAACGCCCGCAGCGCTCACCACGGTCTGGAGTATGGCTGATGCACGATCGCCGTCACAGGCATGCGTGGCCCCTCGTGGGTCGCACTCTCGGCGCAACTCGGAATCGCTGCGATCACCACAGTTAGGATGCTCGAGTTCGACAGACGTTGCAGCATCACCTGATGGCTCGATCACTGTCAAGCATCTACGTCAGACGCCTCCTGTCGAACTACCGGTGGCGTCTTGGGGCAATCGCGCTGCTCGGCGGGCTCCAGGCAGCACTGCTCATTCCGGTGGCCGTGCTGGTCCGGAACTTCTTCGACTCAGAACTCGGCCATCACACGTCGGGCAGCATCATCCTCACAGGCACGTTGATTCTCATTCTGTACGCGGCCAGCGGAGTCGTCGGCGTGTTTTCACAGCGACTGATCCTCTCGATGACCAGAGAGATCGGAATTCGGATCCGGCACGAGATGATCGTTCAGACCTACGCCCTGCCGCCTGCCTGGCACGACAGGCAGGGAACGGGCCGATTGCACTCCCTGCTGGTGATCGACAGCGAGCGTGCTGAGCGACTCCTCCAGGTCCTCGCCGATCCCGTCCTTCCCGCTGTCGTTGTGATCCTCGCCCTCGGGGTCGTCGCGTTCGTCATCAATCCGATCCTGTCACTGGCGGTCCTCGTAGTGATCCCGCCGCTCGCGGCCTTGATCGTCCCGCGCGCCCGGAGCGTCCGCCGAAAGACGGAGACCTGGCAGGAGAAGTACCGCACGTACAGCGCGGACACCCTGGATGCTCTGCGAATGATGCGGCTGAGCCAGATCGAAGGCAACGAAGAGCGCGAGATCGCTGAGCGAAGCGCGCAGGTCGCAGATCTGGGCGACGCCCGCGCACGCTTCGTCTGGCTGCAAGGGCTCAACAGCCAGCTGTATGCCACCCTCGGCGCGGCCGTCGGCGTGTTCGTCCTGATTCTCGGCGGCATCGAGGTACAGCACCATTCGATGACACTGGGATCGCTGCTCGCGTTCTACGCCATCCTGTCGTTGATCCTTCGCCAGGTGACGCTGGTCGGACCCGCGTTGAGCAACCAGGCGGGTGGACGGGAGTCCCTGGAGCGCGTGACGGAGTTCCTCGCAGTCCGCGAGCCGGCGCCTTATGCCGGAACCCGGCGGATCCAATTTGCGGGCTCGGTGCAAGCCACCGGCGTCACCTTCGGGTACGGCCCCGAGACGGTCCTGCACGAAATCGATCTTGACGTGTCGGCGGGGGAGCACGTTGCGGTGCTCGGTCCGAACGGTGCAGGCAAGAGCACCCTGACCTCGCTGCTGCTCGGCCTGTACCGCCCTCAGGCAGGTGGTCTGCTCGCGGACGGCGTCCCCTTCGACGAGCTTGACATGACCGAGCTTCGACGTGGCTTCGGAGTCGTCCCGCAGAACCCCGTGTTGTTCGCCGGCACGGTGCGGGAGAACATCGCCTACGTCGATCCCGGCGCGAGGGATGCAGCGGTCGTCCGCGCAGCCGAGCTCTCCACAGCCGCTGAATTCATCGAGGCGTTGCCCGATGGCTACGCGACCCGGCTCACACAGGACGGGAATGGACTCTCGGGCGGCCAGCGTCAGCGGATCGCCCTGGCCCGAGCGTTGTTCGGTGATCCCGCCCTTCTCGTCCTCGACGAGCCGACGACCTTCCTCGACGATCCGAGCATCCAAACGCTGCTGGACAACCTCGCCTCGATCCCCCGTCGGCCCGCGATCGTGCTCGTGACCCACGATCCCGTGGTGGCGGCGCTCGCTGATCGTATGGTGGTGCTCCGAGATGGATGGGTCGTTACGCCTACCGCCCATTCCGCATCGTGAGTCGAGGTCGTGACCCCCGCCGCCAGCACCTCGACGCTGCGATCTGACCGTACACAAGGCCCGCGGAACACGCCACGCGTGATCGCGCGAGCCCGAACCGTGTTGGCCGCCGATCCGGCACTCTCGGAGTGGCGAGAGCTCGACACTATCGACCGCCGCCTCCTCGCCGCGGTCGTGTTGGCCGAGGACGGGCACTTCTGGAACCACCGCGGGGTCGACATCTCCGCCGCCTGGGCCGCCGCGCGCAAGAACATCCAGGCGCGGCGGGTGCGCTTCGGGGCGAGCACGATCCCGATGCAGGTGGCACGGATGCTCTATGGATGGAGCGGCAGAACGATGCGGCGCAAGCTCAGCGAGGCGGTCGTGGCGGTGTGGCTCATCGCCCGCTACGACCGGATGACCGTGCTCGAGGTGTACGTCAACCTCGTCCCCGTGATGGAGGGCACACGGGGCCTCGCTGCAGGGACACGCGCGCTCGTGGGCGTTGACGCCGCGGATCTCAACGCGTTCGACTGCACCTTCGTCGCCGCATGTCTCAGCGTCTGTCCGCGGACACGGCCGGTCGGCGACGAGTTGTGGATCGGATGGTTGCGCGAGAACCAGCAAAGACTGATCGAGCGGATGGAAGAGAGTGGACGGTTCGACGGTGAGGAGGCGAGCGCCGCGCGAGACCTGCTCCGCGCTCGGTTTCGCACCGAGCGCTCGGAGCCATGAGGCCGGTTTTGCGGTGTCGTGCGTCTAACAATCAGTCGAGCGCAGCAGCCGCCTCGCCGGCGATGACACCCGCCATCGTCACATGCCACTGCCAGTAGTCGGCGAGCGTCTGGACCGCGACACGCCCTCCGTGGGACGCTGTGTTACCGGCGACGGTACGAACTGCGCCGCCCTCCGCTGCAACGACGATCCCGACATGCGCGAGGCCGGCGCGCCCATGCAGCGCGAGATCGCCCGGTCTCGCGCCTCCGATGCCCGCGCGGAGCAAGCCCCGACGCTCGCCCCACGCCCGGATGTTGTCGACCCAGATCCAGTCCGCCGGAGTGTCGATCCCGCCCCGCCGGAAAACATCGCGAACGAACGCGCCGCAGTACGGTTCGCCGGCCAACTCCGGCAGGCCGAGGCCGGCGAAGACGGCGGCACCGACGTTCTGCCCGCGCAGGTCACACGCGTACTCGAGCGCCGAACGCATCGCCTGGACAGTCGCGCCCAACCCGCTGTTCACAGAGCAGTCGGCCGCGGCCACTCGGCGGACGCTAGCAGCCAAATCCCGCGTCGGCATCGATTAAGACGCACCCGACCGAACCGGGCGGCCATATGGCACGCTCATCGTGGATGGGCCATGGAACGAGCAGCAAATGGGGTGACCGGGCCGCCGCTCTGCAACGCCGCTCTGCGAGCCGTCTCGGCCGAACCTGGGACCGCCTCTACGACGTGCTCGTGTGGCTCTCCGCCGCGTTCATCCGCGTCGGCGGGCGCGAGACCACGGTGTACCTCCGTGGTAGCTTCGCCACCGATGAGCAGGTTCTCGGCCTCTCCGACATCGACTTGGAGGTCGTGACCGATTCGCTCGCGGCAGCCGAGAGGATCCGTGCTCGCGTCGAGCGCGTCCAGCGCCTGATCCCCACCTTCGGCAAGCTGTTCTCGGTCGAGATCTACGAGCGAGAGACGTTCCGGCGAAGCCTCGCCAGCCTCGCGTGTCCGACGGAGCCGACCTTCTTTGGGCTCCCGCACGCATTTCATGGCTCGCCGATCGAGACGCGACCGGGACTACGTGGGCCGGCACGCGCGTGGAAGCGACTCGCCGGCGAGGAACTCCGCGGGGCGCCGGCCGAGCTCGACCTCCAGCAGCGCCGCGTCGCCAGCTGGCTCGAGCTCCAGCACTGGTGGAGGTATGCCTACGAGGCATGCATCAGGCCCGTCTCGGCTTACACGCCGTACCTGTGCGCGAAGCTCGTCGCGGATCCTGCCCGGATATGGATCCTGCTCGAGCACGGAGAGCTGATCGGCACCCGCCGCGAGGCGCTACGGGTCGCCGCCCCGTTGCTTGCTGAGGAGCGCAGCGTGCTCGAGCATGCAGCAGAGATCCTCGACGCGCTGGGGTCCACGAGCGCGACACCGCCCGCGTCCGTGGAAACTGTGCTGCCGTTCCTGGTGCGCATCTCGGCATTGATCGGCGCGCGGATCGGGCGCGACGTATCGCCCGCCGGGGCCACTCCCGTCACGCTGTGGGCCAGCCCCCACGAGCAGCTTGCGACCGATGCCGACCGAACGGCCGACGTGAACCCGTTGTGCGACTGGCGCGCGCGGTGCTTTCGCCCGCAGCCCGACGAAACGTTCCGCACGGTCGCCGGCAACCCCGCCGAAAAGGCGGATCTGGTGAGAGCAGGCGATGCGTCACAACGCGGGCCGCAGATGATCCTCTCCGAACGAGGCCTGCTGTTCCTACCGATGACCGGTGTTCTGCGCACGATTCAGTGTGAGGCAACCGACCCGGTCACGTTCGCGCTGTCCGAGGGTCGTCTCACGGCACGGTTTCCGAACGTGCGATCGTGGTCGGCGGAAGACTCAGCCGCGCGCGAGATAGCAGAGCACAGGAACTGGCTTGCTGCGGACCGGCGGCGGTACACCGAGGCCCATTCGGTCGCGCTGCTGCTGGGAGCGGCAAGAGCCGCGTTCTTCCTGGACACCCTGCGACAGGGACAACCGGTGCTGGCGTTGACCTGCAGCGCCGCTGCGGACGCGCTCGCCGCCCTCGACGGCAAGTCTCGGTCGATCGGCGCGGCAGCCGCTGAGTCCTACATCGACTACCGCCGCGGCGGCTCCCCCCCGCCGCCTCGAATCGTGGCCGACCTACGTGCGGCCGTTGGGCGACTGCCGTCGTATGTGCGGGATGATCGGCCGAGCTCGTTGACGTCGTGACGACCGTCGTCACGATCATGGACGGACACGGCACCGGCTGGGGCGGGAATACGGATGTCATCGTGGTTGTCGACCCTGCCCACCAGACGTTGCGCTGGGTCCCACGCGACCTGTGGTGTGCCGGTCTTGGCGACCGGATCAATTCGGCGTTTTCGCGCGGAGGGCACATGGCTCTGATCGCCGCGCTCGGTGAGCACGGGATCGCATCGGAACACAGCATCTGCGTGCGGCGCGAAGCGACCGAGAGCGCCAGCCGGCATCTCACCATCGCTGTGCCGGTGACCGCGAGGCTCGACTTCTGGTACCCGGAGTCGCCGAACACGCCGATCGAGAACGGCCGAAAGCAGGTCACGTTTCTTCCGCCCACCGAGCTGCTCGCCGGCGAGCGGATCCATCAGTGGATCGGCGCTAGATATTCGCTCGCGTCTGACACGACCGATTTCGACCGGCTCCGCCGCCAGCAGGCGCTGCTCGCGAGGCTGCTGGAGACGCGGTGGAGATTCGGTGTCGTCCTAGCCGACCCCGAACTCGTCGACATCTCATCCGCCGAGGCGATCGACGAGCTCAAGCAGGTCGACGCAGCGTGGCAGATGGAGATCCTCGACGACCTGATCGACGCGACCATCGATGGCAAGATGGTCCTCCTCGGGCGCGATCGTCCGAGACGGCTGACGCAGGCGTTCCCCATCCTGATGTACCACCGCATCGGCGATCCGCCGCCAGGATTCCCGTGGCCGGGTCTGTACGTCACGGGCGAAGGGTTCCGACTGCATCTGGAGGAGATCTCGTCGCGGGGCTACACCCCGGTCACGCAACGCGATCTGCATGACGGATGGGCCGCCGCACGCCCGCTCCCCGGACGGCCGATCGTGCTCAGCTTCGATGACGGACACAAGAGCATCTGGGAAGAGGCCTTTCCCCTGTTGTCAGCCAAGGAGTGGCCGGCGGTCCTCAACCTGGACATGTCTACGCTCGACGGTGAGAGCGGCGTGAGCACCGAGATGGTCCGGACGATGCTTGCTGCCGGCTGGGAGCTTGCGGCACATTCCAGAACTCATCCCGACCTGACCCAGCTCGGCGACGCCGATCTCCGGAGTGAGGTCCATGGTTCCCGCTGCGACCTCGCGGATCGGTTCGGCGCGAAGATCGACTTCTTCTGTTACCCGTCTGGCCGGTACTCGCCTGCGGTCATCGACTCGGTGATCGCAGCTGGATACCTCGGCGCTACGACGACCGTGCCGGGTCTCGCTGAACCGGAGCATCCGTATGAGATGTCCCGGGTCCGCGTCAGCCGTGAGGACGATGCCGTCGCACTCGGCCGTCGACTCGAGCAGCTGGAGCGGGAGACCGCGGGCCGCGCGACCGATTCGCACGGCTAGCGCCATCTCACCTCGACTGGCGCACGACCTCCAGTAACGCCCGAGGACCCGAGCCACGGGCACCCGGCCCGGCCACAACAGCTCGGTCGTTAGGCTCCCTACCAAGCGACTATAGTTCGGCCCCTGGGGTGTTCCACGACGCGTCCGTCAAGGCGTGAGAAAGGGGCGATTGATGAGGTGTCGCGGGCTGACTGCTGGCGCAACCAGGTGGTTGATGGTGCCGGCGTTGGCGTGCGCGAGCGCCCTGGCGTTGCTCGCCGTGCCGGCTGCCTCGGCGCGCACCGTGGACGTGTGGGTCGCCGCTGTGCCCACCTGGTGGAACGTCGTCCCGAACGGGCACGACGCAATCATGGGCATGCCGGTCAGCCGGGCAGACTCGATCTTCCCGACCGTCGTCTACCGGCGCTACAGCCCCCACTGGCAGCGCCCGCTTGACAACGCCGGGCGGGACAACGCCGACGGGTTGCTGATCCCCGGGCCGCTGATCCACGCGCGGGTCGGCGACCGGCTCCGCGTGCACTTCAAGAACCTCGACAACCTGCGCCATGACCCCCACTCGATGCACTTCCACGGCGTGCACTACGCGCCGAGCTCGGATGGAGCTTACGTTCCGGGGTTCTCCGGCAAGGACGCCAACGTCAAGTACGGTCGGAGCTACACGTACCGACTGCGGGCCGGGGCGGACTCTGTCGGCGTGTGGCCCTACCACGACCACTCGCCATCGATGGACGCGTCGATCGCCGGCGGGATGTTCGGCATGCTCTCGATCCTCGGCCGTCACGAGCGCCGACCGGATCACGAGTTCGAGGTCGTCTTCTCCCCCTTCGCCAAGGAGTTCATGGCGATCGACGGCCGCGCCTTCATCGGCAACACGCCGGTCTTCCACTCGAAGGTCGGTGATCGCGTGCAGTGGGATGTAATGGCGATGGGCTCGGATTTCCACACGTTCCACGTGCACGGTCACCGCTGGGTCGGGGCCGGCGGTGTCCCGCGCGACACCCAGACGGTCGGTCCGGCCGAGAGCTACAAGATCAGCTGGAAGGAGCAGGACCCGGGCACTTGGCTCTATCACTGCCACGTCGAGGACCACATGATGCGCGGGATGATCGGGCTCTACCAGGTGTCCCGATGAGGCGGAGCGCGCTCGTGGCCGTGATCCTGGTTGCGGCGAGCGGCGCGGCGTCGGCGAGCGCGGGCGCGCGGCCGATCCCGGTCACGATCCAGTTCCAGGCGTTCTCTCCCGACGTGCTCGATGCGCTGCCGGGTGACACCGTCACGTGGAACAACACCAGCGACCGCACGCACACGGTCACCGCCTTCGACGGGAAGTTCGACTCGGGCTACCTCGGGAGTGGAAGGCGGTTCTCGGAGCTGTTCACGGCCACCGGTGCCTACACCTACCACTGCCTTATCCATCCGGGCATGGTCGGCGAGATCGACGTGCGTGCCGTCACGCTCGGGCCGCTGCCGACGGCCGCCGTCGCTCCGAAAACGACGATCCAGTTCGACGGGCGAACCGCCGACCCGACCATCCCGGTTCAGATCCAGAGCAACGCCGGCGACGGCTTTCAGACCGTGGCGACGGTGACCCCGGCGGCTGACGGAAGCTGGCAGACGCACCTGGCCGCCACCAAGACGGCAAGGTACCGCGCCGTCTCCGGGACCGGCGTCAGCGAGACGCGGCGGCTGATCGTGATCGCCCGCGCCGTGCACGTGCGCGTCACGCGTCGCGGGATCGCGGTTCATGCCGTCCCGGCTGCGCCAGATGGCCGGATCGCGCTCGAGTTCAGGCTCCGTGACCGCTTCGGCTGGTGGATCGTGGCCCGCAAGCGCCTCGACTACCTCTCGAACGCAACCTTCCGCGTTTCCCGACGCAGCCGGGTGCTTGCACGGGTGATCCTGCTCGGCGCCGACCACTGGACCGCGCTGGCGACGAGCTCCGTCCTCCGCATCGGCAGGCGCTGAGCGCCGGGCGCTTGTCGGCCCGGCCTGTCGGCGCCGGCAGCGCCTCGGCGCGACAATTGTCGGCATGCCCGCCGGTCCTCCCGGTCGCCCCAACCGCTTCGCCGCTCCCCCGCGCTGATGTGGCCCGCGCCTGAACTGCAGCCCGACGGGCCGCTTGCCGGGATCCGCGTGCTCGATCTGAGCCGGATCCTGGCCGGCCCCTTCTCAACCCAGATCCTCGCCGATCTCGGAGCCGACGTGATCAAGGTCGAGCGCGCCGGGGAGGGAGACGAGACGAGGCGATGGGGGCCGCCCTATGCGCCGTCGGGCGACGCGGCCTACTTCTACTCCTGCAACCGGGGGCGCCGCTCGATCGCACTCGATCTCCGCGACGGCGAGGACCGGTCCGTGGTCCTGTCGCTCGTGGCCGACGCGGATGTGCTCGTCGAGAACTTCCTGCCCGGAGCGATGGATCGGCTCGGGCTCGGTGACGGAGTGCTCGGGGAGCGCAACCCGCGGCTCATCCACACGGTCATCTCGGGCTACGGCCATGACAGCAGCCGCCGCCTGTGGCCGGCGCTCGACTTCGTCGTCCAGGCCCACACCGGGATCCTGAGCGTGACCGGACCCGATCCCGAGACCAACGTCAAGGTCGGTGTCCCGATCGCCGATCTTTCGGCCGGCCTGTACGCCGCGATCGGAATACTCGCCGCGCTCCGCCAGGTCGCTGAGACGGGCAGGGGCGAGCGCGTCGAGGTGTCGCTGGCCGAGTCATGCGGGTCTCTGCTGCTCAACCAGGCCATGAATCATTTGATCGGCGGCCTCGAGCCGCGGGCGATGGGAAACGTTCACCCCAACCTCGCGCCCTACCAGGTGGTGCAGGCGAGGGACAAGGGAATTGCGGTTGCGGCGTCGAGCGAGGTGCAGTTCGAGCGGCTCTGCGGCGTGCTCGGCGTCGAGGCCCTGGCCGAGGACGAGCGGTTCGCCACCAACCCCGCCCGGGTGGCCAATCGCGCCGAGCTCGAGCGCCTGCTCGAGGAGCGCCTGTCCCAGCGCAACGCCGCCGAATGGGTGCGCGAGCTCAACGAGGCCGGCGTGGCTGCCGCCCCGATCAACACGGTCGGCGAGATGCTGGCCGACCCGGACACCGAGGCCGGGCTCGTCGCGAGCCTCCCCGACGGCATGCGCCAGCTCCGCACGCCGATCCGCCTCGGCGGCCGGCCGCTGCCACTCTCTAGCGCCCCGCCCGCAGTCGGCCAGCACGACGCCGAGATCCGCGCCGCAGCTCTCGGCGACGGCCCTGCGGACTGAGACCCGGCGCTGACCGCAGGCAGGGCCCGGGGTTATACTCGGCCACCTCGCGGCTGTAGCTCAGTTGGCTAGAGCGTCTGCTCTGACAGAAGCCCTCCAAATCGGAGGGTTTTTTGTTGGGCAAGAGGGTCCACCCGGGCGAAATCCAAATTGGGCATCAGAATTGGGCATCAAACGCGCCGGCCTTCGGACAAGCCCAGCCACGAACCCGCGCCCGCCGACCTCGCTCAGAGCATGGGTAGACACGCCACGACTGGCGGACGCTGTACCCGCTCACGCCACCATCGCCCGTTCCGAATAGGACGCCAGCCTTCCGGCCACGACGGATGCGATTGTCGAGGCAGCCGGCGAGCTCGGCGTGGATGAGGACGCCCTTGGTCGCCAAGACGATTGCCGGAGATGCGCAGTCGGTCGTCAGACGAAAGGGATCGTGATTGGGGCGAGACGTCGGTGGGTCCGGGGTCGCCGTGCCCTCAGTGGCGCCTGACCGAGCGATCAAGCCAAGCCGTCACCGCGTCGGCATCCGAAGCGGCCACGTCGAACATCTCGTTGTTCCTAGGGCTTCCGGCAACCGGAGTGAACCGGATAACCACTCGAATTCCGCCCTTCTGCTTCCGTGCTTGATCGGCATTGGCACCCAGTCCGCCAGCCCCGCGTCGTATCGGAGTTCGCGCACGAGGTTGCCGTCCTTGTCGGTAACGCGCGAAATGATGAACCGACCGTCATAGCTGAACGAGCGGTCCGGCGGAATGTCTAGCTGCTCGATCGCCGCCTCCATCGGGCCGGACGGTATCAGCCGGCGGTCGAGTGCCTTTGACACGAGGTCGTCGTTACGCCTGGTCGCTGTTACGGCTGCGCACCAGATCTGGCCGTTGCGGGCGCCAGCTGACCCAACCCTTCGACGAGCGACGCTTGGCCGGTGGTGAAGAGTGCTCCGCGCAGTGATCGTGGCAGCGGGGTTCCTCGCACGGTCCCCCTGCAGCTGCCGCCGGCGGTCTGGCTGACGACTGCTTCAGTCGTCAACGACGCCTCGCAGCTCGAGACGTCTCACGAGATGCGCGCATGTGGCGAGATCCAGGACTATGGCCGGGCTGCGGTCGAGACCTGCTTCGTTGGCGGCTCGGCACTTCGGAGGCGTCGTCTCGAGCTCTGCTTCGGGGACGACGGGAGCGAGTTGCTCGCCTTCGAGCCCTGCGCGTCGGCGGGCGGAGAACATCGCCCCGTTCGCCGGGTTGGCCGGGGCGAAGGCGAGCAGTCCCAGCGGTGCCGGCACGTCGTCGTAGATCGCCTCGATGCCGCCGCGCAGGAAGTAGGTCTCGTGCCAGAAGCCGGTGCCGGCGGAGTCGCGCAGGAATGTGCCCCACCACTGCTTGTGCGGGAGCGATGCGGGCCCAGCGCTCGAGGGCGTCGAAGTCGCGCCAGTACTGGCGCATGCCCGCGTGCGGAGGGATCAGCGAGTACCACAGTGTTTCGTGCCGGAGAAGCCCAACGGGCTTGGCGGCAGCGGCGTGCTCGATCTCTTTCCCGAGCGAGCGCAGGGTTCGCATCCCGCGCAGCGTTCGGACGCGCATGCCGAGATAGATCACGACCAGGTCCGGGTGGTCGCTGAGATCGACGGTGGTTCGGGTGACGTGGCTCATGGTCTGCTCAATTACGGGTGAGCTCAGCGCGCAGGCTCACCGCTTCCGCGGAGGTCAGCTCGGCGGAGGCGCCGCGGTGCCGACGGTAGATCTCCGCGACCCACCGGCCGCCGGGTCGCTGGGCGAGTGAGTCGAGAAACTCGCGCCAGGAGATCGGCAGGTCGTCGTCGGCGACCATTGCATAGGGGAATTCGGGAGGGCGCGCCACCGGTAGAGGAGCGCCGCGGCGGTGAGGTCGGCGACGGTGAAGGAGTCGCCGACGAGATAGCCGCTCGGGGAGATCTCGCGCTCGAGCCGATCGATCGCGGCGACCATCTTCGCGCGGCTGTCGGCGGCTGCCTGGGCGCTGATCTGGAACCTGCGTCGCATGGCCAACACGCAGGATTGGGAATCCGGCGCGGAGCAGGGCGCGCGTCGCGGCCGGCTGACCGTGGGTGAACAGCGGCACCACCAGCTCCGGATGGGGAAGCAGCTCGTGGTAGAAGGCGCGGCGGATGTGCGGTCCGAGCTCCTCGTCGAAGAACTGCTCGAGCTCGAGCGCGCGACGCCGCTGCGCCACATCCTCCGGATAGAGCGGCGGCTGGGGCCAGCGCTCCTCGATCGCGGCGATGATCCGTGTTGAGTCGCCGATCGACCGCCCGTCGATGGTGAGCACCGGCGTGGTCGAGGTGTCGCCGGTCAGGCGCTTGGCCTTCACGGCGTGGAGCCCGGGGAGCAGCGTGCGACGGACGTGCGGGACGCGCTTGTAGTCCAGGGCCCAGCGCACCTTCTCGACGTAGTGCGAGACCTGGAGCTGCCACAGCACCGGCACGAACGGACACGGGCTGCGTCTGCCTCGATCCGTTAGGGCGGTCTTGTTGGGTGGACGTACTCATCGTTGCTCGCCTCCGGTTTCGTTCTGTGGCGAGGTTCGCGCGGCCGGGACCGGTTTCGCGACGTGGAAGACCCCCTGTTATTTGGGGGGTGGACCGAGGAGTTTTCGCGGCGTACGATCGGCGCCGGTGGCCGCGGGCGAAGATCGGCAAGCGCTTCTGGAGCGAGACGCCGCTCTCGCCCGGATCGATCGGTGCCTGCGTGACGCTGTCGCAGGGAATGGTTCGCTGCTTCTGCTTGAGGGGCCGGCTGGGATCGGGAAGACGCGTCTGGTTCTGGCGGCGGAGCGAGCGCGGCCGGGAGCTCGGCCTCGTGACGCTTAGCGGGCGCGGCTCGGAGCTCGAGCGGGACTTCGCCTACGGCCTTGTGCGCCAGCTGTTCGAGGCACCGCTGGTCGCGGCGTCGACGCTGGAGCGGGCGGAGCTGCTTGCGGGCGCGGCCGGAAGCGTGGCTCGGCTGTTCGGCGTCCCGGCGCCGCACGACGACACAAGCGATGCGCTGCTGGACCCGTCATTCGCGATCCTGCACGGGCTCTACTGGCTGTGTGCGAACCTCGGCCGACGCTCGCCGCTGCTGCTTTGCGTCGACGATGCCCATTGGGCTGACCAGGCCTCGCTGCGGTTCCTCAACTATCTCGGAGCGAGGCTTGCGGAGTTGCCGATCGCGGTAGTTGCCGCGGCGCGGCCGCCCGAGTCGCCTGAGGGTTCGCCGCTGGTCGCGGCGCTCGCCGCCGACCGGTCGGCGAAGGTCCTTGCGCTGGCACCGCTGAGCGAGCGGGCGGTGGCCGAGCTCGTGCGGCTGGGGCTCGGGGCCGAGGTGGATGGGCCTTTCGCGAGTGCGTGCCATTCGGCGACCGGTGGCGTTCCGTTCCTCGTCAAGGAGCTGGTCCGGGCGATTGTCGAGGAGGGCATCGAGCCGACCGCGGCGGCCGCTTCGCGCATCGAAGCGCTCGCCCCGCCGGCGGTCTCGCAGTCGATCGCGCTGCGACTGAGACGCCTCTCCGCCGCCGCCCGCGAGCTGGCGCGCGCGGCGGCCGTGCTGGGCGAGGCCGGGCTTCGGCTCGCGGCCGGCCTTGCCGGGGTGCCCCCGGGCATCGCCGCGGCGGCGGCCGACGAGCTAGCCGACGCCGGGATCCTCGAGGAGGGTCGGCCGCTGCGCTTTGTGCATCCGATCGTACGGGCAGCGGTCGAGGCGGATCTCTCACCCGGCGAGCGCGCCGGCCTGCACCAGGCGGCGGCCCGCCGGCTTGAGCTCGAAGGCGCGCCTGCCGACCGTGTCGCGGCCCATTTGCTGGCGAGCGACCCGGCCGGCGACGATTGGGCCGTCGAGTCACTGCGTGCGGCCGCCAGCGCCGCGGTCGCGAACGGCGCTCCGAACTCGGCCGCCGCGTACCTGCGGCGGGCGCTCGCGGAGCCACCCTCCGAACCGCTACGCGCCGACATCCTGCTCGAGCTTGGCTTCGCCGAGTCGTACGCCGGTGACCCGCAGGCCGCGGCTGATCTGCAGGCGGCGCTCGCCACCGCAGCCGACGCGACCGCTCAGGTCTCGATCGCGCTCGCGCTGGGGCGCATGCTCCAGATCGAGGGACGCAACCGCGAGGCGCTGGAGGTGTTCGACCGCACCCGTGAGCGTCTTGGCGGCGCCGACCGGCATGCGGAGCTGACGCTCGAGGGCGCCGCCCTCGGCGCGGCGCAGTTCGACGCCGACACCGCGGACGTCGCCGCACCACGGATCGCCCAGCTGCGCCGGTTAGCCGAGGAACAGCGAGACATTCCCTCCAGCGTATTCGGCACGCTGGCGTTCGAGGCCGCCAAGGCGAACGAGCCCGCGGAGATGGTCGCCCGTCTTGCGCTCGGCGCGCTCGAGGGAGCGCCGAAGCTGCTCCCGGAGGCCGTCGACCGACCCCCGTTCTTCTACCACGCCTGCATCGCGCTCACCCTGGCGGAACGATACGAGGAGGCACTGCCGCGGTTCGACGAAGCGATAGCCGACGCTCGCCGGCTCGGTTCGCTCCCGCACGTGCTCGGGCTCTCCTGCTACCGCGCGCTTGTTCATCTCCGCATCGGAAACCTCGCCGACGCCGAGGCGGACGCACGCGTTGCGCTCGAGACCGGCCCCCGCCCGCCCGGCTTCCACGCCGCGCTCGCCGTCGCCGTTCTGCTCGAGGCGCTCGCCGAGCGAGGCGAGTTCGAGGCCGCCGAAGCGGCGGATCAGCGCTACCACCTCGCCGAGCAGTTCCCGACGATGCTGCACGGAGCTTCGCTGCTCGCGGCCCGCGGCCGGCTTCGCCTGGCCGAGCTTCGGCCATCCGCGGCCATCGACGACCTCCTCGCCGCCGGCGAGCTCTTCGTCCGGCTGCGAAGCCCGAGTCCGACGACTGCGCCGTGGCGCTCGGACGCGGCCCTCGCGCGACTCGCGCTCGGCGCGCAGGCCGAGGCCAGAGCCCTCGCGACCGAGGAGATCGCGCTCGCCGAGGCGTTCGGTGCCCCCCGCGCGCTCGGGGTCGCGCTGCGCGCGGCAGGCCTCGCCGAGGGCGGAGAGCGAGGCGTCGAACTGCTGCGCCAGGCGGTAAGCGTGCTGGAGGGCTCCGCCGCGCGACTGGAGCACGCCCGCGCGATGGCAGACCTCGGGGCGGCCCTCCGGCGCGCCGGATACCGGGTCGAGAGCCGCGAGATCCTCCGGCCCGCGCTCGACCTCGCCCACCGCTACGGAGCGCTCGCGCTGACCGAGCGGACGCAGACCGAACTGATCGCCGCCGGCGGGCGACCGAGAAGGCTCGTCCTCAGCGGGCTCGACTCGCTAACACCGAGCGAGCGTCGCGTCGCCCAGCTCGCCGCCGCCGGGCTCCCCAACCGCGAGATCGCGCAGCACCTCTTCATCACCACCCGAACCGTCGAAGGGCACCTCACCCACGCCTACCAAAAGCTCGACATCACCTCCCGCGAGCAACTCCCCGCCGCACTCGCCACCCCCAACCTCGAGACGACGGCCTCTGCCGTGCCACCTGGATGATCGGCGTCGACCGATCGCGCTGCAAACGCCAGTGCGCGACCGGACGCCCCCGGCTCGGGGACATTCGTCCCCCTTTCCCCTCGCGGCGGTACCCCGGCGCCGGTCCCGTCGGAGCCCTGCAAGGCGCGGATCCGAGGGAACCCTCGCCAGGTGCCTGTGATCGGTGCTGCTTATGCAAGTGTCGACGTCGTGCTCGTCAGGTCGCGTGTCGGGTCCCCCGCCCATGAACACGTCGGCGACAGGGCGGAGCTCTGCGTCT
>CAVURH010000012.1:0-120738 GCA_963743725.1 uncultured Solirubrobacterales bacterium
TCCATAGACCGCGCTTGGACTTTCACAGCATGCCTCCTAACTTCGCCCCATCAGGCTTTCGCCTGCGCGGCTTTTTACCCTAGAGGTGCAAACCACAAGTTCGCACCAGGGAACGACCCCAGGATTTGGAAAAAAAAGCGAACCGAGCTCGAGGGGCGTCAGGCTTGAGCGCACGTGGCGGCCGACAGCCAGCGAGGTTGCGTTTCGTGAAGCTAGGCGCGACCATCAAACCGGCAGCAGAGCGACCCGCGGACCCAGCGTCACCCAGCCGGAAGGCCGATGAACACCCGCGATTCGTGACGAAGGGCAACAGCCCGCAACAGGCGTGGTTGACTTGCCATGCAGAAGGTCGAGGGTTCGAGTCCCTTCAGCCGCTTGTAGGAAAGCCCCGCTTAGGCGGGGTTTTTGTTGCCCAAACGCGCCACCGGAATCCCGACTTGAAACTGGGCATCGAAACTGGGGATCAGCTCCCGCGGGTGACGCTCGGATACGGACCGCCGATAAAGCAACAGTCCGCGATGCGATACAGCCAGGTCCGCGAGCGATCGCTGGCGGTGTACGCCGGGGAGTCGTGCGTCGCTTTTAGGCGGGTGCGGCCACCAGGTCGATGATGTCGGGCAGCTCGAGCGCGAGCCGTGACCATGTCTCACCAGCGTCGTTGGTGAGCAGCAGCGTCCCGCCGCGCAGGCCCACGAGCAGTCGGTTGGGCTGGTCTGGCAGCGGGGTCAGCGCGTAGGGCATCCGCCGGAGCTCCGGCGAGTCGCCCCAGGTGTCGATTGCGTTCCAGCCGTCGCCCCGTGAGCGCAACAGCCGTGCCTCCGCGTCGCCGTCGCCGTGGGCGGCGAACGGGGAGCGGCTGACCGCCACGTACCAGAGGTCCGGGTCGGCCGGGTCGATCGCCTGCGCCCACGCGTAGTGGCGATCGAGCCCGTGCTCGACCTTGCTCCAGGTCTCGCCGCGATCCTCCGAGCGGGCGATTCCCTGGCCGGCGGCCTCGTACACGCGCTCGGGCGCGAGCGGATGGGTGAGCAGCTGGTGGGCGTCGCTGTGGGCCTGCGGGTTGTGGTCGATCCACGAGGCGCCGCCGTCGAGCGAGCGCATCACACCGCCCAGCTCGATCCCGACGGCGAGCCAATCTGGATCGGTGGGGTGAAGGGCGATCGTCCGGACGTGATGGGTCCAGGGCCGGGGAGGAAACGACCAGCGCGGCTCGCTTGGTAGCTCACGCAATGCTGGGATTCGCTGCCAGCTGCGCCCGGCGTCCTCGGAGCGATACAGGTTGCTCGGCTCCGTGCCGGCGTATACGACCGACACACCCGACTCGCTGTGCGAGGGCGAGACCGCCAGCGAGAGCACGCGCCGCTCGTCCAGCCCCTCCTCGTCCTCGCGCCAGGTGAGCCCACCTTCCTCGCTGCAGAAGAGCCCGTTGTCGAACGTGCCGACGTAGACGCGCTGCGGATCGTGCGGGTCGACGGCGACACATCGCGCGCCGACGCCGTAGAGCAGCGACTCCGGCTCTCGCGGGGTTGCGTCCTGGAGGCTGAAGCGCAGCACATCATCGCCGGTGACGACGAAAACGCGGCACAGCTCAGTCATCGCTCTCGCTCTCGGCGGCAGCGATCGCCGGTGAGCGGCGCGCCAGCCGGGCACGCTCGTAGGAGAGGCGGAACAGCTTGATCGCGCGGTCGACGTCCTGCGGCTCGATGATCGTGAACGTGACCCATCCGGACTCGGGCAGGACGTGATGTGGCCAAGCGCGGCCCGCCGCGATCAGCTCGTCGCGCACCCGGCGAGGAACGGGAAGGTCGGCTATCCGGTCGCCGTGCAGATGCCCGAGCTCCCGTCGGCCATGACGAAACTCAACGCCACCGAAGCGATGCGGCCCGACCTCGACTTCTGGCCACGACTCCACGGCGGCGGTGATCCGCTCGGCGGCGCCAGCCTGGTGGTCGCTCATGAGCTCACTCCCAATCGATATCACCACCCAGGTTAGACCCCGCCATCCCCACTCGCCGACAATTGGATTCGCCTCCTCGCCGGCTCCCAGCGCGCGACTGCTTGGGCGACCGAGTCGGCGTCCGAGTCGCCCTGCGCAGCGCCCTCGTATTGGCGAGAAGCACGTCGCTGGTGAAGCCGGGCCGACACCTGCCTTCGAGCTGGCGCGGGGATTCCCGCTGACGGCGCCGGCGTGACTGCCTATGTCCGGGACCAGCAGTTCGGGCGATGCCGGCGAGGCTGCTTGGGCTTGCCACCCACGAGTTCGTGGCTAACGCTGTAGGCCGAGTCGGTAGCGGCCCCCCGGAGTGGCAGCTCACAGAACGGGGGCGGCCGAAGCCCTACGTGAACGCTGCCAGGCGTGCTCCGCGCTACGGCTTGGCGTCGAACGGGATGTCGCAACCGCTGACGCGCAGATCGCCGGTGTTATCGAGCTTGTTGCCGAGAATCCCGAACGTGATCTCGATGCGCGCGGACATCTTCCTGCCACCCACGCGGATCTTCACCGGCAGGCCGACGACGCCGCCGATGTCGTTCGGGTTCTTGCGGGAGCGATCGGCCGTTCCGATCACCCAGTTGGAGTAGCCACCGGAACTGATCAGTCGCAGCTTCTGGCGGCCCTGAACGGTGACAGTCGCCAGGCTGCAGTTCGTGCCCGGCATCGTGACTTTGGAGACATATTTGCGGCTGATCTTGAACGACCCACCACGACCAACGCCGGCGCCGGTGATCTTCCAGTGACCGGATTTCGGCAGGGCCGTCGCCGCCAAGGCGACAGCCGGTACCGCCAGCAGCGCCAGCACGAGCATCAACCTGACCCCACGTCTCGCCCTCATCTGGCGCAGGTATATCAGAACCCACGCCGCACCGAGCGTGGCCAGCCGCCGACAGTCCGACATTGCGCGACAGCCTCCATGCGTTGCGACGCTCGCAGGGCCCGTGCGGACGCGCGAGAGCCGAAACCGACCGGCCGGACAACACCGATCTGCAACCCAGCCTCTCACTGAGCGACAGAGCGGGATCAGGTTGGTTGTCGACGGGCTTTGTGCGTGTGGGACGGTCTTGTTGATCGCTCTCGAGCTAGCCAGGGAGGGTGAACCGGATGGCTTCTCCGGAGCTTGCACACTGCACCGGCGATCCCGGCGAGGAATTGTTTGACTCGACCCTGCACGTCAGTCCGGCGACCTCACAGGATCGCGCGGGTGGGTGGCCCGCAGCGACATGGCAGGCCGGGTAGATCGATCCAAGGATGTCCTTGAGCAAGCTAGATCCTTCGGCGCAGCCGACACCGGAGGCGGTGAACGGCAGCGCGAGATGTCCTTCGGCGAGGCCGGGCGCCGAGCATGACACGAAGCCGGGTGAGCCAGTCGACGTCACCGAACTGGTCGTCGCCGTGGCCGAGATCGTGCTTGACGTGACAGCGGGCCGGCTCGCGCGCAGGCACGTGGAGACCGCGAGGTCGGAAGCGAGCTGGCCGGTTCCGGTTGCGGCGGACTGCCAGTTTGCGACGAGCTGCGCGAATTCAGTCGGAGATGACTGCGCCTCGATCGCCCGCATCGCGCATCCGCACACCTGCGTTTGCGTGTCGTGGCTGAGCGCTGTGACGTGCTTGTCGTTCAGGCACACCGAGACGAACTCGACTCGTCGGGCCGCGCGAAGCCCGAACTGGTCGTGCTCGTCGAGGTCGGCTGGGCGACCGTGGCCGTTCGGGTCACGGTCCGCGTTCCGCCCGACCCGCATCCAGCGATAAGCGCGCATAGCAGCAGGCTGCTGAGGATCGCCGCGCGCTGGGCCCCGCCTCCGCATACGACGCTCGCCTTGCCCCAGACAGGTCGTGCCCTCATCGCCGCAGGGCACGCTATCGGACAGACGGCAATCCACGGAACCCAGCGTCAGCACGCTTGTTCTCACGCAAGCCCGCTCGGGCTCTCATGGTGCGGCAGACGAGTTGCTTTCAACTGACCCAGTGGCACGGCTAGTGGTGACCCAGCGTTGCAGACGCGAAACGGCACGGCTGGTCAGTGTGGCTCGGGTCGGCCTCAGGTCCGTCGGCAGCATGCCTTCGGTCGGACGCCGCGCGTGGTGGGCGGTTCGTGCGAGATCGGCGACCCTCTCCTGGGCAATTGCGTAAGACAAGTGGCTGTTCATCTCTTCGGCTCCAATCGGTCGGCGTGTCATGCCGGTTGTTCTCGGGTTGCTGCGTTGTCGATATCCTGGACCGAAGTACGCTCGCGGACTACCCACCCAAGGGTGAGTCCGTCTCCCACCTTGCAGCTCAGTGAAACCCGCTGCGGCCCGGCAGGCAACACCCTCCGCTGATCGTCCACGTCGCAAGCGCCAAATGGGATTGACGCAAGCGCACCGATGCTCCCGGCCCGCTCAACACTCCGGCCACCTAGGCGTTCCGTCGCCCGAGCGGTCGCAGGCGCCAACGCAACCGCAAGACCAAGGCGATCGTGCACGGGGGAAGCGTGCGGGGAGCGTTTCGCCGCTACGTGACGATCGTGAACGCTAGTCGGGTAAACGTGGAGCCGACCCCCGGTGTATGCGCGGTGATGACGAGGACGTACCTGCCCGGCTTCAGCTTCTTGGAGGCCGAAAGTCGACCTTGGAACCTGACCGTGTCGAGGCCCCCGTGACCGGCGAAGCTGAACGAGCCCCGGATCGCCGTCCGCGCGCACTTGGCCTTGTCCTTGTTGCCGTTCGTCCTCGCCACGCAAACGCCGTGCACCAAGCGGCCGGGCGCTCGCTGCTTGAAGTCGAAGCGCACACTCGCCGGTCCGCCGAGCCTGAACTTAAAGGTCGTCCCGACCGGGGGCAGCGTCTTGCTGAAGGTCGCACGCTTGGGGTTACGAGGCTCGCGCCACCTCTTGTGCGACTGCGTGGCGTTGGAGACACCAACCACAGAGGTGGTCGTGCTCGCCGAGTTATTCACCGAATCCGTGTCGCCCGCGCCGCTCGCGTTGTGGGCCGCTCTGTCAAGCGTCGCGCTGCCGACCGTCGCTGTGTCGGCCTTGGATCCGACGCTGGTCATCCTCACGATGAGCGTGACGGTCGCCTTAGCGCCGCTAGCCAACGTACCGACGTTGCAGCTCAGGATCGAGGTCCCAGCGCATGAGCCGCTGCTCGCCGACGCAGACACAAGCGTCTCGGCGGACGCAAGCGCGTCCGTGACTACGGCGTTCGGAGCCGAATCGGGCCCATTGTTCTGTGCCGTCAGCGTGTAGGTCACGTTGCCGCCACGTAGCACTGTCGTCGCGTTTGCCGTCTTCGTGATCGACAGATCGGCCTTCGGGCAGCCCTGCACCGAACCGGTCACACCGACGCATTTGTCCTGAGTCTCGTCGCCCCAGCCATCATGGTCGGCGTCGGCCTCGACCGTCGCGCTGACGTTGTATGCCTCACCGCTTGAACTCTCGGGCGTTCCAGTGAACGTCGTGTCGAGGGGAGGATCAACGGTCGCGATGTACGCGTCCGTATTGCCCGTCGTGTGGGTAGGCACTGTGGAGTCGTTGCCATCCGTGAAAAGGCCGAGGAAATCTCCGGCTCGCACAGGGATGCGAACCAGGAACGTGTTGAGAGTGCTCTGCGTCATCGTCTCAAGTGCGCCCTCTCCAACGACAAAGAACTCATTCGCGGTTGCGGTCCGACGCACCACCTTCAACCTGTCCTGCTCACCGGCGGTATTCCCGGCACGAAAGCTCCAAGAGGTGATCACGCCACCACCAGCCGGCACAACGTAGCTCGGAACGCCCACTCCGGTCCCAGTCTGGACGAACGTACCCGCTCCGGTCGTCCCCGACCCGCCCGCGCCGTTCTGCCCGATAGTCGTCGCGGCCGACGCCCAGCCCGCGGTCAGCAACACAAGACACCCCGAAAGCACCGCGGCAAGCGCCGCACTCCGCAGCCCAATAATCCAATTACGCATGCTCCCCTGCTCCCCTCACGTGATGACTCAATCTACGTCGGCGGCCCCCGACACCGGCGCGCGACCCCGCACGCCGAGCCTAGCAAGGGCCGGGGTTAACAGCTAAGCCGTTGCGATCAGCGCCGAGACCCCATGCCGCGTCGCAAGCAACTGTCCGCTCGGTGCGGCGGCTGCGCCGGATCGCGCGCGGACGATCCCTTTCGCCCCTCGGCTAGCTCGGAGCTGGCGACCGCATAGGCGCTTCGCCGACGTCTGGATCACGCCGCTCAGCGCGCGCGCGTCGCGGCAAGGCGGAGCTCTGGGTCCGCTCGCGGCTGTGTGCGGCCGCGGCTTCCAAGAGCCGCCGCGTATGCTCGGCCAGATGCTCCGCACGTTCGTCCCGGATGACTTCGTGGTCCCGCAGGGTCTGGCCGGTCCGGGCTTCCGCTTGGAGCCGCTCGGACCGCAGCACAACGACGCCGACCACCTTGCGTGGATGTCGAGCATCGAGCACATCCGCGCCACCCCGGATTTTTCAACCCGGCGATGGCCACCCGCTGACGGAATGTCACTCGACGAGAATCTCCGCGACCTGCGAAAGCATGCCGACGAGTTCGAACGACGAGTCGGCTTCACGTACACCGTCCTCGATGATGAGGACGTCGTCGTGGGCTGCGTCTACATCTATCCGTCGCGGCCAGACCCCGGAGTCACCGAGGTGCGGTCCTGGGTCACCGCAAGTCGGGCAGAACTGGACTCCGTGCTGCACGAAACCGTGAACAGCTGGCTCGCCGCCGACTGGCCATTCACCGACGTCAGATACCGCGAATCCGTTTAGTCAGACGCCACAATCGCTTCCGCAGTTGGGGTACGTCCGGCCGGCTCGCTATCAGCTCTCAGACGGTCCCGGCGAGCGCGCCGTCCGGGACGAACCACGAATGATGCAGCGTGGTGACCGTAGCGATTCGCTCGTAGTCACGGTCGTAGTGGACGAGCGGCACTTCTGCCAGCTCCGCCGTGACGGCAATCAGCAGGTCGGCTGGCGGCACCCGGCGATGGTCACCCGTGGGAGCCATGGCGAGCTGCACCTCGCGTGCTCGCGACCAAACTGACAGAGGCATCGGTAGCGCCTCGAACGCGTCAAGACGCTCAGCCAGCGCGCGAGCTCGCGCCTCATTAGGGGCTAAGCGGAGCAGCTCCAATACGACCAGGTCACACACCAGCACCCGCCCGGACCGTACCTCGGCGTTGAACCATTCCGCCAAAGCTGGGTACCGCCGGTCCCGCGCCCACGTCCACACCGCGGTGTCGACCAGCGACGGGCGCGTGAGCGCAGCCGGCTCCGGCTTAGTCGGCTGTCGCCCCGCCACGGCTCTCGCGCCCGGACTCCACGTCGGCGGGAGTCCCGTCGACATCCCGGAGCACGTCAAAGTCGGCAAGGGCAGACTGGCGCGCGACCTCGCGAAGCGCGGTGTTAACTGTGGCGCTAAGACCCCGCGTCCCGAGCGCGGCCTTCGCTGCGGCAAGCGCGGCCTCGTCGACATCTACGGTGGTGCGTGTCACGTGCATCACGATAGCGCATCAAGATGGTCCATCTGTGAAGTCAAAGAGCGTTGCCATGCAGAAGGTCGAGGGTTCGAGTCCCCCTTCAGCCGCTTCACGAAAGCTGCTCGGGGCTGGTTAATCACCCGGGTGATCCTGGGCCCAAATGGCCCAAATCGTGGCCGACGTCAGGCATGCTCGGCTCGGCGTGTCGCCGACCAACTACCAAATCGTCGTGAAAGGCGAGCTCGGAGTCCGCGATGCCTCCGCGTTTGAAGCGATGACGATCTGCGCCCACGACGGAATCACCGAGATAACCGGGGAGATCACCGATCCCGCCCACCTCCAGGAGAACGGGGACGGTTGCACATCTCACCGGCGAACCCCATCCCGGCACTCACCTGAAAGGACCGTGACCCCATGACGTTGCTCTGGATTCTGTTGGCTGTCGTCTATATCGCGTGCTGGGTCTACTTCGGCCTGGCCACGTTCCGTAAAGGCCACTACTGGATGTTCTGGATCGGATTCATCATCCCGATCCTGTGGATCATCGGCGCGTTCATCGCCCCCACCGACCGCGCCACCGCACGCGCCGCGGGGACGATGGGGTGACATCACTCTTCACGCGTCGAGCACCGGACACTGAGGCTGTCCCGGCTGAGATATCCGTCGTTTCCACGGCCACCCAAGACCTCACCCAGTCCGCGGCGCCGAAATGCGGCTGAGTGCGATGACTTGCAAGGTCGGGAATCTCGAGGCAATGACCACTCGCACGAGTCCACCCCATCAGGATGATCTCGTCACTCCACCCCGGGTCGGCATCGCGTGAGCCAGGCGGATGCCCAGCATCCGGCCGGACGAGGCAACTCGACGGGGGGGCCCGGCAAGGTTCCGCTGACGGCACGCGTAATGCTGCGTGACTCGCTGACCGCGCGCCGGGCGGCGGGAATCATCGCCGCGTTCACGGTGGTGATCACGGTGGCGGGCGGGTTCTTAGAGAGGATTCTCGATCATCAGGAGTATCCGACGATCGGCCGCGGCCTGTGGTTCGCGTTGCAGACGGTCACGACCGTGGGGTATGGGGACGTCACGCCGAAACAGGCTTCCGGCCGGTTCATCGCTGCGGTCGTGATGCTTGCTGGGATTGCCTTCCTCGCCGTCGTCACCGCGGCTGTCACCGCTACGCTGATCGAGAGCAGCCGACGGCGCTTCACCGCCCAGTCCGAAGAGGACGAAACGCGGCATTTCGACGAGATCACTGACCGATTGGCAAGGATCGAAGCCGCACTCGAGCAGCAGGCGTGTGGGGGGCGACCGAATGCCGGCACCTGACGAGCGGGGCCCGGTTACAGGCGAAACCGGCGACGGGCAGCCCGACTCGGGGGTTCCGGCGCCCAGCGAGGATCCGGCTCCACGCAGCCGCATTAGACGAGCGTTCTCTCGGTCACGTGAGCTGTGGCGCGTCGTCTATCGCGACCCCGAGCACGTCCCGGAGCGACTCACCCTGTACACGGCTGGTCGGATGGGCGATCAGTCGCGGGAATGGGCTCAGTCGATGCGGAGTTCTCACCCCGATACCCCAGCTGCCAAGATCGCTGAAGAGTTGCGCACGCAGTCGGCGCATGTGGCGCGGATCGATGGTGCGATCTCCGGAACGCCCTTCTTCATTGCGCTCGTGCCCGGTTACCTGACGTACCTGCAGCAGGAAATGCGCATGACGCTGCGCACCGCCGCGCTCTATGGACGCGACCCGCGGGACCTGCGCACGTCGGCCGAGATGCTCGCCCTGCGCGGCGTGCACCCGGACGTCGAGGCCGCGGAGGCTGCGCTGATTTCGGTCCGTGACAAGGGACTCCCCGATCGTCCAGAACAACGGCGATCGTGGCGCACATGGGTTCACAGTGTCTACCTGTTGCTGATCTTCGGCGGCTTCATGTCACCGTCGGTCGCCAAAGAGGACACCGGCACGCGTGGAAAGGTCAGGGCAGTGTTCGGTGTCGCAATGGGCGTGGGGATCTGGGTGACGACCTGGGTGCTTCCCCTCACGTTCATGATCGTCATGGCCTGGGGGTGTGAGACGCACGCGCGCCAGCTCGGTCGCAGAACGCTCCTTTATTACGACGGCGAGGCCGACAACGTGCTCGAGGCGATCAAGGCTGCCGATGCGCGGAGCGACCGCGGTCATGACAAGCGGGCAATCGCGCGGGGCTTTGCTCTGTTCCTATCCGTCGCGATCCCGATCGGCTTCGTTGGCTACGCCCAGCACGTTCGCCACACGGCGGGGATCAACTGGCTCAGCGCGCTCGGCGTGCTCGTCGCCCTCTCGCTGGTGATCGCAACTGCCGTCATCTCCAGCCGAAAGTAGGCCGCGGCCAGTGGCAAGCCCGCAAACCAACGGCTGCCCCGCCGGTCACGCTGGTTCGAACGAGCCTTCCCCGGGGCCCGCCGAGGATCGTCGTCCGGCCAGGTTCTCCGCCCGCGTGCGCTCGCTGGTGCGGGCGATCGAGGCGAACGACGAGGCCAAGGTCGAGGATGCGATTCTCCGGCTGAGCCGCTCGCGCCGCGTGTTCGCTCCGCTCGCGTTCGCGATCAGCGCGTTCGTGATGTTGTTCACCGGTCTCAGGCTGCTCGTGTCCAACTGGCGGCTCACGCTGGTGCAGATCCTTCCAGCGATGTGGATCTGGCTGGCCATGTTCGACCTCAAAGCGCACACCCTGCACGGCCAATCGTTCAATGTCCTCCGAGGCCCGATCCTGATCCCCATCGGCCTGGCGATCGTCACGCTCACCGTGGCGAGCTACTTCCTCAACGCCGTGTTCGCATTCGCAATCTCACAGCCGGGCCGCGCCGAGATCCGGCCGGCCGTTGCCCGAGCGCGCCGACATTGGGTGCCGATCCTGGTTTCCGGAGCCACCACGGGCGCGTTGCTCGCGTTCTCAACCACCGTGGTGACCCGCTGGGGCAAGCCCTGGTTCACGCTCTCGCTGGGCATTATCGTCGGCGTGATGATGGTCAGCTACGTGGCCGTGCCGGCCCGGCTAATCGGGGCCGCGAAGCGCAAGCAGTCAAGGCGCGACAAGCTGTCAAGCAGCGTGGTCGGGGGGGCTCTGAGCGCGGCCATCTGCACGCCGCCGTACCTCCTCGGAAGGCTGGGGATCCTGATGCTCGGATCAAGCCTTCTGTTCATTCCCGGGATCTTCGTGCTCTCCTTCGGAGTCACGCTGCAAGCGGGCGCGACGGGGGCGGTCAGGGCGATAAAGATGAGCGCGACCCTCACGACAGCCCGTCATCCGAGTCCACAGGCCACTGAGCAAGCCTGAAGAGGCACGCGAGGAGACGCGCGATGGATCACACGTCGATCGATATCTACTTGGTGATCGACACCTTCCTGCTCCTGCTGATCGGGATTGGACCGAAGATCGCACTCGTGCCGTTCTTGGAGATCACCGCCGCGATCGACGACGCGACCAAGGCACTCATCGTCCGCAAGATGCTGATCACGGCCGGCGTGACGGCACTCATCCTCGTCGGCCTGGGCGAGCTGTTGGCCCGGCTGCTGCATTTCTCGACCGGATCGCTCTCGATTGCCGGCGGCATCATCCTCGTGATCATCGCCGTCACGATGGTCCTCGGCTCGGGTGACTCGCAACCCAGTGCAGCCGAAGCGGAAGGCGACCCGATGCGGGTCGCGGTGTTCCCGCTTGCGATCCCATACCTGCTGAACCCCGCCGGGATCGTGACGCTCGTGACGCTCTCGGCCGAGGCAGACTCGGCTGCCGTGTTCGCGATGGTGCTCGGCCTGCTCGCGCTGGTACTCGCCCTCGACGTGGCCGTATTCCGTTGGGCCAACCGCGTCAGTGACCATCTCGACAAGAGCAGGATGCTCGTCACCGAGAAGATCTTCGGCTTCCTGCTAGCCGCACTCGCGGTCCAACTGATGCTCGACGGCTTTGACAGCCTCGGCCTCATCCACCTGTCAAGCCACTGAGCAGCCCGGCGCTGCCTCCATACCCACGGGGAACGTCGGGTACTCCTGATGGAGCTCGATCGTCATATGATCGCTTGACTTCCTGAGTGGGCCGGTTAGGCGCTGATGCCGTGAGCCGTTGCGCCGTGGGCGGCGGCCTCGTGCAGGGCTTTCTCGTCCTCGTGCCTGGCCGCCGGCTTGAGGTCGAAGACGACTTTCTGCACGGTCCCGGTAAACGCGTAGGGAGCCTTCGCCGCGTAGGCACGGTCCACTACCAAGCCGTTGTCGCGGCCGACGTCCATGCCGGCGTAGGCCGAGAAGCGCAGAAACACGGTCCTCTCCAGCCGGCCCTCGCCGATCATCTGGTCGTTGGCGTAGAGCGAAACCGTTCCGCCGGCCGAGCGTTCCTCCCGGTCGGCGTCGAACTGCATGCGGACGGTGACATCCCCGGCCGGAATTGGCTCGGTCGAGACTTGGTCGTATTGCTCGACGCCCATCATCGAGTAGCTGTGGTGCAGCAGGCCCTCGTCGTCGATCCAGAGCGAGAAGCCGCCCATCTCGTCCGCCTCGGCGACGATCACGCCCTCGGCTCCCTGCTCTGGGACTGAGAGCTCCGCCTCGATCGCATAGGAGTGCCCGTAGACGCGGGGGATCATCCCAGAGGCGATGTTCTGCACGTCGCCGTAGAACGTGTGCGTGGTGATTGTCGGCATCGGCGGCAGGATCCCGAAGAAGACCGAGAACCCTGCCATCAGCGGCAGGACGTTGTGCTTCTCGGCCTCCTCCCAGAAGAGCTCTTTGAGCTCGGCGAGCTTCTCCGGGTGCTCGGCGGCGAGGTCGTTGGCCTGCGTGAAGTCGTCGGGCAGGTAATAAAGCTCCCACGTATCCTGCTCCGGATCGTAGGTCCCCGGAGCGAATCTGGCGATCGACTGCGGCGACGCGTCCCAGGGGATACGGTCGAGCATGCACGCCGCCCACCAGCCATCCTTGTAGATCGCCCGGTTGCCGTAGATCTCGAAGTACTGCACGGTGTGCCGCTCGGCCGCGCTCGCGTCGTCAAAGCTGTACAGGAAGCTCGTGCCCTCCATCGGCTTCTGGGCGGTCCCGTCCACCAGCTTGGGCTCGGGGATCCCGGCCGCTTCGAGGATCGTCGGCCCGATGTCGATGCAGTGGGTGAACTGGGACCGCAGCCCACCCACGTCATTAATCCGCTGCGGCCAGGAGACGACCATGCCGTTGCGCGTGCCGCCTAGGTGGGAGGCGACCTGCTTGCCCCACTGGAACGGCGCGTTCCCGGCCCACGCCCAGGCGCTCGCGTAGTGCGGCGCGAACGCGTCAGTGCCCCAGGCGTCGAGCCCGCGGTACTGCTCGATCAGCGAGAGCTGCTGCTCGGCGGTGAGGGCGATCCCGTTCTGCATCGTCAGCTCGTTGAACGAGCCAGTGATCGTTCCCTCGAGGCTCGCGCCGTTGTCGCCGAAAATGTAGATCACCAGCGTGTTGGTCAGCTCGCCCATCTCCTCCACCGTGTCGAGCAGGCGCCCCACGTTCCAGTCGGCGTTCTCCTGAAAGCCGGCATACACCTCCATTTGCCGCGCGTACAGCTTCCTTTCGCTTTCGGAGAGAGAGTCCCACGCCGGGAGCGCGTCCGGTCTCGGCGTGAGCACCGCGTCGGGCGGGATCACGCCCAGCCTCTTCTGCCGTTCGAACGTCTCCTTGCGGAGGACATCCCACCCCTGGTCGAACTTGCCGCGGTACTTCTGGCTCCACTCCATCGCGACCTGATGCGGCGCGTGCGAGCACCCGGTCGAGTAGTAGATGAACCAGGGTTTCGTCTGGTCCTGAGCCCGGACGGTGTGCAGCCACTTCGACGCCTGGTCGGTCAGGTCGTCCGGCCAGTAGTACTCCCTCCCGTCCGCGCCTTCCGGGACGCCGAGGGTTGTGTTGTCCTGCGTGATCACCGGGTCGTACTGACCCGCCTCGCCGCCGAGGATCCCCCAGAAATGATCGAATCCCCACGCGTTCGGCCAGCGGTCAAACGGGCCGGCTGCGCCCTGGAGGTGATCGGGGGTCAGGTGCCACTTCCCGAAGCCTGCGGTGCTGTAGCCGTTGCCCTGAAGCGCGCGCACGAAGGGAGCACAGTCCTTCGGCACGCTCGCCGAGTACCCGGGGAAAGGGCCGGGCAGCTCGCCGATCGAACCGAACCCGACCGTGTGGTGGTTGCGGCCGGTCAGCAGCGCAGCCCGCGACGGCGAGCACAGCGCCGTGACGTGAAAGCGGTTGTAGGTGAGCCCCTGTTCGCCGACCCGCGTCATGTTCGGGGTCGACACCGGGCCACCGAAGGTAGACGGGTTGCCGAACCCCGCGTCGTCGATCAGCACGAGCAGGACGTTCGGCGCGCCCTCCGGCGGAGACGGCGTCATGTTGATAGTCCAATCGGCGACTGACGTGTCCAGGGTGCGCCCGACCGTGCCACCGAAGTTCGGATCGGGGATCGGCAGCACGGTGCGATCCGGACTGAACTTCCCCATCGCCTCGGCGAGCGACTCCTTCAGAGCAGCAGTGCCCGTCTTGTCGCCCTGGACAACCGAGCGCAGCAGCGCGCCGGGGAGCGCCTGCTCGACGCCGAGCCGCTGCTCGTCATCGAATACGGCGATGATCCCCGCCGACCCGGGCGGCAGGTTCTCGCCGATCTTGTCGTGAATGTCCTGCTCGACGCGGTGGTCGACGAACTTACCGATCACCCCGCCCGCGACCGCCCCGACGGCGACCGACGCCAGTAGCGGCGGCGCGAACAGGCCCACCGCGAGCCCGACCCCGCCGCCCCACCCCAGCCCTTTGCGGCCGAGATGGTCGCCGGTCTGCCGGACCGAGACACTGCCGTCCCGGGCGTGCGTCACCAGGATCACACCCTCAATCGAGACCTGCTTCTCGCTCACCAGCGCGACGAGCGACTCGAAGTCCTTGGTCGCCTGCTCGATGTCCGGATAGCCCGCGACGAGCACGTCGGTCGGCGTGTCGGCCATTACGACTCTCCCTTCAGGTCCGGTGCGGACGATTTGCCCGACGCCCAGTTGGTTCTGTATGACAGCTCCCGTTGGTGGCGGCGCATCACAGGCCTTTTCCTAAGGTGGCGATGAATTTGATGGCAGTAATGCTCGGCAGAAACACGTACGCAGCGGCCTTGGTCGTAACGAAGCTCTCCAGACCCGTAACCTCGATCGGCGCGGCTCCGTTCGCCTGCGGTATGACGAAAATGCTCTCGGCTGGATTCTGGGTTCCGATCAGGGGATCTTTCGACTTTGGATGGAGCCTGACCGCACCGGCGAACTCGCTGTCATTCGCCCACTGGCGCAGCACGAACTCGTACTGGTTTTCGATGTTCGAGTTGATGAAGTGAAAGAGCATCCCGCGCTCGATGCCATCGTGTGGTTTTGTTGGATCGTAGGTCGGCCCGTATGGCAGGCCGCGCCGAATCAGCCGGTGGGAGTTGTTGCTGCCGCCGGGCAGCCCCTGGCCCTGCACCGGTTGCCCTCGCGGATTGACGCGGCGTATGTGCGCGCCGACCGGACAGCGGATCCCCCTCGGATCACCCGAGCCATCGGCATCCACGTACCCGAAGTTGTTCAACTGCTCAGGCGGCATCCCGCCCGCAGGGCTATCCATGTCCGGTGACAACGCGAGCGGAACGCCGTTGCGCCAGCGCCCGCACATCTTTGCGGCCAGCAGCTCGGGATCGATCTTGTCGCTGTTGGACTGCAAGAAGTCTTCAAAGCCCACGACGTCGGTCTCGACCTTCTTGAAGACGGCAAAGCTGCCGTTCAGGCCAAGTTCTTTCGGCTCCGGTACGTCGTAGTTCTCAGCGTCTGCCCGCAAGACGAACAGCCACGGCTCGCAGGGCCGCTGGTGATCGGGACGGTATTGCTCTGGCCCGCCGCGAATCGCTGGCATAGTGATCCCGTCGGTATATCCGAAGTGAATTTTCGACGTAGGTACGTGTTCGCCGTTTTGCATCTCCATTAACGCCATCCCGTCTTGGCGCCAGATTTCCTGAAAGGCATTTCCGTCGGCAAGCCAGGCACACAGCCTGTCGCTGTAGCCCTCCATCGCCTCTGGGCTGATCGCGTGCAGCGTCACCAGCACATGATCGTGCCCTTCTCCAAAACCAGCAATCCAGTTCCGAGGCGAACTTGGTCCCGTTTCTCCGACCAACTCCCCGCGTTGCGCGGCCCCTTCGATGAACGCACCAAATGACCTGAACGACAGCGTTGGGACCCGTTGCTCTATCTCCAGCGCCACCAGTCCGGGCCAGGTGATACCGACGTTGAGGCAATAGTCTGGTTTGCAACGCGGGGCAGCAGCGGGATCGTCTCCCGGCCCGGCTGCGAACCCCACGTGCCAGTCCGCCGCAGTGGTGATCTGCGGAACCTCGGATTCGTCGCCGCTCACCAGCCGTCCTAGTTGCCGGCGCGCCGCTGCCGGCGCTCCTACCGTCAACAAAAAATGCCGCACCAACGGCATCCGGTAAGCGCGCAGAACGAACCCCTGAACGTCCGCGAGGTCAAGAGCCACCTCTTCCGCCCCCGCCGAATCACCATCGGTCCCAGGCGGTTCATGCCGCACTCGACCAAGCCACTGGCGAAGCAGCCCCGGGCCCTTCATGGCCGTTGCTCCTTAAGAGCTCGACTCCTTGGCCAATGCGAAACCAAAAATTGATGCTGGATCGTCAACACGCGGCAGCAGACGTGTCAACTGGCAGCCGGTTGCGCCGTGCGGTCGGCCAGCAGCGCTCGGACGTCTTGCACCGAGAGGCCCGGATAAGCGCTGTAAAACCCGATCGCCGGGTAATTGTTGTCAAGTCCCCACTGATAGAACGCCCGGGCATGCTTTGCGACCGGGGTCGGCGGCCCGCCCTCGACGTGGGGGAAGAGAGCATCGAAGACGAACGACGTCTTGTCCGCAAAGTCCTGAAAGTACTTCTCAAAATCGCCGTCATAGATCGTGAAGAAGCCCAAGTGGTTGTGCTCAAAGGCCACCCAATCAGCGAAATGCAGCGTCCCAATCGAATCCGACGCTTCATGTCCCTTCTCTCCGACTAGGGCCCCCGCGACTAGCTTCACGGCAAAGGCCTGCAAACGTGACTTGAAGGCCAGGTATGTCAGCAACGGGCTCTGCGAGGTATCGCCCGTGAACCCGGCTGCACGCGCACACGACTTGATGTCCTGCACCGAAGCGTCCGGATAGGCGAAGTAGGTATCGAGAGGCTCGCGGACATGCTGCTGGAGCCATTTGACGACTCTCTCGGGGTTATCACCCACGAGCGTCGCTGGAGGGTCGTCCACGTGCTCGAAGATCGCGTCAAACACTGCGCCGGCTCTCTCCACAAGCCGCTCAATATGCTCGTCAACCTCGCCGTCGATGTCCGAGAGGAACAGAAGCTTCTCGTCTCCCTCGACCATGAACCGCGAGAAATGCACCGTGCCGAGGTCGTCCTGGGCTTTCGCGAGATCGGGCATCAACGCAGGCAGTTCTTTGGGTAGCGCCTTGGCGATGGCGGCACCCTTAAGCGGGAAGTCAATGACGAGATGACTTTGGCTCATAGCGATCTCCTTCGGCTCTCAGAATGCTCAGGGCATACGTCCGGGGCTCGGCGCGCTGAGGCTGGATGTCACCCCACGCTCCCCGCGGCACGTGCAGCGGCGCGGTCGGTCGGCGCGATGAACGCGCCGATGATCCACAGGATCGGAATGATGAAACCGATCCAGAACATCCAGTAATGCCCCTTGCGGAAAGTAGCCAGGCCGAAGTAGACCCAGCATGCTACGTACACGATGGCCAACACGATCCAGAGAAACGTCATGGGTCACAGTTCCTTCGAAGTAGTGCCGAGATGACGATCGCCAACATCGGCTGGTGGTATATGCAGTTGCGACGCAGTCATCGTCGTCAGCGACGGACAAAGTACGGTCGGTCGCTCGATCGGCCACGCCCGGCTCGGCGCGGTCGGTCATTGCCTGTCCTGGCGTTGCTCAGTTCACGGGGGCGGTGTGGCCGCCTCACCGTTCTCTGTATCTAGAGGTGTGACGCTTTGCAGGGTGAGTCCGAGACCGGCGATCCGCTCGAGCACCCCATGGAGGTGTGAGGGGTCGATGATCTCTCCTGTTATCTCCGTGATGCCGTCATGGGCGGAGACCGACATTTTTTCGAATGCCGAGGCATAGCGGGCTCCAAGCTCGCCTCTCACGACGAGGCGATAGCGAGTCGATGTCATGCGAGCTCAGCATGCCTGACGTCGCCCGCGATTTGAACCGCGTGAGCCTAAGATCACCCGGGTGATTGGCCCGGTTCGAGGAGGCCCCGCGCGTCCGCACGGGCGACCGCCTCCGCCTGCGACGTTGCACCGAGCTTGCGATACAGCTCACGCACGTGACTCTTGACGGTGTTGATCGAGATGTACAGCTGCGCGGCGATCTCGCGTCGGGACAGGCCGGCGGCGAGCCCTCGCAGCACGGCGAGCTCGGCCGGGCTGGGCTCTTCGACAGGTCCGCGGCTGCCGGCGTTAGCTCGAGCCGCCACGAGGGTCTGTTCGATCGTCGCGGCGATCGCGGGCAGCCGACCGGGATCCGGAAACCCCGCGATCGCACGTTTGGCGCGCTCGAGGTCACTTTCTGCCCGCGCGAAGCGCGATCGCGCCAACCTCACCTGAGCGAGGACGAGCAGCGCGTGCGCGTGGCCAACGGTCGGCTGCGGCGAGCGTCGCAGACGCTCACCCAGTAGTGCCTCGCGCTCGGCCTCGTCGAGACGCCCGGTCGCGATGCACGCCAGCGCCAGCCCCAGGTGCGCCGGTGATGCGACCCACGAGTCCGCCTGGAAGTGCTGGCGCGCGAAGCCGATCGCCTGGCTCGCCCACGCCTGCGAGCTCTCGCTCAGTCCTCGCTCGGCGTCGACGAGGGCGAGCAACCCGAGGGTTCCAACGTAGGCGTCGGGGACGTCGGGCGCGTCGGGCCGCTCGACCGTCTGCACCGCGACCTGGCGCGTCTCGTCGAGCTCGCCCGCGAAAAACAGCGCCTGCGTCAGGCACCCGAGGGCGCTCACGGTCAGCATCGCCGCGCCTTCCTGAGCCGCCGCGAGCGAGCGCCGGGCGTGCCCGAGGGCTGCGCCCACATCGCCGCCCTCGATGATCTGCGACCGGGCGGCTTCGACGCCCGCTTCGAGATACGGCATCCATAGATCCGGCCGCTCCCGCCGAGCGTGCTCCGCGACCGCTAGAAGCTGCTGCACCTCGATCTCGGGGGAGGCGAGCAACGCGGCAGCCACCGCCCCCGCTCCGGGCAATACGGGATGCTGCGCGAGCAATTCGGCGGGAAGCCAGCGCACCCACCCGAGGAACTGCCCGAGCCGCCCGCCCCAAATGAACTCGAGGTGGCGCTCGATCAGTAGTTCGGCCACCGACTCTGCGTCCCCGGCGGCGGCGGCGTACTCGATCGCCTCCTCAATCAGACCGTTCGCGCTACACCAGGCCGCCGCACGGCTGCGCAGTTCCCGCGCGGCGTCGTGCCCGAGCTCGAGCTGCAGAACGTCGCTGAACAGATGGTGGTAGCGATACCACTCCCCGCGCGCATCGAGCGAGACCAGGAACATATTCGAGCGCGCGAGCTCCGCGAGGACCGCGGCCGAGTCTTCGCGACCGAGAACCGCATCGCACAACTCAGGAGTGAAACGTGGCAGCACCGACGTGCGCACCAGAAAGTCCTTGACTTCCGGCGCGAGCGCCGTCAGAACCTCATCGGTCAGATAGTCGCCGACCTGGCGAGCGCTGCCGGCGAAATCCCGCACCCCCCCATCAGAGTCGTGAAGATCGCGAAGCCAGAGCGCCGCCAAATACAGGCCCGCGGGCCATCCCTCGGTGCGCTCGACGAGCAGCTCGACGCTCTCGCGCGACAAGCCGATCCCCTCACGCGCGACCAGCTCACGCGTCTCATCGACCGTAAAAGCCAGCTCCCGCGCCCGGACCTCGGTGAGCACCCGGCGCGCGCGCAGGCGCGCGATGCCGATCCCCGGATCCGAGCGCGTCGAGGCGAGCAGCCGCACATTCGCCGGCAACCGCTCGACCGCGTGGGCGATCGAGCGCACCGAAGCGTCACTACTGACCGCATGCAGGTCATCGAGCACGATGCTCACCCGGCTGCCATACGCGACCAGCCCATTCAGCAGCTCATCGACCGCCGTCTCGACCGTCGCGCCCCGCGCAGCGAGAGCCGAGAGCGAGCGACGTCCCAAGCCCTCACCCAGCCGCTCGACAGCCGTCGCCAAATGCGCCCACAACCGCACCGGGTCGTCGTCGGCGGAGTCGAGCGTCACCCATATCACCACCTCGTGACGCTCAACACACCACGACCGCGCCAGCGTCGTCTTGCCATAACCGACCGTCGCGTTGAGCACCGTCAGTGATCCCCCACCATCGCCATCGAGCAGCGCGTGCAAACGCTCCCGGCGCACCACCCCGGGGTGAATTCTCGGCAACATCAACTTGGGCTCGATCACCCGAAAACCAGGGGTCTCGATCTGCCCTGTCTGCGAACTCATCCCGCGCAGCCCACCGGTCTCCGAATCACGCCGTGAGGCTCAATCACCCGGGTGAACTGTACTCCGATCCGATGACAAGCGAGCGATCTGGACCGATCATGTGACCGTCTTGAGAACAGCTTGTCCGGGCAATCCGACGCCCCGGAAATCCGTAAACCGATCAGATGGAGCGAAGGGTGGCAACCGCGACGTCGGCAGGCGATTCGCTGAGCAGCCGACCCGCTGCGCGTGCGTTCAGACGGCCACACTCGTCGGGACCCGCAACGGGCACGGAGAAGCCGGCGAGAGCAGCCACCGGCAACCGCGGGCGGTGCCCACAAGCAACCTGCAACCAAGGACCGCGCTGGGGCCTGGCCCAACGACTGCTGCGCTCGCTCGCGCGGACGGGCGACAGCAGTTGGCGCGTGACCTGCACGACGGCGTCCAGAACGAGCTCTTGTCGCTGATCCTCAAGATCCAAATGGCCGAAGAGGATCGCACCACACTTTCCGCGCTCGCCGCTACATTCGTTGCCATCGAAGGCCACGCTGCGGCCGCGCTCGCATCGCTGCAAATCGCGTATGCCTGACGCCAGTACTCCCCCGGAGTTGACCGCCGAGCAGGCTGACGCGACGATGCGCAGCAAGCAGTTCGTGGGCCTGCTGGTGGTGGTCGCGGTGATTGGTGTGGTCGTTTCGATCGCGGCCTGGTGCTTTCTGGAGGCGATCTTTCAGATCCAGCAGGAGCTATATGTGCATCTCCCGCATGCGGTCGGCTATCAGAACGGCCCGCCGAAATGGTGGTCGCTTCCGGTCCTTGCCGTGGGTGCGCTGATCGTTGCGGTGGCGATCACCCGTCTGCCAGGCGAGGGCGGGCATATCCCGGCAAAGGGCCTCGTGACCGGCGGCCCCTCGGGCCCGGAGATCGTGCCGGGCGTGGTCCTAGCGGGCTTGGCGACGATCGGCTTCGGGCTGGTGCTCGGCCCGGAGGCCCCGCTGATCGTGGTGGGCGCGGGAGTGGCTGGGCTGATGATCAGTCTTCCTCGCCGCGAGACGCCGCCGCAGGCGCGGATGCTGGTGCTCGCCGCCGGGAGTATTTCCGCGATGTCGTTCATCTTCGCCTCGCCGCTGATCGCGGCGGTGATCATGATCGAAGCGACGGCAATCGGCGGTGCCAGACTCCGGCTGCTCCTGGTTCCGGGACTGCTAGCTGCCGGCATCGGAACGGTCGTGTCGCTCGGAATCGGATCGTTGTCAGGGCTGAGCACGCACGACTACGCGCTCGGACCACTTCCGTTGCCCGCTCTGGGGCACCTCACGGGCGGTCAGTTCGGGTGGACGATCGCGTTGGCGATCGCCATCGCGGTCGTTACAAGCTGCGTGATGCGGGGCGGTCTGCTCACCTACCGGCTCGTCTCACGCGGACAGATGCTCGTCCTCCTGCCGACGATCGGACTGATCATCGGCGGCCTCGCGATCGCTTTCTCGCAGATCACCGGCCACAGCGTGGACGAGGTTCTGTTCTCCGGTCAAGACCAGCTCCCGGGACTCGTCGGCCAGGCCGGAACCTGGTCGCTGGCCGCGCTGGCGTGGCTGATCGTGTTCAAGGGCCTGGCGTATGGCCTGTCGCTCGGCAGCTACCGCGGCGGCCCGACATTCCCGGCGCTGTTCCTAGGGGCCGCGGCGGGAATCATGTGCTCGCATCTGCCGGGCTTTCCGCTACCGGCTGCCGTGCCGGTAGGGATGGCCGCCGCGATCGTCGCCGTGCTCAGGCTGCCGCTGGCAGCGGTCGTGCTAGCAACGCTACTGACCTCTCACGCCGGGCCCAAGGTCGAGCCGCTGATCATCGTCGGCGTCGTCGTCGCGTACGTCGTCACGCTCGTTGTGACGCGCCCGGCGGCGCCGGCGCCCGATCCCGCGCCAACCCCGGAACAGGTGCCAACCGGGTGACTGAATCACCGGGCAACACACCCAACGCCGGGGCGCGCGAGGCCGGAGCGCTCGCAGACGTGGGTCACCGCCGTGGCCGTCCGCGCCGGTGGCCCGCCTTGGCGTCGGGCGGATGTCGTCCGCGAGCGATCGGGATCCAACCGCATCATCACTACAAGGAGCCGCAGACATGACTACCACGCGTGAAACAACGGCCGGTGCCAGACACGGGGCAGCGCCCGTGTCCCGAGGCAACGGGGCGGTCCCCCATCTCTCGCTTGGCGAGCGTGCGGCTCGGGGGAAGGCGGCGCGGGCGGAGGTGCCGCGGGGCGTGCATGGTGAGTGGTTGGCGTCGTCGGGTCGTCGTGATCCGGTTGAGTTGTTGGAGGAGCAGGCGGGGTCGCGGGTGCCGGAGTTGGTTCCGATTCGGTATGGGCGGATGTTGGTTTCGCCGTTTACGTTTTATCGGGGGGCGGCGTATTTGATGGCGGCGGATCTCGCCGGTTCGCGGAGGAGTGGTTTGAGGGTGCAGTTGTGCGGTGATGCGCATCTGTCGAACTTTGGTGCGTTCGCGGCGCCCGATCGGCGGTTGGTGTTCGACGTCAATGATTTTGATGAGACGTTGCCGGGGCCGTTTGAGTGGGATCTCAAGCGGCTGGTCGCGAGCTTCGCGGTCGCGGGACGCGATCTCGGTTTCTCGGGCAAGGAGCGGCGCGGGGTGAATCTGACGGTCACGCGCTCCTATCGCGAGGCGATGGGGGGTCTGGCGTCGATGAAGACGTTCGATCTGTGGTACTCGCGAGTCGATGCCGATGCGCTGGTCGCGCAGTTCCGCGGCGCGGCGAGCGCGAAGCGTCGCAAGCTGATGGAGAAGAACATCGCCAAGACGCATGCGAAGGACAGCCTGCGCGCGTTCTCAAAGCTCACCACGACTGTCGATGGGCAGCCGCGGATTGTTGGTGACCCGCCGCTGATCGTGCCGATCGAGGACCTGGCCGACGGCGGAGATGTAGAGGCGTTCGCGCGCGGGGTGATCCGTGGCTATCGGCGCACGTTGCAGGGCGATCGCAAGCATCTGCTGGAGCGCTTTCGCTACGTGCACGCGGCGCGCAAGGTCGTGGGTGTCGGCAGCGTCGGCACCCGCGCGTGGATCATCCTGATGGTCGGCCGTGACAACGAGGACCCGTCGTTTCTGCAGCTAAAGCAGGCGGAGGCCTCGGTGCTTGAGCCGTTTCTGGGTAAGAGCCAGTACGCCAACCACGGCCAACGCGTGGTCGAGGGTCAGCGGCTGATGCAGGCCGCCAGCGACATCATGCTCGGCTGGGACCGCGTCACCAGCCCGAATGGCGTCAAATGGGACTTCTACATGCGCCAGCTCTGGGACAACAAGGGCTCGGCGATCATCGAAGGCATGAAACCCAGAGAGCTCTCGGCGTACGCGCAAATCTGCGGCCAGACACTCGCCCGCGCGCACGCACGCTCCGGCGACGCAGTCACGATCAGCGCCTACGCCGGCTCCGGCGCAACGCTCGACGAGGCCATCGCAGACTTCGCCGAGCTCTACGCCGACCAGAACGAACTCGACTACGCCGCTCTCAACACCGCCGCGAAAACCGGGCGCATCAAGGTACAGACAGGGCTCTAACGAACCCCTCTCGCCGCTTAGGTTCGACTTTACCCCGGAAAGGGGCGCCGGCGCCCTCAGCCGAAACGACGGCCCGCCGATGGCGGGCCGTCTGGGTCGAGCGTGGCGAGGCCAGGGCTACGACGCGCAGGCCGTTCCGTCGGGCGCGTGCCCGGTGGCATCGCACGGCTGGACGGGCGGCGGCTGCCAGCCCGAGCCGTTGAGGACGCCGAAGACCGCGTGGTCGAGGTCGTACAGCCGCCACACGAGCCGGAATCCGTCTCCGATCGCGGGCGCGGGCAGCCAGTTGCTCACCTGCGCGGGGTTCGACGGCCGGTCATGCTGGATATACATGTCGATCGAGCCGTCGGGGTTGGTGCGCAGGTGCGAGCGGTTGTTGAGCAGGTACCGGTTCAGCGGGTTGGGGACGAAGAACGAGTTGCTGTCGTACATCGTCAGCGACCAGAATGCCTTGACCGGGATCGGGAGCCTGCTCTTCGGGATGTGGATGACGTACCGGTTTGATCCTATGAGCGGCGCCTTGGTGTCGTCGAACAGGGCGACCGGGTAGGTCGCGATGCTGGCGCGCTGGCCGCCGACGCCGAGCTTGTCGCCGATCGCGCGCAGCGCGTAGTTGGTACCCCAGTTGCCGAGATCGGCGATGAGGTAGCCGTTGTGTTTGGCGAATCCCCGCATGTAGAGCGCGAGCGCGGCCGACAGGACCTTGGTTGGCCCTTGCACGACTGAGTCGCGCAAGCCGCGGAGCATGTCGGCGCTCAGGTGCGCCTTCGCGGGGCTGAGGCCCGGGCCGATGCCGAGCGTCCTGAGCTGCGTGAGAAGGGGCCGATCAGCTGCCGGGGCGGGGAACTTCAGCATCTCCTTGCCCAGCGCGGTGTAGAACGCGAGTGGGTCCTCGCCCGGCTGGGTGCCGGGAATTGTCGCCTCGGTCGGCTTGGTCACGGCCTTCTTGGGCGCCGGCGGCGTGTAGGAGGTGCCGAACTTCGACAGTGGTGTGATCGAGTACGCGTCCTGGATCTGGTGCAGGTTGCGGAGATCCTGCGGGTCGCGGAGGTACGTGCGTCCGACGATCCATACGCGGTCATACGGCGACTTCACCCGGATCACGCCACGCGGGAGCTTGCCCTTGAAGTGCGGGCCGACAACGGCCCAGTTGCCGCCGCCGGTGACGTTGAACCGGCCGGCGCCCAGCTTCAGATGGGCCGAGGTGATGTTGAAGAAGTCGTTCGTCCACGGGTCGACGAGCTCGAACTCCCAGAAGCGGTTCTTGATCGCGGGGGCGTGGAGCACCTGCGGTTGCTTGGAGAGGTCGAGCCAGGCGAGCGAGTACGGCGTGTCGTCGTTCGGCGCGTCTACGGTGTGCTGGCTGGCGCTCGCGAGGTTGCGAATACTGCAGAACTGGTTTACCGGTCCATGGCCAGTCACCGGATTGCAGCGGGTGACGCTCGTGCTGGACGTGAAGATCCGCTGGGTATCGAGCAGCGGCACGCCGTACTGGTAGGCCTGCCCGCCAAGCGCGAGACCGGTGTTGTAGTCGGACGTGGCGTCGGCCGATGCGGCCACTGCCGAGGCGAGGAGTGCTGCGGAGGCGAGCGCAACGCCGGCAGACACGCGTCGAAGTCGTGGGATGAGTCGGTTCATGACAGGCAGGGTCTCCCGGGGTGGTAGTGGGGGACTCCAAGCTACGTCCGCACACGGCCCTCGGCTCGTCCGATCCCGACGACCCAGCCGACCGCAGTTGTACAGGTCCTACAAACCGCGGACGAGGTGCGCGAGCGCGAGCGCGACGCGGAGTTCGAGCGTGCGCTGATCGACGCTGCGCCCGAGGATCTCCTCCGCTTGCTTGATGCGATAGCGGACCGTGTTCTCGTGGATCCCGAGCCGCTTCGCGGTCCGGCCGCGGCTCGAGTGCTCCTCGAGGTACGTCCGCAGCGTCGCCGTGAGCCTGGTGGTCAGATCGTCATCAGCGGCGAGATCCCCGAGCTCGCGAATGACGAACACACGCGCCCGGTCGAGGTCAGCGGTGGCGATCGCAGCCAGCGCGACGCGTGAATAGAGGGTCACCGTCCCGGCGGGCCGGGACGCGAGCTCCGCGATCCTGCGGGCCTGTACCGCCTCGTCGTAGCTCTGCCGAAACCCGGCGATCCCGTGACCGGGTTCGCCGATCGCAATTCGAACCCCGGGCGCGGCCTGCGAGTCGAACCGCAGATCATCCAGATGGCGGGACGCGACGGAGTCCCGTGTCCCGATCCAGGCGGCAGTCGATAGGAGGCCGAGCGAGTGCACGAGACCGCCAGCGGCTGCGAGACGCTCCTGCACCTGCGTGATCGCGGCTTCCATCGCCGCGTGGGTGTCGCGTCCTTCCTCGTGAGCCTCCAGCCACGCGATGACCGCTGTGTGCTGGCGGTCCAGCTCGTAGCCCAGGCGTCGACCGGCGAGCGCGCCATCGATCGCCTCGCCGGCGAGGATCGTCTCGATCGTCTCGGCGCGAGTCGCGGCGGTGCTCCGCACCCAGCGCTCTCGCTCGGCGCTGTAGAAGTCCTCGGCGAGACACAGTGCCGCGTCGACATACGCGAACAACCATGCCGAGCAGAGCTCGATCGCGATCGCTCGCTGCTCCTGGTCGCTCGCGTGTGCGGCGATCAGCGGCGTGATCGCCTCCCAGGCGGCGGCGTGCCCGAGCCGGTAGCTGCGGATCAGTGTGGGCAGCGCGATGCCGCGCTGCGCGCCTTCCTTGGTGTACGCGAGCGTTGGCTCTCCGAGGCTCGTCGCGGCCGGGTCCGCGCCCTGCTCGAGGATCTGCGCGAAGCCGCGGATGCTCGCCTCGTTGCTGGCCCGGTTTGCCTCGAACGACTCGGCGTCGGGCAACAGATCTGGAAGACGGTCACCGATCGCGCGGGCCAACTGCGCCGACATCTCCCGCGCCGCGGACGTCAGCTCGGCGGCCACCGGTCTCAGCACCTGCTCCCAAGCGCGGCGCTGCGCGGCGTCCTGCGCCCGGCTCCACTCCGGCTCCATGCGCGCAACCGTACAGCGGAGAATCGACAAACCGCACGGACGCGGTTGGCGCTCAGCGACAAGCGCCCACGCCATGCCGGTGCGGATGATTTCGGCCATGCGACAGCTGACCAGTCTCGACCAGCAGTTCCACCTCACCTCGCTCGAGCGCTACCTCGAGTACTGCCGCGGACGGGGGATCACGCCGCGCGGCCTGAGCCAGCACCGATGACCGGCCGCCGCCCCAAGACAACGCTGGTCCAAGTGGCACTGTCGGTCGTCGACCTCACCGCAACCGAACGATGGTTCCGCGAGGGACTCGGCTTCTGGCCCGCAGGCGGCTCGCGGCGGCTGATGCGCGGCCCGCTCGCCTCATCGGTCCAGGGCCTCCCGCGCGTCGCCTCGACATGCTGGTGGATGGTCGACCGCAATGAGTTCTTCCAGCTCGAGATGTTCCAGTTCGAGCGGCCCTCGGCGCGGCTGATGCCAGACGACGCAAGGCCGTCCGACATTGGCTACGCGCGCATCGGCGTGTGGGCCGCCGACTTCGACGAGACGCTGACGCGACTGGCGCGCGTTGGCTCACGCCCGCTCAGCGACCCGATCGGGCCCGCCGGCGAGCGGCGCGCGTGCGTGCGCAACCCGGACGGCGTGTACATCGAGATCATGGAGGACGACCCGCTCGCCTCGCGTTCACCCGCCACGGCGCGGTCGGCCTGCCCGGTCGCCGTGCGCTCGGTCACGCTGTCGGTGCCGGACCTCGCCCGGTCCGAAGACTTCTTCGGCCGCGGGGTTGGCCTTCAGCGCTCCGATGTCGCGCTGCGAGCACCCGAGCATGAAGCGCTCTGGGGCCTGGCGGGCGCCCGCACTCAGGCGAGTGCGTTGGACGCCGGTGGCGTCCTTGTCGAGCTGGTGCAGTACCTCGATCCGATCGGGCGGCCGCGCCCGCCGGGCCACAAGATCTCGGATCAGGGCATCCTCAACATCGCCTTCGGCGCTCGACGCAAGCGCGATCACCGCGAGCTCTACGACCGGACGACCGCAGCCGGAGCGGGACCGAACCGCAAGCCGGTCCACACGCCCGGGGCGGGCGTCGTCTACGTCAACGACACCGACGACTTCTCAGTGGAGCTTCTGTGGATGTCCGAGGCCCTCGAGAGGCACTGGGGATTCACGCCACGGCCCGCGGCCGAACGGCCGCGGGCAGACACGCACGCGATCGAGCGAACGGTTCGGATCGCTGCGCCCGCGCAGGCCACGTGGGACGTGATCGCAGATCACGAACGGATGTCGGAATGGATCGGCCTCGGCTCAGCCCGGCGGACCATCGACGGCGCCCCCGCTCCCGACGGTCGCGGCTCCGAACGCCTGCTCGGGTTTCTCGGTGTGCGCGTCACCGAGCAGGTGGTGGGATACGAGCCACCGCTCTCGTACCGCTACCGCGTCACCAAGGGCTCTCCGTTCGTCTCCCACCAGGGCGAGATCCGGCTGCGAGCCAACGGCGATCACACCGAGCTGACGTGGACGATCCGGTTCCGGCCGAAGCTGCCCGGAACCGGCCGCCCTCTCGCAGCCATGCTCTCCCGCCTGCTCGCACGCGTTCTGCGCACGGGCCTGAAGCCATACATCGAAGCGCACACGACTCACATCGCTGCACAGACAAGGAGCAACCAGACATGACCCGGTTCGACATCACCCAGACCAACGCCGCTGTCGAGCGGCTGATCGAGACGACCGAGAACCCTCGCCACCTATACCTGCTGCACGCCTATAACCGCCACCGCTACCTCGAGATGGCAGGCCGCTACAAGGAGATCTTCGCCCCGGAGATGACGGTCGCCAACCCCGTCTACCACTTCAACGTGTTCGGCATGAACGTCACGCTCGACGGCCGCGAGCAGGTCGAGGCCGTATACGCCGAGTGGACCAGGACCGCCCAGTGCGTCTTCTACACCAACGGAGACGAAAAGCTCGCAGTCGGGGACAACATCATCTGCTCCACAGCAACGATCTACCAGCAGACCCCCGGCGCAGTGCTCGCCGCCACCGGCCAGGACGTCGACCCAGACGCCATGTACCTGGTCGCTAACGTCGAGCACATGATCTGGCCCTACGACGACCAGTGCCGCCTGATCGGCGAGGACGTCTGGGAAATCGACGACTCAAAGCGTGAGCTGATCAAGCTCCGCCCCGACCAGGTGCTCATGCCGCACGAATCGGCAAAGGTGCTCGAGCCGCTGATCAAGCCGCTCCCGATCCTCGAGGCATCACAACAACCCGCCACGATCGCGTGACCGCCGCTCGACGACCAAAAGGAGGCATGTGATGAACGCGTCGGAGCGCAACAACAGGCAGCTGGCGATCGTCGGCCTGGCCACCGTGATGGTCTACCTCGGCGCGTTCGGGCTCACGCCCGCGCATGGACCCAACTCCGGTTCGTCCGGCGTCCAGATCGTCCACTACGCGACGATCCATCGCGATCAGCTACTCGCAAGCTACCTCCTATTCGCCGTCGGTGTGCCACTGTTGATGGTCTTCGCCGCCGGGCTGTATCGCCGCATCCGGCGCGTCGAAGGCACGGCCGGCTGGCTCGCGATCGCCTCGCTGGCGACGGTGATCGCCGGTGCCGGCATCTTCGGTGCGGGCACCGCGTTGTTCATGACCGTCGCGTACCGCCCCGCCACCAATCCCGCCGTCGCACGAGCGCTGTGGGACGCCGGCTGGCTAGCCTACAACTCCGCCGGCTTCGCATTCGGAGCCTGGATCGCAATCGTCGTCGCGGCTACGTTCCGCCACCGAGCCCTGCCGCGCTGGACAGCATGGATCGGGGTCCCGATCGCAGTCATCAGCCTCATCGGCCCGCTCGCCGTGAAGACCGGAACCGGACCGTTCTCACCGCAAGGATGGTTCGCGATCCTCGTCGGCCTCATCTTCGCCATGTGGCTCCTCGCCCTCACCGTGGCAGCCTGGACGCCGACACGCGCTGCAGGTGCCAGCTTCTGAGCACATGCAGGACATAGTCGCCAGCCCCCTCGGCCCCAGACAGCGCGCCGTACAACATCGACGTTACGTACGCCGCATCGTCGCGAGGAACTCCCTCTCGCTCTCAAGAAAGCCCTGCTAATTGGCAGGGTTGCTCACCACGGCGCACGTCACGAGCAGCACCCGGACGGCCCAGCAGCTGCCGGTTCACTGCGACCTACTCGGTAGTCCCTCCGGCTGTGTCTGCGGCGTAAGGCGGATGCGTGTCCGGCCGAGACCGCGGAACATCCAACCCATGACGATGACCGCGACCGCCCACTCAATCGACGGCGCGCTTCGACATGAGGTCGACGTCAACGGTCGCCACATCCTCATTACCGACGAACCCGAGCGGCTCGGCGGCACGGACGAAGGACCCGCCCCGCACGAACTGCTTGCAGCGATGCTCGCAGCGTGCGCCTCGACAATGATCGCGCTTTACGCACGTGCGCGCGACTGGCAACTCAGTGACCTGAGTGTCGAAGTCGAATACGACCCCGACTCGATCCCACGGCACGCCGAGGTCACGGTTCACCTCCCCGAGGAGCTGACGACAGACCAGATCCGTCGGCTCCGCCGCGTTGTCGATATGTGTCCGGCGAAGCGCGCCCTGGAAACCGGATTCACCTTCGAGCAGCAGTTCGTGTTCGGGCGCGCCGCAGCTCAGACCTGATCCACGGGCGCGCGCTCAACCTGAGGTTGGTTGAACACTCCAGGTTGCCGGACCGACGCGCTGCCGATGCTCACGGTCCGGCGTGTTCCCCGTGCGGCGCCCCCGGGCCGGGCGGAAGCTCGATCTCCCCGCGCGCCGCGTGTTTGCCACACCGGTCGCAGCGCAGGTCTGGGCCGATGTTGCCTCCGCACCCGGCGTGGAGGGTGAGTCGGGGTGGGCCGCCCGGGGTCGGATAGTGGCGATCGCCCCATTTCATGAGCACGATCAAGGCAGGCGCGAGCTCGCGTCCCTTGTCGGTGAGCACGTACTTCGGCCGGCCGGGCCGCTCCGGGTCCGGAACGCGTTCGAGCACCTCGTCGTCGCACAGCCGCTTGAGCCGGTTGGCGAGGACGTTGGAGGCAATCCCGAGGTTCGCCTGGAACTCCTCGAACCGCTCTAGGCCGACCACGGCGTCGCGGAGGATCAGCAGAGTCCAGCGCTCCCCGATGACCTCTAGTGATCGGGCGATCGAGCAGACCTGGCCTGGATAGTCGCGCTGGAGCACGCCGCAATCATAGCTAACTTGCTTGACAAAAGCCAGGGTCATGCGTAGCCTGCCTTGCATGACGCAAGTTAGCTCTCCGCAGGAGGAGTCAATGAAGCGAAAGCCATTGATCCTGGTCTCGCTGCTGCTGGCGGCGTTTGTGATCAATCTCGACACGACGATCGTCAACGTCGCGCTGCCGTCGCTCGTGCGCCAGCTGCACGCGTCGAACTCGCAGCTGCAGTGGGTCGTGGACGCGTTCAATTTGCTGTTCGCCGGCTCGGTGCTGGCGATGGGCAGCCTGTCTGACCGGTTCGGGCGCAAGGGGATGCTGCTCGCGGGACTGTCGGTCTTCGGTCTGGCGAGCCTGGCGGGCGGGCTGATGGACAGCGCCGGCGCGCTGATCGCGGCGCGCTCGGTGATGGGCGTCGGTGCGGCGATGGTGTTCCCGTCGACGCTCTCGCTGCTCACCAACGTGTTCACCGAGCGGAGCGAGCGCGCCCGGGCGATCGGCCTGTGGGGCGCGATCACGGGCGCGGCGATCGCGCTCGGACCGATCATCGGCGGCTGGCTGCTCGAGCTCTCCGACTGGCGCAGCATCTTCTTCGCGATGGTGCCGATCGCCGCCGGCGCCGGTGTCCTGGTCGCCCGCTACGTTCCGACCTCGCGTGACGCGCGCGCGCCGCGGACCGACCGGGCCGGATTCGCGCTGTCGACCGCGACAATCGGCCTGCTCGTCTACACGATCATCGAGGCGCCTAACCATGGTTGGGGAAGCGCGCGGACGATCGGCAGCTTCGCGCTGACGGCAGTGCTGGCGGCGGCGTTCGTGGCCCAGGAGCGGCGCACGGAGCAGCCGATGCTCGACGTGAGCCTGTTCCGCAACCCGCGGTTCACCGCCGCGAGCGCCGCGGTCGCGATCTCATTCTTCGCGCTGTCCGGATTCATCTTCCTGGCCACCCAAATGTTCCAGTTCGTCAAGGGGTACGGCCCGCTGTCGACCGGCGTGCGCCTGCTGCCGGTCGCCTCGTTCGTCGCGATCTCCTCGATCCTCGGCACCAAGCTGTCCGTCCGGTTCGGCACGAAGCTGATCGTTGCCTCCGGTCTGTTCTCGATGGCCGCGTTCTACCTATGGGTTTCGACTTCGTCAGTCACGACCGGCTACGGGACGATCGCCGCCCAGATGGTCGTTCTCGGGACAGGGATGGGCCTCACCAGCGCGCCCGCGACAGAGGCGATCATGGGCGTCGTCCCGAAAGCGAAGGCCGGCGTCGGGTCGGCGGTCAACGACGCCACACGCCTTTTGGGCGGCACCCTCGGCGTGGCCGTGATCGGCAGCGTGTACGCGTCGCTGTACGCCAGCCGGCTCACCAGCGCTCTCCCCGTTGGGTTGCCGGCGACCGTCGCGCGAACCGCCCAAGCGTCCGTCGGCGCCGCGCTCAGCGCCGCAAGCAAGCTCGGGTCCGGCGGCCATCCTGTGCTCGCATCGGCCATGCACAACGCCGCTGACTCAGCGTTCTTCCATGGATTCACCGCCGCCAACTACCTCGCCGCCGGCGTCGCCGCCGCCGGCGCGGTGATGGCGCTGGCACTGCTGCCTGCCCAGCCGACGACCACCAGCGACGACACGCCAGAGCTGCGAGCACTCGCCTCGCCCGCCACAGCCGCGGCGCGCGGCTGAACCCCACCCCCCAAGCAACAGGAGACATCGCACCATGAGGACGCACCCACCCGCACCGCCGATCACGACCGCCGGCTCCGAGGTGGGCCGAGCGACCGGGTTTGAGCTGGCCAGCCGCGACCAGCAAGGCGCGGCCAACGTCGATTCCGCGCTCGAGCGCAACCGCGCCTTCGCCGCCGCCGGCGGCCACGAGGGCGCCGTCGTCTTCCCCAAGCTGCGCCTGTTCGTGCTCACGTGCCTCGACCCACGCGTCGACCCCGCGCACTTCCTAAGGCTCGGCCTCAGCGACGCGATGGTCATCCGCAACGTCGGCGGGCGGGTCACCCCGGAGGTCATCAACGATGTCGCGTTCATCGGCCAGCTCGCTGAGAACGTCCTGCCCGACGGGCCGCTGTTCGAGGTCGCCGTGATCCACCACACGCAATGCGGAACCGGCGCGCTCGCCGACGACACCTTTCGTCGCCGCTACGCGCAGCGGATCGGCGCCGATGAGTCGACCCTGCGCGAGCACGCCGTCCTGGATCCGGCGGCGACCGTCGCTCGCGATGTCGAGCGCCTGCGCTCCGCACCCGCGATCTCCCCGCGCGTCACTGTCTCCGGGCACGTCTACGACGTCGTGACCGGATTGGTAAGACGGTCCTCCCCGCTCACAGCTAGCAGCTCGAACCGTTGAACAGAACCAATCCCCTCAAGGAGACAAAACACCGTGACAACCACCGTTACTCCCGACATCAAGCAAGACCACCCCGAAAGCCAAGCGTGGCCAACCCTTGCCCCGGACCTCCCTGATACGAGACGCGACGACCGCGCAGATCGGTTCGATCCGACCCAGGGCAGCAAGATCGGCACCGACCCCTACGACGACCCCACCCAAGGCCGCTAGCACCGTGGACTTGGAAATCGGTGAACGCGACCCTCCCGCAGCCCTCGGCCTCGACGGCATACGGTGCCGCGCCCCCCATGCTTGGATAGACTCGACCTCCTACTGAGGAGGGCTCTCATGCGTCTAGGGGCAAGGCTGGTCACGGTGGCCGGCATGGTGTTCGCGCTGGTACCGTCGACGGCAAGTGCGGTCGAACCGCTGTCGCCGACCGTGACACCGGTACCGCCAAGCGTGGCCGCTGTGATTGCGCGCGTCGAGGCAAAGGCTCGCTACGCCCACTCGACGTGGGGCCTACTCGTGGCCGACGCGAAGACCGGACAGGTGCTTGTCTCGCAGAATGCCGAGCAGATGTTCACGCCGGGCTCGACGCTCAAGCTGTACAGCGCGGCGGCGGTCCTGCACGACTACGGAGCGGGCTATCGCTTCCGCACGCCTGTCTTTCGCACCGGCAGCGTTCGTCGTGGCGCGCTGAACGGCAACCTCGTGCTCGTCGCATCGGGCGACTTCAGCTTCGGCCTGCGCGATCGACCGAACGGGACGCAGGCGTACAACAGCGCGCCGCAGCTCGATCACAGCGACGCGAACGGCGCGCCCGGCCCTACGCTGGTGCCGCATTCCAATCCGCTCGCCGGCGTCGAGCAGCTCGCGCGCCAGGTGCGCGCCGCTGGGATCCGCAGGGTCAGCGGCAACGTCGTCATCGACGACCGTCTGTTCAACACGTATTCCGGCTGGCCCGACGGTGTCATGTCGCCGGTTGGGATCAACGAGAACTTCCTCGATGTCACCGCCGCCCCGACCCGTAAAGGACAGGCGGCCCGCATCTCCTACCGGCCGCGAACCGCTGCGTGGCATGTGCGCTCGACCGTCAAGACGACCGCCCGAGGTTCGGCGCCTTCGTGGCAGGTCACGCAAACCGGCCCGGGCGAGGTCACCGTGAGCGGCACGGTCCCCGCCGGCGCGGGCCCACTGCTCCAGGTGTTCTTCATCCCGAACCCAGCTGCCTTCGCCCGCACTGCGTTCATCGAGGCGCTGCGCCGCGCCGGCGTCAGCGTCGCGGCGCGGTCCGTCGGACCAAACCCGCGGAATCTGCTGCCGCGTAGTCGTACCTACCCGGCGAGTCGCCGGGTAGCACTGCGGACGTCGGCCCCGCTTTCGCAGATCGTGAAGGTGATCCTCAAGGTCAGCGCCAACCGCGGCGCCGACCTGCTCGTGTGCCTGGTGGCCGTCAAACATCGCCAGCGCAACTGCCCGGCCGGCCTGGCGTACCTCCAGAGCAACGCCGCACGCCTAGGATCGCCGCCGGACACAACGTTCGCCTTCGACGGCGCGGGGTCCGACGACCGCGATCGGATCAACCCGATTGCGATCACGACATTCCTTCGCCGGGCGCTTCTCACGCCCTACGGCTCCGCGCTGCGCGCCGCCCTGCCGGTCGTTGGCGTGAATGGGACGCTTGCGACGCTGGGCAGAGGGACGCCATCGGTCGGCATGATCGAAGCCAAGCCCGGTAACCGTGTCGCCTTCGCCAACCCGACGCTCGGGATCGCCGGCGCATCGAACTTGGTGGGTTACATGAAAACGAAGAGCGGACGAACCCTCGTGTTCGCAAACCTCATAGGCAACATCCCCCTGACCGCCCCTCCGTTTCCGGAGGTCTTCTCGATCTTCGGCGATCAACAGCTGATCAACGGCGCGGTCCAGCAGGCGTATTAGTCACGTCGTCCACGCCATCCACGTCGCGGACGGAGCTCGCGTGCGGATCGGCGATCATTGACTGCAGACGCCATGCGAACGACCGAACCGAGCACGTCCAGGGCGGCAGACGGCGACGCCGCTGCGCAGGCGATCATCCGTACCGTTGAGCTGACTAAGGTCTACGCGGGCAGCGACGTCGCGGCCGTCAACAAGCTCAACCTCTCCGTCGCAGCCGGTGAGATCTTCGGGCTTCTCGGGCCTAACGGTGCCGGAAAGACGACTACCGCGGGGATGCTGACGACGCGCGTGATCCCGACCGCGGGGAGCGCCCATGTCGGCTCGGTCGATGTGGTTGCCCATCCGGCGCTGGCCAAACAGCTAATCGGGGTTGTGTCGCAGACGAACACACTCGACCGGCAGCTGACCGTGTGGGAGAACCTGTACTTCCATGGCCGCCTGTTTGGAATGCCGGCGGCGGACTCGCGCCGCGTCGCCGACGAGCTGCTCGAGCAGTTCCATCTGACCAAGTGGGCTCAGGCGTCGGTGTTCGCGCTGTCGGGGGGGATGGCGCAGCGGCTGATGGTCGCGCGTGCGATCTTCCACCGACCCGCCGTCCTATTCATGGACGAGCCGACGGCTGGACTCGACCCACAGAGCCGGCTGGCGCTCTGGGAGATCCTCGGTGAACTCCATGCCGCGGGCCAGACGATCCTGCTCACGACGCATTACATGGAGGAGGCCGATCAGCTGTGCAACCGGGTGGCGATCATGGACCACGGCAGGATCCTGGCGCTCGACACTCCGGCTGCGCTCAAGCGCTCGGTCGGCGCGGACACGATCGTGACCGTGAAGGCGAGCGGCGATCCGGGGCCGCTTGCCGAGCGGCTCTCGCGCGAGATCGAGAGCATTACGCGGACGAGACTGATCGAGGGCGGTGTCGAGCTGCACGTCACCGGGGCCGAGCGGATCGTCCCGCGCGTCGTGAACGCGGCCGAGAGCAGCGGCTTTGACCTCATTGATCTGGCTGTGGCTGAGCCGACGCTCGAGACGGTATTCATCAACCTGACCGGCAAGGAGCTGCGCGAATGATCAAGACGAGCACCGTTTCCTCGCCCGCCGTCGTGCACACGCCTGGGCCGGCTGCGATCGCCCTCGAGCCGACGCGTTCCACCTTCAGCGGCCAGCCGCGACGCGCTGCGCGCCCTGATCCTGCGGGACCTCGTCGTGCTTCGCAAGAACTTCGGCGAGTTCGTCGCGCGGACGCTGATCCAGCCCTTCCTGCTCGTGTTCGTGTTCCTCTACGTCTTCCCGAGGATCGGCCAGGGCATCGGCTCGGGCGCTGGGCCCGTGGCGGAGTCCCATTTCGCAACCGTGCTCGTACCTGGCGTCGTCTCGATCTCGATCATGTTCCAGGGCATCCAGGCGGTCGCCCTGCCGATGTCGACGGAGTTCGGGTACACACGCGAGATCGAGGACCGTGTCCAAGCCCCATGCCCGATCTGGCTGGTCGCGATCGCAAAGGTACTCTCAGGCGCCGTGCAGGGTGCGCTCGCGGCCGTGATCGTGTTCCCGATCGCCGCTGTCATCCACGCCCCCGGCGTCCACGCGCACCTCGACGTCCACTGGGCCGTGGTGGTGACGCTGATCCCGCTGGCGTGCGTCGCGATGACCTCGCTCGGCCTGCTGCTCGGCAGCACGTTCGAGCCTCGCAACATCGGGCTGATGTTCGGCTTCGTGGTCCTACCGCTCACATTCCTCGGCGGCACGTACTACCAGTGGACGCGGTTGTCTCCTGTCAAGCTCGGCGGCTTTCACTGGCTTCAGACGATCGTCCTGATCAACCCACTGATCTATGTCGCCGAGGGCATGCGCGCAGCCCTCACGAACATCTCACACATGCCCCTGTACGTCGTCTACCCGGTACTCATCGCCTTCTGCGCGTTCTTCCTCGCGCTGGGGCTGCGGAACTTCAGGCGACGGGTGCTCGTATAGGACACGGTCGCGCCCTGGCCGGGCTCAGGCGTACCCGCTGATTCGCCGGCCCGATCGAGCCCGCGGCTAGCTGGCGGCCGCTCCCGGCCCGCCCAGATCACCCGGGTGATCGAGATCAACCGGTGGCAGATCCTCCACCTCGTCCTTCGTGAGGTTCAGTCGAATTATCGCGCCGACCCGTTTCACGGCGCTGATCGGAATGGCGACGCTCTTCTTGCCCCAAAAGTGGCCCTCCTCGAGCAGGATATGTGTCACGTGATGATCGCTGGGATCGATGACGAGTCCCTGTACCCGCCCGACAGGCTCATCGTCGGCATATAGGTGATCGCCACGGCTCACCTCCACTTCACCCACGGGCACGTGGTCGTAGCTGACCGGCTGGGGATCGGTGTTTCGTCCGGCCGCGCTGATCCCCAAACCGCTCACACGGGTGCCCATGTCGCGCGTGGCAAGGCCGTAGTAAGGCAGCGAGTGCATCTGGTCTTCGCTGTAACCCAACTGCCCGCCGCCCCCAGACAGGAACTGTGACTCCTCAGCGGCCTCGAGCGCGTTGAACTCAGACGTGGTGCAGCTCAGCTCGATCTCCTTCGCCGTAGAGGTCACGAGATCGATCGGCACAAGATGACCCGCGTCTCGCCGATGCCTTGGCTCGACGACGAGGTGGGTGATCGCGCGGGCGACGGGATCGATGACCACGCGTCTGAGATCGCCGCAGACCCCGTCGGTACAAGCGACTTCGGTTCCAATGATGAACTGCGTGGTTTCGCTCATCGATATCCCTCGCGTCTGTCTGCTCTTCCCACTTCGAACGACCTCGTCCCGGACGACCCCAGACTACAAGCCTGTCGAGTCCTGGCCTCGCAACCACCGCGGGAGGGCGAATGCGATCGGCGGGGACATGCACGGTTCCGGCGCAGACGGGGTACTCGGCGTAAGGTCTCGGTGGTGTTCTTTGCAGTTCGCCTCGAGCGTGGTGGTCCATGGGATTGGTCGCGCGATCTGCGCGAGCAAGAGGGCTGGGAAGAGCACGCTCAATTCATGGACTCCCTGGTCGACGAACGGTTCATCGTCCTTGGGGGACCACTCGCTGGAGAGCGCGAGATCCTGCACGCGATTTCAGCCCCCTCGGAGGAGGCGGTCCGAGAGCGCCTCGCGCAGGACAATTGGCACCAGAACGGCATGCTCGCGATCAGGTCGATCGAGCCTTGGAGGATCCTGCTCGACGGTCGGCACGAGTAGTCCCGCCCTTGCTCCGCGCGGAAGCTCAGGCAGCGAACTTGATGATCTCGTCCCTGAAGCGATCAGGCGCCTCGGCGGCAATGAAGTGGCCGGAATCGGGCACGATCACGAGTTGCGCGCCGGGAACGATATCTGCGATCAGTCGCCCCTGCGTCGGCCCGCAAATCAGGTCGAGGGCACCAACCAGGACCAGCGTCGGGCATTTGATCCTGGTGAGCAGCGGCCGCGCATCGATCGTCTGCCAGAGGCCGGACTCCCACGCCTTGATCGCAGCGAGATCGCTCTTCATATCCCGCCGCCACTGCTCGATCATGGCCTGCACGCCGGGACGGTCTGGATCAGCCGTGTACAGCGGCAACACCGTGGCCATCATCGCCTCGACCTCGCGGCTATCCTCGGCCGCCAGCACGCGGTCAGTCCACCCATCCCAAATTTCGCGAGCCTCCGGATACCACGGCTGCTGCGAATGACGGCTTAGGAACACCTGCATTTCGGCCGCGGCCTCCGCGTCCTCGACCTCCTCGCCGACCGCGCGCGATGCCACCGAGATGCACCGAGTCGTCGCCTGCGGAAACAGCGAGGCGTATGTCATCGCGACGATGCCACCGAACGAGGTCCCCATGATCGTGGCGCGACCGACCCCCAGCGCGTGGCGCACCTCGTTGTAGAAGCGAGCATGGCCCACGTTGTCGTAATGAGACTGATCGTCGGGCGGCGTCGAGCCACCCGAGCCCGCCGGGTCGATCAGATACACGGCGAAATGGTCGGCGAGCAACCGTGCCTCCGGCCGCAGAAGCGCCGCGCTGAAACCCGGTCCGCCCTGGAAGTAGAGCAGCGGATCGCCGTCCCCGATCACCTCGTAAGCGGCCTGGCGGCCGTCACCGAGATCCACCCGCTGACCCAGAGCGGTCATCTCGTGGACCGTACATCTCCGATATGAGCCGAGGGAGTTTTCGGCCGGGGCGGCTGGCCCTTGCAGTCGACAACCCGTCGTGCTGAAACGCCGGGCTCTGAGCAGAGGTGATCGCCGGTAATCTTCGGAGCACGACGTCGGGTCGAACGAGGGAGACGTGCGATGTTCGGACACCATTGGGAGCCGGGGCAGGCGACGGTCGTCGCTCGAAGAAAGATCCAACCGAACCCAGGTATCGATCTCACCTACCAGTGGGAGTACGTACTAGACGTCCGGCCAGCCGACGGCGCCTCTGTCTTTCGCGCCACCGTGATGAGTTCGTACAACTCGGAGTACATCCGGTTCGTCGATGCGGACATCGGCGAGGTCGTACCCGTCTTCTGCGACGTGAAGCGACAGAAGGTGAAGTTCGATACCTCTGAGCTGAAGGCCGAGAATCGTGCCTTCGCGAAAGCCAATCGCGACAACTGGGAAGCCGTGAAGGACGGGGCTCCGCAGGACTCCGCGGCCGCGCCAGCGCCGTCCGCCACGCCTGACGTCGTCGTGCGAGGGGGGAGTGCCGAGTGGCACGTGACGACAGACCCGGCGCAGATAGAGGAGATGAGGGAGCGGATCAGGAAGATGGCCGCTCAGAGCCCGGGATCCGTCGCGAGGTTCTCGACAGCCCCCGCGGGCGGCGGTGAAGCCGACTCGCTGGACCAGTTGGAGAAGCTCGCCGACCTGCACGCTCGAGGGGCGCTCACCGACGCCGAGTTTGCCGCCGAGAAGGCCAAGATCCTCGGCTCGGAGTAACGAAGGCTTCCTGATCGCGGCCGGGCTGACCCTGATCACACTCATGATCATCAGCTGGCGCTCCAGAGCGCACGCCGCGCGCGACTGAAGGAGGCTGACCAACCGGTCGGATCCGGCGCCGCCCGTCTACCCCTCTCCGACCAGCTCGTAGGTGAGGTAGGCGAGGCCGTCACCGATGGTTCGGGTGTCGAGGAGGCGCATCGGCTTCTTGTCGCTGGTCTCGCCGAAAAGCCGCTCGCCGGTCCCGAGCACGACCGGGAAGACCTTCAGCCGCAGCTCGTCGACGAGGTCGTGCTCCATCAGAGTGTGCACAACCTGGAAGCTGGCGAGGACGACGATGTCCCCGTCTAGCTCCCGCTTCAGGTTCGAGACCTCGCTCACCGGCTCGCCCTTCAGGACCGTCGAGTTGTTCCATTCCGGATCTTCGAGGGTCGAGGAAATCACGAACTTGGGCAGGCTGTTCAACCTATCCGCCAACTCGCCGGTCCGGGATGGCCACCGTGCGGCGAAGAACTCATAACTCCGCCGACCCAGCAGTAGGGCCTGGGCGCCCAGCGCATCGTCGAGCGCGAGCTTGTTGACCTCGGGGCGGTCCTTGATCTGTCCGAACCAGCCACCGTGCCTGAAGCCCTCCTCCCCGGTCGGGTCCTGGACGACTCCGTCGAGCGAGAGGTTCTCGCTGATCACGATCTTTCCCATCTCGGTGCTCCTTTCAGTGGGCTGTTGCGTGCTGCGTTGGTTGAGGCGTCGGCCGCAACGAAAACTGAGCGACGAATTTCGAGCCGCCCCGACGTCATTACGTGTGATGGCGGCGAAAGGAAGAGACGGTGAGAGGATGCGGGCGTGACCGAACAGACCCTGGCCCGGGCTCGTGCGGGTGACGAAGACGCGTTCCGCGAGCTGACCGACCCGTACCGGCGTGAGCTCCAGGTGCACGTCTATCGGATCGTCGGGTCGGCGCAGGACGCCGAGGACCTGCTCCAGGAGACGCTGCTGGCCGCGTGGCGGGGTCTTGAGCGCTTCGAGGGGCGCGCGTCGGTTCGCGCCTGGCTGTACCGCATCGCGACCAACCGCTCGCTCGATGCGCTGCGTGCGAGCCGGCGCCGCCCGGAGGAGCTGCTGCGGATGACCGAGGCGCCCGAGCCGACTCGCCGCGCGGAGCCGATCTGGCTCGAGCCCTACCCCGACGTCCTGCTGGATGACATTCCGACCGACGCTCCCGGCCCCGACGCGCGCTACGAGGCCAAGGAGGCAATCGCGCTCGCGTTCATCGCCGGCCTTCAGCACCTCCCGCCGCAGCAGCGCGCCGTGCTCGTGCTGCGCGACGTGCTCGGCTTCCGCGCCGAGGAGGTCGCGCAGATCCTCGACACGAGCGCGGCCTCGGTCAACAGCCTGCTGCGCCGCGCGCGCGGCGCGCTCGAGACCCGCCTGCCGGCGACAGGGCGCGAACGGACGCCGCTTCCGAACTCCAAGCTCGAGCGCGACATCGTCGGCCGCCTCGCGGACGCGTTCGAGATCGGCGACATCGACAGCGTCGTCGCCCTGCTGACAGACGACGCCTGGCTGACGATGCCGCCGGAGCCCCACGAGTATCAGGGCCGCACCGCGATCGGCGCCTTCCTGAACGACCGCGCCGTCCGCCGGGGTACGCCACTGCGGCTCGTGCCGACGCGCGCCAACGGCCAACCCGCCTTCGGCTGCTACCTCCCATCCCCCCAGACCGAGATCGCGCGACCGGCCGGATTTCTCGTCCTGACACTCGACGGCGAACAGATCTCCGCCATGACCTGGTTCGCGGACAGCAGTGTCTTCCCGCTCTTCGGACTGCCGCGGACGCTGCGGTAGGTTGGCGAGGGGTCGGGCTGTCCCGGCCCGTCCTAGTCACGCCCGCGCCTCGAGCATCCCAGAGCGAGAGCCAGGCGGGCTCCCGCCCCCACACGTCCGTTTCATACAAGAGGTGTCTCGCAGACTCTGCTTGGATCGTCCTCCGAGCAGATGCGACCGAGGAGGTTTGATGAAGATCGAGTTCCTGTCGAGCGTGGCGATGATCGCGCCCGACCCGCCGTCGAGCCGCAGGCTGTATGTCGACGCGCTCGGGCTGCCGCTCGCGAGCGGCAGCGATGACGAGTACCACCACAGCGAGCAGATCGACGGCTGCAGGCACTTCGCGGTCTGGCCGCTGTCCCAGGCCGCCGAGGCGTGCTTCGGCACCACGCGGTGGCCGGACGAGCGGCCGGTGCCTCAGGTCAGCATCGAGTTCGATGTCGCGGACGCGGATGCCGTCAGCGCCGCGGCCCAGGAGCTGGTGCGGGCCGACTACGAGATGCTCCATCCTCCACGCGAGGAGCCGTGGGGTCAGACGGTGGCGAGGCTGCAGTCGCCCGAGGGCGCGATCGTCGGGATCTCGTACGCGCCATCGCTGCACGACCCGGACTGACGAGCCTCCCGGCGCGGTCGCACTCGGGAAGGCGTGCGTATCCTCCCGACATCGGCGATCTCGACGGCAGAACCTTTCTCGTCACCGGCGCCAACTCCGGCATCGGGCGGGAGACCGCGGTCGAGCTGGCCGCGCGCGGAGGAAGGGTGATCCTGGCGGGCCGGTCCGAGGAGAAGACCCGGCCGGTGATGGACGAGATCGTCTCGCAGACGGGCAACGGCGGACTCGAGTTCCTCGCGCTCGACCTGGGCGATCTCGCGTCCGTGCGCAGGTGCGCGGACGAGTTCCTGAGCTCCGGCGAGCCGTTGCACGTGTTGATCAACAACGCGGGACTTGCGGGCAAGCGCGGGATGACCGAGAGCGGGTTCGAGGTGACGTTCGGTACGAACTATGTCGGGCCGTTCCTGCTCACCGGTCTGCTGCTCGATCGCCTGCGCGAGAACGCGCCGGCCCGGATCGTCAACGTGTCGAGCATCGGGCACTACCGCGCGCCGGGAATCGACTACGACGCCGTGCGCAAGCGGACCAGGAGTCGAACCGGCCTGCCCGAGTACTTCGTCTCGAAGCTGGCCAACGTCCTCCACGCACAGGAGCTCGCCCGGCGGTTGGACAGCGACCGCGTGACGACCTACGCGCTGCATCCTGGGGCGATCGCCACCAACGTCTGGCGGCAGGTGCCCTGGCCGGTCCGTCCGCTGATCAAGCGCCGGATGCTTCCGCCGACCGAGGGAGCGAAGACGTCGTTGTACTGCGCCACCTCGCCCGAGGTCGGCGGCGAGAGCGGGCATTACTACGACGATTGCCGCCGCCAGGAGCCGAGCAAGACCGCGACGCCTGAGCTCGCGGCCGAGCTCTGGGACCGGAGCGTCGCCTGGGTCGGTCTGCCCGAGTAGGTGGGACCGTCGCCCTAAGCGCCGTCCGGATGACCGGACGCGAACGACCCCGGTGCGAGGCGGGCCAGCGCCCGCGCGACCGTCCGCGGGCGACGCCCGTCGAGCTCGGCTCGCTCCTTGGACGCGACCGCTGTCCGGACGAGGTGGCCGCCGAGGTAGCGAATCGGCTCGGGTGGAAAGCCCCCGGGGACACCGTCGATGATCGGGGACCGGCTCCATTCGTCGGCGAGGTCGAGTGCGAGCGACGCCAGGATGCGGCCGCCGACCACAGACGGAGCAACGCCGTTGCCCGACCACCCCACGCCGTAGACGATGTGGGGCCGTCCTCCGAGATGACCGATCAGCGGCAGCCCCATGGCGGGGCGGTCGATCGGACCGCTCCAGCCGTCGGTGATCGGAATGCCCCGGAGCGACGGGTAGACGTGATGCATCGCGGCGGTCACCTCCCTCAGCCGGCGCGTGTTGCGGTCGAACGCCGCACCGATGTGGCCACCGAAAGCGATCGTCCATCCGCCCTTGCCGAACACGATCCGCCCCGAGTCGGTCGTGCGGTAGTAGTCGACCATCAGCAATGAATCCGAGATCGCCTCGCCGTCCGTCCATCCGATCGAATCGAGCTGCTCGGGGGCGGGTGCGGTCGCCACGATGTCGCTTGAGACCACCACCATGCGGTTGCGAAGCTCGCGCAATCCCGCCGCCCAGGCATTGGTCGCCAGAACGACGCGGTCCGCCGTCAGCGTCCCCCCGGGGGTCCGGAGCACGGCGGGCCGGCCGCGGTCGAGCCCGTCGACCCGCGTGCGCTCGAAGATCCGAACTCCGAGTGACAGCGCCACGCGTCGCAGACCCCGGGCCAGGTGGCCGGGATGGACCGTCGCCGCCCGAGGCTCGAAGACGCCCGCGAGGTGCGCCGTCGAGCCGCTGCGCCGGGCAACCTCCTCCGGTGAGAGGCGGACGAACACATCACGGCCGACTCGCTCGGTTGCGACGAGTGCATCGTTCCAGGCTCCAATCTGAGCGGGCGTCGTGGCGGTCCAGAGGAAGCCGCCGCGCCGGAAGGCGGCCGCGATCTCGTGCTCGGCGCAGAAACTTTCGAGTTCGTCGATCGCGTCGTCGGAGGCCTCGCACAGCCGCACGGCCGCGTCTTCTCCGAAGAGCTTGCGCAGAATCGGCAGCTTGGGCCACCACGTCAGCGCGAACCCGCCGTTCCTGCCGGACGCGCCGGATCCGCACGTGCGCTGTTCGACCAGCGCCACGTCGCATCCCGGTCGCGCGCGCTTGATCTTGATCGCGGTCCACAACCCGACGTAGCCGCCGCCGACGATCGCCACCTCAGCTCGGTCCGAACCGGTCAGGCTCGGCGCCTCCGGCGCAGCTTCGGCGGCTTCCCGCAGCCAGAGTGATTCCGGCGAGGGAGCGCCAGACCGGTCGTGGTCGTGTGCCGCGGACAGAATTCGCATGGTCTACACCTCGCGGCCCACGCATCGCGCTGGCCGACGAGCAATCCCCGGCCACGATTGTCCGCTTTTTCGGCGCCGCGTGGCGGACGGGCACCGGGACCGACCCGCGCGCGCCGCCCGGCGGCGCGTCCCCGGATGCCGCCCGGCGGCGCGCCCGCACCTGCCGCGCAGACGCCAGCGGATAGGATCGCCCCCGATGGCCGACCCAGCGTTCTCGCTGACCCCCGCCGAGCGGATGCAGCACCAGTTCGTGCGGGCGCTCTCCGCCCTCCCGCCGCGGCTCCAGGTGCGCCTCTCCGGACGGCCCGCGGTGCAGCTCGATGGCGACACGCTGCTGCCCGCGGTCCAGCTGTCCCTCGCGTTGCTCGAGCGCCGCGACGAGCCGCCGATGGAGACCCTGTCCCCGCCGCAGGCCCGCAAGTTGCGCAGGCGCCTGGCCGCGATCTTCGCCGGCCCGCCGGTCGCCGTCGGAGCGGTCACAGACCTACGGCTCGACACCCCGGTGCCGCTCCCGGCCCGCCACTACGCTCCAGCCGAGCCGGGTGGTCCCCATCCCCTGCTCGTCTATTACCACGGAGGCGGGTTCACATACGGCGACCTCGACACGCACGACGGCGTATGCCGGCTGCTCTGCCGTCACGCCGGAGTCCACATCCTCTCGATCGACTACCGGCTGGCTCCTGAGCACCCGTTCCCGGCCGCCGCGGAGGACGCCCGTAACGCCCTGCGCTGGGCCCATGCGAACGCCGAGCGGCTCGGTGCGAACCCTCACCGCGTCGGGGTCGGCGGCGACAGCGCCGGCGGGAACCTGTCCGCGGTCGTGGCGCAGATCGCCGCCCGTGACGGCGGTCCCGCGCCCGTGACCCAGATCCTGATTTACCCGGCCACCGATATGACGAGCCGCCGTCGTTCGCGCGAGCTGTTCCGCGAGGGCTTCCTGCTCACCGACTCGGAGATGGACTGGTTCGAGGACAACTACCTCGGACCGGAGCGCACGCACGCCCGGGACCCGCGCGCCTCGCCGCTGCTCGCCGACGATCTCTCGGGCCTCGCCCCAGCCCTCGTGGTCACCGCCGCATTCGATCCGCTCCGCGACGAGGGCGAGGACTATGCCGCGGCGCTGCGAGCGGCCGGAACCTCGGCGGTGCTCCGCCGCTTCCCGGGGTTCATCCACGGATTCATCTCGGCCGCGGGAGTCAGCCGTGATAGCCGTGACGCGGTGATCGAGATCGCCGGCGCCACCCGGGCGATGTTCACCCCGGCAGCGGTCGCTCTCCCGGCGCCCGCCTAGAGCTGAATCGCCTTCAGGGTGAGGAACTCCTCGATGCCGTAGGGACCGAGTTCGCGGCCGTGGCCGGAGCGCTTGTAGCCGCCGAACGGCGCCAGCGGGTTGAAGGCGGCGCCGTTGATCTCGACCTGGCCCGTGCGCAGCCTGCGCGCGACCCGGCTTGCGCGCTCGGACGAGGCCGAGTAGACGCCGCCGGCAAGGCCGTATTCGGTGTCGTTGGCGATCCGGATCGCGTCCTCCTCGTCCTCGTAGGGCTGGATCACGAGCACCGGGCCGAAGATCTCCTCCTGGGCGATCGTCATCTCCGGGGTCACGTCGCTGAACACGGTCGGGCGGACGTAGAAGCCGTGGTCGAGGCCCTCGGGCCGGCCCGGACCGCCGGCCACGAGCCTCGCACCCTCCTCGATCCCCTTCTCGATGTAGCCGAGCACGCGGTCGCGCTGCACCCGGGACGCGAGCGGTCCGATCTGCGTGGCCGGGTCGGCCGGGTCGCCGGGCTGGGTCTGCGCGACGACCGCGGCAGCGATCTGCTCGACGGCCTCGAGGTTCTCCCGCGGTACCAGCATCCGCGTCAGCGCAGAGCACGTCTGGCCGCAGTTGATGTAGCACTTCTGGATCCCGTTGATGACCGCCTTTTCGAGGTCGGCGTCGTCCAGGATCACGTTCGGCGACTTGCCGCCGAGCTCGAGCGCCACCTTCTTGACATCCGCCGACGCGAGCTCGCTCACGCGCCGGCCGGCGCGGGTTGAGCCGGTGAACGACACCATGTCAACGCCCGGGTGGCCAGCGATCGCCTCGCCGACCACCGTGCCGTAGCCGGTGACGATGTTGAGCACGCCGGCCGGCGCCCCGACCTCGTCGAAGACCTCGGCCAGCACGAACGCGTTCAGCGGCGTCACCTCGCTCGGCTTGAGCACGACGGTGCAACCGGCCACGAGCGCGGGAGCGACCTTTGCCGAGATCTGGTGGAGCGGATAGTTCCAGGGCGTGATTGCGCCGACGACGCCGACCGGCTCGCGAACGATCAGCGAGTTGCCGAGCTGCTGCTCCCACGGGATGTGCTCGACCAGGTGGGCCATCGAGCCGAAGTCCATGATCGGCAGCGCGGTCTGGACCATCGTCGCGAAGGTGATCGGCGAGCCCATCTCCTGGGAGATCAGGCTCGAGATCTCCTCCTGGCGCTGCTGGAGTCGGAGCGAGATCCGCGTGCACAGATCGACCCGCTCCTCGAGCGGAGTCGCGGACCAGGACTCGAACGCCTCCCGCGCCGCCGCGACGGCCCGATCCACGTCCTCGGGCGTGCCCTCAGGGACTCGGCCGACGACGTCCTCGGTGGCCGGATTGATCACCTCGATCGTCCCGGTGCCCGACGGCTCGAGCCACTGGCCGCCGATGTAGTGGTGCGCGTGGGTGATCAGGGTCGGTGTCGTGCTCATGCTGAGACCTCCCGAGCGGAGTGGGCCGTCGATCTTGAACGAGTCGCTTCGATCATGCGCTCGGCCGTCCGCGAGGCGAGCGCCATGATCGTGATCATGGGGTTGGTGCCCGACGGGGTCGGGAACGCGGAGGCGTCGCCGATCCACACACCGGGGACGTCGTGGAGCTCGCCCTCCGGGTTGGCCACCGAGCGCTCCGGATCGGTCCCCATGCGGGCGCTCCCCATCTGATGGGCGGAGAACATCAGTAGGCCGCCGGCCCGCGCGGGGATCCGGCGGGCCCGGGCGATGAACGCGCCCAGGTCGTCGCCGATCCGCCACACCGGCATTCCCTGGGCGAGAACGAACACCCGTCTCGCCCCCGCAGCCACGTGGGCCCGGATCTGGCGCTCGAGTGCCTCGCGGGTGTGGTGGAGGTCGAGCGGATCGGTGATCGTGTACCAGGGCAGCGTTGCCCCCGCGTCATCGATCGTCACGTGGCCGCTGCCACGGTCGCGCACCAGCCCGATCATCGTGCCGCATTCACGGAAGTCGGACATCACCTGCTTGTGCTCGGCACCCGAAGTGAACGGGATCGCCGACGCACCCAGCCCGGTCGTGTACTGCACGCCCTCGAGCAGAAAGCCGTAGCCGTTCTCGACGTTGGCGAACTCGTTGACCAGTCCGGAATGGGGCGCGCCCCACCACGCCTGCATGTCCTGGCCGTAGTCACCCACGGTCGCCGAGCACGGGTGCAGGCGCAGATAGCGACCCGCCGCCGGCCCGCCGATGCCGGAGCGCAGGAGCACGCCCGGGGTCTCGAGCGATCCAGCCGCCAGCACAACCTGCGGCGCGCGCACCGTTACCCGCGCGGAGGCAACACCGTCCGACCATGTCCCGGACACGCCGGCGGCCCGACCGTCCTCCACGATCACATGCTCGACCGCGCAGCCCACGAGAAACTCGGCGCCGTGATCGGCGGCATCCTGGAGATAGGTGCGAAGCGTGGACTGCTTGGCGCCTGATTGGTCGCCGAAGCCCATGTAGCCGGCCATCGCCGGGTCGTGTCGATCGGGATCCCAGTTGCGAAAAACGGTGGCAAACGACCACCCGAGCCGCTCCGCCGCCCGCTTCATCGCCTGCGTCGGCCGATTGAATTCCGAGCAGCGATCGTTGACCGACAGCCGCTCCCATACGTCGTCGAGGTGACGGTCGAAGGCGTCGGTCGCGACGTCGGTAAGGCCGTACTCCGAGGCCCACTGCTCCCGCACCCAGTCCTTGGTGCGCAGCGAGTTGGTCCAGTTCACGACCGTCCCACCGCCGAGGCACGATCCGGCTTGCAGAGTGATGTTGAGATCCGCGGTCGGCGTTGGCCCGCCTCGCCAGTACAGGTTTGACCACGCCCACAGCTCGAGCTGGTTGAAGTCGGCCTCGTTGAAGTACCCCCCGCGCTCGAGCACGATCACGCGGTTGCCGGCGGCGGCCAGCTTGGCCGCGATCACGCCTCCGCCGGCCCCCGACCCGACGACCACGACGTCGGCCTCGAGCGTCGTGTCACCATCTGGCACGAGCGGCGTGATCGCCTTCGGGGCCTGCGGTGGGGCGGAGATCGGGCCCGGGTAGCCGAGAGTCCGCCACATCGGGTTCTGGCCTGTGGCCGGATCGACGTTGGCGTAGCTGAACATCACCGTCAGCCCGATCAGAGCCGCGACCCCCACCGCGGCATCGGCGGAGGAGAGCGAGAGATTCGTGAACGTCTGCTCGCGCGAGAGCTGCGACATGTCGTTGAAGCCCTGTTGCGCCATGACGTCGAGGAGTTGCGCAAGGCCGGCCGCCTGCTCCTCGGGCATCGTCGCAAGCGCCATCACGAGCGCCTGGTCGGCGCCGACGTCCGTCGCCGTGCGTGCCCAGAACCCGTCCGGATCCTCGGCGCGCTCGATCGACGGCACGACCGTGTCGCACACCGCTCGCAGCGTCGCGAGCTGCGCCTCCGTCAGGTCGATCATGTTCACACTCTTCCTTTCGCGATCGCTCGGTCTCCGGACAGCCGCTGGCGCCAGGGCGACACTACTCGTCTGCGGCGCTCGTTGGGGCGCCGGCGCTCGCGCGCGCGCCGCGGTCGGGTATGTTGCCCGCGTGCCGAGCGTGCTTGTCACCGGAGCGGCCCGCGGGATCGGGCGAGCGACAGCAATCCGGCTGGCCGGCGCCGGGTGGGACGTGATCGCGGGCCTGCGCCGCCTGCAGGACGGCGAGTCGCTCGTGCACGAGAACCCGGCCCGGATCACCTGTGTCCGCCTCGACATCACCGACGACGCCCAGGTGGCCGCGCTCGACTCAGCGCTCCCGGAACGGCTCGATGCCGTGGTCAATAACGCCGGCGTCGTGGTGGGCGGCCCGATCGAGGCCGTCCCGCCCGCCGAGCTGCGGCGCCAGATCGACGTGAACCTGATCGGGCAGGTCGCGGTGACCCAGGCCGCGCTCCCGCGGCTGCGCGCCTCGCGCGGCCGCGTCGTGTTCGTCTCCTCGGTGAGCGGCCGCGTCGCGACCCCGCTGACCGGCGCCTACAACGCCTCCAAGTTTGCGCTGGAGGGCATGGCCGACGCTCTGCGCATGGAGCTGGCGCCGTGGGGAATCCGCGTCGTGCTCGTCGAGCCCGCCCAGACCGACACGGATATGTGGCGCGGCGCCGACGAGGATCTGAACCAGACGGTCGCGTCGATCTCGGCCGAGCACCGCGATCTGTATCGCAAGCACATCGACGGTTTCCGCAAGAGCATCCCCCGCTCGCAGCGGATGGCGGCGCCGGTGGACGGCGTCGCCGCGACGATCGAGCGGGCGCTCACGACACGACGGCCGCGGGCGCGCTACGTGGTGGGCGCCGGCACCCGCGTGCAGGCGGCGATGGCGCAGTTCGCCCCCACCCCGCTCCTCGACCTCGTTCTGCGGGCCGGAACCGGGGTTCCGCGCCGCCCCTAGGCCGCGCGGCGCGCGCCGCGCGACGGCGCCGGTCGCCCGGCGCCCGCCCGCGCACGAGGTGATCGCCCATGCGCGAGCGGGCAACGCGAGCACGGCTATCCGCCGCAGCCGACCCAGGCACCGGCGCCCTGGTGCGAGTAGATCGTCTGGGCGCACGCGTCCTGGCCCGCCGGCGTCGCGAGGCTGCAGCCGTACGCGGCCGCCGTCGAGGGCAGGATCTGGTAGCGCCCGGTGGCACCGGACGAGGCGTTCGTATTCGACGGCCCGGTGGAGTAGTTGGTGCCGGATTCCGACGCGCATCCCGGCACCCCGGCCGCGCCCGCCGCCGTTCCGCTTCTCACGGACGGCGTCGTCGCGCTCGTCGTCGGCGCGGCGCTCTGCGTGGAAGAGAGCATGCGCTCGAGGAGGGCGAGCGAGGACACCGTCTCGGCGTCGGTCGCTGGACGGTTCTGCGCGACTCCGTCCCTGATGATGTTGCGGCCGGGCGCGCGCCGGCCGAGCTTGTGAGCGACCTGCTCGTACGCGCGCTCGTACGCGCGCTCGTGCGAGGGGGTCGCCGGTTTGGCGACAGCCGCGGTCGGCGCCACCGCTGCGAGCGCGACGCCCGCAGGCATGATCAACCGTTTCATTTGAGTGACTCCTTCATTGTTCGTGTTTCATCGTCCAGCAGACGTGCTGTTGCCCCGGTGTCCGGGGAGCACGCTGGTTGGGCGTGGGCCGCACCCCTTTCAGCGAGTGCTTGAGAGCGCTCGTCGCACGTTCCGCGACGGGCTTTGAACCACTTGGGCGACCGTTGTTCTTTGGGGTCGCCCAACGCCACCTCACGAGGAGGCAGCCAACGACCGCGGTGGCTACCCACGGCCGACCGGGTCCAAACGTACTGCATTCCTTCAACCTGCGAGGTTGCATACTTTTTATCTGCGATTCCGCATACTTTTTCTCTGCGATCTCTGCTAGGCTCGGGTCATGCCGTCCGTTCGCGATCTCAACCCGTTCCGCTTCGCCGGGCCCCTTCCGCCTGAACAGATGATCGACCGGAACCCCGAGGCAGACGACCTGCTCGCGCTGGCGGACGGGGGTCATTCATTTCGTCTGGTCGGTCCTCGCCGGTACGGGAAGACCACGTTGCTTCGTCGCGTCCTCGACACCGCGTCGCGCGAGGGCATGGCGACCGTCCTCGTCGATCTCCAGGACGTCCTCTCGATCGCCGAGATCGTGGTCCGGATCGAGCGAGCCTATGACAGGCTCAAGGGACCGGTCCGGCGTCACGTCGAGAACCTGTTCCGAACCTGGAACATCGGCCTCGCCCTCGGTGGGGGTGGCTTCACCGCCACGCTGCAACGCAACCCGCACGTCGACGCCGAGTCGGTCCTCCTGCGCCTACTCGAGCTGCCGGCGGCCATCTTCGAACGCGAGGGCACGACGAGCCTGATCGTGTTCGACGAGATTCAGGACGTGCTCGCCGTCCCGGGCGCCGACGGCAAGATCCGAAGCGTCATCCAGCACCACTCCGACGCCGCCACCTACGCCTTTGCCGGGTCCGCCCCTGGGGTCATGGAGCAGCTATTCGCAGATCCGAGGCGGCCGCTGCTCGACCAGGCGGTGCCGCGGAATCTCGCCCCGCTGCCGATCGCGGACGTGGCCGATTACGTCACGCTCCGCTTCCAGCAGACCGGCCGAGACGCGGGGACCGCGCTCGCGCCCCTGCTCGAGTTCACCCGGGGCCACCCGCAGCGCAGCATGATGCTGGCGCATTACCTTTGGCAGCGCACGCCTCGGGGAACGGCCGCCGACGAGGGCGCCTGGGTGGCCACGCTCGACCAGGCCGTGGGCGACTCCGCCCAGCTCATGCACGCCATCTGGCGCGCGCTGACCACGAACGAGCGTCGCGTCGCGCGCGCCCTGGCGGTGGCGAGGACCCCCCTGCACAGCGAGGAGACCGCGACGGCCGTCGGGATCAAGCGTTCGAGCATCGGCAAGGCACTCGAGAGCCTCCTCGCCAACGCGGACGTGATCCAGGTCGACGGCAAGCCGCGGCTGACCGATCCCATGTTCGAGCTCTGGCTGCAGACCCGCGGCCTAACCCCGGCCGCCGGCGACGATCGCGGGCGCTGAGGCACCCGACCGCGGGCCCACGTCCTGAGCCGGCACGCGTCTCAGCGGCCGCGCCACACCGGCTGGCGCTTCTCGAGGAACGCCTCCATCCCCTCCTGCGCGTCCTCGGCGATGGCGTTGGCGCTCATGACCTCCTGACAGAGCTCGTAGGCAGCCGGGAGGCCGAGGTCGATCTGGTCGTAGTACGCGCGCTTGCCGACCTCGATCGTGACTGTGCTGGCAGCCGCGATCTGGCGGGCCAGCGCGCGCGTGGACTGCTCGAGCTCCTCCGGCTCCGCGACTCGGTTGACGAGGCCCCAGTCGGCCGCCGTCGGCGCGTCGATGGGCGCTCCGGTGAGCAGCATCTCGAGCGCGCGCTTACGGCCCACGGCCCGGCTGACCTCGACCATCGGGGTGGAGCAGAAGAGGCCGATCTTGACTCCGGGCGTAGCGAACTTCGCCGTGCTCGCGGCGAGCGCGAGGTCGCAGGCCGCGACGAGCTGGCACCCTGCCGCGGTGGCGATCCCGTGCACCTGCGCGATCACAGGCTGCGGCAGCTCGTGGATCGCGACCATCATTCTGGTGCAGGTGGCGAACACCGATCGGTAGCCGTCGAGGTCGAGGCCGACCATCTCTCCCAGGTCGTGGCCGGCGCAGAACGCGGGACCGGCGCCGGCGAGCACCACGACGCGCACGTCCGGATCGTCTCGGATCTCGTCCAGCGCGGCGATCACGCGACTCATCAGCTCGACCGAAAGCGCATTGCGCTGCTTGGGCCGGTTCAGCGTGAGGATCGCCAGCTCACCATCGCGCTCGGTCGTTAGCACCTCGTCGGTTGCAACCTCCATGGCTGAGCCCTCCTCGCTCGTCGATCTCAGAGGATCTTACGCCGCGCTTGCAGCTCCTCGGGATCGCGCTAGCCTCGCGGCATATGCTGACTCGGGGAGCGCGAGTAGCGATTATCGGGGCCGGTCCCAGCGGACTCGTGGCCGCCAAGCACGCGCTCGAAGCCGGGTTCGACGTGACCGTCTTCGAGGCCTCCGACGAACTCGGTGGCCAGTGGAGCACGACCGCCCCACACAGCGGCGTGTGGCCCGGCATGCACACGAATACGAGCCGGGCGCTCACAGCGTTCTCGGACTTTCCGCCGCCCGGCGACTATCCGCTCCACCCCGCGGCTGAGCAGGTGCGGGCCTATCTGCACGCCTACGCCCGGCAATTCAGGCTCACCGAGCGAATTCGCCTACACACTCGGGTAGGGGCGCTGCGGCGCGGATGGAAGGTCGACGACGAGCCATTCGATGCGGTGATCGTGGCCTCGGGGCGTTTTCGCAAGCCGTGCCTTCCCCCCGCTGTCGGCGGGTTCCGTGGACAGGTGATCCACGCTTTCGATTACCCGGGTTCCGAGTCATTCCGCGACCGGCGCACACTGGTCTACGGCAACGGGATCAGCGGGGTCGAGATCGCGTCTGACCTCGCTCCGAGCGCACCGGTTACCTCCGCCTTCCGCAAGTCTCGGTACGTAATCCAGAAGGTCGTCGACGGCGTCTCGTCGGACTGGCAGTGGTACACGCTGTTCGGTGCGCTCGAGCGCCGCCATCTGAGCGGAGATGAGTGGGCGGCCCGCCAGCATGCGCGGGTGGTTCGCGTCGCAGGCAATCCGAGGGACTTCGGTGCTCCGGAGCCCGATCCCGACATCCGCGTGGCCGGGCTCTCCCTCTGCCAGGACTACCTCGCACAGATCCAGGACGGAAGCATCGTCTGCCGCCCGGCGATCGCGAGCATCGCCGGGGACGTCGTCACCTTCACCGATGGCTCGGCAGAGAGGTTTGAATCGATCATCTGTGCAACTGGCTACGAGCTCGACATCCCCTACCTCGATCCCGACACGAGGCGCGTGCTCGAACCGGGCCTCAGCCTCTACCAGCGAACTTTTCATCCGGACCTCCCGCGGTTCGGCGTGATCGGCCAGTTCCTCGCTCAGGGGCCGTATTTCCCGCTAATCGAGCTGCAGGCGCGATGGATCATCGCCGTCTGGGCCGGCGACGCCCAGCTGCCCGACGAAACCACGATGCGGAGCGCGATCGCCCAGGGCCAGCCGCCGCTCGACGCCCACAATGTGCTCGCGCTGACGCTCGCCGAGGAGCTTGGCGTGTCCCCGGACGTCGACGCCTGGCCTGATCTCGGCGAGGCGCTGATGTTCGGGCCGCTGCTACCCCCTCGCTACCGCCTGTCCGGACCGGGCGCGCAGCCAGGCGCTGCAGACCTCTTCCGTCATGAGCTCTCCGCATCTCCGCGAGCCCCGGTCGAAGCGGCCGACCTCGAGGCGCTCGAGAGCTTCGGGTATCAACACCCGGGATGGCTGGCAGAAGCGATGTGATCGTCGTCGGGCTCGGCGCGATGGGCAGCGCCGCGTGCGCGCAGCTGAGCGAGCGCGGTGCGTCCGTGATCGGGATCGACCGATACAGCCGCCGCACCCATGGGGGTCGACCCACGGCGACACCCGGATCACCCGGCTTGCCATCGGCGAGGGGCGCGAGTACGTCCCGCTCGTGCGCCGCTCGCACGAGCTGTGGCGCGAGCTCGAGGAGCGCACCGGCGCCGACCTGCTGACGCAGCCGGGCATCGTGATCCTCGGGGACCCGTCGAGCCCGTTCCTCGAAGAGACCCGCGCATCGGCGCGCGAATACGGCATCGAGCATCGCAATCTGAACAACTCGGAGCTGCGCGCCCGCTTCCCGATGTTCGCGATCGACGAGCGAACCGAGGCATACCACGAGCCGGAGGGCGGGTTCGTGCGACCGGAGGCCGCCGTTGCGGCGCAACTCGAGCTCGCCCGCCGTGGCGGAGCGGAGCTGCGGCTCGGCGAGCGAGTCGAACGATGGACCGCGTCGCATCGTGGGGTCCGCGTCCGCACCCGCCGAGAGACCTACGAGGCCGACCAGCTGCTGCTGTGCGCCGGCGCCTGGATCAACGAGCTGTTCCCGGAGGGCCGTGATGTCTTCGCCGTCTATCGGCAGCTCCTCTACTGGTTTCCGATCCGGCAGGGCCACGCGCAGCTTCGTGATATGCCGGCCTTCGTCTGGGACCTCGGCGGCGACCCTCGCGGGTTCGTGCACCTCGACGGTTTCTATGGCTTTCCCGCGGTCGACGGCCCCGGAGGCGGCGTGAAGGTCGCGTCGGAGTCCTACGAGCGCACGACGACGCCGGACGGCCGGCAGCATCCGGCCACCCCGGCGGAGAGCACGGAGATGTACGAGCGCTGCATCGCGCCGTTCCTGCCCTGGCTCGGCCCGGGACCGGTGCGCACCGTGTCATGCCTGTACACGAGCGCCCGCGGGAGCCGGTTCGTGATCGACCGTCACCCCGAGCACGAGGCCGTGCTGATCGTCTCAGCCTGCTCCGGGCACGGTTTCAAGCACTCGGCGGCCATCGGCGAGGCGGTCGCCCAGTGGCTGACCGGGGCCGCGCCCGAGATCGACCTCGCGCCGTTCAGACTCTCGCGCGCACAGCGCCGCGCCTAGCGGCGCCGGAACCAGAGCGACGCTTCGAACCGGGGGCGCTCGTGCGCCGGCCCCGGCGCGGCATCGGCCACGACATCCGGATGGTTCTCGGTCAGCCAGGCCATCCCCAGGACGATCTCGAACTCGGGGTTGAAGGCCAGGAACGCCTGGAGCAGGTACTGCTCGTTCCAACCCCAGCCGGACAGCACCCATTGCTCGGGATAGTCGCGGGGAAGGAAGATGTCGTGGACGTGGACCACGACCCCGCGCCTCAGGCGCGGGATCACCTCACCGAACAGGAACACGACATCGCCACCGGTCTTCACCGCGTGGGTGCCGTCGATGAACAGAACGTCGCCGGCGTCGAGTTGCTCGAACGTGGCCGGCGGCGTCTCCTCGACCGGCTGTTTCATGAGCCGCGCCAGCCCATCAACGCCGCCGCTGAGGAACTCCTGCGGATAGGGGTCGATGCAGGTCAGCTCCATCTCCCCGTTCAGGTACTCGCGGTTTACGCGGGCGGCCAACAGCGTGGTCCAGCCCGATCCGGTCTCGATCATCCGCGCCGGCCGCAGATGGCGGAGCATTGCGCCCATCGCCCACGAGTCGTAGTACCCGAACGATGGGTTGGGCGCGTAGTACTCGAGCGGGTCCGCGGTGGGCTCCTCCGGAAACCGCAGCGGCGTTTGCTTCGCGAGCTCGCCGACGAGTGCCAGCTGCTGCTCGCCACGCCAGTCGATCCCGCGGCGCTGCGGTGCCGCCTCCGGCCAGATCCGCGCCCGGCTGGCCTCCAGGGAGAGGATCCGCGTGTCCGGCACGGGACTGTGGAAGTGAGTCAGGCTCGGCCAGTAGAACCGTGGCTCGTCGCGCGGCTCGGGCCGGGCCGGCTCAGACGGCGCAGACGAGGGGCTGTCCATCGCTGCGCGAGGGTCGGGGTGCTCCCCGCGAACCATCCGGATAACCCGGTGGCGCGAGTCGGCCAGCGCCAGCGCGAGGCGGACCGCCCGCCGGGCCCGCAGAGCCTCGAGCCTGCGCTCCGTACTCGCCAACTCGGCGTTGCAGCGCGCCAGCTCCTCGCGCGCGGCGCGCTCGGTGGGTGCGGGCGGAGGGGAGCTGGAGTCGGGCATCGCGCGACTGTAGCCGCACTGGCCCGCGGCTCGCGACTCGGGTCGCGATCAAGCGACAGGACGTCGTCTAGTGTTCCGCTGGGCAGGCCATTAGTGTCCAGATATCAGTACGGGCGCGGAGAACCGGAACCTGGTCCTGGCGGCGATGGTGTTCGCCGTCGCTATGACGTTCATCGATCAGACGATCGTCGCGATCGCGATCCCAAAGATCCAGAGCGAGCTGTCGCTCTCCCCGACGGAATCCCAATGGGTGATCAACGGCTATCTGCTGTCGCTCTCGGCGCTGTTCGCATTCGGGGGAAAGCTCGGCGACGTGCTCGGCCGTCGCCGGATGGTGATCGTCGGAGTCATCGGCTTCGCGCTGACCTCGGCCGCCTGCGGCTTCACCCCCAAGGGCAGCATCGCCGCGACATGGATCATCACCTTCCGCGTCCTTCAGGGCGCAACCGCGGCGCTCCTGTTCCCAGCCGCGGTGGGCATCGTGATCGCGGCCTTTCCGCTGCGCGAGCGCGGCAAGGCGATGGCAATCTTCTTCGGGATCTCAGGCGGCCTCACCGCCATCGGTCCGATCGCGGGCGGATTCCTGACGCAGTGGACCTGGCGAGCGATCTTCTGGATCAACGTCCCGGTCGCGATCATCGCCCTCTTCCTGATCTGGCGCTCGTGCCTCGAGACCGAGCGCCACCCGGCCAAACTCGATTACCGCGGCACGGTGTTGATCACCGGGGGGATGACACTGCTCATTCTGGGGCTGCAGCAGTCCGGCGCGTGGGGGTGGACGAGCGCGAGAACGCTGGGCTGCCTCATCGTCGGAGTGGTGCTGATGGTGGCGTTCGTCTCCTGGGAACGACGCGCCACGGAGCCGCTGATCCGGCTCGAGATCTTCCGGGACCGCGCGTTCTCCGTAGACACGGCCGCACTCGGGCTGATGTCCGTCGTGTTCGTGCCGTTCTTCTTCTTCGGGAGCGTGTACGCGCAGGTGTCGCTCGGCAAGACGCCATCGAACGCCGGCGAATACATCCTTTACTTCTTCATCGGCTTCGTGATCATGGCCCAGGTCGGCGGCCGGATCCTTGACCGGCGCGGCGCGAAGCCCGCCGTGGTCGGCGGGAGCGTGATGGGCGCGATCGGCTTCTACCTGCTCGCCGGCAAGCTCACGGATCTGTCGCTCGGCGCCCAGGAGATCAACGTGATCATCGCGGGCGGCGGGCTCGGGCTGATGCTCGGCACGGCGAGCACGGACGCCGTCAACCGCGCCCCGAGCACGAGCTACAGCGAGGTGACCGGGATCACCCAGACCGCGCGCAACTTCGGAGCGAGCCTCGGGCTCGCGATCCTCGGCGCGATCCTCATCCGCGAGAACAAGACCAACATCACCAACGCGCTGACCAAGGCCGGCGTTCCCCACGCATCCGCCCAGCACGTCGCCGGCTCGTTCGGCTCGACTGGAACCGGAGGCGGCTCGTCCAAGGGCCAGCCGCACGCGCTCGTCCACAGCGTCCAGCTTGCCTTCGCCCAGTCGACGCAGACCGTCTTCTACATCATGGCCGGGGTGATGGCCGTCACCTTCCTGATCACGGTCCGAGGACTTCCGAGGGGACGCATGGAGCCGGCGACCGAGACCGCCACCTGAGCCGCGATGACGAACGCCCCGATCAGCGCCGACGGAATCGTGACCAAACTGAGCCCGCGGTCCGTGGACGAGACCGTGGCTCGCCTCTCGGGGATCCTGGCCGACAAGGGCCTGAAGCAGTTCGCTGTCATCGACCACAGCGGCGAGGCCGAGGCCGTCGGGCTGCACCTGCGCGACACGAAGGTGGTGATCTTCGGCAGTCCGCCCGCCGGGACGCCCGTCATGGAGGCCGCGCCGCTGGCTGCCCTGGACCTCCCGCTGAAGGTGCTCGTCTGGGCTGACGACGATCAGACGAAGGTCAGCTACACCGCGCCCGCATTGCTGGCCGCGCGCTACGGGCTCTCCGACGAGCTCGCGGCCAGGCTGGTCGGGATCGAAGCCATCACCGATGCCCTCGTCGGCGAGTAGCGCGGACGCCATCGACCGCCTGCGCGAGGCGATCGGCGTGCGCCGCGGGCCGACCGATTGGCGCACGGTCACGCAGGACGACATCAACGCCTTCGCGCAGATCACCGGCGACCATCAATGGATCCATGTCGACATCGAGCGTGCGGCGCGGGAGTCGCCGTTCGGCACCACGATTGCGCACGGCAACCTCACGCTGAGCCTGATCGACGGGCTGCGCGAGCAGATCTCGGCCCGCGACGACGCGGACCTCGAGCGGATCGCACTCGGGGTCAACATGGGCTGGAATCGCGTCCGCTTCCCGGCTCCGGTACCGGCCGGCACGAGGGTCCGCGCGAGGGCCGAGCTGATCTCGGTCGAGGAGAAGCGCGGCGGCTGGTGGGAGCTCGTCGACCGCTTCACCGTGGAGGCCGAGGGCTCCGAGAAGCCCGCGTGCGTCGCCGAGAGCGTCGGCCGAGTCCTCCTTCGCTCCTGAGGTGACTACGCGGCCCGCTTGCGGGCCAACTCGGCGGCACGCCGCGCGCGCAGCTCGATCTCGTCCTGCTCCTCGGTCCACAGCGAGCGCAGGAACCGGGTCACGCGACCCTCTGATGCGAGGGCCGGCTGCGGCGAGGGGACGCGATGCTCGATACGCGGCCCGCGCCGATCGCGGTCCGGGGCGATCGCGTCGACTTGAATTGGTCCGGCGTAGACCGGCATCGGTTGCTTGCTCATGGAAAGCAGTACACAGCCCGAGTCGAAGACGAAGCTGAGTTCTGCACAAGAACAACCTAAGGCTGCGATGAGAGGTCTCCCACACAGCCTTGCGCGCAGGGTCCAACTGGACTGCCGGACCACCTCCCGGCTACCTTTGTGCCATCAGGCTGCGAGCAGCAACAACGATGACCGCGCTGGTGCTGGCCGGATGCGGGTCGGCCGCCTCGGAATCGGCCAAGCGCGATCCGGTCACGACCGAGGCGCAGATTCCGCAGGGCCGCCCGCAGGTGGTCGAGCCCGTGGCCGGTAACGCATCGTCTGGATCGGCGCAGACGATCCAGACGACGACCTCGACTTCGACCGGTCCGGACCGCCCGCCGACGGGCCCGGCGACCGTCACCAACGCGCCGGCGAAGGGGGCGCCGTCCGACGCCGAGGTCCGGGCTGCAGCCGCACAGTTCAAGGCCGCTGTGGCGCGCTACCACCTCGATCAGCTCAATCTCTCCGGCTCGCTGCTCCCGCTGTCCTCGCTGGCGCCCGGCAGCTGGCATGTGAGCATCGCCTCGGTGTACACCGATTACGGGCTGCCGGTGGCCTGTGGAGGCGTCCTCCACGTCTCGGAGCTGGGCGTCGCGAACAAGACACTTCCGTGCGGCACCGAGATCACGTTCGTGTACGGGAATCGAGCCATCCGCGTGCCGGTGATCGATCGCGGGCCATACATCGCCGGGCGCGAATGGGACCTGACCGGAGCGACCGCCGAGGCGCTCCACTTCCCCGGGCTCGGCCCGATCCGCTGGCGAATCGGCTGATCCTAGGGATTGCCGAGCGCGCGCCGCGCAGCGGGCACGTAGATCAGCCAGGTGACCAGGGTCAGCGCCGCCGCCGCGCACAACGTCACCACGAAGCCGACCTTGAGTAGGAGCGCCCCGATCACAGCGCCCGCCAGCATCGCCAGCACGGCCAAGATCCGGCGCAGCGAGCCGAGGCCCGATCCTCCCGCCGCGCGTGAGTCGGCGGCGAGGCCGGTCAGCGTCAGCGTGAGCACCGTCGTGGTGAGGTCCGGAACGCCGATTCGCCGAACGGTGGCGTTGCGCACGCCCATCGCGAGGGCAAGCAGAGCGATCACGACATCGCCGGCGAACGACCGTGGGCGCACGTTCACGATCGCGGCCACAACCGCAGCGGCCAGTACCAACCCGACCTCAATCCCGAGCGCGCGGGCCACATGAGTGGGGTGCCGGTCGCCGTTGCGCTGGGCGAGCACGCCGCCGGCGGCCGCACCGAGCAGGAACGCGCATAGCGAGATCAGCGGGGCAACGACCGGGAGACCGCCGCTGCCCGCGATTCCGAACCCGAGCAGGACGACGTTCCCCGTCATGTTCGCCGTGAACACGCGTCCGAGCCCGAGATAGCTGACCGCGTCGACCAACCCCGTGGTCAGCGTGAGGACGAGCAGCGCCCTGGCCAGCGGCGAGCGAACGCTTCGCGCCGCGTGCTTGAACGAGTCCAGGTCGAGTCGTGCCTGCTCGCCGACGGCAGCCGTCTGGCTCATGTCTCACCTCGTGTCTGTTGCCTGGTCAGGAACGCCGGCGCTCCGCTGACGAGGAGCGCTACGAATGCGACGCGGGTGCCGGAGCGACGGGCTGCACGGCTTCCGAGTGCGGATCGATCAGGATCTTCGCGTGGGCCTCGGGGTCGCCGAGGGCGCCGAACGCCGTCTCCACGCCGTCGAGGCCCACGGTGCCCGTGATCAGGGGCCGCGGGTCCACCTTGCCCTCGGCCAGCATGTGCAGCGTGTCGCGGAACTCGAGCGGCGTGTAGCCGATCACGAAGCGGAAGTCGATCTCCTTGTTGATCGCCATCGCCGGCGTGATCTGGTCCTTGCCGACGCACACGCCGACGACGACCACCCGGGAGAACAGCGGCGCGCCGTCGATGATGCTGTCAATCACTCCGGGGACGCCCACGCACTCGAAGATCACCGGGTGCTTTGGCCCGGCGCCGAGCGTCTCGCCCAGGCGCCACGCGTGCCACCAGCCGACCGGAAGCCGCTCGAGCTTCTCGCGGGTGCTCACCGCGAGCTCCAGCGCCGCCGGCATGTCGTTGAGATGCCCGGACCGGCTCACCGCCGTGAACGGCGAGGACTGTGCCGGATCGAGGACCACATCGGCGCCGCACGCGCTGGCCAGCGCGCGGCGGCCCGGCGAGTAGTCGCTGGCGACGACCGTGCGCACGCCCTTCGCCTTGAGCAGGAGGATCACCGCGAGCCCGATCGGACCGCAGCCGATCACGATCGCGACGGTGCGCTTGCCGACCTCGCCGCGACGCACCGCGTGCCATCCCACCGCCAGCGGCTCGGTCAGCGCCGCGATCTCGGGCGAGAGCCCGTTCGGCACGGGCATCATCATCGATTCCTCCACGAGCAGCTGGTCCGCGTAGGCACCCGGCGCATGCATCGAGAGGCCGACGGTGTCGACGCCCCCGTCTCCGCGCAGGAGCGGGAGCGCTACGACGGGAGAGCCCGTCGGGGCGGTGTTACGGCAGCGCGGCCCGTACTCGGCGACCGAGCCGCAGAACTCGTGGCCGAACACGACCTCCTGGTCGGAGCGGCCGAACCGGTGATAGCCGCCGCGCTCGGCCAAATCGGCCCACACGTCGAGCCCGTGCCGGGCGTGCAGGTCAGAGCCGCAGATCCCACAGCGGAGCACCTCGATCCGCACCTGGCCCTTGCCCGGCACCGGCTCTGGCCGGTCGATCACCTCGAGCTCGGCGTTCTGGCAGACGACCGCCCTCATCGCTCACACCGTCGTGGCGGGGAGAGGCTCACGCCTGAATCTTCGCACTCCTCAGAGCACGTAGGCGATCAGACCGGCGACCAACCCGTAGAAGAAGCACGCCTCGGTGAGCGCGAAGCCCAGCCATTGGATGCTGGTGATCTCGTCACGCATCTCGGGCTGGCGAGTGATCGACTCCATCGCCTTGGAGAAGACCATCCCGATCCCGACGCCGGCGCCAACCGCTCCCAGCCCGCCGGCCACCCCGATCGCCAGCGACCGGAGTCCCGACTGGCCGGCGTCGGTCAGCGCCGCCGCGGCCAGGGTGAGCACGTGAGTGGTCATGTCCGGAACCTCCTTTCACATACAGGATGTATGTATCTTAGATACAAACAGTCTGTATGTCAATGACCGGTGGCGGTGCGTGGCGGGCGGGGGGTCTGGTGGCCGGGCGGGCTCCTGGTGGCCGGACGGGTGGCCTGATGGGCGGACGGGCCCCGGGACGGCGGGGCGGGCGAGGTTCGCCTGGGTGCGCGGCGTGAATAACCTCGAAAACTCGGATTTGGCGGAGCGAGGATGGCGGTTTGGGTCTGCTGAGCAGACTTAATCGCGCATGTCTGCGCCCGTGGCGCCGGGTTGCCGAGGTTATGCCCGCCCCGCCCCGCCCCGCCGCACCGCCGCACCGCCGCACCGCCGCACCGCCGCGCCCGCCGCTCGCAAACCGCGATGAGTTTCGCGCCGATCGCCGGTCTCAGCTTCATGAAGACCAGCGGCATTTGTCACATCCAAATCGCGCTGTGACGCGTACAACTGGATGAGGACCGTGCCGCCGGCGATCGGAACGCAGATGGTTGCTCCCGAACAGACCCTCTCAGAGCTGACGCTCCCCACGCTCGACGTACGCGCGCTCGCGCGGCGGGCGGGGCCGCCCGCCGCTCTCGGCGCCGCGGCCGTGGCCCTGATCCTGTTCGCAGGGGGCCGCGTTCACGCGCTCACCGACGTGCTGCGGCGCACGCTCTCGGTCAGTCCCGCCTGGGCCGCGGTCGCGATCGCGTTCGAGTGCCTCTCGATCCTCGCCTACATCCTCCTGCTTTCGCTCGTCGCCGGACGGGCGAGCGCCCGCATCGGCACACGCGAGAGCGCGCAGATCACGCTCGCCGGAACCGCCGCGACACGGCTGCTGCCGACGGCCGGCGCCGGCGGCGCCGCGCTTACCGTCTGGACGCTGCGCCGGTCGGGCCTGAGCGCGGGCGGGGCCACGCGCACGCTGCTGGCGTTCCTCGTCCTGCTCTACTCGGTGTTCCTGGCCTCGATCGTCGCCGCCGGCGCCCTGATCACGCTCGGCGTGGTGCGGGCCGACGGTCCCACGGCGCTCAGCGCCGGCCCGGCGGCGGCCGCGGCGCTGGCAATCGCGGTCGGGCTCGCCCTGGCCAGCCGCCGCGAGCCGATCGACCCGCCCGCCCGCGAGTCCCGGATTCACGCGCGAGCCGCGGCCGGCGCGCACGTGCTTGGTGACGCGATCCGCGAGGCGTGCCGCGTCCTGCGTGCACGGGACCCGCGACTCCTCGGCGCCATTGGCTACTGGGCCTTCGACGCCGCCGTGCTATGGGCCACGCTGCACGCGTTCGGCGCGGCGCCGGCGCTGCCGGTCGTCGTGCTCGCGTACTTCGTAGGCCAGGTTGCGAACACGCTCCCACTCCCCGGCTCGGTCAGCGGCGGTATCGCCGGCGTGCTGATCGCGTTCGGAGTTCCGGCGGCGCTGGCGCTCGCCGCCGTCCTCGCGTACCGGACGGTCGCCGTCTGGCTTCCCTCGCCCGCCGCGCTGGCCACACTTCCCGGCTTCCGCGCCACCCTCGCGCGCTGGAGCGCCGAGGACGGCGCCGCGAGCTGACGCCCCGGCGCACCGCGCCACACGCACCGGCGGGCGCCGTTATTGCGCACGATGCTCGCGCGCTCGATACTCAGCGGCGATGGGGACAATCGTCGCGCTGGGCCTGGCCGCCGCCGCCTATCCGCAACTGCTCGCGGTGGTGGTGGTGATCCTCACCCGACCGACGCCCCAGCGCCTGCTCATCGCCTGCTACCTCGGCGCGGTCGCCGTGAGCGCCGGATGCAATGTCGCCGTGCTTCTGATCTTCGAGGACCGGGGCAGCGTCGCGGGCTCCAGCAGCCACCGGCTCGGCGCCCCCCTGTTCTTCGTGATCGGGGCGATCGCGGTAGTGGTCGCGGCGCTGACGGCGACAGATCGCGGCCGTGCACTGCTCGGCGAGCGGCTCGCGAGCATCCCGCGGCCCCGGCGGCCGGCGCGGCCGCGCAGGGACGGACCGGGTTCGGTGCAGCGCCTCAAGTCGCGGGCGACCGACTCGCTCGGCCGCGGCTCGGTCCCCGTGGCCGCGGTCGTGGGCGTGTTCCTCGGCGTACCCGGGCCGTTCGACGTGCTCGCGCTCGGTCACATGGTCAGAGGTGGGTACGGTCCGCTCGCGCTGGTGGTGTTGGTGGCGGCGTTCATCGCGCTGAAGTTCCTGCTGATCGAGATCCCGATCGTCAGCTATGCGATCCATCCCGACCGGACCGCGGCCCGCGTCGACCGCTTCTCGGCGTGGATCAAGACCAACCAGGTCAGGATCGTGGCGGCAGTCATTGCCGTAATCGGCCTGATCCTGATCGGCCAGGGGTTCTCGAGGCTGGGTTGATCGTGGGCGCGAGCGACAAGAAGATTCCAGGCACGGAGCCCACCTCCCCACCAGAGGAAGACGGCGGGCGCGTCGCCGCGCTTCGCCGCTCGGCCGACTCGGCGCGTGCGGCCGCCGAGCGCGGCTTCGAACGGGCGCAGGAGAGGCGCTGGGTCCGCGAGGCGCTTGACTCGTTGAGCTCCGAGAGGAGGTCAGGAGCCGGGCTGCTCGCCGGAGGGATGGCGTACCGGTTCTTCCTGTGGCTCGTGCCGTTCGGCCTCGTGGTGGCCGCGGTCGCGAGCTTCTGGGTTCGGCTCAGTCCCACGAGCCTGACCGATGCGGCGCGGAGCTTCGGCCTCGGCGGCGTGGCCGCTCGCTCGGCCACCACGGCGATCGAGGACGGGTCGCGGGCCCGCTGGTACCTGCTCATCGCCGGTCTCGCGCTCGTCGCCTGGGCCGGGATCGGCGCGGTGCGAGCGCTGCGAGTCGCCGCCGTGATCGCCTGGCAGATCGAGCCGCAGCGGCTGCGGCGCCCGCTGCGCGCGAGCGCGATCTTCGCCGCCGTCTGCTTGATCGGACTCGCAACGAGCATCACGGCATCGTGGGCGCGCCACACGCTGGCCGCGTTCGGCGTCGTGGTCACGCTCGGGGGCATGGCCGTGTATTGCGCGCTTGCGCTGTTCGCCCTGAGCCACCTTCCCCGGCCCGAGGGCACGAGCTGGCGGACCTTCCTCCCCGGCTCCCTCATGGTCGGCGCCGGCGTGACCGCGGTCCACCTGTTCCTGGCCTACTACCTGGCCGGGAGGCTCGAGCACACGCCGAGCCTGTACGGAACGCTGGGAGCCTCGACGGTCGTCCTCCTCGTCCTTTTCCTCGTCGCCCGGCTGCTGGTGTCAGCCTGCTTCCTCAATGCAACGCTGCACCAATGGAGGACGCTCGGGGATCAGCGGTCGTAGTTGGCGATCGTTCGCAGCGAGAGGACGGTGAGCACGATTCCCATCGCAACGATCACCCCCAGGGCGACCGCGATCTTGCCCAGGTCCCATCCGTCGATCACGAGCGAGCGCAGCCCGACGATCACGTAGCTGACCGGGTTGATCCGCGCCAGCGTCTCCATCACCGGCGAAAGCCGGTTGAAGGGAACGAAGTTCGGCGTCAGGAACAGCAGCGGGAAGAACAGGAGGAAGCTCGACTGGGTGGCCTGGACGTTGCGCGTGCGGAGGGCGACGAGGATCCCGAACCCGGCGTAGGCGACGCCGAACAGCGCGGCCATCAGGACGATCAGCAGCGCGCCGGCGACCCCGCTCTGGACACGTGCCCCGAGCGCGATGCCGACGAGCAGCACCAACCCCGAGGCGGCGATCCCGCGAACGAGATCGGCCGTCAGCCGGCCGAAGATGATCGAGGAGCGGCGGATCGGCGCGACCAATAGCTTGTCGAAGTAGCCGAGGTCAATCTCGGTCACGAGCGCGAGGCCCGATGTGGCCGTGGCGACCGCGAACATCAGCGAAACCGGGAGCTGGAACGCGACGTAGCCCTGGCCCTTGAGGAACGGCGTCGAGCTCGGGAAGGTCTTCGAGACCTGGCCGATGTTCACCACGAGGAAGAACAGCGGGATGAAGAGGGTGGGGATCGTGGCCTCGGGAAGGCGGGTGATCTCGCGAACCGCGCGCCGGCCGAGCAGCAGCACCTCGGTCATGACCCGCCATCCTCAGACTGTTGCGCCCCCTCGAGACGGCGGCCGGTCGCCTTCAGGAACACGTCATCGAGTGACGGGCGCGAGACGCTGATACCGCCGACCTGAATCTGGTCGCGATCGAGCCGCCGGACGATCTCGGCGATCGAGGAGGCGCCGTCCTCGACATACAGCGCGAGCGCCTCGGGCTCGGGCATGACCCGCTCGAGTCCGGGCAGGCCGGCCAGCGCGGCCTCGGTGGCCTTCGTGTCCGCGCCGTTGAGCGACACCGACACGACGTCATGACCCATCTCCGCCTTCAGCTGCTCCGGCGTTCCCTCGGCCACGATCTGACCGTCGTCGATGATCGCAAGGCGGTCGCAGAGCATGTCCGCCTCCTCCATGTACTGCGTGGTCAGGAACACCGTGGCGCCGCCGTCGTTGATCCTGCGGACCTCCTCCCAGATCGTCAGCCGGGAGGCGGGGTCAAGGCCCGTGGTGGGCTCGTCGAGGAACAGGACGGTCGGAGCGTGGACGAGCGCGCTGGCCAGGTCGAGTCGGCGTTTCATCCCACCGGAATAGGTCTTCGTCCGTCGGTCGGCGGCCTCGGTGAGCCCGACGAGCTCGAGCAGCTCGTTCGCCCGCTGGCGCCCCTGGCGACCGGTGATCCCGTAGAGCCCGCACTGGAGCTCGAGCAGCTCGCGGCCGGTCTGCACCGGATCGAGGCCGATCTCCTGGAGGGCGACGCCAATCTGGCGGCGGATCGCTGCGCCGTCGCTGACAACGTCGAGGCCGGCGACGGATGCGCTGCCGGAGGTCGGCGGGAGCAGCGTGCAGAGCATCCGCACAGTCGTCGTCTTGCCGGCGCCGTTCGGGCCGAGAAACCCGAACACCTCGCCGCGCTCGACGGTCAGGTCGATGTCCCTGACGGCATCGACGCCGCCTTTGAAGTTCCGCCGCAGCGAGCGCGCCGCGATCGCGTGGTCGTTGTCGGTCCAGCGGCTGTCCATCGTCTCCAAGGTAGTGGTCGAGAACGCCATGGTGCTTTCAGGTCGCACGTCACCACTGAGGACCCCGGAGCGTCCGAAAACTCATCGGCGCCATTAACTGCGACTCGCCCGGCACTCCCCAGAGGCGCCGGGCGAGTCTGTGTCGCAGCCGTGTCGAGCTACTTGAGCGTCGGCGCGACAGTCGCGCTGCCGAGCACGTCACCGGCGGTGACGACGTGCTTGCCGGCGAGGCGATTGATGAGCTGCGCGGTGAACCCGGTGATCTTGGCCGTGCCGGTCGCCGAGCCGCCGGACACCTTCACGTCCGTCACACGGAGGATGCGCACCGTGTGGAAGCGGGCGATCAGGACGCAGCGAATGCGACCGCGGCGCGCGCCGATGTGGCGGCAGAAGTGCGCCACGTGTCCGCGGACCAGAGCCCACACCGTCACGCCGTGCCTGTCGGACACGACCGTCGGCTTGCGCAGGGTCAGGGTCTTGGCCCCGTTCGAGACCGAGATCCCGCCGCTGTCACGGATCACGCCGCGCAGGGTCTTGACGTTGAGCCGCCCGCCACTGATCGGGAACGTGAACGTCGTCCCCGACGCCGTGGCCGGTGAGATCGGCGTCACGGTGATGTGGTTGTCCGATAGGACCTTGGCGGCCGCATCGGATGCGGTCAGGGTCGTGGTTCCGCCGGTCACCTTCGTGAACGCCGCGAGCGCGACACCGGCGAGGACCAGCGAGAGGACCGCGGTCAGAGCGACGAGCCTCATGGTTCGGGTCATAGAGCCTCCCTTCCGTACGTTGGCATTCGGCCCCAGGAACACGACTCGGGGCGCGGAGTTGCGGGAGGACGTCCCTCAGGTGGTCCCGGAGTGAATTCGGATCGTCGTGCGATCGCCGGCGGGACGCAGCTCGACCAGGTCGCAGAGCTGGTTCATCAACCACACGCCGCGTCCCGACGGCCAGTCGGGCTCCGGCCTCACGCGACCGGCGAGCGGGGCGTCGAGCCGTCCGCGATCGACGACCTCGCAAATCGCGCTGTCACCGGAGCACCAGGCCCGGAGCGACACAGGCGGACATCCGTGCGTGAGCGAGTTCGTCGCCGCCTCGTCGACCGCGAGCACGAGGTCGGCGGTTCGGGCGGCCGGGACGCCGACGCCGTGCGCCCAGGCCCCAACCGATGCGCGCAACGCGGCCAGGTCGCCGTCGATGTCCAGCGCGAGCACAGCGCCGACGGGCTCGGGCAGAGGCCACTCCTCCGAAGCCCACAGCTCGAGCGGATCGACGAAGCATGCGCTGGATCCGCGGCGGCCCTCGCGGATGAGCTGCGGGTGCGTTCTCGCGGCATCGCTGATCACGGCCGGATCGAGCCTGGACGCGTCGTAGGGACACAGGACGTGCACGTCCGCGCCGGCAAGAGCGAGGTTGATGAGCGCCTCGTGGCGGGTGGCCTCGACGGTCTCGGCCTCGGTCCGGCCCGGCCAGATCGGCTCGCCGATGAACCGGCAGCGACGCGGGGCGGCCCGGCCAACCCAGTCGCGGACCTCGGGGAGGATCCGGCCGGGGTTGCGGCCCAGCTCGTGCATGTCGACGAGGCGGACGGAATCGGCGCCGTGACTCAGGGCCGCACGGATGGCGCCGAGCTTGGATCCGGGCACCGCGACCATCACGGCATCGTCGGCGTCGAGGCCTTCCTCGATGAACGCACAGGTGCCCACGAGGAACTCCTCCGCCCCCGCGTAGATCAATGCGTCGTGTTCGAGGCCCACCTCTTGTTCCTTCCGCTGCTCCGTGCCCAAGCGGTCAGCCGTAAGCGACCGATCGCTCTACGGGCCACGATCTCCTTATACCCCGGGACCGAGCCCGCTAGACGGAAATAAAAAGGGGTGTGCCGGCGGGCGGGCGCGCCAAGCGAGGCCGCCCACTCGGGGAACGCGCCAGCACTCCCCACCCACAAGCTCGACAGCCCGATAGCTATTGGCAATCGATGCACGAAAAACTAAACGTTTGAGCGGTTCAGGCTCCAGGAAAGGCGACAGCAGGCTATAGGCTGCGGCGATCGTTCCGGCCTCGCCCACCGTCCTCGAGAGCACCTGATAAATGCCGGACCCCTGGCAGGAGCCGGTGCGCGGCGGTTATGCGGATCCCGCGATGCTGATGCTGTCCGGGATCGACCAGCTCGGCGAGATGCTCGCGGGCCGGACCCCCCAGCCTCCGATCTCCAGGCTGACCGGGATGCGGCTGATCGAGGTCGGCTCTGGCACCGCGATGTTCGAGCTGCCGCTGACCGACTGGCTGCGCACCCCGCAGGGCGCGATCTCGATCGGACCGCTCGTGATGCCGGCCGACGCGGCGATGGCCTGCGCGATCCAGACCACGCTCCCGGCGCGCACTCCGTTCAGCACCTCGGAGCTCACGCTGCGCCTGCTCGCACCGGCCCGGCTGGGGCGCAGACTCAGGGTCCAAGGCCGTGTGATCCTGGCTCGCCAGCGAATCGCCCTGGCCGAGGGCTCGCTGATCGACGACGAGGATCAGCTGATCGCTCACGGGAGCACGCTCTGCCTGATGCAGCCCGAGGTCGCGCCTCCCGCCGGCCCGGCGCCCGAGCGCGCGTCCATGCCGGCCGCCGACCTCGACGGAACGCCCGACCCGTGGGAGCGACCCGCGGACGGAGAGGTTCTCGACCAGGACGTGTTCGAGGAGCTTGACGGTCTCGGCGTGCTGCGCGCTCAGCTCGCGGGCGAGCTCCCCGCTCCACCGATCCACCATCTGATGGGCGTCACGCTCACAGCCGCCAAGCCCGGTGTGGCGGAGTTTCAGCTGCCGGCGTCGGAATGGCTCTGCGCGCCGCTGCGCGGACGGGTCCAGGGCGGCGCGGTCGCGCTCCTGGCCGAGTCGGCGCTGAGCGCGGCGATCCAGACGACGGTTCCGGCCAGAGCGGCTCTGGCCCCGATCGACCTGAAGATCAACTACCTGCGCCCGCTCGGCGCGGATGGCCGACTGGCCACCGCGACAGGGACCGTCGTGCATGCCGGACGCCGGATCGCGGTCGCGAACTCGACGGTCACCGACGCCGATGCCAAGACGATCGCCGTCGCGACCGGGTCGGCCATGATCCTCCCCGGCCGGCCGGCATCGCTGGGGGCGGTGGAGTCGTGATCCGGCGCGTGCAAGCGCTCCTCGTGGGAGCGATCATCGCGACCTCGGTGCTCGCGGCGTGCGGCACCTCAGCGCGCCAGCTGCCGGCCCAGACGACCCCCTCGCCGCGGGCCGCCCTGGCCCACCCGCCCGCGCACGTGGCCGTGATCCTGATGGAGAACGAGGAGTTCGGCGACATCATCGGCTCATCGTCCACGCCCTACATAAACGGGCTGGCCAAGCGGTATGCGCTCGCGCGCTCGGCGTACGCGATCCGGCATCCATCGCTTCCAAACTACCTGGCCCTGACCGGCGGCTCGACCTTCGGGATCACGAGCGACTGCAGCGATTGCAGCGTCCCCGGATCGGGCCTCGCCGGGCAGCTGCACGCGAGCAACCTGAGCTGGACGGCCTACATGGAGGACCTCCCCCATCCCTGCTACGCGGGCGCGGGCAGCGGCAACTACGCCAAGAAGCACGACCCGTTCATGTACTTCCGCGCGATCGCCCACGATCCGTCTCAGTGCTCGCATGTCGTGCCCCTGTCACAGCTCGCGACCGACGAGCGCGCCCACCGTCTCGCGCGCTTCGTCTGGATCACGCCGAACCTGTGCCACGACATGCACGACTGCAGCACCGCCGTCGGCGACCGGTTCCTTCACGGTCTCGTCCCGAGGCTGCTGGCGGCGCTCGGGCGGAACGGTCTGCTGATCCTGACCTGGGACGAGGGCTTCAGCGACGACGGCTGCTGCCGGCTCGCCACCGGCGGCCACATCGTCACGATCCTCGCCGGACCCGCGGCCCGGCCGGGCGCGCGCCTCAGCACGCCCGTCGATCATTACTCGACGCTCCAGCTGGTGGAGGATCTGTTCGGGCTCCCGCGTCGCGGTGGCGCGGCGTGCGCCTGCACGCCCACGCTCGCGCCGCTGCTGCGAAAGCACTGACCGGTGCCCAGGCTGATCGTCAACGCCGACGACCTCGGGCTGACTGATGGCGTCAATGATGGCGTCATCGAGGCCCACGAGCACGGAATCGTGACCAGCGCGAGCCTGATGGTCAGCGGCCCAGCGGCCACCCACGCCGCCCGTGCCGCTCGCGCTCACCCTGGCCTCTCGGTCGGCCTGCACTTCGTGGAGGACCGAGCGGCGATCCTCGACGATGCCACGGCGCTCGCGGCCGCCTTTGACGCGCAGCTGCGGCGGTTCCGCGAACTGCTCGGGCGTGAGCCCACCCACGTCGATTCGCATCACCACGTGCACATGACCCGGATCGCCGCCTTCGCGCCGCTCGTCGCGCCGCTCGGCGTCCCACTGCGAGGCGACGGCTCGGTGGCGTACGTCGGTGACTTCTATGCGCATCGGGCCGACGGGCCGACCGACCTCTCTCGGATCACGCCTGAGCGCTTGATCGAGCTCGTTCGGGCCCAGGGTGCAAACGAGCCGATCGAGCTCGGGTGCCATCCCGGCGTCGTCACCGATGCGCTCACCTCCTCCTATCGCGAGCCGCGGGCCGTGGAGCTCGAGACGCTGACCGCTCCCGACCTGCGCGAGGCGCTCGAGCGCGCGGGCTTCGAGCTGGTCAGCTTCGCGGACGCGCCCCAGCCCCGGACCGCCTAGGCTCCCGCCGATGATGCTCAAGCGCGTGCTGGCCCTCGCGTGCGGCCTGGCCCTCTGCAGCGCGCCGGCCGCCGCGTCCCCGAAGCTCCCGATCTCGCATCAGGGACGCTGGCTGACCGACGCCAGCGGACGCGTCGTGATCGTCCACGGCATCAACATGGTCTACAAGCTCCCGCCGTACTACCCGGCCGCCGCCGGGTTCGGCGACGACGACGCCGCCTTCCTGCACAGCATCGGCTTCAACGCGGTCCGGGTCGGCGTCATCTGGAAGGCAGTCGAGCCTCGGCCCGGCGTCTACGACAACCGGTACCTGAGCCGGATCGCGAGCACGGTCGCGACCCTCAGGCGGCACGGGATCCTCTCGCTCCTGGACTTCCACCAGGACATGTACAACGAGCGCTTCCAGGGCGAGGGCGCGCCCGATTGGGCGGTGCAGGACGACGGCCTCCCGGCTGTCCCGAAGTTCGGCTTCCCCGCCAACTACGAGCTGATGCCCGCGCTCCAGCACGCGTTCGATCACTTCTGGGAGAACAGCCCGGGTCCCGGCGGGGTCGGCCTCCAGGATCGCTACGCGTCCGCGTGGCGCCACGTGGCCGCGCGCTTTCACTCGGCGCCGGGCATCCTCGGCTACGAGCTGTTCAACGAACCGTTCCCGGGCACGACCTACGCCAGCTGCCTGCTTCCGGATGGCTGTCCCGCATTCGACGCCAAGCTGACGGCGTTCAACCGTCGCGTCGATCACGCGATCCGCAGAGCGGACGCGCGCACACTCGTCTTCTACGAGCCCAACGTCCTGTTCAACTTCGGCTTCCCGACAAACGTTGCGGCGCTCGGCGACCCGCAGGCCGGGTTCTCGTTCCACGACTATTGCCTGAGCCCCGAGGCGCAGGGCTGCTCGAGCCACGCCAAGACGGTCGCCAACGCGGTCTCCTACGTCCGCCGCACCGGCGCGGCCGCGATCATGACCGAGTTCGGCGCCACGGACAGCGCAACCGATCTGCGCTCGATGCTGTCGCTCGCGGACAGCAACATGATGCCCTGGCTCGAGTGGGCGTACTGCGGATGCGGCGACCCAACCACGTCGGGGCCGGGGACGACGCAGGCGATCGTGATCGACCCGCACAAGCCGCCGACGCCCTCCAACCGCGAGTCGGGAACCCTGCACGCGCTCGTCGAGCCCTACCCGCAGGTGATCGCGGGCACTCCGCTCAGCTGGGGCTACAACCCCGCGACCAGGACGCTGACGGTTCGCTTCACGACCCTGCGCGCGGCCGGCCGGCACCGCTTCCACAGCCACTCGGCCACCGAGATCGCCACGCCGAGCCTCGTCTACGGTGGCCACTACGCCGCCAACGTCCGGGGCGGAGTGATCGCGTCCTCCCGAGGCTCGGGAACCCTGCGCGTGCTCTCGTGTCCGGGGGCTCGGACGATCACCGTGACGGTCACGCCGGGCGGCCGCAACCACGGCTCCTGCCGACTCTTCAAGCGCTGAGCGGCTCCAGCTCCGCCGCCGGCAGCGGCAGCTTGGGTCCGAAGTTGACCCGCATAATCGCCCCACCGCCAGGGGCGTTCCCGGCGGTCAGCGAAGCCGCCGTGAGCCTCGGCCGCCTGACGCACGATCGCCAACCCGAGCCCGGAGCCGGGCTTCGAGCGCGCCTCCTTGGCCCGGTGGAAGCGGTCGAACACGTAGGGAAGATCCTCCTCGCTGAAACCCGGGCCGTGATCACGAACCGAAATCGTGCCGTCACGCAGCCTGACATCGATCCGTCCGGCCGACGGGCTCCATTTGACCGCGTTGTCGAGCAGGTTCGCGATCGCCCGGCCGATGCGGTCGCCCTCGCCGCGAATCAGGGTCGGATCGAGCTCGGTGTCGACGTTGAGCGTCGGCGCCCGCCGGCGTGTGCGCAGAACGGCCGCAATGACGATCTCGTCCAGCCGCACATCCCCCATCTCCCCACTCGGCTTCGAGCCCCGGGCCAGCTCGACGACGTCGCTGACAAGACCGGTGAGCTCATCGAGCTCGTCGATCATGTCCGCCCGAAGCGCGGCCCGATCGTCGGGGGACAGGAGTGCCTCGTCGCGCAGCAGCTGCAGGTTGGCCCGGATCGAGGCGATCGGCGTGCGCAATTCGTGCGAGGCGTCGGCGACCAAGCTGCGCTGCGCCTGGACCGAGCGCTCGAGCGCGTCGAGCGTGGTGTTGAAGGTCTGTGCGAGCCGGGACAGCTCGTCGTTGCCGGTGACCTCCAGGCGCTCGTGCTCGAGCAGGTCGACGTTGGTCGCGATCGATTCCGTCTGCCGGGTGAAGCGAGCGATCGGCGCCAGCGCGGTGCGGGCGACGAGGATCCCGAGCAGGGCGGCCAGGGCGATTCCGGCGGCCGCGATCAGGACGAGCAGCAACACCTGGTTAGAGAGCGTCCTGTCGACGTCGGAGACCGGCAGACCGACCATCAGTGCTCCGCGCGAGCCGACGCCGTAGACGAGCACCCGCAGGTGGGTCGAGCCGACGTGGACGTCGGTGGTGAAGTGCCCGTTGCCGCCTGCCGCGAGCGTCTTGACCGCCGAGCTGACGGGCATCGCCCGGCTGCCCGAGCCGACGCACACGAAACCGTTCTGGCGCACGAGCTGGACGTCGCCCTGCGCGCTGCCGAACGCGGCCGCCGCGGCTCGTGTCGAGCCCCAGCCCGGCGTCGCAGTCGCTCCCGCCGCGGGCCAGGCCGAGGATCGAGGCCCCCGGGCCGCCCGCCTGCCCCTGGGGACCCTGCCCCTCGGCGCCTGGGCGGGGCCCGCCGTTCCCGGCGCCCGGCGGCGGCTTGACCACGCCGGCTCCGACGAGCAGCGGCTGGGCGAGGCTACGCAGTGAGTGATCGACCTGGCCGAGCAGCTCCGAGCGGGTCCCGGCGTACGCCGAGACCGCGACGGCGATCACCGCGAGCGCGACCGCGACCCCCGCGGCCAGACCGAGGCGTGCGCGAAGACTCACTCCGAAACCTCCCGCAGCGCGTATCCCACCCCCCGCACGGTATGGATCTCCGATACCGCGCCGGCGTCCTCGAGCTTGCGCCGCAGATACCCGATGTAAACCCGCAGCGCGTTCGAGGTGGGGCCGAAGTCATACCCCCAGACGCGGTCGTAGATGAGGCTGTGCGGGAGCACCCGGCGTGGATTGAGCATCAACAGCTCAAGCAACTGGTACTCGGTCCGGGTCAACTCGACGAACTCGTCGTTCACGACGACGCCGTGGCGGGCCGGGTCGAGCCGCAGCTCGGCGAACGACAGGCCCCCGTCGACGCTGCCCTCGTCACCGGCGCGTCGAAGCAGCGCGCGCAACCGCGCCTTGAGCTCGTCGATGTCGAACGGCTTGACGAGGTAGTCGTCGGCGCCCGCATCGAGCCCGTCGATCCGATCCGAGACCGCGTCGCGCGCGGTCAGCATCAGGACCGGGACGCGGTTTCCCTCCCGGCGCAGCAGCCGGCAGACCTCGAGGCCGTCGATATCAGGGAGCCCGATGTCAAGGATCACCGCGTCGGGGACGCTCGAGACGGTCTCTGATAGCGCGCCTGCCCCCGTCTCAGTCAGGCGAACGTCGTATCCGGCCAGCGTAAGCGCTCGGCGGAGCACGTCGCGCAGGGCACGGTCGTCGTCGACAACGAGCAGTCTCATCGGCTCATTGTCGTCGCTGCGCCCGATGCGCGCGAGGCATTCCTACGTAGCGCTTACGCGCCCACGGGCCGGTACCACCCATCGGGGCAGCGTCGGCTCGCGGTCGATCGCGAGCAGGTTGCGCGAGACGTAGCCGATCAGTGCCAGCGTCCCGACGCTCGACACGACCCACACCGCGGTCGGGCTCCCGGCTCGGAGCGCGTGCGGGATCAGAGCCACGGCAACGGTCACCGTCACGGCCATCAACGGCAGCCGCTCCAGGCTGACCGCCTCCCAGGTGGCGAGGGGGACGAGGAGCGCGAAGTAGTAGTAGGCCAGGTGGGTCGAATCGCAGGCACAGCGCAGCAGCGCGAACAGAGTCAGCAGCGCGAGTGGGTCGAACGACTCCCCTCGCCGGACGCCGCGGGCACAGCCTGCGATCGCCAGTGGCGCGACCAACATGAGCGCGAGCACCGAGGCCTGAGCGCGTGACAGGCCCAGCGGCAGCATCCGCGCGTCGGCCAGCTGCCCGGTGGGCAGGTGGAAGGAGGAGGAAAACGGCCACCACAGGCTGAGCGGATTCACGAGATTCGTGTGCCCCTCGCCGTGCAGTGCGCGGGCGAACGCGGCCGGATCGGCCAGTGGCGCCGCGCCGGCGAGGACGATCGCGATCGCGCCCGCGAGGACCGCGGCGAAGACGCGCCGGCCGGGGAGCGCGATCAGCACCGGTGCCACGGCGATCAGTCCCCACGGCTTGCACCCCACCGCGAGCCCGAGCATGACCGCGGCCCACCCGGCACGGTCCCTGCTGGCGGCGATGACCGACGCCGTGACGAGGACGGCGGTGAGCACATCCTCGGGATGACCGGCGGACAGCGTGTCGCGCAGGACGGGGCTCAGCACGATCACGAGCGCAGCCACCACCCGCGGGACGCGGCTCCGTCCGAGCGCGGGTCTTCCCGCCGCGAGCCAGGCCGCGAACAGGGCCAGCGGGACCAGACAGGCGAGCGCGCCCAGCTGGTAGGTGACGAGCTGACCCCCGCCGAACAGCCGGACAGCCTCGGCGGCCGGGACCCGAAGGAGGATTGAGGTCAGGCCGATCGCAGGCTGATGCGCAGCGTAGGCCGCGAGGTTGCCATGGACCAGCGCGGAGAGTCCCGGCGCGGCGTTGTCGCCGAGCGTCGCGCCTCCGGGCACGTAGTCGCCCATCGCCGTCGCCGAGAGCGCGATGTCGGCGACGATTGCGAGGCTGATCAGCACTGCCGCCCAGCCGAAACCCCTCGGCGGACGCGTTGCGGCCTTTGGTCGCATACGCGGTCTGCATCGACCATCGGCGCGGGCTGCTTGAGCGAGGGGCGCTACCTCTCCGCACCGGCCCGTAGCACGGCGGCGAGGATCCCGTTGACGAAGGCCGGGGCGTCCGCGCCGCAGAAGCGCTTGGCCGTCTCCACGGCCTCGTTGATCGCGCCCTCGGGCGGGATCGCGTGCTCGCCCGGCACCGCGTCGGGATACAGCAACTCGGCCAGCCCGACCCGCAGGATCGAGCGCTCGAGCGGGGCGATCCGTTCGAGCGACCAGCCCTGGGCATACTCGCGGATCAGCTCGTCGAGCTCGGCCTGGTGCTCGCGGACCACGCCGGCGAGCGCCCGCGTGAACGCGTGGGCGTCTCGTGGGAACGTTTCCTCCAGAGGCCGCCCCAGGAGGTCGCTCTGGTACAGCGCCCACACCGCGGCGCGGCGCTGCTCGGTCCTACGCACGGCTCACGTATTCGCCCGAACGGGTGTCGACCCGCACCAGGTCTCCGATCTCGATGAAGAGCGGGACCTGGACGCGGGCGCCCGTCTGGAGAACGGCCGGCTTCGATCCCCCACCGGACGCCGTATCGCCGCGCACGCCGGGCTCCGTTTCTGAGACCTCGAGGTCGATCGCGCTGGGCAGCTGGACGTCGGCTGGCTCGCTGTCGATGTAGAGCACATCGACCGCGTCTGACTCCTTGGTCCATTGCAGCGCCTCGGCGATCGCGTTCTCGGGAATCGTGAGCTGCTCATAGCTCTCGGTGTCCATGAAGTGCGCGTCGGTCCCGTCGCGGTACAGGAACTGCATCTTGCGAACCTCAGTCCTGACCGGGCGGAACTTCTCGCCCGCGCGGAAGGTACGGTCAATCACGGCGCCGTCGCTCGCGCGGCGCAGCTTGGTACGCACAAACGCGCCGCCCTTGCCGGGCTTGACGTGCTGGAACTCGAGGATCTTGAAAATCGTTCCGTCGACGTCGATGTGATTGCCGTTGCGAAACTGGTTGGTCGAAATCATCCGCGGGCCAGTGTAGAAGGCGCGCCGAGATCAGTCGGTGACCATCAGCTGCTTGGGGATCGAGCTCAGGATCTCGCATCCGGACGCCGTCACGATCACGAGGTCCTCGATCCGGATTCCAAACCGGCCGGGGAGGTAGATCCCGGGCTCGACCGTGACGGCGTTGCCGGCCGCAAGCTCATCGCTCGAGCGCTGCGAGAGTCGCGGGCCCTCGTGGATGTTGAGCCCCACCCCGTGCCCGAGCCCGTGGCCGAAGCGCTCGCCGTACCCCGCGGCCGCGATCAGCTCGCGCGCGGCCGAGTCGACGGCGCGGCCAGATGCCCCGGCGCTCACCGCCTCGAGGCCGGCCTGCTGGGCGGCGAGCACGAGCTCATAGACCTCCCGGCGATCCCTGTCGACCTCCCCGACACCGAGCGTTCGCGTGCAGTCCGAGCAGTAGCCGTCGAGCTGCGCTCCCCAGTCGATCGTGACGAGCTCGCCGCGCTCGATCTCGACGTCTCGGGGCGAGGCGTGCGGCAGCGCGCCGTGGGCTCCGGAGGCGACGATCGTGTCAAAGCTCGGGCCGCGCGCTCCTCGCTCGCGCATCGCCTGCTCGAGCGCCACCGCGACCTCGTGTTCGGTGCGGCCCGCGAGCCCGGCTGCGACGACCTGCTCGAACGCCTCGTCGGCCAGTCTGGCCGAGGCTCTCATGGCCTCGATCTCCTCCGACCCCTTGACCAGGCGCAGCGCCTCGACGGGCGATCCGGCGGGCACGAGCTCGATGCGGTCGGGGAGCAGCTCGCGTAGCCGGGCGTGCTCGCGCACGGTCACGTGCGCGTCCTCGAAGCCGAGCCGGAGCGGGTCGATCGGGAGCGCCTCGGCGACGGCCTCGATCAGCTCCCGCGGGGCGCGCCGGCGCTCGAACGCCGGATGCACCTGCGCCTCCGCCTGCTCGACGTAGCGGAAGTCAGTGATGAACGAGCGGGTTCGCGGCCCGACCAGGACCAGCCCGTTCGACCCCGTGTATCCGGTCAGATAGCGGACGTTGATCCGGTCGGTGACCAGCATCATGTCGACGTCGAACTGCGCGAGCAGCTCGATCAGCCGCTCCGTCCTGGCCCTCACTTTTTGAGCTCTCGCTCGAGCGCGCGCAGGGCGTCCCGGTAGCCATCGGGTCCCTTGCCGGCGACGCGGCCGATGCACAGGTCGCGGATCACCGACTTGCGGCGCCACTCCTCGCGCGAGTCCACGTCCGAGAGGTGGACCTCGACGGCCGGTAGACCCGTCATCTCGAGCGCGTCGTGGATCGCGTAGGAATAGTGGGTCCACGACCCCGGGTTGAGGATGATCGCGTCGGCCAACCCCTCGAGGCGGTGGAGGTGCTCGACGAACTCGCCCTCGTGATTGGTCTGGAAGAAGCGGGTCACGAGGCCCATTTCGGTGGCCATCATTTCGATGTAGCGCTCGAGCTCCTCGTAGCTCATCGTGCCGTAGTGCTGAGGATCGCGCCGACCCACCTGGTCGAGGTTCACGCCGTGCATCACCTCGACCCGGTTTCGGGCGATCGTGCTCATGCCGGCGACAACTCTCGCACGGCGGCGATCAACGCGCGAGGGGCGACCTCGCAGCCGGAGCGTGCGACCCCGGGACGGTCGATGAGCACGAACGGGACCGGCCCCTCGCCGACGCGCTTCTTGTCCCGGGCCGTGGCCATCACGACTGCATCCGGATCGATGCCGCCCAGCGAGGTCGGCAGCCCGTGACGGGCGAGCAGCTCCCGTACCTCCTCGCGTAACTCGGGCCGCTCTGACAGACGCAGCGCCGCGAGCAGTCCCAGTGCCACCGCCTCGCCGTGGCGATAGCTTGCGTACCCGGATGTTGTCTCGATCGCGTGCGCGACCGTGTGGCCGAGGTTCAGCACCTGGCGCAGGCCGCCGTCGCGCTCGTCGCGGGCGACGATGCGGAGCTTGGTACGGACGCAGGCCTCGATGATCGCCGGCGCGCTCGGGTCCTCGCCGGAGCGCACCCGCTCCCACAGCTCGCCGCCGGCGATCAACGCCGTCTTGATGACCTCGCCGGCTCCGGCCGCGAGCTCCTCGGGTGGAAGGGTGCGCAGCGCGTCGGGGTCGGCGATCACCGCCGACGGCTGGTGGTAGGCGCCGACGTAGTTCTTCGCCTCGGCCAGATCGACGCCGGTCTTTCCCCCATAGGCGGAGTCGACCTGCGCCACCAGCGTCGTCGGGACCTGCACGTAGCGCACGCCGCGCTGGAACGTCGCCGCGCAGAACCCGGCCAGATCCCCTACGACGCCTCCGCCTAGGGCGACGACCACGTCGCTCCGGGTCATCCCGGCCCGCACGAGCTCGGTCCACACGATCTCGGCATGGGCGATCGTCTTGGACTGCTCGCCGGGCATGATCGCCACCCGGCCCGAGAGGGGCTCGAACGCGTCGCCGTAGTGCCGCGCGACGAGGCCGTCGGTGACGAGGAAACGCCGGCCGGCGACCGCCTCGGGCCAGTAGCGCTTCGCGATCAGCCCGGAGCCGACGTAGGCCGGGTAGTCGCCTGAGTCGCTCGCCGCCCAAAGCAGCCTGACCCCGTCCGGCATTCCCCGCGCGGCGGCGATCGCGGGTGCCGTGTCGCGGGCGCGCTGGCTCGGCAGCGTCACGTCGGCCAGCGCCGCGTAGACCGGTTCGCGCTCGGCGTACAGGCGCTCGAACCTGGCGCGATCGCGAGCGAGCGGGCGGGCGGGCCCCTCGGCGCGCTCCCACGCGGTCTCGCAGTCGACGTCGACCCACACCACGAGATGGTCACGCAGCGCATCGCGGACGGCGGCCGAGCCGACGGCGCCGCCGCCAAGCGAGAGCACCCCGGCCTCCTGGGAGCCGATCAGCTCGAGCGTGATCCGCTCCTCGGCCTCACGGAACGCGGGCTCCCCCTGCTCGGCGAAGACCCGCTCGATCGTCCGGCCGAGCCGGCCCTCGATAACGCGGTCGACGTCCACGGCGCTCCGGCCCAGCGTCCGCGCGATGCTGTGCGCGGCGGTCGTCTTGCCGGCCCCCATGAAGCCGATGCAGACGATGCTGCCGGAGTCGGTCAGGGCTCGCGCCATCCGATCCGCTCCTTGTAGGCGACGAGGGCGGCCTGGGCGTCGTCGATGTGATCGCCTCCGAACTTCTCCCGGTACGCGTCGGCGAGCACGAACGCCACCATCGCCTCCCCCACCACGCCAGCGGCGGGCACGGTGCAGGAATCCGTCCTCTCGCGCAGGGCCTCGGCGGGCTCGTGAGTCGAGATGTCGACCGACCGCAGCGGCTTGGTCAACGTCGGAAGCGGCTTCATCGAGCCTCGCACGACCAGCGGGGCCCCGGTGCTCATCCCACCCTCGACGCCGCCGGCGCGATTGGTGTTGCGGTAGTAGCCGCGCTCCTCGTCGTAGAAGATCTCGTCGTGAGCCTGCGAGCCCGGAACGCCCGCGACCTCGAAACCGTCTCCGATCGAGACCGCCTTGATCGCCTGGATCGAGAGCAGCGCCTGGCCGAGCAGCCCGTCGAGCCTCGTCTGCCAGGACACGTGCGAGCCGAGCCCGGGCACGAGGCCGAAGGCGCGCACCTCGAAGACGCCGCCGAGCGACTCATTGGCCTTGCGCAACCGGTCGATCTCGGCCACCATCGCGGCGCTCGCCTTGGGATCGAGGCACCGCACCGGCGAATCGTCAACGTCTGCGAAATCCTCGGGGGTGAGCTGATCGTTGCGCGGGGCGTTGACGGAGGTGATCTGGATCACGTGGCTGTACACGCTCACTCCGACCGTCTTCAGGAACGCCTTGGCGATCGCGCCGCCGGCCACTCGCGCCGCGGTCTCGCGGGCGCTGGCGCGCTCGAGGATGTCGCGGACGTCGCCGAGGCCGTACTTCTGGGTCCCGACCAGGTCGGCGTGACCGGGGCGGGGCAGGTGGACCTCGGCCGTGGTCGCCTCGACCGGCCACGGGTTCATGCGCTCCTCCCAATTGGCGTAGTCGCGGTTGTGGACCTGCAGGGCGATCGGACCGCCGAGCGTGCGCCCGTGCCGGACCCCGCCGGTGACCTCCACCTGGTCGCGCTCGATCTTCATCCGTCCCCCCCGCCCGTGGCCGAGCTGGCGGCGGGCCAGGTCGCGGTTGACGGCGGCGCGATCGAGCTCGAGGCCGGCCGGAAGACCCTCGATGATGCAGGTCAGTCCGGGGCCGTGGGACTCCCCCGCGGTGGTCATGCGTAGCGCCATGGGCGCTGTAGGTTACGGACGGACCGCCCTCAGCAGCCGTTCGTGTCGGTGCGTCTCAGTAGCGTCCGGCTGCGTCGAGGGCGATGTGATCGCCTCCGGACGCGAACAGCATCAAGCGGACCGAGACGGCCACGTGCTTGAGGTGCCGAAGCTTGGACGCCACCGACCGCGGCAGGCGGAGGTGGAGCTTGACGGTCCCATTCTTGATGCCGCGAACGCTTCCGCGACCGATCACAACCGTTGCCCCCCGGCCGTGCTTTATGTGCGCCTGGCTCGCGGCATGCCGCGAGATCGACAGCGTCACGAGTCCGTCGGCAGCCTCGTTGGAGCTGACGCGAACCGCGATGCCCGAGCGCACGACCGAGCTCAGGCCCTGCGGCATGAGCCGCAGGCGGGCCTTCAGACAGTGTCGATGGTGACCCCACCGGGCGGCGGCGGAGGCGGACCGCCTGTCCGGCTTCCCGCACGGTGACGCGCTGAGCTGAAGTCGCCCGGTTGTTGCCTCGGTCGGTGACCGTCAGCGTCACCGTGTACGTGCCGGCCTTTGGTGAAAGTGTGCACGAGGCTGGCGCCGTACCGGTCGAGGTGCTGACCGTCGCCGAAGTTCCACGCGTAGCCCGCCTGGGGCACCATCAGCGTCGAATCGGTGACCGAGCCGTCGAATGCGACAACATCGCCTGGGTCGATCGGGCTCGGTGCGACGAACGTGGGCGCGAGGTCGACGAGCGGCGCGCAGCCGGGCGCGTTCGGGTCGCTCTCGATCATGCCCGCGTTGTTGAACTCGCGCTGCAGCGGGTACGAGCCGTTGCCGACGACGTGACCGGTAGTCGACGCGTGACGATCGGTCCCGCGGGCAGCGGTCGTTGATCTCGGCATTGTTCAAGGGCGAACCAGCCGTTCAGCCATGGATCGGTGACCGCGGCTATCTGTCCCTGGCTCAGCGGGCTCACCAGCCGGAGACCGGCGTCGGTCGCGAGTCCGTGGACGGCGGATCGGCTCGTCGAACGGCGCGGCACTGGCCGGTCGCAGGTCGTGTCGGCCGTCCAGGGCTGCACGACATAGGCGAACTTGGTGCCGCTGCACCGTGACGTACGAGTGGTAGGAGCAGAACTCGCAGTGGCGCGCTGCTGTTGGCGGAGCACATCTGTGCTGCTGCCGTCGATGCAGACCTCGACGCCTTTGGCGGCATCAGGACCGCCAGCAGCGGCGTGTACCCCTGGCTCGATCCGTTCCGATCAAGCCCATGTCCTTGACCATGTGGTGTCAGCTCGTGCTGGATGTCGGCAGTCTGTCAGGCAGTACGATTCGGACCATGCCCGTCGACGGATCCGCGACTGAGTCGACGTGGTCGTAGCGAGGCGCCCGAGACGTGCAATCTGGGGTTCGGATAGTCCCGTCCGGCGCCGGCAAGACCGCATTCGGGAACCGGCAGGTCGACTCGCCCACCTGGCCGTAGTCGATGCAGCCACCGCCGTAGAGGTGGTTGTTCGCGGCGCGATCGTCGGTGAATGCCTCCGTCCTTGTACTGCGTCGTCACCGCGTACGGCGACGTCAGCGTGTGGCTTCCGTCCGCGACGTTCTTGAGGAACTGCTCCAGGTAGTCCCTCGTCGTCGCCCAGTCGTAGCGGATCGGATCCCACGTGATCGCGAACGTCTCGGTCCCGTGCAGCACCGAGCCGCCCGAGTGGAAGCACAGGGAGCCGTCGGGGAGGATCGGTCCGCCGAGATCGGTGAAGAGCCACGGGTCCTGGCAGCTTCCGCTCACAGTCGGGATCGGCGTGCCCGGCAGGGTCGCCACACCGACGTGCGCCTGAGTGCCCCGCCGCTCATCACCAGCGCCTGCGCACCTCCGGCCGCGCCGAGCACAGCGGCGAGCGCCAGAACCATGATCATCAGCGCGCGGCGCATCACTTACCTCCGATGGTCAGGTCGCGCAGGTCGACGATCGCGCCGAGGCCCGGCTTGTAGGGGAACAGGGAGAGGGCGCTCGAGCTCGAGTGCTGGATCAGCCGGCGGCCGACGGCGGAGACCTTGTTGCGCGCCTTGTCCGCGGCCGAGGTCGAGCGGTAGTGGCTGGCCGTGATCCCGGTCACCGCGAACATCGACACCGGACCGAGGCCGTTGGTCGTGTTCCGCGCGATGCTCTCGATCTGGTCCTGGCCGAGCGACAGGACCTCGCAGTCGATCGGTCCCGGCGTGCACGTTCCGGGACCGTGCAGCACGGTCCCGGGCTGGACGGCGAAGAGCACGCGATGCCCGCCCTTGAGCACGCCCAGCTGGACGAGCATCGGCGTCTGGTTGTTGGGCAGGGTCCCGAGGCGCTCGAGCGAGCCGATCTTGTTGACCCCTCCATGCGTGTTCGTGATCGAGATCGTCACGTCGTAGGACTCGTCGGAGGTCAGGCCGGTCGGGGCGGGCTTCGGCTTGCCGGTGTGGATCGGCGAGGTCCCACCGCCGCCGGTCGTGTTTCCGCCGCTGCCGCCGGTGGTCGTGCCACCGGTGCCACCGGTCGTCGTCCCGCCGGTGCCGCCGGTGCCGCCGGTCGTGGTTCCGCCGGTGCCGCCGTGGTCGTCCGGTGCCGCCGTCGTGCCGCCGGTCCCGGTGGCGCCGTTGGTCGTGCTGCTGGTCGACGAGGTGCTGCTCGAGCCCTTCTGCTGGACGAACGGATTACGCGCGCGACCGGTGATCCGCTCGTGGCTCGTGAGCGGCGTAACGGTGACCACGGGCAGTGCCTTGCTCGGGAGCGCCGAGCCGGCGAGCGAGCCGTGCGGCACGGCCGCGACGCGGCACCTTGGCGGCCGACTTCGAGAGCAACATCGGGACGGCGACCAGGCCGGCCAGGAGCACCACCGCGACCGGCCACAGCCGCTTCTCGCGCAGGTCCTTGATGATCGAGTCGAAGAAGCTCATTTCACGGGGGTCGCCACAGCGGCGGTTGCGGGGGCGGACGGCGAGGAGGCCGTCGTCGAGACCGCCTGGCCAGTTGACGGTGAGGCGGGGCCGGCCGCGCTGGCGCCGTTGGTCAGCCCCTGAGAGGACGGGATCAGATACGTGGTGGCGGCGATCGAGGCCGAGATCTGTGGGAACCCGCTCGGGCCCGGGCCGAGGCTGATCGCGTTCAGGATCATCAGCCGGCCGGTGACCGAGACGCCCTTGTTGTTGGCCACGACGAACCGCTGGACCCGGCCCAGGAAGTCCGAGAGATGGAAGAAGTTCCCTTGGAAGGTGAACGTGAACGGCTCGGTCGGGAAGCCGGCCGGACCCACGGTCGCGCCCGGTGGCAGCGCTGCCGTCGAGGCCTGGCTCGCGGTCGGACTGCTCGGAGGCGGCGTAGCCGCGCTCGAGCTGCCCGGCGCCAGCGCCAGGTCACGGAAGTCGACGTGGGCGGCGGTGGCGGCGGACTGCAGCTGGTAGATCATCGACGGGACGTTGTCGTCGGACGGGACGGCCGCCCCGAGCCTGACCAGGGTCGCGAAATCGGTCGAGAACGAGTGGCGCGCGGCCTGGTTCGAGGCCACCTGCTGGCGCGCCGAGTCGAGCTTGGACTGGGCGGCCTTGACTTCGTTGCCGAGCTTCGCGGCCTCGTCGCGCTTGGGCGCGACGACGAAGAACCACGACCCGGCGATCGCCACGACCACCGCGACGATCACGATCACGATGCGGTCGCGGCCGGTCACTTGGAACCTCCTGGCGCCGAGGTGCTGACGGGTGCGGTGGTCACCGGCGGGACGCTCGCGCCGGGGGTCGCCGGAGCTCCGGGCGTCGTGGTCGTTGCGCCCGGCGTCGTGGTCGGTTGTCGCGGTGGTGGAGGTCGTCGAGGTGCCGGCTGGTACGGCGGTGCCCGTGGCGGCGGGGGCGCCGGGGGCGCCGGTGGCGGCGGGGGCGCCCGGCAGCGGCTGGAAGAAGACCACCAGGTCGAACGCGGGGGCGTTCGGGGCGCAGCTCTGCCCAGAGGAACCTCCGGTACCTGCAGAGCTGCTCGCGCCGCCGGCCACGTCCTGCTTGAGCGAGCTTGCCAGCGTCACACGCGTGACGCCGTTCATGACCCGCAACCTCGACATCAGCCGGGCGACGTCATCCTGGCTCTTGGTGCAACCCGAGAGCTCAAAGGCCGGGGCGGCGATGTCGCCGCGCAGCACGCTCGTGCTGCCGCTGCCGCCGACGCTTCCGCCGGGCCCGTTGACGCTGACCCCGGGGGCGACCGTTCCGAGGAGCGACTGCAGGGAGGTGTCGGCGGGAACGACCTTGGAGAGGTCAGACAGGGCGGCGTGCCAATCGAACCGCGACGAGGCGAGCTGCTTGACGGTCGCGACCCGGGCCTGTGCGAGCTGTGAGAACTGGGCGTAGTTGGTCAGGCGCGAGGCCTCCGCCTGCGCCTGCGCGGCCTGCTGCTGGAGGCTGGCCAGCTTCGCGTTGCGCTGCGAGATCGTGTTGCTCGTCAGCACGTAGATGCTCACGAAGGCCAGGGCGATGCCAAGCAGTGCGACCACCGCGTACGCCGGACCGGTGGGCAGCGAGGCGCGGCCTCGAGTGCCGCGCGCGGCATCCGACGGGATCAGGTTTACGGCCTTCACGCAGCGACCTGTTCGGTCGTCAGTCCGGCGGCCACGACGAGCCGTCCAGCGTCGAGGCCACCGAATGCCCCGGGCCTTCCCTCGTCGACGAGTCCCTGCTCGATCGTCAACCCGATCTCATGACCGAGTTGATCGGAGAAGCCGGGGATCGCAATCGCGGGACCGGTGAGGACGGCGGCGTCGACCTCGGCCGAGCCGTGCTGCATCGCGTGGTAGTCGAGCGAGTTGCGAACGTCGTCGGCTATCCGGCGGACCCCCTCGGTGAGGACGTTGCGGGCCTCGACGACGATCTCGCGATCGCCCTCGACGTCGTCGAGCGGCATCACCACGCCGACGTGCTTGAGCCACCCGTGGGCATGCTCGAGCGTGAGGCCGCGGCGCTCGGCGAGCTGCTGCGCCATCGTCTCGGTGCCGTGGGTCACCACGCGGGTGAACACGCAGGTGGTCGAGACGGCGACCGCGATGTTGGTCATCCCGCCGACGCTGATGTAGAGCGTCGCGCCATCGCGCCCCGGCCGGTGCAGCGCGCGGATCATCGCGAACGCGGACAGGTCGATGCCGTGCGGACGAAGTCCGGCGCGGCGCACCGCCTCGAGCAGGCGGTCGATCATGTCCCGCCGCGCCGCCACGAGCACCACGCGAGAGCGCGGGCCCTCGGTGGTCTCGACGATGCCCAAGGAGTGGTGCTCGAGGACCGCTTGGTCGAGCGGCATCGGGATGTGCTCCTGAGCCTGGAAACGGACCGCGGACGCGAGGTCCTTGGCCTGATCGAGCGGTGGGAGGTCCACCGTCCGCATCACGATCCGCTGGTTGGCGACGCCGATCCGGACCCGCTTCGAGAGCTTGTGCTCGGCGAACATCTTCTTCAGCGAGTCGGCCAGGCCGTCGACGTCGAGAACCTCGCCGTCGCGGACGACGCCGGGCGCCAGCGGTGCTGTCGCGGCACGGTGGACGGCGACACTGCCTGACCCCGCCTCGACGGCGGTTACATAACCAGGCTCGATGTCAAGCCCAACGACGGTCTTCCCTGCTGCGTATCCCATGAGGCTCCAATCAGTGATCGGCTTTCCAGAGCCTCGGGTTGAGCGTGTCCAGCCTTGTCTGGACGCTTCCCCACGAGGTTTCGACGGTTTGTGGACACGGGCGGGAGCGCTGCCCTGCAGAGCGGCATCCGACCGCCCGCAGGCGCGCTTTGACGCCGGCCGCGCCGGCGCGCTATCAGCCCATCGAGTGCAGGTACCAGTGGACGATCGCGGGACCCACGAATAGGCCGATGAGGCCGCCGAGGGCGAGGAACGGGCCGAACGGGACGGCCGTCTTGCGCCCGCGCTGGACGCCGACCCGCGCCATCACGACCGCGCCGGCGATCGCGCCGGCGAGGACACCGGCGAACAGCGCCGGGGCGACTGCGCGGCCGAGGTAGAGACCGAGCACGCCGGCGAGCTTGACGTCCCCCATTCCCATCCCGCGCGGATAGGCGAGCGCAAAGAACAGGAGGAAGCCGGCGGCAGCCGCGCCCGCGATCAGCTGCTCGGGCACGCCCGCCGGGTCGGTCACCAGGCCGATCGCCACAGCCGCGATTGCGGCCGGAAGCGTGATCTTGTTCGGGATGATTCGGCTGTCGAAGTCGATCAGCGCGATCGGCACGAGCACCGCGACGAGCACGAGGCCCAGCGCGATGTCGCGGACCGAGTGCTTGGTCAGCACGACGGCGACCGCGAGCAGACAGGTCGTCAGCTCGACCACCGGGTAGCGAGCCGAGATCGTCTTGTGGCAGCTCCGACACCGCCCGCGCAGCATCAGCCACCCGAGCACCGGCACGTTGTCGTACGCCTTCACCGACGTTCCGCAGCTCGGACAGTGCGAACCCGGCGAGACGAGCGACTCGCCGCGCGGCAGCCTGTAGGCGACCACGTTCAGGAACGAGCCGATCACCAACCCGCCGAGGCCGACGAACGTAACTGAGAGCGCAGGCATCTAGATCGACTCCTTCACGGGGGGCTGGCTCATGTGGTCTGTATCGGGCGCGCGGTGCGTTGACTTAAACGCAGACGGGGCGGGCCTTTCGGCCCGCCCCGTCGGCAATGACTTGCGCTGACTACTACCAGGCGCCGTCGTTGCACCCGCCGCTGTTCGGCGAGGCAGAGGCGGTGCAGGTCCGGCTCACGCTACCGTCCGCGTTGCGCGTGATGCGTGAACGTGTTGCCGTTCGACGACGTCGAGGTGACCGAGTAGCCGGTCGCCGTACCGGTACGCGCCGGTCAGCTTCGCGCCGGTGGTGTCGTTGAGGCGTCGGCTCAACGCCCTGCAGGGCGGCTACGGTGGTGTTCGCGTAGCTACCGTTGTTGTCGGTCGCCAGCGTCTCGGCCGCCGTCTGGGCGGTCCGCGCCTGCGACTTGGCCTGTGCGTCGTTCGCCTTCGTCTTCTGGTTGAGGAAGGACGGAATCGCGATCGCGGCAAGGATGCCGATGATCAGGATCACGACGAGGAGCTCGATCAGGGTAAAACCCTTCTCATCCTCGGCGCGACGACGTAGCTTTGAGAGCATGGATCCTCCTAGGGATCAGTTGATTGGGTCTCCATGCCAGATCCCTCGCGGTTCCATAGCCGACCGTGGCTACGACAGCACTAAAGCCCTGGTGGCAGCCCGACTCCCTCCGTTCCCCGGGAGGTCCGTGGCTTTGCGTCCCACCTTCGCAGGTGGTTTGCCTTTGGCACCTCGTGACTCTGGCAGTTGAGATATCGACACCACCCGCTCCAGAGTTGAACGCCACTGGACGAACGATTGAGAAATTGCCTGCGTCTTGGAGGGAAACGCGCTCGCGGCGCGGGCGATTCAGGCGGCGGCGTCGGGCGGCGTGGTGTCGTTCTGGGCGTCGCGGCCCGGATGAAACACGCCGTCCCCCCCACACCATGGGCACATGATCTCGTGCGCCGAGCCGCCCAGGTTCGAGATCACCCTTCCGGTTCCACGGCAGGCGCTGCAGGTCGTGCGGTCGTCGGCCTCGGCGCTCAAGCCCCAGGCTCCCCGCGGACGGCCAGCAACATCCCGTCGCCTACCGGCGTCACCGTCGCGGTGAAGCTCTCGTCCTCAAGCAGCGCCCGGCTGAAGTCGCGCATCATCGCGATCTGCTCCTCGGTCCAGTGGCCATCGCTGCGGTTCTCGGCCACCGTCCCGGACATCAGGACGTTGTCGATGGCCAGCAGCGAGCCCGGTCCAAGTAGCGGCAGCAGCTGCTCGAAGTACTGGCCGTACTGCGCCTTGACGCCGTCGATGAAGGCCATGTCGAACGGTCCCTGGAGCGCCGCGAGGCCGGTGCGCGCGTCCTCGAGGTGCAGCTCGCACCGATCGCCGATCCCGGCCCGCTGCAGATAATCGCGCGCAGCGTTGTGGCGCTCCTCGTCGACCTCGAAGGAGACGATCTTGCCGCCCGGCGCGAGCCCACGGGCCAGGTACAGCGTGGATACGCCGATCGCTGTGCCCACCTCCACGATCCGACGCGCCCCGCGGGTTAGCGCCAGCACCTCAAGCAGGCGCCCGGTCTCGGGCACGACGATCGGGATCCCGTCGCGCCGACCCTGCTCCTCCATCTCCGCGAGCACGGGGCCCGACGGCCCACGCAGGCCGGCCAGATAGTCGCTGACAGCATCGGTGACGATCATGCGCGGAGACGATAACTCACGCCAGGGAAATCTCGCCCCCGAGTGCGCCACGCTGAGCGCGGGAGCGCCGGCCGGTCGCCGGCCTCCAGACCATCGCAAGCACCGGCACCATGACCGCTAGGTAGGCGGCGAACTGGACATTCAAGCTCGCCACGCCGGAGACGGTGTGAAACACGAACCAGAAGCCGAACGTCGCCGCCATGGCGACGACCGGCAACCCGCGCGTCGAGGCCTCCCATGCCACCAGCGCTAGCACCAGCGGGACCTGGTAGTAGACGTGGTTGGAGGGATCGAGCAGGCAGCGCACGCCGAACAACAGGGCGAGCAGGGCCAGGCACTCGACGGTGGTTCGGTTCGCCGCGCGCGCGAGCGGGAGCGACAGCGGGATCGCCAGCAGCACCGCCAGCTCGCGCGCGTGAGCCGATATCAGTGCCGGTGGGAAGTATGCGCGCTCGACACCGGGCGCCACGTGCAGATGCGCGAACGGCCACCAGGCGTCCACCGGGTGCGCCACGACCGAGGTGCTGGCGCCGATCACGATCCGGCTGAAGTGCGAGGGGCTGGCGATGTAGGCGCCAAGGACCCAAGCCAGACCGACACCGCCGGCGAGCAGGATCATCCGCACTCGGCCCCCGTGGGCCGCGAGCAATACCGGCGCGACGGCCAGGACGCCCCATGGCTTGTTGATCACTGCCAACCCGAGCACGAGCCCGGCTGCGGTTGTTCGATCTCGGCCCGCGAGCAGCACCGCCGCGATGCACAGAACGGCCCCCAGCGGCTCCTCTGGGTGGCCGAAGCGGACTGCATCGAGCAGCGCCGGGGCCGCGAGGAGCAGGCCAACGACGCAGACCTGGGCCAGCAGCGGCTGGCCCGCGACCCGCATCCGCCGGGCCAGGTAGAGGCCGAGCGCGCCGACGGCGAGCATGCACTCGAGCGCCCCGAAGCGGAAGATCGCGTGCTGCGTGCCGAACGTGATCTTGCCGAAGGAGCGCCCCAGGCGCTCGCAGGAGCACCGAGGCGCCGGCGCCATTGGTTGGCAGCGCGGCGAAGAACGCTCCGACGTGGCCGGCCAGCAGCGCATTCATCGCCGGCGCGTAGTCCACCGGGTAGTCGCCCATCGTCTGGATCTGGAATCCGAGCCACGCCACGTACACGGACACGAGCGCCACGAGGATGCACGCGGCGGCGAGGAGCAGGCGCGGTCGGGCGGACGCCGAGGGTCGCATGCTGCGTTTATCGGCGGCGGCGCCGCGTCTACGATCGGGCGCGGATGCAGCCCTACTTGATGCTGTTGTAGACGTTGAACAGCGGCAGGTACATCGAGATCACGATCACGCCGACGATGCCGCCGACGAGGATGATCATCGCCGGCTCCATGATCGATGTCAGCGCCTTGATCGCAGCCGAGACCTCGTCCTCGTAGAACTCAGCGATCTTGGTCAGCATCGAGTCCATCGCGCCGGTCTCCTCGCCGACGCCGATCATGTGCGAGACCATTGGCGGGAAGACCTTGGACTTCTCGAGCGGGTCGGAGATGCGGCCGCCCGCCTTGACCGAGGCGATCACTTCGTCCATCGCCCGCTCGACGACCGTGTTGCCGGCCGTCTTGCCGGTGATCTCGATCGCCTGGAGCACCGGGACGCCGGCCGTGGTCAGGGACGAAAACGTCCGTGACCAGCGTGCGAGCGCCACCTTCTGGACCACGTCGCCGATCTTGAGCGGAACTCGCAGCTTGAAGGCGTCCCAGTGCGGGCGTCCCCAATCCGAGCGCTTGACGTAGAGAAAGGCGCTGATCACCACGGCGACGCCGATGAACAGGATGTACCCCCGTTTGGTCAGCAGGTGCGAGAAGTCGACCATGAACTTGCTCAGCGCGGGCAGGTTCCCGTGGAACTCCTTGAACACGTTCTCGAACACGGGGATCAGGAACGCGACCAGGGCCAGCAGGACGATCACGGCGAAACTGATCACCATCGTCGGGTAGATCATCGCGGCGCGGACCTGGCGCTTCAGGGCCGCGTCCTTCTCGAGCTGGTCTGCCGTGCGCAGCAGGCATTCCTCGAGCACGCCGCCGGCCTCCCCCGCGCGGACCATCGCCACGTACAGGGGGCCGAACACCTTGGGATGGCGGTCGAGCGCGTCGGACAGCAGCAGGCCCGCCTCCACGTCCTGACGAACCTGGGCGACTGTCGTCTTGAGCAGCTTCGACTCGGTCTGCGTCTCGAGCACGTGCAGCGCCCGCAGGATCGTCATGCCGGACGTGACCATCGTCGCGAGCTGGCGGGAGGCGACGGCCAGGTCCTTGGCACTGACCCGGGCGAACAGCTCGAGGTTCAGCTCCTTGGAGCGGTACTTGCTGGCGATGTCGATGACGACAAGGCCACGCTCTTTGAGCTGGTCGGCGACGTCCTGCTTCGAGTTCGCCTCGACCTCGCCCCCCGCCGGGATCCCGGCGAGGTCCATCGCCTTGAAGACGTACGTTGCCATCGTCTACGCCGCCACCGGCTGGCCGTTGCCGGAGACACCGAGGAGCCGGCGGAACTCCTCGGCGGAGTGCGCCCGGGACTCGGCCAGCTGCCGGGTGATCTTGCCCGCGCGCACGAGCTGCGCCAGCGAGGAGTCCATCGTCTGCATTCCGTGCGCGCCGCCGGTCTGGAGCACCGAGTAGATCTGGTGGCTCTTGCCCTCGCGGATCAGGTTGCGGACGGCCGGGGTCGGGACCAGGACCTCGGTCGCGACAGCTGCGGCCGGCGCCGTCGGCGGTCGGCAGCAGCGTCTGGGTCATGATCCCCTGGAGCGCGACCGACAGCTGCGCGCGGATCTGACCCTGCTGCGCGGACGGGAACACGTCGATGATGCGGTCGATCGTCTGCGGGGTGTCCTGCGTGTGCAGGGTGGCGAACACGAGGTGGCCTGTCTCAGCCGCGGTGATCGCCGTTCCGATCGTCTCAAGGTCGCGCATCTCGCCGACGAGGATCACGTCAGGGTCCTGGCGCAGGGCCGCCTTCAGCGCGTCGGCGAAGCTGGTGGCGTCCGAGCCGAGCTCGCGCTGGTTGACGATGCACTTCTTGTGCTGGTGGAGGAACTCGATCGGGTCCTCGATCGTCATGATGTGCTCCTCCCGCTCGGAGTTGATCACGTCGATCAGCGAGGCCAGCGTGGTCGACTTGCCCGAGCCGGTCGGTCCGGTGACGAGCACGAGCCCCCGCGGCCTGTTGGCGAACTCGGCCACCACGGGCGGCAGCCCGAGCGAGTCGAGCGGGACCACATCGAACGGGATCAGGCGGAAGGCCGCGCCGACGGAGGAACGCTGGAAGTACGCGTTGACGCGGAACCGAGCCGTGCCGGGGATCTGGTAGGCGAAGTCCAGCTGCCAGTTGATTCTCGAGCCGCTGCCGTTGTGCGTTGGAAAGGATCGAGTAGACGATCTCGCGCGTGTCCGTCGGCGTCATCGCGGGGTAGCCCTCCATCGGGGTCAGCCGTCCGCGAACGCGGAGCATCGGGGGCGCTCCGGCGGTCAGGTGGAGGTCGGATGCTCGGCGGTCAACGACCTCGAGCAGCACCTCGGCGAAGTCAAGCTCCATGCGCAGGGTCTCCGTTCCGCGGCGAGGGGTTAGAACTCATTTGCCGTATCGGCAACTCACGACCCTCCCGTTACACGGGCAACTTCGGCCATGGACGTGAGTCCAGACTTGACCTTGTCGAGACCGTCCTCGCGGAGCCGGCGCATGCCCTCGCGGACTGCGACGGCTGCGATCTGATCGGCCGAGGCGCGCTGCAGCGTGAGCACGCGGATCTCGGGCGAGAGCTGCATCACCTCGAACAGCCCGATCCGCCCGCGGTAACCCATCCCACCGCAGCGGTTGCAGCCGACCGGTTCGTAGGCCTCAATGTCGAACTGCGCTGCGAAACCGTGGTCGCGCACCACCTCGGCCGAGATGATCGTGCGCGACTTGCAGTGCGAGCACAGCGTCCGCGCGAGCCGCTGGGCGACGACGCACTCGATCGCGGAGGCGACCAGGAACGGCTCGACCCCCATCTCGATCAGCCGGGTGATCGAGGACGGCGCGTCGTTGGTGTGCAGCGTGGAGAGCACCATGTGACCGGTCAGCGCGCCCTCGACTGCGATCTGGGCGGTCTCGCGGTCCCGGATCTCGCCGACCATCAGGATGTCGGGGTCGGCGCGCATCATCGAGCGCAGGCCGTTGGCGAACGACAACCCCGCCTTGTTGTTGACCTGAACCTGGGTGATGCCCTTGATCTGGTACTCGACCGGGTCCTCGATCGTGATGATGTTCTTCTCGGGCGTGTTCAGCTCGAGCAGCGCGCTGTACAGCGTGGTCGACTTGCCCGAGCCTGTCGGGCCCGTGCTCAGGACGGCGCCGTGGGCGCGATGGAAGGCGCGGCGGAAGCGCGAGAGCTCGTGGTCCTGGAGGCCGAGCTTCTCGAGCTCGAGCTCGATCGAGTCCTTGTCCAGGATCCTCAGCACCACGGACTCGCCATGGACGCTTGGGATCGTCACCACGCGGACATCGACGTGGCGGCCCTCGATGGTCAGTCCGACGCGGCCATCCTGCGGCACCCGCCGCTCGGCGATGTCGAGGTCGCTCATGATCTTGATGCGCGACACGACGCCGGCGACCATCCGTTTCGGCACCGTGGTCCCGTCGACGAGAACTCCGTCGATCCGCATCCGCACCCGCATCTCCCGGCCAACGCGGCCCTGATCGTCTGGCTGGGGCTCAAAGTGGATGTCGGAGGCCCCCCGCTCGGCCGCCTGGGCGATGATCGAGTGCACCAGCTTGATGACCGGCGCGTCCTCGGCCGACTCGCGCAGATCGACGATCTCGACCGGGGCCGCGCCGTCCTCGCCCTCCTCCACGGCCTCCTGGACGGCGTCCTCGAAGCGGTTCATGCGCGAGATCAGCGCCGCGATGTCATCCGCCGAGGCGACCGCGGGCTTGACGTCGAGGCGCGTCAGCAGCGTGATGTCGTCGATCGCGAGCACGTTGGCCGGATCGGACATCGCCAGCAGGAGCGTGTTCTCGTCCAGGTAGGAGACCGGAACGGCCCCGTAGCGCTTGGCCGAGGTCGCGCTGAGCAGGTTTGCCGCCCCCATGTCGATCTTGAACTGGGAGAGATCGAGATGGTCGAGCCCGTAGCGCTCCGCCGTCGCCAGGGAGAGCTGCTCGGAGGTGATCGCGCGCTCCTCGAGCAGGACGCGCTCGGGCGCCATCGCCCGCGTTCGTGCCTCCTCGATCGCGCGCTGGGCGCGCTCGGCGTCGACGTAGCCGAGCTCCACGAGCACATCGGTCAGAAAGCGGCCCGAACCTCCGCGCTGGTGCGGCGGCGTGATCCCCACTCGCGACTCGCCGGTCTTCTCGACCTCGGTGTCGGGGTCGATCGCGCGCAGGTGCGGGGTCGGGTCCGTCATCGGCCTCCGAGGGCTGCTCGCATCACATCGACGTCGGCGGTCCGGCCGGTGAACAGCTCGAAGCTGAGCGCTCCCTGACCGACGAGGAGCTCGAATCCGTCTACCACTGGGATCGACTGCGCTCGCGCCGCCTGCACTAGTTGGGTTTCCCCTTGGCTGTAGACGAGATCAACCACGCACCGGTACCGGTTCAAATCATCGGCGTCGAGCGGCAATCGCTTAAACGTCGAGTCGAAGGTGTCCAGGCCACTGGACGTGCAGTGGATGAGGATGTCGGCGGGCTCCGCGGTCCGCACCACCCGCCCACCGAGCTCGGCGCACAGGGCGACCGCCCGCTCCTCGGTTCGGTTCCAGACGCGTACCTCGCGGGCGCCGGAGTGCAGAAGCGCCCATACCGCAGCCCGCGCGCTGCCCCCGGCGCCGAGCACGAGAGCCGTGAGACCGGCCGGAGAGAACGGCAGTGCACGCGCCAGCGCCGGTGCATCGGTGTTCTCGGCCCGGATCTCCCCGTCGGCGCCGAACACGAGCGTGTTGGCCGCGCCGATCGCGCGCGCCCGCTCGCTCGCAGCGTCGGCCAGCGACAGCGCGGCGTGCTTGTGCGGGATCGTTACGTTGACGCCGCGAAACCCGGCCGCCGGCAGCGCCCTCACGGTCTCGTCGAACAGCTCGGGCGGCACGGGCAGCAACTGGTAGCGCCAGGCGCCGAGGCCGGCCGCGCCGAGGGCGGCGTTCTGGATCGCGGGCGACAGGCTGTGGGCGACCGGCCATCCCAGCACCCCGAGGCGAGTGCGCTCGCTCATGAGCCTGGCCTCAGCAGTGAACCGGCGAGCCGCCCCGCCGCGCGCGAGCGTTCTGGTAGCGCGCCGAATCGCGCAAGAACTGCTGATAGCTCGAGGAGAACACGCTCGAGCCGTTGCCGCACACGCCGGCCACGAAGTACAGGTAGTTCGTGCGCGCGGGGTGTGCCGCGGCGTTGATCGCCGCCATCCCCGGGTTCCCGATCGGAGTCGGCGGGAGCCCCTCGCGCAGTCGCGTGTTGTACGCCGAGTGGGCGGCGAGCTGCGACGTCGTCAGCGGATGGGTCCAATCGTTGAACTCGTAGCGCGTGGTCGAGTCCATGCCGAGTGGCATGTGGTCCTTCAGCCGGTTGTAGATGACCGACGCCACCAGCGGGTAGTCGTGCCTGGTGGCCGCCTCGTCCTCGATGACGGACGCGATCGTGAGCACGTTGTACGGGGTCAGGTGCCGGCTCCGGGCGTACCCGAGGTTGACCCGCGCGAACTGCTGCTTGAACGTCTTCAGCTGGTCGGCGACGAGCGCGGAGATGTTGACCGGCGTGCGCAGCTGGTACGTCGATGGGAACAGGAATCCCTCGAGATCGGGCGTCGAGCGCGGCGCGCCGTAGTGGACCGGGTCGAGCAGACGCGAGTGGCGCGTCTGCGCAATGTAGCTACCGCGGATGTGCTGGCTGCGCAGCAGCGCGTCTATCTGCTGGCGCGATTTGCCGTCGACCAGCGTGAGCATGGTCGTCGGCGCCGCACGCGGCGCGGTGCTCAGCTCCTTGAGCACGTCCGTGTAGTTCATGTCGAGCTTGAAGTGGTACATGCCCGACCGCAGATCGCTGCGCTCGCCGTCGATCGTCGCTCGGAGTTGGAAGAAGAACGCGGAGGAGATCACGCCCTTGTTCTCGAGCAGACTGGCGATCGAGCTAACGCTCGAGTGCTGCGGGATCGTCACCGTCACGCGGCCATGCCCAGAACCGTGGAACGGCTGGAACAGCTCGTACAGGAACCACAGCACCGCGGCCACGACGACGATCGCGAGCACCGCCATCACCCGTCCGCCGACCCGGGTGATCCGGCGACGCGGCTTGCCCGGACGCCGGCGCGGCTGCTGCTTCTCGGCCTCCAGGCGCTGCGAGCGGGCGACGGTCTTGATCCCAAGCGGCGCCTCGCCGTCGTGCTCCTGCTCGCCGTCGTACTCCTGGTCACCGTCGTTCTCCTGCTCGCCGTCGTCCTCCTGCTCGCTGTCGAGGATCGGCGGTACATCGTCCTCGGGAGAAATGGCTTCGGGTTCGGGAGCCACGGCCGGCACAGCCGGGCGATCGGACTCGTTCGCAGGTACCGGTATGGGCTCTGGCGCGCGCTGAGACCGACGACGTTCGCGTTCGAGCCGCGCGGCTTCTCGCTCCTCCGCACTGCGCTGCTCCCAGTCGGACATCAGCTTCCCCTGGCCGCCAGCCAGCTCTCGAGCAGATGCGCGGCCGCCCGCGAGTCCTCGCTCGCGCGCCCGGGCGAGCGCGCGGCGAGGCGTGTGGTGAAACGCTCGTCGTAAAGCTCAACCGGAACTGGCAATGCGCTTTCGAGCACAGTGGCGAAGTCTCGTGTCTCCGTGGTCTGCGCGGTATCGGCACCGGAGAGCGAGAGCGGTAGTCCGACAACGACGGTCTCCACGTCGAGGTCGCGGACCAGCGAGCGCAGCTGCGCAAGTCCGCGCTTTGATCTGGGAGCGAGTACGGGTTCGATCGGGCTGGCGAGCACCCCAGTCGGGTCGCTCACCGCACACCCGCACCGCGCGCTGCCGTAGTCGAGCGCGAGCACTCGCATGACCTTATCGGGTGAGGGCGGCCTCGATCGCCTCACGTGCCGCCGTCAGCGCGTCGGGAATCCTTGCCACGTCGCGGCCTCCGGCTCGCGCGAGCGTGTCGCGCCCGCCGCCACCTCCCCCTACCAGCCGGGCGGCGGTATGCACGATCTCGTTGGCGCGCACGCCCCGCTGGACCAGCGTCGGCGAGACGCTCGCGATCAGGTCGACGCGATCCTCGCCGGCGCTCGCGAGGACGATCGCCGCGTCGCCCAGCTTGGCCTTCAGCCGGTCGGTCAGATCGGGCAGCGTCTTCGCGTCGACGCCCTGCAGCGCGGCGACCAACACCTGCGCGCCGGCGATCTCCGAGGCGCTGCCGAGGAGCTGGTCGAAATCGAGGGCGCCGTCGCTTGCACCGGCGGATCGCGCCGCTCTCTCAAGTTCGCGCGCGCGAGTGCGCAGATCGGACACCGCCCCGGGAACGCGCTCGGCCGGAACCCTGAGCGTCTCCGCGGCCTCGCTCAGCGCGCGGTCGTGCCGCAACATCAGGTCGACCGCCTCGGGCCCGGTGATCGCCTCGATGCGCCGCACGTTGGCCGCGCTCGAGGTCTCGCTCAGGACCTTGAACAGCGCGATCTCGGAGGTCGTGTGGACATGGGTCCCGCCGCACAGCTCGCGCGAGAACGTCCCGTCCCCGACCTCGACCATCCGCACGACGTCGCCGTACTTCTCGCCGAACAGCGCCATCGCGCCGAGCTCCTTGGCCTCGGTCAGCGTCGTCGTCAGCGCTCTCACCGGCTGGCTCTCGACGATCCACGCGTTGACCTGGTTCTCCACGTCGGTCAGCTCCTCATCGCTCAGCGCGCTGCCGTGCGTGAAGTCGAATCTGAGCTTGTCCGGGCCGACGTACGAGCCGGCCTGGCGCACGTGCGTCCCGAGCCGCCGGCGGAGAGCGGCGTGAAGCAGATGCGTGGCGGTGTGGTTGCACTCGGTGGCGTGACGGGCTGCCCGGTCGACGTGTGCGCGGACGCGCTCGCCCGGCCTCAGCTCACCCCGCTCGGGAATGACCGTGACGATCTGGTCGTCGCCGAGGCGCACCACGTCGTCGACTCGGGCGAGGCAGTCCCCGTCGGCACACTCGACGAATCCGGAGTCCGCGACCTGGCCGCCGCCGGTAGCGTAGAACGGCGACTCGGTCAGCTTGACCAGCACGCGGCCGTCCTCCGCCGCCACGGCCCCGACCGTGGTCTCGCTGTCGGTCGTCTCGTAGCCCACGAAGTCGGTGGCGAAGCCGGCCGCGCCGGAAAAGGCGAGCGCCCGCTCGCGCAGCTGCTCGTGCGAGCGGTCCCGCCCCGAGCTCTCGCGTGATTGGCGCCGCTGCTCGTCCATGAACGCCTCGAACCCCTGTTCGTCGACACCGAGATCGTGCTCGGCGACGATCTCGAGGGTCAGGTCGATCGGGAACCCGAACGTGTCGTGGAGCCGGAACGCGTCCTCGCCGCTGATCCCCTCGGCGCCCGACTCCTGGGCGCGGGCGATCAGCTCGTCGAGGAGCCGGCTCCCCTGGGTGAGCGTGCGGCCGAATCCCTCCTCCTCGGCGTCGAGCCACCTCGCCACGTCCTCGCGGCGATCGCCCAGCTCGGGATAGGCGGCGCCCATCAACTCGGTGACGACGTCCGCGTAGCGCCGCAGGAAGCCCGGCTCGAGCTCGAGTGTGTGACGGCCCTGCAGGATCGCGCGCCGCATGATCCGGCGCAGCACGTAGCCGCGGTCCTCGTTCGAGGGCACCACGCCGTCGGCGATCAGGAACGTCATCGCGCGGCCGTGATCGGCCAGGATCCGCAGTGCACGGTCGACCGGGTACTCGGCGCCGTAGCGGCGGCCCGAGAGCTCCTCGCCGAGTGCGATCAGCGGAGCGAACTGGTCGGTCTCGAACACGGTCCGCTTGTTCTGGAGGATCGCCGCGAGCCGGTTCAGCCCCAGACCCGTGTCGATGTTCTTGGCCGGTAGCGGCGTGAGCGTGTTGACCGGGTTCTGGTCGAACTGCATGAACACGAGGTTCCAGTACTCGAGGAAGCGCTCGTTCTCACCACCGGGCAGGTCGTCGGCCTTGCCGAAGTCCAGCCCGCGGTCCAGGTAGAGCTCCGAGCACGGGCCGCACGGGCCGGTCGGCCCGACCTGCCAGAAGTTCTCCGAGCGCGGACACTCGACGATCCGCTCGCGCGGGACCCCGACCTCGAGCCACGCCTCGATCGCCTCCTCGTCCGGCCCGAGGCCGAGCTCGTCGTCGCCGGCGAACACTGTGATCCAGATGTCCTCCTCGCGGAAACCGAAGCCCTCGCGCGACAGGTCCCAGGCGTAGCGCACGGCCTCGCGCTTGAAGTAGTCGCCGAACGAGAAGTTCCCGAGCATCTCGAAAAACGTGAGGTGGCGGGTGGTCGTGCCGATGATCTCGATGTCCGCTGTGCGGAACGTTTTCTGGCAGGACGTCGCCCGCGGATGCGGCGGTCGTTCGCTGCCCAGGAAGTACGGCTTCAGCGGGTGCATCCCCGCGACCGTAAAAAGTGCTGAAGGATCGAGGTCCGTGGGTATAAGGGATGCGGATTGGAGCACCTTGTGGTCGCGTTCCGCAAAGAAATCTATGTAGATCTTCCGGATCTCATCTGAGGTCATTGAGAGGAGTGTATGCACGTAGCGGCCAGCAAACCTGGCCAAAACGTGAGCAGTTTCGTGCCCGGGCCGGGTCCGTCCGATTAACAAATCAAATGACCTCTTTCCGCCGAGCAATCTTGCTCATAGCGGGGGCAACGGGGATGATGCTGGCCCCTGCCTGCACGGCCAGCGCCCACTTGCGCCTGCACAGGCACGGGTTCCGCCTCTCCTCGGCGCACTACGTCGTCCACGAGAACAGCGGCGCCGCCATGATCACGGTGGTGCGCCCGAATGCCAGGAAGGCGGCGTGGATCGGCGTCGTCGCGTATCCCGGCACCGCCGACGCCAGGACGGATTTCATCCCGGAGAAGTCGATCATCAAGTTCGCCCCCGGGCAGAAGAGCACCGAGTTCCGGGTCCCGATCGTCGACCATCACCTGCCCGGCACCGCACGCTCCGTTCACATCGGCCTGTTTGACGGCTATCCGATCGGGATCAGCAGCCCTCACAACGCGCTGCTGACGATCATCAACGACGACCGGATCAACTTCGCGCGCAACCCGCTGAACCCGCTCGCTCTGGCCACGCCGCCCCCGGCCAACGACATCCTCCAGGGCGCGCTGGCCTACATCGACTGGAAGCGCGATCCGGCCGCCAAGCTCGCCCGCCGCTGGCGCAACCGCCGGCCGCAGGCGGCAGCAATGCTCCGAGTCATCGGCGAGCAGCCGTCCGTGGCCCGCTACGGGACGTGGGACGGGCGCCACGTGGGGCTGCACGTTTCCCAGTACCTCGAGCAGGCCACGCACTTCGAGCCCAGCGCGGTGCCCGAGCTCTCGACCTACGACCTCTCGAGTCACGGCTGCAACCACTCGTCCGACCCGCCGGGGCGGATCGGCGCATACCACGAGTTCATCCAGAGCCTGGCCCACGGGATCGGCGCCTACCGGGCGATCATCTTCCTCGAGGAGGATGCGGTCATGACGATGGGCTGCCTGAACCACAAGGGCCGCGTGGAGCGCGTGCACGAGCTGCGATATGCGATCAACGCCCTCTCGCGCCTCCCCCACCTCGTGATCTACGTCGACGGCGGTGCCGCCGACGCGCTCGGCGCATCGCGCACGGCGCGGATTCTCCGCGACGTCGGCGTGTCCAAGATCCAGGGCTTCTTCCTCAACTCGACCCACTTCGACTGGACCTCGCGGGAGATCCGCTACGGCGAGGCGATCTCGAGCATGACCGGCGGCAAGCACTTCGTCGTCAACACCTCCGAGAATGGGCAGGGCCCGCTGAAGCCGCCGAATCCCGGCCGCCAGGGCAACGAGATCCTCTGCAACCCACCGGGCCGCGGCCTCGGCCCCAAGCCCACCTTCGACACCGGCTACCCGAACGTCGACGCCTTCGCCTGGATCGCCTACCCGGGGCAGTCTGACGGAGCCTGCCGGCCCGGCGCCCCCAAGGTCGGGGCGTTCTGGGCAGCGTGGGCCCTCGGACTGGTACGGCGAGCCGACTTCAGCGTGCGTTAGGGGTTCCGGGGCGCTTCGGCCGGCCGGTCGTCGCCCGGCCCTAGGCGGGTTACAACCCGAGGCTGGTCGAGAAACTCACCCATACGTTGAATTTCTCGACCAACCCCCCGTGGGGCCACGCCCGCAAACCCCGCCCCCTACCTCAAGAAGTCGATCGACGTCATGTAGGTCGTGTAGCTGCGGTAGTCGCCGTGGAGCCACAGGAGCTTGATCGAGCCGCCGTCCGGGCCGCGGGGAACGACCGGGCGGACGTTGTTGACACCGGGGGTGCGGATGACGGTGGTGTGGTGCCAGCTCGCGCCGCCGTTTGACGTCATCCAGCGCTCGATCTCGAACCAGCCGCCGACCTTGCGGGACATGTACAGGACCGAGGGGTCGCTGTGGTCGAGGGACAGTCCGCCCGAGTACTCGCGCTCGATCGTCCCGGGGCTGATCGTCGGGCCGCCGAAGGTGAGGAAGTGGTTGACCCAGCGGTGGCCGTCGAACTGCGCGTACCAGTACTCGTGGTCGCCCGAGGAGGGGAACGTCGCGTAGACGACCACCGGCCGGCCGTGATGGTCCAGTGCGACGTCCCACACCCAGCCGGACGCGTGCGCGGCCGGGCCGTTGTAGACCAGCGACGCCTGGCGCGGCAGGATCGGGCCGTGGCCGATCCTGGCGATCCGCCGTCCGGCCGGCGTCCACAGCCAGCCCTTGCGGTAGGACATGTAGTAGATGCTGGTGGTCATCTCCCGCGGGTGGCCGTCGGTAAAGGCCAGCGCGATCCGGTCGTATCCGTTGGAGTCGACCTTCACGTACGGTCGCTCGCCCGGGTTGTCGATCAGCTTGTGCGCCGGGCTCCAACGCCCGCCGATCGTCCGCGTCGCGTAATCCTGGCCCCAGTTCGACCCGCGCCAGAACAGGTACAGCCGGTCGTGCTCAGCCGGCAGCAGCTCCGGGTTCGGGTAGGTGAAACCGCGGCCGCCCGGTAGTCGCGAGCGCACGTTGTGCTTCGGTCCCCAGCTCGTGATGTCCTCGGGCCGCAGCGTCGTCCGGTAGTTCATCCGCGGGCCGTTGTGTCCGGACCAGAACACGGTCAGGCGCTTGTCCGGCTCGACGAGGATCGAGGGGCTGCTGTGGTCGTCGCGGAACTGGTAGCCGACCACGTGTGTGCGGATGATCCCGAAGCGCGCGTCGTAGGCGCCGATCGTGATCGCCCCGTGCCAATCGATCCAGCCGACGAACGTCTGGTCGTATTGCCCGATCACCCGGATCGCCCGGGGGTCCGCGAACCAGCACCAGGAGCCGTGCCCGAACGTTCCGAAGCGTGACCGAGCCTGCGCCGGGCCGGGAGCGGCGAGGCAGGCGAGCACCCCGAGTGCAGCCAGAATCCCGGCGCTCCAGCCGGCCACTCTGCCCCCACCCGCGCCCCTCAACCTCATGCGGCCGCGCAGTCTATTTGAGACCCATCCGCCCTGTCGACCGGCCCGCAGCGAAACCTGCCGCTTACCGGTTCCAGCTCGGATCCGCCCCCTGCACCAGCATCGTGGCCCTGCCGCCGTAGAACGGCACCGACTCGACCGAGCCCGCGTTCGGCGGCTCGAGAAAGCCGCCTCGGTCGACGAGCACGCTTGCGCCGTCACGGGAGATCGCCGCGCCGGCCACGGCGCGCCCCCGCACGCGCAGCTCGCGCAACCTCCGCGACGAGATCGTGATCGTCCACGCCTGACTCGTATCCACCCCCTCGTACTCGGCCAGCAGCCTGGTTCCGGAGGCCGAGAACGCGAGCGGGACGAGTCCGTTCATCAGCGCGGGCACGCGGCGGCGGGTGAGCCGCACCTGGTGAGAGCCGTCCGGATGCATCAGCCACACCTCGAAGGCAGGCGAGTGCTTTGCCCGCAGGCGCTCGCGATCGAACGCGATCGTCCTCGGGCCCCAGACCGGGTTGAGGCAGTGGCCATCGCGTGTGATCGACCGCCGCCCCGTCCCGTTCGGCCGCACCACGTGGATGTCGATCCTGGCCCGCAGCGCCAGCGTGCGCGCAGACGCGTAGGCGATCCGGTCAGAACCGTCGGACGCGAAGCTCGCGCCGTAGATCGCGCCGTGCGCGATCACGCGCGCGCTCATCGCCCGGGTATCGATTACGGCGAGGCCCGATGGCCGCGCACTGCCGGGATTGGCGCTCGACAGCGCGACGGCGAGGTAGCGCGAGTCCGGCGAGAAGGCCAGGGCGCGGGCGGTCGCCGTCCTGAGGTTGAAAAACCGCCGGCCGCCGCCCGCCGTGGAGTACAGCGTCAGCGCGGAGCCGCGCGAGGCGACCCGCGAGGCAGCGACGAGCCCCCCGCCCGGCGAGATCAGAGGGTCGGTTCCGGGACCCAGGTGGCGCGGGTGGCTGGCACCGGCGCCGGCGAGCCACACCTGCGGCGTGCCCGTCCCGCCCCGCACGTAGGCGACGCGCCACGCCGGCGGCGAGGCGGCGCCGGCGGTGGCAAGCGCCAGAATCGCGACGCACGCAGGCGGGACTCCCGTAGCGAGCCTCATCGCGCGGGAAGGCTAACGGCGCGGACCGCTCGGCGCTATCGCGTGATCGTCGCCCAGCCGACGACCAGGTCGTGGTCCATCAGGCACGCGAGCTGACCCGGCGCCGCCCCGTCGAACGGCTGATCGAGCTCGACGGCGAGCCTGGCGTGGGTCCCCGGCGTGACGTGGCCATCGATTCGCGCCCCGACCGCCTTGGTGCGGTAGCGCAGCTTGACTCGGTTGACCCGGTCGCCCCGCCTGTGCAGACGGACGCCTCGGATCGTGACGCGCTCGCTCTGCAGCGAGGACCGCGGCCCCACGATCACGCGGTTGGTCTCGGCGTCCTTCTCGAGGACGAACAGCGGAGCGCCGACCGCGACCCCGATTCCGCGGCGCTGCCCGACCGTGAAGCGGTGCTGCCCGTCGTGGAGGCCGAGGCGCTCGCCGTGCTCGTCGACGATCTCGCCGCGCCGGTCTTCGAGTCCGGCGTGGCGGGCGAGAAAGCGAGCCCGGCTGGTCCCGGCGAGGAAGCACAGGTCCTGCGAGTCGGCCTTGCCGGCCACGGACAGCCCTGCGCGAGCCGCGAGCTCGCGCACCTCCGGCTTGGTCAGCTCCCCGAGCGGGAAGCGCATCCGCGCGAGCGACTCGGGCGAAAGCGCGGCGAGCATGTAGGTCTGGTCCTTGGCCGGGTCGGCGGCGAGCCGCAGCAGCGGGCCGCGCTCGTCATCGGACTCGGCGGTCCGGGCGTAGTGGCCGGTGGCGAGCCGCTGGCAGCCGAGACGGTCGGCGAACTCGAGCATCGCGTCGAGCCGGACATGGCCGTTGCAACCGACGCAGGGGTTCGGCGTCTCGCCGGCCGCATACCCGGCGATGAACGGCTCGACCACGCCCGCGCGGAACTCCTCCCGCAGGTCAATCGTGAGGTGCGGCAGACCCATCCGGTGAGCGAGCGCGCGCGCCTGGGCGACCGCCGTGGCCGAGCAGCAGCTGCGCTCGGCGTCGTTCTCCGGATCGGCCCACAGCTCGAGCGTCACCGCGACGGCCTCCCCCTCCTCGGCGCACATGAGCGCGGCCACGGCGCTGTCGACGCCGCCGCTCATCGCCACCAGCGTCCGGCCGGCCGCAGGCGCCTGGAGCGATCCGCTCCGGCGCGCGGCGCCTCCGAGGGCCCGGGCGAGTGCGTCCGCGGCGAGCTCCGCGGCGTGGAGCTTGCCGGGGCTGAGGCCTCCGAGCTCGGTGGCGATCTCGCCGGCCCCGATCCGCGCCACCTCGAGGATCGTGGCGCCGCGCGCGAGCGTGACCGCCGCGCTGGCGGCCGCGAACGCCGAGCCGCAGCCCTCCGCGTCGAAGCCGGCATCGGCAACGCGAGCGCCGTCGACGGTCACCGAGAACCGGATCTGATCGCAGCACGAGCCGCCGCCGGCCGTGACGCTGAAGGCCCCCTCGGGCTCGTGGCCCTGGCCCTGAGGCGAGGTGAGATGGTGCTCGAAGGCGACGCTGTCCACGCCGCCGAGGATAGACCGGCTACTTGACCGCCAGTGCGTCTCCGACGCGCTGCTCGATCTCGAAGCGGTCCGTGAAGCCGACGATCGTCATCGCGTGGCCGCGCGGATCGATCACAACGAGCGTCGGGGACTGGTTGACCGGGACCTGGTTGGTGACCACGGTGTAGCGGGTCAGCTCGTTCAGTGGCACGGCCAGCTTGAGGACCTTGTGACCGTGCGTGGGCACGGCCACGAGCTCCTGCTTGACGGCGCGGTCATCAGCCCCGCCCGGGTTATAGAAGAGCAGCGCGAGTACGCGGTGGGACGCCAGCGCGCGGGTGACCACGTCGTAGCGGTGCCTGGCCGCGAGCGCCGGTGTGCTCGTGGTGCTCTTGACCACGGTCGCGCGCCTGCTTGAAGCCGAGGTCGCTACGGACTGCGCGGTTGTGGGATGGGCGGCGGGCGCCGAGGACGCGGCCGGCGTGCTGGCGGTCGGCGTGGTTCCTCCGCCGGGCGGTGTCGAGGCGCCGACGGTACCGCCGTGGGCGCGGCTGGCCGCGGCCGAGGTGCCGACAGCGGCCTTGGCCTTGGCGATCGCGGATTGGTACTGGGTGGAGTTCTGCGAGCCGGAGCCCTTCGAGTCCGGCTTGAGCATCGTGATCCACAGCGCGAAGAACGCGACGGTCCCCACGAGCAGGGCAATCATCGGCCTCGAGACGTTGTCCATCAGCGGATATTTCGGCACAGAGCTGCATCGGCATGAGCATTTCCTCTGCCTGCGGACGGCGGCTGGACTCAGATCAGCCTGAGACCGAGCTCGCGCAATTGCGCGCTGTCGACCGGGGCCGGTGCCCCGGTCAGCGGGTCGGCGCCGCTGGCCGCCTTGGGGAAGGCGATCGTGTCCCGGATGTTGTCGGCGCCGGCGAGGGCCTGGATGATCCGGTCGATGCCCATCGCGATCCCGCCGTGCGGGGGCGCGCCATAGCGGAGCGCATCGAGCAGGAAGCCGAACCTCGCCTGAGCCTCGTCCGGCCCGATCCCGAGCAGCTCGAACACGCGTTGTTGGACGGCGCGATCGTGGATACGGATCGAACCGCCGCCGATCTCGGCGCCGTCGAGGACCAGGTCGTAGGCGCGGGCGCTGAGGTGCGCCGGGTCCTCGAGGTCGCCCACCGGGGAACTGAACGGATGGTGGGTAGCGTCCCAGCGCTCGAGCTCGGGATCCCAGAAGAAGGCGGGGAACTCGACCACCCAGAGGATGTCGTGGCGGCCGGGCGGGACCAGGTCGAAGCGGGCGGCGATCTCCATCCGAAGCGCGCTGAGGGCCTGTCCGACCGTCGTCACCTCGTCCGCGACGATCAGCAGCAGATCTCCGGGTCTCCCCTCGAGGCGCCCGGTTACTGCTGCGATCTCGGGTGGAGTGAGGAACTTGGCGATCGGCGAGCGCCACCCCGGCTCGTCTTCCTGCACGAACGCCCACACGAGCCCCTTGGCCCCGTGCTGCTTGGCCAGGTCGGTCAGAGCCTCGAGCTCGGAGCGGGGGAGCTCCCTCGCCCCCGCGTTGATGCCGCGCACGACGCCCCCGGACCCGAGCGCGCCTGAGAACACCTTGAACTCGGTCTGAGCCAGCGCGTCACCGAGATCCTTCAGCTCGAGCCCGAACCGCGTGTCCGGCCGGTCGATCCCGTACCTGGACACCGCCTCGGCGAACGTCATCCGTGGCCACGGTGGCGAGGACACGCCGAAGCCAGTGCCCTCGAACACGGCGCCGAGCACCGCCTCCATGCACTCGATCACGTCGTCCTCCTGCACGAACGACATCTCGAGGTCGAGCTGGGTGAACTCGGGCTGGCGATCGGCTCGTGTGTCCTCGTCCCGAAAGCAGCGGGCGATCTGGTAGTAGCGCTCGAAGCCGCCGACCATCAGCAATTGCTTGAACAACTGCGGCGATTGCGGCAGCGCGTAGAACGAGCCCGGCTGCACGCGGGCGGGAACGAGATAGTCGCGCGCCCCCTCCGGCGTCGAGCGAGTCAGGTACGGCGTCTCGATCTCGAGGAAGTCCAGTCCGTTGAGAACCTCGCGCATTGTCGAGATCACACGGTGGCGCAGCGCCAGCGTCCGCTGCATTCCAGGCCGCCGCAGGTCTAGCGCGCGATGCTTGAGCCGCAGGCTCTCGTCGACCGCGACGTCCTCGTCGAGCGGAAACGGCGGCGTGTCGGCGTCGGCCAGGAGCCTGGCCTCCTCGACGGCCAGCTCCACCTCACCCGTGGGGATGTTCGGGTTGACGTTCTCCCTCGTCCGGCGCGTGACGGTGCCCGACACCGCGATCACGTCCTCGGAGCGGAAGCGATGGGCGAGCTGGTGCGGCTCCGGCGCAGTATCCGGGTGGAACACGAGCTGGACGATGCCCGAGCGGTCCCTGAGGTCGATGAAGATCAGGCCGCCGTGATCGCGACGGCGGTGCACCCATCCCGCGACCCTGGCCTGTGTCCCCGCCCGCTCGGCGGTCAGCTCACCGCACCACGAGTCGCGGTAGTCGTTCGGGCGCGGTCCGTGTTTCATGACAGCCGGCTTCCCCGGAGGATGGTCGGAATCACGTTCTCTGGTTCGGTCACGTCCTGGTCACCGGACTCCATGTTCTTCAGCGACACTCCCTCCTCCCCGACGATCGCGACGTACCGGGCCCCCATACGGTCGGCGTGTTTGAGCTGGCCCTTCAGCGAGCGGCCCGCGAGCTCGAGCTGTGCCTGGAGTCCGGCACGGCGCGCATTCTCGCTGAGCACGAACGCGGTGCGCCGCGCGCGAGCGATCGGCCAGGGCGACGAACAGGTCGACGAGCTCCGGCGGCACCGGCAGCTCGGGGCTGGCCAGCAGCATCCGCTCGACGCCGGCGGCCCACCCGCAGGCCGGGGTCCGCGGCCCGCCGAGCTGCTCGATCAGGCGGTCGTAGCGCCCGCCTCCCCCAACGCCCGACTGTGCGCCGAGCGCGTCGCTGGTGAACTCGAACAGCGTGCGCGTGTAGTAGTCGAGCCCGCGCACGAGCGTGGTGTCGAGGTCGTACGTGAGCCCGGCGCGGTCGAGCAGCTCGCGCACGTGCGAGAAGTGCTCGGCATCCTCTGGTGCGAGCTGGTCCATCAGCTTCGGTGCGGCGCTCATCACCTCGCGCGTCCCGCGGGTCGCTGGCGTCGAACGCGCGCATCGGGTTCAGGTCGATCCGCTCGCGAACCTCGGCCGAGAGACGGTCCTCGTTGGCCCGAAGGTAAGCCTTCAGCTGCTCGCGGTACTCGGCCCGAGTCTCCGGCGTGCCGAGGCTGGCCAGGCGGCAGCGGATCTCCCTGGCCCCGAGCGAGTCGAGCAGGTCGGCGAGGAGCACGATCAGCTCCGCGTCGGTCTCCGGCGCGTCGGAACCGATCGCCTCGGCCCCCACCTGCCAGAACTGGCGGTAACGGCCCCGCTGCGGCGCCTCGCTGCGGAAGAAGGTCGAGAGGTACCAGAGCTTCACCGGCTGCGGCAGCTTGTGCATGCCGTGCTCGAGGTAGGCGCGGCACACGGGGGCGGTGCCCTCCGGCCGGAGCGTGAGCGAGCGACCGCCGCCGTCGTCGAACGTGTACATCTCCTTCTGAACAATGTCGGTCGCCTCCCCGACTCCGCGTGCGAACAGCTCGGTCGCCTCGAAGGTCGGGGTCTCGATCCGCCGGTAGCCGGCCGCGCCGAGGATCCGCGCCGCACGCGCCTCGAGGATCTCGCGGCGCGCAGCATCGTCGGGAAGCACGTCGAACGTGCCGCGTGGTGCCTGTATCACTGGTTCGCTGCGAGCTCGCGCAGGAAGGGGTTGGTGGCCCGCTCGTGCGCCGAGCGTCGTCAGCCCCATGTGCCCCGGATACACGGTCGTCTCTGGCGAGAAGCTGTTGGTCAGCATCTCGATCGACTTCAACAGGGTCGGCCAGTCGCCGCCGGGCAGGTCGACTCGTCCGACCGAGCCCTGGAAGAGCACGTCGCCGGAGAACAGCGCCTCCCGGTCGCGGACGGAGTAGGTGACGTGGCCCGGGCTGTGGCCGGGCGTGAAGAGGACGTCGAAGGTGAGGCCGGCCAACTCGAGCGACTCGCCTCCCTTGACCGTGTGGTCGGCGTCGTAGCTCTCGAACGGGCCGAAACCGGGCCACGGGACGTAGTCCATGACGTTTGCCAGGACGATCGTCTCGAGCTCGGGGCAGTACACGGGCGCGCCGGTTGCGCGGGCCAGCGGAGCCACCGCCCCGATGTGATCGAAGTGGGTATGGGTGAGCAGGATCGCCTCCACGGTCTTGATCCCGAGCGCGTCGAGGGCCTCGATCAGCCGCTCGGCCTCGTCCCCGGGATCGACGACGACCGCGTGATCGGAGCCCTGCTCGCGCACGATGAAGCAGTTCTCCTGCACGGGACCGACGGTGAACATGCGCACGTCGATCATTTGGTGCCGCCAGTCGCCTTCTTGCGCATCCTGCGCCGGTACAAAAACATCTCCATGTAGTAGCCGGCGGGCACGTACAGCAACAGGGCGACCACCGCGAAGCTGGCCGCGATGCCGATCCGGTTCTTGCCCTTGGTCGTCAGCGCGAGGAACGCGAACATGATCACCGCGGCGAACCCAGCTCGCATCATCGACGACTTCCACGTCGGCGGCGTGGTCAGCCGCCTCTCGCGCGCGTCCATCTTCGCCTGCTTCTTCTTCTCCTCGGCGCTCAGCGGGCGCCCCGTGCGCCCCCGCGACTCGATCGTTCCGGCGGCGTTTCCGCGGTGCTTGGAGCGGCGTTTGCGCTTCGTCTGGGCCATCAGGCTTAGAGCTTACGAAAGAACGTCTTCCAGAAGGCGGCGATTGCGGACGAAAATCGTGTCGGGAAAGCCCGCGAACGCGCTCCGGGGGGCCAGCCCGACCAGCTCCGCCCCCAGAATCGGCGCCTGACGCCCGATCGCGGCGACCACCTCAGCGAGCGTGGTCACCCGGTGGTCCTCGATGTTGGTCGAGACCTGGGCGACATCGCCGTGCTCGAGCCAGAGGCCGATCGCGCGCACGCCGGGGAGGCCGTGATCACCCCCCTCGCGGATCTCGGCCGCGATCCGCTGGGCCTCGCGAACGCCGGCCGGAGGTGCCAGTTCGACGTTGAAGGCAACGAGCGGTGGCCGGGCGGCGACGAGAACGGCGCCCGCCGTGCGATGCAGGCGGCCAGGCCCGAAGTCGGGCCGGAGCGCTCCATCGGCCATCCGGTCGGCCAGCGCTCCCGGCCCTCCCCGCCGAAGCTCGGCCCGGGTGCGCCCGTCGGCCAGCTCGCCGTAGAGGAACACGGGGAGCGCGAGCCGGTCGCCCAGGAGGTCGGCGAGGACCAGCGCCTCCGCGCACGCGGCGCCCCGGTCGGCCGGGTCGAGATAGACGATCGGGGCCACGTCGAGGGCACCGACCCGAGGATGCGCGCCGATGTGTCGGCGCAGGTCAATCTGCTCGACGGCCTCGCGGGCACCGGCGAGCACGGCCCCGGCCAGGTGACCGGGCTCGCCGGCCAGGGTGAACACGGTGCGATGGTGATCCGGGTCGGAATGGATGTCGAGGACGGGCGCGCCGAACGCATCGCCGACCTGTCGGATCTTGTCCGCGTCGCGCCCCTCGGAAACGTTCGGAACGGCGACGAGCGTGGTCACGCGGCGGGCTCGTCGAGCACCCAGCGGCCGCGGTCGAGAACGCGTCGGCCGTCGATCTCGAGGCTGGCCTCGACCACCACCACGTCGAGGTGAATCGGGACCGAGACGGTGCCGCCGATGCCTGCGCTCGCGCCGAAGGCGACGTGGACCGTCCCAAGGATCTTCTCGTCTTCCAGGACCAAGCCGGTCAGAGTGGCCTTGTCGTTGGTGCCGATGCCAAGCTCGGCGAGGTTGGTGCCGGGCTCGCCGTGAGCCCGGAGCAGCTCGATGAACTCTGGGCCCAGGCCGCCCTGGGCGTCGACGATCCGACCGCCCTGGACAACGATCGTCGCCGGCTCGGTGGTCAGGCCGAGGGGTGCCAGGCTCTCGGCGACGATCTGGCCCTCGCCGCCGAGCGGCGCGATGAACGCCTCACCGCACGGCAGGTTTCCGAAACTGCCGGGGCTGCGCAGATCCCCATCGTCGGGCATGCCCTGGCGACCGGTGAGGTCGAGAACGAGGTCCGAGCCGCGCGGGCACGTGACCCGCGCCTCGTCGGCGCCGTCGAGCAGCGCGGCCACAGCGTGCGAGCGAGCGGCCATCGTGTCAAAGTCGACCGCCATCACCCGGGCCAGCATGTCGGTGGTGACGCCGGGCATCGTCGCGCCCCGGGCACCGTTGTCGGTCGCCCGTTTGCGGGCCGTCGTGTGACTGAGCGACCGCGACGTCGGGGCGATGAACACGTCGCAGGCCGAGAGGGCCGCGGCGAGCGAGCGTGGCGGCTCGGTTCCGTTCGTCGCCCGGGCGTCCATAACGCCGAGAACAGCGTCGGCGCCGGCCGCGGATGCCTCCGCCCGCAGAGCCTCGCCGATCTCACGCGTGTCCTCGTCCACGATCACGAGCACCTCCTCCCCCTCCGCCACCGCGAGACAGCGGCGTACGACGGTGGCGACGGCGGGAGCCAGATCCGGCATGCGCTGATCATAGGAAGCTCGGGCGCGTCGCAGCGTCGCGCCGGTGCCGAAGCTCAGGGACCCGTCGCTAGACTCCGCCCCCGTCGCCGGAGTAGCTCAGTCGGTTAGAGCAGCGGAATCATAATCCGCGTGTCGGGGGTTCGAGTCCCTCCTCCGGCATCGAGAAGTGCCTGCAACTCAACCTTTTATGCCCGACCGGTTGCGATCGCCGTCGGCCGCCCATGCGGATACGGCTCACCCTGTGAGAAGGACCGCGTGCCGCGCGCCTCAGATCCGTGTGTCTACAGCCCGTTGAGCAGGCCGCGCAGCGTTTCGGTGTAGGAGTCCAGGGCCGCCCGACCCCGGTGGGTCAGGGCCACCGAGGTTCGAGATGCCGGCCCGTTCCCGGTCTTTTCGCTGGTGAGGTAGTCGGCGTCCTCGAGCTTGCGCAGGTGCGTGATCAGGTTGCCGGGCGTCAGCCCGATCATCTCTTGCAGGCGGGTGAAGGACAGCGCGTCACCATCGGACAACGCGGCCAGCGTGGCGACAATCTGGAGTCGCGCGGGGACGTGGATCAAGGGGTCGAGCGTGTCTGTCGTCATACGTCTGATCGAGGCGCGCGGAGCAGCCATGCCTGGGCGGCGCTGTATGCGAGAAGCACGATGCAGAGGCCCACACCGTTGCTGATCCACACCCCGCGGGGCCCTGCGAATGCGCTGCCGGCGGCGATCAGCACGACCGCGATCGACAGGCCAAGTTCCGGCCAGTCCTCTCGTATCGCCGAGCGGACGGCCCCGAATGTGCCGAGGACGAGCATCGTCGCTGTCGCGACGTAGACGCCGTAGACCACGCCATCGCTCGCTCCGTTGTCCGCCAGTGCCACCATGACCAGGTACACAGCGAGCAAAGCCACCGCAAGGGCCGCTCCCTGCGCGCGCGTCTGGCGTACCGAGGGTCCGCTGACGCCGGCGCTGGCGCGACGATGGGCGTAGAGCACCGAGCCGATCCGGATCGCCAGGACGGCGTACAGGCCCAACAGACCCACGGGGGTCGGCCACCTGTAGGGATGCTGTCCGCGGACCGACAGCCAGACCGAACCAAAGGCGACCAGCGCCGCCGCCGCCGCGAGCACCGACAACCCCGGCGACCTGAAGTCCAACTCGCGCTGTGCCTGCCGTTGGGTCTGCGCCAGCAGCCTCGCTGCTTCACGGGGATCCAGTCCGCCCTCGTCCTCGTACGTGCCGGTCGTGCGCCTGTCGTACATCCCGTTCATCTCTCCCTCCCGCATAGCCTTTGTGGCACAAACTCTACTAAGCTTTACGGCACAAAGTCAAGCCCGCCGCCGGACAGGACGGGATCTCGAACTTGACTTTGTGTTGTCTCACAAAGTCAAAGCGGACGTAGGGTCCGGGTCAAACAGGGGTACGTTCCGAAGACATGACCCGAGGAGGGGATCACGGACGGCTATCAATCAAGCGCAGCATGACGGAGCGAATGATCGACGCGCAGATCTCGTCGCCGACGCCGTGGGTGTTCTCGATGCCTATGGCATCCCCGCGGCTCACATCGTCGGCGTCTCAGCGGGCGGGGCGTTCGCACAGGTGCTCGCGCTGGACCACGCCGACCGCGTCCTCTCACTTGTCCTGATCAGCACCTCTCCCGCGACGCCGGGCGGTAGGGCTCTTCCCCCGCCGAACGAGGCGTTCGGGCGATTCATTTCAACCGCGAACGTCGACTGGTCGGACACCGGCTCGGTGATCGAGTACCTGGTCGGCTACACGCGGATGCTCGCGGGGGGCTGCCGCCCGTTCGATGAAACGACGGCTCGAGACCTCGTGCGTAGCGAGCTCGAACGCGCCCGGGACTTCCCGGCGGTGCAAAATCACAACTCGATCCCGGACGACGACCGCAGGCGCCAGCCTCTCTCCTCGATCGACGCGCGCACCCTGGTGATCCACGGCAGCGCGGATCCGATGTTCCCGATCGAACACGGCAAAACGCTGGCAGCGGAGATCCCCGAAGCCAGGCTACTGCGACTCGACGGAGCCGGCCATGGGGTCGCGCGCGCCGACTGGCAGAGGATCATCCCCGCGATCCTCGAGCACACCGGACACACGATCGGGCGGGGTGACGAGGGTGCCTGAGCCGCCGGGTCCCATATGCTCCGTTTCGTGAGCCTTACGGGTCAGGTGCTACGCATTCACGAGGAGCTGTACAAGCGAACCGACGGACGGGTCGGGCACCGGATGGTTGGCGTTCCCACCCTCCTGCTTCGCACGACGGGTCGCCGCTCCGGCGCAACTCGAACCAATGGCTTGGTCTACGCCCGCGACAGCGACGACTACCTAGTCGTCCCCTCCAATGGTGGCGCCGACCGCCCGCCGGCGTGGTTGCACAACCTGAGAGCGCAGCCAAACGTCGAGATTCAGATTGGGCGCGAGCGTCGACGGGCCACCGCCACAATCATTGAGCCATCTGATCCCAGCTACGAGCGCCTTTGGAAGCTGGTCAACGCAAACAACCGGGATCGGTACAGCGCGTACCAGCTGAAAACGACCAGGCCGATACCCGTCATCGCGATCACACCCAGCTAAGCCCGTGCCCATTGCCGTGGCTCTCCGCGAGGACTTCGTGGAGGGCGGCGAGGTCACGGTGCGCGTAGCCAAGCTCGCTTGCCTTGGCGAGCATCTCGTCCGCGACGGCGGCCGACGGGAGGGGAATCGCGAGCTCGTCGGCTGCCTCACGCGCGAGGCGGATGTCCTTGTGCATCATTGCGACGTCGAACCAGGCCACGCCCCTCCCGGCGTCGATCTCACGCCGCTGGCACGCGAACCGATCATGCTCGCTGTGCCGGCCGGGCATCCCCTCGCCAAGAGCGCTGACATCGAACTCCCGTCGCTCCGCGACGAAACCCTCGTCCGACCTCCCCGAGGGATGGGAAATCCGGATGGCCGTCGACCGCTCGTTCGCCGCCGCCGGCGTGACCCGCACCATCACCTACGAGGTCAACGACACCGCGACGATGCTCGAATTCATCCGCAACGGCCTCGCCATCGGCATGCTGCCCCGATCGCTCGCCGAGACCACCGGCGACATCGCATTCGTGCCGATCAGGAATCACCCGCCACACTTCCAGACAGCAATCGCGACGTCGGCAAACCGCCGACTCAGCGCCGCCAGCCGAGCGATGCTCGAAACGATCAAGCACCACATCACCGCCTGACAGACAGTCAGTATGGTCGCCTGGCATGGTTGGCGCCCGTTCCTCTGCTTCTGCTGTCCGCGTGGAGGGTGTCACCAAGCGCTTTGGGGCGACGGTGGCGCTCGCTGGTGTCGACCTGGACGTGGCGAAGGGCACCGTGTTCGGGCTGCTCGGGCCGAACGGAGCCGGGAAGACGACGCTCGTCCGAGTGCTCGCGACGCTGCTCACGCCGGACGCGGGGCGCGCCCAGGTCTTCGGGCGTGACGTGGTGCACGAGGCGACGGCGGTTCGCGAGCTGCTCGGCCTGACCGGACAGTTCGCTGCGGTCGACGAGATCCTCACGGGGCGGGAGAACCTTCAGATGTTCGGCCGCCTATTCGACCTCTCGGGGGCTGAGGCGCGCCGGCGGACCGACGAGCTGCTGGAGCGCTTCGAACTCGCCGACGCTGCCGACCGCCCGGCACGTACCTACTCGGGAGGAATGCGCCGCCGGCTCGACCTGGCGTCGAGCCTGCTTACCCGTCCGCGGATCCTGTTTCTCGACGAGCCCACCACCGGGCTCGATCCGCGAAGCCGGAACGAGATCTGGGCGATCGTGCGCGAACTCGTCCGCGAGGGGACGACGCTCCTGCTCACGACCCAGTACCTGGAGGAGGCCGACCAGCTCGCCGACCGGATCGCGGTGATCGACCACGGGCGGGTGATCGCGCAGGGCACAGGCAATGAGCTCAAGGATCGCGTCGGCGGGCAGATCCTCGAGGTCGAGCTGACCAGCGCCGCGCAACGGGACGAGGCGCAGGCTGTGCTCGCCCGGATCGGCTGCGGCGATCCGGAGCCCGGCGAGCGCTTGGACCAGCTCACGCTTCCCGCGCCGCGAGATGGCCTCGAGCTGATCGAGGACGCCGCTTCGGCGCTGCGTTCTGCGCGGATCAATGTGAGCGACCTCGGGCTGCGCCGCCCGACGCTCGACGACGTGTTCCTGCAGCTCACGGGCGCGCCGCCGAACGAGGACGGCGCCGGCCCGCAGGCGTCCGCAACCGCGGGCCGCGGGCCCGCGACAAACAGCGCAGCAACCGCACCCGCCCGTCGCACGAGGTGGTTCCTGCCGTTGCACCGCCCCTCTCTGGCGGAGCTGCGCGCGGCCATCACGGACGCGACCGTCGTCACCGGCCGCAACTTGCGCCACTTCATTCGCCAGCCGCAGCTGCTGGTCTTCTCGACCGTCCAGCCAATCATGTTCGTGCTGCTGTTCGCGTACGTGTTCGGCGGCGCGGTGCGCGGCTCGCTGCACGGAGTCAAGTACATCGACTTCCTACTGCCCGGCATCTTCGTGCAGTCGGTGGCATTCCGGGCGACGCAGACGGCGGTCGGCCTCTCCGAGGACCTGGAGCGTGGCGTGATTGATCGCTTCCGCTCGATGCCGATGGCGCGCTCGGCCGTGCTGATCGGACGTACCGTCGCCGACCTCGTCCGCAACGTCCTGATCATCGGGCTGATGATCGTCGTCGGGCTACCTGATCGGATTTCGCTTTCACGCCGGATTGCTGCAGGCGCTCGCCTCCGTAGCCATCGTCAGCGCCTTCGGCTTCGCACTGAGCTGGATCTTTGCGTTCGTCGGGCTGACCGTGCGCGGCGCCGAGGCCGCGCAGTCCGCCGGCTTCGTCGTGATCTTCCCGCTGGTGTTCGCGAGCTCGGTGTTCGTGCCCGTCGCGAGCATGCCCCCTGGCTGCAGACCTTCGCGAGAGTGAGCCCGGTGACACTGACAGCGAACACCGCCCGCTCCTACGCACTCCTGCCGGGCACGCCTCGCTCGCTTGGCGGAGCGGTCGCATGGATCGCGGGGCTGCTGGCCGTGTTCATCCCGCTGTGCGTGTGGAGGTACCGGCGGATGAGCTGAGCTCCGCTTGCCTCTAAAGTGGGCCCATCGCGCCCGACCAGACCGTCATCATCCAAGTGCCGAGAGGAGGCGCCGTCGAGCGACAGCTCCGCACGCGCCCGCCCGCTGGCGTCGCCGGCAACGAGGTCGTCGTGCAAATAGGTGCCACCGACAGCGAGGGTAATCTCGAGCCGCTCGCCGCCGGTGAGGTCGTGCTATCCGTTCCGTCGCCCGAAGCACTGGCCCGAGAGGCGGGCGAGGTTCGCCGGGTGATCGCGCACGCGGGGACCGGCGACGAGCCGCTCGTGCTCGTGGTAGAGGCCGCTGAGGAGCTACGGGAAGAGGAGCTAGCCCCCGTCCTCGAGGCGGCGGGCCACACCTCGCGCGCAGTGATTCTGCGCATCATCCGCAACGCCTGAGCGCGCCCTTGACCTTGACCCGGGGAGGCCGCACGTTGCTACTTCGAGAGTCCGATCGCCGTGGAGTGTGATAACCCGCGCCACTTCGGAATGGAGGTGCGATCATTGCTTCCGCGATGGACTCCGAGGCTGTCGAACGACAAGGAACCGCAGCTGAGCGCGCGGTAGGACACACACGGGCTCGCGCCGCGCAGCTGGCATCGGTGCTTAGCCGAACGGCCGACACACTTGAGGACAGCGCGGCGCTCGCTGACGCGCACGCCGAGAGGCACGACCAGGCTGGGCGAAGCGAGGATGCTGCGCACGAGCGCCGAACGGCCGGCCGCGCTCGTGAGGCTGCACAAAAGGCTCGTTCGCAAGCCGAGGAGTGGCTCGAACTGGCCACGGACCGGAAGCCGTAGGCCGCCGTCCGGGCCCTGTCTCATCGCCCACTGCGTTGTGATCAGGGTCGGCTCTTGCCGGGAAGACCGTGGCCGCACGCCGGGCAGGCGCGGTTCATCACGGGATCCTCTGACCCCGTGTCGCTGAGCTCGAAGTACACGCGGTGGCGCCCACCGCCGAAGGTCCTCAGGACGTGCCCGCACTGACAGCGATCTGTACTGCGAGCCTTCTTTGTTGCGGTGGCCATGGCCAGCCGCCTCTCTGCCCTTCTGACCGGAAACGTCGCCCGGAAAGCGAGAAGAGCCGGGGCTCACTGAGCGCACGACCGAGTTTACCATAATTCCGACCGATGAACTCGGAATTCGGCCGGACTGCCCTTTGCGCGAGCCCGTGCCGGGGGCCGGGGCCGCTAACTGATTCGAACAGCAGACTCCGGGCCGCGTGAGCCGTCGGCGGCAAGCGCGTCCACGACCACTCGACCACGCTTGCGGGGCGATGGATCCGTGAGCGTGGCGCGTATCCCGCGGACGACTCGGAACACCTCAGAGCGGTCACTGAGCCGCACCAGCACCTCGTAACGCCGAGCACCGGGCGTCCGCGCCCAGCTCACCCGAATCAAGCCCCTGCGCCGGGTGGCCCGTAACCGCGCTGGCCGTCGCAGTGCGCCGGGCCGTGGTGCGACGTATCTCGCGACGGTGAGCATGCGCGCGGGTGCGCCGAGGGGCTGATGAGCGCGATGATCGATCTACGTCCCGCCCGGCCGCTCCCCGGGGTGAAGACGATGCGTCCCGAACGCCGGTGGGCCACGCCGATCACGTGGATCGTGCGTGGGCCCCGCTCGGCGAACGTGACGGTTCTTCCGGCCGCGGGAACGAGGTGGTAATGAAGGACGCGCTTCAGACCGCG
>CAVURH010000013.1:0-58703 GCA_963743725.1 uncultured Solirubrobacterales bacterium
TTCCCGGGTCCGGCCCTCCGCCTTGGAGACGATCTTGTGAGCGAGGACGAGCACGTTGCCGTCCTGTAAGCCGCTCGGCCCGGCCGCCCGATGAAGGATCGCCGCGAGGTCGTCGCCCGCCTCGATCTCGGGAATGCCCTCCAGCGCCGTGGCCGTCAGCATCGCCGGCGGCTCATGACCGGCTTCGGGTCAGCTGCCGGAGCATCCCGCGGGTGTGCGCGGCGCCGCCATGCTTGGCCGTGAGCGCGTCCCTGAGCGCCTGGAGATCCTCGAGCGTGTCGACGTCGAGCGCCAGCGAGGGGACGTCACGAACCTCGCCAACGGTCCCCTCGGAACGGGCGGCGTCCTGGTGGCGCTGACAGCTGCCCGGGCCGAACGCCGGCGCGAGCGAGTCCGGAGGGCGCAGGAGCAGGGCGTTCGTGCCGGTCCCGTGCCGGTCGGGCACGATCGCAGCGAACGGACCGTCGCGCTCGAGGCCGAGGAGCTCGTCGAGTTCGGCCGGGTCCATCATCGGGCAGTCTCCGGGGACGAGCAGCACGCGCGTGGCGCCGAGCTCCACGGCTTGGCGGATACCGTTCCGGGCCGCTGGGTTGTGGCCCGTGTCGTCGTCGTCGAGGACGTGTGCCCCGTAGCCGCCCGCTATCTGCTGAGCGGCCGTGTCGGACGACACAACCAGGATCTCGTCGATCGGCTTGGTGCGCCGGAGTGCGACCAGCACGTCTGAGAACATCGCCTCCGCCAGGGCCCGCCGGGCCCCGGGGCTCAGGTCCTCGGCCAGGCGCTGCTTTGCCTCGTCGAAGCTCTTGACCGGGAGGATCGCGACCGTGCTCATCTGCCCCGCGAACGCTATCCGCTCGCCTGCGTGGCCAGACCGCGCGCGAATGTGAGCGACTCGTCCGCCAGTCGCCGCCGGCCGGCCTCGCCGTCCATCAGCAGGTCGGTCTCGAGCACGGGCAGGGCGCCGCCCGTGCGCTGATCGGCCACCAGCCCATCGAGCAAGCCCGAGTAGATCCCGGCGATCCCCTCGGCGGTGCACGGCTGTCCCGCCCATTCCATGAACAGGGCGGTTGGGCCCTTGAGCACCTCCCCACCGACGATCGGGCTGACCGCGACCACGGGCGCCTCGGTCCGCGCGAGCGCCGATCTCAGCTCCGAGAGGGCGAGGATCGGCCCGATCGAGATGACCGGGTTCGACGGCCCGATAACGATCGCCTCGGCGGTCTCGATCGCGGTCAGGGCCTCGGGGGTGGGGGACGCCGCCCGGGCGCCTCTGAACTCGACGTCGTGCACCGGCCCCGCTGAGCCAGTGCGGATCATGAACTCCTGCAACGGGTGCCAGCGCCCCTGCGCCAGGACCGTGGTCCGCACCGGCGCGTCGGTCATTGGCAGCACCCTGGCATGGACCCCGAGCGCGCCGGCGATGTGCGCGTGCGCGTCGGTCAGCCTGGCGCCGGCGCGGAGCGCGCGGGCGCGCTCAATCCCGATCGCCAGGTCACGGTCGCCGAGGTTGAACCAGACCTCGGCCCCCAGCTCGCGCAAGCCGTCCATCGTGTGGAAGGTGTCGTCGCGCAGGCCCCAGCCGCGCTCGTCGATCCGGTCCGCGAGCCAGAACGTGATCAGGTCAGGATCTGGAGAGACGTAGGCCCCGTAGATCTCGATGTCGTCGGCCGTGTTGGCGATTACGACCAGCCTCTCGGGTCCCACCACGTCGAGCATCCCCCGCGCCAGCTTGGCCCCCCCGGTCCCGCCGGCGAGCACCACGACAGGGCCGCTCACAGGCCGGTGATCTTGATCCCCGCCCGGACCTTGTGGCGCACGTTGATCGAGATGATCAGGGGGGTCAGCTGCTCGACGATCCGGGCCATCTCGAGCGGTCCGCAGTCGACTGGCCGCAGTCCCTCGATCTCGTCCACCAGCGCTGCGAGCTGCTGCTTGTCGGCGCGCTTATCACCGCAGATGAGCACGTCCTCGTCGAGCGAATGCTCGAGGTCGGTCAGCTGCGCCGCGCTCACGGTGTGGAAGGCCGAGACCACCCGCACTCCGTCGGGGACCATCTCCTGCGCCTGCTGCGCGGCGGAGCCCTGCCAGACGCCGAGCGTGCGGGTCGCCTTGCCGCCGACCGCGGCGGCCAGCGGGACGGTCGCATCGACGAGCAGTTGGCCCTCGGCCAGCGAGCCCTTGAGATTGGTGAGGTTCTCGGACTGGTTTCGGAACGGGACGCTCAGGATCACGACCGCACAGCCCTGAACCGCATCCTGGTTCTGAAGCCCGGTGAACCGGCCCTCGGGAACCTGCGACGCGGCGCGCTCCGCCGCCTCGACGGCTCGATCGTGGTCGCGCGAGCCGATCACGATCGGGACACCGGCCCGGCCGAACCTCAGCGCGAGGCCGAATCCGAGCGCGCCGGTGGCACCTACGATGCAGACGGGCGATTGCACGGCGGCGGAGTCTATGCTGCCGCGCCTATGAGCCCGTCGCTCCAGCCTGGAATCGAGGCATCGAATGAGTTCGAGGTGGCAGGACGCCTGCTCACCGACGTCGGCGGGACGATCGGCTTCTCGGTGCTCTCAACCCCCGCGATGATCGCGATGATGGAGCGAACCGCGGCGATGCTCGTCTACCCGAGGCTTGGTGACGGAAAGGCCACGGTCGGCTTCGAGGTGTGCGTCAGGCACGTTGCCTCGGCGCCGGCCGGATCGCGTTGCACCGCGAGGGCGCGGCTCGACGAGATCCTCGACGGCCGCAAACTGCGGTTTGCCGTGGAGGTTGTGGCCGAGGATGGGCATACGATCGGCGTCGGCACACACGAACGCCGGATCATCGACGCCAGAAGGGGGTAGCCGTGGTGAGCAGGTTTGCGAAGGGCCTGAGCGCGCTGTCCCTCGCGTTCGCGCTCATCGCCGGCGCGGCGCAGGCGGCCGGCCGGGGCGAGCCCTTCCATGTACGCCGCGCGTCGCTGACCCAGGACGGGCAGGACCTCGTGTGGCAGGTCAATCTCGGCCATCCGTTCTCGCCCGCCGATCTGAAGCCGCGCGGCCGAGCGCTGTGCTTGGAGATCGAGCGGGTCCGGCGGCGTACCGCGTACGCCGTGCTGTGCGTCGGACGCTCGCGCAACGGCAAGCACGACCGGCTGTTCAGGCGGAAGGTCACAGCCTCGGCGGTGGGCCCGGCGCACGAGATAACCGCATCGCTGTCGCGGGGGAGCACCAGCTCGCTGACCGCGCGCTTTGAGCCCAAGGACGCCGGGCTCTCCTACCGGGACGTCCGCTGGCAGGTGCTGGACGCGCTGAAGCCACCGGCCTGCACGCCGAAGAAGCCCGGGCCGTTCGGCTGCATCACGCTGTTCCCGGCCAGGCCGAAGCTGGCCCGATTCCACACTCCGCGGCTCGTGGGGTGCGTTCCCAGCGGATCCCCGGTCGTCTACAGCGGCCCCAGCAACCGCCGGGTGATCGCGCTGACGTTCGACGATGGGCCGTGGTACGACACGCCGCAGTTCCTGCACGTGCTCGAGCGCGAGCACGTGCAGGCGACCTTCTTCCAGATCGGCGAGCAGATCTCGACCTACGGCCGCTCGGTCGACCGCCGGATGCTGGCCGACGGGGACATGATCGGCGATCACACATGGAGTCATGCCAACGTCTCCGGCGGCGGATCGTTCGCCGCCTCCCAGATCTCGAGCACCGCGAACGCGATCGCGAGCGTCACCGGCGGGTTCAGGCCATGCCTGTTCCGGGCCCCCGGCGGCGCCGTCAGCTCGGGGCTGATCAGCGAGGCGCGGTCGATGGGTTTCACGACGATCCAGTGGGACGTGGACCCCCGCGACTGGTCGCTCCCGGGGACCGACGCGATCTACTCGAACGTGGTCAGCAACGCCCACCCGGGCGCGATCGTGATCCAGCACGACGGCGGCGGCAATCGCTCCGAGACGCTGGCGGCACTGCCGCACGAGATCGACACGCTCCGGCACGAGGGTTACCACTTCGTGACGGTCACGGACCTGCTCGGTCAGCGGCTGATCTATAAGTAGAGGCATGAGCACCATGCCCACGAGCGTGAGGATCCGCGAGGTCGGCCCGCGCGACGGCTTCCAGAACGAACCTGAGGTGATTCCGACCGCCGAGAAGGTGCGCCTGATCGAGATGCTCGGGCGCACCGGGCTGCGGCGGCTCGAGGTCACGAGCTTCGTCCGGCCCGACGTGATTCCCCAGCTGTCGGACGCCGAGGAGGTGCTCGCCTCCGTCCGGCTCCCGCGCGAGGTCGCGGTCAGCGTCCTGATCCCCAACGAGCGGGGGCTCGAGCGTGCCCTCGCTCACCGGGACCGCTTCAGCGAGATCAACGGCTTTCTGTCCGCCTCGGAGACCCACAACCGGAAGAACGTCGGCCGGCCGATCGCCGAGTCGCTGGCCGGGCTCGAGCGGACCTTCGCCCGGGCGCGGTCCGAGGGCCTGCGATGCGAGGGCGTGATCTCGACCTCGTTCGGGTGCCCCTACGAGGGGCACGTGCCCACCGCGCGGGTGCTCTCGATCGCCTCGGCGCTGGCCGAGTCGGGGGCGACCGAGGTCGGTTTCGGGGACACGACCGGGATGGCGAACCCCGTCGCGGTGCGCGAGTTCTTCGAGGCCGCTTTCTCCGCGCTGCCGGACGTTGAGATCACGGCGCACTTCCACAACACGCGTGGCCAGGGTCTGGCCAACGTGCTCGCGGCGCTCGAGACCGGGGTGGAGAGCTTCGAGTCCTCGTTCGGCGAGCTGGGCGGATGCCCGGTTCCGGCCGGGGCGACGGGCAACGTTGCCACCGAGGACCTCGTCTCGATGCTGCACGAGATGGGGATCGCGACCGGCGTCGAGTTGGCCTCTCTACTCGAGGCCTCACGTGCCGTCCAGCAGGTCCTGGGCCGCGCACTGGGCAGTCACGTGCTGACCGCGGGCCCGGTCGACTGGCGCTGAGGGCTCGGCGCGCGGGTTCGTTTTGCCCCACGGCGTGCGCGACCGCGCGGACCCCCGGGTCGCTGCCGTATTAGCCTTGCCGCCCTGACTCACAGCGACAACGGAGATGCAATGGCGCAGATCGAGAAGGTTGGAGTGATGGGATGCGGCCTGATGGGCCACGGCATCACCCAGGTGGCGGCCGAGTCCGGATATCAGGTGGTGGTGGTCGAGGTCGACGAGGCGGCCCTCGCCAAGGGCATCGGCAAGATCGAGAAGCAGCTCACCCGCGCGGTCGAGAAGGGAAAGGCCTCCCAGGAGGACGCGGACGCGGTCCGGGCGCGGATCGAGGGCGCTACCGATTACGGCGTCGTGGCCGACTGCGATCTCGTGCTCGAGGCGATCACCGAGGACCTCGACCGCAAGCTGGCCATGTGGAAGGAGGTCGACGCGATCGTCAAGCCCGAGGCGTTCTTCGCCACGAACACGTCGTCGCTTTCGGTGATTTCGCAGGCGGCCTCGACCAGCCGTCCCGAGCGGTTCATCGGCCTGCACTTCTTCAACCCGGCACAGGTGATGAAGCTGCTCGAGGTCGTGCGCTGCGTGACGACGTCAGACGAGGCGCTCCAGGTCGGCCTCGACTTCGGCCAGCGGCTGGGCAAGCTGACCGTCCCGACTAAGGACAAGGCCGGTTTCATCGTCAACCGGCTCCTCGTCCCCTACCTCCTGGACGGGATGCGGGCCTTCGAGGAGGGCGTCGGATCAATCAGCGAGATCGACGTCGCGATGAAGGCCGGCGCCGGCCACCCGATGGGTCCGCTGACGTTGAGCGACTTCGTCGGCCTCGACACGCTCGGCTCTATCTGCGACGTGCTGTTCGACGAGTTCCGCGAGCGGCGCTTCGCGCAGCCGCCGACGCTGCGCAAGATGCTCGCGGCCGGGTGGTACGGGCGCAAATCTGGCATGGGCTTCTACGACTACTCGGGCGAGGAGCCGGTGGAGAACCCGGGTCTGCGATGAGTGCCGTGCTCGATCGCCTGCGTCCGCACCCGCATCGCGGCGACGTGATCGCCGCCGGAGCGGTCCCGTTGGGCCTGGCCGCGATCGTGATCGAGCTGCGAATGACGCAATGGGCGCTTGGGCCGCGCTTCGTGATCGTCGCGCTGATCGCGGGCCTGCTGCTGACGATGGCGATCCTGTCGCCGCTGGAGGGCGATGAACCGCGGGCCTATCAGTCGGTCCTCCTCGTCTCCGGGCTCCTCCCGCTGCTCGTGGCGCTGCAGCTGCTGGCCGAGATCCTGGGCGCCGCACGGCCGCCCGGGGCGGGCGGCGAGTTCTGGACGTTCGCGGCCGAGGCCGGGGTGGCTGCGGCCCTGGCCAGGAGGTTGAACTCGGCCGTCTGCACGCTGATCGCCGCGCTGGCCGGCGTCGTGGCCGTCGAGGCATTCGTCAACTGGGTATTCCGGCCCCACGGGATCGGAACCTTCAGGGCGCTGCTGGTGGCGCTGGCGCTGGGTTTCGTCGTCGGGGCGCTTCGACTGCGTGAGGGCCGGCCCCGCCACGCGGTCCAGCTCGTGAACGCGGCCGGGCTGGCGTCGCTGGTGCTCGCCCTGACCCTGCTCGCGGGCACGGTCGTCAGCTCGGCGCTGGGCCGGTTCGGCAGCGGCTTCGGACTCGCGGCCGTATCGGGAGCCTCGTTCGGCTGGAAGCTCTACCTGGCCGCGGCCGGGTTCGGCCTCGTCGCCTACGCCGCGGTTGACGGTGAGGCGGGCCCTGCTTACATCGGCGTCGCCGTGCTGCTCGCCTTCGCCGTGATGGTGGGGCTCAACCTGGCCGGGCGCGGGTCGCTCGTCGGCTGGCCGCTGTTCCTGCTCGTGATCGGCGGCGCCGGCCTGGTGATCGGATTGCGGCCGCGCCGCGATCTCCCGCCGCCGCCCGGAGGGACCACCGTCGCCTCGACGGTGCGGATGACCGGGGTGGAGGATCGATGAGTGAGAAGCGCCACGACGAGGCCGTGCAGGACGCCGCCGCGCGGGCGCTGGCCGGCGGGCCCGAGCGCCACCGAGCGAAGGCGGCCGAGCAGGGCAAGCTGCCTGTACGCGAGCGCGTCGCGCGGCTGCTCGATCCGGACTCGTTCACCGAGGACGGTCTGCTTGCGAGCTGGGAGAAGGACGGGCTCGGCGCCGAGGGCGTGGTCATCGGGCTCGGGTCGGTCGGCGGGCGCACGGTCGCGGTGATGGCCAACGACCCGACCGTCAAGGCGGGCTCGTGGGCGCCGAAGACGGTGGAAAAGATCCTTCGAATCCAGGAGCGTGCGCTCAGCCTGCGCGCGCCGATCGTGTACCTGGTCGACTCGGCCGGGGCGCGGATCGACGAGCAGGTGCAGATGTTCCCCGGGCGCCGCCACGCGGGCCGGATCTTCTTCAACCAGGTCCGCCTATCCGGCGTCGTACCGCAGGTTTGCGTCCTCTTTGGCCCGAGCGCGGCCGGCGGCGCGTACATCCCCGCCTTCTGCGACATCGTGATCATGCGCGACGGGAACGCGTCGATGTATCTCGGCTCTCCCCGCATGGCGGAGATGGTGATCGGCGAGAAGGTCTCGCTCGAGGAGATGGGTGGGGCGCGGATGCACACGTCGCGGAGTGGGGTGGGCCACGCGCTCGTGGCCAGCGACGAGGAGGGGATCGACTTCGCGCGGCGCTACCTGAGCTACTTCCCCTCGTCGTTCGAGGGCGAGCCACCGATCGCGTCGCCCGCATTACCGGCGTCGGACACGGCGATCGGAGAGCTGATCCCCGAGGACGAGAACAAACCGTTCGACATGCGCCTGCTGCTCGATGCGCTCGTCGACGCCGACTCGCTCGTCGAGATCCACGCCCGGTGGGCGAAGGAGCTGATCGTCGGCTACGCCCGCCTGGACGGTCGGGCCATCGGCATCGTCGCCAACCAGCCGAAGGTGAAGGGCGGCGTTCTGTTCGTCGACTCCTCCGACAAGGCGGCGCGGTTCATCTGGACATGCAACGCCTTCAACATCCCGCTTCTGTTCCTCGCCGACGTGCCCGGGTTCATGATCGGCACCCAGGTTGAGCGCGAGGGCATCATCCGCCACGGGGCCAAGATGATCAGCGCCGTCTCGGAGGCGAATGTCCCCAAGATCTCGGTGATCGTCCGCAAGGCCTACGGCGCCGGGCTGTACGCGATGGCGGGGCCGGCGTTCGACCCAGACTGCTGCCTCGCCCTCCCGAGCGCGTCGATCGCGGTGATGGGCCCGCAGGCGGCCATCAACGCCGTCTACTACAACCAGCTCCAGGCGATCGACGACCCGGACGAGCGCGCCGCCAAGACCGAAGAACTCAGGCGCGAGTACGCCGAGGACATCGACATCCTCCACCTCGGCTCCGAACTGGTGATCGACGCCGTGGTCCGGCCCGAGCGTCTGCGGGCAGAGCTGATCCGCCGGTTCGAACATGCCTCGGGCAAGGAGCGGACCTGGCCCGACAAGCACAACCCGGTGACGCCGGTCTAGCCGTAGTCCTAGGGCGTGGCAGTGGCTGTGGCGCGGTCGGCTGCGGCGCGTTCGGCGGTGGCGCGTTCGGCTGTGGCGCGTTGCTTGGCGCGGTCGGCTGTGGCGCGGTCGGCTGTGGCGCGGTCGGCCAGGAATGCGTCGATTCGTTCGACGAGCATCAGACCGAACTGCACGGTGTCATCCGTCGACAGCGGGTCGATCGCATCCGGCGTATCGGACTTCCGGTGTGATCGGGGCACCAGCCCGTTGGCGGGGTCGGCGCAGGTGATCGAGATCGCGGGTAGCCTCGCCGCACGGGCTGGGTAGGCGGGGAGCGCGCCGCGGCCCCGGGTGCGTTCGGCCTCCATTTCCGGTTCATCCGTGGCCACGGACCCGCAGATGGCGGCCAGCCGCGGCAGATAGCGGAGCGGGACCAGCGGGCCATCGCTGAGCAGCCAGCGCAGCCGGCCCGCGCCGCACGGCCCGACCCCGATCACGATCGTGTTCGCCGCCTTCAGAGTTCGGCGTCTCGCGCGCAGATGGCGACGCAGGCCGAGCCCGCTCCCGTCGCTCGCTCCCTGCAGCACGAGGTGCACGTCGGCGTGGCGCGGAGGCGCGGTGTCGAGCGCGGCGGCGAGCGCGATCGCCGCCGCGGTGCCGCTGCCGTTGTCGCCCGCCGCGGGACCGTAGTCAGAGCTGGCCAGCTCGAGCAGCAGCGCCAGCGCGATGACGAGGCCGACGGTCGGGATCAGCTGCAGGACGCCGACAGTCGAGCCCTTGCTTCCCTCGAGGCGGAGCACGGCGACGACCAGCAGCCAGACCAGAGCGAGCGAGAGCCATCCGAGCCAGCCGGGGGCGCGGCCGCCGGTCAGCCGGTTGAGCCGGGCGCTCAGGGCCCTCAGGCCGGGGTGGTGGACGAGACCTGTGCGTCCGGCGTCGTAGTTGGCGGTGATGATCAGGGTTGGCATCGCGGGGGAGGGTGCGGTCGCGGTTGCGCTTGCGCTTGTGGGACTCGCGGCCGCCGCGCCCGCAGGGGTGCCGACGACGTTCTGGCTCGCGTGCTCGAAGGTCAGGCGCCGCCCGGGTGAGACGCCGAGCAGTTCGTCCGCCACCACCGACAGCAGCGCGACGAGCACAAGCGCTCCGCCCACGCGAGGAGAGTTGACCGCGAGCAGGCTGCCGGCCAGACCCAGGGTCGCGTGCCAGGCGTGGGCGAGCGCCCAGTTGGGTCGGCACCAGAACGGCTCAATCCGAGCCTCACGGCGCGGGGTCTCGACCTGCCGTGCGAGCCACGTCGCGGAGCGGCGTTCGGAGTTCGTGCCGGCTCCCCGGCGCGCGAACCCCGACAGGGCCTCGATTGTTTCGGCTGGGCGCATCGAGCCGAGATCATCGCAACTGCGTCGCCGTCACCCATCCGGTAGAACCGGGCGCGTGACCGAGATCGACCAGGAAGGGCTGCTCGCCGTCGCCCGCGAGGCCGCCGCGGCGGCTGCGCGCGAGCTGGTGGCGCGCTTCGGCCACCGCGCCCAGGGCGTCCAGTCGAAGAGCACGCCGACGGACCTCGTGTCGGACGCGGACCTGGCGGCCGAATCGGCGATCCGCACCGTCCTCGGCCGCGCCCGCCCGGGGGATTCGATCCTCGGAGAGGAGGGAGGGGAGACCGGGCCGAGCGCCGCCGGCCTGCGCTGGGTCGTCGATCCGCTCGACGGGACGATCAACTACCTGTTCGGCATCCCGATGTTCGGCGTCAGCGTCGCCTGCGAGGACGCCGAGGGGACGGTCGCCGGCGTCGTCCTCGACCCGATCCGCGCCGAGCGTTTCGAGGCCACGAGGTCGGGCGAGGCGACGATGAATGGCGAGACGATTCGCGCGTCAGGGAGGAGGAACCTCGCCACCGCTCTGATCGCCACCGGCTTCGGCTACGACGCCCGCGTCCGCGCCCGCCAGGCCGCGGTGGTCAGTCGTGTGCTGCCCAGAGTGCGAGACATCCGCCGGGCCGGAGCCGCCGCGATCGACCTCTGCTGGTGCGCCTGCGGCCGCCTCGACGGCTACTACGAGCGGGGCGTGCGGCGATGGGACGTCGCGGCGGGCGGGCTGATCGCGCAGCGCGCCGGCCTCGAGCTGCGCGAGCTGGCCGCCGGCGCTGAGGATCCGTGGGGACTGGTGGCCGGCGCGCCCGGGCTGGTGGACGAGCTGTGGGGGCTGGCGCGGGACGAGGGATAGGGGCGGGTGCTGCGGCCGGGGGCGGCGGCGCGGCCGGCGCGGGCGCGCGGGTGCTGCGGCGCGGCGCGGGCGTGATTGGGATCTAAACTCCCGCCCCGCGCGCGGCGGTGGCGAAATCGGTAAACGCGATGGCCTCAAAAGCCATTGTCCGAAAGGACTTGTGGGTTCGAGTCCCACCCGCCGCACTAGGGGTGTTCGGTCTCCACAGCCTCGCTGGGTCGGAAAGTGAAGAAACGCGGATCCGGTTGGCTCCGGCTGCGGCGGCGCGTGGGTGTGAGCGTGCATAACCTCGGAAACTCGGCGCCGCGGAGCGGGAAGGCACGATTAAGTCTGTTCAGCGGACCCAAACCGCCATTCTCGCCCCGCCAGATCCGAGTTGTCGAGGTTTCTCACGCACCGGCATCGTCGAAGGTGATGAAGCGTCTTGGGTCGTGGGCTGGCGACCCGGACTTTCGGCACAAACGGCACCGGCCGGAGTGACCGAGGCTGAAAAGTCCCCGCCAGCGTGACTTTCGCGCCGCGCTCACCGCGGCGGACCCGACTTTGTTGCGTTTCTCCCGCCCCGGTCGTCTCACGACATGTCCGGCTGTGCCAGGACGGACCCGAGCCGACCGGGTACGCCAACGTCATTTTCTGACCCCGGCTCGGGAAAGCAAGCGCCCGGGATGCGGCGCGCTCCGCCGACGCGGGTCAGGCCGTGGCCGGCGCGGGCGGCGGGGAACCGCCGGCGGCCTGGTCGCCGCGCTCGGCCTCGTTGATCGGCCGCTCGACCTCGACGTTCCAGCCCTGCGCGAAGCCCTGCATGGCGAAGAAGATCAGCAGCACCTGAACTGGCGCGATCAGGAGCGTGACCGTGCCGAGCACGTCGGGGCTGAGGCCCTTACCGCCGAACATCGTGTGCGGGGCGGCGAAGCCATAGTGGTTTCGGTCGAACCAGCTCGTGCCCGAGGCGCCGGTTCCGGCGATCACCGCGAGGATTAGAAGCAGGATCGCCATCGCGGCCGCAATCGGCAAGAGGCCGCGGTTCCACCGCGCGATGTAGAAGGCGATGATCAGGTAGACGAGGCACCAGGCCAGGTTGACCGGCTTGAGCCCCTGGAGCTTGCTCCAGCCCCCGATGGTCACGATCAGCATCAGTCCGACGGAGATCACGAGGAGCAGGACCACGATCGCCTTCGTCGCGTGGCTCGACGCCTTGCCCCGGTTGGGATACGTGATCTTGTAGCCCGGCGTGAGCATCCGGTGTGGAGGCATGTGCGGACCTTACAATCTGCGGGCGGCGTGTGCAGCAGTTGCGGGCAAGATGTTTCACGTTGGCGCGGCCTAGAATCACCCCGCGCGCGGGCGTGGCGAAATTGGTAGACGCGCCGGCTTTAGGTGCCGGTGGGCTTAGCTCATGGGGGTTCGAGTCCCTCCGCCCGCATTTCCGTCCGCGCGGCCGCGTAAGACGGCGCCGCTTGCGGACGGAGTCGGACCCGCGGCAGGTAGCATCGAAGGCCCCAAAGGGGAGTGAGCTAGCGGTCACGCGCACGGTCTCCAAAACCGTGAACCCGGGTTCGAATCCCGGCTCCCCTGCTTCGTCGCCCCGCGCCGCAGCACGACCGCGCTGCGGCGACCGCGGCGCTCCCGCCGCGCCCCTCCACTTCAACGTAGGATCCCGCCGGTGAGCACGCACACCGCCTACCACACGTTCACCACGACCCGGCGGCGGGAGTTCGTCCGCATCACCGAGGAGGTCGCGGAGGCGGTGCGGGAGTCGGGCATCAGCGAGGGGATGGTGCTCGTCTCGGCCATGCATATCACCGCCGGCGTCTGGGTCAACGATGACGAGCCGGGGCTCCAGGCCGATGCGCTCGAGTGGCTGGACAAGATCGCCCCGCCGAGCTGGCACGAGCCCGACGGCGAGGTGGCGAAGGAGCTGCTGCCAAATCCCGGCGACTACCGCCACCACCGCGGCGGAGAGGACAACGGCGACGCCCATCTGAAGAACCTGCTGGTCCACCACCAGGTGATCGTGCCCGTCACCGACGGGCGGCTCGACCTGGGCCCGTGGCAGCAGATCTTCTACTGCGAGTTCGACGGCGGCAGGCCGAAGCGGCTCGTGATCAAGGTGATGGGCGAGTAGCCGTTGGCGGGATCGCGCGTATTCGCCGACGACGCGCTGGCCGGCCGCGCGGCGATCGTCACCGGCGGGGGAACGAACCTGGGGAAGGCGGCGGCGGCCGAGCTTGCGCGCTGCGGCGCGGACGTGATCATCGCCGGCCGCCGCGAGGACGTGCTCGTGCAGGCGTCCACCGAGATCGGCGATCGCTGCACCTGGGTCGCCGGCGACATACGCGAGCCCAGCGAGGCCCGGCGGATCGTCCACACTGCGCTCGACCGCCACGGACGCCTCGATCTCCTTCTCAACAACGCCGGAGGTCAGTACTTCGTGCCCGCCGAGGGCATCACCGAGAAGGGTTGGCGCGCGGTCCAGCGGCTCAACGTGGGCGGGACGATCGCGATGTGCGAGGCGGCGCACGAGCTCGCCATGGGCCCGGCCCGCAGCGGCACGATCGTCAACGTCACCGTCTCACCCCACCATGGGATGCCGGCGATGGCGCACACGGGCGTCGCGAGGGCCGCGGTCGAGGCGCTTACGCGGGAGCTCGCGGAGCGGTGGGCGCATGACCGCGTCTCCGTGCTCGCCGTAGCGATCGGCAGATTTGCGACCGAGTCATTGCGCAAGTACCCAGGTGAGCTATGGCGCACGGCGGCCGCGAGCGTCCCCCTCCAGCGGCTCGGCGAGGTGGAGGAATATGGGTGGCTCGTCGCCCTGCTCGCGTCGCCGCTCGGACAGGCGTTCTCGGGCTCGGTGGTGACGATCGACGGCGCGCTCGACAATTGGACCGGACCGTGGCCACCCACCGGCCTCACACGCGACGGCGAGGTCCCCACCGAGGACCGGCGCCCGGCCGGCGACGAGGACCGGCGCCCGGCCGGCGAAGAGGTCCACTCGGCCGGCGCCGACCCGCGCCCGGCCACCTGAGCGCCACCCGGTCGGGGTACCATCTCCGCGACAGGCGGGCGAAGTGTTGTGGTTGCACAGAAGCCTTCCAAGCTTCTAGGGCGGGTTCGATTCCCGTCGCCCGCTCCTTACGATGACGGCCGTTCGCGCGCCGCGGCCCATCGCCCTCAACGGGTTATCATCGACCGACCACGGGGAGTGGCGCAGTCTGGTAGCGCACCCGGCTGGGGGCCGGGCGGTCGCAGGTTCAAATCCTGTCTCCCCGATTCAACGAATAGCCTGCAACTTCAAGCCTTTTTCGGCGAATCTAGCGGGCGTCGCGAATGGCGACGGGGGCCAATTGGGGGCCAATTTATTTTCGTTTTGCCTCTGAGGGACCCGCTGCACCGCGAGCGGCGCCGGCCGCCGGCCGATGGTTGAGGCGGGGATTTGGCGCCGGCGGTCGCGGCTAGGCGGGTCGGCGCAGCGGCACCGGCGCTGGCGTCTCGCCGTTCGTCGGCGCCGTGCTGTCGGCTTCGAGGTTGCGGAGCCAGGCTTCGACCGCGGACTCGCGGAAGCGGCGATACCGGCCGAGCCGAACGTGCGGGATCCGACCTGCGCGGGCCTGCGCCCAGACCCACTGGGTCTTCATGCCGAGCCGCTCGGCGATTTCCTCGGCGGTCAGCAGCCGGTCCATCGTGCGTATCGCGCTGAAGCCTGCATGTAGAACAAGGTATGGGGATAACCGGGCGAATCCCCTCGGTGGGAGTGTCAATGGCTGGCCGGCTCCAGGGGAGGCGAGATTGGCGGCAAGGTTCGACGGCGCGAGAGGCGATTCGTCAGGCGACGTTGCTGCCAGCCAGGAAGCCGCCCGGATGGCTGACGGAGGCGGCCGCGCGGGCGGCGCCGGAGCTCGAGAGCTGAAGACTCAAGCGTTGTGGCCTGCCCTCCACGTTGTGGCCTGACCTCCATGTAGCGCCGGTCTCGAATAAGGAGCGTCGGGCTCGAGCTAAGTACGTCGCCAGCACTACCGCCGGCTGGGCCGCGCCGGAAGCGCGGTCATTGCTGCGTTGGCGGCGTCCTGCTTGCGCTTCTTGCTGCTCGCGCGGGTGCGATTTCAGCCGCCGGGCCGGTGTTCCTCGTCGCTCTCGCCCTTTGGCGTGTACGCGCGACACTGGTTCGCGCTCGCCGGGCGGAGCAGGATCGGCGCGCAGTCCGAGGACGAGGTGCGGCGGGTGCTTGGGGCTCTTGAGCGGGTGGGCTGGCGCGTGCGGCGATCCCTGCCATGGCCGGGACGGGGACACATCGACTTCCTCGTGGTCGCGGCCGGTCCTCGACCGTCGTTCGTCCGTAGCTAATCGGACTCCGCGCGATCACGAGCCACGCTGGCGAACGTCCACGTTGCGAGTAAGCGTGCGAGGGTTTCGGCAAGGCTGGTCGCGCTCTCGGGCGAGCCCCGGTCCAGCTCGGCGACAGCACGTGAAAGCCAGCTGATCGCGCCCTGCGTCACCTCGACGATGTGGTTGTGAGCGGAGGAGTGGGGCCGGCGATGTCGTAGACGACTGGAAGCCACTGGCTTGCGGCGTAGTTGTGGGCGGCGGCGTCGAGCTCGAGGGTGCGATGACAGCGGCCAAGCGCATCCGCGGCGTTCCTTTCGGCGGTCTCGCTCAGCTCGTTGCAGATGCTGCCGCGGGGACCGTCGGGGAGGGCGTGGATTACGTGGATCGCGACGTTCAGGGTCGCCGACGGCGGGATCGCGGTCGCGAGCAGCGCGAGAGGGCGTGCGACCTCGTGATACCGCTGTGCGTCGAGGAGTTCGGCGCCGCGGCGGCGCGCGCGTTCGTAACTGGCGCCGAGTTCGTCGCGAGTCCACGGACGCGCTAGCCGCCGGTAGGTGTCCTGGAGGTCGATCACGGATTGATCGGCAGCATGACGGGAGTCGCCCGCGATCGCCTGCTCGAGGGCGGATCGGGCACGACGGGACGGCGTTGGGGGCGGGGCGGGCGCAGGGCCATATCTAGGCGATATTGCGTCTCCGAGCCGAGATCCCGCGAGCGACTTTGGTGAGCGGCCGATGATTCGAACGCTGCTCCGGAGCTTCGGGCGCGGGCCGAGACGCCATCTGGCGAGCTGCGGTGATGGCACTGCTGGTGCTGGGGATCGCATCGGCACTGGCGCCGACGTCCCGTCCGAGGCACCCGGCGCGCAGGCCCCCGGCCACCGCCTCTAGCCCTGAGACGAGCGGTCCGGAGCGACGGGGCACCTCCTCACTCTCGACAGCCGAGATCGCGCGGGCTCGCAAGGTGGCGATTCGCTTCCTCGCAGGGCTACCTCCCGTTCGTCTACGGGCGGGCGTCCGCAGGGTTTGTTCCTGCGGCCGCACCGGCGCTGCGCCGCCGGCTGACGCGCGAAGCCGCTGTGGTGACGCCGGTCGAGCGCCGGCGCCATCCGCGTGTGCTTTCGCTGCGAGGTTGCTGGGCAGGCGCCAGCGGCCGCGCTCGCGACAGCGTTGATTGCGGACGGCGGGATCACGAGTTACGCGCTGCGAATCAGGCTGATGGAGGGACGGTCCGGCTGGCTCGTGAGCGCGGTCGACGGCGGGTGACCGTTCGCGATGCCGGTTCTGACCCGCAAGCGCAGCACCCGAGTCCTGATCGCGGTGGCGGCGGTGGTGTCGCTGTTGCTGGCGCTCGGCGCGGCGATGATCTCGGTGTTGATCGGGCAGAGCTGCTCGGGCGGCGCCGGTGGGGACGCTCCCTCACGCGTGGCGCAGCGCGACATCCCCGCGAGCTTCCTCTCGATCTACGAGCAGGTGGGCGCTCGCTACCGGATTCCGTGGGAGATCCTGGCCGGGATCGGGAAGGAGGAGTGCGATCACGGGCGATATCCGGATCCGTCGTGCACGCCGCAGCCGGGAGCCACAGGACCCGGCGTCGCGAACTTCGCCGGTGCGTCGGGGCCGATGCAGATCGGGATCGGCGGCGCGGCGGGCGATGAGTACGACTCGCTGCGCCACTACCTACCTGATCCCTCACTTGGTCCGCACGACCCGACCACGGCGGTTGAGCTGGCGGCGCTGGTGCTGATCAAGGACAAGGGGGCGCCAACGGGCCAGCCGATCGACGCCTACGTGACATATGTGCGCGCCTACAACGGCTCGGGTCCGATGGCCGATGCCTACGCCGCGCGAGTGCTCGCGGACGCGCACGCCTACCAGGGCGCCGGCACGCTCGCCGTTGCCGGTTGCGGCGCCGCAGCCGGCACCTACATCAACCCGTTCGCGGGCGAGGCGTGGGCGCCGTCGCGAAACGACCAGGGGGTCGACTACGACCCGCTGAAGATCGAGCCGATCCGTGCGATCGGCGCCGGGACGATCCTCGACATCGGCTCGTGGGGCAGCTATGGCCCGTGGTTTGACTACAAGCTCGCCGACGGCCAGTTCGCCGGCAAGTGCATCTACGTGGCCGAGCACATCGGCAGCATCCTCCCGCCGGGCACGACCTTCAGCGCCGGCGACACGCTCGCGACCGCCTACCCCGGGCCGTACTGGACCGAGTGGGGCTGGGCGAAAGCTCTCGACACGCCCGCCGTTACCTGGGCTGAGTGCGGCTGTACCGAGCAGGACAACGTCAACCCCGGCGGCCGCGCGTTCGCGAGGTTCCTGCGCAGCCTCGGCGCAAGGACCGAACAGGACCCCGGGCCCGGGCCGATGTACGCCGGCGGATCGTGCTGAACGGTCGCAGGCGCTCGGCGATCGTCCCGGCGACCAGGGGACGGAGCGCTCGTGCGCCGTGTGGTGGTGACGGTGATCGCGGCGGCGCTGGTGATCGCGGCGGACGTCGCTGCGACTTTCAGCGCGACTGCCGCGCACGGCCCGAAAGTGCACGGCGTCCGTACGGTGCGAGCGCACGTCACATCCACGCCGTACGAGGGAGAGCCGCATCTTTCGCTGGACTCGCGGGGATGTCGGCGATCGGTGGCTGCGCGCGGAACGCAAGACCGACCGGTGAGTCGAGCCCGTTGTCGTAGTGGCTGGGGTATTCGATGTAGCCGAGCAGCTCCCCGACGCTCACCGTCAACCCGAGCTCGTCCAGCGCGACGGGCTACCCGCCTCGGTGACTGGCTCGCCGAATCGCACGGTCCCGCCAGGGAGATGCCAGAGCCCCTTGCACGGGCCGAAGTCTCTGAGCGCCAGCAGGACCCCGCGTTCGGTGCAGGCGATCACGAGCTCAACGGTCAGGCGCGGAACTCTGCTGAAGATCCAGTCGAACTCGTCTTGAGGCAGTGGATCTCTCAATGGGCGCTAGGGCGCTCGATTGGCAGGCCGGCGGCCTGCCAGGCGGGCCAGCCACCGGCTACCTCGGCCGCGCCGCGCCATGCGGTGAGCTTCGAGCGGTTGGCGTGCTGGCACAGGTAGATCGTGTTCGCAGCACCCGGCCAGGCGATGTGCCGGGTCAACGAGACCCGCCGCACGCCGGGTGGCCATCCATAGCGGCGCCGTTCGAGCTCGGTCCGCAGATCAAGCAGCTGAGCCTCGCCACCTGCGACCTGTGTCCAGGCTCGCTCGGGTGCGATGCTGCGGATGCGCCGGACGGATCTCACGTCGTCGGCGAACCTATTGCCCAGGGACGCGCTGAAGCAGCGCGTCGAGCTCGTCGAGCTGTCGGCGTACGCCGCCGCATACCTGTTCGCAGAGCTCGAATACGCCTTCGTCCGCGATCGAGTAGCGGGCGTGGTTGCCGTCCTTGGTTCGGGTGACCATGCCCGCGCTGTGCAAGATCCCAAGGTGCTTTGAGATGTTTTGTTGGCTGGCGCCGAGCGCCGCTTGGAGCTCGCCGACGGTTGCGTCGCCGTCGCGTAGCCGGTCGAGGAGCTTGATCCGCATCGGCTCGGCGAGGACCCGGAAGCGCTGCGCGATGAGGTCCACGAGCGGGTCCGCGAGCGGGTGCTGGAATGACTGCTGGTCTGGCATCGCTCCATCCTAGCACAAGCACACAGTTGTGTAGGTGGTATGGTGGTGCGATGATCGCGGAACTCTCTCGGCTTGCACGACGCTCAGATCCCGAGCGCGTCCCGCGCGCGGTCGAGGACGAGCTGGGGATCTTCGCCGTTGACGCGACCTGGGGCGTGATCCAGCCGATCAGCCTCGCTCCTGGGGTCCGCACGGTCGGGGAGCTCGAGGTGATCGAGCATCTGCGCGCCGGGCGGCCGATCGTCGATTGCCGGCGACCCGTGTTCGTGGAGCTCGGCACGATCCCTGGGGCGGTGAACATCCCCCACGGCGAGATCGCCGAGCGGATCGCCGAGCTCGACCCCGTGGAGCCGACGGTCGTGTTCTGCAACGGCCCGCAATGCACCGCGACCGCGCAGGCGATCGGCGCCTTGCTTGCGGCCGGGTGGCCGGCCGGGCGACTGCTCTATTACCGCGGCGGGATCCACGACTGGGTGACGCTCGGTCTGCCGCTCGCCACGCCGGCGAGCTGAACCGCGCCGATCGCGACACGGCGCCCGCCGCAACCCCTGGGCCAGATGGGGTTCGCGCTGGTACACAACTGCACCGGTGTGCAGTTGACATGTGGGAGCAGGCGCGCTATGTTGCTCTATACACAAGCGTACAGTTGTGTAGATGCACAGTCTTGAATGGCCTCACGGCCTCGATATCCGCGAACCGCTCGGCGGTGACGCGTGCAAGGAGAGTCATGTCCAGTTCTGAGCGCAAGCGTGTTGTGATCGTCGGGTCGAGCTTCGCGGGGTTGACCGCCGCGTTCGAGCTGAAGAAGAAGGTCGGTGATCGCCACGAGATCGTGGTGCTCGATCCGCGCCCGGACTTCACGTTCATCCCGTCGCTGATCTGGCTGCCGTTCGGCGGCCGGGAGGCGAAGGACGTGACCTTTCCGCTCGCGCCGATCTATGCCCGTAAGGGGATCCGGTTCATCAACGAGGCGGCCGAGACGATCGATCCGGCTGCGCACGCGGTGACGACGAGCTCCGGCGAGGAGCTCGCGTATGACCGGTTGTTCATCGGGACCGGTCCGCGGCTGGCGTTCGAGAAGGTTCCGGGTCTTGGACCGCACGACGGGCACACGCAATCGGTTTGCAATCTCGAGCACGCCCTGCTCGCGCGTGATGAGTGGGACCGGTTCCTGCGGAACCCTGGGCCGGTGGTGATCGGGACCGCACAGGGGGGCTCGTGTTTCGGCGCGTCCTACGAGTTCATGTTCAACGTCCATCACCGAATCAAGAAGGCTGGGCTTCAGGACGTCGCGCCGGTGACGTTCATCACCGCGGAGCCGTTCCTCGGTCACTTCGGGCTCGGGGGCGTCGGCAACTCTGAGCAGATGATCAACCGGTTCTTCGACAAGCTGGGGATCCAGGGGCGGCCGAACACGGTGATCAAGGAGGCCCGAGCCGGCGAGATCGAGCTCGAGGACGGGACCGTACTGCCGGCCGCGTACTCGATGATCGTGCCGCCGTTCACCGGCGTCGACGCCGTTCGCAACACCGAGGGTCTCGGCAACCCGATGGGGTTCATCCCCGTCGATGAGCAGTTCCGCCACGCCGAGTTCCCGGACATCTTCGCCGCCGGGGTCGCGATCGCGATCGCCCCACCGGAGCCGACGCCGGTCCCGGCCGGGGTGCCGAAGACCGGGCAGATGACCGAGACGATGGCGAAGGTCGCGGCTCACAACATCGCCGCCGACCTCGACGGATCGGACCGGCACCTGCTCCCGATCGGCGACCTCGACGCGATGTGCATCCTCGACGCCGGCAACAACGGCGTGATCTTCAAGGCCAGCCACGTCCTCGCTACCAACGGCGCGGACAAGCACGCTCACGTGATGGCCGGACCGCAGGCGCACTGGGCCAAGGTCGCCGTCGAGCACATCTTCATCGGCAGCCGCAAACGCGGCGTGCTCGCCCTTTAGAACCCGAACGTCAAGAGAAACCCCATGAGCAACATCGAGACCCTCACCCAACACACGATCACTGACGCTCTGCGCCAGCCCGGAATCCTCGTGATCGACTTCTGGGCGCCGTGGTGCGGACCGTGCCGCGCGATGGCGCCGCAGTTCGAACGCGCCGCGGAACTCCGGTCGCAGTGCCGCTTCGCGAAGGTCAATGTCGATGAGCAGCCGACGGTCGCGAGCGCCTTCCAGATCCGCTCGATCCCGACGCTCGTCGTGATCGACGACGGCGAGGTCATCGGCGCCAGCCCCGGAGCGATCGGTGCCGACCAGCTCGTCGTGGCACTCGACCAGCTCGCCCGCACACCGGAACCCGAGGCCATGCTCCAGGAAGGAGCAGCCCGATGACCAGCCAATCCCCATCCCCGTCGCGGTGGCCGCTGGAGCGCGTGCTGTTCGCGCTCGCCGGCACCATGACCCTAATTGCGGCAGCACTCGGCGCGTTCGTGTCGAAATGGTTCCTGCTGCTGGCGGCCCTGGTCGGCGTGAACCAGTGGCTGTATGTCCTGTTCGGCGCTTGCCCGGCGTCGATCGTGCTGCGCCGCACCTGCCGTCTGCGCTCGGCGATCTATCCCAACCCCACTGACAGCGGCGAGCCCGCGTCGGCGCGCCCGGCTCGTGAGGAGGTGACGGTCTGATGGCCGTACTCGACACTCAGAAGCCGCCGCTCGATCCGGCCGGTCCGGATCGGCATGCTGTGAAGGTCGGGCCGATCGGCCGTCTTGGCCACTACACCGCGGCCCACTTCCGGGTCGTTCTGATCGCGTGGCTGCTGATCGCCGTCGTGCTCGGGTTCTTCGCCCCACGCGTCGAGACCGCTCTCTCCGGCGCCGGGTGGGAGACCACCGGCTCCCAATCGGTCCAGGCGCGGCAGTTGATCGACAAGAACTTCAAGGGTCTTTCGAGCTACGGGCTGATGACTGTTCTCTACTCCCCGAGCAAGACCGTCAGCAGCCCGTCGTTCCAGGCCGCTGTCGCGAACGTCGAGCGGACGCTGCGCGCCGACGGTGCGGTCAGCACCGTGATCCCGCCCGCCGCGGGAGTGTCCATCTCCCGTGACGGGCACACTGCGATCGTGCAGGCCGGCGCCGCGCGCGATTCCAACGCGATGGTCGTCGCAGCGGACCGGTTGAAGGGCAAGCTCTCGTCGCTGTCCGCGTCCGGGGTGCAGGTGCATCTGACCGGGGCCTCGGCGATGTGGTCTGACTTCAACGCCGCGAACCGCTCGGCGATGCTGAAGTCGGAGGTGATCTCGTGGCCGGTGACGCTGCTGATCCTGCTGGTCGCGTTCGGGTCGCTCGTCGCCGCCGGGCTGCCGCTGATGCTGACGATGGTCGGGCTGATGGCCGCCGCCGGGTCACTGTTCCTGGCGACCAAACTGCTGCCGGTCTCGATCTGGGCGATGAACTTCGCGTTGATGTTCGCGCTCGCGCTCGGGATCGACTACGCGCTGTTCATCGTGCACCGCTTCCGCGGCGCGTTCTTCGGATCCAAGCTCACAGCCGAGGAGGCCACCGCGGTGACGATGGACACCGCCGGCAAGGCCGTCCTGTTCTCAGGCGTCACGGTGCTCATCTCGTTGAGCGCGGTGATGCTCGTCCCGAGCCCGGCGTTCCGGTCGATGAGTCTCGGGATCATGCTCGCGGTTCTGTTCGTGCTCGCCGCGACGCTGACGCTGCTCCCGGCCGTGCTCGCGAAGCTCGGCCCGAGGGTCGACAAGCTTTCGCTGCCGTGGGCGCACTCCGGCGAGCACCGCTCGGCGAAGTTCGCCGCGTGGGGCGAGCGCCTGTGGCGGCGGCCGTTCGCGTACGGCGCGATCGCGCTGGCGATCCTCGTCGCGCTGGCGATCCCGGTGACGCAGCTGAAGACCGCGATGCCGTCGATCAAGGTCGTCCCGACCTCCGACAGCTCCCGGATCGGCTACCAGCAGGTGCAGGCTGCGATGGGGCCGGGCGCCACCGGACCGCTGCAGATCGTCGCGCCAGCGAACCTGACCACGCAGGCCCTGGCCGTCGCACAGCGCGATCCGGGACTCGCGGCAGTGATGCCGGCACAAACGTCGGGCGGTTACGCGCTGATCACGGCGATCCCCAAGCAGGACCCGTCCAACCCCGCCGTCGGCCGGACGATCGACCGCCTCCGCGCAGCGCTCCCACCGGGATCGCTGATCGGTGGAGCGGTCGCCGAGAACCACGACCTCCAGAACGCGCTGTCAGCCAAGACCCCGCTCGTGATCGGTGTCGTGCTCGGTCTCGGGTTCCTGCTGTTGCTGATCGCGTTGCAGGCGCCGCTGCTCGCCGCCGTTGGCGTGCTCACCAACCTGCTCGCGACCGGCGCCGCGTTCGGCGTCGCCAAGCTCGTGTTCCAGAACGGTGATCTGCACTCGCTGTTGGGCTTCCAGCCGCAAGGGTTCCTCGACGCGTGGGGGCCGGTGTTCTTCTTCGCGATGATCTTCGCGATCTCGATGGACTACACCGTGTTCCTGCTCTCCAGCGCCAAGGAGCACTGGGACCGCACCCACGACCCCAAGGAAGCGATGGTCGGCGGGCTCGCGCACGCAGGCCGCGTGATCTTCGCCGCCGGCGCGGTGATGGTCGCCGTGTTCCTCACCTTCGCGCTCTCAGGCCCGCTGCCGCCCAAGGAGATGGGCATCATCCTCGGCATCGCGGTGCTGCTGGACGCGGCGCTCGTCCGGCTGCTGCTGCTGCCGGTGCTGCTGCGGCTGATGGGCAAATGGGCGTGGTATCTCCCGCGCTGGGCTCGCCGTGTGCTCCCCGAGGTCTCCTTCGGACACGCGTGAGCGGCCGGCGCTAAGCAACGACGTTCACTCCGGCCCAGCGCGTCTGCGCCCAGCCCGGAGCCCTCACTGTCAACCACCGTGCTCGCGCCGAGCAAAACCCGTCTGGAGGTTTGATGCTGTTCTCTCGCTCGAAGTCGCTCACCCCGAGCGATGCCGCGGCCACCTTGGCTCGCGGCGAGCTGCAACTGATCGACGTCCGCGAACCCTCGGAGCTGAGCGAAGCCCGCATCAAGGGTGCGCGGCACATCCCGCTCGGACAGCTCCCCGCCAAGCTCGGCGAGCTCGACCGCGACCGTCCCGTCGCCTTCCTGTGCCGGTCCGGAAGCCGCAGCGCGATCGCCACGCGCTCGGCCACGAAAGCCGGGCTTGACGCCGCCAACGTCAAGGGCGGCATCACCGCATGGGCGCGAGCCGGGCTGCCGACGAGCTCCAATCAACCGCGCCGAGGTCGATGATCTTCCGTCAGCTCATCCACGACGACCTCGGCTGCCAGCCCTGCCTGACCGGCGACGAGGACGCCGGTGTCGCCGTGTCGCTGTTCCTCAGTGGCGGCCCGCGTGAGGTCATTCACGTCGCCGACGGAGGCGTCGGGACTTGGGAGAGGCACGGCTGGCCGATCGAGCCAACGAGTCTGATCGCCGCGAGCGTCCGGTAGGCCGGCGATGGTCTTCGCCGCGATCCCATTCGGGCTGGCGATCGGACTAGCGCTCGGCATGCTCGGTGGCGGCGGCTCCGTCCTCGCGGTCCCCGTCCTCGTCTACATTCTCGGCCAGAGCGTGCACCAGGCGACGACCGCATCACTCGTCGTCGTGACCGCCGGCGCGCTCGCGGGCGGACTCGGCCACGCCCGAGAGAGCCACGTCTGCTGGCGCTCAGCCGGCGTGTTCGTGCTCGCCGCGATCCCAAGCATCATCGCCGGCACCGCGCTCGGCAACGCGATCAGCGGCAGCACCCTGGTCGCCGCGTTCGCGGTGATCATGCTGATCGCTGCCGCCGCGACCTGGCGCAAGGCCAGCCAGCGCACCGAGGACAGTATCCGCCAGGAGCCCGCCTGCCCACCACTACGACAGTCGCGCACCCTCGTCGCGGGCCTGCTCATCGGTGCGCTGACCGGCTTCTTCGGCGTCGGCGGCGGGTTCCTGATCGTCCCGACGCTCACGGTCTTCCTCGCTCTGTCGATGCGCCTTGCGATCGGGACTTCGCTCGCGATCATCACCGCGACATCCGCGCTCGCGCTCACGACGCACCTGCTGACTGGACGCGGCCTCGACATTCCCGTCACCGCCGCAATGACCGCAGCGTGCGTCGTGGGGGCGCTCGCCGGCACGAACCTCGCCGGCCGCGTCCCGCAACGCCAACTCGGACACGGGTTCGCAACGATGGTCGCAGCCGTAGCCGGCTATCTCATCATCTCGGCTGTCTTTCTCGGCGGGCCGCCCGGATCCTGAGAGGCCGACGGCGTGGCGAGATTGCAATCCCAAGCACCGATCGGGATCGGGACCGATGCCGGCGACCCTGCGGGCGCTCCGCAGCCTTTACCTTCACTACCACCGACCTCATCAAACACGACCCAGGACAACGACCATGACTAAGCAGTTCACGTTCTCAGAAGACAAGGCGCGCGCAATCGGCGAGACGATCGGGATCGACTGGGCGACGTCCCGATTTGACGTCCAACAGTTCCAGAAGGGCCTGGAGGTGGAACTCGAACACGGCATCCGCGACCCGGACACGAATGTCAGCGACGATGACGAGATCACGACGGGGAAGATCGCGCTGGCGCACCTCAACGAGTTCCCCGACTACTACACCCGCCTTGCGGAGATGGAGGCCGAGGCCGAGCGCTACTGGGCGGCACGCGACCAGGACCCCGCCGGCTGACGGCAGCGGTCCGAACGGCCGCTCCCTCGATGTCGAGAGCCCGGGTCAGTCCAGACGGCGAGCCTCGACAGCGGGACTGCCGGGGGGTGATGGATGGGGAGCAGCAGGGTGACGATTGTTCCGGATCCGGTTCCGGGACTGATCGCAGTCACGCTACCGCCGTGGGCTTCGGCGATTGCGCGGACGATGGCGAGGCCGATACCGGTGCCGCCGCTGGCCCGCGACCGTGCCGGGTCGATCCGGTAGAAGCGCTCGAAGACGCGGTCGATGTGCTCGGGTGCGATCCCCTCGCCGTTGTCGGCCACCGCGATCTCCAGCTGATCGTCTCGCTGACGCGCCGACACGTTGACGATACCCCCCAAGGGGGTGTATGCCGAAGGGCGTTCGTGAGGAGGTTGGCGAGCACCTCGGCGATCCGCTCGCTGTCAGCCTCGATCGCCGGAACGTCCGGCTCGATTTCAGCTTCCAGACCCACACCCCTTGACGTGTAGGCCGGCTCCGCGGCCTTGACCGCGTCGCTGATCCAGGGCGCCGGCGGGCACGGGGGAGAGGTGTAGATCGAGCTGGTGCGCTTGGGCGCGGGAGACCTTTTGGAGGTCATCGACGAGCCGGTTCAGCCTGGAGGTCTGCCCGCGACCGCATCGGGGATAAACGCCCACCGGACAGCGTGAAACGCCGAAGGTGCCCCCTCGACCGCGAGGTGCGATCAAGCGCGCCTCGGCGTCACCAGCCGGCGATCCCCGTCCGGACGGGTCGCCCCCGTGCGGGATGAGCGCGAGCGAGCTCCACCGGCAGCGGGCTTTTCGGCAGCCTTACCCGTAGTAACTGCTCTACAACTACGTAGCTGTGCACTTGTACAATGTTCTCGTGCGTGAACAAACACGCCCAACGACACCAACCTCGGAATCCGCCTGCCGCGCTGCAACCCGGAGGGAGCATTGATGAGCAAGAACATGAACATCCTGGACCGCCGCGTGCGAGCCTTCCTGGTCGCCCCCGCCGCCGTCGTGATCGGAATCCTGATCGGCCCGGGGTCCGTCGGCGCGATCGTGCTGTACGCCGTCGCCGCGATCATGCTCGCGACCAGTGCCGCCGGCTACTGCCCCCTGTACTCCGTGTTCGGTCGCAGCGGCCACGGCCGGCCGCCGCTGACCCATTGAGCTCGACCCGACCCCGAACGTTGAACCATCGGGCCAACCCGAAATCGATAGGAGGGTGCAGAGATGGCACCACAAGTCCGTTATCGAGAGTTACGCTTCCCGGTCGAGATCGCCTGGGAGGCTGGTAAGCGCACCGTCGCGCACGTGGACGGCAAGCCGCCGCTGGCGATCGCGACTCCGCCCGAGTTCCACGGCACCGATCCGCACGTGTGGAGCCCGGAGGACGCGCTCGTCGCGGCCGCCGGCTCGTGCCTAGCGGTGACAATCGCGGCGCTCGCCGAGCGCGAGCAGCTTCCGCTCCGCGGTCTGGCGGTCAAAGCTGACGGGATCGTCGGGCGCCGGCCCGATCACCGGTTCGGGTTCGTGCGGATCGAGCAGACCGTCGAGGTGACCACCGACGCCGACCACGAGGACGCAGCGCGGGCGCTCATCGCCAAGGCCGAAGACGCCTGCCTCGTCACCGTCTCGCTCGACCTGCCAGTGCAGACGACCGTCAGCGTCCATGCGCTGATCGAGGCCGCTTAGCATGGCGTCCGTCATGGACAGCGCAAGCTGGGACCGCCGCTACGAGGGCCGCGAACTGGTCTGGACTGCCGAGCCGAACCGGTTCCTCGTCGCCGAGACCGAGACACTCGCGCCGGGACGCGCGATCGATCTCGCGTGCGGCGAGGGACGCAACGCGGTCTGGCTCGCCGAGCGCGGGTGGCAGGCCGTCGGCGCTGACTTCTCCGAAGTCGGACTGCGGAAGGCCCGTGAGCTCGCCAACCAGCGCGGCGTGAACGTGGAGTGGGTCGCCGCGGACCTGCTCGACTACCGCCCCGACCCGCGGGCGTTCGACCTCGTGCTCGTCTTCTACCTCCAGGTCTCAGCGGCAGAGCGGCGGCCGATCCTCCAGGCAGCCGCCGAGGGGGTCGCGCCGGGCGGCACGTTCCTGCTCGTCGCGCACGACAGCAGCAACCTCGAGCACGGGCAGGGCGGCCCGCAGGACCCGGCCGTGCTCTACACCGCGCACGACGTCGCCACCGACGTCGAAGGACGCGGACTGCAAATTGAGCGTGCAGAGCGCGTGGAGCGGTCGGTACAGACACCCGACGGGGAGCGCGTCGCGCTGGACGCGCTCGTGCGCGCGCGCCGCCCCGAGTGACCGCAAGCGAGCAGTTCGCATGAGCGGCACCGCCAAGACGTCGACATCATGAGCGTCGCTGGCGACCGAACACAATCGCTTGAGGACGCACAGGCCGCGTTCGTCCACCAGCATCCAGACTACGCGGACACCGCCCGGCTCGACGAGCTTCGCCAGACCGAGTTCGGGCGGCTTGACGGCGGCGGCCACGTGTATCTCGACTACACCGGCGGTGGTCTCTACGCGGACTCGCAGCTGCGCGAGCACGTGCGGCTGCTCGCGACGGGCGTCTACGGCAATCCGCACTCGGTCAACCCCACCTCGGCCGCCAGTACCGAGCTCGTCGAGCGGGCCCGTGCGGCCGTGCTCACGTTCTTCAGGGCCTCACGGGAGGAATACGTCGCGATCTTCACCCCCAACGCCACAGGTGCGCTGCGCCTCGTCGGCGAGGCCTACCCGTTCCATCCCGGAGACCGGTTCCTGCTCACCTTCGACAACCACAACTCCGTCAACGGCATCCGCGAGTTCGCCCGTGCCCGCGGCGCCGAGACGACCTATGTGCCAAGCGTGCCGCCTGATCTCCGTGTCGACGAGGCGCTACTGCCGCGCTACCTGACCGACACCGCCGGCGATCACCACAACCTGTTCGCCTACCCCGCCCAGTCGAACTTCTCCGGCGTGCACCACCCGATGGAATGGATCGAGCAGGCACAATCACACGGTTGGGAGGTGCTGCTCGACGCCGCAGCATACGTTCCCACCAACCGGCTGGACCTGAGCCGCTGGCATCCCGACTTCGTCGCCCTCTCGTTCTACAAGATGTTCGGGTGGCCGACGGGCGTCGGCTGTCTGCTCGCACGGCGAGACGCTCTCGCGAAGCTCGAGCGTCCGTGGTTCTCGGGCGGAACAATCGTCGCGGCCTTTGTGCAGCGTCAGTACTTCCAATCCGCTCCCGGCCCGGCGCACTTCGAGGATGGCACCGTCAACTACCTGAACATCCCGGCCGTGGAGATCGGACTGCGTTTTCTCGACCGCGTCGGCATCGAGACAATCCACGCCCGGGTCGCGGAGCTCGGTGCCCAGCTGCTCAATGGTCTCGGGTCACTGCAGCACAGCAACGGTGCGCCGGCGGCGACGGTCTATGGACCGCGCACCTGGGACGGACGGGGCGGCACTATCGCGTTCAACTTCCTGCACCCGGACGGCCGCGTCGTGGACGAGCGATACGTGGACCGGATCGCCGCGGCCCGGCAAGTCTCACTACGGACGGGCTGCTTCTGCAACCCGGGCGCAGGCGAGGTCGCGTTCACGATCTCGCGCGAGACGCTGGTCGGCGGCGAGTTCGGGGAGGGAATGACGCTCGAGGACTACGTGCGCGAGATCGGGCTTCCGTCGGGCGGCGCGATCCGCGCATCGCTCGGTCTCGTGTCGAACTTCGCGGACGTCTACCGGTTCATGCAGTTCGCGTCGCTGTTCGTCGATCTGGACGACGTTCCCGACGATCTTCCCGCTCGGGTCGCCTGCTGACGCGCGCCGCGACCGAGGACGCTCAGGAGCCGGGCGGTCCGCCCAGCAACGTCGCAGAGACGACAAGACAACCGGCGACGAGCACCTCGCACGATGCCACAATCGGACCGTTGTAGGGTTGTGACTGCGGGTGGCTTTCCGCTCGCAGCTCAGGTGCGCGCGACCCCGTGCCCGGCACGCCGGGGAAGAAGGCCATCCCAGAGTCGGGCGCACGAGCGGGCGAAGCGCTCGAGGGCGGGTCGCAACGGCGGAATCCAGATCGGCGCGTTCTGGGTCCTGCGCCTGCCCGGCCCAAGATCTCCCGCACCGTCGGACTCGTCCACCGCCAAGCACCCCTATCGCAAGCCGCGAGCACGTTCCTCACCCTTGCCATCAACGAGAAGTGAGCCCGTGCACGCGCCGGCAGATGCCGGCTGCTGCCGCCGGTGCTGCCGGCGATTGCGACCCGGCTCGCCGGCGCCGAGACGTATGGGACGCAGCTCTGTCCGCGCGAGTTCGGAGGGCGCCTCCCTTCGAGACGCTCCTCAGTTACGAGGCGAACCTGCGGCGAGGGTTCTCGGTCCGATAGCCGCGAGGCCCTGCCCTGCCGTGTTCGCCCATCCGGTGACCCGACTCGGCGCGGGGGCAGATCGTCCGCGATACTGCGCGGATGCCGGGTGTGGATTACGTCAACTGTGGGGACGGGTGAGCGGTGGTTTCTGCCAAACATGTGCATCATCCGCTTTTTGCCCGCTTCTACGCGCTGTTGACGCAGCATGAGTCGGCGCAGATGCACGAGCATCGACGTGAGTTGCTGAGCGGGCTCTCCGGCCGCGTGCTCGAGGTCGGTGCTGGGGCCGGCACGAACTTCGAGCACTACCCGCCTGGGGTCAGCGAGGTGATCGCTGTTGAGCCTGAGCGGTTCCTGCGCGAGAGGGCGAGGGTCGCGGCCTCGCGGGCTGCGGTCGCGATCACGGTGCTCGACGGGGTTGCGGAGCAGCTACCGGTCGAAGACGGCTGCTGCGATGCCGCTGTTGCCAGCCTGATGCTGTGTTCCGTTGCAGACCAGGCCGTCGCTCTGGCGGAGCTGCGGCGTGTGCTGCGCCCTCAGGGCGAGCTGCGCTTCTATGAGCACGTGCTCTCGCACGACCCGCGGATCGCACGCACTCAATACTTCGTTGACCGCATGTTTTGGCCCAAGGCGTTCGGCGGCTGCCACACCGCTCGTGACACCCCCGCTGCGATCGAAGCCGCCGGCTTTGAGATCGAGCAGGAGCGAAGGCTGTGGGTGGCGCCGATTCCGATCGTGGTCCCGGTCGCGACGCACGGACTCGGAACGGCCCGCCGCCGATAAGCTCGGGCCGGCCGGGATCCCGCGGAGGTGGAGGTGGTCCCCGAGCCAGAGGCCAACTCGACGTTGGGGGGTCGGGTTGATCGGCGATGATGGCTGCGGTGTTCGGGAATGTGAGGTATCGGCTCCGTCGCGTGGACTTTTCGTTGGTGGTGTTCTCCTCGTTGCGTGGGTATCGGCGGTCGTGGGTGCCGGGCGACGTGCTTGCTGCTTTCACGCTGCTGGTGATCGCCGTGCCAGAGCAGCTGGCGACGGCCCGGTTGGCGGGCATGCCCCTGATCACTGGTTTTTACGCGTTCGTCGCAGGCACGGTGCTGTTCGCGTTGCTCGGGTCCAATCCGCAGATGTCGGTCGGCGCTGATTCGACGATCGCCCCACTGTTCGCGGTGGGGATTGCCCACTTGGCGCCGATCGGTTCTCCCCGGTACGTGGACCTCGTGGGGATCCTGGCCGTGGCAGTGGGGGTGCTAGTGGCGCTGGTATGGCTCCTGCGTCTCGGGTGGATCGCCGAGTTCCTCTCGGCGCCGATCATCACCGGTTTTCTGGCCGGTGTCGCCGTGGTCATCGTCGTGCATCAGATACCCGATCTGTTCGGGCTCGCGGCGGCCAGCGGCGGCACCGTGCACCGGATCGCGGTCGCCGGCAGCCACCTCGATCAGACCAACGGCTGGGCGCTGGCGATCGGGGCGGCCGTGTTCGCGATCATCGTCATCGCAGAACGCGTCGACCGCAGGCTCCCCGGCGCACTGGTGGGGCTTGTCGCCTCCACGATCCTCGTCGCCACCCTCGGACTTCACGGCGATGGCGTGGCGGTGCTTGGCACGCTGGCTCACGGTGCGCCGCGGTTCGGGCTGGAGGGGCTGTCCTGGTCAACGCTTGGCAGTGTCGCGCCGATCGCTGGCGTCGTGGCCCTGGTGGTGGTGACCCAGTCAGCGGCGACTACCCGCGCGTTCGCCGACCAGGGAGGCTACGAGGTGGACGTGGGCCGCGACTTCCTCGGAACCGGCGCCGGGAGCATCGTGGCCGGCCTCGTCGGGGCTTTTCCCGTGGACGCGAGCCCGCCGAGAACCGCGGCCGTGGCAGCGGCCTCCGGGCGCACGCAGGCAGCCGGTCTCGGCGCCGCAGCGGCGATCGCACTGCTCGTGCCAGCAGCGGTCGTGCTGAAGGATGTGCCGGTGGCGGCCCTGGCGGGGGTGCTCCTGTACATCGCAACGCGGATCTTCCATGGCCGCGATCTCCTCGCGATCGCACGCTTTGATCCGTTCGAGTTCGCGTTAGCCGTGATCACCCTGCTCACGGTGGCATTTGTCGGCGTGGAACCGGGCATCGCGGTGGCGGTCGGCCTCGCGATCCTGGACCGCACCCGCCTCAGCGCGCGGCCTCAGCTGCACGTCCTCGGCCGCCTCCCTCAGACCACCAGCTGGACCCCGATCAACAGCCCCCAGAAGCCGGTCCAGGAGCCGGGAGTGCTCGTCGTACTGTTCGCCACCCCGCTCTGGTACGCAAACGCGGACAGCTTTCGCGCCCAGCTGCAAGTCGCGCTGACACGCGCCGGCGGACCTCCGAGATTGGTCGTGCTCGACGCGATCGGAATGAGCGACCTCGACTACACCGGCTCACGCTCGCTTCGCAAGGTGCTCGACGCGCTCGACCGCGATCACATCTCGTTCGCGCTCGCCAGAGCAGGAGAACACGTACGCACCAGCCTGGCACGAAGCGGCCTGCTCGAGCGCATCGGAGAGGACCGACTCTTCCCATCAGTGGACGAGGCCGTCAGCGAGATGCGCCAAGCGCCCCCCGACTCGCCGTCGAAACCACCGGACCCCGGCGAAGCTTAGACAAGATCTGACCCGCTCCGGTCGGGGGAAGGCCAGGGCGCTGAAGATCCGCATCACCGGCGACGTCCGCGACCGAGCCCGCAACTGCCGCTTCGCCTAAGTCCACGACCGCGGGCAGGACTTCGCCGCTGGGATCTGGGTCGTCGACCCGGCATTCATGCTCGACCTCGTCCGAGAGCACATAGGCGAAGACGACACGACGCCCGCCCGCGAGGAGGCCTACTTCGCCGGAGCCCGCCTTGATGACGACGAGCTTCGCGACGCGGCCGCCGAAGACGAGCAGCGCAGAGCGCAGGCCCGCGCTCGGCACGCTGACGCCACCCGGAGCAATCTGGGACTGGGGCACGACATCCGCGCCGGTCTGATCGACCCGTCGGAGGCTCAGCTCCGCGCGCTGACTCAGATCGTCTGCCATCTGCTCGTCCGCCACTACCGTGAGCTGATCGCCTATGGCGCCGGCTGGACCGACCCGAAGCGCCAGCAGCCCGTCGGCGAAACCGGCCGCCACGAGCCGCTCCAGGCCGGCGCGATCGTCGAGGCCGAGCTGCAGCGCGCGCTCGGCGACCCCGACCCGCTGCGCGGCATCGCACAGCTCACCGCCCGACTCGGGGCTGCGTTCGTACTCGACCCCGCCGGCGTCACGCGCACCAAAGCCCTCGGCGCACAGCGGATGGCGCGCAAGCTCCGCGACGCGTTACCCGGCGGAGACAGCGCGCTCCGCGCAGCGCTCTGGCAGTTCATGCGGCCGATGCTCTCGCCCGCGCTCGTCGCGCTCAACCTCGATGCGTTCACCGTCCTCGACCAGTACGTCGAAACCACGGTCGACCTCGAGGCACACCGCGCGTCGTCTGACCTCGGCGAGCTCGTGCTCGACGAGGCGCTGGACGTGGACGCCGTCTAGCCACCCCTCGTCACGCACCGTCCTCCCGCTCAAGCACGAAGCTGCCGGCGGGAAAACCGAGGGGTCTGGGAACGCGCGATGCGTTCTTTCTCGCTTTTCTTTGGGCGTCGGGTCGATCCAGCACGTACGGTAGGCACGATTGGATCGAACTGTCGAGGCCGGCTACCGATCAATACGACACAGGGGCCGTCGGGCGATCCCAGTTCGCCCGCGGCCGCTCCGATGTCGCCACCGCGACGTAGCCCTGACGGTGTAGTCGACCGGGCAGCTGGCGACCGTAGTGCCTGCAAACCATCCGTTAGGTGAAGCCTCTCCAACTAAGGAGACCGAGCGGACGCCGACCGGTCAGTCCGCGAAGCGTGGCTGTCCCCGCCAGAGATGGGGCTCTTTACCCATTTCGCCGAGGACCTGCGACTGCGACGCTGTGATTACCGTCAATTGAGACGCCGTATCGAGCTTGGAGGTGTTCCGATGATGCCGCTTACGATCGTGCTCATCATGGTCGCGATGCTTGCACTTGCTGCATTCGAGCTGTGGCTGTTCTGGAGCCTCGGCGAGCTTCGAGGCCGCCGGCGGCGCCCGCGGCAGAGTCCTACGCGCGTGACCGCCGCCGGGCGAACCGCGTGGGCAGAGCCGGGGGTCTCGACCGTGGGGCGTGTGGAGGCAGGTCGCAGAACTCGCGGTTCCGTCCGCTGGTACGTGCGGCGCTCCGACCCGGGAAGTTGTGTGGGGGTGGCGGGGCGAGCTGACACCCTCTGAGCGCCCGACCGGCTGCTGCTGGTGCTCGGCGGCGGCCGGTCGCTCGCCCGATCGCTCTCGGGCTTCTGCCTGGAGCGGGCTCGAGAAGCCCATGCCGGCGACGGGCATCGAGCGGAGGAACGATCGGGCGGGGGCGCAAGGTCCGCTGTATGACGGCACACACGTGTCTCAGGCATGAGGGCCGCTCGATGGAACGCCAGGGCCGAACGGCCGTGGTCCACGTCCACGTTCGCGCCCGCGTTTCGCTGCGGGTTCACCGCGGCCCCAGGGAACTCCAGGCCGGCAGCTGCTGAGTGTCGGATTTCCGCTAATCGGTCCCCGACACTCCGGTGAAACACCAGTTGGAACTGCTCAACCTCGAACCGCGAGGCACCCCAGTCGATACCACTGTGGTCGCCAATCATGCGAGCCTGCTCCTCCGAGAAGCTGCCGGATTCGGGCACAGGAACCGCGTGCTTGAACACTTGGTCTGGCTAGGCGTCAGGGGCCCTGTCCTCCAACGCACAACGCCGAGACCGATGTGCATCGTGGCGAACACGTCCAAGTCAGTGGTCCTGCTCGCGTGGTCGGGCGTTCGCGGCGCTCGGCGTTCAAACCCGCAGCAACCGCAGCGCTCCGAGCATGCCCCCGATACCGACAACAGTTCCCAGGGCCCAGGCGGCGACGCCGTTGCCGTTGGGGGTCGACAGCTCATAGAAGTTGCGTAGGAACGGGATGATGAAGGCGAGGGCGAACAGAAGCAGCATCAGTGCGCACAGCCCGGCGAGCGCGAGCCGCCGTCGTCCGCCCCCGGTCTCGAGCCGCATCACGACCGCGAGCCCGCAGACGACAACTATTCCGGTGGCCACCGTGCGCGAGCGGATGAGGCTAAGGTCGAATCCGTAGCGCGCCAGCAGGTAGCCGACGACAATCCCGACCCCAATTGCAACTCCGGCGGGGATCGCGAAGCGTGCGACTGACTGCAGGAAGCGCTCCGGCCGCCAGGGCCCGGAGCTCGGCGCCAGCGCGAGCAGGAACGCGGGGATGCCGATCGTGATCGTGGAGGCGATCGTGAACTGGCGCGGGAGGAGCGGGAAGACGCCGGTCGGGATCCCAACCGCTAGGCCCAGTACGGCTGTGAACACTGACTTGGTTATGAACAGTCGGGCCACCCTCTGGATGTTGCGCAGGATTTGGCGGCCCTCGGCGACCATCCCGGGCAGGACCGCGAAGTCGTCGCGCACGAGCACGAGGTCGGCGACCGAGCGCGCCATCTGAGCACCCGACCCTTGGGCGATCGCGAGGCGCGCCTCCTTGAGCGCTGGCACGTCGTTGACCCCGTCGCCGACCATTGCGACGTAGCGACCGGCGTCGGCGAGTGCGCCCACTACGGCGCGCTTGCCCTCAGGTGAGATCCGCCCAACGGCGGGCGCAGAGAGGACGGCCTCACGCAGCGCCGCCGGGTCCGATGGAAGCTTCTCGCCGTCAAGCGCCGGTGCCGATCCGGGGACGCCGGCGTCGCGAGCGATCGCGCCCACCGTCGCGGGCGCGTCGCCCGACAGCACCTTCAATTGGACGCCCTGGGCGGTGAAGAACGCGGTGGTTTCGGCTGCGTTGGCGCGCAGCCGCTCGGCGAGCAAGACGAGACCCAATGGCCGCGTGTCATCGGGGAACCGCGGCTCTGACTCGTCGCTGGGCAGTTGTTCTTCGCTTTGGCCGAGCTCCAGCACACGTCTGCCGGCGCTCGCCTCCTCGCGTGCCCGCTTCCCGAGTTCCTGGTCGTCGTCGCCGAACCGCTCGGGAGCTCCGAGGACGAGCCGCTCGTCACCCAGATCGAGCGCGCTCCAGCGCCGGCGGGAGGAGAACGGGACCTGGCCAAGGACGCGGCGCTGCCCGCCGTCTGCGAGGCCCGCATCCGCGATCGCATCCAGGGTGAGGTTCCGAGAAGCGGAACTGGCGGCGTACGTCGCCAGGGCGCGGCCGACGGACGCCTCGTTCGTTCCGTCGGCGGGCACGAGCCCAACGACTCGCAACTTCGGTTCGGTCAGCGTTCCGGTCTTGTCAGTGCAGACGAGGTCAACGGAGGCAAGCGACTCGATCGCATTGAGCTGCTGCGCGAGCACGCCGCGCTGGGCGATCTTGAACGCCGACACCGCCGCCGTGATGCTGATCAGCAGGATCAGTCCCTCTGGGACGATGTTGACGATCCCGGCAGTAATGGCCTGTACGCGCGTGGTGGCCGTCCCACTTCGGGCGAATATCGATGCCGTCAGCCCAATCGCCAGCGGGACCGATAAGACGACGAGCCAGAGCAGGAGCCGGTCGTTCGCTCGTTCGAGCGGCGAGCGCGGATGGCGGAATGCGCGCGCCGTTGCGGACAGTCGCTCCGCGCGACTGTCGGGACCGACCGCCGTGGCCTCAAACAGCGCGGCACCCTCGACCGCGAACGAGCCCGACCACACCGGCTCCGCGGCGCCCCGCACGGCGAGGTCGGATTCGCCGGTCAGATTGGCCTCGTCAAGGGCAAGCCCGTCGGCTGTCACGACTTGTCCGTCGGCGACCACCTGGTCGCCGGGCGCCACGCGGACAACATCTCCCACCACCACGTGGTCGACCGGCACGCGACGGTCCACCCCGTCGCGGACCACAACCGCATCCGGGGCGACCAGCGCCGCGAGCCGGTCAAGCGCGCGCTTGGAGCGGATCTCCTGAAACGACCCGATCGCGATGTTCGAGACCAGGATCCCGACGAACAACGCGTCCCGCCACGACGCGAACACGATCGTCAGCACGCCGAACACGAGCAGGATCACGTTCGGGATCGTGATCGTGTTGGCACGGACGATGCTGGCGTACGAACGACTCGAACGCCGACGCGGAAGCTCGCCCCGAGCCTCAAGTCGCCGCGCCGCCTCTATTTCAGTTAGCCCAGTAGGCGCAATACCGGTGTCGGCGACGATCAACCGAGACTACAGTGCGACGACTCCGCCGAAAGGGCCCGGCTGCGTCCCAACGCCCGGAAGAGCGCTACGTAAACGACCGCCGCGCAGCCTTTGAACGCCGTGGTGATGGGGTGCACCGCGATGATTAGGGCGCGATCTCATAGCGCGTCACCACAGCTCGAAGAACGGCTCGTAGCGCGGAGTTCAGTACCAACAGCCCACGGTCGCTTGGCTTGGGATGACCGTGAGCAGCACGTTGACAAGTGCGGTGCCGGCGAACAGGCCGTGAGCGAGAGCGAACGCGGCTTCCAGCCACCAGCTGCTAATGGCCGATCGCCGTGAAGATCAGGAAATAGACCAGGGCGAAGAGTTGTCCGACAACGAAATGCATGGCGCGTAGCCGAGCGCCTTCGCTCGGGAGCGATCCGAGGGAACCCGTCCTCCCCAACAGGAAGGGCAGGTCCATCCACGTAAGCCCGAGCTCGCCGGCAGCGCTCAGTGCGGTCGTCAGGACATGCCGGCTGAGCCTTGCTCACCGATACCGCTGCGTTGATCAGAGCGAGATGGACCCGGCCCTGAGGGATGTTGCCCAGAGATCACCGGTCTCCTGATCCACTTCCTCGGCGTAGAGCCCGACGTCGTTCGCCACATCCATCAGCTGGTCCACAGCTCGGTCGCATCGTCCATGCGTCCGGTTCGGGCGAGGGCGTCGAGGAGTCAACACGAGCAGCAGAGGACGGCTCCCTCGCCTCCCGCGAGCCCGTCCTCGCCGCTGTAGCGATCCGGCAGCGAGCCGTGCCCGAGCTCGCGCCTAATCGCGGCGATCGTGGCGGTCATCTTCATGCTGATCCCACACACCGTCCTACGCGAGGAGTGGCGCTGAGCGTGGGCGGAGTGGCACCGACGTGGGGCGGATCAAGCGAGGGGCGCCTCAACGAGGAACGCCACCCGGCCGTCACACGGACGCACGCGGCCCGGCTCGGGGGACTACTCAACGAGCAGGGGGTGGTGAGGACGTCGGTCACCGGGATGGCGTGCCCTCACTGCAGCGCGATGGCGACGCAGAGCGCCACCACACATACCAAGCCGATACTGAGTAGGCCGAGAACTGTGATCTCGAACCATGTCAAATCGCATCTCGTGTGACGGGTCGGCTGCGACATCGTCAGCCGCTTGCCCAATGCGGCCAGGGAGCCCAGACCGGCTCGCGACCTGAGACCTGATGCCGGCGATGGATGTGGCTGCCCTCACGACTCGGCGGGCGGGCTCGATTCCGGATGCTCGCCGTCCGGAAGATCCGGTGGCTGCGCACCTTCAGCCAAGCCACCGTTGAGCCGTGGCGTCCGACGATCACTTCTCAGAAGGATCTTGTGCTCAGGCGTACCGGTCTCATCTGACTGGCGCGTCTCGCAAGATCCCGCAGTAGCAACCGGATCGTGGTGTTCGCTTCCGTCCTGGCGACCCTCGTCGACTCCGCAGGTCGGCCCGAGCCGCTTCAGGATGCCCTGCCGTCGCAGCTCGAGGGAGCGTGCGCTGATACCGAGCAAGTCGGCGATGTGGTCCGGAGGGGTGTGCTCCAAGAGCATCGCGACGATCGCCCGATCGCGATCCTCTACCTGACCCAGCAGCGCGTGGATCTCAGTCGGCTGAAGGCTCGGGAACTGCTGCTCACCCGAGGCGACGCGCCTGACGATACCGGCCTGCTCTTCGGGATCTGCGTAGCGGCAGAGGACGCCGTCGGCGCCGGCAACGGTCGCGGCGCAGGCCAGGTGCTGATCCACGGCGTCAGAGAAGATCAGCACGCGGGGCGGGTCGATTAGGTGCTTCATCCTGGAGGCCAGGGTCAATGCCTCGCCCTGGCCGAGCGTGGCCGAGATCAAGCAGGCGTGTGGTCGGCGTCGCTTGGCGAGTGTCAGCGCCTCGGCGCTGCTGTTCGCCGTGCCGGTTACCCGGATGTCTCGCTTCCAACTAAGCAGCGCCCAGACGCTGTATCGCGCCGCATGGTGATCGTCCACGATCAGCAAATCGATCTCGCCCCGGCGGCGCGCGTCGTGAGCGTTCCGGCGATGTTCGCCGCCGGCGAGGTCTGTCACTGGTCGATGAAGCGAGTCGGAGCGGCCGCGATACGCGTGCGACCCTGCCCGGGCCAGCGCGTCTGGGCGCGGTGAGCCATGTAGGTGAGCGGGCAGCGGATGACGGGCCTTCGCTTTGTTCCCAGCTCGCACGACGGCGACCTCAACGGTCACGTAGACGATTGGGGATTCACCGTCGGCCTCCCAGTTCATGCCGTCCACGGTATGGATTTGCGTAGCCAGGTGCTCGTGTTCGGTGACCGCGCTCGGTTCGTCGGCCTCGGCGTGCAGTTGCCAGGCATCGGCGAACCTCTCGAACGTGGGTCCGTCTACGATCCCGGCCCACGTGCGCGACGGGCTTGGCTCAGCGGCATGATCCTCAGTCATGGTCAGACCTGCGTCCTTTAGTTCAGGTGCGATCCAAGCCAGGGACCGCCCGTAACCGGGGTACGAGTCGTACGCCACTGTGATGGTGACGAAGCGATCGCTATTCCGGCTGTTGGAAGCCTTACCTTCAAGGGCTCGTTGAGACGGGCTGATTGACATAGAACTCATGGCCGCTCGCTTTCGACTTCGGCTGGCAGTCCGTACAACGTCGCATCCGACGGAGTGCTAGTCGATGGGGTGCACGCTGAAGATCAGCTGGGGAGAACTGCCCATCGCCGGCCCAGAGACGGAGGCGCGGGTGGGTGAAGCGCTGTGACAGGTCGGGTGCGCCTGCGCAATGCAAATCGAGATCGTCGTGCGCGAGCAGCTCCGCGAACCCGAATCGCGTGGACGCGGCTGAGGCCCGACGAGAACTCTCATGCCGGGATCGCTGGACGTAGCTCCCGAGGTCTGCCGATTACGTGCTCAGACGAGCGGTCCGCAGCGAGGCACACGGAGACGCAGCAGTCAGCTTTGAGTACTGCCGCCCGCCTCTCCTAAAGCGGATGCCTCGTTGCGACGGATCGCGGTAGCACCAACAAGGGGCAGCGGGCTGTGCGGGCGAGGTGCGCCGAGGTGCTCCCGAACGTCAATCGCCGGAGCGGGCCGTAACTCCGCGATCCGACTACGAGCAGGTCGACTTCGTCCGTAAACGCGGTCAGCTCGTCGCCGGGAAGTCCGACCGCGACCTGACCGTCGACGCCGGCGAGCGATCGGAGCCGATCCTTGGCAGCGTGCTCAAGCGCCTCGACTATCTCGCCCCAACCTTCCCCCAATGGTGCCCAGCCGCCGCCGGCTCCTGACGCGGGGCTGACAGCGGTCAGCGCGCGGACCGTGGCGCGGTGCTCTGCGCCCAAGCCGCGAGCGACCGCGAGCGCGGCCTCTGCCTCGGGGGTGTCGTTGTAGGCAACGCCGATCGTGCGGATGTCCTGCGGATCGTTGGCGTACCCGTGCGGGGCGATGGCCACCGCGCACGAAGCTCCGTTCAGGGACCCGCGCGTGTCATCTCCGACGAGTACACGACCGGCGAACCCGCGGCTGCAGGAGCCGACCACAAGTAGGTCGGCGGCGCAGCCCTCGGCAAGCTGGCGCAGGCCGCTACCGACCGAGGACGATGCCATGCCGGTTAGCGCCGCACTCACCCCGGCCGCCTGACGCTCCGTGCGAGCATCTTCCGGGCCTCCGACCAGGCGCGGGTCGCGTAAAAGAGGTGATAGGTCGGAGGGATCGCGCGAACCACATGGGCAAGTGTCAACTTGCCGCCAGCTTCATGGAGTGCGTCGCCGAGAGCGATCGCGTCGCGACCCGTAGGTCTTCCGTCAACGCCTACCAAGATGTGGCCCAACTGGAACGGTTCGATCACGCCGGCGGTAACCGAAGAGGATCGTTCTGGGCGAGCGCTCGCGGCGGCAACGGTGCTGTTCGTCATGTCAACCTCCATGCTCAAAGCGCCCGTCGCCTAGGGGGGATGGGAATCGGCGGGCGCGATCTTTGTGTCTTCGATGCAACCACGGCCCCGATGGTTCGGAAATGGGAGGAAGCACCCATCTGGGCGCGTGTTCGGACTACCCTGCGCGGACGGGCGTAGAGGACCAAGCGCTACCGAGGATCCCAAGCAGCGAGCGGGGTTGCCTGCAGGACTCGCCGGGTCGCGGCGTAAGGACGGTGCTGGTCGAGTGAGCTGAGGTGCGACGCATGCATGCCGCGTCACGGCGCTGAGCGAGCCTCGCCAACCACACGACCGGAGCCTCGCTCGCCGACCGCGCAGATGGGAAACGCCGCACGTGTGGTGCTACCGGACGTGGCCGTGGTCGAGCATGGCGCTCCGGCGGTATGCCTGCACCTCAAGGGCTAGAGCCATCTCGGCTGGCGTCGGGGTGCCCCTGTGGGGCGCGGTGCACCGCAACTGTCGCGGGCCGCAGGCCGAGCATTCGCATGTCGGTCACGAGGTCGGCGATGCGATCCTCGATGGAGCGCGCTGTGTCCGAGTCAAGCGCTAACCGCATGAGGCCGTCGTGGTCATGGTCCGCGGCAGATTCTGGCGGCAGGAAGGCGACTGCTCCGGCCGAGAGCGTCTGCATCTGAGCGGCGAGCCATGTGCGCAGCTCTGGCTCGTCCAACCTCTCAGGCAGCCGGTAGGAGATGAGCACTTCGACGATGGATACAGTTTCGGAGCCGGGCCGGCCAGCGGCCATGGGTGTCAACGCCCATTCTTGACGCCGACTGCGGATCGGTTGCGTGCGGGCGTGGGGGGTTCGACGAGGCTGCGACGGGTCGGTCGTGGCCGGGCCTAGGGCTCGACGAGGCCGCGCCGAATCGCGTAGCGGGTCAGTGTTGGTGTTCCCGATCCAGTTCGGGCCGATCGCGGTCAAGGCCGTGCTGCTGGCACTGATAACCGCGCTTGTGGCGCGGCCGGTTGCTGTCGCGCTGGCCACAGTCCGCCAGGGCTTTGCTGCGTCCGAGCGGGTCGTGCTGGCCTGGGGCGGGCTCCGCGGCGCGGTCCCGGTGATCCTCGCGACCTTCGCGGTCATCGAGGGCGTACCGCGAAGCGTCGAGATGCTCAACATCGTGTTCTTCGCGGTCATGCTGTCGGCCATAGTGCAGGGACCGACGGTTCACCGACTCGCGGCCCGTATCCGGAAACGCGATGAAGCGTGTGCATCTCCGGTGCGCGGAGATGGGGACGAGGCTGACAGCGTTCCGGCACGGCAACCCCGCGAGCCACGAGCGCCGATCGCATCCGAGGCTTCAGCTCACCTCCTGCGGGAAGCCTGATCGCATGCGTGAACCGCCCGACACCCTCAGGGTCGTGATCGGCTACGACGGGTCAGACGCTGCGCGGCGGGGGCTTGCGCGGGTTCGACGGCTGGCGGCGAGACAGCTGGCGGTGCTGGTCATCGCCGTCGAACCCGACGTTCGCTCCGCCGGCCTCGAGAGCGAGCTGACGAGTCAGCCTGTCGCGACACGGCATTTGCTGGCAGAAGCCCGCGAGCTTCTCGACGGTGAGCAGCGCATTGCGATCGAAACCCAAGCGGCGGTCGGTGACCCAGCCGCCGTGCTGATCGAGGCAGCACGCGAATCCGATGCGGAGCTACTGATCGTGGGACGCCGCGGCGGGGATTTCGTCGCCCGGACGCTCCTCGGCTCGGTGTCACAGCGGGTCGTGCAGTACGCGCCCTGCGACGTCCTCGTCGTGGCATGACCCCCTCGGGCGAGACCCGGCTCTCGGGGAGTCGCGGGAACGTGCGGCGAGGTTCTGCGACGGGAGGTACCCGGCCGCAGGTGGACCCCAGGGTCACGACGCGGGCTGAGCACGGCGCGCACGGGTTGCAACACGGGCCGTGCCCCGCCGACTGAAGGGTGAGGCACGTTGGCCCGGCAGGGCAGGCGTCAAACGCTTGGTGCCTGTGGTCATCGCTGGCCTGGTGCTGTACGGCGTGGCACCGGCAGTGCTTGAGGTGCTCGGCGCTTACCGCCAGCTGGGGAATCTCGATCCCATGTTGTCGATTGCCGTTCTGGCCACGTCTGCGGCGGGCATCTGGTGCATGTGTGCGCTGCAACGGATGGCGCTGAACGGCGCTGGATGGTTCTCGGTAATCACCTCGCAGCTCGCGGGCACCGCGTTCAGCAAGGTGTCCCCGACGGGTCGGCAGCGGCAGCCGCACTGCAGGCGCGGATGCTCGTACAGGCGGGCGTGGCTCCGGCGGAGGTCGGGATCGGCCTGACGGCGGGAGCGTTGTTGCTCCTCGGGGCGTTGGCCGGCCTGCCGCTGCTGGCACTGCCCGCCGTGCTGCTCGGCCGCCACATTCCCGACGGCCTGCTGCAGGCAGGCGCCATCGGTCTCGCCGTCTTCGTGGTTCTGTTCGTGATCGGCGCGCTGCTGTTCGCAAACGATGGCGTGTTGCGCGCGATCGGCCGGGGGCTGCGCGCCGCTGATCGCAAGCTGCGTCGCCGGCATGCACCAGGCGACGAGCTCCCGGAGCGGCTCCTTTACGAGCGCGATCTATTGCGGAGGTCACTCGGACGGGCGCGGGCGCGGGCGGTTGCATCCGCCGCGGGCCGATGGATCTTCGATTTCCTTTCGCTCTACGCCGCGCTACTGGCGGTCGGTGCGCGGCCATCGCTGTCGGTCGCGTTGCTTGCGTACTGCGCGGCGCAGCTGCTCGGCCAGATCCCGCTGACGCCCGGCGGCCTGGGCGTCGTCGAAGCCGGGCCAGGGACCCTCGCACTTGCCGCCGTCCCGGCGGGACCCGCGGCACTCGCCACGCTTACCTATCGGCTGGCCTCCTACTGGCTTCCGCTCCCGATCGGGCTTTTCGTGTGGATCGTGCATCACCGACGCTACGGCGAGGAGGGGTCATGAATGCCCGATCATGAGAACGGCCCGCCGCGCGCCACTTGACCGCGCTGCCCGGGAGCCGCGTGACGGCGCCCGGCCACTCTGAAGTACCCGCGCCGCCCCGACGAACGACGAAGGACCGCCGGGCCAGCTCAGGGCTCACGAGTGCAGCTGCGACCCAGCACATGGCGATCCGACGTGTGGCCTGACGGTTAGAGCGGGCGAGCCGCGCGCCGGTCCTGCCCGCCCGCGTCGAGGCCGAACGGCGGATCCGTCATTAGGAGGACGCATGGCGCGACGCGAACCACCCAGCGGCCGTCCCGAGAGATCGGCCTACTGACCCTCGGTGAACGCCGACGCACTCGCTGATGCGTCGGGCCGCTAGAGCTTGCGATGAGGCAGGGCGCAACGGGCCAACAGTCTCCGAGCGCGCTCGATGCGGGCGCGGGTCCCGGCGTTGCGGCGGCTCCGGAGGGGACTGACAGGCCACGCCGCGTCGGCCTCAGGCGGCGGCGGCTCCGAGGGTCTGAAGGCAAACTTCCTCCGGAAGCTCACGGCTGCTCGGCCAGACCGGGACCGCGTCATCGTGCTCCTCCTTGATCTGTTTGTGTGGTAGTCAGTGGGGATCGCCAGCAGCGACTTGATCAGCCGCACGCCGCCGCTGGATTCCGGTCGGGCGTCCCTCGAGCGGGAGGGGATAGCTGGTGGGTCGACTGGCGGCGCTCATGGACTTCCTTTCAGGCGAGAATGGTTCGACACGCCTGAAGCTAAATTGGGGGATGCGGATCTGTCCATGGGTGCTAGTGCGCATCCTCGGCCGCCCGATACCGAAACCGCCGATCGGTGAGCGCAGCCGCTACGTGATGTCCAGCCAGGAACAACTCAACGTCTCGCCCGCCCCCTCCGTCGCAACCGGAACCGAGACCCTCTCGACTGAGGATCGTCCGCCATCTGGGAGACCGCGGCCGCGGCCGATGCTGTGGCGCGTGTTCGCGGCGAACGCCGCGGTTTTCGCAGTGGCCTTCGCGCTCCTCGCGCTCGCGCCGGTGACGCTTCATGCGTCGATTCGGCTCGAGGAGCTCGTGCTCCTGCTCGCGGGTCTCATTGTGATGTTGGCTCTTGACCTTCTGCTCGTGCGTCAGGCGCTTGGCCCGCTCGACCGGCTCGCTCGCGTCATGCGACAGGTGAATCTGTTGCGTCCCGGGCAGCGCGCCGCCGGCTTCGAACGCTCGAGCAGAGAGGTGCTGGCGCTCGCGCAGGCGTTCAACGAGATGCTCGAACGACTCGAGGCCGAGCGCCGCGATAGCTCCGGCCGCGTACTCGCCGCCCAAGAGGGGGAGCGGCTCCGTATCGCCCGCGAGCTGCACGATGAGCTTGGCCAGACGCTGACTGCGGTGGCGCTGCGGGCCGAGCACACGGCGCAGCGCATGGGGGCCGAGCATCCCGAGTTCGCCGAGATGGCTCGGATTGTCCAACAGAGCCTCGCCGATGTTCGGCGAATCTCGCTCGAGCTCCGTCCCGGCGCGCTCGAAGAGCTTGGCTTGCTCAACGCGATGATCTCGCTCTGCACTCGCATGAGCGAACAGACCGGGATGCGCATTCGGCGTGAGCTCGAAGGCCCAGTTCCGGACCTTGCTCCGGACGTCGAGCTGGCGGTCTACCGGATCGCGCAGGAAGCGCTCACGAACGCAGCGAGACACTCGCACGCCTCGGAGGTCATCGTGTCGCTCAGCAGTCCGAGCGGACTCCTGCTGCTTTCTGTGAAGGACAATGGCGACGGGCTGCCCGAACATGTAATCGCGGGCGGTGGGTTGACCGGCATGCGCGAGCGAGCGTTGCTGATCGGCGCCGCACTCGACATCGAATCGAGCCCAGGTGCAGGTGTCGAGGTGAAACTACGCCTACCCTCGGACGAAGACACCTGATGCCCACACCCCTGAAGACGCATGTACTGCTCGCCGATGACCACACGATGGTCCGCGATGGCCTCAAGATGGTGCTCGACGCGCAGCCCGACATTCAGGTGGTTGCCGAGGCAGGTGACGGTGCGGAGGCAGTTCAGAAGGCGCTCAGCCCGGAGGTCGACCTTGCGATCCTCGACGTCGCGATGCCCCGCATGACCGGGCTGCAAGCAGTTGCGGAGCTCAGCAAGCGACGACCGGACCTGCGGGTGCTGATCCTGTCGTCGTATGACGACGAACGCTACTTCTTTGAGGCGCTCAAGGCAGGCGCCTCGGGCTACGTCTTGAAATCGGCCGCCAACCGCGACTTGGTCGAGGCAATCCGCGCGGCCATGCGCGGCGAGCCGTTCCTGTATCCCGCCGCGGTGACCGCGCTGATTCGCGACTATCTCGAGCGCGCGCGGAGCGGCGAGACCGTGCCGGAGGATCCGCTCACTCCGCGCGAGCAGGAGGTGGTCAAGCTGATCGCCGAAGGCCATACCAGCGAGGAGATCGCCGGGATCCTCGTGATCAGCAAGAAGACCGTCGAACGCCACCGCGCGAACATCCTCGAGAAGCTGGGGATGCGCAACCGAGTGGAGCTCACACGCTACGCAATCCGCCGCGGCCTCGTCGAGCCGTGACCGGCGTGCGGCTAGGTTGCCGCGCGCAACCGCTGGCTGCGGCTCGAGGCTCCGAGGACACGTTTTCGCCGAAGTCGTCCAGCTCGGCCACGGGCCTGACCTCGATCTCCCGCGCCCGTCCATCGGGTTGGGGCAGCGCTTGACCCAGTCGATGGCTTCCTCCATCGACTGCACGTGCCAGAGCCAGAAACCGGCGAGCTGCTGCTCGGTCTCGGGAACGGACCATCGATCACCGTCCGCTCGGGGCTGTCGAAGCGGACTCGTAAGCCCTGAGAGCTTGAAGATGAGGCCTAAGCCCCATGGGCGATCAGGTACTTGGGGATAAGTCTTAGAGCGCATCAAGTCTCCGTCACCGACGGCAGGACCAATCGGACGCGATTTGTCACCGCTCCGCTCGAGGACGCAGCGTCGACACGCCGAGATGCGACTTGTGCGCGCCGACGAGCCCCACCTGCCCGGCACCGGGCTCGTCATCCACGGCATCGGCGTCGATCGACTGGATCAGCGAGCGAGTGTCATCCGTTACGGCGCGAATGGGTGCTGATCTCCATAGGCGCGTCCACTGCCATGTGGCAGGTTGAAACATCACTTGTGTACACACGGGCGATCCGTCTCCCGACGCAGCAACGCCTGATGGCCGAGCTGATCGCTGATATTTGTGGAGGTGCGCCATGTCTATGTCTACATCCAGAGCGATTGCAGTCGGATGTCATCACAACAGCCGCGCTGCGCACCATGGCCGGCTTCTCGAAGCCGAAGGGCGCTGGCGCTGGGCGAACGCGAGGGTTGAGGCGGAGCCTCGCCAGCGCGGCGGATATCCAGACCGCCGAGCAGTCGGGCTGAGAAAGCGGCGGTTCGCCGACTTCACCACAAAGCAGATCTGCGACTGCACGACGCACATCGAGGCGATGCTCGCAGCACGCGCCGAGACCGGTGAGGCGGTCGATCACGCGTCGACGCAGCTGCTCGCCGCTGGCGGGTCACCAGCAGGCGAGACCCTGCAGCACGGGTTCATGTCCGCGAGGAGCTTTCCATGATCCCGACGGGCACCATTGGGAAGCCTCCTGGTTGGATACCGCGGGTGTCGCACAGGCCGTCGACGGCGCAGCCTCGACAAGCTGAGGTGCGAGTGCGGTCACGCCCGTTCGCTTACCTGGCGGCCGCACTCGCGGTTGGCTCCGCGGCCGTTAGTGTCTTCTGAACGCTGGGCGGAACGTTCCTGCTCGACACGGTTGGGGGCTCGCTCGAGGACCTCGCACGATCCCGGTCGCCCGCCGCCGTCGCGGTCGGCGCGGCGACGTCGCTGACCAAGCTGGGCGCGGGGGTGCTCGCCCTGGCACTCGTCCGCCCCGCGCGTCGCCGCGTCCTGGACCGGCTGCTGGTCGGCGCGAACGCCATCCTCGCCGCGTTCCTCCTCGCATGGGGCGGCGCGAACGTCGTGGGCGGATCGCTGAGCCTCGCCGGGGCAGTGTCCCCGGCTGATGGCATCGACGAACGCGCCTTGCTCTGGCACGTGCTCGTCTGGGACCTCTGGTTCGTGGCCTGGGGCGCGGCGCTGACTGGCGCAATCGTCTCCCACCGCCGCGCGAGGCCGCGCGACGGCGGGCGGCAGCACCAGGCAGCGCATGCGCGGCCCGGCCCAGCCGCTGCGCGCGCCCGGGACTGCCTGATTGCCCCGGCCGAGGATGAGGGTGCATACCCATACCGGCGGCGGCGCCGGCAGGCCACGCTTGCGACACCAACCAAGGAGGAAGCTCATGACGGCCACCGCATCCAGCCACAACGCCATACCGCACAACCTCAGCGGCCGTCCGCGCGAGCCCACTCGGCTGCTGGTGGTCGATGACCACGCGGCGGTTCGCGCGGGTGTCCGGGATATGCTCGCCGACGAACCAGACTTCGACGTCGTCGCCGCTGTCGCCACGGCAGAAGCGGGCTTGTCGGTCGCTGAGCGCCAGATGATCGAGCTGGCGGTCGTCGACTACCAGCTTGGCGGGCGCACTGGCCTGTGGCTGAGCCGGAAACTCAAGCGCCTGCGGCAGCCACCGAGGGTGGTGATCTACTCCGCCTACGCCGACGACGTGCTCTCGGCAGCGGCGGTCATCGCGGAGGCGGACGGGATCGTCAGCAAGGCGGGCTTGGGGTCTGAGCTGCGCGACGCGATTCGTCGGGTGGCGCGGGGGGAGTATCGCCTGCACCCGGTGCCACCGTGGCTCTCCGAAGGTCTTCGCCATCGGCTCGGACACCAGGAGCAGGCGATCTTCGGCCTGCTCCTCGCGGGCATCCCGCGGGATGAGATCGCGCAGACGCTCGATATGTCGATGGATGATCTGGATGCGCGACTGTGGGCGATGCTGCGAGCACTCGAGTCACCGCGCGCGGAGGCTCCCGCCGGAAGCATCGGCGGGCACCTGGTCTCGTGATGGGCGCCTTGTCTGGGATGAGCGGCCTTCAGGGCCGCCATATGGCGCGGACCCCGGCTGTTCGCAGTGGCCGCGCGCATCGCTACGTGCCGCTGCTGCATCGGGTCGCGGTACTGAACGTCGCGCTGGTGTTGGCGACCGTGGGGGTGACGGTGGCGGTGCTCTCGCCGAGCGAGGTGTCCTCGTTCGCGCTCGATGGGGAGATCGGGGTGCTGCTGGGGGCCGTCGCGGTGGTGGTCGCCGCCAATGTGCTCGTGCTGCGGCGGCTGGCCGGACCGGTGCAGGCGCTGACCGCGCTGGCGAGGCGGGTCGACCTGACGACCCCCGAGCGGATGCCGGTCGTGGACCCGGCCTCGGAGGCAGGTGAGTTGGCGGCGACGTTCAACGAGATGCTTTCCCGGTTGGAGGCGGAACGTCGGAGGGCGACACGGCGGGTACTGGCGGCGCAGGAGGGCGAGCGGCTGCGAATCGCGCAGGAGTTGCACGACCAGGTGGGACAGGAGCTGACGGCGGTGCTGCTCGGGCTCGCCCGTGTGCAGTCAAGAGCCGGCGATCAGATGCAAAAGGAGATTCTTGCCGTGCAGGACGTGGTACGCGAGAGCCTCGAGGATGTGCGGCGGATCGCGATCGAGCTGCGGCCGGAGGCACTCGACGATCTCGGGTTGCCGAGCGCGCTCGCGGTCCTGGCCGAGCGATTCTCCGGCTCCGTCGGGCTCAGCGTGTCGCCGGCGATTGCCCCTGATCTGCCAGAGCTTACGAGCGACGCCGAGCTCGTCATCTACCGGGTAGCCCAGGAGGCCCTGACGAATGTCGCGCGACATTCGGGCGCTGACGACGCGGAGATGCGCCTCGGCCGGGAGGGCGGCTCGTTGCGGCTGATTGTCCGTGACCGGGGGCGCGGGCTACCGACGATGAATAGGCCCGGAACGGGGATGCAGGGCATGCGCGAGCGCGCCACACTGATCGGGGCCAAACTCGAGATCTCGAACCTGGCGCCCACGGGGTGTGAGGTTCGCCTCGAGGTCCCGCTCAAGGGGATGCATGACGCCCTTGACGACGCGGATCCTGCTCGTCGACGACCACGCGGTGGTGCGCAACAGCCTGCGGATGACTGCTCATCGAGGCTTGGGCCGATACATCGGCCCAAGGCGGTCGGGGACTGCCCCCGTCCCCGACCTCCGGAGGGCTGGCTCGGACGCCGGCCCTCCGGCCCTGCAGACGTGGACGTGGCGATCCGCGCGTGAACGACCCGCTCTGGGGCCATTTGGCGAGCCGCCTCCCCGCGCCTCGGGGGAAACACCAATTGCGCGAGGTAGCGTGACCGGTGTGACGGGCCACGCGTCAAGGGCGGGTACGGATCGGGTCGTCGAGCGGCGCCGGGCGGTCGCCCTGGCGCGCCATTACCGGGAATTCGAGGGCCTCTCGATCAGGCAGATCGCTGACCGTCTCGGTCGCTCGCCGGCGACGGTCAAGGCGTACTTCTACGATCCGGCGGGGGAGAAGGCCCGGGCGGTGAAGGCGCGCTACGTCGGGGTGTGCCGCGGCTGCGGCGCCTACACGCAGCCGCGGAATGGCAAGGGGGACGCCTACGCGTACTGCAAGGCCTGCCACCCGGGCGCGATCGAGCGCCGTTGGACGTGCGAGCGAGTGCTCGACGCGATGCGTGAGTGGTGCGAGCGGTACGGGCGGCTGCCGTCTTCCTATGACTGGTCGCGCACGCACGCGCGGCGGCGCGGGGGAGAGGCCGTCGAGCGGCTGGCCCTGGGAGAATGGCCTCCAGCGAGCGTCGTTGCGCCGCTCTTCGGATCATGGGCGGCCGCCTGCGGAGCGGCGCGCCGTCAAGAGGCGGAGGCCCCAGCGGAACAGACTTGATGCGTTCCGGCTTGGAGGTGTCCGGGCCGATTTGGTAAGCGCGACCGTCAGATGGCGATGCTGCCGCTCTGGTCCCCTTCGACGTCGGTGCCGAGATCCTCGACGGAACCGCGCATAGCACAGAATTGTCGGCTGCTGCCACCGGCGCTTCCACCCGACGCGGCGCGGCTGGTTGCCGGCGAGAGACGTGCTGGTCGCAACGCTCTCCGCACGTTCGAGGCGCTCCCCAGTTCCAAGATCGAGCTGCCCCCGATCGTGCTGCCGCGGGCACGTCGACAGCGACGCCCTCATAGCTGCTTCTGTCCGCAAGCAGTCGCCTGGGGGCACGTCGCCAGCGTCGAGATCGTGACCGCTTCAGTGAGCGAGCGGCACTCTGCGGGCATGGACGCCGGCTCCTCCTGGTCCCCCTCGAGCGAGCATGTGAGCGGCCTCGATCGGGCGCGCCTGCGCTCTCGCGTTCTGCCCGAGCAGCTCTGATTAGCAACACACCCGAACTTCCGGATCGCGCTCGCAGTAGTAGCCAGGCGCCGCTCGGATTGGACGGCTGGTCGTGGTCCGGACCGGTGCGCCTAGCTCGAGCGGCGGGGCTTCTGCTTCGATGGCTTCGGTCGCTTGCTGGTCGCCCGGCCGCCGGCTAGCACCGGCGGGTCGCGGACCGTCGCTTGGTCGGCGCGAAGGAGCAGTCGGCCTCGCGCGGTTCCAGGTCCGCGAGCGCCCCTGCCTGCTGGTCGTCGATGTCGTTGGCCGCGTGACCGGCGACGGCAGGGCGGTATCGCAGGGCGTGGTCAGCCGGCCGCTCGTAACCGTGCGACGATCCGCGGGTGGCCGTCGATCTCGAGTTGGTCGACGACTTCGACTTCGTCGAGGCCAACGATGCGTCCTAGTCGCCGCAGACCCTCCGGGGAGAAGCCCCAGTAGACGAAGTCATCGCGCGCGTACACGTCGCCCGGCTCGTGAACCTCGATCGCGGGGCCGTCGGCCAGGCGCGCGCCGTAGGTCTCGAGCACGATCTCGCCGCCCGGCGCCAGCACGTCCGCGAGCGCCCGCAGCAACGCGATCGGATTGGTCACCCGGTGCAAGATCCCGAAGCACAACGCAACGTCGAAGCGCTCGCCGAGCTCGCGCACGTCCAGCGCGTCCATGCGTCGGTACTCGACCCGCGACGCGACCAGCCCGGCGATCGCGCGGAAGCCGACGCCGCCCTGAAGCGTCACGCCGAAGCGAGCACGCACCCAGTCGACGTACTGCTCGTTGTCGACCGCGACAACGCGCCGCGCGCCGCGGACCTCGGCGAGGAAGCTGTAGAAGCCGTCGAACGCGCCGATGTCGAGCACGTTGCGGCCCGCAAAACGATCAGCGCCGAGCACCGCCAAGGCGGTAGCCGTGGTCGCGGGCGATCCCCGGCGTGTAGATCCCCGGCGCGAGCGCGAAGGTGTGAAACCACAGCGGAACCGAATCGCGGACGCGCTCGGCGTCCGCAGCCGACGCGCCGATCGCCTGCACGTCAGCGACAATCTGCTCAGCACGGGACGTCTCGGGGATCGGCTCGAAGGGCTCGACGGTGATCTGGGTTGCCAACGCATCAGCTCCAGTCTCTCGTTCACATCACGGTCACACCAGCATCACAGGTTGGCGCCCGCCCCGACGCCTGGAGAGCCGGCGCGATAGGCGCAAGCCGGGCCGCGGCCTTCAGCGCAGCAACGTCGCCACGCCAGTGGCCGCGATCGCACAGCGCGTCAGTCCACGGCGGCGGGGACGCAGCCGGGGGCGGCGACTAACTGTAGGACCCGAGGAGGTTGTTCAGCTCGTTGAGGCGAGCTAACGGTGGTTTGTGGCTGAGGGCGCCGTGTGGTCGGCGGCGATTGTAGAAGTGAAGCCAGCCGGCGAGGGCGGCGTTGCGTTCGTTGCTGTCGCGGTAGATCGCGCCGTAGGCCCAGCCGCCGAGCATGGTGCGGATGAATCGTTCGGCCTTGCCGTTGGTTTGGGGTCGGTAGGGGCGGGTGCGGAGGTGTGGATGGAGCGTGGCACGCGATCGCGTGGATGGTTGAGATGTACGGGCTGCCGTTATCGGTGATGAGCCGTTCGACGGTGACGCCGTAGCTGGCGAAGTGCTTAACGGCACGGCGTAGGAACCGACGGCCGTGACGGCTTTGTCGTTCTCGAACTCGAATTGGACAGGCGGGTGGCGTCGTCGATGCCGACGTGCACGTACTCCAGCGCTCTGGTGACGGTAACGCCGTTGAGGTCGCGCTTGCGGGGGTTGGTGCGCCGGCGGCCGGTCACGCGATGCCAGCGCCCCGCTCGATCCGCCGAGCTTCTTGACGTCGATGTGGATCAGCTCACCGGGCGCGCTCGCTCGTAGCGCTGCGCGGCCTCAGCCAAGACGCCGAGCTTCCGAGCCAATCCTCGTAGGATCCGACACTGTCGAGAGCGCCATATCGAGGCACTCGGCGATCTCCGCACCGGTCATCCGCAACCGCCTCAGCGCGGCGATCACCTCGACCGCGCTCTCGGTGCGGTTCGCGACGACCGCGGCGCTAACGAGCGGTCGAGCAGTACCGTCAGGTCCTTCGGTGCGGTGGCGGGCCAGCCACTTGCGCGCGGTGCGGTCGCTGACCCGGCCGCCTGGCGGGCGACCAGCGACCACCCCGCATTCTCAACACGATCGATCAGCAACTCGCGGCCCTTCAGACTGAGCCTCGCGTTAGCGTGCATCTTCATCCGGTGTCCTCCTTGGGACTGATGGCTTGAGCACCTTCAGCCTCCAAGGAGCACCGGATGGCTTACCCCTCAGACCGGAACAACGTGATCAGGAACTACAACTAACCGCCAGTCGCCAAACGTCCTGTGGCGGCGGCGCGGCTTGGAAACGCTCGACGCGCCCCAATCACGCTCGAGAGGGCGACGATCCGTCGATCACGCTCGCTGACGCCGAGCAACGGCGGCTGCTCGAGCGACTGCACCGAGTCGGCGACCAGCCGGTCGCTTTTGACGAGCTTCACGCGGGCGGGATTGACTTCCCAGCCGCCGTCGTCTCCGAGCTTGAGCTGAACGGATACGTCATCGAGCGCGTCTATGACCACGGACGGCTTGTCGGCGTGCGCCTGCTCCGTCCAGAACCCCGGGACACACCCGACACACCCGCCGCACACCGGTGGCGCCGACCGCACCGAGAGCCAGCTGCAGTCCACCTGGCGATCATCGTGTATGGCCCAGGCTGTGAGCTCTGGTGGCTGCCGAGCCGTACACGTCCCAGTTGCGGCCGCATTACGGGACGGCAAGACAAGACCGTAGGGCGGCGGTCCTGGCTCTATGGTCCGGGGCTCACCGCGCTACGGCGCTCCGAGGGTGAGGCCGCCTGCCCGCAGGCCCTCGGCCGCACCCACTATCGGGAGGCTACCCGCGCCCGGGCGGTTCTTCTACCCCCAGCGGTGGCTTCGCCAGGCAAGGACAAGCCATTCCGGTCGACTTCGTCCTACGCGGTCGTCGGCCGCTACGGGGCGTCTGGTCTCTTGCCGTCCGCCGTGAATTGTCCATCTCAGGTTGGTCAGCGTTTCCGTGGTGCTGCTTGCCGTTGCGTCTTGTGGCGTTGTTCGGCCTGGAGGGCGCCGCTGGCGGGCGTATAGATGGTCTCGTGGCCGTCGTCCCAGCGGATCCGATAGCGAGGCGACGGGTCCCCTCGCAGCACCTCCTCAACGACACCCGAGCGGGGCCGGCGGTCGCCTCAGACTCGGCGACGACGCGCTTGCCAACCTCAAAGGCCATGTTCACTTCCGACTCGTTCGTGCTCCGGAGGATAGCCGTGGTCAGTCACTTGCCACAACGACCGGTGCCCGATTCGACGCTCATCAACGCGCCGACGCCCGCCTCCGTCGAGCCCAGCAAGAGCGCGCGTCGCACAACCGCGACTGACGTGCCGCTGCGAATGCTCGCGCGAACGGCGACCAGCGTACCGCGACGCGGGTCTCGCGCCCGTATAACGGGCACGTCGCACCGCCGGCGATCGCGGCAGGGAGCGTGGTCGGCCCGGTGTCCACGTGCTCTCGCGGAGCCCCCGGGCGACGGCCTCGGCGGCGGTGCGCACGCCGAGCTTGGCTTCCAGATGCGCAAGACGCTCGCGAACCGCGTGCAGACTGAGGAACAGCTCCCAAGCGATGTCGCCTCTCCCTCCATGCGGGTGGCCGCGCAGAGCACCTCGGTCTCGCGCGGTGTCAGGCCGAGTCGATCGAGTGCGCCCGGGCGGAAGCTGGTGACCTCCTCTTCGAGCAGCTCGGCCCCCTCTTCCATCCTCGTGCGTCGGTAGCCGAACTCGGCGAACGCGCGCTCGGCCGCGTCGATGATCGCCGCCCGAGTGCGGGCGCGGCAGCGCGCACCCCGCGGTCCGTCGTTGTCTGCAAGAACATTCATTTCTGAATCTCTTTACAAATCCGATCAGTCAAGCTTTCGCAGCGGGCACGCACAGCATGCTGACCGAAGATCGAGAGGAGCCGCAGATGGAACGGGTCGACGTCGTGGTCGTTGGTGGGCGCCTCGCCGGGTGCGCCGTGGCGGCGCCGCTGGCGCGCGCCGGGCGTCGGGTGGTGGTGCTCGACAAGATGCGCTTTCCGTCCGACCAGCTGTCCACCCACGTGCTCCTGCCCGCGGGGACGAGCGAGCTCGCGAAGTTGGGCGCGCTGCCGCGGATCCTCGCCCTGAAGCCCTCGCAGGTCCGCTGGACCCACGTCGAGGCGGAGGGCATCAGCGCCCTGGAGCGGCTGCGACCCGCCGCTGACGGCATCGACTACGGCGTGTGCGTTCCGCGCGATCTGCAGGACGTCGAGCTCGTGGCTGCCGCGCGCGAGCAGGGCGCCGAGGTGCGTGAGCGCTCCACCGTGGAATCGGTGCGCTGGCGCGCCGGGCGCGTCGTAGGCGTGCGCTACCGCGACGCCGAGGGCACCGAGCATGAGATCGCCTCGATGCTGGTCGTTGGAGCCGACGGCCGCCGTTCGACCGTGGCTGCCCAGGTCGGCGCCTGGAGCCCCTACCGCCTATCGCGCAACGGCCGTGGCCTAGTCTTCCGCTACCTCGAGGACCCGATGGCCGGCCGGATCGAGGCCGAGACCTACTACCAGTGGCGCGAGGGCGACTCGTTCGCGTTCGCCTTCCCGACCACCCCGCTGGGCAAGCTGCTCATCCTGCTCATGGGTCACCGCGATGAGGCGAGCGAAGCCCGCGAGGACCCCGAGGGTTATTGGCAGCGCAAGCTCGGCGAGCATCCCAGCCTCGCGCGGCGCGTCGCCGGCGCGCCCCCGGGAACGAAGCTGCGCACGACGGGCGAGACGCCGGCGTTCTTCCGCGCGTCCTCTGGTCCGGGCTGGGCGCTGGCGGGCGACGCCGGCCACTTCAAGGACCCGGTCACCGGGCAGGGAATGCGCGACGCGATGTTCGCCGGACGCACGCTCGCCGAGCGCGTGCTGCCCATGCTCGACGACCCAGACGCGGTCGACCATGCCACCCGCGCGTGGGAGGCCGACCGCGATCGCGAATGCCTGCCGGCCTACCACTTCGCGAACTCCGACACGAAGGTCCAGCGCCAGTCCGCGGTGATCTGCGAGCTGGTTCGCGATGCCGGCCGCACCAGCGATCCGGATATCACCGACCTCTTCGGTCGCGCCCGCACCCCGCAGGAGGTCGCTCCCCTGCCGCGCCTGGTGCGCGCGCTGGGCGCGGCGCTGTTGCACGGTGAGCAGCCGCGCCTGGAGACGCTTCGCCGGGCGCTGCCCGACGTGCGCACCGAGCTCGGAATCCGCTTCGAGCAGCGCGCGGATCGCTTCCGCTCCACTCGGCGGATCGCCGGCTCCGAGCACCCCGACGCGCCATGGCCCGCACCGCCAAGGCCCGCGCCGGCACCGACGCCCGTGTTGGGACCCGCCGTCATCGATGAGGAGGCACCGGCATGACCCGCATCGCGGTCGTCCAGCCCGCCCTCGCGCTCGGCGAGGTCGAGCGCAACCTCGAGCGCATCGAGGACCTGATCCGAGACGCCCATCGCCGGCTGCGGAGAAGACGTCTTCGGACGCGCGATTCCAGCTCAGGATGCGCCCGTCGAGGTCAGTTCCTACGATGCTGTCGTGCGAGGAATCTACGATGGCGGCAAGAAGACACCGTACGCTTCGTGGGATCGCTTCAACTTTCGGTAATATCGCGAAACAAAGCGAAGGCTCCACAGTACTCGAAATTCTCCAGGAGGCGTTTGGAATGAATTTCGACGTCGGACAAGACGTTCCGTCTTTCCTCTTGCGCTTCAGCGCTCCTGAAGCATAGTACCTTCGGGCAATACGCTCAACATTCTCGAGGAAACCCTGCTCTTTTGCCCCCAGCGGCACGATGAGTTCTTCCAGCTTCCGACCAATACACTCTTCTTCCTTATACCCAGAAAGATTTCGCAAAAGGCGGGATTCGCGAGTTTAACTTCTCGACTCCGGCCATGCACGACGATCCCGAACGGACAAGTTTGGATCAATGTATCGAGCAGATGGGTTCGCTCTTCCAGTAGATGTCTCGGGGGCGTGCCCTCGGCTGGCGACCTCGGCGGAGAGCACGTCCTCAGCAACGGCCTTCAATGCTAGGAATTGTGTTCGCTGCCGCACGGAACAGCGAAAGAGCAGGATCGCGGCCACGATGGCCACAACAATTGAAACGAGATGGAACGGCCACACCGAAAGACTCGGAAGCCAGAAGCGGCTGAGTAACTCGTAGGCGACCGCTCCAAAGAGGGAAATAGCAGCGATGCGTAACCGAGAGTCCCGAGCGCCCATACCTGACGCTCCATCCCCTTCCGCATCTCGCGCTCGCAGTCTCACATGTCCTTCATCATTTTCCGCTGCTGATCTGTTTTTCTCGCCGCAACTACAACTTCCAAGCTCCGTGGGAGTAAAGTGTCTGTCCCGGGCCATACATCTTGAGGCTTTTGGAGGCTATTCCTGACATCGTCTTAGGAGCTTCAAGTCTGTAGGGCCCATGCCCTAGCCCGCGACTCCAAGGTGCTCGGAGGCAGGCCGATCCGACGTAACAATGGCTAGGGTCCCGCAGAGACTGGCACGAGAGCTGCCGCTGAGAGCCGCATCGATCATTTTATAAAGCTGGTCGGGTTGGACTGGTTTTGGGATGTGGCCGTCCATTCCGGCCAGAAGACAAGCGTCGCAATGGGTTGGCATCGCGTGTGCTGTCATCGCAAGGATAGGGAACATGGGCGCCCGAGTCTTTTTATCCGATCTCGAATGCAGCGTGTGGCCTCGAAGCCGTCCATTTCCGGCATCTGTATATCCATGAGAACAGGTTGGCTCGAAGACGCTGCACAACGAGCTCCAGGGCTTGCCGGCCGTTGTTGGCCACCAAGCAGTGGTAGCCACGCTTTTCCAACAGACGCAAGGCAACAATTTGGTTGACATGATTGTCTTCCACAAGCAGCACCTGGAGGCGGCCTTTCCATTCGAGGGTCATTTTGGGCTCGCCGGTTAGCCATCATGAGGAGACTCGCGGGCCCCGTGAGTGGCCGGTAAGAAGCTCGCAGTGAAATAGAATTGGCTGCCTTTTTCCACCTCGCTCTCAAGCCACAAGCGACCACCAACGAGTCTCACCAGCCGCCTACAGATGGCCAAGACCCAGGCCCGCGCCGCCGTGGGTACGGGTCAACGAGCCGTCTCCTTGCTGGAATGGATCGAAGATACGCACCGGCGCTTAGCCTCGGGAATGCCCATGCCACAGTCCTGGACGCAGAAGACCAAATCCAGGGAACCGTCTTCATCTTCTTTCGGGTCATTTTGTGAGCTTTCTCGTCGCACGCTAACAACGACCTCACCCTCGGTGGAGAATTTGACTGCATTATCGACAAGTTTCACTAATTTTTGGTGAAGATGAGCCGGATCTCCAGCGACGCGCTCCGGCAGCTTCAGGCCCAGGTCGACCCGGAGCGTCAAACTCTTCTGGTTCGCTGCCGAGTCCAGCGTAGACACCGCGCCTCGGACACAGCTAGCCAGCGTGAAATCGACCCGCTCAATGTCAAGCTTTCTAACTCCATCCTGGAGAATTCCAGCATGTTCAAGTGGGCCAGATGCCATCAGTGCGTGAGCCGAGCCTTTGCAGAGCTCTAGGTACTCGTGAG
>CAVURH010000014.1:0-140165 GCA_963743725.1 uncultured Solirubrobacterales bacterium
GCCGGCGGTGGCGGCTCCGACGGCTCCGCCGACTGCCATCGCAGTGGCGAGCCACGCGAATGCCTCGGTCATGGTCGCGGCCGGGGCGGCGTGGTCGACCATCGCGTAGATGGTGGCTTCGGTCGGCGCGATCGTGGCGCCCGCGAGCAGCAGCACGCCTCCGAGCGTGACGACGCTGCCGGCGGCTGGGATCAGGGCCAGGTGTCCGGCGGTGAGCGCGCCGAGGATGAGCGCGAGGCCGGCGGCGGTGCGGGCTCCGCCGCCGAGGCGGGCGGCGAGCAGCCCGCCCGCGAGCGACCCGACGCCCCAGACGGCGAGCAGCGGGGCGGCTGCCGTGGTGCTGTCGAGCGTCTTGGCGGCCGCGACGACGGCGACCTCGTCGGCGCCGAGCAGTAGGCCGACGGCGATCAGGACGATCACCAGCGTTCGCATCGCCGGCGCGCGCAGCGAGCCTCCGCGCGGTCGCGGTTGCGCCGGGGCGGCCCGCCAGCTGCGTGAGGCCGGTTGCGCGGCGAACGCCGTCGTCGCGAGCAGCAGGACGATTCCACCCGCCGCGAGGGCCGCGCCGGTGGACCACAGCGCACCGATGCAGAGCGCGAGCGGCGGCCCGAAGATGTACGTCAGCTCGACGACGGACGCTTCGAGCGCGTAGGCGGCGCGCACGGCGCTCGGATCGGAGAGAAGGGCTGGAAGTTGGGTTCGCAGGCAGGCGCCGACCGGTGGCTCGGCCAACCCGATGCCGGCCGCGAGCGCGATCAGGACGGTCAGCGAAGCGCCGACCGGCTGTACCGCGATCGCGACCAGCAGCACAGCGGCCATGGTGGCGCTGGCCAGCAGCACCCTGGTCTGTCCACGCCGGTCGACGAGCTGCCCGAGCAGTGGTCCGCCGACGCCGAGCGCGATCGCGTAGACGCCGGTGACCACGCCGGTGGCGGCGAACGAGCCGGTCAGGTGCTGGGCATGGACCAGCAGCCCGATGCTGAGCATCGCGAGCGGACGGCGGAACCCTTATTCGAATCCCGGTAGCGGTACTGCAAAGCTCTGCAGATCTCGCGGGGGTTGCTGTTCAAGTGGCCAATTGGGACCCCGTTTGGGACCGTCGGAATGAACCGAACGCGCACGCGTGATCCGGGTCAGGGGCAGACTGGGGCGTAGTCGTATCCGGCGAGGAATCGCTCCCATTCTGCGGAGGTCAGGTTGCGACCGGCGATGGCGCACGCGCGTTGTTCCCAGGCGGCCACGGATGTGGGCCAGGTGACAGCGGTCCCGTGGTCGTCGATGAGGAGCACGCTGCGGTCGCTCGGGTCGAACGCCGCCGTGGACGCGGCGCCTTGATCTGTGTGAAGCGCCGTGCCTTCTTGCTGGAGGGTGGAGGAGAACCACAGCTTGGCGGTTCCGTCCTGGCTGCTGGTGGTCACGAGGTGCTGGCCGGTGGAGTCGAACGCGATGCCGGCGATTGGCCCTGCTGCTGCGGCTACAGGCCCCGCGACCTGTGCTCCGCTGGTGGGGTTCCAGAGCTGGGCGATCCCGCCTTCGGTGCCGGTCGCGAGCACTCCGTTGGGGGCGAATGCGAGCGAGACGGTGTCGTCGTCGGCGACGGGATGCAGCGTCCGCCGGACTTTGAACGTCGTCGGGTCGATGATCAGATCCCCCGCTAGGGGCGTGCCGCCGACATCCGGCACGCTGATAGCAAGGAGCCTGCCGTCGGGCGAGAATGCGAGTGCACCGGCATAGCGGGCAGGTCCAGGTCCGAGGTCGCGTGGCGGCGCGAGGAGTGTCCCATCGCCCGCTCGCCATATCGCGAGCGTTACGAGACGGTTCCCGTAGTGCACCAGCGAGCCGCCATTGGACTCGAGTGTCTCGCTGCTGTCGCTCGCGGCGAGGAGTCGGCCGCCGGGCGAGAACGCAAGCGATTGGATCGCCTCCGGCAGCCGGCTGGACGGTTGCAGTCCCGTCAGAGAGCGCTGCAGCTGTGGCGCACCGTCCACACGCCACACCTGCACGAGGCCCGAGTAGCCGCCGACGGCAAGCTCAGCCCCAGTGGGTGACCACGCCAGCGCGGTGATTACGCTGCCATTGGGTTTGATCCTAAACGCGGCCTGTTGGTGCAGCGTGCGCGCCGAAAACAGTCCGACGGTGGATGTTCCGAGACGGATCGCGAACGTTGTCCCATTTGGCGAGCGTGCAAGCGGTGGCGCGAGCGGCGATGCCGGTCCGCAGCAGGGTGATCCAACGCCGAGGGCGAACCTGCGGGCGAAGCTCTTCTCGCCGGTCAGGTCCCACCTGAGCACAACGCCGCCAAGCGACGATGTGTAAAGCGTGCTCGCTTCCGGGCTGAACGCGATCGCTTGCACCTGCTGTGCTGGAGCGGTCAAGACTTGGGCCGTCGTCTCGGTCTGGGGATTCCAGACGAGCACCCTGTTGTCGGTGCCTGTGCTCGCCACGGCGCGGCCATCAGGCGCGTAGACGACGCTGCTCACCGACGTGCTGTGCGCGCCGGCGCCTGCGCGCGCCCGGCCGGTGGACGCCTTGACGAACGACATCTGGCCGGACCGCGAGCCGATCGCGATCGTGCGGCCGTCGGGGCTGATCGCCGCGGCGGACGGCGCGGAAGGCGCGGGCCGGATCGGCACGGATCGCAGGTGGCGCAGGGAGCTCGCGTCGAGGATGCTGACAGTCCGCGCATCGACGACGACCAACCGCGTCCCCGCGGCGGTAAGTCGCAACGCGAGTACCCCGCTCGAGTCGATCCGCGTCGTCGAGAGTCGGCGCCCGCTGGGCAGCGACCACTGAGCGAGGTACGTGGCTCCCGGATGGAGGTTTGCGGCAGTTTGGCCGAGGCGGAAGACTCGATAGGCGCAGTACACGGTGCGTCCGTCCGGCGAGATGAGGATGCTGGCGCGGGCGATGTCGGGGGTCAGTCGTCCGATCTGGAGGGGATCGAGCGTGAGCTTGGCGACTAGCGCGCGCGTGTGTGCGTCACGCACGGCGATCGACGGCGGTATGTCGGCCGTCGGGTATGCGAGGAGCATGCCGTCGCTCGAATAGACGGGTGGCCCGGCTCCGGAGAAATCGGTCAGTGGCCGCCCCTGCACCACCTGCCTGCGCGGATCGTAGAAGCGCACGTCGCCCAGGCTCACGCCTTGCGCATATCCGTATAGGTTGGGGCGAGCGTGGCTGACGGCGAGCGTGCGACCGCCCGGGCGCAACGCCAGTTGTGGCGCCGTGTTGATCGGCAGCGCGAACGTCCCGATCACCGCCGGTTGACGCTCCAGTGTCGTCAGCAAAGTTCCCTCCGTCTCCTGCGAGCGGTTGAGCTTCACCGCCTCCCGGGCGAGCAGCATCGCCCGATCGAGCCGCGGCTCCGTGACGGCCTGGGCGCCTAATTGTCTCGCAAGCGCGGCACGGGCTGCGGCGGTGGCGTTGCGTTGCTGGACCAGCGCGACGATACCCGCTGCCACAGCGGCGATCAGCAGCGCGCCGACACCGAGCAGCAGGCTGCGCAACTTCCGGTTCTGAGCACGTTGCGTCCGGGCCGCGCGTTCGCTCTCGAGGCGGCTGCGATCGAGGAACTCACGTTCAAGTGAGTTGAGTCGTTCGGTGTTTTGTGAGTCCCAGTCGAGAGCGGCAGCGAGCCGCGCACCACGGTAGAGCTCGCCCGATTCACGACCCTGAGCCTCCCACTCGGCGGCGGCGGCGGTCAGGTGTGCCTGCAGCCGCCGTCCGGCTCGGTCCTCGTCCAGCCAGCTGCGGTAGCGAGGCCATTCGCGCAGCAACGCTTCGTGGGAGAGCTCGATCCGGCCGTCGCTGAGCGTCAGCAGGCGAGCATTGATCAGCGCAGCGACGACCGGGTTTGCACCTCCGATCCGCTCGAGCTCGGTCACCGGCGTGCGGCGCCGGACCGGCGTACCGTCCTGCTCGCTGGCGAGGCGCAGCATCACGGTGCGCGCGACGCGCCGCTCGGGCTCCGCCAGCCGGACGTATGCGGATTCGGCCAGGCGGGCGACGGCCGCGTGCATGCCGCCGCTGGCGCGATAGCCCTCGTAGCGCAGGGCCCGCCCTTCGCGCGCCTGCCACAGCTCCACCAGCATCGCCGACAGCAGCGGCAGCCCGCCACTCTGCTCCGCCGCATCGGACACCAGCGTGTCGACCAGTAGCCCCTCGACCTCGAGCCCGACGCGCGCGGCGGGCTGCTCGATCGCGTCGGCGAGCTCCCCGCGATCCATTGGGCCCACGAGTACGTGCTCGCGGCTGAGCAGATCAGCAAACCTCGGGTAGGACACGAACCGGGTGTAGTAGTCCCCGCGCAGCGCCAGCAGCACAAGTGCGCGCCGCCGAACATCGGATGCCGCTAAGCAGAGCTGCTCGACAAACGCCGCTCGCTCGTCCTCCCGCTCGCAGCTCGTAAACAGCTCCTCGAGCTGATCGACGACGATCACCAAGCGCTCCCCTTCCGCTAGCTCACCGAGCGCCGCATCGATCGCCCGGCCGCCGAGTGCGCGTGTCAGCTGGTCGTGAGGACGCTCGCCGGGGCGCAACACCACCTGGCGCCAGTCATTGCTGCCGGGGAGATCCCCTCGAGCCAGCGCCGCGAGCACGCCGGCGCGCAGCAGCGAGGACTTGCCGACTCCCGATGGGCCGATGAGACCCACCAGCCCCGATTCCGTCGCGCGTTCGAGCAGATCGCCCACGAGCCGCTCGCGCCCACAGAAGTACTCCGCATCAGAAACCTCGAAGAACTCAAGCCCCTTGAACGGGCAGACATCCAACACCGCATCGCCAATCGCGAGCAACACCTGCGGGCGGCGATCCAGCGAGGTGTCCTGTTCGAGAATCGAGCGCTCGAGCTCCCGCAACGTCCGGCTCGGATCAAGCCCGAGCTCGTCGCGTAGCATCTCGCTCGTCTGCCGGTAGACAGCCAGCGCGTCAGCCTGGCGCCCGGAGCGGTACAGAGCGAGCATCAGCTGTCCGCGCAGCCGCTCCCGCAACGGGTACTCGGACGCCAGTGTCGCCAGCTCGGCGCATAGATCCCCGTCGCGACCGAGCGCGAGCTCTGCTTCGATCCGATCCTCGACGGTCAGCAGACGGAGTTCCTCGAGCCGCTGAACCTCGAACCGTGCGAACGGCTCGAACTCGAGATCGGCGAGCGGCCGCCCCCTCCACAAGCCCTCCGCCTCGCGTAACAGCCCCGCCGCCCGAGCAGCATCCCCCCCCTCAAGCGCCGCCCGTCCATCCCGAGACAGACTCTCGAACCGCTCCAGGTCCAGCTCTCCCGCGTCAACTCGCAGCAGATACCCCCTCGATTGCGCGACCAGCCGTGGCTCAGCCTCGCCATCTGCAAGCGCCTTGCGCAGCCGCGAGACCTGCACTCGCAGCATCCGCTCGAGCGACCGCGCTGATTGGTCTGCCAGCAGCTCATCGATCAGCTGATCGCGCGAGAGGACCCGGTTGGCGTTGCACAACAACAGCGCAAGGAGCGCGCGCTGCCTCGGCCCGCCAACGCCCACCATCGCGCCATCACGCCGAACTTCCAACGGCCCCAAGATCCGAAACTCAAGAAGAGCGCCCACAATCCTTGGCCCAAGTCTCTCGTAAGAGCACCCCGCGCGCCAGTCGATCCACCGCGGGACGAGTGGCTTGAAACCGCTTTGAAACACCGCCCCGCCAGGCTGCGGCCCCCATGTTCTACGCAGCCAAATGCTTCTGGCCCGGGGTCAACGAGACCGAGTTCGAAGCCGTTGCGGCCCGCGCCACCGAGGACAGCTCACGCGACGCACGGGACGGCGCCAAGTATCTCGGCTCGCTCCTGTTCCGAGACGACGAGCTCGTGCTGTGCATGTTCGAGGCGCCCTCACCGTCGGCGGTCAAGCGCGCCAGCGGCCGAGCCGGCATCCCCTACGAGCGGGTGATGAACTCGGTCTGGCTGGAGGCCGGACCGGACACCGAGAGCGAGGGGCAGCATAGGCCCCGGCAGGCGTGGGGGCGGCGATCGTGATGAGCCTGGACCCCAGATCGACGCCTCATCGAATCCGTCAGACGCGACTCAGCCGAGCCACCCTGAAAGGGGCAAAGAAATGAGTAAACACCGAGCCATGTCGAGCCGTAGCACCGCTGTCGCGATCGCCGTCGCAGCGATCGCCGCCTTCGCCGTTCCGCTACCAGCGGCACGCGCCACGTACGCAGGCAAGCGCGGGCCGATCGTCTTTCAGCGGTTGCTGAATCCCAAGGATGAGAGCACCACTCAGCTCTTCGCGGTGTCGCCTACTACCGGAAGGGTTCGACAGCTCACCCACTTCCCGGGCGGCGCGTTCGATCCCGCCTACTCGCCAAACGGCAGGCAAATCGCTTTCGACCGTCGGTTCCCAAACGGCCCGGACGAGGCCTACACGATCGGCTTCGACGGCTCCAACCCAACTCGGCTTCCAATTGCCTGCTCTGGCCAGTGCCTCGGCATCGACGAACCCGACTGGACGCGTGGTGGTCACGACATCGCCTTCGGGCGCGCGTTTGGCCCGATCGTCAAAAACAATGCCTCCACGCTCGAGCTCGCGACCGCACAGCTGAACGGAGCGGGCGATCGAGTGATCCGGACGTTCGGCTTCACGGGGACGGGCACCGAGCCCCACAACGCCGTGTGGTCACCGAATGGGCGGATGCTCGCCGTCACGATCCTGAACGACAGGAAGAAGCCCATCAACGCCAGCGCGATCTACTTGTTCAGCGCAAACGGTAAGACCGTCCGCCGGCTCACGTCGCGCAACCTCGATGCCGGCAACCCCGACTGGGCGCCGAACGGTAAACGCATCGTGTTCAACTCCTTCTACGAAGGCCAGTCGGAGTCAGAGCTCTACACGATCCGCCCCGACGGCACAGGGCTGCACCGGATCCGCAAAGAGAAGAAAAACAATTACGCCTTCGATCCGGTCTTCTCGCCCGACGGTGAGCGGATCGCATTCGTCCACGCTTCGAGGAAGACGCCGCCCCACATCTGGTCGATCGGGGCTAACGGCAAGAACCTGCGCCAAGAGACTCACGGGAATCTGGTGGATCTCGAGCCCGACTGGGGCACGCCTCCGGCGTAATCCCAGCGGGCCAAGCGAGCCCGAAAAACCTAAGCCGCTTGGGCTGTCGGAGCTAGACTGCCACTGGCTGAGCAAGCGAACCGGGGATCGTCGTGAGCGTCAGATGGCTGGTGAGACTTGTCGTGGCCTTGGTGTCCCTGCTCCCAGGCTCGGCGCTAGCCGCGACGTGGAGTCTGGTCGTGGCCGACGCCGGCGAGTTCGGAATGCTGCACGGCGGTCTCATCCGCGTCAATCCAGTCTCTGGCGCACAGAGCACGATCACGCACACTGGCGCGCGCGACCTGCTCGTCGATCCGGTCGGCGAGGCAGTCGGGCGAGACGGGAGCATCTACGTTTCCGATATCGAGGCGTTCGGCGGGCAGGGCGGGATCATTCGCGTCAACCCGGTTACCGGCGCCCAGACGGCGATCGCGCGCAGCGATCAGCCGGGCAGCCTGGTCTACGACCCTGCGGGGATCGCCCTCGCGCCCGACGGAAGCCTCGTCGTGGCTGACTTTCGCGGACCCGGTGGATCGGGTGCCCTCGGGCCTAACGGAGGTGTGCTTCGCATCGATCCACGCACCGGTGCGCAGACGGCGTTGTCGCGTTCCGACGGCGCGGGCAACCTGTTCGTGAACCCGACCGCGGTGGCGAGCGAATCCGCAACGAGCATCCTCGTGACTGACTTCAGCGCCTTCGGGGGACCCGGTGGCGTGATCAGCGTGGATCCGGCCACGGGCGCCCAGACGGCGGTCAGCCCGACGGCCACCTCAGGCCCAAACCTGTTCACGGGGGCGCGCGGCATCGCCCTGCCCGGTGGTTTTTCGATCCTCGCTCTCAATCAGGAGTCGCCAGCAGCGGTCGTGGGGATCAACGAGGTGACCGGCGCCCAGGAGTTCGTGACCCACGACGGTCTGCTGACGGCTGTGGCCGGGCTGGCTCTCGAGCCGGGTGGTCAGCTCGTGGTCGCCAACGATGGTTCGCGGGACCCCGCGGTGATCCGGGTCGATCTGATCGGCGGCACTCAGCGCATCGTCGCCCAGGGCTCGAGTCCGGGCGGGTTGCTCCGTGACCCCCGTGGGATCGTGCGCGTTCCGCTACGGCCGGTAATCGCTTCCTTCTCGATCTCGCACCACAGGTTCCGCGTGGCTCGGACCTCCACGCCGGTGATCGCAAAGGCGCCACAGCGTGGCGCGATCCTGACCTACCGGCTCTCGGAACCGTCGCTGGTCCGGGTGGTGATTGAGCAGATCGGGCGCCATCACCGGATCTTGAAGCGCGTGACGCTGGAACGGACCGGAAGGTCTGGGCAGAACTCGATTCGCTTCAGCGGGCGAATCGGCAGGCGCAAGCTGGCGGCCGGCAAGTACACGGCGGTGATCGGGGCGACCGTTGCGTATGCCCCGCCCGCCGCCGCGCGGGCCGTGAACTTCATGATCGTACGGTGAGCGCGAGCGTTGCCGGTGAAGCGTGGAGGGCCGGGGAGTCAGCCCGAAGGGACGGGCGTGATGACCGCCTGTCCCTTGATGAGGTCGTATCCGACGGTGTCGGCGTAATACAGCCCGATGCCGGTCGAGAACATCCGGGTGAACGGCGCCGTTGTGAGGTAGAGGGGGAGCTGGTCGGCCACGCGAGCGTCGGTGAGATAGGCGCGCACGACTCGGCTGCTTGGCGGCGGCGTCGAGATCGAGATCTGGAGGCCGGGCGTCACGAATCCGCTCGTGTTCGGGACGTTGGGGAGCAGGCCCGCGCCGACGAACCCGAACGTGTTGCCGGTGTCGGCCACGGTTGGTCCGCAGGCCTTTTGCCCGGCGATGTTCCAGCAGAGCTTGAACAGGCCCTGGTAGGCGGGGGTGCCGCTCGGATATTTCTTCGGCGTGTGTGGGCCGCCGAACGGACCCACCCGGACTCGCGGACCGAGCAGAGTCACGGACACGCTCGATGCGGTCCTGTTCGGTGTGCCAAGGATCAGTTTCGGTGCGTCCGGGCCGTGCAACGCGATCGTGTACCCCTTCCAGAGTGGCGAAGGCAGCGACAGGAGCGGTGAGAACCCCGTCGTTGTGTTCGGTGGGAGTTGGCCGATGCCCATGATCCCCTGAGTTCTCGTCGAGCTCAGCAGCACCGCGGTGCCGCCAAACGACTTGACCGCCCCGAACGAAATCGGCTTCGCCGTCGTCGCGCTCGGCACCCCGTGGATCGTGAACGACCCAGTAGCTGTGCTTCCGGTGACTTTGCCCGAAACACCGAAACCCCCCAAGACGCGAAGCCTCGGCGAGATCTTCGCCCGCCGACCGACCGCCTTCCGCATGATCATCAGCTGGCCGGAGCCCGTGTCCACGATCACAGGTACGGGTTTTCCGCCGCCGACGGCGACCCGAGCAACGAGGAACGTGCCGTTCGGTCCCTGGACGAGCGTGAGCGGGATCGTCGCGTGAGCCACCGGTGCGGGGAATGCCCTTCCGTCAGCCGACCCGCAACCGATCGACGCGATCGCCGCCGCCACAACAACAGCTCGCTTCATTTGACCCCGTTCCGTCCAGGAACTGTCCCTCGCGGGCGACCCCCAGGCGGCCGCTCCGCTCGTAATGCGGCACACCGTAACAGGGCAAGCGCGATCGGATTGATCGCCGTGCCTAGCGGGAACCGACCCGCCGAACGGACCCCGGCGAGGTGACGCGTCGCATGGGGCACTCGACGCTGGTGCTAGCACTCGATCGCTACACGCGTGCGCTGCGAGGCAGCGAGGCCGATACCGCAGCCAAGCCGCAAGCGTTCATCGAGCAGTCCCGCGGGACAGTCGTGGGACAGTCAGACCCCGCCGTGAGCGGTCGAGCGGTCCTGAGCGATGCGAGCAGACGGCAAACTCGTAGCTGGGCCGAGGGGTGGGGTCTGAGCGACATCCCCCTCGGGCAGTTCGAATCCCGGTAGCGGTACTTCCGAGGCCCCGAAACGCACCAGGGTTTCTGCCGATCTAGCCGCGGTTTGACCTCGCCTGAGCGAGGTCCCTGTCTCTGACCGCGCTTGCGATCGCGCCGAGCACCATGAACATCAGCAGTGCGAGCACCGCGCCTGAGACGATGTACAGCGGCCACGCTCCCATCGCGTTCAGCAGCGAGCTGTGAACCGGCTTGTTGTGGAGGTACATGTAGTTGCCGCCGGTGATCAGGTCGGCGAGACCGGAGACCGATGCGAAGGCAAGCGTCAGGATGTAAACGCGCCAGATCGCGCCACGGCGCGGATACAGTCGGCAGCCGAAGACCAGCAGGCAGGCAGCGACGATCGACCCGACGTGGTAGAGGAAGTACGTGAAATAGAAGACGCTCGGGAAGGTGTCGCCGAGGTCAGGGGTCAGCACAGCCTGTAGCGATGCCGAGAACGCCCAGAAATAGACCAGCTCGACGAACAGGAGTCGTCGTGTGAGCAGCGCGATTATCGCCGCCAGCGACACCGCGTCGGTCAGCTGCAGCGGAAGGCTCTGCCGCGTTGTCCATGTGCCGAGAACAAGATCGGCGAGGTATTCGCCGACCCAGCCGGCGAGGATCGCGGCGGCGAGCACCCATGATGCCCACCTCACCCACGCGCCCGGGTGGCGATGCGGCCCGAGGATCGCGGCGGTGCTCAGCACGACCAGCGTCGCCAGTGCTGCGAGGTGGGCGACAGAGAACTGCCTCATCGACTGAGAACGCTACGTGTCTCGCTGATCGGAGCAGATCGGCCCGGTGATCAGCGGTTACGTAGTTCTCCCGGATGGCGTGCGGAGCGGGCGACGCGAGAGTGCTCTGGCTCGATCAACCAACGAGGGGAGCATCCGTGATCTTCATCACGACTTACCGCATCAAGCAGCAAGGCCGGGACGAGACGAAGAAGCTGATGGCTGCCTTCTCCGCGCACGGTGTGCCGTCGACCGTAAAGGCGCACTACGTCGCCGCCGACGGCAGCCAGGGCGTGGTGATCGCCGAGTCCGACGATCTCCAGGAGGCGTACCGGAACCTCCTCAACTACGGCGAGTGGATCGAGTACGACACCAAGCCGTACCTGACGATCGACCAGGCCCTGCCGCACATCGCCGACTACATCGGGTAGGAGGTCACGCGCCGCGCACGATTGCCCAGGCGACCGATCGCTGGGTGCTCCCAAGGCCGACACCGTAGGTAAGATCCAAGCGTTATCGAGCGGTCCCGTGTGACAGTCGTGGGACAGTCGAGCACGCCTGGGAGCGTTTCTGAGCGTTCCTGAGCGATGCGGCTGGTCCGAGGACATCCCGTAGTTGCGGGCTGAGCGGTCCTGAGCGGTCCTGAGCGGTCACCCGGTCGGGTAGTTCGAATCCCGGTAGCGGTATCACCAAAGGCGCCGAGGGCCTCGATCCAGTCCCAACTCCCTCCGCACCGAGCCTGCCCCATCGCCGGAGTAGAGGTCTCGTGTTCACGGACCACACCGTGCGCGCACATCCGGAGCTTGAGTCTGACTCGCCGCTGCCGATTATCGGGTCATGGCGGATTGGTGTGCGGGCGGGATGCGCAACGGGAGCCGGCTCCGGGGGCTGCGCCGACCCGACACTGCGCGCTGCGAATTCGCCCGTCGACACTCGATCACCACTGGGGTCGAACACGCTGCCTCTTTACGTCCACGCGGCGCGGTCGTTCTGCCAGTATCACCTAGGGTCCGATGCTGAGATTTCACCGCCGCCTGGCATGCGCGCTCGCCCTTGCGCTGAGCGTGAGCGCGCTGTGGGCGGCTGGGGCCGGGGCCGCGATTGTCGGCGCCAATGCGAACGCGCTGTTCGTCGGAGAGTGGCGTGGGCAGGTCAGCTCAGCGCAGGTCGACGAGCAGCTCACGCTGATGCGGGCCGCCGGGGTCACTGACGTGCGCACGGACGCGAGCTGGCAGGACGCCGAACCTGCACCTGGCGTTTACAACTGGTCACATGACGATGAAATCGCCAGCCGGCTCGCTGCGCACGGGCTGACCTGGACCGCGGACATCGTGTACGCGCCCGGTTGGTCGAACGGGACGTCCGCTTACGCGACGCTCACGCCTGGCGGAACGCTCGTGCACCCGCCGCCGACACCGGCTCATTACGCTGACTACGCCGCGTACGCCGCGCAGGTGCAGGCCCGCTATCACCCTGCAGCCATCCAAATCTGGAACGAACCTGATCTGTGGGCGTTCTGGTACCGCCCGGACCTGCAACAGGACCCGGCCGCGTACGCGCGCCTGTTCGAGCTCTCCCGCTCCGCCATCAAAGCGGTCGACCCGCACGCGCGCGTGATGAGCACCCTGTCGCAGTTCGGGCGGCGCTTCCTGGCCCACGTAGTCGCAGCGGACCCGCGGTACCACCCGGACGCGCTCGGCTGGCACACGTATTACGGCACCCCGCAGGAGGACCTGGCCAGCTTGCACTCCGATGAAAGCCAGGCCGATGCGCTCGGGCTGCAAGTGCCCGTCTATCTGGACGAGTGGGGGTGGCTGGCCGGCCCCTATCAGATGCCGGGCGGCGAATGGGATCTGACCGCTGAGCAGCGCCGCTCCTATTTCGCGCCCATGCTCAACGGCGTTGAGGCCGACCCGCGGGTCGCAGAAAGTGACTGGTATACGTGGGTGACCGACGGCCCGTGGTCGTTCACGAGCGCTGATCTGGCCGCGTTCACCGCCGCGGTCGCGGGACTCCATCCGCCCGGCACCCCGAAACCGGCCGGCATCCCGAAGCCGCCGACGGCGCCTGCGTGGAGCCCTTTGCAATGCGCCGGCAGCAACGTGGTGCTCTTAGAGGCGTCGCTGCGGGCCGGGCGGGTGGTGCTGAGCGGCGCGACCGCGCCCGCGTTTGGCGGCGCACGCGTGCGCGTCACCATGAGCGGAAGCTCGCGGACACTCGCGACGGCGAGCGTGGGGACCAGCGGGCGGTTTACCGCGAGCGTGCCGGCGCCGCGCGTGCCCGCGCGGGCACGCTATGTGGTGCGGGCCGCCGGTTCCGCCTCCGCGCCGCTGGCCCTGATGCACAGGCTGTCGGCCTACGCGACCGTCGGGCGCGCAGGCGATGTGCTGTGGGGGCGTGTGCGCGGGCCGCTTGGGCGCTCCCGGCCGTGGCTGCGGATTGCCCGGCGGAGCGCCTGCGGGCGCTGGAGCTCTCTCGCCGGCGCCCGGCTCGGGGCGGACGGGCGCTTTCGCGATGTGCTGTCGGCTTTGCCCGCGGGCAGCTTGTTCCTGCTGTCCGGGCGCGTCCGGGCCAGTGCGGGCAACCCGGCGCGCGTGGCTGTGAGCGCGCTCGCGATGACCCGGTGAGTCGGTCGGGTACGCGAAAGTCCCGCGCCTGCGGACGTGGCCGACCGCCCGCACTCGCACCTTTGCGGGCTCACCGTTACCAGCGTATAGTGCTTTGCTGGTGACGCAGCAAAGGTGAACGGTCGGTGATCGCGTCGAGCTGACGGACGCCAGGGCGAGGGTTGATCGTGGCCCACAACCCGGGAATCGCCAGCTTGCCCCCGGCGACCTCGAGCTAGTGCAGACGTTTCTCAACAGTCGCTGGGATCTGACTAGCCGCAACGAAGAGGAGCTTGCAAGCCCCAGCGCGGTCAGCACGTGGTTCGTCGAACACGGACTGTTCGGTCGCCGCTACGCGCTGACCGAGTCAGATCGCCGCCGGGTGCTTGAGGTGCGGGAGGGGCTTCGAACGATGCTGTTCGTCAACAACGGCGCGTTGGAGGATCCCGGGGTTGTGGCGCGAGTGAACCGGGCGCTGCGCGCGCCGCGAATCTACATCCAGTTCGCAGCGGCCGACGCTCCGCAATTCAAGGCACGGCCTCGGGATCTTGACGGCGCGCTGGCGCTGATCGCGACGATCGTTGCGCTGTCGCAGCTCGATGGGAGCTGGTCGCGGATGAAGGCGTGCCCCGGCCATGATTGCGGATGGGCGTTCTACGACCACAGCCGCAATCAGGCGAGCCGCTGGTGTGCGATGTCGGTGTGCGGCTCACGCGCCAAAGTGCGGGCGTATCGGAAGCGACGGGGTGGGCATGCGACATGAGACGGGTGTTGTTCGACTGTTGGGAGAGACGCCGATGAACGGACACGATGCGGGAAAGACTGCGCGAGGGTCGCGCGGTAGGCCGATCACGTCGTGCTACCCGGCCCTTGTGATCGTCGGGCTGCTGACCGGTCTGGCGCTTGTCGGGTGTGGCACGTCCGCGCGCTCGTCGGCGACGTCCGCGAAGGCGGCGGCGCGGCCGAAGCGGCCGCCCGTGTGCAGGCCGGCGGCAGGCATGGTGATTGCTCGCTACGCCGGGGTTGGTGCCGGCGCGCTCCAGGCGCGAGCGACGATGGGGGGCAACTCGGAGCCGGAGTGCCATTTTCGTGGTCCGCGGGTGTCCGTGGTGGTCAACATCGATTCCTCACCGCAGCCTTATCAGCGGTTGGAGCGGACGATCGACGAGGATACGCAGTCGTTCGGTACGGTGCGGAACTTCACGCCGCCGGTGATTGTGCCGAAGCTCGGGTTGGGCGCGGCGTGGGTGCCTGACCAGTCGATGCTGCTGACGTCCGATGGGAGGCAACTGCTCACCATCACGGTCTCGTGGCGGGGGCAGAAGCGGGCGCGCCAGGTCGCGCTCGCCACAATGGTCGGGCGCCTGTACCTCGGCAAGCCCATCCCGGCCAGCGCTGTTCCGACCGGTGAGGCGTGAGCGCACCTTCCAGAATCTGAGAAGCGATTGTGGGAGGTGCGCATTCTTGGCCGGATGATGGCCGAGTATCAGCGCGGGCTTGAGAACCAGCGACGCTAGTGAGCCCGGCTTCTGCGGATGACGATGAACTGGGCCGCGATCGCGACGACCAGGCAAACACAGCCGAAGACACCGATCGCGGGCCAGCCGTGACTGACGCCATTGACGAGGGATATCGCGAGGGCTACCGTCAGCGCCACAAGCGCGACGAGGGCACGACGTGGAGTGGTCATGGCTGCGCCATCGGATCGGAGGCGCCGCGACTGAAGGAAGCGACGCGCGGTTTGGACAAGGATCTGGTGTTCGACTCAGCGTCTGGTCTTCTCCGGATTGCTGGGGACGGCCAGCGATTTCGCTATGCGCTGGCGGGCGCGATGAAGCCGGGTGGTGATGGTCGCCTCACCGACGCGAAGCGATCGCGCCGCCTCACTGTAAGACAGCCCGACCAGGTCGACCGCGACCAACGCGTCGCGGAAGTCCGCCGGCAGCGCCGAGATCAGCGCAAACAGCTCATTCGACTCGATCCGTGACTCGGCCCGGACCGCGCGGGGATCCGCGAGCAGGTCTAGCTCGTCAGGCAGGGGCATGGTCTGGGGGTGATGCGCCGCTGCTCGCCGCTGGCTGAAGAACGTGTTCCGTAGCACCTGCAGCAGGTAGCCGATGTCGTCCTCCGATCGAAGAAAACGCCGCTTGCGAAGCACGTTGGCGAACGTCTCCTGCACAAGGTCGTCGGCATCGTCGCGCGAGCCGCACAAGCCCCAAGCCGCGCGGTACAGCTGGTCGATGTGATCACCCAGCCCCTCCGGCTCAAGCTGACGCTCGTCGCTCATCCGCTGCCGGGAAGGATACGGACAGGCGTCACCCGGGACGCGGATCACCGATCCCCGACGCCGCGAGACCCCTTCACCTCCGAGTCTGGCAAGCTGAGGCTTGTGCAGGCCGATGCGCACGCGTTCTGGCTCCGCGCGCCGGGCTGCGGAGAGATCCGACCGGTCACCCTGCCCCAGCCGGGGCGGGACGAGGTGATGGTGCGGACCGTGCGGTCGGCCGTCAGCCGCGGCACCGAGACGTTGGTGTTCCGCGGTGATGTGCCCCCGAGTCAATACGCGGCCATGCGGGCGCCGTACCAGGAGGGGGACTTCCCCGGTCCGGTCAAGTACGGCTACCTCAACGTCGGCGTTGTGGAGGAGGGACCGCCGGAGTTGCGCGGTCGCACTGTCTTCTGCCTCTACCCGCACCAGACCGCCTATGTCGTGCCGGCAGGCGCGGTCACGGTCGTGCCCGAAGGCGTCCCCGCCGCTCGTGCCGTGCTCGCAGGCATTGTCGAGACCGCGGTTAACGCGTTGTGGGACGCTCGACCACTGCTCGGCGACCGCGTCACGGTCGTCGGCGCCGGGATGGTCGGCTGCTGCGTCGCACGCCTGCTGAGCCGGTTCCCGGCCTTGAACGTCACACTCGTCGACGTCGATGCCCGCCGGGCCGATGTCGCGGCCGCACTCGGTGTCGACTTCGCGCTACCTGCCGACGCCGCCGATGGTCGGGACCTGGTCGTGCACGCCAGTGCGACGTCCGCTGGCCTCCAGCGGTCGCTAGAGCTGCTCGCGCCCGAGGGCACGGTCATCGAACTCAGCTGGTACGGCGACAGGGAGGTCCGGCTGTCGCTTGGGGGCACGTTTCACACGGGTCGTCTGGGCATCCGCGCGAGCCAGGTCTCTACTCTCTCGCCGGCCCGGCGCGGGCGGCGCACGACGGCCGACCGGCTGGCCCTCGCGGTCGACGTGCTACGCGACCCCGGCTTCGACGCACTCCTCAGCGGGCAGTCATCCTTCAACGAGTTGCCCGACGTTATGGCCCGGCTGGTCGCCGGGAGCCTTTCCGCCCTGTGCCACACCATCACATACGACGGGGACTAGTAGATCGTGTTCAGCGTCAGCGTCCGCGATCACATGATGATCGCTCACAGCTTCCGCGGGGAGGTATTCGGGCCCGCCCAGCGCCTGCACGGCGCGACGTACGTCGTAGACGCAACATTCCGGCGCGCCGACCTCGACGCCGATGGGCTCGTGGTCGACATCGGTCAGGCGGCCCGGGAGCTGCACGCGGTGGTCGCCGAGCTCTCGTACCGCAACCTCGACGAAGACCCCGCGTTCGCGGGCATGAACACCACGACCGAAGCGCTCGCCCGAGTGATCGCAGACCGACTTGCAGACCGCGTGCACGCCGGCGCCCTGGGCAGCGGCGCTCGGGAGCTCGACGGGCTGGTTGTCGCCCTCCACGAGTCGCACATCGCCTGGGCGAGCTACGAAAGGCCGCTTTGACCGCAGTGCATGTCGTCGTACCGGACGGCATCGATGATCTGGCCCGGCCTAGCGGAGGCAACACCTATGACCGCCACGTCTGCCGCGGTCTTGGATCGCTCGGCTGGTCGGTGCACGAGCACGCCGTACCCGGCCGCTGGCCGGAACCTGACGCGGAGGCGCTTGCCGCCCTCGCTGGCATCATCCAGCGAGTCCCCGACGGCGCCCTCGCGCTGCTCGACGGACTGGTCGCCTCGACGGCGCCCGCGGTGGTTGTACCCCACGCGCGGCGGTTGCGCGTGGTCGTGCTCGTGCACATGCCGCTGGGTCACCGCCCGCCAGATGAAGCGGCCGAGGACATCCGCAGGCGCGAAAGCACGGTCCTCCTGGCCAGCGCTGCCGTCGCCACGACCAGCCGGTGGAGCCGACGTCGGCTGCTCGGGCTCTATCAACTGGCCCCGGACCGAGTGCATGTCGCCGCGCCGGGAGTCGACGCCGCCGACCTCGCGACCGGGACGGTGGCCGGCGGCGCGCTGCTCTGCGTCGCCGCGGTGACCTTCGAGAAGGGCCACGACGTGCTGGTCGAGGCGCTGCAGTCGATGTCGGAGCTGTCCTGGCAGTGCCTCTGCGTGGGCAGCGTCGAGCGCGACCCGGCGTTCGTCGAGGCTATCCGGCGGCAAACCCTCGAGCGCGGTCTGGGTGACCGCGTGTCCCTACCGGGACCACGCACCGCCTCCGAGCTCGACCGCATCTACGCCGCCGCGGACCTGATGGTGCTGGCGTCGCGTGCCGAGACGTACGGCATGGTCGTCACCGAGGCTCTGGCCCGTGGGCTGCCGGTGGTCGCAGCCGACGTCGGCGGGCTGAGGGAGGCCATGGGCTTCGGCGCTGGCGGAGTCCGGCCGGGGTTGCTGGTCCCGCCCGACGATCCTGCGGCACTCGGCGCGGCGCTCCGGGCGTGGCTCGGCGACGCCGAGCTCAGACGGCGGTTGCGATTGGCCGCCTGCCAGCGGCGGGAGTCGCTGCCAGCATGGTCGGCAACCACGTCCGTCATCGCCGGTGTGCTCGCAGGGGCGTCGGGATGACCGCGCCGGGGAGTCAGGTCAGCAGGGAATGGCTTGCCCTACGCGAGCCTGCTGACGCCGTCGCCCGGGCCGGCGATCTCGTCGAAGACCTGCGGCGCCACTCGCGCGCAGCCGGCAGTTGGGTGATCCATGACCTCGGCTGCGGCACCGGCGCGATGGCCCGCTGGCTGGCGCCACTCCTTCCCCGGCCGCAGCACTGGATCGTGCATGACCGGGACGCGGACCTGCTGGAGGTCGCCGCCGCCCAGCGCGCCGGCCCGGCCGCCGATGGGGCCGCGATCACCCTCGAGCCGAAGCACTCCGACATCACCCGGCTGCACCCGGGCGATCTGGCCGGCGCAACCCTCATCACCGCGTCCGCGCTGCTGGACATCCTGACCGAGGATGAGTTGGTCGGGCTGATCGCCCTGTGTGCCGGCGCAGGGTGTCCGATGCTGCTCACTCTTTCCGTCGTCGGTCGCGTCGAGCTGAACCCGGCGGATCCGCTGGATCGCCGCGTGGCCGCTGCTTTCGACGCCCACCAACGCCGCGTGACCGAGCGGGGCCGCCTGCTCGGCCCGGACGCCGTCGCGCTTGCTGTCGGGCAGTTCGGCCGCCTGGGGGCGGAGGTACGCGTCCGGCCCAGCCCCTGGCGCCTCGGCGCCTCGCAGGCTGACCTGGCAGCTGAGTGGTTTACCGGGTGGGTGAGTGCAGCTTGCGAGCAAGACGTCGAGCTCGCCGAGAAGGTCGAGCTCTATACCCGCCGACGTCTGGCGCAGGCCGCCGCCGGAGAGCTCGCCGTCACCGTGACCCACGCCGACCTGCTGGTCTCACCCCGCTGACAACTGGGGCCCTCGGAGCCCGTCACCGGCTCGACGCTGCGGCTGCGGGGCGGCCGCGGACAAGTCGCGAGGCTGCAGGAACGGAGTCTCGAAGAATGACGCGAAAACCCGCGCGAACACGATCGTCAGAGGCAGCGCCAGGGCGGCGGTAACGAGAAAGGCCGGAGCGCCCTGAGGAACCCGCCCGGCCACGATCTTCTCGTAGACCACGACGACGATCGGCGCGTGCGTCAGGTACAGGCTGTAGGACGACGCGCCGAGGCCGCGGATCGGGCGCGCATCGAGCACTCGCCGGAGGCCGGCTACATGGCCGGTCGCCAGAGCCGCCAGCAGGCACGCAATGGCCGGGCCGAGCGCGAGGTCCATCCAGAACAGGTGGTTGAGCGTCCACACGGAGCCCTGCCACCAGATCGTCGCGAGCACCGGCACCGCGGACGCAAGCGCCAGCCGACCCCAGGGCCATGAGCTCCGAACCCGGCCCGCGCCGACGATACCGGCGCTCAGGACCCCGAGCGCGAATAAGGCGGCGAGGTCGGGCGGCGAATGGATCACGAACGTGTCCAAACGCGCGACGTGTGGGCCGAAGATTCCCACCGCGATCACCACGAGCGTGACGGTGGTGATCATCGCGATGGCACTCCACCGGCGCACCATCAGCAGCAACAGCGGGAACAGGAGGTACAGCTGCGCCTCGACGGCCATCGACCAGAACGCCATGTTGGGGCTGTGCGCACCGACGACGTTCTGCAATAGGAGGCCGTTGACGACGACCGATTTCGCGTCGGGCACGCCGTGCCCCGGCTGAGGAACGATCAGCCACGCCACAGCGAGGCTGAAGACGAGCGCCGCCCAGTAGGCGGGCAGGATCCGCCGGGCCCGCCGTTGCGCGAACTGAGAGATCCCTTCGAGCCGCCACCGGCAACGGGCCGGCGAGAGTGCCAGGGAGAACCCTGAAAGCACGATGAAGACGACGACCGCGAACCGTCCGTAGATGAACCATGCAGCCCAGAACGGCGCCCGATCCACCCGGGAGCCTGGGAATGCGCGCAGGAAGATGTGACTCACCACCACATACCCGGCGGCCAGTCCCCGGATGCCGTCGAGGCCAGCCAGCCGCCTCCGTCCTGGATCGGCGACCGAAGCCACCGATGCGGCGGGCGCGGGCTCGTGCGTCGGAAGGGACGCGCGGTCGGCAACAACAGTGATCAGAGCCGCCTCGGCACGACAAGAAACAGCATGGCACGTCTGCGTTCACCGAACTACCGGCTCGCCGGGGGTGAATCGAATGCGGCGAGGAAGCGGTTGCGGAAGGCGTTCATCGGCCAGACCGGCGCCTTCGGGCTGGGACGCAGGCCCTTCGACCAATTCCAGCCGCCGATGTCCTTGAGCACCGCCGGGTCGTGGGCGATGATCGAGATCGGCACGTCGTGGTTGGAGTTGATCCCGCTGACGATCGGCAACGGCTGGTGGTCGCCCAGGACGATCATCACGAGATTCTTTTTGCCGTAGTGCTGCACGTACGACGTCAGCGTGTTCAAGGAGTAAACGATCGACTTGCCGTAAGCGGCCTGTACGCGCGGTGGGTTGCCCCAGAACGACCCCGTCTCGTGGATCATCGGAGTCCGGTTGTAGATCGAGCCGTTGCCGACCTGGTTCCAGCCGACCTCCTCTGGGATGCGGTTCCACGGCATGTGGCTCGACACCGTGTCGACCTCGGCGAACAGCGGCTGCTTTTGAGGTTTCGCAAGCTGGAGGCGGTTGAGCGCCGAGAAGATGTACTGGTCGGGCATCGCCGCATAGGTGAAGGTGGGGCCGTGATAGCCGACCTGATAGCGGTTGTAGATCGTGTCCCAGTGGTAGAACGCCCTCCCCTGCGGCCAGGGCCGGTCGTTCGATGGATCGTCGGAGACGGTCCGCCACCCGGCCCGCTTGAACGCATCGGCGAGCGTGAAGCGCTTGGCCGAGATCAGCTGGTTGTAGCGGTCCTGGTTGTCCACCCAGAGTCCCGACTGCAGGCTTGAGTGGGCCAGCCAGCTGATGCCGCCGTACGTCGCCGAGGTGAGGAAGCCGCTGCGAGAGGCGAAGCCGGCGCTGGCCAGCCGCTGGTTCCCCTCGGCCAGCGCAGCATCGACCTCGGGCGAGAAGAAGCGGCCCTGCACCGCTTGCTGGCCGTACGCCTCCACGAACACGAGCAGGACCTCCTTGCCGCGCAGGGCGGTCAGCAGCCGCTTGGTAGGGGTGCTGGCCATCGGGTCGTGCTTGATCTCGGCGGCGAACACGCTCGTGTCGTGGATGTCTGCCCGAACTGCATTGACCTCGTTGACGATCAGACTGGCGGAAAGCGCGGAGGCGATCGGCGTATGGGAGATGAGCTGAAGGCTGAGCCCCCAGCAGAGTGCCCAGACAGCGCCGAGCCCCGCGACCGCCCGCAGCGCCCACCGGCGGTTGTCGGCCGCAACCCGGGTGAGCCGCAGCATTGCCAGCGTCAGCAGGACCATCAGGACGACGGTGCCGGCCACAGCGCCGATTTCGATCAGCTTCGTCTCCGTACCACCGACCAACGAGCGCAACGTCTCGATCCCGTTACCGAGCTGACTCGTGTCTCCAAGGGGGTCGTACGGCCGGTCGTAGAGCGTGAACACCTCGTAGTTGATGACCTTCAGGACGACCACCAGCGCGAGGACCACTCCGCAGCTCACCGCCAGGATGCGTCGGGGGGTGCGGGGCAGGACGGCAGCCAGTGCGATCAGGACCAGGCCCTCGAGCGGGATCCTCAAGAACGCGTTCAGCGTGAGATCTGGCGGCTTGTAGGGAGCGACGAGGGCGACCCACACGAGCAGGGCGGCGAGGATTGTCAGCCCCAGGACAACGACTTTCCGCACAGGCCCGTGGCTGGCGGGAGGGTCGGCCTTATCACCGGAGGGGGGCGTCACCATTCGAGGGTATGTGCGGTGCCGATTGCTCCGCAGCCACCACACATCGCGGCCAAACGACTCGGCGAGTAGAGCGAGGGCGCCCACGAGCGCGCCCGTGGTCACAACTGGCTGCAGGATGTTCGCGGCCGCCACCGTCAGAACGATCCCCTGCGTGGCGGCGACGAACTTGCGCCAATAGCGCGGCGGCAACGGCTCGCGCATCCACGGCAGCGCCCATCCCGCGGCGAGAAACGCGTAGCGTGCCACGCCGATCGCGAGCACCCACACGCCCACCGAGCGCATGACATAGACGCTGAGGACGAGGATCAGGAAGGCGTCGACCTCGGCGTCGAACTGCGCCCCCAGTTCCCCGGTCGCCGTACGTCGCGCGATCCATCCGTCGACCGCATCGAGCGCGAGCGCGAGCGCCGAGAGCGAGACCAGCATGGCGATCGGAGCGGGCCGATGGAACGAGTCGGCGACGAGCGCCGCAACGCCAACGGCGAGCGTGGCCCGCGCAAGCGTCACCCAATCGGCCGGTCCCAGCCGGCTGGCGCGGTAGCGCTCGATGCCATGGGCCAACGTCGCGTTCGTGATCAGCGCACTGGTGATCCCAACGACCCAGCCGGCTCTGCTGAGCCCGACGGTCGCAGCGAGACCCGCGAGCAGCAGCATTGCGGCGATGAGTCCGGTGACCGGACCGAGATGGGCGCTCGTGACACGCCCTCGTATCTGGGAGACCGAAGTGGGGCCAGGCGCCGGGTAGGGGGCGTCGACCGTCGCCGCCACTGCGTGCTCTGGGTGCATGTCAAACATGACGCTTACCGGTGCCAAGCCTTCCCGTCGCGGGGCTGACATCCTGCGCGGCGTGGAGATCGTCACCGGCTCGGGCGGAGACCTGCCGTGAAGCAGGACGAGCGCGCTCCGTTTGACCGGGCCCTGCAACGAGCCCGCGTATCGGCGTACCCCCCGGGCGAGTTCGTCGAGCAGGAGGGCTTCATGCGCGCCGCAGAGATCGAGGCCCTGGCGGTTCAGGCCGGCATCGCGCCCGGTGTTTCCGTGCTCGACCTGTGCTGCGGAGTTGCCGGGCCGGGACGGTTCATCACTCAGGCGCTGGGCTGCACGTATCTGGGGGTGGATTTCAGCTCCAGCGCCCTCGACATCGCACGGCACCGCGCGGGCGATCTTCCCTGTCGATTCGAGATCCGGCGGATCCCCCCGATCCCCGCCGGGCCGTTTGACGTGGTGCTCCTGTTCGAGACCATGCTCGCCTTTCCCGATAAGGAGCTACTGCTTGCGGAGGTCTCCCGGGCACTCAGGACCGGCGGGCGGTTCGCCTTCACGGTGGAAGAGGGCCTACCCCTCACGGAGCAAGAGCGGGAGAAGATGCCTGACGCCGACACGGTTTGGCTCACTCCGCTGCCGGAGATGCTGAGTTGCTTGGAGCGGGCCGGGCTGGTCGTCCGCTGGCAGGATGACTGGAGTCGATCTCACCTTGGCGTGGCGGATTCGTTGATCGACGCATTTGCCGCCGACGCTGCGAACATTGCCGCGCAGATCGGACGCCCGGCACTGGAGGAGCTGCTGGCCGCCCACCGGCTGTGGAGCGACTGGCTCCGGGAAGGGCGGCTCCGCAAGTTCGCTTTCGTCGCGGAGAAGACGGAGACCGCTCATTCGCGCCCGCTCCGGCCGCATCGATATACATAGCAAGCGCGCTGCCCGGGAATGCGATCTAGGAGTACGCCGTGAGCCAGATCGACAGTACGCGAGAGCACCTGATCGAGACATACCGCAAGAAGGCAAAGCACTACGACATCACCTCCCGGTTCTACCCCGCGCCGGGCTACCCCCAGCGGGCCCAGCGCCTTCGGGCCGTACAAGCACTCGGGCTTCGCCCGGGTGGCAGCGTCGTCGAGATCGCCTGCGGCACCGGTCTGAACTTCTCGCTGATCGAGCAGGTGATCGGTCCCGACGGTCAGATCGTCGGCGTCGATCTGACCGATGCGATGCTCGGCCAAGCCCAGCATCGGATAGAGACCAACGGCTGGCGCAATATCAGCCTCGTGCAAGCCGACGCGGCCGAGTTCGAATTCCCAACCGAGGTCGACGCGATCCTGTCCACATACGCCCTGACGCAGGTGCCTGAATGCGCAGATGTCATCGCCCACGGCGCCGCGGCTCTCTCCCGCGGTGGACGCTGGGTTGTGCTGGACCTCAAGGTTCCCGATATCGCGCCTCGGTGGCTGGCGCAGCTCGGAATCGCACTTGCACGGCCGTTCGCCTCCATCGACGAGTGGATCGCACGCCGTCCGTGGGGGGCGATTCGCGCAGCTATGCAGGATCAGCTGATCGATTCCTCCTGGACTGAGTTGTGCTTCGGGACGGCATTCCTTGCTGCCGGGTCCCGCGGCTCTGGGACTAGGAATCCGAGCCGCCCGGAGTAGCGGACTCGACCGCAGCCTTGATCGCCGCCATCTCGATATCCATTACGCGCCGGATCCTGCCTTCGAGAACGCGGCCTGGGATCGCGCGCATGATGCTCTGGAGGTCGACCTCAACCCACATCTTGGCCTCGGTCTGCCCATCGTCCGTCGGCTCGAGCTCCATTCCCCAGCGCGCCGCGGAAGTGCCCATCGGCCCGGCGAATGCCAGGCGCCGGGGCGCCTCGACCATGGTCACGTTCTGGGCCCGGTAGCGAGTGGTCCCGAATATCCCCTTGGCCCGCTGCTCCACCCGCGAGCCGGGCTGAAGCGGAGCATCTCCCGCAACCCAACATTCGCGAACCGTTGGCGCCCACTGCGGCCAGCGTCCGACGTCACAGACATACGCCCACACTTCAGGGACGCCCCTGACGATTGTTACGCGGCTCTCGGATCTGATCGTCATCGCTGCCCTGCGCGGTCAGTCGTTCTGGAACCGCGGCGAGAGCGCGTAGCGCAGCAGCACCACGTCCCCGATCTGTTGGACCGCGGCAAGCGTCGCCCGGCGCCCGGGGTTCCAGGGGAAGCGGCCATCGCTCACGAACCGTGGGGCCCGCGAGTCTCCGACGAAGAAGGGAGCGACGACCAGTTGCAGCTCATCGGCGAGGTTGTCGGTCAGAAACTGCGTGTGGACCTTACCGCCGCCCTCGACCATCAGCCGCTCCACCCCGCGGGCTGCGAGGTCCTCACTGATCGTGTGCATCTCGACCGGCTGGCCGGCGTCGACCACGGTCGCGATCGGTCCGAGCCGCGAGCGCGCGTCGATCACCCGCCGGCTGGCGCAGTAGACGAGCTTTTCGGTTTCGCCCGCGGTGAAGAAGTAAGCACACGCATCCAGCTCCATCCTCTCGGTCACGGTGACCTTAATCGGCGACGGCGGGAGCCCACGAGCGATCCGTTCGTGGCGGCGCGTGTTCGAGCGCACCACGAGGCGCGGGTTGTCGTTGCGCACGGTAGCCGCGCCCACCAGGATCGCGTCGCAGGACGCGCGCACGGCGTCCACCCGGTCGAAGTCGTCCTGATTGGAGAGCTCGAGGCGCCGCGGCATCGAGCTGTCGAGATAGCCGTCGATCGACATGCTGCAGCTCAACAGGGTGTATGGGCGATCAGGCATGTGCAGCTCGCTCCCGATGCGGCCGTTCGGTCCGCCCGTGAGGCCGTGTACGACGGAACCATGCCACGAGAAGCACCGCGGCACCCGGGAGGCTGGCGACGAGCACCATGACGCCGTAAACGACGGCGGTGGCGACCCCCCGCTGCGCACCCAGGCCAGCCGCGCCGAAAGCCCATGCCGCCACGCCCTCGCGCGGCCCCCAGCCAGCGACGCTAGGGAGCACCATGGCCGCCATCACGAGCAACACTATTGGAAGCATTCGCGACGCCGGCGCGGTGGTGCCCGCGGTCCGTGCGGCGATTACGAAGGTGGCCGCATGGCCCGCGACGACCAGCAGCGACGCCAGCGCGATGCCGGGCCACGCCCTGCGGGAGAGCAGTCCGTCGCGGATGTCGCCGGCCGCTCCGCCCAGAAGTCGCGCCCACGCAGACTGAGCGCCATCGGGCCGCGCCCGCGCCACGAGCACGATGCCGAGTACCGCCACGACAACCGCGATCGCGACCAGGGGCATGAACGAGCGCACGGGCGACGGCAGCGCTAGGAGAACGACCACCGTCAGGAGGACCTGAACGACCTGCCCGGCGAAGCGTTCCCACGCGACGGACCGCAACCCGCGGCCGACATCGCTCACGTCGCGACCGTGGCTGACGCCGCGATGGACGTCACCCACGATCCCGCCGGGCAGTGTGACGTTGAGGAAAAGCGACCGGTAGTACGCCGCCACCGCAGCGGGAAACGACAGGCCGACGCCGAGACCACGGGCGACGATCTTCCATCGCCACGCGTAGCACAACGTGGTCAGTATCGTGATGCCTGCCCCTGCCGCCAGCGCCCCGCCATGGACTGAGCGGAGCCCGTCGAGGAACGGGCCCGTCCCCAGGCGCCAGATCAGTACCGCCAACACCAGGAGCGAGCCGACGACGCCCCCCCACGCCCGCACGCTGCGATGTCGCAGGAACGGGATCTCGAAGACCGCCGCGAGGAGGCGCGCGAACACGACGGTCAGCGGCAGCGCCGGGGCGGGCGCGACGAGGAAGGCCGGGCCACTCTGTCGCCGGCTTCGTCCGCGCGACCGCGAGGTCGCGCCGAGCCGCGAGCGCGGAGCACAGCGGCTGCTGCGTGGTCTCTCATACCTGCCATGACGCCGGCAGCACGCCAAGGCTTCCCTGGCTGCCAGCCTTCGGGCTGTGGAGGGCTCGTCCCCACATCGGGGGGCGGACCGCTAGCCGTGGTACACGTAAACAGTGATCTGTGCGGAGCCAGGGAATCTCCGAGCGGTCACCGGCTGGAAACGCGCCGGCAACGCACCGAGGAACGAGGCAAATAATCCGAGTGCGCCGGTACCGTGACGGACGTGCTTTCGCCGAACCGCCTCGAGTCTTGCGATCGTGATGTTGGTCGGGACGACGATGAACAGGGTGCCGTCGCCTGCGAGCGTTGCAGCCTCGCGAGCGATCACCTCTCCTGAGGGCACCGGCAACTTCGTGTACGCGGGGGCGTGAAGGACGGTATTGAGAGTCGGAAGGCCGATCCGCAGAACCTGGTGGCGCTCGTGCGCCTGGTCCAGGGCGAGAGCGGCTTCGGTTTCAGTTGGCGGTCCTGGGGTGGCCGATCCCGCTTCCACCACGGGGGCGGTGCCATGATCGGTGCGATCGATGTAGGCGGCAGCCGATTGATAGTCAGGCCGCTGATTGGATGTCTCGGAGAGTTTTAGGGCCCCGATCGCGAAACCGGCAATGACGAGCGCCACCGCCGCAGCCCGCAATGGCGCCCGCGCATACGTCAAGAGCGCCGCGAGGAGCACGGCGAATCCCGGCCACGACGAGATGAGGTTGCGGGCCTCCCAGACACTCTCGCGCAGCCCGCTGTAGAGCGCCGCGCCGACAGGCGCGGCACATGCGAGCACGAGCACGAGCACTACATCCCGCCGCATGCGGACGTGGTGCTGAAGGCGTCTCGCGGACCTCACAGCGAGAAGCGCCCCCAGGGCGCCAAGGGCAACGCCGCCAATGATCAGCCCGGCGCCGAGCGGACCGGGCACTCTGGCAAGATTGAGGTAAGGGTGCCCTATGGCCCAGTGCCCGAGGTCGAGCCGGATCCAGTGCCAACTGAATGGCTCGAGCAGCCCATAGATCCTGGTACCGGGGGACTTGGTCGTCTTGATCAGGCTCGGCACCCAAGGCAGGAATGCAACCGCAGCGGCCGCGCTGGCCACCACCAATGCACGCCGAGCCTTCGGATGGGCGATAAAAGCCCAGATGAACTGACCCACGAGCAGGAACACACCGGTGTAGTGCGTGTACGCAACGCCGCAAGCGCAGACCGCATATAGCGTCCACCACCGGCGGCCGCCCGTGTCCACGGCCCGCAGCAACGCCAGCGTTGAAAGCACGCACAGAAACACGAGCAGCGCGTACGGTCGGGCCTCGCTCGAGTAGAAGATCAAGAACGGACTGAGTGCCACGAGCGTGCACGCAACAAGTCCCGCCCGTACGCCGACGGTCAAGCGCCCGAGCATGTAGGTCATAGGGATCGTCGCGGTCCCAGCCAACAGCGAGACGAGCTTGAGCGACTGCGGCGACGCACCGAAGACCTTCTCGCTCGCCCATGCAAACACGAACCAGAGAGGGGGATTGAGCTCTGGCGACGGCACCTGCCCGCTCATCAGGTGAATGACCTGGCCAAAGCTGTGACCGGTCACGATCCAGTACGCCCCCACTTCATCAACGAACAGGGAGTCGCCGAACGGGCGAAGTCGTAACAGCAGGCCGGCCACCGTGATCACACCCACCAGCAATGGGACGTGCCAGGCAACCGTTCCAACCGAGCGACCGACGGCGACGGCGCCCCCCTCCTCAGTTGCAACCGCCCCGTCCAGGCCGCTCACCCTGCTCGCCTGGACCCGCTCGCCGAAATCACGTGCAGCAGGATACGCATCGCGCTGACGCGAGCGCCCGGGGCCAGGAACAGGGCCGGGGCGCGTCCACGGTCGCGCCGGGGGTCGAATTGGTGCGATGATGCGTCGCTGGAGATTCTCAAAGGGGGCTTTGCGATGCGAACGTCGTTGCGTGCGGGCGGGTTGTCTGTCGGATTGGGGTTGCTTGGACTGCTCGTCGGATTCGGCGTTCTGACGGCAGGAACACGCGGTTCGCCACTCGGCGCGCGGGCGAAGGTGCCGGCGTCAAGCAGCACGCGGGTCGGATGGCCGAGCGTGCCGCTCGCGGCGCGTGCGCCGGTGTCGGCGGCGCTCGGGGCCCATGGCCGCGGCTACCGGATGCACGCCGGAGACGGTGGTTTTCACGCGCTGAGCTCGCAACAGGGTCTGCAGGCCTGGTTCGGCCCAGCGGGCGCGCGCATCAGAAGTCGAGGATCGGTCGTCGGATTGCGGCTGACTGGAATCGGATTCGGCAGATCGCTGGCTCCGATCACGGCGGTCGCACCCTCGGCTGCGGCGAATCGCGTCAGTTACTCCCACGCACGCGTGAGCGAGTGGTACTCGAACGGACCGCTCGGGATCGAGCAGGGGTTCACGATCCCGAGGCCGCCGGCGCATGGCGGAACCGGTCCCTTGACGCTGTCGCTGGCGCTCTCGGGCAACCTGCGCGCGTCGCTCGAGCACGGTGGGCAGCAGCTTGACCTCGACCGCGCCGGGCGCTCCGCGCTCTCCTACCGGGACCTCACCGCCAGCGACGCGTCCGGGCGCACGCTGTCCGCCCGCCTGGCACTGTCCGGCCGCCGGCTTTCGATCGCCGTGGACGCTCGCGGCGCTCGCTACCCGTTGCGCATCGACCCGCTGATGCAGCAGGCCGAATTGACCGCCTCCGGTGGGGTCGCGGGCGAAGTCCTCGGCTCGGCCGTGGCCGTGTCCGGCGACGGGTCGACGATCGTCGCCGGGGCGCCCGGCGGCGCTGGCGATCCGAGCGATCCGGGAGCGGTCTACGTGTTCAGCAAGCCCGGCGGTGGGTGGTCAAGCGGGACCCAGACCGCGAAGCTGACCGTCAGTGGCGGGGCCGCCGGTGACAACCTCGGTTACTCGGTCGCGATCTCGGGCGACGGCTCGACGATCGTCGCCGGCGCTCGGCATGTGAACCTCAACACCGGCGCCGTATACGTCTTCGTCAAGCCCGGAAGCGCGTGGACGAACAAATCAACGGCGAATGCCGCGCTGACGGTCAACGGCGGCGATGTCGGTGACAATTTCGGCTCATCGGTGGCGGTCTCCGGTGATGGATCGACCGTCGTCGCCGCCGCGCCGGACGCCAACACCGATGCCGGCGCCGGGTACGTCTTCAACAGAGGGGCAACGTGGGGGAGCGAGACGCAAGCCGCGACGCTGACCGCGAGGTTCAGAGTCAGCGACCCTGATCCCGCCAGCTTCCTCGGCTGGTCCTCGGCGATCTCCGGGGATGGGTCGACGATCGTCCTCGGCGCCATCGGTTTCAACGGAGACATTGGCGGCCAGGGCGGAGCCTACGTGTACCTGAAGGGGAGCGGCTGGGCGTCTGGCTCCGAGACGGCGAGGCTGACCGCGTCCGACGGCGGCGTCCACGACATGCTGGGCAATGCGGTCTCAACCTCTTCCAACGGCGCGACGGTGGTCGCCGGTACGGAGAGCACCGTCAATCCGGGAGCCGTCTATGTGTTCGTCAAGCCGGCCTTGGGGTGGGCGGACGCGACCCAGAATGCGAAGCTGACGGCCTCCGACGGCGCCGCGGCCGACTACCTCGGCTCGTCGCTGGCGATCTCCTCCGATGGATCGACGGTCGTCGCCGGGGCGCCGAACGCGAAGGTCTCCAACGAGACCAATCGGGGCGCCGTCTACGTCTTCGACAAGCCCTCGGCCGGCTGGGCGACGGCATTCGAGACCACGAAGCTGATCGCCACCGATGGCGCCGCGAACAACGCGCTCGGCCGCTCGGTCGCGAGCTCCTCCGACGGGACGACCGTCGTCGCCGGAGCACCCGCGGCGGCGAGCGCCAAGGGCGTCGCGTATGAGTTCGGAGCGGGCGGCTCCGGCCCCGGCCCGTTTCCGTTGACCGTGTCGGTCAGCCCGACAGGTAGCGGCAGCGTTCATAGCCAACCGGCCGGGATCAGCTGCCCGAGCGGCTGCGACATGACATACGCGAGCGGCACCCGAGTCACGCTCACCGCCACCCCCGCAAGCGGTTTCAGGTTCGCCGCTTGGTCGGGAGCGTGCGCGGGCACGGCGGCGGCCGTCTGCACCCTTTCGATGAGTCAGGCGCAGACGGTTTCGGCGACCTTCAGCAACAAGCTGCCCACGAAGCTGACGCTCGTCTGCGGCTATCAGGCCAACGCCGGCAATGAGATCTGCCAGGCGAACGTGACGGGTGCCACGAAGGCGCCGACCGGCCAGGTCGTGTTCCAGAGCTCGAACGGAGGCGGGTTCGCGAGCGGGAACACCTGCACGCTCGACGGCGGGGCGAGCTGCCAGGTGAGCCTGATACCGCCGACCGCGGACCTGACAGCGGCGAAAACGGTCGATCTGAGCGCCACCTACGAGGGCGACACGACCTACGCTCCGAGCACCGCGAAGACTCAGTTCAGTACCGGTGCCGAGATCGCTGCGATCCAGTCCGAGGTGAAGAACTCCTGCAGCGTGTTCGTGGTGAACCCAAACGGCGGAAGCCTGACGTCAATCGGGCCGACGTTGGGAGGCACGTTTGTCGCCTCGATGTCCGTCGTCGCCGCCGATGCCTTCGGCCTGATTCCCCCCGCTCCCGGCTCGAGCTCGGCGGCCGATTTCCAGAACGCCGAGACCGGCGAGAACGGGACCACGGACAGCACCTGCGTCGTCCAGTCATCTCCGACATCGGCTACCGACGTCTCGGCCGATGCGGCGCGGGCGAAATGCAAGTCCGGCAAAGCTGTCAAGCGCAAGCGCCGCTGCCCGCCGGCAACGATCGTGATCGCGCGGGTGAAGCGGACGCTCAAGAGCGGCCTCCGGTACACGATTCGGGTGCCGTTGACCGCGGCCGGGCGCCACTACTTCAAGCTGCAAAAGGCGGCAGACAAGAAATATCTCAAGCACCACCATGGGAAGCATCTGAAGCTGCCGCATTTGAAGATACGGGTCACGATCACATTCACACCGTCACGCTGAAGTAGTGCCCTGCCTCGAGATCGGCGATCAGGCCGGGCTGCTCCGGCTCCCAGCCGAACTGCTCGCGGGTCACCGCACTCGACGCCGGGATGTCGCGGCCGAGGAACATGGCCAGCCAACCGAAGTGCTCGTCCGCATCCTCGCGGGCGACCGAGACCGCGGGCAGGTCGAGGTGGCGGCCGATGAGCTCGGCGAGGTCGCGGATCGGGATCCCCTCGTCCCCGATTCCGTGCAGGACGGTGCCCGGCGGCGCGGACTCGACGGCGAGGCGGAAGAGGCGGGCGGCGTCGAGCCGGTGGACGGCGGGCCAGCGGTTGGCGCCGTCGCCGATGTAGCCGGAGACGCCCGTCTCGCGGGCGATCTCGATGATCCTCGGGACGAACCCGTGGTCGCCCTCTCCGTGGACCGAGGCGGGTAGCCGGAGGATTGAGGAGCGCACGCCGCGCGCGGCGAGGGCGAGCGTGATGTCCTCGGATGCGGTTCGATGCGAGGGGCCGGGCGGGTCGAGCTCGGTCCCTACTCTCCCGGGCGTCAGCATGCCGGTGCCGGACGTGACGACGAGCGGCCGTCCCGAGCCCTCGAGCTCGGCTCCGAGCGTCTCGATCGCGCGGCGATCGGTCTCGCCGGCCGCCTCGATCGCAGTGAAGTCGTGGATGAACGCGCAGTGGATGACGCCGTCCGCCGCTGCGGCGCCTGTGCGCAGGCTGTCGAGGTCGGCGAGCTCGCCGCGATGGACGTCGGCGCCGGCTGCCTCGAGCTTCGCCGCGCCGTCATCGGATCGGGCGAGGCCGGTGACGTCGTGGCCGGCGTCGAGGAGCTCGGGGACGATTGCCGATCCGATGAATCCGGTCGCGCCGGTGAGAAATACGCGCATGGGGGCCTCCGACTGAGTTGATGACAGGGACTGACATGACTCTAGCACGTTGATGTCAGTGGCTGTCATGGACTACGATCCCCGTCATGGTCAGATGGGAACCCGACAGTCGCGGCAGGCTCGCGCAGGCGGCGCTGGAGCTGTATGGCGAGCGCGGATTCGAGAACACCACGGTGGCCGAGATTGCCGAGCGTGCCGGGCTGACCGAGCGGACGTTCTTCCGCCACTTCGCCGACAAGCGCGAGGTGCTGTTCGGCGGCTCGGGCGAGCTTCAGGAGCGACTCGTCGCGGCGGTCGTCGGTGCGCCGGGCTCGATGGCGCCGATCGACGCCGTCGCGGTGGGCCTCGAGGCCGCGGGCGCTCAGTTCGAGCGCGACTACTCCCGCCGGCGCCAGGCGATCATCATCGCCAACGGCGAGCTCAGGGAGCGGGAGTTGATCAAGCTCGCATCGCTCGCGGCGGCGCTCGCCGAGACGCTCCGGGCGCGCGGCGTCCCCGAGCCGGACGCGAGCCTCACCGCCGAGGTCGGGATGGCGGTGTTCCGGATCGCGTTCGAGCGGTGGATCGGCGAGGACAACGAGGACGATTTCGGAGCGCTCGTGCAGGACTCGCTCGCCCACCTGACCGCGGTCACCGCCACGCGCTGAACGCGGAGAACCGATCAGCGCCGGAGCAGGCCCTCCTGGAGCTCGCGTAGCTCGGGCGCGGGCGATGCTCCGAGGTCGTCCCGCAGCCGAAGCCGGAGCTGCTCGTACACGCGCAGGGCCTCGGCCGCATTTCCGCGCGCGACCAGGATCTGCATGAGCAGCGCATGGCCGCGCTCGCGATACGGGGCCAGCGTCACCAGCTCCCGGGCCACGCGTTCGCCGGGGGCGAGCTCGCTGCCGCCGACTCCGAGGGCGACCGCCGCATATGCCTCCAGCGCGCAGATCTTGATCTCATCGAGCCGGCGCCGGTACTCCTCGGCCCAGGGCAGATCCTCGCCGGCGAGAAAGCCCCGGCGGGCGGTGAACAGCGCTATCAGCGATGGTCCCCAGCCCCGCGGCCAATCCTCCTGGGCCACGGCGGCCTCGGCCCGGTGGATCGCCTCCTCGGCCGCCTCGAGGTCAATCCATGCATCCGAGGGGAGTTCGAGGTGGACCTCGCCACGCCCGCTCAGCACATCGGCACCGAGCACCGCTCGCAGTCGCGAGAGCAGGGCGCTGAGCGAGGCATCCGCGCCGGCCGGCGCGCGCCAGGGCCAGAGCGCCTCGATCAGCTGCTCCCGCTGGGGTGGGACCGACCGGTGAACGGTCAGGTAGGTGAACAGGACCCGCGCCTGCCCACCCGGAAGCCTCGGGGTCAGGTCCCGCCCCGCCAACTCGACGGCGAGCCGTCCGCACAGCTGAATTCGCGTCTTGGAGTTGCCCGACAAGGTCGCTGCAAGGAGAATCGCAGAACTCTGCAAGGTGGCGGTCCTAGGGTCGCGGTCGTAAGCAAAAGGAGAGGTCATGGCGAAGGTCATCCGATGCCAGTGCGGATTCCTCGGAAGAGGTGAGACCGTGGAGGAGGCGGCGGCGGCGATCGAGTCGCACATGCGATCCGATCACCCCGAGCTCGTCGGCAAGGTGACACGAGAGGATCTGATCGCCATGACCGAGGAGGCGTAGCGACCATCCGATGACGGCGGTCGCTGCGCCGAGAGGAGCAGCGATGCGAAACGCAGAGTCGGGCCTCGACGCGGGGCCGGAACCGCTGGTGACGGCAGATTGGCTCGAGCGTCATCTCGAGCACCCCAGACTCAGGGTCCTCGACGTCCGTGGACGTCATCCCAGCTCCGAGCTCCCGCATGCCAAGCGGGCCGAATACGACGCAGGCCACATTCGCGGCGCGACGTTCGTCGACTGGGAGCGCGACTTCGTCAATCACGACGATCCTGTGCCGGTGCAGGTAGCCGGGCAGCGCTCGTTTGCCCGGCGTGCGGGGGAACTCGGGATCGACGACGGCGACGTGATCGTGACCTACGACGATTACTACGGGATCTTTGCCGCACGTATCGCGTGGGCCTTTCGCCTGTACGGCGCCGAGTCCCGGGTGCTCGACGGCGGCTGGGCGACGTGGCGAGAGGAGGGCCGTCCGATCACGGACGAGATCACGGAGCCGCGGCTCGGGATCTTCACTCCGCGGCCGCGGCCGAGGGCGCGACGAACTCTTCCGGACGTCCGGGCGGCTCTCGGGCGCGGAGCCGCGCTCGTTGACGCCCGGCCGCGTCACCTGTTCATCGGCGAGCAGGGGGTGGCCAACACAGGCCATATTCCCGGGTCTCGCTGCCTGCCCTATCAGGAGCTCGTCGACGGCGCGACCGGGCTATGGGCCGATCCGGCGGCGGTACGAAGGCTCGCGCGCGAGGCCGGCATTGACCCTTGCAACCCCCCGCAGGAGCTGATCGCGACGTGTGGGAGCGGGGTCTCGGCGACGGTCGCGCTGCTCTCGCTGGAGCGGATCGGGATCCACGCCGAGGGCGTCTACGACGGCTCCTTCAATGAGTGGAGCGCCGACCCTGAGCGGCCGGTCGCGTACGGGAGCGCATAGCGGCGCCGCAGCAGCGCCGCGGACGTCGGAGTTTCAGCGAGCCGCGCCCTGTCGTCCGGTTCGCTCGGGCACCGCCTCGAGCGGCGCGCCGGCCCGGGGCTCGAGCGTGAACACGTCGACCGCGAGATCCTCGCGGACGTCGATCCCGCTCGCGAAGGCCAGAATCTTGCGCTCGAGGATGCGCTCGACCACGGCGCGGACGTTGTTCTCCATTGCGTACTGGAGGAAGAGCCTGGCTTCCCGGAGGCGTTCGATCTCACCGAGCGCGACCAGGTTGCGCTCGGCGACGGTCAGGCTGTCCTTCAAGGTCACGATCAACAGGTCGGGTCCGGCGAACTGCGCTCGGGCCTTGGTCGGACCGCGTCCGAACGCCTCCTTGTAGAGCCGCACCATCTCCGTCGCGATCTGGAGCATCGGGCTGCGGCTCGGCTCCTCATGCGTCACTGCCTTCAGATCGGGCTGCTGTTCAGAGGTCACGCGCTCTCAGGGTAGGCCCGGCTCGGGCCGCGGACCGCAGGTGATCCGGGCATGGTTGGAAACGAACGTCGACCCGCAGGCGGACCACGCCGGAGGACTGGTGGTCCGGTGGGGCGCACAGCGCGTACGCTGTTCGGCAGTGGAGTTGGAGCCGCACCCCGCGTCGAAACCGAACCCGCCGCGCGATCTGGTCGTGATCGGCGCATCGGCCGGGGGTATCGACGCTCTCAAGCACCTCGTGTCCGGCCTCGGACCGGATCTCCCCGCTGCGGTCTGCATCGTGCTTCACATCTCCCCGCGCTCGCCGAGCGCGCTGGCTCGGATCCTCCAGCGAGCCGGGCGGCTGCCGTGCCACGATGCCAGGGACGGTGAGAGGTTGCGGACCGGCGAAATCGTCGTCGCGCCTCCCGACCGGCACCTCGTGATCGAGAACGGGCGAGCGTGGCTGTCCGTAGGGCCGCGCGAGAACGGGCACCGGCCGTCCGTCGACACTCTGTTTCGCTCCGCCGCGGAGGACCGTGATGGCCGGGTGATCGGCGTCGTGCTGTCGGGGAACCGCGATGACGGGAGCGCAGGCCTGGCCGCGATCAAGTCCGCTGGCGGAGCGACGGTCGTCCAGGACCCAGAGGAGGCCCTCTACGACGGGATGCCGTCGAGCGCGATCGCCAACGTCAAGGTGGACGCGGTGGCGCGGTCGACCGAGATCGCGGCCACGATCGCGGACATGCTCAGAAACCCGGACTACAGACAGCATCCACCGGTCATCGACAATGAGGATCCGCCGCCCGATGATCGTGAGGATCCTCCGGCGGACAGCCGCGAGTCGCATTCGGCCTGTCCCGACTGCGGGGGCGTGCTCGTGGAGGAGACCGAGGCGGGGATACCGCGGTGGCGGTGCACGATCGGCCATCGTTACTCGGCCGAGAGCCTGGCCGACGCCCAGGCGCTCGCCGTCGAGCGCGCGCTCGAGGCCGCGATCAGGGCGCTTCAGGAGCGGAGCGTGCTGATGGAACGGATGGCCGATCAGTGCGTGCGGCGAGCTCAGGCGGGCTCAGCCCGGCCGTTCCGTGAGCGTGCGAGCAGCGCCCGGGGCGAGGCCGGTGTGGTCCGTGAGGTGTACGAGCGTGCTACCGCGAGCACGCTGCGCAACGACGAGGCCGCTGACGACGCGACGATCGAGAGACAGGTTCGGAACTGATGCCCGAGCAGCCAAAGGCGACGCTCGACGCGCTGCTCGAGTTCGTCAAGGAGACGCGCGGGTTCGACTTCACCGGCTACAAGCGCTCGAGTCTCGAGCGGCGGATCACGAAGCGAATGGGCGAGCTCAATGTCAGCACCTACGACGAGTACATCGACTACCTGCAGTTGCACGCCGAAGAGTTCGCCGAGCTGTTCAACACGATCCTGATCAACGTCACGAGTTTCTTCCGCGACCCCGCGGCCTGGAGCTATCTGGCCGAGGAGGTCGTCCCACAGCTCGTGTCCGGTGCTGCCGCCGACAGTCCGCTGCGCGTCTGGTGCGCCGGCTGTGCCTCCGGTGAGGAGCCCTACACGGTGGCGATGATCATCGCCACCGTGATCGGCGACGACGCGTTCAGGGAACACGTCAAGATCTATGCCACCGACGTCGACGAGGAGGCGCTCGACCAGGCGCGCGCAGGCGCGTACGTCCCGCGTCAGATCGAGGATATTCCGCGTGATGCGCTCGAGCGTTTCTTCGAGCGCACCGCCCAGCGCTACGTGTTCCGCAAGGACCTGCGCCGCTGCGTGATCTTCGGTCGCAACGACCTCGTGCAGGACGCCCCGATCTCGCATATTGACCTACTCGTATGCCGCAACACGCTGATGTACTTCACCGCGGAGACGCAGGCTCAGATGCTCCGGCGGTTCCACTTCGCGCTCGAGGACGACGGATTCCTGCTGCTCGGAAAGTCGGAGATGCTGGTCACGCATTCCGACCTGTTCACGCCGGTCGACATGAAGCGGCGGGTGTTCCGCAAGGTGATCAAGCCCGCGCTCCGGGATCGGGTCCGGGCGATGGCGATCGACCCCGCGAACGGCGCAGGACAGAGCGTGGCCGAGAATCTGCGCGAGGCCGCGTACGACGAGGTTGGCTACGCCAACCTCGTGCTCGATGCATCAGGGTCCGTGGTGATGGCGAACGACGCCGCCCGGCGACTGTTTGGGCTTCGTCCCAGCGACTTCGGAAGACCGGTGCAGGATCTGGAGCTGTCCTACCGTCCGGTGGAGCTGAGAAGCCACCTCGATCTTCTCGCGCGCGAGCTGCACGCGATCGATATCAAGGGTGTCGAATGGCATCGAGACGACCGCGATTCCGTGCTCGACGTCCGGCTCGCGCCGCTGCTGGCCGACGGGATGCACGTGGGGACGAGCGTTACGTACGTCGACGTGACCGACTCCCAGAACCAGAAAAGCCAGCTGTCCGCGTCCAAACAGGAGCTCGAACAGGCATACGAGGAGCTGCAGTCGACGGTCGAGGAACTCGAGACGACGAACGAGGAGCTCGAGTCGACAAACGAGGAGCTCGAGACGACCAACGAGGAGCTCCAGTCGACCAACGAGGAGCTCGAGACGATGAACGAGGAGCTCCAGTCGAGCAACGAGGAGCTCGAGACGATGAACGACGAGCTTCGCCACCGAACCGGCGAGCTCAACGACGTGAACACGTTCCTCGAGACGATTCTGGCGACGATCGGGATGGCCGTTGCGGTCGTCGATCGCCAGCAGAACGTGCAGATATGGAACGGTCAGGCGCGCGAGCTCTGGGGCGTGACTGCCGAGGAGGCCGAGGACCAGCATCTGCTGGCGCTCGACATCGGGCTCCCCCACGAGAAGCTGGGGCCCGCCCTGCGGTCCGTCTTGGACGGCTCATCGGATCGCGAGGAGCTGGTGCTGCACTCGACGAACCGGCGCGGCAAGGGGTTCGACTGCCGGGTGACCTGCCTACCGCTCGGTGCCGGTCGGAGCGAGGGGGCGGTCGGAGCTATCGTGCTGATGGAGCCCGTCGACGCCTGACCGCGTCGCGCCCGACGCGGCTGCGAATCTCGGCGCTCTGTGCACGGGACGTCTGGAAGCGGTTGAGCCGCTCGCGGACCTCGTTCTGCGCCCGGTCGTGTTCATCGTGCAGACGCACAACACTGGCGCGGATCGCCTCCCACTCCTCGCGCAGCCGGTCCTCGGCCACCGAAATTGACAGCCCCAGGCGCTCGAGCTGCACCGGGGCGACGTACACGTCGACGGAGGGGATCGGGGCCAACGGCTCCTCGAGCAGCAGCCAGTCGTGGCCGCTTCGGACCAGCGCGCCGCGCTCGGCGAGTCGGCCGATCGCCAATGTGACCGTCGAGCGTCGGGCTCCGACCAGTCCACCGAGCAGTTCGTGGGTCAGCGTGAGCGGCACGACCGTCCCGGCCCGGGTCACGTAACCCCAGGTTTCGGCGAGCTGCCACATGATCGCCTGGATCCGATCCTCCACGCGAGGCAGCTGGCAGATCACGAGCTGGTCGGCAATGCGCTCGGACTGGGCCGCGAGGCGCCCGAACAAACCGGCCACGAGTCGAGGCCAGCGGTGCGCTGCGACCAGCATCTCGTTCCCGAGCAGCGCCACGGTCACGGGTGTCTCCGAGCGCATCGAGACGCCGACACGCAGGCTCGAGGGCGCCTCGCCGCTCAGGCCGAGGACGTCGCCAGGACCGAGCAGCCGCAGCCCCACCTGGTCACCGAGCTGAATCGACTGCAACAGGATCCCGTCGAGCACGATCGCGGAAAAGGCGTTGCGATCTCGGAGCAGATCCGTGAGCTCGACCTTTCCGCGGGCGAGCTGAGATGTGGGCACGTGGAGCCCTGCCGCCTCGGACCGATCCTCGGCGCTCAGGAACCTGAGCAGATCGGGTTCGATGTCGAACAGCCGGACTGTGGAAGGGGAAGCCACGAGGTGTCCCGGTAACAAGCTTATCCCCGCGGCCTCAGAGCGGGTTCAACTCCCGAAAATGGCGGCGAGGGCCCCGCTAGCATCGGCGTGTGGTCCGGACACTCACCCTGACAGCGGTGCTCCTCACGGTCCTCGGCGTAGCGTCGCTCTCCGCGCGCGCAGCCTCGGACCCGCTGTGCATGGGCAACTACGCCCGAGCGCCCACGCGTCCGGGCGGCCAGCTCCGGTTCGGGATCGATCCTGGGATCGCCGGGAATGTGGGCGGAGCGCAGCTATCGGCCGTGCCCGACGACCCGGCCAAGGATGTGGCGGCGGTGCGCCGTCTGCGCCCAGGGGGCCGGGTGTTGGTCGTGCGCCTGAATCGGCTGTTCTGGTCGGACGGCCAGGCCGGCATCGATCGCTTCAAGCGCCTCGCCCGCACGTACGCGCGCGCGGGTGAACAGGTCGAGATCCAGGTCCGCTACCACCCGGCCTCCGGCGAGGAGGGAGATCTGGCCCGGTGGACCGGCTACGTCCGCCACGTTGTCGATGCGCTCGGGGCCAACCGCGCCGTGGTGGCGATGACGATCACCAGCGAGGTCAACATCCCGCTCTCGCCCAACACCTCCGACGGCTCCTTCAAGGGTGCGAAGGACGCGCTGATCGACGGCATCGAGGCCGGGCACTCGGAGGCGGTCAGGCGCCATTACCGCCGGCTGCGATTCGGGTTCACGTACGCTTACCGCCTGTCGCCCGCCGGCGACACCGCGTTCTTCAAGTACCTGGGAACGCACGGAGGACGGGCCTTCCGGCGGGCACTGGGGTTCGTCGGGCTCGACTTCTACCCGGGAACCGTCTATCCGCTCGCGATGCTGCCCGGGGACACATACCGCAAGGAGCTGGCGCAGGCCGCCGGCGTTGTCCGCGAGTGCCTCGACCCGATGGCGGGCATCGGCGCGCGCGTACCGATCTGGATCACCGAGAACGGAGTCCCAACGGGAGTGCTGTCCGACGCCCAGCAGGCCAGCGCGCTCAGCCAGCTCGTGCAGGCCGCCCACGCCTACTCGCGCACATTCGGGATCACCGACTATCGCTGGTTCAACCTTCGCGACTCCGTCTCGAGCGGGCCCGAGACGCTGTCCGGCCTCACGTTCGCCTCCGACGGGCTGCTGCGCGCGGACTACGCGCCCAAGCCCTCCTTCGCCGACTACCGCCGCTCGATCGCTGCGCTGGGGACGCGGTCCCCGTCGTCCTCGGGCAGGCGATCCGAACCCTGAGCGACCTCCGCCTGCGCGACCACGAGCCGATCTGCGTCGGCCCCAGGGAAGCGCTCCGCGGTCGCGCGCGCCGTCGCATACGCCCTCGCGCTCGTGGTCACGAATCCGAGCACCAGCACCGCCAGCCCGAGCCCGGCGATGATCCACCACCCCGGGTGCGTCGCCGCCGCGAAGCCGCGGCCCAGCGCGCCGGCCAGGCTCCCACCGGCGATCGCACCGATCACGGCGACGCCGAGCGTCATCCCGACCTGCCGGCTGGTCGAGGCGACAGCCGCCGCGACGCCGGCCTGCGACGGTGGCATGCCCGACACTGCGGTGTTCGTGATCGGCGGGTTGACGACCCCGGACCCGAACCCGAAGATCACGTAGGCGAGGATCAGGTACGCCGTCGAGGTATCCGGTCGTAGGCCCGTCAGCATCAGGCCGCTGATCAGCACGGCGGCGCCGCCGGCGACCAGCGGCGGCCGCGACCCGTAGCGGCCTACGACGCTGCCCGAGATCGGTGCGAAGACGAACATCGTGGCCGCCATCGGAAGTGTGTACAGGCCCGCGTGGAACGGTGACAGGCCGCGGACCTCCTGGAGGTACAGCGTGTTCAGGAACAGGAACCCGCCGATCGCCGCAAACAGACAGACGGCGATCGCGCTCGCGCCCGCGAAAGGCACGCTGCGGAAGAAGCGAACCTCGAGGAGGGGCTCGTCGCGGCGCAGCTCGTAGGGGATGAGCGTGGCGAAGCACGCGGCCGAGACCGCGAACAGGGCGAGGATCCCGGGCGAGGTCCACCCGGACTGGCCGCCCTCGATGATCGCGTACGTGAGCGACGCGAGCGCGCCGATCACGAGGAGCTGGCCGACCGGATCGATCCGCCGAGGCCGCGCGGCGCGCGACTCGGGCACGAAGGCGGCGGTGAGTGCGATCGCGATCACGCCAATCGGCACGTTGACAAGGAACACAGCACGCCAGCTCCAGGCGTCGACGAGCACGCCGCCGAGAACCGGACCGAGCGCCATGCTGATCCCGAACACCGCGCCCCAGACGCCGATCGCCTGCGCGCGCTCGCGCGGGTCCTCGAACACGTTGCGGACGATCGACATCGCGACAGGGTTGAGCATCGCCCCGCCGATCGCCTGCAGGACCCGGAAGGCCACGAGCAACTCGAGGCTCGGCGCGACTGCGCATAACAGCGAGGCGAGCGAGAAGACCAACAGCCCGATCAGGAACACGCGCCGACGCCCGACGCGGTCGGCCGTCGACCCGAACAGCATTAGGAAGCTGGCCAGCACGAGCGTGTAGGCGTCGATCGTCCACTGGAGATCCGACAGCGAGGCGTGGAGCGAGCGGTGAATCGCCGGCAGCGCGACGTTGACGATCGTCGTGTCGAGCCCGACGATCAGCAGGCTCATGCTGCAGATTCCCAGCACGAGCAGCCGCCGGCGCCTGCTCAGTGCGGACACCGGCTGCGGCGCTGCGTGGTCGGACATGACGTTCGATGCTAGCCACGCCGAGCGGTCTCGTCGGATCTGAAGGCGCCGCTTGCCGTGGGTCGCGGCGGGGCAACCTTGTAGCCTAAGTCGCTACCCGGCCCGCGCCTGAACCTTGTCATCAGCAAACACTGCCCAATCAGAGGGGCCGTCGTCGTTCCCGACCTCCGACCCCACAGGGCCGGCCGCAGGCGGCCCCGCGACGCTGGAGCTGCGCAACGTCTCCAAGCGGTATCCCGGGCAGCGCGAGCCGGCGATCACCGATCTCAGCCTGAGCGTTCCCGCGGGCGAGGTGTGCGTGCTCGTGGGGCCATCGGGGTCGGGCAAAACGACCGCGATGCGACTGATCAACCGGATGATCCCGCTCAGCAGCGGCGACATCCTGCTCGATGGGAAGAGCGTGCTGAGCCAGGAGCCGAACGAGCTGCGCCGGGAGATGGGCTACGTGATCCAGCAGATCGGGCTGTTCCCCCACCAAACGGTGAGCGAGAACATCGCCACCGTGCCGCGGCTGCTCTCGTGGAGCAAGGCGCGGAGGACCGAGCGCGTCCGCGAGCTGCTCGAGCTGATCGGACATGGACCCGGACGAGATCGGCCCGCGCTATCCGGCGCAGCTGTCGGGCGGCCAACGTCAGCGCGTCGGCGTGGCCCGCGCGCTCGCCGCGGATCCGCCGCTGATGCTGATGGACGAGCCGTTCGGGGCGATCGATCCGATCAGCCGGTCTCGCCTGCAGGACGAGTTCCTTCGCCTCCAGGCGCAGGTGCGAAAGACAGTCGTGTTCGTCACACACGACATCGACGAGGCGATCAAGATGGGAGACAAGATCGCGATCCTCCGCCAGGGGGGTGTGCTCGCCCAGTACGACACCCCGGCCGAGATCCTCATCAACCCGGCCGACGACTTCGTGGCCGAGTTCGTCGGCGCTGATCGCGCGCTCAAGCGGCTCGGCCTCGCGACGCTCGAGGAGGTCACGCTGCTGGAGCCGAACGGCCAGCCCGCCGGGCCCGAGCGCATTCCGATCACGACGACGATCCGGGACGCCCTGTCGCAGATCCTGGCCTCGGGCGGCGCCCCGCTGACGGTGATTGACGGCAACGACCGGGTGGTGGGGATCGCGACGCTCGAGCTGCTCGGCGGGCTACTCGGCAACGGCGCTCTGGCCGGCAACGAAGCGGAGCCAACGAAGTGATTGTCTTTGCCGCGGGCCCGGTAATCCCGAGCTTCGGGAGCAACGGGTCGTCGTTCGCGTGCGAGCGGGCGAACCGCCTGTTCTGCTCGGACTGGGTATCGCGCAACTGGAGCACCGTGCTGTGGCCGGCGCTGCGCCAGCACATCGTCCTGACACTGATCGCGGTCGTGATCGGGTTCATCATCTCCACCGCTCTGGCCCTGTTCGCCTACCGCCGGCACTGGGCCGAGCGGCCGGTCCTGATCGTCACCTCGATCCTCTACACGATCCCGTCGCTGGCGCTGTTCGAGCTGCTCGAGCCGGTTCCCGGCCTCGGGCTGAGCCGGACGACCGCCGAGGTCGCGCTCGTCTCCTACACGCTGCTGATCATGTTCCGCAACACGCTGACCGGTCTGCGCGAGGTGCCGGCGGACGTGCGCGACGCGGCGGCGGGCATGGGCATGGGGCCGACCCAGTCGCTGTTGCGCGTGGAGCTTCCGCTCGCCATGCCCGCGATCATCGCCGGCGTCCGGATCGCGACGGTGACCGTGATCTCGCTGGCCACCGTGGCGGCGCTGATCGACAACGAGGGCCTCGGGGCGCCGATCCTCACGGCGATCTCGAACGAGGTGTTCAAGACCGAGCTGATCGTCGCCGGCGCGATGGCGGTCGGACTCGCACTCGCTGCCGACGGCCTGCTCGTGCTCCTGCAGCGAGCCCTTACCCCCTGGACCCGAGTCGCCACCGCACGATGAACAATTTCGTCGAAGCGTTCAAGTTCATCGGCCGCAACGGCCAGATCCCGGGCGAGCCCCACCTGCCGACGCTCGTGCACCTCACGCTCGAGACGCTCAAGATCGCCGGCATCGGGGTGGCCATCGCGCTCGTGATCGCGATCCCGATCGGCGTCTGGCTCGGCCACATCCACCGTGGGTCGTTCGTCGCCATCAACGTCGGCAACGTCTGGCGCTCGCTGCCCAGCCTGGCCGTGCTGGCGATCGGCGTGGCGTTTTTGGGCATCGGCCTCGGCAACGTCGAGCTGGCCCTGGTCGTCCTCGCCGTCCCCCCGATCATCACCAATACCTACGTCGCGATCGAGGGTGTCGACCCCGACGTGGTCGACGCCGCGCGTGGGATGGGGCTGAGCGGCTGGGAGATCCTGCGCGACGTCGAGTTCCCGCTCGGGATCCCGCTCATCTTCGCCGGGATCCGGACCTCCGCGCTGTTCGTCGTATCGACGACGACGATCGCGGCACTGACCGGCTACAGCGGCAGCCTCGGGGACATCATCAACAACGAGACCAGCTACCACCTGCCGGGCGTGCTCGGCGCCGCGATCTGCATCGCCGCGCTTGCGCTGCTGGTCGAGTTCCTGCTTTCCCTGCTCCAGCGCGCGTTAACCCCTGCGGGAATCAAGCTTGCCGGCGCCGACGACAAGGCGCTGACCATCGCACCTTTGGTGACCGAAGGTGCCTGACCCGAAAACAATCCAGGAGGATCCATGAGGACGCTCAAGACAGGACTGCTCGCGCTCGCGCTGGCGGTGACAGTGGCGGCGTGCGGCAGCTCGTCATCGAGTTCGTCGAGCAGTACCTCGGCGGCCACGAGCTCGAATGCGAGCGCTTCCGGGGCGGGCAAGCCGCCGATCGTCATCGGAGACAAGAACTTCACCGAGGAGTACGTTCTCGGCGACCTCTACCAGCAGGCGCTCGAGGCGAAGGGCTTCAAGGTCACGCTGAAGCCGAACATCGGCTCCTCGGAGATCATCTGGAAGGCCGCCACATCGGGACAGGTGCAGATGTATCCCGAGTACACAGGCACCTACCTGACGGCAATCTGCAACGACAACAAGCCGCCGACCAGTGCCAGCGAGACCTACGGCCTGGCCAAGACGTGTGCGGAGAAGCACGGGTTCACACTGCTCAATCAGACGCCGTTCTTCGACTCCGACGCGCTCGCGGTCACGAAGGCATTCGCAGCCGCGCACGGGCTGTCGACGATCGCCGACCTGAAGAAGCTGGGCCACTCGGCCACGCTCGGCGGAGCGCCGGAATTCGCCACCCGCTACAGCGGGCTCGTCGGTCTGAAGAAGGTCTACGGGATCAACCCGACGTTCAAGCCACTGGCCATCGGAATCACCTACAAGGCGATTGACAGCGGCCAGGTCGACACGTTCGACGCGTTCACGACCGACGCCCAGCTGACCAGCGGCAAGTACGTCCTGCTCAGCGACCCCAAGCGCGTGTTCGGCTTCCAGAACGTCGCGCCGATCGTCAAGCAGAGCGTTCTCGCCCAGGAGGGCCCGGCGTTCACCGACACAATCAACAAGGTCAGCGCGTTGCTGACGCTGCCCGCGATCCGCAAGATGAACGCCGCCGTGGCGCTCGATCAGCAGTCGCCGGCCACCGTGGCGCACCAGTTCCTGGCCGCCAACGGGCTGGCCTAGACCCACGCGGAACCGGGCCCGGCCTCGTGCCGGGCCCGGGGGCGCGGGTAGGCCAAGGATGCCCGCGGTCGTAAGCTTCTGCCCAGATGCCCGAGCCGCGCTCGTTCCACCGAACGTCCACCAGCCTGATGTCGATCCTGATGGTGCTGATCGGCGTCGCGCTGCTCGTGCGAACGCTCGTCGCGGGGGGAGGCCCGATCGCGGTCGGCGTGCTGCTCGGGCTGCTGTTCATCGCCGCCGGCGGTGCGCGTCTTTACCTTCAGTTCCGCGCCCAGTGAGACACGGCGCAGACGTCCGTGACTGATCGACCGGTCAGCTATCGCGCGCTGTTCGCGGTCGTCTACACGGCCTCGGTCAGCTCCGTGTACTTCGCCCTCGGCGTGGTTGCGCATCGCGCCGACGGCCTGACCCCGTTCGTGTTCCTGGTCGGCGGGGTGTTCTTCCTGCTCTCGGCGATGACCTACGGCGAGGCGGCGGCGCTCCATCCTGAGCGCGGCGGTTCGGCCGTGTTCGCGCGCTACGCGTACAACGAGTTGATCAGCTTCATCGCCGGCTGGTCGATCGTCCTCGACTACACGATCCTGATCGCGGTCACGGCGCTCACGGTGCCGAGCTACCTGGCTGCCTTCTGGGCTCCGCTCGGCCACGGGACTCCACGCGTGTTGGTGGCGCTCGGCGTGATCCTGTTCGTTGCCCTCGACAACCTGACCGGCGTCAACGCGCGCCGGCTGCGCCGGCGAATCGTGATCACCGGCGCCGATCTGGTGATCCAGGCCGCGGTGATCGTCCTCGGTCTGCTGCTCGTCTTCCACCCACACCATCTGACCGAGAGCATCAACCTGTGGACCGCGCCGACGCCGTCCGACCTGGCGTTCGCGCTGCCGATCGCGGTGATTGCGTTCACCGGCCTGGAGGCGGCGGCCGGCCTCGCCGGCGAGGTGCGCGCGTCGGGACGGGAGCTCCGCAGGCTGATCTTCCCCGGCTCGCTGATCATCGTCTTCATCTACGTGGGCATCGCCGTCGTCGGCATCGCCGTGCTCCCGGTCCACGACGGTCACACAACCTTGGGCACGACCCACCTGAACGCGCCCGTGCTAGGAATCGTCGAGGCGTACCGGCCCACGTGGGTCGCGGACGCGCTCAAGTACGTCGTCGCGATCGGGGGCGCGGCCGGGCTAGCGGCGGCCGCGGGCTCCTCGATGCTCGGGGTGTCACGGGTCGGATACTCGCTCGCCACCAACCGCCAGATCCCGAGCGCCGTGGGGCGCCTGCACGGGCGGTTCGGTACCCCCTTCGTCGTCATCTTCGCCGCCGCGCTGATCGCCGCGGCTCTGGTTCTCCCGGCCGACATCGAGCTACTGATCGGCATCTACGCGGTCGGGGCGCTGACGGCGTTCACCATCGCCCACCTGTCCGTGATCGCCCTGCGCTTCCGCGAGCCCGATCGCGACCGCCCGTACCGGATCCCGCTCTCGATCCGATGGCGAGACGCGACCGTCCCACTCCCCGCCGTGATCGGCGCGCTGATGTCCATGGCCGGGCTGATCGCGGTGCTGATCTTCCACACCGGAGCCCGGTACGTGGGGATCGGCTGGCTTCTGGCCGGGCTGACGCTGTACGTGATCTACCGCAAGACCGAGCAGAAGCCGCTGCTGCGCCGCGTCACGATCCCCGAGCGCGCGCTCCGCCACGAGGCGCTCGAGCCCGAGTTCGGGTCGATCCTCGTGCCGGTGTTCGGCAGCACGCTCGACGACGACATCGTCCAGACGGCCGGGCGGCTGGCGGGGGAGACCCGCGACGACGTCGACGTGGACGGCGCGACGATCGAGGCGATCTGGGTGTTCGAGATGCCGCTCTCGCTGCCACTCGACGCCCCGCTCCCAGACACGCAGATCAAGCGTGCCCGTCAGGCGCTGGCGCGCGCCAAGGCGGTGGGGGAGGAGTACGAGGGCGTCGAGGTCGCGACGGCGATCGTGCGGGCTCGCCGGACCGGTCAGGCCATCGTCAGCGAAGCTCGGCGGCGCGGCGTGGAGGCGATCGTGCTCGCGGCCGAGGAGCCCTCGCGGGTGCGCGGCGGAGCCCTGTTCGGCGGGGTCAGCGGTCCGCTCGACAACTACGTCGGCGAGATCACCAAGTACGTGGTGCGCAAGGCGCCGTGCCGGGTGATCCTGACCGCGCCGCCGGCCGGCTGGCAGAAACGATTCGAGGTCGACGGCCTTCCGCCGCGCGCGGGCGACGAGTCGCAGGCGCAGACGAAGGCCGAGACCTGATGGCCGAGCGACGGCTGCCCGGCCTGCAGCGCGTGCTGGGCGTCAACGCGCTGTTCTCCACCGCCTACGGAAACGTCGGCTCCTCGATCTACTACGCACTCGGTCTTGTGGCCTCGTTCGCGCTCGGGCTCACGCCGATCGTGTTCGTCATCACAGGGGTGATCTTCTATCTGACCGCCGCGACCTACGCCGAGGCGACGGCGATGTACCCCGAGGCCGGCGGCTCCTCGAGCTTCGCCCGGCACGCGTTCAACGAGTTCTGGTCGTTCTTCGCCGCCTGGGGCCAGATGCTCAACTACGTGATCACGATCGCGATCTCGGCGTTCTTCGTGCCCCACTACATCGGCGGCCTGTTCTGGCCGGCGCTCAGGTCCTCACCGGGCGATGTCATCTTCGGGATCGGCGTGGTCGTCCTGCTGTGCGGCATCAACGTGGTCGGGATCGCCGAGGCCGCCGCGCTGAACGTGATCCTGGCCATCACGGACTTCTCTACTCAGCTCCTGCTCGTCGTGGTCGGCGGCGTGCTCGTGCTCTCCCCGGACGTCCTGATCAACAACATACATCTCGGGGTCGCGCCGACATGGAAGAACTTCCTGATCGCGATCCCGGTGGGGATGATCGCCTACACGGGGATAGAGACGATCTCGAACATGGCCGAGGAGGCCAAGGACGAGTCGCGCACCGTGCCGGCGGCGATCAAGCGCGTGGTGGCCGCCGTGTTCGTGATCTACGCCGCGCTGCCCGCGGTCGCGCTCTCGGCCCTTCCCGTGCGGTGCGTCGGCAACCACTGCCAGACGCTGCTCGGCGTCAGCGAGGCCAAGGGCGGGTACGCCGGCGATCCGGTGCTCGGGATCGTGAAGTCGCTGCACCTCGGACCGCTCCAGCATGCCGGTGAGATCTACGTCGGGCTGTTGGCCGCGACGATCCTGTTCATCGCCACCAACGCCGGGATCATCGGCGTCTCGCGCCTCGTTTACTCGATGGGCCTGCACCGGCAGGTGCCCGACGTGCTGCGCCAGTTGCACCCGCGCTTCCGCACCCCATGGATCGGCATCATCATCTTCGGCGCGATCGCGTGCCTGACGATGATCCCCGGGCAGGCGGTCTTCCTCGGCAACATGTACGCGTTCGGGGCGATGCTGTCGTTCACGATCGCCCACCTGGCCGTGATCCGGCTGAGGCGGATCGCGGCGGATCGAGAACGGCCCTACCGCGGGCCCGGGACGCTCCGCGTGGCGGGCCGCGAGCTGCCGCTGTTCGCGGTGCTCGGGGGGCTGGGCACGTTCCTCGCCTTCGTCACCGTCACCGTCCTCCACGTCGCGGTGGCCGCAGCGGGCGTGGGCTGGCTCATCACCGGCGTGCTCCTCTACATCACCTACCGTCGCGGGCAGGGGCTCGACCTGGTCACGACGACGATGGTCGCGATCTCACGCCCAGCGGTCGAGACCGAGGCCGAATACAACTCGGTGCTGGTCGCCTTCGACGACAGCGGCTTCGTCCCCGAGGTGATGGCGACCGCCTCGCGGCTGGCGGCTCGCCGCCGTCGCGGCATCCACGTGATGGTCACGATCATGGTGCCCCCGACGAGCCCGATCGGGGCCGCGCTGCCCGAACAGGAGGCGGCGGCGCAATCGGTCATCGAGGAGGCCAAGGTCCTGGCCGGGCGTCGCGTCTCCGGCCATTGGGAAAAGGTGAGACCCGGCCAGACCGCCCGGCGAATCCTCCAGGAGGCCAAGGAGCTGCGAGCCGACGCGATCGTGATCCCGATGGCGCGGTCCGGGTCCGGCTTCAGCCGAACGCTTGAAACGGTCCTGCGCGAGCGTCCGTGCCGGGTGATCATCGAGTCCAGCCCGTCGCAGCGGAAGGGCCCGGCGGTCGCCGCGTAGCGATGGGCGATCGGGGCAGCACCGGGCGCGAGATCGCCGGCACCGCGGCCGAGGTGCTGGGCGCTGTCGCGGCGGCCACGCTGGGCGTCGCGGCACTCCAGGGTGTGGCCCCGGCGACCGGTCTTGGCGCGATCTATCTGCTCGCCGTGCTCGAGGTGGCGATCCGGCGTGGGGAGCTGCCCGCGCTGGCCACCGCTCTGCTCAGCGTGCTGACGCTCAACTACTTCTTCATCGCCCCGCGTCACCGGCTGGCGATCGCGCACTCCCAGGACGTCGTCGAGCTCGTCGTGTTCCTGATCGTCGCCGTCGTCGTCGGCCGGCTCGCGGCCACCGGCCGGCGGCGCGAGCAGGAGGCCGAGAGCCGGGCTCGCGTGGCCAGCGCCCGCGAGCGCGAGGCAGTGCTGCTGGCGCAGGCCGCATCCGCGATCCTGGCCGGTCAGAACGTGCGCGCGCAGCTCGAGAGCCTCGGGAACCGGATCGCGGTGGCGGTGGGCGCGCGGAGCGCGCGAGTCGTCCTCGAACCGGTCCCGACCCCGGGTGAGCACGAGCTCGCGTTCCCCCTGCCCGCGCATGCCCGCAACGCCTGGCTGTACGTGACCGACGACCTCACGTGGGAGCCGCTCCGATCTCGAGCGGATCGCCGATCCGCTGGGAAAGCTGATCGATGTCGCCGTGGAGCGCGAGCGCCTGGCCGAGATCGCGGCCGAGACCGAGGCATCCCGCAGAGCCGAGACCGCGCGCACGGCGATCCTGCACGCGATCTCGCACGACCTGCGCTCGCCCCTGACCGCGATCACGACCGCCGGGTTCGCCCTGCACGAGGCGTCGCTGAGCGAGGAGGAGCGCGCCGAGCTGCTCGAGGTGATCGACGGGGAGTCAGCGCGCCTTGCCCGGCTCGTCGACGACCTGCTCGACCTGTCGAAGATCCAGGCCGGAGCGGTCGCCCCCCAGGAGGACTGGTGCGACCTCCGCGACGCCGTCGCCTCGGCAGCCGCTCAGCTGCGTACCGAGCACCCGATCGAGTTCATGCTCGCCGACGAGCTGCCGCTGGTCAGAGCGGATGCCGCTCAGCTCGAGCGCGTGTTCTCGAATCTGATCGAGAACGCGATCAAGTTCTCCCCGCCCGGCGTTCCGGTCACGATCAGCGCCGGGGTGGGCGCGGGGAACGTGACGGTCCGGGTCTCGGACCGAGGCAAGGGGATCCCGCCCCAGTACCGCAGCCGCGTGTTCGAGCCGTTCTTCCGGATTCGCGGCCAGCGCAGCCCAGGCTCCGGCCTCGGGCTCGCGATCTGCCGCGGCTTCGTCGAGGCCAACGGGGGACGGATCGTGCTCCAAACGCCGAGCGGCGGCGGGACCTCGTTCGCCGTCAGCTTCCCGCTCCAGCCCCAGCCCCAGGCGGTCGCGTGAGCGGTCCGCGCGTCCTCGTCGTGGACGACGAGCCCCAGATCGTCCGCGGGCTGAAGATCATCCTCCGCAACGCCGGCTACGCGGTGGAGGCGGCCGAGACCAAGGAACAGGCGCTCGTCTCGCTCGCCGCCCGCCCGCCCGATGCCCTGGTGCTTGACCTCGTCCTGCCCGACGGCGAGGGCGTCGAGGTGTGCGAGGAGGTGCGCCGCTGGAGCCGCCTGCCGATCCTCGTCCTGTCGGCCGTCGGCGACGAGCGCGAGAAGGTCAGAGCGCTCGACGCCGGCGCTGATGACTACGTGACCAAGCCGTTCGGGACTGACGAGCTGCTGGCCCGGCTGCGCGCGGTCATGCGCCGCTCGCTCGAGGCCGGAGGAAGCCCCGAGATCGAGGTCGGCGAGCTGACCATCGACCTCGCCGACCGGCGGGTGGCCCGGGCGGGGGAGGACATTCACCTGACGCCGATCGAGTTCGACCTCCTCCGCGTCCTCGCCCAGCACCGGGGCCGGCTGGTCACCCATCGCCAGCTGCTCCAGGAGGTGTGGGGGCCCGAATACGGCGATGAGACCCAGTACCTCCGCGTGCACGTCGCACACATCCGCGCCAAGCTCGAGCGCGACCCATCACGGCCCCAGTACGTGATCACCGAACCGGGCGTCGGCTACCGGCTCAGGGAGCAGTCCGGGGACGCCTCTTAGCGCTTTCTCAACGCCCCTCGGTCGATTCTTACCACCGCCTTGATGCCCGTCGTCGTACCGTAAGCCGGCCCCATGGCGCGAATCGAGATCCACGGGCTCCGCCGGACGGTCGGTCTGGGCGGTCTGTTTGCGACCGCCTACGGAAACGTCGGCTCGTCGATCTACTACGCGCTCGGCCTCGTCGCCGCCTACGCGCTCGGGCTCACGCCGGTCGTGTTCATGCTCGCCGGCGGCCTGTTCGCGCTGACCGCGAAGACGTACGCCGAGGGCGCATCGATGTTCCCCGAGGCCGGCGGCTCCTCGAGCTTCGCCCGCCACGCGTTCAACGAGTTCGTCTCCTTCTTCGCCGGCTGGGCGCTGAGCCTCGACTACATCCTCACGATCGCGATCTCGGCCTTCTTCGTGCCGCACTACCTGGGCGCGTTCTGGAAGCCGCTGACCCACGGGCCGGGCGACGTGATCGGCGGCCTGGTGGTGATCGTGCTCCTGGCCTGGCTGAACATTCGCGGGATCGGCGAGTCGGCGAAGCTGAACTTCTTCCTCGCCGTCGCGGACCTGGTGACCCAGGGCGTGATCATCGCGATCGGCGCGGTGCTCGTGCTCAACCCGTCGCTGCTGGTCAACCAGGTGCACCTGGGCACGGTTCCGAGCTGGAACCATTTGGTCTTCGCGCTGTCGCTCGCGATGCTGGCCTACACGGGGATCGAGACCGTGTCCAACATGGCCGAGGAGGCCCGCGACCCCGGCACGGACGTTCCCCGCGCGGTGAACCTGATCCTGATCGCGGTCCTCGGCGTGTACGCGGGCATGACCGTGGTGGCGCTCTCGGCGCTGCCGGTCATCGGTCATGGGAGTCACGCGACCACGCTGCTCGGCCAGCCGCCACCGCACGGGTTCCAGAACGACCCGGTGCTCGGGATCATCGACAACCTCGGGCTCTCGACCGCGGTGGCCCACGCGCTGCGCTACTACGTCGGCGTGCTGGCGGCGACGATCCTGTTCATCGCCACCAACGCCGGGCTGATCGGGATCTCACGCCTGTCGTGGTCGCTGGCCGAGCATCGCCAGCTGCCCGCGATCTTCGCGCGCCTGCACCCCAAGCACCGAACGCCGTGGTTCACGATCGTGTTCTTCTCCGTGTTCGCCGGGATCCTGCTGATCCCGGGCCAGACCGCTTTCCTCGGCAACCTGTACTCGTTCGGGGCGATGCTGTCGTTCACGATCGCGCACGCGGCGGTGATCGCGCTGCGCTTCAAGGAACCCGACCGCGAGCGTCCGTACAGGATGCCGTGGAACATCCGCGTCCGCGGGCGCCAGCTGCCGCTGACGGCGGTGCTTGGCGGGATCGGCACGCTGGCGGCGTGGCTGTCGGTGATGGCGCTGCACGTCGACGCGCGCTGGGTCGGGACCGCGTGGATGGCGGTCGGCCTCGGGGGGTACGTGGTCTACCGGCGTCGCTCGGGGCTCGATCTGGTCTCGAATTACAAGATCGAGCATCGCGAACGGCCGCCCCAGTTCGTGGAGCTCGAGTATCGCTCGGCGATCGTCCCGATCTTCGGAACCGACGTAAACGCCTCGGCGCTGCGTGCCGCCGCCAGGTTGGTGGGGGAGGGAGCCCTGGTGGAGGCGGTCTACGTCCTCGAGGTGCCCAATCAGCTCTCGCTCGACTCGGGCCTTGAGGAGGAGGAACAGGTCGGCCTGAGTGTGCTCGAGAGTGCGAAGGTGACCGGGCGCAAGGCGGGCCTCAAGGTGCAGACGCGGATGATCAGGACGCGAAACCCCGGCGCCGCGATCGTCGCCGAGGCGGAGCACAGCAGTGCCGAGATCATCTACCTCGCAACCGAGCACGCGCCGCCCGCCGAACGGGCGCTCGGCCCGACCGCGTCCTACCTGCTCGCCCACCGCCCGTGCCGAGTGGTGATCGAGACGCCGCCGACCGACGGCCGCGGCTAGATTGTCACCCGCGATGATCGATCGCATGGTTCGGGGAGACGGCGTCGAGCTGGCCGCAGTGGAGGCCGGGGAGCCGGGCCGCCCTGCGATCGTGCTCGTCCACGGCTATCCCGACAGCAAGGAGATCTGGCGCGGCGTGATCGAGCGCCTGGCCCCGCGCTTTCACGTGATCGCCTACGACGTTCGCGGCTTTGGCGGCTCGAGCGCACCTCGGGGGCCGGCGGCCTATGACCTGTCGCTTCTGGCGGGAGACCTCGGGGCGGTGATCGAGCAGCTGGCGCCGGGACGTCGGGTCCACCTGGTCGGCCACGACTGGGGCGGGATCGCCGGCTGGGCGTTCGCCTCGATGGGGCGCCTGGAGCCCCGGCTGGCCTCGTTCACCTCGATCGCCGGTCCCTCGCTCGACCAGATTCGGCTCTCGCTGCGCGGGCTCCTGCGAAGCGGGCGGATCCTCGAGCTGATCCGGCACGTCTACCGGTCCTGGTACGTGCTCGTCCTGTGCGCGCCCGGCGGACCGACGCTCAGCTGGCGTGTGGTGTTCGGGGGCGGACGCTGGTCGGCCTACATGGAGCGCGTCGAGGCGGTGGCACCGGACCCGTATTACCGACGGGCGAGCCTCGCCTCGGACGGAACCCATGGCTCGAACCTCTACAGGCGCAACATCCTCATGCGTCTCGGAAGCCCGCCCGACGCGGCGCCCGCCCGCGTGCCCGTGCAATTGATCGTGCCCACCCGCGATCGTTTCATCTCGCCGAGCTATTACGCCGACGCCGAGCGGTTCGCTCCCCGCGTCGTGCGCCGGACTGTGGCTGCCCGACACTGGGTTCCACACTCCGACCCGGCGGTAGTGGCGAAGTGGGTCGCGGAGTTCGTGGAGGAGGTTGAGGCCGGGTGACGAAACGCACCACATGCTCCTCAGACACCGCCCTCCGGGCATCGACTCACAGCCACGCAGCCTCGCGGAAGGCTTCGAGTACATCGGCGAGCCCGCCGCCGCCGTGCTGCGCTGGCTGAACGCGAATCACGTCGAGTACATCCTCGTCGGCCCGATCGGCGAGGCCATCCGGGGGAATCGCACGGCGATCGGGCCGGTGGCAATCGTTCCCGCGCCGTTCGGGCGCAACATCGAGCGCCTGTGCCGCGCGCTGTGGTCCGAGCACGCCCGGATCCGGATCGAGGGCGAGCCCGACACGCTTCCGGTCAAGATCACCGAGGAGAAGCTGCTGCGCGGCGGCCGCTGGACACTGCGTTGCGGAGCGCACGACCTCGACATCGAGGGCTGCCCCCGCGGCGCGCCCCGCTACCAGGAGCTTCTCTACGAGGCGGGCCGCTTCGACCTCGCTCCGGATCTCAAGGTCGAGGTTGCCGGCACCGAGGATCTGGCCTACTACGGGCACCTGCGCCTCACCGGCAGTCCGCCGGAGATCCGCATCATCCGCAACGCGACGGATCGGAAACCCGCCTGACGCACCGCACGGCGTGGGTTAAATCTGAACCCATGCCTGAACGCGACAGGATGGCCCTCGCGGGGGCGGCGGCATCGATCGGGCTGCTCATCCTGATCTGGTTCACGGTGTTCCACATCGGCTTCGTGCAGCGCGCGGATGCCTCGATCCTGCAGGGATTCGGGGATCTCGCCAGCAAGCCGCGCGTGAACTCCGTGGCGACCTTCATCGCCAGGCTGTGCGACCCCAAGCCCTACATCTACTTCTGCGTGATCCCGGTCGCGATCGCCGTGGCGCGGCGACGCACGTGGGTGGCGCTGGCGATCATCGCGATCCTGCTCGGTGCGAACGTGACCACCCAGCTGCTCAAGCCGTTGCTGGCCGCGCCGCGGCCGGACCAGCTCGTCGCCCACGCGCCGTCGGCCGCCTCATGGCCCAGCGGTCACGCCACGGCGGCGATGTCGCTGGCGCTGTGCATGGTGATCGCCGTTCCGGCCCGGTTCCGGCCGGTCGCGGCGGCGATCGGTGCGGCGTTCGCGGTCGCGGTGAGCTACTCGTTCCTGACCCTGATGTGGCACTTCCCGAGCGACGTGCTCGGCGGGTTCCTGGTCGCCGCCACGTGGACGCTGCTGGCGGTTGCCGCGGTTCTGCGCGCCGGGGCTCGCGGGCCCTCGAGCGCCCGGATCGGGCTCGGGCAGCGGATCACCGTGCGCGAGGCCCTCGGTCCTCCCGCCGCTACGGCCCTGTTCGCGCTCGGACTGGCCGTCCTGGTTGTCATCTCGCGACCCGGCGAGGTCGTGGCCTATGCGCGGGTGCACGAGGCATTCGTGCTCGGCGCGGTGGCGATCGGCGCCCTCGGGCTGGCCCTGGCGACGGGCGTGATGCTGACCCTGAGGAGGTGAGAGCGTTGACCACGTTCGAGACGGTGCGGGTCGCGGCGGTGCAGGCCACGCCGGAGATCCTCGATGCCGAGGCATCGGTGACCAAGGCGGTCCGGCTGATCGGCGAGGCCGCCGCGTCTGGCGCGGGGCTGGTCGTGCTACCGGAGGCGTTCGTCTCGCTGTACCCGTCGAATGCCTGGGCGCGCGCGGCCTCCTCGTTCGGCGGCTTCGATGAGCTCTGGGAGCGGATGTGGGCGAGCTCGATCGACGTGCCCGGGCCCGAGGTCGACCGGCTGATCGAGGCGTGCCGTGACAACGACGTCGTGTGCGCCGTGGGCGTCAACGAGCGCGAGAGCGAGCGGCCCGGGTCGTTGTACAACACGCTGATCCTGCTCGGTCCCGAGGGCCTCCTGCACCGTCACCGCAAGCTCATGCCGACCCATCACGAGCGCCTGTTCCACGGGATCGGGGCCGGCGACGACCTGGACGTGGTGCAGACCGGCCGTGGGCGGATCGGCGGCCTCATCTGCTGGGAGAACCGGATGCCGCTGGCCCGATACGCGGTGTACCAGGGCGGCCCCCAGATCTGGGTCGCGCCGACCGCGGACGACTCCGACGGCTGGCTCGCCAGCATGCGCCACATCGCGATCGAGTCGGGCGCCTTCGTCGTCTCGGCGCCTCAGTACATCCCCGCGTCGGCCTTCCCCGACGACTTCCCGGTCCCGCTGCCGGAGGGCAAGGATGTCTTCGGCCGCGGCGGTGCGGCGATCATCGAGCCGAGCTGGGGCGAGGTGATCGCGGGCCCGCTCTACGACGAGGAGGGGATCGTGGCGGCCGACTGCGACCTGCGCGTCGGTCTGCACGCCAAGCGCTGGTTCGACTCCGTCGGGCACTACGCGCGCGAGGAGGTGCTGCGCCCGCACGGCGCGCCGCCTCCCGTACCGACGGGCGATGGAGAGCCGGTATGAGCGCCTATCACGACGGCTCGCGTCGTCTCCAGGACCGGTTCGACACCCGGCGTCTCGCCGACCGGCTCGAGGAGCGGTTCATGGGCGAGGCCCTGATCGACGCCTCGGACCGCGAGTTCATCGAGCGGATGGACATGTTCTTCCTCGCCACCGCGGACGCCGAGGGCAGGCCCCAGTGCTCCTACAAGGGAGGGGCGCCCGGATTCGTCCGCGTCCTCGACGAGCGCGCGATCGCGTTTCCAAACTACGACGGCAACGGGATGTACCTGTCGGCGGGCAACGTGTCGGTCAACCCTCATGTTGGGCTGCTGTTCATCGACTTCGTCAGCGCCCGCCCATCTCGGCTTCGCCTGAACGGGATCGCCTCGATCGACGAGCACGACGAGCTGATGGCGCTCTACCCGGGGGCGCAGTTCGTCGTTCGGGTCCGGGCCACCGAGGTGTTCCCGAACTGCCCCCGCTACATCCACCGCATGCAGCTGGTGGAACGCTCGCGGTTCGTGCCCGAGCAGGACCGGGAGACGCCGGTGCCGGATTGGAAGCGCACCGAGTGGGCCTGCGACGTGCTACCCGCCGGAGACCCTGCCCGGTCGACTACCTGAACCGGCCCGGTTCCCACAGCGGCTCATCGCCGCCGTTGGCGCCGCGGCTGAGGATGAAGAGGAGGTCCGAGAGCCGGTTGAGGTACCGGATCACCTCGGGGTTGAGTTCCTCCTGGGCGGCGATGATCGTCAGCCGTTCGGCCCGCCGGCAGACCGTACGGCACACGTGCAGATGCGCGGCGGCGGGTGTTCCCCCCGGCAGCACGAACGACTTCAGCGGCTTTAGGGTGTCGTTGACCTCGTCGCAGCGAGCCTCGAGCCAGGCGGTCTGCTCGGGCAGCACCCGCAAACGCTCCCGCTCGGGATCGTCGGGCGCGGCGATATCGGCGCCGACGTCGAACAGGTCGTTCTGGATGTGTCGCAGCCACTCGGCGTATTCCTCGGGCAGCCCGTCGACGGTCAGCGTCAGGCCGATGAACGCGTTGAGCTCGTCGACCGTTCCGTAAGCCTCGATCCTCGGATGCGTCTTGGGGACGCGGCTCATGTCGCCGAGGTGGGTCTCGCCCGAGTCACCGAGCCGGGTGTAGATGCGGGTCAGGTTCACGGTCACGAGCTCCCCAGTCTACGGCCCGGTGCGACGGCGGCCGCCGCGGTACGATCCACCGGTTCGAGGTCAAGGGTGATGGGAAGCCGGTTCGAATCCGGCGCGGACCCGCCACTGTGATCGGGGACGCCAACCGCACATCTGCCACTGGTGAAAGCGAATCGCCGGGAAGGCGCGGTTGGTAGGCCCGTAAGCCAGGAGACCAGCCCTGACCGTCAAGCCGATACGCCCTCGCGGAAAGGGGTGGCCCTCCTGTCTCGGATTCCCAAAGCCTCCGTCCTCGGAGCCCTGCTGTCAGCAGCGCTGATCGCCGCGGCTCCCGCTCACGGCGCCGCGCCGCCGTCCGTGTTCGTGCGCGTGGAGGGCGCGGGCACGACGCTGCTCCCGCAGACCCTCGTCCACACCACCGTCGCCGCCCGGGTCAAAGGGAACGCCTGCCGCGGCTCGAGCGCCGCCGGCGCGCTCAACGTCGCCACCGGCGGCGACTGGGCCGGCTCCTACAGCTCCAAGTACAAGGACTACCTGGTCGGCTCGATCCTCGGCGAGAGACCGATGGGCAACAACTTCTGGACGCTCTGGATCAACGGCGTCAGCTCGAGCAGCGGAGCGTGCTCGACGCCGCTGCATCCGGGCGACCACGAGCTCTGGTTCGACTGCGTCGCGGACTCGAACTTCAACTGCACGAACGATCCGCTTCGCCTGCGGGTGCCCGCGAGCGCCCGCGTCGGCAGCGTCGTCAGCGGCTCGGTGTCGCAGCTCGACGGGGCGGGACACGGCTCGCCGCTCGCCGGCGCGGCGGTGAACGGCGTCGGCGCCGCGGGCGTCAGCGGGTCCCACGGCACCGTGCGGATCGTTGCGCACCGAGCCGGCGCGATCACGCTGCAGGCCGCGAAATCCGGTGCCACCCCGTCGGATCCGGTGACGATATGCGTCTACCGTCGCCATCCCTCGGAATGCGGCGCGGCGCTGGCCGGCCCGCGCGTCCACGTGGCGGGGATCCGCGAGCACCAGGTGTTCCGGCTCGGGCCCAGGCAGCTCCGCGGCACCGTCGGACCCGACGCCGCCGGCCTGATCGACGTGAGCCTCGGCCTGCTGCGCCATGCCCCGGGCGGGCGCTGCTCCTACTACGACGGACAGCGCGCGGCCTGGCGCGGGATCGCGTGCGCCGCGCGACCGCCGCGGTTCTCGATCGGCGCTGCGGCGAACTGGTCCTACCTGCTCCCTGGTCGGCTCGCCGCGGGGCGCTATCGGCTGCTAGTGATCGCGCGTGATGGCGACGGCCGGCAGACCAGACTCCAACCCGGCGCCTCGGCGCTCGACTTCACGGTGAAGCGATGAGACGCGCGACGCTGATCGCGGCTCTCGCGCTCGCGGTCGCAGCCCCTGGCGCCGCGGCCGCGATCCGGGTCCAGATGATGGTCGTGGGGCGGACCCAGACGCTGCTGCCGGCGCGCACTTTGGTTCTGCGGCGGGCCCGGATCCGGATCGGGCACCACGCCTGCGCCGTTCCGGCCGGGACCGCGCTCGCCGGCCTCCTCGCCGCGCACCTGCGCCTCCGCGTCTCCGACGTCGCCGGCTGCGACCCGGCCTCGATGTTCGTGCGCCGGATCGGGCCGGATGCCAACCACGGGGCCGCCGGTTGGGAGTACAAGGTTCAGCACACCGATCCCTCGGCGGGTGCCGCCGATCCCTCGGGCCGGGTCCGCGCCGGCCAGCAGGTGCTGTGGTACTGGTGCGTCCGCGCCGGTGCCTGTCAGCGCACGCTCGCCCTCACGTTCCAGTTCAAGCATGGGGTGGCCCGGATCACCGTTCACGGGTACGACGACACGGGCCACGGCGCCCGGATCGCCGGGGCGACCGTCCACTTCGGCACGTCGATCCTGACCACCAACTCACAGGGGTTCGTCGACGTGCCCCAAGCCCCGGGTCGCTACCACGTCTACGCGTCCAAGCCCGGCCTGGTGCCGTCGTTCCCGACCGAGGTCGGCGTCGCTCCGTGAGGCGAAGGCCGCCGCTGGGGGTCCTCCTTGTGGTCGCGTTCGCGCTCGGCGGCTGTGGTCTCGGGCCCGGTGCCGGCACCTCGAACGTGAGCATCAGCGTCACGGGCGCGTTCGGCTCCAAGCACATCGCCTCGGTGACGCGATCGAAGGTCCCGGGCTCGGAGACTGTGATGCGGATGCTCGAGCGCAGCTTCAACGTGCAAACGCGCTATGGCGGTGGATTCGTCGAGGCGATCAACGGCGTCAGCGGCGATTCCTCGCGCCACGACTGGTTCTACTATGTCAACGGCATCGAGGCTCCGGAGGGCGCCGCTTCGACGCCCGTGTACAAGGGAGACCGCATCTGGTGGGACCTTCACGACTGGACGGCGACGAACAACGTCCCGGCCGTTGTCGGTTCCTTTCCGGAGCCGTTCCTGCATGGTTACGCAGGACGGCGGTATCCGACGACGATTGAGTGCACCGCCGACGTCACGACAGCCTGCGGCGTGGTCTCGAAGGAGCTGAGCGCGGAGGGCGTCCCGGTTGCCAACCAGGGCCTGGGCGCCGGATCGGGCCAGGACAGCCTGGCCGTGATCGTGGGTACGTGGAGCGATCTGCGCGGCGTCACCGCGGCGCGGCTGATCGAGCGCGGACCGGCGTCGAGCGGCGTGTACGCCCGCTTCGCCGGCGGCGGCCTGCAGCTGCTCGACCCGACCGGCGGCGTCGTGCGCAGCCTTGGCGCGGGCTCGGGGCTGATCGCCGCCACGGCCGATCAGCCCTCGGCGCCGACCTGGCTCGTGATCGGCACCGACGCGGCCGGGACGACGGCGGCTGCTCGGGCGCTGACACCGGAAGGGCTCCGTGACCACTTCGCGCTGGCCGTGCAGGGGAGCATGGACCTCCCCGTCCCGGTGAACGGAGGGGCGTGAGCTACCGCCGCCGCTCGAGCCCGCTGCACGCGGCGCGCGCCGGAGCCGCCGTGGCCTACTGCGCTGCGCTCGCGTGCGCCGCGCTGCTGATCTCGAACCCGATCGTGCTCGGCGCCCTCGCGCTCGCCGTCGCGAGCGCGGGAGCGCTCGCCGGCGTGGGGCGCCAGATGCGCGGGGCGGCTCTGTTCGCGGTCCCGCTGGCGCTGAGCATCGCCGTGATCAACGCGCTCATCTCGCGCGACGGCCTGACCGTGATCGTGCGCCTCGGGGATCTCCCAGTGCTCGGCCACACCGATGTGACGCTGGAGGCGACCGTCTACGGCGCCGTGCTCGGCCTCCGTGCCGTGGTGTTGATCCTGTGCGCCGCCCTCTACACCGCGGCAGTGGACCCCGACGAGGTGCTGCGCCTGTTCCGGCGTGTGTCGTTTCACTCGGCGCTGACGGCAACGCTCGCCACCCGGATGGTCCCGGTGCTGGCGCGCGACTCGCGCCGGCTCGCGGACGCACAGCGCTGCCGGCCGGGGCCGCCTCCGTCGCGGTTCCAGCTGCTGCGCGCGGCCACCGCCGGCGTGCTCGACCGCGCGCTCGACGTGGCGGCTGCGCTCGAGGTTCGGGGCTACGGCGCGGCGCACAAACCGCCGCGGCGCTCGAGGCCGTGGTCGCGCCACGACATCGCGTTCGCTGCCGCAGCGGTCTGCATCCTCGCACTGGCGATCGCCGGGGCGGCCGGCGGCCTGGCGCCGTTCCGGGCCTACCCGGCGCTGCGCCTTGGTTCCGTGTCCGGCGCGGCTGCACTGGCGGTGTCGCTGCTGGCGTGCTCGCTGCTGCCCTTCGCGCAGAGACGGGGGATCGGATGAGCGTCCTCGCGCTGCATGAGGTCTCCTACACCTATGCGAACGCTGAGCGGCCGGCGCTCGACCGAGTCAGCCTCGAGATCGAGCCGGGGGAGCTTGTCGTGCTCGCGGGCGCCTCTGGGTGCGGTAAGTCGACGCTCCTGCGAGCGGCCAACGGGCTGGTTCCGCACTTCCATGGGGGCTCGTTCGCGGGCCGGGCCATCGTTGCGGGTCTCGACACCCGCGAGCACCGTCCGGGCGACCTCGCCGCCGAGGTCGGGACCCTGTTCCAGGATCCCGAGACGCAGGTCGTGATGGGGACCGTGCGGGCGGAGCTCGCCTTCGGCCTCGAGAACCGCGGGCTCGAGCCGGCGGCGGTGGCGCGTGGCGTGGAGGAGGCGGCGCTGTCGCTCGGCGTCGCCGAGCTCCTCGAACGCCCAACCGCAGAACTGTCGGGCGGAGAGCTTCAGCGTGTCGCGCTCGGAGCGGCGATCGGCGGCCGTCCCCGCCTGCTCCTCCTCGACGAGCCGACCTCGCAGCTCGACCCGGTCGCCGGTGACGAGCTGATCGGGACCCTGCGCAGGCTCAACGAGGACTCTGACGTCGCGATCGTGCTCGCCGAACACCGGCTCGAACGATGCCTGGGGCTCGCCGACCGGGTGATCGCGATGGACGCCGGTCGGATCGTGTGCGATGGCTCGCCCGCCGCCTTCCTCGAGTGGGCGATCAGCTCCGCCCCGGAGCTCGCGACTCCGGGCGCCCGCCTGCTCCACGGCCTCGGGCTGACACCGGCGCCGGGCGTCAAGGCCGCCCGGGCAGCACTGCGTCGCGCCGCGGTCGAGCTCGACGACGCGCCAGCGCCGGCGCAGCGCGGCAGTGCTCCGGCCCCGGCGGGGGATCCGGCGCTCCGTCTCGACCGCGTCTGGCACGAGCTCCGCGACGGGCCGAGCATCCTCCGCAACGCGTCGCTCGCGCTCGCGCCCGGCGAGAAGGTCGCGCTGATGGGCCGCAATGGCGCGGGCAAGTCGACGCTGCTGCGCCACGCCGCCGGCCTGATGAAACCCACGCGCGGGCGGGTGCAGGCGGCCGGCCGGGTGGCGCTGCTGCTCCAGAATCCGAACGACTACCTGATCCACGACACGGTCGCTCAGGAGGCGCCGCCCGAGTCGCTGCTCCGCGTCGGGCTCGTCGTGGAGCCCGAACGCAACCCTCGAGACCTGTCGGTCGGCGAGCGGGAGCGGCTGGCGCTCGCGATCGTGCTCGCCGGCGACGCCGCGGTCGTCTGCCTCGACGAGCCGACCCGCGGCCTTGACCGCGGCCTCAAGGACGATCTCGCACGTCTGCTCGCGCGGCTCGATGCTGCGGTGCTCGTGGCGACCCACGATCCAGAGTTCGTGGCCGCGTTCGCCGAGCGCGTGATCCTGCTCGCTGACGGCGCGCCGATCGCCGACGGCGCGCCGGCGGAGATCCTGTCGGGCGGAACCTACTTCGCCACCGAGACCGCCCGCATCCTCGGCGGATCGGCGCTCACGCCTGAGCAGGGCGTGGCGAGGCTCGGACACAGAGAGGAGGTGCCGGCATGAGCTGGCAGCTGGCCGCATTCACGATCCTGACCATCGCCCTGGCGAGCGGCTTCGCGTGGTATGAGCGCTCCCGGCCCGATGCCCGGATCGTCGCGCTCGTGGCGACCCTTGCGGCGTTCGCCGCGCTTGGGCGGATCGCCTTCGCCGCGCTGCCGAACGTCAAGCCCACGACCGACATCGTGCTGGTGTCGGGGTACGCGCTCGGCGGGGCGCCCGGGTTCGCCGTCGGCGCGCTCGCCGGGCTGACCTCGAACTTCTTCTTCGGCCAGGGCCCGTGGACCCCGTGGCAGATGGTGGCGTGGGGGATGACCGGGATCATCGGCGCCGCCCTTCTCCGCCCGACGCGGGGCCGGATCGGGCGCTGGCCGCTCGCGGTCGTGTGCGGAATCGTCGGCTACGCATTTGCCGCCTTCCAGGACGTCGGCGATTGGGTCACCTACAGCGACCACAGTCTGTCCGCCCTCGGCGTGTACGTCGGCAAGGGGACCGGGTTCGACCTCATCCACGCGGCTGGCTGCGTCGTGTTTGCGCTCGCCTTCGGTCCCGCCCTGATCCACTCGCTCCAGCGCTTCAGCCGCCGGATGCAGGTGACGTGGGAGGGCGCTCGTGGCCACAAGGCGACGGCGACCGCGCTGGGCGTCGCCATCATCGCCACCGCCGGGGCGTGGATGGCTGCCCAGGCGGCGGTGGGAGGCGGCGCCGCCGCGGCCGCCGGCACGCCGACCGGCTACCTGCTGTCCTCCCAGCACCGCGACGGCGGCTTCGGCTCATCGCCCGGCGCGCCCTCCTCCCAGCTTTACGCCGGCTGGGTCGCGCTCGGGCTGGCCGCCGAGGGGCACAACCCCCAGAACGTCCGCCGGGGAGGTAATAGCCTGCTTGATTACATCCGCGGCGGCGTTGGCAGCTCGCTCGACCCGGGCTCGCTCGAGCGGACGATTCTCGCCGTCCGCGCGGCCGGGGTCTCCGTGCGCCGGTTCGGCGGCCACGATCTCCTCGGCCGGCTCGAGGGCGACATCCGCGCCGACGGCTCGGTATCCGACCAGGTCAACTGGACCTCGTTCGCGGTGCTCGCGCTGCGGGCCGCGGGCGTCGCGCCGCCCGCCCGCACGCTCTCGTGGCTGATTCACCAGCAGGACCGGGATGGCGGCTTCAACTTCGCCCGCGCGGGCGGGGGCAGCGACGTCGACGACACCGGCGCCGCCCTCCAGGCGCTGGCCGGAGCATCGGGCGCCGGGTCGGCCCGGTCACGGGCGATCAAGTTCATCCGCCGCTCGCAGAATCGTGACGGTGGCATGCCGGCGCTGCATGGCGGGCAGTCGAACGCCCAGTCGACGGCGTGGGCGATCCAGGGCCTGGTGGCGGCCGGGGTCGATCCGAGCTCGGTTCGCCGCAGCGGATCCGTGTCCCCGCTGCGCTACCTGCAGTCACTGGTCGGACCCGATGGCCACGTCCACTACTCGCGCACGAGCGATCAGACGCCTGTGTGGGTGACCGCGCAGGCCGTGATGGCACTGTCCCGCAAGCCGCTGCCGCTCGTCCCATTCGGCTCGCACCACTCCGGGAGCCATGGCGGGGCCTCGAAGGCCGCGGCTCGGGCCAAGGCCGCCGCCGCGGCAAGGCACCGGAAAGCAGCGCATCGAACGAGCTCGGGTGGTCGGGGCGCGCGGTCCGATTCGCCCGTGCTCCGGTACGCGAGCGACGTGGGCCTGGTGGCGGCGATCGCGCTGGCGCCGGTTGGCCTCGGCTAACTACACGACGACTCCAGCCCCGGATCGATAGCCTCTCGCGCCCGATGCAGATAGGTGTGCCCAGAGAGACCGCCGAGGGCGAACGCCGTGTGGCGCTGGTGCCCGAGGTGGTGAAGAAGCTTGTTGGCCAGGGTCATGAGGTGCTCGTGGAGGAGGGCGCGGGTGCCGGCGCGTTGATCCCTGACTCGCAGTACGAGGAGGCGGGCGCGAAGCTCGTCGGTGATGCGTGGTCGGCCGGCGTGGTGGTGAAGGTGGCGCCGCCGAGCGCGGAGGAGATCGCCCGGCTTGGGGCTTCGAGCGTTCTGATCGGGTTCCTGCAACCGCTGAGCAATGCGGAGGGGATCCGGGCGATCGCCGCGACGGGCGCGACCAGCTTCGCGCTCGAGTCCGTGCCGCGGATCAGCCGCGCGCAGTCGATGGATGCCCTGTCGAGCCAGGCGAACATCGCCGGCTACAAGGCGGTGCTGATCGCCTCGACCGAGATCGGCCGTTTCTTCCCGATGCTGATGACCGCCGCGGGCACGATCCGGCCCGCCACGGTGCTGGTTCTGGGCGCCGGTGTCGCGGGCCTGCAGGCGATCGCGACCGCGCGCCGGCTCGGAGCCGTGGTCCAGGGCTTCGACGTCCGCGCCGCGGTCAAGGAGCAGATCGAGTCGCTCGGAGCGAAGTTCCTGGAGTTCGACCTCGGGGGCGACCTCGAGGGCGCGGGCGGCTACGCGAAGGAGCTGACGGCCGAGCAGCAGGCTCGCCAGCAGGAGCTGATGGCGGAGGCGATCGGGAAGGTCGACGTGGTGATCACGACGGCCGCAGTCCCGGGGCGGCGCGCCCCGATCCTGGTCACCGAGAAGGCGGTCGAGCTGATGAAGCCAGGGTCGGTGATCGTCGACCTGGCGGCGGAGACGGGCGGCAACTGTGAGCTCTCCGAGCCCGGCGAGACCGTGCTGCGCCACGACGTCAAGATCATCGCCCCGCTCAACGTGCCAAGCACGATGGCCGAGCACGCCTCGCAGCTGTATGCGCGCAACATCGAGTCCCTGCTGGGCCTGATGATCTCCGAGGAGGGAGAGCTGAAGCTCGACTTCGAGGACGAGGTGATCGCCGGCGCGTGCATCACGCGGGACAAGGAGATTGTCAACGCCGCCGCCCGCGAGGCGATAGGAGCCACATGAGCACAGTCACCGAGATCGCAATCCTCGTCCTGGCCGCGTTCGTCGGGTTCGAGGTCATCTCCAAGGTGCCGAACACGCTGCACACGCCGCTGATGTCGGGGACGAACGCGATTCACGGCATCGTCCTGCTGGGCGGCCTGCTGCTGATGCACGAGGCGCACGGTGTGCTCGAGCACGCGCTGCTGGTTGTCGCGATCGTGTTTGGGACGATCAACGTCATCGGCGGGTTCCTCGTAACCGACCGGATGCTGGGGATGTTCAAGCGCAAGGATCCGCCGAAGACCGGGGACGACGAGCAGTGATGCTCGCCACCATCTTCCTGCAGAAGCAGAACTTCATCGACGCGCTGTACATCGTCGCGTTCTCGCTCTTCATCTACGGGATGAGCGGGCTGACCGGCCCGCGCACGGCGGTCCGCGGCAACAAGATCGCCGCCGTCGGCATGGTGATCGCAGTCGTCGCGACGCTCATAACTCCACACGTCCTGTCCGGTTCGTCCACGCCCTGGCTGATCGCGCTTGGCCTGGTGATCGGTACGGCGATCGGGGCGCCGGCGGCGCTGAAGGTGAAGATGACCGCGATGCCGCAGATGGTCGCCCTGTTCAACGGGGTCGGCGGCGGCGCGGTGGCGATCATCGCCTGGATCGAGTACCGCCACCACTTCGCCAGTGGGGGGAGCCTGTGGGTGGAGAAGTCCGAGATCCCGACGCTGTTCGCGGCGATCGTGGGGTCGATCTCGTTCTGGGGTTCGAACATCGCCTTCGGCAAGCTCCAGGAGATCCTGCCCGGCCGTCCGATCAAGCTCCCCGGGCAGTCGTTCATCAACCTGGCCCTGTTCGTGATCGCCGTCGCCTCGGCGGTCGCCCTCGCCGCCGGGGCGCACTCCCAGGGGCTGTTCGTCGTCGGGATCCTGGTCGTCTCCGCGCTGCTCGGGAACATGGTCGTGCTGCCGATCGGCGGCGCCGACATGCCGGTGGTGATCTCGCTTCTGAATGCATTCACCGGGCTGTCCGCGGCCGCCACCGGAATCGCCCTGAACAACACGGCGATGATCGTCGCGGGAATGATCGTCGGCGCCTCGGGAACGATCCTCACCAACCTGATGGCGAAAGCGATGAACCGGTCGGTCCCGGCGATCATCGCGGGTGGCTTCGGCGGTGCCGTCGCCGCTCCCACCGGCGATACCGACCGCGGACCGGTCAAGTCCACGAGCGCGCAGGACGTGGCGATCCAGCTTTCCTACGCGCGCCAGGTCGTGATCGCGCCCGGTTACGGGATGGCCGTCGCACAGGCCCAGCACGCCGTGCGCGAGCTCGAGAAGGCGCTCGAAGCCAAGGGTGTGGAGGTCAAGTACGCGATCCATCCGGTCGCCGGGCGGATGCCGGGGCACATGAACGTGCTGCTGGCCGAGGCCGACGTGCCGTACGACCTGCTCAAGGAGATGGACGAGATCAACCCGGAGTTCCCGCGAACCGACGTGACGCTGGTGATCGGCGCAAACGACGTCACCAACCCGGCGGCCGAGAACGAGCCCGGATCGCCGATCTACGGCATGCCGATCCTCGAGGTCGACAAGTCCGGCGCGGTGGTCGTGCTCAAGCGCTCGATGGCGTCCGGATTCGCCGGCATCGACAACCCGCTCTTCTACGAGGAGAAGACCTCGCTTCTGTTCGGCGACGCCAAGCAGTCCGTGAGCGACATCACCTCCGAGGTCAACGCCCTGTAGATAGAGTCAGCCCCGTCTGCTAACAGAAATCGGGAGTGACCCATGGATCCGAACCGGCTGACCGCAATCCCACTGTTCTCGCAGCTGTCCGATGACGAGGCCAAGCGCCTGGCTGCGTTCGCCACGGAGACCAGCATCGCCGAGGGGCAGATCCTGATGAAACAGGGCGACTACTCGACCGAGCTGATCGCGATCGAGGAGGGCAGCGCCGACGTGCTCCGAGACGGGCAGAAGATCGCCTCGCTCAAGGAGGGTGACCTGATCGGCGAGATGGGGCTGCTCGAGCGCGAGCCGCGCAACGCCGACGTGATCGCCACCTCGCCGATGCGCGTGATCAAGCTGACCCACTGGGAGATCCGGAGGATGTCCTCGGACACGCTCGACCGGATCAAGGAGATCGTCAACGAGCGCCGTCAGGCGGGCGTCGCCGATCCGGCTCACTAGGGTCGTCGCGGGTTCTGCCGCGGCGAGCTGAGGCCTCGCGGCTTCCGCCGCGGCGAGGTCAGCAGACGGACACAATCGCTGGTTAGCCGCCCGTCGAGGCGGGCAGCACCTAGACGTGCGTCGTGTCTGCGCCGTCGTCTCGGTCGTGTCCTCGCTCGCCCTCCTGGGCGCCGCCTCGGCGGCGGCCGCGGGCAAGCAGGCCGTGGCCACCGGGACCGGCGGAGCCGTGGTCTCGGACACGACGCAGGCGACACGAGCCGGGCTCAACGTGCTTGCGCACGGTGGAACCGCCGCCGATGCCGCGGTCGCGGTCGCCTCCACGCTCGGCGTCTCGGACCCGTACGTGGCCGGGATCGGCGGCGGCGGCTACTTCGTCTACTACGACGCCCGAACCCACCGCGTCTACACGATTGACGGACGCGAGACGACGCCGGCCTCGGCCGATCAGAACCTGTTCATCGACCCGTCGACGGGCCAGCCGCTGGCCTTCCCGACCGCGGTGACGAGCGGCCTCTCGGTGGGAGTGCCGGGAACCCTCATGACCTGGCAGCGAGCGCTCGCGCGCTGGGGCCGGTTCAGCCTCCGAGCGGACCTGCGGCCGGCCGAGCGGGTGGCAAGACGCGGCTTCAAGGTCGACGCCAACCTGCGCGAGGAGACGCGCGAGAACGCGTTCCGCTTCGACCAGTTCAGCTCCACCAGCTCCATGTTCCTGCCCGGGGGGCAACTGCCGCCGGTCGGCTACCGCCTGCGTGACCCCGACCTGGCCCGTACCTACGAGCTGATTGGCCGCCGGGGTGTGGGCGCGTTCTACGGCGGGCCGATCGGCCGCGACATCGTCCGCACCGTGCACCACCTGCCACTCGCGCCCGGGGCGACGCTGGTGCCGCGGCCCGGATTGATGCAGCGCTCGGACCTCACCCGCTACGAAGCCATCTTCCGTCCGCCGACCCACGTCGATTATCGCGGCTATGACGTGTACTCGATGGCGCCGTCCTCGAGCGGCGGCTCGACCGTCGGCGAGTCGCTGAACATCCTCAGCAACTTCGACCTCGCGCACGAGAGCGACGTCCAGCAGTGGCACCACTTCCTCGAGGCGACGCGGCTGGCCTTCGCCGACCGCAACCGGTACGTCGGGGACCCCGCGTTCGTGAACGTGCCGCTCTCCGGACTGCTATCGCCCGGGTTCGGGCGCCAGCGGGCGTGCCTGATCAACCCCACGCACGCGCTCACCAGCCCGGTCGCGCCGGGTGACCCGTCCGCCGGCGCGGGCGGATGCACGCCGACCCAGCCGACGAGTGCCGCGCTCCCGCACGACGGCGCCAGCACGAACCACTTCGTCGTCGCCGACCGCTACGGGGACGTCGTCTCCTACACGAACACGATCGAGGAGCTCGGTGGCAGCGGCATCGTCGTCCCCGGCCGCGGGTTCCTGCTCAACAACGAGCTGACCGACTTCGACTTCGCGCCGGTCCAGGCCGGGGTTCCAGACCCGAACCTGCCGGCCGCCGGCAAGCGCCCGCGCTCGAGCATGTCCCCGACGATCGTGCTCCGTCACGGGCGCCCGTTCATGGCCGTCGGCGCAGCGGGCGGCGCGACGATCATCACGACCGTGCTCGAGATCCTGATGAACCGGATCGATCGCGGGATGTCGCTCCCGGACGCGATCGCCGCCCCGCGCGCGTCGCAGCGCAACTCGTCCACCACCACGGCCGAGCCGGCGTTCATCGCCCTGCCGACGACGTCGGGCCTCGAGGCGCTCGGCCAGTCGTTCGCGATCAGCGACACCTCGCCGCTGAACCCGGCGATCACGATCGCGCCCACGATCGGGGTCGCAACTGGCCTCGAGGTTCTGGGCGGAGGCAGGTTCCTGGCCGCAGGTGAACCGTCGCGGCGGGGCGGCAGCGCGGCCGGGGTGCTTAAACCTAACCATTAGCGGGTATCCACCGTTTCTGATAGCTTCAGCCCCGCCGAGTCCCCGGAATGCCGCCCCGGGGAACGGGGAACCCAATTATTTGGGGCGAGTCTCGCGGTGATCCGCGAGAAGCGCTAATCAAACAGCGCTAGCCCGTCAGCTAACCCCGTAGGCACCAGGCGCGAAATGCAATACCGCTACCGCGGAGGATTGCGCGCTGTCAGTTTTCTGCAGGTTTTCGAGGTCGAAGATGCGCAACCCGGGTCCTGGGAGGCCCCGGACGGGTGTGCGCGCCGAACGTCACGGCCATATGGGACGTGCGCGCAGACTGATCGTGCTCCTGGCCCTGGCGATGCTCGCCATCGCGGCGACCGCGGCGGCATCGTCCTCAGGCCGCGGGCCTTCGGGCGGCTCGGGTCTGATCACACAGGCCAACCCGAACGGCATCGTCAGCAAGGATTCCGGGAGGGCGATCTTCAGCCGCACCCTGCGCCATGGCATGAGCGGCGCGGACGTCAAGACGCTTCAGACCTGGCTGTCGGACATCGGCTACCAGATTCCCCTCACCGGTCACTTCGGTGACCGGACTCAGCGCACCGTGAAGCACTTCCAGCGGGCCTACCACCTGTATCCGGCCAGCGGCACGGTCGGGCGCCGGACCGCGGCGACCCTGTGGGCCGCCGTGAAGTCCGGCTCCAAGAGCGCCACGCTCACACTGCCCAGCGGCTCGGGCACGCCCACCTCGGGCTCCGGTCAGTGGGTGTTCCCACTGCGGCCGCTGTCCCGCGTCGTATCGCCGCACTACTGGACGCTCGACCAGGGCGTCGACATCTCCACCCTCGGCGGCGCCTGCGGCTCGAAGGTGGTCGAGGTCGCGATGACCGACGGCACGATCGTCGCCGAGGGGATCTCCGGATTCGGCCCCTATGCACCGATCCTCAAGGTCGCGAGCGGCAAGTACAAGGGCCGCTACATCTACTACGGCCACGCCGCCCCCGCGCTGGTCAAGGTCGGCGCCCACGTGACGGCCGGCGAGCCGATCGCCGAGGTCGGCTGCGGCGATGTCGGCATCTCGAGCGGCCCACACATCGAGATCGGCATCAGCAACGTCGGCGGTCCCACGTGCTGCCCGGGCTTCCAGGAGACGTCGCCCGCGATGTACGACATCGTCCTCGGCCTGTACCGCAAGGCCGGCGGCTAGCAGCCGGGACCCGAGGGCTGCGGCCCCGGGTGCTGCGGCCCCGGGTGCTTCCCGGGACTAACGCAGCAGATCGTGTCGGGCCGGGCGACCGAGGTCCAAAACTCCCCGCCACGGGGAGTTTCCCGCCTCCCTCGCTTCGGCCGTGCCAATTTGTTGCGTTAGTACGGCTCCGGTTGGCTCAGGTGGGGACGGTGGGCGTGCCGGGTGCGCGTACCTCGCGCGTCGCGGCCACGTCTGTTGGGGGATGGCGAGACCACGAGGTCCCATCGGGTCGTGCGACGCAGCGCAGGTTCGCGGGTTCCACGAGGGTGTTGGGGTCTCAGGGCTCATATACGAACCTGAGATCCCAAGGGGGGATCGCGATCGCCTTTCCCTGCCGCGGCCCGGTCGCCCAAGACCGCGCTCTGGTCAGATCACGACACGGCCACAGCTCCAGCACCCACCCTGAGCCAACCGGATACGCACTTGTTGCGTTCGTCCGGCTCCGGTTGGCTCGAGGTGCACGGCACGGAGGGAGGTGTGGTCCCGGTGTGACCGTGAGGGGCGTGAGTTACCTCGGAAACTCGGTTCTGGCGGGGCGGGGATGGCAGTTTGGGTCTGCTGAGCAGACTTAATCGTGCATGCCCGCGTCCGTTGCGCCGGGTTTTCGAGGTTATGCCCGCTCGCCGCCCGCTCCGTGCGCCCGAAGCCCCGCCTCGGCCAGAACCCACGGAAAAAGGGGTTCCGCGCCCGCCACGGGCCGCCAGTAGATTGACGGCATGCTCACCCGCGAGCGCGCACTGGAGGCATTGGTCGCTGAGAGATTCGACGTGGTCGTGATCGGCGGCGGGATCACCGGCGCCGGCGTCGCGCTCGACGCGGCGTCGCGCGGATACAGCGTCGCCCTGGTCGAGAAGGCCGATTTCGCCTCGGGCACCAGCAGCCGCTCGTCCAAGCTCGTCCACGGTGGGCTTCGTTACCTGCAGAACTTCGACCTCGGCCTCGTGCGCGAGGCCCTGCTCGAGCGCCAGCTGATGGTCAACCTGGCCCCGCATCTGGTCAAGCCGCTGCCCATGGTCGTTCCCGCCTTCGACGGCGCCCGGCCTGACCGCCTCGTCGGCATCGGGCTGAACATGTACGACGTGATGGCGACGCCGCGGCGGCGCAGCCGCCGCAGCCAGCGGCGGGCCGAGCGTGCCGCGGCCGACGGGCAGGAGGTCGACTGGAGCCCCGAGCGCCATCGCGTGATCGATGGGGAGGAGGTGGCTGCGTTGGTGCCCGCGCTGCGGGGCCGCAACCCCACCGGCGCCTACCTGTTCTACGACTGCCAGACCGACGACTCACGGCTGGTGCTGACCGTGCTGGCCGAGGCCGAGCGGTTCGGGGCGATCTGCGCCAACCGCCTCGAGGTGATCGAGCTCGAGAGCGACGACGGACGGGGCACCGGCGTGACCGTGCGCGACGCCGAGACCGGCGGCGAGCTGGTCGTGCGTGCGGACAACGTCGTCAACGCCACCGGCGTGTGGGCGGACAGGATCCGACCCGAGGAGCTCCATTCCGAGGCCGAGGTCCCGACGATCGCCCCCAGCCGCGGCACGCACATCACGATCGACGCAAAGGTGTTGCCGATGACCGCGGGCGCGATCGTGCCGGCGGGGGAGGGGCGCTCGATTTTCGCCCTGCCGTGGCTCGGCCGGACGCTCGTCGGCACCACCGACAACAACTACGACGGGAACATCGATCACGTCAAGCCCTCGGAGGAGGACATCGGCTACCTGCTCGACGCGATCAACGCGTTCTTCGGCACCGATCTCGGGATCGACCGGATCACCGGCGCGTTCGCCGGCGTGCGGCCACTGATCTCGAGCGGCGACAGCAGGAAGTCGGTCGACATCTCACGCAAGGCAGAGCTGTACGAGACCTCGAGCGGGATGATCACGATCACCGGCGGCAAGCTGACCACCTGGCGGCGGATGGCGAAGATGGTCGTCGACCGCCTGGTCGAGCGTGACGGGCGCCAGGCCCCCTGCCGGACGCACGAGATCCCGCTCGGCGCCTCGATCGATCCAGGCGCCCTGCCGCGGGTGGAGGGGGTCCCGGATGGGTCCTACGCGGCGCTCGCCGGCCGCTACGGGCACGCGGCTGAGCAGGTGCTCGACGTCGCGGCCGAGCGCGGCGAGCTCGCACAGCCGATCGTCTCCGGGCTCCCCGACCTTCTCGCCGAGGCGCCCTACGCGGCCGCCAACGACCAGGCCCGGACCGTGGGGGACGTGCTTCTGCGGCGCACCCGGCTCGGGCTCCTCGCCGGCCGTGAGCTGGCCTCTGCCGACAGCGAGGTGCCGCGGATCGTGGCCAGGGCGATGGCCGCGATCCTCGACTGGGACGCGCGCCGAACCGAGCAGGAGGTGCAGCGCTTTCGTGAGGAGGCGGGCGCCGAGGGCCTCGCGATTGGGGTCGGCTAGGCTCAGGGCGTGGACGAGGTGCTCGACTTCTGCGTGCGTGTGCTGGGTCCAGGTCGCGCGGCCGCAGACGCGGCGAGAGAGGCTCGGACCGCCGATGAAACCGACCGCGCGCAGCAGCTTGCCGCGGCCGCGCGGGCGTGCCGAGCGAGGGCTGAGCACGTGGACCCTCCGGATGATGTCCCGGCGTCTGCCGGACTGGCCGGTGCGGTGGCGGTCGAGATGGCCCGAGCCGCCTCGAGCCTGCCCGAGCGCCATCGCGAGGCGCTCGCGCTGCGCGACTCGCTGCGCCTCTCGTACGCTGACATCGCGAGGGTGCTGGGGATCGAGCCGGCGGCCGTGGCGCCGCTGCTCGCCCGCGCGCGGCTGCAGCTGCGGGCGCAGCGGCGCGGCTCGTCGATCGACGCCGGCGCCCAGCCGTGCTCTGAGCGCGACCGGGCGTGGCGGCTGCTGGCGCTGCGCCAGGACTCCGAGCCGTTCGGAGCCGACGACGACGCCTGGCTGCACGCGCACCTGGACAGCTGCGCCGGCTGCCGGCGTGCCCACGCGGCGATGCTCGAGGCGTCGGCCTGCTACCGAGCCTGGCGCCTGACCGGCTCAGGCACGGACACGGTCGCGACGCAGTCGGCGCCGTGATCATCCCGGCGCGCCGGCTACGAACAGCGGACGGCGAGCTTGAGCTGGGCGGCCGGCCGTGGTTGATGGGAATCGTCAACGCGACGCCCGATTCGTTCTCCGACGGCCCCACCGGGCGCTCGCTCGAGGATCGTGTTTTGCTCGCGGCATCGCTGCTCGAGGCCGGGGCCGATCTGATCGACATCGGCGGCGAGTCCGGAGTCACCAACCGGCCCGCGGTTACGGCAGCCGAGGAGATTGAGCGCGTCGTGCCGGTAATCGAGGCCGTGCGCGACCGGCTCGGCACGCTGATCTCGGTCGACACCTACAAGCCGGAGGTCGCCGAGGCGGCTGTCGCGGCCGGTGCCTCGATCGTCAACGATGTCAGTGGTCTGCGCGACCCTCGGCTGGCTGAGGTCTGCGCCGCGACCGGCGCAGGACTTGTGCTGATGCACACGCGTGCGGCTCCGAAGCAGAAGCTCCTCGACCCGTCGCTCGACGGCCGCGCCGCGCGCGACGTTGAGCAGTTCCTGGCCGAGCGGATCGACCTCGCGCTCGCGCGTGGGGTGGCCTTCGAGCAGCTGATGCTCGATCCCGGGCCGGACTTCGGCAAGACGCCCTCGCAGACCGTGGAGGTGCTCCGGGCGCTGCCGGCGCTGCACGCATTCGAGCGCCCGATCCTGCTCCCCGTGTCGCGCAAGGACTTCATCGGCGCGATCACACTGCGGACGCCTGGGGCCAGGCTGGCCGGGACCCTGGCTGCGGTCTCCCACGGCGTCGCTGCCGGAGTGCACATGCTGCGGGTGCACGACGTCGCCGACGTGGCCGACTTCCTCGCCGTCCGAGCCGTGCTCGAGGGCGAACGCGAGCTCGATCCCGGGGTGCGCCTGGCCGACCGTCTGCGCCGGGAAACGAGCTAGTCGCGGCCGGCCGATTCCGCCGAGGCGACTGCAAAGATCCGCTCGCCGCCGTTGAGCAACAAGGAGGAGGTCCGAGCGCATGAGGCTGTTCATCGACACCGGTTCGGTCGCCGAGGTGCAGGAGATCGCCGAGTGGGGAGTGCTCTGCGGCGCAACGACGAATCCCTCGCTGCTGGCGCGCGAGGACGGTGACCCGGGGGAGATCATCCAGCGGATCTGCGAGCTTGTCGCCGGCCCGGTTTCGGCGGAGGTCGTCTCCGAGGATCCCGAGGAGATGATCGTCCAGGGCCGCGCGCTGTCCGCGCTCCACGAGCACGTGGTCGTCAAGGTGCCGTTCGGCGCCGCCGGCCTCCGGGCCACGAGGACCCTGTCCCACGAGGGCATCGCAGTCAACATGACGCTCGTGTTCTCGCCCACCCAGGCGCTGCTGTCGGCCGAGGCCGGTGCCGGCTACATCTCCTGCTTCATGGGTCGGCTCGACGACGTCTCGATCGACTCCGCCGAGGTGCTGGCGGGGATCGTCGCGGCGCTCCGGCCCGCCGGCGTGACCTCGGAGGTGCTGGCGGCGTCGATCCGTCATCCCGAGCACGTCGTCACGGCCGCGAAGCTCGGATGCGAGGTCGCGACCGTGCCGGGAAAGGTTCTGCGTGCGATGCTCGACCATCCGCTCACGAGCTCCGGGATCGAGCGCTTCAACGCCGACTGGCGCTCCCGGCCGGAGTTCGGAGCCTGGCTGGCCGGCCTCACCGGAACGCTCGCCGAGACGCCGGCGCGCTAGATTCAAGAGCGCAGATCGCCGGCCGCTGCCTCGACGCGGCCGGAGCCCACCGATACACACCGCCAGGAGGTACTCATGTCCGTGCTCGACCGCGAAGCACTAGAAGCCAGCCCGCTCGCCGACCTGCACGCGATCGCGTCTGAGCTGTCGATCGACGGCTATCGCCGGCTCCGCAAGGAGGCGCTGATCGCCGCCATCCTCGGCCGCCAGAGCGGCGAGGCCGGCGAAGACGAGCCGGCCGCCGAGGATGAGGAGCCGCGCCAAGAGGAGGAGACCCCGCGCGAAGAGCACGAGCCGCGCGAAGAGCACGAGCCGCGCGAGGACGAGGAGCCGCGCAAAGAGGAGGAGCCGCGCGAAGAGGAGGCCCCCGCCAAGCGGCGCCGGGGACGGCGAGGAGGACGTGGCCGCGCGTCGAGCCGGAGCGCCGACCGCGACGAGGATGAGAACGGTGACTCCGCCGACGCTGACGAGCAGGCCGGCGAGGCCGAGCCCGGGGATCCCGAGGATCGGATCGTCGAGGGCGTCGTCGAGCTGCTCCCAAATGGCTCCGGCTTCGTGCGCGTCGATCCCCCGGAGCCTTCGGACCAGGACGTCTACATCTCGGCCGCCCAGGTCAAGCGCTGCGAGCTCGTGTCCGGCGATCGCGTCTCCGGGCCGCGTCGGGCGCCGCGCCGCTCCGAGCGGTTCGCCTCGATGGTCCGGATCGACACGATCAACGACCGGCCCGCCGACGAGGTCACCGACAGCGCCCGCTTCGACGATCTGCCCGCGGCATTCCCGCAGGACCGCTTCCGGCTCGGCTCGGATGACCCGACGGTCAAGGCGATCGAGTTCCTGGCCCCGTTCGGGCGGGGATCGCGGGTGGCGATCGTCGGCGCCGCCGGCGCCGGCAAGACCGAGGCGCTCCGCCGGCTGCTCGCCGCGTTGTCGGGTCTGGACGAGATTCAGATCTCGGTCGCGCTGGCCGGGGTCCGGCCCGAGGAGATCTCGGAGTGGAGCGCGGGCGCGAACGCGCCGAGCACCGCTCTCAGCCTCGGCGCCTCGCCCGATGCGCAGGACCACTCGGTCGAGCTCGTGGTCGACCAGGCCCGCCGGATCGCCGCGCGCGGCGCCCACGCGGTGGTCCTGATCGACTCGCTCGACGGGATGCACGCGCACGCCGCGCGCAAGGCGATGGCCGCGGCGCGGAACATCGTCGACGGCGGCTCGCTGACCGTGATCGCGACCGCATCGGCGCCGATCGGCGGCGAGACCACGATCATCGCGCTCGATCGGGTGCTCACGATCTCCGGCCGCTTCCCCGCTCTCGATCTCGTCGCCAGCGGGACGATGCGGGCCGAGCTGCTGGTCGGCGAGGCCGGGGCGGAGGCGATCATGCGGGCGCGCTCCGAAGCGCTCATCTAACTCAGTAGGCAGTACACCGGGAACGGTGCCGCGGCCGCGACTTGTAGCGGGTCCCACGACCACGGTTCCAGAGCACCTGATCGACCTCGGCCGCGTAGGTCCCGGGCCGCTCCGCGACGATCAGCTCGACGGCGTGCAGGGCGCAGGCACGGATCTCGACCTCCTCGGGCGAGCCGTGGTCAATCAGCTCCTCGCGCTCGATCCGGGCCACGAGCTCGGGTTCGAAGTGAAGGACGCCGTCGAGGCGCAGGACGTGCGGAACGAGGTTGTCGGCGAACATCGTCAGGCGCTCGAGGTCGGAGGGCCTGAGCGCGCCGGCCCGCGCGAGGTCGGCGGCTGCGATCTGAGCCCGTTTGAGGAACGGGACCTCGAGGCCGTCGTAGCTCGAGACATCGGCGAACGACGACCATCCACCGAGCTCAGTCGCCAGCGCCACCGCCGAACCACCCGCGTGTTCGAGGACCGAGGCGAACCGGCCGGCGTGCTCCTCGGTCACGTGCCGCCCGAGGTCGCGCAGCGAGCCGGCGAACAGAGCCATGAGCTCGTGTTCGGGGTCCTGCCCGAGCGTCTCGGCGACCTCGCCCGGGCCGATCCCAGCGAGCTCGGCCGCGGGCCACGGGCCCTCGCGCCGGAACCGCTTGGTGACACCCTCCGCGACCGTGTCATAGCCGGAGCGCCCGGGGCGCTTGCGCAGCGTCGGGAACCAGCCGGACCCGAAATTGATCGCGTCGAGCGTGAGGCAGACCGCCGTCAGCTCCTCGCGGGAGCCCCGGATGAGGTGCCCGCTGGGCTCGATCCGATGTCCGGCGGGGAGGGCCGCGGCATAGCCTGGGATCGCCTCATGGTCGATCGAGACATACCGCGAGCGCTCGGCAACGCTGGCCGAAGCGGCGCGTATCCGCGTAACGAGATCGCCCATTGGCCCAGAGCATGAACGACCACGCGCGTCGCTACCGTAGAGCGGGCGCGATGTCCGAGCTTGCGTCCGAACTCGAGCAGCTGCTCTCCGGCCTCAACGACCCCCAGCGGGAGGCAGTGACGCACGGCGAGGGACCGCTGCTGATCCTGGCCGGCGCCGGCTCGGGGAAGACCCGCGTGCTTACCCACCGGATTGCCTACCTGGTCGCGACCGACTTCGCCAAGCCGAACGAGATCCTCGCGATTACGTTCACGAATAAGGCGGCCGGCGAGATGCGCGACCGCGCCGAGCTACTCGTCGGTCGGCGCGTGCGCGCGATGTGGGTGATGACCTTCCACGCTGCCTGCGCGCGCATGCTCCGTGCCCATGCCGATCGGCTGGGCTATACCCGCTCGTTCACGATCTACGACCAGGCCGACTCCCGGCGGCTGGTCAAGCGCTGCATCGAGGAGCTGGGCGTCGACCCCAAGCGCTTCACCCCTGCCGCGGTCCAGAACCAGATCTCCGACGCCAAGAACAAGCTCCGGGACGCAGAGCAGTACGGCCAGATGGTCGGGTCGTTCTTCGAGCAGACCGTCGCGGACGTATTCCGCCAGTACGAGCGGGAGCTGCACCGGATGAACGCGATGGACTTCGACGACCTGCTCGTCCGCGCCGTCAACGTGATGGAGCTGTTCCCCGAGGTCCGCGCGCGCTACGCCAGCCAGTTCCACGACGTGCTCGTCGACGAGTACCAGGACACCAACCAGGCCCAGTACCGGTGGCTCCAGCTGATCGCGGGCGAGCACCGGAACCTGATGGTGGTTGGTGACGACGCGCAATGCCTCGTCGAGGGGACGATGGTGACGATGGCCGACGGCACGCAGCGGCCGATCGAGGCGGTCTCGACCGGCGATCAGGTCATGTCCGGTTATGGCAGCGGCGACTTCCGACCGGCCGCGGTGCTCGACACCCATCGATCGGTCGGGCGAGCCGGCATCGCGATAACCACGCAATCAGGTCGGAGAATCGTCAGCACGCCCGAGCACATCCACTTCGCCGGGTACGTCGTCGGCCGAACGCCTCAGCTGTATCTGACGTATCTGATGTGGCGGCGTGGCAAGGGCTTCCGAGTTGGCACATCGCGCACCTACACGAATGGCCAGGCGAAGCCGGTGATCGGTGTCGCGCTCCGCGCCCGAGCGGAGCACGCGGACGCAGCCTGGGTGGTATCGACGCACGCCTCCGAGTCGGAGGCACGCTATGCCGAGATGTCGCTATCTCTCCGCCATGGCCTGCCGACGGTGCCGTTCGTGGCGCGTCCGAGCGGGAATTGGCAGGGACGGTCTCTGGTCGGGGACCAGTACCTTGTCGATCGACTGTTCGCGGACCTCGAAACGGAGGCGGCAGGGCGGCGTCTGCTGGCGGACGAGGGCCTCTATCTGGACCGGCCCCATTTTCAGCCGAGCACGTATACCTCGACGGAAGTTCGGCGCCGCCGGCTCGCGATCTCACTCTGTGGAGATCGTCGCGGCCGCACACCGATGCATCGGCTTGCCCTGTTCGGCTACGACCGTGAGGGCCGCGAGAAGCTGGAACGGCTCGGTCTGAGCGTGAGGCCAGCTCGGCGCGGATCGGATGGCTGGCGAGTCGAGACCGCGTGCAAGGACATGGGCACGATCACACACCTTTCTGAGCGGATCATGAGCGCGCTGGGAGATGTGACGATCCGCCCGACGGCCCGCCTTGGATCTAACCGGGACGAGCTCGCCAGCAACTCACTGCCCTTCACGCCGGCATCGTCCGTACGCCCAGGAATGGTCATGTTTGACGAGGACGGCGAGTACGACGTCGTCGTGGCAGTGCAACGCGTCGAGCTCGACGCCCCCGTCTACGACCTCGACATCGAGAACACGCACAACTTCATCGCCAACGGGATCGTCACCCACAACTCGATCTACGGCTTCCGCGGCGCCGACATCCGCAACATCCTCGACTTCGAGGACACGTTTCCGGACGCCCGCGTGATCCGGCTCGAGCAGAACTATCGCTCAACCCAGACGATCCTCGACGCAGCCAACGCGGTGATCCGCAATAACCGGGCGCAGAAGCCCAAGTCCCTCTGGACCGACGTGGGACAGGGCGACCCGATCAAGGTGCGGGAGCTCGAGGACGAGCACGCCGAGGCACGGTACGTGACCGGCGAGATCCAGCGGCTCCTGGACGAGGGCATCTCGCGGGCCGAGATAGCGGTCTTCTACCGGACGAACGCGCAGTCGCGGGTGCTCGAGGACACGCTCGTGCGCGCCGAGGTGGCCTACCAGGTGATCGGCGGGACGAAGTTCTACGAGCGGGCCGAGATCAAGGACGCGATCGCGTACCTGACTGCGCTCGTCAACCCTCAGGACGTGGGCGCGTTCACGCGGATCGTCAACTCGCCCCGGCGCGGGATCGGCACGACGTCGGTGTCGCGGGTGCTGGGATTCGCGAACACGATGGGGATCTCGGTCTGGGACGCCGCGGCCGAGCCGGAGCAGATCCCCAGCCTCGGGCCGGCAGCGGTCAAGGCGCTGCGGCGATTCATGGGAACGATGCATGTCCTGAGCGAGCGGGCACGGTCCAGCGCGCCGCTCGCCGAGCTGCTCAAGGAGCTGCTGCAGGAGACTGGGTACACCGAGGCGCTCGAGGCCGAGCGCACGATCGAGGCGCAGGGCCGGCTCGAGAACCTCGAGGAGCTCGTCAACGTGGCGGCCGAGTACGACGCCGCCGACGTTGAGGGTGAGCGGTCGCTCGACAGCTTCCTCCAGCAGGTCGCGCTGATCGCCGACGCCGACGAGCGCAGCGACGACGAGGGGCTGGTGACGCTGATGACGCTCCACAATGCAAAGGGGCTCGAGTACCCGATCGTGTTCATGATCGGCTGCGAGGAGGGTGTGTTCCCGCACTCGCGGGCGCTCGACGAGGGTGACGTGGAGGAGGAGCGGCGCCTGTGCTACGTCGGCATCACGCGCGCGGAGCGCGATCTCTACCTGACCTACGCGCGCACCCGCAACGTGTTCGGCGCGCGTAGCTTCGGGGCGCCGAGCCGGTTCATCTCGGAGATCCCCGCCGAGCTGACCGACCGGGACGGCCAGCCGGCACGGGGCCTCGCCGCGGTGCGCGGCCGAATGACCTCGTGGGAGAACGGCTCGGCCCGGACCGATGCCCCGATCGCCTACCGGCTCGGCGACGACGTCGTCCATCCGTCGTTCGGCGAGGGGGTCGTGACCGGAATCGAGCCCGGGGGAATCGTGGTCATCCGCTTCAGCAAGGATCGCTCGGAGCGCAAACTGGTGGCCGATCTGGCCCCGATCTCGCGGCGATGACCGGTAGCTTGGAGTCCATGTCGGCAACGATCATCGACGGCCGGGCGATCTCCGCGCGCGTCCGGGAAGAGGTGGCACAGGATGTCGCGCGGATGACCGCGCAGGGCCGCATGGCTCCGGGGCTGGCCACGATCCTGGTCGGCGACGACCCGGCGTCTGCGATCTACGTCGCCAATAAGCGCAAGGCGTGTGCGGAGGCCGGAATCACCGACCATCACCGTCACCTGCCCGCGGACTCGAGCTATGCCCAGATCGCGGCGGCGATCGACGAGGCCAACGCCGACGAGGAGATCAGCGGCATCCTGCTGCAGCTCCCGCTGCCGAAGGGCATCGACGCGCCGTCGCTGACCGCCCGCATCTCACCCGACAAGGACGTGGACGGGCTGACCCCGATCAGCGCCGGCCGGCTGGCACAGGGCAGCCCCGGCCTTCGCCCGTGCACGCCAGTCGGCGTGATCGAACTGCTCGACACCCATCGCGTGACGCTGGAGGGGGCCGAGGCGGTCGTGGTCGGCCGCTCGGACCTGGTCGGCAAGCCGCTCGCGGCGCTGCTGCTCGCGCGCAACGCGACCGTCACGATCTGCCACTCACGCACGGTCGATCTTCCGGGCGAGTGCTCGCGCGCCGATGTCCTGGTGGCGGCCGTCGGCGTCCCGGAGCTGATCGGAGCCGAGTACGTCAAGCCGGGCGCGGCGGTTATCGATGTCGGCATGAACCGCACGGACGACGGACTCAGGGGTGACGTCGCCTTCGAACCGGTGTCCCACGTGGCCGGCCTGATCACACCCGTACCGGGCGGTGTGGGCCCGATGACGATCGCGATGCTGCTGCGCAACACGGTCGCGGCGGCCGCGCTTGCGCATGGCTGACGAGCCGGAGGCGGAGCAACCGCCGCCGAGACGGCGAGCGGACACCGGAGAGCTCCTCAGCGCGGGATGCGCGCTCGCGCTCCTGGCCCTGATGTTCCTGACCGAATGGTTCGGGATCGACGAGCTCCCCGGCCGCACGAGCGGGGTCGAGCGCTCGACGGCCGAGAACGCCTGGCAGGGGTTGACCGTGCTCCGGTGGCTGATGCTGCTCACGATCATCGTCGCCGTCGGAGCGCTGATCCTTCACGCCACCCAGCGCTCGCACGGTACCCGCAACGACACCGGTGGCCTGGTCGCGGCGCTGGGGACGGTGACCGCCCTGTTGCTGATCTACCGCGTGCTGATCAACCTTCCGTCGCCCCCCGACGTGGTTGACCAGAAGCTCGGCGCGATCCTCGGGCTGCTGGCCGCGATCGGGATCGCGCTCGGCGGCCACGCCTCGATGCGCGAACAGCGAGCCAGATCACGCGTCGAACACCGGTCGAGGCCACAGGAATCAGGGGTGGCGCCTGGTGTACAGGCGCGCTAGGGTTGCGCCTTCGGCAATGGAGGCTGGCAGGAGGGCGACCGATGACCTCGAACATGTGCACCGTGACCAACATCTGGAGGAGGGCCCAGTGAACCTGGACAACGTATCGCGGGACGACTGGATTGTCGGTGGCCTCGCCGTTCTGTTACTCATCGCGCTCGTCGCCTTTCCGTGGTTCTCGATCGGCGGGGGGTCGGTAGGTGGGATCTCGATCCCGTCGTTTGACTTCACGGCCACCGACGCTCCTGACGGTTGGCTGGGCATCCTTGCCGTGATCGCTCTGATCGCGGCCGTCGCCGATCTGGGCGTCGAGCGGCTGTCGCCGCAGACGCAGCTGCCCGAAATCGGCGGGAGCCGGACGATGACGCGCTTTGTGCTGGTGGCCGCGGCCGCTGGCTTCATGGCGCTCAAGTTCCTGTTCCACATCGGTCATTTCAGCGATCTCGGCTGGGGCTTCTGGCTCTCCGTCGTCGTCGCCGGCGCGCTGCTGTTCTTCGCTGCGCAGGCCCGTGCGGGTGACACCGGCGTCTCGTCGCGGCCGACCTCAACCCCCCCGTCGCCGACGCCGCCGGCCTCGACGCCGCCGGCCGGTTCCTCAGAGCCGCCGACGTCGTCGCCGCCTCCCGGCTCCTGAGTCGCTTCGTCAGCTAGGCTGGAGCCCCGATGGATCTCGATCCGTCGAGGCTCCGCCGTGGCGAATGGGTCGCGGGTGTCGGCGCGGTTGTACTGCTCGCGTCGACGTTCGTGCTGCCCTGGTATGCGGTCAAGGGGCCCTACAGGCCCACGGCATCGCTGCTTGGGGTGGCGACGTCGCCTGACGGCTGGCACAGCCTCAGTGCGGTTCGCTGGCTGATCGTGATCACGGCGCTGGCGGCGCTGGCGCTCGCCTACCTGCAGGCCAGCCACCGGGCGCCCGCGCTCCCGGTCACGTTCAGCGTGATCGTGACGGTGCTGGCGCTGATCACGACGGTCGTACTGATCTACCGGGTTCTGATCAACGTTCCCGGGGCTGACTCCGTCGTAGATCAGCGGGCCGGGGCGTATCTCGGTCTGATCAGCAGCTGCGCGATCCTGTACGGCGGATTCGTCTCGATGCGAATCGAGGGCGTTGCCGAACGCGACGGCCCGGGCGAGATCGAGACCGTCACGGCCGGCGGCGCCGAGCGGTTCCTAGAATCAGGCGCCATGCTGCAACGTGACCAGGTTCTGCACGTGGCCCGACTCGCGCGCCTCGAGCTCGACGACGAGGAGGTCGAGCGGATGGCGTCGGAGCTCTCCCATGTGCTCGACCACATCGAGAAGATCCGCGAGCTCGATCTCGACGGCGTGCCTCCGACCTCTCATGTGATCGACGTGGTCAACGCTCTGCGGCCCGATGAGCCGATCCCGTCGCTCCCGGTCGACGTTGTGCTGAAGGCCGCGCCCGAGCCGGTCGAGGATGGGTTCGGCGTGCCGAGCCCGGGCGCGCAATGACGGACCTGATCGAGCTCACGGCTGCCCAGGCAGCCGAGCGCGTCCGTGCCGGCGAGATCGACAGCGGTGAGCTGTTCGAGGCCTACCGCGCTCGAGCACAGGTGGAGGACCTGAACGCGTTCACGTGGGTTGCCGACGGACCGCCCGCGCCGGGTACGTCTGGCCGAGGCCCGCTCGGGGGCGTGCCGGTGGCGGTCAAGGACCTGTTCTGCACCGAGGGAGTTCCGAGCCAGGCGGGATCGCGGATCCTCGAGGGCTACCGCCCTCCGTATACCGCCACGGTCGTGGCGAAGCTCGCCGACGCGGGCGCGCCGCTGCTCGGCAAGACCAACCAGGACGAGTTCGCGATGGGCTCCTCGAACGAGAACTCCGGCTTTGGCCCGGTGCTGAACCCGTGGGATCGCAGCCGCGTTCCCGGAGGGTCATCGGGCGGGAGCGCCGCGGCGGTGGCGGCGGGACTCGCGCCCTGGGCGATCGGCACCGACACGGGCGGCTCGGTCCGCCAGCCCGCGGCGCTCTGCGGCATCGTCGGACTCAAGCCAACCTACGGCGCATGCTCGCGGTTCGGGATGATCGCGTTCGCCTCATCGCTCGATCAGGCCGGCCCGCTGACACGCGACGTCACCGATGCCGCGCTGCTCTTGCGACACATGGTGGGCAAGGACCCCTGCGATTCGACGTCGCTCGAGTTCCCGGAGCCGATCGCGGTCCCTCGAGCCGAGGATCTGAGGGGCCTGCGGCTCGGGGTGCCCGAGGAGCTGGTCGGGGCCGAGGGAGGGGTCGAGCCCGGCGTGCGCGAGCGCTTTGAGCAGACGCTGAGGTTGGCCGAGAGCCTCGGGGCCTCGATCGAGCCGTGCCGGCTCCCGCATGCGCCCCACGCGCTGTCGGCCTACTACCTGATCGCGCCCGCGGAGGCCTCGGCGAACCTCGCCCGGTTCGACGGCGTTCGTTACGGGCTGCGGGTCGACGGCGACGCTGATCTCGAGACGATGTACAGCCGTACACGGGCAGCCGGTTTCGGCCCCGAGGTCAAGCGCCGGATCATGCTCGGCACCTACGCTCTTTCGAGCGGCTACTACGACGCGTATTACGGAGCCGCTCAGAAGGTGCGCACGAAGATCTCCGACGACTTCAGGGCGGCATTCGAGCGCTTTGACTTCGTCGTGACCCCGACGAGCCCTTGGACAGCGTTCGAGCTCGGCGCGAAGACCGATGACCCGCTGGCGATGTACCTGAACGACTTCTGCACCGTCCCGATGCCGCTCGCCGGGATCCCGGCGATCTCGATCCCCTGCGGCCTCAGCGACGAGCTGCCCGTCGGCTTCCAGCTCTGCGGGCCCGCCTTCAGCGAGAACCGTCTGCTCGACGCCGCCTACGCGCTCGAGCAGACGCTCGGCTTCGACGGGAGCGCCGCCCGATCATGAGCGCGACCTACGAGCCCGTGATCGGTCTCGAGATTCACGTTCAGCTGAAGACGCGCACGAAGATGTTCTGCGGGTGCGACCTGTCCTTCGGCGATCCGCGCAACATCCACACCTGCTCTGTGTGCCTCGGACTCCCGGGCTCGCTGCCGGTGATCAACGAGCGAGCGGTCCATTTCGGGCTGATGATCGGGCTCGCGCTCGGCTCAGAGATCGCCGAGCGCTCTCTGTTCCACCGCAAGAACTACTTCTATCCGGACCTGCCGAAGGGCTACCAGATCTCCCAGTACGACGTGCCTCTGTGCAGCGGCGGCTCGCTGGGGGACGTGCGAATTCATCGCGTCCATCTCGAGGAGGACGCCGCCAAGCTCGACCACCTCGGCCAGAGCGGCCGCATCCACGGTGCCGATCGGAGCATCGTCGACTTCAACCGCGGCGGCACCCCGTTGGTCGAGGTCGTCACCGAGCCGGACTTTCGCTCGCCCGAGCAGGTGAGGGAATGGTTGACCCTGCTCCGCGAGACACTCCGGCAGCTGGGCGTCTCCGACGTCGACATGTCGCAGGGCTCGCTCCGCTGCGACGCGAACGTGTCGGTCCGGCCGATCGGCTCGACCGAGCTCGGAACAAAGACCGAGCTGAAGAATATGAACAGCTTCCGCTTTCTCGAGAGTGGGGTCCGCGCCGAGATCGACCGGCAGATCGGCCGGCTCGAGGGTGGCGAGGCGGTCGTTCAGGAGACGCTCCATTTCGACCCGGTGAGCGGGAGCCTCACCCCGCTGCGCTCCAAGGAGGAGGCTCACGACTACCGCTACTTCCCCGAGCCCGATCTCGTCCCGCTTGTCGCCACGGATGAGATGCTCGGCGGCCGCGCGGGCGGCGATCGGGGAATTGCCCGCCGACCGGGAGCGGCGCTTCGCCGATGACCACGGGCTCAGCGCCGAGCTCGCGCGGCTGTTCGCGTTCCGGCCGGAGCTCGGGGACTACTTCGAGCGTGCGCTCGAGGCCGGCGACGGGGTCGGGGCGGTGGAGCTCGCCAACTGGATTCCGCAGTTGGTCGAGCGGATCGGATCGGACGCCGATCCGGCTGCTTCAAAGGTCTCGCCGGAGAACCTGGCCGCGCTGGCCGCGATGGTGAAGGCCAAACAGGTGAGCCGAGACGCCGGCCGCGACGTCCTGACCCGAATGGTGGCCGATGGGGGAGACCCCGGGGAGATCGTCGAGCGCGAGGGGCTGGGCGCCCTGTCCGGTGACGATGGGCTCGGCGAGATCGTCGATCGGGCGATCGCCGCCGATCTGGAGGCTGCCGAGAAGGTTCGCGGGGGAAACCGGAAGGCGATCGGGCCGCTCGTCGGTTACGTGATGCGCGAGACCAAGGGCCGTGCCGACGGCGGCGAGGTCACGAAGCTGATCTTGGAACGACTGAAGAGCTGACGCTCAGTGACGCATTAGCTGCAGGCGAAGTTGCCGTTGGGGGGCGTTCCGGGGTCGATCGTGCCGTGCAATTGCGGGTAGCCGGGGAAGGAGATCTGCTGGTCGAATGTCGAGGCGTGGGTTGCCGTGGCATCCGGGTAGACGGCCGCCTGGGCGGTTTGCCCGGCGCGCGTGTTGTCGACGTAGACCTGATCGAAGCTGATCGGGTCGGTACTGCCGTCGGGGTTGGTGAGAAACAGCAACTGTGAGTAGGCGTCGATCGAGTTGTGGTCGAGCTGGAGGTTGACGCGGCGGAGGGTGACCTTGCCGATCGCTCCTTCCTGCGGACGGATGAAGAAGCCCTGATAGTCGCTCTCGCCGGTGAAGCGGTCGACTCGGAGCTCGCGAACGGCCGAGTAGTTCTGGACCATGTCGCTGTGGTTCTGGATGCCGGCGCCATGGACACCGACGACGTGGATGTCTTCTAGCTCGACGATCGCCGAGGGGGTCTGCAGCGCGATCGCGTCGCGCTGACTGCCGCCCGAGAGGTCTTCGCTGACATGTGCAACGTGGATGATCCTTCCCGGATCGGCCGCGCCGCCGCTTCCATAGTCGGTGAAATAGAGAAGCGCGGGGCCGCTCGCGCCGTTGTTCCGCAGCGCGCCGCCGATGATCGTGATGTTGCGGCCGCCATCGATCTGCACCGGTCCGACGCGCGTGGTCGAGGGCAGCACGATGTTGTAGTCGCGCCGATTATCGAGCTGGTAGTAGCCACCACCGCTGGCTGGAATATTGATCGTGATCGGCGACGAAAGTGCCGGCGCCGGCCAGAACAGATCCGAGCAACCGCCGGCGGTCCTCGCGTGGCGACGGGTTGCGTGGCCGCGTTGGTGGCGGGAATGCGTACGCCCGCGGTGGGCTCCGCGCCGATGGTGGTGGTGACGACGGTGTCTGTATCCGGGATGCCAGGTCTTGGGGCCGTTCGCCTTGGGGCGCGTTTGGGCGACCGCCGCCGTGACGGGTACCGCGGTCGCGAGAGCTACGGCGATGGCGAGGGTCAGGAGGCGGCATGTCCGAAGGCGAAGGCTCATGCAAAGCCCATCGGTGCCCCCGCTGGAACCGTCGCAATAGTGACCGCGAAGCTCGAACATTTGTCCACCCGAAAGATCGGAAGACGCAGCGTTTCCGCCTCCCGTCCGAGCGGGCGGCCCCTGCGCTCCAACAATTGTTCGTCCGCGAGCGGGGAAGCAGCATGAGCGGTACGGAATTGCACCGCTCTGGTCAACAATGGCACCGACTTCCGGGATTGCTTGCCCAGCAGCAACCCGTGCAGCCTCGGGCGAAGGCGATTAGAGGTTGCGCAGGGTGGGGCCGCGGGTGCGCGGCTCGTAGCTTCTCAGGGCAGCACAGTCAGCCGAAGAGACGCTGCCGAGTGCCGCGACAGCTAACGCGATCTCAAATGCGGCGGGTGCCCACTACGAGGGGCCGCGAGAGCGGACAAACATGACGTAGCGCGCGGTTCGCAAGAACCAAACGGTGCGTAGAAACTATGGGTCCGCCCGCGCGGCGGCCGGACCCATAGTCAACGTCGCAGAATCAGGAACTGAGAGGTCTCAGTCCAACCGGCGGGAGACCCGCCGAATAACGAAGCCCACTCCGAGAAGCGCGCCCGCGCCGACGACCAGCAAGGTCATGTCGATTCCCGTAAATGGCAGCGTTCCACTGGGCTGGGAGGGAACTGTGCAGAGCTGCGGATTGTAGGCCTGGCACGTGGAGGAGCTGTCATCAGCGAGCGCGATGCCGGGAAGCATCAGAGCCACCGCCACCACCAGCAAAGCGATGCGTTCATTGTTCCCTTCCGTTGATCCTTATACCCCAGAGCCCCGCCCCCATCGGTGGGACGCCTTCGTTCATGTTACCAATACTCGCCAAATGCGACAAGAAAGCCACAAAATCTCTTGAGGCACGTGGGCGGCGCGGCCCAAAAGGCGTCGACCGTCAGCTCCTACCTCGATTTGCGGCTCGACCGCAGACATCGCTTGCGCCACGCGATTGAACATCACGTTGTTCGCCCAGTTGAGGTCGTGCAGGCTCACCGTTGAATGAATGAAGGGCGCGTTTCCCCGCCCCAGAACGAGCAGTCGCCCACCGGAGTGCCGTGCCATCTTACGGCCCTGGGAGATATCGACCAGGGGGTCGTACCTGGCGTACATGAGGGTCAGCGGCGTTTGCTTGGGCCACGGATGGCGCAGCGGTGAATACCGGCGCAGCTGGTGTCCAAAGGCTGCGCGCGCCGACGCGAGCGCGACATCGCGCGTTGGGCTGCCGCCGAGCGTCGCGAGGTCGGTGGGGCCTGCTTCGTCGATCACGCAGGTCACGTTGCCGGCCAGCTCGGCCGTCATCATCGCCAGCTGGCCGCCGGCTGAGTCGCCCCAGATGCAGACCTTGCGCCTGGTGCGGCGGATCTGGCGGTAGCGGTTGAGCACATCGGTCACGCTCTTGACGCCGGGCCGGTAATCGATGCTGAAGACCTCGTAGCCCCTGGCCGCAAACTCCTCGCCCACCACGTGACCGCTTCGACCTGAGCCTTACCAACGAGTCTCCAGCTTCCGCCGTGAACGACGATCACAGTGCCCTTGGGGTGGGGCACGGTGAAGTGCTGCTCATAGCCCTCCGCTCGGGCAGCCGTCCCGGCGAGAAACGTCGTGACCAGGAGCGCAGCCGCGTAGCGCACCGTCAGCAGTCTAACCAGAGGGGCGACGATCCCCGTCCGTCCGCGGTCCGTCGCTGAGCCGGCTCCCGGTCACGATGGCCGGAGCGCCGCCCAGGATCGAATAGGGCGGGAACGTCCGCCCGACCGTCGTCCCCGGTGCGACGATCGTATGCGGCGAAACGTGCGCCATCACCACGGATCCGGCACCGACCCATACGTCCGAGCCGATGGTGACGCGCTCGAATATGCCCGGTTGCGAGCGCATGGGCCGGTCGAGGCTGGCGAATCCGTGCTGACGCGATCCGCCCAGAACCACGGTGTGGGACGCCACCATCACATCGTCGCCCATGTCCACCCAGCCGATCGTGCAGTAGGCGTCGATCGTGCACCGATTCCCGATGCGAGACCGGGGCTGGGTGATCATGCTGCCGAAGCCGACGCTCACCTCTCCGCACGCCTCGAGCGTGGCTCCATACCAACCCCGGCGCACCAGCAGGCCGAGAGTCCCGGGCACGAGCGCCGCGAGCTGCCCGCCTGCTTGGAAGTTGACCATCCGCATCCGGTGAAGGGCTACCAACGGAGCGGCGAGGAGTCTCGCGGCCCGGTCGATCAGCTTTCGCTTCACCGGACCGTGCATGGCGGAGCCCGCGTAGCGCTCGATCGGCGACCGCGAGCTGAGTGCCGGTTCCCGTATGGCGGCCGCCATGCCCGCGATGGTCGGAACCTCGAAGAGCGCCGTAAGGGGCAGCGTTACGCCCAGACGAGCACAGACGGCATCCACTACCCGGACCGCCATCAGCGAGGTGCCCCCGAGGTCGAAGAAGTTGTCATCAGCGCCGATCGGCGCGACCCCGAGCGTCCGCTCCCAGACTTCGCGGATCAAATCCTCTTCAGGCGAGACCGTCCGTGCAACACCGGCGGGCCCTTCAGCAGCGGACGGCTCAGACTCGGGCCGCTCGGCAGCAACGGACGCAGCGCGCCGGATCGCCTCGACTGAGGCTGGGTTCTTGAGCGCGCCCCGGTTGGCGACGGGTTGGTCGTTGATCGCGTCTCGCGCGGCCCGTTCAGAGCGCTTTCCGCTGTGCGTGACTGGGAGCTCGTCGACCTCGAGGATTCGGGACGGGACGTGCGCACGCGAAGCCCGGAGCGCGAGCTCGCGCCGGATCTCGATCTCGAGCCGGCGGTCGAGCGTTCCGGGCTCCCGCATAACGACGAGCAGCACGAGCTGTGACCCGTCGGCGCCGTCCGGCGTCTGCTGCTCGACGGCCATCGCCTCCCGGATCTCGAAGAGGCCGTCGAGAACGCGATAGATTTCAGCTGGCCCGATCCGGATTCCTCGTATGTTCATCACACCGTCAGAGCGGCCATGCATCCTGGCGCTGCCCTCGGGCGTGAACTCGATCAGGTCACCGTGTGTCCACATGCCGGGGTTCTGACTGAAATAGGCCTCGTGGAACCGCGCGCCGTCGGGGTCCCCGTGGAGTCCGAGGGGGCGGGACGGAAAGGGGTTGCAGCAGACGAGTTCACCGACTGGCGAGCCGAGCGCGCGGACGTCTAGGCCGAGGCTGCGGCACTGGCTCTCACCTCGGAACACGGGCAGATCCGGGTTGCCCAGCACGAAGCACCCGATGATGTCCGTTCCCCCCGAGATCGATTGCAGGGGCAGAGGTCCGACGTGCTGGTAGAACCAGTCGTATTGGCGATCCCTCAGGATCGAGCCAGTCGACTGGACGATGCGCAGGGCATCCAATGACAACTCTCCGCGCGGCGAGAACCCGGTCTCCTCGCACAGCTGTAGGTACGGCGGGCTTGTGCCGAACACCGTCACCTGTTCGTTGGCGACGATGCGCCAGAGCGTGTCCGCTGCCAGGACGGGCCCGTCATAAGTGAGGATCCCGGGAGCCGCAGGCGAGCGCCGAGAGCTGCCAGTTCCACATCATCCACGCCGCGGACGTCTGGAAGAAGAGCGTGTCGTCAGGGCGCATGTCGCCGTGAAGACGGTGTTCCTTGACGTGCTCGAGCAGGGTTCCACCGGCGCCGTGCACGATGCATTTCGGCGGGCCCGTGGTTCCGGAGGAGAACATGATGAAGAGCGGGTGATTGAACGGGAACCTCGGCCAGGAGAACTCTCTAGCCGTGGGGAGGCGCTGGTCTACGAGATCCGACACTCGCAGGAGCGGCACGTTGATGGCGCCCGGGGCGGGGCCGTCGTCGATGGCGATCAGGTGCGTGAGCGTCGGCAGCCCGGCAGCCACCTCGGCGACCCGGTCGCCGAGGGGACCGACCCCCGCCAGGCCGGCCTCACGAAGGCTCGCTAGCAGGATCCTCGGCTCGAGCTGCTCGAAGCGGCTGAGCACCGCGAATGAGCCCATGTCGGGGGCGGCCGTGGAGAGAGTCGCTCCGACGGCAAGCACCGCAAGAGCGGCGACGATGGCTTCGCTGTCGTTGTGTACCACCGCCACGACACGGTCCCCGGGGCCGAGGCCCAGTTCGCCGAGGCCCAGCGCGAGGGCCGCCACGCGGTCGCGCAGCTCGCGCCTGGTCAGCCGATCAGTCGGCCGGCCGGCATGGCAGGCGGTCAACGCCGTGCGCTCACCGTCCCCGGGGTCGTCGATGTTCAGCACGTTATCCGCGTAGCTCAGCCAGAGGTCAGGAAAGAACACGGCCCGCTCGCAGTCGTCCTCGGTGCAGACAACGTCGGCTGATCCGTCGACGCTGAGCTGCGACCACTCCAGGAAGAGGCTCCAGAAACGGCGAAACTTGTTGACCGCGAACCGGTCGAACGCCGCATGGTCGGGAATGCTGCAACCGGTTCGCCGCGCACAGAACTGCACGAATTCCTTCAGCTGCGAGGTCGTCGGAGTGGTCGGATCCAGCTCCAGGATCGGATTGCGCGACACGCGGTGAGCTCAGGTCCAGCCGACCGCGGATAGGCGCTCGCGTACCTCGAGCGTCGCATGCCGCGCAACGGTTCTCACGACGAGAGCGCCGATCACGCCAGGGCCCGGACGCAGCCTCAGATGGATCCAACCCTCCGGAAAGCGGGAGGGCGAGATCGACCCACCGCGCGAAAGTCCGACGCCCCGCGCCTTGAGGTGGGCCTCCCAGCGCGTCCAGCACTTATAGAACTCGGTCAGTTTCGCGTCCCCGGTGAGCCGGCGGATAGCCGTGGCCTCAGGCACCGAGAACACCCCCGGAGCGATCCTGTCGATCCCCGGCAGCGGAACCACGTGCTCCACATCGACTCCGATCTCGGCGCCGGTTGTCACGGCGATCAGACAGCAACCTTGGCTGGTCGTCAGGTTGAACCGCACGTCGCAATCGCCGTGGACGTCCGCCAGTCGCGGCTTCCCGTGCGCGTTGTACGCAAACCGCAGGGCTTGTGGGTCGCACCCGGTGTACGGGCCAAGGACGGTGCGTAACGCTGCCCGCGCCAGGATGCGGCGCCGTCGCGACGCCGCCGGGCTGGAGAGCGAACGATTGCGTTCCCGCTTCGACAGGAGCGATTGCGCCTCGGCGATGTTGTGGCGTTCGCTGTCAAGATCGATCCGCCACAGGTCGACGATCGTCGCAGCGTCCTGCTCACCCTCGATGGTCATCGTCGACTGCGCGCGCGCCCCAGAGGTCGACTGCGCGCCTACCCCAGAGGACGTCAGACCTCCCCCGTCCGGTCGCATCAAGAAATCGTACCAACGGGTCGCAAGTCAAAACAGCGATGACTGCGTTCGCCCAGTCGCTTCGTACGCAGCCGGCGTTTCCTGATGCGGAGGTCTGGACGTGTGTTCGAATCGGCCGTCGAGTGCTCCAATGGACTGCGTATGGCTCCGACGAGTGGGTATGAGACTTCGCCCTCCTCGCCTCGTCACCCTCACCGTTGTTTCCACCTTGTCACTCGCCGCGGGTACGGTCACCGCGGCGATCGCAACCATGCCCTCCAAGAACGCGCACCACCAGCGCGCGGCGCGCAGAAAGCACCGGAGGGGCCATAGATGGCACCGGAGCCATTCCTCGGTACGTGCCCGGATCGCAAGGCATCCGAAGGGGAAGGGCCCGCATCCGACGACCTCGACTACGACCACCCCCACAACCACGACCATCCCAACGACCAAAACGACCCCCACAACCACGACCGCCCCCACGACCACGACCGCCCCCACAACCACAACCACCCCCACGACCACAACCACCACGACGACCACCACCACCACGACCCCAACGCCCTCCAGCCCTCCTTCCACGAACTGCTCGGATCTGTACTGGGCCGCTCCGGCGCTTTCCTCGCCGACGACGATCAACGTCCCGTCCAGCGGCGGCGGCTACTACCAGCTCGATGACCAGCGCGACTACAACATCGTGCTCCCAGCGTCAGGACGCGTGGGTCAGGTGCAGATCGACGGTGGACGCAACATTACGATCAGTGGCGGTTCGCTGACGAACTACACCGGCACTGGTGCCGCACTGCTGTATTTCACCGACAACGGGACCGACGGTGCTGCCGTGCCGGGTCGGGTCATCTATGTCGCCCACGTCCACGAGGACCTGTCCGTCGGCGACCAGCGTGACGCGATTGGGCTGCAGACGCCTTCCGCGATCGTGGAGCTCGAAGACATTCACGTCGTCGGAGTTCATGGCGCGGGCACCCAGAACCACAGCGACATCGTCCAGAACTACTCAGCCGTTCGCGCACTGCGCGTCGATCGCTTGACCGGTTCTAGCGACTACCAGGGCTTCTTCATCCGCCCGCAGGAAGGAGCGATCGGACAGATCACGCTGCGCCGGGTCAACCTCCAGCTCAACCCGAGCTCGACCGATGCGTACTCGCAGATCCTGTTCCTCAGCAATCCTGATGGCAGCACCGATCCGATCAGCTTCGACCAGGTCTACGTGGACAACACCCGCAGCGGACAGACCGCCCAGGCCGCCGTTTACCCGGACGGCACGGCGAGCCCGTCGTCCTCGTTCAACGGTACGCAGATCTCATTCCCCAGCTACCCGCAGCTACAAGGCACCATCGAAGCGGGAACCCCTTCCACCGGGAACTTCGCCTGCAGCTAGGGCGAGAATAAAGCTCCACGATCCAGAGGGCCGGCGATTTCGCCGGCCCTCTGCCGCTGCTCTCATCGAGCCGGGCACCCGCACCGGCCGTGGTCCACCGACACTAGCCCTTGGTCGCACGACCAATCCACGGGACCTTCTCAGCCAGCTGACGGGTCCACGGGATCCTGAGCCAGAAGAGAGCGCCGAAGAAGCCCACGAACAGGCAGAGCTGGAGGAGGCACAGCAGCAGCAGTCCGGCCGACGAGCCCCGGATCACCGGCCGCGCCAGGAGCCCCACCGCGACCGTGGCGAGAACGACAGGGATCACCACCTGCAGCCGGTACCCGGTGGCCCGGAGGTGGAAGAGACGATGAACATAGAAGAAGGTCATCAGGCCCCTGACCATGATCCCGACGGAATAGGCCCAGGCGAGCGCCAGCGCAGGGTCGATCAGGTGAAGGGAGAGGGTCAGCGCCGCGAAGATCGCGAACGCCAGCAGGGCCGCGATGTTGCTGGCTGAGTTGTAGGAGCGGACTGCCGCGGCGTCCAGCGCGCTGCGCAGCGCCAGGTAGTAGGCAAACAGGGGCACGGACAGACAGATCACGCGGACGATCGCCGCCGCTCCGATGAAGCGTGGGCCCAGCCAGTAGCGCACAGCCAGATCCGCGAAGAGCACCATCTGGCCGAGCGCGAACAGCCCCACGCCCACCGCGAACGAGGAGAGCTGGCCGACCTGCTGTGAGGTTCGCTCCCGATCCTCGACCCAGTTGCGAGCAAGTGCCGGCAGGAGCACGATCCCGATCGGGTTCAGAGCGACTATCAAGAGCGTGGTCACCTGCAGTCCGGCGGCGATGTAGGCGACGTTTCGCAGGGTTGTCACGTGGGCCGCCAGGATCGGCACGATTGCTGTCAGGGTGAGCTGTGCCATCTCACCCGGAACGCGTCGCGAGCCATAGTTCAGCAGCGTTTGGCCCGTGGACATCAGCTCGATGTGCTGGACCAGGCCGCGCACCAGGGGCGCCAGGATCGAGAGCAACGAAAGCACCCCAAGAACGATCGCCATCAGGGCGATGAGCGTCCCGATGCTCGCCCCGGGAAGCGTGGCCACGATCAGAGGGGGGAGGATGCCGGAAGCGACAATCTGCAAGCCGTTGGAGCGGTCCAGACGCATCTGTCCGCGGAAGTAGCCGTAGGCAAGGAAGAACACTGCCGTCGCGCCGAGGAGACCAGCGAACGGGGCTACGAGCCCACGGAACCTTGAACTGCCGAACAGGAACGTGGCGGTGAGCGCCGGTATGGCCAGCGCCAGAGCGATGCTGGCGACGGTGACGACGCCACTGATCACCGTGGCCGAGACGAGGTAGGACTCTGCCGGTGGGCCTCCCTGGGCGTGTCGAAGCGCGATGTACCGAGGCAGGCCGCCCACCAGCCCGACCGTGACGACGGGAAATAGGAGCGACACGCCCTGCTTGACCAACGAGTAGCTCGCGAACCCGGTCGTCCCCGTGTGGACGGCGAGTAGCCGGTACAGCAGAAGCGAGCATGCCGCGACGATGATCTGTGCTCCCAGCGTCAAGCCGAGTCCGCGCATCACAGATTCGCCGCGTGGGGGCGCGACCACAGGCGCCTCAACCTCCGCAGTAGACTCGCCCGCTCCGTGAGCCGTGGTTTCCACAATCACATTCTGGCGGTCGCTGCCGAGAGCAGCGTCGGGCGCACCACGACCACCGGATCGCAGATCCGAACGGCGATCGTCGGCTTGGGCGGAATCGCCAGTGCCCATCTACGAAAACTCGAATGGATGCCGCAGGTGCGGATCGTCGCGATTTGCGACCGGGCGCCTTCGCTGGCTGAGGCGGTTGCCGAGCGTCACGGGGTGGGCCCAGCCTTCACCGACGCGGGGGAGATGCTCGAGCAGGTGCAGGCGGACGTCGTGCACGTTCTCACCCCGCCTCACACCCACCGCGAGATCGTACTCGCGGCGCTCGCTCACAACGCGCACGTCTTCGTCGAGAAGCCCATCTCGACGAGTTGGAGCGATTACGTGGAGATGCGGGATGCCGCCGCTGCCGCCGGACGCCTGCTGGTCGAGAACTACAACTATCGGTTTGTCGATGTAGTCCTCGATGCAATCGAGCGCCAGCGGGCAGGGGCTGTGGGGGACACCGTGACACTCGACGTCAGCATGACAGTCGGACTGGCGGAACCCGGAGCGTACGCGGATCGCACGCTCCGGCACTTCGGGCACGATCTTCCGGGCGGCGCCCTGTTCAACTTCGCCAGCCATCCGGCATCGATCGTCGCCGCGTTCATGGGCGGCTTTGATGCCGTGGGCGTCTGGCGCGGGCGGCTTGGCAGTGAATCGCTCAGCGACGACGAACTTCGAGCAGTGGTGGGAGGGTCCCACGGGGCCGCGACCATAACCCTGACGAGCCGCGCCAGACCATCCTCGTTCACGATCACGGTTCGGGGTACCGAGGGTGTGCTTGAGGTCGATATCTACAACCGCCGGCTTTTTCACAGTCCAGCGGGGCCGGGTCTCGACAGGTTGACTGAAGGTTTCAGGCACGGCTTCAATGAGCTGACGGGGGCGGTTTCGCTCGCCGCTCGTTACGCGACTGCCCGCCACGACTACTTCGTCGGCTTGGGCACGCTCCTGCAGCGGTTCTACGCAGCCGTGGCCGCTCGCGAGTCGACTCCGCTCGAGGTCTCGGAGATGGACACGACAAACGCGCTGCTGCACGCTCTGTTTGACGCTGAGAACCGGATATGAAGGCGCTGGTAACCGGCGCAGGCGGTTTCATCGGCTCCTATCTCGTGAAGGAGCTGGCGCGGCGTGGCGACGAGGTGACGGCGGTGGTCCGGCCCGGCGGGGCCGGCAAGGCGGCCCCGCATGGGGCTCAGGTGGTTGAAGCGGACTTGCGGAGCCCCGGTGACGCGATTGCGGCGGCGCTGCCGGAGAGCGGCGTCCTGTACCACGTGGCGGCGGCGTCCAGTGGGACCTGGAGGACGATGTTCGAGTCCAACGTGGCCGCCACGGAGCGGCTGGTGGCGACGATCCGGGAGATCGGCTGGCGAGGACGCCTTGTGCACGTCAGCAGCTTCTCCGTGTATGGCCTCAACCAACTACCCGACGGAGCCTTGGTTGACGAGACGGTCCCGCTCGAGCGCGAACCGGGTCGCCGCGACGACTATGCCTGGACGAAGCTCCTGCAGGAACGGGTCGTCCGCGAGCTGGCGAGCGTCGAGGGAACCGAGCTCGTGATCGTGCGGCCTGGAGCTGTGTACGGACTCGAGCGCCAGTTCCAGCATCGAATCGGACGGCAAATCGGATCCCGCGCCGTGCTCTTGATCGGCGGCCGCAACCTGATGCCCCTCACCTACGTCGAGAACACGGCGTCTCTGCTCGCCGAGTGTGGGCATCACCCGGCGGCCTCCGGGGAGATCTTCAACGCGGTCGATCCCTGGCCGACTACCCAGTGGCAATATCTGCGTCGCTGGCTGAGTGCACGCCCGGGCTCGGTGCTGGTCCTGCCGGTGCCCCCGGCCGTCTTCAACCTCGCCGGCCGGCTCTACCTCAGGGGTGAGCAGCTCACGAACGGAGCGGTTTCACCGCCATTGCCACTGACACCGTACGCCGCCTCGCCCACCATGAGAGCGTTCCGCTACGCGCCGTCGCGAGCCGAGACGTTGATTGGGTGGCATCCGCCGGTTGCACTCGATCAGGCGCTCGAGCGGACCTTCGGGCGAAACGGCCGCTAGGTCCCGTACGACCGGCTGGGGACGCTCGTGGCCGTTGGCTCACCCGTAACGCGGGCGTGGTGCGGATCGATGCGCGAATAGAGGTCTACGAGCTTCTGGGACTCCCGCTCCCAATTGAACTCGTCCCGCACCAGCGCAGGCCCTCGGCGGCTCATCTCCGACTGCAGCTCGGGGTCGGCCAGCAGGTCGGCGATCGCTTGCGCGTAGGCGGTCGCGTCTCCCGCCGAGACGAGCACGGCGACCCCTCTGCCACGGATGAACTCCGCGGTTGTCGATAAATCGCTGGCGACAAACGGGACTCCGCGCGCCATGTACTCGAAAATGCGGATCGGAATCCGCGCGGAGTAGTTCACATCCGTGGGATAGAGGATGAACCCGATCCGCGACCTTGCCATCAGCTCCTTCATGTCGGCGAACGGTACGTTGAAGCGCAGGTCGAACAGGTCCCTCACGCCCGCCCGCTCAAGCGTTGACTCCAGCAGCCTCTGCTCGCGCGGACCGTAGGCGCGGGCCGCGACGAGCCAGCGGGCGCTTGCTGTCCCCAGACGTTCGAGCTCCGTTGCGGTCGCGGCGAGTAACGGGATCTGGTCCTCGGGCAGGCTGCCACCCACGAGGATGTCGTAGTCGAACTCAGATCCGCGCGCGGGGGCATCGAGGAGCGAAGGTGGTGGGAAGTTACGGACGAGCACGGAATCGACTCCTGCGCGCAGAAACTTCTCCTGGGTGGCCGGCAGCGCCGTCGTGGCCGCGTCGAGCCTTGTCGCGAGCCACGGCTCGGCCCACCGCACGATCCGCCTCAGCACCGGCCTCAGCCTCGCCGGCAGCCACTCCTTGATCATCATCATGCTGTCGTACTCCTCGTTGGAGTCGTACAGCACTGCACATCGCCCCGTGAGTCGCAGCAGGACTGCCCACGGGAGCAGGTCGAGACTCACGACGTGAACACACGCGGGCTTCATCCGTGCGGCCGTGAGGACGCTGAGCGGCGCACTCAACATACGAGAGATCCGCGTTCTGCGAACCGGGAGGTACTGCACCGGCACCGCGTCGGCCTGACCGGGGGTCAGGTCCGGTGGCGCCAGCGTCGTGACCTGGAACCCGGCATCGCCGAGGGCGGCAGCAAGCCGGTAGTGGTGGCGAGGATGATGCGCGTGCGGCACGCTCTGCACGAACACCACGCCACCGCGATGTCGTGCCGGACCGCCCGCCGGGCCGCGATCAGCTCTCCGGCGCCGAGCGGCGGGCAACGGTGGCCTGTTGATCGGGCTCGTTCTTGTCGTCCGGGGAGATGCTCACTGGATGGAGCTGCACGCCCGCGTTCTGCGCCTCGGCCTGTGGCGCGGAGCGGCGAACCGGAGTGCCGTAGCGATAGTGGCCGCCGTAGCCGTAGCCGTGTCGCTTGCCCTGGGGAACCTCCGCGCGGTTCACGACGACGCCGATCAGGTTGGCACCAGCTCGCGTGAGCTGGTCGCGGGTGGTCTCGAGATCCTGCCTTGTGGCGAGCCGGGTGTCCACGACGAGCACCACACCATCGGCGACGGCAGCTACGTCTGACGTCTCTGCGCTGATCGGCACCGGAGCCGTATCGAGGAGCACGATGGAAGCACGGCTACGCAGCTGCGCGACGACGGTGGCAAGGCGGGCCGGCGTCGCGCTGATAACCGCGGCACCCATGTCGATGCCCCCCGACATCAGCATCAGCCCCGGCGTCCCGGTTTCGCGGAGGACGGTGTCGACGTCCACGTCGCCGACGAGCACGTCGGCGACGCCGAGACGCGCATCGTCCACGCCAAAGGCCTGGGCCAGCGCGGGGTTTCGAAGGTCGAGGTCGACCGCCGCGACCGTCTCGCCGGAGGTCGCCAGCGCCACCGCGACGTTTGCCGTCACCGTCGTCTTACCGTCGCCGGCAAGCGCACTGGTTACCGCGATCGCGCACCCGCCACCCGAGGTCGAATCCCGGCCTCCCTTGCCCCGCGAGTTCGCACGCGCATTCTCGCCCAGCCGTTTCGCAGCCAGTCCGAGACCAACGCGCAGGATGTGGAACGCTTCGAGGTGGCGCTGGCGACGCCATTCCCGACGGCCAGACACCGGGATCTCCGCCAACACAGGAACCCCGAGGATTTCGGACAGCTCTCTGCCGGTCATCCGCCGGCCGTATCGGCGCAGCGTGAGCACGAGCACCGCGCCGATCAGCAGGCCGAGAAAGCCTGCGATGATGCCATTGCGCACCGGTTTCGGTGAGGACGGCGATTGCGGCGGTAGTGCCGGCGCGACCACCTGCACGTTGCCGGTTTCGAGCGCTTGCGAGACCTGCAGCGAGCGCTTGCGAAGCTGCAGCGCGGCCGCGAACGCCGAGTGCGGAGGTGTGGCCGCGATCTGCTGGTCGAGAACGTCGATCTGTCGCTGATCGTTTGCCTGCGCGGTGGCGCGACGAGCCGCGACAACCTCGTTGGCGAAGGCGTTGGTCAGCAGGACCGCGCCCTCGGCGGTGGGCGCGTGTCCGGTGATCGTGACGATGTCGGCCTGCCCCTGTGGGGCCACGGCGACGCGGGTTCGCAGGGCATCGATGGACAGGGGGCTGTTCAAGTCCCGCTTGACCGCGATCAGGACCTGGGTCAACGAGGCGAGCGCGAGGTTCGTGGCGGCCGTACGCTCGGGCGAGAACGAGTTCGTCTCCTTGAAGAGGAGGTCCGAGGAAGCATCGTAGGACCTAGCCTGCAGATGCGACAAACCCCATCCCGCGGCTCCGGCGACGAGGCCGCACAGCAGCACCAGCCACTTGCGGCGCCATATCTCGCTGGTCACGCGCGAAAAGTCGAAATCTTTGTCCATGTTGGGCCGCTAGAAGCTTAGAGTGCAGACGCCCCGGCGCCGGAAGGGCGCTCCCAAACCACCCGGGAACCTAGACAAACGTCCGAGCGTGACGTCAAGTCTACGCGCGAAGACGGCGGAACACATCGTAGACCTGGGGGCTGATCCGCTTTGCTGTGCCCTTGAGCTGCCACTCGAGCCACAGCCGACCCCGGGCGTAGCGAGCCCCGCGGACATACGCTGCGGCGGTGGCGGGGGGTGTCGTGGCCCAGATCGTGTAACGCCCGAACACGTCGAGGCCACCGACGACGCGAATCCTCCGGATCGGCTCGGAGGTCATCAGCAGCCGGTAGCCGGCCCTTGCAGCACCATCGATCACCTCGTCAGAGAGGAAGCCGCCCGGAATGGCTGCCGTGGTAGGCGACTCCCCCAGGCAGCTCGCCAAGTCGCTTCCGGCTCTCGGTCCACTCGTAGTCAATCTCGGCGGCACTGAGCTTGCCCATATAGGTGGGATGCGTGTGGGAATGGCTGCCGATCGCGTGCCCGCGGGCGGCCAGGTCGCGGATCTCCTCCGGGGCGAGGAACCCCGATGTTCCGATTCGACTCGTCGTGATGAAGAAGTGGCCTCGCCAGCCGCGGCGCTCGAGCCGCTCCGCGGCGCCCAACGCGCCCGCGCCGCCATCGTCGAACGTGAGGGCCACCTGCGGGAGCGCGTCCGCACGGACGAGGCCGACGTCGCACCGGGTGCGCGCGAGTGCTTCGAGGTGCGCTTCGAAGACCTCAGGGGAGTGCTTGTAGCGCGCTGCCAGCCGACCTGGAAACCCGGCCGAGTCCCTGTCTGCGTCTTCGACAACGTCGTGGTAGATCAGGATGGCGGTCATGCCTTGCGCAGCACGATCCGTGGGTACTTCGCCAAGAGGAGGGCCACGCCGAGGAACAGCCAGAACGCACGGTTGTCGTTGATATCGCCTGAGAACTGGCTAGCGAGCAGGTTGAACAGCAGCAACGCGAAGGCGAGCACGAACAGCTGGCTTCCGCGGTCCTGAGGCCACGTGCGGATCCGCGACAGCAGCTGGCCGAAGGCGGCGATGACCACGGCCAGCACGACCAGCGGCGGGATCACGCCGAGCTCGCTGCCCAGCTCGAGGAACAGGTTGTGAGGAAACATAAGCATCTGCTGGTGCGGGGACAGCGCATTCGCCCAGAGCGCAAAGCCGCCGGGACCGATACCCGTGAGCGGGTGCTGACCGATGAGGATCACCGCCTGGCGGTAGAGCGGATAGCGAGGGTCTTGGCTGATGGCAGCGGAAGGATTGGTCGCCAGCGCGGTCAGGCGCTGGCTCGCCGCCCCTGGCACCTGGACCACCGCGGCGACCGCCCCCATCATGACCGCGCCCGCGAGCCAGACGACCAGCAGACGCCGCGACTGGACCGCCGACAGAAACGCGATCACGATCACCGTGACCACGAACGCGGCGATCGGCCCCCGCGCGCCGAACCCCACCGCGATGATCATCACGCCGACGGCGATCACCGGCGCGAGCAGGCGCCATCGGCCGGTGAGGTAGTTCGGAGCCAGCAGCAGGATGATCGCCCCGTCGCAGAGGAACCGAGCCGGGAAGATCTGCCCGCCAAAGGAGTAGCGACCCATCGTGTCCAGTTCCGTCGCGATGCCGGGTGCGACCGTGGGATTCACCAGCGGGGCCAGGATCGCGACGAGCACAGCCCCGGCGGCGATGGATAGGCAGAGGATCAGGAAATCCGCCGGTCTTCGATCATGAAGAACGGCGCAAAGGCTGCCAGCGACGTCACGGTGACGAACTTGATCACCTTCTGCTGCCCGTACGCCGGTTCCGGCGTCCACAGCAGACCGATCACGAGGGCGACCGCGAGGAAGAGCATCGGCAGGATGAACGTGTAGGGCGGTGGGACTCGCGCGCGTCCGGCCAGGATCCGGTACCCGCACACGGCCGCCAGCAGGGCGCTGAGGGCAAGCGTCGGATCGAACGGCAGCGCTGCGATCACCGACAGGCTCTTGAAGGTCGGGACGATACACACAAGCCGCCAACAGCACGGGTGGGTAGCGAACGAGCAGGACGGCGCCGGCGGCGGCGAATGGAAGCGCGAGCGAATATGTGCCCAGCACCAGCGTCAGCCCCGTCGCGGTCAGCGCCGCGGCACCGATGAGCAGGCCATCGACCGCCTGAGGCCCGACACCGGGCCGCCACCGCTGGACGACGCGCGCGCTGCTCATGCTCTGCCTGGGCCGCCCTTCACAGCTTCCATGCACAATACCTCCGCCTGATTGAGCCAGTCGGGGCCGTGCTGCTCCAAGCCGCGCAGTGCCGGGTGGGCGCTCGCTCCGGCCTCGACGCGGGAAGTCTCACCGAACCCCGCCTCCCGGAGCTTGTGCGTGAGGTCATCCTCGTCGTAGGTGTAGCGGATGGCCCAGAGACGCATGGTGTCGTTGAGTAGCTGGCACGCGGTGTCGTGTCGCTTGCCGGTCACGTCGTCGAAGAAACGGGCGTAGTCCGAGCGTTTGACGGCAGGGCTGCGGTCCTGGTAGATCGCGATCAGCTTCTCGAGATCGGGCGCGGCGATGCGAACCACGCCACCGGGGCGCAGCACACGGTGCAGCTCGCGCAGCAGAGCCATCGCCCCCGCCTCGGACAGCGCTCCGAGCACATGCTCCCCGAACGCATATTCCAGCGTTCCGTCCGCAAAGGGGAAGCGGGCGTTCGATGTCGAGATAAGGCCTCTCCGGCGATCAGGTCGGTGTTCTCAAGCCATCCGTCTATCCGCTTCGGTCCGGCCCCGAGATGGAGTGCGGGTACCTCAGCGCTGGCGAGGTATTCGTCGATCACCCGGCGACAGTGGACGACGTGACCATGCGTCAGGTAATGCATGGCCCCGCGGCCGCGGAGCAGGACGTGGCGCCATGCCGGATGCTCGGTGCGCTTCAGCCTCTCGATCATCTCTGCCATGACTCGTGCTCAGGCTCCGATCGCCCGTCGCAGCGCAGGGCCCGGGGACTCCGAACTCCGGTGCATCCGCAGATGAACCCGAGCCCGTAGGCGAGGTGCATGCTGGCGAACACCACCGGGTAGTGCCGCGGCGTCGCGAATGCCCGCTTCGCCTGCCTGGCCGGCCGCCGTCATTCCGAGTACCGAGCCGTAGACCAATGTCGTTCCCGCGGCGAGCATGCGCCCGCGCCGCCCGAGACCGACGAGGCTGAGCCCGAGAACGAGCGCCGGGGGAAGCAATGCTGAGCGGCGCAGACTCGGCCTCGTGCACGTCTGGCGGTCTTGACCCGGTACTGGCCATAGCGAAAGTACTGCCGTGCCAGCCCGCGGAGCGTGTTCCTCGGCAGGTAACGGGCGCCCATGCTGGGCAGGCAGAGCACTCGTTCGCCGGCGGCGAGGAAGCGAGCTGCGAGCTCCGCGGCATCCGTTGACCGGCCAATCGGGATCCCAGCCACCGAGCCGCGCGAAGCTCTCCCCGCGTCCAGACGCCGGAAGAACACGCCCGTGTCGAGCTCGCGCTCTGGCTCGAGGGCGCCCTGATCCGGCTCGACGGACCCCTGATCTGATGCACGCGCCCACTTGCGCGATCCGCCGACCCCCAGGCGTGTGCCGAGCGCGATCGCGACGCGTCGCGACCACCGATCGACCCCGACAGGTATCGGCGGCCCGCTGACCCAATGGACATCGCCCTGGCGGAGCCGGTCCACAGCGTGCTGGATGTAATTCTCCGGGAACCAGGTGTGCGCATCCATCTTGGCGATGAACTCTCCGCCCGCCGCGGCCAGGCCAACCTGCAGGGCGCTGCCCAAATCACCTTTGGGATTGTCCAACACACGGATGCGCGCATCGTCGGCCGCCAGTTGCTCGAGGATCTCCGGCGTCTCGTCCTCCGACCGGCCCTCCACGAACAGGAACTCGATCGACCCGTCGAATCGCTGTTCCAGAATCGTACGCGCGGCGGTGCCCAGAACGGACGCCTCGTTTCGCACCGGCGTGATGACGCTCACGTCGATCGACGGGTTCCTGCGGCCGCAGATTCACGGCCGGTCGATGGTTGGGGTTCTCAGATCGGGCCACTACAGGTCCAGGGCGCGGGTCCGTCGGCGAAGTGAATAAGATTCCCGTTCGCATTGTCGACCGCATCCAGGGTCGACTCGATTTGTAGTCGAAGCGACTGGCCGATTTCGCCGGTCGTGCACGGGACCAAGAGGTGCTCGATGACAGTACGTGATTCGAGCGGGACTGCCGCGGGTATAGGACGGTGTTGCATGACGTGGCGTGATCTCGCGCGGCCCGGGGGTCGCATTGATATGCGACTTTCGGCCTCACTGCGGACAACCCTTGCCGTACTCGCCGTCACGCTCGGCTCCCTCTCCCTGCTGCCTGCGCCACCCGCCAGCGCGGCAATGCCGGGCGTGAATTCTGATCTGACCTGGGGGCTGTCGCCGTGGGCGCGCCAGCGCGAGGTGCTCGACATGAAGCTCGCCGGAGTCACGTGGGTCCGGCTGACCTTGAACTGGAATATGGTCGAGCCTAGGCGGAGGGGCTGGAACTGGGGGAACCTGCGGATGCTCACTACGGCGATACGGGCCGCACGTAGGGGAGGCTTCAACGTCCTGATGCTCGTCAGCCGCTCGCCCCGGTGGGCGTCCGGGTCGACTAACGTGCAGGCGCCGCCGCGCAGGCCGCGTGACTACGCCAAGCTCGTGCATTTCCTGGCCCGGCGATGGGGCTCGTCCGTACAGGCGTACGAGATCTGGAACGAGGAGAACCAGACACGGTGGTGGCCTGCCCGGGGAGGCGCGAACGCTGCGTCCTATGCGCGGCTGCTGCGAGCGGCATATCCGGCGATCAAGTCCGCCGATCGGAACGCCATCGTGGTGTTCGGTGGCATCACGAACGACTACCACTTTCTCGCCAGGGCGTATGCCCACGGCATCAAGGGGCACTTCGACGTGATGGCAGACCATCCCTATAGCTGTTCGCTGCCGCCGGACCGGTTCACGCGCTCGGTCACCGGCAGGATCCAGCCGAGCGGATTCCTCGCTTACCGCGAGATCCACCGGACGATGGTCCACCACGGAGACGGGGCGAAGCAGATCTGGTTCACGGAGTTCGGCTGGTCGACCAACAGCCACCATTGCGGAGTGACCGAGGCGCAGCAGGCGGCCTATCTGACCCGCGCCTACCAGCTCATGAGCCAGACTCCATATGTCGGCGTCGGCTTCTGGTACGACTGGCGTAACAACTATCCTTACCATGATGCGGACAGCTACCAGGCGCAGTTTGGCCTGCTCGATAGCACCTGGGTGGCAAAGCCGGCCTTTACTGCTTTCGTCCGCGTCTCGACCGACTATCGGCTCAGCCTGCTGAAACGTGCCAGAGAAGGAACCTCAGGTCAGCTTGATCATGCCGGTCTGGCGGCCGCGCCGTGAGTGGCTTGCGGCGGCCGTTGAGAGCGCCCTAGCGCAGCGCGGTGTCGAGCTTGAGCTGATCGTCGTCGACGACGGCAACGACGTGCCGGTCGCCGAGACGCTCGGGGCGATATCCGATCCGCGGATGCGAATCAAGCGCCTCGATCACGTCGGGTTGAGCGCCGCACGAAACAGTGGAACCGCCATGGCTCGAGCACGTTGGCTGCGGTACGTGGACGCCGACGACGTCGTGACCGAGGACAGCACCGCGCATCTCCTGCAACTCGCCGCTGGGTCCGAGGATGTGATCACCTACGGCGCGATTGTGCTCTGCGACGCGGAGCTTCGGCCAGTGTGGAAGATGACGTGCGACGTGCAGGGGTCGGCCTGTTGAGGCAAGCCTGACGGGACAATTCTCGACGAGAGTCGATGCGGTCACGACGTTTCCGAGAAACGGGTGGGCGGATCTGGCCTTCGGGCCCGACGGATCCGCAGCATGTCCGGCGCCACGGACAAGGACTGGCGTCCCTGCGCGCCTTCGAGCACGCACCCGTACGCGGCGGCGTCATTGCGTCTGGCGTTCAGTATCACCGGAAGCACGCGGAATCGGACACTGAGTGTTCGCTCGACGGACTTGTCAGCATTCGCTTGATGGTCGAGGCGCACTTCCAGCGTCACCCAGAGCAGCGCGGAACCCGCCTCGAGCGCAGATCCATGGCAGCCGTGGAGGCGTCCACCGCTCGGGTATGCGCGACGCGCGGTCCGCGGCGGCTTGTCCCGGTCCATCTCCTGCGGGCGGCGCGTCTTGCCCCGGAGGCGATCGTGAACGAGGTCAGACAGGGCTGGCCGGCGCTGACGCCCACGCTGCGGCGTGCGGCACGGTCACGGTTGGGGCTCGGTCGGCCCTAGTCAGTGATGCACAACGAGTAGCTGGAAAGCCCTGTGTCGACCGACAGCGGATGCTTCGTCTGAAGCCGAGACAGCGCTGCGACCGTGGCCGGCTGCCGTCGATCGATCGAGACCGCCATCTCGAAATCCCGGTGGGCTCGCGCGATGTCGCCGAGTTGCGAGGCAGCGAGGCCGTCACCCAGCCAGCCGAGCCAGCCGCCCGGCTCGCGGGAGATGGACTGGCGGAATCGCTGCTCGGCATCCACAAATCGTCCCGTCTGGAGCGCGATCACCCCGCCGAGGCGCCCGGGTAGCGAGTTGAGGGGGTTCAAATCGGCGGCGGTGGACAGGTCGTTCAGGGCCTGTTGGGGATCGTTTCCGCGCACGTGTTGAGCGGCCGACACCTCACGCGCTGCCAAGTACGGAAAGCCGAGCACGAACGTCCCGGCGAGAACCGCCGCGATGCCAGCGGCGAGCAGCAGGCGAGGACGGACCGATTCGGTCGTCGCTGTCTCCTCGTCCTCGCGCTCCTGCGGGCGGCCGAGGGCGATCGTCAGGGCAAGAAACCCGAGGGCCGGTCCGCTCAGCGCCGGTATCTCCCCAGAACCAGTCCAGCGATCCATGGGATGAACCACACGACCAGCGGCAGCAGAGCGGTCCCCGGCGACGGGGCGCATCCGAGCGCATCCTTGCCCCGGCGGGTCTCGTATGCGCCGCCGCCATCGCGCGGCGACGAAGAACACGGAAACGGGACGGTGCCGACGAGGCCCGTGTGGGCGAGGAAGCGAAACTCGAGGCTGTGGTCCAAGCGGGTCGACCGTGGGCGCCGGTGCAGCACGTAGTAGTCGGCGAAGTTGTCCTGGCCGAGCCCGCCGATCGGGTGGGCAAGCGAGGCTCCACGCCACCCGCCAGCGTCGTAGCGGCTGGGGTCCCGAGCGGCGGCGAAGTGAGATCGCAGCCAGGGGGTCGAGCGAACCCGGAGGCGTGAAACCGTGCCACTGGCCTCTGGAGGAAAGCGCACCGGGTGACCGTGGGTCGCGGCTGGCTTCCGCCGACGGCTCCCAGGGCGAGGGATGGACGACGGCCGAGGGCGGTGCCTGATCAGCCCCGGATGACGACACGATGGTCCCCCCGTGGACGCCTCGAGGACCATAGCCCCAGGCCCGCCGCCGTGCCGAGGACCAGCACCCACCCCGCACACGACAGCAGGGCCGGTGCGGCCGGCGTGCTCGGCCGCCCGTGGTGACGGCCGCCGCCGGGCAGGGGTTGGCCGTGTCGCTGACGCGGTTAGACGTCGAGCAGCGGCGTGAGCACGGCCAGCAGGCCCGTCGATGGGCAGGATGGCGGCGACCGTGATCGCCAGCCGGTCACGGGTGATGAATCAGTCCCACGGCCACCACCAGCGGCAGCGTGAACAGCCAGCCACGGCTCTGACCGAGCACCGCCACCTGCAAACTCGCGGTCGCCAGCGCGAGCAGCAACCCACGCAAGGTCGCAGGGACGCCACGGCGAGCGGCCAATGCGGTGGCCATCAGCGCGTCGCCGGTGAACAGCGCGACGCTCGAATTGAAATAGCCGGTCGGAGAGATCAGCCGACCGCCGACGATGATGTCCTGCACCCTCACCCCATCGGCGAGCCGAAAGAGGAGGACCACGGCTACCACGCCGACCCCGATCACGAAGATCAGCAACACCGTCAGTGCTTCGTCGGCCGTCCAGGGCAGTATTGCGAACAGCGTGAACAGGAGCAGGTAGGAGGACGCCCGGTTGCTCCCGTCCAGCGCGTCCCCGGGCGACTGCGCCCAGGTGATCAAGAGGTCGGCGCATGCGACGTAGCCCGCAAATGCAGCCAGCGCGATCGCGGCGGGGCGAGAGACGCGGATCGCGGGCCGGCCAGGTCGAAGCACCACGACAGCGAGCACGGCCAAGATGATCAGTGCTCCCCGGTTCCACGTCGCGGCGTCGTAACCCCCGTTCTCCACGACCCACACGAGCATCAGCCCAACTGCCAGCAAGCCGGGGGCGAGCGCTCGGTCGAGCAGGCGGCCCAGCCGTTGCCGCGGCTTTCGTTCGGCGGTCGCGTTCATCGCTCGCGAGAGGAGACGATACCCACCAGTGTGGACGGGCGCCGGCTGTCCACGGACCGCCCTGGTTCTGCCTCAGTCAGGGAGTGGAAACCAGCTCGCCGCGGAACCGCAGCACTTCCGCGACCGTCAGCGGCGAGGATCCGCAGGTCGAGCCGCAGCGACCAGTTCTGGATGTAGTCGTTGTCCCACTCCACCCGGTCGGCGATCGAAGTCCGGCCGCGGAGACCGTTGACCTGTGCCCAGCCGGTCAACCCCGACTTGACCCGGTGCCGGTCGGAGTAGCGATTGACAACCCGCTCAAAGTCACGTGCATAGCTGGACACGCTCGGGTCTGGGACCCGACGATCGACATCTCTCCGCGCAGCACGTTGAACAGCTGTCGCGAGCTCGTCCAGCGAGGAGCAGCGCAAGACACGGCCGACCTTGGTGATTCGATCCCCCGCCGGCGCGCAGCCGTTCTGCCGTACTCCCCCCGGATGCGCGCGCCCGCGGCCCAGCCGGCATCCGCCTCGCCGTCGACAGATGGGTCACCGCGCATCGTGCGGAACTTGTACATCGTGAATACGCGTCCGTCCCAACCCAACCGCTCCTGGCGGAAGAGGATCGGGCCAGGCGAGCTGAGCTTCACCGCGATCGCGATGGCCAGCATGAGCGGCGCCGTGGCTACCACGACGACGAAGGCAAACACGCGGTCGAACGAGTGCTTGACCGAGAACTGCCAGCCGCGCGGATTTGTCGGGTGCAGGCGAAGCAGTGGCAGGCCGGCGAGGTGATCGAGCTGAGCGCGTTCGTTGATCTGCTCGTAGAGCCGGGGGACGATCGAGACCTCCACGCCGTTCTCGGCGCAGCGTGTCACCTTCTCGACCAGCACGCGGTCGGGTTCGGAAGAGAAAGAACGCAACGATTACGTGGCGGGCACCGGTCCGGTCCAAGGCCTGTTCCAGATCGTTGATCCCGCCAACGACCGCGAGACCGGAGATTTCAGAACTCGCACCATGCACCATTGGGTCAGCGTCGATGAATCCGACCGGGCGCAGTCCGTAGTGCGTATCGCGCTGGAGGCGCTTGACCACGCGGTCGCCGACGACGCCGGCCCCGACGATCAGGGTCGGTGTGCTCAGCGAGGTGCAGCTCATCAGCTGCCGGTGGACCGAGCGGACTGCGATTCGAGCGGCGCCCAGGTAGACCACCGAGAACAGCCAGAGCCGCAGCGGCAAGCTGATCGTGTGTACGCCGCCGATCGTGGCCGCGAGGGCGACGGTCAGCATCGCGGCGAGCGAAGTCACGCCGAGCACACGGCCTACTGCCTCGGCCAACGCCCCGGAAAGCCGGGAGAAGTGGTCACCGCGACCGTAAGGAGTAGGCCAGGCACAATCAGCGGGAACAGCATCGCCACCCAGCGATCCGTCGTGTCGAGCCGGACCATGCTGTCGGCGAACAAGGCAAGCGTCGCCATAGAGGACGATGACGTCGATCAGGACGCACATCCACGCCCACGTCCGCGGTGCAGATAGGCGCGCGAGGATTTGGACAGCGGAGACGCCGCGAGTTCCGCGCAGGCGTAGGCCGTCAGAGGGGTTAGCAGCGTTGGCTGGCGGTGGAGTCATTTTCGATCCTAGTCTCGATGCCGACTACGGCGTTCGGGACAAACACCCGCCTGTTGCGCTCCGGCTCCCCCGAGAACTGCCCTCGCGCGGTGCTCATCGCCCCTTAAGCAGACCATTATAGGCAATTTATACGCAATCTTCGCGACGAATTCGAAGCTCTAAAAAATGGGTTATCTCGGCTATACCCAGTAATTCGTTCCGCAAAGCCGCCTGATCCTCTGACCCCGTAAGCAGGTCCGGTCAGGAGGCTGACGGCGCGCACTCGTGACCGCCGAGCTCTCGGATCCGGGTACGGTCGAGGGCCGAATGCTCAGTGCCCGTGGCTCACGCTCAATGGCGGCCGAGCCGGTTGCCCATTCGGCTGGCGCGCCGGCTGCCGGCTGACGGTAAGCGGAGCAGGCCGCTGTTCGAGCGCCTCGTACGGGTCCCCGGCGGAAAGTCTGCGCACGGCGATGCCGGCCACGAGCAGAACGCCTCCCCCGGCGATTAGCAGAGCGAGATCGAGGACCGCGAACGGGAACCGCGAATCGGCACCCGCCGGGCTCGACGAAACCGGACACGCGTACTGGACTACGGCAGGGCAGGGCGAGCGGTCCTGCGCTCCCATCGCAGTGGCCGGCGCAATCATCGCAAACCCGACCAGCAAGATCACAACAAGTCTCATGATTCCGTCGCCTCCCTTGCGTCGGACCCTGAACGTATTTGTACGCTTTCTTGCAAGAAAGTTCCACCCAACTTTCAAACGCGGTCCCCAAGAGCTGCTCAACGCTCGCTATGCGTACGTCGGCAAGGATCGAACGCACGCCGACCGTCGAGTCCGTGATTCGTCCGCGGTGAACTACCCGATCACGGACTGAGGTGCGATCGAGTCCGGCGGCTGAGCGCCGCACCCATCCCGATCAGGAGCAGTCCGACTCCCAGCGTGCCGCCGAGGTCGAGACCGGTGTTCGGGAGGGATGAGCCGGTCGACTGGGCGGCGGCGGCGGTGCCCGACGCCGCGGCAGTGGAGGCGTTCGTCGACCCGCCGCTCGAGCCGGAGCCCGAGCCGGAGCCGGAGCCTGAACCCGAGCCGGAGCCCGAACCCGATCCGGAGGTGCTGGCGCTGGCGAGCACGACCACGGTGCCATGCATGAACGGATGGATGCTGCAGATGTAGGCGATGGTTCCGGCCGTGGTGAAGGTGTGCGAGGCGCTCTGGCCCTTTTTCAGCAGTCCGGTGTCGAAGCTGCCGTTGCTGGCCGTCGCGGTGTGATCGGTCGGGCCGGCGTTGGTCCAGGTGATCGTGTCACCCACGTGGACCGTGATCGACGCGGGCGTGAACTTGTAGTCCGAGATCGTGTCGCCCGGATCGCCGGCCGTGTGTGCGAGCGCGCGCCGATGCTTTGTAGCCGGGTGCGTCACCGCGCCGCCGGGCGTCACGTGGAACACGAGCGTCGCTGGCTTGTGGCCGGCACGAGGCGCGATGATCCGCGGCGCCTGGGGGCGGATCGGCTTGCTCGGGGTCACGATCTTATGGGGCGAGGCCACGACCGTCGCGTGCTGGACACGGTGACTGGAGTGGTGTCGGTGGCCACCGACGAGGCCCAGGGGGGCCGGGACGGCGACCGCAGCGAGGGCGGCAAGGGCGGTTGTCGGCGGGCGGTGAATTGGCAACTTGAAAAAGGAGGACGTGCGGATTGGCCTAAACCTTCCCGGATCGGGGCGTAGGATGAAACCACCGAACTTGAGGAGTCATCCCATGTCGCGACTTATCAGGATGGATCAGAGCGGCCATACTACGCTTGCGGAGTGGGTCGCAGGCGACTCGGAGAGCGCCGAGCAGGCGATTGCCGCCTTCCGCGAGGAGCTCGATCGGGGGTACTTCGCCGTCGTCTCTGCGGGCGAGGGACACGCCGAGCAGGTGCGGGAGCTTCCGCTCGACGCGCCGCTGGTGATCCTGCGCCGGCCGATCGCAGGCGGTTAGGGGCGCAGCGCGATGAGCACGCTCTCGGGTAGCGCCGAAGGGGCGCTGCCAGAGCTCGCCGCCGTCTACTGGCGGCCTCTGGCGAGCGACCGGTCCCTGACTCGTACCGGGCGCCTGTGGACACTCACGACCGCCGCTCACACCGTGCCATTCATCGCGGCCGCGGCCCTGCTCGTCGTGCTCAAGCCGATCACCGCGCCGGTTGCGCTCGTACTGCTCGCCCACGCGTGGATCATCCCCGAGCTCTACACGGCGCGGGGCGCGAACGTCGTGCGGTCCCGAAACAGCTCGGCGACGGCGGCCGAACGGACCGCGCTGGGCCTGCTCGGAGACCTGGTCGGCCATGATGCGCGCGAGGTGCATCAGCGGACCGGCCTTGTGATCGAGCGTGGGAGCCTCGGGGTGTGGCTGGTGGGGGAGGCGGGGGCGCTGTTGGTGCGACCTGGAGGAAAGCGTGTGCACTGCTACTGCGTCCGGGCCACCGACCCTCAGCTTCCCCCCGGCGATCGCACGGCGCATCTGCTGCTCGCGCTCCGCGCCGACGAGCGGGGGTTCGCAACCGTCGCCAACCTCGCCTTCTCGGGCGCCAGATGGCGCCTGCGGCGGCGGCTCCCGGAGCCCCTGCGCCCGGCGCTCGACCGCGCCGGGGACCAGGCGCGGGCGGACTCCCGCGTCGCCCGGGCGCATCCTTAGGGCGCACGCGCGTTCAGGAACTTTGTACCCATGGCCAATGTGCGCTTTACGCGGCCCGAGGATCATGCTGAGTCATGAGTCGCCCAATCACATCGTCGAAGCTCCTGCTCGTCGCGGATCCGCGTCCGTCGTCGGCCGAGCCCGGAAGCGTCCCCGTGCGCCGCTACCGGCTCGCCAGACTGCGCTTTGAGGCCCGGTCCATCGATTCGGCAGAGCGTTTCGAGCATCTGAAGCGCGTCTACGACTGACGTCCTGCGAGCCCGGCGGCCGGTCCGCCGGGCCCGTTTCCGCGTCGCGCTACGCTGTGCTCATGGAAACCGAGCTGGAGGCCCAGAAGAGTCGCTCGCCGATCCTCAGGAAGGCCGTGGCGGGGATCGTCCTCGTCGGCGCCGTGGCGATCGGGATCTACGTCATCATCGGCGTGATCAAGGCCATCTTCTGGACGGTGATCGCGATCGTCGTCGTGCTGGCCGTTCTTTGGGCGCTTAAGACACTCGTCTGGTGAGGGTCGGCCCGTGGGCGCCGACGGGCTGGGCCTGCTGGTCATCATGTTCTTCTTCGGCCTGGCCGGAGGTCTTGTCGGCAGGGCCAAGGGGAGCTCGTTCGTCCTCTGGTTCCTGATCGCGGGTGTGATCCCGTTCCTCGGATTGCTGACGGCGATCTTCTACCGCTCCGAGAGCGACGAGCTCCGGCGCCAGTGCCCGAACTGCGGTCGCGTGATCAAACTCCACGACGCGGTCTGCACCGCGTGCGGCGAGGAGCTCGAGTTCCCTGACGTCGCGCTGCCGTCCGAGGCGGCGATGCGCCAGCGGACGGCGTAGCGCGCCGGCGCAAGCGACCGTCCCGGATGACCGAAATCCGTTGGTAGACTGGCCATTCCCGCCGCGCGCGGAACGGCCGTGTGCGCGCAGATAGCCTCGAAAGGAGGAACGCGCCATGCGTGCAGTCGACGCACTGATGGAATGTCTCAAAGCGGAGGGTGTCGACGTCGTATTCGGGTTGCCGGGCGGCGCGAACCTCCCCACGTATGACGCTTTCTACGACGCCGGGATCCGGCACATCCTCGTTCGGCACGAGGCCGGCGGGGGTCACGCCGCCGAGGGCTATGCCAAGGCGACCGGCAAGGTCGGCGTCTCGATCGGCACGAGCGGTCCCGGCGCGACCAACCTGGTCACCCCGATCTGCGACGCGATGATGGACTCGGTGCCGGTCGTGTTCCTCACCGGACAGGTCCGCACCGAGCTGCTTGGCACCGACGGGTTTCAGGAGGCGGACACGATCGGCATCACGATGCCGGTCGTCAAGCACAGCTTCATGATCCAGCACCCGTTGGAGATCCCGCGCTCGCTGCACGAAGCGTTTCACATCGCGCGCACCGGGCGTCCCGGGCCCGTGGTGGTGGACATCCCACAGGACCTGAGCCGAGCCGACATTCCCTACGAGCCGGTCACCGACGTGCACCTGCCCGGATACCAGCCGACCACGGACGGCAATCAGAAGCAGATTCGCCTGGCCGCCAAGGCGCTGGCCAACTCGCGCCGGCCGGTCATCTACGCCGGCGGTGGCGTGATCAGCGCCAACGCGGCGGCCGAGCTGACCGAGCTGGCCACGGCGGACAGGTTCCCCGTGACGTGCACGGTGATGGGGCTCGGCGGGTTCCCGGCAACCCACGACCAGTGGCTCGGGATGCTCGGCATGCACGGCACGCGGAGCGCGAACTACGCGATGGACGAGGCCGACCTGATCATCGCCGTCGGCGCGCGGTTCGATGACCGGATCACGGGCAAGCTCTCGGAGTTCGCCCCGCGCGCGAAGTTCATCCACATCGACATCGATCCGGCCGAGATCTCCAAGAACGTCCCGGCGCACATCCCGATCGTCGGCGACGCGCGAAACATCCTCCCGCGGCTGACGGCCGAGTATCGCGCCCTGTCCGCCGATCCGGGAAGGCTCGAGGAGTGGTGGTCGCGGATCCGTTCGTGGCGCGAGCGCTATCCGCTCGGCTATCAGGACTCGACGGACTCGGAGATCAAGCCCCAGTACATGGTCCAATCCCTGTACGAGGCGACCGGCGGCGACGCGGTCGTGACCAGCGATGTCGGCCAGCACCAGATGTGGACCGCCCAGTACTTCCATTTCGACAGGCCGCGTCGCTGGATCAACTCCGGCGGCCTGGGGACGATGGGCTTCGGCCTGCCGGCCGCGATGGGAGCGAAGGTCGGCTGCCCGGACGAGACGGTCGTCTGCATCGCCGGCGACGGCTCGGTCCAGATGAACATGCAGGAGCTCGCCACGTGCGCTCAGGAGGGCATCGCGATCAAGGTGTTCATCATGAACAACGGCTACCTGGGCATGGTCCGCCAGTGGCAGGAGCTGTTCTGGGACAAGCGCTACAGCCACGTCGACATGGGCGAGTACCCCGACTTCGTCAAACTCGCGGACGCCTACGGCGCCACCGGAATGCGCCTTACGGACAAGAAGACGCTCGTGGAGGACATGCGCACGGCGATCGACACCGAGGGCCCCGTCCTCGTCGACGTCCGCGTCACGCGCGAGGAGAACACGTATCCGATGATTCCCGCCGGCCAGGCGGCCAGGGACATGGTCGGGTGAGGGCGATGGGCGAACCAGGTACGAAGGAAGTCCTGTCCCTCGACGAGCTCGAGGCTGTCGCCGGGCAGCGTACGGGCCGCAAGCACATCCTCTCGATCCTGGTCGAGAACAAGCCGGGCGTCCTGACCAGGATCTCCGGCCTGTTCGCGCGCCGGGGCTTCAACATCAACACCCTCGCCGTCGGGCCGACCGACGACGAGACGCTGTCCCGGATCACGCTGACCCTCGACGGCGCTCTGCATCCGATCGACCAGGTCACCAAGCAGCTGCACAAGCTGGTCAACGTGCTGAAGATCCGCGACCTCGAGCCGGAGGAGACGCTCGCCCGCGAGCTGGCCCTGTTCAAGATCTCGGCCGATGGCGGCAGCCGCGGAGAGGTCATGCAGATCTGCGAGATCTTCCGGGCCAAGGTCGTCGACGTGACGAAGCGCTCGATCGTGGCCGAGGTGACGGGCACGTACGAGAAGGTCGAGGCGTTCGAGCGGCTTGTGCGGCCGTTCGGCCTGATCGAGATGGCCCGCACGGGCGAGATCGCGATCTCCCGAGGACGCGGCGAGACCTAGTGGAGCCCCACAGCGTGTGACCGAGCTCCGCACCGCCCAGCGTCCGTTCCAATGGTTGGCAGCCGACGCGCGCCGGCGACTTGAGCGGAGGCTGACCGGCGCGCTGAGCGCGGCCCGCTCGAAGGGGCGGCCGGTGATCGCAAGCAGCTCGTCGCGACCCGACGTCGCGGTCGATCCCACTGCCGTGGCGACCGCATCTCGCCTCGCCGGTGAGCCGTGGTTCTGCTTCGAGCAGCCGGACCGCGATGGCTACGCGCTCGCGGCACTCGGTTGCGTGCGCGCGATCGAGGCGTCCGGCCCGCAGCGGTTCGCGGAGGTGCAGGATCGGTGGCGGCGGTTGTCGGCCGAGGCGGCCGCCGACGCGCCGGCCGGACCGCCCGGTTGTGGGCTAGTGGCACTCGGTGGCTTCGCGTTCGCGCCGGACGGCGGCGAGAGCCCGACCTGGGAAGGGTTCGCGCCCGCATCGCTCGTCGTTCCTGAGATCTCGCTGGCCCGTCGCGGCGAGGCCACGTGGCTGACGGTCAACGCCGACGTCGCCCCCGACGACACGGTCGAGGGGCTGCTCGACCGCGTCGACCGTCGCCTGGATGCGCTCCGGCGCACTGAGCTGCCGCTGCTCGACCCGGCGCCAGCCGGCCAGTACCGGGTACTAAGCTCGATGCCGCCCTCCCATTACGAGGAGGCTGTGGCCCGCGCGGTGGAGAAGATCCGCGCCGGTGACGCCGAGAAGGTCGTGCTCGCCCGCGAGGTTCAGGTGCTGGCTCCGATCGAGCACTCCGCAGCCGCGGTTATCGGCCTGCTGCGGGAGGCATTCCGGTCCTGTTACGTGTTCGCGGTCGGCCGGGGCGAGGCGACGTTCCTCGCCGCGAGCCCGGAACTGCTGATCCGCCGGGAGGGGCAGCGGGCGAGCACGGTCGCGCTCGCCGGCTCGACTCGGCGCAGCGCCGATCCGGCCGTCGACGACCTTCTCGGCGAGCAGCTGCTCCAGAGCCAGAAGGATCGGGAGGAGAACGCGATCGTCGCCCGGCGGATCGCCCGTGCGCTTCGACCCCACGCCGTGTGGGTCGCGGCGGCTCCTGAGCCGGTGCTCGTGCGGGTCTCGAACATCCAGCACCTCGGCGCACCGATCCGCGCGCAGCTCGCCTCGACGATCGGGGCGATCGAGCTCGCCGGGCTGCTGCACCCGACCCCGGCGGTGGGCGGTGAGCCGGCAAGCGTGGCCGAGCGGATGATCCCGGCGCTCGAGGGTCTCGACCGTGGCTGGTACGCCGGACCGGTCGGCTGGACCGACGCGGCGGGGGACGGCGAGTTCTGCGTCGCGCTGCGCTGCGCGCTCCTGCGCGGTGCGCAAGCGCACCTGTACGCCGGCTGCGGGATTGTTCGAGACTCCGATCCGGCGGCCGAGCTGGCCGAGTCCGAGGTCAAGCTTCAGGCGCTGCTGCCGGTCCTCGCCGGCTAGCTAAGCGATCGCCGCGCGCACGGCGTCGGCGATCCTCCGATGCAGGGCGAGGTTCGCCTCGCGTTCGGTGCGCACCTCGATGATGCCCGCCGCCGACGAGCTGACCGACCGCCGCACCGCGAGCTCGAGCTCCGGGGCGTCCGCCGGACGCTCGTACCCGAAACCGTAGAGCGCTGCGGCGAGCGAGAAATCGAGCCCGTGCGGGGTGGCGACGTGCTCCTCGAAGGCGTCCCGCTGGCCCGAGACCGGTAGGAAGTGGAAGATGCCGCCGCCGTCGTTGTTGACCAGGACGATCGTCACGGCGAGCCCCAACCGGCGGGCCGCGAGCAGGCCACCGATGTCGTGCGCGAGCGCGACGTCGCCGATCAGCAAGACCACCGGCTGCCCGCTCGCCGCCGCGACGCCGAACGCGCACGACACGGTTCCGTCGATCCCGTTGGCGCCGCGGTTGGAGAGGAACCGGGGACCGTCAGAGCGAGAGGGCGCGAACGACTCGAGGTCGCGGATCGGCATCGAGGATGCGACGAACAGCGTCGCCTGTCCGGGCAGCCATTCGGCCAATCGCCGTGCCACCAGGGGTTCTGAGAGCTCGCTGCCGAGCAACTCCTCGATTGCTCGCTCGGCCGTTGCATCGGCCGCACGCCACGAGGCCAGCCACCCGTGGTCTGGAGTCGGCGGATCCCGCTCGCCGACCGCGTCGAGGAGCGCGCGAACCGGTGCCGAGATCCGCATTCCGACAACGGCGTCGGGGTCGTGCCAGGCGCCGTCGGGGTCGATCGCGATCTGTGCCGCGTCGAGCGAGGCGAGCCACGCGCGCAGCGGCTTGGACGTGGGCAGGTCGCCGGTGCGGATGACCCAGTCGGGCCTATGCGCATCCGCGAACGCCGGGTCGCGAAGCAACAGGTCGTAGTGAGCGATCGCCGCCTCTCCCCGGCGTGCGCCCGAGAGCGGATCGGCGAGCAGCGGGAAGCCGGCCCGGGCGGCGAGAACGGCGAGCTGTTGCGCCGTGGCGCCGTCCGGGTGCTCATCGCGGCCGGCGACGATCAGCACCCGACCCTCGGGATGACCGCCGCCGCCGCGGATCCGGGGTTCGGGGGCGTCGAACATGACATACGGGCTACCGTCCTCGCGTCCGGTGTCGTCGTCGGGCAGCGGTCCGTCGAGCACCAGCGGTTCGCGCAGCGGGAAGTTGAGGTGCACCGGGCCTGAGGGGCCGTGAAGCGCGATCGCGTACGCGCGGCAGGCCAGCGTGCGGATCCAGCGCAGGTTGGCCGGCGTCGCCTCATGGACCCCAACCTCGAAGAACCACCGGACGGTGTCTCCGTACAGCTTCAGCTGGTCGATCGCCTGTCCCGCGCCGATGTCACGCAACTCGGGCGGGCGGTCCGCGGTGAGGACGATCAGCGGAACACGCGCCTCGTTGGCCTCGATCACGGCGGGAGCCAGGTTGGCCGCAGCGGTGCCGGACGTGCACGTCACGGCCACGGGCAGGCCCGACGCTTTCGCAGCGCCGAGGGCGAAGAAGCCCGAGCAGCGCTCGTCGACGTGCGAAAAGCAGCGGAGCCCGGGCTCGCGTACGAGCGAGAGCACGATCGGCGTGCTGCGCGACCCCGGCGAGGTGCAGGCATGCCGCATTCCGCAGCGCGCCAGCTCCTGGCAGAACGCCCGGAGCAGGAGGTAGGAGTCAGTGGCGGTCATGATCCACGGTTGCGATGGCTCCGGAACTCGTCCTGCTGCACGGATTCACCCACACCGGTGCGAGCTGGAGCCCGGTGATCTCGCGGCTCGGCGAACGCTACCTGGCGCTCGCTCCGGACATCCGCGGCCATGGGACGGCGAGCGACGCGGAGCCGCTGACGCTCGACGCGGTGATCGCCGACGTGCTCGGCCTCACCACTGGTCGGCTCACGCTCTGTGGCTACTCGATGGGCGGGCGGATCGCGTTGCAGGTGGCGTGCTCGGACCCGGCCCGGGTCGAGCGGCTGGTCCTGATCGGGGCCAGCCCCGGAATCGACGACTCCGCCGAGCGCGCGACGCGCCGGGCCGCCGACGAGCAGCTCGCGGCGGAGATCGAGCACGTGAGCATCGAGGAGTTCGCCGAGCGCTGGTCGGCCACTCCGGTCCTGGCCGGTCAGCCGGCGAGCGTCCGGGCGGCCGTGCGCGAGGATCGCCTGCGGAACACCACGGCCGGGCTCGCACGCGCGCTCCGCGGACTCGGAACCGGCGTCCTCCCGCCGCTGTGGGACCGTCTCGAGGCGCTCGGGATGCCGGTCTCGCTGATCGTCGGCGAGCGCGACGAGAAGTTCCAGCGGATCGCCGAAGCGATGATCGGCTCGCTCCCCGACGCCCGGCTCGTGATCGTTCCCAGCGCCGGGCACGCCGTTCACCTCGAGGCGCCGGATGCGGTTGCCCGGGTCATCGCGGGGAGTTGAGGTACCAGCCGAGCAGGCCCTCGCCGAGCCCAGCGCCGCCGGGAGGCGAGACGAACCCATTGCTCGGAGGCATCGGGTCCGGACGTCCCTCGAAGCTCGACAGCGTGGCCAGCCCGCAGGCATGCTCGGGCCGCACGAGCGGCGCCGCGTGGATCGCGGCGGCGATGCCGAGCGGGCCGTCGAGCGTTGAGGCGAGGTACACCGAGTAACCCGCCGCGCGCGCGCGCCGAGCGGCATCTAGCAGGCCGGAGATTCCGCCGCAGCGCGTGATCTTCAGGCAGGCGGCGTCGCACACCGGCACGTCGAGGGCGCCGGGGAGCACGCCGCTCTCATCGAGCGCGATCGGCACCGGCGAGGCATCGGCGACGGCGGCAATCGCCTCGAGCCCCGACGCCGGCTCCTCGCACAGCTCGATCCCGGTCGGCTCCAGGGCGCGGAGCGTGGCGATCGCCTCCTCCGCCGACCAGGCGCCGTTCGCGTCCACCCGTATCGCCATCGCCGGACCGGCAGCCGCGCGCACGGCGGCCAGCCGGCCGACGTCGTCCCCGAGGCCGACCTTGACCTTGATCGAGCCGAAGCCCTGCTCGCGCGCGGCGGCGGCCGCCGCCGCCGCGCCGGCACGGTCGGGGTCGGCGATCGTCGCGTTGACCGCGACCGGCTCGGCCTCGGCGGCGCCGAGCAGGCGCCAGACGGGCTCGCCGACGCGCCGGCCCTCGAGGTCCCAGACCGCGAGGTCGATGGCCGCCAGCGCCTGCGGCAGGACGGCGGCGTCAGCGCATGCGGCCAGCAGCGCCGAGGGCTCGACCCGGTCGCCCTCGATCAGCACACGGCGGCAATCCTCGAGCGCGGCGCGGACGTCGTCGATCGTGACGCCGTCGTAGCTGGCCAGCGGCGCCGCCTCGCCGAGCCCGACGAACCCGTCCGTGCTTTCGAGCCGCACTAGCAGCAGCTCCCGCGTCGCGACCGATCCGCGAGCGGACACGATCGGCGCGCGCATGCGCGCCTCGATCACATCGATCCGTACGTTCACCGGCTCAGCAGCAGGCCCGCCGACAGCAGCATGCAGAAGGCCAGCTGGAGCATCCCGGTCTGGGCCAGCGCCTGGTTCAGCGATGGGCCATCGGTCCGGTTTCGAACAATGCGGATGATCGGGGCGGCGAGCGGGATCGTCAGCCAGGGGAGCAGCACCCAGGGGCGCAGCGGACCGAACAGCCAGGTGATCGGGGACAGCAGGTAGGCGCCGTAGACCATCGCGGCATACAGGTCGCGCGTTCGCGCCCGCCCGATCCGCACGGCCAGTGTCCGTTTCCCGGCGCGGCGGTCGGTGTCGATGTCGCGGAAGTTGTTGACCACGAGGATCGCGGAGGCGAGCAGGCCGACCGGGACCGCGAGCGCGAACGCCTCCCAGTGCAGGTGCCCGATCTGGACGAAGAATGAGCCGACGACCGCGACAATGCCGAAGAACAGGAACACGAACAGCTCCCCGAGCCCCTCGTAGCCGTAGGGTCGCGGCCCGCCGGTGTAGAGCACGCCAGCGAGGATCGAGGCGGCCCCGACGAGCAGCAGCTGCCAGCCCGCGACGGCGACCAGGTAGATGCCCGCGAGGACGGCGACGCCGAACGACACGTAGGTCGCGATCAGGACCTGCTGCGGCGGAACCAGCCCACCCGCCGTCACCCGCACCGGCCCAAGGCGGTCCTCGGTGTCGGCCCCGCGCCGCGCGTCGGAGTAATCGTTCGAGAGGTTCGTGCCGACCTGGATGAAGATCGCCACGACCATCGCGGCGATGAAGCGCAGCGCGTGGAACACGCCCGCGAACCCGGCCAGCGACGTCCCGACGAGCACCGGCGCGATCGACGCGGGCAGCGTCCGAGGCCGCGCCGCCATCAGCCAAATGCGCATCCCGCTCAGGCTGCCGGCGGCCGTGCTCACGCGCGCCGGGGGAACTTCGAGAAGTCAGGCTTGCGCTTCTCGAGGTAGGCGCCGCGCCCCTCGGCTGCCTCCTCGCTCATGTAGAAGAGGAGGTTGGCGTCGTGGGCGAGTTGCTGGATCCCGGCCAGGCCGTCCTCGTCGGCGTTGAAGCTGGCCTTCAGCAAGCGGAGCGCGAACGGAGAAAGGGCGAGCATCTCGCGGCACCAGCCGACGGTCTCCTGCTCGAGCCGCTCGAGCGGCACGACGGCGTTGACCAGCCCCATCTCGAGCGCCTCTCGGGCGTCGTACTGCCGGCAGAGGAACCAGATCTCCTTGGCCCGCTTGGGACCGACGAGCCGGGACAGGACGCTCGCGCCGAAACCGCCATCGAACGATCCGACCTTCGGCCCGGTCTGGCCGAACCGCGCGTTCTCCGCCGCGATCGTCAGGTCGCAGACGACGTGAAGGACGTGACCTCCGCCGACCGCATAGCCCGCGACCATCGCCACCACGGGCTTGGGCATCCGCCGGATCTGAACGTGCAGGTCGGTGACGTGAAAGCGGCCGACGGCCTCATGGGCGCCGGCCGCCGAGGGATCCGCACCGGTCACGTACCCGCCGCGCGAGCCGCGCACGCGCTGGTCGCCTCCCGAGCAGAAGGCGTCGGGTCCCTCGCCGGTCAGGATCACGACGCCGACATCGAGATTCTCGCGGGCGCGCTCGAATGCGTCCGAGAGCTCGATCACCGTCTCCGGACGGAACGCGTTGCGAACCTCCGGGCGGTTGATCGTGATCTTCGCGATCCCCGCATCGTCTCCGGTTGACAGCTCGTAGCGGATGTCCTCGTACTCGCCGCCGGGCTTCCAGCTGACTGACATGGACGGCCGAGACTACCGTTTGCGCACATGCAGCACTGGCTCCCACAGGCGGCGGCGATGCACCCGGAGCGGCCGTCGATCGGCGAGGTTCCCTACGCCGAGCTGCTCGATGCGGCCCTCGGAGTGGCGGGGGAGCTACGACGGCGAGACGTCGGCCCCGGTGACCGCGTCGCGCTCGCGCTGCCCGCGGGAGTCGAGTTCGCCGCCGCGCTGCACGGATGCTTTCTCGCCGGAGCCCAGGCCGTGCCGATCGACCTGAGGCTGGGCGCGCAGGAGCAGGCCGCCCGGGCGGGCGACGCGCTGCTCGTCGATGCGCCGCTGGCCGGCCCACCGCTGGCCAAGCCGGAACCGCTCGAGCTCGATGCCGTGGCGACGGTGATGCACACGTCGGGGACCACCTCGGAGCCCCGGCCGGTTGCCCTGACGTTCGGCAATTGGTTGTCCGGGGCGCTCGGATCGGCCGTCGCCCTCGGCCTCGATCCCGGTGAACGATGGCTGTGTCCAATGCCGCTCGCCCACGTCGGCGGGCTCTCGATCCTGATCCGCTCCACGATCTACCGGACAACGGCGATCGTGCACGAGCGGTTCGAGACCGATGCCGTCCTGGCCGAGCTGAGCGATCCGGAGCGCCGGATCACGGTCGTGTCGCTCGTGCCGACGATGCTCTCGCGCCTGCTCGAGGCCGGGTTGCGCGAACCGCCCACGCTCAGATGGGCGCTGCTCGGCGGTGGCCCGATCCCGCCGGCGCTGCTCACACGGGCCGCGGCGGCGGGTGTGAGCGTCGCCTCGACCTACGGCATGACCGAGGCCTGCTCGCAGATCGCCACGCGCGGATGGCCGCTCCCCGGCGTCGAGCTGGCGCTCGCCGACGATGGCGAGGTGCTCGTGCGCGGGCCGAACGTGGCCTCCGGCGCCCTCGGCCCGGACGGGTGGCTGCATACGGGCGATCTCGGCCGCCTGGACGATCGCGGCCGCGTGGCGATCACCGGTCGCAAGGCCGACACGATCGTGACCGGCGGCGAGAACGTCGCGCCGACCGAGGTCGAGGCGATCCTGCTCGAGCATTCGGCGGTCGCCGACGCCGGCGTGTTCGCGCGGCCCGACGAGGAGTGGGGGGAGGCGATCGTCGCCGCGGTCGTGCTCAGAGAGGGGGAGGGCATCACTGCGGAAGAGCTCCGCGCGTACTGCGCGGTGCACCTCGCGCCCTTCAAGGTTCCGAAGCGGCTCGAGTTCGTGGACGAGCTCCCGCGGTCGGCTTCGGGAAAGCTGCTGCGCCGGAAGCTCTGAGAACGGCCGCTTCAGCGAGCAGCGGAGCCGGTGCGCTCGTCCTGCGTATCCGCAGAATCCGCATCGCGGGTCAGCGGACTGCTATCCGCGTCAAGCAGAGGTGACCGTGTTCGCCTTTCGGCTGAACTCGGTCTCGGGAGCGGAATGCCGCCACGGTTATGATCGGAGCGTGTCTTCGCGGGGCCAGGCCATGAGCGCTCGCCTGCCGTCGCAGGCTGAGTCCGACGCGCGTTACGAGCTGACGATCGAGCAGCTCGCGGCGAGCTCCGGGATGTCGGTCCGCAACATTCGCGCGCACCAGGCGCGCGGTCTGCTCGCGCCGCCCGAGGTGCGCACGCGCGTGGGGTATTACAGCTCCGAGCATCTCGCCCAGCTTCAGCTGATCCGCGACCTCCAGAACGACGGCTTCAACCTCAGCGGCATCAAGCGCCTCCTTGACGATACGCAGGGCACGGCGGAGCGCCTGCTGCGCTTCAGGGAGACGCTGGCGGCCGACGAACGGGGCGAGCGCTCGGAGACGGTGACGCTTGCCGAGCTGGGTAGGCGCTTCCGGGTGCCCCGCGAGGAGGCAGAGCAGGTCCTGGCCGACGCCCAGCGTCTTGGAGTGCTCGTGCCGGTTGGCGACGACAAGTTCGAGGTCCCGAGTCCGTCGCTGCTCGCGCTGGCAGAGGACGTGGTCGCGCGTGGGATCTCGCTCCCGAGCGCGCTCGCCGTGCTCGAGGTGATCGAGCGGCACTGCGATTCGGTGTCGAGGTCGTTCGTCAAGTTGTTTCTCTCCGAGATCTGGAAGCCGTTCCAGCAAGCCGACATGCCGCCCGAGCGCTGGCCCGAGATCGAGGAGGCCGTGCAGCATCTGCGACCGATCGCGGTCGACGCGCTGATGGCGATCTTCCAGCAGCGGCTCGGAACTGAGGTCGAGGGCGCGTTCGGCGAGATCGCGCGCCGGCTGGCGGAGAAGAAGCGATGAGCGAGGAGATGCTCGACCGCTGGGAGCGCGCCGCCGTCGGCTGGAAGAAGCGAGCCGGCCAGGTGCGAGACATCGGGATGCCCGTGTCCGTGTGGCTGATCGATCACCTCGAGCTGCAACCGGGCATGCGCGTGCTCGAGCTCGCCGCCGGGCCTGGCGACACCGGCTTCCTCGCCGCGGAGCTGATTCGCCCCGGAGGGACGCTGGTCTCTACCGACGCGGCGGAGGCGATGCTCGATATCGCACGCGAGCGCGCCCAGCTGTTCGGGATCGACAACGTGGAGTTTCTCCGACTCGAGCTCGAATGGATCGACCTGCCCACCGCCAGCGTCGACGCGATCCTCTGCCGCTGGGGCGTGATGCTCAGCTCCGACCCGGCGGCGGCGCTGCACGAAGCGCGACGGGTGCTGCGACCGGGCGGCCGGATCGCCCTCGCGGTGTGGGACCACGCGGCGCTCAACCCCTGGGCGACGCTCACGACGCGGGCGATGACCGAGCTCGGGCACCTCGCGCCGCCGGATCCGACCGAGCCCGGCATGTTCGCGCTCGCCGAGTCCGGGCGGCTTGCGGAGATGCTCGAGGCGGCCGGGTTCGTCGAGGTCACGGTCGAGGGAGTTGACGTCGAACGCAACTATCCGGAGCTCGACGCCTATCTTGAGGAGACGCTCGATCTGTCGATGATCTTCTCGGAGGTTTACCGGGGTCTCGACGACGCCGGCAGGGACGCCGTGAGGTCCCGAATCGCCGAGCTGGCAGCGCCGTACACGGGCAGCGACGGGTCGGTTCGGTTGCCGGGTCGATCGCTGGTGGCGCTCGCAAACGCCTGAACGCGATCTTGCACTCTGAAAAGTGGTTTGCAGGCCTTGGGCACGGCGCTCCGGGGGTTGACACTCCCTGGCATGCGAGTCCGAACTCTTCTCCCGCTCGCGGCAGCAGTGACGCTCGCCGCTCCCGCCGTCGCGCAGGCTGCCTTCCCGCATGTCGTCGCGTCCGGCGAGTCGCTCTCTTCGGTCGCGGCCGCGGACGGCCTGACCGTTGCTCAGCTCGCTGCCGCGAACGGGGTCTCTCCCGGCTCGCAGCTGACCGCGGGCTCGACGCTGTTGATCCCGCCGCAGACGGGCGCTCCGACCAGCACTGCCGCCTCGAGCGCCGTCGGGTGCCGGCTCTTCCACGACCGGCGATGGTGACGGGGACGCCGACGACACAGGCTCGACCTCTGTCAGCACCGGTGGCTCCGGCGGGACAGGTGGGAGCTACGTCGTGCAGCCCGGCGACACGTTGTCTGCAATCGCCGCGCGGGCCGGCATGAGCGTCGCCGAGCTGGCCGCCGCGAACGGACTCGACCCGAACTCGCCGCTGCTCTCGGGGACGGCGCTGAGCCTGTCCGGGTCCGGCAGCGGGACGACCTTCGTCGCCAGCTCGTCGTCGACGGGCGCCTCGGAGCCCGTCGGAGCCGTGGCGCAGGGCAACCCGAGCAACCCGCCCTACCCGACCCCTGAGCGCGTCAGCGCTTCGCAGATAGGCCAGATCGCGAGCGCCAACGGCGTGCCGCCGTCGCTGGCCGAGGCCGTCGGGTGGCAGGAAAGCGGCTTCAACAACGACCTTGTCTCAGCCGCCGACGCCCGCGGGGTCATGCAGATCCTGCCGGGCACGTGGGACTGGATCCAGCGAAGCCTGACTGCCGGCTCGCCGCTGGCACCGGCCTCGGCCGCCGACAACGTGCGCGGTGGCGTCCTGATGCTGCACTCGCTGCTCGGCGCCACCGGCGGCGACCCGGCGATGGCGGCCGCAGGCTACTACCAGGGCCTGAGCTCGGTTCGCGCAAACGGCCTGTTCTCCGATACGCAGCAGTACGTGAACAGCGTGATGTCGCTGGCGCAGCATTTCGGCGGCGGCTAGAGCGCGGGGCGCGGGCGGCGCCCCGCCCGCGCCCCGCCGCGCCGCGCGCCCGCCGCGCCCGCCGCGCCGCGCCCGCCGCGCGCGATGAACGGCGATTCACCTCGGAGTGTCCGAGGTCAATCGCCAAAGTTCAGCCAAAGGGCGGCCGCCGGCGCCGGTCGGGCCCCGGTCGCCTGCGCGGCCGTCCGGACCCGCTCCCGGGGCGATGAATGGCGATTCACAGGCGGGGGGTGCCCCTGAATTGCCAAAGTTCGCGCCCGCGCCGGCGCCGCCCCCGCCGCGCCGCCGCCCACGCCCCGCCGCCCGCGCCGCCCCGGCGTCGGCGTCCATGTAGCCTGCCGCCTCATGTTCTACGACGACGATGCTGACCTCTCACTGCTCGACGGCAAGACCGTCGCGATCATCGGCTACGGCTCCCAGGGCCACGCGCATTCGCTGAACCTCAAGGACTCCGGCGTGAACGTCGTCGTGGGGCTGCGGTCCGGCTCGAGCAGCGTGGCCAAGGCGCAGGCGCACGGCCTGACCGTCAAGGATCCGGCCGACGCCGCGAGCGAGGGCGACCTGGTGATGATGCTGGTCCCCGACGAACTGCACCGGCAGGTGTGGGAGTCGGGCGTCAAGGACGGAATCGCCGCCGGCAACATGGTGCTCTTCGGCCACGGGTTTTCGATCCACTACGGGGAGGTCGTGCCGCCACCGGACGTCGACGTCGCGCTGGTGGCGCCGAAGGGACCGGGGCACCTTGTCCGACGCCAGTTCCTCGAGGGCTCTGGCGTCCCGGGCCTCGTCGCCGTCAACCAGAACCCGAGCGGACACGCGCTCGAGCTCGCGCTGGCGTACGCCAAGGGGATCGGCAACACCCGCGGGGGCGTGATCGAAACGACCTTCAAGGACGAGACGGAGACCGATCTGTTCGGCGAGCAGGCGGTCCTGTGCGGCGGCGTGACCGAGCTCGTCCGCGCCGGCTACGAGACGCTCGTAGATGCCGGCTATGACCCGAGGTTGGCGTACTTCGAGTGCCTGCATGAGCTCAAGCTGATCGTCGATCTGATGTACGAGAAGGGGATCGCGGGGATGCGCTACTCGATCTCGAACACGGCCGAGTACGGCGACCTGACGCGCGGCAAGCGGGTCATCGGCGACCCGACGCGCGAGGCCATGAAGCAGATCCTCTCCGAGATCCAGTCGGGCGACTTCGCCCGCGAGTGGATCGCCGAGAATCGCGCCGGCCAGGAGAACTTCAAGCGCATGCGCGAGGAGCAGTCCCGCCATCAGGTCGAGGTGGTCGGCAAGGAGTTGCGCGCGCAGATGGACTGGATCGACACCGAGTTCGACGAGTAGGCCGGCCGAGCCGCGCCGGCCGAGGCTGGAATGCGGCTAAAATCCTCCAGCCGTCGTGACTGGCGCTATCGAGGTGGAGTGACACCACCGGGAAGCGACGGCCGATTCCGCCGCGCGCCTGGGCATGAACATCTCGCTACCTTCGAGGAGCAGGCATGACCCAGACCGCCGTGAAGATTCCTGACGATCTGAAGCCGGCCGACGGCCGCTTCGGATCCGGTCCGAGCCGCATCCGCCCCGAGCAGCTGAGCAAGCTCGCCGCCGAGGGCGCAGCGGTGATGGGAACCTCGCACCGGCAGAAGCCGGTCAGGGAACTGGTTGGCCGTGTGCGCACCGGCCTTAGAGAACTGTTCGCGCTGCCGGACGGCTACGAGGTGGTCCTCGGCAATGGCGGCACGACCGCGTTTTGGGACGCCGCCGCCTGCTGCCTGGTCCGCGACCGCGCGCTGCACCTCTCCTACGGCGAGTTCAGCTCGAAGTTCGCCACCTGCACGCGGACGGCGCCGTTCCTGTCCGAGCCGGTCGTGATCGAGGCCCCCGCCGGAGACGCGCCGCAGCCCCAGGCCGACCCCAATGCCGATGTGCTCGCCTGGGCCCACAACGAGACCTCGACCGGGGTCATGGTCCCGGTCACCCGGCCCGCCGACGCCACCCCCGATCAGCTCGTCCTGATCGACGCGACCTCGGGTGCCGGTGGCCTGCCGGTCAACGTCGAGCAGACCGACGCCTATTACTTCGCCCCGCAAAAGGGCTTCGCCTCCGAGGGTGGCCTATGGCTCGCCCTGCTCAGCCCTGCCGCGCTCGAGCGGATTGCAGAGCTCACAGCCGAGCGGCCCGGTGGCCGCTGGATCCCGGAGTCGCTCTCGCTCCAGACGGCGCTTGAGAACTCGGTCAAGGACCAGACCTACAACACGCCCGCGATTGCGACCCTGTTCCTGCTCGCGGAGCAGATCGACTGGATGCTCGTCCGCGGCGGTCTGGCCGGAATGGTGCAGCGCACCAGCGCGTCCTCCGACCACCTCTACGGGTGGGCCGAACGCCATCCGCACGCGACGCCGTTCGTCGCCGATCCCGCCAAGCGCTCGCTCGTGGTCGGGACGATCGACTTCGACGAGCGGGTCGACGCCGGAGCGCTGGCCTCGACCCTGCGCGCCAACGGGATCGTCGACGTCGAGCCCTACCGCAAGCTCGGCCGCAACCAGCTGCGAATCGCGATGTTCCCGGCCACCGACCCCGAGGACGTCCGGGCCCTGACCGCCTGCATCGACTACGTGCTGGAGAACCGATGACCCGCGTCCTGGTGGCAGAGAACATCGGGCAGTCAGGGATCGACCTGCTCAAGCAGCACTTCGACGTCGACCTCGGCACCGGTTGGGACCGCGAGCAGCTGGCTGAGGAGATCGGCGCCTATGACGGGATCCTGATCCGCTCGGCGACCAAGCTCGACGCCGAGCTGATCGGGCGGGCGACGCGCCTGCGAGCGGTCGGACGCGCCGGCGTCGGGGTCGACAACGTCGACGTGCCGACAGCGACCAAGCGCGGCATCGTCGTCGCGAACGCGCCCCAGTCGAACGTGATCACGGCAGCCGAGCACACGATGGCGCTGCTGCTCGCGCTCGCGCGCAACATCCCGCAGGCGCACGGCTCGCTGACCGCGGGCAAGTGGGAACGGTCGAAGTTCTCGGGCACCGAGCTGTACGAGAAGACGCTCGGGATCCTCGGCTTCGGCCGGATCGGGCAGCTTGTCGCCCAGCGGGCGCGCGGGTTCGGGATGAAGGTCGTCGCCTACGACCCCTATGTGGGCGCTGAGCGCTACCGCGAGCTCGGCGTCGAGAAGGCCGAGTCCTCGGACGACGTCTATGCCGTCGCCGACTTCCTCACCCTGCACCTGCCAAAGACTCCCGAGACGGAGGGATGGCTCGACGCCGCGGCCCTGGCCAAGTGCAAGGACGGCGTCCGGGTGCTCAACGTCGCGCGGGGCCCGCTGGTGGTCGACGAGGACCTGAAGGCTGCGATCGACTCGGGCAAGGTAGGAGGGGCGGCGCTCGACGTGTTCCGCTCCGAGCCCGTGACCGAGCATCCGCTGTTCGGATATCCCAACGTGATCGTCACGCCCCATCTCGGTGCCTCGACCGCGGAGGCGACCGATCGCGCTGGCTTCCAGGCTGCCGAGCAGGTCGTCGCCGCGCTCAGCGGCGGTGTGGTCACGAGCGCGGTCAACGTACCGGCGATCTCGCCCGAGGACATGGAGGTGCTCGGCCCGTTCGTCGGACTCTGCCGCTCGCTGGGCCGGATCGCGACCGAGCTGGCCGCCGGCTCCTCGATCGACGCCATCCACACCGAGTTTCTGGGCCGGATCGCCGAGCGCGACACACGTTTGCTCTCGATCCAGATGCTGCTCGGGGCGCTCCGTGGACACACGGAGGAGGAGGTCAACGAGGTGAACGCGCCAGCGATGGCCGAGGAGCGTGGGATCGAGGTGGAGGAGAGCAGGAACACGCACGCGCGCGACTACACCGACCTGATCAGGGTCACCGTCGTCTCGGGCGCCGACCGGGTGCGGGTGGTCGGGACGCTGATCGGCCATCGCAACCGCCCTCACCTGCTCGAGGCGTGGGGACTTCGCTTCGATGTGCAGCTCGAGGACCACATCACGCTTTTCCGCTACCGCGACATCCCGGGCATGATCGGGCGCGTTGGCACGGTGTTCGGCGAGCACGGCGTGAACATCGTGTCGGCCGCCGTCGGGCGCCAGCCCGATGAGAGCGACGTCGACGACGGCCGCCTGGCCGCGATGACGATCACGACTGACGTTGCCGTGCCGCAGGGCGTGGTCGACGAGATCGTCGCCGGCGAGGGCTTCGTCGCAGGGCGGACCGTCACGCTGTAGCTTGCGCGTATGCGCGCGGTCGTGATCGCCCGGCACGGGCCGCCGGAGGTGCTCGAGGTCCAGCAGCGCCCCGACCCACAGCCGGGGCCCGGCGAGGTTCTGATCGATGTCAGGGCGGCCGGGATCAACTTCGCCGACCTGATGGCGCGGCAGGGACTGTATCCCGACGCGCCCAAGCCACCGTGCGTGGTCGGCTACGAGGTGGCGGGCACCGTGGCTGCGCTCGGCCCCGGCGCCGATCCGAGCCTGGAGATCGGTCAGCGGGTGATGGCGGCGACCCGCTTCGGCGGGTACGCCGAGCGCGTGGCCGCCCGCACCGACGGCGTGTTCCCGCTCCCCGAGTCGCTCAGCTACGAGGAGGGGGCGGCGATCCCGATCACCTACATCACCGCGTGGGAGGCGCTGATCCGCGCCGGCAACCTCCAGCCGGGCGAGCGCGTGCTGATCCATGCCGCCGCCGGCGGAGTCGGAATCGCCGCCACTCAGATCGCCAAGCGGACGGGCGCCGAGGTCTGGGGCAGCGCGTCGCCGGCCAAGCACGAGGCAATCCGCGGCTTCGGAGTCGACCATCCGATCGACTACACGCGCAACGGGGTGGGAGCGGGCGGTGCCGAAACTCGACGTCGTCATGGACGCGATCGGTGGGGCGAGCTTCCGGCGTAGCTACAAGCTGCTGCGCGCCGGCGGCCGGCTGATCTGCTTCGGCGCGGCCAGCCTGGTGGAGGGTGAGCGGCGCAACGTCGTGCACGCGGCGCGGACCGTGTTGATGATGCCGCGATTCAACGTGATCAAGCAGATGTCGGAGTCCAAGAGCGTGATCGGTCTCAACATGCTGACGATCTGGGACGAGTTTCAGTCGGCGTCACGATGGACGCCGGCGATCAACGAGCTGCTCGCCGACGGTACGATCAGGCCAGTGGTGGCGCAGTCATTCAGCCTCGAGCGCGCCCCGGACGCGCACCGGTTCATAGGTGAGCGCAAGAATGTCGGCAAGGTGGTGCTCGTACCGTGATAGATATACGCGGGTGATGGAAGGGGCAGTCGACACTCGAGCAACGGCGGCGACGGCACGTCCGCGCGCGCTGTCGGCCTCCACCATGTGCGAGGCGTTCCAGATCACCGCGAGCGAGCGGCTCGACGACGTCGCGCTGCGGACGATCGGCGATGCCGTCTCGATCACCTGGGAGGAGTACCGAGACCGCGTGCAGCGGCTCGCCGGAGGGCTCCACGCGCTCGGACTCGGCCGCGGCGACACGGTCGCGTTCATGCTCAGCAACCGTCCCGAGTTCCACCTGCTCGACACGGCGGCGATGCACCTCGGTGCGACCCCGTTCTCGATCTACAACACCTCCTCCGTCGAGCAGATCGAGTACCTCCTCGCGGACGCGCGGCAATCGGGTCATGATCGTTGAGACGGCGTTCCTCGAACGCGCCCGCGCGGCGATCGCCGGCACCGGCAACGTCGAGCACCTGATCGTCGTCGACGCCGCGGCCGAGGACGCGATCGCGCTCGACGAGCTCGAGCGGGCCGAGCCGGGTGACGGATTCGACTTCGAAGCGACCTGGCGGTCGGTGCAGGGCGCCGACGTGCTGACGCTGATCTATACCTCCGGCACGACCGGGCCCCCGAAGGGCGTGCAGCTGACGCACGCCAACGAACTGGCCGAATGCCGCGGGATCGACCAGGTGGCGGAGCCGGATCCCGGCGGCTCGGTGGTCTCCTTCCTGCCCCACGCGCACATCGCCGATCGCGGCCTCAGCCATTACGGTCAGATGGCCTGGGGGTACACGGTCACGGACTGCCCGGACCCGGTGCAGGTGTTCGCCCACGTCGCCGATTGCCATCCGACGTTCTTCGGAAGCGTGCCGCGGATGTGGGAGAAGCTCAAGGCGTCGCTGGAGGCCGGGATCGCGGCCGAGCCGGACGAAGCCCGACGCAAGGGCACGCTCGACGCGATCGAGCTCGGGCTGCGCAAGGTGCGCGCCGAGCAGGCCGGCGAAGCGGTCCCCGACGAGCTGCAGGCGGCATACGCGCGGGCCGAGGAGCTCGTGTTCTCGCAGATCCGCGCCAAGCTCGGGCTCGAGCGGTGCGAGTGGTACATGATCGGCGCCGCGCCGTGCCCGCTCGACGTGCTCGAGTTCTTCGCCGCGATCGGGATCCCGATCTGTGAGGTCTGGGGGATGTCGGAGCTCTCGTCGGTCGCGACCCTCGTTCCGCGCGACGCGGTCGGGCTGGGCACCGTGGGCCCTCCGATCCCCGGTGTCGAGGTCCGGCTGGCCGACGACGGCGAGGTGCTCGTGCGGGGCGACACGGTGATGGCCGGCTACCGCAATCAGCCTCAGAAGACGGCCGACACGATCGACTCGGACGGCTGGCTCCACACCGGCGACATCGGCGAGTTCGACGACCGCGGCTACCTCAAGATCATCGACCGCAAGAAGGAGCTGATCATCAACGCGGCCGGGAAGAACATGTCGCCGGCCAACATCGAGCAGCAGCTCAAGCAGGGCAGCTCACTGATCGGCCAGGCGGTGGCGATCGGCGACGGGCGGCCGTACAACGTCGCCCTGGTCGTGCTCGACCCAGACGCCGCCGCGGCGTTCGCCGCCCGGCACGAACTTCCCCGATTCATCGCCCGAGGCGATGTCCGAGCAGCCCGCGGTGCTGGAGGAGATCTCGGCCGGCATCGATCGCGCCAACGAGCATCTCAGCCGGGTCGAGCAGATCAAGCGGTTCAAGGTGCTGCCCGTCGACTGGGCCCCGGCCGGCGACGAGCTGACTCCGACGATGAAGCTCAAGCGCCGGCCGATCTCGAAGAAGTACGCCGCCGAGATCGAGGCGCTTGTACGCCTGACGCGACAGCTCGAGGGCGTAAGGCGGCTGGTACTCTTTGCCTCGCATGGCACTCCGCCTCGACCTGCGACTTCTTCTCCTCCCCCTCGGGGGGAATAGCGCGCCGGCGGCCGCACGTAGCCGCGAGACCAGCACCGAGAAGAAGCCAAGTTCGAGACACACTGGAGTGAGATGAGCAACACCGCAAGACCCAAACCGAGTACTGATCTTCGACACGACGCTGCGCGACGGCGAGCAGTCCCCCGGGATCTCCCTCAACACGCAGGAGAAGCTGGAGATCGCGCACCAGCTCGCCCGCCTCGGGGTCGACGTGATCGAGGCCGGCTTCCCGATCACCTCCCCGGGCGACTTCGAGGCCGTGCAGGCGATCGCCCGGACGGTCGACGGACCGGTGATTGCCGGGCTCGCGCGCACCCATGTGGCGGACATCGACGCGGCGTGGAACGCCGTCCGCGACGCCCAACGGGCGCGCATCCACACCTTCATCTCGACCTCCGACATCCACATCGAGCACCAGCTTCAGACCACGCGCGAGGACGTCAAGGGACAGGCCCGGGCGGCGGTCGCGCAGGCCAAGCAGTACCTCGACGACGTCGAGTTCTCGCCCATGGACGCGACCCGCGCCGACATCGAGTTCACCGCCGAGGTGTGCCAGATCGCGATCGACGAGGGCGCCACCACGATCAACATCCCGGACACCGTCGGCTACACGATGCCGCAGGAGTTCACCGCCTATCTGGAGCGCCTCTACGAGTTCCTGCCCGACCTTCGCAACGTCGTCCTCTCGGTTCACTGTCACGACGACCTGGGCCTGGCCGTGGCCAATTCGTTCGCGGGCCTGATGGCCGGCGCTCGACAGGTGGAAGCGGCGATCAACGGCATCGGCGAGCGCGCCGGCAACGCCTCGCTCGAGGAGATCGTGATGCTGCTCCACACGCGCCAGCAGGACGTCGGCCTGCACACCGGGGCGGTCACGCGTGAGATCGCGCGGACCTCGCGCCTGGTGTCGCGGCTGACCGGCTATCCGGTGCAGCCGAACAAGGCGGTGGTGGGGCGCAACACGTTCGCGCACGAGTCCGGGATCCACCAGGACGGCGTGCTCAAGGAGCGCACCACCTACGAGATCATGGACGCAACGGTCGTCGGCCTGGACGCGAACTCGATCGTGCTCGGCAAGCACTCGGGCCGCCACGCGCTCCAGCAGGCGCTGTCCGAGCTGGGCCTCGAGGTCTCCGGGCAGACTCTGAACACGGCGTTCAAGCGCTTCAAGGAGATCGCGGACAAGAAGAAGCACGTGACCGCGATGGACCTCGAGGCGCTCGTCACCGACGAGCTCCGCGAGGAGATCGCCGGCTACCAGCTCGAGTGGTTCGACGTCGAGGCATCCTCGCGCCGGCCCCCGCACGCCACGGTCGGCGTGCGCACGCCCGAGGGCGAGGAGGTGACCGGATCGTTCACCGGCGACGGCCCCGTGGACGCGATCTTCCGCGCCATCAACGCGGCCACCGGCAGCGACGCCCGCCTACGCGAGTTCCGCGTCGACGCGGTGACCGCCGGCCAGGACGCGCTCGGCGAGACCTCGGTGGTGCTCGAGATCGGCGGCGTCACCGGCTCGGGCCAGGGCGTCTCGACCGACATCCTCGAGGCCGCCGGCCGCGCCTACGTCCGCGCGCTGTCGAACGCGATCCGCCGCCGCAGCGTAGCCGACGAGGCCGAGGCGGCGACGCGGTCCGCCGCCGCCGAGCCGATCAAGGCGCCGTAGCCGCCAGCGAGCGGGCCGCCGCGATTCCCTGGCGGTAGCCGGCCGCGAGCACGCGTCCGCGCGGCTCGCGGTCCATGAAATCGGTCCCCATCGCCGCGGCGCTCTCCACGTTGGGCGAGATCGTCCTGACGTCGGCGCCGCGGCGGCGGAGGGCCAGAGCCTCGAGCGAGACGGCCGAGCGGGCCACGCTGCGCACCACGCCGAGCAGCGAGTTCGTGCCGTTCAGGTTCCCGGCCGGGTTCAGGCAGATGACGTGGGTGTCGCGGCCGGCCGGGGCGGCGTCGAGGTTTGTCGGGCTCCAGACGCCGCCGTCGACGTACTCGCGGCCGTTGATCTGCACCGGGGCGAACAGCCAGGGGACGCTGCACGAGGCCTCGACCGCCTCGCCGACGCCGGCCTTCGGCGCCCGCGGGCTGCCGAACACGACGCGGCGGCCGGAGGCGCGATCGACGGAGACGACGCGCAGCCGGCCGTCAAAGCTCGCGCCGGAGCGATCGATCTCGCGGCGCAGCCCCGAGAGGTCGTCCTTGGGGCGGGGGAGACCGCGCAGCAGCGCCGTCCTCAGCACCGCCCCTCCGGGGCGGACATGCCAAGGGCGAGGGGGCGAACATCGCGCCCATCGCCAACGCCCAGTCGCCCGCCCGGCGCGCGGCGTGGATCGCGGAGGTGGCGAGCGATCCGACCGCGTGGGGCGGCGCGAGCTCGAGCTCGGCGCCACCGTCTCGGGGCGCCGCGGCGACGGCCCGCGACTAGATGGGCGGCGACGATCGCGCCGGCCGAGGTGCCGACGAAGTACTCGCAGCGCCGCAGGTCGAACCTGCTCGCGTCCTCGATCCCGGCCAGCACGCCCATCATCCAGGCCTCGCCGAGCACGCCGCCGGCACCGAGGACGAGGACGTCGGGACGGTGAGCATGGGCCGGAATCTAGTGGCGGACGCTCGAAGACACGTATACAAATGTATGCGATAACATACGCACGTATGACGGCCAGCCTGCAGCAAACGGCCGCCCTCGGGCCACGGATCAGGGCGCTCCGAGAGGCGATGGACCTGTCGCTGCGTGACCTGTCCGAGCGCTCGGGGTCAGTGCACCGATGCTGTCCCAGGTCGAGCGGGGAGACACGAGCCCGACGCTCCAGGTGGCGACACGGATCGCCGCGGGACTGGAACTTCGATTGAGTCAGCTGCTCCGGCTCGACGAGGAGGGGGCGGTCACGATCGTCCGGGGGTCCGAGCGCCGTCAGGGTCCGACGCGCGGCCGCGGCCACTCGTACGAGACCCCGACCCCACCGCTTCCCGGGCAGCGGGCAGAGATCTCGCGTCACACGCCTCGCCGTCGGGGCGGTCACCGGCGGTCCGGGCGACCCGCCGATGCACGAGCCCGGGAGCCGGGAGACCGCGCTCGTCGAGACCGGAACCGTCGTCCTGCACTGCGACGGCGCCGAGCACGTGCTCACGTGCGGGCGATTGCGTGACCTTCGATGCCGATCTTCCGCACCATTTCGAAAACCCCGGACCCCAGGAGGCCGCGCTGCTCGCCGTTGTGAGTGCCGGCCTGCGAAGGAGCTAGCACTCAATGCCAGAGACCCTGTTCGACAAGATCTGGAACGCCCACCATGTCGCTCCAGGACTGCTCTACGTCGACCTGCATCTCGTCCACGAGGTCACGAGCCCGCAGGCGTTCGAAGGCCTGAGCCCGGCGGGCCGCCGGTCCGGCGCCCCGACCGTACGCTCGCGACCGCCGACCACAACGTGCCGACCGATGGACGCCGGGTGGCGGCACGGATCCGCGACGAGCTCTCACGCGTTCAGGTCTCAGACGCTCGAGCGCAACTGCGCCGAGTTCGGAATCCCGCTCTACTCACTCGGCTCCGAGCATCAGGGGATCGTCCACGTGATCGGACCCGAGCTGGGGGTCACGCAACCCGGGATGACGATCGTCTGCGGCGACTCGCACACGGCCACGCACGGCGCGTTCGGAGCGCTGGCGGTCGGGATCGGGACTCAGCGAGGTCGAGCATGTGCTCGCCACCCAGTGCTTGGTCCAGTCCAAGCCGCGGCTCGATGCGGATCCGCTATGACGGCGACCTCGGCTTCGGGGTCACCGCCAAGGACCTGATCCTGGCCACGATCGGCCAGATCGGCGTCGCCGGTGCGGTCGGGCACGTGGTGGAGTACGCCG
>CAVURH010000015.1:0-24403 GCA_963743725.1 uncultured Solirubrobacterales bacterium
GTTCGGCGAGCACGGCGTGAACATCGTGTCGGCCGCCGTCGGGCGCCAGCCCGATGAGAGCGACGTCGACGACGGCCGCCTGGCCGCGATGACGATCACGACTGACGTTGCCGTGCCGCAGGGCGTGGTCGACGAGATCGTCGCCGGCGAGGGCTTCGTCGCAGGGCGGACCGTCACGCTGTAGCTTGCGCCTATGCGCGCGGTCGTGATCGCCCGGCACGGGCCACCGGAGGCGCTCGAGGTCCCAGCAGCGCCCCGACCCACAGCCGGGGCCCGGGCGAGATTCTGATCGACGTCAGGGCGGCCGGGATCAACTTCGCCGACCTGATGGCGCGGCAGGGCCTCCATCCCGACGCGCCCAAGCCGCCGTGCGTGGTCGGCTACGAGGTGGCGGGGACTGTGGCTGCGCTCGGGCCCGGCGCCGATCCCGAGCCTCGAGATCGGTCAGCGGGTGACGGCGGCGACCCGCTTCGGCGGGTACGCCGAGCGCGTGGCCGCCCGCACCGACGGCGTTTGCCTCCCGAGTCGCTCAGCTACGAGGAGGGGGCGGCGATCCCGATCACCTACATCACCGCGTGGGAGGCGTTGATCCGCGCCGGCAACCTCCAGCCGGGGGAGCGCGTGCTGATCCATGCCGCCGCCGGCGGAGTCGGAATCGCCGCCACCCAGATCGCCAAGCGGATGGGCGCCGAGGTCTGGGGCAGCGCGTCGCCGGCCAAGCACGAGGCAATCCGCGGCTTCGGAGTCGACCATCCGATCGACTACACGCGCAAGGGGTGGGAGCGGCGGTGCCGAAACTCGACGTCGTCATGGACGCGATCGGTGGGGCGAGCTTCCGGCGCAGCTACAAGCTGCTGCGCGCCGGCGGCCGGCTGATCTGCTTCGGCGCGGCCAGCCTGGTGGAGGGTGAGCGGCGCAACGTCGTGGCACGCGGCGCGCACCGTCTGAATGATGCCTCGATTCAACGTGATCAAGCAGATGTCGGAGTCCAAGTAGCGTGACCGACCTCAACATGCAGACGATCCGGGACGAGTTTCAGTCGGCGTCACGACGGACGCCGGCGATGAATGAGCTGCTCGCCGACGGTACGATCAGGCCAGTGGTGGCGCGGTCATTCAGCTTCGAGCGCCCCCGGACGCGCACCGGTTCATAGGTGAGCGCAAGAATGTCGGCAAGGTGGTGCTCGTACCGTGAAGACATACGCGGGTGATGGAAGGGCAGTCGACACTCGAGCAACGGCGGCGATGGCACGTCCGCGCGCGCTGTCGGCCTCGACGATGTGCGAGGCGTTCCAGATCACTGCGAGCCAGCGGCTCGACCAGGTCGCGCTGCGGACGATCGGGACGCCGTCTCGATCACTTGGGAGGAGTACCGAGACCGCGTGCAGCGGCTCGCCGGAGGGCCTCCACGCGCTCGGGCGTCGGCCGTGGCGACACGGTTGGGTTCATGCTCAGCAACCGTCCCGAGTTCCACCTGCTCGACACGGCGGCGATGCACCTCGGTGTGACCCCGTTCTCGATCTACAACACCTCCTCCGTCGAACAGATCGAGTACCTCCTCGCGCGACGCCGGCAATCGGGTCATGATCGTTGAAACGGCGTTCCTCGAACGCGCCCGTGCGGCGATCGCCGGGACCGGCAACGTCGAGCACCTGATCGTCGTCGACGCCGCGCCCGAGGATGCGATCGCGCTCGACGAGCTCGAGCGGGCCGAGCCGGGTGACGGATTCGACTTCGAAGCGACCTGGCGGTCGGTGCAGGGCGCCGACGTGCTGACGCTGATCTATACCTCCGGCACGACCGGGCCCCCGAAGGGCGTGCAGCTGACGCACGCCAACGAACTCGCCGAATGCCGCGGGATCGACCAGGTGGCGGAGCCGGATCCCGGCGGCTCGGTGGTCTCCTTCCTGCCCCACGCGCACATCGCCGATCGCGGCCTCAGCCATTACGGTCAGATGGCCTGGGGGTACACGGTCACGGACTGCCCGGACCCGGTGCAGGTGTTCGCCCACGTCGCCGATTGCCATCCGACGTTCTTCGGAAGCGTGCCGCGGATGTGGGAGAAGCTCAAGGCGTCGCTCGAGGCCGGGATCGCGGCCGAGCCGGACGAAGCCCGACGCAAGGGCACGCTCGACGCGATCGAGCTCGGGCTGCGCAAGGTGCGCGCCGAGCAGGCCGGCGAGGCGGTCCCCGACGAGCTGCAGGCGGCATACGCGCGGGCCGAGGAGCTCGTGTTCTCGCAGATCCGCGCCAAGCTCGGGCTCGAGCGGTGCGAGTGGTACATGATCGGCGCCGCGCCGTGCCCGCTCGACGTGCTCGAGTTCTTCGCCGCGATCGGGATCCCGATCTGTGAGGTGTGGGGGATGTCGGAGCTCTCGTCGGTCGCGACCCTCGTTCCGCGCGACGCGGTCGGGCTGGGCACCGTGGCCCTCCGATCCCCGGTGTCGAGGTCCGGCTGGCCGACGACGGCGAGGTGCTCGTGCGGGGCGACACGGTGATGGCCGGCTACCGCAATCAGCCTCAGAAGACGGCCGACACGATCGACTCGGATGGCTGGCTCCACACCGGCGACATCGGCGAGTTCGACGACCGCGGCTACCTCAAGATCATCGACCGCAAGAAGGAGCTGATCATCAACGCCGCCGGGAAGAACATGTCGCCGGCCAACATCGAGCAGCAGCTCAAGCAGGGCAGCTCACTGATCGGCCAGGCGGTGGCGATCGGCGACGGGCGGCCGTACAACGTCGCTCTGGTCGTGCTCGACCCAGACGCCGCCGCGGCGTTCGCCGCCCGCCAGAACTTCCCGATTCATCGCCCGAGGCGATGTCCGAGCAGCCCGCGGTGCTGGAGGAGATCTCGGCCGGCATCGATCGCGCCAACGAGCATCTCAGCCGGGTCGAGCAGATCAAGCGGTTCAAGGTGCTGCCGGTCGACTGGGCCCCGGCGGGCGACGAGCTGACTCCGACGATGAAGCTCAAGCGCCGGCCGATCTCGAAGAAGTACGCCGCCGAGATCGAGGCCTTGTACGCCTGACGCTGACAGCTCGAGGGCGTAAGGCGGCTGGTACTCTTTGCCTCACATGGCACTCCGCCTCGACCTGCGACTTCTTCTCCTCCCCCCTCGGGGGGAATAGCGCGCCGGCGGCCGCACGTAGCCGCGAGACCAGCACCGAGAAGAAGCCAAGTTCGAGACACACTGGAGTGAGATGAGCAACACCCAAGACCCAAACCGAGTACTGATCTTCGACACGACGCTGCGCGACGGCGAGCAGTCCCCCGGGATCTCCCTCAACACGCAGGAGAAGCTGGAGATCGCGCACCAGCTCGCCCGCCTCGGGGTCGACGTGATCGAGGCCGGCTTCCCGATCACCTCCCCGGGCGACTTCGAGGCCGTGCAGGCGATCGCCCGGACGGTCGACGGACCGGTGATTGCCGGGCTCGCGCGCACCCATGTGGCGGACATCGACGCGGCGTGGAACGCCGTCCGCGACGCCCAACGGGCGCGCATCCACACCTTCATCTCGACCTCCGACATCCACATCGAGCACCAGCTTCAGACCACGCGCGAGGACGTCAAGGGACAGGCCCGCGCGGCGGTCGCGCACGCCAAGCAGTACCTGGACGACGTCGAGTTCTCGCCCATGGACGCGACCCGGGCAGACATCGAGTTCACCGCCGAGGTGTGCCAGATCGCGATCGACGAGGGCGCCACCACGATCAACATCCCGGACACCGTCGGCTACACGATGCCGCAGGAATTCACCGCCTATCTGGAGCGCCTCTACGAGTTCCTGCCCGCCCTTCGCAACGTCGTCCTCTCGGTTCACTGTCACGACGACCTGGGCCTGGCCGTGGCCAATTCGTTCGCGGGCCTGATGGCTGGCGCTCGCCAGGTGGAAGCGGCGATCAACGGCATCGGCGAGCGCGCCGGCAACGCCTCGCTCGAGGAGATCGTGATGCTGCTCCACACCCGCCAGCAGGACGTCGGCCTGCACACCGGGGCGGTCACGCGTGAGATCGCGCGGACCTCGCGCCTGGTGTCGCGGCTGACCGGCTATCCGGTGCAGCCGAACAAGGCGGTGGTGGGGCGCAACGCGTTCGCGCACGAGTCCGGGATTCACCAGGACGGCGTGCTCAAGGAGCGCACCACCTACGAGATCATGGACGCAACGGTCGTCGGCCTGGACGCGAACTCGATCGTGCTCGGCAAGCACTCGGGCCGCCACGCGCTCCAGCAGGCGCTGTCCGAGCTGGGCCTCGAGGTCTCCGGACAGACCCTGAACACGGCGTTCAAGCGCTTCAAGGAGATCGCGGACAAGAAGAAGCACGTGACCGCGATGGACCTCGAGGCGCTCGTCACCGACGAGCTCCGCGAGGAGATCGCCGGCTACCAGCTCGAGTGGTTCGACGTCGAGGCATCCTCGCGCCGGCCTCCGCACGCCACGGTCGGCGTGCGCACGCCCGAGGGCGAGGACGTGACCGGATCGTTCACCGGCGACGGCCCCGTGGACGCGATCTTCCGCGCGATCAACGCGGCCACCGGCAGCGACGCCCGCCTACGCGAGTTCCGCGTGGACGCGGTGACCGCCGGCCAGGACGCGCTCGGCGAGACCTCGGTGGTGCTCGAGATCGGCGGCGTCACCGGCTCGGGCCAGGGCGTCTCGACGGACATTCTCGAGGCCGCCGGCCGCGCCTACGTCCGCGCGCTGTCGAACGCGATCCGCCGCCGCAGCGTGGCCGACGAGGCCGAGGCCGCGACGCGGTCCGCCGTCGGCGAGGCCGTCAAGGCGCCGTAGCCGCCAGCGAGCGGGCCACCGCCATTCCCTGGCGGTAGCCGGCCGCGAGGACGCGTCCGCGCGGCTCGCGGTCCATGAAATTGGTCCCCATCGCCGCGGCGCTCTCCACGTTGGGCGAGATCGTCCTGACGTCGGCGCCGCGGCGGCGGAGGGCCAGAGCCTCGAGCGAGACGGCCGAGCGGGCCACGCTGCGCACCACGCCGAGCAGCGAGTTCGTGCCGTTCAGGTTCCCGGCCGGGTTGAGGCAGAGGACGTGGGTGTCGCGGCCGGCCGGGGCGGCGTCGAGGTTTGTCGGGCTCCATACGCCGCCGTCGACGTACTCGCGGCCGTTGATCTGTACGGGGGCGAACAGCCAAGGGACGCTGCACGAGGCCTCGACCGCCTCGCCAACACCGGCCTTCGGTGCCCGCGGGCTGCCGAACACGACGCGGCGGCCGGAGGCGCGATCGACGGAGACGACGCGCAGCCGGCCGTCAAAGCTCGCGCCGGAGCGGTCGATCTCGCGGCGCAGCCCCGAGAGGTCGTCCTTGGGGCGGGGGAGACCGCGCAGCAGCGCCGTCCTCAGCACCGCCCCTCCGGGCGCGGACATGCCAAGGGCGAGGGGGGCGAACATCGCGCCCATCGCCAGCGCCCACTCGCCTGCCCGGCGCGCGGCGTCGATCGCGGAGGTGGCGAGCGATCCGACCGCATGGGGCGGGGCGAGCTCGAGCTCGGCGCCGACCGTTTCGGGGCGGCGCGGCGACTGGCCCGCGACAAGGTGGGCGGCGACGATCGCACCTGCCGAAGTGCCGACGAAGTACTCGCAGCGCCGCAGGTCGAATCCGCTCGCGTCCTCGATCCCGGCCAGCACGCCCATCATCCAGGCCTCACCGAGCACGCCGCCGGCACCGAGGACGAGGACGTCGGGACGAGTGAGCATGGGCCGGAATCTAGCGGCGGACGGCGGGGAGCACGTTATACAAGTGTATGCGATAACATACGCGCGTATGACGACCAGCGTGCAGCAAACGACCGCCCTCGGGCCCCGGATCAAGGCGCTCCGGGAGGCGATGGACCTGTCGCTGCGTGACCTGTCCGAGCGCTCGGGGGTCAGTGCGCCGATGCTCTCCCAGGTCGAGCGCGGAGACACGAGCCCGACGCTCCAGGTCGCGACACGGATCGCGGCGGGACTCGAACTTCGATTGAGTCAGCTGCTCCGGCTCGACGAGGAGGGGGCGGTCACGATCGTCCGGGGGTCCGAGCGCCGTCAGGGCCCGACGCGTGGCCGCGGCCACTCCTACGAGATCCTGACCCCACCGCTTCCCGGGCAGCGGGCAGAGCTCTCGCGTCACCGCCTCGCCGTCGGGGCGGTCACCGGCGGCCCGGGCGACCCGCCGATGCACGAGCCCGGGAGCCGGGAGACCGCGCTCGTCGAGACCGGCACTGTCGTCCTGCACTGTGACGGCGCCGAGCACGTGCTCACGGCGGGCGATTGCGTGACCTTCGATGCCGATCTCCCGCACCATTTCGAAAACCCCGGACCCGAGGAGGCCGTGCTGCTCGCCGTTGTGAGTGCCGGCCTGCGAAGGAGCTAGCACTCATGCCAGAGACCCTGTTCGACAAGATCTGGAACGCCCACGAGGTCGCTCCAGGACTGCTCTACGTCGACCTGCACCTCGTCCACGAGGTCACCAGCCCGCAGGCGTTCGACGGGCTGCGGTTGGCGGGCCGGCCGGTCCGGCGCCCCGACCGTACGCTGGCGACCGCCGATCACAACGTGCCGACCGACGGGACGCCGGTGGCGGCCCGGATCCGCGACGAGCTCTCACGCGTTCAGGTCCAGACGCTCGAGCGCAACTGCGCCGAGTTCGGAATCCCGGTCTACTCACTCGGCTCCGAGCATCAGGGGATCGTCCACGTGATCGGACCCGAGCTGGGGGTCACCCAACCCGGGATGACGATCGTCTGCGGTGACTCGCACACGGCCACGCACGGCGCGTTCGGAGCGCTGGCGGTCGGGATCGGGACGAGCGAGGTCGAGCACGTGCTCGCCACCCAGTGCTTGGTCCAGTCAAAGCCGCGCTCGATGCGGATCCGCTACGACGGCGACCTCGGCTTCGGGGTCACGGCCAAGGACCTGATCCTGGCCACGATCGGCCAGATCGGCGTCGCCGGTGCGGTCGGGCACGTGGTGGAGTACGCCGGACCGGCGATCGAATCGCTGTCGATGGAGGGGCGGATGACCGTCTGCAACATGACGATCGAGGGCGGCGGCCGGGCCGGGATGATCGCGCCCGATGAGACGACCTTCGAATGGGTCATCGGCCGGCCGGGAGCACCTTCCGAGGTTCCCGAGGAGTGGCGAGGGCTGGGAACCGACGCCGACGCCAGCTTTGATCGCGAGGTCGTCGTCGACGCCGCGGGGCTCAGCCCGATGGTCACGTGGGGAACCACGCCCGGGATGGTCGTGCCGGTGACCGAGAGCGTGCCCGACCCAACCTCAGAGCAGGACGAGCGGGCGCTCGAGTACATGGGGCTCGAGGCAGGCGTGCCGATCCAGGAGATCAAGCTCGACCGGGTGTTCATCGGATCGTGCACGAACTCCCGCATCGGAGATCTGCGCGAGGCGGCGTCGGTGGTCGACGGGCGGCGGGTCAGCCCCGACGTCTATGCGATGGTGGTGCCGGGCTCGCAGAAGGTGAAGACCCAGGCCGAGAGCGAGGGCCTCGACGAGGTGTTCAGACGGGCCGGGTTCGACTGGCGCGGAGCCGGCTGCTCGATGTGCCTGGGCATGAATCCGGACATCGCCGCGCCGGGAGAGCGCGTCGCATCCACCTCGAACCGCAACTTCGAGGGCCGCCAGGGGCGCGGTGCCCGCTCCCATCTGGTCTCACCCCAGATGGCTGCGGCCGCCGCGATCAAGGGTCACTTCGTGGACATAAGGAGCTGGGACTCGTGAGAGCGATAGAGACGATCACCGGGCGCGTGTCGGTGCTGAACCGGGACGACGTCGACACCGATCAGATCATCCCCAAGCAGTTCCTCAAGCGGGTGGAGCGAACCGGCTTCGGCGAGTTTCTGTTCTACGACTGGGCGAAGGAGCCCGGCTGGGAGCTGCCGCGCAACCCGTTGCTGGTCGCGGGGCGCAATTTCGGCTGCGGCTCGAGTCGCGAGCACGCGCCGTGGGCGCTCGAGGACTACGGCTTCCAGGCCATCATCGCGCCGAGCTTCGCGGACATCTTCCGCTCCAACTGCACGAAGATCGGGCTGCTCCCCGTGGAGCTCTCCGCCGACGACTGCGCAGCGATCGCCGAGGCGGGCGAGGCCCAGGTCGATCTCGCTGCCCAAGAGGTGCGGTGGCCGGGCGCAAGCGCGAGCTTCGAGATCGACCCGGAGACCAAGCACCGGCTCCTGGGCGGCCTCGACGACATCGCGCTGACGCTCGGCGAGGAAGGGGCGATCGAGGCTTATGAGCACGAGCGCGAGCGGCCCGGACCGGTGACGACGGCGCTGTGAGCGCCGCGTCGCGGGACTGGGACGCCGCCAGCTACGACCGCGTCTCCGACATCCAGCTGAACTGGGCGCTGGAGCAGCTCGAGCGCCTGCCCCTAAAGGGAGACGAGGTCGTGCTCGACGCGGGATGCGGATCCGGACGGGTGACGGCGCTGCTGGCGGACCGCGTGCCCAGCGGACGCGTCTACGCGGTCGATGTCGCGCCGTCGATGGCGGAGCACGCGCGCCTCGCCCTGGGCGACCGGGCCATCGTCCTATGCCAGGACCTGGTCGACCTCACGCTCCCGGAGCCGGTCGACGTGATCTTCTCGAACGCGACCTTCCACTGGATCCATGACCACGATGCGCTGTTCGCGGCGCTGAACCGGAGCCTGCGCCCAGACGGCCGGCTTCTCGCCCAGTGCGGCGGGCGGGGCAACATCGACGCGTTTCGGCGGCTCGCCGACGAGGTGGCCGCCGAGGAGCCGTTCGCGGCTCACTTCGAGCACTGGCGGCGGCCGTGGAACTACGCCGGCGACACCGAGACCGCGGCCCGCCTGGAGAGGGCCGGCTTCGCGGAGGTCCGCACATGGCTCGAGCCGAAATCGGTCTCGCCGGAGGATCCTCGCGCGTTCGTGCGGACCGTGTGTCTCGTCCGCCACCTGGACCCGCTCCCCGACGAGCTGCGCGGCCCGTTCATCGACCGGGTTCTGGCCCGGGCCGGACAGCCGCTCATGCTCGACTATGTGCGCCTGAACATGACCGCCAGACGCGGCTGAAGCCTCGGCTCAGCGGACCGACCAGGTCAGGCTCGCGGTCGAACCGACCACGCCGCGCATCACTGCGGAGCCGCGCAGCGAGAGGTTGACCTGGAACACGCCGCCTGCGCCGACGGAGACCGTTCGCATCGTGGTGAAGCCGTGGCGGGTGCGCCTCTGGATCTGTAGGCGGCCGGCGGCCGGGACCTTGCCCCACACGAGCACGCGCTTGCGGCTTGTGCGGTGCACGACGAAGGGGAAGTGGAACGCCGTCGCGGCCGGCTTCGGCGTACCGTTCTCGAACAGCACACCGGACTGGTAGGTGTAGGCGTACCCGCGCGAACCGGGGTCCTCGTCGGTCAGCCTCCACCACAGCGCCGTGTGCACGCCCTGGCTCCAGAGGACGTAGAACGCGTCCTCGAGCCAGCGCGCCTGGGTCTGGATCGGGACTCCATGCGGATCCGGCGGGTTGCTGTCCCACGAGAACTCGGTAACGATCACGGTCTTGTGCCCGCCCGAGGTGTGGTGCAGACGGCGGGCCGCCGACAGGGCCCGGTTGAGCTTGTAGATGTCGGGGGTGGCGACGTCGTCGGCGTTGATCGCGTGCCAGTGGGGATCCTTCGGTGAGTAGGGGTGCATGTCGAGCGAGTCGAACCGGGACACGCTGTGGCAGGCCGAATGCAGCGACCGCGTCAGACACAGCAGCGAGCGCAGGAAGGTCACCGGAGGCTCTCGCGGGCCGCCCGGCGGGTCGCCGTATGGGGCCAGACCGCCGGCGATCACGTGGTTGGACCGCGACACGCCCTTCACGGCGCTGTAGAAGTCGTTCAGCATCGGGCGGAACACGTCGGGGCCGGCGGGCACGATGCGGCCCCGGACCCGCTGCCATTGGGGGTTGAGCTCGCTCGGCTCGTTGGGCTCGTTCCAGGCGATCCAGTCGCGGACGGCCGGCAGCCTGGCGCCGGAATGCTGCGGATCCGGGTACGAGCCCGAGTAGCGCACGGCGGCGGCGTGCGCGAAGTCCGCAAATGCGCTCGCACTCGGACGCCACGTCCCCTGTGGGACGCTCGCGGGACGACCGCGTCCCTCTGCCCAGCTTGGAGCCTGATCGATCAGGATCATCACCCTGAGCCCGGCCGCGTTCGCGTTTCGTACCTCCTGATCCACATAGGCGGGCCATTGGAAGGCTCGATTGGACGGGTCGCGCGGGTTCGAGCCCTTGGCCGGGCCCCTGGGCTCGGTCTGAGCCCAGGAGAGCTCGTAGCGCACGTAGCGGCCGCCCAGCGAGCGGATATCGTGGTTCCACCACGGCGCCTGAGGCCAGACGTCCTGGACGATCCCGGTCGTGAGGCCCGGAAGCCCCCGGGCGCCGGCCGGGGCCGGGAAGAGGGCCATGAACGCCCCCGCGCTGACTAGCCAGGCCACTGCGGCGCGACGCGACCCGATGGCGTGCCATGGTCCTCATCGCCCGGGCGCTCAGTGCACCGACCAGGTGAGGCTCGCGCTCGAGCCGACCACTCCGCGCATCACGGCGGAGCCGCGGAGCGACAGCTTCGTCTCAACCACGCTGCCGGCGCTGGCCGAGTACGTGCGGAGCGTCTTCCACCCGTTCTTCACGCGGCGCTCGATGCGCAGGTTGCCCGTGGCCGGGATCTTGCTCCAGACGAGCACCTGCGTGCGGTTCGACCGGTGCACGACGAACGGGAAGTGGAACGCCGTTGCGGATGGCTTCGGCTTGCCGTTCTCGAACAGGACACCCGACTGGTAGGTCTGGGAATACCCGAGCTTTCCGGGATCCTGGTCGGTCAGCCGCCACCACAGGGCGGTCCGCACGCCCTGCGACCAGAGCACGTAGAGCCCGTCCTCGAGGTAATGCGCCTGGGTCTGGAGGGGGAGACCGTGCGGATCGGGCGGGTTTGTATCCCAGGAGAACTCGGTGACGACCACGCTCTTGGGCCCGGCGGGGGCGATGTGATGTACGCGCTCGGCGGCCACGAGCACCCGGTTGAGCTTGTAGATGTCGGGGGTGGCGACGTCGTCGGCGTTGATCGCGTGCCAGTGCGGTCCCTTGGGGGAGTAGGGATGGACGTCGATCGCATCGAGGTCCGAGACCGTGTTGCAGACCGAGCTGAGTGAGCCGTTCAGGCACAGCAGGGTCCGCAGGAACAGCACCGGGGGCACCCGCCGTCCGCCGGGTGTATCACCGTAGGGGGCCAGACCGCCCGAGATCACGCGGTTGGCCGAGGAGACGCTCTTGACCGCGTTGTAGAACCCGTTGAGCAGGGGCCTGAAGACATCGGGGCTGGCCGGCACGATGTGACCGCCCACCGTCTGCCATTGGGGGTTGATCTCGCTCGGCTCGTTGGGCTCGTTCCACGCGATCCAGTTGCGTACCGCGGGCAGCGTCTTGCCGGGCCGCTGGGGGTCGGGGTAGAAGCCCGAATAGCGGAGCGCGAGCGCGTGGGCGAACTGTGCGAACGCGGTCGGATTCGGCCTCCAGGTTCCCGGCAACGTCCCGGCCGGCATCCCCGGCGCCTCGGCCCAGTTCGGAGCCTGGTCGACCACGAGGATCACGTTCAGGCCCGCCGCGGTTGCGTTGCGGATCTGAGTGTCCATGTACTGCTGCCACTGGAAAGCAGGGTTGGCGGGGTCGTTCGGGTTGGAGCCCGCGGCTGGGGCGGTTGGCTCGCTCTGGCGCCACGAGAGCTCGTAGCGGACGTAGCTGCCACCGAGTGCCCGGGTCGTCGGATCCCACCAGGCAGCCGCCGGCCACTGGTCCTGGACGATGCCGGTCGAAAGCGGCGCCACGACTGGCGCTGGCGTGACCGCCAGCGCCTGGCTCGGGAGCGCGGCTGCTCCGGCGATCACCGCGACGATCAGCGCCGGCGCGAGCCTGCGCGCTCGCCGGGCGCGATCCCTGGTCCCCGCCTCCTGCACGCGCATCGCTATGCGCTGCGCCTGCGTCTATGCCAGATGTAGCCAGCCCCGCCGAGCAGGACGACCAGCAGGATGATCGGCTGGAGCGCGCCCATTCCCTCGCTGCTCGTGCCGGCCGTGACGGCCCGGACCAGCGACCCGAACGGAGACCCTGACGAACCGCTGGAAGACTGGCGCGCGGGAGCACTCTGTGCGCCGCCCGACGAAGACGGGGACCCGGATCCGGCCGAGGCGGATGACGAGGAGCCGTTGCCTTGCCCGCTCGAGGACGAGCCGGAGCCGGAGGTGCTCGACGGGGACCTGCCGCTCGAAGACACCGCGACCGCGATCACGGGAGCCGTCGCGTCGGCCGCCGCTGCGGCGGCCTTGCCGTTCGTGCCGAGCTGGGAGAGCGTCTGGCGCGTATGAGTGTTGACGGCCGAGTTGTGACGTCGACTTGTGGTGCTGGACGCCGACGCCTCCACCGACCCCGGGAACGGTCTCGAAGTACTGGTCGATACCCGAGTTGCCGGGCGGCACGATCGCATGGGAGCCGGCCTGTGCGGGGGCGGCCCACGCAAGCGAGGCGACGAGTAATGACAGCGGGACGATTCGGCGCATGCACATAGGTATACGCACGACCCTGGCCGAGGCTGACAAGCCTTCGTCAGGTTCGGGCCGGCCCAGACGTAGTAACGAAAGGATGGAAAGCGCGATCGCCACACCTCTGTCGGCGCGCGCCACGCGTGCGCGGATCAGCACCCGCGGGGTGAGCGCCTGGCTCCTGTCGTTCGCCCTGGTCGCCTACCTGGGGGCGAACGGGGGCGGCTACGACAGCGTGATCCGCAACCAGGTCGGGGTCGCGGTGTGGTGGATCGTCCTCATCGGCTGCCTCATCGGGGCGCTGTCGCTGGTCCGGGTCCGCCGCTCGGGCCTGATCGCCCTCGGGCTGCTGGCCGCCTTCACAGTCTGGACGGCGCTCGGCATCGGATGGTCGAAGAGCACCGACAGCAGCGAGATCGAGCTCGCGCGGACCGCGACCTATACCGGCGTCCTGCTGCTCGCGCTGATGGCCATCTCCGCCGACGTCCGGCGCGAGGTCGTCAGTGGACTGGGGGCGGGTATCGTTCTGATCGCCGCGCTGGCGCTGCTCTCGCGGCTGCATCCGGCGTGGTTCGGCGCCAACAGCACCGCTCAGTTCCTGCCCGGCTCGAGGGGCAGGCTGAGCTATCCCATCAACTACTGGAACGGCCTCGCAGCGGTGCTCGGGCTGGGCCTGCCGCTCGTCCTGCTCACCGCATCATCCGGGCGCAGCCTCGTGACCCAGGGGCTGTCCGCGGCGGCCCTGCCGATGATGGCGCTCACGGGCTATCTGACCTTCTCGCGCGGCGGCGCTGTCTCGGCTGCGGTGGCGCTGATCGTGTTCATCGCGCTCACCCCGGGGAGGCTGCCGAAGCTGGTCACGGCGCTCGTCGCTGCCGGAGGGTCGGCGATCCTGATCGACGGGGCGATCCAGCGCCGTGCAGTCGAGGACGGGCTGGTCAACCATGCCGCGACCCACCAGGGCAACTCGCTGCTGGCGATGACGCTGATCGTGTGCGCGGGCGTCGGGCTGCTTCAGGTCGCGATCGGGCTGATCCGGCGCCACCGCGAGCAACCTCACTGGCTTCTGGCGGCCCGCCGGCGGTCCTGGATCGGCGTCGTGGCGATCCTGCTCGTCGGAGCGGTCGTGGCAGTCGCGGCCGGGGTCCCTGGGAAGCTGTCACACACCTGGCATCAGTTCTCGCAGCCGAACGCCAACGACTTCGACCAGAACCGGCTGCAGCGCTTCACGGACGTCAACGGCCACGGGCGCTACCAGCTCTGGCAGGCTGCCGTCCGGGCCAGCGAGACCCATCCGTGGCGGGGAATCGGGCCGGGCGGCTATCAGTTCTACTGGGCTCAGCATCGCTCGATCTCGCTCTTCGTCCGTGACGCACACTCGCTCTACCTCCAGACGCTTGCCGAGTTGGGGATCATCGGCCTGGCGCTGGTCGGTGGCTTCCTGCTGTGGGTCCTCGGCGGTGGGGTGATCCGAGCCATCCGGGCCGGCCCGCGTAGCGGCGCGACGCTCGCCGCGGCCACGGCGGCGTGCGCGGCGTTCTGCGTCTCGGCCGCGTACGAATGGGTCTGGCAGATCGCCGTGATGCCCCTGATCGTGTGCGTGCTCGTCGCGGTTATCTTCGCCCGCACTCCTGGCGGTGAGCGCGCGGGGAACGCCGTCCGGTGGACGGCGAGGATCGGCGTCGTGGTCGTTGCCGTGCTCGCGATCGTCTCGATCGGCGTGCCGCTCGCCGCCACGACGGAGCTGCGCAAGAGCCAGGCCGACGGTCAGGTCTCGGATCTCGCCGGGGCGCTCACCGCCGCGCGCACGGCCCACCGTCTCGAGCCCGGTGCGGGAGCGCCGTGGCTCCAGGAGGCACTCGTCTACGAGGCCGAGCACAACTACCCGGCGGCCGTGGACGCGGCCACCAATGCGACGATCAATGAGCCCGTGAACTGGAGCAACTGGCTCGTTCTCTCCCGGGTTGACGCCGAGGCCGGGAACGCAAGGGCGGCGGCGGCCGCGTACGGCCAGGTCCGGCTGCTCAACCCCAAGCTCTCCGTCAGCGGACAATGAACGACCGCCCCGACATCAGATCCGACCTCGAGCCCGAGCTCGAGCCCGACGAGGCCCAGACCCTGCTCGACGTCGGTGAGCGGCTCGACCGGGAGCGCCCCGTTCCGCGGCCCGCGTTCCGCGGCGAGACGGGCCGCTATCTGAGCTCGGAGGTGGAGTCCGAGCCGCACTCCCGGCCGCGCCACCTGAGACTCGTGATCGCCGGCTACGCCGGCTCGGGGCTGGTGCTTCTGGCCGTCGCGGTGATCGGACTGCTGGGCAGCGGGCCACTGGCCAGCTGACCGGCCGCGCCGGCATTCGTGCTGGAAGTCGCGGGTGAGCGGGTGCAATCAGCCGCTCAGGGCTCGCATAGCCGTGCGACCTAGACGAAGATGGCTTCAGCGGCGGGCCCAACGAGCCGAATAGACGTTCTAGTGAACCAGCGACCGGTATGTACACTGGAGATCCCGCGGCAGCGCGGGCCGAGGTGGGACGGTCGGCAATTCATGGAGTCATCGGGCACGATTCAGAAGGCAGCGCGCGAAGCGGGGCCTTCAGTTGACGACACTAATCCAGCCTTCAGAAAAGCCGGGAATCCTTTTCCGACATGAGCGTCCAGAAGTGAGCGAGCAAAGTGACTGACGGTATGGCCCCGTCCAACCTCCCGCGCGGAGCCGCCACCGGCTGGCTCAAGCCGCGCACAGAGCACCGCGGACTGATCCGCTACGTCGAGGTGATCCGCGAGCGCATCTGGGTGGTCGTGATCATCACGGCGATCACGACCGCAGCAGCGATTGCCTATGTATCGGTCGCCCCGAAGGTCTACAAGGCGACCTCGCAATTGCTGGTCACGCCGGTCTCGAGCAGCGACAACACCTACTCGGGGCTTGGCCTGATCCGCGATTCGAACGACCCGACGAATGCCTTCACGACGGCCGCCGCGCTCGTGACGACGACGCCTGTGGCCCAGAGCGTGAAGACGACGCTGGGCCTGTCCGGCTCGCCGCAGAGCATCCTCGCCAAGGTGAGCTCGGTGCCCCTCGCGCAGAGCAGCCTCGTCGCGATCACCGCCAGCGCGTCGACGCCGACCAAGGCGGCCGAGGTGGCGAACGCCTTCGCCCAGGCGGCCGTGACGATCCGCACCCACGAGCTTCATCAACAGCTCGACGTGATCATCCCGCCACTGCGCGCACGGGTGGCGGCGCTGCCGCCGGCTGAGCGCACCGGTACCGATTCGCTCGGTGAGAGGCTGGCGATCCTCGAGGCCCTGCGGAGCACCAACGATCCGACGATCACGCTTGAGACGCCCGCGACAGCTCCGCACGCTCCCTCCTCGCCGCGCGTCAAGCTGACGATCATCGCGGGCCTATTCGCCGGTCTGATCATTGGGATCGGCGGCGCGTTCGGCCTCCAGGCGCTCGATCCGCGGCTCCGGCGCGAGGAACAGCTGCGCGAGCTCTACTCGCTGCCGGTGCTCGCCCGCATCCCCAAGGACCCGGCCGGGCGCAAGGGCAACGCGCTCGACCCGAAGCGGCTCTCGCCCCAGACGGTGGAGTCGTTCCGCACGCTGAGAGCGATGCTCATGGCCCTGCACCCGAGCACCGCCGTGGGCGCCCGCTCGATCTTCGTCACCAGCGCGTCGGTCGGCGAGGGCAAGACGACCACGTCGATCAATCTCGCCTATTCGCTGGCCCAGCAGGGCCACCGGACGATCCTGATGGAAGCCGACTTCCGGCGTCCGACGATCGGCGCCACGCTCGGCCTGGCGGCGCCGCGGATCGGGATCGAGAGCGTGCTCGTGCAGCAGGCACGGCTCGAGGACGCGCTCTTCACCGTGGAGGGTTACGGCGAGGACCTGAAGCTGCTGCTCGTTGAGCGCGCCGGCGATTGGATGGTCGACCGCCTGTCGCTGCCGACGGCGGGCAACATCGTGCGTGAGGCCGCGGTCAGCGCCGACTACGTGGTGATCGACTCACCGCCGCTGACCGAGGTGATTGACGCCCTGCCGCTGGCCCGTCTCGCCGACGACGTCGTGCTCGTCACCCGACTCGGGAAGACGAACCTGCGCAAGCTCGAGGACCTCGGCGAGCTCCTCGCCCAGAACGGGATCACGCCGGTCGGCGCCGCGATCGTCGGCGTCGAGCGCTCCTCGCTGGACGGCTACTACCAGAACAAGCCGAGCCGCCAGTCCAAGGCGGAGGCACGCCGGCCCGAGTCGAGCCTCAGGTAGTCCTGCCGAGGTCGGCCACCGTGCTCGCGCGCGTCGACACGACAACTCCGCTGTTCCGTCTGGGCCTGCTCGGGGCCGCGCTCGCCGCCGGCGTGCTGTCGGGGGTCAACCCGCTGTTCGGGCTGTCGTTGGCCCTTGGCCTCGTGTTCGTGGGCGTCGTCATGGCCGACGTGACGATCGGCCTGTACGTGTTCGCCGGCCTGAGCTTCCTCGAGATCCTGCCCTCGGCCGGCGGCCTGACGATCTTCAAGGTCGTCGGTGCCCTGCTCGTGCTCTCGACGATCGCCGCCGCCTCCACGCGGCGCGAGCGCGGCCTGTTCTCGGTACACCCCGTGCTGACGATGACCCTGATCGGGTTCCTCGTCTGGTCGGCGATCAGCATCCTCTGGTCGCAGAGCGAGTCGGCCGCGATCACCAGCCTCCAGCGCTACGCGCTCAATCTGGCGCTGTTTCCGATCGTCTGGGTGGCGATCTACAAGCGCGAGCACGTCAACTGGCTGATCCTCACGCTGATCGTCGGGACAGCGATTGCGGCTGCGTATGGGATCGTCTCGCCGCCCGCGGCCCCCGGGGTGCTCGACAGCGCGGACGCGGCCCGCGCGACCGGCACGATCGGCGACGCGAACCAGTTCGCGGCCGTGCTCGTCGCCGGCCTCGCTCTGTCGCTGGCCATGTCCCTCGGCCCGCTCACGAGCTTCTACGTCCGCGCGCTGTCGCTCGGCACCGCGGCGATGTGCGTGATGGCGATCTTCCTCACGCTTTCCCGGGGTGGTCTCGTGGCCCTCGGCGTGTCGATGATCGCCGCCGTGTTCATGGCCGGTCGGTGGCGGCCGGCACTGACGGCGCTCGCGATCGCGGTGGCGCTGGGCGGGGTGGTCTACTTCACGACCTTCGCCTCGGTCCCGGCCCAGCAGCGGATCACCGCGATCTCCGGTGGCACGGGGCGCATCGACCTGTGGACCGTCGGCTGGCGGATGGTGCAGGCGCACCCGATCAACGGCATCGGCTCAGGGAACTTCCAGAACGCCTCGATCCACTACCTGCTGCGACCGGGGGCCACACAGCGGGCGGACTTCATCGTCGACACGCCGAAGGTCGCCCACAACACCTATCTGCAGGTGCTGGCGGAGCTCGGCGTAATCGGCTTCGCCATGTTCGCCGGCATCGCGATCTTCTCGCTCGCCTGCATGATTCGCGCCGCGCGCACCTTCGCGGGCAAGGGTGACGTACAGCTTGAGATCCTCGCCCGTGGGCTTTTTGTCGGGCTGATCGGGCTGATGACGGCCGACTTCTTCATTTCGGAGATGTACAGCAAACTGCTGTGGCTGCTGCTGGCGCTCGGGCCGCCGCTGCTCCTGATCGCTCAGCGCGAGCAGACACGCGCCGCGTCGCCGCCGGAGCTGCCGGCGTGAGCGGCTCGCCGGTGCCGGCCCCCGAGGCCGAGCTCTCGCGCCGGGACAGAGCGGGCTTTCTCTCGAGCTCGAAGAGCTTCTTCCTTCCTCTCGGCGGCCGGTTCGAACCCGGGGAGGTCCGGGGGTACTACATCGACATGCGCGTCAAGGCCTCTGAGCCGCACTGGCCGCCGCCGTGGGTCAGCGAGACCGGTGACCTGTACGTCGACGTGGCGCAGTGGGCGCTGGGCGCCTACGAGCGCTACCTGGCCGGAGAGGGCGAGGCCTGGCTGACCGCCGCGGTGGCCGCCGGCGAGGAGCTGATCGGCCAGCAGCAGTCCGGCGGCGAGCTCGACGGCGCCTTCTGGCACCGCTTCGACTACCCGCACACGTTCCCGGTGTCGGCGCCGTGGATCTCCGCGATGGCCCAGGGCGAGGTGGCGAGCGCGCTCGTTCGCCTGCATCTCGAGACCAAGCGGGACGATTTCGCCGACGCAGCGATCCGCGCGCTGAAGCCGATCGATGTGCCTCAGTCAGCGGGTGGGGCCCAGGGCGTCCTGGACGGCGCCCCGTTCCCCGAGGAATATCCGACCGATCCGCCGTCGCTCGTCCTGAACGGCTCGATGTTCGCGCTGTGGGGCTACTACGACGTCGGGACGGGACTCCACGACAGTGGCGCGCTCAACACCTGGAAGGCGCGAATCGACACGCTCGCGGCGAACCTCCATCGCTGGGACACAGGCTTCTGGTCCCGCTACGACCTCTACCCGCACGTGATCAAGAACGTGGCCTCCTCCTTCTACCACGCGCTGCACATCTCCCAGCTCGAGGCGATGAGCGCGCTCGTGCCGCACCCGGAGTTCCCGGCGACCCGCGAGCGGTTCGCCGCCTACGCTGCCTCCACGGCGTGCCAGCGCCGCGCGTTCGTGCACAAGGCGCTGTTCAGGGTGGCCGTCCCTCGCAACCGGTTTCTGGCCCGCCGACTGCCCTGGATCAAGCGCCCGCCGAAGTGAGCGACTCGATCGTCCTCTGCTACCACGCCGTCAGCCCGGCGTGGCCGGCGCCGCTGTCGGTGACGCCCGAGCAGCTGGAGTCACAGCTGCGGCTTTTGCGCAGCCGCGGCTATCGCGGCGCCGGGTTCTCTGAGCTGACCCGGGCCGAGCCGGGGAGCCGGCTCGTAGCCGTGACCTTCGACGACGCGTTCAAGTCGGTGCTGACGCTGGCGGACCCAATCCTCTCGCGGTTGGGCTTTGTCGGGACGCTGTTCGTTCCGACCGACTTCCCGGGCCGCGACGGTCCGCTCGCCTGGCCGGGCATCGACCACTGGCTGGGCGGCGAGTTCGAGCCCGAGCTCGCCCATCTCTCGTGGGGCGAGATCGAGGGCATGGCCGAGCGCGGCTGGGAGATCGGCTCCCACACGCGCTCGCATCCGCACCTGACCGAGCTGGCCGACGACCAGCTCGACGAGGAGCTTGGCGGCTCGCGGGGGGTCTGCGAGGAGCGGCTCGGGGCATCCTGCACGAGCCTCGCCTATCCCTACGGCGACTTCGATCGGCGCGTCGTCGCCGCGGCCGGCCGCGCTGGGTACGAATGCGCATGCACGCTGCCGAGCCGCCTGCACCCGGCGGAGCCGCTGGCGTGGCCGCGGATCGGCGTCTACAACGGTGATCGCGGCCGTCGCTTCGCTCTCAAGGTGTCGCCGTCGGTTCGTCGCATGCGCTCCTCGCGGGCCTGGACGCGACTGGGCGCAGGGCGCCGCAGGCTCGGCAGATAGACCTCGTTCCGGTGACAGACCGGAAAACTGTGCGCTGTAGCGAGGCCTTTTCATAACCAAACCTGGGCATTAGCGCTCGCGCCCTGAGGACAGGGCCCGGACGACCTAGCCTGCAAAGCCGCGGAGATCCCTGGCAGGAGTGCGTCGAGGCGTGATCGCTCCGTTGGCGTCGAATCGACCCCTCTCCCGGACACGCGATCAATTCGTCCACGAGGAGGACCGGAGCATCGACCATGCGTCCAGGCTCACCCAACCGGGTGGAGCTAGGACGCGAGGCGTTCGAGATCAAGCGTGAAGTCATCAGGCCGCTCTTCTCGAATAGGCAGACCTCCCAGGCAGGGGAGTAACGCCAGGCACCCCCGTGCCTGGAGAAAGCGCTGCGTTCGGGTTGCACGGCAAATCCTCCGACTGAGGCCAATCCGATGCAGATCACCCCCCACCTCATCGCTTCCTCCGCCGCTCGGCGCGCCATTCGTCGCCTTTCCGCGAGCACAACGCTCGTGGCCACCTGCGCCCTTGCCCTCACTGCCGCTCCCGCCAGCGCCGCCTCCTGTGACCTCGTAGCCGCCCAAGGCGGCTCCGACCAGGCCGCCGGAACCGTCGGCGCGCCGTTTGCCACTGTCCAGCACCTCGTCGATCAGCTCGGCGCCGGACAGACCGGTTGCGTGCGGGCAGGCACCTACAGCGGGGACGTCACCTTCAACCACGGCGGCTCCGCAGGCACCCCGATCACGCTGACCACCTACCCCGGCGATCCCCGCGCCACGATCATCGGCCGCATGCGGCTCCCGAGCGGTTCGGACGACATCACCGTCTCCGGCCTCGAGCTCAACGGCGTCAACCACAGGAGCTTCCGAGCCCCACGGTCGACTACTCTGGCGCCACCTTCTCTGGCAACGACGTCACCAACAACCACACCGCGATCTGCTTCGACCTCGGCGACGACACCGGCCAGTGGGGGACGGCGCACAACACGGTGATCGAGGGCAACCGGATCCACCACTGCGGCGTCATGCCGGCCAAGAATCACGACCACGGGATCTACGTCGAGGAGGCGTTCAACACGCAGATCCTCGACAACGTGATCTACGACAACGCCGACCGGGGAGTCCAGCTCTACCCGGATTCCCAGGGGACCGTGATCAAGGGCAACATCATCGACTCCAACGGCGAGGGCGTGATCTTCTCCGGGGACTTCGGCCACGCCTCGAGCGACAACACGGTGGAGAACAACGTGATCACGAACTCCAACGTGCGAAATAACGTCGAGAGCTGGTATCCCAGCGGCAACCCCGTCGGTCAGGGCAATGTCGTCACCAACAACTGCATCGAGGGTGGCGTGCGCGCATCCGGCGACGGCGGCCTTGACACCTCCGGCGGTGGCTTCCACGCCGCGAACAACCTCGACGCCAGCCCGGACTACGCGAACCAGAGCGCCGGCGACTACACGGTGAGCTCGAGCAGCCCGTGCGCGGCGATCCTCGCCGTGACCGGCCCCGCCGCCGACCAAGACCCCGCCGCCTGGGTCGACGCCGCCGCCGACGCATACGGGCGGATCGCCGACACCTCCGACCAAGAAGACCGGCGGCGCGAAGCAGCATCATCAGGGCAGGCCCGGGCACTCCGCCCGCGCGCTCGGCCGGCTGACGCTGATCGCCCACGTCTCGCCCCGGGACCGCCGCCTGCTCGTCCACGGCCGGCTCGCCCCGGCGCTGCTCACGCAGGCGCGCGAGGTGGTCAGGCTCACCCGGATCGGGCACTACTGGCGAGTGGTCGGCTACCGCTGGCTCTCGCAGCGCACGACCTTCACGATGAGCCTGCGCCTACGCGAAGGATGCTCCATCGTCGGATCCAAGTCCGGGCGCGGATCGTCCGCAGCACGGTCGAGCGGACGATCATGGCCCACGTCGCCTGAGCCGGCACCCGGGGGCGGCTCTAAGATCACCGCGGTGCGGACCGCCCTGATCTGCCACCACGACAACCGGCTCAACCGGGACGTGCTGCCGCGGTGGATGCAGACGTTCAGCGACCTCGCCGGCATCGTGGTCATCACCGAGACGGAGTCGCGCCTGAAAAGGCGGTTGCAGTTCGAGTGGAAGCGGTCCGGGATCCGGACGGTCGACGTGCTGGCCTTTCAGCCTACTACCGCCTGCGGCTGGCCGGCGCCGACCGGAGCTGGGTGGCCGCCGAGGAGCGCCGGCTCGAGGCCCGCTACCCACCGCTGCCGGCCTCGGTGCCGGTGCACGAGACAAGCGACCCCAACTACGAGGCGACGCGCCGGTTTCTCGAGTCGGTGGCGCCCGATCTCGCGCTGGCGCGCTGCAAGTCGCTGCTGCGCAAGGAGATCTTCGAGATACCGCCCGACGGGACGATCGTGCTTCACCCTGGCATCTGCCCCGAGTACCGCAACGCTCATGGGTGCTTTTCGGTCCGGCCAGGCGTGACCTTCACCGCGTCGGCGCCACCATGCTGCGCATCGACGAGGGCGTCGACCGGCCCCATCGACGCCTTCTATCAGCCCGAGATCGACGAGCGGACGAGTCCCACGTGGTGACCCAATATCGGGTCGTGTTCGACAACCTCGATCAGATCGCCGCCGATCTCGAGGCGTTGCACGACCACCGCGCGGAGCGGATCGACGTCACTGGGCGAACCTCGGCCGCGTGGGGGCAGCCCCGGCTCACGGTCTACCTGCGCTGGAAGCGGGCCGCGGCGGCACGATGACCTTCGCACTCATGTACCACGATGTCGTCGAGCCGCGACGCGAGGAGGTCGGCTTCCCAGGACCACTCGCCGCCCGCTACAAGCTCGACCCGCCGGTTCGAGCGCATCTCGAGGCGAGTCGCGGCGTCGCCTGCGGATCGGGGCACTCGACGCGGATGGCCCGACCGCGGCGATGACGTTCGATGACGGCGGCGCCTCGGCGCTGCTGCCGCCAGGGCGCTCGAGCGCCGTGGATGGCGCGGCCATTTCTTCATCACGACCGGGCGGGTCGGCACGCCAGGATTCCTACGGTTGACGGCGTGCGCGAACTGCGCGGCGCGGCCACGGGTGGGGGCCACTCCCACACCCACCCGACATACATGGGCAGGCTCAGCCGGGCTGAGCTCGACCCGAGTGGACGCTCAACCGCGAGGAGCTGGCGGAGAGGCTCGAGCTCCACCGCGCAGCGCCGGTGCCCGGCGGATATCTCTCCCAGGCCGTGATCGAGCGGCGGCGGCCGCGGGGTACGAGTTGCTGTTCACATCCGAGCCGACGGCCCGGGTTCACAACTTGGAGCTCGTCGTGCGCGGGCGCTACACGATCTGGTCGACGACGCCCGCTCGCGTTGCCCGGCCTACGCCCGCGGACCGCGTCGCCTGCGGGCGTTTGTGGCTCGAGTGGAACGCAAAGAAGCTCCCAAGAGCGTTAGCCCGGCCGCCTACCAGGCTCTGCGCCGGGTGCGTGCGGGGCACGCCTGATAGATGCGCTCAGCGGCGCCGTCTCGAGAAGTCGAACCAGGCGTGCAGACGCCGCCTCGAGCGTGCCATCTAGAGCGCGCCCGGACCCTGCTTCGATGAGACGACTGCGCAGCACCGCGTCGGCGACGACCCGCTCGAGGGCGTCCGCCGCGGCTGCGGCGTCTCCGTCGAGCGGGACCCGCACCGCCGGCCGCGGCGGCACGCCGCCAACCGCCGTGGCGACCGCCGGCAGTCGGCTGGCAAACGCCTCTACCAGCACCTGCGGGAAACCCTCGGTCCATGATACGTGCAGGAACGCATGGCTGCTGCGGTACAGCTCGAGCAGACCGCGGTCGATCGGTACGTAACCCCGCAGTTCGACGCGATCGAGCAGATCGAGCTCCGCGAACCGGGCTCCAGAGCTTCACGCAGTGGCCGTCGCCGCAGATCACGAGTCGCCAGTGCGCCCGCCGGCGAGGAGCCGGGCGAGTATCTCGGGGAGCAGCAGAGGGTTCTTCTCGGTATCGATCCGTCCAACGGTCAGCGCGTCAGCTCGCCGTCGTAGACGCGCGCGGCAACGTCCCCCGCAGCAACGATGTCGCGCTCGGAGACGAGCGACACCGTCATGGCGATCAAGCTGCGCGCGCGGCGGTACTTGCGCTCCAGCTCCGGGCCGACGACCACGACGGCGTGGCGGCGTCGAGCATCTTCCAGATCGCCTCCAGCACGTCCGCGCTCAGATGCATCCAACGTTGATCTGGCCGCCGGCTGCGGAGTATGCGGGCATATCCTGCCGCACTCCGAGCACGAGCCGTCGTCCTCGCAAATCGTGACCAGAGCCAGCGCCACGGAGTGGGGGTAGGGTCCGAGCACCCATACGGCGTCGACGTCGTCGAGCAGCCGCCAGAAGCGCCCAGGGACCCGGCCAGCGACCAGATCGCCTCGTGTGGCCGGGTCAGGCTCGAGTGGTAGGGGAGCGGGAACGAAGTCG
>CAVURH010000016.1:0-302730 GCA_963743725.1 uncultured Solirubrobacterales bacterium
CGAGTAAACGGGAGGGCGATGAGCGCCAGGAGTGCGAGGATGGCCTCCGAGGTGCGTAGCCCGTCGATCTGGCTCTGCTTGTTGACCTTGATGATCTGGTCGGCGGTCGCGGAGGGCACGTTTGCCTTGGACAGCGCGGCCTTGACGTCGGCCTCGGACATGAACGGCACCCCGCTTGCAAGCTCCGTCTTTGCCTTCGAGACGACGCTGGAGGGAACGTTGGGGTTGTTCTGGATGCCGGCGAAGAACGACGCTGTCATCGCGGAGATGAGCACCGCGCCTGCGAGCGCCGTGCCAATCGAGGCGCCGAGCTGGGTGCCGGTGTTCTGGAGCCCTCCGACCTCACCGCTCTTCTCGTCAGGCTCCGCTGAGACGGTCACGCTGCCAAGCTGCGAGGCCATCGCGCCGAGGCCGGCGCCGGCGAGCAGCAGCGGCCAGGTCACGATCTCCGGGCCCACGCCGACGTCGAGCAACGCGACCAGCAGCACGAGACCCGCGAACAGCAGCATGAAGCCGACACGGACGACTCGGCGCGGGTTCGCGTTCGGTCGCAGCTTGGGGACGCCGACGGCGAACACAAGCAGGGAGAGCGAGAGCGGCAGCAGCCGGACGCCGGTTTGGACCGCCGAGATTCCGAGTGCGACCGACAGGAACAGGGCGACCGTGAAGAAGATGCCGGCTTGGATCAGGAACATGAAGAGAAATGACATGACCCCGCTGCGGAGCTGGAGGTTGCGCAGCATCGCGGGTTCGACGAGCACCCCGTCGCCGCGCTTGATGCGCCGGCCTTCCCACCAGACGAACCCGACCAGCACCAGGGCCCCGGCGAAGATCAGCCAGATCACCGGGGAGAGCCCGAGCCACTCCGGAGCGTCGGGCTTCGATCTGACGAAGCCCCAGGTCCCCGACTTCAGGATCCCAAACACGATCGCACCGAGCCCGAGCGCGGACAAAGCCGTGCCCACCAGGTCCAGCCGGGCCCCTTTCTCCGCCGGCGTGTCGTTCATACGGCGAGCCATGACGAGGATCACGAGCACGATCAGCACCTCTCCCACGAACACCCATCGCCACGAGGCGTAGGTGGTGAAGATGCCGCCGATCAGCGGCCCGAGTGCCGCGGCGATCGCGGCAGACGCGGCGACCAGCCCGTAGGCGCGGGGACGCTCGGGCTTGGCGAAATTCGACGCCACCAGCGCCACGATCGCCGGCATGATCAGCACCGCCCCCAGGCCCTCAAGGAACGACCAGCCGAACATCAGTACTGCGAGGCTATGAGAGAGCGCGGTGGTCAACGAGCCGCAGGCGTAGATGACGCATCCGATCGCAAAGGCGCGCTTGCGCCCGATCATCTGACCGATCTTCCCGCCGGTGATCATCAGCGACGCCATCACGAGCGTGTAGAGCGTGATCGCGGTCTGGATCCCCGTAACCGTCGTTCCCACGTCCTTCGCGACCGTCGCAATCGCCGTGTTCATGACCGTCGTGTCCAGCGCCATCACGAACTGCCCGGCCGCCAGCGTGATCAAGGCGATCTTCGCAGCGCCCGCGCTCTTCGCCGCGGCCCCCACCCCCACTGACGGTTGAACATGCGCCTGGGAACTCATCTCCCCGCCCGACCCCTCTCAACCGATGAGGGGTCGAGCTCGCCCGTCCCCCGGTCGATTTCGAGCTGCCAGCCACGCCGACCCTTCCCGGTCATCAGCGCCACGCCATCCGGAAGGAGGCCCGCGCTTTCAGCCAGCTTCACTGCATCGGCTCGTTTGGTAGCCCCGAGCTTCTTGTAGATGTTCTGGACGTGCGTCTTCACGGTGGGACGCGCGATGCCGAGCTGGCCGCCGATCCCAGCGAGCGTTTGATACGTGGTGAGGAGCGTAAGGACGCGTGTCTCGGCAGGCGTCAGCGCAACAGTCTTATGTGGCTTGTTCTTGTTCGGCGGCTTCGGCTGGCTGGTGATGGTGGTGTCACGGTATGTCGCGGGCGGTCGATTCGTTATCGGCCAATCTGGCTGATATCGCTGTGACCGCACCCAGAGCCCTCCGCGCCCATGTGTGACGCGCGCAACATCCCAATGTTCGCCGGATAGTTCTCCGTGGTTTTCCCGGATGCCACGCTCATAAGGCCCGGGTACCGTCGGGGCTGTCCATGTACTGGGCACCGAGAAGTGGCATCTCCCTGATGCGGCCGACCGGCTTTGTTGAGCGTTGGGTAATGGGATCTGGTCCGCGCAGAAGGAGCTATCGACTTGTCCGAGAGGTTGGCGCCGCCGCGCCCTGCAGTGAGTGGGGCGATGGCCATGCGCGCGTTCGTCGTCAAGAAAGCTGAGAGCCAAATGGGTTGCCAGCCCCACCTGCCCCGGCACCTCGTTTTTGTCTCGACGTCTCAGACTGGCGGGTCGCGCGCCTGCCTCGAGGTCGCGCTGGCTCGGGGAACGCGAGGGCGTGGAGGGCCGCGCGGTGAGTAGCGTTGCCCCTCAGAGGATCCGGCCCCGGTTTCGGGAGTCAAGGCCTCGAGTTCCTACCCTCTCGCCTTGGGTGGTGGCGCGACCTCGGCTGTCTGCGTTGCAGAAGAGCGCGGAGCGCAGCCGGGTGGTGCTGGTGTCCGCGCCGGCCGGTTACGGGAAGTCGACACTTGTGGCGCAGTGGTGTGAGCTGGATCCGAGGGCGAGCGGGTGGGTGGCGCTCGGCCCCGGCGACAACGACTCCGTGGTGCTGCTCGCCCACGTCGTGGCGGCCCTCGAGCGCACCGGCCCGGTCTGCGGCGAGCTCCTCGAGGAGCTATCACGACGGATGCCGAGGATCGATGAGGTCGCCCTTCCTCTCCTCGCGGCGGACCTCGGCGGGCGCGACCCCTTCGTTCTGGTGCTCGATGACATGCATGTCATAACGGCTGAGAAGAGCCGCGCGATTCTCGAGTTTATTGTCGACCAGGTTCGTTCTGACTGTCAGTTGGTGTTGGTCACGCGGGGCGATCCGGGGGTGCCGCTCGCCCGCCTGCGTGCGAGTGGGGATCTCCTCGAGATCGGGGCCGCGCTCCTCGCCCTGGACCCGATCGAGACCCGTGATGTCGCCGCGAGCACAGGACTGGAGTTGTCGCAGGGGGCGGCCGGAGCCCTGTGCGAGCGCACCGAGGGCTGGGTGGCGGCGGTTGCGCTGGCCACGCTGGCGCTGCGCGGCCGTGACGATGCCGCCGTGATGGCTGCCGGTCTGTCCGGCGATCAGCAGCACATCGCCGAGTACCTCGTGGAAGAGGTGCTCGAGCGCCAGCCGGATCATCTCAAGCGCTTCCTGCTCGGGACGTCGATCCTCGATCACATGACCGCGCCCTTGTGCGATGCAGTGCTCGGCACACGCGACGCGGCTGCTTCGCTCGAGGAGCTCGCGTGCTCCAATGCGTTCGTCGTCTCGCTCGACGATCACCGCGAGTGGTATCGCTACCACCATCTGTTCGGCGATCTCCTCCGTGCGGAGCTCAACCGGCGCCACCCGGAGCAGCTCCCCGTATACCTGCGACGGGCGGCAGATTGGTGCGAGCGCCACGGGTTGCCTGGCGAGGCGTTCGCCTACGTGTATCAGGCCGGCGATCTCGCTCAGGCCGGCCGAATCGCACTTGCGTCTCAGGAGGAGTTTGCCAGCCGCGGGCAGATCGAGACCCTGCGGCTCTGGCTCGAGCGCTGCACCGACGAGGAGATCGCGTCAGACCCGCAGCTGGCTATCGCGGCGGCGTGGGTCTTCGGGTTTCTCGGCGATGCGGCCCGGGCAAGGAAGTTCTTGCTGGCGGCCGAGCAGGCTTCGCTCGACTTGGCGTCCGCCGACGAGGCATCTTCGCTTCGCTCGGCGCTTGCGAGCCTCCGAAGCGCGATAGCTCCAGACGGCATCCCGCAGATGCTGCGCGACGCTGAGCTCGGCTACGCGTACGAGAAGCGGATCGGGCAACGAATGTCATCTCAGCTCCCGTTGCGCCATGGGTGCGGCGTACCTTCTCCTTGGCCGACCGCAAGAGGCTATCTCCGTCCTGCGGGAGTCACTCGCGCTTGCGAGAGACCGACCCGAGTTCGCTCACATGCGGGTATTCGCTCTCGGCTATCTGGTCTTTGCCGCCAGCGAGCTGGGAAATCGCCGCGACGTTCAGCGCTGGGCGGTCCAAGCGAGCTGGCTGGTCGCTCAGCAGCACCTCCACGACACGACTTATGGCGCCATCGCGCACACATCAGGAGCGCTCGCGCAGAACCAACGCCGTGATCACGCGGAGGCCGCACGCCAGCTCGAGAACGTCCGGCGGCTCCGCCCACTCCTTCGCGCGGGCCCATGGCTCAACGCAGATCTCGCGCTGCGCTGCGCCGACATCAGCCTCGACCTCGGCGATGTTGCCGGCGCCGTCGAACTCGCGGAGGTTGCGGGCGACGCACTACAGGGATATCCCGATGCCGGAACGCTCCCGAGCCGGTTGCAGCGTCTCGAAGCGCGGATCAAGCGAGGGCAGCACTACGGACTCACACCTGCCGAGCTCCGACTCGTCGCCTTCCTGCCGACGCACCTCTCGCTCCAGGAGATCGCCGATCGGCTCTACCTCTCACGCCCTACCGTCAAGACACACGTCGCCTCGATCTACGTCAAGCTCGGCGTCACGGGCCGATCCGATGCCGTCGAGGTTATCGAGCAGGCCGGCCTCGAATCGACCGAAGCCAAGGTCACGACGCCTGGCCTAGATCTCGACTGGCGTCGCGATGCCGAGTCGCCGTTGGCTGACGGGTCAGGCGGTGCGTTGGGTTCGTCCGAGGGTGAACCGCCCGCCGTGCGTCGCCCGCCGGCCGATACCCCGGGCGTGGCCGCCTGAGGACCACGACAGCAGCACCGCCTCAACGATCGCGCCCAGCGGTCACGCTGAGCGTGTTCGGCTGCCGCGTGCTCACGATGCTCGGCGACCTCCTTGCGCAGATCATCCTTTTTGGCCGATGCGGGGTGGGGGTTGGGGACCGTAGGCTCGTGTTTCTTGGCGGCCGTGGCCGCATCGTCGGGGAAGGCCCGAGCGGGGCGTCGCTTTCTGCCGTGATGGCTGTCGCTGCCGTCGACCTAATGAACTGGAAAAGGAGCAGGACGATGAGTAAAGACAACCCTGTGTTTGTGTACGGAGCGGTGTACGCGGATCGTGATGACGCCGATGCCGATTACGACACGCTGCTCGACCTGCATTCGGCTGATCTGGTCGGCACTTATGACGTCGCGCTGGTGTACAAGGACGACGACGGCAAGGTGCACGTGACCAAGCACGAGAAGCCGACCCAGCACGGCGCCTGGACGGGTGCCGCCGTCGGCGCGCTGGTGGGGATCGTGTTCCCGCCGGCGATCCTCGGTTCGGCGCTCGTCGGCGCCGCGGCGGGCGGCGGGATCGGGCATGCCATGGGTGGCATGTCGCGCAGCGACGCCAAGGAACTCGGCGACTACCTCGACACCGGCCAGGCCGCGCTGGTCGTGATCGGCGAATCGCGCCTTCAGGAACAGCTCGACAAGGCACTCACGCACGCCGAGAAAACCCAAGAGAAGGAAATCGACGCCGACGGCAAAGAGCTCGCCAAAGAACTCAACGCACTACCCGCCTAACCGCCGCTCGCTCCGGCCGACCCGCTCTCGCACCGCCCCTGGCTTGGCGGTGTGAGAGCGTCACGGCTCCCTCCGCAGCAGCGACCCGGGATACAGGAACCGCATGAGTCAGCTAGAGAAACTGTTCGAAGTCAAGTGGCAGGGATTCAATCTGCGCAGAGGCGCCGTGTTGGGGGTGGTGCTTGGGCTGATGATCGTCGTGGGCGTGCTCCCGCACGAGCGGAGGTACTTCCTCAGTGCACTCTTCGGGGCGCTGTTTGTGGCCATCAGCGACCCCGGCGGAAAATACGGTCCCCGGGTGCTCGCGATGGCCGCGATGGCCGGGGCCGGGGCGCTGCTGACGGCCCTCGGGTTCGGCATCGGCGGCGGTCCGTGGGGGTTCGTGGTGCTGGCCGCTTTCGTGGCCACGTTGCTGAGCGGTCTCGCGGTGAAATACGGCTTGCACAGATTCGTCGCAGCTCATCTGCTCAACATCTGGTTCATCCTCGTCCTCGGCCTGCCGACGCTCATCGCCTTCGGCCATCCGGGCGCGTTCCGCTCCGGCCTGATCCATACCGAACCGTGGAAGCAGGCGTTGGCGTGGCTCATCGGATCGGCAGTGTGGGTCGCTTACACCTTCATCATGTGGTTGGCGCGGGGGCGGGTCGCGGCGCCGCAGCCTGTCCCCGAGATCCCCGGGGATATCTCGCCGCGGCCGCTAACCCGGCAAATAGTCCTCTTCGCGGTGATCCGCGCCGTCGCGGTATCGATCGCCGTCGCGATCGCCTTCGGGCTGCAGCTGCCCAATGCCTACTGGATGCCCATCGCCGCCATCATTGCCATGAAGCCCGACCTGCAGCAATCCACCTTCTTTTCCGTCCAGCGCGTGGCCGGGACGGTACTGGGCGCCGCGGTGGCTGCCCTCGTCCTGCTGGCCGTCGATAACAGAACCGCCCTCGAGGTGATCGTCGTCGTTCTGTTCGCGGTGGCTGCGTCGATCCGCTTCGTCAACTACGCCTGGTACACCGCAGCCGTGGCCGCCGGCCTCCTCATCGCGATGGACGTGCCCCACCCATCCAACCTTGCCGACGAGGGACGCAGGATCCTGTTCACGCTCGCCGGCGTAGGGATCGCCGTGATCGTCCTGTTCCTGGCGGATCGACTGCGAAAGCGCACCACCAAAGCGGTCCCGCAAGCGCCACAAACCAGCACCGCCTGACGCTGGCGAGGAGGCCCGCACAGTGAGCCGGCGCAGCACTGGGATCTCGTCCTTTTTGGCTGATGCGCTGCCTGGCTCTTCGGCATAGCCTGAGGCAACACCAATTGTGAACTGTCCGTGGCTGTGAAACGCCCGGGTGCGACAGCGGATCGAGGGAAGGAACGAACGGCGATGGCGACCACAACTTCAAGCAAACGGAAGACCGCTGCGAGACGCAGGACAGCCGCGCCGGGGAAGAGGCCGAGCGCGGCCGTTCCGCATTTGTCGGTGGCGGAGCGGGTTGCGCGTGGTAAGGCGGCGCGGACTGAGGTGCCGCGCGCAGACCACGCGAAGTTCGAGCCGCAGCCGAGTCGCGCCGATCCGGTCGCGTTGTTGGAGCGTCAGGCGAGGACGCGGGTGCCGGAGCTTGTGCCGATCCGCTACGGGCGGATGCTGGTCTCGCCGTTTACGTTTTATCGGGGGGCGGCGCTGATCATGGCCAATGATCTCGCGTCGACGCCACGGTCCGGGTTGACGGTGCAGTGCTGCGGGGATGCGCACCTGTCGAACTTCGGGGTGTTCGCCTCGCCGGAGCGCCGCTTGATGTTCGACGTCAACGATTTTGATGAGACGCTTCCGGGTCCGTGGGAGTGGGACGTCAAGCGGCTCGCGGTCAGCATGCTGATCGCGGCGCGTTACAACGGCTTTCGCGCCAAGGAGCAGGAGCGGATCCTGCTCGACACGGTCGGCCAGTACCGCACCGCGATGACCGACTTCGCCGGCATGAAGAACCTCGAAGTGTGGTACTCGCACCTGGACGTCGAGAGCGCGATTCAGGAGTTCGGCTCGCAGTTCAAGCCGAAGATGGTCAAGCGAACCGAGAAGCAGGTCGCGAAGGCCCGGACGAAGGACAGCATGACGGCGTTCTCGAAGCTGACGGAAGTCGTCGACGGCAAGGCACGGATCACCGATCAATCGCCGCTGATCGTGCCGATCGAGCAGCTTGTGCAAGGCAGAGAGCGCGGTGAGATGTTCGAAGCGCTTCGCCAGTTGTTGAGCGGCTATCGGGAGACGCTCGACTTCGACCGGCGGGTGCTGCTGGAGGAGTTCGAGCTGATGGACTTCGCGCGCAAGGTGGTCGGGGTCGGGAGCGTCGGCACGCGGGCGTATATCGCATTGCTGGTCGGCCGTGATGGGCAGGACCCGTTGTTCTTGCAGATGAAGGAGGCGGAGGCATCGGTGCTTGAGGAGTTCCTCGGCCCGAGCGAGTTCTCAAACCACGGCGAGCGGGTGGTCGTCGGCCAGCGATTGATGCAGGCCACCAGCGACATCTTCCTCGGCTGGCTGCACATCGAGTCCGGGCTCGACGGCAAGGCGCGCGACTTCTACGGCCGGCAGCTGAAGGACTGGAAGGGATCGGCGGAGATCGAGCAGATGGTCCCTCGAGCCATGGCCACCTACGGCAAGCTGTGCGGGTGGACGCTTGCCCGTGCGCACGCGCGCAGCGGAGACCGGATCGCGATGGCAGCGTACCTCGGAAACGGCGACAGCTTCGATCGTGCAATCGTCGAGTTCTCAAAGGCGTACGCCGAACAAAACGACAGCGACTATCAGGATCTCGCCGCGGCGGTCAAATCCGGCAGGATCACCGCCGAAACGGGCCTCTGACGGACCCTCTCCCGCACACGAACTTTTGCGGGGCAGACGCGGACGGCACCCCACGCAGATGGCGTGGGGGTGCGGACGGGTCGGGGTGCGGACGGGTCGAGGGGCCGGGTTTAGCGGCGGGTGGCGATGACGGAGGCGGCGATCACGAGTGAGAGCGCAACGAGACCCCCGACGGCGGTCAACGGGGTGATGCCGGTGCTCTGGCGCTCATGGTCGACGAATGCGATGAACGCGATCGGGATCGCGATGGAGAGAACCAGCAGCGTGGTGCGCAGGATCCGGCGCTTGTTCTGTCCGGGGTCCCTTTGCCGTTTGGCAGCGGCGATCGCCGCCTGCGCGCTGTCGGGCTCGCTGTCGTAGAAGATCAGCGCTCGCTGCCCGAGGGCTCGCGCGCTGCTGTCGCAGCCCCAGGCCATGGCGATCATGAAGCTGAGGGGGAACACCCACGTGACCACCCAGACCGTCAGCCCGAACAGGGCCCCGATCGCGGTCTTCACCCATGGGTGGGCCCCCTCGTCTTGCTTGTCGGAGGGGGCGGAGAGGAACCCGCCGTAGATCAGCAGCACGTAGATGCTGCGGACCCATGTACGCCATGGGCGCCGCGCCGCTGGCTTCTCGGGCAGCGGTGCGTCTCGCACGGAGAGGAGGGCCGAGCGGGCGTCGTCGACCGTCGGGTGGACACCGCGTAGCGCCAGCATCTCGGCCGCGGTCTCGAGCTCCGTGGGGTCGCGCTCGTACAGCGCCGCGGTGCGCAGCAGCATCCGCGCCTCCTGCCTGAGGTACAGCAGGTAGCCGGGGATCAGCGCGATCAGGAACGGCGTTCCGGCGACCGCTCCGTCGATGGCCGCGACCTTCGCGCTATCAGTGCGCAACTGCTCGGCGATGACCGCGCGCGGAACGCCCTCACGCTCCTTGCGGACACGTTGAGCCCACTCCAGTGACGGCTCGCCGAGGCTGCGCGTGCTGTTCAGCGCGATCCGCTCGGCGACATGCTCTGGGTCGCGGTAGGCAACCACCGCAAGGTGCCACCCCTCTGACAGGGTGTGCCTGATCCGGCTTCTCGAGCCCGCCGGGGCGCTGTCCGGCGAGGTGTCATCCGGCGGCGGCATTCCATCCTTCGAGAGGTCGCTGGCTCCCGCTGACGGCGGCAGGCTTGGGTCGTCAGGGCCAGCACTCATGTCTGAGCCGGCGCTGTTGCGGATTGGGGCTCGGTGGCTGTGCGACTCACGGTCTCGTGAGCTCCAGCAGTAGTGACTCGACTCGCTCGAGCCGCGCGGCGATCTGTTCGAGCTGAGTGTCGTCTCGTGCTTCCGCGACGGTTTCCTCGGCCGGTTGGCTGGATTTCTGCTCGCGCTGCGCGCGTGTCACGAACGTCGAGGTGATCGCTGCAGTGACGATCGCGAGGAACGCTATTCCCTCGAGCATCACGATTGCGCCGACGATTTTGCCGGCCGCGTCTTTGGGCGTCACGTCTCCGTACCCGACCGTCGTGACCGTCTGCAGGGACCACCACATGCCCTCCCAGATGCTGGAGTACTCGCGATGGTCGATCGCCCTGATCGCGATCCCGCCGACGACCACGACGATGAACGTCCCCATCACGATCACGCTCGCGGCGTTGCGTACCGAAATCGGCTCGCGTAGGAACCGGTTCATACGGCGCTCGATCGTCCTCGGCCGTTTCATGCCCACCACGTCGCGCCCCGTCGAACGGGGAAGTCCAGCACCGAAAGTACCTCAAGACACACGTTCCACCCGGTCGAGGTCACTCGTCATCGGACTGACTTCCCGGGGGCCGGGTCGAGCGGGCCCGACGCTGGAGCAAGGGTGCCAAGCGAGGAGCCGGCAAACACTCCGACTCGCCGTGGCGGAGTGACGTGTCAGCTGCACTTCGACTTGGTGGCGTCCGTGAAGCTGTTGACCGAGCTCACGACGCTGGCCGCAGCTAGCCGCGATTCCTGCGGCCTGTGCCGCCGAAGGGCTTGATGGGACCGCCGCTACGGCGCTCTGCAGCGCGTCGACCGACGTCTTGACGGCGCTGGTCTGACTCGGGAAGTCGCTCTTGGCAGCGTTGACAACCGCCGTGGCATCACTCTCGATCGTCTTGACCTGCGACTTCAGCGCGCTGACGCCAGTGCTGACGCTGGTGGCGTTCAGGCTCGTCAGGCCCTTGATCGAGTTCTCGAGGTTGGTGCGATCAGTGCAGTACGCCGGCTTGCTGCTGCTGCCACAACCGGCGAGCGCGATCAGCGTGCCGGCAGCTACCGTCGCGACCGCGATGCGGATCGCTGCGCGCCCATTGGGACGCCTTGATATGTCAACGCTTGTGTTTAGTGCCATGGCATCAGGCTATGCCGCCACAGCGACGCAGCGCATCAGCCAAAAAGGATGAGATCTCCCAACCTCCACCCGAATCGGCCAAAGGATGATCCTGCGCCCCCGCGCCATCGAGTTCAGCCGCGGTGTTGCGGCCGACGCGATCGCCGAGCGGATCCGGGAGCGCCTGATCGCTGGCGAATGAGAGGGCCCCAAACCGTGTCCCCAATCTGTCCCGAACTCAGCAATTCTGAGCCGCCCGGACCTCATCTAACTGCACTCAGAAGCCTGCATCTAACGGAAATGCCCTGCAAATGAGCGACTCTTAATCCCAAGGTTGGAGGTTCGAGTCCTCCACGGCCCATTCGAGCAGGCCCCGGTCTGGCGAGGTTTTCGCTGGCGGATTTACCCGACAGCCACAGCCCGTTGCGGCAACGTGCTCGCGTGGTAGGCTCGGCACGAGGATCCGGCGCGAAGCTGAGGGTTCTAAGGATCGGAGAGCGGTGTGCGCGCAATCAAGGCGGTAGCACTTCTCGCGTTGTTCGCAGGGGCTGCTTCCGTGATCGGACAGGCGTCAGCGGCGGGTTCAGTCACAACCTCCGTGCGATGCTCCGTGCGCGCCCAGCTCACCGGGCCATTAGCCGAGACGGGCGCATTGGCCGGGTCCGTCACATGTGGCCACCCGCTTGGAAAGGGCAGCTACCACGGACGGTACCGGGACAACGTTGCGCATTGGCCCATCGTCAGCGAGACCGGCTCATCAAAGCTCTCATTCAAGGCCGGGAGCATCCGCGGTACTTATACGCTGGGTCCGGCCCTGGCTTCAGGGATCGCGCCGTACCACGCGACGTTCCAGATCACTGGCGGTACCGGGCGGTTCAAGCACGTGACCGGGACGCTGCATATGACCTGCGCCCACCGGGTACCGCCGCTAACTCACTGCACGATCTCGGGATCCGTGTCCGGGGTCCAGTTGCACGCCGCCGGCTAGATCGAGTCTCGACAGCTCTCGATCTAGCCCGATCGGGCCGTGTATTTGCACGGTGGGGCCAGTCGCCACCTGCGTCGTGCAGATCTCTCCTAGCCGGCCGTGGTGTAGCTCCCACCGCGGGCACGAAGCCCCGACCAAGGCTGTGCTCCACACAACCGCGAGCTGAACCAGAACCCCTGACGGCCAGGACGGGCCTCTTTGTGGGACATGACGGTGCGCCTACCTCCCGATGATCGCTGATTCCAGCGGTACGCGCCCTTGCGCGGAGATAGCACTAGTGCCTAGGCGGGGGACAGTGCCGCGTCGATCGATCACGAACAGCCGCGTTTCTCGACCGACCCCATATGCGGTTGGTCGCTAGCGGGGTGAGCGGCTGACGAGGTATGCGACCGCGTGTCGTTGAACGGGGCTCTGTGTGGCGTAGGCCCGGGCGAGCGCGTCAAGGAAGCGGGTTTGCTCGGCATCGTTGAGCATCTCAGTAATCGCTTCGCGGACAGTTGGGGCGTTCGGGTTTGGAGAGCCCTCGAGCAGGGCTTGGAGGGTGAGCGGCCCATCGGATCCGGGCTCGATATCGATGTGGCATTCGAGATGGACGTGATCGAACCCGGCGTTTTGGGCAAGGTCAACGAGATCACGATCGTCGAAGCCCATCATCGCCTCATGGGCTGATGGACTGTCGCCCGCCTGGTCAAAGCGGGCTTTGACTCTCACCGCGAGATCGGTCACCGCGGTCAGCTCATAGCCCCAGAACTGCTCGTCGGGCTCCGGGTACATCAGCCGGTTGATCGGCTCAAATAGCGACACGCGCCCACCGGGCCGCAGCACGCGGCGAAACGACGCAAAAGCCCTCGTCTTGTCCGCGACGTAGATGAGCACCGAGCGGGCCGTGACCACGTCGACAGAACTGTCCGCGACTCCGGAGAGGTGCTCGGCGTCTGCGAGAACGAACCGCGAGCACGCGGCCCTCCCCTGAAGGTCGACAGCCCGGCGGCACTCGCTGAGCAGTGCTTCGGAAACGTCGGAGAAGATCACCGTGCCGCTCGGACCGACCCGATCGAGGGCAGCCAACGCGACCAGTCCATCCCCCGTTCCGACATCCAGCAGGGTGAGCCCATCGAGCGGCCCGGCGCCGTCAAGAACTCGGTCACGGATCGGGACGAGCCGCTCGAGGGTCGCCGTCCGCTGGCTATCCGAGCCGCCATCCCGCCGCTCCAGCAGCCATCGCGACCACCGATCACCGCGTGCCGACATCGACGCATTCGATCACACAGCACGCCATCGAGGACCCACGTGCGACTCGGCGGCGATCACACATGCACTGGCACAGGCATTGCCCCCGGCACCCAGTCGGCTGTCGCCTTGATCGTGGATCGACAGCGACTGCGCTTTCGCGGACGCCGGTCGTCAGGCCCACCCGTCGGCACGCAGCCCGTCGGCCGGCAGTCCGCGGGCTGGCTACGTGATCGCCTCATCGGGCTTACGATCCCGCCCTTGGCGGCAGCCCTAGAGCTCTACCTCTTCGACAGCGGCACACTCGCGTTCGGTGGCGTCGAGGTTCCGGTTCCGTTCTTCTTGTTGCGCCATCCCCTGGGCCTGATCCTCGTCGACGGCGGCAACCCTCTCGCGGTGGTGGACGACCCTCATGCGCATTGGGGCGGACTGGCGGACGTATTCGAAGTGCACATGAGCGAAGCGCAGCACTGCGAGACCCAGCTTCGGAGGCTCGGGATCGATCCCGGCGATGTCTCGCACGTCGTCCAGACCCATTTGCACATGGACCACACGGGCGCGCTTGGCCACTTCCCGACGGCGGTCGTGGTCGCTCACGCGCGTGAGCGCGAGGCTGCGCTGGCCGCGGATGACCCGATGCAGAGTGGGTACATCCGCGCCGACTATGACCGACCGGAGCTGCAGTGGCAGACCGTCGACGGCGACACCGACCTGTTCGGCGATGGTCTGATCCGGCTGATTGAGACGCCCGGCCACGCCGCGGGTCACATGTCCTTGCTGGTCGATCTGGCCGACACGGGCCCAGTGCTGATCACTGCCGACGCGGCCGACAACCGTGCCCAATGGGAGGGGCGGGCCAACGTGCGGGCGTTTCACTCCCGCGATGACGCGGCCCGCTCCCTGCGACGCCTCCACGAGCTAGCCGACGAAACCGACGCACTGGTCGTGTTCGGTCACGACCCGAAGAACTGGGCCCAACTCCAGCACGCCCCCGAGCCCTACCGGTAGCCCACTCCGGTTGCACCGCCGACACACGGGACCGTCGCATCGGCGAAGGTGGGGAAGCCCGTCTGCGCTTCGCTACGTCATCGGCCCGGGCCCAGCGGACCGAGCGGCCGGGGTCCGGTCTGAGAACAAGGTCCTGAAGGCGCTCGCCCGGCTGGCGCCTCGGATCGTTGCCGGACTACGCATGCCCGCGCGCCACGAGCCTGGCGCCTCCGCTCTTCGAATCGAAGAGCTGTCAGCCTCGGCTGACATTCGGTTGGCACAGGCTCGCAGGGGAGGTCGCGCAGCTCCCGGCGATGCGGACAGCCGGTGGGGGCTCGGTATAGTGGCGGCCGTTGTGAAGCTACGCTGGCTGATACTGGCGTCGCTCGTTGGGGGCCTGATACTCGCCGCAACGGGTGCCGCACCTGCCGCCGCCTCGCCGCGGCTGTGCGTCTACGCGCAGGAGCGGAACATCCACAAGGGCGTACCGACCGGCCACGCGTTCGTGCAGTTACTTCCCGACAGCGGGCCGCAAGCCGGCAGCCGAAACTTGACGTACGGCTTCTCTCCGAAGGAGGTGGCCAAGGCGCTGACCGGGTCACCTGGGCAGATCCTCAACGACTCCAAGCACGGTTGGGAGTGGAAGCTGTGCAAGAGCGTCACGGTCGACGGCTACGACAAGGCCGCCCGCGCGATCTCGCTGGATCGTGATAGGCGCCCCGAGTACAACCTCTTCAAATTCAACTGCACGGACTGGGCGTTCAAGATCGCCAAAGAAGCCGGCATAACTGACCTGCCCTCGGCCAAGGCGCTCGGAACCAACCTGCTCGATCCCGAGGCGCTCGCCAACAGCTACAAGAAGCTGTACGCCGAGCAGGGCGGGAGGAACATCCCGGGCGGAAACGCGGTGTGGAAGAACGTCGCGAACGTCTTCCCCGACAACGTCGCCGACCCGCCCTCCCATGTCATCAACATCGACTCATACACCGATATCACGCTGCTCGCGTTCACCGACCCGCGCGTGATCGCCCACGCGATGGACATGACCGCCCACACGGCGGTGGTGCCGCCCGTGGTGATCGGCGCGAACCGTACGCTGCTGGTCTCGCTCTTGCGCCTCGGCACGAAGCCGACGGTCACCGAGGTGCGGTTCGGCGACGGATCGCGCCAGTACCAGAAGCGGACGTTCGCCCACTCCTACCGGCGGCCGGGGACCTACCGGCTGCGCGGGATCGCGATCGCGAACGCGACCGTTTACCGATTCAGCCTGCGGGTCAGGGTCGTGCGCAGCGGCGGCGCGGTCTCGACGGCGACCACCGTGCCCCACAACACGCCGCGCCACTACCACTTCCCTGAGCCGGCGCCGGTCGTGTGGCCGCTGCCCATCTAGGACGCGGGCTCCTCTTATTCGCTCTCTGGCAACCCCGATCGAAGCGCGTCGGGCGAGAGCGCTAGGTCGCGGACGATCGCATTCGTCTCCGACCTGCCTGACGGCCCGCGACCGCCTTGGCGACCAGGCAGCCGCCGCGCGCGGAGACAGCGGCGCAGGCTGGCGGTGGTGTCGTTTGTGCTGGTCGAGCGGCCGATCCGCCGGATGCAGCTGATCGTCCGCCGCCCGGCTCTGGGTCTGGCCGGCGGGGCAGCGCTCGCCGCCACCTCGCTCGCGGTCGTATCGTTCTCAGGTCCTCTCGCCGCGCTTCGGCCGGGGCCTGCGGTGGCGGCTCCCACTGGGGGCCCGAGGTTGACGGTGTCGCAGCTGGCGGCAGATCTCCGCAGAGGCTCGAATACCAGGAAGGTGCCGGCCAATCTGGATCCGCCGCTAAGAAAGGCGGCGGATGCGAAGCCGCTCATCGCCGAGAACGGATGCTCGCTCTTCGAGTCCGGTGTCAAGAGCAAGCCGTGCATCTACGGTGCCACGAAGTCCCACACCTCGGTGGTGCTGTTCGGGGATTCGCACGCCGCGGCCTGGTTCCCAGCGCTGGCACGGATCAGTAAGCAGCAGCACTGGCGGCTGGTGGATTTCAGCAAGGCGGCGTGCCCGCCGCCGGAGGTTGTCATCGTGTGGTTCGGGACGCAATATCCCGAATGTCCGCGATGGAGGGCCAATGCCTTGATCCGCATCGCGGCGATGCACCCCGCTCTGGTGGTCATGGCAGGCGCCCGCTACCAGTCCGCTCTGGTGAGACCGCTGCCGGGAGTTCCCACGGGGTACGGGAACACTTGGCTGAACGGGTTGGCAGCAACATTCGTGTTCCTTCGTAGACACGCCCAACATGTGGTGTTCATCTCTGACGTCCCCACCATGAAGGACTCGGTCCCCGACTGCGTGTCGAACCACATGTCCGATGTGACGGCATGCACCACGGAACGTAACCATGCCGTCTTCCTGCCGCACGTCAAGGCCGCCGAGCTTGCGCTGGCCAGGCAGGAACACGTCATCACGATCGATCCGACGTCGTGGTTCTGCACCCCCACCACGTGCCCGGCGATCGTCGGCAACATCATCCTCTATCGCGACAACTCCCACATGATCCCGCAGTGGGCGAGGTTCATCGCTCCCGTGCTGTCCGACGCGCTTAGGCCGATCATGCGAACAGCGTAGGCGGGTTCACCCCATCACCCATCGCTTGATACCCAGCATCCTGGGCTGCAGATGACCTCTGCGCAGAAGTGCCCTGTTGCGACCGCCGCCGAGAGGACAAATCGCTGGATTCGTGCACTACCCTAATGACATGCCGAGGGGGTCTCAGGTCGCCGGAGCCGATCCCATGGTGCTGGTGTACGTACTGTGCGTGTTCGCAGCAGCGCTGTTCGTTCCGGCCCTCCTCTGCAGTTTCGTCTTCCCGCCGGGGCCTTCCGATTCAGACTCGGACGACGGCTGGGGTAAAGGCCCGCAGCAGCCGCCTATCCCACCCAAACCACCGCGGGGCGGCGTTCCACTGGCCGATGCCGAGCCTGCAAAGGTACGACTCCGCGACCATGGCCGGCTCGCGCGCCGCCGTAACTCGGGCGAGCGGCGGCGGGCGCAGGAGCCCGACCCCGGCCCGGTACGGACGTCGCGACCGGTAAGAAGCGGGACCGGCAGTCGGCCTCGCTCATGATCCCGGCGCTGAGCTAGATCGACGGGATCTCGCCCCCGCAGCAGCGACGTGCGCCTCCGCAGACTGCTGGACCGCTCAGAGGGTGGAGCCGGGATCGTACGCTTGGCCGGGCACGCCGCCGATCGCCAGGAGCCGTATGCCGTCGGGCCCCGGCAGGAGCTTGCGCCGCGCGGTCGGCCCGACGCGGACGATGTGGTCGGTGTCCAGTGAATACCGCTGGCCATCCACCTCTATATCGGCCGACCCGCGCAGGGCGATGTAGACCTCCTCCTGGCCGAGCTGGTGGGCGGGAGGATTCCCGGGTCCCTCTGAAGAGTGGTCGTGCTCCGGGTAGGCCGTCGTCTCCGGCGGCATGTCGATGATCGACATCCCGAATGGTGTTACGCCCAGCTCAACTCCTGCGCGGCGGAACGTGAACCCGTCCAAGAAGCCCTCGATCGCGTCGACCTCGTCGATCCGCATGTGAGTGACATCCGCCATGGCCGTCTGATCCTACGCTTGCCGGCTCGCTGGAGGCGTCCTTGACGCGTTCGTGCGGGCCCACGCCTTCTCCTACGCCTTCGGCGAGGAGGCTCGGACGCGTTCCTCGCCGTACAGGCGCTGGGCAAACGCCCCCGCTGGATGGTTGCGTAGGCGGTCGACTTCCCTGCTGACTGCACTCGGCATCATCGCGGGCGCGGGCAGCGGCGAGCCGTATCGCTCGGGTAAGAGCACCGGCGCGGCGAGCGCCGCGAACGTGAGGTCAGCAGCCGTGAAGCGGTTGCCGAGCAGGAAGCGCCGTCCGTCGGACAGACGGGCGGCGATGTCATCGAACACTCCGTCGACCAGCTCAAGTGCGGCGCGCGACGCGTCCCGGTCGACTCCAAGATATCGCCGGATCACCGCCCCGACCAGAGGGCTCGACGCTCGGAAGAAGAGGCGCTCCCAGCGCGGTACCCCGGCGAGCACCCAAGGCTGTAACTCGCGCACCACCGGCAGCGTCTCGTGGTAGAGCCACAGTCGCCCAGCCGGACCAAAGCCGCCGTCCAACTGTGCCTCAAGTGCGGAAGCCTCAGCTCCAAGCTGACCGCCGGGATACAGCCGAGACCCCGGCGCCACGTGCGCGTCGGCCCACGCCAAGATGTCGGTCGAGTCCGACAGCACCTCCCCTCCATCGGTCACCAACACCGGAACGGTGTTTCCGCCACCAGCGAACCGCGCTGCGAGCACGTGCACGAGCTGCAGGTGCGGCCGCTCCACGTAATCGATCCCCGCACGATCGAGCGCCCAACGGGCCTTCTCGCAGAAATGGCTAATCGGGATCGTCACCAAACGCGCACTCACCCGCGCCAGTGTCCCAGACCATCAATCTTCGTCTTGCTGTCGGCTGTGGAGCCGATCCTCGATCACCTCAACGACCGGGTTGGAATCGTCGACCTCGGCGCCGGATACGGCCCGCGATCGTGAGAGACTTATGTGACTGGGTGGTCGGACTGGCCGTGGGCCCACGGCCTACCGTCGGGGAGATTTGTGCGCGCACGCGACGCCCCGCGTGGGACGCTCTGATTGCCGCTACCCGTACCACCGCCGTCGCCCGACCAATCGGGGGGCGCTGTCCATAAACGCACTGATCGGAGTCATCTATGCCGAAGCTGTCCCGCCCGTCTCCTGCGCTCATCGTGGCCGCGATCGCGATCTTTGTCGCTATCGGTGGCGGCGCCTGGGCTGCCACCGGAAGCACGAAGTCCGCGCGGTACGCGCGCGCGACGAATACGAACGCATCGATTGCCAGCCGTGGGCCTCGCGGTCGCCGCGGACCCCGAGGTTTTCGCGGGCCGCGTGGGTCCAGGGGCGGACAGGGTCCCGCCGGGCCCTCCGACGGCTTCGTGATCAACGTCCCGCAGCAGCAGGGACTCACCGCCGGCACTGACACGAGGATCGCGCAGCTGAGCCTGACCGTGGGCGGCTCATACATCGTCACCGCCGCGACGGAACTCGCCGGGAACGCAAGCTCGTCCCTGGACCTGGCTAGCTGCACGCTGCTCCAGAACGCCAACCCGGTCGCGGTGGGCTCAGCTGACCTACCTCCTGGGGTCGCGGCGTTCGACGACGAGATGACGCTCACGGCCGCCGTCAACACCAGCAACGGCACGAACGTCAGCCTGAGCTGCAACCCGGATGGCCTGGGCTTCGCGCGCCATGTCGTCATCACAGCGGTCCGGGTGGGAACGCTGCACACGCAGACCCCGTAACCCAATGACGCACCGCGGCGGGATTGCGGTGCTTGGCGCTGTGCGCGGCCGTCTTGGGTCAGGCCGCGCCCAGCGCCAGCGCCCCGCGCCGGCTATCGCCTGGCTCCGCGCGAGGGAGGATCATCGCAGCGCCAAGATCGACCCCGGTCGTCGTCGAACCCAGAACCTCAGACAGGGCGGTTTTTGATCCGACGGCGGACGAGCCCGCTGCGAGCGCCGCGACAGCGGAAGCCGCCAGCACACCAGCGATCGCAGCGATCCTCGATGGCTTGAGCGTCCCTCCCACGCTGGCCTGGAATCCAGACCATAACCAGCCTCAGTTCGGGGCGACGGAGGAGACATGTCTCGCGGGCCTGCGTAATTCGCCGCCATCACTCGGCCGCGCCGGGGCGGTTCTAGGTCCCGGCCTGTTCCCTCCTTGCGGGATACTTCGCGACGATGTCGTCGGAGGAAGTCGTACCTGCTGCCGGTCCCAATGTGCTGCCCCGCGGCCCCGACCGCGGCCTCAGCATCGACGAGGTCGGCAGCATCCGACTCGGCGAAGATCCAGCTCCGGCAGCCGCGTGAGCGTGCGCTCTGAGCCCCAGCAGCCCGAGTCGGCCCAGCCCGTCGCCCAGTCTGTGGGCACGTTGGTGTCGGTCAACGTCGGCATGCCGAAGAACGTGCCGTGGCAAGGGAAGAACGTCTATACCGGCGTCTTCAAGGACCCCGTCAGCGGTCACCGCCGAGTCGGCAAGCTGAACATCGAGGGCGACGGTCAAGGCGATCTGGCGGGGCACGGCGGCGAGCAGCGCGCCGTGTTCGTCTACCAGATCGACTCCTATCGGTACTGGGAACGCGAGCTCGGCCGAAACGACTTCGTCTACGGACAGTTCGGCGAGAACTTCACCGTCGAAGGACTCGGTGACGACGAGGTGTGCATCGGCGACCGCTACCAGATCGGCACCGCCACCTTCGAGGTAACGCAACCCCGGGTCACCTGCTACCGCGTCGGGATCCGCATGAACGACCCGCGCATTCCCGCGCTGCTCGTTTCGCACCACCGCCCGGGCTTCTACTTCCGCGTGCTCGAAGAGGGCGACGTGCAAGCGGGAGACGAGATCATCAAGCTCGCTTCCGGCCCCGAACAGATGCCGGTCGCCGAGGCCGACGCGCTGCTCTACCTCCCCGGGCACCCGCGCCAGGAACTGCTGCGAGCGCTCCGGATCCCTGCCCTCAGCCCCGGTTGGCAGGCCTCGTTCCAAGCTCTGCTCGAGGAAGAACCCGGTAGCGGCAACGCCGGCCTCGCGGTAACGAGCCCGCCTCCCGCCTGGCCCGGCTTCCGTCAGCTGACTGTCACTGCAATCACCCGCGAGAGCGAATCGGTGATCTCGATACGCCTCGATGACCCAAACGGCGCACCACTACCAGCCGCCCGCCCAGGTCAGTACCTCACGCTGCGGGTCCAGCCCGACAAGCAGCAGAGGTCGGTGCTCCGCAACTACTCCCTCTCCGGACCGCCCGACGCCGGCTACTACCGGATCACCGTCAAGCGCGAACCCGGCGGCGCCGCCAGCGGCTATCTGCACACCCGGCTCGCCGTCGGCGATCAACTCGACATCGCAGCGCCGCGTGGCACCTTCATCCTCGACCGGACGCATGCACCCGTACTGCTGATCAGCGCCGGGATCGGTGCCACCCCGGTTCTCGCCATGCTTCAGGCGCTGGCGGAGGAGCATTCCGATCGGGAGATCTGGTGGCTGCACGGCGCACGCAACCGGCGCGAGCACTCGTTCGCCGCCGAGGCGCGCAGGCTCTCCTCGCTTCGCTCCCGAACGTACGTACCCACGTGTACTACAGCCGTCCCGATCCGAACGACCTCGAAGGCCGCGACTTCGACAGCGCGGGCCGTCTCACCGCGTCACTGCTCGCCGAACTCGAGCCGCCCCGCGATGCCCAGGCATACCTGTGCGGGCCCGCACCGTTCATGGACGAGATCAGCGCGGGTCTGGCGGCGCTGGGGATCGACGCCCCACGCATCCACACCGAGCCGTTCGGGCCCGCGCCGGGTCTGACGCCGGGCATCGCAGCAACACCTGCGCGGGCGCCGCACCCACCCGCCGGCCAACCTGGAAACGGCGCGACCATCGAGTTCGCCCGCAGCAACCTCGCGATCCCATGGAGCGGCGATTACACGAGCCTGCTCGAACTCGCCGAGGCATGCGACGTACCCGTCCGTTGGTCGTGCCGCACCGGCGTCTGCCATACCTGCGAGACAACCCTCATCGCCGGCAACGTCGGGTACAGCCCCGATCCGGTCGAACCTCCCGCCGATGGAAGCGTCCTGATCTGCTGCTCACAGCCACGCGACGACGTAGTGCTCGACCTGTGAGCGGCATCAGAACGAGTCTTGACAGTTCTGCTTGCAGGGAGGAGTGTGCGCCGGTACTACACGGGGAGCCGCGGACCGGGTCCTGACGCGTAACACACGAGCTTAGGAGGTTGAGATGTCCGCTAGAGAAGTTGCAGAAGCGACGGGCAGCGACGACATTCCGCTATTCGTCCGTTTCAGGTCGGTTTTCCGGAGGTGGAGCTCACCGAGCTGCGAAGGCGCGTAAACGCGACCAGGTGGCCTGAGCGCGAGACGGTCAGCGACGACTCGCAGGGCGTGCCGCTGGCGATGATGCAGGAGCTCGCGCGGTACTGGGGGACCGAGTACGACTGGGGCAAGTGCGAGGCGAAACTGAACGCCCTGCCGAACTTCATGACCGAGATCGACGGGCTGGACATCCACTTCATCCACGTTCGCTCCCAGCACGAGGACGCACTGCCGCTGATCGTCACCCATGGGTGGCCTGGCTCGATCATCGAGCAGCTGAAGATCATCGAGCCGCTGACCAACCCCACGGCGCATGGCGGAAGCGCATCGGACGCTTTCCATCTGGTGATTCCCTCGCTGCCGGGCCACGGGTTCTCGGCCAAGCCGACCGCCACCGGGTGGGATCCGGTACGCATCGCACGCGCCTGGGTGGTGCTGATGAAGCGCCTCGGATACGACCGATTTGTGGCACAGGGCGGCGATTGGGGTGCGGCGGTCACGCAGACGATGGGAGCACAGGCTGCTCCGGAGTTGCTCGGCATCCATTCCAACATGCCGGGTACCGCTCCAGCCGATCTTGTGAGCGGGCTTCGAGCAGGGCGACCCGCCGCCATCCGGATCTCTCAGGCGAGGAGCTACGCGCGTATGAGCAGCTGAGCAACTTCTACGCCAAACACGTCGCCTACGCACAGATCATGACCACGCGCCCGCAGACGTTGTACGGACTGGCGGACTCACCCGTCGATCTGGCGGCGTTTGCACTTGACCACGGCGACGGCAGCGGCCAGCCCGGACTCGTGGAAAAGGTCCTTCAGGGGACCTACCAGAGCGACCTCACCAGAGACGACCTGCTCGACAACATCACGCTCTACTGGCTGACGAACACCGGGATCTCCGCCGCCCGCCTGTACTGGGAGAACAAGGCCGACTTCTTCGACGCCAAGAACATCACGATCCCGTACGCGATCAGCGTCTTCCCCGACGAGCTCTACGAGGCCCCGCGGAGCTGGGCAGAGCGCGCGTACCCCCACAACCTGATCTATTACAACAAGCTCGACCGAGGCGGCCACTTTGCGGCCTGGGAACAGCCGCAGCTCTTCTCGGAAGAGATGCGGGCAGCGTTCCGCTCACTTCGTTAGCAAGGAGGTCGTCATGAGCACCATCGGCGAGACCACCTTCGAGATTTGCCCCTTCGACGTTGAGATTTCGCACCGGACGATCGACGGCGGCCTCGGATACAACCTTCCCCGCGAGGCTCCGGGGGCTTTTGCACAGGCGAGCGTCGGGGAAGCCGCCGCGACGTGAGCTGGCGCGACGTGTTCCGCCACGGAGGGCCGGCTCCGCTTTCCCGCGAGGGTCACCTCCCGGGTTTCGACGGGGCGACCGGGTGGCTTAACTCGCCTCCACTCACCGCGGCGGACGTCGGGGGAAAGGTCGTTCTCGTCGATTTCTGTACGTATACGTGCATCAACTGGCTCCGCACGCTCTCTTACGTCCGCGCGTGGGCCGAGAAGTACCACAAATGGGGGTTGGTCACCGTTGGCGTGCACACGCCCGAGTTCTTGTTCGAGCAAGACGTCGACAACGTCCGCCAAGCCGTGAACGACATGAGGATCGAGTATCCGATCGCGCTCGATAGCGAGTATGGGATCTGGCGCGCGTTCAGCAACCACTACTGGCCCGCTGTGTACATCGCCGACACGCACGGAAGCATCCGGCACCACCAGTTCGGTGAGGGTCGGTACGAAGAGTGCGAACGGGTCATTCAGCGGTTGCTGCGAGAGGCGGGGGTCGACGGCGTCGGTGACGCTCTGGTCGCCGTTTCTGCCGACGGTTTCGAGGCTCAAGCCGATTGGACGAACCTGGCGTCGCCCGAGACGTACCTCGGCTACGAGCAAACTCAGAACTTCGCGTCTCCCGGTGGTGTCGCGTTCGACAAGTCTCGAACGTACGTCGCGCCAGACTCGCTGAGGCTCAACCAGTGGGCTCTCTCTGGGGACTGGACGATCGAGAGCGGGGGCAGCGTCCTGAACCAAGCCGAGGGAGGGATCGCGTTCTGCTTCCATGCCCGTGACGTGCATCTCGTCCTGCGACGACGGGAGCGAGGGACGTCCGTGCCGTTCCGAGTGGTCATCGACGGCGAGCCGCCCGGGGATGCGCGTGGACTCGACGTGGACGAAGACGGCCACGGGACCCTGTTCGAACCAAGGCTCTATCAGCTGGTTCGCCAGCGGGGATCGATCACTGACCGCATGTTTGAGATCACCTTCCTCGCCTCCGGCATCGAGGCCTACGTGTTCACCTTCGGCTAGCACGGTGCACCGCCCCGAAGCGGGCAAAGACCGACCAGACCTGAGCGCGTCTCGAGGTAGGAATGCGCACCTCCGCCGACGATCGCACAGTGCCAAGCTGATCCGGTGAGCAGCGCGCCCACAATGCGCGGACCGTCGTCGCGGAGATCGGCCATCCGGCACCTAGTCGCTGCACTGGACGACGTCGTTCGCCGAGATCGAGCTGCGTCTCGGGTGGCTGTCGTGGCCGGCGTCATCTTCATCGTCGCTGGCCTGGTCAAGTTCGTCTTCCACAGCTGGGAGCTTCACGCGTTCCGCTCGTTCGGACTGCCCTGGCCATCCGCGCTGGAGATCCTTGCCGGCGTGCTCGAGATCGTTGGCGGCGTGCTCTTGGCGATGCGCCGGCTCATCGTTCCCGTGGCGCTGATCCTCAGCGCCACAATGGCTGTCGCAATCGGTGCTTCTGGGGTCGGCCATGGGGACGTAATCCCCAGCCTCACCCTAGCCCCCGCTCTGCTGGGTGGAATGGCATTCCTGCTCGTCAGCGCTTGCAGACACAAGTGAGATGAGCCAGGTCTGCGGTTCGTCTATCAGAGATGTGCCGGTGCTCGACCGCATCGATCTTTGCCTGTGCCAGATTGCTCGAGATGGTCAGCGCTCCTGAACAACGTGCTGTGGCGGCGGCCAGAACGGTTGCCTCCGCGCAGGGGCTGAAGCTGGACGCGGCGGTCGTCATCCACTCGCGAAGCAATGTGCTGGTGCATCTGCGTCCCGCGCCGGTCGTCGCTCGCGTGATGACCGGAACGGTCGCCCTTCATGATGATCCGCGGAGGTGGCTTGAGTGCGAGGTCTCCGTGCTCGAGTTCCTGATGCCTTCGGGCTTGGCCGTGTCACCAAGCCGGTTGATCGCTCCGGGGCCGCACTACCACGACGGTCTGTGGATGACGTTCACGGAGTGGGTTCCCGAGGTCGAACCGGATCCTGAGATCCATTCAGCGGTCTCCATCGATGACGCGCGTGAGTTTGGTCGGATGCTGAGGTCTCTGCACGATGCGCTGCGGCCATATGATCGCGAGCTGGGCGGGTTGCGTGAGCTGCGCGACGACATCGAGCGTCTGCTCGGCCAGCTGCGACCGGCCGACGCCCAGCAGCGCGCCGCGATCTCCTCGCTTGGCGAGCGGATGAACGCGCTGGGAACGGTCGTCTTTGAATCGAGCCTCCCGACCCAGGCGCTGCACGGGGATGTCTCCCTGCACAACCTGCTTCGCACCCCGCGCCGCCTCGTCTGGAACGACTTCGAGGACACGTTTCGCGGCCCCGTCCACTGGGACGTGGCGAGCGCGGTCGGCAGTCTCCGCATCCGCGGCGCGGACTCGCGCTGCGTCCGCGAGATGCTCGACGCCTACGGCTGGAAGGATGAGCGAGAGCTTGCGCCCTTTCTCGCCGCTCAAGACGTCTATGACGAGATCTGGCGAACGTATGACCGGCAGCGACGTCGTTTCTGGCACGCCTCAGCCTCCTGAGCGACACCGGGCGATGGCTGCGCGTGCTAGCTCGCCGGCTCGGTTTCGACCAACCAGATCGGCGCGTCGGCGCATTGCATCGGGATGCCACCCTGCGTGTCGTCGAGTCGCGCGTGCAGCACCCGTACACGCTCGCCGGTGATCGTAGTCAGCGCGCCGTGATTCTCGGGCCGGATCGCCGCGACGCGCCAGGCCAGGACTTGTCGGCGGACCTCGTCGGCGGTGTGCGACCAATCGATCTCCGCGTAGGAGGCCTCGAAGAACCCGGCGTAGCTCGCGCCACCGACGGGCTGGGGGTCACCTGCGTCGCCGGCCTCGACACGGGTGAGCGCCTCGGGGAGCAGCCGGCCGACGAGGGCGATCATTGCTCGGAATAGATCCTCGGGCCGCTCGATAGCCGCGAGCGGCATCGTGCCCTGAGCGAGGATCGCGCCGGTATCGAAGTCGGCGTCCATGCGGTGGACCGTGTAGCCAAGTTCGGGATCGCCGTTGCGCACGGCCCACGCCATCGGGTTCGGGCCGCGGTAGCGGGGCAGGAGCGCCGGGTGCGTGTTGATGATGCCGAATCGCGGTACCTCGAGCGCGTCGACCGGGATCCGGAGCGGGAAGGCGGCGCTGATCGCCACGTCGGCGTCGAGCACGGCGAGCAGCGCCGCGATCCGCGAGGGGTTGCCGGCGACCAGGACATCCGGACCGGTCGCGGCCTGCAGCGCGATCGCACCGAGCGACTCAGCGCCGTAGCGGTCGCCTTCCAGCGGGGTCGTTACGACGCCGACCATGTCGTGACCGAGGGCGCGGAGCATGGCGCCGATGCCGGCGACAGCCATGTCAACACGAGAGATCAGCGCGACCCGCACGGCCTGTAAGTATGCGACGGCGACCCAGCGAGCGCGGCGTACTAGAGATCGAGGCGCGCCGCGGCAAGTGCGGTCGAGGCCGGCGCGCCGAGATCGTCGAGCACGCCGTCGAGCCGATCGCCGGCGAGCTCGTTGATCTTGTGCGCAAGCTGGGCGGCCGTGGCGGGACGCTCGGGGGAGCCTGCTGGTGTCGGAACCTGCGCCAATTCGCGTCCGGAGGCCACGAGGACAGCGCCGAACTCCGGCAACGAGTCGTCGAGATCGAGCTCGACGTGTCGCGAAAGCTCGCGAACGACGGGATCGACGGTGGCGAAATCTCGCACCGTCGGCGGCCGGCGGTGGATGGTGTGCGCCACGCAATACGGAATCGAGAACTTCGCCTCGAGGCCGTCGGAGACGAGGTCGATGTGCGCCGCTCGGCGCGCCGTCGGATGCACGAGGACGCGGATGTGTGCGTCCTCGAGCCGGCCGAGCTGATCGCCGGCGATCGCAGCCGCCTCGATCGGCGAGTGGGTTCCCAGGCAACTGGGGTGGAGCTTGATCCAGTTTCGCTCGATCGCCGGCCGATCGGACTCGGCGGTCGGAAAGCGCGTGGCGAAGACGCCCTCGAAGCCGACAGGGCCCCGAACCGCCCGCTCGCCTACGCTCGCTCCATGCTGTGCCAGCAGCGCCGCCTGGACGCCGGCGGCGGCCGCGAGACCGACCTGAATCGCCTTCCCGTCCGAGCCGAACGCGCCACGGCTGCCGCCAGCGCGCAGCAGCGCAAGACGAACCGCGTTCTGATGCTGCGCACCATCGAGCTCCAGCAGGTATGCAGCCGCCACGGCAGCCCCCAAAGCGTCCGCAGACCGCCGTCGGATGCCATCCGCGCTCGTACAGCGCCGGGTGACCGGCCTCCGCCAGCGAGGCCATCGCCTCAAACCCGGCGGCGTACGCCGTCAGCGCATCCTCAAGCGTGCGACCAAGGTCCGCCGCCAGCACAAGCGCCGCCGGCGCACATGCCGCGCTCACATGCGCGACGCCATCCGAGAACGTGTCGTCGTAGTCAAGGACATGACCGGCAACACCGGCGAAAGCGACGCCCCCCAGAAGGTCCTGCCCGGTAGCGGCCATGGCCACCGCGGCGCGCTCCTCCGCACCGGCCGTGGCACACCCCAGCCAGTCGGCGAACGCCGCGCAGTAGGGGGAGCCGGGGTCGGTGATCTGGAGCGGGTCGGAGGTCGCGACCACGCCGAGAGCGTAGCCCGCACTCCATCGACCCGGTCGCCGCGTAGGCTTGATGCATGCCGATTCCTCGCTTCTTCAAGGGTCGCGTCGCCAAGGAGGAATCGGTGTCGGTCGGGGACCCGCGCCTCGAGGGGTGGGAGACGGTCGGCACGTTCGAGGACGAGAGGACGGCCGTGGCATGGCGCGATCAGCTGCGTGCGATGGGTGTTCAAGCGAGCTGTGTGGCGGACCATGCCCCGGACCGCTTCGGCCGTGGCGACATCTACCTCGTGGTTCCACCCGAGCAGTGGTCGCGAGCGAGCGAGATCGTCGACAACCTGGAGTGAGCCTGGTGGCTGGCGGATCGCTGCCCGACTGAAGCCGTGGCCCGATCCGCCGTCGTTGGATCGCGGCTGGGGTAAGCTCGGTTTGTGGACGTGATCACCGTAGGCGAGCTCGTGACGGTGGCCGGTGTCGGCCCGGCTTTGGACGGGATTGTGTTCGACACGCCGAGCAGCTCGAAGGTCGTCGTGGCCGTGATCGATGCCAAGCGCGGGCCGCTGTTTCGCACAGTGGGCCCGAAGACGCTCACCGCGCGGGAGCAGGACGGTCCGCATGACCGAGCCCTGCGTCAGCTCATCCGGCGGACGCCGGAGCCGGCTCACGGTGCAGCCCGCGCCGCGGCGGTCAGCCGGGGAGGACGCTCCGGTTTCAAGCGCGGGGCGATGCACCGGACCACCGGGAGGTAGCACCGGGCGGGTGCCGCGCGAGGACCTGCACGCGCTCGATCGCGGCCGCTCGGCGACCTGTTTCATTTCACGCTCCTGTACTTGAGGTGGGTGACGCCGGGCGCCTCGACGGCTCGGACCTGCTCGAGTTGCACCTCCGCGGCCTCGACGTTGTCGAAGAGGCGAGCACCGCCGCCGAGCACCACCGGAACGACGTGGAGCTCAAGTTCGTCCAGCAGTCCCGCTGCCAGGTACTGCTGAGCGACGTGGGCGCCGCCCCAAAGCATGATGTCCTTGCCGCCGGCAGCCTCCCTTGCCTGTTCGAGCGCGGACTCGATTCCGTCGGTGACGAAGTGGAACGTGGTCCCGCCCTGCATCTCCACGGGATCACGCGGGTGATGAGTGAGAATGAACACGTGGTAGTGGTAGGGAGGGTCGTCGCCCCACCAGCCCGTCCATTGCTCGTCGCCCAGGCACCACCGTGGACCGGGCCGAACATGTTTCGGCCCATCACGCCGGCCCCGATGTTCTCGCGCGATTCCTCGACGATCCGAGCGCTCTCGTTGACTTCGCCGCCCTGGTGGCCGTGGGATTTGCGCCAGGCGGCCAGTGGAACCATCCAGTTGTGAAGCCGCTCGCCGCCTTCGCCGAGCGGGTTCTCCTCGCTCTGGTTCCGGCCGGCGACGAAACCGTCCAGCGAGATCGAGATGTGACACCTAAGCTTGCTCATCGTGCTCCTCAGTAGGCGGCCGCTGTGGCCACAGGTTCTTTCTCAATGCCTATTGACCCTTCCGCGCCGGAAGACTCATCGCGGCTGCCCCACCAGGCGGGGCTTGTTCGTTGACGCTCGACCGCGAGGATTTGATCACGGATGCCGCTGAGCTACACGGACTATTACGAGGTGCTGGGCGTCGCGCCTGACGCGGACCACGACACTATCCGGCGCGCCTACCGAAAGCTGGCGCGCAAGTACCACCCGGATCTGAACTCCGACAGCGACGCCGAGGAGCGCTTCAAGGAGCTCGGCGAGGCGTACGAGGTTCTGTCCGACGCTGACAAGCGGGAGCGTTACGACCGACTCGGCGCCAGTTGGCGTGAAGCCGAGCACGAGGCGCCTGACGAGAGCTTCGAGGACTTCTTCGCCAACCGGGGGTTCGGCGGCGGCGCCCATGTGGAGTTCGGCGACGACCTCTTCGAGGCGCTGTTCGGGACGCGAGCCGGCCGCGCCGACGGCCCCCTGCGCGGCCTCGACCGCCAGGCGCTCCTCGAACTGTCGCTCGAGGACGCACTGGCAGGCGGCCGGCGACGGTTGACGCTGGACGGCCGTGAGGTCAATGTCAACTTCCCCGCCGGAGTCCGTGACGGCCAGCTGATCCGTCTGGCGGGACAGGGGGGCGAGGGGCGCGGCGGCGGCCCGCCCGGCGATCTGTTCCTGCGGGTGGCGCTGAAGCCGGATCCGCGCTTCCGCCGGCGCGGCGACGACGATCTCGATGTCGACCTCTCGATCACTCCTTCCGAAGCGGCGCTGGGGGCGACCGTGGCGGTGGAGACCCCGGCCGGTACGGCCCAGGTCCGGGTCCCCGCGGGGTCGTCCAGCGGCCGGCGGCTGCGTCTCCGTGGACGGGGACTTCCCAAGCGTGGTGGCGGCAGCGGTGATCTCCACGCAATCGTCAAGATCGTCGTACCGAAGAAGCTGTCAGACCGTGAGCGCGAGCTCTACGAGCAGCTCGCCGAAAGCTCAAGCGTTGACCCACGAAAGGCGTGACCGTGAACGCAGACAGGCACACCGGGCCGGCTGATCGCGACCTCGCCACGGGGGACGCGGTCAAGCTGACCGTCATCGCCAGGCAGGCCGGGGTCAAGATCGTGCACGTGCGGCGCTACCTGGAGTTCGGGCTGTTCGAGCCACATCCGGCGGCGGCGGCCGAAACGCCGCGCTTCGACCCGGGCAGCGCCGCGCGGGTGGCGCGAGCGGAGCGGCTACGGCGTGACCTCGGGCTCAACTACGCCGGCGCAGTGCTCGTATGCGAGCTGCTCGACCGGCTCAGCGAGCTCGAGGATCGCCTCTAGCCCACGCCGGTATGTTTGCGGTGTGGGGCGGGATCACCAGCGAGTCACCGAGGCGATCGCGGTGGCGGCGACGTTCAGCGGCTTGCCGTCGACTCTCTATGCACTGCGCACCGGGGGAAGCTTCCGGTCCGCGGCTCGCTACGTGTACGACGCGACTTGCGCCGTGGGGACCCTTGTTCCACCCGGCCGGCCCGGCTTTCTGCGCGGCGCGGTCGTCCACCTCGGGATCTCGGTTGCGTTCGGGGAGATCTTTGCGCGCACGCTCCCTCAACGCCGCTCGGTCGTCTGGGGTGCCACGGCTGGACTCGCGATCGGTGTGATCAACGTCGGCATGATCGGAAGAAGGTTCCCGGCGATCAGCGCTCTACCCCTCATTCCCCAGCTTGCGGACAACATCGCCTTCGGCGTCCTGTTTGCGGCCGTGGCAGATCGACGGCGCGTCGGGCTGAACGGCCACACCTAGCCGAGCGCCTGGGCACTCCATCCCACGTGCGCGGCAGCGCAGGTGGTGCCGAACGCGCTCGGGCCGCTCCTCGACAGCTGGCCCGTGGCTGTGCGCCCGCTGACATGCCCCGACACGGCGGAGGACGCCCCGGTGTCGAGCTTGCCCGACGCAGAGAAATTCCCGGACGTGATCGACGCGCTACCGAGAATGATTGTGTTCGAGTGCGTCTGGTTGTCCGAGCAGACAGCCCGCCAAGCGAACTGGATCGACTCGACCGACGTCGGCGTCACGGTGAAGGAGATCGGCAAGCCTTGGCTCGTCGTGCCGACGAAATTGCGCGGCAAGGAGGTGACCTGTGCGGAGGGGGCTGAAGGCGACGAATCAACCGTTCGTGTCACGGTCGTGGTCGACCCGCCGCAGCCGGCCAGCGAGAGGATCGAAAGCAGCAAAGCCGCCATCGTTCCTGCTCCCGGCTTGCGAGGTGTGCTGTCGGATCTCGAGGCACGCCCACGCCCATCGATCTTGCCGAGCATCGACCGAGTTATCGACCTCTCTAAACCGCTCCTTGAGCAACTTAAGCCTGCGGACCAGAAGTCTCCTCGAGCAGGCGCCGAAACCGTTCGGCGAACAGGTAAGCGTCGCCCGGCCAGCGCGCGGACAGGTAGTTGCCGTCCTGGACGACGAAAGCGGGGCTGTCGTCCGTGGGGGTGCCTCGACGCTGGGTACGTGGGCCGCGGACGAACTGGCTCGGGTCGTCCAGGGCAGCTGTGACCTCGTCCTGGACGTACGCCGGGTAGGTTCGGTAGTAGCGGCCCAGCCGCCACGCCGTGAGGAAGTAGGCCCCTCGTTCCATGTACTTCGGCAGGCAGGTGGTCCTGCGATCCGCGATCACGCTGCGACCGGTGCGCGGGTCGCGGGTGCGGGCCAACACGAGAACGCCATGGCAGATCGCGCCGACCGGCCGATTCAGCCTCCAGAACTCGGCCACCTTGCCTCCGAGCACCGGTGAGGAGAGGTACTGGCGCATGCCAGGCGCGTGGCCGCCCGGGAGCAGCAGACCGTCGTAGTCGCCGGGTCGCAGGTCCGCCCAGGCCAGCGGTCGCTGCAACGCCGTCGTCTCGACAAGTTGCCGGTAGAAGGCCTTTGGCTCTTCGTAGGCCCCGAGCCGGCCGAAGATGACCCCGTCGAGCAGTCGCCTGTCCGCCTCGGGTGCAAAACCGCCGTGCTCGGTGGCAAACACCGTTTCGTGACCGGCGTTCGCCAGCAGTCGCCACGGCACGGAGACCTCGGTCACGTCGAAATCGTGGTCCGGAAGAGGGATCAGGACACGCACCAGCAAAGCCTCTCAGAGCGGTCGCAGAAACGTACAGCCCGGCCGGTCGCGGGGCGCATATAGAGTTGGCGGATGACGATCGACGTGACCGAGCAGGCCAGGATGGTCCGGGACGGAGAGGTCTCGCCGGTCGAGCTGGTCGAGGCCGCAATCGGACGCTTGGAGGAGCTCAATCCCCAGCTGAATGCGGTCATCCACCCGCTCCTCGACGAGGCACGCGAGACCGCTGCCAACAACCTGCCGGATGGACCGTTTCGGGGAGTCCCGTTCCTGGTCAAAGACCTCTCGTGTTACATGGAAGGCGTCCCGGTTCACGAGGGGATGCGCGCGCTGCGCGATGCGGGCTACCGCGCGGACCACGACATGTGGCTCACCCGTCGATTCCGCGAAGCGGGGTTCGTGATTCTCGGGCGCACGAACACGCCCGAGCTCGGCATCCTCCCGACGACAGAGCCGGTCGCGTACGGGCCAACGCACAATCCGTGGGATCTCGGCCGCTCGCCGGGCGGCTCGAGCGGGGGCTCCGCGGCTGCCGTGGCCGCCGGCATCGTCGCGGCCGCGCACGCCAATGACGGCGGCGGCTCGATCCGCATTCCGGCCAGCCACTGCGGACTGGTCGGGCTGAAGCCCTCGCGGGGACGCGTTTCGCTGGCGCCCGATTTCGGCGAGGTGCTCGGCGGGCTGGTGATCGAGCTGGCCGTCACCCACAGCGTTCGTGACGCTGCCGGCATCCTTGATGCGGTCCACGGCCCGGTTCCCGGCGACCCATACGCGGCTCCCGCACCGGCACGCCCGTACAGCGAAGAGGTGGGTGCAGAGCCAGGCCGCCTGCGGATCGGTGTCTCCACAACGCCGCCAGGCGGACAGTTCGACGCCCACGCCGATTGCGTCACCGCTGCCCAGGCAGCGGCTCGGCTGCTCGAGGAGCTGGGGCACAATGTCGAGGAATCCCATCCACGCGACCTCGACGATCCTGGGCAGATCGAGAGCTTCCTCGTGCGGTGGACGGCTGGGATCGACTGGAACCTGAAGTACTGGTCCGCCGCGATCGGACGGGAGATCGGCCCCGACGACGTCGAGCCGTGCACGTGGGCGCTGGCCGAGCAGGGCCGTACGCACAGCGCTGGAGACCTGTTACGAGCATTCGAGCGGGCGCAGGCCTCGACACGCCGGATCGCCTCGTGGTGGGCCGATGAGGGGTTCGACCTGCTGCTCACGCCGACCTGCGCTGAGCCTCCTCCGCGCCTCGGCGAGTTCGAGGCACCGGCCGACAACCCGGCAGCGCCAATCATGCGCGCGATCCCGTTTGGCACGTTCACAGCGGGGTTCAACACGACCGGACAGCCGGCGATCTCGCTCCCGCTGCACCACACCGAGGACGGCCTACCGGTCGGGGTCCAGCTCGTTGCGTCCTACGGTCGCGAGGATCTGCTGCTCAGGGTGGCGGCGCAGATCGAACAGGCGCGGCCGTGGACGGACCGGTTGCCCCTGGTTCACGCGCAGACGTCGTAGCGCGGGACCGTTCGGCCGCTCATTCGAGCTCGTGGTCGATTCGGTCCAGGGTTTCCTTGCTGTCGGCGATAAGGGTGTTGGCGTCGGCAACGAGCTTCTCGCAGTTCTCTGGCGAGGCATCGTCCAGTGCGTGCGAGGCGGTCGGAAGGTCGCTCTGCAGGCGGTAGTAGCCCAATGCGTCCGGGTTCGCCGCCTTTATCTGGTTCATCTGATATTCCACGGCCTTCGGGACGCCGTCGAGGACGACCTCCAGGAGCGGGCGGGCCCACTTCAGGAGCCCGAAGTTGCCGACATCTTTGGGATTGATCGGAATCGGGCCGCTGCCGGGTGTCTGCGGCGGGCGTCCCGTGCCGATCGACACCACCACGATCCGCGCGATCTCCCCCTTCAACCGCAGCGCGTCGACATAAGCCGACATCGTGGGGTTGTTGGCAAATGTCCCGCCGTCGACCAGAGCGTGATCGCCGTGACCACTCGATGACGGGAGCAGCGCCGGATCGAAGTAGGTCGGCGCCGCGCTTGTCGCGCGGGCCACGAGCGCCATCGGGACATCCCAGTCCTCGGTTTCGTTCTTGGCGTACTCGCGCTTGAAGAAGAAGGGCGCCGGCGCCGATAGGTCGTAGCTGGGGATCACTACCTCCGCCAGTGCCGTAGACAGCATCGCGTCGCCGAAGCGCTCCGCAAGGATGCGTTCGATCGGGCCCTGCGGATACCGCGCGTCGACAAGCCCGTGGATCGTCTTGACCTCTCGGAAGATCGAACGCGGGAAGATCCTCGTTCCTTCTCGTAGATAGAGATCGCACATGTCGCTCGCGGAGAACTCCGGCCGTCCATTGTGCCCCGGCTTCGTCAGTCCCAGCGCGAGTATCCCTCCGGTCGAGGTGCCCGCTACGAGATCGAACATCTCCGCTATCGGCCGGCCCGTACGGGCCTCGATCTCCTTGAGCACATGCGCGGCGATCAGTCCCCGGATCCCGCCACCGTCCAGCGCCAGCACCCGATAACAACGCTCAGCCATCGTCTTTCTCTAGCTGATCGATGGTTCGTCGATGGCCGCGCGCCTCGGCTCTACTGCTTCTTCAGCGTCCCGACCGTCACGTGGGGCCAGCTCAGCCCGCTGAAGCTGAGCAGCACCCGCTGGGTGTACTGCAGTTGCAGCGAGTTGTCGGCCAGCGTCTGGATCCAGAATGTCGAGTCGACTTGCCTGGCGTTGGCGTTGCCCCCCGGTGGATTGGATGACACCAGGAACGCCGTGTTGGACGTACCGCCCGCGGGGACCGGAGCGGCGTGGGCGGTGGTGACCTGAAGAAATACTCGCCCCTTCATGTTCTGTCCCGAGGTCTGAAGGTCGCCCTGGAGCACGCTGTTGGGGTTGTCCACCATCTGCTGGGTCACGCTCGCCGAGGCGTGGCGAAACGTAGACGCGACGGAGAGGTTGGTCTCGGGGAACGGCACCAGCGAAGTCGGGTCATTGATCTGGAACGGCGTGATGTTGTTACTTGGGATATGGGGCGGACCGCCGGTGAGCGTCTGCGGCTCACCCTGGGCGAGGATCGCCGTGCCGTGGGGGATCGACGCCATTCGAACGACGGTGGCGGGAAGGTTGGGGTTGCTCGTGGCAGGCACCGACGCCCAGATCCCCGGCTCGATGTGTAGAGCGGGTCCGTTGTTCTCCTCTGCGATCTGCTGCATGTAGGTGACGCCGAACATGTTGATGTCGTGCATCAGGAGCCCGCGATTTGGGATCGCACCCGGGATCTCCGTGAACACGATCGTGTCCTTGGTGACGTTGAGCTCGAGGAAATGATCCTGTGTGCCCTGGTGCGGCCGCCAGATGGCATTGAAGCCGCGGCCGGTCCACGTGCCCGGCAGCGCTGCCAGCGGACCGAGCGGATCGCCTGACGGTGACGCGGGCGGGGCGGCCGCTGGATCGATCTGCGGCACTCCCGCAAACTTGAGGTTTGGATCCATCGCGGCGATTGGTGTTTCCACAGTTACTCCTTCCCTCGCATCGAGTGGCGTCGTGAGTCACCCCGGGCACGTTGCCGTGCCAGTCGGTCGCTTGAGCGGTCTGGTGCGACTAACGAACAATCAGGCTTCGGTTGGGTCCTCCCCTGGCTGCTCGCCGACCTCGAGCCCCTGAGTCGGATCTTCCATCGCGTTTGCTCCGTGCTCTATTCCCTGCGTCGGGTCGCCAGATGCCTCTGGCTCGACAGCTCCCTGGGAAGGGTCGTCGCCCGGACCGACATCCCCCTGGGTGGGGTCGTCGACCGGCCCGGGGGCCCCCTGTGTGGGGTCGTCGCTAAAGGACATTGCGCCACTCCTCTCGGACGTTGTAAGTAAGCCCATCTGCGGTCCTTCGGTACGTCCGCGCGTCCCTGCGGGCCATTGGTTCGACAGTACGCCCGGGGGGTTTTGCTGTCAATCCCGCCAGGTCCGCCTATGCTCGGTGTGTCGAATGCAGACCGAAGGATCGGACACGATGAAACACAAGGGATCGAACGATGAGCAACTCCTGGGGCAGCTACTCGCGCCCCCGGATTTGACTGACGGGGTTGAGTCGCTCGCCTACTGGGGTCACAGAAGCCGGCAGCTGCCGTGGTATCGGATCCGCGCGCGGCGCGAGGCTGTTCGCATGACCGTCCGCTGGGAGCAGCGGGTCCGAGCAGCCATCGTCTCTCAGCGTCGAGCCTCGCTCGACGTTCGCCTCGCGGGCGGTGTGCTGGTCGCCCGGACGCGCTTCGCACGATGGTCTCGACGCTTCGGGGTCGCCTTCCTGGCCGCCGCGATGACGGTCGTCGTGCTCGTGGCGGTTCCCACCGCGGCGGCGCTCATATACGTGCTGCACGCGTTGTGATCTGCTGCGGCGGCGGTCCGGGCTCCCCCGTCACGCGCCCGGAGCACATAATCGACGCGCGCGGCAGACTGAGGGGCTGATGCCACCGCCGTTCACCCATCTGAGCCTCCACGACGTCGAGGACGCCGCTCCCGGCAACGGATTTGGCGAGCACTGGCAGGCGCGGGTCGCGCGAGTACCGCTCGAGGCGCAGGACACCGGTTTGAGCCTGTTCCGCCTGCGCCCCGGCCGCCGGAGCCCGTTCACCCACCGCCACATCGCCGCGGAGGAAACCTACGTGATCCTTAGCGGGACCGGGCGGATGAAGCTCGATGACGAGATCATCGACGTGGGCCCAATGGACGCGATCCGAGTCGCACCGCGCACCGCCCGGGCGTTTGAGGCGGGCGATGACGGGCTTGAGTTCCTCGTCCTTGGTCCGCATCATCCCGGCGACGGCGAGCCTGTCGACGACGCCTGGACCGGTTGAGGAACGCAGGTGCAGTGGTCGAGGATCCCGGCAACGGGGGTTGTCATCCGCCCGGGGTGATATCGATTCTCTGCTGGACAGAGGTACTCAATACCCTCGCGCGCCGCCGCCAGCCGCGGCGTCAGGAATCACGGAGGTCGACATGTCCGGAACTTCTCTCAGCCCCGCCGATCTGCGCGAGGCCACGTGGGGCTGGTGGCTGGCGCTGCTGGTCGGCATAGTCAGCATCGTTGCCGGCGCGATTGTGATCGCCAAGCCGAGCAACAGCCTGTCGACGCTGGCCGTGATCTTTGGGATCTTCATCCTCGCGGACGGGATCATCGAGCTGATCGCCGCGCTGAGCTCGCACACCGAGAACCGCGGCTCGCTCGCGGTGATCGGCGTGATCAGTGTGATCGCCGGTGTCCTCCTGATCCGCCACCCGCTCGGCGGCGTGCGGGCCGTCGCGCTGCTGGTCGGCATCTGGCTCATCGCGGCCGGCGTCGTGCGCTTCATCGCTGCGTTCGAAAGCCCCGAGAACCGCGTCTGGCGGATCATCGCCGCGTCGATCCTGGCCATCTTCGGGATAATCATCGTGGCCAGCCCGCACATTGGATACGCGACGCTCGCGCTGATCACCGGCATCGGGTTCATCTGCTACGGAATCGGGATGATGGCGCTCGGCTGGGCCATGCACTCGGTCCGCAAGCACGGCCTCCCGGCCGGCGAGCCGACCGTCACCAGCTAGTTCGGACGATCACGGAGAACAGCTGCTTGACGCCGTTGAAGGCGGCCCGCCCGAGCACGACCTCGAGCACGATCCCCGCCGAGCCGACCAGGAGGCCGGCAATCAGCACGAGGAAGTCCTCCAGCAGTACTGAGAGCGCTACGAATACGGCGCCCAGCGCCGGCAGCGTGTCGAGTCCGGAGAAGGGCGGTGCGACGAACGCTCCGATCGAAAGGAGCAAGATCACCAGCCCGAAGAAGAAGCTGCTCAGCCGGTAGTTGAAGACCCAGGTCAGGCGCGGGCGCGAGAACCGCTCGAGCCACCGGATCACCTTGAGCAGCGCGCGCACGAATCGATCCTGCCCCGAGCCGACAAGCTCGATCCGGCACCAGCGCTGTGGCAGCCAGACCCGGTCGCGTCCAACGATCAGCTGCAGTGACAGCAGCATCGCAATCACCTCGAACACGTGCGTCGCGCCGCCGGTGGGCAGCGGAAGCGCGGGCACGCCGAGCAGGATCACGAAGATCACGGCAAAGCTCTTCTCCTCGAACAGCTCGATCAGGCTGCCGAGCGTCTTCGGCCCGTCGCCCTCAGCCCAGCTCGCCAGGCGATCGCTGATCCTCTCCGAAGCGTCCACGCCCCCATTGTCACCGCACCGGCCACGCGTCGTCCGAACCGGGTAAAGCCGGTACTGTCGCGGGCGATGACTGCGGCGGGCGGGAGGGATGATCGGATGCGCTTGATCGCGGCTGACGAGCTCAAGCCGGCCGACCTGCTCGCGCTGTTCAACGCCGGGTACTCGGACTACGTCGTGCCGCTCCGGTTCAGCGAGGCGGTGTTCCGGGAGCACGTGGTCAGCCATGGGATCGACCTGAGCTGTTCGAGGGTGCTGATATTGGGTCGACCGGCGGCATTCGCGCTAATCGCACGCCGTGGAGCCGACGGTTGGGTCGGTGGCATGGGCACCGTCCCCGCCGAGCGGCGGCGGGGGCTCGGCGAGCGCGCGCTCGGAGCCGGAATCGAAGCTGCGTCCGCAGCGGGGTGCGACGCGCTCTGGCTGGAGGTGATCGACAGCAATCAGCCGGCCATCGGCCTGTACACGAAGCTCGGGTTCGAGATCGTCCGCGACGTGCTCGTCTGGTCCCTTGCGCCGACCGCGAAGCCGCCGCCGCCGTCCCGGCCCGTCGGTGTCGCGACCGCCCACGCCTGGATCGCGGCCAATCGCGGAGCGCGCGAGCCGTGGCAGCGCTCGGACGAGACCGTTGCCGCCGTCGAGGATCACGTCGCGAGCCTTTCGGCGCTCGTGGTTGAGCGCGGCGCCGACGCCGCGGCGGCGGTGATCTATCGCGAGAACGGTGAGCGGGTGAGCGTGCTGCAGGTCGCGGCTCTCGACCGGGACTCGGCGGCCGACGCGCTGCTGGCCGCCGCCCGAGCGGGGCGGAGCCTCCGCCTCGCGAACACTTCGCTCGATGACCCCGCGTCATGCGCGCTCCACGCGCTCGGGGCGGAGCAGGTCGCGCGACAGCACGAGATGCTGCTCCGGCTCTGAGCGCCGCCTACCAGCAGCCGCGCATCAGCTCGCCGGATCGAAATTCATTGCCCCGAGAGCTAACCTTCGCTGGGTGAGCGGAAAGCAGAAGAAGAGCTTCTCCGAGCTGTCTCCGAAGCAGCGCACGTTGGCCGTCATCGTGATCACGATCAGCCTCTGGATCGTGGCTGCGGCGGAGCGTGACATCGGGCGTCGGAAGAACGACGAGGTACGCGGGAGCAGGTTCATCTGGCGCGTCGTGTCGCTGAATGCGCTCGGCGCGATCGGCTACTTCCGATGGGGCCGCCGGGCCGCCGCCCCGGAGGACACCCCGGTCTCCGCCGACGGCGGGTAGCGACGGCTCAGAAGTCGCGCCGGCCCACGAGCCTCCTCGGCACCTCGGGCCGCGTCAGCTCGTACAGCGCGAGGCGCTGCGGCCCGGGCATCTGCACCTCGGCGGCGGGTCCGGGCGGAATCTCGAACCTGGCCACCGCCGCGACGCCGCCCAGCTCGAGCTTGCCGAGCGCACGTTCGAGGTCGGCCGTCCGGTAGACCAGGATCGCCTGCTCGCCCTCGAGGTGACCGGCGAGCAGAACCGGGGGCGAGCTCTCACCCAGCTCGAGCATGGCAACACGTGTATCGAACGCCTCGATCGCGAACACCAGCCTCGCGCCGAACGTCTCGACGAGACGATCGGCATCAGCGGCGACGTCGCGGCTCGGCAGGTAGACGTAATCGAGGCTGTCCAGCACGCTGTGGAGCCTACGGGTCCCCGCCGTGCTGCGTCACCCTTGACGAGTTCGTCAATCTTGGAGGGGGCGCCCGCCGGCGCCGAACGCGACCGATCAAGGAGACCGATGGCTACCTGCACCCATCTCGACCAGGTCCTGGTCGATTCGCCAGAGAGCGTTGCCGGCTGTGAGGAGTGCCTGAAGATGGGGGCCTCCTGGGTCCACCTCCGCGTGTGCCGCACCTGCGGTCACGTCGGCTGCTGTGACTCCTCACCGAACCGGCACGCCACCGCCCACGTGCGCGAGACTCGCCACCCGATCGTCACCTCGGCCGAGCCCGGCGAGGATTGGTCGTACTGCTACGTCGACGACGTGGCGTTCGTGATCAAGGAAGTCCCGTGACGGAGCGGTCACTGTGCACCAGCGCCTGAGCCGTGCCGTCACGTGACCCGTCAATTCAGGCCCCGCACCTGCTCCTGCAACTCCCGCACGCGGGCGCCCGCGCGGTCGAGCCGGTCCTGAGCCCGTGCGGCCGCGGTCGCTGCGCGCTCGGCCTCGGACCTGGCCGATCTGGCGGCTCGATCGGCGTCCGTCAGCTCTGCCTTCAGCTCGCGCTCGCGCACGCGGGCGCGCTCGAGTGACTGCAGCAGCGCCTGCTCACGCCTTGATGGACCCTTCGCCCTTGGCTTGAGCTTCGCGTCGCTGGCCGGCTTAGCTCGGCCGCGCGATGTCCCGGATGGCATCCCGTCGCCCACCAGCCCGAGGTCGCTGATCTGGTGCTCGTGCTCGAGCCGGCCCGCCGCGAGCTGAGTCCGCACCTCATCGCTCACCGCGGCCGAGTGCAGCGTCTCCCGCAGGCGGTTTCGAATCGTCGGGCTGATGGAGTGGCCCGTCTCCTCGAGCCCGTCCGCGGCCAGCTCGGCAAGTTCGGCCACGAGGCGGCGCTCCTCGGCGACAGCGACTTTGAGCTGATCGGCGTCGCCGCCCTCGAGCAGTTGCTGCTGGGCCTTGCGGAGCCGCTCACCGGCGGCGAGCAGCCGGTCAAGAGGTCGCCGGTGCGCGCGGCTCAGCTGATTCAGGCCCCAGGCCGCCAGGCTCGGCTTGCGCAGTCGCTTGACCTCATCGGCCGCGGCGCGATCGCCGCTCCGGCGCAGCTCGCGGGCCAACGCATCGCGGGTGGCGGTGAACTCGTCCAGGGAAACCTCCTGATAGAGCCGGTCCACCTCGGCCTCGGGCACGCTCATACGCGCAGACCATAGAACGCGGGAGCTCTGCCAGCATGACCGCATGGCGCGCGACAGTTTCGGGCGATGAGCAGCCCGAGCATCTCCAATCTCGGTCAGTGGGCCTACGCATTCGTGTTCGCGATGACGGCGCTCCAAGCCGCCGGCCTGCCACTTCCGGGCACGACCGCGCTGATCGCGGCGGCGCTCTACGCCGGCACGTCGCAACACCTCGACATCGTCGCGCTGATCGGCGCCGGCTTCCTCGGTGCGAGCCTGGGCAGCGCGATCGGCTTCGGGCTCGGCTGGTGGGGTGGCTGGGAGCTGCTCAAGCGCTACGGCCGCTTTCTGCGCCTCACGGATTCGCGGCTCAAGGTCGGCCGCTACCTATTCGCCAAGCACGGCGGGAAGGTGGTGTTCTTCGGGCGCTTCGTGACCGGCCTGAGGACCTGGGGCGCGTTCCTTGCCGGTGCGAATCGGATGCGGCCGATTCGCTTTCTCTGCTTCAGCACACTCAGCGCCTTCGTGTGGGCCGCCGTCAACGGTCTTCAGTACTACTTCTTCGGCCACCTCCTCGACCTGGTCGGAACGGCGCTGGGGGTGCTCCTCGTGCTCGCCGGGATCGGGATCACGATCGCGGGTGCCATGTATCTGCGTCGGCGTGGACGAGGCATCGAGCAGGTGGCGGAACTGGCGCTGCCGGGGCCGCTCGAGTAGAACGGGCCGCGGAGCGCTCAGCGAGCCACGACCAGCTCCATCAGCAAGCCGTCGTGCCAGCCCCTGCCGTCGGCGTCCCGCTCATAGGCGCGCATCACGCCCACGGGCCGGAACCCGACCTTCTCGTACGAGCGGATCGCGGCCACGTTGTCGGCAGCGGGATCGATCGTCAGGCGGTGGTGTCCGCGCTGCTCGATCAGGTCGCGGACGAGCAGCCGCAGCGCCTCGGTCCCGATGCCGCGGCCGTGGAGGGCCGGGTCCAGGAACAGGTCGATGGCGGCGTACCGGTATCTCGGCTCGTTCTGCTCCCAGAACTGGATCAGCCCGGCCACAGCGCCGTCGACCTCGATCGTCAGACGCACGGATTCGGGCTCATCCCATGGGAACCCGTCGGCCGGCACATCCCACCATCGCTCGACTTCGGGCATTTGGTGGATACGGATCAGATCCGGCCCATCCTCGGCGGCGAGCGGCCGCAGCACCACGGTCATGACAGCAGCCTCACGATCGCGAAGATACCCACGGCCACGATCACGGCCTTCAGCGCCGGCTCGGGCAACCGGCGGCCGACCCGCGCGCCGAGAAACCCGCCCAGCGTGGCGCCGAGCGCGATCAACAGCGACGCGAGCCACGCGATGTGCGCGGCGATCACAAACACGATCGCCGCAACCAGATTCACCAGCCCTGTGAGCACGACCTTGAGCGCGTTCATGCGCTGCAGTTCGTCGTTCACCGACAGGCCTAGGATCGCCAGAACGAGGATCCCTTGAGCGGCGCCGAAGTAGCCGCCGTAGACGCCGCTGCCGAAGATCGCCGCCGTGCCCACCGGCCCGGCCCGCGCGCGGGCGCGCTCGCGGTGGTGGCTGACGAGGCGGTTCAGGCGTGGTTGGGCCAGGATCAAGGCCAGCGCGATTGCGATGAACACCGGCACGATCGCCTTGAACGCTGAGGCCGGAAGCGTAAGCAGGAGCACCGCTCCGCATAGCCCGCCTAGGGCCGAGGCGACGGCGAGCGGAATCGTCCGCGCGCGTTGGCCGTCGAGCTCACGCCGATAGCCGATCGCTCCCGCGACCGAGCCGGGGACGAGGCCGACCGTGTTCGAAACGTTCGCGGTCACCGGTGCATAGCCGAAGGCGAGCAACACCGGGAACGTGATCAGCGTTCCGCTGCCGACGATCGGTGTTGATCGTTCCCGCCGCGATTCCGGCGGCGAAGATCACGAGCGCGTGAACCGCGCTCACGCGACCAACCGCGAATCGAGCCGCTCGAATCGGTGCTCTTCCCAGTCGCCGGTCCGGCGATAGCCCACCTCGGCATAGATCTTGTTCGAGGTCGGGTTGGCGAGATCGGTGAACAGCATGCAGCTGTCGGCGCCCGCTTCCAGCGCGCGCCTGCTCGCCTCGGCCACGGCCGCCCCGGCGTACCCGTGGCGCCGGCGGCGGGGCGGCGTGTAGACGGGACCGATCCGGACGACTCCAGCCACCTGCGGTTGCATGCCGATCATCGACACTGGACCGCCGTCCTCCCACACGAACAGCCCCCCGTGCCGCAGACGCCCATCAACCATGCGCTCGGCGTCGTCGCCGCCCGGGACCCCGGCCTCGTCGGCGAAAGCAGACATCCACCCGATCAGGGTGTGGCGGTCACCGCCGGTCGCCCCCCGCAGTTCGCCCCGCACCGGGCGCAGGGGATCGGTCACGGTCCGAAGCTGGTGCATCGCCTGGCGCATCGCCACCGAGGTGACGCCGCCGGTCGCCGCCGCCCATGCTTCCGCCACGGCCCGGGCGCTCTGCGGCACCCCTACGACCGCCGGGAGCTCCGGATCCTCGAGCAGCCAAAGCCGCGTCAGCGCCGCCGCATCGGGGGGATCGAGCGGGCTCGTCAACAGCGGCCAGGGCGCCACCCTCATCGCGGCCCCAGAGGGCGCCCCGGCGTCATCCATCGCATAGGCGAAGAGAGCGTCATCGGGCGCGAGGACGCCACGCCGAAGGTTGATCAGCACGGTCGCCATCACGTTGCACTCGATCCGTCCGGAGAGGAGCGACTCGGCGTGGTCCGCGAAGTCCTCGGCGTCGCGCGTCAGGGCGAAGTTCATATGCAAGATCATCGCGCAGCCGGACGGGTAGAAAACTCCTATTTAGCTCGGGCCCGATTCTGCCGACCTTGGCCGTATGGTTCCGGACCCGTGGGTGGAATGTTCTCGTCTCCGCTAGCACGCGCGGTCGCTCTGTCGCGCCGCGTCCGGACGCGCCAGCGTCATGATCGACGAGGTGGCGGCCGCGCGCCCGGCGACGCACCGGCACCCGGCGATGACGGGCCTCGACGTGTCTCCCGTGCACGGGCGGCACTGCATCTGCGATCGCTGCGCTCCCCCGACGCGCAAGGCGGCCTGAGCACTCTCCCTACCGATTCCCGGCCGCGGCGTCGACGAGCGGCGCGGTGCGCGGTGGAACCTGGCGCGAGAGCGCGATATAGCTGGTGCAGCGCCGGATCGCGGGGGTTCGCAGGAGCTCGTTGACCAGCGCCTGGAGATGCTCCGTGTCCCTGGCTACGACGCGGCAGATCACGTCCTGAGGTCCGCTGATTGCGTCCGCCTCGAGCACCTCTGGCATCGCCTCCATCGCCTCCACAGCCTCTGGCCAGCCTGCCCTGGGCGAGCTCGATCAGCATGAACGCTGTGATCGTATAGCCGAGCGCTGCCGTGTCGAGATCGGGGCCGTAGCCGGTGACCACACCCGAGCGCTCGAGCTTGGCCAGGCGCGCCTGGACCGTGCCACGCGCGACGCCGAGCTGACGCGCGATCTCCAGCAACCCGACGCGAGGGTTCTCGCGCAACTTGCGGATCAGGCGGGCGTCGAGCTCGTCAATGGTCATATTGACCAGCATTCTAGGCTCCGATGACGCAGAAGTGGTCAATGTGACCCCTGTTGCTGGTCACACTTGCAGTGCAAACGGTCCAGTGCTGAAGTGTCTGCTGAGGGATGTTCGAGGAAGCACAGCTCTACTCGCCGGTGACGACCGAAGCCGATGGCTCCGTTACGGTCCATCTCGCGCACGACCATCCGGGCGCCAACGACCCGGCCTACCGGGCGCGCCGCAGCGAGATCGCGGCGGCCGCGCTCGCCTGGCATTCCGGTGAGCCGTCGCCCTCGATCGCCTACACCGAGGAGGAGCAGGAGGTGTGGCGAACCGTCTGCCGGGAGCTCGCCCGCAAGCACGAGCGCTACGCGGTGGCGGAATACCGTGAGGCCCTGGAGCGTCTTGGGCTGCCGGTCGACCACGTGCCGAACCTCGACGAGGTGAGCGCGAGGCTCGTCCCCATGACCGGATGGCGCTACGTCCCCGCCGCCGGTCTTGTCGAGCTCGATGCGTTCTACGGCGCGCTGGCCGATCGTGTCTTTCATTCGACCCAGTACGTACGCCACGCTGCGGTCCCGCTCTACACGCCCGAGCCGGACATCATCCACGAGGTCATCGGCCACGGCCATCTGCTCGCCACGCCGACATTCAGCGAGCTGCATCGCCTAGCCGGTAGCGCCGCCCGCCGGCTGCGCGACATCGAGAGTCTGAGGTTCCTCTCCAGGGTGTTCTGGTTCTCGCTCGAGTTCGGCGTCGTCGTCGAGGACGGCGAGCTGCGCGCGTATGGAGCCGGGATTCTCTCGAGCTACGGCGAGATAGATGAGTTCCGAGGGATGGAGCACCGTCCGCTCGACCTGGTCGAGATGGGCACCGCCGACTACGACATCACGGCCTACCAGCCGGTGCTCTATCGGGCCGAGTCCGTGGCGGAGGTGGTCGACGTGGTCGGCGGCTTCTTCGCGACGTGCAACGACGAGTCGATCGCCGCGATGGCCCAGCGGGCCGGCGCGGTCAACTGATCACGAGGAGACACGCATGGCAACGCAGCAGCCGCTCGCCGAACCGACATCCGCGGTCAAGGACTTCATGCCGCTCCACGGCATCGACCACGTCGAGCTGTGGGTCGGCAACGCCGCCCATGCTGCTCACTTCCTGACCCGCGCCTATGGCTTCACCGAGGTCGCTTATCAGGGCCTCGAGACCGGCGTGCGGGACCGCGTCTCACGCGTTGTCGAGCAGGGGCGCATCCGGCTCGTTTTGACGGGAACCCTCCAGTCCGACTCGCCGATCGCCCGCCACCACGCCAAGCACGGAGACGGCGTGAGGGTGATCGCGCTCTCCGTCCCCGACGTCGACCACGCCTACCGTGAGGCCGTGGCCCGCGGCGCCCAGGGGGTCACCGAACCGCACGAGCGCACCGACGCGAGGGGCCGGGTGCGGATCGCCGACATCGCCGCGTATGGCGACACGATCCATCGCTTCGTCGACCGCTCCGACTATCTGGGCCCGTTCCTTCCCGGCTATGCCGCAGCCGAGAGCTCCGGCGCCAACGGCGAGCCGATGCTGCTCGGTATCGATCACATCGTCGGCAACGTCGAACTCGGTGCGATGGACGAGTGGGTGCGCTACTACGAGAGGGTCTTCGGGATGACGGAGATGATCCACTTCAGCGACGAGGCGATCTCGACCGAGTACTCGGCGCTCATGTCGAAGGTGGTAACCACCGGAGACGGGCGGGTCAAGTTCCCGATCAACGAGCCGGCGGAGGGCAAGCGCAAGTCTCAGATCGACGAGTACCTCGAGTTCTACGAGGGACCCGGTGCGCAGCACATCGCGCTGACCACGCGCGACATCGTCGGCACCGTCGATCGTCTGCAGTCGATGGGCGTGGCCTTTCTCCGGACTCCCGAGAGCTACTACGACTCAGTGCCCGAGCGGGTTGGCGAGATCGACCAGTCGCTGGCCGACCTGCGGCGCTTCGGAATCCTCGTCGACCGCGACGACGAGGGCTACCTGCTCCAGATCTTCACCAAGCCGATCGGTGATCGGCCCACGATCTTCTTCGAGATCATCGAGCGTCACGGCGCTCGCGGATTCGGCGAGGGCAACTTCAAGGCCCTGTTCGAAGCGATCGAGCGCGAGCAGGAGAGGCGCGGCAATCTCTGATGAGATACGTTGCGAAGGGACAGTTGCCGCACAAACGGCACGTTCAGGTCCGCGATCAGGGGCGGCTGCTCGTAGAGGAGGTGATGGGATACGAGGGTTTCTCCGGGAACGAATCGATCCTGTATCACCTGCAGTCGCCGTGCAGGCTAGAGGAGGTAGGCGCGTTCACTCCGGCCGTTCGGGAGGAGTGGGTGCCCGAGGCGCATGTCCACCGCCTCGCTGACATCAACCCCGTCGCGCCCGGCGGCGATCCGCTGTCGGGCCGGCGGGTGTTGATGTTCAACGATGACCTCGAGGTCTCGGTCTGCAAGCCGGTCCAGGGGCGCGCCGGCTATTACCGCAACGGCGAGGGTGACGAGGTCGTGTACGTCCACCGTGGCGGCGGCGTACTCCGGACCGTGTTCGGGCGGCTTGAGTTCCGGGCGCGCGATTACGTCGTGGTCCCGCGGGGCACGACTCACACCTGGGAACTCGAGCCCGGAAGCGAGCAGGTGTGGCTCTGCTTTCACACCCCAGGCGAGCTCGAGACGCCGCAGCGCTACCGTAATCGCTACGGCCAGCTGCTTGAGCACGCGCCGTTCTCGCAGCGCGACTTCCGCCCGCCGGAGGAGCTCGAGACGTACGACGAGGCCGGCGAGTACCCGCTCACCGTTCGCGTCCGGGGGGGCCTGCAGAACTACGTACTCGACCGTCATCCGTTCGATGCGGTCGGCTGGGACGGCTACGTGTGGCCATACGCCTTCAACGCCGACGACTTCGAACCGCGCACGGGACGCTTTCACCTTCCGCCGCCGACCCACCAGACGTTCCAAGGCCAGAACTTCGTGATCTGCACGTTCGCGCCCCGAATGCTCGATTGGGACCCGGAGGCGGTGCCGCTCCCGTACCACCACTCGAACATTCAGTCCGAGGAGGTGATGTTCTACGCCGAGGGCGACTATGCCGCGCGCAGGGGCGTCGACATCGGATGCGTCACGCTCCATCCCTCGGGCCTCCCACACGGACCTCAGCCGGGCACGGTCGAGAAGGCCCTCGGCGCCAAGAGCACGAACGAGCTCGCCGTAATGTGGGACACGTTCCGGCCGCTGCGGCTCACGCCGCTGTGGCGCGAGCACGATAACCCGGCCTACGCCTACTCGTGGAACCCGGACCGGTTCTCGGCCGAGGGCAACGGTCGCGTTGCGCAGGGCCCGGCGAACACGGTCACGGGACCGTCGGCGTAAGTAAGCTGGGGCGCCCGTGCGCCGGCTCGTCCCAGTCGTCCTGTCCGTCTGCCTGCTCGTTCCCGCCGCCGCCGTGGCGCGCACGCTTCAGGTGTTTTCCCGGGGCGGCGGGCTCCAGCGCGCGCTATTCCGCGCGAACGCGGGCGACACGCTGGTCATCCACGCGGGTCATTACCGGGGCCAGGAAGTCGTCTCCGATCGCAATCTCAGGCTCGTCGCTGCCCCGGGCGCGCATCCGGTGATCGATGGGCTCTGCAGGACCAACGACACGATCGAGATCATGGCGCCGGGCGTCACCGTCCGCGGGCTGACTGTCGTCGGCGCGGCCGAGGGGTTCGGCCAGTATCCGTCGGAGGTGACCTTCGACGGGCAGCCGACCGGCACGGCGGAGGACCTGCGAGTGCGAAACACATGCAACGCCGAGTACGGGATCAACGTGATCCAGGGGAGCCGGCAGCAGGTCCTGAGCAACACCGTGAGCGGTTTCCGCGACTCAGGCATCTACGTCGGCCAGATCAGCCAGTCCGGGCGCGGCCGCCCACTGCTGGTCAAGAGCAACGTGACCGTTCACAACAGCCGCGGGATCATCATCGAGTTCTCGTCCGGGGACGCCATCCAGGTGATCGACAATCTCATGAACCGCAACACGCTGAAGGGCCTCGGCGAGACTCCCCCGGCCGGCCTGCTCCTCAACGGCGCCGACGACGTGCTGGTCAAGGGCAACCAGGCGCACCACAACGGCAGCTACGGGTTCGACCTGATCGCGGACTCGGCCCACAACCACTTCATCGGAAACGACTTCCGGGACAACCCGCGCAACCTGCACCTCACCGCGGGCTCATCCCCGAACTGCGGGGGCGCCAATCTGCCTGCCGCGTTCGGGCACTGCTGAGCGGCCATGGCCCCTCGCGTTGCGCCGGCCGGCCAACCCACCGGTTTTTTGGTCAGGGAAATTACACCAATCAGGGCCGCGGCGATTGAAATGCTGCGTTCGGGGAAGGCTTAGATTCATGGTGACGGCCAACACGGTTACCCCCAACGTTTCGAAGGCAGCCGCCGTCGGGACCACCACCGACGCGGCGACTCTGTTCACGCGCTGGCAGCAGCACGGCGATCAGCGCGCCCGTGAGGAGCTCGTTGAGCGCTACCTTCCGCTGGCGCGCAAGCTGGCCCGCCGCTACAACGGCGCGCGTGAGCCATTTGACGATCTCCTGCAGGTCGCGAGCCTCGGCTTGGTGAAGGCGATCGATCGGTTCGACTCCTCGCGTGGAACGGCGTTCTCATCCTTTGCCGTGCCGACGATCCTCGGCGAGCTCAAGCGCTACTTCCGTGATCTCGGATGGGCCATCCACGTTCCTCGCGGAGCCCAGGAGCTCGCGCTCAAGGTCGAGGAGGCACAGCAGCAGCTGACCGCGAGGACCGGCCGTCCGCCGAGCGTCTACGACCTCGCGGAGTACCTTGAGCTCAGCACCGAGGACATCCTCGATGCGCTCGAGACAGCCGGCGCTCACCACACCATCTCGCTCGACACTCCGCGCGACGATGCCGATGGCGAGGCCGGGACCCTCGCCGACGCGTTCGGTGAGACCGACGTCAGGTTCGAGTTCGTGGACGCGAGCGTGTCGATCGCGTCGGCTGCCCAGCAGCTCTCTGCGCGGGAGCGGCGCGTGCTCGAACTACGCTTCGTCCGCGACCTGACCCAGACCCAGATCGCCGACCTCATCGGTGTCTCGCAGATGCAGGTCTCGCGGATCCTCCGTCGCGCTCTCAACCACTTGAGAGAGCTGACGGAAGGCGAGGAGTCCGCAAGCGAAGACTGACTGCGCTCGGGCCCCTGCAGGGGCCGAGCAGCCCGCCCACGTTTGCGCCCGCCGGATCGGTGGGTAGCAACATGAGTGCCCTGTTGCCCCGAATCCAGGCGTGGCGCAGGGTTCCTGAGTCCGCGCGCGACAAGGGCGGTGAAAACATCCATCCGTCAGACGGGCCAACGAGCAGTTGTAAACGTCCCCAGGATGCGGTGAGCACGCGCCGCATCGTCGGTTCGTGCTTCGATCCTGTGTTAAATGGCTCTTCGGTGTGCGTCAGTGGATCTGATCGATCTGTCTCCCATCCGGCGCCTGGAAAGGTCGCGTGAGTCGCGCTCATTGCATTGGCGCGTGCGGAGATACGACAGATGGAGATGACTCCCGAGTCACCGACGGTCAGCCTCGAGCTGGCCAGCCGGGCCGAGAACCTGACCCTCGTGCGCGGGATGATCAGCGGTGTCGGTGAGCTCCTCGCGATCGACCCCGAGCTGCTCGACGACGTGAAGACGGCGGTCAGCGAGGCGTGTAACAACGTCGTCATGCACGCCTACCACGGCGATACCGGACCTCTCGCGGTCAGCCTGTACATGCAGCCCGATGGGCTCTCAGTCGCGGTTCGTGACCAGGGGGACGGGATCGCCTACGTCGCTCCGCACGACGACGATCGGCTGGATGGGATTGGCGTTCCGGTGATTCAGGCGCTTGCCAGCGAGACGGAGTTCCGGCCCGTCGTCTCCGGCGGCACGGAGGTGTGGATGTCGTTCGCCGGCGAGCGCGATGGCAGGCCGCTATTCGCCAGCCTGGGCGCCGCGGCACCCGATGACGGATGGACGAAGCGCGTCGCCGGTGATGCGGTTGTCTCGCTTTCGCCGGTGTCGCTGCTCTCGGCGGTTCTGGGTCGTCTCGCTCGCGCGCTGGCGGCAAGCGCGCGCTTCTCGCTCGACCGATTCTCCGACGTCTACCTCGTCACCGACGCGCTGTCCGCCTTGGCCCATCGCAATGCGGCCCGGGAGCGAATCGGCTTCTGCCTCGTGGGCCAGTCGCGGCGACTCGAGATCATGATCGGTCCCTTCCGTCCGGGAACCAGCGAGCTGCTGAGGAGCGACGACCCCGTCATCGGCGCGCGCTCACCCCTCGCGCTCCTGACCGATCAGATCGAGACCGAGCCCGACGATGGCGACAACGAGCGCCTGCGGGTCGTGATGACCGATACGCGCTAGCGCCGAGTTCAGGCTCCTGAGGCTAGCCGTGGGGCCGCATGGCCAGCGCTGCCACGTCGTCCGGCCGCTGGCGTCCGGCCGTGAACTCGGTCAAGGCGCTGTCGAGCGCGGCGAGCAGAGCGTGTGGCGTCGCGTCAGCGTGCTGGGCGAGAAACTGCTTCAGCCGCGAGGTTCCGAACCGGTCCTTCTCCCCCGGTGCCTCGGTCACCCCGTCGGTGTAGAGAAGCAGCATGTCTGACGGGGTGATCTCGACCGTCTGTTCGGGCCAGCGCACGTCGCTGAAGGCTCCGAGCAGGGGGCCAGGCTCGGGAGCCTCGGTGACCGCCCCGTGCGTGGAGACGATCAGCCCTGGTGGGTGACCGCCCGAGGAGAGCACGATCCGGTCGGCGGTGAGGCGCATGCACAGGGCCGTACAGAGCGAGTCGCCGGAGCGGTTGTGGAGGGCTTCGTCGAGCTCGCGCAGGACTGCCGCCGGCTGTGGGTCGTAGCGGCTGGCGAAGCGTGAGCCGTGGCGCAGAAGAGCGGTCAGCGCTGCCGCGGAGACACCCTTGCCGGTGACGTCGCCGATCACGATGGACCACCCGGCCTGAGACTGGAACACGTCGTAGAAGTCGCCGCCGACGTCGATCCTCTGCTCGGCGCCGGCGGGACGGTAGAGCGAGGCGATATTCCAGCCCGGGATCTCCGGCAGTTCGTTCGGCAGCAGGCTCTCCTGAAGGGTCTCGGCGATCCGTGCGAGCCGGGTGTGGAGCCGCGCATTCTCGACCGCTACGGCGGCTCGGCGCGCGAGTTGTTCGGCGAGCTCGAGGTCGTCCGACTCGAGGCGTCGCCGCGACTCGGCCGTCACCAGGGTCATCACCCCGATCGCACCCCTCGGCACTCGCATCGGCACCACCATTGCGGAGCGGAAGTCGAGCCGGCGGAGCAGCTCGAAATGCTCCTCGTTATGGGATCCGCGCCGGAGCATCTCGTCGGTCACATCCGAGTGCAACTCGGAGGTGCCTGTGCGGATGACGCGCCCCAGCGCGCTTGCAGGATCGATCTCGTCAGGCTCGACCTCTCGCATCCGTTCGGCCAGCGCCACCTTTGACGGGTCGGAGTGAGCCACGACCACGTGCTCGCGGCGGAGCTGTGGATCGATGAGATCGACCGCGCACCAGTCGGCCAGCGCCGGGACGGCGATGTTGGCCACGTTCTGAAGGGTCTCCTGGTAGTCGAGCGAGGAGGAGAGCGTCCGCCCTGACTCCGCCAGCATGCGCATCCGCGTCTCCGCCGTCTTCAGGGCGGAGATGTCCTCGATGACAGTGACGGCCGCGAACAGCTCACCGTCGTCGTCGTGCAGCGGCGCGGTCTTTAGCAGCCTCCAACGGACCTGGCCTGTGGACCGGTGCACGGTCCGCATCAGCAGCGAGTCGACGGCCTCGCCCTGCATCAGCCTCATCGACGGCACGTCCTCGAGCGTGAGCGGGTTTCCGTGCTCATCCTGGACGAGGTAGTCGGACATGATCGATCTCGACGAGCGCCTCTGCAGTTCCTCCATGGAGGCGAAGCCCATGCTCGTCAATGCGGCACGGTTCGCGTAGGCAATCGACCCGTCTCGATCGCGGATCGTCACCGCCTCAGCCAGGATGTCGAGCAGCTGGGTGACGCCCGGCCAGTCGCCTTGCACCCGGTCCGAAAGTGATCTAACTCGATCCAGCGTCAGCTCCCACCGAGGACTTCCTCCGGTGAGTCGATCAGCGACACCCGCTCGGCGACGCCGGTGAGGCTCAGCAGCCGCTGGACCTGCGCCGGCCCGTTGACGAGATACAGCTGCAGCTGTCGATCATCGGCGGTCTGATGGGCCTTGACGATGATGCTCAGGCCGGTTGAATCCATGAAGTCCAGGGTGCGGAGGTCGAGCACGACGAGCTTCGAGTCTGACCCGAACACCCGGTCGAGGGCTTCCTCCAGAGCTGGACTCGAGGCAAGGTCGAGCTCTCCGCCGATAGCGATCACGGTCCCTTGACCTTCCTCGTGGACTTCTACGCGGAACTGGGTCTGCACGCTGGCGCGAGCCTACCTACATGCAGCAAAGATTGCCGAGGTGGCTGCGAACTGCGCGGCCGGGTCGGGCGCGTAATCCGGGTCAATTCCGGGTAGCAATCCCTCTACGCGGGAGGCTCCGTTTAACAAGGAAAGGAGGCGGAGATGGTTGCGTTAATTGTGCTGCTGTTGATTCTTGCGCTGCTCGGAGGACTGGGCTTCGCAGCTCACTTCTTGTGGTTTGTGCTGATCGTCGCGCTCGCCCTCTGGGTGCTCGGCTTCTTTATCGGCGGAGTCGGATCAGGCGCTGGCCGGCGCCGCTGGTACGGCCGCTGGTGAAGCACCGCCCCGTCCCCCGATCGACGATCGCCTGCTCGGCGGTCGTCGATCTCCGGGACGGTTAGCGACGTTCCTCGGTGAGATCGCGCAGCCGCTGCACCGAGCGCCTGAGGAGGCGCGAGACCTGCATCTGCGAGACCCCGATCCGATCGGCGATCTCAGTCTGCGTGAGATCCTCGCTGAAGCGCAGGAACAGGATCTCACGCTCGCGCTTGGTCAGATGCCGGGCGGCGGCGAAGATCGTGGCGTGGTCGTCCACCAAGCCGAGTCGTTCGTCGTCGTCTCCGATCGCGTCGAGGCGCGTGCTGGTGCCGTCGTCGTCGCTCTGCAGCGGCGCGTCGAGCGAGATGGCGTCGTAGGCCTCTGCGGTCTGCAGGCCATCGAGCACCTCTTCCTCTGAGATCTCGAGGTACTGCGCGATCTCGTTCACCGTCGGCGACCGGCCGGTGCGCGTGGTCAACTCCTGCTGCGCCTCGGTGATCTTGCGTGCGCGCTCCTGGGCGCTTCGGTCGACGTGGAGTGCCCAGCCGCTGTCGCGGAAGTAGCGCTTCAGCTCCCCGACGATCGTCGGCACGGCGAACGACGTGAACGCGAACCCGCGGGTTGGGTCGAACCGCTCCACCGCCTTGACGAGTCCGAGGCTGGCGACCTGCACCAGATCCTCGTAGGGCTCACTCGACGGAACATATCTGCGCGCCAGCTTGCGCGCGAGCGGCAGGAACCGCTCGATCAACTCATCTCGTGCGCGCCGGTCCTCGTACCGGTGCCACCGCTCAAACAGCTCGGTTGAGCCGGAAGTAGCAGCAGACGCGCCAACAGTCGTGGCTGTCAAAGGCATGCCTTCTTCCCTGTTGCAGACGGACTTCCCGGTGTTCTAGCAAAAATCTGCCTTAATTTCCTGTCTGGACGCAACCTGGGGTGGCATCCAAACATCGGCCACGCCTCCGCGACGCAGCGCCGGTCCGGGAGGGTGACAGCTTTAGGCAGCTTTGTCCAGCTGCTCGATCGCCGGAGATTTCTCGTTTTCGGCCAGCAGATCGAGCACTGCTCGCTCGATTCGCCCCCGCACCCGGTCGTCGGCGGGTTCGAGGTCTCCGATCCGGTCCAGCGCCGGTCCGATCGTCCAACCAGACTGGTAGCGATCGAGCACGCGCGGATCTATGTACGCCCGCCGCGCGACGGCCGGCGTGTTGCCCAGTAGCTCCGAAACGGCCCTTACCGCTCGGTCAGTCGCCCGCTTGCGCGCCGTCTTGGTCTGCGCATCGCGGCCGTCGGTGGCGAGCACGACCGCAGCCATCACGGTGGCGTTCCAGGTGCGAAAGTCCTTGGCGCTGAAGTCCTCCCCGAGCTGATCCTTCAGGTACTCGTTGATCTCGTCCGAGCGCAAGTCGCACCATCTCCGTCCGTTGCGGTAGGCGAGCAGCTCCGGGCCCCCGCCGCGGCGGCGCTTGAGCCTGCGGATGATGTCGAGCGAGAGCGGGTCGGCGATCGCCTGGACGCGCCTGATCCCGCCCTTGGCGGGAAAGTCGAAAACCAGCGCGTCGCCGTTCTGGGAGACGTGCTCCTTGAGCAGCGTCGCGAGCCCGACGCCGTGCTCGTGCTCCGCGTACTGCTCGCCCCCGACGCGGAACATTCCCACGTCGAGCAGGCGCACGGCACAGGCGAGCACCCGCGACTCGGTCAGCTCGTCGCCTTGCTCGAGATCGCGCGCGGCGCGCCGGCGGAGCTTCGGCAGCGATTCGGCGAATCGCAGCATCCTCTCGAACTTGCGGCGATCCCGGTGCTCGCGCCAGCGCGAGTGGTAGAGGTACTGCTTGCGACCGGCGGCGTCCACCCCGGTCGCCTGCAGATGGCCGAGCGGGTCGGGACAGATCCACACGTCCTCCCATGCCGGTGGTATCGCCAGCCCCCGCAGCCGGTCGATCTGCTCGGAGTCTGAGACCCCGCGGCCGCGCTCGTCGACGAAGCTGAAACCGCGCCCACGCCGGACCCGGCGGAAACCGGGACCCGAGCAGTCGGATCGGCGAAGCCTTCCTCTGCGCGGGCGCGTTGGCATGGCCCGTGTCCCCTACCCGGTTGATCAGTCCCATTAACGGCGAAGGGCCCGCCACTCGGGCGAGCCCTCGGGTCTGACTAGGCGACGCTTCTGATCCGCTCCACAACCTCTCCCGCCTCGGTGCGAATGCCGTCGGCCTGCCGCCGGGCACCGCGACGAGCGCCGCGCACGTCATGCTCAATGCCGCGTCGCCGGCGTCGCAGCGTCTGCTTGCCGCGGCGGACCGCAGCCTCACCGCGTCGCTCGAATCGATTCAGCTCCCGCATCGCGCGGTCGAGGTTCGAGTAGGTCTCGGCGACCTGCGAGACCGCGTCGCGCAGGGCGATCGCGACACCGAGCTGGATCATCACGGCGCGCTGAGCCTGACGGCCGAACGCATCGATCCGCGTGGTGGCGGCGTCGAGGCCGCGGCCGGTCGTGCGTGCGGCCTGCTTCGCAGTCGACCCGCCGGACCGCGCGCTTGACTTGGCGGTACGGGCCGTCCTGCGGGCCGACCCCTTCGTCGTCGACGCGCTGCGCTTGGCGGCATTTGTCTTCCGGGTCGCCGCGGCCTTCTTGGCCGCGCTCTGACGTTTCAATCGGGACTGGGTAGCCATGCGTATCGCTCTCTTCCGTTGGTTTGCGGATCAGTGGACCAACCCCCCGCGCGAGGGCAGGGGTTCAACGGCCCCCTACTGGCCTACCCGTCGCGATCACGAAGAAACGGGCATACGGTGGGTGAGGCCTCACGCAATACTGGAGGACGACCGATGCCATCTCTTACGTACACATCCGATCTTGCCGCCGCCCTGGCCCCCGACATCCTCGAGCGGTTCCTTCGTTATGTGCGGATCGATACGCAATCGCATCCGCGCCGCACGACCAGCCCCAGTACTCCTGGTCAGCTCGAGTTCGGACGGCTGCTCGTCGAGGAGCTCCGAGACGCGGGCATTGCGGACGCCGAGCTCGATGAGAACGGCTACGTTTTCGCCACCCTGCGGGCGACCGGCAACGGCGCCGAACCGCCGGTTGTGGGTCTCATCGCCCACATGGACACCACCCCCGATGCGCCGGGCGCCGGGGTGGAGCCGATCGTCCATCGCGCCTATGACGGCGAGGTGATCGAGCTGCCGCGAGGGGGCACCAGGCTCGATCCCGCGACGATGCCGGAGCTCTCCGCGAAGGTCGGCCACGACATCGTTTCCGCGAGCGGCGACACCCTGCTCGGCGCCGACGATAAGGCGGGGGTGGCCGAGATCATGGCCGCGGTTGCGTATCTGGCCGCCCATCCCGAGCTCCCCCGGCCGACGGTGCGGATCGGGTTCACCCCCGACGAGGAGATCAACGAGGGCGCGACGCTGTTCGACATTGACCGCTTCGGTGCGTCGTGTGCCTACACGCTCGACGGCTCGGAGGTCGGCGAGATCCAGGGGGAGACCTTCAGCGCCGACGAGGTTGTGGTCACGATCCGAGGCGTTGATGCCCACCCCGGTCAGGCGACCGGCAAGCTCGTGAACGCTCTGCGTCTGGCCGCGGAGGTGGTCGCCGCTCTCCCCCTGGAAGGGCTCACGCCGGAGTCGACCGCCGGCCGCGAGGGCTTCATCCACGTCTACGCGATGACTGGGACGCCGGGGCGAGCGGAGTTCCGGGCTCTGCTGCGTGACTTCGACGAGGCAAGGCTCGTCGACTACGCCGACGTCGTGCGACGGACGGCCGAGGACGTTGTGAGCCGGGATCCGAGGGCCCGGCTGGAGGTCGAGGTCAATCGCCAGTATCGGAACATGCGGTCCCGCCTCGAGCGTGTCCCGCACGTCATCGCCGCCGCCGAGCAGGCGATCCGGGCTGAGGGACTCGAGCCCGTGCGCAATGCGATCCGTGGCGGGACCGACGGGTCGCGCCTGAGCGAGCGGGGCCTCCCGACCCCGAACCTGTTCACAGGCGGCCACGATTTTCACTCACCCCGCGAGTGGGCCTCCGTCCACGACATGGCCGCCGCCGCCGCCACCATCGTCAGGCTCGCCGAGGTCTGGACCCGTCCGGAGAGTCTGGACGCCTCGCCGGTAGGCTCTGGCGCGTGACGTTCTCCGCCTCGCTCGCCTCGCTCGACGGGATCGTCACCCTCGCCTCCGAGGCGACGATCCCGGCCACCGACGAGGGCCTGCTCCGCGGGGACGGGGTGTTCGAGGTGATTCGGGTCTACGACGGCCGGCCGTACGCGTTCGAGGACCACATGCGCCGACTCGATCGCTCGGCCTCCAACCTGAGACTGCCGATCGACGTCGAGGCCGTCAGGGCCGACGCACACCGGCTGCTCGCCCACGCGGGCGTAGGCCCGGACCACGAGCTGCTCCGCATCGTCCTCACCCGCGGCGGACGGCGGTTGCTCCTGACCGAGCCGATGCCGGCGACCCCCGGCCGTGCCCGCCTGGGGACGATCACCTACTCGCCGACCCGCGTCCTCGACGGGGTCAAGTCGCTCTCTTATGCCGCCAACATGCTCGCCTCGCGACGGGCGCGTGAGAATGGTTACGACGAGGCCCTGTTCGTCACCCCGCACGGCCGCGTGCTCGAGGGACCGACGAGTTCATTCTTCTGGGTCAAGGATGGCGAGGTCCTGACCCCGCCCCTCGACGAGCACATCCTCGCGTCGATCACACGGGCTCTGGTGATGCGCTGCAGCGGTGCCAGCGAGCGCGTGTGCACGCTCGACGACATCGCCGTCGCCGACGAGGCGTTCCTTGCCTCGACCGTCCGCGAGGTGATGCCCGTCGCGGCGGTCGATCAGCGCTCGTTCGACGGTGACGCCCCCGTCACGGCTCGGGTCGCGCGCGACGTCAGCGCGCAGATCTCCTCGGAGCTCGCCGCCGGTTGAAGATCCTCACGGTCATCGGCAACCGCCCGCAGTTCATCAAGGCAGCGGCGGTGTCTCCCAAGCTGCGCGAGCAGGCCGAGGAGTTGCTCGTGCACACCGGGCAGCACTACGACGACGAGCTCTCGGCAGTGTTCTTCGCCGAGCTCGGTCTGCCCGCACCCGACCTCGAGCTCGGCATCGCCGAGGGAACCAATCTTTCCCAGACGGCCCGCATGCTCGCGGCGCTGGCGCCGGCGCTCGAGGAGCACGGACCGGATGTGGTGCTCGTGTATGGCGATACCAACTCCACCCTCGCCGGGGCGTTGGCCGGAGCGCAGGCAGGCATACCGGTCGCCCACGTGGAGGCCGGCATGCGCTCGTTCGACCGCTCGATGCCGGAGGAGCTGAACCGCGTGCTCTGTGACCACGCCAGCTCGCTTCTGCTCTGCTCCTCAGAGGTCGCGGTCGACAACCTTCACCGCGAGGGCGTGGCCGGTGCCGTCGAGTTGATCGGCGACGTGATGGTCGACGTCGCTATGGCGGTACAGCCGCGTGCCCGCATGCGCGTCGAGCTACTCGCAGCGCGCGGGCTCGATCCGGGTGGCTACGTGCTGGCCACCGCGCACCGGGCGGGCAATGTGGACGACCCGGCTCGGCTGCTCGGGCTCGTGGAGCTGCTGCTGGCCGTTCCCGGCCGGGTCGTGTTCCCGCTGCACCCGCGAACTCGCAGCCGCCTTCGCGACGCCGAGCTGCTGGCTCGGCTGGAGCAGTCGGCCAACGTCATGCTCACCTCGCCGGTCGGCTACCTCGAGCTGGCGGCGCTGATGTGCAACGCCCGCGCGGTGCTCACTGATTCGGGCGGGCTACAGAAGGAGGCCTATCTGGCGGGCGTGCCGTGCGTCACGCTGCGCGCGAACACCGAGTGGACCGAGACGATCGATTCCGGCTGGAACGCACTCGTGGACCTAGACCGCGAGGCGGCCCTCGTCGCGCTGGCGCGCACGCCACCGGCCGAGCGCCCGGCGCTCTACGGAGACGGTCATGCCGGGGAGCGCGCCGTCCGGGCGCTTACACTGCGCTTCGCATGAGCGCCCTGCAGTCCGGAGCGCCGGTACGGATCGGAGTGGCCGGGCTCGGCTACTGGGGCCCCAACCTGGCCCGCAACTTCGAGTCGATACCGGGGTCTGAGCTGACGTGGTGCTGCGATGGCTCCGAGGCGGCGAGGAGCCGTGCCGCGGCGCGGTTTCCCGGCGCCCGGGTGGCGGCCGACCTCAACGAGCTACTCGACGACCCGTCACTGGACGCGGTTGTGCTCGCCACCCCGGTCCCGACCCACGCGGAACTGACCGTCCGCGTGCTCGAGGCGGGCAAGCACTGCTTCGTCGAGAAGCCACTGGCTCAGTCGGTGGCCGATGCGCAGCGAGCGGTGGCGGTGGCCGCGGCAAGCGGCCGGACGCTGATGGTCGGCCATCTGCTCGAGTACCACCCGGGCGTGCAGCGGCTCAAGGAGCTGACGGACTCGGGCGAGCTTGGCGAGCAGATCTACTACATCTACGGCAACCGGCTGAACCTCGGCAAGCTCCGCGCCGACGAGAACGCGCTGTGGAGCCTTGGCGCGCACGACGTCTCCGTGCTCCTCTATCTGGCCGGCGAGGAGCCGTGGGAGTGCGTGGCGCACGGCGAGTCCTATGTGCGCGACGGCGTGGAGGACGTCGTCTTCTGCTTCCTGCGCTTTCCCTCCGGGCTCTCCGCCCACCTGCATCTCTCGTGGCTCGATCCGCACAAGGAGCGACGCTTCACGGTCGTTGGCTCCAAGCGCATGGCCACGTTCGACGACATGGCGGTGGAGGGCAAGCTCACGATCTACGACAAGGGTTTCGACGAGGACTCGCGTGGCTATGGTGAGTACATCACCCGGACGGGCGACATCTTTTCGCCTCGGATCCCCAACTTGGAGCCGTTGCGGATCGAGTGCGAGCATTTCATCGATTGCATTCGCACGGGCGCGACGCCCCGATCCGACGGTGCGAGCGGTCTGCGCGTCGTCACCGTGCTCGAGGCGCTTCAGCGGTCGCTCGACGCCTCGCGGCGACCGGCGGGAGCCGGAAGTGGCTGAGCGCTTCCCGGGCGCGTACGTCGCGCCGGATGCGGAGCTGGCGGAAGGAGTCTCGATCGCACCCGGAGCGGTCGTTTACGAGGGTGTCCGCATCGGGACGGGTTCGTCGGTGGGCTCGTGCGCGGTGCTCATGCCCGGCGCCGCTGTTGGTCCTGACTGCGTGGTCGAGGCCGGTGCCGTGCTGGCCAAGCGCCCGCGCCTGCGAGCCGGGTCGAGCGCCCGGACCGGGGCCGAGGCGCTGGGCGAGCTGGTGCTCGGCTCCGGGGTGACCGTCTGCTCGGGCGCCGTTGTGTACGCCGGAGCGCGCATCGGAGCAGAGGCGATCATCGGCGATCAGACTCAGGTCCGCGAGCGGGTGACGATCGGCGCCGGTACGGTCGTCGGCCGGGGGTCGTCGGTCGATTTCGGCGCCACGGTCGGCGCGCGCGTCCTGATTCAGACGGGCGTCTACGTCACCGGCGGTTCGGTCGTGGAGGACGACGTCTTTCTCGGTCCCGGAGTATTCACGACCAACGACGACGCGATGGGTCGCCACCCGCGGGGGGCCCCGCTGAACGGCCCCATCTTCCGCCGCGCCTGCCGCGTCGGGGGCGGAGCGGTGATCGTGCCGGGCGTGGAGGTCGGAGTCGAGGCGTTCGTCGCCGCTGGGGCGGTGGTCACGCGGGACGTCGGCGAGCGCGAGGTGGTGATGGGTGTGCCGGCCCGGGCCGTGCGCAGGGTGAAGGACGAGGACCTGCTCGAGGCGTGGAGGTAGGGATCTGGTGACGGGGTTTGGAGGTCCGGCCCGTGCATGAGAGCATTGGCGTGAACCGACGTTCCTGAACCAGGAGGACCACGTGGAGACCTGGGACATCCCGGCACTGCCGATCGAGCCTCACAAGCCACAGGTGTTGCGCTCCGATGAGGAGACGCGCGCGATCGTGATCCTTCTTCCTGCCGGCGAGGAGCTTGCCGAGCACCAGGTGCACGAGCGTGCCTATCTGGTCGTCGCCGACGGAGAGATCGAGGTGTCGACCGACGGCCACGAGGTGCGGGGCGGCCCCGGGTTCCTCTCGCACTTCGAGCCGGCCGAGCGCCACGCCGTCAAGGCGATCAGCGACGCGCGCCTGTTGTTGGTGCTGGCGCCCTGGCCCGGCGAGGGCCACCCGTCTCGGCCGTAATCGAAGGCGCTCTATGCGCCCGCCGGCGCCGCCGCCTCGGGCGCGCCCGAAAGGTAGCCCGCCGCCGGCGTCCAGATCACCTGGTCGCGCCCAGGGCCGACTCCGATCAGCGCCACCTGCACGCGGACGAATTCCGCCACGAACTGAAGGTAGGAGCGGGCGGCGGCGGGTAGCTCGTCCTCGCTGCGCATCTCGCTCAGGTCCTCGGTCCATCCGGGCAGCTCGACGTACTCGGCGCTCGCGTGGTGCAGCACGCTCTGGTGATACGGGAAGTGGTCGAACTCGGCTCCCTCGGCGCCTCGGTAGCGCGTGCAGACTCGGATCGTCTCGAGGCCCGAGAGCACGTCGAGCTTGGTCACCGCGAGCGCGGTCAGCGAGTTGAGCCGGGCCGCGTAGCGCAGCGCGACGAGATCGAGCCAGCCGACCCGGCGCGCGCGACCCGTCGTCGTGCCGTATTCGCCGCCGCGCGCCCTCAGCTCGTCGGCAAGTGCGCCATCGAGCTCGGTCGGGAACGGGCCAGCCCCGACCCTGGTCCCGTACGCCTTCGTCACGCCCCAGACCTCGTCGATGTCCCGTGGTCCGACCCCGGCTCCGATGCAGGCTGCGCCCGCGACCGGATTCGACGACGTCACGAACGGATACGTCCCGTGGTCGATGTCGAGCAGTGCGCCCTGAGCGCCCTCGAACAGCACGACACGGTTCTCGTCGAGCAGGTCGAGCACCAGCCGGCTCGTGTCGGCGATGAACGGCTCGAGCCTGTGACCGTATGTCAGGTACTCCTCAGTGATCGTCTGCAGGTCGAGGCGTGGGTCCTTGGCGAACGGTCGCAGCGACAGACGCTTCGGCTCGAGCGCCGCGACGATCTTCTTCTTCAGGATCTTCTCGTCGAGCAGGTCCTGGACCCTGATCCCGAGCCGCGCCGCCTTATCCGCGTAGCACGGCCCGATGCCCCTCCGCGTGGTGCCGATCTGGAGCTTGCCCAGCTTCGCCTCGCCGGCGTGATCGAGCATCAGGTGGTAGGGCATGATCAGGTGCGCGTTGGCCGAGATCTTCAGCGACGTGATGTCGATGTGGTTGCGGCGCAGCCCATCCAGCTCATCGGTGAGGACCTTCGGGTCGATCACGACCCCGTTGCCGATCACGCACAGCTTTCCCGGATGAAGGATGCCCGAGGGCATCAGGTGAAGCTTCCACGTCTTTCCGTCGCGGACGATCGTGTGGCCGGCGTTGTTACCGCCCTGGAAGCGCACGACAGCGTCGGCCCGCTCGGCGAGCAGGTCCGTGACCTTTCCCTTTCCCTCGTCGCCCCACTGGGCGCCGACAATCACCACTCCGGACATCTGCGTTGAGTGTACGTGGGCGAGGGGCGGCGGCCGCTTGCGGCTCGAGCGGGCGTGCGGGTCAGATCCGGCGCGCGACCCGACTCAGATCGGGCGCGGACCCGGCGAGACCCGATCGAGCTGCTCGAGCAGCTCGAGGACCGCGCCAGCGGCCTGGGCGGGCGAGATGTGGGTGGTGTCGATCCGGATGTCCGGGTCCTCCGGCGCCTCGTAGGGCGAGTCGATGCCGGTGAAGTTCGGGATCTCGCCTCTGCGCGCCTTCTCGTAGAGCCCCTTCGGGTCGCGCCGCTCGGCGACTTCGATCGGCGCATCGACGAACACCTCGACGAACTCGCCGGGCTCGAACAGCGACCGCGCCGACTCCCGCTGGTTGCGGAACGGCGAGATGAACGCGACGAGCACGATCAGTCCGGACTCGACCATCAGATGCGCGACCTCGGCGACACGGCGCACGTTCTCAAACCGATCGGACTCGCTGAAGCCAAGATCAGAGTTGAGCCCGCAGCGAATCCGGTCCCCGTCGAGCAGGTACGTGAGGTGCCCGCGACCGTGCAGCTCCTGCTCGACGAGGTTCGCGATCGTCGACTTGCCGGAGGCGGAGATCCCCGTCAGCCAGACGACGGTCGGCCGCTGGCCGAGCATCTCGGCACGGACCTGCTTGTCGATCCTGCAGGCGTGCGGGAACGTGTTCGGAGGCGCGGTGAGATCCGACGCTACGGCTGCAGATTGCGCCGCGCGCCGCGGTGAACTGCCGAGTGCCACCTATGCATGATGACCCATCGGGGTGTCGATTGCGCTCCAGTGCCCGCCGGCGGCGGTCCGCCGGGGACCTAATCCCCCGCAAATCAGGCGCATCGAGAGCGATATCAGGCGTAACGCGGCCGAAAGAGCGGCTTCGGCGAGCGCCGCCGCCTCGCGCCGGGCAGTGACCGCGCCCGCAGCAGCGTGATCAGATCCTCGGTCAGGAAGAATGGATCGGCCACCACCGTGCCGTCGGGCACGGAGAGGGCGGCTCGGAGCTGTCCGTCCACCTCGGCCAAAAGCACCGGGGCCTCGGGGACGCCGGCGCTGTCGAGCGCGGCGAGGTTGACCAGAGCGGTCTCGTCGTCGGCGACGGCGATGCGAATCGTTATGGATGAGGTGTCGAGGATCATCTTGGTCTCCTTCGGGGCGTGCCGACAATGTGAACCTCATCCGCCATGAATGCAAATAGGGGTTTGCTTGATGAGGTATAACTTCCTTGCATGTTGGATCTCCGTCGCCTAAAGGTGCTCTGCGAGGTCGCTCGCCACGGTTCGTTCTCGGCCGCGGCCGACGCGCTCGGATACACGCAGCCTGCCGTCTCGAGGCAGATCGCCACGCTCGAGGCCGAGGTGGGCGTGGTCCTTGTCCGGCGGGTCCCGCAGGGAGCGGTGTTGACCGACGCCGGCCGGCTCCTCGTCGACCGAGCGGAGTCCCTGATCGCGCAGCTCGCCTCGGTCGAGGTCGAGCTTGAGGCGCTGGCCGGGCTCGATGGCGGTCACCTGCGCCTCGCATCGTTCGCGTCGGCCGCCGCATCGATCGTTCCGCTGGCGATCGCCGAGTTCCGGGCCCGGCATCCCGCGGTCGAGATCTCGATCCGGATGGCCGATCCGGGCGACTCGCTCCCTCTGCTCCGAGCCGGCGAACTCGACATCGCGCTCTCGCACGACGCGATGAACATCCCGCGCGGCGATCTCGGGACCGTGACGCTGGCAGTGACCGAGGAACACGCGTCGGCCGATGCCTCGGCTGCCGATCGCTCCGAGGCGCGCGCGGCACGATCGCTCCGACGCGGCGGACGGCGGGCCGCGCGCGATCGACGCCTACAAGCCCATGGCGAGCGCGGCCGGGCTCGAGCTGGTGCCGCTGTTCGAGGATCCGATGTACGTGGCGATGCCGCAGGGTCATCTGCTCGCGGACGTCGAGCCGCTGGCCCTGAGGTGCTTCGCCGAGGAGCCGTGGATGCTCGCGACGACCCGCACCTGTCCGGACTCGCGCCTCTTCCTGCGCGCCTGCCACGCCGCCGGCTTCGAGCCCCGCATCGCGTTCCAGAACGACGACTACCCGGCCATCCTGGGATTCGTCGCCGCCGGTGTCGGAGTCGCTCTGGTGCCCGACATGGTTGCGCGTGGGATCCGTGACGACGTCGTCGTCCGCGAGCTCGACCCGCCGCCGCCACCCCGGCCGATCATGGCCGTGCTCCCCGCCGGCTACCGCTCTCCCGCCGCCGCCGCGATGCTCGAGGTGCTGGCGGAGATCGGCCGCAAGTGGGTCGCGGAGCGGCCCGTGCTCAGCCCCGCCTGACCCGGTGGGTGCTCAGCCCCGCCTCACGCGGCGCTCAGCCCGACCCGACTCGGCGCCCAGCCCCGCCTGATGGGTTGTGGTGGGCCCCAGCGGAGCGATAACTTCCGCGCCATGGACGACGAGGAGATCACGCGCGAGCTGCAGGAGGCGCAGCTGAAGCGCGAGGCCGAGGAGCGCCGATCTGCCGAGGCGTCGATCGACCCGGACGAAACCGCGCAGCACGAGCGCCGCGCCGACAAGGCTCGCTACCTGCGTCGCAAGCTCGACGAGCGCGCCGAGTCAGAGCGGCACCCGGATTCCTGAGGGCGCGCTGCGCTCGCGCCGGGCTGGATCGGCCCGCTTCAGGCAGCCTGACGCCGAGGGCTCACGCTGTCCGCTGCTCCATGCGGTGGTCGTGCCCGATCAGCGGCAGCTCGTCGCACATCTCCGTCAGGCGTGAGACCGTGCGCGCGGTGATCTGCTCGCACAGCGCCTCGCGGTCGAGGATGTTGGTCGTGATGACGACGGAGCGCTCGTCCTCGTAGCGCGCGTTGACGATCGAGTACAGCTCCTCGAGCACCCAGTCCGTCGTCCTCTCGGCGCCGACGTCGTCGACGTGCAGCAGGTCGACCGCGGTCAGCCGGTCGAGCAGATCGACGTGGGAGCGCTCGGCGCGGTGCGTGTCACGGATCTCGTTGAGGAGCCTCGGGAGCGAGTAGATCGCCACCGAGCGGCCGGCGCGCAGCGCCGCCTTCGAGACCAGCATCGCGAGCGTCGTCTTGCCGGTCCCGACCGGGCCCATGAACCACAGTCCGCGGCCGGCGTCGAGCTGCTTGTCGATCGTGTCGGCGAAGCGATGCGTCGCGGCGACGATCTGCGGAGTGATCTCAGTGACCGGGGGACGGTCGAACGACACGTCCCGGTAGCGGCGCGGGATCACGGCCGACAGGCTGCGGGCCTTGCGCAGCGCGATGATCTGCGGGCGGCAGCGGCAGTTGTAGGCCGTGTTGCTGTCCTCGTCGAGCAGCAGCCCGCTCCCGTCGCAGAGCCCGTACGCGCACTCGCTCACTGCGCGAACCGCTCACTCGCGTAGTTCATGAACCGCGGATACTCCTTCTGGAAGGTGAGCACGATCTCGCCGACCGGTCCGTTGCGGTGCTTGGCGACGATGATGTCCGCCTCGCCGGGCCGCTCGGACTCGCGGTCGTAGTACTCCTCGCGGTAGATGAACATGACCAGGTCGGAGTCCTGCTCGATCTGGCCGCTCTCGCGCAGGTCAGAGAGGATCGGCTTCTTGTCCCCGCCGCGCTGCTCGACGGCGCGGCTCAGCTGCGAGAGGGCGATCACGGGCACTTCCAGCTCGCGCGCGAGACCCTTGAGGCCGCGGGAGATCTGGCCGACCTGCTCGACGCGGCTCTCGACCCGGCCCTCGTGACGCATCAGCTGCAGGTAGTCGATGATGATCAGCCCGAGGCCGTTCTCCATCTGATGGTGGAGCCGGCGCGACTTGGCGCGGACCTCGAGCACGCCGGTGTCGCTCGAGTCGTCGACGTACAGCTGGGCGCCGGCCAGACGCTGACATGCCTCGAGGATCTTCGGCCAGCGAGCCTCCGCGACCTTCCCCCGCCGCAGATCCTCACCCTTGATCTTGGCCTGGGAGGCCACGAATCTCTGCGCGAGCTCGGACTCGGACATCTCGAGCGAGAACAGTGCGACCGGATACCCCTGCAACACCGCGTTCTCGGCGATGTTGGTGACGAGCGCCGACTTACCCATTGACGGGCGGGCCGCGATCACGATCAGGTTGCCCGGCTGAAAGCCGCCCGTGAGGCCGTCGATGTCCTTGAAGCCTGACGGCGTGCCGGTCAGGTGGGTCTTCGCGACCGACAGCCGATGGAGCTTGTCGGTCTCTTCGTCCAGGATGTCGGCGATCGTCCTGATCTTCTTCTGGCGGTCATCGTGTGCGACCTCCAGCATCGACCGCTCGGCGCGCTCCACCAGGTCCCGAGCCGGCGCGTCGCGCGACAGAACGCTCGCCTGGATCTCGTACGAGGCCGTCAGCAGCGCCCGCATCTGCGCGTTCTCGCGCACGATCCGCCCGTACTCTCGCGCGTGCCCGGCCGCCGGCACCCAGCCGGCCAGTTCGTCGATCGCCGCCGGGCCGCCGACCTCCTCCAGCTTGCCGTGCTCGCGTAGCACCTCGGCCACCGTGAGGTGGTCGATCTTGCGATCGCTGTTGTGCAGCTCGACCATCGCTTCGAACACCGCGCCGTGCTGCTCGCGGTAGAAGTGCTGTGGCCGCAGGTGCTCCTCCACCAGCAGACCGAACAGATGACGGTCGTCGAGCAGCACCGCGCCGAGGACCGAGCGCTCGGCCTCGAGGTTGTGCGGCGGGACGGCGATGTTCTGTACGGCGCTCATCGGTGCCGACCGAGTCTAGGAGCGCACCAGGCGGCTCGATTCAGACGTTCCCGCTAGCTCCGCGAGTTTCCGCCGAACCGCGTCGAAACGGTCCGCTGGCGATGCCCGGAGTGGCTGTCGTGACGCGCGAGCGGGCTGTCGTGACGCGCGAGCGGGCCGGCGCTCAGGCGGCGACGACCATGGCCTTGATCGTCGCGGTCACGTCGTCCGCGACCTCGACCACGACCATGTACGTCCCAACGTTGCGCAGCGGCTCCTCCAGATGGATCTTGCGCCGGTCGACGCGGATCCCGCGCGCATCGCGGATCGCGTCGGCGATGTCCTGCGTGGTCACCGATCCGAACAGCCGTCCATCCTCGCCCGCCTGCTGGGGAATCGTCAGCACGGTCCGGCCGAGTAGCGCCGCGTTCTCACGCGCTCGGTCCTCGGCCTCCTGCTTGGCCCGCTCCGCCGTCTCGTTCCGACGAGCGGCGGCCTCGATCGAGCCCTTGGTGGCGGTCTCGGCGAGCTTGCGGGGGAGCAGGAAGTTGCGTAGGTAGCCAGCCGATACGTCGACCACGGCTCCTCGCTCACCGAGCGATTCCACGTCCTGGAGCAGGATGGCCTGCGGCACCGTCGCCTGCCTCGCTAGCGGTCGCGGTCGCGATCGCGGTCGCGACCTCGCTCGCCGCGCTCGCTCCCGCCCTCAGCCACGTACGGCAGCATGGCGAGCTCGCGAGCACGCTTTACCGCCAGCGCGACCTGGCTCTGGTGACGGCGACACGCGCCGGTGATCCGGCGCGAGCGGATCTTGCCCCGCTCCGAGATAAATCGGCGCAGCGCGGACAGGTCCTTGTAGTCGACCTGATCGACCTTGTCGCGGCAGTACGGACAGGGCTTACGACGGCCTGAAGTCGGGCCGCCTTTCCTATCGCGCCGACGAGTCGGCCTTCTACGTTGCTTTGCCACGGGGAATCACTCTAGCTCGGTTCCAGTTTTGAGAGCCGCCTCAGAACGGGATGTCGTCGTCAGCAGCGGCAGCCACCGGTGCGGCCTCGAAGTCGCCGGTGTCGATCGGGACGTCGCTCTCGGTCGCACGCACGCTGCTCGAGAACCCGTTCCCGTTGCCAGCGTCATCGCGCCCGCCGAGGAACTGCACGGTGTCAGCGATGATATCGACCGATTCCCGCTTCTGTCCGTCCCTCTCCCACTGGCTCCACTCGAGCCGGCCGTCGATCGCGACAGGGCGTCCCTTCTTGAGGTACTGGCCGCAGCTCTCGGCCTGGCGGCCGAACACGGTCACGCGGAAGTAGTTGGGCTTCTCCTCCCAGGTGTCACCGCTCTTGCGCCGGGTGTTGACAGCGATGCCCAGCTTGCAGATGGAGAGGCCGCCGCCGGTGACGCTCATCTCAGGATCTCGGGTCAAGTTGCCGGTAAGCACAACTCGGTTGATGTTCATGGCAAAGGCTCCCTTCCAGGACGTTTGAAAGCTTGTCTGCGAGTCTAGGCCCGCCGCAGACGTCAACCAGCGCTCTCTGCGGAAAATGGGCTGAAACGTTGCCGATCCGCAGGGAAGACGCGCGACACCGTCACGAAGTCGTGACACACGCCGTTGGGGCGCGCGGCCGAGGGCCGGCGGTTCTCCGCGCCTAGTCCTCGTCTTCGACGTCCGCGCCAACGGCCGGAGCGCTCGGGCCGGGCGAAGCGCCGGCCACCGTCGCCACGACAGGCGGGGGCGAATCGGGCGGCGCCGGCGTGCCCGGCACCACCTTGATGATGCGGAAGCGCAGCACGCTGTCGTCGATTCTGAGGCTGTGCGAGAGGGACTCGAGCAGCGAGGCGGGTCCGGTGAACTGGAGCAGGTGGTACTCCGCCTCGGCCTCATGCCGGATCCGGAACGTGAGCGGCCGAGTGCCCCAGTCGTCGCGGCGCTCGACGGTACCGCCGGCGGCGGAGATCGCGGTCTCGACGTCAGAGACCACCTTTGCCCGCTGCTCATCATCTGCAGTCATCGAGAGCAGCAGCACGAGGTCATATAGGGTCGTTGCGTTAGGCATGGTCAGGCGTGTCCCGTCGGACGGCGGCCGACTATAGCGGGTGCGAAGCTGTGCCCATGACCAGCGGGAGCGAACAGCGGGACGGGCAGCCGATCGTCCAGTTCGGCAGCCGGGACGCCTGGGACGAGTGGCTGGCCGGCAACTTCGAGCATCCGGACGGCGTCTGGCTCCGGATCGCCAAGAAGGGCAGTACGCACGAGACGGTCACGCACGCAGAGGCGTTGGAAATCGCCATCACCTACGGGTGGATCGACGGGCAGAGACTGAGTTACGACGATGACTTCTTCCTCCAGCGCTTCGTCGTGCGCCGGCCGCGGAGCCGGTGGTCCCAGGTCAACCGCGCGAAGGCCGAGCAACTGATCGCCGAGGGGCGGATGAAGCCGAGCGGTCTCGAGCAGGTCCGCGCCGCCCAGGCGGATGGGCGGTGGGAGGCGGCATATCCGGCGCAGAGCGCGGCCTCCGTTCCGCCCGACCTTCAGGACGCCCTGGACGCGCACCCGAATGCGAAGGCGTTCTTCGAGACGCTTCGCGGCCAGCGCCGGTACTCGTTCCTGTACCGGCTTCACAACGTGAGCCGGCCCGAGGCGCGGGCCCGGCGGATCGCCAGCTACATCGAGCTGCTCGAGGCCGGCCGGACGCTAGTCGACTGAGCCGGGGCTGCGGCGGTGGGTCGCTGCGGCGGGCGGTGCGGTGGCGGGCGGAGCGGGGGCGGGCAGCGGCGGCGGGCGGTGCGGTTGCGGGCAGCGGGAGCCGCGGCGTCGCGCGACTGGGGCGGGAGAACTGCAACAAGTGCGTATCCGGTTGGCTCAGGGTGGGATGGTGGAGCTGTGGCCGTGTCGTGATCTGACTAGAGCGCGGTCTTGGGCGAGCGGGCCGGGGCAGGGAGGGGCGATCGCGATCGCCCCTTGGGATCTAAGGTTCGTATATGAGCCCTGAGACCCCAACACCCTCGTTGAACCCGCGAATCTGCGGTGGGTCGCACGACCCGATCGGACCTCGTGGTCTCGCCATCCCCCGACAGGCGTGGCCGCGAGGCGCGGGGTACGCGCACCCGGCACGCCCACCATCCCACCCTGAGCCAACCGGATACGCACTAGGCAACAAATTCGGGTCCGCCACGTGTGAGCGCGGCGCGAAAGTCACGCTGGCGGGGACTTTTCAGCCTCGGTCACTCCGGCCGCTCGCAGCAGCCGATGATTGCCGCCGCGATCCGCCAGATCTTCAACGCCGACTCCGGCCAGGAAGCCCGCGAGCGACTGACCGAGGTCATCCAGCGACTCCGCGACCCCGGCCCCGAAGGTCGCCGGATTGCTCGAGGAGGCCGAACACGAGCTGCTCGGGTTCTACGCATTCCCGCGCGAGCACTGGCCAAAGCTCAGATCCACGAACCCGCTCGAGCGGGTCAACCGCGAGATCGGCCGCCGCTCCGACGTCGTCGGGATCTACCCCAACGACCAAGCCCTGATCCGCCTCGCCGGCATGCTCCTGATCGAGCAGTCAGACGAGTGGGTGGTCCAACGCAAATACCTCTCGGACCGCTCGATCCAGCTCGTTCTCTCAGACGCTGGGCAGTTCGAGGACCCTCGCTCGAACAACACTGAGAAGGAGGTGATCGAACTCAACGCCGCCTAGACCAGGCGAACGTCAAAACGACGATCACCACCTACACCACAAAACGCGACTTGACTCGTGCCGGTGCGTGAGAAACCTCGACAACTCGGATCTGGCGGGGCGAGGATGGCAGTTTGGGTCTGCTGAACAGACTTTAATCGCGCCTTCCCGCTCCGTGGCGCCGAGTTTCCGAGGTTATGCCCGCCGGCGCCCACGAACCACCGACCGCCACCGACCGCCCCCCACACGAAGCGCCACCGCCCGGCCCCCCACACGAAGCGCCGCCGACCGCCACCCCAAAAACCGCCCCCCCAAAACCCCCTACCTAACCCGCTCGGCCCCCTTGCGGCGGATGTCCTCGAGTTGCTCGTCGATCCAGTCGCCCGGGTCGCGGGCGGTGACGATCGACTGCAGCCCGGTCAGTCGGCGCTCGCGCTCGTGCACGGGCATCGTCAGTGCGGCGTGGATCGAGTCGGCCAGCTCTTGGAGGTCGAACGGGTTGACCGATAGCGCGTACTCGCCCAGCTCCTCGTGCGCGCCGGTGTTCTCAGACAGAATCGACACGCCGGCGCGCTCGTTGACCATCGGGCCCTCTTTGGCGACCAGGTTCATGCCGTCGAACATCGCGTTGACCATCAGCACGTCGTAGTGCTTGTAGGCCGCCACGGCCTCCTCGAGATCGTCGCGCAGCTTCAGCTGAATCGGCATCCAGTCCGGAGAACCGTGGCGGTGGTTGACCACGGCCACGACGGCCTCGATCCGCTCGAGGTACTCGGCGTACTCGGGAACGTCCGTCCGTGACGGCATCAGCTGGGCGATGAAGGTCACGCGCTCGCGGAACTCCGGGTGCTGCTCGAGGAACACGTCGAAGGCGCCGAACCCGCGCAGCACGTTCTTTGACAGGTCGGCGCGGTCGACGCGGAGGATCAGGTGATCGCGCCGGCGGCGCAGGAGCTCGGCCTCGAACTGCTTGGTGCGGGGCCGCGAGGCCACCTCCTGCACGGCGTGGGAGTCGATCGGGAGCGGGTACGCGCGCACCCACACCTCCCTGTCACCGAGGTGCACAACCCCTCGGGCGAAGTCGACCTCGAGCCCGAGCAGATCCTCGCAACACTGGAGGAAGTTGCGCCGGTAGGAGCGGGTGTGGAAGCCGACGATGTCGTTGGACAGGATCCCCATATACAGGTCCTCGCGCATCGCCGAGGGCAGGACGCGCCAGGAATCCGACTGGCTCCAGGGGATGTGGACGAAGTGGTGGAGGAACACGTCCGGCCGGGCCCGTCGGACCAGCCCCGGCAGCGTGTAGAGGTGATAGTCGTGAACCATCACGACGGGTCGCTCGACGTCCTCGATCTCCTCCACCACGGCCCGGGCGAGGTCCTCGTTGACCGCGTTGTAGCCGAACTCGAACGCCTCGGTCTCGTTGCGGCGAATGTCCGGCGCGTTGGAGAGGTCCCAGAGGTAATGCTGGATGAACCACAGCATCGGGTTGGCGATGATGTTGTAGAAGCGGTCCCAGGCCTCGGGATCGGAGGCCACCAGCTTCACGCGGTACTCGTCCCCCCCCGGTGCCGTGACCGGGAACGGCTTGCCATTGTGTTCCTCGGCCACCGCCACGTCCTCGTCGGTCATCGCCGAGGCGACCCAGGTGACGTCCCGGTGGGAGGCGAGGCCGATCAGCGCGGTGACCAGACCTCCGGTTCCACGGCGCACCTCGCCTCCAGGTTCGAAAGTCACGGGCCCGCGGTTTGAGACGAGCACGAGCGGCGACTCGGACATCAGGCGTCCAACCCCTCGAGCAGCTCGAGCCAGTCGCGCAGCAGCCGCGGCATCAGGAAGCGCCGGCGGACAGACTCCTTGCCGGCGCGCCCGAGCCGCTTGCCCAGACCCGGATCGGCGAGGATCTCCAGCGCCCGCGCCGCGCACTCCTCCACCGTCCGCACCAGGAATCCGGACTCGCCGTCGGTCACCTGCAGCGGGATCCCGCCGACGTCACCGCCGATGAACGGCCGTCCCTTCCAGATCGCCTCGGTCACGGTCAGACCGAATCCTTCCCGCGTTGACTTCTGAATCACCACGTCACAGTGTGACTGGAACGCGTTGACCTCGATTGCGCCGACGTTGTTGAGGTTGTTGAGGATGTGAATGTCCGGATCGCCGTCCGCGTGTGCCACGGTCGCATTGAAATAGTCCCACCCTTCGGGATCGTCCGTGGCCATCGAGCCGACCAGCGCGAGCTGTACGTCCGGCATCCGCTCCTTGACGATCCGGTAGGCGTCGATCACCCCGAGCGGATCCTTCCACGGGTCGAACCGCGAGACCTGGCATAGGAGCGGGCGATCGACGTCGATTCCGAACTGCTCGCAGATGTAGACGGCGTCCTCGGGGGAGAACGCCATGTTCTTGGGCGCGAGCGGGTCGATCGCCGGCGGGATGATGTGCGCGCGGCCGTCCATCCCGGAGGGAACGTACTGCGGCATGTGGAAGACGGCTGCGGGATAGGGATCGAGGAACGGCACCAGCTGCTCGAGTGTGAGCGGGTTCGGCGTCGAGAGGTCGATGTGGCAGCGCCAGATCCAGTTCTGCGCCTTCTCGGGGACGAAGGAGCACAGTGCCGCGGGCTGCGGATCATGGACGATGCAGACGTCCCAGCCATCGGACATGTCGCGGGCGTTGATCTCGTTGTAGCGCTGCCAGATCTCCCACTGCTCGGCGCTGAGGTCGACCGGGTTGCCCTGGAGCGCGTTGTGCATGACCTTGGTTGCGTTGAAGAACTCCTCCCGGCCATAGATCACGTTCCACTCGGCCGCGAGGCCGACGTCGACCATCAGCGGCACCAGGGTGTAGAGGATCTCCGACACGCCGCCGCCGAACGCGGTCGCCGAGACGTGCAGGATGCGCTTGCCCTTCAGCCGCTCCGCCCGGTCGCGGATCTCGTCGACGAGCGATCTTCCGACGATGCTGGCGTAGTCGGAGAGGTGCTTGTGGGCGACGGCGACGGGCTGGAGCATTGCGACCGGCGCGAGACGATATCGCCTGGATGGTTGATTCCCGACCCCGCGTGCCGGATGAATCCGGCCGATCGGCGCCGGATCGTCGTCCTCGGGCTCGCCAATACCTCCAGTATTGGCGTCGCCCTGCATCCTCGCCCGGCTTGATCGGCGGGTGGGGGCCCAATCCCCCGGCCCCACGCGGCCGCGGAATCACCATCTATGCCCGAAGTGCTTTCAGCCGCGCGACCCCGGCGTCGATCGCGCGCACCAGTTCGGCGTGGAGCTCGGCGTTCGCGGCCGAGATCGAGGACATCTGAAACTCGTGCCCGGCGCCCAGCAGCCGATGCCGGTCGAGCGGCTCGCCCCACCCGTCGGTCACCACCCCGCCCGCCTCGCGCAGGCACAGCCACGGGGCGGCGAGGTCATAGGGGGAGTTGTTGAGGACCTGCCCGCCGCCGATGCGCTCGAACTCCTGTCGCATCCCGGGCACATCGTCGACCACGCGCGAGCCGACCTCGATCACGGCGTCCAGCTGACCCGTGACCACGCGCGTCATCGAGAAGGCCTGCGAGCCGAGCTCGAACGTGCCTCCGCCGACCGACGACGCGTCGATCAGCTCGGCCAGCACCTCCACCGTCTCGCGCGCCGGTCGGCCACGGAATCCGTAGGACCAGAACATCCGCCCGACGTCGGCATTTCGGCTGAGCGCGGCGGGCCTGGTCGACTCGATGCCCTTCCCGCGCGTGGCCAGGTACCAGTCGCCCGACTTGATCTCGACCACGCAGCCGAGCTCGACGTCGGCCATCGTCGGCTCGCCGTCGTCGAGCGGCGCCAGCGCGACCGCTACGCATGCCGACTCGAGGCCTGCCATCGCTGGCCGGGTCCCGTCGATCGGATCGACGACCAGGACGTGGGTGGCGGAGTCGGGGGCCACCAGGCCGCGATCCTCGGAGTAGAAGGCGGTGCGTGGTGCGCGCTCGGCGACGAACTCCTGCAGCGCCGTCTCGGCGATCTCGTCGACCGCGAAGGTGACGTCGCCGCCGGCGCCGTCACCCGCGAACCGGCGGCCCGCGACCGAGCCCAGCGAGGGCAGGACCTGCTCGCGCAGCTCGAGCGCCAGCTCCAGGATCATGGTTCGGTCAACTGTCACGCGCCCCATTGTGAAGATGACAAGATGCCCGGCGTGGTGAGGCCGAACATTTTCTCTGCGGTGTTCGAGTACGACGACGAGGATCCGCCGGGCTTCCGCTCCGGGATCGCGAAGGTCGGGAGGCTGGCCGGCGGCCAGGCCCTGGCGGTCAAGCTGTTCGAGCTGCCGCCAGGTCAGGCGCTGTGCCCGTACCACTACGAGTACGAGGAGGAGTGGCTGATCGTGATCGACGGCGACGTCGTGCTTCGCGATCCGGATGGTGAGCACCCACTCGCCCCGGGGGACGTGGTCCGGTTCCCGCAGGGCCCGGATGGCGCGCACCAGGTGGTCAACCGGTCCGAGACCACCGCGCGGACGCTGATGTTCTCCAGTGCCCGAGAGCCGGCGGTCGCGGTCTATCCGGACAGCGACAAGATCGGCGTGTGGCCGGGTCACGACGCCGACAAGGTGATGCTCAGACGAGCGGACGGAAACGTCGGCTACTGGGAGGGAGAGACGTGAGGACACCGCCGTTGACCGCAGCCGCGCTGACAGCCGCCCTGACCACAGCCGCGCTGGCGGCCGCCCTGACCACGGCCGCGCCCGCGGCCGCCGCGAGGCAGTCCTCGCTCTACAGCGGCCCCGCCCCGCGCCCCGGCCCGTCGATCCTGTACGCGAAGCCGGCCGCGGCGCCGCAGCTGACCAACGCCGGGCCCTGGAAGAGCGCTCCGATTCTCGTTTCCGGAGCGACCGCCTACCGGCGCGGCGAGTTCCTCTACCAGGACTTCCTCTACGACGATCACGGGGCGCACGAGCTGGTCGACCCGACCGACCCGCAGGCGATGGCCGCGGGGGACCTGTTCTCGATGCCGAACGGCACCTACACCTACCCGACCGGACCCGGCTACGACAGCAACGCTGCCGACCTCGTCGAGTTTCGCGTCAAGCCGCTGAAGCGAGCCACCGCCTTCCGCGTGACGCTGAACACGCTCGTTAACCCCTCGCTGATCGCCTTTTCGATCGCGATCGGGGGCAGGCCGGGCCAGGTGTTCCCGTTCCCCGACGGCGCCAACATCACGACGCCCGCGAAGTTGTTCCTGACCGTCCACCCCTCCGGCAAGGGGCACCTGATCGGTCAGCTCACACACGCCGGCGGTGCCACGCCCGTGTCCGGCCCCGCGCCAACCGTCAAGGTCGATCTGAAACGCCGGCAGATCGAGGTCGACGTCCCGCACCGCGACTGGAACCCTCGCCGCAGCACGGTGCGGATGGCGATGGGTGTCGGGCTGTGGGACGCCGGAGCCGGCCGCTACCTGCTCCCGCGGACCACGGCGGACGCGACTCATCCGGGCGGCGCCGGGCTCGTGACGCACCCGGCCGCATTCTTCAACGTCGCCTTCCGCACGCACGAGCCGTTCCCGAGCGTGACCGAGAGCGTTTCGGCCGTCACCGACGCCGCATGGTGGCGTGACCGCGGACAGGGCGCGGCGCTGGCCAAGGGCGACATCTCGCCGTTCTTCGCCGAGGTCAACTTCGGCAAGCTCGCGCGAAGAGTGACCGACAACTCGCAGGTGCCGCGGAGCGGTCCCATCGACCGCATCCTGGCCAGCCATTTCGAGCCCGGACAGGGCGCCGAGTTCACCCACCAGTGCGGCCTCGCCGGCGCGTCCAATCCGGCCTCCTGCACGCCCGAGTACCGCGGGCGCCTCGAGCCGTATGCGATCTACGTGCCGAGCGGCCCCGTACCGAAGGCGGGGTTCGGGATGACGCTGCAGCTGCATTCGCTCGCCGCCAACTACAACCAGTACCTGGGCAGCCGTAACCAGCTCCAGTTCGCGCGGCGCGCAGTGCCCTCGATCGTGATCACGCCGGAGGCGCGTGGGCCCGACCAGGAGTACGAGAGTCTGGGTGAGGCCGACGTGTTCGAGGTGTGGGCCGACGTCGCCCGCCGTTACCGCCTGAACCCCGCCTACACCTAGATCACCGGATACTCGATGGGCGGCATCGGCACGTTCAAGCTCGGAGCTCAGTTCCCGGACCTGTTCGCGCGGGCCCAGCCGACAGTGGGCACGGAGACGACCACAGGGGTGCTCGCGTCGCTGCGCAACCTGCCGGTTCTGATGTGGAACAACGCCGCGGACGAGCTCGTCAACCCGGCGCTGTTCACACCCGCCGGCACGGAGCTCGCCAGTCTCGGCTACCGCTACGAGCTCGACGTGTTCCAGCCCTGCGCCAACGTCAAGTGCTCGCCGCTGTTCCCGAATCACCTCGAGCTTGCGATCAACGACCAGTTCGCGCCGGCGGCCGCGTTCCTCGACACCGCGATGGTGAATCGGAACCCGGCGCACGTCACCTACGTCGTCGACCGCGCGCGCGACCACTCCGCCTACGGCATCGTCGCCGACCACGCGTACTGGGTCTCGGCGCTCACAACGCGCAGCGGCGCGGCCGGCCAGCTCGGGAGCTTCGACGCCTTCTCACACGGCTTCGGCTACGGCGATCCGACCGCGTCCGGCCTCAAGATCGGCGCTGGGACCCTTACCGGCGGGAACCTGGGGACGCTGCTGTTCACCCGCTTCTCGAAGACATGGGGCTCGGCCCCGAGGCTCGCTCGGGCCGACGTCATCGACGTCCAGGCCACGAACATCGCGACCGCCTCGATCAGCGTGACCCGGGCCCACGTCGACTGTCACGTGACGGTGCATGTCCACAGCGACGGGCCGATCACGGTCGCGCTCCCGGGCTGCAACCGGACGATCAGGGCCGGCTAGCGGGGCGCGGTGCTGGTCGCCTGCGGGTTGCGCCGCGGTGTCGCGGCGTCGCGGCCGGGAGGGCGTGCATAACCTCGAAAGCTGCGACGCGGTTCTCGAGCCTTCGAGGTTAAGTCTGCTCAGCAGACTTGAACCGACCTCCCTGCCCCGCCGGATCCGAGTTTTCGAGGTTGTTGGAGGCACGCCGGTGCACCGCCAACTCGCGCCAACCGGGCGCCGGAGAAACGCAACAAATTCGGGTCCGCCACAGTGGCCGCGGCGCGAAAGTCACGCTGACGGCGACTTTCCAGCCTCGGTCGCCCCGGCGGGGCGGGTTTGTGCCGAAAGTCCGGGTCGTCGCACATCGCGAAGGCCGCGTTCCAAACCATCCCGGTGCGCTCCCGGGCTGCAACCGGACGATCAGGAACTACAGCTGGCGGGCCCCCTCCCGAGCGCCCTAGACCGGGATCTCGAGCGTGAACACCGTGTCGCCGGGCGCCGAGAGAACGAAGAGGTGCCCTGACATGTGCTCGGCCAGCTCGCTCGCAATCGCTAGACCCAGGCCGCTCCCCTGCTTGTCGTCCGCGGTGTAGAACGGCTCGAAGATCCGCTTTACCGCGTCCGTGTCGATGCCCGTGCCGTCGTCCCGGACGGCGAGGCGCACGTGGCCGTCCTCGCGCCCGGCGGTGACGACGATCCGGGTCCCGGCCGGCGTGTGCGTGAGGGCGTTGTCGATCAGGATGCGCATGATCTGGGCCACGCGCACCGGATCGCACTGGGCCTCGATCCGCCGCGCCGTGAGCCGCAGCTCGAGGTGCGCGTCGTGCTGGGCCAGAGTCGGCTCAAATTCCCCGGACACCGAGCGCGTCAGCTCGCCGAGGTCGACCTGTTCGGGCCGCAGCTCAAGCGACCCGGCCTCGAGCCTGGACAGGTCGAGCAGGTCGACGGACAGCTTGCGCAAACGATCGACCTGAGCTCTGACCTGCTCGAGGAAGCGCCGGCGCGTCTCGGCGTCGAGGTCGTCGTCCTCGAGCAGCTCGACGAACCCGCCGAGCGAGAAGATCGGCGTGCGCAGCTCATGCGAGGCGGTGGCGATGAACTTCTTGCGTGCCGACTCGAGCTGGGCGAGCTGGCGCTGCATGTCGTTGAAGGCGACGGCGAGCTGACCGAGCTCGTCGGTCGAGTCGACGCGGATCGGGTGCTCGAACTCGCCCGAGGCGACCTGTTCGGCGGCCCGCTCGAGTCGCTTGACGCGCCCGGCCAGCGCGCGGGCCACGAGGCTCCCGCCGATCAGGGCGAGCAGCAGCGCGATCCCCCCCGCCACCAGCACCTCGTGGCGGACGATCGTCACGCTGCGCGCCACGTCGGAGACGGGCGCCGAGAAGACGATCACGCGCACGACCCGCCCCTGGTAGTAGACGGGATAGGCGGCCTCGGCCACCGGGCCAGATGGGGTCGACTCGGTGCCGGTGGTGGGCCGGCCGCGGGCGACCGCGGTGTGGGCGACCGGGAACAGGAGCGGCTCGCCCGAGGGCCCAGCCGAGTCGGCCTCCCGAGTCAGCTGCGGGCCTCCCGGCGCGACGGCGATTGCCACCGACATCAGGCTCACGCGGTTGCTCGAGCGCGCGGCGGCCGTGTTGACGAGCTCGCGGACGAAGCGCTCCGGTCGCGTGCTGCCCACGGTGGCGCTGATCGGGCGCGAGTACGTCAGGACGGCTCGGGAGAGCTGGTTCAGCTTCTCATCGATCAGCCTTCGCTTCAGCCCCGGCGCGACGTACAGATACAGCGTGGCGATCGCCATCAGCGTGATCGCGAAGAACACGAACGCGAGCTTGTTGCGCAGCGACAGTCGCAGGGACAGCACGGGGTCGCTAGGGCTCGGTGTCGCGGAATCGGTAACCGACCCCGCGCACGGTGAACAGGTACTCGGGGTCCTTCGGGTCCCGCTCGATCTTCTCCCTGAGGTGCCTGATGTGGACGTCGATCGTGCGCGGGTCCCGGTACGCCGAGTCGCCCCAGATCCGCGCCAGCAGCATGTCCCGCGTGAACACGCGGCCCGGCGCCCGGGCCAGGGCGGACAGGATCTCGAACTCGACGAAGGTCAGCTGCGACTCATCTCCGCGCACGCGGACGCTTCGCTTGGGGAAGTCGATCCGCAGCTCGCGCACGATCAGGGGCGCCTCGTCCGGGGCGGTCTCGGCCGGACGGCTCATCTCGGCCCGTCGCAGCGCGGCCTTGATCCGGCTCGAGAACTCGCGCAGCGAGAATGGCTTGGTGATGTAGTCGTCGGCGCCGAGCTCGAGGCCGACCACCTTGTCGATCTCCTCGGACTTGGCCGTCAGCATGATGATCGGCACCGAGCTGTGGCTCCGGAGCCGGCGGCAGACCTCGAGCCCGTCGATCTTCGGGAGCATCAGGTCGAGGACGACGAGATCGAACGGCTCCTCCTCGAACCGATCGAGCGCCTGGCGTCCGTCGGACACCTGCACCACCTCGTAGCCGTCGCGGCGCAGGGGATAGGAGAGGAGCGTTTGGATCGACTGCTCGTCGTCCACGAGCAGGATTCGCGCTGTTCGATCGACCATGATCCTGTCCTCTTCCTGCAAATAGGGTAGTGGTGCGTCTGTAGGACCGATCAAAGCGACAGAAGTTTCCCCATCGGCCATTAACCTCTCGACCGATGCTTGATCCGCGCATCTACCGCGCGTCGCTGATCGCGGTCGCGCTCGCGGTGTTCGTTCTGGCGTTCTCGCTGACCGATCAGCAGGGCGCCGTGGGCACGAATCTGGCGCCTCAGGCCTACAACGCCGAGAACGCCTACGCGACGATGACCTCGCTGGCCCGCAACTACCCTGACCGCCGACCGGGGTCGTCAGACGACTACGACGTCGGCACGTACGTCGCCCGCACGCTGAAGCACGACGGGTTCTCCGTGTCCACGCGCTCAGACCGGCTCAGCACCGCGGACGGGAAGCGGACGATCGAGACGGTGATGGGAACGCGGGCCGGGCTTCGGAGCGGCACGATCGTGGTCGTCTCGCACCGGGATTCGCTCGGCTCGCCGTCCGTCGCCGATCTCTCAGGCACGGCCGTGATGCTCGAGCTCGCCCGCGTGCTGTCCGGCGAAACCCAGCACCGCACAATCATGCTCGTCTCGACCAGCGGTTCTGCCGGTCAGGCTGGGGCGGCGCAGCTCGCGAAGACGCTCCCCGGGCCGATCGACGCCGTGATCGCGCTCGGCGATCTGGCCGGCCGGCGCATCAATGAGCCCGTGGTTGTGCCGTGGTCGAACGGGCCGCTCCTCGCCCCGACGATGCTGCGCAACACGGTCGCCGCCGCGCTCGGCTCGCAGGCCGTGCTCCGGCCCGGCGGGACGAGTATGGCCGGACAGCTCTCCCATCTCGCGCTGCCGTTGACGCTGACCGAGCAGGGCCCCTTCGGCGCGGCCGGGCAGCCGGCAGTGCTCCTCTCGCTCGCCGGCGAGAAGAGCCCTGCGCCGGACGAGCCGGTCAGCCAGGCGAGGATCGGGCAGCTCGGCCGGACGGCGCTGAGCGCCGTCTCCGCGCTCGACACGGGACCCTCGGTTTCCGCACCGTCGGCCTACCTGCTCTATGACGGGAAGGTGATCCCTCCGTGGGCAATCCGTCTGATGGTGCTGGCGCTGATCCTCCCCGTCCTTCTCACGACGGTCGACGGGGCAGCCCGGGCGCGCCGCCGTGGCCATTCGATCCTGCGCTGGCTGGTGTGGGTCCTCGCCGGAGCGCTGCCGTTCCTGCTCGCCCTCGGCCTGACCTACGCAGCCAAGCTGACCGGCGCGCTCGGGATCACCCCTCCGGGCCCGCTGGCGGCCGGTGCTGTGCCGCTCGGCGGCGGTGGGATCGCGGTCCTGGTCCTGATCCTGGCTGTCGTGACCGCAATGTTCTTCGCCTGGGGCCGCGTCGCGGGGCTGCTGGCAGGAGTCCGCAGTTGGGATGTGTCCTCGAGCGCGGGCGCGGCGGCCGGCACGCTGCTCGTCATGTGCTTCACCACGCTCGTGATCTGGGTCCGCAACCCGATCGCGGCGGGGCTGGTCGTTCCGGCCCTGCATCTGTGGATGTGGGTGGTCGACCCGGACCTGCGCCTGCCACGGCCGCTGATCGTGGCGATGCTGCTGATCGGCCTCGTCCCACCTGTCGCGGTCGTCATCTACTACGCGGGCACGCTCGGGCTCGGCCCGGCCGGCGTGGCCTGGAACGGCCTGCTGCTGGTGGCGGGCGGCCACATCGGCATCCCGGTGGCGGTCGAGTGGAGCCTGCTGCTCGGCTGCCTGGCCAGCGTCATCTCGATCGCCGTCCGCGCCCAGCGCCTCGACCGGCCGGTCCAGACGCCGGTCACGGTCAGGGGCCCCGCCACCTACGCGGGACCCGGATCGCTCGGCGGAACCGAGTCGGCCCTGCGCGCACGACGGTGAGACCGGAGGTGCGGATCGCGTGAGACGGCTCGTCCGCGACATCTCCTCCGTGCTGATCATCTCCGGGCTTCTGCTCCTGGTCGACGCCGGCGTGACGCTGCTCTGGCAGGAGCCGGTGACGGCGGTGATCGCGCTGATCGAGCGCGGTCAGATCGACAAGCGCTTCCTCAGCCTCCAGACGGCCCCGCTCTCGCGGATCGATCGGCACGCTCTCGAGAGCCTGCATTCGATCGATCAGCGCGTCTCCTACCTGGCCCGCCGCGAGCTGCGCCAGATCTCCACCGGCGACGCGATCGGGCGGATCGTGATCAGCAAGATCGGGGCCTCCTACGACGTCGTCCAGGGGACCGACCCGGCCAGTCTGGAGAAGGGCCCCGGCCACTATCCCGCGACGTCGCTGCCCGGGCTCGGCCAGACGGTGGCGATCGCCGGACACCGCACGACGTACCTGGCCCCGTTCCGACACATCGACGAGCTGCGGCCGGGCGATCAGATCCTGCTCAAGATGCCCTACGGGCAGTTCACCTACATCGTCCAGTACCACCGGATCGTGCTTCCGACCGCGCTTTGGGTGACCAAGAACGTCGGCTATGAGCGCCTTGTCCTGTCCGCCTGCAACCCGCTCTACAGCGCCGCCCAGAGAATCATCGTGTTCGCGCGCCTGCGCACGATCGAGCCGGTGCCCCCGGGCCATTAAGGTTGCTTATGCACGCGTTTTGGGTAACACCAATATCTAGGGTCTAGACCCGATCGAGACCGGGTCAGAGGCTGCCGATGCTGGAGGAGAAGCAATGGAGTCGGATCGCGAGAAGAAGGTGGCCGAAATCAAGAAGAAGATCAGACAGGGCTCCTATCGGGTCGACCCGAAGGCGGTCGCCGATGCGATCGTCCGCCGGATGAACCAGCTTCCGCAGGCCGGCGCTACAGCACGTGTTCGTAGCCGGACAGTCGTGCGCTCGAGTCGCTGAACCTGAGCTCCGGGGCCTCGGCAAGCACTCGCCCGATCAAGGTCGTGCCGGTGGGCGGTGTGACCTGCGCGGGGAGGCAGGCGCAGAGTTCGAAATCCTCGCCCGCGGTGGCCGCCAGCACCGCCGCCGGGACGCCCACCTGATCCGCCACCTCCGCGACCCCGGGCCCCACCGGTAGCGACCCGAGCGCCAACTCGATCGCCACGCTGCTGGCCAGCGCGAGATGCCGAGCGTCGGTGGCGATCCCATCCGAGACGTCGATCATCGCCGTCGCCCCCGCCTCGGCCAGCGCCCGTCCGGCTGCGAGCCGCGGTTCCGGGCATGCGTAGCGCCGGCGCAATCCGGCGGCGTCGATGCCGGGTGCGGCCCTCGCGCGCCCGTCGAGCAGAGCGAGGCCGGCGCCGGCTTCGCCCAGGACTCCGGTGACCACGACCACGTCGCCAGGCCGAGCACCGTCCCGGCCGACCAGCGACGCCGGATCCTCCGCCCACCCCGTCACCGTGAACGACACCGTGAGCGTGGCCGTCCGGGTCACGTCGCCGCCGAGGATCGCGACGTCGAGCCGCTGCGCCAGCGCCTGCGCGCCGCGGGCGATGCCGAGCGCCAGGTCGGCATCAGTCCCGCTCGGCAGGCCGAGCAGCATGTACGCCTCGCCCGCGTCCGCTCCCATCGCAGCCAGGTCGGAGAGCGCGGCCGCGAGGGCGCGGTGTCCGATCTCCTCGGCAGAGAGCCAGTCGCGACGAAAGTGGACGCCCTCGACCACCGCGTCGAGCGAGGTGACGGCATAGCCCCGCGCGCGCACGACCGCGGCGTCGTCGCCGAGGCCACGAACGATCCGCGCATCGCGAGAGGTCAGGATTCGCTCGAGCGCCGCGATCAGCTCGAGCTCGCGCACGGCCGGCTCCGGCTCAGCGGTGCCGGTAGACGATCCTGGCGCGATCGAGGTCGTACGGCGAGAGCTCGACCCGCACCCGGTCGCCGGGGAGGATCCGGATCCGGAAGCGGCGCATCTTGCCGGCAACGTGCCCGAGCACGACACGGTCCATGTTGTCCAGCTTGACGCGGAACATCGCATTCGGCAGGGCCTCGATGACCTCGCCCTCGAGCTCGACTTTTTCTTCTTTGGGCATGCGGTGGGTTTCGGGAATCCGGAGTGGTTTCGGGCACGCGGGGGGCCGCCCGAACTGCGTGAAACCTAGCAGGGGCTGTCGGACTTACGGATGATGCTTCCCGCCGGGGCTGCCGCCGCCGGTCGGGTTGTGCCCGTTACCGAAGCCGGCCGGCTTGTGGGGCCCGCCTCCTCCGTTGCCGGCCGGCGGCTGCGGCGGGTTCTGATAGAGGGTCGGGTTGTTGTACGGGTTGCCCGAGCCGGTGCCGCCGCCGTTGCCCGAACCGTTGCCCGAGCCGCTGCCGGAGCCGTTGCCCGAGTTCGGGTTCCCGGTCGTGGCGAACCGCCCGAAGAAGGCCGTGCCGTGCCAACTCACCGCCGGCGGCGTGAAGTCGCCGCAGAAGCCGTTGCTGGCCACCGACATGTAGTCGTGCCAGATCGGCGCGGCCAGCGTGCCGCCGAAGCCGTTCGGCATCGAGGTCGTGGCGTTCGGATACCCGACCCAGACGGCGGTCGTGAGCTGTGGGCTGAAGCCGTCGAAGTAGGCGTCTGTGAAGTTGGTTGTCGTGCCCGTCTTACCAGCCGCGGGACAGCCGTAGTTCGCCGCCGTGCCCGTCCCGCTCGTGATCACGGTCTTCATCACCTGGGTCGCCGCATATGCCTCGCCGGGGCTGAACACACGGGTGCCCTTTGAGTCGCCGAGATTGACGACGCTGCCGTCCGGGAACACGACCTTGGTGATCGCCGTGGCGGGATGGTGGATGCCGCCGCTGGCGATCGTCGCGTAGGCATCGGCCATGTCCAGCGGTGAGACGGCAACCGCGCCGAGCACCTCCGATGGGAAGTTGGTCAGCGGCGAGGTGATGCCCATCGCGTGGGCGGTGGCGGTCACCTTCTCCATGCCGAGATCCTGCGCGAGCTGCGCGAACACGGTGTTGTCCGAGTCTGTTGTCGCCTTCGTGATGCTGATGTTGCCCTGATAGCTGAGCTCCGCGGTGTGGACCGAGTAGGTGGGATAGCCGGGCAGCCATCCGGGCGCCAGCAGGTGCGAGTTGTAGTAGGTCTTGTTGGGGTCGCCGTTGTAGTCGTGGATCAGGGTCATCAGCGCGAACACCTTGAACGCCGATCCGGTCTGGCGGCGGCCCTGCCAGGCGTAGTTGAACGTCGTCTCCCCGGGTCCCGTGCCGTACCTCGACGACGTCGCGAGCGCCTCGATGTGGCCGTTGGTGGGATTGATCGAGGCGAGCGCGGCCGCCGGCTGTCCCGGCCCTCCCTCGTGGGCGAGGATCGCCTGCTCCGCCTCCGCCTGCCGCTTCGGATCGATCGTCGTATAGACCTTGAGCCCGCCCTTCTCGACCGTCTGTACCCCGAAGCGCTGGATCAGGGCTTGGCGCACGTAGTCGAAGATGTACGGCTCGACGACCTTGCTGTAGGTGTCGTTCGGCTTGACCTGGAGCGTGGAGCGGTCGGCTCGGTTGGCCTGCGCCTGCGTGATGTAGTCGGACTTGACCATCGCGGTCAGCACCTCGTGGCGCCGCGCGCGGGCGAGTCCCGGGGCGAGGAACGGGTTGTACTCCGAGGGCGCCTGGGGGAGGCCGGCCAGCAGCGCCGCCTGCGCGATGTCGAGCTTCCACACCGGCTTGTCGAAGAAAAGCTGTGAGGCCGCCCCAACGCCGACCGCGGTTTGCCCGCCGACGGTGCCGTAGTCGACGTCGTTGAGGTACTCGGTGAGGATCCACCGCTTCGTGCGTTTGGACTCGAGCTCCTCGGCGAGCTTGGCCTCGACGATCTTGCGCTTGATCGTGCGCGTGTCGGCCAGCTTGTAGGGCAGATAGATGTTGCGCACGAGCTGCATCGTCAGCGTCGAGCCGCCCTGGATGTTTCGACCGCCGCCGAGCACGTCGGCGACGCCCGCGCGCAGGATGCCCTGGAAGTCGATCCCGCCGTGCTGCCAGAAGCGGCGGTCCTCGATCGCGATGGTCGCGCGGGTGAGAACGCGCGGCAGCGAATGCTGCGGGAGCACGGTGCGCAGGATGTCGGAGCGGATGTAGCCGAGCGGGCTGCCGCTGGACGCGAACACCTCCGACAGCTGGCCGGGGTCACGCGGCTTGAGCTGGTTGATGTCCGGCGCGGAATCGGCAACGTTGACGATCCAGCCGGCGACTCCCAGCAGCCCGACTCCGAGGAAGCACATGCCGACCACCGACACCATCAGCACTACTCGCCAGAAGGTGGATCCACGGTGGCGGTCACGGCGCCGTATTCGTTCGCGTCGGCTCATTGAGGGGTCAGCCTCCGGGGAGGCGGGAATCGAAGGACGGGCGCCTGCCCGGGCCCTGGGACGGTGTTTGAGTGTAGCTGGGACCGTGATTCGGCCCGTCGGTTCGGGCTCCTTCAGCGCTGCCAGACTGGCGGTCACGATGCACGTGCCCGGTACCGCTCGCACCGGTCCGACGCCGCCGCGAGCGGTCCTTCTCGATGCGCTCGGAACGTTGCTCGCGCTCGAGCCACCGGCTCCGCGGCTGCGCTCCGAGCTGGCGGGGCGCTTCGGGGTGGACGTGTCCGCCGACGAGGCCTCGAGCGCGATCGCGGCCGAGATCGCGTATTACCGCGCCCACCTCGATCAGGGCCGGGACCGATCCAGCCTGGCCGCGCTGCGCCGCCGCTGCGCGGAGGTCGTGCGTGATGCCCTGCCCGCGCTCGCGGACGTCGACGGCGACGCTCTCACCGAGGCGCTGATGGCGTCGCTGCGGTTCCGCGTGTTCGACGACGTCGTGCCGGCGCTTCGGTCCCTGCACGACCGCTCGATCACCCTGGTCGTGGTCAGCAACTGGGACGTCTCGTTGCACGATCTTCTTGCGCGCCTCGAGCTGCGGCCGCTCATCGACGGGATCCTGACCTCGGCGGAGGCCGGGGTGCCAAAGCCCGAGCCGGCGATCTTCCGGCGTGCGCTGGAGCTGGCGGGCGTCGGGGCCGGCGCTGCGGTACACGTCGGGGACAGCCCGGTGCAGGACGTCGCGGGGGCGCGGGCGGCCGGGATCGCGCCCGTGCTGATCAGGCGCGGGGCGAGCGCGCTCGGCGATGACACGGCTCCCGTGATCTCCGAGCTGGGCGACCTGGACTCGGTTTGGGCCTAACCTGAGCGCTCTGATGCCGAGCGTTCCACCCCCGCAGACCGTGACCGAGCCGCCGCCGGCGCCGGTGGCGCGAGCGCGTTCCGACGACATCCCACCCTGGGGAGTGTGGACCGCGCCCGCGGCGGTGCTGATGGGCCTCGGAGTCGGGATTCTCGGCAGCGTGATCGTGGGCATCGCGGCCTCGGCCAACGGCTCCAGCCTGTCGCACCCCTCGCCGGCGGTCAGCCTGACCGCGGATCTGGTGTTCGACCTCGCCTTCGTCGGGGCCGCGCTGTACTTCGCCGCCTCGGCCGGCGGGCTGAACGCGGCCTGCTTCGGCTTTCGGCGGGTCCGGATAGCTCTGGCCGTCGGCTCGGTCGTGGCGGCCGCCGTGGGCTACTACGTCGTCACCGCCGTGTACGCCTCGCTGGTCAGCCTGCATGGCACCGACAAGCTCCCGAGCGAGCTTGGGGTGAGCAAGAGCACCGCCGCGCTCATCGCGGCCGCGGTGTTCGTCTGCGTGATCGCGCCGATCGCCGAGGAGCTCTTCTTTCGGGGCTTCATCTTCGGGGCGCTGAGGCATTGGCGGATCTCGATCGGCGGTCGCCAGATCGGGACCTGGCTGGCGGCGATCGTCACCGGCCTCTTCTTCGGGCTCGTGCACGCGGGATCGGCGTCGGCGCAGTACCTGATCCCGCTCGGGTTCCTGGGCTTCGTGCTCTGCCTGGTCCGCTGGCGCACGCGATCGCTCTACCCGTGCATGGCGCTGCACGCGATCAACAACTCGCTGGCGCTCGGGATCAATCAGCTGCACTGGAACGCGGGGGAGATCGTCGCCCTGATGGCGGGCGCCCTGCTCGTGATCGGACTCATCACCGGCCCGTTCGCCGTTGCGGCCTCCACACCCGCGATCGGAAGTCGTGTGTCGGGCTGATTTACTTCCGATTAATGGCACGGATCCTCAAGGGCGCACTCACTCTCATCGTCGTAGCGTCGCTCGGCCCCGCGGCCGCACTCGCGGCTGGCCCGACCACGACTTCGACCACCACCACGACGACCACCACGACGACGACGACCACCACTCCGACCCCGCCGCCGCCGAAGCCGAAGCGCGGCTCGGTCCGGATCTACCTCCCGGATGCCTTCTTCGTGCACCGCGACACGCTGACGATTCCCGGCCGCGGAGTTCACGTCAACGGCGTGGTGACCCCGTACGTGCCGAACCAGCGCGTCACGCTCGTCGCGTACCTGGGGGCGAAGAAGTTCAAGACCGTCAGCCTCCGGCTCAAGCCCTCGAAGAACCACCACTTCGGCTACTTCTCCTATCGCGTCACCAGTCGCGGCGTCGGCACGATCCGCCTTCAGGTGATCCACAAGCGCGACGCACGGATGCTCGGCTTCATCGGACGCCGCAGTCTCGAGGCTCTGGACACCAACGTCTCGTTCGGCTCGACCGGGAGGTTCGTCCAGCTCGTCCAGCAGCGGCTGAAGTCCCTGCACTTCTACATCCCCCAGACCGGCATCTACGACAGCGGCACCGGCCTGGCCCTCGACGCCTATCACCGGCTCCTCGGCTGGGGCGTCTCGCAGACCCTCAACGGGCGCACGATCAGCTTCCTGCTCAACGGCTGGGGCCAGTTCAAGGTCCGCTTCTCGCGGCACGGGCGGCACGCCGAGGGCGACCTGACGCGACAGTTGCTGGCCCTGATCGACGGCAAGAACGTCGTGTGGATCTTCCCGATCAGCTCGGGTAAGCCGTCCACCCCGACGGTGCTCGGCGACTTCCACGTCTACCGCCGCACGCCGGGCTACCTGCCCGACGGCATGTACTACTCGAGCTTCTTCATCGGCGGGTACGCGATCCACGGCTACAACCCGGCCCCGGACTATCCGGCCAGCCACGGGTGCATGCGTCTACCGATCCCGGACGCCATCCCGGCCTACAACTGGCTGAACTTCGGCGACTGGGTCGACGTCTACTACGAGCACTGAGCGGGCGGCGCGCGCCCGCCTCCCGATGACGGTGGGCGGCTAGCTCATACCGCGCGTGAAGCGAGCCAGATAGCCGAGGCCGACCCCGTAGACGATCAGTGCGAGCACGGTTGGGACGCCGTGCTCGACCCACTGACTGTCGCTCTGGACGATCGAGCGGAATGGTGCGGTGAGGTCCTTCGCCGCGGTGTCGATGAAGCGGCGGGGCTGCGCCGTGGCCTGGTGCACGGGGACCGGTCCCGTGGTGGTGGGGGTGCTGGCGATGATCTCGTTCTGCTGATGCTTCGAGGCACCGGCGATCTGATCGCGCGCGAACATCACGAAGGATGCGGCCACGAGCGCGCAGCAGACGAGGGCGGTGCACACCAGCAGTCGGTGGATCACGGTGGGATTTATCGGCCGCGGGCGCGACTAGCATGAACGTCGCCCGTATGAATCTCGACGCCCAGGCCACAGCGCGCGAGCGGCTGCTCTCGGAACTGAGCAAGCACGCACTGGTGATCGGCGAGGTCGTGCTGACCAGCGGACGGACGGCTCAGTATCTGGTCGACGCCAAGCGCGCGATCTTGCGCCCGGCCGGATTCGTCGCCCTGGCGGAGCTTGTCGCGGAGCAGGCACGCGCGTGGAACGCCTCGGCCGTCGGCGGGATGACGATGGGCGCCGACCCGATCGCGTGCGCGGCGCTCGCCGGCGGAGCCGACGTGAGCGCCTTCTTCGTGCGCAAGGAGGTCAAGGAGCACGGGCTATCGCGCCGGATCGAGGGTCCGCTGCTGAGCGCGCAGGACCGCTGCATGCTCGTGGAGGACGTCGTCACGACTGGGGGCTCGACGATCCGCGCGCTCGAGGCCGTGCGGGCCGAGGGACTGCAGGTGTGCGGCGTGTTGGCGATCTGCGACCGGCTCGCCGGCGGCGGGGAGGCGATCGCCGAGGCCGCGGGCGCTCCCTACGTGGCCCTGACCACGATCGACGAGGTCTACCCCGAGCGGCCGGACCGCTGAGCGCTCAGCTCAATGCGGCAGGACGCGGCACTGAGCCAACCGCTGGTGCAGGGCCTGCACCTTCCAGCCGCCCGACTCGGGCGTCAGCAGCACGATCGGAGTCCCACGCGCGATCGCGCGCGAATACTTGTAGCCCACCGTCGAGACGTTGACCCGCAGGTTCCAGGCCACGATCGACTGGTACTCAAGACGCGTGAGCGGCTCGCCACACTGGCGGATCAGCGCCGCCCCTCCGGCGCTCGAGATCGCGCCCTTGAGGCGGTTGATCTCCTTGGTCCGCAGGCGCTGGGCCTTGAGGTCGGTGCGCTCGTCGCGGACGTGGGTGACGGCGGCGGGGGCCATTGCGGCGGCGAACACGACGACCACCGCGATCCCGGCGATGCCGGCCACGCTGATCACCCTCGGCGGGTCTGCCAGGAGGCGGCCCACGGCGACCGCCGCGACAACGGCCAGCATCGCGGCGGCGGGGAACATGTAGCGTCCGTTCCCCGGCCAGCCATGGAGGTCGAACGCGATCTCCACGATCACCCAGCCCGCAGCGCCGGCAGCGAGTGCAAGCGTCGTCCGATCTCGGCGCCAGACCGCGAGCCCGATGGAGAGGAGCGCGAGCAGCTCGAGCGGCGTCTCCTGAAGGTCGAGGAAGCGATCGATCGTCCCGAGGATCTTGTTGTGCTTGAGTGCGCGGCCGGAGCCGAGTGCCGCGTTCCCGGCCTGGAAGGCGCTGCGCGAGGTCAGGGCCGGGATCCCGAACCACAGCAGCACGGTCAGAACGATCCCGATGCCGATGAACCAGCGCATCGAGGGCACCGCCCGCCATGCCCACAGCGCGTAAAGCCCGGTGAACAGCCACGCCTCGGGCCGGCCGAGCGAGGCCAGGATCGCGAGCGCGAACGCCCACCTGTAGTGCTTGCTCAGGTGACAGTCGACGGCTCCCAGACACAGCGCGACGATCATCGAGTCCGACTGCGCGCTCAGGTAAAAGTGCGCGTAGTTGTGGATCGCGAGCACCCCCGCCCCCGCGACCACGGCCGCAATCATCGCCGGATAGCGGCGACCTGTCCGCCTCGGCGTGAGGCGGTAGGCGATGCGGGCGCCGCACACCGCGCCGGCGAGGGTCGCCGCGACCAGCGTGATCATCCACAGCCACAGCTGATAGTGGCCGGCGATCGCGTAGGGGACGGTGAACAGGTAGGGCAGCGGCTTCCAGGACGGCGCCGCGTTGGTGTCCAGCGACAACTTGAGCGTCTGCTGACCCCAGACCAGCCATCCGTAAGGATCGAATCCCGGACGGGTGCGCGCCCACACCACGATCAGGGTCGAGATCGCGAGCAGAACCACCCCCGTCAGCACCACCAGCTGCCAGTCGGAGAGCCGCCGGCGACCGGAGCGTTCGGGCGCCGGCGTGGCGGCCGGCTGCGGCGCGGGTCCTCTTAGAGCCGTCTCCGCCATCGCGTCGAGCCTGTCAGTGGAGCGGTACGAGAACGCCGTTCGGATGGTGGTGGGTGTAGATCCACTGGGCGTTCATGCTCGCGCAGGCCGTCCGCAGCGCACCCGTCTGATGGTAGGGCTGCGTCTGCCAGCCGCTGTGTAGCTGGGTGAAGAGAACGATCGGATATGGCTTCTTCAGCTCCCGCCGCGGGAGATACCCGATCTTCCCGACGTTCAGCTTCGTGTACCAGGCCATGATGCTGACGTACTCGACGTTCGTCACCGGGTGCCCGCAGGCGCGCACGCGCTTGTAGCCGCCGACCGCGTTGATCGTCCCCGCCAGGCGGTTGATGATCGTCGTGCGCAGGCGCTCGTGCTTGAGGTCGGCGCGCTCGTCGCGGACCCGGGCCACGGCGGCCGGAACCATCGTCCCGACCAGGGCCACGGCTGCGATCGCCGCGGCCACGCGCAGCACCCGGGAGGCCGACGCGCGGCGGACTTCGATCAGCATCCAGCCGAGCGCCGTGGCGGCGAGCACCGTCTCCACGGCCGCGGGCTCGAACAGGTACCGGGGCACTCCGGGGAGGCCGCGCAGGACGAGGACGAGCTCGACGATCACCCAGGTCACGGCGGCGAGTCCGAGGAGCAGGACGGTCCACTTGCGCCGCAGCCAGGCGATCACGAGGGCGAGCAGCGCGGCGAGCTGGATCGGCAGCCAGGTCAGGCCGGTGAAGCGGTGGATCGTGCCGATGATCTTGTTCTGATGGAGCTCGCGCGGGGACTTGAGCGCCAGCTGCTCGGCCAGCAGCGGCCGGCTGTTGGTGATCGTCGGAACCCCGAACCAGAAGAACAGGACCACGACCCAGCCTCCCACCAGGAGCTTGCGCATGGCCGGCTTGGTGAACCACAGCCACAGCGTGTACGGCGCGAGCGTCGACCACACCTCCGGGCGCCCGAGTCCGGCGAAGCACCCAACCGTGAAGGCGAGCCGGGGATGGCCGGAGACGTGGGCGTCGATCGCAGCCAGGCACAGCGTCACGATCATCGTGTCCGACTGGACGCTGAGCACGTAGTGGATGTAGTTCTGGAGCCCGAGCAGGGCCGCGCCGGCGAACACGCCGGCGACGATCGCCGGCCATCGATGCTCGTCGTCGAGCTCCCTCGCGGTCAGGCGGTACGCGATCCGGCCCGCGAAGACGGCTCCCGCCAGCGAGATCGTGACCGAGCTCACCATCCACAGCCACAGCTGGTCGTGGCCGAACAACGCGAACGGCACGTCGAACACGAACGGAAGCGGCTTCCAGGATGGTGCGCCACCGAGGTCGAGGCTCAGGTGCAGGGTCTGGTAGCCCCAGACCATCCAGCCGTACGGGTCGTAGCCGGGGCGGGTCCGCGCCCAGACCACCAGCACGAGCGAGATCACCAGCAGTGCGATTGCGACGAGCAACCACGGGTAGGAGCGGACCAGCGCGGCGCGCGAACCGCGCGCGGAGGACTGCTCGCGGGCCGGCGGAGCGGGCTCGCTGTGGGGAGCTTCGATTGTCTGCTCGGTCACGAGGGAGTGCTCGAAGGTATCAACGATGCCCCCGGCAGGAATCGAACCTGCATCCCGCGCTTAGGAGGCGCGTGCTCTATCCATTGAGCTACGAGGGCGTGCGAAGGTTGGGCCTACGCCGCACAGGAGTTAACCGCACGGTCGCGGCGGCTCGGGGGGACGTTGTGCGACCCGGCGAACTACGTTGTGGCCCGGTTAACGACGGATGACAAGCGATCCGGCGTGTGGTATCCCCCCGTCTGTGGAGGAGGGAACCGAGGTGTGGCACGGAATGTGGCATAGCCCATGAGCGTCGTCGGGTCAGAGCTTCTCGTTGAGGGTGGGGGCAAGTGTCGACCACGTCGAGCTGGTCGGCGGCGACGTCACCGCGCGCTCGCCCACGGCGCTGTTCTGGCGGCGCTTCCGGGCGGATCGTGTCGCGATGGCGTCGGGGATCTTCATCGTGCTGCTGATCCTGATGGCGATCTTCGCTCCGCTGATCGTCAAGCTGCTCGGGCTTCCATCGCCGTACACCCAGAACCCAAACCTGACCGACGCGTTCGGGACCCCGATCGGTCCGACCTCGGCACACCCGTTCGGAGTCGATCCGCTCGGCGAGGACGTGATGGCGCGCGTGATCTACGGCGCACGCGTCTCACTGGAGGTCGGGATCATCGGCACGTTCATGGCAACGGTGCTGGGGACCTCGCTGGGGCTGGTCGCCGGCTTCTACCGCGGCGCGATGGATACGGTGGTGTCTCGTTTCGCTGACATCGTCCTCTCGTTCCCGATCCTGCTGTTCGGTCTCGGGATCGGTGCGGCGTGTGCGGTCAACGGCTGTCTCGGCGGACTGATCCAATCAGGCGTGCCCACGATTCTGGCCATCATCGTGATCGCCGGCTGGACGTACATCTTCCGCATCACCCGCGGTCAGGTTCTCTCATTGCGCGAGAAGGAATTCGTCGAGGCGGCGCGCTCGCTCGGGGCGTCGAACCGGCGAATCATGTTCAAGGAGATCCTCCCGAACCTGGTCGCGCCGATCATCGTCTACGCGAGCCTTCTGATCCCGACGAACATCCTGTTCGAAGCGGGTCTCTCATTCCTAGGCGTAGGTGTCAAGCCGCCGACCGCGAGCTGGGGTCAGATGATCTCGGATGCCAGCGCGAACTTCGAGACGGTCTGGTGGTACATGGTCTTCCCCGGGGCGGCGTTGCTGCTCACGGTCCTGGCGTTCAACCTCGTCGGTGACGGTTTGCAGGACGCCCTCAACCCAAAGGCCGACCGATGAGCGGCCCAATTACCCATAGAGGAGGCAGAATGAAGTCGTTGACCAGGGGGCTCGCGCTGGCTGGGGCCGTGTGTGGCCTCACGCTGGCTCTTGCCGCCTGCGGTTCGAGCAGCAGTAGTAGCAGCTCGGGCGGCTCTGGCGGCACGAGTAGCTCAAGCAACCTCAAGCCCGCACTGGACGGCACAAACCAGACGCTGACCGGCGGAACCAAGGGTGGAACCCTGACCGTCTACCAGCACGAGGACTTCGAGCATCTGGACCCAGGCTCGTCGTACTTCTCGCTTGACTATCCCGTCGTCTACGCGACTCAGCGGCCACTGTTCATCTTCCCGCCAAATGACGCCACGCACGCGATCCCTGACCTCGCCGCCGGTCCGGCGACGATCAGCGACGGCGGCAAGACCGTCACGGTTCACATCCGCCCGAACGTGAAGTTCAGCCCGCCGGTCAATCGCGTTGTGACCTCGGCCGATGTCGCCTACGCGATCGAGCGCGGTGCGAACCCGAACGTAGGGAACGCCTACTTCCCCGCCTACTTTGGCTACATCCAGGGCGCTGACAAGGCCACCGGCGGCCCGATCCCGGGCATCTCCACACCGAACAGCACGACGATCACCTTCCACCTGACCGGCTCATACGGGTCGTTCTTCGTGGGCGCACTGTCGCTCCCGCTGTCTGCCCCGGTGCCCAAGGAGTTCGCGGGCCCGATGGACCAGAAGAAGCCGACGACCTACGGCGCGACCTACGAGGTCGCGACCGGTCCGTACATGCTCAAGTCCGACTCGAGCGGCAAGTTCCTCGGCATCGGCTACCAGCCCGGCAAGTCGGCCACGCTGGTCCGCAACCCGAACTGGAACGCGTCGACCGACCCGCGGCCGGCGTATCTCGAACCAGATCAACATCAACATCGGCGGCGATCCGAACGTGATCGGGCGCCAGGTGCTGACCGGCTCGCACTCGGTCCAGGAGGACACGGTCGCGGGTCCGATCGTCAAGCTGGCCTACCAGCAGTACTACAACCAGCTGATCGCGGTCCTGGGCGCCGGCGACCACTACGTCGCCATCAACAACAAGACCGGGCCGTTCTCGAACGTGAACGTCCGCAAGGCCCTCTGGGCCGCGCTCGACCGCGAGGCGATGATCAAGGCCGACGGCGGTGAGGTGGTTGCCCAGGTCGGTACCCACTTCCTCTATCCCGGCTCTGCCGGCTACGCCCAATCGGGTGGTGACCACGGTCCGAACGTGGACTTCAACAACTACCCGGCCGGCAACCCGACGGTGGCCGCGAAGTACATGAAGGCCGCCGGCTTCCCGAGCGGCAAGTACACCGGTTCGTCCACGGTCAAGATCGTCGGCTCGACCGGCGACCCGGCTGACAAGACCGCAGCGATCCTGAACCAGGCGGTTCAGAGCCTCGGGTTCAAGACGAACTTCACGCTCGTCGACCAGTCGGTGATGTACAGCAAGTACTGCGGTGTGCCCAAGGCGGCCATCGACGCGTGTCCGAACGTCGGCTGGATCCGTGACTGGTCGGACCCGCAGACGCTGCTGGATCCGACGTTCGCCGGCTACAACATCGTGCCGACGAACAACTCCAACTGGAGCATGACCAGCTGGCAGGACTGGCTCAAGTCGCAGGGTGGGACGTACACGAGCGGCGCGCTGACCCCGATCGACCAGGCGATGAAGGCGGCCGAGAAGACCGTTGGCGACCAGGCGCGCGCGCAGGCGTGGGCCAAGGTCGACAACATGCTGGTCGACCAGGCCGTGGCGATTCCGTGGGTGTTCGACAAGCAGGCGAACATCGAGTCCAAGGACGTCCACGGCATCAACCAGCTGTGGAACATCGGTACCTGGGACTACAGCTGGACGTCGTTGAAGTAATCAGGTAGGAAGGTGGGGCCCCGCCGCGAGGCGGGGCCCCGCATCCACCACGACCGGAATCAGATGCTTCAGTACATCGTTCGCAGAGTGCTTTGGGGGATCGTGCTGATAATCGCGGTGATCGCGATCACGTTCGTGATCTTCTATCTGCTCCCGAACGTCGACCCGGCCGTGCTGCGGGCGGGGCGTAACTCCTCGCCCAAGATCATCCACGAGATCGCCGACCAGCTCGGCACGGATAAGCCGCTGTACACGCAGTTCTGGGTGTACATGAAGAACCTGGTCCTGCACCTCAACCTCGGCTTCAGCTACTACAGCGGCGCCTCGGTCAAGAGCCTGATCCTCGATCGCCTGCCGGCGACGCTCTCGCTCACCGTGGGCGCCGTGATCGTGTGGCTCCTGATCGGGATCCCGGTGGGGATCATCTCGGCCATCAAGCGCCGGTCGTGGCTCGATCGCACGTCGATGACCACGGCGCTGATCTTCGTGTCCGCTCCCGTGTACTGGCTCGGTCTGCTCTGCCTCTTCCTGTTCGCCTCGGACATCGGGCGCTTCCCGATCCCGTTCCTGCACGGCGCCGGCAGCTACACCGGGATCACCAACAGCCCGATCGACTGGTTCGAATCGCTGCTGATGCCGTGGTTCGTGCTGGCGGCGACTTCCGCGGCCATCTATGCCCGGCTGCTGAGGGGGAGCCTGATCGACGTGATGGGCGAGGATTACATCCGCACCGCTCGGGCCAAGGGCCTGCGGGAGCGAACGGTCGTGATGAAGCACGGGCTTCGCTCGGCCATCACCCCGCTGGTCACCGTCCTCGGCCTCGACATCGCGATCCTCCTCGGCGGTGCCGTGCTGACCGAGACCGTGTTCGACATCCCCGGAATCGGGCGTCTGAACTACGACGCGATCACCCACGGCGACTTCCCCATCGTCCAGGGGACGATCACGCTCGCCGCGTGCTTCATCATTGTCGCGAATATCGTCGTTGACATCGCATATGCCTATCTCGATCCGCGCGTCCGGTACTCGTGAGCCTGCTTGAGGTCACGGATCTGCGGGTCACGTTCCCGACCGAGGACGGGCTCGTACGTGCCGTCGATGGGATCAGCTACTCGGTCGACATCGGCAAGACGCTCGGGATCGTGGGCGAGTCGGGCTCGGGCAAGAGCGTCTCGTCGCTGACCACCCTCGGGCTGACCCGGACCCAGGGCGCGCACGTAGAGGGCAGCATGGTGTTCGAGGGCAGCGACCTGGTTCAAATGTCCGATGATCAGCTGCGCAAGATCCGCGGCAATGAGATCGCGATGATCTTCCAGGACCCCCTCTCCTCGCTGCACCCGTTCTTCAAGATCGGCAAGCAGCTGGTGGAAGCGGTGCTGGTTCACCGCAAGGTCTCCAAGGCGGCGGCGCGCGCCCGTGCTGTCGAGCTGCTCGGCCTGGTCGGCATCCCCGACCCTCAGCACCGCGTCAACCAGTATCCGCATGAGTTCTCCGGCGGTATGCGCCAGCGCGTGATGATCGCGATGGCGCTGGCGAACGAGCCCAAGCTGCTGATCGCCGACGAGCCGTCGACCGCGCTTGACGTCACCGTCCAGGCTCAGATCCTCGCCCTGCTCGAGGACCTCCAGCGGCGGCTCGGGATGGCGATCATCATCATCACCCACGACCTCGGCGTCGTCGCGGAGATCGCGGATGAGATCTGCGTGATGTACGCCGGGCGGATCGTCGAGCATGCCCCGACCGAGGAGATCTTCGCCTCTCCGCAACATCCGTACACGTGGGGACTGCTGAAGTCGATCCCCCGCCTGGACAACCCGCGGGACGAGGAGCTGGTCCCGATCTCCGGGCGGCCCCCGAGCCTGATCAACCGGCCCGGCGGATGCTTCTTCCACCCGCGCTGCCCGTACGTGAGCGACGAGCACAAGCGCGTTGACCCGAAGCTCCAGCCGATCGCGGACGAGACCGATCACCAGGTTGCGTGTCTGCTCGAGCCCGCCGTGCGGGCGAAGATCTGGCAGGGACTGGCATCCGGACGCGAGCCGGATGAGCTCCGCCACCTGGCGGTCCCGAACGGGGCCGGACAGGCCTCCGGGGCGGTTCGGGTGGCCGAGGACGGCGGATCGTGAGCACGCCTGGCAACGGGGCCACGCTGGTGGAGGTCCGGAACCTGGTCAAGCATTTCCCGATCACCCGGGGCGTGATCTTCCAGCGCCAGGTCGGGGCGGTGAAGGCCGTCGACGACATCTCGTTCGACATCTACGAGGGCGAGACGCTCGGGATCGTCGGTGAGACCGGGTGCGGCAAGAGCACAACCGCACGCCTGCTCGTTCGTCTGCTCGACGCGACCAGCGGTGAGGTCCGGATCGCCGGAGAGGACATCTCGCGGGCCAAGGGCGCGACCCTCAAGGCACTCCATCGCGAGGCCCAGATGATCTTCCAGGATCCGTATTCCTCGCTCAACCCGCGCAAGACCGTCGGCTCGATCATCGCCGACCCGTATGTGATCCACGGCCTCTACCGCGGTGAGGGAGAGCGCAAGAAGCGCGTCCAGGAGCTGATGGACCGGGTCGGCCTGAACCCCGAGCACTACAACCGCTACCCGCACGAGTTCTCCGGGGGCCAGCGCCAGCGGATCGGGGTCGCGCGCGCGATCGCGCTCGAGCCCAAGCTGCTGATCGCCGACGAGCCGGTGTCCGCGCTCGACGTCTCGATCCAAGCCCAGGTGCTGAACCTGCTCCGCGGCCTGCAGCGCGACATGGGGCTGACGCTCGTGTTCATTGCTCACGACCTCAGCGTCGTGCGCCACATGTGTAGCCGTGTCGCGGTGATGTACCTGGGCAAGATCGTCGAGATCGGCCCCGGCGAAGCCCTCTACGCGTTCCCGCGCCACCCCTACACGGGCGCCCTGCTCTCGGCCGTGCCCGTTCCCGACCCGGTCGGCCGGCCGGCGGGAGCGACAGCTGCTCTCAGGCGACGTGCCGAGCCCGGCCAACCCCCCGAGCGCCTGCCGCTTCCACACCCGCTGCCCGAAGGCCCAGGAGCGCTGTTCGGTCGACGAGCCCGTGCTCGAGGAGAAGGGGACCGGGACCCGGGCGGCGTGCCACTTCCCGCTCACCGAGGAGGAGGTCCGGCTCCGGCTCCCCGCGGCGCTCACGCGCGGGCGCCAGGAGCAGCCCGCCCAATAGGCCCGTGCCGGCCTATTCCTCGTCGTCTACGTACAGGCTCTCGACCGCCAGCTCTTGGCCGCGGCCGCTCCACAGCTTGACCTCGAGGAAGTCGCCGCGGTAGTTGTCCGGGGCGATCAGCGTGAACCGCTGATCGACGAGCTCGCACTGGTCGACGGCGAGGTTGGCCAGCTCGGCGCTGACGATCAACCCGCCGGCGATCATCGGCACGCCCCAGACCAGGGTCATGTCCGCGGTCTTGCCCTGCTCGCCGCGCCAGCGCCCGATCACGTCGTCGTTGAGGTCGATCTTCCAGTCCGGATTGTTCTCCGCCAGCTCGGAGGTGAAGTCGGCGGTGGCGGCGAAGTCGCTCGGACCGCCCTCGCCCTCCGCGAACGAGACGAACCCGAACAGCTCGTAGCCCTCGGCGGTGCGCGCGGTGGCCGGGATGTAGGTGCGGCCGGCGAACGAGCGGTCGGGGAACCAGGCGATCTCCCCAGGTTCGCCAATCTCCTCGCCCTCGGTGTCGATCGCCCGGCATGCCTCGAGGAAGTGGCTCTGGAGCGTGTCGGCCCAGCGCCCGTACGGCAACCCCTCCTGGGGAGGCTCGGCGGCGAAGCTGATGACTAGGCGTTCGGTCGGCGGCATGGTTCCGAGGCCGCAGCCTACCGGTGCGCAAACCACGGGGCGCCGCGGATGCGGCGCCCTCTAGAAACCAATCGTCTAAATCAGAAGGCCCCCCGCCGGCTCAGCACCGCGGGGATCGTCTTCAGCAGGATCGAGAGGTCGAGCAGGATCGACCAGCGCTCGAGGTAAAGGAAGTCGAGGCGGACGAGGTCGTCGAAGTCGAGATCGGAGCGGCCGGAGACCTGCCACAGTCCGGTGATCCCGGGGAGCACCAGGTAGCGCTTCTTGTGCCACTCCTCGAGCCGCTCGAAATCGCGCATCGGCAGCGGGCGCGGGCCGACCAGCGACATCTCGCCGCGGACCACGTTGACCAGCTGGGGCAGCTCGTCGAGGGAGAAGCGCCGGAGGATCCGCCCGACCTTGGTCAGGCGTGGGTCGTGGCGGATCTTGAACAGGGCGCCCGACTTCTCGTTCAGGGGCTCGAGGTCGGCCTGGATCTGGTCGGCGTGCTCGCGCATCGTGCGGAACTTGAAGCAGTAGAACGGCCTGCCCGCCATGCCCGGCCGGACCGAGCGGTAGATCGCGGGTCCGCGCGAGCTCAGCCTGACCGCGATCGCGATCGCGAGCAGGATCGGGCTCAGGATGACCAAGCTGACGATCGAGAGCACAAGGTCGAAGGTGCGCTTGAGCGCGTAGTCGATGCCCTCGAACACGGGCGGGCGCAGCGTGAACAGGGGCACGGTCTGGCCCGGTACGAACTCCGCCCGGTCGATCAGGATCTCCATCGTCGACGGGGCCACGTGCACGGTCACGCCGCGGCGATGGCACAGGTCGACGAGCTCCACGGCCCGCTCCTGCGGGAAGTCCGGGTCGGCGATGATCACCTCCTGCACGCGCTCACTGGCCAGCACCTGCGGGAGCTCGTGCAGCTCACCCAGCGAGCGCAGGCCGTTCTGCGGACGCGGCGTGAGCGAGATGTAGCCGACGATCTGCACGCGCGTGCGCGAGCGGTCGGCCAGCGCGTGCGCGACTGCCTCGATGTGCTTGCCCGATCCCACCAGCAGTGCGCGGCGCGTGTACCCGGCCTGCTCGAGCAGCCAGCCGGTGAACCGGAGGTGAAGCTCGCGGAGGGTCGCGATGTAGACGGTGCCGAAGAAGAGCGACGCGTAGAACACGTAGTAGCTGGTGAAGTGCTCGCCGTTGGCCAGCGCGAACACCAGCGCGATGATCGTGACCTGGAACAGCGCCGTGGCGATGCGGGCGAAGCCGGGCCGGCGCGGGCGGTCCGCGTACAGGTCGGCGCGCGCGAACATCAGCACCGTGATCAGGTACCCAAACGCCAGCCAGTGCCGGGTCTCGTGCCAGGCCTGCGCCGCGCTGCCGTCGCCGCGGAGCGCGAGCTTCAACCAGAGCGCGGTGAACAGCGCGGCCGCGACACCGATCCAGTCGAGGATGAGGAGCGAGAGGACCCTCGCCACGCGGCGGAGGGTCTCCAGACGGAGCAGAAGGGAGAGGGCCGCTGGGCGCCTGCGCCGGACATCCCGTGCCGGGAGGACGCTGGGCGGCGGCGGATCGTAGCCGCCCCCGTTGGTGCCCGTAGCCTCTTGCTGCTCGATCGTCACGTTGCCTGTCGGCCCGTCATCTCTCCCCATTGGTGGTAACGGTATCTTGACATCGAAGTTGCTAACTAAGTGGGCGGTCGCAGGCCACCGGCATGCGTACCCACGAGTGCCGCTGGTTAACGCGCAGTTCCGACGAGCGTGGCAACGCCGGAGTGATCGATCGTCCGTCGAAGTCCCTCTCTGAGGTCGATCGACGGCTCCCAACCGAGAATCTGGCGAGCCAGCGTGATGTCGGGCTGGCGAACCTGCGGGTCGTCGGTGGGAAGCGCCTCGAATACGATCTCGGCCTTCGACTCCGTGACCTCGACGACGGCCTTGGCCAGCTCGAGGAGCGTGTACTCGTCCGGGTTCCCGATGTTGATCGGATCGTGGTGGCCGGACTCCGCGAGCGCGATGAGTCCGCGGATCTCGTCCTCCACGTAGCAGAATGAACGCGTCTGGGCCCCGTCGCCGAACACGGTGATCGGCCGGTCCTGGAGAGCCTGGCGAAGGAACGTGGGAATCGCACGGCCGTCGTGCGGGCGCATCCGCGGGCCGTAGGTGTTGAAGATCCGCACGATCGCCGTGTCCACGCCCTGCTGGCGGTGGTAGGCCATCGTCAGGGCCTCGGCGTAGCGCTTGGCCTCGTCGTAGACGCCGCGCGGGCCGATCGGGTTGACGTGCCCCCAGTAGGTCTCGCGCTGTGGGTGCTCCTGCGGGTCGCCGTAGACCTCGCTCGTCGAGGCGAGCAGGAACCGGGCCCGGTGCCTCTTGGCCAGGCCGAGGGTGTGGTGGGTCCCGTATGAGCCGACCTTGAGGGTGTGCAGCGGCAGTCGCAGGTAGTCGATCGGCGAAGCCGGCGACGCGAGGTGGTAGACGAAATCGACGGCGTCATCGACCGAATACGGCTCGATGATGTCGAGATTGAGATGGACGAACTTCTCGTCGCGGATGTGCTCGATGTTCGCCAGCGAGCCGGTTTCCAAGTTATCGACGCAGATGACGCGGTGGCCCCGGCGCAGGAGCTCATCGCAGAGATGAGACCCGAGGAACCCTGCGCCTCCCGTCACTAGACAAGTAGACATGATGGGCAATCTACATCGGCGCTGGGCGGCAAGGCGCCACCTGACAAGCCTTGCCCAGGTTCACGGCGCGAATGGTCCACACCTCGGCACCCCTCGCGGCGGCGCAGGCCCGTAGGATCAGCTCAGGATCCAAGAGAGGAGAAACGATGGCCGCAGCCCGGTTCGTCGAGCGTCTGAACGAACAGATCGGATACGAGTTCACAGCCTCCCAGCAGTACATCGCCAACGCGGTCTACTACGACTCGCTGACCCTCCCGCGACTGGCCGCGTTCTTCTACGCGCAGGCGGTGGAGGAGCGCAACCACGCGATGATGATGGTGCGCTACCTCCTGGACGCGGACGCCCAGGTCAAGATTCCGGGCGTCTCGGCCCCGGAGACCGACTTCGCCGACCTGGTCGCTCCGGTGGCGCTGGGGCTCGAGCAGGAGAAGCGGGTCAGCGACCAGATCGCCTCGCTCGTCGGCGTCGCGCGCGAGGAGAGCGACTACCTCTCCGAGCAGTTCGTGCAGTGGTTCCTCAAGGAGCAGGTCGAGGAGGTGGCGACGATGTCGGCCCTACTCGCGGTCGTCGAGCGGGCGGGCGAGACGCCACACGTGGTGGAGGACTACCTGGTTCGCGAGCACACAAGCGGCGAGGCGGCGGACCCGACCGCGCCGCCTGCCGCCGGCGGCGCCCTGTAGGAATCAGTCATCTGAGGCCGACTACTGTGCACCCGCCGCGCGGCCGCGCAGCACGTGCACATCGCCGCGGCGGAGGGTCACCTTCTCGCCGTCCATGTACGCGAGCAGCGCCTGGGCGAACTTGCGCGAGGTGCCGAGCTCATCGCGCAGCTGAGCCAGTGTGATCGCGCCGCCGTTCTCGCGCGCGACGGCGATCACCCGCTCGCGCACGGCGCTCAGCGCGTCGGGGTGGAAGTGCAGCGACCGCGACACCCGCACCGCCCGCCCCGCGGCCCGAAGCGCGGCGAGGTCGTCGGGATCGAGCTCGCTCTCGAGTGGCGGCTCGAATCCTGCCTCCCGAAGCCTCCCCTCGAGAGTCAGGGCGCTCGGCCGTAGCGGGTCCGCCGCCCCGACCTGTTCCGGCTTCGCGGACACCGGCTCCGGCTTCGCCGACACCGGGGACGAGGTCGGCTCGTCCGGGTGCCCATCGGACAGCCGCTTCAGGCGCGTCAGCAGTTCGCGCGAGGGTCCGTGCTTGCGCGGCGCCACATCGAGCACCCGTCCGCCACCGAGCGTGTCCGGCGGGGCGATCTGGCGAATGACGAGACGATCGCCGCGCACGGGGATCAGCGATTGCTCAAGGCGGACCTGCCAGAAATCGCCGCCCAGCCAGGCGAGCCGGGCGGCGCTCTCCCGAGTCCCGTGGTGGACCTGGACACGCTCGCCGTGGTCGGGCTCGCGCCCGGCAAAGCGCAGCTCGGCGTCGAGCAGATATCTCGGCGCCAGGCCCGCGTCACGGGCCGCGAGGACATCGCCGCGGGTGAGATCGGACACCGCGACGCCCGTCACGTTGACCGCCACCCGCTGACCCGCGGCCGCGCGATCCACCGCCCGATCGTGAACCTGGACACCACGCGCGCGGACCCTCGCTCCGCCGGGCAGCACGACCAGCTCATCGCCCCGCGCGATCGCGCCGGCCCACAGCGTCCCCGTCACCACGGTCCCCGCGCCCCTGATCGTGAACACCCGATCGATGTGGAGCCGGGACGGCGCCCGGCTCTCAGCCCGGCTGGGGCACGACTGCGCCGCTCGCTCGAGTGCGGCGCGCAGCTCGTCGATCCCGGCGCCGGTCCTCGCCGAGACCGGGACGGTCTCCGCCCCTCCGAACAGCTCGGCCGCCTCGGCGAGCGCCGTCGCCGGGTCGGCCAGGTCCACCTTGGTCACCGCCACGACGCCGCGCTCGATGCCCAGCGCCCGGAGCACGGCCGCGTGCTCGCGCGTCTGCGGCATCACTCCGTCGTCAGCCGCGACCGTCATCAAATAGAGGTCGATCCCGGTGGCGCCGGCGACCATCGTCCGAACGAATCGCTCGTGCCCGGGGACGTCGACTACCGACAGGCGGCGACCGGAGCCGAGCTCGAGGCTCGCGTAACCGAGCTCGATCGAGATCCCCCGCGCGCGCTCCTCGGGCAACCGGTCCGTGTCGACTCCGGTCAGCGCGCGGATCAGAGCGGTCTTGCCGTGGTCAATATGTCCCGCCGTGCCAAGCGTCAGCGGCGCCGGCGTCATCGAGGCAGGCGAACAGCCGCCGCCACGAGCGCGACCTCGTCGTCGGCCAGCGTGCGCGGATCGAGCAGCACGCGGCCATCGTGGATCCGGGCGATGACCGGCGGGTCGGCCGCACGCAGCATCCGCGCGACGTCCACCGGGTCGGCATCGATGTCGAGGGCCACGACCGGACCCTCGAGCTCGAGCAGCGGCAGCGCCCCGCCTCCCACACGGCCGACCGCCCTGACGATCTCGGCCGGTCCGCCGATCGCCTCGGCGAGCCGGGAGCAGCGCTCGCCGAGCTCCTCCTCGGAGGCGTCGAGCATGGCCAGCACCGGGATCTCGCGCCGCGCGCGCTCCGGCTCGCGATACAGCATCAGTGTCGCCTCGAGCGCCGCCAACGAGAGCTTGTCGATGCGCAGGGCGCGGGCGAGTGGGTGCTTGCGCGCCGCGGCCACCGCTTCCGCCGTGCCGAGGAGGAGCCCGGCCTGCGGGCCGCCGAGTAGCTTGTCGCCCGAGCAGCAGACGAGCGCCGCACCGGCGCTAACCGACCGCTTCAGCGCCGGCTCGTCGGACAGGGCGAGCAAACCGCCGGCCAGTACGCCCGAGCCGACGTCGTCGATCACCGGGACGCCGAGGCCGCACAGCTCCTCCACCGACACCTCTTCGACGAATCCGATCGAGCGGAAGTTCGACGGGTGCACGCGGAGCACGGCGCCGAGCTCGGTCCCGCAGCGGGCGACCGCGTCCCGGTAATCCTCCGGCCTCGTCCGGTTCGTCGTTCCCACCTCGACCAACCTCGCGCCCGACTGGGCGATCACCTCGGGGATCCGGAAGCCGCCGCCGATCTCCAGCAGCTGACCACGCGAGACCACGACCGCCCGGCCCGGGCCGGCGAGCGCAGCGGTCGCGAGCAGGACCGCGGCCGCGCCGTTGTTGACGACGATCGCGTCCTCGGCTCCGGTCAGCTCGCGCAGGAGCGCCTCGACGTGAGCGTGGCGGCTCCCGCGCGCCCCCGTCTCGAGATCGAGCTCGAGGTTGCTGTAGCCGGCGGCGATCCGGGTCACCGCGCGCCGGGCCGAGTCGGCGAGGGGGGCGCGGCCGAGGTTCGTGTGGACGATCACGCCAGTGGCGTTGAGCACACGCCGCAGGGATCCGCGCTCGAGCTCGGCGAGCAGCTCACGGGCCCGGTCGGTCACCTCGCGGTCAGCGGTCCCGCCGGCCAGGATCACCGCTCGACGCTCCTCGATCGCCGCTCGCGCCGCAGCGACGGCCAGCGCGTGCGGGGCGTCGAGGGCGGCGGCGAGCTCGTGGACGGCCGGAAGCTCCCTCAGGGCTGCGGCGTCGTTCCCTTCACCCATTCGCCCTGTTCCTTCTTCCAGACGGGGACCTTGGCCTTGATTTCGTCGATTATCTCGCGGGCGCCGTTGAACGCCGCGTCGCGATGCGGGGCGGAGGCGGCGACCGTCACCGACGGCTCGGACAGCGGCACGATTCCGACGCGATGCTCCGCCGCCGCGGCGCACAGTCCGTGGTGCGCGATCGCCGCCGCGACGATCTCGGCGATCTTGCGCTCGGCCATCGGCGCATACGCCTCGTACTCGAGTTCGGGCACCTCGCGGGTGACTCCGGAGAACGTCACGATCGCGCCGGCGCGCGGATCGCGGACGAGCTCGAGCAGCGGATCGAGCGCCAGCGGCTGGTCGGTGACGCGCGCGTGCTGGTGGGTGACGGAGCCCCCGGACACCGGTGGGATCAGCGCAAGCTCGTCACCCGGGTGCAGCGTCTCGGACACCTCGGCGTAGTCTTGGTTGACCGCCATCACGACGGGCACGCCGTCGGTGATGTGGCCCATCTGCGCCAGTGCGTCACCGACGGAGGCGTTCTCGGGTAGCTCGAGTTCGAGCTCGTCGGCGCCCGCGCGTTCACGCAGGACGGCAAACAGGCGCACTCGCACATGCATGAACTCGAAGGCTAGCTCTCTGTTGACGACTTGTTAGAGCTCGGTCGCGCCGGTGCACGGTCGCATATTCTCACCCCGGGGTTTTCAACGAGAAGGAGTCAGATGCGTACATGGAGGAGCTTCGTTGTTCCCGTCCTCGCGGTGCTGTCGGTCGGCGCCGTTGCCGGATGCGGTAGCAGCAGTAGCAGCAGCAGTTCAACGTCCTCGACCTCGGCCGCCAGCTCATCGAGCGCCTCGACCGGATCGAACGCGTCGGTCGTGGCGATGGTTCCGTCGTCGGTCAAGTCGAAGGGCACACTCGTCGTCGCCGCTGACGCGAGCTACGCGCCCGACGAGTTCTTCGCCACCGACGGCAAGACCGTGATCGGGATGGACGCTGACCTCGCGAAGGCGCTCGGCGCCGTGATGGGGCTGAAGGTGAACGTCGTCAACGCCACGTTCGACAGCATCATCCCGGGCCTCGCTGCCGGCAAGTACGACCTCGGCGCTTCGTCATTCACGGACACCAAGGCGCGCGAGAAGACCGTGGACTTCGTCACCTACGCCAACGTTGGGGAGTCGTTCTTCACGAAGGCGTCCGGTGGCGCGACCATCAGCAGCATTGCGGATATCTGCGGTCACACCGTTGCGGTCGAGAAGGCCACGACGGAGGAGACCGACGCTCAAACCCAGAGCGCCAAGTGCAAGAAGGCCGGCAAGCCCGGTGTCACCGTGCTCGTGTTCCCCGACCAGAACGGCGCCAACCTGGCGCTGTCGAGCGGCCGGGCACAGCTCGTGTTTGCCGACTCGCCGGTCGCGGCCTATGCGGTCAAGAAGTCAAACGGCCAGTTCAAGCTCGTCGGCGCTGCCTATGCGACGGCGCCGTACGGCCTTGCGATGGCGAAGGGCAACGGCCTCGACAAGGCGGTTCTCGCCGCGCTGCAGGTGCTGATGAAGAACGGCCAGTACAAGGCGATCTTCGCCAAGTGGGGCCTCAACTCGAGCACCATCACGGACCCGAAAATCAACGGCGCCATCTCCTGATCAGTCAAACTGAGCTCCGAGGTGACTACCTCAGAGCTTTCTGAAGAACGGTCGGGACGGCCCGAAGACATAAGGGCCGTCCCGCTCCGTCGCCCGGGGCGATGGATCGCGTCGGTGATCGTGCTGCTGATCGCGGCATCGATCATCCGCGCGATCGTCACCAACCCGAACTTCCAGTGGCACGTTGTCGGGCAGTACCTGTTCGACTCCCGCATCCTGCACGGCGTCATCAAGACGCTCGAGCTGACCGCCGTGGCGATGATCATCGGGCTCGTCCTGGGCATCGTGTTCGCCGTGATGCGGCTCTCCCCGAATCCGCTCGTGTCGTGGTTTGCCTGGCTGTACATCTGGTTCTTTCGTGGGACGCCGCTACTCGTACAGTTGCTGTTCTGGGGGTTCATCGGGGCACTGTTTCACCACATCGACATTGGCGTCCCGTTCGGCCCCTCGGTCATTCATGCGAACGCGAACACCCTGATCACACCGTTTGTCGCCGCGACGCTTGGCCTTGGCCTGAACGAGGGTGCCTATATGTCCGAGATCGTCCGCGCGGGAATAATCTCCGTCGATGAGGGCCAAACCGAGGCGGCCCAGTCGCTCGGGATGAGCCGTCTTCAGATCATGCGAATCATCGTGTTGCCCCAGTCAATGCGCGTGATCATCCCTCCGACCGGCAACGAAACGATCTCGATGCTGAAGAACACCTCGCTCGTGATCGTGCTCGGGTCCGTCTTCGACCTCCTGTTCGAGGCGCAGCAGATCTACGCGGCGACCTATCAGACGATTCCTCTGCTGATCGTCGCGAGCATCTGGTATCTCGCGATGACCAGCGTGCTGTACGTGGGCCAGTACTTCATCGAGCGCCGCTTCGGCCGCGGCTTCAGCCGTACACAGCAAGTCACCATGCGCGAGCGCTGGTTCTCGTTCAGGCATGGCCAATGAGTCAGCCAATGGTCAAGGCCGAGGGCGTGCACAAGCGCTTCGGGCGCCAGGAGGTCCTGAAGGGGATCAACATCGAGGTCGGCCGCGGTGACGTGATGTGCCTGCTCGGCCCTTCCGGCTCGGGCAAGTCGACCTTCCTGCGCTGCCTCAACCACCTGGAGAAGATCAACTCCGGTCGCATCTCCGTCGACGGCGAGCTGGTCGGCTACCGCGAGAAGGGCGACAAGCTCTACGAGATCAGCGAGCGCGAGGTGTGCCGCAAGCGCGCCGAGATCGGGATGGTCTTCCAGCACTTCAACCTGTTTCCGCACATGACCGCGCTCGAGAACGTCACGCTTTCGCCGATCAAGGTGGCGAAAGTCGGCCGGGACGAGGCGCGCCGGCGGGGGAACGAGCTGCTCTCCCGCGTCGGCCTCGGGGACAAGGTTGATGCCTACCCGGTCGCGCTCTCGGGCGGTCAGCAGCAGCGCGTGGCAATCGCCCGGGCGCTCGCCATGCAGCCAAAGCTGATGCTGTTCGATGAGCCGACCTCCGCGCTCGATCCCGAGCTCGTCGGCGACGTCCTTGACGCCATGCGCCAGCTCGCCAAGGACGGGATGACGATGATCGTCGTCACGCACGAGATGGGCTTCGCCCGCGAGGTGGCGGACAACGTCGTGTTCATGGACGACGGCGTCGTCGTCGAATCAGGGGCGCCGAACGACGTGCTCACGAACCCCCAGCACGAGCGCACGAAGACCTTCCTGTCGAAGGTCCTCTGACGGCGGTCCAGCGGGCGAGGGCGCCCCGCCCCCGCCCGCCCCGGCCGCAATTCGCTATGGCTTGAACTTCGCCTGGCAGGCCTGGATCTTGCCCGTGTCGGTGCCTGCGGCGGCGACGCACGCCGTCAGGTTCTGGACATTGGCCGGGACCGCCCCGCCGCTTTGCTTGTTGGCGTTCTTGACTGCCTGATTCAGCTGCTGCTCTCCCTGCTTCACCGCGTTGTTCGCGGTGTCGTTGTTCGGCTTGATCACGGCGAAGTAGAGGATCAAGACGATTGCCACCGATACGCCGAGCGCGATCAGCCGGTAGACGGGATTGCGTACGACAACGACCATGGTTCAGCCCCCCTGTGGTGATTGGACGCACAGAAAAGTAGGGTCGCGAGGCCCGTTTGTCAGTGTCAGCTGAGTCTCGGTCTGGTCGCGGCGGCTCTGGCAGGGGTAACCTCTGCGGTCGATGGCGACCACGCCCGAGCACCGCACGATCGCGCCCATCGTCGGGCCCGACGACCCGCGCCGCTTCACCGACTCGGGGATCGAGATCGCGCCTCTGTACACCGAGGAGGACCTGCCTCAGAACCTGAGCGAGCGGCTCGGCGAGCCCGGCGAATACCCATTCACGCGCGGCATCCACCGCGAGATGTACCGCAAGCAGCTTTGGACGCACCGCCAGTACGCGGGCTACGCAAGTGCAAAGGAGTCAAACGAGCGCTACCGCTATCTGCTCGAGAACGGATCGACCGGGCTCAGCATGGCCTTTGACCTGCCGACGCAGCTCGGGCTCGACTCCGACGATCCCCGCTGCCTGGGCGAGGTCGGACGCACCGGCGTGGCGATCGACACGATCGACGACATGCGCACGGCGTTCGACGAGATCCCGCTCAGCCAGGTCTCCACGTCGATGACGATCAACGCACCGGCCGCGGTTCTGCTCCTGCTCTACGAGCTCGTCGGAGAGGACCAGGGGGTGCCGGCCGACCAGCTGCGCGGCACGACCCAGAACGACATTCTCAAGGAGTACATCGCCCGCGGGAACTTCATCTACCCGCCCGAGGGTGCGATCCGGCTGACCACGGATCTGTTCGCCTACTGCAACGAGCGCATCCCGCGCTGGAACACGATCTCGATCAGCGGCTACCACTTTCGCGAGAAGGGCTGTTCCGCCGTCCAGGAGGTCGCGTTCACGCTGGCCAACGGGATCGCCTACGTGCAGGCGGCGCTCGACGCGGGCCTCGAGATCGACACGTTCGGTCCTCGGCTCGCCTTCTTCTTCAACGGGCACAACAACGTCTTCCAGGAGGTGGCCAAGTTCCGCGCCGCCCGGAGGATGTGGGCCGAGATCATGCGCGAGCGGTTCGGAGCCACCGATGAGCGCTCGTGGCGGCTGCGCTTCCACACCCAGACCGGCGGCGTCACGCTCACCGCCCAGCAGCCCGAGAACAACATCGTTCGCGTGGCCCTGCAGGGCTTCGCCGCGGTCTGCGGCGGTACGCAGTCACTGCACACGAACGGCTTCGACGAGGCCCTGGCGTTGCCGACCGAGCGGGCGGCCAAGATCGCGCTGCGCACCCAGCAGATCATCGGCCACGAGTCGGGCGCGGCCGACACCGTGGACCCGTTCGCGGGCTCGTACTTCGTCGAGGCGCTGACCGACGAGATCGAGCTGCGCTCCAAGGAGCTGATCGTGAAGATCGACGAGCTCGGAGGCTCCGTGCAGGCGATCGACTTCATGAAGAACGAGATCGAGGAATCGGCCTTCGGCTACCACGAGCGCTACCGGATCGAGCAGGACATCGTGGTCGGGGTGAACAAGTTCGTCGAGGACACGCCCGAGGTCCCGGACATCCTCCGCGTCGATCCGGAGTCCGAGCGCGAGCAGCTCGAGCGCCTGAAGGCGTTCAAGGCCGATCGCGACGCATCGCTCGTGGAGCGGCGGCTGACCGAGGTTCGCGAGGCGGCCGCCGGAACCGGGAACATGCTGCCCGCGCTCCGCCAGGCGCTCAAGGACCGCTGCTCGATGGGCGAGGTGTGCGGCGCGATGCGCGACGTGTTCGGCGAGTATCAGCCGACCTTCTGATCCCGCGCCGTGTCTGGCGGCTCAGATACGGTGCCCGCCATGCTCGCTCTCGCCACCAGCTTCCAGGAGCCGGACACCGTCTCCTTCTACAACATCGTCGTCTTCATCCACATCACGGCCGCGATCGTTGCCTTCGGCGTCACCTTCGCCTATCCGATCGTCGATGCCGTCCTTCACCGTCCGGGCAACCTGCAGCACCTGGCTTGGTGGCACCGCACGCAGGTCGAGATCGGCCAGAAGCTGATCACCCTGTCGGCCTCCGTCGTCCTGGTGGCCGGTCTCTACCTGGCCGCCGCCGGACCGTTCGACTTCGGTTCGACGTTCGTCTCGATCGGGATCGTGATCGTCGTCGTGCTGCTCGGCCTCGGCGGAGCGTTCTTCGCGCCGAGCGAGCGCAAGGCGGCCGAGCTCGCCGAGCGCGACGTCGCGGCCGCGGCCGACGGTGAGATCAAGCTGAGCGCCGAATATGAGGCGCTGGCGGGACGGCTGCGGATGGTCGGGATCGTCTCCAGTCTGCTCGTGCTGGTCGCGGTCTTCGTGATGGTTATGAAACCGTCCTGACGGCACTCGACGCGCCGCCAGCTTGCTCAGCGCTCGCTGTCGAGGTGGGCCATCTGCGGCTCGGGATAGCGCTGCCGGCGGCCGCGCCCGCCGGGACCGCCTCCTCGATGCGGGCGAGCTCGCCTGTCGCTCAGCGCTCAGCTCGAGCGCGCCCGAGCGCCTCCTCGAGCCGCTCGCGGGTCCGCGCCCCGATCAGCGGGACGATGTCCTCGCCCCGCGCCAGCACCCAGGCGATCGCGATCTGCGCGACGCGTCGCGTCCTTCTCCTCGGCGATCGCGCGCAGCGCGTCGACGAGGGCGAGGTTGCGCGCGAGGTTCTCGCCCGCAAAGCGCGGGGCGCGGCTGCGGAAGTCGCCCGCCGGCAGCCGGCGATCGGCGGCGAAATGGCCGCTGATCAGGCCGCGCGAGAGCACGCCGTAGGCGGTGATGGCGATGCCCAGCTCGCGGCACGGCCGGCAGGATCTCGGCCTCGATCCCGCGCGAGATCAGCGAGTACTCGATCTGCAGATCGCAGATCGGGTGCACGGCGGCGGCGCGCCGGATCGTCTCCGAGCCGACCTCGGAGAGGCCGATGTGCGCGGACATAGCCGGCCTGCACCATCTCGGCGATCGCGCCGATCGTCTCCTCGATCGGGACGTCCGCGTCGAGCCGGGCCGGCCGGTAGACGTCGATGTGGTCGGTGCCCAGCCGCTGAAGCGAGTAGGCCAGCGCGGTCTTGACCGCCGCCGGCCGCGCGTCGTAGCCGAGCTAGGAGCCGTCCGGGCCGCGCTGGGCGCCGAACTTGACGCTGATCAGCACCTCGTCGCGCGGGCGCTGCTCGAGCGCGCGCGAGATCAGCATCTCGTTGTGGCCCATGCCGTAGAAATCGCCGGTGTCGAGCAGGTTGATGCCGGCGTCGATCGCGGCGTGGATCGTGGCGATGCTCTCGGCCTCGTCGGCGGGGCCGTACATCCCGGACATCCCCATGCATCCGAGGCCGATTGTCGCCACCTCCGGCCCCGTCTTCCCAAGCTTCTTGGTCCTATCCATCTCGTCCCTTTCGCCGTTCTCTCCTTGATTCTGACCGGTCCTCGTGCAAGGTCGCGACCGCGGAAGGAGTCCTGTCGAGGCGAGCGAAGTTCGACGGCATGACAAAGCACGAGGCAAGCCGGACCCTGGTCAAGTCTCCGCCCGAACTGTGGGCGGAGTGCAGCGACGCTGACTCGCTCGGACGGCATCTTGACCCGTTCGGAGACATTCGAATCACGAGACTCGAGCCTGAGACCGCCGTTGCCTGGGAGGGCGAGCTTGCGAGCGGCACGGTACGGCTCGAGCCGTCGGGATGGGGAACCAAGGTGATCCTGACTGCCGAGGCCGCGGAGGAGGAGCGGGTGGAGGAGGTGCTGCCGGATCCCGATGCCCGGCCCGGGTCCGATGGCCGAGGTCGATCCCGACCCCGAGCCCGACCCGATGGCCGATCCCGATCCCGACCCGATGCCCGAGGTCGATCCTGATCCCGGCCCGGGTTCCGTTGCTGCCGAGTCGGAGCGGCCGAAGGGCCTCATGGCCCGCCTGCGCCGCTGGTTCTCGGGTCCGCAGGCGCCGGTGCCGATCGAGGCCCCGGCCCCCGAGGAGCCCGAGCCGCTGCCCCCGGCGGCCGAGACATCCCCCGAGCCCGAGACGCCCGCGCCGCCGCCACTGGCGACCGACGCACCCTCGGAGCCGTCGGAAAGCGAGCCCGCGGTTGACACCTCGGCCATCCTCAGCGCCGCCCTCGACAGCCTCGGCCAGGCCCACCATCGCCCGTTCTCGCGTGCCTAGCCAAGCCAACCCGGTGGTATAACGGCGACTCCAGGGCGGCGCGGGCGCGTGTGCGAGGAGACGCCGGCGGTGAAACCGGCGGGTACACTCGCCACCCCTTCAGCCCCCACCGAGGATCCGATGCGCGTCAAGGCCCCCGAGACCTACGAAGAGAAGCTCAGCCAGCTCCAGGAGCTCAAGCACGAAGCGATACACGCCGGCTCAGAGGCGGCCGTCGCCAAGCAGCACGAGAAGGGCAAGTACACGGCCCGGGAGCGGATCGAGAAGCTGCTCGACCCCGGCTCCTTCCAGGAGCTGGACACGTTCGTGCGCCACCGCACGACCGACTTCGAGATGGACAAGAACCGCCCCTACGGGGACGCGGTCGTCACCGGTCACGGGACGATCGACGGCCGCCGGGTGTGCGTGTTCAGCCAGGATTTCACGGTGTTCGGCGGCTCGCTCGGCGAGGCCATGGGCGAGAAGATGTGCAAGGTCATGGACCTGGCGGCCAAGATCGGCTGCCCGGTGATTGGGATCAACGACTCCGGCGGAGCCCGGATCCAGGAGGGCGTGGTCTCGCTCGGCGCCTACGGCGACGTGTTCGTGCGCAACGTCAGGTGCAGCGGCGTGATTCCCCAGATCAGCCTGATCATGGGCCCGTGCGCGGGCGGCGCGGTCTACTCGCCGGCGATGACCGACTTCATCTTCATGGTGAAGGAGACCTCGCATATGTTCATCACCGGGCCCGACGTGATCAAGACGGTCACCGGCGAGGAGGTCGGGTTCGAGGACCTCGGCGGCGCGATGTCGCACAACACGAAGTCGGGCGTGGCCCACTTCGCCTCCGACGACGAGGACACGTGCCTCGAGGACACCCGCTACCTGCTGAGCTTCCTGCCCCAGAACAACCTCGAGATCCCGCCCCGGGTCCAGCCGACCGACGACCCGATGCGGATGGACGCGGAGCTCGATCACGTCGTTCCCGACAATCCAAACAAGCCCTACGACATGCGCGACGTCGTCCGGCTGATCGTCGACGACGGCGAGTTCTTCGAGGTCCATGAGCACTACGCGCGCAACATCATCTGCGGCTTCGCGCGTCTGGCCGGCTACAGCGTCGGGATCGTCGGCAACCAGCCCAATCAGCTCGCCGGCGTGCTCGACATCGACTCGAGCTGCAAGGCCGGCCGCTTCGTCCGGACCTGTGACGCCTTCAACATCCCGCTGATCACCTTCTGCGACGTGCCGGGCTTCCTCCCGGGTACCGAGCAGGAGTGGGGCGGCATCATCCGCCACGGCGCCAAGCTGCTCTACGCCTACACCGAGGCGACCGTCCCGAAGATCACGATCATCACCCGCAAGGCCTACGGCGGCGCGTACGACGTCATGGCCTCCAAGCACATGCTGGCCGACTTCAACTTTGCCTGGCCGACGGCGGAGGTCGCGGTGATGGGACCCGAGGGCGCGGTCAACATCATCTACCGTCGCGACATCGGCAGCTCACCGACTCCGGACGCGCGCCGGCAGAAGCTGATCACCGATTACAAGGCGCACTTCGCCAACCCCTACGCGGCCGCCGAGCGCGGCTACATCGACGACGTGATCGTCCCGCACGAGACGCGCCCGAAGATCATCACCGCGCTCGAGACGCTCCAGACCAAGCGCGAGCCCGGCCCGAAGCGCAAGCACGGCAACATCCCGCTGTAGGGGGCAGCGGGCCGCCGGGTCCGCTGCTCAGAGGCTGATCGTCTCGGCCTCGACGCGCCCCTCGCGCCACTCCTCGAGCGCGGCCGCGGCCACGGCCAGATCCTGGATCGCGAGGCCCGTGGAGTCGAACAGCGTGACCGCCTCCGGCCCGGGACGCCCGGGCTCGGCGCCGGCGAGCACGGCGCCCAGCTCGGTCACCTGCTCGCGCGCCACGAGCCCGGCCTCGATCGCGCCGGTCAGCTCGCCGCCGTGCGACGCCTGCTCCCACTCGTCGCAGAAGAGCGCGCAGGAGGCAACCGCCCCCGGCGTCGCCTCGGCCTTGCCCGGACCGTCGGCGCCGAGCATGTTGAGGTGCAGCCCCGGTCTCAGGTCGCTCGCGTCCACCACCACCTCGAGCCCAGGGGTCACGCAGCAGACGACGTCCGAGCGCAGCGCGGCCTCGCGGGGACCCTGATCCCAATCGAGCTCGCCCGCCAGTGCGTGCGCGGCCTCCGGCCGCGCGTCGTAGCAGAGGCCGGGTCCATAGCCCGCGGCGCTGAGGCAGCGCGCGGCCCACGTCCCGTGCAGGCCACAGCCGACGATGCCGACGGTGCGCGCGCCCTGGCGGGCCAGGGCATCGGCGGCGACTGCGGCCACGGCGCCGGTCCGCAGCGCGGTGACGGAGCGGGCGTCGAGCAGCATCAGCGGCCGTCCGTCCTCCGCGTCGGAGAGGCAGATCACGCCGGTCACCGTCGGCAGCCCCTTGGCCGGGTTGCCCGGGAACGACGTAACCCACTTGAGCAGGGCGAGGCCGTCGCCGAGGGCCGGCATCGCCCGGAAGTCGCCGAACGGGGGGCTCTCGAGATAGACCTTCGGCGGCATCTGCCATTCGCCCGCGTGGAAGCGAAGCAGCGCGTCACGGACGCGGTCGATCGCGGCGGCGGGGGAGACGGCCTCGAGCACGGCGCCGCTGTCTAGCACCGGAATTTCGGTCACGGCTCGGGCACGATACCCTCGGCGGCGCTTTGAACCGCCGCCCGAAGATGTCGATCGTGGCCCCGAGCGCGTCCCCGGAGGAGGCCGCGGCGGTCGTCGCGGCGCTCGAGCGGTTCATGCGGGAAACGGCTCCGCCCCGCGCGGCGCGAGCATCGGCGCAGAACCCGTGGCAGCGCGCGGCGCTGCACGAGGGCGTGGCACGCGAGCCGGAAGTGCCGCTGCCCTGGGCCTGACTGTCGGCGCGTGACTAACTTGACTTAGACCTGCCAAACACGCATCATCCCGGCCCACGAAAATGGGGCGGAGGAGGCGGACCGAGGCACTACGCGGCGCGCCTGACGCTCGGACCGGGAGGACCGGGAGATGCGAACTTGGGCGAGGATCGGGGCCGTCGCGGTCGCAATCGCAACGCTCGGTGTCAGCGCGTCGGCGGCTGGCGCCAGCGCGACGCCCGGCGGGGTCACGCCAGACCTTCCCACCGGAGCGCAGCTTCCTCGTCCCGCCCGGATCCCCGGCGCGCTCAACCTCGACTACCAGGGCGGCCCGGTGCTGCACTCCAACCGGACCCACATCATCTTCTGGAACCCGTCGAACTGCAGCTTCAACTCACATGCCTGCTCGTACGACTCGGGCTATCAGGCGCTCGTGTCCGGGTTCCTCGCCAACGTTGCCGCCGACAGCCACAAGGCGACCAACGTATTCGCGATCACCGGCCAGTACTCCGACTTCTCCGGCCACGCCATGTACGACTCCACGTACGCCGGGGCGACCAACGACACCGATGCCGCCCCTGCCAACGGTTGCACGCTGCCGGCGGCAGCACCGGCCGGATGGGGGACGTGTCTGTCCAACCTCCAGATAAAGACGGAGCTCTCCAGCTTCGTCAGCAGCCATGGCCTGCCCGACGGTCCGACCGACGTCTATTTCATGGTTACGCCAGAGGGGTTCGGCTCGTGCTTCGGTGCAGGTCCATCGGACTGCTCGCTGGGCGGCTCCGCGAACGCCGGCTACTGCGGCTACCACAGCTTCTTCGGCACCACGATCGCGGTGCCAGGCCTGTTCGCGAACATCCCGTTCAACGCCGAGCCGAGCCACTGTCAATCAGGCAACCCGCGTCCGAATGGATCCACCGCGGATACGAGCCTCAGCACGCTGAGCCACGAGCTGAGCGAGGCGATCACCGATCCGTTCCCCGCCGGGGCGGGGAACCCGCAGACCGGATGGGTCGATAGCAACCCGAGCAGCCCGACGTTCCAGGAGGAGATCGGCGACCTGTGCGCGACCAGTTTCGGAAGCGCCCTCGGGTCGACGTCGTTCGGCGCCTACAACGAGACGATCGGCAGCGGCCATTACGTGCTCCAAGAAGAGTGGAGCAACGAGGATGCGGGGGGTTCCTGCCAGCAGCGTGACGAGGTCGATACGGTCCGCGTGAGCGGGCCGAGCTCCGGCATCGTCGACGAGCCGGCGTCGTTCAGCGGCAGCGCAACGGATCCGGACGGGTCGATCAGCACGTACGCGTGGAACTTCGGCGACGGATCGGCGCTTGCGACCGGCACCCACGTCAGCCACACCTTCTCGCATGCGGGTTTGTTCGCGGTCACGCTGTCGATCCAGGACGTGGCCGGGCAGCGGGCATCGGCGGCGAGGACGATCAGGATCTCCGTTCCCAGGATCACGAGGCTCTCGTCTGCGAGCGGGAAGCACAAGTCGACGCTGTCGGTGAGCGTCAATGCGCCGGGCACCGTCCGCGTCGGCGGTGCGAGCAAGGTCCTGACCGCTGCGGGCACCGCCAAGTTCAAGATCGCCCTCGGCGCCAAGGGACGTCGCAAGCTATCGCGGCGCGGCGTGCAGACGGTCAGAGTCAAGGTCAAGGTGACCTTCTCGCCCCTCCGCGGCGGCGCCGCCGAGACGAGGACGCCCCAGCTCACATTCCGCGGGTAGGGGGTGCCGGGCGGCGCCGCGCGGGCGCCGGGGCGCGGGTCCGCCCCCGGGCGGACGGGTGTGCGGGCGGGCCCGGCGGGCCGGCCGGGCGCCAGGCGGACCCCCAAATTCCCTGCGCAGAGCCAAAATGGGGTTATTCAGATCCCCTTTTGGTAAATTCACTTGGAATCCGCTGCCGGCAACTCAAAGGACCGTGATGGAGCCCGCTTCGCTTGACAGCACCCAGACCCAGAAGGCGCCTCGCACCGGATCGCTCGAGAATCCGGAGGTCCTCGAGAACGTACCGGGCCACGTGATCCCGATCCTCGAGCGCGAGTTCGACGACTTCGACACCGAGTCAACGCGATTCCTCGAGGGCCAGCTCGAGGGGGACGAGTTCATCAAGTTCCGCCTCAAGCAGGGCGTCTACGGGCAGCGCCAGCCCGACGTCCAGATGGTCCGGGTCAAGCTTCCGATGGGCGGCGTGACGCCCGATCAGCTGGACGCGTTCGCGACCGTGATCGAGAAGTACGTCCCCCTGCGCAAGGGGCACATCACGACGCGCCAGAACATCCAGATGCACCACATACCGCTCCCGGACGCGGCCAAGCTGATCCGCGAGCTCGGCGACGCCGGCCTCTCGAGCCGCGAGGGCTGCGGCAACACGATGCGCAACGTCACCGGCGATCCCCGTGCGGGGACGCTCGAGGGCGAGCTGTTCGATATCACGCCGTACGCCGGTGCCTATGTGCGCTACTTCGTGCGCCACCCCACCACCCAGGCGATGCCGCGGAAGGTCAAGACCGCGTTCACGGCCACCGACGAAGACAACGCAATCACCCGGATCCACGACATGGCGTTCGTTCCCAAGGTCCGGGACGGCGTCCGCGGGGTGGAGATCCGAGTCGGCGGTGGGACCTCGATCATGCCGCGTCTGGCTCCGACGCTGTATGAGTTCGTCGAGCTGGACAACGGCGATTACCTGAAGGTGACCGAGGCGTGCATGCGGATCTTCGATCGCCAGGACTTCCTACGCGTCAACCGTGCCCGCGCCCGGATCAAGGTCCTGGTCGACAAGGTCGGCATCGACGAGTTCCGCAAGATGGTCGAGGAGGAGCTCGAGGGCGACTGGGTCAGTGAGCGCGACTTCTCTCTCGACGAGATCATGTACGACCACGACGAACACGCGAACGCACCCGCCAGGCAGGACAACTACGTCGACCGCCAACGGCGACCTGCGGGAGTTCGACCACTTCCTCGAGAGCAACACCCAACCCCAGCGCCAGGAGGGATTCAGCACCGTCGAGGTCAAGATCCAGCGCGGTGATCTGACGCCCGACCAGCTACGCGGTCTCGGCCAGCTGATGCGCGACTACACGGCCGGCTACGCCCGGACCACGGTCCATCAGAACCTGGTCCTGCGCTGGGTTCGCAATGAGGCGATCTACGAGGTGTGGCAGCGCCTGCGCGAGCTCGACCTCGGGGAGGCGGGCGCGGACGAGATCACCGACGTGGTCAGCTGCCCCGGGACCGACTCGTGCAAGCTCGGGATCACCAGCTCGATGGGGCTCAACCAGGCGATCCAGGACCGGCTCGTGCAGATGGAGATCGACGACGAGCTGACCCGCCGGATCCACATCAAGATGAGCGGCTGCCCAAATGGCTGCGGCCAGCATCACATCGCCAACATCGGGTTCTACGGCGCCTCGCTCAAGGTCGGCGAGCACACGGTTCCCGCGTATATCCCGCACATCGGCGGGGCCTACGAGGGCGGGGACGTGCGCTACGGACACCGCCTCAAGGCACGGCTCCCGGCCAAGCGGGTGCCGGAGGCGGTCGAGCGATGGGTACGCTTCTATGAGTCCGATCGAGCCGAGGGCGAGGAGTTCAACGCCTTCGTCGAGCGGGTGGGAACCCAGGAGTTCGAATCGTGTGTGAAGGATCTGACGATGCCGATCGAATTCAACCTGCAGAACATGAGCTACTTCATCGACTGGACAAAGAACGCCCCGTTCGAGGTCATTCGGGGCGAAGGCGAATGCGCCGTCTAGCCTTGTCGCTGCGATGACGACCACCGCACGAGCACTCGAGACGGCTTCGGCCGAGGAGGTCCTCGCCTACGGCGTGGAGCAGTTCCACCCGCGGCTGACCATGGCCTGCTCCTTCCAGAAGGAGGAGTCCGTCCTCGTCCACATGCTCATGCAGATCCAGCCCGACGCGCGCGTGTTCACGATTGACACCGGCGTGCTGTTCCCCGAGACGCTTCAGACCTGGAAGCAGTTCGAGGACCGGTTCGGGCTCAAGGTTGAGGTGTTGGATGCCCGTAGCCCCGATGCGCCGTGGACGCTCCAGCGCTGCTGCAGCGAGGCGAAGATCGACGCGCTCGAGCGCGCGCTGTCCGACGTGGATGCATGGATCACAGGCGTCCGCCGGGAGCAGGCGAACACGCGGTCCGGCGCCGCCAAGCTCGAGCGAGACGAGCGCCGCGGCATCTGGAAGCTGAACCCGCTCGCGGACTGGAGCGAGAAGGACGTGTGGAACTACATCTTCAAGCACGACCTCCCGTACAACCCCCTCCACGACCAGGGCTACTCTTCCATTGGTTGCGCTCCCTGCACCCAGCCGGGTGAGGGCAGAGAGGGCCGCTGGGCCGGCCAGGACAAGACCGAGTGCGGCATCCATCTCTAGAGCGATGAATCCTTTCCACTACGAGCTTTCGCACCTCGAGACCCTTGAGGCCGAGTCGATCCACATCTTCCGCGAGGTCGCGGCGGAGCTCGAGCGTCCGGTGCTGCTGTTCAGCGGCGGCAAGGACTCGATCGTGCTCCTGCGCCTGGCCGAGAAGGCATTCCGGCCCGGACGCTTCCCGTTCCCGATCATGCACGTCGACACCGGGCACAACTTCCCCGAGGTGATCGAGTTCCGTGACCGGCTGATCGACAGCCTCGGATGAGCGGCTGATCGTCGCCAGCGTCCAGGAGTCGATCGACAAGGGCCGGGTGGCGGAGGAGACCGGGCCTCGGGCCTCGCGCAACCGCCTTCAGACCACGACGCTGCTCGACGCGATCGAGGAGCATGGCTTCGACGCCGCGTTCGGTGGCGCTCGGCGCGACGAGGAGCGGGCACGCGCCAAGGAGCGGGTGTTCTCGTTCCGCGACGACTTCGGTCAGTGGGACCCAAAGCGCCAGCGTCCCGAGCTGTGGGCCCTGTTCAACGGCCGCATCCGCAAGGGCGAGCACGTGCGCGTGTTTCCGATCTCGAACTGGACCGAGCTCGACGTGTGGCAGTACATCGCGACCGAGAAGCTCGAGGTCCCGTCGATCTACTACTCGCACAATCGCGAGGTCTTCGCGCGCGACGGGATGCTCTACGCCGTGAGCCCGTTCATCGAGCTGATGGAGGGCGAGACGCCGTTCGAGGCTCCGGTGCGCTACCGCACCGTCGGCGACATGACGTGCACTGGCGCCGTCCGCTCGACCGCCCTCGATCTCGAGACGGTGGTGGCCGAGATCGCGGCCACGCGGATCACCGAGCGAGGCGAGACGCGGGCTGATGACCGCGTGACCGAGGCTGCGATGGAGGATCGCAAGCGCGAGGGTTACTTCTAGTGCCCGGCGCTGCTACAAACGGGCACCTGGTGAGGAGCCGGGTGAGTGAGCTGCTGCGCATCGCGACCGCGGGATCGGTCGACGATGGCAAGTCGACGCTGATCGGCCGCCTGCTCCATGACTCGAAGGCGATCTTCGAGGATCAGCTCGAGCACGTTGCCCAGACCTCCGAGCGCCGCGGCGATGGGTACCTGAACCTGGCCCTGCTGACCGACGGCCTGCGCGCCGAGCGCGAGCAGGGAATCACGATCGACGTCGCCTATCGGTACTTCGCGACCCCGCGTCGCAAGTTCATCATCGCCGACACCCCGGGCCACGAGCAGTACACGCGCAACATGGTCACCGGCGCGTCCACCGCCGACCTGTCCGTGGTGCTCGTCGACGCGCGCAAGGGTGTGAGCGAGCAGACCCGGCGTCACGCCTACATCGCCTCGCTGCTGCGCATCCCGCACCTGATCGTCTGCGTGAACAAGATGGACCTCGTCGACTACGACGAGGAGGTCTTCTACCGGATCCTCGACGAGCTCACCGACTGGGCGGCTCGGCTCGAGATCCCCGACATCACGTTCATCCCGATCTCGGCCCTGCACGGCGACAACGTCGTCGATCGCTCGGACAACATGCCGTGGTACGGCGCGGCCCCGCTCCTCTACCACCTCGAGCACGTCGTGATCGCGCCCGACCGCAATCTCGCCGACGTCCGCTTCCCGGTCCAGTGGGTGATCCGCCCGATGAGCGACGAGCACCACGACTATCGCGGCTACGCCGGCCAGATGGCAGGTGGCGTGCTGCGGCCGGGGAGCGAGATCGTCGTTCTGCCCAGCGGCCGGCGAACCACGGTGAAGGCGATCGACACGTTCGAGGGCGAGGTCGACGCCGCGTTCCCGACCATGTCCGTTGCGCTGCGCCTCGAAGACGAGGTCGACATCTCGCGCGGCGACATGATCGTCGAGCCCGATGACCAGCCGACCGCGGGCGCGCGAGATCGAGGCGATGATCTGCTGGATGAGCGAGCAGCCGCTGACGCCGCGCGGGCGCTACGTGATCAAGCACACGAGTCGCTCGGCGCGCGCCGTCATCGACTCGATCGAGCATCGGGTCGACATCAACGCGCTCGGGCACGAGCAGGCGGCTCAGCTCGGGCTCAACGAGATCGGCCGCGTGGCGCTGCGCTGCAGCGAGCCGCTGGTCACGGATCCCTATTCCCGCAACCGGACCACGGGTAGCTTCATCCTGATCGATGAAGCCACCAACGACACGGTCGGGGCGGGAATGGTCCTCAGCGCGCGTTAGCGCCCGATTCGAATCGCTCCAGGCGCCACAGGGCGCCTCTATATTGGACCGCTTCATGCCTGCCGCAGTTCGTCCGAAGGTTCTCGTCCCAGCCGCCTATGTGTGCGGCTCGCTCGCTGTGTTCGTGCTCGTCGGCGTGCCGATCCAGCGCGACGTGCTCGCGGTCTGGCTGCTGCTGGGCCTGCTCTGCTTCTCGCTCTCGGACATCAGGGGCTACGCCCGCAGCGTGATCATCGAATGGCTGCCGTTCATCGGCCTGCTGATCGCCTACGACTCGCTGCGAGGCAGCGCCGGCCACCTGTTCGGTGTTCACTACCTGCCGCAGATCCAGGCCGATCAGGCCCTGTTCGGGGGGACCGCCCCGACGGTCACCCTTCAGCACTGGCTGTGGCACGGCCACGTCGTCTGGTACGACGTGATCGTCTGGGCCGTCTACCTGTCCCACTTCTTCGCCACCCCGGTGCTCGCTGCCGTGCTCTGGAAGGTCGACCGGCAGCGCTTCCGCCGATTCGTCGTCTACGTCGCCGCGCTCTCGTTCGCCGGCCTGGCCACCTATGCGCTGTACCCCGCGGCGCCGCCGTGGATGGCTGCGCAGGCCCATCTGATCAGTCCGGTCACTCGGATCGTCCCGCTCGTCTGGCAGTTCGTCGGCGTGCACTCGGCCGGCTCGACGATCGAGCACGGGTACGCGTACGCCAACAACGTCGCGGCCGTGCCATCGTTGCACGCAGCCTTCTCGCTGCTCGTGGCGGTCACGCTGTGGCCCCACAAGCACAAGTGGCTGCGACCGATCGTGGCGCTGTATCCGCTTGCCATGGGCTTCGCGCTCGTCTACGGCGCAGAGCACTACGTGTCGGACATCCTGCTCGGCTGGCTGTACACGATCGTCGCGCTTTTGGCTGGAAAGTGGATCATGAGTTGGTGGGCGGCCCGCCGGGCCGTCGAACCCGCGCGGGCGCCCCGCCCGGAGCCCGCGTATTCCCAGGCTGACCGGTAATCACCAGCCGCGCGTCGCATCGAGACAGCCTCTAAAGTCCCGGCCCGCATGTTCTCGAAGGTCCTGATCGCCAACCGTGGCGAGATCGCGGTCCGCATCATCCGTGCCTGTGAAGAGCTCGGCATCGCCACCGTGGCCGTGTACTCGGAGCTCGATCGCGACGCGCTGCACGTCAAGCGCGCCGACGAGGCCTACCTGCTCGGTCCCGGCCCGGCCGCGGAGAGCTACCTGAAGGTGGAGAAGCTGCTCGAGGTGATCGAGCAGACGGGGGCCGAGGCCGTGCACCCCGGCTACGGTTTCCTGGCCGAGAACGCCGGCTTCGCCGCCGCGCTCGAGGAGCGCGGGATCACGTTCATCGGACCCCCCGCCTCCGCGATCGAGGCGATGGGCTCGAAGACGAGGGCGCGCGAGCTGATGAAGAAGGCCGGCGTGCCGATCGTCCCCGGAACGACCGAGCCGGTGGCGACGATCGACGATGCCCGCAAGGTGATCGAGAAGACGATCGGATACCCGGTCGCGGTCAAGGCCGCGGGCGGCGGTGGCGGGAAGGGCTTCCGGGTCGCGCTGACCGAGGACAAGCTGCAGGACGCGTTCGAGGGCGCGGCGCGCGAGGGCGAGAAGTTCTTCTCGGACGCGACCGTCTACCTGGAGCGCTACCTGCCCGACCCGCGCCACGTAGAGGTCCAGGTGCTGGCCGATAAGCACGGCAACGTGATCCATCTCGGGGAGCGCGACTGCTCGATCCAGCGCCGCCACCAGAAGCTGATCGAGGAGGCCCCGGCGCCCGCCGTCGACGAGGAGCTGCGGGCGAGGATCGGAAAGATCGCCACCGACGCCGCGGCGGCCGTCAACTACGCCGGCGCCGGGACGATCGAGGGTCTACTGCAGGGCGGCGAGTACTTCTTCCTCGAGATGAACACCCGCGTCCAGGTCGAGCATCCGGTCACCGAGCTCGTGACCGGCATCGACATCGTCAAGGAGGGCATCAAGGTCGCGGCCGGGGAGCCGCTGTCGGTGTCTCAGGATCAGGTCGAGCTCCGCGGCCACGCGATCGAGTGTCGGATCAACGCCGAGGACGCGTCCAAGAACTTCGCCCCTGCGCCGGGCACGATCGGCGACTACCGCGAGCCGGCCGGACCGGGCGTGCGGGTCGACTCCGGGGTCGGTCCCGGATCCGAGATCTCGCCCATGTACGACCCGATGGTGGCCAAGCTGATCGTCTGGGATGCCGACCGCCCAAGCGCCACGGCGCGGATGCTCCGGGCGCTGCGTGAGTACGAGATCGAGGATCTGAAGACGCTGCTCCCATTTCACGAGGCGATTCTCCGCAGCGAGCAGTGGGCCAGCGCCGAGACGTGCCGCGATCTGGTCGAGAACCGCAACTGGTTGAAGGCTCTGGCCTTCGCCAAGCCAGCCGCGGCCAAGGAAGGCGATGAGGAGGCCGAGACGGTCGAGCAGACCTACACGGTCGAGGTCTCGGGCAAACGCTTCGACGTCAAGGTGATCGGGCCGCCGTTCGGCGGCGGTGGCGGCGAGATCCTCAACGGCTCGGCCCGCAGCCGCCGGCACGCGCCGTGCGCCGCGGCGCGAGCGGGCCGGAGGAGGCGGTGGCGGTGGTGGCGGCGACACACTCGCCTCGCCGCTTCAGGGCACGGTCCTCAAGGTCGCCGTCGAGCAGGGCGCGCCGGTGGAGGAGGGCGCGCTGGTATGCGTGATCGAGGCGATGAAGATGGAGAACGAGATCACCGCGCACAAGGCGGGCAAGGTGTCCGAGCTGCCGATCGCCGTCGGGGCGTCGGTCGCCTCCGGCGACACGCTCGCTGTGATCAGCTCCGACGGGGGCGAGTAGCCACCAGCGAGTACATCAGCGGCAGGCTCGGCATCTCGTCGGGGAGCCGATAGGTGCCATCGTCGGCGCGGCGCAGGAACGGCCAGCGCAGAAACAGGGTGTAGTCGTGCTCGTGCAGGAACTCGAGGCACAGGCCGGCGGCGGACAGCGCGGAGATCACGTCGCCGAGACCGTGCACCCACTCGACCGAGCGGTTGTGCTCGGTCGGGGCATCGAGTTCGGCGTACGTCCCCGGCTCGTCGTACGTCCGTGCACCGCGCTCGAAATATGGGCGCTCGACGGTCAGCGAGTCATCGCCGAACACGTCGGTCACGGGATGGAACTCGGCCAGGTACAGGCGCCCCTCGGGCTCGAGCAGCGCCGCCATCGTCTGCGCCCAACGCTCGATGTCATCGAGCCAGATGATCGCTCCGAGACCCGTGTAGACGATCTCGAAGCGCCGGCCGCCGAGGAGCGACACGGCGTCGTACACGTTGCCCTCCACGAACTCGGCCTCGATCCCGGCCCGGACGGCGATCTCGCGGGCAGCGGCGATCGCCGGGGCGGAGAAGTCGAGCCCCGTCACACGCGCGCCGAGGCGGGCCCACGACAGGGTGTCGAGTCCGAAGTGGCACTGTGGGTGCACGAGCGTGCGCCCGCGCACGTCGCCAAGCTCCGCGAGCTCGAACTCGCGCAGCGCCGAGCGCCCGGCCAGAAAGCCCTCGACGTCGTAGAACTCGCTCGCGACGTGGATCGGCACGCGCTCGTCCCACATCGCGCGGTTGGCCTCGATCCAGTCCTCGGTCACGAGGCGACCCGCTCAACGTTCTCGGCATGGATCCGCTGCTGTGCGGCGCCCCGCCGGCCGGGCGGGAGCTCGACCTCGCCGTCGCCGCCCAGCGCCTCGAGGTAGGCGGCATCCTCCTCGATCAGGCGCGCCGCGCGATCGCGGTCGATCGGGCCGCCGTGACCCGGCACGATGGTGCGCGCGCGGGGGAGCAGCCCCTGAAGGTGCTCGAGCGTCGCCAGGTACGCCCCCGCCGAGCCGCCGGCTGAGATCCAGGGGATCTCGACGGGAGAGAGGTAGTCGCCGCATACGAGCGTCCCGAGCCAGGGGATCAGGTACGCGGTCCCGTCCGCGGTGTGCCCGGGGGCGGGGTGCAGCTCCAGCTCGTGCCCGTTCGCGCCGAGTGCGAGGTGGCCGGGAACGGGCAGATGCTGGATCTGGTCGAGGGCCAGCGCGGGCCGGTCCTGGATGTAGTGCTCGTCGTCGAACTCAGCGAGCTCGCGCTGAGGCAGCTGCGGATCGGCGGCCAGGAGCGCCGCCGTGCTCTCGCCGCAGCCCAGCGACGCCTCGGGGAAGGCGTGACGCCCGAGCAGGTGATCCCAGTCACCGTGCGTCACGAGCAGGCCGGAGACCGGAAAGCCCGACTGCTCGAGCACCTGGGGAAGCGCGTCGAGCTCGTGAGGGAGGACCGGTGAGTCGATCACGAACCCCTCCTCGCCCGACCGCACAGCGGTGCACCCGGTCTGCCAGAACGCGCTGATGAAGACGAGCAGGTCTGTGTCGAGCGCGAGGACGCGCATCATCTGCCCCGGCCTAGGTGACGCCGACGAGCTTCGCCGCCTCGCGGAGGTTCGAGACCTCCGCATCGGGCTTCTTCTGTCCGGTCTCGAGCTGCTGCTTGGAGCGGTTGACCCAGATCACGGGGATCTTCTTCTTCAGGCAGGGCTCGACGTCGTGGTAGTAGCTGGCCGCCACGTGGACCCAGCCCTTCTTGCCGCCGATCCGCCGCTCGCATTCGGTGAAGTGCGCCGGGTCCGGCTTGTAGGAGCGGACCTGCTGAGCGGTTACGACCAGGTCGAAATCGAGCGGGATGTGACGCCGGGTCTGGCCGAGCAGCTTGTCGTCGATGTTCGAGATCAACCCGATCTTGTGCTTCTTGGCGATCTTGGTCAGCACCGGGACGGTCTCCTTGAACGGCGGCCAGCGCTGCACCGAGTCGGGCAGGAAGCCCGATCGGGAGGGCTCGAGCGGCCAGCCGAGCCGCTTGGAGATCTCGACCGCCGTCCGGCGCAGAACCTCGGCGTAGAGCTCGTAGGAGCCGGCCTGGATCTTCTGCTGGATCTCGTGGAAGAGGGGGATCAGCTCATCGCGCTCGATCGTGAACCCGTCGCGCTCCGCCTCCCTCTGGAACGCGTCGTACGCCCCCGTCTCCCAGTCGATCAGGGTGCCGTAGACGTCGAAGGTGACGAAATTGATTTGCTTGGGAATGGCCATGCCGGACCGGCATGATGCCACGGCACGGCTTTGGCTAGAGTCCTGGGCCGCCCATGGATCTCCTCGAGTACCAGGGAAAGCAGCTGTTCGCGCGGCACGGTGTTCCCGTTCCGAGCGGTCGCCACGCCACGACGGTCGAGGAAGCGACCGCCGCGGCCGACGACATCGGCTATCCGTGCGTGATCAAGGCCCAGGTCCAGATCGGCGGACGCGGGAAGGCCGGCGGGATCAAGGTCGCCAAGGACCGCGCCGAGGCCGAGGAGCACGCCAACGCGATCCTCGGCATGGACATCCGCGGCCTCACCGTCCACGAGCTGTGGGTGGAGGGCGCCTCCGAGATCGCGGCCGAGTACTACGCATCTGTGATCTTCGACCGCTCCGAGAAGGCGCCCCTGATCATGCTCTCGACCAAGGGCGGCATGGACATCGAGGAGGTGGCGGACACCGACCCGGATGCGATTGCCCGCCTCCACGTCGACCCGCTGCTCGGGTTCCAGGACTTCCACGGCCGCCGGCTCGCCTACGAGGCCGGCGTCGACGCGGACGTGGTCCGGCCGATCGGCGCGATGCTGGCCAAGCTGTACGACGCGTTCGTGCAGGAGGAGGCGACGCTGGTCGAGGTCAACCCGCTGATCGTCACGCCCCAGCGCGAGGTCAAGGCGCTCGACGCCAAGGTCACACTCGACGGCAACGCCCTGTTCCGGCATCCCGACAATGCCGAGCTGCGCGACCCCTCGGCCGAGGACCCGCAGGAGCGGATGGCCAAGGAGCGCGGCCTGATCTACGTCAAGCTGGACGGCAACATCGGGATCCTCGGCAACGGCGCCGGGCTCGTGATGTCGACGCTCGACGTGGTCGCCCAGGCCGGTGGCGCGCCGGCAAACTTCCTCGACGCCGGCGGTGGCTCGAAGGCCGACGCGATCACCAGCGCGGTCGAGGTGATTCTCTCCGACGACAAGGTGAAGGCCGTGCTGTTCAACATCTTCGGTGGCATCACTCGCTGCGACGAGGTTGCCAAGGGCCTGATCGAGGCCTTCGACCAGATCAAGCCGACCGTCCCGTTCGTCGTCCGCCTCGACGGCACCAACGACGTCGAGGGGCGGCGGCTTCTGGCCGAGGCGAACCTGCCCGAACGTGCACACCGAGTCGACGATGGACGGCGCGGCGCAGAGGGTCGTGGAGCTGGCAGCGGCATGAGCATCCTCGTCGACAACAGCACCAAGCTCTGCGTATCGGGGATCACCGGCCGCGAGGGCACCTTCCACTCGCTGCGCAACCGCGACTACGGCACCCAGGTCGTGGGCGGCGTCACGCCCGGCAAGGGCGGCCAGGACGTCGACGGGCGTCCCGGTGTTCGACACCTTCCACGACGCCGTCGACCGCACCGGCGCCAACACGGCGATGATCTTCGTCCCGCCGCGGTTCGCGGCCGACTCGATCCTCGAGGCCGAGGACGCCGGGATCGAGTTGATCATCGCGATCACCGAGGGCATTCCCGCCCACGACGAGCTGCGCGTGTTCAACATCATCAAGAAGAACGGCCGCTCGCGACTGGTGGGCCCGAACTGCCCCGGCATCCTCTCGCCGGGCAAGGCGACGGTCGGGATCATCCCCGCCGCCTTCTTCAAGCAGGGCAACGTTGGTGTCGTCTCCCGCTCGGGGACGCTGACCTACCAGATCGGCAACGTCCTGGCCCAGAGCGGATTCGGGAACTCGACGATCGTCGGGATCGGCGGCGACCCCGTGCCCGGGACCGACTTCATCGACGTGATCGCGATGTTCGAGGAGGATCCCGAGACCGAGCTGATCGTGATGTGCGGCGAGATCGGCGGCGACGCCGAGGAGCGCGCGGCCGATTTCATCGCCGAGAACGTATCCAAGCCGGTGGTCGCCTACATCGCCGGCTTCACCGCGCCGCCGGGCAAGACGATGGGTCACGCCGGCGCGATCGTGTCCGGCTCGAAGGGGACCGCGGCCGCGAAGGCCGAGGCGCTCGAGAGCAGGGGCGTCCGCGTCGGGCGCACGCCGACGCAGGTGGCCGAGGAGGCCGTCTCGCTGCTCGGCGCCGCCGCTTAGGCGGCACGGTCAGCGAAGCAGGTCGTTGACGGTCAGGCTGAACGGCCGGCCGGAGGCGGGCTGCACTTCGAAACGCATCGCCCAGGAGCCGGGCATGCCGAGCACCGGCTCGCGAACCGAGTACCCCTCGCCCCGCTCCGCTCGCGGCGAGGGTGCTGGTCAGACCGTCGTTCATGTCCATCGCCGGCATCGAGTAGACGACGGTGACGCGCGCGCCTCGGACCGGCAGGCCGTGACGGCTCAGCGCGACGGTGACGGTGTTGTGGGCGGCGGCCCGGTTGGGGGTGACGCGGAGGCCCAGCCGGTAGTCGCCGGCCGGCAAGCTGACGGCCACCGGCCGCGGGCCGACGTTCGTGGCCGCATACGTGGCGGGGCGTTGGAGCTGGGCCAGCAGGCCCGCCCGGGTCGTCCCGTGGCTGGCCACGAGCATCACCAATGGGATGGCGAGCAAAGCCAGCACCAGCGCGGCCGCGGTGGCGACGAGGCGGTAGGGATGAACGGCCCGAACGGTCACCCGCAGTAGTTGAGCGATTCGGCATGCCCCGGGCATCGGGCCTTTGCCGCCGCATCTCGGTGGGAACTACGGACTCCGCTGGTGCGCGCGGTACGCTCGTGCGCATCGCGGAGCAGGAGCGCAGCCAAGCGGTGGCGGATCTCGATACGCGGCTTGCGGAGTTCGACCGCAAGCTTCGCCAGATCCAGTCCGAGCTTGTGCCGGAGCGCCGTCCGCCGCCCGCGTGGCCCGCGGTGGCCGCGGCCCCACCCGAGCCGCCCGCCGCCCGAGCCGCCCGCCGAACCCGAGCCGCCCGCCCCGAGCCGCCCGCGCCGCCACGCCGCCCGAGCCCCGCGACGCCGCGCGCGGCCGGGCCGGCCCGCTCGCCGACCTGCTCCAGCACGCGCCGCCTCCGCCCGCACGCGCGACCGACGCGCAGCTCGGCCATCTGGGTCGGCTGCTGAGCTCTCTACACGAGGTCTTGGCCGGGATCGAGGAGCTGCTGGCGACGATGGCGCCGGGCCGCCATGAGGCGACGATCGCGGCCGGCCCGTTCGGCACGATCGAGGAGGTGCGCGAGTTCGAGCGGCGGCTGTCGGGCGTCCGCGGCGTCCGCGACGTGACCGTCCGCGGCTACGAGGGCGCGGCTCGCGCGATCATCGATGTGCAGTTCGGCGAGGATCACTAGTCTCTAGCGAAATGCCGTCCACGATCTCGTTCGCCCGCGGAGCCCCTTCGCTCGACATCGTCGACATCGAGGGTCTGCGGGCCTCCGCGGACCTGGCCTTCCAGAACGATCCGGGCGGCGCGACCGCGTACGGGACCTCGATCGGCTACCCGCCCCTGCGCGAATGGATCGCCGAGCATCATCAGGTCGACCCCGCGCGCGTGCTGGTCACGAACGGCTCGATGCAGGCCGACGCGTTCCTGTTCGATGCCTTGGTCGACCCCGGCGATTCGGTGATCGTCGAGCGCCCCACCTACGACCGCACGCTGCTCTCGCTCAAGAACCGGGGCGCGGACGTGCGGGCGGTCGAGCTCGAGCCGGACGGAATTGACGTCGCGGCCGTCGAGCGCGTGCTCCGTGGCGGCGCCAAGCCGAAGCTCGCACACATCATCCCCAACTTCCAGAACCCGGCCGGCTACACGCTCTCGGCCGAGAAGCGCGGCGCGCTGCTCGACCTGGCCCGCGAGCACGGGTTCACCGTGTTCGAGGACGACCCGTACGTGGCCCTGCGGTTCAAGGGCGAGCCGCTGGAATCGATGCTGTCGATGGATGCCGGCTCGGTCGTATACGCGTCGTCGTTCTCGAAGACCGTCTGCCCGGGCATCCGCGTCGGCTACCTGGTCGGTCCCGAGGATCTGATCGCCCGGATCGCCAAGCTCGCCACGAGCACGTACATCTCGCCCAATATGGTCTCCCAGGCGATCGTCAACCAGTTCTGCCGCTCGGGGGCGATCGACCGTTCGATCGAGACGGTCAAGCAGGCGCTGGATGAGCGCTCGAGCAGGCTGTGCGAGGCGCTGCGGCGCGAGCTACCGGACGCAAGGTTCGTCGAGCCCGAGGGCGGCTACTTCCTGTGGGTCGACCTGCCCCGGGGCACGGACGTGAGCGCGCTGTTCGATGCCGCGGCCGAGCGTGGGGTCCAGTTCGTCAAGGGGACCGACTTCATCCTCGACGGCGGTGAGTCGTCGCTCCGCCTCGCCTACTCCGGCGTGAGCCCCGATCAGATTGAGGAGGGCGTCCGGCGCCTGGCCGACGCATACGCACAGGTTGCCGCGAGTAGCCACAGCGCGGATGCAGCCTGAGGAAGTCACGGCGATCGGAGACCTGACCGGCGCGGCGGTCGCCGGCTTCGCCAACCACATCCGTGATCTCCACGACGGGATCGCCACCCGCGTGTGGAAGTCGGTCGGCCCGAGCGCGACGCCGGTCCGCGTCGCCCACGACCGGATCGCCACCGGGGTCTACGGAGCGGTCGGTCGATCGCTCGGCGGCCTCGCTCGCGTCGGCGCCCGCGCTGCGAGCGCGCGCACGCCCGCCGACGCTCCGTCGCTCGAGCGCTCGACCGTCGGGCGGCTCGCCGTCGGCGTCGTCAACGGCGCCTTCGGCGACCGGCTCGAGCAGCAGGGGAGCGCCCTGGCATGGCCGATGACCATCCGCTGCGGCGGCGCCGGCTTGGCCGTCGAGCGGGCCTCGCTGGCCGGCGCCTACCCGGACGCGTGCCCGCGGCTCGCCGTCTTCCTCCACGGCCTGTGCGAGACCGACGAGGCGTGGAGGCTCGGCGCCGATCGCCACACGCCGTACGGCGAGCGTCTGCGCGCCGAGCTCGGCTACACCCCCGTCTACGTTCGCTACAACACCGGCCGCCACATCTCCGAGAACGGCCGTGAGCTGTCCTCGCTGCTGCGGCGGCTGATCGACCAGTGGCCGGTGGAGGTGACCGAGATCGCGCTGATCGGCCACTCGATGGGCGGCCTGATGGCGCGCAGCGCCTCTCACTACGGCGCCGGCAGCGACTGGGCCGCGCGGGTCCGGCACGTGTTCACGCTCGGCGCCCCGCACCGTGGCGCCCCGCTCGAGGTGGCCGCGTTCGCGGCCTGCGCCGCGATGCGCCAGCTCCCCGAGACCCGGCCGCTGGCCAACGCGATCAACCAGCGCAGCGCCGGCGTGAAGGACCTGGGGCGCGGGTATCTCGTCGACGAGGACTGGCGAGACCACGATCCGCAGGCCTTTCTCCAGCGGACCGGTCACGAGGTGCCGTTCCTCACCACCGCCAACCACTACTTCGTCTCCGCCACGGTGACGCGCGACGCCCATGCTCCGCTCGGCCGGGCGTTCGGCGATCTGCTTGTGCTGCGCGCCAGCGCGTGGGCGCACGGCGGGCGAGGGCAGCGGCTGCGCTTCCCGGTCGAGAACTACTCGCACATCGGCGGCGCGAACCATTTCGACCTGCTCAACCATCCGGCGATCTACGCCCAGATCCGCCACTGGCTGGGGTCGCGCCGGGCGCTGACCGCGCCCGCGGCCACGTAGGGCGCCCGGAGCCGGGGCGTCAGCGTCCGTAGCGCTCGCGCCCGAGCACAAGCTGCTCGGGCAGTGCGATCCGCGGCGGCGGTGATGGGTCGGCCAGCACCGAGACGGTCTCGGCCACGCTCGAGGTCACCGTCGCGTCCTTGCCTCCGCTCGCGACCGTCACGTGCTCACCGTCGTTGAGCGTGATCGCGCCGTTGAGCCCGGGCTCGATCCCGGCGTCCTTGAGGTAGTGCAAAAGGTCCTCGGCCTCGTTCTCCAGGCGCAGGATCGTCACCTCGGCGCCGAGCACGCAGTCAGCCAGCGGGACCCCGTCGATCCGCTCGCCGACCCTGATCGGATGGCCGTGGGGACAGGTCTTGGCATCGCCGACGGCCGAGCGCACGTAGGCCTCAAAGCGAGGCGTCATCGCGTGCTCGAGCTGCTCGGCCTCCTCGTGCACGTCGTCCCACGGGACCCCGACCACATCGGTCAGGAAACGCTCGATCATGCGATGGCGGCTGACCACCCGCTCTGCGTGCTCGCGCCCGGAGTCCGTGAAGCGGATCGCCCGGTCCTCGTCGCGTGCGACGTACCCGTCGCGCTCGAGGCGTCCGAGCATCTCGTGCACGGTCGGCGCCGAGAGCTGCATCGCCCGGGCCAGGTTCGCGCCGGTCATCGGCAGACCGGCTTCGAACAGCCAGAACAGCGTCTCCAGATACTCCTCCTCGGCGGCAGTGGCGTGTTCGGCGGCCATGCGAGGATCGTAGCGTCCGATCCCCTAGGATCGGAGGGGATGACGCTTCCGCTCAAGCCGCCGGTGCAGCCGCAGCTCGCTCGCTCCAAGCCGGAGCTGCCCTCGGGCGACGGATGGGCATACGAGCCGAAGTACGACGGCTTCCGGGCGATCGTGTTCGTCGACGGCGATGAGATCACGATCCAGTCCCGCGGCGGCAAGCCGCTGTCCCGGTACTTTCCCGAGCTCAGCTTCCCGCCCGGCCGCTACGTGATCGACGGCGAGATCGTGATCGACGGCGAGGACGGGCTGGAGGACTTCGGTGCGCTGCAGCAGCGGATCCATCCGGCCGAGTCGCGGATCAACATGCTGGCCGAGCAGACTCCTGCCCGCTTCATCGCATTCGACGTGCTCGCGCGCGATGATGAGTTGCTGCTCGAGCGCTCCTACTCGGAGCGGCGCGAGATCCTCGAGGGGATGAAGCTCGAGGGGATCGCGCTCACCCCGACGGCGTCCACCGCGGCCGAGGCCGAGCCGTGGCTGATGAGCGGCGAGGGCGTCGTGGCCAAGCAGCTCGGCGCCAGCTACCAGCCGGGCCAGCGCACCGGGATGGTCAAGGTCAAGCGGCTGCGCACGATCGATGCCGTTGTCGTCGGGTGCCGGCCCGGCAAGGAGGAGGGCACGATCGGCTCGTTGATCCTCGGCCTCTACGACGACGCGGGCAAGCTTCACGTGGTCGGGCACTCGTCAGGGCTTCGCGCCTCGGAGAAGCGCTCGCTCGTCGAGCGCCTGGCGCCGTATCAGACCGGCAAGCGGGGCCACGGTGACCCCAGCCGCTGGAAGAGCGAGAAGGACCTCGAGTGGATCGAGCTCCGCCCCGAGCTGGTGGTCGAGGTGACCTACGACCACGTCAGCGGCGGGCGCATCCGCCACGGCACAAAGATCCTTCGCTGGCGCGATGACAAGGCGCCCAAGGACTGCGGACTCGACCAGATGAAATAGCGCGCGGGCCCCGGCGTCTGCGCCGAGGCCCGCTGTGCCGCGAGGGTTATGTGACCGGTCGCTAGTGCTTGATCACTGCCTGGACCAGCAGGAGGCAGTCATCGACGCCGGTGTTTGTGCGGAAGGTCTTCCCGAGGGTCGGGTTGAAGAAGGTCAGCTGACCCGGGGTGCCGTCGGAGCAGTACTCGGCCTGGTTGTTGTTGGTCGTGATCGCCAGCTCCTCGCCCTTCTGGACGCGGATGTGAGCCGGGAACGTCTGCACCGGGCTGATCCCGTTGTCGAGCTGGGTCTGCGACGGGCCATTGACGTTCAGCTTCGGACCGTTCGCGATGACCTTGGCCTGACCGTGCTGCTCGTTGGAGGACAGGTTGCGAACGCGGACGAGCTGGAAGCGCATCGTCATCGGGCCCTGCGCGCGGACCTTGATCTTCACGATCGTGCCGTTGGCGTTCGCCTTGGCGTGGCCGCTGAACCCAGGGTAGAAGGAGCCGACGTGGGTGCAGTTCGGCGCCGGGGCGTCGAAGTTCTGGTTGCACGGCGTGCCCGCGTTGGCGGGTGAGTGGTCGAGGCTCGAGCCGAAATAGCTGGTCGAGGCCAGCGCGCCGGCGGGGACGATCGCGGCAGCGCCGACGACGGTGGCGATTGCTGCGGTGAGACGGAAACGGCGGGTGATGGTGGTCATCGAAGTTCTCCTGTGTGGTGGTTCCAGTTGGTGTAAGCAAGGTATGCGCGGACGGGCTTCGCTCCCAGGGGTCCTAGGGGTGAACGTGGCAACACCTCCCCACCGCATAGGCTTGTGCCCGTGGCCCACGTGACCGTGTCCGAACGCGACGGCGTGACGCTCGTCGAGCTAACGCGCGCGCCCGCGAACGCGATGAACATCGAGTTCCTGGCCGAGCTCGGCGACACGCTCGAGGAGCTCGCGGCCGACCCGCCGCGCGCGATCGTGCTCGCCGGCCGAGACCCGTTCTTCTCCGGCGGCGCCGACCTCAAGGCGGTCCCCGGGTACGGGCCCGACCAGCACCGGCAGATGGTGGAGGGCATCAACCGCATGGCGATCGCCGGCTACGGCCTGCCGTGCGCCGTCGTGGGAGCAATCACCGGCCACGCGATCGCCGGCGGGATGGTGCTTGCGCTCTGCGCCGACATCCGCGTCGCGTCGACGGCCGGGCGCTACGGGCTGACCGAGATCAAGGTCGGCGTGCCCTACCCGCAGGCCGCGATCATGGCCGTCCGCGCCGAGCTGCCCCCTCACGCGGCACGCCGGATGGCGTTCGGCAACCAGCTCGTGGACGCCGGTGAGTGCGTCTTGCTCGGCGCCTTCGACGAGGCCGTGGCGCCCGATGCCGTCGTTCCTCGCGCGCTCGCGATCGCCGCCGAGCTCGGCGCGATGTCGCCCGACGTCTACGCACGGACCAAGCGCGACATGCGCGGCGCGGCGCTCGAGGCGATGTGGGCCGCGGCCGCCGCGGATCCGCTGCTCGACGCGAGCTAGCCCGTGTCGCTGCCGGGCGTCCCCGACACGATCCTGATCGCGCCGGACTCCTTCAAGGGGACGCTGTCTGCGCCCGAGGTCGCGTCGGCGCTCGCTCGCGGGCTCACCGCCGAAGGGTGGGAGGTCGAGGAGTGCCCGGTCGCCGACGGCGGGGAGGGCACGCTGGCTGCCCTGCTCCCCGCCCTGGACGGCGAGCTTCGCAGCGCGCGGGCGAGCGACCCGCTCGGTCGCGAGATCGAGGCCCACTTCGGCATCTCCGAGTCGGGCGCGCTGGTCGAGACGGCGGCCGCGAGCGGGCTTGGGTTGCTGGCGCCGGCCGAGCGCGATGCCTTTGCGGCCAGCACGTACGGGACCGGCCAGCTGATCGCCGCCGCGCTCGAGGCCGGGGCGCGGGTGGTGCACGTCGCGGTCGGCGGTAGCGCGACCACAGACGGGGGCTCAGGAGCGATCCGCGCCCTGCGCGAGTCCGGCGGCCTGCGTGGTGCCCGCCTCGTGATGCTGTGCGACGTGCGGACCCCATTCGAGGAGGCGGCCCACGTGTTCGCGCCGCAGAAGGGAGCGGACGCAGCGACCGTTCGCCGGCTGAGCAAGCGCCTGAGCTCGATGGCCGGGCGCCTTGACCGCGATCCGCGCGGGGTTCCGATGACCGGCGCCGCCGGTGGCCTGTCCGGGGGCCTGTGGGCGGCGTACGGCGCCGAGCTCGTCCCGGGCGCGGCCTTCGTCCTCGACGCGCTCGACTTCGACCGGCGGATGCGGGCCGCCCGCGCCGTCATCACCGGCGAGGGAAAGCTCGATCAGCAGAGCCTGGTCGGCAAGGCGGTGTCCGAGGTGGCGACCCGCTCGCGGCAGGCCGGCGTTCCCTGCTTCGCCGCGGTCGGGCGGCGCGAGCTCGACTCGTTCGGGATGCGCATCCTCGACCTGCAGGTCGTGCTCGAGGCGGGCACGCGTTCGCAGCTCGAGCGGGCCGGGCGCGCGCTGGCCCGGCTGATCTGACCCTAGACCTAGCCCTCGGCCACGGTCGGCGGCCGCGGCGTCGTCTGGGTCTGCGGCGGCGCCGAGTGCTCGGGGAACAGGTCCGGGCCCGAGCCGTCGGGGTTCAGGCAGACGCGGCAGAAATCGTCCCCGAACGGCGTCAGGTGCACGCTGCGGCGGACCACCTTCGCGTGCGCGACCGAGTGGATCGCCTCGAGCACGTCAGGCTGGGCCTCGAGCACCTGGTAGCGCATCGGGTCGGCGAGCGTCTCGCGCGAGAACCAGATCAGACCGAGCCGGAACAGGTTGTTGAGGTAGGAGGGAACCCGCTCCACGTAGCGGCAGCCGGAGCGAGCGCCGATCATCGAAAGTCCGGGCGCGATCAGGCGCGACTTGACCAGCCCGAGCGGGCCGCCGGTGCGGATGTCCACCGCAGGCTGCGGGCCGTCGAACAGGAGCAGCCGGAGAATGCGCCCCTCGTCAGGGGCGAGCTCGGACAGGATCCGCTCGTACGCCGGATGCGCCTCGACCTCGTAGTGCACGTCGCGCGAACGCCGCAGCAGCAGCTCGCCCTCCTCGCGCAGGGTGCGGGGGACGCCGTTGCTGTGATTGCTCCGCCGATCCCCGTTGTCGGAGTGCGTCTCCGGCTCGGGATCCTCGATACCGCTGGCGCTGAGCAGCTCGCGCAGGAGCCCGCGGGCCGCGCCGCGGGTGTCGCGGAGCAGATCCGCGGCTCGGCGCGGATCGGCGGCCGTCCCTGCCAGCTTCAGCCCGGTCCGGACCCCGCCCCTGAGCGCCCACTCGGCGCCGTGCAGCCAGGCCGAGGCGGCGATCCTCGCCAGACCGGGGAGCGCGTCGAGCGAACCGTTGCCGTTGCCGTCTGTCTGCTGCTCGTGATCGGCCATCGCCTCACCCGAAGATTGCCAGGTGAATGAAGCCGCCCGCCAGCCCCATCAGCGCGCCGTGCAGGTAGAGCATCCACTCGTCCTCCTTGATCGCCGAGCGCAGCATCTCGACGAAGTCATCCGGCGGCAGCTCCTTGGTCCGTCGGGCCACCAGCTCGCGCATCTGCTCGCTCTGGCGGCGGCTGAACTCGGGGTCACGGAAGCCGGTCAGCGTGTGGTCGGCCGCCTCCTGAGCCACCGACTCGCGGATGTTGTCGTACTCCCGCGTTCCGACGGCGACCCGGACTGCGGCCCGGGCCGGGCCCGCCGCGCGGTCGATCGCCGGCCCCATCGCCTCCTCGAGCATCTGGCGCGTGCGGTCGCCGCGCGGGCCGTAGAGGAGGAAGTTGCCGATGTTCTCGAGCGTGACGACCTCGTCGGCGATGATCTTGGCGTACACGTCCGCGACCTCGTTCTGGCGCCGCAGGAACAGGCCGTGCAGCTTGAACGGGCCGATCCTGCGCTCGTGCACCGGCTCGAAGATCACGTACATGCCGAGCAGGTTGGTCATCCAGCCGACGATCACGCCGAGCACCGGCAGCAGCCACCACCAGCTGACGAAATGGGTGATGATCGCCACCGGGATCCCGAACAGGAAGCCGAACAGGAAGCCGAAATTGACCATCAGCCGCAGCTCCTTCTTGCCGATGTCCTTGAAGATCCGGTTGACCAGCGCCGGGTGGCGCTCGAAGTGGTCGACGACCATCAGCTTCGGGTCGAGCAGCTGGTCGATGTAGAGGCCGATGTCGTCGGTGACATGGTGGACGATGTCGGGGAGCTGCTGCTGAACGCGCGCGTAGACGGCCTGCTTGGCACGCTCGGGTAGGTCGCTCCACAGGCCCGGGTGCTCGCTCCGCATCGTCCGGTCGACAATCGAGGGGATCTCGGGCTCGAACACCGTGACGATGTGCTCGGCCATCTTCTCCGGCTCGAGCTGCTGGAAGAACTCCGACGGTGTGCCCAGCTTCGAGATCGCCTTGTCGACCGAGATGCTGCCCATCTTGGCCGCGCGGGCGGGGACGATCCCCTGCCAGCCGATGCCCCCCTGCATGATCCCCGGGATCTCCTGGATCTTGCGCGGCAGCAGCGTGCTCAGCTCGAGCAGCCCCGGGACCCTCCAGCCGTGAAACCGCACCGGGTTGAACAGCATGATCAGCCCGGTCCAGTTGATCAGCCACCCGATCGCACCTGTGAACAGCGGGATCGTGAGCAGCTTCACCCATTCCTGCGCAGACATCGCCGAGGCGACCCTATCGGGTCAGGGCTCGCCGGGCGCTGCTAGCAGAGCTTCCCGGTGGGGCTGTTCGGGCCCCGTCCGGGCGGATCACCGACGGGCGCGCCGAGCGAGGTGAGGAAGCGCGACATCTCCCGGCCCGAGTTGGTCCGATGCCCTTCGCGGTAGCACGGGTAGGCGCGCGGAGAGCCGTACTGGTCGGCCCAGCCGATCTCGATGTACGGGTAACCGGGCAGCGCCGTCGCGATCCGCTGGCCCGCCCTCACGGTCCGTCCGGCCGCGACCAGCCTGTTCAGGTGCTCGGCCACGTAGATGACGTCGCCGGCATGGCTGCCGTCGAGCAGCTGGTAGTAGATGAGGTGCTTGCCCGGCCAGCCGCTATGGCTGTCGGAGCCGAGGATCCGGGCGTCGCCGATCGCCAGCACAGGCAGCTTGTGCGTGGGCACCCAGTCGACCCCCATGTCGGTGCGGCTGACCTGCCAGCTCGGATCGGCAAACGGGTTGACGTACCGGGCACCGTTCCTCGTGGGCACGGTCGGGATCGACGCAGCCGATGCTGAGGCGGCGGCGAGGACAAGCACGCCGGTCAGGACTGAGAGCAGGCGCCGATGCATTAACCGGGGCTATCGGTCACGACCCCGGCCGGCTTGAGCCCGGTGTCAGTGTGCGAACGCCTTGCGGAGCTCGGCGTCCTGACCGGGCAGCGGCCCGGACAGCGACTCCAGGAAGTCCGTCTGCTCGCGCAGGTGCTCGAGCAGCATGTCGGCCATGTCCATGTTCATCCCGGCCCGGACCACGATCCTCAGCACGTCCAGGTCCTGGCGGTTCTCGGGGAACGAGTAGGCGGGGACGAGCCAGCCGCGCTGGCGCAGGCGGTCGGAGACGTCGTAGACCGTGTAGTTCTCGACCTCGGGCTTGAGCGCGAACGCGAACACCGGGAGGTCCATGCCCCTGCTGAGCAGCCGATAGGGGCCGATCCTCGAGATCTCCTCGGAGAGGTGCACGGCGATGTCCTGGGAGCTCTGGTGGACCCGCCGGTAACCCTCGCGGCCGAGGCTGGTGAACATGAAGTACTGGGCGATCACCTCGCTGCCTGGGCGCGAGAAGTTCAGCGCGAACGTCGGCATGTTGCCGCCGAGGTAGTTGACGTTGAAGATCAGGTCCTTGGGAAGCGCGGACTTGTCGCGCCAGATCGCCCAGCCGACGCCGGGATAGACGAGCCCGTACTTGTGGCCCGAGGCGTTGATCGACTGCACGCGCGGGATCCGGAAGTCCCACTCCAGCTCGGGCTGGATGAACGGAGCGATGAACCCGCCCGGACGCGCCGTCGACGTGCACGGGCACGTCCAGGCCCTTCTCGCGACTCGAGCTTGTCGAGCGCGGCGGCGATCTCCTTGACCGGCTCGTAGCTTCCCTCGAACGTCGATCCGAGGATCGCCACGACCCCGATCGTGTTCTCGTCGCAGCGCTCGACCGCCTCCTCGGCGCCGAGGAAGTAGCGCTCGCCCTCCATCGGCACCAGCCGCGGCTCGACCTCCCAGTAGCGGCAGAACTTCTCCCAGCACACCTGGACGTTCGCGCCCATCACCAGGTTCGGCCGGTCGGTCGGCTTGCCGGCCTTCTGCATCCGCTCGCGCCAGCGCCACTTGAGCGCCATCCCCGCGAGCATCGCCGCCTCGCTCGAACCGGTGGTCGAGCAGCCGGTGGCCGTCTCGTGATCCGGTGAGTGCCAGAGGTCGGCAAGGATGTTCACGCAGTGGGCCTCGATCTCGGCCGTCTGCGGGTACTCGTCCTTGTCGATCATGTTCTTGTCCGCGACCTCGGACATCAGCTTGCCGGCGAGCGACGGCATCCAGGTGGTCACGAAGGTGGCGAGGTTCAGACGCGACTGACCGTCGAGCATCAGCTCGCTCGAGATCAGCTCGTACGCGAGCTCGCCGCCGATGCCCTTGTCGGGCAGCGTGTGGGCGGGGGCTTGGTCAAAGAGGGGCATGCGGTCGAGCCTACACCGGGTCCCATGCCACGTGCAATGCGGCCGGCTTGCGAAACACCAGGCCGGTGACCTCCACCGTCCGGCCGGGTGCGAGACGCAACCCCGGCAGCCCGTCGAGCAGGGCGCCGATCGCCGTGCGCGTCTCGAGCCGGGCCAGGTGCACGCCGACGCACACGTGCGGGCCCTGGGCGAAGGCGAGCTGGCCGCGCGATCGCGGCCGCCCCAGCTCGAAGCTGTCCGGGTCGGCGAACACCGCGGGATCTCGGTTGGCCGCCGCGATCGATAGACGGACCAGGTCCCCGCGCGCGATCCGCGTCCCGCCGAGGGCCGTGTCGACGGTCGCGTAACGATCGACGACGGCGGCCGCCGGCTCGAGCCGGAGCGATTCCTCGATCGCCGCGTCGAGCAGCCTCGGGTCTGAGCGCACCTGGTCGGCTCGGGCCGGCTCGCGCAGCAGCTCGAGCATCGCGTTGGCGATCATCCCCTCGGTCGTCTCGATCCCGCCGAACAGGAGCACGGCGGCGTTGGCCACGACCTGGCCGCGGTCGAGCGTCCCACGCCGGCTCGCGGCGCCGAGCAGGGAATCGGTGTCGAGCACCGGCGCCAGCCTGGCGCTCAGCTCCGCGAACGCCTCGCGCCCGTCGGCGCCGTCGCCCCGGCCGGCGGTGATCTCGGTCACCGCCGCGACGATCCGGTCATACCAGCCCAGCACCGAGGAGACCTCCTCGCGTCCGAGCCCGAGCGCTCGTGCCACCGTCGCTGCGGCGAGCGGTCCGGCGAACTCGCGGCGCAGCTCGGCCTCGCGCCGCGGCGCGATCTCCGCGAGCAGCCGCTCGGCCTCGAGCCGGACGTCCTCGGCGAATCTCCGCTTCACCTCAGCGGCCCGGAAAGGGCCCGCGAACGGCGTCCGGTGGCGCTCGTGCTCGTCCCCGTCGAGGCTGAGCATGCTCGGTCCGATCACCTGCGCGGTCGAGAACCTCGGATCGTCGACGGTGAAGCGGACCGCGTCGCGCATCGCCTCGAGCACCAGCTCGTAGCTCGTGACCAGCCAGCCGTCGAGCTCGTCGACCCAGAACACCGGGTCGCGCTCGCGCAGCTTCGCCAACAACGCGTGCGGGTCCCGTTCGAGCTCCTCGAGCACGATCGGAGGATGTCATCTGGCCGGCGGCGGCTGGCAGCCGATGTCGATCAGGTGGCGGGCAAAGGCGACCCGGTCGCGGTCGGGGTGAAACGGCTCGTTGCCGTCCCGCAGCAGCGCGGCGAGCCGGTCGAGGTCGTAGAGCAGCGCCAGCTTGCCGGGCGGGTCATCCCACTCGCCCGAGTCATAGCGCTGGACCCAGGCGGCGAATGCGGCGAGCGCCTCCACCTGGACCTGGTCCTCCCACCACCCTGACCTCACCGACAGCCGGTAGCGCTCGCGCAGCGCGCACACGTCGCTCCACAGCCGCTCGAACCACATCCACCGCTCGCGCCGGTACAGGCCGCGCCAGTCCAGCGGCCAGCGCGGAGACTCCGTGTCGCTCCAGCCGAGGTCGTCGCGCTCCTCGTCGGGCTCCGACCAGCTCATCGTGCCCCGGCCAGCCTTCTCAGCCGGCGGTCGTCGAACCAGGTCCGCAGGCGGACGCGGGCGGGCGCGAGCCGGCCGTAGAGGAGCAGCCCGTGATGCTCGGGAAGCTGGCGGAGCTCCTCGGGTGCGACCAGCGGCCGCCGGCGCCGGCCGGTCGACCGGCTGGTCCCGCCGCTGCCGGTTGTCCGGGTCAGCTCCCGCGCCTCCTCCTCGCCGACCAGGCCGGCGAAGTACCGGAGCGTCTCGAGATCGGCGACGCCTGGGAGCAGCATCCGCGCCCGGTGGCTGTTCACCACGGTCTCGGCCTGCCGGCCGTAGCGGCTGCGCGCCTGGGCGAGGTCGTGGAAGATCGAGACGAGCTGGATGTTGTGACTGGGTGCCGTCGAGGCGATCTCGGCCAGGTTGGGAAGCGGGGCCACGTTGCCGGCCTCGTCAAGGCACAGCAGAAGCGGCTGCTCAAGCTGCCCGCCTGCCAGCGTCGCGCGCTCATACGCGCGGTCGACGATCTCGGCCACCAGCGCGAGGAACAGCGGGCGCAGCAGCTTCGAGGCCTTGGCGTCTCCGATCAGGTAGAGCGTGGCCGACTCGTCGAGGAGCCGGTCTGCGGTGATGTCGTTGCCGGCGGCCGAGCGCACGACACGCGCGAACCGGTAGGCCCGCAGCAGCGCCTGCACGGTCGCCTCGATCGAGGAGCGGGTCCGGTCGGCCTGGGCTTCGAACGCGCAGACGGCGTCGTAGGCCGCGTGGGCGCCCTCGAGCTCGAGCTCGCCGCGTGCGGTCCCGGCCAGCTGCGCCAGCGCCTGGTGGAGATCTCGGTTGCCCTGTCCATAGGCCCACCGGATGACGCTCTCGATTCCGGCGCCGGACGCCGCGGCCGCGTGGAGCAGCGGGGCGAGGCGCTGCTCCGCCGCGACGCCCCAGAACTCACCGCCCTCGACGCCTCGGTGGTCGAGCTCCCCCGCCGCGGCCAGCCGCCACGCGACCTCGAGCGCGCCGTCCCAGGTTCGAGCGGACCCGAGCGGCGACCAGGTGCTGGCCGGGACGCCGCCGAGCGAGAACGGGTCGAACACGAATACCGGTCCGAGCTCGCGGCGCCGCGCCAGCGTCGTCGTCAGCAGGTCGGTCTTGATCGAGGAGGCGAGAACGGGGCCGCGCCACTCGAGCAGGGCCGGGATCGCCAGCCCGGCGGACTTCCCGGACTGTGGCGGTCCGAACGCGACCAGCGCGTGCCGGCCCTCGGCCCACAGGACCCGACCATGCCGGCGACCGAGCGCGAGGCGGGAACCCGAGCGCGCCCGCCGGCGCAGCGCGCGCAGGTCCGCTCCGCCTGCCCACCGCGCTCCCGGCCCGCGGCCGCGAATCAGCCCGCTGCGCGCGGCCACGATCGCCGGCGCCAGCACGCCGGCTGCGAGCACCGCCAGGGCGGCGTAGAACTCGCCCGGTCCCGGCAGCCGCGCTCGTGCCTGGGCCGGCCACGCCTGGGCCGGAGCGCCGATTCGAGCCGGGAGCCGGATGAGGATCCCGAGCGCCTGGCCGAGCCCGACGCGCGGCCAGCCCCCGCCGAACAGGGCTCCGGCGAGCCCACCCCACAGCCACACGAGCGCCGCCAGAGCCACGATGCCTCCGATCAGCGCCAGCAGGGCCGCGTCGGAGATGCCTCCGGATGGGCGGTCGGCCCTCATCCTCGGGCCAGCCGGTCGACCGAGACGCGCATCCCGGTGTCGGTGTTGGTCAGGTCGGCCTCGAGGCGCGAGCGGTGGTGCGCGACCACGAACGAGCGCGCCCCGACCCGCCACAGCGCTTGCCCGGCCGACAGCATCGAGATCAGATGCGCCTCGCTCTCGGACAGTCCGAGCAGCGTTCGCGTCAGCGGTATCTGGCTCTCGTCCTGGTGGTACACGATCCGGGTCGAGGCGTCGGCGACCAGGCCCTCCGCGATCCGCGATGCGCGCGAGCCGGCGTCGCCGACGGCATGCAGATCGGCGAGCTTGTGGAGCACCACGAGGTTCATCACGCCGAACTGCCGGGCGAGCTTGAAATTCGATTGGAACCACTCGCCGAGTCCAGTGTGCTGGACGATCTTCCAGGACTCGTCGGCGACGTTGATCAGCCGCTCGCGTCCGGGCTGCTCGGCCATCCGTGCCAGCAGCGCACTCATCCACGCCGTGGCGCACGCCATCAGGATCCCGACCGCCGGCGAGTCGCGGACGGCGTGCAGGTCGAGCACGAGCAGCCGCGCGTCGAGGTCGAGGCCGGGCGTCGTCGGTCCGTCGAACATGCCGCGCAGCGGTCCCTCGCAGAGATCCTGGAGCGCCAGCGCGGCCCGGCGGACGTCGCCGGCCAATGCGACCGGGGTCGTCTTGAGCCCCTGCGCCATCTCGGCCGTGGGGTGGAAGAGGGCGGTCGCGATCTGCGGCAGCGTCGGTTCGCCGGCGCAGTGCTCCCTGACCGTGCGCAGCGCCTCGCGCAAAGCTGCCGCCTCCACCTGGATCAGCGGGCCGCCGATCGCCGTCACCGCCACCGCGCGCAGGAGCTCGAGCTGGGCGTGCTCCTCGGGCCGAGAGGCCAGTGGGTTGAGCCTGACCCCGCCTCCGGGTACCAGCGAGATCGGCGTGACGCCGGTCGCGTCGCAGAGTGGGCCGTACTCGCGTTTGACGTCGAGCACGAACGCCCGGCGGCCGAACAGGAGCATCCGCCACAGGAAGGTCTTGACCAGCGCGCTCTTGCCCTGACCGAGCTTCCCAAGCACGATCACGTTCGGGTCGTCGAGCAGGCCCTCGCCGTAGAGGACCCAGGGGTCGTAACAGAAGGCGCCGCCGCCGGAGTCACGGCCAATGAACACGCCCCGGCTGCCGAGCCCTCCGGCGGCCATGAACGGATAGACGGCCTGGGCGTGGCGCGTCGTCGAGCGATGCCCCGGACGCTCGGCGGCACGTAGCATCAGCGCAGCCCTCGGCACAGCGGCAGCGTGAACGTGAACGCGTCGGCCTGCTGGCCGTACATGCAGTGCAGCTCCAGACGCGCCCGGGCCGCGTGCTCGAGCACCTCGCTGCTGGCCCGGCGCAGGTCCTCCTGGTCGCGGCCAGAGACCGTGATGAAGCCCGACAGCCGAACCTCGCCGTGGCCCGCCGCGAGCTCGGACTCGCGGCGGGCCGTGGCCTCCTGCGCCTGCCGCTGGCGGGCGGTCTCCGATTGCCCGAATCGACGCCGGAGCTCGCGGTCGGCACGGTCACGGGTGATCGCTGCCTCCACCTCGCGGGTCGAGCGCTCGGGCGCGACCGGCTCGAACGTGACGGCCACCGTCCGGACCACGTTCGAGCGGCCGAGCAGCGCGTCCATGAACAGCGGCGAGACGTCGACCCGCGGCCAGGCGCCGATCCAGTAGGTCGCGTGGACGGCACCGTCGCTGCGGTAGTGGTCCCAACCCTCGCGCGCACCGAGCGGCCAGGCGTTGGCCTCCGACAATCCGTCACGCGAGGCGTCCGCGGTCTCGAGCGCCGCCAGCTCAGCCCGGCCATAGGGATCGAAAGCGGTGCGCAGGGCCCGCGCGAGCTGCCCGGCGCCGAGCGCGCCGAGCACGGTCACCTCGGCCGCCTCGAGCCCCTGGGCGATGCGCTCGGTCTCTTCGATCAGCGCCCTCACCTCGCCGTCACGCTCGCGCACACGCCGCCCGTCGACCTGGACGGCGACCAGGATCTCGTGCTCCTGGGTGACGCTCGCGGTCGTACCGATCAGCTCCAGGTAGGACTCAATCATCGGCGTCCCACGCGGGGGGATTGCCGGATCGCGCTCGCCGTGAAGCCAGCGCACGAGCTCGTCCCCCTGGGCCGGCGCGGTCCGCTCGACCCACTGGATCCGCCGCACCTGGGTCGACGCGGCGCCGGAGAGGATCAGGCCCCAGCGGGCGAGGCGCCGCTCCTGGGCCTCCGGATCCAGCAGCGAGAAGGAGACGACACGGCAGGCCAGGACGGCGGTTACGCGCCGGCCGCCGCGCTCGCACAGCACGCCGATTGGCCGGTCCCGGTAGGCCGCCTCCACGATCCGGACGCCCTTCAGCGCAGCCGGCGGATCGGCCGGTGCAGGGTCGATGCGCCCGTCGCGGGCTCGGTACCCCAGGAGTGGCACGGACGAGCGCAGCCGGGCGCGGCCGCCGAGGCGCCGAGCGAAGAAGACCGCGAGTACCGGTGCCCACTCCTCCACCGTCCGCCCTCCGAGGGGGAGCGCGGTAAGCGCCGCCGCGGCCCCGATGCAGATGGTCGCGAGCATCGCCCCGCCTGCCGTGGGCGACCGGCTGATCGCGACGATCGCCAGCAGCAGGCCGGTGCCGATCAGCAGCGCCTGTCCGAGCCGGATCGGGCCCAGAAGGCCGCGGCGCTCCAGCGGCCCGAAACGGTACGCCAGCCGGGTCCCGGTCACAGGCGCCCGTCCTCGGGCTCCTGCTGGGGCGCGATGGATGGCTCGTCGGCGGGCTCAGGCGGCGCGGGCGGCGGGTCTCGGCGGCGCCGCGTCTCGGGCGACGCCGCGCGTCTCGGGGCCGCTCCGGGCGAATCGGGCGGTGCCGCCGACGGGCCCACCGGGGGTGGCGGCCACTCCTGATCGGGCCCGAGCTGAAGGCGCCAGCTGAAGTCGTCCATCTGGTACTCCGGCCCGAGGCCGGGGAGGCGCTCGCCGGCCGGACTGGCGCCGGACCGCCGGGCGGCACCCCCACCGCCGTCGGCCCGCCCGCCGCCCGCCGCCGCCGGACCGCCGCCGCCGGCCGGACCGCCACCGCCATCTTCCCCCGGATCCCGATCGTCGTCAGCGCCCACGGTCAGCGGCACGCCGGGCAGCCCGGCCAGGCGGGCGGTCTCGGCTCGCGCCGCCTCCTGGGGCCCGTCGGCGACGGGGTCAGCCTCCTCGAGGCTCGTCTCGCCCGCGCCGATCAACCGGCCGCTTATCCCCTCTGCGGCGTCGCCCGCCACGGCGAGCGCCCGACCGCCCTGCCAGGGCTCACGGCTGAGGGTGCCGGCGGCACTGCTCGCCAGCTCGGCGAGGGGGAGGAGGCGGATCATCGCCCAGGGCGCCAACGCACCGAGGATCACCAGCACCGCCGCCGGCCAGCATGCTCGAGATCCCGTCGAAGCGGGCTCTGGCCGAGTGCCGCGCCGCCGAGAGTGAGCACCGCGACGATCGCAAACTTGGACAGGATCAGCGCTACCAGCAGCTCAACCGCGCGCGTGGCCCAGATCCGGCGTGCGGGCCAGACCATCGCGGCGAAGGCGATCGGGAGCATCAGGACGACCACGTAGACGGCCGCCTCGCGCATCAGCAGCTCCAGCCACAGCACCAGCGCTCCGAACGCCGCGACCAGCCCCACGAGCAGCGCCAGGAACGGCGAGCCGGCGAACAAGGACAGCCCGCCCGCGATCGCCCCCGCGCGCGAGAGGAAGTGGACTCCCGCATTGCCGGCCGCCGAGGAGACGACGGCGCACATCTCGTCGGTCGCGGCCAGGAGCAGCATCGCGATCGGGGCGGCGATCCCCACTCCGATCAGTGCCAGCGGGAGGTAGCCGAACACCGCTCGCATCAGCAGCGCGAGGTCGGATCGGAGCACCGCCTGCACCGCCGCCGCGAACAGGAAGGGAAGGGTGAGGATTGCGCCGATCGCCGCCATGCGCCAGTACGTCGAGGAGAACCACGTCGTCAAAAGGCGCGGCGCCGTGGTGTCGAGAGATCACCTTGGCCGTCTCGTGCAGGGCCACCTTCGCTCCCACCAGGACCCAGGCGCCGATCGCGGCCAGTCCGATCACGGCCTGGGCGCGCGTGCTCGTGCTGCTCGCGCTCGACCCGCCGGACCCGAGCACCTTCTTGCCGACGCCGAGCACCTTGCCTCCGATGTTGCAGGCCTTGCCGACCACGCCGCTGACGAGGCCGCCGATGCCGCACACGGTTCCGATCGGGTTGAAGGCGGCCTGAGCCGGCGGGGCGGCCTGCCCGATCGCGAGCGCGGCGCAGCATCCGGCGACGGCGAGCTTCGATGAGCGCGTCATCACTTCGCCTTGGTCCCCAGGTGCTGGAAGAAGTTGACCAGGCCCGGGGCAGCTCCGACCACGAGCGCGGCGGCGCCCGAGATCAGCGCCGCCATCCGCCCGCGCGCCGCGTAGTGGTGGTTGTGGCTGTGCGATGCGACCGCCCACAGGCCCGCGCCCACAAATGCTCCGAGCAGCGCGATCGCCAGGGCCCACGCCTCGGCGCCGTTGACGAGCTGCTGAAGGACGTTGCTCCCGGGGAGCCCGCTCGGATTCGGATGGGCTGTGACAGCGGTGGCGATCACGTGTCTCCTCCTGAATGTAATTGAGCCAATTGAGTGCATTTGAAGCTAGCAAGATGATGCATAGCTTGCTAGCTTATTTCGTATCAAATTAGTCTCAATTAGATTCAATAGGAGAAGATCAGGTGTCAGTCATCGCGCAGCCGCAATCCGCTTCAGACCTCGCGGGGCTGTTCACGTCACACGCGAGCCATCTGCGGCACACGGTCCGCCGGGTGGTCGGGGCGCCGGACGAGGTCGTGGAGGACGCGTGCCAGTTCGCGTGGAGCGCGCTGATCGGGCGGGGCGGACCGGGGCGGACCGACGCCACGCTCTCGTGGCTGGTCACGACCGCCGTGCGAGAGGCGGCGAAGCTGCTCGAGCGCGATTCGCGCGAACTGCCGCTGGACGAGCCGCTCGAGACCGTCATCGAGGCACCGGGGGGCGGCCCGCACGAGCTGCTCGAAGCGCGCGAGCGGATCGCCGCCCTCGCGGCGCTGCCCGAGCGCCAGCGGCGGCTGCTGTGGCTTCACGCCGTCGGCCTCACCTACGCGGAGATGGCGATCCACGAGCGGTGCACGCGGCGCGCCGTGGAGCGCCATCTGCTCCGGGCCAAGAGCTCGATTCGGGCGATCGCGAGCGAGTAGGATCGTGCGCGGCGCCGCTGCGCCGCCCGATGTCTGAGGAGCGGATCACCTACTGCCGGATCTGCGAGCCGCTGTGCGGTCTCGTGGCGACCGTCGAGGACGGGGAGGTCGTGCAGCTGCGCCCGGACCGTGAGCATCCGCTCTCACGCGGCTTCGCCTGCCCGAAGGGAATCGCGATGGCCGATGTCCAGAACGACCCGGACCGTGTCACGCATCCGCTGCGCCGGCGTCCCGACGGCAGCTTCGAGCGCGTCGCCTGGGATGAGGCCCTGAACGACATCGCGACCCGGCTGCGGGCGATCCTCGACCGCGACGGCGGGAGCGCGGTCGGCTGGTACCTCGGCAACCCGTCCGCGTTCTCGTACTCGCACCCGATCTGGGTCAAGGGCTTCATGGACGCGATCGGCTCGCCCAACCTCTACAGCGCGGGATCGCAGGACGTCAACAACCGCTTCGTCGCCAGCCAGTTCCTGTACGGCTCACCGCTGGTCGTCCCAATCCCCGACCTCGCCCGCACCGAGCTGCTGCTGATCGTTGGCGCCAACCCGCTGGTCTCCCACGGGAGCGTGCTGACGGCGCCGCGGATCAAGGACGCTCTGCACGCGATCACGGCCCGCGGAGGCAGGGTCGTAGTCGTCGACCCGCGCCGCTCCGAGACGGCTCGAGCCTTCGAGCACGTCCCGATCAACCCCGACGCCGACGCGTGGCTGCTCCTATCGCTTCTGCAGGTGATCTTCGACGAGGGGCTCGAGGACGCCGGGGCACTCCGGCACCAGGCGCGTGGGGCCGAGCGCCTGGCCCAGCTCGTCCGGCCTTATGACCCCGAGTCGACCCAGGAGAGCACCGGTATCGACGCCGCCACCGTCCGGCGCCTGGCGCGCGACCTCGCCGACGCCGACGGCGCCGCGGTGTACGGCCGCACGGGATCCTGCCTCGGGCGACACGGCACGCTTGTCTCCTTCCTGCTCGACGCCCTGGGCGTGGTGACCGGCAACCTCGACCGCGAGGGCGGCTCGATCTTCGGCACCGGGGCGATTCAGATCGAGGATCTGCTGCACCGGATCGGAGCCGACAGCTACGGCAGGGTCCACTCCCGCATCGGCGGCTTCCCGGACGTCCTCGGCCAGCTGCCCGCGTCGCTGATGGCGCGCGAGATGACCACACCGGGCGACGGGCAGATCCGGGCACTGTTCGTGTCCTCGGGCAACCCGGTCCTCTCGATCCCGAACGGGGACGAGCTCGAGCGGGCACTCGGCGAGCTGGAGCTGGTCGTGGCGATCGACCTGTACGTCACCGACACCAGCCGGCACGCCGACTACGTCCTTCCAGGGACCACGTTCCTCGAGCGCGAGGACTTCCCGTCCGCCTTTCTGACCTTCAGCACGACTCCGTTCGTGCAGTGGACCGACCCGGTCGTCGCGCCGCGAGGCGAGGCTCGGCAGGAGTGGGAGATCATCGAGCAGATCTCGGAGCGAATCGGCGTCACCCCCGCCAGCGCCTGGCCGCTTCGCGCGCTGGGCAGGATCGGGCTGAAGCTCTCGCCGGCGCGGTTGATCGACCTCGGCCTGCGGCTCGGGCCCCAGGGCGACCTGTTCGGCCTGCGCCGCGGCGGGCTCAGCCTGGCCAAGCTCCGGGATCGCCCGCACGGCGTTGTCCTCGCAGAGCACCACCGCGTCGGCGTGCTGGACAAGAAGGTCTTCCACCGCGACAAGCGCGTGCACCTCGACCCGCCGGAGATCGAGGCCGAGCTCACCGCGCTCTCCGCCTCGGGCGGCGCCGACCCGCAGTTCCCGCTGCGGATGATCGGCCTGCGTGAGCTGCGCTCGCACAACTCCTGGATGCACAACGTCGAGAAGCTGATGCAGGGCGGCCGCGAGCACGCGGCGCGCGTTCACCCCGACGACGCCGCGCGCTGCGGAATCGAGGACGGGGTGCGCTGCCGGGTGATCTCCGCGGCCGGTGCGATCGAGCTGGCGGCCAGGGTGACCGACGAGGTCCTCCCGGGGACGATCGCGGTGCCGCACGGCTGGGGCCACCGCGGAGGCTGGCGGCGGGCCGCGCAGGCGGGCGGCGCGAACGTCAACCTGCTCGCCTCCTCGGCTCCCGAGGATCTCGAGCGGCTGGCCGGCATGGCCTTCCTCAACGGCATTCCGGTGCGGCTCGAGGCGGTCCTCTCGGAGCCCGAGGCGGTGCTCGAGTCGCGCGAGCCTCAGGTGGCATAGACGCGGGGGCGGGCGGGATAACGTCACACTCGATCAGCCCGCACGCTCGAGATGTACGTTCTGCCTCGGTGGTGGGTGGAAACGTCACTTTCGCGTCTGAGCGCCGCGCCAGAGTGACGTAATCCGGGCGGGTCGGGCGCGCCCGCCGCCCGCCGCCCCCGCGGCGCGCCCGCCGCCCCCCGCCGACCCCGCGCAACCGCCCGCGCCCGCCGAAGCCCTCCGCGCTACTTCGCGCGCCCGCGCTTGCGGCGCTTGCGCTCGGCCGGGCTGAGCTTGCGGGGCTTGGTCCGCGACTTCGACCCCGATCGGCCACCCGCATCCGCGGTCGCCGCCGCCGCCCGGTGGCGCACCGGCGCGCGACGGCGCGCGTCGCGCCAGATGAAGAACGAGATCCCGCCCAGCAGCACGAGCGCGCCGACCGCGATCGCCACCGCGGCACCACCGCCCAGTCCGCTGCTGCTACTGCTCGACGCCGGGGTCGTGGGGCTGACGATCGGCGCGGGCGCCGTCGTTGTCGGCGCCGGCGTCGCGTTCTGGGGCACGCCCGGGTTGAACGGGTTGGTCGGGCTCGACGGGTTGATCGTGGGTACTGCGGTCGTCGTGCTCGGCGTGGAGCGCGGCGAGGGCAATGCTCGGTAGCGCCAAGGCCGCCGTCACCGTCCCCAGCAACAGCGTCCGCCGCATCCGCCGCTACCGCTCCGAACCGAGTGTCTGCTCCATCGCGGGCGTCTCCGGAGCCTCGCGGTAGGGCTGCTCGTCCTTCACGTCCTCCTCGTGATAGACGCTCTCGGCGTTGACGGCCCAGATGTCGTGATGGGTGCCGAGCAGGATGTTGTCGACCGCCCGCATCGCCGTCAGCATCGAGTGATCGGAGTTGTTGTAGCGGTGCAGGCCGTTGCGTCCGACCTGGATCAGATTCGGGATCCCCTCGAGCCATTCCTTGATCGTCTCGAGGCGCTCCGCGTACTCGGCGTCATAGATCGGATACGCCTTGTGCACGCGGACCGCGAAGCCGAACTTGACCTTGTCGTCCCGCGCGAGACCGAGCTGCTGAATCTCGCGCTTGGCGAACTCGACGAGCTGCTCGTCGGGCATGCTCCAGAGGTCGTCGCCCTCGAAGCAGAAATACTCCATCCCGATCGACGCGTCGGTCTCGTTGGGCACCATCCACGGGCTCCAGGAGCGGAAGTTCTGGATCCGGCCCACGCGGACGCCGGGCTCGTGGATATAGATCCAGTTGTCGGGGAACAGGTCCTCGCCCTCGATCACCAGCGCGACAGTGAGGAAGTCGCGGTAGCGCAGGCCGCGGGCGGCGTCGCGGACCTCGCCCGGGGCATCCGGCTCGGTGATCGCGACCGTGGTCCGGAGCGGCAGCGACGAGATCACGTAGGACGGGGTCAGCGTCTCACCGCCGGCCACGACCTCGATCACGTGGCCCTCGCCATCGGTGCGGATCCGGGTGACGGGCGCGTTGAGGCGGACCTCGCCGCCCTTGTCGCGGATGTCGGTGGTCATCTGCTCCCACATCTGACCCGGTCCGTAGCGGGGGTAGTTGAACTCGGAGATCAGCGACTTGATCTTGTCGCCCTTGTTGCCGAAGAAGGCCGACTTGGCGGCGCTGAAGAACGACAGGCCCTTGATCCGCTGGGCGGCCCATTCGGCGCGCAGCTCGGAGCAGGGGACGCCCCACACCTTCTCGGTGTAGGTCTTGAAGAACAGGTTGTAGAGGCGCTTGCCGAACCGGTTGGAGACCCATTGCTCGACCGTGTCCTCGCGGCCCTTGGGCTTGATCGCCGCCCACAGGTAGGAGACGCCGACGCGGAACAGCTCGACCGGACCGAGCTTCTTGATCACGTCCATGCCCTCGAGCGGGTACTCGAGGAACTTCTTGTTCCAGTAGATCCGGCTCTGGCGCGGACGCTTGAGGAACTCCTCCTTCATGATCTCGTGCCAGAGGTCGTCGACCTCCTGGACCTTGGTGAAGAAGCGGTGACCGCCGAGGTCAAAGCGGTAGCCGTCGCGAACCTCGGTCCGCGCGATGCCACCCACCTGGTCGCTCGACTCGAGCACGATCACCGGCTTGCCCTGCTTGGCCAGCAGGTAGCCCGCCGTCAGGCCGGCCGGACCGCCGCCGAGCACGACCACGGGGCGCGCGCGAGTGATGTCCGAGCCGTGGTTCTCTGAAGCAGTCTGTTCGGTCATCTTCGTGGTCAGGAGATCTTCTGGTAGAGGAGAGCGCTGTCGCCTACGCAGCAGGCACCCCGGTAGTTGTGCGGGGCAACCGCTCCGGGCACCAGCCTGAGGCTCGGGTTGCTCGCCAGCAGAGCTCCCCATTGGGCCGAGCGCCGTCGCACGAGCTGTGTCCAGGGCGCCTCCCAGCTCTGCGCACCTTCGGTCATCGGCCGTACGTACAGCACTTGCTGTCCGGGCCTGAGACTAGCAATCAGCGGGGTGAGCGTGGCCGCGGGGTTTGCGTCTTTGAGCCGGTTCAGTGCGTGCACCCAGTTCATCGATTGCGGGTCACTGCTGAGTCCGGTGGTGTCGGCGAACCTCAACCCGCCCGGGAGGTAATACCAGGCGAGCGGCGTCTGCTCGGGCTGGCCGACGATCACGAGATCTCCCTGGTGAAGCCGCGGCGCCATCTCGGCGGCAACATCGCGCATGTCGCTCTTGTACTGCGGGGTGTAGGACGCCGGGTTGCCCCAGAAGATCACGGTCAGCGCGAGCGCGATCAGGCCCACGCCCTTGGCCCGGGCGAGTCCCCAGGCGGCGAGCAGGAGCAGCGCGGCCAGGATCGGCGCGAAGTAGCGGTACTGCCATGCGGGTGAGAAGCGCGAGACCAGCCAGCCACAGGCGAGCGTGCCGATCGGAATCAGCATCAGCGTCCACATCGTCAGTCCCTCGCTGGTGCGCCGCCGCGCCTTCGTCCAGAAGACGGCCAGGCCGAGCGCGGCGCCGAGCACGAGTGCCGTCGTCGCCCGGTCGCCGCCCATCAGGTTCCGCGAGATCTGCACCGGCGCGCCGAAGTTCGGCGCCGTGTCCCAGGGCGAGCCGGTGTGGGTCGCCTGGTAGAGGAGCGTGGGCAGCCAGGGGAGGAACAGGACGGCGGCCGCGCCGAACGACAGGATGGCGTCGCGAAGCACACCTCGCCGGTCATCGGAGTTGAGATAGACCGGGACCAGGGCGACCGCGGCGCCGACGCCGAAGAAGATCCCCCAGGCGTGGGTGTAGAGCATCAGCGCCTGGCACAGCACGAACGCGATCAGGTACCCGCGCCTTCGGTAGATGAAGCCGTGGATGAAGGCGCCGGTGGCGATCATCCCGAGGAGCGCCATCAGCGTGTACATCCGCGTCTCCTGGCTGTACGCGGTGAGGAACGGGTTGAACGCGAACAGGACCGCGGCGATCAGCGACGCGCGGACGCCGAACAGGCTCCAGGCGACCCACGTGCCGACCGGGATCGTCAGCAGCCCGAACAGCAGTGACATCCCGTGCGTGGCCGACTCCGAGGAGCCGAACACGCTCATCCACACGTGGAGCAGCATGTAGTAGAGCGGTGGCGAGCCGTCGTGGCGCAGCACCGTCGGGATCGAGCTGAGCGAGTGCGACGAGATCCCGACCGACAGCGCCTCGTCCATCCAGAACTGCCCGCTCAGGTAGCGCGTGCGCACGAACGCCGACAGCGCCATCAGGATCACGACGACGCCGCCGACCAGGGCCCAGACCGGAAGGCGCCGGGCCCACTCGGGCGCGTGTGCGTCGAAGTCGGGCAGGACGCGGCGGGGTGCTGCTACGGAGGCCATCGGTCGCTCAGGTTATCCCGCAGTGCTCATAGACCCTAAAGGTGCGCGTCTCCGTAACGAGCTTGTAATGCGTCGTCGGCCAGTTCTCGACTGACGGAAGCAGGTGCGCGTTGCGCTGTGCGCGGGTCTGGAAGATCACGTTCGGACCGGGCGTGTTCGGTGGCGGCGCCGAGAGCGGCGAGGCCTCGATCGTAAGCGTGTGCACGCCCAGGAAGTAGGCGATCATCGGGACCTGGAAGCCCTCGGTCATCACCGAGCCACAGCGGAGCACGGCCGCCGAGCCACCGAGGCGGTTGACCGCCGCGCTCGCGTCCGTGCGCAGCAACGCCTGATAGTTGAGCGCGCGATGCGTCTTGGAGAGGTGAACGAGGCCGCCGATCCAGCTGGGCACGAGCAGGAACACGAGCGTCACCGCCAGCGTCGCCACCGAGGACACGTAGGCTCGTGTGCGCCGCGACGCCGCTCGCAGCCGCCCGCTGAGCCTCGGGATCGACCGTCCCAGCGCGATCGCCGCCCACGCCCACCCCACGCCGCCGGCGATCTCGATCAGCGCCGCGCCGAGCACCAGGTAGCGATCGTTGCCCGAGAAGCCGGCCTGGGTCATCACCGCGATCAGGATCCACCAGCCGAAGCCGAGGATGCCGGCGGACGCGATCGCCGCCAGCGCGTGCTCGCGCGGGGTCTCGAGGCGCCATCCCGGGCGCGAGCGCACCGCCCGCCACAGCTGGAACAGAGCCGCCGCGATGGCGACGATCGCCGCCGCCTTGATCCGGCTCGGCACCGTCGGCCAGGCGTGCTTGCCCAGCTCGGTGCAGAACGGGCATTTCGCCAGCGCCGGGCTGTTGGAGCGGACGTGCTGCGCCCGGCTGACGCCGCGGAAGAAGTGGCCCGATCCCCAGTACTCGGGCAGGAACCAGAGCACGGGGATGAGCACGAACAGCCCGATCACGAGCTTGCGCGCGCCCGGGTCCTTCCACCACAGCCACAGCCCGTAGCTGCCCCAGAAGAGCCAGATCTCGGGCCGGTCGAGCGCGGCGAAGAAGCCGACGACGAACGCTTGGCGCGGCTCTCCGTCGAGGTGGCGCTCGACCGCGATCAGGACGATCGCTGTCATCAGCCCCTCCGAGTAGCCGAGCGCGTTTCGCGTGATGTAGCCGCCGGCGAAGATCAGCCCGATCGACGCGACCACGCCGGCGAGGATCGCCGGGGCGAACGAGCCCGCGAGCTCGAGCCAGCCGGCGCCGGGCGCCGCCCGGCCGCTGAGCGCCCGGGTGAAGCGCCAGCAGAGCTTGAACGTCATCGCCACGGCCATCACCGCGCCGGCGCGGCCGACCACCAGCCACAGATCGGGCGCGGCCTTTCCGAACGGCGCGAACAGCGTCGGTGAAGATCACCGGCAGCGGCTTCCAGGTCGGGCCGCCGGTGGTCTGGAGGTTGAGGTGGACGATCTCGCGGCCCCACACGAGCCAGGACCATGGGTCGTAGCTCGGTGTCGACGGGATCAGCAGCGACAGCGCGCCGATGATCAGCGCGACCACGGCCAGGGCAAGGTAGATCCGCCCGCCGGTGAGGCGGTGGGAGAGGGCAGATGCGGATGCCCTGCGACGGGCGCCGACGGCCGGCGCGGTCAGCTCAGCACTTGGAACAGACATCGAGGCGATTTTCCGGTGCCGCGCCCGAGACTGCGCGGCCAAACGTCCACAAGCCCGCGCGGTGCGCGGGCATCGACGCCCGATTCTAGAGCCAACGGACCCGATTCGCGCTCGCGCGGGCCGCCCAAGGTCAGGCTCGGGCGATGCGGCGCTTCAGCGCCACAATCCGGTTGTACGACGCCTCGGCCTCGCTCCGGCTCAGGCTGCCGCCGTGCACGGCGCGCTCGAGCGCCCGCAGCTCTCCGGTCGCCGAGTCGGTGTAGAGGAGCACGTCGGCGCCGGCCTCGGCTGCGAGCACGCCGGCCGTGATCTCGTCATGGCCGGTCGGCGCCTCGAGCGCTTCGGTGATCGCGACCCCCTGGAAGCCAAGCTTGCCGCGCAGCACGTGCTGGATGATCTCGCGCGAGAGCGCCGCCGGGGCGCCGGAGCGGTCGTAGGCGGGGAAGCCGGCGTTCGCGACCATGACCGTGTCGAGGCCCTTGCCGATCAGGGTCGCGTAGGGGATCAGCGCGGCCTTGCGCTGGGCTCTGGTCGGGCGCAGCTCGTCGAGCTTGTTGTCGGTGTCGGTCGGCGCCGATCCGATGCCAGGGAAGTGCTTCGCGGTCGCGGCGACGCGAGCGGACTGGAGGCCGAGCGCGAACGGCGTCGCGTACTTGGCCACGGCATCGGCGTTGAACGAGAACGCGCGACCCTGCTGCCAGATGAACGCGCCCGAGAACGTGGGCACGTCGACGACCGGGGCGAGGTCCCAGTTGATCCCAAGGCCCTTCAGATAGCGCCCGGTGGCTCTGCCCTCGTGCCGGGCCACGGTCGTGCTCCCACGGGCGGCGATCTGCGGCGGGGACAGGTCCGGCGGCCCGTTCGGCAGCCGTTTGACCTGTCCACCCTCCTGATCGGTCGCGATCAGCAGGGGCGGGTTGCCGCCGCGGCGCGCGGCGCGCTGGAGCGAGCCCGTCAGCGCCTCGAGCTGCGTGCGCGAGGTGATGTTCTGGGCGAACAGGATCACCGACCCGACCTGGCCGGCGCGGATCCGCCGCAGCAGCGAGTTGCTCGCGCTCGTGCCCGGCAGACCGACCATGATCCGCTGCCCGAGGAGCTTCTCGAGCGGGACCGACTTCTGTGCCTGCTGACCGGAGGCCGGCGTGGGGCGGCGCCGAGCCCGACTTGTGCGAGGACGGCGGCGACCCCGCCGATCGCACCGCCGGCCACGGCCAGCGTCGCGAGCATTCGCGTCAGCACTCACGATCAGCCGCTCACCCCCGCGGCGAGGCAGTCCTCGACTGTCTTGAGCAGGCCGTCCGAAGCCTGATCGGGGTACAGGAGGGCGCTGCCGATCACCTCGGCGCCCGTCACGTGCCCGGAGATCTGAGCGTCCTGGGCGGCCCCGGGAGTCGGGGCGAAGTTCACGCGCGGCCCGACCGGCGCCGTCCCGATCTGGAGCCAGGTCTGCCCGACGAGCGTGACCGGCAGCTTGTGCGCGCGCAGGCAGGGGAGGTGGCGCGCGCGCGGATCATCGATCCGGGCGTGACCCTCTGATGTTGCCGTTGGCGGGATCTGGCCTGCAAGCGGCTTCGCGCTGTTCCCGCAGCCAGCCAGAACCGCCGCGAGTGATGCGCAGAACACCGCGACCTTCGCGGAGGACATGGATCGGAGGGTAGATGATCCGGCGTCCGAGGCTCCCCGCCCGATGATCCGCCGCCGGGCCGTACCGGCGACCACTAGTCTCTCGCCGCGTGACCGTGTTCGCAGCGCTGACCGGGCCGTTGCCGAAGGCCGGTGTGGTGCTCGTCGCTGTGCTCGCGGCCGGCGCGCTGCTCGCGCGCGACGCGCGCACGCGCGCGGGCGCGATCCTCGGTGCGCTCGTGGTCGCGCCCGTGCTGCTGCTGGCCGACATCTGGCACTCGCCGCAGCTGCGCGCTGGTTCACCGCCATCCGCTGCTGGCGCTCGTCGGCGCGCTGGTCGCGCTGGCGCTGGTCGGAGCGCTCGCGGCGCTGATCGTCCGGCGTCCGGCGCTCGTCGCCCCGCTGGCGGTGATCGCGCTTCCGTTTCGGGTTCCGATCCAAGCCGGCGGCAGCACCTCGAACCTGCTCGTGCCGTTGTACCTGGTCGTCGCCGCCGGGTCGCTGGCGCTCGTCGTACACGCTGCTGCGCGGCGAGGACGACGACGCGCCGCGCGAGGCGGGTTGGATCGAGCGGCTGCTCGCGCTCTACGTCGTGCTCTACGGCGTCCAGGCCGTCTACTCGAGCGACTTCGAGAAGGCGCTCCAACAGCTCGTCTTCTTCTACGTCCCGTTCTCGCTTCTGTTCTGCCTGCTCACCTCGGCTCGAGTGGACGCCGAAGCTGATCCGCACCTGCTTCCTGCTGGTGGTCGGTCTGGCGATCCTGTTCGCGGCCGTCGGGTTCGCCGAGTACGCGACCAAGACGCTGTTCCTGAACCCGAAGCTCGTCGCCGCCAACGACGTCCACGCCTACTTCACCGTGAACTCGGTGTTCTTCGACCCGGACATCTTCGGGCGCTTCCTCGCCCTGGTCATGATCCTCGTCGCCGCCGTGCTGCTCTACCGCCGGGACACCCGCGAGATCATCGCCGCGACGCGTCGTCCTGGCAATCCTCTGGGCCGGTCTCGTGCTGACGCTCTCGCGGTCGAGCCTGGGGGCGCTGCTGGTCGGACTGGCCGCCCTCGCGGCGATCCGCTGGAAGGCCTGGCCGGTGATCACGGCGGTGGCCGTGGTGGTGGCCCTCGGGGCCGCGGCGCTCGCGATCTCACCCAAGACGTTTGGGCTCAACCAGGGCCTCAACGGCGCCTCGAGCGGCCGTGCGGGTCTGGTCAGCGGCGGGTTCGATCTGTTCCGCGACCGTCCGATCTGGGGCTACGGCTCGGGATCGTTCGTGACCGAGTTCCGACGCCACCATCCGAGCAGCTCGGAGACCCTGTCGGCATCGCACACGATCCCGATCACGGTCGGCGCCGAGCAGGGCCTGATCGGCGAGCTCGCCTACGTGGCGCTCGTCGTGGTCTCGCTCGTCGGCCTCCTCCGCGACGTGCGGGGCAGCCCGGTCCGGGCGGCGATCGGCGCCGCCTTCCTCGCACTCGTGTTCCACACGATGCTGTACGCGGACTTCCTCGAGGACCCGGTCACGTGGACGCTGCTCGGCATCGGGATCGCGCTCTCGTTCCAGGTCCGCAGCACCGTGAGCGCCGCCGAGCGCAGCGCGGCGCGGCATCGCGGCCGCGGCAGCCTGAGGCGCCTCAGGCCAGCATCATCGACAGATCCGCTCCGTCGTGCGCGAGCAGCGAGCGGGGGAACACGGTCCTGCGCCTCGACGGCGAGCTGCTCGACCGAGGGCTTGAATGGCGGCGCGTGGATCAGCAGCAGCCGGTCGATCTCGGCGTCGGTCGCGACCTTGGCCGCCTGCAGCGCCGAGGAGTGGATCGTCGGGTTGCGCGGCTCCTCGGTCGCGAACCAGGCCTCGTGCGCGAGCATCCGGCAGCCGGCGGCGAACGGGGCCGAGGCCTCGTCGTAGGCCGTGTCGGTGACCCAGGTCAGCAGGTCGTCGAAGCGGAAGGCCAGCGAGGGGGCGGTGTGCCGATCCTGGCGGCGCGTGTCGATGCGCGTGCCCGCGAGCTCGACCTCGCCCGTCGGGAGGTCGCGCACCTCGATGGCCTGGTCGCGCAGCGGCACGGGGTGAAACGGCTCGTTCGAGAGGCGCTCGAGCAGGTCGGCGGTCGGGATCCCGTAGAGGCTCTGACCGGGTCCCCACACCGTCGTCTCGCGGCACAGCTGCAGCGCCGGGAGGTAGGCCAGCCCGGCCACGTGGTCGAGGTGGAAGTGCGTGAGGAGGATGTCGAGGCGCTCGATACCGTCGAGCAGCTCGGGTTGCTCGACCAGCCGCCCGACCCCCGTGCCAGCGTCGATCATGATCGCGCTGTCGCCGTCGCGCAGCAGCGCACACGCCGTATGGCGGCCGTGCGCGGGGAACCAGCCACCCCCACCGAGAATCATCAGCCGCTCGAGCATCGAGCTGCACACTATGTCGCGTCGGTCTGCCCGATGAGGTCAGTCGTCACAGATCGGCCGCGGTGGCCGCCTGTTCGGGGGCCGGCTTGCCGGGCTTCTTGGCCTCGTCGCCGAGTCCGAGCGCGACCCGGAGCAGGAGCTCGTGGAGCTGCTTCCTCTCGGCCGCGCTGAGCGGCGCCAGCAGTTCGTTCTGCGCGCCGCGCGCGAGGTCGCGCCCGCGGGCGAGCGTCTCGCGTCCCAGCTCGGTCAGGCGCAGCGCGTGCGCCCGTCGGTCGCTCGGGTGTCGCCCCCGCTGCACCAGGCCCTTGGCCTCGAGCTCGTCGATCGTCGCGACCATCGAGCTGGGGTCGATGCCGACGCCGTTCCCGAGCGCGTGCTGCGTGATCTCGCCCTCCACGTCGAGCACGTTGAGCACGCCCCACATGCGGAGGTTGAGGTCGAGCGACTCGAGCCTGGCTGTGAACTGCTTGCGGGCCTCGATCGCGATCCGGTTGATGAGGAAGCCGGTATGGCGGGAGAGCGCGACATGCAGACCGAACGGGGGGGTTGCTGATTCTTCACCCATTTATAAAACAAATTGTAGCGTCAACGATGGCAGCCAAAAATAGTTTGTGCTAGAAACCATGCGGGAACCAAACTACGCAGGAGCCGTCCGAGATGATGACCACAACTACCCGCTGGGTGCTGGCCCATAGGCGAGTTGTCGCAGCCTTCTGGATCCTCGTGACGCTGGTTGGCGTGGCGACGGTCGGCACCGCCACCGGAGCATTCAGCACGAAGTTCAGCGTCCCGGGACGCGAGGGATTCCAGACCAACGATCGGATCGCGCACATTTACCACGGGGGTGGTCGCTATGCGCCGCTTGTCCCCGTCGTGACCCTGCCGGCCGGGGCGTCCGTCTCGTCGTCTGCCGTCCGCTCGGGCCTCGAGCGGATCGAGGCCCGGCTGCGACAGGCGATCCCGGGCACCCGCACGGCGTCGTTCGCCTCCACGGGCTCGCGCGCGTTCGTGTCCGCCGACGGCCGCACGACGTTCGTGCTCGCCTACCCGCCGCCGGACAACGAGAGCTTCGGCAACAACACCAAGGCGGCCAAGCGCGCCGCGGCCGTGCTGGCCGGTGACACGATCGCCGGAGCGCCGGTGCACGTCACCGGCTTCGACGCGCTCCAGAACCAGACCGGTGGCTCGAACGGCCCGGGGGTGCTGCTCGAGGCGATGCTCGGCGGCCTCGGCGCGCTCGTCGTCCTCGCCTTCGTGTTCGCTTCGCTGAACGCGTTCGTGCCGATCCTGATGGCGATCGTCTCGATCATGACCACGTTCCTCGTGCTCTGGGGCGTGACCACGGTGACCGATGTGTCGATGATCGTCGAGTTCCTGGTCGCGCTGATCGGGCTCGGGGTGGCGATCGACTACTCGCTGCTGATCGTGGTCCGCTGGCGCGAGGAGAGATCGCACGGCCACAGCGGCGATGAGGCCGTCGTCCGCGCGATGCAGACGGCCGGGCGCGCCGTCGTCTTCAGCGGCACCACGGTGGCGATCGGGCTGCTGGCGATGGTCGTCCTGCCGCTGCCGTTCCTGCGCTCGATCGGCTACGCGGGGATGCTGATCCCGCTGATCAGCGTGATCGTCGCGGTCACGCTCCTTCCGGTTGTGCTGGCCGCGTTCGGCGATCGGCTCGACTGGCCGCACCGGCGCCGCGAGGACAGGGCCAGCCGGACCTGGACATCGTGGGCTCAGCTGGTCGTTCGCCGCCGCTGGGCGGCCGCGGCCGCGGCGGCGGTCGTCCTCGTGGCCCTCGTCCTGGCCGCGACGTCGCTGCAGCCGGGCACGCCGAACGTCAACACGCTGTCCAAGCAGGGCGACGCCCGGACGGGCCTGCTCGCGCTCGAGCGCTCGGGCATCGGAGCCGGGGCGCTGCAGCCGATTGAGGTTCTCTCGCCCAGCGCCAACGCGCGGCGCGTCGCGGCGGCAATCGGATCGGTGCCTGGGGTCCACGGGTCGCTCGCGCCGGCGAACGCCGCGTGGCAGCGCGGCGGGACCGCGGTCGTCGATGCAATCCCGGTGGCCGACGGCTCGACGCCGGCCGGCCGCGACACGATCACCGCCGTCCGCGACGCCGCCCACGACGTCGGCCCCGCGGTCAGAGTCGGGGGGATCGGCGCCGAGAACGCCGACTTCGTCTCGGCGATCTACGGCTCCTTCCCCGAGATGATCGCGCTGATCGCGGTGCTCACGTTCCTGCTCCTGGCCCGCGCCTTCCGCTCGCTGCTGCTGCCGCTCAAGGCGGTGATCCTGAACGTGATCAGCGTCGCGGCGGCGTGGGGCGTGATCACGCTGGTGTGGCAGGAGGGCCACGGCTCGAGCGCGCTGTGGGGGATTCAGGCCACCCACTCGGTGACGGCCTGGATCCCGCTGATGGTGTTCGCGTTCCTGTTCGGGCTCTCGATGGACTACGAGGTGTTCATCCTCGCCCGCATGCGCGAGGAGTACGACCGCACCGGCTCGACCGACACCGCGGTGATCCGTGGCATCGGGCGGACCGGGCGGCTGGTCACCAGCGCCGCGCTGATCCTGTTCCTCGCCTTCGTCTCGATGGCCTCAGGGCCCGAGACCGACGTGAAGGTGTTCGCGACCGGGCTGGCGGCGGGGATCATCCTCGACGCCACCGTGATCAGGGCGCTGCTCGTGCCGGCCGTCGTGTCCCTGTTCGGCCGCTGGAACTGGTGGCTGCCCGAGCGGCCGGCCCGATGGCTGCGGGTCGAGCCGTCGCTGCCCCCCGAACACGCAGGCGGCCTCGCTTCCCGTTAGGTTTGTGCCGTGGGCAGTGTGTGGGGCAGCTTCGTGGCTCGGCCACGGTCTGGATGCGTCGTCGTCTCCGCGGCGGTCTGGCTGCTGCTCGCCTGCTCGGCCTCGGCCGCCCCGTCGGTCATCGTGTTTCCGAGCCCCGGCACCAGGTTCGCCACTCCGCTGACACAGATCAGCTTCCGCGGGGTGGCCTCGAGCGCGCTGCGCGACATCACCGTCATCGGGTCGCGCAGCGGCGTCGATCGCGGACGGATCGAGCCCGATTCCGATGGGCAAGGCGCCAGCCTTTACCTCAGCCACCCGTTCCTCGCAGGGGAGCTCGTGACCGTGCACACGACCCTCCCGATTCTCGGCGGACGCGGGGGGACGTTCAGCTTCGGGATCGACCGTCCGGCCGATCTGTTCCCGCAGCCGGTTCGCCGCCCCGCTCACCGGCAGCCAGGCGACGTCCAGCGGTTCTACTCCCGCCCCGACCTGCGGCCGGCATCGGTTCGCATCACGTCGTCATCCCCAGGGGCATCGGACATCTTTCTGACCGCGATGGACGGTCCGCTGCAGTGGGGCCCGATGATCGTCGATCGCCGCGGGTCGCTGATCTGGTTCAAACCGATCCCAGGTCCCAGGACCAAAGCCGCGGACCTCAACGTGCAGGAGTACCGGGGCCAGCCGGTTCTCACCTGGTGGCAGGGATTCCAGAACTACGGCGGCTCGGGTTCGAACGAGGACCTGATCCTCGACCGCAGCTACCGGACGATCGCCACCGTCCGGGCGGGCAACGGCCTCACGGCGGACATCCACGAGTTCGACATCACGCCGGAGAACACCGCCTTGATCACCGCCTACCGCCTCGTCCGCGTGAGGGTGGCGTCGACCGGCGGCCCCGCGCGCGAGATCATCGTCGCCAACTGCTTCGTGCAGGAGATCGACATCCCCACCGGCAACGTCCTGTTTCAGTGGGACAGCCTCGACCATGTGCCGCTCGCGGACTCCTACAGTCCCCAGGGGCTGTTCGACGACTACTTCCACATCAACTCGGTCGAGCAGGACGAGGACGACAATCTCGTGATCTCGGCCCGCAACACCTGGACCGTCTACAAGATCGACCGACGCACGGGCAAGGTGCTGTGGGAGCTGGGCGGCAAGCACTCGAGCTTCAGGATGGGGCCCGGGACGCGCACCGCCTATCAGCACGACGCCAGGGTGCACCCCGGCGGACTGATCAGCATCTTCGACAATGGGGCCCTGCCCGAGGTGCACCCGCAATCGCGGGTTGTGCTCGAGCGGATCGACTCCAGCCGGCATACGGTCACCCTGGTCCGCGAGTGGGAGCACTCTCCGGGCCTGCTCGCGCCGTGGGAGGGCTCAGCCCAGCTGCTGCCGGACGGTCGCGTGTTCGTGGGCTGGGGAGGCCTGCCGGACTTCACGGAGTTCGACCAGCGTGGGCGGCAGATCCTCGACGGGCGCTTCGTCGATTTCATCGCCAGTTACCGCGCCTTCGAGCACTCCTGGAGCGCTCAGCCGGCGACCCCGCCGGCGCTGGCCGTGAGCCGGGGCCCGCGTGGCGACAGCACCGCGTTCGCGAGCTGGAATGGGGCGACCGACGTCTCCCGGTGGCGCGTTCTCGCCGGCGCCGGGCCGACGAACCTCGTGCCGGTCGCCGTCGCCGGGCGGAGCGACTTCGAGACCGCAGTACGCGTGCACGCCGCGGGCCCCTACTTCGCGGTGCAGGCGATCGGGTCCGCCGGTCAGCTGCTCGGCGAGTCGCCGACCGTCCGGGATCCTGGTTAGGCGGGGGCGCATGCGCCCCCGCCCCGGGGCCGCATGCGGCCCCGGGCGGGCCCGCGCATGCGCGGGCCCGTTCCCTACACCGGCGTCGTGTACGCCCCGGTGATCCCGCCGTCGACCAGGAACGTGGTCGCGTTCACGTAGCTCGACTCGTCGCTGGCCAAGAACAGGACGGCGTTGGCGATCTCCTCGGCGCGCGCGAAGCGCCCCATCGGGACGTGCACGAGCCGGCGCGCCGCCTGTTCCGGGTCCTTGGCGTAGAGCTCGCGCAGCAGAGGCGTGTCGACCGGGCCCGGGCACAGAGCGTTGACCCGGACCCCGCGCTTGGCGAACTCGACGCCGAGCTCGCGCGAGAGCGCCAGGACGCCCCCCTTCGATGCCGTGTAGGAGATCTGCGAGGTCGCGGAGCCGAGCACCGAGACGAACGAGGCCGTGTTGATCACCGAGCCGCCGCCCGCCTCGAGCAGATGCGGCATCCCGTGCTTGCAGCACAGGAACACGCTGCGCAGGTTCGCGGCCTGGACCCGCTCCCACGCATCGAACGAGGTCTCGAGTACCGACGCGTCGTCGGTCGGCGAGATGCCGGCGTTGTTGAATAGGACGTCGATCCGCCCCATCTCCGCGCGCGCCCGCGCGTAGAGCTCGCTCACCGCCTGCTCGTCGGTCAGGTCGGACTGCAGCGCCAGTGCGCCGACCGAGTGCTCGCGCAGATCGACGCCGACGACGCGCGCGCCCTCTCGCTCGAACACTGCGGCCGTGGCCTCGCCGATCCCTCCGGCCGCGCCCGTGATCACGCAGACCTTGCCCTCGAGTCTCATCACAGCGCGTAGTAGATCGATTTGACCTCCGTGTACGCGTCGAGCGCGTGGGGCCCCAGCTCGCGGCCGTAGCCGGACTGCTTGAAGCCCCCGAACGGCGTCGAGACGCGGACCGAGGTGTTGGAGTTGATCGACAGCACGCCGGCATCGATGGCACGCGCTACGCGTAGGGCGCGAGCTCCGTTCTGGGTCCAGATCGAGCCCGACAGCCCGTAGATCGTGTCGTTCGCCAGGCGGACGGCTTCCTCCTCATCGTCGAACGGGATCACCGTCGCCACCGGCCCGAAGATCTCCTCGCGGGCCGCCCGCGCTCCCGGATCGACCGGGCAGAGGATCGTCGGCGCGAACCAGTAGCCGGGGCCGTCGGGCGCGCTTCCGCGAATCGCCACCGGGGCGTCTCCGTCGACGAAGCTCGCGACCGTCGAGCGCTGGTCGGCGGAGATCAGCGGTCCCATCTCCGTGTCCTCGGACAACGGATCGCCGACGCGGATCGCCTTGACGGCACCCTCGAGGTGGCCCATGAACGTATCCAGCGCGGACGCCTGGACGAGGATCCGCGAGCGCGCGCAGCAGTCCTGGCCGGCGTTGCCGAACACGGCCATCGGTGCGGCGGCGGCCGCCACCTCGAGGTCGGCGTCGGCGAACACGACGTTGGGTGACTTGCCGCCCAGCTCGAGCGTCACGCGCTTGATCGTCGCCGCAGCGCCGGCCGCGATCGACCGTCCGACCTCGGTCGAGCCGGTGAATGCGATCTTCGCCACATCGGGGTGCTCGACCAACCGCTGGCCGCAGGTCCGCCCGGGCCCGACGACGACGTTGACCACGCCCTCTGGAATCCCCGCAGCGGTGGCGATCGACTCGAACCGCATCGCCGTGAGCGGCGTCAGCTCGGCGGGCTTGAGCACGACCGTGTTGCCCGGCCGCGAGCGCGGGCCCGAGCTTCCAGGCCGCGATCACGAGCGGGAAGTTCCACGGAACGATCAGGCCGACGACTCCCAGGGGCTCGCGCACCGTGAACGCCTGGCCGCCGGACACCGGGATCGTGTCGCCGTGGGGTCGCTCGGCCGCGCCGGCGTAATACCGGAACGTCTGCACGACCATCTCCATCTCGCCACGCGCGTCTCCGATCGGCTTGCCGGCGTTGCGAGCCTCGACCTGGGCCAGATACTCCTGCGTTTTCCGCGAAGCGCATCGGCGAGCGCTCGCAGGTGCGCCGACCGCTCTGCCGGGGCGAGTGCGCGCCACGATGGGAACGCCTCCCTGGCCCGCGCGACGGCCGCGTCGACCTCGGCGACGTCCGCGCGTGCGACCTCCTTGAGCACCGCCTCGGTGGCGGGCTCGATGACCTGCAGGGTGTCCGGCAACGGCCCGTCAGCTACCGGTTGGTCGCGCCGGAGCCACGCCCGGAGTGGGAGCGGCGCCCACGTCTACATCGATCGTCCGGACCGGTCCCTTGAAGCTCTTGCGCGCGGACACGTAGTACCAGATCGTGACGGCCAGCATCACGACGATCGTCACCAGCGGGGCATAGTTGAACGCCGACCAGCTGAACTGGCTGTTCCATGGCACCGCGGCGGGCGTGAACGGGAGGCAGAAGATGATCACGCACAGCGCCACCCACACGATCGCGATCAGGTTGATCCACTTGTATTTCTTCCCCAGCGTCCACGGCCCGGCCTCGAACTTGTCGCCCATCCGCCAGCGCAGGTACACGGGAATCGTGTAGGCGATGTACAGGCCGATAACCGAGATCGAGGTCACCGCGAGGAACGCCACGGGGAGTCCGACATGGTTGCCCTTGAAAGCGGGGATCGTGATGATGAACGCGAACGAGGCGACAAACACGACCGCCCATGTGGGAGTGCGGTGACTGTTCAGCCGCCGCCACAGGTTGTGCCCGGGCACGGCGCCGTCGCGTGAGAACGCGAACGTCATCCTCGACGCGCTCGTGACGCAGGCCATGCCGCAGAACAGCTGGCCGACGGTCGAGATGATCAGAACCGCCTTGGCGGCGGCCGAGCTGAGCGCTGTCTCGATGATCGACTGTGACGTCCCGCCCGCCGCGTTGATCGCGCTCACGTGAGTGGCGGCGAACGTCAGCGCGAGCAGGACCATCCAGCCGAACACGGCCGAGTAGAAGACCGAGCGCCAAACGCCCTTGGGTGCCGCCATGGCCGCACCCTTCGTCTCCTCGGAGATGTGCGCCGAGGCGTCGTAGCCGGTGATCGTGTACATCGTCAGCAGGAATCCGAGCGGCAGCACGTAGAACCAGTACATGTTGTTGCTGAAGCCCGAAAGGTTGATCCGGTGGCCGAACACGAAGCTGAAGCTCTGGTGGTGGCTCGGCACCGCGACCAGGATCACGATGATCACGAACACGCCGATCACGTGCCACCACACCGAGACGCGTGTGAAGAACGCGACCAGCGGTGAGGAGAAGATGTTGATCAGCGCGTGCGCAAGCAGGATGATCGCGAACAGGACGAACGTGTGATGGAGCGATGCGGCGACGACTGACGTCGCGAAGTTCACCCCGAAAATGTGTGCTCCGTAGAACGACAGCGTCGCGTTGAGGAAGGTCGCCGCGGCATAGTCCACGGAGGCCGTCACGGCGACGAGGCCGATCAGGTTGAACCAGCCGGTGAACCACCCCCAGCCCGGACCTCCGAGCTTCGACGCCCAGTAGTAGATACCGCCGGCGGTCGGCATCGCCGACGCGAGCTCGGCCATCGAGAACGCCACCATCAGGATGAACACGCTGATCACCGGCCACCCGATCGAGATCGCGACCGGTCCGCCGTTGATCCAAGCCTGCCCGTAGGTCGTGAAACAGCCCGCCAGGATCGAGATGATCGAGAACGAGATCGCGAAGTTGGAGAACCCGCTCCATCCCCGGTTGAGCTCCTGCTTGTAGCCCAGGTCAGCTAGCTTCTGCTCGTCACTCGACAGCGTCGCCTGGCTGGCTTCCATTCGGCCCCTCCTCTAAAAAGGTCTGATGGTCCGTCCTTAGCGGCGCCACCTTACCCCCGCGTCGAGACGGAAGTCAAGACTTGTGGAGGTTTTCACCCTTTCGGCATAAGCCCGGCCAGGATGTGCTCCGTGCCGCGCAGGTGCTCGACCATCTCGCGCGCGGCCGCGGCCTCGTCACGCCGTCGCACGGCGGCGAGGATCCGGCGGTGCTGGGCGTTGGAGGAGCCGAGCACCTCGGGCGGGTGAGCGATCAGCGAGATCAGCCCGCTCATCGACCCCTGAACCTCGTTCATCGCGGTCATCAGGCGCGGGCTGCGCGTGGACTCGGCCAGCCCCACGTGCAGGCGGATGTCGGCCTGGCGGTAGCTGGCAAAGTCGTCGAGCAACCCGTCGAGCGCGACCACCAGCTCGTCGAGGGCGTCGAGCGTCTCGGGCTCCGCCCGCTCTGCCGCCAGCACCGCGACCCCGACCTCGACCGCCATCCGCTCATCGCACACGTCGCGCCAGGCGGCCTGTACCTCGGCCGAGGGCGGATCGGCGGGCGGCTGTGGGTCGGCCACGAACGTCCCGCCGCCGCGGCCGCGGGTCGCGCGCAGATGACCGCTCTGGCCAAGCGCCACCAGCGCCTGGCGGAGCGTCGAGCGCGCGATCCCGAGCTTGGCGCACAGCTCACGTTCGGCCGGGAGCTGCGTGCCGGGTGGCAGCAGGCCGAGGCTGATCGCCGTGCCCAGCCGCTCCACCGTCTCCTCGAACGCGGTCTGCGATCGGACCGGAGCAAACACCGTCTCGAGGGACGCGACCACCTCGAGCGACGGCAGCGCCGCGATCCGGTTCACAGACGTTCAAATCCCCGGAATCGCTCCCAGTCAGTCACGGCCGCCTCAAAGGCCTGCAGCTCGACGTCGGCGGCGTGGGCGTAGTGGTCGACCACCTCGTCGCCGAATGCGCTGCGGGCGACGTCGGAGGAGGCGAACAGGTCGCGCGCGTCGCGCAGGGTGCCGGGCAGCCGAGGCTTGTCATGCGCGAGGTATGCGTTGCCGTTGTAGGGCGCCTCGAGCTCGAGGCCCTGTTCGACGCCGTGCAGCCCGGCCGCGATCAGCGCGCTCAGCGCCATGTACGGGTTGAGGTCCGAGCCACCGGCGCGGTTCTCGAACCGGAGCGCCGGCCCGTGGCCGACCACGCGCAGCGAGCAGGTCCGGTTGTCCTCCGCCCACGCGACCGCGGTGGGCGCGAACGAGCCCGCGGCGTAGCGCTTGTAGGAGTTGATGTTCGGGGCCAGGAACAGGGTCAGCTCGCGCAGGCAGGCGAGCTGCCCGGCCAGAAACGCGTCGAACGTCGCGCGCTCGCGCTCGAACAGCGCCCCCTGACCGTCCGCGATCGAGAAGTGGATGTGGCACGAGCTGCCCTCGCGCTCGTTGAACTTGGCGATGAAGCTGATCGACATTCCCTCCTGGGCAGCGATCTCCTTCGCCGCGTTCTTGTAGATCGCGTGCTGATCCGCCGTCTTCAGGGCGTCGGCATAGCGGAAGTTGATCTCGTGCTGGCCGAGATTGCACTCGCCCTTGGAGTTCTCGACCTCGAGCCCGGTGCCCTCCATCGAGTTGCGGATGCGCCGGATCAGCGGCTCGATCTTGGCCGTGCCGAGCAGCGAGTAGTCGACGTTGTAGAGATTGGCCGGGTCGAGGTCGCGGTAGCCCTTGTGCCACGCGTCCTCGTAGGTGTTGTTGAAGACCAGGAACTCGAGCTCGGTGCTCGCGTTGGCCGTCCATCCGCGCTCGGCCAGCCGCGCCAGCTGCGCCTTCAGCACCTGGCGCGGGGAGGCCGCGACGGGCGATCCATCGGCCCACTGCAGGTCGGCCAGGCACAGCGCGGTGCCGGGCTGCCAGGGGACCATGCACAGAGTCTCGAGGTCGGGGCGCATCGCGAAGTCGCCGTAGCCCTTCTCCCACGAGGCCATCTCGTAGCCCTCGACCGGAGTCATGTCGACATCGACTGCGAGCAGGTAGTTGCAGCCCTCCGCTCCGTGGTGGGCCACCTCGTCGAGGAAGTGGCGCGCGGTCAGGCGCTTGCCCTGCAGGCGCCCCTGCATGTCGGTCATCGCCAGCAGGACGGTGTCGACCTCGCCGCTCTGGACCCTGGCGGTGAGCTCATCGATCGTCGTTACCCGACTCATCCGCTTCGCTCCTCGGTCCGGGCTGCCCCGCGCATTCCGCGCTGAAGGTATAGGAAGCGAGCCTTAAACGCTAGGTTTCGCTCTGTGGGCGACGTAAACGCGATCGTGGACCGGCTTCAGACACGCCTGGGTCCGGCCGATGGCCCCCCGGCTCCGCTCCAGGGCGGCATCACGAACCGCAACTACCGGGTGTCCTTCGAGGGTCGCGATTGCGTCGTGCGCCTGCCCGGGAAGGACACGGCACTGCTGGGAATCAGTCGCGAGGCCGAGCGCCTCGCCAACGACTCGGCCGCCCGGCTCGGCATCGCTCCGGCGGTGGCGGCCGGGGACGACGAGTGCCTGGTCACCGAGTTCGTCCCCTCGACGACGCTCACCCCGCCCGACGTCCGCGACCGGCTCGCGCAGGTCGCGCGGACGCTGCGGACCTTCCACGACGGCGGTGCGCTGCTGCCGATCACGTTCTGGGTGCCCGATCTGCTGGGCTCCTACGCGGGGCTCGTGGAGCAGCGCGGCGGGCGCCTGCCCGCCGCCTACGCCGCCGCGCGCGAGCTGGCGGGTCGGATCGGCGCGGCGCTCCCACTGAGCGAGCCGGTGCCCTGCCACAACGACCTGCTCCCGGGGAACCTGCTCGGGGTGGGCGACGGCGTGATGTTGGTCGACTGGGAGTACGCCGGCATGGGCCACCGAATGTTCGATCTCGGCAACCTCGCGGTCAACAACGAGTTCGGCGAGGAGGACGAGGAGCGGCTCCTGAGCGCCTATTACGAGCAGCCGCCGACCGTCTCCCGGCGCGCGGCGCTCCGTCTGATGCGGATCATGTCCGACGCGCGCGAGGCGGCATGGGGCGTCGTCCAGTCGGTCGTCTCCGAGCTCGACTTCGATTTCGAGGCGTATGCCGACAGCCACTTCGCCAGGCTGGACGAGGCCTCGCGCGACCCCCGGCTCGAGAGGTGGTTGGATGCCGCGTCCGCGTGAGCTGCCCGACCGCGCTCGCGTGGTGATCATCGGCGGGGGCGTCGGCGGCGCCGCGATCGCCTATCACCTCGCGCAGCTCGGCGAGCGCGACGTCGTCCTCGTCGACCGCAACGAGCTCACCAGCGGCTCCACCTTCCACTCGGCCGGGCTCGTCGGCCAGCTGCGCGGCAGCGTCTCGCTGACGCGGATGATGATGGACTCGGTCGAGCTATACCGCACGCTCGACTGCGGCTGGGTGGGGTGCGGCGGGATCCGGCTCGCCTGCACGCCCGAGCGCGAGCAGGAGGTGATGCGGCAGGTCGCCTGGGCGAAGACCTTCGGGCTGCCGCTCGAGCTCCTCTCGGCCGACGAGGCGCGCGAGCTGTTCCCGCTGATGGTGACCGACGGCGTGCTCTGTGCCTCCTACCTGCCCACCGACGGCTACCTCGATCCCTCCCAGCTCACCTATGCGCTGATCGACGGCGCGCGCCAGGGCGGCTGTCAGGTGTTCACCCACACCCGCGTGGCCGGGATCGACGTCGACCGCGGCCGCGTTCGCGGCGTGCGCACGCAGTGGGGGGACGTCGAGGCCGAGATCGTCGTCAACGCCGGCGGGATGTTCGCGGCCGAGATCGGCCGGCTGGCCGGCGTCCGTGTGCCGATCGTCCCGTTCGCCCACGAGTACCTGGTCACCCAGCCGTTCCGGGACCGGGCGCCCGGCGAGCACCTACCGACCCTGCGCGACCCCGACCTGCTCGTCTACTTCCGCGAGGAGGGGGCCGGGCTGGTGATGGGCGGATATGAGCGCTACAGCGCTCCTTGGGCGCTCGACGGCCACCTCGTCGATGCGATCCCGCCGGACTTCAATGGGAGGCTGCTCGAGGAGGACTGGCCGCGGTTCGAGGAGATCGCCCGCAACTCCTCCAAGCGCGTCCCCGCCATGGAGGAGGTCAAGGTCACGCGGTTGATCAACGGGCCGGAGGCATTCACGCCCGACAACGAGTTCTGCCTCGGTGAGACCGAGATCCACGGGCTGTTCGTCGCGGCCGGCTTCTGCGCCCACGGGCTGGCCGGCGCCGGCGGCATCGGCAAGGTGATGGCGGAGTGGATCACGACCGGCGAACCGTCGCTCGACGTGTGGGAGATGGACATCCGCCGCTTCGGCCCCCACTACCGCTCTCCCGCATACACGCTCAAGCGAGCCAAGGAGGTCTACGAGACCTACTACGACATCCGCTACCCGGGCCACGAGCGCGAGTCGGGACGGCCGCTGCGGGTCTCGAGCGCCTATTCGTGGCACGTCGAGCGCGGCGCCGAGTTCGGCGAGAAGTCGGGCTGGGAGCGGGTCAACTGGTACTCGTCGAATGCGCCCGAGGGTGATCCCGAGCTCCGGCCCCGTGGCTGGGCGGGGATGCACTGGTCGCCGGCGATTCAGGCCGAGCACCGCGCCACGCGCGAGGTCGCCGGCCTGTTCGACGAGTCGTCGTTCGCCAAGCTCGAGCTGTCCGGGCCGGGGGCGGCCGAGCTGCTCGAGCGGCTGTGCGACAACCACGTCGCGCGCGACGTGGGCGCGATCACCTACACGCAGATGCTCAACCGCCGCGGGGGGATCGAATGCGACTTCACGGTGACGAGGATCGAGGAGGAGCTGTTCGGGATCGTCACCGGAACGGCCTTCGGAAATCACGACGCGAGCTGGATTCGCCGCCACCTGCCCGAGGATGGCTCGGCCCGGCTCAGCGACGTGACCGCGCGCTGGGCCTGCTTCGCGCTCTGGGGTCCGGAGGCGTACGAGATCCTCGCGCCGCTGACCCCGGACCCCCTCGACTTCCCCTACATGTCGATGCGCGAGATCGCGGTCGGGGACGTGCCCGTGCGCGCCCTCCGAGTGACGTTCGTGGGCGAGGCCGGCTGGGAGCTCTACTGCCCGACCGAGTACGGCGCCGGGCTGTGGCGCGCGCTGTGGGGAGCGGGCCGCTCTCACGGGATGCTCGCCTGCGGCTACCGCGCGATCGATTCGCTCCGCCTGGAGAAGGGCTACCGCGTGTGGGCCGCCGACATCACCCCGGACGAGACCCCGTACGAGGGCGGGCTTGGCTTCTGCGTCCGCAAGGACAAGACGTTCATCGGCTCCGACGCCCTGTCCGATACCCCCGAGCGGAGGCTGCGCTGCGTCGTCCTCGACGACCCGCATTCAGTGGCGCTCGGCAACGAACCGGTGCGGCTCGGCAGCGACGTGGTCGGGCGGGTGACCAGCGGCGGCTACGGCTACACGGTCGAGCGCTCGATCGCGTACGCGTATCTGCCGGCCGAGGTTGAGCTCGGGACCGAGGTCGAGATCGACATCTTCGGGACGTGGGTGCGCGGCGAGCTCACTCGTGAGCCGCTCGTCGACCCGCGCGGCGAGCGGGTCCGCGCGACGCTCGGGCGCGCTGCGGACTGAGCTCTTCCCACCGCCGGTGCGCAATGGTATGTTCGCCCTACCTAATGACCCTGGCGCGCTTCTTGCGCAGCCATTACCGGGGGTAGCGCATGTTCAAGAAGATCATCTGGGCCACCGATGGATCGGACTCCGCCGATCGCGCGCTGGACACCGTCAAGTCGCTGGCCTCTCAAGAGGGCGCATCGCTGGTTGTTGTGCACAGCATCGAGAACCTCGCGGGGCCGGGCGGCCGCGGCGCCCCGGAACTGAATGCTGACGAGGACGAGCGGCAGTCGAAGATCGCCACCCAGGTCAAGGATCTGGCCGCCGCGGGCGTCGACGCGAACATCAGGGTCGTGCACGGCGGGGCCACCTCCGCCGCCCACACGCTGGCCAAGGTGGCCGAGGAGGAGGCGGCGGACCTGATCGTGATGGGCACCCGCGGGCACACCATCCTCGGCGGGCTGCTGCTGGGAAGCGTCACGCAGCGCCTGCTCCACATCGCGCCGTGCCCCGTGCTCGTCGTCCCTCCCCGGTAGCGCTCACGCGGTCGCAGCGGCCGGTGTGATCTCGAGCAGCTCGTCGATCGCGGTCGGCTCGAGCGGCCGCGCGAACAGGAAGCCCTGGCCAGAGTCGCAGTGCTCGCGTTGGAGCTGCTGTAGCTGGGCCTGCTCCTCGATCCCCTCGCCGAGCGTCTGGAGGCCGAGCGTCTTCCCGAGCTGGACGAGTGTGTGGACCAACGCCCTGGACTCACTCGATGCGGCGATCCCGGCGATGAACGAGCGATCGATCTTGAGCGCGTCCACGGGGAACTGGTGCAGGTAGGCGAGTGAGCTGTACCCGGTGCCGAAGTCGTCGATCGCCACCCGCACGCCCAGCGCCTTGAGCTCGCGGAGCCGCCGCGCCGCATCCTCGGCGTCGCGCATCAGGGTCGTCTCGGTGATCTCGAGCGTCAGCATCGCCGGGTCGAGACCCGTCTCGGCGAGCGCCTCGGCGACGTCATCGACCAGGCCTGCTTCGTCCAGTTGCCGGCCGGAGACGTTGATCGACATTCCTAGGGGATGCCCTTGCCGGTGCCAGGCGGCGGCGCGCTCGCAGGCGGTTCTCAGCACCCAGCGCCCGATCGGCACGATCTGGCCACTGCCCTCGGCGAGCGGAATGAACACGGTGGGGGAAATCACGCCGCGGCTCGGATGGCGCCAGCGCAGGAGCGCCTCGAGGCCGGTGATCGTCTCGCTGCGCAGGTCGAAGGTCGGCTGGTAGAGCAGGAACAGCTCGTCGTCCTCGAGTGCGTGCTTGAGGTCCATCTCGAGCTCGAGGCGGTCCTGCGCGGCGGTCTGCATATGGGACTCGAACATCGCCCAGCGGTTCTTGCCGGCGCCCTTGGCCGCGTACAGAGCGAAGTCGGCGTCGCGGAGCAGCTCATCTGCCGATCCGCGCAGTCCCTCGGCGATACCAATGCTGGCGGTAACCGAAAGCGTTCTTCCCGGCGTGGATTCGAGCTCGATCGGGTGGCCGAGTACTCCGCACACACGTTCGGCCACGAGCTCGGGGCCGGCGTCCATCGACGGGCCATCAAGCAACAGCACGAATTCGTCGCCGCCGAGGCGCCCCACCGTGTCGGCCTCCCGGACGACGCCCTTCAGCCGCGCCGCGACCACGCGCAGGAGCTCATCGCCCGCCGCATGGCCGAAGCTGTCGTTGACGTCCTTGAATCCGTCGATGTCAACGTACAGTGCACCGACCGGATTGCCGTGGCGGCGAGCGCGGGCGAGCATCTGCTCGGTGCGGTCGATCACCAGGGCGCGGTTGGGCAGCCCGGTGAGCACATCGTGAAGGGACTGGTAGCTCAGCCGGCCCTGGGTCTGGATCAGGTCCGTCTGCGCCAGGAACTGGCGAGTCGCCACGAGCCCGGCCAGTAGGACCGCTCCGATCACGATCGCGATGTTCGTCACGGTGTCGTCCCGTTCAACCCAAATCAGCAGACCAAAGCCCACGCCGACCGCTAGGAACGGAGCCCAGCTCGCGTGCTGGGTCGGGCGCTCGATGGTCTCGTGGAGGACGGGGTCGGGGACGAGCTGCGCCGAGCCCGCAACCGCAGTCAGCGCGATCGCGATCATCCACAGGGTGTCGACCGGATCGCCGCCCGCGTAGGTGGAGTGAATCGTGATGTAGCCGTAAACGAGATCCGCTGCGACGAAGAAGAGCAGACCGGCGGCCATGAACTGCAGTGCCCGGCGCGCCGACGGCGCGGTGCGTCGCAGCACACAGAGGCGAGCCCCACGAGCAGGACCATGTCGCCGACCGGATAGGCGATCGAGACTGCATTCTGCAGCGCGTTGGACCCGCTCGAGACGATCGTCGGGCCCAGTACGACGTACATCACGACGAGCGCGCCGCTGATGGCGACCACCGCGAGGTCGATCATCGTCCGGGTCTGCCGATTGCCTGACCGCATTGAAGGAAAGCGCAGCAGCCCCCACAGCATCAGCGGATAGAACGACAGGTAGAAGACGTCACCGATGGACGGAAACGGCTTGTGGCCCGTCACCTCGTAGACCGTCTGGCCGACGTCCCCGAGCAGATATGCGAGCGCGGCCAGCGCCAGCAACCGCCAAGCCACGCGCAGCGCCCTCTGTTCCTTGCAGCGCCTTGACGCGCAGACTGCGGCGGCGACTGCTGCCAGGCCCTCCGGATAGAAGAACAGGTCGCCGACGAGCGTCCGATGCGCAGCGGGCCAATGGAGTATCTGCCAGGCTCCGTAAACCAGTAGCAGCGCTCCCATCGCCGTCGCCATCGGAATCCAGCGAGCCTTGGACCTCGTTGGAGCGTGCAGTCGAAGCCGAGGCGCACGAGTCGCGATTGCGCTCATAGACGAGTCATCGGCAAACGGGCCGTCCACGCACCCGTAGCCACCACCGATGGCCGCCGGTAGTTCTCCCAAGGGCGGCGCTCGGCAGGGTGGCGCCCGATCCACCCCTTGGGTCCCTGGGCGCGGCGGGCTCCTGGGCGGAGACTGGCTCCAGTCCACTTCCCAAGGAGCCAACATGATTCGCCACCTCACTCGCATCTCACTCGCCGCCGCGGCCACCACCGTGGCCGCCCTGGCGCCGGCCGCAGCCGCGCAGGCAAGCCAGCACTGCAAGCCGCACGGGTCACACGCGATCGTCGCCAACCACTACGCCCGCGTGTACACGCGCTCAGGCAACGTCTACGTGTGCATCTCTTCGTCGGGCAAGACGACCAAGCTGAAGGGCGCCAACCCGGCCTACCCGGTCGCGCTCGGCGGCAAATGGGTCGGCTGGAGCTCGGACCAGCCGGGCGGCGGAGTCCCGAACTCGACCGTGACTGTGATGCACATCCCGAACCGCTCGGTGAACAAGTACTGGTACCCGTTCCAGACCAACGAGACGGTCGACAAGATCGTCGTGCTGAGCGATGGCGCGGCCGTGTGGGCGATCACGCCGCAGGACAGCGGTGACGGCAATTACACGATCGTCCAGGGCACCGACCGGATGAACCACCCACCCGATCAGTTCTCCGACGACCACGCCGACCTGGTCGGGACCTCGCTGCACCAGACCGGGCCCAAGACCGTGTCCTGGAAGTACACGGACGGGACCGCTGGAAGCCAGACGCTCTACTGAGCCGCTTCCGACAGGGGTCCATGCGGCCCGTCGCCCTTGGAGGGCGGCGGGCCGCTTCGTCGCGCGGCCGGCCCCGTTGTGTCGCCCGTTCGCGGACGGGCCGCTAGCCTTCCCGCCCGATGTCGGTGACAGTCGTCGGCTCGATCGCGTTCGACGCGGTCAAGACTCCGTTCGGAACCCGCGAGCGCATGCTCGGCGGGTCCGCTGTCCACTTCGCGCTCGCGGCGTCGTTCTTCGACACCGTCCACGTCGTCGGTCCAGTGGGCGACGACTTCGGCGAGGCCGAGTACGAGGTGCTCCGCGAGCGCGCGATCGAGACCGGTGACATCGAGCATGTGGCCGGTGGCCGCACGTTCTTCTGGCGCGGCGAGTACGGCTGGGATCTGAACGAGCGCGAGACCCTCGACACGCAGCTCAACGTGTTCGCGTCCTTCGAGCCCAAGCTCTCCGAGCTCTCCCGCGCGTCCGACGTTCTGTTCCTCGCCAATATCCAGCCCGACCTCCAGCGCGAGGTCAGGCGTCAGTGCGAGGAGGCCCGGTTCGTCGCGCTCGACTCGATGAACCTGTGGATCGAGACCGCTCGGGATTCGCTGATCGAGACGATCAGCGGCGTCGACTGCCTGCTCCTCAACGACGCCGAGCTGCGCGAGCTCACGCGCGAGCCGAACTTTGTCCGCGCCGCCCGCCAGGTCCGCGAGTGGGGCCCGCGCGTGATCGTCGCCAAGCAGGGCGAGTACGGCGCGGCCATGTTCACCGAGGAGGGCTTCTTCGGCCTCCCCGCCTTCCCGCTCGAGACCGTCGTCGACCCGACCGGCGCCGGCGACTCCTTTGCCGGCGGCTTCATGGGTTACATCGCCGCCCACCCCGACGGCGAGCTCGACCACGGCGTGCTGCGGCGGGCGATGGCCTACGGCACCGCGCTGGCGTCGTTCAATGTCGAGGAGTTCGGGGTCGAGCGCGTGGCGCGGCTGACCAGCGACGAGATCGCCGACCGCGTCGCCGAGCTGCAGCGGATCACGCATTTCGTCGAGAAGCCGATCGCGCTCCGGGATTAGGGCGACTCCCCGGCGAGCCCCCTCGCGCCGGGCCCCACGAAGCCTGGAAATTCCGCTCCGAAACACCCGTGACAGCGGGCCGCAATCAGGGTAGGATCGCGTCTACGTGACGTGGGGATTCCTGTGGTTGATGGTTGCGCTGAAGGTGCCGATCGCGGCCCTGATCTACCTTGTCTGGTGGGCTGTGAAGCAGGAGCCTGAGGACACGTCGTCGTCCAGCGACGATGACGGCGGCGTCAAGCGCCACCGCCGTCATCCGCGCCGGCCGTTCCCGCGCCATCCGCGCCGCGGCCCGCACGGCGATCCGGCGCCGCTGCCTCCCGCCCGAGTCCGCACCCTGAAGGCGCGGGCGCGCTCGCTGGATCACTGATCCGCCCGCGCTGGCATGCTTCGCGGCATGAGTGAGACCCCCGTTTCGGTCCTCTCGGACGGCACGATCCTCGATCTCGTCGGCCAGGGGCGGATCCGCATCGATCCGTGGGATCCGGATCTGGTCCAACCGGCCAGCGTCGACCTTCGCCTGGGCGACTCATTCCGCGTCTTTCACAACCACCGCGCGTCGGCCATCGACCTCCGCGACCCGCCCGCCGGCCTCACCGAGGAGGTCGTCGTTCCCGAGGCCGAGTCGTTCGTCATCCACCCAGGCGAGTTCTGCCTCGGCCGGACGCTCGAATGGGTCGAGCTCCCGGACGACATCGTCGCCCGGATCGAGGGCAAGTCGAGCCTCGGCCGGCTCGGGCTGATCGTCCACGCCACCGCCGGCTTCTGCGATCCGGGCTGGAAGGGCACGCTGACGCTCGAGCTCAACAACCTGACGCGAGTTCCGATCAAGCTCTACCCCGGCCTCCCGATCGCTCAGCTCTCCTTCATGGCCCTCGACCGCGCCGCCCTCAGGCCCTACGGCAGCCCCGAGCTCGGCAGCCACTACCAGGGTCAGCGCGCGGCCACCGAGAGCCGGTACGAGGGCGCCCGCGGCAGCGAGCCCCGCGCGTCAAAGATCGGATAGGCTCGCCGCCGATGTTCACGTTCCTGCTCGCCGCCTCGGAGCCGTCGAAGGTCCCGTTCTACATCGCAGGCGCCGTGTTCGCCCTATGGGCCGTGGGCCTCTCGTTCGCCGGGCTCACGCGTCCGGAGTTCCCGTATAACCAGCGCGGCCAGCGGGGCGTGATCCTGGTTAGCGTCCTTCTCGCCGTGATCGCGATCGCGATGGCGATCCACACCAGCGCCTTCCCGAAGTAGCTCCTCGCCGCCGGACCCCGAGACGGCGCGGGGGCGTCAGGGCTTTCCGCCGACGCGATCCGGGTACTAGAGTCCATTGCATCGGCCTCGAGCCGGACAGGGCCCGGCAATTGCGAGAGGAGTGCCATGACGACCGAGACTCAGCACAAGGATGGCGCGGACGTAACCGAGAGCAGCGACACGCTGACGGTCACCGACAACCGGACCGGCAAGCAGTACGAGCTGCCGATCGAGGACGGCACGATCCGCGCGACCGAGCTGCGCAAGATCAAGACCCACGACGACGACTTCGGGCTGATGACCTACGACCCGGCATACATGGCCACGGCGTCGTGCCGGTCCGCGATCACCTACATCGACGGGGACAAGGGCATCCTCGAGTACCGCGGCTACCCGATCGAGCAGCTGGCCGAGAAGTCCTCCTACCTCGAGGTCGCCTACCTGCTCGTCCACGGCGAACTGCCCACCCAGCCGCAGCTCGACGACTGGACGCACGAGGTCACGATCCACACGTTCGTGCACGAGAACGTCAAGGAGTTCATGCAGGGCTTCCGCTACGACGCCCACCCGATGGGCATGCTGCTGGCCTCGGTCGGGGCGCTCTCGACCTTCTATCCCGAGGCCAGCGCGATCAAGGATGAGGAGGTCCGCTACATGCAGATCATCCGCCTGATCGCGAAGATGCCGACGCTCGCGGCCTTCTCCTACCGGCACAACCGCGGGATGCCCTACGTGTATCCCGATAACGACCTCAGCTACGCCGGCAACTTCCTCTCGATGATCTACAAGATGACCGAGCTGAAGTACGAGCCGGACCCGCGGCTCGAGCACGCGCTCGACGTCCTCTTCATCCTCCACGCCGACCACGAGCAGAACTGCTCGACGAGCGCCGTGCGCAGCGTCGGCTCGAGCCAGGTCGACCCGTACTCGGCCGTCGCGGCCGGCGTCGCCGCCCTCTACGGGCCGTTGCACGGCGGCGCCAACGAGGCTGTCCTGCGGATGCTCCGCCGGATCGAGACGACGGACAACATCCCGGATTTCATCCAGGGCGTGAAGGACGGACGAGAGCGTCTGATGGGCTTCGGCCACCGCGTCTACAAGAACTTCGACCCGCGGGCAAAGATCATCAAGCAGGCCGTGGACGAGGTCTTCGAGGTCACCGGCAAGAACCCGTTGCTCCACATCGCTACCGAGCTCGAGCGGATCGCCCTCGAGGACGAGTACTTCATCGACCGCAAGCTGTATCCGAACGTCGACTTCTACTCGGGCCTGATCTACGAGGCGCTCGGGATGCCGGTCGAGATGTTCCCGGTTCTGTTCGCGATCGGCCGTACGAGCGGATGGATCGCGCAATGGCTCGAGATGATCGACGACCCCGAGCAGAAGATCGCGCGCCCGCGGCAGATCTACACGGGAAGGCACGAGCTCGACTACGTGCCGATGCCCGAACGGTCGTAGGCCGCCGGCCGCCGGCGCGCCGGCCGCGCGGGCGCCGGGCGGGTGCCGTGCCGGGGCGTGGTCCCCGGGGGGCTGGTCGAGAAACTCACGATATAGATGAATTTCTCGACCAGCCTCGGGTTGCGGCCGCCCTGGGGCGCCCGCCCCGCCCGGCCGCCCTGGGGCGCCCGCCCCGCCCGGCCGCCCCGCCCCGCCCCGGGCCGTGGCGCCCCGCCCGCCGCGCCCGCCCGCCCCGCCCCGGCCCCGCCGACCCGCGCCGCGCCCCCGCCCCGCCCCCGTGTGACCGGCGCCACATAGCGGCCCGCTTACCCACCGTAAGCTGGTCGCATGGAGCTAGTGCGTCTGAAATCCGGTCGCGAGGTGCTGATCCGGCCGATCCGGCCTGACGACGCCACGCGTCTGCAGGTTGCCTTCGCACGGCTCTCGCCCGAATCGCGCTACAGGCGATTTCTGACTCTGAAGCCGCATCTCAGCCCGAGCGAGCTGCGCTATCTGGTCGACATCGATGGGTGCAGCCACGCGGCGCTGATCGCCACCAGCCCCGACGGCGCCGGGCACATCCTCGCCGTCGGACGGTATGTCGCGGTGCCGGATGATCCCCAGACAGCGGAATTCGCGATCGTGGTCGCCGACCACATCCAGGGCGAGGGGCTGGCGACCGAACTGCTCGAGCGGCTCGCCGGCGCCGCCGTCCGGCACGGGTTCAGTCGCTTCAGGGCCACCATGCTCGCCGACAATGAGCCGGCCCATCGGCTCGTCCGGCGCCTGGCGCAACGTCAGCCGCGCTCGCGCAGCGTCGGCCCGCTCGACGAGTTCGAGATCGACCTGGCCGCGTAGATCTCGGCTCCCCTGCGATCATCGCGACCGTGTCCTGGAAGCTCACGGTGCGCACCGGCTCGCGCGTGCAGCGAAACCGGTACGCCGAGCTCTCCGAGGCGCTCGACGCCCTCGAGGCGCGGGTGAGCGAGCTGTCCGAACAGGCCCCGCGCGAGGGGGTTGACGCGCGCTTCAAGCGGTTCGAGCCGATCCAGCAGGTTGCGGCCCGGATCGAGCTCGCCGGACCTGAGCGGATGCTGCCGAGTGTCCGCGCCGGGATCGACGTGCGCGGCGACGGTTCGACCGAGCCATACCTCGGCCGCGTGCGCCGCCAGGTCGTTCGCCAGCGCAAGGGCGAGACGTCGTACCGCGCGCTCCGGCGCGCGCTGCGCAAGGACGCTAAGGCCGGATCGACCCTATAGAACCAGCATGGTGCCATTGCGCCGCAGCCACGCGGCCTGCTCGCGGTACGTAGGCCAGCGCGAGCGAAGCAGGGCCCAGAAGCGGGGCGAGTGGTCCATGATCTCGAGGTGGCAGACCTCGTGCCACACGACATAGTCGAGGACCGGTTCGGGAGCCAGGAGCAGCCGCCAGTTGAAGCTCATCGAGCCCGACGGCGAGCAGCTCGCCCACCGGGTCCGCTGCCCCCGGATCGTCAGGGCGTTGTACGACGTCCCGGCCGAGGCGCAGGCGCGGTCGAGCCGCGGCCCGATCTCGGTTCGAGCCGCCCGCCTGTACCAGCGCTCGAGCGCATCGCGCTGTGACGCGCCGGCCGGCGTGATCAGCTCGGATCCGCGCCGGTGAACACGGCTGCGTCCGCGCTCGGGCACCACACGCAGCATCTCTCCGAGGTAAGGGACATGGCCACCCCGGGCGGCCACGGTCGCGCGGACGCGCTCGAGCTCGCGCACGCGCCTCTCGATCCAGGGCCTGAGCTCGCGGATCGCCGTTGCGGCCTCTCGTTCGGCGGCGCGCCGCGGCAGCACCACCTCGACCCCGCGGGCGGCGTCGACGGTCACTCGGATCCGCCGGGCACGCTCCGAGCGCCGCACGCTGTAGCTGATCTCCTGCACGACCTCGACAGGGTACGGTCCCAACCTGACATGCCCTCAATCCCGGAGCTGACCGAGCCGCTGACCGACGGGGCGCTCGTCCTTCGGCTCGCGGCCGAGCGTGACATCCCCGAGACCCTGATCGCCCACCAGGACGATCCGGAGCTGTACAAGCGACTCGGTCTCGAGCGCCCGCCGAGCGGCGCCGAGCTCGGACGTCACAGCGAACGCGCCAGGGCCGAGCGCGAGGCGGGGAGCCACGTCGCGCTGACGGTCACCGAGCCGGGGGCGGACGTGTGCGTCGGCAGCGTCTCGCTGAACAAGGTCGACTGGCCGAACTCGCGGGCCGAACTCGGTCTCTGGCTGGCGCCGCAGGTCCGGGGCCGCGGGCTGGCGCCGCGAGCGTTGCGGCTGGCCTGCGGTTGGCTGTTCGAACGGTGCTCTCTGCAGCGGCTCCAGATCGTCACCGAGGCCGACAACGAGGCGATGATCGCCGCGGCGCGCGCGGCCGGCTTCACCTTCGAGGGCGTGCTGCGCGGCTTCACCTTCGAGCGCGGGCATCGGGTCGACTGCGCGGTCCTGTCGCTGCTGCCCGCCGATCTGGCACCTTGACTGGCGTGCAGCAGTGGCGCGTAAAGCTTCCTCCGGGCGTCCGGCAGCCGTTCGAGGTCTATGTCAACGGCGTGCGCCAGGAGCTCGGGCACGACTTCCACGTGTCCGCCGGGGAGCTCGTGTTCGAGCGCGAGCTGGTCAGCCAAAAGCTCGGCCCGTGGGCCTGGTTCTTCGGCTTCTGGGGGATCGGGACCTACAAACGCAACGACGAGGTCGACGTGCGCTACGAGGTCGACGGGCGACCGGAGCTCGCCCACGCGCTCGAGATCACGCCCCCGGCGTGAGGCGCGTCAGCCCGTGCTGCGCACGACCTCGCGCCTGACCCAGGGCCGCAGGAGGCGCAGTGCCGAGAGAATCGCGCGCGTGGCGTGCGAGCGGTTGAGCGTGTAGAAGTGGATGCCCGGGGCGTCGCGGGCGAGCAGCTCGGCGCACTGCAGCGTCGCGTAGGCGACGCCGAGCTGCAGCACCGCGTCGGCGTCGCGCGCCCGCCACTCGAGCGCCTCGAGCAGGCGGTCGGGAATCGACGCCTGGCAGCGCTCGGTGATCGTCTTGATCTGGGTCACGTTGGTGACCGGCATGATCCCGGGGATGATCGGGACCTCGATCCCGGCCGCGCGCGCCTCCTCGACGAAGCGGAAGTAGAGCTCGTTGTCGAAGAACAGCTGGGTGATCAGGAACGACGCTCCGTTGTCGACCTTCTGCTTGAGGAAGCGTAGGTCGTGCGCCATGTCAGGAGCCTCGGGGTGCACCTCCGGGAAACAGGCCGCGCCGACCGCGAAGGGATAGTCCTCGGTGATCAGGGCCGCGAGCTCGGTCGAGTACTTCAGTCCGCCGGGGTGAGGCGTCCACTCGGCCTGGCCCTGGGGGGGATCGCCACGCAGTGCGAGCACGTTGTCGATGCCGGCGCGCTCCATCCCGGCCAGGATCTCGCCGAGCTCCTCGCGCGTCGCTCCGACACAGCTGAGGTGCGCCATCGCCTCGATCCCGAGCTCCTGCTTGATCCAGTGCGTGAGCTCCACAGTCCTGCCGCGCGTCGATCCGCCGGCGCCGTAGGTAACCGACACGAAGTCGGGTTCGAAGGCGCGAAGATCCTCGAGCGTGGCCCGGAGGTTCCTATCGCCTTCGTCGGTCTGGGGCGGAAAGAACTCGAAGGAGAAAACTGGCTCCCCGCTCCCGGCAATGATCTCGTCGACCCGCACGGTCCGAGGACTGTAGCGACCTTGACACGAGCGTGTCAAGGTTGAGCGGCGGCGGTGGTCTCAGCCGACCGCCTGCCAGCGCTCGAGCTCGCCGTCGGGGACGCGGGCCACGCGTCCCTGCAGTTCGAGATGTTTGAGATAGCAGAGCGTCTGGGAGAGCAGCCACGCCGCGTTCGAGGTGCTCAGCTGCTCGCCGTACACGCTGGGGGCGATCTCGACCGCCGTCCGCGCCTGCCCGTCGAGCGAGGCCACGACGGCGTTCACGCGCTCGCCGACGAGCTGCCGGTTGCCCTCCACGTGGGCGTGGACGTCGGTGAACGGGCGCCCGTGCCCCGCCAGGCAGAGCCGCGCGCCCAGCCTGTCGACGACCTCGAGCGAACTCAGAAACTCGCCCGCCGGATCCGGCGTCCAGCCGTAGTCGTAGAACAGCGAGATCCGGCCCAGGAGGTGGTCGCCCGAGATCAGCAGCCGCCGCTCGGGCTGGAACAGGCACACGTGTGACGGCGCGTGGCCCGGCGTCTCGTAGACGTGCCATGGCCCGAGGTCGGTCTCGACCGTCACGCCAGGAACGAGATCGCGGTCGGGCTCAATCACGCGCGCGATCCCGGAGGGGATCTCCTTCGCGCGCTGTGCGTACTGCTGGAGCGCCCGCTCGGGCACTCCGCTCTGCCGCGCCACCTCGAGCCGGCGCGCCAGGGCGGCCTGGGGATCGCCGGCGCTGCGCGTGGCGTGCTGGTGATTGGGGTGCATCCACAGCTCGCAGCCGGCTCGATCGCAGATCGGCGCCGCCTGGCCCCAGTGGTCGGAGTGGGCATGGGTGCACACGACCAAACGCACGTGCTCGAGACGCAGGTTGACCTGGTCGAGCGCGCGCTCGAGCTGCGCGAGCGACCCCGCCTCGTGCATTCCGGTGTCGACGAGCACGATCCCGGAGCCGGCGGCGATCGCCCAGGCGTTGCCGTGCGGCACGCCGGGCCACGGCAACGGGAGCCGCAATCGCCACAGGCCGGGGAGCACCTTCTCGCCGCGGCCCAGCTCGCGCTGTCTGCTCATGAAGGCGCACGATATTGCCGCCGCGTAGACTGCGGCGCCTCCATGGCCTCAACCACAGAGATCGCCAGGCGCTATTTCGAGGCGATCGACGCCCACGACCTCGACGCCGCGCTTGCGCTGTGGGCCCCGGGCTCGATCGACCGGATGGTCGGCTTCGCCGAGCTGCCGGCGCCCGACGGGATCAGGGACTACTTCAGCGCCCTGTTCGCGGCCTTCCCCGATTTCTCGCTCGAGATCCTCGATGTGACCACCGCACGCAACCGCACGGCCGTGCGCTGGCGGGCCACCGGCACGTTTGCCGGGCCGGGCTCGTTCCAGGGCTTCACCCCGAACGGCGCGCAGATCGCCGTGGAGGGCTGCGACGTGGTCACGGTCAGCGACGAGTTGATCACGCACAACGATGCCTACCTTGACGGCGCCGACCTCGCACGTCAGCTCGGTGTGCTCCCGCCCGCCGGCTCCAAGTCCGACGAGAGGATGACGCGACTCGCGAACCTTCGCACGAAGATGCGCAACCGCGTTCACGGCGCCGAGCCAGAGCGGATCGCCGACGGCGTGTGGATCGTCCGCGGCGGCTTCCCCGTCAAGTCGATGAACGTCTACCTGATCGAGGACGAGGGTGGCCTGACGATGTTCGACGGCGGCATCTCCGACATGGCCGACGCCGTCCGGATGGCCGGTGCGCGGTTGGGCGGAATCAAGCGCGTGGTCCTCGGTCATGTCGACTGCGATCACCGCGGGTCGGCGCCGGCGATCGATGCGCCGATCTACTGCCACCAGGCGGAGCTCGTGGCTGCAGAGCTGGACTCCCCGTACCGCGACTACTGGGAGTTCGAGAAGCTCGCCCCGCACGCCCGGCGCATCTACCCGAAGCTGCTCGCGTCCTGGGACGGGGGTGCCGTGAAGATCGCCGGCACGCTCAGGGAGGGCGAGGAGGTCGCGGGGTTCAGGGTCATCGAGCTGCCCGGCCACGCTCCCGGACTGATCGGGCTGTTCCGCGACTCGGACCGCCTAGCGCTGGTCTCCGACACCTTCTACACCGTCGATCCCCAGACCGGGATCAAGGGCGCGGCGCGGGTCCCGCACCCTGCCTTCAACGTCGACACCGAGCAGGCGCGTGCATCGATTCGCAAGCTCGCGGAGCTCGATCCGTCGATCGCATGGGCCGGGCACACGGAGCCGGTCAGCGGCGACGTTGCCGCACAGCTCGAACGGGCGGCGGCGCCCAGCTAGCGTGGGCAAGCGCAGCCGGCATCGCGAGAAGCTGGCAGCGCCCGTCGAGAGCTACCACGACCCGGAGGGAAACGAGCTGCGGCTGCGCGCCTCGCTACCTCCGGCGGCGCGCCGCGAGTACGCCGACGTGCTCGCCGGTGGCCTGGAGCGCGAGGACGCCTGGCAACGCGCGGCCGAGCTGCTGTTCGAGCGTCTGGCCGTCTCGTGGACGATCGCCGGACTCGGCATCACGCGCCAGAAGGAGCTGATCGCGCGCTACCGGATCGCATCGCCGCCGGAGCGCCTCTTCGTCCGGGACTCGCTACGCGCGCATCTGCGCGAGCACTTCCCCGAGATGAGCGCCCCATGATCGACCCGGACGCGTTCGCCGCGCTGCTGTGCGACTGGTGCCTGGAGGTCGAGCCAGGGCAGCAGGTGTTGCTCGGTGCCACGACGCTGGCCGCCCCGCTCGTGCGCTCGCTCCACAACGCCCTGCTCGACCGCGGCGCGTGGCCGCTGATGCGGCTCACCCCGCCGGAGACCGGAGCCGATTTCTACCGTCACGCCAAGGATGCCCACCTCGACGGCTTCGCGCCGTTCGAGCTGACCGAGATCGGCGAGGTCGACGCCGTGCTCGGCATCAACGCGCCGTCGAACACCCGCGCGCTGACAGACGTCGACCCGGTGGCAATCCGGCGGGCGGCCACGGCGCGGCATCCGATCCAGGAGACCAGGCTCAGCAAGCGGTGGTGCGGGACGCTGTGGCCGACGCCGGCGCTGGCCCAGCAAGCCGGGATGAGCGAGGCGGACTACGCGGAGTTCGTCCGCCGGGCGCTGTTCCTGGACCGGGACGATCCGCTGGCCGCCTGGGGAGCGCTGAGCGATCACCAGGCGGGACTGGTGAGCGAACTGGCCGAGGCGGGCGAGATCCGGATCGAGGCCGAGGGCACCGACGTCCGCCTGCGCGTCGACGGCCGCACGTGGATCAACTCCAACGGCCGGCGCAACATGCCGAGTGGCGAGGTCTTCACAGGACCACTCGAGGACTCGGCCAACGGGACGATTAGGTTCGCCCTGCCCTCTAGCCCGCGTGGCGTCGAGGTGAGCGGCGTGGAGTTGACGTTCGTGGACGGGAAGGTCACCGAGTACCGCGCCGAGCGCGGCCTCGATTACGTCCGTGCCGCGCTCGAGACCGACGAGGGCGCGCGCTATCTGGGCGAGATCGGAATCGGCACCAACCCGGGGATCGACCGTCCCACCGGATCGATCCTCCTGGACGAGAAGATCGCCCGGACGGTGCACCTGGCACTCGGCCGTTCCTATCCGGAGACCGGCGGGCGCAACCGCTCGGCGCTCCACTGGGACATGATCTGCGACCTGCGCGAGGGTGGCCGTCTCACCGCGGATGGCCAAATGCTTAACGACAGGCTCTGGCTTGTCGGCTAGCGTGCCGTGACGATGCGGCGAACCAAGATTGTGGCCACGATCGGGCCGGCGTCTCGCGATCCCGAGACGCTGCGAAAGATGGTGCAGGCGGGCCTCGACGTTGCACGACTCAACTTCTCGCACGGCGACCGCGACATGCACGCCGAAAACGCCAGCCGCGTCCGGGCTGCGGCAGCGGCCGTCGGCCGACAGGTGGCGATCCTCCAGGATCTCCCCGGCCCGAAGATCCGGATCGGCGCCGTCAAAGACGACGTGGCCGAGCTCAAGCCGGGCGAGAAGCTGATCCTGCTCTGCGGCTCCGACGCCCTGGGCGACGGGGAGCGTCTGTCGGTGAGCTGGAGCGGCCTCGCCGCCGCAGTCGACCCTGACGACGTCATCTACCTCGCCGACGGGGCGATCCGGCTCCGGGTGCAGATGGTGCGGGAGGGCGACGGCGAGATCGAGACCGCGGTCGAGATCGGCGGGTCGGTTGCCTCCCGCCAGGGGCTGAACATCCCCGGCTCGACGCGGGGCCTGCCCGCCGTGCCCGAGGAGGACCTCGACATGCTGCGCTACGGCGAGTCGATCGGCGTCGACATGATCGCGCTCTCGTTCGTGCGCACGGCCGAGGACGTGACCTCGGTGCGCCGCCATACGCGCCTGCCACTGATCGCCAAGATCGAGAAGCCGCAGGCGGTCGACGCTGCCGAGGAGATCATCCGCTCGGCCGACTGCGTGATGGTTGCTCGCGGCGACCTCGGCATCGAGCTGCCGATCGAGGACGTCCCGATGGTCCAGAAGCACCTGTTGCGGCTCGCCGGCCGGCTCGCGCGGCCGTCCATCACCGCCACGCAGATGCTCGACTCGATGGTCGCCTCATCGCGCCCCACACGAGCCGAGGTGGCCGACGTGGCGAACGCGATCATGGACGGCACCGACGCGGTGATGCTCTCCCAGGAGACGGCCGTCGGCGCCTACCCGGCCGAGGCGGTCGAGATGATGGCCTCGATCGCCGAACGGACCGAGCACGAGCTGCCATACCGGAACTGGAACGAGGAGCGCGTGCGCCGCGACGCCCGCGACCCCGCCTACACGGTCGCTTTCAGCGCGTGCGCCGCCGCGCGTGACCTCCACCTCTCCGCGCTCGTCGTCCCCACGCTCTCGGGTCGCTCGGCCCGCCTGATCTCCGCGCACCGACCGCAGGTTCCGATCTTCGCGCTATCGCCCGGCCGCGAGACGGTCAGGCGCTGCAGCCTGATGTGGGGGGTGCAGGCCGCCTCGATGAAGCGTCACGAGATCACCGAGGCGCTGATCGCCGACGCCGCGCGGCGGGTGGTCGAGCTCGGCTGGGTCAAGCGCGGGGCGCGCGTGGGGATAACGGCCGGGCTGCCGAGCGGAAAGCCGGGAACGACCAGCCTGGTGCAGATTCAGCGCGTCTGAGCGGCAGCGCCTAGGCGACTGCGCGGGAGAAGAAGTCGGCCTCCTCGCGACCGAGCTCGGTTGCCGGCGCGTCGCCGTAGAACCACTCGCGAGCGATGCGGTGGAAGTTCCCGCGCGCGTGCAGCTGGGCGATCACGGCGAGCGTCAGCACCTCCATCCGCCTGCCGAACAGGTGGTCGGGCGGGGCGGATTCGTGGCGGAGCATGCCGAAGTACTCCGAGCGCGGATCGCTCATGTCGATCAGGACCTGCGTCGCGTACTCGGGCGTCAGCTCGACCTCGTCGTCGACCGTGTACCAGGAGGTGGCGGCGCGGAAGTGCTCGAGCACCCGGTCGGGCTTGAACTTCTCGGGCTCGGGGAAGAAGCCGGTCTCGCTCCCGATCCGCATGATCGTCTCGATGTCGCCTTCGATCACGCCGCGCGCGACCTCGATCTCGAGCTCGACCGCGCCCTGCGGCATGCGCTTGAACAGGCCGAAGTCGAGGAACGCGACGCTCCCATCGGCGAGCAGCATCGAGTTGCCGGGGTGCGGATCGCCGGAGAACTGGTGCTGCCGGTACAGGCACCCGAAGTAGAAGCGGAACATGATCTCTCCGACGCGGTCGCGCTCGGCCTGGGGGTAGTCCTTGAGCTCCTCGAAGCCGACTCCCTCCACGAACTCGCTCACCATCACGCGCTCGCGCGAGAGCGAGGTGATCACGTCCGGTACGCGGATGAACGGATGGCCGCGGAAGATCCGCGCCAGCGCACGCTGGTTCTGGGCCTCGAGCTCATAGTCGAGCTCCTCGTGGATCCGTTCGCGGATCTCGTCCCCGATCGCCTTCGGGTCCATGCCCGGAGCGATGCGCTTGGCCAGCCGCAGGATCAGCCCGAGGTTCTGCATGTCGGCGCGGACCGCGGCCGCGACGCCGGGGTACTGGACCTTGACCGCGACATCGCGCCCGTCGGTGAGCGTCGCCCGGTAGACCTGGCCGATCGAGGCGGCGGCGATCGGGTCCTCGTCGAAGTCGTCGAACACGTCGCCCAGGCGCTCGCCCAGCTCGTCCTCGATCACGCGCCGCATGTCCTTGAAGCCGACCGTCGGGGCGGCGTCGCGCAGCTCGCCGAGCTTGCGCTGGAACTCCTCCCGATAATCCTCGGGGACGAGGCCGACGTCGAGGAACGACATCACCTGCCCGACCTTCATCGCAGCGCCCTTCATCGTCCCGAGGGCGGCGACGATCTGCTCGGCGGCCTCGATGTGTCGGCGTTCGAGCGCGGCCTCGCGCTGCTCCGGGTTGCGGGCCACGTTTGCCGCTCGGGTGCCCGCCTGCCGGATTGCTTGCCCAGCTGCCAGCCCCCCGATCTTGGCGGTGCGCCCCACGCGCGAGGTGGGGATCTTGTCCTTCGCCACTGGAGCTGATTCTACGACGCGCCGAGCTCGACCCTGGAGCCCGGAACGATGTCGTCCGAGCCGTCGGGCCAGCGGATCCACGCCTTGTGCCCGCCGTCGTAGTCGTCCCCGAGGAGGATCAGCGTGGCCGGCTCGCCGAGCGCGGTACACGGATCGGATCCCTCCGGGTCGAGCCCGCGCCACACGCGCACGAACCTGTTGTGCTCGAGCTCGTCCGCAACCGTCGTCGGGTCCGTGTGGCCCGGGTGAATCCGCGTCTCGGGCGGCAGCTTCAGGAGCGTGTCCATGATCGAGGACCGCAGATCGGCATAGGTCGTGTGTCCGGGGGCCCGCACGCCGCCCACCGAGCCCTTAAACAGCGTGTCGCCGGTGAACACGTCGGTCCCGTTGACGAGCAGCGACAGCATCCCCGCCGTGTGCCCGGGCGTGTGCAGCGGTTGGATCTCGAGCGCGCCGGATTGGATCGGCTCGCCTGGTTGCATCGTCCCCGTGGCCCCTGGCACCAGATCTTTCTCGAGCTCGTGGATCAGCACCGGCGTTCCGGGGTGCCTCTCGAGCACGGCGCCGAGCTCGGAGATGTGGTCGTGGTGGTGGTGGGTGAGCAGGATGTGTGTCAGCTCGAAGCGCATCCGCTGGAGCACGTCGAGCAATGGCCCGACCGGGCCGCCGGCATCGATCATCACCGCGTGTGACCCGAGTTCGTCGGCCACCAGATAGGTGTTCGACAGAAAGTCGTCGTTCATCGACCGTTCGATGATCACTCCGTGCAGCGTATAGGCTGCACTCGAGATGAGTCTGATTCACACCTGTTACCGCATAACCAATATCGAGCGCTCGGTCGCCTTCTACAACGCGCTGGGGTTCGAGGAGATCGGCCGTCTGCCGATTCGCGACGAGGCCATCAACGTGTTCATGAACCAGCCCGAGGACGGCGACAGCCCGCGCCTCGAGCTCACGTACAACGTCGGCCACGACGAGCCGTATGAGATCGGCACCGGTTACGGCCACATCGCGATCACGGCCGACGACCTCGACGGCGCCCTGGCGAAGCTCTCAGACCAGGGCATCGAGCCCGAGCGCCCGCCGTACACGATTCGTGACGGCGGCAACCGCCTCTGCTTCGTCCGCGATCCCGACGGCTACCGCGTCGAGATCATCGAGCGCGGGTAGGCGCAGCGGGTAACGTAAGCACGCTGTGCCCGAGACCAGCAAGATCGCCTATCTGCTCGAACGGCTCGCCCAGGGCGTGGCCGCGCACGACCGGGAGAACCCCGGCCACCACACATGGGGGATCGGGATGGCGCATTTCGATATCGAGCGGCTCGGGCTCGAGGAGGGTGAGGAGATCCTCCCCGGCATCGTTCTTCAGGCCGACGGCGGCGTGACCGGCCAGTTCCGCGTCCTCTGCGACGGGGAGCACGACCAGGGCGAGGTCGAGGAAGAGGAGGAGGTCGTGGACGCGATCGCCGAGCAGGAGATCACCGAGCCCGCCTATATGCCCGGCCCAGGCGAGCCGCCCCCGCTCAAGCCGCCGTTCTAGGGTCTCTCCGTGGCCCAAGGCGGGTCGATCCCGGCGCGCTTTGCGATCACCTCGGTCAGGCGCGCGATCGTCGGGCACTCGAGGCCGTGGCGCCTGGCCGCCCGCAGGACGGCGCCGGGGATCGCGTCGAGCTCGGGGGCCCGGCCGGCGGCGATGTCGCGCTGCATGGAGGAGCCGAGCTCGGCGTGCGCCTCCTCGAGCTCGGCCAGCGGAATCGCCGCGTCGAGCCGGGCTCCCTCCGCATTGGCCACGGCCGCGGCCTCGTTGATGCAGTCCTCCAGAGCCTGACGCCACTGCGGGTCGGTCCGGATGAAGCCGAGCCGGCGGTCTGACGCGCTGGTCGTGCAGGCCAGCGCGTTCAGCCGCACCAGCTTTGTCCACAGGACCTGGGCCTCGCTGGGACCGATCCGAACCGGGATCCCAGCGGCCTCGACCCTGGCCGCCAGGGCGTCCAGCCGGGGACGCAGACTGGGATCGTCCGAGGCCAGATCGATGCGCAAGAAAGGGCTCGTCTGGACGATCCGGCCAGGCGCGGGGCGGTCGGACTCGATCCGGATCGTGCCCGCCGGAACCGACCCCGGGCCGAATCGGTCGCGCAGCAGCGTCAGGTGGTCGAGCCCGTTGAGCAGCGGCACGACAAGCGAGACCTCGGCCTCGATCCGCTGCAGTGCGGCCTCGAGGCCGGTCGCCTTGGTTGCGATGATCAACGTGTCGGCCGGGTCGGTCAGGGCGGTGCTCGCACGTGGGTGGGCGGTGAAGTCGCCGAGCCGGACGCTCCGGACCTCGATCCCGCGCTCGGCGATCAGCATGGCCGTCGGCTCGCGGGCAATCACCAAGACGTCCTCGGCGGCGCGCGCGAGCGCGGCGGCGATGAAACCGCCCACGCCACCCGGCCCGAGAACGGCAATCCGCGTCACGAGCCGAAGGCTGTCAGATATATGCTCGCGGCATGACGTACTCGATCGTGGCCCGTGATCCGATCAGCGGCGAGTTGGGGGTCGCGGTCCAGTCGCACTGGTTCGCGGTCGGGCCGATCGTCCCCTGGGCCCGTCCCGGGGTCGGCGCCGTGGCGACCCAGGCCAACGCGGAGATCTCCTACGGGCCAGCGGCACTGGAGCTGCTCGAGTCGGGCCTCGACGCCCGGCAGGCCCTCGACCGCCTGCTGGCGGAGGATCCGGGAGCGGAGGGCAGGCAGGTTGCGATCGTCGATGCCGAGGGGCGGGTGGCCGCACATACGGGAAGCCGGTGCATCGCGTTCGCGGGGCACGTGGGCGGGGACGGCGTCTCATGCCAGGCCAACATCATGGTCTCCGACACGGTCTGGCCGGCGATGCTGGGCGCCTTCGAGCAGACGGCCGGCACCCCGCTGAGCGACCGCCTGCTGGCCGCGCTCGATGCGGCCGAGGCCGAGGGCGGTGACGCCCGCGGCCGGCAGTCGGCGGCGATGCTCGTGGTACCGGCGGTCGGCGAGCCATGGCGCACGACCGTTTCGCTGCGGGTCGAGGACCACCCCGACCCACTCCCCGAGCTGCGCCGGCTGATCACGCTGCACGAGGCCTACGAGCTGGCCGACCAGGCCGACGGCTTCGCCAACGAGGGTCGCCACGACAAGGCGGCGGAGGCGTTCCAGAAGGCGACCGCACTCGCTCCCGACAACCACGAGCTCCTGTTCTGGGGCGGGCTCGGTGCGGCGTACTCCGGCGACCTCGAGACCGGAGTGGAGCTCGTGAGGGCCGCGATCGGAATCCAGCCAGCGTGGCGCGGTCTGCTCGAACGACTGCCGCCGGACCTTGCGCCCTCCGCTGCAGCGGTCGCCGCGCGCCTGCGGGACGCCTAACGCGCCAGTCGCTACGGTTCCGCCCCCATGGCCGTCGAGATCACGCCCGTCCGGGGTGCCGCACAGCTCCGCGCCTTCGTCGCGCTGCCGTTCCGGCTGCACGCCGGGACACCATGGATCCCCCCGCTGAAGCTCGAGCGCTATCTGTTCCTGAACCGGCGGATGAACCCGTACTTCAAGCACGGCGAGGCCGAGTATTTCCTCGCTCGCCGCGACGGCCGCGTCGTCGGCCGCGTCACAGCTCAGGTCGATCGCGCGTTCAACGACTTTCATCAGAGCCGGTGGGGGATGTTCGGATTTCTCGAGTTCGAGGACGACCAGGAGGTCCTCGAGGCGCTACTCGAACGCGCGACCGGCTGGCTGCGCGAGCGCGGCTGCGAGCGCATGGTCGGGCCGATGGACTTCCAGATGAACGACGAGAGCGGCGTGCTGATCGAGGGCTTCGAGCGCGAGCCGATGATCAAGCAGCCGTGGCACCCGCCCTACTACCAGCAGCGCTGCGAGCAGGCCGGGCTGACCAAGGCGATGGACCTGTTCATGTGGGAGCTCTACATCGCGGACCGCAAGAGTGTGCTCCCGATCCTGCCGGAGATCGCCGAGCAGGCCGGGACCAAGCACGGGATCCGCCTGCGCAAGATGTCGCGCCGCCACCTGCGGCGCGAGCTCGACGACTTCGCGCGCGTGTACAACGCGGCCTGGTCACGGAACTGGGGGTTCGTCCCCTACTCGAAGGAGGACCTGGACGCGTACGCGATGGACCTCCAGCTGGTATTCGACCGCCACTGGTTCATGGTGGCCGAAAACGACACCGAGACGGTGGCGATCGCGATCACGATCCCGGACATCAACCAGGTGCTCAAGCGGATGCGCGGCAGGCTGCTCCCGCTGGGCTGGTGGTACTACCTCAACCGGTCCCGGCTCACCGACCGGGTTCGCGTCGGGTTCCTCGGCGTGTTGCCCGAGTACCAGCACACCGGCGTCGCCGCGCTGCTGTACATGGAGCACTTCGACATGGCCGAGCAGCGGCCGCAGACCGGGGGCGAGATGGGCTGGATCCTCGAATCGAACACGGCGATGAACCGCGGCATGGAGGCGATGGGAGGCCGGATCGTCAAGCGCTTCCGGATCTACGAGCGAATCCTCGAGACCTAGGGGTCGATCAGCACTCCCGGGTTGAGCACGGCCCCCGGGTCGACGGCGGACTTCGCCGCTCGGAGCGCGGCCGCGAACCGATCGGGCCGCTGGCGGTCGTACCAGGGTCGGTGGTCGCGGCCGACCGCATGGTGATGTGTGATCGTGCCGCCGGCGCCGATCACTGCATCTGAGGCGGCCGACTTGATCGCGTCCCACTGCGCGAGCTCCTCGCCGGCCCGCGCCGGGGCCAAAATCGTGTAGTACGGCGCGACGCCGTCGGGGTAGACGTGGGTGAACCGGCAGGAGACCGAGCCCGCTCCACACACCTCGCCGACCGCTGCCGACGCCGCCGCCAGGACGGACTCGTGGAAGGCCTCGAACCGATCCCAGGTGATCGCGGTCTCGAAGGTCTCCGACAGCACCCCCATCGCGACAAACGTGTCGCGCAGGTAGGGCGCTCGCAAGAACGCCTCCCGCCAGGTCCCGACTGCCCCGCTCTCGCCGCGCCGCTCCCAGGACCCGCCGTGGTCCGAGCAGCACTCGAGCGCGAGCTTCATCGCCGGCTCGACGTCGTGGTCGGCCGACTCGAAGCCGAGTACGAGCAGCGAGTGCGATCCGTCCCCGGCGCCCGTTACCGCGGCCTCGGCGGCGTCGATCAGGCGGCAGTTGGTCGGGTACAGGCCGGACTGGGACAGCGCGCGAACCGCGGCCGCCCCACGCGCGAAATCGTCGAAGCGCACCGCTGCCGAGGCGCGCCGGTCGGGCCGTCTGCGGACGCGGACCCACGCCTCGGTGATGATCCCGAGCGTTCCCTCCGATCCGATCAGGATCCGGTCGGGCGAGACGCCTGCGCCCGAGCCCGGCAGCCGGCGCGACTCCCACGCCCCGGTCGGAGTGAGCGCGCGCACCGACTCGACGAGATCGTCGATGTGCGTGTACAGCGTGGCGAAGTGCCCGCCGGCGCGGGTTGCGATCCAGCCCCCGAAAGTCGAGAACTCGAACGACTGGGGGAAGTGGCGCAGGGTGAGGCCGTGCTCGGCGAGCTGGCCCTCGAGCCCGGGGCCCGTTGCGCCGGCCTGAATCCGGGCGGCCTGGGAGACGTGGTCGAGCTCGAGCACCCGGTCGAGCGCCTTGAGGTCGATAGTCACCACCCCGGCGTACCCGTCGCCGACGCGCGGTTCGACGCCGCCCACGACGCTCGTTCCGCCGCCGAAGGGGATCACCGCGGCGCCGGCGTCGGCCGCCCAGTCGAGCGCACGCTCGACCTCCTCCTCCGAGCGCGGCCGGACGACCAGATCGGGCGGGTGCTCGAAGCGTCCCTGGAACGCGCGCCAGATGTCCCGGTAGGAGCGGCCATAGCTGTGCAGGGCCCGCTGGTAGGTGTCGCTGGAGCAGATCTCGGCCAGCGAATCGGGCGGCTTCAGCCGTGGGGCCGGGAGCTCCAGCGCCGACAGCGGGACGGGCTGGGCCACTTCCTCGGAGCCGAAGCCCAGTCGTCCGCGCAGGAAGGCGGCAGCGGCCCGCAGCTCATCGGGCGAGGGCTGCTCGTCCTCGTAACCCCAGCCCCAGTGTTTGAGCCGTCTCGGCACGGCCGGGGAGCCTATCCCCGCGGACGGCTCAGCGTGCCGTGGCGCACCGGTACCTTGTACGACGTGGCTACCAGCACGCCTGCCCTGCTCGCGCGGGGACCGTGGGATCCGGGACAGGTCGAGGTGACCTGGCTGCAGGAGCCGTACGAGCCCGGCGCAGACGCGATCGAGGCCGCTGATGAGGCGCTCGATGCGCTGCGGCGTCGCGGCTCCCCGAGTCACGACGGCCTCGCCGGCCGGATGGCCAGCTTCCGTGCCGGTGATGATCGCCTCGTGCTCGAGCTCCAGCCCGCCCGCTGGGCGCTGCGCCTGATCACCGAGAACGCGGCCCAGAGCCTGTCGGTGCTTTGCGTGGTCCGGGCCGCCGACGGCCGCTGGCTGGCAGGCCGCCGCGCCGGGTGGCTGGCGTCGTGGGCCAATCGCTGGGCGCTCGGGGCCGGCGGCTCGGTGGAGGTGGACGAGAACCCGGCCGGAACGATGTCGCGCGAACTCCGCGAGGAGTGGTCGGTCGACCCCAATCGGCTCCGGATCGAGGCGCTCATCCGGCTGCCCAGCGGGATGGTGCTGCTCGTCGGGCAGGCCTGGTTGGCCGAGGGCGCGGTGGTCAAGCCCGATCACGAGCACGACGACTTCGCCTGGTGGCCCGCGGCCGTCGACGATTGGCCGGCCGAGGCGGACGAGCCGCTCCGGCGCATGGGCTCGCTTCTGGCCGCATCGTGAAGGCGCTGCTCACCTTCCGCGGCTTGGAGGGCGCCTCCTTCGCGCACTCGATTGTCTATCTGAGCCTGCTTGTGTGCGCGTTCGGGCTCGGCAACCCCGAGCCCGAGACGTTCATCCTCGGCCTCGCCCACGGGCTGATGTGGATCGGCATGTCGCTGCTGTGCATCGCCGCGGCCCGGATGCGGATCATCCCGTTCTGGCTGGCCGTCACGGTCGCGGTGCTGGGCGGGTTCGGGCCGTTCGCCGGCTCGATCGGATTCGTCGTCGCCGACTGGCGCCGCCGGCACCAGCCCGGTCCGGCCGGGGCCGTTAGCACGCGTTACAGTTGAGTCCCGGATGGCAGTAGATACAGGCACGGTCCAGGTCGTCATGCCCGCGATGGGTGATTCCGTGTCCGAGGGCACGGTCCTCGAGTGGCACAAGCAGGAGGGCGACACGGTGGAGGTCGACGAGACCCTGGTCGAGATCTCGACCGACAAGGTCGACGCCGAGGTCCCGGCGCCGGTTGCCGGCACCGTGGTCAAGATCCTCGCCGGCGAGGGCGAGACCGTGACCGTCGGCGCGGTGTTGGCCGAGATCTCGGCCAACGGCGCGAGTGACGAGAATCCAGTCGGCGAAGCCGAGCCTGCCACGGCGACGCAGGCCGTCGCGGGCGCGGTCGTGGAGGCCGAGGGCGAGGCGTCGAGGGAGGCGGCCACCGGTGAGCTGGTGGACATCGTCACGCCGACCGGCGGCGAGTCGGTCACCGAGGGAACGATTCTCGAGTGGACGGTCAAGGTCGGCGACGTTGTCAAGGACGGGGACACGGTCGTCGAGATCTCCACCGACAAGGTCGACATGGAGCTGCCGGCCCCTGTCTCAGGCACGATCGCCGAGATCCTGTTCGACGAGGGCGAGACCGTCACCGTCGGTCAGGTGATCGCACGGATGTCGGCCGGCCCGGGTGCTCAGGGCCAGGGCGCGGCCCCGCCCAGCGCGCCTGCTGCCGCGTCGGCGCCGGCCACCGGCGCCACGGCCCCCGCCGCGGCCCCCGCCGACGGCGGCAACGCGTCCCCGATCGCCCGCAGGATCGCCGCCAGCGAGGGGATCGACCTCGCCGGGGTGCAGGGCAGCGCCCGAGGCGGGCGGATCACCAAGGCCGATGTGCTGGCCGCGTCCGGCAACGGTGCCTCCGCGCCGGCCGCCCCCAGCGCACAACCGATTCGCGGTGGCGCCGCAGCGCTCGCGCGTTACATGGACGAGAGCCGTCAGATCCCCACCGCGACGTCGTTTCGCACGCTCACCGTCACAGTCCTCGACGAACGCCGCAAGCAGCTCAAGAACGCCGGCCACCGCGTCTCCTTCACGCACCTGATCGCCCACGCGATCGCTCGCGTCGCCACGACGGAGATGCCGGTGATGGCACACCACTTCGCCGAGATCGACGGCAAGCCCAACCGGATCGACGACGATGCGGTCAACCTCGGGCTCGCGGTCGACGTCGAGAAGAAGGACGGCACGCGCACGCTGATGGTGCCTGTGATCCTCGATGCCGGGCGCAAGAGCTTCAGCGAGTTCCTCGACTCCTACAACGCGCTGGTCGAGAAGGCGCGGACGAACACGCTCACCGCCGATGACCTGACCGGCGCGAACATCTCGCTCACCAACCCGGGCGGTCTGGGCACCGTCGCGTCGGTGCCGCGGCTGATGGTCGGCCAGGGGACGATCGTCGCCACCGGGTCGATCGCCTACCCGGTCGGGCTCGGGAACATCGGCGCGATGATCGGCGCCGAGAAGGTCATGACGATGACCTCCACCTACGACCATCGCATCATCCAGGGCGCCGAGTCCGGCCGCTTCCTGCAGCGGATCGAGGCGATGCTTCAGGGCGAGGACGGCTTCTACGAGGCCGTCTTCCGAGACCTCGGCGCCGAGCTCCCCGAGCTGCCGGCTCCACCGGCACCCGCTGCGGCCGCGGCAGCGGCCGCGCCGGCCGCTGCCCCGGCACCCACGGCAGTGCCAGACGAGGAGTTGCTGCAGGCGGTCCAGGCGGCGACCTCCCTGCTCAAGGCCCACCGCACGCACGGACACCTGGCCGCGAAGCTAGATCCACTCGGCCGCGAGGCCGAGGGAGAACCGGCGCTCGACCCCGAGCCACTTGGCCTGACGCCTGAGCTGATGGCGAAGATCCCGGCTCGGATCCTGCGCATGTACGTGCCGGGCGCCACGCTGGCCGATGCGCTCCCGCACCTGCGCGAGACCTACTGCGGGCCGATCGCGTACGAGATCGAGCACATCGCTTCGCACCGGCAGCGCCTGTGGCTGCGCGAGGCGATCGAGTCGGGCACCTTCCGCAAGGCGCTCACCAATGACGAGCAGCAGGCGCTGCTCAAGCGGCTGACGGAGGTCGATGCGCTCGAGCGCTTCATGCACAAGGCGTACCTCGGGCAGAAGCAGTTCTCGATCGAGGGCCTCGACATGACCGTGCCGATGCTCGACGAGTTGATCCAGCTGTCGGCCACCCGCGGCGCGCGCGAGGTTGTGATCGGGACCGCGCACCGCGGCCGGCTGAACATCCTGGCCCACAACCTCGGCCGCCCCTACGACACGATCTTCGCCGAGTTCGAGGGCGCCTCGACGCTGGAGCCGATCACGACCATCCCTCAGGGCGGGACCGGCGACGTGAAGTACCACCACGGAGCCGAGGGCTCCTACCAGTTGCCGAGCGGCGAGTCGATCATCGTGCGGCTCGAGTCCAATCCCTCCCATCTCGAGGCCGTCGCCCCCGTCGCCTCCGGGGCCACGCGCGCCGCGCAGACGACCCGGCAGGGACCGCATGCGCATCAGGACACCAACGCCGCGATGCCGGTGATCATCCACGGCGATGCCGCGCTGGCGGGCCAGGGCGTCGTCGCCGAGACGCTCAACCTTCAGGCGCTCGACGGGTACACGGTCGGCGGGACGATCCACATCATCCAGAACAACCAGGTCGGGTTCACGACCGATCCCGACGATGCCCGCTCGACCACGTGGGCATCGGACCTGGCCAAGGGCTTCGACGTCCCGATCATTCACGTCAATGCCGACGATGTGGCGGCGTGCATCACGGCCGTGCGGCTCGCCTTCGCCTTCCGCCAGGAGTTCGGCCACGACGTGCTGATCGACCTGATCGGCTACCGCCGCTTCGGGCACAACGAGGCCGATGAGCCTGCCTACACACAGCCCGAGATGTACCAGGTGATCAAGAAGCACGCCCCGGTGCGCGAGCTGTTCGCCAAGCAGCTGATCGAACAGGGCGTGGTCAGCGAGCCCGAGTCGACCGAGATGACCGACAGCGTCTGGTCCGAGCTGACCGACGACCACCAGAAGTTGAAGGCGCGAATCGCCGCGGCCCGCGACGTCGAGCACGCCACGGGCGAGTATCAGCTCGACCGCACGGCCTCGCCGGAGGTCAAGACGGCCGTCTCGGCGGAGCGGCTTCAGGTGCTCAACGACGAGCTGCTTGCCGTGCCTGACGGGTTCACCGTGCACCCGAAACTGGTCAAGCAGTTCGAGCAGCGCCGCGACGCGCTCGGCCCGCAGGGCGGGATTGTCTGGGCGCACGCCGAGGCGCTCGCGTACGCATCGCTGCTGACGGAAGGGATCCCGATCCGTCTCACCGGACAGGACACTGAGCGCGGCACGTTCAGCCAGCGACACCTGGTCCTGCATGACCCCAAGACCGGGCAGGAACACTGCGCGATGCAGCACCTACCGGGAGCGCTGGCGCCGATGGAGCTCCACAACAGCCCGCTGTCGGAGATGGCCTGCCTCGGGTTCGAGTACGGCTATTCCCAGGAGGGACCCGAGACGCTTGTGATCTGGGAGGCCCAGTTCGGCGACTTCGTCAACGGCGCCCAGGTCATCATCGACCAGTTCATCGTCTCGGGACTCGCCAAGTGGGGACAGACCTCGCGCCTCACGATGTTGCTCCCCCACGGCTACGAGGGGTCGGGACCCGAGCACTCCTCGGCCCGGCTGGAGCGCTTCCTCCAGCTCGCGGCCGAGGGCAACATCCGGGTCGCCAATCCGACCACCCCGGCTCAGTACTTCCATCTGCTGCGGCGTCAGGCCCGGATTGCGAAGCAGCGGCCGCTCGTGGTGATGACGCCCAAGAGCCTGCTGCGCCTGAACCAGGCGAGCTCGCGCATCGACGAGCTGTCGGAGGGGCGCTTCCAGCCCGTCCTGGCCGATCCCGCCGTCGATCCGCAGCAGGTCACCCGGCTGCTGCTGTGCAGCGGCAAGATCTACTACGACCTGGTTGCGCACGCATCGCGTTCCGAGCAGGTCGCGATCGGTCGCGTCGAGCTGCTGTATCCGTTCCCCCAGGCCGAGATCCTCGCCCTGGCGCAGAGCTACCCGCAGCTGACCGAGGTCGTGTGGGTCCAGGAGGAGCCACGCAACATGGGTGCGCGGGCCCACATGTCCCCGCGGCTGCTCCAGATCCTGCCCGAGCACCTGCATTTCGGCTACATCGGCCGCCCCGAGCGCGCCGCATCGGGCGAGGGCTACCCGGTGGCACACGCGATGGAGCAGGACCGGATCGTGGCGACAGCGCTCGATCTCGGCCAGCCGGTGTCGCAGTACCCGCGCAAGCTGCCAGGCGAGCGCTAGAGCCCTCGAGGCGGGATTTCCCTGCTCGGCCGCTGCGGGAAACCCGCAGGCGGGTCGGTGGTCCGCGCTGCCAAACCAGCGTGGCAACACGGATACCAGCGCCTGCGCGCTGACTTACCGTCCCCCGAAATCGCAGAAGACCCCGTTTCGGAGGAGACTCAGATGGCAGACAAAACAGACCCAGATCGCAGCTATCGCGAATGGATGATGGTGGCAATCGGGCTCAGCGGACTCCTGTCGGTCCTGGCAATCATCGTGTCCGCGGTGGCACTGTCGTCCAAGAACCCAAGCCAGGGTCCGACCACCACCGTCGCGGTGCCCGCAGCCGCGACCAGCCAGACGCCGGCGGCCGAGCCCACGTCACTGAAGCTTTCGGTGAAGGCCGATGACGAGCACGGCCGCAAGGGCCCCGACGGCACGTGGCATGACGCGTTCCTGCCCGCCGACTTCGCAGTCCAGGCCGGCGCGACCGTCAAGGTGACCGTGGTCAACTACGACGGCGGCCCGCATTCGTTCACCTCGCCGCAGCTGGGCGTCAATCAGACGATCCCCGGCGGTGGTTCCCTGACCGCCCCACGCACGGTGACGTTCACCTTCACCGCCCCCAAGACCCCCGGCAAGTACGCCTGGTGGTGCGCCGTCCCATGCGATCCATGGGCGATGGCACACGATGGCTTCATGCGCGGGTTCGTGACCGTCAAGGCATAGGCGCAAGCGCAAAACGGGACCGCCAACGAGCTCGGGCAACTGCCCGGGCTCGTTTGGTTAAGGGGGCGTCTGACGGCGCCGCGGGCGGCGCGACTCATGCGCCGCCCGCTTTTGGCACCCTTTGCGTATCCGCTTTCGTAGAGACGGCAGTTGGCGTGACACCTCGCGTCGCCATTTGACACCGAGTCTCGGTGTCCACGACATGGCGATCGATCTCGGCACCGCGAACACGCTCGTGTACGTGGGCGGTCACGGCATCGTCGTCTCGGAGCCGTCCGTCGTCGCCTCGGACCTCGAGACCGGCGAGGTCCACGCCGTCGGCAGCGAGGCCGAGCGAATGATCGGGCGCACGCCGTCCACGATCTCGGCCACGCGTCCCCTGCGCCACGGGGTGATCGCGGACTTCGAGGTCACCGAGGAGATGCTGCGCTACTTCATCCGCAAGGTGCTTCACCGCCGGATGGCGCATCCGCGCCTGATCGTGTGCGCCCCGTCCGGGGTCACCGAGGTCGAGAAGCGCGCCGTCGAGGAGGCGTCGCTCGCCGCCGGGGCACGCCGCGTGCACCTGATCGAGGAGCCGATTGCAGCGGCCATCGGCGCCGGCGTGGCGATCGAGGAGCCGGTCGGCCGGATGGTTGTGGACGTGGGCGGTGGCACGAGCGAGATGGCCGTCATCTCGCTCGGCGGGATCGTGATCTCGCGCTCGGTGCGGGTCGGCGGCTACGAGATGGACGAGGCGATCACGCACTATCTGCGAGCGGTGTACCAGCTTGCCATCGGCTCGCGGACGGCGGAATCGATCAAGATCTCGATCGGCTCCGCGGTCCCGCTGGGGCCCGAGGAGCGGATCGAGGTTCGCGGCCGTCACCTCGTCACCGGGCTGCCCACCGCGATCGAGCTCCGCAGCGAGGAGGTGCGCGAGGCGATCAGGCTGCCGCTCGGGGAGATCATGCAGGCGATCCGGGACACGCTCGAGGAGACGCCACCCGAGTTGGCGAGCGACATCGCGCGGGGCGGGATCCTGCTCGCCGGTGGGGGCACGATGATTCGCGGCTTCGCCGACCTCGTCGCGGGCGAGACCGGGATGCCGGTCCACATGGCCGAATCCCCGCTGACCTGCGTGGCGTTCGGCTCCGGTCAGGCGCTCGACCACTTCGACAAGCTGAGCGCCAGCGGACGCCAGTTCCGAGCGCCGCTCACGCCCGACTGGCGCACGGCCTGACGTTCGCCTGAGCGGGGCGCCGGCTCAGTGGATCCCGACGATGCCGGCGCAGACCCAGTTGGACGCGCCCTTGCCGCCGTTCCAGATCCGCGCGGCGACCGCGTCCTGCTCGGCCTTCGGAGCCAGGTACGCGGCCGGTCCGGTCCCTCCGAACAGCTTCCAGGTGCTCGGGATGATCTGGTAGTAGCCGGACGCGCCGGCGCTGTTCGGCGGCAGGTTCTGCCCGCCGGACTCGCACAGCACGATCGCGTACGGGATCACAAACCCACCTGACGGGCCGAGTGCCGGTCCGGGCGAGACGCTGCTGCTGCCGCCGCCGCCGCCGCTGCTGCTGCTGCTGCTGGAAGAGACACTCGCGCTCGCCGCCGCCCGCTGCGCCGCCGCCTGCTGAGCCTGGAGCCTGGCGATCGCGGACTGCAGCTGCTGGCCCTTGGCGCGGCTGGCCGCGAGCGCGGACTGCTGCGCGGCGCGAGCCTGCTGGACCGCCGCCTGCTTTGACGCGAGCAGCGCGTTCATCCCGGCGAGGGCGCGCTCGCGCACGGCCGCGGCCTGGGTCACCTGGAGATCGGTGGCCTCGAGCTTGCCCAGCCGCCGCTCGGCCGCGTCGGCCTGCTGCTTGTCCTGCCGCGTGATCGAGATGATCGACTGTTGTTGCTGCTCCGCGCGCCGCAGGAAGTCGATGTTCTCGAGCAGTTCGGTGAAGCCCTTCGACTCGAGCACGATCGACATCAGGTCGGGCCGGTCCGTCTCGTAGGCCGAGACGAGCTGGCGCGAGAGGATCAGGCGGGCCCGTGCCAGTCGGGCCTTCAGCAGCGCCACGAGATGCTGCTCGCGAGCGAGCAGCGTGCGGATCCGCTGAAGCGCCGCCCGATCACGATCGAGGTCGGCGCGGACGGCCGCCTCGCGCGATTGCACGAGTGCGATCTGCGAATTCAGCGAGCCGATCACCTGCGAGAGGTGCCCGACGCTCGCCGAGAGGCCCTGCTGGCGCGCCTGCTCGTGCCCGAGCTGCGAATTGAGCTGGCTGATGCTGGTCGCGCCGGCGGTCGAGCCGTGCCCGAGGCAGATCGCCGCGAACGCGATCGCGCAGGCAGTCGCCGCGAGGGCAACCCGAACCATTGTTATGGATCGACCGAAGATCATCTTGTCTCTGCCTACGGGGTTAGCTGACGGGCTCGCGCGGCGGCGCGCTACACGGCCATCAGGCCGCGATTCGCCCCGGGAGACGTGGGTCCCCCGTTTCCCTGCGCTCAGCAGGGAATTCGGCAATCGCGACCATATCAGGGGCCGACGTGCCCGTGCGCTGAAGTTGGGCCGCGGCGGAGGCGCTGCGCCTATGCTCCGTCGCGATGAGCGCCGCACGGGTCGCCGAGATCCTGGACCGGGTCCGCCACACGCCGGCCGGGTTCGTGCGCACCTACGGCGACGTGTCGCCCGGTGCACCGCGTCTGGCCGGAGCCGCGCTGCACGACTGCGATGACCCCGCCATACCCTGGCATCGGATCGTCCGGGCCGACGGATCGCTGGCCAAGGGCAGCCGCCAGGCGCGGCTGCTCAGGGCCGAGGGCGTGCCGTTCCGCGGCGAGCGCGTCGACATGCGGGTAGCGCGGCTGCCGGACCTGTGATGTGGGCCCAGCGCGAGATAACGCTCGAGCCGCGGTCGCGGGGCTTCCATCTGATCACCCGCGAGGTCGTCCATGCGCTGCCCGAGCTCGGCGACCTCGAGGTTGGGCTGGTGCACCTGCTGCTCCGGCACACCTCGGCGTCGCTGACGCTGAACGAGAATGCATCTCCCGATGTGCGCCGGGACTTCGAGTCGTGGTTCAACCAGGCCGTCCCCGAGCGCGCCCGCTTCTGGACGCACACGCTCGAGGGGGCGGATGACATGCCGGCGCACATCAAGGCGTCACTGCTCGGCCCGTCGCTGACGCTTCCGATCTCGCACGGGCGGCTCGCGCTCGGAACGTGGCAGGGCATCTATCTGTGCGAGCACCGCGACCGCGGCGGCCCGCGATCGATCGTCGCCACGGCCTGGGGCGAATAGCCTCAGCGCCGCCGGCGCCGGGCCCTTCCGGCGACCAGCGCTGTGACTCCGGCGGCCGCCAGGCCGGCCGCGATCACGCCGGGACGGGCCAGCAATCGCTTGTACTCGGCCGTCACCTCGGGCCAAAGCTCCTCGTCGATCAACTGGCCCGCTGCCTCCGGGGTCGCCTCGAGCGCGCGGACAGCGATTGGCTCACCGAACGCGACCTGTACGCGCTTGGGCTTCGGCACCGGCCCCAGGAACAATCGATCGGTACCGGTGATCGCAGCCGGAACCAGCGGCGCGCCGGTCTCGAGCGCCAGCCGGCCGGCGCCGCGGCGCGGCGACCCGAGCGCCTCGCGATCACGGACCCGGGTTCCCTCGGGGAACAGGGCAAGCAGACCTCCCGACCTGAGGATGCTGCGCGCGGTCTCGAGAGCTTCCGCATCGGCCTCGCCACGCTTGACCGGAAACGCGCCGAGGCGCAGCAACAGGCGGCCGAACGGGCCCTTGAACAGCTCGACCTTCGCCATGTAGCGGACGGGGCGCCTGGTGGCGGCGGCGACGAAGAACGAATCCCAAAAGCTCTTGTGGTTGGGCGCGACGATCGCCGGTCCGGTTGCCGGTATGTGCTCGCCGCCCTCGACATGAAGGCGGAAGTAGATCCGCATGAACGGCACCACAAGCGCGCGCACGAGCGCGTACATGGGTCGCGAGACGCCGCGCTCGCGCGCTAGCTGATGAGCCCGCTCGTGGGTCAGCGACCTCGCCACACCGGCGCGCGCTTCTCCGCGAAGGCCGTCGCTCCCTCGCGCGCGTCCTCCGAAGTCATCACCGGCCCGACGATCTCACCCTGGCGGGCGAAGAACTCGGAGTCGGGCCAGTCCACCGCCTCAATCAGGATCCGCTTGGTGGCGGCCAGCGCAAGCGGCCCGTTGCCGGCGATCGTCTCCGCGAGCTCGAGCGCGGTCGTCACGGCCTGACCCGGCTCGGTGAGACGGTTGACGAGCCCCAGCTCGTAGCCTCGCTCGGCGTCGATCGGCTCGCCGGTCAGCGCCAGCTCCATGGCCACGTTGCGCGGGAGCACGCGGGGGAGGCGGAGCAGCGCTCCGGCGGCGGCCACGAGCGAGCGCTTGACCTCGGGGACGCCGAGCCGCGCCCCCCGGGCGGCGACGACCAGGTCGCACGAGAGCGCGATCTCGAGCCCTCCAGCCACCGCGAACCCCTCGACCGCCGCGATCAGCGGCTTCGCGGAGGCGCGCTGGGTGATCCCGGCAAAACCGCGGTCGCCGGCGTACGGGCGCTCGCCGGTGACGAACGCCTTGAGGTCCATTCCGGCGCTGAAACCCTTGCCGGCGCCGGTCAGCACGCCCAGCGACAGCTCGCCATCGCCGTCGAGCTCATCCAGAGCCGCGGCGATGCCCTGCGCGACCGCCGCGTTGACGGCGTTGCGCTGGTCAGGCCGGTTGATCGTGATCAGGAGTACGCGCTCTCGGCGCTCGGTCAGGACTGCTTGCTCATCGCTCATGCGGCGAACAATTTCAGGTCCGGCGCGCGTTCGCCGCGCAGAACCGCAATATCGACCTCGACGCACTCGATCTCACGGGCCGTGGCGAGGACTCGCGCCTGCGGCTTGATCGTCTGAGCGGCCAGCACGCCCCGGCACGAGGAGAAGGCGGGGTCAAGGCGAATCCGCCCCAGATAGCGTGTCAGCTGCTCGACCGCCTCGATCCCGGCGACGCGCTTAATCTCGACCGCGACCCACTGCTTGTCGGCGTCGCGGCACATCAGGTCCACGGGGCCGATGTCGGTAGCCCACTCGCGGCGCACCAGCCGCAGCCCCTCGCCACACCAGTGCGGCTGTTCGGCGAGCAGCTCCTGCAGATGAGCCTCGACGCCGTCCTTCGACAGCGCCACGTCATCGTCGGGCGAGCCCATGTCGTGCGAGACGTCGGAGAGGACCTCGGTCAGCGAGATCTCGAGCCGGTCCTCGCTGGCCCCCGCGCGCTTGCGCACGATCATTCGTTCGGGCGACTCCTCGACCACGGTCGGCGGCGTCATCCAGTTCAGCGGCTTGTAGCCCCCAGCGTCTGCGTGGACGAGCACCGAACCATCCGCCTTGACGATGATCAGCCGCAACGCCTCGGGCAGAAACGCGTCCAGGCGTCCGGAATAGCGGACCTCACAGCGGGCGACGATCAGGCGCATGGCTGGCGCAAGCTACGCCACAGATCGGACGGCCGCCGATCAAATGCCCGAGGCGGGCACGGCGAGCGCAGCGTCGCCCGACTGGCGGTGCCGGCGCCGATGCTCGAGTAGCTGCCACAGCCCGCGGAAGCAGAGCACGTCGAGGGCGAGGAGGACGAGCGCGAGGACGGCTAGCGCGATCCAGTGCCAGCTACCGACCGACGGCGATCCGGCGAACTCCGAGTAGCCGAGCTCCTTGGGGTCCACCAGGATCCGCACCTGCTCGCCGTCGAAGAGATCCGAGGAGTCCGGGTAGTTGATCACCGTGTGCGTGGCTCCCCGGACCGGGGGAGTCAGGCGCGCCGAGATCTTCGAGTGATACGAGCAGCTCGAGCGCCCGCAGTCCTGGATGTTGTTCACGTTCGTCACCACCGCGAGCGCCGGGATGCCGTGGTGCTGGACGAAGCTCGACCGCTCGCCGTCGGCCCGGAGCACGAACGTCCCGATAATGCAGCCGAGCGTCGCGGCGGCGAACAGTGCGGTGGTGAAAATCGCCGAGGCCGGCCCGTAGTGGCGCCCGCGGCGACGCGGCTGGTGCGCGGGACCCGGCGGTGGCTTGAGGGCCGGCGGTGGCGGCGGTTCCGACGTTGGCAGCGGCGCCGGCGTCGCGGTCACGGGAGCCCCCGTGAAGGCGATCGCCGCCGAATCACCGCGCCGGTGGCGGATCCGATGCTCGACCCGGCGCGCCCACCAGCCGCACAGGACGACCAGTCCGAGGCACACGGCGGCGGTCGCGACCTGGCCCGGCCGGCTGAGTCCGCTTGAGTTGCGCTTGGACCCGGTCAGGTCGAGCACGAACCCGATCACAGCGAGGGCGAAGAACAGCATCAGGCCGATCGCGAGCGCCAGCTCGAGCCACCGCAGCCAGGGGCGCTTGTCCTCCGGTGGCTCCGCGCCCGGAATCCCCGAGATGTTGTATTGCCCCGACTCCACCCTTGTACCCACGGCGACTCTATCGCTGTGCCCGGTGCCCACGGCGCCTAACATCACGGCCGAGCAACCATGCGCAACCAGCTTCGCCCCTTCTTCGACCGAGTCGTGATCAAGGAGCTCGACCCGGACCGGGTCCGGCGCTCGGGCCTCGTCGTCCCTCCCGGGAGCGAGGAGCCGCCGCCCCAGCACGGGATCGTGCTGTCGGTGGGTCCCGGCCTCGACTGGTGGGATCACGTCGGCGTGCAGATGCCGGTCAAGCCGGGCGACCATGTGGTGTTCCCCGCCTCGGCGGGCGTATGGATCGAGGTTGATGAGGAACGGCTGCTCGTGTGCCGAGTCGGCGAGCTCCTCGGCGTGCTCGAGCAGGTCTCGGCTTGCCCGGAATGCCAGGGCCGGCCGCTGGCACCGCAGGAGACGTGTCCGGCGTGCGGGCGCGAGGGTTCGGTGACGCCGACCTGAGTCGGCCCTAGGCGGCCGTCCGCTCGGACAGCCCGCGCGGTACCGATTCCTCCACGCGCGCCAGCAGCTCGGCCACCTCCGAATCGTCGCCGAGCTTGAGCGCGCGCCGGCACGCGTCGATGCACTCGCGCGGGCGATCGGTACGCGCGAGCGCGTGTGCGTAGCCGGACCACGCCGCCGCCGAATCCGGATCCAGTCGGGTGGCCGACTCGGCCGCCGACACCTCGGCCCCGACGTCGCCGGCGAGGTGATACGCGAGCGCAAGATCGAGCAAACCCTCGACCGTCGGGCCCATCAGTCGCGCGTGCTCGAAGGCCGAGATCGCGGCCTCGCGGTCCATCAGGCGCAGGCGTATCCGCCCGACGCGCTCCCACGCCGAGGCGTCGCCGGGTGCGCGCTCGGCTGCGCGCAGCGCGGCCTCGGCTGCGAGGTCGACCGCCCCCATGTCCTCGTAGATGCGGCTGGCGAAGCGCTCGGGGGTGGGGCGGTCGGTGTCCACCCGGGCCCAGTCGCGGACCGCTCGCGCGGCGGCCGGAAGGTTGCCCGCCTGCCAGAAGGCCGCCGTGAGCAGGCGCAACACGACCGGATTGGACGGGTCGGCGTCACGGGCATAGACGAGACGCTGCGCCGCGAGCGTCGCGTTACCCTCGGCGAGCGCGTGCTGCGCGGCGGTCATGAACCGCTGCACGCGGTCGGCGGCCGGATCGGGCTTTGAGAAGTCGACGAACTGGAGCGAGCCCGCCGGGATCGTTCGAACGCCGATCGCAAAGTTGACCCGCGCCCACTGTTGGGCGTCGTCGTTCTCGCCCGAGAAGTAGATCCCGGTGACTGTCCCGACGCCCCACTCGGGGTAGGACATGCATCGGGCATAGCGGTGCACGATCGAGTGGTCGGGGACGCGCGAGCCGAACGGATCGTGCTTGGCCCGGTCCTCGGCGCGCTCCCGCGCCCGCTGCTCGGCCTCATACGCTCGGCGGCCGGCGTCCTCGCGCGCCCTGCGCGTGGCGGCGGCGGACGCCTTCACGGCGTTGCGGCTGACCCGCCCGCCGCGTGCGGACTCGGCGAGCTGCTCGAGCTGGTCGGCCGCCTCGTTGATCGCCTGCAGGTGGCGCTGGTGCTCGTGCTGGCGACCGGGCGGGGCGATGTCGGGGTGCCACCGCTTGGCCATCCGCCGCCGGGCCAGCTGAACCGTCCGCTGATCGAAGGGAGGTTCGAGCTCGAGCAGCAGCAGCGCCTGTTCAACGTCGAGGATCCTTGGCATTGAGCCTTCTTAAGTTAGCGGCGAAATCGCCATTGCTGGGAGGGTTGGGGGTACTGGCGTCCAGCTGGGGGGCGAAGAGCCTCGGTTCCGGGCGGGGCGGGGGGGCTGTGCCTGGAGGGGCGGAGGGCTGGTGCGGGGCGGCCGGAGGGCTTCCGGGCGACGCCACGGCCGGGCAGCCGGCCCTGGGCAGCCGAGGCCGGCCGGGGCAGAAAAACGCAACAAACCCGGCAGCGCATGGCCAAGAGAGGCGGAAAACTCCTCGTGGCGGGGACTTTTCAGCCTCGCTTGTGTCTCGGGTGCTCGGTTTGCGACGTTTTTCTGCCCCGCGCTCATGGAACCGCGCTCCCGCAGCCGCGCCCCTCCTCAACCGCCCCCGACCCACCCCTCTGCAACAACTTCGTCGCAATCCGCCTCGGGCCGAATCGGATGACCTACGGTGGGCGAATGCGGCGGCGGGCAACGGTGATCGTGGGACTCTCGGCGGGGCTGGTGGGGGCGTTCGGGGTCGGCACGGCGGCGCTGGTGCTGTTCCTCAGCGCCCTACAGGCCGGCTCCGGTTGCGGGACGGCGAGCGCGACGGGGCCGGCGTCGATCGCTCTGGGCCCTCCCGGCTCCGGCCAGCTCGTCGGTGCGACCGAGTACGGCGGCCCGGGCGACCCGTCGTCGGGCATCACCGGGGCCCGCGGCGACAATCTTCTCGAGCACCCCGACACGTACGCCGAGCTTGGCGGCGTGACCTGGCAGACGGCGACCGCGATGGGTGGTTTGGCCTACATGACGCCGCTGCGCGTGACCTGGGGGAACCACTCAGCGATCGGCTACAAGCGCGACTTCGGCCTCGGGGGCGGCCCAATCGACGGCCTGCCACGGGTGATCGACCTCTGGTACCAATTCGCCGGCAGCCTCGGCATTCCGTATGAGGACGGAATGTGGTCGGGGCCCGTTCGGGTCGAGCGTCCCCCGGCCGCCGGGGCTGGCAACGTCCTCGGCCAGAGCCTCCCGGTCAGCCTTTCGACGACCGGCGTCCAGGGTGGGACAGCCGCGGCCGCCTGTACGCCGGGTGCTGCGGCCGGCGTGCCGCTCACGCCGGGACCGCGTGCCCAGCTCCTCCCCAACGGCCAGGCAGCGGCCCCGGCGAGCGCCCCGCTCGCGGTCAAGGAGATGATCGCGGCGGGCAACCAGATCGTCGGCAAGCCGTATCTGTACGGCGGTGCCCACGGCGTCCCGCTGTCGGAGATCGCGCCCGCGTACGACTGCTCGAGCAGCGTCGAGCACCTGCTCTATGGCGCCCGCCTGATTCCGGTTACCGACACTGTGGCCTCCGGTTCGCTCGAGTCCTTCGGCGCTGCCGGGCCGGGACGCTGGGTCACGCTGTACGCGAGCGCGGTGCACGTGTTCATGTATGTGGCCGGGCTTCGGTGGGACACGCACAACGCCGCCGGACCCGGCGACGGGAGCACCGGGATCGGGTGGCATCCGCTGGTTCGAAGCGACGCCGGGTTCGTGGCCAGGCACCCGGTGGGGCTGTAGCGATGTGGCGCACGGCAGCCGCCTCCGCACTCGTCAGCCTGCTGCTGGCCGGGTGCGCGGACATCGCTGCCCCGGCGACCCCGACCAGCGCCCCGACCCCGACCAGCGCCCCGACCCCGACCAGCGCCTCGACCACCGCCAGCGCCCCGGCAAACACAGCCTCAAACGCCCGTCGAGCAGCATCGAAGATCGCTCGCGCCCAGGCCACCCACGAGTACCCGGCTCCGCGCCCGCCCGCGCAGCAGGCCACCTCGGAGAGCGGCTCGGCTGAGGAGGCGGTCAGGCGGTTTGCGACTGCGTACATCAACTGGAACGCGCAGACCCTGAGCGCCGACATGCGTGCGCTCGCCGCGCAGTGCATCGGACAGGCACGCGCCGCAGTCCAGCTCGCGGCGGCGAACAGCGCCCAGGACTACGAGCTCCGGCAGGGCGGGATCGCCAACAGCGGCACGGTCCAGGCGGTTGCCCCGCTGAGCCCCGGCCGTGACCGCTACGTGGTCGTCACCCTCGAGCGCACGACGGCCTCCAACACGACCGCGTACGAGGGACTGCGGGCGGCCTGGCACGTGGCGGTCGCGACGGTGATGGAGCTCGGCCGTGGCCGCTGGGTGCTGTCCGGGTGGCAGCCAGAGAACTGATCAATGCGCCATCACGTTCAGCACCACGGCGAGGGCGAAGCACAGGAGCGCGAGCGCGCGAATCACGAACCCGGCCCGGTCGCTGGGGCGGCCGGTGACCATCCCGACGATCGCCAGCGTCATACAGCAGACGGCGACCAGCGCGAGCAGGGCGGCGGCGACGCGCACCGAGTGATCGTTGCAGGTGAGGCGGGACTCGCGAAGCCGCGTGGCACCTCGCCCTCCTATCCTGCAGTGCAGCCATGTCCAGCCAGTACATCTTCACCACGTACAAGCTCTCGCGCCGGTACCCGCCCGACCGGGAGGTGCTGACCGACATCTCACTGTCGTTCCTGCCCGGGGCGAAGATCGGCGTGCTCGGCTACAACGGCGCGGGCAAGTCCACGCTGCTGCAGATCATGGCCGGCCGCGACACGGAGTACGACGGCCAGGCGCAGCTCGCTCCCGGCGCCACGGTGGGCCTGCTCGAACAGGAGCCGCAGCTCGATCCGAGCAAGGACGTGCGGGGCAACGTGGAGGAAGGCGTGGCCGAGGTCAAGGGCCTGCTCGACCGGTTCAACGAGCTGTCGATGAACTACTCAGACGAGACGGCGGAGGAGTTCTCCAACGTGCAGGAGCGGATCGACGCGGTCGACGGGTGGAACCTCGACACGACGCTCGAGATCGCGATGGACGCGCTGCGCTGCCCGCCAGGCGACGCGGACGTCTCCACCCTTTCGGGCGGCGAGCGCCGCCGGGTGGCCCTGTGCCGGCTGCTGCTGCGCCAGCCCGACCTGCTGCTCCTCGACGAGCCGACCAACCACCTCGACGCCGAATCGGTTGCGTGGCTCGAGCACCACCTGCAGGACTATGGCGGCACGGTGGTCGCCGTGACCCACGACCGCTACTTCCTCGACAACGTGGCGGGCTGGATCCTCGAGCTCGATCGCGGCCGCGGCATTCCGTACGAGGGCAACTACACCGGCTGGCTCGAGCAGAAGCGCGTGCGGCTCGAGGCGGAGGCGAGGCAGGACACAGCTCGCCGGCGCACGATCGACCGTGAGCTCGAGTGGGTACGGCTGAACGCGAGCGCACGGCGCAGCAAGCCGAAGGCGAGGCTGAACGCGTACGAGGCGCTGCTGGCTGAGGACCGCAACGTCAAGCTCGACCAGGTCCAGATCCACATCCCGGCCGGGCCGCGGCTGGGCGGCGTGGTCGTGGAGGCACAGGACGTGACCAAGGGCTACGGCGACCGGATGCTGATCGACGGGCTTTCGTTCAAGCTGCCGCCGGGCGGAATCGTGGGCGTGATCGGCCCCAACGGCGCCGGCAAGACGACGCTGGTGAGGATGATCACCGGCGCCGAGAAGCCCGACTCGGGGTCGCTGCGGCTCGGCGAGACCGTTGAGCTCGCCTACGTCGATCAGTCACGCGACGCGCTCGATCCCGACAAGACGGTCTGGCAGGAGATCTCCGGAGGCCAGGATCAGATCACGGTCGGCGATCGGAAGGTCAACAGCCGCGCGTATGTCGCCGGTTTCAACTTCAAGGGCCCCGATCAGCAGACGAAGGTCGCCAAGCTCTCGGGCGGCGAGCGCAATCGCCTGCACCTGGCCAAGCTGCTCCGCACCGGCGGCAACCTGCTGCTGCTCGACGAGCCGACTAACGACCTTGACGTCGACACCCTGCGCGCGCTCGAGGAGGCGCTGCTCAGCTTCGCCGGCTGCGCCGTCGTCGTATCGCACGATCGCTGGTTTCTGGACCGCATCGCCACCCACGTGATCGCGTTCGAGGGCGACTCGGAGGTGCGATGGTTCGAGGGCAACTTCGAGGCCTACGAGAGCTTCAGGCACGAGCAGCTGGGCGCCGAGGCGGATAGGCCGCACCGCATCACCTACAAGAAGCTGGTCCGCGGTTGAGGTTGATCGATCTCTCCGTGCCGATCACGCCGAGCCCGGAGACAGTGCCCGACCTGCTGCGCACCGAGATCGAGTACACCGACCACGCGGCGGGGGCCGCCCAGATCAAAGCCATGTTCGGGGTCGGGCCGGAGCTGCTCCGCGACGGGGAGGGCTGGGCCGTCGAGACGTTCACGCGCTTTGGCACGCACAACTCGACCCACGTGGACGCGCCGTGGCATTACAACTCGACGATCGCCGGACGGCCGGCACAGACGATCGACGAGCTGCCACTCGACTGGTTCTTCCGGCCCGGCGTCGTCCTCGACTTCGACGGGCGCCCTGACGGCGAGACAATCGAGGTGGTCGACCTCGAGGCCGCCCTCGACGCAGCCGGGCATGAGCTCGTCGAGCGCGACATCGTCCTGATCCGCACCGGCCGCGATCGCCACTACGGCGATACGGACTACATGGCGCGTGGGCCCGGCGTGGGCGCCGCGGCGACGCGCTGGCTCTACGACCGCGGCGTGCGGGTGATGGGGATCGACGCGTGGGGCTGGGACCGGCCGCTCCACCTCGAGGCGCAGGACGCACTGGCCACCGAACGCGCCGGCGTGTTCTGGGCCGCGCACCAGGCGGACCTCGCCTATTCGCAGATCGAGCGGCTCGCCAATCTCGGCGAGCTGCCGCCGACCGGTTTCACGGTCGCCTGCTTCCCACTGCGGCTGGTGCGCGCCAGCGGCGCGCCCGCGCGCGTCGTCGCGATCCTCGACTGAGGCGGGATCGCCGGTCTGAGGAGCTGCGAGGCCCGAACGGGTAGGCTCCGCACGTGGCGTCGAAGGCCGCCCTCATCACCGGCTGCTCGTCCGGAATCGGTCATGCCACGGCTGCACGCCTCCTCGAGGACGGGTGGACCGTGTACGCGACCGCGCGGCGGCCTGAGACGATCGCCAACCTGGCCGAGAAGGGCGCTCACACGCTCGCGCTCGACGTGTGCGACGAGGCGTCGATGAGCGCCGCGGTGGCAGCGGTCGAGAAGGCCGAGGGTGCGGTCGGCGTGCTGGTCAACAACGCGGGCTACAGCCAGTCGGGGGCGGTCGAATCGGTGCCGATCGACCAGGTGCGCCGTCAGTTCGAGACCAACGTGTTCGGGCTGATCCGGATGTGCCAGCTCGTGCTGCCGGGGATGCGCGAGCAGCGCTGGGGCAAGATCGTCAACATCGGCTCGATGGGGGGACGGCTCACGTTCCCGGGCGGGGGCCTCTATCACGCGACGAAATACGCCGTCGAGGCGATCAGCGACGCGCTGCGCTTCGAGGTGCGCGCCTTCGGGGTCGACGTGATCCTGGTCGAGCCGGGGCTGATCGTGACCAAGTTCGGCGAGGTCGCGTCCGGGACGGTCAGCGCCGCGGGCGACGACGGTCCATACGCGGACTTCAACCAGAAGGTCGCGAAGGTGACCGCCGACGCCTACAAGGGACCGATGGTCAAGCTCGGCGGCGGACCGGAGAAGGTGGCCGACACGATCGCCAAGGCGCTCTCGTCCAAGCGGCCGAAGGCGCGCTACCCGGTGACGGCGAGCGCCCACCTGATGATCAACCAGCGCCGGTTTACGCCCGATCAGGTGTGGGACCTGATGATGCGCACGCAGTTCCCCACGCCAAAGCCGTAGCCACGGCCGTGTGACAAATCCCACGGCGCAGGGCGCGGCGCCGGGTTCAGAGTGTTGGAAACGTTCATCACACAGGGGGTAACACTCGATGTCAGACAACGGCATCTACAGTGCGCGCTTGGCCGAGACGCCCGTGCAGGGAAAGCGGCTCGGACGCCACGTCGTCCACGACGAGCGCTCACGCGAGTTCGCGGCCAGCCGGGCGCCGAAGATCGTCAGCGTCAAGCACGACGCGAGCGGGCTGCCGCTCAACCAGGGGCAGATCGGCTCGTGCACCGCCAACGCGCTGTGCGGTGCGCTGGACTCGGCGCCCAACTTCTCCGGCGGCTCGCCGCTCGATGAGGCCGAGGCGGTCCAGGTTTACGAGCTCGAGACGCGGCTGGAGGGCGACCCGTATCCGCCCAACGACCCCGGCGGCTCGGGGCTGATGGTGTGCAAGGCCGCAAAGCAGATGGGACTGATCAGCTCCTATCGGCACGCCTTCGGAATCCAGCACGCGCTCGAGGCCCTGGTCCTGCGTCCGGTGATCACCGGGGTGAACTGGTACGACAGCTTCGACTCGCCGGATCCGCACAGCGGGCTCGTACAGATCGCCAACGGGGCGACTGTGCGCGGCGGCCACGAGATCGTCGCCGATCAGATCGACGCGCCGAACGAGCTGGTGTGGTTCTGGAATAGCTGGGGCGAGGGCTGGGGTCTCGGCGGGCGCTTCTGCATGTCGTTCGACACCTGGGACCGCCTGCTCCGCGAGCGCGGCGACGCGACGGTGCCGGTCAAGTAGCGAGCAGCATCTCGGGCAGCTGTTCGCGCAGGGCGCGAGCGTCGCGGACGACGGCGTCGGCCGCGGACAGCTGCCCGGCCTCGAACGGGCCGGTCGCGACGGCCACACAGCGCAGGTCGTCCGCCTGCGCGCAGGCGATGTCGCGCGGCGTGTCGCCGATCACGATCGTCTGATCGCGTGGGTAGGGGGCACCGGGCCTGCCGGCTCGACGTCGCGCGATCGCGGGGAGCGCGGCCCGGTCCTCGCAGTCGGACCCGAACGCGCCTCGTGCCGCGGCAAAGAAGTGGCCGATCCCGGCGCGCTTGAGCTTCAACCGGGCCACGCACTCGAAGTTGCCGGTGACCAGGGCGAGCCTGACCTCCTGGGCCGTGAGCCACTCGAGCAGTTCGAGCACGCCGGGCAGCACGGTCCGCGAGAGGTCCGCCGTGCACAGCGCGGAATAGGTGCGGCAGCAGGCTTCCTGGACCAGGTCGGCCCGATCGTCTATCTGTGTGGCCGAGACCCCGGCGTCGAGCAGCAGGGTTCGCGCGATCTCGCCGTCGGTCCGGCCGGCGGGAGATAGCGTCAGGCGAGCCTCGGTGAGGTGGGCGCCGTGCACCTCGAGCAGGGCGGCCAGGAGGGCATCCCTGTGTGCGTCGGTCGCGCCGGAGACGAGCGTTCCGTCGATGTCGAACAGCAGCAGCACGGAGCTCAGCGATCGAACGATACGTCGGCCGTCAGCCGTTTTGCGAATGCGGCCACCAATCGCGCCGCCGCGTCGACATCCTCGAGCGACACCATCTCCACGGGCGTGTGCATGTAGCGGCACGGAACCGAGACCACGCCAGTGGGAATGCCGGCGCGGGCGAGATGAACCGCGTCCGCGTCGGTGCCGGTTGACTTGCCCAGCGATTCGATCGTGAACGGGATCTCCTCGGCCTTGGCGGCGTCGTAGAGCAGCTCGAACACGACCGGATGCAGGGTGGTGCCTCGTGCGATTACAGGCCCGGATTCGAGCGTGCTCTTGGTGATCTCCCCCAGCTCCACGCCCGGCTGGTCAGTCGAGTGGGTGAGGTCGATCACGATCGCGACGTCGGGATCCCGGGCGAACATGCTCGTCCGGGATCCGGCAAAGGTGGTCTCCTCCTGGGTCACGGCCATCGCGAGCACGTCGCCGGGGGCGCCGCCTCGCCTCGGCGACCAGCCGTGCCGCCTGCGCCGCGACGAAGCACCCGACGCGGTTATCGAGCGCCCGCGACACGACGCGCCCGTGCGGGAACTCCACCGGCTCGGCGTCGATCACGGCCACGTCGCCGATTCGAACGCGCTCGCGGGTCTCCTCAGCCGTACGCGCACCGATGTCGATGTGGAGCTCCTTCAGCTCGGGCGCCTTGCGCCGATCGTCGCCTCGAATCAGATGGATCGGCTTGCGCGCGATCACCCCGGCGACCGGACCCTCGCGGGTCACCACCCGGACGCGCTGCCCGACGAGCACGACCGAATCCCAGCCTCCAACCTGGCCGAAGCGCAGATAGCCATCCTCGTCGATGTGGGTGACGTGCAGCCCGATCTCGTCGATGTGGCCGAGGACCGCCAGCGTTGGCCCGCCGGCCGTTCCCGGCACGAGGGCATACGAGGAGCCGACGCGGTCGCCGCTCACCTCCTTCGCGAAGGCGCGCACAGCCCTCTCTCCACACCTGCGCCGGGGCGGTCTCATGGCCCGAGGGCCCGACCGCCTCGAGCAGCCGCTGCAGTAACTCGGGGATCGCCACAGCCGAAGGCTATCCCGCGAGCAGCTGACGCAGTACGAACTGGAGGATCCCGCCGTGGCGGAAGTAGCGCTGCTCCTTGGGCGTGTCGATCCGCGCGATTACCGTGAACTCCTTCTCGTCGGCTCGGACCGTCAGCTCGCGCGGGATCGTGTCGGCGTCGGCGAGCCCTCCGATGGAGAACGACTCGTGGCCGGTCAGCCCCAGCGATTCGACGCTGTCGCCGTCCGTGAACTGGAGCGGGAGCACGCCCATCCCAACGAGATTGGAGCGGTGGATGCGCTCGAAGCTCTGGGCGATCACCGCCCGCACGCCGAGCAGCCGGGTTCCCTTGGCCGCCCAGTCGCGGCTCGAGCCTGAGCCGTATTCCTTGCCCGCGAGGACGACCAGCGGCACCTCGTCCTCGATGTAACGCATCGCCGCGTCGTAGATCGACATCTGCTCCTCGTCGGGGAGATGAAGGGTGACGCCGCCCTCGGTTCCCGGCGCGAGCTGGTTGCGCAGGCGGATGTTGGCGAACGTGCCACGCATCATCACCTCGTGGTTGCCGCGGCGCGAGCCGTAGGAGTTGAAGTCCTTCGGCGCCACGCCATGCTCGGTCAGGTACGTGCCCGCCGGGCCGTCGCGCTTGATCGAGCCGGCCGGGCGAGATGTGATCGGTGGTGACGCTGTCGCCGAGCACCGCGAGCACGCGCGCGTCCTCGATGTCGGTGATCGGGTCGGGCTCGGGTGGAAGCTGCTCGAAGAACGGCGGCCGCCTGACGTAGGTCGAGTCCTCCTCCCAGGCGAAGCGCTCGCCGGTCGGGACCTCGAGCGTGTTCCATCGCTCGTCGCCATCGAACACCTCTCCGTAGCTCTTGCGGAACATGTCCGACTGGACGGCCTCCTGGACGGTCTCGGCGACCTCGGCGGTACTCGGCCAGATGTCCTTCAGGAATACGGGTGCGCCGTGGTCGTCCTCCCCGAGAGGCTCGTCATAGAGATCGATGTCCATCGTGCCGGCGAGCGCATAGGCCACGCACAGCGGCGGCGAGGCGAGGTAGTTCATCTTCACGTCGGGGTTGATGCGCCCCTCGAAGTTGCGGTTGCCCGAAAGCACCGAGACAACCGCCAGGTCGGCGTCGTTGACGACCGCTGAGATCTCGTCCGGGAGCGGGCCGCTGTTCCCGATGCAGGTCGTGCAGCCGTAGCCGACCAGATGGAACCCAAGCGCCTCCAGGTACTCGGTCAGGCCGGCTCGATCCAGGTACTCGGTCACGACCTTCGACCCCGGGGCGAGCGAGGTCTTGACCCACGGCTTGACCCGCAGGCCCCTCTGGACCGCGTTGCGCGCGAGGATGCCCGCTCCGAGCATCACCGACGGGTTCGACGTGTTCGTGCAGCTGGTGATGGCGGCGATCACGACGTGCCCGTGGTCGAGCTCGGTCTCGGTCCCGTCCTCGAGCGTCACCGGCGTGCTCGTCCGCGTTGCGCTCGGCGACCTGGGCGCCGCCGGTCCCGCCCTGCGGTCCGTGTCCCTCGCCGTTGAGCACGTGCGTCGATACCGGGTCGCTGGCCGGGAAGCTGTCGGAGACCGCCTCGTCCTCGGGGTCCTCGTCGGGGAGGTAGCCCTCGAGCGCCCTCCGGAAGCCCTGCTTGGACTCGGTCAGCGAGACGCGATCCTGCGGGCGCTTCGGTCCGGCGATGCTCGGTACGACCGTGCTCAGGTCGAGCTCGAGCCTCGTCGGTGAAGGTGGGCTCCTCGGATGACTCGTCGTGCCACAGGCCCTGCTCCTTGGCGTACGCCTCGACGAGATCGATCAGCTCCCGCGGGCGGCCGGAGAACTCGAGGTAGCGGAGCGTCTCGGCGTCGATCGGGAAGATCGCGCAGGTCGAGCCGAACTCGGGCGACATGTTGCCGATCGTCGCGCGGTCGGCGAGCGGCAGGTTCGCCAGGCCGGCGCCGTGGAACTCGACGAACTTGCCGACCACTCCGCGCCGGCGGAGCATCTCGGTGACGGTGAGGACGAGGTCGGTCGCGGTTGCGCCCTCCTGGAGCTCGCCGGTGAGCTTGAAGCCGAGCACCTGCGGGATCAGCATCGACATCGGTTGGCCGAGCATCGCCGCCTCGGCCTCGATCCCGCCCACGCCCCAGCCGAGCACGCCGAGCCCGTTGATCATCGTCGTATGCGAGTCGGTCCCGACGAGCGTGTCCGGGTACGCCTGGTTCGTCTGCCGGGTTGACGAACACCACGCGGGCCAGGTACTCGAGATTGACCTGGTGGACGATGCCCGTGTCGGGCGGGACGACCTTGAAGTTCTCAAATCGCCCCCTGGCCCCAGCGCAGGAACGCGTAGCGCTCCTTGTTGCGCTCGAACTCGAGCTCGGCGTTGCGCTGCGAACGCGCTCCGCGGTGCCGAACACGTCGACCTGGACGGAGTGGTCGATCACGAGCTCGGCGGGAACGAGCGGATTGATCTTGGCCGGGTCGCCGCCCATCTCGCTCATCGCGTCGCGCATCGCCGCGAGGTCCACCACGGCCGGGACTCCGGTGAAGTCCTGCATCACGACCCGGGCGGGCGTGAACGCGATTTCCTTGCTCGGCTCGTCCTTCGCGTTCCAGGTCGCGAGCGCCTCGATGTCCTCCGCGCGGATCGCCTCGCCGTCCTCGTTGCGCAGGAGGTTCTCGAGCAGGATCTTGAGCGAGAAGGGGAGCCGGGCGATGTCGTAGCTCGCCTGCAGCGCGTCGAGGCGGAAGATCTCGTAAGAGCGGTCCCCGGTGCGGAGCTCCGCCCTGGCGTCATAGCTGTTGTCTGTCATCTCGGTGTCTCCCTGAGTGAGGTGTGCCTCCTACTTTAAAGACCACCTTCCTACGCGCGTCTTAGGCATGTCTTCGCGGGAGCTTCGAGCCGGCGCGGATGCTCCCGGCATGACCTTCCTAACTCGAGCGCTCGCGGGGCTCGCGGTCGGCCTGGCCGGTGCGATCGCCGTCGCCGGCGCATACACCGAGGCGCACCGGGCGCCCGATCAGCCGTGAGCACCGGCTCGATCTCCTATCCGGCACCTCGGGCCGCGCGCCTGCGGAGCCGTTCGGTCGTCGACCGGCTCCGCGCCCGGCCAGAGCTGGTCGGCCTGCTCGGCATCGCCGCGATCCTCAACCTCTGGGGGCTGAGCATCAACGGCTGGGCCAACCAGTACTACAGCGCCGCCGTCCGCTCGATGACGACGAGCTGGCACGACTTCCTCTTCGCCTCACTCGACCGCAGCGGACTGATGACGGTCGACAAGCCGCCGCTGGCGCTTTGGATCCAGGCTCTGTCGGCCCGGGTCTTCGGCTTTCACCCCCTGAGCCTGCTCATCCCGCAGGCGCTGATGGGGGTCGTCGCTGTCGGCCTCGTCTACGACCTGGTCCGGCGGCGCTTCGGCCGGCTCTCCGGCTTCGTCGCCGGGTTCGCGCTGGCGACGACGCCGGTCGCCGTCGCCGTCTCGCGCCACAACAATCCCGACGAGCTGCTGGTCCTGTGCGCCGTCGCTGCGCTGTGGTTCGCTGTGCGCGCGTTCGAGACCCGGCGCACCCGCTGGCTGGTCCTGAGCGGAATCGCGGTCGGACTCGGGTTCGAGACAAAGATGGGCGTCGCGCTGATGGTCGTTCCCGGCATCGCCGCCGCGTGGATGTGGATCTCGACGCCCGGGGTTCGGAACCGTCTCCGCGCGCTGGGTCAGCTGCTTGCCGGCGGCCTGGCCATGGTGATCGTCGGGGCCGCCTGGCCGCTGCTGGTCACGCTTACCCCGGCTGGCGACCGTCCCTGGATCTCGGGCACCAGCGACAACAGCATCTGGTCCCTGATCTTCGGCTACAACGGCCTCGGCCGGCTCGCCGGGCAGACCGGTGGACCTGGAGGGGGCGCCGGACCGGGAGGCGGTGGCGGCGGGCCCGGCGGGAGCCTGTTCGGCGGTCCGACCGGCCCATTCCGACTGCTCCAGTCCGGGCTCGGCGATCAGGCCGGGTGGTTGATCGGCTTTGCCGTGGTCGCGGGTCTGGGGCTCATGGTCATCACGCGCATGCGCCGGCGCGACCCGCGGACGCCTTGGCTGATAGCCGTCGGGGGCGCCTTCCTCACCACGGCCGTGGTCTTCAGCCTGGCCAGCGGGATCTTTCACCCCTACTACGTCTCGCTCCTCGCGCCCTTCGTGGCGGCGCTGATCGGCGCCGGCGTCGGCCAGATGCTTGGCGGCGGACGCTGGGCCCGCGTGATCGGCCCGCTCGCGTTGGCCGGCGGCGCGATCACCGAGCTGGTCGTGCTCGGGAACATCAACGGGTCGCTCGCCTGGGCCGTGCCGCTCGTGATCGGCGTCGTCGGCGGAGGCGCTGTGATCCTCGCGTTCGAGCTCCCCCTCCGCACGCGGCTGACCGTCGTCGGCATCGCTCTCGCCGTGCTCGCGGCGGCCCCGGCGACATGGGCGGCCGAGACCCTCGGCCACGCCACCAACGGGACGTTCCCGACCGGCGGGCCGTCCAGCGCGTCCGTGGGCTTCGGTGGATCTGGCGGTGGTCGCGGCCTCGGCACGGCGCCCCCGGGCGGCAGGGGGCAGGGTGCTTTCGCCGGTCCCCCCGGAGGCGCGACCGGCCCCGGAGGCGCGACCGGCCCCGGAGGCGCGACCGGCCCCGGAGGCGCGGCGCGGCGGGGGTGGCTTTGGCGGGGGCAGCTCCGAGCTGTCGGCTGCGGTCTCCTACGCAAAGGCTCACGGCGGCGGCATGGTCGGGGTTTCGAGCCAGAGCACGGCCGCATCGCTGATCCTGTCCTCGAACGCCGACGTCGGCCGGGCTGGGCGGCTTCTCTGGGCGCGAGAGCTCGGTGACCGCGGCCTGGATCGCAGCCGAGGTCCGCTCTGGGCACCTGCGCTGGGTCGTGCCGGACTCGGGCCAGGGGCCGCGGCCGCCGGGTGACACGCGGACCGGTAGCCAGTCGGCGATGTCGATCGTCGAGCGGACGTGCCGGCGCGTCAGCTTCACGAGCGGCACTCAGACGGTCATCATGTACGACTGTCTCGGCCATGCGTCCGCGATCATGTCCGCAGCCGGTACTTAGTCGTCCCGGGGGTGTTATTCAAGTTCGTGGTTCCCACACCGAAAACAAACTCGGTGCGCACCAAGCTCACGACCATGCTGACCAGCGGCGTTCTGATGGCGCTTGGCTTTGCCGTGCCGGCGGCCGCTGACACGACGACCAGTTCCAACTGGGCCGGCTACGCCGTCCATCGCTCCGGGGTCCGCTTCACCAAGGTGATCGGCGCATGGCGCCAGCCGAGCGTGCATTGCACGGCGGGGCGGCGGACCTACTCGGCGATGTGGGTCGGGCTCGGGGGCTACAGCATTTCGTCTCGTGCGCTCGAGCAGATCGGCACCGAGGTGGACTGCAACGGCTCCGGCCACGCCGTCTCGACGGCCTGGTACGAGCTCGTGCCGGCCGCGTCGCGGCCGATCCGGATGCCCGTGAGGCCCGGTGACTCAGTCGCCGCGACAGTGACCGTCACCGGTCACCGGACGCAGCTCTCGCTGTGGGACGCGACCCGCCACCGCGCCTTCCGCAAGACGTTGGGCGCGTCGGTTGTCGACGTCAGCTCGGCGGAGTGGATCGTCGAGGCGCCCTCGGCGTGCGACGGCGCCAGGTCATGCCACACGTTGCCTCTGGCCAACTTCGGCACGGCCACGTTCTCGTTCGCCTCGGCCCAGTCGACCACCGGCCACACCGGCACGATCGCCGATTCTGCTTGGGGCACGACGAAGATCCGGCTCGCAGCGTCGGGCCGTCGCTACGTGCTGAACGGAGGCCTCGGGGCGCCGGGAGGTGGCGCGGCTCCCGGCGCGCTCAGCCCGGATGGTTCGTCGTTCGACGTCCGGTACTCGAGCGCCTCGGCGCGAGCCGCGGCCGCTGCCTACGCCGCCACGCAGAGCGTGTCCGTCCGGGCGGGGCAGCTGTTCCACCCCGGTCGCTGGTGAGCGCTAGCCGCGCCTAGAAAGGCTGGCGGTCCGGGCCCAGCGGCGCTACGCTCGCCGCGAATGTCCGCGACGGACCGCACCGGGGCTTCTGCGGAGTCGACTCCGGGACCAGTCGCCCGCCGGCTGTCGGCCGAGGATCTGAGCATCCTCGCGCTCGAGGATGAGGTCGTGGCCGGCCATACCTGCAAGGTGATCGTGCTCGACGACGAGGTTGAGATCGGTCCCTTGCGCCAGTTGATCGCGTCGCGGCTCGATCGCGCGCCAGAGCTGAGCTGGCGATTGGGGGAACTCGACGGTTCGCCGGCCTGGATCCCGGTCGATCGCGTCGACATCGACGAGCACGTTGTGGCGTGCGCCGTGGATCGGCAGTGTGACGCCAACGTGTTTCGGACCACGGTTGCGCAGGTGTTCGAACAACGGCTGGACCGGTCACGGCCGCTGTGGCGGATCGACGTGATCCCGAGTCTGGCCGGTGGCGGCAGCGCGCTGCTCTGGCGGATCCACCACGCGCTCGCGGACGGCATGACGGCGATGCGAATCGGCAACGCGGTCCTTTGGGACGACGCGCCGAGCGCCGGCCGGCCCGGACGATCCAAGGGTGCGCGATCCGCCGCCGCTGATCACCGCTGGCGCGCAGACATCCTCACGGCGGCGCGCGAGATGCCGCGGCCCTGGCTGCGCTCGCCGTTCGACCGCGACATCGGCGCCCAGCGAGCCGTCGGCTTCGCCACGACGGGACTCAGCTCACTTCGTCGCGCTGCGGCCCGAGCCGACGGCGCGACCGTCAACGATGCTGTCCTGACCGTCGTGGCGGGTGGGCTCCGACGCTGGCTCGAGGCCCACCACGGCCACCTCGGCTCGGTCCGGGTCAAGGTTCCGGTGAGCCTGCACGCGGCGCCGCTGGACCCCAATCACCGCGCGGGCGACGATCAGCGAGACGCCGGCAACCGCGACTCGTTCTTCTGCGTCGACCTGCCGCTCGGGTCGAGCGACCCGCTCGAGCGACTGGCGGCAGTCCGGCGCGCGACGCGCGTGCGCAAGCAGGGGCACGACGCCCAGCACATCGACTCGCTCATGCGCCAGCTTGCCGGGGCCCCGCGGCTGCGCGGCTTCGCCGAGCACGTGCTCACCCACCCGCGCTCCTTCGCCCTGAACGTGTCCAATGTTCCCGGGCCTCGCCGGCCGGTCCACGTGCTCGGCATACGGGTGCGCGCGCTCTACTCGCTGGCGGAGATCCGGGAGCACCACGCGCTGCGTGTCGCGGTCGTCTCGCACGGAGACGTGCTCGGCTTCGGGCTCACGGCCGACCCGACGCTGCTCGGCGACGTCGATCTCCTGGCCAATGACATGCGAGACGAGGCAGTCGCCCTCATCGGTCGCGTTCAGGCCGTCTGAGGACCACGCGCCCGCGGGTCCATCGCCGCATTGTCCCGCCCGCGTCTCTGATGAAGCTCTTACGAGTCCCCTACGAGGATCTGTCGCGCGGCCTCCAAGCTCTTGTCTGTGCTTACCAACCCGACTCCCCACCTGTTCTGGATCACGAGCCGCGCGGCCGGCTTCGCCGCGCTGGTACTGGCCAGCCTGGCCGTCTCGCTCGGGCTGTTGATGAGCACGAAGCTGCTGCGCCGGCGCGGCCCGGACCTGCTCGTGACCCACGAGATCCTCTCGCTGTCGACGATCGTCGCGATCGCGATTCACGGCATTACTCTGCTCGGCGACCGGTTCCTGCACCCGAGCATCGCCGACATCGCGATCCCGTTCGTGAGCTCCTACAAGATGATCTGGACCAGCCTCGGGATCGTCGGAGGGTGGGCCCTGGCCCTGCTCGGCCTGTCCTATTACCTGCGGCGCCGGATCGGCGCGACCCGCTGGCGCAAGCTCCACCGCTTCACCGCGCTCGCCTGGCTGGCCGGTCTGGCGCATGCGCTCGGGGAGGGCACCGATGCCGGCCAGCTCTGGTTCCTCGCCATGGTTGCGATCGTCGCGATCCCGGCGCTGATGCTGCTGGCGACGCGCTGGCTCGGGCCACGCGCCGGGCAGATGCCGACGCGCCCTGGAGCCGCGCGCTCCGAGCGTGACGTGCCTGCGTCCGGACGCGAAATGGCCGGGGTCGTCTAGAGACCCGGAGGTCTAGAGACGCGGAGGTCTAGAGACCCGGCGGTCTAGAGACCCGGCGGGTGCCGCGCGACGAACCCCGCGGTGGAGGTCATCGTGCGAGTCCAGCGCGTCCCGGTCTCGGCCAGCGCCACGGTGTCGAAGCGCCAACCGGCGACGACCATGAAGGCGTGGCCGGCGTTGGCGTACACGGTGATCCACCGGCCAGGGCCTGGCTGCCCCCAGCTCTCGAACCCGGTCGAGTCGAGCGGCGAGCTGAGCAGGCCGGCGGCGGCCAGGGCGTAGCTGACCGAACCGGAGCAGTCATACCCGCTGGCGTGGAACGAGCCGTGCCCGCCGCCCCAGATGTAGGGCAGGGTGGCAATCGCATTGCCGGCCGCCATGACCTGAGCGACCGCGGCCGGGGCGCCGGGCGGCGGCTGGGCCATTCCACCGGTGTTGACGGCAATGCCCCCCACGGCGGCGTTGTGGGTCGCGGCGGCACGGGCGGCCTCGGCGGCGGCCTTGGCTTCGAGGGACTTGAGCTGCCCGTTGAGAGAGTTGAGCTTGGTGCTGTCGCGGCTGCGCGCGCCCATCTCCGAGATCTGGCGGCTGAGCAGGGCGGCTCGGAGCGCCGCCACCTGGTTGCGCTGGACCAGGACCTGGTCGGTCAGCGCGCGATCGCGCCGCTCCAGCGTGGCCAGCGAGTTGGCCTGCTTGGTCACCTCGGCACGCGCGATCCGCGTCGCCCCGACGATCTGGGCGTCCTGATGCTGGACGCGCCTCATGAAGCTGATCTGCTCGAGCAGGTCGCTGAAGCCGTGCGAGTCGAGGACCGCCGAGACGAGATCGGGCTGGTTGCCCTCGTACGCCGCGACCAGGTTCGCCGCCAGCGCCTTCGACGCCAGCTGCAGCCGATTCTCGAGCGTGACCAGGTGATCGCGCGCAGCGAGCAGGTTGGTCTGGACCGAGCGCAGCTGCGACTCGCGTGTGGCGAGCTCTCCCTGCACCGCGTTCAGATGCGCCTGGGCGGCCTGGAGGCCACCGGTGGTTTGCTGGATCTGCGCCGTGTCAGCGGCGATGGCGGAGCGGAGCGAGCTGGCGGCGGAGCGACTCGCGTTGATCTGGCTCTGCAGATCGCCGGCGCTCTCCGAGGTCAGGTTGCCGCACAGCAACGCCACGCCGACGGCAGCGGTCGATGCGAGCGCGCGCAGGGTCCATCGTTGAAGTCCGGTGGCGAGCATGGGGAAGCGAGGACCGAGGCCGCCGGAGTGCGGCAGACCCGGGGGCGGCAGGCGCTCGATCCTGAGGCCCTCAGAGCGGGGGCTGGAGCACCCTAACACGACCCGTCGCGCTCGCGCTCCGTGATCCTGGCGATGCAATAAATCCTGCAAAACGCGGATTTGGAGGATTGCCGCCGGGCCGTTAAACCTCAAACCAGGCGACCCTCCGGGCCCGGATTCACGATCCGCGTCTCGCCGACGGCGAGCGGTCGCCGTGGGAGGGCACTGAAGGCAAGCAGCCTCAGGTCTTGCAATACTCGCACGGTGCTCAGGATGAGAAACCTGATGACGGTCCTATGCCTGTTCGGCGCGCTGGCCATCCTCGCCCCTGCCGCGGCCCTGGCCACCGGTCCGTCGGCTGGCGATCAGCAGTACGTCGATCCGCTCGGCGGTTCGCACCATGGCTCGACGACCACCACGACGGCGCCGAGCACCACTCCGCCACCGGCCGCGACCCCGTCGAGCTCGACGCCGACCGCCTCCACGACCTCGGCCTCGACCGCGACCGCGACCACGGCTGCCAGCTCGACCGGCTCGAAGACGCTTCCGTTCACTGGCCTGAACATCTGGTTGGCGGCGGGGATCGGCGTGTTCATGCTGGCGCTCGGCGCCGGTCTGCGCTGGGGCTCACGCCGCCGCGTTTGACCGACCCGCCCGTCGTCGCCATCAACGCGCGTGCCGCGATCCGCGCCGAGATCGGCGGGGTCGAGCGACTCGCGCGCGAGATGGCCAAGCGCCTGCCCGCGCTGCGTCCCGACCGCTACCGGGTGATTCGTCCGGCGCCGGCTCTGGCCCACAGGGTCGGGCACCTGTGGGAGCAGGCCGTCCTACCGCTCCGCGCCGGCCCGGGCGCGCTGATCTACTCGCCGGCGAATCTTGCGCCGCTGCTCTGGCCCGGCAACGTGCTCGTGATCCACGATGCCGCGGCCCTGCGCCGCCCCGAGGCCTACTCGAGCGCCTACGTCGCCTACCAGCGCGCGATGCTGCCGCGTCTCGCTCGCCGCGCGCGGCTCCTGATCACCGTCTCCGAGTTCTCTCGCGGGGAGCTCGTCGAGATGCTCTCGGTCTCGCCCGAGCGGGTCGAGGTGATCCCCGAGGGCGTCGACGAGCGCTTCTCGGCTGACGTCGACCCGGAGCCCGCCCGGGATCGCTACGGCCTGGTTCGGCCGTACGTGCTGGTCGTCGGCACGGCCTCGGCCCGGAAGAACCTCGCCGCCCTTCGGCGCACCGCGGCGGCGCTGCGCGAGGAGGGCACCGAGCTGGTGCTCGCCGGCTCGCAGCGCGAATACCTCCGCGGTGGCGGCGACGAGGGGCTGAGGCGGATCGGCTACGTGGACGAGGACCTGCTCCCGTCGCTCTATGCCGGGGCGCTCTGCCTGGTCATGCCCTCGCACTACGAGGGCTTCGGGCTCCCGTGCCTCGAGGCGATGGCGGCCGGCGTCCCGGTCGTGGCCGTGAGGGCCGCGGCTCTCCCGGAGACCGTGGGCGACGCAGGGCTTCTGGTCGAGCCGGGCGACGACGAGCAGCTCGCCGCCGCCGTCTGCAGGGTGGCCTTCGACGCCGAGCTCCGCGGGCGTCTGATCGACGCTGGCCTGACCCGCGCCGCGGAGCGGAGCTGGCGGCGGACCGCGGAGCTGACCGACGCCGCGATCACGCGCATTCCCGGTTGAGGCGAACGGCGAGCCGGGGGCGCGGCCTGGCTACACTCGACCTCGTCTTGCGCCTGCGTGTGTTGCTGCTGACCCTCGCTGCCGCGCTCGTGCTGTCGGTCGGGTCCGGGACCGCTGCCGCGTCGAGTGCGCATAGCTCGCTCCCCGGCACCCCGGTGCCTCAGGGGTTCGTCGGCATTGACCTGGACGGGCCGCCGCTCGTCGCGGCCGACAACATCGATCTCTCGCACCAGTTCGACCTGATGGTCTCCAACGGGGTCCAGAATGTCCGCGTGGTGTTCAGCTGGGCGGCTGCGCAGCCGACCAAGGGCGCCCCGTTCGACTTCAGCCAGACCGACCAGGTCGTCAAGATGGCAGCCGCACGGCGCGTGACCGTCCTGCCGACCGTGCTCTACGCGCCCCGCTGGGACGAGGGGAAGAACCGCCACGGCGTTTACGGCCCGCCCGCGAAGACCGCCCCGTTCGCCGCCTACCTGACGGCGCTGATCAAGCGTTACGGCCCGCACGGCACCTTCTGGAAGAACCACTCGCCCAGGGACCCGATCCGGATGTGGCAGATCTGGAACGAGCCGAACCTCAGCTACTACTGGCCGCAGCCGTTCGCGAAGAGCTACGTGAAGCTGCTCAAGGCCGCGCATCAGGCGATCAAGCGCGCAGATCAGGGCGCCAAGGTGGTGCTCGGCGCGCTCACCAACACGGCCTGGCAGTCCCTCGGCCAGGTCGACAAGGTCAGCGGCGCCATCAGCGCCTACGACGTGATCGCTGTCAACGGCTTCACCTCCTCGCCGGCCCGCGTGATCAAGTACCTCCAGTTCGTGCGCCGGGCCGCGGACTCCAAGGGGAATCACAAGCCGGTACTCGCCACCGAGCTGAGCTGGCCCTCGGCGAAGGGCAAGTCCCGCCAGCACTTCGACTGGAACACGACCGAGAAGGGGCAGGCTAAGGACATAACGGCGCTGCTGCCGATGCTCGCCCAGCACCGCGCGGCGCTGAAGCTGATCGGCTTCGACTACTACACGTGGATGGGCGAGGAGACGCTCCACGCCCCGGCATTCGACTTCGCCGGTCTGCTGCGGTTCACTCCCGACGGCAAGATCACCGAGAAGCCGGCGCTGAACGCGTTCCACAAGGGCGCACTGGCGCTTGAGCATTGCCGCCAGAAGGGAACGAAGGCGACCGTCTGCATCAGGTAGGGGCGCAGACGGGTTCCCGCGCTCCCGGCGCCTTGGCCGCGCGGATGCCGGCCGCGAACGCGCCCGTGTCCGGGCTGCTGGTGCCCTGCGGGGGATGGATCCCGAACCAGTCCTCGTGATTTGAGGGGTTGCGCTCGGGCGTAACCCACGTATAGAGGACGACCGCGGCGATCCCGCAGTCGGTGTGCCCGAGCACGGCGATCGACGTCGAGATGTAACGCGGCCGGAGCGCCTCGGGGGCGAAGTCGAGCGAGCCCCGGGGGTGGACCGTCCAGCCGAATTCGGTCAGATACAGCGGTACGTTCGGCAGCCCGAGCGAGACCAGCGCGCGCCTCGCGCCGCGCACCCTGGCGAGAACGACGCGTGGATTCGGGCCGTACGGATGCACCCCGACGCCGTCGAGCTGGCTCGCCAACTGGGGTCGGGCGCGAAGCATCGCGGTCATGAAGCTCGCAGGGTGAACGAGTCCTCCCACGATCACCCGAGCGGACGGGTCGACGCCGACGATTGCATGCCGCGCCGCCAGGTAGAGGTCGGCATAGGCCGGCGCATCTGGGGCCGGTTGCCAGAACTCTCCGTTGTCTGGCTCGTTCCAGACCTCATAGATACCGACTGGAAGGGAAGACAGATCCGGATGCGCCTGCCAGAACGTCCCGCCGGCTCCGTATCGCCGTGCGAACGCCGACGCGAACGCGGCGAACTCGGCCGGGGAGCGCGGGGGCGAGTGCAGAAGGGCCGGGTGGGCTCGGTCCCAGGCGGCGGAGTAGTCGAGGATTGGGAGCCATCGCAGGCCGTGACGGGCGAGCGACGCGGCGATTGCATCGTCGAAGCGCCAGTCGTAGCGGTGGGCCCCTCGCACCGGGGGCGTAGGCTCGGTCACCTCCCAGAGTGCGTCGCTGCGGGCGATGGAGGCGCCGGTTGCCGCCAACGCCGAGAGCTGGAGGTCGACCTGAGCGGGCCCGTAGGTGCGGTCGTTGAACAAGCGGTTGACGTTGATCCCGAACTGCTCGCCGGCCGGGGGCGGCGGGCTCACGGGCGGCGTCACGGGCGTCGTCACGGGCCGGTGCGAGCCCCCCGAGGAGCTCAGCAGCCCGATCGCCAGTACGAGCGCAGCGAGCACCCCGAGGGCGGCGCCCAGACCCACCCAGCGCGACGGGCTCATGACCCTCGGCTCACGCGCCGCAGGGCGCGGAGTTGGCTGCGCTCGCGCCCAGCGTCGCGACCCAGCAGCCTTCGGGCCAGGATCCGGGAGGCGAACGTCACCGCCTGGGCGGCATCGTCGACCCGGGCTGTCCGGGCGCCCAGCCGCCGCGACACGACCTCGTGGCGAGCCCGCGCGTGCAACTCGAACGGCTCGCCGCCGAACTCCCGCTCGGAGGCGTGCGCCTGCAGGTGCAGAACGCGCCCCGCCGGCCAGAACCAGGTCTCGACGTCACGCTGGGCGGCCCGCAGGCAGAGGTCGAGATCCTCGCCGTACATGAAGATCCGCTCGTCGAACGGGCCGAGCGAGCGCAGCGTCGAGGTGCGCGCGACGATCGCGCAGCCGACCGCCCAGCCGACGCGACGGGGCGAGTTCGAGCGCCACGGCGCCAGGTACGGAATCGAAGGCGGGAGGACGGAGCGGAGCAGGTCCGGCGCCGAGCCCGGCAGCGGATGGACGGTGTCCTGCCGCGAGCGATCGGGCGAGAGAACGAGGGGCGCGAGCAGGCGATCGTGCCGCACGGCCTCTGAGGCGAGAGCAGACAGCGAGGCGTCGAGGAGCTCCACGTCGGGGTTGAGCAGCGCTGTGACCTCCTCGTCGACCTCCTGCATCCCCCGGTTGCAGCCTCGCCCGAATCCCAGGTTCTGCTCGAGCGCGATGACTGCGGCGCCCGCGTGCGAGGCGATCGAGACGCTGTCGTCGCTCGAGGCACAGTCGACCACGACGACACGAGCGTGGGGAAGATGACGCCCCACGGACTCGAGCAGGCCCGGGAGGACGTGGCCCGAGTTGCGCGTCACGGTCACGACGGCAATCGAAACCTCACGACGCTGCCGATCGCCCGTCATCGCCCGTCAGCACTGGCCGGCAGGCGCCGGTGGCCGGTGAGCACGGGGGCGGGCATCCAGCCTCTGAGGCTATCCAGACCATAGACTGGGAGCGTGGGTCCGTTGCTCGAAACATCCACTCCGGGCCAGCGCGTGGCGCTGGTTCACGACTTCCTGCTCGACGTCAGAGGCGCGGAACGGGTGTTCCTGAAGATGTGCGAGATGTGGCCTCAGGCGGACATCTACACCGCCGTGTACGACGAGGAGGGGACCGAGGGTCGCTTCGCCCAGCGCAACATCCACACGACGTTCCTCCAGCGCGTGCGGCCGACCGCGCGCAACTTCCGGGCCCTGTTCCCGCTCTATCCGGCCGCGATCGAATCATTCGACCTGTCGCAGTACGACCTGGTCGTCTCGAGCTCTTCGGCCTGGGCCCATGCCGTCCTGTGCGACGAGCACACCGTCCACGTGAGCTACTGCTACAACCCGTTCCGCTACGCATGGAACGAGCGCGACGAGACGCTCGCCCGGCGGCGCAACCCGGTGACGCGGGCCTTTCTGCGCGGTGCGTTCCGGCGCTGGCGCCAATGGGATTGGATCGCCGCCCAGCGCACGGATCGCTACGTCGCCGTGTCCCGCGCCACCCAGGCCCGGATCCGCGCCTACTTTGGGCGCGAATCGCGCGTCGTGCACCCGCCGGTCGAGACCGGGCGCTTCACCCCGGGGCCGGTGGGCGACCACTACGTGACGCTCTCCGAGCTGATGCCGCACAAGCAGATCGAGGTCGCGATCCAGGCCTTCAACCAGCTGCGGCTGCCGCTGATCGTGATCGGCGATGGGCCGGCCGGGCGGCGCCTGCACCGGGTGGCCGGTCCGACGATCAAGTTCGCCGGCCGCCTCTCCGACGCCGCCGTGGCTGAGGTGCTCCAGTCCTCGCGAGCGCTGATCGTGACGTCCGTGGAGGAGTTCGGGATCGCCGCGGTCGAGAGCCAGGCCGCCGGTCGCCCCGTGATCGCCCGGCGCGCCGGCGGAGCGCTCGAGACCGTGGTCGACGGCGTCACGGGCCGACTGTGGGCGGGTGGGCCGGATGACCTCGCCCGGGCCGTGCTCGAGTTCGACGACGCCGCGGTCGATCCCCAGGCCTGTCTCCGGAACGCCTCGCGCTTCGACGGCGACGCGTTCCGGCGGGGCATGCTCGCCGAGGTCGATGCCGCGTATCCCCGCGGCTCGCGCGCGCCGGCCAGCGAGCGCCAGCCGCTCGTGACCACGCGCCTGGTCAGACGCGCAGTTCGAGATCAGCATCGGTAGGTGCGTCTCGCCGTGCTCAGCGGCGTGCGCGCTGTGCTGCTGTGCGGCCCGACCGTGCTGGCCTTCTTCACGGGCGGCTACTTCGACCCTCCGCGATCGTGGGCAGGGCTGCTCGCCTGGCTGCTGGTGGCGCTCGCCGTGCTGACCGTCCCGCGCCCGCTCCTGCCGGGCCGCCCGGCCCGTCTGGCTGTGTTCGGCCTGGCGGCGCTGGCAGGCTGGACGCTCGCCTCCGCCACGTGGGCCCCGATCGCCGGGACCGCCTATCACGCGGGGCAGATCGCCGTGCTGTACCTGGGCATCGTGCTCGCCGCCGCCCTGGCCCTGCGCGGGGATCGGGTCCAGCGCGCGGTCGAGCCGGCGCTGGCCGCCGGCGCGCTGATCGTGATCGGCTACGGCCTGTCCGAGCGACTGCTCCCCGGGCTGCTCCAGTTCCAGCACTCGATCAGCGCCGAGGGCCGCCTCGAGCAGCCGCTGACGTATTGGAACGCGATGGGCGAGTTGGCGGCGATCGGCCTCGTCCTGTGCGCTCGCCTGACCGGGGACTCGAGCCGCGCCGCGCGCCCTTCGCGTTGCGGCGGCGGTCGCGTCCGCCCCGTTGGGCATGGGCCTCTACATCACCTTTTCACGTGGAGCGCTGTTCGCGTCCTTTGCCGGCCTGATCATGCTGCTCGTGCTCGTCCCGCGGCGCGGCCAGCTCGAGGGCCTGCTGACGGCGCTGGTCGCGGCCGCCCTGGCGGCGGTGGCAGCCGCGCCGCTGCACAGCTTCACGTCACTCGCGGGCGGGCAGTCGACACGCGAGCGGGAGGGGGCGATCGCGCTCGGTCTGCTGGTTCTGATCATGGTCTGCACGGCCGGCCTGCGCGCGTGGAGGCTTCGCTCCGAGGACGACAGGCGCCTGCCGGTGCCCCGGGGAGCGGCGTGGATCGCGCTCGGCCTGATCACGCGCGGGCCTCGCGCTCGCGATCGTCGTCGGGGCGAAGGAGCGCTCCGGCCCCCTGGCGCCGGGCGCCACACGCCTGACGACGCTCGCAGAGCAACCGCTACGCGTACTGGCGCGTGGCGATGCGCGCGTTCCGCGCCGAGCCCCTGCGCGGGGTCGGGGCCGGAGGGTGGGCGGTCTACTGGCTCCGCTACCGGCCCTTCACCGAGTCCGCTCAGGACGCCCACTCGCTCCCGATCCAGACGCTGGCCGAGCTCGGGATCGTCGGCGTTGCGCTGCTGGCGACGTTCCTCACGGGGATCGGTCTGGCCGCGCGCGAGGGGATGCTCCGAGCGCCCGAGCTGGCGGCCGGACCGATCGCCGGCTTCGTCGTCTGGCTGGCCCACCAGCCGCTCGACTGGGATTGGGAGATGCCGGCGCTGACGCTCGTCGCGATGGTGCTAGCGGGTCAGCTCGTGGCGCTCACAGTGCCTCTGCGATCCGCGGTGCCTCGCGGCTGAACACGTGGACCGACAGGACGCAGATCACGATGAACAGCGTGGCTGCGATCGCGAACCTGGCCGGTCCTCCGCAGGCCGGATCCCACGGCCATGGGATGTGCGGATCGGTGATCCACCGCTGCGCCAGCGTCGAAGATCGGAGTCAGCGGATTGAGCGCGATCAGGTCTCGTAGCGTCGGCGAGACGACCGTGATCGGGTACAGGACGGGCGTCGCGTAGAACAGGGCGGTGGCGAGCACGGTCCAGATGATCTGCACGTCGCGGAAGCGGGGGTAGAGCGCCGAGACGATCATCGAGATCGCGGTCGTGATCAAAAACAGCAGGAGCAGGACGACGATCAGCAGCAGCCAGGTCCACATCGGCGAGACGCCGAAGACGAGGATGAAGCCGAAGGCGACGATCAGGTTCAGCCCCAGGTTGAACAGGCTCGTGAGCACCACCGCCAGCGGGATCACCAGGCGCGGGAACTGCGTCTTGCGCACAACCGCCTCGTGACCGACGATCGAGCCGACGGCCATCCCGGTCGCCTCCTGGAAGAAGGTGAAGAGGACGATCCCGAAGAGCAGGAAGACCGGATAGTGCGGGACGTGGCCGGCGAGGTGGAAGACCCTGGTGAAGACCGCGAGCAGGATCCCGAACAGCATCAGCGGCCGCGCGAGCGACCACAGGTATCCGAGCACGGTCCCGAAGTAGGTCTTCTTGAAGTCGGTGACCGCGATCAGGTACAGCAGCTCCAGCGCGCGCCGCCAGCCGCCGCCAAGGGCCGACGGCCCGGGCACATCCCGCAGCTCCTGAGACTCCTCGATCATCCGCGTCCGTTCCTGCTCCACCGCGGATGTCACGTGCGTACCCAGCCTGACCAGGCCGTAGCGCGCGGCCGTCCCGTAGACGACGAAGCGAAGCACCCGCAGCCCCTGGAGCCCGGTCATGCTCTCCTGGCGATCGGGCCGGATCCAGCAGTCGAGGTAGTACCGGCCGGCCACGAACAGGTTCTCGATCTGCGCCGGAGAGCCGCAGCCGCTCACCGGTGCGCAGCGGGCTGCCGACCTCGTGCTGGAACTCGCCGATCACCACCCCGTCCTCGCTCAGGACGTGGAACACGAACACCGGCTCGGCGAGGTCGTGCGCCGCCTCGACCACGAACTCGACCGTGATCGGCAGCCCCTGCTCTACGTTCTCGATCGACCTGCCCTCGCGGTCGCGCAGCGTCGCCTCGACCAGGCGCACGTTCACGTCGAGCACGCCCTCGAGCTCGTCGGGGTTGCTGCCCGCCTCGCCGCCCGGCCCGTCGAAGTTGAGTCGGTAGTAGCGCAGGGCGGCCTCCTCGGGCGAGCCGATGAACCGCATGTCGCCCTCGTGCAGGACCATCGCCCGGTGGCAGAGGAGCTGGACGGTCGCCATGTCGTGGGTGACGAGCACGATCGTCTTGCCGGCCCGCCGCCGCTCGTGGAAGAAGTCCATGCACTTCTGCGCGAACGCCGCGTCGCCGACTGCCAGCACCTCGTCGATCAGCATGATGTCGGCCTCGGCCTGGACCATGACCGCGAACGCGAGCCGGACCATCATCCCCGAGGAGTAGTTCTTCAGCTTCAGGTCGCTGAACTCGTGGAGCTCGGCGAAGTCGATCACCGAGCCGAGGCGGCGCTGGGCCTCGCGGCGACTGAGTCCCATCAGGACGCCGTTGAGGACGACGTTCTCGCGCGCAGTGAGCTCGGGGTTGAAGCCGACGCCGAGCTCGATGAAGGGGGCGACCCGGCCGGCCATGCGCACGCGGCCCAGAGTCGGCTCGATAGATGCTGGCGAGGATCTTCAGCAGCGTGCTCTTGCCCGAGCCGTTGCGCCCGACGATGCCGAAGAACTCGCCCCTGGCGACGTCGAACGACACGCTCTTCAGCGCATGCAGGTCCCGGTACTCGATGCGGGTCAGCGGGTGAGTGACCCGCTCCTTGATCGAATCGATCCGCTGATCGGGGATCCGGAAGGTCTTCTCCACGTCCCTGACCTCGATAACGGTCGGGGCGGCCTCGCTCCGAGGCGCCGGAGTCCCGGTTTCACCGGGTGGATCGAAGATGACTGGGGTGCGCATGGCCAATTACACTCGTCCGCATGCAGCGGACAGACCCCCGATGATCGCATTCGGCTCCTCGATCACGAAGCCCGAGGTGTACACCCGGTGTGCGGAGCCCGGCATCCAGCGAGGCGCCGAGGCTGGCTCGGAGATCGCGGCCCGCGAGTCGATCGGCTCGATCTTCCACTCCTACAACGCGCTCCTGGACGAGTTCGCGGGCCGCAAAGACCTCGAGGCGCTCGTCCTCGTCCACCAGGACGCCGAGATCATCGAGCGAGGACTTCTGCGCAATCGTGCGCGAGGCGCTGCGCGATCCTGAGGTGGGGGTGGTCGGCTGCGTCGGCGCGGTCGGGGTGCGCAGCATCGCCTGGTGGGAAGCCTCGGTGACGCTGGCCTCGTTCATCAATCGTTACGAGGAGCACGGCGGCGGCGATCTGCCCTCGTTCTCGTGGGAGTGGTCCGAGGCGCCGGCCTACGCGCGGACGGGCGAGGTGGAGACGCTCGACGGTTTCCTGATGGTCCTCTCGCCGTGGGCGGTCGAGAACATCCGCTTCGACGAGTCGCTGGGCACGTTCCACGGCTACGACCTCGACTTCTGCCTTCAGGTCCGCGCCGCGGGGCGCAAGGTCATCACCGCCGACTTCAGGGCGATCCACCACCGCCAGCTCGAGATGGTCCCCGACCCCGATGAATGGATCGACGCCCACATGAAGGTGGCCGAGAAGTGGGATGGCGCGATGGGCATCGGCGGGGGAACCGGCACCTGGCGCGAGCGCTCGTTCCGGGCCGAGGCCGAGACCGACAGCGCCAACGTGCTCGCGTACGGGCACCTGAACGAGCTTCAGGCGCGGGTCGTGGAGCTCGAGCGCGCGCTGGCCGAGACCACCGGCAGCATTTCGTGGCGGTTGACCGCGCCGCTGCGGGTGCTGGGCGCGCTCCGCCCGCCCGGCAACAAGCCGGAGCGCGCTGCGCTCGGACCGGGCCTGAAGAGCGCCGAGACGACCTCCGGTGGCCGGTGACGGATGATCGCGTTCGCCTGCGCGATCACCAGCGGCGAGGCCTACCGCCGTTTCGCTGAGCCCGGCGTCGAGTTCGTCACCGAACCGGACTCCGCCGTCTTCGCCTACGCCGCGATCCAGCCGATCGCGCGCACCTACAACCTGATCCTCGACGCCGCCCGCGACCTCGACGATCTCGAGGCGCTCGTGTTCGTCCACCCGCATACGGAGATCGTCGATCCCGGCTTCTGCCAGAAGGTCCGCACCGCGCTGGCCGACCCGGACGTCGGCGTGGTCGGATGCACCGGGGCCAACGGCGTGCGCAGCATCGCCTGGTGGGAGGGCGATGTGACCTCGGCGCCGATCACGCACCGCTACCACGAGCACGGCGGTGGCGAGCTCAAGGCCTACTTCTGGACCGAGCAGGCGGCCCCTCCGAGCGAGGCCGAGGCGCTCGACGGGCATCTGCTCGTGCTCTCGCCGTGGGCCGCGCGCAACCTTCGCTTCGATGAGGCGCTGTTCCTCAACTACGGCTTCGATCTCGACTTCTGCCTGCAGGTGCGCTCGGCGGGCCGGAAGCTGTCGGTGGTCGACCTGCGCGTCGTCCACCATGAGCCGCTCGAGCTGGTCAAGAACCTCGACCTGTGGGTCGAGGGCCACATCAGGATGGCCGAGAAGTGGGACACCGTGATCCGTGGCGAGACGGGCGACGAGGCGGCCTGGAAGCAGCGCGCACGCCGGGCCGAGGCCGAGCGCGAGGCGGCCCGCGCGGTCGCCTTCTCGCACGGGCTGAAGCTCGACGCTCGCGTGCTCGAGCTCGAGCGCGAGCTCGACGAGAAGACCAGCAGCCTGTCATGGCACCTGACGGCGCCGCTGCGCGAGCTCAACCGGCTTCGCCGAGATGCCTCGGAGCGGCGGCGCGAGCGCGCCGCCGACAACTAGCGTTCCTGATTCCTAGCCGTCCTCGAGGACGCCGCGGATCTCGTCCTTGGAAACGACCGACTGGGCGGGGGCGATACCGGCGCGGATGCGCAGCTTCGAGAGCCGTTCGGCGACCGCAAACGCACTCGACTCGAGCATCCGCCGGAGTACCGCCTCCTGGCGCGAGCGCTGGTCCTGCAGGCGCCACGTCTCCGCCCGGGCCTGGTGCAGCCGGGCGAGCTGGAGCACGCGGTTGGCCTCGAGGCGCTCGAGGATCGGATTGCGGTCCCACGGATCGAGCAGCTCGGCCAGGCGGCCCGCGTAGGGCGCGTCGAGGTGCCAAACGGCCCCGAACCCGAAGAACGCCGGCACGACGACCAGGCGGAGCCGCTCGCGCCCGTCCACGAACTCCTCGATCGCGGTCAGGACGCCGTTGTGCGGGCCACCCTCCCGTGCCGCCGAGCGGGGGTAAGGAAGGCCGCCGGGCACGAGTCCGGCCTCGCCGGGGACGATGCCGCCGTTGCCGTCCGCGACCGCGTGCCGGCTCGCCTCGGGGATCAGGCTGGGGTCGAAGTAGTCGTCGCGGCGGGCGTGCGGCCAGCAGACGTCGTGGAACAGGAGCAGCGGCAGCTCCGAGCCGCTGACCCGCTCGCCGATCAGGCGAAGCTCCTCGTTGACCGTGAAGTAGTTGTGGTCGCCGTCGATCACGACCGCGTCGGGGAGCGGGATCCGCGCCAGCGCCTCGAGGCTCGTCTCGCGGATCAGCTCGAGGCGCTCGAAGCCCTCGGCCAGCTCGATCAGGCCGGGCTGCGGCGCCGGGTCGATCGCCCCAACGCTCGCGCCGGCGTCCTCGGCCCAGCCGACGAGCACCCGGGTGAGATCGCCGGCGAACGCCCCGACCTCGACCACCGACGAGGCCCCTGCGGCGTCGAGGCAGGGGAGCAGCAGCTCGGACATCTGGGCGAGCGAGACTCCCCAGCGGTCGGGGTCGTGGAGGTAGGGATCGAACTGGCGCGGCACGGTCGGCGAGTCTAGCCAGGGGTGTTGGAATGGGCGGCCCCGGGGCGGCGCATGTCGCGGTCCCCCGCGCCCCACGGCGCCCATGAATGGCAATTCACAGGCGACAGGTGCCACTGAAATGCCAAAGTTCGCCGGCGCCACCCACCTGGCTAGCCTTCGCCCGCATGGTGATCGGAGAGCGGTTCGCGTGGGCCCACCTGCCCAAGGCGGGGGGCGACGCGACCGCAGCGATGTTCGCTGCCGTGCCGGGGCTGGTGCAGTTTGCCGACCCGTCCGACTCGAACGACAAGCACATGCCGTTCTTCGGCCGCGAACCGGAGGTTGCCGGCAAGCTGCTGGTGATGAACATCCGGCGGCTGCCAGCGTGGTCGTTGAGCGCCGCCCACCACAAGGCCCTCAACGGCGTGTTTCCGGAATACCGGCCCCTGCCGATGATGAGCCCGGCCGAGCAGGCTCTGAGCACCGACCCCGACGACCTGCTGCGATGGATGACCGACCACGGCCGCCTGGCCGTCGATCGCTGGCTCCGAGCCGAGGAACTCGAGCACGACGTGTTGGCGCTGCTCTCGGAGATCGGCGTGCTGACCCCCCAGGTCCGCGCCGCTGTGCTCGCGGTCGGACGGATCAACGCCGCCGGCTACGACCGGACGCTGCCGTTCACGGCCGAGCAGATCCGCCAGATGTACGAGCACAACCCAACCTGGGCCTCGATCGAGCGCCGGGTCTACGGCGACCCCCCGGGCTAGCGCGCGCGACCCCCCGGGCTAGCAGCTAGCGCCGACCCCCGGGCGAGCGCGCGCCCGAAACGACGGACCCAGCTACACCGCTACCGGCGCGTACTCGTCCGGGAACGCCGAGCCGGCGAAGAACCAGTTCTCGATCGCGTAGCGAGGCTTTGTCATGTCCGGCGAGGACCCGGTCTTGTGTAGAAAGATCTCGTCGAAGAACAGAGCGTCCCCGGGCTCGAAGATCGGCCGGATGATCTTGTGCTCGCCCGCGGCCGCCTCGGCTTTCTGCTGCGAGATCGTGTAGTCGAGGATCGCCTCGTCGGTGGCCGTGGCGATGTAGCGGTCGAGCCGGGTGGGCACGACGTCGAGGCCGGGCGCCACGTCGCCGCATCGTGACAGCGAGAGCCACAGGTTCAGCGAGCGGACCTCGCGCCCCATGAAGTAGCCGTCCTGGTGCCATGCGCCGGGAACCGAAGGGTCGGCCTTGCGCAGGGTCGTCTTGTGCACGGAGATGAGGGCCGGCTCGCCGAGGTAGTCCGAGGCGATCCGCGCCAGCGAGGCGCCGCGGAACAGCTCCATCATCTTGAAGTTGAGCATCGGGGAGTCGGCGGCCAGCAGACCACCGCCCTGCTCGATCCAGCCGCGGCCGACGACCGAGCCGAACCGCGTGTGGGGCTCGAATTCGCGGTAGTAGCCCTCGGCCGGCGACTCGCCCTCCTCCATCCGGACACGCTCGGCGAACGCACGGTCGATCTCGTCGGCCAGCGCCAGCGCCGCATCGCGCGGGACGAGCCCACGTACGAGCAGGCAACCGTCGCGCAGGATCCCGGCCCGCAGCAGCCCTGCCGTCAGCTCGGAGCCGGCGATCTCGGGCAGCGGCGCCCCGACGGCCAGGGTGTCCGGCTGCGCGAACTCGGGCTCGGATGGGTAATCATCGACCAGCCTGATTCCGGCGAGGTGACGCAGGGCGAGCAGTTCCTGCTCGGTCTCACGGCTCGGTGACGCGCGGTTGGAGTCGGTAAGCCGCTCGATCTCCGAACGCAACTCCTCGAGGCTCTGACCGTGGTCCTCGGTCGGCTCGTTTCTCTCCGCGACAGCGGTCTGGCCTGCATCACTTTCCTGCGTGGGTTCCCTGCGTCTGAATCGCCTCATCGTCGTCACGTTACATGAAGGCCCGACGCCCGCCCGGCGCCCCGCGGCCGATACAGTCCCGATGCGATGGGCATCCAGCTCGCCGACGAACCGGCGGCGGCACCCGCGACCGGCTCCCCGTCCTCATGGCGTCCACGGACCTCGCCCGCCGCCGCGTCCCTGGTCGTGGTCATCGCGCTGACAGTCGTCGGCATTGTGATCCGGGCCGCGGTCGCCAACCAGTCGATCTTCGCCGACGAGCTCTCCACGTACTGGATCTCGGCCACCCACTCGCTCGGCGGCGTGATCTCACTGATGTACGGCACGCCGCACATCCAGCACGCGGAGATAACACCGCCGTTGTACTTCCTGGCCGCGTGGCTGACCACGCGCGTCAGCCATTCCGTGCTGTGGCTGCGAATGCCGTCGCTGATCGCCGGCGCGATCACGATCCCGCTCGTCTACGTGCTCGGCAAGCGCCTGCTCGGCCGCCCGACGGCCCTCGTCGCGACCGCGCTCACAGCCTTCTCGCCGTTCATGATCTATTACTCGGGCGAGGCGCGGTCGTACGCTCTGATGATGGCCCTCCTGCTGGGCTCGACGCTGTCGATGCTGCTCGCCGTCGACACCCGCCGGGCACGTTGGTGGGTCGTCTACGCCGCGTGCTCGTGGGGAGCCTTCCTCACCCACTACACCTCGGCGTTCATCCTTGCTCCCCAGTTCGTGTGGCTCCTGTGGGCGCACCCGGAGGCCCGTCGCCGCGCCCTGATCGCGAACGTCGGTGCCGCGGCGGCCGTCCTCCCGTGGCTTCCCGGCCTGGCCCAGGACTTCCGCTCCCCGACGCTGAACATCCTCTCGGCGCTCTCCCCGTTCACGCCGCACGAGATCTGGCTGATCGTCCAGCACTGGACGATCGGCTATCCGTACGAGTTCGGTGGCGGCCTGTCGAAGCTCCCCGGCACGGCGGCGCTGATCCTGCTCGCGGCCAGCGTGATCGTGGCCGTCGCCGGTGTCGCCGTCCGAGCCGGGGCCGGCTCGCTGCGCGTACGCGCGGCCGAGCTCGACCGCCGGCTCCTGCTCACGCTTCTGCTCGCGGCCGCGGTCCCCGTCGGCGAGGCGATCGTGAGCGCGACCGGCGACCACATCTTCGGCGTGCGCAACCTGGCCGCCTCGTGGCCGTTCCTCGGCCTCTCGTTCGCCGCGCTGCTGATGGCCTCCGGTCAGCGGACCCGGCTCGTCGCCTCGGGCCTGGCGATTGTCGCCTTCGCGTGGGGGGCGGTGACGATCCTCACCCCGCGCTTCGACCGGCCCAACTACCAGGCCGCCGCCGACTACATCGCCAGCCACGTGCGCCCCGGGGACGTCGTCCTCGACGAGACCGGCGCACTCAGCCCCGGCCCGCTCACCGCGCTCGACGTCAGCCTGCATTCCCCCGTCCGGGTGATCCGCGCCGCGGCACCCGCGGAGCGGGGCCACCCGTTCAACTTCCTGGACCGGATCGTCCCGGTCCAGGAGGGGATCCAGGCGGCCATCATCCAGGCCCACGGGCACCGCGTATTTGTGATCTGGAACAACTTCCGGACCGACATCAGCCAGCTCGCCCAGCGCGTCGCCGCCGGCCTGGGCACGGTGCCCGCCCCCTACCGCGTCGCCGAGCAGCACACGTGGACGGGCATCGGCCACACGATCGTTGACGTGCTCGCGCCGCCCGGCGCCGCATCACGGTGAGCGCGACGCAGCCGCTCAGCGACCCCGCCGCGGCCGCCGACGAGGCCGGGCCGGCATCGCCGGCCGCGTTCGCGGTCACGCTCGCACTCACGGTGACGCTCGCCCTCGCCGCCTTCCTGCTCGTCGCCTCCGCGGTGCTCCTGATCGCGAGCCCGCAACTCGTCGGGCTCGGCCGGTTCGCGCACTCGGTGAACCAGCAGAACCAGAGCGCCAAGACGGCGGTGTACGCATGCTCGTTCCTGATCATCCTGCCGCTCGCGCTACTCGCCGCCTTGCGGCAGACGAACGCGATCGCCGCCGGTCCGAGCGCGCAAGCACTATCCGCCCTCTCAGCGCTGCTCGCCGGCTCGCTGATGGCGGTGCTGATCGCCGTCCGGATCTCCCACGGCCTGCCGTGGGGTGACGGCCTCGGCACCCTGCTCGTGGCGACGGGAGTGTGGGCGATCGTCGCCGGCGCGGTGCTGACGCGCGCCGCGCGGCCTCGTCCCTGGTCGCTGCTCGAGCGCGTCGGGCCGCACGCGACGGCGTGCTGGATCGCGGTTGCGGCGCTGGCAGGTCGGCGCGCTGCTGTGCGTGACCAGGCTGCGCGACGTGAGCGTCCCGGTGCTCGCCCTCGGCGCCGCGGCGGCCGTCGCCATCGTCCTCGCCACTGGGCGCATCCGCCTGCCCCACCCAGGCCGCTGGCCGGGCCGCGGCATCGACCTCGTCGTGCTGGTGGTGCTCTTCCTCGCCGTCCCCGACGTGGTCCTGTTCAAGGCCTCGGCGGCGATCCCGAACATCTACGCCGGCCCCGGGATCATCCAGTACCAGCACGACTATCTGCTCGGGTCGGTCAACCAGCTGCTCGGCGGCGGCGCGCTGCTTGTCAACGTGCCGGTGTCCCAGTACGGCGTCGGCGCGCTCTACTTCATCGCCGGCTGGTTTCACCTTGCGCCGATTGGCTACGGCACGTTCGCCGCGCTCGATGCGCTGCTCACCGCGCTTTTCTACGTGGCCGGCTACGCGGCCCTGCGGATCGCCGGCGTCGGCCGGCTGCTGGCGGCGAGTGCGCTCGCCGTCGCGGTCGTGGCGTTCATCTACGACCTCCACTATCCCGTCGGCGCGCTGCCGGAGCAGGGGCCGCTTCGCTTCGGGCTACCGATGATCGTGATCCTGGGCGCGCTGATCGCCCAGCGGTGGCCCCGGCGCGCCGGCTGGGCGCGGGCCCTCGGGTTGATCGCGCTCGGGATCTCGTCGGTGTGGGCGCTCGAGGCCTTCGCCTACACCGCGTTGACCTGGATAGCCATCAGCGCCACCGAGGCATGGCTCGACGCGGGCGAGGGCCGGATGCGCCGGCTCATCCGGCGGCTGTTGATCGGGGTCCTGGCCTGCGTGGTCGCCCACGCGATCTTCGCGTTGGCGACACTCATCGGCAGCGGGCACCTGCCCGACTGGGGCCAGTACCTGACCTATTCGCGGGCGTTCCTACTCGGGGGAGAGGCCGGCGCGATCAGCTACGGATTCGCCAATTGGTCGCCCGGCCTGGCATTCGGCACCGCGACGCTGGCCAGCGCCGCCGCCGTGATCCTGCTTCTCGCCCGCCTACCCGCCGTCGCGCGCCGGGAGCGCACAATGCTGATCGGCCTCGCCGGGACGACCGCGTACGGGGTCGCGTTGCTGAGCTACACCGACAACCGGTCCTCCACCTACCTGCTTCTGTACGTGGCGCTGCCGCTCCTGATGGCGGGAGTCATGTGGCTCGCGCTCCTGCTCCGCTCCCGCGGAGAGGCCTCGGCGGCCCAGCGACGCGGCGGGCTGGCGTTCGCGCTCGCCGTGGTGGTGCTGATGGTCGCGGTCGCGTGGCCGCAGGTCGGGGCGCGGTTCGACCGCACCGCGCTGGCCCACGCGTACCCGGGCGGCGGCCTGACTGCGGCGCTTCACCGCCTCTGGCACCTGCCGCCGATCGACCCGCGGACGCCCGAGGGGGAGCGGCTCCTCAACACCTACATGCCGGGCCACCGGGCGCTGATCCTGCTCCCCACCGTCCCCGACCTCGGGACCGAGATCCTGATCCGCAGCCGCAAGGCGAACACGATGTTCATCGGCGACCCGAAGGCCGACAGCCTCGTCTCCTCGGTCTGGATCCCGAAGCTCACACGGCAGGTCTCGCAGCTGCGTGCCGGCCAGCGGCTGCTCGTCGATCGCGCGGCGCTCCGGATGCTGCCGGCGCTTCGTCGGTTGACCTCTGCCCAGATCGTCGCCTACCCGATCGCGGGCGGCTGGCAGGAGATCGAGTGGCTCCTGCGCGCGATCGACCAGCGGTTCGAGATCGTGCCGCTGTACCGCGCCCCGGACGGACTGATCGCCGCACAGCTGCGCGCGCGCGAGCGTCGCTAAGCGGCGATCGGCTTGCCGGCCACGATCACGTTGTGGGCCGCGAGCCGATGCACCAGCGGGGTGCGCTCGAACCCGCGCTCGACCGCGGCCGCCGCGCGCATCGCACGCGGTGGCGTGAAGTCGGGGACGAGGCCGAGCTGGAGCGACTCGACGATCCGCGCGCCGCCCGACGTCAGCCCGCTGACGATCTCCTGCTCGCCGATCAGCCGCTCCTCGCCCGTGTCCTGGGGCACCCGGGCCATCAACCGCCCCCAGTACGGGTTGCGCGGGTTGTGGTCCCAGATCAGGACGCGGCCGCCTGGCCGTGAGACCCGCGTCATCTCGCCCAGGGTCGCCCGCACCGCCTCCGCCTCCGCGACGTGGTGCATCACGGCCACGCAGTAGACGAGATCGAAGCTGTCGGTCTCGAATGGCAGCTCCGTGCCGGACCCGTGCACAGCGGTGACGGCGTCGCTGCGCGCGCGCAGGACGTCGAGCATCCCCTCGGACGGATCGATCCCGGTGACCTCGATAGCCGGCGTCGGCGAGGCGCACCGCGAGTGCGCCGGTGCCGCAGCCGACGTCGAGGACGCGGCTCCCGCGGGGCGTGATCGAGATGACGAACTCGGTGCGCTTGCGCAGGTAGTGCTCGACGACGTGCGCGGGCAGCGACTCGTCGTACTCGCCCGCTATCTCGTCAAAGTGGGAGCTGCTCAATGGCACGCTGCACGTCGGGGGATCGGGCCGAGACGAAGGCGGGCGGACGCGCGGCGCGCCGCGGCCCCTTGGCGCGGTAGCGCAGCACCTGGAGGATCATCTGCAATCCGACCATCACCGCCTTCACCGGATCGCCCGTGACCGACGAGCGCCCCACGCGGGGCAGGTAGTTGACCGGCACCTCCACCACGCGGGCACCCGAGAGGATCGTCAGCAGCATCACCTCGACGCCGGCATGGCTGCCCCCGACCTTCATCGTGCTGAGCACGTAGTCCGCCGTCTGGCGACGCAGGAGCTTGTACGTGCAGCCGACGTCGCTGAGGTGGCTGGTGTTGAACAGGGCCTCGATCAGCTTGGCGACCGCCCAGTTGCCCCAGCGCAGCATCGCCGCCATGTTCGCCCCGTGCCAGATCAGCTCGCGCGTCGTCCGGGTGCCGAACACGGCGTCGCATTCGTTGCTGTAAACGAGCAGCTTGAGGATGTCCTGAGGGAGGAAGGTCCCGTCCGGCTCTGCGAGCACGATCAGATCGCCCTTCGCCTCGATCAGCCCCCGACGCGTCGCGTGGCCGTAGCCCTGGAGCGGCTCGCGGACGAGACGCGCGCGAGTCTTGGCCACCTCCTCGGCGGTGCCCTCCTGCGAGTTGTTGTCGACCACGAGAACCTCGTCGACCAACCCGGTGGCGAAGAAGCCCTCAATCACGTGCCTGATCGAGTCGCGCTCGGCGTACGTCATGAGCACGACGGTTACGGCCTTTCCGTTCCACATGGCTAGATCGCGAGCGGAGCGTAGTCGACCGGGAAGCCCGAGGCGGCGAAGAACCAGCTCTCGATCGCGAACCGCGGGTTGGGCATCTCCGGGTCAGAGCCCGTCTTGTGCAGGAACAGATCGTCGAATAGCAGCGCGTCGCCGGGCTCGAAGATCGGCCGCAGGATCGGCACCTCGCCCGCCACCTCCTCGGCCACCCGCTGCGACACCGCGTGCTCGAGCCATGCCTCGTCCGTTTGGGTTCTCACGTGCTGCTCGAGGCGGCGCGGGACGATGTCGAGGCCGGGGGCCTCGTCGCCGCAGCGCGAAAGCGCTAGCCACAGATTGAGCGCGCGGACCTCGCCCATGAACTTCCCGTCCTGGTGCCAGGCTCCGGCGACCGACGGCTGCGCCTTGCGCAGCGTGGTCTTGTGCACGGTGATCAGCGGCGGCTCGCCGAAGTATCCCTCCACGACCCTGCTCACGCCGCCGCGATCGAACATCTCGAGCATCTGGGAGCAGAGCACCGGCGCGTCGGCGGCGAGCACGCCTCCGCCGTTCTTGATCCAGTGCCGTGACGGGTCCTCTCCCATCGTCGGGTCGAAGTCGAATTCGTCGTAATACTCGGGGTCGAAGCGGCGTCCCTCGTCGTGACGCTCGCGCTCGGCGAACGAGCGGTCGATTCCCTGGGCGAAGCGCAGCGCCTCATCGCGTGGGACGAGGCCGCGAACGAGCACGCATCCATCGCGCAGGATTCCGGCGCGCAGCAGCCCAGGGGTGAGATCGGCGGGCGCGATCTCGGGAAGCCCGTCGCCCTCAGGCAGGGCGGCGGGGTCGGGCGCGACGATCGCGGGCGACGGACCGCGGGCGTTGAGCTGGCGAAGTCCGGCGAGGTTGCGGAGATGCAGGAGGCGGCTGTCGCGCTCGTGCGAGTGCCGGCGTGCGTTTGCGGCCACGAGCCGCTCGATCTCCGCCCGCAGCTCGGCGTCCGTTCCCGAGAACTCGAACGGCGCGTCGACGCCGTTCGAGGGCTTCCTGCGTCGGAGCGTCAGCATCGCTTCAAGCTAACAGCCGGGTGGCACGGCGGTGTACTCGGTTACCCGCGCCGGTACCCCCACTACGGTGGTCCCGGGCGCGACATCGTCGACGACGACCGCATTCGCGCCGATCGTCGCGTGCCGTCCGACCCGGACCGGCCCGATCAGCTTCGCGCCCGTACCGATCGAGACGCCCTCTTCGATCACGGGCCCGCGCACGTCGGCGGCTCGCAGCCCAATCGTCACGAACGGCGAGATCACCGTCCCGGCGCCGATCTCGACCAGTCCGTCCGCGACAACCTGCCCATGAACGATGTACACGCCGGGCTCGACCACGACCGGATCGCCGACGGCGATCTGCGCGGTGAGGATCGCCAAGCGGTGGGCCAGGCGCGGCAGCACCGGAATCCCCAGCGCCTGGCCGCGCGCCTTGATCCGATAGAGGACCTGGCCGAGAAACGCATCGCTTACCCAAATCAGCCGCAGGATCTGGCCGATCGCGTCCCAGCGCGAGCGAAACTCGTGCCGCTCGCCCCGGTGCATGGCCGTCACCCGGGCGTCCTCGGGCACCGCCACCCGGAGGCGGGGATGGCGCTCCCGGATCGCTCGCCAGAAGGCGTCGGATTCGATCTGGGGAGCCTCGGGGGGCTGTGGGGCGGAGCCGGTCAACGCCCGGCACGGTAGCCGAAGGCCCACGGTCGCTCTACCCTTCGCGCGCGTGGCCGATCCGACTCTGCACCTGCAGCTCGACTACGCGCTCCCCTCCGAGCTCGCGGTCGGGGAGGGCACGGCCGTTTTCGTTTCGGGCTGGTGCTTCTGCCGTGAGGCGCCGATCCGCTCGCTCTCGGTGCTCGTGAACGGGGAGCCGCAGCCCGTGGACGGCGCCCGGCTGCCGCGGCTCGACTCGTTTCGCGCGCTGCATCCCTCCCTCGACCCGTACGCGACCGCGAGCCTCGAGTCCGATCCGGAGTCCGATGACGACCCGCTGCTGCTCTCCTACCGCAGCGGGTTCTGCGCGATGGTCGAGATCCGGTCGGGCTCCGGCACGCCCGGGTGGGCGCTCGGGCTCCGGGCCGAGCTCGAAAACGGCGCCGCCGCGGTCGCGGAGCTCGCGAACATCGCGCCCGAGCCGCAGATCGAGCCCGTCGCCGGCCCGAAGGCGCCTGCCGCAGAGCTGGTCGCGATCGCGATGGCGACCTACGAACCGGCCGGCGACCTGTTCGCCCGCCAGGTCGCGTCGATCCGCGCCCAGACCCACCCGAACTGGATCTGCGTGATCAGCGACGATTGCTCGAGCGCGGCCGGGAGGGAGACGCTTGACGAGGTGGTTGGGGACGACCCGCGTTTCGTGATCTCCCGATCACCTCGTCGCCTCGGCTTCTATCGGAACTTCGAGCGCGCGCTCGCGCTCGTCCCGGTCGAGGCCGGGTACGTCGCGATGGCCGACCAGGACGACGTCTGGCATCCCGACAAGCTCGAGACGCTTGTCGGCGCGCTCGGCGGGGCGCAGCTCGTCTACAGCGACGCGCGCGTCGTCTCGCGCGATGGCGAGGTGATCTCGGAGACCTGGTGGAACACGCGGCGCAACAACCACTCCGACCCGCTGTCGCTGCTCGTCGCCAACGCCGTCACCGGCGCCGCGTCGCTGTTCCGCCGCGAGCTGCTGGCGGCCGCGCTGCCGTTTCCGCCCGCGCAGTTCGCCCACTACCACGACCATTGGGTCGCGTTGAGCGCCCTCGCGCTCGGCGATATCGCGTTCGTCGAGCGCCCGCTCTACGACTACGTTCAGCACGGAGAGGCGTCGCTCGGCCACGAGGCGGCCAACCAGATGACGGGCCTCCTCGATCGCCTGCGCCGACGCCGCGGCGTGGCCGACCGTGTCCGGATGTGGCGACTGCACTACTTCGTCGACGTCTGCCGCCTGCGCCAGTTCGCGACGATCCTCCTGCTGCGCTCCGGCGCGCGCATGAGCCGCTCGAAGCGCCGGGTGCTCGAGCGCTTCCTGGGCGCCGACGGTTCGGCCGTGGAGCTGGTCAGGCTCGGCGCTCGCGGCGCCGGCGAGCTCGTCGGGACCCCGCAGACCCTCGGCGCCGAGTGGATGCTGTTCCACGCGCTGGTCTGGAGGCGCCTGCTCGACGCGAGCGCTCGCGAGCGGCCCCAGCGCCGGCTCCGGCTCGATTCGCTGCCCCCAGCCACGCTCATCCAGCACCCGGGCCGCGGCGGGTCCGACACCGCCGTGAGCACGGTCGCAGACAAGATCGCTCCGCTGCGCTGGGCGGTCTCCGACACCGCGCCGCAGCGGGTCAACCTGCTGATCCCGACGATCGACCTGCAGCACTTCTTCGGCGGCTACATCGGGAAGTTCAACCTCGCGCGCCGCCTGTCCGAGCGGGGGTCGCGGGTGCGGATCGTGACCGTCGACCCGGTCGGCTCGCTCCCCCCGGACTGGCAGCGCACGACCGAGGCGTACAGCGGCCTGACCGAGCTGTTCGACCGCGTGGAGGTCGAGTTCGGCCGTGAGTCGTCGGGCATCGAGATCAGCCGCGGTGACACGTTCATCGCCACGACGTGGTGGACCGCGCACATCGCCCGCGACGTGCTGCGCTCCACCGACGCTGAGCGCTTCCTCTACCTGATCCAGGAGTACGAACCGTTCACATTTCCAATGGGCTCCTTCGCCGCCCTGGCCGAGCAGTCCTATCGCTTCCCCCACGTCGCCCTGTTCTCGAGCGAGCTCCTGCGCGACTACTTCCGCATCCACCGGATCGGCGTGTTCGCCGCCGGGGGTGCCGAGGGCGAGCGCGACTCACGCTCGTTCGAGAACGCGATCACGCCGGTCCACCCCCCGTCGGAGGACGCCCTCGCCGCTCGCTCGACGCGGCGACTGCTCTTCTATGCCCGCCCCGAACCCCACGCGGCGCGGAACATGTTCGAGCTCGGGATGCTCGCGCTCGAGCGCGTTCTGCGCGACGGCCTGTTCCGAACCGGCTGGGAGCTGAACGGGATCGGCACGGTCCGCCGCGGGGGGAGGCTGGCGCTCGGGGCCGGCAACGAGCTCAACCTGCTCCCGCGCTCCGACCAGGCCTCCTACGCCAGGATGCTCCAGGAGCACGACGTCGGCCTGGCCCTGATGTACACGCCCCACCCCAGCCTCGTGCCGCTCGAGATGGCCTCGGCCGGGATGCTGACCGTAACCAACAGCTTCGAGAACAAGGACGCCGAGGCGCTGGCGGCGCTCTCCTCCAACCTGGTCTGCATGGAGCCCTCGGTGGAGGGAATCGCGAGTGGGCTGCACCGCGCGGTGGCGGCGGTCGGAGATGTCGAGGGCCGGCTGCGCGGAAGTCGCGTGGCGTGGGCGCGGAGCTGGGACGTCTCGTTCCCGGACGAGCTCATGGACGCGCTGCTCGGCCGCGGTCCGGCGGGCGCCGGTGTTACTTCACTCGCGGATCGAGGCGACCGATAGTCCTGATCGCTAGGACGAACTCGGTCCGGTCGCGGGTCTGGTCGGCCTGGGCGAGAAGCGCCCACGCCTGGATGTTGAGCGGCTCGGCGGCGGTCACGCCGCGGAGGATCCGCTCCGCGTCCGCGGTGTCGCCCTCATCGAGCGCGAGCTGGCCGCGCAGCATGGCGACCTGCCGGTCGGGGTTCAGCTGGCCGGCCGCGTGCAGCAGCGATCTCGCGTGCGCGACCTGGGCGGCGGTGAGCTTCGACGTCAAGTTGACGATCGCCGTTGCGTGGCTCGTGTCCAGCGCCTGGCGCACCCCGACCCCGAACCATGCGCAGACGAGGACCGCGACGGCCAGCATCACACCACGGGCGAGCGACATGCCCCAATCATCCTGGATCGCGCCCGCATGAGCCATCCGGTCGCCGTCGTGATCCCGAACTGGAACGGTCGCGAATGGTTGCCGGGCTGCCTCGAGTCGCTGCGCGCCCAAACCGTCGCGCCGGAGGCCGTGATCGTTGTCGACAACGGCTCGAGCGACGGTTCGGCCGCGTACGTGCGCACGGAGCATCCGGAGGTCACGCTCGTCGAGCTCGGGCGCAACACCGGCTTCGCACACGCGGCCAATCGGGGCCTCGCCGCCGCGGACAGCGAGTTCGTCGCGCTGGTCAATCCGGACGTTGTCCTCGAGCCAGATTGGCTGGCTCGGATGGCCGGCGCGCTCGCCGCGCATCCGTCGGCAGGCGCGGTGGCGTGCAAGATGGTCTCGCTCGACGACCCTCGCACTCTCGACGACGCCGGCGACATCCTCCGTCGCGATGGCGTCTGCGAGCAGCGTGGCCGGTTCTCCCGCGACGACGGCAGCTTCGATCAGCCGGGCGAGGTGTTCGGCGCCTGTGCCGGCGCCGCGCTCTATCGGGCCGCGGCCGTGCGCGCGGCTGCGGGCTTCGACGAGCGCTACTTTGCGTACCTCGAGGACGTCGACCTGGCCCTGCGCCTGCGCCTCGACGGCTGGAGCTGTCGCTATGAGCCGGCGGTTGCCCGCCACGCTTCGGAGGGCTCGGCGCGCAAGCGGCCCGGAGCGCGCGATTTCCTGGTCGCCCGCAACACGCTGCTGCTCGTGGCCAAGGCGTTCCCGTTGCGCTGGCTCCCGTATGTCGCCTATCGCCAGCTCGCGTGGGCTTGGCACGCCGCGCGCGAGGGGCGGCTGGCGCCCCACCTCCGGGGTCTGCTGCGCGCGCTGCCGATGCTCCCCGACGCCGTTCGCGAGCGCGGCAGCCTGCGCGAGCGCGCCCGCGTGCCGATCGCGGACGCGGTCCCGCCGCGGCCGATCCGCGGGCCCCGCGCCGCCGGCCATCCGTCGCAGCTCACCTGAGCCGCGAGCCGGTTAACCTCCTCTACGTGCCGGTGATCACGGGCGAGCGCGTGACGACCGCGCAGGGTGGCTTCAACCCCAGCTTCCAGCGTCACCGAGCGGAATACGCTCAGTGCGCGGCGCTTCTCGGCCCCGGCCGGGTGCTCGACCTCGGCTGCGGTACCGGCCACTCCTACGAGCTGCTCGCGCCGCGCGAGACCGTCGGGGTGGATGTTGAACCGGACGCGCTGGCCGGGCAGCGGCGCGAGACGCACGTGGCGGACATGCGCAGGCTTCCGTTCGCCGCCTGCCACGTTCGACTCCGTCGTCTCGATCCAGTCGATCGAGCACGTGCCCGACGCCGGCGCGGGTGCTCGCCGAGGCGGTCAGGGTCCTGCGGCCCGGAGGGCGGGCCATCTTCGTCACTCCCAATCGCCTGACATTCGGCCGCCCCGACGAGATCATCGACCCCTACCACTACGTCGAATACGACGCCGGGCAACTGCGCGAGCTGTGCGCTCCGTTCTTCGCCGCGGTCGAGGTGCGCGCGCTGCACGCTTCGCCGCGCTACATGGCGATCCACGACGACGAGCGGCGCGACCTCGATCGGCTGCTCGCGCGCGACCCGCTCCGGCTGCGGCGGTTCGTGCCGCGACGTCTGGCCCAGCGGCTGTACGACCGCCGGCTGAGCGGCGACCGCGTAAGGCCCCGTCCCGGGGCGCTCGAGATCGGACCCGAGGACTTCTGGCTCTCAGACGAGCGCCTGGCGGAGGCGATCGACCTGTTCGCCATCTGCGATCAGCCGACCGCGTGACCGGCATCGCGCCATCTGCTCCCGCGACGGAATCGCGGCCCACGCGCTCGCCGCCGACGCCCCGAACCTGACGCCGCCGCCGGGCAACCCGCGCTTCCCGCTGTTCGACTCGATGCGGGCGATCGCCGCGCTGCTCGTGTTCGCCGGCCACACGGTCACCGGCACGTACTCGTTCGCTCACCCACCGGGACCTGTTTGTGTTCTCGACACATGCTCGCCTCGAGGGGGTCGCGGTCTTCTTCCTGATCTCAGGCTTTCTGCTCTACCGGCCGTTTCTCACCGCCCGGCGCGGCGGCCGCTCGCTCAGCCTGCCCGACTACGCGCGCCGGCGCGTGCTCCGGATCGTCCCCGCCTACTGGGTCGCCCTGACGATCTTCATCGCGCTCGGCTTCGTCTCGCGGCGTGACCACGAGCAACTGGTGGAGGTTCTACGGGTTCGGGCAGATCTACAGCCCGAAGACGATCGGCAGCGGGATCGGCGTGGCCTGGACGCTGTGCATCGAGGTCACGTTCTACATCGCGCTGCCCGTGTTCGCCTTCCTCGCCGCCCGTGCCTCGCGACGCGGGGACTCGGTGCGCGCCGATGTCGTCCTGCTCGTCGCCCTGCTCTCGCTCGCCTCGCTCGCCTATCCGCGCCCACTACAGCTCGTTCTTCGAGCTCCAGAAGGTGTCGAACGCTGCCCGGGACGTTCTTCTGGTTCGCGCTCGGGATGGGTCTTGCCGTGGCCAGCGTCCGGATCGAGCGGCTGCCGCGGCGGCGCCCCGCGCTGGTGGCCGGTGCTCAGCTGGGCGATCGCCATCGGCCTGTGGCTGCTCCTGCACGAGATCGAGGCGCATCCCGGCACGCTGGGGTGGACGGCAAGCACACTCGCCATCCATGTGCTCTACGGCCTGGCCGCGTTCTTCCTCCTGCTTCCGGCCGTGTTCGGGGATCGCGAAGGGGGCTCCGTGCGCCGTGTGCTCAGCCTACGTTGGCTCGCCTGGGTGGGTCTTGTCTCCTACGCCTTCTACCTCTACCACACGATCGTGATCGCGCAGCTGGACAAGCTCGCCCACAACGCCCACATCGCGCTTCGCTACCCGTTCGTCGCCGTCGGCTCGCTGGTCGTCTCGCTCGTCTGCGCGGCGGCCAGCTACTACCTGCTCGAGCGGCCGATCATGCGCCTGGGACGGCGCCGGCGGACTGGAGCTAGGGCATGAACTTGCGTGAGCGGAGCAGGCCGCTGCGGTGCAGCAGAAGCCGCGCCGCGACCATGAGCGTCTTGAAGCCGTAGACGATCGACTGCGTGGCCGAGGCGGAGGAGGCCTCGGGGAAGTAGCGCGTCCTGGCCGGCACCTCGACGATCCGGAAGCCGAAGTGCACGGCCTGCATGATCATCTCGGAGTCGAACACGAAGTCGATCGAATTGCGCAGGAACGGGACCCCCAGCAGCAGCTCGCGCGAGAACGCCCGGTAGCCGGTGTGCAGCTCGCTGAAGTGGGTGCCGAGGACCGTGTTCTCGACCACGGTCAGCCCGCGGTTGGCGAGGAACTTGTACCGGGGCATGCCGCTCTTCTTCCAGGCTCCGTGCACGGCGAGCCGCGAGCCGAGCACCATGTCGGCCTGACCGGCCAGGATCGGCTCGACCATCCTCGGAATCAGCGACGGCTCGTACTGACCGTCGGGGTGGAGCATCACGACCACGTCCGCGCCCCGCTGGAGCGCCTCGAGGTAGCACGTCTTCTGGTTGCCGCCGTAGCCGACGTTGTGCGGGTGCCAGATCACGTGAAGCGGCAGCCGCCGGGCGACCTCGACGGTCTCATCCGTGGAGCTGTCGTCGACCAGGATGACCTCGTCGACGACGTCGGCGGGGATCGCCGAAACCGTGCGCTCGAGGGTCCTGGCGGCGTTCCGTGCCGGCATCACGACGACGACCTTCGCGGAGACCGCAGCGTGCGATTCCGTCGGACCGCCCGACTGGTGCGGAGAGCTCTCGGCTTGGCGTGGGCTCACTGAGAGCGCCAGCTTAGAGCTATGGCGCGTTGCCGGGCGGGTCGGGGCGATCGCGGCGACTGCGCCAATATGTGCCCGCGTGAGACATCTCACGCGCATTGCGGCGAACCTCCGACGCCGCTACCCAAGGCTCAGCGCACACCTCGAGCGCGTCTCGCCGGAAACGTGGGCGATGGCCGCGATCGTGCTCGCGGTGATCGTCGCCAACCTGGCCTACCTCCTCGACTTCTCCGACCCCAATCCCCTCGGTCCGCGCAGCGGTCTGGCCACCAACGTCATCCTGGGCCCAGCCGGCGGCGCGAACACGCTCGACCCCAACAATGCCTTCACCTCGCAGGCCCTCGGCCACCGCGCGATGCTCGATTGGCTCCACCTGCAGATTCCCTGGTGGAACCCGTTCGAGGGCACCGGCGCGCCGCTGGCGGGCGAGATGCAATCCGCCGCCTTCTTCCCGCCGACGATCCTGACGCTGCTCTCCAACGGCCAGCTCTACGAGCACATCCTGTTCGAGATCATCGCCGGGCTGGCGACCTTCGCGCTCCTGCGCCGGCTCGGGCTCGGCCGCCTCGCATGCGTCGCGGCCGGGGTCGCCTTTGCGCTCAACGGGACCTTCGCGTGGTTCTCGCACGCCACCGTCAACCCGGTCGCGTTCCTGCCGCTGCTGCTGCTCGGGATCGAGCGTGCCTATTCGGCCGCCGTTGATGGTCGCCGGGGCGGGTGGTGGTTGATTGCGGTGGCGGGCGCGCTGTCGTTCTACGCCGGCTTCCCCGAGGTCGCCTACATCGATGCCGTGCTCGCCGTCTGCTGGCTCGCGTGGCGCTGCGGCTGCCTCGGCCGGGCGCGCCTGCGCCCGCTGCTCGTCAAGGGGGCCGTCGGCGCGCTCGTCGGCACGCTGCTCTGCGCGCCACTCCTGGTGGCGATGGTCGACTACCTGAGCCACGCCGATCTGGCGCACCACGACTCGAGCTTCTTCGGCAATGGGCACATCTCCGCGCAGGGACTCCCGCAGCTGCTGATGCCCTACATCTTCGGCCCGATCTTCCACTACGACGATCCGCACCTGCACCTGCTCTCGATCTGGGGGACGGTTGGTGGCTATCTCTCGACCTCGCTACTGCTGTTCGCCGTGCTCGGCCTGTTCTCCAGGGGCCGGCGTGGGCTGCGCGCGATCCTCGGCGTCTGGATCGTTCTCGCGCTCGCCCGGATGTACCACGAGCCCTATGTGGTCGGCCGGATCTTCGGCCTGCTGCCGGGGATGTCGCGCGTGGTCTTCTTCCGCTATGCGACGACCTCGGTCGAGTTCTCGATGGTCGTGCTCGCCGCGCTCGGCCTCTCAGACCTGGCCCGGCGCCCGGAGCCGCGCCGCCGCGCCGTCTGGGTAGGCCTCGGGCTGCTCGCCGTGGTCGCGATCGCCGGGATCGCCGCCCACTCGCTCGCCGGCCAGCTTGGGACGCAGTTCAGCCACCGGCCCTACTATGCGGGCGCGATCGCGTGGGGCTGCCTGATCCTGGTCGCGGGGGTGGTGATCTCGATGCTGCGCAATGACCGGCGGCGGACATGGCTGGCCGCGCTGCTCGTCGCCGCCGACGCGCTGGCGCTCTTCGTCGTGCCCGAGGCGTCGGCTCCCCGCGCCGTGCAGAGCGATCTGACGCCGGTCACCTTTCTACAGCGCAATCTCGGCCTTTCGCGTGCGTTCTCCCTCGGCCCGCTCGCGCCCAACTACGGCGCCTACTTCGGCGTCGCGCAGTTGAACGTCAACGACCTCCCGGTGCCGTCCCTGTTCACGCACTACGTGCACACGCGCCTGGATCCCTACGCCAAGCCGACCAAGTTCATCGGCACCACGTCCGGGGGCCGGTCGTTGTTTGTGCCCTCGCCGTTGCAAGAGCTCGACCGCAACCTTGCGGCCTACCGCGCCGCTTCGGTCAAGTACGTCATCACGCCCCGCTCGCAGCCGCTGCCCGAGAGCCCGGCCACGTTCAGGCTCGTGTTCGAGAGTCCGGTGACCCGCATCTATGAGCTGGCGGGCTCGGCGCCGTACTTCACCGCGCCGGGATGCGCGGTCCGGCCCGACGGCCGGGGGGCGGTGAACCTCACCTGCGCGCGGCCGACGGTGCTCGTCCGCCGCGAGACCTACATGCCCGGATGGAGCGCGACCGTGGACGGCCGCCCGGTGCGCATCGGCCGCGCCGGTGACCTGTTCCAGGCCGTCGCGGTCGGCGCCGGGTCGCATCGGGTCGGCTTCGGCTTCTCGCCGCCGAACGTCATCTGGGGATGGATCGGCTTCCTCGCCGGCGTAGTCCTGCTGTTCGCCGAGCCAGTACGCCGCCTGATCAGCCGGCGCGCTTCTTCGCCCGCGTCAGCTTCTGGCGGGCCGTAGCGCCAAGCTCGACCTTGCGCAGGCGCACGGCGAGGGGCGTCACCTCGACCGCCTCGTCCTCGCGTAGGAACTCGAGCGCCTGGTCGAGCGAGAGCTCGCGCTTCGGGATCAGCCGCACGAGCTCGTCTGCCGTGGAGGACCGCATGTTGGTGAGGTGCTTCTCCTTGGTCGGATTGACGTCGAGATCCTCGGCCCGCGCGCTCTCGCCGACGATCATCCCCTCGTAGACGTCCTCGCCCGGGGCGATGAACAGCGTCCCGCGCTCCTGGAGGTTGAACAGGGCGAACGCCGCGACGCTGCCGCGCCGGTCGGCCACCAGCGAACCGCTGGGGCGGGTCCGCAGGTCGCCGTGCCACGGCTCCCAGCGGTCAAACACGTGGTGCACGATGCCCGTGCCGCGGGTCTCGGTGAGGAATTCGGTCCGGAAGCCGATCAGCCCGCGGGCGGGGATCAGGTACTCCATCCGCACCCAGCCTGTGCCGTGATTGACCATCTGCTCCATCCGGCCCTTGCGCAGCGCCAGCAGCTGCGTGATCACCCCGACGTACTCCTCCGGCGCGTCGATGCTCATCCGCTCGACCGGCTCGTTCGTGCGGCCGTCGATCTCCCGCGTCACCACCTGCGGCTTGCCCACGGTCAGCTCAAACCCCTCGCGCCGCATCAGCTCGACGAGCACCGCCAGCGCCAGCTCACCGCGCCCCTGGACCTCCCACACCTCGGGCCGGTCGGTCGGGTTGACCCGCAGTGACACGTTGCCGATCAGCTCGCGCTCGAGCCGGGCCTTGACCTGGCTGGCGGTGAGCCTGTCGCCGTCGTTGCCCGCCAGCGGCGAGTCGTTGATACCGATGGTCACGCTCAGGGAGGGCTCATCGACGGTGATCGTCGGCAGCGGCCGCGGGTCGGCGGCGTCCGCGAGCGTGTCGCCGATGGTGATCTCCGGGATACCGGCGACCGAGATGATCTCGCCGGCGGCGGCCTCCTCGGCCTCGACCCGGTCCAGTGCCTCGGTCACGTACAGCTCGCCCACCCGCACATCCGTGATCTCGCCGTCGACCCGGCACCACGCGATCGTCTCGCCGCGGTGGATGCTGCCGTGGCGGATCCGGCAGATGGCCACACGGCCGACGTAGGGGGAGGCATCGAGGTTCGTCACATGGGCCTGGAACGGGTGATCGGGGTCGTACTCGGGGGCGGGTACGTGGTCGATCAGGAGGTCGAGCAGCGGCTTCAGGTCCCGGCCTGGCTGGCTCGGATCGAGCGACGCCTGCCCGGCCTTGGCGTTGCAGTAGACGATCGGAAACTCGATCTGAGACTCGTCGGCGTCGAGGTCGAGGAACAGTTCATAGACCTCGTCCACGACCTCGTCGATCCGCGCGTCCGGCCGGTCGATCTTGTTGATCACGAGGATCACCGGCAGCCTCGCCTCGAGCGCCTTGCGCAGCACGAAGCGGGTCTGCGGCAGCGGGCCCTCGCTCGCGTCGACCAGCAGCAGGACACCGTCGACCATCGTCAGCCCGCGCTCCACCTCGCCGCCGAAGTCGGCGTGGCCGGGCGTGTCGACGATGTTCAGCTTGACGCCGCCGTAGCGCACGGCCGTGTTCTTCGCCAGGATCGTGATCCCCTTCTCGCGCTCGAGGTCCGTGCTGTCGAGGACCCGGTCGGCCACGGCCTGGTTCTCCCGGAACGCCCCCGACTGCCACAGCAGCGCGTCCACGAGGGTCGTCTTGCCATGGTCGACATGGGCGACGATTGCGATGTTGCGGATGTCGGCGCGAGCTGCCATCGCACCTCAGGGTATTGCGGACGGGCGGCGAACCCCGCGCGGCGCTACTGAGCGCGCTTCTTCTCGGCCGGCCGGGGCTGCGGCAGCACGCCGGGCTGTCCGCGTTCGAGGCTGCGAGGCGGGGTGGCGTCGCTGTTCTCCGCGTGCGCGCTGCTGTCGCCATGCGTGCGCGAGACCGCTTCGAGCATCGGCTTGACCAGGTCGATCGGCATCGGGAACACGACGGTCGAGTTCTGGTTGGCCCCGATCTCGCGCAGGGTCTGGAGATAGCGGAGCTGGAGGGTGACCGGGTTCACGGCGATCACATCGGCCGCCTGGGCGAGCTTGGCCGCGGCCTGGAACTCGCCCTCGGCGTTGATGATCTTCGCCCGGCGCTCGCGCTCGGCCTCGGCCTGGCGGGCGATCGCGTGCTGCATCCGCTCCGGGATCTCGACGTCCTTGATCTCCACGGTCGTCACCTTGATCCCCCACGGCTCGGTCTGGGCGTCGATCACGTGCTGGAGGCTCTCGTTGAGCTGCTCGCGCTCGCCCAGCAGCGAGTCGAGGTCGACGCCGCCGAGCACGGAGCGCAGTGTTGTCTGCGAGATCTGGAGCGTGGCGTTGTGGAAGTTCTCCACCTGGGTCACGGCAAGGTTGGGGTCGACGACGCGGTAGTAGGCGACCGCGGTGACCCGGGCCGGGATGTTGTCGCGGGTGATGATCTCCTGGGCCGGCACGGTAAGCGTCACTGTCCGCAGGCTGATGCGGACCATCCGGTCGATCGTCGGCATCAGCAGGATCAGGCCCGGCCCGCGCTGATCCATCAGCCGGCCGAGGCGGAAGACGACCCCGCGCTCGTACTCGCGCAGGACCCGGACCGAGGCGCCGGCCGCGGCGACCGCGATCAGGGCGAGCACGCCGAGCACGATGATGATCGCGGCGATCACGGCGCCAGCTCCCACTCCTCGGCGGCGCGCACCCGCAGCGTCAGCCCGTTGAGGTGCTCCACGACGACCTTCTCGCCCACGTGGAGCGCGCCGGCGTCGTCATCGCCCCAGCCATGGCGGGCGTGCCACAGGGCGCCGTCGACCAGCACCTTGCCGGCTGGCTCGTTCCAGCTCTGCACGACGCCGATGTGCCCGACCATGCTCTCGGGACCGGCGCTAACTCTCCGCCGTCGCACCGACAGGCCCTTCCGGACCGATAGCCCGACGATCCCGAAGCCGACCGCCACGACGAGCAGCGCGGCGAGGATCCCGAGCACCACGCCGCCGCCCAGTCCAGCGACCACGAGCACAGCGCCGATCCCCATCGCCACCACTCCGGGGCCGCCCAGCATTCCGAGCGTCGGGACGTGAGCCTCGACCACGATCACGACTGCTCCGATCACCAGCAGCGACACGCCGAGCGCGGTCATACATGAATGGTACGCCTGTGTAGCCGGCGTCTACGATCGTTCGCGGTGGAGAGCTACACGTGCCGGCTATACCGGTGCGGGCTCGCCCCGACGGGCGGCCAGGCGGCGCTCCGCGTAGCGCTGGCCCTTCTCGGCGTCGCCGAGCGCAAAGCCGGCGATGTCGGAGAGCCGGTTGATGCGACCGATCGCGCCCCAGGTGCCGTCGGGAATCTCGCTTGCGAACACCCAGACCCTCATCGGATCGCGATCGCGGGCGCCCTGCTCCGCGTCGAGCACGGCCTCGGTGACCTCGCGCACCATCGCCTCGCGGCGCTCGTCGTCGAATTGGCCCTCCGGCACGGACGCGACGATGCGGTACCGCGGCTCGCTCGCGCGCTTTCCGGCCACGTACACGGCGGCAGGCCGGTGCAGGAAGACCCAGGCGATCGAGCGGACGGCCGGATTGGTCGGATCCGCCCCCTCGTTGCGGATCAGGATGTCCGTCAGGTTGGAAAGCAACTCCGCCTCGGCATCCGGGGCCAGTGCACCCTCTGGGATGTAGGCGTCGAGCATCGGCATTCGCGGGCCCTCCTAGTGAGTTTTTTGACGCAACGTACCCTATCACGCGTTACTGTAAATAGCCGTTGCGCCCCTACCAGGACATCACCGACACGGCCCTCGCCAAGGCCCTTGCGCATCCGCTGCGCACGCGGATCCTCGGCGCCCTGGAGGGACGGACGGCCAGCCCCAGCGCGCTGGCCGAGGAGCTCGAGGCGCCGCTCGGCGTCGTCAGCTACCACGTCCGTCGCCTGGCTGCGCTCGGCTTTCTCAAGCTCGTCAAGCGCGTGCCCCGGCGCGGTGCCGTCGAGCACTACTACACGGCGACCACGCGTCCCCGGATCACCGACGAGATCTGGGGGATGACTCCCGGGGTTGTCAAGGAGGCGACCGTCGCCGCCGCCCTGCGCCAGATCAGCGACCAGGTCAACCGTGCCGCCGCGAGCGGCGGCTTCGACGCGCGCGAGGCGCATCTCACGCGGAGTCCCGTGACCGTGGACCGCAGGGGGTGGCTCGCGCTCGCACGCGAGTTCGAGGCGATGACCAGGCGGATCCGCAAGATCGAGCTCGAGTCGGCCAAGCGGCTCGAGCGCGCCGCCGGTGAAGGGAAGCTCGACGCGTCGGTCGTGACGATGCTGTTCACCTCGCCCACGGCCATTCCGGCGGACACGGCGCCCGCCGCCACAGCGCCCGCCGCCACGCGCGCGCGCAGCCGGCGCCGCGCAGCCGCGAGCGACGGCGCGCAGGCGGGCGCGAGCTAGACCAGGGCCGCCGAGCGCGCCACTAGACCAGCGCCGCGTGGTCGAGCTCGCCGAACCCCTCGACCAGCTGGGGATCGAACTGGCGGCCGGCCTGGCTGAGGACCTCACCCACGGCGTCGGGCACCGGGAAGGCAGGTTTGTACGGGCGCTCGTGGGTCAGGGCGTCGAACACGTCGGCGATTGCGGTAATCCGGCCGACCAGCGGGATCTCCTCCCCGGCCAGCCCCTCCACATAGCCCGAGCCGTCCCAGCGCTCGTGATGCGAGCGGGCGATCTCCTGCGCGAGCTGGAGCACGGGGGAATGGCTGGCGCTCAGGATCTGCGCCCCGATCGCCACGTGCTCGCGCATCATCGTGGTCTCCTCCTCGCTTAGTGGTCCGGGCTTGAGCAGGATCGCGTCCGACACCCCGAGCTTGCCGATGTCGTGCAGGGGCGCTGCATCACGGAGCATCTCTACATCTGCGCGCTTCATGCCGATCCGCCTACCGAGCAGGGCCGCCGTGCGGCCCACGCGCTGGGTGTGCTCGGCCGTCACGTAGTCCCGGTATTCCGCGGCCAGGGCCAGCCGCGTCAGCAGCTCGCGCCGCGCGCGCTCGAGCTCGCGGGTCCGCTCGCTGACGCGCTCCGCCAGCCGTTCGTTCTCGCTCTCGAGCTGGAGCTCGAGGTAGCGCGTCTCGAGCAGTTGGTGGACGCGGAGCAGGATCTCGGTGTTGTCGAGCGGCTTGGTGAGGAAGTCCCGGGCGCCGAGCGAGAGCGCGTGTCGGCGGGCGTAGATCGAGACGTCCGCGGTGACGATCAGCACCGTGACCTGGCGGTCGTCGATCATCGGGGCGATCTGGGTCATCACCTGGAAGCCGTCGACCGGGTGCATGTGGAGGTCGAGCAGCAGCAGGTGGGGGGAGTAGCGGCCGCACAGCGCCGCGACCTCGGTCGAGTCCGTTGTCGCCTCGACCCGGGTGTAGCCGGCGGCGCTGAGGACGCGCTCGAGGAGCACAACGTTGCTCGAGCGGTCATCCACGATCAGGATCCGCATCTGCTTCAGAGCCGCCTCCCGCACTTCGGGACTCTGGAGAGGGCTCAGCCGGTGAGCACTCATGGCGACACCTTAGAACGCCCTGGGTCAGGCCGGTGAGTTAATTCACCACGGGCGGGTCGAGGGCGGTTCTCAGAACAATGTCTGCGCCATCCGCTAGAAGAAGCGGTGCGATGCCGGTGGGAAAGGCGAGAGCAGAGACCAGACAAGACGCGGGCGACGAGTTCCAGTTCGTGGTCCCGTGCCTCTCCGAGATCAACGAGGCGCAGATCCGCGACTACCTCGAACGTGACCACTTCTTCTGGCTCGACCTGACTGACCCCGGGCACGACGACCTGCGGCGCCTGCACGGGCTGTTCCGCTTCCATCCGCTCGCGCTCGAGGACACCGAGAGCTTCGGCCAGCGCCCGAAGCTCGACGACTACAGCGACTACGTGTTCATGGTTTTCTACGGCGGCTGGCGCGACCGGTCGGACGACGCGGAACCGCTCCGCGAGGTACATCTCTACATATCCGGGCAATACCTCGTCACCGTTCATCGTGCCCCGCTGCCACCACTGGAACAGCAGCGTGAGCAGCTCCAGGGCAGGGTTCTGCACTCCGAGCAGTTTCTCCTCTACAGAGTGCTAGACGCGCTGACCGACAGCTTCTTCCCGATGCTTGCCGATATGGATGACGAGATTGACTCGCTCGAGGTCGCGGTGCTCGACGATCCCACCGATAGGCAGCTGGAGCGGCTGTTCTCGCTCAAGCGCCAGCTCGTGGCCATGCGCAAGGTGATCACCCCCCAGCGCGACCTGTTCGCCCGCGGGATCGACCAGATCGCCGATCTCCCCGGCCTCCAGCTCGACGAGCGCGACTACTTTCGCGACGTCTACGACCACCTGATCCGGATCAGCGACCTGATCGACTCCTATCGCGATCTCCTGTCCGGCGCCACCGACCTCTACCTCTCGACGGTGAGCAACCGCCAGAACGACGTGATGAAGCAGCTCACCGTGATCGCCACGATCTTCCTCCCGCTCTCCTTCATCACCGGGTTCTTCGGCCAGAATTTCGGCTGGATGGTCACGCACATCATTCATGCGTGGGCGTTCTGGGCCATTGGCGTGGGCAGCATGGTCGCCACCTGCGTCGGGCTGCTGATCTACTTCCACCGCAAGGGCTGGGTCTAGACCGAGCGATCCAGCGCGCGCTTGATCGCGGCCTCTCCTCTGTTAGCCTGCTCCTGAACAGCGCAGGGGCAGCGGTAGACAAACGAATTTGGGGGTGGTTTGAGTGAGTCAGATCGTCAGTCCGCGCGTGGACGTGGAGCCCTTGAGGGCGAGCGTCAGCGGCGACGTCGTGGCGCCCGGGGACCCGTCCTACGATGAGTCGCGCAAGGTCTGGAACGGGATGGTCGACCGCTATCCGGCCGCGGTCGTACGGTGCACGTCGGCGGCCGACGTCGCGGCCTCGGTGTCGTTCGCGCGTGACAACGCGCTCCCGCTCGCGGTGCGCTGCGGTGGCCATTCGACGCCCGGCTACAGCACCTGCGACGGCGGTATCGTGATCGACCTCCGTCCGATGAACGCGGTCACAGTCGACCCGGATCGTCGGCGGGCCCGGGTCCAGGGTGGCGCCGTCTGGGCCGAGTGCGACGCCGCGACGCAGGAGCACGGGCTCGCCGTGACCGGCGGCCGCGTTTCCGACACAGGTGTCGGCGGCCTCGCCACGGGCAGCGGCAGCGGCTGGCTCGAGCGCATGTACGGCTTCACGTGCGAGAGCCTTCTGTCCGCCGAGGTCGTCACGGCGAGCGGCGAGGTCGTCAACGCGAGCGCGGACGAGCACGACGACCTGTTCTGGGCGATTCGCGGCGGCGGTGGCAACTTCGGCGTGGTGACCGAGTTCGAGTTCGAGCTGCACCCCGTCGGCCCCCTGATCACCGGGGGCATGCTGCTGTGGCCGCGAGCGCAGGCGGGCGAGGTGATCCGCTTCTACCGCGACTTCATCGCCTCCTCCCCGAACACCGTCGGCGGTGGCGTGGCGCTCCTGACCGCGCCGCCGGAGCCGTTCGTCCCCGAGGAGCTTCGCGGGGCGCCGGCCGTCGGTGTCGTGTACTGCTACGTCGGATCGATCGAGGAGGGTGCGCAGGCGCGCTGCCCCGCTGCGCGCGTTCGGCTCTCCGGTGGTCGATCTGATCCAGCCGATGCCCTACGTCGCGCTCCAGAGCATGCTCGACGCGGGCAACCCGCGCGGCGTGCGTGAGTACTTCAAGGTCGACTGGCTGGGCTCGCTGCCCGATGAGGCGATCGACGCCGTCGTCGCCGAGGCGGAGCGGCTGCCCGCGCCGTTCGGCCAGCTGATCCTCGCCCCGATGGGCGGCGCGGTGAGCGACTCGCCGAGCAGGGACATGGCGCTGAACGTCGTCGATGCCCCGTGGCTGTATTTCTGCCTGGCGATGTGGATGGACCCGGCCGAAGACGATCAGAACCGGGTCTGGGCGCGCGGCTTCGCCGAGGCGATGCGCGGGTTCGGGGTCGGCACCGCGTTCTCGAACTTCATCGAGCCCGACGAGGGCGATCGCCTGCGGGCCTCGTTCGGCGAGGAGAAGTTCGGGCGCTTGGTCGAGTGCAAGCGCCGCTGGGACCCGCAGAACCTGTTCCGGCTCAACCAGAACATCCCCGTCTGAGAGACGGTCGGCAACCCGGCCGGCCGTCAGCCGGCCGGCCGGGGCCGTCTCAGCTAGCGCTGCAGGTTCGAGACCCGCACCAGACGGCTGCTGGTGCGAGCGCCACCCCGCAGGCGGGGAGGACGCGGCGCCGTGATGGGGTCTCGCGAGACTGGATGGCTCGCGGAGCGCAATCTAGGTCAGCGGCCCGCGAGAGGTGTTGAGTAATCGTGAACTTCACCCATATCGGATGATGCGACGCTCACGGCCTCGTAGAGCATGGCTGGGGTTGAACCGGGGTCACGCAGAAAGGGAACCTTGAATGTCCACTGCAGTCGAAGCTCGCCCGAACACAAACCCCGATCACGCGGCCTCCGACCGCCAGCCGGAGGCCGACGTCTTCGTCGTCTTTGGGATCACCGGTGACCTGGCAAAGGTCATGACGTTCAATTCGCTCTATCGGCTCGAGGCTCGAGGCCTTTTGAAGTGCCCGATCGTCGGCGTGGCGGTCAACGACTGGTCGATCGATCAGCTCCGTGCCCACGCCCGCCAGTGCATCGAGGATTGCGGCGCGAAGATCGACGACGAGGTGTTCAAACGACTGGCCGCCCGGCTCTCGTACGTGAGCGGAGACTTCGATGACGCGGGCACATATGACAGCGTCAAGAAGGCCCTGGGCGATGTGCGGAGCCCCGTGTTCTATCTCGAGATCCCGCCGTTTCTGTTTGGCCGGGTGATCAAGGGGCTGTCCGAGGCCGGGCTGACGAAGGACGCGCGGGTGGTGGTCGAAAAGCCGTTCGGCCACGATCTGGCATCGGCGCGGGAGCTGGCGGAGGAGATCCACCAGTACATCGACGAATCACAGCTTTACCGGATCGACCACTTCCTGGGCAAGATGGGCCTGGACGAGATCCTCTATCTGCGGTTCGCCAACTCGATGTTCGAGCCGATCTGGAACCGCCACTACGTCTGCCTCGGTCCAGATCACGATGGCCGAGAGCTTCGGCGTCGAGGACCGGGGGCACTTCTATGACCCCGTCGGAGCGCTTCGCGACGTGGTCGTCAACCACCTGATGCAGGTGGTTGCCGCAGCGACGATGGAGCCGCCCGCGTCGGGCGAGGCCAACACGCTCAAGAACGCGCTCTATTCCGTGTTCCGGTCGATGCCCGCGGCCGATCCCGACCACTACGTGCGCGGCCAGTACGAGGGATACCGATCGATCGACGGCGTCGCCTCGGACTCGAAGACCGAGACCTACGCCGCGCTGCGGCTCGAGATCGACAACTGGCGCTGGTCGGGCGTCCCGTTCTACATCCGCACCGGGCAAGTGCCTCCCGGTCACGCAGACCGAGCTGCGGGTGGTGTTCCGCGAGCCCCCCAAGCTCGGGTTCGTCGGCTGGTCACGCCTCCCGGAGCCAAGCCAGATGGTCGTCAAGCTCGACCCCACGACCGGGATCCGGATGCTCGTCGACGCTCAGCGCCACGAGGCGGTCGAGCCCGAGCAGATCAGCATGGATATGGAGTTCGCAGCGGAGGGGGGCGAGGGCCCGACGCCCTATGAGGTGCTGCTGCATCGCCGCGATGGTCGGAGACAGCCAGCGGTTCACTCGCCAGGACGGCGTCGAGCAGTGCTGGCGGGTGATGACGCCGCTGCTCGAGAATCCACCGCCGGTGCACCCGTACGCGAAGGGCTCATGGGGGCCGGAGGCGGCGGAGAAGATACTCGGTCCTCACGGGCGCTGGCACCGACCGTGGGTGGTGACATGAGCCCCGCCGCCGGAGCAAAGCGCAGGTCCCACGCGCCCGCCGACGGCGGAGCGGCCTCGAAGCCGGCCGCGGCGCCGACGATGCCCGCCCAGAGCGCCGCTGCGCCGTCTCCGTTCACGCCGATCGCCGACTACGCGTTCCTTTCGGACTGCCACACGGGCGCGCTGGTCGCGCCCGACGGCTCGATCGACTGGCTGTGCGTGCCGCGGTTTGACTCGCCGAGCGTGTTCGGGACGCTGCTCGATCGCGGCGCGGGCACGTTCCGGCTCGGTCCGTTCGGGATCAACGTGCCCAGCGGCCGGGTCTACGAGCCGGGGACGAACACGCTGGTCACGGCGTGGAAGACGCCGAGCGGCTGGGCGATCGTCCGCGACGCGCTGACGATGGGGCCGCGGCGCGGCGAGGACACGGTCACCCCGCACACGCGCCCGCCCGCCGACGAGGACGCCGAGCACATGCTCGTGCGGACCGTGGCGTGCATCGAGGGCAGCGTCGAGATCGAGCTCGTGTGCGAGCCGGCGTTCGACTACGGCCGCAGCGCCGCCGAGTGGTCGCTGAGCGACGATCGCCATCGTGCCGACGCGACCGGAGGCGATCAGACGATCCGGCTTCAGACCGACATGCTGATCGGGATCGAGGCCGGTCGCGCCCGGGCCCGGCACGTGCTCCATGCCGGCGAGCAGCTCTACTGCGCGCTCTCGTGGGCCGAGGAGCGCAGCGTGCCGGCAGACGATCGAGGAGGCCAACGCGCAGCTCGCGGCGACGACCCGCTTCTGGCGCAACTGGCTCGGCCGCGCGCGGATTCCCGATCACGAGCTGCGTGCCGTTGATCCAGCGCTCGGCGCTCGCGATCAAGGGGCTCACGTACATGCCGACCGGCGCGACGGTCGCGGCGCTGACCACGTCGCTGCCCGAGACGCCGGGCGGGGAGCGCAACTGGGACTACCGCTACACCTGGATCCGCGACTCGACGTTCACGCTCCAGGCGCTGCACTTCCTCAACCTCGACTGGGAGGCCGACGAGTTCATGCAGTTCATCGCCGACCTCGAATGCAACGAGGACGGCGCGCTGCAGATCATGTACGGGATCGACGGCCGCCGAGATCTGACCGAGACCCTCCTCGAGGAGCTCTCCGGCTACGCGGGCGCGCACCCGGTCCGGATCGGCAACGGCGCGTTCGACCAGCGCCAGAACGACGTGTTCGGCGCCGCGCTCGACTCGGTGCTGCTGCACACGCGGCGCAGCCAGCGGCTGCCGCGGCGCCTGTGGCCGCTCGTCCAATCGCAGGCCGAGTGCGCCAAGGCGGTGTGGCGCAAGCCCGACCAGGGCATCTGGGAGGCGCGCGGCAAGCCGCAGCAGTACGTCTCCTCGAAGCTGATGTGCTGGGTCGCGCTCGACCGCGCCTCCAAGCTGGCGGAGATCCGCGGCGAAGACGAGCTCGCCGCCAGCTGGGCCGAGACCGCGGCGGAGATCAAGGCCGACATCCTCGAGCACGGAGTCGACAAGCGCGGGGTGCTGCGCCAGCACTACGCCACCGACTCGCTCGACGCCTCGACGCTGCTGGCGGCGATCTTCGGCTTCCTGCCGGGCGAGCGACGAGCGCCTGCGCGCGAGCGTGCTCGCGATCGCCGACGAGCTGACCGAGCACGACTTCGTGCTGCGCTACCGGACCGACGAGACCGACGACGGCATGTCGGGCAAGGAGGGCACGTTCGTGATCTGCTCGTTCTGGCTGGTCTCGGCGCTGGCGATCATCGGCGAGATGCAGCGGGCGCGGGATCTGATGGAGCGCCTGGTCAAGGTCGCGTCCCCGCTCGGGCTCTACGCCGAGGAGTTCGACGTCGACACCGGCCGGCACCTCGGCAACTTCCCGCAGGCGTTCTCGCACCTGGCGGCGGTCGAGGCCGCCGCGCGGATCGTCCTCGCAGAGCGGATAGCGGAGATCACCTGATGAGCGACTCATATGACGTGATCGTGATCGGCAGCGGCGCGGGCGGCGGCACGCTCGTGCACCACCTCGCCCCGTCGGGCAAGCGGATCCTGCTGCTCGAGCGCGGCGGCTGGCTCCCGCGCGAGCCGCAGAACTGGCTGGCGCAGAACGTGTTCGTGGAGAACCGCTACGTCTCGCCCGACACGTGGTACTACTCCGACGGCTCGTCGTTCCACCCGGAGGTGCACTACTGGGTCGGCGGCGCGACCAAGCGCTACGGAGCCGCGCTGTACCGGCTGCGCAAGGAGGACTTCGGCGAGCTGCGTCATCACGGTGGGATCTCGCCCGCGTGGCCGATCTCCTACGAGGACATGGAGCCGTACTACACGCAGGCCGAGCAGCTCTACCAGGTGCACGGCGCGCGCGGCGAGGATCCGACCGAGCCCCCGGCGAGCGCTCCGTACCCGTTCCCGGCGGTCTCGCACGAGCCGCGGATCCAGCAGCTCTCAGACGACCTCGCCAAGGCCGGTCTGCACCCGTTCCACGCGCCCTGCGGGATCTTGCTCGACGAGTCCAACATGCCGTTCAGCAAGTGCGTCCGGTGCGATAACTGCGACGGCTTCCCGTGCCTGGTGCACGCAAAATCTGACGCCGAGGTGATCGCGGTGCGGCCGGCGATCGAGCACCCGAACGTGACGCTGCTCACCGACGCGGAGGCCGTCCGCCTGCAGACCAACGAGGCCGGCAACGAGGTGACCGGGGTGGTCGTCGACCTCGACGGTAAGCCCGAGACGTTCGAGGCGCCGCTGGTGGTCGTCTCCTGCGGCGCCGCCAACAGCGCCAAGCTGCTGCTCGCGTCCGCGACCGATAAGCACCCGCGCGGGCTCGCGAACGGCTCCGACCAGGTCGGCCGCAACTTCATGTTCCACAACAGCCAGGCCGTGCTGGCGCTCTCAAAGGAAGAGAACCCGACGGTGTTCCAGAAGACACTCGGGGTCAACGACTTCTACTTCGCGAGCGAGAAGTACGAGTACCCGCTGGGGAACATCCAGATGGTCGGCAAGTCGCAGGCGGCGATGTTCCGGGGCGAGAAGCCGGGCGAGACGCGATTTGCGCCCGAGTGGACGCTGCGCGACGTCGCTCGTCACGCGGTCGACTTCTGGCTCTCGACCGAGGATCTGCCGTTGTCTGAGAACCGCGTCACGCTCACTGAGGACGGCAACATCCAGATCAGCTACACGGCCAGCAACGAGGAGCCCAAGGAGCGCCTGTACCACGAGCTCAAGGAGATGCTCGAGCGACCTCGGCATGCACCACGGCCACCTGCTGCCGCATCACGCCTACCTCAAGAACGAGATTCCGGTCGCCGGCTGTGCGCACCAGGCTGGCACCGTCAGGTTCGGGAACGATCCGAGCAGCTCGGTGCTCGACGCCAACTGCAAGGCCCACGAGCTCGACAACCTGTACGTCGTCGACACGAGCTTCTTCCCCAGCATCGGCGCCGTCAACCCGGCGCTGACCGCAATGGCGAACGCGCTGCGCGTCGGCGACCATCTGCTCGAGCGGATGGGCGGGCAGCGCCCCGGCCCGGAGCCGGCGCATGGCGGATGATGGCAGTGACGCTCGGCGCCGCCGGGTTCTCATCGTGGGGGGCGGCTTCGGCGGGATGGCGGCGGCGCGCGGTCTGAAGCGCGCCGACGTCGACGTGACGGTCGTCGACCGCTCGAACCACCACCTGTTCCAGCCGCTGATCTACCAGGTCTCGTCGGGCGCGCTCTCGTCGGGCGAGGTTGCGGCCCCGATCCGCGAGATGCTCAAGCGCCAGGCCAACGCGGACGTGCTGATGGCCGCCGTGACCGAGATCGACGCCGAGCGCCGCCAGGTCGTGCTCGACCGCGGCGAGCGGCTCGACTACGACAGCCTGATCCTCGCCTGCGGCGGTCAGACCTCGTACTTCGGCCACGACGAGTGGCAGAAGGTCTCGTGCCCGCTGAAGACGCTCGAGGACGCGGTCGACCTGCGCAACCGGATCTTCGGCGCCTTCGAGGAGGCCGAGCGCACCGACGACGCCGCGGCGCGCGACGAGTGGCTCACGTTCGTCGTCGTCGGCGGCGGACCGACCGGGGTCGAGATCTCGGGGCAGCTGGCGGTTCTCACCCGTCAGGCGATGACCCGGGACTTCCGGCGCATCGACGTGAGCTCCACCCGGGTGATCCTGCTCGATGCCGGCACCCGAATCGTCGCGGCGTTCACCGAGGAGACCTCCGCGATCGCGGCCAAGGAGCTGGCAGGCCTCGGCGTCGAGATACGCGAGGGCGCGCTGGCGACCGAGATCGACCCACACGGCGTGACGATCAAGGTGGGCGACGAGACGGAGCGGATCCGTACCCGGACGGTGATCTGGGCAGCCGGTGTCCGCACGGCCGACGTGGCCGCGGCCCTCGCCCGGGCGGCCGGCGCGACAACGGACCGGGGCGGGCGGATCGAGGTCAATCCCGACCTGAGCGTCCCCGGGCATCCTGAGATATCGGTCATCGGTGACGCGGCCAAGCTGGCTGGGCCCGACGGCAAGCCGCTCCCGGGGCTGGCCACGGTGGCGATCCAGCAGGCCGGCCACGTCGCCGACGGGATCCGCCACGGACATCCCGGCGCCTCGGAGCCGTTCAAGTACTTCGACAAGGGCGCACTCGCGGTCGTCGGCCGGGGGAGGGCCGTGTGCGAGGTGCGCGGGCACAAGCTGCACGGCGTGATCGCGTTCCTCATGTACCTCGGGGTGCACCTCTACTACCTCGGCGGCGTGGGCGGCCGGCGACTGACCGTGCTGACCACCTGGATCTCGGCCGGCTTCGGCGCACGCCAGAACCGCGTCATGGACGGTGAGCTCTCGAGCATCGAGCGACCCGAGCCGCAGGCGCCTCAGGTACCCGAGTCCTCCACGACTGGACCTCGCGCCTGATGACAAACGACCTCGCCCGCTGGCAGTTCGCCACGACGAGCGTCTATCACTTCCTGTTCGTCCCGGTGACGATCGGGCTGGCCTTCCTGGTGGCGATCCTCCAGACCGCCTGGTACCGGACGGACGACCCCGACTACAAGCGGATGACCCGCTTCTTCGGGACGCTGCTGCTGATCAACGTGGCGATCGGCGTCGTCACCGGGCTCGTCCAGGAGTTCGAGTTCGGAATGAACTGGTCGACGTACTCCCGCTTCGTCGGCGGTATCTTCGGCGCCCCGCTGGCGATGGAGGGGCTGATCGCCTTCTTTCTCGAGTCGACCTTCCTCGGACTGTGGCTGTTCGGCTGGGACCGCCTGCCCAAGCGGGTGCACCTGGCGACGATCTGGGCCGTCGCGATCGGCTCGATGCTCTCGGCCATGTTCATCCTGATCGCGAACTCATGGATGCAGCATCCGGTCGGCTACAAGCTCAACAAGGCGGGCCAGCCGGTGCTCAACAACATCTGGGCGCTGTTCGTCAACCCGACGTTCGTATGGGGCTACGCGCACGTGATCCTCGCCTCGCTGATCACCGGCTCGCTGGTGATGCTCGCCGTGTCGGCCTGGTACCTGCGCAAGCGGACCCATGCCGACTCCTTCCACCGCACCGCCAAGGTGGCGCTGATCGTGCTGATCCCAACGATCGTGATCCAGCTGTCGGTCGGCAATCAGCTCGGCATCATCGAGAACCACTACCAGCCGATGAAGATCGCCGCGGCCGAGGCGCAGTGGAACAGCTGCAAGCCATGCTCGTTCTCCGCCTTCCAGATCGGAGGCGGTGCGAACGACAAGACCCCCACCCAGATCATCGCGATACCGCATCTGCTCTCTGTGCTCGCGACCGGCACGTGGAACGGTCCGGTGACCGGGCTGAACCAGCTCCAGGCTCAATACCAGGCCAAGTACGGACCCGGGAACTACGTCCCCGACGTGTTCATCCAGTACTGGTCAATGCGCGTGATGGCCTACCTGGGCACGCTGATCCTGCTCCTCGCGCTGTGGGGCGGATGGCTCCTGCACCGGCGCAAGCTCCGCTCCTCGAAGCTGTTCCTGACCGTGTGCATATGGGCGGTGATCACACCGTTCCTGATGAACACGGCCGGCTGGCTGCTGACCGAGAGCGGCCGGCAGCCGTGGATCGTGCAGGGCCTCCAGAAGACGGTCAACGCGAACTCACCGTCGGTGAGCGCGACCGAGATCTGGATCAGCCTGATCGTGCTGATCCTCGCCTACATCGTGCTCGGCGCCGCCGACCTGATGCTGATGATGCGCTACTCCCGCCGCGGTCTCGCGGACATCGATCGCGAGCTCGCCGAGCCCGGCGACGCCGCCGGTGCCCCTGCCCCCGTCCTCACCTACTGAGCCGATGCAGCTTCACACGATCTGGTTCATCATCATCGCGGTCTTCTGGATCGGGTTCTTCGTGCTGGAGGGCTTCGACTTCGGGGTCGGGGCGCTCCACCCCTGGATCGGCAGGACGGAGGAGGGGCGCCGGGTCGCGATCAACACGATCGGTCCGTGGTGGGACGGGAACGAGGTGTGGCTGGTCGTCGCCGGCGCGGCGCTGTTCGCCGCCTTCCCCGAGTGGTACGCAACGATGTTCTCGGCCCTGTACCTCGCGCTCCTGGTGATCCTGGTCGCTCTGTTCGCTCGCGGGGTGTCGTTCGAGTACCGCGGCAAGCGCGAGAGCCAGCGGTGGCGGACTGGATGGACCTGGGCGCTGGCGGTCGGCAGCATGCTGATCCCGCTGCTGATCGGCGTCGGCCTCGGCGACCTGCTGCACGGCCTCCCGATCAACCAGCACCACGAGTTCACCGGCAACTTCTTCGACCTGCTGACCGGCTACGGCCTGATGACGGGCGTCAACCTGCTCGTCCTGTGCCTGCTCCACGGCTCGACGTTCCTCGCCCTGCGCACGACCGACGAGATCCGCGATCGCGCTCGCGCCTTTGCCCGCGTGCTCGGCGTGATCGCGATCGTCGTCAACATCGCCTGGGTGATCTGGACGCTGGTCGTGATCGGCGGCGGTACGGTTCCCGAGCCGACGCAGATCTTCGGCGTGATCGCCGTGATCTGCGCCCAGCTGCTGGCCAGCACCGACAACGACGGGTGGGCGTTCGCGGCCTCCGGCTTTGCGATCGCCGCCAGCATCGGCCAGCTGTTCATCTCGCTATATCCCAACGTGATGATCTCGAGCACCAACGCCGCCTACAACCTGACCGTCAACAATGCGGCCTCGGCCCACTACGCGCTCGTCGTCATGACGGTCGTCGCGGTGCTGTTCTTCCCGATCGTGCTGCTCTACCAGGGCTGGTCCTTCCACGTGTTCCGCAAGCGCGTGAGCGCGCCGCCCGCGCCCGACAAAGAGCAAGCCAACGCGCCCGTTTAGGTGCTGCAGCTGCGCGTGTTCGGAGCTCCAGGCGCGATGGCCGACGTCGCGCGCCGGCTCCGCGAGATCCCTGGCGCGGGTCACGTCATCCGCACTGGCGATGGCGACGCGCAAGCCGCGCTGGTGACGGCCGAGCTGGTCGACGACGCGGTCGACGGCGCGCTCCGGCAGCTCACCCGGCTGGGAGTGCCGAGGGACGACATCGTGCTCGTGCGCCTGGACGCGATCGGGCACTCGGCGGCGCAGCACCCCCTGGCCAGCATCGTGTGGGCCGATTTGCTGAGCCAGGCCGGTGTGAACGCCCGCCCGTTCGCTCGGTATCTGGTCTTCATGATCGCCGCCGGCGTGATCGCCGGGTTCGGCGTCATCTACGCCAACGTCACGCTGGTCGTCGGCGCGATGGCGATCAGCCCGGACACGCTGCCCGTGACCGCGGCCGCCACGGCGATCGTCCTCCGCCGGTGGCGGCTGGCCGCGAGGGCGCTGTTTGCGCTCGTCTGTGGGCTTGCGACGGTCTGCATCGTCGCCCTCCTTCTCACCCTCGTGCTCAAGCACCTCGGGCTGCTTTCGACCAATATCGATCTGGAGCAGAAGAGCTTCCTGGCCGGTCTCTCCACCGTCAACATCTCGACTCCGATCGTCGCCTTTGCGGCCGGGGTCGCGGCAATCCTCGCGCTCGAGACGCGGGCGAGCTCGGCCGTCGGAGTCGCCATCTCGGTGACCACGATTCCGGCCTCCGCCTATTTCGGCGTGGCCGCCGGAGTGGGGGAGGTGAGCAAGGCCGAGGGCGCGCTCCTCGTGCTGTTGGTCAACGTGACCATGCTGTTGGTCGCCGGGTGCCTGACCCTGCTCGGTCAGCGGTGGCTCGCGACGCGCGCGTCGCGGCGGCCAACGGGCGAGGCCGGGCCGTCGCCGGGTCTCGGCGAGGGGAACGCGACCCGGTGACCGGCAGGCCGAAGGTGCTGGTGGCGTTCCCGCTGCCCGCGGCCGGACTCGATCGGCTGCGAGCGCGCTTCGAGGTCGAGATGCCCGACGGCTCGGACCTGCTCGAGCGCGCTTCCGGGGCGGCGGCGATCGTCGCCAGCCCGAGCGTCCCCGTCTCGGACGAGCTGCTCGACGCCGCGGGTCCGTCGCTGAGGGTCGTCTCCAACTTCGGCGTCGGTTACGACAACCTCGATCTCGAGGCGATCCGCCGCCGCGGCCTCCGGGCGACGAACACGCCCGACGTGCTCACCACGGCCACTGCCGAGCTGGCCGTGGCGCTGATGCTGGCCACCGCTAGGCGCATCGCCGAGGCCGACGCGCAGGTGCGCCGCGCGCGCTCGATCCACGTCGCCGATCACGAGCTGCTCGGCCGGGGATTGGTCGGCGCGACCGTCGGCATCGTCGGCTTCGGACGCATCGGGCTGCGGGTGGCCGACCTGCTCGCCGGCTTCGACGTCCGCCTCCTCTACAGCTCGCCCAGCCGGCGCCCCGGATGGGAGCGCGAGCGGCGCGAGCTCCCGGAGCTGCTCGGCGAGTCCGACTTCGTCAGCGTTCACGTGCCGCTGCGCGCCGAGACCCGGCACCTGATCGACCGAACGGCGCTGATGGCGATGAAGCGGGGGGCGATCCTCGTCAACACGAGCCGCGGCGGCGTGGTCGACACCGCCGCCCTGATCGATGCCCTGCGCTCCGGGCACCTGGGCGCCGCCGGGCTCGACGTCTATGAGGGCGAGCCGGACGTACCGGCCGAGCTGTGCGAGCTGCCGAACACGGTGCTGCTTCCGCACATCGGATCGGCCACGGCGGAGACCCGGGACGCGATGGCCGTGCTCTGCGCCGATAACGTGATCGCCGTGATCGACGGCCGCGAGCCGCCGGCGGCGGTGATCTGAACGGAGAGGAAGGGAATGACCGACAACGGAAAGCTCAGCACCGAGGAGTTCGGCGCGCTGTTCGAGCGCCTCGGCTGCTGGGGGCGTTGGGGTGACGACGATGAGCGCGGAGCCGTCCACCTGATCACCCCGGAGCGGATCGCGGCGGCGGCGGGGCTCGTGCAGGAGGGAGTCTCGGTCTCGCTCAGCCTGCCGCTGAACACCGAGGCCGCCGAGGACAATCCGAATCCCGCCGATCACCACATGACGAACCTGGGCGAGGGTCCTGGTCACATCCACTTTCAGATGGACTACGTCGGCCTCGACTTCCACCACGAGGGCCACTCGCACATCGACGCGCTCTGCCACGTCGCCTACAAGGGGTCGCTGTACAACGGCCGGCCGGAGGGCACCGTGACCGACGCGGGGGCCGGAGCGGATTCGATCGAGGTCCTCCGCAACGGCCTCGTCGGGCGCGGGGTGCTGCTCGACATCCCCCGGGTGCGCGGGGTCGACTGGCTCGAGCCGGGCGAGCACATGCTTCGCGCCGATCTCGAGGCGGCGGAGCGCGACCAGGGCGTCAGCGTGGGCGAGGGCGACATCCTGCTCGTGCGCACCGGCCTGGTGCGGCGGCTGAACGAGCTCGGCCCATGGGACACGTCGGCCACCAAGGCTGGGCTCCACGCCTCGGCGATGCCGTTCATGGCCGAGCGCGGCGTGGCGGCGCTCGGCTCGGACGGCAACAGCGACACCGCTCCGAGCAGCGTCGAGGGAGTCGAGTTCCCGATCCACGTGCTCGCGATCACGGCGATGGGCATTCACCTGATGGACTATTTGCAGTTCGAGGACCTCCGCGCCGTGTGCGAGCGCACCGGTCGGTGGGAGTTCCTGCTCGTGGCGGCCCCGCTGGTGATCACCGGCGGGACCGGGTCGCCGCTGAACCCGATCGCGATCATCTGAGACGGCGTAAAGCGCTTTAGCTCGACAACCCTCCTCAAAGCTTTAGACAAATTCGTCAATCCTGGACGAATGTCCGATGCGGGTCGCCGTCCGGCTGACGATAGGCATTTAAGGTTCGTTGATCACAGCCCCTGGGGTCTCGAGGGGCGCCTCACAGCAAGGTGGTTTTGCATATGCGTGGCATCAGCTTCGACTCGGCGAAGCCGCCGGTCGTCCGGGCGCTGGCTCTCGCCGGCGTCGCCCTCACACTGGCCGTCGCCGCCGTTCCGGCGCAGGCCTCGAAACCGACATCGCCTGGCAAGTCGGCGACATCGTCTGGCAAGTCGGCTGAGCACCAGTCGGGCGGCGGAGATACCGGCCACAAGGTCGGCGGCTGAGTCGGGCGCAGGCCGGGACCGGGATTAGGCGGGCGTGTTTCGCCGCCGACGCACGCGAGCCTCGAGCCCGAGGTCGTTCGTCGTCTACACGTGGGTGACCGCCGCGGCCGCCGTGGCCACCGCGGCCACCGTGATGTGGTCGACCCGTTGGACGGTCGATGACACCGGGCTGTTCTGGTTGCTGTCGCTGTTCGTCCTGATCGGCGAGCTCCTCCCGATCCCGGTGCCGAGGCGCCACGGGCTGGCCAAGGTCACGATCTCGACCGCGTTCGCGTTCGCGATGCTGATCCGGTTCGGGCTCGCTCCCGCGATCACCGTGTACGTGGCCAGCGTGGTCATCGCCGACGGGATCGAGCGTGTGCCCGCGATTCGGATCCTGTTCAACGCCGCGCAGTACGCGCTGGCGATGCTCGCGGCCGCGGGTGTGCTCGCCCTGCTCGGAGCGCAGCCGCCGATGGTCGTGATCACCGGATCCGAGGTGCTCGCGATTCTCGCCGCGGGCGCAGCCATGTTCGCCGTCAACCATGCGCTCGCGTGCATTGGCGCCGCGCTCCTCGCCGGCCTGCCCGTCCCGCGCTACATGCGGGACGATCTGGCGTTCCAGGCTTGGACGGCGGGATGCCTGCTCGCGTTCGCGCCGGCGGTCGTCGCCTCCGCCCATGCGACCGTTGCCCTCGTGCCGCTGTGCTTTGTGCCCGTGCTGGCGATCTACATGGGCGGACGCCAGGCAGCGCTGAACAGCCATCGCGCCTATCACGACGCGCTGACCGAGCTACCGAACCGGACCCTGCTGGCGGGGACGCTCGAGTCCTCGATCGCCGTGGCCGAGCGCGAGCATGGCGCGGTCGCCGTGATGCTGCTCGACGTCGATGACTTCAAGGCGATCAACGACACCCTCGGGCACGAGTTCGGCGATCTCGTCCTCAGGCGGATCGCGTACCGGCTGACCGACGCCGCCGGCGAGCAGACGCTACTCGCCCGGCTCGGCGGCGACGAGTTCGCGGTCGTGCTCGACGGCGACCGCACCGCGGCCGAGGTCGTCGCGGAGCGGCTCCTGGCCGCACTCGACAGGCCGATCGACATCGACACGCTGGCGGTCCAGCTCGACGCGAGCATCGGAATCGCGTGCTATCCCCAGCACGGCCGGACGGTCCCCGAGCTGCTGCGGCACGCCGACGTCGCCCTCTACTGCGCCAAGGCCTCGGACACCTCGGTTCAGACGTATGCCGAGGAGTCCGACGAGTACAGCATCGACCGGCTCGCGCTCGCGGCCCAGCTGCGGCGCGGCATCGAGCGCGGCGAGCTCGCGGTCCACTACCAGCCCAAGGCGCCGCTGCAGGGCGGCACGATCTCGTCGGTCGAGGCGCTTGTGCGCTGGAACCATCCGCAGCTCGGCCGGATCGGACCGGACGGCTTCATCCCGCTCGCCGAGCAGACCGGAGTGATCAAGCCGCTCACCGAATGCGTCCTCGAGACGGCCCTCGCGCAGTGCGAGCGGTGGCGCCGCGATGGTTTGACCGTCTCCGTCTCGGTCAACGTGTCAACGCGCAACCTGCTCGACCACGATCTTCCGTCCGTCGTCCGAGCTCTCCTGGACAGCTTCGAGCTGCCGGCGTCGGTGCTCGAGCTCGAGATCACTGAGAGCCGGATCGTGGCCGACCTGCGCAGAGCGCGAGCCGCGCTCGAGGAGCTGCGCGGGATGGGGGTGCGGATCGCGATCGACGATTTCGGTACCGGTTTCTCCTCGCTTTCGCAGCTCCAGCAGCTGCCGGTCGACGAGATCAAGATCGACAAGTCGTTCGTGACGAGGATGGAGACGGACCGGAACGACGCCGTGCTCGTGCGCTCGATCATCGAGCTCGGGCGCAACCTCGGCCTGAGCGTCACCGCGGAGGGCGTCGAGAGCGAGAGCATCCGCCGCATTCTTCACAGGCTCGGTTGCGATTTCGCCCAGGGCTTCCACATCGGCCGTCCGGTGCCGGCCGAGGAGTGCCGGCATCATCTCCAGGCACCGCCCCCGCCACGCCCGATCGCCCTCGCGGCCACCGGGCCATGCCCATGAGACGCGCCCTGGCCCCGCTCTTCGCGGTCGTCGGAGCGCTGGCGCTCGCCCCGGCCGCCCCGGCCGCGAGGACCGCTCCCTTCGTGGTCGTCTACAGGGATCACGCAGTCGCCGATGTGCCCTCCGAGACGCAGAGGCTCCACTCCAGCGCGGGGATCACGCCCTCGTTCGAGTACGCGCACGCGCTGAAGGGGTTCGCCGCGCGGCTGACGCCTGGCCAGCTGCGCCGGCTCTCAACCGATCCGGACGTCGCGTACGTCGAGCCAGACGTAACGTTCACGGCGACCGGGATGGTCGCGCTGGCGCCGGGCGAGACCGAGCCGGTCGGCGTCCGCCGGATCGGAGCCGCCACAGGAACCCTGGTGCACGCTGCCAGCGGCGTGGCCGTGGCCGAGCTCGACACCGGGATCGACCTGGCGAACCGCGACCTCAACGCCGTCAGCGGCGTCAACTGCGTCAAGAGCGGCACGGCCGCCCAGGACGACAATGGCCACGGGACCAACGTCGCCGGCACGATTGGTGCCGCGGACCAGGGCTCGGGCGTCGTAGGCGTGGCGCCGGGCACGCGGATCTACGCAGTCAAGGTGCTGTCCAAGTCCGGCACGGGCTCGCTGTCGCAAATCCTGTGCGGGATCAACTGGGTGACCGCCAACGCCGCCGCGCTCAACATCCGGGTCGCCAACATGAGCCTCGCCGGGAGCGGCACGAGCGACGGCAACTGCGGGACGGCGAACCGGGATGCCGAGCACCAGGCGATCTGCGCCTCGACGGCAGCCGGAGTCCTTTACGTGGCCGCCGCGGGAAACGGCTCGACGGATTTCGCCGGCTCCATCCCCGCCGCCTATCCGGAGGTCCTGACCGTCACCGCGATGGCCGACACGGACGGGCTTCCGGGCGGCGTCGGCCCGCGAACGTGCGTCAAGCACGAGCACGACGATTCCTACGCCTCGTACTCGAACTACGCCGGCTCCGCGGCGGAGCAGGCGCACACGATCGCCGCCCCGGGCGTATGCGTTCTCTCGGACGGCCTCGGCGGCCGTACGAGCACCTATGACGGAACCAGCCAGGCGGCGCCGCACGTGACCGGCTCGGTCGCGCTCTGCATCGACGACGGCGGCGTTCCCGGACCCTGCGCGGGCCTCGGCCCCGCCGCGACGCTGGCCAGGATCCGGGCCGACGCGGCCGCCGCCTCGTCCGCCGCCAACGGCTTCACCGGCGATCCCTGGCATCCGGTGGCCGGCCGGTACTTCGGCTATCTGGTCAGCGCGAGCGGCTACTGAGTCCGGCTCAGTCGCTGCTCACCGGCTCGCTCTCGGTGGCGGCGCCCGCGGTCTCCGGTGCAAGCTCCTCGGTCGGCGTCCCTGCCACGGCATCCCCGATCAGGCGGCGCCGCTCCTCGATCCGCTCCCAGCGCGCCTTCGAGCGGGTGAGCCTGTGGCTGCCCGGCTTGTAGAAGCGCCGCGCCCACGGCGAGGTCGGCGAGGCGAGCCGGATCGCGCCGACCAGCGAGAACATCGGCATGAACAGCCCGAGCAGCCCCAACATCGGCTTGCCCTTGAAGATCGCGATCGCGGCCAGCCCGACGTCGATGCCCACGGCCGTGATCACGGTGCTGATCGAAGACGCGTTGTGGAGGTCGAACGGCGTCAGCCCGAACACGATCAGGCCGCCGAGTACCAAGGCCACGACGACGGCATCGAATGACGAGCGACCCTCCTCGGACCAGTACACGTCCTCGAGGTGGATCCAGAGCGCGAACTCGTCCAGGGTCAGGCCCATGCCGATGCCGAACACCGCGGCCAGGATCTCGGTCCTCGGGCTCCCCGAGCCCAGGACGAAGGTGAGGAAACCGGCCGTCATCATCAGCACGATTCCCCACACCAGGTGATGCAGGTGCAGGCCGCCGCCCGTCGTCACGCTCCCAGGCCACCACGGAACCTTGGGGCTGCGCATCAGCCGGGCGCTCGTGCGGATGAACAGGTACGACCCGAGGAACGCGATCAGCAGCACGAACCCTGCACGCTGTCCCCGCTCATCGAGGAAGTGCGCCGGCAAGTCGAGGCGGAGGGTGATCAGAGCGATGTTGGTCATCGAGTCTCGGGGCCTTTTACTCCCGGGCGCGCCTTCCGTCAACGCGCGCGGTGTCGGCGCTCAGTGCGACCTACGGTCGGGTAGGGCGACGAAGCCGTCGGGGAGCAGGACGATCGCGCCCTCGTCGGCCCCCCTTCTGAGTGCCGCCTTGAACGTGCCCTGGGACCAGAGCCCGGCCCCGGCCTGGCGGGCCAGGGCCTCCTCGGTCAGCACGCCGTACTGCTCGAGCTTGTCAACCAGCAGGCGCACCTCGGCGTCCAGCACGGCACCGCGGTGATCGGGTTTGTCTTCCGCTTCGCTCATCCCCGTGACGAATCCTACGCGCAGATGGGTCGAGGCGAGGATCGGGGCCGGGTCGTTCGGCTGACCAGTGCGGTGGTAGGGTCGCTCCGTGGAGCTGGTGGCGCTCGTCAAGCACGACTGTCCCGTTTGCGACCAGCTGCTGCCGGTCCTCGACCGGGCGCGGGCCGCGGGCGCGCCGATCCGGATCGTCTCCCAGTCAGGCGCCGAGGACACAGCCGCGCAGGCCGAGCGCCTGGAGCTCGGGTCGGTTCCCGAACTCGACGACGAGCTCGAGCTGTCGACACGGTTCGACCCGGACGCCGTGCCGGCGGTCGTGCTCGTGGACGGCGGCGATGAGCGCGGGCGCGTCGAGGGACTCGATCGGCCGCGGCTAGCCGAGTTGGCGGGCATGGCGGGAGTGGCGCTCACGCTCGATGGGCTGCCCGAGCGGCGCCCCGGCTGCGCCAGCATCACTCGGGATCCTGCCGTGGCGGCGCGGCTGGCGGCTCGCGCTGCACGCTCCTCGGGCCGCCTGCGGGCTCGCGAGCTCGAGGTGGGCGAGCTCGAGGATCCGCTCGAGGCGATGTTCGACCGCGGCTTCTCGGACGGGTTGCCCCTGATCCCGCCGACGCCCGAGCGGGTGGTGGCGATGCTCGATGCGACCAGTCGCGACGCCCAGGCGCTCGTCGCGCTCGTCCCACCTTACGAAGGCGCCGCGACCGTCGAGAAGGTCGCGATCAACGCGGTGATGGCGGGTTGCCCGCCGGCGGTCCTCCCGATCGTTCTGGCCGCCGTCGAGGCAGCGTGCGACCCCGCCTTTGCGCTGCTCGGCCTCCTGTCCACGACGCATCCGTCGGGCCCGGTCGTCGTCGTGTCCGGGCCGCTGGCCGAGCAGGTCGCGATGAACGGCGCCGGCAACGCACTCGGCCAGGGCAACCGCGCGAATCTCACGATCGGTCGCGCGCTGCAGCTGGTGGTTCGCAACGTTGGCGGCGGACGGCCGCAGGAGGAGGATCGCGCGGCGCATGGCCAGCCCGGCAAGCTCAGTTCGTGCTTCGCCGAGCGCCTGCACGACTCGCCCTGGCCGGGGTTGGCGCAGGCCCGTGGGATACCGGAGGGTGAGACTGGCGTGACGCTGTTCGCCGGTGAGGCACCGCGACTGATTGTCGACCAGCTCGCGCGTACCCCGGAGCAGCTGTGCGCGAGTTTCGCACGAGGCCTCGAGTGGGTCGGCCACCGGTACGTGCGGTTTGCGTTCGATGCGCTGCTCGTGGTGGGCCCCGAGCACGGGCGCGTGTTCCGTGACGCGGGCTGGGATCGAACGCGCGTCGGCGAGGAGCTCGTCGCTCGGTCTCAGTCCCCGGCCGGCGAGCTGGTGCGGGGAGCCGGAGGGATCGCCGAGGGCATCGAGGCTCGGTGGGTGACCGACGCGGCTGCGCCCGTCTCCAAGTTCACCTCCCCCGGCCAGATCCTGCTCGCCCACGCCGGCGGGGACGCTGGACTGTTCAGCATGGTCTACGGAGGCTGGGTTTCGGGGGAGATAGGATCGGAGCCCGTGAGCGCGAGCGTCGAACCATGGCGGTGACAATCCTGGACCCCACGCGCGAGGCGACGCCCGCGGGGCGGCCGCTCGCCGGTGAGCGCCTGGCCGCCGACGCCCCGGCGACGATCGCGCTCCTCGACATCCGCAAGCCGCGCGGCGACATCTTTCTCGACGAGCTCGAGAGCCTGATCGCCGCCCGTGGCCACACCGTGATCCGCACTGCGAAGCCGACGTTCACCAAGCCGGCCCCGGCCGACCTGCGCGCCGAGATCGCCGCTCGCTGCGACGCGGTGATCGAAGCCCTCGCCGACTGAGGATCGTGCGTGTCGTGCGGTCTGCGCGACGTGCTCAGCTTCGAAAGTGACGACAGGCCGGCGGTGCTCGTCGCCTCCTCGGCCTTCGAGGGCGCGGCGGCTCACCAGGCGGCGGCGCTCGGCCAGCCCGGGATCCGGCGGGTTCTGGTCCCGCATCCGATCCAGGACCGAACCGACGACGAGCTGCGCGAGCTCGCGCGCGCCTCGGTCGACGAGATCCTCAGCGGTCTGCGCGACTGAGGCGAGGCCCCTAGCGACGCTCGGCTAACGTCAGCGCGGACCCGATGAAGCTGAGTCCGTTTCGAATCGAGCGGTACTACGGGCGCTTCGAGTTCACGACGCGCTTCATGCTCTCCAGCAGCGACTGCGAGTCGCGCACCATCGCCGAGGTGCTTGCGCTCGAGCCGGACGCCCACGAGCGTCTGCTCGACCAGTGGTGCGGCTACACCGAGTCACCCGGCGCCCCCGAGCTGCGCGAGGCGATCGCGGCGCTGTACGCCTCTGTGGAGGCCGGGGACGTGCTCGTCGCCTCGTGCGCGGAGGAGGGGATCTTCCTGGTCAACCACGCTCTGCTCGGACCCGGTGAGCACGCGATCGTCGAGACCCCGTGCTACGAGTCCGCGCTTCAGTTGGCGCGGAGCACCGGGGCGGACGTGAGCGAGTGGCGACGCTCGTACGGCGATGGCTGGGCCCACGACCTCGACGCGCTCGCGCGCCTCGTCCGTCCCGAGACCCGGGTCATCTACATCAACCAGCCGCACAACCCGACGGGCACGCTGATGAGCTCGGAGACGTTCGCGCGCGTCGTCGAGCTGGCCCGGGAGCACCGGCTCGTGCTGTTCTGCGACGAGGTCTATCGAGAGCTCGAGCACGACCCGGCCGACCGTCTGCCGGCCGCGTGCGACGTGTATGAGCGCGGGGTCTCGCTCGGCAGCATCTCGAAGACGTACGGATTGCCGGGGCTGCGCCTCGGCTGGCTGGCCACCCGGGACGCGGCCGTGCTGGAGCGCATCGGCGAGCTCAAGGACTACACGACGATCTGCTCGAGCGCGCCGGCGGAGCTGCTGACAGCGGTCGCCGTGCGTCACCGCGAGGTCCTGATCGAGCGCAACCTCGGGATCGTGCGCGAGAACCTGTCCGCGTTGGAGCGGTTCCTCGAGCGGCGCCGCGACATGTTCGAATGGGTACCCCCAACCGCCAGCGCGATCGGGTTCCCGCGGCTCTGCGGCGTCGAGGACGTGGACAGCTTCTGCGAGCGTCTCGCCGCCGCGGGCGTCCTGCTCCTCCCCGGCTCGGTGTACGACGAGCCGCGCCACGTGCGCGTCGGCTACGGGCGCGCGAACATGGCGGAGGCGCTCGCGGAGCTGGACGGATTTCTCGGTGAGAAACCGGAGGTATGAAAACCCGTATTCGCATAGGATTCCCCGCCGATGGCTGAGATCTCATCGTCCCTGTACCGCGCCGGGGACGGCGAGCCAGTGGTACTCCTCCACGGGTTCACCGGCCACTGGCGCCACTGGAGGCCGGTGCTTGCGGACCTCGTCGCGCGTTACGAGGTGATCGCGCCAACGCTGTCGGGCCACAACGGTGGCCCCGCTTACCCGACCGGCATGCGCCTCGAGAGGGTCGCGGACGCCGGCGATTCGCTCGAGCGTCATCTAGATCAGCTTGGCGTTGGCACCGCCCACTTCGTCGGTAACTCGATGGGCGGCGCGCTTGCGCTCGAGCTCGCCAAGCGCGGCCGCGCACGCAGCGTCGTCGCGCTCTCGCCCGGCGGCGGCTGGGAGCCCAGCGGTCGCGAGCCGGAGCGGATCGCACGTTTCTTTGCGCGCCAGATGAGGATGATCCGCGCCTCGCGCAAGCAGATCCCGCGCGTCATGCGCTGGTCCGGCGCGCGCAAGCTCGCGCTGCGGGACATCATGCGCCACGGCGAGTTGATCTCCCCGGCCGACGCCGTCGATGTCAGTCTCGATCCGCTCGGGTGCACGGTCGTCGACGACGTCCTGTCGAGTCTGCGCGCCGGTCGCGCGCACCTCGAGGACCTCGACCAGGTCGCCGCGCCGACGCTTGTCGCCTGGGCGGAGCTCGACCGGATCCTCCCAATCGCGACCTGTTCTGCGCGCTTCAAGCAAGAGATCCCCAACGCGGAGTTCCGGATCCTGCCGCGCGTCGGGCACGTGCCGATGTGGGACGACTCCCGCCTCGTCGTCGAGACGATCACCGACTGGGTCGAGGCGCACCTCGCGCCGCCGGTGGCGGGTGACCTCTCGCTGGCGGGCGAATCTGCCAGCTGACGGGGAGCGCCCGGGTTCAGGTAAACGCGCCCACTCCGGTGATTCGACGCCGGCGGGACTACGGGCACATCACGACGCGGCCGAAGGCCTGGCGGCTCTCGATGTACGCGTGTGCGGCGGCCGCCTCCGCGAGCGGGAACGTCTTGTCGATCACGACTCGCAGCTCGCCGCTGGCGACCCGCTCGAGCAGGTTGGCGATCATCTTGTGGACGCGCGGGTACTCGTTCAGCAGTGCGCCACCGAGGAACACGCCGCGTAGGGCGTTGTTCTTCTCCCACAAGGCTCGCGCTTCGATGCTCGAGCCGGCGCGGCCCGCGATCCCAACGCTGACGAGCGTTCCGCGGTAGGCCAGGGCACCGATGCTATTGACCAGGTTCTCGCCGCCGACCGAATCGAGGATTACCTCGGCGCCGCGGCCATTTGTCAGCTCGCGCGTGCGCTCTACGAAGTTCTCGCTGGCGTAGTTGATGCCGTGGTCGAGCTCGAACTCCTTCAGGCGTGCGAGCTTCTCGTCGCTGGACGCGGTCGAAATCACGGTCGCGCCGGCCTGCTTGGCGAGCTGTATCGCGGCCATCCCAACGCCTCCCGCCCCGGCGTGAACCAGCGCCGTCTGCCCGGCCTCGAGATGGCCAGCGGTGAACAGGCACTCCTGGGCGGTCCCAAAGGCGACGGGGACACACGCTGCGATAGCCGATGCCAGCCCGTCGGGGATCGGCCACGTGGACATTGCCGCAACTGCCCGCTTGGAAGCGTGCGACCCCGCCAGGTTGAGGCTCACGACGCGGTCTCCGACAGCGCGATCGGTAACGCCCGCGCCGACCTCGACGATCGTGCCCGCGGCGAGGTACCCCACAACATGTGGAACCGACGGCGGCGGCGACCCGACACGGTGAAGCAGATCCCCACCCTCGATGCTGATCGCCTCGACGTCGATCACCACCAAGCCGTCGAGGCACTCGGGATCGGGTACGTCCTCGTAACGCAGCGCGTCCGGTCCGCCGTTTTCGTAGATAACCGCTGCCTTCATAGAGTGCGCTCCCTTCGTCAGCGACAACGGTATATACCAAGACGAAGGCATGCGCCTATGTCAGAGGCTGGCCACCGATGGCGTTTGACATCGCGGCTTGGCGTAACTACGGGGTAGCTGTCGTCAGCGCCACTGCCGCCTTGACCGGCCTGGTGTTCACCGTCCGTCTGGTCACGGGCATCCTGCTCTTGATTCCAGGGCAGAGCCCCACCGCCCTCGGCATCGAGATCGTCGTGTTTAATCTGGTGGTGGGCCGCCTGTTCCTCGCGCTCGGTAGCGGTGAGGTGACCGACGAGCCTCGATCGATGGTCGCGATCGATCGCTTATCGCCCCGCGTGATCACCGCCGTCGCGTTGATCGCCGCCGGGGTGTCGCTAATCGTCAAGCACTTCGGCGGCCTGTACTGGCTGCCGGCGTCCACGTCCTCGCCCTACTCGCCGGTCTTCTCAACGCCTGGATATTCCTTCTCGCCGCAGGTGCCGATAAGGCGAGCTAAACCCGGTGCTTGACTCTCGGGGTGTTGCGGCTGTCCCAGCGGTCGTGGTAAGGGCGCAACGCCGAGGAGCCGGCGCGACACCGGCTGGCCTATTCGGCGCCGATGACCTTCAAGCTGCTGCTGACGAAGACGTGGTGCGGCCAGTTGACGCCGATTATGTGGACGTTGTACGAGCCGTCACTGAGCAGTACGACGCGGTCGATGATGCCGCCGGGGTAGGCGGCCACAGCGGCGGCCTTGGCCTTGTTCGCCGTTGTTCCGGTCACGATCGACCCGGTCCCGGCCTTGAAGCTAGGCGGGACCTGGCCGACCACGGTCGCTGGGCTCGGTTTGCCCCGGTCGAAGGGGATGACTTTCCCTGCTGTGGCCGCATTCGCGCTGGTGCTCGAACTCGAGTCGGCGATCGCATAGCCGCCGCCGGCAAGCACGATCACGGTGGCGCCGGTGGCAATGGAGGTGGTGAGCTTATGCCTGCTCAATATCTTGGCCTTGGGGGTCATGGTGGTTCATCCCTTTGCAACGTGGAAAGTGGTTGAGCCCACTTTGCGACGAGGCCGTAATAGCGCCGTGTGATGAACCAAAAAAGACCCTCTACACGGCCGAAGAGGCTCCTTACGAATCGCCCGAGTCTCGTCGCAAGCGGCGCCGGCGCCTAGTCGGCGTCGCGCGGGTCCATCGGGCGGGTGTCGGTTGGCCGGACGGCGCTCTCGAGCGAGTACACGGTCAGGTCGCTCGGTCGTGCGAGCAAGCCGTCGAGCGACATCTGAAAGTCGGCGAATTCATCGGAGCGGTAGTGGGTGTCGAGCGCCTCCTGGCCCTCCCACTCGCTGAAGAGCACGAAACGGCTGGGATCTGCCAGTGCCGCCGAGAACACGTAGCGCCTGCAACCCGGCTCCCCGGCGGCCCAGCGCTCAAAGCGCTCAAGCAGCCTCGTGAGCTCGTCCCGTCGTCCGCTTATCCCGAACATCTCGGCGACCGCGATCACAGCCATCGTCGGAGCTTCGCACAACACGGCGGAGGGAGCGCACGCCGCGCCGGTCGGAAGCGCCTCGGTCAGCCTCCGGCTAGCTTGTCGAGCTCCACGAACGCCTCAGCATCGAGCAGCGCCCTGCACGCCACCTCGCAGGCGCGACACGCCTTGGCACAGATTGCGCAATGACGATGATGCTGGGCGTGCCGGGCGCACTCTTCGGCGCAAAGCGTGCACTCGCGCACGCAGGCCTGCAGCAGCCGGTGAACGACGACGTGGTCCGATTGGGCAGGCCGGGAGAGGATCCGCGCCATCAGGCCGCACACGTCAGCGCAATCCAGGCAGCGTGCGATGCACGCGCGCATCTCCGCCACGTTGTCTTCCACGAGATCCGCGTCCGCGCACGACGTGCACGATTGGACGCAGTTCAAGCAAGCGTCGATCGCCGCCGCGACCTCGGCGACTCCAAGCGGCACGCCCGCCGGTGAGGCCTCCAACATCTCGCGCGTGTCCGTCATGTGACCAATCCGGCGCGCCCCTCACGACGTGCCGGTGCATTTGCTGTCATCGACCCTTAGTAAAGCGCAGGTTCCGTCGGGCGCATAGCTGCGCTGCGCTGCGCGTGATCAGCTTCCAGATCGTCCAGGAGCGGCTCGTGCGAATGCTTGCCGAGGTGACCGCAATGCAGCTCTACTGCCTGTGGGTTGGCCGACTCGGCGAACAGAACGAGCTGCGTGACACGATCGCCGGCCTCGCGAAGATGAACAACACGAGCAGGGCGCGGCACGTGATCGCCGAGGCTCGAGACCTCCTGGGCGGCAACGGCATCTTGCTCGAGAACCACGTCATCCGACACATGGCGGACATCGAGTGCGATCCACACATTCGAAGGGACCGAGACGATTCAGACGCTGATCGTGGGACGTGACATCACAGGCGTCGGCGCCTTCACCTAGCCCGGGTCAGACGTCGATGCCGCGGTCCGCCAGCCAATCGCGCACGCTCCCGGGGGGGTCGCCCTTCCACTCGGCTCGCGCCGCCAGGCGGAGGATCTTGTGTGGGTCATCGCCGAGCTCGTCGCGGCGGTGGGCGAGGTAGAGGATCGCTGCGGCCGCCATCGAGACGGCTGGGTCCTCGATCTCGACGTCGACGCCCTCGACGGCGAGGGCCACCCGCTCCTCGAGGTTCTGGATCGCGGTAACGGGCTCGTCCGCGTCCTCGAACTGGGCCAGCAGGTCGCCCAGCCGCGAATCGGAGTCGGTGGGGTCGCTGATCTCGATCGCGCGCTTGGCGACCTGGAACAGGGTTACCGGAGGGGGATTGGTCGGCATCACCGATCACCCGGCGAGCATCGGCGACGGCGGGATGCGGGTGTGCCCGTGGATCTCCGCGATCAGCATCCCTACCTCGTCGATGTAGCACCAGCTCCATTCCTCGCCCTGCTCCAGCGAGCGGATGAGCGGATGCCCGCTCGAGTGATAGTGGGCGGTGGCATGCCGGTTGGGCGAATCGTCGCAGCACCCGACGTGCCCGCATTCCAGGCAAATGCGCAGGTGCAGCCAGACGCCGCCCTCCCGCAGGCATTCCTCGCAGCCCTCGACGCTTTCAGGTAGCTCGAACACCGTGATTGTGTCGAGGTGGGTGCAGCTACTCATTTTGTCGCCTCCGTTTCGCCTAGGTGGGAAGGTCGAGAAACGCTATACGTGGAACGTTATGCCGTACTCGCCGATCGGCGTTGCGATCAGAGTGTCCGGGCTGCTTCACTTGATCCGGCCCGTCAGTGGGCGGGCTAGAGGCGACAGGAGAAGCGACGGTGGGTGAGGTGCCGGCGGCTCGATCTGCGAGGTGGGATGGGTGACCGAGCAAAGTCCAGACTCGAGCAACCGGCCGGGCGGTGACACGGCAGCGTCACCTGCGCCGATGCCGCGCGACAAGGGCGGATGGCGGGTTGCTCCCGCTCCCGACGGTCGTGGGATGCCTGAGCAGCACAAGCCGCGCCCCCGCATCGGCTGCGTGGCTTCTGGATCTTCGTCATCGTGCTGCTGGCGTTGAACTGGATCTCCGTTCTCGTGTTCCAGCCGTCGGGCGAGCCGCGGGTGAAGGTGCCGTTTAGCCCGTACTTCCTCGAGCAACTCCAGGCCGATCACATCAAGTCGATCTCATCGAAGGGCGACACGATCCAGGGTACGTTCACGACCAAGCTCCGATACCCGCCCAACGACACGAAGGCCACCCCGACAACGCTGTTTTCGACCGAGGTGCCGACGTTCTGGAACAACGCCGAATTGACGACCCTGTTGCGCTCAAAGGGGGTTCAGGTCAATGCGCAGTCGACGTCGAAGAGCACCTCGCTGCTGGCCGAGATCCTGCTCGGGTTCGGCCCTACGCTTTTGATCATCGGGCTGTTCGTGCTCCTGGCGCGTCGCGCGACGGCCGGCGGGGGGATGGGAGCGCTCGGGAACTTTGGTCGCTCCCAGGCGCGACGGGTCGATCCCGAAAAGATCCGCGTTACCTTTGACGACGTCGCCGGGATCGACGAGGCCAAGGCCGAGCTGACCGAGATCGTCGACTTTTTGCGCAGTCCCGAGCGCTACGGCCGTCTCGGGGGTCGGATGCCCCACGGCGTGCTTTTGTCCGGCGCGCCCGGGACCGGCAAGACGCTGCTCGCACGCGCGGTTGCCGGTGAGGCCCATGCGGCGTTCTTCTCGATCGCGGCGTCGGAGTTCATCGAGGCGATCGTCGGTGTCGGCGCCGCGCGCGTGCGTGACTTGTTCGCGAAGGCGAAGGAGGCTGCGCCGGCGATCGTCTTTATCGACGAGTTGGATGCGATCGGCCGCTCGCGTCAGGGCTCGGCCGCGGTGACGGGTGCCAACGACGAGCGCGAGCAGACGCTGGATCAGATCCTGACTGAAATGGACGGCTTTGACAGCACCGAGGCGGTCGTCGTGCTCGGCGCGACCAATCGGCCCGAGATCCTCGACCCGGCGCTGTTGCGTCCCGGGCGCTTCGATCGCCGCGTGGCCGTACAGCCTCCCGACCGCACCGGGCGACGGAAGATCCTCGAGGTTCACACGCGATCGACGCCGCTGGCCGACGACGTCGATCTTGACGCGATTGCGTCGTCGACGCCCGGGATGGTCGGGGCCGATCTGGCCAACCTCGCCAACGAGGCGGCGCTGCTCGCGGCGCGGCGAGAACACGACAAGGTGCAGATGGCGGACTTCACTGACTCGCTGGAGAAGATCATGCTCGGCGCCCCGCGGGGCATCGTGCTCAGCCAGGAGGATCGCGAGCGCACGGCCTACCACGAGTCCGGCCACGCGCTGGTCGGGATGCTGACGCCGGACGCCGACCCGGTGCGCAAGATCTCGATCATCCCGCGCGGCATGGCGCTCGGGGTGACGCTCTCGACGCCCGATTCCGATCGGGTCTCCTACTCGCGCGAGGAGCTCGAGGCCAAGATCAAGGTCGCGCTCGGGGGTCGCGTCGCCGAGGAGATCGTGTACGGCAAGATCACGACGGGTGCCGAGTCAGACATCCAGCAGCTGACCCAGATCGCACGCCAGATGGTCGGCCGATGGGGAATGAGCGACAAGGTGGGACCGATCGCGGTACTCCCGAGCGAAGCTGCGGGTCCGTTTCTGCCCGGCGTCAGAGAGACCTCCGAGGAGACCGAGCGCCTACTCGACCACGAGGTTCGCCGTATGGTCGACGAAGCGCACGCGCAGGTCAGCAGATTGCTCAACGAACACCGTGACCAGCTCGACAGCCTGGCTCACGCGCTGCTCGACGCCGAGACGCTCGACGCAATCGACGCCTACGCCGCCGCCGGCGTGAAGATGCGGGTCGCGGAGCTGCAGCCCGAGACCGCCTGAAAACCTCGCCGCCAATGGTTTTCGGGAGGTTCGACGGTCGCCCAACAGAAAAGCCGCTGATCTACAGCGGCCTTCCGATGGAGCTAGGGGTGTGTGGGTTCACGACATATGTCCCAGGTGATAGGTCTCTCATGAGTCGGGACATAGGTCGCACCTAGACCGGCGGTCGTCGCGGAGGCGCGAGCGGAGCGAGTGCCGGAGCGGCGATCGCCGGTGCGTGCCTGTCCGGGGGTGGGCTGACAGTCGCGGGCATGTCACATGCTCGCGTTGCTGTCCTTCAAATCGTTTCCAAGCAGCTGTCGGTCACCGCTGCTGCTGCCGAGTACGGGTTCTCCCGCCGGCATCTACAGCGTCTCCTTGCCCGCTACCGGGAGGGTGGTCTTGACGCTTTGGAGCCGCGCTCCCGCCGCCCCAAGTCGACACCGATCGCGACGCCCGAGGACGTCCGTCGGCGGGTGCTTGAGCTGCGATCGCAGCTGACCTCTGATGGCCTGGACGCGGGGCCGGTGACGATCGGATGGCATCTCGAGCGAGAAGGTCTCAGGGCGCCGTCGACCTCGACGATCCGTCGGATCTTGCGCCAGGCCGGGCTGATCACGCCGGAGCCTCGCAAGCGTCCGAGATCGTCCTACACGCGGTTTGAGATGGCTCAGCCGAACGAGATGTGGCAGTCGGACTTCATCCACTGGCGGCTCGCCGACGGGACCGACGTGGAGATCCTGAACTGGCTTGATGACCACTCCCGCTACCTGCTCTCCTGCACCGTTCACCGGCCCGTGAGGGGCGATGACGTCGTGGCCGTTTTCCTAGCGGTCATCGACGATTACGGGCCGCCGGCGAGCACGCTGACCGATAACGGCAGCGTCTACACCTCCCGGTTCACCGGCGGTCGCAACGCCTTCGAATACGTCCTGCCGCTGCTCGGTGTCCGACAGAAGAACGGGTCCCCCGGGCACCCCCAAACCCAAGGCAAGACCGAACGGTTCCACCAGACCCTGCAACGCTGGCTCAGAGTTCGTCCACCGGCCTCCAGCACCGCGCAGCTGCAGCGCCAGCTCGATCAGTTCCGCGAGCACTACAACGAGCAGCGCCCACACCGCGCGCTGCACCGCAGAACCCCAGGCGACGCCTACCGCGCCACCCCCAAAGCCGCCCCCGCGACCAACGGCCACGCCCAAGGGCACTACCGCCTCCGCTACGACCGCCTCGACACCAAAGGCAAGATGACGATCCGCCGCGCCGGACGCATGCACCACCTCGGGGTCGGCACCACCCACGCACGCAAACGCGTCCTCGCTCTCGCCGACGACCACCACATCACCGTCATCGAACTCGACACCGGCGAGGTCCTCTCCACCCACCAGATCGAGCCCGACAAGACCTACTGGCGCAACCAAAACAAGAAGCCCGGCCGGTGGCCGAGCTCCCCGAACTGAGACCTATGACGCGACTCATCTGAGACACATGTCCCGACTCATCACACGACGGAGGGGGGACTCGAACCCCCGACCTCCTGGGTGCGATCCAGGCGCTCTCCCAACTGAGCTATAGCCCCGTGCGGCGGCGTTTGCCGCGCGGTGGAGCCACAGTTTAGCCCCGGTCGGGCCGCGCGCCGGCCTCCGGGGATCGCGGTCCGTTTGCAGCCACACTCTCGGTTTTGTGAGAAATGGCCGATACGCTCACCACGGGCCGGGCATCGCATGAGCTTCCGTACGCGCCTCACCAGTTTCTTCGTAGTCATCGTGATCGTGCCGATGCTGGCCGTGGGCTTCCTCGTGTTCCGGCTCATCGACCAGAGCCAGCAGGGCAAGGCGGACGCTCGCGCGAACGGGCTGGCGACCGCGGCGGGGAGCATCTACACGCGCGAGGCCGCCGCCGGACGTCTCGATGCGGAGACGATCGCGAAGGCGATCGGGACCCTCCGGGGCGCCGCGCTGCACACGCGCGTCGCACAGCTGGCGTCGCAGTCGGGCATCGCCCGGGTGATGGTGACCGACGGAGGCCGCGAGCTCGTGGCGGTCGGGTCTCCCGCCGGAATCGCTCCGGGCGTCGCGGTGGTGACGCCGCAAGGTGGGTCCCGGTCGCTGACCGTTACCGCATCCGAGTCACCGCCCCATCGTTCGTCCGAGAGCTGGGCGCCAAGGGCGTCGGCGTGGTCGTCCGTCAGGGGTCGCGGACGCTGGGCGCCGTCCCCGTGGCCGCCGGGACTGCCCGGCTTCCACAGCGCGGGGCGGTCACCGTCGCCGGTAGCGATTACCGCGCCTTGACCCAGTCCTTCAGGGGTTTCGGCCGCGCACCGGTGGAGGTCAGCGTGCTTTCGAGCATGTCCGCGACCTCGTCGTCGGTCAGCACGAGCCGCGTCCTCGCGCTCGCCTTCATCGCCGGGTTCCTGCTGCTTGCCTTCTCGTTCTCGGTGCTGGCGTCGCGGGCGCTGCAGGGACAGCTGAGCCGCTTTCTTCACGCCGCCCGGCGCCTGGCCACCGGCGACTTCTCCTCGCCCGTCCCGACCGAGGGGCATGACGAATTCGCCGCCCTGGGGGAGGAGTTCAATCGGATGTCGAGCCAGCTGGCCCGTCGGATCGACGAGTTGGCCCAGGAACGCGCCCGGCTGAGCGAATCGATCCGGCGCATCGGCGAGACGTTCGCCTCCAACCTCGACCGTCCGGCGCTCCTCGACCTCGCGCTGAAGACGGCCGCTGACGCAGTGCACGCCGATTTCGGCCGCCTGACCGCCCGTGCCGATCCGGACGAGCCGCTTTCGGAGGCCGCACGGGTCGGGACCTTCGCGGGGCTCGAGGACCAGATCCTCGAGCCCGAGCGTGCGGCGCTGAAGACGGGGGACCTCGGCGAGTACAACGGCGATGGATTGAGCGTCGCGTCGGTGATGCTCGGCCACCTCGACGGAACCGACCGTACCCATGGGCTGATCACGGTGGGGCGATCCGGCCGTCCGTTTAACGAGGATGAGCGCGACGTGCTCCGGTCGCTCGCCTCGCAGGCGGTGCTCGCGCTCGAGAACGTGGAGCTTCACCACCAGGTGCAGCGCC
>CAVURH010000017.1:0-22027 GCA_963743725.1 uncultured Solirubrobacterales bacterium
CCGGGCGCCGGGCCTCGCGCAGGCCTCGGCGCCCTAACCGGGGATGTAGGCGAACTTGTCCGGGTTCGGACCCGTTCGGCCCTTCTCGCCTCGGTCCAGCGCGTCGATCCGCTCCATCTCACCCTCGTCGAGCTCGAAGTCGAAAAGCTCGAAGTTCTCCTTTATCCGCGCGGGCGTGACCGACTTCGGGAACACGATGCTGTTGCGCTGGATGTGCCAGCGCAGGACGACCTGGGCGCTCGTGCGCCCCACCTTCTTCGCGATCTCCTCGATCACGGGATCGTCGAGCACCTCGCCCTGGGCGATCGGCGACCACGCCTCGGTGGCGATGCCGTGCTCCTCGCCGTAGGCGCGGACCTCGTCGTTGAGCAGGTACGGGTGCAGCTCGATCTGGTTGACCGCCGGGACCGTGTCGGTCTCCGCCGCGAGCCGCTCGAGGTGTGCGACCTGAAAGTTCGAGACGCCGATCGAACGCGCCCGGCCGTCATGCTTGAACTCCTCGAGCGCCTTCCAGGTCGAGACGTAGTCGCCGTCGTACAGCGTCGGCAGTGGCCAGTGGATCAGGAACAGATCGACGTACTCGCTACCGAGCTGCGACAACGTCCGGTCGAAGGCGCGGCGCGCGTCGTCGGGCCGGTGAAAGCCGTTGTTGAGCTTGCTCGTGATGAAGACGTCGGAACGGTCGAGGTCCGAGGCGCGCAGCGCATCGCCGACGCCCTTCTCATTGCGGTACATCTCGGCCGTGTCGATGTGGCGATAGCCGACCCGGAACGCCTCGGTGACGGCCTCCGCCGTGTCCTCGGGCGGGATCTGGAAGACACCGAACCCGAGCTGGGGGATGGAGTGGCTGTCATTCAGGCTGATTGGCGGAACTGAGGTCATGTCTCACTCTCGGCTGTTTCTGTTGGCTTGCGTTGTGCTTCCCAGTCTGAGCCCGCAGAGTCATAGCGTCAAATAATCGTTTTGGCAGTTCGATAGGCTTTCCCTATGGATCCGCGGCGCGTGCTCACTTTTCGCGCGGTTGCCCATGAGCGGTCCTTCTCCGGCGCGGCGCGTGAGCTGTCCCTCTCGCAGCCCTCCGTGTCCAACCAGGTCGCCCTGCTCGAACGCGAGATCGGCGCGCAGCTGCTCGAGCGCGGTCCCGGTGGCCTCCGGCTGACGCCCGAGGGCGAGGTGTTGCTCGAGCACGCCGACGCGATCGCCGAGCGATTCCGGATTGCCGATGCTCAGCTCGCGGCGATCGCCGGAGGCGACTCCATGCGCCTGCGCATCGGCGCGCTCCCGAGCGCACTCGCGGGCTTCGTGCCCGCTGCCATCGCCCGCCTGCACGTGAGCCACCCTGAGGCCAGCGTGACCTTCGACGAGGGAACCCCCGATGAGCTGTCGGCCAGGGTCGCGTCCGGCGAGCTCGACCTGGCGATCGCGTACGAGGACTCGAGCCTGCCCCGGCAGGAGGCGGACGGCGTGCGCCGCCATCACCTCCTCCACGAGCAGTTCGTCGTCGCGCTCGCGCCCGATCACCGTCTGGCGGCCCAGCGGGAGGTTCGACTGTCCGATCTCCGCGACGACGACTGGACGGCCGCCCTGACCGACGGAGTGATCGTCCGCGCCTGCCGGGCGGCGGGGTTCGAGCCGCGGCTGGTCTCGATCACGCATGACCAGCTGGCAATCCGGGCGCTGGTCCTCCGCGGGCTGGCCGTGTCGCTCACGCCCGAGCTGCTCACCGACCCGTTCCGGGACCTCGCCCTGCGACCGATCGCCGGGATGACGGTGGCGAGGGACGTGTACGCGCTGGTGCCGCCCGGCCGCCGGCATCCGCTGCTCGCCCCGACGCTCGAGGCGCTCGACGACGAGGCGGGTGAGCTGGTGGCGGCGCGGGAGGCCTCTCCGGGTCGTGGGCCGGGGTGGCGCGAGGGCGCCCCACCTCGGCTCTAGGCGTTCGCGGCGCGTGGGGCGTAGCGATGGTGGAGCATCAGCGCGTTCCCGTCCGGGTCGGAGAACGGTGCCATGTGGCAGACGCCGGTGTCGATGATCTCACCGCGAAACTCCACGCCCCGCTCCTCGAGGGCCTTGCGCACCGCCGCGACGTCGTCGACATGGAGCGCGACCGCGTTCGCGTTCGGCTCGAAACCAAGCCCCATCTTCTCCGGGTTGTAGACGCTCAGGGTCAGGTTGCCGGTCTCGAACTCCGAGTAGTGACGATCCTCGAGGTAGACCGAGCGTGGCAGTCCGAGCGTCTCGCCGTAGAAAGCCGCGGCCTTCGGCAGGTCGCGCGTGGGGAGGCCGACGAAGTCCACGCCGCTTACGAATTCGGAGGTCTGTTCCATCTCGGATGCTCCTGTCGATCGGGGTCGGGGTCGAGCTTAATCAGTCGAGCGTGGTCCGGGGCAGGGTCGCCCCCTTGGAGTCGGCCCGCAACCCCTACGATCCGGGTCACATGAGCGACAAGCCGACATTGCTGGTCTGCAGCATCGATGATGGAGGCCCACCACCGCACGCGTGCAAGCGAGCCCAGCGGGCACTGCGCGCCGCCGGACACGACTTCGACAAGGTCGTCTATGCGCGGGGGATCCCGTTCGGTTTGTTCACCACCGGCCGGCGCCCGAAGCTCAAGCAGCTCAGTGGGCAGGAGAAGCTGCCGGTGCTGGTGCTGCCCGGCGGCGCGACGATCAGCGGCAGCGCCGAGATCATCGCCTGGGCGAAGAGTCACGCACCGGCGTAGGCGTGGGCGCGGCCGCGGGCCGGCGCGGCGGCGGCTCGGGCGCGGCGGCGGCTATCGGTCGGCGAAGGAGCGGAACTCCTCCGTCATCTCGGTGTCCGGTCCGTTGCCCGCGGGCCTCTCGGCCGCCTCGGACTCGTCCTCTTCGACCGGGTGTGAGCTGTTCGCCTGCTCCACCACGCTCTCGAGGTAATGCCGGAGCTTTTCCTCCGTGCCGGGCACGACACCGCGGACGCGGACGGTTCCCTTCTTCAGCGCGACCTCGCCCCACTCACCCTCGCCGAGCAGGCGCACGGTGGTCCTGAAGCTCTGCTTCCAGCCCTTCGGGAGGTCTCCGTCGAGCGCAACCGCGAGCTCAGCATCCTTGACCTCGGCGGACGACCAGTTGAGTTTCGGCCCGGACATGGTTTGGGTGCTACCCGGATGCGCAGCGTCGTAGCCGAGCGCCCCGGAGCTCAAACCGTCGGCCTGACAGGCCCACGCGGCCAGATCGGCGGCCGGCTTTCGCCGACCGCCGATCCCGGAGCTTTCGGCTACAGCCGGACGGCCTTCGCGAGCGCCTCGGCGAGCAGCGACTGGCCCGCGTAGCTCGGATGAATCCCGCACTTGCCGGGAGAGCCGAGCTGCGTCAGCAGGCCTGCGTTGCAGGTGCTGCCGGCGGAGTGCAGCGCCGCAGCCTGGAACTCGGCGAAGCCATTCCCGATCACGATGTGGAACGGCTTGGCGGCGTTGTCGACCGTGCTGTTGAGGAGCTGCGACTGCGCGTTCGTCGCGGGCGACGCGTAGTTCAGCGAGTAGTAGTTCTCGATCGCCAGCTGACCCGTGTAGTGGGCCTTGTTACGGATCGCCGACAGGATCGTCTTCACGTTGGCCGCGACCGTATGGACCACGCCCTGGACCTCCGACTTGCTCGTGCAGGCGTCCTTGGTCGTCTCGACACAGAGGAAGTAGTCGTTGGCGCCGATCATCAGCGACACGAGCCGGACGTTCTTGTGCGCCTTCAGGTAGGACAGCGCGTACGCGAGCTGTGAGCCGGTGTAGTGAACGTGCAGCGGGTACAGGGTGCGGTAACCGACCTTTGCATTGCCGGGCTCGTTCTCACAGCCGTTGCTCTTCGCATGCGCGTTGATCAGGCTCGAGCTCGTCTCGCCCGGACACGCCGCGTTCGCGACCTTCACATGCAGGTTCGACCCGAACTGCTCGGGGTAGCCGAAGAAGCTGGCGGCGTTCTTGTAGTTCGGGGCCGGGACCACTCCCGACTCCTCGTAGCCGAACGTCACCGAGTCACCGAGCGCCAGGTACCGCGAACCCCGGAGTTAGCGGAGCCGGTGGTTTGCTCGTCTTCGCGTACGCGCTCGCGCTGCCGAACAACGCCGCGCAGCAGACTGCGAGTCCGACGAGCAGGCCCCGCCGATCCCCCGCCGCGGGGTCACGCCGCCCGCAGCCGATCGGCGTATCCGACCGGGTCGGCGAAGAAACGATCTGGCAGCACGCCGTGGTAGCGGATGCATTCGGCCACGTGCGGCCAGCCCGCCTCCTCCGCCACCCGGTAGCTCCTAACAGCCTTCTCGATCCGCTCGTCGGTGTTGCTGAAGTCGTGGAAGACGAAACCCGTGAGACGGGGGAAGTAGGTGAAGCGGACGATCGGCTTGAGCACAATCCGCGTCAGGATCGGGCAGTCGAACTTCGCCACCTCCTCCCGCACCTTCGGCCCGACCGTGGTCTCCTGCTCGAACAGCAGCGCGGTCTCGAACACCCGGCCCCGCTCGCCCCCCGACAGTCCGCGACCGGAGCGCGCGGAGTGATGCACCCGGTTCAGGGCATCGAGCAGCTCCGGCGCGATGATCTCCTCGGCCCCGGGCGTCTCGCCGTGGCGTTTGGTGAAGTAGTAATTGGCGTAGGTGTCGATGAAGACCGAGCGGTTGGCCTCCTTGAACCCCTGCGAGAACACGAACAGCATGTACGAGCGTCGGGCGCGCTCATCGCGGTCGTAGAAGTAGCGGTAGGCGATCATCCGGCTCACCGCGCCCCGGCGCTCGTAGAACCCGTACGCCCAGAGAGCGCCGTGAAGGGCGACCTCCGGGAAGGCGTGGTTGCGCCCCGAGTCCACGAAGATCGAATGGAGCAGCGCGACGCGCTGCGGCATGTCGCCCGGACCGCCGGCCAGTCGCACGGCCTCGGCCCTGACGCCGTTGTACGCGGCGATGAGATCGTCCGTGCTGTTCAGCTCGACGGCCATCCCTTTGAGTCCTTGCCCTCTGGGCCGCTCCCGACCGAAGCATGCCCCGTTCACGACGATCGTACAGAGGCGGGGTTCGGACGAGGCAAAACCGTCTTGCGCTCCGTCGTCCTGGGTGTCGCCGGGCGCGGTCGTGACGCGCGGGCTGTGAGGGAGGCTGTGACGCGCGGGGGCGGGAGAAATGCAACAAATTCGGTATCGCCACCGTGAGGGAGGCGGGAAACTCCCGCTGACGGGGACTTTCGAGCCTCGGTCGGGCCGGGAGGCGCGAGTTTGTGGCGTAAGTCCGGGCTCGCTAGGTGGCACGCCGACGGCGGCCGCCCTGCGTATCCCGGCCGAGCGAATCGTTAGGCCCGGCCTTCTGCCTCGGGTCACGCCTCCCGCCATCGCACCTTCCGGCCCACCAATAACCTCGGAAACTTGGGTCTGGCCGAGCCGGGGTGGTGGTTTGGGTCTGGCGGGCAGACTTAATCGTGCATGCCCGCGCGTGTGGCGCCGGGTTGTCGAGGTTATGCCCGCCCGCCGCCTATGCCCGCCCGCCGCCCTGCCCGCCGCCCGCCGCCCCGCCCGCCGCGCCCCGCCCGTCGCCCCGGGCGGTGCTGGGATCACGCCGAAGTCGGGTAAGCCGGGCTGACGATCTGCGCAACGGTGCCGTTGTCGAGCGCGGCTCGTCCACGCCGGGTGGTGACAAGACCGGTGAGCCACTGGCCGTACGAGCCCTGGCCAACCCTGTAGGTCCGCTCCATCACCAGGCCTGCGTTCTGCAGTAGCTGCACCGCCTCGGCGACGAGGTCCTGGAGACTGAAGAAAGCGTCCGGAATCGGTTCGCCGGCCTTTTCGCCGTCGTTGTCGGGCAGAAGATTCCAGGTGATCGTGTCGATCCCGGACAGATCCGTGACCTTCGAGGCCACTAGGTACTCGGAGGTGAAGAACTGAGTCATCAGCTGGGCGGCGAGCTGATCCAACGGGAGCGCCGCGGCACGGCTGACCGCTTCGTCGACCTGGGACCCGAGCTCGAACAGCGAGGGAGGGCGTCCGTGCTTGTCCGACGACTCCTCGTCGCCGGCGTCCTTTCGCCCGAACAATCGCGACATCCTGGACGTACCTCCTACGAGAAGTGATCAGCGGCTACAGAGCCTCACACTAATCGCTCGGTCCGCTCCCGTGCCGTCCGTGCTTGCAGGCTGCGGTTGTGGCGCTGGGAGTCGGCTCCGCGCCTTGCCTCAGGACAGGTACCGCGTTAGGCTCGTCCATAACACGGTCGACCGGAAGAAGGACACCATGGCAGAGCTTGTCGGGAAGCGTTTTGAGAACCCCGATGAGGTTCGGGAGTTCACCGACGGGAAGGGTCGCGTTGAGCTTGTGGACCTGAATGGGCATCAAGTCGGGCTGGGAACGTTCGAAGCCGGTTGGCGCTGGTCGGAGAACGTGAAGCCGCTGTCGGGCACTGACTCGTGCCAGGTCGAGCACATCGGCTACGTCATGCAAGGCCACATGGCGCTGAAGATGGACGATGGAACTGAGCACGAGTTTGGTCCCGGCGATACCTTCCACATGCCGCCCGGACACGATGCATGGATCGTCGGCGAGGAGAAATGCGTGCTCCTCGACTTCGGTGGCCTGAAGGGCTACGCCGCAGCGAGCTGACCTCACACGACAGCCGTCACGCGCGCCCGTCGGAGCGAGCCGAGCGAGGCGGAGCGAGCCGTCTTAGGTGCCGATTGCCTGCGGGAAGCGGAAGTAGCGGTGCGGGTCGATGCGACGCTGCGTTGCCACCAGGCGCGGGTAGTTGGAGCCGTAGTAGGCCTGCCGCCAGTCCCCAAGGTCGTGATCGATGTAGTTCTGGTACGCGGTGCCTGAGACGTACGGCCGTACTTTGGTCCAGGCTTGGTCGACCCAAGCCGTGCTGCCGCCATTCCCGTAGTACTGGATGCAGAACAGCTGCTGGCGGTGCACGAACGCCGTTGCGCTCGGGTCCACTCGGTTGATCGCACCGCCGTAGCAGTCGCACAGGAGCGCTCCGGTCCCGAGAGCTGACTCAGCGGCGGCGATCATCGCCGACCGGCCCGCACTCGAGAGTGGCTTCGCCACGTAGTCGGACTTGGCGGTGAAGGTGACTCGTGGCATCGTGCCGCCTGGGGCCGTGCCGATCGTGTGGCACGCCTGGAGCGTCTTGGTGGAACAGTCTGCCCAGTAGAGCTGCAGCGCGAGGTACGGAAGATCGCCGCTGGCCAGCTGCGCCCCTGGCACAGCGAGCAGTGGCCCGAGTAGCCGGCCCAGCGCGGCCGACGAGCCAAGGTACTGGCCGTTGGCGAAGATCGTCCCCCCGCTCTCGATGTGCAGGATCGACGTCAGCTTGTCGGTTGCGTGCGGCGCGAACGCCTGCCACGCGGCGATCGCCTCGCTTGCCGAGGACCACGGCCACGACACGTTGAAATGCGCCGCGCTGGCGGGCGTGGGGTGCAGTCGCATCACGAACTCGGTGACGATGCCGAAGTTGCCGCCCCCACCACCGCGAAGCGCCCACAGGAGATCGGAGTCCGCTGTCGTGAGCTGCCCGTCGGCGGTGACGATGGTCGCGCCGACGATGTTGTCGCATGCGAGCCCGAACGCGCGGCCGGCCAGTCCCATCCCGCCACCGAGCGCATGCCCGCCGATCCCGACCGACGGGCATGAGCCTGCTGGGATCGTCGAGCCGGCGGTCGCCAGCTTCGCGTAGACATCGATGAGCGGGGTCCCGGCACCGATCGACGCTGTCCCGGCGCGCCTGTCGATGTGCACGTAATTCAGATTGCGCAGGTCCAGCACGACCCCATCTGAGACGGTCGAGTACCCGGCATAGCTGTGGCCGCCCGAGCGGGCGCGCACATGGGTTCCCTTGCCGACCCCCCACCGGACCGCGTCGCGGACGTCGCGGCCGTCGAGGGGACGGGCGACCGCGGAAGGCAGCACGCCATCGAATCGTGGATTGAAGATGTGCGCCCACCCGGCGAAGCCCGACTCACCGCGCTCCTTGACCGGACCGCGGATGGCGTCCCTGAGCTGCGCTGGGATGGGTGGACCGGACGGCGTTCGCGAAGTGAGGACGGCAGTCGTGCTTGTGGTCGATGCGCTCGTCGCCGACTTCGGCCCGGAGCCGCCGCCGCAACCGGCCGTCGCCAACCCGAGCCCGGCGAGACCAGCCCGGAGCAGAAACACGCGCCGATCGAGCTGCTCCTCGCGCGCGCGACTGTCGTCCTGCGCTGGTTCGGGATTCTGCGGCCGGGGGGACCTTGGGCTCACGCTGTCTGCTTGGCCTTCGCCGCGAGCAATCCTGCCGCGGAAACATGCTGTGCAGCCGTATGGACACCTGCACAGCCGGAGCTCCCGGGGGCGTACGCTGTCCGCCGATGGCGCTTCAAGATCCCAAGGCGAGCGTGGCTTCGCTGCCCGGCAAGGCCTACCCTCCTCCAGGGCGTACGGAGCGGCTGTGGCCGGCGCTGGCCACTGTGCTGTTCGCGATCGCGCTGCAGCTACTGCTGCCGAAGCGCCTGACAGCAGGTCCCAGGTGGCTGCTGCCTGCGTTGGAAGGCGCGTTGCTGATCGGGCTGATGTTCGCGTCGCCACGTGAGCTCGAGGGCGAGCACCGCGTCCGCCGGTTCCTGGCTTTGAGCCTGACCGCGTTCGTCAGCGCCGCGAACATCACGTCTCTCGCGCTGCTCAGCCATGAGCTGCTTCACCATGCAACACCAAACGGTCGGCAGCTGATCGTTGCCGGAACGCTGATCTGGATCACGAACGTCTTGATCTTCGGCTTGTGGTATTGGGAGACCGATCGTGGAGGGCCCGGCAAGCGCGCCGCGGGCCGGGATGGGCCGCCGGACCTACTGTTCCCACAGATGAGCGACGACCGTATCGAGCCGGTCGGTTGGCGCCCCCAGTTCATCGACTACCTCTACGTCTCGCTTACCAACGCGCTGGCGTTCAGCCCCACCGACACGATGCCGCTCACGCCGACGGCGAAGAGCATCATGGGGATCCAGTCGCTCGTCTCGGTGGTGACGATCGGCCTGATCGTCGCCCGCGCGGTGAACATCCTGCAGTAACCACCCGCGCGATCGCGAGCGCGGCGCAGGGAGCCGCGTGGTTGGCGAACCTCAGGGCCGGCGCGTCGCCTGTGACCAAGCGGCGAGCCGCGGGGCCACCGTTACTGTGGCACGCTCTGCGCAGACCACGAATCACGCCTGACCTCGTAGGTCTTGGGAAGCTTGTCCCCCATCGCTTCGAGTGCGTCAAGCCACGCCAGGGCGTCGACGTGGTCTCCGCACCGGGCGGCCTCATCAGCCCAATGCAACGTAGTCGCCACGGCTGCCCGGTGCTTGGCCTCGCGCCTGGCGCGATCGCTCAAGGCGAATCCAGTCCGGTCGTGGCGTCCAGTCCAACGCTCCCTATCGGAGAGCTGCGACGCGCCAGCGCCAATCAGAGTCGCTGTTGCATTCATCCCGATCACTCCTCTTTGGGCACCAGTCCCTCGGGCACTCAGTCCCGTGGGCATGAAATCCCGTCAGCTGGAAACGGGCCTTTCGTCTCACGATGTGACACGTGCCCGTTAGGCGGAGGCCGATCGTCGGCGAGTCTTTTGACGACGGCAGGTCGGTGGTCAGCGACCGTCCACGTACCACCGTACTCGCTTTTGGAAGCGGCCGCCGAGCGGACCTCCGCGACATCGTTTTATGACGGTTGACATTTTTCGGAGAACGTCTGTGATCGAGTACAGTCGTTGTTCGGGCTGATTTGCCCGCACCTGCCGAATTGCTCGCGCAGGCCACCGCTTCTCGATGACCTCACGGGTCGTTTCGTCTGGGCGACAGAAACGCCGTCAATCAGTTGGTTCTCAATCCGTTACGTTCGGAGGAACGCCGACATCGTGCAAGGAGATTGCGATGGCCTTTGCTTTCAGGAAGGGCAAGCCCCAGGAGGCGAAACCTCGCGAGCACTCCGGAGGCTGGTTCCCGGACCCGTACGGGATTGCAGCGCGTCGCTGGTATGACGTCACGACCGGGTGGTCGGAACGTGTTGACGGAGCGGGGCAGGTGCCGGACAAGACGGGATTGGCCCGCATGGATGAAGCCGCGGTAGCTCCGGACGACTGGAGTAGGCCGGTGGACGCTGATGGGAAGGTCGCGCCGCTGTCGCGGCCCGTTGACCCTAAGTACATGGCAAACGCGCGACCCTGTCGTTGAGGACGAAGGCCGCTCGGGCTGCTCGGCTCCGTCCGAGCTGGTCACGGGCACGGCCTCCGAGTCTGGCGGCGGATGAAGCGCAGATCCCACCGGGCACGAATCAATGGCTAACCGCAATGACATCGACTTCACCTATTCGCTGACCGACCGCCTGATTCGGCTTAGTTTGGGAGAGTTGCCGGACTTCAGTGGCGCCAAGTTTGACGGCGACTTCTCGTTGAACCTGGAACAGGCACAACGGCGTAAGCATGACTACGTGGGCGAGCAGCTTCGCGTCGTCCCGGGAAGTCGCGTGCTCGACCTCGGGTGTGGCTGGGGCGGATTGCTTCAGTACATCCGCGACCGCGGGGGGATTGGGGTCGGCGTCACTCTGTCCTCGGCGCAGCTTGCGGCGTGCCGACGCCACGGCCTCGACGTCCACCTGCAGGATGCACGGCAGGTCGACCGTGCCCGCTTTGGCCCCTTTGATGCCGTCGCGAGCCTCGGCGCGTTCGAGCACTTCTGCTCTCCGGAGGACTTCGAGGCGGGGCTGCAGGAGCAGATATATCGCGACCTGTTCGCCCGCGTCGCGAGTCTGTTGCCCGACTTCGGCCGTTTCTACCTGCAGACGATGGTGTTCGGCCGCGGCGTGATGGATGTCGGCCGGATCGATATCGATGCGCTCAGAGCGGTCCCGTCTCGAGACTCCGACGCCTGGTACATCGCCTTGCTGGGACGACAGTTCCCGGGGTCGTGGCTTCCCTCCGGTCAAGAGCAGGTGATCCGCTGCGCCGAGCCGTATTTCCGACTGGTCTCGAGTGTCAGCGGTCGTCTGGACTACGTCGAAACGATCCGCCAGTGGAACGCACGGATCGGGGCGCGCAGTCTCAGAAAGACGCTCCTCAAGCTGCAGTTGCTGCCGCACTGGGTTACGAGCGCCGACTTCCGGATGGCTTTCACGTCCGGAGTGAGCGCCAACAAGGTCTGCTTCGAGCGCGAGCTCTTGGATCACTACAGGCTCGTGTTCGAGACGCACGGATCCACCAAGAAAGGACCATGAACCGATGATCACGAAGCTTGACTTTGTTGCGATCCCGTCGCAGGACTCAGAGCGGTCGCGTCGCTTCTATGGGGACACTCTCGGGCTACGCCCAGACGCCCACGGTCAGTTCGAATTCTGGGTGGGCGAGACGTGTCTCGGCATCTGGGAGCCAAGGCGGCTTGGGATGGAGTTCGCGCCCCAGAAGAACGGACACCTCGCCCTGCACGTCGATGACGTCGCCGCGGCGCGCAGCGCGCTGGAGGACAAGGGGGTCAGGTTCGCCGGCGAGACGTTTGACACCGGCGTCTGCCAGATGGCGTTCTTCACCGATCCGGACGGCAACGACCTGATGCTGCATCATCGCTACGCGCCATACGCGGAGTAAGCAAGATGATCAGGACGATGAGCGGCGACCCAGATTCGCGAGGCTCCTCGTGCGCTCGATCGTGTGGAAGCTGACGTCGGCCGGGGCGATGAGCGCGGCCGAGACAGCTCGCATGAACTCAGCGATGTGCGGCGTAGCGAAGTGGTGTCGGAGCGCCGCATCGCTGTCCCACTCCTCGATGAATACGAAGTCGTTGGCGATCTCGGTGTCCTCGTAGAAGCGGTAACTGATGCAGCCTTCGTCCTTGCGCGAGGCTGTCACCACCGCGTGCGCGATTCGTATGAGGTCCGCGCGCTTGTCGGCGTCGGTCCGTACCCGACCCACGACCACAATCATCTCTCACTCTCCTGTCCGATCGCTCGACTCGACATGCCGTCGGAACCAGTCGAGCCTAGATCGTTAGAACACGACGATCAGCAGCAACAGCACCGCGCCGGCGAAGATCACCGCGCCATGGAGCAGGTCCTGACGCGCTGCTGCGGCGGCAGGCACGATCAGCGGACGAACGCATGCCCGTGGCAGGACGCGAAGGAGCGGCCAGCGACGCCGAGCGCGCGCAAGCATCAGATCGGCGATGTGCCGGTCCAGCCGGGCGGCGAGCGCGGCGAGCACGCTGCGAGGGTAAGCCGCCACGGCCGCCGGCACCAGCGATGCAACGATTGAGCCGCCGTCGCGGCTGCGCGGATCGCGACGGCCGTACGCATCCGGGGACACGCTCACGAACGTGTAGATCGGCACGGGCCGCGTGGACCTACTTGACGATCGTGAACGTCAAGGGCCGGGAGGTCGTGGATCGGCCGGCTGCATTGGTGGCGGTGAGCCTGAGCATGTACCGGCCGGGGGCCAGCTTCTTGGTCCGTGAGAGTCGTCCCTGGAAACGGATCCGGTTGGTCCCTCTGTGAGCGTTGAATCTGAGCGTGCCGGCGGCGACGCGAGTCTGCTTGTGGCCGACGATCAGCCGCGTGAAGCGCATCACTAGAGCCGCAGGCTGATTGAGCGAGAACGAGAACGTTGTGCCCACCGGTGGTGCCGAGCGTTGGCTGGCGATGTGAGCGAGCTGCCCGCCCTCGCGCCACCTCATTGCCGTCTGCTTGATCGCCGTGATCGACGGCTTGGCTTTCTCAGTTGTGACTGTGTAGGTGACGGTCTGCGCAGAGTTGACGCCATCGCTATCGCTTGCCTTGACCGTGAACGAATGCAGACCGGCCTTCGCCGTGTCGATCGGCGCCCCCGCAGCAACCGGGCCGTGGCAGGAAGTGATGGTCGCGCCGGCAGGGGCGACGCACGAATACGAAGCGCGTATCGCCTGGCCTTGAGCGAAGGTCGCCCGGTTCGCCGGCGTGCTGATCCTGACCGTCGGCGGCGCCCCGAACAGGTAGAGCGCCCCCTGCGACTGGTTGCCGCCGACCATATGCAGTGGCGCGCCCACGACAACGAGGTTGCCCGAGACCGCGACCGAGTCAGAGAAGAAATCGCTCTTGGCGCCGTCCGCGGCGGTCACCTGGCTGGTCTGAGTTTCGCTCTTCCACGTAAGGCCTGGTCGGCTGAACGTATACGCGGCACCCTGGGCCTGATTGGCGCCGACTTGGTGAAGGAACGAGCCGACCACGACCGTGTTGCCCGAGACACCGAGCTGCGCGCCGAAGCGGTCATTGGTGGCGCCGTCCGACGGGGTCAGCTCGGCGGTCTGGGTCGAGCGCGGAGCATCGAGCGCCCAGCCGGGGGCGGGCTTGACGAACACGTACGCCGCGCCCGAGGCTGTCCCGTTCACCAGATGGTGAAAGGCTCCGACTGCGACCGTGTCGCCGGAGATGGCGACGGCAAATCCGAATCTGTCGCCAGCGCCTCCGTCAGAGGCGATCAGCTCCGTGGTCTCGGTCATGTTTGTCCACCCTGAGTCCGGCTTGACGTAGACGTACGCCGCGCCTTGGCTGGCGTTGGTGCCGACCTTGTGGGTTGACGAGCCAAGAACGATCGTATCCCCGGAGATCGAAGCGCCGTTACCCAGCCCGAGATCGTCCTGAGTGGCTCCGTCGGTCGTAGTCAGCTTCGCCGTCTGGGTTCCATCCTTCCAGCCCGCGGCGGGCTTGACGAAGACATACCCGGCCCCCTGAGCGAACGTGCCGTTCGGCGAGACACCGGGGGCGCTTGCGACGACCGTGTCGCCCGAGACCGAGACGTCGTTTCCGAGCGAGTCGTCCGCGGCGCCGTCTGAAGCGGTTAGTTTTGCGGTCTCGTGCGCGTCCTTCCAACCGGCAGACGGTTTCACGAACACGTACACGGCACCCTGAGCCACGTTGTTGCCGACCGTGCGTACCGGCACGCCCGCAACGATCGTGTCGCCGGAGATCGCAACTGAACTGAGATCGTCATTGGCGGCACCGTCCGATGCGGTCAGCTCGGCGGTCTGCGTCGCGTTCGCCCAGCCAGAGGCAGGCTTGACAAACACGTACAGAGCGCCCTGGGCAACGTTCTGGCCGACCGTCTTGCCGAACGCGCCGGCAACGATCGTGTTGCGATCGATGGCCACCGAGGATCCCAGCACATTGGCGGTCGCGCCGTCGCTGGCGGTCAGCTCAGCGGCCTGGATGAAGGGATCGATCCGGAGCGGGTAGGCGGCACCGCGGTCGTCCACACGGATTTCGACGCCGCCCTCGGCGCAGCTCAAGCCATGAGCGCATGACGTGCCCACGTGCGTCGGTGGCGGACAGCCCGCCGTAGCGAACGCTTCCGTGGTGTGAGGTCAATAGCAGTCCGGAGCGATCGAGCCGGACCCGAGCGTTGGATGAGAGCAAGAGCGAGAGGGTCAGCGGGCCGCGCCCGCCGGCGGGCCGGGCGGCGATGTCGAAGCCCTGCTCGAGGCCGAGCGGCCCGTTGACGTACCACTCGTCCACGCCGCGGTGCAGAAAGTCGACGCGATTGCCTGAGGCTCGCGGCTCGACCCTTCCGAGTCTGCGTGCCGCAGTCGTTCGTCCGTAGTTGACCAGGCGCATGCGCACGTGCGTCGAGGCGGAGGTGACCCTCACCCCGGCCCTGGAGAAGCTCACGCCTAGCCGTTGCGCCGAGTTGTGCGCACGCAGGCCGACCACCCGATAGCCAAGCTCGTGACGCCCGAGTGCAGCAGAGAGCGGGCCACGTGCCGTGAGCGGAACATTCGACAATCCCTGCCGAGCGACCGGGTGCTGGGCGCTGGGCTGAACCAGGCGGCCGACATGAGCCCCGCTGGCAAGGAGCCAGAGCGCGAGGCACAGCGTCAGCGCGGCTGGCAACGCAACGCGCGACCATCTCGCGTTGGCGGGCCGAGCGCCAACCGACAGCGTGCGTGTGAAGCTTTCAGTCTGCATGCGAACCCCAGGACTCGGATTTGGGAAAGTCATCGGAGCTCTGACGCTGGACAGTCGGATTTCCTTCCATCAAGCGTGGCGCTGACCGGCCTTGATCTGGCCTCCTGGGCTTGCGTACTCACGAGGGAAGGATCACTGCGTCCTTTGTGTCTTGGGCTGTATGGATCTGGGATGTCAGGCGTCAGATCGTCATGTTTGACCGGCGTGGGGCCGTTCTGACTGCCGGTCGTTGGGGCCCGGCGTCCACTTCACCGGTCCGTGAGATCCTCGCGCTGACCGACCGCCCCGGCGTTGTGTCGTTCGCCGGCGGTCTGCCCGCACCGGAATTGTTTGACGTCGTCGGTCTTCGCGAGGCATTCGCCACGGTGTTGGGGGACGGGTCCGCCGGCCGAGCTCTGCAGTACTCCACGACGGAGGGCGATCCGGCGCTGCGCTCGGCGATCGCGGAGCGGCTGACAACGCGTGGGCTCGATACCGAGCCGCAGGACCTGCTCATGACCAGTGGCTCACAGCAGGCACTGACGCTCTTGGCCGCCGTGTTACTGGAGCCGGGGGACCGGGTGCTGGTGGAGGAGCCGTCCTACCTTGCTGCGCTTCAGTGTTTCGCGCTGGCGCGCGCGGTCGCTGTGCCCGTGCGCTGCGACAACGAGGGGCTTGACCCAGATGCGCTTGACGAGCTCGTGGCCGAGCACCGCCCGAAGCTGCTGTACACCGTGCCTACATTTCACAATCCCACGGGTCGGACGCTGCCACTCGCTCGCCGCCAGGCGCTCGCGGCCGCGATCGAGCGCACAGACCTGTGGCTGATCGAGGACGACCCGTATGGCGAGTTGCGCTACGACGGCGAGGCACTCCCGGCCGTCGCGTCGCTCCCGGAGGCCCCCGACCGGGCAGTCGCGATATCGACGCTGTCGAAGATAGCTGCACCCGGCCTGCGCCTCGGCTGGGTCCGTGCACCCAGAAGGCTGCTTCGCCCGCTCACGATCGCCAAGCAGGCCGCTGACTTGCACTCCTCGACCGTCGACCAGGCGGCCGCTGCACGATGGCTGGCAACGAGCGACCTCGACGCGCATATCGGCCGCTTGCGCGCCGCGTACCGTGCCCGCCGCGACACGCTACTCGAAGGGCTCGCGGCTGCCCTGCCGCCCGGGTCGACGCACAACCGTCCGGAAGGCGGCATGTTCGTGTGGGCGCGACTGCCCGACGGCTGGGACGCCACCGCGCTCCTTCCACGCGCCCTTGAGCGCGATGTCGCCTACGTCCCCGGTACTCCGTTCTTCTCGGGCTGCCCGGACCCCGCGACTCTGCGGTTGTCGTTCACCGCACACCCTCCGGAAGAGATCCGCCGCGGCCTGGAACGCCTGGCAAGCGCACTCACCGGCCCGTAGAAGAGAGCAGGCTCGCAGCGAGGGTAACGCTGGCGTATGTGCAGGTTCCGGTGGCCCAACCGACGGCTCCGGAATGACCTTCTACGTGGCCCGCTCAACCACGGCATCGCGAAGCTGAAGGACGAACTCCACCGAGCGGCGGGTAAAAGACCGCGAGCGACCGGCACGTTTTCGCTGACGGGAAGATCCTGTCCTCGGTCGCGCGCGCTCGGAGCGGAATGGGGGCTTGTACCGAGAGCCAATGGTGAGCATTCCCGATGACAGACGCGGCGCGGTTAGTAAGGATGCGTTCGTGACGCTCCGGCTCGTGCGGAAATACCCCCTCGGGACCGTCCCGAGCATGCTTGCGGTCTTGGCCTGCTGCGTTGCGATGCTGCCGATCGGTTCGGTGAGCGCCGCGCCGTCCCGGCCGGCCGGGATGAGCGCTCGCGCGATGCCGATCCTGCGCTCCTACCGGGTCGGAGAGCATTCCGGCTACGACCGGGTCGTGTTCGTATTCTCCCGCGGCCTTCCCGACTGGCGCGCGCAGTACGTCAAGCGCGTACGGGAGGACGCGAGCGGGAAGCCGGTACGGCTTCAGGGCCGGGCGTTCCTGCTGGTGACTCTGATGGGCGTCGACTGGTCGGTGCAGCACATGCCAGCAGAGCCGACACTCACCCCGCACTTCGCGGTCCTGCGCCAGCTAAAGCCCGCCGGCGTGTTCGAGGCCTACTACTCGTTCGGGCTCGGGCTCGGCTACCGCACGACGTACCGCTTCTTCACGCTCCGCCACCCCGACCGGCTCGTACTCGATCTGCACCGCCGCCGCTGACCACGGTCAGTGGCGTTCTCGGCACCTTTGAAGCGCCCGGATCCGGAATGCCCTGAGCGGCATCGGTTGGGCGTCACCGCCGCGTTCATCCGGGCGCATGCGAGAAGGCCGCAGACCGCAGAAACCCGCTCGCGTTCCGCAGGGTTCTCGGGATGAAGCGACCGGATCTCATCGACTAACAGGCGGTGACGGACCCTAAAGGCGTCGAGCACCGATCACCTGAGGGAGGACACGCGATGCGCTCCTCGCCCCGTGAAAGCGGAGTGACGAGATGACAACCAGACACAGAAGCACAGCGATTGCCGCGGCGGTTGCGTTGGCGCTCGCGGATCCGGCTCCTGCAAGCGGGCACGTCTGTCGGCAAGGCGACCCGCCGATCACCGCCCACAGGCAGGCGTGCCGTCCTACGGCGCCTGGCGCGTCCCCGGGCTGCGCCGTGAAGAGGTCGCGGTCCTGGCCGGCGTGAGCGTGCCGTACTACACCCGCCTGGAACGCGGCGACCTCCGCGGGGTCTCCGAAGGCGTGCTGGAGGCACTCGCCGGGGCGCTCAAGCTCGACGACGCCGAACGTGCACACCTCTTCGACCTCGCCCGTGCCGCCCACCCCGCCGGAGCGCCCAAGCGTCGGCGCGCGCCCAAACCGCGGATCCGGCCCGAGATCCACCAAGCGGCGCTCGTTGTTCTGACGCCGTGGAGGCATCGGACACTCTTCACCCGGCCTGGACAAGCTCCGGAGGTCGGCACTCTTCAGTTCTACGGCTCTGAGGGACTCGTTCGAGCAGCGGGGCGGGATTCGAACCCGCGACCTTCGGGTTGTGAGCCCGAAGATCGGCGCGCGCCTCTGTCAGATGCAGATCCGCCGCGGCGACTTCAGAGTCTTCGGCAGCTTGCCCTTCGGCACGACGGAGTTGCCCCCCGCCTTGATCGAGATCGACCGCGACCGGCCGAGCACCTCGTCGAACCGCATCCCGGCGATCTTGACCGTCGCGCCGACGAACCGCGAGACGCCGGCGATCCGGACCGCCTGGCAGTTCGGCTCGCAGGTCGAACGGAGAGCTTCCGACCGTCCGACAGCCTGGCGGCGACGAGGTAGCGCGCCGCCCCGCTCGAGGCGGTGAACGCCACCTGGAGGGTCCCGCCGACTCGGCGGGCGAGCAGCAGGCGCGGCCGGGTCGGCAGCGTCAGCGCCGGGGCGCGGAAGGACGCGATGTCCTTCTGCACGATCGGCACACCGCCCTTCGAGACGAGCGCTTGGATCTTTCGCAGCCCAGCCGGCCCGGGCGCCGGCTTGAACCGGAGGGTGAAGCAGAGCACCTTCTCGTCACTGCCGGGCCGCTTCGCCCGGACGCCTGGGCAACGGCTGGCCGTGGACCGAGCGGACGAGCGTCCGGTTGACGCCCTTGCCGTGCTCGATCAGGCGCACTGATGCGCCGCGGCGGAACGGCGTATGCCATCTGCAGGGTGCGGGCGGCGCCGGTCGAGCGGACGCCGGCGGCGAGCGTCGGCGGAGCCTGGAACTTCGCCTGGTCGATCTTCGTCGGGATCGAGGTCGTTGCCGCCGAGCGCCTGCACGGTCCAGGTCCCGGCCGCCGGGTGGATGAACAGCACGTTCGTCGTGCCGTTCGCCGCGTTCTCCGACAAGCATCCAGTGGCCTTTGCGCTGCGCGCCGCGGCTGTGGGCCGAGGAGCTGATGACCGTCCCGTGCGGGCCGTGGATGACGACCTTCGGCACGCCGTGGGTGCCGTGGATCCGCCACGCCAGGGCGGTGGTGCCGGAGGCGACCCGCTCGGCGAGCACGCCGGCGCGCGGCGTCGCGAGCGAACGGTCTGGTGGGTTGGTAGCTGCTCAGGTCGCAGGAGTTGGCGAAGATGTCGGGCGAGGATGCACCCCAGACGGTAGCCGAATGCCCGCGTTGATGTTGATCGTGTCGTTGGCGAACCCGATGGTCGGCGGGCTGCCGAGCGTGATGACGAGGTCCGGCGACTGGTAGCGTCGAGGTGATCGAGATGCAGCCGGCGACGCCGGTGCTCGACACCACCCCGGAGCCCATCGGCGCAGCCGAGACCGTTGATGCAGGCGTTCACGCTGCCCGGACACCGCGTACTGCTTGCTCGGCGGATCGACCCAGCCGTTGATGTCACCCGCGATGCTCGCAACGCCGTACAGGTCGACGCTCGCCGCCAGGTCGAAGGCGAAGTCGCCCCACCCGTTGATCAGGACCGAACCGGTCCCGACCTGATTGTCGAGCACGTTCACCGATGCCGCCGATCTCAAGCGTCCACGGGTACGAGTTCGTGTAGACGACGTGGCCGTTGATCGTGGCCAGCGACTCATCGCCCGTCGTCGGGAAGATCGAGATGCCGACGTCGCCGCGCAGGGTGAGTGGCGGGGGCGTCAGACAGAGCCCCACCCCGACCCGGTTCAGGTAGACGTTCGGCGCGAGCGGCGCTTTGCGGCCGAGGTTGTCGACGAACCCGCCGAGCTCGGAGACCTGCCCGTCCGCCAGTCCGCCGAACGCGGCCAGCGGTGACGCCGCTGCCGGGCAGCTCGATCACCGCGTTGCCGTTCCAGCGGTTCGTGGTCGACGTCGGTGGCACAGGTGATGAAACGGGGTGCCGTCGAGCGACGGGCGCGGCGCACGGGCTGATCGGTCTGTCCACCGGCCGGGATGTAGGAGAAGCAGACCTGGTCGACCTTCAGCTTGCCGATCCACACGTTCTCGGCCTCGACCTGCACGCCGTTGTAGTGGACGCCGGCGTCGTCGACCCGCAGCGACGCCGCGCCGGTGACGCTGCCGAAGCTCGGGTCCGGTCCGGCCGAGAATCCGGCGGGCAGCTGGATGTTCAGCCCGAACGTCGCGTAGTACTTCGCCCCTGCGTCCCAGCCGAGGTTGAGGCTGACCGATCCGGCGAGGCTCAGCCCGAACAGCTGGGCGCCCGAGGCGACCGAGAACGTCTTCAGCGCCTGCTCGTCGCCCTGGCTGCCCGCCGGCAGCGACCAGTCGATGTCCCCGGAGAAGACCTTGACGCTGCCGACCCGGATCACCGAGCCGGGGGCGGAGAAGTGACCTCCGGGGTCCTGCGCGTCGGGGAGCGTGATCGTGAACGTCTGGCCGAAGTCGGGGAACGTGATGCCGTTCAGCGTGACCGCCGAAGTGGTCGTGTACATGGGCGCCGGCGAGCTGCTGATCTGGGTGAAGCAGCCGGGAGTCTTGAACTCGGAGAGCTGGAAGTCGAGCTCGCTGACGCACGGTGGTGGTGGCGGCGGCGTGGCGTGGACGCCTTCTGGACGACGAGCGTCCGGGGGACGATCACCTGATGCCCGGTCGTCGTCAGCCCGGAGTCATCGTCGATCTTCACCTTGACGACGTGCGGGCCGGTCGTCGTGAACGTGGTGTTCACGGTGCGAGTCGTGCCGTTGTCGAAGTTGCCGTCGTCATTGGTGTCCCAGGCGTAGGAGTAGTTTCCGCTGCCGCCGCTTGGGTCGCCGATAGCGTCGCCTGCTGGTTGACGATCGGCGGGTCGGGTGAGACCGCGATCGATCCGCTGAGGTCGGCGTTGACGGTGAACGTGTCCGATCCGGTGATCTCGGCGCAGCCTTCGATGGCCGGGATGTCGACCGAGACGTTGTGCGGCCGGCGGTCGAGAAGCTGCGGGTGATGCTGATTCATCGTGGAGGCGGTAGGGCCGTCCCGTCGACCGTGAACGTGTACGTCTGCACGCAGTCGCTGCCCGCGGTGTCGGTGAACGTGACCGATTCGCCGACGACCGGCTGTGTCGGCAATTGGTCGATCGTCACCGGTTCCTGGAACGCCGACGCGGACGAGGTGAACGCCCCGGCGAGGAAAAGCACGGCGATCGCCGCGACCAGCGGTACGTGCGAGACGGCACTTCTCACACAAGCCTCCATGCTCGATCCTTCCCGGTCTCGGCGAGCCCCATGCTGCGCCCCGGTGCGCGCACCGTATCCGGATCTGGCGTGGAACGCAACTGACCGCGGGAGGGGCGACGGGCTCAGCACCTCCGAGTGGCCGACCGTCGGCGGGTCGTGCGCGCGGTGGTAGAACCAGGGCTGGAACACGCCGAAGGCAGTCACGTCTTTGTGACGCGCCGAGACGCAACTGTCGCGAGTTCGTCACGAGAGCGTGCCAATACGGCGCGATCCTCACCATCTCGGACGCTCGACGCGATCACCGGCGCCGCCGCCTACGTCGGCAACAACCGCCTCGACATCCTCGCCACCAACCAGCTCGCACGCGCGCTGTTCTCCGAGCTCTACGCCGCACCGACCCGTCCGGCGAACTTCGCGCGATTTTGCTTCCTCGACCCGCGAGCCGAAGCCTTCTACCTCGACTGGGACGGTGCCGCCCGAGCCACCGCCGAGATCCCGCGTGCCGCTGCCGGGCGTGACTCAAACGACCGCGAACTGTCAGACCTCGTCGGCGAGCTCGCGACCAAGAGCGACGCGTTCCGCACCCACTGGGCGGTCCACAACGTCCGTCCACGCCACCGCCGTCAAACTGTTCAACCACCCCGTCGTTGGTGAGCTCAGCCTCAGCTTTAACCGCATGGACATCGCCGCCGATCACGGGCTGACCCTCCTCACCTACGCCGCCGAGCCAGGCTCGCGCTCTGAAGAAGCGCGGAACCTGCTGGGAAGCTGGGCGGCCACGATCGACCCCGCCGAGCAGCAGACGATCGACCGAGACTGATCCTAAGCGGAGAACCCGCCCGTCGCTCCAAGCGTGCTACCGCTACCACGTGCAAAAGCAGCGAAGCGACATCACCACCTGGCGACCTCCAGCACGGTCATCCCGCGGGGCTCCCGGACATTCTCATGACCAACATGGTCATTCCGGTGGCCAAACCCAGGGCAACGGAATGACCTTCTACGTTTTT
>CAVURH010000018.1:0-43783 GCA_963743725.1 uncultured Solirubrobacterales bacterium
CTGAGCCGCCGGGTCCCATATTCTCCGTTTCGTGAGCCTTACGGGTCAGGTGCTACGCATTCACGAGGAGCTGTACAAGCGAACCGACGGACGGGTCGGGCACCGAATGGTTGGCGTTCCCACCCTCCTGCTTCGCACGACGGGTCGCCGCTCCGGCGCAACTCGAACCAACGGCTTGGTCTACGCCCGCGACAGCGACGACTACCTCGTCGTCCCCTCCAATGGTGGCGCCGACCGCCCGCCGGCGTGGTTGCACAACCTGAGCGCGCAGCCAGACGTCGAGATTCAGATTGGGCGCGAGCGTCGACGGGCCACCGCCACAATCATTGAGCCATCTGATCCCAGCTACGAGCGCCTTTGGAAGCTGGTCAACGCAAACAACCGGGATCGGTACAGCGCGTACCAGCTGAAAACGACCAGGCCGATACCCGTCATCGCGATCACACCCAGCTAAGCCCGTGCGCCACTGCCGTGGCTTTCCGCGAGGACTTCGTGGAGGGCGCCGAGGTCACGGTGCGCGTAGCCAAGCTCGGTTGCCTTGGCGAGCATCTCGTACATCGCATTCGTGCCGATCAGGAATCACCCGCCACACTTCCAGACAGCAATCGCGACGTCGGCAAACCGCCGACTCAGCGCCGCCAGCCGAGCGATGCTCGAAACGATCAAGCACCACATCACCGCCTGACAGACAGTCAGTATGGTCGCCTGGCATGGTTGGCGCCCGCTCCTCTGCTCCTGCTGTCCGCGTGGAGGGTGTCACCAAGCGCTTTGGGTCGACGGTTGCGCTCGCTGGTGTCGATCTGGACGTGGCGAAGGGCACCGTGTTCGGTCTCTCGGGCCGAACGGAGCCGGGAAGACGACGCTCGTCCGAGTGCTCGCGACGCTGCTTACGCCGGACGCGGGGCACGCCCAGGTCTTCGGGCGTGACGTGGTGCACGAGGCCGACGGCGGTTCGCGAGCTGCTCGGTCTGACCGGACAGTTCGCTGCGGTCGACGAGATCCTCACGGGGCGGGAGAACCTTCAGATGTTCGGCCGCCTATTCGACCTCTCGGGGGCCGAGGCGCGCCAGCGGACCGACGAGCTGCTGGAGCGCTTCGAACTCGCGAACGCTGCCGACCGCCCGGCACGTACCTACTCCGGAGGGATGCGCCGCCGGCTCGACCTGGCGTCGAGCCTGCTTACCCGTCCGCGGATCCTGTTCTCGACGAGCCCACCACCGGGCTCGATCCTCGAAGCCGGAACGAGATCTGGGCGATCGTGCGCGAGCTCGTCCGCGAGGGGACAACGCTCCTGCTCACCACCCAGTACCTGGAGGAGGCCGACCAGCTCGCCGACCGGATCGCGGTGATCGACCACGGGCGGGTGATCGCGCAGGGCACAGGCAACGAGCTCAAGGATCGCGTCGGCGGGCAGATCCTCGAGGTCGAGCTGACCAGCGCCGCACAACGGGACGAGGCGCAGGCCGTGCTCGCCCGGATCGGCTGCGGCGATCCGGAGCCGGGCGAGCGCCTGGACCAGCTCACGCTTCCAGCGCCACGAGATGGCCTCGAGCTGATCGAGGACGCCGCTTCGGCGCTGCGTGCTGCGAGATCGAGGTGAGCGACCTCGGGCTGCGCCGCCCGACGCTCGACGACGTGTTCCTGCAGCTCACGGGCGCGCCGCCGAACGAGGACAGCGCCGCCCGCAGGCGTCCGCAACCGCGGCCGCGGGCCCGCGACGAACAGCGCAGCAACCGCACCCGCCCGTCGCACGAGGTGGTTCCTGCCGTTGCACCGCCCCTCTCTGGCGGAGCTGCGCGCGGCCATCACGGACGCGACCGTCGTCACCGGCCGCAACTTGCGCCACTTCATTCGCCAGCCGCAGCTGCTGGTCTTCTCGACCGTCCAGCCAATCATGTTCGTGCTGCTGTTCGCGTACGTGTTCGGCGGCGCGGTGCGCGGCTCGCTGCACGGAGTCAAGTACATCGACTTCCTACTGCCCGGCATCTTCGTGCAGTCGGTGGCATTCCGGGCGACGCAGACGGCGGTCGGCCTCTCCGAGGACCTGGAGCGTGGCGTGATTGATCGCTTCCGCTCGATGCCGATGGCGCGCTCGGCCGTGCTGATCGGACGTACCGTCGCCGACCTCGTCCGCAACGTCCTGATCATCGGGCTGATGATCGTCGTGGGCTACCTGATCGGATTTCGCTTTCACGCCGGATTGCTGCAGGCGCTCGCCTCCGTAGCCATCGTCAGCGCCTTCGGCTTCGCACTGAGTTGGATCTTTGCGTTCGTCGGGCTGACCGTGCGCGGCGCCGAGGCCGCGCAGTCCGCCGGCTTCGTCGTCATCTTCCCGCTGGTCTTCGCGAGCTCGGTGTTCGTGCCCGTCGCGAGCATGCCACCCTGGCTGCAGACCTTCGCGAGAGTGAGCCCGGTGACACTGACAGCGAACACCGCCCGCTCCTACGCACTCCTGCCGGGCACGCCTCGCTCGCTTGGCGGAGCGGTCGCGTGGATCGCGGGGCTGCTGGTCGTGTTCATCCCGCTGTGCGTGTGGAGGTACCGACGGATGAGCTGAGCTCCGCTTGCCTCTAAAGTGGGCCCATCGCGCCCGACCAGACCGTCATCATCCAAGTGCCGAGAGGAGGCGCCGTCGAGCGACAGCTCCGCACGCGCCCGCCCGCTGGCGTCGCCGGCAACGAGGTCGTCGTGCAAATAGGTGCCACCGACAGCGAGGGTAATCTCGAGCCGCTCGCCGCCGGTGAGGTCGTGCTATCCGTTCCGTCGCCCGAAGCACTGGCCCGAGAGGCGGGCGAGGTTCGCCGGGTGATCGCGCACGCGGGGACCGGCGACGAGCCGCTCGTGCTCGTGGTAGAGGCCGCTGAGGAGCTACGGGAAGAGGAGCTAGCCCCCGTCCTCGAGGCGGCGGGCCACACCTCGCGCGCAGTGATTCTGCGCATCATCCGCAACGCCTGAGCGCGCCCTTGACCTTGACCCGGGGAGGCCGCACGTGCTACTTCGAGAGTCCGATCGCCGTGGAGTGTGATAACCCGCGCCACTTCGGAATGGAGGTGCGATCATTGCTTCCGCGATGGACTCCGAGGCTGTCGAACGACAAGGAACCGCAGCTGAGCGCGCGGTAGGACACACACGGGCTCGCGCCGCGCAGCTGGCATCGGTGCTTAGCCGAACGGCCGACACACTTGAGGACAGCGCGGCGCTCGCTGACGCGCACGCCGAGAGGCACGACCAGGCTGGGCGAAGCGAGGATGCTGCGCACGAGCGCCGAACGGCCGGCCGCGCTCGTGAGGCTGCACAAAAGGCTCGTTCGCAAGCCGAGGAGTGGCTCGAACTGGCCACGGACCGGAAGCCGTAGGCCGCCGGTCCGGGCCCTGTCTCATCGCCCACTGCGTTGTGATCAGGGTCGGCTCTTGCCGGGAAGACCGTGGCCGCACGCCGGGCAGGCGCGGTTCATCACGGGATCCTCTGACCCCGTGTCGCTGAGCTCGAAGTACACGCGGTGGCGCCCACCGCCGAAGGTCCTCAGGACGTGCCCGCACTGACAGCGATAAGTACTGCGAGCCTTCTTTGTTGCGGTGGCCATGGCCAGCCGCCTCTCTGCCCTTCTGACCGGAAACGTCGCCCGGAAAGCGAGAAGAGCCGGGGCTCACTGAGCGCACGACCGAGTTTACCATAATTCCGACCGATGAACTCGGAATTCGGCCGGACTGCCCTTTGCGCGAGCCCGTGCCGGGGCCGGGGCCGCTAACTGATTCGAACAGCAGACTCCGGGCCGCGTGAGCCGTCGGCGGCAAGCGCGTCCACGACCACTCGACCACGCTTGCGGGGCGATGGATCCGTGAGCGTGGCGCGTATCCCGCGGACGACTCGGAACACCTCAGAGCGGTCACTGAGCCGCACCAGCACCTCGTAACGCCGAGCACCGGGCGTCCGCGCCCAGCTGACGCGAATCAAGCCCCTGCGCCGGGTGGCCCGTAACCGCGCTGGCCGTCGCAGTGCGCCGGGCCGTGGTGCGACGTATCTCGCGACGGTGAGCGTGCGCGCGGGTGCGCCGGCTTGGCTGATGAGCGCGATGATCGATCTACGTCCCGCCCGGCCGCTCCCCGGGGTGAAGACGATGCGTCCCGAACGCCGGTGGGCCACGCCGATCACGTGGATCGTGCGTGGGCCCCGCTCGGCGAACGTGACGGTTCTTCCGGCCGCGGGAACGAGGTGGTAATGAAGGACGCGCTTCAGACCGCGCCCACTCACTCGAGCCTTGACGCGTACGGGGGGTAGCCCGTTCGAGCTGGCGACGCTGACGATCGGCGCGGACCCAGGTTTGGCGGTGATCGTCCACGTCCCTCCCGCGGGGTGACGGACGGCGACGAGTGTCGTGACGGGGTCGGTGCCGCCGAGCGTCATCGCGTCGCTGCTCCCGGCAACATCGTGTCCCCGCGGGTCCGTGACCGTCACGTGCGGAGCCTGTGCCTGCCCTCGGATTCGGAACATCGCCGCCGGCAGACCTGACGGCAGGGTGACCGAGTAGCGGGTTCCGCCGGCCGACGCATCGGTCGCAGCCTTCGGCGAGATCGCCCGGTAGGGGGAGTAGTCGCACGAGAAGATCATCAGGTCGGGCTTGCTATCGCCCCACCGGTATCCGGCGCCGATCGGGACATCGATCACTCCGGTGATCGGAACTGGCACCGGAAGGACCCCGCAGAAGCCAATGCCCTGACTCGAGATGACGCCTCCTACGTTCAGGCAAGGGCTGACGTTGACCGAGAAGAACTTGAATCCGACCTCGATTCCACGCAGGCACGCCTTGAGACCGGCCTCGATGTTGAAGGTGTGGTTTGACGGGAACACGAAGCCGCTCACACCGCCACTGATGGACAGGAAGCTCACGCCGAAGCTGAACCCACCTCCAAACTCGAAGTAGTCGGGATATTCGTACAGGCCGTAGGCGTTCAGGAGAGGGACAGAGCCGAGGACCGGCACCCTCAGGGTCGCGGTCCCGCCGATCGCCAGGGTGAACGAATCGAGCTCGCGTCCGGCGATCGGAGCCAACTCGGGGCCGACGTTGTCGGGCAGGGTGTAGGGATTATCCGACGATGCGAACGCACCGAACAGCACCCCATCCTCGTCGACGAGGTCGTTGGCGCTGATCCCGATCGTGCCGGTCAGACGGAGCGGATCGAGCCCCACGGCAGCGCCGATGTGGCTGAGGAGCACGGTATGGAAGGGTGGGAACAGGTCGGGCCGGGTCGGGGGGCTGAAGTCGACTCCGAAGCCAGCGTGGTCAAACCGGCCGTGCTTCAGACCGAACCCGAAGTCGGGAGGCTGAGTCGGGGGTCCGGCGGCATCGATCGCGAAGGTGCTTCCCGGCAGCGTGATCTTGGCTCCGCCCTGCCATAGGTCCTCACTCTTGAGGTACTTGAACGACAATGATGAGACGTAGATCGGTCCGAGCCAGACGCTCGGGACGAGCAGCGACAAGCCGTCATAGTGCAACCCGTTGACGTTGTCGGAGATCAGGTAGACGTCGCCCTGGGCCGTCTTCTTGCCGCCGAACGAGAACGGCGAGGGAAGCCCCAATCCGACGTGCACCTTGCTGGCGTGGTAGATCAAGTCGATCGAGAACGCGCCGCGGATTGGAAGCGAGCCGAGAAGCTTCGGCGTGTTGAACGCCTGATCGACGTCGACGACGTGGAACACGCCGCTCTTGTTGGGCGTGACCTTGAGGCTGAGATCGATCCCCTGCGTCTCGAACGGCCCGATGCGCAACGGGATCCTCGACGTGCCGGCGACATCGATGCTGCTCGTGGCGGTGTCGTAGTCGGTCTTGACGCCCTCGGGTATCGGTACGTACAGGCCGTTGATCGCGACCGGCCCACCGATCGTGGCCTTGTAGTTGGCGTATATGACGGTGTACTTGGTGTTGATTGGGTTGTCGGGCGTGAGCGTGAAACAGTCCGAGGTCCGCCCGCGGCTGTTGACATCCACAATCCCGAAGCCGAACGACTTGACGCAGTCCTTTGTGCTCGGCTGCTCGCCTGCGGCTGGGTTCTCGCAGTCGAAGGTCCTGAACTCCAACGTTTTCGGGTGATTCGTCAAATGAGGTACGGGCAGATCCTGGGTTACCGACGATTTCTGACCGTTCGAATCGGTAACCGTCAACAACACCCTGTAGTGGCCCGGCGTGAAGATCGGAATCGACATCACGGGGCTCTTTCCGCAGTCGTCGTCGACCGTTCCGGCCGGACCGGTGATCCGCCACTGATAGTCGTCGATGCGTCTCCCGATCGCAGCGGCCGAACTCAGTCCGCTCAGGCGTACGGCTCCTTTGAGCTTGGCTGATTTCCCGACAAGGAAGTGGGCGACGGGAGTCGTAGTCCCAGGCGGCGGGAGCTCCGGCGGGGTCGGGCCGGCTGCGGTCTGGAGGTAGTTCATCTCGGTGGGACTCAATGCGCGGTTGTAGATGCGAACCTCGTCGATCGCGCCGAGGTACTGAAAGCCGCTCTGGTCGCATCCCCCTCCCGACTGGACGTAGCGTCCGATCGAAAGACGCGGGTCATTCGTGGACGCGGACGAGTAAAAGACGTTGGTGAAGCCGGGTGGTACCGGAGTCGAGCTGACCTCCCTCCCGTCCACCCATAGCCGCGCGACCGCGCCGTCATACGTCCCGGCAACCGCATGCCAGCGACCGTCCCAGATACCGGGGTTCGGGACCTCGGTGCTCACGTAGCTGGTTACAAAGCTGTCGCCACTCGGCTTGACCAGGTCGACCACGAAGCGCAGATGGCCCGGCTGGCTGCCGACGTCCAGGAGGTAGGCGCGGTTCGAGCACCCGTCGGCACCCTTGCCAACGAGCGTGCGGTACTGGAGTGGAGTGTTGTTGTCCTTCACCCATGCCACCACGGTCATCCGGTTGGGCCGCAGCACGGTGGCGTCGGGAACGTCAACGCCGTCGCCCGTGGCCGCGAACTGCAGCGCGTTCCCGAAACGTCCAGATGTGACCGTCGCGTGCACGTTGCTACCGGTCAGGCTGTTGCCCGAGCTGTCGGGCGTCGACATGCCGGGGTCGATCTGGTCCAGATGCCACTCCCCGACGAGGTTCGGGCCACTCGCCGCCGACGCTGATCCCGCGCCAGGCCCAATCACCAGGGCCACCACCAGCGTCGCCAGTGGCAACGTCCGCCTGATCGCCGATCCGGCAAACCTCACGCGACCACCCTCGCAGACTCCAGCCTCGCGCGCCTCAGGGGGTTACCCTGAACTCTAAGCGAGGCGCCGATGAGCGCTGTTGATGGCTAGAGCGATCAAATCCGAGCTGCGCGAACGGGAGTCCGACTTACGGGAGCTCGCCGCAGCGTTCAAAGCAGCCGAGCGGGGCCATGGCCGACTGCTGCTCGTCGAGGGCGCGGCTGGCTCGGGTAAGAGCGCTCTCGCAGCGGCGGCCATTGAGCGCGGCACGGGCATCGGGCTGCGGACGCTGCGCGCAAGAGGAGGAGAGTTCGAGCGCGAGTTTGCGTTCGGAGCAATCCGCCAGCTGTTCGAGCCCGTCGTAGCCTCGGCAGGGCCGATCGAGCGCGAGCGGCTGCTCGGTGGAGCGGCAGGAGCCGCCGAGTGGGTGCTCACGGCGAGCACTGACGAGGTCGCCGATCGCTCAGCGGCCGGCTTTGCCGCGCTGCGCGCGATCTACTGGCTCGCATCCAACCTGGCGGAAGTCGCGCCGCTGCTGCTCGTCGTGGACGATGCGCACTGGCTGGACGTCTCGTCTCTGCGCGCTCTGAGCTTCCTCGCGCGGCGGATCGCGGACTTGCCGATCGCGTTGCTCGTGACGCTGCGCGAAGACGAGCCGGGCGCCCCGATCGAGCTCGTCGACGAGCTGAAGGCCGAGCCGACTGCACTCCGCATCGTGCTGGGTCCGCTCAGCCCCGAATCGACTGCGGCGATCGTTCGTGATCGCCTGCCCGCAGCTGACTCGGAGGTGTCCGTGGCATTCCACGCGGCCACGGCAGGCAATCCGCTCTACCTTCACGAGCTGCTTCGAACCGTCGGGGCCGACGGACTGATCGCTGGCGTTGAACCCTCCGTGGCGGTCCGCCAGGCCTCGTCGCTCTCGCTTGGGGACCGTGTCGTGCGGCGGATCGTCAAAGTGGCTCCCGGCGCTCCATCGTTGACAAGTGCGATGGCGGCACTCGGCGATGGAGGCCGGCTGTCGATTGCCGCCCAACTCGCGGGGATGGACCCGTCGCAGGCGGGGGACATCGCCGCGAGACTCCGGCGCCTCGAAGTTCTCTCCTCAGAGGACCCATTCGAATTCGCCCACCCGCTCGTGCGCCGCTCGGTCTACAACGTCATGAGTGTGACCGAGCGCGATGCGATTCATTCGGCCGCCGCCACGTTGTTGCGCCGTGCGGGCGCGCCGGCCGAGGCGATCGCCGCGCAGCTCGGAAACGTCCGGCCCTGCGGCTCGACGGCATCCGCCGCGATCTTCTTGGACGCAGCGCGACAGGCGCTGGCACGCGTTGCGCCTGACGAGGCCCTCCGATGGCTACGACGAGCGCTCGACGAAGCGGCATCCCACCCACCGGCCGCCGTAATCCTCAGTCAGCTGGGACTGGCCGAGGTCGCGATCCGTGATCCTGCGGCGATCGCGCACTTGCAGAGTGCGCTTGAGCTGGCCGAGGAACCTGGACTGCGAGTGCGCGTGTCGGTTGCACTCGCCGAGATTCTCGTCAACGTAGGGCAATGGGACGCTGCAAGAGCTGTGATCGATGCTGCGCTCCAGGAGCGTCTGGACCATGATCCGGCGCTGACCGTCGAGGTCGCTGTCGTCCAGGCGGCCACGATGGCATATGACCCCAGCCTGATTGCGGAGTTCGACCGGGAGCGCACGCGGTTTGAACGGCTTGCCGTGGGAGATGGCTGGGCGGCGCACGCACTGGCTGCGCTACTCGCCGCGGTGGCCGCAACCCGCGGAGAGAGCCCGGAGACAGCGATGCGGTGGATCGAACGCGCGCTTGAGGGTGATCGTCTGGTCGAAGGACGTGGCGCCGGCGCATGGGCATCGGCGCAGCTGCTCACCGCGCTGATGGCGATCGATGCGTACGAACGGACGCTCCAGGTCAGCGACGTCGTCGGCGCAGAGGCACGTCGGTCCGGATCGCTGGTCGGGCTGATGACGGCGGTCGGTTATCGGGGCTGGGTGGCGGCGCGGCGAGGCGAGTTGGCCGCTGCAGAAGCGGAGCTTCGCACTGCGATCGAAATCGTCGTTCAGGCCGGGATGCCGATGATGTTGGTGGGCGGCTTTTTCTTTCTCGCCGACGCGATCCTCGAGCGGCCGAGCCTGGACGATGTCGCCGAGCTCGTCGAGTCGACGGAGCTCGACCCTGCGTTCCTCGCCACGTGGGGCGGCGCGATGTTGCTTGACGTTCGGGGTCGCCTGCGTCTCGCGCGCCACGACCGTGCATCGGCGATTGAAGATCTGCGGGCAAGCGGCAGGACCGCGACAGCGCTCCGCATGGCCCCCACAATGTCGTCCTGGCGTTCGACGCTCGCGCTCGCACTGCCTGCCGAGCTGCGTGAGGAAGCAACCGGCCTGGCCGCCGAGGAGCTCGCTCTGGCGCGCGCGAGCGATTTGGCACGACCGCAGGCGATCGCGCTTCGAGCCACAGGAATTCTTGACCCGGACGAAGCCGGAATCGATCAGCTGCGTGAGTCGGTGTCGCTACTTGAGGCCTCCGAGGATCGACTGGAGCATGCGCGTTCACGTGTAGAGCTAGGCGCCGCGCTCCGCCGGCGACACCGGCACACCGAGGCCCGCGAGCAGCTCGCGACCGGAATCGGGCTTGCACGCCACTGCGATGCGGGACGGCTCGTTGCGCGGGCCGCCGACGAGCTCCGCGCCGCAGGAGGTCGGGTGCGTAGGCCGGCCAGTGCGGGCGTCGACTCTCTGACCGCGAGCGAGCTGCGGGTCGCCTTGCTCGCCGCCGACAACCGTAGGAGCTCCGAAATCGCCCAAGAGCTATACGTCAGCCTGAAGACGGTTGAGACACACCTTTCTCATGTCTACGCCAAGCTCGGCCTCGCCGGACAGGGATCACGGAGTCGGCTCGCTGCGGCGCTCGCGAGTTATCAGCTGCCAACGTAGGCCGCGAGGTGCTCGCCGGTGAGGGTCGAGCCCGCGGCGACGAGGTCGGCGGGGGTGCCCTCGAACACAATCTGGCCGCCCTCGTGGCCGGCGCCGGGGCCGAGGTCGATGATCCAGTCGGCGTGGGCCATGACCCCTTGGTGGTGCTCGATGACGATCACCGATTTGCCGGAGTCGACGAGCCGGTCAAGCAGGCCGAGCAGTTGCTCGACGTCGGCGAGGTGGAGTCCGGCGGTCGGCTCATCGAGCACGTAGACGCCGGGTGGGCGGGACCGTTTCTCCCCCATCTGGGTGGCCAGCTTGAGCCGCTGCCGCTCGCCGCCGGACAGCGTCGTGAGCGGCTGGCCGAGGCTGAGGTAACCGAGCCCGACGTCGGCGAGCCGGTCAAGGATCGCGCCCGCGGCCGGCGTGCGCGCCTCGCCGGCACCGAAGAACTCCGCGGCCTCGGTCACCGACATCGCGAGCACCTCGCTGATATCGCGCCCGCCGAGGTGATGGTCCAGCACCGACGCCTCAAAGCGCTTCCCGTCGCACTCCTCGCAGGGGGTGGCTACGCCGGCCATCATCGCCAGGTCGGTGTAGATGACGCCGGCGCCGTTGCAGTTGGGGCAGGCCCCGTCGGAGTTGGCGCTGAACAGCGCCGGCTTCACGCCATTGGCCTTCGCGAACGCCTTTCGGATCGGGTCGAGCAGTCCGCTGTACGTCGCCGGGTTGCTCCGTCGCGAGCCGCGAATCACGCCCTGGTCGATGGACACCACGCCGTCCCGCCCGGACACCGACCCGTCGATCAGCGAGCTCTTGCCCGAGCCCGCCACCCCGGTGACAACAACCAGCACGCCGAGCGGGACGTCGACGTCGACGTCCCGCAGATTGTGGGTGCTTGCACCGCGCACCTCCAGCACCCCGGACGACGTCCGCACCGACGGCTTCAGCGAGGCGCGGTCGTCCAGATGCCGACCGGTGATGGTGCCACTGGCCCGAAGCGCCTCGACCGTGCCCTCGAAGCAGATCGTGCCGCCACCTGCGCCCGCACCGGGGCCGAGGTCGATCACGTGGTCGGCGATCGCGATCGCCTCCGGCTCGTGCTCCACGACGAGCACCGTGTTGCCCTTGTCCCGCAGCTGCAGCAGCAGGTCGTTCATCCGCTGGACGTCATGGGGGTGCAGACCGACCGTGGGCTCGTCGAACACGTAGGTGACGTCGGTGAGCGAGGAGCCGAGGTGGCGGATCATCTTGGTCCGCTGTGCCTCACCGCCCGACAGCGTGCCCGTCGGTCGGTCAAGCGAGAGGTAGCCGAGGCCGATCTCGGCGAACGAGTCAAGGGTCTGCTTGAGCGCGGCCAGCAGCGGTGCCGCCGACGGCTCGTCGAGGCCGTCGACCCACTCGGCCAGGTCGCTGATCTGCATCGCGCACGCCTCGCCGATGTTGATCCCCTTGATCTTCGACGACCGGGCCGCCTCGCTGAGCCTGGTGCCGCCGCAGTCCGGGCACGCGGTGAAGGTGACCGCGCGCTCGACGAACGCACGGACGTGCGGCTGCATCGCCTCCTTGTCCTTGGAGAGCATCGACTTCTGGATCCGCGGGATCAGCCCCTCATAGGTCATGTTGATGCCCGCGATCTTCATCCTGGTCGGGTCGCGGTACAGGAAGTCGTGCAGCTCGGTCTCGGTGTAGTCGCGGATCGGCTTGTCCGGGTCGACGAAGTCGGACGCGCTGTAGAGGCGATAGTTCCAGCCGCCCGCCTTGTAGCCGGGGATGGTCATCGCGCCCTCGGCGAGCGACTTGGCGTCGTCGAAGAGCTGGGTCAGGTCGATATCGGAGACCGTCCCGAGGCCTTCGCACCGCGGACACATGCCGCCCGTGCGGGTGAACGTCTTTCTCACCGTCTTGGCGGCACCGCGCTCGACCGTGATCGCACCTGTCGCTCGAACCGAGGGGACGTTGAAGGAAAACGCGTTGGGCGGGCCGACGTACGGCTGACCGAGCCGGCTGAAGAGGATGCGCAGCATCGCGTTGGCATCGGTGGCGGTGCCCACAGTGGAGCGGATGTCGCCGCCCATGCGCTGCTGGTCGACGCTGATCGCGGTCGTCAGCCCTTCGAGTACGTCGACCTCGGGCCGCGCGAGCGTCGGCATGAAGCCCTGCACGAAGGCGCTGTAGGTCTCATTGATGAGCCGTTGCGATTCCGCGGCGATCGTGCCGAACACCAGCGAGCTCTTGCCCGAGCCGGACACGCCGGTGAACACCGTCAGCCGGCGCTTCGGGAGCTCGACGCTGACGTCCTTGAGGTTGTTCACACGTGCGCCGTGCACGCGGATCAGGTCGTGGGTGTCCGCAACCCGATCCGCCTTCGCGTTCCCCGTCCGCATCACGGGTCCTGAAAGAGACCGAGGACGTTGCCGTCGAGATCGGTGATGCTGGCCACCAGGCGGCCGCCACCGACGTCGTGCGCCGGCTCGTTCAGGGTGGCACCGGCGGCGGTCACCTCGGCCAGCTTGGCCTCAATGTCCGGCACGTGCCAGTAGGCCACCGGCGAGGTCATGCCCTGCGGTCCACCTGCCGGCACCAGCCCGATCTGCTGGCCCGCGACCTCGAAACCGACGTAATAGGACGAGTCGGTCTGGGGCGGTAGGCCGAGCAGCGCGGTGTACACCGGCTTGGCCGCCTCCAGGTCGGACACGGGATGCAGCACGATCTTGATTCCCTCGGTGGAAGAGCCGGTCATGGTCGCTCCTGAGGTCATGGGCCATGTCGACCCGGTTTGTACGGTCGTGTTGAGACGAACGGCGCGCCGCGAAATCGACAGCCGGCAAGAGAAAAAATTGCACACCACGGCAGCAGCAGCTGCGCCGGCCGGTTGAGTCCGTCGGGGCGAATCCGCGAAGGTACGTGCGTGCGCGTCCGATCTCCGTGGCCTCTGATTCTGGTGGCAGCCGTTGCCCTGGCCATGTTCGCGGTCGTCACGGTGCTCGTGACGACGACGGGCGCGCCGCTCGGACTCGACTCGCGTGCGTCAACGATCGCTCATGAGGTGCGCGAACCGTGGCTCGACCATGTGGCTCGCATCATCACGACGCTGGGGCTGATCGCGATCGTCGGCCCGGTGCTGCTGGCGGGCGCAGCATTCCTCGCCAAGCGGCGGCATCGCGTCCGCGCGACCGCGCTCCTCGCCGGCGGAGCCCTGACCTGGATCGGCGTGTGGATCCTCAAAGCGATCGTCGACCGTCCGCGCCCTTCGGCACCGCTGGTGTCGACGAGCGGTCAGAGCTATCCGTCGGGGCACGCTGCGAACGCCGTCGGCTGGCTCGGACTCGCGATTGCGGTCACGGTTCTCATCCGATCGCGGGGTCGTCGCATTGCCGCCGTGGTCGCCGGCGCGTCGATCGCGATGCTCGTTGGGCTCACGCGCATCTACCTGCGCGCCCATTACGCCTCCGACGTTCTCGGCGGCGAGGCGTTCGCGGTCGGGATGTACGCACTCGCCGGCCTCGGGGCATATCTTTGGCAGGCTCGCGGCGCGGACGCGCAGATCGGCCGTGACCGTGAGACCATCATGGTCGCAAGCCAGCAAAGGAGCCAACCATGACAGGCAAATCTGACTTCACCCCGGAGGAGTGGGACACCGTGCTCGAGGGACCGCCGAGCGCCGGGATGATCGTCGTCACGGCGCAGCGCGGCGGCACGTTCCGCGAGACATTCGCAATCGGCAAGGCGTACTCCGAGGCACGCGCGCAGCACGGCGCGAGCGAGCTGCTCGACGCGATCGTCGCGGCCAAGCCCGAGGTCGACCACACCCGTTACCACTCGTACGACGAGCTCAAGCAGCACGGCCTGCAGCATCTGCGGGACGCGGTCGAGGTGCTCGACCGCAAGGCGGCGCCTGAGGAGGTCGAGGACTACCGTAAGTTCGTCGCGATGCTTGCCGAGAAGGTGGCCAATGCCCATCGAGAGGGCGGAACCGCGGTCAGCCCGCCCGAGCAGGCGGCGATCGACGAGATCTCGGCCGCCCTCGGCAAGGCCGACGCATAACGCGCGAATCACAAAGGAGGCGGCAGCATGTCCGCAAAGCCACCGCATCCTCGGCGCCATCGGCCTCCGCGGTGAGCGGAGGCTCGCTCCCGCACGATGTGACTCAGGCGGCGATCGGCGAGGGCAGACTCTCGGTCTCGGCCAGATGCTGGTGCGAAGGGCAGTACCCGTTGTGCGGCAGCGGCATCCGCGCACACGGCGTGCCCCGCCGCGTCGTGGCCCGGCATTGCAACGGGTTCCCGTTGGCGTCGAGGCCGTTCTGGGGCAGACGGAGCAGGTACTCGTCCAGAAGCGACACGTAGTGTTCGGTCACCCTCAGCACCCGCATCTGGGCGCTCATCGGGAAGTACACGCGGATCTCCCGAAACAGCGTGCGCGCCGGACGGGCGAAGTAATGGCGATCGGTCGCCATCCGCTCGACCGCCTCCTCGCACAAGCGCAGCACCCGCTCGTGGTTCGAACCCTCGGCCCCGCAGGGCCCGTCTCCAATGATCTCGTCCGCGAGCTCGCGATAGATGGCTCGACTAAATCCGTACATGCGTCTCTCTCCTCCTTGTTTCCTTCGGTCGGGCCTCCCAGTCCTGGAACGAACGAATCGCAAAGAACTTGCGAAAACTTTTCGGAGTTGCAGCGAGATAACGCGCCGGAATGTGGAAAAACGTTGTTTGCGCGGAACCGCTGCCCGGATCCGGTTGTCCATGGCCGCCTGCGTTCCGTCGCCTGCGCCCGACCTGGCAGGACGGCGCGCGTGGATGTAGTGTCGGCGGTGCGGGAGCGCGGTACACCACCACGAGGAGGAGGATCTGGGATGCTGGCACGCGTGACGACATGGGAGGGCGGCACCGCGGAGGGAATCGGCGCCGCGGCCGCGGACATGCGCTCGAACATCTCGAAGGGACCGCCGGAGGGCGTCCGCAGCAACGGGTTGACGATGCTCGTCGATCCCGAGGGCGGCCGGACGCTGATGATCGGCCTGTTCGAGAACCAGGAGGATCTGGACGCCAGTGAGGCGGTCCTGCAGGCGATGGATCCGCCGGCGGGCATCGGCCGGATGACGGCCAAGGACATCTATACCGTCGGGGCCGAAATCCGGATGTAGGAGCTGACTTGAACCGGATGAGCGCGCAGGACGCGTCGTTCCTGCACATCGAGAGCGACAGCAGTCCGATGCACGTGGGCGGGGTGAGCATCTTCGAGGGACCCCCTCCCCCGTTCGCCGACGTCGTCGCGGCAGTGCGCTCCAAGCTGCAGTTCGTGCCGCGCTATCGCCAGGTGGTGCGGTTCGTCCCGTTCACGCTCGCTCGGCCGGTATGGGTCGACGACCCGCACTTCAACATCCTCTACCACCTGCGCCGCACCGCCCTGCCCGACCCCGGGGGCGACGACGAGCTGCGGGCGCTGGTCGGACGGGTGATGTCGCAGAACCTCGACCGTGCCAAGCCTCTGTGGGAGATGTGGGTCGTGGAGGGGCTGGACGAGGGCCGGTGGGCGCTGTTGTCCAAGGTCCACCACGCGATGGTCGACGGCGTCGCCGGCACGGACCTGATGACCGTGCTGCTCGACGCCGAGCGCGAGACGCCGCCGCCGCCGGCGCAGTCCTGGACGCCGGATCCCGGTCCGGGACAGGCCCGGCTGCTCGTCGACGCGGTACTCGAGCGGGCCACGAACCCCGTGGCGGCGACTGAGAGCCTCCTCGGCGCGCTGCGAACGCCGCGCGAGTTCGCCGGACTCCTCGAGGACACGGCGCGCGGCATGGTCGGCTTTGCCGGGATGGCGCGCCCGACCGGCTCCTCGCTCAACGGCGCCCTGGGGCCTCACCGCCGCTGGGATTGGGCCCGCGGCCGGCTCTCGGACGTGCAGCTCGTGCGGCGCTCGCTCGGCGGCACGGTCAACGACGTCGTGCTGGCGGCGATCACACACGGGTTCCGCGAGTTGCTCGAGGCACGCGGCGAGTCGGTCGACCGAACGCTGCGGACCCTGGTTCCGGTCTCGGTCCGGCGCCCGGGCGAGCGAGGCACCTACAACAACCGCGTCTCGGCGATGTTCGCCGAGCTTCCGGTCGGGATCGCCGACCCGGTGGAGCGGCTCGAGTCGATCCGCACTCAGATGGAGGGGCTCAAGGAGTCCAAGCAGGCCGTCGCCGGGGAAACGCTCACCTCGCTGTCCGGCTTTGCGCCGCCGATGTTGCTGGCGCTCGGCGCCCGCGTGGCCAGCCGGCTTCCCCAGCGAAGCCTCAACACTGGGACGACCAACGTCCCGGGCCCACAGTTCCCGCTCTATCTGGCCGGACGGCGGATGCTCGAGTCATTCCCCTACATCCCGCTGTTCGCGAGCGTTCGGGTGGCGGTGGCGATCTTCTCCTACGACGGAGCGCTCAGCTTTGGCGTCAGCGGCGACTACGACACGGCTCCCGACATCCACGTCCTGTGCGCCGGGATCGAGCACGGTCTCGCCGAGCTGGTCGCGCTCGCAGAGCCCGCATCGGCCGAGGTGCCGTCTGAGGGCGACCGACCGGCGACGGCTCCGCGGGCCGGGGACACGGTCAGCTAGCCGCGGCCGCCGGCCGGGCTGCCGCCGGAGGCTCACCGCACAGCTCGCGGGCCAGGCGCCGGAGCAACGCCGACACCTCGGGGTTGCGCTCGGTGGAGTCGTCGTCGAGCGCCTCAACGAGGAGGTCGCGGCGGGCGCCGACGATCCGGTCGGTCTGGACACGTCCCTCCGTGGTCAGGTGCGCATCGCCGTCCTCCCCTGCGATCAGGCCGCGCTCGCGCAGCTCCTGCACGACCGCGGCGACGCGGGCCGGATCGACCCCGTCCTCCTCAGCCAGCGCGCGCGCCCGGGCCGATCCATGCTCGTCGATCCGGACCAGGGCCCAGATTGCCCCGGGGCTGATGTCGACGCCGGCACGCTGGGCGATCCGCTTTCGGAACCGTATCCGCTCCTCCCGCGTGGTCACCCGGGTGAGCGCACGCTCGGTCTCGGCCAGCGAGTTCGCGGAGCGCGGGGCCGCGAGGCTGTCGTCGAGGCCCGTGCTCGAGGCCGCGGACTGGCGTAGCGTGCGCTCCTGGAGCAGCAGACTGAGCACGAAGCCCAGCGCCGCGACCGCGGCCGCCATCAGGAACACGGGCCGCAGGGAGTGCACGTATGCGTGCTGGTAGGCAAGCCTCGCTGCCGGAGGGAGCTTCAGCACCTGCGCGCCGGTCAGCCGCCCACCCGCCGCGACCTGATGTCCGACCGGCCCCGTCAGCACGGCGCGCAGGTGGTGGCGGAGTCCGGTGGAGAAAATCGTTCCGAACACCGCCGTGCCGATCGAGCCCCCGATCCCCCGAGCCAGTGTCACCGCCGAGGTGGCGGAGCCGAGATTCGCGTAGTCGACGGCGTTCTGGACGGCGAGGACCAGCACCTGCATGACCGAGCCGAGGCCGAGGCCGAGGACCAGCAGGTAGAGGGAGGAGGCGACCACGCTCGTCCCCACGTCGAGCCGCGAGAGCAGCAGCAGCCCGGCTGTCATCAGCGCGGTCCCGACGATTGGGAACGCCTTGTAGCGCCCCGTTCTCGTGATCACCTGACCGGAGAAGATCGACATGAACAACACACCGACCATCATCGGGAACAGGCGCAGGCCCGAGCCCGTGGGGGTGGCGGCATCGACGGTCTGGAAGTAAAGCGGCAGGAACGTGACCGACCCGAACAGGGCCAATCCGACGATCATCGAGAGCGCACCGCCGACCGCGAACACCGGGTTGCGCAGCAAGCCGAGCGGCACGATCGGCTCCCGCGCCCGGCGCTCGGCGTACAGGAATGCGCCCAGCAGCGCCACCCCCAGGGTTCCGATCACGACGACCTCGGTCGATCCCCAGGCCCAGGTCGTGCCACCGAGGCTGGTGACCAGCACGATCGCGCTGAGTGCGGCGGCCAGCAGCCCGGCGCCCACGTAGTCGATCGACGGATGCGACGTCGTCACCGTCTTCGGAAGCGTCGCGCCGAGCACCGCCATCGCGAGGATCCCCAGCGGCAGGTTGACGTAGAAGATCCAGCGCCACGACACGGCCTGGACGATCAGGCCGCCGATCAGCGGGCCACCGACGCTCGCCACCCCGAACACCGCCCCGAACAGCCCCTGGTAGCGCCCTCGCTCGCGCGGCGGGACGACGTCGCCGATCACGGCCTGGATGAGGACGACGAGGCCGCCGGCGCCGAGACCCTGGACGGCGCGGAACGCGATCAGCTCGGGCATCGAGTTGGCCTGTCCGCACAGGGCCGAGCCGGCGAGGAAGATCACGATCGCGCTCTGCAACACGCGCTTGCGGCCGTAGAGATCGCCGAGCTTCCCGTACACCGGCGTGACGACAGTCTGGGCGAGCAGGAAGGCGCTCGTCACCCAGGCAAGCTCGCTCAGCCCGCCGAGATCGGAGACGATCGTCGGCAGCGCCGTGGCGACGATCGTCTGATCGAGCGCGGCCAGCAGCAGCACGAGCATCAGACCCGAGAAGACGAGCCGCACGTTGACCCGCGCAGCGGGAGCGGGAACGGCCACGGGGGCTGCAGCGGACACGGGTGGCGAGCACAATAATCCTCCGCGCGCGAGGGTGGAAGAGGGCGCGGCCCGCGCCGAGGAGGCCCTCGCCGGTGCGCGACGCCGCGGCCCCCTCCTCCACGCACACACCAGCTAGCTGGAGGGTCTGAAGCCGGGACCCCTCATTGGCGCATCGGGACGCGCGCGGAACGCTTGGCGGGTGTTGCAATCAAGCGAAAGGAAGCACCGGATGAACTTTGCCGCGCGCGCTGGGCGCTGGAGCGCAGCGCACTGGAAGACCGCCACCCTGGGGTGGCTCACGTTGGTGGTGGCCGCCGTCGTGGTCGGCCAGCTCGTCGGTACCGTCAGGCTCACCGACTCCGAGCAGAGCACCGGCGAGTCGGCGCGGGCACAAGCGATCGTCTCGCACGCAGGCTTCCACGACCATGCCGGCGAGGCCGTGCTGATTCGGAGCGCGAGCCATACGGCCGGCGATCCCGCATTCCGCCGCGAGGTCCGGACCGTGGTCGGGAGTCTGTCGAGATCGTCCCAGGTGATCCTGCTGCGCTCACCGCTCACCCCGGTCCACCGGGGACAGATCTCGCGCGACGGCCATTCGGCGCTGATCGAGTTCCAGATGCGGGGCAGCTCTGACAGCGCCGCCGACCGCGTCCAGCCGCTCCTTGACAGGGTCGCGAGGCTGCAGCATGCGGCACCCGCGTACACGATCGCCGAGTTCGGCGACGCGAGCTCGAACCACGAGCTCAACAAGACCGTCAACGACGGCGTGTCGAAGGCCGAGCGCCTGTCGCTTCCGATCACGTTCGTCGTGCTGCTGATCGCCTTCGGCGCGTTCGTCGCCGCGGGCATCCCCGTCGTGCTCGCCTTCTCGGCCGTGCTCGCCGCCGGCGGGCTGGCCGCGGCGGCGAGCCACCTGTTCCACGCCTCCGGCGCGACAAGCTCGGTGATGCTGCTGATGGGGATGGCGGTCGGCGTCGACTACTCGCTCTTCTATCTCAAGCGCGAGCGCGAGGAACGACACCGCGGCCGCACCGACTCGCTGGACCGAGCGGCCGCGACCTCGGGGCGGGCCGTCCTGGTGTCCGGGATCACCGTCCTGATCGCGATGGCCGGGATGCTCCTATCGGGCACGAAGGTGTTCGATTCGATCGGGATCGGGGCGATGCTGGTCGTGTTCATGGCCATGGCCGGCTCGCTGACAGTGCTGCCGGCACTGCTCGGACGGCTCGGCGACAACGTCGACAAGGGCCGGATCCGCCGGGGACGGCCCACATCCCGGGTGTGGGATGCGCTCCTGCGTCCCGTCCTGCGCTTTCCGGCCGCGGCCGTGCTGCTGTCCACATCGGCGCTGGTGGTGCTGGCGCTCCCGATGCTCCGCCTGCACACGACGCTGATCGGCGCTGGCGATCTACCCCGCAGCATCCCGATCGTCAAGACCTACGACGCGATCCAGAGGGCGTTTCCGGGTGCGCAGACCCCGGCGGAGGTCGTGCTTGCAGCGGGTGACGTCGACTCGGCACAGGCCCGGAAGGCGATCGCGCAGATGGAGCGGCTGGCACTCGCAAGCGGACAGGCACGCGATCCTATGCAGACCACGGTCAGCGCCGACCACACCGTTGCCCGGATCGACGTTCCGCTGATCGGTAGCGGCGAGGATGCGACCTCGATGGCGGCGCTCTCGACCCTGCGTTCACGGGTCCTGCCGGCGAGCCTCGGACGACTCCCCGGTGCCAGCTATGCGGTGACCGGAGAGACGGCCGGCACGCATGATTTCAACACCAGGATCAAGCACCGGTTCCCGCTCGTGTTCGCGTTCGTGCTCGGACTCGCGTTCCTGGTCCTGCTGATCACCTTCCGATCGATCGTGATCCCGCTGGTGTCGATCGCGCTCAACCTCCTATCGGTCGGGGCCGCCTACGGCGTGCTCGTGTGGATCTTCCAGGACGGGCACCTGCAGGGCCTACTGGGGTTCCACTCCAACGGCGCCGTGGTCACCTGGCTGCCGCTGTTCCTGTTCGCGGTCCTGTTCGGCCTCTCGATGGACTACCACGTGTTCATCGTCAGCCGGATCAAGGAGCTGCGTGACGGCGGCCTCAGCACGGCCGATGCGGTGGCCCAGGGGATCCGAACCACAGCCGGGACGGTGACCGCGGCCGCGGCGGTGATGGTCGGCGTGTTCGCGATCTTCGCATGGCTGCCTACACTCGACATCAAGCAGATGGGTGTGGGACTCGCGGTCGCAGTCCTGCTCGACGCCACCGTCATTCGAGGCGTGTTGCTGCCCGCCACGATGAAGCTACTGGGCGAATGGAACTGGTACCTGCCGCGCTGGCTACGCTGGCTGCCCCGTGTCCGGCCCGAGGCGGGGCGGATGGAACCGGCCGCCGAGGTGGCATGAGCATGGCCGCCATCAGGCAGAGGCTCGCCGACTCCGGCACGTACCGGCACCTCGGCTACCTGCTCTCGGGTATGCCGCTGGGTCTGGTGTGGTTCGTCGCGCTGGTGACGGTCTGGAGCCTCTGCCTGGGTCTCCTGGTCACCCCGCTTTGCATCCCGCTCGCGATCGGGCTCGCGTACATGACGCGGGGGTTCGCCGCAGTGGAGGCGGAGCTCGCGCGCTCGCTGCTGGAGATCGATGCGCGGGCTCCGTCGTCGGCGCCCCCAGAGCTCCGGTTCTGGGCCCGGTTCCGCGCGATGTTCGGTGCCCCGTTCTGGCGCGCCCAGGCGTTCCTGCTGATCCGCTGGTTCGGCGGGTTCCCGCTCGCGCTTGCGATCGTCGCCGCACTGGCCGTCGCGGGCGCGCTGATCTCGGCACCGATCTGGCTTCCGCTGAGCCCCCGCGCGGCCCACCTGGGCTTCTGGCAGCCACACACGTTCCTGCAATCGCTCATCCTCGCGCTCGCCGGGCTCGTGCTGCTCCCAGCCACGCTGCTGGCGGTCAACCCGCTCGCCGGCCTGTTCCGTCCTATCGTCTCCAGTCTGCTCCCGGCCTCGAACTCATCAGCGCCCGCTCACGGCCGCGATGCGGCGGCGCGCACGGGCGCTCGCCATCGTGGCCTGAGAACCCACGCTTGGAGCGACGGCGGCGTGGCCCTGCTGCTCACGATCATCTGGGCCGTGACCGGACTCGGCTCCTTCTGGCCGATATGGGTGATCCTGCCCCTCGGACTGGCACTCGGGATCCACGGCTGGTTCGTGCTGCTCGACGACGACCCGTCGATCGTTCCTCGCTTCCGGAGCAGTCGGACGCTCGCGGGAGCCGTCGGCGTCGGAGCCGTCGTGACGGCGTTCTTGATCGGCGTCTGGGCCGCAAGCGGCCTCGGCTATTTCTGGCCTGTCTGGCCGATGATCGCGATCGCGATCGTGCTCACGGTGATCGCCGTCTCGGTCCGGCCGGCGGCTCCGGGGCGGGCCGAGATGGTGGAGCGGATCGAGACGCTCGAGACCAGTCGGGCGGGTGCAGTCGATCTGCAGGACTCGGAGCTTCGCCGGATCGAGCGAGACCTCCACGACGGCGCGCAGGCCCGGCTGGTAGCCCTCGGCATGAGCCTCGGCATGGCCGAGCAGAAGCTGGCCTCCGACCCGGAGCGGGTCGGCGAGCTCCTGGCCGAGGCACGGGCCGGAGCCGAGCACGCCCTGCGCGAGCTCCGCGACCTGGCCCGGGGCATTCATCCACCCGTGCTCGCCGACCGGGGCCTCGACGCGGCGATCGCCTCACTGGCGAGCTCGGCCCCGATGGAGGTCTCGCTCGCGATCGACCTCTCGAGGCGACCCGCGCCGGCTGTGGAGACGGCGGTCTACTTCGTCGTCGCTGAGGCGCTCGCGAACACGGCCAAGCACGCGCGCGCCGACCGGGTCGAGATCCGGATCGACGACGCGGACGCGATCCTCCACCTCAAGGTCAAGGACGACGGCGCCGGCGGCGCCAACCCGGACGGCACGGGCATCCGCGGGATGCGCCGGCGAATCGAGGCGCTCGACGGGCGGCTCTCGGTCACCAGTCCCAGGGGCGGGCCAACGACGATCCGGGCGGAGGTGCCATGCGAGTAGTGATCGCGGAGGACCTGGCGCTATTGCGTGACGGGATCGCGCGCCTGCTGCGCGACAACGAGATCGAGGTTCTCGCGGCGGTCGGCGACGGCGACGCGCTCGTGCGCGAGGTGGTCGCGCGGCGCCCCGACCTCGCGATCGTCGACATCCGGCTCCCCCCCGGCTTTCACGACGAAGGCCTGCGTGCGGCGCTCGAGGTTCGGCGCCGCGTGCCCGGGACGGCGGTCCTGGTCATCTCCCAGTACGTCGAGCCCACCTATGCCGAGGAGCTTCTGGCCGATCGGGGCGGTGGGATCGGCTACCTGCTCAAGGACAGGGTGATGCACGTCGCCGACTTCCTCGAGGCAGTCCGCCGCGTCGCCGACGGCGGCACCGCGCTCGATCCCGAGGTCGTCGCACAGCTCTTCTCCCGCCGCCGCCAGAACGGACCGGTCGAGCGCCTCACGCCCCGCGAGCGCGAGGTCCTTTCGCTGATGGCCGAGGGGAGGTCGAACGCAGGGATCGCAGAGACGCTCGTGCTCACCGTCGGCGCGGTCGAGAAGCACGTGCAGAGCATCCTCTCAAAGCTCGACCTCGCCCAGTCGGCCACCGATCACCGGCGGGTGCTCGCAGTCCTCACGTACCTGCAGGAGACGGGGTGACGTCCAGCGGTGGGTCGCGGCGCGGGATCGGCGACTCGTTGACGATCGAGGTCGTCGTCTGGCCGTAGAGCAGGAAGCGGTCGAGCACCCGCGGGAGCTCCTCGATCGCACGGAGGTGGAGCTTCATGTAGAAGCAGTCCTCGCCGGTTATCCGGTGGCATTCGCTGATCTCAGCGATTTCCCGCGCGAGCTCGGTGATCCTGCGCAGCTGGCCCGCGGCCGGCCGGACGCGGACGATTGCCGTCAGGCCGTAGCCGACCGCGCGAGGGTCGATCTCGGCCCGGTAGCCGGTGATCACGCGACCCTGCTCGAGGCGCCGGACGCGCTCGGCCACCGCTGGAGGGGACAGATTGACCCGCCGACCCAGCTCGGCCAGCGAGATGCGACCGTCCTCAGCCATCTCGCTGATGATTCGATGGTCGATAGCGTCAAGTGCCATCGGTTGATCTGTCATATGACCCATGTGCCGTGCTTCACGAGATGAACAGACAATAACCCCTTCGATCATCCATGTACAGAACCCGCCTCAGACGCGACCATTCTCGACATGTCCGTCAGCGACGTTCAGCTCCCGCGCCCCCGGACGCTCGGCGCGGTTCCGCCGCAGGCCTACTTCGTCGGCAGCGCTCTGTTCCATTACCTCGGCCCGTCGTTTGCGGTGCTCCTGTTCGCCCGCGTCCCGCCGCTCGGGGTCGCCTGGCTGCGGATCGTCAGCGCCGGTCTCGTGTTCGCCGTGTGGCGACGGCCGTGGCGTGTGCTGCGCGGCGTCGACCGCGACACGGCGTGGTTGCTGGTGAAGCTTGGCGTGGTGCTGGCGGTGATGAACAGCTGCTTCTACGAGGCGATCGCGCGGCTCCCGCTCGCCACGGTGTCGGCGATCGAGTTCCTACCGGTGATCGTGCTGGCCGCGCTCGGGATCCGCTCACCGCGCAACTGGCTCGCGCTGTTCCTCGCGGTCGCCGGCGTATACGCGCTGACCACGGTGCAGCTGGGCGGGCAGCCGCTGGGGGTCGCGCTCGCGTTCGCCAACGCGGTGCTGTTCGCCGCCTACATCGTCCTCGCCCACCGGGTCGCGGTCCGTCCGGGCATTCGGCCGATCGACGGCTTGGCCGGGTCGATGCTGATCGCCGCGGTGGCGATCACCCCGGTCGGGGGCCTCGTCGCGGGAGGCCACGGGCTCGACGCCGCGGCACTCGCCGCGGGGCTCGGCGTCGGGATCAGCTCATCGGTCATCCCCTATGTGTGCGACCAACTCGCGATGGTGCGCCTGCCCCGCGCGACCTACGCGCTGTTCGTCTCGATGCTGCCGGCCGTTGCGACGGTCATCGGCGTGGTCGTGCTCGCCCAGATGCCGTCGCTACTCGACCTGGCCGGGATCGCGCTCGTGATGCTCGGCGTGGCCGTGCACCGGGCGGAGCGCGGCGATCAGGCAGCCGCCGCGTAGTGCTTGCGCGTATCGGTGAAGAGTGTCCGCAGGCAGCGCCCGGGTGCCCGGGTCGCCGATGCGCGCCGCCGGCTTGGACTCGATCGCGATCGTCCAGGTGAAGCGACAGGCGCTCTCCGAGGTTGGCTCGACCAGGTAATCCTCGGCGAACCGCTCGAACCCGGGGACGCTCACCTCCACGGCGTAGAACGACTGCCGCGCACCGTCCTCCCAGCGGAAGAACCGCTCCCTGAGCACGTTGAGCCCGCCGAGCGCTCGGGCCTCGCGCGTTGTGCCGACGCCGTAGGGAGGTGCCGAGGTCCACGTGATCCGCTGCAGGATCCGGCACCACGAGAGCGGGTTGTCCGCGGTCAGCTCAGACCAGACGCGGCTCGCAGGGAGCGGGACATCGAACGCCTCGCGCAGTATCACCGGGGCGGAGTCGAAGAACGCCTCGTCCACAGGCTCGGTCTTGAACCAGGGTCGTTTCACGTGCGCGAGTGTATTGATGGGCCACGCGCGAGAGCTGCGCGGCCCGTCCCAGAGCAGCGCTGTCGATTTCGCCCCGTCCCGTTCGTCTCATCGGCGACCATTCCGAAAAAGGAGGATGCGATGAAGTACATACTCTTGATTCACCAGGGCGACACGCCGACCCCCCGCGACCCGGAGGCCTGGGCTCGCCTGTCCGAGGACGAGCAGCAGGCCATCTACCGCGAGTACCAGGCGATCAGCTCGGCGCCCGGCGTGACCCCGGGCGAGCAGATGCAGGGACCTGACACCGCGACCACGGTCCGTGTCCGGGACGGCCGCACGCTGACCACCGATGGTCCCTTCGTGGAGATGAAGGAGGCGCTGGGCGGCTACCTGGTCTACGAGGCCGACGACCTCGACGCGGCGATCGAGCTGGCCACGCGGATCCCGGCCGCCAGGATGGGCGGAGCGATCGAGGTGCGTCCGATCGCGCCGTGGTAGAGATCCTCGAGCAGACCTTCCGCGAGCAGTGGAGCCGCGTGCTCGCAGCGCTGATCGGCTTCCTCGGCGACTTCAACCTCGCCGAGGAAGCCGCGCAGGAGGCGTTTGCGGTCGCCGCCGAGCGCTGGCCCCGCGATGGCGTGCCGTCCAATCCCGGCGCGTGGCTGCTGACGACCGGGCGCAACCGGGCGATCGACCGGATCCGGCGCGACCGCACGCTGGCGGCCAAGGCGCAGCTGCTCGACACGCCCACTGTGACCGAGGACGAGATGGACGCGACGACCTTTCCCGATGAGCGGCTGGAGCTGATCTTCACCTGCTGTCACCCGGCGCTCGACGTCGACGCCCAGGTGGCGCTGACGCTGCGAACGCTCGGCGGGCTGAGCACGCCCGAGATCGCTCGCGCGTTCCTCGTCGCCGAGCCGACGATGGCGCAGCGCCTGGTACGGGCCAAGCGCAAGATCAAGCTCGCCGGAATCCCGTTCCGCGTGCCGCCCGACCACCTCCTCCCGGACCGGCTGGCCGCGGTGCTGGCGGTCATCTACCTGATCTTCAACGAGGGCTATGGCGGACGCAGCACCCTCGCAGCCGAGGCGATCCGGCTGGGTCGGGGGCTCGCCGAGCTGATGCCGGACGAGCCCGAGGTGCACGGCCTGCTGGCGCTGATGCTGCTGCTGGACGCGCGCCGCGAGGCCCGCTTCGACGAGGGCGAGATCGTGCTCCTGGCCGACCAGGACTTCTCGCTGTGGAACGCAGCCCAGATCGAGGACGGCCGGGCGATCCTCAACCGCGCGCTCGCCCTGCACGGCCGCGGGCCGTACGTCGTCGAGGCCGCGATCGCCTCGCTGCACGCCGAGCAGGACCGCGACTGGGCGCAGATCGCCGCGCTCTACGGTGAGCTCGCGCGGCTGACGGGGTCCCCGGTCGTGGAGCTCAACCGGGCGATCGCCGTGGCCGAGTCCGAGGGACCCGAGGCAGGCCTGGAGCTCGTCGAGCGGCTCGACCTCGACGACTTCCGCTACCTGCACTCCACCCGAGCGGAGCTGCTTCGGCGTCTGGGGCGTGAGGAAGAGGCGCGCGAGGCCTTCGCCCGCGCACTGGCCCTCGTCCACGACGACGCCGAGCGGCGACTGCTCGAGCGGCGCCTGGCTGAGCTCTAGAACGCCAGAGCAGCTAGAGCGTGGCGGTGAGCCACGCGGTCGCCGCCGGCACGTGGGCGGGATCGATCTGGTGTCCGGCGTCCGACTCGTGGTACTCGACCTCGATCCCGCCCGCCTCGAGCTGCGCGTGGGCGCGGCGGCCGAACTCCACCTCCATCACCGGATCGCGGCGACCGTGGGCGACGAACGCCCGCAGCCCCGGCCGACCCGCCAGGTCGGGCTGCCAGCCCTCGACGATGGGGATGAATCCGGAGAAGATGAGCAGTCCGGCGGGCGCGGGGCGGTCCGGACCGAGACCGAGTGAATAGCTCATCACGGAGCCCATCGAAAAGCCGCCGAACACCGTCTGCTCGGGCGCCAGACCGGTCCGCTCCCACAGGTCGTCGTGGAAGGCGGCCAGCTTCGCGTAGGTGTCGTGGAAGCTGGTCGGATCGGGATAGCCGACGCGGGGAACCAGATACCAGTGATAGCCGGGCCAGCCGGGAACCGTGAGCGGCGCGCGCGGGGTGACGACGTGAAGGTTTCGCTCCGGGTCGAGGACGTCGGCCAGCGGGAGCAGGTCGTGCTCGTCGGCGCCCCGCCCGTGGTGCAGGACGAGCAGCCCGCGCGCCTCTCCGGCGGCCGGCCGCTCGAGGAAGATGAGCTCATTCATCGCGTCACAGCTGGTTGCGGACGATCTTCCCGAGTGCGTTGCGCGGTAGCTCGGGCACGAACTCGAACCGCTTGGGCACCTTATAGGGAGCGAGCCTGCTCGCGGCGAGCCCCCGTAGCTGGTCCGGATCGATCCGACCCTCGGCGACGATTACGGCCGTGACCTCCTCGCCCCACGCCTCGCTCGGCCTGCCCACGACCGCCACCTCGCGCACGTCCGGGTGCTCGCCCAGCACCTCCTCAACCTCTCTCGGGTGAACGTTGAACCCGCCGGTGATGATCAGCTCCTTGCTGCGGCCGACGAGCTTCAGGTACCCGTCCTCGCCGACCGTCCCCAGATCCCCGGTCCGGAACCAGCCGTCCGCGGTGAACGACTCGGCATCCGCGTCGGGGCGTTCGTAGTAACCGGCGATCACACTCGGGCCGCGGACCTGCACCTCGCCCTCCTCGGCCAGCCGCAGCTCGACGCCCGGGAGGGGAAAGCCGACCGTACCTGGCCGGCGCGGACCGTCATACGGGTTCGAGGTCAGCATCATCGTCTCGGTCATCCCGTAGCGCTCGAGCGGGATCTGGCCCGCGGCGCGCGCCACGTCCTCGGCCAGCGCGGCGGGAAGCGGAGCCGAGCCGCACACGAGCAGGCGCAGTGGCGCGAGTGCCTCCGCCCGCCCCGAGGCAGCCAGCCGTTGGTACATCGCGGGCACGCCGAAGAACAGGTCGGCTTGGCTCGTGCGGGAGGCGAGGTCTCCGGCGTCGAAACGGGGACGCAGGACGATCGCCCCGCCGGCGCACAGACTCCCGATCACGCCCACCCCGAGCCCATGCACGTGGAACAACGGCAGCGCCAGGAGCAGACGCTCGCCCGGCTCCCAGCGCCAGGCGCAGCCGACCGCCGTCGCGCTCGAGAGCAGGTTGCCGTGGCTGAGCAGCGCGCCCTTCGGATCCCCGGTCGTCCCCGACGTGTACACGAGCAGCGCCGGGTCGGCGGCGCTCGCCCGGTCGATCGGCTCGTCGCCGTCAGCGGTCTCACCGAGCCCGATCCCGAGCGAAAGCACGGGTTGTGCCGACGCCTCGGCGATCCATCGCGCGCGCGCGTCATCGTCGACCGCGGCCGCCCGCGGACGCGCAGCGCGGACGATTCGCTCGACCTCCTCGCGCGTGTAGGCGGTGTTGACCGGGACCGCGACCAACCCCGCGCGCAACGAGGCGACGTGCGCGATCACGAGGTCGGCCGAGGTCTCGGCCGAGATCACGAAGTGATCCCCCGGCTCGAGACCGGAGCGCAGCAGCGAGCGGGCCGCGCGCCGGGTCCGCTCCTCGAGCTCCTCGCTGGCGATCCAACTCCCGTCGACGTCCTGCAGGACGGGCCACGTCCGCTCCGACCAGCGCCTGACGAACCGCGCGCTCAAGCTGCCGTCGGCGAGCAGCTCGGATTCGGCGAGCGAGACGCCGGCGGGGATGTGGGCTGCGGAGCTCGTCAACTGGGCGGCGGCCATCGAGACCGCACGTTACCCGTCCAGCTCGGCCAGGCGGCGCTGCACGAAACGGCGCTCGGGCTCGGCGTGAACGAGCTCGAGCGCGCGCTCGTAGGAGCCGCGCGCCTCGGCGGTGCGGCCGAGCCGGCGCAGCAGCTCGGCCCTGGTCGTGTGCAGGTAGTGATAGTGCTCGAGCTCAAGCGCCTCGACGATCGCCAGGCCGGCCGCCGGTCCATCCGCTTCGGCCACCGCAACGGCCCGGTTGAGCTCCACCACCCCCGATCCCGTCGCGCGCGAGAGCTCGCCGTAGAGCGCCGCGATCTCGGCCCAGTCGAGCTCCTTCTCGGCCTGAAGCGAGGCGATCGCGGCCTGCAGGACGTACGGCCCGCGGCCTCGGAGGGCGATCGCCCGCTCGAGCTCGCCGCGCCCCTTCTCGAGCTGCGCGACGTTCCAGAGCGAGCGATCCTGGTCGCGCAGGAGGACCAGCTCCCCGTCCCTGAAGCGGGCCTCTCTCCTGGCATCGTGGAGGAGCATCATGGCGAGCAGCCCATGCGCCTCGGGCTCGTCAGCCATAAGGCCGGCGAGCACACGGCCGAGCCGGATCGCCTCGGCGGCGAGGTCCACCCGGCCGCCGTAGCCCTCGTTGAAGATCAGGTAGATGACCGCGAGGACCGCGGCCAGCCGCTCGGGCAGGAGGTGGTCGGGAGGGATGCTGAACGGGATCCCGGCTGTCTTGATCTTCGCCTTGGCCCGGGAGAGACGGCGCTTCATCGTCTCCGGGGCGACGAGGAAGGCGCGCGCGATCTCTTCGGTCGTGAGGCCGCCGAGCGCGCGTAGCGTCAGCGCAACCTGCGCCTCGGTGGCCAGCGCGGGGTGGCAGCACGTGAAGAGCAGCTCGAGCCGCTCGTCGGGAATTGTCATCTCGTCCATCTCGTCCTCGTAGGCGCCGGGCACGTCGAGCTGCTCGGTCTTCAGCGCGAGCGTCCGCTCGCGGCGGATCCGATCGATCGCCCGGTTGCGGGCGGTCGCGATCAGCCACGCGGCCGGGTTGGTCGGCTCTCCCTCGCGCGGCCAGCGCTCGGCAGCGATCGCGAACGCCTCCTGCGCGGCTTCCTCGGCGAGCTCGAAGTCGCCGAGGAAGCCGATGAGGGACGCCAGAACCCGGGCCCACTCGTCACGGAAGACCCGCTCGATCAGCTCGGGCGCTCCACGACCGGGCGAACCTCGATCGATCCGCCCTGCCGCGCCGCCGGGATCCTCGCCGCGACCCCGATGGCCGCATCGAGATCGTCTGCGTCGAGCAGGTAGAACCCACCGAGGATCTCCTTGGTGTCGGCGAACGGTCCGTCGGTGGTCAGCGTGTCGCCGCCGTTGACGCGGACCGTCGTGGCCGACTCGGTCGGGTGGAGCTGCTCGCCCCCGACGACCGTGGGGTCGTCGTTGAGCGCCATGTACTCGCCGTAGGACGACTGCTGCTCGGCCTCGCTGAGCTCCTCCCAGGAACCGGGCTTCGTGTAGATCAGCAGTGCGTACTTCACTCTTCAGTCCTCCTTGTGGAGCTTGCCTTTGTCCCTGAGACGAACGGAAAGCGCTCGAGGGGACAGACGAGAAGAGAAGAATCTACGCGTGATGCGCGAGGCGCGGCTGCGCACGCGGGCTATGCGCACGCGGGCTATGCGTGCGCGCCGGCGTCAGCATGCTGACCAAGCTGCTGCGCGAGCCGTTCCATCGCCCGCTCGTTGGCGCGGCGCAGTACCGACCGAACCATCGGCGCGGCCAGGCGCTCGCTCAGAGGGGCCTTCTGCCACGCGTACTCGAACGTGATCCTCGTTCCTCCACTCGGCAGGTCCTCGAGGTAGTAGGTCCCGTTGGCGACGCGACGCCCACCCGCGCCGATGTTCCGCTCCACGATCCGCTCGGGGCGTGTGGCGGAGACGACCTCGATGTCGATCACGTCAGTACGTCCGGCCGACTTCACCCGGACCCGGGCACGGGAGCCGACGCCGGTCGGCGGGCCGGAATACTCCCAGTCGCGAAGGATGTGGTTGGTGAAGGGCTCGTGGTTGGCCATCACGTCGAGAAAGTCGAAGACTTCCTCGCGCGGTTGTGGCACGTCGGTGGTAACTCGTACTGGGTTCATGTACCAGATGGTACACTTGGTTTCCGTGTCCGTCAACCCCGCTCGCACGGACCCGCGGCAGCGGCTCCTCGATCTCTCGATCGACTACGTGGCGACGCACGGCCTCGGCGATCTGACGCTGCGCGGGCTCGCGACGGCGATCGGCACCAGTCACCGCATGCTGATTCACCACTTCGGCTCCAAGGAGGGGCTGTGGGTGGCGATTGTGAGGGAGGTCGAGGCGCGCCAGCTCGAGCTGCTCGGCGATGTCCTTCCCGACCCCGGGCAACCGATCGGCGAGGCGATGTGGGCCTGGTGGAAGCACATCTCCGACCCCTCGCTGTGGCCGAACGAGAGGCTGTTCTTCGAGATCTACGGCCAGGCGCTGCAGGGCCGACGCCACACGAACGCGCTCCTCGACGGGATCGTCGAGAGCTGGGTCGAGCCGGCCGCTCAGCACAGCATCAGCCGCGGCATCCCGGCCGAACTCGCTCGCGCTCACGCGCGGCTCGGCGTCGCCACCACGCGCGGGCTCCTGCTCGACCTGCTCGCGACCGGCGACGTGGTCTCGGTCGACGCAGCGATGCGGGCGTTCATCGAGCTCTACGAGGCCTGGCTCGCGGCGTTCGGTTAGGGTGAGCCCCGATGGTCTCGGAGCTCCAGGAACGCCGTCTCGCCGTGGTTCGCGAGCACATGCAGTCCGAGAACGAGCACCGATTCGAGGACACGCTCGAGACGTTCGAGCATCCCCGCTACGAGATCATTCCCACCGGCGACGTCTACGACGGGCCCGAGCGCGTCAGCGAGTACTACCGCACCTCTCGGGCGGCCTTCCCGGACCAGCGCAACGAGAACTCGGTCTTCCACTGCAGCGAGGACGCGGTGATCGTCGAGTTCGACCTGCTCGGAACGCACGAGGGTGAGCTACGCGGCATCGCCCCGACCGGCCGCAGCTTCCGCTGCCGGATGTGCGCGCTGTTCCTGTTCGCGCCAGGCACCGACCGGATCGTCTGCGAACGGATCTATTTCGATCAGGCGACGATCGCCCAGCAGCTGCTCGGAGACGGGGCCGGCGCGGGGCTCTCCGCCGAGTCGAGCTAGGCAGCCACCTCGCGGCCCTTCTCGAGCCGCGTAAGCCATCGCGTCGCGCCCAGCTCCTGGTAGATCGCCCGGGCCTCGGCGAGCGCCTGGCTGTCGCCTCCCCGCCGCGCGCGCTCGACCAGGGCGATGGCAAGCAGCGGTCTTGCCCCGACGGTTCGCAGCAGCCCGATCGCCTCCTGCTCGAGGCGCTGTGCCTCGTCGGTATCCCCCCGGCGATGCGCGAGCTCGGCGGCCAGCCGCGCGCGGCCGGCGCGCAGCAGCGGTGTCGCACGCGCCGGCGGGAGGCTGTCGACGAAGGCGACGAGCTCGGCGATCGCCGACTCGTCGCCGAGCATCACCGATGCCTCGATGCTCAGCGCGTAGGCCTCCTCCCTAAATTCTCCGGCCGTGCTGCGCTCGCGCACTGCCTCGCCGGCGAGCTCCAGGGCCTCGGCGGCCGCTCCCCGTTCGACCGCATCGCGGGCGAGCGTGAGCGCGGCGCATACCCGCAGGTCGGTGTAGGTCGAGTCACGCCGGTTGGCCGCAACGCGCAGACAGCGTTGCAGAAGCTCATCGTCGCCCCGAGCGGCGCTGATCGGCGCCAGGAAGGCGGCGGCGGTCATCGCGTCGAGGTCCATTTCCGCGGCCAGCAGCGGAACCCCGATCGGGATTGCCTCGTCCCAGCGGCCCAGCATCACGAGCGGCTCGAACAGCTGGCTGAGGAGCTGGCGCTCCCACACACGGTCGCCGCGCTCGCGGGCCAGAATCAATGCGGCGTGCACCTGATCGACGGCCTCGGCGAGCCGATCGGTCTCGAGCGAGAGAGCCGCAAGGTTGAACCGCGCGCGCAACGCGGCGGTCGACAGCGCGTGCTCGTCGGCCAGCGCGAGCGCCTGTCGCAGAACGCCGGCTCCCTCCTCACGGCGGTGGCGGAAGATTAGGTACACCGAGCGGCTGATCAGTGCGTTGGCCAGGCCGGGCCAGGATTGGTTCTCCTCCAGCGTGTTGAGCGCCTCCTCGAGCAGCGGTGCGGCCTCATCGAGTGCGCCCGCCAGGACGTAGACCCGGCCGAGTTCGGCCAGCGCCTCCGCACGGACGATCGGATCGATGTCGGATTGCGTTTCGTCCCTGAAGGGCTCGAGCAGCTCCTGGGCCTCCTCGAGGCGGCCGCTCGAGGCGATCGCGCTGGACAGCGTCACGGCCGCCGAGCCGCCTGACGGCCGCCCGTTGCTTCGGTAGAGCTCGAGCGCGCGCCGCAGGCGGGACTCACCGGCCGGCAGATCCCCTCCCTGCCAGAGCGCTCGCCCCGCCTGCTCGAATAGCGCCGCTCGCTCGAGCTCGTCGTCGGCGAGCTCGGCCGCGTGCTCGAAGTAGCGGTCGGCCTCGGGACCAAGCGCCATCGACGCGGCGGCTCGGCCGGCGGCGGTGAGCGTCTCCCGTGCGGCGGCCCGCAGGTCGGCCACGTCGTTGGCGTCTGGCTCGGCGCGGATCGCCTCGAGGTAGTGAGCGGCCAGCACCTCGGCGATGTCTCGGGCCTCCCCCGGCCACGTCTCCTGCAGGTTGCGCGCAGCGGCGACATGGCCCGCCTTGCGCGCTCGCCGCGACAGCGTCCCGTACGCGACGGTGCGCAGCAGCGCCTGAAGGAACAGGTACTGGCCCCGCTCAGGCGAGCGCGGATCGTCGTCGCGCGCGAGCACCTGCTTGGTCACGAGCCCGTCGAGCACACCCTTGACCTCGGGCTCGGAGCGCCCGCTCAGCGCGGCGACCGCGGCCGCCGTGAAGGATTGACCGAGCACCGAGGCGTCTTGGAGCAGCGACCGCTCACCGGGGGAGAGACCGTCGAGCCGGGAGGCGACGAGCGCCTGCAGCGTCTCGGGAACGTCGAGGTCCGAGATGTCGCCGGCCACGACGTATCGAGACCCCTCCTGCACGAGCATCCCGCGGTCCTGCAGCATCCGGATCGTCTCCACGGCGTACAGGGGGATCCCCTCGGCCCGGTGTCCGATCTCGGAAACGAGCTCGCGCGGGAGGCCCGGGGCCAGGCCCTCGAGCATCGTCTCGATCGCCGCCGTGGCGAGCGGCTCGAGCAGCAGCGGCGGCCAGGCCGGACGGCGCTCGTGCAGCTCCGGGCGCGCCAGTGTGATCACGAAGATCGGATGCTCGGCCGACCACTCGAGCAGGTAGTCGATGAAGTCGAGCAGGCCGCTGTCCGCCCACTGCAGATCCTCGAACACGAGCGTCACCGGAGCATCCTGCGACAGCCGCTCGAAGAACAGCCGCCAGCCCGAGAACAGATCCGCCCGGTCAGCATCGGGACGCTCCTGAAGGCGCAGGAGGTGTGCGAGCCGCGGCTCCACGAGGCGCCGCTCACGCTCGTCGGTCACATATTGCTCGACCGTGGCGTGCAGCTTCTCGCGCGCAGCGGCGGGATCCTCCTCCTCGGCGATCCGCGCCCGGCCGCGGACCATCTCGGCCAGCGCCCAGTAGGCGACCCCCTCGCCGTAGGAGAGGCAGCGCCCCTGGTGCCAGTAGCGGCCCTCCTCGATCCCGTCGAGGTACTTGAAGTACTCCCAAACGAGCCGAGACTTGCCCGAGCCCGCGTCGCCGATCACCGACAGATGGATCGCGCGGCGCTCGTGGGCGCTCCGCTCGGCGGCGTCGATCACGGCCTCGAGCTCCCGATCGCGTCCGACTAACGGTGCCTCTAGCCCGACGCTGCGGCGCGCGCCACCCGCCCCTGCCACCACCCGCAGCGCGGTCCATGCATGCACCGGCTGATCCCGGCCCTTCACCTCATGCATGCCGAAGTCCTCGTAGGCAATCGCCGCCTCAGACGCCCGGCGAGTGACATCGTCGACCAGCACCGTCCCCGGCGCCGCAATCGACTGCAGACGCGACGCCGTGTTGACGGAATCCCCGAGCACCATCCCCTCGCCCTCGGCCGCCAGATCGACCGCCGCGTTCCCCGTAAGCACCCCGACGCGGAGCGCGAGCCCGTCTCCAAACTCGCTCACCGCCTGCGTCAACGCAAGGCCCGCCCGCACCGCGCGCTCCGCATCATCCTCCCGCGCCACCGGCGTCCCCCACACTGCCATCACCGCATCCCCAATGAACTTCTCCACCGTCCCGCCGTACCGCTCGATCAACGACCGACACCGATCGAAGTAATGCGAGAGCAGCTCCCGAACCTCCTCCGGATCCCGATGCTCGCTCAATGACGTAAACCCGACCAGATCGGCGAACAGCACCGACACCAGCCGGCGCTCCGACACGGAGCCGGACGCGGGCATGCCGGGGAGCGGCGTCGCGCACTGCATGCAGAAGCGGGCGCCCGCCACGACCGCGGCGCCGCAGGACGGACAGGTCTGCTCGATCGGCGCCGCGCAGTTGATGCAAAAGCGTCCTGCGGCGGGCGTGGGCTCGCCGCAGCTCGTGCAGACGATCGTCTCGGGGGCGTTCACACCATCACCTCGCGCACATTCGCGATCCTCGCCAGTCCGTGCCGCACCCCCGGCAATTCATTGGCGCGATCCTACTCCTGCGGCCAATCGCGGAAAAGGGCCGCCGCCTGGCTCACATATAGGCTGCGGGCGCATGGGGCGAAGTCGCTTCGCTGATTGGTTCAGCGGCTACCGATCTGCGCTGGCGCAGCGCGACGTCCGCCTGTTGTTCGGCGCGCTCGTAGCCAGCGCGACGGGCAGCTGGGCCTACAACGTCGCGCTGCTTGCGTTCGTGTTCGACCGCACCCATTCGCTCGGGTGGGTGGGCGCGGCCGGGCTCGGCAGATTCATCCCCGCGCTGCTGCTCAGTGCCTACGGCGGGGTTGTGGCCGAGCGCACCGAGCGGATCCGGCTGATGGTCGGCTCCGACGTTCTCTGCACCGTGTTCCAGGTCGCGCTCGCGATCCTCGCGGCGGCGAGCGGACCGGTCGCACTCGCGATCGTTCTCGCCGCGCTCACCTCCAGCGCGAACGTCGTCTACAACCCGGCCGTCGCCGCGACCATCCCCTCGATGGTCGACGAGGACCAGCTCGTCGCGGCCAACGCACTGAACAGCACGATCGAGAACCTCGTCGTGGTCCTCGGACCCGCTATCGGGGCGCTGCTGCTGCTGATCGGCTCACCGGCGCTGGTCTTCGCGGTCAATGCGGCCACGTTCGCCGTCTCCGCCCTCGTGGTCTCGCGGATCAGCGTGCGCAGCCGTCCGGTCGATGTGACCGAGGAGGGCACCGCAGGGCCCTTGCGGCAGATGGTGGTCGGAGTGCGGACGATCGTCTCGATGCGGGCGGCGCGCACGCTCGTCGCCTTCAGCGTGCTGGTCAGCTTCGTATACGGAACCGACACCGTGCTGTTCGTGGGCGTCTCGGCCCAGAAGCTGGGAACCGGCACCGAGGGCTTCGGCTACCTGCTCGCCGGACTCGGCGTTGGCGGGATCCTGATGGCGGCGACGGTCGACCGGCTGGCCGGCTCACGCGCGCTCGCCCCGATCATCCTCCTCGGCGTGGCCGGATACTGCCTGCCGACGGCGCTCCTGGTCGTGATCCACAGTCCCGTGCTCGCGTTCGTCGTGCAGGTGCTGCGGGGCGGAGCCACGCTCGTCGTCGACGTGCTTGCCGTCACCGCGCTGCAGCGCTCTGTGCCCTCCGAGCAGCTCGCGCGCGTATTCGGCGTGTTCTTTGCCTTCGTGCTCGCGGCGATCTCGCTCGGCACGCTGCTCACCCCCCTGGTTGTCAACGGCTCGAGTCTGGACACCGGACTGCTAGTGATGGCGATCGGGCCCTTCGTCCTCGGGCTGTTCGGGTACCCGGCGTTGCTCGCAATCGATCGCGAGAGCGCCGGGCGCGCCGACCTGCTCGCGCCGCGGGTGGCCGTCCTCGAACAGCTCGGGATCTTCGCCACCGCCACGCGACCGATCCTCGAGCGGCTGGCCGGCATGGCGACCGAGGTCGAGTTCCCGACCGGGACGACGATCGTCCGCGAGGGCGCTCCGGCCGATGCGCTCTACGTGCTCGTGGAGGGAGAGGTCGAGGTCACGGCTCGCGGCGAGGCGGGCGGGCCCGAGCAGCGAATCCGAACGATGACCGCTCCCTCCTACTTCGGCGAGATCGGCGTGCTCGAGCGGATCCCGCGCACCGCCACGGTCACGGCCCTCGCGGATTGCCGCTGCGAGCGGATCGACGGCACCGAGTTCCTCGACGCGCTCACCACCGCGCCCCCCTCCTCGTCGCTGATGGAGAACGCGCAAAGCCGGCTGGCGCTGACCCACCCGTCACGGTCTGTCACGTTCAGCGGTGGCGAGGCCGGGTAGGCGACGGCGAGCAGGGCGGCCCAACAGCATCAGCGTGGTCAGGCAGAGCGCCGCCACGGCGACCATCGGCACCGCGTCACCGGCGCTCTTGGCCACCGCCCCGCCGCCGCCCGAGCCGACGATCTGGCCGCCCGCCCAGGCCAGGTTCATCAGCGCGGCCGCCAGTCCCTGATCGAGGCCGGTTCGCTCCGCAGCGTCAGAGAGCATCGCCATCGCCGGGGCCCAGAACGCACCCAGAGCCGCGGCGATCGCGACCACAAGCGCCGCGAGCCCAACCGCCGTGGCGGGCAGGGTGAAGGCGGCCAGCAGGCCGGTCGCGGCGGCGAGACCGACGCGCAGCGGAAGCAGACGACCGCGGCGGTCCGACAGCCTTCCGATCAATGGGCTGATCATCGCCTCGATCGCCGCGGCGACCAGGTATGTCGCCCCGATCGCCGCCGCGGCGGCGCCGAGACGGTGCAGGCGCAGGGGTCCGAGCACGTTCAGGATCCCCGACGCCGTCGCGGGCAGCGCCACCAGCCACATCCCGACCGCGACAGGCCGCTCCGCGACGGCCGCGCGCAGATCCCGAATGCCCTGCTGGGAGGGGATGTGGGTGGAGGGCAGCCGCCGCGCGAGCACGATCAGAACCGCAGCGATCACGACCACGCCGCTGAACGCGGCGCCGCGGCCGATCACCGTCGCGATCGTGCCGATGATCGGACCGAACAGCGCTCCGCCGATCGCCGCCCCGAGCGCCGCGCCGATCAGACCCCCGCGGCGCTCGGCCGGCGCCTCGGCGACGATCCATGCAAGCCCGCCCGCCCACGAGCACGCGCCCCCGACCCCCTCGATGAAGCGCGCGGCGTCGAGCGACACGGCGTCGCCCAGGAAGCCGAAGGCCAGGGTGGAGGCGGCGAGCAGCGTCAGACCGGTGCACACGGCGAAACGGGGCCCGGCGCGCGCGGCCAGCACCCCGCCTGGGAGGGCGCCGACGAGCGTGCCGAGCGGATAGCTCGCGGTCATCACCCCGGCCGACAGCTTCGACAATGAGAGCTGGTGGCTCAGCGTCGGCAGCAGCGGCGCGATCGCCGCGTAGAACATCGTGTCGACGAATACGATCGCCCCGATGACCAGGACCAACCGGCGCAGGCTCTCGTTCGAAGTGGCTTGCACTCCCGTGACCGTACCGACCAGGCAGACGTGCGGCTTACCGGAAACGCGCGGCGGGAAGTAGGCTGACAGCGCATCTACCGCCAAGGAGGAAAATGGGATTCGACCAGTACCACGAACCGCCCGAGGAGCTGCCGGCCGCGACCCGGACGTTCGCGCGCCTGTGCGCCTCGCTCACCGAAGAGGCCGAGGCGATCGGCTGGTACGAGCAGCGCCTCGCGATCGAGACCGACCCGGAGGCGAGCGCGGTGATGCGCGACGCGATGGGCGAGGAGTACAAGCACTTCAGCATGGATCTCGAGTTCCTGCTGCGCCGGACGCCGACCTGGCGAGAGATCGCCCAGGGCATCCTGTTCCAGGAGGGGGACATCGTCGAGCACGGTGAGGAGGCGGAGGCGGATGCCCTCGACGGCGACGGCGGCGGCGCGGACGGCAGCTACGACGGCTCGCTCGGGATCGGCAGCCTACGAGGGAGCACACGATGAACCACCTTCTCCGTAACGAAGCTCCGATCAGCGACGCCGGCTGGAAGCTCCTCGATGACGAGGCTCGCGAGCGCCTGACACCCGCTTTGGCCGCGCGCAAGCTGGTCGACTTCTCCGGCCCGCACGGGTGGGAATACTCGGCCACCAACCTCGGCCGCGTGAGCTCGCTCGACCAGGCTCCGAGCGACGGCGTCAGCGGCCTGCAGCGGCGGGTGCTGCCGCTGGTCGAGCTCCGCACCGAGTTCGAGCTCTCGCGGGCCGAGCTGCGTGACGCCGATCGCGGTGCCGAGGACGCCGAACTCGCCCCCCTCGACGAGGCGACCCGCCGAGTCGCGCTGGCCGAGAACGTGGCTGTGTTCCACGGGTGGAAGGGCGCGATCGAGGGAATCGCCGAGGCTTCGCCCCACGACAAGCTCAAGCTCGGCAATGCCCCCGACGCCTATCCGCGGCCGGTCGCGGGCGCAGTCGAGCGCCTGCTCTGCGACGGGATCACCGGGCCGTACGGAATGGCCCTCGGACGCGAGCAATACCGGCGCGTCGTCGAGACGGCCGAGCACGGCGGTTACCCGCTGCTCGACCACCTGCGCAAAATCCTCGAGGGCCCGATCGTCTGGGCGCCCGGGGTGAAGGGGGCCGTCGTCGTCAGCCTGCGCGGAGGCGACTTCCGGTTCGAGTCAGGGCAGGACCTGTCGATCGGCTACGACTCCCACGATGCCGACGTCGTGCGGCTCTACCTTGAGGAGAGCTTCAGCTTCCGGGTCCTCACGCCGGAGGCCGCGGTGGCGCTGAGCGGTTAGCTCATTCTCCCTCGAGCGTCTCAATCACCTCGTAAAGACCTGAGACGTGCTCGTTTGTGACGAACGCCGAAAGCCGATCGACGCGCTCATTCTCGGCCGCGTCTGACTCCTCGCGCCAGCGCCGCCACTCATCGAGCGAGATGTCGAACATCCCGAACGAGATGATCTCGTCCTCGTCGCGCACGTTGCGCGCGTGCACGGCGCTGACGAGCCCCGGCGGGGTGCCGGACGGGCCCCCTCCCTCCCACGCATTTCGGAACTGCTCCCAGGCACCCGGCTTCAGCCGGCGAGCGGTGAACGCGATGATCATGTTGAGACCTCCCGGGTCGGACGTTGTCGCTGACGCGACACTAACCGTTCCGGCTCAGCTTGCGGGACCGGTTGCCAGTTCGTCGATCAGCGAGGCGAGGCGGAGGAGCAGATCGGGGGCAAGCTCCCGCTCGCGTCCGGGGAGCGAGGCATAGAACTCACGTTCGCGCGCGGACCCATGCGCGCTGCTGCGAGAACAGCGCGCGCCCCGCTCGGTCAGCGCGACGACACCGCCCGCCGGTCCTCGCGCGACCGCGTCCGGAGCACGATCTCGCGGCGTTCGAGCGCGTCGAGGATCCGGGTAGCCGTCGAGGCGGCCACACCGGCATCGGAGGCGAGGTCCTGAACCCGCGCGCAGTCCTTGCCTTCGAGGCCCAGCAGCAGCGAGTATTGCGACATGGAGAGAGTCTCCGACATGCGGGGCAGTGCCCCGCGCCCGCCTGACCGCCTGGACGAAGGAGTCGAACGCGACCAGGAACTCGGCGTCGTGTCCGGCCCGGGGCCGTGGCGCCTCGCCGCCCCGGCTCGTGCATCGTCACCGCCATGATCCAGCGTAACAAGCGTGTAGTTTGCTAATCTTTAGCATGCTAAGGAATCATGTTCCGCAACATCCTCGTAAGCGTCGACGGCTCGCCCCACGCCGAGCGGGCACTGACCCAGGCAATCGACCTCGCCGCCGAGTCACGCGCCCGACTGACGATCCTGACCTCGGTCCCGAAGCCGTCGCGCTGGATCTGCAGCTCGGCCCTGACCGCCGGCGCCTACCAGACGATGGCGGCCGACTTCGAGCGCGAGGCGGTCGAGACCCTGCGCGACGCCGTGCGGCGGGTGCCCGACTCGATCCCGGTCACGAAGATCCTCACGCACGAGCCGATCCGCGAAGCGCTCATGCGCCGCATCGGCGACGGCTGCCACGATCTGCTGGTCATGGGCTCGCGCGGACGCGGCCCGCTCAGCTCATCGGTGCTCGGCAGCGTGAGTCGGTATGCGCTCAAGCACAGCCCTGTCCCCGTGCTCGTCGTGCACGCCTCGGGCTCAGCTGACCTGCGCGACGATCACGGGAGCATGAGTCGGAGTGAGGCTCCCGCCGACGGGCTCCGGGGTGACCAGGACGCGCCGCACCCCTTGCAGGGACCCCGGCACGCCGACATCCCCGGAACCGGCTGAGGTCACGCTGAACAGCGCCCGGGTGGGCGAGGGCGCGGCAGACCCGCGCTGGATCCAGAGCTCGTAGACGTGCCCCGCCGGCGGCGCCGGCATCCCGCGCATGACCAGCTCGCCGCGGCCCTGAGAGATTGTCAGCTGAGCCATCCCGGCGCCCGTCACCTGCGCCTGGACCACCCGCGCTCCCCGGAGCCGGTTCCGAGCGCGATCCCACCGACGATCACAAGTGCCGCGAGGACAGCGGCGGCCGCCGCGAGCGCGGGCCTGGGCACGCTCAGCCGAGCGGGCGAGCGCCGGGTGCTGCGCTCCGGTTGCCGAGCCGCGCGCGGCTCCGCCTTCACCGCCCGCATCACCTGCCGGCGCAAGCCGCGTGGCACGTTGTATTGGGGCGCCGACATCGGCAGGACGTCCGCCACCTGCTGAAAGCTCGCAACCTCGTCGCGGCACACGACACAGCTCGCCATGTGTCTGCGGAACGCCTCGGCCTCGCTGGGCTCGAGCGCACCGAGCACGAAGGCCGCGGCGTCCGCGCCGCAGTCCCGCTCATCGGACATCGGACCTCCCGGTCGTCATCCCACGACCTCCGCCGGGCCCCCCAGCGACAGTCGCAGCTTTGTCAACCCCAGCCGCATCCTGCCCTTCACGGTCCCCGCCGGCAATCCGAGCATCTCAGAGATCTGGCTGTGGGTGAAACCTCCGAAGTACGCCAGCTCGATCACCTGCCGTTGATCTGCCGGAAGCTCGTCCAGCGCGGTGCGGATCCGCCGCGTGTCCTCGCGCCGCTCGACCTCCGTGTCCGTACGATCGGCAGCCGCCATCCGGTCCGCGATCGTGTCGTCGTGGACGTCGCGGCTGTCCCTGACCGACTGGCGCCTGAACACATCGATGGCTCGATTGTGAACCACGCCGAGCACCCAGGAGCGAACGCTGCCGCGCGCACGGTCATAGCGGGCGCCGCTGCGCCACAGCGAGACGAACGCCTCCTGCACGACCTCCTCCGCCACCACGCGGCGGCCGCACATCCTGTAGGCGAGCGAAAACGCGGCGCTCGCGTGACGATCGAAGATCACCTCGAACGCGCGGGCGTCGCCCTCTTCCACCAACTCCATCAGCTCCTCGTCCGCGAGGGCGCGGAGATCGGGCGAGACAAGTCGGCGGGTTACTCGGAGCACGGTCTTGCGATTCGATCAGCTTTGCGTTCGAGCGGGGGCGATGTCCCGCCGTTTGCCATGTATACGCGCGGGCGCCGGGCTGCGATCGACCCGGCGCCCGGACAGGCGGGACGCCCCCCCGGCGCACCTGCTATCGAGGGCTTCGCGCAGCCGACGGATCGCGTCGAGACTCCCGCGGCCGCCCGGGGATCACTTCCGCTTATGGACGATCCCGCTCGGCCTGCGGCGCGTCCCCTTCGCCTGCTCGGGGAACGGCTGCTTCGGAACCGGGACGGGCGGCGACGCCGGTGCACTTCGCGTCGGCCGCATTGGGCACCGGAAGGCCGGGATGCCCGACCTTCGGCTTGGCCGCGAAGTTGAACGCGCTCGTGAGGTCGCCGGTGACGCTCCTGCGCCACTGGCTGAGGTTCGGCACCTCCACCCCGAACCGTGACTCGAGGAAGCGCAGCGTCGAGGTGTGGTCGAAGGTGTCCGAGCACACGAGCCCGCCGCGAGCGAACGGGGAGACGACGAGCATTGGCACCCGGAAGCCGAGGCCGACGGGGCCGCGGATTCCCTGCGCCGCCGATGGGAGCTTCGACGACGGTCAGGTACTCGCCCTTCGTCCCCTTCGGCGGGGCCGGCGGGGTCACGTGGTCGAAGAACCCGCCGTTCTCGTCCCAGGTGATGAACAGCGCCGTCTTCGCCCACGTCTCCGGATGCGAGACCCAGCGCCTCCACGACCTGGCGCGCACGATCTCGCCGTGTGCGCCCGAGAACCCGGGGTGCTCGCTCTCGAACGCCGGCAGAGCCACGAGACCTCCGGCAGGGACCGCGCGCAGGTCGGCCATGAATCGGCCGGATAGGTCGGGCACGAGCCGCGCGCCGCGAGCTCCGTCCCGTGCCGGTACGCCTTGAAGTACGTGAGCACGTTGTCGAGTATGCCGCCGCCGGGTCCGTGTAGACCTTCCAGCTCATGCCGTGCGCCTGCAGCCGCTCGGGCATCGTCGTCCACGTGAACTTGCCGGTCTGCCGCCGCCGATGTGGGTCTGGACTCAGCGGTCCGCCCTGCTTCCCGGCGGGATCGATCGTGCCACATCGACATCAGCCGGTTCGGGTCGGTCGGCCCGATCACCGAGCAGTGAT
>CAVURH010000019.1:0-96213 GCA_963743725.1 uncultured Solirubrobacterales bacterium
GGCCTGCCATGCATCGGCTCTTCCAGATGCGCGCTGACGGGATCAAGAACATCGCCAGCGAGATCCAATCGGCGCTGAAAACGCGACCAACAAGGGGGCGTGGACACGATCGCCGCCGAGATGGCGCGGTTCTACGCCTCGGACGTGCTCTACCACGATTACGCGGCGCCGTTGATCATCGCGCGCTGCAGCGCCGCGGGATCGGCAGGACCAACGGCGAGACCTTCGACAGCGGCCAGTTCCTCCAGAACCTCGGCTGGCTGAGCCCGACCTACGTCGCCACCAAGCTCGGCGCCTCGCTGCCGGCGCCACCGACGGCAAGCCGCGCCCGGCATTACGGCCACGATCGACTCTGTCAGCGTCGCGGGCACGACTCTGCAGACTGGCTCGACGAACACGTCGCGGCCAGCCCGCCGCCGACGTTCACGCTCAACTTCACGAACGGCGGCCAGAACGACGAGGCAAACGTCGAAGCTGCAAGGTGACCGTCACCGGGACAAGGTCAAGGGCGAGACGACGGTCCGGAGACGACGGCCGGACAAAGCCCCAACGTTCCGGTGCCGCTCAGCTCCTCCCCGCCGGCCGGCACCTACACGGTCACGGCGACGTCGAGCCAGTCCACTGCGAGAAGAACACCGCAAACAACACGCTGACCTTCCCGGTCACCTTCCAGTAGCGCCCGCGCAGGCCCGCCAGCTGGCCGCCGAGCCCGCCTATCTGTCCGGTGCACAACCTGACCAGCACGGCGGGCATCGTCGCGATCGCGGCCGGGGCGGTCGCGGTCGTTGCGCTCGCGCTCAGGTCGGGCTGGCGATCGCGCTGCGCCGCGTGCGCGCCGATCAGCGGGTGGTGCTCGGCGAGCGCCAGCGAGGACCTCGTCGCCCATGCGGCGTCGCTGGAGCGGCAGTTCGCGGCGCTGACACAGTACGTCGAGGACGCCGCCGCGCGGCTCAACGAGCGCATGGAGACGGCCGAGCGCCGGATCGACGGCGCGGTGGCCTACCGCTCGCTCGTCCGCTACGACGCCTACGGCGAGATGTCGGGCCGGCAGTCGACCTCGATCGCGCTGCTCGACGCGACCGCGTCGGGGATCGTGCTGTCCTCGATCCACCACCGCGACCAGGCCCGGCTGTACGCCAAGCAGGTGCGCGAGGGGACGCGGAGCTCGAGCTGTCGCCCGAGGAGAACGAGGCGATCCGGCTCGCGCTCGAGGGCGGCCGGCCGCCACCGGCCGTGACCTCCGCAGGTCGGACGCGTGCGCGTCGGCTACTTCGGCCCCGAGGGCACGTTCACGCACGAGGCGCTGATCGACGCCACGCGCGGCGGCGCGAGCTCGAGCTGGTGCCGCTGCCGACGATCTACGACACCGTGATGGCGGTCCACGACGGCGAGGTCGAGCGGGCGCTGGTCCCGATCGAGAACTCGCTCGAGGGTCGGTCAACGCGACGCTCGACGCGCTGGCGATGGAGACCGAGGACGTCGCGATCGTCGGCGAGGTCGTCCATCCGATCCGCCACTGCCTGATCGCGCGGACCGCGCTCGAGCTCTCGGAGATCGAGGCCGTCGTCTCGCATCCGCAGGCCAACGCCCAGTGCGCCCGGTTCATCCGCACCCGGCTGCCCCGGCGCCGGGTGCTCGCCGGCAGCTCGACGGCCGAGGCGGTGCGGATGGTGGCCGAGCACGACGGACCCTGGGCGGCGCTCGGCAACCGGCTGGCGGCCGAGCGGTACGGCTGCGAGGTGCTGCGCGCCGGGCGTCGAGGACGTGGCGGACAACGAGACTCGGTTCGTGTGGCTCGGCGCCGGCCGGCGCGCCGGCCCGACGCGCCGGCGGCCGAGCAGGCCGCTCGGGCCCGTGGAAGACCGCGATCGTGTTCTGGGGCGTCGGCTCGGAGGCGCCCGGGTGGCTGGTCCGCTGCCTGTCGGAGCTCGCCGATCGCGGACGTCAACCTGACCCGAATCGAGTCGCGACCGCGCAAGCAGGGCCTCGGGCGCTACATGTTCTTCGCCGATCTCGAGGGCCGCGACACCGATGCGCACGTCGCCGACGCGCTCGACGGCGCTGCGCGGGCACGTCGAGGTGCTGCGCGTGCTCGGCTCGTTCCCGGCCGCCTGAGCGCGCCGCGCGAGGTCCGGCGCGACGCCGGGAGCGGCCATCGACGGTCGACACGCCAGGCCGCTCGACCCCCGTACACTGCCGCCAGCGATGGCCACGTCAGTACCAGCGCCAGCGGGGTCCGCGTCGCCTCCAGAGCACCGGCGGCGCGGGCGTGAGGTTGGCCGGGTGCTCGTCCTCAACGCGACGTACGAACCGATCAACGTCTGCACGGTGCGGCGCGCGGTCGTGCTGCTGCTGAAGGAGAAGGCGGAGATGATCGAGCGCGCCGAGTGGCGAGCTCCACTCGGCGACCCGACGCTCGCGCGGCCGGTCGTGATCCGGCTCGTCAGCTACGTCCGGATCCCGCGCGACACCCACCGGCGCAAGATCACGCGCCGCGCGGTGTTCGCCCGCGACGACTGGACCTGCCAGTACTGCGGCGCGCGCTCGAACCTGACCGTCGACCACGTCGTGCCGCGGTCGAAGGGCGGCGCGTCGAGCTGGGAGAACATCGTCGCCTCGTGCGCGCCATGCAACCGCCGCAAGGGCAACGCGCTCCCGCGTCAGGCCGGGATGCGGCTGCTCAAGCAGCCGCGCACGCCGAGCCCGCACGTCTTCATCCAGGTCGCCAGCCCGACGATCCCGGCGGCGTGGCGGCAGTACCTGGCCGCCTAGCTCTAGGCGGCGTAGCGCTGGGCGGACCGGGCGCGGGCCTTCGCTGCCTCGACCTCGCGGTCCTTGGGCGGTGCGCTGGTTTCGAGATCGGCCAGCAGGTCGCATCGAGGCGTGCGCGACCGCGTCGACGGCGCGCTCGAACGCCTCCTCGTTCGCCCGGGACGGCTTGGTGAAGCCGCTGATCTTGCGCACGTACTGGAGCGCGGCCGCTGCGCACCTCGTCCTCGGTACGCCGGCGGATCGAAGTCGTAGAGGGTTCTGATGTTTCGGCACATGGGCCTAGCGTAGATCCGGCGGCCGCGACCGGGCCCAGACGCGCGAAGGGCGCCGTCGACCCGGCGCCCTTCGCAAACTCTGGCTGCCTGAATCCGCAGTGAGGCGATTCCAATGCCGGAGGGACTACTCCCGGCCCCTCACTGCGACGGTGTCTCGGGGGGACTCCGCTAAGCGGGGTCAGCCTCCGACCTAGCGGCCGGACACCTCCAGGGTCCCGCAAGAACTGTCAGACAAGTCGGACCACCTCCTTTCTCTGGTAGGCTCAGATTAGCGGACGGCGCGACGCGACGAGCGATCGAGTCGACGCGCCTGCCGGCGCCGCTTCGCGCGCCGTCGTCGGCCTCGCAGCCGCCGCTCGTCGTCGGCCTCGTCGCCGCTAGTCGTCGTCGTCCGGCGTCGTCGTGCGTCGCCTCGAGCGTCCGCGCGCTCGCGGCCGTCCTCGCCCCAGGCTCGCCTTCGACCGGCCGCCGTCGATCGGCGGCGCTCGACCAGCCGGCGGCATCCTCGGCGACCGTCGCCGCCGTGTCGGCCTCGGACTCGACGACGAGCGCGACCGCGCTGACCTGGTCGTCGTCGCGGATGTTCATCACCCGGACGCCCTGCGAGGCGCGGCCGTAGCGGTTGATGCCGCGCACCGAGGTGCGCTGGACCATGCCGTTCTGGGAGATGAAGACGAGCTCCTGGTGCTCGCGGACGACGAGCGCGCCGGCGAGCTCGCCCTTGTTCTCGGTCAGCGTGATCGTCTTGACGCCCATCGTCCCGCGACCCTTGACCGGATAGTCGGAGATCGAGGTCCGCTTGCCGTAGCCGTTCTCGGTCACGACGAGCAGCTCCTGGTCGTCGCGCGCGACGTCCATCGCGAGCACGGCGTTGTCCTTCTGCGAGACGTTCATGCCTCGCACGCCGCTCGTGTCGCGGCCCATCGAGCGCACCCTGTTCTCGCTGAAGCGCGAGGCCTGGCCCGAGCGCGAAACCATGATGATGTCGTCGTGGCCGCTCGTGCGGCGGACGGCGATCAGCTCGTCGTCGTCGCGGATGTTGATCGCGATGATCCCGTCGGCCTTGATCGGCGTGTTGTAGGCGCCGAACTCGGTCTTCTTGATCATGCCGTTGCGGGTCGCGAACACGAGGTACTTGCCCTCGTTGAAGTCGCGCGTCGACAGCACCGACTGCACGCGCTCGCCCTCGCGCAGCGGCAGCAGGTTCACGAGCGCGCGGCCCCGCGCCGTGCGCGAGGCCTCGGGCAGCTCATAGACCTTGAGCCGGTAGACCTTGCCGCGGTTGGTGAAGAACAGCAGGTAGTCGTGCGTCGAGCACACGAACAGGTGCTCGATGTAGTCGTCGTCCTTCATGTCCATGCCGGTCACACCGACGCCGCCGCGGCGCTGCTGGCGGTAGGTGGAGAGCGGCAGCGACTTGATGTAGCCGGAGTGGGTGATCGAGATCACCATCTGCTGGTCGGCGATCAGGTCCTCGATGTCGATCTCGCCCTCGGCGTGCGTGATCTCGGTGCGCCGCTCGTCGCCATAGACCTCAGCGATCTCGCGCAGCTCGTCCTTGATCAGGCCGTAGACCCTGTCCTCGTCGCCGAGGATCTCGCGGAGCTCCTTGATCCGCTCGACCAGGTCCGCGTGCTCCTCCTTGATCTTGTCGGCCTCGAGCGCAGTCAGCCGGCTCAGCGTCAGCTGGAGGATCGCCTGAGCCTGGATGACCGTCAGGTCGAAGCGCTCGACCAGACCGTCGCGGGCGGTCTCCGGGTCGCGCGAGCCGCGGATCAGCGCGATCACCTCGTCGAGGTTGTCGAGCGCGATCAGCAGGCCCTCGAGCACGTGCGCGCGCTCCTCGGCACGCCGCAGCTCGTACTGCGTGCGGCGGACGACGATCTCGCGCTGGTGGTCGACGTAGTGGCCGATCACCTCACGCAGCGACAGCGTGCGCGGCACGTTGTCGACGAGCGCGACCATGTTGACGCCGAACGTGGTCTGCATCGGCGTGTGCTTGTAAAGCTTGTTCAGCACGACCTTCGGGATCGCGTCGCGCTTGAGCTCGATCACGATCCGCATTCCGTGGCGGTCCGACTCGTCCCGCAGGTCGGTGATCTCGGGCAGCTTCTTCTCGCGTACGAGGTCGCGTGATCTTCAGGATCAGGCCGCCCTCGCCGCCCTGCGCACCTGGTAGGGCAGCTCGGTGACGATGATCGCTTCCTTGCCCTGGCCGATGGGCTCGATGTGCGCCTTGCCCTGAACCCGGACGCGGCCGCGGCCGGTCTCGTAAGCGTCACGGATCCCGTCGCGTCCGAGGATGATGCCGGCGGTCGGGAAATCGGGGCCCTTGATGTGCTTCATCAGGCCCTCGACCGTGATGTTCGGGTCGTCGATATAGGCGATCGTCGCCGTGATCACCTCGCGCAGGTTGTGCGGCGGGATGTTGGTAGCCATCCCGACCGCGATCCCGGAGCCTCCGTTGACGAGCAGGTTGGGGAACCGCGCCGGGAGCACGACCGGCTCCTGGCGGGTGCCGTCGTAGGTCGGCGTGAAGTCGACGGTGTCCGCGTCGATGTCGCGGAGCATCTCCGTCGCCAGGCGGTCGAGCCGCGCCTCGGTGTAGCGCATCGCGGCCGCGGAGTAACCGTCGATGTTCCCGAAGTTCCCGTGGCCGTCGACCAGGGGGTAGCGCATCGAGAAGTCCTGCGCGAGGCGCACGAGCGCGTCGTAGATGGCGCGTGTCACCGTGCGGGTGGTACTTGCCCATCACCTCGCCGACGATCTGGGCGCACTTGACGTGCTTGCGGTTCGGCTGCAGGCCAAGCTCGTTCATCACGTGCAGCACGCGGCGGTGGACCGGCTTCAGGCCGTCGCGAACGTCGGGCAGCGCGCGCCCGACGATGACCGACATGGCGTAGTCGAGATACGCCGAGCGCATCTCCTCCTCGAGCCCGCGAGGCTCGATGTTGCCGCCACCGATGGTGTCGATCGTTGCCATCCCGTCCTCCTAGACGTCGAGGTTGCTCACGAGCCGCGCGTTCTCCTCGATGAACGCCCGACGCGGCTCGACCTGGTCACCCATCAGCATCGAGAACACGAGATCGGCGGAGGCGGCATCCTCCATCGTGACCTTGACCAGCGTGCGGCTGGACGGGTCCATCGTGGTCTCGCGCAGCTCGTCGGCGTCCATCTCGCCCAGGCCCTTGAAGCGGTAGTACTGGATCCCCTTCTGGGCGAGGGCGAAGACGGAGTCGCGGAGGCCCTCGTAGCTGGGCGAGTCCTCCAAGCTTTCGCCGAGCTTCACATGGAACGGCGGTGAGCCGGCCAGCGCCTCGAGCTCCCTGTGCACATCGGCGAGGCGGTGGTACTCGTTGGCGTCGAGCGTCGCGCGCGGGACCCGGTGCGTCGTGGCGAGGCCGGTCTTCGCCTCGATCGTACGAATCACGACCTCGGTGTCGTCCTGCGAGATCAGCTCGGTCCGGTACGCGTGACCGTTGTCGCCGTCGTTGGAGATGTATTTGATCAGCGCGTCCGCGCTGGTGATCTGCTCCTCGAGCAGACGGGCCTGCTGGATCAACGCGATCACGCCGTGGCCGTGCGAGGCGCGCAGCGCCGAGGCCCAGCCCTCGTACTGCTTGAGCAGCCGCTTGAATCGCTTCCAGCGCGCCTCGGTCAGCTTGAACGGCTTGTTGTACCGGTCGTAGACCTCGATCTTCTCGAACTTGTCGCCGAGCAGGATCTCCTCGAGCTCGGACTCGCGCTCGATGTAGCGGTGCTTCTGACCGCGCGTGAGCCGGTACAGAGGCGGCTTCGCGATGTACACGTATCCGGCCTCGATCAGCGGCTGCATCTCGCGGAACAGCAGGGTCAGCGCCAGCGTTCGGATGTGCGCGCCGTCGACGTCGGCGTCGGTCAGCAGCACGATCTTGTGGTAGCGCGCCTTCTCGATGTCGAACTCGTCGCGGACACCGGTGCCGACCGCCGTGATCAGAGCCTGGACCTCGGTGTTGGCGAGCACCTTGTCGATCCGGCTCTTCTCGACGTTGAGGATCTTGCCGCGCAGCGGGAGGATCGCCTGCGTGTTGCGGTCCCGCGCGCTGACCGCCGAGCCGCCGGCGGAGTCGCCTTCGACGATGAACAGCTCGGCCAGCGCCGGGTCCTTGACCGAGCAGTCCGCGAGCTTGCCTGGGAGGGTCGAGTTCTCCAGCGCGGACTTGCGGCGGGTGAGGTCGCGGGCCTTGCGCGCGGCCGCTCGGGCCTGCGCCGCCGAGACGGCCTTCGTGATCACCGACTTTGCGTCCTGGGGGTTCTCCTCGAGGAACTCGGACAGGCGCGCGTTGACGACTGAGTGGACGAAACCCTGCATCCCGGGGTTGCCGAGCTTGGTCTTCGTCTGGCCCTCGAATTGCGGGTCGGTCAGCTTGGCCGAGACGACCGCGGTCAGACCCTCGCGCACGTCCTCACCGACGAGGTTGTCGTCCTTCTCCTTGAGGAAGCCCTTCTCGCGCGCGTACTTGTTCAGCGCGCTGGTCAGCGCCGAGCGGAAGCCGCTCAGGTGCGAGCCGCCCTCGTGCGTGTTGATGTTGTTGGCGAACGAGAAGACGGACTCCTGGTAGGAGGAGTTCCACTGCATCGCGACCTCGACCGCCCCCTCGGGGCTCTCGCCGGAGAACGAGATCACCTTCTTGTGGATCGGCTCCTTGTTCTCGTTCAGGTAGCTGACGAAGTCGACGATCCCACCCTCGTAGTGGAACTCGGCCCGGTGGCCCGCGCCCCGCTCGTCGATGATCGTGATCCGCAGGGCGGCCGTGAGAAACGCCGTCTCGCGCATCCGCTCCTCGATCACGGTGAAGTCGAAGTCGAGGGTCTCGAAGATCTCGTCGTCGGGCAGGAACGTGATCGTCGTCCCCGTCTCCTTGGTGGGAGCGCCCTTCTTCAGGTCGTCCAGCGGCTTGCCGCGGGCGTAGTCCTGCGTCCAGGAGTGCCCATCGCGCCGGACATCAACGTGCAGTTGCTCGGACAGGGCGTTGACGACCGACACGCCGACCCCGTGAAGCCCGCCCGATACCTTGTAGCCGCCGTCGCCGAACTTGCCGCCCGCGTGCAGCACGGTCAGCACGACCTCAATCGCTGGCCGCTTCTCCTTCTTCATCATCGCGACCGGGATGCCACGACCGTTGTCGATCACCGTGACCGAGTTGTCCGGATGGATGACGACCGACACCTCGCTGCAGTAGCCGGCGAGCGCTTCGTCAACCGAGTTGTCAACAACCTCGTAGACGAGATGATGGAGCCCGCGGGGCCCGGTCGAGCCGATGTACATACCAGGACGCTTGCGGACGGCCTCGAGGCCCTCGAGAACGGTGATGTCCTGAGCGTCGTAGCGTGATTCTTGCTGGGGGCGCCCTGAAGCGCCGCTGTCTGTCGCCAACGTTCCTCCGATGACGTAGGAGACGCCCCGGTTTCGCGCTCTTTCGGCGCGGCGGGGCGTCGGAAAGGTGGTGTACAGAAGAATAGCACAAAGGCCCCCGGAAAGACCCTCTTAACCAGTGCCGATTTCCCTGCAAAACGGCAACAAATTGTGTGCGATAAGCCCCTCTGCAGGGCTATTCCGACCGCGGGTGGCGACGGGGCGGTCTAACGGGCGGCGGAGATCCGCCAGACGTGCCCTCCCCAGTCCCCCACGAACACGCTGCCGCGATCGACGGCGGGCGCCGCGAACGCGCCCTTTCCAGACAGGTGATGGGCCCACAGCGGGCGGCCGTCGGCAAGGCCATATGCCCTCAGCCGGCCGGTCCGGCCGGTCGCTATGTACGCCACCGAGCCGGCGATGGTCGGCGCGCTCCCGGCATTCGGATAGTCGAATGACTGCTGCCAGCGCAGGGCGAGCTGACACGCGGCGCCGAGCGTGAAGGCCTGGACGCCGCCCCGGAACGGCGATCCGGGCGCGGCGGAGGGACTGACAAGCAGCAGCGTGCGGGTCCCGGGGTCCCACGCGGGCATGCCATACAGGGGGATTCCGGTTGGTGTGTCGGCGGCGACGGGAAGCCGCTGGGTCGGACCGGCGGAGATCCGGCCGCGGTCGTAGACGAACAACTCTCCGTCCTTGTTGATCGCGAACGCCTGGGCGGGGCATCCGCGCGCGCGAACGAGGACCGGCGTGGTCCCGAAGTCGCGATCGGTGCTGTGGAAGGGCCCGATCAGCGGGTCGTTGGCCTGGCGCAGTACGAGCGACGCACTGAGTCGCACGACGCTCTCCGCGTACGGAGTGGCCTCGTTCGCAGTTCCAAGCGAGTTGCCCGTCGCCCCGAAAACGTCGCCGGTCTGATTGTCGATCGAGACGCCACCCCAGCCCCAGATCCCGCCCGCATATGCGCCGGTCCCAGCGGTCGTGAGCCAGCGGTGCATCCTCGACGGATGCACGAGGTCGACCGCCACGACGCCGCCGTTGTAATGACCGCTGTCACACAGCGACGCGATCGGGACATACAGCGCCCCACGCGACAGCGCGAGTGCGCCCCACACGAAATCGCCGCCGGCAGGGTTCACGCTGCGCGGCCAGCCGGACAGGACCCGGCCGCTCGTCAGTGCGAGCGCCCACGCGCGACCGTCGACATCGACCGCATAGACCCGTCCCGCTCGTCGATCGGCGACCGGGGTCGCCGTAACCCCGAACTCAGCATCCGGGCTCGCATCGCAATCGGGCCTGATCGTCCGGTGGCCCAGCTCACGGCGCCAGAGAACGTGCCCGGTCGCACCGTCGAGCGCAATCAAGGCCCCGTGTTCAGTGGCGGCGATCACCACCGTTCGCCGCCGGCCACGCACGCGAACACGGTCGAGCACGAGCGGCTGCGCGGTGACAGCGCCCGCCACGTTCGCCCGCCACACGGGCTTCAGCCGTGTGGCCTGCGCCGGCGAGATCCCAGCCCGCCCGATCAGCGTCCCGGTGCGCGCGTTGGAATAGCCGAAGGTGGACAGATCCGCCCGTGCCGGGCCCGCGAGGCCGAGGCAGAGGAACGCCGGGACGAGAGCGGTCCTCAGACCGCGATGCATCGAAGACGTTCGACTCGACCGGAGTCGAGCAGGCCGTTGAGACGCCCGACGATCGCCGGGCCCATCAGGTCGAGCTCCTGAGCCCACACCGCCGCCGAGCACGAGACGGTGACCACGCCACCGCGCTCCGCCGTCGGCGTCGCCTCGGCCGAGATCGCCTCTCCCACGGCGGCGGGCCAGGCGCGCTGCACACTGGCAAGGAGGGTCTCCGGCGCGAGCTCATCGCGCAGGGAGTCAAGCGCAAAGCTCATCGAGCGGGGTCCGCGGCGACTGTGCGTCATGCCACAAGCGCCTCACGCACGTGCCCCTCGTCCACCGACAGACGGGCCACGTCGGGCTCGCCGGCACCCGGGACGTGCTCGAGATCGGTGGTCGTGATGACCGATTGCCCGGGCGTCGCGCGCAGGAGCTCCACCAGGGCCCGCCGACGCGCGCGGTCGAGCTCGCTCATCACGTCGTCAAGGAGCAGCACCGGCGGCCAGTGTCGGCTTTCAGTCAGGGCCTCCCGTTCGGCCAGTAGGAGAGCCAGCAGCGCGAGCCGTTGCTGGCCCTGCGAGCCATAGGTCCTCACCTCGCGGTTCTCCCGGACAGTCGAGAGCTCGTCCCGGTGCGGACCGTGCCCGCTGAAGCCGCGCTCGATGTCGTTCGTGGCGCGCTCCCGGAGCTCCTCGGCCAACGCCTCGGCGCTCGAGGCCCGCGACCGGGGTCGGTAGGCGATTGCGGGATGTCCGTCGACACCCAGCTCGCCGGCGATTCGGCCGAAGCTGCCCGAGATTCTCTCGACTGCCGAGGCCCGGTCGTGCATGAGCGCAATCCCATAGGCGGCGAGCTGCCGGTCCCAGGTTGTCAGCGACTCACGCGATCCCGCGCCCGACCGGATGCGGGCGATCATTGCGTTGCGCTGCGCCAGGGCCTGGGCGTAGGAGCGGCGGGTCGCGGCGCGGGCCGGCCACATCGCTGCGACGAACTGATCGAGGTGGGCTCTGCGCAGGGCGGGCGCACCCTTGATCAGCTCGAGGCGGTCGGGCAGGAACACGCTCACGAGCGGGCGGTCTTCTACATCGAGCATGCGCTCGACGGCGGCGCCGTCAACCCGCATCCGCTTCGGCTGGCCCGGCACAAAGCCGACGGCGAATTCGTGCGGGCCGTCCTCCGCCTCGGCGTCGACCACGACCCGTGCCGCGCCGGCCCCGAAGCGGACCACCTCGCGTTCGTTGTTGGTCCGGCACGAACGGCCGGTGCATCCGAAGTACACCGCCTCGAGCAGGTTCGTCTTGCCGGCGCCGTTGGCACCGGTCACGACGGTCACCCCGTCGCCGAGACTGGCGCGCGACTCGCTGTAGCTGCGGAAGTCGCGCAGGGTGACGGCGACGACTCGCATCGCTCGCGGCAGCTACACGTTCAACCTGATCGGCATGATCAGGTACCGGAAGCCGCTGTCGTCGGCCGACTCGATCAGGCCAGGGCGAAGCGGGCTGATCAGCTTGAGCAGCACGTCCCCCTCTTCCACGGCCTCGAGCCCGTCACGCAGGAACTCCGGGTTGAATCCGATCTCGAGCGCCTCGCCCTGGAACGAGACCGGGAGCGACTCCTGCGCCTCGCCCACGTCGGGTGTTTGCGCCGAGACGGTCAGCTCACCCTGTCCAAACGACAAACGCAGCGGTGCGTTCTTCTGGGCCAGCAGGCTGATCCGCCGGACCACATCCGCGAGCTCCGAGCCCGCGACGCGGAGCTCGTGCTCAAAGCTCTCGGGGAGCAGTTGGCGATAGTTCGGGAACTGGCCGTCAATCAGTCTCGAAGAGAGGATCACGCGACCGATGACGAACAGGACCTGGTTCTGGCGCACGCTCACGCTCAGCTGCTCGTTCTCCGCATGCGAGGCGACGCGCGCGAGCTCCTGAAGTGCCCGGGCCGGGACGTTCACCTCGAAGGCCGCTGACAGCGGCGCCTCGAGCGCGGTCTCCTTCACGCTGAGACGGTAGGAGTCGGTGGCCACCATCCGCAGCTCGCGCTCTGACGCCGACACAAGGATCCCGGTCAGCACCGGCCGCGTCTCATCCCGCGAGGCCGAGCCGGCGACCTTGAGCGCGGTGCTCACGAACGCCTCGGCTGGGAGAGAGATCGCCGTGCCCTCCTCGGGTTCGGGGAACGGCGGGAAGTCCTCCGTGCGGAGCGTGCGGATATGAAAGATGGCCGAGCCGGAGACAAGCTCAACGTCCTGCTCGGCGGCGCGGAGCTCGAGCGACACCTGAGGCGACGGCAGCGAACGTACTACGTCAAGTAGTAGACGGGCTGGAAGCACGACGACGCCGTCCCGCGTCACGTCGGCCTCGAGCGGGACACGCAGCCCCACGTCCATGTCGGTCGCTCGAAGCTCGCACATCTCGGACGACGCCGCTAGCTGCACTCCGGACAGCGCCTGGATCGCGCTCCTTGTCGATGCGACTCGGCTGACGGTCTGGAGCTGTCCAAGCAGAGCGTCTTTCTCGAGGGAGATCTTCACGATGAATACCTCAGAAGGAAGGTAGAAGTCATAGGTCGAATAGAAGCTGTGGAGAAGTCCGCGATCGTCCGCAACGAGCGAGGAAGTTGTCGTGCGGAGCGGACTGGCAAGTGTGTCAACAACAGCGGTCGCCTTGGTGTCAGCCGAGCGATGAGGTGAGCTCGGACAGATCGGCGGCCGCGTCCGGGTCCTTGTGGAGGCGTTCCGAGACGCGCTTGCACGCGTGCAGGATCGTCGCGTGGTTGCGTCCCCCGAAGGCGGCACCGATGTCGTTGAGGGAGGAATGGGTGAGCTCGCGGGCGAGGTGCATCGCCACCTGCCGAGGCCAGGCGATGCGAGCGGTCCGGCCGGCGGACACAAGGTCGTCCACGGAGATGCCATAGCGGGAGGCGACCGACGCCTGGATCGTCTCGACGGTGACTCTGGAGGAGGCGGTGTCCGGGTGCATCTGGTCAAGGACGTGTGTGGCCAGCGCGATGTCGATCGGTCGAGAGGTGAGCGAGTGATTGGCCACGATCCTGATCAGGGCGCCCTCGAGCGAGCGGATGTTGTCGGTGACGCGCTCGGCGATCAGGTCGAGGACCTCGTCGTCGGCTAGGACGACATGGTCCAGGGCAGCGCGCTTGCGGAGGATTGCAACGCGCGTGGGGAAGTCGGGTGCGCGGATATCGGCGACGAGGCCTGACTCGAAGCGCTCGCGGAGGCGTTCCTCGACGGCGACCAGCTGCCGGGGGAGGCGGTCGCAGGTGAGCACGAGCTGCCGGCCGGTCTCATACAGGGCGTTGAACGTATGAAAGAACTCCTCCTCGGTCTTCGCCTTGCTGGCCAGGAACTGAACGTCGTCGATCAGCAGCACGTCGGCGTCGCGATATGCGTGCTTGAAGCGGTCGACGGAGCGCGTGTTGAGCGCGGTGATGAAGTGGTTGGTGAAGGCCTCGACGGTGGTGTAGCGAACGGTCGAGCCACCCCCGAACCTTTGAACGTAGTTTCCGATCGCATGCAGGAGATGGGTTTTTCCGAGTCCGGGCGGGGCGTGGAGGAAGAGTGGGTTGTAGGCCTGGCCGGGAAGTTCAGCCACGGCCAGGGCGGCGGCGTGGGCGAGCCGATTTCCGTCGCCGATGATGAACTGGGAGAAGCTGTAGCGGGGGTTGAAGGGCGCCTGGGGCTCCGGGGTGGAAGAGGCGCCTCGAGGAGCTTCGGTGCCGGCGCCGAAGGAGACGCGGACCGAGGAGCCGAGGACAGACCGGGCCGTGGTCTCGAGGATCCGGCCGAAGCGCTTCGCCACCCAAGCCTGCGTGGCGGCCGGAGCCTGGAGACGGAGCTCGATGCCATCCCATTCACTGACCTCGACCGGCGCGATCCAGATGTCGAACGTGGAGTCCCCGAGCGAGCGCCTCAGCGCTGCGCGGATGTCATGCCAGGCGGGAACTGGCTCGGGTTGCGCGGGCAGCTCCAAGCGACTCCTTCGAGGGAGGTTCGGGGACCAATGAAGAGGTGGACGCCGCGACCGGCGCCGCTGGGCGAATATACCAGCGGCCACGGGCCTCGGCGGACGGCGTTTCGGGTCCCTTGGCGCAAAGCGCGGGAAAAAGCGGGCGGCCGTGTTGAGCGGCGATTTTTGGGCTCTGGGGCGCGATCAGGCCGCTGCGTATACTGGTCGCGACCGTTCGCGGGGCAGTGACTCATGAAACGCACCTATCAGCCAAAAAAGCGCAAGCGCGCCAGGACGCACGGCTTCCGAGCTCGGATGAGCACCCGCGCTGGGCGACTAACGCTGAAGCGCCGTCGCGACAAGGGTCGCAAGCGGCTGACCGTCTGATGAGCCGGGCGGCCGCCTCTCGGCCGAAGCAGGGCCGTGGCAGGCTGTCGCGCAGCGCTGATTTCGATCGCGTCTTTCGTGCCGGCCGCTCGCAGGCGAGTCGCGAGCTCGTCCTGTACGTGTTCCCGCGTGGCGACGAAGGCGATCCGCGCCTCGGGCTGTCGGTGTCGCGCAAGGTGGGCGGCGCCGTTGACCGCAACCGGGTCAAGCGCCTGTTGCGCGAGGCCTTCGCCCAGGAGAGCGGCGCTCTGCCGGCCGGTACGGACGCGGTGATCGTCGCTCGGACCGAGGCCAGGGCTCTGGCTGAGCGTGAGGGTCTCGAGGGTATGCGCCGGGTCGTTGCCGATTTGATCGAGCGAGCCGCGCCGAGGTCCGAGGCGGCAGGACTGTGAGGCGTCTGCGATCAGCGCTGATCCTGCCGATCAGGATCTACCAGCGTCTGTTCTCCGGCATGTACGGGCAGCGTTGTAAGTACTACCCGTCGTGCTCCGAATATGCCGCGCAGGCGATCCAGAGATTCGGCATACTCAGGGGGCTGATCCTGGCCGGCTGGCGGTTGCTCAGGTGCAATCCCTGGAGCCACGGAGGATTCGACCCCGTCGAGGATCAGCGCCTGTTCAAGACCCGAGCGCCCGCACCGAGCGCCTGAGCCATGCTTCTCTCCGCGAACATTTTCCAGCCGCTGATCGACGTCTTCCAGTCGATCCTCATCTTCTTCCACAACAACCTCGGCGTGCAGTGGGGTTGGTCGATCGTGCTGCTGACAATCGTCGTGCGCGCGGCGCTGGTGCCGCTCACGGTCAAGCAGTTCCGGTCGATGCAGCGCCTCCAGCAGCACACGCCCGAGCTCAAGGCGATCCAGGCGAAGTACAAGGAGGACAAGCAGCGCCAGCAGCAGGAGATGATGAAGTTCTACAAGGAGAACCAGATCAACCCGTTCGGCGCCTGCCTGCCCCTGGCGGCCCAGTTGCCGGTGTTCATCTCCCTCTTCTACATGCTGCGCTCGAGCCTGCGGATTGACATCTGCCCGCAGAGCCAGCCCAACGCCCACCTGGTCAACGGACACTGGGTCGGGATCAGCCACGCGCACACGGTGCCGTGCGGTCCTCACAACGGCGCGAGCTTTCTTTTCATCCCGGACCTGACGAACAAGGCCTCAGGCGCCGTGCTGGTGGTGCTGATCGTGCTCTACGTCGGCACGCAGCTGGCCTCCAGCCTGATGATGCAGAGCCCGACAATGGACAAGACGCAGCGTCAGATCATGCTGGTGATGCCGCTCTTCTTCGTCATCTTCATCATCAACTTCCCGGCCGGCGTGATCGTCTACTGGATCACCACGAACACCTGGACGATCGGTCAGCAGTACGTCGTCAAGCGCCGAATAGGCCCGATGGGGCCGCCCGCCACCGCCACGGCGACAGCCGACAGCGGAGGCGGCGGCGGTCCGCCGAAGGGCTCCGGCGGTTCAGACGGCTCCGGCGGATCCGGCAAGGGTCCGAGCTCTGGCGGCAACGGCAATGGCAGCGGCGGCGGTGGCATCGGCGGTCTGTTGGGTCGGCTGAGGCCGGCCGAGGAGCCTGCGGCGACGGGTGCGTCGAGCAGCTCGCGCGCCGGAGCGCCCCCGCCACCACCCCGCAAGAAGAAGAAGCGCTCGGGGCGCCGGCGATGAGCGAGGCGACCGAGCGTGTTCACGAGCTGCTCGAGCGAATCGCCTCCGAGGTCGGGGTGGAGACGACCGTCGAGGTGCACGAGGATCCCGACGGGGTCTCGGCCCAGTTTGTTGGTGACGACGTCGGCCTGTTGATCGGCCACCACGGACAGACGATCGACGCGATCCAGCACCTGGCCTACAGGATCGCCTACCGAGGCGCCGAGGACCGCAAGCGGGTCGAGGTCGATGCCGGCGGCTATCGCGAGCGTCGGGCCGTGTCCCTCCGATCAGCGGCCGACCAGGCGGCCGAGACAGCCGTCCAGGACCGCCGCCCCGTGTCCCTCGAGGCGATGAGTGCGCTCGAGCGCAAGGTGGTCCACGAGCACCTGAAGACCCGCCACGACGTCGAGACCTACAGCGAGGGCCAGGAGCCGTCGCGCCGGCTCGTCGTGGCGCCGCTGGTCGACTGAGGGCGGTCGGGCCCGGGGTGCCGGGGTCGCGGGGTGCTGGGGTCGCGCCATAGCCGAGTGATCGTCACCGCAGGATCCGCGGACGTGCCGGCTTGCGCGACTCATGTGGCGGGCCGGCGAGCGGGCATGACCTCGACAACTCGACGCCACGGACGCGAGCATGCACGATTAAGTCTGCTGAGCAGACCCAAACCGCCATCTCGGCCCCGGCCAGACCCGAGTTTCCGAGGTAACTCACGCCTCCGAGCCCCGCCAGCAGCCGTACTAACGCAACAAATTGGTCCGGCTGAAGCGAGGGAGGCTCGAAAACTCCTCGTGGCGGGGAGTTTTGGACCTCGGTCGCCAACGTCGACACGGTTTGTTGCGTTAGTCCCGGGCGACCCGGCCGCCCCCGCCCCCCACGCCACCGCCCGCCCTCGCAAGCCACCCCCAGCCGCCCCACACCCCCGTTTCACGTTTTTCTCCCCGGTGAAACAACCTTCCGCCGCCAGACCCCCGAAAATCCACGACACATGACCGCCCTTTCCGATTTCGATCGCGGCGTAGTGGTGGGCCTGTTGATTGGCCAGGGCTCGTTCGGCGGCGACGGCAAGCAGCCACAGGTGACGCTGCGCATGCACACGCGCCACGAGGCGCTGTTCCGCTGGCTGGTTGAGCGCTTCCCCGAGAGCCGCCTGTACGGGCCCTACAACCACGGCGGCCGCTCGTACTTCCAGTGGATGGCCCGCGGGCGGGTGCTGGTGCAGGACCTTCTACCTCTGCTCGAGGACGAGGTTGACGCTGGGGTCGACGGTTACGCCACCGAGCGGCTCCGCGACATGTGCGACCGATACGCTGGATTCATCGCCCGTGAGCGCGAACGAGCGGAACGCCAACGCTAGCCCGTCGCCGGAGGTGACCGCCGGGATCGACGAGCTCGTCGACCGCTTCCAGCTCGCCGAGGGCGCCGCCGCGCAACTGGCCGCGCTCACAACGCTCGTGGCCGAGGATCCAACGGCCCCGACGACGGTCCGCGATCCCCGCGCCATCCTCCGCGACCACCTCGCCGATTCGCTCGTTGCCCTGGAGCTCGAGCAGGTACGCCAGGCTCGAACCCTCGCCGACCTGGGTTCAGGCGCCGGCTTCCCCGGACTCCCCCTGGCGGTCGCGCTGCCACGGGCAAACGTGTTCCTGATCGAGAGCAACGGACGCAAGTGCGGCTTCCTTGCCCGCGCGATCGAGTGCATGGGCCTGGGCAACGCCATCCCGGTGCATTCACGGGTCGAGTCACTCACCGCCCACGCCACCCACGATCCGACCGCCCCCGCCGCCCGCGCCGTCCCTCACGCCGGCGCCCACGCCGGCGCCCCCACTCCGACCGCCCAGCTCGACGTCGTCACCGCCCGCGCGGTGGCGCCGCTGTCGGTGCTCGCCGAGTATGCGGCGCCGCTCCTGAGGATCGGAGGCCATCTGGTGGCGTGGCGCGGCCGTCGGGACCCCGAGGGCGAGGCGGCGGCCGAGCGAGCGGCTTTGGAGCTCGGGCTCCGAGTGATGCAGCCGATCCCGGTTAAGCCCTATCCACAGGCCGCCCACCGTCACCTGCACCTCATGTCAAAGGTGAGGGAGACGCCGGCGCGATTCCCGCGCCGTCCGGGGGTGGCGGCCAAGCGCCCTCTGGGCGCCGTCTGACCGCGTGCGCCGCTAGCTTCCTTACACATATGGGAACCGTCTACGCGATCGCGAACCAGAAGGGCGGAGTGGGCAAGACGACCACCGCGGTCAACCTTGCTGCCTGCGTGGCCGAGGCCGGCTACGAGTCGCTGGTCGTCGACATCGACCCACAGTGCAACGCGACCCTCGGCCTGGGGGTGGGGAAGGACCGCCCGCTGACCGTCTACGACGTACTCGTCGGTGACTCGGCGCTGGCCGACGTGATCGTCCCCAGCTCGATCGAGCACCTGGCGGTGGCGCCGGCCGGCCCCGATCTCGCCGGCGCGACTGTGGAGCTGCCGCGCGAGAGCGGATCGGAGATCCGTCTGCGCGACGCGCTGGCCCCGATCCGCGACGACTACGCCTTCGTGCTCCTCGACTGCCCCCCCTCGCTTGGCCCGCTGACCATCAACGCGCTCGTTGCGGCCGACCGGGTGATCGTCCCAGTGCAGGCCGAGTACTTCGCCCTCGAGGGTCTCGCGGGCCTGCTCGACACGCTCTCGCTCGTCCAGCGCGAGATGAACCCACGGCTGACTGTGGCCGGAATGCTGCTGACGATGCACGACGGGCGGACCCGGCTCGCCCAGGACGTTGAGCGCGAGGTGCGCGAGCACTTCCCCGAACTGGTGTTCGATACGGTCATCCCCCGCAACGTCCGGATCGGCGAGGCGCCGAGCTTCGGCAAGCCGGTCATCCATCACGATCCGCACTGTGCCGGCGCGGACGCGTACTTCGAGCTAGCTAAGGAGGTGGCCGCTCGTGGCTGAGCGACAGAAGGGAATGGGGCGTGGGCTCGCGGCGATCCTGTCGGCGGCCCCCAAGGACGACAGCGAGGAGCTGCGCCGACTGCCGGTCGACCTGATCGAGCCGAACCCGAACCAGCCGCGCCACGACTTCGACGAGGAGACGCTGGTCGCCCTCGCCGAGTCGATCCGCGCCCGCGGGGTGCTGCAACCGGTGCTCGTGCGTCCTCTGCCCAGTGGCCGCTACGAGTTGCTCGCCGGCGAGCGCCGCTGGCGGGCCGCCCGCCTGGCCGAGCAGGAGATGATCCCGGCGCTCGTACGCCGTCACGACGACGCCGCCTCGCTCGAGATCGCGCTGATTGAGAACATGGCCCGCGAGGATCTCAATCCGGTTGATGAGGCCCGCGCCTGCGCAGCGCTCGTGGAGGAGCTCGGGCTCACACGCGAGGACGTCGGTCTGCGCGTCGGCCGGAGCCGGGTCGCGGTCTCGAACCTGATCCGTCTGCTGGAGCTCCCGGACGAGGTGCTCGAGCAGATCGAGCGGGGTGAGCTGACCGAGGGGCACGGTCGCGCCCTGCTGTTGAGCGACGACCACGCTGCCCGTCGGAGCCTCGCCCGCGCGGCGGCCGACGGTCGCTGGTCGGTGCGCGAGCTCGAGTCCCGAGCGCGCCAGGGAACGTCCCCGGCTTCGGTTCGTGCCCGGCGCCGCCCGCGGCGGCGCCTCCACCCGGACCAGGAGGCCGCGGTCGAGCAGATCTCGGACTCGCTCGGCGAGGCGCTGGGCGCAGAGCTCGACGTCACGCCCGGGCCGGGGCACGGTTACCGGGTTCAGCTGACCTTTGCCTCGGTCGACGAGGCGCTCGATCTCGCCCGGCGCTTACGGGTTCGCGCGGCCGCGTAGGGCCTGAGCGCAGCTATCGGCCGCTGAGCAGCGTCTCGCGCAGGCGCGGCGCCGTCAGCGCGACCAGCATCGCGATCGCCGCCATCACCAGCAGCAGCGCAAGCGGCGTGTGGTCGAAGGAGCGAATCGCCAGGGCCACGGCGGGTATCGCCGCCACCAGCGCGATCTTGTAGCCCTGAGCCAGTCGCCACGCGATCGAGGCGAGTGCCACGCCGAGCAGAACCAACGTGACCATCCCCCAGATGTGTCCGGTCTCGTGGTCGCGTTGCAGCAATGCTGGTCCCGCGCGCGTGAACGCCATCCAGCCCCCGAGCGCCAGCGCGGTCAGCTCGAGGTCCTGACGTGTGACCCGCGGTCTCGGCGTCACGCGGGCAGCGAGGATGATCGCGGCGAGCACGAGCAGGCCGAAGACGACGACCGACCAGTGCGGCGTCTTGAAGGCACCCTGGCTGAGCCTGGTCCACCAGATGTGGGTCGAGCGGCCGGTGTCGAGGATCGGCCCGGTGATTGTGGCAATTGTCATTATCCCTGCCGAGACGACCGCCAAAGACAACGTCGCCAACGGCGCCTTGCGATACGCGGCCGCGAGCGGCACGGCGAGGAACGGGAGCATCGTGATCAGGAAGCGCGGACCGGGCACCCCGCCTCCGAAGGGCAGGTAGTAGCAGGCGTTGTAGCCGAGGTAAGCGAGGACCACGGCGGTGGGGATCAGGGCGTCCATGCGCCGGCGCTCGTGGTAGAGCACGAAGATCCCCGCGAGTGCTGCGGCCGTCACCGGGGTGACGACGAACAGGCCGCGATCGGCGACGAGCAGCCTCACGAACGTGCGCAGACTCGGCGCACCGAGGCCGAGGACCCCGCTCGAGTTGGCCGCGACGTACGAGTACGAGAGATGGAGTGGAGACCCGAACGCCCACCAGTCGTAGAGCAGTAGCGGCAGCAGCCCGATCAGCACGCCGCCGCCGAAGGCGACCAACGCCCTGACGCGGTCCTCGCGCAGCCCCACGTAAGCGGCCAGCAGCAGGGCGAGCACCGCAAGTGGGTACTCGGTGCTGATCGCATATCCGGCCAGCACGCCGGACACGACGACCGGCCACAGGCGTGTGGCACCACGCTCCCGTTCTCGCCACAGCACGCAGAAGGCGGCAAAGCCGAGAGACGCCGACAGCACGTGCGAGAAGAACAGCGTCGCGAACGGCAGCAGCAGCGTGCTCAGACCAAGCGTGACCGCCACCGCCGCGCCCTGACCCGGGTCGCGCTTCTCCACGAGCCACCAGGCGAGCAAGAGCATCAGCGCAACCGGGAGCGTGCAGCCGAAGATCACCAGCAGGTGGACCGATGTGCGGTCGACGCTCCTCGAGTGCTGAGCGCTGCTGATGAAGCCGATCGATCGGGCGACGTGGTATGCGGGCAGGGTCAGCAGGCCCAGACCCGGCGCCTTGTCGGAGAGGAAGTGGTGCTGGTAGACGGCGCGGTCGCCGGTCGTGTGACGGTAGGCGTCGATGATCGGCGTCCCGTGATCGAACGCGCGCACCTGGTCGTAGTGGGAATACTCGTTCCAGCCGACCTGATGCTGTTCGATTACGCCGAACGCGACGCCGAGACACGCGATAGCGATGATCCCCAGAATCGCTTGCCGCGCCCCGAATCGCAAGGGGATCCGACCAAGGCCCGTCACGCCGGGAAAAATAGCGAGCCAGCCGGAAGGGGGCGTTGACGGCTCACGACGCATCCGTCTAAGAAGATCCATAAGATGAACCCGAGTGAGGTGGTCGTGTGGGCAACAGCGGGGCAGACGTCGCTGCGCGCGCGCGTTGGCGGGTGCCGCGACAGCGCTGCTGATCGCAGCCCCGGTCGCGCTCGGCCGCTCTCACTCGGCTGACCTGACCACGTACGGCTACGGCCTCGCGCGGCTGGGCGCGAGCCCAGCGTCGGTCGGGATCTCCACCGGCCAGGCGGGGCGGCTGCACGTGGCCTGGGGGGCGCATCTGAACGGCGCGATCGACGGGCAGGCGCTGGTCGTAAACGGCGTCCGGATCCGCCGCCACAGGCACGGCCACTTCGTATCCCTGACACGCGACATCGCGCTCGTCGCGAGCGAGCACGGCGAGATTGCCGCCATGCGCGTCACCAACGGCACTCGCGTATGGACGAGGCAGGTCGGCTCCCACGCGATTCGACCTGATTGCCAGGCAAGTCCCGACGGAGAGTTCGGCGTCACCGGGACGATGGTCGCGGACCGCGCCCACAACCGGGTCTACGCCGTCGATGCCAATGGCTTTGCCTGGGCCTTCGACATTCGCACCGGACGGACCATCCACGGCTGGCCGGTGCGGATCTATGGGGCCGGCGCCGACTTCGTCTGGAGTGCGCTGACGCTGTCGCATGGATGGCTCTACGTGCCGGTCGCGTCGCTGTGTGACCGCGGGCGCTACTACGGCGGAATCCGCGCCGTCGACGTGACACACCCGAAGTTCATCCACCGGTGGCTGACCACCCATGGGACCCACGCATGGGCGGGCGGGATCTGGGGCTGGGGCGGTGTCTCGGCCGATGCCGCGACCGGCAACGTGTTCGGCGCCACCGGAAACTCGATCGGCACCCCGAACGAGGCGACCGGCTACTCCGAGCGGGTCGTCCGCCTCAACTTCAACCTCAAGCTCCAGCAGAGCAATTACCCGCTCAGGCCGCCGTTCCTGATCAGCGACCGGGACTTCGGAACCACGCCCGTCCTGATCCGCTCACGCGGTTGCCCACTTCAGGCGATCGCGATCAACAAGGACGGCCGCCTGTACCGCTACAACGCCAACGACATCCGCGGGGGTCCGCGCCAGCACATCCAGGTCGCCAACATCACGCCCAACACGATCCCGCTGTACGGGATGCCGGCCTACGATCCGCACAGCCGCAGGCTCGTCCTGGTCAGCCCCACCACGGCACCCGGCGGTCGCGAGCGAGCGGGGATCCAGACGTTCCGCTTCACCCGGCACTGCACCCTGGTCCCGAGCTGGCAGCATGGCTTCTACTCGCCCGACGCCGGCAGTGCGCCGACGATCGCACAGGGAGTGCTCTACATCTCGAGCGGCCGCGACGCCGTCCTCGCCGCCTACCGACTGAGCGACGGTCACCAGCTCGCCGCGCACAAGCTGTGGGCGACCAGCTTCGCCGCTCCATCGGTCGCCGATCGCACCCTGATCGTTGGTGATTGGCGCGGCCACGTGTGGGCATTCCGGCCCAGGTAACGCGGGCCCGCCGGGTAGGGCTAAGATTGCGCCCGACCGGATCCGGGAACTCCGATCAGGTCATGGCCGGGCGATTAGCTCAGTCGGTTAGAGCGCTTCTCTGATAAGGAAGAGGTCCCAGGTTCGAGTCCTGGATCGCCCATTCAAGAAAGCGGCTGCAAAACCAGCACCGCGTTCACTGGCGCCGGTTCAACTCGGAAGCCGGACGTATAGACGTGCCGGCGCGTTGAGGGGGCCCGGCCCTGTCGCGAGAGTACGAAAATGGCGCCTGAAGTAGCCGAGGGTTTCGGGCGTCCAGGGGACGAGACGGTTGGTCGAGCCGCGCCGATCGCAAATAGGGGCGGCCGGAGGCCCGCACTGGATCCACACGAATCTTGCCCGCCGCAAGCCTGACAGCCATACGGCGTCGAGCGACACGTCGGCACTTGAGGCCATGAGGCCATTTCGGCCGTCGTTGAGGGCGAGGGACGTCCCGAAGGCATCGACCATCTTGGAGCATCCCGGATCGCTGGATATAAAGCGATCGGCCGCGATCGTCAGTGCTGCATCGTCGGTGAGCACGCACGAACCCGGGCGTACGAGCTGATCGACCCAGGCGGTCATCGTGGGCTTACCCAGGCCGGCCTCGTACTCGAGCCGGACGCCGGCCATGACACCGATCCCGACCGCCGCCACGATTGTCAGGCGCCGAACCGACGCCGGGGCCAGCGCGCTTACCAGCCCTGCGGCGGCGAGACCGACGGCCAGGCCGAGTAACGGGGCGAAGAAGCCCGCGTAATGGGGGTAGTAATCGGGCGGCCACAGCAACGCCAGCAGCACCACCACCACCGTCCCGATCGCGAACCGGTCGAGGGTTGGCATCGAACGGGGCCTCCGCACAGCTGTGAGAGCCACCCACACCAACAGGAGTCCTGCGATCGCAACGGTGGCCAAGATCACCTTGGCCTCTCCGGCACTCAGCTGAGGGAACTGAAGAAAGCCGGTGATCCCGGACAAGCTCGCAAGGCGCATGAGGAGCGGAACGCGGGCGACATCGGCTCGCGACAGCTGCGCCACCACGACGTCGTTGAAGAACGCGTTGGGGGCCATCACGAAAAACGGGATCACCAGGACCACGAAGCCGCCCGCCACGCCGCTGACATAGGCCGTGATGCTTCGGCGGCCGCCGACTCGCCACACGAGCCACACCAACACGAGCACAGGAAGGATCGCCCACACCTTGATCGTGCCGGCGACGCCGAAGGCGATGCCGCCGAGCGCCAGTCGCGAGCGGCTCGAGGTCAGCTCATCACCCTCGAACATCACCGACGCGCCGATCAGGCAAGCCAGCACCAGCCATGGCTCGAGGAACACAGTGCCGGCGTCGAGGATGCCGTCCGGACTGACGGCCAGGATCCCGCAGGCCAGGGTGGTGGCCAGCGGCCCGCGATGTCGCACCAGCCGGCCGAGCAGCAAGACGCCGGTCGCGCTAGCGCATACGGTCAGGATTCGGGCCACAACCAACCCACCATCAGTCCCAATCGCTTTCGCCAACAGCGCCACCGGTGAGAGGAGCAGCGCGATCCCCGGCGGCTGTACGAAGACGAAATCGCGGTACGGGAGCGACCCCTCGAGTAGCCGGAGCGCACTCCCGAAGTCGGCGCCGTCGTCGTATTGCGTTGGGCCGGAGAGGTAGTTGGGCCTGGCGAGCTGGTAAATGCGCAAACCCAGCGCCAGCGCCGTGCACAGGAGGATGCTGACGTCTACCAGGGTGAGCCGGCGTGGCTGCGTTAGCGGGCGGACGCGGGCGACGCCCGCATGCAACAACTCCGCTCTGCGAGAGATCGCCGACACCTCGTCCGCGCGACGACCGCCGGTCAGGCGGGGCCGGCCTCCGGCCTCGGAGCTATCGCCACGATCCGCATCGACCGGTGCCATTCTGTTGCACGAACCGGACGCTCAGGAGACCGCAGACGACAAAAGCACCGGGATCGGAGGCCCGCACGGTGCAGGGCTACGTCCGGCTCGCGCCCTAGCCTCGCCGTGCTGTGGAGTCCACGTCCGTCCCGGCCGAGGCGGTTGCATGGCCACCCGCCTCGTCGTGGGACCGGCTGGTGGCTTCCCTCGAGTCCTTCCGCTGGCCGGTGCTGGTGTACCTGGGCAGCCGAGCGCTGGTACTCGTGGTGGCGGTGGTGGAGGGGGTCTTCAACCACCGCTCGTTGACGCTCGAGCTCACCAACTGGGACGGCCAGTGGTACAGCAGGCTGGCGCATAGCGGTTATCCCGCGCACCTGGCCGGGGCTGCGCCGAGCACGTTTGGGTTCTTCCCGTTATATCCGCTGCTCGTACGGCGCCTCGCGGGTGTGCTCGCCCATCTTGGCGAGCCGCACAGCTTCATGTCGCTGATCTACCTCTCCGGCGTGATCATCTCCGGAGCCGGTGGTCTCGTCGCTGCCGTCCTCGTCCAACGGCTGGCGACGGGATGGTGGGGCAAGGCAGCGGGACGACGCGCAGTGGCGATCTTCTGTCTGTTCCCGGGGTCGGTCGTGTTCTCGATGGCCTACGCCGAAGGGTTGATGCTGCCGTTGGTGGCCGCGTGCATCCTCGCGCTTCAAAACCGGCGGTGGCTGCTGGCGGGGACACTGGCCGGGCTCGCCACGGCGACCGAGCCCGAGGGAGTGGTTCTGATCGCCGTCTGCGGCGTTGCCGCTCTACGCGAGCTTCGCGGACACGGTTGGAGCCGGGCCAGCGGGCGAAGCCTTATGGCGCCCGCGCTCTCTCTGACCGGCGTGGCCGCGTTCGTCACGTTTCTATGGGCACAAACGGGTACGCCGTTCGCCATGTTGATCGCCCAACATCGATCGTGGGGGGAGGGATTCAATCTTGCATCGCTGGCAGATCAGGTGCAGCGACTCGTCTGGCGAGCCGCACATGCCCCAGCCCGGACGCTCGGTCCTCCGATCGGCGGTCTGGCCGGTGCGGTGGTCCTGGTGGTCCTCCTGAGGTTGCTGTTCAAGAGGCGCCGATCCGTTTCGCTCGAGGCCCTGACATGGACCCTCGGCATTGCACTGATCTCGGTGTGCACGGAGCGCGTACCACCAAACTCGCGCATGTTGATCACGGCCTTCCCAGCCGTTCTGGTCGTGGCCACCTACGTCGGCGGCCGGCGTCTCTGGTTGCTCCAGAGCGTAAACGTGCTGCTGCTCGTCGCGACAGCGTGGTTTACGTTCGTCTTCCCCCGTGTGCTGCCGCCGTAGGAGGCATACTACCGGGCCACTCGGTCTCTACGGCTCGAGAATCAGCGTGATCTTCGCCTTCGTCTTCCTTCGGTCTGGATGACGTTTCCCATCTCGGGCGATGACGGTAAGCAGCGTGCGTACGCGGTGCGCTCGCTTGAGCGTTGCGAGCAGGCGCTTGGAGACGGGAAGCTTCACCGCTAACACCTGACCCGGCACCAGCTTGAAGCTGTGGCGCGCAATCAACGTGCCGTGACTGCCGAAGGTGACGAACCTGAAGCTGCCGGCGCAGTAGCGCGCAGTGACCGGCGGGCAGAGCAGGCGGAGCGTGGCCAGAAGCGCTGGACTTCTTGGAGGTTGGTGTCACCCCGAGTCTCTGGTGGTGTCACCGACGGTGAGGGGTGACGGGGTGACAGGGATTGTCTTGGCCGTGGGGCTCACGCCGGAGCGCGTGAAGCTCGGCGCCTTGTGTCCTAGCATGAGGCATGGGCTGAGCTCGGAGGTGCTGCCATCGGCGGCGGTCGCCGTCACCGTGAACGCGGGGTGGGAAACGAGGGTGGGTCCGTGCAGGTGCTGGGCGCGGCTGCGCGAGACAGTGAGCTTGACGTTCACCGTGCCGATCCCGTCCGCGCGTACGTGAGCGCTCCCCAGCCACTCGTACGCCTGTCCTTCCGAGACGGAGTCCTGGCAGGATGTTGCCTGGGCGTACAGGTCGATCGTGTATGACGCCTGCGCCTTCGCGAGGCCGCCGAAGAGCTGGGCCGTGAGTGTTACGGTCGGTCCGCTCGTGACGTCGAGCAGCTCGGGGTAGGGCTGGAAGTGGTTCGGGCCGTTCGGTGAGCCGCTCAGGGTGTTGTACCGATAGGGACCTCCGCCGAGATTGATGTTGGCGGCGCGGTTGTTGTCGATCTCGTTCTCGAAGATGTGATTGCCGACGCCGTCGTAGACCGCCACGCCGCCGTCGCCCAGATCGTTGCCGACGATCCGGTTGTTCTCCACGACGTTGCCCGGGGAGGGCGTGGGCGTCTGGCCAAGGCGGGTCAGACCGATGCCGATCCCCGTCCGGTTCCCGAGGATCTCGTTGCCCAGCTGGGGCTTCGCCCCGCCGATCGTGACGTGATCGCCGTAGATGAGGATGCCGGTGTCGGCGCCGGAGATTTCGTTGCCCTGCACGACATCGCCGGTTCCCACGTCCAGGCCCGGAATCCTGCCGCCGGCGAACGTGGCCGTGGAGATCACGTTGCCCGCCCCAGTCCCAGGAGTTGGTGTCGCGCCGCCCACTGTCGCGCCGTCCCCGGCGACGATGATGGCATCGTTGAAGCGATTGCCCTGGATCACCGCTCCGGCACCGAGGATCCGGGCCGGCGCGCGTTGGGTGCCGCCGTCGATCGTGTTCCCCTGCCCGGGCCCGCCGACGGTGTCCCGCGGGTCGTTGAGGTTGAGCGACGGGTCGAGCGTGGCGGTCGCCGTGTTTCCCACCGTGTTCTGCGTGAACGTGTTGTGCCCCGCGCTCCTGAACTCGTCGATCGCTGCGTTTGATGGCGGCGCGACTCCGGGCACGGTGTCGATCTCGTCGCCCTGGATGACGTCGTTCCCGGCACCGTCGCCGATGCTGAGGTCGGCCGAGCCGAATCCGAACACCCGCATCCCGCGAACGGTCACCGCGGTGGTGACGATCGCCAACCCGGTCCCCACGGTTCCGCCCGGCCGCAGCGCGACGATTCCGGCTCCGGGTTGGGTCGTGCCGTCGATCGTGATTGGCGTCGACAAGTGTAGGCAGGGCCGATTGCAGCACGACCGTCGGAACGCCACTCCCCGGGATATTGAACGTGATCGACCCGCCGCCGAGAGTGTTAGCTACCTCGATCGCTTGGCGCAGCGTGCACGTCTGACCTGGCTGCGCCGGCGTCACGTCGCAGCTCCCGAGCGCCGCTTGGGTGGTGTCCTCACTGTCCAACGTGCTGTTGACGACGAGCGTCAGCAGCTTGAAGCTCGCTGTGACCTGGGCCCCTGCGTTGAGCACGATCCCCTGGCACGCCGACCCGCTTGACGGTCCCCGAGCACGTTGTCGGCACGTAGCGCCCCTCGGCCTGGTTGCTCGGCTGCTTCGGGGAGACGCTGTAAGTGCCGGGTTTCAGCAACACCGAGTAGTCGCCGTTGATGTCGCTGAATGCCTGGGTGCTCACCGGATTGCCGAGGGTGTCGGTGCCGGTCACGTTGACCTGCACGCCCGGCTCCGCCCCGCCGTTCGGACTGGTGAGGGTTCCGCTGATCCCCTGGCCGAGCGGCTGGTAGGCGGGATCGGCCTCGAGCGTGCTGGTGTTCGTCAAATCCGTCGCCGTCCCCCCGATCGCGGGGATCGAGTAGATCTGGTCGAGGGACGGGTTCGCCCCGGTGAACAAAATCGTCGCCCCGTCGGGCGAGAAGACCGGCTGGGCGGCGAAGGCCAGGCTCGTCACCTGCGTCGCTGCGCCGCCCGTGGCGGGCGCCGTGAACACCTGCGTGCTGCTGCCACTGCTGATGCCGTCGAAGGTAATCGTCGTGCCACCCGGCGAGTAGCTCGGCTGGGCGAGCGGGGGCGTCGCGCTGCTACCGATCGGCACCGCGGTCGGCGTACCACCGGCAGCGGGGATCGTGGCCAGCAGATCCGTACTCGGTCCGCTGCCTGTCCGCCCGCTGTAGATCAGCGTCTGGCTGTTCGGCGACCACGCGAGCCCGTGGAACAGGCTCAGCGTGAGGATCGTCACCGGCTGCGTGCCATCGGCGTGCGCGACGATCAGGTCCTGATTCAGCGTCGCCTGGTTGGTGTCGATGTAGGCGACGTGGGTTCCGTCGGGCGAGATCGCACCGGTGGTCACCACGGCGCTCCCGCTGACCTTGACCGCACCAGTGCCGTTGCCGGCCGCGACCCACAGGGAGTTAGTCGACGGCTGGACGAGCGAAAAGCTTCGAGCCGTCGGCCGTCCAGCGCGGGAACCGGAAGCCAGCGACCAGCAACGCCTGTCCGCTGCCGTCGGCGTTCATCGTGTAGACGCCGGTCGGTGAGCGGAAGCTGGCGAACGCCGGACGGAACGAAGGGGCGGCCGCGTCTGCTGGCACGGCAACGGCCCACGCGATCAGACACGTGACAACCAGCAAGATCGCGAGTCGGGAGGCCCAGGCAATGGCGCTGGTTGGATATCGGTTCATGTTTCCAACAGGGACGTCGACCAGGTGCCGCCCTCGCACCAGGTCGAGTTGACCCTAACCGCCGGAGTGGTGAGGGTCAATCAATATTTATGCGGATTGACTCGGCCTTCTGCGACCGGATCGTCACCGATCCGTCTGCGGCCCCGGAAGCGGCATCGGCCCCACATGTCGTTCTTGCCGCGCGGTCCTGCCGATAGCTCGCAGAGGCGCCGTGATTCGCCAGCTCTTCGAATTCGTCACGACAGCAAGACGCTGTTCGGCAAGTTCGGCCCGATCGCGGAAGCCCTGCGCCAGCCCGTCCAAGTCCTGCGCCAGCCCGTCAAGATCCCGCGCACGAACGTGGAGGTCCTGGAGCTCGGCGGTCAGGTGCAGACGATGCTCCTCAGAGCGCAACCGTTCGCACTCCTGCCTGGTCAACGCCAGGGCTGCGCGGGTCGGGTGACGGAGGGTCTGGGGGACGCTGAGCACCTGGTCCCCGGCACGAAGACCATCGAGAAATCGCCAGAGCTCAAGCTGACACCTCGTGAGGTGGTCCCCGGCATCGAGGAGCCTGCCGTCGTTATGGCGCAGCTCGCGCCTGACCATCCCAGCCGCGGCGGCGGGATCGATACGGAGCCGAAAGCGCGGGTCGAGCCTCTGTGCGGCGGCGGCAACGAACTCCCCAGCCGCCTCTGGGGCGGCGAGGAGATCCTCGTAGCGGACGACCGTGACCGCTCGACCATGCAGGTACTCGAGCAGCCTCAACGTCTGGACCTCCCAGCTGGCGTGAGCGAAGGCGGGCGGCGTTCCGTCGCGCGCGGCAAGCGAGAGCGCGATCTCGACCGGGTCGCGAACCGGGAGCACCGGATGCAGCAGATGATCGATCAGTGGGCTCCAGAGATCGAGCAGAGCGGGGACGCGCGGATCCTTGATCACGAGAGGCCGCTGGCCTACGTGTTCGCGCAACCTGCCGAGCAGATCCTGCAGACGATCCGATGCCTGGGGGCGGATCGACAACTGGGCCTCACGTGATGGCGGAGAGAACCACGTGCCACCGGCCGCGGCGAGCAGCTCTTCGTTCGCTCTCCACACGGCCGTGTTCTCCCAATACCCGGCGGGGTTCGAGCTGTTGGCCGGCATCAGATCCTGTTCGCGACCGACACAGAATCCCGCGGCCACGAGCGAGCCGGTGGCCAGACTGGTGCCGCTCCGGCTCACTCCGAGCACAATCGCACCGACCGGCGAGGCGCCCGCCATCGTCACCGCCCCCACCGGACACCCCGCGACATGTATCCCGGGATCGCGTGGAGGAGCTGCATTCCCGGGAAGCCTGCGTGTGGGGCTGGATCCCGGCCACCGGCGGTCCTGCGAACGTACGTCATCGCCAGCACAATGAGCCCTACCCCGGTCAGAACGAACAGGTCCCAGGGGACGAGCTGCCATGAGTGAAGTCCGTAGGGGTTCAGCGGCCTGGCCCCGTGAGTTCGCGCGAGCAGGCCGAAGAGTCCGCCGCCGGGAACGAGTGCGTGGGGGCCCTGGAGGTAGGCGGGCCATCCGAGGAAGATGACCGTGACGAGGCCGGTCACGACCCGGGCGACGCGGCGCACCTCGGGCGGACCGCGGAGTGAAAGGTGTGCTCCGAAAACCAGCATCGGGACCACCCAGACCCAGTGGTGATCCCAGCTGATCGGTGAGACCAGCAGTGCCGTCAGTGCGCACAACAGCCAGCCGGCGACCGTCCAGCCGTTGCGGTGCAACCGGACGGCGCAGGCGAGCCCGGCGACGGACACGACCGTTGAGCAGGCGATCCAGGCCGGCGTCGCGGCGCTGACGCTTCCGGCGACCCGGCTGAGGAGTCCGAGCAATGACTGGTTTACGAAAGCGCCAACGCTCACGTCCCCCGCGGCGTGGAACAGGTGCCCGTGCAACCACCAGATGACAGACGGTCCGGGCAGCGCCACGAAGCCCACGGCCGCCGCAGCGGCGAACACGATTGTTCCCCTGACCGCGGCCCGCACATTGCCGCACAGCGCCAGATAGGGGATGAAGATCAGTGGGACGAGCTTTGTCGCGGCGGCGAGCCCAATCCCAACGCCCTTGAAGCGTCGTTCGTCGGGCTGGGTCAGATCCCAGACAACGAGCGCCATCAGCAGGAGCTCGACCTGGCCGAGCTTCAGCGCCTTCATTACGGGCTCCAGCCAGAGCAGGCCGGCCGCGAGCGCGAGCGCTAGAGGAGCCCGCCGGCGATCCGACCAACCCAGGGCGCGCGCGGTCAGCCACACCGTCGCCAGAAGGCCGGCGATGCCGGCCGCGGTCATCAGCCACCGCACCGCGACCAGCGGCAGTGTCGACAGCGCAGCGAACAGAACGGCCGCGAAGGGCGCGTACGTGAACCCGTCACCCGGCTGCGCCTGCCAGCGATAGAGCGCCTCAGGACTGTGGCGGGCGAGCAATCCCGCGTGGTAATAGATCCTGAGGTCGAACCACGTCATGATCGACTTGCCGTGGAGCGCAACCTCGCTGCCGAGCACCGCAAGTGAGACGGCAAATGCCGTTGCACCGGCGGCCAGCACAAGATTCGCTCTGGGTCGGGCGGTCATGGTGGAAGCATCCGATGCCCGACCGTGAACGTGAGCCAACTCGCTCCGAGCAGGAGCAGGAGGCTCGCTGACGCGAGCCACGCAAACCGGCGCCCCCGGACGCAGTCGGCCACCACGATCACCGCCGGAAAGGCGGTTATCAACATCCGTGGATTTGGCGGCAGGTTCTCGGTCGTCACGGCGAGGAAGCTGATCCCGGCGGTCCAGATCAGCGCCTCCATCGAGATCGTTCGGCGCTTGCGATAGACGATGATCAGGAGCACGAACAGCAGGAGCGCGCCGATCACTGCGACCACGGGTTTGAACGTGCTCTTTCCAGGAAGAGGGTGCGTGACCTGGCCGACCGCGGTGTTCAACAGGTCGACAAGCGCGAACGGGTTTGTCCGTTCCTTCCACGCGTGGTGCTGGGCGGCCAGACTGGCGAACGGCGTCCCGGTCCAGAGCCACAGATAAGAGGCGAACGCGGCGACGCCGGTCAGCGAGAGCGCCGGCGCCAATAGGCACACGCGCGTCCAGCGTCCGGTGCGCTCACGCCGATGAAACTCACGTGCGGCCGCCGCGGCGCAGACCAATATGAGAACAAGTCCCTGAGGGGCGGTGGCGGTCGCCAGGCCCGCCAGCGCGCCGGCCATCACCCACCTGCGTCGCTGCAGCGCGAGGATGCAGCCCGCCGCAAGCGGGATCAGAAGGCCCTCGGCGTAGACGATCGAGAAGACGATCGAGCCGGGGAAGAAGCAGAAGATCACGGCCGCGCGGCGACCGCTCCGGACTCCCCACCACGTCGTCGCCAGGCGCTGGACGAGCACCGTCGCGACGAGGCCCCCCACACCCGAGACGATGAGGCCGGCCAGGTTGATCTGCTCGGCGAATGGCAGCGAGGTGCCGAGGTGGGCGATCCCGCCGGCGACCCTCCTGACAACGAGCGGGTAGAGGGGAAAGAACCCAAGCGTCGTCTGCGCGCTGCCGGGGTGGGCCGGGTACCAGTGCAGCGCCAGCGCGCCGTACCACTGTCCATCCCAGCTAGCGAATTGGGCGACGAACGGCTGGTGACGGACGCCGTGCTCCACCGCCGCCATCGCCACCAAGAGGAGACGGCTCGACACGAATAGGAGTGCGGGCCACCTGAGTGTCACGACGAGAGGCGCGAGCCGGGCTTTGCCCTTCCGCAACTCCGACGGCGCGCGCCGCGCGGCATCCAGTGCCGTGGTCAGACGGTAATCAGCGGACGGTGTCGCCAGCAGCGAGCCGAGCCTCGCAGCCGGCAGCGCGACCGCGCAGACCAGGAACGGCTCGAGGAACGCCGCGTAATGCGGGTAATAATCATCGGGCCAGAGAAACGCGGCGACGACCAGAGCGCCGGTCGCGATCGAGAAACCCTCCAGCGGCGGCGGAGGACGGCGGGAGATGACCGTGGCGCTGATCACACACACGACGATGAATGCGCACAGCGCGATAGCCACCGTGAGCGTGACGCCGGCTCGCGGATTGAGATCGCGAATCCCAGTGAAGCTCATCAGACGGGTCACGAGCGGGACCCGAGCGCTATCCATGCGCGCGAGTTGAGAGAGGACCACGTCGCGGAGAAATCCTCCCGGAGCGAGCGCCACGAACGGAAGCGCAAACGCCACCGGGGCGGCGATCACACCTCCGAGGTAGGCGAGCGTCCTGCGACGGTCGGCCAGTGCGAGGAAACAGGCGGCCAGCACGATCACAGGCAGAACCGCCCACACCTTGATCACACATGCGAACCCCAGCGCGGCGCCGCCGAGCAGACACCGCAACCGGCTCGCGTTCAGTCGATCGCCTTCGAACACCAGGAGCAGGCCGATGAGACAGAAGAGGACAAGCCATGGTTCGAGGAGCACGCTGTGCGATGCGAGGATCGCGTCGGGACTGATCGCGAAGAGGCCGCAGGCGAGCGTGGTGGCGAACACGCCGCGGTGACGGACCAGGAGGCCCACGAGCGTGACACCCGCGGCTCCCGCCAGCGCCGTCAGGACACGAGCGATCGCAAACGCGGGGTCGGTCCCCACCACCTTGGCCAGAAGCGCCACCGGCGCCAGCAGTACGGTGATCCCAGGCGGCTGGACGAACGCATAGTCCCGGTAGGGAAGGGTCCCGTCCACCAGGCGCAGAGCACTGCCGAAGTCGACACCGTCGTCGTAGCCGGAGACCCCGAGCAGGTAGTTGGGCCGGCTCAGCTGGTACACGCGTAGGAGCAGTCCGAGCGCGGTCGCGATCAGGATGATCAGCGAGACGCTCGGCGTGAGACGCAATCGGGGCCGACGCAGCGGGGCTAGCTCGAACCGGTGCGTTTGCCGTTCGCCCGACAGATCAGGGGCAAGGCCGACGCTCATGCAGCCGGGCCCGCGTCGAACGCGGCGACGAGATCATCGAGCACGTGTGTCTGTCGCGGCGCCGACCCGTCGAGCTTGCGATCGCCGTGATAGGTCAGCAAGGTGCGAGCACTTGGCAGCGTGATCATCTCTGCGCGGAGCCTCGGACGGAAGCTGTGCCAGCCGGCCGAGACGGTGTGGGAGGCGAATGGCCGGTGCTCGATGTACTTGCGGATGACGTGGTCTCGACTCAGGAACAGGTAGTGGCGCATGTAGAGCGAGACCGGCGCCGGTCTGAGTCCTTCGAACCGCACCTGGTGCCCACCTGACCAAGCCAGTTCGACCGGTCCGTCCTGGCGCTTGAACGCATTGAGCCGATGCGGCTGGAACGGGGCGAACGCGTAATACGAGCGCATCGTCCGATCGAAGTGAGGGTGATCGTGGCTCGGCGCCTCGCGCGTGGGTATGAACGTGAATTCCTGAAAGTTGACGGCGTTGTAACCGGCCTCATCGAACTGCCTGAGCGCATCGGCGAGCGACTGACGCGGGGCGGACGAGATGCGGATCTCGTCGGCGTCGTGGTGAATCAGCCAGTCCGCATCGAGCTGCTCGGCGAGTCGCTCCTTGCGCCGGCAGATCTCTCGCCAATCGTGAACGTCGTGCGATCCGAGCCGCTCGATGTCGATGATCCCGCGGCCGAGATACCGCTCGGCGATCGCGACCGTGTCGTCGGTCGACGCATCGTCGATGAGGTAGACGCTGACGCCCTGCTCGCGCAGGTGCTCGACACAGCGGGCGATAAATCTCTCCTCATTGAAAACTTGCACGATCGCGACGATCCGCATCCGTCGGCCCCAGAGCCTGCGCAGCACGCGGGCAATTCTTGCCGCCGCGGCGGACGGCGGCGTCGGCCGTTTCGCCCATCACCGGCGCCCTGTGCGTCCGCAACCGCTCATAGCCTCATGCGGGTGGAGTCAGTCTCGCTGTCCCTCCCGGTGGACGACCGCTCCGCCGCGCCGCGCCTGCGGACACGAGTCAAGTCATGCCTGTATGCGCTTGGCATCGTGCTCCTCGGGCTGATGGCAATGGTCCGCTTCAGTCACGAGGCGAGGATGAGCACCTTCAATCCGGCCGCAGCGGCTGATGCGCGGATCCCGGCCGGGGCATGTGTGCTGACCGATGTTTCCTCCTACACGATCGTGGCCGATCGGTTCGCCTCGACGAACTCGTCCTGTCCGAAGATCGTCGACGCGATCGGCATCGACTACGCGCTGGCCACCGGTCGCAATGCGCTTGTCGGCGCCGGTCGGAACCCCGCGGTCCGACGGGCGTGGCTGTCCGCGTTCCATCATGCCCAGTTCGTTTGGCTCAGCTGCGCGCCGGTCTCGAGTGTGTCCTGCGCGAACGCGACTGGGCGGCGCATCCCGTGGACGCCCCCGATCAGCGCCTACTTCGCGGCTCACTTCCGAGCCGAGACAGGCCCGGCCGGGTTCCTCTTCGTTCGGATTGATCGCTGAGCGGCGACACCCCGTCGCGATAGCACCCCGCCGCTCAGCCGGACGGAACTGGGCGGCGGCGGGCGCGCAGCTGGCGGTTCTTCAAACGGTTGCCGCACACAGCCATGTCGCACCAGTTGCCCTGCTGGTTGCGTGAGCGGTCGTAGAACGCCCAACGACAGGCGGGGTTGCCGCATGCCTTCAGCCGGTCCCAGCTGCCGTTCTCCTGGGCGCTGCGGATGATTAGAAGCAGCTCGAACAGTCCGTCGCCGAGGTCATCGTGTCGAGCGTTCTTGAGCTGCAGCACGCCGTCATCCAGGATGGTCAAAAGTGGCCGGTGGGCGGCGGCGAGCTCGCGCAATGGCTCGAGCTGAGCGCTGAGCTGCGCCTCACCAGGGCTGGCCTCGAGCAGGAGGCGGACGCTCTCCCGCGCCGCGCGCGCCAGTTCGAGATCGGCGGGACTCACGGAGGAACGGGAACTGACGAGTCCGGCAGCCTCAAACCACGCGCTCGCGGGGCCGGCGGCCTCAAGCAGGTCCGACTTGCTCTCGAGGTCTCGGGTGTTGACAAATGCCTGCACGAGCAGCAAGGGCATCGGCGCCGGCTTGGGCTCTTCGCCGGGGTACCAGGTCGGGAGCTGGGGCATCTCAGCGATTGTAGGGAGCCGTGACCTGCAAAACCAGTTGACAGGTTAGGCTAACCGGCGTAATATGGTTGATGGTTATGGCAAGCAAGGCAAACAGACACCAACATCGACGCGAGCGCACGGGCGCCGAGCCGGCCGCGTCGAACGAGTTGCGGATCGCGGACCGGCCACGAGTGCGTGACCGCGTGTGGGCGCGGTGGCGCTCTCGCCGGCTTGATCGTGCACTGGCCGACGGAACACCTCCCGAGAGTGCTGCCGCGCTTGCACTGCGCGCTCGACGCCTTACGGCTCTGCGGAATCGGCGCCACCTCGCCCGCGCACTCGAGCGCGTCGTTCGCCTGGCTTGCGAAGGCGCTGGTCCGGCCTACCTCAGGATCGCTCTGTCCCGGTCGCACGTCGACGCCGCGCGGGACGAGTTGAGACGGCTGGCCGAGGCGCTCTCCGAGCCAGGACCCGTCGCCCCGCGTGGAGTGGCGCAGGCGACGATGCTTCTTAGCGACGGGACTGGCGCGCTCTACACCCCTGGCAGCCCGGCAAGCCTCCGAGCCCGCGCCGTCAGCGCAACTGAGAATTTGCACACACCGAGCGCCTAGTCCGGATCCGCCCGCCCCTGGCGCGGAAGCACCGGAGGCGCCTAGCGAACCATCCGGTCGAGCAGCTCGAGCGCATCGCGGTGCAGAGCCTCAGCGAGCGGCCTGAGCTTCGGTTCGGTCACCCGACGTCCTCGCTCGCGAAGTTCGTCGAACGTACCCTCGAATGGCGCGAAGGTGGCGTGGTCACCGTACGCGGCAGCGGCGACCGCGTCCGAGTGAGTTGCGAGGGCGGTCGCGGCCGCGGCCATCGAGGCGTCGGCATAGTCGGGAGCGTCCGCGTAGCGGGCGAAGGCGTAGCCCCCTCCGTCGGCATGGTCGAGGAACGCGGCGCCGGCAGCCGCCGCGACGCCGGGCGCGTCAGTGGCCTCGGCTGACCCGGCGCAGTGAGCCGCGACGCGCCGGTCGGACAGGGAGCGATACGCGCCATCGCGCGCCTCCCAAACAGCCCTCCGCGACTCGCTCAGGAGCGCGGCGGCGTCCTCGTGCCCCGGCGATCCGCCAAAGCCGCGCAGCCGGGCTGCGAGCTCGCCGCAGCCGGCCAATTCAAGCGCGGGCGGCAGTCCCTGACGGACGAGCCACGTGTCACACATCGCCATCCTCTCCTCGTCTCGGCCATCATCCGCAGTCTCGAGCGCTCGCACGATGTACGGCTTGAGCATCTTGCGACGATCCTCGCGGGAGCCGTCGTTCAGCGTTCTGAGAAACAGCGCGAGGACCGGACTGACGCACCGCGGCTGATCGGTGTGAAGCTCTCCCACGAGCCAGGCGGCGGCCTCCGTCGCGCAGTGGCCGGCGTCGAAGCTCGCGTGGCGGCCGCGGTCGAGCCTGAAGTCGTCATCCATGAATCGGGCGAGCCGATCGGTGAGTAGTCGGGCCTTCATCGTGGGATGCGCGAGCCTACTTCGTGTAGGTTGCCGTTGGTGGGCGAGCCGCCTTCGCCACTTGTGATCGCCGTGTGCGGCGCGCCGGCAAGTGGCAAGACGCACGTTTCGAGAACCCTCGCCGCCGCGCTCGGCCTATCCCACCTCTCGGTGGATGTCATCCGCAAGCAGCTTTCCGGAGGCGATCCGGGACAGCGTGTGGCGCCTGAGACGTTCAGCGCTGAGGTTCGCGAAACCACCTATCGAGAGCTCGGCCGCAGGGCTGCGGCGGACGTGGCCGAAGGGCGTGGTGCGGTGGTCAGCGCCGCCTTTGCGCACCGTGCCGACCGGGCTGCGTTCATGAGCGTGGTGGCTGGCGCGGCGCCGGTGGTCTTCGCAGAGTGCACGGCGCCACCGGAGGTGCTGGCCGAGCGTGGCGCGGACCGGGACGGGTTTCCGTGGAGGACCTCAGACGGGATGCTCGAAGCCGTGCGAGATGTGCTCGCCGGCCGTGAGCCGCTCGACGAGATCGCCGGCGAGCGGCGCCTGACGGTCCGGACTGACCAGCCCCCGGAGGACGTCGTCGCCGACGTGCTCGAGATGCTCGATCGGCGGACGGGCATCAGTTAGCCGACGCTCCGACCGCGGGCGCCGGTACGAGTCCATTCGGTCCACCTTGGCCACCAGGTCGTTGACCCGGGCGGCTCGAGTCGAGCGCGCGCCGTCATACCAGTCGTTCGCGTCGTGCGGCAGTCCTCGGCTGAGTGACGTGTGTTCGCTCAGCGCCTGCGCGACGGCGGCAAGCGTCACCGGGAGCATGGGATCGCCCGCGACCAGGGTCTCGTGGAACAGGGCGGCGCGGGCGGCCGACAGCGCGCCGGCCAGCCGCCGTCTGACGACACCGTCCTCGGCGTCGCCAGGCAGCGGCGAGCGCGAGCGCAACCAGGCGGCGTGCTCGGCCACTGCCCGTGTCGCGGTGTCGGTGGCCGACCATCCGCGGACGTTCGGGAAACTGGCAGCTTCGCGTCCGGCTGCAAGCGCGGCTGACACCGGGTCGGTCGCCTCGCATGCGAGCGCCCGGAACCCGCTCGACGACTCGCCACTGGGGCGGAACATCAGGCCGTCGTGCACGAGCGTGATGTACGTTCCGTCGTGCGAGTCCCGTCCGGCGCGGGCGAGCGCCGCCGGATCGTCTACGCGCCCCGATTGGATCACGAAGCACTCCTCCACGCCGGCCGGTCGCACGATCGCGCGCCAGTCGCAGAGCGGCAACGCAGCGGACGGGAAAGGGGCGTTGGCCCCCTGGAGCCGCACATCGACGGTTCCGTGGGGCTCGAGCTCGGCGGCCAGCCGCTCTGCGATCCGCCTCGAGAGACGGACGAAGCACGGCATCACGGCATCGAGCGGTGCCACGCGAACGCGGTCCAGCTGACGGCCGAGCGTGAGCGCATACTCGATCGTCGCCCGCTCCTCGGGATAGACCTCGAGCGATCGCCGCAGGACCGCTTCGCGACGGAGGTGCTGCTCGCCGTCGAGCCACAGCAGGATTCGGGCCGGCTCGGCCACGAGCTTGAGGCACAGATACGGCGACCAGTGAGCGTCCGGCTTGGTGGCGGCCCTGAACGCGAGCCGCCACCACGACTGCAGCTCGAGCCAGACGGCGAGACGACGGTGGTCCGGGTCCGCTGCGTCGATCCGGGGCCGTAGGTCGGGGCCCGAGACGAGCCGCCAATCCTGCGTCGCCCAAAGACCCGGCAACGTCGCCACCCTGATCGCTCGGCCCGGCGGGAAAAACAGTGAGCGAGGCTGACGGTCGCCGAGCCCATAGGCGAAGCACGTGGTCGCGAGCTCGGGGAGCTCGGTCTCCGAGTAGACGGGGATGCCTTTGATCACCCAGCGCAGCGGCGGCAGCACTCGAGCCGCGGCGTTCCAGCGACGCTCGAGTCGCCGATCGGCCTCGGGCACGATCGCCACCAGGCCGACGTCCGAGAGGCCGACCACCGGCTCGCCGCGCCCGAAGGAGCCCTTAACGTAGACGCCCGCGCCCACACCACGCCGCAGGTATCCGGCGATCACGCGAATGAACAGCTCATACAGAGCAAGCCACAGCGCACGGAGCCGGCCGTAGTTGCTTCGGATCACGGCAAGCTGCAGCGCCCGGAACGCGCGGCTGCGCGGGTAGCTCGGCCTGGGCTTCGTGGTGCCACCGCTCTCGGGCATCAGCCGACCGCCACCGCTCCCGCCTCGATCAGCGACTGCAGCCGGCCCGCCTGCTGCCCCGCGAGCTCCGCCCAGGTCCCAGCCTCGACGACCTCACCGCGGTCGAGGACGACGATCCAGTCGGCCTCGCTCACGGTCGACAGTCGGTGGGCTATGAGCAGGATGGTCGTTCTTCCGTTGAGCGAGGCGAGCGCTCGGCGGATCGCCAGCTCGTTCTCCGTATCCATTGCGCTCGTCGCCTCGTCGAGGATGAGCAGGTCTGGGTCGCGCAGCAGGGCGCGGGCGAGCGCGAGTCGCTGGCGCTCCCCTCCTGATAGTCGCATCCCCCGGTCGCCCACGACGGTCTGAAGCCCGGATGGCAGCTCGCGGACGAATTCGGCCGCATTGGCCATCCTCAGCGCCTCCCACAGTTCATCCTCGGTGGCCCCCGGCTCAGCCCAACGAAGATTGTCCTCGATTGCCTCATGGAACAGGAAGGGGTCCTGCGGGACTAGCGCGACTGAGCGCCGCCAGGCGAGCAGGCGGTCCGGTGTCAGCGGCGTGCCGTCAACCACCACGTGTCCAGCGGTTGGAAGCATCAGGCCGGCGACCAGGTCAGCAGTGGTGGTCTTCCCCGCGCCGGACGGCCCGGCGAGCGCCACCGTCGATCCGGCCGCGATCTCGATCGACACGCCGCGGAGCGCCTCGCGGCCGTCTCCGTCCGCGCGAGGGTAGGCGAAGTGCGCGCGGTCGAGCGCCACACCGCCGCCGATTCCGACGCGGGCCCGAGCGAGTCTCGCCGGTTCGGGCGCCTCGCGCGCCGCCTCGCAGCTCTCGATCAGTGTCGTCACCTCATCGAACGCGGGTAGCGCCTGGGCGATCTGCTGCACGTTTCCCTGGGCGCCGATGATCTGGGCGACGACCCGCATGAACACAACCGCCACCACAAGCAGCGAGCCGACCGGGATGTGCCCCACCTTGACCGCGACATACACGGTCGCCCCCAGCAGCGCGGCTGTCAGGGTTCCCTGTACAGCATTCGCGACGCCGCTGGCGCGGGCGAACGAGACCTGAACGTCACGCGCGCGCGTGATCGCGTCGTTGAAGACGAGCTGGTGCTCCTGTTCGCGGCCGTAGGCTTTGGCCAGCTTGAGCGCCTCGAGAAATCCGTTGGCGCGTCTCATCGTGGTCCGGTTGAGCTGGACGAGTTCGGCGCCGAGACGGCGGCTGCGCCTGACGAGCGGCCAGACCACGATTACGAGCACGGCTCCGCTGGCGATCGCAAGCGCCGTCATCAGCGGAGCGATCTGGATCGCCACGGCGACCTGGGCGGTCACCACGATTGCCGCCACGGCGATGCCGAGGCAGGCCATCGCACCGGCTCCGACCAGATTGACGTTGGCCGTCAGAACGGCGAGTAGGTCAGGTCGGCGCAGACCCATGAGGTGCTGCCATTCGGCCTCGGCCACGCCCGAGTACAACCGCCGCCGCAGGTGGTTCACGAACTCGAGTCTGTACCGGGTGGAGAGCACGCTTTGATACGCGGTCAGGACCGCGGCCGCCGCGGTGACGGCGATGTAGATCGTCAGCACGACGCCGAGCGTCGGCTTGAGTCCGACGGTCTCGAACGCATCGCGCGTCCACTCCGCGATCCCGGCTGACGCGCTGACGCGGATCGCCTCGAGCAATGGGATCAGCAGTAGCAGGCCTAGCGCCTGGGCAAGTGCCGCCAGGGTCGACACGGCGATGACCCAGCCCAGGTGTCGCGGATCCTCGTGAGTGAGTGCGGTCAGGAAGCCGCGCAGCCCGTGTGTCACGGGGCGTTTGTCCGCGCCCGACCGCGTGGCGGCGGCGTTCACCGTGTCACGATCACTCGTGCGCCCTCACCCGAGGCTCACAATACCTGGATGGAGACTCCCACGCCAGCGCCGCGGCTCCCGGTTCTGCTCCTGTCAACCGCGGCGGACGGCGGCGCCGAGCAAACGCTCGCACAGCTCGCGCGGCGGCTTCCCGGGCTCGGATTCGAGCCATCGGTTCTGCTGATCGAGCCAGGGCCTCTGGAAGCGCGTCTGGCGCAGGCCGGGGTCACGGACGTGACCGTGGCGAGGGAGTCGAAGGACGTGCCGGCGCTGGCTCGGCGGATGATCGAGGAGACGGAGGCGCGTCTTGTCCTCTCGAGCAAATGGAGAGCCCAGTTCCACGGCGCTCGCGCGGCCAGAGACGCCGGGATCCCCGCAATCTTTGGCAGCACGACATCGCCAGGCCTACCGTGGCGCAAATCGAGGCCTGCGCGCTGCCCCCGGCCGCGATCGTGTGTCCGAGCCGGTTTGCGATCGAGGCCCAGCGATGGCTGACGCCCGATGCCGAGATCGTGCGGATCGCACCTGGCGTGGACGTACGCGCGTTCGCGTCGCGCGCGACGCGAACGCTCCTGGATCGAACGAACATCGCCGAGCCGCTCGTGGGCATCGTTGGCCGGCTGGCGGCGTTCAAGGGCCAGCACGTGTTCCTGGAGGCGGCGGCGCTCGTGAGCCGTCGGCGTGCGGATGTGCGCTTCGTCGTGGTCGGCGGCCCAGCGAGCGACCGCGACCGTGACTATCCCGACCGCCTCCGGCGCCTGGCGCTGAACCTCGGTCTCTCGGGCCGCCTCCAGTTCGCCGGACACCAGTCCGACGTGGTCCCGTGGCTGAACGCCCTCGACGTGGCCGTCCATGCGACCGACGGGGAGCCGTTTGGCCTGGTCCTGGTCGAGGCGATGTTGCTCGGGACGCCGGTGGTAGCGACCAACCTGGGGGGCCCGGCTGAGATCCTCGAGCACGAACGGTCGGGGTGGCTCGTACCGCCGGGACGCCCGCACGCTACGGCGGAGGCGATCCTCGCGATCCTCGGCGACTCGTCGCTGCGGGAGCAGCTCTCGGCGGAAGGGGTCCGCCGGGCGATGGCGTTCACCGGGGAGCGGATGAGCGCGGAGTTTGCGTCCCTGTTCGAACGGGTTCTGGCCCCGGCACCGAGCGAGGTCGCATCCCCGTGAGCCCGGCGCCGCCGGCGAGCAGCCCGGCGGTCTGACGCGCGACCTCGTCCCAGCTCGGCAGTTGCTCTCCGCGCGTGCGGGCGGCGGTCCGCTTTCGTGCGAGCGCCTCCGGGTCAGCGGCGGCGCCACGGACGACATCTGCGAGAGCAGTGGCGTCGCCAGGCGTGAACAGCCACCCGGCTTCACCCAGCAGCTCGATTGCCTGCGGCGTTCGAGCCGCCACTGCCGGTAGTCCGGTCGACAGGGCCAGGGTCAGCGACCCAGACGTCCACACCTCCCCGCGGGCGAGGACGAAAACGTCGGCGAGCGAGAACAACTCACCGACGCGCTCCGGCCTCACGTCGCCGAGCAGCAGGCAGATGCGAGCGTCGGCGCGCGCGGCCCGCTCGAGATCGGCCCGCAGGCCGGGTTCGGCGACGACCCCCGCGACCAGGAGACGGACATTCGCGGCGGCCACGGCCCCGAACGCCTCGAGCACCAAGCGGATCCGCTTGTCGGCGCGGAGCTGTCCGAAGCAGAGGAACACAACGGCGCTGGGATCGATCCCGAGCTCGGCCCGAAGCTCGGCACGGGGGCGATCGGACGGATAGACGTCGTTGAATCCGCCGTGAGGGATGATCGCGATCGCCAACGGCCGACCGAGGTCCGCGCGCAGCCGATCGGCCATCGCCTGGTCGTGCGCGATCAGCGTATGACTCGACCGAGCCAGGATCGTCCTGCCGGCACGGTCAATCCCCGCCCCGAAAGGGCGCGCCCGCCGCGGGCGAAGCTCGTGGACCGTCCAGGCGATCCGGTAGCCGAGCAGCCGGGCAATGGCCATGCGATAGGCGAACCGGCACAGCTCGAGGCCGGCTCGGGCAGTGGGTGCCGCGGTCCCGAGACTCGGTGCGTAGACCTTCTCTGGCAGCCAGTGGAAATGCAGGTATCCGATCTTGTGCCGTGCGCGCCAGAGCGCCGGGACGGTCGGCGCCGAGAGCTCGCGGCGGTCGAAGCCGTGCTCCGCGAGCGCCGCGTAGAGGAGCTCGGCGTACGGGTTCGAGCTCCTGCCGGGCGGAGGGAACTGTGCCACTCCCCGGCGGCTTGCGCGGGTACGGCGGTCGAGCATTGTTCCCATCATCGCTGCCCCACACGTAGATAATGCCGGACTCAGATCAGTGGGCGCCAGCACATCCGAGACTCCGATGAACGACACCAGACCTCCCGGGTCACGGCCGCGGATCAGCGTCGTGATCGCGCACGACGGATCGCGCTCGAGGCTCCGGGCGTGCCTGCGCAGCCTCGCCGGCCAGAGCCCCGCGACCCACGAGGTGATCGTCGTGCAGGCCGGCGGCGGTTTGGCCGCGCGGCGAAACATCGCGGCGCAGGCGGCCGTCGGTGACGTGCTGGCGTTCATCGCCGGTGACGCGTTCGCGCACCCTGGGTGGGCGAACGCGCTCGCCGAGGCGTTCCGCGATGGTGCCGCCGTTGCCGCTGGAGCGATTGTCGAGCCCGATGTCCGGGGCGGCGTGAGTCGCGCGCACGACCTGCACGGCCTGCGTGATTTCCTGCCCAGTGCCAGCGCCGTGAATCTCGCCATCAGACGCGACGTGTTCGAGAACCTCGGTGGGTTCGACCCCGCGGTGGAGGGCGCCGAGGATCGGGATCTGAGCTTCCGATCCCAGCTCGCCGGCCACGCCCTCACGGACGTGAAGCGAGCGGCGGTGTCGGTGCCGCACCGAACCGATCCGTTGGCCCGGTTTCGCTCGGCACGAGCACAGCCCGCGCTGCGTCGCAAATACGACCATTTCGTCTTCCATGACGCGCTCCGCAGCTGGCACCGGTCGCTGGTCCGCGTGCCTGGAGAGGCGCTCGGCTCGGTCGAGCTGCTCACCGGCCGGCGTCCTGTCCCTGCATTCGAGGAGCCCTCGACCACTGACCAGGAGCTTGCCGCCCGCCCGCTGCCAAGCCTCCCGTCGCTCGTCTTGGTCGCCTCGCGGCCCGCTGACGCCGCCGCACGCGCGCGCCGCACCCGAGACATCGCGATCCCGCCGCCGGGTCTGCTCGCGGACATGCTGCCGCGGTGGGACGAGCCGGCGCCGTGGGCGATGCGAGCCGCGCGGCTGGCGGCGCGGCACGGCTGGCCGCTGCCCGTGCTGCTGACCGCGAAGCGACTTGAGCGAGAGCGAGTCTCGAGCTGGGGAGCCGCGTGTCTCGCGCTGCACGGGATCTACGCCTGGGCGGTCGGGAAGCAGCGCTACGGCCTCGTGATCAGCCCGTCGTCGAGCGCGGACCTGATGAGCCGGATCCCCGAGCTCGCGGGCCGCACGATCGCCGGTCCGGAGGCGGTGTGGGGGGATGAGCGCGCCGCGTGATCCGGTCCTCTTCGTCGGCGGGGTCGAGCGCTCCGGTACGACCCTGCTGCGAAACATGCTCGCCGCCCATCCGCTGCTATCGCTCCCTGACGAGAGCTACTTCATCCGCAACGTCCACAGAGAGCTCGAACGGCGTGGCGAGGGCGGTAACCTGACGCTCGCCTGGCGGCTGATTCAGGCGGAGCGGTTCTTCAGGCAGTGGGAGCTCGACCCGGCACTCGTCGAGCGGGCGATCGCTCGTTGGCCGCCGCAGACGTATGCCGATCTGATCCGTGCGCTATTCGCGGCCCACGCCGAGCGCGACGAGAAGCCACTGAGCGCCGACAAGACCCCGAGCCACGCGTACTGCTTCGAGTGGTACGCGGAGCGTTTCCCCGAGAGCCGCTTCGTGCACGTGCTGCGCGATCCCCGTGAGGTCTGCATGGCTCTCTCGGTGCAGCCGTGGTATCGCCGTGGGGTGGCGGGAGCGGCCGAGAAGTGGGCCATTACGGTGCGCCGGGCACGGGTCGCGGGGGCGGCGCTCGGCGAGCGATACCTTGAGGTCCGTTACGAGCAGCTCATCGACACGCCGGACGCGGAGCTCCGCCGGCTGTGTCGGTTCTCTGGACTCCCGTTCGCGCCCGAGATGCTCGCCTATCCGGAGCTCACTCCCGTTCACCCGGCGCGGCATTTCGCCCTGTCGCGCCAGCCTCCCCAGGCTGGCACGCGGCCCTGGCGCGAGGGGCTCGAGGACGACGACGTGGCGATGATCGAGCTGATCGCGGGAAGGGAGATGACCCGAGCCGGATACGAACCGGTGACCACTGGGGCGCGTCGGCGCGTCCGCCTTCGCTACCGGATCGAGCGAGAGCTCGTGGACGCGCGGATGCGCCTCGAGCGACGACTCGACGACCGGGCGCCGGTCGGGACATGAACTGCCTCAGCCTCGTGATCTCGGCGCGAAACGCAGCCGGACATCTGGAGCGCTGTCTGGCCAGCGTGGCACCGCAGCGCTCTGAATTGCAGGAGGTGATCGTCGTCGATGACGGATCGGTTGACGGGAGCGCCGAGGTCGCCCGGGCCGCCGGGTGCGACTTGATCCGGTTCGCCAACGGCCGGGGCATCTGCGCTGCTCGCAACGCGGGCGCACGAACGGCGGTGGGCGACGTGATCATCTTCATTGACGCCGACACGAAGGTGCAGCCCGGTTGGGCGCGCGCACTGCGGGGGGCGTTCGACGAGGGCGCGACGCTCGTCGGCGGAGGGCTGCGCTGGCCCGAGCCGCGCACGCTTGCGGAGCGCTACCAGTTCGGCGGGCGCTGGCATGACGAGACCGCACGAAACGGGTTCCTGCCGTTCGCGTCAGGTGCCCACTTCGCAATCCGGCGCGAGGTGTTCCTCGAGCTCGGAGGCTTCGACGAGGTGCTGCCCTCGGCCGAGGACGTGGACCTGTCGTTCCGGGCCCAGCTCGCCGGCTATCCGGTCTCGTTCGCACCCGAGGCGGAACTCGTGCACTGGCCGCGGAGCACGATCTGGGCCCTGTTCCGGCAGCGGATGCATCACGTCCGCGGCCGACGTGTGGCGGATTACAAGTACCGCCACTTTCCGTTCGTCCGCATGGACCGCAGCCGACCGAAGGCGTCGCGCATCCTGTTTGGCTCGGTGTCGCGAATTGTCATGGCCGGCACGGGCGGAGACCCGCACCGCCTGATCGCACCGGGCATCGACAGCATGATCCGTGTCGCACGCCGGCTCGGGATGCTGCGCGCCGATCTGGAGATGCTGACGGGGATACAGCCGCTCCCCGTCGCGATCCGATCCAAAGACGCCGAGCAGCGCAACACGGCATCGCCGCTTCCCGGCCGGCCGGCTCTGCTGCTCCTCGGCGACGACCCGCTGGTGATGCGGGCGCTGCTGCTCGCGCTCCGTGCTCGCGACGTCGCTCTCGCGCCACCGGGTCTCGAGGGCCCGGCCGTACGGCAATGGGACGAGCCCGCCCCATGGTCGCTGCGCCTGGCGCGAAGCGCGGTGCGCGAGGGCTGGCCGCTCGCGCTCGAGACGACCGCGCTCCGGATCGAACGCGAGCAGCCGCGGACCTGGGGCGAGGCCTTCCTGACCCTCCACCGTGTCCACGCATGGGCGAACGAGCGCCGGCACTTCGGACTCGCTGCTACGGGCGAGAGCGGCTGGCGGCTCGCGGAGCGGCTCGGGAATGTCCCGATTGTGGTCGCCGGCGAGCATCGCAACGGCTCCGACCACGTCGCCCTCCACGTCACGCGCGCCGAGCTGCTGCGAGACCGGCACGAGGTCTTCAGGCGAGCCGTTCGGGTGCGCCAGGCCGCGATCGAAACGGCGGATCGCGAGCGATGAGCGTCCCGCCAACCGATCCCCTCGTGTTCGTGGGCGGGGCGGAGCGTTCCGGTACGACCCTGCTGCGGAACATGCTGAACGCCCATCCGGCTGTCGCCGTTCCAGACGAGAGCCCATTTGTGCACCAGACCCACCTGCGGCTGGTGGGCGCCGGCGAGCAGGGGAACATCGAGCTCGCGTGGCGACTGATCCGCGAGAGCAACCGATTCCGGCAGTGGCGGCTGCCGGCGGCCGAGGTTCAGGCGCTACTTGACCGGACGCCGCCCCGCTCGTATGCGGAGCTGGTCCGGGCGCTTCACGCCGCCTATGCCCGCTCGCGCGGAAAGCCGCACTCAGGCGACAAGACGACCGGGAACGCGCTCCGCTTCACCTGGCTCGCCGAGCTGTTTCCCGACAGCCGGTTCGTGCACGTCATCCGGGATCCCCGTGAGGTGTGCATGTCGCGCACCGTTCAGATCTTCAACAACGGCTCGCTGCCAGGCGCCGCGCGGCATTGGCGAGCGCACGTTCTGGCCGCTCGCACCGCCGCACCGAGGCTGGGAGATCGCATGATCGAGATCCGCTACGAGCAGCTCGTGAGCTCGCCCCGGGCGCACCTCGAGCAGCTCTGCGCGTTCATCGGGATTCCATTCGATTCCGCGATGCTCGAGTACGGCGACGAGCCGGACGCGCTGCCGCGCCACGGACAGGATGTACACGCGCGCGAACCTGTGCAGGAGCAGCTCCGGTCATGGCGAGAGGAGCTGACCGCCGACGACGTGTCGGTGATCGAGTTCATCGTCGCGGAGCTGATGGACGAGGCGGGCTACCGGCGCGAGGTGGCCAGGCTGACGCCACGGGCGGCGGAGACGATCGCGCGGGAGCTGGCCGAACGCGGCCGTCATCGCTGGCTGCAGCGCGGTGCACCCGCGGTGGGCGCGCTGATCCTCGGACGGCGGCGAAGGTGGCGGACGCGATGAGACGACGATCCTTCGATCACGTCCTTCCGAGCTACCTGGTGATCGGTGCTCAGAAGAGCGGGACGTCCTTCGTCAGCTCGCTGCTGAGACAGCACCCCGCCATTGCCCATGCTCGCGGTGAGCTGCACTACTTTGACTGGAGGTTCGGCCATGGGGACGGGTGGTACCGAGCCCACTTTCCAACCGCCGCCGTGCGGGAGGAGATTCTCGGCCGCCATGGCGAGTTCGCCGCCGGCGAGAACTCGCCCAACTACCTGTTCGCTCCCCACGTTCCGGCGCGTGTCCGCCGCCGTCTGCCGGAGGTCAGCCTGATCGTCGTGCTCCGCAATCCGGTTGCGCGCGCGCTGGCTCACTATCACCACAACATCCGCATCGGTCTGGAACATCTCTCGTTCGACGATGCGGTCGCCTACGAGCTTGGTCACGGAGCGCCGCAAGGCCGCCGCCCGGGGCAGCCACGGGGCCCGGGCCAGGAGAACTCGCGGTTCTATCTCACCCGCGGTCTGTATGGCGAACAGCTGGGCCGGTGGCTTTCCCTCTTCGCACGAGGGCAGATCCACGTGACGACGAGCACCCAGTTGTTCGCCGATCCGGCGGCGGAGGTACGCCGGATCCACCGGTTCCTCGGACTCACGCCGGCCGTTCCCGGCGACCTCACGCCTCGAAACCGGGGCACCTACGACGCGATGCCTGAAGAGCTCGCGCTCACCCTGCGCTACTTCTTCGCCAGGGACACAGCTCGGCTGCGGGCGATGCTTCCGGAGGTTGCGATCCATTGGTGAACATCGGGAACGCATTTCGCCAGCACGTGGCCGGCACCGCCGAGGTCGCCGCCGTCCTCGCCCGGCAGCGGCGCAAGCGCATCTCCGGGATGGTCCGCGTCCACAACGAGGGGGAACTGCTCGCCGCGGTGGTCAGATCGATCGCCGGGCTCGTGGACGAGGTGGTGGTCATCGACAACGCGAGCGCCGATGCGACGCCACAGGTGATCCACTCGCTGGCGCGCGAGCTGCCGAATCTCCGCTCCTGTTTCTATCCCAACCGCGTCGCCAGGGCGGGGGTCGAGCACCGCGACGCGGTGCTCGCGGGCCCCGCCTCTCCTCATCGCCGCCTGTCCGCATACTCCAACTGGGCGATGGCCCAGTGCCGATACCCGTTCGTGCTCAAGTGGGACGGCGACATGATCGCCGGCCCGGAGCTCGCGTCGGCACTCGAGACGTGGCATTCGGGCGGCTACCTGTCGATGCGGTTCAAGGGCCTCAACGCGCATCCGGATCGCGAGCATCTGCTGGCGTCCCGCAGCGGGGATCGCGATGTCGTCGGCCGTCCCCTCGCCGGAGAGTTCGTGCCCTGGTGGGCACTTCACATGACCTACTGCGACGCTGAGACGCGCCTCTTTCCGCGGGCGCTGGCGCGCTTCGACGACAGCCGCTACTGGTGGTGCGAGAGCCTGCGCAGCTTCCTCAACGGTCCTCCGTCGGGTAACCGGTTCGACCGCTACAAGTTCGATGTTGCGGATCCGCTGTACCTGCACGTCAAGTACTGGAAGGACTCCCCGCACGTCAATCACTCGCCGGACCTGCGGGCGATGATCGAGCAGAATCTCACCGTCGGGCCCGCGCTACCGGATGGCTGGCGCCACGTCGCGGCAGCGTACGGCCTGCTCGACGGCATCCAACCGCCGACGAGCGTCTACAGCGTGTTGAAACAGCCGTAGATCGTGTACAGCGGATTGACGACGCTGTGCCCGTTGGCATCGCGCATCAGCTGCTGTCCGATGAAGGCCGGCGGCGACTGCGCCTTGTAACAGCCGTCTGACTGCACGCTGACGTCGTAGGTGACCGGCGTCTGCTGGAACGGGACCGCGCCGGGCTGGGGGATGTACACGTTCATCGTGCACACCCAGTCGCCGGGGCCGCGAGGCGTGCTTCCGCGGCGTGAGCAGCTCGGGATGACGTTGAGCTTGGCGCCGGCGGGAACGGCGCGACCGAGCTGCTTCTGCTGAAGCAGCGTCAGGTTGTTGAAGGTCGGCGTCATGTCGTTCTGCAGGCGCTTTGCGGTGACCCCGACCGGCCCCCAGTTGCCGGCGATCGCGAGCAGTGCGATGACCGCCGCGACGGCGAGCGAGACACGGACCGGCATGACCCACCCCTGACGTCGCGCGACCGGTGTTCCGGCGAAGTCGCGCGTGCGGAGCAGACGCCAGGAGATGCCGATGCAGATCGCGGTCCACACCAGGCTGACCGCGATCCCGATGAGCAGCGGGCCGTAGTACGGGTGCTGGTTGAACAGAGCGTGCCAGCCCGTGAAGGCCGAGCCGACCAGCAGCATGTGCATCCAGATACCCGAGCCGACGAGCAGCAGCAGCTGCATCGCCAGCGCGCACAGCGCCGGGCCGATCACGCCCATGATCCCGTTCCGGGTCGCGACCGAGAACAGCACGGCCAGGCTGGCGAAGGCGAGGGTCGGGAAGATGCACAGCAACCAGCTGATCAGAACCAGGAGCAGCGATCTCGCGGGCGAGAACAGCGTCCCGCTGAGGCTGACCAGCGATTCGTGGCCGACCAGCAGCACGCCCGCGAGCAGACTCGCGAGCGTGGCCAGCAGCAGGAGCGCGATCGAGAAGGTGGCCGCCGCGAGCAGCTTTCCCACAAACAGGTCCCGGCGCGTGCACGACCTCGTCAGCACGAGCTTCCAGGTCCCGTAGCGATCCTCGGAGGAGAACAGATCGCCGGCTGTGATGCCGGCGATCAGCGGCAGCCCCCACGACCCGGCGAACGCGAGCATGACGATGGCGACGGCGAAACCGGACGAGTGCACCCAGACGCCGTAGAGCGTGTCGGTCGGGCTCCCACTCTGGATCTTCAGGATTCCCACGAACACGAACGGACCGAGCACGCAGATGAGCGCGAGCACCCGGATCGCGAGCTGCGACGAGAGCTTGCGCCGTTCGGCGCGGTACACGCGGCGGACGCCGGATCGTGATCGCGGTTCGGCGATTGGCCGACTGCCCGGGGAGAGCGCGCGGGTGGCCGGTCATTTGTCCGCCGTCACCCGGTCGCTCGCCTGCGGGTCTCCCGATCCCTCGCCGCCTCCGGCGCCGCGCTCGCCGGTCAGCGCGAAGAACATCGACTCAACCGGGCTGACCAGCAGCTCGAGCCGGCGGACCGCGACCCCCGCCCTGCCGAGGTCAAGCACGTACGCATCGAGCGCTCCCTCCTCGACTGTGAGCTCGAGACCGCCGAGATACGAGCTCACGGCGCCGACGCCGCGGTGCTCACGGGTCAGCTCGAGCGCCCGGTCGTCGTCGCTCGTGCTTAGCCGGTAGGCCGGCGCCGGCGCCTCGGCCCGCAGCCGCGCCGCCGTCCCATCCCAGACCACCTTTCCCCGGCGCAGCACCGTGAAGCTGTCGCACACGCCCTCGACCTCCATGATCTGATGGCTTGAGGTGAGAATCGCCACGCCGTCGGATGCGAGCTCGCGGACCAGCGCGCCGACCTCGCGCATCCCGCCTGGGTCGAGTCCGGCCGTCGGTTCGTCGAGCAGCAGCAGCCGCGGTGCGCGCAGCAATGAGGCGCCGATCCCGAGGCGCTGCTTCATGCCGGTCGAGTAGCCGCCCACCCGATCGCCGCCGCGCCCGGCGAGGCCCACACGCTCGAGCACCTCATCGATCTCGCGCTCCGTTCCCGGCGCCGTCGAGCTCGGCGACGAGCTCGAGGTTCGTGCGACCGGAGAGATAGGGGTAGAAGCTCGGGTCCTCGACGAATCCGGACACGCCTTCGAGCGCGCCGGGCGCCGAGGTGTCGAGCGGCCGGCCGAGGAGCTCGACCGATCCGGCGTCTGCGCGGATCAGCCCAAAGAGGATCCGCAGCAGGGTCGTCTTGCCCGCTCCGTTCGGACCGAGCAGGCCATGGACCTCTCCCTCCTCTACGAGGAGGTCCACGCCGTCAAGCGCGCACGTCGTTTCGAAGTGTTTGACAAGGCCGGTAGCACGAACAGCCGCCACGGCGGCCAACTATACGGGCGGCCTGCCGCCGCCGTTATGGGCCTCAGCGGGGGAGGAACACGACTCGGTCGCGGAGGTCCTCAACCACGTCGCCCGACAGGTCGAGGGCGATTCCAAGGTCCTCGACCGAGGAGAAGCCGCCGATCGCGCTCCTCGTCTCGACGATGTGGGTCGCGAGCACGTCGTCGACGCCGGGCAGCCGCGCCAGCGCGCCTGCGGGGGCGTTGTTGACGTCGACGAGCCCGGCATCCGCTCCGGTTCCGAGGTCGGGGCGACCCACCCCCATCTCGCGCGCGAGCGTCGGGTTGCGCTGAGCGAGCTCGAGAGCGGTTCGCCGATCGCGTAGACGTCGCTCTGCGTGGTCGGCGGCGTTCAGGAGGGGCGAGCCCATCCGGCGCACGTAGTCGGAGCGGATGATGAATGCGGTCGCCGCAGCCCCAACCCATGAGACGATCAGCAGCAGGCCGGCCGTGGGGCTGTACTGGTGATGACCGTGACTGTTGCTCGAGGTCGAGGCGATCCATCCCGCCACGGCGATTGTCGACCAGAGGGCGCCGAGTGCGGTCCAGCTCCGGACGCGGGCACGGACACCCGCATAGATCGGCGTCCATGCGCCGAAGCCGACCGGGATCAGCGAGACCCACGCCCACCACGTGCTGGTGGGTGACTCGGGTGGATCGGTCATAGCCGGATTCTGGCAAGCGCCGACCCTGGGCGCCGCGCCTCACACGGCGACCGGTGCCTTCCGCACGCCGCGCGATGCCCCGAGCGAGGCCAGAACGACGAGCATGATTCCGATCAGCGATCGCAGTCCGAGGCTCTGGTCGAGAACAACGAATCCGGCGATCGCCGCGACCGCCGGCTCGAGGCTCATCAGAACCGCGAACACGCCAGGGTCAATGCGTCGCAGCGCCTCTACCTCAAGCGAGTAAGGGATCGCCGAGGACAGCATTCCTACCGCCGATCCGAGCAGCAGCGACCGCGGGGTGAGGAGCTGCGAGCCGCCCGAGGCGACGCCGAACGGCAGGCCGATCGCCGCCGCCACGCACATCGCCAGCGCGAGCCCGGTGCCCCCGGGAAACGCCTTGCCGACGCGCGCGCTGAGGAGGATGTAGGTCCCCCAGAAGAAGCCCGCCAGAAGGGCGAACATGACCCCGGCGGCGCTCAGATGGCCCGTGCCGCCGTGGGTGAGGGCCAGGATCCCGAGCACGGCGAGCGCAACCCAGAGCATGTCCAGCGGGCGGCGCGAGCTGCCGACCGCTACCAGCAGCGGCCCGATGAACTCGATCGTCACCGCGACGCCCAGTGGGATCCGGTCGAGCGCCGCATAGAAGCTGAGGTTCATGCCCGCGAGTACGGCACCGAACGCGAACACGAGCAGCAACTCGCGCCGCGAGCGGCCGGTGATCCGTGGGCGCCACAGCGCCATCAGCACGATCGCGGCCGATAGGAGTCGCAGCAGCACGGCGCCACTCGACCCGATCTCGGCGAACAGCTTCGTCGCCAGCGCGGAGCCGAACTGCACCGAGCAGATGGCCACGCCGACGAGCGCGAATCCGGGCGCGCGGTGCACTGGATTCGAGCGTCCGGACGCTGCCTCACCGGTGACCATCAGACGAATCTAGCCGGAGCGAATCCGAGCCCGGCGGGCGGTAGCGTCCCAGGTGATGAGCGAGAGCCCCAAGCCAGCGCAGCGCAGCGCCAGGGTGGGCGCGCCGATGGTGGCGCTCGTGTTCGTCGTCGCGCTCGTGCTGTGGGGCGGCTACTCCCAGCACTGGTCGTGGACGGGGATCAACGGGCAAACTGCGACGCTGTGGGACTGGCTGCATCTGCTCCTGCTGCCGCTCGCCGTCGCGTTCCTGCCGATCTGGATGAGTCGGCGCACCCGGGTCGGGCGTCGGCAAAAGATGGCCGCAATCACGGCGCTGGCCGTCTTCGCGGTGGTAGTGCTCGCCGGCTATCTGGTGCCCTGGGCGTGGACCGGGTTTAGCGGCAACAACGTCTGGGACTGGCTGGAACTGCTCGCGTTACCGCTCGCCGTGGCCCTGATCCCGGTCTTCGGCGAGCTTCGCGAGAAATGGACGCGTCGCTACACGATCATTTCGGGGATCACCCTCGCGGTGTTTGCCACCCTCGTGCTCGGCGCGTACGTGGGCGACTGGACGTGGACAGGCTTCCGCGGGAACACGCTATGGAACTGGCTGCAGCTGCTCCTGGTGCCCCTGCTGATCCCGACCGTGATCGTCCCGGCGCTCGCGCCGATGGCCGTCGGCGGGGTCACGCGCCTCGACGATGACGAGCAGCCGGTCTAGGACGAGCCCTCGCCGACCCCGAGTCCGAACAGGGCGTCGCCGAGATCCCGGCTGCATTCGATCAGTCCGGTCACGCCGGCCAGCCGCAGCGCGTCGTTGACGGGCGAGCCGTCCGGAATGACGAGCCGCAGCTGCTGGCCGCGCGCGCGCAGGCTCTCGCGAAGAGTGAAGATCATGTGGATTCCGGCGCTGTCCATGTACTCGACATCGGAAAGGTCGAGTACGAGCGCAAGCAGGTCATTCGTCGCCGCACCGGCCATCGAGGAAGTGAGGTCCGACGCATTCGACATGTCGAGCTCGCCCGAGACGTGGGCGACCACGACGGGCCCGCTGGCGGTGAAGCGAACGTCGGCGCTGCTCATCGCACGCCGAGACGGCGGCGCATCGTCACTTCGGTGCCGTCCTCGGTGCGCTTGAACTCAACCGCGTCCATGGCCGCCTCGATGACATTCAGACCGCGCCCGCGGTTGGTCCCGCGGGGCGCGCGCCAGCGCCCTCCGTCCCGGACCGAGATCGTCAGCTCGTCGCCTTCGGTCACCCCGTGCACCTCGAACCACCCGGGCAACGGAGAGTACGCGTGCTCAATCGCGTTCGCGCACGCTTCGCTGACCGCGATCGTCACCTCGGCGAGGTCGTTCTCGCTCGCGCCCTTCGCCACGAGCCAGCCCCGGAGGTGTCGGCGGACACGAGATAGAAGCTGGGGATCCGCCGACAGGCGGAGGTCGAGTGCGTCGGAGACAGGTGTCCGCGCAAACGCCACGATCGCCACGTCGTCTCGGGGCCCCTCGGGTGGTACGAGGTGCTCGATTGCGAGCAGACACGCACCCTCCGGAGTTCGCGCGTGGCCGATCAGCTCGGTGAGCTCGGCGATCCCAGTGTCGAGGTCGACACCCCGGCGCTCGACTAGACCATCGGTGTAGAGCACGAGCATCTCGTCGGCGGCGAGTTCCAGTTCACGGTCCTCGTAACGCGCGTACGGATAGGCGCCGAGGGGCACGGCGGGCGTGATCTCGACGATCCGCGACGCCGGCCCCGCCGCAATCACGGGCGGCAGATGGCCGGCGGTGGCGAAGCGGAGCCTCCCGTTCTCTGGATCGAACACCGCGTAGGCCGCGGTGGCCATCGCGTCGACCTCGACGCTGCGAATGAACCGATCGACGAGCTCGAGCGTCTGCCCCGGCCCGTACCCCGACAATGCATAGGAGCGAAGCGCGGTGCGCATCTGTCCCATCAGCGAGGCGGCTCTGACCCCATGACCGACGACGTCGCCGATCGCGACTCCAACGAGGCCCCGGGAAAGCTCGATCACGTCGTACCAGTCGCCGCCGACCTCGTTGCGGGCGGCGAGATACCGCGTAGCCAGCGAGACGCCGACCAGATCGGGAACGTGGCGCGGAAGCAGGCTGCGCTGGAGCACCATCGCCACCTGATGCTCGCGCTCGAGAGCCGAGTACAGGCGCGCGCGGTCGATCCCGGGGCCGGCGCGCGCGGCGGCCAGTTCGAGCACCGCGACGTCGTTCTCGCCGAAGCGCCGCGGCTTCAGGGAGCCGACGTGCATAACGCCGATCAGGTTCCCCTCCACGATCACCGGCACGCCGAGCAGCGATCGGATCCCCTTCTCGCGCAGGATCGGGTTCAGGATGTCGGCATGGTCGACATCGGAGATGTAGATCGCGATCCGCTCTGCCGCGATCCGTCCGGCGAAGCCCTGGCCGATCGGGATCCGCACGCCCTGCTCGACTTCCTCCTCGATGCCCTTGGCGGCCCTGGCCACGAGCTGCTGCGATCGTTCGTCGACGAGCAGGATCGCGACCGTGTCAACGTCCAGGGCGTCGCGGACGCGGACGAGCAGCTCGTCGAGGAGTTGGTCGAGACCGAGCTCCGAAAGCGCGGGATCGCTGAGCGAGTACAGGTTCCGGACCTGCTCCGCGCCCGCCGAGATCGACGCGGCGGGACGCAGCGCCACCTGTCCGGCACCGAGAGCCGCCGGCTCCTGGTGCTCACGCGTGATCGGAAGCTCAGTCATAAATCGCGGCTTGAGGCTACCCGCGCGGCGAGCAATACAGGCACGGGATTGCCCACCGGCCCCGGGGCGCTGCGCGTCCCTGCGCAGTCGCTCCCGGGGTGGGGGGGCTACCGACTTGTTCACGCCGCCAGGCGGAGCTGCTCGAGCTCGGGCGTTCCGGCGAGGCGCCGAAGCCCGCGCTCCTCGAGCTCGCGTGCCCGCTCGGCCGAGATGCCAAGCTCGGATCCGGTCTGCCGTAGCGTACGCGGCTCCTCGCCGGCGAGGCCGAACCGGAGCCGGATCACGTTGCGCTCCTGCTCCGGAAGCCTTCCGACGATCTCGTGCACTCGCTCGTCGCGGTCGGCGTCGGCAATCTCCTCGCTCGGCTCCGGCCGGTCGCTCGCGAGCAGGTCGCCGAGAGCGGTGTCGCCATCCTCGCTGACGCCCTGATCGAGGCTGGCGAGTCCGCGGCTCAGCTCGCGGATCTCCGCCACCTCCTCCACCGGCAGCTCGGCAGCTTCGGCGATCTCTTCGTCCGTGGGCTCGCGCCCAAGCCGTGTGTTGAGCTCGCCCTCGGTCTTGCGGACCTTGACCTGGCGCTGTGCCACGTGAACCGGCAACCGGATCGTCCGGCCGTGGTTCTGCAGGCCTCGCTGGATCGCCTGCCGGATCCACAGCGTCCCGTAGGTTGAGAACTTGAAGCCGCGGCGCCAGTCGAACTTCTCGACCGCTCGGATCAAGCCGAGCATGCCCTCCTGGACCAGGTCCTCCATCGGAAGACCGTGGCCCTGGTAGCGGCGGGCCTGGGATACGACGAGCCGCAGGTTGGAGTTGATCATCCGATCTTTGGCATCGAGGTCACCGCGTTCGATCCGCTTGGCCAGCTCGATCTCGTCAGCTGCCGTCAGGAGCGGGTGAATCCGCGCCTGGCGAAGGAACAGCTCGAGCGAATCGGTGCTGGCAGCTGCCTGCTCGACGCGGTCGGTGGCCACGTCGAGGCGATCGACGGAATGCACCTCGCGCCGGCGGCGCTGGCGCCGGTTGCCGCTCGTGGCGGCAGAGCTTCTCGATCGTCGAGTTTGCTTGTTTTCTGGGTCATGGCGGCCGCTGCGATTCCGTGGAAGTCCGTCGCGGCCGTGGTTCTTGGAACTGTTCAGGATGTTCTCCATGTCGTATGTTCGATACATGTCGAATTATAGATCATTGTTCGATTGTTGTCGAACTTTGGGATGCCCTGTGAGGGCGGGCGATCGGTTCGTTCTTCAAGGACGCTCGGGGGCCCGTATGCCTTCCCAGACAGGCGGCTGGCCGGCGACTGCCTGTGGAGGGTTTGGACGTGCCCGATGACCTCGCACCGCTGAAGCCCCAGGTCTACCTCGATCCCCGTCCCGCCTCGTATTTCGAGCGCTTTCACACTCGGGCGCGGACGCGCGAGCCCGACTGGGTCTACACGTTCGTGAAGGTCGTCTCCTATCCATATTGCCGTTTTGCCTTTCGGTTACGCGCGGGTGACGCCGAACGCGTTCCCGCCACCGGCCCGGTGATCCTGGCCCCGAACCATTTTTCGGCCATGGATCACTGGTTCGTCGGGATCCTTCTGCCCAGGCGCGTGCGCTTCATGGCCAAGTCCCAGCTCTTCAAGGGACGGTTTCTCGAGTTCCTCATCTCGCATGCCGGCGCGTTCCCAGTCCGTCGCGGGCAGCACGACGAGGAGGCGATTGTGACCGCGATCAGGATCCTTGAGAGCGGTGGGGTCCTGGTCATGTACCCGGAGGGCGGACGCTCGCGCAGTGGCCGGATCGGTACCAAGGCCCGGCCGGGGATCGGGCGTCTGGCTCTGGAGACCGGCGTGCCGGTCGTTCCGGTGGCCGTTATCGGTTCCGAGCGGGTACGCAATTGGCACCGTCTGCGGCTTCCGGCCGTGGTCGTGAGCTACGGAGCCCCGCTGCGCTACGAGCCGGAGCCCGAGCCGACCCTCGAGCACCAGCAGCAGGTCGCCGACGAGGTCCTGGCCGCGGTTCGGAAGCTACACGGGCTGGGGTCCTGATTCACGAGCCCAGTGACGCGACGAGGGCGTCGGCAATCGGCGCCTCGCCCGCGTTCACGTACAGGGTCGCCCGGCTCGACCGCGACTCGTCGAGGATGGCCACCAGTACCGCCGCGACGTCGTCGCGGGGGATCTCGCCCCGGAACGGAGTCGTCTCGATGCGCACCGACCCCGTGCCCTGGTCGTCAGTCAGACGCCCCGGCCTCACGATCGTCCAGTCGAGCTCGCTCGCCGCCAGCCCGGCGTCGGCCTCGCCCTTGGCCCGAAGGTAGATGCTCATCACGTCGTCGCCGGCGGGAGGATCGCCGGCGCCCGCGGCGCTGACCATCACGTAGCGGCTCACGGAGGCCGACCTCGCCGCTTCGACGAGCTTGAGCGCGCCGTCACGATCCATCGTCAGCTTGCGCGGGCCGCCGCTCCCGGCCCCGGCGCCCGCCGCGAACACGACGGCCTCGGCGCCCTCGATCGCGGCGGCGATCTCGTCCACTGCCGCACTCTCGAGATCGCACACAACGGGGCGCGTGCCGTCCGCACGCAGATCCTCGGTCTGCTCCGGTTTGCGGATCAGCCCGGTCACAGCATCTCCCCGGCCGGACAGGATTCGCGCCAGGCGTCTGGCGATCTGACCATGAGCTCCCGCGATGGCGACGTGCATCGGGCGAGCCTAGCGCGGCTCGGCGAACGTCTCGAGCGCGAGCGCGAGGAACTCGGAAGCCGCCGGCGAGTGCCGGCGCTCGTCGCGCCAGGCGAGCGTGATGTCCCGGCGCAGGGAGGGCTCGACCAGGGTCGCGACGCCGACAGCGGCGCCCGGGCCGCTGGTGTCCGAGCGCGGCAGGATCGCGACACCGAGACCGCGCGCGACCAGGCGGCGGATCCGCTGGCTCTCGTTCGACTCAAGCTTTACGTCGGGCTGGAACCCCGCGTGGTCGCCCGCGGCCATCAGGAGCTCGCGCAACCTGGCTCCCTCCCGATAGCTGATGAACTCCTCGCCTACGAGCTCGGCCATTCGGATCCGGCGCCGGCCGGACAGAGCGTGGTCAGGTGGGACGATCACCGCCAGCTCCTCGGAGACGAGCTGATGCAGGCCCAGGCCGTGACTCTCGATCCGCTCGGTGACCGACAGGAAGGCGAGGTCGAGCTCATCGTCGCGGAGCATCTCGGCCAGCTCCTCGCTGGAGTGCTCGCGGACCGTCAGCTCCACGCCGGGGTGGCGCTCGTGGAACGTTGCGAGCGGTAGGGAGAGGTCGACCGGGCCCATCGTGTGGATGGCGCCGACCGTCACGTGGCCGGTCTCGAGCCCGGTCAGGCCCTTGAGCTCCGCCTGCGCCGCCTCGACCTCGCCAAGGATCCGTCTGGCCCGGCCGACGAGCACGCTTCCGGCATTGGTGAGCGCGACGCTGCGGGTGGTGCGCTCGACGAGGCACAGGCCGAGCTCGTCCTCCAGCCTCCGGATCTGCTGCGAGAGGGCGGGCTGGGCGATGTGCTCGCGAGCCGCCGCGCGCGTGAAGTGCCCCTCCTCGGCGAGCGCGACCAGGTAGCGGAGCTGTCGGAGTTCCATAAGTGTTGATTATAAGTAGTTGTCCCAACTCGTCTTGGACATCTAAGGCTCCGCGCGTCATCATGACTTCCGCAGCAACCCTCTCCTCCCTCGAGCGCGCCCCTCGAACCGGCCCCATCTAATCGCCGACTCGGGGGCGCACTCTTTAACGGCCGCTCGTCGGCCGCCGGGCCGCCCAGGCCCGAGGTAGGCTCCCCCGGTGAGCACCGGTCTGTTCGGGGGACTGTTCGCGCGCGGTGAGGTGGCTGCCGAGGTCAGCGACCGAGCGTTCCTGCGAGCGATGCTCGACGCCGAGGTCGCCCTGGTTCATGGCCTCGTCTCGGCGGGGCTGGCGGTGCCCGAGTGCGCGGTGGAGATCGAAGCCGCAGCGGCCGACGCCGACTCCTTCGACGTCGACGAGCTCGGCCGTGGCGCGGGCGACGAGGGGACTCCTGTTCCGGCCCTCCTGCGCGCGCTTCGCGGACGTCTCTCCGACTCGGCCGGGGACACACTCCACCGTGGCGCGACCAGCCAGGACATCGTCGACACCGCGGCGATGCTCGCGACCCGGCGGGCGTTGAGGCCGCTGCTCCGCGACCTCGGCGGCTGCGTCGCCGGGTGCGCGATCCTGGCCGAGCAGCACCGCGAGAGCGCGATGGCGGGACGCACACTCCTGCAGCAGGCCGCGCCGATCACGTTCGGTCTGAAGGCGGCCGGCTGGCTGCTCGGACTCGACGGCGCGCGCTCCGACCTGGCCGCGTTGCGGCGGACCGGGCTCTGGCTCCAGCTCGGCGGAGCGGTGGGCACGCTGGCGGCGCTCGGGGACGCCGGTCTCGAGGTGGCGGCGGCGATGGCCGAGCGGCTCGAGCTGATGCTGCCGCCGGCGCCGTGGCACAGCAACCGCGTGCCCGCGGCCCGGCTCGCAGGCTCTCTGTCCGTGGCCTGTGGCGCGATGGGGAAGGTCGCGCGCGACGTCGCCCTGCTGGCCCAGACCGAGATCGGCGAGCTTCGCGAGGGCGGCGAGCGAGGCGGGTCTTCGACGCTGCCCCAGAAGCGCAACCCGGTCCGCGCGATGGCCGTGATCGCGTGCGCGGACCGCGCCCCCGGCCTAGGCGCGACCGTGCTCGCGGCGATGTCCCCGGAGCTCGAGCGTGGCGCCGGCGGATGGCAGGGCGAGTGGGCCTCTCTGGCCGAGCTCCTGCGCCTCACCGGCTCGGCCGCCGCGGCGCTCAGCGACATGCTCGGCGGGCTCGAGATCGATACCGAGCGCATGCGCGCGAACATCGATCCGCTCTCGATGAGCGAGAGCCTCGTCGTCGCGCTGGCCCGCGCGGTGGAGCCGGCCGCCGCCCGGGCGGTCGTGGCCGAGGCGGCCGGGCGCGCGAACCGCCACGGCATGCCCTTTCGGGAGGCGCTGCTCGAGTCGCCCGAGATCGCATCCGCGCTCGGCGCCGAGGGGCTCGATGCCGCGCTCGACCCGGCGCGCTACCTCGGCGCCACCCAGACGCTGATCGACCGGGCGCTTGGCGCGCGGTCCACGACCGAGGCGAAGGAGGCACCATGACCGATTGGGACGAGGGACTGAGAATCCGGCGCGAGGTTCTTGGCGATGCCCACGTCGAGCAGGCGGCGGCCCGGGCTGGTGAGTTCGGCGAGCCCTTCCAGGAGCTCATCACCCGCTACGCGTGGGGGGGCGTGTGGTCGCGGCCGGGGCTCGATCGCCGTACCCGGAGCGCGATCACACTGATGGCGCTCGTCTGCCTGCGGGCCGAGAACGAGCTGCCGCTGCACGTTCGCGGGGCGCTTCGCAACGGTCTCACCCCGGACGAGATCCGCGAAGTGCTGCTCCACGCCGCCGTCTACGCGGGCGTCCCGGCCGCCAACAGCGCGTTTGCGATCGCGCGCCGCGTCCTCGAGGAGGAGCGCTCAACCACGTAGTGGCGTGATCACGACGCTAGCTCGATCACCTCGTGGGCGTGGCGAATCAGCTGCGGATCGTGTGTGGCGCACACGACCGTCTGCTCGTCTCCCAGCGCGGCGCCCGCCAGGAGCTGGGCCACCTCGGTCGATCGGGCCTCGTCCAGCCGCGAGGTCGGCTCGTCGACCACGAGCAGACCGCGGGCGCTGGCCAGGGCGCGCGCGAGGGCGACGCGCTGGGCTTCGCCGGCGGAAAGCCGTGACACTCGCTGCCTGGCTCGCTCGGAGAGACCCAGCCACGTGAGCACGATCGAAGCGCGCTCGGCCGCATCCTCGCTGTTCCAGCCCCGGAGACGGAGCGCGAGGGCGACGTTCTCCTCTGCGCTGAGGAAGCCAATCGGCCATGGCTCCTGGGGCAGGTAGCCGATCCGCTCGCGCCGGAGAGCGGCTCGGCGCTCGGCGTCCCAGCTCGATATCTCACAGCCGGCGATCGCGACCTCGCCGCCGTCGGCCGCATCGATCCCCGCGAGCAGCCGAAGCAGCGTCGTCTTGCCCGAGCCCGAGGGGCCGACGACCGCGGTCATCCGGCCCGTACTGAGCCGGCGCGAGAACTCGCTGAGCACCGTTCGGCGAGCGGCGCCGCGGCCGCGGCTGCGGCAGGCCGCGATCAGCTCCACGGCGGCGGGCGCCCAGCCTCCCGTGCGACGTCCGCCACCTGCCGGCGCCGGCTGCGCGGGCTGTGGACCGGTCTCCGGCGCGGCGCTGATAACGAGGCCGTCATCGCCGAGGCGGACGTGAACGCGATCGGTGATGCCGGCCGAGCCCAGTAGCTCGGGCGGGAGGTGCAGCCAGCCTCCACGCCCGACCACGAGCCCCCGTTCGCCGGGCCGCCGATCCTCCACCACGCGTCCATCTCGCAGCCGGACGCTGCGATCGGCGATCGTCGCGGTCACCGGGTCGTGCGAGACGACGAGCACGGTCGTCCCGTGCGAGCGCGAGAGCTCGGCCATCAGCTCTCGCACGGCCGCGGCGCTGACCGCATCGAGCTCACCGGTCGGCTCGTCGGCTAGCAGCAGCGCCGGGCGGTGCGCCAACGCGGCGCAGAGCGCCAGCCGCTGGCGCTCGCCTCCCGACAGCTCGCGCGCCGGAACATCGCCGCGCTCGCCGATCCCGGCCGCATCGAGCAGCTCGTCCGCGCGTTCGAGCTGGGGGCGCCGGCCGACCCCGCGCAGCGCCAGCGGCAGCGCCACGCTCTCTCGCGCGGGGAGATCCGGAGACACGACCGATTCCGCGTGCTGGGGAAGGAAGCCGATCGATGCCTGGCGCAGGCGCGCTCGCTGGCCGGAGGCGAGGCGGCCGATGTCGCGGCCCAGTACCTCCGCGATCCCGGCCGAGGGGATCTGGACGCCGGCGATCACCCGCAGCAGCGTGCTCTTGCCGGCGCCGCTGGGTCCGAGCACGCATACGATCTCGCCGCGACCGACCTCGAGCGAGGTCCCCTGGAGCGCCGCCGCGTCGCCCTCGCCGCTGCGGTGAACACAGAACACGTCGCGCAGGCGGATCACCGGCTCGCCCGCGCCGACCGGGGCGAGCCCCGAGGAGGCGCCGATCGCCGTCGTCATGAGACCTCTCTCCCGACCACCGTCCGCGTCACGAGCCAGGCGACGGCGGCCAGCGCCGCCCCGGCAATCACGCCCCAGGCCGCGAGCTCGGCCCACGGCGCCACGGTGACGATCGGTGGGCGCGGCACCGCGACCGTCCCCGCCGAGCGCACGGCCGCGACGGCGAGTCGCGTCAGCAGCACGCCGATCGCCAGACCCACCACCACTCCGATCACGCCGGCCAGCACAAGTCGCATTCGCAGCTCGGCGCGCAGATTCCTCGGGCCGACCCCCTGCGCGATCAGGTCGCTCTCGATCCGCTCGTCCCGGGCCGCGCCGAGGAGCGCGATCATCAGACCGAGGACCGCCAGCGCGCCCGACACGATCGTCGCCGCGGTCAGCGTCGCGAGCACGGCGCTCGAGATCGGCGCCGCGCGGAGTCGGTGCTGGACGTCGGTCCGGAACGCCGCCGATAGCTGAGCGAGCCTCCCCGCGGTGAGTGCGGCGCGGAGGCCGGACGTGTGCGAGGTGGAGATCCATAGCTCGTCGGCCTTACCCTGGCCGGGATCCTGCGCGTCGAGGGCCGAGGTCAGGGTGGGCTCGTCGGCGACCACGAAGCCGGAGGCATCGCCGGCGATCGTCGGGAAGCGCCGTAGCACGCCGACCACGCGCGCTGAGACCGGCTCACCGTCGACCGTGAGCGCGATCCGGCGGCCGCGGCCGGATGCGGCCGCAGTTGCTGGGTCGACAAGCACCGGAACCGGGCGCAGATCGCTGGGTTGGGTCGGCCGGACGAGTCCGAGCTGGCCGGTGGCGGCGAATCGGAGGCCGATCCCGCCGCGCTCGGGACGGCCGCCGCTCGCCGCGCCCAGCGTGCGCCAGCCGGAGATCGCCAGCGGCACGCCGTCGACCGCGAGCGAGTCGATCCTCATCGAGCCGGTGAACCGCGTCGCGGCGGCGACGTTCTCGCCGTTCTGGTGGCCGCTCGTGATCTCGAGCCCCGTCGGCTCGGTGAGCTCCAGCGCCTCGAGCTCCCACGGACCCGGCTTCGGCACTCGCGCCCGTAGGACCGTCGGCCTCGACTGCGCCCGGCCGAGGGTCACCCGTCGCACGACCCCGCCGCTCCCCAGCAGGTCGGCGGTCACCGCCACGCCGACGCCGCCCGAGCTCGCCCGAGCCGTGATTGTGCGCGCGCCCGCGGGCACCTCGGGCCCTGGGATGCGCACCGGACCGCTCGGCACGAGCCGCCGAGCCAGTGTCGCCAGTGGGGCCGAGCCGTCGCTCGAGCGCCAGCCGTGCAGCTTGGTCAACGTCGCGGCGGGGACTCCGAGCGCCGGCAGCGTGATGGAGCTGCCGCCGCTCACGTAGCTGGCCTCGGTGCGCCGGATCGCAGCCACGGTCCCGCGTGAGATCGTCTGCCAGCGGGCGAGCGAGGCGATCTCGAGCGGGGTCGTGAAGTCGGGTCCGGGGCTGACGGTGGCATCGAGCGGAACCTGCTCGGCGGCCTGGTCGGCGGTGCTGCGCTCCAGCGTTGCCCGGTAGGAGAGCGCGAAGGCGCCGAGTCCGATGCTGACCGCGATGAACGCGATCGCCAGCGAGGGTGCTGCGGGTGACCGAGCGAGGCTGACCAGGGCCAGGCGCGGCATCACCGGTCCGGAGCGCAGCATTCGCTCTCCCGCCCGCAGCAGGGTCGAGGCCAGGCGGTAGACGAGCACGCCGGCGGCCAGACACGCGAGCGGGGCGAGGAGAACGGGAAGCGGATCGCCGCTGCCGGAGCCGCCGCGAGCGAGGGCGAGGACCAGGGCCGCCACCGCGGCAAGCGAAAGCGTGTCGGCGATCCGCGGGCTCCTCAGCAGCAGGAGCGAGGCCGTCAGCAGCGAGGCGAGCAGCCAGCCGCCGACGAGCGCCAGCGCGCCCAGCGGGGTCAGGAGGCTGTGTGTCAGGACATCCGAGACGGGAAGACCCGCCGCTTTCGCCTCGAGCGCCGCGATCGCGATCGCCGCCAGGGCCCCGGCCAGGACGGCGGCGCCGCACAGGACCGCGGCCTCGGCGCCCACGAACAGCACGCATTGAGACGAGGTGGCCCCTGCGTTACGGAGGCGCACGAGTTCGGCGTCGACCTCGCGGCGCAGGCCACCCACCGCCAGCGCCACGAACAGGACGAGGGCCGCGAGTGCCCCGCCCCCCGCGAGCAGGAGCCGACGGGGCGCGGCGGCCGCCTGAGCGCGGGCCGAGTCCAGGGCTCCGAAGGGCGCGGCGAGGCTGAAGTCGAGGCCATCCGCGCCGGCGAGCAGGGTTGCCTGGGCGGTTCGCAGAGCGCGCTCGGTCGACGCGAGCTGCCAGGCGTGCAGTCCCGACGTGGGGAGCAGGGCGAGCCAGCTGTGCGTGCGGAACACGCCGCCCAGCGCGGGAATCGCCTCAAGCCCGCGGGCGTCACCGGTCAGCACGAGCGGCGGTTGCCCGGTGGGCTGGGTCGGCGTGAATCCGAGCGGCGCCGCCGAGCGCAGCGCGGTCCGCCCCACGATCGAGAGGCGTACGCCTTCAGCGGTCAGCGAGGTTGGCCGCAGGTGCCCGCTCGCGAGCAGCACCGGACAGTCGGCTGAGCGGCACGCCCCGCCCGGTGGGTGCGTTGTCGTCCATGGACCAAGCGGGTCGATCGCCGCCGGTCGGACGACCACGCCCGAGAGGCGAACCGGGTTGAGGAGCGCAACCTCGGCCTGTGTTCTGAGACCGAGCGTACGCAGCAACGCCTGTGCCCGGTTCTCGATGCTCGGGCCGACCACGTCTGATGTGGTGATCCGGACCGCCCGTTGCAGCGGGGACAGTCCTCGGAGCACGTCGCGGGCCGCGCGGTCGCCGGCGATCGTGCTCTGCGCCACAACCGCTCCCGCGAAGGCGGTCGCGACGGCCAGGCCGATGACCGTGAACAGGACCGGGCCCGGCCGCCGGCGTGCGCGGGCCCGGATCAGCCGCACGATCGCCGCCGGCCTGCTCATGCCGCGGTCCGCCGTCGCCGGTAGTGAGATCGGGCCTTGGCACGTCCGCCACACACCGACATCGAGCACCAGCGACCGGTCTGGTTGCGCGAGTGGTCATAGAAGGCCCACCCGCAGTCCTCGCCCGGGCAGACCTTCAGCCGCGACCACGATCCGTCGATCATCGCTCGCGCTGTGACCGCGAGCAGGAAACCGGTCGACCCCGAGAGGCCGTCACGGGCGGCCAGCGCGAACCGCGGGCCGCCGGCGTCGAAGCGCAGCTCGACCGGGGCTCCGGTTGCGAGGCGATCCAGCGCCGCGAGCCCCGACCCGTCAAAGCCGCCTTCGCCGTTCGCGCCCGCGAGCTCGCGCAGCGTTTCGCGGAGCTCGATCATCCGAATGAGGTCCGACTCGTCGGGGGCGACCCCACGCCGCAGAAGGCCATGTCGACGAAGCCACCGCCCGAGGGCATCGGGTGAGGCGAGCAGCTCGGCCCCGTGGTTGACCTCGAGGTCGTAGTGCGAGTTCACGAACGCCTGGACGATCGCGAGTTCGCCGGGCGCGGGCGCACGCCCGCCCGGTTGGGTGGAGGGGTGCCGCCGCTCGCGCGTCGTCCGAGTCTCACCAGCCATCTTGCTTTGACTGGTTAGCGTACCGGGGCGCGCGGAATCGGGCGAGCGGTGCGCGCGCGGGGTCGGCTCGGCGGCTGCGCCGACCTCAGCCGATCAGCGCGTGGAGCACGTGCGGCGCGAGGTAGACCTCCCACAGCGCGCTCATCACGAGCACGGGGACCGCGAGCGCGACGGTCACGAAGGTCGCCGCCAGCAGCTTGTTCCAGTCGCCGCGACGGCTGGCGATGATCCATGCCGCGAGCGGCAGGAACAGCGCCATCAGCTCGGGCACGGCGTGCGGCAGCAGGCCGAGCAGGAGCACTCCGGGAGTGCTGTGAAGCGCGTACGCGACGTGGCCGACGTCGATGCCGAGGATGTAGCGCCTGTGCGCTCAGCGAGAACATCGTCGCCGCGACCACGAACGCGATCGCCAGCCGTCCACCCTGCTCGTGGACGAGCCGCGCGAGACCCGTGTGATCGCGGGCCTGAAGCGGCAGCGAGCTGCCGGCGATGAACCCGGCGACGCAGGCCATCGCGTGCAGCGCCAGCACGAGCGAGTTGCGCGCCAGGATCTTGAGTACGTCGAGCTGATCGCCCACCTGGAACGGCGGGCGCCGGAGTGAGACCGGCCCGCTGTGGAGGCTGAATGACGCGATCACCCACACCGCGGCGAGCAGTACGAAGGCCGCCGCGAGCGAGCCCGCGATCCACGCGCCGACCACCGGCCAGGGCCGACGATTCCACGAGTCGAGGGTCGCGCGAGTGCTCCGAACCCCGTGCACGAACGCGTAGGAGGAGGCGTCCATTGAGCCTTCATCGACCCCCAGGGACGATAGGTTGAGCGGCCTATACTTGCTCGAACCCTTAGTTAGGAGCGCCCGAGTGCAGGAGATGGTGATCTACGGCGTCAGCTTCGACATGGTCGGCAAGCAGCCGATCGTGCTCCTGAAGACCGTCGAGAGCAACAAGTTCCTGCCGATCTGGATCGGTCATCCTGAGGCCGCGGCGATCCTGATGAAGCTCCAGGGCGCCTCGACGCCCCGTCCGATGACGCACGATCTCCTCTCCGACATGCTCGGCGAGCTCGAGGTCGAGTGCACCCGCGTCGCCGTCACCGAGTTGCGCGAGAACACCTTCTACGCGTCGATCAGCTCCGCGTCAACGGCCGCGAGCTCGAGATCGACTCCCGGCCCAGCGACGCCCTCGCGCTCGCCGTCCGCGCCGGCGCGCCGATCTTCGCCGCCGACGACGTGATCGCCGAGTCGGCGATCGAGTTCGAGCACGAGGTCGAGGACACCGAGGAGGTCGTCGAGAAGTTCAAGGACTTCCTCGACCAGGTCACGCCCGAGGACTTCGCCGGCGAGAGCTAGCCGCCGCCGCCCCCGTTCCGCCGAGCGCGACCTCCGCCCCGCCGAGCGCCGCCGCGATCTGCTCGTGGTGGTGGATCAGGGCGGGCTCGTTGCGCCCGTAGACGACCTCGGGCATCAGCCCGCTCCGCAGCGAGCGGTGGATGTCCTGCTGCTGGCCGAAGTCCTCCTCGAACACGACCTTCTGCGTGAAGCGCACGTTCGGGCTCCCAGAACGCACGCTCCTCGTCTCCGGCCGGCTCGCGCGGAACGTAGAACTTGACCGTGACCCGCGTCCGATGAGGGTCGTCGGGCTCGGGATAGATCTCCCAGAACTCGGCGTGGCCGCTCATCGGCAGGTTGATGACGACGCTCGGGAACAGCAGGTAGACGATCGACGCGTAGGGCTTCAGCTCCCACTCCGACTCCGGCCGCTCGAGCAGCTTCGTGACCTCCTTGCGCATCACCACGCCGCGCGTGTGCGGACCGAACGTTCTCGCCCACGAACGGCGTCGAGAGCAGGTCCGGGGCGAGCGTGTCGCGGTGCAGCGAGAACACGTGGTAGCTCTCGGTGAAGGTGTCGTGGATCAGCTTCCAGTTGGCGTCGAAAACGCCGCTGCGCTCGTCGAAGAAGCGCCACGAGTCGAAGCCGAAGTTCGCCGATCTCCGGGTCCGAGCGCCGGCAAGCTCGGCCTCGACGTCGATCGGCTCGTCCGCGCCGCAGCCGCGCCATGATCACGCCCGAAGCGCTCGGCCACCGGGACACGGGACGAGCCCGAAGCTCGCAGCGGTCGAGCCCCTCGAACGCGTCGCGCGCCAGCGGCTGACCGAGCAGCTCGCCGTCGAGGTCGTAGGCCCACGAGTGATACGGGCACTTGAGCGCCCGCCCCGGCCTGCCGCGGCCGGTGAACACGCGCCCGCCGCGGTGGCGGCAGATGTTGAGAAAGCCGCGGACGGTCCGCGTCCTCGCCGCGCACGAGCAGCAGCGGCACGCCCGCGACCTCGGTGGCCAGGCAGTCGCCCGGTGCAGCGGCAGGTCGGCGCTCAGCGCGACGATCAGCGGCCGCGCGCGGAACAGGGCGCTCATCTCCGCCGCCAGCCGCTCGGGATCGGTGTAGACGTCGGCCCGCTGGCGATACGGCGCAGGGGCGAGCGTCGTCGTGTGCGCCTCGCGAAGCGCGAAGAACGTCCGCAGGATGTCGCGCTGAGTCTCGATCCTCATGGGCCGCTGTGCGGACCGGAGGATACGCTCGATCAGCTCGTCGAAACCGATCCCCGCCGCGTCGGCCGCCTGGGGGAGCAGGCACGTCTCGGTCAGACCGGGGATCGTGTTGGCCTCGAGCACGTACGCGTCCTGACCGTCTCGGTCGATCATCAGGTCCACGCGCGCGAAGCCCGAGCATCCGAGCAGCTCGTAGACCTCCAGCGCGATCGCACTGACGCGCGCGGCGACGTCGGGCTCGAGCTCGGCCGGGCACTCGAACCGCGTGCGCCCGAACTCGTAGCGCGACTCGAAGTCGTAGAAGTCCTCCTGCTCCGGGACGGCCTCCACGATCGGCAGCGCCCGGGGGCACCGAGGCGTCGTCGATGATCGAGACCGCGAGGTCGCGCCCGGCCACGTAGCGCTCGAGCAGCACCTTGCGGTCGTACGAGAAGGCCGCGATCAGGGCCGCCGGGACATCCGCCGCCGTCCGCGCGAACTTGATCCCGAGCGCCGAGCCCTGGCCGGCGGGCTTGACCACGATCGGGAACTGGAGGCGCTCCTCGATCGCCGGCAGCGCCTGGGCCGCGCCGAGCTCGCGGAAGGCCGTCTCGTTGAACGCGTAGAAGTCCGGCGTGGGGATGCCGCGGTCGCGCATCGCGTGCTTGGCGAGCACCTTGTCGGCGGCCCGGATGCACGCCGAGACCCCCGAGCCCGTGTAGGGGATGCCCATCACCTCGAGCAGCTCCTGCACGGTGCCGTCCTCGCCGTCGCGGCCGTGGAGCGCGACGAACGCCATGTCGGGGCGGTCGTCGCTCAGGCGCTCGACCAGGTCGCGCGCCGACATCGACCGCAACTACGTCGTGCCCGAGCCGTTCGAGCGCGTCCTGGACGCGGGCACCCGATTTGAGCGAGACCTGGCGCTCGAGCGAGCGGCCGCCCTTCAAGCACTGCGATCCGGCTCACGCCCGCGCCCCCGAGCGCCCGGTTCATCCGGCGCGCTTGCGCGGAAGCTGGAGCACCTTGGCGAGCTCCGCGTCGGCGGCGCACCGGCTCCGTCCTGCGGGCCTGAGTGGTGCGAGCCGCCGTCTGCACCTGGGCGCCGGTCAGCGTGCCGTACAGCTCGACCTGCTCGCGCACGACCTCGCCGATCCGGCGGATCGCCCTCTCGGATCTCGTCCTCTCCGACGCCCGAGAAGTTCAGCCGCATCGACGACCCTCCGCGGCCATCGACGAAAGCGGCGCGGCCGGGCACGAACGCGACGTGCTCCTGGAGCGCCCGGGCCAGCAGGTCAGTCGTGTCGATGTAGTCGGGCAGCGTCGCCCAGATGAACAGCCCGCCCTGCGGGGTGTGTCCACTCGGCCTCGCGCGGGAAGTGCTCGGCCAGCGAGTCGAGCATCACGTCGCGGCGGCGACGGTAGATCTCGATCAGCGAGCGCACGTAGTCCTCCCACGGCCCGGAGTCGAAGTAGGCCGCCGACGAAGTACTGCGAGATCGACGACGAGCACAGGTCCGAGGCCTGCTTGCCGAGGTTCATCTTCTGCAGGATCGGGCGCGGGCGCCACGGTCCAGCCGAGCCGGACGCCCGGGGAGAGGATCTTCGAGAACGTGCTCGCGTAGATCACGAACTCGTCGTCGAGCGAGTCGCAGCGTGGGGAGCGGCGAGCCCTCGTAGCGCAGCAGTCCGTACGGATTGTCCTCGAGCACGAGCAGCTCGCGCTCGCTCGCGATCCGCACCAGCTCGCGCCGGCGCTCGAGCGACATCGTCACGCCGGCCGGGTTGTGGAAGTTCGGAACCGTGTAGATGAACTTGGGGCGGCGGCCGGTCCGCTCGAGCTCGTCGAGGGTCTGCTCGAGCTCGTCGACCCGCATCCCGTCGCGGTCCAGCGTCACCTGCACCACGTCGGCCTGGTAGGTGGAGAAGGTCGGCACCGCACCCGGATAGGTCGGCGCCTCGGTGACCACGACGTCGCCCGGATCGAGCAGCGTCTTGCAGACCAGGTCGATGACCTGCTGCCCGCCGGTCGTGACCAGCACCTCGTCGGGATCGACCTCGACTCCCTCGGCCGCCATCACCCGGACGATGCACGCTTTGACCAAGGCCAGGCCCTCGGTCGGGCCGTACTGCAGCGCCCGCGCACACGACTCGACCGCAACCGCGCTCATCAGCGACGCGTAGGAGTCGGGAGGGAACGTCGAGGTATCGGGCAGCCCGCCGGCCAGCGAGATCACGTCGTCACGCTCGGTGAGCGCCATCAGGTCCCGCATCGCCGAGGACTTCATCACCTTCGTCCGCTCGGCGAACAGCGCGGCGTAGCGTTCGATGTCTCGTGCCGTTGACCGCGGGCGCCGGGTAGATCCGCCCCTCTCGGGGCTCATCGTGCCCGTTTGTCTATCGTCACTACCGGTCACGGTACAGCACGGTGCATCTCGCCTTCGACATCTTCCAGGGAATCGGCATTGCCGCGGCCGTCGGCATCCGCCCGTTCCTCCCCGGCCTCGCGGTCGGCGCGCTGGCTGCCGGTGACGTCGAGATCGACTTCAAGGGACACGGACTACTCTTTCCTGCAAAGCCCCTGGTTCCTGCTTGCGCTGGTCCTTGGCGCGATCATCCTGGCGGCGGCCGAGCGCCGCCTCAGCCCGCAGAAGCTGGACCACGGTGCCCCGCTGTACGCGCTGAGCGCGGTCTCGCTGGCGCTCGGGGCGCTGTTCTTCGCCGGCGCCCTCGCCGACGGCAACTACACGGCCTGGCCGGGCCTGATCGGCGGGGTCCTGTGCGCGCTGGTCGGGATCGCAGCAACGCGTCCGCTGCTGGTCCGCGTGCGGGCCCGCCTCGACGCCGCCTCGGCCTCGGCGCGTCCCGCTCTACGCCGAGGGCGCCGCACTGCTGGCTGCGGTTCTCTCGGTGCTCGCGCCCCCGGTCGGACCGATCGTGCTGGTCGCGCTGTTGTGGTTCCTGCTTGCCGGCCGCCGACGAGGCGAGCGGAAGTACGCGGGCCTGCGGATTCTTCGGTGAGCGCTCGGGCCAAGCGCAAGAAGCTCGTCCTGGTCGTGATCGACGCGCTCAAGCCGGCGATGCTCGAGCGCGCGATCGCCACCGGCCGCGCGCCCGCCCTGGCGCGGATCCGGGAAGAGGGTGTCTACGTCGATGACTGCGTCGCCGCGTTCCCGTCGGTCACCCCGGTGTGCGCAGCGACGATCACCACCGGCGTCGGTCCGGACCGCCATCTGATCCCGAGCATGAACTGGTACCACCGGGAGGAGGCGCGCTACGTCGAGTACGGATCGAGCTTCTCGGCCTCGCGCCAGTTCGGGGTGCTTCGCTCGCTCACCGACACCGTCTACCGGATGAACGCCGAGCACCTCTCGCACGACGTCGAGACCGTGTTCGAGTCTCTCGATGACGCCGATATTCGTACTGCCGGGACGACCTACCTGATCTACCGCGGGCGACATCAGCACGAGGTCTCGAACGAGACGGCGCTGGCGCGGATCGTCACCTCAACGCTGTTCCGGCGCACGATCGACGGGCCGCTAGAGCTGTTCTACGCCGACCTCTACGCCAGCCGCAAGACCGGGTGCCGGGGACAGCTCGGGATGCCGGGGATCCGCGACCAGCACACCGGCTGCGTCGGCGCGTACCTGGTCGAGCACGACCTGTTCGACTTCCTCCTCTTCTCGCTCCCCGACAACGACGCCTGGTCGCACAAGAACGGCCCCCATGCGCAGGTCACCTCGATCGCCGCTGCCGACCGCCAGCTCGAGCGGCTGATGCACGCCGCCGGCGGCCCGGATGCGTTCCTCGAGGACCACGCGGTGATCGTCACCTCGGACCACTCACAGGCCGCCGTCGAGGAGCGGATCCGGCTCGACGAGGCGTTCGCGGACTTCAAGGTGGCGACGAACAGCCCGTCGCGCTCGGTCGGCGCCGAGGTCGCGCTCAGCCCCGCCCAGCGCTCGGCGATGATCTATGCGCTCGACGACGATCGCCGCGACGAGCTCGTACAGCGATCGCTGGACGCTGCCGGCGACCTCGACGGCGTCGACCTGCTGATCTGGAAGCCCTCGGACGATCGAGGCCGCGGTGCGCAGCGGGCGCGGCGAGCTGCGGTTCTCGCCGGGCGGCGATCTCCTCGATGGACGCGGCGATCGCTGGAGCGTCGACGGCGAGCTGGCCACGATCCGAGCCGAGATCCAGGACGGCCGCTTCCTGTGCACCGAGTACCCGGACGCGCTCGCGCGGATGTGGTCCGCGGTCAACTGCTCGACCGCGGGCGACGTGCTCCTTTCGGCTGCGCCGGGCTACGAGTTCGTAGACTGGGGTGGCGCCGACCACGTCGGCGGTGGCTCGCACGGTTCGCTTCACCGCTCCGACTCGCTCGGGGCGCTGCTGTGGTGCGGCACCGGCCCGCGGTCGCGCACGGAGCGTGATCTCTGGTCGCTGCAAGACGTCACCCCACTCGTGCGGGAGCATTTCGGATTAGGCTCCGTACCAATTGCTGATTAGGACCTGGTTAGCCGTTCATCTAGTCTTCACGCCTCAACGCGAGGCCGATACATTCCGCGAATGCCCGAAGAGATGACAACGACCGTCGAATTCACCGCGGCTGTCGAGCTCCCGTTCCGAGTCCGCGTGCGCCATGGCGTTCGCCAGCCTCGCAACTGGCTTCAGCTCGGTCGCTTCGTCACGGTCGGGGCTAGCGGCTACGTCGGTCAACCTCGTGGTCTTCGCGGTCTGCGTTCATCTCCTGGCGATCGACTACCGGCTCTCCGCCGTGATCGCGTTCGTGGTCTCGGTGATGAACAACTTCTGGCTGAACCGTCACTGGACGTTCGACGCCAGGCATCAGCACCCGATCTTCCAGGCGGCCCGCTTCTTCGCGGTCTCGCTCGTCGCCTTCGCCTTCACCTACGTCGTACTGGTCACGCTGGTGGGTGCCGGGATGACGAAGGTCGTTGCGCAGGCGATCGCGATCGTCGCCGGAACGCCGCTGTCGTTCCTCGGGCAGAAGCTTTGGAGCTTCAAGGCGTAAGCACCACTCGCCGGTCCTGGTCACGCCTGGCAGCGCTCCTGTGCTGCGCCTCACTGCTGATTCTCGGGCCGGCGACCCGCGCGGCCGCGGCCACGTCGTCGGCGGCCACATCGTCGGCGAACACGTCAGCGGCCAACACGTCAGCGGCGAACACGTCGTCCGCGGCCACGCCGTCAGCGAGCACGACGGTCGCCGATCCCAACGCCCCCGTGCTGGTCACCTCCCAGCACACGCCGCCCTCCGGCTACCGGCTGAACGCCTCTGAAGTCGAGGCCACCGCCGCCCGCGTGGGCAAGATCCGAGACGAGCTTCGCCGCCACCCGAACCTCAAGCCCTACGAGTACACGAAGGGCCCCGGGCGGTGGCAGGTGAGCTGGTTCACTCCCGGCCCGAAGGGCCAGGAGCTCGCCCAGGTCTATGTCGACGACGCCACCGGCAAGGTGACCGAGGCGTGGACCGGGCTTCCAGGTTGCGTGGACGATGGCGCGCGGCTACCCGGGGGCGTTCGGACGGCGCGTCAACGCCTGGTACGTGTGGATCCCGCTGTGCGTGCTGTTCGTGCTCCCGTTCGTCCCCTGGCGCCGGCGGCCGTCGCTGCTGCATCTGGATCTGCTGGCCCTGGTCGGGTTCTCGATCTCGCTCGCGTTCTTCAACCACGCCGAGATCGGGCTCTCGGTGCCGCTCGCGTATCCCTTCCTGCTCTACCTGCTCGCGCGCATGCTGCTGCTGGCGTTCGGCAAGGGCGTGCCGCGATCACCGCTGCGACTGATCGTGCCCGTCTCGTGGCTCGCCGTCGGCGTGGTCTTCCTGGTCGGGTTCCGGATCGGGCTCAACGTCACGAACTCGAACGTGATCGACGTCGGCTACGCCGGCGTGATCGGCGCCGACAAGCTGATCCACGGCCAGCAGCTCTACGGGCACTTCCCGCAGGACAACGTCCATGGCGACACGTACGGACCGGTCAACTACTACGCGTACGTGCCGTTCCGGGCCGTCTTCGGCTGGAGTGGCACCTGGGATGACCTGCCGGCGGCGCACGCAGCAGCGATCGCCTTCGACCTGCTGACCCTGTTCGGTCTCTACTTCCTCGGCCGGCGGATCCGAGGCCCGAACACCGGCACGGTGCTCGCCTACATGTGGGCCGCGTACCCGTTCACGCTCTACTCGCTGAGCTCGAACAGCAACGACTCGCTTGTCGCGATGCTGATCGTATTGGCGCTGCTCGTGATCACATCACCACCGGCCCGCGGCGCCGCGACCGCGCTCGCGGGCTTGGCCAAGTTCTCCCCGTTCATCCTCGCCCCGTTGTTCATGCGCGGCACCGACCCGGTGTTCCCGCGCAAGCGCTCCGTCCTCGGGTTCGCGCTCGGGTTCGGCCTGACCGCTGTGGTGGTGATGCTCCCGGTGCTGCTGAACGGCAGCCTGCACACGTTCTGGAAACAGACCGTCGTGTCTCAGTTCGACCGCACCTCGCCGTTCTCGGTCTGGGGCCTGTGGGGCGGGCTCGGCGGACTCCAGCACGCCGTCCAGGCGCTGACGATCGTGCTCGCGGTGCTCGTCGCCTTCGTGCCGCGTCGCCGCACCGTCGTCGAGGTGGCCGCGCTCGGCGCCGCCGTGATGATCTGCTTCCAGCTTGGCCTCACGCACTGGTTCTACCTCTACATCCCCTGGTTCTTCCCGATGCTGATCATCGCCGCGATCGCCTCCTTCCCGTCGGAGATCGGCCAGGCGCTGAAGGCGATCGAGGACTCCGGCGAGCGCCACCCGGCCGTCGCGGCCGCGGCTTAGCTATCGCAACCCGTCGGGCGCCGGGACCAGGACCGGCTCGATCGACGCCGCCCGCATCGGCCCACCGGTCGTGATCAGCACCCCGTTCACCCACGGGTCCTCGGTCGAGGTCTCGAACTTGATCGGCATGCGTGTGATCATCGCCTCCACCGCGAGCTCCCGCTTGACGCCGATCACGCCGCCCCGCGGTCCGGTCATTCCGACGTCGGTGATGTACGCCGTCCCACCCGGCAGCACCCGTGCGTCGGCGGTTGGTACGTGGGTGTGGGTGCCCACGACCGCGGTCACACGGCCGTCGAGATGCCAGCCCATCCCGACCTTCTCGCTCGTCGCCTCGGCGTGCATGTCGACAAGGATCTGATCCGCCCTGTCCCTGAGCGCGTGCAGGGCGGCATCGGCCTCAGAAAAGGCCGGCCGGCCGGCGTTCATGTACAGGTTGCCCGAAAGCGAGACCACTCCGAGCCGGACGCCGGCGTGCTCGGCCACACACCAGCCATGCCCAGGCTGGCTGCGGAGGAAGTTCGCGGGGCGCAGGATGCGTTCCTCGCGGTCCAGGTAGGGGTAGATCTCACGATGGCGATACGTGTGGTTCCCGAGCGTGATCACGTCGATGCCGGCGGCGAACAGTTCGTCCGCGATCTTGGGCGTGATCCCGAGGCCGCCGGCGGCGTTCTCACCGTTGACGACGATGAAGTCCGGCCTGTACCGCTCGCGCAGCGAGGGCAGCAGCGCCAGCAGCGTGCGTTTGCCGATCCCACCGACGATGTCGCCGACGAACAGGATGCTGACTGTTTCAGTCACGTCCACTCCAGGCGCATACTTCCAGTTACATGCGTTTGAGGAAACCGACGCATAAGCCTGAGGCCAACGGGGCGCCCGACGAACGCGACGGCTCCGGCGCCGCCGCGCCGGAGCTGCCGGTGGCGCAGGGCGAGCCGCCCGACTCGCCCGACGCCGAGATTCCGCGCGAGCCGTCAGAGGACGATCTGCCGTCGGCCGCCAGCCCATCGGCGCCGGTGGTCGTGCCACGGTGGATCCAGCTCGTGCTGCTGCCGCTCGGCCTGCTCGGCCTGTGGGCGCTCGCCCGCGCGGCCGGGACGGTGCTCTTGATCCTGATCGTCGCCAGCGTGATCGCGCTGATCCTCAACCCGCTGGTGCGCAAGCTCGAGCACGGCATGCCTCGCGGTCTGGCGATCCTGCTCGTGTACGTCGGTGGCTTCGCGATCGTCGGCGCGATCGGCGTCGCCCTGTCGGACCCAGTCAGCACCCAGGTCAGCCGTTTCGCCAACGAGGTCCCCACCTTCGTCGACAAGGCGAACCACGATCTGGCCAACCTCCAGACGTGGCTGAACAGCCACGGGATCCACGTGCAGATCCAGAAGCAGGGTCAGACCGCGCTTCAGACGCTTCAGAAGAACGTGCTCAAGAGCTCGGGCAGCGTCGTCTCCTTCTCCAAGGACCTCCTCTCCCAGGTGGTGACGATCGGCTTCGACCTGATCCTCACGCTCGTGCTCTCGATCTACCTGCTCGTGTACGGCAAGCAGATCGGCGATCTCGCCCGCCGGATCATGCCTCCCGGCGATGGGACGCCAGGAGGACGACTTCCCGCTGCTCGTACAGCGCGCCGTGTTCGGCTATGTCCGCGGTCAGGTCCTGTTCAGCCTGATCATGGGCACGAGCGCCGCGTTCTCGCTGTGGATCTTCGGCGTGATCGGGATCTTCCCCGCCGGCGAGAAGTACGCGCTGTTCTTCGGCGCCTTCTACGGGCTGATGGAGTTCATCCCCTACATCGGGCCGATCATCGGACCTTTGCCGGCGATCCTCGTTGCCCTCTTCAACGACCCGATCAGCGCGCTCTGGGTGACGCTCCTGTTCATCGGCCTGCAGCAGCTCGAGGGCCACTTCGTCGCGCCTCAGGTGTTCCGGATCTCGCTTCGGATCAACCCGATCCTGATCATCCTCTCGCTGCTGATCGGCTACCAGCTCTACGGGATCGTCGGGGCGCTGGTCGCGCTGCCGATCGCGGCCGTGATCAGGGAGACCGTGGTCTACCTGCGCCGGCACCTCGTGCTCGAGCCATGGGGTACGCCGGCACCGGTGCTGGCCGCGCTCGGACTCGAACCGGATCGATGTCCGGACTGCGGCGCGGTGGCCGGAGCGGCCGACGCGTTCTGCCGTTCGTGCGGCGCCTCGCTTGAGCCGCGCGTGAGAAGCACCGGGTAGCCTGCACCGCGTGCCGACAAGCACCGCCACCGGCGATGCCGCCACCACGCTGGCGGCCCGTTCGCTGACCAAGCGCTTCGGCACCAGAACCGCGCTGCGCGATATCAGCTTCGAGGTCCAGCCCGGCGAGCTCGTCTCGATCATCGGGCCCAACGGCGCGGGGAAGACGACGCTGCTCTCGATCCTCGCCGGAGTCCTGCCCTCGAGCGAGGGCGAGGTCACGCGCCCGGCTCGGGAGATCGGGTGGGTTCCCCAGCAGCCGGCCCTGTACTCGAAGCTGTCGGTGTCCGAGAATCTGCGCCTGTTCGCCCGGCTCGAGAAGCTCCCCGACCCCGACGCGGCCGTGGATGAGATGCTCGACCAGACCGGCCTGCGGGAGCGCTCCGACGAGGAGGTCGGCAAGCTCTCGGGCGGTAACCAGCAGCGCGTGAATATCGCCATCGGTCTCCTCTGCGAGCCCTCCGTGCTGCTCCTCGACGAGCCGTCGGCGTCGCTGGACCCGCGCCAGCGCGAGCGGCTGTGGGAGTTCATCGGCGGGCTCGCCGGGCGCGGGACGGCGGTGGTGTTCTCGAGCCACAACGTCTCCGAGGCCGAGCGCTATGCCACGCGCGTGCTCGTGCTCGTCGACGGGGAGCTGCTGTTCACCGGCACGCCGATCGAGCTCGAGCAGACGGTTGGCGGCGACCCACGCGACTTCGAGGCGGCGTTCGTCCGCTTCCTGCGCGAGCAGGGCCACTGAGATGCGCTGGCTGCTGATCAAGGATCTCCAGATCCTCAAGCGCTCTCCGCTGCTCACCGGCCTGCTGGCGGTCTACCCGGTGCTGATCGCGCTGATGATCGGCTTCGCCCTGTCGAGCCCGCCGGGGAAGCCGAAGGTGGCGTTCTACAACGAGGTGCCGCCGGGCAACCAGGTGATCAACTTCGGCGGCGAGAACATCAACCTCAAGAGCTACGAGCAACAGCTCTTCCAGTCGATCGACCGAGTCAAGGTGAACTCGGCCGACGAGGCGATCGCGAAGGTGCATAGCGGTGAGGCGCTGGCGGCGCTGATCGTGCCGGCGGAGATCCCGGCGGAGATCAAGTCGTTCGTCACCACCGGCATCGGGCGCCCGACGGTGGAGCTGTACCTGAACTCGCGCGATCCGCTCGAGCGCCAGTTTGTCGACCAGGCGATCACGACGCGACTGAACGCGGTCAACCAGGGCCTGTCCCAGCAGGTCCTGCGCGTCGCCATCAGTGACCTGCAGCAGGTGCTGAACGGCGGGACGATCAACTTCGCCGGCCAGAACTTCCGTCTGCTCGGGCTCCGCAACGCGCGCACGATCGTCAACGGGACGATCGGCTCGCTGCCCCAGCGCTCGGCGCTGCGGGCCGCGCTCCACCAGGTGGTCGCGTTCGCGGACCTGGCCATCCAGGGGTTGGCTTTCGCCAACCCGACGCTCAGCGGCGATCGTCAACCCGCTCAACGTCCACGAGACCGAGCTCGCCGGCAAGACGACGCCGAGCGACTCCTACGCCGCGGCGATCGCGGTGATCATCTCGCTCATGTTCATCGCCCTGTTGCTGGCGGCGGGGATGCTCGCGATCGAGCGCTCCGAGCATGCATACTCGCGCCTGGTCCGCGGGCTCGTCTCGCCGAACACGCTGCTTGGCGAGAAGGTGACACTGGCCGCGGTCTGCGCCGGCTTGGTGACGCTGGTGATGGCCGCCTTCGTCTCGCTGTTCGTGCATCTCGACTGGACCCAGTTCGAGCTCTGGATCCTGGCGCTCGCGGCCGGCGGCCTCGCGTTCGGCGCGCTCGGCGTGGCGATAGGCGGCATCGCGCGCGAGGTGAGCGCGGCGTCGCTGATGGCGATCCTGATCTCGCTGCCGATCGCGTTCGTCGCGCTCGTACCGGCAAACGCAGTGTCCGGGACGCTGAAGTCGGTGCTCGACGCGATCGCCTTCGTGTTCCCGTTCAAGGCCGCGCTCGATGCCGTCAACTACGCGTTCAGCGGCACCTCGCCGGGGATCCTCGGGCCGATCGTCCACCTGCTCGTGCTGACGCTGGCGTTCTCGGCCCTGGCCAGGCTCGCCCTGCGCCGCTTCGCCTGAGGGCTTCGCCCGGAGCCTGGGCTGGCTAGCGCCCGACGGTGCGGCTGAACATCAGCGCGCAGATCGCCGCGACGATGAGCGCGATGATCGGCACCCCGGCGCCGATCACGCCGGCAATCGCGAGCACGATCCCGACCACTCCGACCACGCCCGCGACGCCCCCGGCGACAATCAGCCGGTAGGCCCGCTGCTCGCGCTGGCGACGGGGCGTGTAGCTACCGCGTTTCTGGATATCGGCCACGACACAGAGCGTATCGCGCCGGCACGCGGTGCGGGCGTAGGGTGTATCCCGATGGCTACTCACCACATCCTCTTCTACGACTACGTCGACGACATGCTCGAGCGCCGCGGGCCCTACCGCGAGGCGCACCTGGCGAGGATCGGCTCCGAGCGCGAGGCGGGCCGGATCGTGATGGCGGGCGCCGCTCGGCGATCCGCCGCATGGCGCGGCGATCGTGTTCCGTGACGTCGACGGCGGAGGAGATCGAGCGTTCGTCGCCGGCGACCCCTACGTCGAGGCCGGGCTCGTGACGGCGTGGCGCGCCGAGCCCTGGAACGTCGTCTGACCGGCGCCGCCGCGCTCGGCACCTCGGTCGCCCGCGGGTATCCTCAATCGGGCAATGCCGTTCCCGCAGACCCGCCTGCGCCGCCTCCGCGCGACCCACGCCCTCCGCGGTCTCGTGCGTGAGACGAGGCTGTCGCCGTCCGACTTCGTGCTTCCGATGTTCGTCGCTCATGGGATCGACCGGCGCGAGCCGATCGCGGCGATGCCCGGTGTCGATCACCTGTCGATTGCCCACGCGGTCGACGAGGCGGGCGAGGCCGCGGCGCTGGGGATCCCGGCCGTGATCCTGTTCGGCCTGCCGGCCGCCAAGGACGACGAGGGCTCCGGGGCGTGGGACGACGAGGGCATCGTGCAGCTGGCGACGCGCGCGATCAAGGACGCGCACCCCGACCTGATCGTCGTCACCGATCTGTGCCTGTGCGAGTACACCAGCCATGGGCACTGCGGGGTCTTGCGGCCGGGCGCGAGCGGTTTCACGGTCGACAACGACGCCACCCTCGAGCTCCTGGCCAGGACCGCCGTCTCGCAGGCCCGTGCCGGCGCCGACCTCATCGCGCCGAGCGACATGATGGACGGCCGGGTCGGCGTGATCCGCTCGGCGCTCGACGACGAGGGCTTCACCGACACGCCGATTCTCGCCTACTCGGCCAAGTTCGCCTCGGCCTTCTACGGGCCGTTTCGCGAGGCGGCAGACTCCGCGCCGGCGTTCGGTGACCGCCGCGCGTACCAGATGGATCCCGCCAACGGCGATGAGGCGGTCCGCGAGGCGAAGCTCGACGTCGAGGAGGGGGCCGACATCGTGATGGTCAAGCCGGCGCTTCCGTATCTCGACCTGATCCGGCGCGTCAAGGACGAGACAGCGATGCCCCTCGCCGCGTACAACGTCAGCGGCGAGTACTCGATGGTCAAGGCGGCGGCCGCGGCCGGTTACCTGGACGAGCGCGCGACGGTGCTCGAGATCCTCACCGCGATCCGGCGCGCCGGCGCGGACATCATCATCACCTACCACGCGAAGGACGCCGCCCGATGGCTGCAGTGACCGGATCGCAGCACGGTTCGAAGCTCCGCAGCCGCAAGCACGGCGCCGCCATTCCGCTCGACGACCTCGACAAGCGGCTGCTCAACCTGATGCAGGGCTCGTTCCCGATCGCCCCTCGCCCCTACGAGCACGTCGCCGGCGAGGCCGGGATCGCCGAGGACGAGGTGATCGAGCGCGTCAACCGCCTGCTCGAGGAGCGCATCATCCGCCAGGTCACGCCGATCTTCGACACGCGCGCGCTCGGGTACTCCTCGATGCTCGTCGCCGCCAAGGTCGACCCCGAGAACCCCTGGCGCGCCGCGAACATCATCAACGAGCATCCGGGCGTCTCGCACAACTACCTGCGCAACCACGAGTTCAACATCTGGTTCACGATCGCCACCGAGCCGGGGTCGCCGCTCGGCCTCGAGGGCACGCTCGAGGTGCTGGCCAAGCTCGCCGGCGCGGACTCGATCCGCCAGCTGCCGACGCTGAAGCTGTTCAAGATCCGGATGGATCTGGAGATGGAGGGCGGGACCGAGGCGCTGGCCAAGTCGGCCGCCGCGGTCGAGCCGGCGGAGACCGAGCGCCAGCCCTACGACGATTTCGACATGAGCGTGATCCGCGCGCTCCAGGGCGACATGCCGGTGGTCCCCGAGCCCTACGCGCCTGCCGCGGCCGCGCTCGGCATCCCGGTGGCGCGCCTGCTCGAGCACCTCCAGGGCATGCAGGAGCGGAGGCTCCTGCGCCGCGTGGCCGCGATCCTGTTCCATCGCCGCGCCGGGTTCAGCGCCAACGGGATGGGCGTCTGGAAGGTCCCGGACGAGCGGATCATGGAGCTGGGCCCGCAGATGGCCTCGTACCGCGGCATCTCCCACTGCTACCAGCGACCGACCTACCAGGACTGGCCGTACTCGATCTTCACGATGGCGCACGGCCGCTCGAAGGATGAGTGCGACGCGATCCTCGACTCGATCGCGTCCGAGACCGGGATCGCGGAACGCTCGACGCTGTACTCCTCGACGGAGTTCAAGAAGATCCGGCTGCTCTACTTCACAGACGACTACCGCGCCTGGGAACGCGAGCACGCCGGGGTGTGACGCGCTCGGCTGAGCTCTATCAGCGCGCTCTCTCGCTGCTCCCCGGCGGCGTGAATTCGCCCGTGCGGGCGATGCGCGCGATCGGCCGCGACCCGATCTTCATCGCCTCCGGTCACGGGGTCGAGAATCCGCGACGTCGACGGCAACGAATACGTCGACTGGGTCAGCTCGTGGGGTCCGCTGATCCTCGGTCACGCCGACCCCGCCGTGGTGGAGGCGGTGTGCGCCGCGGCGGCCGACGGCACGAGCTTCGGAGCGCCGACCGAGGCCGAGGTATCGCTGGCGGCGGAGGTCGCGGCGCGGGTCCCGTCGGTGCAGATGCTGCGCATGACCTCGTCGGGAACGGAGGCGACGATGAGCGCGCTGCGTCTCGCCCGCGCGGTCACCGGCCGCGAGACGATCCTCAAGTTCGCCGGCGCCTACCACGGTCACGTCGACGGGCTCCTGGCCCAGGCGGGCTCGGGCCTGGCCACGCAGGGGATACCCGCCAGCCCCGGCGTGACCGCCGCGGCGGCGGGCGACACCGTGATCGTGCCCTGGAACGATCGGGAGGCGTTCGTGGAGGCGACCGAGGCGCACGAGCTGGCCGCGATCGTCGCCGAGCCGGTCCCAGCCAACATGGGAGTTGTGCCACCTGAGCAGGGCTTCTTGGAGCTCCTGCGGACCCAGGCCGACAGGACCGGGGCGCTGCTTGTGTTCGACGAGGTGATCAGCGGGTTCCGGGTCGCGCGTGGCGGCGCCCAGGAGCGCTTCGGCGTGACCCCCGATCTCAGCATCCTCGGCAAGGTGATCGGCGGCGGCCTGCCCGCCGCCGCCTACGGGGGCCCACGGTCGCTGATGGAGCGGATCGCGCCGGCCGGGGACGTGTACCAGGCCGGCACCCTGTCGGGCAACCCGCTCGCCGTGGCCGCCGCCTTGGCCACGCTCGAGCGGCTCGACGGGGCCGCGTACGAGCGTCTCGATCAGCTGACCCGGCTGGTCGCGGACGGGCTGCGCGAGGCGGCGCTCGATGCGGGCGTGGAGATCGTGGTGCAGAGCGTCACCGGCCTCGTGACGCCGTTCTTCAGCCCCTCGCCGGTCCACCGCTACGCGGACGCGGCGGCCTCGGACCTGAGCGCGTACGGCGCCTGGTGCCGGGGTCTGCTCCAACGGGGCGTGTACCCGCCGGCCTCGCAGTTCGAGGCGTGGTTCCCGTCGCTCGCCCACACCGAGCAGGACATCGAGCAGACGGTGCAGGCCGCGCGCGAGGCGTTCGCCGAGGTGCGGGCGATGACGCCTGCGCTGACGCGCTCCGGGCCCAGGGGGGCGCGCTCGCGGACGCGATCGGATCCGACCCGGGGCGGGGCTCCGGACCGGCGCGGCTGGCTGCCTCCGGCCCGCGCGCGAGGGCCCGAACCGGCGAATACGAGCTGCTCCTCGAGATGATCCTCGAGGGCTCGCGGCTGCACTACGGAAGCGGACAGGTGGTCGATACCGACGATCAGGATCTGGCTCTGCTGCTCGGCGACCAGCTCTACGCGCTCGGGCTCTCCCGACTCGCGGCGATCGGCGACCTCGACGCCGTGGCCGAGCTCGCGGACGTGATCTCGCTCATCGCCCAGGCTCACGCCGACGGCCTTGCCGAGCTCGCCGAGGCCGTCTGGGAGGCCGGGGCGGTGGCGATCGGCTGGGGCCCGTCGCCCGGCCACGAGGACGCGAAACGGCTGGCCAGGGCCGGGGACCCCGGCGCCGCGGCCGCCCTGCGGGAGGCCGCGGCGGCCAGGCGTGGGCTGCCCTGATGACGCCCGTCGGGATCTAGTCGATACCCTTTAGGCCGCCTTCACGTTTCGCCGTCCGTCTCCTCGAACCGCTCTTGCCAGATAGACATAAACAGGCCAAGCCGAAGTACACGACCGAGCGGAACATGCCGGGCGCGTTCGAGGGCGAGACCGTCTCGCGCCGGCGGTTCATGGACCTCACGGTCAACGCCGCGGGAGCGGCCACGGTCGCCGCGATCGCGCTGCCGGCGCTCGGCTTCGCCCTCGGGCCGCTGTTCAGCCGCGTCCCTTTCGACTGGCAGCCGATCGGAGTTCCATCCGACTTCCCGAACGACACCTACGTCGTGAAGGTGATCACGATCGTGCCCGGGATCGGCGAGACCGGCAAGTCGATCGCCTACGTCCGCTCCCGCAATCCGGCCATCGACACCGAGCCCGAGGACCAGTACAACCACTTCGTGGCGCTCTCCTCGCGCTGCATGCACCTCGGCTGCCCGGTCCGCTTCGTATCGGCCGCTGAGCGCTTCATCTGCCCGTGCCACGGCGGCGTCTACGACTTCCGCGGGGCACTCGTCGGTGGGCCACCGGTGCGGCCGCTCGATCGCTTCTACACGCGCCTGAACAACGGTCTTGTCGAGATCGGCCCCCGCTACTCGGTGAACTCGGAGCTCCATCGCTTCTCTCCGCGCGACCCGGGTGAGCCGCTCGACGGCATCGGCCAGTACCTGTATCCGAAGCGCTTCTCGACCTCCGTCCTTCCGAGCAACTGATGCCCAAACGCGCCTCCCGCTACCGAAGATCCTGCTGCCGAAGCCCAAGCGCCCGGGCGACAACGGCGACGGCAAGGTGACGCCCGCCGAGGCGGGGATCACCGTCGTCGACTGGATCGACGAGCGGACCGGCCTGGCGCCCGGCCTGCGATGGATGCTCTTCCGCAAGGTCCCACGCGGGATCAATTGGGCCTACACGCTCGGCTCGGCGACGATGTTCGCGTTCCTCTCGCAGGCGATCACCGGTGTGTTCCTGGCCATGTACTACCGCCCGGACGCCACCGGCGGCGCGTACGAGTCGATCCGCTACATCACCGACGACGCGTTCCTGGGCCAGTTCGTCCGCGGCATGCACAAGTGGGGCGCGTCGGTGATGGTGATCCTGATCTTCCTGCACATGGCGCGGGTGTTCTTCTTCGGCGCCTACAAGTACCCGCGCGAGCTGACCTGGATCATCGGCGTCGTGCTGCTGATCCTGACGCTGGTGATGGGCTTCACCGGCTACCTGCTCCCGTTCGATCAGCGCTCCTACTGGGCGACGATCGTCGGCGTCAACATCAACGGCACCGGGCCGTTCATCGGGCCCTACCTGTCGGACTTCCTGCGGGCCGGCCCCGAGTTCGGGGCGACGACGCTGTCGCGCTTCTACGCGATCCACATGCTGCTGGTGCCCGGCCTGATCGCCGTGCTGATCGGCGCCCACCTGTACCTGATCACCAAGCTCGGAATCTCGTCGCCGCCGTGGGTCAAGGTCGAGGACGAGCCCGAGGTGGTCGAACGGTCGGAGGTGTGACGCCGTGAACCAGGCTGAGAAGGAGGCATATCTCCGCGAGTACTCGATCCTGAAGAACCAGGGCAAGCCGTTCTTCCCGTACGCGGTCGCGAAGGACTCGATCATGGCGTTCGTCGTGATCCTGGTGATCATCTTCCTGTCGTTGATGTTCGGTGCCGAGATGGGGCCCAAGGCTGACCCGACGACGACCACCTACGTGCCGCGGCCGGACTGGTACTTCTTCTTCCTGTTCGAGGTTCTCCGGGTGATCAAGCCGCCGGTGTTCACGCCGATGGCCACGATCGGCGTGCCGACGATCTGCATGATCCTGCTGTTCCTGCTGCCGTTCTACGACCGCAGCCCCGAGCGCGTGATCTGGCGCAGGCCGATAGCGCTCTCCGCCGGCCTGGTGACGATCTTCGCGATGGCCTATCTGACCTACGCGGGGGCCAACGCCGGCTCGCCGAACTCGGTCGACATGAAGGCCGCCGGCGAACTTCACGGCGCAGGAGGTCGCGACGTTCAACGCGGGCAAGCTTGTCGTCGGCCAGTCCGGCTGCCTGGCCTGCCACACGATCGGGGACAACGGCAACAACGGACCGGGACCGCCGCTGACCCACATCGGCTCGAAGCTGCGTCCGGCCGCGATCGCCTCGACGCTGCGAAACCCGACGGCCCCGATGCCGTCGTTCAAGAGCCTGGCTCAGCAAGATCCGCAGAAGTTCCAGAATCTGGTCAACTTCCTGGCCGAGCTTCAGTAGCTAGCGCCCCGGGACCTGCCGTGACGGCGAGCGCACGCACCAAGCCCGACCAGTCGTTGGGAACCCTGGAGGACACGCAGGTCCGGGCTATGTTCGACCGGATCTCCGGCGTCTACGACCGGATGAACTCGGTCATGACAGCCGGGCTGCACCACAAGTGGCGCCGGCGGGCCGCCGATCTCGCGTCCCTCGCGACCGGCGCTCACGCCCTCGACGTGGCCACGGGCACTGGTGACCTCGCCTTCGAGCTGGCCGGCCGCGTCGGGCCCGGCGGCGAGGTGGTCGGCTCGGACTTCTCCGAGCGGATGCTCTCGATCGCCCGTGAGAAGGCGGCGGCGCAGGGCTCCCCGGTCCGCTTCGAGTCGGCAGACGCGCTCGCGCTGCCCTACGGAGACGGCACCTTCGACGCGGCGACCGTCGGATTCGGCGCGCGTAACTTCTCCGACCTGGAGCTTGGGGTGAGCGAGATGGCCAGGGTCGTCCGGCCGGGCGGGCGGGTCGTCATCCTCGAGATCACGACGCCCCAGCGGCCGCCCCTGTCGAGCTTCTTTCGCATCTGGTTCGACCGCGTCGTCCCGGCGCTCGGCCGGCTGGCCGGCGATTCGCAGGCCTACGCCTACCTGCCGAACTCGGTCAAGCGGTTCCCGGGCCCGGAGGAGCTGTGCGGCGTGATGGAGCGGGCGGGTCTCGAGCGGATCCGCTATCTGCTGACGGCCGGCGGGATCATCGCGCTCCACGTCGGGGTGCGGGCATGAACGCGGTACAGGCGGTCGTCGAGGCCGGAGGCGATTCGGTTCCGCGCCTGATGGACCGCGTGGAGGAGCGGATGCTCTCGCTGGCGGCCGAGAACGGTAGCCTGCTCGCCCGCTACGCCGGCGAGACGATCGCGGCCGGGGGCAAGCGGCTGCGGCCACTGCTCGTCTGCCTGTGTGCCGGCGCGCCCCCACCCGAGACCGACGGCCTCGTCCGCGCGGCGGTGGCGGTCGAGCTGGTGCACGCCGCGACCCTCGTCCATGACGATGTGCTCGACGGCTCCGCCCTGCGTCGCGGACGGCCGACGGTGGTTGCGTCGGGCGGGCGGCGACTGGCCACCGCCACCGGCGATCTTCTGTTCTCGCGCGCCTTCGCCGAGCTCGCTGCCACGCGCTCACCCGACGCAGTGCGCGTTCTCTCGCGGGCTAGCTCCCAGCTCGCGGAGGGGGAGCTGATGCAGCGCGCAGACGCCTTCGATGCGGCGGTGAGCGTCGAGCGCTACCTCGAGCGCTGCCGGCTCAAGACCGCGGTCCTGTTCCGGGCCGCCTGCTCACTCGGCGCGCTCCAGGGCGTCCGCCGACGCTGAGGCGCTCGGTTCCTTCGGCGAGCAGATCGGGGTCGCCTTCCAGATTCTCGACGACATCCTCGACGTCTCAGGACCGCCCGAGCGCACCGGCAAGCCGATCGGGACCGACCTGCTCGACGGCACGGTCACGTTGCCACTGATCCTGGCCCGGGCGCAGGACCCCGAGCTGGCCTCGGTCGACCTGCGCAGCGCCGCCGCCGAGGGCGCCGGACGCGCCGCTGAGATCTGCCGGCGAATCACCGCCACCGGGGCGCTGGCGATCGCCCGCGAGCGAGCCCTCGAGCTCGTGGCGGCGGCCAAGCGTGGGCTGCCCCGGCTGCCCGACCGCCAGCGCGGGGCGCTCGAGCTGGTCGCCGACGGGGTCGTCGAGCGGTATTTGTAGCGCCTGTTTCCGGGTGGCGCGGCCCCCGGTGGCGCGCGGTGCTCAGAAGTCCTCAGGGAGGACCAGGTCGGCCTCGAGCGCGGCGATGAAGCGATCGATCTGATCGGCCATGTTCGCGTGGGTCAGGCGCTTGAGGTCATCCAGCATGTCGGCGAGGCCGTCGTCGAGGCGCTCCTCGAGCTGGTGGACTTCGTCGCGGTCGTACAGCCCCTCGGTCGACCACCAGCAGTTGGGGCACTCGAGCGTCAGCTCCCACCGCTCGTCGCTTGCCTCGCTCCAGCTGACCGGCTGCACGAGGTCCGAGTCGCAGTCCGGGCAGACGTGGAGTCCATGCCGGACCCGCTCTGCCGTGTCGTGGAAACGCACGACCTCTATCGACCTCCCGCTGGGGAGAACGATTCGACGGAGTGAGTGGTGGTGGGGATCGGATTGCATCGGTTGCTCCTTGATGAGCTTTTAATCGGCTCAGCCGGAGGAGACCTTGAGCGCGACCGCCCACCCAAGCCCCAGCGCGACCGCTACCCTTGGAATCCCCATCCGGAGGCCACGCATGTTCCGTAATCCCACCACCGATCTGATCGTCATCCTCGTGATCGTGTTGCTGATCTTCGGTCCGAAGCGGCTCCCGGGCATGGGCAAGCAGCTCGGCCAGGGGATCCGCGAGTTCAAGGACGGGATCACGGGCAAGGACGACGACAAGAACGAGGGCGAGGCCGAGGCCGAGGCCGAGCGCCCGGCGCTCTCGGAGAGCACCGCCACCCCGGCCGCTCCGGCCAACACCCCTACCACCAAGACCGAGGCCGAGCGAACGTCGGCCGAGGTCGGCTCCGAGCAGCGCTCCTAGCCGGGGCGGGAAGGGCGGCAGGTCGTGGCGACGAGGGTCATTCGGCCCATTGGGCACGAAGAACGGCTGAGCATCGTCGACCACCTCGACGAGCTCCGTAGCCGTCTGATCATCTGCGGCGTCGCGCTGGCGATCACCTTCGCGGTCTGCTTCTGGCAGAACCAGGCTCTGCTGCACATCCTCAATCGCGCCCTGCCGGCCGAGCAGAAGACGAGCCAGAACCACATCAACGGCGTCGTCAACGACACCGTCAGCGCCGCGCACCAGATCGCCGGGATGGGAACCGACTTCAAGGCGCTCAGCCAGTCGCACCGATCTGTCCGCTCGCGACCGCGCCCTGTTCAGCGATCTCCAGGCGCGCGCCGCGGCGACCGCGAAGGCGCTCCCGCAGGAAGCGCCGAAGAAGCTCCCGATCACGATCGGGGTGGGCGAGCCATTCACGACGACACTGACCGTGGCGGCCTACTTCGCGCTGCTGTTCGCCTTACCCGTGCTGCTCTACGAGGCGTACGCGTTCGTGATCCCGGCCCTGAACCCGCACGAGCGCCAGGTCGCGATCCCCGTGATGGTGGCCGCGCCGCTGCTGTTCCTGATGGGCGTCTCGTTCGCCTACTTCGTCGTGCTGCCGCCGGCGGTCCACTTCCTCCAGGGCTACAACAGCCAGAACTTCGACATCCTCGTCCAGGCCAAGACCTATTACTCGTTCCAGTTCCTCACGATGCTCGGAATCGGGCTCGCCTTCCAGCTGCCGCATCGGTCTGCTCGCGCTCCAGCGGCTGGGCACGATCAACGCCCGGACCCTGACTCGGAACTGGCGCTACGCTACGGTCATCATCGCCGTCATCGCGGCGGCGATGCCGGGGGTCGATCCAGTCACGACCGGGCTGGAGATGCTCCCGCTGGTCATCCTCTATCTGCTCAGTATCGTCTTGCTCAAGATCGCCGACCGCCGCGCCGCTGCCCGCGCCGCCGCCGAACTATCGTCCGTCGACGACGGGCTCGATCCGACCTAGCGCCACATGCTCTTTGACCTTCGCCAACGCGGCCGCCGGCGCACCGTGCAGGTCGTATATCTCGGCCTCGCGCTCCTGATGCTGAGCGGGCTTGTCCTGTTCGGCGTCGGGACCGGGACCGGCGGCGGCGGCCTGCTCAACGCGTTCAACGGCGGCAGCAGCAACCAGAAGGCGGTGGTCAGCTCGCAGGAGAAGGCCGCGCTGCGCGCCACCCAGCTGAACCCTGCAAACGCGGCCGCGTGGGGTCAGCTCGTCGAGGCCCGGTGGACCTCGGCGGGCCAGGGGAACAACATCGACGCCGCCACGGGCCAGTTCACCGCCGGCGGCCGCAAGGAGCTCGCCACGCTGACCGAGGCCTGGCAGAAGTACCAGACGCTGACGAACAAGGTCGACCCCAACGTCGCGATCCTCGCCGCCCGCGCCTACGGCCAGCTCGGCAACTACGCCCAGGAGGCCAGCGCGTGGGAGGCCCAGACCCTGGCCCAGCCGACCGCGGCGAAGGGCTACATGTGCCTCGCGGCCGCCGCCTACGCCGCCAAGCAGACTCGCAAGGGCGATCTCGCCGCCGCCAAGGCGCTAAACCTCGTGCCCAAGGCGTCCCAGGCCGCCGTCAAGCTCCAGCTCCAGGGCGCCAAGACCAGCCAGACGCTGGCGCAGAGCTGCTGAGCGGGCTTCTGCTGCCGGCGGGCCCGCCGCGCGGGCGGGGGCCGGGGCGGGCTCGGGCGGGCGCCGGGGCGGGCTCGCGCCGGCCGGGCGGGCTCGGGCGGGCGCCGGGACCCGGGGCGTCTCCTCCTCCTGGGGAAACGTAACGCTCGCGCGCCGGCCCAGGCCCAACGTGACGTTGCCCTCCGCCACCTACGCAAACGTCACCCTCGCCGAACCACGCGACGGGAGCGTGACGTTCACCCGCCGTCGCCCCGGGGCACGCGACCACGTAGGCCCCCGCCCGGGCCGCCCCCGGCCCTGGCGGGCGGCTAACATCGCCGAATCCCCGGGCCGTTAGCTCAACTGGTAGAGCAGGGGACTCTTAATCCCAAGGTTGGAGGTTCGAGTCCTCCACGGCCCATTCGAGAAGGCCCCGGTCTGGCGAGGTTTTCGCGTTTCTGGGGATGTGCCAAGTCTGAACGTGTCCCCAATATGTCCCGAGGTCGGCGTATCTTTGGGCCTATGGCGGGCGATTTGCAGGCTCCAACTGGCCACGTCTTCCGGGTCGAGCGGGCGCGCGGGCCGGTCTGGTACGCGAAGTACCGGCTGCCGGACGGGCGGCAGGTCCAGAAGAAGCTGGGGCCGGCCTGGACCGGTCGCGGACGGCCTGCGGTCGGGTACTTCACAAAGCGGCTCGCGGAGGACTGGCTGCGCTCGGTCTTGGAGGAGGCTCGCCGCGGGACCCTCCCGGGTATGGTGCGAACCGGCGCGACGTTCGAGGACGCGGCCGCCGAGTACCTCCGCTATATCGAGCACGACCGTGGCCGCAAGCCGTCGACGGTGCGCGGCTACCGCTCGTCGATCAAGGCGCACCTGCTGCCGGCGTTCGGCTCGATGCCGGTCGAGGAGGTGACGACAGCGGCGATCGAGTCATGGGTCGCGTCGTTCGATGGCTCCGTTCGGAGCCGGAACAAGCTCCTCATCCAGCTCCACGGGATCCTCGGTCGGGCGCGGCGGGTCTACGGTCTGCCGGCGAACGCGGCGGCCGATGTCGAGAAGTTCCAGGAGCGCCGCAGCGGCGATATCGAGGTGTTCTCGCCCGAGGAGGTCTGGGCGCTGGTCCGCGCGGCGTGGTCCGAGCTCGACGCCGCGATCTTCCTGACCGCCGCCTTCACCGGTCTGCGCATGGGCGAGCTGCTCGCGCTTCGCTGGCGTGATGTCGATTTCGCCGGCTCGGTGATTCGGGTGCGGGCGAGCTACTACGCCGGTGCAGCTCACGACCCCGAAGTCGGGCAAGGTTCGAGCTGTTCCGATGGCGCCTGACGTCGCCTCGGCGCTTGCGCAGCTCGGTCGGCGGGAGGATTGGGTTGGCGATGATGACCTGGTGTTCGCCGGCGAGACGGGCAGCTACCTCGATGGGTCGGCGCTGCGACGCCGGTACAAGGCGGCGTTGACGGCGGCCGCGCTGCGGCCTTTGAGATTCCACGATCTGCGCCACACGTTCGGTACTCGGATGATCGCCAAAGCTGACATTCGTCGCGTGCAGGAGTGGATGGGCCATGCGGACATCCAGACGACGATGCGGTACCTCCACTACTCGCCGCGACCGGAGGACGCCCAGCTCGTGGCTGAGGCGTTCACACTTTCCGCGCTGGCCACGGCCCAGCCGACCGCGGACACATAAAAGCCCTGCAAATGACCAAGACGTCCCGAAACGTCCCGAAGATGTCAGAAGACGTCCCTCTGCTGGGCGCGAGGTCGGCGGTAGGTCACCGGAAATCGCCCGCCGCTGCTGGCGATCCGTGAGCGGGGGACGTCTTCAGGGACGTCTTGCAGCACCCTGTGCGTAGAGTGTGCGCCTGCCCTGGGGTGCAGATGCGGTGGTGGTCACAGGACGGGCAGCCGCTTGCGGCCGTCCTGGGGAATAGCGTGGGTCTCCGCGCGCGAGGAACAGTTCCCGAGCATGGACGCGAGGGCGCCGCGATCGCCTCCGCGCGCGTGTGACTCGGTTGTTTCGATGCATATGACCAATCCGACCTACCGAGCGTCGCCGCGCGCGACGGCCAGCCGGGCAGGAAGCCCGGCCCGTTCTCCGCGCGCGACTACTCACTCCCATCTCCCAGACGCGGTTCGCCGCCTTCAAATGCCGCCGTTGGCCCTGGCTCGCGGCGAGACCGACGACAGCGCTGGGGCGAACCACTATGAGGCACTCCAAAGCAAGCGGAAGATCGCTTGCCAGTCGTTCTGATGACCGGATCGAGAATGTGGCCGTCGTCCTAGGTCGGATCGCGGAGGTGGATTGGTGGCGCACTGATTCCTGGGAGCGGTTCATCGGCGGACAAGGTCAGCGGACCGTTTCGACGGATAACTACTGAGGCAAATCGCCGGTTTCACCCGTTGGATATCGCGATCGCGGTCGCGAGTCTTGGTAGGCAAGACACATGCACCTTAACCCGGGGAGCAGCGACGGCCCTGGGACTTATCTCGAAGGCGGTGAACCAGATGACTTTTCTCTGGATTCTGTTGGCCATCATCTACGTGGCGTGCTGGATCTATTTCGGGCTGACAACGTTCCGCAAGGGGCACTATTGGATGTTCTGGATCGGATTCTTTTTCCCGCTGCTTTGGATCATTGGCGCATTGATCAGTCCGACTCCACGCGCCGCCGGCACGGCATAGCCGCGACCGTACTCGCCAAGTACGGTGGTTGGTTGAGTGCTCATTGCTCGGCCAGCCAGCGTCCCGTTGGTTGACCGGAGTAGAGCGCGACGGCCTGACGGCCGCGCGTTCGAGCCTCTCGCCGCCGGCCGAGGAAGCCAGAGCGATTGTCAGGTCGTGAACGAGCGTGACGCGCCGGGGCGGGATGGAGCTGGTCAGGGCTCGTTACAGCTTCAGCCGTTCCGGCCGCTGGCGCGTGCGAACAGGGGATCGGATTGTGCGAGCTCGCGGCTTGCTCCGCTTCGCGCCTGCGGTGCCCGTAGGTTGCGCCGTCGGCGAGTCCGGGCGCTGCTTGTGCGGCAGCCGGTCGAGCTCGGCGCCAAGAAGGTCTACGAGCGCGCTGTTCCCGGCAACCCTGCGGAGCATCTTGAGGCTCGCCCGATAATGGCCGAGCTTGGCGCGGGTCGTGGTTTCGTCAAGGCTCGAGGTTGGCAACAGCGCGAGCTCCCGGACTTTGGAGATCTTGTCCGCGGTGAAGATCGCGACCGCGTTGGAGCCGGCGTGCGCTACGCGATCGCGCAACTCGTGCTTGCGCGACGCGTAATCATCAATCGATGGATCGTCCGAGACCGACTCGACAAGCCTGGCAACGGAGGCTCCGAACCGCCGGTGAAGCTCCGCGCCCTTAGTTTGGGTTTTCTCCAACAGGTCATGAAGCAAACCGGCGGCTATGACTTCGTCTGGCTGCCCATCCCTTTGCAGTAGCGAACCGACCTCGATTGGATGGGCGATGAAGGGTGCGTGATCGATCTCCCGGTACTGGTCCGCGTGGCGGGCAGAGGCGAACTCGAGCGGCCTGCGCCATTGACAGTCCCGCGAACGGGTCGGTGACGCGATGGGACCGCACAGCGGTGCTGTCCGAGAGCTCTAAATGCCCCTGAACCGCCATGACTTGTAAAGGCAAAGTGAAGGGATGGTCACTTGC